>NZ_LMEF01000001.1 GCF_001427905.1 Flavobacterium sp. Root420
CTTTGAATTTGTGTTCAGTTTATTTATTTTTTAGAAAAGCCTYCAMAATGAACTGCACCCAAAAGTTTAGACGAATTTATAATTAAATTTGATAATAATGAGCTCGATATTGTATCGGGCTCATTCCTTTTAGATTAAGTTTTATTCGATCATTATTGTAATAGTCTATATATTCGATAATTTCCTGTTTTAGTTGATTAGTCGAACTATATTTTTTAAGATAAAACAATTCAGTTTTTAATATTCCGAAGAAGTTTTCAATTATTGCATTGTCTAGGCAATTTCCTCTTCTGGACATACTTTGTTTAATTCCTTTTTGTTTTAGTAAATATTGGTATTGTTTCATCTGATACTGCCATCCCTGATCTGAGTGCAAGATTAAATTAACTTGAYCTGGTATTTTTTCAAAAGATTTATTAAGCATTGATACGATTTGATTAAAATTAGGTCTTTCAGATAATTCATAGCTTATAATTTCCCCATTAAACAAATCAATTATTGGAGAAAGATACAATTTACTTCCCGATACGTTAAACTCTGTAACATCTGTGGCCCATTTTTCATTTGGCATTGCTGCTTTAAAATTACGCTTTAATATATTAGGCGCTATTTTTCCTTGTTCTCCTTTATATGATTTATACTTTTTTAATCTAATAATACTTTTTAATCCTAAGAGTGTCATTAATCTGAGAACCGTTTTATGATTAATTAAAACACCTTTATTTCTTAGTTCTAAAGTAATACGTCTATAACCAAACCTGCCTTTATGAAGATGGTAAATCTGCTTGATCAGTTCTTTAATGTATTTGTACTTATCTTCTATATGATATTTTTTTTGGTAGTAATAGTAACTACTACGTGCCATATTCATATGACCCAGCATAGTGCCAAGATCATACTCATGCCTTAATTCTATTATGGCTTGCGTTTTATATTCTTCATTTCTGCGGCTTGAACTAAGGCATTGAACTTTTTTAAAAGAGCATTTTCACATTTTAATGATTCTATCTCTAATAAAAGTTCTTCTTCTCTAGTCAGGGGTTTGTCAGATTTCTTTTTGGCTCGCTTGATAGTCATAGATTTAGGTCTTCCTGTAGGTTTACACTCTAAGCCCGCTATTGCTCTGTCCTTATAATTCTTTTGCCATTGAATTATAATAGAATCGCTGGGAATATTAAACTCAACGCAGGCTTCTCTCAAAGATACAGACTTGTTTTCAATTCTTTGCAGCACTTTTAATTTAAAATCTGAAGGGTATTTTTGATTCTTTCTGGGCAAAAGACCTTCCTGGCCATAACGCTGATAAAATTTAATCCATTTTCTAAGGTTGGATCCATCGAAATTATTCTCTTTTGCAACCGAATAAATCGATTGGTGGTTCTTCAAAACCTCATTTACACAATGAAGTTTAAATTCAATACTGTATTTTACTTTTCTTTCCATAAAAATGCCCCCAAATTGTGTCTAACATTTTGGGGGCAGTTCATCATTTACACAATGAAGTTTAAATTCAATACTGTATTTTACTTTTCTTTCCATAAAAATGCCCCCAAATTGTGTCTAACATTTTGGGGGCAGTTCAAAATCAAATGACTTTGAAGGCTTTTTTGTTTTGTAATGCTATAGAGATATTACATTTCGTTCAAATCGTTGAACTCGTGTAATGATTTTAAAGTGCTTTCGTAAAATAAAATCGCAGCAATAAGATTTCCTTTATCAGAATAAGGCATCATTTTTCTCTGAAATTCTACTGTTGTATCCAAAAATGTTGTTGTACCAACTGCCTGGTTATCTAATATTTTTTTGTGCTCACCATCGTCCGGAATACCTAAGTCTGCCATTGTAACACCTGGTTTAGTAACCAAAGCGATATAAGGTAACGTTTTTACAAGAACTTTAATACGTTCAATGTATAATTCTAAAAGTTCTCCTTTTTGCATACCACTCAATTCTTTTTGATCATGGTATTTACGGATTAGAGCTGTCGTACTGATAATACTTCTTGGAGCATTTTTAGCTTGTGCTGAAATAGCGCCAGTTGCCAAGAAGAAAAGTGCACATAGTAAAGTAATTTTCATTTTCATAATCTTAATGTAGGTTGGTTGTTGACGAAAACAAAAATATATAAATTAACTTAAATTACAACTTTATTGTTTTCTTTTTTCAAAAAAAATAAACAATTGGTTTAATTGCGGTGCATCCGCCCTGCTATAGCTGCAATTTATATTGTATTTTACTAACTGTTTAAGGTATTTTCCAGGGCTTTTTACGACTTGATTATTCTAAAACGGCCTGGATATTTTATCCATATACTTTTTTTGTTGCCATAATAGTCCATAAATTCTTCACAAACAAAAACGGCATGAGCGGTAGACCAAGCAACAACTCCACAAAATTCACTCCCTGATTCTCGTTTTAATTTTTGTATTTCTTTGCCTTCTTTAAATCCTAAATATTTATAGATTGTTGGGGTATAGACTTCCCCTTCTTCCAAATCTTCTAATGCTTTATCAAAAGTTGACTTCTTATCAATAATTTGCTTGTATTTTGCCATCACTGCATAGGTCAATACTGCATAATCAGTTATTTGTTCGCTCTCACAATTGTCTTTAATAAATACAAAATCAGCAGAAAATTTAGCTTTATTTAACTCATTACCGCTCAAATTAAATGACGCATTATTTTTTAGTGTTATTCTAAACAGGCTGTCATTTATTTTTTCAGTTAAAAAAAGATTGTCCAGTCCATAAACATTTAAAGACGCTTTAATAAAAGCTATTGATGAGCAATTTGTACGTTCCCCTTGTTTAAAGCTTTCGAATATTTTATCTGCACTCAGTTGTGAATAAGAATTTGAACAAACAAACATTAAAAATAAAAATATTGAAGTAACAGGTTTCATTGCCATTAGATTTTATAATTGATTTCCGTAACTAATTTGGGAATATACAGATTTTACAAATCTATAAAAATCAATCCATACTTGTTTTTTTACTTTTTATTTTTTTTTAATATTGTAAATGGGAGTCATATTGAAGTCTTTAGAAAAAACAACAATTTAGCATAATTAATAACTTATCAAGCTTATAGATAAAAAAAGAAACGTCTCAAATTCTTTTTTGAGACGTTTCTTTTTTATTTTTTTTCTTCATTGTTTAACTTATCATCTAATTCAGGTGCTTCACCTTTAAATTTATGAGTGTCAACATCATAATTTTCATCGTTTGTTAAAACTTCATCATGTTCTTTATATTGATGTTTTGTCGTATCACTTTTATCAGCGCCAATTTTTTGATTATTTGGTTTCGGATTTTTATTATTTGTGTTCATAATATGTAAGTTTTAAAGTTTCAATAAAATTACTTTAAATACTTACTTTCATGCTTATATAATCATTTCTAAAAGTTATAAAATATCACTCTATATCAATTTACTACTTTAAAAGTTGTCGAAAATTTCAACATCCTTAAATCCCTGCAAAAGAACATGTGATTTAATGCAGCTTTTTTTGCTGAGAATGTATTGGGCGTTTTTCTACAAAATTCTAAAGGAGCCTTGTCCTGGCAATCTTTTATCTTAAATTTGCGTAATGATCTCAGCATAGAGCAACAGATTGTATAATCGAATAAAGAGAGAAAATAAAAAGTGGAGCATAAACAAACAAGCTGGGTTATTTGTCCCGAATGTAATGGACGCGGCAAAAAAAGTCAGAGGCTTAGCAAAAAAGTGAAGCTCCGCTACCAGACAGAACTCGATTTATTTGAAAAAACGAATGGCGAAGGAAAAATTCCGGTTCGTCCTAAAGCTCACTTATACTTATGCCTGAATTGTTCCGGATCAGGGTTAATTCCTTCTGCCAACCCTCCCGTTGCTGATAAAGAAAATTACCCACACGTTGCTATTATTGGTGGCGGTATCGGAGGAGTAGCTCTGGCTGTAGCTTGTTTGCACCGCAGAATTCCTTTTACTCTTTATGAACGTGATACTAACTTTGATGCCCGATCTCAGGGTTATGGACTTACGCTTCAGCAAGCCAGTAAAGCAATTGAAGGATTGGGTATTTTTTCTTTACAAGAAGGAGTTATATCAACAAGGCATATTGTCCATACTACCGAGGGGAAAGTGATTGGGGAATGGGGAATCAGAAAGTGGATAGAATCTGATGTAAAAACTTCTCCAAAACGTACAAATGTACATATAGCCCGACAATCTTTGCGTTTAGCACTATTGGAGCAACTGGGCGGATCTGATTTTGTACAATGGGGACATCAATTAATTGATTTTAAAGAATCTGATCAGGAAGAGATGGAATTAACTTTTCAGGTCGATGGCGAAATTAAAAGTGTCAGGGCAGATCTTATTGTAGGGGCCGATGGTATTCGCAGCTCTGTACGCAGATTACTAATTGGTGAAGATATTACCCCTTTGCGTTACTTAGACTGTATTGTGATTTTGGGTATTTGTCCATTAAGTGCTTTGGAAGGAGTTGATCGTTCCTTATTGGATTCAGCTACTGTATTTCAAACCGCTAACGGTAATGAGCGAATTTACATGATGCCTTATACCGCAGATTCGGTGATGTGGCAACTTAGCTTTCCAATGCCAGAAGAAGATGCCAAGGTACTTAGTGCACTAGGATCTCAGGCACTCAAGGAAGAAGCGTGTCGAAGAACGCAATGGCACGATCCTACTCCGCAAATTTTAGCGGCGACCCTGGAAGCGCAGATTTCCGGTTATCCTGTATATGATCGGGAATTACTAAAATCAGAATTGTTAGAAAAAAGTGGACAAGTAACTCTAATTGGAGATGCAGCTCACCCAATGAGTCCATTTAAAGGACAAGGCGCAAATCAGGCTCTGCTAGACGCGCTCTCACTTGCTCGAGGGATCTCAAAAGGATGCAAATCTCTATCTCATTGGAAAAAAGCCGGATTGAGAGAAAGTGTATTAAATGAGTTTGAGTCTGAAATGTTGAAACGCAGTGCTACGAAAGTAAAAGATTCAGCAGCGGCAGCACAGTTTTTACATTCCGAAATTGTACTTTATGAGGGTGATGAGCCTCGGGGACGGTTTTTAAAGAAAAAAGATATTTAGTTTTTATCTATCTTATATAATTGGGAGAAACGCATTTCTGCCAATATTCGACAATACTTTTTATCATATCTTTCATTTCTATAAAATCGTACGGCTTTATAAAAAATCCCTGTACAGATTTTGAATAGGCTTCCACAACATGCTTTTGCTCGGCAC
Organism: Flavobacterium sp. Root420; assembly: GCF_001427905.1. GTDB lineage: Bacteria > Bacteroidota > Bacteroidia > Flavobacteriales > Flavobacteriaceae > Flavobacterium. The sequence goes on from NZ_LMEF01000001.1 coordinate 5,251, forward strand.
CTGTAGTGAAAAATAAGTAAGGAATGGACTTCATTCTCAAATCTTCATTTTCATGAATTTTTGAGCGTAACTCTATTCCATTTAATTTAGGCATATTTATATCAGAGAATATAATAAAGGGCTCAATAGCTGTTGAAGTTAGATAATTAAGTGCCAATTCTCCATCACCAAAAAAAATGATTTCATTCTTGTAATTAAGTTCCTCAAATACCAACCTCAGGATTTCCTGATCATCCTGATCATCTTCTATAATTATTATTGGTCCGCCTTTATTCATAAATTCTTTGCTATAGTACTGGCAGGCAAGATACTCTTTTAAATTAAACGGAATGCAAATTTTGCGATTCTTAGTAACCAAAACATTAAAATTGCTAAAAACAATAAACCTTACGTTCTTCTAATTATAATAATACTATAAAAAAGTAAGCATTTAACCAGTTAATTTAACTATATTCGTTCAAAACCATAATTCCTTAAATTTAAATTTTAAGGTTCCCGTTCTAATAATTACTAAAATATAGGTGCTTTTCCAGCAAATTACTGCCATTATTTTTCTAAATATAAATTCGTATTATATGAATCTCAAAGAAAAAAATGACAAAAAGGAAATAATCCTTTCTCAGGAACAAGCCGTTCACAATATCCAAAAAGAAAATCTTAATGCGGAATCTGGTGTAATAAATAATCCGACTACATTTCAAAATAGTGAAAAACAGACCGCAAAAATTCAGAACTTACAGGAGCAGCTAAAAGCAAAAGAGCAGCTGTTAAACAATCATATCAATGCTATTAATACCTCAAACGCATCAATAGAGTTCGATCTTGAAGGCAATATTCTGAGTGCCAATAAGAATTTTCTTGAAATTATGGGCTACAATGAAATTGATTTACTGGGAAAACATCATAGTATTTTTGTTAATCCCTCCTATTCAAAATCAAATGCCTATCAATTGTTTTGGAGCAGCTTAAAAAAAGGAATTTATCAAAAAGATGAATTCATACGGGTTGCTAAAAATGGAAAATCAATATGGCTTTTGGGTAGTTATAATCCCATTTTTGACACTAATGGTAAACCCTATAAAATCTTAAAAATCGCAACGGATATTACACTTGCAAAAACACAATTTTTGCAGTTGGCTGTCCAGGCACAAGAAAAGGAAAAAAGAGCATCTGAATTAATCATTGCCAATAAAGAACTTGCTTTTCAGAATAAAGAAAAGGAAAAACGTGCGGCTGAACTAGTTGTGGCCAATAAGGAATTAAAATTTCAGAACGAACAAAAAGAAAAACGGGCATCTGAATTAATCATAGCCAATAAAGAACTTGCCTTTCAGAATAAGGAAAAGGAAAAACGTGCCGCCGAATTAGTTATAGCCAATAAAGAACTGAAGTTCCAGAACGAACAAAAAGAAAAACGGGCCTCTGAATTAATTATAGCCAATAAAGAACTTGCTTTTCAGAATAAAGAAAAGGAAAAACGTGCCGCCGAATTAGTTATTGCAAATAAAGAACTGAAGTTCCAGAACGAACAAAAAGAAAAACGGGCATCTGAACTAATCATAGCCAATAAAGAACTTGCCTTTCAGAATAAGGAAAAGGAAAAACGTGCCGCTGAATTAGTTATTGCAAATAAAGAACTGAAGTTCCAGAACGAACAAAAAGAAAAACGGGCATCTGAACTAATCATAGCCAATAAAGAACTTGCTTTTCAAAATAAAGAAAAGGAAAAACGTGCCGCTGAATTAGTTATTGCAAATAAAGAACTGAAGTTCCAGAACGAACAAAAAGAAAAACGGGCATCTGAATTAATCATAGCCAATAAAGAACTTGCTTTTCAGAATAAAGAAAAGGAAAAACGTGCCGCTGAATTAGTTATAGCAAATAAAGAACTGAAGTTCCAGAACGAACAAAAAGAAAAACGGGCATCTGAATTAATCATAGCCAATAAAGAACTTGCTTTTCAGAGTAATGAAAAAGAAAAGCGTGCAGCTGAATTGATTATTGCAAATAAGAAATTAGCTGCTGAAAATATTCTAAAACAAAAAAGAAAAGTAGAGAAAGAGAAGCGAGCAGCGGAATTAATCGTTACCAATCGGGAACTTGCTTATCAGGAAAAACGAACCCAAGAACTGACCCTGGCAAACAATGAACTCAAGAAAGCTCAGGAAGAACTGGAGTCGTTTTCCTATTCTGTTTCGCATGATCTTCGTGCGCCAATACGTGCCATTAACGGCTATACACAAATTTTAATAGAGGATCATATTGATGCGATCGACGATGATGGGAAAAATGTTCTCCAAGCCATAATAAAAAACTCCAATAAAATGGGAGTACTAATAGATGACTTATTAGCTTTCAGTAAATTAGGCCGTAAACAAGTAGCTTCTGTAAATATAAATATGGCAACACTATTAAGTACTGTTATAAGCGATATGATAGTTGAAAAAGACGAAAACACCCCAATTTTTGAAATCGATGATCTTGCTCCTGCATATGGAGATCCATCACTTATTAAACAAGTATGGATAAATTTAATTTCAAATGCGATCAAATATTCAAAATATAAATCAGAAACCCGAATTAAGATAACGTCAGCTTCTAAAAATGATAAAATCATATATAGCATAAAAGATTGGGGAGCAGGTTTTGACATGGAGTATTATGATAAATTATTCGGCGTCTTTCAGCGCCTGCACTCGCAGGAGGAGTTTTCAGGAACAGGCATAGGTCTGGCAATAGTGCAAAAAATAATAAACCGACACTACGGAACAGTGTGGGCAGAATCAAAATTAGATGCAGGTGCAGTATTTTACTTTAGCCTGCCAGATACAAAACATTAAAAATAAAAAAATGAACTACGACGATATTGAAATTTTATTCTGCGAAGACAGTATGGAAGATGCTCTGTTAACTATCCGTGCCTTAACCAAAAGCGGTTTTACAAACAAACTTTTACACGTAAAAGATGGAGCTGAAGCCTTGGATTTTATGTACTGTAGAGGGATTTATTCAGAAAGAAATCCTAAATCACATCCAAAACTTCTTCTTCTGGATTTAAAAATGCCAAAGATGTCTGGAATTCAGGTGCTTGAAAAAGTTAAAAATGATACGAAACTTAAATCGATTCCGGTAGTTATACTGACTTCTTCGCAAGAGGATCCTGATATAGCGAAATGTTATAGTCTGGGTGCGAATAGTTATATAGTGAAACCTGTAGACAGTAATAATTTTTTCAATGCCATCAAAGAAATAGGAATGTACTGGATGATTCTTAGCCAGCCTGCTATATAATTTTTTAAAGAAATAGTTATTTAATCTAAAAACTATGATTCCATATCAAATTAAAAAAGATATAAAAGTGTTGTTATTAGAAGACAATACTGCTGATGCAGACTTAATAGTCAGGCATTTGACAAAATCCGGATTGTCTTTTAGCTACAAAATAGTTGAATCAAGAAAAATTTTTGAAGAAGCACTGGATACCTTTTTTCCGGATATTATTTTATCCGACTTTTCATTGCCTGCATTTGACGCTGCTTCTGCATTTAGAATAATTAAAGACAGGGAGCTGAATATCCCTTTTATAATAATTTCAGGCACAATTGGAGAAGAAAATGCTGTAATGCTTGTAAAAGAAGGTGTAACAGATTATGTCTCCAAAAATAATTTTTCTTCTTTACTGCAAAAGATAACCCGCGCATTAAAAGAAGCTGAAGAATTATTAGAGAAAGAAGATCTGCTCCAGAAACTAAAAATACAGACTGCAGCACTACTAATAGCCAATCAGGAATTGGAATTTCAAAATGCTGAAAAAGAAAAAAGGGCTATTGAATTGCTTAATGCAAATAAAGAACTGCTTGCATTCAATTTTATATCGAGCCATGATCTTCAGGAACCACTTCGAAAAATTCAGATTTTCATTTCAATTATGATGGACAAAGAAATGCAAACCATGACCGAAGACGGAAAAAACAATTTGAATCGTATACATGTCGCGGCAACAAGAATGAGACAGCTCATTGAAGATTTAATGGATTTCTCAAGAGCCAGTGCTATAGATCACCAATATGAAATGAGTGATTTACAGGATATTATTGAAGATGTAAAATCAGAACTTATTGATACTATTCATCAAAAAAAAGCTGTTTTTAAAATAAATGGATTGACACCTGTGAATATAATGACCTTTCAATTTAGGCAGCTTATTTACAATTTAATGAGCAACTCACTAAAGTTCTCTATACCTGAAGTTCCACTCCAAATTACGATACAATCTGTCATTCTTAAAAATGAAGAGTTCAGAGCACTAAATCTGCCAAACAGTCCACAAATTTGTGATTACTGGAACCTTAGTTTTCAGGATAACGGAATTGGTTTCGAAAAGCAGTACAATCAAAATATCTTCGTTATCTTTCAAAGACTGCACCACACTGAGGAGTATTCCGGAACAGGAATTGGTTTAGCCATCGTAAAGAAAATTGTAGAGAACCACAACGGAATTATTACTGCTGATGGCAATTTAAATAAGGGCGTTACCTTTAACATCTACATCCCCATTGCTGAAAACTTTAAGAAAATCCCGAAAGATTTGAAACGTAAAGAACGCTTTTCTAAAGTAGTGAGTAATGATTTACAAAATACATATGAGATGCATTAGTTTCCTTTGATAATTTCCTTTTGAATATGATTTATTATTGTTATAGTTCTTTTTATTCAATTGATAACCAGAATATATTTTGATTTTTTCTTTTAATTTACCTGCTAAATTTGTGTATGTCCATATTCAACTAAAATTAATTAAATTAGCTAAAGATTTTTTTTCTGATCACATAGGATTCATCAAAATAACATTTGAATTTGATCTAACATCTGAAATGATATAATTAAATATTTCAAAAAAAAACTGACTATAGTAGCTGAATACAACATTAAATTTCCTCTTATAAATTAAAAGAATGCTTGACGACTTTCCATTTTATCTCGGTATATTACTAGTTATTTTATTGCTGATCATGATCGCAAACAAAATAAAAGTAGCTTATCCTATTTTATTGGTATTAGCGGGACTAGCCATTAGTTTTATTCCTGGTGTACCTGTAATAAATATCGAGCCCGAACTCATATTTTTTATTTTCCTTCCCCCTCTATTATATGAAGCAGCCTGGACCGTTTCCTGGAAAGAAATGTGGCGTTGGCGAAGAATTATTACAAGTTTTGCTTTTGTTGTCGTTTTTCTGTCGGCACTTTCAGTAGCACTTGTTGCCAATTATTTTATTCCCGGCTTTTCATTAGCACTAGGTTTTGTATTGGGTGGAATTATATCTCCGCCAGATGCAGTCAGTGCGGGTGCTATTTTAAAATTTGTCAAAGTACCAAAAGCAATTTCGTCTATATTAGAAGGAGAAAGTTTATTGAATGATGCATCTTCCTTAATCATTTTCAGATTTGCTATGGTTGCCGTCGCAACAGAACAATTTATATTTTACAAGGCCGCTACCAGTTTTAGCTGGATGATTATTGGCGGAGTAACTATAGGATTACTAATTGGATGGCTTTTTATGAAAGCCCATAAATATTTGCCTACTGACGCCAATGCAGATATTGTTCTTAGTCTGCTTACACCATATATTATTTATCTCGCTGCCGAAGAAGTTCACTGTTCAGGGGTTCTGGCTGTAGTAAGCGCAGGTTTGCTTTTATCAAATAACAGGCATCGTTTTCTCAATAGCAAATCTCGTTTGCGTGGTGTAAATGTTTGGGAAAGCTTCTGTTTTATATTAAATGGATTCGTTTTTATGCTTATAGGATTAGATTTACCGCAAATTACGAAAGGCCTTGAAGACGTAAGTCTTCCCTCAGCCATTGGGTATGGAGTACTTATTACAATCGTATTGATAGTAAGCCGAATGCTTTCTTCGTATGGTGCTGTAGTAGTAACATTGATTGCCCGTAATTTCATTACTGTAGCGGACACGAGAAACCCTGGTATAAAAACACCTTTTATACTTGGCTGGACTGGAATGCGTGGTGTTGTTTCTTTGGCAGCAGCACTTTCAATACCTGTTTATTTGAATAACGGAAATGGTTTTCCGCAACGAAACCTTATTTTGTTCATCACGTTTATTGTTATTCTTCTCACTTTGGTAATTCAGGGATTAACGTTACCTTACTTTATCAGAAAAATTAACCTTACTGATATTTATGATCCAATACCACGTGAAGAAGCCTACAATACATTGCGAAAAGAATTAGCAGAACACGCTATAAATTATCTAAAAACACATTACAGTGGTGAGATTGAAAACAATACACCTTTGCAGCATCTCATTCAGAAATGGGAACTTCACAGTAATGGAGTAGATGACGAATCTATTGGAGAAGAACTTAAAGTTATTTATCTTGATCTGTTAAACGAACAAAGGCAATGGCTGATCAATAAAAATAAGGAAGATCGAACTTTAGACGAATCTATAATCAGAAGGCAAATGCATTATCTGGATATTGAAGAAGAAAAGCTACGCTTTCTTTAAAACTATAAATCAAGCATTCAAAAAAGCTGTTTCATTTTATAAAATGAAACATTAATAGGTGATCGTTATTGAAACAAATGAAAAATCTAAACTTTCTTTAATAAATAAAACAATATTTCTTCTTCAAGTTCTTTTGATAAATTTTCTGATTTTAATTTTTGATTAAAACTTTTTTCAAACTTTTTCTTGAGCTTTTCTGTTTTTATTTTACTATGACAATAATCGTCGCACATCATTTTGAATTTAACATCAATGAGATACAGAATTTTAATGGATTCCATAAACTCAGCAAATTTCGCATTATAAAGCTCTTCAGGGATCGACATATCTTATTGATTTTAAGTAGATAACACCATCTAAGTTACAACTATAAGAAAGAAGTATTTCCCTAAAGAGGTTTCAATCTATAACTTGAAACAACTATACTAAATTTGGAACATTTAAAAAAAATTAGCCAAAAGAGAATATTTCATCGAGTGAAATTATATGATTGCCTTTTGGTAATACTTTCGGTGCCTTTGCTAATTTTTCTGCTAATAAAGCTGTTGGTAATGGTTTAAACTTCCTAAATAAACCAATTGAATTAAACATATTTAGGAGAGATCCCATGATTTTTTCAACAAATCGATCTGTGTCTTGTCTTAAAAGCAGTCCGGGTTTAAAAATGATATATTGTTCGAAATCAAGCGCCGCAATCTTATCTTCAAGTTTTCCTTTTATTTGGGAATAAAAAACCTTGCTTTCCGTAGAAGCTCCGTAAGCAGATAACAAGACAAAAGACGGAACTTCATTTTCTTTTGCTAATCTTGCAAATGTTTCAGGAATATCAAAGTCTATTTTTGTTTGATTCTCTTTTGAGCCGGCAGCTTTAAGTGTTGTTCCCAAACAAGAGAAAAAAACATCACCCACTACCAAATCTTTATAAGAATCAATAGTAGAAAAATCGATAATATGTTCTATTAGTTTGGGATGTTGTTTCCCGATCGCTCTTCTAACAAAAACCGTAATGGATGTATAGGCTGCATCTGCCAAAAGTTCATCAACCAGAAATTTTCCTGTTGAACCTGTTGCGCCAATAACTACTGCTTTCATAATATAAGTTTAAAAATTAAAATCAACTGTGTAAAGCTTCATGAGATTTCATTTTTGAAACCCCTTTAATAAAAGTAAATAAAATAGATGAGAGTATTTGAATTGTTTTTGAAGTATTACAAATTGCAATACAAAACGCTATTTAGTCCTGTACCTAAGTTATATTTCTGTAATAATATATAATAATTCTATAAAAACTTCCTGCTTCCATTTTTTATATTTGATTGATTATCAATACAATTAAGAGTTTTAAAAAATCAAAAAACTTCAAATCAATTTTATTATGGAGACTAAAAATGCAATATCCCGTCGAACAGCAATTACAGGTATGGGAGCAGTACTTGCAACTGCATCAATTAATCCGATAATGGCGAATGCTTTAAATACAAATGAATTTTATATTTCCAATGGATCAGAAGATCCAACAACAAAATATCCAAGACCGCCATTTAAGGAACAATCACAACCTTGGCCTGGTTTAGTTAGTAAAATGGATCCAAGACCAGATCATGGTGAAAAAAGTTATAAAGGTGCAGGACGCCTTAAAGGTCGCAAGGCATTAATAACGGGAGGGGATTCCGGAATGGGCAGGGCTGCAGCAATCGCCTATGCAAGAGAAGGAGCTGATGTGGCCATCAATTATTTTCCTAATGAAGAAGAAGATGCAAAAGAAGTAATCCAGCTAATAAAAGCCGAAGGACGCAAAGCCGTTGCGATTCCGGGAGATTTACGTAATGAGGCATTTTGTAAATCACTTGTTGAGCAAGCTGCGAAAGAGCTTGGTGGTCTGGATATCGTAGTTAATAATGCGGCACGCCAACAAACACACGCCTCAATTCTGGACATTTCAACAGAAGACTTCGATGCGACAATGAAAACCAATATTTATGCTCCTTTCTGGATCATTAAGGCCGCACTTCCTCATCTAAAAGCCGGTGCCTCAATAATCGGAACCAGTTCTGTACAAGCTTACGCTCCAACAGAAGATTTATATGATTATGCGCAAACAAAAGCCGCTACTACAAATTATATTAAATCATTAGCAAGACAACTTGCACCAAAAGGTATCAGAGTTAATGGCGTTGCTCCGGGACCAATTTGGACTCCATTGCAAGTAAGTGGAGGTGCTACAATGGAAAAACTTAAAGAGTTTGGAGGACAAACTCCAATGGGCAGACCTGGACAGCCCGCTGAACTTGCTTCTATTTATGTGCAACTCGCCGCAAATGATGCTAGCTATGCCACAGGCCAGATATACGGTTCTAGTGGCGGCGAAGGAAATCCTTAAATAAAAATTAGGATTAAGAATATAGAAGTTCATCCAGCAAAAAAGCCTGTTTCATGACAAAACAGGCTTTTTTGTTGACTTAATTTTTCTACTATTTTCTTATTCCAAAACTTGTCAGAAACTTTAAATTGTTATATTTACTTTTTTAGCTGACAAAATACGCAGTATAAACTTGCAATTTCTATACTGTCGGGTCAATTAATTTTAAGAAGTCATAATGGAAAAACATATAGAATCAGTAGCCTCGTTACCTCTGGAAAATAATCCAATTACATATCCTCCAATAAAAAAAGCAGATTTATTACCTGATCCTGAATCTCGTTTAGATTCAATGGAAATGAAGGAAACGCCTCTCTTTGATTCTGATATTCCATCTAGAGATTTGACTGATACGACAAGTAAAAAAGAAAGCATTCACAAACTTATTGCTAAACTGGATGTTGAAAACAGCATTCGATATCAAAAAACTGTTGAAGATACCTATTGCAATGTGTACTCTTATGATTATTGCTATTTCTCGAAAGTCTATCTTCCAACAGTTTGGTGGACAGCTGAATCTCTTGAAAAAATGGCGCAAGGACAGGAAGTTGAAGCCGTTTTCGAGCAAACCGTAGACCGAATCTATTCTAGCGCCATAACCGATTGGTTTTCAGAATGGGGGCCAAATTTTGGCTGGCAAAAAATGTTTACTGCCGATGAAATTCAGAATAAGGTAAATGAAAATGGCGGAATCGGAATCATTTGTGCCAAAAGAAGAATAAGAGGACTTTCTGGACACATCGTTCCGGTTGTTCCAGAAACCGATTTACACAAAGCGTATCGTGAGAACGGTGTTGTCGTTTATCCGTTACAATCGCAGGCAGGAAAGCTGAATTACAATTACTTTTCAGAAGTAAGAAAAGACTGGTGGAATGATGAATTATATTCGGATTTTGTTTTTTACTATCATGACTAAATAAAGCCTGTGAACCTCCTGCTCAAACATTCAAAAAAATAATTGATTTTCAGCGTATTAACCGTTTGGAAATACGATAATAAAAAACTACTTTTGCAACTTGGAAAATACAGGAATAGCGAAATATAACAATCAGGCTATTCATCTGCTTAAATTATTGATATAAAAGTAATTAATGATTATTATAGTTTTATAAGCCCCTTTATAAAATTTTACTTTTTTCATCAGTCATTCAGTTGATACAAGTGCAAAATTCCTGAAACTAAAACATACATTTCTAAAATTTTAAAAGGATACTAAAACTTTTTGAATGGAGGCAACAATTCTGCTTCCGTTGCAGCTTTTTTGTCTCTGGTTTTGAATCCTTAGATCTGTGTTTCTGAATAAAAAACAACTTTATAAATTACAATAACCATAAAAGAAAATTAGTATAAATGAAAGACAATCAGACAAAAAAATATTATTGGGGCATTGGATTAGAAAACGAAACCTATATGCAATTTGAGGAATCCTTAATAGTTTCTGGTGCGTTTATACAAGATAAAATTGGTTTTGAAAAATACAGCATCGATTATCGAAAATGTTACAAACCGGAAAGTTTGGCTCCTGTTTTGAAAAAAGCTTTTAACTCAAAAGAGAGCTATAAAGTGAGCCGAATGATGAACAGTCACTCGCTGGAAAAACTGGATATTAACTATCAACACAAAACATTATCCCCAATAAAACCATTAGTGGATACAGAAAATGGCGAGGTGGGCGCAGAACCAATTGAGAATCCTGACTATTTAGGGAAATCAATTATGGAAATTTTCCTTGAAGATCAGCCATACAACATTCAGAGTATGATTACCCAAAGAAATAAAACGATGGGTTCTGTACATTTTGATGGCGATTCTATCGAATTTGTAACGAAGTATTTTGAAAATAGAACAATAGCTGATTCTTGCAAGGAACTAAAAGCAACGAAAAAACTATTTTTGGATAAAATCAACGAATCGTCAGTGGTAAACGGAAAACTAAATTTTCCAGATTATAATAACGGCCTTAATATGTTCATGACCAATCAGGAAAACCTGGTTTTGTTTAATAACGGGACGTACCATTTTCATATCACTTTGCCTTCTTTGACAGAAGATAGCCGAATTGTAGATTACAATGATTTTGAGAAAACACATGCCAACGCTATTTATTTACTACAATGGTTTGAGCCATTTTTTATAGCCACGCTTGGAAGCCCGGATATTATGGGCGTGATCAGCGACAAATACAGTCTGGACAAAAAATTCACTTTGGGTTCGATGCGAAATGCAATGTCCCGCTACATAGGCGTGGGAACGTATAACAAAGCAATGCCAAAAGGTAAAATTCTAACCTATAATGTGGATAATTTTAGAAAACTGCTAAAATTTGAAAAGGAAGAAAATATTTGGTGGCGTGACCAGATTGAAACTGAAATGGAATACGAAATGCTTTCAGAAGTTGGGCTTGATTTTAATCAGGAAAAAATGTACCAAAGCGGTTTTGAATTCAGAAGTTTTGATGAGTTTCCGGCAGAATACTTAAATGATGTTCTTTTTTCAATTATTTTAATTTGTGAGCATTCTTTAAACCTTCCTGATGTACAATGGGGACATGACAGCAAAGCCTGGAATAATTTAGTTTTTAAAACGCTAAAAATGGGTTATGCAACTGAAATTAATGAAGATGAAAAAGCAGCAGTTTTAGATTTATTGCAATTATTAAATCCAACAGATGACAATTATAATATGCTAAAATCTGAGTTTGAAGCCATCGTAATGCTTGATGAATTCTTCTTTAAAATTCTGTCTGTTTTACACGATAAATACAAAGACAACAACATCTGTCTGGACGCAATGTACGGGCAAAAAACAACTGTTGCACCAAAATGGAACAACTTCAATAAATATCAAACAGAAAGACATTTAAAGCAAATTGGCGCTTTTTGCGATAATTAAAATTCTGGTTCACTATAAAACACTAATCCTTATGCACATACACATAAGGATTTTTTTATGCCTGAATTTTTATTGAAACAATGTTGCATTTAGGAATAAGAGTTTTATATTTGCAACAACATTGCATTAATCGCTGTTCATTAGAATGAAAAGGAAATTCAGAATCTTATCTCTTTTCTTACCGTTGGTTGTAGTCTTTGCGATACTATTTCCGGCAATACATTCTTATGAACACATACAAAGTCACAATGCTGCGCACAAAAGCGTAAAACTACAATTCCACACCACTAAAACGGATTTAAAAGTACATAATCATTCTAATGAAGAATGTGCCATTTGCCACTTCAAGTTGAGTCTGGTTGGTACTTTTACTTTTAACTGTTTTCAGTTTTATAAAAATGCTACATTAATCCATAGGTCCCATTTTTATTCCAGATCCTTTTCTGAGTTTTTCAAAGGCTCATTATTTTTCCTTAGGGCACCTCCTATTTTCTAAAACTGTAAAAAGTAAAGTGTTAGATGTGAAATGGCAAGATGTGTTTAGAAGCAAATTATCTGAAAGGGTATTCCTTTTTCTGATTACTTGTTTATTTATTAGTTTTTCCAGCTTTAAATGTCAACAGCATTGCCTTTAGTGGTTATGCCTCATGATTATTTTCGTCGGGAACACCATTAAAATTCACGCATTCTAAAATGATCAGGCATATGCATAATTACATTAGGTAACAATGCCATGCATCCTTAGCATTTCACATCTCACTCTTTACAGTTAACATTTCACATCCCCGCATTTCACGTTTTACCCCATTTCTCATACGAAATGCACTCCCTCTGTAACCCATATTTTATAGTTATGAATATTCTCACACGCCCAAAAAGCACAATCCTTGCATTCTTTTGTGTAATTGCCCTTGCTCTCACCTCTTGTGAAAGTGACAAAAATGAAATTGATACCGAATATCCTGTAGTTGATATTTCGGCTGCAAATGCATTCCCCATACAGTGCAGCCAGGTAACCCGTGGACAGAAAATTACGTTCAGGGCAAAATTTACAGACAACACTGAATTAGGATCTTACAGTCTGGACATTCACCACAATTTTGATCATCATACGCACAGTACTGAAGTCAATAATTGTGATACTGAACCAGTCAAAAAGCCTGTAAATCCGATGTTGTATATCAATTCTGCTACCATTCCCGCGGGACAAAAAAGTTACGATGCTACACAGGAAATCGCGATTCCTGCTGATGTTGATCCGGGTGATTATCACTTTATGATCCGTCTGACGGATAAGGAAGGCTGGCAAACTATTAAAGGATTAAGTATTAAAGTTTTATAAGTTGTTTTTAATGTATAAAAATAAATCAAATCGATTGCGAACTTTTTGCCTGTTGCTTTTTTGTTTTGCTATAGTGACAAAGGCAGCAGCACAAACCGTTCGTCTATCGGGTAGCGTATTTTCTAATGGCCAAAAGCCATTAGAAGGCGCTATCGTTATCCTACATCCCTCCAATACAAGCACAATCACAGATCAGGCGGGTCATTTCGTTTTTAATCAGATACCAAAAAATTCTAAGTTCTTAACCGTTCGTTATTCCGGTTATGCGCTTTATGAAACAAGGCTTTCGTTGGATAAAAGGGAAATCGTACTTCCTGTTATATTACATCCGGAAATAAAAGAATTACAGGAAGTAATCATTACAGATTCTTATGAGACACATCGCAAAAAAGAAACAGCGCTTAATCTTGAAATCGTAAACAGCAGTTTTATCCAGCGGAATCTCGGCGGAAGCCTGATGCAGTCCTTACAAAGGATTGCGGGCGTTAAAACCATTTCCATTGGTTCTGGTGGTTCAAAACCCTTAATTCGAGGACTAAGTTTTAATCAGGTTATTGTTGTCGAAAACGGCATTAAACATGAAGGTCAGCAATGGGGCGCCGATCACGGGCTTGAAATTGACCAGTATGCCGTAAATCGGGTTGAAATTATTAAAGGACCTTCCTCTTTTATTTATGGATCAGATGCCATTGGCGGTGCTGTCAATATCATACCTGTTCCCTTTCCGGTTAAAAATGTTTTGGGCGGAAGTGTTGATTTTACCGGAAAAAGCAATAACGAGCAATTTGGCGGATCGATCAATCTTTTTGGACGTAGTGAAAAATGGTTTTTCGATACCCGGATAACCGCCATGGATTATGGAGATTATCGGGTTCCTACCGATACGGTGCAGGTTTACAATTATGCTGTTCCTTTGTATAAAAATCATTTGCGTAACACGGCAGGACGCGAATTCGACTGGCATGCGAGTACGGGATATGTTAGCGAAAAATTCAAATCGGTTGTATATGTCAGTAATTTTTACAGCAAAAGCGGCTTTTTTGCCAACGCTCACGGACTGGAACCGCGAAATGTAGATATCGCACTTCATGATAAATCGAGCCGGGATATTTTAATGCCTTTTCAGGAAGTCACGCATACTAAAATCAGCAACACCACTTCTTTTCAATTGGGCACACATCAATTGGAAACGCAATTGGATTTCCAGAAGAATTTCCGCAGGGAATACAGCCATTATGTCAATCACGGCTATATGCCGCCCATATATCCGGCAGGCATGTATGCGCCAAGGGATTTAGAAAGACAATATGATAAAGAAGTTTTTTCGGCGGCAATCAAAGATGAATTTTCAATCCAAAACCATCAACTTACCCTGGGGCTGAATGGCGAACAACAACAAAATAAAATTAATGGCTGGAGTTTTTTAATCCCGGCCTTTAAACAAGCCAACGCCGGATTATTTGTTTACGACAAAATGCAGCTCAACGATTTGTGGCTGCTGCATGGCGCAGTGCGGCTGGATTATGGCCGAATCGAAATGAAACCATACACCGACTGGTTTCCGAGTGAAATTACAGAAAACGGCCAGACCATTTCCGAATATCTGGAACGTTCTCAGGAACTGACAAGGACTTTCAAAAGTTATAACTGGTCGGCGGGTGTGAATTATACGCCCGGGCAATGGTCTTTAAAAGCTAATTTGGGAACGAGTTTCAGAATGCCAATCGCCAAAGAACTCGCCTCAAACGGTGTCAATTACCACTATTTCAGATTTGAGAAAGGAGATCCGAATTTATCAGCCGAACGTTCTTATCAACTGGATCTTGGTATGGAATGGCAGTCACATAAATGGTCGGTGCAACTGAATCCGTTTTTCAATTATTTCCCCAATTACATTTCCCTCAACCCGACTTCGCAGCATGATATCTATTACGGTGCCGGCAATCAGGTTTTTGAATACGAACAAAGCAAAGTGATGCGCTACGGTGGTGAATTACAGACGCGTTATCAATTTACCCCTCATTTTAGCGGTGAAATTCTGGCGGAATATCTTTATTCGGAACAATTATCAGGCAGTAAAAAAGGGTATACACTTCCCTTCTCACCTCCTGCTTCGGTTTTGTTTGGACTGAATTATTCGCCTGAAATAAAGTATTTGAAAGATACTTATTTCTCAATCGATTACCGCTATACCGCTGCTCAAAATCAGATTGTTCCTCCGGAGAAAAAAACGGCCAGCAGTAGTGTTTTCAATCTGGCATTGGGATCTAAAGCCAAAGCCGGACAGCAGGATTTTATTGTGAGTCTGCAGGTTCAGAATTTGTTCAACGCCAAATATCTCAACCATACCAGTTTTAACAGGCTAATCGAACTGCCGGAAGCCAGTAGAAACATCATTCTTTCAGTGAAAATTCCCTTTTTAATACATCAATAAAATGCAATATGAATTCAATTAATCAATTCCAAACCCTATGAAAAAAGTAAAATTATTTCTTCTGTTTTTTGTCGCTGCTGCCACTTTCACAGCTTGTAATAACGACGACGATGAGCGTACCGCTACTAAACCCACAGCCACCAATATCGAAATCGGAACCGCCAATAACAAACGTGCCCTGATTGGCCGTGATTTCCATTTTAATGCCGATATCGTGGCTGGTGATAAAATTGCCGATGTACAGCTAAAAATCCTTCCTAAAAAAGGAGAAACCTACACCAAAGACTGGAAGCTTGAGCTATCCTGGATCGAATACAAAGGTGCCAAAAACACTAATATGCACAAACACTTCAATATTCCGGCTGAAGCTCCGGAAGGTAAATTCGATTTCTATTTCATAGTAAAAGATGAAAACGGAACCGAACTCGAGATTAAAGAAGAACTAACCATTACAGATCCTGCCAATATGCCTGCTGATCCGTTAATTGGCAGAGATATGTTATCCAGAAATGACGATCTGATTTATTATATGGAAACCTGGGTCGAGCCCGAATTAATCTTCAAAAAGAACGACTTGCTTACCGCACATGCACAGGTAAGCCAGATAATTGGTGACGGAATTTTATATTCTGTTTTAATAAAAAAGAGCCTCAATTACTATCCGGAAAGTATCGATAATCTGGATTTCAAAAAGGTAATTGTCATCTCAAAAGTGGAACATAAAGGCCTACCTCCTGCTTCAAAAATTGCTACCCTGCAAAAAATAAATGAAGTTTGGGGTGGTCAAAGCATTACCATTGGTACGGAAAAAGAGGCAGACGGAACTGCAATTGCAGGAGACAAAGCCTGGCAATCCGGTCAATACAATTGGGTGGTACTTTATAAAAACACAACCTACAATCTGAGTGTCTACAAATCGATGTCCATTACTATCAATTATTAATTCATTAATTCTAAATAATAACTTAAATACCTTTTAAAAATGAAAAACAATTATTTCAAACTGATTTTCTTATTTGCTTTAGCCTCATTTGCAGTTTCCTGTAACAATGATGACGATAACACAGAGACGATTCCGGATCAAACGTTATCCGAATACAAATACCTGAGAATATTACTTTCTGATGAAAAAACGACAGATCTTACATTAGTAAATCCACTAGATGCAACGACCAGTTTCCTTAATGCCAAATTTGCAAAAGCATCACTTTACACTACTGAATCCGGCAGATACGCGGGAATTATCCACAGAACAGCAAATACGGTAGAAACTTTTGACAGCGGATTCGAAAGTCACGGTGATCATGTTGATGTAGACGGAATTCCGAAGTTTGGTGCACTTATTGGTCAATCGCTTCTGCCAACCCATTTTAAAAGTAAAATTGGAGAATTACTAACTTTTAATGACGGAGACGGAACTTTATCGGTTGCTAAAGAATCAGAAATCAATACAACCGGAGCGACATTTAAATCAATAAATGCCGGTTTACTGGCGCATCACGGCGCTATGGCTACTTTTACCAATGGCACTTATGCAATTACGGTAAAAGATAATTCGGTTACAGGAACATTGCCTGAAAAAGTAAAAATTATTGATAATACAGGAAAAACCCTTTTTGATGCTACTGTAGCCACAAAAGGGATCCATGGAAATGCTTCAGACGGAACTTATGCCGTTTTCGGGTCAGCGAGTGGTGTATTGGTTGTTGAAAGTTCAGGAAAACAGAAGCTTATTGCACTTCCTGAAGATTTTGGAGCTGCCTGGTTTGGAACTATTTTAGAAACAAAAACCAAAGGAAAATTTGTCGGATACACTGCTGCAAAAGGAACTTACTTAATTGATGTGGTAAACAGCACCATTAAACCAATTATACAAAATACTGCGATTATGCAATGTAAAGTGAGTTACAATGCTACTAAACTCGGAGTCCTATTGCATTCAGGAGAATTTAAATTATTCAACCTGACAAGTTTACAAGTGGAAAAAGAAGGAAAAATAATCAGCGAAACCTCAACTGATGCGGCTTTAAAACCGCAAATGCAGCTCACAGAAAATTTTGCTTATATCACCTCTCCAACTACCGGAGAATTATTGCAGCTGAATCTTGCTGTTATGAAAATTGAAAAGAAAATAAAAGTTTCAAACACCCCTTATATGATTACCATTCTTGGTTTTGAGAATAGTAAGAGTCATTAAAAAGTACAAAAGCCCATTCCTTTCGGTTTGGGCTTTTTTCTGTCTTACAACTCGTGTTGTTTTATGTTTAATTGCCTAGAACGGCTTTCAATGAAATGTATTTATCTAAGTTTTTAAAGTCGTGCCCTTTTCCTTTCATCGATTTAATAAAAGAAGGTGTCGCGCCCACTGCTTTTGCTCCCACTACATCATTCAGATCCAAATCATTAAAACCAAGATCTTTATATTGTACTATTAATTCAGGAGTTACATTTAATGATTTCAAAGCAAATAAATCTTCTGTTTTGATGTTTTTATAACCTGCTTTCTCAAAACTATTTATATATTCCGGTGTTACATTTAATGATTTCAAAGCCATCAAATCATCATTTGAAAGATCATTATAACCTATTTTTTTAAAAGAATCAATAAAGGCCTGATCAATGTTTAATGATTTAAATGCAATAACATCGTCGTCCGCATCATCTGCATCTTTGTTATTCCTTTTCGAGTTAACAGAACTGTGAAAATCCTTGATATATTTCGCATCAATTCCCTGAGATTTTAATGCAATAATATTACCCGGACTAAGGTCTTTGTAACCAGATTTACGAATCTCTTCAATGTAGGCTTTGTCTATTCCTAATGATTTAAAAGGAACCAGATTATCTAAATCAATATCCGGAATTGCTTGTTTGATTGAAGTAATATAAGCTTCATTTACATCCAGAGCAGCCAAAGGAATCACCTGATCTTTGTCCAGATTGTTGTAGCCCTTTTTCTTAAGCATTTGCACATAAGATTGTTTGACATTAATCATAAAGAAAACCATAAAATCTTCATCGTCTTCAAGATCAATTCCTTCTTTATTCATTACTGTGCCATAGCCTTTATTGGCCGTAAATTTGTAGGTTCCCATTCCTTTATCGCCTTCGAATTTACCAATAAAAGTCATTGTACCGGCTTCGCGGGTCAGGGTAAATGTACCTTGTTTGTCTCTCGGAAGATCTTTAAACTCATCCAATTGGAAAGTACTGTTAGAATTATCATTCTCGTTGCTTTTAAATTGAACATTTACGGTATTGCCTTTAATTGTGGCAAACCAATTTCCTTCGGTTTCCATTCCGTTCTGAATGTTTGACTGTCCTTCTTGTTTCTCTTTTTCTTTGGAAGAAAGCGTTTGACTTTGCGCTGCCGGTTGATTAAAAAGGCAGGCAAACAGCACCATAATTGGCACGAGGAAAAAATATTTCCAGGTGGTGTGCACGTTTGATTTTTTTGAGTTCATCATGATGATTCGTTTTTTTAATAATGATTGATTATAATTAGTTGTAAGACTCAAAGGGAATTGGGGCGCCGCTACTTTAAGCAGACTGAATTGATAACTTTCTTTCTCAACTGCATCTTGTTGCAACATTTGATCATCTGTCAAAAATTCAAGATTAGTTTCTAAGGCTTTTCTCCATTGCCATGCAAAAGGGTTGAACCACTGAAATACGAGAACCACCTCAGCAAGCAGAAGATCAATTGTATGTTTTTGCTCAATATGAATTTTTTCATGCAGCAAAATCTGATTATAGGTTTCCCACTCATATTTTTCAGGATTGATAAAAATGTTGTTGGCAAAAGAACAAGGCGCTTTATCACCTGTAATTTCGACAATACGGAATTTTCCATCCTGAATAACCGACTTTGAATAGGCTCTGTAAAGCAATAAGATAGCTTGCATCAAAAAGTTAAGTCCGAAGATTATAACTCCAAACCAATACAAATAAACCAACAGCTTAGTAAAAGATTCAATATTGATAAATTCTCTAGTCTGCTCCACAAGCGTTGGTTGTACAGACTGTTCTTTTAACTGCTTCGTCTTACTATTATCAACTGAAGTTTTAGCAACTGTAATGTGTTTTTCTACAGGAATTTTTCTAAAAGATAATTGCTGAGGAACCGGAACCAATGGCAAAATAAAAGCCAGTGCCATGCAGGAAAGCAATACAAACCTGTTTAAATGAAAGAAAGTTTCTTTTTGTAAAAGCAGTTTGTAAAATACCAAACAGACAGTAAGAATAAGGGCTGAGTATAAAATGTAGGGTATCATTTGGTGTCATTTTTAATAATAGTTACTATTTCATCCAAATCCTTTTCTGTCAATTTTTGTTCTTTGGCAAAAAAGGCTAACATTCGCGGGTACGAATTATCAAAATATTGGCTAACGATATCTTTCAGTGCAAATTGCTGATATTCTTCCCTACTGATAACCGGAAAAAAGCAATGCATATTTCCTGCTGTTTCATGATTCAAAAATCCTTTTTCTTCCAATATCTTCACAATTGTGGCAACACTGTTGTAATGCGGTTTCGGATCTGGCAGCAATGGAATTATATCTCGTATAAAGGCTTTGTTCAAATCCCAAAATACCTGCATGATTTGTTCTTCTCTTTTGGCTAGTTTTATCATCGTTTACAAATTTTGATGCAAGATACTACTAATTAATTAGTAGACAAACTAATTTGTTAGTAATTTAACTAATGTATTAGTAATTTGGCTTAACTTAATTTAAAAATAATCTTTTATGCCACTTATTTAGCACCACAAGGCTGGACTTACAGTGTAATACTTAAACATCTGTAAAGTAATATTACAACCTTGTTAAGCTACTAAGCGCAATTTTTTTATTGCCCTAGTATAGGCCTATCTTTAGACCTTCAAAGAAAAATACAGCTAAAAGAACAATTGAATTTGTTTTTTGAAAACAATATTTTGTAGAGATATGGTTGTCATTTTTAACACAATTACAACTATTATGAAATTAAAAGACATTACAAGTTCATCACAAATAATAAATTTTTACAAACACTTATAAATATAATAAGTATGAAATATAACAGAATAAAAGTCGCTGATTTAGAAAAAAACCAGCCAAATAAACTCTTAACTACTAACGATGATGGAGAACTAAAATTTAGTGATATTAACGATATTAAAGTTAGTATTTATGATGCTCTGGATTACTCTACTGCAGGAATGTCATTGGATGCAAGACAAGGTAAAATTCTAAAAGATTTAATAGATACTATTAATATTGTACTTGCTTCCGATAATTTTAATCTTAGTACCATTCAAAAATTAGCAGATGCAATAGAAGAACTTCAAAATTCCTTAAATACTAATCTAATTAATGACCTTACTTCGGGAGGAGTCACAAAAGCTTTAACTGCCGAAATGGGTAAAGTTTTACAGAATAATAAAGTTGATAAATTAACTGGTAAAGGGCTCTCTACTGAGGATTATTCTTCTGCCGAAAAGGCAAAACTTGTTTATATTGATCAAACTAAAGATATTGAAAAACCAATTTCAACCGCTCAGCTGGCTGCACTTGCTTCAAAACAAGATATTGTTAATCAGGTAGAGGTTTCTACCTCTCAAATTGCACAGTCTTCATGGCATGGTAAAACTGTTTTTTTTAAAACTAACGTAACGATAACTATACCGGCAAGTGGTTTACCTCCGGGATATACTTTTGAAGGAGCTACATTGCCGGGCTGTACATTAACATGGACAATTGCTGCACCAAAAGCTTGGGCTATGGGAGCACCTCCTACAATTGCAGAAAAAAGTATTTTTACGCTTATGCAGCAAATGAGCGACAGTAATAACATTTATTTATTTGGTGTGTAAAATGGGCGGTCTTCGAAAAACAGTTTTTGCAAAAACAAAATACAAAATAAACACATATATTGGAGGCATTGGTATAGTTTATAATACTCCTTCATTATTAGCAAATAAGTTAGCTATTAACATAAACTCAATTAAAAACTTTAAAGTAACGAATGGTAATATTAGCTGTTCCATAATTAATACTTACAACATTCCAAATGACTGTTTTCAAAATTCTGCAGTTGGACTATCGTCTCCTACTTATTATTATGATATTGAGGGTAAAGTAACTACAATTAAGGCAAATGCTTTTTATAATTCTCGTAATACTTCAAGATACTATTTTCCTAATGTAACATCAATTGGTGCAACATGTTTTTATAACGCTAATTTTGGATTTCCAAATATAAATTATCAATATTTTCCAAAAGCAATAGCAATAGGAGCTAATATTACAACTAATGAAGCAATTTGGGCTAATGGTAGAGGTCTAGTAAAATTATTTATTAACGATTATTTAAAAACCGTAAATAATGGAAATCCGGATCAGGATTTAGTTATCGGAGCTTCGAGTCACGGGGTCAACATTACTTATTTGACAGGAAGTGAAAAGACAACTCCAAATTCAATAATAGATGTATCTACCGGGACAGTTTACAGATCTGCCTTACAAATAAACTTTACCCCCCCGTCAAGTGTATA
Organism: Flavobacterium sp. Root420; assembly: GCF_001427905.1. GTDB lineage: Bacteria > Bacteroidota > Bacteroidia > Flavobacteriales > Flavobacteriaceae > Flavobacterium. Next base: position 27,403 of record NZ_LMEF01000001.1, read on the forward strand.
CACAATTTTGATGTACGAAGTCTGGATAGATGGATATTACTATACTGATATAAAAACGAGCGGACAATATATTTATGGTTTAAATGCAAATCAAACATATATTATAACATTATATAGCATTGATATTTATGGCAACAGATCGTTTGCCAGCAATTCAGTCCTATCATCGACAAACAATAAGTCAACAATTCCAATCGATGGTTTGCAGGCTTATTACAAAATGGATGAGACTGAGGGAACTGTCATTAATGATTATTTGAGTATAAATAACGCAACGAACAATGGAGCTACTATTAATCAGGCTACATTAGTTGGTTCCGGGTATAGTTTAAATGGTTCCACAAATTATATTAATTTAGGAAATCCAATTGCATTTCAATTCAGTACGGGTTCATTTGCTTTTTGGGTTAAATCAGGCAACAAACTTGATAATCCGAGACAATTGCTCACTAAATCTGGAGCATACACTTATAATTTGGTATATGGAAATTTACATGGAGCTAAACAAATTTGTGACGATGAATGGCATTTGGTTGTTTTAAATATAGGCATAGGAACAAATAATAGTCAAAGTTATGTAGATGGAGTGCTAATCTGGTCTGGAACTATTAATATTTCAAACCAGTCAGGTAACATCATTATAGGGTCATCATCAAATGGTTATGCAGGTCTAATTGATGAAATGGCTGTTTATAATCGAAAATTAACTCAACAGGAGCAATTATTAATGTGTAATAACAGAAAAGGCTCAACAATTTAACTATGTACAAGTAAAATATAATAAGATTCTAAAAAACATTTTAAATTTTTAAAATATATTCCGATAATTGAATAAAATAAAGCCAGAAAAACTTAGATTTTTCTGGCTTTATTTTTATGATCACGTTTTGGGTTTCATATACTTTTTTGTAACATTTTACATTAAAAAATACACTAAACAACATAATCAACAACAATATATACCTTAACCTCTGTAATAAATTTTAATTACCAATTTTGCATTACTGTCAATCTTGCAAAACTAAAATCATATTATATAAAATAGTATAGCTGTAAAATTGCTTATTTTTATGTTTTATTATTAATCTACTTGAGATTACAATCCACAATAGTTATAATAATCAAACAGATAAATATGAGCGACATTGCAAAAAGATTTCCTGAGAATCCACTTTTGATGCCTAAAGATTTGCAGGCAAGTAGCGAAGAATTACAAATTATAAGTCTTTTAAATCCGGGCGTTTTTGTTTTCGAAGGAAAAACCTGGCTGTTAGTAAGGGTTGCAGAAAGCATAGCACAAAAAGAAGGTGTTATCTTTTTTCCTGTGGTAAACGCTTTAGGCAAAATCGAAATTATTGAAATACCGCTTAACGATCCTGATTTAATTGCAACTGATGCCAGAGTAATTCAATATAAGGGACTTGATTACTTAACTACACTCTCTCACCTTCGTTTATTGTGCAGCGATGACGGAGTTCATTTTTATACGCCTGAAGGATTCAATCCGCTTGTAGGTTCTGGAATATTGGAACAATTTGGTATTGAAGACGCCAGAGTAAGTTATATTGAAGATTCTTATTATATCACCTATACAGCAGTTTCATCCAACGGTGTTGGAGTTGGATTGCGTACCACCAAAGACTGGAAAAGTTTTGAAACAAAAGGCATGATATTTCCTCCACATAATAAAGATGCTGCCATTTTTGAAGAAAAAATAAACGGCAAATTTTACGCTTTACATCGCCCATCAAGTCCACAGATTGGTGGGAATTATATTTGGCTGGCCGAATCACCGGACGGAATTCATTGGGGCAATCATCAATTCCTTGTTGGTACACGAATGGGACTTTGGGACAGTGCCAGAGTTGGTGCAGGTGCAGCTCCAATAAAAACAGATAAAGGATGGCTCGAAATCTACCATGGCGCAAACGCTGAACATCAATATTGTCTGGGAGCATTTTTAATGGATCTCGAAGATCCTTCTAAAGTTATTGCCCGTACAGTCGAACCTATAATGAGTCCAAAGGAAAATTATGAGCTGAGTGGTTTTTTCGGTTATGTGGTTTTTACCAATGGTCACGTAGTTGAAGGTGATAAAATTACTATGTATTATGGTGCAGCAGATGAATTTGTCTGTGGAGCCCATTTTTCTATTAAAGAAATCTTAGAAGCTTTAGAATATAATATCTCATAACAGTTTTACTGACTTTCAAATTTTGTAAATTCTGAAGTTAATTATATAAGTATTTTCCGTATGTATTTGTCAATTTTGATAAAAAACAAATACAAATGAAAAACTTTTTACGCAACAACGGTTTATGTATCTGCTTTTTAGCACTATTTATAGCGGCGCTCATTGGTCAGATAATTTTTGGTTTTGAAGAACACAATAAAGAACTTATAGAGGATGGCAGTACCGCCATAAATCTTTCTGCCTATCTTATTTCAGGGCATTTTATTCAATCTACTTTTGAAAATTGGGAAAGCGAGTTTCTGCAGATGGCCTTATTTGTTGTATTTACAATATTTTTAATGCAGAAAGGTTCGTCAGAATCGAAAGATCTTGATAAAGATGAAGAAGTGGACAGAGAACCCTCACCTACCCGCAAAAATGCGCCATGGTCTGTAAAAAAAGGTGGTTGGATACTTAGCCTTTATAAACATTCCCTCACTATTTCTTTGTTATTGTTATTTGTAATTTCTTTTATACTTCATTTTTATGGAAGCTTAAAAGATGAAAATGAGCAGTTAACCTTAAAAGGATTGCCTTTAGAGTCTGCCTCTGATTATATTGGGGATTCACGATTTTGGTTTGAATCTTTTCAAAACTGGCAAAGCGAATTTCTCTCTGTTTTTGCCATTATAATGCTTTCTATTTATTTAAGGCAAATAGGTTCCTCACAATCCAAACCTGTTGATGCGCCTCATATGGAAACAAGCGAATAGCGAAACTTCAGAATTTGAATAACTATAAAAGAATCTTTTAAACCTTTAAATTTATCATTATGCAAACGGTCACACCATGGAGCGCTACAGCTCAGGAAGATATTGAAAATAGTGAATTACTTTTAGAAAGAAAAATTCTTGATTATACGTATCAATTTTATAATACAGGCGATTCCTTATGGATTGTTGCACTTCTTCCCAAAAATGGTAAAATAGCTTTTCGTGCAGCTTTTGCAATGAACAGCTGTTTTGAAATTACAAATCTCTTTGATGATGAAGAAATGATTGTCATTCAATTGAATTCAAAACTTGGAAGTTATGAAGTTCGTGTTGATTTTCCGGACGCGGCAACTCCTATATTACACTACATTACCACCTTTACAGCAAATACAGCATTGATGATTCCGTTTTGGCCACGAGATATAATGCCGCTTACACAAAATGGAAGTGTAGAAAATACCACTGGAACAATTCATATGGAGCAATTTGGATCCCGATCCGGGATACTATTTGCAAGCATTACAAAACCAAAGACAGGGTCCTTTTTTTATTTTCAAAATCTTACATCGTTATCTGAATATTGTGAAGCCACTCAAACGGAATCCAAAAATACAGTTGGAGGAACCTGGCCCGAAATAGGATTTCAGCTCCCAGCCACTGATAAATTACCACTGCCTTCAGGTAAGCCTTTTACAATATCAGATGCTTATGTAGTACTGGAAACTGAAATAATTAAAGAAACTTCAGCTGTTTGTGAACACTTTTTAGATAATCTCGTTAAAATATATAAAGTGTTACAACAGCCAAGAATTGAATATCACGATTGGCCAGAGATCGCTCAAAAAGTTTTAACGGATCTCTATCATAACAAGGGTGCATGGACACAAACAAAGGGGATTCCGTATTTAAATGCTTATTTATGCGATTATGAAACACCTGCTGAAAGTATGGTCCAGCTTGCTGTATTAGGTCCGTTTAAGGAATATGAAAAATGGACTAGTGAAAAACATCCGCTTTATACTGATTTAATTACCGGATTGCCCGCTTTTTACGATCCAAAAATTAATTGTATTAATCGATGGCTTCCTGCACTTGCCGACAAACTGGATCAGTCTGAAGAGCAAAAGAAAGAAATGGTAATGGATTCCTGGTATTTACATCATCCGTTAATGAATTTGACAAGACTGGCTTTGCATGGAGACAAAACAGCTGAGAAACTGGTATTAGATTCTATTGATTATGTTATAAAAGTGGCCCACCATTTTAAATATTCGTGGCCGGTGTTTTATAATATGGAAACGCTCGATATTATTAAAGCAGAAACTGCTCCGGGAAAAGGAGGAGAAAATGATGTTGCCGGCTCGTACGCCCACTTAATGCTGCTCGTTTATAAGTTAACTAAAGAAAAACGCTATTTTAATGAAGCAGAAAAAGCTGCAAAAAAATTAGAAGCACTCGGTGTTGAAGTTTTATACCAGGCCAATAATACCGCCTTTGCAGCCGGAGTGTTATTAGAATTGTATAAAATTACCGGCAAGAAATTATATCTGGATATAAGTTATACCTGCCTTACAGGACTATTTAAAAATATTCAGCTTTATGATTGCAAATACGGCTACGGTAAAAACTACACGAATTTCTTTTCTATATTCCCGCTTAATGATGCACCCTATACCGCAGCATACGAGGAATTAGAAGTATACGCTGCCTTGTCTGAATATTATATTCAGGCGAAGGATGTCGATATTTTACCGTCAATAAGAACTCTTATTCCAGAGTTCATTAAATATGCCGTTAATAGAATTGCCTATTATTATCCGCCACTACTTCCAAAAGAAATGCTGTCTGAAGAAGTAAAAACAGGAGAAATACAGGCTGATTTGTGGGTGCCTTTAGAGGATTTATACAATGGCTGGGAAAAAAGCGGACAGGTTGGTCAGGAAGTGTATGGCGCCGGAATGGCCTTTGGAATTGTACCAAGGCAATACATCAAAATCGATGAAGATTTTCTTCTTTTTATAGATTATCCTATTGCTCAACCTACCAAAAGAGGAAAATCAGTTACCATAAAAATAGATGGAGATAAGGATATGATTTACAATCTAAAAATCATAAAAACGAAAGATCACAAAATTCAGATGAAAGTATTTCAGAATAAAGAAGCTCTGACACCATTCAAAAAAAACTTAAAAATACACGAATACAAAATTTCAGGCAAAGGTTCAATTAAAGTACAATGGTAATAGTAATTACAAATAAAAAAACTCATTATGAGACAACTAACCGATTATTTTGGACAAAACATTAAAGACAAACGAATTGTAATAACGGGTGGCACCACTGGAATAGGAAAAGCAACCGCTGATTTATTGGTTTCCCTTGGCGGACGCGTGCTTATTTTCGGAAGGGACCATGAAACGTTCAAAAAGTCATTTGATGATATTAAACAACAATTCCCCGACTGTCAACTTTATGGCACTCCGGCTGATGTAACAAAAAAAGAAGATATCGATGCTATTTTAAAAATAGCTGACGAGCAGCTTGGTGGCATCGACATTCTGATCAACAATGCAGGTTTAGCGGCTGATGGAGTTACAACAGGTACTTTTGAGGATTGGAAATATGTTATAGATACCAATATTATGGGGTATCTCGGTTTTTGCAAAGAAGCCGTTTCCAGAATGTCCAATCAAAAATCGGGACATATTATTAATATTGGCTCGATGAGTGCAGAAAGTCGTTCGCCTAAAAGCACCATTTACGTCGCCACCAAATCTGCCATTCGCGGATTCAGTACTTCGCTTCGTAAAGAAGTAAATCCACTCGGAATCAAAGTTTCCTTAATTGAACCGGGTGCCGTAACCAGCGATATGCAACCCGGTACAAGAGAAGAACATCAAAAGAAAATAGATAAACTCGAAATGCTTGAAGCTGATGATATAGCCATGAGCATTTTGTTTTGTTTATCGCAACCAAATAGATGTGATATTGTCACGATGCAAATAAGGCCACATCTTCAAAGCATATAATGGTAATTGTACAACCTTAAAAAATAATCTTATAAGTTGTTCGAAAATACATAAAGTAAATTTGGAATCATTGAATATTAAATCATGCAAATTATTGATATTCAAACGACAGTCTATCTAATAACTCCGAAAAATTAAATCAAAATTTACAGTATATGAAAAATTTCCAAGACGAAAAGCGGCGTGATTTATTGCAAAATAAATCTGATGGAACTAACAAATTCCTGACTACTGACCAGGGTGTTCGAATCAATGATGATAATAATTCGCTGAAATCCGGCGAAAGAGGCCCTTCACTACTAGAAGATTTTATACTAAGAGAAAAAATTACCCATTTTGACCATGAAAGAATTCCGGAAAGAATTGTGCACGCACGTGGTTCAGGAGCTCATGGTTTTTTTGAAGTGACGAATCCGATTCCTGAATTAACAAAAGCCGGATTTTTAAAAGAAGCCGGATTAAAAACACCCGTTTTTGTCCGATTTTCAACTGTTGCAGGTTTTAGAGGTTCCACTGATCTTGCCAGAGATGTAAGAGGTTTTGCCGTTAAATTTTATACTCAGGAAGGTATTTATGACTTGGTCGGAAATAATATTCCTATATTCTTTATTCAGGATGCCTCAAAATTTCCGGATCTCGTTCACGCCGTAAAACCAGAGCCACACAACGAAATACCTCAGGCAGCCTCTGCTCATGATACGTTTTGGGATTTTATTTCCTTAATGCCGGAATCCATGCACATGATTATGTGGGCCATGTCTGACCGTGCGATCCCTAGAAGTTATAGAATGATGGAAGGTTTTGGAGTACATACTTTCAGATTAATTAATGAAGCAAATGAATCTACTTTTGTAAAATTTCATTGGAAACCAAAATTAGGAACTCATGCCGTAGTTTGGGATGAAGCCTTGAAAATTTCAGGTAAAAATCCTGATTTTCACAGACAGGATTTATGGGAAGCCATTGAAATGGGAAATTTTCCGGAATGGGAATTAGGAGTTCAGATCATTCCACAGGAAGACGAACACAAATATGAATTTGATTTATTAGATCCTACCAAAATTGTTCCTGAAGAATTGGTACCGGTTAAAATAATCGGCAGAATGGTATTGAACAAAAATCCGGATAACTTTTTTGCAGAAACAGAACAGGTTGCTTTTCATCCTGGGCATGTAGTACCTGGAATTGATTTCACCAATGATCCATTGCTTCAGGGAAGATTATTTTCTTACACCGATACACAATTATCAAGACTAGGAAGTCCTAATTTCCATGAAATTCCAATCAACAGAAGCGTTTCGCCAATTCACAATAACCAGCGTGATGGCCATATGCGTCAGGAAATCAACAAAGGTCGTGTTAGCTATCATCCAAATTCGCTTGGTGGAGGATGCCCGTTTCAGGCAAAAATTGCAGAAGGTGGATTTTCAAGTTTTAACGAACGTGTAGATGCTCATAAAGTGCGAGAAAGAAGCGAAAGTTTTGCTGATCATTTTGGTCAGGCAAAATTATTCTTCAACAGTCAGACACCTACCGAAAAAAGCCATATTGTAAGAGCCTTGCGTTTTGAGCTAGGTAAGGTTGAAACGACTGCGATTAGAGTTAGAATGTTAGGTCTTTTATCCCAGGTCGATATGCAATTAGCTGAAAGAGTGGCCGAAGGCTTAGGTACTTCAGTTCCTCCTATTCTTGAAACGCCAATAAATAAAGGAGTTTCCCCGGAAAACGAATTAGGAAATCAGGAACCACGTTCGATAGATTCATCAGTTGCATCTTCTGATGCGCTTTCGATGATCAAAAATCCAACGAATTCCCCAACAATTGCATCCAGAAAAGTGGCTATAATTTGTGCCGATGGCGTTTCGGCAGCTTCAGTAATGAATATTAAAAATATATTAATAAAAGAAGATGCAAAAGGATTTGTAATTGCAAAAAATCTAGGATCTGTTCTTACTGACGAAGGTGGTGCAATTCCGGTTGATTTTAGTTTAATAACGACTTCATCTGTGCTTTTTGATGCTGTTTATGTTCCACAAAGTTTAGGACTCAACGACCTGGCACAAAATGAAGATGTTCTTGAATTCTTAAATGACGCTTATAAACATTGTAAAGTTATTGGTGCCGATGGTGAAGCAATTGGAATATTAAGCGAAACACCATTTGCTTCAAAGCTTAATAATGATGACTCCGGCATTATTTTATACACTGATCCCGCAACCGAAGCATTTGCGCTCGACTTCATAAATGCTATGGCAAGCCATCGTATTTGGGAACGTGAAGAAAATTTATACAACTAACACTAAAATATAAATCATATGAAAAATTCAGATAAACCGACGCCGAGTAAAACTGCCGTCAATAAGAACGGTAAAAACAATTTAGTATCACCTTCTGCGGATGCTGCTTCGGAGTTAAAAGATTTCTTTATTGACAGTCTTAAAGACATTTACTGGGCAGAAAATGCTCTTGTCAGCGCTTTGCCAAAAATGGCTTCAAATGCTACATCAGCAACACTTACGAGTGCTATTTTAGAGCATCTTGCAATAACTGAAAATCAAGTAACGAGATTGGAAAAAGTTTTTGAATTGCTTGGGGAAAGTGTGGAAGGAAAAAAATGCGAAGCCATGGCAGGACTTCTTAAAGAAGGAGACAGTATTCTTCAGGAAACGGTGCCGGGAGCGGTACGCGATGCAGGTATCATTGCGGCATCGCAAAAAATTGAGCACTATGAAATTGCATCGTACGGTACTTTATGTGCCTTTGCAAAAACTCTTGGAGAAAATGATGTTGCAAAATTATTGACACAAACGCTGGCTGAAGAAAAAGAGGCAGATTGTGTTCTTAATGGCGTGGCGTTAAATAGTGTAAATACTGTGGCGGCAGAATAATCCGGGACATTTTGTTGTTATTACTTTCATTAAAAAACATCTGTACAAAAGTGTAGATGTTTTTTATTATTCCATCCTTTAATTTTGAAAACCAATTAAAGAGCAACTCATCAACAAAACACATTGAAATATCAGCCAATTATCTCAAGGTCAATAAGTATTAAAAAGATCAATAAGATCCAACATGCATAAAACGGCTCTGTTTTTGATAATCAATTCAATATATAGGCAATAAATAAAAGAATTAAATGTTTATGTTAATAGGTTAAATCTAATATTAACTTGTATTTAAAATAGTAAAAAAGTATGAAAAAGATTTTGTTTTTAGTTGTAATGATTGGTATTTCACTGCATGGATTTGCACAAGATGAGCTTAAAAGGAAACAGCAATCAATCCAACCTAAAAATTCAGATAATAAAGAAGTTATTCCGCCAACCGAAGCTCCTCCAACTGAAGAGCCACTGCCCCTTTCAAAAGAACCTGTTGTTTTGAAAATTAATCCGGAAGAACTTTTCAATAATAATGTTCTTTATAAAAAAGAAGCCAATGTAGAAGGTGTTTTTTATAGACGAAATGAATATTTAGGAGGATTTGTAACGAAATCTTTTACATCTACAATTCGTTACAGAGATGCTGCTTTTGTCGACGGAGATAAGATCAAGGTGTATCTGAATGATAAAGTTATAGAGCCACAAGTGCTACTGGATGGCGAATATAAAGGATTCAAAATAAATTTGGTAAAAGGAATCAACAAAATTGATTTTGAAGCTTTGAATGAAGGTTCTGCTTCACCAAATACAGCTGAATTTCAGGTTTATGATGATAAAGGTGTTGTAATCGAATCAAGCCAATGGAATGTTGGTACCGGTTACAAAGCAGTTATTATTTTGTATAAAGAATAAACTAAAGTTTAATTATTCGTTCAAAATTATTTAGGGGACAAAGTGAAAAAAAATCATTTGTCCCTTTTTTTATATTCAACGTTCTTCCATTTCTGTTTAAAAAACAAGCTTTAAACCATATCAATTGTAAATCAAACATTTATACAAATCATTTTATTCTTTTTTGTAAATTTGAAATACCCATTTATTAAAATCGGGCTTTATAAATTAATTTTTTATAAAATTGATTTGAAAAGCAAAAAGGCAACATGTAGCGTTTTAATAAAAATTTAAGTTTTTTTCGTTAGCAAAAATCACTAACTTGTATAGAACTATTAATACACAGTTAATCTTGTTTCAAATAGATGCTTCTAACTTTATCAAAAAAAGAATTATAAAGTAAAATAACTGAAGTTTTTTATCAGTTATCGATAAAATGTATTGACTTTATTCTAACAAAAACTAAAAGTATGCGAGTACCCATCATTAGAAAAAATATAATATTTACACCAGATTCTAAAAGAGTTGTTGCCCGTTATTTTATGAATGGCGACGAACGAACCCAACAAATGGTGATGCGGATAATGATGTTGGATGAAAAACAGGTTTTAGAAACTTTAGAACAAACACTTCGTGAATTTGCAAGACGACACCGAAATATTTCAAGCGTATTTTTAAAACATTGCGAGAAAATCAGACCTGTAATCGAAACGATGCAACTTGATTATGATGCAATATCGCTGGATCGAAAGATGCTGATAGGTTCTTATTGTACCATGGAATACGCTATTGAATCGGCTGCTATTTTTAATCCTTCAATTATTGAAGATTTTGATCAAACGGGATTAGAAATGGGCGAAAAACGTGTCATTATATCCTTTAGAGCAACGGGTGAAGGTCATATTTCGTCAATTGTTTTTAGAAGAGGAATTCTCGATCGAAACAATAATCTCCAGGTAATGAAGATTGGACACCATATTGACAAAGCAGAGATCGAACACAAAACCTTGTACAACAAAGAACGATTCCTAATGAAATTGTATGAGATGCATACAGATGATAAATACATCGCCCAAATTATGCAGGATTTGCCAGGTGAATTTGAGTATGCTGTCTTAAAGAGCATGGTGAAAACCAGCTTAAGCGACCCATCAATTAGTCAGGAAAGAAGAACGGCACTTGAAGAAATAATCTGGCTGGCCAACTCTTTTTATGATTTGTCATTCAAACATGATTCTGATATTACAGAGCGTGTTATTTTTCCGATATCAGAGTCCGAAAGCCGAGGTATTGAAGATGCTCGTTTTGTTCGTTTTGATGATGATCATGACGATTCTCATCGCGTTATGGCCACTTACACGGCTTATAATGGCCATACCATCTTGCCGAAACTTATTTCAACCGAAGATTTTTATACTTTTCGGGTAATGCCTTTACATGGTGCCGGTGCTCAAAATAAAAATCTGGCATTATTCCCAAGAAAAATAAAAGGTAAATATGCAATGCTTTCCCGAATTGATGGTGTAAACAATTACATCATGTATTCTGACAGGGTTACCCAATGGAATACTCCTATCCTGCTTCAGGAGCCGCGCTTTGCATGGGAATTTACACAAATTGGAAACTGTGGATCACCATTATGGACAACAGAAGGATGGCTTGTTATTACGCACGGTGTTGGAACGATGCGACGTTATTGCATTGGTGCTTCCTTATTTGATCTTGATGATCCATCCAAAGAAATTGGAAGATTAAAAGAACCTTTACTTTCACCTCTGGAAGACGAACGTGAAGGGTATGTTCCGAATGTAGTCTATTCTTGCGGCGCCATTATTCATAACAACAGTCTTATATTGCCATATGCCGTATCTGATTATTCTTCTACTTATGCAGTCGTAGATTTAGTAGATTTATTAATGGCCTTAAAAAGCAGTAAATAGATTTTTAATGTAATTTCGTTTATAAACAAAATCCCAACGAAATGGGATTTTTTGTTTTATTTTCAAAAATGAAATTATTCGATATATACTTTAGCCAATCCCGTCTTTATCATAAAGTGGAATTCTCTTTTTTTCTATTTCCTGAAACGTAATATGACTCTAAAATAATCAATTACATCAAAATTCCGTTTTGAGGCAAAATAGGTTTCGGAATATCCACATCTCCAATCATTTCTTTTAAATCAATTTCGATAGATCGACAAATAGAGAGCATCGGAATATCGTTTCCTAATCCACCAAACGGATTTTCAGAGTAGTCTCCAACAAGCTCCATTATGAGAAAAATCCAGGAAATAATAGTCACTATCGGAATAAACAACCATATTTCATAAGGTCCCATTTTATCAAATTGGGCTATTAGGCCAAAAGGCAATAAAATAATAAAAATCGATACAAATAAAATACTGGCATAGGCATACAAACGCGGCAAAGGAAATTTTTTGATTCTTTCTGCTTTGCCCTGCTCATCGTATAAATTGTTTAGAAGTGTTTGTAATTGAGCATGATAAAAATCACCAATAATCTCATCTTTCCTTAGTTTCATTAAATCTTGCGCCTGAAGATCGATAATATGTGTAGCCTTGTTAGAGAATTTATTTAATTCCTTATACTCGTCGACACCAAGATGTTTTTCTAAAATTCCTTTCGTAAAATTATCTTCAAGTATGCCAATACCGATTTTTTCCATCGTTTTTCGGCTTCTTTTTGCAACATGAGTTCCTAAACTTACATGTTCCCACGAGGCTGGTATTAACAACTGATCCCTTAAGGCATATACAAAAGCAATATTTCTATAAATCAGTTTTTTGGTAATAATATCAATTTCTGCATCTGAAAGCTTTTGGACAGAGAGATTATTTTTGATATATCCTCTTGTAGTAGCACCCCACATACGGCTGATGTTCAGAAGGGCACCCCATATTTTTCTGGCTTCCCAAATTCTTTCATAGGACTGGTTATTTTTAAAGCCGATATAAAAAGAAACTGCAGTAGCAATAACCCCTACACTAACCCACGGAATTGCAATCCAGGTTAAATGCAAAAATTTATAGGCAAATAAAACCAGAAACGACCAAATAATAATCCACAATACATAGCCTCCGCTAAACCTTACCAGTGCTTTATAACTAAAACTATTATTTACAAACATAAGTAACTGATTTTATTTTTATTAGACAAAAAATTATATCTCTTATAAAGATAAAAATAAGCCAAATACAAAAATCATTTATGCTGAAAATAAATTTTGTGATTAAGAAAAGAAGCTTTCTTTCCAAATATTAATATTATATAAAATGTAAGCCTTAATTCTGTAACTGCAATCGTTGCTTTTTTTATACTTTTAAAAAATGAAGTATCAACATATTTTGGTAATCGACGATGATCCTGAAGATATAGAAATATTTTCAGAAGCCATCAATTCGTTTAATCAAAATATTACTATTACATCCTCTACTGATGCTTTACTTGCCTTAGAAGATCTTAAAAAAGCAGAAATTTTACCCGATATTATTTTCCTTGATTTGCAAATGCCTCGCTTAACCGGTAAGGATTTTTTAGAAAAATTAAATGAAAATAGTACACTCCAAAATATTCCTGTTGTTGTATTATCAGGGCAATCTGATACTCTTATAAAAGATACGTATCAAAAAATTGGCGCCAGAAATTATATCTGCAAACCAAATAGTTATAAAGAACTGGTTAACGAACTTCGTAAGATACTTCAATCTTAAAAATTGTTACCTGTATTCTCTGCTTTAATCATTATCTTCAATTTCATGTAGTTTTAAAAATTATTTTGTCCACATCCCAAATTGGCATACGCTCAGGCATTGAAAACTAAGCATATGCCATTGTATTGACCATGTCGCGTGTTTAAAATTAGCCGAAGGGTCTGCCGGTTTTACTGTTACCGAATACCTTTATTTAAACAATTAATAATCAGATATTTATAGTTATTTTAAATAAAATAAAAAGCTATATATCGCTCTCACTCCTAAAACAAAATACGATATAACACTAAAAAGAATTCCGGAAAATTTAAACCTTTTCTAAATTCAGTTATCTTAAGAGTAAATTAAATTGATATTCCATCCTAAATAAAATTGCCTTACTAATATTTATTTTTACATTTGCCTTATTTTTATTTATTCTAAATAGAATACAGCTTAGTATCTATTTTTAATGAAATAATACATAACCAAACTATTTTAAAAATTGTAAAATTCTAAATATGAAAAAGAAACTTTTCATTTCAATTGCATTAGTTGCTGCCTTATTTTCTAATGCTCAGCAAAAAAATACATTATTAGACGCAGCCTTCTGGAAAACGGTTCCTAATCTAGAAACTGTAAAAGCTGAAATAGCAAAAGGAAATAATCCGGCAGAAGCAAATGCAAATGCATTTGATGTTGTTGTTCTTGCGATTAATAATGATGCTCCAAGTGAAACGATCAAGTTTTTATTAGATCAACCAGGTAACCCAGTTACCAAACCAACTCACGACAATCGTATTTACCTGCATTGGTCAGCCTATAAGGGAAATGTAGAAATGACAGAATATCTTATCAAAAAAGGTTCAGACATTAATCTTGAAGATAGTCATGGTGCAATGCCAGCTGATTTTGCTGCGACAAGCGGGCAAATTAATCCCGCCTTATATGAAGCTTTTTTTAAAGCAGGATTAAATCCGACGAAAAAATATAATGATGGCGCCAACTTATTATTACTTAGTATTGCATTTGATAAAAACCTTACTCTTGCAGAATATTTCACTACTAAAGGAATGTCTCTTAAAGATGTCGATAACAACGGAAATACAGCTTTTAATTATGCAGCCAGAGTTGGAAATATTGAATTATTGAAAAAGATAGCAGCTAAAGGAATTAAGTATAATGACAATGCTTTGTTTTTTGCTGCACAAGGAAATCGTAGGGAAACTACATCATTAGAAGCTTATAAATATTTAGTTGAAGAATTAAAACTTAAATCAACAGCTGTAAACAAATCAGGAGAAAATATCTTGCACGTATTGGCAGCTAAACCAAATCAGGCAGAGATTGTTAAATATTTTTTAAGCAAAGGTATTGATACCAATAAAGTCGATAAAGAAGGAAATACGCCTCTTATCAAAGCTGCTGCATCAAGAGAAACTGCTGTTTTAGAACAATTATTGGCAGTTACAAAAGATGTCAATTCGAAAAACGCAAAAGGAGAATCAGCCTTGACAATTGCAGTAAAATCAGGAACTCCTGAGAATGTTGCGCTTCTTTTAAACAAAGGAGCCGATGTAAACGTTGCCGATAAAGACGGCAATAATTTAGGTGCATACCTAATTCAATCGTATCGTCCTGAATCGAAAGGACCAGATCCTTTAGAAGCAAAAATAAAATTAGTACAAGACAAAGGTTTAAACCTTGCCGCTGCTCAAAAAGATGGTAGTACTTTGTATCATTTAGCAATTGTTAAAAACGATCTGACTTTATTGAAAAAACTAGCTTCTTTAAACATCGACGTAAATACCAAAAACAAAGATGGTATGACGGCTTTGCATAAAGCTGCCATGATTTCTAAAAACGATGAAATCCTGAAATACCTGATTTCAATTGGTGCTAAAAAAGACATTAAAACTGAATTTGATGAAAATGCCTACGCTCTTGCCAAAGAAAACGAGTCTTTAATAAAACAAAATGTATCAATTGACTTTTTAAAATAAGCTTAAAAAAGTTATGAGTTTTGAGTTATGAATTATAAGTTAGCTGAAATTCATAACTCATAACTCATAACTCATAATTCATAATTCATAATTCATAATTCATAATTCATAATTTCAACACATGAAATCAATTCTTAAAATAGCCTTTACAGGCGCTCTTATCTGCCTTGTTTCTTTCCAATCTGTTGCGCAAAGCAAATACAAATGTATGCTTCAAATGGCAAATTATATGGGCGAAGGTGCTTATATTGTAGTTTCACTTATTAATCCAAAAGGAGATTACGAAAAAACACTTTATGTAATGGGTGATGATAAAAAATGGTACAAATCATTGAAAGAATGGAATAAATTTCAGACTCAAAAACATGAAGATGTAAGTGCTATAAGCGGAGCCTCTGTTACGGGTGGTGATCGCAGTATCACAACTTTTGAAATTGAAGATTCTAAAATCAACAAAGGGTATAAATTAAGATTTGAATCTGCCGTTGAGGATCAAAAATATTATACAACTGATGCTGAAATTCCACTTACTACTGCCGGACTAGCTGATAAAACAGAAGGTAAAGGATATATTAGATACGTAAGATTAAACAAAATTTAATACTATAAACATGTAGGCTTTGTCAAAGTTTAAACCTTTGACAAAGCCTAAGTACAATTGATTACCTTTTAGCTTACACTCCATGACTCTTTCTTTTTGGCGTTCCTCTCACCTGGCCCTGGCTTTGGTTTCTTCCTTATTTTTGATATTAGCATCTGTAACGGGTATTATTCTGGCTGTCGATGCTGTTCAGGAAAAAACACTTCCGTACAAAATCGAAAATTTTGATACTATAACGCTGGAACAAATGCTTCCTGTATTAAAAAAGAACTATTCTGAAATGACCGAATTAACGGTTGATTACAATCAGTTTGTAACGCTTCAGGCTATAGACCAGGATGGAAATGACTTCAACGCTTATATTGATGTCAAAACAGGAAAAAAGTTAGGAACTCCGGTTAAAAAAAGTGAATTTATTCAGTGGATCACCAGCTTTCATCGCTCTTTGTTTTTGCATGAAGCCGGTCGTTTTTTTGTGGGAGTTATTTCTTTTTTATTGCTCTTAATTGTTATTTCCGGGTTTGTTCTGGTTTTGAAACGACAAAAAGGCATTCGCAACTTCTTTTCAAAAGTTATAAAAGAATATTTTGCCCAATATTATCATGTTGTTTTAGGGCGATTGGCTTTAATTCCGATTTTGGTTATGGCACTTACAGGAACGTATTTATCTCTGGAAAAGTTTAACTTTTTCATGGATAAAAAAGAGCAGAAAGAAAAAACAGAAACTGTTGCTCCTGCTAAAAAAGCTGTCAATATTTTCAAAACGACGCTTTTGACGGACGTAAAAAAAATCGAATTTCCTTTTACTGATGATCCTGAAGAATATTATATCATTGAATTAAAAGACAGAGAAATTGAGGTAAATCAGGTTACCGGAGAAGTAATTAGCGAAAAGCACTCACCAACGACGGCTCAGTTTGCCGATTTAAGTTTAGACCTGCATACCGGAAGAATAAACGCTATTTGGGCTGTAATTCTGGCGATTGCGTCCTTGAATATCCTCTTTTTTATCTATTCGGGTTTTGCAATGACTTTAAAAAGAAGGTCAAGCCGAATTAAAAATAAATTCAAAGCCAATGAAAGTAAATTTATTTTGTTGGCCGGTTCTGAAAACGGAAGTTCCTTGCGATTTGCCAATGCGATTCAGAGACAACTGAATGCTGCCGGTGAAAAAGCTTTTCTTACTGAATTAAATAATTACACTGTTTTCCCAAAAGCAGAACATATTATTATTTTCTCTTCCACGCACGGATTGGGCGATCCACCATCCAACGGAAAAAAATTCATCTCACTTTTACAGAAACACAAACAACAGCAAAAAATCAATTTTTCTGTGGTCGGATTTGGTTCGACAGCGTACCCTAATTTTTGCGGTTTTGCCCGCGAAATTGATGAACTTTTAGAAGAACAAGACTGGACAGAACGCTTTTTAGCATTACAAACTGTCAATGACAAATCGGCGGTGGAATTTGTAGAGTGGATTAAATTATGGAGTGCCAAAACCGGAATTCCGTTATCAACAACGCCTTCCTTATACAATCATGCTCCAAAAGGTTTACAAAAACTGATGGTTTTAGATAAAACCGCTATTTCTGAGACGGAACATACTTTTATCCTTACGCTGAGAGCCAATATGAGAGCCAAATTTACTTCTGGTGATTTACTGGCCATTTATCCTGCAAATGATACGAGAGAGCGTCTCTACTCTATTGGAAATCATTCCGGCAACATTCAATTGGTTGTCAAACTACATCCAAACGGATTAGGTTCCGGCTTTTTGAATGGGCTGAAACCTGGTAATGTCCTCAAAGCAAGAATCATTAATAATCATGCTTTTCATTTGCCTAAAAAAGCTTCGAAAGTCGCTTTCATCTCCAACGGAACCGGAATTGCGCCTTTCCTTGGAATGATCGAACAAAACAGGAAAAAGACAGAAACCCATTTGTATTGCGGTTTTAGAATGGAAACGGAAACGGTTTCAGGTTATAAAACCTTCGCTTCCCAAATGATGCAAAAAAAACATTTGCAAAGTTTTCATTTGGCTTTATCCCGTGAAGAAAATCATTTTTATGTGATGGATCTGATCAAACGCGATGCTGACTTTTTTATTGATTTATTAGCTAATAATGGTGTGATCATGATTTGTGGTTCACTGACCATGCAAAAAGATGTTGAATCGACTCTTGATGCTTTATTAGGTGAGAAAAATAAACAACTAAGTTATTATAAAAACAATGGTCAATTATTGACTGATTGTTATTAAATTTAAACACATA
Organism: Flavobacterium sp. Root420; assembly: GCF_001427905.1. GTDB lineage: Bacteria > Bacteroidota > Bacteroidia > Flavobacteriales > Flavobacteriaceae > Flavobacterium. The sequence continues at coordinate 45,740 of NZ_LMEF01000001.1, forward strand.
GAAACATAGCTTTTGCAACCGCGTAGAAAAAAGGCATTTCATTAATCTGAAAACACATAGCGGTGTAGAAAATAAACAGCTTAAAAATTAATCCTTTAGCTACGTCCCGAAGCCTCGGGACTATGTGTGAGAAACTAGTTTCTTTCAACTTCCTTTTTAAGCATAAAAACCTATGTTTTTTCTATGTGTTAAAAAAAAAAATAGCCAGGTCTTTACGGGTTAGAATTAAATTAAACAAAACATTTATAAAGAATTATATGTCTCTTAAATACAAATCCACTTTCTATTCACTACTCTTCCTTTTCATAGTAGTCTGTGCTTTCAGTGCTGAAGCCCAAACTTTACGAAAAAGAACAGCGATGCTTATGGGAGGCCGGTTTGACATTTCGATCGTAGCAAAAGATTCTCTAACTGCAGAAAAATCTATTGATGAAATTATTGCGGAAATAACCCGAATTGAAAATCTAATTTCGGACTGGAAACCCAGTTCTCAGGTTTCAGAAGTCAATCAGAATGCAGGAATTCGTCCTGTAAAAGTCGATAAAGAAGTTTTTGAACTGACCAAAAGAGCACTACATTTTTCTGAAATTACCAATGGCGCTTTCGATATTAGTTTTGCTGCGATGGACCGCATCTGGAAATTTGATGGCTCGATGACCGAAATGCCATCGGCGGAAGCCATAAAAAAATCGTTGGAGAAAGTTGGTTACAAAAACATCATTTTAGACAGCACCCAATCCACCATTTTCCTGAAATTAAAAGGAATGAAAATCGGATTTGGCGCTTTAGGCGAAGGATATGCCACCAACAAATGCAAAGATTTAATGTTGGCAAAAGGCATAAAAGCCGGAATTGTAAACGCCACCGGAGATATGACCGTTTGGGGAAAACAACCGAATGGCAAAGACTGGAAAATAGGAATGACGAATCCTTTTCATAACGATAAACTCTTTGCTGTAATTGCATTGCACGATGGCGCTGTAACAACTTCAGGGAGTTACGAAAAATTTGTGATTTTAGACGGAAAACGATATTCTCATATCATCAATCCTGCCACCGGATATCCTTCTACCGGACTTTGCAGTGTTTCTGTTTTTGGGCCCAATGCCGAAACAGCCAATGGTTTTAGTACTTCTATCATGGTTTTAGGAAAAGAAGCCGGAATAAGCCTTATCAGCAAATATCCGGACTATCGCTGGATTATGATTACGGATAAAGGGAAAATTATTAAATCGAAGAATTTTAATAAGACGAAGTTTCATCTGAAAAACTAGGTTGTTTTTTTAAACACATAGAAACATAGCTTTTATAACCGCTTAAAGGCATTTCATTAACCTTAAAACATATAGCAGATGCGAAGGAAATATGCTTAAGTTTAAACACATAGAAACATAGCTTTTGAAACCGCTTAAAAAGGCATTTCATTAACCTAAAAACATATGTATGTTTGAGAAACTCATTTCTTTCCATTACCTTTTTTTAGACATTAAAACCTATGTTTTCTATGTGTTTAATTTTTTCTTACGCAGATTCAACAGATTTTTAATTTTTAATTCTAAATTTTTAATTCTTTTTAATATTCCAAAAAAAACAGCAACTTTTCATACTTTTATCAAAACATCCCTACCTAGTATGACAACAGATATTTTAGAAGTAAATGATTTTATTGTTTTAATTGAGCAATCTTACGCGACAAAGACAGTAGTTCAGAAATGTGAAATTGATGGTGATTCTATTGGTTTTGCTTTTTATGGTTCAGGTAATGTCGAATTGGAAATCAAACATAACAATCAAACAAAATATTTGACAAATACTACCGGCTTAGCGATCTGCTTCTTTGGAAATCAGAAAGTGGAATTCGCCCATAAAATCGAACCGGATAAACCTTTACAATCGATCAGCATCTTTGTCAAACTTAAATATCTTAATACATTGCCTCCGGCTGAAAAAGAGATTTTTGAAAACTATCTTCCGGATTTACTGAACCCAAAAGAACATTTTGCAAAAGGCCCGGCATTTTATATGACGCTTGATATGCAATTGGCTGTTCAGAAAATCTTCAATACTTCCTACACCGGAACTACCCGATTGTTGTTTTTAAAAAGTCAGGTCAACGAACTTTTAGCCCATTTTTTTGCTTTGCTAACTACAGACAAAAAAGCGGATTTATCTGAGTACGATAAAAACAAGCTTTTTCACGCCAAGGAAATTGTAACTACTCATTACTCCAAACCTCCATCAATTACCGAATTATCCAAAATGGTGGGACTCAACAGCAGCAAACTGAAAAAGAATTTTAAAGAGTTATTCGGAATTCCGGTTTTTAAATACATTCAGGAAGAAAGACTTCATAAAGCATATGAATTACTTCGTGACAGCGAAAAAACCGTACAGGAATCGGCTTGGGAAGTGGGTTACGAAAGTTTGAGTTCTTTCTCGAATGCTTTTTACACTAAATTCGGCACAAGACCAAATGATGTCAAGCAACAATTCTTTTCAAACAAATCTTAATTCTTTTCAGACAAATGATTTCATTCTAATCTGCCCAATTTTGTATCAGTAATCACTTAAAAAGATATTGATATGAACACAAAGAAAATTTTAGTTCTGGGAGCCAATGGGAAAACAGGACGCAGAGTAATGGAAAGATTAGAAAATAATACAGAAGTTGAAGTTCGTGCCGGTTCACGATCTGCCGCAGTTCCGTTTGACTGGGAAAAACCCGAAACCTGGCAAGCTGTCCTTAAGGATATCGATACCGTTTATATCAGTTATCAGCCTGATTTGGCTATTCCTTCTGCCACAACTGTTATTCATCTGTTTAGCAGTTTAGCCACTCAAATGGGCGTTGAAAAAATGGTTTTACTTTCAGGCAGAGGCGAAAAAGAAGCGCAGGCTTGTGAAGAAATTGTAAAAATCAACGCCAAAAATTGGACGATTGTTCGGGCAAGCTGGTTCAGCCAAAACTTTAGCGAAAGCTTCTTTCTGGAGCCAATATTAGCTGGTTACGTTGCATTACCAAGAGCAGAAGCAGTCGAACCTTTTACAGATGCCGATGATATTGCTGATGTAATTGTGGCTTCACTTTTGGAGGAGAAACACAACGGACAAACCTATGAACTTACAGGCCCGAAATTATTAACTTTTGAACAAGCCATAGACCAAATTGCAAAAGCGACGAACAGAGAAATCGCTTTTCAGCCTTTAAGTTTAGAAGAATATATTCAAATGTTGCGCGAGTATCAGGTTCCGGAGGATCATATCTGGTTAGTAAATTACCTTTTTGAACAGGTTTTGGATGGCAGAAATTCGTCAATTACCACCGATATAGAAAAGGTTTTAGGAAGAAAAGCCAAAGATTTCTCCGCTTATACTTTAGAAACGGCTAAAACGGGAGTTTGGAATCAGACTGTACCTCAAAACTAAATTGAAATGGTTTATTTGAAGGGAATAGTAGTAACTGTTTTTACTGTTTATTTTTATTGGAGGAAGAAGATTAAATCAAATTGAAAAAATACGCCAGGTCAAAAAACCTGGCGTATTTTCTTTTATCCTTATTATGATGTCTTGCGATAATTCAAAATCGCAGCAAAATTCAATACAATCGCAAAACCTATTATGATTACAATATGTTTTAAGATATCCCTGAAACCACTACCTTTTATGACGACCATTCGCATCACATCAATAAAATAACTTATTGGATTAAATCTGGAAATTGTTTTAGCCCAATCCGGCATACTGTCAATTGGTGTGAACAAACCGCCCATTAAAACAAATATCATGACGAAGAAAAACATGATAAGCATGGCTTGTTGCTGCGTATCACAAATGGTTGATATCAATAAACCAAAACCTAAAATAGCCAGTAGATAAACCGAGACAAACGTATACAAAACAAATAGATTCCCTTGCGGAATCATACCATAAAACAGCCAGCCAACGATTAATCCTAATGTAAAAACAACATTTCCAAGAATCCAAAACGGAATTAATTTCCCTAAAATAAAATGATGTTTTTTAACCGGAGATACATTAATTTGCTCAATTGTTCCGACCTCTTTTTCTTTTACAATATTCAATGCCGAAAGAAATCCCCCAACAATCGTAACGAGAATCGCCAATATTCCCGGAACCATAAATAATTGGTAATTTAAATGTTGATTGTACCAATTTGATGATGCAATTTCTATAACCGGAATTGGATTAAAATTCCCTTGCGGATTATGATGCATTCTCAAATTACTATTATAATTTCGTATGATATCAGCAATATAACCGGCACCCAAACCTGCTTTTGTTCCGTTAATGGCGTTTACTCCAATAAAAAGCTGTTGGTGGTTTTCACGCATCAAATCCTGCTCAAAACCACGTGGAATTTCCAGAATTAAATCGGCACGATCGTCTTCTACCTGAGTAAAAGCTTCTTGATAGGAGTCATTATAGCTTCGAAGTTTAAAATAACCTGATGCAATCACTTTATTGATTAAATCTCTCGAATAATCAGAACGATCATTATCAACCACGGCCAGATTAATATTTTTGATTTCATAATTCGCGGCAAGCGGTAAAATGATCAGCTGCACGACAGGCATCGCTAAAATCACGGCCAATATTGCGCGATTTCGGAATATCTGTTTGAATTCTTTTACGAGTAAAAATTTTACGATTCTCATGATAAACGAATTTTAAAGCTTTTAAGGCTGATAATCAACAAAAAGATTGTGATACCAAGGAGGATCAACGTTTCTTTCCATACATGCGCAAAACCAACTCCTTTGATCATGATTCCTTTTACAATAATATAATACCATTTTGATGGCACAATATTCGAAAACCATTGCAACGGAAGCGGCATATTTTCTATCGGGAATAGAAACCCGCTAAAAAGCAATGTTGGCAAAAGCATTCCCAATAATGAAATCAGCATCGCCGTTTGCATAGAATCGGTTTTAATCGAAATAAAAATCCCTAATGTCAGACAGGTTATAATAAATAACGTGCTTTCGGCAAAAAGCAAAAGAATATTTCCCGCAATCGGAAGATCCAAAACAAAAACACTTAGCAATAAAATGGTAACAACATTTACCATTGAAAGCAATAAATACGGAACCGCTTTAGAAATTATGACCAAAATAGGTTTGAATGGCGATACCAAAAGAATTTCCATTGTTCCCATTTCTTTTTCTTTTACGATCGAAATGGCCGTCATCATCACGCAAACCAACATTAAAATAAGCGCCATAACACCCGGAACAAAATTGGGAGTACCTTTTAACTGTGGGTTATACAGCATTTTTACTTCTGGTTTTATCTGAAATGGAATCGGGTTATTTCCGTTTAATTGCGCCTGATAATCATTTATAATAGATGAAACATAATTGGTCAGCGTTGTGGCATTATTAGGATCAGAAGCATCGGCAATAACCTGAATCTGTGCTTTATTCTGATGTAATAATTGATTGTTAAAACCCTCTGGAAATATAATTGCCATTTTTATTTGTCCAGTTCTAAAAGCCGTTTCAAGTTCTTTGCTTCCGGAAAGGCTTTTGGTAATTTCAAAATAACGGCTAGCTTCAATTTTAGTAATGATTTCCTGTGAAGCGATATCTTTGGCATAATCGACTACTACAATCTTAGCGTTTTTCACTTCGTTGGTCAAAGCAAAACCAAAAATCAGAATCTGCACGATTGGCATTCCGAATAGAATCAATAAAGTTTTCCTGTCACGCAGTACGTGCAAAAACTCTTTCTTTACAAATGTCAAAAACTGTTTCATATTTTATAATAGCTTTCTGCATGTGATTAATAAAAGTTTGACTTAAACACATAGAATAACATAGGTTTTATGTGCTAAAAAAGAGTACAAAAAAGAAACATATTTCTTTACACATAAATAAATATGTGTTTTTAAATAAGTGAAACGCCTTTATACGTCACAAAAATCTATGTTTCTATGTGTTTAAATTATTATCATATTATATTATATTATATTATTCTCCGCGTTTTGCTGCTCTGGCCAGATGATAAAAAACTTCATCCATAGAACCTGCATTAAATTGTTTTTTCAAATTAGTTGGCGTATCCAGTGCTTCTACCCTGCCATCAACCATTATTGAAACTCTGTTGCAATATTCGGCTTCGTCCATATAATGTGTGGTTACAAAGATTGTAATCCCGTTTCCGGATGCTTCATAAATTAAATCCCAAAACTGTCTGCGTGTTACCGGATCGACACCTCCGGTTGGTTCATCCAAAAAAACAATTTCCGGCTTGTGAATAATGGCAGTTGAAAAAGCCAGTTTCTGTTTCCATCCTAACGGAAGTGAGCTGACTCTTTTATTGGCCTGATCTTCCATTCCTAATTGTTTTAAGAGCAATGCACTGTTTTCTTTGATCGCCTGATCAGACAGACCATAAATTCCGGCGAAAAAAGTAATGTTTTCCTGTACGGTCAAATCATCATACAAAGAAAATTTCTGACTCATATAACCAATGTTCTTCTTTATTTTTTCCGTTTGTTTGTATACATCAAAACCGGCAATTTTTGCTTCTCCGGATGTTGGAATAGATAAACCGCACAACATTCGCATGGCAGTTGTTTTACCCGCACCATTTGCTCCAAGAAAACCGAAAATTTCGCCCTTCTGCACCTCAAAAGTGATGGAATCTACGGCTGTAAAATCTCCAAATCGTTTGGTTAAGGCATTGCATGAAATTACTTTTTCGCTCATAAAAATGGTTTTAAATTTAAACACCAAATGGTGTGCGCATGGTTGTCATCTCGACGAAGGAGAGATCACACTAGAAGCTCCGCACAGCAAATCGCCAATCTTTGTCGAGTCTCGCATGTGATCTCTCCTTCGTCGAGATGACAATATTGTGGTTACTTTGCGGCCAATCATTGTAGAGTTTCGAGTGTGATCTCTCCTCCGTCGAGATGACAAAAATGCCTATACTAACTCAAAAGCTTAATAAAACTATCTTCAATAGTTACCGTAGCTTCCCTGATCTCAATATTTTTAATTCCTTTATTTTCTAAAAATTGCAATAAATCATCTTTATCCCGATTTCCTTTAAAAGAAAAATGCGCAAATTCTCCAAAAGCATAACTCGCCAATCGGTTTGGGTATTCTTTCAAAGCTTGCAAAAGCGGGTACATTTGATCTGCTTTAATAGCAAAAAGTTGATCGGGATAATTTCCAATTATATTTTTTGGAGTATCAATTGAAAGTATTTTTCCGTCTTGTATCAAAGCTATTCTGTCACAAAGATTGGCTTCATCCATATAAGGTGTAGAAACGACAATCGTGATATCCTGCTGTTTCAGTTTTTTAAGCATTTCCCAAAATTCCTTTCTGGAAACCGGATCAACTCCTGTTGTAGGTTCGTCTAAAAACAAAACATTTGGTTTATGAATCAACGCGCAACATAAAGCCAGTTTCTGTTTCATTCCGCCAGATAATTTCCCGGCTCTTCGGGTTTTAAAAGGTTCAATCTGAATGTAGATGTCTTTGATTAAATCATAGTTTTCCTGAATCGTGGTTCCAAATAGAGTCGCAAAGAAATTCAGATTTTCTTCTACCGTCAAATCCTGATACAACGAAAATTTTCCCGGCATATAACCAATAGTGTTCCGAATTGATTTAAAATCTTTTACCACATCCAAACCATCCACAGAAGCAGAACCTTCGTCAGCAAGCAAAAGTGTCGTCAGAATTCTGAAAATACTGGTTTTCCCTGCGCCATCGGGACCAATTAGTCCAAAAAGTTCGCCTTTGTTTACCGAAAAAGAAACATCGTTGACAGCTACCTTTTTTTCCTTTCCGTACGTTTTGGTAATATTTTTTACAATAACGGATTCCATTATTTTAAGAATTTGATTTCCCCATACATCCCAATTTTCAGATAACCATCATTCTTCACTCTGACTTTGACCGCATAAACCAGATTGGCACGTTCGTCTTTGGTCTGAATAGTTTTTGGCGTAAACTCTGCTTTATCACTAATCCATTCTACAGTGCCTTCATATTCTTTATAGGTTTTGTTGGTGGCATCCACAAAAACTTTCACTTTGTCATTCAATTTAACCGCTGGCAATTGATCTCCGGTAATATAAACTCTCAAAATTATTGTTGACAAATCGGCTATTTTATAAAGAGGTTTGCCTATAGTTGCCATTTCGCCGATTTCGGCATATTTGGTCAAAACGGTTCCGTTGGTTTTATTGACTATTTTCGATTTTGACAATTGATCCTTAATCTGACTTACCTGTATTTTCAAAGTCTGTGATTCATCATCGATTCCGATGGTACTGATGTCTAATTGTTTTTGCAATGCCGTAATTTGTTTTTGAATTACAGCAACTCTGGTTGTGGCATCGTCCAACTGTTTTCGGGTTGCGGCATCGGCTTTTACCAGATTTTGCATGCGTTGCTGATCGATTTTGGCTTGTCTTAGTTCTTCTCGGTAAACATCCAATTGCGAATCAATATCCGGTTTTTTGCTCTGGGTTGCTCTGATTTGTGCCAATAACTGATCCCGCTTAAGCGAAAGTTGTATCGTGTCAATATAACCAACCGCCTGGCCTTCTTTTAAAGCATTGCCTTCTTCTACTTTTAACTCTTTAATGATTCCGCCTGCTTCTGCCGGAATAATCGTTTCTACGGCTTCAAAAGTGCCGGTGGCGTCGAATTCATTTTTGTTATCAGAACAAGATATTGCTAGCGCTGCTATTGTTATAAATGCTATTTTTTTCATCGTATACTTAATTACCGGTTATTAATTTTTGTCTGTATTTGGCCAAAAGCAAATCTGTTTCATGGATAATTTTGTTTTGAGTTGCCGTATTTTCCTCATTTACTTCACGCAGATAATCACTTGAGTCAATTACGCCATTTTCTAATTGTGCCAAAGCAGCTTTTTTGACGTTATTTCGCAACGTGATAATTTCAGCATCAGAAACCAGATATTCTTCCAGTTTTGTTATTTCGGCATTTTGCTGCTTAACCGATTGATTGGTATTAAAAAGAAAAACTTCTTTGTCAACGTCCAATTGCTCTTTATTGATGTCTATGATTTGTTTCTGTTTTTTATCTGTATAAAGTCCGGTTAACGACCAATTCATTCTTACTCCGCCAATGTAATAGGCTTTCCATCCCACTTCCAGCATATTCAAGCCGGGATTACCTGCTCCGCCTTGCACAAAAAAATTAAATTTGGGTAAATTGGCAATTTCAATGGACTTTTTAGTGAGTTCCAGGCTTTCATTTCTGTAATTAAAAAGTTCGATTTCAGGGCGTTTTATTTCTAATGAATTTACAATATTCTGAGGTGTTTCTAATTGTGTATCCGGATGTAATTCTAAATTGATAAAAAGGCCAAGCATATCGAGATACGCTTTTTTATAATTACGGATCCCTACCGCAATCTGATCGGCTTTGAGATATTCTGCTTTGAGTAAATCCAGATTGCTTCTGAACGCTATTCCGTTGACCAGTTGTGCTTCAACGGTTTTCATTCCGATTTTAATATCATTTTTCAATAAATCGTTTTGACGAAGCTGTTCATCAAAAACCAATATCCCAAAATAAAGTTCCGTAATTCGTTGTTTTACGGCATACAAATCGACTTTAAGTTGTTGTTCTGAAACTTTGGTTTGTTTTTCAATGAGTTCTTTCTGTTGTTTCAAATTGCCTCCATCATAGATAAGCTGATTCACTTCCGCGTAAGCGCGATATTGATCATTCCTTAAAATCGGAACTTCAATACCCGGTGGCCTGAACGGTAATTGCGTAACATCAGACTGATAAGTTGCCTGACCAAAAACATCAAACCTTGGATAATATCCTTTTGCGATATTATCAATAGTATATTCACTGCTTTTGGCAATCAAATCCCGTTTTTTAGATAACGGATAGTTTTCTTCTGCCAATGCATAACAATCTTCGAGTTTTAAAAACCGGTGTTCTTGTTGCGCATAAAAGGAAAACACAGGAGAAATAACGAGTATAAAAATCAATAACCTTTTCATATTCAACTTTTTAATATTTAATATTTCGTTTTAATCATTTGATTAAAATTAATCAAAAAAAATAGCTACGAATTTATCATAGCTTGAAACCATTTTACAATCAACGTTCTTCTTTCTTCTGCAAAAGCATTTAATTGCTCTGATGTCATCACTCCAGCCGATTCAAAAACCGGTTTTGCGATAAAGGGAAAAATACACATCGACAAAACGTTTATGATAAAATGCAGCGGATGAACATCTGGTTTTCGCTCCGCCAATTGTTTTACAAAAAAAGATTCTGTTAACAATTTCCCTGCCTGCATTCGGTTTCCAAAATGTTCCGGATTATTTCTGATTTCACTTAAAACAAATAAAGGTAAACCCGGATTTTCGCTTAACATTGTAATATAAGCATCGACAATTGAAGTTACTTTTTCGTCTAATGAAGTTGTATTGTTATTGACCACCGGAGCAATTACACCAAATAATTTGGCTACTTTCTCGGCCATAACCAATTCGAAAAGTTTCTCTTTACTTCTAAAGTAATAGTTTAACAATGCAAGGTTAATTCCTGCTTCTTCAGCAATATCACGAGTACGCGTCGCCGAATATCCCTTTTGGGTAAATACGATTCGCGCTGCTTCTTTGATTTTTTCCTCGGTGCTTGCGTCTTTGCTTTTTAGTGTCATAATAATTTTAATGTTTCGCAAAGATATAAATTAAATTAAACAAAAGATTTAATCAAGTGATTAATTTTTTAAAAGTATTATTTTTATACTGGGTGGTAAACTTTCAAATTAGATTTTTTTACCAGCAAGCCTTTATCTTATACTATATCATTCTTACATTCACAATTCAACTATAAACATCTGATAATAATACAATTAAAACATAAAAAAGTATAAGCATTTACAATTCATCAGTTATAGATTTGTAAATTAACTTTAAAAGAAAGTTTTCATGAATATTTCAAATCATAAAACCAACGTCGAAGGCAGTGCAAGAACATCTGCAAAAAAAGCAGAAACAAAGTCTACTTCTTCAAGAAGTAATGAAAAATCGAGCATTGAGACGAGAAAATCAGTTCTGATGAAAAAATAATTAAAAACTTATATATCATGAGAGACGAAAAAACCAACGAAGATTTTGGTCGGGACGATCGCAATTTTCATCCGGAAGAGCAGCGAATTAATTGGGAAACTATGCAAAATAAAGATCCCGGAATTATTGAGCAGCAACAATTTGGCCCGGATACTGTTGATCCCAAAGATCGGGAAGATTACTACGATTCTGATTCTGGCGATAAGTATCGTAAGGAACAGGATCTTGAACCTGAACTCGATAGAGACCTTGATGATGCCTTAGATGAAGAACTAGACGATTATTCAGATGAGGATTTTGACCAAAAAGACAAATCTGATTCTTAATTAAAAACTCCGTTTAACTTTAAATTGAATAATATGCCAGGAAAAAGTCCCGGTCCCCAAATTAAAGATAAGGACCAATACGAAGCACTGCGCGATAAAGGATACAGTAAACAAAAATCTGCGAGAATAGCCAATAGCCCCGGAGCCGAAAAAAGAGGCGGGAAAGCAGGCGACTATGATGACAGAGCCAAACAGGATTTGTATCAGGAAGCCAAAAAAGTGGGCATAAAGGGAAGATCCAACATGACTAAACAGGAACTATCACATGCCCTACGTAATAATTAAATTTGAAATTTTATTTCATACAAAAGCTCAATTTTTCAGTTGAGCTTTTGTATTTTTAAGCATCACATTCAACAACAATGCTAACTGATTTAATTGATAAAGACCTTAAAGTTCTGTTTTGCGGCATCAATCCCGGTTTAAAATCTGCTTTGGACGGATATCATTTTTCCGGACGAAGCAATCGTTTTTGGAAGGTGTTGCATCAATCGGGCTTTACCACATACCAAATTGAGCCTGCAAATGATGCCGTTATACTCGAATTCGGATATGGACTTACTACTGCTGTCGAAAGAGCAACAGCACGTGCAGATCAACTTTCAAAAGAAGAGTTTGATCATGCCTTCGAAAATCTTCGTAATAAAATCACAGCTTTTCAGCCACGGTTTATTGCATTTCTTGGTAAAGCAGCCTATAAAGCTTTTTCAGGAAAAAAGAATGTATTATGGGGTTTACAGCCTGAAGATTTTTGCGACACAAAGGTCTGGATTTTACCAAACCCAAGTGGACTGAATCGAGGGTTTAATCTGGAACAGCTTGTCAGCGCTTATTCCGAATTCCACCAGTATATCTCGCGAAATAATCCTTAAAAACATTTAAACTATATTACTTTTTTTAAAAACACAAATAATTAATAAACAATTAATTAAAAACATTTAATTAAAGTATAAAATTAATACAAAATTGAAACTACCACTATCCTATTATCTGAATCAAGACGTAATTTTCCTGGCCAAAGATCTGCTTGGAAAAGTCCTATTCACCCAAATTGAAGGGCAAATAACAGCAGGCATAATTGTAGAAACCGAAGCATACTTTGGTGAAATAGACAAAGCCTCTCATGCGTATGGCGGGCGACGTACGAACCGTACCGAAATCATGTACAGTGAAGGAGGCGTTTCGTACGTGTACTTATGTTATGGAATTCATCATTTGTTTAATATCGTCACCTCAGTAAAAGGAGAACCTCACGCAGTGCTCATACGGGCGATTGAGCCCTTGATTGGCGCAGAAATAATGAAACTAAGACGAAATATGCCTGTCAACAAAAGCGCTATTTCCTCAGGTCCGGGTTCTGCGGCGAAGGCGTTGGGAATTGACCATTCATTTAATAAAAAAGATTTGGGCGGAGAAGAAATCTGGATAGAAAATCACAGCATCAAATATACAGATAATGAGATCACAGCTTCACCAAGAATTGGTGTCGCATATGCACAGGAAGATGCCTTTTTACCCTGGCGCTTTTTTGTTAAAGGCAATAAATATGTCAGCAAGCCGAATAAAATTTAAATTAAAAAAGACATTAAAGTAATTAATTAAAAAACAATCTTTACTAATCAGAATAACAAATATTTAAACAACTACTATTGATTTTATTTATGGTGATTTTTTTAAAGAAAAGCTAAATTAGCAAGTCAAAAATAGAGAAAAAAAACAAACACGTAGAGACAATATTTATTTAGTAGTACCACTTTCCTCTCTTCCAATGTTTCGTCCGAGTTCTACTTAAAATTCATCTGTAATTCCGAGATAAGAAACGATGTAATGTTGTAACATTTGTTGGAATATTGCTGGGGTAGTGTGTGATAAATTACACATACTAAAACCTCCTATTTACCGCCCTGAATGCGAGGTTTTATTTTATTCTAAAGATTACTTTTCTATGCCACATCAAAATAATTTACAAAAACCTTAATTAATTATACCGATTGGTATATATTTGCAATCTTAAATCATATTAACATGAGTAAGGCAGAAAGAACAAAACAATTTATCATAGAACAAACCGCTCCGATCTTTAATATGAAAGGCTACAGCGGTACTTCGATGAGTGATATTACCGAGATCACCGGACTCACCAAAGGAAGCATTTACGGGAATTTCGAAAACAAAGACGAAGTTGCCATTGCGGCATTTAAGTTTAATGTAAAAAAACTTCAGGATGCTTTTTCAAAAGAAATTGATAAGCAAACCACTTTCAAAGGCAAATTATTGGTCTATCCCCAACTCTATTCGGAATATACAAACATGAAAGTCACAAAAGGTGGCTGCCCGATTCTAAACACCGCAACCGAATCTGATGACACTCATCCGGTTTTAAGGAAATACGCCGAAAGAACTCTTATTTACTGGAAAGAAAAAATAATGCATTTCATCGACCAGGGAATTGCAGCCGGAGAATTCAAAGCAAAATCTATTAATACCGAAAGAACCGCATTAACCATTATAGCGCTAATTGAAGGCGGCGTTATGATCAGCAAGCTAACCGGAAATCCAGGTGACTTATCAAATATCATGCAGTCCGTTCGGAATGTCATAGAAGAATTAGAATAAAAGTATAACAAGAATATTGCTTTTTTTTATCAAATAAAATATACCTATTGGTATTATTTAAACTAAATTCCAAACTAAAAATTCCAATTTCCAATTTCGACAGCCATCGCGACTAAAATCTAAAATCTAAAATCTAAAATCTAAAATCAAATGACACGTTTACAAGTACTTCAAAACCACATCGACAGAGAATTTACCGCTTCGCCATCGCCTTTTATGCTTTGGATGCGACCAATAGTTTTAGCAGCTGAAGAAGGCAGCGTTACTTTTCAATATTTAGTTCGGGAAGAGATGTCAAATCCGATTAAATCTCTTCATGGAGGCGTTATTGCGGCCATTGCAGACGATTGCATCGGAGCAACGATGTTTTCTTTTAATGAAGAAAATTTCTATACCACCATCAATCTCAATGTTGATTATTTTGCTCCGGCTCGTGTGGGTGATACTATTATCGCCAGAACATCAATCATTAAAAAAGGAAGACAATTCGTGAATGCCCAATGCGAAATCTGGAATGAAGCCCAAACGAGGTTAATTGCTACCGCCTACTCTAATCTTTTTAAGACTAATGTTGTGAAGCAGGAACTTTCGATTTGAAATTCCAATATATTTAAAATTCCAAATTCCAACTGATATAGTAAACGAAAAAAATTAAACACATAGAGACATAGTTTTCTTTGGCAAAAAAGAATATGGAAAGAAACTAGTTTCTCACACATAGTCCCAAAGCTTCGGTATGTTTTTAGATGAGTGAAACGTCTATTTTCGGGTGCAAAATCTATGTCTCTATGTGTTAAATATAATCTTTCATTTTTTTTAATTAAAAATATACCAATCGGTATAAACAATAGTAAATATACTATGACATCTCTACAACGAAAATTGCTCATTTTTACCGTAATCCTCGCCGCGATTATGGAACTTATTGATATTTCTATTGTCAATGTGGCGCTTTCGCACATGAGCGGTAATCTGGGTGCGACTCTTGAAGATACTTCCTGGGTAATTACCGCTTATGCCATTGCCAATGTGATAATCATTCCGATTACGAGTTTTTTGAGCGCCAATCTCGGGCGTCGTAATTATTATATTGGTTCGATTATTCTCTTTACATTTTGTTCCTTTATGTGTGGGCATTCCTCTAATATCTGGATGCTAGTCTTCTTTAGATTTCTTCAGGGAATTGGCGGTGGCGCTTTATTGTCCATTTCGCAGGTAGTAGTTTTTGAACTTTTTCCGAAAGAAAAACAATCAACCGCGGGAGCTTTATTCGGAGCCGGAATTTTCATCGGACCAACCATCGGGCCAACGCTTGGCGGTTATATCACCGAGAACTACGACTGGCCGTGGATTTTCTTAATTAATATTCAGATTGGGATTCTGGTTGCTATTTCCTGTTATTTTCTACTGAAAGAACCACCCGTAAAACCTGAAATCTCAAAAGTCGACTGGACCGGAATTGCCTTATTAGCTATCGGTGTTGGCGCGCTGCAAACGGTTTTAGAAAGAGGCGAAGTCGAAGATTGGTTCGAAACCCGCTACATTGTGGTTTTGACCGCCATAGCAATTGTCACTTTGATTTCTTTTATTTATTGGGAATTAAAAATCGATAAACCCGTAGTGAATCTGCGTGTACTGAAAAGCAAATCGTTAAGTATAGCCGCAATTCTGACCTTCGTTACCGGTTTCGGAATGTTCATTTCGATTTACATTAGTCCCGTTGTCGCACAGCGTCTTTTGAGTTTTTCGCCCTATCAAACTGGATTGCTTTTGCTTCCGGGCGCATTGTTTGCACTCGTCGCCTTAAAACTCTGCGGAACTTTATTGCAAAAAGGTGTTTCTCCCGTCATCATTATCGCAACAGGTTTTCTGCTGTTCATTTATTTCAATTGGAGAATGTCTGGTATATCACTAGACACCAGCGCTTTTGAAGTCGCAACGGCACTTATTTTCCGAGCACTCGGACTGGCTTTGTTAACCGTTCCGCTAACGATGCTGGCTGTTTCTTCGCTTGACGATAAAGATGTCGGTCAAGGTGCAGCACTCAACAATATGATGCGTCAGTTAGGAGGTTCTTTCGGCGTGTCAATCATCAATACGTATATCGCACATCGTTATGCGGCACACAGAAACGTATTAATCTCAAACGTAACCCCAGATAACGTAAAAGCAATGGAAAGAATCAATGGCTACATCAATTATTTCCAACACAGAGGTTTTGCCTATAACGAAGCGAGAGCAAAAGCCCTAAAACTAATGGAAAATATCGTAACCAGACAATCCTCCTTATTAAGTTACAGAGATGCCTTTTTCCTTGTCGGCTTATTTTTTGCGCTTACTTTACCCCTCTTATTACTGGTAATGAACAAATCGAAAAAAACAAAAACAAACATTATACTTTCCGATCATTAGTACTTTTCTACTATGTATCGAAATTTTGGAACGCAGTTGACACGGATTTGAGCGGATTTATTTTGATAAAGTTTTGCTACAGATTATATATAAAGGATTAGCTTCTATACGCTAAAATAGCCACGAATTCACGAATGATTGCGCATAGTGATTATAAAATTCGTGAATTCGTGGCGGAAAAATATAAAGACCCGCGCAAACCCGCCTAAATCCGTGTCATCCGCGTGCCTATCATAAATAAATCATAAAAAATTTGCGCAACTGACCAATCGGTCATATATTTGCAGAATAAAAATGAAGCTATCATGGCAAAGGGAGAAGAAACCAGACAATTCATCATCGAAAAAGCAGCACCAATCTTTAACACAAAAGGGATTGCAGCAACTTCTATGAGTGATATTATGGAAGCCACCAAATTGTCAAAAGGAAGCATGTACGTTCATTTTGAAAATAAAGAAGTGCTCGCCTGTGCCGCCGTAGATCATAATATGAAAATATTGGGCGATAAACTGTTGGCTGCAATCAGCAAAAGCAAAACAGCAAAAGAAGAGTTATTTACGTATATCGATTTCTTCAGCAATGGCGTAAATCCGCCCCTAACTGGTGGTTGTCCGTTACTGAATTTCGGAACAGAAGCAGATGATACCAATCCGGTTGTGAAAGAAAAGATAAACCAGGGTATTAAATACAACCAAAAATTACTGGAAAACAGTATCAAGAAAGGCATTGCCAACGGAGAATTCAATCCCAACTGGAACGCAGCCGATTTTGCCACCGTAATTTTCACCATGATGGAAGGCGGCCACCTAATTTCAAGAATGTCCGGCAACAACGACAAAATGAAAGTAGTTACCACCACCCTAAAATCAATGATTGAGGAAAACAGTCTCTAATTTTTTTTTGTTTAAAAAATGACCTTTCGGTCATTTTTTAAAAATGCAAAGGTACAAAGGCGCAAAGATCAATAGTTAACAATGAAACATATAAACAGTTACACGATTAAAACAAATAAATAAAGATTTAAACATTCTAGACAAAACAATTTACAATTCACCATTAACAATTCACCATTAACAATTAACAATTAACAATTATGAAAACTATTTTAATTTCAGGAGCGTCAAAAGGATTTGGAAGAGCCTGGACAGAAGCATTTTTAGCAAAAGGATACAAGGTAGCTGCAACAGCCAGAAATATCGATGCCCTGGCCGACTTAAAAGCGCAATACGGAGACTTTATTTTACCTCTTAAACTAGACGTAAACAACCGTGCAGAATCGTTTGCAGTCGTAGAAAAAGTACAACAACATTTCGGGTCGATTGATATCCTGATCAACAATGCCGGTTATGCTTTGAACGGTGCGGTTGAAGAAGCTTCTGAACAAGAAGCCAGAGCACAATTCGAAACCAATTTCTTCGGAACTTTATGGTTAACACAAGCCGTTTTACCCACTATGAGAAAACAACAAAGCGGTCATATCATTCAGGTTTCTTCTATTTTAGGAATCACGACTTTACCGGTTTTAGGGCTTTACAACGCTTCTAAATTTGCCGTTGAAGGTCTTACTGAAACTTTGGCTTCGGAAGTAAAACAATTCGGAATCAATGTGACTTTGGTAGAACCAAACGGTTATTTCACAGATATCTGGGGTAACGGATTCAACAGCGAAAGTATTCCCGCTTACGACGGACTTAAAAAAGCCATTGCAGAAGGACATGATCCTGATTCTTTCGGACAAATTAACGCTACTGTACCGGCCATTATTAAATTGGTTGAAGCCGAAACTCCTCCTCTACGCCTGTTCTTAGGAAAAGTAGCTTTACCATTCGCCAAACAAACCTACGAACAAAAACTAGCCACCTGGAATGAATGGGCTGACGTTTCTGTAGCAGCACACGGATAATTTATATTCTGTTTTTTTTATGTTGATTGAACGAGATCCTTTCTTTTTAAGAGAAATGATCTCGTTTTTTCTTTTTTTGTTTCAGGTTTCAGGTTTCAAGTTAGTCGCAGTACAAACTGAAAACTGTGACTGTATACTGAGACTGAAAATTTTCTTTTTCCATATTTAGATTATTTCTTAAAATAGATTATTTCTTAAAAACAGTATTCGGTCGCTGTCTCTTTTTCTATTGACAATTTACAGTTACACTTCAAATCTTGCCTCTTGCTTACTTCTTGTTTCGTACTTCTTTCTTCTTTCTTCTCCCACCCCACACTTCACATCTTTTGATCTTCCATCTCACATCTCACCTCTTACATCTTACTTCTCAAATCTTACATAATCCCCATCTCAAAATCTATCACCAATCTCAGAAATTTAACTTAATACCCGATTATAAAGCAATCTAAAGCCTTAATTTCCTCAAATTATTTGCAATTTATTTAAACAGCTGTTAAATCTTTAATAAATATCCATTGCCAATTATGTAAGAAAACGTATATTTGAGTAAACAGTATATTTAAATAAAGTGCAAAAAGAATCAAAATCACATCGTTTTATATTCCCTAAAACTCCAAGTGGAGTTGACGGACTCGACGAGATTACAAACGGAGGTTTCCCAAAAGGGCGTCCGACTTTAATCTGCGGCGGTGCTGGCTGTGGAAAAACATTAATGTCTATGCAATTCCTTATTAAAGGAATCACCGATCATAACGAACCCGGGGTCTTCATGTCATTTGAAGAGCCATCGGACGACCTTACCTTAAATGTCAAATCATTAGGCTTTGATATCGAAAAACTTAAGGCAGACAAAAGACTCGTAGTCGATCACGTTCGCGTAGAAAGATCAGAAATTGAAGAAGCTGGCGAATACGATCTGGATGGTTTATTCATCCGATTAGGTTATGCCATTGATTCCGTAAAAGCCAAAAGAGTCGTATTAGATACCATAGAATCATTATTTGCAGGACTCGACAACCAGGCCATCCTGAGAGCCGAGCTCCGACGTTTGTTTCACTGGCTTAAAGCCAAAGGTGTAACGGCCATCATTACCGGCGAACGCGGCGAGGCAACGCTTACCCGTCAGGGACTCGAAGAATACGTTTCAGACTGCGTAATCGTGCTGGACCATCGTGTAATCGAACAAGTTTCGACCCGAAGACTCCGCATTGTCAAATACAGAGGATCAACACACGGTACCAACGAATATCCGTTTTTAATTGACGAAGATGGAATTTCAGTACTGCCTATCACCTCGCTAAAACTTAACAATGAAGTCAGTTCTGATGTTATCTCGACAGGAGTTCCCGGATTGAACGAAATGTTTCATGGAGGGGGTTTCTATCGCGGCAGCAATATTTTGATCTCAGGAACAGCCGGAACGGCAAAAACAACCGTGGCCTGTTACTTTGCCAATGAGCAATGCCTGAAAAACGAAAAAACGATCTATTTCGCGTTTGAAGAATCTCCACAGCAGTTGGTGCGCAATATGAAATCGATTGGGATTGACCTTCAAAAACACATTGAAAAAGGAATATTGCAGATTCATTCCTCACGCCCTTCGCTAAACGGATTAGAGCTGCATTTGCTTACGCTTAGAAAATTAATAAAAGAGTTTGCCCCTACCACGATCATCATTGATCCGATAAGTAATTTAATCACCGTAGGAAGCGAACACGAAGTCCGTTCCATGTTAGTAAGGCTCATCGATATGCTGAAAGCGCACAATATAACAGCACTTTTTACGTCTTTAAACAAACAGACCGATAATTTCAGGCCAGATCTCGCAGAAGAATCCGTTTCTTCCTTAGTCGACACCTGGATTACGGTTCGTGATATGGAAGGCATTGGCGAAAGAAACCG
This sequence comes from Flavobacterium sp. Root420, assembly GCF_001427905.1. Taxonomy (GTDB): domain Bacteria; phylum Bacteroidota; class Bacteroidia; order Flavobacteriales; family Flavobacteriaceae; genus Flavobacterium. Next base: position 66,012 of record NZ_LMEF01000001.1, read on the forward strand.
AGGTATCTTTATTATCAAAGCCAGAGGAATGGGCCATTCCAATCAGGTGAGGGAGTTTATCATTACCAACAAAGGTATTGAACTGCTGGATGTAGAGTTAGGTCCAAACGGAATCCTGACGGGCACGGCAAGACAAACTCAAAAATTCAAAAAAACAATGTCAGATATTAAGCTGCAGAACGAAATTAACCGAAAAGACCGTGAAATTGAGCGCAAGCGCAAAGTTCTGGAGGCTAATATTGAGGCACTTAGAAATGAATTCGAATCGGCTCAGGAAGAATTAAGCATCCTGAAAGCCACCGAAGAACTACAGGCGCAGCTCATTGCTAAGAAAAAAAAGTAACACCATGAAAAAAGAAGCGGTAGCCGAATGGCAATTATTATTATATATAGCAGGTCAGACACCAAAATCGATCAAGGCATTAGAGAACATAAAAAAATATGCCGAAGAATACCTGGCGGGGAAATACAGCATCGAAATTATCGATTTGCTGAAGAATCCCCAATTGGCAGAAGGGGATCAAATTTTGGCTGTACCCACATTGGTCAGAAAATTTCCGGAACCCATTCGCAAGATCATTGGCGATCTTTCGAATGAGGAAAGAGTGCTCGTAGGGCTTAATATCAAACCCGTAAACGCTTAAAAAATGGATTATTCAGCTGATGGAACAAATACCACCAAACATAAGTTCATGCTTTTTGTTTCGGGTATGTCTGTTAAGTCAGGACATGCTATCGAAAATTTACGCAGGATATGTGATATCTATCTCGAGGACAACTACGAATTAGAAATCGTAGATATCAACCGTGACACAGAGTTGGCCATCAAACATCAAATTGTAGCGATACCAACCTTAATAAAAATACAGCCTGCTCCCAGACGAATCATCCTAGGAGATTTATCAGACAAGGAAAAGGTATTGAAAATACTTAATTTAAGTGAATAGAATTTGATAGTAAACGATAAAAATATAGTCTCCTTATTAGCTAAAATTGAATCATTAAAGGAAAAACTTGATGAATCAAACAGTATTATTGATGCTATAAAAAATGGAGACGTTGATGCCCTGGTGGTCAACAACAACGGAAAGCCACAGCTTTATTCGCTTGAAACGGCCGATTATACCTATAGACTGCTTATTGAGAAATTCAGACAAGGCGCCCTGAGTATTGCCAAAAATGGCCTGATCTTATATTGTAACGACTATTTTGCAAAACTGGTCAATACACCGACAGAAAAAATTATTGGGAACTACATTCAGGAGTATTTCGACAATGCCTCGCAATTTGTTACGCTTATCGAAGCCCTAAAATTCGGGCTTAGCACGCACGAAATCCTTTTTAAAAGTGATGGCGGCTCCCCTACTACTTTTCCGGCTTATATCTCGCTCACTGACCTTGAACCGTCTGTAGATGCCATTGGAATCGTAGTAATCGATTTGACCGAAAAGAAAAAACACGAAGAAGCCCTGCTTAAAAATCAGCAGGCACTGGAAGGAAAAATCCACGAGCTGAACCGTATCAACGGCAATCTCGAAGAATTCATTCACGTCATTTCACACGATTTAAAAGAACCACTGCGCAAAATCGTTATGCACAACGGAAAAATTGACGGCACCTATTTAAACGGAGTTGACGCCAGATCGATGGAGATCATCAAATTATCTGTTTTGCGTCTCAATTCCCTTGTCGATGATTTGGTGCAATATTCGTCGCATACCGCACAGGAAGAACGTACCGAAATTAATCTGGCCACCGTTATTGCTGAAGTGGTTGAAGATCTCGAAGTAACGATTACCGACAAAAACGCCAATATAAAAACCGGAAAACTACCTGTAATAAAAGCATCCCGAGTGCAAATGCGCCAGCTTTTCTCGAATTTGATATCCAACGCCATTAAATACTGCAAGACAGACAAACCGCCGGTAATAGAAATTTATCAGGCCGACGATTTAGACGTTGAAATACCAAATCAAAATACTAAATTTGTAAAGATTCAGATCAAAGACAACGGGATTGGAATGGAGTCCGGCCATCTTCTTAAGATTTTTACGATTTTTCAGCGCCTGCATGCCCGAAACGAATATTCAGGAAACGGTATTGGCCTCGCGATTTGCAAGAAGATTATGGAAAACCACTCCGGAAATATCACAGTCGAAAGTACACTGAACGAAGGGACAACATTTAATCTTTATTTTCCAGTCACGTAAAAATGTCACAAAAAAAGCTACATATCATAATTGCCGAAGATGACAATGACGATGCAGATGTAATCTACGAAACCTTTAACAACAACCCCAGCTTTAGCAAAGTAAGTCTTGTAGCCAATGGCGAAGAACTCCTTAATTTCTTAAAAGACACAACCAACGAAACCCCGGACGTGATCCTGACCGATATTAACATGCCCATACTCAACGGCATCGAAGCCCTACAGGAAATTTTAAACCACAACGAGCTCAAAAACATTCCCTGCTTTGTCTATTCGACCAGCATAAACCCATCCTACAAACAAAAATGCGATGTACTGGGCGTAAAAGGCTATCTCATAAAACCCTACTCCTTCGAGGCTTTCGCCGAAATCCCGAAGACGATACTGAGTATTATTGAAGATTAAAAAAATATAGAGACGAGATTTTTTCTTTTAGAGAGAAGGTCTCGTTTTTTTTTAGGAGCTGGTTCCTGCTATCCGCTGCAATCTTTTGTGGCTCCCGAGGCAAAATCCTTTTAGATTCTACGCAGTTTTTTTATTCTAACATGTTCTCTCCAATTACCATCCCTTCACAGCCCCGCCTTTAAATTCGCGAACAGCTGCCTGCTCTACTTCTGCAGATTGAAAGGCCTGGAGAAACTGTTTTACCTTTTCCTCATTTTTGTTGTCTTCACGGCTTACTACCAGATTTACATACGGAGAATCTTTGTCTTCTACAAACAAGGCATCACGGGAAGGAACCAAACCTGCCTGAGAAGCAAAAGTGTTGTTGATAATAGCAATCGAAACATTTTGATCGTCTAAAGCACGAGGCAATTGAGGCGCTTCTAATTCCAATATTTTAAGATTTTTAGGATTACTGACAATGTCAGTTACTTTTGGCAATAAACCAACTCCTGCACGCAATTTCAATAAACCGTTTTTTTCTAAAAGTAATAACGAACGACCTCCGTTTGTTGGATCATTTGGAATAATGATCGTGCTTTCGTTTTTCAATTCAGAAAGCCTTTTTATTTTTTTAGAATAGGCCGCAATCGGATAAATAAATGTTTTTCCAATTATGGCCAATTTGTAACCGCGTTGTTTCGACTGCTCATCCAAATAAGGTTTGTGCTGAAAAGCGTTGGCATCTATATCGCCCTGACTCAACGCTTCGTTTGGAATTACATAATCATTAAAAGAAACCAGTTCCACCTCAAGTCCGTATCTTTCTTTGGCTACTTTTTTAGCCGCTTCTGCTACTTTCAATTCTGGCCCCGAAGCAACACCAACTTTAATATGATGCGGGTCGTTCTTCTTGTTTTCTCCACAATTTGATAAAACAAGTGATAAAGCAATAATTCCGGCTGTTTTAAAGAAATTTAATTTAGTATTCATCTTTATATTTTTTAATTTTTAATTCTAAATTTTTAATTGAAACTATCTGTGGTCAAATCGTTTTGATAAAGTGTCGCCGGCAAACTGGATTAGAAATACCAGAATCACCAGTAAAGCCAATACCGAATTCATGGTTACAGCATCATAACCAATGTAACCATACTGATAGCCCACTTGTCCTAAACCGCCCGCTCCTACTGCTCCACCCATTGCAGAGTAACCCACAAGTGTAATTAAAGTGATAGAAGCTGCATTTATCAAAGAAGGCAAAGCTTCCGGCAATAATACTTTATATACAATTTGAAAAGGTGTAGCGCCTAAAGCTCTTGCGGCTTCAATTAATCCGGATGGCAAACCTAAAAGACTATTCTCTACCAATCGCGCTATAAAAGGCGCCGCTCCTATACTTAGCGGAACCAGTGCCGCACTAACGCCAATAGAAGTTCCGACAATGGCACGGGTAAACGGAATCATCCAGACAATTAATATAATGAATGGAATCGAACGGAAAATATTTACCAAAATAGACAACACTCTATTTAAAGCGGGTTGTTTTAATATTTGATTTTTTCGGGTAAGGAAAAGCAAAATACCTGTTGGAAGTCCCAGCAGAAAACCAAAAAAGCCAGACAAAAATGTCATAATGATCGTTTCCCAGGTTCCTTTTAATAATAATTCAATAATGGATTCAGACATAACCTATGATTTCTGCTTTAATATGTTTTGATATAAAATATTCGATAGCAGCCTGGTAGTTTTCCCGTTTACCGGATAACTCGATCAGCATAATTCCAAAGTTAACATCGCCTGCCTGATCCATTTGTGCGCTAATAATTTTAAAATTAGTATCAAATAATCGCGAAACTTCTGATATTACAGGCTCATTTACTGATTTTCCGGTCATTTCAAGTCTTAATAACGGATTTAAGTTTTCACCTTCTTCTTTTTGCAATCTTTCCTGATAAACAGCAGGAATATCCAAATGCAAAGAAGAAGCAATAAATTCCTTTGTCAGTTCGTGTTTGGGGTCTGCAAAAATTTCGCCCACACTTCCCTGCTCTATTAATTTTCCGTGACTAATTACGGCCACCTCATCGCAAATTGATTTTACCACTTCCATCTGATGTGTAATCAATAAAATCGTAATATTAAGTCGGCGATTGATGTCTTTCAGTAAATTCAGAATAGATCTTGTGGTTGCAGGATCCAGTGCGCTGGTTGCCTCGTCACACAATAACACTTTTGGATTATTGGCCAATGTTCTGGCAATCGCAACTCTTTGTTTTTGGCCTCCCGAAAGACTTGCCGGATAATCATTTGCTTTTTCGGTCAAACCCACTAATTGAAGTAATTCTAGAACCCGTTCTTTTATTGCCGCTTTTGAAGTTCCGGTTAATTCCAACGGAAAAGCAACATTCTCAAATACTGTTCTGGAGGAAAGTAAATTAAAATGCTGAAAAATCATTCCGATTTGTCTTCTTTCAATAGCAAGCTGTGCGTTTGATAATTGTATAAGGGATTTCCCATCTACAATAATTTCTCCCGAAGTGGGTCTTTCCAGTAAATTAACGCATCTGATCAAGGTGCTTTTTCCTGCTCCCGAAGTTCCGATTACACCAAAAATTTTCCCGGGCGGAACCTTAAGCGAGACCTCTGATAAAGCCGAAACAATTCGGTCTTTCTGATGAAAAGTTTTGCTGACGTTTTTTAATTCAATCATTCTTTATTATAGGTTTAAAAACAAAAAAGCCTTTCAAATACTCATGAAAGGCTTTTCGAAAAAATAGTATTATTTTATATAGAAGCCAATACAATCATTACAGCACTACAGCACAGTATCAGGCTGCGGTTATAATAATTCTTCATATTCTGGCTATTATTTCTCATTGTGGTTGCAAATTTAAAGAGTTATTTTTGATTTCACCCCATAAATCATCAAAACTTTTATTAACCTATCAAAATAGTAGATTAGTTTAATTTCAGCGACATTTGAGGCATTTCAAAAAAATATTTATTGTTGCACTACTCTATTCCACCCCGCTAATACTATCATTATAAATTATTTTAATAATACTAAAAAATTATTAATTTGATTAATAAACGTACTCGCCCTAAATTTGTCTCATCAAAATCAAACAATTGATTTGAAATAATTAAAAACAACTTTAAAAAATAGAAATCATGAAATTTACAAGAAGAGCAAACGCAAATTGGAAAGGTACAGGAATGGAAGGAAAAGGAACCATCAGTACACAAAGCACAACATTACACGAAGCACAATTATCTTTCAAAACCCGTTTTGAGCAAGGAGTTGGAACCAACCCAGAAGAATTAATCGCAGCGGCACATTCAGGCTGTTTTACTATGCAATTGAGCTTTTTATTATCTGAAGCCGGATTTGTTCCGGAAGATTTAGATACTGTAGCAAAAATTACTTTCGAAGACGGAACAATTACTTTAATTCAATTGGAATTGACTGGAAAAGTTCCCGGAATCTCAGCAGAAGATTTTCAGCAAACAGCACAAAAAGCAAAAGAAATTTGTCCTATCTCAAAATTATTAAACACTGAAATTACTTTGGCTGTAACATTGAATTAATTTCAATTTCAAATAATCTAAAATCTAAAATCAATCCCGAGGCTTCGGGACTAAAATCTAAAATCAATATGAAAACACTATCTATAAAAGAACAATTGAAATCTTATTTCCTGTTCGCCGCTTTAATCTTAAGTTTAGTATTTACTTCTGTAAATGTTAATGCACAAACTAAAACTGCTGTTCCACAAATTAAAAACGTTGTATTGGTACACGGTGCCTTCGCAGACGGCTCAGGATGGCAGGGATTATACCAAATTTTGACTAAAAAAGGGTATAATGTAACGATTGTTCAAAATCCGTTAAGCTCATTAGCAGATGACGTTGCTGCAACAAATTTAGCTTTAGACAAACAAGACGGACCAACCATTTTAGTTGGACATTCATGGGGCGGAACTGTAATTACAGAAGCCGGAAACCATCCAAAAGTAGCAGCATTGGTTTATGTAGCGGCTTTACAGCCTGATAACGGAGAAAACTCTATTCAATGGCTGCAAACTGCACCTCCTGCTCCTGAAAATGGTGTATTGCCTCCAGATGACAAAGGAATAGCGTATTATGATAAAGCTAAATTCCACGCTGGATTTGCAGGTGATATAAGCAAAGAACAAGCTGATTTCATGTATGCTTCGCAAGGTGCATTTCACGCACAAGGTTTTGGAACTCCTATCACAAAAGCAGCTTGGAGAGATAAACCTTCTTACGGAATTGTAGCCACCGAAGACAAAAGTATTACACCTGATATTCAACGTGCGATGTACAAACGTTCGAACACAAAAATCACAGAAATAAAAGGAAGCCATGTGGTTTTTATTTCTCAACCAAAGGCTGTTTCGAAAGTTATTATTGCTGCATCTAAAAAACAATAATTGGTTCAGCTTTGAACTTAGAATTTGAACACATAGAAACATAGATTTATATACTGCAAAAAGGCGTTTCACTTGTTTCAAGACACATAACTTTGTGTTTTCAAATAAGTGAAATGCCTTTATCGACAAAGAAAAGCTATGTCTCTATGTGTTTAAAAATTACATAAACTTACTAACCGCTTTCACAAAATAAGGCGAATCGTTCCATCTAATTTTTCGATAGGCGAAGTCTTTTTTGAGTGAGTCCGGAAGGCAATTCCAGATGGCTTCGTTCATTTTCTCGAGTATCAATTTCTTGGAAAAAGAATCTGAAACCACCAGACTAATTTCTCTTACCGGAATGGGTTCTTTGAAAGGTTTAAAAAGTCCGGTTACGCCTTCGTTTAGTATAGAAAGCTGCGGAATAATGGCAAATCCTAATTGAGCACGCACTAAGTTTTTTAAGGTCTCAATCGAACTAATGTCATACGTAAATTGTTCTTTTATCTTATCTGAATTTTTTAATCCGCAGATATCCAAAAGCTGTGCGTTATAGCAAAATTCATGGTGCAACAGCAATAATTCGGTTTGATCTCCGGGCTGTAATTCATAAAAAGCTTCATTGGCCATTGGATGCGACTGATTCAGGTAGGCCACAAAGGGTTCTTTGAAAATAGGATGTTCAATTAAATTCGGATTTCCGGTAGGCGTTGCCATAATAGCGACATCAATCGTTCCCGTTTCTACATCTTTCATCAATTGACCGGTGTTGGATTCTCTGATAATGAAATGTACCTTGGGAGTCGCTTCTTTCATCGCTTTAATAAACAACGGAATCAAATAAGGCGATAAAGTGGAAATGATGCCCACTTTGATCTCCCCTTCTAACAGATTTTTTTCATTGACCACAAAATCCCGAATCTCATCAGCCTCACGGAGAATCTTTTTTGCGCGATTGATAATCTCGATTCCTAATATTGTTGGTGTCAATGGCACTTTATTCCGATCAAAAATCTTTATTCCGATTTCCTCTTCCAGATTTTTTAACTGAATCGTTAGTCCGGGTTGTGTGACCATACAGACTTCGGCTGCTCTTGCAAAATGGCGTTCTTCGTCTAAGGCTACAATATATTTTAATTGCTGGATCGTCATGGATTATAATTTTATTTTATAAAGATAGAGAAATATCAATTTTGATTATGAAAAAATTTAACTGCAAAGTGCACAAAGGATTTTTAATCAGTTGGGCTCTGTAAAAACGCAGAGTTCGCAAAGCTAGGTAAATATAGCTTTGCTCCCGAAGCCTCGGGATTGCGTAGATCTTAGCGTACTTTGCAGTTAAATCTCAAAGTTACTGTATCAAAAAAGAAATTTATTAAGAATGACTCCTTTCCAACAAAAACATAAACAACATATTATCAAGTACTTAATTACTGACATGGGAATTTTATAACACTTGTAGAAAATTCTATAATCTTTAACAAAACCAAAACCTCAAATTGTACGTAAGTATTAATATACGATACTCTGGAATGGCTTAAATTCAAATGGAAAAGTTTTTGGAGCATATTGGGTTTAATGGCCTTCCGGGTTATCGTTTTGTTTAATCAAATTTTATAAAGCATAAAGATTGGAAAAATTAGAGCTTCAAAGATTAAAAAAGAGTTTACAGTATTTGGAAAGCAAACAACGAGAATTAAAAAAACAGCAGGAAAATGATACTCGTAGTCATGAATCTATCATAAAATATTTGAAAAAAGATATGGTTCATCAGTTTCAATTAACAGATTATGATGCTTCTATCAAACAAGAAATTAAAAATACAGATGTTTTTATTATTCAGGTAAAATATATTATAGAAAATAACTTTTCAAATTCAATTTGAGCGTTTAATTCAACAATAAAAAAGTATTTTATTCATAAGTATATAATTTCAATTTCTGAATTTCGTAATCATCAACGGCGATTCTCACATGTCTTCCCTGATGGGTTTGATCGCCATTGAAATGACGGAACGTTTTCCATATCTTATTTTCGAAAGTTCCATAATCCACTTTTAAAATACCGACATTAAGCGATTTATCCTTTAATGGTTTAAAAGTCACCACAATTCCGGAACCGGCAATATAGAATTCGTCAGGTGCAATTTCGATTATGATAGCGCTTGTCATTGGCCAGGTTTCTTCTTTGGCACCATCAGACCAATTTAAGGTATAATCATGTTTAAACGTAAATTCGTAATTTCCTAACTGAATGATTTGTGACTGATTTTCTTTATCCAATAAAACGCCATCTATTTTTCCCAATCCTTTATTGGCTTCGATAACAGGCGTCAATTGTCTGACTAAATCATATATTTTGCCAAGAGGTTCATTTTTGGCATCGGTTACAGATTCAATTGAAAAAGGCGAAAAACCAATTGCTTCATAATGTCCAATCGCATACAATCCTTTAAAAGGCGCTGTTTTATCAAATTTGTGTTCCGGTATAAACAACGGATCGCCCTGACGGGTAAATAAATTGTTCCAGTGCTTAAATGATGGATTATAAAAATCTGGTGAGAGAAAATCAACCGAATTTCCGGCGGCTTTCCAAACGTCCATAACATGTGGCAAAGGTCCGGCACTTGGATATTCTCCGGGTTTCTTTTCGGGGGCATTTAAAGCGGCATTTACAAACATCGGAATCGCATAACTGTCTTTTCCGGCTTGGGCAACTTTGTTGGTGAATTTTGAAAAATACCAAGCCATAAAAATTTCATCTGTAGAAAGTCCTTCTCCAAAAATGGTTTCCCAGTTTCCTTTCGTTTTAAAACCATTTTTTTTCCAGATTTCTAAAAATTCAGGAACTAATTTTTCCTTATTTTTCTGCAGGTATTGTAATAATTCCGAAGGCACTTCCTTATTGAAAACATCATTTGCTAACGGGCTGTAATCTCTGGCAATCGGCAGCATTCCGATTTCATTTTCAACCTGAATCATAATGACAGTCTGCTCCTTTTGATCAAAATCTTTAATATGTGCCATCAATTTCTGAAAAGCATTTATATCCGCTTTCAGGTTATTTTCGCTGAGAGGTGTTAGTATTTCATGACTTTTGTTTTTATCATCTTTTACTCTCGGATATTTCTTCTGATTTAATTTTACCCAAGCCGGCGCATGACTTGACATACTGTTTTTCCATGATCCAAACCAAAGAAATACCAATTTTAAATCTTCTTTTCGGGCGCGAAGGATTAAATCATCTACTAGTGAAAAATCAAATTTGCCTTCCTCCTTCTCGATCAATTCCCAATAAACCGGTGTTAATACCGTATTGAGATTCATATCTTTTAGTTTAGACCAAATAGGTTCCATACTTTCTATAGTCGTAGCCGAAGAATTGCCTAATTCCCCACCCAAAACAAGAAAAGGTTTCTCGCTGACCATCAATTGTGTCTTATCTCCTTTTTTTTGAAGGTGCGGTATTTTTTTCTGGCTAAAGCCGAGTTGCATCGCCATAATTAGCAGTAAAAAAAATCTCATTTTTAGAAAATAAAACATATTTTTTCAATTTCATATTAAAGCTTTTATGCCACGAATTTCACGAATCTACACGAATTGATTTGTGCTAATTCGTAAAATTTGTGGCTAAAAAAAGTTAGTAATCCACATTATAAAACCTGGCTGGTTTTATAATATGGATTAAGGTAATAAAGGTTTTTATTTTTTTACTAATTCACCTGAAAAGTCTTTACTTACGTCTTCTCCTGCAAGACAATCGGTTGTTTGTAAAAACTAAAAAACTCCTTTTATTAATTTGAAGAGAGTTTTTTTATTAAAATTATTACTGATATCAATTTGTTGATTTTCAGACAAAACCTAACAGATTAATCTAAAATAATCTACAATCCAATGCACCAATATTAAGATTCTTTTCTTTTGGAAGATTCGCGAATAAGTACTTCTGTATTTAAGAAAGCTATTTCCTGAACATCTTCATTTTTGGCTGATTTCAGGTTCTTTATAATAATATCGGCAGCAGCTTTTCCCATTTTTTCTGCAGGATGCGTTATGGTTGATAAATTTGGATCGATAATTTGAGAAATCGGATCATTATTAAAACCAATAATGGCAATATCTTCAGGTACTTTAATACCACGTTTTTTGGCGGTTTGCACTGCACTTACAGCAATTATATCCCCAGAAGCGAAAAGTCCATCCGGAATTGGTTTTAAATCAAACAATTTATTGCTTGCTTTTACCCCTTCTTCATAAGTAACTGCTTTCAAATCGATAATTAAATCTTCATCTATCGGTAAATTATGATCTCTTAAAGCTTCAACGTAACCTCTTTTTCTTTCATTATACAAATTACCAAATTCTGAACCGGCTGTTAAATGTGCAATACGAAGACAACCCTGTTCTATTAGATGTTTGGTCGCTTTATAGCCCGCAGAATAATTGTCAATAACCACTCTGAAAGTATTATAATCTTTCGGAACCCTGTCGACAAAAACCAACGGAATATTATTATTTGAAAATTGATGAAAATGCGAAGTATCCCTCGTTTCCATCGCCAGTGAGCAAATAACGCCACTCACACGGTTACTGTATAAGGATTTAGCCATATTGACTTCTTCATGATAAGAGTCATGCGATTGCATAATGATTACAGAATAGTCGGCCTTTTGTGCTGTAATCTCAATACCACTAATCAAAGATGACAAAAAGGGCTGCGTTACTGTTGGAATCAACACACCAATTGTTTTGGTTTTATTACCACGTAAACCTGCTGCAAGAGTATTGGGCACAAATCCCATTTCTTTTGCGGCCTTCTTCACTTTCTTGATCGTTTTATCACTTATCGAATGATGATCCTTTAAAGCTCTTGAAATTGTTGAGGTTGCTAAATTTAACTTCTCAGCAATATCATAGATCGTTACGTGTTTATTTTCTTCCATGGATTACATAATATAAAGTGTAAATATAAGTTATTTTTACAACAAGTATATTTTCGTGAATTAAGCTCCCTATTTTACGTTATCCAATATTAAAATCTAATAATTCCAATTCTACATTCCGAAATTCCAATATTCCAACATTCCAATTATCTAATTTTCTAATTCCCTAATTATCTAATTTTCATTCCTCATACATTTCCATCCACAAACGAGTTTCCTCAAGATCAAGTTCTTTTTCTATTTTTCGAAAAACTTCTTCATTAACAGCTCCTTGTTTATGCATTAACTCCAGTTTTTCACGCTCTACATTTAATAAATCAATTTGAAGTTTAGTAAAATCATTAAAAATATCCCCTCCCATTATGTTACCTTTTCCGAAGAAATTAGCCGGAAGTTCTGTCTTCTGTAAACGATTAAACTTAACTTCGTATTTACTTTTAATATTGTGAAGTAAATCGTCATTTAGCAAGGAGAAATTATCTTCAATATGAGCAATGGTTTCGGAAACAATTACATTTCGAATTTCGTATTCTTCGGCTAAAATGGAATAAGGCTGAAGTTTTAGTTTTTTGATCAGCCACGGAAGTGTTAATCCCTGAATGACCAGTGTAGAAAGTATCACACAGAAGACCAAATAGATAAGAAGATTACGCAAAGGAAATTCCTCTTTTTCATTTACCATTAAAGGTAGTGCCAAAGCGGCCGCCATCGAAACCACACCACGCATTCCGGACCAGCCAAAAACAATCATGTTTCGATAATCAAATTCTTCCTTCTGTTTATTTTTTTTACTTAAATATTTTTGCAGTAATGTCGAGGGAATTACCCATAGAAAACGCACTATAATAACAACTGCACTAATGCTCGCTCCCCATATAAACAAAGCGTTTCCTGAATAAGTACTGATTCCTGTAATGATATGACGAAGTTGTAAACCAATTAATATAAAGATTAAACCATTTAAAATACTGGTCAGAATACTCCAGATTGTTCCTGCCATAATACGACTTTCATGCGTAAAAATAGCGCCTGATCGTGCCGAAAGATAAAGTCCGGTGGTAACTACAGCCAGTACACCGGAACATTCAAAATGCTCTGCAATTAAATACGAAGCAAAAGGTGTTAAAAGAGTTAATGTAGCCTCAATAATATCATCACAAACAAATTTTTTATGAACAATACTCATCACAAAACCTACTACTAAACCAATGGCAATACCAAGGGTTGACATAATAAAGAAATTTAAACCTGCCTGCCAAAGCACAAAATTCCCGGCAAGAATTGCCGTCAATGCATATTTATAAGCTACTAATCCGCTGGCATCATTAAGTAAACTTTCGCCCTCTAGCAGCGCAATAAGACGTGGATGCAAGCCAAGACCTTTTGTAATAGAGGTGGCCGAAACTGCGTCAGGAGGTGAAACAATGGCACCAAGCAAAAAGGCCAAAGGCCAGGAGATATCATTTATAAGCGAATGAGCTGCCAATGCCACCGCCACAGTTGTAAACAAAACCAAACCCACAGCTGCAAGTGTAATTGGACGAATCGTTTTTTTAAATTCATACCAACTTGTGTACCAAGCAGCGTGGTATAAAAGAGGCGGTAAAAAAATAATAAAAACGACTTCAGGATTCAGGGAAATTACCGGAAGACCGGGAATAATGCTGATGATAACACCGCAAAGCACCAAAACGATTGGAATGGGAAAATTATATTTTTTACTTAACAGACTTAGAAAAGCAACTCCAAATAGTAACATAATGATTACCGTAATATTTTCCATTTCCTGATTGTTTGTGCGTTATTTGGTTTATACTTAATTTAGGGACTAATATAATATTTTATGAATTATATACTTTTAGTTGAAAAAATAAATTTCAATTCAATTTAAAGATTTGAAAATCGTTTCTTAGAAAACAAGATCAGATTACGAGGTTTTCACATCAGAATATTTCGAACATAATCTGTAAAAGTCGGTCAAAAAAAAATTAAATTTGAAACCCAATTCATTACTTAAATTATGCTTCAAAAAAGAAATTATCTTTATTTATTCGCCTTATTGGCTGCACTTTTTTTTGCGCCACTCTCCTATTCGCAAACCACTGCAACGCCAAAAAAAGAAAGCCGCTCCAAATTATTTGAGGAGACAACTACTGACAGTGATTATCTGATGGCAATCGAAAAAGCCGGCGAAGTAATGGAATCTGCTTATAATGATGCCGATTTTGATAGCGCTTCCCGTCATTTGTTTGGCGAAATCAAAAGAACCCAAAGTAAACTCGACCTTATTCTAGCAAGTTTGAAAGGTGCTAATCCAAACGTTCGTAACCAACAAATGTATCATACTGTCCTGCAGGAAATCCAGACGCAATTGGACGAACAAAATACAGCCATCAATCTACGTAACGAAAATCTGGAAAAGATTAAAGGCCGATTTATCGAATTACGTAAGGATAAAACGTTGATGGGCTTAATAAAAGACACCATTCGCCGTAAGCAGTTTAAAAAAGAGTTTGCCAATCTTAGAAAAAAATACCGCAGCACAGACAGCCTGATGACCAAAAATCAGAGTGTTCTAAATGCTAAAAAAAGAATTACCGTACAGCGCAAAATTGCTGTTTCCAATGCTTTGATTACAGTTGAAAATAATCTGGAAAAATCCGGAATCAGCATGCTTCATAAGGAATATCCTTTTTTATGGAATTTCAACGAGTCCATTCCTAAAAAGGTAATAAGACAAAATATCGGTGCCAAAATCGTGATCGAAGAAAGTGTTGCTGCTTATTATTTGAGCTATCGAACAGGCGGTTTAATTACTTTGCTCTTTTTTATAGGATTGTTGGCCTGGTACATTTCACGTAATATAAAATATCTTAAGGAAAACGGATATGCGGAAAATCTTTCTGATTTTAATTTTAAATACCTAAATAGAGGCGTTATCATTCCGGCTGCAGTTATTGGACTCAACATTGCTGTTGTCAGCAATTTGTATGCGCCTGCTTTATTTTTAGAATTGCTTCAACTTTTATTACTCGGATTTTTGACTGTACTCTTTAAAAATAAATGGTCCAAAGTTTCCATGAAAAACTGGCTGTTTCTTTTAGGATTATTCTTCACGCTATGTTTCCTTGATCTTTTTATCGAAGTTGGATTTTTACAACGTAGTGCCTTTATTATTATCAATATTCTTGGAATCCGTTATGGTTTGGTACAAATAAAAACCCTTAAAGATCAATTGTATATCAAAGGTTTCTTTAAATGGGCCAGCATTATTTTTATTGGATTAAATGGATTGTCGATACTGTATAATCTGTTTGGACGCGTATCGCTTTCTAATATGCTGAGTTTAACTGCTTTTATTTCGCTTACGCAGATTGTAGCGCTTAGCGTATTGTTGAAAATCATTTTAGAAATCATTATTTTACAAATCTATACGACCCGAATTAAACGCGGTTTCGAAAAGATTTTTGATCACGAAAGTTTATCTGATACACTGAAAAAACCTTTTATCATTGTAATCAGTTATATGTGGCTGGTGGTTATTGCTTCCAATTTAAATATTTGGGAATCCCTTCATTCTTCTTTAGGAAACTTATTAACCCATCCGAATACTATTGGAAGTATTACTTTCACTTTGGGGAATATTGTACTATTCTTTATTATTATTTGGATTGCCCATCTGCTTCAAAAGTATGTCGCTTATTTCTTTGGAGAAATTGACGATGAAAATGAAGAAAACGTCAATAAAAGACAACATTCTAAATTACTAATTACCAGACTTATTGTTTTGATTGGCGGTTATCTTTTAGCCGTTGCCGCTTCAGGAATGCCTTTGGATAAATTAAGTATTTTATTAGGAGCCTTAGGTGTCGGTGTCGGACTTGGCCTTCAGAATGTAGTAAACAACTTTGTATCGGGTGTGATTTTAATTTTTGATAAACCGATTCAGATTGGAGATGTTATTGAAATTAGTTCCGAATCTGGCCGGGTAAAATCAATGGGATTGCGTACCACCAAAATCAACGCCCCAAATGGTGCCGAAATTATTATTCCGAATGGAAATTTATTATCGCAAAACATCACCAACTGGACGTATACGGACAATTTTAAATTAGTTGAAGTTTCAATAGACATCAGCGGTGACACCACACCAGAAGATATCAATGCAATAATAATAGAAGCTTTGGAAAATTTAACTTTAGTAAACACTGTCAAACCGCCTCAAATTTTTTACAATGCTATTTCTGATGAAAAATACAAAGTATTAGTAAAATTCTGGTGCAGCATTTACCGAACCGAAGAAACCATAAGTTCTGCACGTCAGACTTTATTTAGTAGTTTTAAAGCTAAAGGATTGACTTTTTCTAGTTAAGAGTTGCTACTATAATTATCAAAAAAGCGCCTCAATTATGAGGCGTTTTCCATTAGTCATGTTTTTAATAATAGGGATCATAGTGTGGAACTTTAGATCTTTTTCTTTGACTTGTATTTATTATTTTCCAAAATAACAACAAACTTCAACTTCAGAATTATTCTTTATACCAATCAGCCAATTTTATCGACCAATAAATGCTTTTCGGCATAAAGAATTATTTCCAGCCTCCGCCTAAAGCGCGGTACAAATCAACCACCGCTTGTAATTTTTGCAGGTTATCGTTCACACCGCTCAATTGAGCTGCCAAAAGATTTTGCTGCGATGTCAATACATCTGTATAATTGGTTGCCGAACTATATTCTAAAAGCTGCTGTGTATAATCAACTGCTTTTTCTAGAGCTGCAATTTGTTTTTCTCTTGAATCTTCTTTGTCAGCCGCCATTTGATAAGCGTACAAAGCATTTGAAACTTCCTGACCGGCCACTAAAAGGCTTTGTTGGAAATTATTATAAGCCTGTACTTGTTGTGATTGCGCTGTTGTCAATCTCATTTTGTTGATTCCCTGATTGAATAGGGGTTGTGTTAATCCGCCAATTAATGAGTAGAAAACAGAATTGGTAAAGAAATCTGTCAATTGCAAATTCGAAAATCCACCGCTTGCTGTTAATGTCAAACTTGGATAAAAGTAGGTTTTTGCCATATTCGTCATTTCGAAAGCCGTTCTCAAATTAAATTCCGCCTGACGGACATCCGGGCGATTTTGCAATAATTGAGATGGCAAACCTATCGCCAGATTCTGCGCAATAACCTGATCTCCTAAAACTCCTCTATCAATTGGTCCCGGAGCTTCTCCCAACAAAATATGAATTGCATTTTCTATTTCGCGAATATTACGTTTTAAATCCGGAATCAATACTTCTGCAGCGTGCTGGTTGGCTTCACTTTGTACAACCGCCGCACCGGTAACAATAGCACCTTCTTTTAAATCTTTTATAGTTTGCACGTTTTTGATTCGGCCTTCCAATGTTTCCTCTGTGATAACCAATTGTTTGTCATAGGCTAATAATAAAAAATAATTATTGGCAATGTCAGCTATCAATTGGGTTTGAACCGCTTGTCTTGCAGCATCCGTACCTAAATAAGTTGCCAAAGCTGCTCTTTTAGAACTGCTTAATTTTCCCCAAATATCAGCTTCCCAAGACGTACTCAAACCTAATTTATACGTTGTTGTTAAGGTATTAATATTTATTCCGGGAGGAAAATTCAATCCCGCTTTTGACTGCTTGTTTCGAGTTGCATTAGCATCCAAATTCAAAGTTGGATAATAGGCTAATTTACTTTGAACTAAAGAAGCATTAGCCTGTACAATATTTTCAATTGCATTTTTCAGATTTAGATTCTGATCTAATCCTTTTTGGATTAAAGCATTCAGTTTTTCATCTTTAAAGACAGTTTGCCACGGCATATTCGCAATCGTAGTCGAATCGGCGGAAGCCTGATCACGATACAACTTATCTGTCGAAATCGTTCCGGGACGTTCGTACTTTTTGGTAACCGAGCACGCACTTAAAAGTGCGGTTGTCAGTACCAGTACAATATATTTATTTGAACTATGGGTCATTTCTTCTGAATTAAATTATTACTCTTTATGAGCTTCTATCAATTGTATTTCGTCGTCTTCATCTTCATCATCATAATTTTCTTTCGCCGGACCGCTCAATTTTTCCTGTAAAGTCTGGAAAACAATGAACAATATCGGAATCACAAATACTCCCAAAATGGTTCCGATTAACATTCCACCAACCGCTCCGCTTCCAATCGATTTATTCCCGACAGCTCCTGCTCCCGTAGCAAACATCAACGGAACAAGTCCCAAGATAAAAGCGAAAGAAGTCATTAAAATTGGTCTTAAACGTGCAACTGCACCTTCAATTGCAGATTGTACAATTGGCATTCCTTTTCGTCTTCTGCCCAATGCAAATTCGACAATCAAAATACCATTCTTCGCCAGCAATCCAATCAACATGATTAAGGAAATCTGCAGGTAAATATTACTGTTCAATTTGAAAATAATCGAGAACAAATAAGCTCCCGCCAATCCAAACGGAATGGAGAATAATACGGCAAAAGGTAAAATATAACTCTCGTATTGCGCACTCAGCAAGAAGTAAACAAAAACCAGACATAAGATAAAGATGAAAATTGTCTCACTTCCGGACGCCAATTCTTCACGCGTTAATCCTGAGAATTCATATCCATAACCAGCCGGAAGATTTTCTGCTGCCACCTCCTGAATTGCCTTAATAGCATCTCCTGAACTAAAGCCCGGATTTGGTGCTCCGGTAATCGCAATAGACGTAAACAAGTTAAATCTTGAAATCGATTCTGGTCCAAAAACTCTGGTCATTTTTATAAACTCCGTAATTGGCGCCATGTTTCCCGCACTGTTGCGGACAAATATTTTATTCAGCCCTTCTGTATTTGTACGAAATTCTCGAGAAGCCTGAATCATAACACGATATTGTTTACCGAATTTATTGAAATTCGAAGCATACAATCCTCCATAATACCCTTGCATGGTTGATAAAATCGAATTTACGGGAACCCCTGCATCTTTGGCTTTAGCCAAATTAATTTCCATCATATATTGTGGAAAACCAGGATTAAATGGCGTTGTTGCATATTGTATTTCCGGACGTTTTGATAGCTTTTCTAAAAACTCAGTATTCACTTTGAAGAACTCTGCTGTTGAGTGACCTCCTTTATCCTGCAATTGAAATTCGAATCCACCACTTTGACCAAATCCCTGAATGGTTGGTGGCGAAATGAAGAAAATATTGGCTTCACGAATACCGCTTGTTTTGGCAAAAAGCTGACCGATTACGTCATTAACACTTAAGTCACGTTTGTCCCAGGTTTCCAGTTTCACGATAACCATACTGTAAGCACTACCCGCTCCGGCTGTAAAGTTTTGCCCCACAATACGAAGGGTGTTTTTAACTCCCGGAATTGTGTTGGCAATACTGTCTACTTGTTTGGCTATTATATCAGAACGTTCCATAGAAGCTGATGGTGGTAAACTGATGTTGGCAAACACGGTCCCCTGATCTTCTGCAGGAACGAAAGCAGATGGCGTCGTTTTCATCATATAAAACAATCCCGCACTGGCAATAAGAATGGCAGCCAATACAATCCATTTTTTGACAGAAAGGAAACTAACCGAACGTTTGTATCTATTGGTTACATTATCAAAGGCTACGTTAAACGAAGTATAGAATCTTTGAATAAAACTTTTATGTTTATGATCGTCAGCATGCGGTTTTAAAAGCAAAGCACATAATGCCGGACTCAAAGTCAAAGCATTAATGGCAGAAAGAATAATCGCAACCGCTAATGTGATACCAAATTGTTTGTAGAATACCCCCGTAGATCCAGTAATAAACGTTACCGGAATAAATACTGCGGCCATTACAAGTGTGATCGAAATAATCGCTCCGGAGATTTCATCCATAGCATCTATCGTTGCTTTTTTAGACGATTTATAACCATGATCCAGTTTGGCATGCACGGCCTCGACGACGACAATAGCATCATCGACGACAATACCAATCGCCAAAACCATCGCAAAAAGGGTTAATAAGTTAATCGTAAATCCGAATAAACTCAGGAAGAAAAACGTTCCTACAATTGCTACCGGAACTGCAATCGCCGGAATTAATGTTGATCTGAAATCCTGAAGAAAAATAAATACAACGATGAAAACCAATATAAAAGCTTCAATCAGAGTGTGAATTACCTTTTCAATAGAAGCATCCAAATTTTCATTAACATCAACAAGTAGTGTATATTTTACTCCTTTCGGGAAGTTTTTTGCCGCTTCTTCAATTAGTTTTTTAGAGTTGTTGATTACATCACGGGCATTTGATCCGGGGGTCTGGCTAATCGCCATTGCCGCAGATTCTACACCGTTTGTTTTAATAGTCGAAGCGTAACTTAAAGATCCTAATTCTACTTTGGCAACATCTTTTAGTCGAAGCATTTGTCCGTTACCAACAGATTTTATGATGATTTCACCAAATTCTTTCTGGCTTGTTAAACGACCTTTATATTTAATTACATATTGAAACGCCTGACCACCATTCTCACCAAATTTACCTGGTGCAGCTTCGATATTTTGTTCTGCCAAAGCAGCCGAAATATCACTCGGAATCAGTTTATATTGCTGCATGATATCTGGTCTTAGCCAGATTCTCATCGAATAATCTTTGGCACCAAAAACAGTTACATCTCCTACTCCAACGACACGCTGAATTTGAGGCACAAGGTTGATCTTAGCATAGTTTTGAAGGAAAGTCTGATCGTACGCTTTATCATCACTATATAAAGAGAAAATCAATAAGTTACTACTCTGGCTCTTCGTTACCGTTACACCAGCCTGAGTTACCTCTACCGGTAATAAACTCGTAGCTCTCGAAACCCTGTTCTGAACGTTAACCGCTGCTAAATCTGGATTGGTTCCTACCTTAAAGAAAATTTTGATGGAAGCATTTCCGTCGTTTGTTGCTGTAGAAGTCATGTAGGTCATATTCTCTACACCATTAATTTGCTCTTCCAACGGAATTACAATACTTTTCAATACCACATCGGCATTTGCACCGGTATAACTTGCTGAAACGTTTACAGTTGGCGGAGCAATATCAGGATATTGAGAAATAGGCAGCTCAACGAGGCCTAAAATACCCAGAATTACGATGATGACCGATATTACTGTAGAAAGTACTGGTCTTTTTATAAATATTTTAAACATTTTTTTCTATTTTAAATCGGCGTATACCGTTTCCTGATTCTGATTTTGAGGCTTAATTTCGCTTCCCTCTTTTAAAGAAGCTACTCCTTCTAATACAATTTGATCTCCTGTTTTTAAACCACTGGTAACTACATAATAATTACCTGCTGTAATATCTAAAACTGTGATGTTGACATTTTTAGTCTTTCCGTCTTTTCCTACTGTAACAGCAAAAATTTTATCCTGAAGTTCGAATGTTGCACTTTGTGGAATTAACAGTTTTTCTTTTACTTCGTTTGGAATTCGAATTGTAGTACTGCTTCCGCTTCTGATAATACTTCCTGGATTTGCAAAACGTGCTCTAAAAGTAACCGAACCTGTTTCTGTATTGATTAAGCCGTTTACAGTTTCAACTCTTCCTTTTTCAGGATAAAGCGAGCCATCTGAAAGAAGTAATGAAACTTCGGGAATATTCTTGATTTTTTGAGCCAGTGTAGTTCCCGGCGTATCGCCTTGCGTAAAGTTCAAAAGCTTTTTCTCATTTAAGGCAAAATAAGCGTAAACATTGCCAATACTTGATACTGTCGTTAACGGATCAGCTGTATTGGAACTTACCAAACTTCCTAAACGAAACGGAATTGAACCAACCACTCCATTAACCGGGCTTGTTACAGTCGTATATCCCAAATTGGTTTTAGCGTTTACCAAAGCCGCATTTGCCTGCGCTAAAGTAGCCATAGCCGATTCATATGTATATTGAGCCGATTCTAAATCGTATTTACTGATAATTCCTTTTTCAACTAAAGGTTTTACTTTATTAACAGCTAATTTTGCAGCGCTTACAGAGGCCTGGGCACTTTTAATGCTTGCCGATGCAGTTCGAACTTCCTGCTCATATTCCGGAGCACTGATTTTAAACAAAGGCTGCCCCGTTTTTACGACAGCACCTTCATCTACAAAAATCTTATCGATATAACCTTCAACCCTTGGACGAATTTCTATATTTTGCTGTCCCTGAATACTCGCTGGGAAATCAGTATATAAAGTCGCTGTTTTAGGTTCTAAAGTAAGTGTTTTATATTCTTTAACTTGTGGTGCTCCGCCAGCCTGAGCTGATTTATCATTTTTATTTCCGCAAGAAGCGATGATAACTGAAGCAGCAAGAATGCTTAAAAAAGATTGCTTATCCATTTTGATGAAATATGAGATTATCTATTTACTAAGGTACAAAAGAACTAAAACTTTTCACACAAAATCTTTCCACTAGACGTATAGCAAGATATAATCGATAAACATGCATTGAGAACCGATAAAAGTTGTTTCGTCAAAAAAACGTATTTTTGAGTAAGGCTCGTCGGCTGTAAAATGGTTTTTATGGATTGTAAATCTCTCTTTAGCGATTGGCTCAAAATTGCATTCGAATAAAATGTAATATTGTCAATAAAAAATAAATTATAATGTCAATAAACTTATTTAGACCTTATTTATTTACCGGATTGCACATTCTAAGCTGGTTATTATTAGGATTCATTATGTTATTTTACATCCCAATAACCTGGAATGTGGTACTGCCCTCTGTCTTTTGGCTTTGGCAGATGATTATCTTAGTTTTATTAATAATTCTTTTTTATTCCAATGCTAAAATCATAGTTCCAAAAACTATTATAAAAGATAATACATCTCCGTTTTTAATTTGGGCTTTCCTTACCATTTTTGTAATGCAGCTTATTGCCTATTTTTATACTTCAGAGACAGATCTTCATACTAAAGTCAGTGAAGTCTTAGGATTTAAAAAATATAGAAATCCCTATTTTGACAATTATGTACTCATGCTGACATTGCTGGTTTTAGGAATCAGCACCAGTTGGTCGATGCTCCAATATTGGCAGAAAGCAGCACAACACAAACAAAAGCTTGAACAGGATAAAACGGTAGCAGAATTGGCAATGCTCAAGGCGCAAATCAATCCACATTTTTTCTTTAATTCGCTTAACAGTATTTATTCGCTTACCTATACTAATATAGAAGATTCCAGAAATGCCCTGCACACTTTAAGCCGAATGATGCGCTATCTGCTTTACAGTACAGAAGAAAGAACCACATTACTAAAAGAAGCTGAGTTTATGAAGGATTTTATTGCCTTGATGAAACTTCGTGCCAATAATAAACTAACGATTACAACAAACATCCCTGAAAAAATACACGATTATCCAATTGTTCCTATGTTATTATTACCTTTAGTAGAAAATGCTTTTAAACACGGTGTTCACGCTACTGATAAAAGTGAAATACATATTTCGCTTTCGCAGAATGGAAGTGATCTTACATTTGAAGTAGAAAATACCTATTTCGAAAAATCTTCTACAACAAATGAAGGTGGCATCGGGCTAACCAATACAAAACGCAGACTTCATTTAATTTATCCAAACAAACATTCCCTAAAAACCGAAATTGGCGAAAATGGCATGTATAACGTAAAACTGCAAATAACTTTAGAATAATGACAACACTAAGATGTATAGCAGTTGATGATGAGCCTCTCGCATTAAAATTGGTCGAAACCTTTATCGGGCAGACGCCTTTTTTGGAATTAATTTCCAGTTATGACAATGCGGTTGAAGCTATGGGTGTAATTCGCGAAAAACAGCCGGATTTAGTTTTCTTAGATATCAATATGCCCAATTTGACCGGAATGGAATTGGCGAGACTTTTACAGGAGCAGTCGGGATCATTGCCGAAAATTGTTTTTACAACGGCTTATAATCATTATGCAATTGAAGGTTACAGAGTGAATGCGGTTGATTATCTTTTAAAACCTTTTAGCTACGAAGAATTTTTACGTGCAGCTAATAAAGTATTGCAGATTACCCAGGAAACTTTAAATGACCATCCGCAAGCTAATCCTGAAGATGATTTTATCTTTTTGAAAGTGGAATATCAATGGGTAAAAGTAAATTTAAAAGACATTTTATATATCGAAAGTTTAAAAGATTATGTCAAAGTGCATCTTGAAAATTCAGATAAAGCTTTGATGTCATTGATTTCATTAAAAGCTTTGGAAGAAAAATTGCCATCTTCAAAATTTATGCGAATGAATCGTTCGTTTATCGTTTCCCTTGAAAAAATAAATGCCATCAGTAAGAATTCAATCTTTATTAATAAAGTAGAAATAACTGTTGGTGAACAATACAAGGAAACATTTAAGGTAATTGTAGATAAATGGATAAAATAATTTAGCAGATGCAGTAAGTCCCAGTGGGACGACATACTTATAGAATTTATAAGGTTCGTGTGTAGAGTCCTAGCGGGACGCCATATTTATAGAATTTTATACGTTTTGAGAATAGAGCCCCAGCGGGGCGAAATATCCCGCAATACATATCGCTCCGCTGGAGCTTTGAATCCGATCACATTTTATTAGCTATAAACATAACGCTCCTATGGAGCTGTTCTTAAATATTTTACAAAAATATCTTTAAAATAAGTGCTTGCACCTTTTTTAATTACATAATAAATTTCAAATCACATGGAAAAAAGAAGCAATAAATATTACTTAACATTAAGTTTAAAAGAATACGCAAACGGCGAAAACCAGCCTGCAAAAGAACTCGGTATAGAATTTGGTAATCACGATGAAATATTTGATATCATTGAAAAAATAAAAGCTAAAAACTTATTTGACAATGAATCTGAAGCGATACAATTTGCATTGGGGTTGAAATTATTTGGAGAAATAAAATTAAAGTATCGAAAGAATCCTTTATTTGATGAATTGAATGAAGTGTTTCCTGTTTTTATGAAGAAGTTGAAAAGTTTGTGATATTATTTCTTCAACACAATATTGTCATTCCGAGGCTCGAGACTCGAGCGATAGCGACTGGCGAATCAAATCACACATGTAGCTCGACAAAGATTGTCTACTTTTCTATGCCGGAGTTACTTGCGGGGATTCCTCGTGCCTCGGAATGACAAAGATTACGGAAGAAATGGCATTAACAAAAAACGCTTCAGATATCTGAAGCGTTTTTTGTATTAATGAAAGATAAATAAATTTAAGCTTTTGCTTTTCTTTTAACTGTACATCCAATTTCTTTTGTTTGTGTAATCGCTGGTTTTTGATTGCTTTTTAATGATGCAATCACATCTTCAGCATATTTCGTTTTTTGTGCATTGTTTCCTTCCGGATCGTTATCGATAGCACCTACATATTCTACCACATTTCCTTTAGCCGTTTTTGATACGATAAAAATATGCGGTGTACGCTTTGCACCATATTGATCGGTAATTTTTTGTCCTGCATCAAATAAATACGGGAAAGGGTATTTTTTATTTTTGGCCAATTCCTGCATTTTCTCGAAAGTATCTGCTGTAGAAGCTTCCGGATCATTAGGATTGATAGCAATTACAGGATATCCTTGTGGTCTGAATTTATTATCCAGATCAATTATTCTTTGCTCATAACCAACAGCGTACGGACAAGTATTGCAGGTAAAAACTACAATATAACCTTTTGCTTTTGGAAAACTGGTAAACGAAACATCTTTGCCATCAATATTTTTCAATTTAAAATCTGGTGCAGTATCTCCAGCTTTAAGGGTTGCATTTTGCGCCTGAGAAAGAAAGGCAGAAAACGCCAGCATAACTAAAAGGATTATTTTTTTCATGGTTTTAATAGTTTACAGTTTTTTATATTCAGTTACTAATTGTTCATAGGTAAATTCACTTTCGACAAATTTTCGTTTATCCCCTTTGATGAAAAGCGTTGCCGGAATACTACCCGACCACGATGGATCAATACGATCGATATATTCTTGTGGACTGCTTTCATTCAGCAAAAAAACTTCATTTTTTAGATTTTTTCTTTTGACAAATGGTACAACAGCGGAGCTTAGTTTTGATTTAAAGTCAACGCTAACCAACAATACTTTCACTTTTTCCGATTTATAGTCGCTCTGAAGTTTTTCAAAATGAGGCAATTCCTTAATACATGGCGCACACCAGGTTGCCCAAAAGTTAACGACATAAGTACTGTCTTTTCCGTTTTTTACTCTTTCATTAAGCTGGTCAATATTTAGCAGTTTTACATTTTGGCTGTAAGCCGAAAACGAAAAAGCCAGGAATAAAAAGGCACAGATAGTGAATGTTTGAATTTTCATCATACCATTAAAGGGTTTGTTTATGAATTATCCTTACAAATATAAACGATAAGTTTTTTCGCAGTTGTTAATAAAAGTTTAATACCGAAATTTATTCTCGTTAAAATATTTCAGAATTAAATCGTTTTCGCTTTTTTAAGGACTTTTTAAGCAACTAAAAATTGTCTCACCAAATTTCAATTCGTAAATTAGCAAAAACAAAATTGATCCGAATGATAGTGCTTACGTTTACCCTGATTATGCTTCTTGGCGCTTTTTTAGCCGGTTTTATTGGTTCATTATCAGGATTGGGGGGCGGTATCATTATCATTCCGCTTTTAACTGTCATTTTGGGAGTTGATATTCATTATGCTATTGGCGCGGCTTTGGTTTCTGTAATTGCAACCTCATCGGGTTCTGCTGCGGCTTATGTTCGGGAAGGAATTACCAATATGCGTTTAGGGATTTTCCTTGAAATCGCTACCACAATTGGCGCTGTTTGCGGGGCGCTACTCTCTACTATTGCTCCTACTTCTTTCATTGCCGTTTTATTCGGAATGACTTTGATTTTTTCTGCTATAAATTCCCTTCTAAAAAAAGAAGAACATATTGTATTGGAATCAAGTTCGTTAGCAAAAAAACTAAGATTACAAGCTACCTATCCATCACACGACGGCGAAGTTATCCGTTACGGAACCAAAAATGTGATTGGCGGTTTCAGTATGATGGGAATTGCCGGAATGATGTCGGGATTGCTCGGAATCGGTTCCGGTGCTTTTAAAGTAATTGCGATGGATAATATTATGAAAATTCCGTTTAAAGTTTCAACTACAACCAGCAATTTTATGATGGGCGTTACGGCAATGGCGAGTTCAGTGATTTATATTCAGAAAGGTTATATCGAACCCGGAATTTGTATGCCGGTCGTTATTGGCGTTTTGTTTGGCGCTATGGCCGGAGCCAAAATATTAGTAAAAACAAACCCAAAAAAACTCAGAATCTTTTTTGCCTGCCTGATTTTTGTTTTGGCTGTGAATATGATTTATAACGGACTAAATGGAAAAATCTAAAAGTATGCAAAACGAAAAATTCGGAGAAAAAGATTTTCAAACCATAATAGGAAATTTGTTGCGTTACGGCGTTTGGACTTCCTTATCAGTGGCATTTATTGGCGGAATTGTTTATTTGATGGGACACAGCACCGATATCGAAAACTACTCAGTATTTCATGAAAATGACCGAAATATATTTGAAGTAATTGGAGCTATTTATAAAGGTGTTGCGCAGGGAAAAGGAGAATCGCTGATCTTTTTCGGAATTATTTTACTTTTTCTGACGCCTGTATTTCGCGTTTTACTTTCTTTATTTTCTTTCCTTCTGGAGAAAGATTATCTTTATGTTGTGATTACGCTGATTGTTATTCTGATTATTTTGATCAGTGTTTCGTTTGGCTTCTCACATTAAAAATTGCTGTAAGCTATAAGCTGTAGGCTTTAGGCTTTTTAAAAAAGCTTAAGGCATAGTGCTTAAAACAAAAAAAATAATTGCTATAAGCATTAGCTGTAGGCTATCCAAAAAAGCTTACTGCTTATAGCTTATAGCCTAATGCCTAAAAAAAATGGAAATAGGAATTGACAGTTTTGCTTCGGCAATGTACGGCGACAACAATACTTTGAGTAGCGTTGATGCAATGGAACAATTACTCCAAAGAATCGAACTTGCCGATCAGGTTGGTTTGGATGTTTTTGGAATTGGGGAACATCATAAAAAAGAGTTTTTAGACTCGGCTACTGTGGTCATATTAAGTGCTGCTGCTGCGAGAACAAAAAACATCCGATTAGCCAGTGCCGTCTCCGTTTTGAGTGCTGCCGATCCGGTGAGAGTGTATCAAAGTTTTGCGACTTTGGATTTGATTTCAAAAGGTCGCGCCGAAATTGTAGTGGGCCGTGGTTCTTCTATTGAAGCCTATCCCCTTTTCGGATTTAATCTGAATGATTATGATGCGCTTTTCAAAGAGAAATTAGAATTATTTCTTCAAATTCGGGACAATGAATTTGTAACCTGGTCAGGGAAATTTCGTCCTGCAATAAATAATCTTCCAATTTATCCAAGAACAGTACAGGAAAAATTACCTGTTTGGCTGGGAGTTGGAGGGACTCCGGAATCTTTTATAAGAGCAGGATCTTTAGGTTTACCTTTAATGGTGGCTATAATTGGAGGACAAACACACCGTTTTCGTCCACTTATTGATTTATACCGACAAGCCGGAGCTGCTGCAGGATACAAACCTAAAGAATTGAAAGTTGGAATACATTCTCCTGGTTATGTTGGAACTTCAACAGAAAAAGCCATAGATGAATATTATCCGGGTTACGCCGAACTTTGGACAAAATTAGGGCTAGAACGCGGTTGGCCGCCCGTTACAAAAGCCAAATTTGACGGACTTATTGATGATGACGGTGTTTTAATTGTTGGAAGTCCGGAACGTGTTGCAGAGAAGTTATCAAGACACAGCGAATCTCTGGGAGGTGTAGACCGATTCACTTTCCAAATGGATAATGCGGGATTAACACACAAACAATTAATGAATGCGATAGAACTCATCGGTACAAAAGTGATCCCGTTACTTAAAAAAGGGTAATTTTTGCCACAGATTACACAGATTACACAGATTAAAAGGATTTTCTTAAACTATGAGATGACACCTTTGAACCTTTGCTCCCCTGTCCCTTTGAACCTATTAAATACAAAAACATCCGCCAATGGTGGATGTTTTTGTATTTAATCTTCTAAAAATTAAAACTTGTAAGTTACCCCAACTCTAAAGTTTCTTGGTGCTTCTGTCTGCCAGTAATAAGCAGAAAGCCATTCATAATAAGAACCACTGTAAAGGTATTTATCCAAAATATTGAAAACATTCGCAGTAACTTTTACTTTTCCTGTTTCATAAGATAAACCTCCGTCTAATTTAAAGTATGATGGTAATTTTTGAAGCCCTGCACTCCAGGTATCTGTTTGGCGTCCGTCAAGGAAAGTTCCTCCTAAAGAAACTCCAAATCCTTTAATTTTTCCGCTTTGCACTGTATAATTTAACCATGCATTTGCTGTATGTTTTGAATATCCAGGAACAATATCTCCTTTGTTAATACCAGTTGCAGCAGAAACTGCCGGATCAACTTCATTTACGATAGACTCAGTAAAAGCATAATTTGCAATTAAATTAAGTCCGTCGAATAATTTTCCTCTTAAATCAAACTCAATTCCTTGAGCTCTTTTCTCTCCTAAAACAACACTATATTGCTCTCCCGGTGTATTAGCCGGATCAGAAGTAAGTTCGTTTTTCTTTAAAATGCTGTACGCTGCTAAAGTAGTACTCCATGAACCGTCGAACCAGTCTTTTTTGATACCAAATTCAACGTTGTTACCAGTTAATGGTTTTACACTTTCACCGCTTTTAATAATTCCTGATTGTGGTGTAAAAGCCTGATCATATAATCCATAAACAGCAAGACTTTCGGTTACCGAATAACTAATTCCGATACGTGGTGTAATATGGCTATCGGAAATTGGAGCTCCGCCCCAGCTTGCCTGACTAATCCAGGTATATCTTCCTGCAAGTGTCAGTCTCAATTTATTTTGAAAGAAACCAATTTCGTCCTGAATATATCCTGCTGCATACTCTGAATTCATTAAACCTCCAGCATTTTTAGCTCTAATTGAAAGAGGTATTGTGTGATCAAAAGCAGGAAAACCATTAGATGGTACACCATAATTTGGACTGTAAACATTAAACGGCTCATCAACAGTATCAAGATCGTGAGATTGTCCCCAATCTGCTGCATAATCTTTATTTCCTAAATCTACTCCACTTAATATTTTGTGGCTAACAGCTCCTGTATTGAATTTTCCATTTAAGAAAATTTGCCCCAAATACATATTGCTTTCTGCATCCCAAATACCAGCATTTCTAATAATTTCACCCGCTGCAAGACTTCCTTCCGGAACACCGTTAAAATCTCTGTCTACAGGTCCAGGACCTACAACACCTGGCCATGAACTATATCCTTGTTGAATGTATTTAAAATAAGAAGTCTGTGCAGTTAATTTCCATTTGTCATCAAACTTGTGCTCAAACATCAAATATCCACTATGATCCTGAATATTAGTATCAGGCAATCCTGGTTGTGTCATGGTAAATCCAACAGGCAAAGTTCCATATCCTTCAGACGCAGGTCCGAAAACATAGTATGAACCAACTTCAGTCATATTAGCATACTGAAAATTATATTCAGCCGTAACTTTCGTTTTATCATCAATTTGATATGAAATTACCGGAGCAAGAACATAACGGTTATTGTGCTCAAATGCACGGTGCGAACCTTTGTTTTGAGCAGCTCCGTTAAATCTGTACAATAATTTTCCTTTTTTATCTAATTTACCATCAAGATCAATACTAACTCTGTAAAAATCGTAGCTACCGCCAAGAACAGATACCTCACCTTTTGTGATTCCGGTTGGCTTTTTAGTCACCACATTATAAAGTCCGCTTGGATCTCCGCTTGAAAGCATAAATCCTGCCGGTCCTTTTACAAATTCGATATGATCTACAAAACTCATATCTTCAGTTAATGGTCCCCAGAAAGAAGAAACTACATTAAATCCGTTACGGAATGCCTGAATTTGCGAACCACGCATGGTAATATTAGTATACAAATCTCCCCAGTGCTCCAAACGTACAGCACCACTTACGTTACGAATTACTCCGTCGCTCATACTTGTAATTTGTTGATCTTTTAAAGTCTGACCACTCACAATTTGAATGTTCTGTGGAATCTCTAAAACAGGTGTTTGAAGACGCAAAGACAAAGAAGGCTTGTCTTGCTTGTATTTATTTTTTGTAATAACAACTTCTTCAAGATCTTCCTGACTTTCAGAAAGTGAGAAATTTTTAGTTGTAGTTTGTTTCGATTTTACAACAATATTATCTTCAACTGCATGAATTCCTACAGCACGAATGCTAATTACATAAGTTCCTGGTTTCACACTTTTAATCTCGTATTGTCCATTTGAATTAGTGACAGCAGTATACTTCGTTCCTTTAAGAGCAACAGCAATGTTTTCTGCAGGAACATTTCCACTTAAGGAAATTTTTCCGGTAACTTTTCCAAGCTCCTGACTCATCATGTTTAGTGAGCTCAAAAGCAAGATAAAAAAGAAAACTTTTTTTATGGTTTGAATATTCATTTTGGGTAGGGTTAAAATTTTATGTCGCAAAAGTATGGTCTAAAATCTTGTTTTCCAAATTATTTTTAATGATTCTAAATAAACATAGTGTTTTATATCCTCATCTTTTATTTATCAAACAAACCTTAAAACCGATATTCTGCTTATCTTTAATGTGATAAACAAAATCTACTTCACAGATGAATAATAATAAAACCATTAGAAAAGTTGCCATTTTAGGATATAACCGAATTCCGTTTGCGCGTGCCAATACGGCCTACGCCAATATTGGAAATCAGGAAATGATGACTGCAGCCTTAAACGGCCTTATTGATAAATACAATTTAAAAGGACAATTATTAGGCGAAGTAGTCGGCGGCGCTGTGATTAAACATACGTATGACAGCAATTTGATTCGGGAATGTGTGATGAAAACAACTCTCGATCCTGCAACTCCGGCCTGCGATTTACAGCAAGCCTGCGATACCGGGATCGAAAGTGCTATTTATATTGCCAATAAAATTGCTCTTGGACAAATTGAATCCGGAATTGCCGGTGGTGTTGATTCGATTAGCGATATGCCAATTGCAGTAAGTGAAAAACTGAGAAAAATTCTGCTTAATGCAAGACAAGCAAAATCATTGGGAGAGAAAATCAAAAAATTTTTAAAACTTCGTCCGGCAGATTTAACGCCTTTGGTTCCCCGAAATGAAGAATCACAAACCGGACTTTCGATGGGAGGGCATACTGAAATTACAGCAAAACATTATCAAATATCCAGAGAAGATCAGGATAATCTGGCGCTTAAAAGTCATTTGAATATGGCGAAAGCGTATGATGAAGGCTTTTTTGATGATATGATTACGCCTTTCAACGGACTGGATAAAGACAATAATCTCAGAAAAGACAGCTCGATTGAAAAATTAGCCAAACTAAAACCTGCCTTTGATAAGGTAAACGGAACACTAACCGCAGGAAATTCAACACCACTTACTGACGGTGCTTCTTGTGTCCTTTTGGCCAGTGAAGAATGGGCTAAAGAACGTGGACTACCCATTTTGGCCTACATCACTTTTGCTGAAGTCGCAGCCATTGAGTATGTCAAAAATCAACAAAATCTATTGTTAGCGCCTTTATTTGCTGCAAGCAGAATGCTCGACAAAGCCGGCTTAAATCTGCAAGATTTCGATTATTATGAAATTCACGAAGCATTTGCTGCACAGGTTTTGACAACCTTAAAAATTTGGGAAAGCCCTGAATTGAGTGCACAAATAGGTTTAAAAAAACCACTTGGATCTATCGACAGAGAAAAATTGAATGTGAAGGGAAGCAGTTTGGCAGCCGCACACCCTTTTGCTGCAACAGGTGGAAGAATTATTGGTGTCATGGCCAAATTACTAAATGAAAAAGGTTCAGGAAGAGGATTTATTTCGATTTGTGCCGCTGGCGGACAAGGAATTACAATGATTATTGAGAAATAGCAATTTAGATAGTTACCTAACAGGTTTTTAAAACCTGTTAGGTTTCATTTTTAATTTAGAAAGCAAATTCCTCCACACTGGCCAGCGCCTTCGGTAAAGCACTCTCTGCAAAATCAGGAATCGAGGTTCCTTCTACACGGAAAGTAGTTACATCCGTAATTCCCAAAAAGCTTAATACAGTTCGAAGATACGATTCTGAAAAGTCGTAGCTTTTATAAGGCCCTTCAGAAAATATAGCTCCTGAAGCAATAGATAAAAATACTTTTTTATCTGTTACTAATCCTTTTGGTCCGTTCTCATCATAGCTAAACGTTTTACCTGCTCTTGAAACCTGGTCAATCCAGCCTTTTAATACGGCCGGAATTCCAAAATTATAAAGCGGTACACCAATTACAATAATATCGGCATCTAAAACATCTTTGATTGCTGCATCTGAATATTTAAGAGCCTCTTTTTGCGCTTCTGTATGAAGTTCTGCAGGCACATAAACTGCACTTATATGCAGGTCAGTCACGTATGGTAAAGGTGTTTTTGAAAGATCAAGTGTTTGCACTTGTATTTCATTATGTTCTGCTTTCAGTTTCTCCAAAATAGCATTGGATAATTTATTACTAAACGAAGCATCTCCTTTGACGCTTGTCACTATATTCAGAATTCTTTTGCTCATTTTTATATTTGTTTTGTTTGACAATACAAACTTATCTACATTTACTATCTCTTTTATAGTACTATCCTCAAGGATAGCGCTATCCTTGAGGATAGTAACATGTAGAATATGAAAACAAAGAACGAAATAGCCAAAGAAAAGATTTGCGGTGAACCAGAAGAATGCCTTGCAGTAGTATTACCTGTAAGAGATGCATTAGAAGTTTTAAGCGGCAGATGGAAGCTACCCATTTTGATTGCATTATCAAGCAGACCAAAACGATTTAAGGAGATTTCTAAAGATATAAACGGCATTACAGATAAAATGCTTTCTAAAGAACTTAAAGATCTGGAGATAAACAAACTGGTTACCAGAACGGTTTATGATACTTTTCCACCCACTGTTGAATATACGAGAACAGAACACAGCCACACTTTAATATAATGTCATTGGAGCATTAAAAGATTGGGGAACACTGCATCGCAAAGAAATAATTGGGAAATAGGTTTTGTTAAAAGTACTGAGGGGCTAAGGTTCTGAGATACTGAGGTTCTAAACTTTGCGACTCCTGTATTTGCAGGGTTAGTTTTACCGCAAAGAACGCAAAGTATTTTTTTTTAGTGTGCTTGTAATAGTCTTTATTAAGGTCGCAAAGCTGTGTGGTAAACTTTGGGTTTACTTTGGGTAAAAACTTCGCGACTTTGCGTCTTTGCGCGATTAAAACATTTTCCTAATAAACTTAAAACTTTGCGTCTTTGCGTCTTTGCGAGATTAAAACATTTTTTATAGGTTATTCGCAATTTATTCTATCTAAAAAGTGTCAAATTTTCTATTGTCGTATTTTTAAAAAAGCAACAATAAAAAAAGGATTTCATAATGTACAACCACACATATTTTCTGTAGTTTTATGGTCTGATCCCCAAATAAAATCAGCACATAATGGCATACAATAATAATGAATTAATGCGTTTTTTAGACGCCCAGAACAAGTTATACCTTTCAGCTCTTTCTGAAATTAAAAAAGGAAAAAAAGAATCTCCCTGGATGTGGTTTGTTTTTCCTCAGATTAAAGGATTTGGATCCTGCGATACTTCAAAATTCTACGAAATCAAAAATGCCGATGAAGCAATTGCTTTTTTAGAACATCCAATTCTGGGAAAACATCTTATCGAAATTACAGAAGAATTAATCAAAACAGAAGAAAAAACAGCAACAGAAATATTCGGAAACCCGGATGATGAAAAATTGCAATCCTGTCTGACTTTATTTGCCAGTATTCAAAATACAGAACCTATTTTTCAGGAAGCCCTGCACAAATATTTCGATGGCTCATCTGACTTTCATACGCTGCAATTATTGTATAACAATCTATAGCTTAAGTTATAAGTCTATTTTAAAGTACTCAAAGCAAGAATATTATCTTATTTTGATATTATTTTTAACTCTTTTATTTTTTTGCTTACTCTGGCCAGGTAATCCGGATTGGTATTTAATTCCATTGATTTGGTATAATTGTCCACAGCATTTTTTACGTCGTTATTTGCTTCATATGCTTCTGCTAAGCTGTCAAAAACATTAATCGATTTGGGATATTCCTGTGCATTTAAATTAAATACCACGAGCGCTTCAGTTACTTTTTTATCCTGATTTAAAAGTATATATCCAATTGTATTTAGATGCTCTTCAAAATTGACATTTGAATATTTTGGATCCTTTTTTAAAGAAACGAAAGTATTTTTCAGACCTGAAACATTTTCCTGTGCAGATTTTAGTAGTGTTTCGTATGCAGTAAAACTATAATCAATAATATCGTTATCTACAAAATGAGCAATGTGATTGACAATATTATCTACATTAACATCGCTTCCAATGCCATTTGCTAAAAATAGTATACTTAAATTATCTTTTGGGAAAATTCTATAGGCAGTTCTCCTTCCTCCGGAAAATCCATATGCTTTATGTCCATTTATAACGTTCTCATCCCATCCAAAAGTAAATTTAGAATCTGATTTTGTGTACGGAAACAGCTCCAACATTTTTTCTTTGGATTTTGCACTAATCAATTTATTATTATTGAATTTACTATCCCATTGTATGAGTGCGTCCATTGTCATATTCAGGCCGTTACAGCTACTAAGATAACTTCCGTTGTTTGGAACTTCTATTTGCAGTTTACCCGTTGCAAAATTAGAATATTGTGTAACTCTATTTGGAATAATATCTCTTGAATCTGTCGAGAAAAACACATTTTTATCAGCTGTTTGACTGAACTGATTCTCTGTTATAAATGCTGTTATATTTTGTTTACTTATGATTTCAATAATTTTCTGAAGCAGCCAAAAATTAGTTTGATTGTAGTCAAATTTTTCGCCTTTCTCAAATTGAATGGCATCTGCAAAAACTTTCTCACGCGCTTCATTTTCTGGCAGTTGCTCATAATTTACTATATCAGGAAGTCCTGAAGAATGTGTAAGCAAATGTTTTACTTGTACTGAATTCCAGGCAGTTGGCAAGTTATGGAGGTATTTTGAAATCGCGTCTTCTAATGACAACTTGTTTTGCTCAATCAATTGAAATGCTCCTGTAGCAATAATTGGTTTTGTTAGAGAGTAAAGCCTAAAAATAGATTTTTCAGAAATTGCCACATTCAATTCAATGTTTGCTTTTCCATAATTATTTCTATGGATGATTTTATCATTTTTAATAACTGCAACAGCGATTCCGGGAATATTATATTTGCCTAAAACTTCCATTAAATATTGGTCAATTTGAGCACTCGTTTCCAGTGCTTTCTTTGGTTGCACTTGTCCCATCAAAACGGTAAAGGAGAATAAAGCAGCAAACGATATAAATAGTTTTAGCATAATATTTTTTAATACGGGTTATCATTTTGGTTTTTGTGA
The DNA here is from genome assembly GCF_001427905.1 of Flavobacterium sp. Root420. Taxonomy (GTDB): domain Bacteria; phylum Bacteroidota; class Bacteroidia; order Flavobacteriales; family Flavobacteriaceae; genus Flavobacterium. The sequence continues at coordinate 102,532 of NZ_LMEF01000001.1, forward strand.
CAGTTCTTTCTTAGTTGCAAGTATGCTTTTTATAATCAAAATGCTATAAATATAGACGAATTTATCAAACCTAAAAAATGTAATGTGTATTACATTTTTTTTTAAAATCTTTTATAACAATTTACTATTCCTGCATCAATGTATAAAATGATTTTTCTATAAATTTAAAATAATCGTTCTTTAAATTTGTTTGAAATAAAAAAAGTCTCGTCTTCTTAACAAATACCATTATGAAATTAGAATACATTCAACTTCAAACAAACAATATTAAAGAAACGGAACTATTTTATAAAGATGTTCTTGACCTTAAAATCATGGAAAAGGGATTAAATTCACTTATAATTCAGATAGGAAGTTCTGTTTTAAAATTTATTGAAAACCCTGAATTTGATTCTATTTATCACTTCGCATTTAATATCCCTGAAAATAAACTTGAAGAAGCGATAAAATGGTGTGCCGACAAAATAGACTTAATACTAATTGAAGACAAACGTGTAATTGCAAATTTTGAAACCTGGAATGCAAACGCTATTTATTTTTATGACAATAATGGCAATTTATTAGAATTTATTGCAAGACATGATTTAGATAATTTTCAAATAAAAGAATTCAGTTCTAAATCAATTTTAAATATTAGCGAAATTGGTATTGTCCATGAAGATCCAATGGAATTGGGAGAACAATTAATAGAAAGTCATGATTTGATGTTTTTTGAAAAAAATTTTAATAGTGAAACTTTTGCTGCAATGGGAGACGATGAAGGTTTGCTGATCATCGTAAAACCCAACCGTAATTGGTATCCAACTCAAACACCTTCCAAAAGCAATAAAACAGGTATAATAATTAAAAATAAAGGAGCCAAAATTGAATTAAACTTCTAATGCGTTTTCTCATTTCAACACTTACGATTACTTAATAAATTTACAAAATAGAAAAGCCCAATTCAAGTTTATGAATTGGGCTTTAATTTTTATTTATTTTTAAGTTTAAAACTTCATCTTCTGAATCCTGACCGCATTCAAAATCGCCAATAAAGCTACGCCAACATCAGCAAAAACAGCTTCCCACATTGTTGCTAGTCCACCGGCACCTAAAATCAGTACAAATGCTTTTACAACAAAAGCTAATGTAATATTCTGCCAGACAATTTTTTTTGTTTGTTTTCCAATGTTGATTGCCATCGGAATTTTACTTGGTTTATCATCCTGAATAACAATATCGGCAGTTTCGATTGTGGCGTCGCTTCCTAAACCTCCCATCGCAATTCCGACCGTGCTTAAAGCAATAACCGGAGCATCGTTTACACCATCACCAACAAATGCTACGGTTTCATTTTTTGCTTTAATTTCGTTTAGTTTATTGACTTTATCTTCGGGAAGCAAATCTCCAAAGGCTTTTGTAATTCCGAGTTTATCTGCTACGAATTGAACGACATTGGTTTTATCACCGCTCAGCATCGTTACTTTAACGCCTAATGCTTTTAGTTTATTCACTGTTTCCTGAGCATCTTCTTTAATTTCGTCTGCAATGGTTAAATAACCGGCAAACTTCTTATCATAAGCAATTGCAATTGTCGTATAAACCACTGAATTTGGATCCAGATCGTATTTTATATTGAATTTATCCATCAATTTGAAATTCCCAACATGAAGTTCTTTTCCGTTAATTTCGGCTTTTAAGCCATGTCCGGAAATTTCTTCTACATTTTTCAATTCAATTGAAGCATCAATTTTGCCAACATGATTATGAATCGCCGTTGCCACCGGATGTGTACTTTGGCTTTCTAATACATTAACCAGTTTCAGGATTTCTTCTTTATCAAAATCATCGAAGATAATTACTTCCTGCACTTTAAAAACGCCTTCAGTCATGGTTCCGGTTTTATCCATTACAACGTTCTGAATTGTCGAAATACTGTCTAAAAAATTACTTCCTTTAAAGAGAATTCCGTTTTTGCTTGCAGCTCCAATTCCGCCAAAATAACCTAACGGAATACTAATTACCAAAGCACACGGACAAGAAATCACCAGAAAGACCAAAGCTCTGTAGAGCCAGTCACTAAAAACATAATTATCTACAAAAAGCATTGGCAACAAACAAATGGCAATTGCCAAATACACTACAATTGGTGTATAGATTTTGGCAAATTTTCGGATAAACAACTCAGCTGGTGCTTTTTTGGCTGTAGCATTCTGAACCATTTCAAGGATTTTAGACAATTTACTGTCTTTATAATCGGTGGTAACTTTAACCTGTGCAATTGTATTTTCGTTGATCATTCCGGCCAGAACGGTTTCTCCTTTTATCTTTGTTGATGGTTTGCTTTCGCCTGTAAGGGCTGCCGTATTAAACGATGCGGTATCAGACAATAATTCTCCGTCTAAACCTAATTTTTCGCCAGCTTTAAGTTGGATAATTGATCCAATTTTAACATCGGCGGCTTTGACTTTTGTCGCCACATTATTTTCTAAAATAGTAACTTCATCCGGACGCTGATCCAATAAACTTTTAATATTCGATTTTGCTCTGCTTACCGCCAATCCCTGAAAGTTTTCTCCAATGATATAAAACAGCATTACGGCAACTCCTTCGGGGAATTCCCCAATGGCAAAAGCGCCGATTGTAGCAATACACATCAGGAAAAACTCTGAAAACACATCGCCTTTCATAATGCTTTCATAGGCTTCTTTCAAAACCGGAAGTCCAACCGGCAAATAAGCGACAATATACCATCCAATTCTAACATATCCCGAAAACCAGCTTTGCGGAAAATAATTATCAAATCCAATTCCGATAAGTAATAAAACAAACGAAATGATCGCAGGAAGAAACATTTGAAACAAACTGCCATCAGCATTATGTTCGTGATCATGATCGTGTCCGTCATCCTCAGAATGATGATACTCTTCATGCGCTGAACAGCAACCGGATTGGTTTGGTTTCTTTTTAATTGTTTTTTCTTTTATATGTTCCATAAAATCTCTTTTGTTTCAAGTTTTCTTTGTTCAAAGTTTCAAGTTTTGAACTGTGTAGAAAACACTTTTTAAAGTTACATATTTTAAGGCAATTGTTTTTATCTAATAATTTTTATTTAATCTCGCAGGGGCGCTAAGTCGCAAAGTTTTGCTTTGAATTGCCTCCAGCTAAAGCAGGAAGCAATTCAACACATTTAAACTTAAAAAACTTTGCTACTCTGCGCCTTTGCGAGATTATTCCACACCAGCTTTAAAAAACTTAGCGGCAAAAAAAAATCAATGTTCATGTTCTCCCCCGCCCTTCATTGCCGAAAGCAAATAAAAAGCGCCTTCCGTAACAATTTTAGCATTTGGCACAATTTTATCAACAAACTTCACTTCAGTGAATCCTAAATCTGTTGTTCCCGGAATTACTTCAATGGCTTTAAAATGAATTTCTTCCTCATGGTTTTCTTTATTTTTGGTTTGTTTTTCCTGATGTTTTTCCTCTTCAACAAAAACAAAATATTTATCGGCATTTCGAACCACAGCATCTTTTGGCAAAGCAGGAACGGTCGCGTTTATAATATTAATATTAGCAGAAACATACATTCCCGGAATCAGGCCTTTGGCATCAGCCGATTCAATTTTAGCGTGAACAGCAACCGTTTTACTTTCGTTTGAAAAAGATTTATTGATTCCGAATATTTTTCCTTTAATAGATTTATTGGATTGATTTGTCAATACAAAATCAATTACCTGACCAACAGAAATAGAGCCTAAATCTTTCTCATAAACATTCAAATCCAAATGCATTTGACTATTGTCAACCACTTCAAACAACGAAACTCCAGTTTGGGCGTACGCACCTTTTGCAATGCTAATTTTACCAACATATCCATTTATTGGTGCAACAATTGGCACTAATGAAGTGCTTCCTTTTGTGCTTACATACAAGGCTTCTAATTTATTTTTCGCTGCTTGTGCTCTTGCCCGTTCTGCGGCTAATTTTGCTTTAACTTCCTGAAACGTTTTCCTCGGATTCACATTTTCATCACTCAATATTTTCTGGCGGTTGTATTCTAACTGCAAATATTCAATATTGGCTGTGGCTGAATGGTACTCTTCCTGCATTTCAATTACTTCCAGATTTTGAATGGTTGCCAACACCTTTCCTTTATTCACAAAAGTACCTTCCAAAACAAAAATGTCTTTCACGGTTCCGCCAATTAAAGTCGAAACTTCAGCGGAGTTTTGAGGAGGAACTGTAGTGTACCCGTTCGCTTTGATAACTTTATTAAGGTTTCTGTCTTCCACAAAACCTGTTTCAATTCCGATTGTTTTGTATTGAGAAGTCGTTAATGACACTTCTGTCTGCGATTTTTCTTTTTCGTGTGTTTCTTCTTTTTTTTTCTCATTGCAACCTATTACGACACTATAAGCAACAAGCAATACGCTATAGGCTGCTTTCCTTTGCGAACTTTGCGTAAAAAACTTTGCGGCCTTTGCGGTTAAATTTATTTTCATTTTTAATTGTTTTTGATAGTTGGAAATTGAAGTTCGATGGCGCTTTGATTGTAACTATTGGTCGCCTCGGCATATTGTTTTTTAATATCAATTGCCTGATTTAAAAAACTGATGTACGACCAATAACTCATATCGCCATTGGCATAGCTTTTTTGGGCGCTGCTTATAATTTGATCCGCATATTGCAAGCCTTCATTCTGATAATATTCAAGTGCTTTTTGTTGTTTTTGGAAGTTGTTTTGCAATTCCTGCTGTTGCAAATTCAAGGTTAATTTGCTTTTATCCAAAGCCAATTGTGACTGCGAAATACTAATCTCAGAAGCTTTGGCTTTCGCCGAATTCACCCCGCCAAACAACGGAATCTGCAAGCCTGCCGTAAAACCCTGAAACAATGATTCGGTGTTGATGGTTTGGGCAAAATACCCCAATCCTACTTTAGGTGTTCGCAACGCTTTGTATGTATTGGTTTCCTTTTGATAAACGGAAATCTGCTGTTGATAATAATCCGTCAGTAAACCTTCTGCTTTTGAATTTTCTTCTTGTTTTACAACAGAATAGTGCAAAGGCGTTTTTTCATCGGGAATTATGTTTTCATCGGTCTGAACAAAAAATTGCAATTGTTTTTGGTAAATTACCAGATCATATTCTAATTGTGCTTTCTGCGTTTCAATTTCTTTTACTTTCGCTTTAGCGCTGATCACTTCAATGTTTCCGCTCTCTCCGGTTTGAAAACGTAATTCGGCATTTTTTAGAAATTTGGTGTAAATCGCATTTAATTCTGAGTTTAATTTCTGAATCGAAACACCGTATAAATATTGATAATAGGCCAATGTAACCGCTTTTTCAATTTCATAAGACGATAAAGCTTTTCGCTTCTCGGCTAGCTTTACCAATTCTTCCTGTAATTGACGATTTGCTTTTGTGATATTCCCGATGGGGAAATATTGTTGAATTGAAACATTATGATCAAAATCGGCACTATTGAATTGTCCGCCCTGATATTGCACCTGAACCGGGTCTGCCTGAAATGCGGTCTTTTTTAGGATGGTTTGTTTTTCGATTTCTTTATCGGCAATTTTTAAATCGATGTTGTTTGATTTGGCAAGTTCTATTGCTTTTTCTAAAGATATTTTGGCTTGCGCCGATGTTAACGTGCTCACCAATAGGAATGCACTTAACCGCAAAGCGCGCAAGGTTTTTTTCGCAAGGTTCGCAAGCCGATGTGTCTTTATTTTATATAGTGTTTTCATGTTTTTAATTTTTATTTCTCGCAGATCTCGCAGATCTCGCAGATTTTTTTTGATTCTTTTAAATTAATCTGCCAGATCAGCTGAATCTGCGAGAGGAATTATTTTACAGGCAGTAATAAATTATCTAATTATCTCATTTCTGCCAAATTTCTCCAGCATCAAATACAGAATCGGCAAAACGATTAACGTCAATAATGTTGCTGAAACTAAACCTCCAATAACAACGGTTGCCAAAGGTTTTTGTACTTCTGCCCCGCCGCTTGTGGACAAAGCCATTGGCAAAAATCCTAACGAAGCTACGGCCGCGGTCATTAAAACCGGACGCAATCTGGTTTTGGTTCCGATTAAGACTCTTTGAAGCGGGTCCTCTATTCCTTCTGCTTTTAATTGATTGAAATACGAAATCAGAACAATTCCGTTTAAAACGGCAATTCCGAATAAGGCTATAAAACCAATTCCCGCAGAAATACTAAACGGCATTCCACGCAGTAATAGCGCAAAAACACCGCCAATTGCCGATAACGGAATTGCGGTAAAAATCAATCCGGCTTGTTTAAAACTGTTGAAAGTCAGATACAGCAAAATCAATATTAATCCTAATGCAATTGGCAACGCAACCGAAAGTCGTTTTGTGGCTTCAATTAAATTCTCGAACTGCCCGCCATACGTTACATAATAACCAGCAGGAAGCTTAAAATTCTGATCTAGCTTTTGCTGAATTTCTTCCACAACACTTTTGATATCGCGTCCTCGAACGTTCAAACCTACTGAAATTCTGCGTTTTCCGTCCTCACGCGTCACCTGAACAGGGCCTTGTTCATACTCTACAGAAGCGACCTGAGAAAGCGGCACCTGCTGACCGTTTGGAAGCGGAATAAACAAATTGCTGACATCGTTAATATCAGCGCGATTGTCCTGATTCATTCGGACCACAACATCAAATCTTTTGCTTTCTTCATAGATTTTACCGGCACTTTCGCCCGCAAATGAGGAACGAATAATCTGGTTGATATCTGAAATATTGAGTCCGTATAAAGCGATTTTATTGTAATCGTATTTGATTGTAATTTGAGGTAAACCTGTTACTTTATCTGCTTTTAAATCACCGATTCCTTCAATATTTTTAATTTTCGAAATTAACTCAGCTGCTTTGGCGTCGAGGATTTCTAAATCATCACCAAAAATCTTAATAGCAATATCGCTTCGACTTCCGGTCATTAGTTCGTTAAAACGCATCTGAATCGGCTGTGAAATCTCAATATTAGCTCCCGGAATAATTTCCATTTCTTCTTTCATGGCATTGGCCAAATCTTCCCAATTATGATATTTGCCTTTCCATTCTTTTTTGTCTTTTAGAACAATAATTAAATCTCCACTTTCAATCGGCATAGGATCGGTGGGGATTTCTCCACTTCCTATTTTCGTTACAATCGTTTTGATTTCAGGAAATTTATCCTTTAATAATTTCTCATATTTAGTAGTCGTTTCTACCATCTGCGTAAGCGAACTTCCGGTCATAATTGTAGCATTGATAGCCAAATCACCTTCCTCAATTGTTGGGATAAATTCGCCTCCCATATTTTGGAAAATGATAAAGGCCAAAACAAAAAACCCGAGAGAAATTCCTAAAACCACTTTTTTAAACTGCAAGGCTTTATTTAAAAAAGGGGTGTAAATGGATTCGAACCAACGCATCATCCGGTCGCTGAAGTTTTCTTTGTGTTCTGTTTTTTTAGATAGAAACATGGCGCTGATCATTGGTACATAGGTCAGCGAAAGTATAAAAGCACCAGCAATTGCGAAACCAACTGTCATCGCCATTGGCTTGAACATTTTACCTTCGGTACCAATTAAAGCCAGAATTGGCAGGTAAACTATTAAAATAATGATTTCACCAAAGGCAGCGCTATTCCTGATTTTTGAAGCCGAATTATACACTTCAATGTCCATTTCTTCCTGAGAAAGCTCTTTTTTATTTTTGATTTTTTGGAGATGATGCATTGTGGCTTCGACAATAATAACAGCTCCGTCGACAATAATTCCGAAGTCAATCGCTCCCAGACTCATTAAGTTTCCGCTTACGCCAAAGGCATTCATCAAAATCACAGCAAAAAGCATCGCCAAGGGAATCACAGAAGCCACAATCAATCCGGCGCGAAGATTCCCAAGAAACAAAATCAGTACAAAAATGACGATTAAGGCACCTTCCAAAAGGTTTTTAGTCACTGTTCCAATAGCATTATCAACCAGTTTTCCTCTATCAATAAAAGCTTCGGCCACAACTCCTTCGGGAAGACTTTTATTAATCTGAATCATTCTTTCATGGATTCGGTTGACTACTGCGCTGGAGTTTTCTCCTTTTAACATCAAAACCAATCCTGAAACAATTTCTCCTTTTCCATCTTTGGTTGAAGCGCCATAACGCAACGCAATTCCTTCCCGGACTTCGGCAACATCACGAACTAAAACGGGCGAGCCGTTTCGGTTTTTTACTACCACATTTCCAAGATCATTAATTCCTTTTGCCATTCCGACGCCGCGGATAAAATAGGCATACTGATCTTTTTCAATATAAGCCCCACCTGTATTTTGATTGTTCTTTTCTAACGCATCAAAAATTTCGGTAATGGTAACTCCAAGACTATTAAGCGTATTTGGATTGACTGCAATTTCGTATTGTTTCAGTTTTCCTCCCCATGTACTGATATCGGCAACACCTTTAATTCCCTGTAACTGCGGAATAATAATCCAATCCTGAATCGTTCTTAATTTGACGGCATCAAATTGATTTTCATACCCTTTTTTGGCATAAACATCATATTGATAAATTTCTCCCAAACCTGTGGTAATGGGTGCTAATTCAGGAGAACCAGCATAAGCCGGAATATTTTCTTCGGCTTGTTTTAAGCGTTGAAATATTTGTTCTCTGGCCCAATAAATATCGACATCGTCTTCAAAAACGACAGTTACAACCGACAATCCGAAGCGAGAAATACTGCGGAGTTCTATAACATTTGGAACTGTTTTTACAGCCTGTTCGAGTGGATAAGTAATTAATTGTTCCACTTCCTGACTGGCCAAAGTTGGCGCTGTTGTGATGATCTGCACCTGATTATTGGTAACATCCGGCAAAGCATCCAGCGGTAAATTTTTAAGCGAATAACTTCCCCAGGCAATTAATACAAGGGTAAATAGCAGTATAAAGAACTTATTCTTTATACTGAACTGTATAATTTTATCTAACATTTGATTCTATAATGACGTGAGAAATCAGACAAGGTTTGTCTGTTCATTTTGCGGAAAATCCACAACGCTCTTACCGATTCCCGATAAGTATCGGGAAGGGCATCATTATGCTATTTGAGGAGGCTGCCAAATGCTTCCGTAGAAATTGGAAGCAAAAACAGAATTATAATTGGGTAAAGCTTTTGAAATAATGGTAAAAGCTACCGGAAAATCAATAGTTTCAGAAATCTGATAACTTAAAACCTGGGCTCCGCAGCAATTACAGGCACAAAATGGAGAACATAAGTCGTTGTCCTTATCATGGGAATGATTTGCTTCTGATGAAAATTGGGCAGTTTTATGCATAGCGCTATCCACTTCCATATCTGCACAAGGCATATTTGAAAGTGCCATCAAATAAATTGACAAAAATATAGCGATCCATTTCATGATTGTAAAAATACTATTTATTTCTTATACTAAAAATCTAAATAATTGAAAATGATATTCGTAGTCAGCTAAATTTTTCAATCAAATTTGGTTAAACATTTTTTATTTAAAATTTTACTTTCTAAAAAAAGATCAGAAATAGTAAGAAAATCTACTTAACTTTAACAATAATTAACATACTACACCTAGTTCTAATTTTAAAGCACAAAAATCTTATTCCACTATAATACAAAAACATAAGTACACATTTCTTATAATAATAACATTAGTCTCTATTTTTTCTAAACAGTTTTATTAATTAATTTTAACACTACAAGTCAATGAAATATAATACGCTAATATCCGCCACATTATTATTCTTTAGCATGCAAATTTTCGGTCAGGTTTATACCGATAAAATAGTTGGTAAAAAAATGAACAATTAAAAGATAGCCTTAAAGTTGAAGAATATCCATATGCCTTACCAATCTGGGGAGAAAAAGTTGCTCAAAAAGGCTATAAATTGCCCTATTCTGCAGGGCTTTCAATAAATTATTTCTGGCAGGATTCTGAGATAGTGATAAGCGAATTAGAAGTCGGTTTTAATCATGGTCCTCAATATAATTTAGATGAAATTGTACGCTTTGATAAATCTTCAGTTGAGGCCGGTGCGCTAACAATCAGGCCTGACATTTCCCGATGCTGATAATAATTGGTCACAAGTTGCGACTTTTAGCAATGTTGCAAAGCATAATACTGCCAACAGAGCACTTGAAAGTGCCGGAAATATATTGACAACCATGGATGGAACTTTAAGCACATCCAATTCCTCGTCAGTGCAATATTCACTGCAAAAAAGACCTAAAGACATGTGGAATTTTCTGATTGGTACTCAATTTCAATACAATAAACATATTATGCTTCGTGCAGAAGTGTTTTTTTTAGGAAGCCGTACACAAGTTTTAGGAGGTCTTCAGTATCGTTTTGGACTTTAAATCAATTAATATGAAAAAAGGTTTACTATTATTTATTGCTTTCTTTTGTATTACATCAGCCCAATCACAAGTTTTAATTTCCTTGCTTTTTGGAGACAAACTGAATTCTCCTTTTTTAGAATTTGGTTTGGATGGCGGTGTCAATTTTTCGACGATTTCAAATATGGAAACCTCGGGTACCGAAGTGGGTTTTAACCTTGGATTTTATTTTGATATCCGATCTAAAAAAAATCCAGCCTGGATGATTAATACCGGCGTTATTGTAAAATCTCCAATGGGAGCTCATGGTATGCCGGTTTATTCTTTAGGAGATGCCAATTTGGATAATACCTTTGCAGGCGGAAAAGTGGATCGTGAAATCCGTTATTTTAATGTTCCTATTTTGATTAAATATCAGTTCAAAAATAATATCTATTTAAAAACGGGGCCGCAATTAGGGTTATTAGCCAAAGCTTTTGACAAATTCCGTAAAGAATACGATGGTGATGATGTGGTTTATAAACACAATATCAGAGACCAAATACATGTAATCGATGCTGGGATTGCGCTTGGTGCCGGTTATCATATGAATGTTGGAAACGGATTGAATATGACGGTTCAATATTACTACGGATTGGTTCCGGTAATGAAGGGAGACGGTCCTGAACAATTCAACAGATCTTTGTATGTAACAGCCGGAATACCAATCGGACGTGGAAAAGCAGCCAGGAAAAAAGCAGAAAAAGAAACCGAATTAAACCGTGTTATTTTACCTGAGGAAGAAGCACCAAAATCTAAAAATTAATTATTAGGGTTGTTGATGGAAACAATCAATCTTAGGATTTCGTGGTTTTGTAAAATAAAATGTGGTTCTGTATACAAGATGGCATTGTTTGGCATGAAAGGCATTTCAGCCGCCAACGGACTTTGAACAACAACAGTGCCTCCATGAGCCTGAATAGCCTGTAATCCCACAGTTCCGTCAGTATTTGAACCAGATAACAAAATACCTACTAAAGCTTCTCCATAAATTTCTGCAGCTGATTCAAAAGAAACATCAATACTAGGTCTGCTAAAATTTATTTTTTCAGAAGTATCCAATGCCAGCAAGTCATTTTTCTCAAATAATAAATGATAGTTTGAAGGCGCAACATAAACAAAACCCGGAACTAATGGTGTTTTATCTTCAACAATTTTTAATGGCACACTTGATTTTAAACTAATTAAATCTTCGAGTGTCTGCTCGTCGGTATTTTTTCGATGCACCACAATTACGATTGCAAAACCATTTAATATCGGTAATTCCGGTAAGATTTGCATTAAGGCGTTGAGGCTTCCTGCTGATCCTCCTATTATCACCACTTTACAGCCCGATATTACTTCACTTTTCTCCATATCTTTTCTTTATCAAACTGTTTATATTTAGTTGTAGAAATCGAGTATTTTATAGTTTCTTTTGTCCCTAAAGCAAGAAATCCTAATACGGCCAAACTTTCATCAAATAAATTAATGACTCTTTTTTGAAGATCATTGTCAAAATAAATTAAAACATTGCGGCATAAAATCAGGTCAAATTCATTAAATGAAGTATCTGATACTAAATTATGCAGTGAGTAAACCATCTTTTCAGCGAGTTCTTCATTAAATTTGGCGATACCATAATTAGCAGTATAATAACTTGAAAAATCTTCCAGACCACCCGCATCACGATAGTTTTCTGAATATTCTTTCATCATTCGAAGCGGAAAAATCCCTTTTTTGGCTGTTTCTAATACCGAAGCATTGATATCTGTCGCATAAATAAGCGATTTATGAAGTAAACCTGCTTCTTTTAGCATAATAGCCATCGAATATACTTCTTCTCCCGTAGAACAGCCCGCATGCCATAATCTGATAAAAGGCTTGGTTCCTAACAATGGTAAAATTTCTTTTCGCAAAACGGTATAAAAAGCAGGATCGCGAAACATCTCGGTTACATTTACTGTGATTTCGTCTACCATTCTTTTGTAATATTCGGGATCATATCGAACTTTGGAAAGAAACTCATGAAAATGGGTAAATCCATCTAAATGATAGATTCTGTTTACACGTCTTTTCAGTGAAGCTCTCGAATAACTTCCAAAATCAAAACCATAATATTCGTAAACATCATTTATAAGTGTTTCTAACTCAATATCCTCAATCATAACTCATTTCATATTTCCTTCAGCACCTGAAGCAATTTATCTACATCTACTGGTTTCGAAATATACGCATCTGCCCCAGCCTCCAAACATTTTTCTTTATCGCCCGTCATCGCCTGGGCAGTTACCGCTACAACATAAGTCAACCGTCGTGACGGAATCGCTTTTATTAGTGGAATTGCTTCATACCCGTCCATTTCCGGCATCATCATGTCGATTAATACGGCATCAATTTCTTCTTCGGATTCTAATAATTTTAAAGCTTCTTCGGCACTTAAACAAGACAAACAATCGAATGATCTGGCACGTAAAGTGTTTTCTAAAGCAAAAATATTTCTAGAATCATCATCAATAATTAAGAGTCTTTTTTTATTCATATTCGCCTGCTTTTAATTTGGTTTGTTTTTATTTTTTTTGTCACAGATTAAAAGATTTAAAAAGAGTTCTTAATCTGTGAAATCTGTGGCAAAACTTTTTTAATTATATTTTGTCGTACAGCCACACTCGCAATAACGAAAGCAGCTGATCAATATCTACTGGTTTTGTTATGTAATCTGACGCTCCGGCTTTTATACATTTTTCCCTGTCCCCTGTCATCGCTTTTGCTGTAACAGCAATCAGTGGTAAATTCAGGAATTTAGGCATGCTGCGTATTTTTTCGGCTGTTTCGTAACCGTCCATGTTTGGCATCATCATATCTAATAACACAATGTCTGTGTCCGGATGTTCTTCTAGAATTTTGATTGCTTCTTTTCCGTCAAAAGCGGTAATTACATTCATTTTAAAGACTTCTAAAGCTTTTGTCAACGAATAAATATTACGAACATCATCGTCTACAATTAATACCTTTTTCTCGAATAGGATATTATTAAGTAAATTTAGCTTTTTATGACTTTCTTTTTTATCTTTTGAATCTTTTTTCTCTTCAACCAAATGAAGAAAAAGAGAAACCTCATCAAGCATTCTTTGATACGAATGTGCCGTTTTTACAATAATTGAATCGGCATATTTCTTAATCTTGACTTCTTCCTTAATAGACAAACTTTTTCCTGTAAAAACAATTACAGGCAGGTTTTCGAGGCCCGGATTTTTCTTTACTCCTTCTAAAATTTCATAGGCTTGTTTATCCGGAATTCCCATATCCAGAATAACACAGTCAATTTCTTTTTTATTCAGTGCTTCTAATCCTTGCGAAACTTCACTTTTTATTTCAGAATTGATATTATATGTTTCTAGGAAAAAGGACAATGCTTTGGCATGTTTTGGGTTATCTTCTATGATAAGTACTTTTTGCGCTTCTTTATTAATGATACTTTCTATTCGAATAAAAACTTCCGGAATTTTATCAAAAGCCACCGGTTTATCTAAGAAATCTACCGCCCCTTTTAATAAGCTTTCCTGTTTCAATTTATGAGAAGACATAATATGTACCGGAATATGCTTGGTTTGAGAATTGTTTTTCATTTCCTCCAAAACTTCCCAGCCACTTTTTATAGGAAGTTCTATGTCTAATAAAACACCAACAGGTTTGTATAGCAAAGCAAAATTTAAGGCATAATCTCCCCTAACAGAAACAACTCCCTTATAGCCTTTTTTACGGGTAAAATTTAAAAGTGATTTTGCAAAATTAATATCGTCTTCTACAATCAAAATTACTTTATCTCCTTCTACAATTGAATTTCTGTCATCTTCAATTTCATCAGGAATTACCGCACTTAAATATTTGTTTTTAGGCTTTTCTGTATTCTCCTCTTCTTCTGACGCTACAATTTCTAATGGCGGCGCTTTTTCTATTTCTACATTTTTAATGCTGGATCCATAAACCGGAATGCACAGAGTAAAAGTACTTCCTTCATTTTCTTTACTATGAAGAATAATTTCTCCTCTTAGTAATTTGGCCAGTTCACGACTAATTGACAATCCTAGACCGGTTCCTCCGTATTTACGTTTGGTTGAACCGTCTGCTTGTTGAAAAGCCTCGAAAATTAAAGGCTGTTTGCCTAATGGGATTCCAATTCCGGTATCTTTTACAATAAAACAGATAATTTTATCATCGTCTGTATTTACCTTAATTTCTAAACTTACAGATCCTTTATCTGTAAATTTAATAGCATTTGAAATCAGGTTTTTAAGAATCTGCTCCAAACGCATTTTGTCTGTTTTGATGACAATTGGCGCTTCATCAGCAATGATTTCAAACTTAATATTTTTCTCTTTGGCCATATGGCTAAAGAGATTCCATAAGTTATCTGTAATTTCTTTGGTCGAAACGTCTAAAAATTCAAGCTCCATTTTTCCGGCTTCAATTTTAGATAAATCCAGAATTTCATCGATTAATCCTAATAAACTATTTCCGGAGCTCTGAATCACTTTTGCAAATTCAATTTCCTCAGGAACCATGCTCTTATTGTTATTTTCAGATAATAATCGGCTTAAAAGTAAAATTGAATTAAGTGGTGTTCTCAATTCATGGGACATATTGGCAAGAAACTCTGATTTATAACGAGTTGTCAATTCTAATGCTTCAGATTTTTTCTGAATTTCGTTGTTTTTTTCTTCCAATAAAACACTTCTTTCAGATAATTCTTCGTTGGTTTGCTCCAGTTCTTCCTGTTGAACTCTAAGTTCTTCTTCTGATGCCTGAAGTTTTTCTGTTTGCGCTTCTAGTTCCGCATTTATAGCTTCCATCTCTGTATGTTGCGCCTGTAATTCTTCTGATTGTGATTTAGTTTCTTCTAACAGCTCCATCACTCGTTTTCTATTTTGAGTTGATTTAATCGCAATTCCAATGTTGTTTGAAACCGTCTTTAAATACTCTATTTGGAGATCAGAAAATCCGTAAACACTCGCTAGCTCAAGAGCGCCTTCAACCTTTGTATCCAACAACGGAAGAGCTACAATATGAGTTGGTTTTATTTGACCTAACGCATAATTAATTTGAATATCCTCTGGTGACAATGTTTTTAATTCAAGTAATTCTTTTGAAACAATAGCCTGTCCTATTAAACCTTCTCCTTTTTGAATACGCTCCCTATTTTTGCCCGGAATGTAGCTGTAGCCACCTGAAAAATAAAGTTCATCTCCTTCTAACACATACAAAACCCCGGCACTACTGTTGGTATAATGGCATAAAAATTCGATAACATCTTTTGATAATTTTTGAAGGGTTTTATCGCCTAGCATCACATTATTTAGATTTGCAACTCCGGTTTGCATCCATTCTTTCTGGGATAACAATTCAAAAGATGATTTTAATGAAACTCCCATATTATTAAGAGATTCACCTACACTTCCCAATGCATCAGCTTGCGTATCATCTACACGAATATCATAGTTTCCACTGGAAATATTACTGGCAATCATACTAATTGCCTCAATTCTTTCAGCAATTTCCCTATCTTTTTTCTCTAATTCGTTTTGAAGTACTAAACGTTCACTATAATCTTTTAGAATTCTTAATAAAAAGACAATCGAAATAATAAATGCTACTACAAAAGCAACGATAATCAATATAATACTATAAGTACCGTAACGATCTGAAGTTTCATTTCTTTGTTTTAAAAGCGCTTGTTCAGTAGTTTCAATAATTTTAATGTGATTGCGCAATTCATCCATCATCTTTCTCCCTTCGTCGAGATCAAAATAAAGCACATTTTTGCCTATCCGTTTTTTAACAATCTGATTGTTTAAATACTTAAAGAAATTAGATCTCAGCTCTTTTAATGTCGCTAATTGTTTTTGCTGTGAAGGATTATCAACGATAAGCTTCTCTAATTTATCAAAATAATAATTAGACCTTCTTTCAGAATCTTCATATCTTTCTACAAATTGCTCGTTGCCCGTAATCAAATAACCACGCATACTGGTTTGCGCCTCTGTAAGTATTGCTGAACCTTCGTTTAGATTATAAATTACTTCCTGAGTATGTTTTACCCAAAAGTTACTATCTAGCAGGCTTTTGATGCTCAGATAAGAAGCAGTAGAACTAATCATTAATACTACTAATGAAACAAATGAACTGATTAATAAATTCCGTTTAAAGTTATTCTTCATCTTATAAATTATAATTATTCGTAGTGTAAAGGCAGGACAATAATAAAACTTGCACCTTCTCCTATTTTACTTTTTGCCGTGATTATTCCGTTGTGTTTTTCGATGATTTTTTTGGCGATTGCCAGACCAATTCCGGTTCCTTCGTATTTCTGTCGGTCGTTTAAACTCTGAAAAATAATAAATATACGATCAAGGTAAATTTCATCGAAACCAATTCCGTTATCTTTAACTACAATTCTGCAAAATTTTCCGTCTGCCGAAACTGGGCTTTCAAACGATTTTTCTGCAATGATTTCAGATGTAATTTCGATTAATGGTTTATCGGTATTTCCGGAAAATTTAAGTGCATTTCCAATTAAATTTTGGAAAACCTGTCGCAACTGACTCGGAATACTGTCTATCGTTGGAAGTTCAGTGGTTTTGATCGTTGCATTTTTTCGTTCAATGAGATAATCAAAATCCGAAAGCACTTCCTGAAGCACCTCATTTAAATCGGTGGTTTCTGGTTTTACTTGTGATGACAATCTTGAGTACGCCAGCAAATCGGTAATTAGAGTCTGCATTCTTTCTGCCGATTTAATCGTTCGATCCACATAATCGATTGCTTTTTCATCAGCAGTCAGATAAAGCTCCTTAATGATTTTTATAAAGATTTGAATTTTTCGAATAGGCTCGTTCAAATCATGAGAAACTACCCAGGAAAATTGCTGAAGTTCATGGTTTCTTAGCTCCAGTTCTTCATTTTTTGCAACCAGTTCTCTGGTTCTTTCGGCTATCTTAATTTCAAGGTTATCCTGAGCTTCCTTCCTGATTTTTATTTCTTTATAAAGAAGGTCTTTCATGCCTTTTAATTCGTTTTGCTGCTCGTAAATTTTTATGAATGTTTTTACTTTAAGAATAAGTAAATCAGAATCTACAGGTTTTGTAATATATTCTACTGCACCGGTTTCATAACCTTTAAAAATGTATTTTTTCTCGATGTTTAATGCCGAGAGAAAAATAACCGGAATGTCTTTAGTGCGTTTGTTTCCAGAAAGAATTTTAACAACTTCAAAACCATCAAGTCCGGGCATCTGAACGTCCATTATAATCAGACAATAATTCGTCTTGAGGATTTTCTTCAGGGCTTCCTCTCCTGATTCAGCAGTGTCAACATCGATATCGTGCAATTCTAATGTCTTTTTTAAGGCAATTATATTTGCTCTTATATCGTCTACAATTAATACCATGCTGTTAGGGTAAAGCGTTATGAATTAAAATTGTTATTTTAAAATTCGATTCAGATAAAATTTGTTTGTTTATGAAATCCGAAACGTTGATTACCGTTTCGGTGTAACTTCCAAATTTATAAAAATTTTAATGCAGACTATTTTACCGGGAAAAAAAATAGTTACATAATTCCCATCTCTCAATTTTACAGAAATATTCATGTTGCAAATATTTTTTATTGAGACAATCTTAAATTCAATTCAGTCAACCTATTGTGTTATCTCTTTCTATTTTAGGGCTTAAATAATGGTTTAAATTATGAATTATGAAAAAGACAAAAACATTTCCGGAACAAAAACAAAACCTTCCGGGAAACGAACATATGATGTATCCTGAGCCGGAAATTATTAGAGAAAATTATGAGGGAAGTGGCAAATTATTGGGGAAGGTTGCTTTTATAACCGGAGGCGATAGTGGAATTGGACGAAGTGTGGCGGTTCATTTTGCCAGAGAAGGTGCCAATATTGCCATTGTTTACCTTAAAGAAGATAAAGATGCACTTGAAACTAAGGCTTTAATAGAAAAAGAAGGACAAGAATGTTTACTAATAAGCGGTGATTTGAAAGATGAAAAATTCTGCAAAAGCGCTGTAAAAAAATGTCATAGCCATTTCAAAAAACTAAATATCGTAGTCAATAATGCCGCAACACAATTTCCTCAAAATGAACTGGAAAAAATAACCGCTTCACAGCTTCATAAAACTTTTGAAACTAATATTTATCCGTATTTCTATATCACAAAAGCAGCATTACCGATTTTAAAAGAAGGTGACACTATTATTAATACAAGTTCTGTTACAGCCTATCGCGGTAGTGAACATTTAGCGGATTATGCAAGTACAAAAGGTGCTATCGTGAGTTTTACCAGATCGTTATCCACCATGCTTGCCAAAAAGAAAATACGAGTAAATGGCGTTGCTCCAGGCCCAATATGGACACCCTTGATTGTTGCCAGTTTTGACAAATTAGCCGATTTCGGAAAAGACAATCCAATGGAAAGAGCCGGACAACCTTCGGAAGTTGCACCTGCTTATGTTTTCCTGGCCTGCGAAGACAGCAGTTATATTACCGGACAATTTATTCATATTAATGGTGGAGAACTCGTAGGAGGGTGAAAAGAGGTTCAAAGGTTTGTTTTTGTTTCAGGTTTCAGGTTTCAAGTTGAGCACTGAGACTGAGATTGAAAACTTAGATTGAAAACTTAGATTGAAAACTTAGCCACCTAGAATCTTAGCAACTTTAAAAAATGAACTATATCGACCTAATAGGATTGTTTGCAGGAACTTGTGTTACAATATCCGTCATTCCCCAGATTTTGAAAGTTTGGAGAACTAAAAAAGTTAAGGCGATTTCGCTAAAAACCTTTAGTATCCTTACTTTCGGAATTATGGTGTGGATTATCTATGGCATTCTCAAAAATGATCTTCCTATAATAATTACCAACAGTGTTTCTTTTTGTTTGAACCTTCTTATGGTTTATTTTATTATTTATTATGAGAAAGAATCTTGAAAGGTGCTAAGGTTCTGAGATACTAAGGTTCTGAGTTTTTTCGTCTTGTATGTCATCCCAAGGAACGAGGGATCACACTAGAAACTCCGTTCAGAAGTCACCAATCTTTGTCGAGTTACGCGTGTGATCCCTCGTTCCTCGGGATGACAAAAAAGGGCAACTTAAATCATATGCCTTTGATAACTTAAAAACAGCTATAATCCGCCTAGATCCGTGTCATCCGCGTTCTATGTTACCAAATTTGTATTATCCGTGTGCCATTTCAAAATAGCACAAAAAAAACAGCTCGTTATAAAAGCTGTTTTTCATAATAGTAAGTTAAGTATATGTGATGCTTATTAGCTAGCTAATTTTTGATTGTATGGTTTAAATGAAAAGTGATATTTTTCTTTAAAAATACGCGGCAGATAATTTCGGCTTGCTAAACCAGCTGCGCTAATTACATCTGCAAAATTAAGATTCGAAATTCTCCTGATTTCATTAATTTGTCTGTTCGCTAAATTCATTATTGGCTCAAAAGTTCTCATGTAATTGTAACTATGCTGGGCTATCTCTATCTCTAAAATACTGTTTAGGATACTTTTTTGAAGTAAATTTTTAACAATTCCTTTTTGAGGGATATTATTTAGTTCTTGTAATTTTTCGACAATTTTTTGATTTTTAGTTCCGATGTATAAAAACTGTCCAGAGTCTGCAGTGAATCTTTTTTTAAGTTGAGAAACCATTTTGATTTTATCTTCAACAGGAGCGATTGTCGGTATTCCTACTAATGAAAACTGAATAGGTTTATGGCTTTCAAAAAACAACACACTATTTATAACGGATGTATTATTTAAAACCGCTGTCTGATTCTTTTTAATTTTTCTTTGAGTTCCATTCGCACCAAAACTATGCGTTAAGGTTCCTTTTTCGCAGTAAGCAAAAAATACAGGAGCCGTTTGAATCGATTCTATACTTAAAGTTACATCGTGATTAAATACAAGATCAAAATTAAGGTATGACATTTCTTTTTCAAAACGTACCGCTTTGATTGTTCCTCTTGCCCATTTTGATTTTATATTTAATGTGTATTCATTGTTGCTTACTGATAATTCTCCATCAAGACTTTCTTTAAGATCATTAAAAACAGTATTGAATCCTCCAGTATTTAAGTATAGTTTTTTCATGTTGGTTCTGGTTTAAATAAAAGTGGTTTAGTATAATGTACTACAAACCTATTTTTGGTTTTTACTTTGTTATTTTGATATTTCAAAGTTCGTACATATTGCAAATCAATTTATTACACAATTACGGAGAGAATTTTCATAATTATTAGGAGGAAGGTGCAAAGGTTCATAGATGCAAAGACACAAAGGTTAAGGCTTGAGTAATAAAGGTTATTAGTTTTGTAATTAAAACTAAAAAAAATAGAGGCAACACCCACAATTTAATGACCTTTGAACCCCTGTACCTCTGAACCTTTGCACCTCAAAAAAAAACAGCTGTCTTCAGAAAAATCCGAAAACAGCTGCTTCTCAGCAAAATAAAAATACCTACTTAAATTATCTTATGTAAGTTTATGGATATCTGCATTAACAGAATAATTTTCCTCCGGAATGTTTTTAAAGAATTCCGCTTCTTCTAAATCTGCCGTTGGTCCGTATCCTATTAAATGAGTTCCTTTTTTTTGATCACTGGTTTCTATTACATATAAAATAGACATATCGTCAGGATTGCTCATACCTTCGTAACGATGATGGGCAACTATAAAAATTTCTTGTGGTTTATAAGCGTATTTTGTTTCTGAGTCTAATAAGCATCCGTTTTCAAACAAAAAATTTGCAGTGTAACCCTCTTCCTGATATTTCTTAATATAATCGGTTTCGTGTTTTTGTTCTTTTTTCATGACTTAAGTTTTAAACGAGATTGTTTTGTAAATCTTTGTTTTATCAAATTTCATCATTGATACCAAATAAAATTAACTCAATAGATTTAAATCTTGCCTCAATTAAAAAAGGCGAAATCAATTCAATTCAATATAAGGAGTTTTAATTAAAGGAAAAGAGATTGGAATTCCGGTTACTTATCCCGAAAAAATATATTATCATTTGACTATTTCTGATAACGGAATTGGTTTTGCTGATGAATATAAAGAGAGAATCTTTGAAGTTTTCCAGAGATTAAATACCGAAAGTGAGTTTTCAGGGACGGGAATTGGTTTAGCAATTTTAAAAAAAATTGTTGAAAACCATAAAGGTGTTATTACAGCGCACAGTGAAAAAGGAAATGGTGCAACTTTTGAGATTTATCTGCCTGAATTATAAAAAAATAAAAAACACATAAGCATTAGTACTTATGTGTTTTTATAGAAGTTTAAATTCTTTTATGTTTTACGATTTGTACACAAAATTTTTAGTGTCCGGAACAAATTCTTTCCAATTAATCCTTAAGGCATGTTCGATAGATTTTACAATATCTTTCATTAAAACGGGCTTCGTTATAAATAAATTGGCCCCTAACAAACGACATTTTTCAATAATTCCCGGTTCATTAGATGTTGAGAAAATGATAACAGGAATATCCTTTTTCTCTGAATTTCTCAGTTCTGTCAAAACATCAAAACCATTTTTTCCGGGCATATTCAGGTCTAAAAAAACGACGTGTGGTGTAGGAGGCGGATTGTAAATTGCTACAAGTAATTTATCTCCTCCATTATAAGTTTTTAGTTGTATTTTTTCTGGTAATGACTCTACAGCATCTTCAAAAAAGCTCAAATCGTCTTCATCATCATCCGTGTAAAATATCGTCAAATTTGTCATGGTATTAAGTAAAACTGTTTAGGTTTTCATCAAAGATAGGCCAAATTTATATATTTATTACTTTGTTTACAAGTCCTCACATTAAAAATTAGGAGTTGTAATCTCATAAGTAATAAAGTAAATTATATAACCTAAAATAATATATAAAAAGCAATTTTACTTTACTAAACTGAGTCTTTTCAAAAACTATTCTAACGCATAGTAAATAATACGCTTAACTATTTTAAAATCATTAATTAAAACATAAAAAGTCATGGGAGATCATAAAGACCTTACGAACGAATTTGCTGTAGATAAAATAAAAGATCTTGCAGAAAATATAAAAACATGTATGTTTTGTACCTACAATGAATACCGATTACAATCACGACCAATGTCTGTACAGAAAATTGATGATTTGGGTCAGCTTTGGTTTTTATCAGATAGAAACAGTAGCCAAAATGCAGAAATCAGCTTGAATCCGCAAGTTGAAATTTTCTTTTCTGAACCGAATGATAAATTTCTGACTTTACACGGGACTGCGACAATTTCATACGATCCCGAAACGATTAAAGAATTATATGATCCTATAGTCAAGGTCTGGATGCCTGGCGGAGAAGATGACCCCAATTTAAGTGTTATAAAATTCGTTCCTGCAGATGGTTATTATTGGAACAACAAAAATGGTAAAATGGTTGCTATTGCCAAAATGGCTGCCGCTTTTGTAACCGGAAAAACTATGGATGACGGAATTCAAGGTAATTTAACATTGGAATAGTTATTTAACCGTAAAGTTCGCAAGGGTAAATCTTTGCGAACCTTGCGGTTTTTTATGCGCAATTTGTCATCTCGACGAAGGAGATATCACACTAGTTAAGCACACACAGCGTTACCCGAATTGATAATCAAGAAATTCAAATGAAGGGTTAAAGTCTTTAATTAATGCCATTTTTTTATCTTTTCTCCACTTTTTTAATTCCTTCTCTCTTGAAATTGCATCGTGAATCCAAGTAAACTTTTCATAATAAACTAAAAATTCAATATTATACTTTGAATTTGAAGCATATGTTTTATTTCTTGCTTCCACATTTTCTTTATGCTGAAACAATCTTAGTTTTAAATTATTAGTTACACCGATATAAAACGCAGTTCGATATTTATTTGTTATGGTATAAATATAATACGTATGAAAGCCTTCTGATCTATTCAAAATAATAAAAATTTAACACGAATATACATATAAATACAAAATGTAAAAATTTATTCTTTTGAAATACGGGACTTGAGCAGCTTTATGTGATTTCTCCTTCGTCGAAATGACAAACTGTACCTTAAAATCAGAATTTATTTTAAATTTTTAAATTCCAAAGCATTCAAAATCCCAGCCTCACTGGCAGTATTATTAAAATATACAAACCCTGATTTTAAAGCTATTTCTTTTTTTATCTGAAGTAATTCGGGAGTATCATAACCCGAATAAAACATTTTAGGTACTCCATGAAATCTAACAAAAACCAAAGGGAAATTAGTAAAAATAGTTTTAGGCAATTGCGGATGACTCACGCTGCAGAATGTTATATTGTTTGCTATAAAAGCATCCCAAACTTCTGGAATCCACCAACTTTCATGTCGAAACTCAATCACATTTTTGAACTCCGGATTTAAGTTTTCAATAATTAACTGCAGATTTTCAGGACTAAACTTATAACTTGGCGGAAACTGAAATAAAACTGCACCGAGTTTATCTTTAAAACCGAGTTTACAAATCTGATAAAATTCAGAAATTAAGTCTTCGCAGTTAATAAACTTTTTAATATGCGTAATTTCTTTGTGCGCTTTGACTGAAAATGTAAAATTTTCCGGTGCTTTATTATACCAATTTTCAAATACTTTTACAGTTGGAAATCTATAAAAACTTCCGTTAAATTCATAGGTAGTAAAGTGCTGGCAATAAAAGTCAAACCATTTTGAAGTAGGCAGGTTTTCAGGGTAGAAAATGCCTTTCCAAAATCGGTTATTAAAGCTGGAGCATCCTATTTGAATTTCATTTTTCATATGTGTAATTGTTGACAATTGGTACAGAAAAAACTTCGTCTTTTTCTGTGACCTGTATATTTTTTTATCAGTGGTAAATTACAACGCAAACAGACTGTTTTTGTATGAGCTTCCCAGTGCTTTTTTAATTCATATTTTTTCTTCCAATACAGGAATTCAAAACTATAAATAGAACATTCTGAAATAATTTCATTCAGATGATCAAACGGAATTTTACCTACCAAAGATTCCGGATGAATGCGACATCGGTATAAAACTTCATTTTTAATGATATTCCCCACTCCGGCAAATATATTCTGATCTAACATTGCATCGCAAATCATTTCATTTGGAAGTTTTTCCAAGCTTCGTTTTGCTTTTTTCGGATCCCAATTATCGTTCATCACATCTTCGCTCCAATCGTAGTAATCATTAATATCACCTTCGAGGATTTTTATCGAGCAGGTATAAAAATTAATTTCGCCATCAGAAAAAACCAGACTTAATCTCGGTTGGGTTTCCTTTCGTTCATTGACACGATAGGTTCCAAACATTAGCATATGAATCTTTACAGTAAATCCGTCAAAACAAATTAAAAAATGTTTTCCCCAGGTTTTAAACTCCAGTATAATTTTGTCTTTAAGACGCTGAATATCAACAGTACTATTTCCGGAAACGTCGATGATCTTTTTTCCTGAAAATGATTGTACTTCTTCTTTTAATATCACTATAGATGGGCCTTCGGGCATAATATGGCTTTTAAATTTATAAGTAGAAAGTGCAGTTTAAAACTGCACTTTCTACTGTATTTTCAAAAACAAAAATTTAATTTGCTTCCGCAGCTTCAAAGTTTACGGCGTTTACAGCTACAATTGTCAATGCTTTATCAGCTCCTTTTTCTTCTTCAAGCGTTTGCTCTAATAAAGATGCAGCTTCAGACATTCCCAATGTTTCTGCAAATTGTCTCAATGTACCGTAAGTAGCAATTTCATAATGCTCGATTTTCTGACAGGCAGCTATAATGCCGGCATCACGAACAACACCAATTTCTGTTTCTTCCAGAATTCCGTTTCCTTCTTCAATTAAGCCCGCCATTGCATCGCATTTTTTTGCAATAGCTTTTTGTCCGGCAAGTTCAAAAACCTGCTCTAAACGGCTAATTTGTCCTTCTGTTTCTGTCAAATGATTGTTTAAGGCATCTATAAGTTCTTGTGACGTTGCATTTTTAGCCATTTTTGGAAGTGCTTTTGTCAAAGCTTTTTCAGCCCAATAAATGTCTTTTAGTCCATCTTCAAATAATTCAGTTAATCCTGATGCGGCATCAGACTTTGGTTTTGTAACTCCTGCTTTTGTTGCAGTCTTTGTAGCTGTCGTAGTTTTTGCAGTTGTTTCTTTTTTATTCGTTGCAGTTTTCATAATAATAATTTATATGGATTAATATTTTTTAAAATTACTCTACTGATATCTTCATGTAGTTATATCATTGTTTGATAAAATTTCATTCTAAACACCTGTTAATTATACAATTGCATTTAAAAATCTTATAAGAAAATCCTTCATGTTCATCACTAGATTTGTAAAATACTAATACTATAAAAACTTACATTATGAATACTACAGAACAAAAAAACAGTACAACCAGTAATAGAGACCCAAGAAACCAAAATCCAAATACCGCCGATAAAAACAGACTGATGAATGAAGAACTGTATGATATCGACGACATGAAAGAAACTGATAACGATAATGCAGAAATCGCAGAACGCGGATATATGGTTAGAAATGGTCATAATCCAAATGAGGTAAATCCTGATGAAATGTTTTATGACAGGGAGGATATCAAAGATCTGGATGATGATTTTCACTCTAAAAAAGATCTAATTCATAATAGTGATGATTTATATGACGATGCAGTAGATGCTGATCTTGATCCCGCTATTGATGAACTGGATAATCCGTCAGACATTCGTGAACGCGAAGACGGTGACTTCAATGAAGTTGATGATCTGGAAGACATTGATCAGGATGATGATGAAGACGAAGATGAAGATGACAATGATGAATTTGAAGGGGACGAAATTGAAGAAGAAGATTCTGAAGATGATTACCCGGCAAATGATCCCAGAAGATTCTAAAACCTATTAAAATTAAAAATAGAAAAACCGTTAATTAAAATTAACGGTTTTTCTATTTTTAAGTTATCTTGTCATTTCGTCAATGCAAAAATTCAAGTTTAATCTCCAATTTTCTCCAAAGTAGGAATATCATCCATTTTTTCCAGGCGTTGTGCTAATCCTGCTCTGGCTTCGTTCAATTCTTGTTCGGCTTTGCCTAATTCTTTGTACCATTCTTCCTTACCCACATCTGAAGTTTCAATTTTACGCATAATTTCATAAATTTCACCTTCGGCCTCCATCACTTTTAATCTTTTGTAATACGTTAAACTCTCTGTCATGTGTGCCAATGCAATCATGGCGGTTATGAACGGATGATTGTTAGTTACATTTACATCCTTTATTCTTCCGTGTTCCAGTTCAACTTTTAAGGCAAAAGCGAATTCTTCCATATTAAATTCCTCATGTTTGCTATCAGGATTCAAATAGGCTTCAATTGCTTTTACATTATTCATTGTTGAGAGATCAACATCTGTTTCCTTACTTTTCAAATCCTTATAGACCACATTCGCTACTGCTCTCGCCTCATCGATCGTTGGGTCATTTTCGGGATTTTCAAAATCACGAACAGACCAATCCCAATTTTCAGGATGAACAGGTTTTATATATTTTTCACAAAAATCTGTCACATCATTTTTTAAACTTACCATTTCGTCATCTCGTTTGATATAAACATCCTGATAAGCTCCGCTTTGAGTTCCCATATTGTTTGTTTTTTATTTTTAAAATACAAACGACACATGTACCTAAATATATGTGCCGTTTTCAAGTTCGTTTTTAATTTACTGAGCGCTATAGACTAAATACTTCTTCGGCCACCAATAAGGGATAAAAGAAATAATACTATGAATATAAAGAATAATACTTTAGCTATACTTGCTGCTCCGGCGGCAACTCCGCCAAAACCAAATATTCCTGCCACTATGGCCAGAATAATAAAAATGACAGTCCAACGTAACATAATCGTGATTTTTAAATTAATATTGTTTGTTTGTTACACAAATTTCATGTTTTTAAAAGATAAACATTAACTCTAAACATTATATTTATAGCTCGATAGGTACTGATTTACAATAAATTGAGCTGATAATTTTGTATTAACTCAGAAAAAGCAATTTCGGTTCTCGAAAAGTATTTCTGATTGCTGCGGCTTTTTTTTACCCTATCAAAATATTTCTGAATGGAACCATCTTCATAAGTCGAAACCAGCAAAGGATGAACGTAATAATTCCTGCAAACATTTCTGGTATTTCCTAACGCCGCTGCTGTGATATCATAGGCTTCCAGAATATTCTTTTTTATTTCTTTTTCGTCTGATGTGATTCCTACTTCCATTAAAGTTTCAAAAAATATAATCGAAGCGGCCCAGGTTCTAAAGTCTTTTGCACTAAAATATTCACCAGAAATTGTATGTAAATATTCATTGACCATCTGACTGTCTAAAACCTTTTTTTCACCATTTTTATCGTAATATTTAAAAACTTCCCAACCCGGAATTTCCTCACAACGACTTACTAATTTTATAAGTTGTTTATTTTTGGTTGTAATCGTGTGTTGAATTCCCTTTTTTCCGATAAATTCAAATCGGAGTGAATTTTTATCAATGTTAATATGGCGTTTTCGTAAAGTAGAAAGTCCATATGATTTATTGTCTTTGGCGTACTTTTCATTCCCAATTCTGATATGGGTTTCTTCCATCAATCTGATAACCAAAGCCACTACTTTTTCTCTTCCCCATTCTTTTCTTTCTAAATCTTTATCAACTTGTTTTCTTATGGCGGGTAACTTTGATCCGAATTCTGCTATTTTATAGAATTTAGTCTGATTTCTAATCAAATTCCACTTCGGATGATATCTGTATTGTTTTCTGTTTCTATCATCTAAACCAATAGCTTGTAAATGTGCATTTGGTAACTCTGAAATTTGTACATTTTGCCAGGCTGGCGGTAAAACCAAACTGTTAATACGTTTCAATTCGCTTTTTTGCTTAATACACCTCCCATTTTTTTTATAAATAAAACCCTCTTCAAATTTGCATCTTTCAATGGTTAATTGCTGATTGTTTACATATACTAAATCTAATTTTTCCAGCACCAAATGCGGCGTTTTAATTAATTGTTTTATTAATTTTTCAGCTTTGGCCGATGCTGTTGAATTCATGTTTGTTAGATTTTTTAAGTTCCCGTCAAGCGGATGTTTTTGCCACAGATTGCACAGATTAAAAAAGATTTCTCAAAAAACATTTTCCCTTCAAAATCTGTGGAATCTGTAGCATTTTTTTAATTTTTCTTTAAAGAGTGAATTAAATTTTTTTTACTCATATAAGAACGTCCCGGAATACCTGCTTTTATAGCTTCCTGATACAATTCTTCTTTGGTCCATTCTTCGTATGGTTTTGTTTTTTCACCCTTTAAATCAGGATCTCTCGTATTAGAAACCTCTGCTGATTTTCCTTTGCTATATCCTTCCTTTAAAAGTCCGTGATAGTCACTTTTAGTTGTTGCATGCATGATTAAAAATTTAGGTTTAAAATTGTATGTTTGGTATATCAAATTTCAAAATAAAACAGTTTCAACACGTTATATAATTCTTGTAATAATTTTCATAATTAACTTAAAATGTGAGGTATAAAAAAATCCCAATTCACAGGAATTGAGATTATTCTGTTATAACCTTAATATAAGCATAAGATATTCTATCTGAGCCATCATTAAAAATACTGATCTCATTCAGTCCTTGAATATTCAATACCTTTCTTTTCATAATTTATTTTTAAAAGATTAATACTTTTTTAAAATAAAAACTAATATTAACCTTTAATTATAGCCTCTTTACTGGAAACCATATTTTGTATTAATATAGAAACAAGTATACTACTAAATAAAATTAAAACACCAAGTATTTATACTGCTTTTACAACATGCATTTAAATCCTGTAACATTATTTAATAATGCTGTAAGATATTCTCCATACCATCTGAATAATTTTACCACATAACATTTAAACTATAAAATCATGAAAAAGATACTATTAGCCGGAAAATTAATTTTAGGAGCAGGACTTATTATTATATTCTTGAATTCTTGTAAAAACGAAACCAAACAAGAAGATCCAAAAGAAGTGGCTGAAGATGCAAACGAAGCAAAATTCGACTCAATAGACAGTAAAGAAGATGATTCTGAATTTTTAGTAGATCAGGCTGAAGTTAATTTGGCTGAAATCGAAATCGGAAAACTGGCACAAACAAAAGGGACGAATCCTGAAGTGAAAAAATTTGGAAAAATGTTAGTTGATGATCATACTAAAGCCGCTTCTGAAGTAAGCGCTTTGGCTCAGGCAAAAAACTTTACACTACCAACTTCTCTTACTGAAGATGGTCAGGAAGAATATAAAAAACTAAACGAAAAATCAGGCGCTGATTTTGATAAAAAATTCGCTGACATGATGATTGATGGTCACGAAAAAGCAATCAACAAACTTGAAAAAGCGTCTAAGGATGCAAAAGATGCGGACGTGAGAACCTGGGCTTCTAATAATATTGCCGGATTGACCGCGCATTTAGAACACGCCAAAATGCTAAAACAAAATTTAGACAAAAAGTAAAATAAATTTAATTGGTTATTATTTTATTTTAAAAACCCCTTAGGATTTGAATTGCTTAAGGGGTTTTCTTTTGAGGTGCAAAGTTGCAGAGGGACAAAGGTTCAAAGGTTTTACTCTCTCTGTTAATTCTTTGCAATTGCAAAAGTAAGGTAGTAAAAGAAACCTTTGAACCTTTGTTGCTTTGAGCCTTTGTTCCTATTTCAAAGACTCCATATCAATCACAAAACGATACTTAATATCTCCTTTTAGTAATCTTTCGTAAGCTTCATTTACTTCATTTACGCCAATTATTTCAATATCTGCGGTAATATTATGTTCTGCACAGAAATCTAACATTTCCTGAGTTTCTGCAATTCCACCGATCATAGAACCTGCAAAACTTCTTCTACCTAATATAAGACTGAATGAGGTTACAGGAAGTGGTTCCATTGGAGCACCAACCAATACTAAATTTCCATCAACTTTTAATAAATTTAAATACGAATCGATATTGTGTTCTGCAGAAACACAATCTAAAATAAAGTGAAGACTTCTTGCATGTTTCGCCATTTGTTCCGGATCTGTAGATAAAACTACTTCATCAGCTCCTAGACGTTTTGCGTCTTCGGTTTTAGACAATGAAGTGGTAAAAACTACCACATGAGCGCCCATAGCTTTTGCCAATTTGATTCCCATATGTCCCAAACCACCTATTCCGACAATTCCTACTTTTTGTCCAGGACCAACTTTCCAGTGTTTTAATGGAGAATATGTTGTGATTCCAGCACATAACAACGGAGCAACTCCGGCAAGGTCTAATTTATCTGAAATGCGCAATACATAATTTTCATCCACCACAATACTTTGAGAGTAACCTCCAAAAGTTTGTCCGCCTAAATGTGCATCCGGTGAATTGAAAGTTAATATACTTCCGGCATCACAAAATTGTTCCAAACCTTCTTTACATTGTTCGCATTCTCTACAGGAATCAACCATACAACCTACTCCAGCCAACTCACCGACTTTAAAATTCTTTACGTGATCTCCTACTTTTACCACTCTTCCCACGATTTCATGTCCGGGAACAATTGGATAAACTGTGCCATGCCATTCATTTCTGGCCGAATGTAAATCGGAATGGCAAATTCCGCAATATAAAATTTCTATTTCTACATCATGCGCTTGTACAGCTCTTCTTTTGATGTCTAATGTTTTTAATGGTGCTTCAGCAGCTATTGTACCAAAGGCTTTTATATCTTTTGTTTCCATTATAATTTCTTGTTTAAAGTTTATTTGTTTCAGGTAAATAGCCACAAAGGCGCTAAGTCGCATAGGAACGAAGTTCCTAGCGTGAACCTTCGTTCCTCGGGATGACAAGATTGTGGTCAGGTAAGTCCAGAATTATCTAATTATCTAATTATCTAATTATCTAATTATCTAATTATCTAATTATCTAATTGACTAATTATCAAATTCCTCTAACTTCCAAAACTGTGATATTCCTCATCAGTAACGCTGTCAAGCCAGATGCCATGCCCTTTGTCGATTTCCGTTATGATTGTTACATAAGAAAATTTTCTAAACGGAGTTGCTCCATACCAATGTTCAATTCCTGGTAAAATTGTAATCACTTCGTCTTTATGAATTAAGCGAACTGCGCTTCCCTTTTCCTGATAATAGCCCACACCTTCTTTTGCAATAAGCAAATGAAGACTTGAATTAATATGCCAGTTACTTCTTGCACAAGGCTCGAAAGTAACTTCTTTAATCATTGTATTTTCAGGATGAATATTGCTGGTCTGTTTTTTATAAGATACGTCACCTGTCATGTACGTATTAGGGACTTTTCCTTCTTCGATAACCGCTGCATAATTTGTCGACATAATTAATTATTTTTTGAGTTAGTTTTTATTTAAAGCTATTGTATTGCTCATCGGTTACGGGTTCTAACCAATCTACAATTCCGGTTTGGGTATTGGTGCTGATGGCAATATGGGTAAATTCGCTATCCGGAGAAGCACCGTGCCAGTGTTTAAGTTCGGGGGGAATATTGACGACATCACCTACTTGCAATAACTGAATTGGTTTGCCAACTTCCTGATAATATCCTGTTCCGCGCGTTACAATCAAAATTTGCCCGCCGGGATGGGTATGCCAATTGTTTCGTGCACCAGGTTCGAAAACAACATTACCAACTGCAGTATTTAGAACCGGGTCGTTTGGCACCAGCATTTTAACCCAGGCTTTTCCTGTAAAGTAATCTGCCGAAGCTAAATCGCCATTAGGAAAAATTTCGTTTAATTGATTTTCTGAAGTTTTCATAATTATTTGTTTTTACTATCGGCACAACTAAATCAGAAAGCAAGAATGCGCTTTAAGAAGTTAGATTTAGTGTATAAAAAACCGATAAAGGATTAATACTAATTATTTCGATGCAAATTTACTTTAGTAAAACCTACCTCGGATAATGATAATCAAACAAAAAATTAAGAATATGAAACAATTTTACATTCTCAACGATTTCGGAATTGTTCCGGTAAGTCTTTTAAAGTAGTTATTAAAATAGCTTGGATATTCAAATCCGAGTGAGTAACCGATATCTGCAATGCTCCAGTCGGTGTGTTGCAATAAAGCTTTGGCTTCGCCGATAATTCGTTCAGTAATATGGGCTGTAGTAGGTTTTCCGGTAACTTCTTTTACCGAACGATTGAGGTGGTTTACGTGTACTGCAAGACTTTGAGCGTAATCTTGTGGCGTTTTCAAAATTAGAGGCTGGTCTTTTGTTTCTACTGGAAATTGTCTTTCTAAAAGTTCCAGAAATAAGGAGGTGATTCTTGCCGAAGCATTTTTGTGTTTAAAGAAATTCTCCGATGGTTGCATTTTCATTGATTCGTGCAAAATCAAATTAATGTAATTACGAATTAAATCATCTTTGAAAACATAATCTGTCTCTTGTTCTTCGATCATTTTTTGAAACAACGAATCTATAAACACTTTATGTTCAGGCGTTAACGCAAAAATTGGTGTACCACCTATTTTAAACAAAGGCGATTCATGAAGACTTTCTGAACGGTCTTTTACCTTTAAAAAATCTTCGGTAAACACACAGGCATACCCTTCATAAGAAGGTGAAAGGGTATCCCAGGAATACGGAATATACGGATTTCCAAAGAACAAAATAGTTCCGTCAACCTCAATGCCGCGATCCGCGTAATGTACGAGGCTTTTACTGGTATTTATACAAATTTTGTAAAAATCCCTACGGTTATAAGTCGGAAT
Source organism: Flavobacterium sp. Root420 (assembly GCF_001427905.1). GTDB lineage: Bacteria > Bacteroidota > Bacteroidia > Flavobacteriales > Flavobacteriaceae > Flavobacterium. The sequence goes on from NZ_LMEF01000001.1 coordinate 135,752, forward strand.
TTTACTTGCATCACCATTAATTTCGTATACTTTAAAACCTTTCAGCTTTAAATCGTTTATACCAACTTCTGAAGCCTGAAAATCTAATTGCTCTTTCATTTTGCAAAGTTATGAAAATCAAATAAAAAAATAGTTTTATTTTGTTTCAGGTTTCATGTTTCAGGTTGGGGTGGACTTAACCGCAAAGATCGCAAAGGATTACGCTAAGGTCGCTAAGTTTTATTTTTTCCTTGCGTGCCTTGCGTAATCCTTTGCGAACTTTGCGATTAGACCTTAAACCTGAAACAAAAAATTTATCTTTGTTACATGAAAGACTTACAACCCGTTATAGATTATGTCTCCAGATATGTTGATTTAACAGATGATGAAAAAACGCATCTGGCTTCTTTTTTGAAAATCATCAAAGTCAAAAAAAGACAGTTTATTGTGCAACCAGGTTTTGTTTGCCAGCATAAAAGTTATGTTGTCAAAGGAGCTTTCAGAGGTTATTTAGTCGATAATGAAGGGAAAGAACACACTTTGTCTTTTGCTATTGAAGATTGGTGGATTTCCGATTACAGCAGTTTAATTTATCAGGAACCCGCGACTTTATTTGTTGAAGCATTGGAAGATTCTGTTCTTATTCAAATTGCTTATCAAGACGAACAACGCTTTCTTCAGGAAATCCCGAAACTCGAAAAATTCGAACGTATTATTACCCAACGCTCTCTGGCTTTTCAACAAAAAAGACTTTTATCTAATTTTACTAAAACAGCCGAAGAACGCTATGATGAATTCATGAGCAAATATTCGGCAATTGCAAAACGTGTTCCACAATATGCATTGGCTTCGTATTTGGGCTTCAGTACCGAATATTTAAGTAAGATCCGCAATCGAAAATCCTCAAAAAGTTAATCCAGTTCAACCTTATTTCCTAAACCAGTTCATTTTTATTTTTAGTATTCTGTCCCAGATTTGCATTGTCAATAGGGACAAAAAATTTTAATTCATAAAAATGAAAAATACTATTTTAATTACTGCACTTTCAATTCTTTTCATGGCATGTGACAGCGAAAAAAAATCAGGAACCGCTTCCACCTCTTTCCAAAGTACATATTCCATAACTGACATTGGTCTTTATCCTGAAGGAATTGATTACGATTCTAGAAATGAAAAGTTTCTGTTTAGTTCCCTGCACAAAGGAGCTGTTTACACAATGAGTCCAAAAGGCGAAGCTATCGTTTTTGCTACGAGCAGCAAACTGGTTTTACCAACCGGAATTTATACAGATGAAGTCCGAAACCGCTTAATAGTCGCTAATGCTGATTTGGGAATCTCTCAAAAAAGTACTCCTGCCAGCGCCGGAAGTATTGCTACAGTTAGCATTTTCAATCTTACATCAGGTGAATTAATCAAGGAAATTGACTTGAAAAATTTCACACCAAATGCAGGCTCTTGTTTAAATGATATAGCTGTAGACACCAAAGGGAATATTTACATTACTGATTCGTTTTCTCCCAATATTTATAAAATTGATGACAATTATATTCCCTCTTTATTTTTGACCAATACACTATTTCAGCCCGCTCCAAATCAATTTGGTTTAAATGGAATCGTTTTCCATCCTGATGGTTATTTACTGGCTGTAAAAACAGATGATTCGAAGCTGTTTAAAATATCACTTTCTGATCCCGCTGTTATTACTGTCGTTACCGGAACAACTTTCAGCACTCCGGATGGTATTGAATTGGATAAAAACAATAATTTAGTGGTGGTTGAAAATGGACTTGGTTTGGGTAAAACCTACACTTTTTCAAGCACAAACAACTGGACGAGTGCTTCAAAAATAAGTGAAACCAATATTGGAAAAGAGGAATTTCCAACAACTGCAACTTTGGCTTCTGATGGAAATGTTTATGTTGTCAATTCTAAATTGGGTAAATTATTGGCAGGAGATAAAACGCAATCTAGTTATACTATTCAGAGGATAAAGTAATTGTTTTAGGTTTTAGGTTTCAGATTAGGGCAGGTTTAACCGCAAAGTTCGCAAGGAGATACGCAAGGTTCGCTAAGTTTTCCCTTGCGTTCTTTGGTAAAATCATTGCGGACCTTGCGGTTAAATAACTTCAATCTATTTTTTCAAAACTAAATTTCCTGCTTGTAATCCTTTCGCTGTAGCAGATAAAATAACTTCTTTTTCACCTTCATTTTTTTGGATGATGATTTGTGCGTATCCGTTAAAAAGTTTCCTTTTCCAGGATTCTGCAGGAGTTACGACCTGAATAATTCCGGGATCAGTGTTCATTACATCCCAGTCTTTTATCCTTTGCAATGGTGTTGTTGCAATGTAAATCGTGTTTTTTCCTTCTTTTAAAATGGCTTTATTTAAAATGTATTTTTGAGTATCGTCTTTACTTGGCTCAATCTTATTTCCGTTTACAAAAACTGCCGTTTCCTTCCCTATTTTCTTGTAGAAAAAAGTGACAATATTGTTATCCAAATTATTCTTCAACTCAAAATCTCCTTTGTAGACATAAGCCGGAGCTTGCTTTTTATAGTCTCTGTCTTTAAAAGCTACAGTCCAATCAGCATCATTAGCGTCTTCAATTTTATCTGGAAGATCTGCTGAAGTTAATTTCTTCTCCTTAAAATTATTTATAGCAACAAGATTAGTGTTATCAATAAATTTATCACTCTCTAAAGAAGTTGGATTCCCATTTCCGACTCCGAGAATTTTTCCGCCTTTTATCGAAAACGCAATTTCATCATCTGCCGTTGGCACATGCAATCCTTTTTTATCAGTCAATTCGGCCGTTACCATTACAACATTTGAGTTTGAGAGATTTTCTTTATCTACAGAAAGTTTAATATTTTCAGGGCTTCCTGTTGTTTTTTGAACTTGTGACAGAACTTTTTTCCCGTTTTTAAAACCGATTGCTTCCAAAGTTCCTGCTTCATATTTTACCTTCCATTCTAAATGACCGTTTAACTCCATTTTCTTTTTGCCGAGACTTTTTTTGTTCAGAAAAAGTTCTACTTCATCACAATTCGAATACGCCCAAACGTCAATTTCTTTGCCTTCCATTCCACTCCAGTTCCAATGTGGAAGAATGTGCAAAACAGGTTCAGTTCCCCACCACGATTTCAAATAAAATACATTGTCTTTCGGGAAACCGCAAACATCCATCATTCCAAAATAAGATGTCACCGATGGCCATCCATAAGGTGTTGGCTCTCCGCGATAATCAAAACCAGTCCAAAAAAATACTCCGGCTAAATACGGTCTTTCGGCATAAAATTTCCAGCCTTCTTCGATACTGTAAAATGTTGGGCGCGGTTTTTTATCATAAGCACTTTGATAATGTTTTGCATCGTCTGTAAAATAAATTCCTCTTGTTGCGAAGGTTGAACCTTCCTCCGTGCCCATTCCGGGTTGTTTTTTGAACTCATTCCTATGTGCGTCGATATCGCCGTTTCCGAGATAATTATAGCCCATGATTTCGACTACCGAAGAGATTCCACTTCTAAAACCGCTGCTGATTGCCACTGTAACCGGTCTCGTAGAATCAATACTTTTGGTAAATCCCTGCATAATAGTAGTAATGCGTTCACCAACAATATTCCCTTCAATATTCCATTCTTCATTTCCAACCGACCAGCAAAAAATACTCGGATGATTACGGTCACGTTCGATCATTCGCTTTAAATCATTCAGATGATAATCGTTAATTCCCATTAAACGGGTTTCATCAATCACTAACATTCCCAATTCATCACAGGCTTTAAGTAACTCAGGCGTTGGTGGATGATGCGAACAACGATACGCATTCGACCCCATTTCTTTCAGCTTTTTGATTCTGTAATACTGCAATTCGTCTGGCAAAGCCGTACCGATTCCGGCATGATCCTGATGATTATTGGTTCCTTTTAGTTTTACCGGTTTGCCATTCAGAAAAAAACCTTTTTCGGCATCAAACTTCATAGTTCTGATTCCGAAAGACGTTTCATAACGGTCAATTATTTGTCCGTTTTGCTTAATATCAGTTACTAACCGATATAAATTCGGATTCTCAATATCCCACAATAATGGATTTTTTACTGCTAATTTTGAAGTAAAATTGGCCTTTTTATAAAACTCAGGAGCCGGAACATTTTCAGAAACAGAGGAGATTTGTTTTCCTCCGGTATCCAAAATAGTCTGAATAATTTCAATTGAACCTTTATCGTTTCCTTTATTTTCAATAGTAACCTCAGCGGTAATTTCAGCATTATCATTTTTGATTTCGGAAATAACATAAGTTCCATTTGAAACTATATGAATTGGATTTGTTTTCTGGAGATAGACGTGACGATAAATTCCCGCGCCTTCATAAAACCAGCCTTCTTCCATCGAAGCATCGACACGAACGACAATTGTATTTTCTCCGCCATAATTTACATAAGCCGAAACATCATATTCAAAACCGTTATAACCACTTTGTTCTGTTCCGAGGAAATAGCCGTTAAAAAACACTTTTGAATTTCTAAAAACACCATCAAACTTTAAGGAAATGATTCGGCCTTTATCACTTTCCGGAATACTAATTTTTTTTCGGTACCAACCGATACTTTTTTCAGGAAAACCTTTTCCGGCTGTTTTAAATCCGTGGCTAAAACTGGCTTTTTCACTAAAGGATTGTTCTACAGCCCAATCGTGCGGAAGATCTAATTTTCTCCAGGCACGATCGTCAAAACCTGATGCTGCCGGACCGTCTCCAAAACCGGTTTTTGTCAAATAGGAGAAATAACCTTCGGCATGACCAAAATCTTTTTGAGTATCATATAAATGGCCAAACGAAAAACGCCAGTCTTTATCAATTAAAGTCAATTCTCTTTCTGATTTATTTTGCGAAAAAGTACAAAACGAGATAAAAAAAATAAAACAGGATAATATTTCCTTCGGAAAAATAGTTTTCATGAAAAATGTGGTTTACAGAGATGATTAGCAAAAGCTAAAATTAGAGTTTTAAAACCGGATAAATTAATAGTATTTTATCAAAATATGATCTTTATAGCAAACAATGATACCTGAAAATTAGACGTTAAAAATTTAGAATCATTCTATCAGCGGTTCTTTACCAAATCTTATTGTTTTGGCGTAATTTTATATTGAAAATTAACAAAACCAAATTTAATCATGAGTGTTATAAAAGACGAAAATACGCTTCTTAGCACCATTAAGCGTATTGATGAAAAAATAGACAAATTAAATGATCAAAAAATAATTGCTTTTTTTGACCATCTTGGATTAACTGAAAGGCCAGATGTTCCAAAGAATTTTCTAGATTTTGAAACCATACTTATTGTCGTTCCTAACCGACATATTTCGCACGAATTAAAATATTTTAAATATTCCATTTCCCGACTTTCTTTCGTGACTAATCCGTATGCGAAACAAATTCATGTTTATGATTTTAAGGAATGGAACAGCATTACCAGAAATAAAACACAGTTTCAGGTAAGGGAGTTGTTAAAAACCAGTTTTGGTGGCGTAAAAGATATAACGGAGGGAATGAATTAACTATCGCCAATGAAATGGATTACCAGAGAAAGACCAAAAATTGACAGAATTGCATGCCCTTGGCTCATCAAAAAATTTGTCGATCCGGATGCCGAATTTATTTATGTTCCTTTTGATGAAGTTTTGGCTAAAGCCGAAGTATTAAAAGCGATTCCGTTTGACATTCCCAATGTAGAATATACGCATTACAACGAAGAATGTACATTTGATTACATTGTAAAAAAGCATCAAATTAAAGATCCAGCCATTTTAATCATGGCTAAAATTGTTCGTGGCGCTGATACTGATCAACATGAAATTGCAAAAGAATCTGCCGGGCTCTGGGCCATTTCGGCCGGACTTTCATATAATATTACCAATGATGCTGAACTATTAGCTAACGGAATGGTTATTTATGATGCGCTTTACAGTTGGGCAACACATTTGTACAAACAAAATCATTTGCAGAACAGTCCTTTTGAAAGTTTACTTCATGAAGTCTACAACAAATTTTTAGCTGAAAAGAAATCAAATCAAAAAACACCTTCGTGGGTTAAGGATTTAAAAGAAATAATTCAGGATCAGATTGATACTCAGTTTGCTTTTGACTTAAAAAAAATATCAAGTGATTTAGAGCTCAATCCCTCCTATCTATCCAGAGAATTTTCGAAGTATTTTGAAGATTTAAATTTTGGTGATTATGTTCGGAAATTACGAATTGAAAAAGCCATAAACCTAATTCAAAATTCAACTTATACCTTAACTGAAATCGCTTATATGACGGGATTTTCAGATCAAAGTCATTTTACACGAATATTCAAATTGCATACCGGAAAAAATCCTTCTTCGTATAGAAAAAATACGCTAAAAAGTAAACCAGATACAAAAGGTAAATAAGATTCTATTTATATCTACTAACTCTATATAGTTTTGTTTTATCAACAAAAACTATTATGATTTCATTTAGACACATTCTCTTATTCGCTTTATTCTCTTTTGCTGTTAATGCTTTTTCTCAAACAGTTTATCCAAAAATAACTGGCTATTTTGGAATCATGCATCCAATTATAACGATTAATAATGAACAAACCAATGTAAATTTCAGGGATTATTATGCCGTAGGTTTTCCAACTGGAATCAACCTCTGGAAAAACTCAAAAATAGGTTTCTCTTTCGAAGTAGTTCCCAATATAAAAGTACAGGGCGCAAGTGACAAAGTAACCAATATATTATTCCATCCCGGCGTTTTAGTGGCATTAGGAAAAGGCTATACTTTTGCCGGAAGAGCTGCTTTTGAAAGCAGCGGAAGATATGGTTTTACTCCAGTACTTAATAAAACCGTTATTAAAAGCGAGAATTGCAGTTATTTTGTTGCGGTTCCGCTTCCGGTTAGATTTGGTAATGATCATCCTGCAACGTTTACGGTAGGTTTTCAATTTGGAATTGCATTTTAAAAACTTTATCAATGGCAGATTCAAAATATACATTAAAAGAATTAACCTTATATTTTCTAAAACTGGGTACAATAGGTTTTGGGGGCCCGGTTGCTCTTGTAGGCTACATGCATAAAGACTTAGTCGAAAATCGCAAATGGATCTCTGAAGAAGAATACAAACAGGGCTTAGCTTTGGCACAATTAGCTCCGGGGCCCTTGGCTGCACAATTAGGTATCTATATTGGTTTCGTGCATTATCGGTTATTAGGCGCTACTTTAATCGGATTTGCATTTGTCTTACCCTCTTTTTTAATGGTTGTTCTTTTAGGAATTGTATACAAATTATATGGGGGATTATCCTGGATTCAGGCTGTATTTTATGGGGTTGGTGCAGCTGTTATTGGCCTTATAATGGTAAGTTCGTATAAACTTACCGTAAAATCTATAGGTAAATTCAACATCGAATCTTTTAAAATAAATTGGCTGTTATGGCTGTTTTTTCTCATTACTTTAGGCGTAACTTTTATAACACAGCAAGAACCCGTTTTACTATTTATTGCAGCAGGTTTTTTATACATGCTTATAAAAGCACCACCGAAATGGTTAAACTCAAAATCTATAAATTCAATAGTGCTTCTGCAAGTTCCTTTTTGGAATTATGAAAGCGAAACACTGCTAAAAATTGCCATCTTCTTTGCGCAGGCAGGAACATTTGTATTTGGAAGCGGTTTAGCCATCGTACCTTTTTTACATTCAGGTGTTGTAATCGAAAATCATTGGCTCACAGAACAGCAATTTCTGGATTCTGTGGCAGTCGCCATGATTACGCCTGGCCCGGTAGTTATTACAGTAGGATTTATTGGCTATTTGGTTGACGGTTTTCTTGGGGCTCTGGTTGCTGCTTTAGCAACATTTCTGCCTTGCTATTTATTTACCGTTGCAATGGCGCCCTCTTTTCATAAAATTGCCAAAAATAAATCCGTTAAATCATTTGTTGATGGAATTACGGCGGCGGTTATTGGTGCATTAGTAGGATCTGTTTTTGTAATTGCCTCGCGCACTATAATTGATATTCCAACCGTTATTATAGCCGTTGCAACAATTACCACTTTGCTATATGTCAAAAATATTGCTGAACCCTATATTATACTTATTGCTGCTGCTGTTGGCTTAATTATAAAATTAATATGAATGTGTCAGGTTGCAGGTTGGATTGTGTATTTTAACCACAAAGTTCGCAAAGGGATTACGCAAAGTTCGCAAAGGTTAATCACATATAGCTTGAACTTAATAAAGTCAACTACAAGCACACCGGAAAAAAATGCTTTGCGTTAAAATTAACCAGCTTTGCTGTAAAATTAATTCGTTATCTAATTTCAAAAATACTTATAAACTTTTCCTCTAATTTTTTCCTTTTTCTCTCTTCATTCCATCGTGAATAAAAAGCCATGAAAAGTAAAAATAAATTAACTATTGTAGACGCTCTTCTGAGTCCTCTTGCAAAAAAGAGGAAAAATATATTGATTGCCAGTATAAGAATTATTGGAGAATATCTTGCCCAAATTAACTGAAATTGATTGCCTGGCTCCATAATATAATCTACTTTGAGTTGATTATTGGTTATTTTATATTTTCCTTTTATAATATAAAATGATGGAGATACTGCTGAATTTAATGTTAATCGAAAGCTTTTATCATCAAAAAGTCCATAAAAAGGTTTTGTTCCAGTAAAACCATTAGCTATACCAAATGGGCTCAATTTTAATTTTGGAGAACCAATTTCAGTATTGTTTTTTAATCTTTCACGGAATTCTGATAAACTGAGTTTTGATACCATTTAATTGTAATTTCCTTTCTAGTTTTGCTGTGGCGCCAATATACTCTTCACCATTTCATTCAAAGCACTTCCATGAATATTTTTGGCCAGAATAATTCCGTTTTTATCTATTAAAAAGTTTAACGGTACAGATTGTAGCATATAATCTACGGCAGCAGGAGATTTCCAATATTTAAGATCACTTACTTGTATCCATGGGAGTTTTTGTTTAGCAATAGCTCCTAACCAAAGTGGCTTTTTGGTATCCATTGAAACACTGTAAATGGATAATTTACCCGGATAAGTATTATATAATTTTATTAATTCCGGATGTTCCTTTGTGCATGGTCCACACCATGACGCCCAAAAGTCAATTAAAACCAAATCTCCCCTTAAGGAAGTTAAGGCTACATTAATTCCTTTTGTATCTGGAAGATCGATTTCAGGAGCAATATCCCCTACTTCAAGACCAACAACTTGTGCATTTGAGTTTAGAACAGAGCATAAGAATGCCAAAATAAGTAAAGTTTTTTTCATAATTGGTTAAGTTTTATTGAGTTTATTGGGCTTTTTTAATCTCGCAAAGTCTCATTTTTGTCATTTCGACGAAGGAGAAATCACATGTGCTGATCGACAAAGATTGTTGATTTTCTTTGTGGAGTTTTTAGTGTGATTTCTCCTTCGTCGAAATGACAAGATTGCGCATAACTTTGTGTCTCTGCGACTTTGCGAGATTAATACATTAGCAAATATAAATACTTCTTTGAATATATTTTGACAATCAATTGCATTTTATAATCATTATCTTCTTCATAAAATTTTCCTAAATATTTTTCTTTTAATTGACATATCGGGAAAAGTCGATATATTTGCACCATGGAACAAATAGAAATCTTTAAGGCACTGTCGAACAAATCCAGATTACAAATGCTGGAATGGTTAAAAGAACCCGAAATACACTTCCCGGAACAACTCCAGCATGCAGGATTTGAACATGGAGTTTGTGTTGGTCAAATACAAGCCAAGGCAGGCCTGACGCAATCTACTGTTTCTGAATACCTGTCGATTTTACAACGTGCCGGTTTTATTGAGGCCAAACGCGTCGGACAATGGACTTACTACAAACGCAACGAAGGTGCCTTTGAAGCACTCAGTAAATTAATTCAAACTAATTTGTAAATTACTATGAGTACAAACAACCTGTTTTCGGCATTTAACTTAAAAACGTTAAATCTTAAAAATAGAATCGTAATGGCGCCCATGACGCGCTCATTTTCGCCAAACGGAATTCCAACTGATGAAGTAGCTTCTTACTACCAAAAAAGAGCTGAAGGGGAAGTTGGATTAATCTTATCTGAAGGAACTGTAATCAACAGACCTTCATCATCAAATGATGCCAATGTACCTCATTTTCATGGAGAGGCAGCTTTAAAAGGATGGAAAAAAGTTATTGATGAAGTTCATGCTGCCGGTGGAAAAATGGGCCCACAAATCTGGCACATGGGAATTATGGACAACCATCATTCCGGATGGATTCCGCCAGTTCCTTTTGAAGGTCCATCTGGTTTAAACCGACCTGATTTTAGAAATGGAATCGCCATGACTGAGAAAGATATCGAAGATACCATTCTTGCTTTCGGTCAAGCGGCTGCCGATGCCAAAAAATTAGGTTTTGATACCGTTGAAATTCACGGCGCGCACGGTTATTTGATCGACCAGTTCTTTAGAGCTGAAACGAATTTACGTACTGATATTTATGGTGGAAAAACATTGCCGGAACGTAATCGTTTTGCCATTGAAGTCGTAAAAGAAGTAAGAAAACAAGTAGGTGACGATTTCGCTGTTATTATGCGTTTTTCTCAATTTAAACCTTCTGATTACAATTATAAACTGGCTAAAAATCCACAGGAATTAGAAGCATGGCTTACGCCTCTCGTTGACGCCGGTGTTGATATTTTACACTGTTCTCAACGTCGTTTCTGGGAACCTGAATTCGAAGAATCTGATTTGAATTTTGCAGGATGGGCTAAAAAAGTTACCGGAGCACCAACTATTACAGTAGGTTCTGTTGGACTTTCAGGCGATTTCTTCGGAGCATTTGCCGGAGAAAGTTCAGAACCAACATCTTTAGAAGAATTAAACAGACGTTTCGACAGAGGCGATTTTGATTTGGTTGCCGTTGGAAGACCTCTTTTATCCGACCCGAATTGGGTTGCGAAAATCAAAGCCGGAAAAACAGCTGAGTTGAAAGGTTTTAGTAAAGAAGCTTTGGGACAATTGGTTTTAGAATAAGTCTTTTTTAAGGCACAGAGATGCAAAGGTGCAAAGGGACAAAGGTTTTTCTTTCCGCCTTTCAATCATAAATTGCCCGCGGATTGAACGGATTTATACTGTTAACGCTGATTTTAAATCATTTTAATCTTTGGTAAAAATAAAAGGGATGAAACAAATTATGTTTCATCCCTTTTTTGAATAGCTAATAACTAACAAAATTAGAAATTCAATCTTTTTAAATTAGTTGCAGAGGTACAAAGGAACAAAGGTTTTAGCCTATGAACCTTTGTTCCTATGCCACTTTGCTTCTTCTTTGAAATTTCTTTTGAAGCCAATTTCTAACAGGTTCATCGTATAATTTCAGGCATAAATACGCAATTACAATGCTGGTAATTAAAACACCTATCCCTACAACGTAACCATCTTCCAATGCTATTTTATTATCGACAACCCAGGCAAAATACCAATAAATAAGTGGGTAATGTGTGATATAAATGGGATAGGAAATATCTCCTAAAAGCTTGCATATTTTAGCAGAAAAAGCACTTTTAATTTCACCGCCCGCTCCAATTGCCACAATAAGAGGAAATACTAAAATAATACAGAAAGATTCATACAAACCGTTCATCCATAAGCTGTTTTCATCTCCAATTCTTGGTATGATTAGCACTGCTGAAATCATTAAACTACAAACCCAGAAAGCGCCTTTGATGTGAATTAGTTTTCCTAAACGAGAAAGTAAAACGCCGGCAAAAAACGGATATAACAAACGGGTAAAACCAACGTTCATCTGTTCCAAATTTAAGGACCAACCACCAATCACATCTCCTTTTGGTCCAAAAACAGTATAATTGATCAGCAGACCGGCGAATATCAATACAAAAACGGTCATGACTTTATTCGAGAATTTACGAAATAAGACAGCGTATAAAATATTGGCTATGTATTCGAAGAAAAGCGACCATGCCGGCCCGTCAAGCGGATGCATTTCTCCCCATCCCCTAATTTCCATCGAGGGCGGAACTGGAAGCAATGTAAATCCAATAATCATGGTTAAAATCAATTTCCAGACTGGCATTCCGGCAATCTGCGGAAACAAAATATCCGAAGCCTGAAAATAGTAGAATATGGCGCCAATAATCATTCCCATAATGACCATGGGCTGCAAACGAATCAAACGTCGTTTGTAAAACTCCCATTGTGTCATTTTTGCCCAGCGATCGTCATAAGCATAAGCCACAACAAAGCCCGATAAAAGAAAAAAGAAATCAACAGCTAAATAACCGTGATTGATAATTTGTTTAAATCTGCTTCCGCCGTTATGCGCTTCGAAAATATGAAAAGCAACAACTAAAATTGCGGCTACTCCACGCAGACCGTCCAGAATTTCATAATGTTTTTTGGGCTGAATATCAATAGAAGTTGAACTCATAAAAAATGGTTAATGGTTAGTTAATAGTTAGTTATTAATGGTTAATTGAAAACTTATTTTACCGCAAAGTTCGCAAAGGGTTTATGCAAAGATCGCTACACAAAGCTTTGCGAACTTACTTAAAGCCAATTGTAAACACAGCAAAAAAAATACTTTGCGATCTTTACGATAAAATTACCTGCAAACATAAGAGATCACAAGGTTTAAGCAAAACTACATAATTATCTAATTTTCTAATTGACTCAATTATCTAAGTAATCTATTCCTGATGATTCTTAAGCCACTCCAGTCTCCTTTGATCCGGTAAATGTGTTACTTTAAAATTTTCAAATTTAGCTTCAAAACCTTTTCCGTCTGGTGATGCGGCCATCAAACCAACCATTACTGGCGTATTGTCTTGCAACGGCGCGTTTCTGGTCAGGATATAATTTTTATCGTCATAAGAGAAAAACACTTCAACAGCATCTAATCTTCTTACTACTTTGATCCAGACAAAGGGCGGTGCTTTGTCTAGTGTTGTTACGCTCCAATCGCTTTTATCATGCGTTACAACGGTGCTGATATTAAATTTTCCGTCCACAAATTCGACTCCGGTTTTAATGTAGTTTTTTTCGTCAATGCGAATCATTAATCCCATTTGATCAAAACGGGCGATGTAATTGCCTGTTATTTTTACTTTGGCTTCAAATTCTCCGCCGTAAGTCGCGTAATAAAATGGTGCATCATCAACGGTAAACCCGTAATGCGAAATACGCCAATAATCGCTGCTCGCGGTTACATTCATAATCAAAGCATTGTTTTTAATTTCCCATTTTTCAGGCTCATTAAACCATTGCATTTTATTCAGGCTTTGCGCGGAAAGATTTTGTGCTACAAATAAAGTGATAACACAAAGTAGAATATTTTTCATGTCATTTATTTTTTTAACAGTAAACATTTTATTTATTTTTTGAACCATTAAGAGATTAAGAAAAATTAAGTTTAAGCTCGTTGAACTTTACTTTCTTAATCTATATTTTTTAAAACACAAAGCTTAATTAACTTAATTGGTAAAAAATCAAAAAGAAAAGCTGCAACATTTTACCATTGCAGCCCTACAACCAACCAATTTAGAAAATTAATGAAATTATTGAAGTGAAAAATTCACTTTAGATTTTATATCTGTAGATGATGCCCCGATAATGGCTTCAAAAGCTCCCGGTTCAGCAACCCATTCGTGTTTTTTGTCGTCGAAGAAACTCAAAGCAGTTTTATCAACAGTAAAAGTTACCGTCTTCTCTTCTCCTGCTTTTAGTGAAACTTTTTCAAAGCCTTTTAATTCCTTAATTGGTCGGATCAAAGAAGATTTTAAATCGCTGATATAAAGCTGCACTACTTCAGAACCTTCTCTGTTTCCTGTATTTTTTACTTTTACAGAAAATGTAATTTGATCTCCAGCCGACATTTGTTTTTTATCTGCAGTCACTTTTCCGTATTCAAAAGTGGTGTAACTTAACCCGTGCCCAAAAGAGAATAACGGTTTAATTTTTTGTTTGTCAGCCCAACGGTAACCCACAAAAATGCTTTCTTTGTAAGTTACATCTTCTCCTCCAGGAAAATCTCCTAAAGCGTGCGCTCCGTTATCAGATAATTTTACGGGGAAAGTAAAAGTCAATTTTCCGGAAGGATTTACATCTCCAACTAAAACTGCCGCCAAAGCATTTCCGGCCTCTGTACCTAAAAACCATCCTTGTACAATTCCCGGAACTTCTTTTACCCACGGCATTGCCACAGCATTTCCTGAAATATTTACATAAACCAGATTTTTATTTACTTTCACTAACTCAGAAATCAATTTATCCTGACCGTATGAAAGCTCTAATCCTTTACGGTCGTGGCCTTCATCATCCTGATTTGGACTTTTGTTCAAGCCTCCAATAAACAGCACAATATCAGCATCTTTAGCCACTTTTAAAGCTTCTGCGGTTAATTCTGCCGGAGAACGTTTTTCTTCTAAACTTACTTTTGCAATAACTCCATTATAATTACTTGTTGGGTCTCCAACATAACCGCGAGCGTAAACAATCTCAGCCTGATTTCCAATTCTCTTTTTTAATCCTTCAAGCGGTGTAATTTCATATCTTGCTTTCAATGAAGAACTTCCTCCACCAACAGTCATCATTTTAATGGCATTTTCTCCAATAACTGCAATCTTTTTAGTTTTAGAAAGATTGATTGGCAAAATGTTGTTGTTATTTTGAAGTAATACAATTCCTTCTTCAGCAATTTTTAAACCTGCTTTAGCATGTTCTTCAGTTCCAAAAGATCCAAAAGGTCTGTTTTTATTCATAGTTGTCAAGAAAGATAAACGTAAAATACGACGTACTTTTTCGTCTAACTCTTTAGTTCCAATCTCTCCTTTTCTAATCATTTCTGAATAGGGTTTTGCCAAATAATAGTTGTCATAAGCATTACTTGTTCCCCATGAAAGTCCGTTGGTCCAGGAACCAAATTCCATATCCAAACCATTATGAATCGCCTGTTTGGTATCATGAACACCACCCCAATCTGAGATTACAACACCTTTGAAACCCCATTCTCCACGAAGAATATCGTTTAACAAAAACTCATTGTGGCAACATTGCTGTCCTTTGTATTTGTTGTAAGATCCCATAATTGCCCAGGCATCTCCCTCTTGTACAGCCGCTTTAAAAGCCGGCAAGTAAATTTCATATAAAGCACGATCATCTACAACTACGTTTACAGTATTACGGTTTGTTTCCTGATTGTTTAAAGCGAAATGTTTAACGCAGGCAGCGACTCCATTCGATTGAACTCCTTTAATATAAGGAACCACCATTTTTGAAGTTAAGAAAGGATCCTCTCCCATATATTCGAAATTACGACCGTTTAATGGCGTTCTGTAGATATTTACTCCAGGTCCTAATAGTACATTTTTGTTACGGTAACGTGCTTCTTCTCCAATTGATTTTCCGTATAAAGAAGCCAATTCTTTGTTCCATGTTGCAGAAAGTGTTGTTAACGCCGGAAATGCAATACAAGAATCATTTGTCCAGCCTGCCTGGTCCCACTCATCCCATTTAACTTCTGTACGAATTCCGTGTGGCCCGTCGGTCATCCAGTTTTCCGGAATTCCGAGACGCTGTACACCTGGTGAACTGAATTTAGACTGCGCATGAATCATGGCGATTTTTTCTGCAGTTGTCATTTTTGCAAGTGCATCTTCTACACGTTCATTAATTGGCTTTTTATCATCCAGATAAACAGGAACATTGTTTTGGGCATTCATCCCAAACGAACTCAGCATCAATAGAACAAGAAGAGTTTTAACGTTTTTAAACATAACTATATAATTTATTAAAGCATTTAATTTACAAGCAGGGACTTTTAGTCAAAAGTACCTTATAATAATATTGTAAAGCTAAAACGTTATAGTTCGTGTTAGAATTTTAAACGGAAAAAAGTAGTGAAATAAAAAATTAAAATAATGATTATTAGATATTTGATATTTTTTAAGAGATAAAAAAAGTAGTGGATTTAAAATAAATCATTACA
Source organism: Flavobacterium sp. Root420 (assembly GCF_001427905.1). Classification (GTDB taxonomy): domain Bacteria; phylum Bacteroidota; class Bacteroidia; order Flavobacteriales; family Flavobacteriaceae; genus Flavobacterium. The sequence continues at coordinate 151,782 of NZ_LMEF01000001.1, forward strand.
TTTTCAATGAAATTAAACCGATTTTCATGACCATTTCTTCAAAGTCATTTCGGGAAACTGCCGCTTTATTTCGGGCTCTGGTACGATAGTTATAAATAGTGCTTAAAGAATAACGAAGAAAAGCGGCAATTTTAACGCTGTCGGTAATCCCAAGTCGGATAAGTGCAAAAATGCGAAGTTCAGTATTTAGTAATTCGCCTTGTTTCAAAACAAACTGTTCTTCTTTAATAATCAACTCATTAAAATCTTTTACAAAAGTTGGATATAGATTTAGAAAGATAATATCAAAATTCTTGTATAATTCTTCCAGCTCATTATCAACCAAAGTTGTTGATTTAAGCATTCTATAAATTTCATCAAATTGTTTTGCTGTCGCTTTTTTGTTTAAAATAATGCGGTAGTTTTCTAATTTATTAATGTAAGCCGAGCAAAGACTAAAGAAATGTGCAATATATTCTTCTTTAATGTGATTTGATTCTGATAACTGTGCGTTACGCTCTTGTAACTGATTGTTAGTTTCGGTAATATCTTTGTTTAATTCGGCTAATTTTTGACTGGTTTCATAAAGTTCCCCGCGAATTCTGGATACCTTTTTCATTTGTTTGTAAACGTAAATTACAGCTACAATCAAAAATGCCGATAACAAACTAATGCATAAAAGATAAAGTTGAAGCTCTGTTTTACGTTTTGCTTCTTTTTCTAAGTAAACGGTGTTTATAATCGAATAAACTTCTGACATCAAAAGCGTACGAAATTGTACATTACAATAAAGTGCATCTTCAATCGCTGATTGTGTTAATTTGTATGCCATATCGACATCGCCAATTTCATAAAAAACCAAAGCTAGTTCCTGAAGAGAAGCATTATCTTTATTCGCATTTTTTAAATCGGATGTAGCAGAAAGTGCGTAGTATTTTTTTCGTAATTCTAATTGATGAGATTTTTCATAAATACTTCCTAAAAGATAGGTAATCATCGCGTATTGCGGATTATCTTCTTTGATGTTTTCAAGTAAACTCTTTAATTGTTTCTCAGCTGCACTCATTTTAAAGTACATGCTTCGTTGAATTTTGTTGATTTTATAATTTAGTGTGCCAGGATCTAATACCATCAAAAGAGAATCCCGATATTTCTGAATTTGCTGCATGTATTCAACACTATAACTATTGGCGGCATAATGTTCATAAAACTCACGATAGGCTACATAATAATTGGGAAGTAATGCTTTTGACAATGTTTTTTTGTCAATGCTTTTAATAAGGACTTCAGATTCCCGGTATTTTCCTGAAGAGGAATAAAGTGTTACTAATTGTATTTTTGCTAAATTCGATAAATTCTTATTTTGAAGTTCGTCGGCAAGTTTTAGATTCTTTTTGACATAGAAAATAGCCGAATCTGAATTGAATTTTTGATATTCTGTATATAATGTTTTGTTGTAGTTGTACTCCTGCTCTTTTGTTAAATCGTCTGATTTAATTTTTTTGAAGTTTAAAATTCGTTCTTCTTTCAGCTGAACATAGCGTTGTTTATTTCTTAAGGCATCATTCAGCTTATCCAAAATAGTATCTGTACTATCTGATGCATGAACCGGGTTACCTAAAAGAACCAATAAAAGAAATAACAAATAATTTTTCAAACTAAATAAGATAAATAATATCCACAAATATAATTTTTAAAATCCTAAAATTTTAAAACAAAATAGGTAAAATTCGACTTATTAGCTATAAGCAGAATTATTACAACGTCTTTTTGTTATAAATTTTATACTCGTTCTTCTAAACAAATACCATATTATTATCAGAAGAACTAGTCGCTCTATAAAGCGAGACTTTAATCTTTGTCGAGTTTCGAGTGTGATCCCTCGTTCCTCGGGATGACAAAAATGCGTATACATTGTGGCAAAAAAAAGCTTTGTCAAAGTTTAAAACTTTGACAAAGCCGAGATCTACTTTCTTTACTCTTTACTCTTTACTCTTTACTCTTTACTCTCAATTAACAGCAATTGGTGCTGCCAAACAACTTTCCGGAATATCAAAAGCATTTACTAATGCAACGGCATCGGGACGAATATCCCAACAAAGCTGGTTGACCATTTTACGGATTGCTTTGGTTTTCACCGCTTCCATATAACCATCTTCAAGATACCAGCCTTTGTTTTTTTCTAATTGCGAAAGTGCATATAGCTGATTCAGTTTGGTCAAAATTTCTTTTGATTTTTCATCCTGAACTGTTTTAATCGCCGCCTGAAATTGTTCTAAAACTATTCGTTCCAGATATGCCTGTGCGACATCGATCATTTGGTGTTGAACCACATTAAAAGCATCATAAGGTTCTAAACCTCCATCAACTAATTTTTTAATACGTTGCGCTGTAGAGGCTAAAATTGTTTTTTCTCTGTGGATAAAAGCCTGTAAATGAAATTGATCGTCTAGTAAATGTTCATCATCAGTTCTGCGGGTTGCTATCGGATTTTTTTCGGTAATAGCCACTTTTGCATTTTCATATACATAATTGATGATTCCTAACGAACCCATTTCACCAAACGCTTTTCTGAATTCTGATAAACGATTTTTGGCTACCAATTGCATCAAAACGGTATTATCACCTTCAAAAGTGGTATAAATTTCAGTGTCATTTTTTAAATCATCAATTCGGTTTTCAGATAAATATCCTTTTCCGCCACAGGCTTCACGACATTCCTGCAAAATATCTCTTGTACTCCAAGTAGAATAAGATTTCATTCCGGCTGCCAAAGCTTCGATTTCCTGCATTTCATCTTCGGTTCTATTCAAAAATCTACTGGTCAGATATTGTAATGCAAAATGAACCGCATATGTTTTTGCCAATGCTGGAAGCAGTCTTCGCTGATGCATTCTGTAATTTAAAATCGGAACTTCTGATCCTCCTTCGGGACCAAATTGCCTTCTTTGATCACTATAACGAATGGCAATTGTCAATCCTGATTTGGCTGCTGCCAGAGCGGAACGCGGAATCCCGATTCGGCCTCCAACCAAAGTCCCAAGCATGGTAAAGAATCTTCTGTTATCACTTGGAATCGGACTTTCGAATTCTCCTTTATCATTTACAGAAGCAAAACGATCCAGCATATTTCCTTTCGGAATAACAACATTATCAAACGAAATTGTTCCGTTATCAACGCCATTTAGCCCCATTTTATGTCCACAATCGCCAATGGTAATGCCGTTTAACACATTTCCGTTTGTATCGCGTAACGGAACTACGAAAGCATTTACACCATAATCATGATCATCAATTATTAATTTAGCGAAAACGGTTGCCATTTGTCCGTGAACTGCGGCGTTTCCAATATATTCTTTTTGGGCATTTTTATTGGGCGTATGAATCGTAAAAGTTTGCTCGTTATGATTGTACGTTGCAGTAGTTTCTAACCCTTTTACGTTGGAACCATGATGTGTTTCGGTCATCGCAAAACAACCCGGAATTTTCAGCGAGCCAATATCTTTTAAGTATTTAGCATAATGTTTTTCAGTTCCAAGTGATTGTACACTCATTCCCCAAAGACCAAACTGAACACCAAATTTTATCACCAAACTTAAATCGTGATAACTTAAGGTTTCCATAATCGCAAAATAATCGGCTATGTTTTCTCCTCCACCATATTGTTTTGGATACGCCATATTTCCGAGATTTTCATCGGCTAAAATTTTACACCAATTATACACCGTTTGGCGGTACACATTAATGTCTGTTGAAGTTTCATAAGCGAATTCAGGTCTTGAAATTACCGATTTTACTCTTTTGATAATTGCAGCTTCTTTTCCATCCAAAAGTTCGGTTATTTTCTGAATATCAAAATTAGAAATCGTTTGAGAATTGGCTGTAAAAGAATCTGCTTTGGTTTTAAAGTTCTGAATTACTTCCTCACCTAAAATTCCAAGATCATTTTCAAGTTTTATAAACTCAGGTTTTACCGTCGAAATATCTACATCTTTTTCAGAAAGTGCGACGGCAATATCAAAAATAGATTTTATGGAAGATTTATCCTGAATACTTTTCTCTATATCCGCTTTCCATTGTGTGAGTTCATTTCGTGAAGGCGGATTTGAAATGTCAACTTTAGAAAGCAACTGCTGTTTTTCTTCGGGCGAAAGCCAAGTCAAATCATTTATAAACTGTTGAATAGTTGCAAACTCTTTTTGAGTCAGCAAATCATCAGACCATACTAAATAAAACAACGGTAAAAAGGCTTGAAGTTTGGTATTTTTCATAAAATATAGAATCGATTTAGAAATAGAATTAAAAAAATGTTGCCACGAATTTCAGTAATTTTCACGAATTAATTAATTTTAAAAATTCAAATTATTCGTGAAATTCCTGGCAATTTGCTTCCTATTTTACCAAATAAAAAAGCAGGAATGAAAATACTCATTCCTGCTTTAACATCCTGTTAAGATTCTGGTAATTTATTTTTAAACCAATAAAAAGTATGTCAATTACATTTAAATAGAATCTTTAGACGACAGGATATATTTTTGTTTTAATGCAAAAAGATGATGCGAATTAAAAACGATAACTGCTATAAAAATGATACTGTAAGCTGCGATTTGTAAAGCGCTAATTTTTTCGTGATAAACAAAGTTTGCCAAACAAAAAGCAATCATCGGATTGATATTTAAAAGCATTCCAACAGTTGATGAATTGATGCCTGAAAGTGCATAAAGATTCAGGAACAAAGGAAATATTGTAAACAAAACCGCAATGGTTTCAATACAGAAATAAAACTTAAATTCGGTTGGAACTGGCCCACTGTATACCGGATAAAACGGCAATAAAAATAAGGCTGCCAATGTAATATGAAAAGTTAAAATAATAAACTTATCAAAACCTTTATTCACACGCTGACTTACTAAATAACAAGCATAAGTAAAACCAATAATAATACTGAAAAACATATCCATGATTGCTGTATAAGACAATAACAAACAACCGGAAACACTCAAACCAACAGAAATCCACTGTGTTTTACTCAATTTTTCTTTTAAAATGAAGTAAGCCAATAAAGTGGTCAAAATAGGACAAACCAAATACGCCAGCGAGGTTGCTTTTACACTAATATGATTCATCACATAAATAAAGGTGAACCAGTTTAGCATTAGAAAAACACTTCCGCCAATATTCAATAAAATCGCTTTTCGCTTCTCTGAAGTAGATAACGCTTTGAAAATGGAAACTGTTTCTGCAACTTTTTTTCTCTTAAAAGCAAAAACAATAAGCAACATCAAAATACTGCAACTAAATACGCGGTAAAATAAAATATCTAAAGATGGATATTCATGAATTGGCTTTAGAGCCAGACTAAAAAATCCCCAGATTGCAAAACAAGTTATGGCTGCTATATAATATTTGGTTGTTTTCATTGAATCTTTTTTTGATTGATTTCTGATAAAGCAAATTTCTTAAAAATAAAACAGCAATACAGATACAGTTTTTGTAAATTGCACCATAACAGTTTTTTTTATGAAAAATTCAAATTACTTATATCAGCAGTTTGCTGACCGAATCGAAAAGCAAATAAAGTCAGGTGTTTTGAATGTTGGTGATAAACTTCCTTCAATACGTGAAGTATGTGCCGAAACGGGATACAGCATGAGCACAGTAAGCAAAGCTTATTATGAGGTGGAGAGCAGATCATTGATTGAATCAAGACCACAATCCGGTTATTATGTAAGTAATACGTCGGCAAGGATTATTACTGAACCTTCGCCAAGCAGTCCTGTTTTAAAATGCGTGAATATTGATCGTGAAGATTTAATTGATCAGGTTTATGGTAATATGACAGATCAAAATATCACTATGCTTTCTATGGGCTTTCCGTCAAATGAACTTCTTCCTATTGCCAAATTAAACAAAGGAATTATTCAGGCGACACGTCAGCTTCCAAATAGCGGGACAAGTTACGAACAGGTGCAGGGAAATATTAATTTGAGAAAGGAAATTGCACGTTGGTCTTTTACATGGGGCGGTTCATTAACCGAAAATGATATTATTACAATGCCGGGCTGTACGAGTGCTATTTCGCATTGTTTGATGACTTTGACCAAACCCGGAGATACTATTATTACAGAAAGCCCAGCGTATTTTGGAATTTTGCAATTGGCAAAATCATTAGGTTTGTATATAATGGAATTGCCCACAAATATGACTACAGGAATTGAACTGGAGGCTTTAAAAAAAGCACTTGCTACAAAAAAGATAAAGCTTTGTTTGCTGATGAGTAATTTTAGTAATCCGTCCGGAAGCATGATGCCTGTTGAACATAAAAAAGAAGTGGTTAAATTGATGGAGTTTTACAATGTTCCGTTAATTGAAGACGATATTCACGGCGATTTATATTTTGGCTCCAGCCGGCCAACTAATTGCAAAACGTATGACGAAAGCGGCATAGTGCTTTGTTGCAGCTCCGTATCTAAAACTCTTGCTCCGGGTTATCGCGTGGGCTGGGTTTCGCCGGGGAAATTTAAAAAACAAATATTGCGTAATAAAATTTACCATACACTCTCCTCACCTACTATTACACATGAAGTTGTGGGTGATTTTCTTAAAAATGGACGTTATGAAAACCATCTTAGAAAAATTCGCCAAATTCTCAACCATAACTGCAATAATTATATTAATACAGTTTTAGAATCTTTTCCGACAGGAACAAAAGTAAGTCAGCCACAAGGCGGTTTTTTTCTTTGGATAGAACTGGATAAAAATATTGATACAGTTGCTTTTTATCATCTGGCAATGAAACACAATATCAGTATTGCGCCAGGTCGAATTTTCTCATTTCAGGATCAATTCTCCAATTGCATGCGCTTGAGTTTTGGTTTGCCCTGGAGCAATGAACTGCGGGAATCCATCAAAACTTTAGGAAGACTATTGCATTCTTAAAAATAAAAACCAGACAACAATTACGCTGTCTGGTTGCAACTAATCTAACTCCAACATTTAATTACAAAACAAAATAAGCATCTTCTGTCGCTTTTTTTGTTTCAGGCTTAAGATCAAATTCTTTAATGATGTCAAATTCACTTTGATATTCATTAAGCATTTGCATTATATTTTTTTCAATTGTATTGGCAATAGCAGTAACAGGTGTATCAGTTGGTCGGTTTTCAAACGGATCCTGTAAGTGAATTGCCATTCTTTCAATTAAAAAGAAAGCCGCGGCAATTGCTGTAATCAACGGGATAGCAAACCAGCTCAAAACACTAGTCAGTCCAAACGGCAACAATAAAATAAACAAACACAATGTTAATCTGATATACATGCTGTATGTTGTTGGGAAAATGGTATTTTTAATTCTTTCACATTTACCCATATGATCACATAATCTTGATAAAGTATTATCAATTTCTACCTGCTGATACATATTAATGCTTTTGTCATTTTTAGCATTTCTAAGATCTCGTGCGTGCAGCATTAAAATCGCATTTGGAATATTTTGATGGTTTTTAATAAATTTCATTTCTTCATCACTAACCAAACCTTTAAGCGGTTTTATAGCATCTTTATTTCGAAGTGCCTGACCTAAACTATAACACCATGCAATTTGCCTTTTTGCAAAATTTTCTTTGAATTCACTTGCTTCGACAGAAAAATCAGGATCTTTATAAAATGTCAGTACCTGACGGATTAAGGTTCTGGAATCGTTTACAATTGCACCCCACACAATACGGGCTTCCCACCATCTGTCATAGGCTTGATTTGATTTAAAAGCTAATAATAAGGATATAATGGTTCCAATCATTGTTGGAATTGCAATTGGAATATCTACTGGAAGGTTTATAAAATAGTAATGAAAAATCTCAAACAAAATAGTGTAAGTCATTACCAGTGCCAACTCTACTTTAATTTTCCCGAGAACGTACCTCATTGGAATTCTTTTCTTTAATAACATATTTTCGGCTTTTAATTAAATTTGTATTTGTTTTGAAGTGATATAGCTTACGCTAATTCTTCATATAGCGATAAAACAGGAAGTCCTAATCTGTCGTTGCTATTTTCTTTTTTATTTTTTTTGAATTTGATTTTTTCGCTTTTACGTGTTTCCACTAACAAATCGATGTCGTATTTTGTAATAGCTTCTGATAAATAAGGTGCGAATGCTTCGTAGTTATCATCAAAATTTGAAGTCTGGCTTACGATCTCAAATGAAAAATTTTCACTTAAATACTGCTGAATATCTTTAACATGCATATTCCCTTTAGCATTCTCGATATAAAGTGCTTTATTAAAATCTTCTTTAAATTGCTCGTTTCCTAAATGTAAAATCGGACATTTTTGATTTCCGGCCAATTGCATCAAATATTGATGAACTCTTTTTGTTTCTTGTTTATAAGATTGCGTCAGAACAATCAATTTCACATCAAAAGCTTCAATGATTCCTTTAAATATTGGAGCTGAAAGTCCGTATTGATTGTGAATTTTAATTTTGCAGTTTGCAGTATGTTCTATAATATATCTGCACGTTTCAAGAACTACTTCCTGACTTGAAGTTAGACTAACTCTCATTTCGCGCAAAAATTGTGAAGATGAAAAAGTATCAGGAGTATCTGAAACCATCATTAAAATAATCTCGCAATTGGTATTTCTTGCCTGATTAATAGCCGATTTTACAGCGCTGATCGTATCTTCTTCCAAAGTCGTTGGTATAAGGAAATTTTTCATATGTATAATTGTTTAGTTTATACATACAAAATAACTCTTCGTAAATTAGAGGGATCTTAAAGTAAAATTAGAATTTCCTAAGATTCAACATTAGAAATTCTAATGTTGGCTTTTTTAGCGATCTCCTTCTTAAAAATGATCGTCACAATAGTTCCTTTGTTTTGTTCTGATTGCACCTGTATTTCACCATCGTGCATTCGAATAATTTTAGAGGCCAAAGGAAGCCCTAAACCATAACCAATATATTTGGCTGCAATTTTCCCTCTGAAGAAAGGTTCATATAAATGCGGAATATCTTCTGGCGGAATTCCGATTCCGATATCATTAATAGCTATTTTAATCCAGTCTTTATTAGCAGATAGCCTTACAAATACTTCATTATTATCAGAATATTTAACTCCGTTTGTAATGATATTATTGATTGCTAATTCTAAAAGCGGTTTGTTGCACGGAATTAAAAACAAATTAGAATCTTTTGGAGCAAAATTAAGTTTGATGCTAACACGATTGTCCGGATAAATTTTATCCAAATCCGATTTTACGTCCATTAATAATTCATCAATTCTGGCAATATCGAGAACTTGTTTTTTTCCATCATAACCGGTTTGAGTCAATTTTAATAAACTCTCAGTTAAATTTCCTAATCTTGAAGCCTGACTGTAAATATTTTCTAAGGATTGAATGTATTCTGAAACTTCCCTTTCTTTCAAAAGCATAATTTCAGACTCCGCAATAATCGTTGTAATTGGTGTTTTTAATTCATGTGAAGCGTTATTGATAAAATTAGCCTGAATTTCAAACGACGTTTCTAATCGGTCCAACATGTCATTAAAAGTATGCGTAAGATCTGAAATCTCGTCAGAATTCTTAACATTCGGTAATCTGTTATGAAGATTAGAAGCACTTATTCTGTTCACTTCTTTAGTAATTCTCGCCACAGGATTAATAACTCTTTTAGCGAGAAAGCGACCTAAAAAGAAGGCCAAAATCACAAATCCGATTCCGCCAAAAAGCAATATTTTTACAATATATATTGTTGTTGTTTTTCCTCTACGGTCGCGGGCACCCACAATTACAATATATTTTTGATTGTTTTCTGTAAAAACCTGACCTAAGTAATACTTGCTGTTAACTTCAAAATAATCCTTTCCGGTTTCCAGAATGTTCGAGTAAAACTGGTTGGGTAAATTTAATTTAGTATTATACTCAAAACTGTTAGCGCTGTTTATCTTAAGAACATACTCTTCTTCCTCAATAAGTTCTTCCAGTCCATTTTTTTTAAGATTACTATAGTATTTTTTCTTTTCAGGATCATTTTGAAAATGAATTGAAGCCACAATTTTAGCTCTGTCTTCTAAACGTTTTAAAAAATGATATCTATTATTTTCGCGAAACAATACAAAAACTAAAACACATAATAAAAGTGTACTAAAGGTAGAAAGGGCAACATAAGTAAAAGTGATTTTTTTTCTTATATCCATTTTATGGCTGTATAACATAACCTAACCCCTTCATGGTATGAATCAGTTTGGTTGCAAAAGGTTTGTCTATTTTTTTTCTTAAATAATTGATGTAAACATCTACAACATTGGTATTCATATCAAAATTGATGTCCCAGACATTATCTAAAATCTGATCGCGGGATACGATTCTACCGTTATTTTTAGCTAAATAATAGAGTAGTTTAAACTCTTTAGCCGTTAAAAAAATCGATTCTCCGTTTCTTTTAACGGTTTTAGATTTGCTGTTTATTTCTAAATCGCTAATTATTATGGAATCCACTTTTTCAGTTTCCTGATTGGCTCTTCGGTACAAGGCATTAACTCTCGCATTGAGCTCACCAAATTTAAAGGGTTTTACCACATAATCATCTGCGCCGGCATTTAATCCTGTTACAATATTTTCTGAAGTTCCAAGTGCCGTCAAAAGCAAAACAGGAACAAAATTTTTACTGGCACGTAATCTTCTGCAAATTTCGATTCCGTTTATGTCAGGCAACATTACATCTAAAATTACCACATCAAAAGTATAGTTTTCAATCATTTCTAAAGCCGTTTTACCATCAAGAGCAACGCTGACATCATTGTTGTTTTCAGCGAATCCTTTGCGTAAAATGGACAATAGATTTGGTTCGTCTTCGACTATGAGTAACTTCATTTAATAGTGGTATTAGTAACAAAAATAACAATTGAGATTAAAATAGAAACCACAATAATTTATAATTATGAATTAATTATGAAGAAATCAATTCTAAGGTGGCAAAAATGAGGTTCTGGTTATTAATAGATACAATAACAATGAAAATATTAATTTAAAAAGTTTCTCCGGCATTTAAATAAAATCCTTTAGAACTATTTCCCCACGCATAATCTACAATAAGATTGGTGCGCGTAGCCTTATCGATTAAAATACGCAGGCCAATTCCTGCTGCAGGCTGAATAGAGTGAAAAAGTTTCGTATTTGTTTCCGGATTACTTGCCGTTACAAAGTTAGTGAATACGGTTCCGCTAAACATTTGATTGCAGGTAATTGGGAACCGAAATTCAGAAGCGAGATAAATTAAATTTGTTCCTCTGAATAATCCCTGCGTATACCCTTCCCCGCTGCGGCTGCGCTGATCCCAGCCAATCGCCGGTAAATTTAAATAAGGTACTTTTCCTCGTGTTACAAATTGTCCATAGGTCCAAAGCGCTAAAATATAACGTTCGTTTTTCTGCGAAAGCGGAATAAAATTGCGGTACTCCGTATAAAGAACATTGCTATTATCCTGATTTTTAAACAATACAGGATTAAAACGATAATTTAAGTTCGCAAACCATCCACGTGTCGCATTAACCTGATTGTCTCTGGAATCGTAAACCAGATTAAGGCTCACACCTGTCAAAAAATACTCCAGATTATCAAATCCATATTTTTGGCTATTCGTAATGATTGGTCGTTTTTCCGTTAGCCAAATCCAGTTCTTTATCTACAATATTGGCATACCAATCGATATTGATTCCGCCGCCCACATAAAAATTCTTCTTTACTTCAAAAGAGGCAGTCTGATGAAATTTAAAGTAATTGTAATCCATCGATTGTGCCAGTGAATCAATACTAAATCCCTTTAGTTTATCTCTGGTGGGAGGAATAATATTGGTTCCTAAACCATAATTAGGCTGAGAAAATATATACATTCGATAATCACCACTTAAAAATATCCTGTTATTTTTTAATAAAATATTGTTCTTGATATTTACCAGCCATTGCTTTTTTGTGGTGTAGGTTATTCCAACATTGGCTATCGAAAATTTATCGTTTTTTTCTTTTCCTTTAAAAGTATATTGCGCAACTGCTCCATAAAAGAACCCGGTTGCAGGTTGAGAACCAATTGCCGGAATAATTAAAAAGAAATTGTTTTTTGTGGGTTTAACAACATAAACGGAATCTTTCTTTTTGAAGATTTCCAATATTGTTTTTGGAGAACATAGTTCGGCACTAATAGAATCGTTTTGAGCGATTGAGGAAAAATGTATTAAAAAGAACAACCCTAAGATTTTATATTTCGTCTGAAAGCAATTATTTTTTAAAAAATTCACCATCTGAAGTTTTATTTTTTTGAAATAATGATTCAATCTTACTGTAAATATAAACCTTATTTTCAATATTTTACAGAAACAATCCCTTAAATTGAAATGAAAACTTTTTCAATAATTTAAAAATATATGACTTATATGACGTCAATTATTGGGGTAATTATTATCTTTTCACTCTCAAATAATCATCAAAAAACAACATTGAAAAAAGAGTCCGAATATTTTCTTGATAAAGAATATGATACTATTGTTTATGGTAGAGACGAACTTAATTTTAAAGATTTTGAATGTTGTATTTTTAATAATTGTAATTTTTCCGCCTGTACTTTCTTAGCTGTTACTTTTATAGATTGTACTTTTAATGATTGTATCTTTAATGAAGCCAAAATCAATTATGTGGCTTTTAGAACAGCAACTTTTAATCGTTGTGAAATCAAAGAAGTAAATTTTGCGATGTGCGACAAATTAATCTTTGAAGTTCATTTTCACGATTGTATATTGGATTTTTCAAAGTTTTATACTTTAAAAATAAAAGGAACAACATTTACCAAGTGTAGCCTGATTGCCGTAGATTTTATGTCGACAGATCTTACAAGTGTACTTTTTGATAACTGCGATTTATACCGCTCTGAATTTGATAAAGCCATCGCCAACAAAGCCGATTTTAAAACGAGTTATAATTACACTATTGATCCCTCCAAAACGAAATTAAAGAAAGCTGTTTTTGCTTTGAAAGAAGTGAAGGGGTTGTTGTTTAAGCATGATGTTTTGGTGAGTTAGGAGAATAAAAAAAAGCTAGTTTAAAACTAATTTTTTTTATCACATTTTTTACCTGCATAATTATTCTACTATTTTATTTTTATATTTTCAGCTATATTTTTGTATTCATTAAAATGAACATATTTTTTGGAAATATCTGTTCCTACAAATTGAATTATACCTTTTGGCGTTTGTTTTATATACTGATAAATTTTTAGCTCTTTTTCTTCGAAAATTCCAAACATTTCTACCTTTATTATTTCGTTTTCTTCTTCTTTATATTTCTTTTCAGAAATCATCTTTATTTTAATATTTTTCTCTTTATAAATATTATTTTCATATTTATAAATCAATTTATCGCTGTAAGTTTTTAAATCAAAACCATGAAGATTATTAGGTAAAAATCCAATTGAAAAATTATTTGTATAGATTCCATTTCCTGTCATTTTTTCTTTTCCAATAGTATATACACCAACATTACTCATGACATTTAATAATTGAAACTCTGACTTTTTTAAATCTACATTATAAAATAAATTATCATCAATGTTTGTTTTTATTTCTTTATCATAATATGTACTTAAAACTAAATCAGTAATTTCCTTTCTTTCTTTTTCATCATTTTGAAAGATTCCAATAACTAAAACCGAAAAGGAAGTATCCCCAAATGTTAAAATTATTTGTTCAGAATCTTGACCTTGAGGAGCAAACCCACAATAAGCATCATAACTTCCTAACTTAAATTCTTTCTTTGTTCCTATTCTTCCGCCTTGCTTTTCTAATTCGTTTATTTTACTAATTATATTTGGAATTACCTCATAATAATCTTGATTTAGAATTTCAATAACCTGAAAGTAATTTTTAGAATCTTTTTGAAATCTTTTTAACTCCTTATAGTATATATAATCTTTAGACTCATTGATTATTATTTTTGTTCCTTTTATGTTTACTTTATTTTCAATACCCGAAATATTAATTTGATCAGGAATATTTATTAACTGCCCGGAAGTTTCACAACTATAACTTAAAAACATTAATAAAAACAATACAACTGTTTGCTTCATTACTTTTATTTATTATATTTCAAAATATATTTTACAACTTCTTCTCCATCACATAATCTTCCATCAAATAGCCTTTTCCAATATCAATATTAACTTCATCGACAACTTCAAAACCTATTTTTTTATAAAAACCTAAAGCCGAATTAAATCGGTTTACATTTAAAATTAACGCTGTAGAATTATTGTCTAGAGCTAGTTTTCCAATTTCATCAATGACCTTCTTACCAATTCCTTTTCCTTGTGTTTCAGGCAAAAGGTATATTTTATGAATTTTAGTTACAGCTTTATCATTATAATTATGTTCTATTCCAATGAATCCTAAATTCGTTTCATCTTCATAAATCATATAAAACAATTGTTCTTTTTTATTGTATTGAAGGGTTAGTGCTTCATTAGAATAAAAAAGATCTAACATATAATCTAATTGTTCTTTTGATAGAATTTCGCCGTAAGTAATTGGCCAGGTTATGTGTACTATATTTTGAATTTGTTTAATATCACAAATAGTTGCTACTGAAATTGTAATCATATTATATTTAAAATGCTTTTATTATTTAGTAAAAACCTGATTTTCCTGTTCGCTTACGCGGATGAATGTTGTTCGTTTAGTCAGTTCTTTCAATCTCGATGCACCTACATATGTACAAGCGCTTCGCAATCCTCCCAAAATATCCAAGACTGTATTGATAACTTTTCCTTTAAAAGGAACCTGAACTGTTTTTCCTTCGCTGGCTCTGTATTCAGCCACACCTCCAACATGTTTATCCATGGCTGTTGTAGAGCTCATTCCGTAAAATTGCTTGAATTTTTGGCCATTTATTTCTATTAACTCTCCTCCACTCTCCGTATGTCCGGCTAACATTCCGCCAAGCATTACAAAATCAGATCCTGCACCAAAAGCTTTGGCAACATCGCCCGGAGTACTGCATCCGCCATCACTTATAATATGTCCGCCTAAACCATGTGCAGCGTCGGCACATTCGATAATTGCAGAAAGCTGTGGATAACCAACACCTGTTTTAACACGAGTGGTACAAACAGAACCTGGCCCAATTCCGACCTTTACGATATCGGCTCCAGCCAAAAGTAATTCTTCGACCATTTCGCCGGTAACTACATTTCCGGCAATAATAACTTGATCCGGATATTGTTTACGGGTTTGTTTTAAAAACTGTACAAAGTGTTCCGAATAGCCGTTCGCAACATCAATACAGATAAATTTCAAAAACGGATTTACTGTTATAATTTGGCCAATTTTTGCAAAATCTTCTTTGCCTGTACCGGTGCTTATAGCAATATAATTATAGTAATCTTCTGGTACATTTTTAAGAAAATCATTCCATTCTTCGGGAGAATAATGTTTGTGAATCGCTGTAAAAAGCTTTTCACCAGCTAAAACTTTAGCCATTTCAAAGGTTCCAACTGTATCCATATTAGCAGCCATAATCGGAATTCCTGTCCAGATTGTGGTACTGTGCAAAAATTTAAAATTTCGTTCGAGAGAGACTTCAGATCTACTTTTAAGCGTTGATCTTTTTGGACGAATCATTACATCTTTAAACCCTAATTTTAAATCAGTTTCTATTCTCATGGCTTTAAATTTTCTGTTACTTTCAAAGATATTAATTTTGAAAATGAAGTCTTTAAAATCAATAGAAAACTAATTATTCAGTTATTAACAATTGTAGATTGTAGATTATTTAGAAAATTCCGCCGAGATTCACAAAAGGTTTCGCAGAGATTCACAAAGTTTTGAAAACCTGAAACTTGAAACTTTTAAAAACTTGAAACAAAAATTTCCTATCCGTGAATCGTCTCCCCTTTTCCGTAATTTGAAATAATCGATTCTTCATAGGCCAACCATTCTCTCCAGCGTTTTTCAACGTCGATTCCTACTCCGTATTTTCTGGCGTATGTTATGAAGGTTGTGTAATGTCCGGCTTCGCTTTCCATCAATTCTCTGTAAAATACAGCCAATTCTTCATCCTGGATATTTTCAGATAAAACTTTAAAACGCTCACAACTTCTCGCTTCAATCATTGCTGAGAACAATAATCTTTCTACAAGACCAGAAACACGACTTCCGTCTCCGCTTTTTTTCATGTATTGATAAAGTTCGTTTACATAATCATCTTTACGTTCGCGTCCTAGTTTTAGTCCTCTTTTAATGATTATATTGTGAACCTGTTCAAAATGATCGATTTCTTCTTTGGCTAAAGCCAATAAATCTTTCACCAAATCCTGATGTTCTGAGTTATTAGTGATAATGGTTATCGCATTAGTCGCTGCTTTTTGCTCGCACCAGGCGTGATCTGTCAGGATTTCCTCAATATTTTTTTCTACAATATTTACCCATCTTGGATCAGTTGGCAATTGTAATCTTAGTACGCCCATTTTTTAAGTCTTAAAGTTAGAAAGTCATAAAGTTGTAAAGCCGAAAAAAGTCGAAGATCAAAACTAGAATAGAGATTTGCATTCCATTCCAAGACTTTCGACCTTCGACTTTAAGACTTTATGACTAATTTTTAGTATACGAAAATCGGTCTTTCGCTCATCATTTCGTTTACTTCGTTAGCTACTTCTTCGATAACTGCTTCATTGGTATGATCAGCTAATACTTTATCGATTAAAGCTACGATAGTTTCCATATCTTCTTCAACTAAACCACGAGTTGTGATTGCAGCTGTTCCAACACGAATTCCAGAAGTTACAAATGGTGATTTATCATCAAATGGAACCATATTTTTATTTACTGTGATTTCAGCTTTTACTAATGCATTTTCAGCCTCTTTACCAGAAATATTTTTATTTCTTAAGTCAATAAGCATCATGTGATTATCAGTTCCGCCAGAAATAATTTTGTATCCTCTTTTTACAAAAGCATCTGCCATAGCATTTGCATTTTTTTGCAATTGCATAGCATATGTAAAGAATTCATCTTTTAATGCCTCACCAAAAGCAACCGCTTTAGCAGCGATGATGTGCATTAAAGGTCCACCTTGATTTCCAGGGAAAACGGCAAGATCTAATAAAGAGGACATCATTCTGATTTCTCCTTTTGGAGTTTTCAAACCTTGTGGGTTTTCGAAATCTTTTCCCATCAAAATCAAACCTCCACGTGGTCCACGCAATGTTTTGTGCGTTGTTGTAGAAACAATATGACAATGAGGAATTGGGTCATTCATTAATCCCTTTGCAATTAAACCTGCAGGGTGAGAAATATCAGCAAATAAGATTGCTCCTACACTATCAGCGATTTCTCTGAAACGAGCAAAATCCATATCACGAGAATAAGCCGAAGCTCCTGCGATGATTAATTTTGGTTGTTCTTTAGTTGCAATTTCCTGGATTTTATCATAATCTAAACGACCCGTTTCAGCATCGACACCGTAAAAAACCGGACGGTATAAACGACCGGAAAAGTTTACAGGAGAACCGTGAGTTAAGTGACCACCGTGAGATAAATCGAAACCTAAAATAGTATCACCAGGATTCAAACAAGCGTGGTAAACAGCAGTATTGGCCTGAGAACCAGAATGAGGCTGTACGTTTGCATATTCAGCACCAAATAATTCTTTAGCTCTGTCAATAGCAATTTGTTCAATAACGTCAACTACTTCGCAACCGCCGTAGTATCTTTTGCCAGGATATCCCTCAGCATATTTGTTAGTTAAAACAGAACCAGCTGCTTCCATTACTTCGTCACTTACAAAGTTTTCTGAAGCAATAAGTTCTAATCCGTGAATTTGTCTGTCTTGTTCCTCTAGTATAAGGTCAAAAATTTGTTCGTCGCGTTGCATTTTTTCGTTTTTCGTTAATTTGATGCAAAAATACAAAAAAACGTTTGTGATACTGTTAGATTATGATATATTTGACATAGAATTTTTCAACAAATAATTAACATACACATGCCAATAACCGCAAACGATACCAAAAGAAAATCATGGTTAGAAGTACCAGAAAATAGTGACTTCCCTATACAGAATATTCCTTTCGGTGTATTTCTTACCAAAGAAAATGTCGTTACAGTAGGAACAAGAATTGGCGATTACGCTATAGATTTAGGGGCTTTACAACAATTAAACTATTTTGAAGGAATAGATTTAACCGATGATATGTTCATGCAGGATACGCTAAATGATTTTATTTCTGACGGAAAAAAAACATGGCGATTAGTCCGAAACCGTATCGCAGAGATATTTGATGCTACCAACCCACAACTTAGAGATTCAACAAAAGATCGCGATATTGTTATTTTTAAAATTGATGATGTAGAGATGCAATTACCCGTGTTAATTGGTGATTACACTGATTTTTACTCTAGTAAAGAACACGCTACGAACGTTGGAAAAATGTTTCGCGATCCTGAAAATGCCTTATTACCAAACTGGTTACACATTCCGGTAGGTTACCACGGAAGAAGTTCGACAATTGTTCCGTCCGGAATTCCGGTTCACAGGCCAATGGGACAAACTTTGCCAGCTGGAGAAAAATATCCTGTTTTTGGTCCGTCTCGTTTAGTTGATTTTGAGCTTGAAACAGCCTTTATTACAACAGACGTGAATGTAATGGGAGAAAATATCCCAACATATGAAACGGAAGATTATATTTTCGGGATGGTTTTGTTGAATGACTGGAGTGCGCGCGATATTCAGAAATGGGAATATGTGCCTCTTGGACCATTCTTAGCCAAAAACTTTGCAACGTCAATTTCTCCATGGATTGTAACTATGGATGCTTTGGAACCTTTTAGAACTAAAGGTCCAAAACAAGATCCGTCGCCACTTCCTTACTTACAGACTAAAGGAAAAAAAGCTTTTGACATTCATTTAGAGGTTTCCATACAACCTGAAGATCAGGAAGAAACTGTAGTTTCTAAATCAAATTTTAAATATTTATATTGGTCTATGGCACAGCAATTAGCACATCATACCTCAAACGGTTGTCGTGTAAATTCTGGCGATATGATGGGTTCCGGAACGATTTCTGGTCCAACTCCTGACAGTTTTGGTTCTATGCTTGAATTGACTTGGGGAGGAAAAAATCCAATAAAACTTAAAGATGGCAGCGAACGTAAATTTATCGAAGATAATGATACTGTCATCATAAGAGGTTTTTGCGAAAATGCCGAAGTTCGTCTTGGTTTTGGTGAGGTTTGCAGCCAATTATTACCTCCTTTTATCAGACCATGAAGAAAAGATAAAACACATTAATTGTTAATTATTAATTATTAATGTATACAAATAAAAAAGCTTGTTAGGTCGTACTAACAAGCTTTTTTATTTGTATTATTTTGCCAAAAATTAAAGGATTAAAAATAATTTTTTTTCTCATTTCACAATAAACACTACAATTAATTATTAGTTAAAAAACTTGGTGTCTTTCTGCCTTTGTGGCAATTGTTTAGGCCGGAATCTGCTGACTTAAGCAATGCAATGTTCCGAATCCCCAGATGAAATCGATACAACTGATTCCGATTACTTCTCTATCAGGGAAACATTCCGACAATATATTTAAGGCCACACGATCATTGCTGTCGTTAAATGTTGGTACTAAAACACATTTATTTAAAATTAAGAAGTTAGCATAACTAGCCGGCAATCTTAAATCTTCAAAATCAACACGTTTTGGCATTGGCAATGCTACAATTGTTGGCGATTTTCCGTCTTCTAATTTTGCATTTTGCAAGCGTTTTAGATTATCCTGTAATGGTTTGTAGTTTGAATCATTTTTATCTGTTTCAACAATAGTTACGATGGTATCTTCATTTACAAATCGGCATAAATCGTCGATGTGACCGTGTGTATCGTCACCTTCTATTCCGTCTCCCAACCAGATTACATTGGTAACTCCAAGATATTCTTTAAAAACAGCTTCGTAATCTTCTTTGGTAAAACCTGCATTTCGAACCTGAATCGTTGGATGCATCAGACATTCTTCAGAAGTCAATAATGTCCCTTTTCCATTTACATCAATTGCACCGCCTTCAACAATTACCGGTTTTCCTTTATACATTACTTGTGTAAGCGGAACATCAATAAAAGCGGCAATTTTGCCTGGAACAAATTTATCTAACTGGTAATTTTTGTATTTCGCCCAACCATTAAAATTAAAATTTAATGCTTCTCTTTTTGAACCATTTTTTACAATAATTGGCCCGGAATCGCGCATCCAGCTTCTGTTTGTTTTATGAATAATGAAAGAAACGTTAGCGGTATTTACGCGGGCTCTTTCTAACATTTCTGCTACTTTTTCTTTTAATTTTTCATCGGCTACGACCAAAAAAACCGTTTCAAAAGTGGCTACTTTTTTAATAAACTCTACAAAAGCCCATTGAACAGCTTCGTATTTTCCTGGCCAGTCGTTACCATTGTGCGGAAAACATAAAATAATTCCTTGTTGTTTTTCCCATTCTGCTGGAAATCTTCTATTATTTGTTGACATAAAGAGGTTCTAAATTTGAAAGAATACAAAGATAATCATTCGGGAGGATTATAAAACAGTCTACTGAAAATCCACTAGAATTAAGCCAAAATATCTTCCAGAAATTAAGTTAAAGATTAAATAATGAAGGCTTAATATCTGGCCAAATTCTGCTAATTACTTTTGACGCAACTAAAAACTAATAAAATGAAAAAATTAACTATCTCATTATTAACAGCTCTTTTAATTATGACGAGTTGTAATAATGATGAAAATTCAAACAATGAACCAGAAGTTGTAGTAAACGAAAATCCTGCTGCTTTTAAAGAAATTGGTTCTATCACTATTGGTGGTGAAGCGGCAGCAGAAATTTCTACCTACGATGAAAAAACAAAAAGACTTTTCACCGTCAACAATAGCGGAACGAATCAAATTGACGTAATTGATATTTCAGATCCCACAAAACCAGTCAAAATAGGTAAAATTGATTTAACTCCTTATGAAGGAGCTTCAAATAGTGTTGATGTTTATGACGGGAAATTGGTCGTTGCGTTAGAATCAACCACAAACAGACAAGGAAATGGAAAAGTAGTAATTTTTAATACTTCAGATTATAGTTTAATAAAACAAGTAACTGTTGGCGCATTACCGGATATGATTACTTTTTCGCCTGACGGAAAATACATTATGACTGCTAATGAAGGCGAACCAAACACGGATTACTCTCAGGATCCAAACGGAACTATTTCTATTATTGAAAGAAGCACTTACACTGTTACAACATTAGATTTTGCTTCATTCAGTTCTCAGGCAGAAACATTGAAAAAAGACGGATTCAGAATTTCAAAATTTGCAAAAAGTTTCGCTCAGGATATTGAACCAGAGTACGTAACAATTTCAGATGATTCTAAAACGGCTTGGGTAACGTTGCAAGAGAATAATGGTGTAGCAAAAGTAGATTTGGCTTCTAAAACTATTACTGCCATTTATCCTTTAGGATTTAAAGATTTCAATACAGCTGACAACGCGATTGATGTAAGCGATAAAGATGATAAAGTAGCTTTTAATCCATGGAAGGTAAAAGGAATGTTTATGCCAGATGCTATCAGTCATTTCTCTTCAAATAATGTTCCGTATTTTGTTACGGCTAATGAAGGTGATGCAAGAGAATATACTGCTAATACTGATATCAAGAGAATGAAAGACATGAAATTAGACCCAACTGTTTTTCCTGATGCTGCAACTTTAAAATTAGAACCAAATTTAGGAAGATTAAATCTTATCGCTGATATGGGAGATACAGATGGTGATGGAGATTTGGATGAAATGATAAGTTTTGGAGCTCGTTCTTTTTCTATTTGGAATGGAAACACTGGAAAAATTGTTTATGACAGTAAAAATGATGCAGATAAAAAAAGTCAGGAACTTGGTACTTATGATGACAAACGTAGTGATGACAAAGGTTCTGAGCCGGAAGCAGTAAAAGTAGTTAAAATGGGAAATCAGAATATTTTGTTTGTAGGTTTAGAAAGATCTGATGCTTTCATGACTTATGATGTGACAAATCCTACATCACCACAATATTTACAGATTGTAAAAACAGGAGATGCACCAGAAGGAGTTTTATTTATTCCAGCCTCTAAAAGTCCAACGAAAAGAAGTCTTTTAGTCGTGAGTAGTGAAGGTGACGGAACTGTAAAGATCTATCAGCCAGATTTAAAATAGTTTCAATCATCAATTTGAGAAAAGGGCAAAATAAAATGTTTTGTCCTTTTTTTATGCTCAAAATTCACATTTCATTAACAAATACACATAAATTAAACCTAAAACGTGGGAATTATGTAAGCCTGTATACAACACAATCTAAAAGTCGAAGTATAATTTTGTCATGAGTTTAAAATAAAAAACCAACTAAATTTAAATATCATGAAAAAAAAATTAGCTTCATTATCGTTTTTAATGCTATCATTCGCAGCAAGTGCGCAGGATATGACAACAACGTCAACATCAACTGTGACTTCAATTGACAAACCTGCTTATGATAAATGGTCCATTGAATTAAATGGCGGGGTAAATAAACCTATCAGAACAATGACAGCAGGTTACACTACCGAAACACTTAATATGTTTCATGCAGATTTAGGTGTAAGATATATGTTCAATCCTAAATTTGGTTTGAAACTTGATTTTGGTTACGATAAATTTCAAGAGAAAGACAACACAGCTCCTTTCGAAAGCACTTACTTACGAACTGATATTCAAGGGGTAATTAATGTGGGTAGAGCTTTAAATTTTGAGCAATGGACAAAAACTTTTGGTTTGTTAGTTCATGGTGGTTTTGGAGTTTCTCAACTAACTTCGAAAAATGGATTTGACGGAGAAGATTATATGGGTAATGGTATTCTTGGTATTACAGGTCAGGTAAGACTAGGAAATAGTGTTGCTTTAACAGGAGATCTTACCGGAGTTGTAAATGGAAAACAAAATTGGAACTTTGATGGAATGAGTCAAACTACAAGTGGTGCATTTGACGGTGGATTATTAAACGCTTCAATTGGTTTGACGTTTTATTTAGGTAAAAACGAGAAACATGCTGACTGGTACGCAGAAGAAAATGACAGGCTGGATAAATTAGAAGACAGAGTTGGTTTAATCGAAACCGGACTTTTAGATACAGACAAAGATGGTGTAGCTGACTTATATGATTTAGAACCGAATTCAATTACAGGCGTTGCTGTAAACACAAAAGGACAATCTATAGATACTAATCAAAACGGTGTTCCGGATGAATTAGAAAGCTATTTAGACAAAACTTACTCTAAAAAAGGCAGCGGCAGCGATAGTATAACAAATAATACTGTAGAAGAATTAATTAATGGCGGATATGTGAATGTATATTTCGACTTTAACTCATCTAAACCAACAAACGCTTCGTTATCTGGTGTTGATTTCTTGGTGAAATATTTGAAAAACAATCCTGGAAAAACTGCGGACATCATAGGATATGCTGACGAAATTGGAAGTTCAAGTTACAATACTGAATTATCAAGAAAAAGAGCTGAAGCTGTGAAAAAAGTGGCTACAAATGCGGGAATAGATGCTTCAAGATTAAATGTGATTGCTAACGGAGAAGATGCTTCTGTAAACAAAAACTCAAAAGAAGCTCGTCAAATCGTAAGAAGAGTTACTTTCCAAGTGAAATAATTTCTATATATATAATTTGCAAAAGGCTGTTTCAAATATTTGAAACAGCCTTTTTTTCATAAAAAAGGACAAATGTAAATTTGTCCTTTTTATTTTTATATTTTAAAACTTAATTAGTCGATTGCTCTTTTTGTAATGTCACCAAAAGCATCGATTCTTCTGTCTCTGAAGAATGGCCAGTTTTGACGTACATTTTCTTGCAAATCCAAATCAACTTCGGCAATTAGGATTTCTTCCTGATCGTGAGAAGCTTGTGCTAAAATTTCACCTTGTGGCCCTGCGATAAACGATGCACCCCAAAATTGGATTCCGTCAGTTCCGTCGATATATTGTTCTAAACCAATTCGATTAGCCGCTGCAACGAAAACGCCATTTGCAACCGCATGTCCTTTCATTACGTTCATCCACGCTCCGTACTGATTTTCTCCGTATTGTTCTTTTTCTTTTGGATGCCATCCAATTGCTGTTGGATAAAACAAAACTTCAGCACCTTTTAACGCTGTGATACGTGCTGCTTCCGGATACCATTGATCCCAACAAATAAGTGTACCTATTTTTCCTTTTTTAGTTTCAATTGCCTGAAAACCTAAATCACCCGGAGTGAAATAGAATTTTTCATAAAAATGAGGATCATCCGGAATGTGCATTTTACGGTATAGACCGGCTTCTGTTCCGTCTGTATCAATAATATAAGCACTGTTATGGTATATTCCAGCCATTCTTTTCTCGAAGAAAGGAACAATAATTACTACTCCTAATTCTTTTGCCAATTCGCTAAAAGCAATAAAAGAAGTGCTGTACAATGGTTCTGCCAGAGCAAAATTATCTACATCTTCACTTTGGCAAAAATAATGACTGCTATATAATTCCGGTAACAAGATTACTTCTGCACCTTTATTAGCAGCATCTTTTACCCAACTGATACATTTTTTAAGATTATTTTCGGCAACGTCGTTCAGGTTCAACTGAACAACGGCTATTTTATATTTTCTTTTCGACATGACATAAAATTTAGAGTGCAAAAATAGTAATTTTTAGAGGAATCACAAAGTCGGTTTAACCGCGAAGAACGCAAAAAGTTACGCAAAGTTCGCAAAGATTATATTTTCTTGTATTTTTATATCGAGCGTAAGAACACAAAGCTTATCTACATTATACTAAAGTTAATTATTTCAAAAAAGAAAACCATTTTACAAATAGTAATTCATTGAAAATAGAATTAATATTTGTAAAATGGTTTAAATCAAAAATTTATTTCTAAAACGGCATTAGTCAATAACTACTTTCTGAGTAATAAATTCGGTCTCGGATTTTTTGAATTTAATATCAAAAGTTCCTTTTACTGCTGATTTGAATTTGTACACTGCTTTTTGAGGTGTTGGAACTTGCATGGTACAAACTTCAGATGGATATTTTACTTCAACTTGCAATCCTTTTTCTGTTCCGATTGTTGCTTCCGTAAATTTGTTGAATACTCCACAAGAGTTGTCTGCTGTAAAAGTCACTTCGTAGCTCAATTCTTCATTTACCTTACCTGTTGCGGGACCTTTTACTTCTGTTGCTAAAGCATTTTTGGTGGTTCCATTGTCTACAACTTTGTCATCGTCATTGCTGCATGAAAATAATACAGTTGATAAAAATAATACTACTAAAACTGATTTAATTTTAAAACTTTTCATATAAAATAATAATTAATTGTTAATTACTATGAAGATGCTAATGCGTTGTATTGGTTGCTTTGCTAAAATGTTAAATGTTTTCCAAAAGATCTTAAACAATTGTACCTCAGATTTTTGGTTACTCAAAAAACTTATAAAAATTAAAACTTCTAGACTAGCCCCGATAGCAGCGGTATCCTTTTTAGCCGCTTTTTCTGTGGATAAAAAGATACAAGCGGATAGCGGGACAAGTCGTTTTATGAAAACAATTATTCTGCTTCAAAAAAAAACACCAGCCCTTCGACTAGTGTTTGAATATGGTTATTAGAATTTAATTTATTCTGCTGAAGTTTTTTTAGGAAGTATTTTTTTTATCAGATTTACAATTGCTAAAACTATAAGTCCTAATGCTAAACCAACTACAAATTCTTTTATAATGGAAGGCAGATTAATTTTAGGCGATAAATGATGAAAAAATGGAATATAATGCACAAAGATACCTCCGGCCACTAATAGTAACGCAATTGTCCCAATTACGGTCAAAGCTTTTATAACTAACGGAAGCGCTTTCACCAAAATATTACCAATAAACTTTGATATACTTTTCTCTCTTTTACTAAATTTAATAAGCTTGTAGCCCGCTTCGTCCATACGCACAATTAATGCTACAATACCGTACACGCCAATTGTTGCGATTATTGCTATAATTGATACGACAATTATTTGCTGTGAAATAGGTTTGCCAATTACGGTTCCTAATGCTATGATTACGATTTCGACCGAAAGAATAAAATCAGTTACTATGGCTGATTTTATTTTTCCTTTTTCCATGACCAAAATTTCTTCTTCGGTAAAGGTTTCTTCGGTTATTCCCTCTGATTCTTCATGCGAATGAGGAAATATAAATTCGTATATTTTTTCAGCTCCTTCATAAGCCAAAAACAAGCCTCCAAGAACTAAAACTACAATAATTGCAATTGGAAAAAAAGCACTTAATAAAAAGGCAATTGGTAAAATGATTACTTTGTTAAGCAATGATCCTTTACTGATGGCCCATAATACCGGAAGTTCTCTCGAAGAAGCAAATCCGGAAGCTTTTTCGGCATTAACAGCTAAATCGTCACCTAAAATGCCTGCAGTTTTTTTTGCTGCAACTTTACTCATTACCGCAACATCATCCATAATTGCTGCAATATCATCTAATAGTACGAAAAAACCTGATGCCATTATAATTGTTTTATTTTGTGATTCTCTTTAATTTGGTAGTGCGAATCTACTACTTTTGATTCAATTTTTAGCTAAAAAATTAGCTGCATTGCCCTAAAAGTACCCAGATAATTATAAAAACTAAGATAGTTCCAAAACATCCTCCACCTAATTTTTTTGCTCCGTAACCTGCGATTAATCCTCTAAAAATGTTGTTCATATTATTGGTTTTTAGTTATTTATTCGATTAAATATAATAATTTTTATATAATATAAATTTGAGAATTTAATGAATTCATTTCTTTATAAGACTTTCAAAAAAAGTTTCATTATTCACGGTTTTTGTTTTTTCAAAAAAAAACACCAGTTGTAAAACTGGTGTTTTAAAATTATTCTTTTATAAAAATTATGCTACGGGCTGTGTTTGATTTCTGAAAACCAATTTTCCGTCGAAAGCATCTATTAAAATTATGCTGTCTGTTGTAATATTTCCAGCCAAAATCTCTTTAGACAATTGATTTAAAACTTCTCTTTGGATAACACGTTTTACTGGTCTTGCACCAAATTCAGGATCGTAACCTTTATCTGAAAGATATTTTATTCCTTCTGGAGTTGCATCCATTGTAATACCTTGTAAGGCCAGTATTTTGCTAACACTCTTCAATTGTAAACTCACAATTCTTGAAATATTATCGACTGTTAATGGCGTAAACATTACGATTTCATCGATACGATTTATAAATTCCGGACGAACAGTTTGTTTCAATAAACCTAAAACTTCAACTTTAGCGGCTTCAGTTGCGGCTTCAACACCACCTTTCAAATTCTCAAATTTCTCTTGTATAATCTGACTTCCCATGTTGGATGTCATGATGATAATGGTATTTTTGAAATCGGCTAAACGTCCTTTGTTGTCTGTTAAACGACCTTCGTCTAAAACCTGCAATAGAATATTGAAAGTATCGGGATGCGCTTTTTCTATCTCGTCTAACAAAATTACAGAATATGGTTTTCTACGAACGGCTTCTGTCAATTGCCCACCTTCATCATAACCTACATATCCCGGTGGCGCACCAACTAAACGGCTCACGCTGTGGCGTTCCTGGTACTCACTCATATCAATACGGGTCATGGCATTTTCGTCGTCGAATAAATATTCGGCCAATGCTTTTGCCAGCTCCGTTTTACCAACTCCGGTTGTTCCTAAAAACAAGAACGTACCAACAGGTTTTTTCATATCCTGCAAACCAGCGCGGCTTCTGCGAACGGCGTCACTTACGGCTTCAATCGCTTCTTCCTGACCAACTACTCTTCTGTGTAATTCTTCTTCCAGATGAAGCAGTTTCTCTCTTTCGGTCTGAAGCATTTTCATTACCGGAATACCGGTCCATTTGGCTACAACTTCGGCAATATCTTCGCGAGTAACTTCTTCTTTAATCAATGAAGTTCCGGATTGATATCCTTGTAATTGTTTCAATAAAACATCCAGACGTTCTTGTGCTTCCTTGATTTTTCCATAACGGATTTCGGCTACTTTTCCGTAATCACCGTCACGTTCTGCACGTTCTGCTTCGTATTTAAAGTCTTCTATTTCTTGTTTTACAGACTGAATTCCGTCAACAACATCTTTTTCCGATTTCCATTTGGTATAGATTTCGTTGCGTTCTTCTTTCAGATTCGCCAAATCCATTCCTAAAATCTTCAGTTTGCTTTCTTCTTTTTCACGTTTGATGGCTTCTATTTCGATTTCCAACTGCATGATTTTACGATCCAAAACATCTAATTCTTCTGGTTTTGAATTGATTTCCATACGCAATTTGGAGGCTGCTTCGTCCATTAAATCGATAGCTTTATCCGGTAAAAAACGATTCGTAATATAACGTTGCGAAAGTTCAACTGCTGCAATAATCGCCTCATCCTTAATTTGAACTTTATGATGTGTTTCGTATTTTTCTTTAATACCACGTAAAATCGAAATTGCACTTTCAGTATCCGGTTCATCCACTAAAACCTTTTGAAAACGACGCTCTAACGCTTTATCTTTCTCAAAATATTTTTGATATTCATCTAAAGTTGTTGCTCCAATCGCTCTTAATTCTCCACGAGCCAAAGCTGGTTTCAGGATATTCGCCGCGTCCATAGCGCCTTCTCCTCCACCCGCACCAACAAGTGTGTGAATTTCATCAATAAATAAAACAATGTCACCTTCGGCAGCCGTAACTTCTTTTACTACCGATTTTAATCTTTCTTCAAATTCTCCTTTATATTTCGCACCGGCAATCAATGCTCCCATATCTAAAGAGAAAACTATTTTATCTTTTAGGTTTTCAGGTACGTCTCCGTCCACGATTCTGTGCGCTAAACCTTCTGCAATAGCAGTCTTACCAACTCCCGGCTCCCCAACTAACATGGGGTTGTTTTTAGTTCTTCGTGTAAGGATTTGCAGTACACGACGAATTTCTTCATCACGCCCAATAACCGGATCCAGTTTTCCCTCACGCGCCAATTCGTTTAAATTTTTGGCATATTTATTTAGGGCATTATAAGTTTCTTCTGCTGAAGCAGATGTTACTCTTTCGCCTTTTCTAAGTTCTTCAATAGTTGCTTTTAAGGCTTTTCCCGTAACGCCCTGATCTTTCAAAATTTGGGCTACTTTACTTTTTGAATCGAAAATGGCCAAAATTAAATGTTCGATCGAAACATATTCGTCGTTCATTTTTTGTGCGATAATTTCAGCTTCATTCAAAGCTTTATTAGCATCTCTGGAAAGCATAATATCGCCTCCGGAAACTTTTGGAAAACTTTGAATTGTTGAATCTAATATTTGCAAAAACAAAGGCACATTTATGTTTAGTTTTTTCAAAATAAATGGTGCTACATTTTCATCTACCTCAAAAATGGCTTTAAAAATGTGTTCGTTTTCTATTTGTTGCTGTTCGTATCGTTGTGCCAATTGCTGTGAAAGCTGAATAGCTTCCTGCGATTTGGTTGTAAATTTATTTATGTTCATAGATCTAATATTTAGGTTTGATTTTTCTATTATTAATCGATACCATTAAAATTCGAATTTATTGAATCCACTTTTTAATTTTAAATGGTGTAATTTTGCTGATGAACTTTCAAATTATATTCCATTCTAAAAATACAGACAAAAAGTCATCAAAAACAGCTTCTTAGCTAATTTTTAACGACAAAAAGTCATAAATACAGTCAAAATATGAGTTTTTTAAATTCTATCTTCGGAAATTCAGACAATTCTGAGTCACAAAAAAGTAATGTGAACTGGATTCCTCTTACAAATTTAGCACAGTTAAACGACATAGAAAACATATCGAATGTTAAGCCTATTGTAATTTTTAAGCATAGCACAAGATGCAGCATAAGTCGTTTTGCCTTAAAACAATTCGAAAGAGAATATGATTTAGAAGAAACCGTTGATGCTTTCTTTTTAGATTTAATTGAACATCGCGATGTTTCAAATGAAATTGCTAGTAAATTTGGCGTTTATCATGAATCGCCACAGCTTATTTTAATTAAGAATGGCAAAGCTGTTTATGATGTTTCGCACAGTGATATTAATGCTGACGCTTTGAAAAGTAAAATTTAATTTTTTTGCCACAGATTAATTGATTAAAAATGATTTTTAAATCTTTAAAATCCTTTAATCTGTGGCAAATTATTTTTAAAAACTTCCGTCAGATCCACCTCCACTAAAGCCTCCTCCTCCAAATTCCATCGGAGAACTTTCTGGTTTTGCTTCTGGTTTCATTCCAAAAGTTGATGCTACAATTAAGGCCTCGGCATTTAAAAGAGCATTTGAATTATTAATTCTATCCGGTTTAAAAGTCAGACCACTTTCTTCCTCTTTCAATCTTTTAATTGAAAAGTAAGCTATCGCAAACAAAACTACTCCACCAAGTGTCAGCGCCACTTCTATTGGTAAAACCGAATAATAAAATCGGATGGTATAAATTGAAAATGCAATAGCCAGAAAACTGATCCAAAGCATTATTCTGTCTTTTGTTTTTAAAGCTTGTACCAAATAAAGAATCGGAACAATAAGTGTAAAAGCGTAAAAGAAATACGCAAACGGAATATCAGTTCCAGGAAGTATTTCATTTCCTAAAAGCATTATTGAAAGTTCCCTTACTACCAAATAATTACACGAAAGATAAAACAGAATTAAACAGAAACTATTGGCTAATAAAAGACCATTGTAATAATAACTTTCAGTAAGACTTTGAATTGATTTTTTAGTAAAGAAGTAAAAACCAGCCGCAAATAACATTGCTACAAAAGGCAATATTGTTTTTCCGATTGCACCAAATTCAAACAATCCGTAAAATAAAACTGCTAACGACGCCAGGCAAAACACCAATAATGAAGGTAAATGCAAATAGCGTCTATACATTACAAAAGCTGCGATTGCCATCAAAACAGCAATTATCAATTCATATCCGTCTGTTGAAATTCCGATAGCAAAACCTACGTTTAAAATAGCGCCTAAAATAAAAGCGTCATCTAAACCGTGTCCATAATATTTTTGTTTGGCTAGCAATTCTGCTCCGGCAAAACCAACTCCCGCAAAAATATAGCAACAGATTTTGAAATAATACTCTTCGCCCGCCATTCCAACTATCGAAATTGCTCCGCAAATTGATCCGTACAAAAATGATCCTAACAAAAAGAATCCCAAGCGCACCAGAATATTCTTTTGTCCTTTAAAATCCGGCAATTGTTTTTTAATTAAATCTTTTTGCTCTTTACTAATAAAGCCAGCTTGTTGCAAAGAATTTGCTTCTTCCAACAAAGCCAAATCGTTTAATAATTGTTTATCGTGTGCTATCATTCGGCTGTTTCTTTATTGAATTTTTTAATCAGTTTAATAAATAATACTATTGACCCGATGAAATAGGCTGGTAATATAAAAACAAACAATTCCCAAATATCTGAGAAATCTATAAATTGGAAAATTCGGAATAAAAATATATTCAAGCCTATATAAGCGTAAATAATCATAAAAACATACAATGACATTGCCTTAGTTTCATGACTCACTTTATAAAAGTAATAAGACGAACCCGCCAAAAGTAATCCAAAAAGCATCCAAATACCATCATCATTATAATCATCTACAAGATTGCTGATAGACGCAATGCTTATTAAATGCAGTGCAAATGTTAGGTAGATAATATTAAAATGAGTTTTTAGATTTATTCTTAAACTATAAATAGTATACAAAATAAACAAACCTCCTAATATAATGGCAGAATAACTCAGGTTTGGATTTGAATAAAAATCGTTATGTAATAAATCCTGAGGCGTTACCGAAAGTCCGATATAAGCAGCCGTACCTGTAATCGCTATAGTCAAAACACTTTTATTATCGAAATAATAGGCACAAAAGAAACTGACCAGCGTCGGAATTAAAGTTGCCAATCCGTAATGTGTTCCAAAAGGTTTGTATTGAAATTGCAGATAACCAATAAAGATACAAGTCAGAATATTGGCGGCTAAAACCAAATATTCTAAAATTGGACTCTCAAAAACCGTTTCTGTTTTTTGAAATCCTTTCGAATTTTTAAAACAATAATAAAAACAAACTCCAATAATGATAAGCAATATTGAAAGAATTGCAACATGACCAATGCTGTCAATATTTTTATAAATCAAAATTCCGATTCCGGAAGTAAAAAGTAAAACAGATAAATACAGAAAAAGTTTTAGTTCTGCATTTAATGAAAATATATTCAAATTTCGATAAGCTGTAATTTCTTTATATTGATTTTCGGTAATTAGATCCTTATCCAGAAGCGATTTAGTCGCGTGGTCATCAAATTTATTCATGTTTTGGTTTTATAAATAGCAAATCAAAAATAGTCTTTTTTTAATTCAATAAAACTTTATTATTGTAAATAAAATCTTTCTGTTTTAATTACTATAAATGAGCGTATAAACTACCAAGCATAATATTTTATAAAAAAAATAATAACTTTTCATTTTTATTATTACATTCGTGTAATCGATTACATTAAACCAGTTTTCTTTATCACAAATCAAACATTAAACTTAAAATGAAAAAACTATTTTTAATTATTTTTGTGCTGGGCCTGACCAACCTTTCTGCACAAAATTATTTCATGTCGGCACCAGAGGGCTTTGGAGCTGCTGCAACCGGAGGCGGAAATGCAACTCCTGTTACCGTTTCGACTTATGCTGATTTAACGGCGAATTTAAAATTAACTACTCCGCAGGTTATTTTGGTTTCGGGAACTATTGCATGTACTTATGCAAGTGTATTAGTTAATGACAAAACTATTATTGGATTGCCCGGCGCAAGACTGGTGAGTACCGATCAAACTGCTGCCGGATCCGGAATTCTGAGTTTAAAACCAGGATCCAATAATATTATTATTCGAAATCTAATATTTGAAGGACCGGGCGCCTATGATGTCGACGGTCGCGATAATCTGACTTCAGAAGCAACCAATATTTGGGTTGATCATTGTGAATTTCAGGACGGAATGGATGGCAACTTTGATAATAAAGGAGCAGCAGATAATGTTACAATTTCATGGTGTAAATTTACTTATCTAAAAACTCCAAAAGCAGGTGGATCTGGTGGCGCAGATGATCATAGATTCACAGATTTAGTGGGTTCAGGAAAAAGTGATTTTCCGTCTGATGGTCATTACAGCATTACTTTTAAAAACTGTTATTGGGCAGATGGCTGCAGAGAACGTATGCCGCGTGCTCGAAATGCAGAACTTCATATCCTAAACTGTTACTATAATACTTCTGTAACAAGTTCACTGGCTATTGGTTTAGGTGGCGGTGATAAAAATTCGACTTGTTATGTTGAAGGAACTGACTTTGCACAAATAGGAACGGCTTTTAAAAATTATATTAGTACCGATGGAGGAACTGTTGGTATAGTATTTTTAAATTCTCTAAAAGCTCCGGCTGATTACGGAGAAGCTGTTACTAAACCTTCATATACTTACACTACCCTGCCTGTAGCTGACCTTGCCGGATATATTACGAACACTTCTTGTGGTTCGGGAGCAACACTTCAGGTTTCGGCTGCCGGAGTTATTTCTACTTCTTGTACTACTAATTTAGGAGTTACAGAAAACACTAACAATTTAGACCTAAAATATTACCCGACAGTTATAGACAGTTTATTAAATGTGCAGTTTTCAAATAAGGAAAATGGAACAGCTATTATAAGTATATTTTCTGCCAGTGGTTCCAAAGTATATTCAAGTTTGAAAAATATTAATTCTGATGAAAATATAGAATTAAATATGGGAAATTTGGCAAAAGGAAACTATATCTGTAAAATTCAAATTGATAACAGAATCAAAACTTTCAAGTTTATAAAAAACTAGATTTCAATTAAATAACCCAAAAAAAACCGGTTTGTATTTTAAGATACAAATCGGTTTTTTTAGTTATATAAATAGAAGCTCTTAAAAAGCAGCTTTCATTTTATTCTTAATTGCATCTAAACACAAATTATTGATACTGCCTTCATGCGTGTGTTTTGTTTCTTTTGGAGATTGATATGTTCCGGCTTCCAATTGTTCTGCAACGGCTTTGTAAGCATCTCTAAACGGCATTCCGGCCACAACCATTTCGTTTAAAGTATCAACTGTAAACAAATAATCGTATTTTTTATCTTTTAAAATATTGTCTTTTACGGTAATGTCTTTTACAGAGAAAATTGCAATATCCAAACACGCTTTTAAGTTTTGAATCGCAGGAAATAAACCTTCTTTTAAAAGCTGTAAATCTCTGTGGTAACCACTAGGCAAATTATTTGTAATTAATGTGATTTCATATGGAAGTGCCTGAATCTTATTACATTTTCCTCTGATTAATTCGAATACATCAGGATTCTTTTTGTGAGGCATAATACTTGAACCCGTTGTAAGATGTGCCGGCAGACTGATGAAATCAAAATTCTGACTCATATACAAACAAACATCCATTGCAAATTTTGATAAAGTTGCGGCTACGCTACTCATCGCAAAAGCAACGGTTTTCTCTGCTTTTCCACGACTCATTTGCGCTGCAACGGCATTGAATTTTAATGTTTCAAAACCTAGTTCCTGAGTCGTAAAAGTTCTGTTTATTGGGAAAGAACTTCCGTAACCTGCAGCAGATCCTAACGGATTTTGATCGACAACTTTCGACGCCGCATTTAACATCGTAACATCGTCAATTAGGCTTTCAGCGTAAGCAGAAAACCACATTCCGAATGACGATGGCATTGCAATTTGTAAATGCGTATAACCTGGCAATAAAACATTCTGATGTTTCTCTGCCGATTCCATTAACAGGTCAAACAATGTTTTTACTTGTTCTTTTAAAGCTTTTAATTCATCTTTTAAATACAAATGAACATCAACCAAAACCTGGTCGTTACGAGAACGTGCGGTATGGATTTTCTTTCCGGCATCGCCTAGTTTTACCGTTAACAAATATTCGATTTTAGAATGTACGTCTTCAAAACTATCTTCTATTTCGAAATTTCCAACGACAATATCAGCGATGATGTCATTTAATGCATCAACCAAAGAAGTTGTTTCTTCTGCAGTCAATAAGCCAATTTGACCCAACATTTTGGCATGTGCAATTGATCCTAAAGCGTCATATTTTGCCAAAACTAAATCTAATTCACGATCGTTTCCAACGGTAAAGTGTTCGATTTGTTTGTCTGTTGCAATTCCTTTTTCCCAAAGTTTCATAGGTGATATTTTTAGAAACCCGACAGGTTTTAAAAACCTGTCGGGTTTAATTTCGATTCAATTATAATTTAAAGAAATCTGATAATATTTTAATATACAAATCGACTCCCTCTTCAATTTCGTTTACAAAAATAAATTCGTCTGCTGAATGTGACCGTAATGTTTCTCCTGGTCCTAATTTTAAGGACTGACAACTTAAAACCGATTGATCTGAAAGTGTCGGAGAGCCGTAAGTCGTTCTTCCTAAAGCGATTCCAGCCTGAACCAAACCGTGTGCAATTGGAATAGACGAAGCGTTTAAATGCATAGATCTTGGTGTTACCTCGGCATTTACATTGGCTTTTACAACCTCTAGAATCTCAGTATTTGAATAACAATCGTTTACACGAATGTCTATTACCAAATCGCATTCTGACGGCACAACATTATGCTGTTTTCCTGCGCTGATCTGCGTCACAGTCATTTTTACAGGACCTAAAACATCAGATATTTTATCGAATTTATAGTTTTTAAACCATTCCATTACCGGAATTGATTTGTATAACGCATTATCTTCGTTTTGGTGTGCAGCGTGACTTGCTGTTCCTTTTACTTTTACATCCAAAACCAATAAACCTTTCTCAGCTACAGCTAATTGCATCAAAGTCGGTTCGCCTACAATAGCGCAATCTAACTCTGGTAAATGTTTTAAAACGCTGTTTAAACCGTTTTTTCCGCTGCTTTCTTCTTCGGCGGAAGCCACAATTACCAAGTTATGTGACAAGTTTTGATTTTCATAAAAATGAACAAAAGTCGCCATAAGCGAAACCAAACATCCTCCGGCATCGTTGCTTCCTAAACCGAATAATTTACTGTCTTTTTCGATTGCTTTAAACGGATCATTAGTATAGGCCTGATTTGGCTTAACTGTATCATGATGTGAATTTAGTAAAAGTGTTGGTTTATTTTCGTTGAAATATTTATTGAAAGCCCACACATTATTGTTTTCTCTTTTAAAAGGAATTTCGTTTTGATTGAACCAGTTTTCTATTAAAAGTGCTGTTTGATCTTCTTCACTTGAAAATGAAGGGGTTTCAATCAGATTCTTTAATAAGTTAATTGCTTCTTGGGTAAGCGTTTCTATATTCTTCATTTTTGTTAGGTACTGAGGTACTAAGATTCTGGGGTTCTAAGACTGCAAAAGTCTTGGTTTCTTAGAAACTTAGCAACTTTTTAGTCTATAATGTTATCGTCGTATGCGGAATATTTGAATTTTGAAGCATTTTATGATGCCCGATTTTGATTTTCTGAACACCTCTTGACAAGCTGTTGAAGCAATTATCCAATTTTGGAATCATTCCGGAATGAATTACTTTCTCTTCTTTTAGTTTGTTGTATAACGCTTCGTTTATTTCTGTAATTACAGATGAATCATCTTCAGAATCTTGTAAAACTCCTTGTTTTTCAAAACAATATGTTAGCGTAACATCAAAAACTTCAGACAAGGCAATTGATAATTCGCTTGCAATGGTATCAGCATTTGTGTTTAATAATTGACCGTTTTTATCATGCGTTATAGCACAGAAAACAGGAACAATTCCGTTTTCGAGTAACGTTTTCAATAAAGCCGTATTGACTTTTTTTACATCACCTACAAATCCGTAATCAATTGTTGGGTGATTTCTTTTTGTTGACTGAATTAAATTTCCGTCAGCTCCTGAAAATCCCATTGCATTGTTGTCTTTGGCCTGCAATTGAGCTACAATATCTTTATTAATTTGTCCTGCATAAATCATCACGACAACATCAAGCATTGCAGCATCGGTAATTCTGCGTCCATCAATCATTTGAGGCACTAAACCAATACTTTGTGCCATTTTTGTAGCCGATTTTCCGCCACCATGAACTAAAACTTTGTAGCCCTCAATTTTAGAAAAATCAGTTAAGAATTGTTCTAATTCTGATGGGTTGTCGATGATATTGCCACCAATTTTTATTACTGTAACTTCCATTTTTTTAAGGTTCTAAGACACTAAGGTTCTGAGGTTCTAAGAAACTTAGCTGCTCAGAACCTTAACACCTTTATTTACAATTTCTTCAAAATCTTCTGTAAAACTAATTGTGCAGAATACGTTCTGTTGTTCGCTTGCTGAATAACGATTGAATTCTCGCTGTCGATCACCTCGTCACTTACAATTACATTACGACGAACCGGAAGACAGTGCATGAATTTTCCGTTGTTTGTTAAAGCCATTTTTTCAGCAGTCACGGTCCAACTAGGGTCAATATTGGTTACTTTTCCATAATCATTGAAGTTACTCCAGTTTTTCACATAAACGAAGTCCGCATTTTCGAAGGCTTTGTTTTGATCATATTCGATTTTACAGTCTTTTGTAATTTCAGGGCTCAATTCGTAACCTTCCGGGTGTGTAATTACAAAATCCATGTCTTTTTGCATCTGCATCATTTCTACAAATGAATTCGCAACTGCCTGAGGCAAAGCTTTTGGATGCGGTGCCCACGAAAGCACCACTTTTGGTTTATGTTTTGTTTTATATTCTTCCATTGTAATGGCATCAGCCAGAGATTGTAACGGATGACGAACAGCACTTTCCATATTGACGATTGGTACTGTCGCATGCTTCAAAAATCCAGAAATTACGGTTTCAGCATAATCTTTTTCTTTATCAGCCAGACCTGCAAAGGCACGAATTGCGATAATATCACAATATTGTGAAACTACTTCAGCAGCTTCTTTAATATGTTCTGAAGCGCCGGAATTCATTACAGCTCCGTCTTCAAACTCTAATGTCCAGCCTTCATTGGTAAAGTTCATTACCATAACGTTCATTCCTAAATTCAAGGCTGCTTTTTGAGTACTCAAACGCGTTCTTAAACTTGGGTTAAAGAATAACATTCCCAATGTTTTATTCTTTCCTAAACTTTGATTTTTAAGCGGATTTTTTTTTATTTTTAATGCGCTTTTTACCCATTTTGATAATGAGTTGATATCCTGAATTGAAATATAATTCATAACTTTTTTGTTTTTTATTGTTGCGTGGTTTAGACGCTGATTAAACTGATTCGCTATCGCGAAGACGCAGATTTACGCGGATTTTTTATATTCTTACTTTTCTACTGTTCTCAAATATTTTCCGCTTAAATTCTGGTTTTGCTCCAAAATTTAAAAGCAAACCTACTTCACAATTTGTTCCTTTTAAATAATTTAAAATTTGATTTTCAAACTCTTTCACTATACAATCTGCTGCCTTTAATTCTAATATAACTAAATCATCCACAATCAAGTCGGCATAATATTGACCAACTTCGATTCCTTTATAATAAACTTCTATCTTCTTCTGAGCTTCAACTTTAAAACCTTTATTTTTTAATTCTAAGTATAATGAATTCTGATAAACTCTCTCTAAAAATCCATGTCCTAATTCATTATATACTTCGTAAAAAGTTTTTATGATAGCATCAGTTAAATTTTGGTGTAATAATTTCATATTTAAAAATTTGAATGAAATATACTACATAAAAATTAAAAGTAGGTATAGAAATCCGTTTTTATCAGCGTCTTCGCGATAGCGAATCCGTTTCATCAGCGTTCAACTTTACACAATCTTTGTAAAAGGAATTTCATCCTTTAATGCTTTTAAAATAAAATTATCGTTTAAGCCATTGACGATCCAGGTTTCGATGTTTGCTGCTTTTGCTATTCCGGCAGCTTCAATTTTGGATTGCATGCCACCTGTCCCGTGTGATGATTTTGATTCGCCAATTTCTTTTTCTAAAATCTTTAAATCATTGACTAATTTAATTGTTTCCGGATTTTCATCGTGAATAGAATTCTTGGTGTAAATACCGTTTGTATTGGTTGCAATAATCAGAATATCAACATTTAAAAGAACTGCCGTTAACGCTGCTAATTTATCGTTATCTCCAAACCGAATCTCATCTGTGGCAACGGTATCATTTTCATTGATAATCGGAATGTAATTGTTCTCCACCAAAACATTAATCGTATTGACAATGTTTACTTTCGATTGTTGTTTTTCAAAATCAGAATAAGACAATAAACATTGTGATGTCAACAAACCTAAATCGCTGAAATTTTCATGGAAAATCCGCATTAAATGGGGTTGACCGATCGAAGCCAAAGCTTGTTTCAATGCAATTTCTTTACCTTTACTTTCGAGTTTTACAAATTGTTTTGCGGCTGCGATTGCTCCCGAACTTACAATTACAAATTCGTAATCTTTGTTTAAAGCGGCAATCTGCATACCAATATCCTCAATCTTTCCCCGTGAAATATGGTTGGTTTCCTTGGTTAAAGTATTACTTCCTATTTTTAATAAAATCCGTTTTTTGCTCATTTTTTTTAGATTCTAAGGTTCTGAGGCACTAAGATTCTAAGGTTTTTTTAAAATTCGAATCAAAATTATCTCATTATCTAATTATCAAATTATCTCAATTATCTAATTTGCCCTTCTCCGTACACGTACCATTTATTTGTGACCAAATGTTGTAAACCAATTGGGCCTCTCTGATGCAATTTATCTGTGCTTATCGCTAATTCTCCTCCTAAACCAAATTGTCCTCCATCTGTAAATCGCGTTGACGCATTATGATACACTGCAGCGGCGTCAATAGACTCCATGAATTGCTTTGCCTTTTTTTCTTCTCTTGTAATAATAGCTGCCGAATGCCCTCCACAATATTTGTTGATCTTTTCAATTGCATGTTCTTCAGAATCAATTGTTCCGATAACAATTTTATAATCCAGAAATTCTTCGTACCAGATATCTTCATTTTGAAGTGTTTCAGTATTTTCGAAATTTTCCAATGATTTATCAACTATAATTTCGACTTTAGATTCAGTTAAGGCCTCAATTAACATGGCGGTAAAACCTTCGAAATTAGGTAATCTCGAATCGATTAAAACTTTATCTAAAGCATTACAAGCTGATATTTTAGAAGTTTTAGCATTCAAAATCACTTTTAAAGCCAAATCGGTATCAGCATTTTCATGAACATAAACAAAATTGTTTCCGCGACCGCTAACAATTACAGGGCAAGTGGCATGTTGTTTGACAAACTCAATTAATTTTTCTCCTCCTCTCGGAACAATTAAATCAACTTTTTGAGTTGGTTTCTCTAAAAATACCTGCGTTTCTGTACGATTGTAATTCAGGTATTCAACCCAGTCTTTCGAAACTCCATTTTCTTCCAAAGCCTGATGCCATAAAGCAACAATTTTCAAATTCGATCGTAAAGACTCTTTTCCACCTTTCAATAAAATCTTATTTCCGGATTTAAAAGCTATTCCACCAGCCTCAATTGTAACGTCCGGACGCGATTCGTAAATAATTAAAATTGTACCAAAAGCTGCTGTTTTATTAATAACCTTAATTCCATTATCATGAACAAAATGAAAACGCTCTACTCCAACAGGATCTTCCTGAGAAGCCAATTGGTTTAATGATAAAATCATCTCGTCAACTTTTTTATCATCTACTTTCAAGCGTTCTTCCATCGCCAGATCTGAGCCGACATAAGCCAACAAATCTTCTTGATTGGTGAGAATTATTTGATTCCGTTCCTGCTCGACCAGCTTTGCCATAGAGCGCAAAACCAGATTGCGTTTTTCAATTGATAATGGATTCATTTTTTTTGGTTTAATTGGTTAATCCTTAATTCGTTTAATCGATTAACCAGTTAAACGATTAAACGAATAATCAACAGTATTTAGTAAACTTAGTTTTGAAGCTCTTCTAAACTCTCTTTTAAAGCTACAATAAACGTATCAATG
The DNA here is from genome assembly GCF_001427905.1 of Flavobacterium sp. Root420. GTDB lineage: Bacteria > Bacteroidota > Bacteroidia > Flavobacteriales > Flavobacteriaceae > Flavobacterium. The sequence continues at coordinate 192,915 of NZ_LMEF01000001.1, forward strand.
TCTGCTTTTTTTACTGTCAATGGTGGCAAAATTCTTAACAGATTTTTGTTGTTTGCACTTCCTGTAAAAATATGTTTCTCGATAATTAATTTCTTTCTCAAAGCAGAAACATCAAAATCAAATTCAATTCCAAGCATCAAACCCTTTCCTTTTACTTGTTTGATTCCAGGAACTTGTTTGATTTGCTCAGCGAAATAAGCCGAAACTTCGTTTACATTATCCTGCAATTTCAATTTTTCCATTACATCTAAAACTGCAATTCCAGCCGCACAAGATAAATGGCTTCCGCCGAAAGTGGTACCTAACAATCCGTAACTTGCTTTAAATTTTGGAGAAATCAAAATGGCTCCAACCGGAAATCCATTTCCCATTCCTTTCGCCACCGAAATAATATCAGCATTGATTCCATGATGCTGGAAAGCGAAGAACTTCCCACTTCTTCCGTATCCGGATTGAACTTCATCCAAAATCAAAACCGCATCGTGTTTTTTACATGCTTTTTCCAATGCCTGAAAAAATTCTGTCGTTCCCTGGTCTAAACCTCCAACACCCTGAATTCCTTCAATAATTACAGCCGTAACATCACCTTTAGCCAATTCTGCTTCAACTAATTCGATTTGATTTAATGGCAAAAATGTAACGATTTGCTGCGCATTAATTGGTGCAACGATTTTTTTGTTGTCTGTAACGGCAACTGCTGCAGAAGTTCTTCCGTGGAAAGAGTTATCAAAAGCTACCACTCTTGATTTTCCGTTATGGAAAGAAGCTAATTTCAAAGCGTTTTCGTTTGCTTCAGCTCCGGAACTGCATAAAAACAATTCGTAATCTTCTAATCCTGAAAGTTTTCCTAATTTCTGAGCTAATTCTACCTGCAAAGGATTCTGAATAGCATTCGAATAAAATCCTAAATGATCCAATTGATCTTTCAATTTGGCTACATAATCTGGTTGCGTGTGGCCAATCGAAATTACACCATGTCCGCTATATAAGTCTAAATATTCCACTCCGTTATTGTCTGTAATTGTACAGTCTATCGCTTTTACAGGAGTTATATCGTAAAGTGGGTATACGTTAAATAAATTCATCTTGTTTTTTGTTTATTTTGTTTCAGGTTTCAGGTTTCAAGTTGGCACAGAACGTGAAACTTGAAACCTGAAATTTGAAACTATTCTTAAAATCCGCTTGGTTTCAAATGTAAACCGGTGGTTTCTTCTAATCCAAACATTAAATTCATGTTTTGAATGGCTTGGCCTGAAGCACCTTTGGTTAAGTTGTCAATGATTGAGGTAATCAAAATCCGGTTTCCTTTTTTCAATAAACTGATGATACATTTGTTGGTTTGAACGACTTGCTTCATATTGATATTTGTCGTTGTAACGGTTACAAACGGTTCATTTTTATAAAAATCTTGGTATTTAGCAACCAATTGTTCCAAACTATCGTCGGATAGTGTATATAATGTTGCAAAAATTCCTCTTGGAAAATCTCCTCTGTTCGGAATAAAAAGCAATTCACTTTCAAAATCATCCTGCAATTGAACCAAACTTTCTCCAATTTCTCCTAAATGCTGGTGTTCAAAAGCTTTATAATGTGACATATTATTGTTTCTCCAACTGAAATGCGAAGTTTCTGAAAGACCAACTCCAGCGCCGGTACTTCCGGTTGTGGCATTAATATGAACGTCGTTATTCAACAGATTGTTTTTAGCCAATGGTAACAAAGCCAATTGAATTGTTGTAGCAAAACAACCCGGATTTGCAATATAATTTGCTTTTTTGATATCCGCTTTATTCAGTTCCGGCAAGCCGTAAATGAAATCTTTTCCTTCAAAATGAGCGTCTTTATTCAATCTGAAATCATTTCCTAAATCGATGATTTTAGTGTGGCTCGCAAATTGATTTTCCTTCAAAAATGAAATCGATTTTCCGTGTCCCAAACATAAAAACACAACATTTACATCTGGATTGATGGTGTCAGTAAAATTCATTTCAATATCTCCCATCAAGTCATGGTGCGCCACAGAAAGTGGTTTACCCGAATTGGTTGTACTGTAAACAAAATCAATGTTTACATTGGGGTGATACATTAATATTCTGATCAATTCACCGGCTGTGTAGCCCGAACCACCAATTATTCCGACATTAATCATGATCTAAATGGTTTACGGATGAAAATATGTTTTGAGCATTTCCTAAAATCTTAATAAATCCTTTTGCATCATCAGACGTCCAGGCATTGTTCATTTCTCCATATTGACCGAAACCTGTATTCATCAAATCATTATCAGATTCAATTCCGTCAAGCGAAAAATGATATGGTTTTAAAGAAACAGTTACAACTCCATTAACTGTTTTTTGCGTGTCTTGTAAAAACGTTTCGATGTTACGCATTACCGGATCTAAAAACTGTCCTTCATGAAATAACATTCCATACCAGTTTCCTAATTGCTCTTTCCAGTATTGTTGCCATTTTCCAAGCGTATGTTTTTCTAATAAATGATGTGATTTGATGATAATTAATGGAGCAGCAGCTTCGAAACCAACTCTTCCTTTAATTCCGATAATAGTATCTCCAACGTGAATATCTCTACCGATTGCAAATGCATTTGCCAGTTTTTCAAGAGCAACAATATTATTAGATGGTTTATCCATTATACCGTTTAATCCAACTAATTCTCCTTGTTCAAAATGTAATCTTACTTTCTCTTCACCATCTTTTTGCAATTGAGAAGGATAAGCGTCACTTGGCAGTGGCTGGCTTGAAGTTAGTGTTTCTTTCCCTCCAACACTAGTTCCCCAAAGTCCTTTATTGATCGAATATTGCGCTTTTTCCCAAGAATAATGAACGCCATTTTGAGCCAAATAATCAACTTCTTCTTGTCTTGAAAGTTTTAAATCTCTAATTGGTGTGATAATTTCAATTTCAGGAGCAATAGTCTGGAAAATTAAATCAAAACGAATTTGGTCATTTCCTGCACCTGTACTTCCGTGTGCGATAGCGCTTGCTCCCACTTTTTTAGCATATTTTATGGCTTCAATAGCCTGAAAAACACGTTCTGCACTTACTGACAACGGATATGTATTATTTTTTAATACATTTCCGAAAATCAAATATTTTATAGCTTTATCATAATATTTATCTACAATGGTAAGATTTGCGTGTCGTGCACTTCCTAATTCGTAAGCTCTTTTTTCAATTGCTGATAATTCTTCAGCATCAAATCCTCCTGTATCTACAAGTACGGTATGAACTTCGTATCCTTTTTCATTTTTTAAATATTTCAAACAATACGAGGTATCTAATCCTCCACTATAAGCTAATACAACTTTTTTCATTTTATATAATTTAGGCTAATACTTTCGTATTTAGCAAGTTTGAGATTTCTTTCTATTGGTATTCTTATGGAAAAAAAATAAATGACAGAATCTTATTTAAGAATAAGGCTTGTTTTATTTTTTTTAATCTGTTCAAAACAGCCTCATTAAAAGGGTGTCTTGGCGGATCTTTTTGCTTTTCTTTTGGGTCGTACAACATTCCGGTACAAAGGCACATTTTGTTTTCTTTGCTTTTTAGAATTTCGTAATTGGTACAGGTTTTACAGCCTGACCAAAAACTTGGATCGGTTGTTAATTCAGAGAAAGGCACCGGTTTATAACCTAAATCAGAATTGATTTTCATCACGGCTAAACCAGTGGTGATTCCAAATATTTTAGCATCGGGATATCTTTTTAGAGAATAATCAAAAACTTTTGATTTGATCTTTTTAGCCAAACCTAAACTTCTGTAATCCGGATGCACAATTAAACCAGAATGCGCGACGAATTTTCCGTGTTGCCAACTTTCGATATAACAAAAACCTGCAAATTTTCCATCTGCCAGAGCAATCATCGCATCACCGTTCGACATTTTTTTCTGAATGTACTCAGGAGTTCTTTTAGCAATCCCCGTACCTCTTAACAAGGCAGATGATTCTATTGTATCGCAAATTTCCTGTGCGAATTTGAAGTGTTCTTCTTGAGTTACAACAATAGAGATTTTCATTTCAATAGTTGAAGTTAGAGTTAAAAATTAAAACGTACTGTTTAGTTTGAAATCTAAAAATCAATCCAATAAAATTAGACAAAATAGAAGTAACATTCTCAAAATCAAAAACTTGATTTAGAAAATTCACAAAATGATATATACTTTTAGGATATGTTTGTCCAGTGGACAAATTAGATGATTTCAAAATGAAAAATGAATATAAATAAATACGCGGCGAAAAACTCTGTGAATACTATAGAGATAGCATCCGTACTTCGGGAGAAGTTACAGGAGAGTTTGTCCGTGACAAAGAAGTTATATGTAAACTTATTTTATTCATCGATGCAAAAGTACACTATTTTTTTATTTACAAAACAAAAAAGTAAAATTCTAACATTTTTTTAGCGTAATGTTATTTTTGTAAGGCACTAAGATTCTAAGATGCTAAGGCTCTAAGATTTCTGAAACTTTTATTTTTTTACAAAAAACACAAACTATAACATGATTCAACAACCTTAGGTTGATCACTGATTAACAATTGAAAACTGAAACCTGAAACAAGAGAAACTAAAAAACCCGATAGCTACTAATAACTATCGGGTTTTTATAAATTTATATTCTTTATTCTTTATTCTTTATTCTTAATAAACGGAATTACTTGTCCATTTCCTAAAATAATCATATCAAATCCTGTTTTAGCTTCATTAAATTTGAATTTTAGACCTGCACTTTTTGACTGAAAAGTATCTTTTTCTCCGTCAACCGGCTCAACAGAAAACATTGGATAATTTGTTATCTCTACATTAAGAACACTGCTTTTCTCTGTAAATTCAATTTTCAAAGGCGCTTTTGCGGTCGAATAAGTCCCAACATAAGCATCTAAAATAATATCTTTCTCTATTACTCCTTTTGTTGCTGTCCAAACATTATTACTTTCGTTATAATCTGGAAAAACATGATCGGGATCTAATGTCACACTTTCAATCTCTTCTGTAGAATTATGTTTGAAAGACCATTCATTGTTACGCTGCCAAATTTCAACAGGCAATTTAACTCTGGTTACTTTTCCGCTTTTTGTTTTTACATCCAAAATAATTGGCATAGGCATCTTATCAAAATTTTCCACCGTAATTACAACTCCTTTTGATGGATCGTTTTTCACGTATTTGATCGAATTAATTCCCTGATCAAATCGCCAGTTGTTTACAAACCAGCTTCTCCAGAACCAACTTAAATCTTCTCCGGCAACATTTTCAATTGTTCTGAAAAAATCATCAGGAGTAGGATGTTTATAAGCCCAACGCTCTACATAAGTACGCAATGCTTTGTCAAAGCGCTCTTGTCCTAAAACTTGCTCTCTTAGAATTGTCAAACCTGCACTTGGTTTTACATAACATAAAACCCCAATATTAGCTTCCTTCATATTATCAGGAGAACTCATAATGGTCTCTAATTTTGGACTAGTTAAATACTCTACATCTTCATGAAGATCTGAAGGTTTTTGCTTGTATTCTCCGTTATTAAAATCAAAAGAACTTACCGAGTTAATAAAAGTATTAAAACCTTCATCCATCCAGGCAAATAAACGTTCGTTTGAACCAACAATCATTGGAAACCAGATATGTCCAAATTCGTGATCTGTAACTCCCCATAAATCATCTCCTTTAGATTTCCATCCGCAGAAAACTATACCGGGATATTCCATTCCTCCTTCATTTCCTGCTACGTTTGTCGCAGCCGGATAAGGATATTCAAACCATCTTTTCGAATAATTTTCAATTGAAGATTTTACATATTCTGTAGAACGTCCATAAGCATCATTTCCAGCACTTTCAACAGGATAAGCTGATAAAGCCAATGATTTTTTACCACTTGGTAAGTTTATTTTTGCTCCGTCTAAGATAAAAGCTGGCGATGATGCCCAGGAAAAATCACGTGCATTTTTTATTTGATAATGCCAGGTTTTCTCCCCTGTTGCATTTGTATTTGCTGTAGCTGCCACTTCTTCTGCAGTACGAATCATTACAGTTTTATCACTCTGAGATGCTTCTTTGTAACGCTTAAACTGTTCTGTAGGTAAAACTTCAGCAGCGTTTAACAATTCTCCTGAACCTACAACATAGTGATTTGCAGGCACCGTAATTTTTACGTCAAAATTACCATACTCTAAATAAAACTCAGAAGCTCCTAAATAGGGTGCCGTATTCCATCCTCTTACATCGTCATACACACACATACGTGGATACCATTGTGCAATCGTGAAGATTTTTCCATTTTTAGTTTCTAAAACCCCCATTCTGTCAGATCCTTCAAAAGGCGCTATAAATGAGAATTCAATTTTAATTTTTACAGATCCTCCCTTTGAAGCCAATTCTTGTGGAAGAAAAATTTGCATTCTGGTATCCGTAACGATGAATTTTGCATCAGTTTCAACCTTAGTTTTTCCACCAGAAATTACTTTTACTGATTTTATTTTATTTCCTCCTTCAAAAACCTGACCTTGAGCGCCATTTCGGCTCCCCGTTAAAGGCACAACAGCGTTTCCTCGTGAATCTTCTTTGAATAAGTTTTGATCTAAGTTTAACCAAACAAATGATAATTTATCAGGACTATTATTAGTATAAGTAATTTCATCGGTACCAATAATTTCATTTTTTACTGCATTTAATTTTGCTGTAATTTGATAATCAGCTCTGTTTTGCCAATACTCAGCTCCAGGCTGACCACTTGCAGAACGGGTTGATGTACCGTTTTTTGTATAAAAATGCGGTGCAAAAGCATCATGATAATTATAGTTATTTACCGGGTTTGCTGCTGTTGGAGCTGGGGTTTGTTGTGCCCAAACAGAAGTAATCCCTATAAACAAAGCCATGGCTAATATGGCTTTAGAAGATTGTTTTTTCATATTTTTTAGCTGTTTATGTAGCAAATTAATGAAAAAAAAAGCTATTTAAAGAGAGAAGTTTAAGGTTAAATTTGATTTTTAGCAAAATTTTATCAAAAAAAAATTAAGCTATTTCCTTCAAAAACTGAAATTTATAAAATATATTTACAGCTAGATAAAAACTAATTCCTTTTAATTATATCATTTTGAATACAACTATTTCAAATTCAACACTTAAAGCTTCTATCAAACATGTAGGAGCAGAATTATCATCATTAAGGAGCAACCAGAACAAGGAATTTATCTGGGAAGGCAATCCTGATTTTTGGGGAAAGCATTCTCCTGTTCTTTTTCCGATTGTAGGAACTCTAAAAAACAATACATATACAGTAAACGAAAAAAAATATCAACTGCCAAGACATGGTTTTGCACGTGATATGGAATTTCAATTGATTGATAAAACAGAAAACAGTGTTACTTTTTCTTTGCAGTCAAATGCGGAAACGCTGAAAAAGTATCCTTTTGAATTTGAATTACAACTCATCTATACACTTCATGAAAGCGCTTTAGATATTCAATATAAAGTAACTAATAAAAGTGAAAGTAAAATGCCTTTTTCTATAGGTGCCCATCCGGCCATTGCTTTACCTGAAAATTTTGAGAGTTATGCATTAAAATTTGAAAGAGAAGAAGTTCTGAAATATTATCTTCTTGAAAATGATTTAATATCAGATAAAACTAAAGTTCTGGAAACAAAGAATGGTTTAGTCCCATTAAATTATAAATTGTTTGAGAATGATGCGTTAATTTTTAAAACGTTAGAATCAAATTCACTAACAATTCTTGAAAATTCAAAACCTTATATAAAAATTGATTTTGAAGATTTTCCAAGTTTAGGAATATGGACAAAAGAACAAGCTTCATTTATATGTATTGAGCCTTGGTTAGGATATTCTGATACAGCTGTTAATTCAGGAGATTTATTCGAAAAAAAAGGTGTTTTAATTTTGGATGCCAATCAGACATTCACTTCAAAATTCAGTATACAAATATTATAAAATCTAAAAAATGTTAGAATTCAATTTTTCTCCATTTCCAATTATAGAAACGGAACGTTTACTTTTAAGAAGAATTATCAATGATGATGTAAACGAGGTTTTTGAATTGCGTTCAAATCCTGAAACCATGAAATATATTCCAAGACCTTTAGTGAAAAACACTGAAGATGCATTAGAACATATAGCTATGATAGAAGATAAAATCGTTACTAATGTTGGAATCAATTGGGGTATCACTTTAAAAGGTAGCTCAAAATTGCTAGGAATCATAGGCTATTACAGGATGCAGCCTGAAAATTACCGCGCTGAAATTGGCTACATGCTTTTACTCGAATTTCATGGAAAAGGAATTATTCCTGAAGCTGTAAATAGATTAATAAGATATGGTTTTGATGATCTAAAATTACATTCCATCGAAGCGGTAATTGATCCTGAAAATTTCGCTTCAGAAAAAGTATTACAAAAATGTGGTTTTGTTAAAGAAGCGCATTTTAAAGAATCTGAATTTTATGAAGGCCGTTTTCTCGATAAGGTAATTTACTCATTACTAGACAAATAAAAAACTACTAATTTCTTATAAAAATAAATCTTGTTAAATATACTTTTTCTACAATAGCAAACCAGCCTATTGCGTTATATTTGCACGCGAAATAAATGACTAAGCTTTATTTCGATTCCGAAAACTTATTTTTATGAAAAAAATACTTATCCTTTTTGTTCTCTTCTCTTCTGTTCAAAGTCAAAGTCAAACTTATGTAAAATTTAACGCTGCTACTGCTCTGTTTGCAATTCCAAATGTAGGAATCGAAACAAGTATCGGAGAAAAAACTACTTTTAGCGTTGATGTTATGGCTTCTTTCTGGGAATCATTCAATGGTCATAATCCAATGAAATTTTATACTTTGACTCCAGAAGTTCGTTATCATTTTAAAGAAAAATATAATGGTTTTTATGTAGGTGGTCATGCTGGTCCTGACATTTATGAAATACAAAAATGGAATTATTGGGACACTAACAAATACGAACATGGTTTTGGTTATCGTTTAGGAGTTACTGTTGGTTACAACATTAAATTAAACGACAAATTTTTATTAGATATTTTTGCAGGAGGTGGCTGGCACCAAGGTTTTTACCACGGCTATTACAATGATGGAACTCCGGGAAGATATGAAAAGGCTGCCAATTGGAATAAAAGCGGTGAATGGTTACCCTATCGTGGTGGCGTGATGCTTTCTTATAAATTAAACTAGAATTTAGGAAGGGATTTTACATATAGTTCCTCTACTTTTTTACGAGCCCAATCTGTTTTGCGTAAGAAGGTCAAGCTGGATTTTATACTCGGATTTGAGGTAAAACATTTTATCGGAATTAATTCCGATAATGTATCAAAACCATAATAAGCGACAAGCTTTTCTAATATTGATTGAAGCGTAATTCCGTGTAAAGGATCTTTTGATTGATTTTGCATTTTATATTTTTAAAATAATAGTAAAAGACCGTATTCTAAAAGTACGGTCTTCCTTTTTTACAAAATTAACGAATTGAAATTAAATTTAAATCAAATCGACTACTATTAGAATATAAATTTAAATCCGAAAGAAAGTGGTGTAGTTAAATTTGGATTACCTACCAAATAAGCTGAGTCAACATTTGCAACGTGTGCTAATCCAAAATTAGTAACAGTAGTTTTTTCTCCAACTTTTGGATCCAAAGTCGTAGAAGTAAAATTTGCTAAATCATAAGAAAACTCAACAGAGAAACTTTTAGTTACGAAATAATCAAATCCACCTGATAAAGCTAAACCAACCTGACTTACTTTTAAGTCATTTTCTTTTTCTTTTCCAGTAATAATTGGAGCAGCCAACTGTCCGAAGAAATATAAAGAACCGGCAACATTCCAATATTTTCTTGCTAATGGCTCAATAACAATTAAGTCAGTCTTTGCAGTGGTTCCTGTATTTGATTCTGATTTCATATTAATAAATCCCAACCCAGCCCCAACTGCTACTGACGGTGTTACAAATGTACCAACAACAGGCAATACACTTACATTTGTATTTTTAAAATCTCCTGTTTTAGTTTGCTGATAACCAATTTGTGAAGTAGCAAACCATGCTCCTTTTAAACCTTGATTTGCATCTTGTGCTTTTGCGGTTAAACCAATCAACACAATACCAACTAATGATAATTTTTTTTTCATGTTTGAGTTTGTTTTAAATTATTCAACAAACTTATCTGTAAGTTTTTTCTTTAAACATGATCAAAATCATTGATTAAAAAAATTCTTTAATTATCTTAGATTGCATTAAAGTTTTTCAATTTTGTTTTACATTTGCAACTATGTTAAAAACAGTCAATATACTTAATAAAAGAGCTCGTTTCGATTATGAGATAATCGATACCTATACTGCCGGAATTGTTTTATCCGGAACAGAAATCAAATCTATACGTTTAGGGAAAGCTAATATTACCGAAAGCTTTTGTGAATTTAATAATCTTGAGCTTTTTGCAATCAATACTTATGTTGAAGAATATTCTTTTGGAAATCAATTCAATCATAAGTCAAGAAGTGAAAGAAAATTACTTTTGAATAAAAAAGAGCTAAAAAGTCTTCACAAAAGTGTACAGGCAAAAGGACTTACTATTGTCCCGCTAAAGTTATTTACAAATGAAAAAGGTCTTGCAAAATTGCAAATAGGCCTTTGCAAAGGAAAGAAAAACTACGACAAACGTGAATCTTTGAAAGAACAAGATACAAAACGTGACTTAGACCGAATTAAAAAAGCTTTCAATTAAGTCACTTTAACTCACCCTAAAATGGTGTTTATTAACATTTTATCGTTAATTTTATATAAACAATTTAACTGTAAAATATGAAAAAGCACTTAGTTTTGTTAATCTCCGTACTGACACTTTCAAGTTGTGGAAGTAATACATCAATTGTAAGTAGCTGGAGAGATCCTGATGTAACTGTTGCACAAGAGCACTTCAAAAAAGTTTTAGTTGTTGCTTTAGTAAAAGATGAAGCTTCCAGAAGAATTACAGAAAATAGGATTGCAGCCAGTAATCAAATATTTAAAACTTCTTATCAATATTTAAACGAAGGCACTAAACAACTTACCCAGGAACAAAAATTAAAAATTTTGCAAGATGAAAATTTTGATGGCGTTGTTACGATGCGTTTAGTAAGTACTGATAGAGAAACGAACTACGTTCCCGGAACTTATACTGGTATGTATTATGGAGGATTTGATGGTGTATATACAGGAATGTATGGATACGGGTTTGGAAACTGGTACGGAATGTATTCTCCAAATTTCTACGATCCAGGCTATTATCAGGAAACGACATCTTATATGGTAGAAACTAATATTTTTTCATTAAAACAAAATAAATTAATCTGGACAGGAACAACAAAATCTGAATACGTTACGGATTTGGGACAAACTGTAGACGCAATTATGCAAGCAGTTGTTGGCGAAATGAAAAAAGACGGATCTTTACCTAAATAAATCATGAAAAGCAATATCTATATATTGCTTTTTTTACATCTATTAAAATGACTAATTTTGTCAAGACATTTTAAATCATTTTCAAATGAAAGCACTCCTTAAAAATGCAAGAGAACAAAAAGGATTAAAAACTCGTGAGGTCGCTCAGCTTCTTGAAATTGACCAGGCATTGATAAGCAAGTTTGAATCTGGTACCCGAAAACCCACAAAAGAACAAATCTCTAAACTTTCACAGCTGTTAGAAATCGACTTTGAAACGTTGATGATAGCTTGGCTGAAAGAAAAAATCTTATATGAAATTGGTGATGAAGAATTTGCATTAAAAGCATTATTTCTGGTTGAGCAAGAAATTCAAAACAATAAAAAAATCATCAGTTCTGGAGTTTTATCTTCTATACAATCAGTTTTAGATGAAATTGAAATTTTAAAAAAACAGATACAATCTTTTCAACATTTCGATTTACATCGAATTTCAAAAATTTTGGAACTGGAATTTATTTCAGAGAGTAATCGCTTAAATGGAAATTCATTAACATTTCAAGAAACTAAATCAGTCATTAATGAAGGATTGACGATTTCTGGAAAAAGCATGCACGAGCACTTAGAAACTGTAAATCTTCAGGAAACTCTAGGCTATATTAAAGATTTAAATCAAAAAAAAGTTTCCTTATCAGAAAAAGAATTACTTACAATTCACAATTTAATAGTAAGAGGAATCAAACCCGAAAATTCAGGAAAATACAAAAATGACCCTCTAATTATTCGAGAAATGAATTTATTTTTTAATTGGTATGAAACTAATAAAAACAATATACATCCAATACTTTTAGCATCAGAAGCACACTTAAAAATTTTGAAAATTAGTCCTTTTGAAAATGCAAATATTCAAATTGCTAATTTGATAATGAATTGGATATTACTTCAAAATGGTTTTGTTTTTGCTACAATACAAGGAAACGAAAATCAAATAAATGAATATTTATCTATATTGAAAGAATGTCAAAATAAAAGTGATCCGTCTCTTTTTGTAAATTTTATTCTTCGAATCGAAAAAGAAAATTTACTTCGCGCCATTGAATTGGTTTCAAAATAGAAAGCCCATTAAGGGCTTTTCTAATTTTTATCTTCTAATAAAGGAACAAATCGAAATTCTCCAAACTCATGTTTCTCAAATTGCGTTTCATTTTTACGAATTAATAAAGTCATAATTTGAACATCATCACCAAGCGGAATAACCAGCCTTCCTCCTATTTTTAACTGTGCCATTAAAGGCTGAGGGATAAACGGAGCGCCGGCCGTAACAATAATACTATCAAACGGAGCATGATTCGGCAAACCTTTATAACCATCTCCAAAAGAAAGATGTTTTGGACGGATATTTAACTTTGGAAACAAATTTGAAGTTGCTTTAAACAATTCATTTTGTCTTTCTACACTATAAACTTTAGCACCAAGCATAAACAAAACAGCAGTTTGATAACCTGAGCCCGTTCCAATTTCTAATATTTTGTGGTCTTTTTTAACTTCTAACAACTGCGATTGAAAAGCAACAGTATAGGGCTGTGAAATAGTTTGTCCGGCTCCTATAGGAAATGCCTTGTCCTGATAAGCATAATCTTCAAAACTTGAATTTAGAAAAAGATGTCTTGGGATTTTTTTTATCGCATCCAAAACTGCTTTATCAGTAATTCCCTTTTGTTCTAAAGTGCTTACTAATTGATTACGAAGTCCTTGATGTTTGGCAGTGTCTTTCAAAATGGGTAGGTTTTATTTTGGCAAAAATAAGAAAGTAAAAAAGAAATCAAATATTGATTTTTAATTATTAAATCGCTAAATCTTTATTGCATTAACTTTTACTTTCAACAAATAAATTATATTTTTGTTTAAAATACATTCTCATGTTAAAAGTAGGAGTTTTAGGTGCTGGTCACTTAGGTAAGATACATTTACGCTTATTACAACAATCTGATAAATACGAATTAGTTGGATTTTACGACGAAAATCAGGAAAATGCCGAAAGAATTTCAAAAGAATTTGGCTATAAAAACTTCAACACTATTGCAAAATTAATCCACGCCGTGGATGTAATCAATATTGTAACACCAACACTTTCGCATTATAAATGTGCTAAGGTAGCTATAAAATCAGGAAAACATATCTTTATAGAGAAACCTATCGCCAATACTGTAGAAGAAGCTGAAGAAATTATTGCTTTAGCCAAAGAATACAACGTAAAAGGTCAGGTTGGTCATGTAGAGCGTTTTAATCCTGCTTTCATTGCAACAAAAAATATGATCGAAAACCCGATGTTTATTGAAACGCATCGTTTGGCCGAATTCAATCCTCGTGGTACTGATGTTCCCGTAGTTTTAGATTTAATGATTCATGATATTGATGCAATTTTGAGTGTTGTTCATTCAAAAGTAAAAGATATTCATGCAAGTGGTGTTTCCGTTATCAGTGACACACCAGATATTGCCAATGCCCGAATTGAATTCGAAAATGGTTGTGTAGCAAACTTAACAGCCAGCAGAATTTCGATGAAAAACATGCGTAAAACACGTTTCTTTCAAAAAGACGCCTACATTTCAGTTGACTTTTTAGAGAAAAAATGTGAAGTAGTTCGTATGAAAGATGCACCAGAAGTTCCTGGCGATTTTGATATGATTCTACAAAATGCTGAAGGCGTAAAAAAGCAAATCTATTTTACAAATCCTGATGTTGAGCAAAACAATGCAATTTTGGATGAATTAGAGTCTTTTGCAAATGCAATAAACACAGATACTACTCCAGTAGTAACTTTAGAACAAGCTACAGATGCTTTGCGTGTAGCCTATCAAATTATTGATTGTTTCGATAAATAATTTAATTTCAAAAAATAAAATTAGCCACGAATTCACGAATTATTTGGTGAATTCGTGGCTAAAATCATAAATATAATACCTCAATTTAAATGAAAACTATAGCTGTAATTGGTGCTGGAACAATGGGTAACGGAATTGCCCATACTTTTGCACAAAGTGGTTTTACCGTAAAACTAATTGATGTTTCAGAAAAATCATTAGACAAAGGAATGGCGACTATTGCCGCTAATTTGGACAGAATGCTGTCTAAGGGAACGATTACTCAGGAAGATGTTGCCAAAACGATTACAAACATTATTACCTATACTGATATTAAAGACGGCATTGTTGGTGTTGATTTAGTTGTTGAAGCCGCCACAGAAAATGTGGAACTAAAACTGAATATTTTCAAACAATTAAATGAAGCTTGTTCTCACAATACCATTTTAGCAACAAATACTTCTTCTATATCCATTACACAAATCGGAGCTGTTGTAGCACATCCTGAACGTGTTATCGGAATGCATTTTATGAATCCGGTGCCAATTATGAAATTAGTCGAAATCATTCGCGGATACAATACCAGCGACGAAGTGACTAAAATTATCATGGATTTATCGGTTAAACTAGGAAAAACTCCAGTTGAAGTAAACGATTATCCTGGTTTTGTAGCCAACAGAATTTTGATGCCAATGCTAAACGAAGCAATCGAAACGTTATATAATAAAGTTGCCGGCGTTTATGAGATTGATACAGTAATGAAACTAGGAATGGGACACCCTATGGGACCACTTCAATTAGCTGATTTTATTGGTCTTGATGTTTGTTTGGCTATTTTGAATGTAATGTATGAAGGTTTTAAAAACCCTAAATATGCTCCTTGCCCTTTATTAGTTAATATGGTAAGAGCGGGAAAACTTGGAGTGAAATCTGGTGAAGGTTTTTATGATTATAGTGAAAGTAAAAAGGCAGAGAAAATCTCTAAGCAATTTATTCTTTCATAAAAAAGAAATACCATGTCAATTCAATCGAATTTAAATAGCATTAAAGAAAGTTTACCAGAGCATGTAACTCTCGTCGCAGTTTCTAAAACCAAACCTGTTTCTGACTTAATGCAGGCATACGAAGCCGGCCAGCGTATTTTTGGAGAAAACAAAATCCAGGAAATGACTGAAAAATGGGAAGAAATGCCAAAAGATATTCAATGGCATATGATCGGTCATGTTCAGTCGAATAAAGTCAAATTTATGGCACCATTTGTGAGTTTGATTCATGGTGTTGATAGTTTGAAATTATTACAGGAAATAAACAAACAAGCTTTAAAGAATAATCGAATTATTGATTGCCTGCTTCAAATACATATTGCAGAAGAAGAAACTAAATTTGGTTTGGATGAAAACGAATTAAATCAACTTTTATCATCATTTGAGTTCAAAAAGATGAAAAACATTCGTATCTTAGGGTTAATGGGAATGGCAACATTCACAGAAAACCAAAACCAAATTAAAAAAGAATTCACACATTTAAAGTCAATTTTTGATTCGATAAAATATATTGACGGATATGGTAAAGACGCACTGCAGTTCGTTTCTACAATTTCAATGGGCATGTCCGGAGATTATCAGCTAGCCATAGAATGTGGAAGCACAATGGTAAGAATTGGAAGCAGTATCTTTGGAGGAAGATAAGCTAATTGTAGATTGTAGATTTAAAACTGATTACTAAAAACTGAGACTGAATACTAATTTGTACGCAATACTAGACATAGAAACCACTGGAGGCCAGTTTAATGAGGAAGGAATTACCGAAATCGCCATTTATAAATTTGATGGTCATGAAGTAGTTGATCAATTCATTAGTTTGGTTAATCCTGAAATTCCGATTCAGCCTTTTGTGGTGAAATTAACCGGAATCAATAATGCTATGTTGCGTTCTGCTCCTAAATTCTTTGAAGTTGCGAAACGAATCATCGAAATTACGTCAGATTGTATTATTGTAGCACACAACGCCTCTTTTGATTACCGAATTTTACGTACCGAATTCAGACGTTTAGGCTACGATTTTGAAGCCAAAACGCTTTGTACCGTTGAATTGGCTAAAAAGCTAATTCCGGAACAGCCTTCCTATAGTTTAGGAAAATTGGTTCGCGCACTCGGAATCCCGATGGCAGACCGTCATCGAGCTAGTGGCGACGCCATGGCAACGACCAAGCTATTTAAAATGCTTTTAGAAAAAGATCTTGAAAAAACAATTGTAAAAGATTTTATAAAACTGGAAGTTGAAAAAGGTATTGCGCCAAAATTATTAGATCTGGTTGGTCAAATGCCAACTAAAACGGGTGTGTACTACATTCATAACGAAGGTGGAATCTTAATATATATAGGAAAAAGTCAGAATATCAGAAAAAGGGTAAATCAACATTTCACCGGAATCACAACAAAAAGTAAAAAAATCCAGGCCGAAGTTTTCACCATAACTTATGATGAAACCGGAAGCGAATTAATTGCGCTTTTAAAAGAAAGTGAAGAAGTAAAAATAAACCGTCCGAGACACAATCGCTCGCAGAAGAAAACTGTTTTTCCATTTGCTTTATATGCAGAAAAAGATTCAGATGGTTATTTGAATATAAAACTTCAAAAAGCCGACGGACGTAAAAAAGAAATTACTTCATTTGCTTCTCTACAGGAAGGTAAAAATATGCTTTTCAAATTCACTGCCAAATATCATTTGTGCCAAAAATTAACGGGTTTATATCAAAGTAAGAAAGAGTGTTTCCAATATAAAATCAAAGAATGTGATGGTGCTTGTATTGGTGAAATTGCACCTGAAACTTATAACCTAAGAGTACAACAATTCATTTCTGAGCACAGTTTTGAAAACAAAAGCATGATTCTTCTTGACAGAGGTCGAAATATAAACGAACGCAGTGCCGTTTTAATTGAAAATGGTATTTATAAAGGTTATGCGTTTTATGATTTGAATTATCAAATTACCAACATCGAAATCTTAAAAAACATTTTAATTCCGATGCAAAACAATCGCGATGTAAAAAACATAATTCAGAATTACATGCGCAAAAGCAAATCCCTTAAAATTCTTCATTTTTAAAATACCCTAATTTTTCATTATCTTAGTCAATATGACAAAAGTGAAATCCAAATACGAAAATTTTAGAGAAAAAATTAAAGTAATTCTTTACGGAACTGATACCGTTTTAGGAAGACTTTTCGACCTGGTATTACTTGGATTAATTTTACTGAGTGTTCTTTTGGTCATGATGGAGACCGTTCAGGGAATCAATCAAAAATACCATTCTCAACTCATTATTTGTGAATGGATAATCACAGTCTTTTTTACCATCGAGTATATTTTACGCATCATTTCGATTCAAAAACCAGTTAAATATATTTTTAGTTTTTACGGAATTATTGATCTGTTAGCCGTATTACCAATGTATTTATCCCTATTTTTTCCTGGTGCAAGTATCTTGTCTATTGTACGGGCATTACGTTTCTTCCGGTTATTTAAAATACTTCACATTCCTCAAATTTCACATCAGTCCGTGCAACTGCGTGATGCGATTGAAGCCAGTAAAGAAAAAATTCTGGTTTTCATTTATTTTGTATTAATAAGTACCGTTATAATCGGTTCTGTTATGTATGCTATTGAAGGCAAAGAAAGTGGTTTCACAAGTATTCCAATCAGTATATATTGGACTATAGTAACCTTAACAACAGTTGGTTATGGCGACATTTCGCCTATAACACCTTTAGGTCAATTTGTTGCTTCATTGGTCATGATTTTAGGTTACGGAATTATAGCCGTACCAACTGGAATCGTAACTGCAGAGTTTGCAAAAAACAGTTTAAAAAATAATAATACAGTAAGTGGAAAAAAAGCATGCACAAATTGTAATTCACAAGTGCACTTTGATAATGCAAAATATTGTTATGAATGCGGAACAGAATTACCTAATACTTAATTTATGGAGCTATTTCCAGCTGTACACTCCAACTCCTCCTTATCTTTGTTGTTTTTTTAAGGCATAAAAGGAGTTTCCGCTGGTCGCTCTTTTATCCCAAAAAAAACTAACAAAGATAAGTCCGGGGTTTCCATTTCCATCTGGGCTAGAAGAACTATGAAATACTTAATTACTATTGTCGGACCAACAGCTATAGGCAAAACAGCCTTAAGTATTGCTTTGGCACAACATTTCAACTGTGAGATAATCTCCTGTGATAGCCGACAATTCTTCAAAGAAATGACCATTGGTACAGCAGTTCCCAATCAGGAGGAATTAAAATCAGCAACACATCATTTTATTCAAAATAAATCCATTTTTGAAAATTATACTGTTGGTGATTACGAAAAAGAAGCACTTTTAAAATTAGAAGAATTATTTAGCAAAAATGATTTTGCTATCTTAATTGGTGGTTCAGGTTTATATGTAGACGCCGTTTTAAAAGGCTTTGACGAGTTCCCGGACATTGATCCTGAAATACGTACTGAAGTAAATTTAAATTATGAAAAACTGGGAATTTCTTATTTACAGGAACAATTAAAAAAATTCGATCCTGATTATTTTCAAAGAATAACTTTAGAAAACCCGCAAACACTTCAAAATCCGCAACGAATGATGCGCTTTGTAGAAGTTTGCATCGGAACCCAAAAACCATATTCTTCATTCTTAAATCAAAAGAAAAACAACCGAAACTTCACTCCTGTTTTAATTGGTCTGGAAGCTGACAGACAAATAATTTACAATCGTATCAACCAGCGCGTTGACATTATGATGAACGAAGGTCTATTGGATGAAGCAAAAACCTTGTATCCTAATAAGTCATTGAATGCGCTCCAAACAGTCGGTTATAGAGAATTATTTAGTTATTTTGACGGGGAATTTTCGTTACCATTTGCCATCGAAGAAATCAAAAAAAATACCCGAAGATTCTCCAAAAGACAATTAACGTGGTTCAAAAGAAATGAAAGCACAAAATGGTTTGATTATAATTCCAACATCAAACTAATATTTGATTACATTAATTTAAAATTAAAAGTATAATTTTCCTGAACTATCTTCTATCTTTAGTTTTCTAAAACGATGTGTCAATGAAAAAAATCATAATTCTTATTTGTCTTGTTCTTACCTTTTCATCTTGTGAAATTCAGTACGATGGTGAAACCCGAATTGTTGTAGAAGGCCAGCTTATTGATAAAGACGGTAATTCTCTTTCTAATAAAAAAATTGAAATAAATGCACTCGGAGATGGATATATTGCCACTGATTTAATTAGTTATACCAATACGGACCAAAACGGGAAGTTTTCTTTGGCTTTTCCCTCTCCAAAGACTGATAATTTATTGATGATTTCAATTAATGAAAACGAAAAAAACGAACTTCAATACAAGCAAATAATTGCTTTAAAGAAAAATTTCAAGAACTATAAACTAAATCTAAATCAGGTTATTTTATATCAGGAAACTGCGATTACGCAACTACAGTTAATTTTAAAAAACACTACTACAAGCAAGCAATTGACAGACATCAAAATAGAAGGACTTCACGCTAATTATTATACAGATTTAAATCCAATTATAGCTACAGGCAACTATACTCCCCCACCTCAGACCGTATTTGACGTATTAAAAAACCAAAATATAACTTTAAGTTATACTGTTATAGATTATTCAGGTTCTACAGCTGTCATCACTAAATACAATGAAAATATCACAATCAATACCGAAAAAGTAACCCATATCATAACTTATTAATTATGAAATATAGTATATTATTCTTTCTCTTGTCTCTTCAATTATGCTATTGTCAAGAGACAGAAAATAAAAAAATAATAAAGTTCAATCATGACATTCGATTGAATGCAATATTTCCTGTAAATTATGGTGATAATTTTTTAGCTAAATCAAATAAAGCAAATATCGGAGTGGGAATAAATTTTAGTTTTCTAAAAATTTATGATTTTAAACTTGGTATTGGCTACGACTATATTTATTATTCAACAACTGATATTACAAGAGCGGGAAATGTAGATAACTCAAGATATAACACAGTCTATGGAGACATTGCTTATGAAATAAAAATTCTTGACAAACTCCAGATTGAGCCCTATTTTGGTTTAGGTTCTACAAAAATTAATTTCACATCAGACAATAGAAATTTTGGGCATCAAACCGGAAATGATTTTAGAGTTGGTTTCAATACTGATTATAAATTAAATCGTAAATTGTCGGCATTTGTTGGACTTTGCTATTTACAGAGTAAATTAGATATAAATACAACACCTGAGCTTATCTCTTTTTATGATAATTCAAAAATGCTGCAAATTAATATTGGTCTAAAAATCAATTAATTATTCAAAATAAAAAATAAAAACCATAATTTTAAAATGCCTATATCTCCAAATTTCACATCAGTTTTAAGCAAAGACTGGGAAATCAATTTTACACAATGCACGCCAGCCGGATTTCTAAAATATACCGATTTATGTAATATTTTACAATTAACTGCGGCAGCACATTCTGAAATTGGAGGCATCAGCTTTTATGATATGCAGGAATTTCATCAAGCATGGGTCCTAAGCAGGATGAGAGTTGAGATTTCAGCATTGCCAAAATGGCAAGATGTTGTAACTGTAAAAACATGGATTAACAGTTTGGAAAATTCTCGTTCCGTTCGTGCCCTTGAAATGTATGTTAACGGTAAGAAAATTGTGGGCTGCGAAACGTATTGGGCAGTTTTTAATACAAAATTACGTCGTCCGGAAGCTTTGGCGTTACCATATGAGCATTTTGAATTATTTCCTGAAAACAGAGCTACGAATCAAGGATTCTCAAAAATAAATATCAATCACGATAAAGAAGCAGTTTTCGAAAAAACAGTTTATTTATCAGATTTAGATATTGTAAATCACGTAAATAACGTGAAGTATCTGGAATGGTGCCTGGATCATGTTGACCCAAAAAGAATTTTAAAGCAAGAAGTAAAAAGCTTTGAAATGAATTTCATGAAGGAGCTTTCCCTTAAAGATAATGTTATAATTCATGAAAGTGAAGATGATGATCACACAACTGCAACATTCAGTATTACAAAAGGTGAAAAAACTTGCTTTGCACTAGAATTGCATTGGAAATAAATAAAAAAAACGATGCATTTCAAATTAGAGCATCGTTTTTCTGTTTTTAAATCAAAATTACTTTGATTTCTTTTTTGAATCTTTTTTTGCTTTCTTAGGCTTGTTTTTCTTTTCAAGCAACTCTGTTTTTCCTTTAATCCTTTTTTCTACTTCCGTAATATCAGAATCAAAAGCAAACTGTAATGTTGTAAGTTTTGCATTTTTAATCTCTTTTAATGCCTCTTTAAATTGTTGTTGGGCTTCTAAAAGAATAGCTTTCTTTACATAGATTTCAGATTTGTTTATTCCTTTAATAGTCAAAGCAAAATCGATCAGTTTTTGAGCTTCTTCGTAATCTTCATTCAAAATTAAAACCTGCAAATAATGTGGATAAACTTCAAGTGCATGAATATTAATCGCTAAAGCTTCCTGAAAATAGTTTTTTGCTTCTTCATAATTCCATAATTGCTCTGCCTGAATTCTTCCATACAAACACAAAACCATTGTATTTTTCGCATCATAGGAAAAAGCATAATCTAAAGATTCAATCGTTTCTTCAAGCGAATACGGATAATTATCCAAAGCCTGAAAAAGGTATTTATCAATTGTTTTCATTTCGTAAATCGTTTTTTAATTTCTGACGAATGCCTTTGTAACTTTTCTCAACTTTATTCTTTTTAAAATCAGTTCCGGTAAAAACTCTAACAGGATTTCCACGCTGAATATTCAGCTGGTTCTCCCATTGTTTTCCAACATGATTTTTAAGTTGTTGCAACGCTTCGTCTTCTAGTTTTTTTAATAATCTTTCTGTTGCCAGTTTTTTGTTTTGGTGTTGTGAACGGCTATCCATAGAAACAACTGCAATTCCGGTTGGAAGATGTGTTGCCCTAATTGCCGAACTCACTTTATTCACATGTTGCCCTCCGACACCGGAACTTCGCATGGCCTGATAGTGAATGTCATTGTCTGAAACTGATCCTTTATTTTGAGGTTCAATTTCAAAAATGCCAATAAACCAGTTTTTACGTTTATGCATTTTCCTAAACTGACTCTGCCCAATCCATTGAATTGTTCCAACCCATGAACTTACAAACTGATCTGCATTTTTTCCTTTTAAAGAAATGGAAGCTGTTTCAACAGTTCCATTTTCCGGACCAACTTCTCTTTGAAGTAAAATAGTTTCCAGTTGTTGTTCCTGAGCTTCTTCCAAAACTTTTTTAAGTACTTGGGCGACAACCCAAGTGCATTCTGCAGGTCCTCGACCCGCTGTTATCTGAATTATTTTCTCCATTTTAATTTCTTTTATCGGTCCATCCTAACGATTTTTGGAGTGAAAGTTCCCAGAACTTCAACCAAATCTGTTTGATTTCCCATCACTTTTGTAATGTCTTTGTATGCCATTGGAGCTTCATCAATATTTCCTCCAATTAAAGTGACATCATGCGCTTTTAAAACTTTTTTAATTTCGCTTTGCGTGAAAGTACTTTTACATTTTGCCCTCGAAAATAAACGCCCCGCACCGTGCGAAGCTGAATTTAAACTCTCTGCATTCCCTTTCCCTTTCACAATATAGCCTGGTGCAGTCATCGAACCTGGAATAATTCCCAATTGACCTTCCGCCGCAGGAGTCGCTCCTTTTCTATGTACGATACATTCCTGACCATTGATTACTTCTTTCCACGCAAAATTGTGATGGTTTTCAATTGTAACCACTACCCTTTTTCCAATCGCTTTAGCTATTCTTCTATGAATATCATTATGACAGGCTTTTGCATATTCCCCGGCTAAATTCATTGCCAGCCAGTACTCCTGACCGTCATGCGTATTTAAATCTAACCAAGCCAAGTGCTGTACATTTTTAGGCAACGGACATTGCTTTGTTGCCAAATAGGTATAATGTTTGGCAATATTAGCTCCTAAACCACGTGATCCGCTATGTGAAAGAACGGCAAAATATTCTCCTGGTCCTAACTTCCATTCGTTCTCAGGATTCTCAATTTTCGCAATTCCAAATTCAACAAAATGGTTTCCTCCACCAGAACTTCCCAACTGCTTATAGGCCTTTGGTAAAAGATTCTTTAACAATGGAATATCCTGAAATTCACTTTTGTAAAAAACTTCATGATCTACTCTTGAAGTGTGAACTTCATTCATTCCAAATTTGGTATTATCTTTCAGAATCGCTTCTAATTGATGCTCCTTTCCTTTGAAATGCGACCCCGGTAAATCGAAAATTGACAAGCTCATTCGGCAGCCAATATCAACCCCAACTCCGTACGGAATAACAGCATTATCTGTTGCTAAAACTCCGCCAATTGGTAATCCGTAACCCGAATGTGCATCTGGCATTAAAGCTCCGGCAATTGAAATTGGTAATTTTAACGAATCATACAATTGAAATTTAGCTTGTTGATCGATTTCATTTTCTCCAAAAATGGTGAAAGGTGCACGTGTGTTTTTCAGCTGATGCATTCTTACCTGAACCGGATTTATCAAACCTTCGGCAACCTTTCCCCAGGTTCCATTGCCTTCGAACTTTTCAGGATGAAGCAAAACTTCTTTGGCTTCTGTTAGGATAGATTCTTTTTTTTCTCTTTTTCTATATCTGTTTATTTGCCCTAAGGCAATATTTATTGAATTGTTTTTCGGAAAGCCTAATTTAATCAGGTCTTTTCCGGATAATTTATTTCCCATAAATTTTTATTAAATCTTATTTGTTTTGCAAACGAATGTTTTCAAAATTGAATTTGAATAAACATAAACGTGCGGAATCTTTTACCTTCTCAGGTAAATACTAAAACTGTTTTTCGGGAAAATTTGAAGTGTCTAGAATAAAAAAAGCCCGAAACTAAATGTCTTCGGGCTTTTTTATATATCTAAAAATGTATTTCTAAGATTGAAATAAGCCACGAAGAAGCGCTGCACCAAATCCGTTTGGTGTGAAGCTTTGAGATGATGATGTATGTACAAACATTTTTCTTCGTTTTTAAAAGGTTATTATTTTTTCGTTTGCAAATATTCCGAATTGTTTTTTTATTTTCCAAATTAATTTACAGAAAATTCGTGACGATAAAATAAACGAGCGGCAAAAACATAAGCTAAACAACTGATCATAAACAATATAACATTAAAAAAAAAAAAAAAACATTACAAACTGGCACAAAAAAAGCCCTGATTACTCAGAGCTTTATATTCTTTTGGGTGAATTATTATTCAGTTACTTTGCTTTTAACAACTAATCTGAAACCTTCTCCATGAATGTTTAGGATTTCAACATCTTCATCTGCTTTTAGATATTTTCTAAGTTTAGCAATGTAAACGTCCATACTTCTTGAAGTAAAGTAGTTGTCGTCTCTCCAGATTTTTGTTAAGGCTAATTCTCTTGGCATTAAATCATTTTCATGAAGAATTAACATTTTAAGTAATTCATTCTCTTTTGGAGATAGTTTAATTGGCTCGTCGTTTTCGAAAGTCAAAAATCTAAGTTTAGAATTTAAGTGGAATTTACCAATGTTAAACTCAAACTGTACTTGTTCCGCTTTTGTATCAGCAGATTTTCTTTGAATAATAGCTTTAATTTTCATCAATAAAACTTCAGAATCAAAAGGTTTATTCAAATAATCATCAGCTCCTGCTTTATAACCTTTTAATACATCTTCTTTCATAGACTTTGCTGTCAGGAAGATGATAGGCACTTCACTATTCTTTTCTCTAATTTCTTTGGCTAAAGTATAACCATCTTTATAAGGCATCATTACATCCAGAATGCATAGATCGTATACATCTTTCTTGAATTTTTCGAAACCTTCCATACCGTTTTTAGCTAAAGTAACTTCAAAGTCATTTAACATTAGATAATCTTTAAGAACTGCCCCAAAATTAAGGTCATCTTCTACTAAAAGTATTCTTTTGTTATTATTTTCCATATTTTAATTTATTAATGGTATTTTTATTATAAAGGTGCTACCTTTTCCTTTTTCGCTTTCAACATATACTTGACCATTGTGATCTTCAACTATTCTTTTTACATAAGCCAGACCTAGACCATGTCCTTTTACGTTATGTAAATCTCCTGTATGCTCTCTGTAAAATTTCTCAAAAACTCTTTTTTGAGCGACTTTACTCATTCCCAATCCATTATCTTTTACTTTTATCAGAATCATATCCTTGATGTTTTCTGTAAAAATTTCAATTTCAGGAACATCGGGAGAATATTTTATGGCATTCTCTAATATGTTTACCAATACGTTTGTAAAATGCACTTCATTTACTAAACATGTCGTTCTTGAAGCATTTAGATGTTTTACAACTGTACCATGTCTATCTTCTAAAATTAAATTTACATGTTCGATTGCATCATCAATAATATCATGAATTGCAGTTGGTTCTTTTGTAATATCCAGCTCTCTTTTTTCTAATTTAGAAATACGAAGAACGTTTTCAACCTGAGCATGCATTCTTTTATTTTCATCTCTGATCATTTGAAGATATCTAAAAACCTTTTCTTTATCTTCAATAATCTTCGGATTTTTAATTGCATCTAACGCCAAATTTATTGTTGCAATTGGAGTTTTAAACTCATGCGTCATGTTATTTATAAAATCTGTTTTAATTTCAGAAATATGTTTTTGACGTAACAATTGGTTTAATGCACTGGTATAAGCGATTATAATAATAAGCGTAAATACGATTGATAATATTGTAATACTTAATAATTCTGATAATAAAAATTTCTTTTTATATGGAAATGTTATGTATAATTCATATTTACTATTTCCTTCATTATCCGTATATATCGGAATATGATAACTTGCATCCTTATCAAAATGAAATCCATCCGACTTTACTTTTGTCGGCAAACCGCTATTAAGAACACCGAATTCAAATTTGGTTTTTACACCATATTCTTCTAATTCTTTCTTCAATAATTTATAAAGTTTGTCCTTTGTAATTCTTCCTTCAATTGGCGTTAACGAGGCAATATCTTTATATTGAATTTGTTGTTGTACTTTATTTAAAATATCTAAACTACCTGATTTTTCAATTTTTAAATCCGGGATAATACTTTGCCCTAAAACATTATTATCAATACCGTTATTGTTATTATAAACCTCAGTTACGCGTTTCGAACTAAAATTCTTAAACCTTTCACTGCTGAATTTCTTGTTAAACAATGAACCACTTATATCATAATCTTCAGAGGTAAGTGTATTAGAATATACAATTGTTTTGTTTGTTTTGGTATTTCTCTGTACATAAAGAACTTCCAATAAATCTTCTTTTTTAGGGATTTTACCAGTACTATCTTTTATACGATTATATTTATCATAAAAACTGTATTCTTCTTGCTGCTCAAGTTTATCAGCAACATTACCAATTACCTGAGTAACGTGATATTTAAATTGTTCATCATTATTTTTGAACGAAGAGTTGAACCAAAATACCTGAACCAGAATAATCCCTATTAAGGATAAGCTCATAAGCAAAACAAGTATTCTAAAAAATAATTTATTCATCGAAACAAAATTAATATTTTAACAATATACTAAATAATACATTAACCAAATATTAACATTTAAGACTGATTTTGTTTAATATCTAAAATTTTAAGAATTTTAACAACTTCTTCTTTAGCAATTTTAAGATTTACGTTATTAATAACAAAATTGCTCTTAGAAATTCGATCTTCATCTTTCCATTGCATTTGCATTCTGCTTAAAACTTGAGATCGAGTAGTATTATCGCGGTTTAAGACCCTATCAATTCTAATTTCTTCAGGTGCGGTAACTGTTATGATGAAGTCACATTCTTTATATCGCCCGCTTTCAAACAAAATAGCAGCCTCATAAATTACATATTCGTAATTTTTGTGCTGCAATAACCATACCTCAAAATCTCTTTTTACAGCTGGGTGTACTATCGCATTTAATTTTGCCAACTTTTCTTTATCATTAAAGACAATTTCAGCTAATTTGGCTCTGTTTAAAATATCATTTTCAAAAACAATTTCTCCAAATACATTTTTTACTTCTTTTATAACATGATCTAATTGCATTACAGCTCTTGAACCATTATCAGCTATATAAACAGGAACACCCATTTCTGCAAAATAATTGGCTATAGTTGTTTTTCCACTGCCAATACCTCCTGTTAAACCGATAACTTTTGTCATATTATATTTTAAAAAACATACGAGGGAAAGCTTCTTGCGGTTTTTTCTTTAAAAGAATAATTTTTACAAATGATTCTAAAAATCCGGTTCCGTACCCATAAAATTGCTTCCACACTGCAATTACTGACAAGTATCCAATTTTAATGCTTTTATTCTGTATACTTGCTGCAAGAAATATTATAACGAAATATACGAAATATAATTGTAATAAAATATCAATATTGAAAATTAACAGTAAAAAAGCTAATAATAACCCGAGTATGAAAAATGTAGGAAAGAAAAAAGTTAATTTATTATGTTCCGGATACCAACTGTTTAATATAGGTCTTGCAATTCCAAACTTATGTACCTGAACAGAAAATTTCCCCCAATCAATTCTGCGTTTGTGATAAACATATGCTTCTGAAAATAACCTTGTTTCGAAACCTAAATTCCATAAACGAATTGATAAATCCGGATCTTCGCCAGGGTGAATATTACCAAATCCCTTTGATGCTTCAAAAGCTTTTTTAGAAATCCCCATATTGAAACTTCTAGGCTGAAATTTATTGATTTTTTCAGATCCGCCTCGAATTCCACCGGTAGTCAAAAATGAAGTCATTGCAAAATTAATCGCTTTCTGAATATTAGAAAAACTATCTAAAGCTTTATCGGGGCCACCAAAACAATCCACATACTCTTCGTTTAAAGCTTTGCGAACTTCTGATAAATAATTAGATGGAATAATACAATCTGAATCAAAAATGATAAAATAATCACCTCTGGCTTTTTGCATTCCAAAGTTTCTTGAATCTCCCGGTCCTGAATTTTCTTTAAAATAATAAGAGATATTCAATTTTCCCTGATAGGTCATCACCACATCTTTGCATGGAATCGACGAACCATCTTCAACAAGAACAATTTCAAAAGGTTCATTATAATCAGATTTTGAGAGACTTTCTAAAAGCTCATCAACTTCATCTGGACGATTATACACGGGTATAATTAAAGAAAAAATCATAATGGAATGTGCGGTATTAAAGTGGCAATTTTTTTAATTTCAAAATTTTAACAAAGATATGTTTTATTCATAAAAAAACCACCAACTTTTGGTTGATGGTTTCATTTATAATAGTAAGTTATTATTTGATACTTTCAATGTTTACAAGCTCATTTGCTTCAGCTTTATAATCAACTCCGGCAAATTCGAATCCAAATAAATTTAAGAAATCATTTCTGTATCCTGCTAAGTCTCCAATTGCCGGCAACGTTTCTGTTGTAGCTTCTTCCCAAAGTTTAGCCACTTTTGCCTGAACATCATCACGCATTTCCCAATCATCGATTCTGATTCTTCCTTTGTCATCTACAGGTACTTCAGATCCTGTGTATAATCTGTCCTGGAATAAACGTTGAATTTGCTCAATACAACCTTCGTGAATTCCTTCTTCTTTCATAATTTTATATAAAAGAGAAATATATAAAGGAATTACAGGAATTGCAGAACTAGCCTGAGTAACCAAAGCTTTGTTTACAGAAACATAAGCTTGCCCACCGATAGATTTCAAACTATCAGTAATAGAGAAAGCAGTAGCCTCTAAATGGTCTTTAGCACGCCCGATTGTACCTTTACGGTAAACCGCTTCAGTTAATGATGGTCCAATATAAGAATAAGCAACTGTTGTAGCTCCTTCAGCTAGCAAATTTTCATTTTTTAAAGCATCCATCCACATAGCCCAGTCTTCACCGCCCATTACAGCAACAGTATTTTCAATATCTTCCTCATTTGCAGGAGCAATAGAAACTTCAGTAACATTTCCTGTGTGAAAATCTACAGTTTTATTTGTAAAAGTTTGTCCAATTGGTTTTAAAACAGAACGATGCAGTACTCCTGTATTAGGGTTTGTTCGCACTGGTGAAGCCAAACTGTAAATAATTAAATCTACCTGACCTAAATCAGCTTTAATTAAATCCAGTGTTTGTCTTTTTATTTCGTTTGAAAAAGCATCTCCATTGATACTTTTTGCATATAAACCTGCTTTATGAGCTTCAGCTTCAAAAGCTGCAGAATTATACCATCCCGGAGAAGCAGTTTTTCCTTCAACTGGTGGTTTTTCAAAAAACACTCCGATTGTAGCTGCATCAGATCCAAAAGCACTTGTAATTCTTGAAGCCAATCCGAAACCGGTTGAAGCACCAATCACTAATACCTTTTTAGCACCTGCAATTGCTCCTTTTGATTTTATATATTCAATTTGATTTTTAACATTTTGCTCGGCTCCTTTTGGGTGGGCTGTCAAGCAAATAAATCCTCTCATTCTAGGTTCTATGATCATATTTTTACTGTTTATTCGTTCATTTACTAATCATTAAAGTGAGGTAAATGACCCGCTTATTTACGTTTATTGAATTAATTTTAAGATGACAAATATAAAGTATTTCTTTAGTTCAACAAGGCTTTGGCATGATTTAAAGCCGAATCAGAGACAACTGCACCAGATAACATCTGGGCTATTTCGATAACTCTTTCGTCCTGAGACAGAAGCTTTAATTCTGACTGTGTATCGTTGTCAACCGTTGACTTAAAAACTTTGAAATGAGAATCTCCTTTTGCCGCAATTTGAGGTAAATGTGTAATAGCAAAAATTTGCATATTCCTACTCATTTCTTTCATGATTTCCCCTATTCTGATGGCAACTTCTCCGGAAACACCTGTGTCAATTTCGTCAAAGATTAAAGTAGGTAATTTTGAATATTGAGCCAAAATTGCTTTCACAGCCAGCATAATACGTGACATTTCTCCTCCTGAGGCTACTTTTTTCAGTAATCCAAAATCGGTTCCTTTATTAGCGGAGAATAAAAATTGTAATTCGTCTTTTCCATTTTGAAAATAGGTTTCTGATGGTAAAAGTTCAATATTGAAACGAACATTTGGCATTCCTAAAGTTTCTAAAATCGAAATTAATTTATTTGATAAAACCGGAATTGCATTCGATCTATTTTGGTGAATTGTAGCTGAAAAATCATCTAATTCTTGTACTTTTTGCGCTATTGAATTTGTTAATAAAGTGATTTCTTCTTCGATATTACCTAATTCGATAACAGCGTTTTCCAAATTAGCCTGAATTTGAAGTAATTCATCCACAGAAATAACCTGATGCTTCTTTTGCAAATTATAAATCAATTGCAATTTTTGATTTGTAAGTTCTAATCTTTCCGGATCATTTAATAATTTCTCCGAAGCGTTTTGCAACTCTCTTGAAACATCATCAAATTCAATTGCCACACTTGTTATTCTTTCAAACAAATTTTGATATTCTGTCGAAAATGGTGCAATTTTTTGAAGAGACGCTTTTATTTCATTCAGATTATGAAAAACTCCAAATTGTTCTTCATTCGCAATAACCAGAGACTTATCTATAGACTCTTTTATAACTTCAACATTATTTAGTTTTTCAAATTCAGCTTCCAGTTCTTCCTGTTCGCCGGATTTTAACTTAGCAGCAATCAATTCATTCAATAAAAAAGTATTGTATTCGTGCTCTTTCCCTGAATCACTTTGTTTTTTCAACAAAGCATTTAATTTTGATTTATCCGATTTATATGCTTTAAGCAGCTTTTGATACTCTAAAATAGTTTCAATATTATTGGCAATAGCATCAATTATTTTAAACTGAACAGTTTCGTCTGATAATTCCTGAGTTTGTTGTTGTGAATGAATATCAATCAAAAACAAGCTTAAATCCTGTAGTTCCTGAAGATTAACCGGACTATCATTAATAAAAGCGCGCGATTTTCCTGAAGGCAAAATTTCACGTCTTATAATTGTGTCATCTTCATAATCGAGATCATTTGCTTCAAAAAAATCTTTTAAATTGTATTTAGAGATTTCAAACTGTGCCTCTATAATACATTTCTCTTCTTTATTTTTTAAGGAAGTCAAATCGGCTCTTTTTCCTAAAACTAATCCTAAAGCACCTAGAATAATAGATTTCCCTGCACCTGTCTCACCTGTAATTATAGAGAAGCCTTTTGAAAAATCAATTGATAATTTTTCAATCAGAGCATAGTTTTTAATTGACAGTGAAGTAATCATAAGATAAAATGTAAATAATAGAAATTAATGAGATAGTAAAATCGAAAGTCAATTAATACTTAATTTGCGACCATTTGGTAGAATTAAGAGGAGACACTTTATTCAAAACATCAGAGAGATCGCTTACTGTAATACTTGGGCCACCTGAAAAAATAGAAACAATTTCATCTGATTTTGCGTCAAAAAATGCCCGGGTCAAAAACGCATTCGGTTTAACCGAATTAAATTTTCCGATAAGCAGTATTGAGGATTTAATTCTTTCTTTAGAACCTTTTAAATCATCACTCATTTTATCCAAACCACTATGATACAAAAAAGTAACCTGACGTAAATCACTATACATTGGTGAAATCATATCTGTTATTAAATAATAACGATTCTGAATTCCGTCAGCCTGGCTCCAACCTTTATAACCGCCCTGTTGCGCCACGTTTGCTATATTTTGAGCAGTTTCCAGATATTGATTTCCTGCACCCATTTGAAACGAATCTGCATCCATGCCCAAAATTAAATAGCTGTAAAAAGAAACTACAGATACCAAATTTGATTCAAAAGTGGTAGGATTGAATAACAACGGTTCGTATTCTGTATAACGAAAACTAAAATCTTTGTCGTTAAAATTGAATATAGGAGAAGAGTATGTTGAATTAAAAATCAATCTGGATGATTGTATCTGGATTGTTCCAGAAAACTGATCAGAATTATTTGATGACAAAGTGATATACATGGAACAATTGATACGTTCGTTTTGTTTTAATACTGATCCTGTCCAATCTGTTTTGTTTACAAATTCAGATAAGGAAGTTTGAAGTGTTTTAAATACTTGCTGATTAGGATTTGGCAGCCTTTCAGTATTAATAGTTACAGTGCAATTTAGCTGTTGTGCTTGTGTAAAGCCAAAAATTAAAAATACTAAAAGAGTAACTATTTTTTTCATAGAAAGATACTATTTGCCTTGGCGTAAATATAAAAATACTGGTACTTATTCTGAACCTTTAAATAACTTATGATTTTGCAAAATGCAAAATCACTTTGTTTAAAATATCAACTGCTACTGATTCTTTTGGTTTTAATTCCATTGGCTCAATTTTAAAATCTTTATCAATAAAAGTAACTTTATTGGTTTCTTTTTTAAAACCTGCGCCTTCATCCTGTAAAGAATTAAGAACAATCAAATCTAAGTTTTTTTTCTGAATTTTCAACTTAGCATTTTCAATTTCATTTTGAGTTTCTAAAGCAAATCCAATTAAAAACTGCTCTTTTTTAATCGCTCCCAATGATGCTAAAATATCTTTTGTTTTTTCAAGTTCAATTGAAAACTCGTCTGCGGCTTTTTTTATTTTCTGCAAAGCAACGACTTTCGGTTTGTAATCAGCAACTGCAGCAGCTGCAATAGCAACATCAACCTGATTATAATGTAAATGACATGCATCATACATTTCTTGTGCGGAAACCACATTTACAACTTCAACTAAACTGTTTTTAGCTTTAAAATGAGTTGGGCCCGCAACCAAAATCACTTGCGCACCTAATTTTGCAGCTTCATTGGCAATATCAAAACCCATTTTTCCTGAAGAATGGTTTCCAATAAAACGTACAGGATCTATCGCTTCGTATGTTGGTCCGGCGGTAATTAGTATTTTTTTTCCTTTTAAAGGTAATTTGCTTTCTAAATCAGCCTCTAAAAAAGAAATAATATTTTCTGGTTCCGCCATTCTTCCTTCTCCCGACAAACCACTGGCAAGTTCACCATTTTCAGCAGGAATCATAGTATTCCCAAATTGTTTTAAAGCAGCGAAACTAGATAAAGTGGAAGGATGTTTGTACATATCCAAATCCATTGCCGGAGCAAAATAAACAGGACATTTAGCCGATAAATAAGTTGCAATAAGAAGATTGTCACAGTTTCCTGTAGCCATCTTAGATAGTGTATTGGCAGTTGCCGGAGCAATTAACATCAAATCGGCCCAAAGACCTAATTCAACGTGATTGTTCCAAACCGCATCTTCATCATCCTGATTAAAGAAAGTAGAATGTACAGGATTTTTTGATAACGTAGATAACGTAAGTGGAGTTACAAAATCCTTAGAAGCAGGTGTCATTATCACTTGGACATGTGCACCTGCTTTTATAAAGAGTCGTACTAATGAGGCTGTTTTATAGGCTGCAATTCCACCAGAAACTCCCAGTAAAATTTTTTTCCCGTTTAAAACTGACATTATACTATATTATTTGTTTGAACCTCTGTGGTAAGTTTTACCGTCTAACCATTCCTGAACAGCTAAAGCGTGTGGTTTTGGTAATTTTTCGTAAAATTTAGAAACTTCGATTTGTTCTTTATTTTCAAAAACTTCTTCAAGACTGTCATTATAAGTAGCAAACTCTTCTAATTTCTCAGTTAATTCTTTTTTGATTTCAGAATTAATTTGGTTTGCTCTTTTAGCCATAATGGTAATTGCTTCATACACATTTCCTGTTGGCTCTTCAATAACAGTTTTATTGTATGTTATTGTATTTACAGGAGCATTCGTCTTTTTTAAATCCATGACTTTATTTATTTAGTAAATTTTTGTAAATCTGTTTCAACTCTGGCGTACATTTCGTCAGCTTGTTTTTTATATTTTGTGTCGCTTTTGTACTTTAATAAGTTATTATAAGCAACTTTAGCAATATTTAAACGCTCTTCCATTTTTGCAGGAATACTGTTTATTGCCAATTGATATGCCGAATCGTATTTGTAGAACAACGCATCTTCTTTTAAAGGTGTTCCCGGAAAATCAGCAATAAAATTATCAAAAGCCACTAATGCAGATTTATAATCTGAAATAGTATTATATCCTTTAGCATTTTCGTATGCTTTTTTCTCTAATTTACCATTCAGTACTTTGACAGTCTCATTAGCCTGAGCAATGTATTCTGAATTTGGGTAGTTATCAATAAATGCTTGTAATTTCTCCAAAGCTTTTACCGTATCAGCCTGGTCTAAGCTATAAACCGGCGCTAATTTTGAATAACTGTAAGCTCCTAAAAATGCAGCTTCCTGTACTTTTTCACTACGTGGGTAACCTGAAACAAAACTTTCAAACTGATAACCAGCTAAATAATACTGTTGTGTTTTGTAATAAGATTGTGAAAACATATAAAAAAGCTTTTCAGCCTGAGGTTTACCTCTATATGCCGGTGCCAATTGCTCAAAAAGACGAATTGCTTTTGAATATTTTCCTGCATCATACATCTTTGTTGCCATTTCAAATTTTGCCGCAACATCTTCATTTTTCAATACCTTTTGGTAATCACTACAAGAACAAAAAAGGACAACAACAATTAATAGAGATACTATTTTTTTCATTTTCTTACTTTTATTATGATTTCTTAGACAATTATGCCAAAGCAAAATCACACCGAAGTTCCGGTGGCAAATTTAGTTATTAATTTAGCTACTACAAAATATTTTTTGGTATAATAAAATACCGATAATTTTACTCTAATTTAATGCTGTTTTTAACAAATTTATTCAATCTTTCTGCCAATGAATCATCAACAGCTACTAAAGGCAGACGTACTGTGTTGTCAGCAATACCAAGGGCTTGAAACACTTGTTTGATTCCGGCTGGATTTCCCTGCTCAAAAATCATATCTATACAATCTGACAAAAAGTATTGTGTTTTAAAAGCTTCATTTACTTTTCTGTTCAGACCTAAACGTATCATTTCTGAAAATTCTTTAGGAAATCCCTGCCCGATAACTGATATCACACCTGCTCCACCAGCCAAAACAATTGGCAAAGCAATCATATCATCACCAGAAATAATAAGAAAATCTTTTGGTGCATTTTTTAGCAATTGTAAAGCCTGAGCCATATCGCCTGCCGCTTCTTTTATAGCAACAACATTAACGAAATCATTCGCCAGACGAATTACAGTAGCAGGTAACATATTACTAGATGTTCTTCCCGGAACATTGTACAAAATTACCGGAATTGGAGATGCTTCTGCAATCGCTTTAAAATGCTGATAAATTCCTTCCTGAGTTGGCTTATTATAATAAGGAGAAACAGATAGAATCGCTTCAAAAGCAGAAAAATCACCTGTCTTTAATTCCTCAACAATCTGCACTGTATTATTACCACCAACACCAAGCACCAAAGGCAATCTTCCCTTGTTGGTATCAATTACTGTTTTTATAACTAATTCTTTTTCGGCTTGTGTCAAAGTAGCATTTTCTGCAGTTGTTCCCATAATCACAAGATATTCAACTCCTCCATCAATCGAAAAATTAACGATGCGTTGTAAAGCTTCGATATCAACTGAAAAGTCTTTTTTAAATGGAGTTACAAGCGCAACACCAGTTCCTATTAATGATTGCATATTCTAGTTTATAATTTATTTTATACTTTTTAAATACTTAAACAATTCGGAAACGAATAGTTTATAATTTCCCATTTCGGTATCAATCATCCATCGATTTAATCTTTTATCGACCGAAGAAAACCCTACCTTAAACTTCGCTTTTGACTTACTTGTTGTCATCATTAAAATCGGTTTTTCGATTTCATAATAGCTAATCAAAAGATCAAATTCTGTTTCAATAAATTCAGTCAAAAATTCTTCAGTTGGCTCTGCTCTCCAGTTGATATGTTTTTTACCAAAAGTAAGCCTTGAGTACTCTTTTTTCTTCTCAATTTTATCTCTGTACGCAACAATTTTTATGTTTTCAGGAGCAATTCCCTGAAGAACGAGCTCATTAGCTAACTCCTTTGAATGGCGAAATTCACTTTCATCTATCAATAAACCAATTGTTTGTATATTGCTTGTAAAGACTTCGTTTTTGACAATACGCAGGTTATTTTTTAATGATTTTTTTACAAAAAATTCCTTTATATAATTTAAAAACATAGTACTTTTACCAATTACAAAATTAATTATTTAAGTCGCATTTAAGATGGTAAAACTAAAAAAGTATAACGGATTTTTAAAACTTTTTGTTATATTCTTAACACTTTTTTTTATATTCTCCTGTAGTCAGAAAAATTATAATCTGACGAAGATAGAAGGAAAACAGCTTCCGATAACAGAAAGAGGCAGCGAAACTCCCGAAATTGAAAATTTTATCAAACCTTATCGCGATCATATTAATAGAGATTTAGATAGTATTTTGGCTTATTCTCCGGAAACTCTTGATAAAAGCACGGGAAAATGGCAAACCACAATTGGAAATTTAATGGCCGATGTTTGTTTACAAAGAGGAAATTTAGTTTTTAAAACGCGTGAGAAAAAAGATATCGATTTGTGCTTGTTAAACCATGGTGGAATTCGTGCTATTTTACCAAAAGGAAATGTAACAACAAGAACAGCGTATGAAATTATGCCTTTTGAAAACAGCTTGATTGTTGTTGCATTAAGCGGTAATCAAATTCTTGAAATTGCCAG
The DNA here is from genome assembly GCF_001427905.1 of Flavobacterium sp. Root420. Lineage (GTDB taxonomy): Bacteria > Bacteroidota > Bacteroidia > Flavobacteriales > Flavobacteriaceae > Flavobacterium. The sequence continues at coordinate 230,038 of NZ_LMEF01000001.1, forward strand.
CTATATTATTAAGGAGAAAAAGCCGCAACCATTATCTGGTATGACTTTTACGATATCAAAAGACAATACTGCCAAAAACATCCTGATTCAGGGAAAACCTATTGACGTTAGTAAGACGTATTACGTAGTTACTAATGATTATTTAGCTAACGGAGGCGACAATATGAACTTTTTTCTAAAAGCAACTCAAAAGTTTGATCTGAATTATAAAATCAGAAACGTATTGATTGATTATTTCAAAGAAGTTGATACTATCCCTGTTAAAACCGATGTTCGAATTACAGTCGAATAAATCACATTACTATACAAAAATTAAATTACTGCGTTCAGGCAAAAAATATATACAATGAAAAGAAGAGAATTTATCGAGAAAACAGCTGCAAGTACTGCCCTACTAAGTTTAGGTTTGTCATTAAGTAGTTTTGAAACGAACGATATTAGGCACTTAACTATTTTGCATACCAATGATGTTCACAGCCATATAGATCCTTTTCCGGCTGATGATCCACGTAATGCAAATAAAGGTGGTGTTTCTCGAAGAGCAACTTTGATTGAAGCTATTCGTAAAGAAAACCCAAATGTACTATTATTAGATGCTGGTGATATTTTTCAGGGAACTCCTTATTTTAATTATTATGGAGGCGAGCTTGAATTTAAGCTGATGAGTATGATGAAATATGATGCATCAACTATAGGAAACCACGATTTCGATAATGGTCTTGACGGTTTGTATGCACAAATGCCTCACGCAACTTTTGAATTTATCAATTCTAATTATGATTTTAAAAATACCGTAATGAATGGTCTTGTAAAACCATATAAAATCTTCAATAAAAACGGAATTAAAGTTGGTGTTTTTGGATTAGGAATTGAACTTGACGGTTTAGTCGATAAAAAAATGTACAAAGAAACCGTTTACAATGATCCGGTAGAAATTGCACAAGACATGACACAATTACTGAAAAAAGAAGAAAAATGCGACTTGGTTATTTGTCTTTCTCACTTAGGTTATAATTACAAAGATGACCAATCTAAAATTTGTGATTTGAAATTAGCCGAACTGACGCAGGATATAGATTTGATTATTGGTGGACACACACATACTTTTTTGGATAAACCAACTATTGTTAAGAATAAAGCTGGTGAAAATGTGCTGGTAAATCAGGTAGGTTGTTATGGAATTAATTTAGGCCGAATTGATTTTTATTTCGATAAAGACAAAGCACATACAAACCAAGGGAAATCAATTATTGTGTAATATTTTTTTCTGTGCTTTTGATCTTTCGAGAAAATATTCGACCATAAAATAGTAGCCTAATATTTGTGTTACATCGCGAATTAAAACAAGGACAACAGAGTGTGAAAAATATTCATTGAAAATATAAAATATATCTGAAAATATATAGCAGACTGCCATTAAAGACATTATCAAGGCAATGTGCGTACCTTTTGTAATATATCGTACAAAGCAGCAATAACTTAAGACACTAAGAACAATACCGTAAAAAGTATAAAGTGCATTGAATTTTTTCATATTGTCTGATTGCAGACTTAGAACAGAAACCAATAAATAAACGATAAAGATTACCACTATTGATACTGGCAAGATGTCTTTCTTGTTTAGTATAATTTTTTCTCGCTCTGCAATAAAAATTTTTAAAAGAAGCAGATAAACCACTAAAAAACTTAAAACTCCGCCAATTTCTGATACCTCAACATCCATTAAGTCAAATACCTGGCCGATAAAACAAAATAAAAAAATAAAGGCTTCTGTTTTTCCTATTTTAAATTCACTGCTAACATAAAAATAGAAAAATATTGCAGGCAAGACAATAGCCTTGGCATAAATTGCTATATTTTCCTGCTCTGTCCAATCAAAAATGATCGTAAACAGTAATGCCAGAAAATACAAAATCAACGACGGTTTATTCGCTTTCATTCAGTTTGGTTATAAAATCTTCCTCAGATAATATCGGAATATTTAATTTGTTCGCTTTTTCTAATTTGGCTGGTCCCATATTATCTCCTGCAACAACAAAATCTGTTTTTGCAGAAATGGAACTTCCTACTTTTCCGCCATTATCTTCGATTGTTTTCTTTAGTTCATCTCTCGAAAACTGAGTAAAAACTCCTGAAACAACAAAAGTTTTTCCAATGAATTTTTCTGTAGCATTTGGGTTGATTTTTTCTACTATTTCAAATTGAACTCCATAACTTTTTAATCGCTCAATTATTCTTTTATTTTCTTCATTTTCAAAAAACTCGATTACACTTTTTGCAATTCGCTCTCCAATTTCATCAACTAAAATTAATTCCATTAAAGAAGCCTTGCTTAGTGCATCAATATTTTTATAATGTTTCGCCAATTTTTTAGCGACCGTTTCGCCAACAAAACGAATTCCGAGCGCAAACAAAACACTTTCAAATGGTATTTCTTTTGATTTCTCAACACCATTTACCAGGTTCTCAGCTGATTTTTGAGCCATCCTTTCTAAATGCAATATATCGGCAACTTTCAATTCGTATAAATCAGCATAATTATGAACTAAACTATTTTTGAAAAGTAATGCGACGGTTTCTCCGCCAAGACCTTCAATATCCATTGCTTTTCTTGAAATGTAATGTTGAATTCGGCCAATAATCTGCGGTGGACATCCGTAGAAATTTGGACAATAATGATTTGCCTCACCTTCTGTACGAACTAATTCTGTCTGGCATTCCGGACAATGCGTAATATATGCTGTTTTTTCTGAATTTTCAGGGCGCTGCTCTAAATCAACAGCGATAATCTTCGGAATAATTTCTCCTCCTTTTTCAACAAAAACGGTATCATTAATTCTGATATCCAATTTCTCAATTTGATCAGCATTATGCAAAGAAGCTCTTTTTACAATCGTTCCGGCCAACTGCACGGGTTCTAAATTTGCAACAGGAGTAATTGCGCCCGTACGTCCTACCTGATAAGATATCGATTTTAATTTAGTCGAAACCTGTTCTGATTTAAATTTGTAAGCAATAGCCCAACGAGGGGATTTTGCTGTATAACCCAATTCTTGCTGATGTTGAATACTGTTTACTTTTATAACGACACCATCTGTTTCATATGGTAATTTATGACGATGAACATCCCAATAATCAATAAATTCGAAAACATCATGCATACTATTGACTAACTTTGCCTCGCTTGGCACTTTAAAACCCCAATTTCTGGCAGATTCTAATCCTTCAATCTGAGAAGAAAAAGGCAAACTATTACTTGTCACAGAATATAATAAACATTCTAACGGACGTTTAGCAACCTCAGCACTATCTTGTAATTTTAAACTTCCCGAAGCTGTATTTCTTGGATTTGAGTATGGCGTTTCTCCAATCTCAATTAATTCCTGATTCATTTTTTCGAAACCTTTTAAAGGCAGAATAATTTCACCGCGGATATCGAATTTATCCGGATAATTTCCTTTAAGTCGTAAAGGAACCGATTTTATTGTTTTAATGTTATTTGTAACCTCATCTCCCTGAAAACCATCTCCACGAGTTAGGGCCTGAACTAATTTTCCGTTTTCATACGTAATACTAATAGAAGCTCCGTCATACTTTAATTCGCAGGTATATTCTAATTTTACATTTCCTAAACCTCTTTGAAGTCGGTTTTCCCAATCCAGCAAATCTTCTTTGGAATAAGAATTATCTAAAGAATACATACGAAATTGATGCGCAATAGTTTTAAAATTCTTGGTAACAGTTCCGCCGACACGTTGCGTTGGCGAATGTTCATCAAAAAATTCAGGATTTTTTTCTTCAAGATCCTGAAGCTGTTTTAATTTAATGTCAAAATCGTAATCTGAAATTGTGGCGTTATCCAGCACATAATAATTGTAATTGTGCTGATTAAGTTCGTCTCGTAAAGCCTGAATTGTTTCTTGAATACTCATAAAATATTAAAATGATGCGGATTGTAATGTTGAATAACTGAATATCAAAATTAGAATTATTTTGCTGAAAAACATCAAAAAACAAAAGTTTTAAAAAATCAAAAATCAAGTTGCAAAACGATGCAACTTGATTTTCTTCTTGTCCACTATTCTTAAAAAAGAATTAAACAAAACCAACTTCCAAATGGTTTTTTCGTTCTATACTTTCACTTTGATTATCAAATAATTAGAGTTAAAACATAAAACTATTTTTGAATAATGATAAAGTCAGAACGTCTATTTAACAAATGTTCATTTTCAGTGCATTTCACTCCGTTTTTACATTTATTAATCAATCGGCTTTCCCCATAACCAATTGCGCTTTCAATTCGGGACGCATCAATATCCTGTGAAACAATATAATCTCTTGTTGACTTTGCTCTATTATCTGAAAGTTTCAGATTGTAAGAATCTTTTCCACGGGAATCCGTATGTGACTCTATTTTAATTCTGATGTTTGGAAATTTCTTCATAATAAAAACCACTTTTGTTAACTCTTCGATTGCAAGAGGTGTAATATCGTATTTATCGTAATCAAAGTAAATTGGGTTAACATCAACTTTTTCAACCCCTTTCTTCTTCACTACTAAATCATCATAATTACTCAATTCGAAGTTAACATCTTTAATTTCACCTTCATTTTCGTTGGTAGTTTCAACGGTTTTCTCATCATTGCTATAATTTGGTTTCGCAGCAATCATTTTAACAACTTTTCCGCATGGAACTATTATCGCATATTTACCTTCATAATTCGTTTTTGTTTCACCAAGAACATCACTATAGGAATTATATCCCATAATCGTTACATCAGCAAGAGGTAATTTTGTTTTACGATCTGTTGCCATACCAGAAATAGTCTGATTACAAACAGGTTTTCCTTTAGTGAAAAAATAAATATCATCATCACCTTTACCCCCTTCTCTATTCGAAGAAACATACCCATAATTATCGGCGCTATCAATTATAAAAGAAAAATCATCTTTGTTGCTATTTATTGGAGCTCCTAAATTTACAGGATCTGAGAAAGTTCCATCAGCTAATAATTTACTTTCGTAAACATCTAAATCTCCATAACCATAATGCCCATCAGAAGAAAAATAAAGATTTCCGTTGTGAAAAAATGGGAAAAGATCATTTCCGATAGTGTTAATTTTTGGTCCCAGATTCACGGGAGAACTCATTGTTCCGTCAGCTGCGATTTTCACATAATACAAATCAGTTTCACCTATACCATTAGGCATGTCTGAAGCGAAGAAAAGCCATTGTCCGTCTTCACTCAAAGAAGGATGCCCAACGGAATAATCATTGCTGTCAAAGAAAACCTTTTGTGGATTTTCTAATTTATTATTCACAATATCACCTTTAACGATTTGAAAGTTATTCGTTTTGGTCTCATCGATAATTAATTTGTTCTTCTTAACGATGTTTGTCGAATAATAAATTGTTTTACCGGCAGCATCAAAAGAAGCCGTTGCTTCGTGATATTTGGTCATTACATTGGGAAGGAATACTGTTTCGTTAAATAAACTTCCATCTGCAGGATTTCTTTCAGCAACATACAAATTTAAAAAAGGCTGATTGTTCCAGGTGTACAACTTTTCGCTGAACTTGGTAGTATCTCTTGCTGAAGTAAACACAATTCTATCTTGAAAAAAAGTAGCTCCAAAATCAGATTTACTCGTATTAATATCAAGATTTTTAACTGTGTACAGCGATTTCGCTTTAGATAAACTGTCTATTTTCGCTTTTTGAGCAACATAGCGATTCACTTCTTTTTGATCTCCTTTTTTCGTCAGATACTCTTTTGTCATTTTATCTGCTTCATCATAATCCATTACACCTTTTAGTGACTGGATATAGCGTAGATAGTAAATATCAGTTAAGTTATTGCCCTGAACTTCGTATAGTTTTTTGTACCATTTTAAAGCATTTCTGGCATCAGAAATAAAATAATACGAATCGGCAGCGTTTTTTAATGTTTGAGCTGTTGGACTTTTGATATTCTGTAAAATTTCTTCGTATGCTTTTGAAGCATCAGCGTAAGCATAATTTTTAAACAGAGCATCAGCCTTTTTCAAATTAGTCTGAGCAAAACTAAATGTAAAACTCAGAACTAAACTTAGGATATATAATTTTTTCATAGGTTTTACTTTTAAAAGAATCGAGGAGATTTAATTTTACTTTCGCTTTTGTTAAACTGATATCGCAAGATGATTTCGTGCGAGCCATCGTTGTATTTATTCAGATCGCTAACGGTATAATCAAAAGCGTACCCGATATAAAAACTTTTAGATATTTGAAAACCTGCAAGGATGCTTATAGAATCATCGGTTCTGTAAGAACCACCTATCACAAATTTCTCGGCAATCATAAAATTCGCAGAAATATCAGCAGTAATTGGAGCTCCGGTTACTGCTTTTACTAAAAATGCGGGTTTGAATTTTAAATTTGGATTCAAATCAAAAACATAACCTCCCATTAAATAATAATGCAAACGGTCGTAGTCAATCGATTCCTGAACATCATCGTAATAAGTACTTTGAATAAAACTCGGAACTGAAAGCCCTAAATACCATTTATCAGTATAATAATAAATCCCTGCTCCAACGGCTAATTTTGCCTGATTATCTATGTTCTGATTTAACAAAACATCATTGGGATCGTAATATCTCCCTTTTGACCAATCCACATTTAGCATTCTCATACCTGCTTTTAGACCAAAAGCTAACCTTTTTTCATATCCTAAAGGAATTGAATAAGAAAAGTTTCCGTCAAGATACAGTTCATTTGAAGGACCAATTTTGTCATTGACAACACTAAGTCCCAAACCCACGTTCTCATTACGAAGTGGTGAATGAATAGAAAACGATTGTGTTTCTGGCGCTCCATCAATTCCTATCCATTGAGAGCGATACAAAAGTGCTGCTTCTAAATTGCCGGTAGACCCAGCATAAGCTGGATTTACCGCCATAGTGTTGTACATATATTGCGTGTACTCCGGATCTTGTTGTGCACTGACACAAACCGAGATAAAAGAACATATTAAGATGAAATATGTTTCTAATGATTTTATATATAGTTTCATAGCGATACTTATTTAGTTTAATTAATTAGATGATTAATACAGTTTGCTTATCTCATTACAGATAACCATCCTTTTTTAACCGTTCCGTCTCCAATGTCTATCACATAAAAATAAGTACCTGTTGGCAACATATCTCCTCTATTTATAACTCCAGATACATTGGCAGTTCCGTTCCAATCATTTTCATAATGTTGTTTGCTGTAAACTAATGATCCATATCTGTTATAAACTTTTAACTCATTATTTGGATACGATTCTATACAGTCAATTCTGAAAAGATCATTTGCTCCGTCATTATTTGGAGTAAACTCATTATAAACTGTCAAACAAATTGGAACTACAGAAACTGAAGCTGAATTGTTTGCTGCATCAACATCTAAAGGAGTTGAAATTTCAACAGTTGCAACACTTAGGTAATCACCACCTGGTAATACTTCTGCAACAATAGTAAGCGTAACACTTTGACCAGCATTTAAAGTTGGAATTGTCCAAAGTGACGTTGCCGGATCATAGGTCCCTGCAGTTGTATTGGTACTTACCAAATTATAACCGCTCGGTAGTAAATCACTAACTACTGTGTTTATAAAATTACCTTGTCCGACATTATTAACCGTTACTGTAAATGTTATCTGTTCTCCAAAATTTGGAGTCGGATTACTCACTGTATTGGTAATTGTTAAATCAGAACAAGTAGCAACTATAACGTTCAATGTTTTAGTGGTAGTTTCGTCACAATTATTTATGTAAGTAACTGTAACTTTACCTGGTCCGATATCAGACCATGAAATAGTCGCAGAACCATCGGCGGTTCCTCCGCCAGAAGTAATTGTTCCGTTTGTAACTGACCATACATAGTTTGATTTTCCGTTTGCGATCGAATAAGTTACTCCCTGAAAAACACATGGAGTATCATCTGTAGTCGCAAGTTGTACCAAAGCATCGTTTTCGAAATTAATTGTTATTCCTAATCTTGTAGCACTTTCGCAGCCATTTGTAGTATTGTTAAGAGCACCTGCATAATAAGTTCCCGCTGTAAGCTGCGTATTTGCTGCTAATGGTGTTCCGCCAGTTGCTGAAGAATACCATACTACATTTGTTTCATTTACCAATATATTAGCAAGAGTTGGTAATTTTGACAAGCAGAATGTTTGTGTTGTTCTTGGTGTTGTTATAACACCCGGAGTATTCACATTCACTAAAACTGCCAATCTTACTGGGTTCTCACAACCAATTGTACTTGAGACAGCTCCGTAGTACGTTCCTGTAACCAAAGCTGTTGTTGCTGGTAATGCTGTTCCGCCTGTTGCTGTGCTATACCAAACTACATTTGTTTGATTAACCTGAACATTAGCAACTGTTGGTGCATTTACCGAACAGAAGTTTTGAGTTGCATTATTTGTAGTTGGAGTTGCAGCAGGATTGTTTATGTTCACTGTTACTTGTAAACGAACAGTGCTTTCACAACCTGTTACAGGATCTTTAATAGCTCCGTAATAAATTCCGTTTGTTAAGGCTGTTGTTGATGCAAGCGCTGTTCCGCCAGTTAATGTGCTATACCAAACTACATTTGCCTCATTTACCTGAATACTTGCAACTGTTGGTACACTAGTAATACAGAAACTTTGAGAAGCATTTGTTGTTGTAGGTGTTGCCGGATTAGTTAAGTTAATAGTAACTTGTAATCTGATGGCACTTTCACAATTTGTTACCGGATCTAAAATAGCCCCGTAATAAATACCATTTGCTAAAGCTGTTGTTACCGGAATTGCCGTTCCTCCTGTTTGAGTGCTAAACCAAATTACATTTGCTTCATTCACTTGGATATTAGCAATTGTTTGCGTATTAATTAAACAGAAATCTTGTGTATTATCTGCTGTAGTTGGCGTTCCCGGATCAGTTACATTGATTGTAACTTGTAGACGAATAGTGCTTTCACAACCTGTTACAGGATCTTTTATAGCTCCATAATAAACTCCAGTTGTTAAAGGAGTTGTTGCAGCTAATGCAGTTCCACCTGTTTGAGTGCTGTACCAAACTACATTTGCTTCATTCACCTGAATATTAGCAACTGTTCGCGCATTTACCAAACAGAAATCTTGTGTATTATCTGCTGTAGTTGGTGTCAATGGATCACTGATAGTAATTGTTACCTGCAATCTTGTAGTGCTTTGACAACCGGTTACCGGATCTAAAATAGCACCATAATAAATACCATTTACTAAAGCTGTAGTTACTGGAATTACTGTTCCCCCTGTTTGAGTGCTGTACCAAACTACATTTGCTTCATTAACCTGAATATTAGCAACTGTTGGCGCATTTACCAAACAGAAATTTTGTGTATTATCTGCTGTCGTTGGCGTTCCCGGATCAGTTACACTAATCGCAATAGCTAATCTAACATTACTCTCACAAGTAGTTGTTGGATCTTTTATAGCTGCATAATATGTGCCGGTTGTAAGTGCTGTTGTTGAAGAGATTAGGTTCCCTCCTGTCAAAGCATCATACCAAACAATATTGGCAGCAATCGCAGGACTTACATTGATCGTTGCAAAAGTTGGTGTGTTAATCAAACAGAATTCCTGAGTTGTGTCTGCAATTACTGGTGTTCCAGGATCAGTCACACTAATCGCAATAGCCAATCTAACATTACTCTCACAAGTAGTTGTCGGATCTTTTATCGCAGCATAATAAGTACCTGTAGTAAGTGCTGTTGTGGATGGAATTAAATTTCCACCAGTTAATGCATCGTACCAAACGATATTTGTAGCTGGACTCACATTGATAGTTGCAAAAGTTGGTGCATTTACCAAACAGAATTCCTGTGCAGTATCTGTAATTACTGGTGTTCCAGGATCAGTTACGCTAATCGCAATGGCTAATCTTACATTACTCTCACAAGTAGTTGCTGGATCTTTTATCGCTGCATAATAAGTACCTGTAGTAAGTGCTGTTGTGGATGGAATCAAATTTCCTCCGGTCAAGGCATCATACCAAACGATATTGGCAGCAACCGCCGGACTTACATTGATAGTTGCAAAAGTTGGCGCATTTACCAAACAGAATTCCTGAGCAGTATCTGTAATCACTGGTGTACCAGGATCAGTTACGCTAATAGCAATAGCTAGTCTTACTGCGCTTTCACAATTTGTAATTGGATCTTTTATTGCGGCATAATAAGTGCCTGTTGTAAGTGCTGTTGTAGAGGCAATCAAGTTTCCTCCGATCAAAGCATCATACCAAACGATATTGGCAGCAACCGCTGGACTTACATTAATAGTTGCAAAAGTTGGCGCATTTACCAAACAGAATTCCTGAGCAGTATCTGTAATTACCGGTGTTCCGGGATCAGTTATAATTACTGTAGCAGTTTGAAGTGTACCTGCAATATTTTCACAAGTTGTATCACTTGAAACCCCAACATAATACGAAATAGGGCTCATTGCAAGTGTTATACCTGTTGCTGTTAAAACCCCTAAAGGACTAATTGTATAAGTTACCCCACCAATAGTTGATCCATTTGTAATAGGTTGTGTTTTATTAGCATCCAGATACCAATAGAATATTGTATTTGTTAATAAACTTGCTGTTGGTGTTAAGATTACAGGGAGATCATGACAAATAGATACATCAGAAACTGAAAGATCGTTTTGATCTGAAGGTCTTAATATGGTGAATGTAATTTGTTTTCTATCTGCTTCTGCAGTTTCACAATAATTATCTCCACTAACACCTACAAAATAAGTATAGGTCCCCGGAATTAAACCATTTACAATTAATTGATTGGTAATTTCACCTGCAATTAATTGACTAGTTGTTCCATTAAAACTATACCAGTGATAAACAGGGTTCGTTATGGCAGGAGTTCCGGTTAAAACTGTCGCTAAAGTAACGGTACCTGTTGGTGTACAAATTGTAGTTGTTGTACCTCCATTTAAAGTAATATTAGCTAAAGCACTAACAGGGCTTGAAGATCTTACTTCAATAGTTACTTCTCCTCTTGCAAATGATTCACAACCGTAACGTACTGGCTGTACATAATATTTATAGATTCCTGCTGGTAATGTAGACGGAACAGTATAAGTAATACCACTTGCCACGACTGTTCCTCCTGTAGGCGCATTGTACCAAAGATATGTCGAGCAAGCCTCTTCTGGTATTTGAAGCGTAACATCTGTTCCCGGACAAACCGTAACTTTGTTATCAGGATCTCCACCTATAACTGAGGTATTTGCTACTCGCTCAATAGTATGAACTCTTAAAAACTCTAATACACCTGCAACTCCACCAAAACGAATTCTAACGCGATCGTATGATTCTGTTGGCGAAGATACCAGAGCCACTGCCATGGTATTTCCTGGCAATAATCTTAAACTCAAGGATGTACTTGTATTTTGAATTGGTGCTCCAACAGCAACGTTACCCAAATAACGTTGAATAGTGAAACCAGTAAGTAAATTAACATTTAAAAGTACAGCTGGTTTAGAAATAACAATTCTTAGAGTATCACTTACAATAGATGGGGTTTTGAAATCTACCATTAAATCTGCTGCTGCAAGTGCACCTACACCACTGTACATTGTTGCGAAAGTTGTTAGATCATTATCAGCAATATTCCATGCATCACTTACTCCTACGGTTGCGGTTAGTGCTCCTATAGGAAGTCCTAAATCGGTAGCTCCATAAAATATATCCTGAATATCACCAGGTGTACAAGCTACAGTTGCAACTGATCTCTCATAATAAGCATCAAACACTTTGGTATTTTGTGCCACACTTACAAGGGATGCTGATTGAATTCTGATTCCATCATAATCTTGTGGTCCTGCAGCATTTGCCGGAACAAAAGTGAATTCATATGTATTATCTCCTGATAATAAATTTAATAATGATCCTGAAACAGATTGCATAGTTCCAATATCAATACCGGCCTTAGTACCAATTACTGATAAATTTTGTCCTACAGCTACTCCACTGTTTTCAGATCCCAGCTTAATAGTTACCGGAGTTCCTTTTACAATATTCGCTGGCCATGTTAAATTCTGCCATGTTGTACCAATTCCTAAAAGTCCAATACCTGTTGCAATAGTCGAATAGGTTTGTGGATTTCCATCAATCGCGTTGGTTGCATTAATTACACTACCTGTAATAATTGAACCAGATGATTGGCCATTAGCATAAACGCGTTCAGTTAAGGATTGACAATCATTAGGATTTCTAACATTTATAGAAAGTGTTCCGGTTCTGGAACAAGTTCCTAAAGTAGCTACTACTGTGTATGTGTAGATACCAGGGGTATTAAGTGCCCCGGTAGTAAATGATGGTGAACCTGTAAGTGCATTTCCCTGAGGGTCATACCATACTATAGTACCATTTGATGTCGCATTTAGTGTTACATCAGTTCCAACTGGCACTGATTGTGCGGGATCTACGGTCAAAGTTGGTAATTGATTAATAGTCACATTTATGGTCGCTATTGCTGATGGACAATTCGATCCTGTAGCCTGAGCCTGAACTGAATAAAGACCACTAGTCGTTATATTGGCCGCTGCTTCTGCCGTAATTACCGCATTTGACGGATTAAAGAAAGTATATGTATTCGCGGCAGTATCAAAACCTGTAATAGCATCTGCTAAATTAGCACTTCCACAACCTACTAAAGGTGTACCGATTACGACTAAAGGTGTAACTGTTGGAAAATTAACTATTACTTCTTTTAATGTTCCGTTTATGTTTTCACAGGTACCTCCGTTAAGTACTGAAACATAATAAGCATAAGGAGCATTCAAAGCATTAAGTCCGCTAATAGTTAGTGCTCCTGTTGTACCGTCTTTAACATAAGTTACGCCAGCTATAGTTCCTGTAGTAATTTCTTGTGTTTTATTTTGATCTGTATAATATTTAAAAGTAGCCCCAGCTAAAGCAGAGGTTGGAGTCAATACAATGCCTCCGGCACAAGAAGCTGTCAAAGGACTTGCAATTGTAATATCCGTAGCTGTTGGAATAGATAATACATTAACCGTAACTGGCTGACGAATACTATTAACACAAGTCCCTCCGCGTGTTGCCTCTAAATAATAAGTTGTAGTTGCATTTAATGGAAGAGTTGGACTAACAGCTACTAAGCTTCCCCCAGTTGGAGCATCATACCATGTAAATGTTTCTGTTCCTGTTGAAGAAGCGGCTAATGTTGCCGTTTGTCCTGCACAAATTGGTGTACCTGCTCCCGTTATTGTTGCATTTGGAAATCTATAAGAAGCTCCATAAATATTTAAAGTCGTCACTAAAGTAGCGAGTCCTCCTCCTATACGAATTTCAAGTTTGTTAAATGCCGCTGTCGCAGTAAAACTAGCTCTAAATTTATTTCCTGATAATAACTGTAAGCTTAACAAATTATTAGTTAGCAAAAATCTGTCATTATTATAAGTTACTCCATTATAGGTTGCGAAACTAATTCCTCCTCCTAATAAAGAAACATCAGCAAGTCCTCCTGGTAATTCTAATTCAACATCTATAATATCTCCTGCCTGACCTGGAGTTGGAAAAGTTAATTGCTGCTGTATAAATGCGCCAGCTAATGCAACAGGAGTAAAAAGGGTTGCGGCTGTATTTATATTTCCATCAACAGAATCACCATCATTGGTAGAGGTACAACCCACACATAACAAACCATTAGTAGATGTTGCCTGAAAATTTGGTTGTAAACAAGCACTAACCGTATTAATTACTGTTACATTAATTACAGCTCTTGAACTACTTGCGCAATTTGATACTAAATCTGTTGCTTCAACATAAAAAGTTTTATTTGCAGTTAATACAGGTGTTGGTGTATAAGTACTACTGCCAGTAGCCTGCAAAATAGTTCCTCCTGTTGGAGCATCATACCATGTATAGGCTAATCCAGAATTACTTACAACTGCCAACATCACACTCTGACCTGACTGAATAATTACATTTGAAGATACAGGAACAGGTGCCGCAGGTCGTGGATTTACATTTACACTTACCGGTGTACGCGACGCACTAAGACAACTTCCAATTACAGCCTCAACATGATAAGTTGTAGAAGCAGTTAGCGTTGGTGTTGAAAAAGAGGTACCTGTAAACACTAAGTTTCCGCCTGAAGCAGCGTCATACCAATTATAATTGGTACCTACAACTGGGGACTGTATAGTTATCGTTGTTGCATCTCCATCACATATATTTAAAGGAGAAGCGACAACTGATGCTGGGGCTACCGGATTGTTGACGGTAACAAGGACTGGATTTCTTTCGCTATTCACACAACCATTACGAGTAACTTCTACATAATAAGTTGTGTTAGCAGTCAACGCTGGAGTTGTGTAAGCTGCCGTACTAGCTAATAAATTTCCTCCTGTTAATGCATCATACCATTTTATAGTTTCTCCTAAAGAGGTATCGGCCGTTAATATTGTTGTAAGCCCTCCACAAATAGTTGTGTTACCTGTTATAGTAGGGGCTTTATATCTGTAAGTTGCCTGAAAAATATCTACAGTTGTCAAAAGTGTTGCTAAGCCTCCTAATCGAATTTCGACACGATCAAAATTTGCTCCTGCAACCACGCTCGCTCTAAAACGATTACCCGATAATAATTGCAAAGTTATTAGCGGATTATTAACCGATATTCTGTCATTATTATAAGTTGCTCCATTATAAGTTGCCAAACTAAGGGCACCTAATAATTGAACATCTGCAAGTCCTCCTGGTAATTCTAATTCTACATCAACAATATCACCTGCTTTGCCAGGATTATTAAATTGTAAGGTTTGTTGAATCCATCCATTTATTAAGCCAACAGGAATGGTTAGTCTTGCTGCTGTTGCAGGGTTTCCGTCAACGGAGTTATTAGGGTTTGTACTACTACATAATAAGCATAAACCATTTTGAACTGTTTGTTGACTGCCTGCTTCTAAACAACCTCCTAAAACCGTTGGTATAACTGTTACGGTGACAGGAGCTCTCGTTGCACTTACACAGTTTCCTACTGCACTCTTAGCCTCAATATAATAAGTTTTTGTAGCTGTTAAAATCGGAGTTGTATAAGTTGATGTATTTGTAGCAAGTGCTGTTCCTCCTGTTGCAACATCATACCAGTTTAATGTAACTCCTGCCTGAGAAGTTTCGGCACTTAATATGGCATTTTGCCCGGATTGAATAGTAACACTTTGCGTTAAAACCGTTGGTGCAGCTGGAACAGCATTCGAAGTTACATCGACCTGAGTTCGTGTAGGACTTAAACAGCTTCCTATTACAGCCTCAACATAAAAACTAGTTGTTCCTAAAGGCACTGTCGGTGAATAAGTTGTTCCTGAAGCTAAAACTGTACCTCCCGCTCCTACATTATACCAATTATAAGTAGTTCCCGGAATTGGGTTAATTAAGGATAAAGTTGTTTGTTGTGTAGCACCATTAGAACATACTGCAGTTCCAGAAGAACTAATCGCAGGTGCAACTGGGTTTGAAACATTAACAACAACAGGTACACGATCATTACCCTCACATCCTCCTGCTCGTTCTACGCCTATATAATATGTAGTTCCTGCAGTTAAGTTTGGAGTAGTATAAGAATTCCCTGTTGCTAAAGCCGTTGTAGCACTCGTTGAACTATACCAGGCTAAAGATGTTCCCGCCACTGGCGTAGCTGTTAATGTTGCTGATGCTCCTGAGCAAATTGTTTGATTTAAACCTCCTGTCACAGTTGGTTTTGCAAAATCCAAACGAACATCATAAATTCTTAAGTTTACAAGGAGACTCAAAAGACCTCCTACCTGAATTTGAACTTCATTGGCATCACCCGGTACAGTGTATCTGGCTTCTCCAATGGCGTTTCCTGAAAGCAAATTTAGATTCAAAAGTGGACTATTTAGTGCCACTCTTGGACCTACGTCTGTTCCCGAAAGTTTAGTTTGAATAGAGACATTGGACAACAATCCAACATTCAACAAACCATTTCCTGTACCTAAATACAGTACAATTTGATCTCCAGCTTTAACAGTCTGATTAAGTGTCATGGTCTCCTGGACCATACAACTTAATCCGATCGCATTTTGGAGAGTCGCAAAAGTAGTTAAGCCTGGATCATTGTCGAAGGCTCTTGTCGGATTATCTACATCTAAACCGAAACATAATACACCCGTTTGACTATTTGTTTGAGATATTGGTCTACAAACAGTCTGAGAAAAGGCATTACTACATAAAAGGAATAAAAATAATAGCCCGAATAATCTCTTCTGATAGTCGAGATTACAAAAAGTAAATTTTTTTTTCATAATTTGGAAGATTAGAAAATGGACAATAAAATACCTGTTGCGATAAGCACATATGCTTAGGCAATTTTAAAAAACGTTAATAATCAGTTACTTAAAATGAAGTTTAAAATACTAGTCGACTGTTATTTTAACTTCATTTCATAAAAAAACATTGCGTATACAGAAGTACACAAAGACCACTTCTTATTCTTTTGAATAAAAAATGTCTCAAAAACTTTGGCGGAATACTGATATAAATCAATTTTCCAAATAAATAGAATGACTTGTTAGGAAGTTAATTTTCGGAAAGAAAATTTGTTTAGAAGTAGAATTTGGGGAATTCTATTAAATAAAAAAGCATGTTTCAATTTCTATAAAATGTTGATTAGATAATTTATTTTTTACTTAGAAATTTATGCAATTCTAAAGCTGAAACACTATTTAATTAATACGAAGGATTATCAATAAAAAAATTACGACAATACCTTTTATAAACAAAGCCGCCAATTGGGGTTTGTAAATAAAAAGCTGACGTAATATTGGCTTTTTTGAAAAACGTTAATAATTAAATTAAAATTTGCTTTTTGAATAACCTTAATTTTATCTATAAGAGTAAAAAATAAGGCTAAAATAATTTGAAGACCAAATCTAAATTTGATGGGTAGAGTAAATGTTAATTCCATAAGCAAATTAATTAAATTGTTTAAAAAAAATTTAAACTCTAAGGCAATAAAAATCTTTAAGTATATTTCATTTAAGGAAGATCAAAACTAAATTTTTTATATATCTGATAAATATTTTTGTTTAATCTTTCTTTTACTAAAATTAGTTAAAATGAAAATATAAAACAAGAATAAAATTCTTATTTTTTTAAATGGAAAAAATGAAAAAATGTTAAACAAAGCTCTGTAACACCATAAAAATAAAGGATTTACAACAAAAAACAAGTGTTATAAATATCACAAAAAAAAATAAACATCATTACGAATATCATAAAAATGAAAGAAAAAACCTATAAAAAATAATTACCATCAATCGTAATTTACTTAAACAAAGCATTTTAACCGTCTGGATTTATAAAACAACAACAAAAGTAAAATTTCTATCATTATTCTAAAAAAACAAGTAGAAATACGGGGTAAAAAAAACATAAAAGATTAAACAAAAGTTAAAAACAAAAAAAATAGACAAACAATTGAATTTATTGCTTGCCTATTTTGTCCGATTTATTTTTTGAATTAAGATTCTAAAATAGTATTAATTTGTTTAAATAATTGTCCATCGCTTAAAAAAGCTCCCTGCTGAATCAATTCAAAAATAGATGCATTTCTATCTTCGGTAAATACTTTCTTTCCAACTTTCATTTCAATCGTTTCTGTAAACATATTATCACTTAACCATTGCAAACCCTCCTTAGTTAAAAAATCTGTTTCAGGAACCAATGATTTTAATACTATTGACTGAACATGTGTTTCAAAACACTGAAACAGGAAAATATGGTTTTTAGAAAAATGTTCTAAAAATTCTGCTCTGGACAAAACACCTTCCCAAATCAAATCAGAGAAAACATCCAGTTCTTGTTCTGCCACTTCAGGTTTATTTATTTTAAGAGAATCCCATTCCGCTTTATCAATAGCCTGAGTGGCTAAAAAGCTTGCGAATTCTGCATGTAATTCATCAAATTGCTCTTTTGTAAGTCTTGCGTATTTCATTTATTTTCTTTGTTTAAACATCTTTAAAAAAAGAGGTCAAATATTTTAAATCTTTATTATTGATCAAAAAAAAGCCCTCGCAAATGCGAGGGCAAATTTATAACTTTTTTTCCTTTACTAGAAAATGTATCTGATACCAAATTGCATTTGCCATCTTGAGGTTAAACTAGCATCATAACTAAAGGTTTTAGTTGGTGTATTATTAAAAGTATAAGTTGGTGTATTTCCTGCAACAGTCACTCCTATTGGCTGAACGCTGGTCGGAACCTGAACAACTCCCCAATCTGAATTTATCAAATTTCCAAAATTCAAAATATCAATACTAAATTGAATGGTATTCTTTTTCTCAGAAGCCGATGAAACTTTAAAATTATAGTCCTGCAATAACTTTAAATCACATCTTCCTCTCCATGGAGATATAGCCCCATAACGTTCTGCATATTGCCCTCTTCTGTCTTTCATATATTTATCCTGAGCAATGAATTTATCAAATGCGTCAGCCTGACCAGCCCCACTAAAGGTCATTTGAGAAATTTCTGCAGTCGTAGGGATATATATTAAATCATTTACAGAAGACCCGTCTCCATTAATATCTCCTCCATACGTATAATTAAAACGTCCTCCCTGAGCATATTCTAAGAAAGTCGAAACTGTTGTTGCCCATTTGTCATTTCCATATTTCCATTTTTTAGAAGCAACCCCAATAAAACGATGATTGTCTCCATATTTAGAATTGGACAATACATCATTATTTACATTTCCAAGTGCCGGATTAAAAGCAAAAGCATCCCCCGTTATTTCTGCCTCGATAGAGTTAACATCTTTTGATTTCAAATAATTATAAGCAACACTGGCATACAAACCATTTTCAAATGTCTTCTGTAATTTAACCGTTGCATTAAAAGCACTTCCTTTATCTGAATTAGTCATTACATAAGCATTATTTGCCCCTTTATCTGCTGCAGTATAAATTAATCTGTTATCAACACCAGCTAATGTCCCTGTTGGGTCTTTTAATCCCCAATTCTGAACATGTACCGCATTTATATCCTTATTATAAGACAAATCTAATGTTACTATATAATTGCTTTCAAATCTATGATCAAATCCTAAGCTTGTTCTCCAAACCTGTGGCCATTTGTAATCAGGATCCATAATCTGCAAGAAACTATCATCAGCACCACTTACCTGATTTCCTAACCATACAAAAGGGATTCTTCCGGTAAAAACTCCAGAACCTCCTCGGAGTTGTGACGTTGCGTCGCCTTTAACATCCCAATTGAAACCAATTCTTGGTGACCATAATATTCGATCACTTGGTAAATCTGTAGATACTAGTTTTACTGCCTGACCAGTTTGTGGATCATAATAATCTATACTGTTGTCTCTACCGGCGCCTCCGTTTTCTGTATCTATATATTTCTGAATCAAATCAGCTGTATTAAAATACAATGGTTTGTCAATTCTTAAACCTAAAGACAATTTAAAATCATCATTTAAGCTAATATCATCCTGCGCATAAAATGCTAATTGGCCTACATTTAATTCAGCCAATTTCCACCCACCATCAGCTCCAACTTCAAATTGACTTTTTGTGTTAAATGTATCTTGTGCATATTGAAGATTTTGCGCAATAATACTTGTTGCATAAGGTTTAGCAGCGTCATCTAAAAAATCCTGAGTGGTGAAATAAGGCGTGAAAAAAGTTCCTGCATAACCATTTGGATTTCCAAAATTGTCGTATCCAGCTAAATTGAAAGAGTTTTTAAATCCAAATTTTTCAAAAGAAGCCCCAAAAGTAAACACATGTTTCCCCACTGTATAAGTTAAATTATTAGTAATCTGAATTACTTTTTGATCTAAAGTATTGTTGATGGAAAATGGTTCATGCCCGGCAATAATATAATTAGAACCTGCTCCATCCTGAATATTAATTACAGGAGCCGGAACTGAAAATGGCACTCTGTAATCATTAAAGTGAGAATAACCTGCCTGTAATTTATTTGAAATTTTTTCACTGAATTTTGAATTAAGCTCCACTAAAAATGAACTTAAATTATTATTTATTTGGTATCCTGAGTTTCTAAATTGCAATATTGAAGCATTTGGACCTCTAAAACCTAAAGCTGTTGGGTGAGCCGGTTTATCTTTTGATGCATCTAAGAAATTATAAATTACCGCTAATTTATGATTATCATTTATATTCCAGTCTACTTTAATGATTCCTTTATTGGAGTTTGATTCATGTATGAAACCCTGATAAGCACCGGTATCATATCCTAAAGTGGCCAATGCATTTGAAACCGCAATTAAATCAGATTCTAAAACTCGTGATTCATTAATTCCGGTTACACCATCATTATTATTCGCTACGAAGTTTGATCCTAAATCACTTCGTTTATCAATTTCGAAATTTCCAAAAATGAATAATTTGTCTTTAATAATTGGGGCACCTAAACTAAAACCTGCCTGAGTTTGCTCCAATGTTGGTACAAATATTTTTTCACCTTTAATTTTACTCCCAGTTAAATCCTGATTTCTGTAAAATGCATAAGCAGTACCATGAAATTCATTTGTTCCGGATTTTGTAACCGCATTAACAGAAGCCCCTGTAAAACCAGATAATGTCACATCATAAGGAGCAGTTGCAACCTGAATTTGTTCGATCGCATCCAGTGAAATAGGCTGAGCACCTGTTTGTCCACCCGGAGTCGCTGCATCTAATCCAAATGGATTATTAAATACAGCTCCATTTAAAGAGTAATTATTGTACTGATCATTTCTTCCCCCAAAAGAACCGCCACTCGCTGTTGGTTCTAAACGGGTAAAGTCTTCAGCCGATCTTGAAATTGTCGGTAAAGATGTTAATTCCCTTCGGCCAATTGTAGTTTCAGCACCTGTTTTTCCACTTTTAAAGACCTTATCTTTAGATACAATTTTAACTTCTTCTAATGCCTGACTGGCATCTGCTAAAACTACATCAATATTAAAAGGTTTTCCCAGATCAAGATAGATGTCATTATATTCCTGATCCTGAAAGCCCACAAAAGTGACTGTGATTTTGTAAGGGCCTCCAATTCTCATATTCAAAATATTAAACCTTCCGTCTTCATTAGAAACAGCTGAATATTTACCTCCTGTTGGAGTATGAATTGCTAAAATAGTAGCACCAGGCAATAGTTCATTCGTAGAACTTTTTACAATACCCTTAATACTCGAAGTCGTCGTTTGCCCTTTAGCCACGGTTAAGGCTAGCAAACATAGCAATAATGCAAAGATTTTTTTCATTTTCCTGATTTTGAGTGAGTTATTACTTTCAAAATTAGGCAAAAAAAAACCACTCCTAAGAGTGGTTTTTATATTTTATTAACAAGAAGTTAACAAAATGTTATTTTTCAGCGATAATCTCGTATGGTAAATCAACGATAACATCTCTGTGTAAACGGATGCTAGCAGAATATTTTCCAGTACGTTTTACGATACCGCTAGTGATGAATTTTCTATCAATAGCGTTACCTGATTTCTCTAAAGCTTCAGCAATGTCGATGTTTGTGATAGAACCAAAAAGTTTCTCTCCACCAGCTTTTGCAGTAAGTTTAATTTCAAGAGCTTTTAAAGTTTCAGCTAATGCTTTTGCATCAGCAACAACTTTAGCTTCTTTGTGTGCTCTTTGTTTTAGGTTTTCAGCTAAAACTTTTTTAGCAGAAGGAGTTGCTAATGCAGCAAAACCTTGAGGAATTAAAAAGTTACGACCGTAACCAGGTTTTACAGATACTACATCATCTTTAAATCCCAGGTTTTGTACGTCTTGTTTTAAAATAAGTTCCATGTTGTTGTCCTTTATTTGAGAAGTTAGGTTCCATCTTACCGGAAACCAACAACTATTCTTTTAATATTATTTTAATAAATCGGCCACGTATGGCATTAAAGCTAAGTGACGAGCTCTTTTTACAGCTACAGAAACTTTTCTTTGGTATTTCAATGAAGTTCCAGTTAAACGACGAGGAAGAATTTTTCCTTGCTCATTAACGAATTTCAATAAGAAATCAGCATCTTTATAATCGATATATTTGATTCCTGATTTTTTGAAACGACAGTACTTTTTAGTTTTGTTAGTTTCAATGTTTAAAGGCGTTAAATATCTGATATCTCCGTCTTTTTTTCCTTTTGCAGATTGCTCTATTGTAGACATAATAATTAAGCTTTAGTAGATTTTAATTTGGCTCTTCTTCTTTCAGCCCATGAAATAGCATGTTTATCTAAACTTACAGTTAAGAAACGCATAACTCTTTCGTCACGTCTAAATTCAGTTTCAAAAGCAATTAGAATTTCTCCTGCTACTTTGAATTCGAATAAATGGTAAAAACCACTTTTTTTGTTTTGGATTTCGTAAGCCATTTTTTTCAGACCCCAATCCTCTTTCGATACCATTTCAGCTCCTCTACTAGTAAGAAATTCTTCAAATTTCGTTACTGTTTCCTTCACCTGAACCTCAGATAAAACGGGATTTAAAATGAAAACAGTTTCATAATGATTCATAAATACAATATTTATTTGTT
Source organism: Flavobacterium sp. Root420 (assembly GCF_001427905.1). Taxonomy (GTDB): domain Bacteria; phylum Bacteroidota; class Bacteroidia; order Flavobacteriales; family Flavobacteriaceae; genus Flavobacterium. The sequence goes on from NZ_LMEF01000001.1 coordinate 252,631, forward strand.
AAAATTGGGTGCAAAAGTAACCATTATTTTTATATATACAACACTTTTTTAGCTTTATTCGTTGTAATGTAAAAAATAAAGTTTAAGTTTAGTTTTTTTCCTAGAAAAATAATACATTTACTACTGCTATCCTGAATTTATTCTAAATTTTAAATGTTATGAAACTAAACTGTGTTGTTGTAGATGATAGTTCTATACAGAGGACAATTATTGCAAAATTAGTTAATAATCACCCAGGTTTGCACTTAATCGGGGACTTTTCTAATGCAATAGAAGCAAAAAGTTGTATCTCTTTAAATAATATCGATCTAATATTCCTTGATATTGAAATGCCTGTTATCAATGGTTTTGACTTCCTTGACGGATTAAAAACGAAGCCTCAAATTATATTTATTACCTCTAAAGCCGAGTATGCCTTAAAAGCCTTTGACTATGATGCCACTGATTATCTTCAGAAGCCTATTGCCGTTGACCGTTTTAATGCTTCTGTAAAAAGAGCAATCGACATGCATCTACTCAAAAAAGAGGTAAAAGAAGAAGAAGGCGAGCATATCTTTATCAAAAGCAATCTTAAAAAACTTAAAATTTTCACTTCTAAAATTAAATGGATTGAAGCTTTTGGAGATTATGTAAGAGTAGTTACAGAAGACGACAGCAACTTAGTCCTTTCGACAATGAAATCTTTTGAGAATGATTTATCAAAAGACAAATTTATTCGCGTACACAAATCGTATATTATCAATATTGATAAGGTAGAACGCTTTAACAGCAAATTTGCCGAAATTGGAATCACAAAAATCCCATTAAGCCGAAACAAAAAAGAAGATTTAGTTAAAGCATTGTCAACATCGTCGTAATTTAATAAAAATCGACGTTGGCAATCACTTTTATAGCTCTGTATTGAGCGACAGCTTCAAAACTATTCAACATTTTCTGAATAGTTTTTTTTGTGCCTGCTAAATTCTGGTTCTGCGGAATCTTAATCAAAATAGTTCGGATATATTCATTTCTGATTCTGCTGATCAGTGGCTCTTCCGGACCTAAAACCGGCATATTTAAATTCTGACTCAAAACCTGATACAGCCACATCGATCCTTCTTTTAACTTATCAAAATCTTTGTGCTTTAACGTTAGCTTTATAATCCTGAAATAAGGCGGGTATTTATAGATTTGTCGGTCGTATAATTGCTCCTTATACATACCTATATAATTATGTGTCGTAACCTGCTGAATTGTATTGTGATTTGGATTGTAAGTTTGAATCACAACTTTTCCTTGTTTTTCTGACCTTCCGGCTCTTCCGGCAACTTGCGTCATCATCTGAAAACTGCGTTCGAAAGCCCTAAAATCAGGATGATGCAACATATTATCAGCATTCATAATTCCGACCAGACTTACGTTATCAAAATCCAATCCTTTAGCCAACATTTGAGTTCCGACTAAAACATCAATTTCCCTGTTTTTAAAAGTATCGATAATCTTTTCAAAACCAAATTTTCCACGCGTTGTATCCTGATCCATTCTTCCGGTTTTAGCCTTCGGAAATAGAGAAATCAATTCTTGTTCGATTTGTTCTGTTCCAAAACCTTTTGTAGTCAAATCAATACTTGAACAGCTATGGCAGTGTGTTGGTTTTGCTATTGAATATCCGCAATAATGGCAGCGTAATTGATTTTTATGTTTATGAAAAGTCAAGCTTACATCGCATTGCTGACAATGTGGTACGTGACCACAAGTGAGACATTCTATTATAGGAGAATATCCTCTTCTATTTTGGAATAAAATAACCTGTTCGCCCAAAGACAAAGCTTCAGCTATTTCTTCGATTAAAAGATCGCTAAAATGCCCTGTCATTCTTTTTCTAAAATGCTTATCTTTTAAATCAACCAAAAGAACTTCCGGCATTCGAACATTATTATAGCGTTCCGTAATTGTAACTAAACCAAACTTCTCAATTTGGGTATTAAAATAGGTTTCAATACTTGGAGTTGCAGATCCTAAAAGCACTTTGGCATTATGAAAATTAGCCAAAACAATTGCCGAATCCCGGGCGTGATACCTCGGCGCCGGATCTGTTTGTTTAAAAGTCTGCTCGTGTTCTTCATCAACAATCAATAGTCCGAGGTTATTAAAAGGTAAAAACAAAGCAGACCTCGCTCCTATTACAATTTGTGCTTTATCTGAATTTTCCAGCGTTTGTCTCCAAACTTCTACTCTTTCATTATTGCTGTACTTCGAATGAAAGACAGCAACCTTATCCCCGAAATGAAGTCGTAAACGAGAAACCAATTGTGTTGTCAATGCAATTTCAGGCAACAGATACAAAACCTGTTTTCCTGTTTCTAAATATTCCTCAATTAACTTAATATATATTTCTGTTTTTCCGCTTGATGTAACACCGTGCAATAAACAAACTTCTTTTTCTACTAAACTATTTTTAATTTCATTAAAAGCCGTTTCTTGGGCATCGCTTAATACTAATTCTTTTTCTGAAGCTTTCCCATCAAAGGAAACTCTGTCGTGTTGCAAATAATATTCTTCAAAAATCTCTTTTTCGATTAATGTTTTTACAATTGTCGAAGTCGAATTTGAAACTTCAATCAATTTCTTAACTGTAATTGGCTTCTTTTCCGAAGCACTAATTTGAAAATAAGCCAAAACAATTTCTTTTTGTTTCCTGGCACTTTTCAGTTCTTCTAATAATTCACTTAAACCGTTATCTGATTCATATTTTGAATGCAATTTTACATATCGAATCAATTTCGGCTTGTAATTCTCTTTTATTTCTTCTTCTAAGACAATGATATCCTTTTCCATTAATTTTTGAAGAACCGGAAGAATATTCTTTTTGTTTAAAATTGAAATAATCTCCTGAACTTTAAGAGAACTCTGTTGTTGTAAAGCTTCGTAAACCAGATATTCTTCATCAGAAAGTTCATTTTGATTGACAATAACATCGACTTTATGCGAGATAATAGTTTCACTTTCCAGCAATAATCCACTCGGAAAAGCACCACGATATACATCACCAATACCACACATATAATAATTCGCAACCCAAAGCCAGTGTTTAATCTGAATTTCAGTTGCAATAGGTTTTTCGTCTAAGATTTGATGAATTTCTTTCGCATCATATAAAGTCGGCGCATTTTGATGCGTATCGATTATTAATGCCGTATAAATTTTGCTTTTACCAAAAGGTACCGCCACCCGCATTCCTTTTTTAATAAAATGGAATTCAGCCTCAGAAACACGATAAGTAAAGGTTTTAGCTAAGGAAAGTGGTAAAATAACTTCGACAAAAAACATGTGCTTTTTTTATGGGATTGAGAGAATTATTTTTTATTCGAAAGTTTTTCAGCATTATATTCCTGAACTAATTTCAAAGTATGTTTTAAAGAGGTCAGGTCTTTCCAATCATCATGACCGGTTATGATGTATTTAGAATTTCTACATTTAGACTGTACTTTTTTAATCGACTTTTCCCATTCTTTCACATCTGCATCACCCAAATATCCTAAATCTTTTGCATCAGCGCTCTTAATAAAACAACCTCCATAAAGTACTTTTTCTTTATTAAACCAAACTATAATATTATCCGGCGCATGCCCTTTTCCTGGGTAATATACCTCGAAGGAATGTTGGCCAACTGTAAATGTAGTATCATTCGGAATAACAAATTTGGCTCGTTTTTCGTTCTTCTCTTTAAGAATTTGATCCGTTGCTTTTATGGTATAAGTTTTAATTCCTTTTTGTTCGTAAAAACCCAAACCTCCTGCACGGTCTTCATGAGAATGCGTTGCAAAACACATAATAACATCTTTATTATGCCTTGCTCTAATTGTATCCAGCAAAGGCTGAAACTGCGTTTGATCCCAAGGTGCATCAAACAAAACAACACCCTTATTTGTAACAAGATACATGGCATTGGCAGAAATCAAAGTTCCTTTATAATCATGAAATGTTTTATAAACATAAAAGTCACCCGTAAGATGACTTATTTGTAATGGCGAATTCTTAGATTGTCCAAAACTATTGGATAGTATTACTAAGAAGAAAATTATCGAAGCTAATTTTTGCATATTTGTTTTTATTTCACTCGTGTCCAGTATTGTGTTCTTCCCATAATAGAAATCCCAACATAGCCACGAAGTTTTAATTTATCAGCCGATTCTAGTTCGATATAACATTTGTATTTTTTACCATTTGTAGGATCTAAAATTGTTCCTCCGTTATACTCAGAACCATCTTTTTTAAGTCCGTTAATGATGACCATACCTAAAATTGGTTTGTTTTTTTCTGCACCTTCACATTTAATGCATACATCCTTTTTATGATCGGCACGAAGTATTTCTACCACTTTTCCGTATATTTTTCCTGATTTCTCGTAAATCTCTACTACCGATTTTGCTTCTCCAGTTGCGTCATCAATCGTTTTCCATTTGCCAATGACACTTTGCGCCTGAATGGTGCTGATTGTTAGAAAAAAAACACCAATTGCTAACATCCAATTTTTCATATTATTTATTTTTTTTTTGTTTTAATTTTCTGATAGAAGCATTCAATTCGAACCCTAAAAGCAGAATCATACAGTTAATCCAAATGTAGAACATTAGAATTAATAATGTCCCAATTGAACCATAAAGTTCGTTATATTTTGAGAATTTTATAACCCAAATCCCAAAAAAGAACGAAGATATAACAATTAAGATTGTTGTAAATACAGATCCAATACTAATAAAAGGCACTTTACTGTACTGTTTTGTACCATAACGCAATAATATTGAGGCCGTTATCAAAATCATTAAAATAACGAATAAATATCGTCCTAAAATAATGAGGGGAATACGATCGCTCAACACATCCTGAATAATTGTTTTTTGAATAAACACCTCAAAAACAACAATGGTAGCAACCGTTACAAATAAAATAATCGTCATTACAAGTGATATTGCCAAAGCCACTACATATTGACTAAAGAAGCCACGTTTATCAAAAACATGTTTCGAAGATTCAAAACCACTTAAAATTCCATTAATACCATTTGACATCAAAAAAATAGAAAGCAAAAACCCCGAAGAAAGTAATCCAGAGTGACTATTATTTAAAATATCACTGATAATTTTACTAATTGCATCGTAAGTATTTGGCGGAACTCCCTGTTGAACAAACTGAAGAAAATCGTCCTGAAAACCTTCAATTGGAATATAGGGAATCAAATTTAAAATAAATAATGCAAAAGGAAACAATGCCATAAAAAAGCTAAACGAAATAGCGCTCGCGTGATACGAAAATGCTCCTTCGAGAATTCCCAGCGTATACATTTCGAGTAAATCATATAATGAAAAGCCTTCTAGCCAAGGCAATTTTATTTTCTTTAAAAGCCGGGCTAACGAACGTACAACGGGTACTTTTTCAATCCGATCTTCTATCTCTTGAGACATATATTTTAGATTTTTAGACTTCTTAGATTTTAGACTTCTTAGATTATTGGATATTGAGAGTTTAGATTTTTATTATCTCAACTCATAATTTATAACTCAAAACTCATAACTTAAAAAGCTTTTAAGCTCAAATCCATATTGTAAATCGAATGCGTCAATGCTCCTGATGAAATATAATTTACACCACAAAGACCGTATTCGCGAATGGTTTTTTCGTTGATATTTCCCGATGATTCGGTTTGGCATTTTTTACCGATTAATGCTACGGCCGTTTTAGTATCTTCATAATTAAAGTTATCGATCAAAATTCTGTGAACGCCCTCACTTAATAGAATTTCACGAATTTCATCCAGATTTCTGGCTTCCACAATAATCTTTAAATCCAGATTATTGGCTTTTAAAAACTCTTTTGTTTTTTTTATGGCAAGTGTAATTCCACCAGCAAAATCGATATGATTGTCTTTTAACATGATCATATCATACAAAGCATAACGATGATTTTCGCCCCCTCCTATTTTCACGGCCCATTTTTCAGCAATCCTGAAATTTGGCGTCGTTTTACGCGTATCTAATATTTTAGCACCAGTTCCTTCTAAAAGTTGCATTAACTGACTGGTTTTTGTTGCAATCGCAGACATACGCTGCATCGTATTCAAAACAACTCTCTCCGACTTTAAAATAGACTGTGAACTTCCTGAAACTTCAAAAACCACATCTCCATACTCTACATGTGTTCCATCCTCTATAAAAGTTTTCACTTTTAATTTTGGATCAACAAATTCAAAAATCATTTTTGCCAATGCAACACCAGCAATAATTCCCTGATCTTTTACTAATAATTTAGCTTGTCCGTGTGCTGTATCAGGAATACAAGCCAATGAACTATAATCTCCCGGACCTACATCTTCTCGAATTGCATTACTGATCAATAGTTGTAATTCAGTTTGAAATTGTGCTTCGCTAATCATTTTTCTTAAATTTTATAAGATGCTAAAGTAGGACTTATTTTGGGGATTTGAAAGTTTCATTAACATGAAAAGTTATATATTATACTTAATATCTCTTTTTTTTACCATTAAAATATTCAGAAAAATTTAGCTTTTATGCTTAATCAAACTTAATCTCTTAATGGTTCAAAAATTAAAGAACATTAAATATCTTTGAAGTTCATTCAAACAAAATCATGGGATTAATTAAAGATATTTACTCAGTAACTTTTTACGAAAAATTTGGTCAGACTGTCGCCGAAGTGCATCCAACCTTCAATAAACAAAAATTTATTGAAACGATTTACGAAGGCGATTTTGCACAAAAGGAATGGAAAGATCGTATGAAACACACCACAGTTGTTTTGCATCAATTTATGCCTGAAAATTTTCCAGAAGCCGTTGCTGTAATGGATAAAATCATTAAAAATCTGAAGAAGAATAGTTTTACAGATGGTAATCTGGCCTTCATTTTCTTTGCCGATTATATTGAAAAGTATGGTTTAGATGATTTTAAAACCTCAGCAAAAGCCTTTGTTTCCATTACTCAATTTATTAGTTGTGAATTTGCTGTTCGTCCTTTCATTTTAAAATACAAAGAAAAAATGATTGACGAAATGACAAAATGGTCGTTGCATGAGAATCACCATGTACGAAGATTAGCCAGCGAAGGTTCTCGTCCGAGATTACCGTGGGCAATGGCGATTCCATTTTTAAAGAAAGATCCAACTTCAATTCTGCCTATTTTAGAGAATCTAAAAAATGACCCTTCAGAATATGTTCGTCGAAGCGTGGCCAATAACTTAAATGATATCGTAAAAGATAATCCGGAAATTGTATTAGAAATTGCTCAAAAATGGAAAGGCATCAGTAAAGAAACTGACACAATTATCAAACACGGCTGTCGTACTTTATTAAAACAAGGTCATCCTGAGATCCTGAGTCATTATGGCTTAGAAAGCACTAATATTCAACTTTCTAATTTTGAAATTAAAACACCTAAAGTCAAAATTGGAGAGTATCTGCAGTTTCAATTTCACTTAAATAATAAGAATGCCGAAGCTAAAATCGTTCGTTTAGAATACGCTGTTCATTACAAAAAATCAAAAGGACATCTGGCTAAAAAAGTCTTTAAAATCAGCGAGAAAATTTATCAGCCACATCAATTGACAAAAGTCGAAAGAAATCAATCTTTTAAATTGATTACAACTCGAGTTTTTCATACCGGAATGCATCAATTATCGATTATTATTAATGGAACAGAAAGTGAGGCTTTGGAATTTGAGTTAGTTACATAATTTCAATAAGCTATTATACTCCACAGGAGTATAATATTTATAGCAAAGAGAAAACGTACCAACAGAAAGCTCCAGAGGAGCGATATCTTGTTACAATTATATAACCCCGTTGGGATTTATGTAATTTGGTGTCTAAATTTTCTATAAACATTTCGTCTCTCCGAGACTTTCGTGGATAAATTAAAATTTAGTCAACACTATAAAAACAAACCCAACCATTTTCCCTACTTTTATAAATACAAAACAATTTTTCTTAATCTAAATTAAGTTACAGATCGCGGTTACCTCTGTAATTTTGTTTTCAAATCAAATATAACCATGTCAAATATCAGTTTAATTATCGAAGAACGTTCTGCCAATATTGGCAATTTTATGGTAGGCAGATTATTACCTTTCCGTGAAAAAAGAGCCGTTGGTCCATTTGTATTTATTGATCATATGGGACCGGCGCATTTAAGTGATCATGAAAATATGGATGTCCCACCTCATCCGCATATCGGACTTTCAACATTGACATTTTTGTTTGAAGGAAGCATTATGCACCGCGATAGTTTGGGAACAGAATTAGAAATAAAACCAGGTGCCGTAAACTGGATGACTGCCGGAAAAGGAATCGTACATTCTGAAAGAACACCGGAGTATTTAAGACATTCTGATAAAATGCTTCACGGATTGCAAATTTGGGTGGCGCTTCCTAAGGAATTGGAACAAATGGATCCAAACTTTGCACATGTTGAAGCAGATGATATTCCGAAATGGGAAGAAGATGGCGTTTCGTATAAACTAATTGCCGGAGAAGCTTTCGGTAAAAAATCGCCCGTTCCGGTTTATAGTCCGCTTTATTTTATTGAAATTAAAAGTAAAGAGGCTAAAAAAATCAATATCGGGAACCATTTATTCGGCGAAAGCGGTTTGTATATTTTGGAAGGAAGCATCAAAAGCGGCGAACATGTTTACGATCCAAAACAGATTCTGATTACTAATGACAGTACTTTATGCGAATTTGAAATTAGCGAAAACAGTACCGTTTATATTTTTGGAGGACAACCCTTCCCTGAAGAACATTTTATCTTTTGGAATTTTGTTTCTTCAGACAAAGAATTGCTGGAAAAAGCAAAAAAAGACTGGACGGAGCAAACATTCCCAAAGGTTCCGGGTGAAACAGAATTTGTCCCTTTACCTGAACCAAGAATCAAATAAATTATGGATACAATATCAGCACAAATTGATACACGTTTGTATCGAACGGAAATAACATCTGCCAGTGGAAATATTTTAATTGCCGATGAACCCCAGGTAATGGGAGGCAAAAATTTAGGACTAAATCCGACGGAGCTTTTAGCATCCTCCTTAGCGTCCTGTACTGTAATTACTTTGCGAATGTACATCAATCGCAAACAATGGAACGTTTCAGAAATAAAGGTGAAAATTGATTTTGAGAGAGATTCTGATCGAAATGTATCCTTATTCACAAGAAAAATAGAAGTAATTGGAGAAGTTGATGATATACAAAAACAAAGATTAGAAACCATTGCCAACAGTTGTCCAATTCATAAGGTACTTACACATTCAATAGAAATTAAAACCACATTAATATAATTTATCATGGAAATAAAACAAATTAACGATATAAAAAAAGGCTATTTTGAAGCTGTAGAAGACGGAAAAGAAGCTGGAAAAATGACGTACACCTGGGCTGGAGATTCAAAATTCATCATCGACCACACTGAAGTTAACGAAGAATTCAACGGAAAAGGCGTTGGTAAAAAACTAGTCATGGCAGCTGTTGATTATGCCAGAAATAATAACCTGAAAATTATCCCACTTTGTCCTTTTGCTAAAAGTGTTTTTGATAAGACGGAAGAAATTCGTGATGTACTTTTTTCTTGAGGTTCAAAGTTGCAAAGGAACAAAGGTTCAGAGGTTTTTTTTAAAGGTTCTGAGATGCTGAGAGGCTAAGGTTCTAAGGTTTTTAAGGGACGCACTACTGTGCGTCTTTTTTTGTCTAGTTTGTCATCTCGACGCAGGAGAGATCACACTAGTAGCTCTACAAAGATTGGCGATTTAGATTGTGGAGTTTCTATTGTGATCTCTCCTGCGTCGAGATGACAAAAATGCGCAAAACCTTAGTGAACATTGCGTAAAACCGTTGCGACCTTTGCGGTTAAATCCACGCCCCAAAACATCAATTCCAAAACACATTTTCAAATCTCCTCGAAAAGCCTTACATTTGCATGTAATTTAAACTTAGAGTATGACGAGGATAATTACACTTTTCTGTTTTTTTATAGCGCAAATCGGCTTTTCTCAAACGGCTGGCGACTATTTAGAAAAAATCAGAAACAATGAAGCTCTCTTAACAGCTTTTTTTCAACAAATGCCTAAAGGAGGCGATTTACACCATCATTTTTCAGGATCAATTTATGCAGAACCTCTTTTGGAAAGAGCTATTGCAGAAGATTTTTATTTGAATTTAGAAACGATGGCAGTCGCTAAAACAAAACCTTCAAACGGCAATTGGCAAACTTTCTCCTCTCTTAAAAATGAAGGAAAATTATCTTTTTATCAGCAACAAGTAATGCAAACCTGGTCGGCTAAGGATTACAACGGTGTTTCTGTACCTTCTGATGACTTGTTTTTTGATTCTTTTCAAAAATTTGAACCTACTATCAAAGGTCATTTTGCAGAGGGAATGCTCGAATTAAAAAAGCGTGCCATTGCAGAAAATGTAAGTTATATCGAAACACAATTGTCTACGATTCCGTGTGATATGAATGTATCGGATTTAACTGATTTCAATTCAAAACTTCGTGAGGCTTCTGCTCAAAAAGATGAAAAAACGATAATGAAACTTTTAGATGAATTGTATAAAGAAATTCAGCAGAAAGATGCTAAAAAATATGCAACAGATTTCAACACTAATTTCATAGCAAAACTACACAAAGACCTAAAAATTGAAGACGATAAATTTACAATGCGTTATCAAAATTTTGTACTTCGTTTTATGGATCCGGTTGATTTATTCAAAAACCTGACGATTGCTTTTATCTCAGCAAACGACAGTAAATTAGTTGCGGGTGTCAACATCGTTTCTCCGGAACACGGCGAAAATTCTATGAAAGATTATTGGTTGCACATGGTTATGTTTAAATACTGTCATTCTAAATTTCCTGACGTAAAATATACGCTTCATGCAGGCGAACTGACTTTAGGTTTGGTTCAGCCGGAAGATTTAACATGGCATATTAACGATGCAATTCACATCGCAGGTGCCAACAGAATTGGTCACGGAGTTGATATCGCCTACGAAGCAAATTCATATGATTTATTGCGTTATATGGCAAAAAATAATATTCCGATTGAGATTAATCTGGCAAGTAACGAATTCATTTTAAAAGTAAAAGACGGTCGTCATCCGTTTACACTTTACAAAGAATTTAATGTTCCAATTGTGATCAGTACAGACGATGCCGGAATTCTGAGAACTAATATGACGGAACAATATGTTTTATTGGCCAAAAGATACCCTGATGTTTCGTATGCGACAATAAAGCAATATGTTTACAACAGTATAAATTATAGTTTTATTCAGGATACATCGGTAAAAAAGCAATTATTAAAAGATTTGGATGCGAGATTTAAAACTTTTGAAGATAAATTTTCTAAAAATTAGCCCAAAGATTTCACGCAGATTTACGCAGATTAAAGCTGATTAGCGCAGATTTTTTAATTACTAAAACATTGAACAAAGTAAAATCTGCTAAATCTGACAAATCTGCGAGAGATAATTTTTTCTCGCAGATTTAGCAGATACAAATGAATTTACACCACATATAAAACTATGATTCTAGAAGCCGTTTTTCTATTTATAAAATCTGATTTAGCAAATCAATTTCAAACTGATTTTGCTAAAGCAAGCCAATATATTTCATCAATTGATGGTTATTTAGGACATCGACTGGAAAAATGTATTGAAGTTGAAAATAAATATCTGTTATTGGTTGATTGGAACACATTAGAAGATCATACAGTAGGTTTTAGAACTTCAGAAGCATATTTAGAATGGAAAAAGATTCTGCATCATTATTATGAGCCTTTTCCAGCTGTAGAACATTTTGAAACCGTTTTTGAGAATAAAAAGTAGCCCACGGATTGAACAGATTCACACAGATTTAATTCGTGCTTATTCGTGAAATTGCTTCGCCTGTTCGCTAACCCTCGGGTAGTGACAAAAAATAATTTATAAGATGAACATCAAACTTATCGCCATTGGCAAAACCGACAATAAATCGTTGCAGACTTTAATCGACGATTATACTAAACGTTTGTCGTTTTATATCAAATTTGATTTGGAGATTATTCCGGATATCAAAAATGTGAAGAATTTATCTGAAAGTCAGCAAAAGGAAAAAGAAGGCGAATTGATTCTTTCGAAATTAACGCCAACCGATCAGTTGATTTTGTTGGATGAAAATGGAAAAAACTTCTCCAGCGTTGGTTTTTCTGAAGAATTACAAAAGAAAATGAACTCGGGAATTAAAACTTTGGTTTTCGTAATTGGCGGTCCATACGGATTTTCAGATACGGTTTACAGCAAAGCACAGGGGAAAATTTCGCTTTCGCTGATGACATTTTCACATCAAATGGTTCGTTTGTTTTTTATTGAACAATTGTATCGTGGCTTTACTATTTTAAGGAATGAACCTTATCATCATCAATAGGCATTTGTTTCAGGTTTTCTTTGTTTCAGGTTTCAAGTTTTAGAAAATGAATTCTTCATCTTCACTTATAAAAACAAATGGAATCTTTTTATCAATGATAGTTTGTACCAGAATTTTACATTGAATATAATCTTCATAATGCATGTTTTTATCGTATGAAAATATAATTTGAGCTTTTGGATTTATAACCAGACTGTCCAAAAATGGTTCAAGATTCTTTTTAGGAAAATCATAAGTTTTTCTACCTCTATATTCTATCATTCCATTTTTCCTGAAATACAATTGACTGGTATTTTTGCTGACATTTTCCATTTTGTAATACACTTTCGTGAAAGGCAAAAAAGCTAAATTCTTTCCAATAGAATCTGCATAGGAATAATAATTTTCAGCTTTTTCGTTTTTGTGAGCTTTCTCTCCCCGCTTTTTTTCCTGTAGTTTCATTACTTCCGGAATCACTAATCTCAAAGGCAAACGCTTGTCAATATTGAAAATCCAATTGGTTGAGATAATGCTGTTTTTTCTGTTTACTTCGACGATTGTGTCTTTGCCTTCTGTTTTGAAGAAGATATAAATTGGCGAGTGATCTTCAACGTTTTTTACAATTGAAACATTTGCTTTTGGGAGTAGAACGTCTTTTTTTTCTTCACAAGAAAAAAGGAAAACTATAAATAGAAAACTGAAGTATTTCATAAACTAAAATTTTTAAATTTTAAACACATAGAAACATAGATTTTGTAAACTTAAAAAGGCATTTTCATTTGCTTTAAAACACATAAGCTATGTGTGAGAAACCTGTTTCTTTTTGTATTCTTTTTTTAACACATATTGATCTATGTTCCTATGTGTTAATACTGCACAGGGATTTCTTTTAATTGAAATGCTTACCCACTATGAATTCATTTTGTTAAACAAAGTCACACATTCCATCGCCTCTTTTACATCGTGAACACGTAATATTTTAGCTCCTTTTGACAATGCAATTGTATTCAAAACAGTTGTTCCGTTTAAAGCTTCCTGCGCTGTATTATGCAAAGTTTTATAAATCATAGATTTTCTTGAAACCCCAGCTAAAACTGGCAATTCTAACAAATTAAAAAGTTCCATTTTTTGTAAAACTTCATAATTTTGATCGGTTGTTTTCGCAAATCCGAAACCGGGATCGAGAATTAAATCATTAATTCCGAAGCTTCTCACCTTTCTTACCTTTTCAGAAAAATAAAAAAGCATTTCTTTTACAATATCATCGTATTGCGTTAAACTCTGCATGGTTTGCGGATTTCCACGCATGTGCATCATTATATACGGAACATTGTACTTTGCAATTACATCAAACATTTTATCGTCTAATTCTCCCGCAGCAATATCATTTATAATTACTGCACCGCTTTCTAAACTTGCTTTTGCTACTTCAGCCCTAAAAGTGTCTATTGACAATAAAGCATTCGGAAAATGTTTTAAAATCAATTCAATTACCGGAACAATACGTTCGATTTCTTCGGCTTCTGTTACAAATTCAGCACTTGGTTTACTCGAATAAGCCCCAATATCTATAAATGTCGCTCCTTCAGAAAGCATTTTATCAACTTGAGAAATAATTTCCTCTTCATTTTTATACTTTCCCCCATCAAAAAAGGAATTCGGCGTCACATTCAAAATCCCCATTACTTTAGGAATTGACAAATCAATAAGTTGGCCTTTGCAGTTAATAAACATTTTGTTTCAAGTTTTTATTTGTTTCAGGTTTCAAGTTAGTGGCGTTAACACTTTGTTTACAAAAAACTTGAAACAAAGAAAACCTGAAACTTGAAACTCTTGAAAAATTCCTTATTTTTGAAGAAATTTTAGCAAATATACAGCAATAAATGAAGAATACTTCCCTTGAATTTGATAATGTAATTACAGTTTGTCGTACGTTATATATCAATAAAATGAAAGATTATGGTAGCGCATGGAGAATTTTAAGACTGCCTTCGCTAACTGATCAAATATTCATAAAAGCACAAAGAATCAGAAGTTTACAGGAAAACGAAATCCGTAAAGTAGATGAAGATGAAAAAGGAGAATTCATCGGAATCATCAATTATTCGATTATGGCTTTGATTCAATTAGAATTGGGCGTTGCAGATCAACCAGATCTTGATGTGGAAAAAGCAACCGAATTATACGACGCTAAAATTAAATTAACTAAAGAGTTAATGGAAGCCAAAAATCACGATTACGGAGAGGCCTGGCGTGATATGCGTGTAAGCTCATTGACGGATTTGATTCTGCAAAAAATACTTCGCGTAAAACAAATTGAAGATAACAAAGGTAAAACTTTAGTTTCTGAGGGCATCGATGCTAATTATCAGGATATGATTAATTATGCGGTTTTTGCACTAATTCTTGAACCAATAACTAAATAAAATTCCAAAAAATAAAATTCCAAATTCCAATTTTCGTAAAAGATTTTGGAATTTGGAATTTAAAAAAATTGGGATTTAAAATTAAAATTTTATGAAAAACATCATTACTCAATTCTCCCGAATATTCGTCGGCGCATTATTCATCATTTCCGGATTAATAAAACTAAATGATCCCGTTGGTTTCTCTTATAAATTAGCCGAATATTTTAGTGAGCCGGTTTTCAACATGCCTTTTTTAGAGCCATTAGCTTTAGGATTAGCGATCTTTTTAGTGATTTTAGAAGTAGTTTTGGGTGTCATGTTATTGGTTGGCTATAAATCAAGAACTACGATTTGGGCTTTATTGCTTTTAATCGTTTTCTTCACCTTCCTTACCTTTTATTCGGCTTATTTTGATGTGGTAAAAGATTGCGGATGTTTTGGAGATGCTTTGCATTTGACGCCTTGGCAATCCTTCACAAAAGACGTAGTATTGCTTTTCTTTATTTTGATTTTATTCTTTAATCAGAAATTAGTAAAACCATTATTTTCAACTCCACAAACCAATTTTGCCGTTTATGTAAGCGTTGCTTTATGTGCATTTATGGCGTTTTGGGTTTTGAATCACAATCCGATTAAAGATTTCCGTCCTTACAAAGTAGGAACTAATATCGAAAAAGGAATGGAAATTCCGGAAGGTGCTCCAAAGTCTGTAGTTGAAATGATTTTCATCTACAAAGTAAACGGTGTTGATAAAGAATTTGGTGAAAAAGATTTAATGAATATTCCTGCAGGAGCGACTTTTGTTGACAGAAAAGACAAAGTGATTACAGAGGGTTATGTTCCGCCAATTCATGATTTTACGATGACAAAAGACGATTCTGATTATAAAGAAGAACTTTTAAAAGAGCCAAAATTATTACTTTTTGTTACTTACGATCTGGCTTTATCTGAGCCAGCTGGAATGAAAAAATTAGAAGCACTAAACAAAGAAGCACAAGCAAAAGGATATAAAGTTGTTGCTCTAACCGCTTCTGGAGCTGATGAAATCGCAAAAGCAAAAAAAGAATACGGCTTAAATGTTGATTTTTATTTCTGCGATGCAACAGCTTTAAAAACGATTGAAAGAGCAAATCCGAGTATTGTAGTTTTACATAGCGGAACTGTGATTCAGAAAGTACATTATAACGATGTTGATGATTTGAAATTGTAATATTTTCAAACCAATATAATAACACCAATTTTTCTATTTATTTAGTTAAATTGGCGTTTTTCTTTGTCAAAACATTTCGTACGAAAAATATTAAATTATGTTTTTTGTTTTATATTTTTGGTACAATTATTCCAGGAAAAACAAAACAATCTATGAAACCATCACTAAGGTTCTTATTTACTTCTCTATTTACGGCATTTTGTATTTTTACATCTTTAAGCCAGGAAAAAACACCAAAACAAGACCAACGGTACATATTCTTTTTACACAATAAATTTATTGAAGAAAATGATTTGAGTGCTCCACATCCCGAATATGGAAAAGCAGAATACAACGAGATCCTAGCTTCCTTCAGAAAAGATAACTTTATAGTTTATAGTGAAATCAGAAAGAAGAATACGAATGCATATGACTACGCTGAAAAAATAGCAAAACAGGTTAATAAACTGCTTAAAAAAGGCGTCCCTCCAAATAAAATAACTGTAATTGGAACTTCTAAAGGCGGTTATATTGCACAATATGTCTCGACTTTTGTGGCCAATCCAGATATGAATTTTGTTTTTATAGGCTCTTTTATGGAAACCGATATAGAACAAATTCCAGATATCAATTACTGTGGAAACATTCTGACTATTTATGAAAAATCAGATATTTACGGCGTTTCTGCAATCAAAAGAAAAAAAACTTCGAAACTTAAAATAAATCATTTTAAAGAAGTCGAATTGAATACTAATCTGAAGCATGGCTTTTTGTACAAAGCATTAGACTTATGGATTCTTCCTTGTAAAAAATGGGCAAATGGCAATTATGATTTGAATTAATAATTTCATAAAAAAATATTCTAAAAGTCTTCAATAATTAAAATTTTATTGAAGGCTTTTTTGTTGAAATCTGACGTTTTTTTGATCTCAAAATGCTGCAAAAAATAAAAAAATAGTTCCAAATTTTACTTCCTTAAAAAATGACTACCGAGATTTTTCAATTTTAAGGTGAACTATTACGATTTCAAACGGTTTTTTCTAACCCAGAATCTCTGTTTTGTTACAAAATAAACGACTCTTCAAATTTTGTTAATCTCCATTTGGCATTCAAATTGTTTGTTTAACTTTGTTCGGCATGAAATATCCATATCCGAATCTAAGAAAGAACAGGATATTCTATTTATTAAAACAAATTTATCTATCTATGAAACAAATAGTCCTGATTGTAATTGCATTTATTACTTTTTCTTGTTCTCAAGCTCAGAAAACGGAAAAAACAAGCTTTTCTAAAGAAGCGTTATCTGAAAAATTATTGACTGTTGATGGAGGTCAGACTTCTTTCAAAAACATTTTAAAAAAATATAAAGGAAAAACTTTGGTAATCGAAGTTTGGGCTTCATGGTGTGGCGATTGCGTAAAAGCAATGCCAAAAGTAAAAGACTTACAAGCCAACAATCCTGATGTTTCTTATTTATTTCTTTCTGCTGATAAAACAGCTGAAAAATGGAAAATCGGAATTGAAAAACACGAATTAAAAGGCGATCATTTTATGATGAATGATGGTATGAAAGGTGTTTTCGGAAAAGCTATTGATTTAGACTGGATTCCGAGATACATCATCATTGACAAAACAGGAAAAATCGTTTTATACCGCGCTATTGAAACTGACTTTGATAAAATCAATGAAACCCTGAAGAATTTAAAACAAGCTTAAACAGCTTTACAAATTACCACAAAAAACAAAAATTAAAAAGAATAATAAAAACTACCAAAATGAGAAAAAAGATTGTTGCAGGAAACTGGAAAATGCATAAAAACGCAGAACAAACTCAAGAATTATTAAGTGAATTAATTACAAAAATACCTGCACAAACAACTGCTCAGGTAATTGTTGCTCCAACATTTGTAAACTTACAAGCAGCAGTTGCTAAAGTTAAAAACACAACCATTGGAGTTGCTGCACAAAACGTTCACCAGGCTGAAGGTGGTGCTTTTACGGGAGAAATTTCTGCTGATATGTTAACTAGCATTGGTGTAAACACAGTAATTCTTGGTCACTCTGAGCGTCGTGCTATTTTCCATGAAACTGATGCATTAATCGCAAACAAAGTAGATACTGCCCTTAAACATGATATGACTGTAATTTTCTGTTTTGGAGAAGAATTAAAAGATCGTCAATCAGGAAATCATTTCAATATCGTTGAAAATCAATTACGTGACGGTATCTTCCATATTGCTAAAGAATCATGGTCAAAAGTTGTTTTAGCTTACGAGCCAGTTTGGGCAATTGGAACCGGAGAAACTGCTTCGCCAGAACAAGCTCAGGAAATGCACGAATTTATCAGAGAAACTATCCGTAAAGCTTTTGGAGCTGAGATCGCTGACGAAGTTTCTATTTTATACGGTGGTTCTGTAAAACCAGATAACGCAAAAGAAATCTTTGGAAAACCAGACGTAGACGGTGGTCTAATTGGTGGTGCTGCTTTAAAAGCCGATGATTTCTTAGCAATTGTTACGGCAATCTAATTTTAGATTTTAGATTTTAGATTTTAGATTTTAGATTTTAGATTTTAGATTTTAGATTTTAGATTTTAGATTTTAGATTTTAGATTTTAGATTTATCTTATTATATAAAAAAGCGTTCGCTGTGCGAACGCTTTTTTTGTGGTTTAAATAATTCTTAAATTAATAATGTTCTTTTAGATTTATAAGCAACTTCTGCATTCTATTGTTACCTTTGCAAAAAAAATTATTTATGTCAAATATATATTTAGGATATCATTTTACGATTGAGCCAAAAGAACCGGGATCAGAAATTTTAATTGCTGAATTAGGCGAAAAAGCTTTTGAAACTTTTACAGAAACAGAAACTGGAATTTCGGCTTATGTGAAGAAAGATTTATGGGATGAAAACATTCTGGATGACATTTATATTTTAGACTCAGAAGAATTTAAAATTGAATATACGGTTGAAGAAATCGATCAGGTAAACTGGAACGAAGAATGGGAAAAGAATTTTGAAGCGATTGATGTGGACGGAAAATGTCATGTTCGTGCTCCTTTTCATCCAAAGACGGATGCTGAATTTGATATTGTAATTGAGCCCAAAATGAGTTTTGGAACAGGTCATCACGAAACAACGCACATGATGATTCAGCATTTATTAGAAATGGATGTCGCTGGTTTAAAAACTTTAGACATGGGCTGCGGCACTGCAATTTTAGCAATTCTGGCTGAAATGAAAGGCGCTCAGCCGATCGATGCAATTGATATCGACAATTGGTGTTACTTGAATTCAATTGAAAATGCAGAACGCAATAACTGCAAATATATTACCGTTTATGAAGGCGACGCTGCTTTATTAGCCGGTAAAAAATACGATTTGATTATTGCTAACATCAACAGAAATATCTTGCTGAATGATATGCAAAGTTATGTTGATTGTCTGAATCCAAAAGGAATTATTCTTTTTAGCGGTTTTTATGAAGAAGACATTCCGTTTATCGATGCTTCCTGCACCGAAAAAGGATTGACTTATGTTAAAAAACTTCAAAGAAACAACTGGGTTTCATTAAAATACGTAAATTAGTTATAGTAATTACAACAGTACAAAAACCTAAAAACATGAGTACTAAAGAGAAAGTAAGAGAAAGAGTTCGTGAAAAAGAAGCAGTTGGTTTCGATAATGAAATCATTGTTTATAATGACGATGTAAACACTTTTGATCACGTAATTGACACTTTAATGCGTGTTTGCAGTCACACCGCTGAACAAGCAGAACAATGCTCCTTAATTGTACATTACAATGGAAAATGCACGGTAAAAACCGGGCCAATCGACAAGTTAAAACCTCAATGCACACAACTTTTGGAAGCTGGACTTAGCGCCGAAATTGTTTAATAGCAAATAATTTAAAAAACATTCTATTTTATTCTATATTTGAAATAAAATAGAATGTTTTTTTTATGGAAGAATACGGGAAAATATTAATTATTGCCACGCCTATTTTTTTGATTTTAATTATAATTGAAAAAATTTACGGCATCTATAAAAAAGAAGATACTGCACCTTTAATAGACAGCGTATCTAGTATTAGCTCCGGAATTACCAATTCTGTAAAGGATGTCTTGGGTTTAAGCCTAACTTTTATTTCTTACGAATGGCTGGTTTCTAACATTGCCATTTATCATCTTGAAGCTAATGTTCTCTCTTACTGCATTGCTTTTTTTGTCATCGATTTTTACGGCTATTGGAGTCATCGACTGGCACATCAAATTAATTTTTTTTGGAACAAACATGCGATTCATCACAGTAGTGAAGAATTTAATTTAGCCTGTGCCTTACGTCAGCCTATTGCGAGTTTAGCTAATCTGTTTACTTTTTTATTGATTCCTGCAGCACTATTAGGCGTTCCGGCTTCTGTAATTGCGATTACTCTGCCACTGCATTTATTTATGCAGTTTTGGTACCATACCAAACACATCAAAAAAATGGGCTTTCTTGAAAATATTTTGGTAACTCCTTCGCATCATCGCGTACATCATGCCATAAATCCTGAATATTTAGACAAAAATCACTCACAGATATTTATTTTTTGGGATAAACTTTTTGGTACTTTTCAGGCCGAATTAGATGATGTTCCGCCAGTTTTTGGAATCACGAGACCCGCACACACCTGGAATCCAATCAAGATTAATTTTCAACATCTCACTTTATTAATTAAAGATGCATGGCGTTCAGAAAACTGGAAAGACAAACTTACGATCTGGTTTAAACCAACTGGCTGGCGTCCTGAAAATTTTGAAGAAAAATATCCTGTTCACAAAATTGAGAATGTTTACAATTTTGAAAAATATGGAACACAAAACTCTAAAAAGCTTATTTATTGGTCGGTCGCTCAAGTATTAATAACTCTTTTATTTGTGAGCTATTTATTTGATAATATTGCTAAAATCGGTTTACCAAATATCTTTGTTTATGGCTTTTTTATTTTGATAACTATTTACAGTTACAGTGAATTAATGGATAAAAGTAAATATGCCATTTTTTGGGAAGCATTACGCTTTATCACAGCCATTGCTATTATAGCTTATTATCGCGATTGGTTTGGCTTAAACCAGGTTATTCCTGCCTCAAATTACATCATTTTAAGCTATTTAAGCTTGTCGTTTTTAGCTTCTGCTTATTTTATTGCAAAAGACTTTAAAATTATTCAAAACCAAATATTCAATTCATAACCCCAAATTATGAGAAACTTCACTATTTTTAACATCTACGTCGCATTTAGCTTGCTTTATCTGCTTATTTTACTTTTAGGATATGAAACTCTGGATTTATTTTTAAAACCTGTACTAATTCCAATTTTAGGCTTTGGAGTATATCTATATCGAAAGTTTCCCACTAAAAATGCACTCTTATTGGCTTTATTGTTCTCATGGATTGGAGACGTTATTTTGCTTTTTGCAGATATTGCCGAAATTTATTTTATTCTGGGCCTTATATCATTTTTAATCTCACATGTTGTATTTTGTGTTGTTTTTAATAATCAAATAAAAACTAAAGCTCGAAAAAACAGTATTGCTTTCGGAATTGGAAGTTTCATAATTGCACTTTATTTAATTGGAATGCTTTCTGTTTTATTACCTTTTTTGGGCGATTTAAAAATACCTGTTACTGTATATGCAAGCGTTATTTCGATTATGGTTTTATTTGCTTTTAATGGTTTTTTCGTTTGGAAAAACCCCGGAAATAAATACATTTTTATTGGCGCAATTGCTTTTGTTCTTTCAGATAGTATTTTAGCAATGAATAAATTTTATGCACCAATCGAAAGAAATTCATTTTTAATTATGCTGACTTATCTTGTGGCACAATATCTGATTGTGGTTGGTATATTAAAACTGAATCCTAAAAAAACCGAATAGCTTGCAATGGAATGCGAATGACACGGTTAAAACGGATTTTAGCTGGTTTATTTTAATCTTTTTTAATTCTTTATCCTAATAGCTCCTGAGTGGCAAAAACTATTTTACTTTTACATTTGTACGACCAACACTTTAAACCATGAAAAAAATAGCTCTTTTTATCATTATAATTATTACTGCAACTTCTTGCGTGAGCACAAGGTCGACATTGAAAAATGTAGATGACAACGCTCCCGATTTAATTTTGAAGAAAGACAATACATTTGCTATTACTCTTTTTAGCAAAAACAAAAAATACGGTTACGACCCTGATTATCCAGTGAATATTTTTTATCAAAATACTAGAAATGAAACTTTAAATGAAACCCGTTTTTTAAACGCTCTTGCTGGCCCAAATGGTGAAAAAATCACTTATAAAAGATTAGAAACCTGTTGCCCTTTTCCAACCAAAAGAAGCGATATGGGCGCAGGGTTCCTGAACGTTTACGAATTAACCTGGCAAGGACAAAAGAAACCTATCACGCTTTATTTGAATGTTTACGAAAAAGGAATTTTGATGGTTCCAATGGGATTGAGTTTAAAGAAGGAATAGTTCTTTTTTTACTATTTCTAAGAATAATATTTAATAAATAACGATCCAAAAATGTTCGGAATAATACCTTTAGTTTTAATTCTTTCACCTCTTATCTTCCAACTTATATTTGGCAGAAAAGCTATCGTTAAATCTACTACACTAGAATTTGGAACTGTCTCTTTGATCAGTATTATTTTACAAATTGTATTAACTATTATCGCATATTCAGTTGCTTCATATAACTATAATAAATACTTCGAGGAACATCCAAATACAACCAGATGTGGAATGGGCTCTTTAGCTCTTTTTGGGTTTACCATTCTTTGTTTTACTATACTTTTATTAGTTATGATAATACAATATTTTGTAAAAAGATATTACGAAAAAACTCAAATAAAATAATTAGCTCACACAAAATATTTGATTTGAAAAAGAAATACATTAAAATCTATTATTATTAAAAACTAAAAAAGTTTTTAAAATATATCATGATAAAAACAAAAACAGCATTTATAATTTCTTGGTATTATAGCTAATCGTGTTTCCTTTTAGAAATCCCCCAAAAATAAGTTAAACTCTTCCTTGTAATTATATAAATGCTTTAATTTTGATTGTATAGAAAAAATTAAATGGAACAATCAAAAAACAACAATAAAATTGAAGCTCCGAGCTTCGATTTACAGCAATATTTAGACAGAATTAAATTTTCAGGAGAAATTGAATTGAATCTTGAAGCCATTACAAAATTAATGCGCTCCCAATTATTCAGTGTTCCTTTTGAAAATATTGATGTACAGGCCGGGAAAGTTATCTCGTTAAATGGTGATGACATTGTAGATCAAATTGTGAATAAAAAGCGAGGTGGGTATTGCTATCAGATCAACGGTTTATTTTCTTTGGCTTTGCAGGAAATTGGGATTCCGCATTATTATGTTGCGGCGCGACCAATGGTGAATCCGGGTCAAAATCCGAAAACACATTTAGGAATCATTGCCACAATTGAAAACGAAGAATATCTGATTGATTTAGGATTTGGTGGAAATAGCATCAGAAAACCTTTGAAGCTACGCGATACTGGAACCGAGATTCAGCATGATTCTGATACTTTCACTTTGGTCAAAACAGAAGAAAATGAATTTTTATTGCAAATTCTAATTGGAAAAGAATGGGCAAATTTATATTCGTTTGGTTTGACGCCTCAAAGATGGATCGATTTTAAACCAGCCAATCATTACAATTATTCGCATCCTGATTCCGTTTTTGTACAAAACTTAATTGTGGTTTTACAAAATCCGTTGGGAAAGAAAATAGTATTTAAAAATGCTTTAAAATCTGTGACAAACGGTGCAACTGAAATTGTTTCTTTTGAAGACGATCAATTAGAAAGTATTTTGGAATCAGAATTCAATTTGAAACTTGAAAAATCTTAATACTTAAAAATTCAAAACTTCTTGAAAACTCTTAATTTCACTAAAGTCCTAGCCCTGATAGAAGTGGAAATCTTTTTTTGAGAAAGCCTATTTTTTATGGTATTTGCAGAGCGACCAGCGGAAGCTCCTGCAAAGACCAATAAAAAAAGGATTTGGAGAAAAAGATTGGAATGTATAGCAGGATTAGCTTCTTAAAAAAAACTTAAATCTTCATCTGCTATTCATAAATCATAACTACCTTTGCACTGTCAAAAAATCATATTATGAACATACAACATATTCCACAAATTAAGCATACTGATAGTGGTAATTTCTTTTTATTGGCGGGGCCTTGCGCCATCGAAGGAGAAGAAATGGCGCTCAGAATTGCTGAAAAATTAGTTGGTATTACCGACAAACTTCAGATACCTTATGTTTTTAAGGGATCATTTAAAAAAGCCAATCGTTCGAGAATTGATAGTTTTTCAGGCATTGGTGATGAAAAAGCATTAAAAATTTTAAGAAAAGTTTCAGAGACTTTTCACGTTCCAACTGTAACTGATATACATACCAATGAAGATGCCGAAATGGCGGCGCAGTATGTAGATGTATTGCAAATTCCTGCTTTCTTAGTACGCCAGACTGATCTTGTTGTTGCTGCGGCAAACACTGGAAAAGTGGTCAACCTGAAAAAAGGACAGTTTATGAGTCCGGAAAGCATGAAACATGCTGTACAAAAAGTATTAGACTGTCATAACGAGAATGTTATGGTTACAGATCGTGGTACTATGTTTGGATACCAGGACATGATTGTTGATTTTAGAGGAATTCCTACTATGCAACAATATGCTTCTACAGTTTTGGATGTTACACACTCGCTGCAACAACCAAACCAAACTGCCGGTGTTACGGGCGGAAGACCTGATATGATTGAAACTGTTGCCAAAGCGGGTATTGCTGTGGGTGTTGACGGTATTTTTATCGAAACTCACTTTGACCCGGCTAACGCAAAAAGTGATGGTGCCAATATGCTTCATTTAGACTATTTCGAAGGTTTAATGACCAAATTAGTGGCTATCAGAAAAACAGTTAATTCATTCTAATTTTTTAATACACGTTCATTGAAAACAAATATTTTATTTTTCTTCTTGGTGTGTTTTTCATTAAACACTTTTGCTCAGGAAGAAATCGCAGTAGAAAGATACACAGCACATAATAAAGGTAAATTTTTCGTTTCATGGGGAGGAAACAGAGATAGTTATACTAAATCTGATGTGAATTTCAGAGGGAAAGATTACGATTTTACGGTTGCTGATATGAAAGCTCATGATAAACCAAAAGGATATCATATTGATTATGTAAATCCGGCAAACATGACTATCCCACAGACTAATTTTAGAATGGGATATTTCTTTAACGATCATTACAGCGTTTCTATTGGTTGGGATCACATGAAATATGTGATGACACAAAATCAGACAGCTAATGTTACTGGTACTATTAATTTACCTGCTGATCAGGCTGGATCTATTTACAATGGAGATTATAACAATACACCAGTAGATATGTCTCAAGGTGGTGCTCAGGAAGGTGGTTTTGAGAAAGGTGGTACTCAGCAAAATGGTACCGCTTTTTTAATGTACGAACATACAGATGGTTTGAACTATGTTAATACTGAGGTTTCCAGACATGACGATATTTCGAAATGGTTTGGTTTACCAAATACAGATAAAGTTCAGATTAACTTAACGGAAGGTTTAGGTGCCGGAGTTTTATATCCTAAAACTAATACAACACTTTTAGGAAAAGAACGTCATGATGATTTTCATATTTCCGGTTTTGGAGTTTCTGCAAAAGCAGGGATCAACTTTACTTTCTTTAAATACTTTTATCTTCAGGGTGAGTTAAAAGGTGGTTACATCGACATGAAAGATATTAGAACAACAACTAGTAATGAAGATAAAGCGACGCAACATTTTCTATTCTTGCAGAGAATCGTTGCTGTAGGAGGAATTTTTAGAATCTAAAGAGTAGTCTTTTGTAAATATAAAAATAGTTATCATTTTGATAACTATTTTTTTTTGCCATATTTGTTATTATAAAACATACCTAAAAATGAAAAAATATCTATTTCCCATCATTACCTTTTTAATCAGTTTTGGCTGCGCTTTATTTGTGGCTATGAAGGTTTTTCCAAACAATCCTTTTTCAGGAACGAAAACAGAAAACAGTGTTGTTAATAAAATCCATGATGGAGACCTTATTTTTCAAACTTCAGAATCAAAACAATGTGAAGCGGTTCGAATTGCAACAAATTCTAAATTTTCGCATTGCGGAATCATTTTATTTGTGAATGGTGGAGAATTTGTTTTAGAAGCGGTACAACCAGTAAGAATAACGCCTCTTGAAGAATGGATTGCCCACGGAAAAGATCATAAATATTTAGTTAAGAGACTAAAAAATGCCGATACTATTTTAACCGAAGATACTCTTGACAAAATGAAAACGTATGGCAAACAATTTTTAGGTAAAGAATATGATGCTTACTTTGAATGGACGGATAATCGAATTTATTGTTCTGAATTAGTCTGGAAGATTTATAAAAATGGAGCGGGAATAGAATTATCAAAATTAAAACAATTGAAGGAATTTAATTTGACTGATGAAAGAGTTCAAAAGATATTGAAGGAAAGGTATGGAAATGAAGTTCCGCTTGAAGAAAAAGTGGTTGCTCCTTCTGATCTTGTTGATTCTAATTTGTTGAAAACTGTAATTGATACGTATTAAAAACTGAATATCTAGCCCGCGGATTCTACGGATAAAACGGATTTACACAGGTGTTTTTCTATAAAAAAAGCGATGATTACTCATCGCTTTTTTATTATTCTATTTTTTTGAATCTTAATTCGCTGTTGGCAGAACAATTCCGGTTTGATCAATTAAATAAATTAATGATGTCATAGTTGCTGCTCCAAGCTCTAACTCTCTTTTATTGATAGCGTCAAATTTATCGTTTGCTGCGTGGTGGTAATCAAAATAACGTTGTGAATCTGGTTGTAAACCTGCTTTCACGATCGTTTTTGAAGTTAAATGTTCAATATCTGATCCTGCATGGCCTTTTATAAAACTGTGTATGTAATATGGCTCAAAAAGAGGTGCAAATCCTTGAATTTTTTTCAGATTTGCATCATCAGCTTCGATAGAAAATCCTCTTGGTGTAAATCCACCAGAATCACTTTCTAGCGCAAAAATATGATTCTCGTTCTTTTGTTTCGAAACTTCTTCATATTTAGCGCCACCTTTTCCACCATTTTCTTCATTCATAAACAAAACTACACGGATTGTATTTTTTGGCCTGTAGTTTAAGTTTTTAAGTATACGAACTACTTCCATACTTTGCACTACTCCTGCTCCATCGTCGTGAGAACCATCAGCCAAATCCCAGGAATCTAAGTGACCACCAACTACCATAATGTTTTCCGGAGTTACAGTTCCTGTCAATTCTCCAATTACATTATAAGATAATACATCTGGTAATGTCTCGCAAGATTGTTTGAAGTAGAGCTTAAGACCCGGATTATTTTTTAATAATTTACTCAACAGCTCAGCTCCATTTGTACTGATTGCCGCAGCCGGAATGTATTGTGCTTTTGGCAAATCCCCATAAGATTGAGCTCCGGTATGAGGAAAATCATCTAAACGTAAATTCAATGAACGAACGATAGTTCCAACTGCTCCTAACTTAGCAGCTTCTTGTGCTCCACTGCGTCTTTGATCTCCTGCACCTGAATAAGCCTCAAAAGTTCCGATATTTTCAGGATTCATTGGTCTGTTGAAAAACACAATTTTACCTTTTACTTTATCACCTAAAGTCTTTAATTCATCGATACCTTGTACTTCAATAACCTCAGCAGTAATTCCGGTTTTTGGAGTTGCAACTGATCCGCCTAATGCGCAAATTGGCACTACTGTTTTTACTTTATTATCTAAAATAAAAGCTGTTTCTTTTTCACCTCGAACCCAATGAGGTACCATAACTTCCTGAAGGTATACTTTATCAAGTCCTAAAGTTTCTAATTGTGATTTTGTGTATTTTACTGCCGCTTCAGCACTTGGGGAGCCTGATAAACGGCTTCCGATATCATTAGATAAATACTCTAACCAAGTGTAACATTTTGCCTCGGTTAAAGCTTTTTTATAGAATAATTTAATGTTTTTTTCATCATTTGACTGTGCAAAAGATGTCAATCCGTTTAAAACTAAAACAGTTAAAAGAATCGTTTTTTTCATAGGTCTAATTGCGTTTTTGGGTTGTTGTACAAAGGAACAAAATTCTTTAGACCTGCCACAGATTTAATTACAACTTTTCTTAATTATTTTACCTCGATTAACTTGTTTTGTGTGCCAATTCCATTTTCATTAAAAGCCTCGATCGTAAAATAATATTTTGTGCCTTTATCCAAACCTCTAAAGTCATATGAATCTTCTCCGTAGACCATAATACTGTTGTACAATTTATCCGGAGAAATTCCGTAATAAATATTGTACCCTACTGCATCTGGCTGCTTTTTCCAGCTAATCATTGCATTTCTTGAATCCTTAGCATTTCTGGCAACTTTAAAACCAGAAACTGCTTTTGGTTTTGTTGCTAATCCATTTCCGAAAACCCTGAAATCTGAAACTGCAAACAATCCTGAAGCATTATGAATATTTACCATTTTAATGTAACGTGCCTTAATTGACTTTGATAATTCAACATAATCATGCGGAATATCTTTTGCATTTTGAGATTTATCTACCACTAATGTCCAGTTTACAGCATCATCAGACATGAAGATTTTATATTGATAATAAATGTCCATTGCCTTATTGTACTGCGTCGCTTTATGATCGGCATAATTGATTTGCAGTGCCTTTATTTCCATTGTTCTGCCCAAATCAAGCTGCAACCATTCGCCAGGCGTATCTGTTTTTGCTGACCAATAGGTTTGAATGTTTTCATCAGTTAAATTTTCAGCACCATAACAGAATTTCTCATATACTTTTTTTTCGCCATTATCTACCCGATGTGTTTCTACTTCCATGCAATCTTCAAAAGAAGAAACCGTAACTGGCTTTTTATAGGACAGTAGCATCCATCCTGAAGAAGCTCCTTTTTCCTGATTTCTTTGACTTGTTGGTAATACGATCGGAAAATCACCGTAAGCGGTAATAGAATACATAACATCATCTTTATCAAAGCCGGCAGGAAACATATCTATACGACGCTCAAAACGGTCTTTTATGGAGATTTTACACGTTCCTGTATTCCAATAATTTCCGTAGTTATCTGCAAACGTATTTCCGTGTCCGGCTCCAATTACAAATCCGCCTGGCTTATATGACATCGGATTGTGTTTTTGATACGTAAAAGGACCTAAAGGATTATCGCCAACATGAACACCGTTAGCATAACCTTTAAATTCCGTCGCCGGCGCACCATATTGCATATAATATTTACCATTGTGTTTCGTCATCCATGCACCTTCAATAAAATTTCCCCAAGGTGCAGGTTCCATGTCATTATTTGGACCAAAACGCTCCCAACCATGCTTTGATGGATCCAGAATGGCCACTTCTTTTATCTGACCATACGGGCGTTGAATATCCTCGACTTCTGTCGCTTTATATAGTTTTTCATAATCGGCCTGATTTCCTTTTGGAAGCCAGGTGTTATAATCAACTTCTACTCCAACAAGAGGTAATTTTCCACTTGAACCGTAATACATATATACTTTTTTATCATCATCCTGAAAGATTGCAGGATCCCAGGTGGGTAACATTGCTTTATCAACATGTCTTAACCATTGTCCTGATTTCGGATCAGCGGTTTTCCAAATCGGATGATCTCTTTTCCACGTTGAACCAACATAAAACAAAGTATCATTTACAACCCATGCCGCTGGTGCACATTGATCATCATCTCCGGGTTTTCTTTGAAAACTTCCGTAAACAAATTTCCAGTCAGACATGTCTTTACTCCAGAAAAATCCAGCCTGATTTGTAGCGAATAAATAATATTCGCCTTTGAAAGTAATGATAACAGGATCCGCACTTGAACGACGTGATTCCGGAATTCCGTTGTGATTTTGTGTGGTATAATTGTAACCAATATTGATTGGATTGCAATAAGTGGTTGCCGGTTTATTTGGATCAAACCATTCTGTTTTCCCCGGGATATTTGTTTTTTGTGCAAAAACATTGCTATTGAAAATCATCAAAAACAATAGAATTGGCAATGTAAATTGATATACTTTTTTCATGTTTCATTTTATTTGGAAAGCTTAAAAGATTATTTTTTTACCTTTAATCTTTCTTTTAATAGTTCAGGTTCATTTGTGGTTATGTAATTGAATTTATGGTCAATAATCCAATCCATATCAGAAGCTTCATTAACTGTCCAGGCATTTAGGATAATATTATTTTCTTTTGCTTCTTTAATCCATTCCGGATGTTTTTTAAAAACAGAATAATGATAATCAACTCCTGAAATTTTATCTGCTTTTACTTCTTTTGGAGATTTATTACCTTCCAGATATTGTAAAACTGTTTTCTGATCGACTTCTCTAATTTGTTTTAAGATTTCGTAATCAAAACTTATATAGCAGGTAATTTTATCAGCATTTAGCTTTTTTATTGTTTCAACAGTTTTTAAAGCCGTTGTCTTTCCTCTTTCTTTACTTATTTCTGAAGGTTTTATTTCGCAAACCAAAAGAGTATTCTTGTTATTTTTTTTACCTTCTATAATATACTCACGCAGCGTTGGCAAATTCTCTCCATTTGAAAGTTTAAGCTGAATTAAGTCGGCATAATTTGTTTTCTCAATAAGTAGTTTATTATAGTGCGTCATGATTGATTACAAGCGAATCATCAGCTCTTCTCCAAACGTCAAATTCCGAACCGGGAAGTTTTAAGTCGATCGCATGCCTCAAAGAAGCAATAGAGTTTTCTGGCAGATTGTTTTTTTTCCATGCTCCACGATGTGCAACAATAGCGTTCTTTTCCACTCCACAAGAATGAAAAATAATCGCCATTTGTAATAAAAGAAATACTCGAATTGCGTTAGAAATTTTCATCATTTCAAAATTTATCATTTTTTATAAAAGTCTTTTTTATAAAAAAGCCCTTCGTTAACCAGACGAAGGGCTAATTACAAATCTAACAAACCAACTATTTAGTTAATTCAAAACTAACTTTCTTGTCGGCAATTGAGTTTCCTCCAACGAAAACATCAAACTGTCCAGGTTCTGCTACGAATTGTAGATCAGAATTATAAAATTTTAAATCTTCAACCGTAATATCAAAACTCACAGTTTGTTTCTCACCTTTTTTAAGTGTTATTTTTTGGAAATTTTTCAATTCTCTAACGGGTCTTGTTACTGTGCCAACTAAATCTCTTATATACAATTGAACAGTTTCTTTTCCATCATAATTTCCTGTATTTGTTACATCAACAGTTACTTTCAATTTTCCGTTGAAATTCATTTTATCAGATGAAATTTTCAAGTTGGAATAGTCAAAGTTGGTATAGCTCAATCCGAAACCAAATGGGAATAATGGCTCGTTTCTTTCATCTAAATAATTAGATCTGAATTTTTCAAATTTACCTTCTGTATTTGCTAATGGTCTTCCTGTATTTTTGTGTGCATAATAAATTGGCACTTGTCCAACGCTCCTTGGGAAAGTTGTAGTTAATTTCCCCGAAGGATTTACATCACCAAATAAAACATCTGCAATAGCATAACCCGCTTCTGTACCGGCAAACCATACATTTAAAATAGCAGGAACGGTTTCGCTTTCTTCTTTTAGTACTAATGGGCGGCCGTCAAATAAAACTAAGACAACTGGTTTTCCTGTTTTTAATAAGGCATTTAATAAATCTTTTTGTGCTTGTGGAATTTCTAAATTCGTACGGCTGCTGGATTCTCCGCTCATTTCTGCCGATTCTCCAAGAGCTGCCACAATTACATCTGATTGGTTGGCTACTTTTAAAGCTTCTGCTAATAATTCTTCTTTGGAACGAGCATCGCGGTGTAAGGTTTTGCCAAACATTGTGGCGTTAGTTTCAAAAGTTTCATCGTAATCCAGATTACTCCCTTTTGCATATAATACTTTCGTAGACGGTCCCGCTACTTCTTTAATTCCTGCCAATAATGATATAGCGCTTTCCATTCTTGTAGCCACACTCCACGTTCCGGGCATGTTTTCTTTAGCATCTGCCAATGGTCCGATAAGTGCAATCGTTCCTGATTTTTTAAGCGGTAACACCTGATTTTGATTTTTTAATAAAACCAAGGACTGTGCAGCAATCCGGCGTGCTTCTTTTCTGCTTGCTGATGTAAAAATCTCCGTTTTAGCTCTTTTTTCATCACAATATTTATACGGATCGTGGAATAGCCCTAAATCGTATTTTGCTTCCAAAATAAGTTTAACAGCATTGTCAATTTGCTCGATAGTTACTTTTTTCTCGTCTAAAGATTTTTTCAATGTTGTTAAGAAACCTTCTCCAACCATATCCATTTCAACACCGGCATTAAGAGATAAAGCCGAAACTGCCTGTAAATCTCCCATTCCGTGCTCGATCATTTCGTTGATTCCAGTAAAGTCAGTTACTACAAAACCTTTAAAACCCCATTGTTTTCTTAAAACATCAGTCATTAACCATTTGTTTCCAGTTGCGGGAATTCCGTCAACTTCATTGAAAGAAGCCATTACAGAACCTACACCAGCATCAACTGCTGCTTTGTACGGAGGAAAATAATCATTGAACATTCTGATATGACTCATATCAACAGTATTGTAATCACGACCTGCTTCTGGTGCACCGTATAACGCGAAGTGCTTTACACAGGCCATAATCGAATTATTTTTCGAAAGATCATGTTGCTGATACCCGTTTACCATTGCTTTTGCAATTTGGCTTCCTAAATAAGGATCCTCACCGGAACCTTCAGAAATTCTTCCCCAACGCGGATCGCGAGAAATATCTACCATTGGCGAAAATGTCCAGTTGATCCCGTCAGCACTTGCTTCCTGAGCAGCAATCTGGGCACTTCTTTCAATCAAATTCATATCCCATGTACAAGATAATCCTAACGGAATTGGAAACGTTGTTTCGTAACCGTGAATAACATCCATACCAAAAATCAATGGGATTTTTAAACGGCTTTTTTCAACAGCAATTTTTTGTACTTCTTTAATTTTTTGAACAGATTTAATATTGAATAAACCACCTACTTTACCTTCAGCAATTTTTTTAGCCACATCAGAACTGTTTGCCTGTCCTGTCGTAATATCTCCAGAAGTTGGTAAATTAAGCTGACCTAATTTCTCATCTAAAGTCATTTTAGATAATAACTCAGTTACAAACTCTGATTTTGGTTTAATTGTTACTGCATTTTTAGTGTTCTTTTTTTGAGCATAACCCAAAACAGCACATCCTAAAAAAAGTAAGACTAATTTGTTTTTCATTCTAGTATATTTATTTATTCGTATTCGTTTTAATCTGTTTAAACATCCAATCATAAATTTCCGGATTGTCATAAACTCTCGACCAGCTGTCGTGGCCTGCATCATCAAAAATGGTCAATTGAGCATCTTTGGCATTGCATTTTTTTAATTCTTTGTAAATGGTTATTGCATAATCAACCTTTACTACATCATCTAATAATCCATGAAAAATTCTGGTTGGAATAACCGCAATTTTACAAGCACTTTCTAACTGAATTAAATCGACAAAACCTGAAATCGGGACAATTGCCGCAAACTTATCCGGATATGACAGTGCTAAATTCCATGCTGTCCAACCTCCTGAACTCAAGCCTGTAACATATATTCTGTCATCATCTATTTTGTTCTCTTTTTGAATTTTCAGAATCAATTCGTTAATAGATTCAATGTCCCAGTTTTCGTCTTCCTTACATTGCGGAGCCAAAACATAAGCATCTAATTGATGTGTTTTTAAATATTTTAAAGGGCCATGAATCTTTACTTTTTCAATGTCTGTTCCTTTTTCTCCATCACCTGAAATAAAAACGATTAATGGCTTTTTTCCCTTTGTGTTGGCGGGTTTATGTAATGCGTAACCTAATTCATGTTTTGTAACAACAATTGTTTTTATTGTTCCTGTAGTCTCACTTTGGGCAAAACCAAATATAGAAAACAGCAGGATCAATAACGTTATTTTGTATTTCATTTACTGAATGATTAGAATCCGTATTTACCTGAACTAAATCCTAGTTTTATTAAACCTTGTTTTGTATCTGATGCATTCATAAACAATTTCCACAATAAGCCACTTCTATAGTTTTCGATCATAGGAGCAATTGTTCCCTGATCGATTGCCAAATAACGAGGCGTTACCCAATTGTATTGTGGTGAAAAAGCATCATACGGCCCTGCAATTCCAACATATTTTGCTTTATTATCATCATACAAATAATGCAAAAACTTCATAGATTCTACTGGTGTATATGGGAAAGATGATAAGGCAGCCGTTGGCGAAATAACACCATTATCATTATTAGGCTGATGCGCTGTGTAACCAGTTGTTCCATCAGGATTGCGGGTATAACTTGCTGTCAACCCCCAACATTTATCTGAATAGTCTTTAAATCCTTTTGGATTAGCAACACTATACTGAACCATTATCTTAGCGTGATTTTGTGTTAATGCCCAATAATCAGCATATTTATCTTTTATGTTATTTGGATCTAAACCTAAATAAGAATAATGTGACCAAAACATCGGTCCTACATTTCCTGTTGCTCCGTTATAATTTAAAACAACCGGAATTCCATATTGAGAACCACCGTTTACAATAGCTCCATTTCTGGCCCATGCCTGATGATAGGCTTCTGCTGAAATTGGATGTGTTGGTGATGAAGCTGCCATTACATAGGTAATTAAACATTCATTATATCCTTCCAGTTTAAAATTCATTTCCCATCCATAATTTGGAGACCAGTGCCAGTATAAGGCGTCTTGTCCCTGCGTATACCAATCCCATTCTACGCCTTTCCAAAGTTCATCGGCTTTCACAGCCAATGCTTTTTCAGCCGCACTTCCATTTTTAAAATATTCTCTGATGGTAATTAGAGCCTGGCAAACGAAAGAAGTTTCCACTAAATCTCCTCCATTATCTTTTGTACCAAACGGAATTACTTTTCCTTCTTTATTATCCATCCAGTGCGGCCACGCACCGTGAAAACGGTCTGCTTTTTCAAGAAAAGTTAATGCGGTCGTAAGTCTAGAAACAGCTTCAGCTCTTGGCAAAAAACCTCTTTCTACACCTACAACAATACTCATTAATCCAAAACCTGAACCACCTGTTGTGATAATGTTTGACTCAAAACTAGGATCTTCCGTAAGATATCTTTCTCTTGCTAATTTTGAATTTGGATCAGAGTAATCCCAAAAATATTTGATTGCATCTTTTTGAACCTGATCCATAGCTTCAGCGTCTGTTAGTGGCTTTGTTGGAGTGGTCGGGTTTGTTGGTAATGGGGTTCCTCCACTTTTTCCTTCATCGGGTGAAGATGACGAACAAGAGCAAAAAGCACCCACAACTAATATGATATATAAGCCAATTCTCATTTTTATAAATTTTGTAATATTAATAACTAAAAATACACCTGGAGTAAACTCCAGGCGTATTTTGAAGAAAATTTATCTTTTATCTTTTTCTAATTTGTAAAGAGCCACAACTTCATTATCAGTAAGTGCTGAATCGTAAATTCTGAATTCATCCATTAAACCTGTATAATTAAGCATCCAACCATCAGGATTTCCCCATGGAGCGCCCAAGTGTTGCTGATAACCTCCAATAATAAATTTAGAAACTTCAGAATTAGCCAATTCTCCAAAGCCTGCTCCTCCTGTTAGAGGGTCACTTGCATATCTCTTAGAAATAGAAGCTGGTAAATCAAGCTTTTGGCCATCAATATAAATACTATATGTAGAACTTGTTCCATTATAAGTCCACACTATATGTTTCCATGCTCCAAACATATTATTCAAAACATTTGCTCCCCCATGCTCAATAAATTGCCCAGCCCAAGGAATACTTGGTGTAACATCTTTTTGGATATGATTTTTCAGCAACATTGTTGTTGCTGGTCCGGTTCCTTCTATAAGTGTAAAAATATTTCCCCAAAAATCTGTCTTTTTAGGAAGCATAAATAACGATTGTGCACCACCAGTATGCGGATCTGTTTTAATCCACATTGAAACTGTGATATTTTTTAAATTCACTACTGGATTACCAACAGTATTATAGGCAATAAAAGAACTTGAAGACCCTTTATAAGCTTCGCCTTTCATACCTGTTTCATAATTTACATTTGTTCCCATACCTCCTGTAATGTTGCTTTTTGAATCGGCAATATTACCATCAAAACTAAATTTTGATACTAAGTGATTAGCTGCAACATCATCAGAATTATTATACCCTCCAATTGACTCATAAGGAATTGGGCTGTTTACTTTATCAATACTATCCTCGCAGCTCACAAACAATGCTGAAGCTAAAGCAAAAGAAAGTAAAAAAATAGATTTATTTTTTTTCATTTTTAATGTCTTTTAGAATTAATAACCAGGATTTTGCTGTGACAAACCTTCAGCCTGTTTAATGAATGATGCCGGAATAGGGAATAATTCATTTTTTCCTTCTGTAAAAGTTTTTCCATCTACAGCAAAAGCTGCTTTGGCCTGACCTGTACGAACTAAATCAAAAAACCTATCGTGTTCAAAAGCCATTTCTACTCTTCTTTCTCTCCAGATTGCAGTTCTGATATCTCCCTGTGAAGAGTAAGTTGTACTTGCCAAACCAGCTCTGTTTCTGATTTGATTCAGCAACGGAATGGCTTCAGATGTTTGACCTAATTCATTCAAAGCTTCGGCTTTCATCAATACAACTTCGGCATATCTTAGATATTTAATATCAACATCCGTTTCCCAGGCACTAGTGTATAATGATGAATAGGCCTTGTAATTGTATCTTTCGTTTTCAACTGTTTCTGGTATTACTCTTCCATCATATAAAACTGAATTTCTAAAAATGATAGTTGCAGCTTTTCTAACATCTCCAGGCTCATAAGCGTTTACTAAACTCTGAGATGGCGTGTTAAAGCCCCAACCCCAACCACCGGTACCGCGAGCACCTTGTGTATTAGAATAACCTTCGATTCCCTTAGCAGGTACCGCTCCCTGTGCGTAAATTTCAAAAATAGATTC
The DNA here is from genome assembly GCF_001427905.1 of Flavobacterium sp. Root420. Lineage (GTDB taxonomy): Bacteria > Bacteroidota > Bacteroidia > Flavobacteriales > Flavobacteriaceae > Flavobacterium. The sequence goes on from NZ_LMEF01000001.1 coordinate 289,837, forward strand.
TGAATCAAATTTCCCACCAGCTCTGTACATCGATGCATAATCAGCAACTATAGAATAGCCGGTAACTTTGTTACAATTATCAATTACCTGTTGCCATTTTTTTTGATATAAACTTACCTTTGCTAACAATGCATACGCAGCCCCTTTTGAAGCTCTTGATTTTTCATTAGCAGAATAAGCTGTTTTTTCAGGTAATGCAGCAATTGCATCATTTAAATCTGCTTCAATAAAAGCGTACACTTCAGCAGATGATTTACGAGTCAACTGCATAATTCTATCAGCATCTGAACCTGGAACTGGCAAATGATCAACAATAGGAACACCTCCATAACATTTTACTAAAGTAAAATACATAAAAGCCCTTAAAAACTTAGCTTCACCCGCTAGTCTGTTTCTTAAATTAACATCCACTTTATCTAATTTCGGAAGGATATTTAATGCTTGATTACATCTGTTTATACCATCATAATTAGCTATAAAGGTACTTTCCGCAGAAGGATTAGAAGCATTATAAGTCAAAGCGTCTAAAACATCCTTATCTGTTCCAGTATCGCCGGCTGAAGATCCTTTATCAGCATCATCAGAAGTTATACTTGACAAGCCTATCCAACCAAAAGAGGTCATATCCCAATTTAAAAACTTGTTATAAATTGCTGTCACAAACTGAGCTGCCCCAGCATCGTTATTAAATAATTCCACATCGTTTGTTGAAATAGATTCCGTTTGGTCTACGTCTAAATAATCGTCTGCACATCCTGTAAAAAAGAATGCTGATAATACAAACGTTGCTATATATATCTTTTTCATAATATTAAAATTTTAAATTAGCACCAATTACAAATGATCTTAATGTTGGGTAAGCATCAAGTTCAACACCCTGAGTTCCATAAGGATTTCCATCTCCATTTAATTCCGGAGAAAATCCTGAGAATTTTTGTGTAATAAATGGATTAATCGCATTTACATAAATTCTGCATGCGCTTATAAAACTATTCTCTTGCAAAGGCAGTTTATATCCTAGTGTGATATTATTGACTCTGAAAAAATCACCTGATTCTAAATAATAAGTAGAAGCTACCGGTACCTGATTAAAAGGTGCAGGATTTGAAGCTGTTAAATTATTTGGTGTCCAGAAATCAGTCGCAATTGAATTTTCAATATTTTCTCCATAAAAACGCTGTGCTTTTTTACCGTTGTAAACTTTTGCACCAGATGTACCATATCCATCAACTGAAAAATCAAAGTTTTTGTAATTGAAACCTAAAGAAACTCCGTAATTAGATTTTGGTAAACTTGAGCCTACATATTTTTTATCAACAAGGGCACTTAATGCATCCTGAGTTACTTTGTCTCCCGCAGCATTATAATACAACATTTTCCCATTTGTGGCATCAAAGCCAGCATAGTCGTAGATATAAAAACTTCCCAATGGTTGACCAATTGTAGAATTATCAAGTAATTTTGTATCCTGACCATTACCTAAACCTCCTCCGATTACTGGAGATAAAACAACATTTTTTAAACCTGTAAGTTCATTTTTGTTATTAGAAAAGTTACCGCCAATATAATAGCTGAAATTTTCGCCAATCTTATCATCCCAACGTAAAGAGATTTCATATCCTTTGTTTGATACTTCTCCAACGTGTGCTGGTGATGCAGTCGTAATTCCAGATGACATATAAGGTTTTGTATTTAAAATTACATTGTTTGTATTTTTATCATATACATCAAAAGTTCCTTTTAATCTGCTATCTAAAAGTTCAATATCTAAACCTACAGAAGATTCTTCTGTAACTTCCCAAGATAAACTTGGATCAATTTGAGAGTTAATCGTTGTTCCTTCATTCAGAATAGAACCTCCTAAATATGCATTTAAATTAGAAGTATATCCCTGGCTATTTAGCGGTACATTTTGATTTCCTAATTTACCCCAGCTTCCTCTTAATTTTAGTAAATTAATCATTTTAGCATCAGCCATAAAGTTTTCCTTGGTGATAATCCATCCTGCGCCAAATGCCGGAAAAGTTCCCCAACGATAATCTTTACCAAAATTTGAAGATCCGTCACGTCTAACTGTTCCTGTAACCAGATACCTGTCCATCAATTTATATTGGAAACGACCTAAATATGACGCCAATTTAGTTTCATTAAAAACTTCATCTTTATAGCTTGTTACATTTGTAGCATATTCCACATCTTTTAGAGACCAATAGTTAGAATCTGTATTTACATTTTTTCTTACAATAGTTAATTTTTGTCTTGCTCCCTTAACGTAAGTTTCAATACCTGCAGTTACCTCAATATCGTGAATCTCATTAAATACCTTGTTATAAGTCAAATAATTAGATAAACTCCAATTGTAATATTCTTCTCTGCCTTTTGTCAATGCATTTATGTTAGCAGTTGGAAATTCCTTCTCGTAGTCACTTGCTACTTTATTAGGATTTGCAGCTAACCAAATATTTTTTGTGTCATCAAAATTGTATTGTTTCCAGGTATAATATTCACCATTATATTGTGAGGTAAATTTTAAGGATTTAAAAATTTCATAGTCTAATCTTAACCCGCCCTGTAAATTGATACTACGCTGTTGTTCGTCAAAGAAATCTAATTGTGCAACTGGGTTTCCACCATTATTAATTGAATTTCCGGTTTCGCTTGCAAAACCATTGTCTCCAACACGAGCAACACCATATTTGCCATCTGGAAAATACACAGGTACTACAGGAGACTGCTTATATGCATTTGTAAAAGCTGACAATGGCTTTGGAGTTGATTTTGTAGAGGTTAAACTAAAATTTTGAGTTAGAGTTAATTTTTTAGAAATTTTATATTCATTGTTATTTCTAAAAGTTGTTCGACCATAATCCAAACCATTTAAAACAGCTTTTTCTTCATAGTTTCCTAAACTAAAAAAGTATTTTATGTTTTCATTAGCTCCTGAAACTGAGATATTGTTTTGAGTATAAGACCCTGTTCTGGTAATTTCATCAAACCAATCTGTATTAACAGGTTGATCCTGAGAATATGTAGTTGATTGTAAAGCTGTATTAGTATAATAAGCATATTTATTACTACCTGCCATTTTCACTTTTTTAAGAGGTGTTCTTATCCCTCCAAAGCTTTCAATTTCAACAGATACTTTATCTCCTTTTCCTTTTTTAGTTGTAATGATAATTACCCCATTTGCAGCCCTTGTTCCATAAATTGCTAATGCAGAGGCGTCCTTTAAAATATCATAAGTCACAATATCATTAGTATTGATATTATTAATATTTTCAGTTGCCATACCATCGACAATATACAACGGTGTTCTGCCTCCTAATGCAGTACCTAAACCTCTAATGACTACAGAAGGTGTACTTCCCGGCAAATCTGAAGAAGTTACTTGTACACCGGCCGCTTTACCCTGAATAGCCTGAGAAGCATTCAATACTTTGGCTCTTGTAATGTCTTCTGCTTTTATAGAAGAAATTGCAGTTGTATTGTCGATTCTTTTTCTTGTACCATACCCTATAACCACTACTTCTTTTAATGCAGTATCACCTGATTCTTTTAAAGTTATTGTCATTGGAGTTGCAGTAGCTGGCACAGAAACCGCATCAAACCCAAGCATTGAAACTTTTATAAGTTCACCCGCTTTTGCATTAATTGTAAAATTCCCATCGAAATCAGCATCAGCAGATGTTCGGGATTGTGGAGCACTAATGACTGCTCCGGGAATTCCCATTCCACTGCCGTCTACAACTTTTCCTTTGATTGCCTGTCCAGACATATATGCCGGAAGCAATAAGAGCGCTAAAAAGCTAAAAATAAAATTTTTCATACAGTTCGTAATCGTTTAAGTTAGTAGAGCCAAATTAAACAATTACAACGTTGTAGTACATCAAACAGCACTACTACATAGCTACATCATTATGTTAAAAAACAAATATATGCCACTGAAAATCAAGATTATAAATGTTAAATAAATTTCATTAACACTACGTTATGATGTAGTAATGATGTATTAGAATTATATAAAAAACAGTGCTAAAAAATATAAAATATGCAAAATATAAATATGAATCTTACACACTTAATAAAAACTTGGACAGATTTTCTTCCTGAGAGAGATTTAATTTTTTTCGAAGGCGATATCTGTGTAATTCTACACCTCTAAATGATATATTCATCATGGGTGCAATTTCCTTCGAAGAAAGATTCATTTTAAGATAGACGCAAAGTTTTATATCCTTAGGAGTAAGATTAGGATATTTTTTTGAAAGGTTTATAATAAACTCGTTGTGAATCTGATTCAGATTGGTTTCAAAGATTTCCCATTCGTGTTTATTCACTTCATTTATCTTAATTGCCTTTTTGATTTCGCTTTTAAGTTTGTTAAAGTCTTTTTCAGAATCCAGAATGTTCTGAATGTTTTCAATCATTTCGCTTTGTTTGGCAATTGACAATGATTTTCCGGCTACTTCAGATGATTTCGTTTGCAATTCGAGTTCCAAAATATGTTTTTGGTATTCCTGCATATTCAATTCATTTTCTGCTTTTAATTCCATTTCAAGAATCTCTCTCTGATGTTTTAATTCTTCTGCCTGCAATCTTAATTTTTGCATATAGCGAAGTTTATTCCATTTATAATAGAAAAATAGTACTGCCCCTATTATTAGTAAGTATAATAAAATCATCCAAAATGAAAAATACCAGGGTTTTGCAACACTAAATTCAAAACTTGCAACATTATCATAATTTGCGCCATCATGTTTAAAAACATTTACAGAATGGTCTCCACTGCTTAAGTTATTTAAAACAATCAATCCGTTTGCAACTGAAATAAATTCCTTGCCATTATCAATTTTATAAAACAAATTAGGTTTACTGGCTCCATAAATTCCAGAGATGACATTTATTTGTAATTCAGTATTATATTTAATTTTAGAATCATTTGGCATTAAATTTTCTTCATTAAAAGATTCGATCTTAACAGCAGAATTTTGTTTGTTCTCATATTTCAATTGCAATGAAATAAAGCCATCATCAAGATTTAGCAAATAATGATTGGCATGTTTAAAAATTCTTAAATTATCATTGATTAATTTTCCTTTATAATATTTCGCCTGAATAATATTCCAGAGAAATTTATTTCCGGTCGCTTTAATATGATACAAAATTCCATCCTGAAGTACCATAAAATGATCTTCATCTATGCTTATTACATCAGAAACTTTTTTGAAATTCTGATTAAATAGTTCATTTTCCTCCAGTTTGTTAGTTATCGAATTGTAAGTGTACCAGGAGTTATTGATTAGAAATAGGATTTCATTTCTAAATTCAAATATCTTAACCCCAAAATCGTTTTTAATCTTGCTTTGTTGTGTGATATTTTCAACTTTCCTGGTTTTAAAATTGTCATCATATACAACACGATATAAACCGCGATAATTATCGGCTGCCCAAATTTCATTCTTTTTGTTCTGGGCTACATATTTTATAGGTTTAGAAAGCTCATTAATAACTTTCTTTTGAGTGAAATCTGAAAGATTATCATAGACTACAACTCCACTATAAGTCGATTGAAAATAAGTATTATTAATACTGCTTTTAGATAAATTCCAACCACCACTAATATTATTTATTTTAGAAAGAGAACCATTCTCATAGGAAAATGTTCCATCGTTATGGCCAATAATATATTTGTTATTGATTTCGGTAATATTCCATGCCTGACCCTGTGTATTGGGCATCATTTTGAACTTACCTGAATCAAATTCAAAAACACCGTGGTTTGTGGCAATTAAATAACCTTTATTTGTTGTAGCAACCGAGTAAACTGAACCTAAAATACCCGAATTATCATAAAAAATTGAAATCGGAGAATTGATTTCAACATGTGCAATTCCATTATCTAAACCAAGCCACAAATCATTTTCTTTGTCAAACCCAATACTCAAAATCGAGTTATTCATTAAAACGTTTTTTCTATCAATATTTTTATAGGTATCTGATTTAAAATCATAAATAAAAACACCTTTGTTTCCAGTACCTACAATAAGTTTATTATTTTTAGTGAACTTACCTACATTAATAGTAGAACTTTTTAAAACTTCATTTAATGGATTATTCCAAGATCTTAAACCTTCTTTTCCTACCGTGAAAATTCCTTTTTTTTGCGTAAATATATAAGTCTTGTTTTTGTATTTTTCAATCGCGTGAACGACACAGTTTTTAAGGACATTCCATCCTTTTGGATTTGCAATTCGTGATCCGTTCATTTTAAAAGTGCCCTTCGCTACAGAAGCAACATAAAGATTTTGATCGACAACAAAACAATAGGAAATTAAAAATGGAAATTTAATTTTCTGAATGTGTTTTCCGTTATAAATAAAAACATCATTGAATGACTGGAAATATAAGGAACCATTGAATCTAAAAATTTTCCAGATTTCCTCATTATCCTTTTCATCGAACAAGCGGAGATTTTTAGTCACTGAAACATAATGCATTTTACCTTCCTTTCTGTACCAGTAACCAAACTCTTTATAAGAACCAGAGTAAATTTTATCACCTTCAATCAGAATCGAACGAATAATAGTTTTATTGGGCAGTGTGTATTTTTCCCACTTTACGCCATCGTATCTCAATAAATAATGATTATTAGCAAAATACATCGTATTATCTTTTCCCTGAACAACATTCCAAATTTGGTTGTCGCCCTGATAATTTGATTTATTATAATTTTCAACGAAAGGAAGTAATTCTTGTGCGTGAATTTGAGAAGCGATGAAAAAGAAGAAAAGTGATTTTAGAAGTATCGATTTCAAAATATTCAGTTTTATAGTCAAAGATACTGACAAATATTTAATAAGTTAAAAAGCCTCTCAATTGAGAAGCTTTTTTTATTACAGTTCGTATGTTATTTAATTTTGAAGCAAATGATAAACCTGATTCGCAATCTCATATTCTTCATCTGTTGGTATTACCAAAACTTTAGCTTTTGAACTTGTTTTGTTGATTTCTCTAATAGCTTTTGAACGAATTTGATTCTTTTCATCGTCTAATTCAATTCCAAAATAATTCATATCCGTACAAACTAATTTACGCATATGGGAAGAGTTTTCGCCAATTCCAGCTGTAAAGACAATGGCATCTAACCCGTTTAATGCTGCAGCATATGCACCAATAAACTTTTTAATACGGTAAGCATTCATCAGCAAAGCCAATTGGCATTCTTTATTTCCTTTTTCAGCCTCGGCTTCAATATCACGTAAATCACTGTAGCCTGTAAGTCCAAGCATACCACTTTGCTTCAGTAAAACTGCATTTACTTCATCTGGTGTATAACCAAGATTTTTAATCATATAAAAAACGATCGACTGGTCAATGTCGCCTGAACGTGTCCCCATTATCAGACCATTTGAAGGAGAAAAACCCATTGTAGTGTCGATACATTTTCCGTTTTTAACAGCGGCCATACTACAGCCATTTCCTAAATGAATGGTAATGATCTTAGAATTGTTCTCTAAATACTCAATTGCTTTTTCAGAAACATATTTATGACTCGTTCCATGAAAACCATATACTCGAACTTTATTTTCTGTCAAAAGATAATTTGGAATCGCATATTTATACGCCACTTCTGGCATTGTTTGATGAAAGGCAGTATCGAAAACCGCAATTTGCTCCGCTGAACTAAAGATTTCTTCGGCAACATTAATTCCTTCTAAATTGGCAGGATTATGCAAGGGAGCCAGTTCAAAAAGCTGTTTGATTTTTGCTTTTACCTTTTCATCAATTTTTACCGTATCGCTAAAGTCACTACCTCCATGCACTACGCGATGACCTACTGCCGCAATTTCAGAAGTTGATTTAATAACTCCTTTTTCAACATCCAAAAGCATATTGGCAACTTTTTGCAAACCTACTTTATGATTGGAAATTGGCGATGTTTCTTCTGTCGAATCAGATGCTGTTTTAAAGGTAATATTTGAAGTTTCTAAACCAATTCTGTCAATCATACCGGAACAAATTACTTCGTTTTCCGGCATAACCATTAATTGATATTTTATTGATGAACTTCCTGAGTTTATTATTAGTATTTTCATTTTTTTTTAGTTTCTAAGATACTAAGACCCTAAGTTGCTGAGGCTTTTACTATAAGTCTTAAGCTTTTTAATTTATTTATTGGAATGCGAATTTGAACGCGGATGAAACAGATTTGCTAAAGCAAAAACGCGGATAAAAACGGATTTTTTAAATACAACTCAAAAGGTTAATAATTTATAATTCACAATTAGTAATTAATAATTAATTAAAGTCCTTGTGCCTGAATCGCTGTAATTACTACTGTATTAATAATATCATCTACGGTACAGCCACGGCTCAGATCGTTTACGGGTTTGTTTAAGCCTTGTAACATTGGCCCGATTGCTAATGCTCCGGTTTCTCGCTGAACGGCTTTATACGTATTATTTCCTGTATTTAAATCGGGGAAAATTAGTACACTTGCCTGCCCTGCTACTTCAGAATCCGGCATTTTGCTTTTTCCTACGGCGCGATCCACTGCCGCATCATACTGAATTGGCCCTTCTATTTTTAAATCCGGGCGTTTTTGCTTTACTATTTCTGTTGCAGTTCTCACTTTCTCTACTTCATCTCCTTTTCCGGAAGTACCGGAAGAATAGGAAAGCATAGCAATTTTAGGTTCAATTCCGAAAGCAGAACTTGAATCTGCTGATGAAATCGCGATTTCTGCCAATTGCTCTGCAGTTGGATTTGGATTAATGGCACAATCTCCAAAAACCGAAACCCTGTCTTCTAAACACATAAAAAACACAGAAGAAACTACAGAGGAGTTTGGTTTGGTTTTGATGAATTGCAGTGCCGGTAAAATGGTATGTTGCGTCGTATGTGCCGCTCCTGAAACCATTCCGTCAGCATGGCCTTTATAGACCATCATAGTTCCAAAATACGAAACATCTTCCATTAAATCTCTTGCCATTGTTATACTTACATTTTTGGCTTTTCGAAGCTCATAATACGTATTGGCATAATCTTCATAAAGATCAGATTCTTTTGGATTGATGATATTTATTTTCGAGAAATCAAAGGCAATTCCGAGTTCTGTAATTTTACCCTCTATTTGTTTTTTATCGCCAATAATCGAAATATCAACCACATCCATTGCTAATAATCTTGAAGCCGCAATAAGAATTCGTTCATCATTTCCTTCAGGCAAAACGATATGTTTGCGGTGTTGTTTAGCCCGTTTCACCATATTGTATTGAAACATTTTTGGCGTCATTCCTTCCGCTTCAAAAGTGATCAATCTCTCGGATAGCGCTTCAATTTCTACGTATTTTTCAAATGTATTTATTGAGGTTTCTATTTTATGGGTGTTATTCGCGTAGATTTTTGATTTTATTGAACCTATTTTATTGGTCACATTATATGTTCCTCCCTCAACTGCAATAATCGGAACAATAGAAGAAAGTCCTTCAATTAGCTTTAAAATACTTCGCTCGGGAATAATATTTCCCGTCAAGATAATTCCGGAAATAGTTGGATAATTAATTGATTCATTGGCTTGTAAGGCGCCCAGAATAATATCAGAACGATCTCCCGGTGTAATTACCAAAGCGTTATCATGTAAATGAACTAAATAATTGTGCAACTGCATAGCACCAACACTAAAATGCCCAATTTCGTTGTTTAGGTAATTTTCACCAAACATTACTTTGGCGTCAAGTTCATTGACAATTTCCTGCATTGTTGGATTATTCAGACTTGAAATTAACGGAATTGTGTTTACCAAAACATTGGCAGGCAAACTTTTCTGTAACCCTTTTGTTACCAATTCGATATTTTCAGGCTGAACCTTATTCGCAAAAACCGACAATACCTCAACTTCTTTTACTTTGAAAGAATCATAAACAAGGTATAAACTATCAACTAATTCATCTAAGGTTTTACCAACACCGGAACCAATGATTATAGTTGGAATTCCGAGGTTTTTTGCAATTAAAACATTTGTATCTAATTCGATAGAAGTTCCTTCGCCTGTAAAACTTGTACCTTCAACTAAAACAAAATCAAAACGTTCTTCAAGCTTTTTATATTTTTCGATAATTAAATCTAAAACTTCGCCTATTTTACCCTTATTTTTTTTCTTGATTAATTTGCTTTTGGTAATGGCGTACGCCTCTTCAAACTTTATATCCAAATTAAAATGAGAGAGTACCGTCTCAATATGATTGTCTAATTCTCCGTCTACAAAATCTTCTACAATAGGTCTAAAATAACCCACTTTAGCTGTTTTGCCAATCAAAATACTCATCAAACCGAGTGTAACAATCGATTTTCCGCTATTCTGATCACTTGTTGCTATATATATTGCTTTACTCATAATTTATTATTTTGAAACTAATCCTGTAATTGTAATTTTTAACCAGGAAAGCACTAAAACCAGCGTCTTTTCTTGAAATAGATAATCAAGGCTATTACCAATAAAAACATCGCTCCCATGACCATAAAATAGCCATTTCTTTCCTTAAGTTCCGGCATATACTCGAAATTCATACCATATACTCCCACTATAAAAGTAAGCGGAATAAAAATGGCCGATATAATCGTTAGCGTTTTCATTATTTCGTTCATTTTTCGGCTTTGTTCCGAAAAATAAAAGTTAGAAGCGCTTTCTAATGAACTCATATCCGAATCAATTTGCTCCAGAAGCTCTAAACTTTTTTGATGCAGTCTGATAAAGAAATTAAACGTTTCTTTTTGAATCAGCTCATTTGTATCGTCATCCTTAATAGTTTTCAGATAATACAATGAATCGCGAAGCGGTATAATAGAACGTTTTAAAAAATTAAAATTATCTCGGTGATTCTCAATTTTTTCCAAAATAACAGGATCTGCTCCCTTTTTGGTTAAATCAATCAGTTCCTCAATATTCTCTTCTTCGTCTTCAATTGTAATGTAAAAATTTTCCATTACTGCATCCAATAATAAATAGAGCAAATAGTCCACTTTTTTAGTTCTTACAATTCCGGCATGCATGCGCAGACGCTCACGTATATGAGTAAAAAAATCACTTCTTTTCTCCTGAAATGAAATCAGAATTCCGTCTTTTAAAATAAAGCTCAACTGCTCTACTTTAAGGCCATCAGAATACTCAGACGGCAAAAGTGATTTTATATTAAAAAATAAAACATCCCGTTGTTCTTCTAATTTCGTTCTTTTGGTAGTGTTTAAAATATCGGCCAATAAAAAGTCATCCAACTTAAAATGTTCCCCAATTGTCTTAATTAAGTCGATATTATTTAAGCCGTGAATATTCAGCCAATTATTTTTAGTGTAATCAATGCAGGTATTTAAGGCAAAAACGGTAAATTTTTCATATTCGATAACATCAGCATCATCATATACAAAAAGCTGCATTTCTGATTCATGATCTTTATGAATCCCAGTATACTCTAAACTAGTATGTTGCAGTTTACGTCCTTTTTTGTATTTTATCTTTCTCATTCAAAATGATTTATATAGTAATATTACAAAAAAGATTTTGAACCCGAAATGACAAATGTCATTTTGATAGAGATAAATTTTAAAAGAATTGCTTTTATTTGTAATATTTTTACTACTTATTAAAAATAAACCCGACAGGTTTTTAAAACCTGTCGGGTTGGATAACGATAATAAGAACATGCAAATAATTGAACCACTTGAATTTGGAAAATACTATCATATTTACAATAGAGGCATTAACAGTGAAAATATTTTTAAGGAGAACAGAAACCATGAATATTTCTTAACTCTATATACTAAATATATTGATCCAATTGCAGATATGCTCGCGTGGTGTTTGCTTAAAAAGCATTTTCATTTATTGGTTAGGATTAAAACTTTTGACGAGATTACTCAAAATCAAAAAGGGGGCGAAGTCAATAAAACAGTCCCAGTTCATCAATCCTTTGGTAATTTATTTAATGCTTACACAAAAGCAATAAATAAAGGATATAATAGACATGGTGCCTTATTTGAACGACCTTTTAAAAGAAAATTAATTGACAATAACACTTATTTACAATCTGTCATAAAATACATCCATTATAATCCAGTAAATCATGGCTTTTGTGAACACCCTATAGAATACCCATGGAGTTCTTATCTAACTTGTCTTTCTGAAAAACCAACTAAATTAAAACGTGAAAAAGTTATTTCCTTATTTAAAAATATTGAAGAATTAAAAACTTTCCATACTAAAAATGAAAATTTCGATTCGCTGGAAGAGTTTCTTAATTTATAAATAAACCTTTTTAACCGCACAGAAAACCCGACAGGTTTTAAAAACCTGTCGGGTTCAAACATAAATCCATAAAAAAACCGAACTATTTTCTAGTCCGGTTTCATCAATTATATAATACAAAGTTTTATTCAGACAATACAGTATAAGATAAATTGGTAAAAACTCCATTTTTTACGTCAAAAACATCAGGAGTAACTATTTTAGTTTGTAACACTCCTTCTTTTTTTGCTATAAAACTAAAAGTTCCGGAAACCGTTTTTTTCACAGGATCCATGGCTGTAATTGTTAATTTTCCGCTTTGGGCAAAATGCTCTGTATAAGTATTTCCATCAATTAAATAAGTGTTTACAAATAACGCGTCAATATCGTCATTTTCCTCATCAAGAATATAGTCTTTTAATGGCATGGCATCAGCCGTGGTTAAGTCGCTTCCGCATGCTAAAGACAACATTTGAGAGTTATCCTGAATACTAATATCAAAACGTTGCGCTTTTGCACTTTTCACTTTAATTAAGGTAACACTATTAATTTTAGTTGGCTTCCATTCTACTTCATTTATAGTTGCTGAAACCGAGCTATTTTCATCGTTTTCATCACTACTGCAGCTTGTAAACAAAATAGATAATAACAATAATCCTCCAAGAATTTTCTTCATAGTTTTTAGGTTAAGTTTTAGTTTGTTTTTTTCCAAATTAAACACTAAAACTTGTAAAAAAGGTACGGAAAACCTCATTCCTTGTAAATAATTCTAACTAACACTTTACGAGATAGTCTGGGTCATTATTTTGCATAAAAAAACCGGACTATTTCTAGTCCGGTTTTTCATTATTGTTAAAAGAAGAATTATTTTACTTCTTCGAATTCAACGTCTTCAACATTGTCACCTTGCGATTGCTCTTGTTGTGGAGCTGCTTGTTGACCTTGATCACCTTGAGCATACATAGCTTCAGTTGCAGTTTTCCATGCAGCGTTCACATTGTCTAATCCTTTTTGGATAGCCTCAAGATCTTGAGATTGGTGAGCAAATCTTAATTCAGTCAAAGCAAACTCGATAGCAGTTTTGTGATCGTCAGTAAGCTTATCCCCTAACTCTTTCAACTGAGTTTCAGTTTGGAAGATAGTACTGTCAGCTTCATTTATTTTTTCAGCTTTAGCTCTTAAAACTTTATCAGACTCAGCGTTAGCTTCAGCATCTTGTTTCATTCTTTCGATTTCTTCAGAAGTTAATCCAGAAGAAGCTTCGATACGAATATCGTGAGATTTACCAGTTCCTTTATCAGTAGCAGTTACTTTGATGATACCATTAGCATCGATATCAAAAGCAACTTCGATTTGAGGAACCCCTCTTGGTGCTGGCGGAATACCGTCTAAGTGGAAGCGACCGATAGTTTTATTATCTACAGCCATAGCTCTGGCACCTTGAAGAACGTGTAGTTCAACAGATGGTTGAGAATCAGAAGCAGTAGAGAAAACTTGAGATTTTTTAGTTGGGATAGTTGTGTTAGCCTCAATTAATATAGTCATAACACCACCCATAGTTTCGATACCTAAAGATAAAGGCGTAACGTCAAGCAACAATACATCTTTTACATCTCCAGAAAGAACTCCACCTTGAATAGCTGCTCCAATTGCAACAACTTCATCAGGGTTAACTCCTTTAGACGCTTTTTTACCAAAGAATTTTTCAACTTCTTCAACAATTCTTGGGATACGGGTAGAACCACCAACCAAGATAACTTCGTCAATATCAGAAACAGATAAACCTGCATTTTTCAACGCTTTAGCAACTGGTGCCATAGAACGTTTTACTAATGAATCAGTTAATTTTTCAAATTGAGCTCTAGTTAATTTTTTAACTAAGTGTTTTGGTCCAGAAGCTGTAGCAGTTACATAAGGTAAGTTGATTTCAGTTTCTGCAGAAGATGACAATTCAATTTTAGCTTTCTCAGCAGCTTCTTTTATACGTTGCAATGACATTGGATCAAGACGCAAATCGATACCTTCTTCAGCTTTAAATTCGTCAGCTAACCAGTCAATAATTGTATGGTCAAAATCATCTCCTCCTAAGTGAGTGTCTCCATCAGTAGACAATACTTCGAAAACTCCGTCTCCTAATTCAAGAACAGAAATATCAAAAGTACCTCCACCTAAATCGTAAACAGCAATTTTTTGATCCGTTCCTTTTTTATCTAATCCGTAAGCAAGTGCAGCAGCAGTTGGCTCGTTGATGATACGCATAACTTTAAGACCAGCAATTTCACCAGCTTCTTTAGTAGCCTGACGTTGTGCATCGTTAAAGTAAGCAGGAACAGTGATAACCGCTTCAGTAACTGTTTGACCTAAATAGTCTTCAGCAGTTTTTTTCATTTTTTGAAGAGTCATTGCAGACAATTCTTGTGCAGTGTACAAACGACCGTCAATATCCACACGTGGTGTATTGTTATCCCCTTTTACTACTGAATAAGGAACTCTTTTTGCTTCCTCAGTGATTTCAGCAAAAGAATGTCCCATAAAACGTTTGATAGAAGCAATAGTCTTTGTTGGATTAGTTACTGCTTGTCTTTTTGCAGGATCACCTACTTTAATTTCGCCACCTTCAACAAAAGCGATGATAGATGGAGTTGTTCTTTTTCCTTCTGCGTTAGGAATAACAACTGCTTCGTTACCTTCCATTACAGAAACACAAGAGTTCGTCGTACCTAAGTCAATTCCGATTATTTTACCCATTTTTTATATATTTAATTTTGATATACATTTTATAACTCAGGTGGCATAAGTCAATCTTTGTGCCAATATAAAAAACCAAAGTAAATTGTCAGTTTTCATGTCGGCACACTAAAAATCATCTGACAACATGACATTTTTAAAACCTGACAGGAGTGGCATATCAGTATGTTAGGTGTCATTATCAGGAGTTCTTCTTATTTTTTAAGGAGCTATTTCCCGCTTTCGGCTATATCTTTTTTAAGGCAAAGAAAAATTGCCTCAAAAAAGGATACCGCCTCTATCGGGGCTGGGGCACCTATTTTCATTAGAGATTTATGTATGAATAATATTAAAATAATTATATTTAGCCAAACAAAATTCATACTTATATGCCATGATAGAAAAATTAAGACAAGATTTCGCAGAACACCTAAAAAAAAGCAGACGCTCAAAATTAGAAATAGTAGAAAGCCTCCCTTTTCCAATAGAATCCAAAAATGAAATTGGGAGAAAAATTATAAAAGAAATTATCGCTTCTAAAAATAGCGATGACATGGAGTTTTGTCTTTTATTACTTTGGGTAGTAGACGAAGATGATGACTGTATAGATCTGCTTCACGAAATACTATTAGAACCTTGGCATAGAAAATACGATGATATTATTCATAACCTACAATGGAGACAGCACCCATCCAGCGTGCCTACAATTAAAATCGCAATTCAGCAGAAATATCCTTTTCTGGAAGCTTACAGCACCGGAACAGGGCAATTTATAAATCAATGCGGACATGCATTAAAAAGCATTGGAACTGAAGAAGCTATAGAAGCAATAAAAGATTTAGCTGAAAACTCAGAAGATCCTATTGTTAAAGTAGAAATGATTTACAGACTTAGTAAAATATTTCCAACAGATGATCCAGAAGACGAAGAACTCCCTAGATGGTATGACTTTGACTAACTATAATATCATTCGATAAAAAAAAATGGAAAACTACACCATCATCATTTTTATTCTGGCCATTGTAATCGGACTTTCTGCTTTTGCTGACAAATCAAAAATCCCTTATCCCATTCTGTTGGTTATTGTCGGAATCGGAATTGGTTTTATTCCAACAATGGCCGAAATCGAAATCAATCCGGAGATTATCTTTCTAATATTTCTGCCTCCTTTATTGTATGATGCTTCATTTAATATTTCTCCAAAACATTTTAAAACTAATCTTAGTACGATAAGTACATTGGCAATACCGCTCGTTTTTCTAACGACTTTTTGGATTGCCGTAGTTTCCCATTATATGATTCCCGGTATGACCTGGCCGTTATCCTTTGTACTAGGAGCCATACTTTCTGCTACTGATGCCGTGGCCGCCGTGAACGTAACAAAAGGCCTCGCTATACCCGAAAAAACGATCACAATACTAGAAGGCGAAAGTTTAATTAATGATGCTTCAGCATTAGTTGCTTATCGTTTTGCAGTAGCAACCGCTATGGGTTCTGCTTTTATAATCTGGAAAGCAACATTGGAATTTGTGCTCTTATTAGGCGGTGGATTCCTGGTTGGTTTTATAATGGCTAAAATTCTGGCTTTCATCCTTACCAAAGTTCGCAAAAACATAAATGTTACAGTTAGTTTTATGCTTCTCATGCCTTTTGTTACTTACTTAATTGCAGAACATCTACATGTTTCCGGAGTAATTGCAGTGGTCTGCTTAGGTTTGGCTATATCACGTTTCAGTAATAAAATCTTTCCAGAAAGCTTAAAGAACAATTCTAAAAACCTTTGGGACGTCATTATTTTTATTCTAAACGGATTAATTTTTATTCTCATCGGACTTAATTTTCGATACATTTTAAAAGACATTGACGACAATATGATTCTGCCATATATTGGTTATGCCGCTATTATTACTATTGTAGCGTTATTAACGAGAATGGTAAGGGTGTTTTTTCAAAAAGTAAACCTGCAAAAAGCTTTTCAAAAGAATGATAAAAAGAAACGAAAAGTCAGTGAACATGCTTTACTTGATTCCAAAAATAGCTTTATTATCAGCTGGTCCGGAATGCGCGGCATCGTTTCTTTGGCGATTGCTTTAGGTTTGCCAAAATTACTTCCGGACGGAACCCCTTTTCCGGAACGAAATGCAATAGTATTTATTTCTGTTGCTGTTGTGCTTTTAACCATTGTAGGACAAGGACTTTCACTTCCGTGGATTGTCAAAAAATTAAATATAAAAGAGGAAGAAAAATAATTTTTTAAAAAAAATAAAATAATTTGTCCAATTCTGAAAGTTCGATTGTTATTCCATTATAACAACATTTATAAACATTAAATTTAAACAAAATGGAAAATCGAATTAACATTCACGAAAAAGGACAAGAAGCAATCAAAACACTATACCCAATTAACGGGTATTTAAAAAAATCTCCACTAGAGCAATCACTTATCGAATTAGTTCTTTTTAGAGTTTCACAAATCAATAAATGCGCTTACTGCCTTGACATGCATTATAAAGATGCACGACACAAAGGCGAGACAGAACAAAGATTATACGGTTTAAGTGCCTGGAGAGAAACTTCTTATTACACCAATCGCGAAAGAGCTGCATTTGCATGGGCAGAAGCTTTAACAAAATGTGATGTGACAGATTCAGTGTATAACGAAGCAGCAAAAGAATTTTCAGAACAAGAATTAATTGATTTAACTTTAGCAATCGCAAGCATTAATACCTGGAACCGCATTAATCTTGCTTTTCCTAACGAACCCGGAACTTACAAAGTAGGTCAATTTGGTTAATTAAAATAGTTTATTACAGATTTTTCAGTTGATAAATTCTCAATTTGGGAAATCTGTAGTAAAAATTAAAACAAAGTTTTATAACATCAAAAAACAACATCATGAACGAATTTGTATTAATATTTCGCAGAGATTTTAGCACCAAAGAAACGCAACCTTCACCACAGGAATTGCAAGATTCATTAAAATTGTGGCAGGACTGGCTGGGCGGAATTGCAGCGCAGGACAAACTGGCAAAACCTTTGCAACGCTGGGATGGAGCAGGGAAAATTGTAACTACAAATAAAAGCGTCATCAATGGCCCTTATGCCGAGATCAAAGAGTCAATTGGCGGATTAATTATGATAAAAGCAGCAGATTATGATGAAGCTGTAGCTATTGCAAACGGGTGCCCAATATTAGATTTAGGCGGTAATGTCGAAATACGTATGGCTGTTACAGGAACGCACTAATTTTTAAATCAACTTTTATTACTGATCGCACTTTACTAAAATTATGGAGCAAAGTCAGCTTTTACCCAATTTATTCAGAACAGAGTATCGAAAAATAGTTTCGGTGCTCTGTTATTTATTTGGAATCGAAAATATCGAGATTGCCGAAGACATTACAAGTGATACCTTTCTGGCGGCAACCGAAACATGGAGCATAAAAGGAATTCCCGAAAACCCAACGGCCTGGCTCTATACAGTGGCTAAAAACAAAACCAAAAATTACCTGAAACGAAATGCTCTTTTCGAACAAAAGCTTTCTGTTGAGATAAAACATACAGCAAATAAATCAGAAGAAATTGATATTGATTTATCAAACAAAAATATTAATGATAGTCAATTGGCTATGATATTTACCGTTTGTAATCCTGTAAATTCAGGCGAAGCCCAAATTGCACTCGCTTTAAATTTATTGTGCGGATTTGGAATTCAGGAAATATCAGATGCTTTTTTAACCAATAAAGAAGTCATTTACAAAAGAATCAATAGAGCCAAAGAAAAACTCAAAGAAGCCAATATAAAAATTGAACAGCCCACCATTTCTGAAATTAACAATAGATTAGAAACTGTTTTAACAACTTTATATTTATTGTTTTCTGAAGGTTATTATTCGACTTCGCAAAATACCATTCTCCGTAAAGATCTTTGTGCCGAAGCCATGAGATTGACTTTTTTATTAATCGAAAATCCAACAACTAATCTTCCGGCCGTAAACGCATTACTTTCCTTAATGTGTTTTCATAGTTCCAGATTTGATGCCAGAACAAACGAAAATGGCGAAACGATCTTATATCAGGATCAGGATGAATCATTATGGAATCAGGAATTAATTGAAAAAGGACAATTTTATTTAGTACAGGCATCAACCGGAAACAAACTTTCAAAATACCATCTTGAAGCCAGTATAGCCTATTGGCACACGCAGAAAGAAGATACTCCTGAAAAATGGCAAAATATTCTGCAACTTTACAATCATTTGCTCATTTTAGAATATTCGCCTATTGCTGCTTTAAACAGAACTTTTGCTTTAGCCAAAACAAATGGCAAACAGGCAGCTATTATAGAAGCTGAAAAACTAAATCTTACTGAAAATCCTTTTTATTATTCTTTATTAGGAAATCTTTATACCGATATTGACAATACAAAAGCCATTCAAAATTTCGAAAAAGCGCTAAAAATCACTAATTCTCCGGCTGATAAGACAACTATACTTAAAAATATTAGTTTGATTAAATAACGCTGTTTTTTTAGAAGCTAATTTTATATGCACTCATATTATTACAGTTTTATAATTTCTTTTATTTTTTATTTGTAATTTCGATTTTCTAAAAAATGACTGGTACTTTAAAGGCTAAGCTCTGAAAAACAGTCACAATAAAAATTAAATTCCAATAAAATGGCTTCATTTATAAAAGAGATTTCTTTTCGCTGGTCAGATCTTGACCCTAATTTTCACGTTCGTCACAGTGCTTATTACGATTTTGGCGCACAACACCGTATCGAAATCCTGGAAGAACTGGGTTTAACTTTAAGAGTGATGCAAACACAAGGTTTTGGACCAGTTTTATTTAGAGAAGAATGCGTTTTCAGAAAAGAATTAAAACTTTCAGACAAAATATTCGTTCATACCAAAACATCAAAAATGAAAGCTGATGCCTCTCGCTGGTCAATCATTCACGAATTCAGAAGAGAAGATGATACGCTTTGTGCTGTCATTACGGTTGATGGCGCCTGGATGGATACCAAGCTTCGTAAATTAGCTTCTCCAACTCCGGAAATTGCTATTGAGGCTTTAAGCATTTTCCCAAAAAGTGATGACTTTGTCGGACTTTAAAATTGAATCTCATTTGTTTCATAAAAAACCAAAAGCAGCTAAATACTTTTTTAGCTGCTTTGCTTTTTACATAGATTAAAGATATTATTCTGCTACAATCTTAAAATTGCTGTTTAAATTTTCTCCAGAAACATTTAAAATATAAACTCCCGATATATTTTTATTTGCAACACTTACTGCAAAAATTCCATTTCCATTTGAAACAATTTTTTCTTTTAGGATGATTTTCCCACTTATGTCTACCAAAGTCGCTGTCACATCATATAAATTATAATCCTGAATTTGAATAAATATTTGATCTTTTACAGGATTTGGATATATAACCGTAGTACTTTTATTTTGGCTGAATTTATCCGTATCCAAAAACTCCTGAGTAAATAATGCTGCAACTTCAGTAGCATTTAATGGGTAATTAAAGATCTGAAGTTCATCAAATTGCCCCTTATAAGCTGCAGGTGCTGTACCGGAAGACAATTCAATTTCTCCAATATTTCCAATTATTAAATCACTTGTTTCGGCGATACCTGTAACAGCAGTTTCATCAAGTTCTGCTGAAAAAACACCATTTGTATATATTCTCATTTTATGAGCAATTATATCTCTCATAATCACAACATTTACCCATTCTCCTGTAAAATATTTGGCTGCTGCGGTGGTTACTTCTTTTTTAGTGATATCATCATCTATGGCAAAACGCAAAAGACCACCTTTGATCTCTATGTTGTATCTTTTACCAGTTGCACCTGTTGTCGTATTTTTTGTAAACGAGCCTTTACATAAAACATAAATACTCGTCGAAGAAGAGCTTGGCAATAATTCAGGTGCGGCTTTCATCCAGAACGATACTGTAAACGAGTTTCTGTCAAATAATAAATGATCCTGATTTGGAATACTAACCATCGGTGTATTATTGGGTGAAGTTGAAAAATCTATTGCTTTGTTAGCCTTTCCGGTAACTCTTACAGTGGCATTGTCAAAAGCCGGATCTAATACGCCATGATTTGCATAACTTGTTAAATCAGTAATTTGTTCTCCTGCTAGTGGAGCTTCTTTAAATGGCCAATGACCTACAAGAGCCGGTGTCAAGGCACGAAAAGCCCATACATCGCCCGTTGCTGTCCCTTTATCATTTACAGCATCAATTCGCCAGTAGTAATTTATTTCCGGATTTAAACCAGTAACCTGATAAGTTGGGCTTGCTGAGTAAGTAACATCTCCTAATTTGGTTAAGTTTGAAGAAGATGTACCAAAATATACAGCATAAGTTACCGTATTTGAACTCCCACTCCATTTTAAAGTTAAGTTACCACTTGTCAGTTCTGCATTATTAAATCCTGAAGCCGGAACCGGACTACCCGCTTTCGTAGGTGGCAATGGAATAGGTGGCGTAGTTATCGTTGCCGTTTCATATACCGAAGACCCTGTACTATTTATTGCTTTAATACGATAATAATAAAGCGTATTTGCAAGTAAACCTGTATCATTATAACTTGTAGTATTGGCTGCCTGTGTACTAATTACCGTAAAATCTGTACCATTTGCAGAACGCTCAATTATATAGTTGTTTTCATTTGTTGCGCTATCAATCCAGTTAATTGTTAAAGAGCTGGATGGCGGAGTCTCTATTGAAGCTACATTAGTAAAATTTATATTTGATGGTGGAATAATGAAATTTGGCGGGGGTTCATTTGTTAATCCATTAATATATACTTCAATGTTTAGATATGGTGCATGCGATGTACTAAATGTTAAAGCATCGGCACTATTTTTATTTAAGCCATTGGCATCTTCCCAGCTATCTGGCATACCATCACTATCTGTATCTAATGGAGCCGGAGCACCGTAAACATGTCCCGCACCTCCATTAATAAAACCAAACTGTGTCGTTAAATCGGTTTGAACATAAACATATGTGGCTGTTGTTCCTTTAGACTTCAGGTCTGAAATCATTAAATTATCTACCTGATCTCTTCTTGGATAAGAAGCCCCAACGCTGGAAACGATTTCATCAAAGGCGTTTTGAGCAGATAAAGTTGGAGTTTTCATTGGGTAATCATACGGAGTTGACAGAATTGTTGCTGCATCTCCGGTAGGGTATCCGGTTAAATCAGCAGGAACTAAAGTACCATTTAATATTCCATCTTTATTATTATCAAAATAATTCCCAGCGCCATAAAGAGAAAAATTATCGTTTCCTCTATTAAAAGGTGTCGTAATTGAAGTGCTTGTATTTGGGCCTCCAATAAAATAATTATTGATAATATTTACATCAGAACTTCCGGCAGAATCTCCACCCATAATATAAGCATCTCCAGATTCAGTATGTCCATACGTATTACCATAATTCCCCCAATTATAAACAACATTGTTTACAAACTCATTAATACCTTTTATCTTATTATTACGCGTTTTATTACAGATATATAAATTTCCAATTAAACTAATCTTCCCACCCGAAGGCTGAATTAACCCGCCGGCAGAATGATTATGACGATGCATACCCTGACCAATAATAGAATTCTGAATGGTTATATTATCGGGACTTATTCCTTTACTATCCCAGTTAATGGAAAAAACTTCATCTGTACCCCAGGTAAAAGTCATGTGATCAAAAATCATATTGGCTCCATTGGCAAGTCCGGATGCATCCTGATTTTGAACCGTACCACCATAACGAATGCGGAGATATCGCGCTATAGTATTGTTTGATCCTGTAAATGTTACTCGTGGCCCTAGAAATACGATTCCTTCTCCGGTTGCCGTTTGTCCGGCAATAGTAGTATTACTTGCTACAGCAACTTGGGAAAGTAAATTAACAATACCTCCTACCCGAAATATTACAAATCTTCCTTCCTGACTAACGGCATCCCGAAAGGAACCCGGGCCACTGTCATTTAAATTGGTAACTAAATAAATTTGAGGATTTGTGGAGCCTCTTGCGCCTGTAGTGTATCGTCCAAAACCGGTTGCTTCCGGAAACGCTAATGTTTGTGCATTTAAATTACCAAGATGGGCAAATAAGCAACAAATCATAAAAATTTTAAACACATGGTTAAATGTCAAAGTACTTTTTTTCATAATAAACGAGGTTATAGATTGGTTATAACCAATTTACTTATATGAAAACGAGACTCTGTCCTGCCCTATCCTGCATTCAGAGACCTAAATATCAATACATTATATATTTCGGAATAAAACAAAAATGTTTATCTGCTTCAGAAAATTAAAATCAATGAATCAACCATTTTCTTACATTTTATTTAACAAATTAGATAAAAAGAATTACTCAATACATTTAGGTATCTCTAAAATATTTCGCCATTAAAAAATCTGTGTCAATCCGTTTAATCTGTTAAATCCGTGTGCCATTTAGATTACTGAAACTTCAATCCAAAATTTACTTTATCAAAAGTCGTACTGCAGGAAATCGCAAAACGCCCCAGGTTAACAGTACCAAAAATGCCTTCTACCCCATGTCCGGAATAAAATCCACCAGCTGAAAAACGATGAACCTGATATTTTAAAGCAATATCATTTACCCTGCTGCTTAACTGTCCAAAAACAATAACGTTGGGGATAACTTCATAACTTCCAAAAACCTTCGGCACTAGTTTTTTATAGTAATCAAAGCTTTCATCCGTTTCATAATCGACACTTGTCGAATGCAGGTTCTCCAAATTTCCTCCAATATAAGTGTTTTCAGAAAAATGCCAGGAAACACTAAAACCGGTAAAAGTTCCGTCATAACCGCTTCTCGATTCGAGATAACCAATACCAATCGTAGCTCTGAACTTGCCGCAAATTTTCCCAATATAACCAATATAGGTTCGGTCAATTTCCGATTTATCGATTCCGGCACCAAAAATAATATCGTCATCACACATATTAAATGCATACTGAAAATAGGCTGAATATTGATTTTCATTGGCCGCAACAACGCTCCGGCCTTTATCGAGGTCGATGTTTGCAGATATTAATGTAGAGTTTATAACGGCGAAATCAAATGTGTTGATTTCCTGGGCAAATGTGGGGACTGTAAGCAAGAGTAATAGTATTGTTTTTTTCATAATACCAAATTTAGCTGACAAACATTCTTACTCTAATTTACATCTATTTTTCTTGTTAATAAAAGAAGTTCTGCAAATTACCACATTACTCGATTAAGTGTAATATTTTAGCAATCAACTTCTTACATTCAATTAAAATTCCAAATAAATAGTCAAACTATAGAATCATTTTTCATGTAATTTTCTGATAACTTTAAGACTTTAATTTTTGCATTTCAAAATGGTTAACGGTAATTTTATAGTTCTTAATCCTAAATCAGTCTGAAAAATGAAAATTATAAAACTTCTTTTATTGTTTTTTCCTGTTTTCTGTTTTTCTCAAGAAGGAAATATTAAGTCATTAGATATCAACTTAACGAATTATGAATATCCGTTTCCGGTAAAATTTATAGAAATAAGCAATCAACGCCAATCTTTAAAAATGGCCTATATGGATATAATTCCTGAAAAATATAATAAGAAAAATATTGTTTTGCTTCACGGCAAAAACTTCAACGGAGCTTATTGGGAAACTACTATTAGAGCCTTAACTAAAGAAGGTTTCCGTGTTATTGTTCCGGATCAGATTGGTTTTGGGAAATCAACCAAACCAGATAATTTTCAATATACTTTTCAGCAATTAGCCGAGAATACCAAGAAATTATTAGATCATTTAGGAGTTGAAAAAACAACTATTCTTGGGCATTCGATGGGCGGAATGCTCGCATCTAGATTTGCTTTGATGTATCCTGAAACTACTGAAAAATTAGTTTTGGAAAACCCAATTGGTTTAGAAGACTGGAAATTGGTTGTACCTTACAAACCTGTCGACTGGTGGTATGAATCAGAATTAAAACAAAATTATCAGGCTATCAAAAAATACCAAATGGAAAACTATTATGATGGCAAATGGAATGCCGATTTCCAAAAGTGGGCCGAGCTTAGCGCCGGTTGGACTTCAGCTCCGGATTATAATCGCGTTGCATGGAATTCGGCACTCTTATATGATATGATTTTTACACAGCCTGTTGTATACGAATTTAAAAACATAAAAAGCCCGACACTTTTAATCATCGGAACAAGAGATAAAACGGCTTTAGGCAAAAATCTAGTTTCTGAAGAAGTCAAAAAAACAATGGGAAACTATGCCGAATTAGGTAAGAAAACACAAAAAGCGATTCCGAATTCAAAATTAGTCGAAGTACCAAACACAGGACATTTACCTCATATTGAATCTTTCGATCAATTTATAAAACCATTAATTGTATTTTTGAAACAATAATTTATTTTTTTTCGCCACGAATTCACGAATTATATTGAATTAGATTAGTAATAAAATTTGTGAATTCGTGGCGAAAACTTTACTAATCTAAAACTAAAATAATATGTTTACAATAGAACAAATAAAAGAAGCACATGCTAAAGTAAAAAGTGGAGCCGATTTTCCAAATTATATACAGGATCTGATTATTCTGGGCGTGAAAGGTTACGACACCTTTGTAACTGATGGACATACAGAATATTATGGTGTTAATAATTATACCGTTGCCTCTGAAGAAAAGTATGCTATAATAGGAATTTCAACCAATGTAAATAAAGAGTTATTTATTGAATTATTAGTAAAACACCAACATGGCGAAACCGATTATATGACTTTTTGCAATCATTGCGGACAATGCGGAATTGCAAAATGGAGAGTTGATATTATCGAAATGACTTGTACTTATTTTGATCTGGCAGGAAATGAAATATTAATCGAAAAAATTCCAGGCTAGTCTGACAAAAATAGATCTTATGTCTAAAAAATATATTCTGATTGTTCTTTTTTCGATCTGCTTTTTAGGATTCTCACAGTCTAAAAAAGGGAATCCAAAATTTAAGGTGATTGCTTTTTACACAGCAAAAAATGATCAGGCACACATCAGCTTTGTTCACGAAGCTAATACGTGGTTTCCAAAGATCGCTGAAGAAAATCATTTTGAATACGATTCAACCAGCAATTGGGACAATCTGAATGCTAAGTTTTTGTCCCAATATAAAGTCATTTTATTTTTAGACACAAGACCGGAAACACCAAGTCAAAGAGAAACTTTTCAGAAATATATGGAAAACGGCGGTGCTTTCATCGGCTTTCACTTTTCTGCTTTTGCCTTAAACGATTCTTCTTATCCTCAAAACTGGGATTGGTATCACAACACTTTTCTTGGTTCAGGCGAATACGGAAGCAATACCTGGCGACCAACATCGGCAATTTTAAGAGTTGAAAATCAAGATCCGATAACAAAAGGACTTCCTAAAACTTTTTCATCACAACCTAACGAATGGTACCGATGGAGCAACGATTTGATGAAAAATCCGGATATCAAAATTCTATTAGCGATTGATGAAAGCAGTTTTCCGCTCGGCACCGGGCCAAAAGCGCACGAAATTTGGCATAGTGGCTATTATCCTGTTGTTTGGACCAATAAGAAATATAAAATGCTCTACGTCAACATGGGACATAATGATATTGACTACGAACACGGAACGAATAAAACGCTTTCATATACTTTTCAAAATGAGAATCAAAACAAATTAATTCTGAATGCATTGCAATTGTTCGGAAATTCAAAAAAATAAATTATTCAAAAAATGTCAGATAAACTTTCTCCTATACTAAATCCCGAAGAATTAACACAATTACAGCATTCATCTGAAATTGTATTAATTGATGCCAGAGCCGGAGCCACTGCCAAAGAAAACTATAAAAAAGAACATTTAAAAGATGCTCGTTATGTAGATTTAAATCGTGATTTAGCAACTGTTGATAATCCTTCAAATGGTGGCAGGCATCCACTTCCTTCTTTAGAAAAATTCTCTGAGGTCCTTTCTAATCTCGGAATTTCTCCCAAAAGTCACGTTGTCATTTATGATGATAAAAACGGCTCAAACGCTGCAGCACGATTTTGGTGGATGTTGAGAGCAATCGGACATGAAAAAGTTCAGGTTTTAAATGGCGGTTTGCAGGAAGCGATAAATGCTGGTTTTCCTTTAAGCTCAGAACTAGAAGATTTCACTCCAACTGACTATAAAGTTTCAGAGTGGAAATTGGCTGTAGCTGATATTGAAGAGGTTGAAAAGGCCCGAAATAACAGCAAAAACATAGTAATTGATGTTAGGGATAAAAATCGTTTTGATGGTCTCACAGAACCGCTGGATTTGATTGCCGGACATATTCCGGGCGCAATCAATGTTCCGTTTAGTGAAAATCTAAAGGAAGATGGATTTTATAAATCAAATGAAGATTTAAATAAAAAATACACTGCCCTTTTAGGCGATACAAAACCTGAGAATGTAATTGTACATTGCGGTTCGGGTGTTACAGCCTGTCATACCTTATTAGCAATGGATTATGCCGGAATTGAAATTCCGAAACTTTATGTGGGATCCTGGAGCGAGTGGTCGCGAAACGATCGCGAAATGTTTACACGAGAAAAAGAATAATTATTTTTAAAATACAAAAATGCAACATTGGGATATCCTTTTATCAAACTTAGTAAATAAAAAAGCGTTTATAGATCAATTACTTTCCGGCAATGCCAAAGGAGAATTAGCCGTTTTTAACAACCAAAAAGGAATTCTGTTTTCAGACATTGCCATTGAAAAATTCATTGAAAAAGAATATCAATATGATTCGGTAGAAGCTTCTCCGGAATCACACAGACAACTCCGAACTTTTTCATCGGGAGAACGAAAAAAAGAATTTTTAAAATACTGCATCAACCAAAAACCTGGTTTTATCATTTTTGATAATCCTTTTGATCATTTAGATCAGGCTTCACGAGTTGTTTTAGCCGAATCTTTAAAGGATTTAGCTAACATAATTGCGATCATTCAAATTGTAAATCGTGTTGTTGATGTGCTTCAATTTGTTCCTAATAAAGCACAAATTATAGACAATTCATTTGAATTACATCCCATTCCAAAAGTAGAAGACCATCATTTTAAAACCTTAAATACAGCTGCGATTCCAAAAGCGATTGAACCGCATTCTTTCCATGAAAGCGTATTAATCAAAATGGAAAATGTCTCTGTAAGTTACGATGACAGAAAAATTGTAGACAACATTTCATGGACGATAAAACAAGGTGAGTTCTGGCAGTTAATTGGTCCAAATGGTTCTGGAAAAAGCACGATTTTATCTTTAATTACCGGAGATAATCCAAAAGGATTTGGTCAGAATTTATTTTTATTCGGAAGAAAAAAAGGAACCGGAGAAAGCGTTTGGGACATCAAAAAACAAATCGGAATCTTCACCACTTCAATGACCGATTTATTCCAGAAAGGCCACACTTTAGAAGAAATGATTCTTTCCGGTTTCTTCGACTCCATCGGACTTTATATTGAGCCAACCACGCATCAAAAACAAATTGTTTCGCAATGGCTTGAGGTAATCGAAATGACGCATTTAAGAAAAAAACGTTTCATTGATCTTTCTATCGGTCAGCAAAGAGTCGGATTAATTGTTCGTGCCGTTTTAAAACATCCGCCTTTATTGATTCTGGATGAACCTGTAGAAGGTCTGGACGACGAAAATGTAGATATGGTAATCCAGTTGATCAATACAATAAAACAAGAAACAAACGTGAGTATTTTATATGTGTCGCACCGAATCGAATCCGGCCTCGCTCCTACTTCTGTTTTTGAATTATTACCAATGGAAACAGGATCGATTGGTAAAATAAAATATCATTCGGAATTGAACTAAAAACGATGAAAATTAAATCAATAGCTATATTAATAATAGTATTATTAACTATTTCGTGTTCTACGACAATTTCGACAGCAAATAAAGCATACAAAATCTCCAAAATTTCTAAATTCAAATCAGATTGGGATTTTAATCCAAAAGAGTGGTTGTTGCAAAAGGATACCTTAATCGGAACAGGAGGATCAATGCATTGGGGCGTTATAGAAAGTAAAAAGGAGCTTCCTGAAAATTATGAAATCGATTTTAAAGTCAACATGACCAAAGAATCTTTGTTTGAGATAATGCTAAACATTGATAAAGAGCAATACATCAGAACGTATCTCTATAAAATCGATCAAAATATCGTGATAGGAAAAGGGTCTTACAATAAAAACAGTGATGAATATGGCAAACGCGGCGGCCCGACTTTATTCAAAAAACCAATGAAGTTAGAAAATAACAAATGGTATTCGGTTAAAATTAGAGTCGCCAATAAGCAACTGTATTTTTCAGTTAATAATGAAACTTTCTTAGAATGTTCCATCGAAAAAAGCAAGCTGAGCCAACAAGGAAAACTAGGTTTCTTAACCAACGGCGAAGCCAAAATAATAGATTTGACCATTAAAACGATTGAATAAATAATAAGTAAAACACAAATTCCACTAATTTACACAGATTAATTTCGTGTAAATTAGTGGAATTTGTGTTTAAGAAATTATCTAATTTTCTAATTGACAAATTATCTAATTAATTTTCCTCGTCTTCAATACTATGTGTCTTTCCATAATTACGCCATTTCTCAATACAATCCTGAAAATCCTGAGGTAACTCTGTATCAAAACGCATCATTTCGCCTGTATTCGGGTGTACAAAACCAAGTGTTTTTGCATGCAAAGCCTGACGTGGCAACGCTTTGAAACAATTTTCAATAAACTGTTTGTATTTGGTAAACGTAGTTCCTTTCAAAATCAAATGACCTCCGTAACGTTCGTCATTAAACAACGGATGTCCAATATGTTTCATGTGTGCACGAATCTGGTGTGTTCTTCCGGTTTCTAATCTGCACGAAATCAAAGTTACGTAACCAAAACGCTCCAAAACTTTATAATGTGTAATCGCAGGTTTCCCTATTTCAGGATCAGCAAAAACAGCCATTTGCATACGGTCTTTTAAGTGCCTCGCAAGATTTCCTTCAATCGTTCCTTCCTCTTCGGCTACATTCCCCCAAACAAGGGCAATATATTCACGTTCAGATGTTTTAGCTTCAAATTGTTTAGCCAAATGGGTCATGGCCGCTTCCGTTTTGGCAACAACCAAAAGTCCGGATGTATCTTTGTCAATTCGGTGTACCAATCCCGGACGTTCACTGCTGTTCATTGGCAAATTATCAAAATGATGCGCCAAAGCATTTACCAAAGTTCCGGTATAATTTCCATGACCCGGATGCACCACCATTCCCGGCTCTTTGTTAATCAACAACAAAGCATCATCTTCATAAACAATATTCAACGGAAGATCTTCCGGAAGAATATGGTTTTCAAACGGCGGATGCGATAACATAACAGTTACAACATCAAACGGTTTTACTTTATAATTTGATTTTACCGGAATATCATTTACAAAAATGTTTCCTTCAGTTGCGGCGTTCTGAATCTTATTTCGTGTCGCATTCTGAATCAAATTCATTAAATATTTGTCAATACGCAAAAACGCCTGACCTTTAGGGACTTCAAATCTAAAATGTTCGAATAATTCGTCTTCCAGATCTAAATTTTCAATAGTATTATTCATCTTTTGGGGTTTCTGTCGCCGGCACTGCTAAACTATCTGTTGCCTGACTGTCATCTACATACGTTGCTTTTCCGTCTCCTAAAACCAAGTCGATTTTAGAAGCTTTCAGCACACGGTCTCCTACTTTTAAGTTTCTTCCTTTATAACGCATCTCCAGAACCATGTCTTTTCCAAGGTTCGGAATATAAGTAATTGTTCCTGCTTCAAGCCCTAGTGCTTTCAAAGTCGGAACCGCTTCACGATACGTTTTCTCAATTAAATCAGGGATTTTAACAGATGAAAATCCTGAAGAATTAATTTTAATATATATTTTTCTTCCCACTTTTACTTTCGTTCCCGGCAATGGATCTTGCTCAACAACACTGTATTTTGGGAATTGACTTCTATAATCAACACTATCCAAAAGCACGTAATCTAAATCTAATTCGTCCAATTTCTCTTCAACTTGTTCTTCAGTCAATTTTGCTAAATTCGGTACCTCAATTTCATGTCCGTGATCAGTCGTAAAAGTCAACCAATGCATAAACAAATAACCTAAAACAGCAATAATAGCAAACGCTATTAAAATTTGCACGAAAAAAACCCGGCTTGTTAAATACTGACGTAAACTCATAAATTTATTTTTATTAGTCGCAAAGATAAAGCTATTTCGTTTCAAAAAAAATGATAATTTTGTTTTAGACAAGAAAGTATCAAATTGGCATCCCTATTGAAAATGTAGATTTTTGGAATTTGGAATTTCAAAAATTGGAATTTCAATTATTAGGAGCTATTTCTCGCTTTCGGCTATATCTTTTTATCGGCGATGAAAAATCGCCTCAAAAAAGGATACCGCCTCTATCGGGGCTAGGGCACTCTCTTTCAAAAGAAGATCCCGACTAAACAATTAAACAATAAAAACAACATTTCGATTAAACAAATAAACAGTAAAACATGAAAAATATTGCCATTATCATGGGCGGGTATTCAAGCGAATATAAAATTTCTCTAATCTCAGGAAACGTCGTTCATCAATATCTTGACAAAACAAAATACAACGGATTCCGTATTCATATTTTTAAAGAAAAATGGGTTTATGTAGATGAAAACAACGCCGAATACGCTATTGATAAAAATGATTTTTCTGTTACTGTAAACGATCAAAAAATCACTTTTGACTGTGTTTTCAACGCCATTCACGGAACTCCGGGCGAAGACGGATTAATGCAGGCTTATTTCGAATTATTAGGAATTCCACAATCTTCCTGCGATTATTACCAATCGGCATTAACTTTCAATAAACGTGATTTATTATCGGTTTTAAAACCATACGGAATCAAAACGGCAATTTCATATTATTTAAACAAAGGTGACGCAATCAATACGGCAGAAATCGTTAAAAAAGTAGGTTTGCCATGCTTCGTAAAACCAAATAAAGCCGGTTCAAGTTTCGGAATTTCAAAAGTAAAATCAGAAGCCGAATTGCCAATCGCCATTGAAGTTGCCTATAAAGAAGATAACGAAATCATTATCGAAAGTTTTCTTGACGGAACAGAAGTTTCTGTCGGCGTAATTAATTACAAAGGAGAAATTAAAGTATTGCCAATTACCGAAATTGTTTCTGATAATGATTTCTTCGATTATGAAGCGAAATACGAAGGAAAGTCACAGGAAATTACACCAGCCAGAATTTCGGACGAATTGACACAAAAAGTGGGGGAAACTGCAAAACGTGCCTATGAAGTCTTAAAAATGAAAGGTTTCTCAAGAAGCGAATTCATCATCGTAAACAACGAACCCTACATGCTTGAAATGAATACAATTCCTGGTTTAACCACCGAAAGTTTGATTCCACAACAAGCAAAAGCAGCCGGAATTTCACTTGAAGATTTATTCACCAATGCAATAGAGCTAGCACTTTTATAAGCTACTAAGACACTAAGGTTCTGAGGTTCTAAGACTTCAGAACCTTAATTTTTTAAGTACAAAAGTATTGTCAGACTGAGCGAAGTCGAAGTCTCGCAAAGTGAGTAACCGACAGATATTTCCTTCCTTGAAATGGAAAAAACCTTAGAATCTTAGTATCTCAGAACCTTAGCACCTCAAAAAAATGAAACAAATCTTCGAATGGAATAGATTATTTTACAATGACTTACCGGCAAATTTTGCCTTAGAAGTTGTATTTCGTTCCACTGTCATGTTCATCATTTTATTGCTGACATTAAAATTAGCAGGGAAAAGAGGTGTAAAACAATTATCCATTTTTGAAACTGTGATTATCATAGCTTTAGGCTCTGCGGCCGGAGATCCTATGTTTTATGAAGATGTGGGTATTTTACCTGCAGCAATTGTATTTTTAGTAATAATTATTCTTTATCGTTCTGTAACCTGGTTGACAGGAAAAAGCAAAAAATTTGAAGAATTTATTGAAGGTAAAACCGAATGTCTTATTCAGGATGGTAAATTTTCTATAGCGACTTTTAAAAAAGAAAGTTTAGCACAAGACGAATTTTTCTCAGAACTTCGAATAAGATCAATTGAACATTTGGGTCAGGTAAAACATGCGTTTCTGGAAACAAGCGGAGAAGTTAGCGTATTTTTTTACGAAGATAAAGATGTAAAGTACGGCTTACCTATTTTACCTGCCTTATTTAACGACAAAAGCAAACAAATCATAACTGATGGTATTCATGCCTGCACTTTTTGCGGTCATACCGAAGAACAAAAAGAAGGAACTGCAAAATGCAAAGTTTGTCAAAAAGACGAATGGGTTCCGGCTATAAAAACATTGAGAATAACATAAAAAAAAATCCAAATTCCAATAACAAAATAAAAGCCTTTGTGCCTTTGCACCTTTGTAGCTTTGAACCTTAAAAGAAAAAAAATGCGAAAAGCCATATTCCCGGGATCATTTGACCCTATTACACTCGGTCATGAAGATATTATCAAAAGAGGAATTTCTCTTTTTGACGAAATTGTAATTGCCATTGGTGTCAATGCTGAAAAAAAATACATGTTTTCACTTGAAGAAAGAAAACGTTTTATCGAAGAAACTTTCAAAGATGAGCCGAAAATTTCGGTTATCACTTACGAAGGATTGACAATAGATTTGGCACACAAGGAAAAAGCGCATTTCATATTAAGAGGTTTGCGCAACCCAGCTGATTTCGAATTCGAAAAAGCCATCGCCCACACCAACAGACGCCTTTCTAAAATTGAAACAGTTTTTTTATTAACTGCAGCAAAAACTTCTTATATAAGTTCAAGTATTGTTCGTGATGTATTACGTAATGGCGGTGAATATGAAATGCTGGTTCCTGATGCGGTTCGAGTGAAGAAGTAATTTAATAACATAAATTTGGAAAAGTAACCTATATCTCTATTTTTGCATAACTAACCAAAAAACTAAATATGATATTTTATTACGGAACCAAAGCTACCAATCTAAAAAATGGACAAATAATTAATGTAGATTGTCCAAATTGCAACACAAATGTGTCAATGATTTACAGTGTATTTGGAAAATATGCACACCTGTATTTGATACCTTTTTTTCCAATCAAAAAATTAACTTTTGCTGAATGTAAGTCTTGCAAAAAAACATTCGAACAAGTAGAATTGCCATCACTAATTCAGCAAAAATTAGAAAGAGAAAAAGAAAAAAACAAAGCGAAGACACCTATCTGGATGTTTTCAGGATTGTTTGTAATTGCTGCTATTATTGGAATGGCTTTCTACAGTTCACACCAAACTGACTTAGATACAGCAACTTTTATTAAAGATCCAAAAGTCGGAGATATCTATTTTCTAAATTCAGTCGCTGAAGGACATTACACAACTATAAAAATTGATAAAGTTTCAAAAGATAGTCTGATTATTTTCTTAAATGAAATGGAAATAGATTTAAAAACAGATGTCTATAAGATTGATTTAGCCGAAAATTATAAAAAAACATATAGCATTTCCAGAAAAAACATGCTAAATCTTTATAATGAAAAGAAAATTTTTGAAGTAAAACGAGACAAATAAACTTAATCATCAGGGTATAATTTGCAAAAGGTAGTATTTAACGGTACTTTCGGCAAAAAAATAAAATATAATGAGTATCGAAAGAGAATTGAACAAACGAAGCGGATCTAAATGTGAACTTTGTGGAGCAGAAGAAAACTTAAAAGTATATCAGGTATTGCCAACTAAAAAAGGCGGACTTGACGAAAGTATATTAGCTTGTAATACTTGTATTGACCAGATTGAAAATCCGGATAATGTAGATCTAAATCACTGGAGATGTCTAAACGATAGTATGTGGAACGAGAATATTGCCGTGCAAGTGGTTGCGTGGAGAATGTTAAACCGTATGTGCGCTGCAGGATGGCCTCAGGAACTATTAGACATGATGTATTTAGACGAAGATACGTTGGCGTGGGCGCAAGCAACAGGAGAAGGTGAAGACGATGAAAACAAACTGATTCACCGTGACAGCAACGGAGTCATTTTAGAACATGGAGATTCTGTAGTTTTAATTAAAGATTTGAAAGTAAAAGGTTCAAGTATGGTTGCCAAACAGGGAACAGCTGTTAGAAACATCCGCTTAGACCATGAAAATGCCGAATACATCGAAGGAAAAGTAGATGGTCAGCAAATTGTGATTATCACACAGTACGTGAAGAAAATTTAATCTTTGAAGATTCAAAGGTACAGAGCAACAAAGGTTCAAAGGTTTTGCCTCATAACTTTTTGCCCTTAACCCATAACTTTTTAAGCATAAAAAAAGCTGTTCGATCGAACAGCTTTTTTTATGCTTAAGGGAAATTATTTTTGAAATAATTTACTAATCTGATCTTTTACGAACGGCTCAGAAACACTACTTGTTGCTGAAGAAGCTTCTTTGCTTGAAACCATAAACTGAACTGTAGCTTTTTCAGGAATAACACTTCCTGTGTAATGCAACCAAATATAATTGTTTGGCAATTCTAATTTGATATCGTATAATGGATTTGCACCAAAACCATTCATGATAATACTGTAAAGACTTGCGTAATCGTTATTAACGTTTTTAAACGTAAATTTTCTCAAAGTTGAACCTTCTTCATCATCGTTTTGAATACTCGTGTAATATACTGTGTATTCATCTCCAATTTTCTGAATGTAGTTGTTATTTACTTTTCCTAACTTCTCAACCGGAACAGTTTCAAGAACTTTAATTTGTGCAAAAGAGACAACACTCAACAATAAAACGGCAATCGTAATAATTCTTTTCATAATTAATTTGGGGTTTATTATTTACTAGCACAATAAACGCAGAAATTATGATAAAATAAAGCGTTACCGGTTAATTTATTAACAAAAGATTAAGATTGTTGTTTGAAATTGGTTTAACACGAGTACAATAACAAATTAAAATATTGAAAATCAACAAACTAACGCACACACAATCGTCTAAAAGAGCAAAGAAAACTCTTTAAAATCTTGATTTTAAAGGCATCGAAAAGTTAAAAAAAAGAAAAAATTTTACTACAAAAATCACTAAAAATGGGTGATTAGGTTCTGAAATTTATATCAAATTAACTTCAAAAAAGCCTGAAAACGGATACTTGAAACAAAAAACTATCTTTCTTCTTCCTTCTTCACTACCTTTCTGGCAACTTCAATTTTAAATTTCTTGCCTTTCATTTTTTCATCCTTAATGTTTTTCAGCAAGTCATTTACTTTATTGTATCGTACTGCTGCAAATGAAATAAAATCTTTCACTTCAATCAATCCCAAGTCACTTTTTTCCAATTTTCCCTTTTGAGAAAAGAATCCAACAATATCAATTTTATTTAGTTTTGTCTTTTTTCCGCCACTAATATAAATGGTTTGGTATTCTGGTGGTTTTGGCAATGTTGTAGTGTTTTCTACTTTCAAAACATCCATTCCGTAGTCGATATAATCCAGTTTTTTTTCACTTTCGTGGATGATAATGTATGCCGTTCCAGAAGCCTGCATACGTGCGGTTCGACCATTACGGTGTGTGAATTCATCTTCTTTCAAAGGCAAATGATAATGAATTACGTGTTTCATTTCAGGAATATCTAAGCCGCGGGCCGCTAAATCGGTAGTAATTAAATAACTCATGCTTCCATTTCTGAACTGAATCAAAGCGCGCTCACGCTCGTCCTGATCCATTCCGCCATGATAATACGTTGCGTAGATTCCTTTTTCGTTTAAAGTATCACTAATACGTTCTGCTGCATCACGATGGTTACAAAATATAATAGCCGATTGTGATTTCAGTGAACAAATCAAATTGAACAAACTTTCTAATTTATCTTTTGCTGGCGAAACTACCATTTTCATCGATAGATTTGCTTTTTCTTCTTCTTCCGGAATAAAATCTAAAACCGTTGGATTGACCACCCTGGTATATCTCGGAATTTCAATATCTGAAGTAGCCGAAACCAAAACTCGTTTATTCAGTTTCGTTAATTTTCCAATGATATATGACATTTGTTCATGAAAACCCAATTGCAATGATTTGTCAAATTCATCTAAAATTAAAGTCTGGATTTTATCGGTGCGAAAAGTATCTCTGTCAATATGATCTGCAATTCTACCTGGAGTTCCAATTAAAACTGCCGGCGGATTACTTAAATTCTTGATTTCAGTATCAATTGAATGTCCACCGTAGCAGATATTGACTTTGTATTGCGTTCCCATTTTTTTCCAAACCTGCTCAATTTGTAACCCTAATTCACGCGAAGGCACTAAAATTAAACATTGAACCGAAAGAATTTCAGGCTGTAATAATTCTAAAACCGGAAGCAAAAAAGCCAATGTTTTTCCGGATCCTGTTGGAGAAAGCAGTAAAACATTGTTATCGTTTAAAATTGCGTCTTGAGCAACTTCTTGCATTTCGTTTAGGCTCTCAATTCCTAAATTCGAAAGTATGTTGTTGGAATGGTGTTTTTTATTCATTTTGCAAAAGTAGGTAAAAAAAGTTGTTTCAGGTTTTCTTTGTTTCAGGTTTCAAGTTGAAATAAGGATAGAGCCACTTTGACATTTTACCGCAAAGTTCGCAAAGTTTTTTTCCGGAGCGTTAATAATTGGCTTTATTAAGATCGCAAAGCTTTGTGAATACAACTTTGCGACCTTGTGGCTTGCGAGATTAAATAGGAATAGCTTTGTGAACTTTGCGTATCCCGAGGCTTCGGGATTGTGAACTTTGCGGTAAAATTATAGACAAAGTTTGAAAAACTTGAAACCTGAAACAAAGAAAACCTTAAACTAATTTCTTTATATTTGATTCCTATTAAAAACCCAAATTCATGAAACTTTTCACATTTTCCATTTTACTTTTCACCATAACGACTTTCGCTCAAAACAATAAAAAATATGATACTTTTTTTGAAAAAGGAAATGGAAATCAATCGGCATCTTATCAGGAAACTATTGCTTATTTTAAACTTTTAGCCAATGATTTTCCGACGATTCAGATTAAAGAAATGGGTTTGACGGATTCTGGAGAACCTTTGCATATGGTGACTTTTAATCCGGATAAGAAATTTGATTTTGATAAAATTCAGAAAACTAAAGCCGTTCTTTTTATCAATAACGGGATCCATGCCGGCGAACCTGACGGAATCGATGCGACTATGCAATTCTACAGAGATTTAGCAATTGGCAAAATGAAAGCACCAAAGAACACCGTTTTGGTTTGTATTCCGGTTTATAATATTGGAGGGGCTTTAAACCGCAATTCAACTACAAGAGCGAATCAGGATGGTCCGGAAATTTATGGCTTTAGAGGAAATGCAAGAAACTATGATTTAAACCGTGATTTAATGAAATCGGATACGCGAAATACGAAGAGTTTTGTAGCCGTTTTTCAGAAAATAAATGCTGATGTTTTTATTGATAATCATGTCAGCAATGGCTCAGATTATCAATACAAACTAACTTATATTATGACACAACATAATAAATTAGGAACTGTTTTGGGTGATTACATGAATGATGTAATGATGCCTGCTTTGGTAAAAGATTTACAACAAAAGAAAATTGAAACAACACCTTATGTAGATTCTTTTAAAGATACACCAGACAAAGGTTTTGGACAGTTTGTTGATAGTCCGCGATATACAACGGGTTATACTTCTTTGTTCAACACGATTGGATTTGTGGTTGAAACTCATATGCTAAAAAAGTATGCAGAGCGCGTAAAAATGACTTACGAATACATGAAATCAACTATGGATTTTACTGATGCCAATTATCAAAAAATCAAGGAATTGCGTGTCAAAAATCTGGAACAATATCAACCTAAAAAATCGTATACTTTAAAATGGGAACTTGATAGCACAAAAGCCACTACTTTTTCGTTTTTAGGATATGAAGCCGGATACAAAAAAAGTGACGCTACAACAGGAGATCGTTTGTATTACGATCGTAGTAAACCGTACAAAAAAGACGTGCCTTATATAAAAGAATTCAAATCACTAAAAGACGTTGTTGTACCGTCTGCTTATATCATTCCGCGTGGTTATTGGAATATAATTGATCTTTTGAAGAACAACAATATCTCATTTACACAACTTAAAAACGATACCATTATAGAAGTCGAAAGTTATAAAATTGCGGATTTTAAAACATTTTCAAATGCCTATGAAGGTCATTATATGCACTACAATACGAACGTAACTTCTAAAATGGTGAAAATGGCTTTCGACAAAGGCGATTATCTCATTTCTACAAAACAAAAAGGAGTAAAATACTTAATAGAAGCTTTTGAACCGGAAGGTGTTGATTCGTTCTTTAACTGGAATTTCTTTGATCCAATTTTACAGCAAAAGGAGCATTACTCAGAATATATTTTTGAAGATACTGCGGCAAAATTACTAAAAGATAATCCAGCTTTAAAAGCCGAATTCGAAACCAAAAAACAATCTGATACAGCATTTGCTAAAAACTCCGAAGCGCAATTGGATTGGATTTACAAGCATTCTGTTTATTATGAAAAGGCTCATATGCAGTATCCTGTTTATCGTGTGTTGTAGATTTTTTTTTACCGCAATTGGCGCAAAGATTTTATTACTTTGAAAGTGTTGAGAAAATGTTAAGATCACAAAGCTGTTCGTGTAATCTTTGTCAAAGTTTTGAATTTGAAAGATAAATGAAATTAAAAAAAATGCTTTTTTTTAAACAAACCAATAAATAATGACATATAAACTTTTTCTTGATGACATTAGAGATGTAAAAATGGTTTACAAAAACCTAACAGATGAAGATTTTGTTATTGTTCGGAATTTTCATGATTTTAAAAAAGTTATACTTAAAAATGGGCTTCCGGAATTGATTAGTTTTGATAATGATTTAGGGCTGGCTTGATGAGAATGATATTGTTGCAGAAGATGGTTATGCCGCAGCAAAATGGTTAGTTTACAAGTCTGGGCTCGATTTACAAAATCTAAAATTCAATGTTCATTCAGCAAATCCTGTTGCAAGTCAACAAATCCAAAGTTTACTTGATAACTATATTAAACATTTGAATAGTTTAAAAAAAATGATGAAAGATAAAGAAAATGATTAAAAAGATTCTAAGAGCATTACTGATTTCAATAATTCAAATTATTGGATTAGCAATTATTCACTATAGTTTTAATCATTTTTATCCAATACAACATAGATCAGTTGGATTTGGATTGACCATTTTTTGCACTGGAATTGTTTTTATATTCTCTATTCTTTCGTTTAATTTTTATCTGGAATTTTTCAAAAGAAATATTTATTGGATCGCATTTTCTCTTTTAATTCTAACTAGTACTTTTCCCTTGCAAGCATTTGATGTCAGACCTTTAAGAAGTTTATTTTTAATTCTGCTCGCTTTATGTGGATTTTTATCTTCATTAGCTTTGAATAAGTGGATAATGAAAAGTAATGTAAAAACCAAAACGAAATTTTGAAAGCGACAATCGCGTGAGGGATAGAAGCTGGCTACCGAAGTAGCGCGCATAGCCCGACAGCATCCCGATAAGAGGGCGTATACGCGCATGGTAATTTGCCCTCTTATCGGGATGGTGGCACGCCCAAATCTGTATCGGAAAATTAATTTCAAAAAATCACTTAAGTATGTCTTCCCATAAAAATATTCAATTACAATACTTTATATTTGATAGGAAATCTAATTAGGTGGTAAATATAAAAAAGCTAAAACAAAATGGATATTTCTTTCTTTCTAAACCATTTTCAAAAAGTAGCAGATCAACTTGATCTAAAGCTTTTAGATGAAAAACAAATTAAAGTTTCGGTTGACATTTTTCTGGATTCTGCTTGCTTAAAATTGTACAAAAAATCGTGGACAAATGATATTAAAAATCCTTTAACAGCCGAATCAAGAATCTTTTTTTCGGTTTGGATTAACGACAGCACGATACAGAAACAAAAAATAATGTACAATACCCACGCTTTGAAATTGCGAAATTTAAAAGGTTACTCCATACAAAGCAGAAAATTTGCTGAAACTTTTAGAACAGGTTTTAAAGTTTATCAGAATGATTGGTCAAATGTGAGTGTAAATCACGGTCCATTAACTTTAATGGAAGGCTGGATAAAACTGGATTTAGAAAATATTAAAAAGGACATTTTAGAACTGGCGAATAACTTTCTTACAATCGAACATTTGATCGATGAAACTCTTGTACAATTTAAATAGCAAAACAGTCAAATCGTTAAATTAAAATATGGTAAAAAAATACAACTCTCTTCTTATTTTTGGAATGATAGAAACTATGCTGTTAGTAATAGACTTCTGTTTTACACCAAAAAACAGCCCTCTTTCATTTTTTCAATTTTAACAGCTCTCTTCTTTATTGTAGCTCCATCATATATTATTTTTTGAGTACAAGAGAACAAACAGAATTTACGTTTTGGTTTGTTTTTTATCTGGCATTCAAAACGACGCCTTACTTGTTTCCGATGAATGGAAACTTTTTCAAGATAATTTTTGACTGGAAAATTTATTTCAACATTGCGTTTCTCTTGTTTCTAATCTGGACTGTTGTTCATTTAATAATGAACTTTAAAAGAAATATAAAACATATCGATATTGAAAATCAGGATGATTATTCTGTCATCATTAATTCTTTGCAAGAATCATTTAAGTTTAAAAAGTTAAATACAATAATCGCTTTCGAGATATGTTCTTTCTATTACTGTTTTATTAAATGGTCAGGCAATAAAACTTCTGAGAATCAATATTCAGGATATAAAAATAGTGGTGTCAGTGCCGTTTATATTGGATTAATGCTCGCTTCAATTGCCGATGTATTTTTGATATTACATATTTATCTATTAATTAATTTAACAGGACATTTAAAAGCAATAATTTTTAGAAGACATCTTATTTCATCAGATAAAATTTTAATCAGGTACGGTCTTTTCAATTCGTTAGAAATTCCTATTAGCTCCATAGAAAAAAATAAGCAAATTTGAAGGAGATTATGAGAAAAGTAATGAACTCTTGTAAAGTTTGCACTATTAGGCAAATTAGAACCTCATAATGTCGCTATTGAATGTAAAAACAGTATATCAGTTAGTTTACCTTTTGGAATCGTAAAAAATCCAAAAATGTTATTATTATTCGTCGATGATGTCGATGTATTTATTGCGAAAGTAAACTCTAACTGTGAGAAATTCTCACGAACTTAAAACAGTAAGTAACAATAAAGTGTAGCTCCGCATGAGAGATAGAAGCAATCCGCCACGGCGGAGCGGATAGCCCGACAGCATTTAAAAAAAGGCCTAATGAATGTAAAGTTGATTATGGCTTTTTTTAAGTGGTGGCAGGCACAAATTATCTTGTACTTTCAGGTAATAATTAACTCAATTAATCACTGGCTATTCTCGTCTTTTATACCTTTAAGCAGTGCATAAATTGCCATTGCATGTCCTTGGCCTAAATCAAATTCTTCTTTAAGCCAGTTAACAATGTCTCCTGCTTTTACTTCTGGTTTGAGTTTTCGGTCTTGTGTGAAACTTTTTTGTTCTGCTAAAGCTCTAAATTCGGCCGGACCATTTCCCGTCTTTTCTTTAATTGTTTTTAAATATCCTTGAAATGACATAACAATCTATTTAGGTGATTACTCTAATACACGAAAGTACAAATTAAATTTTTAGATCATATAACCAACTAATATCAACCACAAAGTATCGAAACAAAGTTTATCTTGCCTCTTATTTCTTGTTTCTTGCCTCTAATTTCTACACTACTCTTCAATAGAAATCTTACTCTCTTCTTCAAAAAGCAGTTTAATGTTTTCGTAGGAGTTTTTCAAAGCTTCTTTGATTTGATCGGGATTTAGCCAGGCTACTTTTTCAATTCCTTCTTCGATTTGACCTTGTGGAGTTCCTTCGAAATCAGAAAACATTTCGAACCAATGGGTAATTTTGAGTTTGTATTTACCGTTTCGTTTAAAAACGTGATATGTTTTTTGGAGTTTATTTACGATTCGGAGTTTGCCTACGCCGGTTTCTTCTTCGACTTCGCGCATTGCCGTGTTTTCAATTTCTTCACCTTTTTCGATTCCGCCTTTTGGTAAATCCCATTTTCCGTTTCTAAAAATGAATAAAACTTCGCCTTTTTTATTGTACACAAAGCCTCCTCCCGCTTTACTAACTGGTATTTTAGCTTTTAGAGTCTTCATAATCTCTCTTTCGTCGGGATGATATAAATAAGCCTTTTGAATTTTATTTTGAAATATTTTCACTATAAGCTGCTCAATATCAATACTCTCCAACAGAAACAATTGAAAATTAGTCTCTCTCGAGATTTCATTTGTCAAAAAAAGTGGTTTGTCGTTCACAAAAACTTTATACATTTGTATTATGATTTTTAATAAAGATACTGCCGAAAAAACAGCCGAATTGCTTTTGCAAATAAATGCAATTAAATTGAATCCAGAAAATCCTTTTACATGGGCTTCTGGATGGAAATCGCCTATTTATTGTGATAATAGGTTAATTCTTTCATTTCCGATCATCCGAAATTATGTTCGTGATGAAT
The DNA here is from genome assembly GCF_001427905.1 of Flavobacterium sp. Root420. Classification (GTDB taxonomy): domain Bacteria; phylum Bacteroidota; class Bacteroidia; order Flavobacteriales; family Flavobacteriaceae; genus Flavobacterium. The sequence continues at coordinate 333,544 of NZ_LMEF01000001.1, forward strand.
TTGCGAAAAACATTGAAAAACAATTTGGGAAACCAGATGTAATTGCCGGAGTGGCCACTGGAGCTATTGGAATTGGAATTCTGGTTGCTGAAAGCCTTGGATTGCCATTTGTATATGTGCGCCCGGAAGCTAAAAAACACGGAAGACAAAATCAGGTTGAAGGTTTTTTACAAAAAGGCCAGAATGTGGTTGTTGTTGAAGATTTAATTAGTACCGGAAACAGCAGTTTGATGGCTGTTGAAGCTTTACGTAATGAAGGTGCCAATATTAAAGGAATGGCAGCGATTTTTACCTACGGTTTTGGTGTTGCCGAAGAAAATTTCAAAAACGCAAACATTGATTTATATACGTTGAGCAACTACGAAAATTTATTGGAATTAGCGGTTCAGAAACAATATATTACAGAAGAGCAACAGTCTACTTTGCAGGAATGGAACGCAATTCCATCAACCTGGGGACAGGAGTAATTTTAGATTTTTGATTGTAGATTTTAGATTGACTTTCAAAAAGAATTGGAATTTGGAATTTAAAAATTGGAATTTATTTTAGTTACAATATAAAAAAAACCTTTGCGCACTTTGCGGTAAAAAAAATAAAAAATAAAATATGAACTTAGAAAGTCCAAAAGTTACTGTTCAGAAATCAGCTCAAGATCTGTTTGATCAATTATCTGATGTAAAGAATTTTGAAAAATTAATGCCGGATAATATCGCTAAATTTGAAGTAATTGGCGAAGATGCTTTCATTTTTGGATTGAAAGGTATGCCGGAAATAAAACTAAAAATGAAGGAAAAAACAGCACCAAGTCAAATTGTCTTAGGAGCTGCAAGTGATAAACTTCCTTTTACTTTGACTTCTAATATTGATAGTATTTCTGATTCAGAAAGTGCTGTACAATTATTCTTTGAAGGAGAATTCAATGCTATGATGGCGATGATGATCAAAGGACCAATCAGTAAATTCATTGAAACTTTAGCCAACAATATGACTAAATTATAATTGTGAATTATAAATTGTTAATTGTTAATTCACGATTTACATAAAATTTTAAAAGCCTGATCTTATGATTGGGCTTTTTTATAGCCACGAAGACACTAAGACACAAAGTTTTTATTTAGAATAATCTCGTAGAGTCTCGATCCCGAGGCTTCGGGAGCAAAGTTTAATTTTCTTTGTGGCTTAGCGACTTTGCGGCAAAACCCACACTCCATCCTCAAAAAACAACAGTTGGGAATTATAAATTATAGCAGAAAAAATAATTAATCGAAGTTTGATCCATAAAACTAACACAAACTAAAATGGAAACAACGATTAAGATTTTAATTTACATTCATGCTTTTTTTGGAGGAGTCGGTTTAATGACGGGAATAGGAAGCGTTTTAGTAAAGAAAGGAAGTTCATTACATAAAAAAATGGGAAAATTATTCACCATTGGCATGTTGACCAGCTGTCTTATTTCTTTGCCAATTTGTTGGTTACCTAATCATCAGAATATCTTTTTATTTTTGATCGGATTATTTACCATCTATCTTGTGATTTCCGGAAACAGGGCTTCATCCTTCAAATACAAATCGAAAGCTGATTTTATAGATAAATTAATTTCCGGAAGTATGTTGTTCTTTTCTGTAGTAATGATTTCTATCGGACTATATTGCCAGTTAAACGCAATTGAAAATGGCATTTTATTTACCTTTTTCGGCGGATTTGGCCTCTTTATGACCACAAAAGATTTTATTTTTTACAAGAATGCTTCAGAATTTAATAAGAAGTGGCTTTCCAAGCATATCGGAAAAATGGTTGGCGCATTAATAGCTTCAATTACAGCTTTTATAGTTGCCGGAATAGGAATAGGTAATATAATTTCCTGGATGATGCCTTCTATTTTAGGAACAATTTATATTGTTTATTGGAACAGAAAAATAGTACCGAAAAAAGAAAATTTAGTAAAAGCGTAAACTGCCACAAAGGCGCTAACGCACAAAATTTATTCTTTTTATTAGCGACTATAAAGCAAAACCTCAGAACCTTAGTACCTCAGAATCTCAGCACCTTTTTCAATAAAGCATCTGAACTTCCTTAATATCAAACTCCGAAACAGAATCGTCTTCAAGCATAATTTGAATTTTTCCGACTGAAGAAACGCCTTGAATTATTCCCATGAAGTTTTGTCCAAACGCTCCGGGATTAAGGTTTTTAAAAGGCATTGGAACTCCTTTACGGAATAAGGTATTAAAATATTCTTTCCAGAAAATAGCCGAGTTTGATTCCCATGCTACTATTTTTTGTTGTATTTTTTTGATAATTAAAGCTGGTAAAAACTCTTTATCAAAAGTTTGACCTGAAATGATTGCCAGAGAAGAAGCATTTGGCAATTCTTCAAAATTTGTTTGATTGACATTTAATCCTAAACCGACTACTGACATGATTCTGCCATCGCTTTTGATGGTATTTTCGATTAGTATGCCACCAATCTTTTTATTGTATGACATAATGTCGTTTGGCCATTTTATACTTAAATCAGGAATATTTAACGATTTTAAAGCCTCAATTACAGACAAGGAAACGATTAAGCTCAAATTAAAAACTTGTTCATTATCATATAGAAAATCCTTTACCAAGGCACTCATAATTAAGTTTTTACCCGATTCTGATTCCCACTTCGCCCCCATTTGCCCCTTGCCTTTTGTCTGATTTTCAGCTGTTACCACAGTAAAATTATCAAGTTCATCCTGACTTGATAATGCCTTAAGAAAGTCGTTTGTCGAATCTATGGCATCGAGTTTGATTAGTTTCATTCAAGTAATTTAAATAACTTAATTTAATATTTTGTTAAGGTTCAAAAATAATCACAAATTTTGATAACTTTACAAATTCATATAAAATAATTCATGGCGAAAAAGACTATTAATAATGATGTTCTACTGGCGAACATAATAAAGGGAATTGAAGAAGTAAAAGGAAATGATATTGATATTCTTGACTTAAGAGAAATAGACACGGCTGTTTGTGACTATTTTGTTATTTGCAACGGAAGTTCTAACACCCAAGTTAACGCCATTGTGAACTCAATCCAAAAAACAGTATCAAAAGATTTAAAAGATAAACCATGGCACGTAGAAGGAACCGATAACGCGGAATGGGTTCTTATGGATTATGTGCACATCGTGGTACATGTTTTCCAAAAACACATTCGTGAATACTATAATATCGAAAGCCTTTGGGGTGACGCCAAAATAACTACAATCGAAAACAAATACTAAAGAAAATTTTTTCTAATGGCTAAAGATAATAATCCAAATCCGAGTAAATTTAAAATAAGTCCCTGGTTAATATATACTGCAATACTTTTAGTTTTTTTATTTATAAGTTTTGCAACCGGAGGATCTAACTTAAGCGAACCAGCTCAATTAACTTCTTCTAAATTCAATGTTTTATTAGAAAAAGGACAAATTGAAAAGGTAATCGTTTATAATAAAGCTGAAGCTGAAGTTTATTTAACTGCTGCAGCCCTTAAAGATGCTGCCAATAAAAAAGTAGCTAAAGATATTTTTGACAGAGCAAACAAAGGTCCTCACTATACTTTAGAAATTGGTAACGATCAAATTTTTCAAACTAAATTAGAAAAAGCAGTTGGCGAAGGCAAACTGAAAGATTTTAATTTCTTACAGAAAAACAATTGGAGCGACATTTTAATCAGTCTGCTTCCAATCATCATCATTATTGGTGTATGGATTTTCATTATGCGTAAAATGTCAGGCGGCGCTGGTGGCGGTGGCGGACAAATTTTCAACATCGGAAAATCGAAAGCTAAATTGTTTGATGAAAAAACAGATATCAAAACAACATTTAAAGATGTTGCTGGTTTAGAAGGTGCAAAAGAAGAAATACAAGAAATTGTAGAATTCCTGAAAAACCCTGAAAAATACACCAATCTTGGAGGTAAAATCCCAAAAGGAGCTTTACTTGTAGGACCCCCGGGAACCGGTAAAACTTTATTAGCTAAAGCTGTTGCCGGCGAAGCCCAAGTACCTTTCTTCTCATTATCAGGTTCTGATTTTGTGGAGATGTTCGTTGGAGTTGGTGCTTCACGTGTACGTGATTTATTCAAACAAGCTAAAGAAAAATCTCCTGCTATCATTTTCATCGATGAGATTGATGCTGTTGGTAGAGCAAGAGGAAAAAGCAATATGTCAGGCGGAAACGACGAGAGAGAAAATACTTTGAACCAATTATTGACCGAAATGGATGGTTTTGGCACTAACTCAAACGTAATTGTTTTGGCTGCAACAAACAGAGCTGATGTTCTTGACAAAGCTTTAATGCGTGCCGGGCGTTTTGACAGACAAATTTTTGTTGACTTACCGGACATTCGCGAAAGAGCTGAAATCTTTAAAGTTCACTTAGCTCCTATCAAAAAAATCGAAGGTCTTGATTTAGATTTCTTGGCAAAACAAACTCCGGGATTCTCTGGTGCTGATATTGCAAACGTTTGTAACGAAGCTGCACTAATTGCTGCCCGTAACAATAAAACGGCAGTTGACAGACAAGATTTTCTTGATGCCGTTGACAGAATCATTGGAGGTCTTGAAAAGAAAAACAAAATCATTACTCCGGAAGAGAAAAGAGCAATTGCAATTCACGAAGCCGGACACGCAACTGTAAGCTGGATGTTAGAACATGCCGCACCACTTATTAAAGTAACAATTGTTCCTCGTGGACAAAGTTTAGGAGCTGCCTGGTACCTGCCAGAAGAAAGACAAATCGTTAGAACAGATCAAATGTTAGACGAAATGTGTGCCACTATGGGTGGAAGAGCTGCTGAAAAAGTAACTTTTGACAGAATTTCGACTGGTGCATTAAGCGATTTAGAAAAAGTAACGCGTCAGGCTCGTGCTATGGTAACAATTTACGGTTTGAATGAAAAAATCGGAAACGTTACTTATTACGATTCAACAGGACAAAGCGAATACAACTTTTCTAAACCATATTCTGATGAGACTGCAAAAGTTATTGATAAAGAAATTTCAGAATTAATTGAAGGACAATATCAAAGAGCTATTCAAATCTTGCAAGAGAACAAAGACAAACTTAATCAGCTTGCTGATATATTGATAGAAAAAGAAGTTATTTTTAAAGATGACTTAGAAACAATTTTCGGAAAACGTACTTTTGACAAAAATCTGGAAGAAGTAGTTTCGTAAATTATTCAGAAATATGTAATATTTTTTAAAATCTTAATTCAAAACAGGCTTTTGAATTAAGATTTTTTTATCTTTGAACGTTTTCAATTAACATGTAAAGTATTTCATATAAAATGAATTTTTTCAAAAAAATATTTGGTTCTAGCGACGCCGCATCTGACGAAGAACATGAAAGCGAATATGGAGGAGGAAATCCAATTCCGAATAGTCATTTATCTCTTGACGAACAATTCATTTTCAATTTTAAGAAAAATGGCGGTAAATTTTTGTATTGTGAGAACAAGCAAGAAGTTGCAGAACAATTTGAAAATATTTTAGAAGAAAACGACTGGTTTGAAAATGAAGTTTTATGCTATGAACCAGGTCTTTTTCATTTATTAGAAGAAAACAAACTTATTTATATTGCACCAAAAGCTCCTAAATTTTTATTAGCTTCCTGCGAAAACCTTATTGCTGATGAAGGTTCTATTTTATTTTCCTCAAAACAAATCAGACAAGACAAACCAAACGAGTTACCTGCAAATATTGTTATAATAGCTACAACGAGTCAGATTCTACCAATGAAAAGTGATGGTTTGAGCGCTATTAAACGAAAATACGAAAGAGACTATCCAACTAACATTACCACTATAAAATATTTCGAAAAAGCAAAAGAGGAAGATTTTACACAATACGGAAGCGTTGCAAAAAATCTCTATTTATTGCTTTTAGAAGACCTTTAAGATGAACGAAACACTCAAGAGAACCATTTCTGGTGCTGTTTATATCGCTTTATTATTAACTGCTATTCTGTTTTCTACTGAAAGCTTTATTATCCTTTTTGGTCTTTTCTTAATAATTACAATTTACGAATTTTGCAATTTAGTTAACCTTAACAAAGTATTTTCCATTCTTTTTGGAACCCTGTTGTATAGCACTATTTTGTTAATTAGTCATTACAACAAACAGACTATTCTGTTTTTGAATGAGCAATTTAATTTAAACTTAAATTTAACGACCAACATTCAGCAACTGGATATTGTATTACTTGCTGTAACAATCGTTATTTCTATTAAATGTATTTTATTTTTGTTCTATGACAAAGTTCAAAGTGTCAGTACATCCTCAAAATACTTATACTTATTGGGATATATCACTCTTCCATTTATATTTATTGTTAAAATTTCTTTTGGGACCAATGATTACAATCCAAAAATTATTCTTGGATTATTCATCTTAATTTGGACCAATGATACTTTTGCCTATTTGGTTGGAAAATCAATAGGAAAACACAAATTATTTGAACGTGTTTCTCCTAAAAAAACTATTGAAGGATTTCTTGGCGGGGTTGTTTTTGCTGCTTTTGCCGGATTTTTAATTTCAAAATTATACATTCAGCCAAAACCAGAATTCAGCGGTAAATCTATCCTGATTTGGACAATAATCGCTTTGATTGTTAGTGTTTTTGGAACCATTGGAGATTTAATAGAATCCAAATTTAAAAGAATTGCCGGCGTAAAAGACAGTGGTTCCATAATGCCTGGTCACGGAGGCATTCTAGATCGATTAGATAGTGTTATATTTGTAGCACCAATTATATTTTTATTTTATCAAATTTTATATTATGTTTCATAAAGAGGGAGGCCCATCCATTTTATTAGGTACTGTTTTTGCAGTTGCTGTGCTTTTAATTGCTGACAAATTCATTGATATTAGTTGGTTAAGAATTCTGGTACAAATTGCTGGTGTAGTAATTTTGATTATAATTCTGCAATTTTTCAGAAATCCAAAAAGAATTGCAATCAGAAACAGCGATCACATTCTTGCTCCGGTTGACGGAAAAGTTGTGGTTATCGAAGAAGTTTACGAAGGTGAATTTTTTAAAGACAAACGTTTACAGGTTTCTATTTTTATGTCACCGATAAACGTACACGTAACTCGTTATGCGATGGACGGAATTATCAAATTCAGTAAATATCATCCTGGCAAGTTTTTAGTAGCCTGGCATCCAAAAGCGAGTGAAGAAAACGAAAGAACTACTGTTGTCATTGAAAACGAGACCTTTGGTCAGATATTATACAGACAAATTGCCGGTGCCTTAGCTCGCAGAATTGTCAACTATGCACAAGAAGGAATGCAGGTTGTTCAGGGTACCGATGCAGGTTTCATAAAATTTGGTTCAAGAGTAGATTTATTTTTACCTTTAGGTACCGAAATTAACGTAGAGTTGAATCAAAAAGCAATTGGCGGAAAAACCATCATTGCTACAAAAGCTTAAATGACCAAAAAAGATTTAGATACTCGTTTTTCAGAGGCTGTAGAAATCGCTTTAAAAATGACTCAGTCCTCACTGCCACAAGATGTGCAGCTAAGACTGTATGCTTATTACAAACAGGCTACTTTTGGAACGGCTGTATACAATCAATCTGAGAATTTTGATTTACGCGATGCATTTAAAACAAATGCTTGGATGCAAATTAGTCATATATCAATTGACGAGGCAAAAGAAAATTACATCGAAATTATAGATTCTCTAACATCAAAATAAATTACATTATGAAGAAAAACTTTATTCGTTTTGGTATTTTAACTTCATTCTTCGTATTATTTTCTTGTAATGACAGTAATAAACTAACCGAAGTTGTTGAAGTTCCTCTACCAACAAAAGAAGAAAAAATAACGATTGGTTCACCTGATGAAGTAAAAGCTGATCCCGGTTCGTTTGAACTTACCAAATTGACATTTACTTATGATGGATTAGCGCCTGATATACGTTCTCTTACTTTAGAAACACATTATTCAAAACATTATTTATCCTATACGAATAATTTAAATAAAGAAATTGTTTCGACAGAATTTGAAAACATGCCTATTGAAGATATCCTAAAAAAAATGGATCTTAGTAATGCTAAACTTCGTCAAAATGCAGGAGGATATTACAATCATACCATGTATTTTAATCTTTTGACACCAAAAGAGCAAACTCCTAAAGATACTTTAGCTGGTTCTATAAATAAAGAATTTGGTTCTTTTAATAATTTAACGAACCAATTTAAAGCTATGGCCACCAAACAATTCGGTTCGGGATGGGTTTGGTTAGTTGTTGACAGATATGGAAAGCTTCAAGTAACCCTTACAGGAGACCAGGATAATCCATTAATGAAAAATGCCTTAATTCCGGGAACTCCAATAATGGGAATTGATTTATGGGAGCATGCTTATTATTTAGATTATCAAAACAGAAAAGGAACTTATATTGATGCTTTTTACAAACATATTAATTGGGAAAAAGTAAACGAAAATTATAAAGAGGCTTTGAAGAAAGTCAAAAAAGTATAAACCCAAAAAGCTGATACGATGTGTATCAGCTTTTTTTTTATTCCTTTTTATTTTAACTCAAAAATAAACGATTCTGAAGGAGCAATTTTTACTTTGGCTATTCCTTCTCCTTTATTTACTATTAATTGAACTGAATTCTTCTCATATAACTGATCTGTTAATTGATATTCCCCATCTTTTAAATTCCATTTTGAAATAACATCAGATGGAATTTTCAAATCAAACTCACTTGTTTTTTCAGAAGAAAAATTGGCGACGACTATTAATTTTTGATTTTCAGACCAACGAACATAAGAATAAAGTAATTCATCATAACCAGCGTTATTCTGACGATTGACAGATTGAATTTCCTGATAACTTCCCATCAAGGCTGAACTATTAATGGAAAAATTCAATAATCTTTTATAAAAATCGCGAAGGTTTTTTTCAGATTCAGAAAGTTTTCCTCCATCAAATTTACCCTCATTCATCCAGCGTTGATGATTTGGAACGCCTATATAATCAAAAATAGAAGTTCTGGAACGCGTTCCGAAACCCGCATTTTCATTCCCGGCCTCTCCTACTTCCTGCCCAAAATAAATCATTGTTGGCGATGTGCTTATTGTAGCAGAAACAACCATCAAAGGTTTGCCACGCTCGGGCGTTCCTGCGAATTCAGGACTTGCCAAACGTTGTTCATCATGATTATCCAAGAAATGAAGCATATGATCTTCGATATCCGACATTCCTTTTTGAATATCTGATAAACCATCTGGGGTTGATTTACCTCTAATTACATCTTTCAACTTATCGTAAGTTTCTACTTTATCATATAGGTAATCCATTTTTCCTAAACGAATATAATTGCGGTATTCATTCGGATTGTAAACTTCTGCCAATAAAAAAGCTTTTGCATTTTTCATTTTAATTGCCGAGTTCATATAGCTCCAAAATTCGTACGGAACCATTTCGGCCATATCATAACGGAAACCGTCAACACCTTTTGCCGTCCAGTATAAAGCAATAGACTTGAATTTCTTCCATGAATCCGGAACGTCCTTATCCTGCCAAAAAGCAAAATGTTCCTCATAAGACTTTTGATCAAATCCAGCCGGAAGTTCAGGAAAATCTTTAGAACCATCCGGGCGAATTCCGTAATTAACTTTAACTGTTTCGTACCAATCGTTTTGATCAGGCTTCACCTTTCTGGAACCATTACCTGTCCATTTTGCAGGGTTTTCATCAAATACACCATCAATCATTGGATTTTTTTCTCCATTTAATGGAATATCACCATCTGGGATTTCAAAATGATTTTTAGGGATATAATAGAAATTATTATCTCTTTTATACTCCGCATTTACATCATCATCTGCACCAAAATCTCTTACACCTTCCGGATTATTCTTCCCTTCATATTTTCGGGCAATATGGTTTGGCACAATATCAATAATCAACTTTAAACCAGCTTTATGCGTCCGAGCAATCAGTGCTTCAAATTCTTGTAATCTATTGGCTGGATTTACAGCCAAATCAGGATTTACATTATAATAATCCTTAACTGCATACGGAGATCCGGCACGGCCTTTTACTACTTCAGGATCATCATTTGAAATTCCGTAAGCTGTATAATCCCGAACTAAAGCATGATGAGGAATACCAGTATACCAAATATAGGTTATTCCCAAATCTTTAATTTCACGAAGCGCTGTATCTGTAAAATCATTAAATTTTCCGACTCCGTTCTCTTCAATAGTTCCCCACGGTTTGTTTGTTGTATTTTTATTTCCAAATAAGCGTGTAAAAACCTGATACACTACAATTTTCTTTTCTGCAGTACTTTCTTCTTTAGCCGTATTCATTTTTAAATCTTTTGTTTTACATGCCGAAAACAGCATGGTTGCAGCCATTCCTGCAACTATAAATCGTTTATTTATCATATTTTTTTTATAATCTGACCTTTTTTGAGGCTTCGTAATTAAATTATTTCCTCTAAAACCATTTTCTAAATTTAGTTTAATTTTTAAAGTTCAAATGAAATTCAATTCAATTTGGTTCAAAATGATTTAGAAAAGACGTACTACAACGTGAGAGTTCTGTCTTTTGTTGATAAATTTAAAAAAGATACAAAGTGGCAAAGCCACACAGATTCAAAGATCCTTTAAAATGTTTAAACTAAAAAAACCTTTGAACCTTTGCTACTATGAACCTTTCCACCTAAAAAGAAACAATTATAAATTAATCCTAATATCCATTAAGGTTGTATCCTTTTTCATAAATTTGACAAAAAATTAATCAATTGAAGAAATCACTGTTTTTCATATCTTATTGTTTACTTCTTTTAAGTGTTCAGAGCATTTTTGCACAGGCACCTAAAAAAATTATTGTAGAAAATGCCGATTTTTCTGATGTCAATCAGGAATTAATGCCCGACGCACTTTTACTTACAGGAAATGTAAAGGTAAATCATGACGGTGTTGTACTAACTTGTAATAAAGCTTATTTTTTTCAGAAAGAAAATTATCTGAAAGCCTTTGGTAATGTACAATTGGTTCAGGGTGATACTTTATATCTAAACAGTAAATATGCCGAATATAACGGAAATCTAAAAAAAGCATTTGCTACCGGAAATGCCGTTATGACCTCTCCAGACGCAACTTTAGCAACCGATACCATCAATTTTGACCGAAATGTTCAGGAGGTTTTTTATAACACAAAAGGTACCATTATTAATAAGGATAACACTCTGGTTAGTAAGTCTGGGAGATATTATGTAGCCGAAAAAAAGTTTCAGTTTTTGACAGAAGTAACACTAACGAATCCTAAATACGTTGTAAAATCCAATCATTTAGATTATTACAGTAATTCAGGGCACACCTATTTACTTGGCCCGTCAACTATTACCAGTAAAGCTAATTATATTTATACTGAGAAAGGCTTTTACGACACCAAGAAAAACCTGGCGCATTTCCTCAGAAAATCTTATATAAAATATGATGACCGACTTATTGAAGGCGACAGTTTATATTACAATCGGAATACGGAATTTGCATCGGCGACACGAAATGTAAAAATTACAGATTCTATTAATCGCGGAGTCGTAAAAGGACATTATGCTGAGGTTTACAAGCTAAAAGATTCCATGTTTGTAACCAAAAGAGCAGTGGCTATTAATTTTGTAGAAAATGATTCGGTTTATATTCACGGAAAAAAATTAATGGTTACAGGAAAAGAAGGCGAACGAATTTTAAGAGCTTATAATAATGTTCGTTTCTTTAAAGTAGACATGAGTGGTAAATGTGATTCAATACATTCTAATTCTAAAACTGCCTTAACAAAATTGATAGGAAATCCAATTCTATGGAATGGTGATAATCAGATTACCGGTGATGTCATGCATTTAATTGGAGACAATACCACTAAAAAATTAGATTCCTTAAAAGTCCTCAATAACACTTTTCTGATCTCGAAGGACACACTTGGAGCAGGATTTAATCAGGTAAAAGGACTCAATTTATTTGGAAAATTCAGGGACGGAAAACTCCATGATGTTGATGTTATCAAAAATACCGAAGTTATATATTATTCGCGAAATGACGCCAATGAACTTGTCGGAATTAACAAAAGCGTAAGTAGTAAAATCAATCTTATTTTAGAAAATAATGCTATTGAAACCATTACTTTTTTTAAGAATGTTGACGGCGATATTTATCCCGAAACCGATTTACCTGAAAATGCCCGAAAATTACGAGGCTTTGTCTGGCGCGGTGATGAAAGAATAAAATCGAAAGATGATATTTTTACCGCCGAGGATAATGAAATGAACGACAAATTAATTCAGGAAGGAAAAGATCAGGAAGCAAAAGACAAAGACGTCCCGATGAAAGTCAGGAAAGAAACCCGTGACTACGACAAAAAGAAACCTGTAGTAAAAACAAGTACTGCCAAGAAGGATACAACAAAAACAGTAACTAAGGCCACGAAGTAGTTTTCAGTCACAGTCACAGTTTTCAGCGTACAGCTTTGCGAACTTACTAAAAACCAAGCTTAAGTTATAGTGTACAAAACTTTGCGAATCTTTGCGGTTAAAAATCAGTCAAAGTTTCACGTCCTGTTTTTTAATCCAAACCTAAATAAAAACTTAGAATCTTAGTAGCTTAGCAACTTAGAACCTTAAAAAAATGAATTCAGATTTTATAAAATACCAGGCACAAACCTCTCCATATCCACTCGGAATGGAGGTTTCGCATGCCATTGGTTCCTATATTTACGACACAAATGATAAAAAATATTTAGATTTTGTTGCCGGCGTTTCTGCGTGTACACTTGGGCATCAACATCCAAGAATTAATCAGGCCATAAAAGATCAGTTGGACAAATATTCACATGTAATGGTTTATGGTGAATATTCACAAAGTCCGGCAGTTCAATATTGTAAATTATTAGCTTCTCTCCTGCCCGAATCTCTAAATAAAACCTATTTAGTCAATTCAGGGACAGAAGCAATTGAAGGAGCGCTTAAATTGGCCAAACGAACAACTGGCCGTAGTCAGCTTATTTCGTGTCATAATGCATATCACGGAAACACGATGGGCTCAATGAGTGTTATGGGATTTGAAGAACGCAAACAAGCTTTTCGCCCATTACTTCCGGATGTAGATTTTATTACCTTCAACAATGAAGAAGATTTAAAGAAAATAACAACCCGAACCGCAGCAATTCTGTTGGAAACCATTCAGGGCGGTGCCGGATTTATTCAGCCTGAAAACAACTTTTTGCAGAAAGTCCGTAAACGTTGTGATGAAGTTGGCGCTTTGATGATTGTAGATGAAATTCAGCCAGGTTTTGGCAGAACCGGAAAACTTTTCGGCTTTCAAAACTATGATGTCGTTCCGGATATTGTGGTCATGGGAAAAGGAATGGGAGGCGGAATGCCAGTTGGGGCTTTTACAGCTTCTGCAGAAAAAATGGATCTTTTGACAGAAAATCCGAAGTTAGGGCATATCACTACTTTTGGAGGTCACCCTGTCATTGCGTCAGCTTGTTTAGCGACTTTGCAGGAATTAACTGAGACTAATTTAATGCAAGAGGCCTTGGAGAAAGAAAAACTCTTTAGATCGCTTTTGGTACATCCTTTGATAAAGGAAGTTAGAGGAAAAGGATTAATGCTTGCCGCGATGACTGAAACAGCTGAGATAACCAATCAGGTTATTTTAAATTGTCAGGATAAAGGTTTGATTTTGTTCTGGCTGTTGTTTGAAGGATGCGCTATACGAATAACACCGCCATTAACCATTTCTGAAGAAGAAATAAAAGAAGGTTGTGCCATACTATTAAAAGTTATGGATGAAATCATGAAAAAGAGTAAAAGCTTAATTTAAAGCTATTGGAACAAGTTTCCATTAAAAATAAAATTAGAATAATAACAAAATAATCTTTTATATATCAGAAGATTATGACTAAAAACAGAATAAAAATTCTGTCCATATTGTTAATTAAATTGTTCAAAACAATTAATTCCCTTTCCCCACAACAATAATATGGTTGCCTAAATTTATAACAGGCTAATTTCAAATAAAGACAGTATGCAATTAAGCAACGAAGAAGAAGATTATAACCTATCCCTATCCAAATTTGAGTCAATGTTAAAAACTAACAAGGTACTCTTTTTTGATTCTGAAGAGTTTGAAGAAATTATTCTTCATTATTTAGACATAGGTAAGGCTAATTTAGCAAAAAAGGCCTTAAAACTTGCATTAGACCAACACCCAAAATCTACGGGCTTAAAATTAGTACAAGTAGAAATGTTGGTTTACGACGACAAACTCGAGATCGCCGAAAAGCTCTTGAATGAGTTGTATGCAATCGAACCTAACAACGAGGAAATTTACATCCAGAAAGCCAATATCTGTTCTAAAAGAGATCAACACGAAAAAGCAGTAGAATTGCTTAAAATTGCCTTGCAATATACTGACGACTACGCTGACGTGTACAACTTAATTGGAATGGAATATCTTTTTATGGATAACCTTGAAATGGCAAAAGACAGCTTTATCAAATGTCTTGAAGAAGATTTAGAAGATCAATCTGCTTTGTATAATGTGGTTTATTGTTTTGAATTTTTAGATCAAAACCAGGAAGCTATCGTTTATCTGAACGATTATATCAACAAAAATCCATATAGTGAAATCGCCTGGCACCAGCTTGGACGTTTGCATTATGGTGTAAAAGAATATGAAAATGCCATTCGTGCATTTGATTATGCAACTTTAATTGATGACGAATTTTTAGGTGCTTTCATGGAAAAAGCAAAAGCGCATGAGCGTTTGAAAAAATACCATGAAGCGATTGAAAGTTATAACAGAACCATCGAATTGGATGATGCAACTTCATATGCCTTATTACGTATCGGAAAATGTTATGAAAAATTGGGGAATGCCGTAAAAGCGCTTCAATATTATAACCAAACCGTTCATGAAGATCCTCTTTTAGACAAAGGATGGATTGCGATTACTGACTTTTATGTTCGCCAGAAAAACTTTCAAAAAGCATTATTTTTTGTGAATAAAGCCTTGGCAATTGACAATCAAAATCGTTTGTATTGGAAACGTTATGCAACAATTAACAAACAAATGAACTTTTTTGAGGAAGCTGAATTTGGATACAGAAAAGCGGTTGAATTTGGTGATTACGCTTTAGATACCTGGTTATTCTGGGTTGACATTTTGCAGTTTTTAGGTGAATTCGAAAGTGCAATTCAAACCTTATTGCAAGCTTCAGAATATTTTCCTGAAGAAAACGAAATCGAATATCGTTTAGCAGGATTGTATTTCATGGTTCAGGATAACACAAAAGCGAAATTTCATTTAAGCAACGGATTACGTTTAAACTTTGACAATTATATTTTGATCGAAGATTTATTTCCTGTGGTTTGGACAAAAAAAATGGTTAAAAATTACATTGAAAAACATAGAAAACAATAATGATTGATATTTTAAAAAGACGTTTTGGCTTATTAGGGCGTAATATTAGTTACTCATTTTCAAAGGGATATTTTACAGAAAAATTTAGTGATGAAGTTTTTGCCGGCAATAGCTATGAAAATTTCGATATTTCTGAAATTAATCATTTCACTGGATTATTAAAAAACAACCCGGATTTAAAAGGTCTTAATGTTACAATTCCGTACAAAGAACAAATAATTCCTTATTTAGATAAGCTATCAACAAAAGCAAAATTAATAGGTGCTGTTAATACCATTAAGTTTACCAA
This sequence comes from Flavobacterium sp. Root420, assembly GCF_001427905.1. Lineage (GTDB taxonomy): Bacteria > Bacteroidota > Bacteroidia > Flavobacteriales > Flavobacteriaceae > Flavobacterium. The sequence continues at coordinate 349,314 of NZ_LMEF01000001.1, forward strand.
AAACGGAAAACTGAAAGGTTATAATACAGATTATTATGGCTTTAAAAAATCATTAAAACCATTATTACAACCACATCATAAAAAGGCACTTATTTTAGGGACTGGCGGAGCATCAAAAGGCGTTGCGTTTGCCCTTGATGAACTTGATATTCCTTATACTTTTGTATCGAGAGAGGCAAAAGAAAATATCATTGATTATGACTTAATTAATGCCACAACTTTTGACAATTTCCAAATCATAATCAATTGCACACCTGTTGGAACAAGTCCAAATATTGAGGCTTGTCCAGATTTGCCGTACGAATTCTTTACTGATAAACATATTGCATACGATTTAATATATAATCCGGCAGAAACTCAGTTTATGAAAAACGCAAAAAAATACGGAGCGATTACTAAAAATGGTTATGATATGCTTATTTTTCAAGCGGAGAAAGCCTGGAAAATATGGAATAAATAAAAAATCCGGAGAAATTAAATCTTAACGTAATTTTTGTAACTTAGTCTATTCATTAATAGATGGTTATGGATAAAACTTTACTTTTTCTCCTGTTAAGTTTTTTATATACTTTTTCTGTTGCAGGGCAGGATACCATTGTACATGCAAAAGATCCTTATACAGAAGCACGATATCATTACTATTTAAAAACGATTCTACTTTTTAATGAATATTTAGATACTGACTCAGGTTCATTTAATACTACTCAACTTCGTTTTTTATATCCTATCGTTAATAAAGCCTGGAATCTTAGGATTGATCTTCCGTTAATATCAACCAATACAAACTCTATAAACAAAACGGGAGTTGGAGATATTGGCGCGGGTATTAGTTATATCCCTTATTTAGAAGAAAAAATGGTGGAATTGCTTTTCGTGCCAGAGTAATATCAAATTCAGCTGTTGATCCGGCACTTGGATCTGGTAAATGGGTCTTCTCTCCGGCGGTTTTTTATGGTAAATATTTAAAAAAAGAGAAACTCCTGTGGATTACTTCTTTAGAAAATCAAATTAGTTTTGCAGGTTCTGATAATCGAAGTGATGTAAATGTAACCGCATTCGAAAATTACTTCATGTATATCTTAGGAAAAAACTGGATTGCCGCAGATGCTGCGTTCCGATATAATGCTACAAATAAAGGTTTTCCTAATAATGCATTTGTAGAGTTTGGAAGAAGAATAACAAAAAATGACATGGCCTATATTCATCCAAGTGGAGCTTTTGGAAATCATAAAACGTATAATTTCGGTATTGAAGTTGGCATGCTGATTTTGTTTTGATTTTCTATTAGATCAACCAAAAGGTTGTATTATATAATAATTTCTCAATATTTAGGAAAAAGCAACTACTCTATTCTTAAAATATAGATTTCCAATTCTTTTTCTTAAAACAGTATTTATTTTTAATTTAAATTAACTTTAAAAAAATCAATAAAAAAACTGCAACGCAATTGTAATTTAGTTTAATAAATAGGAATTTAATCGTAAAATAGCGTATAAACAAACGATTTATTTTGTATTTAGAAACACCTTTACTATCTTTCGCAATGTTTAAAATAAAAACCTTATTACATTTAAAATGTTAGAAGAAAAGAATGATAACCTGCAAGAAGCAGATGGAAAATTAGGAATCGAAACTAGCGATTCTATACAAAATGATGCAATTGAAACATTGGATTCTGAAGCAACAACAGAAAATGAAACTTCGATAACCGAAAATGAAACTGAAAATGCTGCTGAGGTTACAGAAACCAATCATCAAACAGCACTTGACGCTATAACAAATTCTAATGCTGAAGAAAGCGAAGATGAGACGCTAAAAGAGCGTCATGATATTCCTATGCAGGATTACGATACTTTTTCATTAGATGCCCTTGTTGATGAATTAAAAAAGCTTGTCAATACAGATAAGGTAATGTCTGTAAAAGATCATATTGAAGAAATCAAAAAATCATTTTTATTACAATACAATCATCTTATAGAGGAGAAAAAAGAGGAATTTAATGCCTCTAAACAAGATCCCAACGAAGAATTCGAATATCATTCTCCACTAAAATCTAAATTTGATGAATATTATAATGTTTTCAGAGAAAAAAGGAATGCCCATTTTAAACATTTGCAAACCAATTTAAAATCAAATTTAGAGAATCGACTTGCCATTGTTGAAGAACTAAAAGAACTTATAAATCCACAGGAAAATATTAAAGACACTCTTAAGCATTTTAATGATTTAAGAGAAAGATGGAAAAATGCCGGAGCAATCCCTAAAGATAAATACAATCACGTCTGGAATAATTACCATTTTCATGTAGAAAATTTCTATGACTATCTACATTTAGATCGTGAAGCCAGGGATTTAGATTTCAAATACAACCTTGATCAAAAGCAAAAAATAATTGCCCGTGTTGAAGAATTGGTAAATGAAACTGATATCAGCAAAGCATTTCGTGAATTGCAGGATTTACACAGAATCTGGAAAGAAGATATCGGACCTGTTTCTAAAGAACACCGTGATACAATCTGGAATAAGTTCAGTGAACTAACTAAAAAAATTCACGATAAAAGAGAACTTTTATTTGAAAGCCAAAGAGCAAACGAACAACAGAATCTTGAAGTTAAAAAAGGTATTATTGCGACGATAGAGGTTTTAGCCACTGAAAAAGTGGGATCTCATTCGCAATGGCTGGTACAAATACAAAAAGTAGAAGCGCTAAGAAATGAATTCTTTGCTGCCGGAAAAGTTCCGTCTGACGTAAACGAAGAAACCTGGGCTGCTTTTAAAACTGCCGTTAGAAACTTTAATTCTTTTAAAAATTCATTTTATAAAGACATTAAAAAAGATCAAAACGATAATTTAAATAAAAAAATGGCTCTTGTTGCCAAAGCAAAAGAACTACAGGAAAGTGTTGATTTTGCTGCTACAACTCCAATAATGAAACAAATTCAGGAAGAGTGGAAACAAATTGGTCACGTTCCTAAAAAATATTCAGATAAAATCTGGAAAGAATTTAAAGATGCCTGTAATCATTATTTCAACAAGTTAAAAGAGCACAAATCTGAAGAAAATGGTGATGAAGTAGCTGCTTTTGATAACAAAAAAGCGTATTTGGATACCTTAAGAGCTTATCAGTTAACCGGAGATCATAAAACAGATCTGGATGCTATAAAATTACATATTGAAACCTGGAAAGGATTTGGAAAAGTACCTTTTTCAAGACGCCACATTGAAGGGAAATTCAATAAAATTTTAGATGCCCTTTTTGAAAAACTAAGTTTGAGTAAAAAAGAAACGGAGATGATGCGTTTTTCTAACAGAATTGATTCTTTATCTGAAAGTAATGATATTCGCAAATTAGATAACGAAAAAATATTCTTAATGCGTAAAATTGAAGAAGTTCAAAATGAAATCTTTCAATTAGAGAACAATATTCAATTTTTCACGAATACTAAAAACGCGAAAAAAGAAAATTCAATTGTTCTTGAAGTTCGAAAAAACATTGCTATCCATAAAGAGAGTTTAGATGTTTGGAAAGATAAATTGAAACAATTACGTAATTTAGGTCAGGAATAAGATTTAAATATCAAAAATAAATGAGGTGTAATGAAAGTAATCATTGCACCTTTTTTTTATACTAAATAATTTTACCAAAAAGCACACTAAGATTAGCTTTGCGAACTTTGCGTAAACCTTTGCGCTCTTTGCGTTTAAACTTTCATCCCAACCAAACTTAACATTGCAATACAATTTGATAAAACTATTCTGTAAAATATTGATTATATTTGAGTATCAAAAGATTATAAACCTTAATATTTTATAAAATGAAATTTACTAGAAAAGCAAATGCCAACTGGAAAGGAACAGGCATGGAAGGAACCGGAACAATCAGTACTCAAAGTACAACATTAAATAATGCACAATTATCCTTTAAAACAAGATTTGCAGATGGCATTGGTACAAATCCGGAAGAACTTGTTGCAGCGGCACATTCAGGCTGTTTTACAATGCAATTAAGTTTTTTACTGAATGAAGGAGGTTTTACTGCAGATGACTTATCTACAGAAGCGACAGTAACTTTTGAAGACGGAACCATTACGCTAATTCATTTAGACTTAAAAGGAAAAGTGCCTTCGATTTCTGCTGAAGAATTTGAAAAAACAGCTGCAAAAGCAAAAGAAATCTGCCCGATTTCTAAACTTTTAAATACAACAATTACATTATCTGCAACTTTAGTTTAGACAATGAAAAAAATTTAAGCATAAAAAATCCCGTTTAAAACGGGATTTTTTTATAATAAAACCAAATGAATTATTAGTTCATTGTAGCTTTTAATGCTTTTGCTTCAGCAGTCATTTCTAACGCTTTGTAAACACCTAATAATGTTTTAGATACATCTTCGTTTTTAGGATCTAATTCATGTGCTTTTTTAAGGTAAGGAATAACACCTTTAAAAACATCTTCTCTTTGTGCTTTTAAAACATTATAACGTTTTGTATCTTTATCAGAAGTACCCAATTTATTCATTTCATCGATAATTGGTTTCTCAGCTTCTAACTTTAAAGCTGCAAGATTAAGATAGGCATTAGTATAACTTGGATTGATTTCAATCGCTTTCAAATAATATTTTTCAGCATCAGCTTTGTTACCAGCGTTACCACTGATAACTCCTAAATTGAAAATTAAATCAGCATTGTTTGGATCTTTTTGCAAAGCCTCACCAACTAATTTTTTGTAAGTATCAAAATCTTTCGTTTCAAGATATAAATTAGCTTCTGTAAGAATCAAAGAAGAATCGTCAGGATTCGTTTTTCTTGCATCAGAGATTGCTTTTTTAGCATCTTCAGTACGGCCTTCCTGAACCATAATTAAAGCTAAGTTTTTGTAGATTTCTCCTCTTTTAGAAGGGATAGCTTCAGTTTTAGGCTTTTCATGAGTTCCTAATTTTACAGCTAAATCTCTTTCATTAGCAGTATTAAAACCATCTTCGTTACCAGAAGCTTTATTTAAAGCAGTATAACTAGTTCCTTTACCAGAATAATTTAATTTTTTCAATTCTTCATACATTGGCAAAGCAGCTTTATAATCCTGAGCATTTACCGCTGTAGAAGCTGCATAGTATAAATTGATTGTATCTTTTTTATCTAACAAATAAGCATCATACAATTTTTTTGCCCCCTCAGTATTTTTGTTTGCCTGACTATCTGCAATAGCAGAATTAATCAATTTTCCTTTAATTTCAGTGATTGAAGTTGCAGCCTGAGTTGAATATTTTAATTTTCCTGACGCTTTTTCAATATCAATTAATTTTTTATAGCTTTCAGCAGCAAGTGATAAGTTTTTACTCTCTTCTACTTTTTTATTTGCTAAATCTAAATAAGCATTTCCTTGTACAGAGTAGTATTGTGCTTGTTCTACATCTTTGGCGTTAACCACCAAATTTTCTGCATCTTTTAATATCGCAATTGCTCCCTGAGCATCTCCGCTTTTTAATGCTTTTTCAGCACTTTTAATCTGATCTTTTTGAGCAAAAGTAGCTACTGAAATCAATAATGCTGATGCAAGTATTACATATTTACTTTTCATAATATTCAATTTGTGTATTTAATTTTAATTTACGTGGTTTTTATTATTCCTCTGACTCTTCTTCCTCAGAATCATCCTCGTCTACTATTTCTTCATCAGAATCGTCATCATCGTCATCTTCTGCTGTTCCATCATCTTCAAGAACCTCTAAATCTGGCTTCACCCTTTCAATAACTGGCCCTACTACATTTCCTTCTTCATCAACAATAACTTCTTCGACATCGTCTTTCATAACTTTCGTTACAGCAGCAATAGAATCTTTTCCTTTTAGGTTAATTAATCGCACACCTTGAGTAGCACGACCCATAACTCGTAAATCTTCAATAGCCATTCTGATAGTTAATCCGGATTTATTGATAATCATTAAATCATCAGCATCTGTTACAGCATTAATCGAAATCAGTTTTCCTGTTTTCTCTGTGATATTAAGCGTTTTAACACCTTTACCTCCACGATTCGTGATTCTATAAACATCTTCACCATCTTCGTCAACTAACTTGGTACGTTTTCCGTATCCATTTTCAGTTACAACTAAAATTTGTGAATCATTAATATCATTTTTATCAACAGTAACCATACCAATTACTTCATCCGTATCATCTTTTAAAGTAATTCCACGAACTCCCGAAGCCGTTCTTCCCATCGGACGTGTTTTGGTTTCTTCAAAACGAACCAATTTACCAGACTTAACGGCTAAGATAATTTGGCTTTCTCCGTTAGTTAATTGTGCCCCCATTAATTCATCACCTTCTTTAATTGTAATAGCAGCAACACCATTTACTCTTGGTTTAGAATATTTCTCTAAAGAAGTTTTCTTAACCTGACCTTTTTTAGTAACCATTACAAGATTATGACTGTTGATGTAATCTTTATCTTTTAGATCTTGCGTACAAATGAAAGCTTTCACTTTATCATCACTTTCAATGTTTACCAAGTTTTGAATTGCTCTACCTTTTGCTGTTTTACTTCCTTCCGGAATTTCATAAACACGCATCCAGAAACATTTTCCTTTTTGTGTAAAAAACATCATATATTGGTGATTGGTTGCAACGAACATATGTTCAAGGAAATCCTGATCTCTTGTTCCGGCGCTTTTTTGTCCAACTCCACCTCTATTTTGAGTTTTGTATTCTGTAAGGTTTGTTCGTTTGATGTAACCTGCATGAGAAATGGTTATTACTACATTCTCATCTGCAATTAAATCTTCAATACTCACATCTCCACCAGAATATTCAATTACAGAACGACGCTCATCGCCGTATTTCTCACGAATTTCTTCAAGCTCTTCCTTAATTAAATTCGTTCTTAAATTAACATCAGCTAATAATGCTTTTAAGTGTTCGATTAATTTCATCAATTCTTCAAACTCCGCTCTTAACTTGTCTTGTTCCAGACCTGTTAACTGACGTAAACGCATCTCAACAATAGCACGGGCCTGAATATCTGACAAACTGAATCTTTCGATTAACTTCTCACGAGCTTCTTCTGTATTCTTAGAACCTCTGATGATAGCAATTACTTCATCAATATTATCAGATGCAATAATTAAACCTTCTAATATATGCGCTCTTTCCTCTGCTTTACGCAATTCAAACTGCGTTCTACGAACTACTACATCATGACGGTGTTCAATAAAATAATGAATCATATCTTTTAGATTCAACATTTGTGGGCGCCCTTTTACTAATGCAATATTATTTACACTAAAAGAAGATTGTAATGAGGTAAACTTATATAAGGTATTCAAAACTACGTTTGGCGTAGCGTCACGTTTCAGGATATAAACGATACGCATACCATTTCTATCCGACTCGTCACGAATATTCGCAATACCTTCAATTTTTTTATCGTTAACCAAATCAGCCGTACGTTTGATCATTTCGGCCTTGTTAACCTGATATGGAATTTCAGTAACAATAATACATTCTCTTCCGTCAACTTCTTCAAAACCAACTTTGGCACGCATAACAATACGCCCTCTACCTGTTTTAAAAGCTTCACGAACGCCTTCATAACCATATATTACACCCCCGGTAGGAAAATCCGGAGCTTTAATATGAGTCATTAACTCGTCTATTTCAATATCATTATTATCAAGATACGCTAATGTACCATTGATCACTTCAGTTAAATTGTGTGGAGGCATATTAGTAGCCATACCAACTGCAATACCTGTTGCTCCGTTTACTAATAAAGTAGGAACTCTTGTTGGCATTACTTTTGGCTCATATAAAGTATCGTCAAAGTTCAATTGAAAGTCAACTGTTTCTTTTTCGATATCTGCCATAATATCTTCAGAGATTTTGCGCATTCTGGCCTCAGTATAACGCATTGCTGCCGGACTGTCACCATCAACAGATCCAAAGTTACCCTGACCATCTACTAATAAATATCGCATACTCCATTCCTGAGCCATACGCACCATCGCATCATAAACAGAGGTATCTCCGTGCGGGTGGTACTTACCCAGAACCTCTCCTACGATTCTCGCAGATTTTTTGTGGGCAGATCTTGATGTTACTCCTAAGTCATACATTCCGTAAAGAACTCTTCGATGCACTGGTTTCAAGCCATCTCTAACATCAGGAAGTGCTCTAGATACGATTACTGACATCGAATAATCGATGTAAGCTGATTTCATTTCATCTTCTATGTTAATAGGAATTAACTTTTCTCCTTCAGACATAAGTTGTTATATTAAATAATTATATTAGTTTCAAAGCGTGCCAAGATACGGTTTTTTGGAATTTTTTCAGCTATTTACTTACACTTATTTCAATGATTTATTAACAACTTTATTTCTACTTTTAGTTAATAAATTAAGCGTTTTTTAACGCTTTTATTGTTATTTTTTTTGTCAATTAGCTGACAGTAGTTCTTGAAGGGTATGGTTTTTGTTTTTCAAACTGTAATTCACTAAATTTACAATACCAATTATATATTATGGATGATAATTTTTCACCAAGAGTAAAAGATGTTATTACATACAGTAAGGAAGAAGCCCTTCGTTTAGGACACGACTTTATTGGTACTGAACATCTAATGCTAGGCATTTTAAGAGATGGTAACGGAAAAGCTATTCATATACTTAATAACCTAGCAGTCGATTTAGACCATTTACGCAGGAAGGTAGAAATACTGAGTCCAGCCAACCAGAGCGTTGAAGTAAATGCTGAAAAGAAAAATCTTCACCTTACCCGACAGGCAGAAAGAGCCCTGAAGACAACCTTTCTTGAAGCTAAAGTATTTCAAAGCTCGTCGATTAGCACGGCACACTTGCTTTTATGCATCTTACGAAACGAAAACGATCCAACAACCAAGCTGTTGAATAAACTAAAAATAGATTATGACATAGCTAAAGAACAATATTTAAACATGACGCCAAACGAAGAAGAATTCTTAGAAAACTTGCCAAGAAACGAATCGTACAATGACGATTCAGGACAAGATGACAGTCTTAAAGAAAGTAGTTTTAACAATCCGGCCAATAAGTCAAACAAAAAATCCAAAACTCCGGTTTTAGATAATTTTGGGAGAGATTTAACAGAAATGGCGGAAGAAGGAAAACTAGATCCGGTAGTGGGACGCGAAAAAGAAATTGAACGTGTTTCTCAAATTTTAAGCCGTAGAAAAAAGAACAACCCGCTTCTTATTGGAGAACCAGGAGTTGGTAAGTCTGCTATTGCAGAAGGACTTGCTTTGCGTATCATCCAAAAGAAAGTATCCCGTATTCTTTTCCACAAACGTGTAGTAACGCTTGATTTGGCTAGTTTAGTAGCCGGAACAAAATACCGCGGTCAGTTTGAGGAAAGAATGAAAGCCGTAATGAACGAGCTGGAGAAAAATGATGATATCATTCTTTTTATTGATGAGATTCATACTATTGTAGGTGCTGGCGGAGCAACAGGTTCACTTGATGCTTCAAACATGTTCAAACCTGCTTTAGCAAGAGGCGAAATCCAATGTATTGGTGCTACCACTCTTGATGAGTACAGACAATATATTGAAAAAGATGGTGCATTAGAAAGACGTTTCCAAAAAGTAATTGTGGAGCCAACTTCTGTTGAAGAAACGATTGCGATTTTGAATAATGTAAAAGACAAATACGAAGATCACCACAATGTCACCTATACTCAGGAAGCAATCGAAGCTTGCGTTAAATTAACAAACAGATATATGTCTGAGCGTTTTTTACCGGACAAAGCGATTGATGCTCTTGACGAAGCTGGTTCTCGCGTACACATTACCAATATTGATGTTCCTAAACAAATTCTTGATTTAGAACGTCAATTGGAAGAAGTGCGTGAAAACAAAAACATGGTAGTCAAAAAACAAAAATATGAAGAGGCTGCCAAACTTCGTGATGATGAAAAACGTATTGAAAAAGATCTGGCTGTTGCACAAGAGCAATGGGAAGAAGATTCTAAAAACAACAGAATTGAAGTTACAGAAGATAATGTAGCTGATGTTGTTTCGATGATGACCGGAATTCCAGTGAACCGAATTGCACAAACAGAAAGCAACAAATTAGCTAAATTACCTGAATTGATTCAGAATAAAGTAATTGGCCAAAATGAAGCTGTATTGAAAATTGCCCGTTCTATTCAACGTAACAGAGCCGGACTTAAAGATCCAAACAAACCGATTGGTTCGTTCATTTTCTTAGGTCAGACCGGAGTTGGTAAAACGCAATTAGCAAAAGTTTTAGCAAAAGAATTATTCGATTCTGAAGATGCATTGGTTCGTATCGACATGAGTGAATACATGGAAAAATTTGCTATCTCTCGTTTAGTAGGAGCGCCTCCGGGATACGTAGGATACGAAGAAGGTGGTCAATTGACTGAAAAAGTTCGTAGAAAACCATATTGTGTTGTTCTTTTGGATGAAATCGAAAAAGCACACCCAGATGTGTTTAATATGATGCTTCAGGTTCTAGATGACGGTTATTTGACAGATAGTTTAGGTCGCAAAATCGACTTTAAAAATACTATTATCATTATGACTTCTAATGTTGGAGCACGACAATTGAAAGATTTTGGACAAGGTGTTGGTTTCGGAACTGCTGCGAAAGTCGCTCAGGCCGATGAAAACTCAAAAAGCATTATCGAAAATGCATTGAAAAAAACCTTTGCTCCTGAATTCTTAAACAGAATTGATGATGTAATTGTATTCAATGCTTTAGAAAAAGCCGATATCGATTTGATCATCGAAATTGAACTTAAAAAACTATATTCTCGTATTGCTGAATTAGGATACACTTTAAGCTTGACTGATAAAGCAAAAGCCTTTATCGCTGAGAAAGGTTTTGACAGACAATTTGGTGCAAGACCACTAAAAAGAGCAATTCAGAAATATGTTGAAGATTTGTTGGCCGAGGAAATCATTACTTCAAAAATACATTCAGGAGATGAAATTCTAATGGATTTGAAAGATGACTCTCAAGAACTTTCAGTAGAAATACACAAAGCAGAAGAGCCGACTAATCAATAAATTAGTTTAATTTTATAACAAAAATAAAATACCCGTTACGTTTTCATAACATAACGGGTATTTTTTTTAGATAATTTGCTATCTTTAATAAAAGCAAATAGCTACTTTTGAATTTAAAATTCTATTAATAAAATACAACGTATGCTTCAAAACAAAGTCATTTTAGGCAGTGAAGAATGGTGCTCATTTCCAGAACTTGGAATCCCGACAATCAAGGCTCGTGTTGATTCTGGTGCCAAAACTTCGGCAATGCACGCCATCAACATCGCTCCTTTTATAAAAAATGATGCCAATTGGGTGAAATTTGATATTAATCCAATTCAGAATAATATTAAAACCATCATTCATTGTGAAGCTCCGTTAGTTGACAAAAGAATTGTAAAAAGCTCAAGCGGTTTCAGGGAACATCGATATGTAATTCAAACCAATCTGAAAATAGGTGAAGTAAAATGGCCTATCGAAATGACCTTGACCAATCGTGACTCCATGGGTTTCCGAATGCTTTTAGGTCGTGAAGCTATGAGCGGACGTGTGTTAGTTGATCCGGAAGAAAAATATCTATTAGGACAACCTACAACCGAAGCATTAAAAGAACTTTATCAAAATTCAGAGAAAGCAACTTCTGGTTTACGAATTGGACTATTGGCAAGTAATCCCGAATTATACAGCAACAAAAGAATCATGGAAGCCGGCGAAATGCGCGGTCATGAAATGCATTTTTTGAACATCAAAGAATGTTATATGAAGCTGGATGCAAAAACACCTGAGATTCATTATAGAGGCGGAAAAATATTAAATCAGTTTGATGCTATTATTCCGAGAATCCGACCTAGCATCACTTTTTACGGTTGTGCTCTGACGCGTCAATTTGAAGCTTTAAAGGTTTTCGTTTTAAATTCAGCTACAGCCATCACACAATCACGTGATAAATTATATTCATTGCAATTGCTTTTAAACAGCGGAATTGATATTCCGACAACCGGTTTTGCCAATTCTCCTCTGGATACAGACAATTTAATTAAGATGGTTGGAGGTTCGCCTTTAATCGTAAAATTATTAGAAGGAACACAAGGAAAAGGTGTTGTTTTAGCAGAAACAAAAAAAGCGGCGGAAAGTGTAATCAATGCTTTTAAAAGTTTAAACGCAAACATCCTGGTTCAGGAATTTATCAAGGAAGCTAATGGAAAAGACATTCGCTGTTTTGTAATTGACGGAAAAGTGGTTGCAGCAATTCAGCGTGAAGCGATGCCTGGAGAATTCAGAGCAAACATTCACCTTGGCGGAACCGCATCAGTAATAAAAGTTACGGCCGAAGAGAAAAAGATCGCTATAAAAGCCGCAAAAGCAATGGATTTAAAAGTGGCAGGTGTCGATATTATTCGTTCTTCAAAAGGTCCATTATTATTGGAAGTAAACTCTTCGCCAGGACTTGAAGGAATTGAAGGCGCAACGAACAAAGATGTTGCCGGAGAAATGATTAAAGCAATTGAGAAAAACTTTAAAATAATTAGTTAGTTCACCCTAACTTAATATTCAATATTTATTTTAGCAGCTTTGTCAAAGTTTAAAACTTTGACAAAGCTTTTTTTAAATTTAAATCCTAAAAAATGATGCTATACTCGTATTTAGATATTATTTTAAGAAGTCTTGCCGTTTATTTTTTTATGACGATTGCATTGCGGATTTTCGGCAAAAAAGAGCTTTCGCAATTAAATACCGCTGATATTATTCTGATTTTATTGATCAGTAATTCAGTTCAAAATGCCATGGTTGGTCCTGACACCAGCCTATGGGGAGGTTTAGTTGCGGCTTTAGCCTTGTTTGTGATTAATTTTATCATTAAAAAACTAACACACAAATACAAAATACTGAATGATTTTCTTTTGGATAAACCGGAAATCTTAATTCACGACGGAAAACTTGATTTTAAAGCGTTAAGCAAATTAGACATTTCTAACGACGAATTAAAAGAAGCGATGCGTGAGCATGGTTTAGAGCATTTTACCGATGTAAAGCTTTGTATGTTAGAAATTGATGGTACAATCAGTGTGATTTCTGAAGATCAAAAACATCTCAAACAGACACATTACAAAAGAAAACACAATCATAAGAATTTTAGGAAATAAGATTTAAAAAATTCCAAACAGCAAATTCCAAATTCCAATTAAGAAAAGAAAAACTCCAATAAAAAAATTATAAATAAAAATTCCAAATTCCAAATTTGAAATCAGATCAAACATTGGAATTTGGAATTTTAAATTATTGGAATTTCTATATAAAAAAAACTGGTTTCAAATCATGAAACCAGTTTTTTTTATGTCGATAAAATGCGATCAAAACTTCTCACATTTTACAAAAATCATTTTACTAAGAAATAAATACGCTCAATACAAAGTAAACCAATCCTGCTAAAATAGCCGAAATAGGAATCGTTAATATCCAAGCCCAAATCAAACTTACAGTGACACCCCAACGAACCGCAGATACACGTTTTGTTAATCCAACCCCGATGATAGAACCTGTAATAGTATGCGTTGTACTTACCGGAATTTTTAAGTGTTCTGTAAAATACAATGTTAAAGCTCCGGCAGTTTCAGCTGCAACACCTTCGAATGATGTTACTTTTGTAATTTTAGAACCCATTGTTTTCACAATTTTCCATCCACCACTCAAAGTTCCCGCAGCAATAGCAGAATAACACGCTAATGGAATCCAGCCCGGCATTACTCCTTTTATTCCTAAATCATCATTTGGCAAAACAACGTCTAACCAGGATGCCATATGAACTCCGGGATTTGTATTGATATATACCGCTACAGCTGCAGCAATAATACCCATTACTTTTTGAGAATCATTTCCTCCGTGTCCTAAACTAAAAGCAGCAGAAGATAGTAGTTGCATTTTTTTCAAAGCAGCATCTGCCTGATGAAGATTCAAACTACTGAATATTAAACAAAAAGCACTTACTGTTAAGACAATGAAAGCAACTAAAAACCATTTAATATTATGCGGATCAAAAGCTACGCTCCAAAAATGAGAATCAAAACGAGGTTTGCCATTCTTAAGAATCTCTTCATAAGGAACCATTAAATTACTCACAATCCAAACTGTGGCAATCATTAAACCTACGGTGAATATTTTAGGAAAAATACTTTTACGAGAAGCGTTTAACAACCAAATTGAAATTAAATACGAAGCTAATGCTCCTAACAATGGTGCTAAAACAATAAATGCAATAATGATAAGGACTCCCGAAGGCATTCCGCCATCTTTTCCAGCTTTGTACCAGCTTACGATTTCGTACCAATAATGAGTACTTCCATCTTCTCCGGCGTAACCTGAAAAACCGTGTACAGCGATCGCATGAGCTATTGCTGCTCCGGCGAAACCACCAATTAAAGTATGTGATGAACTTGAAGGAATTCCCAGCCACCAGGTTAATAAATTCCAGCAAATCGCTGCAATAACACCGGCCAGAATTACAACCAGGTTAATCTCCATGGTGTGCGCTGTTTTGGCAACAGTATCTGCAACACCAAATCCGAAAACCCAATAGGCTAAAAAGTTAAAAAATGCTGCCCAAAGAACGGCCTGAAAAGGCGTTAGTACCTTTGTAGCAACAACGGTAGCTATAGCATTTGCCGCATCATGAAAACCATTGATGTAATCAAAAATTAAAGCTAATACTATAATAATTATAAGTAGCGTCATAAAATTATAACTTCAGAATGAAATAAATTGAATTTAAGAATGTTTTACAGAAATAGATTCCAGTATGTTTGCAACACTCTTACATTTATCTGTTGCTGATTCTAAAACAGATAACACCTCTTTATATTTAATGATATTTTTAGCGTCTGTTTCGTTTTCAAAAATTTCAAAAACTGCTTTGTTATAAACGTTATCCGACTTGTTTTCCAATTTATTAATTCTGGCACAAGCATCTTTTATGACTTTGAAATTCTTTAAATTTCTCAATTCTTTTACGGCACTATCAATGTTCTGACAAGCTTCAAGATTGATTTCTGTCATTTTTCTGATTGATTTTGTGATCTTATCAACCTGATACAATCTCATTCTGCTTGCGGCACCATGAAGGTAATCTGCAACGTTATCAATAGAAGTAATTAAGGTGTGAATATCCTCTCTATCAAATGGAGTAATAAAGTTTCTGCTCAATTCAAGATTGGTTTGACGTGTAATGTCTTCTCCTTTTTGCTCTAATTCATCAATTTTTTGAAAAAGAACTTCTCTTTCTTTTAATGGAAGGTTTACAGCTTCGTGTAAGTTAGAAGCTAATTCAATTAAATTGCTTGAAGCCTCTTCAAAAAGTGGAAAGAATTTCTTGTCTTTCGGCACTAAAAATTGGAAAATACTGTTTATTGACATTTTTATATTTTTGATAGTGCAAAATTACTTCATTAATGTTCTATAATGTTAAGCCATTGTTAACAAATCGTTTTCAATTTGGAAACTATTCAGGAATGCAACTGTCTTTTCAATATCATAATGCAAGATTCGATCTTCTTTCACCAAAGGCACAACTTCTCTGTAACTGCTTAAGAACATTTCGATGAAATCACTTGATTTTAAAGGCTCTCTATAAGCAATTGCCTGAGAAGCATTCATTAATTCAATCGCCAAAATACGTTCTAGATTATCCATAACGCGCAACGCCTTTGTTGCTCCGTTTGCTCCCATGCTCACGTGATCTTCCTGTCCGTTGCTCGAAACAATACTGTCAACACTTGAAGGAGTTGCCAATTGTTTGTTCTGACTTGCGATACTTGCTGCAGTATATTGTGGAATCATAAATCCTGAATTTAATCCCGGATTATCAACCAAAAATGCCGGAAGATTTCTTAAACCCGAAATCAACTGATACGTTCTTCTTTCAGAAATACTTCCTAATTCAGCTAAAGCGATTGCCATAAAATCTAAGGCTAAAGCTAAAGGCTGTCCGTGGAAATTTCCTCCAGAGATAATCTGATCGGCTTCAATAAATATATTTGGATTATCGGTAACCGAATTGATTTCGGTTTTGAATACTTTTCGAACATAATCGATCGCATCTTTTGAAGCTCCATGAACCTGAGGCATACAGCGGAAAGAATACGGATCCTGAACGTGCTTTTTCTCCTGAGCAATAATTTCGCTTCCTTCTAAAAACTCATTTATTCTTCGAGCCGTTACAATTTGACCTTTGTGAGGACGAATAAAATGAATCAATTCGTTAAAAGGTTCGCTTCTTCCATCAAAACCTTCCAAAGAAATAGTTCCGATTAAATCAGCCAAATACGAATATTTATAGGCTTTTAATAAAATATAGGCTCCATAAGCACTCATAAACTGAGTTCCGTTAAGCAAAGCCAAACCTTCTTTTGACTGCAAAACAATTGGCTCCCAATTAAAATGTTTTAAAACTTCTGCGGAAGCCACTTTCTTTCCTTCAAAAAGCACTTCGCCTTCTCCTAATAAAGGCAAAGATAAATGCGCCAATGGTGCCAAATCTCCTGATGCACCAAGTGAACCTTGTGTATATATAATAGGAAGAATATCATTATTATAGAAATCAACCAAGCGACTTACCGTTTGCAATTGAATCCCTGAATGCCCATAACTTAAAGATTGAATTTTAAGTAACAGCATCAATTTTACAATTTCCGCAGGGACTTCTTCTCCGGTACCGCAAGCGTGCGACTTTACCAGGTTTTCCTGAAGTTTTGATAAATTTTCATTCGAGATTTTCACATTACAAAGTGACCCAAAACCGGTGTTGATTCCGTAAATAGGTTCTGAATGCGATGCCATTTTTTTATCTAAATAATCACGGCACTTCTGAACGTTTACTTTTGCTTCTTCAGATAATTCAAGCATTTTCTGATTCACAATAATCTCTTGCAGATCTTCTAAACTTACCGTTTCAGTACTTATATAATGGACTTCTCTCATGTCATTTTTAATTTAAGGCATCAAAATTCAACAAATCAATATTAAAAAGCAACATTTGTTCATAATAATTAAAAATTGAACCGAACAAATTCTATGTATTTATCTATTTCACATTACTAATCATACAAAATCAAGGCTTTATTTTCTTCTGCAAAATCAAACGCAAAAACTTAATTATAAAAATTAATTTCCTACTTAATTTATAGACTAATGACTGTTTTTATCCAATATTTTGATTAAAACCAACCTTTTAACCTCATGTATTCCCAACAAATACAGCTTCAAATATACGAATACATCAATTTATGATATTCAATCTTAACAAAACCTCAATATTAAATGAATGAGATTTGAATTATTAAAATATTCGCAAAAAGAAAATAAAGGTTTTTAGCTTTTATAAAAATCTGTACTTTTGAAACATCAAAAATGAAAAGTAACAGCGCAAAATATCAATCTACAATGACAACTCAAACTGGAGTTGCAATTGCTGCTACAACAATTTCTACAACAACTACTACCCCTTAGGGGTATACATTTTACATATAATCCTGGTTATCTATACTTTTTTCGTGAAAGAAGAAAGTCATTGGATACATAAAAATATTTGCATAAAAAGAAAAAAATCATCAAAATGAAAGTATTAAAATTTGGCGGAACTTCGGTTGCCAATGCTCAAAATATAAAACTCGTTCTCGAAATTGTTAACCAAAAATCAAAGCAAGATCAATTAGTTATTGTGGTTTCAGCTTTAAGCAAAGTGACCGATTTATTGCAATTGGCAGCAGCAAAAGCGGCAGCTAATGACGAAAGCTTTAGAGAAATTGTTGCTGAAATCGAGAAAAAACACCTTGATACTTTAAAAGAACTTATTCCGGTTAGCGAACAAAGCAGCTTGTTGAGTCATATCAAAAGAATCATCAACCATTTAGAAACTTTATTGGATGGATGTTTCTTATTAGGCGAATTATCTCCAAGAACGGCTGATACTATTTTAAGTTTCGGAGAATTACTTTCGTCTTATATCATTGCGCAGGCGTATCAGCAAATTGATAAAAATGTGGTTTATAAAGACAGCCGCGAAATAATCAAAACAAATGCTGACTTCGGAAAAGCAGTTGTGAATTTTGAGATTTCAAACCAATTGATTCAGGAATATTTTGCAGAAAATAAATCGCAAATCAATATTTTACCGGGATTTATCGCTTTGACTCTTGACGGAATCACTACAACTTTAGGCCGTGGTGGTTCTGATTATACTGCTGCTATTATTGCCGGAGCACTTGATGCATCACAATTAGAAATTTGGACAGACGTGAACGGAATGTTTACTGCCAATCCGAAAATCGTAAAACAGGCACAGCCAATTGCCAACATTTCATATCAGGAAGCGATGGAATTGTCGCATTTTGGAGCCAAAGTGTTGTATCCGCCAACAATTCAGCCTGTTTTAAGAAAAAATATTCCAATTTTAATTAAAAATACTTTTGAACCGGAAGCGGTGGGAACTTTGATTTCTGATCAGGTTTCGTCTAAAGATTCGGTTGTAAAAGGAATCAGCCATATCGATAATATTTCGCTTGTAACACTTGAAGGTCCGGGAATGATTGGAGTTTCAGGTTCATCAAGACGTTTGTTCGAAGTATTATCTCAGGAAAAAATCAATGTTATTTTCATTACTCAGGCTTCTTCTGAACATTCCATTTGTATCGGAATTTTGAATTCGGATGCTGAAAATGCAGAAGCTGCGATCAACAGAGCTTTTGAAGTAGAGATTTTGCAGAACAAAATCGATCCTGCAATTGTAGAAAAAGACCTTTGCATCATTGCTTTGGTTGGAGAAAACATGAAAAACCACCAGGGTTTGAGCGGTAGAATGTTCAGTACCTTAGGAAAAAACAACGTAAATATCCGTGCGATTGCGCAAGGTGCTTCTGAACGTAATATTTCGACTGTGATCAACGAAAGAGACGTTAAAAAAGCGTTGAATACTTTGCACGAAAATTTCTTTGAAGAAAACACCAAACAGCTGAATTTATTCGTAATGGGTGTTGGAAATGTGGGTGAAAAATTCATTGAGCAGATTCACTCTCAAAAGAAATTCTTAAAAGATAATTTAAAAATCAACGTTCGCGTTATCGCTTTATCAAATTCAAGAAAAATGGTTTTTGACGAAGACGGAATTTCATTAAAAGACTGGAAATCGACTTTAGACAAAGGCGAACATGCTATTCCAACAGAATTTATCGCACGTGCCAAAGAAATGAATTTACGTAACAGTATTTTTGTGGATATTACAGCAAATGCAAGCGTTTCTGAAATGTATGAGAAATTCTTAAAAGAAAGTATTGCCGTTGTAACCTGCAATAAAATTGCCTGTTCCTCTGCGTATGACAATTATAAAAAATTAAAAAGTTTATCTCGCCAATACAACGCTCCATTTTTGTTTGAAACGAATGTGGGTGCGGGATTGCCAATTATTGACACCGTAAAAAACTTAATTGCTTCTGGCGATAAAGTGCATAAAATTCAGGCGGTTTTATCCGGAAGTCTGAATTTCATTTTCAACAATTTTGACAAGAATAACTCTTTTCATGATGTTGTAAAAGAGGCCGGAGTTCAGGGTTTCACAGAACCAGATCCAAAAATAGACTTAAGCGGAATCGACGTTGCTCGTAAAATTCTGATTTTAATTCGCGAAAGCGGTTACGAAATGGATATTGACGCCATCGCAAACGAATCATTCCTGCCAGCCGAATGTTTGGAAACAACAAATAACAATGATTTTTTTGCATCGCTAATAAAACACGCTCCACATTTTGAAAAAATATACGAAGAAGCATTAGCAAAAGATTCAAGATTGAAATACGTAGCGCAATTCGAAAACGGAAAAGCAAGCGTTGGTCTGCAATTCATCACAAAAGATCATCCTTTCTATAATTTAGAAGGAAAAGACAATATCGTATTGTTCTACACAGATCGTTACGTAGATCAGCCGTTATTGATCAAAGGCGCCGGAGCCGGAGCTGCGGTTACGGCATCAGGGATTTTTGCAGATGTAATTCGCATTGGAAACGTTTAGTAAGGTACAAAGGCACAGAGGTGCAAAGGTTCAAAGGTTTTTACTTTGTCGCTTTGCCTCTCTGAACCTTTGAACCTAAATATAAAAATCTAGAGGCAAGCCTTTGTTCCTTTGAACCTTTGCCACTTTGAACCTATTAACATGGAAGAAATTAAACTATTTTGCCCGGCAACTATCGCGAATCTTTCGTGTGGATTTGACGTACTTGGACTTTGCTTAGACACTGCGGGTGACGAAATGATTGTTCGAAAAACAGATCAGAAAGGCGTTCGTATTACTAAAATTGTAGGTGCTGATTTACCATTGGAAACCGAGAAAAACGTTTCAGGTGTTGCAGCTTTGGCAATGTTAGAAGCTTATGAAGGCCATTTTAATTCTATAGATTTTGGTTTTGAAATCGAAATCTACAAAAACATTAAAGCCGGAAGCGGAATTGGAAGCAGTGCTGCAAGTTCTGCCGGAGCGGTTTTTGGGATTAATGAATTATTAGGAAGACCATATTCCCGTAAAGATTTGGTGCAGTTTGCGATGCAGGGCGAAAAATTAGCCAGCGGAAACGCGCATGCAGACAACGTTGCTCCTGCCCTTTTAGGCGGATTTACTTTAGTAAGAAGTTATGCTCCACTTGATATTATCCGAATTGACAGTCCAGAGGAATTGTACGCAACGGTTGTTCATCCTCAAATTGAATTGAAAACTTCAGATGCTCGTTCGGTATTGAAACAAACGGTTTCCCTTAAAAGTGCGATCATGCAATGGGGAAATGTGGGCGGATTAATTGCCGGTTTATACACCAAAGATTATGATTTGATTGGAAGATCGCTTCATGACGAAATCGTTGAGCCTTTAAGAAGCGTTTTGATTCCGGGTTTTGATTTAATCAAACAAACGGCTCTAGAAAACGGTGCTTTAGGTTCCGGAATTTCAGGTTCCGGCCCGTCGATTTTTGCTCTAAGCAGAGGAAAAAATACCGCCGACCAAATCGCCAAAGCCATGAGCGATGTTTACGAAAACATGAATTTGCCTTATGAAATTCACGTATCAAAAATTAATCCTGATGGCGTGAGGATTCTTTAAAAGAATTAAAAAAAATTAGAATTAAAAATTTGTGGACGTTTGTCAGACTGAGCGGAGTCAAAGTCCGCAAAGTATGAAACAAAAAGTATAGCACACAAAGAATAACACACAGTTTGTCATTTCGAGGAACGAGAAATCACATAACGTAACCACACAGTACGTTGCTCTCTGGATGTGATTTCTCGTTCCTCGAAATGACAAAACGAGACTTAAATAATATAAATATTGGGATTTGGAATTTTAAAAATTGGAATTTGACAGAAAGAAAGTCTATTTTCTATACTCTATACTCTATTCTCTTTTTCTAAAATCTAAAATCTAAAATCTAAAATTAAACCATGAAATACTATAGTTTAAACCATAATGCACCAGAAGTTTCGTTTAAGGAAGCTGTAATACAAGGATTAGCGAGTGATAAAGGATTGTATTTTCCGCAGATCATTACGCCTTTAAATCCTGCGTTTTTTAATGTAATCGAAAATTTAAGCCATAACGACATTGCTTTTGATGTGATTCAGCAGTTTGTGGGCGATGACATTCCCGAGGAAAATTTAAGAGAAATTATTAAGGATACCTTATCTTTTGATTTTCCGGTTGTGGAAGTGGAGAACGGGATTTATTCGTTAGAATTATTTCACGGGCCAACAATGGCTTTTAAAGACGTTGGAGCGCGATTTATGTCACGTTGTCTGGCGTATTTTAATAAAGATAAAAAAGACAGTAAAAATACCGTTTTAGTAGCGACTTCCGGAGATACGGGCGGTGCGGTTGCGAGCGGATTTTTGGGTGTTGACGGCGTTGATGTTGTGATTTTATATCCTTCAGGAAAAGTGAGCGACATTCAGGAAAAACAATTGACCACTTTAGGAAAAAACATTAAAGCACTTGAAGTAGATGGCGTTTTTGATGATTGCCAGGATATGGTTAAAAAAGCGTTTTTAGATGAAACTTTAGCGCATAAAAACCTGACTTCGGCGAATTCTATTAATATTGCGCGATGGCTGCCACAAATGTTCTATTTCTTCTTTGCTTACAAAGCATTGAAAAGCCAAAACAAACCGTTGATTTTCTCTTGCCCAAGTGGCAATTTTGGGAATATCTGCGCCGGAATTATGGCAAAGAAATTAGGTTTGCCAATTGAGCATTTTGTAGCGTCTACCAACGTCAACGATACCGTACCTAGATTCCTGGAAAGCGGAAAATACGATCCAAAACCTTCTAAAGCAACTATTTCGAACGCTATGGACGTTGGAAACCCAAGTAACTTTATTAGAATTCAGGAATTGTACAACAATGATTTAAAAGCTTTCGAAAAAGATTTCTCATCGTACAGTTATACCGATGAAGAAACACTCGCAGCCCTAAAACAAATTTACAATACCAACGGTTATATCGCAGAACCACACGGCGCTGTGGGTTATTTAGGTTTGAAAAAAGAATTACAAAAACACGATAACGCGATTGGTGTTTTCTTAGAAACCGCACATCCTATTAAATTTTTGGATGTGGTTGAACCTGCTTTAAGCATTACACTTCCAATTCCAGAGCAGATTGAAAGTGTTATGAATGAAGATAAAGTGAGTGTGAAGATTAAGACTTATGAGGGATTGAAGGCGTTTTTGGGGTAATAATTTTTATCTCTTTAATAAATTTTGAAGCCACGGATTACACCAATTTAATAGAAGTGTGATTTGTGGCTTTTTTATGTATAATTTGACTAGCTTTTCATAAGTATTAATATTATGTTTGATATGTCTTTTCTTAATCGCATTTGTAAACACGTTCAAAAAAAGGAACTTCGACTAGTAGTTAAAAATTAATTAAAATGGCAATTTGGCAATATCTTTTGATCGTAGTACCTGAAAATTCTATTAACGATAACTACGAATGTATTTTCAAAAATAATAAATCAGATTTTTTACCTGACACAGATTCTTTTTGGAAAAATTTTGATGGAAATATTTCTTCAATTATTTCTGAACTTGATAATATTATTCCAAAAGCTGGTTGGGGCGATGAAACTTGTTTAAATTGGAAAGGAAATGAAAAAAAGGAAGAAGATAATGATGCTTGTATTTGCTTAAATGATGATAAAACTAAAATTGAAGAGTTTCATTTTAGAATTGATTTAAGAAAAGCCTCAAATATTACTAATGTCTTTCAATCGATTTTGAGCCTGTGCGAAAAAAATAACCTTCTATTGATGGATTTAAAAGGAAATATTTTAAAACCAATAATAGAAACTCTTATTGAAAGTATAAAAGTTTCAAATGCATATACTTTCTTAAGCGATCCTGTAAAATATTTAGAAAACTTAAGTAAAAATAGTTCAGATGAAACAAGAACATAAACTCATACTTGAGTTATTAGAATCTTATCTAGAAAAGAATCCAAGTCAGAGATTTGGCCAGGCACTTTTCAATCTTAATATTAATGAATTTCAGAAAACTACCGATCCCAGAAATCCAAATTATAATATTAGAGATATTCATGGGGACAATGATCTAGACATTATTAAACGAATTAAGAATCGATTGGACTTAATGAATTCTTTAAAAACAAATAATTGAAAATAGAATTATGGAAAAGTCATTTCTAATACTATTGATTATTCAAATGCTATGTTATGGCTTAGTTGATCATTTTAAAATCAAATATGGTCGTTTCATAATTTTGTCAATTTTCCTATTCCTTTTTTTAATATTGCTTCCGATTTATTTTCGTTTACCAGAAACTAAGTTTCAAAGCTGTTGTGAATGCTATAACCCTTTTGCCTATTTCAAAGAATATTGGAATATTGGAATTTCAATAGTTTTATTAACTCATTTTACCTATTACTTTTTATTAAATAAGAAATCAAAAAAACTTAAATAACAAATTGGGCTAAAGCCATTCTTCAATATTGTAATTTTGTTCTTCCAGCTAAAGCTGGAGGCAATTCAAAAATTTAAAAAATTATTACCCGCATAAATAGTATCATGATTACAAAAGCAACCTTACAAGATATTCCCGCATTAAACATTTTAATTAACTCTGCTTACAGAGGCGAAACTTCTAAAAAAGGCTGGACTACCGAAGCCAATTTATTAGAAGGAAAAAGAACAAATGAAGAAGAATTAATGGAAACGATTCTGAATCCGAAGAATACGATTTTGAAATACACGGAGAACGATAAAATTATTGGTTCTGTTTTATTGGTCGAAAAAGAACATCAATTGTATTTGGGAATGTTAACCGTTTCGCCAGAATTACAAAACAGCGGAATCGGGAAAAAGCTATTGGCTGAAGCCGAAAATCACGCTAAATCTTTGGGTTTGTCGAGTATTATTATGACCGTTATTTCGGTACGTGAAGAGCTTATTGCGTGGTATAAACGCCACGGTTATGTTGATACAGGCGAAAGGGAAGCTTTTCCTGAGAGCGGAATTCATATCACGGTTTCTGAGGTGCCTTTGGAGTTTATTTATTTGGAGAAAAGGATTTAAGTTTCTCTTGCCACGAAGGCGCTAAGGCACGAAGTTTTTTTAATCTCGCAATCCTGATAGCTATCGGGAGCAGAGTCGCAAAGTTTTCTTTTTTCATATTTCTTTACTACTTCGTTCCCGATAGCTATCGGGATTGAGAGATTTTCAATTCTTACGTTAGACGCACTGCTGTGCGTCTCTACAAAAAAACCTATGCCTCTTTGTAACTTTGCAACTTTGAACCTTTTTTAAATAATAAAAAATGAACATACATCTTTTACCTAAAGAAGATAATAAAGCCTCTATTTGGAGTGGTGGATTGACATATGAATATATGATATATCCGGAAACAGCAAGCTATGCCGACAGAGATTTTGTATTCAGAATAAGCAGTGCTACAATAGAGCAAGAGCCTTCTGAATTTACCAAATTTAAGGGCTATTATCGGTATTTGGTTATGCTAAATAACGGCTTGCATATTGTGGTAAACAAAGAAAAAAAAGTATATGAGAAATATGAAATCATGGAATTTAATTCAAATGATGAGGTGACTTCTTATTCAAAAGGTATTGATTTTAACTGGATGGTTTCTGAAAAAATACGTCATCACAAACTGAAAATAACAAATAATAATCAGAATTGTAATGCTCAAATAATGATTTTATTTTCTTTACATACAACAGTTATTAAAATTAATGAGAATCCATACCATCTCAAACCTTATGATGTATTAGTGATTGAAAATATAAAAAAGGAAAATATAATGCTTCATTTTTCTAATGAATGCCTCTTTGGAGTATTGGATTTTTAATCATATTTTGCCACGAAGGCGCTAAGACACGAAGTTTTTTTAATCTCGCAAAGTCGCAGAGTCGCAAAGAAATATAAAAGAGAAAACTTTGCGGCTCT
The DNA here is from genome assembly GCF_001427905.1 of Flavobacterium sp. Root420. Taxonomy (GTDB): domain Bacteria; phylum Bacteroidota; class Bacteroidia; order Flavobacteriales; family Flavobacteriaceae; genus Flavobacterium. The sequence goes on from NZ_LMEF01000001.1 coordinate 374,865, forward strand.
GCGACTTTGCGAGATTATTTTTTTTAAACCTTTGACCCTTTGTTGCTTTGCCCCTTTGAACCTTCTCTCATACGGAACAACAATCCTTAAACCCTTCTCTTAATCTTCGACAAAAATTCATGGGAAACGCCAAGATAGGAGGATAAGTTTTTATTGCTTATCACTTTAAACTTGTTCGGATATCGTTCTATAAATTCCAGATAACGTTGTTTGGAATTTTTGTTTAAAACATCTAAAAGTCTTTGTTGAATGGCGATATTGGCTTTTTCAACCATTATAATATGAAACTGGATCAGTTTTGGAACCTGCTCAAATAAGAGCGTTTTATTGGCTTTGCTAATGACCAAAATTTCACTGTCTTCTAGTGCCTTGATGTTGTAAGTTGTTGGCTTTTGATGGTAAAAATTTTCCAGATCGCACATCCACTCGTTTTCGAAAGAGAAGAAAATAACAGTTTCATTTCCATTATCATTCAAAATATAGGTTTTAAAAGCTCCTTTTAAAATAAAGCATTCATAGGAACTGTTTGAATTTTGAATTTGAAGAAATTCATTCTTCTTAAGTTTAATAAATTCTGTTTTTTCAACTACAAAATTCCATTCATCATCTGTTAGGGAAATTTTGCGTTCAATGCTTAATCGTAGGTTTTTATACATGTGACTTTATTTTTATTCTTACTCAGGGGCGTAAGTAGGTGAATGAATGAAAAATAATGTAATCGATTACGCAAAAATATACTTTTTTGTAATGTAATTGCTGTTAAAGTATAATTAATAGTAATTTATTTTCAAAACATTGAACTTGTTCAACTTTTTTCATACAAATAATAAGCAGATTTGCAGTCTTAACTATTTAACCAAACTTAATTATTATGAAATTTAAATCAACATTTTCAGTGTTTCTTTTAACACTGGTTTTCGGTTTTACAGCGTGTAATACTGAAGAAATTACTTCTCCTCAAGGTGACGAGAATGCTGCTATTGAAACAACCACAACGAAAGCAAGTAATTTAACTGCAAAGGTTGGAAACTGCGCTCAGGTCCCGGGATGGGCATCACAAAACGGAGGAACAACCGGTGGAGGATCTGCCGCAGAAACAGTTGTTACGACTTACGCACAGCTGAAATCAGCTCTTGAAAACACTGCTGTTAAAGTAGTAAAGGTTACGGGTACAATTACCATTACGACAAGACTGTCATTTCAGGATCAAACCGGTAAAACCATTTATGGAGCAAGTGGTGCAAAATTGGTTTCGACGAATCAAACTAAAGATGGGTCTGGAATTATCAACATTAAAAGATGTAAGAATTTAATCATTAGAAACTTAATTTTTGAAGGGCCTGGTGCTTACGATACTGATGGTTGGGACAATGCTATTTTAGACGACTGCCAAAATGTATGGGTGGATCACTGCGAGTTTAGAGACGGTGTTGACGGAAACTTTGATATCAAAAACAAATCAGATTATATTTCGGTTACTTATTCTAAATTCCATTATCTAAAACCACCAAAAGCAGGAGGTTCCGGAGGATCAGACGATCACAGATATTCAAACTTAATTGGTTCAAGCGATGGTGCAACTGCTGATCGTGGAAAACTAAGAATTACATTTGCTCGTTGCTGGTGGGCTCCTGGATGTAAAGAAAGAATGCCGAGAGTTCGTTTTGGAAAGGTACATATCGTAAATAGTTTCTTTAACAGCACTGTGAGCAATAAATGTATCGCTGCTGGTTTTGAAGCTGATATTCGCGTAGAAACAAACGTTTTTGAAGGAGTAAAAACACCTATCGATTTAATGACTGGTTTTACAGCTGTTACTGCAGTTGACAACGTTTTTACGAATACCTCAGGAAACCAGGCAGGAAGCAATACTGCCTTTACGCCTCCGTACACCATTGTAAAACTTGATAAAACTGCCGTTAAAGCTGATGTTTCTGCTAATGCAGGTCCAACTTTAGGCGGAAATATCTGTGGATCATTTTAATTAAACCTCTTTTTTAGAATTCCATAGTTTCGAATTCATTGTTTGAAACTATGGTTTTAAAAATCTGAGTTAGTTAGTTTTAGTTTTGTCAACCCCTGCAAGTGTAAATCCTTACAGGGGTTGACTTTTTATTTTGTATTAATTACCACAGAAATTCACAGAGGTTTTGCACAGAGATCCGCTAAGGTTATTTAAATCAGATGTTAGACGCACTACTGTGCGCCTCTACAGAAAAACCTTTGAACCTTTGTTTCTTTGCCCCTTTAAACCTTTTTAAAGCACAAGTTCTTCAAATAATCTCTGAATTGTTTTCTCCAAATCTTCACATAGTCCCGAATGTGGTCTTGACGTTTGAATGGCTGAGCTTCGGATTGCGGTTAGCCATCGAAAACGCTCGGGAATATCCATTTGTCCAATTGGGCCTCCATCTTTATCTCCGGCTGCTATTTTTTTAAGGGCGGTTATATTACAATGCAATTGCTCTATATCAAAATCATTGGACAGTGCTTCAATTTTGGCATCATTAATATGGGATAATACTTTTATAAATTTGGCTTTTTTGCAAAACAAAATGATTCCGATATTCAGGAATTCTTCGCGCTCCACTCTGGGTACCACGCGAATTACGGCATACTCATATAAGTGACTATCTTGCATTTTGAGCTTGATTTACAAAGATTTCGGAATTATTTAATCGGGTTTGCAAAAACTGTAAGTATACATTTCGCAACGCTTCCGGGGTTTCATCGGTATCCTCCCAAATCAGCCATTCTTCTGGAATTGTATTGACAATTTCTTCTAATTTTTCGTTTGTTAAAAGCGTTTTGAACTCGGCATCAACTTCTTTCAAAAGTGAAGCCTGTGGCAGTAAAACGTGATCTTTGATCAAAGCAAACGGACTTGTGGCATGCTGTTCCCAATTGTTCCAGGAATGATGAAAATACAAACAGGCACCGTGGTCGATCAGCCATAATTCTTTATGCCAAATCAACATATTGGTATTTCTAAACGTTCTGTCTACATTAGTGATATATGCGTCCAGCCAAACAATTTGTGAAGCTAATTTATCATCTACAGTCGTTACAACAGGATCAAAAGTGATCGAACCTGACAAAAAATGAAGTGCTAAATTCAATCCCTGACTTCCTTGTAGTAAATCCTGAATTTCTTCGTCGCCTTCGGATCTTCCAAATGCTTCATCGAGATTGGCAAAAACCAATTCCGGAAGCTGCATTTTTAAGGCTTTTGCAATTTGTCCGCCAAGTAACTCGGCAATCAAAGCTTTTACACCGTGACCGGCTCCTTTGAATTTTAGGACGTATTTAAAATCGTCATCGGCTTCTGCCAAAGCGGGTAAAGAACCGCCTTCGCGCAAAGGCGTGATGTAACGAGTGACATTTACCGTTCTGAGATCGAAATTGTTTTTCATATATACAAACTTACTAATTTAGATTGTTAGATCTTTAGACTTCTTAGATTTTTAGATTTTAGAAAAAAGAAGCTAGAATAAAGAAAAAAGACTTCTCGTGATCATGAAAATTATCTAATTATCTAATTGGCACATTTTCTAATTATCTAATTCCAAAAAAGCTCGCCCAAGATTTTCAATAATATCAGAGGCTATAAAAGATTGATAAGCCGTTTCTGGTAAAGCAATATCAGCAGTTAGGCCATGAAGGAAGACGCCAAGTTTTGCGGCATGTTTGGGTTCGTAGCCTTGCGCCAGAAAACTTGTGATGATTCCGGTTAGGGTATCGCCACTTCCTGCGGTGGCGAGGGCGGCGTTTCCGGTTGTGTTTTCGTAGATTTCTTGTTTGTTGATGATGTACGTTGGTGCGCCTTTCATTACGATAATCACTTTATGCTTTTCTGAGAAAGCGATTGTTTTTTGAAATTTTTCTGATTCCGAATTCCACTTGCCAATCAAACGTTCTAATTCTTTTGGATGAGGTGTCAGGATGGTATTTTCTGGAACTAGTTCCAGCCAGGATTGGTTTTCTGCCAAAATATTTAGAGCATCTGCATCTAAAACTAAAGGAACTTTATTGCTTCTTAAAAACTCAAATAATGCTTTTTGAGTTGCCAGCTCCTGCCCGATTCCCGGGCCAATTCCGATTGCTTGTGGAATTAATGGAAGATGAATATTGGTGATAAAATTCGAATTTTCATCAGTGACAACCATAACTTCAGGAATGGAGATTTGCAGAATTGGATAACCGCATTTTGGTGTAAAAGTCGTTACGAGTCCGCAACCTGATTTTAGGCAGGATTTTGAGGCTAAAACTGCTGCTCCTATTTTGCCATAACTTCCGGCAATAATCACAGCGTGGCCTTGAAGTCCTTTATGGGTATGAGGATTTACAGGTTTATAGCATTTTAGAATTTCTTCTTTTGTGATTAAAAATGGCGTTTTCATGTGACAGTCTTAGTTAGGGTAATTATTTTTAAACACATAGAATCATAGCTTTACTTTTCGCAGAAAGGCATTTCACTTTTTTTAAAACACATTAGCTGCCTGTGAAAATAAAGAATCGTATACTATCAAATTGTTTCCCTTTATTATTTAAAGTTACATAAAATTTTGAAGAACAAAGTCCTTTCTTATTACCTGAGTCCCCTAGCCCAGATTATAGTGAAAAGCCCAGAGTAAAAAAAGCAAAAGTTTCTTGTTTTAAAAAAGCGACTCCCGAAGCTTCGGGAGAAGCTCTTTTTAGAACATTAGAAACTTTGCTTTTTTTATGTCCCGATAGCTATCGGGATGTTAATGGAAAGCTGGAATAGCTCCTAAATATTGCGAAATTTATAATTTAGACTATTAATTTCCGATATTTTTTGAATAAATTTGCGACTCACTTTTATAAAACTACACAATGAAAAATACTGCGCTTACGCACATACATGAGAGTTTGGGAGCGAAAATGCTGCCTTTTGCCGGTTATAATATGCCTATTACTTATGAAGGTATAAATGCTGAACACGAAACAGTTCGTAACAGCGTGGGCGTTTTTGACGTTTCGCATATGGGAGAATTTTTACTGACAGGACCAAATGCTTTGGCTTTAATTCAGAAAGTGACTTCGAATGATGCTTCGACTTTGACTATTGGAAGAGCGCAATATTCGTGTTTGCCAAACAATGACGGCGGAATCGTTGATGATTTGATTGTGTATAAAATGAAAGAAGAGCAATATTTGCTTGTTGTAAATGCCTCGAATATTGAAAAAGACTGGAACTGGATTTCATCGCACAATGATTTGGGTGTTGAAATGAAAAACCTTTCTGATGATTATTCTTTACTGGCGATTCAGGGACCAAAAGCGGTTGAAGCCATGCAATCTCTATCTTCAATAGATTTATCAGCAATTGCTTATTATCATTTTGAAGTAGCTGATTTTGCAGGAATTGAACATGTAATTATTTCAGCTACAGGATATACTGGTTCTGGGGGATTTGAAATATATTGTAAAAACAGTGAAGTTGAGCAAATTTGGAACAAAGTTTTTGAAGCTGGTGCAGCATTTGGAATTAAGCCAATTGGACTTGCAGCTCGTGATACTTTACGTTTAGAAATGGGGTTCTGTTTGTATGGAAATGATATTAATGATACGACTTCACCTCTTGAAGCTGGTTTAGGATGGATTACAAAATTCAATAAAGATTTCACGAATTCTGAAAATCTGAAAAAACAAAAAGAAGAAGGTGTTACTAAAAAATTAGTTGCTTTTGAAATGCAGGAACGTGCAGTACCAAGACATGACTATGAAATTGTTGATGCTTCTGGCGCTGTAATTGGTGTTGTAACGTCTGGAACCATGTCTCCTTCTATGAATAAAGGTATTGGTTTAGGATATGTTACGGTAAGCAATAGCGCTGTTGATAGTGCTATTTTTATAAGAATCAGAAAAAATGATGTTCCTGCGAAAGTGGTAAAATTGCCTTTTTACAAGAAATAGTTTTAAAGACCTAATAATTAAGAAAATGCATTACTGAAAAGTGATGCATTTTTTGTTACAATTCATTGTGCATTTCATCGAAAACAAATCGTTTAAATGTAAGAGATTTTAGAAAAAATATAACTTTTAATCAAAATAATAAGCGTAATTTTAAACTAAAACGAAGATCTTCGATTTATGAAAAAAATACTATTATTTTTTTTGATGACTACAAACGCACTATTTAGTCAAAATAGCGCAAACACATGCGAAATTCTAAGCAAAATAAATCGACTTATTCAAACTGAACATATTAGACCAAAACCAGTTGATGACAGCTTATCTATTTTTGTATTTGATAATCTGATTAATGAACTTGATCCTTCAAGAAATATTTTTTTTAAGACGGAATACGATGAATTATCCAAAAAATATCGTGTGAGTTTAGATGATATGATTATGGAAGGTGATTGTAATTTTACAGATGATATTTCTAATAAATACAAAGACGGACTACGCAGAACTAAAGCCGTTTTAGAAAAAATTCAGGCCGAAACTATTGATTATACAAAAAAAGATACAATCCGGTTTTATAAAAAATCATTTCCTTTTTATCTTAAAAAAGAAGATTTGGAAAAAGTCTGGCTTAAGAAATTACGCTATCAGATTTTAGATGATATGGCTGAAAGGAGTGATAATTTGGATTCTATTAAAGCTAATTTCAAATCGATTGAACTGGCTTCCAGAACCACTATTTTAAGCAATGAAATTTGTCGGTTCAATACTCTTTTAGAGACGAATACAAATCTGGAGGAGAAAGTATACAACTTATTTTGCACCTATTTTGACCCGCATACGGCCTATTTTAGCAATGATTCTAAATCGAGCTTCGTAGCTTCATTATCAAAGGAACATTTATCACTTGGAATGACGGTTAATTTGAACGAGAAAAACGAAATTATAATTGATGAAATAGATCCGAACGGGCCGGCTTTTAAAACAGGACAAATAAAAAAAGGCGATCAGATTGTTTCGATCTCCAACCATAAAGATACATTACAAGTCTCTTGCTCCTCTTTAGAATCTATTTCGACCATGATTTTATCGGAATCAAATAAGAGTATTACCCTTACGCTAAAAAGGAATTCGGGCAAAAGTTTCGATGTTTATATTGAAAAACAAGTCATGAAAGATGAAGAAAACTCTGTTTTTAGTTTTATTGTTGGCAAGGAGAGCAAAATTGGCTATATCAAAATTCCGAGTTTTTATGCGGATCTGGATGGCAACAGCCGAAAAGGTTGTGCCGATGATGTTGCACGAGAAGTGATAAAACTAGATCGCGACAATATAAAAGGTCTTGTAATTGATTTAATTGATAATGGCGGCGGATCTATGGAAGAAGCCATTAAATTGGCCGGAATGTTTGTTGATTATGGGCCACTTTCGATTGTGGTCGACAATAAACAAGGTACATCTGTCATTAATGATCCTTACAGAGGAATGATTTATAAGGGACCAATCGTAGTGCTGGTGAATAGTAATACAGCTTCGGCAAGCGAGTTTTTTTCTTCAATATTACAAGATTATAATCGCGCTTTAATATTGGGCAGTACTACGCTTGGTAAAGCCACAATGCAAACTATTCTTTCGCTTGACGAAGAAAAAAATACTGATTTCCTGAAAATCACCATTAATAAATTTTATCGGGTAACGGGAAAAAGTCATCAATACGTGGGAGTTATTCCAGATGTTATAGTACCTGAATTTTATGAGGGTGTTTACCAAAAAGAAAGTGATTTTCCGACTGCTATTAAAAACGACAGTATCCAGCCTTTTTTAAAATACAAACCTTTTGTAAAACGTCCTTTAATTGATAAACTTGCTGAAAATAGTACGGCTCGTTTGGCTGATAACTATTTTTTTAACGACGTAAAAAAAATAAATCTAAAAATTGATCAATTGGTAAACACTCCAAAATCAGAAATTCCGATGACAATCGATGCCGTTTTTAATCAGAAAAAAATAGTGAATTCGCTTTGGAAGGAGATTAACACCTTTAATGATGAAAACAATCCACTGGACGTTTATAATTCTACTGTAAATCAATTTTTACTAGGCGTTTACCCCACTGAAAAAACAATAAATCAGTACCAGATCAATAATCTTAAAACAAATCCATACCTGAATGAAGCCGTGAATATTATTACGGAGTTTAATGCTTCTAAATAGATTTTAGATTTTAGATTTTAGATTTTAGATTTTAGATTTTAGATTTTAGATTTTAGATTTTAGATTTTAGATTTTAGATTTTAGATTTTAGATTTTATACTTTTTCAAAGTTTTCAACTTTAAAAAAGTATATTGTGAGCTCCACAATTAATTATCAAGTCAGACCTTTGCGGACTTTGCGTAAAAACCTTGCGAACCTTGCGGTTAAATTCAGCCTGATGTCTTTAAAATTCACAGTTAAATTTTCATAAGAACATAATTTAAAAAAGAATACGATTGATTTTGGAAAAATAAGGAATAACCGTATTTTTGCATCACAAAACTAAAAATTAGAAATGGGAAGAGCGTTCGAATTTAGAAAAGGAAGAAAAATGAAACGTTGGTCAGCAATGGCCAAAACATTTACCAGAATTGGTAAAGACATCGTTATGGCTGTTAAAGAAGGCGGACCTAACCCAGATGCCAATTCTAGATTAAGAGCTGTAATACAAAATGCAAAAGCCGCCAACATGCCAAAGGACAATGTGGAGCGCGCGATAAAAAATGCAAGTAATAAAGATACTGCCAACTATAAGGAAATTTTGTTTGAAGGATATGCTCCTCACGGAATTGCGATTTTGATTGAAACAGCATCTGACAATAATAACAGAACAGTAGCAAATATCCGTAGTTATTTCAACAAATGCAACGGAACAATGGGAACTCAGGGTTCTGTTGAATTTATGTTTGACCATACCTGTAACTTCAGAATTGCAAAAGGTAATCTTGATCCGGAAGAATTAGAATTAGAACTTATTGATTTTGGTGCTGAAGAAGTTTTCGAAGACGAAGACGGAATCTTAATCTACGCTCCTTTTGGAAGCTTTGGAGCTTTACAAAAAGAACTAGAAAACAGAGGTTTAGAAATTTTATCTTCTGGTTTTGAGCGTATTCCACAAATCACCAAAGAATTAACAGAAGCTCAAATCGCTGACGTTGAAAAATTAATCGAGAAAATTGAAGAAGATGATGACGTTATGAACGTTTATCATACGATGAAAGAAGAGTAATATTTTTTTTAATATCTAAAGCCCTGGAATTTCAGGGCTTTTTTTGTTTTTATCAAATTTCTTTAATGCCTTTTCTATCGATATAATTAATTCCTAATCCGCCTAACATATAAACTTTAGTGCCCTGCTCTGTATCAACACTTATATCTTGCAAAAAAACATTTTCTCTCACTAATTTCACATCGAAAGGGATTGTTTTGGATAAATAATAATCATTGCTTTTAATAGCAATAATTAGAGATTTGGTGCTTTTCAAAACAAATATTGGAACAGAAAATTTACCTGTTTTTGCATTTACTTTAAATAGAGTTGCAGAATCATTAATAGTTAACATTAAGTTGGGATATGTTTTATTATTTAAAGGTCTATTTGTTTTTGAATCTAATATTTTCCCTTTTACCGTAATCGAAATTTTTTCTTCAGGCTCTGCATTAAAGGCAATCTTACCAACAATATGATTGGCAAGTTTTGGCACACTAATTTCAGTTTCAACTGGCGTTTTTTCCTGTCCTATCACAGTGGAGGTTAATAAAACCGACGCAGCAATTGCAGCATATTTAAAGTTATTGATTTTAGAAGATTCATTGTATTCGAATTCTTCTTCCAACTGTGTTGTTTTTAGACGTGCACAGATATTTTTTCCTTTGCTTTCTAGTATGATTCTTGCTATTTCTGAATTCGTTTTATTACTAAAATCTATTACATTTTTAGCACAAGAATCACAAAACGAGCCTTTAGCATTAGGAATCATTTCATCAAAATTTTCAGTACAAGGATTAGCTATTTCTAAGGTGAATTTCTTTTTCATACTATATCTTTTTAAGTTAAAATCATTCAAAATGATTACTACTTATATAGAGTATGTTTTGCTTAGAAAGGTTGGGAACAACTTAGATTTATTTCTAAACTTTTTTAATCCATCGGTTTTCAACAGAAATTCTTATCCAAATTTGAAACTATTTCTTATTTGTTACTTTAATCAAATAAGTTCCTTCTGGCAAATCGCCAATATTAGAAGCGTTACTTCCCATTATTTGTCTCCCTTGCGAGAAAACCTCAACAGTTTTAATAACATGTGTATTATTTGTTGGTACAGTTGCAGAAGTAGAAGTTTTTGCCGTAACTGCACCCTTTGTAATTGGTGTCGCAGATACTTTTTTTACTGCCCCAGAAGCCTGAGCAGTTTCAGTTACAGCTACACCGGTTGGTTTCGAACTGTTGTAAGATTCCATAACCTGCTCGCCCGTCATGGCAACGTTATATATCTTTAGATCGTCAATGTCAGCATTGATGCCAATTGCATTATTTAATTGTCCCAGTCGCAGGATATAGCCTTTAGTGGCGCGTGGAATTCCGTCAGCTGATTTTAATAATTCACCATTACGGTATATTTTTGAACCAGTACCGTCATAAGTAATACTATACTGATACCAAACTTCTTTTTGAAGAGGAGCTGAAACTACAACATTATTAGCATCTCCCCAACCCAGTAAACTTACGTCGGAATTTCCTGCAGCTGCAGCTTGCTGTAATAAGCCAAAATACTGCGTATTAACCGTACTGCCATAGCCTAAAATATAATTTATCGAACCAGTAGTATTAAATTTTATCCAGACAGATATTGATCTTGGTTTATTATCTTGTGGAAGATCTCCTATTACTCCTTGCAAAACTTTGTTCGTAAGTCTTTGAGCTCCTTTAACAATTCCCATTCTGTCATGTACAAAGTTCGGTGTACCTAATAGGGAAATCGTATTAGCGGTATTACTCAAAGTCCCATTGAAATTGAATTCCTGAACCGGATTTTGGGCATTTGTATTTAAAAAACTTACAAACATTAAAGCGAGTAATAATCTCTTCATATTTTATGGATTTTTGAGGCGTTTAAAAAAAGAATAAATAACATTCGATTATATCAAATTTTAAATAATCAAAATTGATGACTTAAAACCTTCCATTAGATTTATTTATACTTTTATAAATTTTGTTAAAACTATAAATTTAATTCAATTTGACAAACAATTACAATACTTTATTACAGCATTCCTATTCAAATAATAATATTAACACTTTTATAATATCCGTGTCTATACATTTGTAAAAGCATTTTTACAAAAAAAACAATTGTTTGATTAATTTAACTCCACAAGGTAAATCCTAAAAAAATACTTGTAACACACTTTGTTTGTAATGATTTTAAACTAATAGAAAGCTTCTTAAAACTCATATTTCCTATTATATTTGCAGCACCTCAAAAAAAATAAAAAAAACATGAAAACATCAAAATACACAAAAGTTGCAGTAATAATTATGGTTATTCTGTTTGTAGTAATTAGTGTAGTAAGCTGCAGTGTTCATACACATAGCAGTGGACCGGGCAAAGTTCCACCGGGACAAGCAAAAAAAATGTCAGGAAGTAAAAGTGCTAAAGCCTACGCACCTGGACAACAGAAAAAACACTAGTAAAAACAAAAAAAGCCTTTTAAATCTAACGTTAAAAGGCTTTCTTCACTAATTCAAAATTAATTCTACTAATACAAAAAACTAACTATTTTTATCTACCGAATTCTTGTTTCTATTTTGAAGTAATTTTATTTGAAGGCTTATTTGTTATTTTCAATAAATAAGTCCCTTCCGGCAGATCACCAATACTCGTTGCATTGCCTCCCACTACCTTTTGTCCTTGAGAATATACCTCAACATTTTTAGTCACTCCATTTATATCACTTGCTGCAATAATTGTATTAGCTGGTGTTTTTAAAGCAACTTTTATCTTTTCTGTACTTTTTTCAGGTTTTGAGGCTACTGATTCTGCAGTAAGAATTGCCGTCTTAGAACTGTTGTAATCTTCTAAAATTTGCTCCTCAGTCATAGCAATATTATAGATCTTTAAATCGTCGATATCAGCATTAATCCCTACTGTTGTATTAATTTCACCCAATCTAAAAATAGTCCCTTTTGTAGAACGATTAATTCCACTCACTGATTTTAATAATTGTCCATCCCGGTAAATTTTAGAAACTGTACCATCAAAAGTAATACTATATTGATACCATGTATTTTTCAATAAAGAGGTAGAAACAATAACATCATTAGAAGCACCCCAGCCTGCTAAACTTAAATCAGAATCAGAAGAGGCAGTACCTTGCTGTAATAAACCACAATATTGAGCATTAAAAGCTGTTCCGTAGCCCCAAATGTAGTTTGCTTTTGCAATATCATTCAGTTTTACCCAGATTGTAACAGTTCTGGCTTTATTATCCTGAGGAAGGTCTGGTAGAACCGCTTCCATACCTTTATTAACTAATCGCTGCGCACTATTTGCAACTCCGTTTCTATCTGCAACAAAATTATTTGCTCCCAAGAATGAAGTTGTATTCATTGTATTAATTAAAGTTCCGTTAAAAGTAAATTCCTGAATGGGATTTTGAGCATTAATATTCAAAAAACTTACAAACAGCATTGCGAGTAATACCTTTTTCATAATAGTAGATTTAGGATTAAAAAAACATGCGTCCTTTTAATACTGCTAATCTATATTATAATGAATTTGAGCAGAAATTTTTCCGACAACGAACCTAAAAAACCGTTGAAATAACCAAAACTACTAATTCAAACTCTTAATAATATTTATTTTACTCTCAGACATACTATTAAAATAATAGATTTACTGCAATAAAAATAAAAATTTCTTACGTATAAATACGGTATTTTCAAAATACCCCCTTTGTAAATATCAGACATTTCCCTAATTCTTATATCAAAAAAAACTCCGGATAATTGAATATCCGGAGTTTTATATTTATAAGAATAATTCTTTTTATTTTACAAATTCAATTTTTTGAACTTCTTCTTCATTAATACTATCAAAGAATCCTTGTTCATTCATCCAGTCATCGCTAAACACTTTACTCATATAACGAGATCCATGGTCAGGAAAAATAGCAACTATATTACTATCCTTCGTAAACTCACCTTCTTCAGCATATTGTTTAATAGCCTGCATTACTGCTCCTGAAGTATATCCCACAAATAAACCTTCTTTACGAGTGATTTCTCTAGCAGAATGTGCACTCTCTTCGTCGGTTACTTTCATGAATTTATCAATAATATCAAAATCCGTAGCAGATGGAATTAAGTTTTTCCCTAAACCTTCAATACGATAAGGATAAATCTCTTTGTTGTCAAATTCTCTTGTTTCATGGTATTTTTTTAATACGGATCCAAAAGCATCAACACCTAAAATTCTAATATTTGGATTTTGTTCTTTTAAGAATTTGGCAGTTCCTGAGATAGTTCCCCCTGTTCCGCTGCATGCTATAAGATGTGTAATTTGTCCTTTTGTCTGTTCCCAAATTTCAGGACCTGTAGAGTTATAATGTGCATCAATATTCAACTGATTAAAATATTGATTGATATAAACAGAACCTTTAGTTTCTTCGTGTAAACGTTTCGCTACATTGTAATAAGACCTCTCATCATCAGCAGAAACGTGAGCCGGGCAAACATAAACTTTTGCACCTAAACTTCTCAACATGTCAATTTTGTCTTTTGATGATTTAGAGCTTACTGCCAAAATACAGTTGTAGCCCTTAATAATGCTTACCATTGCCAAACTAAAACCAGTATTACCAGATGTAGTTTCGATGATGGTGTCTCCTGGAGAAAGAATTCCTTTTTTCTCGGCTTCTTCAATAATATATAACGCTATTCTATCTTTTGAGGAATGTCCCGGATTAAAAGCTTCTACCTTTGCGTAGAAATTTCCTTCTAACTCTTCGGTGATTTTATTTAGCTTAATAAGTGGGGTGTTACCTATTAATTCTAAAACATTATTATAAGCATTTATTTCTTCTTTCATAAAAAAATAGTTAATCAAAGGCATTTCAAAATAACCCCTGATAGGTTGCAAATTTAACAAAAAATTTCTAATTAGCTTTTAATTTTCTCTAAATCTAATAAAAAACTAAATTCTTTTGCTAAGTCTTTTAAAGCTTCAAATCTTCCTGAAGCACCACCATGTCCAGCATCCATATTGGTATCTAAAAACAAAAGGTTGTCATTTGTTTTCATATTTCTCAACTTGGCAACCCATTTTGCAGGTTCCCAATACTGTACTTGTGAATCATGTAATCCGGTGGAAACATACATGTTAGGATATTTTTGTGCTTTTACATTATCATATGGTGAATATGATAACATGTAATCATAATATTTCTTATTGTTTGGGTTTCCCCATTCATCATATTCTCCGGTTGTCAACGGAATACTATCGTCAAGCATTGTTGTTATTACATCTACAAAAGGTACCTGAGCGATCACTCCGTTATACAATTGAGGGGCTTCATTTATGATAACTCCCATCAAAAGTCCTCCTGCAGAACCTCCTTCTGCATATAAATGTTCAGAAGAAGTAAATTTTTCGTTAATTACAAATTTAGAGCAATCGATGAAATCTGTAAAGGTATTTTTCTTTTTTAACAGTTTTCCGTCTTCATACCATTGTCTTCCTAAGTCTTCTCCTCCTCTAATATGCGCGATGGCGTAAACAAATCCGCGGTCTAACAACGAAAGTCTTGTCGACGAAAAATAAGTATCCATTGTGATTCCGTACGAACCATATGCATAAAGCAACAACGGATTCTTTCCATTTTTCTCTAATCCTTTTCTATAAATCATCGAAATTGGCACCTTAACTCCATCTCTTGCGGTTGCCCAAACACGTTCTTCAACGTAATTTTCTTTATCAAATTTTCCTCCTAAAACCTGTTGTTCTTTTAAAATTTCCTTGGTTTTAGTTTTCATATTAAAATCAATAACAGATGAAGGCGTTGCAAGCGATTGGTAGCTGTAACGCAAAACATCAGTGTCAAAATCAATATTAGTTGTGGTATAAGCGTTGTAAGTTTCGCTCCCGAAAGGTAAATAATAATCAGGTTCGCCATTCCAGGGCATGATTCGAATATGATTCAATCCGTTGGAACGCTCCTCTACAACTAAATAATTTTTAAAGATTTCGATATCTTCCAGCAAAACATCTTCACGATGCGGAATAAGATCTGTCCAATATTTTTTTGCAGTTTTGTTTTCAGGCGTTTTCATCAACTTAAAATTGGTTGCCTTATCTTTATTCGTTAAAATATAAAACGAATCTTCAAAATGAGAGATACTGTATTCTAAACCACGTACACGCTTCTGGAATACTTCGAATTCTCCATCCGGGTTATCTGAATTCAAAATTCTGTATTCGGTTGTTAAAGTGCTTCCTGAACCAATTACAATATATTTTCTTGATTTTTCTTTACTGATAGAAACATTAAAAGTATCGTCGGTTTCATCAAAAACCAAAACATCAGTTGCAGAATCGCTATTTATTTTATGTCTGAAAACTTTATCAGATCGCAGAGTAACTTCATCTTGTCTGACATAAAAAATAGTTTTATTGTCATTTGCCCAAACAGATCCTCCGGTTGCATTTTCAATTTTATCGGACAGAATTTCGTTTGTTTCTAAATTTTTAATCTGAATGGTATAAATTCTTCTCCCAACAAGATCAAGTCCAAAACTTGCAAATTTGTTGTCCGGACTAATACTTAAACCTCCTAATTTAAAGTAAGCATGTCCTTCTGCCATTTCATTGCAGTTGAACATAATTTCCTCATCAGTAGAAAGGCTTCCTTTTTTTCTTGAAAAAATCGGATAATCCTGTCCAGTTTCAAATCGGGTAATATAATAGTAGCCATTATAAAAATAAGGCACAGATGAATCATCTTCTTTGATTCTGCCCTTCATTTCTTCGTACAAAGATGCCTGTAGCTCTTTTGTATGCGAAGTCATGTTTTCATAATAAGCATTCTCCTGATTTAGATAATCAATAACTTCGGGGTTTTCTCTGTCGTTGAGCCAAAAATAATTATCGATTCGGGTTTCTTTATGTTTTTTTAAGGATTTTGGAATTACTTTGGCCTGTGGAGCCGTTATATCGTTTTGCATTGATTAAGCATTAATTTTTATATAAGACGAGGCAAAAATACTATAAACACAACAGAACAGAATTAATATTTTCATAAAATATTATATTGATTTAATACAGCAATATACTAATTTTGTCTGAAATAATTTAAAAATCAACAAAATGGATTTAATGGGAATGATGGGTAAACTTAAAGAAACCCAACAAAAAATTGAAGATACAAAAAAGCGTTTAGATACTGTTTTAATCGATGAACAAAGCGCTGACGGATTATTGAAAGTGACATTAACTGCTAATAGAAAAGTTACATCAATCTCTATTGATGATTCTTTATTAGAAGACAAAGAACAACTGGAAGACTACTTAATTGTAACCTTAAATAAAGCTATTGAAAAAGCAACAAACGTAAACGAAAGAGAACTGGATGCCGTTGCCAAAATGGATATGCCTATGATTCCGGGAATGGATAATCTTTTTAAGTAAGGTTCAAAGGTTTAAAAAAAGGCTCAAAGGGACAAAGGTTTTTCTAATGCGAATAAAAATCTTTCTCCCTTTGAACCTTTGCTTCTTTGCACCTCTTCTAAAACTTTTGAAGCGTTTCTATCACATACGTATGCATTACTTCTTTGTAATCTAAATGCGTTACAATTCGAAGTTTGTTGTGTCCAAGTGCGCTAATTAAAATATTTTTCTGTTTTAATTTTTCGATTAAAAGTTGGTCGCTGTAACCTTCGGCTAATGAAAAAATCAAAATATTAGTTTCTACAGGCTCAATTGCTGCGATCCATGGTTTTGTACTTAAAACTACTGCAATTTCTTTAGCCCTTCTGTGGTCCTCGGCTAACCTTTCAATATTATGTGCTAAAGCATACAATCCTGCTGCCGCCAAATAACCAACCTGACGCATTCCTCCTCCCAATATCTTCCTGATTCTCAACGCTCTGTGAATATCAGCTTTGCTCCCCAATAAAATAGAACCAATTGGAGCGCCCAATCCTTTTGATAAGCAAACGGAAATGGTATCGAAAATAGCTCCAAATTCCTTCGGATTTTGTCTTTTAGCCACTAAGGCATTCCAAATTCTGGCACCATCCAAATGGAATTTCAAATTATGAGTGTCACAAATTTTTTTTATTTCTCTTAAATCTTCTAATTCATAACAGGCGCCACCACCTTTATTAGTTGTGTTTTCTACACAAACCAAACTTGTAAGCGGACTATGATAAAATTCAGGATCATTAATTGCTGCAGCGACCTGAGCCGCATTTATCATTCCTCTGTCTCCATCCAACAAACAACAAGATACGCCGCTATTAAAAGAAACGCCTCCTCCTTCATAATGATAAACATGTGCATATTTATCAGCAATCAATTGCTCTCCAGGCTGTGTATGTAATTTAATTGCGGTTTGGTTTGCCATAGTTCCAGATGGAAAAAAAAGTCCGGCTTCCATACCAAAAAATTCAGCTACTCTAGTCTCCAACTCAATAACTGTCGGATCTTGCTTGTATACGTCATCTCCAACCTGAGCATTAAACATATACTGCAACATTTCGTGTGTTGGCTTGGTAATGGTATCGCTAATTAAATTTATTTCCATATTCTAAAAACTATATCTTATTTTTGTGCAACAAAATTACGTATTACTGTTTGTTATTCTCGGCAAGTTTTAGTAAATTTTAACTAGCAAATTATCATACAACCAAATTAACGTAATATTTATAAAAAACATATAAAACTACTATTAATTTATGACAACTACCGAACAAATAAAAGGTATTGTGGAGCGCCTTGGTGCGTTGAGGAGGTATCTTTGACGTTGATGCCAAACTAATCGAAATTGCCAACGAAGAAGAAAAAACCTTCGCACCCGACTTTTGGAACAATGCAAAAGAAGCCGAAGTCATTGTAAAAAATCTTAGAAACAAGAAAAAATGGATCGAAGATTACAACAAAGCCATCGAACTTACTGATGAACTACAGCTTGCTTATGACTTTTATAAAGAAGGAGAGCTTTCTGCAGAAGAATTAGACATGCATTACAAAACAACTCAGGAGCATATTGAAAACATCGAGTTCAAAAACATGCTTTCTGATGAAGGAGACAGTTTAAGTGCCGTTGTTCAAATTACTGCCGGAGCAGGTGGAACTGAAAGTTGCGACTGGGCCGGAATGCTAATGCGCATGTACATGATGTGGGGCGAAAGCTATGGCTATAAAATAAAAGAACTGAACTTTCAGGAAGGTGAGGTTGCCGGTATTAAAACCGTAACGTTAGAGTTTGAAGGAGATTATTCTTTTGGTTATTTAAAAGGAGAAAATGGCGTACATCGTTTAGTCCGAATTTCGCCTTTTGACAGTAATGCAAAACGTCATACTTCGTTTGTATCAGTTTATGTGTATCCGCTTGTTGATGACAGTATTGAAATTGACATTAATCCTGCCGATATCGAAATTACAACTTCCCGCTCTAGTGGTGCCGGAGGACAAAACGTAAATAAAGTGGAGACCAAAGTACAACTGGTACACAAACCAACCGGAATTCAGATTCAGTGTTCCGAAACAAGATCTCAACAGGACAACAGACAACGTGCCATGCAAATGTTACGTTCTCAATTGTATGAAATTGAATTGAAGAAACAACAAGCACAACGTGCCGATATCGAAGCCGGAAAAATGAAAATCGAATGGGGATCGCAAATACGTAATTATGTAATGCAGCCTTATAAATTGGTTAAAGATGTTCGTACCGGTTACGAAACCAGCGATGTTGATGGCGTAATGAACGGAAATATTGATCCATTCTTAAAAGCATTTTTAATGATGATGGGACAGAAGGAAGAAGAATAATTTTTTTAGTCGCAGTTTTCAGTCGCAGTCTCAGTTTTATAGAGACTGAAAACTGAGACTGCGACTGAAAACTAAATAAAGAAGTTATGATAAAATGGGCAGATATTATTCGATATACAAATAAAGGAAATCCAACTCCAGAAAAAAAAGTGGAGAAAACGGAAGAAGAATGGAAACAGATCTTAACTCCGGAAGAATATCAGGTAACACGTTTAAAAGGTACTGAAAGATCTTTTAGTTCTGAGTTATGTAGTTTATTTGATCCGGGAATTTACGAATGTAAATGCTGTGGCACATTGCTTTTTGATGCTTCTGAAAAATTTGAATCAGGAACTGGCTGGCCTTCTTTTACGCAACCAATCAAAGAAAATGCAATTGCTTATAATGCTGACAAATCATACGGAATGATTCGTGTTGAAGTAGTTTGTAATACCTGTGATGCGCATCTCGGGCATGTCTTCCCTGATGGCCCGGAGCCAAGTGGTTTGCGATATTGTATTAATGCTATTTCATTATCTAAAATAAAAGAATAAATTAATTTTATTTATTTTAAAAAAGCGATTCCTTTTAATTAAAAGCGAATCGCTTTTTTACTTAATTCATTAATTTAAAGCAAATTAACTGATTATTTTCAGAGCTGAATATTTCTAATTTTAAATATTATCTTACTAATACTATCCAATTTCAAAATTAGCCTGATAATTTCACACAAAACTACCTGATTGCCAATATATAAAAATTTCAATCTGCAAAATTTCACAATTATGTAGCATCATTTTTCCAACACGTTCGAGTTGTTTTTTTAAGATATCCATAGTTATAATTTCGATTTCAGACCTTTATATTCGTTTCCTTAGAATAAAAAGTGCTATTTCCATATTTAATAGACGCTATTTTTAGAATATTTATTTCCTGAAAATCAGAATCTTATGGCTTTAAATTCGTTGTTATTAAAAAAAGAACAATCCATTGTAAATTCAAAAACTGTTAAATTTTTAATAGATTTAATGTTAAAATTGTAATATTTAAACTATTATTTTAAACAGTACATAAAAAACTTCAAAATAAGATTAGGTAATTCAAATGTAATTGATTTTATTTGGCAAAAATAAACCCCCAAGTCAATTAAATTTATTCAATGAAATCCTATTCAATTCACGAAATCAATGAAGTTATAAATGGCGTAATTTACGGCACTACTTCGCAAAGCGTAACCGCAACAGAGCAACTAGAAAAAGCCACTACTTCAGAAATTTCATTTATAGGGAACAAAAAATATGAAAAATATTGGTCGACTTCAAATGCATCTATTGCAGTTGTTAACGAAGATATTTCTATAGAGCCTGGAGAAAATCGCGCCTTTATTAAAGTAAAAAATGCCGATTTAGCGATGTCTCAAATTTTAGCGCTTTTTGCCCCGCCTACTCCAATCTTTCATACAAATATTCATAGAACTGCCACAATCGATGAAACCGCAATAATTGGTGAAGGAGCCAGAATTGGTGCAGGTTGTTATATTGGTCCAAATGTTGAAATTGGTGCCAATACTACATTATATCCAAATGTGACTATTTTAGATGAATGCACTATCGGAAAAAATACAATTATCTGGTCAGGAACAGTTGTTCGTGAGCGTTGTCATATTGGTAGTGATTGTATTATTCATCCAAATGCAACAATTGGAGCAGATGGTTTTGGATTTCGTCCTTGCAAAGAAAAAGGACTAGTAAAAATTCCACAAATCGGAAACGTAATTATTGGAAACGGAGTTGAAATTGGAGCAAATACTTGTGTTGACCGTGGAAAATTCAGCTCAACTATTCTTGGAGATGGGTGCAAAATTGATAATTTAGTTCAAATTGGACATAATAGTAAATTAGGTAAATTTTGTATTATGGCCGGAAATAGTGGTTTGGCTGGTTCTGTAACTTTAGGAAATGGCGTAATCATTGGCGGAAGTGCTTCTATAAAAGATCATACCTCTATTGGAGATGGTGCTGTTATTGGAGCTGGTTCAGGTGTAACAGGAGATGTTCCTGCCGGGAAAACAATGTTAGGTTATCCTGCAGTTGAAGCACGAGATGCTTTAAAACAATGGGCCATTTTAAAACGAATGGTTTGTGATTCTAAAAAATAATCGAAAAACATATTTATAAAAAAACCAGAAGTTAACTTCTGGTTTTTTTATGCTCATCTCCCAACAATTACAAAGGCTATTATAAAGCTTCACATTTAAAGCCTAACACTTTCATCAGAAGAAGGATTTCCTTCATAACATCATTATCAGATTCAAAACGTAAAATACGATCACAATCTTCAAGATCAAAATTCCACTTTGCTTTCGGAAATAAACTGTTCAATTTTGGAGTAATTCGCTTTACTTTTGAAAGAGAATCCACATTTGTTTTAAACACTAAAACCATTTTTGATTTCTTTTTGAATTGATTTAATATTTGAGACTATGCCTTTATTTTACTTAAAATTCTGGTATCAATATAAAAGGTTCCGAAAGGAATTACACATGCTAAAAGCACTTTCCATGTCGTGTCTTTAAATTTCCAGTTTTGCTCTACTCCTACACTTAAAGTATTAAAAATAAAAAGTAAAAATAAAGCGCCATGAAGTGTTCCTACTGGTCTTGTTAAAAATGGCATTCCAAAAATATATTTTAATGGCATGGCAATAAATAACAATACTAATAAAGAGGTTCCTTCTAAAAATCCTATGATTCGTAATCTTCCGGTATTCGTTTGTAGTAAGTTTTTCATAAGAATATTATCTAAAATAAGGTCTGTTTGCTAAAGGTGAAAAAGGCCACGGAATGGCAATAAAAATGATAATTAAGGCAAGAGAAAACCATAATAACATCGTTTTAAATTTATCGCTGTCATTAAGTTTTCTTTTGGCTAAAGCCGAGCCAATAGTGATTAAAACAATGGCAATCAACATTAAGAGAATATGGAGTATTCCGAAAAAGGCAATTTCCGGATTTTCAATTCCTGCTTTAAAATTTTTCCAAAAGTATTTCACTATCGGACTTTGTACATAAATAAGAATTCCAAAAATGAGCTGAATATGTGCAATTGTTGCTGTCCAATGCCGAACAGCATTGTCTGTTTTGGTAAAAGGAAGTTTTGATGAATATCCTTTGTAAGCTTTATACAAGGAGTAAAATAAGCTTGCTAACACAAACCACCGCAAAATAGAATGGCTGAATAAAAGTGATTGATACATTGTTTTTTGATTAAGACAATGCAAATATATTCAAAAACATACTAATTAGTATGTTTTTGAAATACGAATTTATCTCAAACTGTTTAAGTAGTTTTTAAACTCTTTTAAATAAGCAACATAACAGGATTTATCATTCTGAAGTTTTCCGAAATTTCGTATTCCCCAATATCCAGACATAATAAAAAAACCAACTTGTTTGCCGTTTATATCTTTTCTGATTAGGCCAGAAGTCTGACCGTTTAAAATTGCCTTTTCAATTGTGGTCATCCATTGATCCACAAGTTGAGATAAAGCCTGACTGAACTGATTGTTCCAAGGCGTCATTTCCTGAGTCAAATTCCCAACAGGGCAACCATATTTTACGTGTAAAAAAGGATCTTCAAGCAATAAATAAGAAATCATATTGTATAAATCGGTAACTGGATTTTGTGAATTTTCAATTGGTTTTATAAAGCTTTCCAACATTGTGGGTTTCAAAATCTCCTCAATAATAGCAACTCCCATTTCATCTTTAGTTTTAAAATGATAATAAAAAGCACCTTTCGTAACTTGAGTTGTCGCAATAATATCATCAATACTTGTGGTTTGATATCCTTTTGTATAAATCAACTCAAATGCTTTTTGAAGAATTGTGAGCCTTGTATTTGCTGCTTTTGACATAAAAAATACTAATTAGTATGAAACTACAAATTAAGATAAAAAAAATGACTTATAGCAATTTCGATTTTTTAGATTGCTCCTATTACAATCATGCGAAAAGTTTTAATTTATAAAATAACGAATCATGTTTATTTTCAATTGATTTTGTAAATTAGCCAACAGTATTTTGTAAAAACATCAATATCTTATGGATTTAAACTTCAATAAAAACGAAGATCACAATAAACTCTTACTTTCAGAATTAAAACAAAAATTTGCCAAAGTAAAACTAGGCGGTGGCGAAAAACGCATTGAAAAACTACATGCTGAAGGCAAAATGACGGCGCGTGAACGTATTGCTTATTTATTAGATGAAAATTCTAAAAGCATAGAAATTGGTGGTTTTGTTGGTGAAGGAATGTATGCCGAGCACGGTGGATGTCCTTCCGGAGGAGTTGTGATAAAAATAGGATATATAAGAGGTAAACAATGTATTGTTGTTGCTAATGATGCTACTGTTAAAGCAGGTGCATGGTTTCCTATTACTGGAAAGAAAAACCTTCGCGCACAAGAAATTGCCATGGAAAACAGACTTCCTATTATCTATTTGGTAGACAGTGCCGGTGTTTATTTACCACTTCAGGATGAAATTTTTCCGGACAAGGAACATTTTGGCAGAATCTTCAGAAACAATGCGCAAATGAGCAGCATGGGAATTACTCAAATTGCTGCTGTTATGGGAAGTTGTGTTGCAGGAGGAGCTTATTTACCAATAATGAGCGACGAAGCTTTGATTGTAGATAAAACCGGAAGTATTTTCCTTGCGGGAAGTTATTTGGTCAAAGCTGCAATTGGAGAAACTATAGATAATGAAACTTTAGGTGGAGCCACAACACATTGCGAAATTTCAGGCGTGACCGATTATAAAGCAAAAGATGACAAAGATGCTTTAGATAAAATAAAAAACATAGTCGACAAAATAGGCGAATATGATAAAGCTGGCTATAGCAGAATCAAAGCTGAAAAACCAGCTTTAGAACCAAAAGATATTTACGGAATCTTGCCAAAAGCCAGAAACGAACAATACGACATGATGGAAATCATCAATCGGTTGGTTGATAATTCTGAATTTGAAGCTTATAAAGATGGTTATGGTCAAACCATAATTACGGGATATGCCAGAATTGATGGCTGGGCAGTTGGAATCGTGGCCAATCAAAGAAAAGTAGTAAAAACAAAGAAAGGCGAAATGCAATTCGGAGGCGTTATTTACTCAGATAGTGCCGATAAAGCAACACGTTTTATTGCAAATTGCAATCAAAAAAAAATTCCTTTAGTCTTTTTGCAAGATGTTACCGGTTTTATGGTGGGGTCAAAATCTGAACATGGCGGAATCATAAAAGATGGGGCTAAAATGGTAAATGCGGTTAGTAATTCAGTTGTACCAAAATTTACTGTTATAGTTGGTAACTCATATGGCGCAGGAAATTATGCGATGTGCGGAAAAGCCTATGACCCAAGATTGATTTTTGCATGGCCGAGTGCGGAACTTGCCGTTATGGGCGGAACACAGGCTGCAAAAGTATTGGCACAAATTGAAGCGTCGTCACTTAAAGCAAAAGGAGAAATCATAGATGAAGCAAAGGAAACGGAGCTATTCAACAAGATAAAAGCTCGTTACGACGAACAGACGTCACCTTACTACGCTGCTTCAAGATTATGGACAGATGCAATTATTGATCCTTTAGATACCCGTACCTGGATTTCTATGGGAATTGAAGCTGCTAACCATGCTCCAATCCAAAAAACATTTAATTTAGGTGTTATACAGGTTTAATTCATTTATAGAATTCTTAGAATACGTTAAATAAAAAGTAAAAAACTTATTTCCAGCTACTTAAAAATAAATATATCATTAAAAATTAGTAACTTAGTATATTATTTTTAATCACGTAATATCATGGAAAATGTAAAAAGTTTGAATAAATGGGCAAATTCGCACACTTATTTACCAGTAGATTTAGTACGTATTGTATTGGGTGTTTTTTTATTTATGAAAGGAGTTTCATTTGTAACTAATGCTCAATATTTGCATGATTTAATTTCTCCCATTGATCAATATGGTGGCGGAATGTTTCTTTTACATTATATCGCTCCAGCCCACATGATTGGAGGAATTATGATTGTTTTTGGGCTACTCACCCGCTGGGCAATTGCAGCCCAATTACCTATTCTTTTTGGTGCTATACTTGTAAATTTTATGGGACACATGCATTCTGAAAGTTTAATTTTAGCTATAATTGTATTGTTACTTTGTATCTTCTTTTTATTTTATGGAGGAGGCAAACACTCCGCTGATTATTACTTCAAAATGCAGCAATAATATATATTTTCATCCTCAACTAACTCACTAAAAGTTGAGGATAAAATAATAAAACCACTTTTAAGAAGTAATTAGCATTCTAAATTTCTTTAATTGTTTTTTATGAATTAAATTCGCAACCATGAATTGGATTCGTAAAACCGTTATTTTTGTATCACTTTTGATCCTTGCCTTTTTTGCATCTCAAGAAAGTGATGTTGCTATGCAAAAAAATGAAAGCCAAAAGACGGAAACCAATTTCTCTAAAGATTATACAGATTCCCTGGCTTTTATACAGCCTCAGGCAAGTTATCAATTTGCTGCAAACATCAAAACAAATCATCCTGGCATAATTAAATGGTTTGATTCTTTGTTAATTGTTATTCCGCAACATCAGGTTGCTAAAGCAACCTCAAACTTTGCAAATCAATTCTCGACTCAGAGCAAGAAAATCTTACTAATGCTCTATCCTTTCCATTTTTTTTGGTAGTTAAATAAATGAAATTTTAGTCCGAAGAATTTATTTCTTCATAAACAATTGAACCGTTTTCTTTCTGAAAAACGGTTTATAATTTCATAATTATTTATCAAATTCAAAAACATGGAAACAAGTGTAACCATTATTGGCATTGTGATTGCAATCATAGTAGCCATTCCAATATATTTTTCTGCACGAACGAGCGCTGCAAACAAATCAAAAATTCTAAACATTAAAAAGAAATTCAATCCAACTCATCCGGAAGATTTTGATTTAACTGAATCTCAAAACAATAAAACGTTTACCATTGACCAAAAATATAGAAAATTCATTTTGATGAATTTCAATCCAAATCAACAAGAAGCAGCATTTGTCGATTTAAAAACCGTTTCATCCTGTAAATTAATTTTGACCACTGATGGAAATTCAGACACCATTCTAAAAATTGATTTTGAATTCCAGGATAGAGCAACTTCTAAAAAAAATAGAATTCCATTCTATGATTTTGATGATGACCGCATCAAACAAATTAGTGCTTACCAAGATCATATGTTTGCAAAAAAATGGCTTAAAATCATTCAGGATTCTATTTAGTGTTAGTTATTTAATTCAGGGAAGAGGCTCATAATGAGTCTCTTTTTTTATGTTTTAAGCATGACATTTATCATTTTATGCCTTAGTATGAAGAAGTACTTTTGATAAATCCAAAATACTTTTTTATGAAAATCTCATTGATTCAGAAATACAATGTTCCAGGTCCAAGGTATACCAGTTACCCAACAGTTCCATACTGGAATGAAGCTGGATTTTCACAAGAAGAATGGGTCGAATCATTTCAAAAAGCCTTCTCAGAAAGTAATTCTCAAAACGGAATTAGTTTATATATTCATCTGCCATTTTGCGAAAGTATGTGCACTTTTTGTGGTTGTAATAAACGAATAACAAAAAATCATTCAGTTGAAGAAATTTATATAAAAGCACTCCTAAAAGAATGGAGTTTGTATTGTAGATTATTACCTGAAAAACCTTTTATCAAAGAAATTCATTTAGGTGGCGGGACTCCAACATTTTTCTCAAAAAATAACTTAGAACATCTTATCAATGGTATTTTTACTTTTGCCAATAAAGCTGATAAATATGAATTTAGTTTTGAAGGACATCCAAATAATACAACTTACGAACAACTTCAAAAGTTATATGGTTTAGGCTTTCGCCGAGTAAGTTTTGGCGTTCAGGATTACGCCGAAAAAGTGCAAAAAGCGATTCACAGAATTCAACCATTTCATAATGTGGCAAAAGTAACTTTTTGGGCTAAAGAAATTGGATATACCTCTATTGGTCATGATATCATTTTTGGTTTACCTTTTCAAACAATTGATGATGTAATAGACACAGTTGAAAAAACAAATTCATTAAAACCAGACCGGTTAGCCTTTTACAGCTATGCGCACGTGCCCTGGATAAAAGGAAATGGACAACGTGGATTCAATGAAGAGAATCTCCCAAAAGATGCTGAAAAACGAAAATTATACGAAACCGGAAAACAATTACTTTCTAAAAATGGTTACCACGAAATTGGAATGGATCATTTTGCTTTACAATCAGATAGTTTATATAAAGCAACAGAAAACAAAGAATTACATAGAAATTTCATGGGATATAGTGCTTCAAAAACACAGCTTATGATTGGTTTAGGTGTATCGTCTATAAGTGATAGCTGGTACAGTTTTGCTCAAAACACAAAAAACCTGGAGGATTATTACCAACTGTTAGAATGGGACAAATTACCTATTGTAAAAGGTCATATTTTAACTGATGAAGATTTAATCATAAGAAAACATATTTTGAATTTAACCTGTGAATTTGAAACATCGTGGGATAATGAAATGCTCTATTTTGAAGAACTTCCTAGTGTCTTAAAAGATTTAAAGGAAATCGAAAAAGATCAATTAATTGTAATCGAAGAAAATAAAATTAGAATTACAGAAGCCGGAAGACCATTTGTTCGAAATATTTGTATGGCTTTTGATTTACATCTAAAAAGAAAATCACCGGAAACGAATTTGTTCTCGATGACTGTTTAACGGCAATTAGGAGTTCCCTGCACAAACAAACTCATATTAGAAGGAGAAACATAAGGAATTCCTAAACCAAGGCCTCTAAGAATAAACAGAACTCCAATAATGATGGCAACGTAAGGGATAGCTTTTTGAATTCTATTTCGAAAGGGTAGCTTTATTAAAGAGTGAATATAAACAACGATCGTCATTAATGGCATATTCCCCAATCCGAACAATAACATATACAAAACACCAAAACCAGCGCTCTGCGTCGCGATTGCCCCAAATAAAGCAACATAAACCATTCCGCATGGCAAAAATCCGTTTAATAATCCAATTGTAAAAAGGGATTTATAACTTCTATTTTTAAATTGGCTACCTAAACGTGATTTAGTTTTTGAAATGATTTTGTAAACAGGTTTTGAAAAATTGTATTTCGCAAACATTTTCTCCGGGATCAAAACTGTTATTATCATAGCTACACCAATAAAAATTGACATTTTTTGTTGTAGTCCAGCGAGGAAAAAACCTCTTCCTAATAATCCAAAAATTAATCCTATTGTGGCATAAGCTGTTAATCGCCCTATGTGATAAGTAATAATTTGAGTAACCTTTTTAGCCTCATTCTGATGATCTACCGGCAACATCATAGCAATTGGACCGCACATTCCGATGCAATGCAAACTACTTATAAGACCTAATATAAAAGCAGAATACAACATATGCAATTAATTTACGTAAATAACCTCTTTAGTTAAATACTTTGTTCCGTTATATTGCCATTCTATATTAACATCCCAACGACCTTTAACCAATTTGTCTTTAGGAATTACTAAAACTGAGTTGGTCAATGCTATTGGAGTATTAAAATCAAACTTCTTGTTAGAAGGACGATACAATAAAATATTTCCTTTTATTTTATTACTTTCGAACGTAGTAGGAAAGACAACTTTTACACCATCTTTGTTATATGTAATAGAAGGTTTATGCTGTAAATCGTGCGCATTTTGAATCCTGGCCATTTCTTCCTGAAAATGTGAGTCATGTTTGTAATATTCCTCAACAACCAAATCATTATCATATTTGCTGTTCGATTGTACCTCAAATACAAAGTACAATATAAATGACATGAATAGTGCAAAAGCAATGACTATTCCGGTTCCCCAATTTATTTTCATAATGTGGTATTATTTTAATTAAAACTTCGCGGACCTAAAAAGTTTGTTGTAGTACTTTCCAACAATTCATTGCCATTGTAAATACCAATTTTAACTTTTGTTTTATCACTTTCTAAGAGAACTCCATTAATTTCTATAAATAAAGTTCCCTGAGAAATTCCTTCTTTTTGTATTTTAAAATGTTCCTTACCAACATTTCTAATTTCACCTTTCTGATTAATCAATTCAAAATGAATATCATTGTAATCTTTCATTGTTTTGTTTACAATTTTATAGGTGTAAACATTACTTATCTTATCTCCCTTATGTTGAAATAATTGACCTGGCAAACGCAGAATAATAGCTTCAACATTGGTTCGTAAAAATAACATTCCAACAAAAACACTTAACAAAATGAATAAAACAGCTGTATAACCTTTCATTCTGGCTGTGAATTTAAAAGGTTCCTTCTTAGCTATTTCATCTTCAGAAGCATAACGAATAAGTCCTTTAGGCAAACCCACTGTTTCCATTATAGTATCACACTCATCGATACAAGCGGTACAATTGGTACATTCTAATTGTGTTCCGTTTCTAATATCAATTCCCATTGGGCACACATGTACACATTGATGGCAATCGATACAATCTCCTTTTCCTGTTATTGTTCTATCTTCCTTTTTATTAAATTTAGCACGTCCTGTTTCTTTTTCTCCACGGACAAAATCATAAGCTACATTAATAGATTTATTATCTAAAAGTACACCTTGTAATCTACCGTAGGGGCATGCGATTATACAAACTTGCTCCCTAAACCAAACGAAAACAAAATAGAAAACACTAGTAAAAATCAGAAGTGCTATAAAATTGCTTGATTGTTTAATTGGTCCTTCTTCAATCATTAAAAATAATGCATCGCTACCAACTAAATAGGCTAGAAAAATATTAGCAATACCAAAAGAAATTAGAAAAAAAACAGTCCATTTGACAAGTCTTTTTCGGATTTTCTCTGCATTCCATTCCTGACGTGCTAAACGTGACTGTGCACCACGGTCGCCATCAATCCAATATTCAATTCGACGGAAAACCATTTCCAGAAAAATAGTCTGCGGGCAGATCCATCCACAAAATATTCTGCCAAAAACAACTGTAAACAAAATGATAAAGACAATACCTACCAACATGGATATTACAAAAAGATAGAAATCCTGAGGCCAAAACGGGAAACCAAAAATATTAAAACGACGCTCCATAACATTGAACATCATAAATTGGTTCCCATTTATTTTTATAAACGGATTTGCAATTAAAATTGCCAATAAAATATAACTGACAATTTTGCGATACTCATAAAACTTACCAGATGGTTTTTTAGGGAAAATAAATTTTCGATTACCACCTTCATCAATAGTTCCAATGGTATCTCTAAAAGCCTCGTCTGGTAAATTTGACATGATTCTTATTTTTTAACTGCTGTACTATCTGCTATTTTAACTGTGGTCTCTTTTTTAGTAACACTTTCATCGACCCAAATTTCTCCTTCGGGTTCTTTTGGATCTTTAGGTCCGCTTCCCTGTAAAGACAAAATATAACTGGCTACTTTTTGAATGTCTTTTGGTTTCATACCGTTTGTTTTCCAGGAAACCATTCCTTTACCATCACGTCCTCCGTTGGTTATAGTATGGAAAATATTTTTGATTCCTCCACCCAAAATCCAATGATCATCTGTTAAGTTTGGGCCAATTTGTCCACCGCCATCTGCTCTGTGACAAGCTGCACAATTAGTAGTGAAAATTTCTTTACCAGCTTCTAAACTTTCTTTATCAGTAAGCAAAACAACTGTTTTTTCATCCATTAAATCCGGAGCGGTTTTTAAGTACTCATCCACATCTATTTTGGCCTGGGCCATTTCTTTTTTGAGTTCCATTTCCTGATTATCGGCTCCAAGAATTTCAAAACGAACTAAATAAATGACGCTAAAGATTATAGAAATGTAAAATAAATAAACCCACCATGGCGGCAAATTATTATCTAACTCTTTAATTCCGTCATAATCGTGATGCAGCAACAGATCACCTTCTTTCTCTATTGGCTGTGTTTTAGTAAGTTTCTGCATGAGCTCCTTAAACCAGGTGCTCTCTTGTAAACTTAGACTATTTTCATAATCTAATTTTGCTCTCTCTTCAGCTGTCATTAATTGATACATCAGTCGATTAACGGCATTCAATGTGATTTCGATCGCAATAAGGATAAACAGAAATACAAACAAAAAAACAGAAACCATCGGATACTTTATAAAAGCCGGCTTATCACCGGAATCTATACAATATTCCATCAAAGCAAAACCAATAAAAAAAATCAATGGTACTCGTACATATGCTGGGAAAAATTTTTTCATTTATTTGTCTTTTGAAATTACACCAAGTCCTTCATTTAAAGGAATTTCACTCATTTCCTGAATTTTATCTTTTTTATAGGAGAATACCCAAAAGCCTAATCCCACAAAAAAGAAAAAGAAAATCAGGAGAGAAAGAATCGGGTAAATTTCTATACCCGATATGTTCTCCATATTATGTTTTATCTGTTCAAACATAGCTTTATTTTTTAGCAGTTTCTTTTACTTTAATATCAGTTCCAAGTCTTTGTATATAAGCAATCAGAGCAACAATTTCTCTTTCATTCATTGGAACAAACTTCTCACCTTTTGCAGCTGCCTTGTTTTTACTATCTTGGTAGCTTTTTACAAAATCAGGATCATTTTCTAAACTCTTCTCTATTGATAAAGCCTGCGTTCTCAATGTTTTTTGAGCGTTTGCAATTTCATCAGCTGTATACGGAACACCCAGTGAAACCATGGCCTGCATTTTCTTTTGGGTCAATGATACATCCATTGCTTCGTTATCAAATAACCATTTATAACCCGGCATGATCGAACCTGCTGAGATACTTTGAGGATTCCAAAAGTGATTAAAATGCCAATTATCATTGTATTTTCCTCCAACTCTTAGTAAATCCGGACCAGTACGTTTTGATCCCCATAAAAATGGATGATCGTATACAAATTCGCCAGCCTTGGCTTGTGGCCCGTAACGTTCAACCTCACTTCTAAATGGACGAACTGATTGTGAGTGACAACCTACACAACCCTCTCTGATATATAAATCACGTCCTTCCAATTCTAAAGGTGTATATGGTTTTACACTTGAAATAGTTGGAATATTAGATTTTACTATTATTGTAGGCACTATTTGAATAACGCCTCCAATTAAAATAGCAACTGTTGCCAGAATGGTTAACTGAATTGGTTTTCTTTCTAACCATGTATGGAATTTTTCACCATTAAGTCTGTTACTGCTTATTCTTTGTAACGCTGGAGCCTGAGCCAGTTCATCTTCAATAGTTTCACCTGCTCTTACCGTCATTATAATGTTATAAACCAATGTCAGCATCCCAATCAGATATAAGGTACCTCCAATAGCTCTCATCCAGTATAAAGGCATAATTGCCGTAACTGTTTCAAGGAAGTTTCCATAAGTTAAAGTCCCATCCGGATTAAATTGTTTCCACATAGAAGCTTGTTGAAAACCTGCTACGTACATTGGCACCGCATATAAAATGATTCCTAAAGTTCCAATCCAGAAGTGGAAATTGGCTAATTTCTTTGAGAACAAAGTACTTTTTGTCATTCGGGGAATCAACCAGTAAATAATACCAAAAGACATGAATCCATTCCACGCTAAAGCTCCAACGTGTACGTGCGCAATAATCCAGTCTGTATAATGTGCGATAGCATTTACATTTTTTAAAGAAAGCATTGGTCCTTCAAAAGTTGCCATTCCGTACCCTGTAATTGCCACTACAAAGAATTTTAAAACCGGTTCTTCACGAACTTTATCCCAAGCACCTCTCAAGGTTAAAAGTCCGTTAATCATACCTCCCCAAGATGGCGCAATAAGCATAATTGAAAATACAACACCTAAATTCTGAGCCCAATTTGGTAAAGCGGAATATAATAAATGGTGAGGACCAGCCCAGATGTAAATAAATATTAAAGACCAAAAGTGGATAATAGATAATCTGTAAGAATATATAGGTCGATTTGCTACCTTAGGAATAAAATAATACATTAACCCTAAAAACGGAGTTGTCAGGAAAAATGCAACAGCATTGTGACCATACCACCATTGCACCAAAGCATCCTGAACACCTGCGTAAACTGAATAACTTTTTAAAGCCGAAACTGGCAATTCAATATTATTGAAAATATGTAAAACTGCAACCGTTACGAAAGTGGCTAAATAAAACCAAATTGCCACATACAAATGTCGTTCTCTTCTTCGCAACATTGTACCAATCATATTGATTCCCATTACTACCCAGATTAATGCAATCGCAATATCAATAGGCCATTCTAACTCTGCATATTCTTTTGAAGAAGTATACCCTAATGGTAATGTTATTGCTGCGGCAACTATAATGAGCTGCCAACCCCAAAAATGCAGGTTACTCAGAAAATCACTATACATTCTGGCCTTCAGCAATCGTTGAAGCGAGTAGTACAAACCTGCAAAAAAGGCATTACCTACAAAGGCAAAAATAACAGCATTTGTATGTAACGGTCGTAAACGTCCATAACTCAGCCATGAAATCCCATCCGTTATGTTGGGAAAAAGGTACATAACCGCCAGGGTTAGCCCCACTAACATACCTACTACTCCAAAAAGGATAGTGGCATAAATGAATTTTTTTACAATTTTGTTGTCGTAATAAAACTGTTCCATTTCCATAATTATACTTGTTTTTCTTCGGTTGGTGAATTATTATTCTGAGAAGTAATTTTGGTTTCATCGTCAAAAAGCATTCTGACTGAAGGCGTATAATCATCATCGTACTGTCCGGATTTGACAGCGATGATAAAGGCAATAAAGAAGCCGATTGCTACGAAAATACTAACTGAAATTAATAGATAAATTACACTCATACCTTAAATTTATGTTAACAAAATTACTTGGTTACAGGCATTTAAAATATGATAATTATCATAGTGAAGGAGTTATGCTAAATTTAGTAAAAAAAGGTTTACAAATTACCTATATTCATTTTAAATTACTATTACTGAAATAGTTAGACATCAACGTAACAAAACTCACAATAGTTATTGTACTTAAAGGCATAATAATCGCTGCCACCAAAGGAAGCAGATTGCCAGTAACTGCAAAAGAAAGTCCAACTACATTATAAAGCAATGATAAAACAAAACTCATTTTGATAATAAAAATTGATTTTTGAGACAATTTTAAAAAATAATTAAGTCTGGAAAATTCACTCGCATCAAGAATTGCGTCACAAGCGGGAGAAAAAACATTCACATTTTCAGAAATAGATATTCCAACATTACTTTGTGCCAACGCACCGGCATCATTTAAACCATCGCCCACCATCATTACATTCTGACCATTTTGCTGTAAGTTTTTAATAAACTCCAGTTTCTGTTCCGGCTTCTGATTAAAAATAAATTCAGTGCCTTTTGGTAAAATTGCTTCAAGGTTAGCTCTTTCTCCATCGTTATCTCCTGAAAGCACCTTTAAATTATAATTTTTATTAAGCGATAAAAATAACGTTGCAAGGCCATCTCTATATTGATTTTGAAAATTGAATCTTCCATAATACTCCTCGTCAATTTTAATATGCAATGCCGTTTTCTCTATTTCAGAAGAATCTAAATCTGGACTTCCAACAAATACCGCTGAACCAATTTGGATTGATTTATTTTCGATTGAAGCTAAAATCCCTTTTCCTGTTATCTCTTCGAAATCATCAATTTTAATTCGTTTTGAATTCGGTAAAAAATCATACAACATGCGGCTTAAGGGATGGTTTGAGGCGCGTAATACATTTTTTATGAGTACATAATTTTCATCAGAAATGATTTTTCCTTCATAAACGATATTTGACTTTTTATTTGTTGTTATGGTTCCTGTCTTATCAAAAACTATGGTATCCACTTTTGCGAATTGTTCGATGACCAATGCATTTTTAAGATACATTTTCTGCTTGCCCATAATTCTCAGAATATTTCCGAAAGTAAAAGGAGCGGTAAGTGCCAAAGCACACGGACAAGCAACGATTAATACAGCTGTAAAAACATTAAAAGCAGTATTAGCGTTAATAAAAACCCAGTACCCAAATCCTGCAAAAGCAATTAATAATAATATAGGTGTAAAATAACGACTAATTTTGTCTGTAATCGTTTTGTGTTTTTGAATAACATTTTTTTGAAAAATTTCATTACTCCATAACTGTGTCAGATAACTTTGCGAAACAGAATGCACTACTTCCATTTCAATCACTTTCCCGATTTGTTTTCCACCAGCAAATACCTTGTCCCCTGATTTTTTAGTTATTGGTATTGCTTCTCCGGTAACGAAACTATAATCAATTTCAGCTTTTTCACTAATTAAAATACCATCAACCGGAATTAATTCCTGATTTCTAATCAATAATCTATCACCTTTTATAACATCATAAATTGGCAAACTTTCTTCGGAGGTATCGGTGTTAATTTTAGTAACAGCAATCGGAAAATAAGATTTAAAATCTCTTTCGAAACTTAAAAAACTATATGTTTTTATTTGGAACATTTTTCCGAGCAGCATAAAGAAAACCAAACCTGTTAAACTGTCAAAAAAACCAGGACCATAATTCATCACAATATCAAAAGTACTTCGGACAAACATTACAATAATCCCTAAAGCAATTGGAATATCAATATTCAACATTCGTGATTTGATACTTTTATATGCGGAAATATAATAACCACTGGCAGAATACAAAAAGCTTGGCAGCGCTAATAAAAATATTAAAATTCTAAAAAACGGTTTGTAATTGTCCAGCCAAAATTCCTTTATTTCGAAGTACTCCGGAAACGATAACAGCATAATATTTCCAAAACAAAAGAAAGCCACTCCAAGTTTGTAAGTCAAACTTCTGTCTACATTATTTTTACCTGTTTCGTAGTTTTCTAAACTAATATAAGGTTCATAACCAATGGAACTTAAAAGATAAACAATAGATTTGAGTGAGACAAGATCAGAATTATAAGTAATTCGGACTTTTTTTTCAGGAAAATTAACTTGTGAAGTACTAATTCCGGTTTGAATTCTGTTTAGATTTTCGAGAATCCAAATACAAGAACTACAGTGAATGTGAGGAACATTTAAAGAAACAATAGCTGTATTTCCTTCTTGAAATTCTAATATTTTTGAGAGAATGACTTCGTTCTCTAAAAAATCATATTTACCCTGAATGTCTTGCGGAGTAGCACCTGGAGATTTTTCAAAATCATAATAACAAGTCAAATCATGAAGACTGAAAATTTCATAAACTGTTTTACATCCATTACAGCAAAAATTTTTCCCATCAAAATTGATTTCTTCATTTTTAGCAATGGTCAGGCCACAATGAAAACAACCTTGCTCATTCATAATTTGTTTTTTTAACTTTTGCAAAGTTTATAAATTGCAAAGGACTATAAATATGATATTTATCACGTTTTAATAAATTATGATTCTAATTTAGGAAATAAAAAAAGGCAAATTACAGTCGTATATTATTTCTTATCTTTTTATGTAATTATTATGCTTTAAGACATGAATAATGGTTAATTTTGTATAAAATTTTTGTAATGAATAAATGTGACCAGTGCATCGTGCGACAACTAACTTCTTTACAAACCTTAAATAAAGAAGAAGTAATAAAATTAGCCAATAGCAAAACCACTTATAAAATAAAAAAAGGTGAAGCTATTTTTGAAGAAGGCGAAGTAACAAATGGTGTTTTTTGCATAAAAGACGGTGTTGGTAAACTTTCTAAACTAAGTGCTAACGGAAAGGACCAAATTGTAAAATTAGTCAAATCAGGAGAGCTTTTAGGACAGCGTTCAATGATTAGCAATGAGCCTGCCAACTTAACTGCAAAAGCAGTAGCTGACATGGAAGTTTGCTTTATTCCGAAATCTGAAATTATTGGTTTTTTCAATAACAACAACCAATTTTCTATGAAATTGATGCAGACCGTTTGTGAAGATTTGAAAGAATCTGAAAATGATAAAATTGCATTAGTTCAAAAAACGGTAAAACAACGATTAGCCGAAACTTTACTTTACCTGCATGATTTCTTTGGAGAAAACCAGGACCAAACATTAAAAGTACAGCTAACCAGAGAAGAATTAGGCGGAATGATTGGAACTGCTACGGAAAGCTGCATCCGTTTATTATCTGATTTTAATAAATTGGGGTTAATAGAATTGGTTGGCAAAAAAATCATCCTTAAAGATGTAAAAGCCTTAAAAAAAATTGCTGATCAATTATAGCTTTTTAGCCTCATTCCAAAACACATCCATTTCTGCTAATGTCATATCCATTAAGGGTTTTCCTAATTCGCCTGCTTTACTTTCTAAATACTGAAAACGCTTAATGAATTTTTTATTGGTTCGTTCTAAGGCATCTTCTGGGTTTACATTTAAAAATCGGGCATAATTAATCATGGAAAACAAAACATCTCCAAATTCTGCTTCAATTTTATCCTGATCGCCAGATTTTACTTCTTCTTGTAATTCTTCCAGTTCTTCCTGAACTTTATCCCAAACCTGATGCGGTTCTTCCCAATCAAAACCAACACCTTTTACTTTGTCCTGAATTCGGCTGGCTTTTACCAATGCGGGCAAACTTCTTGGAACTCCTTCTAAAACTGATTTTTTGCCTTCTTTCAGTTTTAATTTTTCCCAGTTTTGTTTTACTTCTTCTTCATCTTTAACAACGGTATCACTGTAAATATGTGGATGACGATGAATTAGTTTATCACAGATTTCATTACAAACATCGGCCATATCAAAATCATTTGTTTCAGAGCCTATTTTAGCATAAAAGACAATGTGTAAAAGCAAATCTCCTAATTCTTTTTTTACTTCGTTTAGATCATTATCCAAGATAGCATCTCCTAATTCGTAAGTTTCTTCAATCGTTAGATGTCTAAGTGTTTGCAAAGTTTGTTTTTTATCCCAGGGACATTGCTCACGAAGTTCATCCATGATAATTAACAATCTTTCGAAAGCTTTTAATTGAAGTTCTTTGCTCATTATTGAAGTTTTTTTTGTTGAAACCGAATGATGTAAAAGTAAAAAATCCTGTCAAGAAAACATCTTAACAGGACTATTATATTTGAATGTAAAAACTACTATTCTTCTTTTTTAGCTTTTGCTTTTTTAGCAGCAGGAGCTTTTTTTGATTTTTCTTCAGCTACTACTGGAACTTCTTCAGCAGTTTCTGCCGGAGCCGGAGCTAAATCAGTAACCAAACCTTTAGCCTCAAGCGTATTGTACCAGTTTAATACTTTTTTAATATCTGAAGGATAAACTCTCTCTTCATCATATTCAGGTAAAATTTCTTTGAAGTAGGCTATCAGTTTTGCATTATCTTCTTTATGAGAAATAGCCTGACCTTTGTTTTCTTTAACAGCAATACGTTGCATTACTTCTGTTAAAGGTTTTTCGCCTTCATATGTATAAATTGAAATCTCTGATAATAAACTTACGTTACTTTTTAAGTTTACAGTGATTTTTTTTCCGTCTGTTAATGATTCTGCCACAAAACCTGTACGAGTTTGCACTTTCAATACATATAAACCTGGTTTCCCAGAAATGGCTAAAATTTTATCTAAATTCATGTTTATTAAAATTAGTATTAAGAATTTCTTTTTATATTTTATTATGTTCTAATTTTCGTAAGAACAATTATCTTCCTTTTTTAGCGGCAGCAAATTTCATTCTGTACTCTTGAAAAGTTTTACCTTCAGTAATATTTTTCAATTTCTTTTGAATCAAACGTTTTTTCAAAGAAGATATTTTATCGGTAAACAAAACACCTTCAATATGGTCATATTCATGTTGAATAACTCTTGCTATCAAACCATCAAAAACCTCTGTTTTCATTACAAAATCTTCTTCGCAATATTCAATTGTAACCGTTGGTTTTCTGTAAACATCTTCACGAACATCAGGAATACTTAAGCATCCTTCGTTAAAACTCCACTCCTCACCTTCTTCTTTAACAATTTTAGCATTGATAAAAGTTTTTTTGAAACCTTTTAAATCTTTTTGTTCTTCAGACGGCAAATCTTCATCATCACTAAAAGGAGTCGTATCAATAACAAACAAACGAATTGCTATACCTACCTGCGGTGCAGCAAGTCCAACACCGTAAGCGTTGTACATGGTTTCATACATGTTTGCTATTGTTTCTTTTAAGTTTGGATACTCTGGCGTAATTGCCTCACCCACTTTTCTTAAAACAGGATCACCATATCCTACAATTGGTAAAATCATTTGTATTAATTTATGTATTATCTACTGAAAACCCTGAATTTAATTCCCATAATTCAGCTGGCAAAAATAGTAAAAAATAGTCAATGAATAATTCTAAACAACATATTAAATCGTATTTTTTGCCTGTCTGTTAAAATCTCAGCTATAATTATGCCAAATTAATTCGTACAATTCTTACCTTTGTTAGTAAACCTCACTATATGTTTGATCGCATCTCGAAATTCACGAACAGTACTTCTTTTTTAAACGCCTCTAAAGTAACCATTGCTTCTGTTGTACCTGTGCTGATTTTAAACTTTTTAGGTCATTTTGAAATAGGTTTTACTATTGCCCTTGGTGCTTTTTATACCTACCCCAGTGATATTCCGAGTTCGTTAAGTCATAAAATAAAAGGATTAATTGTTGCTTCCTTTATAGTTTCAGGTGTCAATTTATTAGTTAATCTTGCTTACCCATATCCCTTTTTGTTTTATCCTTTCCTAGGATTTTTATTGTTTTTATGTTCTATGATTTCGGTTTACGGACAACGTGCAACATTGGTATCGTTTTCTGCCTTATTATCAATTTCCTTATCATTTGGCCATTTACATACAGGTTGGGAAGCTTTTGAATATTCCAGTTTTATTTTTATTGGAGGGATTTTATATTTGATTGTATCACTTGTATTCCATTTTATACAACCTTATAAGTATATTGAATTACAAATCGCTGAAGGCATAAAATTAACTGCAAAATACCTAAAATTAAGAGGTGACTTATGGAACCCTGAAGCAAACCGACAAACCATTATTGAAAAACAGTTAGCTGTTCAGGTTGAATTGAATTTGATTCATGAAGATTTAAGAAAAATGCTAATTGGCAACCAAAATACTTCTGCAGCTAGTGCGCAAAATCGAAAAATGTTATTGGTTTTCATTACTTTAGTGGAGATTCAGGAACTTGCTTTGTATACATCATTTGATCACAGCAAACTTCATGAAAAATTTGCCAAACATCCTGAAGTGCTTCGTACCTACCAAAACGTGGCTTATAAACTGGCTTCAACTTTAAAGAAACTCTCTAAAAACGTTCATCATATTGCGGTTTATGTAGATAAAAATGATTTGAAAAATGAATTGGATGCCTTAGAATTTGCCATTTTTGACTATGAAAAAAAACTAGGAAAAGAAGAAGCTTCAGAAGGCGTTTTGATGTTGACCAATATGTTGAAATATGCCAAAAATCAAGTTGGAAAAATCAAAATTATTCAACGTGCTTTTTCACTTGCCATGCAGTCTTATAAACTAAAAGACAAAGATAAAGAGCTGGAAAAATTCCTGACACCTCAGTATTATCCTTTGCGTACTTTGACAGAAAACTTAAGTTTTTCATCTTCCATATTTAGACATTCCTTACGATTAACGATTACTATTTTAATTGGTTTTTTGATCGGAAAAATTCTTCCGTTTCAAAACGTTTATTGGATTTTACTGACTATTGTTGTAATTATGCGACCTGGCTATGGGCTTACAAAAGAACGATCTTATAATAGAATTTTCGGAACTATTTTAGGAGGATTATTAGCTTTCGGAATTGTATCAGTTGTTCAAAATCACGTTGCATTGAGCATTTTTTCTATTGTTTGCATGCTTCTTGGAATCTCATTTACACAAATCAATTACAAAATCAGTGCGACTTTTGTAACAATGTATGTTGTTTTCATTTATGGAATTTTGACTCCGAATGTGGTTGAGGTAATTCAG
Organism: Flavobacterium sp. Root420; assembly: GCF_001427905.1. Taxonomy (GTDB): domain Bacteria; phylum Bacteroidota; class Bacteroidia; order Flavobacteriales; family Flavobacteriaceae; genus Flavobacterium. Next base: position 415,935 of record NZ_LMEF01000001.1, read on the forward strand.
TTTCGAATTTTAGATTCATTAGCAGGTGCCATTTTAGCATTTTTAGCCAATCAGTTTTTATGGCCGGCCTGGGAATTTATAAATACACCAATCCATATAGAAAACGCTATTAGGGCCAACAGAAATTACTTAAAAGAAATTGCTGATTATTATAATAAAAAAGGAGAAGTTCCAACTTCGTACAGGCTCGCCCGAAAAAATGCTTTTGTAGAAATTGGTAATTTAATGACTTCATTCCAGCGTATGATGCAGGAACCAAAATCGAAGCAAAAAACATTGCCATTAGTCAATAAATTGGTAGTTCTAAATCATTCGATATTGTCTGCTTTAGCTTCTTTATCAACTTATATTCAATCGCATCAAACAACATCAGCATCAGAATCATTTAATTACATCATAAAGACCATTTTATCTAATTTAGATCAGTCGATTTCGATCTTAAAGAATGAGACTATTATAAAAGATACTTTTTTTGATAAAGAAGATGTGACACTGCAATTTGAAGAACTTAAACGTAAAAATTTCACCAAATTGTCTACAGATGAAGACTTGGATAAAGAAACACGTCAGGCTAAAATGCAGGAAGCTCAAATGGTAATTGAGCAATTAATTTGGATGAGTAATCTCGCCGAAAAGATTTTAAAAATTACGAAAGAACTAAAAGCAACAAATCCAGATTAATTCATCTGGATTTGTTGCTTTTATAATAAAAAAAATTAAGCTTAATTATTTTTTAATTTCAAAACTTCAGAAGTATGTTTTCTCATTTCTGCTAAAAGTTCTGGCTTATCGTTTAAAGTCTGACCGTAAGAAGGAATCATATTTTTCATTTTTGCTTCCCATTCCGGTGTTTTAATCTGATTTGTAAAACATCTGCCAATTAAATCAATCATAATTGAAACAGCAGTTGATGCTCCTGGAGAAGCTCCTAGTAAAACCGCTAAAGTTCCGTCATGTGTATTAATTACTTCTGTTCCAAACTCTAAAACCCCACCTTCTTTTTCATCTTTTTTGATCACCTGAACACGTTGTCCTGCTTTCTCTAATTTCCAATCTTTTGAACGCGCTGACGGCAAATATTCGCGTAAAGCAGCCATTCTGTCTTTTGGTTTTTGACGAACCTGCTCAATTAAATATTTAGTTAATGGAATATTATGAAATCCCGCTGATAACATCGGAATCAAATTATTCGCTTTTATCGATAATGGTAAATCTAGATAAGAACCATTTTTTAAGAAACGAGTTGAAAACCCTGCGAATGGTCCAAAAAGCAATGCTTTTTCACCATCAATTACACGGGTATCAATGTGCGGAACAGACATTGGAGGTGCTCCAACACTAGCTTTTCCGTACACTTTTGCTGCATGTTTAGCTATAACTTCCGGATTTGTACATTTTAACCACTGTCCGCTTACCGGAAAACCGCCGTAACCATTTCCTTCAGGTACATTTGCTTTTTCTAATAATGGCAATGAACCACCACCGGCCCCAATAAATACAAACTTGGTATAAGCTTTTCTAACTTTACCAGTATCTAAATCTGTGATTTTAATACGCCATGATTTGTCCTCGCGTTGTTTTAATTTCTTTACCTCGTGATTAAAATATAACGATACACCATCCAATTTTTCTAAATAATTGAACATACTTCTGGTTAAAGCCCCGAAATTTACATCGGTACCAATTTCCATATGAGTTGCAGCTAATTTATCGCCGGCTTCTCTTCCTTCCATTACAAGTGGCATCCATTTTTTTAGTTGCTCAAAATCTGTACTGAATTCCATTTGAGAAAAAATAGGATTGCTTTGCAAAGCTTCAAAACGTTTTTTAAGATATTTAACGTTTTTATCTCCCCAGACAAAACTCATATGAGGAACACTTTTAATAAAATTATCAGGAGACGGTACTTTATTCTGTTGTACTAAATAGGACCAAAATTGACGAGAAACCTCGAATGATTCTGCAATACTTATCGCTTTTTTAGGATCAATACTTCCGTCTGCCTTCTCTGGGGTGTAATTTAATTCACAAAAAGCAGAGTGTCCTGTGCCGGCATTATTCCAGGCATCTGAGCTTTCCGCTGCAGCAACATCAAGTCTTTCGTAAATTTCAATTTTAATATCAGGTTGCAATTCTTTCAAAATTACTCCAAGAGTGGCACTCATAATTCCAGCTCCAATGAGTACTACTTCACTATTTGAACGTATTGTTTCGTCAGGCATAACAGTATTTAATTTAAAATGCAAAGGTACTTTTTATAATTGCAAAAAAAAACTAATTTTCTATGATAAAAGTTATGTTTTTCTAAAAAAGAAAATGAAATGCAAGTAATAAAAGTGCTTTTAAAATCTTTTAGAAGATAAATAATCCTGAAGCATAATTGTGGCCGAAATTTCGTCAATCAATCCTTTATTTTGACGCTGTTTTTTACTCAAACCACTATCAATCATGGTTTGAAATGCCATTTTTGAAGTAAAACGTTCATCTACGCGAACGACTTTCATGTCTGGGAAAATATTCGAAAAATGCGTCACAAAACCTTTCACGATAGAAGCACTTTCAGAAGGCTGGCCGTTCATTTGTTTGGGTTCGCCAATTAACACCGCTTCTACTTTTTCTTTGGCAAAATAATCTTTAAGAAAATCAATCAACGTGTTTGTGGGAATTGTTGTTAAACCAGAAGCAATAATTTGCATTTCATCGGTAACAGCAATTCCGGTACGTTTTTGTCCGTAGTCTATAGAGAGAATTCTTGGCATTTCTTAATTTTTGACAAAGATAACTATTTTAATTTTCCAATTTTAAGCAACAACAGAAACGTAACTTTTGAAAAAATGAATTCCGCATTATTCCCTGAATAAATATTTTAAACATTAATCCATAAGACATAAAAAAATATCTATCAAATTAAAAACAAAAAGTTACATATATAACATTTTCAAAAGGTTTTACTTTTCTGCTTTTCCACAAATAAGTTATCTTTGCCAAAAATTAAAACTTATGAATTCTTTACAGACTATAATTGAACAAGCTTGGGAAAACAGAGCTTTATTACAAGAAACTACTACAACTGATGCCATTAGAGAAGTTATCGAATTGGTCGATGCAGGAAAATTACGTTGTGCCGAACCAGTTGGAGACAAGTGGCAGGTAAACGAATGGGTTAAGAAAGCCGTTGTAATGTATTTCCCAATTCAAAAAATGGAAACATGGGAGTCAGGTATTTTTGAATATCACGATAAAATGTTGCTAAAAAGAAATTATGCTGAAAAAGGAATTCGTGTAGTACCAAACGCTGTTGCACGTTACGGAGCTTATATTTCAAGCGGTGTTATTTTGATGCCAAGTTATGTAAATATTGGTGCTTATGTTGACGAAGGTACTATGGTAGACACTTGGGCAACTGTTGGTAGTTGTGCTCAAATTGGTAAAAATGTTCACTTAAGCGGTGGAGTTGGAATTGGTGGAGTTTTAGAGCCATTACAAGCCGCTCCGGTTATCATTGAAGATGGCGCTTTTATTGGTTCTCGTTGTATTGTTGTAGAGGGTGTTCACGTTGGTAAAGAGGCTGTTCTTGGTGCTAACGTTTGTTTAACTGCTTCAACAAAAATTATCGATGTTACTGGCGATGAACCTGTTGAAATGAAAGGTTTTGTTCCTGCACGTTCTGTTGTAATTCCGGGAAGTTATACTAAAAAATTCGCTGCTGGTGAATTCCAGGTTCCATGTGCCTTGATTATTGGTACTCGTAAACCATCCACAGATTTAAAAACGTCATTAAACAATGCGCTTCGTGAATACGATGTTGCAGTATAAATTTTAAATTCCAATTATCTTAAAATCCAAATTCCAATCATTATCAATTGGAATTTGGATTTTTTTTATTTGAAATTTCTTTTTCCTATTTGGAGATTTTCTTTTGAAGTTTTAAAAGCTTAGCATATTTCATATAAGAGAAAAAACTTTGAATCATAGCGATTGATAGGCCATCGATACCATTAAAGATTCCTTTCTTAAAAAAGTAACAGCGAATGAAAGCTACCGTTCCGTTTAAAACTGGTTTAAAAGCATTTATTCTTTTTCCCTGATCGTATAATTGTTGGGCATGCCAGCCGGAATATTGATTCTTCTTTGCAATTATCTGATCCAAAGATTCCCAACCGTAGTGTAATATATGTACAGCTACTTTTTTTTCATTTTGAGTAATTATCTTTTGATGTACAATTGAATCTGAAGGTCTTGCAGTTTGTTTATTAAAAAAACGAACTTTATGATCCGGGTACCATCCTGAGAAATCAATAAGTTTATCAGTCAGAAAGTTTTTTACCCTAAAACTAAAAGCGTCATGATTCCCTTCAAGATATTTTTTGTTCAGTATAAATTGTTCTGCATCTGCATCCAGAAACTCATCAGCATCCAGATTCAAAATCCAGTTATTCTTGCAATATGGTAATCCATGTGTGCGCTGGGGTCCATCTCCAAGAAAAGCTTGTTCAATAACAATGGCTCCTTTTTCTTTTGCAATTTCAACTGTACGGTCCTTGCTGAATGAATCTACAATAATTACTTCATCACAAACTTTTAATAAAGCATCAATGCATTTTCCTATATTTTTTTCTTCATTGAAAGTAATAACCAGACCACTAATTTCCATTGCAAATTTTAATTTATTAGCTACAAAAATATAACTTTTTTAATTTAGTTTGCTCTTATTCTGCTTATACGATTGCGCACTTCATAAAATAGTTTGTAATTTAGCCCTCAAATTGAATTGTAAATAAATGAGAATATTAGTCATTCAGCAAAAGAGAATTGGAGACGTATTAACCAGTACCATAATTTGTAATAACTTAAAAACAAAGTTTCCTGATTCAGTGATAGATTATATGTGCTATCCTAACTCTATTGATGTATTAAAAGAAAACCCAAATATTGATACTATAATTCCTTTAACCAATAAGGTACGAAAATCAATCCCTTCTTTATTTAAATTTATTTTTGAGATTCGAAGCAAAAAATACAATGCTGTTATTGACGTCTACTCGAAATTGGAGACTAATCTGATCACCTTATTTTCAGGCGCAAAATATAAAGTTTCGTATCACAAATGGTATACTAAAATATTCTACAATTATACTTATGAGCGTTTTGATGCAATTGAATCAGAGCACGGTCTGGCGATTGAGAATAGATTATTACTTTTAAAACCATTCATTTCAGAAAAAATTACAGATGTAAAACCAAAAATATTCTTAAAAGAATCTGAAATTAATGAAGCCAAAAACCTTCTTAAAAGCTATAATATAGATAGTAAAAAACCATTAATTATGTTTGGAATTCTAGGTAGTGAAGTTTATAAAACATATCCACTAGAAGGAATGGCAAAAATTATTGATTTTACTGTAGCTAAAACTAATGCTACAATACTATTTAATTATATCCCTGACCAAAAAGAACAAGCTCTTGAAGTTTATAATTATTGTACCGAAGAAACAAAAAAACACATTGTTTTTGATTTGTACTGTACAGAATTAAGACCTTTTTTAGCGTTGCTTTCTCAATGTGAAATGTTGATTGGAAATGAAGGCGGGGCCGTAAATATGGCCAAAGCACTTGATATTCCGACTTTTTCAATATTTACACCTTCTGTTAGAAAAGAAACCTGGCAATTATTTGAAAACGAGGCCAAAAACGCTTCAATTCACTTAAAAGATTTAAAACCTGAAATATACGAACAACATACAGAGCAATACATAAAAGAACATACTTTTGAATACTACAATGAGTATCCTTTAGCTCTAATGCTCGAAAAATTAGAGACTTATTTTCAAGAATATAAAAATTGAAAAAAGTAAAAACCATACAATGAGTGCCAGCGAAAAGCAAAAGTTATCCGTTTTAATTATTACGCTTAACGAGGAGCTTCATATCAAATCACTACTTAATGACATCGATTTTGCTGATGAGATAATTGTAATAGATTCTTATAGTACTGATCGGACGGTTAACATCATTGAATCATTTGAAAATATAAAAGTGATTCAAAACCATTTTGTTAATTATACAGCACAGCGTAATTTTGCTATTGATCAGGCACAAAATTCATGGATTCTATTTATTGACGCTGATGAAAGATTATCGCCGAATCTAAAATCTGAAATTGTATCTACGATAAATAAAAAAAATGCTGCCAGCGCTTATTTGATTTACAGAACTTTTATGTTTAAAAACAAAAAACTGCATTTTAGCGGATGGCAAACAGATAAAATTTTCAGACTTTTTAATAAAACAAATTGTAGATACGATCAAAATAGAATGGTACACGAGAAGTTGGTAGTTAATGGATCTATTGCAACGTTAAAAAACAAAATCATTCACTTCTCGTACACTTCTTATGAGGATTACAAAGCAAAAATGTACCGTTATGGAGTTTTAAAAGCGGTTGAAAAACAAAAAAAAGGACAGAAATCATCTTATTTACTAATGATTTTCCATCCTGTTTATACTTTTTTATATCAATTTTTAATTCGGTTTGGCTTTTTAGACGGCTCAAAAGGAATTACGATATGCTATCTAAATGCTTATAGTATCTTTATTCGATACAGAGAACTTAACCGTCTTACTTCTTCCAGAATTTAAGTTTCTTTTTTAAGCGCTTTTTTCTGTAAAATTGTTCCTGAAAATCAGCGGTATACTTCCATAATGTATCAAAAATTTTTTGCTCTGTTTCCGGATATAATTTTGCATATTCATTGCTCATCACGGCAACCATTTCTTTTATTGGAGTTAAACGACGCAGATTTTTCATACGCTGCTCAAAAGTTAATGATGAATGAAATTCCATTCGGTTTAAATCAACCAAAAAGAAATCATAACTTCCATCATTATTCTTTTTGATTAAAGTATTTCCAGGAGAATGATCTATAAATTCAATTCCTTTTTCGTGAAGTTCAAAACTAAATCTGGTAAATTGTCTCAGTATATTATCATGATCCGGATAATCCGGAATTTCTACAAGCTCTCTGTAAGTCAAATCAGTTACCAAGTGCTCACTTGCATAATAACTATCTCTTAAACCAACAAAATTAAAGTTCTCTAAAAATGCAATTGGCTGAGGAGTTCCAATACCCTTTTCTAGTAAAATTGTAGCATATTCATACGAACGTCTTGCCTTTGATTTTCTAAAATAACGATAAGCTATTTTATTAACCAGATTTGGAATTTTAAATGATTTAATATTTATTTTTTTCCCGTCCAGATCAAACAATTTTATGATATTGCGATCTCCGTTTCCAAACAACTCGCCGGAAGTATTAAAATCTTTAATAAAAGCCAAAATATCTCTGGAGCTCTTTATTACTGGTGAAAATTTAAATTTTGAGATCATTAAATATACTATTATTTATCTTTGATATTATTTCATTATTCATTTTGAAAGGGCAACAACTTTAAGCTCCTGCCACGAAAACCAAACCTCATTTAGAGTTAAAAAAACTTTATGCTGTTTTTTTCTTTAGTAAGAATTTCAGCCACTGTCCGAAATTCTTAAAGTAAATCTTTAATTTAGAGACATTTAATCTTTTTTCATTTTCAATAACCTCTTTTATTTGAGATATATTTTTAGTTGAAAAAAATGCTAATTTCTTCCATCTTTTAGGTTGTAAATAATAAAAATCCTTATAGTCTTTATAATTATTTTCATTCACAACAAGCCATTTGTCCAAAAAACCTTTGTCTACATCTACATTGTGCCCCCAATTCTCAAACTTAAAACGTAGATCTTCTTCTGTTCTCGACAACGATTCATGTAAAACAATGTTGTTTGTATAGATTTGACGTCCCTTAATTCTTCGTCCGTTTTTATAATTAGGGTAATTTGTAGCAAAAATTGCTTTTAAAGGTTTATCTACATATAAAATACCTTTTTCCGTATATTTATAAAGCATGACCCAAAATGCGCAAATCTGTATTGGATTTTTTTCCGGGTTAATAAGATAAGAATCGTATTTCCTTAGGTCTGAAACGAACTTTTTAAAATCAACAAAATATTCATCGCAGTCCACCTGAATAATCCAATTTCCTGTTCCCATTTTTTCAGCAAGCATTTTTCTCTCTCTAATTTCGCATTGCATTGTAGTTAAAGTCGGAACATAAAAATCATCCTCATAAACAACTACTTTTTTATCGATATCAAAAATTCTAATCCACTCAAAAAAAGATTCGTCAATACTAAAAGCACCACCATTCCATGTGTTTCTATTTTTATCAATGGCTATGAAAACTGCATCCGCATCATTATACACTGTTGGCAGTGAGGTTTTTAACAATTCATAATCATATGAAACGAGATAGCCAACCTGAATTTTTCCTATCATTGAAGCTTTTATAAAATTTGTTGCAATTTAGTAATTAATATCTATTTTTACCCCATGAAAAAGCAATATGACTATTTAATTATCGGCTCAGGACTCTTTGGATGTGTCTTCGCACATGAGGCTACAAAGGCAGGAAAAAAATGTCTTGTAATTGATAAAAGAGAACATTCAGGAGGGAATATATATTGCGAAAATATTGAAGGAATAAACGTTCATAAATATGGAGCTCATATATTTCATACCAGCGATAAAGGACTTTGGGACTATGTAAATCAATTCGTTGAATTTAATAATTTCACGAATTCCCCAATGGCACTGGCAAAAGGAAAATTATATAATCTCCCTTTTAATATGAATACTTTTTATCAGCTTTGGGGGACAAAAACACCACAGGAAGCCAAAGCAAAAATTGATGAACAAGTAGCACTCTATGGTGTGGCAAAACCAAAAAATCTCGAAGAACAAGCTTTAAGCCTGGTTGGAAAAGATATTTATGATTATTTTATTAAAGAATATACCGAAAAACAATGGGGAAGAAAAGCTACAGAACTTCCTGCGTTTATTATAAAAAGACTTCCTGTTCGATTCACATTTGATAATAATTATTTTAATGATACTTATCAGGGAATTCCTATTGGTGGATATAATAAACTAATCGATGGTTTATTAAAAGGAATTGAAGTGGTAACAAACACCGATTACTTTTCTGACAGAGCGCAATTTAATGACATTGCTGATAAAATAGTTTACACTGGAAAAATTGATGAATACTTTGATTATAAACTAGGCGTTCTTGAATATCGATCGCTTCGTTTTGAAAATGAAATTTTAGATACAGACAATTTTCAGGGCAATGCTGTCGTTAATTATAATGATGCCACTTATGATTTTACCAGAATAATCGAACACAAGCATTTTGAATTTGGCAAACAAGATAAAACGGTTATCACTAAAGAATACCCACAAGAATGGAATCCATCTAATGAAGCATTTTATCCTATAAATGATGCGAAAAATCAAGGATTATACGAAGAATATAAAAAGTTATCTTTAAAGGAAGAAAATGTAATTTTTGGAGGACGATTATCAGAATACAAGTATTATGACATGCATCAGGTAATTGCTATGGCCTTAACAAGATCTAAAAAAGAACTAAATAATGATTAAAATTTTCGTAGTCACTCATAAAGAAAATCCTTTGTTATCTAACGAAGTGCTTGTTCCTATTCAGGTGGGAACAAATGAATCGATTACGTCAACTATATTAAGAGATAATACACTAGATAATATAGCTGTAAAAAATGGAAATTACTGTGAATTAACTGCTGCATACTGGATTTGGAAAAACGTAAAAGATGCTGATTATGTTGGCATTTGTCACTATAGACGTTATTTAAATTTTTATAATAATTGGTACAATTTAAAACCATCAGCTCAGAAAAAAATTAAAACTGAAGATTTTAAAAACACCAAACTATATAATGTTTCTTCAGATAAATTAGAAAAAAAAATAAAATCAATCCTTTCAGAATATGATGTAATTCTTTGTAGACCATACAAATTCAAAACTTCTACTTTAACCAAAAATTATTGTGATGACCATCGATGTGAAGATTGGGATCTGACAAAGAAAATAATTTTAGAAAAATACCCTGAATATAAGGATAACATTGTGAAGTTTTTAGATGAAGGAACTACTTTTCATATTGGAAATATGATGATTACATCAAAAGAAAAATTTGATGCCTATTATAGTTGGTTATTTTCTATTCTTTTTGAACTTGAATCCCAAATTAAAATCCCTGAAGATGCATACCAGGCAAGAATTTTTGGCTTTATTTCAGAAAGGTTAATCAATTTGTATATGTATCATAACAAATTCAAAATCAAAGGAGTTCCATCATACAAAATAATAGATTTATAGAAAATTGCAATATTGATATATAATTGGCTTTCAAAAATGAACTGGTTTTAGGTTTGTTTACCAACCAGAAAGATTATTTTTGCACTAATTTATATTCTATTACAATGAACGAAGAAATTTTAAAAGCATACGAAGTCATCAAGGAAGGTGGAATTATCCTTTATCCTACTGATACAGTTTGGGGAATTGGCTGTGATGCAACGAACCCAGACGCTGTTGCTAAAATCTACAAATTGAAACAACGCGCCGAAACACAAAGTATGATTGTTTTGATGAACGGGGAAAAAATGATGTATAACGTTTTTAAAAACATCCCTGAAGTTGCGTGGCAAATTTTAGATCTATCTGAAAAGCCTACAACCTTAATATTAGATGAACCACGAAATGTGGCGCCAAATATCATTGCAGCAGATAATTCTCTTGGAATTCGTTTAGTAAAAGAACCTTTTTGCTTTAAATTATTAGAGCGAATGAAAAAGCCTTTAGTATCAACTTCAGCTAATATTTCAGGACAACCAACCCCTATTGCTTTCAAAGATATCAATCCGGAAATTATCAAAGGAGTAGATTATGTAGTGAATTTATATCATGATAAAGTCGCCGGAAAACCCTCAACAATTATCAAATTGACAAAAGATTCGCAGGTAAAAGTGATACGTAAATAATTTTAGATTGTAGAAGATAGATTTTAGATTAAAAACTCTGAACCTTTGTCGCTTTGAATCTTTGAACCTTGCTCTAAATAGTCTTCAAACTCTCAATCAACCAATCAATATCCTCTTTGGTATTATAATGACTAAATGAAATTCGGAGATTTGGTAATTTTAAATCACTCTCCGAAAGCATTTCTTTTAATACATGAGAAGGTTTTATACTCCCGGATTGGCAAGCACTTCCTCTTGAAACTGCAATTCCCTTCATATCCAGACTAAACAATAACATCGATGTTTTATCTGAAGAAAAAGGCAAAATAATATTTATAATATTGTAAAAATCTTCTTTTTTTCCATTGATTCTAAAGTCTGGAAAATGAATTTCAAGTTGCTCAATCAGGTACATTTTTAAGTCGGAAATGAATTTTCTTTCTGAATTTAAATTCTCATATGAAACAGATAAAGCTTTCGCCATTCCGGCAATTTGATGTACCGCTTCGGTTCCGGCACGCAGGCCTTTTTCCTGTTCTCCACCAAAAAGCAAAGGTTGCAAACCTGAGTTTTTGCGTACAAAAGCAAAACCAATTCCTTTTGGTCCGTGAAATTTATGTGCACTTGCCACTATAAAATCAACTGAAATTTTTTGCAAATCGATCTCTGTTTTACCCACAGACTGAACCGTATCTGAGTGAAATAAGACATTATATTGTTTACAGATTACACCAACCCTATCCAAATCTAAAATGGTTCCGGTCTCATTATTGACATGCATCAAACTCACAATCGTCTTTTTTTCTTCAGACAATAAATTAGATAAATGTGTCAAATCGACCGATCCGTCTGGATTAATTTTTACATAATCAATCTGAATACCATAATCCGACTGTAAAGCCAAAGTGGTATACAAAACAGCATGATGCTCGATTTTAGAAGTAATAATACGCTCTACTTTCAAATCTTCAACGGCCGAACGAAGTATCCAATTGTCTGCTTCTGTACCACCCGAAGTAAAAATAATTTCCTGGGCAGAACAATTTAAATGTTTGGCGATACTTTTTCTGGAAAGTTCTAAAATAGTCTTACCATTGCGTCCAAAACTATGCGTAGAAGAGGGATTACCAAAATCTTCCATCATAACTTTGGTCATTTCCTGAATAACTTCAGGGCGTATAGCAGTTGTAGAGGCGTTATCGAGATATACTTTTTTCATTGCTGCAAAGTTATGAAATATCAATTGTCTATTCTTAAATATCATTTGCCAAATTTTTCACTATTTTTGACCCAAATAAAATTACGATGAAAAAATATGTAAGCCTTTTATTATTTGCGCTTTTATTAAACGGTTGTGATGACGGTGATTTAACCGTTGAAACAATAGATTTTGATGAAGTTACTTCTACAAGCTGTGACCCTCTAACTAATACTTTAATTTACAAGTTAAAACCTCAGGAATCTTTGTTATTGAACATGCCTGCAAATGAAATTTTAAATGAGCCAACCGTAGTGGGTGGTGATACATTAACTTATATAATTGACAACAATAAGTATCGCGTTGTTTATAGAGCTTATGACGGTACAGTGGCGAATGAAAACATTTGTGGGGCTATACCCCCAAAAACACCAAATGTTACAGAAGAATGGTTTGCATCAGGAGGAACAATTCAAATTGTTACCAAACAAGTCGATAAAACTCCGGCACCGGCTGATGGGCATACAGAAATTGTAGGCTATAACCATAGTATTGTTTTTAAAAATATCACGTTTGAAAAACCTTCAGGACCACAAGTTGAGAAAGAATATATTTTTGGAGATTATCTAACTTCAGTTGATCCTGTAGTAGTAAGTTTTCTAGAACCTGGCAATGCAAAATATTGCTCAGATTTCAAGAAAGTGTACAATAATAACACTTCAAATTCTTTAGTGATTGAAAATTTTGATTCAGCTAATTTATTTAAAAATGAAGATACACTTCCTGGACAAGCAAGAACAGGTTTGATTAATTCGACTGCAACTACAAATAATCTGTATTATAGAACCTATACTACTAATCTCCCAACGCCAACGCAAGGTTACTATTGTCAGGAAAAAACACCAACATCTCCTATTGTAAAAGACACTTGGGTTGGTGTAGCAGGTGTTACAAATGTAAGTGGTATTATCGAAGTTACTACAACAAGTGTAAATAAGGTTTTTACACATAAGGTTGTCCTCAAAAACGTAACACTTCAAAAAGATAATAGCTCTTTTAAATTGGCAACAGAATTTCTTTTAGGAGATGTCACTGTAATTGCGCCTTAAACTAAAACTGTTTCAAATCTAAATTTAGCTTTTAAATTCTTACAAAAAAAACATCCAATTTTCAAACTGATTACACTTTAAATCAGTCAGAAAATGGATGTTTTTTTTATGCTCCAAAGCGAGTTGTTTTAAACTCAAAATACGAGATTATTTATTGTTTTGCCTAAAATAAACTTCGGTTGCTCCTAAGCCATATTTTTGATAATTGGCATCCTGAAAGTCTATTCCGTCGTAACGGCCTAATAAAAAATCAAGTTCTGCTTTTAAAATTCCTTCGCCAACACCGTGAATAAAAACAATTTTTGGAATGCGGTTTCTGATCGCAAACTCGATATGCCTTTTTGCTGTTTCGGTCTGCAAAGTCAGGATATCATAATTTGACATTCCGCGTTTATTTGGAACTAATTTTTCGATGTGCAAATCAAATTCCGGGGCTGAAATTTCGCGCTTATCCTTCTTTTCTTTCACAAAACTCCTTGCTTTTGGCTCCTCTTTCTCTTTTGAAACAGCTTCTAAATCTATTCTTTTAATAGAATTCATTAAATTACTGGAATCCTGAATCTTAATCAATTCATTGACAAAAAATGTCATCATAAACCCGTCCTCAGTTTCAATCAAAACCTCCTTGTATTTCACTGAAACCACTATTCCGTTTATGGCTTCATCTAACACTGAAACCTTATCTCCTTTAGTCAACATCGTTCTCCTCTTTATCTTGGTTTTTACTCGGTGTTTTTGCACTCAACTGCATCATTCCAAACATGAAAACTGCAATCGCAATTACCATGATATAAATATTTTTTTCTGCTGAAACCTGTTCGTATAACGCAACCGAAATCGCAAGAATCATTATTATAATTTTTAAAGCTTTCATAATTTTAAATCGTAAGACTCCAAAAGTATGAAACTTTAAAATAGTAGTTTCAAACTCCTGAATTGTTATTCCTATTTTTTTTGTAAAATTGTAAAAAATAATCGCTGTGAATTTAGAGAAATATATGTTGCCTTGCCTATTCAAAACACTCTTCGGAATTGAGTGTTTGGGGTGTGGTTTTCAGCGTGCCTTATTCTTACTTTTTAAAGGTGATTTTTTTGGTGCTTTTATGATGTATCCCGCGGTATATACTACCCTGTTATTTTTAGGAATCGGCACATTATATTTTTTTGATAAATCTAAAAATCATCAAAAACCATTTTTAATTTCTGCTTTCGTAAATGTCATTTTTATGCTTGGCGGATATTATTTCAAACATTTTTACCTTTAATTTTTGTAAGAATTATTTTTTAATCTGATTCAAAATATCATTCATCATTTCGATTTGAACTTTTTGAATTTCGATTAATTCTTGTTGCTGATGCATAATCAAATGGTCAATTTTATCATGAATCATTCTGATCTCTAATTCTGATTTCAGGTTGATCATATAATCTTTTTTAGCACGGTTTCGGTCTTTTTCTTCCTGACGATTCTGACTCATCATAATTACCGGAGCTTGCAAAGCCGCGATACAGGATAAAATTAAATTCAGCAAAATAAACGGATACGGATCAAACCCCTTATTTATCAAAATGTACACGTTCGAACTAATCCAAACGACTATAAAAGCTAAAAACGAAATGATAAAAGTCCAGCTTCCGCCAAAATCAGCAACCTGATCTGCTACTCTCTGACCAAAACTCCTAGTTTCTTCTTCATCTTCAACAAGGCTTACTATAGATTTATCTTCTTTCAAAGAAGTTATAACGCTTTTTTCAAGATCAGAAAGAGCTCCCATTTCTGCAGACAAATAATTCGAAATGTACTTTTGACGGTAAACATTTAATTCCTGAACTCCAATACAATCAGTGTCACAGAAAGACGGATGCTCTTTTACAATGAGCCCCAGAATAGGGTTATGTATCGATTTTCCGTAAATTTTTTCGCTTTCCGGAAATTCAAGATCAGAAATAGCACTTTTAAAAGTCGAATTGTTTTTCATTTTTATAAATTTTACTGGCTAATTTAAGCATTTAACTTCTTAAGAATGATATAAATTATAGGTTTCCAAAATTCCTTTAATTATCACAAATCGAATTCTCAGAACAAAATTTCTTTAGGCATTTCGTGCTTTTATTTACAAAAAACACCTTACTTTTAGCGTTTCAAATTTATCCATTCAATTTTTACAATTGTGCCAAGAAATCTCATCATACAAAATATAAAAGCTTTAAAAAGCCATTCAAATATTAACTACGGAATCAAAACTAAAACAGAAGATTTTACCGAAAAGCTTTTCTATACCCTTTTTGATTCAAATGCACCTTTAGATCAAAGTATTGACGAACTAGAAATACGATTTAAAGAAATTGCAGTTATGGCCTGCAAGAAACCAGAAAACTTATGCGAATCTATTTGGGATCGCTTTCTGGAAAAATTACCCGGAGTTTTGGAAAAATTAAATCAGGATGCCGAATATATTTTAGAAAATGATCCCGCATCAAACAGTATCGACGAAGTTTACTTAGGTTATCCCGGTTTTTATGCCATTGCTATTTACAGATTAAGCCACGAATTATACCTTCTTGATTTGTTATTATTTTCCAGATTAATGAGCGAATATGCACATCGAATTACCGGAACGGATATACACGCAGGCGCCAAAATTGCTTCTCCATTTTTTATCGATCATGCAACCGGAATTGTTATTGGCGAAACAACTGTTATCGAAAAAAACGTAAAAATTTATCAGGGTGTTACGCTTGGTGCTTTGAGTGTGAGTAAAGAAATGAAAAATGCAAAACGCCATCCAACCGTAGAAAAAAATGTTTGCATTTATGCCAATGCAACAATTTTGGGAGGAGAAACGACTATTGGTAAAAATAGTATCGTTGGAGGAAATGCCTGGATTACCAAATCTATTCCTTCAGATTCAATCGTTTTAAATACCACTACAACTGAAGTTAAAATAAAAGAAAAAAAATAAAATGGGTCCACAAAAATTGCTAAACCTAATTGGAAATACTCCATTAATGGAAACTGTCAATTTGGTTAAAAATAAAAACGTAAAACTTTTACTAAAACTTGAAGGAAATAATCCCGGTGGAAGTGTAAAAGACAGAGCGGCATATAACATGATTGCATCAGCCCTGGAAAGAGGCGATATTAAAAAAGGTGATAAATTAATTGAAGCTACAAGCGGTAATACCGGAATAGCCCTTGCCATGATTGCTCAATTGTTTCAAATAGAAATTGAATTGGTATTACCGGAAGATTCTACAAAAGAAAGAACTCAAACCATGCGTGCATATGGCGCTACAGTGATTTTAACGCCTGCTAGCGAAGGAATTATTGGTTCACGTGACTATGCTGACAAAAAAGTCGCAGAAGGCGGTTATTTGATGTTAAATCAGTTTGCGAATGATGACAACTGGAAAGCGCATTACAAAACTACTGGTCCCGAAATCTGGAATGATACTGAAGGAACCGTAACGCACTTTGTTTCGGCCATGGGAACAACCGGAACAATCATTGGAACTTCGACTTATTTGAAAGAAAAAAATCCGGCAATTCAAATCATAGGTGCACAACCAAGCGATGGATCTCAAATTCCCGGAATCCGTAAATGGCCTGAGGAGTATTTACCAAAAATCTTTGACGCCTCAAAAGTGGATACCGTTGTAGACGTTAGCGAAGAAGAAGCCAGAGCAATGACCAAAAGATTAGCACTTGAAGAAGGCGTTTTTGCCGGAATGAGCAGCGGAGGTTCCGTTGCCGTAGCCTTAAAAATAGCCGAACAATTAGAATCAGGCGTTATTGTAGCGGTTATCTGCGATCGAGGCGACAGATATCTTTCTTCGGATTTGTTCGATTAAAAAAAGACACTAAGGTTCTGAGTTGCTAAGGTTCTAAGTTTTTACTTTGGAGAAATCTTAGAATCTTAAAACCTTAGCATTCAAAAAATAAAAAAAACTTAGCACCTCAGAACCTTAGCAACTTAGAACCTCAAAGAAAATGAACTACAGAAAACTAGGAAAAACAAATTTTAATATATCAGAAATCTCACTTGGCACCTGGCAAGTGGGAGGAAAATGGGGATCTGCTTTTGATAATAAAACAGCAGACGAACTCTTGAATACTGCCATTGATAGTGGCGTAAACTTTATTGATACTGCCGATGTCTACGAAAACGGCTTAAGCGAAACTGCAGTTGGAAGAGTTGTTCGTTCCAGATCAGAAAGAATTTATGTGGCTACAAAATGCGGGCGACATATTAACCCGCACGCTAGTGAAGGCTATCAACCAAAAGTACTTCAGAAATTTGTTGAAGACAGTTTGAAAAGAATGAATTTAGAAACACTGGATTTGATTCAGCTGCACTGCCCTCCTACTGAAGTTTATTACCGACCTGAGATTTTTGAACTATTTGATCGCTTAAAAGATCAGGGGAAAATTTTAAATCTTGGTGTAAGTGTAGAAAAAGTTGAAGAGGCATTAAAAGCAATTGAATATTCGAATGTAACAACAGTACAGATTATTTTTAATTTGTTTCGCCAACGCCCTTCGCAATTGTTTTTCTCTGAAGCCAGAAAAAAAGATATTGGTATAATTGCCAGAGTTCCATTAGCAAGCGGACTTTTAACCGGTAAATTTGATTCAAAAACTATTTTCGAACCACAAGACCACCGTAACTTTAATCGTAATGGAGGTGCTTTTGATAAGGGTGAGACTTTTTCCGGAATTGATTACAATTTAGGATTAGAAGCTGTTGAAAAACTAAAAGCACTATTTCCTGAAGCAACCAATCTTGCTCCTATCGCCTTACAATGGATTTTGAGTTTTGAAGATATTAGCTGTATTATTCCGGGTGCTTCAAATGCAAATCATGTAATGTCAAATCTATCGGTTTATGATTTACCTCAATTAACTCCCGAAAAAATTTCGGCAATGAATGACATTTACGAAGAATATATAAAACCTTCAGTACATCATTTATGGTAATTTTTTAGAGTTGCTAAGGTTCTAAGGTTCTGAGTTACTAAGGTTAGATTTTAGATTCAAGGCTCAAGGTCAAAAAAAAAAAACTTAGCCCCGAAGCTTCGTGATAGCATCTCTTTTAACGCAACCATTTTTGAATTTTGGCATCTGATAATAAAACTAACTATAAATTCACTAACCATGAAAAAACTATGTTTTATATTATTTGCCATTTGTCTGACCTTGGTTTCTTGCAGCAACGATGATGATTCCGCCAGAAATAAGGAGCAACAAAACTTAGATAAAATGTATCAGGAGATTGTTGCAGTTTCTTTAGTTAATTCTAAGCCTTGCACAAATGCTACAGAATGGGATTTTACTGCTATTGGCTCTAAATCTTGCGGCGGGGCAATCGGATATATTGCCTTTTCTAAGACAATAGATAAAACCGTATTTCTTGCTAAAGTAAAAGCTTATACCGACGCACAGGCTGCATTTAATATTAAATGGAACATAATGTCAACTTGTGATATTGTATTACCTCCAAGTAGTGTAGATTGTGTTGACGGAAAACCAAAACTCATTTACCTCACCTTATTTAAGGAATAATTCAAATACGGAAACCTGAATCATTTAAGGTATCAGAGACAGAAATAACATATTATCAAAACGAAACTTAGTAACTTAGCTACTTAGAAACATAGTTACTAAAAAAGAAATGCTGAAAAAATCTAAATTTAAAGAATGGTTCGATCGTTATAAATATGCCGAATTAGCGAGTACAAGTGCCGCACTTACCGCTTCTCTTTTTAGTAAAATTTACAGCGGATTAACCACAGCATATATTATTACTCTTTCGGAATATTTGGCTTTTTATAGTGTAATTTTTATTTCTTCGTATAAAAAACTGGTTCAGCAAAATAAACTACTGAACAAAGTCACGACTTCTAAAGAAATTCTTTTATTGCTGAAAAATTTAGTTTTAGAATTTGGCTATCCTGCTTTTCTGGACTTTTTGGTAATTCGCCCTTTTTGCATGTATTGGATGCCTATACTGTTTGTGAATTATTTCTTCGGAATTATTTTTGGAAAAATCTCAGCCGATTTGTGCTTTTATTTCTTTACGATTGTTAATTATGAGATAATTAAAAAAAGAAAAAACTAGATATCAAACTCAATCTTAAATTCGGCACCCCTATTTTTGCCTTCACTGATAGCGCTTAAAGTTCCTTTATTTCTTTCGATTATTTTCTTGCATAAATACAAACCAATTCCTGTCGAAGATTCATTTGCAGTCCCCAATCGGCTCATTTTGGTAAATTTTTTAAACAACTCTTCAATTTGATTTTTATTGAAACCAATTCCGTGATCTACAACACTAATCATCAATTTTGAATCTTCATTGCAAATTCTGACTTTGATTTCACTGTCAAAATAAGAAAATTTAATCGCATTACTTATTAAGTTTACGATAACCTGAATCAATAGACCTTCATCTATTTTAAGAGTAGCCGCCTCTGCTTCTAAACTCAGGCTTAATTTAATATTTTTATCAATTAAACGTTGTTCAACCTGTTCATTAATAAAAGGTAAAATAGCAGGAAATATTATTTCTCGTGGCTCCTGATTAAATTTTACAACCTGATCTTGTTCATTGAGTAGTTTTATAAAATTCTCGATATAACGAAATTGCAAATTGGTCGATTCACAAATTAAATCGGCCAAATGTTTTATGGATTCAGATGGATTTTCACTTAAAATCAATTTTGCCAAACCCTGAGGATTTCCGGCAAAATTTTTCAAATCGTGTGAAAGCATATAAATCAAATCCTGTTTTTCGTTTATAAAACTTTCCGCCTCATAGATCGACTCCTGAATATTACACATTAACAAACCTGCTTCATCTGTATATTCTGTCGGAAGGACAGAAAGCCGTCTGTTATTTCGGTATTCGTCTAATGCTTTTGATGCTTTTGAAATAGGTTTTATCAATTGATTTAATATCAAAAGTGTAATTGCAGTTGCTAATAAGGTCATTATCAGACAAAAAATCAAAATAGAAGTAGGTGAAATATTATGAGAGTAAAATAGCACAAAAAATAAAATTCCAATTAAAGGAATATGAATACCTACCAAAGCAACAAAGAGGAATTTTAACGCATAACTTTTTTTCAGAAAGCCAATTTGTGATAGATTGTGATACAAATTCATAAAAACATAACAAAACTATTGGTTAAAAAAGTAGGATCTGGGGATAATACTATAAACAAAGTTAACTTTTAAACTTAATTAAACTAATAAATTCAACAATTTGATAAAATATTTTAAAATTTAAATTTATAAAAGTTTACAAACCCTTATTTTTGCGCTATGGGAAGAAAAAATACAGACAAAGTTGTCTTTCATCAAATCCAGGTTCTTGATGCTGGAGCAAAAGGAGTATCAGTAGCTAAGGCTCCGGACGGAAAAGTAATATTTATTCCGAACGTAGTTCCGGGTGATGTAGTTGACGTACAAACTTTCAAAAAAAGAAAAGCCTACTATGAAGGCAAAGCCGTAAAATTTCACGAATTATCAGAACATCGCATTGAACCAATTTGCGATCATTTTGGAGTTTGTGGAGGATGCAAATGGCAAAATATGAAATACAGCCAACAGTTGTATTACAAACAAAATGAAGTAAAGAATCACTTGCAACGTATCGGAAAAGTTGAACTTCCTGAATTCGAAACCATTTTGGGTTCAGAAAAACAATTTTTCTATAGAAATAAAATGGAATTTTCGTTTTCTAACAGTCGTTGGTTAACGGAGAAAGAAATTGAAAGCACGGAAGATTTAGGAAACAGAAATGCTTTAGGATTTCATATTCCGAAAATGTGGGATAAAATTCTTGACATTCAAAAATGTTATTTGCAAGAGGATCCTTCAAATGCTATTAGAAATGAAATTAGAGATTTTGCTAACGAACATAATTTAGCATTCTTTAATCCAAGAGAACAATCAGGCTTATTAAGAACTTTCATGATTCGTACTGCTTCGACTGGTGAAATCATGGTTTTAATTCAGTTCTTCGAGAATGACAAGAAAAATCGTGAATTGATTTTGGATCATTTATATGAAAAATTTCCACAGATTACTTCATTGCAATATGTTGTAAATGCAAAACAGAACGATACTATTTACGATCAGAATATTAAACTATATAAGGGTAGAGATTATATCCTGGAAGAAATGGAAGGTTTAAAATTCAGCATCAATGCCAAGTCTTTTTATCAAACCAATTCTGACCAGGCTTATGAATTGTACAAAATAACACGTGATTTTGCCGGACTTACAGGTGACGAAACGGTTTACGATTTATATACAGGAACAGGAACCATCGCTCAATTTGTTTCAAAAAAAGCAAAAAAAGTAATTGGTGTAGAAAGTGTTCCTGAAGCTATTTTGGACGCTAAAGCAAATGCAGAACGCAATAATATTACAAATTGCGAGTTTTTTGTTGGAGACATGAAAGTGGTATTCAACGAAAGTTTTATTGCACAACACGGAAAACCAGATGTTATCATTACAGATCCACCAAGAGATGGTATGCACGCAGCCGTTATTGATCAAATCTTAAAAATTGCTCCTAAAAAAGTAGTTTATGTGAGTTGTAATTCAGCAACACAAGCGAGAGACCTTGCTTTAATGGACGAAAAATATAAAGTTACCCGCGTTCGACCAGTTGATATGTTTCCGCAAACGCACCATGTTGAAAATGTTGTACTTTTAGAACTTAGATAACAATTTATAAATGAAAAAAATAATTTCTCTTTTATTAGTCTTTACTTTTGGCTTATCAAGCTGTGAGAAAGATGATATTTGTGATGCAAACACACCCACGACACCACGATTAGTTATTACTTTTTATGATGCTGACAATCCAACAGTGCTTCAAAATGTTAAAAACCTAATGGTTATTGGTAAAGATGAACCTGCGGGAATTATTTTTAATAAAACTGCAACAGATACAGCAAAATATTTAGCTAACGGAAGCACAATTTCTATTCCGTTAAAAACAAATGCAGAAACGACAACCTATACTTTTGTTTTAGATTCACAAAATGATAATCCTGCTGCAATAAATACAGATGAGATTACATTTAACTATACGCATCAGGATCTATATGTTTCCAGAGCTTGTGGTTTTAAAACTATTTTTGAACTAAGCCCTTTCTCAAACACTCCTCCAATAACAAGACCTTTTGTGCAAACAGATACAGATGGTAACGGACTTTGGATGCAGGAAGTTTTTGTAATTAATCCTAAAATTGAAACCGAAAATGAAACACACATTAAAGTATTTTTTTAGTAGTTGTTTACTGTTTTCAATGGTTTTGGTTCAGGCCCAGGAAACATCAACTACAACAGCAAAAAAAGAAATCGTTCCGGTTAAACCAAAAACTGAAACTGCCAAACCAGCTCTTCAGGAAGTTAAACCAGACAGTATAAAAACAGATCGCTACGGCCTTCGCGTTGGTGTTGATTTATACAAATTGACCCGTGGTTTCTACGACAAGGACTATAAGGGAATTGAAATTGTTGGAGATTTTCGTTTAACAAAAAAGTATTATCTGGCAGCCGAACTTGGTTTTGAAGATAAAACAACTGATGATGACCGATTAAATTCTACCGCTACAGGAACGTACATAAAAGGAGGTTTTGATTACAATTTATATCAAAACTGGCTGGACATGGAAAACTTAATTACCATTGGTTTAAGAGGAGGTTTTAGTACTTTTAGTCAGGATTTAAATAGTTATAAGATTTACAATCCAAATCCGTATTGGGGAGAACAACCTTCAATTATTAAGGATCAAAAATACAACGGACTTACAGCTGGCTGGATTGAAGTGGCCATGGGACTAAAAGCGAAAGTTTTTAATAACGTTTTTGTTGGCTTTGGAGTGCAACTTAAAATGTTAGTAATGAACACAAAACCCGATGGTTTTGACAACCTTTATATTCCTGGTTTTAACAGAACTTATGATGGAAGTTTCGGAATTGGTTTTAATTATACCGTTTCGTACTTTATTCCTATTTATAAGAAAAAAACGGTTATTCCTCAAATCAAAAAAGACGCTCCAAAAAAGTAGTTTTTAGAGATAATAAAAAAGCCTCAAATTTCTAAATTTGAGGCTTTTTTTAGTTTAAATATTTTTTATGATAACTGAAATTCAACTGCAGCACTTGAATGAATCAAGACCGTATCAAAAATCGGAACAGAAAGATCTTCTGGTTTAATCACTAGCGGAATTTCGGTACAACCCAAAATAATTCCCTCAGCTCCTTTCTCTATTAATTGATTTGCAATTTCCAAATAACGTTTTTTAGTTTCCTCAGTTACAAGTCCTCTTCCTAATTCTTCAAAAATTGTAGTATGAATAAAATCTTTATCCTCCTGATTTTCCGGAATAATCGCTTCTATTCCTTTATCCTTCAATTTATCTGTAAAGAAATCAAGTTCCATTGTAAACTTGGTTCCTAACAAACCGACTTTTTTAATTTCTTGTTTCTGAATTTCAACAGCCGTTGCCGTTGCAATATGAATAAACGGCAAACCAATTGCTTCTTCAAGTCGGTCAGCAATAAGATGCATGGTATTGGCACATAAAACGATTGCTTCTGCCCCGCCCGATTTTAAGAATTCACAACCTTTTAAAAGCATTTTAAAAGTTGAATCCCAATTATTGGTTTCGTTATTCTTTTTTATATCAGAATAATTGAACGAATAAATCAAACATTCTGAGAAGTTCAACCCTCCCATTTTTTCGTTTATTCCCTCGTTTATAAGTTTGTAATAATCTGCTGTAGAAACCCAGCTAATACCGCCTATAAGTCCAATTTTCCTCATATAAAATAGTTTACTTATCCAATTTCTCTAATTCCTTTTATAAAAATCCATTTCATGAAAAGCTTCTCGCCATCTTTTGTTTTTACCGCCTGAAATTTAGGAGCAATCAAAGTGGCCACAATAAAAGCCGTCATCGGAATCCAGATTCCGGTTAATTGTGTATAGTTTGCAATTACAAATCTTCCTGCAATAAATAAAATTGCGAAACATCCTAATTGATATAAAAAACCTCTTACTTGTAGTTTTGTCATTGTTTTCTTTTTAAAGGTTCAGAGTTGCAAAGGTTCAAAGGCACAAAGGTTTTTTCCCCTGTCCCTTTGAACCTTTGAACCTTTGTACCTATTCGTTAACTTGAAATTTCGTTCTCTTGCTTCCTTCGTACATTTCGTATTTTACCAAACGCGCTTCTAAACTTGCATTAAAAAGTTTGATTTTTCTGGAAGGTTTTAATCCCACAAATTTTAAGGCTTCAAGATTTGCCGTGATAAACCAGGCATTTGTTCCCGGATAGCTTTTCTTCAAAGTATCACCGATGTTTTTGTAGAATTCTTCCATATGAATATCCAAACGCTCATCGTATGGCGGATTGAAAACCATATGCAATTTTCCTTCAACTGCTTTTTCAGAATCAAAAAAGTTATCTTCTGAAATTGTAACATAATCTTCTAAATTAGCATTTTTGATATTGTCTTTTGCCTTGTTTACAGCACTTGGCGCTTTATCAAAACCTTTAATCGTATAATGAAATTCTTTTGTTTTTTTCATCAGACTATTTACAATCTGGTCGAATAAGTCATTATCCCAGTCTTTCCATTTTTCAAAAGCAAATTCTTTTCTGTTGATGTTTGCCGGAATGTTACAGGCAATCATAGCCGCTTCCGCCAAAAAAGTTCCGGAACCACACATTGGGTCCAAAAAGTGACTTTGACCTTCCCAACCTGATAATAATAAAATTCCTGCCGCCAAAACTTCGTTGATTGGCGCAATATTCGTTGCTGTTCTGTAACCACGCTGGTGCAAGGAATTTCCTGAAGTATCTAATGCAACCGAAACCTGATCTTTATCGATATGAACGTTGATTCTTAAATCTGGAAAAGCTTTATCAATACTCGGACGCTGACCCGTTCTTTCTCTAAACTGATCTACAATCGCATCTTTACATTTTTGAGAAACAAATTCAGAGTGATTAAAATAAGTCGAATGCACTGTCGCATCAATTACAAAAGTTTGATTAGCATTTAAAAGCTTAGACCAGTTAACGCCCGAAATTCCTTTATATAATGCCTGCTCGTTGTTTGCCCTGAACGAGTAAATTGGTTTTAAAACTTTAAGTGCCGTACGCAATGATAAATTGGCTTTGTACATAAAACCTTTATCGCCTTTAAAACTTACCATTCTCACTCCTTTTTCGACATCCTGAGCACCAAGATCACGTAATTCTTTTTCTAATATTTCTTCAAAACCAAAAAAACATTTGGCTATCATTCTAAAATTTTCTTCCATCTTTATTTTTGTTTAAAAAAATAACTCCAATCACAGACACAACTAATGTTTATTTAGGTATCAGCGTGAAATAGTTATTTTTCGGCAAAAATACACTAAATTTGCGGTACTTTGAATTAATTGAAATAGAATAAATGTCTGAAGCACCAAACTCATCAACACCAAATCAGGAGCGTAACACCGAAAACTGGTTTACATCATGGTTTGATACTCCGTATTATCACATTCTTTATAAAGACCGAAATTACCGAGAGGCTCAGATTTTTATGGATAATCTTACGCATTACCTAAATCTTCCTGAAAAGGCAAAAGTATTGGATTTAGCCTGCGGAAAAGGTCGTCATTCTATTTATTTAAACCAACTTGGCTTTGATGTTTTAGGCGCTGATTTATCTGAAAATAGCATTGCCGAAGCAAGCAAAAACAGCAATGAAACCCTGCATTTTAAAGTGCACGATATGCGGGAGCCATTCGAAGAAAAATTCGACGCTATTTTTAATTTGTTTACCAGTTTTGGTTATTTTGAAAGTGATGATGATAATTTGACAACTTTAAAAGCAATCAAAGAAAGTTTATCTGAATATGGTTTTGCCGTGATTGATTTTATGAATGTGGCGCAGGTAATCGAAACTTTGGTTCCCGAAGAAGTAAAAACCGTTGACGGAATCGATTTTAAAATTAAAAGATACGTTAAAGACGGACATATTTTTAAAGAAATTGATTTTGAAGATCAAGGACATAAATATCATTTTACCGAAAAAGTAAAAGCTTTAACTTTAAAAGATTTTGAAGAATTAATGGCCGAAGCCGGAATTTTTCTGTTAGATATTTTTGGAGATTATAAACTCAAAAAATTCCATAAAACCGAAAGCGAACGATTAATCATGATTTTTAAATAATTGGTGAATCGTTTAATTGTTTAACCGTCTAATCGATTGAGCAAACAGTACACAATTAACCGATTAAACAAATCAACGATTACACAAAATAACAAATGAACTATTTACTTCCCTTATTTTCTGTACTTTTAGGTTATGCTGTGGCTTTGTTTTTAAAACCAAAAAACAAAACCAACTTAAAATTATTGCTTGCTTTTAGTGGTTCATTTTTATTGTCATTAACTGTAATGCATTTGTTGCCTGAAGTTTACGAATCACACAATCATAATATTGGTTTGTTCATTATGGTCGGAATTTTATTTCAGATCATATTGGAGTTTTTCTCAAAAGGAGCTGAACACGGACACGTTCACGGGCATGCACAAATGTCTCAAATTCCCTGGCTGCTTTTTATCAGTTTGTGCATTCATGCCTTTTTAGAAGGTTTTCCGGTAAGTCATCATCATGGTTTAGCACTCGGAATTGCGATTCATCATTTGCCAATTGCCGTGATTTTAACCACTTTTTTCATCAACGCCAATCTGAACAAAAAAGCGATTTTTGCATTCATGCTGACTTTCGCCATTATGACTCCGCTTGGGACAATTGCTTCCGAATATTTACCCATTTTAAACCAATATTATACTGAAATAACAGCCGTTGTTATTGGGATTTTATTCCATATTTCATCGACTATTATTTTCGAAAGCAGTGAAGGACATAAATTCAACATTGCCAAAGTTTCCATGATCGTTCTCGGAATTTTATTGGCTTTTTTATTATAATTAGGGCGTGCCCAAATTCACAAAAGGCGCTATCTAACAAACCGCTTATATGCGCCTTTCGCAAATTCGGTCGGGCTATCCGCTCCGCTGCGGCGGACTGCTCCTATCCCTCACGCAACAAAACAAAAGAACATCTTGTGCTTTCATTTTCATAATTCAATTATCTAATTGTCAATTTTTCTAATTGGCTAATTATTAATTCCCAGTTCTTTTTCTTTCATCCTGATTTCCAAAATTGCGTTCTTTAACATTAATTTTTTTATTCCCAAAATTATAAACCACAGATAAGCGCACAAATCTGTTACTTTCCTTTTGACTGTAAACCTGTTTTACACCATTTACAACCGAAGTAAAATCTTTTAAATAAGAGGTATTAAAAATATCATTTGCCAGAAACGCAATTTGCATCGTTTTATTAAACAAATCTTGTTTAAAACCAATATCAAAACTCGATGCGTATCCTACTTCGTACAAACCACTTTTAAAAGGCGTAGTATACGAAAAATCGATTTGCAATTTTGTTGTTTTACCTAAAACAAAAGTATTGTTTGTAGAAAAATCAATTTGCAAACTATTTGATGGAGTGGCGTTTATGTCTTTAATAAATTCTGTTTTTGCACCTAAAAAGTATAATGAATTTTCACTCTGCCACCAATCTGCAAAAGTTGCTGAATAACTCTCCCCAATTCCGTAACTCAAATTTTTAAAATAATTTTCTCTCGTTATAATTTGTGTATTCGTTTCCGTATTTGAAGTAAATAAAATACCATAACCATTTGTAACAGAATTAACAAAAACACTAGTTCTCAGGATTTCTTTATACGAATGTGCGAACTCAAAATTATCACTAAATGAAGGTTTTAAAAACGGATTTCCTTCAGAATAACTATTACTGCTTATGTAAATTCTAAATGGGTTCAATAAATCAAAACGAGGTCTGTTGATTCTTTTTCCATAATTTAAACTGAAACTATTGTTTTCGTTTTTCTTGTAAGAAGCATAAAACGTTGGAAATAATTTCAAATAATTATTTTCTGTCGTTTGATTGATTGTTTCAGAAAATCCGTTTGTTTGAGTATTTTCCAATCTTAATCCCAATTGAAGATTCCATTTTTCATTGATTTTTTTATCTCCATTAATATAAATCGCCTGATTATTTTCGGTGTATTTAAATCGGTTGGATTGGGTCGGATCTAAGACCGGAGTTCCTGTAATTGTATTGTAATAGAGTACATCGCTGATACTATTTGTAAAACTCACTTTGGCGCCGTAAGATAAATTTATCGCCTGAAGCGGATGCTCCATATCAGCCTTAAAACTCAAGTTGTCAATATCCTGATTCGAAATATTTCTTCCTGACTGATTTACACCTATAAATGTCATGTCAGCGTCATAGTCATTTGCAATAAACTTTCGATCAAATTTTGAATTGTAATTAAAGTAATCTGCATCAAATGATAATTTTCGGTTTAAAGAATCCAATTTTGTAATTATGTGCAAATTATAGGTTTGATTACCCGATTCTCTGTCTGAAAAGCTATTATTAAGTGTATAATTTTCTAATTGATTTTGCGTATTGTATCGGTCAATTCTAATATCTGATTTAAAATCCGGGTTATTTCTGTCCCTTATAAATTGAAAACCAACTGTTGTTTTCTCTGAAAAGTCATAGTCTAAAGCGAGTTTACCAGATGCATTTTCATCTTTCATTTTTGTTGTAGCTTTCAAATTTGAAAGTCCTTCCTGGAAATATACTTTAGAAACTTCGTCTACATTTTTATATCCTGTTTTTCCGTTAACACTGGCAGAAAAGCGGATTTTATTTTTGTTGTAAAAGAAATTATCTCTCAAAGTATAAATTCCGTATTTATTTTGATCGTAAGAAGCCGTAATAGTATTTTTCCACGAATCTCTGACTCCTTTTTTCATAACAATATTGATTAATCCTCCAGTTCCTTCCGCTTCGTATTTTGCGGGTGGATTGCTTATAATTTCAATATTTTTAATATCACTTGCTGGTATTGATTTCAGGAAATTATTCAATTCTTCGCCAGCTAATTCAATCATTCTTCCGTCGATCATCACTCGCGAAGTTCCTTTTCCTAAAATAGTAATTGTATTGTTTTGTACTGCAACCCCAGGCGCAGTATTAATGGCGCTCAAAGCATCTCCAGCTACATTTGTAACATTATTTTCAAGATTATAAACCAAACGATCTGTTTTCTGTTCGATTGTTTTCTTTTTAGATTGAACAACAACTTCTACCAAATTGGTTGTATTTTCTTTTAGGATAATGGAGCCTAAATCAAAATCATTCTCTATCGAAATCTCTTTCTCAAATTCTTCAAATCCCAAAAGACTAACATTTATTTTATAAAAACCTTTTTTTAGATTGATTTCAAAAGTTCCATCTTGTTTTGTTGTGGTACCGTCTACAATTTTCCCTTCTGAATTTAATATTGAAACATCTGCCCATTCTAATGGAGTTGTTTCATTTCCTATTTTTCCTTTCAATTTTAAAGTTGATTGTGCCAAACAAAAGAATGGTAATAGTAAAAAGATAAGGAGGTTTGATGTTTTCATAATTTCTAGTTTTAACTTGTTCGATTAATTTGAAGCAAAGTTGCCTTAGAAATTTTCCAGATTCGACCGACAAAAAAAAGTCGAACCAATTTCCTAAATAGAAATTGGTTCGACTTTATTGAGCATCAAGTACGACTTTTTACAAACTATTAATTATGAAGCGTTTCTATAAGCAGTAGGCGTTAAATTAGTATATTTTTTGAAAGAAGTATTAAACGAAGATTTGGAGTTAAAACCCACTTCATATAAAATTTCCAAAACGGTAAGCTGACTTTTAGATTTATCTTTCAAAATATTCATTGCTTTCTGGATGCGATATTCATTTACAAAATCAAAAAAATGCTGATCCATATGATGATTGATCAAAACGGATAAATCCCGAACCGGAATATCAATTTGATTCGCCAATTCCTGAATGGTAAGCGACGGATCTAGAAAAGGTTCTTTCTCAGCCATATATTGTTTCAATGTCAAAATCTGAGTTTTAATTAATTCGTTTTGATAATCTTTTGTTTCAATACTATTTTTATTTTCCTTAGGAAGAATATCTCTTGCTAATTGCAATTTAGAATCTAGTCCTCTAAAAAGTTCAGGATAATTCAAAGCTTTTAACACAAACCAACAAGTCACTACTAAAACAAAAAACTGTAATATTGTATTGGACCAAATCCATAGAAAATCTAAATCAGCATATCTTACAATATTCTTAACTATAGACAGGTAATACAAAACAAAAAGTACAATCGCTATTTGAAATAACCATTTAAAAATAGAAATTCTGGGATTCGCATAATTTTCCTGATATATTTCTCTATACCTTTTTAAAACCAAAAACACTCCTATACTATACAATACTGTTTGTATACCTAAAACAAGAAATAAAAAATACATTTCAAACGATTGATCGCGATGATTGTAAAACATTTTTTTTTCTACATCATTTAAAAAATAAAGTCTGAGTATAAAAACTGTATTTGTGATTATAAATGGAATTACATGAAATAAATGCTTCGTCTTTAATCGAAAATCTGTAAAACAAACTGATAACACATACAGATAAAAGGCCGGTAATATCAAAACACAAATACTCCATCTGAAAAATTCTAAATTAAAGTGTGCTATAATGAAGCCATCATCAATAAAAATACCGCTGTTATCAATTGCAAAAAATATTAAATAGAAAGCAAATAGACTATTTGCTAATTTATTCTTTGTTTTTACAGTTAATAAAAAGAATGCCAGCAATAATGAAACAAAAACTGAAATTCTGGCCATACCAGTTAAAAAGCTAATTATATCCATTCTTTCTTTAATTATTCAACAAATATAATATTTTAGATCTTTTAACACAGTCCAGTATCATAGCCAGCCTGGAATAAATTAAAACTTTATTACGAAGCGTTTCGGTAAGCTGTAGGCGTTAAATTTGTATATTTTTTGAAAGAAGTATTAAACGAAGATTTGGAGTTAAAACCAACTTCATACAAAATTTCTAAAACCGTAAGTTGACCTTTAGATTTATCTTTCAAAATATTCATTGCTTTCTGGATGCGATATTCATTCACAAAATCAAAAAAGTGCTGATCCATTTTATGATTAATCAAAATGGACAAGTCCCGAACGGGAATATCAATTTGATAGGCCAATTCCTGAATCGTAAGCGACGGATCCAAAAAAGGTTCTTTCTCTGTCATATATTGTTTCAATTTCGAAATTTGCCCCGTAATCAAATCATTCTGAACATTTGATGAAACAGATTTATCTTCAACTTCCGGTAGAATCTCTTTTGTTAGTTTTAATTTAGAATTAACTCCTCTAAAAAGTTCTGGATGATTTAGTGCTTTCATTATAAACCAACACGTTATAAACAAAGCAATGCTTCCTACAAGTACATTTGCCCATAGAAATATCTCTCTGAATCCGCTATAACGCAATAAATTTTTTAATGCTACAATTGAATGTGCAGTAAGAAATACACAAGTAATCTGAAAAAGCCATTTATAAGTCGCCGTACTCGAATTTGCGTAATTTTCGAAATAGATATCGCGATATTTTTTTAAAATAAAAAACACACTGATAATGTAAAACACATATTGAAGTTCAATTAAAATCTGGATAAAATAAATCTCAGGCAATTGATTGAGCATTGAAACAAAGCTATCTCTATCTGTGAGGTTTAAATAAATTCTGGGAATGAAAACTAAATTAACAACTATAAAGGGAAGTGCATGAACTAAATGTTTCCATTGCAATCTAAAATCAGAATAACAAACCGCCAACACAAAAAGGTAAAACAAAGGCATCCCAAATAAACATGCAGTTGACCTTAAAATCTCCCAATTTAGTTCGGTTCGCGTTACAGCATCAATAAAAAATCCACTGAGATCGACAGCAGAGAAAATAAAAAACCAGGCAAATAATCTGTTTGCCAATTTATTTTCGGTTTTAACCGTTAATAAAAAAAAGGCCAGCAGTAAAGAAACAAAAACAGAGATTCGACCAATCCCTTGCAGCAAATCTAATTTATCCATTCTCTTTTATTAATTAACAAATATAATATTTTAGTTCTTTTAATAATGAGGATTCAAGAAATCCGCTGTTTAGATGAGAATTAAAACAAAAAAACAATAAGAAATTAAATCTTTGTGACTTTACTGATGAAATTTCGAGATTGCAATAAAAAAGATTAATTTTGGCCAGTCCAATAACAGCGAAAAATGACATTTACAAAAACAACTGAACAAGCATCAAAGTATGAACATTTAGAAAAAATGTCTGTCAATGAATTGCTTACCAATATCAATCAGGAAGATAAAACCGTTCCTCATGCTGTCGAAAAAGTAATACCCCAAATCGAGGCATTAGTAGAGCAGGTTGTAGCCAAATTAAAACTTGGAGGAAGAATTTTTTATATTGGCGCCGGAACATCAGGACGCTTAGGCGTAGTTGATGCCTCTGAATGCCCTCCTACTTTTGGCGTTCCTTTTGATTTAGTAAACGGAATTATTGCCGGAGGTGACACTGCAATTCGTCGTGCGGTAGAGAATGCAGAAGACAATGCAGAACAGGCCTGGCTGGATTTGAAAACACATCATATAAATGAAATTGATATTGTTATAGGAATAGCGGCTTCTGGAACCACTCCGTATGTTATTGGCGGCTTACAAACCTGTAATGAAAATAATATCATAACTGGCTGCATTACTTGCAATGCCGGAAGTCCTTTAGCGTTAACAGCACAATATCCGATAGAAGTTGTTGTTGGTCCGGAATTTATTACAGGAAGTTCCCGTATGAAAGCCGGAACAGCTCAGAAACTAGTTTTAAACATGATTTCTACTGCTGCTATGATTCAGCTTGGAAAAGTGAAAGGCAACAAAATGGTCGATATGCAATTGAGTAATATTAAATTGGTTGACCGTGGGGTGAAAATGATTATGGGAGAAATTCCGGTTTCGTATGAAGAGGCAAGCGAATTATTAAAAAAATACGGCAGTGTTAGAAATGCTGTTGACAATTATACTGCTTAAAAAGGTTTAACCGCAAAGTTCGCAAGGTTTTTTCTACTCATCTTTGTCAAAGTTCGCAAAGCTTGCTGAAACCTGAAACTTGAAACTTTTTCAAACCTGAAACAAAAATAGATGGCAACAAATAAAGAATTATTAGGAAAAGGAATTAAATATTTATCAGGTTCACTGCCTTTATTATTTATTGGGCCTTCGTTGATTTATAATGCTTTTATGAATCAGCATACAAATTGGCATTATTTGGTTTTAGGAATTGGAATTGTGGCTTGCTTAAGCGCTATGTTTTTGATTTTTTATGGATTGAAAATTATTATGAAAGGTTTGTTTAATGACTAATTTGTATCTTTACTAAAATTTTCGATTATGGATATTCAAGCAGAAATAAACTGGATTCATCAAGAAATTGATAAAGTAAAAGATCCTTCTTTTGTAGAAAAATTAAAACATCTTCTGCAGTCAATCAACAATTCGACCGTGGATTCAGATACTTCGTATAATTTAGATATTGAAAATGCTTTAGAAAATATCAAAAAAGGAAATTTCCATACTGAAGAAGAAGCCAAAGAAATTGCTAAAAAATGGAAAAAAAATAATTTGGTCAATCAATACTTTAGATCAATTAGAAGGCATCCATTTTTATATTTTCTTTGAAAGCAAATCTATTACAATTGCATAAAGTAGTTAATACAATTTTTGATAGTACTGAAATATTAAAAACGCAACCAGAAATCTATAAACTCGATAAACAAAAAACCAATAATGATAGAAGTTTTAGAGTATACAGTATTTATGATTATGCCGTTTCGTACCAAATAACAAACGATATTATTTACATTCTTCGAGTGCGCCACAACGCCCGAAAATCCAAAAAACATTCATGGAAAGCCTAATTCACATTCAGAAAACCTTCGAGAAAGTCAATTATATTGACAAAAAAATAAACAATCGGGAGTTTGAAGATTGTGTTTTTAAAAACTGTGATTTTTCTAACAGCAATTTTGCTTACAATACTTTTTTAGACTGCGAATTTATCGACTGTAATTTGTCGATGACAAGTTTGGCGGGAAGCAATTTAAAGAATGTCACTTTTAAAAACTGTAAACTTTTAGGAATCGCTTTTAACGAATGTGACGACTTTTTATTTCAGGTTTACTTTGAAGAAACTGCTTTAGATTACGCTATTTTCTCGAACAAAAAAATGCCAAAAACTAAATTCATCAATTGTTCTGTGAGAGAAGTAACTTTTATAGGAACCAACTTAACGAGTTCGGTTTTTGATAATTGTGATTTAGATGGTGCTATTTTTAATGAAACACAATTGGCTGCTGTTGACTTTAGAACTGCTTACAATTACAAAATTGATCCCGAATTTAATCCGATGCGAAAAGCGCAATTTTCAAACCAGGGAATTGTGGGACTTTTAGATAAGTATGACATTAAAATTGTATAATTTGCGATGAGTTATGTCGCCTCTATGAGGCTAAAACAGTTGAAACAAATAATTTCTATAAATATAACACTCCTAAAGGAGTTTGTTTTTAAAAGTTTGGATTATAAAATTTCTAATAAAAGTAATAACATCCCAACGGGGTAATATATTTATAGAAAACAATAAACCCATTGCTAACAGCTCCATCGGAGCGAAATAATATAGCATCAAAAGCATAAATCATGGAAGCAACTGAATCTTATTTAGAAAGCGTTAAAAAACAGTTTTTGTACTATAAAATGCTAGGCGAAAAAGCAATGAATCAATTAGAATCGGAACAGCTTTTTGTTGCTGTAAATGAAGACACTAATAGTATTGCCACCATTATCAAACATATTTCGGGTAATATGCTTTCACGCTGGACCGACTTTTTAACTTCTGATGGAGAAAAAGAATGGCGTAATCGTGATGCCGAATTTGAAAATGATTTACAATCAAAAGAAGAAGTTTTAGATGTTTGGAATAAAGGCTGGGATTGTTTTCTGGATGCTATAAATAGTTTAAAACCAGAACAACTTTCAGATATTATTTATATTCGAAATGAAGGGCACACGGTTATTGAAGCCATTAATCGTCAATTGGCACATTATCCGTATCATGTTGGCCAGATTGTTTTTTATGCCAAACAATTAAAAAATGGAAGTTGGAATAGTTTATCGATTGCGAAAAATAAATCCGGAAATTACAATGCCGAAAAGTTTGCCAAAGAAAAAGAAATCAAGAACTTTACAGATGACGAATTAAAAAGATTGAAATGATAGAATTTCATGCCTATTTTGGCGGTCTTTGGTGGTGGATTTTGGTTCGGTTTTGCAGAACAAAATTAGCTGATGAACAGTCTGATAAAAATAGAAGGCGGAATTTATATTTTTTGAGTTTTCTTACTATTATAATCGTCTCAATCATAACAATATTTCTTATATACCCGAGATTTTTCTAGCCCTGATTGCAATGGAAATCCTTTTTGTTTTTCCTTTAAAAACAAAAAGATTGCAATGGAAAGCAGGAAATAGCTCCTAAACAATAACCTAAATTTTAAAATGAAAAAAAATATATTTCTTTTACCGTTAATCACATTATTCTCCTGTTATAATGCAGAACACAACTGTAAAGACTTTAAAAACGGAAAATTCAAATTTGAGTTTGAAGTAAATGGCGTTAAGAAAACAACGTTTTTTGAACGAAAAGACGGTATAGAAATCGAAACTTTTGACGGAAAAACGGATACATCGACTGTACGTTGGGTAAGCGATTGCGAATATGTTTTGCAGAAGAAACATCCAAAAAACAGGACTGAAGAAAAAGCAATCAGCATGAAGATTTTAACGACTTCAAAAGATTCTTATACTTTTGAATTTGGAATGGTTGGCTCTGAAGAAAAGCAACGCGGGAAGGTTTTTAAAATTGATTAAAGAAATTTAATAATCTAAAATTGACTTGAAAATGGAAGTATTTTTAAATCCTGATGCCTGGATTGCTCTATTGACATTGACATTTCTTGAAATTGTTTTAGGAATAGACAACATCATTTTTATATCGATTGTAACTGGTAAATTACCCGAAGAAGATCGAAAAAAAGCTACACGAATTGGTTTGTTTTTGGCCATGTTTATGCGTATCGCACTCTTAATGGGGATTTCTTATTTAATTGCCATGAAGGCCACATTATTCAGCATTCACTGGGGTTGGTTTGAAGGCGATTTTACAGGTCAGGCTTTAATTTTATTCTTAGGAGGCTTATTCTTAATTTATAAAAGTACTAAAGAAATAAGCGAAAAGGTAGATCACCAAGGCGAGGAAGAAAAAACAATTAAAACAGCTGCAAAAAAATCTTTTTCTAATGTGATTGTTCAGATTTTACTGATCGATTTAATTTTTTCTGTCGATTCGATCCTAACAGCAGTAGGTATGACTAATGGCGTTCACGGCGCATTAATAATCATGATTACAGCTGTTGTTATTTCTGTTTTGATTATGATGTTATTTGCGGTTCCTGTTGGAAACTTCGTTAACAAAAACCCATCTATTCAAATATTAGGACTGTCGTTTTTAATCCTGATTGGATTTATGTTAATTACAGAGAGTATGCATTTGTCAGATGCTACACTTGCCGGTGAACATATTGGAGCAGTTCCGAAAGGTTACTTATACTTTGCTATTACATTTTCACTAGCAGTTGAGTTTGTCAATATGCGAATCAGAAAAAAACAAGCACAAAACTAATTAGTTTCAATTTGGACATTATGCCACGAAGGCGCTAAGGCACAAAGTTTTTATAATTCTTTGCGACTTAGCGCCTTTTGTGGCTATAAAAAAAATAACGTGTTTCTTTTACATTTCTAATTTTAAATAGTATTTTAGAACCTAAATCTCACGCATGAAAAATACCATATCACATAGAGTTGCCGACTTTTTAAAGGACTTCCCCCCTTTTAGCTTTTTGCATAAAATGGATTTAGAAAAGCTATCAGAGCAGATTTCGATTATCTACAAAGATAAAGATGCTGTGATTTTTGCTGAAAATGACAAAACACATGATTCTTTTTATGTTGTTCATAAAGGTGCTGTGGCTTTAAAGAAAAGTACCAAAAATACTGTTCTGGACATGTGTGATGAAGGTGATATATTTGGATTGCGTCCACTTTTGGCGCAGGAAAACTATATTATGGAAGCTGTCGCCCATGAAGAAAGTATTTTATACGCTATTCCGATTGCAGTTTTTAAACCTTATGCACTGGAAAACAGAACAGTTGGTAATTTTTTGATAGAAAGTTACGCTTCAAATACCAGAAATCCGTATTCTGATATCCATAAAGATAAATTGTATGGTGATGATTTAGAGCAGGATACAATGCATTCTGACACCAATTCTTTTGATTTAACGCCTATAAAATATTCTAAAAAAATTGTTACTTGTTCGCCATCAACCACTGCAAGAGATGTTGCCAAGATTATGAACAAGAAAAAAGTGGGTGCTATCTTAATTGTTGATGAAATGCTTCCCATCGGTATTTTAACAGATAAAGATTTACGTAATAAAATCGTAACCGGAGATTACTCGATACTAACAACGGCTGAAGCGATTATGACGAAGCCTGTTATTACATATCCAAAGAAAATGACCGTTACCGAGGCTCAAATGGCGATGATGAAAAGCAACATAAGTCATTTGTGTTTAACCAAAGATGGCACAATTAATACCAAAGCGGTCGGGATTTTATCAAAGCATGACGTTATGGTGGCGCTGGGGAATAACCCAGCCGTTTTGATCAAAGCATTAAAAAGAGCAAAAAAAATAAAAGAAATTAAGCCAATCCGAAACAGGATCATGCAATTGCTTCAGGGATATTTAGATCAAAATATTCCGATGACATTGATTTCTAAAATCATAACCGAATTAAATGAAGCCTGCACAACTCGCGTTATCGAAATGTGTATCGAAAAAATGAGCAGTCCACCACCTGTAAAATTTGCATGGTTAGCTTTGGGAAGTCAGGGAAGAGGCGAACAAATGTTACATACGGATCAGGATAATGCTATAGTGTATGAAAATGTTTCAGAAGTTTTTAGAGACGAAACCAGAATATACTTTTTAAAATTTGCAAGTCTTATTAATAAAGGACTTTTTGAAATTGGTTATGATTATTGTCCGGCCGAAATGATGGCTTCGAACCCAAAATGGTGTATGAGCCTTGATGAGTGGAAAAATCAGGTGCATCATTGGATTACAAATCCGGGGAAAAATGAAGTTTTATTATCGTTCATATTTTTTGATTATAGTGTGACTTATGGCGATACGGAGATAGCGAGCCAATTATCTGATTCTATTTTTGAGGATGTAAAAGCAAATCCGATTTTTTATGTTCATTTGGTTAGCGGTGCTTTACAGAGTCCGTCGCCAACAGGCTTTTTTAGGCAATTTTTAGTTGAGCAAGACGGAGCCAACAAAGACAATTTTGATATTAAACGAAGGGCTTTAATGCCTTTGACAGATGCCGCTCGTGTTTTGATTTTATCGCATTCAGTTAAAGGGATCAGCAATACGGCAGAACGTTTTGAGAAATTAGCGGAGCTAGAACCTACTAATAGTGAATTGTATTTATCATGCTCCTATTCTTTTAAGGCTTTATTGAAATTCAGAACCAAACAAGGGCTTTTACATCATGATTCGGGACAATTTATAGCCTTAGAATCTTTATCAAAAATGGAAAAAATAAAGCTCAAAAGAACTTTTAAAACCATCAAAGAACTTCAGGAATTAATAAGCGTAAGATTTAATGTTTCAAACGTCGTATAAATATGAGTTTATTTAATTTTTGGAAAAAAGAAGAAGATCTCTTTGATGAAAGTAGTACTATTGAAGAAACTCGTTTTGTTGTTTTAGATACTGAAACTACCGGTTTTGATTACGAAAATGATCGAATTTTATGTATTGGTGCACTTGTTTTACAAAACGGAATAATTTCTGTTCAAAATAGTTTTGAGGTTTATATTGAGCAAGAACATTATGATAAATCGACAGCACAAATTCATGGAATTTTAAAAGATTTCATTTTAAAACGACCAAGCGAGTCAGAGGCTTTACAGCAATTTTTAGATTTTTTAGGAGATTCTATTATTATCGCACATCATGCTGTTTTTGACGTTACAATGATCAATAAGGCTTTAGAAAGAAATGGTTTACCTCAACTGGTAAATCATAGATTAGATACTGCGATTTTGTACAAAAAGACTTTAATTAAGTCTCATTTATTTGAACGAAAAGACCATTACTCTTTAGATGACCTTGCTGATAAATTTGATATTTCTAAAAAAGACAGGCACACCGCTTTGGGAGATGCTTACATTACGGCAATTGCCTTTTTAAAGATTGTGAAAAAACTCAAAGAGAAGAGAGAAACTAATTTGAACTCTTTATTTAAATAAATTGAAATCATTTTTTAAGTTTTATTTGTGAATCTTAAATTTACATTTATCATCAAAAATTTACTTTTTAGTAATATATCCCTTATCATTTAATAGCAATTTTAAAAGGTTTACATAACATACTTTTTGTTTTTCGAAGATAGCTTTGCTTCATCTAAAAAAACCAAACAATTATGAAATCTAATTTTTTAAAATCAATTGCATTATTAGGAATTACAGGATTTTCTGTAATGAGCTGTCAAAATGACGACAAAGATTCTTCAAAGGATGTTAATGCTGACATCGACTTTACTACACATTCAAAAGTTCCTGCTTTTGTATATCCGATGACAGGTTTTGAGAGCTTAAAAATCAGTACTTTAATTGCTAGTTCTGATGTATTACCTGAATCACCTTCATTTGTTTACGGAGCACAACCCGATGGTGCCGGAATAATGAAAAATCCGAATGGAGAAGGTTATATTATGATTACAAACCACGAAATAGTACAATCTGTTTCAAGAGTTTATTTAGATAAAACGTTCAAACCTGTAAAAGGAGAATATATTGTAGACGGAGTTGGAGGTATGACACGTTTGTGTTCTGCAACTTTAGTAACACCGGAAATACACGGATTTGGTCCGATTTTTTTAACTGCCGGAGAAACTAATCAGGAAAGTATGGTTCACGGAATTAACCCATTAGGATTAACAACAGATAAAAGCAGAACTGATAGAATTTTACCAGCCCTGGGAAAAGCAAGTATGGAAAACGCCGTTCCGTTAACCAAAGAAGCTTATCCTGGAAAAACGATAATAATTATTGGGGAAGATCAGTCTTATACAACTGCTCACGCAAGTGCAGGACAGTTAATCATGTACATGAGTACGACTGTAGGCGATCTTGTAAACGGAAAATTATATGCTTTAAAAAGAACAGATGGAAATCAGGTAGAAACAACCATGACTTTAAACAATTCATATCCAGTTTCATTTGTGGAAATTCCAAATGCTAAAAACTTAACAGGTGCAGTTATCAATACTACAGTAAACTCTTTAGGAGTGATTCGTTTTTCAAGAGTTGAAGATGTTGATTACAGAAAAGGAAGTGCCAGCAATAATAGAGAAGTTTATTTTACAGCCACCGGGCAAGCAACTTCAAACGTTGCTCCTGTAGATGGATATACAATGTGGGGACGTGTTTATAAACTTAAAATGGATGCAAATGATCCACTTAAAGGAACTTTAGAATTAGCTGTAGAAGGTGACAGTACACCGGGAACGGGAATCATCAATCCTGATAACTTATGTGTGACTGAGAATTTCGTTTATATTCAGGAGGATGGAGACAGTTATTACACCGAAGCTAAACATGATTCTTATGTCTGGCAATACAACATCGCGACAAAACAAAATAAAGCATGGTTAAACATGAACCATAAAAGAACAGATGTAGCCTGGAATGCTTTATACAATCAAAGCGGTGAAATGAGATTTGGTAGCTGGGAGTTTGGCGCGATGAATGATATTTCAGATTTAATTGGTGTTCCAGATACTTTTACTTTAAATATTCACCCACATACATGGCAATTAGATAAGTTTGAAAATGCTGATGGGTCAGGAGTTAGTAAAGTTAAAGAAGGTGGACAGACCGTTATTATAAGAAACGTACAACGATAATAATCAAATTAAAAATTAAATTAAAACAACCCTTATTTTTTCAATAAGGGTTGTTTCTATTACAATGTATTATGAAATTAAAGCACTTTTCTTTTCTATTTTTAACGCTTTGTTTTTTCTTTTCATGTCAAAAAAATGAAGTTTCAAAAACAACTATTAAACAAGATTTATTGGTTGATTTAACTAAATTAAACAATGAAATCATTCAATTTGAAAAGCTTGTCAATAACAATTCGTCGCAAAAAGAAATTTTAGAGCAATTTAAAAAGTCACGTTTAGCTTATAAAAAAGTAGAATGGGCAATTGAATATTTTATCCCGGACACCGCCAGATTTATGAACGGGCCGGCTTTGGACGAAATGGAATTAGAAGAAAACAAATCTTTTGAACCACATGGTTTTCAGGTCATAGAAGAAATGATTTATCCAGAGTATACAATAGAAAACAAAAAAGATATAATCAGGGAATTGCATATTTTTCAATCGAATATCAAACAAGTATCAAGTACGTTTGAAGTTATAACCATTAGTGACGATTATGTTCTGGATGCAATAGAACAAAATGTTTTTAGAATAATTACCTTAGGAATTACAGGCTTTGACAGTCCAATTCTACAATCTTCAGTTTTAGAAGCGGGCGAAAGTTTAATTGTGATTCCTAAATCTTTGGAAAAAATCAATTCTAAGGGTAAATCATTATCTGAAATAAAAAAATTGACTGAAAAAGCACAAAACTATTGCAAGGAAAATAATAATTTCAATGCCTTTAACAGAGCCATTTTTATAACTGAATATTTAAATCCTATTTCGAAAAAAATTAAAATTTTTCAGAAAGAAGAGAATATTAAAAATGTAAAGAAAAGCAGTCCGTTAAAGTCAACTATTGAAACTTTATTCGATAAAAATGCTTTTGACGTAAACGCATTTGTTCTTTCAAATGAATATAATTTCACTCCAGAAAAAGCAGCCTTAGGAGAAAAATTATTTTATGACAAAAGTCTTTCTAAAAACAATGACAGAAGTTGTGCTACCTGTCATCATCCGGAAAAAGCATTTACAGATGGTTTAAAAACAAATGTTTCTTTAACCGGATCTAATTTAACCCGAAACACTCCTACTCTAACTTATGCCTCTTTACAAAATGCCCAATTTTGGGATATGCGCCAAATAGATCTGGAAAAACAAAGTGTTGATGTTATTCAGAATAAAGATGAAATGCATGGTTCTATGGAAAATATTCATGCTAAAATTCTGTTGGACAAAGATTATATAAAACTGTTCAAAAAAGCATATCCAAAAACCTTGAAGGCTGAAACATGGCAGATTCAGAATGTTATTGCAAGTTATGTCAGATCTTTAAACTCTTTTGACTCGAGATTTGATATTTATATGCGAGGAGAAAAAGATATTCTGAACAATCAGGAAGTTGAAGGAATGAATCTTTTCATGGGCAAAGCAAAATGTGCGACTTGTCACTTTACACCTTTGTTTAACGGAACCGTTCCACCTAGTTATTCCAAAACCGAACATGAAGTGATTGGAACTCCAAACGAAGCGTCAGGAAAAAAACTAAGCCCTGATTTAGGAAGGTATCTATACAATAAAATGCCACAATTAATTGGCGCATTCAAAACACCAACCGTTCGAAACGTTGCGGTAACTGCTCCATACATGCATAACGGAGTCTTTAAAACTTTAGAAGAAGTTGTTTCGTTTTACAATAAAGGAGGCGGAAAAGGCCTAGGTTATGAAGTAGAAAATCAAACACTTCCTTTTGATAAATTGAATTTAACTGTGAAGGAGGAGCAAGCTCTTGTTGCGTTTATGAAAACTTTGACCGATAAAAAATACTAGAAAGACCAAGATAAAAACCAATCAAAATGCCAGAATTTAAGCTTTCTGGCATTTTTTATTTAATCTACAAATATTCTATAGGGAAATACATTTGAAGATGTATTTTTAAGATGTCTCATAAAACTATCACATAAATATTCCCATTCGTTTTTTGACAAATATTCAATTTCTTCACTATTTCTTGTAATAAAGATATCAACAGTTCGGCTAAAGCCAGCTTTTACGGAAATTTCTTTTCGAGTTCCTTTTTGTATTTTAATATCTGAAATTGAGTTTTTAAAATGATTAAAACCAAATGCTTTTACATCAGCAAAGGTAACAATTCTGCCTCTCGTTAGCAATGCATTTCTATACGCTAGAATTCGGTCTTTGTTATTTTGTTTGTTTAAGCCTCCAATGGTATTGGTCATTAAGGTAACCGTCTGACTGATAAAAAACAAATCATCCTTCGATTCTAAAATAGTTCCGGCTTTAATATCGTTTCCTTCTTCTGCACAAGTTGACCAATAATTTATTGCAAATGTCTTACCAACAGTTTCATCATTTTTGGGCTTTATCATTAAATAAGGATCATTATTTTTAGAAAAGCTATTTTCCTTTGCTTGCTGTTCTACAGAC
This sequence comes from Flavobacterium sp. Root420, assembly GCF_001427905.1. GTDB lineage: Bacteria > Bacteroidota > Bacteroidia > Flavobacteriales > Flavobacteriaceae > Flavobacterium. Next base: position 459,852 of record NZ_LMEF01000001.1, read on the forward strand.
GACAAAAGTTGGTTGATTTGCACCAAAGAGCTGTTCATAAAATCTTTTCCTAAACCAGAAAATGCTGAACTCTCATCTTTTAGCAAATCAAGGACATTTTGAAGCAGTTCAGAAGCACTTCTAGAATCAAATCTTGAAACTCCTCCTGTTCTCAAAACAGCGTTTCCTTCTTCAATAATATCAGCTTTAAACTCTTTTATTTCGTAGTGGTTATTTAAGGAATCAACTACTGAATCGACATCAAGGTAAATATCTTTATCTGTATCAAGTGATACATAAGATAAAAAAGTATCAAATGTTTTACCAGTAGAATGATATTTTTTATTGATTACCGGAAAACAGTTTGCTGTAAATGAGATATTGTCTATAATTTGAGGAACAAGTGATTCTGGAAAAACCATTTTTATCCAAATAACTTTATTGCTATTGTTCTTTGTTATTTCTTCTAAATGAACATATTCGGTGCTATATTCTGTTATTTCTTTGTGCTTTAAAACACCTTCTAATGTGTGAAAATTATCAAAATAAAACTCATTTACTTCCTGCATTATTTCACTTAACTGAGTATAATTGCGATTGATAATATTTTCTACATTCAGATTGTTAATCTGTGCATTGTATCCTTCTTCAACTTTTATCTCTATACCATCATAAAAACATTTCATCTGTTTTAAGTAGTAATGAAACATTTCTTTTTGATACGTATTTTTAATATCAATGTATAGCATTAGATCTTCTATTTCTAGTACATTGGCTTTAAGTTCAATTCCCAAAATAACTTCACCTGATGGCAAAGTTGTATTATAATCACGGACAGCATCTTTATAAAAAAGATTTGAAATTTCATATAGATTTCTTTCGTAGGCAATATACTTAACTTCGCACGATGATAATTTTACTTCTAAAGTCGGCGACAGAACAATTTCTTTTGTAATTGGAACTAAAGGATTGTAAATGTTATGCATTCTTTTAGTTACTTTCATTTGATTGTATAAAGAAACTTTCAAATTATTTTCAATAGGCAAGGCGTGCATAATTCCCCGTGCAGGTTTCGCACCGGAAGCTACTTCTGGAAACATAATTTCCAAAACTCTTTCAACAACACGAGTTTTAGAATCTTCCAATTCACGGTTCGCCCCCTGGTTATGTAGGTTTTGAAAATGGTGGACTGCTCGTAAATAAGATCAGAGAGAGGCCCTATTCTATTGTATTATTCGACGAAATTGAAAAAGCACATCCTTCTGTTTTTGATGTTTTTCTCCAAATTATGGATGAAGGAAAATTGCATGACAGACTAGGAAAAGAAGGGGATTTCTCGAATGCTATAATTCTTTTTACCTCTAACATTGGCGCCGATCATATTGTTGATACCTTTAATAAAGATCAGATTCCAACATCAACTTCTTTAATGGAAATTATGGGAAATTATTTTAGACCTGAATTTTTAGGAAGATTGACTGAGATTGTACCTTTTGCACCTATCAGTAAGCAAAATGCATTGAAAATATTTGAGATCCATCTTAAAAAAGAGTTTACAGACTTGCTTAAAAACATTAATCTAGAAGTTGATATTCCGATGGAAGTCAAACTACATCTTGCTGAAAATGGCTACAATGCAAAGTACGGTGCGAGACCTATCAAAAGCATTATCAGAAGTCATTTAAAAAGGCCACTGGCTAAAAAAATCATTTCAGGAGAAGTAAAAGATGGCGATAAAATGGTTATTACAATAGAAAATGGTGTTATTAAATGGATTAAAGAAGAGCACTAAACTTGAAAAACAAAAAAACGCTAAGAAAATTTCTTAGCGTTTTTTTATATTATTCTAAAACTAAACCAATCTGGCCATCATCATCTAATTCCGTTTCTACGGAATCATCTTCTGAAATTTCCGGTATTTCCGGAACTTCCTCGACCGGTTCTTCATAAGGTAGAGGATCTAACAAATTGACTTGTTTTAATTTATCTGTCGTTAATTGATTTCCTAAAGCTTTAAACCCTTTTACGGCTATAAAATCTTCAACATCAATATGTAAATCTTCTTTTTGAACTCCTTTTATTTTTGCAAAAATCAACTGTGCTACCGGACGATAATCTGTCGACACTATTTCTAATTGCGAATTTGGATGCTCTGTAATAAAACTTTCTTCCTTTCCTTCATTTTCAACCAGAAAGCGTTTCAAATAATAACGCTCTTTTTCTCCATCATAATAAATCGCTGAAATTGGTTTCTTTGGATTCCATTTTTCCAACACAATCATATCTTCATCAAAATGAGTCGATAATTCAGGAATAATAACTTTCAGCTTTCCTGTTTGATTAATGATCAGGATTTTATCACTTGGCTTAAATTCTCCTAATAATTCTCCTCTTGCATCAACATTTAAGCGTTTTACAGTATCATCAAACCAAACTTTTCTTGGCAATAAAGTAGAAATTCCTTTTTCTTTTAATTCTATTTTCTTGATTGGATATTTTGTAACTAAGTTTCCTTTTGAAGCACGTCCTTTAATGGCTAACTTGGCAAAATCAATATCAAATTTCAATTTTTTTATCGTTCCAACCTGGCGTAATAAAATGGTAATTACTTCAGCTTCTCCATTCGGATTATGAGAAAAGTAAACTACTTGTGAACCAGCCGTTTCATTAGTCAAATCATAGGGTTTATCACGCGTTACTCCCGTAACATTGAAACGTTTAATATAGGATGGCCCCGATTTTCCATCACGATAAATCATGTTGTAAATCGTACGCTTATCGCTCTTATCGAATATAGCAACATGAATAATATCTTTTCCGACAAATGTCTTGGCATCTACTTTAGTAATGATCATTTTACCATCTCGCAAAAACACAATTACATCATCTATATCTGAACAATCAGTAAGATATTCGTCTTTTTTCAAGCTTGTTCCAACAAAACCTTCTTCACGATTTACGTATAGTTTTGTATTTCTTAAAACTACCTTTGTAGCTTCGACATTATCAAAAACACGAAGCTCTGTCTGGCGTTCACGACCTTTTCCGTATTTTTCTTTTAATTTGGTAAAATAAGCAATAGCAAAATCAGTTAAATTTGCCAAATTATGCTCTACTTCCTTCATCTCATCTTCTAACTTAGCTATAAAATCATCGGCTTTATCAGAGTCAAAACGAGTGATACGAATCATTGGAATCTGAGTTAGTCTTTGTAAATCATCGTCATTAATTTCTCTGACGAATGATTTTTTGAAAGGCTCGAAACGATCGTATAAATATTGGTAAAGAGATTCTCTATCAGAATATAATTTGAAATCAATATACATTTCTTCACGAATGAAGATTTTCTCCAAAGTCGAGAAATGCCATTTGTTTTTTAATTCTTCTAACTGAATTTCTAATTCCTGACGAAGTAAATCTACCGTTCTGTGCGTTGAAATTTTCAACATTTCAGAAACACCAATAAACAGTGGTTTGTTATCTTCAATAACACATCCTAAAGGTGCTACAGATGTTTCGCAGGCTGTAAAAGCAAATAAAGCATCAATGGTTTTGTCTGGAGAAACTCCTGGGAAAAGATGAATTAAAATTTCGACATCAGCTGCGGTATTGTCTTCAATTTTCTTGATTTTGATTTTACCTTTATCATTGGCTTTCAAAATACTGTCAATCAAAGTCGTTGTATTGGTCGAAAACGGAATTTGCGTAATCACCAATGTGTTCTTATCTAACTGTGCAATTTTCGCACGCACACGCACTCGTCCGCCACGCAGTCCGTCATTGTAATTTGACACATCGGCGATACCCTGCGTCATGAAATCTGGATATAATGTAAATGGCTTTCCCTTTAAAATCTTGATTGAAGCATCGATTAATTCATTGAAGTTATGAGGCAAAACTTTAGTCGAAAGTCCAACCGCAATACCTTCTGCTCCTTGTGCCAAGAGCAACGGAAACTTTACAGGAAGATTGTTTGGCTCAGCACGACGACCATCGTATGAAACGCCCCAATCGGTAATTTTTGGAGAATATAAAACTTCTAAAGCAAATTTAGACAAACGCGCTTCAATATAACGGGAAGCTGCTGCTCCATCACCTGTTAAAATATTTCCCCAGTTTCCCTGGCAGTCAATCAATAAATCTTTTTGGCCAATTTGTACCATCGCATCTCCAATACTCGCATCTCCGTGTGGATGATACTGCATGGTGTGACCCACAACATTGGCTACTTTATTGTAACGACCATCATCCAGCTCTTTTAGAGAGTGCATAATACGACGCTGAACCGGTTTAAAACCATCTTCAATCGCCGGAACTGCACGTTCCAGAATTACATACGAAGCATAATCTAAAAACCAGTCTTTGTACATACCGGTGACTTTCGTGATTACATCTTCGCCTTCTTCTTCCTCATTTTCGTAAAAATGCTGTCCTTCAAAATGCTTAGCATCTACGTTGATTATTTCTTCAGAATCATCAATTTCCTGATTTTCATCAAATTGATTTTCTTCTGAATTATTTTCTTCGTTGTTTGGAATTATGTTGTCGTCTTCGTCTTTCATTTATTTTGATTCCGAATTATTTTATTTAACCTGAACGTTTTCTATGGTATGGTTTTGTTTCTTTTTGTAGCTTTTTATAAGAATATAAGTCAGTGCAAAACTTAAAATGAATGCAACTACTACGTAAATCAATGTTTTTTTATTCATGTGTTCTATACTTCTTCAACCGCATCCAATTCCACCTTCAAATTCTTGATAATAAACTCTTGTCTATCCGGCGTATTTTTCCCCATATAAAAAGACAAAAGCTGCTCTATCGAAGTATTTTTATCCATCATAATTGGGTCTAATCGAATGGTTTCTCCAATGAAATTCTTGAACTCATCTGGCGAGATCTCTCCTAAACCTTTAAATCGGGTGATTTCAGGTTTTGGTTTTAATTTTTCGATCGCGTCTCTTCTTTCTTCATCAGAATAACAATAGATGGTTTCTTTTTTATTTCGAACCCTGAAAAGTGGCGTTTGCAAAATATATAAATGTCCTTCTTTGATTAATTCCGGAAAAAATTGCAGGAAGAAAGTAATCAATAACAAACGAATGTGCATTCCGTCGACATCGGCATCGGTTGCAATTACGATGTTGTTGTATCTTAATTTCTCTAAACCGTCTTCGATATCTAAAGCGGCTTGCAGTAAATTGAATTCTTCATTCTCATACACAATTTTCTTGGTCATTCCGTATGAATTCAAAGGCTTACCACGCAAACTGAAAACTGCCTGAGTATTCACATCACGCGATTTGGTAATTGATCCCGAAGCCGAATCTCCCTCGGTAATAAAAAGGGTGCTTTCTAAATTTCTAGGATTTTTAGTATCCGGAAGATGTGCACGACAGTCTCTTAATTTTTTATTATGAAGGTTCGCTTTTTTAGCACGATCTGTAGCCAGTTTTCTAATTCCTGATAACTCTTTACGCTCTCTTTCGGCCTGTAAAATTTTACGCAATAAAGCTTCTGCAGTGGCTGGATTTTTATGCAAATAATTATCCAGTTTGTTCTTTACAAAATCATTTACAAAAGTACGAACTGAAACTGCAGGTGTTCCATCGTCAGAACCCATATCTGTAGAACCTAATTTGGTTTTTGTCTGAGATTCAAAAACCGGTTCCATTACTTTAATACTAATCGCACTCACAATCGATTTACGAACGTCAGATGCTTCAAAATTTTTGTTGTAAAACTCACGAATGGTTTTTACAAGTGCTTCCCTGTAAGCTGCTAAGTGCGTTCCTCCTTGTGTGGTGTTTTGTCCGTTAACAAAAGAGTGATATTCTTCGCTATATTGCGTTTTACTGTGAGTTAAGGCGATTTCTATATCATAATCTTTCAAGTGAATGATTGGATATTCTAAATCTTCTTCGCTAATGGTTTCTTCTAATAAATCACGAAGACCATTTTCAGAAATATATTTGTCTCCGTTGAAAATAATCGTCAAACCATTGTTTAAGTAACAATAGTTTTTGACCATTTTAATCACATATTCCATACGGAATTTATAGTTTTTGAAGATCGTTTCATCTGGCGTAAAAGTAACTTTCGTTCCTTTTCGTTTTGTTGTTTCGACTACATCTTCTTCTAAAACCAGATTTCCTCCTGAAAATTCAGCGGCTTTCTGTTTATCATCACGAACCGATTCTACACGAAAATAATTCGACAAAGCATTTACCGCTTTTGTTCCGACACCGTTCAAACCAACTGATTTTTGGAAAGCTTTAGAATCGTACTTTCCACCAGTGTTCATTTTCGAAACTACATCCACTACTTTTCCTAACGGAATTCCACGTCCGTAATCACGAACTGAAACCGTTTTATCTTTGATCGTCACTTCAATAGTTTTACCAGAGCCCATTACGAACTCATCGATACAGTTGTCTAAAACCTCTTTTAAAAGAATATAAATACCGTCATCCGGCGAAGATCCATCTCCCAATTTCCCGATATACATTCCGGGACGCATACGAATATGTTCCTTCCAATCGAGTGATCGGATATTATCTTCGTTATATTGATTTTGCTCTAGCATAAATGAATTGGATTTTTGGCTAATGTACCATTTCTACGTAAAAAATAAAAGCGTATTTTTTTTTTGTTATGAATAATAACAGCTTTGAATTTTATTTAAATTGATTTTAAAAAAATACGACCGTTAAAAATATAAAAAAACAGCTATGAATCAAAAAATTACTATTTTATTCCGAGGACTTCTTTAGCCAAAGCAATCATTTCAGGCGTTCCCGTATTTTTATTTTTTTCATCAGAAAGCTTGACAACACCCTGCCAATGTGTATTATCAGGTTTAGTATCGGTTAACTTTATAACCATATTCATCGACGGAAGTCCAACGTCATTGGTAAAATTGGTTCCGATACCAAAAGACATTTTGATTTTGTCTTTACAGAAGTCTGTTATGACTTTTACCTTCTCATAATTTAATGAATCGGAGAAAACAATGACTTTCGATTTTGGATCAATTCCCATTTTGGTATAATGTGAAATCACTTTTTGAGCAAACTCCACCGAATCGCCACTATCATGTCGAACACCATCAAAAAGTTTGGAATATTTTTTATCAAATTGATTAAAGAAAACTTCGGTTGTATAAGTATCAGTTAAGGCAATTCCGAGATCACCTCCGTAAACTTGTGTCCAATGTTCCAGGCTCATCAAATTTGCCATTTTAAATCCGTATTGTGCGGCATGAAACATAAACCATTCATGCGCATGCGTTCCTAAAGGTCTTTTATTATTGACCATTGCAAAATGCACATTACTTGTTCCGATGAAACTTTGAGAACCAAAAGCAGATAATGTTTCATTAACCAAAACATGCACATCGTAAGAATGACGGCGTCTTGTACCGAATTCTAAAATAGAAACTCCTAATTTATTATAATTATCGATTTTGTTTTTAGTCAGCTCCTTGATAGCTTCATCATTTAAGCGAATTAAATGATTTGATTTATAAAAAAGTTCAGAGATTAAAGCCATCAAAGGAACTTCCCATAAAATAGTGCGGTACCAAAAACCTTCAACTGTAACTTTTATTTCAGAACCTTCCTGAGAAATATGAACTTCTGATGGATCATAACTATATCCTTGCAAAAAATCTAAATAAGTAGGATCGAGATAAGGACAATAGTGTGATAGATAATTTTTTTCGTCTTTTGACAATCGAAGATCAGCCATTGCATCAACTGATTTTCGAAGCAAATCTGCAAAACCGGCTGGAAAAATGTGTTTGCCTCGATTAATGAAACCATAACGCACCTTTGCTTTTGGAAAAAGCCTTATTACGGCATGTTGCATCGTAAATTTATAGAAATCATTATCTAAGATCGATTTCAGAAAAGTTGTTTCCATAAGACAGGTTGCTATTTTATCAAATCCCTAACTGCTAAGATACGGCAATTCGACAAAAGAAGAAAATGATATAAATCAGTAGTAGGAAATAATTGCTACTTTGAAATTACCTTAAAGGAAACGATGCTATTTGTATCCAGAAAAAATGTAATGTAATCTCCAATGGAATTATCAAAAGTAACTTGAAATTCCAAACCACCTTTTCGTTCTTTTCCATTCGTAATTCTAACAGCCTGATTTCTTTTATTTAAATAATAAAACGGTTTAGATTTTGAAATATTTTTAATCTGAAATGTTATTTTATCACCATTATTGACTTCTATAATTCCAGATTCGGGAGCTATGATTTTATTATCTCCCGCAATTGCTTTATTATAAATCAAAGGTCCGTTGAGAAAATCTTCTTTGCTTAATTTACGACCTAAATAAGAGCCTGAATCCGGAAAATGTTTTGCGAAAAAGTAATCTGGTTCTGTATCAAAATACGCTGGTTCAAAATCTTTCACCATTCGTCCTTTGGTGCTGTCATAATAGCCCTGACCCCAGGTAACGTCTACCAAACGCCATTTTCCATCAATCAAAACTGTATTCCAGGCATGATTTGACGTGGTGCTTTTTCTGCCAATGTCAGCTAATCTTGTTTTAGAATCTCCCCGAATAATTTCTGATTTTATTCCGACTAATGCTGCTAAATGTTGATACAAAAGCGTAAAGCCCTCACAAACAGCTTTTTGAGATTTAAATGCTTTTTGAAGCATATTATCATTCAAATCCTGTATTTTTCTTTGCTTTTCTGCTTCATTGCGATAAGAAAAGCTCTGTGTTCGTGGCGGATTTAAAAAAGCATTAAAATCATATTTAATATTAAGAGCCATCCAACTATAAATAGCCCTTGCTTTGTCGTAATCTGAATTAAAATCTTTATCGATTCTCTTTGCTAATTCCTCTGTACTGTCAAAATTTTTTGGGTATTTTAAAACAATATTGTCCACCGCGCTATATTCTTGCGCTATAGAATATTGAAGAAAAAGCATATTTAAAAAAAGGAATAGGAGGATTTTTTTTATTTTCATGAAATTAAAAACATTCTTTAATAAGGTTTCTGAGTTCTTTATCTAACTCAGCATTTGATATTTTATTTTGTTCCAGGTCAAAATTGGCATTGAAAGCTGGTAATGAAAAAGTGGCTTTTATGTCAGCTCCATATCTTGGCAAAGCATTGCGCCCAATTTCTAAAACAGATGCACCTCCTCTTGAGCCAGGCGATGTCGCCATTAATAACATTGGTTTTTGCTGAAAAACTTCTTTGACGATTCGGGAACACCAATCGAATAAATTTTTAAATGCTGCTGAATAGTTATTGTTATTCTCTGCCAGAGAAACTACTAAAATATCTGCGCTCCCCAATTTTGCAAGAAATGCTTTTGCCAGATCGTGTTGACCAACTTCCTTTTCAAGATCAACGCTGAATAAAGGCATCGCAAAATCATTCAAATCTAAAACTTCAACTTCTGCATTTTCAAATAAACTTGCTGCGTAAGTCGCTAAATGTTTATTGATTGACTGCGTACTGTTACTTCCTCCAAAGGCTACTATTTTCATGGTTTCTCTTTTTGTAATGTTTCTTCTATTGGTTCTTTTTTTGGTTCGTCGATTTCATAAATCTCTTTTACTATTTCTACGGAATATTCATTTGGATAAATTTTTCCTCCATATGATTTAGCATAGACTTTAGTAAATTCTGCTCCAAAATACAGAATTATTGCCGAATAATAAACCCAAACCAAAATAATAATTACAGACCCGGCGGCACCGTAAACCGAGGCAACTGTAGAACTTCCTAAATAAAACCCGATTACAAATTTACCAATCATAAAAAGTACAGCGGTAACTGTTGACCCAATTAAGGCATCTTTCCATCTTATTTTTCCGTCAGGCAATGTTCTGAAAATGATGGTAAAAAGAAGCGTAATACTGGATAGCACAATAACCATGTTAACTATATAAAATAAGTAAACGGTACTTTCTGGAAAATATATTTTCAAGCGTTCACTCAAAACATCAAGTGTTGTATTTACAAAAAGACTGACCAGCATTAAAAAACCTACCGACGCAATCATAGAAAATGACATTAATCGGTTTTGTATGAATTTCTTAATGCCTTTATCTGGTTTTGCACGTAATCCCCAAATAAAATTTATTGAGCTTTGTATTTCAGCAAAAACTCCAGATGCTCCAATTAATAACATAATGATTCCGAATACGGTTGCAAAAACATTCTCACCAGATAATTGCACGTTTTTTATAGCTTCCTGAATTTGACTCGCCGCGCCGTTACCTACCAAACCATTAATTTGTCCGTACAATTCTCCTGTTACAGCTTCTTCTCCAAAAAAGAAACCACAAATCGTGATGATAATAATTAATAATGGCGGCAACGCAAATATGGTATAATAGGCCAATGCTGCACTTAGTTTTATCGCATTATCATCGTTAAACTCTAAAAAAGTATTTTTTAATAGAAACCATGTTTTGGCGAATATATTTTTAATTTTCACGATATGCTGATTTTTGGATATTCTTTCAAAATTAAGGAATAGTCAAAAATTTTGAATTGTTGCTTTTTAGACAAAACTTACATTTTTACCATGTTGTTTATATAAGCTATTTTGAAATCTTTATATATTCCTGATTTACTCCTAGATTTTTTATTTTCAATATTTTTTTAAACTCAGTTCTTGTTGGTTTAACCAGATACGACATTGAATCTAATTTTTCTCCGTTAATTGCTGTAATCGAATCTAATTTTTTTAAATCATCAGGTAAATAAATTTCTTTAATTTTGAGCGTTTTTCTATTTAAACTCATAATTTCTGTGTTCCAGAAAATCGAATCTTTTGTACTTAATACCAATTGACCATCTATTCTTTTCAATTTATTATAATAGGACAATCTGAAAAAAGTATCTAAATAGGTTTCTTTAAATTCAATTGAATCGCCTTTGATATGTATTAATGATTTTTCATTTGTACTTTTATTTGTAGCCTCATTGCCAACAATCATAAATTCTTGTTTAATAGAATCGAATTCTGTTTTATGAATTTTATACGTGCCAAAATATTTAAATATCATTCTATCTTCTTTAATTATTAAAAAAGAAGAGTCCTTATTTATATACAAACCTCTATATCTTACTGGAAAATGATCTAATTCTGTATCACTTTCAGGTTGAGGGTTTTCAAAATAAAAAATGAAACAATCTGGACAAGGACGAATTCTTACTTTTTTACACGATAATAAAAACATTATTATTGCTACAATTAAAAATATCTTTTTCATAGCCACTTTTATTGATAATGACAAAAAATTCCTTTATCATAAACCGTCCACAAACTTGCTTTTTGATTGGCGGCTTTTAAAGCAGAATTCGCCCACGTATTGCAAGTATAAAAAAGGCTGTAACTTCCTTTTGCTTCATAAAACGCATCCTTTTTTCCGTAGCTATAACCTTGAATCCATTCGGGATTTGTTGGATTATTGAAGCTTTCTGAAATATACGAAACTAGTTTTTCATAGTTTTCTTTTGAAATCAGAATGCGTTTACAATTTTCGTTTTCAGCAAGTCCTTTATGGAATGAAGTATGCATAGCTGATGAACTAACTCCAAATATTGCTTTTAGCGCAGTGCTGGCTTTTAAGTCTGACCATTCTGGTGTATGCAGATAAAAACCTTTATCGCCCCAGCCAAAAGCTACAAAATTCATCAAACTGTCTTTTGACTGTGTTTGATTGAATTGAATTTGGTTTCGCCAATCTTTTACTTCATTGACAATCGGAACTACAATATCAGTATGAACTCCGTTAGAAAGAATGTAAATCGGAATTCCGTCTTTTTCATCTACTTGTGCAATATCTGAGTTGACTGTAATTTTTGAAATCAGATACATAGCGATTACATATAAAACGAGAAAAGTAATGATTCCGAGGATAGTCCAGCTTAGGAATTTAAAAGTTTTTTTAAGCATTTTGAGTGGTTGTTTTTGGTTGTTAAAACAGTACTTTTTTCTGTAACCAATTTTTGAGCCAAAAAATTTAGAAGTAAAATTTTTCACATCTCATATTTTTCAAATAACATAAAACTTCTATATTCTACTGACTACCCCAGATTGAAACGGAAAGCATTTTTTATGAATTTATATTTTTTGTGGCGATAAAAAAGCGACCGGAGGAAGCTCTTTTTATGCCGGACAAAAAAATAAATTCATAAAAAATCTTGGAGAGTAAAGCTGGAAATAGGTTCTGAAAAATAGCACGCGGATGACACGGATTTGAACGGGTTTACGCGGGTTTCTTTTTGCTTTATTTTTTTGTTTCACGCAGATTTAGCAGATTAAAGCAGGTTTTATTCTCATTTTTGTCATCCTGACGGAGGAAGGATCACACTAGTAGCTCGGCAAAGATTGGCGGATTCTCTGTGTGGAGTTTCGTGTGCGATCCTTCCTCCGTCAGGATGACAAGATTGAGCAAAATAAAAAAACTGCTGAATTCCTTCAGCAGTTTTAGTCTATTCTCTTTATTCTTGATTCTATTCTCTAAAAAAACTATACGTTAAAACGGAAATGCATTACATCACCATCCTTAACAATATATTCTTTTCCTTCAACTTTGAATTTTCCTGCTTCTTTTGCTTTTGCTTCTGATCCGTAGTGAACGTAATCTTCGTATGAAATTACTTCTGCACGGATGAATCCTTTTTCGAAATCAGTGTGGATAACTCCAGCTGCCTGAGGCGCTGTTGCTCCAATGTTGATGGTCCAGGCACGAACTTCTTTTACACCAGCGGTAAAGTAAGTTTGTTGTTTTAATAATTTGTAAGCTGCACGAATTAAAACTGACGCCCCCGGCTCTGTTAATCCCATATCTTCAAGGAAAACCTGACGCTCTTCGTAGCTTTCTAATTCGGTAATATCAGCCTCTGCTCCTACTGAAAGGATGATAACTTCAGCATCTTCATCTTTTACTAATTCACGAACCTGATCTACATATTTGTTTCCGTTTACAGCTGAATTTTCGTCAACATTACAAACATATAATACCGGTTTTGCTGTAATCAACTGAAAAGATTCCATTAAAACTTCTTCGTCATTCCCTTGAGGTATAACAGTACGAGCTGATTTAGCCTGCAATAATGACTCTCTGATTCTGTCTAAAAGTGCTTTTTCAGTTTGTGCTTCTTTATTTCCGGTTTTAGCGGCACGATTTACTTTCTCTAAACGTTTTTCAACGGTTTCTAAATCTTTTAACTGCAATTCGATATCAATGGTTTCTTTGTCACGAATTGGGTTTACATTTCCGTCAACGTGAACGATATTATCATTGTCAAAACAACGTAAAACGTGAATAATAGCGTTACACTCTCTAATGTTTCCTAAAAACTGGTTTCCAAGACCTTCACCTTTACTTGCACCTTTTACCAAACCTGCGATATCTACGATATCAACTGTTGCCATTTGTACGCGCTCTGGTTTAACCAATTCTTCTAATTTGTTAATTCTTGGATCCGGAACGTTTACAACACCAATATTAGGTTCGATTGTACAAAACGGAAAGTTCGCACTTTGCGCTTTTGCATTAGATAAACAATTAAATAATGTTGATTTTCCAACATTTGGTAATCCTACAATTCCTGCTTTCATCTTGTTGTTTCTATTTATTTTTATTTTGCCCTGAAGCTCTCAGGTTACAGCAAAACTACTCTTCATTAAATTATAAAAGAGTCACTTTTACTGACTTATATTTTACGTCTTGATTTTTGTTTCTGCCAAAATGATATTTTTTGGCTTTAAAATTTTGCAAATATAAGATTTAATACCTCGTAAGTGAAGTAAAAATGCTGATTAATATAATTTAAAGTATTTTCTGAAAATTTTTTAAACTTTTTATTAAGTTTTTGTTAAAAAATACTAATTTTATCAACTAACAAACAAAACAATAAACCAAAATTAACCAAACCATGAAAAAGATTGTATTATTATTATTTCTACTAAACACGGCATTTCTTTTTGCTCAAAAAGAAGTTAAAGGTACCGTCAAAGATAAGACAGGCACAGCTTTGCCTGGCGTTAATGTTGTCGAAAAAGGGACAAACAATGGTGTTTCAACTGATTATGAAGGAGGATTTACAATTAAAGTTAAAGAAGGTGCTACACTGATTTTTAGTTATGTAGGGTATTCTACAATTGAAAAATCCGCAGCAGATAGTAATTTAGCCATTACCTTAGATGAAAGTGGAGGTCAAATTTTAAATGATGTTGTCGTTGTTGGTTCCAGAAATACGAAAAGAACCGTAGTAAATTCTGCAGTTCCTATTGATGTCATTAACGTAAAAGATGTTACAACACAAAGTGGAAAATTAGAAATTAACGAACTGCTGCAATATGTTGCGCCATCGTTTAATGCCAATAAACAATCTGGTTCTGACGGAGCTGACCATGTTGATCCGGCTTCTTTGAGAGGTATGGGACCTGATCAGACATTGGTTTTGATTAACGGAAAAAGAAGACACCAATCGTCTCTAATTAATTTATTTGGAACCCGTGGACGTGGAAATACAGGAACAGATCTAAATGCAATTCCAGCGGCCTCTATTAAAAGAATTGAGATTTTAAGAGATGGTGCCGCGGCACAATATGGGTCTGATGCGATTGCCGGAGTTATTAATATTGTCACTAATGATAATGTAAATGAATTAACCGGTTCTGTAACTTATGGTGTTTTTAATACCAATGCAAAAGGCGACTTTTTACCCGGAACTCCCAATACAAAAGGATTTAGACTGGATAAGGATGGTTACGGAAACTCGTACGGAAAAGATCAGGATTTTGACGGAGGGTCTGTAAAAGTGGCTGCCAATTATGGTACATCAATTGGATCTAAAGGTGGTTTTGTAAATATTACCGGTGAGTTTTTAAACAAAAATAAAACTTTAAGACCTAGTTATGATTTTAGAAAAGGTTTTGGTGATGCCGAAATTCAGGGTGTAAATTTATTTGCGAATCTTGCCATTCCGATTTCTGACAAAACTGAATTTTATGCTTTCGGTGGTAGTAATTTTAGAAATACTGATGCTTATGCTTTTACAAGAAATGATGGCGAAAGAGTTGTAGAAGCTATTTATCCTGGAGGATATACACCAAGAATTACATCAAAAATAAATGACAATTCGATCGCAGCCGGAATTAGAACAGAAACTTCCGGAGGATGGAAATTGGATTTCAGTAATACGTTAGGACAAAATAAATTTCAATATGATATTAAAGGAACTTTAAATGCTTCGCTTGAAGAAAATTCTCCAACAGAATTTGATGCAGGAGGGCATAGTTTGCTTCAAAACACTACCAATTTTGATGTTTCTAAAAACTACGCTGACATAATGAGCGGTTTCAATATTGCTTTCGGAACAGAATTTAGAGTAGAGCAATTCAAAATTTTTGCTGGTGAAGAAGGTTCGTACACGACTTATGACACTAATGGGCAGCCCATTACAGATCCAACAACTCAAAGCGCTCCTATAGATCCTATTTCTGGAGAACCAAGACCAGGAAGTTCTCAGGGTTTTCCTGGATATAGTCCTGCAAACGAAGTAAATGAAAGTCGTACCAACTTCTCTTTATATACTGACGCCGAGTTAGATGTTACGGAAGGTTTTATGGTAAGTGGAGCAGTTCGTTTTGAGAACTACAGTGATTTTGGAAGTACCTTAAACGGGAAATTAGCCTCAAGACTTAAACTTAGCGATCATATTAACATGAGAGGATCTATCAGTACAGGTTTCCGTGCTCCTTCATTGGCTCAGGTTTATTATAACTTACGTTTCACCAATTTTAATGCAAGCGGCGCAACAGAAGTCCTTTTAGCGCCAAACGACAGCCCTGTAACAAGAGCTTTTGGAATTGAAAAATTAAACGAAGAGAAAGCAATAAATGGTTCGTTAGGGTTTACAGGAACTTTTGGAGATTTTACCGCAACAGTTGATGGATACTATATTAAAGTAAAAGACCGTATCGTTCTTACCGGGTATTTTGATGCAAGCAGTTTAAATCTTGGTGTTTCTGAAGCGCAATTTTTTGCTAATGGTGTTGATACCAGTACACACGGTTTGGATTTAGTTTTGTCATGGAAAAAAACATATGATTTCGGAAATATTGGAGCAACTTTAGTGGGTAACATTAACGATATGAAAATCGATGAAGTAAAAAATGGAGATTTAGATGCGGATACTTTCTTTGGAAAACGTGAAAAAGCCTTTTTATTGGCATCTGCGCCAGACAGCAAATTTGGATTGAATCTTACTTACTCGAAAAATAAATTTGATGGAGGTTTGGCTTTCACTCGTTTCAGTAAAGTAGTTTTGGTTGATTATGCTGATGAAGATGATGTTTATAACCCAAGATTGGTTACTGATCTAACTTTAGGGTACAGAATTAATAAAAATCTAAAATTAAGCATTGGCAGCAATAACTTATTCAATGTATATCCAACCAAACAGGACGAGCAAGGTAATACAGAAGCCGGAGGTTACTGGGATGCCGTTCAAATGGGTTTCAGCGGAGCTTATTACTACGCAAGACTTGGATTTAATTTCTAAGAAAAGTTTAAACACATAGAAACGTAGATTTTCTCTTTTATCGAATTAGTATAGTAAGAACTTATTTCGCATAGTTCTAATTTCAAGATTAAAAGTGAAACGCTTTCTCTGGATTGCAAATCTATACTTCTATGTGTTCTAAAAAATACAAAATCCTGAGTGTAAAGCTCAGGATTTTTTTATTCTTTGTCTTAAAAATTACAACTTAAATTCTAATCCATTTATAATTCCTTTTTCTTCGTCAGTAGCTGTAAATCCCGATAGATCCCAGTACTTGGTCAAAACCTTGTTCTTTTTATTGAAAAGGGTTTTCTCCTTAAAAACATCACTTTCTTTATAAGTAAAGTTTTGTCTGTTAAAATTGGTTGTGATAAAATTATTGCGAACCTGAATATTTTTTTTGACCTGATCTTTTAAAATCAAATCATAAGCAATTTCTTCATTTGAACTTAGTAAATAATAGTCCTCACCATCAATTCTGTATGTTACCTTAACTTGTGATCTGGTAACATTCTTTGAACCCACTTTCGTTTGTTCTTCAATTTGAGCGAGATTTCCAGGTTTTATAATAATACTAAATTCTACAATTAACTTTTTTGTCGGATCGTAAATAATTTCAAAAGTATCAAGCGCTTTTTTAGATTTATCCAATGGAGTTACAGACATTATATAATAATCCTTATTATTTGGATGTCCTGTTGTAGTAAACTCATATTCTTTCTTCGTTTTCGAATCTAAAAGAGGATCAAAATATTTTAAATTTGAATAATTCTCCATAATATTATTCAAATTATATCCCATTAAATCGGCAGAAACATCAGTTTCCAGCAATCCGTAAGATCTATTTTGCTCTACTAATAATGTTGTAGTTGAATTCTTTTGATTTCCTTCAAATTGAAAATTAACCAATCCGTCATTATAATAAGAGTATTTATTATCTAACATGAAAAACTCTCGTACATAGACTTTTAATCTATAAGCATTAGCCAATTTTTGTCGTGAATTAGAAACAATTTTTTGAAGATTTTTTTCCGGCTTTTCTTTTGAGACAACAATTTCTTCTAATTTATTATTGTTATTTTTGAGATAAACTACAAATAGATCTGGTTTTAGAGGTCCCCAACGAAGCGTTACTGTTTCGTAGTTGGTTTCAGAAACCTGAAGACTAGATGCACCGTTCAATTCAAAAGTTACCTTTCCGTCCCGATTACTTATTAATGTTTGTTTCGTTTTCATAATAAGCACAGTTGCATTTTCTATAGGCAATTGTGTTTCAATATCTTTTACGACAATAGAATACTCCACTTTTTGAGCAAAAATGGCAGTGTTAACTAAAATAACAAATAAAAGTATCAGTCCTCTCATAGGCAATTATTAAAATATTGTTATCAAATTAACAAAATAAATCATTATGTACCAGCAAAATACAGCGTAAAAATAATAAAAAACTTATATTTGATAAATAAAAAAATCCTGAGCGTTATACTCAGGATTTTTTTGATATTGAAATTTTAATTATTACCCGTGCAAAAACGCTTGTCTATTTAACAAGGTCTCTTCGTCTTCTACGTGGTGATCATCTGGAACACAACAATCTACAGGACAGACAGCCGCACATTGAGGCTCATCATGGAAACCTTTACATTCGGTACATTTCCCAGGAACGATGTAATATACTTCATCAGAAATTGGAGTTTGAGCATCATCTGCATCCACTTCAGTTCCGTCTGGTAAAATTACTTTTCCTGAAAGACTGGTTCCATCTTTGTATCTCCAATCATCAGCGCCTTCATAAATTGCTGTATTTGGGCACTCTGGTTCACAAGCCCCACAATTGATGCATTCGTCAGTTATAATTATTGCCATTTTTTTCTTAGTTACGAGTTAAAAGTTACAAGTTCAGAAATAATAATACGAAGATTTTATTCTGCTTTGTCTTATAACTTAATATAGCTTATTTTTGTGCAAAATTACAATCAAAACTATTCATAAACAAACATTATGACATTAGAAACAAAAAAAAGTGTTTTTGTTGAATTAGGAAAATTTTTAAAACAATTTTCCGAAAACGATACAATTAGAAAATCGGATGTTCTGCACAACGATTTATTTTTTGATGATTTCGAAAAGCTGATCTATTTATCACAATCTCATAATGGATGGTATACGCCTGAACAAGTGTATTTTGCAATACATTCCTGGGCAGATGCGTTGACGGAAGAAAATCTCGATAAATGGCTTTCAAACTACCAGACTGAGTTTTCTCAAAACAATGAAAACCAAAAAAATGTCGCTTTAATTTTAGCCGGAAATATTCCATTAGTTGGTTTTCATGATTTTTTATCCGTTTTAATTACCGGAAATAAAGCTTTAATAAAAACATCATCAAACGACCAACATTTATTGCCGTTTTTAGCTAAATATTTAATTGCTGTTGATGAAAGTTTAAAAGATAAAATCACTTTCGTGGAAGGCAAACTGGAAAATTTTGATGCCGTTATTGCCACCGGAAGTAACAATACAGCCCGTTATTTCGAATATTATTTTAAAGACAAACCTTCGATCATTCGTAAAAACAGAAATTCAGCTGCTGTTTTAAACGGGAAAGAAAGTAAGGAAGAATTAGAAGCTTTAGGCGAAGATATTTTCCGTTATTTCGGATTAGGATGCCGCAATGTTTCTAAGGTTTTTGTTCCGAAAGGGTATTCTTTTGATGTTTTTTTCGAGGGGATTTTCAAATATCAGGATGTTATTCATTATGAAAAATACGCTAACAATTACGACTATAACAAAGCTGTATTTTTAATGAGCAATTTTAAATTATTGGATAATGGCTTCCTGACTATAAAAGAAGATCCGAGCTATGCCTCGCCGATTTCGAGTGTTTTTTATGAATTTTATGAAAACATCGAAGATTTACAGGCTCGCATTACAGCTGATTCTGAACAAATTCAATGCATCGTTAGCAACGACTTAATCGAAAATAGCATTCCATTCGGGCAAACTCAAAATCCTCAATTGTGGGATTATGCAGATAACGTAGATACTATAACGTTTTTGTTAACAACAAAGTAAAAATATGTTTAATTATTTCGAATAATTTATCGCTTTTTCAGCTCCTATTGCCGAAATTTGCATCTTTAAAATTTTCGACTATTAATAACAACCATGAAAAAACACAACTACAGCGCAGGTCCAAGTATTTTACCTCAGGAAGTTTTTGAGAAGGCATCAAAAGCAATTTTAAATTTTAATGATTCAGGATTATCGATCCTTGAAATTTCGCACCGAAGTAAAGATTTCGTTGCTGTTATGGATGAAGCTCGCTCCCTTGCTTTAGAGTTATTAGGACTTCAGGGAAAAGGATATCAAGCCTTATTTTTACAAGGTGGTGCAAGTACTGCATTCTTGATGGCTCCTTACAACCTGATGAAAGAAAACGGAAAAGCTGCTTATTTAGATTCAGGAACATGGGCAACTGCAGCAATAAAAGAAGCTAAATATTTTGGAGAAACTGTTGTTGTAGCTTCTTCAAAAGAAGAAAATTACAACCATATTCCAAAAGGATATTCTATACCAAGTGATGCTGATTATTTTCACTGTACAAGTAACAATACCATTTTTGGAACTCAAATGAAAGAATTCCCGGCAACCAACGTTCCTGTTGTTTGCGATATGAGTTCTGATATTTTTTCCCGCGAATTGGATTTCTCAAAATTTGATTTAATATATGCCGGAGCCCAAAAAAATATGGGTCCTGCAGGAACTACTTTGGTAGTGGTTAAAGAAGAAATTTTAGAGAAAAGCGGAAGAACGATTCCAAGTATGTTAGATTACGCTAAACATATTAAAGCAGAAAGTATGTACAATACTCCTCCTGTTTTTGCTGTTTATGTTTCGTTATTGACTTTACAATGGATCAAAGAAAAAGGTGGAATTGCTGCTGTTGAAAAATTAAACAACGCAAAAGCTGATTTATTATATACTGAAATCGACAGAAACCCATTATTCAAAGGTGCTGCAGCTCTTGAAGATCGTTCTAAAATGAACGTTACTTTCTTATTAAACAATGCTGATCATACTGCAACTTTTGATGCTTTATGGAAAGAAGCCGGAATTTCAGGATTGCCAGGACACCGTTCTGTAGGTGGTTACAGAGCTTCTATTTACAACGCTATGCCTATTGAAAGTGTTCAGGTTTTAGTTGATGTAATGAAAGCACTAGAGTCTAAAGTTTAGTTTTCAGTCGCAGTTTTCAATATACCGAAAACGTGAATTGAATACTGAACCCCTAGCCCCGATAGAAGTGGAAATCCTTTTGTGACGGTCCCGAGGCTTCGGGAGGCGCAAAAGATTGTAACGGATAGCGGGATTAGCTCCAAAAAAAGAAAAAGAAAAATTAATATTGAGGATGAGATTGCTTCGTTCCTCGCAAAGACATAAACTAAAATGAAAGTATTAGCCAATGATGGAATTTCAAAAAGTGGAATTCTAGCTTTAGAAAAAGGTGGATTTGAAGTTATAACTACAAAAGTAGCTCAGGAACAAGTAGCTAATTTTGTGAATGAAAACAATGTAGACGTAGTTTTAGTGCGTAGTGCAACTAAAATTCGTAAAGATATTATTGACGCTTGCCCTGGTCTTAAAATTATTGGACGTGGTGGTGTTGGTATGGATAATATCGATGTTGATTATGCTAAAAGCAAAGGAATTCACGTAATTAACACACCTGCTTCATCATCAGAATCTGTTGCTGAATTAGTGTTTGGACACTTGTTTTCTGGTGTTCGTTTTTTACACGATTCTAACAGAAATATGCCTCTTGAAGGTGATTCAAACTTTGATGGTTTGAAAAAAGCGTACGCAAACGGAACTGAATTAAGAGGAAAAACTCTTGGTATCGTTGGTATCGGTCGTATTGGACAAGCAACTGCAAAAATGGCGCTTGGTTTAGGTATGAAAGTTATCGCTGCAGATAGTTTTATTCCACAAGTTGATGTAAAAGTTGAGTTTTTTGACGGACAGTCTATCACTACAACTATCGTTTCTCAATCATTAGAGTCTTTATTTAAAGAAGCTGACTTCATTACATTGCACGTTCCTGCTCAAGATGGTTACATCATTGGAGAAAAAGAATTTGAGATCATGAAAGATGGTGTTGGAATCGTAAACTGTGCTCGTGGTGGTGTTATTGATGAAGTAGCTTTAGTAAAAGCTTTAGATTCCGGAAAAGTTGCTTTTGCAGGTTTAGACGTTTTTGAAAGCGAACCAAAACCAGAAATGGCCATTTTAATGCATACTAAAATCTCTTTGACTCCACATATTGGAGCTGCAACAGGAGAAGCACAAGATAGAATTGGTACTGAATTAGCATCACAAATTATTTCTTTGTTGAGCTAATCAACTACAAATAAAACATTTAGAAGGGATTTATTAACATCGTTTAATAAATCCCTTTCTTTTTTTGATTAAATTTGAGTTATAAATCTAATCTAAATTCTTTAAATCATGTTTGAACAATTAACACAATTAGTACAACAATACGGAGGCGATGCTGTTGTAAACAACACTGCTGTCCCAAATGAGCATAATGAAGCTGTAATTGGTGAAACTAGTAATTCTATATTTGCCGGATTGCAAAAAATTGCTTCAGAAGGCGGCGCAGAACAATTGGCGGGTTTATTTAACGGAACATCTCCCATAGACAGTTCTAATCCCGTTGTTCAGCAATTAACACAACAATTGAGTGGGAGTCTTGGTGAAAAATTTGGATTAAGCAGCGCCGATTCTTCCGGTGTGGCTTCAAGTATGATTCCGCAAGTATTGAATTCTTTAGTAAACAAAGCAAAAGACCCAAATGACAGCAGTTTTAATATTTCAGATATTATAAGCTCAATTTCCGGAAACAGCGGACAAACTTCCAATATAATGGATACGATCTCTAAATACGGAACTCAATTTGGCTTAGACCAAAACGCTGATGGAAAATTAGATGTCGCTGATGTTCTGGTAGTCACTAAATCTAAAGGCGGAATCGCTGGATTTATTGGAAAAATATTTGGAAGTAAATAAGAAAAAAGGTTCTGAGATACTAAGGTTCTGAGTTTTCTCAACTTTATAAAATAAAAAGGCTGTTTGTAACAGCTTTTTTTATGTCTTTTTAAAAAATCTTAGAACCTTAGTATCTCAGTACCTTAGTATCTTTTTCAAAATTAATTCGTAAATTTAAGGTTCAAAAAAAGGGTCATGAAAAAGATAATCTACATACTTATCGTACTTTTTACCATCATTGCGTGTTCTACGGCTTCAAAAAATACTGCAGCTGCTACGGCTTCGACTAAACAACATCCTGAAGTAAATGATACTGTCCGAATTGCGAATGATTCTTTGGAGTATGAAGTAATTATCATTGATAATGGTTTTAGTTACTGGCTGGCGTCAATGGCGCAGCCTCGAAACTATTATTCGCTGTCTTATCTTGAAAACAAAAATTATCAATACGTAACAGAATGGAATAGTCGCGTATTGCAACCACAACGTTATAATCCAAATTTATACGAAATGTCAATTGATTACCGACCTGACATTCATTACGGTTACGAAGTAAATTACTTGATATACAATTACATGATTTATTTTCAAAATACATACAAACAAAAGCTTGGCGGGTATGTTCCAATACGATAATGTTGCTATATTTGTAATCGTTTTAAATAAAGCATGGATAAACTAAAGAAACGTTGGGGCATCACCTCAAATGTACAAGCCATAATTATATTTATCGTTTTTGCTATCACAGGATCGGCATCTGCGTGGCTGTCTAAACCCTTTTGCGTTTGGCTGGGCATCACCAAAGAAGATTTTGGTGGTTGGTTTACTTTAATCCGTTTGTTGATTATCTTTCCTATTTATCAGGTTTTACTAGTTGCCATTGGAACCGTTTTTGGCCAGTTTCGTTTTTTTTGGAACTTCGAAAAGAAAATGCTCAAAAATATGGGATTAGGGTTTCTTTTCAGGAACTAAATTTCAGTATTTCTTTTTTGAAAATAATAGGTATAAATCCACGTAAGTGTAAACGAGGGAATAACGTCTGTAAACGGAATAATCTCTTCTACAAAAGTCAAAATACTGGCAACCTTCCCTACTCTTCCTTTATACATTCTGGTCATGACAAAAGCCGCGACTGGTGCCCAAATCACATCTGAAAATTCACCAATTAACGGAATGCTGAAAGAAATCATACCAATTCCATCCAATAGCAAACCCAAAAGGAGTTTTCTCATTCTGTCTTCCTCCTTAATTACTTGTAAATCTTGCATATTATTTTACTTAGAAATTATTCGAAATTTATAAAGAATTCACTAAAATAAATTTATTTTTTACTATAAAATTATTGTTTAATTCCCATATCAATAAATGTACCTATTTTGATTTTAGATTTAGAATCTCTTGGAATTTGGAATTTATCCCGAAACTTCGGGATTGGAATTTGATTCTAATCAGAATCTTTGTTTCTTTGTAGAAACAGTTTCTAAAATGATACACGCAAAAAATATACATAAATACTATGATCAGCTTGAGGTTTTAAAAGGAGTTGATCTGCATATTAAAAAAGGTGAAATTGTTTCTATCGTTGGCGCTTCCGGTGCGGGAAAAACGACTTTATTACAAATCTTAGGAACTTTAGATAAACCTTCAAAATCAGAAACCGAAACTTCATTAACTATAAATGGAGAAAACATTTTGGGATTGAATGACAAAACATTATCAAAATTCAGAAATTTAAATTTAGGTTTCATTTTTCAGTTTCATCAACTTTTACCAGAATTTACAGCCTTAGAAAATGTGTGTATTCCGGCTTATATTGCGGGTAAAAAACCAGCTGAAACTGAGGCGGAAGCTAAAAAATTACTCACTTTTTTAGGATTATCACACCGTATCAATCATAAACCAAACGAACTTTCGGGCGGTGAACAACAACGTGTTGCCGTAGCGAGGGCTTTAATCAACAAACCCGATGTTATTTTTGCCGATGAGCCTTCGGGAAATTTAGATACACATTCTGCCGAAAACTTACATCAGTTATTCTTTCAACTTCGTGATGAATTCGGACAAACATTTGTCATCGTAACACATAATGAAGAATTGGCTAATATGGCTGATAGAAAACTAATAATGGTCGACGGGCAGATTAGTAATTAGGACTAATCCCGCTATCCGTTTCAAACGAAATTCACTGAACTCCGAAATAAAATAAAAATTAAGTGAAGTAATCTTTTGTGTCCGCCGCTGTGGATACAAAAGGATTTCCACTTCTATCGGGGCTAAAGCACTCGAATAACAAGAACTTTCATTTCAATGAATCAAAAAGAACTCAAAGAATTTCTCGACGAAAAAGTCATTCAATACAATAATCAGGATTTTATTGAGAGCGATCCCGTGCAGATTCCACATTTGTTTACTCAAAAAGAAGATATTGAAATTGCCGGCTTTTTGAGTGCGACAATTGCCTGGGGAAATCGTAAAATGATTATCAAAAATTCACATCAAATGATGGAATTAATGGGCAATACACCTTACGATTTTGTCATGTCACATTCTGATGAAGATTTACAGCGATTGGAAAACTTTGTACATCGTACTTTCAATGGAAAAGATTTTGGTGGATTCATAAAAGGATTACAGCATATTTATAAGAATCACAATGGCTTAGAGGCTGTATTTGCTAAAAATCAGGAAGAAAATAGCCTGCAGAAAAGCATTCACGAATTCAAAAAGCTATTTTTCGAAATTGATCATATGCCACGGACTCAAAAACACATTTCAGATCCGCTAAATAACTCGGCCGCAAAAAGAATTAACATGTATTTGCGCTGGATGGTTCGTCAGGATACAAAAGGTGTCGATCTGGGAATCTGGAAGACTATTTCTCCAGCTTCTTTATCTTGTCCTCTTGATGTTCATTCGGGAAATGTAGCCCGAAAATTAGGTATTCTTTCCCGAAAACAAAATGACGGAAAAGCTTTAGCGGAATTAGATTTCAAACTTCGTGAAATGGATTCGCAAGATCCTGTTAAATATGATTTTGCGCTTTTTGGGCTTGGGGTATTTGAAGGGTTTTAACATAAATACAAGAAGTTATTCGGGTTATTGCGCTCTCTTCACTTGGTGAGGAAGAAAATACAGTTGAAGAAGCATTTCAATTGGGCGTCGATGATTTTATTGCTAAACCATTTAATCCAAACGAACTTTTATTGCGAATTAAACGATTTTTATAGCAATTTAAAGTCTATTTTTGAGAAATACGGATACCCTAAACTGTCCTAATTTCTAAGAAACTTCAATTTTTCAGCTATTTATAGCTATCTTTGCACAAAATTTAATGCAAATGAGCACTTTCGAAAAATTCAATCTTCCAAAATCAGTACAAAAAGCAATCGACGAATTAGGATTTGTTACGCCTACTCCTATTCAGGAAAAATCTTTTTCAGTGATTATGTCTGGTCGGGATATGATGGGAATTGCACAAACCGGAACCGGTAAAACATTTGCTTACTTATTGCCCCTTTTAAAATTATACAAATTTACACCAACCAATACACCGAAAATCGTAATTCTGGTTCCAACCCGTGAATTAGTAGTTCAGGTTGTAGAAGAAGTCGAGAAATTAACCAAATACATGTCGGTTAGTACGCTTGGTATTTTTGGTGGAGTAAACATCAATACACAAAAAAAAGCCGTTTACGAAGGAGTTGATATTTTGGTAGGAACGCCTGGTAGAACAATGGATTTAGCTCTTGATGCTGTAATTCGTTTTGATGAAACTCAAAAATTGGTTATTGATGAGTTTGATGAAATGCTGAACCTTGGTTTCCGTACACAATTGACAGCGCTTTTGGCCATGATGAAAACCAAACGTCAAAATATTTTATTCTCAGCAACAATGACCGATGAAGTTGATGCTGTTTTGAATGACTTTTTTGATTTTCCGGAAGAAGTAACACTTGCCGCTTCAGGGACTCCGCTTGAAAACATTACTCAAATCACCTATAATGTTCCGAATTTCAATACAAAAGTAAATCTGCTAAAACATTTATTAGAAACAAACGAAAGCATGGAACGTGTTTTGGTTTTTGTGAATAATAAAAAGATTTCAGATATGCTTCACACGCGTATTGAAGAAGATTTTGAAGGACAGTTTGGTGTAATTCACTCTAATAAATCTCAAAATTATCGTTTGAGTACGATGGCAGAATTCCAGGAAGGAAATCTTCGTGGATTGATTACTACCGATATTATGGCCAGAGGTTTGGATATTTCGAACATCTCTCATGTAATTAACTTTGAACTTCCTGAATTTCCTGAATTATACATGCACAGAATTGGTCGTACAGGTCGTGCAGATGCAACAGGAACAGCAATCAGTTTCATCACACCTCGTGAAGAAGAATTTAAAGTTGAAGTTGAGGTTTTAATGAATCAGGAACTTGAAATAGCTGAATTTCCGGAAGAAGTGGAAATTTCATCTAAATTAATCGAGCCTGAAAAAGACAAACAGCCTATTAAGTTTTTAATGAAAAAACAAACACTAAAAGGCGATGGTGCTTTTCATGAAAAAGACAAAAAGAATAAAAAGGTTAACCTTGGTGGACCTTCTAAAACTAAAAAGAAGACTCACGGATCTGTCAATCGAAATATGTTGAAAACGAGAGATAAGAAGAGAAAAGATAAGGATAAGTAAGATCTTAAAAAAGGTACAAAGGCTCAAAGGTACAGAGGTTCAAAGTTTTTTAAACTTAATATTCTCTACCTTTGAGCCTTTGTTGCTTTGAACCTTTGTTCCTTATAAACTATATCTTCGTAAACACAAGTCCAACCGGCGAACACAATTCGATTTTTTTACCGGTATCAGTAAGTTTTCCTGTTGTTTTATCTCTTTTAAAAATCACAATATTGTTAGTGTATTGATGTCCTACCAAAAGATAATTTCCTGTTGGATCAATTGCAAAATCTCTTGGGCCTTTCCCTAATGTGCTTTGCTGTTCTACTAATTCAATAGCTCCATTTTTAAGAATTTTATATACTGAAATATTGTTCGCGTCTACTCTGTCTGTTACGTATAAAAATTTTCCGTCAGATGAAATTTTAATTGCTGCTGCGCCTGTCCCGCCTTTAAAATCTTTTGCGAGAATACTGGTTTCAGCAATCTTTTTTAAGCTTCCGTTTTTATCATAGCTAAAAGTTGTCAGCGTTGCATCTAATTCCTGGATTAGATAAACAAATTTACCATCTTTACTAAACGTCAAATGTCTTGGTCCGCTTCCTGGTTTTACATCAACACTTCCTTTTAATGTCAGCATTTCATTTTTAGAATTCGGATTGTATTTATAAATAAACACCTTATCTAAACCTAAATCATTAGACAAAATAAACTTTTTATCCGGAGAAAAAACAACCATATGAACATGTGCTTTTTCCTGACGTCCCGCATTAGGCCCTTTTCCTTCATGCTGAACTACTTGTTGTACTGTAGAAATACTTCCATCAGCATTCTTTTTATAAACTACAATATTACCACCAGAATAATTGGCTACAATTACATTTTTACTATCATTTATTAAATGACAAGGATCAGCACCTAAAGCATCATTTTTATTTAAAAAGTTAACTTTTCCTAATTTTGCATTATATCCAAAAGCACTTACTGTACTCTGAGTTCCGTTTTCGTTTACTGCATATATAAATTTATTATCTGCCGAAACCGATAAATAACTAGGGCTTACAATACCTTCTGAAGAATTTTTAAACTTAAATTCACCTGAAGAAGCATCGAATTCATAAATATAAATTCCGTTGCTTTGGCAAGTATTCGTGTAAGTCCCTATCAATAAATTAAATTTATTCTGGGCCTGAGTGGTAAAAGCTAACGCCGAAAAAAGAAGCATATATAATCCTTTCATGTTTTTTTGTGGTTTTTTGAATATGCTAAAATACTCAATAATATGGTTAGAAATTATATTTTTTGTTACAAATGAATTATCTAAAGTTACATTATTCCAATTCAGTTTAATCTTTCAAACCATATAAGTAATATTAAGTTCAGTTTAATTTTTGGCTTGCTTATAATCTCTTATATTACTTATATGGTTTAACTAAAAATTTGTATTTTTGACCAGCATCTACAAAACGTAGTGAAGTAAATCGAAGCCAGAATGCATTTTAAACACCCCGAAATTCTATACTTTCTGTTTTTATTGATTGTTCCAATTTTGGTGCATTTATTTCAATTACGACGTTTTAAAACTTCTTATTTTACGAACGTCAAATTCTTAAAAGAACTTGCTGTTCAGACGCGTAAAAGTTCTAAAATCAAGAAAAGATTATTACTCGCAACCCGATTGTTATTATTGACCTGCGTTATCGTAGCTTTTGCGCAGCCTTTTTTTGAAGCTAAAGACAGTAAAAATGCATCAAACGAAATGTATATCATTTTAGACAATTCGTTTAGTATGCAGGCCAAGGGTAAAAAAGGTGAATTATTGAAACGTGCCGTTCAGGAATTATTGGAAAATACGCCAGAAACCGCTCAGTTTTCGTTATTAACCAACACTGAGAATTACTGGAATACGGATATAAAATCTTCTAAAAGTGCTTTACAGAATTTAAAATACAGTGCAACGCCTTTTGAACTTTCGGCAATAATGGCAAAAATAAAAGCGCATAAATCGGCACATAAAAAAGATATTATTATCATTACTGATGCTGTTGGCTTAGCTGAAAAGGATATAAAAAACATCTATTCTGAAGAGAAACCTTATTTCATTATTCCGGAAGCTGAACAAAAAAACAATGTTGCTATTGACAGCGTTTTTATCAATCAGACATTAGGAAATTTTTATGAAATCGGAATAAATTTATCGGCTTATGGCAATGATTTTAAACCTATTTCGATGGCATTATACAATCAAAATAAACTCATTGCCAAAACAATTATTAATTTTGATAAGAAGAAAAAGGAAATCAATTTTACAATTCCAAAAGAGGCATTTCACGGTTATGTAACTATCGAAGATAATGGCCTGACTTACGACAACAAATTGTATTTCAGCATTTCAAAAGCGAAAAAAACAAACGTTATCAGCATTGGAGAACCTGAAAAGAGTAATTTCTTATCCAGAATTTATACTTCAGCCGAATTCAATTACCATAATTATTCCATCAGCAGTTTAGATTACAACAGTCTTGAAGAACAAAACACCATTATTCTGAATGAATTAGTTGAAGTTCCACAAGCTTTGCAAACCACTTTAAAAGCATTTGTTTCTAAAGGCGGAAATTTGGTTATCATTCCTTCTGAAAAGACTTCTGTTTCAAATATCAATTCTTTTCTTGGGAATTTTGGAAAAGTTCAGTTTAGAAACCTTGAAACTAAAAGCAGGTTAATTACCAAAATCAACTTTGATCATCCTTTATTTTCAGGAGTTTTCGAGAATAAAATCACTAATTTTCAATATCCAAAAACAAACAGTTCTTTTGATATTTCAAGTCCTTATCCGGCAGTTTTATCTTATGAAGATCAAAGTGTATTTGTAACGGCGATTCAAAATCCGGTTTCTGGAATCACTGTTTTTTCAGCGCCAATAAATTCGGAAAATTCAAACTTTCAGCAATCACCGTTGATCGTTCCTCTTTTTTATAAAATGGGACAAAACAATCAAAAAACAGGTGTAAACGCTTTGACAATTGGCAATAATCAGCCTTATTTTGTAGATGTTTTATTGACAAAAGATGCCATTTTGGAAGTAAAAGGAAATGAAGATTCGTTCATTCCGATCCAGCAAATTTTGAATAACAAAGTAAAATTAACGTTCAATGATTTTCCGGAAACGGCTGGAAATTATACTGTTTTTGATAAAAAAGAATCGATTGAAAACCTGAGTTTCAATTACAAACGAAGCGAAAGCGATTTGAGTCAGGTCAATACAAATGTGGTTTCTGATTTTAAAACTGCCGATACCATTTCGACCATTTTTAATACCTTACAAACTGAGCGAACTGACAGCCAAATTTGGAAATGGTTTGTTATCTTTGCACTGTTATTTTTAGCATTAGAAATGGCGATTATCAAATTCGTTAAATAATTTTTTTTTAGCATTAAGATATTAAGTTAATAAAGGAAAAACTTAAAAATTTTTATGATTCAAGAAGATTAAGCCTTAATGTTTGAAACATAATTTTATTAAAGTAAATATCTACATATGAAAATAATCATCAGAAGCGCCAAAATTATCGATTCAAAAAGTCCGTTTCATAACCAGACCGTTGATCTTTTAATTGCAGATGGTTTAATTGAAAAAATAGGAACTTCAATTCTTGATATTGATGATACAACCGAAGTAAAATTTGATAATCTACATCTTTCTCAGGGTTGGTTTGATAGCAGTGTTTCTTTTGGAGAACCAGGTTACGAAGACAGAGAAACAATTGCAAACGGATTGAATGTTGCTGCAAAAAGTGGTTTTACAGGCGTGGCTTTACAACCTAACTCCTTCCCTGTTATCGACAATCAATCGCAGGTCAATTTTGTAAAAAACAAAGCAAATGGTTTTGCGACAGAACTTTTTCCAATCGGTGCTTTAACCAAAGCCAGTGAAGGAAAAGACATGGCCGAATTATTTGACATGAAAAAAGCAGGCGCAATCGCTTTTGGAGATTATAATAAAAGTCTTGACAACGCCAATCTTTTAAAAATTGCTTTACAGTATGTTCAGGATTTTGACGGTTTGGTAATTGCATATTCGCAAGATGCCAACATCAAAGGAAACGGAGTTGCCAATGAAGGAATTGTTTCGACAAAATTAGGCTTAAAAGGAATTCCGAATTTAGCTGAAGAACTACAAGTTGCCCGAAACTTATTTTTATTAGAATATACCGGAGGAAAACTTCATATTCCGACAATTTCTACTGCAAAATCAGTTGAATTAATTAAAGAAGCTAAAGCAAAAGGATTACAGGTAACCTGTAGTGTTTCGGTACATCATTTAGTTTTAACCGATGAAAAACTAGAAGGTTTTGACACCCGATATAAAGTAACACCACCATTGCGAACTGAAGCCGACAGAACTGCTCTTGTAAACGCAGTTTTAGACGGGACAATTGACCTGATTACTTCAGATCATAATCCGATTGACATTGAATTCAAGAAAATGGAATTTGATACCGCCAAAAATGGAACAATTGGGCTAGAAAGTGCTTTTGGAGCTTTGTTAACCGTTTTGCCTTTAGAAATTATAATCGAAAAATTAACATTCGGAAAAGCAGTTTTCGGAATTGAAAACAACACGATTACAGAAGGTTCTAAAGCCAACTTTACTTTCTTTACTCCTGAAGGAAAATCAACTTTCACAAAAGAAAACATTCTTTCGAAATCTAAAAATTCTGCTTTTTTAGGAACTGAAATCAAAGGTTCTGTTTACGGAATTTTAAATCAAAACAAACTTGTTATTACAAAATAATTAAAATGAATAATTCAATACAAGAGGGAAAATCAATCGCCATTACCAGTTATATTTTGATCATTGGTGTTTTAATTGCGATGTCGATGAACTCTGAAAATAAAAATAGTTTTGCGTCTTTTCATATCCGTCAGGCTTTGGGTTTGTCTTTAACTTTTATTTCCTTCGGAGCCATTATCAGTAACTTTGACAGCTTTATGATTACTTTCCCAATGTGGATCTGTATTTCGATTTTATGGACCTACGGGATTTTCAGTGCGATCCAGGGTCAGACAAGACCAATTCCGTTAGTTGGAAATCTTTTTCAAAAATGGTTTAAATCTATCGGATAGTAAAATTCCAATCTTTTAAATTCCAAATTCCAATATCTTTTTCAAAATTTTAACCTTTGACAAAGTTGATGATTTACAATTCACAACTTACAATTCACAATTAAAAACATGAATCTATCTTTAGAATATAAAATACAGGAACCAAAAGTTATTTTAGATAAAAATCCCGTTTTGATTTTATTACACGGATACGGCAGCAACGAAGCCGATTTGTTCTCATTTGCGACTGAACTTCCTGATAATTATTATATCATTTCAGCAAGAGCACCTTATGATTTACAATATGGAGCATATGCGTGGTATGCGATCAACTTCGATGCTGATCAGAATAAATTTTCAGATAACGAACAAGCCAAAACTTCACGTGATTTAATTGCAAAATTCATTGACGAATTAGTTGTTAATTATCCTATTGATGCTAACAATGTCACTTTGATTGGTTTTAGTCAGGGATCCATTTTAAGTTATTCCATTGCGCTTTCTTACCCAGAAAAAGTTCAAAGAGTAGTGGCCATGAGTGGCTATTTTAATCATGAAATTATTAAAGAAGGTTTCGAGAAAAACGACTTCAAGAACTTAAAGATATTCGCTTCACACGGAACTGTCGATCAGGTAATTCCGGTGGATTGGGCAAGAAAAACACCTGCTGCTTTAGAAAACCTGAATATTCCTATTACTTATAAAGAATATCCTGTTGGGCATGGAGTTGCACCTCAAAATTTCTTTGATTTTAAGAATTGGCTTGTGGGGTAGTTTACAGTTTTCAGTCGCAGTTTACAATCTAAATCCTTTAAAAAAATGAACACTACAAAACTTGATCATCCGGCATTAATCTTAATCGATATTCAAAAAGGGTTTAACGATGTTTCCTATTGGGGCGGTGATCGTAATAATGTAAATGCAGAACAAAAGGCTGGTGAGCTTCTTGAAATTTGGAGAGCTAAAAAACTACCCATTTTCCATATACAACATTGTTCATCTAATCCGAATTCGATTTTAAATGAAACAAATCCGGGTAATGAATTTCAGGATGTTGTAAAACCGATTGAAGGTGAAACCATCATCAAAAAGCACGTAAACAGCGCTTTTATCGGAACAAACTTAAAAGAGTTGCTTGATGATGCAAAAATAAAAAATCTTGTGATTGTAGGCTTAACAACCGATCATTGTGTTTCTACCACTACCAGAATGGCAGGAAACTTTGGTTATACAACCTATTTGGTTTCGGATGCAACAGCAACTTTTAATAAGAAGGGCATAAACGGAGAAGATTTTTCTGCAGAAACAATTCACCAAACTGCTTTAGCAAGTTTGAATGAAGAATTTGCTCAGGTTGTTACTTCTGATTTTATAAAAGAAATAGTTTAATAAATAAAATCCCGGATTTCTAAATTAGCAATTAACTGAAAAAGATTCTGAAAGCTTTATAATAAAAAAGGCGAGAAATATTTTTCTCGCCTTTTTTATGTGTATAGAACTATTGACCTGTATAAATAATTTTATCGCCTCTTTTCAAGACATATCCTTTCCAGGGAATTAGCTGTAGATCATCTTTTACCCAGGAATCTCCTTCGGATTTTCGTTCCAGAATAATAGATTCTTTTTGAGTATCTAAGAATAGTTCGGCTTTATCTCCATCAAAAATGACGTAAGCAACTGTCGTGTAGGTTTTACCGTCTTCAGCATGAGAAAGTTTAGTGCTGTTTTCAAAAATTCGAATACATTTCTTTTTAAGAATTGACCAAGTATAGCCTGCAGAAGCCTTACAGCCATGTTCATCAGAATCTCCACCAACTACAACGGCAGGTTTTGTTTCTTCTTTTACCGTTTTCTTTTCCTCAGAAACTTTTTTAGCACAAGAGAATGATAAACAGATTATAAACGAAAATAAAAATAGCTTCTTCATATGTCCCATTAATTTAAGATTAAAATATCAAGGACATTAAATCCTATTTTTGATATAATAACGTTTGGTTTACTTCAAAATTAATGCTTTCGTCGTCATTAACAAAATATTTTAACAAGACTTCTCCCCAAATTTCTCCATTACTATAATCGGCAATGATCCATCTGTGGTTTAAAATTTTGACTTTATTGATGATAAATTTGTTTGGACCAATTTTATCCTGACCTGTGTAAGGATTCCCTTTTGGATTGGCATTTAGGTCCAATAGTTTTTCGGTAACAATCGGAATCAATTTTTCATATAAAATTACTTTACCTCCAGATGCGCTGTTATCAAAGTAATTCTGAGCATTTTCATTGTGTTCTAAAGAAAAATAATCGGCGTCGGCTAATTTTCCTGACACCGAATTTATACTATCTCTAAGCTTTTTAGTAGTTTTATCATATCGTTCCTGTCCAAATTTTACTTCTCTGCTATAAAACATATAAGTAAAAATATTCATTAGTATCGCAAGGATAAAAAGGTAAAGCATTAAGGATTTTTTCATTTTGTGTAATTATATTTAAATTGTAATTTCTAAATTATCATAAGCCAGGAATACATTTTCCGGAAGTTGTTTTTGTACTTCTTCGTGAAATCCTAAAACATGGCTAATATGCGTTAAATATGCTTTTTCTGGCTTGACCAAATTTATAAAATCAAGTGCTTCCTGCAAATTAAAATGTGTATCGTGAGGTTCAACACGCAAAGCATTCACCACCAAAACTTTCAGGTTTTTTAATTTTTCAATTTCGACCTCTTCAATCGTTTTGACATCAGTCAAATAGGCAAAATCATCAATGCGATACCCAAAAACCTGCAAATCGCCATGCATTACGTTTACCGGAATTGCCGTTTTATCTCCAACAACAAATGGTTCATTATTTACGACTTCGATTGTTTTAACGCTTGGGGCGCCCGGATATTTATTTACGGTTTCAAAAACATATTCAAAACGACGTTTTAGATTGTCGATTACGCGTTCGTGTCCATAAACAGGGATTTCGCCCTGACGGAAATTAAACGGACGAATGTCATCTAAACCAGCCGTATGATCTGCATGTTCGTGCGTAAATAGAATTGCATCGAGTTTTCGACAGCCACACGAAAGCATTTGCTGTCTGAAATCAGGTCCGCAATCGATTACATAGGAGTGCTCATTCCATGTAATCCAAATGGCTACGCGGAGCCTTTTATCCTTAGCATCAGTGCTTTTACAAACGGGATGATCGACCCCGATAATCGGGATACCTTGGGAAGTACCTGTACCTAAAAAATATACCTTCAATTGAACTTATTTTTTTTACAAAAATAGGATTATTTCTCTTTCATTAGAAGCCTAATTTGCTAACTTTGTAACAAATCTATTTAAAATAAAATGGGTACAGAAATAAAACTCAAAGGTGACAAGGTCATCGAACAGATTCCTTCTATAAAAGACAAAGCGTTACGCATTAATTTAAACGAGAATATTTACGGAACATTTGCTGAAATTGGCGCTGGACAAGAGACAGTAAGACATTTTTTCAGATCCGGAGGTTCATCGGGAACTATTGCAAAAGCAATGTCTGCCTATGACAAAGATTTTAGTGACGCCGTTTACGGAATTGAAGGCGACGGTCGCTACGTTACTGAAAACCGACTCAAAAAAATGTTAACCTTTGAAGGTGAACTAATTGAAGAGCGCTTAAGTAGAGAAAAACACCCCAACAAACTTTTCTTTAGTTATGCCAATACGGTTGCTACTATTGATTTTGCCAAACAATTTAAAGGTCACGGCTGGGTTGGAATCCGATACCAAATTGAACCAGACGAAGCTTACAACGAAATTATTCTTCACATTCGTTTTAAAGAAACTGATGCCCGACTACAACAAGAAACACTGGGTATTTTAGGTGTAAACTTAATTTATGGTGCTTTTTACAAATACAATGATCCAAAACGTTTACTACGTTATTTATACGATCACTTAGATAAAGACCAGCTTGAAATCGATACTATTAACTTCTCAGGACCTCGTTTTGCTGATGTTGATAATCGTTTAATGAGTTTACAATTGGTTAAAAACGGAATGACAGATGCCGTAATGTTTAATCCTGACGGGAAAAACGTTTTACCTGCAGCTGTTTTATACAAAAAAAATCTTCTTGCTTTTAGAGGAAGTTTTCGTCCGGTTACGAATGTAAACCTTGATATGTATGAGAAATCATTAAAAATGTTTCTTGATGAAAATAAGGTAGAAAAAGACAATACACTGGTGGTTTTTGAAATTACACTTTCGAATTTACGTTCGGATGGTGAAATTGATGAGCGTGATTTTATGGACAGAGCCGAATTACTTTGTTCATTAGGTCAGACCGTAATGATTTCGAACTTCCAGGAATACTATAAAGTTGTGGAATATTTTGCTAATTATACCAAAGCCAGAATGGGATTAGCAATGGGTGTAAACAATTTAGTTGATATTTTTGATGAGAAATACTACCGTCATTTAAGTGGTGGAATTCTGGAAGCTTTCGGAAAATTATTCTACCGCGATATGAAAGTGTTCTTGTATCCGATGTTGGGTGAAGATGGTGAAATTATTACTTCTGATAATCTGAAAGTACATCCAAGAATGAAAGAATTGTATAAATTCTTTAAATTCAACGGAAAAGTGGTTGATATTGTAGATTACAATCCAGACATATTAAATGTATTCTCACGCGAAGTTTTGAAAATGATCAGTCAGGGAAAAACAGGTTGGGAACCAATGCTTCCATCCGGAGTTGCCGAAATTATAAAGGAACATCACCTTTTTGGATATCATCCGGAAAAGGAATTAGAACAGAATACATAAAAAAAAATCCCAA
This sequence comes from Flavobacterium sp. Root420, assembly GCF_001427905.1. GTDB lineage: Bacteria > Bacteroidota > Bacteroidia > Flavobacteriales > Flavobacteriaceae > Flavobacterium. The sequence continues at coordinate 497,042 of NZ_LMEF01000001.1, forward strand.
GAAGAAAATACTTTTCTTCTTGGGATTTTTTTTTGTTTGCTTCGCCAATTCGGCTTTCAGCCTCGGGTCAAGTTTTTTTTGTTTCAGGTTTCAAGTTTTCTCACCAGTGGTTTAACAATCTTAACCTGAAACTAAAGTTTTATTTCAAAATCTGCGAAGCGTGCTCTTTTGTTTTTACTTTTTCGATTACTTCTTCGATAATTCCTTTTTCGTCGATTACGAAAGTGGTTCTGTGAATTCCGTCATATTCTCTTCCCATGAATTTTTTTGGCCCCCAAACACCAAAAGCATTGATCACTGATTTGTCTTCATCTGCTAAAAGTGGAAACGGAAATTCGTATTTGTCCTTGAATTTTGTTTGTGCTTTTTGACTGTCGGCGCTAACCCCGAGAAGTTCATAATTGTTGGCTTTAAAACGCTCAAAATTATCTCTTAAATCGCAAGCTTCAGCCGTACAGCCAGGTGTACTTGCTTTTGGATAAAAGAAAACGACTAATTTTTTTCCGGCATAATCTGCCAATTTATGTGTTTTCCCGTCCTGATCTACTCCTGAGAAATTTGGTGCTTTATCGCCTGCCTTTAATGTTGTCATTTTGATATTTTAGATTGTTGATTTTAGATTTTAGATTTTTTTAGAACATAGAAAAAAGAGCAAAGAGTCAAGATTTGACTTAATATCTACTGATAGATTATAATTCATAACTTATAACTCATAATTTTTTTCCATGCCCCAGAATGCAGTGAAAACCCCGGAATTGTGAAAGCTTACATTTTTTGCATTAAGAAAGCGACCGGAGGAAGCTCTTGTTAATGCTTAAAAATGTTGCTTTAACAATGAGGAGTTGAAACGGAAAGCTGGATTAGGCACATCATTAAAATTATACTATTTTTACGAGATTAAAAATACGGAAATGAATAAAGAAGCCCGCGTACAATTTGTTATAAATACGTTAAAAGAACTCTACCCTACTATACCTGTACCATTAGACCATAAAGATCCTTACACTTTATTAATCGCAGTTTTACTTTCGGCACAATGCACGGATGTACGTGTGAATCAGATTACGCCATTACTTTTTGCAAAGGCTGATAATCCGTATGATATGATTAAAATGTCAGTTGAAGAAATTAAGGAAATTATTCGTCCTTGTGGTTTATCGCCAATGAAATCGAAAGGAATTCATGGTTTATCGCAAATTTTAATTGATAAACATGAAGGAAAGGTTCCGCAAAGTTTTGAAGCGCTTGAAGAATTACCAGCGGTTGGGCATAAAACAGCAAGTGTTGTAATGTCTCAGGCTTTTGGAGTTCCTGCATTTCCGGTTGACACACACATTCATAGATTAATGCACCGATGGAATCTTTCGAACGGTAAAAATGTGGTTCAGACTGAAAAAGATGCTAAAAGATTATTTCCCAGAGAAATATGGAACGATTTACATCTTCAGATTATTTGGTACGGAAGAGAATATTCGCCTGCTCGAGGGTGGAGTTTGGAGAAAGATATTATTACCCGAACGATCGGTAAAAAATCAATTATAGAAGAAGCTGCTAAAAAGAAAATTTAGCAGCTTCTTTATTTTTTACATGCTACTTTTTAGAGCATTGTATTCATTTGTCATGTCAAGGGATCTGTAAATCCCTAAAAGTGATTTTGTTGCATCTGTATTTTTAGGCTCTAAAGCAAGAGCTTTTTTAAGATAAGGAATCGCACTGCGGGCAATATCATCTTTTTTAGCGTTTAACTTATCATATTTCTGCATCTCTCCTGCAGAAGTTCCTAAATTTGCTATTTCATCAGCTATATCTTTTTTTTCCTCTAATTTAAGGTAAGCCATATTGATATAAGCATCGACATAATTAGGGTCAAGCTCTAAAACATAATTGTAAATCACCTCAGCTTTAGCATAATCTTTTTTCTCCAGATAAGAATAAGCTAAATTACTATTAACACTTATTTTTCTCGAAGGAACCGCCTCTGTTCGTGGTTTTTCATAAAGTCCTTGCTGAATAGCTGATTCTCTGGCTTTTGGTGAAACAAAAACATCTTCTTCTTTTGTTTTCTTGTTTGTAGCCATATACAAAACTCCATTTCCTGAAAAATTAATCTTTTTTAAGGTTTCATAATATTTAATTGCCGAGTCATAATCTTTGGCATTTATGGAAGAAGATGCTGCATTATACAAGTTTAATGTATCCTTTTTATCAAACAAATAAACTTTATAGCTTTTCTCTGCACTTTCTTTGAATTTACCGGCATTAAAATCGGCCACTGCACCATTAACAAGACTTGATTTCATTTCTTTTAATGCCGCATTCGCTTTAACGGTAAATTTGAATTTTCCTGATTCATTTTCATATAAAAACACATCCTGATAGGCCTGAGAGGCTAATGTGAAATTATTAGCTGCATCAATATTTTTTACAGCCAAATCTTTTAAAACATTTCCTTTTAAAAAATAAAAATCTGATTTACTTTCATCAGATGCATTAAGGATCATATATTCTGTTTTATTTAAAATAGCCAACGCTTCCTGGCTTTTTCCCTTGTCGTACAAAGACTGAGCGTCTTTGATCTGGTCTTGTTGAGCAAATGCTCCGATGGTTATCAATAGAAAAAATGATACTATCTGTAGGTTCTTCTTCATTTGGGCTTGATTTGGTTGTTAAATACACTTGGGTTCTTAAAGCGATTTTTTTAATTAAAGAATACATTTTTAGGTGAAATGAAATTCTAAAAAATCACTTATTGCATTAATGCTTTTCATAAAAACATTTAAAAACGCACAACAAACAAACAAAATAAGTCAGTGTAATTTTTCTTCATAGATTATTGGTATTTTGGTTAAACATTATTTCCTTCACATCATTAATTATCTAATCTTTTAATTGTTTTAATAAGAAAAACTTCCTTAATCGGTAATTTTCCCGCATTTAAAGCAACTTTTTTAACTAAAATAAAACTAAATACCGAATAAACAAATAAATTTTAACCTAAATATAACATTTTAACTAAACCACGAGAAAAATCAGACAAAAACGTGCTCAATTAAAATTTACAAACAAAAAAAACGTATTAATAATCTTACTTTAATATTTAGATGAATAAAAAAACTCACTATCTGTATTTTCTACAAATAGTGAGTTTTCACACCAAAATAAATTTGGTTTAGAATAAACATCCGACTGAGATAGTGGGCTGTTTAATTAGCTATAATCTCAAAACTTTTATCATTAACTTTCACAACTGTTAGTGCTTGTGAATAGTTTAGCAAGAAAGAAACAACTTCTTTCTTAGGTTTTAGATTTTTAGAAGCTAATTCCTTCTTAGAGTAAATTTTCGCCATACTATAAATATGTTTATATAAAGTATAACGAGCTAATTTTCAAAATAGTATTAGTTGGTTAAAATAATTTGATGTTTATCAATTATTTTTCTCAAATTCATTAAGGCGTAACGCATTCTTCCTAGTGCTGTATTGATGCTAACATCCGTTAGTTCAGAGATTTCCTTGAAACTCATATCCTGATACATACGCATTACCAATACTTCTTTTTGATCTTCAGGAAGCTCTTCAATCAATCTTTTCAAGTCAACTTCGACCTGATCTACGATCATTTTAGCTTCAATAGTCAAGGAATCGTCAGACATAACAGAAAAAATAGAAAACTCTTCTGTTTCTCTATACATCGGCATTTTTTTGGTTTTACGAAAATGGTCTACAATTAAATTGTGAGAAATACGCATAACCCAAGGCAAAAATTTACCTTCTTCATTATATGAATTACTTTTTAAGGTTTTGATTACCTTAATAAAAGTATCTTGAAAAATATCATTTGAAATATCTCTATCAGCAATCTTTGAATATATGAATCCATATATTTTAGACTCATGTCTTTTAATTAGTATCGAAAGAGCAGTTTCATTGCCTTCGATATAATTTTTTACTAATAGAGCGTCTGGAATATGCAGATCTGCCATAATACTACTTTTTTAGTTTTTATAATTTGGAGTAATTTTTCTAAAAAGTAATTTTATTGTATAGGCGTATCTTTTTTTGTTTATGTTAATATCGTGACCAAATTTAACAAATTATTATTTTAAAAAGCAAATAAAAACGAGAATAATTAATAGAAAAAGATCAAAAAATATTAATAATAATTAAACTTAATCGATAAACTGCGTTAAAACATCAAATTTAAAAAATTTTAAGGATAAAAAAAATAGACATAAATAACTTACAACTAAACACTTAAGACACTTATATCTATTTTTTTTACTTTAATTTATTATTGGTATACACGTACATAATCTACATAATATTTTTGCGGTAACACCTTGTCATCTACTTCAGGGCCACCAAAATTCCCTCCAATCGCTAAATTTACAATTATGTAAAAAGGCTTATCAAAAGGCCATGTATCTTCATTTTTCATGGGAGGATTAAAAGTATAAACTAAAGTTTTATCTACAAAAAAATCAATTTTATCTTTCGTCCATTCAATTGCGTAAACATGATATCCTTCTTCAATATTAGGAAAAGCAGTTCTTTTTGTGTTGATTGTATTTCCGTGGCTGTCTTGTGTATGCAAAGTTGTGTACACCATGCCCGGATCTCTTCCAATGTATTCCAGTATATCTATTTCACCGGTTTTTGGCCAATGAACTTCATCTATATTAGCACCTAACATCCAGAACGCCGGCCACAAACCGTGTCCAACTGGTAATTTTGCTCTGGCTTCGATTCGGCCATACAAGAATTCTTTTTTGCCTTTTGTTGTAATTTTGGTCGAAGTGTATTTGTTTTCTTCTTTTTTGGCTTCAATAACAAAATTTCCATCTTTAAATTCGTGGTTTGTTTTGGTATAAATTTGTCTTTCATTATTTCCGAAACCACAAAGATTAGGACAACCATCACCAACTTCAAAATTCCAGTCTTTTTCGTTTAGTTTTTTATTGTTGAAATTTTCTTCCCAAACCAGTTTCCTTTTTACTTCTTGTGCGAAACAAAAACTGCTAATTAATAGCAATACCATTATTTTTTTCATAGTAGCATTTTAAATTTACAAAAATTAAGAAGGTCAGCCTAAAACTGACCTTCTCATTTCATTATTACTAATTAATCTATAATCTATTGATATACTCTTACATAATCAATCTCCATAGAAGACTGCGTGAAAGCCGCATCAATATTACCTCCCAAATTACCTCCCATTGCAACATTTAGAATTAAGAAAAAGTCACTATTAAAAGGCAAAGAGCCATCATTAGGAACAGAATGAATCTGAACATCGTCTACAAATGTTGTAACTGATGCCGCACTCCAAACCGCTTTATAAACATGAAATTCGGTTGAAACATTTGGTATTGTTTTAGATCCTGTATTTCCGCTTCCTCCATAGTGTCCCGGATAATGAAGCGTACTCAGAATTACATTTTGATTATTCCCTACATGCTCCATTATATCAATTTCTCCACACGCTGGCCATGGTTTCGTAGCATAATTTTGACCCAGCATCCAGATTGCCGGCCAGGTTCCCGCGCCGATTGGAAGTTTAGCCTTAACCTCAACTTTTCCGTAAGTAAAGGCAAATTTAGCATCTGTTTTTAATCTTGCAGAAGAATAATCAGCTCCGCCTGAAGCTTCTTTTTTAGCTGTTATTTTCAAACTTCCGCCTTGTACAATTACGTTTGTAGCCGAGTTGGTGTAATTCTGTTTTTCATTATTTCCCCAACCGTTATCACCTTTACCTAAATCGTAATTCCATTTTGTAGCATCAGGTGCTCCGTCAGTATTAAATTCATCTGACCACACTAGTTTTGTAAAATCTGCCGGTGGAGCCTGGGTAGGTTTTGTAGTGGTAAAAATATGATACCAGGCCAATGCCGGATTTCCACCCATAACTGCTCTCACTACCATTCTATTCGCTGTAATCGATAGAATCTCGTAGGAGCTCTGCCCAATATAATACCCCATAAATCCGTTATCAGAGAAATTCATTGTCGTTCCTCTGGTTTGGGTTGCGTGATTTGGGTTTGACATCACAACAGATTCTGAAGGGCTCAATGAAACTGATTTTTTACCAGCCGTATTGTAGGATAAACAAGAATCGTCCGGTCCGCTTCCTCCGGCCACACTTGCAAAAGCAGCATTAAAGAAAGTCGATCCTCCATTATTTAATTCAAATTTCAGCTGTTCACCTTCAAGAGAGAAAGTTAATACGTTCTCGTATAAACAACTACTGCTTGGTGATCCTGCTTTTTCAAAAGCACCTGCCATATAATAGTTTGCATAATAGTTTTTGGTTGCATCTCCATCATTTTGTCCAACACCTAAATGTCCGGGCTCAGACGCCGACCAATACCATTTTTTAGAAGTTCCGGCTGTTAAAAACTGAACCGCTTCATCATCGCTGAAATTACTTAACACCTCAACATCAATTGTGGTATTTGTTGCAATACCTCCTTTTCCTGAAGCAATAACCGTCACCGTATATTTATTTAATCCTGTTTTGGTAAAACGTTTTGTAAAAACACCACTTGGTGCATTTTCTGTAGTACCATCAGTGAACACATATTTGTATGAAATAGCGTTATCTGCAGTTGCAGTAAGTTTTACCATTCCGGATCCATCTCCGTTGGGAGCAGCGGTTGTTTTTCCAACAATTTCAGCTTTAACCTGTAAATTTGTTGGTGCAGACAAATCACCAAAAGCGTAATCATCTTTTTGGCAACTTATCACTAACAGCAGTGCGAAAAGTAATACGAAGTATTTATTATATTTTTTCATTTTGTTATTTTTTATAAAATGTAAATTCATTTTAATCTCTTTAAAAAGTGCTTATTTTATTTATGGAAATAAACATTATCTATATAAATAGTATGTGTTCCGCTAGGATTTCCTGAATAAATAAGCTGTGCAATATGAGCTCTGGTTGTTAATCCTGTAAAATCTGTTAAAGGAATATCTAAACTCACCCAAGATCCTTTTGCAGGAGCCGTAATTTTAATTTCGTGTTCTTTATCATCTCCGCCTCCATTGTACACTCCATTAGCACCAAAATCAACTAATTTTATTCTGAATTCTGTAAAATCAGCTGACCATACATCAACATGGAAATGTGTCATCGCAGAAGCATCAATTGTTGCAGTTGGCTCGATACCCACAAAATTCAAATCGGAATATTTTTTCACTGCATTTCCTGCTACAGCTGTTTCTTCTAAAGTTGCCGCTGACCAATCTGTGCGCCATGTTGCAATTGGCACATTTGAATAAGCGTCGCTAAACATTGAGATCACATCTGCCGCCGCTTTTGTTGGCGTTGGTGCTGCAACATTTAATGCTTCTCCATTTTTATAGAAATAAATATTATCGATAAAAACGTTTTTGCCTGCAGGAGTTCCAACTAATTTCAATTGGAAAATATCAGCTACTTTAAAGTTTGTCTGACTCGTAAATGCTGAAATCGGAATATCAATACTTGTCCATTGGTTTGCAATCAGATCTTTTGTAACTGGTCTTTCGCCATTCGTTTTACTGATTAGAGAAGTTTCTAATTTTTCTAAATCGGCTGTCCAAACATCAAGATGAATATAATCCATGCCTGAAACATCAACCGTTACATTATCTGCCAATGCAATTCCCTGATAATTTAAATTAGTATAATTCAGCATTTTATCGCCATTCAAATCAAATTCTGAATAACCTCCTGATTGGCCCCAATTTGGATAGAAATTAGTTCCGGCCACATTTGTATATTTTGAACTATAAATAGAAATCACGTTTCCGGCTGGTCTGTTAGGCGGAGTTGTCGCTGAAGTCGTCGGATTAAGTACAAGCTTAGCCGCAAATTGCTCCGTATATTCCGTTGTTTTAATTGCAGCACTTTTTGAAACTACACGAATTGTATAAGTTCCTGCTTCTTTATAAATATAAGAAACCGATTCTCCATTATTTGCCGAAACAGGTTCTGGTTTTCCCGTTTCTCCAAAATAAACATCATAAAACAAAGCAAAATCTGCTGTTGCTTTTACAGTAACTTTTTTAGAAACTGATATATCATTTGTTATAACCGCTTTTAAATTTTCAGGAGCTCTAAAAGAAACTACAACCTGCTGGGTCACTTCGGTTGTTTTTCCTGAAATTCCCATTGCGATGATTTTAGACTGATAAACACCTTCTTTGTAAGTATGAGTTGTTGTTCCACCCGTTCCAAAATAAGCAGACTCCTGAGATCCGTCACCGTAATTAATTTTATATTGTGTAACGCCTTCGCCTTTAGGCACAAAAGTAACTTTACCTGAATTGTCCTGTGTTACAGTGGTCAAAGCAGATATATTGGCCGGCGCACTTATACCGTCTAAATCAATATTGCTGCTTTCATCGCTTGAACAACCTAGAAATATTGTTAAAACGAAAAGACTTATAATTAAATGTAATTTTTTCATAATAGTGTTTTTTTAATATCCAGGGTTTTGTTGCCAGTTTCCGTTTGCAAATTGGATTTCTTCAATTGGAAGTGGAAATAATTCGTTTTTATTTGCTGTAAAACCCGGAATTTTTCCAACTGCTTTTCCTGTTCTTACTAAATCAAAGAAACGGTGTCCTTCTCCAAAAAGTTCTACTCTTCTTTCTGCCAAAATAAAATCAGTCAAGGCTGCACCTGAAACTGAAACATCATGATTGTTGTCTCCAAAAGCACGTCTTCTTACCTGATTCAGATATTCTCTTGCTTTTGCATCATTATTACCAGCTCGATTGTATGCTTCCGCAGCCATTAATAAAACGTCAGCATAACGGATTGCTCTGTAATTGTTCGGATTTGTAAGGTTCAAATCTCCAGCCGCATTAGCGCTTCTTTTTCTTGGAAGGTATTTTCTGTTGAAATAACCTGTGTCTTCATTTCCTTTTCCGAAGCTCACGCCTTTACCTCCATCAAATGAAGCATTTGCTGCAGCCCAGGCCACAATATCCAATATGGCAACATCTTTACGTCTATCACCTACTTCAAAAGCATCGGCACTTTCTTTGGTCGGAATATTAAAACTAAACCCAGAAGAAAACAATGGTCCTGAATAGTTACGAATACCACTAAAACCAACAGCAACGTTTCCTTCACTACATTGTAAACAGGTAAAACCAGCACCTTCAACATCTGTGTATTGTACTTCAAAAACAGATTCTGTTCCGTTTTCTCCATCTAATTCAAACATGGCATTATAATCTGTCTGCAACGAATATTTTCCAGAAGTAATTACAGCATCCAAAACTGTTGCAGCTTGTGCAAATTTATTTTGATATAAATACGCTTTTCCTAATAATGCCTGTGCTGCCCCTTTTGTCACTCTTCCTTTTTGAGATGGCGTTAGAGATAAATTAGCTGCAGCAAAAATTAAATCGGCTTCGATAGAAGCATATACTTCCTGAGCGGACGATCTTGCTACTGTTTTTTCATCTCCAACTTTAAATCTGACATCTCCTTTCATCGGGATTCCACCAAACCATTTCACTAACTCAAACTGGTAATATGCTCTTAGAAAACGTGTTTCTGCAATTAGCTGGTTTTTTCCCTCAAAATCTGTTTTATCTTTAAATTCAAGAATATAGTTGGCTCTTTGAACTCCTGCAAACATCCAATTCCAGATATCTCTTAAATTGCTGTTTACCGGTGTGTGAATCATATCGTCTATTTGCTGAAAACCAATTACGTCTGTAGGGCTTTCTCCTCCACATAAAGTATTGTCTGAAGCAATTTCTCCCAACAAAACATTTACATATGAAGATTGCAGCAAATCATAAGTAGCAACTAAGGCATCATCATAGTCTTCTTTTGAATTGAAATAATTTTCAGAATCTATAGAATACTTCGGTTTTGGACTTACAAATTCATCTGAACAAGAAATACTTATTGTTGAGAACAGTGTAAGTGTTATAATGGTTGTGATTAAATATTTTTTCATTTTTATTGAAATTAAAAATTAATGTTTAAACCCAATAAATAGGTTCTTGGAACTGGATAAAACCCATAGTCAATTCCGGCACCAATTGGTGATTGAGAAACGCCATCCTGATTTGTAGGTCCTGCTGAAGAGCCCGGATCAAAGCCTTTATATTTGGTAAATGTGTATAGATTATTTACTCCTGCATAAAGTCTTAGTTTAGTAATTCCTGCTTTTTGACTTACATTGGGGTTAAGTGTATATCCCAATTGTATGTTTTGAATTCTGAAATATGAAGCATCTTCTACAAAATAATCTGAAAGTACGTTGTTTGCCGTTGCTCCTGTAGTTACACGAGGTACAGTAGTACTTGTTCCATCGCCTGTCCATCTGTCTAAAACATAATCTAAGCGATTGGCATCAGAAAGTACTCTTTCGTAATTACGCACCATATCATTTCCTACTGAAGCAAAACTGTAAAGTGCAAAATCAAGATTTTTATAATTTAACTGAAAATTGAATCCCATTGTAGCTTCAGGAATCGGATCTCCGATATTGGTTTTATCTTTGGTATCAATTACACCATCTCCATTTAAATCTACATAACGAATATCGCCGGGTGCAGCATTTGCCCCTAAAGCTAATTGTGATGGATGAGCATCAACTTCTGCCTGATTCTGAAATAATCCATCTGTTTTGTAACCGTAAAAATAGCCTATTGGTTTTCCGGCTTCCATACGTGAAGCCGCTGGTTGCCCTACCCCAAAACCGCCTTGTTCAATAATTCCGGTTCCATTGTTTACTTCTAACACTTCATTTTTAATAAAGGTTATATTATAACCTACACTCATGCTAAAAGAATCTGAAAACTTCTCCTTGTAATCAATCGCAAATTCAAAACCTGAATTTCTAACCGAACCTGCATTTAATGTGGGAGCACTTGCGCCCGGAGCACCAATTCCTATAATTCCTGAAACCGGAATATTGGGTATCAAAAGATCATTTCTGGTATCTATAAAATAATCGGCTACTACAGACACTTTATCATTGAATAATCTTAAATCTAAACCAACATCAAACTTCTTAGCTTCTTCCCATTTCAAATCAGGATTAGGGATTTGTCCTGTTGCTTTTCCGCTTGTTAAATTACCATCAAATACATAAGTAGCTTCTCCCGTTAAGAGTGACAAGTAACCATTGTTAGGAATTTGATCATTTCCTAAAGTACCATAACTGGCTCTGAATTTTAAGAAGTTTACTGTTTTAGATTCTCCGAAGAAACCTTCGTCAGAAACTACCCATCCAGCAGTAAATGATGGAAAATATCCTACTTTATTTCCCGGACCAAATTTTGTAGAGGAATCACGTCTGATCATTGCTGATAAAAGATACTTTCCTTTATAATCGTATTGGGCTCTTCCAAAATAAGAAAGCCTTCTTTGGTCGTAAACATAACCACCGGTATTTAATGCCGTTGGTAATCCTCTGGTTAAGGAAAGATCTGCATATTCCCATGAATTATTAGGTACATCAAATCCTGTTGCATTAGCTGAATTTCCCCATGTTTTAAAAATAGTATTTCCTAATGTAGCAGTGATATTATGGTTCTCTGCTATTTTTGCGGTATACGTTCCGTAAATATCAAACGAATAATCATTGTCATTTGTGGCAGTTTGTGTTACAGAACTTCTTTGTACATCAAAAACTTTTCCGCCATAACTGATTTGTTTTCCAAAAGTTTTCCCTTCGCTGTTTGAAGTATTAAATCCTATAGAACTTGATAAAACAAATCCTTTGAAAATTTTATAATCAAAACCAAAATTACCATTCAGTTTTTTAAAATTATAATCGTTGTAAGTGTTCGCGAGCTGTGCTAACGGATTTATAATTTCTGTTCCCAATCCTGTTGTGCTTGGCACCAAAGTAAAATCGCCATTTGCATCATACGGAGCAATAGTTGCCGGTACGTTTAAGGCATTAAATAATACAGATCCTAATCCGTTTTCGTTGATTGATTTTCTATTAAAATAAGTATAAATTACATTTGTTTTTATTTTGAATTTATCACTTAGATCAGCACCTAAAGCGATTCTGGCTGTATTTCTTAAAAAGCCTGATTTATCCTGACCCACGATACCTTCCTGATCCAAATGCGAACCACTTATAGCATAGGTAATCTTTTCAGATCCTCCGGAGATTGTTAAATCAGTATTTAAAATTGGAACGCCTGTACCCAAAACTTCTTTTTGCCAATCAGTTCCTTTTCCTAAACCACTTACGTTTGGATAAGGAAGTGCTTTTCCGCCATTTGCATAACTTTCATTTAATAATAAAGCATATTCAGTAGCGTTCAACATTGGTAATTTTCTTGAAGCTTCCTGAAATCCTGAATAACTATTAAGAGAGATTTTTGTTTTTGAATTTTTCTTTCCCATTTTAGTGGTAATCAAAATGATTCCGTTTGCACCAATTGTTCCGTAAATGGCAGCTTGGGCATCTTTTAAAACAGTAATCGTTTCAATATCATTTGGATTTAATAAACTTAGGTCTCCTACATAACCATCAATAATAGCTTGAGGACCATTTTCTCCATTGGTTGCGATACCACGAATACGAATATCCAGTTTTGCACCCGGCGCTCCGGATTGTGTAGTCACATTTACTCCGGAAACAGTTCCCTGCAAAGCTTGTTCTACTTTAATAGGTTTTAAAATGTCAAGCGTTTTGCTGTCAACTACCGAAACTGCTCCGGTTACTTCTCTTTTCTTTTGAGTTCCATAACCAATCACAACGACTTCATCAAGAGATCTCGCATCGTCGCTCATTTTAACTGTTATGTTAGTTCCGGAAACGGCAACTTCCTGCGTTTTAAAACCGATATAACTGAAAACAATTAGAGTCCCTTTTGGAACTCCTAATAATTTAAAAGAGCCATCAAAGTCTGTGGTTGTACTTTGTGAAGAACTTTTAACTTTTACATTCACGCCCGGCAGTGATAATCCCGAGCCATCTAGTACAGTTCCGCTAACATCAAAAGTCTGCGAAAATGCAAAAGATGTAAACAGTAATAGTACGGTTAGTAATAATTTTGATTTCATAATTAGTTAGTTTTTATTGAAAGCTAAATTTATCCGATCCAATTAGGAAAACGCTAAAATTAACCTCAACAAAAAACATACATCATAAAAAAACAATACGTTAATTCAATATATCTTAAAATACAGCTTGATTTAACTATAAATTCAGAATGTTAATTTTTTTAACAAAAACATTACAAAAGCTCAATAAAACGTTAATGTTGAGGTAATGTATAGTTTTTTGAAGTCATTTTAGGATTCCCTATACAGCCATAATATATTCGACTAAACCGATTTCGTGCTGCAAATCCATTTTTTTACGTAAACGATATCTTTTTATCTCAACGCTTCGAACCGAAATATTGAATAAAGGAGCGATTTCTTTAGAAGAAAGATTTAATCGTAAATACGCACAAAGACGCAAATCGTTTGGAGTAAGTAAAGGATGTAATTGTTTGATTCTTTTTAAGAAATCTTTATCTGCGTTGTCAAAAGCTTCTTTAAAAACATTCCAGGAATCTTCTTCAGTAATATTTTTATTAATCGTACTAATTACAGATTTGATATTATTACTATCATTTTGATTCGTTTTCTTCAAGTCTTCTTTTATAAAAGCCAATAATTCATTTTTGCTATTCAAACTCATGGTTGAAACTGCCAATTCACGATTTTTTGTATCAACATCCTGAGAAAGCTGTTCGTTTCTAAGCTTCATTAATTGACGTTCATTTTCTAATTCTTTTATTTCAAGCAAAAGATTATTCTCTTCAATTAATTTCTCTTTTTGTTTGTGATAATAATTTCTGTAAGCTTTATTGATAAAATAGGCCATTATTAGCATCAGTAAAAAATAAATAAACCATGCCAAATTGGTCAAATACCAAGGCTTTAAAATTACAAATGTATAGGTAGCTGTATTTTGTAAAATCGTATTGGCGTAGCGCGCCCTTACTTTAAAGGTATATTTTCCGGGAGATAAATTTTTAAAATTCACAGTGGCTTTGGTACTCCACTCGCTCCAGTTATCTTGAAATCCCTCTAATAAATATTGATATTCAGAATTGATGTACTTGTTGTATTCGGGAACGGTATAATTTAAAGTGATATTATTTTCATTTGAATGAAAACTTCCCTCTTTTTGAATTTCAACATTATTCAGCGTTTCATTTTGCTTGTTAATTGCAACATCAGTAATGAAAACAGTGTAATTTTTAAAACTTAAATCATCAATATTTAAGGTGTAATAACCATCAGTTGTGCCAATTAAGTATGTCGATTTTGAAATTTGGGTAATATTCTCATAACCCAGCATCGAATTGGTTAAGGAAGATGGAATCGGAATTACATTTTGCTTTAATTGATTGCTTAGTTTACCTGCCGAGAAATAATGAATATAATTTTTGGAGAATAACCAGATTTTATTCGAATTGTCGACAATTAATTTACCTGAAGTATATTCATCTTTCTCGAAAATAGAACTCAGTAAATTATCTTTTTCGAAGAGTTTCGTTTTTGGATTTAACTTAAAAATCCCCCCTTTATAAGCATAATAAATCTGATTATTGAATTTAGTCAAACTTGCATTATTTCCTTTCTGCGGAGATTTATACGTATAAAACCCGTGTGTTTTTAATAACGATTTATCTAATTTCAGCCTAAAAATTCCTTTATATTCATGGCTTACATAAACATCTAAATTGTTTGTAATTTCAAAATATCTTGAAGAATAATCAAAACCTTTGATCTTATTTTTGAAAACCCATTGATTGTTTATTTTTTCGAGAACCGATATTCCGTAATAATTCCCCTGAAGCAATTGATTTTTAGTATTCGGAACAGGTTCAAACTTCCAGGTTCCTGAAGAAGGAAATATATTTCTCGCCGAATCATTTGTGACAATAAAAGTTCCCGAATCATGTCCACAAAAAAGGGTATTATCATATACAAAAAGTGACCAAACCTGCCCTTTTGTACCATTTATAAATTTAAACTCTCCATTATTTTGGTTAGGTTTACAAAACAATCCCTGATTTGTTCCAACATACAGTCTTCCATTAAAATTTGCAGATGCATAAACGGTTCCCAAAACTCCGGAATCATCTGTAAAACTGTGGACTGGTGAATTAATATTAATACAATTGATTCCGTTATCCAATCCGGCCCATAAATTTTGATCTTTATCTTCAAAAAGCGATAAGGCGGTATTATTACTCAAACCTTTACTTTGAGTAATATGGTATTTTAGTTTTCCTTTATCTGATAAAATAAAAATTCCGTTAGAAACCGTTCCCAAAGCAAAACTTCCGTCCTGTAGCAACTGACTGCTATAGACGAAACTGGACTTTAATTCGGCGTCAACATCTGTTGCAAATCGGGTTAAAGTATTCCCAACTAATTTATAAATACCATCCAATTGTGTTTGAATCAGCAAGCCATCATCTGTTGTAAAAACATTCACAATAGTAAATTTCTTGAGAAATGGATCATCTGAAACTAATTTTGCTTTTCCGCTTTCAATTTCAAAAAGCCCTTCTTTTATGGTTTGAAAATAGATGGCGTTTTTTGGTGCAAATGATTTTATAACACCATTCTTCGGTCCAATAATTTTAAACTTTCCTGTTTTAGTATCGTAAATATAAATTCGGTTTAAAGATTGAAACAAAATCCACTGATCGTATTTCAGGATATTCCAAAACTGCTCGTCGTCTAATATTTTACTTTTGATCGAGTCGCTAAGCGAAGTATATTTTAGTTTGCCATTAGTTTGCCTGGTCCAGAAACCAAAACTCATATAAGAACCCGTATAAATTTTGTTCCCAATTACTTTTGCCGAACGAATAATCGTTTCATTTGGAGCCTTATATAATTGCCAGGTTGTTCCATTATATTCTAAAAGACCATCATTATTGGCAAAATATAAATAGTTCTGATCATCCTGGGAAATCATCCAACTTTGGTTTCCGGCGCCATATACAGCAGAAGAATATTTTACGATTGGCGGAAACTCCTGTGAAAACAGGAAAAAACTCACCAAAAAGAATAGAGCAGATAGTTTTGTTTTCAAAATTACGATTGGTATTGATTATTATAAAAACAGTTCTAAAATAGCTTATTTTGTATTGAAAATACAAGTATTTAGTGAATAAGATTTAGTATAGTAAATTTGCATCCCTCCTATTCTAACATAGCCCACGGTTTCAACCGTGGAACGGATTGTGATAATCTGTTGTGATAATATATTGTGATAATACATTGGGATAATACATTGCGCTCCCACGGTTGAAACCGTGGGCTATGTTTAATAGCAAGTCTCCAAAGCTTTTCACGCAGATTTAAAAAGATCTAAGTAGATGAGCGCAGATTATTTATTTTAAATTTAAATCTGCTTAAATCTGCAAAATCTGCCTGAAACAAAAATTATTGACAAATTTGACTTTTAATGAATTACACTCTACGCAATTAGTTAAAATTTGGAACAATCTCATTAGCAAAACACAATTCAAAATTGATTACTTTTGTAAAAATTGACTTTTTTTATGCAAATTGATCTTTCAAAACTCGACCCAAAACATAATATTATAATTAAAGGAGCGCAGGTACATAATCTAAAAAATGTAGATGTCGCTATTCCCCGAAATAAACTTGTTGTAATCACAGGTCTTTCAGGATCAGGAAAATCAAGTTTGGCATTTGATACTTTATACGCCGAAGGACAACGTCGTTATGTAGAAAGTTTATCATCATATGCACGTCAATTCCTTGGTCGTCTTGACAAACCAAAAGTAGAATACATCAAAGGTATTGCGCCTGCAATTGCTATTGAGCAAAAAGTTAATACAACCAATGCGCGTTCGACTGTTGGAACTTCAACTGAAATCTACGATTACATCAAACTTTTATTCGCCAGAATCGGTCGTACTTTTTCGCCTATTTCGGGACAGGAAGTCAAAAAAAATACCGTTACCGATGTTGTTGCTGATGTAAAAACATTAGAATTAGACAGCAAATGGCTGCTGCTTTCTCCTATTCATTTAGAAGAAGGAAGACAACTTGAAGATAAACTAAAAGTACTTTTGCAACAAGGTTTTGCCCGTATTTTGGTTGATAACGAAATGGTTCGTTTAGATGAATTTACACCAACAGAAATCCACAAATTAGACAATAAAGACATTCTGTTAATTATTGACAGGATTGTTGTTAAAGAAGAAGAAGAATTCTATAATCGTTTAGCCGATGCCGTGCAGACTGCTTTTTTTGAAGGAAAAGGGATTTGTTATTTACAGGAATTAAACTCAGATAAAAGATTTACCTATTCGAATAATTTCGAGTTGGACGGAATTACTTTCCTGGAACCCAATGTACATTTATTCAGTTTCAATAATCCCTATGGTGCGTGTCCGGTTTGCGAAGGCTACGGAAATATAATTGGTATTGATGCCGATTTAGTGGTTCCTAATACCTCTTTATCCGTTTTTGAAAGTGCTATTTATCCCTGGAGAGGAGAAAGTATGAGCTGGTACAAAGACGAATTGGTAAAACATGCCTACAAATTCGATTTTCCTATTCATAAACCTTATTTTCAGTTAACAGAAGATCAAAAAGATTTAATCTGGAAAGGAAATCAATATTTTCAAGGGTTAAATGATTTCTTTAGGGAATTAGAAGAGAAAAATTATAAGATTCAAAACCGCGTAATGCTATCTCGTTACCGTGGAAAAACAAAATGTCATGCCTGTCGCGGAAAACGTTTACGAGAAGAAGCTTCTTATGTGAAAATTGGCGGAAAAACAGTTTCAGATTTAGTCGATCTTCCAATTAAACATTTAGTTACGTTTTTCAAAGATCTTGAATTAGACAAATACGAACAGCAAATTGCGAAACGTTTGATGGTTGAAATCAACAATCGTTTATCGTTCTTAACTGAAGTTGGTTTAGATTATCTTACACTAAATAGAAATTCTTCGACACTTTCCGGAGGAGAATCACAACGTATTAATCTCGCCACTTCATTAGGAAGTAGTTTGGTTGGATCGATGTATATTCTGGATGAACCAAGTATTGGACTGCATCCCAAAGATTCAGAGCGACTTATTAAGGTTTTACTCTCACTTCGCGATTTAGGAAATACTGTTATTGTAGTGGAACATGATGAAGACATCATGAAAGCTGCCGATATGATTATTGATATTGGTCCGGAAGCAGGAACTTTTGGAGGAAATTTAGTGGCGCAGGGAACGTATGATGAAATTTTAAAATCAGAATCTTTAACGGCGAAATATCTGAATGGAGATTTGGAAATTTCTGTTCCGAAGAAAAGAAGAAAATTTAAAAATCATATTGATATTGTTGGCGCGCGAGAAAATAACTTAAAAAATATTGATGTTACATTTCCTTTAGATGTTTTAACGGTTGTTACCGGAGTTTCAGGAAGCGGAAAAAGTACTTTAATCAAGAAAATTTTATTTCCTGCTATACAGAAAAAACTGGAAAATGCAGCCGAAAAAGCGGGTCAGTTTACCGAAATAAAAGGTTCTTTCTCTCAGATAAAACATATTGAATATGTAGATCAGAATCCGATTGGAAGAAGTTCACGATCGAATCCGGTAACATACATAAAAGCTTATGACGACATTCGTGATTTATATGCCAAAGAAAAATTATCCAAAATAAGAGGTTATCAGGCTAAACATTTTTCTTTTAATGTTGATGGAGGCCGATGCGAAACTTGTAAAGGAGAAGGCTCTATAAACGTCGAAATGGTCTTTATGGCCGATGTTTCTTTACCATGTGAAACTTGTGGAGGGAAACGTTTCAAAAAAGAAATTTTAGAAATCAATTTTGATGAAAAAAATATCAATGATATTCTGACGATGACTATTGATGATGCGATTGCTTTTTTTGAAAAAAACAAACAAACCAAAATCACTCAAAAATTACAGCCTTTACAAGATGTTGGTTTAGGATATGTGCAGTTGGGACAATCTTCTTCTACACTTTCTGGCGGTGAAGCGCAGCGTATTAAATTAGCTTCCTTTTTAGTAAAAGGAGCCACAAAAGATAAGGCGTTATTTGTTTTTGATGAACCAACAACTGGTTTACATTTTCACGACATTAAAAAACTATTAAAGTCATTTGATGCCTTAATCGAAAAAGGACATTCGATAATTGTAATTGAACACAATCTTGATTTAATAAAATGTGCCGACTGGATTATTGATTTAGGCCCGGAAGGTGGAGAGAATGGTGGGCATTTACTGGCAGTAGGAACACCTGAAGATATTGTAAAAGTAAAAGAATCCGTTACAGGAGTTTATTTAAAGGATAAACTTTAATTATAAAAAAATTCCAAATTCCAATAGCGATTATCCTATTGGAATTTGGAATTTTCCTTTTGCAATTTAAATGTTAAGCAACCAAACATCTTTCTTCAAACGGGAAACCATCTTCATCGATAGCAACCAATATTTTTTTCTCTTTAGATGCCTGTAGGGTTAGATATAACCAGGCAAATGACCACAATCCTAAGGTTAAGCAAAAAATGGTGAAATTTAAACCATGATTAACAACCTTTCCTCCTTTAGAAAGAACCGCAAAAAGCAATTTGTCATTTCTTTCTTCAAGTTTAAATCCTTTATGAACCTTATTTGATATCATATTCGAAAATACTTGTAAACTTTGTTCTTGACTCAGTTTATTCTTTTTCATAGCCCTCCTTTTTTTTAAATTCTAAAACTCTTTAACTTTAATAATTTAAGTAGGTAATCAATTCAGATAAAAACTTTGTAATTGAATTTTTATTGCATTTATCAAGATATTCTATATCTAATCAAATAATCTGTTGATAAAAATTCAACCTAAAATTAAATTTTATAAATTAAATTACAAAACGAATAACTGTTAAAATTTAAATTTAACATCACGATATCAATATATTACCATTTTATTAATCCTTCTTTTTAAAACTGAATGCAGGAGCTTCATAGTCAGGTTTCAAATAATTTTCAGGAATTGTTGTAGTATTTCCGTCACGTAACGCGCTATAATGTGGCGACATAATTTCAATTCCTGCAGCATTAAAAGAATCCTGAATGTTCTGATGCAGCGACGAATAAATCCTTGGCTGTTTTGTAGGTTCTTTCGTATAAACATTTATTTGATATGACACATAAAAATCATCCAAGCTTGTTTGCAGAACAAAAGGCTCTGGGGTTTTCTCTGTCATATCTGTCTTTAGAGCCGCATCAATTAATGCTTTATGAATATCCTTCCACGGTACATCATACCCAATGGTGACAGTAGTATGAATTAATAAGCCATTAGTTGTTTGTTTTGTATTAGCCGAAAAGTTAGTTGAAGTACTAGATAAAACTGTCGCATTTGGTATTGTAATATCCTCGAATTTAGGAGTTCTAATACGGGTTACTAAAGCTGTCTTTTCGATTACTTCTCCACTTACATCACCAATTTTAATAAAATCGCCAATTTTAAACGGACGCATATATGTAATTACTAAACCCGCAACCATATTGGCAATGGCATTTGAAGAACCTAAAGAGAACAAAACACCGACAAATACAGAAACCCCTTTGAAAATTGGAGAATCTGAACCTGGCAAATACGGAAAAATAATAACCAACATAAAAGCGTACATTAATAATCTAATAATATTAAATGTCGGCATTGCCCAATCATTATAAAATCCATCAATTTTTATGTTTTCTTTTTTTATCTCATCAAAGAAGAACTTGATAATTTTTATACTATATCTAAAAATGACAATGATGACAATAATCGTTATCAAACTTGGCAAAAAGTCTACAAAACCCATGATTGCCAATTTTGCAGGAGTTAAAATCCAACGTAATAAAGTCGTTGTATACGCTTCTGTAGCTGGAAATATGCTAAATAAAACTGGTAATGAAAGATAAACAATAAAAATAAGGGTGATGATTTTAATAAAACCAAATAATCGCATCAATACAAACTGCTGCTTATGAGGCGATAAAATATTGATATTATTGTAATTGAAACCTTTGAAATACCTGTCGCTGTTTTTTAAGATTCGGAATCTTATCCAGTTAAAGATTTTACCGACAAAATATAAAACCAAACCGATTATTAAAATTAATAAGGCAGTATAGCCAAAGCGTTTTGGCAACTGCGAATAATTTTCATTTTGGTAAACAACAGCATTTTTTATTAAAGTTAAATTTCGCTTTGCAATAAAAGCAGCGGTTTCATTTTCGACTTTGGCATCAATATCCAAAACAGACATTATAATCAAATCACCTTTATAAGTGATATCCTGAGAAATATCTGAAGGGACAACCACAATCGAATCGCTTTCAAAAAAAGAATCATGATAAAGTTTCCTGATTTTTTCAGTAATAGCGTTAGCTCTGCTTTCTGCAGAAAAAGATCCTACTTTATTATAGACGTAAAAAAGGGTGTCTTTAAAAGGAACAATCGGGTATCCTTTTAATTTTGGCTGAGAAATAGTTAAAGTATCTTTTTGAGCGGAGACTATTGAAGAAAACAAAACAACAAACAACAGTAAAAAGTAAGGTAATTTCTTTTTCATATTCTGCTAGAAATAAATTAGTTATCCTTCTAACAAATATAAAAACAAAATAGCTTAAAAATTACATAACTGTCTGTTTTCTCAATAAAATCGTATTAAATTTTAATACCTACCTTTTTCAAAAGACCATCAATTACCTTATTAATGTCTGGTGAAATATTGAATTTATAATTCAGGTAGACATATAAAATCGTTACCAGAATTGATTTCAAAGCAATACTAATTAATTGATAAAAAGGAAATTCCCAAAAGTAAAACACAAGAAACAAAGCAAATGTGAGCAACATGGAATAGACTGTTTCTTTTGTAAATGGATATAAATGAAGTTTTTTAACAACAAATAGCAATTTTGCTATACTATATAAGGTAATAGATAATAAAGTAGCAAACGCAGAACCAAAAATTCCAAAAATCGGAATAAAAATCATGTTCAGAACAATGGTCAAAAACACCAATAAAAGTCCTAAATACAACACCATTCTATAATATTTTGTATTAAAGATAATAGCATTATTATTCCCTAAAATCAAATCAAAATATTTAGATAAACCGATCATAAATACAACGGCTATTCCTCCGCTATATTCTTTGGGAACCAATTCATACAATTGACTGATATTGACAAAAATACAAAGCATTACAAACCCGCCAACCATTTGAAGATTAATAGATGTTTTTTTGTATAATAAATTCAATTCATCATGTTTGTTTTCATGCATCAATTTTGCTGTAATTGGATATACAATCTGATGCATGGCGCGGCTCGGAACAGAAATTACCAAAGCGATATAAGTTGCCACCGAATAATAGGCAATATTTTCGATCTTCATATATTGGTTCAGCATCAATTTGTCACCATCTAAAAGCAAATTGGCAACACTTCCTGAAAGAATAATGAAGAAAGTATATTCCATTACATCTTTTACATTCTTAGGAATATTGATTTGAAATTTAGGCTTTTTAACATAAAAAGCATAAAACATAGTTACTATAAAAGCTATGAAATATATTCCTGCTGTTACATAAACGAATTGAACTAAAGTTATCCAATGAAGATATAAACCTATCAAAGCAACTGTTGAGAATAATCTTAATCCAACTTCTTTAATAAAATTTCCAAAAACCGAATGCATATGTACTCTAGCCCAAGCATAAAATATCTCAAAATAGGCCATACAAATCCCTATAAAGGGAATCAGAAGCATAAACTCCTTTACAACAGGATTTTCTTTAGAAACAAAAGCCGTAATATCATCAAAGAAAAAGATTCCAATAATTCCTAAAGGAATACACATCAATACAGGAAATAAGGCTGTAAACGATAAAAACTCTTCTCTTTCTTCCTCTGTTTTATATTGGGAATAAAATTTAACCAGGGTATTTTGCATTCCAATAGCAAACAAAGGCATGATAACATTTGCTGCTGACAATATATAATTTGTTAACGCGTAGTAAGTTGCACCTAAAAAAACCGGATATAAATAAAGTGTGTTAATGGCTCCAATAGCGAAACCTATATAAGTAATAATAGTATTTTTGAAAGACTGATTTAAAACAATACCCATGTTTGAGTTTAGATTGTAGAGTTTAGATTTTAGATTTTTGCACTATCCTTTAATCAATTGTGCTAATTGTTTGGTTAGGTTTTTTCTTGAATATTGTTGTAAACCAACGCCATTAGCTTGTAATTTTCCTTCCAAAAATTGATTATAAAAGTCCAAAATTACACTTTTTAATTTCGCTTTTTCAGAATAATCAAAAAATACTCCTGTATTGGTTTCTTTTATAATGTCGGCAAAATCAGACCCTTGAGGTCCAATGGCAATTATTGGTCGATTAGACACCATATATTCAAACAATTTCCCCGGAATAATACTTTTAGTATCTTCAGAATTAATTTCGATTAGAAGTAAAACTTGTGACTTTTTTTGATGCGCAATTGCCTCATGGTGTGAAACGTAACCCAAAAGATTTAAATAGGAATTCAGATCAAAGTCCTGAATAGAATCAAGCACTTCCTGACTTACGGCACCAATTAATTTAATTTCTAAATGCAATTTAAAATCTGGGATTTCCTGAAGTAGTTCTATCAGACATTCCCATAAAAACTTTGGATTTCTATCTGATAAAAAAGAACCGATATGCGCCAAAGTAAATTTAGAATCTAAAATTTGCTTTTCTACATTTTCGATATCATAGCCATTTGTAATTACTGAGATTGGTTTATTAGTAATAGCTTGAAATTCGGTTTTAGTTGTTTTACTGGTTACAATAATGGTATCAGCACTATTTAGAACTTTGTGCTCTAAACTTTTATGTTTTTTAGCAGCGTAAGCAGACAAACGCAATGCTTTATGATATCCAATTGTTGTCCATGGATCGCGAAAATCAGCAAACCACTTAACGTTTAGTTTTTCTTTTAATTCTAATCCAATTAAGTGCAAACTGTGCGGCGGACCAGAAGTTACAATGGTATTGATATTGTTTTCTTTAATATATTTTTCAAGATAAGCAACTGAAGGCTTTACCCAAAATACACGTGCATCCGGAATAAAAAGATTTCCACGTACCCAAAGAAAAGTTTTATCTAAAAAAGTTTGTTTTTTCTTTTGAGGAAAAATTCCAGAACTGATTTTCTTGGTTTTCTTTTTTGAAAAAACAGAAGCCAATTGGTACGGTTCCCATATTTTATTTTTAAGAACAACTGCTTTATCAGATATTTGACTGACCAGACCTTCGTCAGTTATTGGATAAGTTGGGTTTTCCGGAACATAAACAATGGGCTGAATATCAAATTCAGGCAAATACTTTACAAATTTCAACCAACGTTGTACGCCGGGTCCTCCAGCGGGTGGGAAATAATACGTAATGATTAAAAGCTTTTTTGGTTCCATTATATTGAATCGGTTTCACAGAGACTCACAAAGTTCTCGCAAAGTTTCGCAAAGATTATTTAAAGTTTCTTTTGAGTATCTCCGTGATTTCTTTGTGAATCTTTGCGAAAGAATTTTTCAAAATAAATCCCACCAATCAAAAGCAGTAACATTCCGATTGAACTTGCCAATGTAATTGTACCTCCCGTTTTTACAATCTGAGGTTCAAATTTAAATTCGATAGTGTGTTTTCCACCTGGAACTTCCATTGCTCTTAAAACATAATCCACAGGGAAATGGTCGGTCAGTTTACCATCAACATATGCATTCCAGCCATTTTTATAATACATTTCAGAGAAAACAGCTAAACCATCTTTTCCGTTTTCTGACTGATATTTAATGTAGTTTGGTTTATATTCTATCACTTTTATTGTTCCGGTTGTATCCCATTGTTTTTTTGCTCGGGCATTTTCAAATTTATTTTCATAATCATGAACATTAAAAACGGCCACCTTTTTAGTATCAATGTTATTCAAAGCTTTCATGACACTGTCAGGATTGTTTACTAATTTGACTGAGCTTACAAACCAGGCATTTCCATTTGCTTCAGGATTAGGAATAGGGAATTCTTTTCCTTCCTTATCTGTTTGAATAATGTATTTCACATTTAACATGTTCAATACCTCAATATTACTTTTTGCTATTTGATAATCAAACAATTGCTGCATTCTTCTTGGGCGTACAGCGCTATAGCCACCAATGGTTTTATGAAAATAAGAAGATCTTCCCTGTAACTGTCCCTGTACATCAAAAACACGATAGATTGATTTATCTTCTAAAATCTTAGTGTCAATTGGAGTTTCCTGAAAAGGGGCGGCAATTTGTACCGGACTTACAAAATCTTTAGCAGAAACATATCTTTTATCAACAAAAAACAAATCGAAAATCATTAAGACACCGACAATTATTAAAGTTGTATTCTGAGCTAATTTATTCTTGATAAACAGCCATAAAATTCCAAAAGTAATAACTATAAAGAATCCTGAACGCAATAAATCTGCAGAATACAAACTCATTCTATCTTCTTTTAATGCATCAACAAAAGCAGGACCATAACTTTGAAGATAAGCATTATCACTCATTCCTGTAAAATGGAACATCCCTTTGGCAATAACCAAAATTAATAAAACTCCAAGTCCAAAAACTCCGGTCTGAATTAAGGCTTTTTGCTGTAGTTTTGGCTCGTCTTTAGCCTTAAAAAAGGATTGTAATCCCATTACGGCAAGTACAGGAATACATAATTCTAAGATGACCTGAATAGAGGATACTGCCCTGAACTTATCATACATCGGGACGTACTCAATAAAAAAGTTAGTCAGCAATGAGAAATTTTTCCCCCAGGAAAGCATCAATGTAAATAAAGCTCCTGTAAGAAATACATACTTTATTTTTCTTTCATCAATAAACAGAGCCAGGACTGCCAAAAAGAAAACTACAACTCCTATGTAGGCTGGTGCAGAAACAATTGGCTGATCACCCCAATACGTAGGCATTCCGGAAACAAAATCCTGTGCCTGTTCTGAGGGAACTCCCTGCTCGATCATAAACGAGTACATACGGCTGTCTGTACCTACATTTTCATGGCTAGAACCTCCAAAAATTCGTGGAGCAATTAAATTTAAACTTTCTGCAATACCATAACTATATTCTGTGATATAGTCCGTTGTCATTGAAGCAGTTGTTTCATTTTTAGATCCGTCAGGATTAAAAGTCAATTCGCTTTTATCTCGAATACTGTATTTTGCATATTCGCTGGTTGCTAATAAATTTCCGGCATTGGCACCAATTGCAAAAATTCCGGCCACAGCCAACACTCCAATAGCTTTTAAAAGCCCTTTATACTCCTTTTCCTTAATAAATTGAAAAGCAAAATATCCGGAAAGAATCAGCAGGAAAATCAAAAGATAGTAGGTCATTTGAAAGTGGTTCGCGTTAACTTCCAACGCAACTGCAAACATGGTGAGCAAGCCTCCCCAAATATATTTTTTCTGAAATACCAGTATAAAACCCGCTATCACAAGTGGCATATAAGCAATTGCGTGCGCTTTTGCATTATGACCAACTCCCAGAATAATAATTAAATAAGTAGAAAAACCGAACGCAATCGCGCCGATAAATGCTTTTAATGGATCCGTTTTTAAAACCAACAACAAACCATAAAAACCTAAGAAGTAAAGAAAAAGATAATCAGAAGGACGAGGTAAAAAACGTAAAACATCATCTAATTTACCCACAAAATCATTAGGATAATTAGCTCCTAACTGATAAGTTGGCATTCCTCCAAAAGCAGAATTGGTCCAATAAGGTTCTGTATGTTCAGCGGCTCTAAAGTCATTTTGCTCTTTTGCCATTCCGGTATATTGTGCAATATCCGATTGGAAAATTTGTTTTCCTTGTAAAACTGGATAAAAATAAACTAACGAAACGAGAATAAAGCCCAATATAACAAGGGCGTGCGGATAGAACTTATTTACTATTTTCAATTTAGGTTGGTTTGGGTTAAATGATGAATCCTATTAATCAGGACACAAACTTAATCTATTTCTTCGTAATCAACATAATCGCCAACCTTTTTGGTTTCGCGAGGATTTTTTGCATTCGCCGTGTTGATGATTATCTCATCATTATTAGTATGCGTTTTTTGCCATGAGTTATCCTGGCTATATTGTTGCTGTCTCTGAAAATTTTCACCTGCTTTTTCAACCGCTTTTTTCACCAATACTGGCAAAAAGATTTTGGCTAAAAATTTGAAAATATAATAAAACGCAATGATCCACATTATCGTTTTAAACAAATTTGTAAAAGATGCTTCTTGCATAATTGTATAATTTTTGTCAAAATTAATAAATCCGTTGTTTAAAATTAAAATATCAATCTTAAATAAATAATAAAATATAGTACATTTGAAATGCGTTATAACTTTTTAATCCAAAAATATATTTATGTTAAAAATTAAAAACTTATTCATTACATCTCTTTTTTTATTACCACAACTTTTCTTTGCCCAATTCACGGATGTTATTAATTCAAATCGTCCAGGTGAAACCATGTCTGCCTATGCGGTTGGAAAATCAATCATACAAGGTGAAATTGGTGTTTATGGAATTAAGGAAAAACACGATTTACTAGATTATGATGCAAGTGGCTTCGGAACCGATTTAACGATTAGATATGGTGCATTCATGGAAAAACTGGAATTTGTTCTTGACCTGCAATATCAAATGGAAAACTTTGATACTCCCTACACTAGTTATAAAAAAAATAACTTTAGACAAACCGTTTTAGGGGCAAAATATTTAATTTATGATCCTTTTAAAAACTATGAGAAAACCGCCAATATCTACAGCTATAAGGCAAATCATTCCTTTAATTGGCATCAATTAATACCTGCGGTTTCTTTATTTGCCGGAGCCAATTTTGTTGGCGCAGATAATCCTTATTCATTTTCTCCTGAATCAAGTATTTCTCCTAAAGTAATATTAATTACCCAAAATCTTTTTGGAGGTGGAAAATGGGTCTTTGTTACTAATTTTATTGCAGATTATATTACAACAGATTATCCTAGTTATGGATATGTATTAACTTTAACGCATGGATTTAATGATAAATGGTCTGGCTTTATTGAGAATCAAGGATATAAAAGCGACTTTTACAGTGATGCCATTGTTCGTGGTGGCGCTGCTTATTTACTCAATTCAAACATGCAAATCGATGCCTCTATAAGTACCAATTTTAAAAATACCCCTTCTGTATTATATGGCGGAGTTGGATTTTCATGGCGTTATGATGGTTGGTATAAAGAAAAACAAGAAATGACTTTTAAGAAAGACAGGAAATCTAAAAATAAAGATGCTGAAGAGAATATAGACTATCAGGAAAAAGAAAGAAAGCGTAAAGCTAAATACGAATAATTAACAACTGAACTTCTCTGACAAGGGGACAAAACAATTAAGACTTTTAATGATTACAATTAAAGAAGCCAAAACCAAAAAAGAACTAACAGAATATATCAAATTTCCGTTTTCGTTATACAAAGACAATCCGTATTGGGTGCCGCCTATTATTGCTGATGAATTAGAGTCTTTTGATAAAACGACAAACCCCGCTTTTGACCATGCTGAAGCTTACTTTTATCTGGCTTACAAAAACAATGAAATTGTTGGTCGTATTACGGCAATCATAAATTGGTCTGAAGTAAATAATCAACATAAAAGAAAAGTACGTTTTGGCTGGTTTGATGTTATTGATGACATTGAAGTAACAAAAGCGTTGATGGAAAAAGTATATGAATTAGGCAGAAAACATAATCTGGAACATACAGAAGGTCCAATGGGATTTTCTAATTTAGATAAAGTTGGAGTTCTTACGGAAGGTTATGATCAAATGGGAACCATGATTACCTGGTATAACAATCCCTATTATGTAACTCATTTTGAACAATTAGGTTTTCAGGTAGAGAAGGAATATATAGAAAGTATTTTCCCGTTTTCAAACGTAAAACCAGAGTTTTTTCTTAAAGCTCAGGAATTAATTAAAAAACGATACGGTTTAAGAGCTTTGACTTTTACTAAAACAAAAGACATTATGCCACACGTGGATAAAATGTTTGATTTGTTTAATACTTCTTATGCCAATTTAGCTTCGTTTGTAGCAATTTCAGATGTTCAAAAAGAATATTTCAAGAAAAAATATATCAGTTTTATCAACCCGGAATACATCAAATTTGTTGTTGACAAGGATGATAATTTAATAGCTTTTAGTATCGTAATGCCAAGTTTTTCTGAAGCATTGCAAAAAGCAAAAGGTAAATTATTCCCGTTTGGTTTTTGGCATTTATTACAGGCCAGAAAAAAGAGTAAAGATGTTGTCTTTTACTTAATTGGAGTTCATCCTGATTATCAAAACAAAGGTGTTACAGCTATTATTTTTGATGAATATTTTAAAACTTTTTCGGAAAAAGGAATTCAAAATTGTATTAGAACACCAGAATTGGCCGAGAATACAGCAATTCATTTACTTTGGAAAAACTTTGATCCAAAAATTCACTGTCAGAGGAAAACATATAGAAAGGATCTTTAGAAGTTGTCAGTCTCAGTGGCAGTTTCAGTCAAAAAAAAATCCATTCCGCAAACGGAATGGATTTTTTTTACAATTTTTTTTATTTCTTTATTCTGGACAATCAGATTTTATCAACGTATTTTTTGCATCAAATTTTAATTTCTTTTTATCCTTAAAAGTAACTTTATCATTTGCATCTGTTACATCGCCATATCCTTCAATAAAAGCTCCGTCTTTTTGCAAAAAAACAACCTCTCTGACAGAAGAAACACCTTCAGACATAAAAGTATAATCTGCAATCAGGGTATCACCTTTCATATTACCAATTATAGTACCTTCGTTTTTATCTTTTCCTGTTATATTATAACTTAATTTTCCGTTTACTTCCTGATGTGAATTCACATTAAAACTTAACGCTACGATATTACCATTAAGTCTGGAAGTATAACATTGGTCTCCAGCAGGCTCAACAAGTTCTGCTTCTTTTGGAGGATTTGGTTCTATTTGGGGAGGTGGTAGTGTTATTTCTTTTTTACAAGAAATAAAAATTCCCACCAGAATGATCATTAATGCTGATAATTTTTTCATAATCCTAATTTTACTGATTTTTGAATTATAAAGTTACCCTAAATAAAAAAAATCCACTCGTATAACGAATGGATTTTTTTATATAATTCCCATATAGGAATATATTTTCTATTAGAAATTAAGCATCTAAATCAACTTTTGTTGTGCTTGCAATTTCTTTATAAGTTCCGTTTTCTAATTTCTCGCGAATTGCTTCAAAAGCTATTAATGTCTCATCAATATCTTCTAAAGTATGTGAAGTTGTCGGAATCATTCTTAATAAAATAATTCCTTTAGGAATTACCGGATAAATTACAATTGATAAAAAGATACCGTAGTTCTCTCTTAAATCGTTTACCATGACCATAGCTTCCGGAACACTTCCTTCTAAATAAACTGGTGTAACACAAGTATTAGTATCTCCAATATTAAAATTTCTTGAGCGTAAACCATTTTGTAATGCATTTACATTTTCCCAAAGCTTATCTTTTAATTCCGGATGGTTACGTAATAATTCTAAACGTTTCAAAGAACCAATGGTTTGAATCATTGGCAATGCTTTTGCAAACATTTGAGAACGTAAATTATATTTTAAATAATCAATAATATCCTTATCTGCAGCAACAAAAGCACCAATATTGGCCATAGATTTTGCAAAAGTAGAGAAATAAACATCAATATCCTGTTGTACGCCTTGCTCTTCTCCTGCTCCTGCTCCTGTTTTACCAAGAGTACCAAAACCGTGTGCATCATCAACCAATAATCGGAAATTGTACTTTTCTTTCATGGCAACAATCTCCTTCAACTTTCCTTGTTGACCACGCATTCCAAAAACCCCTTCAGTAATCAATAAAATACCTCCACCAGTTTCTTCTGCCATTTTTGTGGCACGTTGCAAGTTTTTCTCAATACTTTCCAAATCATTGTGCTTGTAGGTAAAACGTTTACCCATATGCAAACGAACTCCGTCGATAATGCAGGCATGAGAATCTACATCATAAACAATAATATCATTTTTAGTAACTAATGCATCAATTATAGATACCATTCCCTGATAACCAAAGTTCAATAAATAAGCGGCAGGTTTCATTACGAAATCAGCCAATTCATTTTCTAATTGTTCGTGGTATTTGGTATGGCCAGACATCATTCGTGCGCCCATTGGGTAAGCTGCTCCAAATTGAGTTGCAGCTTCAATATCTGCCTGACGAACTTCCGGATGATTAGCAAGACCTAAATAATCATTAATACTCCAGTTTAAAATATTTTTTCCACCAAACTGCATTCTTGGACCTAACTCTCCTTCTAATTTAGGAAACACAAAATAACCTTCTGCTTGTGACGCCCATTTTCCTAAAGGGCCCTTATTGTTCTGGATTCTTTCGAATAAATCTTTTACCATAATATATTTGAAGTAATAATTTTAATTTATCAGCGAGCAAAAATAAATATTTATTCTATGGAATCATAATTATTTAAAAATGATTCGAATTCAAAATCGCTCTTTCATAAACTTTTGTGCAAAAACTTTATTTTATTGTACTAATTTTCTTTAAAAATTAAAATCTAAAATAGACTCTCAAAACTAACCCTGTAAATTATAAGTAATATATGACTTTTATCATAATAAAGGACAATTTAGTCTTTTAAATTTACTTTAGATTTAAAAACTAAAATAAAACCAATCTATTATGAAAAAGAAGACACAAATCCCGATTAGACTGAAAGTCTTATTTTACACCATTTGTATATCAATGATATTATACTCTTGCAAAGAAAATGAGCAATCACAAGATTATACTAAGATTGTAGCAAAAGGAGAAATGCAGGCCGAACTTACTACACCACCGATGGTTCCAAAGCCAGTTGGTGACAGAGCAGCCATGAAATTAAAAGTCAATATGGAAATTAAGGAGCAGGAAGGCACGATGGCTGATGGCGTAAAATATACTTATTGGACATTTGGCAGCTCCGTTCCAGGAAGTTTCATCAGAACTCGTGTAGGAGATGAAGTTGAATTTCATTTAAAAAACCATCCGGATAATAAATTACCCCACAATATTGATTTACATGCGGTCACTGGTCCTGGCGGAGGTGCAACATCGTCATTAGTAGCACCAGGGCATGAAAAAGTATTTAGTTTTAAAGTTATAAATCCCGGGCTGTATGTTTACCATTGTGCAACTGCTCCTGTGGGAATGCACATTGCAAATGGAATGTACGGATTGATTCTGGTTGAACCAGAAGGCGGATTACCTAAAGTTGACAAGGAATATTACGTAATGCAAGGTGATTTTTATACCCAGGGTGAATATGGAGCTAAGGGTCTTCAGGCTTTTGACATGAATAAAGCGATTAAAGAAACACCTGATTATGTTGTTTTTAACGGAAAAGTGGGCTCTATGACAAACGGAAATGAACTAACAGCAAAAGTAGGAGAAACTGTTCGTTTATTTGTTGGTAATGGCGGACCAAATTTAGTCTCATCTTTCCATGTTATTGGAGAAATTTTTGATCATGTGCATGTAGAAGGCGGAGCGCTGATAAATAAAAATGTTCAAACAACTTTAATTCCTGCAGGTGGTTCAGCTATCGTTGATTTTAAAGTCGAAACTCCCGGAAATTTTATTATGGTTGACCACTCTATTTTTAGAGCTTTTAATAAAGGAGCTTTAGGAATTCTTAAAGTTGAGGGCGAAGAAAATAAAAGTATTTATTCAGGAACAATTCAGGAAGGAATTTATTTGCCTGAAGGAGGGACTATTCAAAAAATGCCGCAGAATGTAACCGCAAAAACTGCAGCACCTAAAAGAACTTTAGCGGAAAAAATAACTAATGGAAAGCAGATTTTTGGAACCACTTGTTTTGCCTGCCATCAATCTGAAGGGCAAGGAATTCCGAACACCTTTCCTCCTCTTGCAAAATCAGACTTTTTAAATGCAAATTCAAAACGTGCTATTACTACCATTTTACACGGTTTAAGTGGTGAAGTAATGGTAAATAGTAAAAAGTTCAACAACGTTATGCCGGCACAAAATTTATCTGATGATGAAATAGCCAATGTTTTAACGTACATCTATAACAGTTGGGGAAATAACAAAACAGAAGTTACTCCAGAAATGGTAAAAGCATTCCGTTAAAGCACTCCATTATGCAAAAAAAAAATTTAATTATTTTTCTTTTCTTAGTTCATATTGGATTCATGCAAGCTCAAGAATCGAAAATGGTTCCTATAGAGGAGGGCTCTTTTGTCCCTCTTTATGGGGCCTCATCAAAAAAACCTGTGACTGTAAAATCTTTTTTTATAGATGTATATCCTGTAACGAATTCACAGTATTTGAGCTTCGTTAAAAAATATCCAGAGTTCAGAAAATCTAAAATAAAAGGACTATTTGCTGATAAAAGTTATCTCACGTATTGGAAAAATGATTTTGATTTTGGAACTTCAAATCCAAAAGCTCCTGCAACAAATGTTTCATGGTTTGCAGCAAAAAAATATTGCGAATGCCAGGGAAAACGCTTACCAACAATGGATGAATGGGAATATGTTGCAATGGCAGACGAGAAAAAAATAGACGCCCGAACCAAAACGGAATTTAATAAATACATTTTGTCGTGGTACGAAAAATCAAAAACATACGAGAATCCGATTGGACAAACCTTTAAAAATTATTGGGGTGTTTATGATATGCACGGATTAGTATGGGAATGGACAGCCGACTTTAACAGCATTTTTTTGTCTGGCGAATCCAGAAAAGACAAAAGTGCCGATAAGAATCTTTTTTGTGGCGCTTCCTCTGTAAATGCAACCGATTTAATGGATTATGCTGCTTTTATGCGATATGCCTTTAGAGGAAGCCTAAAAGCACAATATTCAACACGCAATCTTGGTTTTCGATGTGCCAGTAAAACGAAGCTTTAATTTAAAATTAATTGAATGAAAAAAATACTAGTTGCCGTTTTTAGTCTTCTTTTTTCTTTGCAAGGTTGTAAAGAAAAACTCAAAGAAACGAATCCTACAGTCATTAAAAACAAGGAAGTAAGTGATTTGTCTATTTATAATTTACCCTCTGAATGGACAACACAAGACGGAAAAAACATTGAACTTAAGAGTCTTAATGGAAATGTTCTCGTGATGGTTATGATTTATACTTCCTGCAAAGCTGCCTGTCCTCGACTTGTGGCCGATATGAGAAGTATTGAAGCAAAACTGAATCAAAAAACTAAAAAAAATGTAAAACTTATTTTAGTAAGTATTGATCCTGTTACTGATACGCCAAAAAAACTCAAATCATTTGCTATAGCCAACAAAATGGACAACGAACCCTGGCTTTTCTTAAGATCAACGGAAGATAATACGCGCGAATTTGCTGCTATTCTGGCTGTTAATTATAAACAGATATCTCCAATGGAATTTTCACATTCGAATATCATTAGTGTTTTTAATCCAAAAGGGGAATTAATATACCAACAGGAAGGTTTAGGAGTAAATAATGACCAAACTGTAAATAAAATAAATGAAGAAGCAGCAAAAATTTAAATAGGTTGATTAGTTAAAAACAAGGGGAGATTTTGATTAATCAAACCTTGTTTTTGTTTTTAATACCGAAATCAGAATCAATAACAATCCCGCAACAATAAAGATGCTGGCTCCAAAAATTGCTTCATAATAGCCAAAAAGCAATCCCTTATCTAAGAAATAGAATATTCCTTGCAGAAATAAAAGGATCTCCGTAATTACATATCCGAAGAAAAAACACTTTACTCCAATCTTTAATAAATAAGCTTTTCGCTGAAGAAGATTATTCTGAAGTAAGATTCCAAACAAAAATCCGGTAATGATTCCGAGTGTAGTCAAATGAATAAACCCAATTACCCAATTTCTGATTTGATGAGAAACTTCAGTGAGATTTGGCAGAAGAACCGCTAATTGTAATATCATTTTTAAAGATAAAGACCATAAAGCAAAAACATAAGTCCCTTGAGTTAATGAATCAAGATTTGCCTTAAATTGATTTATCTGAGGATTTAGCATTTTATAGAAATATACAAAAGCGATTACCTCTAATAAAAACCCAAAAGTATTCAAACACTTTAAAATTTGATCTTTTACAAACCAGCTTATTGGAAATGCTACTGTAAAAAATGTTCCCAAAATCAACAATGTCAGGAAAATTCTAAATTGTCTTGTTTCAATTTCATTTTTAAATTGTTTAACAAACAAAGCCAAAATCGCAAATAGAAACCAACCATTAAATTGAAAATGCAGAAAAAACTGAATAGCAATTTGATAAAAAACACTTTGTTTTCCTAACATATTGATTGTTGGTCCTAAACACCAGACTCCAAAAGTTGAAAAAACCATAAATAAAATTGATACTATTAATAATTTTTCGGCAGGACCTCTATCTTTCGAACAATCCCTCCAAACCAGCCAGCAAAAAAAATAACTCAATAAAATATGCAGGGTAGAAAATACAATCGAAAACAAAGCATATCCCTGAATCGGAAAACTTATCATCATTCCAACAACTGTAAATTCTGTGATCCAAAATAATTGATTGTAAATTGGGTTATCATTTTTGTCTTTCGGAATAAAAAAATGAACAATCAAAACAAAAATCATCATATAAACCCAACCGAGCATCGCAACGTGAGAATGTGCATGAAGCAAATAAATATAATTGATGTTTTTAAAAGGAAAAAGATAGGCGAAACGCATCAGTAAACCCATAATAGAAGCCACAATAAAGTTTATAAAGCAACAAATTATCCAGCTTCTCTGTGTGTTCATTTTAGATAATAATTTCATTTTTCTTATAAATAAAAATGCACTGATAACAATTCATTTTATTGAGATTTGTTCAGTGCATTTATTCTAATTTATTACATTTTTTAAGCGAACTCTTCTTCTAAAATTATCGCTTTAGGAAAAAGAATATTATTTTCTAAATGAATGTGTTTATGTAAATCTTGCTCAAATTCATCCAACATAGCAAATGTTACTTTATAAGTGGTACAACCATCGGCCGGAGCCGTGTAATTATTGGTCAGATTTGCAATTTCGCGAAAGCGTTCTCCTTCATTGTCATGTTCCTGCATCATCATTGCAATTGGATTAGAGACTGTTCCGAAAGAAGGTTGCGACAAAACACCATTAGATTCTTTGGTTTTCACCATTCTTTTGATGAAAGGAAACAACATTAATTCTTCTTTCTTCATATGCTGAGATAATTCTCCGGCACCTGCTGTAAACAATTCGTTTATTTTAAATAATTCGGGATGATTTGCCCCATGCACACTACATAATTTATTTAAAAACTGCAGAATAATTCCTGTTTTTTCTTCAACATAACGATGATGTGTTTTTTCAATATAATCGACTAATAAATCTAAAGGCCACGAATTAAAATCTATCGTATTATTATTTTCTGACTGCAAGACATCAAATACATTTTGAAGTAAGGTATCTGCATCGATATCTTGTTTTTCACAAACTTCATTGATTGTTCTGTTTCCTTTGCAGCAAAAATCAATTTGATATTTTGAAAATACTGCTGCTGTTCTAAAGTCCTGAGCTACAAATGCCCCAATAGTTTTATCTTTTAAATTTTCCATTTTGTTTTAAATTAATTAATTATTTTTTACTTGTTCTTATCTATAAAAGATAAATTTATCTTTTATTAAATTATTAAAAAACTCTAATACCTAAAAGCATTAGAGTTTGACTTTATTCTACAATTAACACACCTTTCATCATAGCAACATGCCCTGGAAAAGTACATAAAAAGTTATAAGTTCCTTTTTTATTTATAGTAAATTCTATTGTGTCTTCCTCTCCTCCACCAAGCAGTTTAGTGTGTGCAATAATTGAAGCTTTTTCTGAAGCTGGAATATAATCTGTGTCTTTTGCATTAATTGCTTTTGCCGCAAAAGCAGCTTCATCTGTTCCTTCCTGTAAAATAACCAAATTATGTCCCATGGCTTCTTTTGGAATTTTACCAACGTGTTTTAAGGTCAACGTAATTGGTTTTCCGGCTTCGGCTCGTAATTCATTGGTACTAAATTGCATTTGATCGTTTCCTTCAATAACAAGAACATTACTTACTACTGGTTTTTGACCTTCATCTGACGGTGTTTCTGTTGCTCCTGTTGGTTGTTCTGTTGGAACATTTTCTTTCTTTCCACAAGAAGTAATAGCTAAAGTTCCCATCAGTAAAAGCATCGAAATTTTGATTTTCTTATTCATTGTTATGTATTTATATTATAAAATTTTATTCACTCTTATTTAGAATTTTCAAATAAAAATTTCCCGAATTTACTCCTGAAGCCAATTGTTCCAAAGTAGTATTGGTTAGCATTGCCAAAAGCAGTTCACGTATTTTTTTGAACTCATTATGAACCGGACAAGGATGCGTTTCTGAGCATTCCTTTAAACCAATTCCACAACCTTTATATATGTTATTTCCATCAATAGCATCGACAATTTGAATCAGTTTTATAGATTTCACCACTTCATTCGAAACTTCGAATCCACCACCAACTCCTTTAGCCGAAGCAATGATACCGCTTTTGGTAAGGATCTGCATGATTTTAGCTGTAAAAGGTTCAGGTGAATCAATTTCTTTGGCAACATCTTTTATTCCAACCCGAATTCCTTCTGATGATTTGGTAGCTATAAAAATAGAAGCCCGAATGCCGTACTCGCATGCTTTTGAAAACATATATTCAATGATTAAATTCTTTACAAATATATTCACTTTATGATTAAAGACAAAATTATCTTTAATTAATTTTTATAAAAAAATTGCTTATTTATAACCAGAATAATTTATAAAATACAAAAGACTTATTTAATCTCAAATTCCTATAAAAACCAATTTTAGTTTTACCTTTGGGAGTAATGTAAATTTTTAATATCCAGATATGCCCTTAAGCAACTCCAAAGATTTAAAATTAGCGGTTCTTATAGATGCCGACAACGTGCCTTATAGCAATGTAAAAGGCATGATGGAAGAAATAGCAAAATTTGGAACACCAACCACCAAACGCATTTATGCCGATTGGACAAAGCCAAACTCAAATGGCTGGAAAGGTGTTTTGCTGGAACATGCTATTACCCCTATTCAGCAATACAGTTATACTGTTGGAAAAAACTCTTCTGATTCTGCCTTAATTATTGACGCAATGGATTTGCTTTATTCCGGGAAATTAGACGGATTTTGTATCGTATCAAGCGACAGTGATTTTACACGTTTGGCGATTCGTTTGCGTGAATCTGGCATGAAAGTTATTGGTATTGGCGAAAAGAAAACCCCAAACTCATTTATAGTTGCCTGTGACAGATTTATCTATATTGAAGTCTTGGATGGAGCAATTCAGAAGAAAAAACTAAAAACTACCGCTGCTGCTGCTACCAAAAAACCAGTTGAAAAACCTGCTGAAAAAGCCTTACACAAAATTGACAAACAAACAATCGACCTTATCGAAGCCACCATTGAAGATATCGAAGACGACGATGGCTGGGCCTTTTTAGGCGATGT
Source organism: Flavobacterium sp. Root420 (assembly GCF_001427905.1). Taxonomy (GTDB): domain Bacteria; phylum Bacteroidota; class Bacteroidia; order Flavobacteriales; family Flavobacteriaceae; genus Flavobacterium. Next base: position 535,741 of record NZ_LMEF01000001.1, read on the forward strand.
TGGAAATCTTATAGTAAAGAAAAAACCTGAATTTGACCCAAGAAATTATGGTTTTTCAAAACTTACACCGATGCTGAAATCACTTACCGACATTCTTGAAATTGACGAAAGAGAATCAGATAAAAAAGGGATCAAACATGTGTATGTTCGCCTAAGATTCAATTAATTATTACTCTTTAAATTATTTAAAAACATGAGAAAAAAATTCTTTATTTACGGATTCTTATTGTTTCTAATTGTTGCTGCAATTTATTATTACACTGAGCGTGGTTTTCTGCTTGTTATTATTCTTCCTATATTATTGATCATTGGTGTTTATAATGCTATTCAAAAAAAACATGCCATTTTAAGAAACTTTCCGGTTCTGGGTTATTTTAGGTATTTATTTGAAATGATTGCACCGGAAATCCAACAATATTTTATTGAACGATCTACTGACGGAAAACCTTTCTCCAGAAATCAGCGTTCTCTGGTTTATCAAAGGGCCAAAAATATCGATTCGAATTCACCCTTCGGAACGCAATTAAATTTAAATCATGACAGTTACGAAGGAATAAAACATTCTATTTTTCCAGCAAAAGTCAATGAGGAATTACCACGTGTTTTAGTTGGCGGAAAAGATTGTAAACAGCCTTATCTTGCTTCTTTATTTAATGTTTCTGCTATGAGTTTTGGTTCGCTAAGCGAAAATGCAGTTCGTGCCATAAATATTGGGGCCAAAAAAGGAAATTTCTACCAAAATACCGGAGAAGGTGGTTTAACCGAATATCATCTTGCGGGCGGTGGCGATATTACCTGGCAAATTGGTACAGGTTATTTTGGTTGTCGCACTGCTGATGGGAATTTCAGTCCTGAAAAATTCTCAGAAAAAGCCAATCTTCCAAATGTAAAAATGATTGAGATTAAACTTTCACAAGGCGCAAAACCAGGTCATGGAGGTGTACTTCCGGCTGCAAAAAATACGGTTCAGATCGCTAAAATAAGAGGTGTTGAACCACACACAACTATTCTTTCACCACCCGGTCATCATGCTTTTTCAGACAGCAAAGGGCTTATCCATTTTATAGCGCAGTTGCGCGAATTATCAAACGGAAAACCAGTTGGCTTTAAATTGTGTATTGGAAATACAGCCGAATTTGAATCCATTTGCCATGAAATGATTGCCGAAGATATTTATCCCGATTTCATAACCGTTGATGGTGCCGAAGGAGGAACTGGTGCAGCTCCTCTTGAATTTGCAGATGGAGTTGGAATGCCATTTGAACCTGCTTTGATATTTGTAAACAAAACATTGGTCGGATTAAATATTCGTGACAAAATACGCGTTATAGGAAGTGGAAAAATTATTTCAGGATACTCCATTTTACATGCAGTAGCTTTAGGTGCAGATATGTGCAACAGCGCCCGTGGTTTTATGTTTTCATTAGGTTGTATTCAGGCCTTACGTTGTCATAATAATGAATGTCCAACCGGAGTGGCAACTCAAAATAAAATGTTGATGAAAGGTTTGGTTGTTACTGATAAATCAGAGCGTGTTTATCATTTTCATAAAAATACTTTGCATGCAGCTAATGAACTTTTAGCAGCGGCAGGAAAGAAAAGTTTTGCCGACGTTGATATTAATATATTTATGCGTGGCGATGAATTTGCCAATTTATCAGACTCGTATTTCCCTGATCAATTAACGAACGTTACCAGACATTAAGAATAAAAAAAGCCTCTTTGTTAAAATTTCAAAGAGGCTTTTTTTATATTTTGGTTATTTATGTTTTTTGGATTTATTTCAATTAAAGTTTTGCAGTTTCTTTACCAGCTGCAGCACCATTTTCTATAACTGCTAGTTCTTCCTTATCAACTAATTGCTGAGCAAGAATTATATTATTGTAAGATATAAAGTATACATCAAACTTTACTCCTTCTTCGATTAATGCCGGAGAAATCTGGTCATTTTCAACCATTTGTTTAAGCAAGCTTGGAAAAGTGTCCTTATACGCTAATTTGTTTGCGTCAGTTCCTTCTAAATTAGTTTCAATTCTTATTTCAATTTTATTGTCATTTAAAAATGCTTTAGCACTTGTACTAACAACGTTTCCTCCTTTTATAGAAGACGAAGTATTATAATTACTAACATGTTCCTGGATTTTTTGCTTGGTATTTTTACAGCTTACCAGCAATAGAACAACGGCAAAAGCAAATGCGATTTGGGTAATTTTTTTCATAATTTTTTGGTTTTATAGTTATTTTTTAACTCAAACATAACAAACTTTCCATACAAAAACAATAGTAGCTCATAAAAATTAAAAATGTAATTATTTGACTACAACTTATTTAATTATAATAAACCAAACTCGTACTAAAATTGAAATTGTTCTTTCATTCAAAAAAGGACTAAATAAAAAAACCTCTCTAAAATTTTTAAAGAGGCTTGGAATTTGTAAAATACTTTACTTAATCGAACTATTTTTTCAACAATTCGGTTAATTCTTCTTTGTTTATGATTTGTTTTGCAAGAACCGTATTATCATCAGCTAAAAAATAAACATCAAATTGCACTCCTTCTTCAACTAATTCTTTAAAGTTTAGATCTTTGTTTATCATTTCTTTCAGGAATTCAGGAAACCCCTTTACAGCTTCTGTTTTATTGGTTTCATTTTGTTTTAAATCAGTTTCAAATCGCAATTCGATTTTATTGTCATTGATATAACCTCTCGCAGTTGTTAGCGTGACATTTTCACTTTTAAAATTTGTAGCAGTTTTATTGTACGAAACAACATATTCCTGAAGTTTTTGTTTGGTGTTTTTGCAACTTACAATCATCAATGCAATAATAATTGCAAATAAGATTTGGCTTATTTTCTTCATCATAATCTTTTAAATTTATTTTAATTTTTGAAGTCTTAAAAGAGCTTCCAAATAATAATAATCGGCATAATTTATAGAACAGTCGATTTCACTTCCGGCTGGTTTGTGGCCTGTTGAATGAAGTAAAAACGCCGAATTAACATCATGACTTTGATAATCATTTGAAAGTGAAACAATCATTTTTTTAGATTTTGTCAAATATTCGTTTTTCAGTTTTTTATCTTTTGTATAAGAACTTAATTCTATCAATGCCGAAGATACAATGGCTGCCGCAGAAGCATCTCTTGGTTCATTCGGAATTCCGGGTGCATTAAAATCCCAGTATGGAACTAAATCTTCCGTTGTTAATCTATCCAAATAAACCCGGGTTATTTTATGAGCAAAATCTAAAAATTTAGGGTCTTTTGTTTCTCTGTAAACCATAGTAAATCCGTAAATACCCCAAGCCTGCCCGCGAGCCCACATACTATCATCGCTATAACCCTGCGCGGTTCTTCCTTTTATTTTTTTACCAGTTTCATAATCATAAATTATAACATGATAAGATGAATAGTCTGGTCTAAAATGATTGGCCATTGTGGTTTCGGCATGTTTTACGGCGATATCATACAACTTTTTATTTCCACCATTTTTAGAAGCCCAAAAAAGAAGTTCCAAATTCATCATATTATCAATAATCGTATTATGTCCGCCCATTTTATTATGCGGCCACGATTGAATTGTCCCGACTTTTGGATTAAAAAGTGTGGCCAGAGTATCAGCTGTTTTCAGGATAATATCTTTATATTCCTTGTTTTTAGTTAAACGATAGCCGTTCCCGAAACTATTAAAAACCTGAAAACCTAAATCGTGGTCACCAGCTTTGCTTACAGACAGAGGTGTTAGGAATCGGCTGAATTTATCTGCTTCTTTTTCCCATTTCTTATCACCTGTTGCTTCATATAAAAACCATAATTCTCCTGGCCAAAATCCGCTTGTCCAATCTTTGTAGCCAACAAATTTCCATTCTTTGCTTCCATTCGGAACTGTTCTTGGAGAAGTTCCATCATCTGGAATTACTTTTAATGTTTTTGAAGCTTGTTCAGCACAATATTCAAGTTGCTTTTTAATATTAAATGAATTGTTTTTTTGAGAGTAAGCAATACTTCCAGAAAGAAATAAAGTTAAAATCACTACAGTAAATCTTGTATCCATGTGGTTATTGTTTTGGTAAAGTTTTTTGAATTGATAAATTTAGAAAATAAAGTACATCTATCCGAAACTTTGTATTTTTGTTTACCTGGAAAAGTACTAATCTTGCCCATTAAAATTTAAATTTGAAAAAATACAGACTTTACTACTTCATCATTTTCCTGGGAATTATTTTTCTTGGCATCATCTCCAGAAAAATTAGTTTAATTCCTTTATATATTGGTGATCTTCTGTATGCTGTTATGATGTATATACTTGTCCGAATAGTACTCATAAATAAAAAAGCAATACAAATAGCAATTATTTCTTTATTGATTTGCTATGGAATAGAGTTTTTACAATTGTATCAGGGTGAATGGATGATTGAACTCAGAAAAACACTTTTTGGAAGATATGTGCTCGGTCAGGGCTTTCTTTGGAGTGATATTTTGGCTTATACTTCTGGAATCTTTATCGCTTATATAATTGAAAAAAAAAAAAAAACATCTTAAAACATACCAACATATGAAACTCGTTTTTGCATCAAATAATCTAAACAAAATTAAAGAGATACAAAGTATATTAAATGGATCGATACAATTATTAAGTCTCGAAGATATTGGATGTTTTGAAGAAATTCCTGAGACGGCTGATACTATTGAAGGAAATGCAATTTTGAAAGCTGATTATGTAACTCAAAAATACGGTTACGATTGTTTTGCAGATGATACCGGCTTAGAAGTTACAGCTCTAAATGGTGAACCCGGTGTTTATTCGGCCAGATACGCAGGCGAACAGCGCAATGCCGATGATAATATGAATAAACTTTTGGATGCGTTAAAAGACAAATCAGATCGTAGTGCACAGTTCAAGACCGTTATTGCTTTGAACTTAAATGGAAAACAGCATCTTTTTACCGGACTAGCAAAAGGAAAGATTGTTTTAGAAAAAACAGGAAATCACGGTTTTGGATATGATCCTATATTTCAACCTGAGAATTATTCAGAAACATTTGCCGAGTTATCCTCAGATATTAAAAATAAAATCAGCCATCGTGCTAAAGCAACTAAGCAACTAATTGATTTCCTGAACTCCACAAAATAATTGTTTAAAATACAACATTTTAAAGGGTAAAATTTATATTACTAGACGTAAAATTATTCATTTTCTTGTCAAATTGATTTTGCGATAAACATAACTTTTTGATAATCAAATCATAACAAATGCATAATTCTTAAAAATGCATTAGTTTATATGGAATATTAACAGTAATTTTGCACCCTATTTTAAATACACATATGAATAAATTTGAACAATTAGGATTGAATGAATCGTTACTGAAGGCGATTTTAGATCTAGGATTTGAGAATCCGTCAGAAGTACAGGAGAAAGCGATTCCCCTATTATTGGAAAAAGACACAGATATGGTTGCGTTGGCTCAGACAGGGACAGGGAAAACGGCAGCTTTCGGTTTTCCGCTAATTCAAAAAATTGATGCTGACAACAGAAATACACAAGCATTAGTTTTATCGCCAACACGAGAACTTTGTTTACAGATTACCAACGAACTTAAAAACTACTCAAAATACGAGAAAGGTATTAATGTGGTAGCAGTTTACGGCGGGGCTAGTATTACAGAGCAAGCTAGGGACATTAAAAGAGGTGCACAAATTATTGTAGCAACTCCTGGAAGAATGCAAGACATGATCAACAGAGGTTTGGTTAACATTAAAAATATAGATTACTGTATTTTGGATGAGGCTGATGAAATGTTGAACATGGGATTTTATGAGGATATCGTATCTATTTTATCTGATACTCCTGACCAAAAAAGTACATGGTTGTTCTCTGCAACTATGCCACAAGAGGTTGCCAGAATTGCAAAACAATTCATGAGCGACCCGGTTGAAATTACTGTTGGAGCTAAGAACTCAGGTTCTGCAACAGTTTCTCACGAATTTTACTTAGTAAATGCTCGTGATCGTTACGAAGCTTTAAAACGTTTAGCCGATGCGAACCCGGATATTTTTTCTGTAGTTTTCTGTCGTACTAAAAGAGATACACAAGCTGTAGCTGAAAAATTAATTGAAGATGGATACAGCGCTGCTGCATTGCACGGAGATTTATCTCAGGCGCAACGTGATGGTGTAATGAAATCTTTCCGTGGAAGACAAATTCAGATGCTTGTTGCTACTGACGTTGCTGCACGTGGTATTGACGTTGATAATATTACTCACGTAGTAAATTACCAACTTCCTGACGAAATTGAAACTTACAATCACCGTTCCGGACGTACTGGTAGAGCTGGAAAATTAGGAACTTCTATTGTAATTGTTACAAAAAGTGAGTTGCGTAAAATTTCTTCTATCGAAAGAATTATCAAACAAAAATTCGAAGAAAAAACTATTCCATCCGGAATCGAAATCTGCGAAATTCAATTATTGCACTTAGCAACCAAAATTAAAGATACTGAAGTTGATCACGAAATTGACAACTATTTACCAGCAATCAATAACGTTCTTGAAGGTTTATCTAAAGAAGAATTGATCAAGAAAATGGTTTCAGTAGAATTTAACCGTTTTATTGCTTACTATAAAAAGAACAGAGATATTTCATCTCAAGCTGGAGAAAGACGCGAAAGAAGTGATTCTGAACCAAGAGAGTTCAATAATAACGGAGCAGTTCGCTATTTTGTAAACATCGGTTCAAGAGATAATTTCGATTGGATGACTCTTAAAGATTACCTGAAAGAAACATTAGACTTAGGTCGTGATGACGTTTTCAAAGTAGATGTAAAAGAAGGTTTCTCTTTCTTTAACACTGATCCTGAGCATACTGATAAAGTTATGGAAGTATTAAACAACGTACAATTAGAAGGACGTCGTATTAATGTTGAAATTTCTAAAAATGATGGTGGCGGAAGACGTGACCATAACGGACGTTCTGGCGGCGGAAGAAGCTCTGGCGGACCAAGACGTGAAGGAAGCTTTGCTCCAAGACGCGAAGGTTCTGGTGGTGGATTCAAAAGCGACAGAAATTCAGCTCCAAGAGAAGGTGGTTTCAGAAGCGACAGAAATTCATCTGCTCCTAAAAGAGAAGGTGGTTTTAGAAGTTCAACTCCAAGAACTGAAGGAGGTTCAGACAGAGCTCCAAGACGTTCTGAAAGCTTTGGTGATTCACCAAGACCAAGAAGACCAAGAAGAGATTAATCTTTTAATTTTCTTTTAAATATAAAAATCCCAAATCCCATACTAATTGGAATTTGGGATTTTTTTTATTTAAAAACTTTTTTAAATTAATACGTTTTATAATTCAAAACCATTTAATTTAAATCTTCTTATTCCCTTTTTAGTTAAATACTAAAAGCAACTCTTCTTTCCTTTGTTAATTTTCTGATAATTATATTCGAGGACTGCGAAATATTTAATCCCGATTTACTACTTTTAATGCTTTAAATCAGGATATGAAATATTTCGCAGTTTTCTTTTTTATACTAATATCGACCATCAGTTTCGCACAAGAAACGGAACCTACAACTCCTCAGAGAGTTTCTGGTTATATCTACAACGATAATAGTAAACAGCCTATTCCTAATGTAAATATCATTAACACAAACAAAGTACGTGGTGCACAGTCTGATGGTAAAGGATATTTTGAGATTGATGTGCAACCAAATGACACATTGCATTTCTCCCTTTTAGGATTTCAGTCTCTGCGAATCAGAGTAACTAATGACTGGATAAAAAATAAAGTAACAAGAATTCAGCTTACCGAAAAAGCGATTGCTTTGGAAGAAGTCGTTATTGCTCCTTTTAATTTAACAGGATATCTTGAAATTGATTCTAAATTAATTCCAACTAAAGAAAATTACCGTTATAGTATTTCTGGTCTTACACAAGGATATGAAGCAGGAGAATATGCACCAAATGCCTTTGGAAAAGTACTGGGATCTATTTTTAATCCCGCAGATATGCTATATAATTTCTTTGGAAAAAACGGAAGAGAACTCAAGAAATTAAAAGATATGAAAAAAGACGACACTATTCGAAATCTTCTGGAATCGAAATATGATCGTGAAACGCTTTCGGTACTTTTAGGTATAAGCAAAGATGAAATTCCCGAAATTTTACAACGCTGCAACTATTCTGATTCTTTTATTCAATCTGCAAATGATCTACAAATTCTGGACGCCATTAGTGGTTGTTACGAACAATATAAAGTTTTAAAGCGAAATTAGAAATTCGACATACAATCAAAATATATAATCCTCATTACACAATTAGTATTGAGGTTTTTTTTTATTTTAGACCTATATTTGACAAACTGATATAAAAACACCATGCCTAAAATACCTTTTCAAACAATTGACTGGACCCAAATTTCAAAAACTGAACATGCGGGAGAAACCGGAACTGCATATTGGCAAACCATCCAATTGGGCGGTTTACGCATTCGAAAAGTGACTTACTCTGAAAATTATGTTGCGGATCATTGGTGTCAAAAAGGACATATTGTACATTGTCTTGAAGGCGAATTTATTAGCGAATTAGAAGATGGAAAAAAGTTTAAACTAGGTAAAGGAATGACCTATGTGGTATCTGATGATGTTAGCTCTCACCGCTCTATAACTGCTAAAGGTGTTGAATTATTAATAATTGATGGTGATTTTTTAAAGTAATAGTCTAAACAATTCAGAATATTATAATTACATTTACTTACATTCAAAGAAAAATTAACTTAATTTAAATAATATGGCAAAGAGTCAAGATGCTAAAAAAACAGCAAAAAAAGAACCGTTAAAAACGGCTAAGGAAAAGAAAGAGGAGAAACGAGAAAAGAAAAATTCTCCTAAGAGAGATTAATTTTAAGTTTTCAGTCCTAGTCGCAGTTTTCAGTTATTATTAGAACTGAAAACTGCGACTGAAAAAACTGAGACTTTTTTTATTTAACCGGAATATTAGAAAGAATTTCTAATACAAATTTCCAATATTTTTGAGCAGATAAAATGCTTGCTCTTTCGTCAGGTGAATGTGCACCGTGAATTGTTGGCCCAAAAGAAATCATATCCATATCAGGATAATTTGTTCCAAGAATTCCACATTCTAAACCAGCGTGACAAGCTACCACTTTTGGTTTCTCACCGTTTTGTTTTTCATAAATTCCAACCAAAGTATCTAATATTTCAGAATTTACATTTGGTGTCCAGCCCGGGTATGAACCAGAAAGTTCAACTTCGCAACCAACTAATTCGAAAGCAGAACGAAGTGAATTGGCCAAATCAAATTTTGAAGTCTCTACAGAAGAACGGGTTAAACATCCAATCAATATTTCACCGTCTTTTATGATAACTCTGGCAATATTATTTGAAGTTTCAACTAGATTTTCCATATCAGCGCTCATTCTATAAACACCATTATGAGCCGCATAAATCGCTCTGATGATTCCTTCCTGAACTCCTAAATCCATTACTTTTTCTGGTAAATCGCATTTTACGATTTCAATTGAAAGATTTGGTTCAGTTGTTTTATATTCCGTTTTAATATCGTTGATAATTTCCTGCATATCAAAAATGTAAGCTTCATCAAACATTTCAGAAATAATTACCTTTGCAACGCTTTCTCTCGGAATCGCATTACGTAAACTTCCTCCGTTAATTTCAGCAACCTGCAAACCAAAGTTTTCAAAAGCATCAAATAATAAACGGTTCATAATTTTATTCGCGTTTCCTAAACCTTTGTTGATATCCATTCCTGAATGACCTCCATTTAAGCCTTTTACGGTAATAAGATGACCAACAGAACCTTCCGGAACTTCTTCTTCATGATACGTTCTTGTAGCCGTTACATCGATTCCACCAGCACAACCAATATCTATTTCATCATCTTCTTCTGTGTCCAGGTTTAATAAAATCTGACCTTGCAGAATTCCGCCTTTTAAGTTTAAAGCACCAGTCATTCCTGTTTCTTCGTCAATTGTAAACAAAGCTTCGATTGCCGGATGCGGAATATCTTTGCTTTCTAAAATAGCCATAATTGTTGCTACTCCTAATCCGTTATCAGCACCAAGCGTTGTACCGCGAGCACGAACCCAATCACCATCAACATACATATCAATTCCTTGTGTATCGAAATCAAAAATTGTATCTGCATTCTTTTGGTGCACCATATCAAGATGTCCCTGCATTACAATTGCTTTACGGTTTTCCATTCCCGGAGTTGCCGGTTTTCTGATAATTACATTTCGAATTTCGTCTTCAAAAGTTTCTAAACCTAAGCTGTTTCCAAAGTTTTTCATAAACTCGATCACACGTTCTTCTTTTTTTGACGGACGCGGAACTGCGTTTAAATCGGCAAACTTATTCCATAGCGCTTTTGGTTCCAGATTTCTTATTTCCTGACTCATTATATTTTGTTTGAAGTTTAACAATTAAGAACTTCAAAGTTACAAAGTTTAAATTCTTTTTTGCCACAAATTTCACGAATTAGCACTAATTATAACGGCTCTAAAATCGGATAAAAAAAATTTAGTATTTTATTGAATTAAAAACAAAGCAAATCATTAATTAGTAAAAATTAGTGGAATTCGTGGCTAACTTTTTTCAAATCAGTTAATATTGTATTTATATTTACGTATCCAAAATTTACGATGTGAAATCAAAATATATTTTACCCTTATTTCTAGTCATTCAAATTATCTTTCTAAAAATCCTTCCCTTTTTTCCGGATTTTGTCGAAGGTGCGTATAGCAACAATTTATATATCAGAATTTCACATTTCTTACGAATAGTGTTAGGTAAAATTTCGTTTTCGATTGGTGATCTTATTTATATTATTTTAATCTTGTCTGTAATTAGCTGGTTTTGGCAAATCCGAAAAACATGGAAAGCGAATTGGAAAGACCATCTATTAAAAATCTTTGGCAAAATTTCTGTTTTTTACTTTTTCTTTCATCTATTGTGGGCTTTCAATTATTATCGCGAACCGCTTTTCGAAAAAATGGAAATCAAAAGAGAATATACTGATGCCGAATTATTGACTTTCACCAAAAAACTAATTTTAAAAACCAACGAAATTCAGTTTCAGATAACCAAAAATGACAGTGCAAAAATAGTTTTTCCGTACTCTCAAAAGAAAGTTTTTCAGATGAACCTGAACGGATATAACAATCTGGCTAAAGAACATCCTTATTTTAAATATGAAATTTTGAGCGTCAAAAAATCTCTTTTTAGTCTTCCTTTGACTTATATGGGATTTGGCGGTTATTTAAATCCATTTACGAATGAAGCACAAGTAAATGATTTACTCCCAATGTATAATTTCCCTGTCACAACTTGTCATGAAATGGCACATCAAATGGGTTATGCCAGCGAAAGCGAGTGTAATTTTATTGGAGTTTTAGCTTCTGTTAAAAATGATAATTTGTATTTTCAATATTCAGGATATAGTTTTGCTTTGCGCTATTGTTTGGGAATTTGGCAAGTTAAAAACGAGAAAATTTTCGAACAGTTAAAAAAACAAACGCATGTCGGAATCTTAAAAAACTATCAGGAAAGCCATGATTTCTGGAAACAGTATGATACTTTTATTGATGAAGGTTTCCGTGTTCTTTATGACAATTTCCTAAAAACAAACAATCAAAAAGACGGCATGGATAGTTACAGCAAATTTGTAGATTTGATGGTGAATTATTATAAAACCAGAAAATTATAATAATTTTTCGCCACTGATTATAGGATTAAAATGATTAATCTTTTAGAATCTCTTAATCTTGTGGCAAAAAAATTAAATCACATTGTAACAAAATTTATTACAATACTACTAATACTTTATGAGCGAAAATTTAGAACAGTCATTTGTTGCGCAATTGAAGGCTAATCAGAATATAATCCACAAGATTTGTAGATTATATACTGCTGGCGAAGACGCTCACAAAGACTTGTTTCAGGAAATTACCATTCAGCTCTGGAAAGCATATCCAAAATTTAGGGGCGACAGTAAATTTTCGACCTGGACGTATCGTGTGGCTTTAAATACAGCCATTACCTTATATCGAAAAACCAAAAGAACCATATCGACAGTAGAATATGAAAGTCATCAGCATTTTGTAAAAGATGTTGACTACAATTATGAAGAGGAAGAACAGATTAAATTGATGTATAAAGCCGTTTATCAGCTTAATGACATCGAAAAAGCATTAGTTTTTATGTATTTAGAAGACAAAGATTATCAAGAAATAGCCGAGACCTTAGGAATCAGCGAAGTGAATGCGCGTGTGAAAATGAACAGAATTAAAGGGAAACTTAAAAAAATACTAAATCCTTAAAAATTATTATGAAAGAACTGGATTTATTAAAAAAAGACTGGAAAAAGAACTCGGATTCTTTTGAGCAAATTTCTGAAAAAGAAATCTACAGAATGATTCACAAAAAATCATCTTCAATAGTGAAGTGGATTTTAATAATCAGTATTTTAGAAATTTCGTTTTGGACTTTTTCAAACTTGTTTTTTAATACTGATGATGTTTTGCAAAAAACCAATCATCAGGAAATTGTCAATGCACTTGAATACCTGACTTATCTTAATTATTTAGTTGGATTGGTTTTCATATTTATTTTCTATAAAAACTATACTACAATTTCAACGACAGTTGCCACAAAATCATTAATGAGTGCTATCTTAAGAACTCGCAAAACAGTACAATATTATGTTTGGTATAATCTCGGAATAGTCGTTATAATAGCAATATTAACCTTCTTTGTCACTTTTGTATATAATCCGGATATGGCTCTTATAAGAGAAAAATTAGCCGCAAATGGCAAAGCTATGATTATAACTTTCGGAATAGCATTTTTAGTTGCCTGTGCCTTTTTTGGATTATTCTGGTGTTTCTATAGATTACTTTACGGAACGCTATTAAGAAGACTATATACTAATTATAAAGAGTTGAAGAAAATTGATTTTTAAAGGAGGTACGAAGACTCAGAGAGGCAAAGGTTCAAAGGTGTTCTTTTTGAATCTATAGAAGAAATAGTAACCTCCTAAGTTTTTGCCGAACCTAACAAATATTTACAAATCTAATTTTCATTTTCTGGGGCCTTGTAACTCCATCTTCTCATTTCGTTAAGCTCTTCCTCCACCTTAATTACTTCGGCTGGAATAACTTTTAAAAATGATGGATGTTGTTCTATAGCGTACTCTACTTTTTCTACAATCTCTTCAATTGTATCGTTTTCATAATCAATATCAAGTGGTTCTTTGATAATGAACGATTGAAGAATTCCTTTTTTCTTAGTTCGTAATCCCTTTTTATCAAATGAGCGACGGAAACCGTCAATAACAATCGGAATAACAATAGGTTTGTGTTGCTTAATTATATGTGCAGTTCCTTTACGAACTGGTTTGAATGATTTTGTAGTTCCTTGCGGAAACGTAATTACCCAACCATCTGCAAGGGCAATTCTGATATTCTCAGTATCATTTGGATTTACGTCTCTTTTTTCAGTCACGTCAACACCTTTAGCACGCCAGGTTCTTTCAACTGTTATAGCGCCCGCATAAGCCATAATTCTAGGTAATAAACCGGCTTTCATTGTTTCTTTGGCAGCAACATAATATAAGTTCATCTTCGGTTGCCATAAATAACCGATATTTTTAATTGTATCCTGACGTCCGCTTAAACTTGCGTTAAACACATGAAACATTGCTACAACATCGGCAAAATAAGTCTGATGATTGGATATAAATAATACATTCGTATCCGGCAATGTTTTAATAATCTCAGATCCTTCGATCTGTAATTCATTAAAACCCCTATATCTTCTATGCGTCATGGCACCCAAAATACGGATTAACCATTTCTTGATGAATAATATATGTCCGAAAGGATTTCGTTTAAACAATCCCATAGCTACGTTTTGTATTTTTTTGTTAAGTCGCAAACATACAAAAATTATTCTTTTAGCGACAGTTTTAAACAATTTCAACCAGAAGTTGTTAATGTAATGAATACTAAATTGTTATTTTATTGTCTTTAGAGTTTTTCTCCAAAAGTTATTTTTAAGACTTCTCTCAGTTCGCTCAAAATCATAGCAGTTGCTCCCCAGACAATATGATTTTGAATATTAAATGCAGGAACTAAGATATCGATAGCATAAGAAGTTGACAATGTGGTTTCGATAATTATTTCATCGTCTAAAAAGACAGATAAAGGTAGTTCAATAATATCAGCAACTTCTCTGATGTCAGGATAAAATGAAAGTTCTTCTTTTGCAATTCCTAAAAAAGGATGCACTAAAAAATTACTTGGCGGAATATAAACCGGTGTAAACTTCTTAATTATTTCAATTTTTTCCAATGAAACACCAACTTCTTCTTCCGTTTCACGCAGAGCAGTTTCTTCAAAATTGATATCTGAAATTTCATATTTCCCTCCAGGAAAGGCAATTTGAGAGGAATGAACGCCATTATAAGCATTCCTTACAATTAAAACTAAATGCGTTTCATCATTTTTAGGATAAAACAACATCATTACGGCTGCTATTCTGGGATTTTTTGTTTTTAAATCAATACTTCTAAGTTCTTCAAGGCGTCCTTTTGGAGCCATTTTAAGGTGGGCCAAATTTGCCGGCAATTCAACTGGAATTAAATTAGGAACATATTGCAAAAAATCTTGAAAATTCATCTTCAAAGTTTATTTTTGTATTTTCATATAAAATATAAATATACTCCAGAAAACACAGTTTCACAAGTTTTCCAGAATCAAAGCCCATAAAAATGTACAGCAGAGAAGAATCACAAAAGATAAAAAGAGAATTTTGGGTGGCTTTCGCCGAAAAATATCCACGCAAATGGGTTCTTTATGACACTAAAATAAAAGACTTTTCTTTTAAATTTTTCGTTGATAACAAAAAAGCCCAGGTTTTAATTGATATCGAGCACAGAAGTGATGAAAAACGAAATGCTTACTTCGAAAAAATAGAAGCTTTAAAAAATATTCTGGAAGAAGAATTTGTTTCTGATTTGGTTTACGAGAAAAACTACACTTTAGAAAGCAGTAAAACCATTAGCCGAATTTGGGTTGAAAAACAAGGAGTTGGTTTTAGTAATCGCAATAATTGGGATACTATTTTCGATTTCTTTTTTGAAAAAATGAATGCACTGGAAATGTTTTATCTGGAGTATGATGAGTTTATTAAGGATATTTCTTAGGAAGGTTCTGAGGTTCTGAGACGCTAAGTTTCTAAGATTTTTTATAACAATAAAACCCGATAAGCATTTTGAACTTATCGGGTTTGTTATTTTATCTAAAAGTATTAATTCTTGATTTCCTAATAAATTACACACTAGACATATTATAAACGATAATATGATCGTCGTAGTTAATATAAAGTTGTTTACGGTATTCTTGCTTTTTACGTGTAATAATAGATAACTTGCATTCTCGTCCATCATTGTCTTTACATATGAAAGAATAAACAATATCAGTATCGTTTTCTTCTCTCTCAATGTAATTCAAAATATTAAAAAGTTGAATTTCCTGCGAATAAACTACAATTCGATGCTTATTAGTATCCAGAATTACGGATAAATTCACTAAGTCAAGATTCGACCAATCACCCCACTTTCCTCTTTCGTTTTTTTCTAAAACACTAAATCCAGAAGTTTTAAATTGATAAGACTGACTCTGAACCTGTTGCAGACCAAATGCTAAAAAAAGTAATATTATGTAGGTTCGTATAAAATTCATATTGTATTTCTTGCAGATAATTAAAACTCAAATTTAGCTTTTTCTTTGCAGGCAGCTTCAAATTCGACCATCATTTGTTGAATAATTTGTTTGACTGGAAGAATTTCATGAATCAATCCTGAGATTTGTCCAATTTCAAGTTCTCCTTCTTCGAGATCACCCTCAAACATTCCTTTTTTAGCTCTGGCACGGCCTAAAAGCTGGATTAAATCTTCTTTAGAAGGACATTTTTCATATAATTCCTGAACATCCTGGTAAAACTTATTTTTAATCAAACGTACCGGAGCTAATTCTTTCAAGGTCAAATGAGTATCCCCTTCTTTACTATTAACTATTGTTTCCTTGAAATTATTGTGCGCCGAAGATTCTAAAGAAGCTGCGAAACGACTTCCAACCTGAACTCCATCTGCGCCTAATATCATCGTGGCCAACATTCCTCTTCCGGTCGCAATACCACCCGCGGCAATAATCGGAATCTGAATTTTTTCTTTTACCATCGGAATCAAAGTCAGCGTTGTAGTTTCATCACGCCCGTTGTGTCCGCCGGCTTCAAAACCTTCTGCAACAATAGCATCTACTCCTGCTTCTTGTGCTTTTAAGGCAAAAACACTACTACTCACAACATGAACAACTGTTATTCCTTTTTCCTTAAGAAAAGAAGTCCAGGTTTTAGGATTTCCTGCTGAAGTAAAAACAATCCTTACTCCTTCTTCAACGACAATATTTATGATTTCTTCAAGGTTTGGATATAACATCGGAATATTAACACCAAAAGGTTTGTCAGTCGCTTTTTTGCATTTTTGAATGTGCTCGCGTAAAACTTCGGGGTACATGGAACCGGCACCAATAAGACCTAAACCACCTGAATTACTAACCGCAGAAGCCAGTTTATAACCGCTATTCCAGATCATTCCGCCTTGAATTATTGGATATTTTATATTGAAGAGTTGGGTAATTTTATTCATGCAAAAAGGCTGTTATTGTTTGATTATCTTTCCTGTTTTATGCAAACCTTCAGCATCAAAAGTATAGAAATATAGTCCGCTGTTTAGGGCCTCTACAGAAAGAATTGGGTTTTGATTTGTAATTTGTTTTTCGATTATTTTTTGCCCTAAAACGGAGTAAATTGAGACTAATGCGTCGTAATTTTCATTTGAAAAAGAAAAAGAAACAAAATTTTTAGCTGGATTCGGAAATACTGAAAAATCCGAAGAAACCTGAAAATTTTCAACTCCTAAAGTAGATCCGAAATTCGGAATTCCATATCCATAATCATTATTTGGATTTGCATATCGATCCGAAATTTCTAAAAGCATTTGTCGAATTTCCTTATTTGTTTTTATTGGAAAAGCCTGCCATAAACATGCAATCATTCCAGCCATTACCGGACATGAAAATGAAGTTCCGTTAGAAGTTCCAATAGTACCTGAAGCATCAGAAACTACTGTAGCAGTTCCCTGCGCCATTACATCTGGTTTTATTCGACCATCGAAACTCGGACCAATCGAACTGAAATTAGATTTTATTTTTGCAGCATCTACAGAACCGACTGTGATAACTGAAACAGCATCTGCCGGACCACCAATATGTGGTTCAGCTGTTCTGCCTTCATTTCCAGCCGAAGCCACCACAATGATTCCTTTACTAAATGCAATTTCTGCACCGCGAGAAATAAAATTGGTACTGCCATCCATATCACTATAAATATGGTTATAATTTGGATTCGTAAATCCTGTAAAATAGCCTAACGAAGTTGTAATAATATCAACACCTAAACTATCGGCTTTTTCTGCTGCTTCAACCCATAACGATTCTTCGACCGGATTTTCAGTAGCATCATTTTCGGTTATGAATAAATAATACGAGGCATCCGGAGCTGTACCTACCAATGCATTTTCTTTATAACCTCCCATTGTTGAAAGCACTAATGTTCCGTGATCATCTCCTGTATAAAAATTAGTATTTCGATTCACAAAATCATAACCTCCCAAAATCTGATTTTTAGTTTGTAAATTTTGAAAAGGCTGAGCTGTGTTTACGCCTGGAAAACCTGCATCCAATACAGCAATTATTTTTCCGCTGCCTGTATAATTCTGCTTATGTAGAGCCTGTCCGTTAAGCATCTGAATTTGACTTGTTGAATTTCCATAAGCATAATCAATAGTAGTTTTAAGTTTGTCGTTCGTTTGAACTTGTTTATGCTCCGAAACTTTTTTAGAAGTAGTATTCAAGGTTCTATTAGCAAAAACAATTTTATCAACAAATGAAAATGATTTAAGTGCCAGAATAGTAGCCTGAGTTCCACGAATATGAAGTGCATTCAACCATTTTGACTTCGCCATAATGGTAATTCCTGAACTCGCTTTTATTTGACTAACATAACTTTTTTCTACAGGAACATCAGTAGTGTTTAAAGCAATATTCTGATTCGTTCTTCGGTCTAAAGAACGTTGCGTAAGCATATCTAAAGGTTTGTCTAAAAACAGTTGCGAACCTGGCTTATCTTTAAAATAAACCCATGCCTCTTCTTGCGAAAACATCGCAGAAAAAACAAATAATAAAAGAAACGTGAAACCGTATTTCATAGTTTACTTTTTTTTAAAGGAAAACCTCCGTAAAAAAGTATAAAGCTAAGAAATTACTCCCGAACCAACTAATTCATTATCGAAATACCAGGCAACAAACTGACCTTCAGTAATAGCAGATTGTGGCTCATCAAAACCAACATACATTCCATCTTCAAATTGGTGTAAAGTAGCTTTTTGAAGAGGCTGACGGTAACGAATTCTCGCCATTACTTCCATAGTCTCACCTACTTTTAAAGTCAAATCGGTACGAATCCAATGCACTTCAGATTTTTCGATAAATAAAGCTTTTTTGAATAATCCCGGATGATTACTGGTTAAACCTGTATAGATCGTATTAGTTTCAACATTAGTCGCAATAATAAACAACGGATCAGTTGTTCCACCAACATTCAGGCCTTTTCTTTGACCAATGGTAAAATAATGGGCACCTTGATGTTTCCCAACTACTTTTCCCATTGTTGGAAGATAATTTAGCTTTTGAGCTTCTAATTTCAACTCCTCTTCTACTGATAAACCTGCTGGTTTTTCAATATTGTAAATCGGGTCATTCTTATCGATCTGAACAATTTTACCTTCTTTTGGTTGTAACTTTTGTTGCAAAAATTCCGGTAAACGTACTTTTCCGATAAAACATAATCCTTGAGAATCTTTCTTTTCAGCCGTTACTAAATCCATTTCAGCAGCGATTTCACGCACTTCCGGTTTTGTTAAAGCACCGATTGGAAATAATGATTTTGCCAATTGTTCCTGTGACAATTGACATAAAAAATACGACTGATCTTTATTATTGTCAGCGCCGGCTATCAATTGATAAACGGGTTTTCCATCAACTTCAATTTCATTTTTTTGGCAATAATGTCCGGTTGCTACATAATCAGCACCAAGACTTAAGGCAATTTTCATGAAAACATCAAATTTGATTTCGCGGTTGCAAAGTACATCAGGATTTGGAGTTCTCCCTTTTTCGTATTCGTTGAACATATAATCAACGATTTTTTCTTTGTATTCCTCGCTTAAATCAACAGTTTGAAACGGTATTCCGAGTTTTTCAGCAACCAGTAAGGCATCATTACTATCCTCTAACCAAGGACATTCGTTAGAAATAGTAACCGAGTCATCGTGCCAGTTTTTCATAAAAAGGCCAATAACTTCGTATCCTTGTTGCTGCAACAAATAGGCTGCAACACTCGAATCTACTCCACCAGAAAGTCCAACAACTACACGTTTCATTCTAAATCGTTTATATTTTTACAAGGGTGCAAAGATAAGTCCTATTTTTGATTTTTGCAGTAGTTTCGATTAGTTTATATAATCCCGCAGTAGACAAAACCTATCGTTTTTTTTAATTACTTTTAATCATCAATAAAAATGTCATGCAAAAATTTGTTTACAGCTTTATTTTTCTCTTTATAATTACTTCTTTGAGTGCGCAAAGTTATAGCGCTACTTTGCCTAATTACGAAGCCTACAAAACATTCAAAGGCAAACCTTTATCTGATAAATTTTCGAATATCGAATCGGTAAAAATTGTTTACGACCTGAGAACAAAAAAAATGTATTATTTCAATAGTACCTTAATTTCTCATCATTATGATTTTGTAACCAACTATTTAGGTTATGATAAAGAGGTAGAAATCTTTAACAAAGATAATTACAGCGATACTGAAAAAAACCGGGACTATTTATTGGGAAACCTCAATCATGTTAAAGGAACTGAAAAATGGATTTTCGAATTAGCAGCTTCAGATCGTATGACCATTCCCCTAATTGAAAACTTTTATAATTTAATTATAAAGTCAAGTTTCATTGGCCCGGATTTAAAATTTTACTTAAACAATCCAGAAAAAATGGAATGGTTTCAACAAAATAAATTTAAAATTCCCTGTGTGAAATCTGACTATATTTTTAATGATATCACCTATCAGGAAGTCGTTTCCGGAAGCACAGTTGGAATCTTAAAACAATATAAAATAAAAGATTTAGAAACAACAAAACCAAACTCTGATGAAATTATCATTTTGGATGGAACGCCTGATATCCTGCCAGATGTAAGAGGAATTATTATAAACGAACTTCAGACACCGTTGAGCCATTTAGTGCTTTTAGGTAAAAATAGAAAGATTCCGATAATGGCGTATACAACCGTTTTAAAGGATAACAATATCAAGAGATTAATTTCTAAGAAAGTAGAATTAAAAATTGAAATTGATACTTTTTATATCAAAGAAACAACCAAAAAAATAAACCAAAAAACTGCTTCCAAAAAGAAGCAATTGATTATTGATAACAGTATTACAGATTTAGTCGACTTAAATTCTATGCCTAAAAAAGGTGTCACTTTTATAGGTTCCAAAGCACAAAATATGTCATATCTCATTGCAATTTCAAAAGATATTGCAAAAGATATCCCTTTTAAAACTCCCGAAGATGCGCATGCGATTCCTTTTTATTTCTATACTCAACACATTCAAAAGAAATCTATTTCACCTTTAATCAGCGAACTTTTAGCTTATCCGCATAAAGATTCGACGGTCTGGATCAATCATCAATTGAAAAAAATTCGTGCTGCCATTAAAAAAGAGCCAATTAATGCCGAGTTAATAGCAAGACTAAATCAAACTTTTAAAAATGCAGCTTTTAAAAATTTCAGATTCAGATCCTCAACCAATGCCGAAGATTTAGATGATTTTAACGGAGCAGGTTTATATGATTCAAAAACCGGAATTCTTGGCGACAGTATAAAATCCTTCGAAAAAGCAATTAAACAAGTTTGGGCCAGTGTCTGGAATGAAGGTTCTTACAATGAAAGAGAACTTTTTGGAATTGATCAACGAAGTATAGCTATGGGAGTTTTGGTACATCGTTCTTTTCCGGATGAATTAGCCAATGGAGTAATTATAACACAAAATATCTTCAGAAAAAATTTTCCGGGTATTACGGTCAATATCCAAAAAGGAGAAAATTCAGTTGTTAAACCAGAAAAAGGAGAAATCTGTGAGCAATTCACAACTTATTACTTAACGCCAGAAAAAACAGCCGATGAAGATTTTAATGTCGATTATACATCCAATTCCAATTTAAACAATAATGAACCTTTGTTAAATAGAAAAGAAATGATCAGACTTAATTCTGTTAGTCAAAAAATAGAAACCCAAATGAATCGTTATTGGAAAAAAAACAGACTAAATCCAGTTGATATTGAATTTAAAATTGTGGGAGAAAATAGAGATTTATATATTAAACAGGTTAGACCATTTAACGAATAATCAATAGAAAACCTGTAGATCTATTTCATTAGAAACTGTATTAATCAGAATGATTTTAAAATCAAAATCGTCAACATTTATTTTGTGCTGAATCAATTTTCGAATTCTCTGATTATCTAATGAAAAATCGTCTTCCAAAGGAATTTTAACATCAACAATATTCAAATATTTAGATGCTTTTTTGTTGACTAAAATTGAGGCAAAAATATAAAATCCGATAATAATTATTTGAAAGAACAACAACACTTCAATCTTTTCAAACGGATACATTATATCTAAAATAGAAAGTGTGATAGTTGCAAAGAGAAAAATAATGGCATTTACGGTAAAAGACTGTGTCCTAAATCTTAAAATGGAGAAAATAGCAAATAATCCAAATCCAATCCCTACTCCAATTTCGATTTTTGTAAATAAATAACACAAAGAGAAAGTACAAAGACCAACAATTACCATCAATGGATTTATCGTTTCATTATCTTTTCTGTTAGAGAAAAAATACAAAATCAAAATTGAAAAAAACAATAATAAAAACCGCCCGGTAAGTTCGTTTAAATCCATTTACTCAAAGTATTAGCAAATCAAATTTAGAAAAAAGTTTGTCACGAATTTCACGAATTGACACAAATTACTTATTTTAATTTCTTATTAGTGTAAATTCGTGAAATTGCTTCGCCAATTCGCTAGCGCTCGGGTCGTGTCAAAAAAAATAGTCGTAAAATGGCTATTTATACTATTCCATTTTAGGTTTTGAGTCTGCTTTGTAATTGCTTTTCGGATCACTCATATTTACTTCTTTCGTCAATTTTCCTTTTAGATAAAATTGCCACATTCCGACTTTCTTTCCGTTTAAAAATTTCCCTTTAGAAGCCATAACACCGTCAGAATCATAGAAGATAGCTTCTCCATTATATTCATTATTTTTATAAGTACTTTGCTCTAAAAGCAATCCGTTTTGACCGTATTTTTTATAAGTTCCATCTTTTAAACCATTCTTATACGTCATTTCTTCGGCAATTTTAGAATCGGGATAAAAAACAGATCGTATTCCTTCCGGCTTTCCGTTTTTATAATTTTCAAGTGTCATAACAACTTTTGAAGCTTTATGGTAATATTTCCATTCCCCTTCACGTGCTTTCCCCACTTCTTTCCCTTCGCTTACCTTATTCTTATTCTGATCATAAAAAATAGTGTAAGAGCTTCCATCATTAGCTGTGAAATCACGAGTAGCTACAACATCACCTTTTTTGGTATCATCAAAAAACTTAAAAAGTCCGGTTTCTTTTCCATGGCTAAAAGCCCCTTCGTAACGCGGACGTTTTGAAAGTTCGTAAGTTCCTTTCCAGACTCCGTCTTTTTTTCCGCTAGCATCAAGTTTATTCACTTCTTGTGCCGAAACTAAAAAGGCATTTAAAAAAAGTAATCCGATTATTATTTTTTTATAAGTCATATTAAATTCAATTTTAAGCTTTAACGAAAATGCTTTTGATAAAGTATACTATAAAAATAAAAAAATCTCGATAAATCGAGATTTTTTTATTGTATTATTTCTTTTTGTTTTGACCTTTTGTAGCCTCTTGTTGTTCCATTACCTCTTGAAGACGTTGTTGAAACTTGCTTTGTTTTTTAGGCTCTTTTAATTTATTCTCCTGAATTTGAGCGTGAATTTTATCTGTATCAACAATATAATTTTTGATCACAAACATAATTCCGATTGTAATTAAATTTGAAATAAAGTTATACAAACTCAAACCAGCACCATAACTATTGAAGAAAATCAACATCATTAATGGCGAAACATAAATCATGATTTTCATCATTTTAGCCATATCCGGCATACCTTCTTGCTGAGGCGCTGCCATTTGCTGATCTCCAGAAGTCATTTTCATATAAAAGAAAATAGCAATTGCAGCCAAAATTGGAAACAAACTGATATGATCTCCGTATAATGGAATATGGAATGGTAATTGTACCACAGCATCAAATGACGATAAATCGTCTGCCCATAGGAAACTTTTTTGTCTTAACTCAAAAGCAGATGGAAAGAACTGGAATGATGCATACATAAACGGAAGCTGAATCAAGGCCGGAATACATCCTGCCATTGGGTTTACTCCTGCTTTATTGTACAATTTCATTGTTTCCTGTTGTTTCTTCATTGGGTCTTTTTTGAATTTTTCCCCCAACTCTGTAATCTCCGGACGCAAAACTTTCATTTTAGCCTGAGACAGGAATGACTTATAGGTAATTGGTGACATTGCCAATTTTATCAAAATAGTAAAGATGATAATTGCAATTCCTAATGACAATCCAATTGTAGAACTCAAGAATCCGAATAACGGAATAAAAATCCATTGGTTAATCCATCCGAAAATTCCCCAACCTAATGGAATAATTTTTTCGAAGTTTTTATCATAAGATTTTAAAGTTTTATAATCAGAGGGTCCAAAATACCAGCTCATTTTATAATCAACTTCTCCATTAGAAAAAGCTAAGGGAACTGTTGCTCTAAATTGCTTTACAAATGTTGTGTCGATGCTTTCATCTTTAATTAACGCATCAGATTGCAATTTAGATTTTTCGAATGGTTTATCTGTGGCTAAAATAGCAGTAAAAAAATGTTGTTTAAAAGCTATATAACTCACTTTTTCAGGAGTATCTTCTTTTCCTACACCATCACTTACTGAGCTGTATTTTTCGTCACCATATTCATATTCTAACTGAGCATATCTCTTTTCGATAGAAACACTCTTCTCGTTTCTAAAACTTTTCAAATCCCAAACTAAATCCAAAGGTTTAGAAGAATTCAAAACTTTATTTAATCCTTGAGAACGAATATCAAAACCAACTAAATAATCATTTGCTTTTAAAATATATTTGTACTCCAAAAATTCGTTAGCACCAGCTTTCAAACGCATGGTCAAAATTTGATCTGCACCGCTTTTAGTAAGCGTTGGCTCAAAAAATAAATCTTTAGAATTTAAAGTTCTGTTATCCGTTGTTTGTAACTGAATATTTAAATGAGAATTATTGTCTTTGATTAATTCAACTAATTCTCCAGAACCTTTTTTGAACTTTTCAAATTCTTTAAGTGTAGCTTCAACTATATATCCACCTTTATTAGCGATTTTCAGTTTAATCTTTTCGTTTTCAATAGTTGTAAAACCTTCTTTTGCAGAAGGAAGTGTAGCAGAATAAGCAAAACCTCCTAAAGTTTTTTGCAAATTTGCCAATTGAACAGTATCACCCGGAGTCGTTGCAGCAGCAACTGGCAAAACAGCTGTTTTGGTTTTATCTGCTTTAGCCTGAGCTTCTTGCTTGGCAACTAATTCTTTCTTGGCTTTTTCAGCAGCAATTTCCTTATCAGAAGGCTGATTTTGGTACATAATCCAAATCAAAATTCCGAATATCAATACAAAACCAATGATTGAATTAAGATCAAATTTTTTTTCTTCCATTATAATTTAAAAAAAGTTATTCGTTAAAGGCTATTAGTTGTGAGTTAGACTCAAACGTTACATCCTTTTAGAATATTAATATTATTTTTTATGTGCATTTACAGCAGCAGCCACAAAATTTACGAAAATTGGATGTGGGTTTGCAACAGTACTTTTGTATTCAGGATGGTATTGTACACCAATGAAAAACGGATGATTTTCAAGTTCTATAATTTCTACCAAACCAGTATCAGGATTTACTCCAGAAGCAATTAAACCTGCTTTCTGCAATTCATCTTTATATTTATTATTGTACTCATAACGGTGACGGTGACGCTCCGAAATGGTTTTTTGACCGTAGATTTTATGAGCCAATGAATTTGGTTTGATATCACATTTCCAAGCCCCAAGACGCATTGTCCCACCTTTGTCTGTAATTGTTTTTTGCTCTTCCATCAAATTCACCACAGGATGTTTTGTTTTATCATTCATCTCTGTAGAATTCGCTTCAGTGTAACCTAGAATATTTCTTGAATATTCGATAACAGACATTTGCATTCCTAAACAAATTCCGAAAAACGGAATATTATTTTCACGCGCAAAACGAACTGCTTCGATTTTTCCTTCAATTCCCCTTTCACCAAAACCAGGAGCGACCAAAATACCATCAAGAGGCCCTAATTTCTCTTCCACATTATCAATATTAATGTGCTCTGAGTGAATAGAAATTACATTTACTTTCGTTTCATTAGCAGCACCTGCATGAATAAACGCCTCTAAAATAGATTTGTAACAATCCTGCATTTCTACGTATTTTCCAATCAAGCCAATATTTACCGTATGTTTTGGATTTTTCAATCTGCGTAAAAAAGTATTCCAGTTTTTTAAATCCGGAGCTGCTTTTTTAGGTAAATCTAATTTTTTCAAAGCCACAACATCTAATCCTTCTTCAAGCATTAAATTTGGAACTTCATATATTGTTGAAGCATCAATAGACTGAATTACAGCTTCTCTTTTTACATTACAAAATAAGGCTAATTTATTACGCAATTCATCTGAAAGTTCGTGCTCTGTTCTACAAACTAAAATATCAGCTTTGATACCACTTTCCATCAAAGTTTTTACAGAGTGCTGTGTTGGTTTAGTTTTTAACTCACCTGCAGCAGCCAAATAAGGAACCAATGTTAAATGAATAACGATTCCGTTATTTTCACCCAATTCCCAAACCAACTGACGAACAGACTCGATATAAGGTAAAGACTCAATATCACCAACAGTTCCACCAATTTCAGTAATAACAATATCGTAATCACCAGATTTACCCAGCAATTGCATTCTGTCTTTGATTTCGTTAGTAATATGAGGAACAACCTGAACTGTTTTTCCTAAAAATTCCCCTCTTCTCTCTTTTTCAATAACTGAAAGATAAACTCTTCCTGTAGTAACGTTATTTGCCTGAGAAGTCGGAACGTTTAAGAAACGCTCGTAGTGACCTAAATCTAAATCAGTTTCAGCACCATCATCTGTTACATAACATTCTCCATGTTCGTACGGATTTAATGTTCCCGGGTCTACATTTATATACGGGTCAAATTTTTGAATAGTTGTACGGTATCCTCTTCCTTGTAACAATTTTGCTAAAGATGCCGCGATAATTCCTTTTCCTAATGAAGAAGTCACACCGCCTGTAACAAAAATATATTTTGTTTGATTCATTCTGTTGTTGTTTGTATTGTAGTTGTGTAAAAAACTTGGCAAAAGTACAAATTTAATTAGATAATTTGTCAATAAGAGAATGAGATAATTTGCAAATTTTTAAACAGAATGATTACTTGCTTTCGTAATCGATAATTTTAAGGATTTATTAGGATTATTTTTGAAGATTGTATTTAAATTGAGACTAGTTACTATCTCTAATTTGTTATATATTTTCACTTTTTGCCTAAATTATAAGTTTTACAAGAAAGTTCAGGCATAAAAAAATATTATAATTTTAAAACATCGACTTGTACACATTTACAAATTCAGTCTTGAATTCTGTGGTGCCAATTTGTTTTCAAAAATTATAATATTTTTTATTTGTATTATAATTTCAAAACATTGACTTGTACACATTTATAAATTCAGTCTTGAATTCTGTGGTATCAATTTATTTTTAAAAATTATAATATTATATATATCAAACTTATATAAAAAAATTGAAATAACCAAGTATTTTTCTTACTATTTTAAAGGTTTAGGATATTGCTTCTTGATATTACGAATTAATTCCTCCAAACCATTTAATTTTAGTTCATAAATAAGCTGCAATTGCTGCCCTAATTCTCCTTTAGGAAAACCTTTATTTTGATACCAAACCACATAATATTCTGGTAAATCAATTAAAAAACGACCTTCGTATTTTCCGAAGGGCATTTTGGTATGCGCTAATTTTATGAGAAGTTTTTTGTCTTGTTCCATTTTTTTTTAGAAAAAAGAAGCAAGAGAAAAGAATATAGATTTATTCTCTTTCTTGCTTCTTGTTGGTACAAAGCTATTATTTTTTGCCACAGATTAAAAGGATTAAAATGATTTTTATAATCTGTGTGCTTTTTTGCCGCGAATTGCACGAATTAGCTCGAATTCTAATTAGTAAAAATTAGTGCTGAATATTCTAAGAGCTAAAAGACTTAGCATCTTAGCATCTCAGAGCCTTAGCAACTTAGTAATGCCATCTTACAAAAGCTTCCATAGCGGCATAAGTTGCCAATCCTAATTGTTGGTACAAAGCTGCTGTTTCTGCGTTTCTGTCTTCGGCTCTTTGCCAAAATTCTCTGGCGTCGGTTCCCTGGAAGACAACTCCGTCTTTTTGAGATTGATGCTTGAAAATTCCATGGCGTTTTGCCAAAACCTGATCCGGGCTCATTGGCACTGCCATTTCCACTTCATCAATTCCCCATTCCTGCCATGCTCCTCTGTATAACCATAACCAGCAATCGTCCATAAATGATTTTGGTTTTAGGACTTTTACGGCTTCAAAAATAGCATCCAGACATACTTTATGTGTTCCGTGTGGATCTGCTAAATCTCCGGCTGCGTAGATTTGATGTGGTTTTATTTTTTCAATTAAATCAACTGTTAATTGAATATCTTCCGGTCCGATTGGTTTCTTCTCAATGGTTCCGGTTTCATAAAATGGTAATTCCATAAAATGAATCTGATCATCAGTCAATCCAACAAAATGACTTGTTGCCCTTGCTTCTCCTTTTCTGATCAATCCTTTGATGTAACGCACTTCCGGAATGTCAATTTCACTGTTCTTTTTATTGGTTAAAAAGGTTGCTGCTTTCTGGTAAATATTATCTGCTTCTGCACTTTTGATTCCGAATTTTTCATTGTAATCAATCACGAATCTGGCAAAACGAAGCGCTTCATCATCCGCGACAGCGATATTTCCTGAGGTTTGATACGCCACGTGTACTTCATGTCCCTGTTCCTGCAAACGCATGAAAGTTCCACCCATACTTATAATATCGTCATCTGGATGCGGACTGAAAATCAGGACACGTTTTTTAGCCGGTTCTGCTCTTTCCGGACGGTTTGAATCGTCGGCATTTGGTTTCCCACCTGGCCAGCCTGTGATTGTATTTTGAAGTTTATTGAAGATTTTAATATTGATGTCGTAAGCCGGACCTGAATCTGCCAATAAATCGCTCATTCCATGTTCAATATAATCGGCATCGGTAAGCATTAAAATTGGTTTTTTAAGCTGAAGGGCCAATCCTAAAACCGCTTTACGGGTTAATTTGTCTGTCCATGTTACTTTTTCTACCAACCATGGTTTGTTGATTCTGGTTAGTTTTGAAGAAGCTTCTTTGTCTAAAACAAAAACCGCATTATTATGTTCCTGTAAAAATGAAGCCGGTACGCGATTCGTAACTTCATCTTCTACTGATTTTTTTACAATATTCGCTTTTCCTTCTCCCCAAGCCAATAATATTACTTGTTTGGCCTCCATGATTTTTTTAACTCCAAGGGTAATGGCTGTTCTTGGTGTATTGCTCAATCCAAAGAAATCTTTGCTTGCCGCAACTCTCGTAATATGATCTAAAGCCACTAATCGTGTTTTTGAGTTTTGAAGTGAACCTGATTCGTTAAAACCAATATGACCGTTTCCTCCAATTCCAAGAATCTGCAAATCGATGCCGCCTAAAGCTTCAATTTTAGCTTCGTAATCATGGCAATAATCGGCAATTTGTTCTTTTGTTAAAAGTCCGTCCGGAACGTGAGCATTTTCAGGTAAAATATCGACATGGTCAAACAGCAATTCTTTCATGAAACGAACATAACTGTTGATTGAGTTTGGTTCCATTGGATAGTATTCATCCAGATTAAAGCTGATTACATTCTTAAAACTCAAACCTTCTTCTTTATGCAAACGAACTAATTCAGCATACAATCCTTTTGGTGAAGAACCAGTTGCAAGACCTAAAATGCAAGGTTGATTCTCTTTTTGTTTGGATTGAATTAAAGCCGCAATTTCCTGAGCAACTGCTTTTGAAGCATCAGAAGAATTTTCAAAAACAACCGTATTGATGTTTTCGAATCGCTTTTCGAATCCTGTTGCTTTGTCGATTTTACTTTTTAACATGATATAGTTTTTTTTTAATTTCTCGTTTTTATTTACCATTTTCGGTATTTATGACCTTTAACCGCATAAAAAAGAATCATTATATAAGATGGCAATAACATTAAATACGCAAGCTGATTTCCACTTCTTGAAACGTCTTGCGTTCCTGCTGTAATATTTGATGTATTTATTGCTTCTGTAATTAATCCATATAATAAAGGAAAAATAGCACCGCCAATAATTCCCATAATCAAAATAGCACTTCCAATTTTAGTATAACCACCTAAATCTTCTAATGCCATTGGCCAAATTGCCGGCCAGCAAAGCGCATTTGCTAAACCAAGTAATGCTACTAAAAGAATTACAATTGGCAAATTTGGAATTCCAGGCAATTGAATCATCAATTTAGGTGAAATAATAACAATTGCCAAAACTAAAATGATTCCCAATATCCCAGATCCTTTTAAAGCTGTTACCTGTGATAGGTATTTTGGAATCAGGGTTATTCCTAAAATATAGCCAACCACCATTGCTGACATGGTAAAAGAGGTTAATTTTAGATAAAAATTTCCTTCATCGCCATACACTCCTAATTGTTTTCCGAAACCTCCAATTGAATCTCCAGCCAAAACTTCAGCAGCTAAATACAACATTAAAGTAATCACTCCCAAAACCAATTGAGGACGTCTGAATGCATTTTTAATTTGTTTGAAAATGCTCAAATTTGAAATATTCCCCTCTTCATCCAAATCAATTTCAGGAAGTGGAGAAAACTTTACCATTAAAGCCAATACCATAATAATCAATCCCATATAAAGATAAGGTCTTTGCAATTGTAATGCAAGAGAATTTAAGGCATTTGATTTTGCAACCGAATCCAGCATCGCGATCTTATCTGCTGTAAACTCCTCCATATTGGATAAAACCAAAGCAGTCAATATAATTGGCGCCACAAAACCGGCCAATTTATTCGCAATTCCTAAAACACTAATTCGGGCTGCGGCACTTTCTCTGGGACCAATTACAACCACATAGGGGTTTGAAGCTGTCTGCAAAATTGCCAAACCCGTTCCCATCACAAAAAGTGCTATTAAAAACAATAAAAAAGTACGACTTTCTGCAGCAGGATAAAACATAAATGCGCCGCATGCAATAATTAATAATCCTAAGGAAATTCCGTTTTTATACCCAACTTTTTCAATTACCCAGGACGATGGAACGGCCATAACGAAATAAGCAATATAAAAGGCAAAAGTTACAAAGTACGCTTGTGAAGAAGAAAGTTCGCAAGCCAATTCAAAAAATGGAATTAAAGGTCCGTTGAGCCAGGTTACAAATCCGAGAATAAAAAATAATGCGGTCAGAATAACCATCGGAAGAATTGCACTTCTTTTTTCTATTTGTATGGCACTTTCAATGTTTGACATAATACTTTTGGGTTGATTGTTAATAGATTTTTGGTTTTCAATCTAAGATAGCATCAACACTTTAATTCATTTGCGTTATTTACGCAGTATTTTGCGTTTTTTTTGCAATACAAAAGTAATGTAATAAGTTGTACTTATCCCTAAAATAGATATGAAATATTTGTTAATATTTGTTAAGCTTCCCAGTCCAGCACGGGATAATATTTTTTGAGATATTCTTTGACATCTGCAATATCTTCTTTAGCAGTTAAATCTGGAACATGTTCTGAAAATGGAATTCCAATAGTTGTATTTGGATTTGCTTTAACCGAATTCAAAAGAACCGTTGGCAACTCTTTTTCGTCTCTCTCCAGATTAACAGGGCAATTTTTAAGATGTGTATATAAAGTGCTTCCCTTAAATTTAAAGGCATTCATACTTACTCTTATCCTTCCTTCTACATCTTTATAATGTTCTAAATCATCTGCTGTTGGTTTTTCTAAAATATCCAGTAATTGATTATTTTGATCTAATTTGGCAATCGCAAAACGTGAAATCCTTTCAGAAGGAAATTCTAAGGCATCACGATCGTAACTGATAAATGCATTTGGACTTTCTGTTTCCCTCAGTGCCAACAAGGCTTTCGCCGAATATAAATTATCACTATTACAAACCGAATATTCCTGTGTATTTAATTCCGGAAACTGTTCTACGGCCTGAAACAACGCATCAGCAGTTCCAAAAGGTTTTACTCGTCCTTCAGGAATATATTGTACCGCAAATGAGATGTTAAGCCCGTGAAAATTATTGTTTTCATTATGGTTTCCATAAAATTCTTTAAACAACTCACCTTGTTCTCCTATAATAATATAGATGTTTATATATCCTGCTTTTTTAGCATTCAATAAAAGATAATCCAGTAAAGGTCTTCCGCTTGCGCCAACGCCTATTAAACCTTTACTTCTTTCGTTGGCCTGTGCAATTTCCTCAGGAGACAAATTATCTAAAACGGCTTCCTTTTTCATACGAGAGGATGCACCGCCCGCAAGAATAACTAAATTGTTGTGCATATTTATATCTTAAATTTCAATATTTTCAATAATTCTCACTCCGGGATCAACGCTAACCGAATATGCTTCCAAGGCTCCGGCTTTTAAAATAGCATCGATAACTAAGTTTTCTTTTTCGGGATCTGCAATTACAACGATACTTCCACCGCCACCAGAACCCACAATTTTAGCTCCGTACGCACCTGCACGTAAAGCCGCATTAATCATATCATCAATTCTGGGGACTGTAATTTTCAATAAATCACGCAAAACTTCATGATGCTGATTCATTAATTCACCAATTCTTTTAAGATCTAAAACTGGTTTTTCAAACTCTTTTAAAGCTTCTTTGGTATAATGGTAATTTCTCAAAGCCGCTTCAAAAAATGGAATCAATCGATCTGGTAAACAATTTCTATAACGATCAATATCTTGAATTTCGGAAGTGTTCAAATCAAAATTTGGAAAATTCTGTTTTACAATATCAATTGCCATCAAAGCATTTCCTTTTAATTCGCCAATCAATCCGATTGTTTCTTTAGGAACTCCGGAAACCCCTGTAATTAAACCTTTTAAATTGGTTCCGATAACTTTATACGAAAAAGGATCTTTTGTATTGATATACACGATATTCCCTACTCCAATACTAAAATGATCCATCATACCACCTGGTTCTTCATGCTCTAAAACTTCAGAGGCATATCCTATTTTGGCAGTAAATTCCGGCGTCACTTCATCATCAACTCCAAAAGCAGTTATCAAAAACTGAATCCAGGCCATTAATAACGCCGACGAACTTGATGTGCCAGAATTTATTGGAA
Source organism: Flavobacterium sp. Root420 (assembly GCF_001427905.1). GTDB lineage: Bacteria > Bacteroidota > Bacteroidia > Flavobacteriales > Flavobacteriaceae > Flavobacterium. The sequence continues at coordinate 568,691 of NZ_LMEF01000001.1, forward strand.
TATCGCCAGTGATTGTAATATCGTATCCAACAGTTGGAATACAACCATGTCTCCGCAAAACACGCAGCGATGAGGCAAAATAATCACGAGATTCTAATTTTTCGAAAGTTGCATGAATATCTATCACCCGAATTTCATCAATATCGATCATATTAAGAACAAACGTATTGGTTTGATTTTCTTCTGCAGTTAATTTTATATCCCGATTAATAGCACATGCTATAACAGGTAATCCTAAATAATCCTGATGATCTCCAAAGAGACATGTCCGACCCGGGGCTAATGAAGTAATTTTTCTCACTTGAAAATTTTACATTACAACCTTGTAATTCAAACAATTACAAGGTTATTTGGTTATGAATTTATTTTATTATTTCGGTTTTGATTCTACGAAACTATATATTATATTTTTATAAAACAAGAAAAAAACAAAAAATGTGCTCGAACACACAAAATAAATGTTCTCGAGCACACAATCTAATTCTTCTAAAAAATTTTACATTAATTAAAACAAAGTTTCTATATTTGCTTATATGGATAAGAAGTACACAATTAAGGATATTGCAAAAATGGCAGGAGTTTCTAAAGGAACTGTTGATCGTGTTTTGCATAAAAGAGGAAAGGTTTCTCCTACTGCATTGGAAAAAATTAATGAAGTTTTAAATGTCATTAATTACGAACCTAATTTAATTGCCCGAAATCTAAAAAACACTAAAGTTTATCGTATTTGTGTTTTACTGCCTGATCCTGAAATTGACCCTTATTGGTTTCCTTGCGTTAATGGGATTCAGGATGCCATAACAGAATTTAAAGCCTATAGTGTTATTATAGAAACCTATTTTTTTAATCCTGAAAGTACTAAATCGTTTTTAAGTACCAACGAAAAAATAATCGAAAAAGCGCCTGATGCTGTTTTGATCGCACCTTTATTTCATAAAGAAACTGTCGAAATTATTAAGCAATACGATGAATTGGAAATTATCGTTAATACCTTTAATAACCAGGTTGAGTCGTCGTCTATTAAAAGTTTTGTCGGACAGGATTTATATAAAAGTGGTCGTGTGGCCGCTAGTTTAATGAACCTGATTCTGGCGGAAGGGCAAATTGCAATAATCCATATTGATGAAAGTCTTAAAAATGCCGTTCACATGCAGGAGAAAGAAAAAGGATTCAGAAATTATTTTGATGAAAAAAAACTATCTGATTTTTCTTTAACGACATTAAAATTAAAATACTCCAATATAGAAACCAAGTTTCCTGCATTTATAGATGAAAATCCAAATTTACGTGGTATTTTCATCACAACTTCCAAAGCCTATCAAATTGCCTCCATTTTATCTTCTCAAAAAAACAAAAAGATTGCACTTATTGGTTATGATTTAATTGAAAAAAATGTAAACTTCTTAAATCAGGGGTTGGTTCATTTTTTAATTCATCAAAATCAAAAGAGGCAGGCTTATTTAGGAGTCAGCACTTTAGTGGAGCATTTTTTATTCCGAAAAGAAATTCCGGAAACGATTTTGCTACCAATCGATATTATTAATGTGGAGAACGCTTCTTTTTACGTTTCGTAATTGATATAAAATTGCCGGCGGATTTAACGGATCAAACGGGTTTACACAGATTTTAATTATAAATTTGCAATAAAAAACAGCGAAGACCCGCTTAATTCGTTAAATCCTTGGGCTAAACTTCACATCTTTGCCGCAAATTACTTCATCAAAATAAACTTTCCAAACGAAGACGCAATATGAAAATTGGGTTCCGGCGTATTTGGATTTACCCAGGAGATCCAGGTTGGTTCGTAGTTTTGCTTTTCATCTTTAGAAAATTTAGCTCTATAAACTCCAGCTTCAATCGTATTGCTCTGAATTAAATTCAATTCTTTTAAAGAAGCAATACTGATTCTTCCTTCAACGATAAAAGAATTTTCTCCTTTTGAAGATTTTACTTCCAAATGTTCTTTGGGCCAATTCCAGTTAAAATCAAAATCCTTATTTGGCTTTGCCTCAAAATCCATTATTCTGGCTGCAGTATCCATTTCAAGACAATAATAAGGATTTAGAGTATCATTTGTTCTAAAAAATAATTCTACCCGATCTGAATTTCCTATACTATCTACGCTATCATCTTTTTTGTCGATATAAATATCGGTATCAAAAACCTGGAAATTAAAATAGAAATTTTCTAAATCATGAAGTGCCCGAAATTCAATTTTTGAAACCGGATCGCTTTTCCATGGAGAAGAAAAATCGGTTAAACAATTTGCTTTTTCCCAAAAAGAAGCTTCTAAAATTTCTGGATCTTTTTTTTGATTTTTATTGATAAAAACAACTTTATATTCTTTCACAATTTTGGTTTTTAAATTTTGTTATTTTCTATTTTTTAAAAAGCAAAAATGTCCTGAAATCCAAATTGAAAACAGGTCATTTTTAAGATCACCAATATAGTTCAAAAATTAAGAACAAAATATTCTTTACTTAATTAAAATAAAATCATCGAAAAGCGATTTTCTTACTAAATAAAACAATAAGAAAATCCTGTTTAATTACCATCTATTCAATCTACTCATTGCGAAATTCATAATATTTCACAAAAGCATCATTTATTATTCATCTAAACAACAATTTCGTATTAAATAAGCCTAAATAAAGAAGTCCATTTATTTCTAAAAATATTTGTAAAAATCACACTATTTTAAGTCAAAAAAAACGTTTCGCACAAATTTATGTGCTCGAGAACATAAATTTTGTGTGTTCGAGCACATTTTTTGTGTTTTTTCTTGTTTTATAAAAATATAATCTATAGTTTCGTCAGACATTAATCTTAAAACTAAGTTAATTCAGTAAAATTTAAGGTGATTTTGATGCTTCAAAAAAGGATAAAAACAGATAAAATAACCCGTTTTTAAATCGAAAAATGAAGTGAATATTTCAAAAAAAAATAATTCAAACAGAAGTCAAACAGAAAAATAAAAATGAATTCCTCAGTCAAAAAAGAAATCTAAAACTTACAACAACAAAAAACAAATTAATATTAACCAAAACCAATTTTAAGTATGAAATTATTAACCCAAAAAAAGCCAAGAGATTTTCGGATTAACAATTTATCCGGAAAAGAAATCAAACTAACCGTTCTTTCGCTATTAGTTTTCACATTTCAAGCTTCGGCGGCTTCAACGATAAATATATCACACAAAAACAATACTGTATTGTTTTTTGAAAAAACCGTAAAAGGTACGATAACAGATCAAAACGGACTTCCTTTACCTGGCGTAAATGTTACAGTGAAAGGTTCTGGTAAAGGTGTTCAAACTGATGTTGATGGAAGTTTTGCGATTACGGTACCAGATAATGCTACCAAACTTATTGTAACTTATATTGGTATGGAAGATCAGGAAGTTACAATAACTGGTGCTCCGCTTAAAATTATAATGAAAGAAGTTGGACAAAAGCTAGATGAAGTAGTTGTTGGATACGGAAAAGCAAAGAAAAAAGACCTTACAGGTTCTGTGAGTTCTATTGGAAAAGACAATTTAAACTTAGGCGGAACTGTTTCTAACGTTGGGCAAGCTTTACAAGGACGTGCGTCAGGAGTTCAGGTACAACAAAACAGTTACGCTCCGGGAACCAGCCCGTCAATTGTAATTAGAGGTGGAAACTCAATCAACAACTCTAATGCACCTTTATATGTTGTTGATGGATTTATTACAAGTACAGGTGCTTCTATTAGTCCAAACGATATCGAAAATATTCAGGTATTAAAAGATGCGTCTTCTACCGCTATCTATGGTGCCAGAGGAGCAAATGGAGTAATTTTAATTACAACCAAAAAAGGAAAATTAGGAAAAATGCAGGTTGAAGCAGAGATTTCTGATGGTTTTCAAAACATCATCAAAGAACCATCTTTGTTAAACGGGCAACAATATGCTGATATTCAAAATGCAATCGCAAAAGAAAATGGAAGACCACCCGTTTTTCCGGCAAGTTTTCCAGTTGCTAATACCAACTGGTTTGATGCTGCAACGCGTCCTGGAGAAGTATTGAACAGAACGCTTACTTTTAGTGGAAGCGACAAAACATCTAAATTCTTTCTTTCCGGAAACTACATCAAACAAACCGGAGCTATTGAAAATACTGATTTTGAAAGATATAGTGTGAGAATGGGTGGTGAGAAAAGATTTAATGACAAATTAAATATAGGTACTAATTTTTATGGCGCTTCAAGCGAAGGCAATAACAGTGATTTTGGAGATAATATTTTATCGCCAATGTTCTCTGTACAGACTGCACCACCTTCTATTCCAATTTATAATGCTGATGGATCTTACTACAAATTTCAAGGAAAAGACAATGCTTTAGCGCTTTTACTAGAGCCAACTGATCACACAATCAACAGATTGGCTAATGGAAATATGTTCCTGGATTATGAAATCATTAAAGGTCTGACTTATCATTTTGGTGCAGGTGCTGAGTGGCAAGAAGTTATTCAGGGAAAATATACACCTAGCACATTGGTGGCAGGAGCCGCTCTAAAGGGCTCTGGATCTGAGGAAAACAGAACTTATTTTAGATGGAGTACTGAACAATATTTGACTTATAAATTTAACATAAGTGAACATTCTATATCAGCAATGATTGGAACTTCAAACCAAAAAGATACCTATGAGAGAGTAAGGGCAGCCGGAACTGGTTTCTCTAATGACTTATTAACATACTATAATCTTCAGGGTGCTGCAGTTTATTTGAAACCAGAAACCGAAAAGACAGAAACTAAACTGACTTCTTATTTTAGCCGTTTGAATTACTCATTTGCAGATAAATATTTACTTTCTTTCACCATTAGAAAAGATGGATCTTCTCGTTTTGGTCCTAATAACAGATTCGGAATCTTCCCTTCCGGAGCCGTTGCCTGGAAAATGTCTAACGAATCTTTCATCCAAAATTTAAATACTTTTTCTGAGCTTAAATTAAGAGCTAGTTACGGTATTACAGGAGCAGATGGTATTGGAGATTACGCCTACATGAACAGATTGACTTCCTGGGGAGTAACTATTGGTGATGGTAATTTTGTTGGTGGCACTGAACCTGCCAATTTAGCAAACCCAAATTTAAAATGGGAACAAACAGCCCAAACTGATATAGGTTTGGATATGGGATTTTTCAATGACAGACTTACTGCAACCATAGATTTTTATAAAAAGAGAACTACAGATGCTCTTATAAATGTTCCCGTTGGAGGATGGTGGGGCTTTAGTACTCAAAGAGTTAACTCTGGAGTTATTGACAACCAAGGTATTGAATTAGGTCTTAGCAGTACAAACTTTAGAAACGATAAATTTACCTGGACAACTTCTTTAAATGTTGCATACAATAAACAAGAAGTAGTATCACTTGCTGATAATGTTAAAATCATTAGTCAAAACACTTCAAACCCAAGTGGAACTGTTTCCGGTCAGGAATTTACACGATTAGAACCGGGAAAAGAAATGGGTGTACTATATGGCTATAAATATGCCGGAGTTATTAAAACCGGAGAAACTTATGCTGCACAGCCATTATCTGTTGCCGGAGATCCAAAATATGTTGACGTAAATGGTGATGGTACAATCACAGCTGATGACAGAACTTATTTAGGAAATTCAACTCCACATTATATTGCTGGATTAAATAATGATTTTAAATATGGAAATTTTGATCTAAATATCTTTTTCCAGGGCGCTTTTGATTATTCAGTATATAATATGACGGCAATGGTTGGTGAATCATCTACAAGTACGGATGCCTTAAACCGTTTTGTAGTTGGCACAAATGAAAACACTGATATACCGAGAGATGGTTATTACAAAAGTAAATATGGTAGTTATGTGAATTCAAAATTCGTTGAAGAAGCCTCATACCTACGTTTAAAAAATGTTTCTATCGGTTATTCTATTCCCGAAAGTGTTTTAAAACAAGCCAAATTTATAGACAGTATAAGATTGTATGCAATAGGTCAAAATTTATTGACTATCACAAACTATTCTGGAAATGATCCTGAAATAAATGGACACACAGCTAGTGCTACGTCACAAAACATAGGTGGAGGAATTGATTTCAACTCATTCCCGGCTTCAAGAACGTTTATTCTTGGAATAAAAGTCGCAATTCACTAGTCTAAAAAAGCTTTTTTAGTAACATTAAATTTATTAAAATGAAAAAATATACATTATTATTACTTTTACTTACCGCAGGGACACAATTTTCGTGTAACCAGGATCTTGATCCGACGGTATATAGTAGTTTGACCAATACCAATGGATATCAAACAAAGTCAGATGCTATTGCGGCTATAAACTCCATTTATGGTAGATTAAAAGGGCCCTCTGTAGGTGATAACTTCTCTTATTGGGCAACGCGACACTTCGCTTTGACAGATATTGCCACAGATTTAGGGCATTGTCAATACGGTGGAGATCCTGGGCAATTGTCTTTAGGAACATGGAGTTCTACAAATGGATTGCTTCAGGAAGACTGGAATGCTATGTACAAACTAATTGCAAATGCCAACTTTGCCATTTTTAACATTACTCCAATGCCTGGAATTACAGCTGCAGAAAAAGCACAATTCATAGCTGAAGCTAAGTTTTTAAGAGCTTCTGCTTACATGGATCTAACGGATGCCTGGGGTCCGGTAATTTTGATTACGGAAGCAAATTTAGGAAATCCAAATTATTTGGATCAAACTCCACCTTCATCTGTCGAAGAAATTGATGCCTTTTTGGTTAAAGAATTGACTGAAGCTGCTGATGTATTACCCGTTAATTATAAAAACAATGCCATTTATGGCACAAATGATGTAGGACGTGCCACAAAAGGGGCTGCACTTACTTTAATGGCAAAATTATACTTACGTAGTCATGATTGGCAAAAGGTAGCTTCACTTACGCAACAAGTAATAAACCTAAACGAATACAGCCTTTATCCTTCCTATTTAGGATTGTTTAAAGAAAGTAACAAATGGTGTAGCGAAAATATTTTCTCTTCATTAAGTGATGCCAACACAAACGGAACAGAATTATTAAATCACTTTGGACCAATTGATCATCCGGTTGTTCAAAACAGATGGCAATATTATACAGTAAACTGGGATTTCTATAATACTTTTGGTAATGAAGACGAAAGAAAACAATGTTTCTTCCCTGAATTTGAAGGTGTTGATGGATTATTACACAAGCAAGCACCTTCATTAGGAGCAGAACCACCAGCAGGAGAATTTTACATGCCGGATGTATCTACAAGAAAATATGCTGATGATGAAACTACAACCTATTATGATGGTCATAGTGTAAATATCCTTCGTTATGCTGATGTATTATTGAGCAGGGCTGAAGCATTAAATGAAATTAGTGGTCCTACAACAGAAGCTATCGATCTTATTAATAAAGTTAAAGGAAGATCTCACGCCAAACTATTGGTTTTGTCTGATTACAATCAATCTACTTTGAGAGATGCTATTTTACAGGAAAGAGGATGGGAGTTTTTCTACGAAGGAAAGCGTCGTGCAGATTTAATTAGAATGAACAAATATGATGTTTTGGTAAATGCTTATCACTTAAGAGTTGGAGAAGCTGCACAAATCAAAATGCCTCAAAATAAATATTATACTTATCCTCAAAGTCAGGTGAATCTTAACCCAAAATTAAGCAACGCTGACAGACAATAACAAAAAAATTCAATCAGGAATAGACAGTTAAATGGTCTGTCTATTCCTGATTTTTAAACAAAAACAAGTACTTTCTGTTTCATAAAAAAAGTTTCAGATGATCAAAAAATTAATAGTAAAAGGGAGTTTTATTTTGGCATTGCTTGCCTTGGCAAGTTGTTCTAAAAATCAGGCGCGTATCACAAATATCAATATTGGGACCCATAGCAACAACGAATTGAAGATTCAAATCGATGTTACTACGAGTGACAATGTTCAGGTATATGCAGAATACTGGTCTGAAAAAAAAGGAATAAAAAACAAAATAAGTTCTCCAATTTCAAAAACAGGTCTCTCCCACTCTTTGGTACTTTGCAATATTACTCCTGAAACCAATTATAATTTTCAATTGATAACCATTCAGGATAAACAAAAAGACAGCAGTAAAGTCTATAATTTTAAATCAAGAAGTTTACCAGAATGGCTTCAAAAACAATTCAAAGCAAATTGTCCAAAACCGGAACTTTTACCTGAAAACTTCAAAAAAGGTTTTATGCTTTTAGCGAAAAGAGAAACACCTGGAGTTGCCTACATTGTGGATTATAAAGGAAATTTAAGATGGTATCATACTGTTGAAGGAACTGGATTTAAAGTAACTCATTTCACAAAGGACCAAACCATTATTTCGATTTTAGGTAAAAATGATGAACCAACAAGTTACGGAAGTGAAATTTTGGAAATCAATTTACAAGGTGACACTTTAACACATATCAAAAAAGGTCAGGCCGATTTTAAACAGACTATTCATCATGAAATCATCAAAAAATCGACTAACGAAATTGTTACTATAACTGTGGATCAAAAAATAATGGATTTAACTTCTATTGGAGGAAAAAAGAATGACACAATAAATGGAGACGGAATTTTGATCATGGATAAAAAAGGAAAACAACTTTGGAAATGGAGTGTTTTTGATGATTTGGATCCGTTGAAAGATAAGTCGTTGCTCAAAACAAAAAAAGACTGGACGCACGCCAACAGCCTTAATTATGATAAAGATGGAAACTTTTTAATTTCATTTTACAATAATGGCCAAATCTGGAAAGTAGATTCGAAAACTGGAAAAGTAATCTGGAAATTAGGAAAAGATGGCAATATAAAAATGGCTGCAGAAAGTAATTTCTCTCAGGCACATGCCGCACATATTAACCAAGATGGAAGTTTAATGTTCTTTGATAACGGTGTAGATAAAAAACAATCTTCTGTTTTTGCTTTGAAATTAGATGAAGAAGGTAAAACAGCAAAACTGGATTTCCACATCAATTTGCCAAAAGACATTTACAACGACAGAATGGGAAGTGCTTATATGATTGATAAAGATGCCATTTTAGTTTGTTGCTCGAAAAGACATATAACGGTTTTAACAAATAAAAAAGGAGTTTTGCTTTGGGCTTTAGAGTCTGAAATTCCACCTTACCGTGTGCAGTTTATACCGGAAGAAAAAATGAAACCTTTTCTTCTGAATTAAATAAAAGATTAAAATTTTAAACATGAAAAAAATAATTCTTATTGGTATCTTTTCGGCATTGCCAATTATTGTTTTCAATTCTTGCAATACTTCAAATTCTCAAACTTTAGCAGAAAAAACTGCTGATGACGAGGCCTATATTACGATTGACACATCTAAAATTCCGGACGATCAATTCGGAGAATCGGTTCGTTACGGAAGAGAATTAATGATGAAAACAGCTTATTATATTGGTCCAAATGGGATCAAAGGAAAATATTTAGGCAATAAAATGAATTGTACCAATTGTCATCAGGATGCAGGTACAAAACCGTATGCTTTCAATTTAATGTCTTCACATGACAATTATCCACAATACCGTGGACGTGAAAATAAAGTACTTACACTTGCTGAACGTGTAAACAATTGCATTATGCGCCCCCATTCAGGAAAACCGCTTCCGCTTGACAGCGATGAAATGGTTGCTTTTTTATCTTACTTTAAATGGATCAGCAAATTTGTTCCGAAAGACGGCGATTTTAAAGGAGCCAAAAACTTAGAAATCAAATTTCCTGATGTTGCAGCAAGTCCTGCAAGAGGAAAAGCGCTGTTTGTTGAAAATTGTGCCCGTTGCCATGGAAATAACGGCGAAGGAGTTTACAATGCAGATAAATCAGGTTATACTTATCCACCGCTTTGGGGCGAATACGGTTACCAACCCGGTTCAAGCATGCATCGCGTTATCAAACAGGCACAATGGTTAAAAAGCAACATGCCTTACGATAAGGTTACAATTGGAAAACCGTATCTGACAGACCAACAAGCGCTGGATATCGCCGCCTTTGTAAATGACGATGCCATACATCCAAGACCAAATCCAAAAACATTCGATTATCCAAATAAAATGGGGAAACCTATTGATTACTCGCATAGTCCTTTTCAGGATAATTTTACCGAAGAACAACACAAATACGGGCCTTACAAACCCATTATTGCCTACTGGAAAAAAAATGGTTGGAAAGCTGTTTACTAACTTTTTAATTACGCATACCCTTTTAACCTGAACATCAAAAAAATGAAACAAAACCAAAAAAACAGACCTCTTTTAAGTAAAATATTGATTATGTGTCTTTGCATTTTCAGTATTCCATTGGCTGCGCAACAAATAAAATATACAGATGGAAATAACGGCTGGAATCCTAATTTACTAGGAAACCACCGCGTTGTTGTTGAATTTACAGGAAAAGATAATGTTGCCAAAACTACAATTGAATGGCGCAGAAGAGATGAAAACCCGGAACTTAAAAGAATCATTGTTCAGGATGCGAATGGAAAGGAAATTCTAAATACAAAAACAGAAAACATAAATAGAGAAAACGGTACGATTTATTTTGAACCTGTTTCAGGAAAAGGAACGTATTATATTTATTATATGCCTTATATTGATGAAGGAGACGCTAATTATCCAAAAGGAGTTTACGCTAAACCGGAAAGCAAAGCTGATGCTGCCTGGTTGTCTAAAATTAAAACTAATTTAAAAGACAATTGTACGGTTAAAGAAATTCAGAGTGTAAATGCTTTTAATAGTTTTTATCCGATGGAAGTTATTGCAACTGCAGCTGAAACAAAAAACATCATTGCTAAAAATAGTGGTAATTCCTTTTTAGTTTTCCCGGAAGACAGATTATATTCTATCCGAATGAAAAATGATTTGCCTCAAAGATGGATTCAAAAAGGAGTTCAAAGTTCTTTTGGTGACACCGCAATGAAAGGTGAATATTTAGACTTTCAATTAGGGGTTTATGCCTTAGAAAATTTAAATAATGTAAAAGTTACTTTCTCAGATTTAAAAAATGAAAGCGGAGCTGTAATTGATGCCAAAAACATCAATTGCATCAATACCGATGGAGTTCGTTATGACGCATCCATCTTTGCTGCTCCTGTTTCTGTTTCAAAAGGAAAAGTACAGGCAATGTGGTGCGGTGTTGATGTGCCGGAAACTGCTGCTGCCGGAACTTATACAGGAAAAGCTACCGTTATTGCTGACGGAAAATCAAAAGAAATTACACTTCAAATAAAAGTAACTAATGAAGTAACTAAAAACGGCGGAATCGACAGCCCTGAAAAAATGACGCGTCTGAAATGGTTAAACTCAACTTTAGCTCAGGAAAATACTGTTATCGCGCCTTATACTCCATTAGAAATAAAAGGTTCAGAAATTTCATTATTAGGTAGAAAATTAATTTTAGGAGCTGATGGTTTTCCTGCACAAATTCAGACTTTCTTTACACCTGAAATGACGGTTATTGGTACAAAAGCGAATGATATTTTGACTGCTCCAATTGCGTTTCATTTTGTAGATGGTGCCGGAAAAGAATCATTGCAATGGAAAAATACAGGGGTTAAATTCCTGAAAAAAGAAGCCGGAACTGTAGCCTGGGAAAGTGTTTCGACTTCGAAATCACTTCAAATGGATGTAAATGCTTCTATTGAATTTGATGGTTTTGTACATTATAGCGTCAAAATTACGGCTCTTGAAGATGCTTCTTTTAATGATATCAATATTCATTTACCAATGCAATCTTCATCAGCAAAATATATGATGGGATTAGGTCAAAAAGGAGGGAATCGTCCTGAAACTTTTGAGTGGAAATGGGATGTTGCTCATAAAAACCAAGATGGCGCCTGGATTGGAAATGTAAATTCCGGATTGCAATTTTCTCTAAGAGATGAAAAATACAGCCGTCCGTTAAACACAAATTTCTATTTACAGAAACCATTATTATTGCCAACTTCATGGGGTAATGATAACAAAGGCGGAATCACAATTATGCCAAACCAAAAATCAGTTTTGGTAAATGCTTATAGTGGAGCGCGTATCGTTAAAAAAGGAGATGTTTTATATTATAACTTCAATTTATTGATTACTCCTTTCCACGCATTAAACACAGACTTTCAATGGAATACTAAATTCTATCACAAATACAGTCCAATTGATACCATTGCTAAAACTGGTGCGACGGTAATTAATATCCACCATGCAAATGCAATCAATCCTTATATCAATTATCCTTTTATTGAATTTAAAAAGATGAAAAGTTATATCGATGAAGCGCATGAAAAAGGACTAAAAGTAAAAATTTATAATACTGTACGAGAAGTTTCTAATAAAGCTTATGAGACTTTTGCTTTAAGAAGTTTAGGTCACGAAATATATTCTCCAGGAAAAGGAGGTGGATTCTCATGGTTGCAGGAACATGTTGGTGACGATTATATCGCTGCCTGGTTTGTACCTGAAATCAAAGATGCTGCAATCGTAAACAGCGGTATGAACCGTTGGCATAATTATTATGTTGAAGGAATGAACTGGTTAACGCAAAACGTCGGTATCGACGGTATCTATCTTGATGATGTTGCTTTTGACAGAATCACAATGAAACGTGTGAAAAGAGTTCTAACTAAAGATGGACATCCTGGAATTATCGATTTGCACAGTGCGAATCAATACAATAAAAGTGACGGATTTAATAACAGTGCTAACTTATACATGGAACACTTTCCGTACATCAATAAACTTTGGTTTGGAGAATATTTTGACTACGAAAAAAATCAACCTGACTTTTTCTTAACCGAAGTAAGCGGAATCCCTTTCGGATTAATGGGAGAAATGTTGCAAGATGGAGGAAATCCATGGAGAGGAATGGTTTACGGAATGACAAACAGAATGCCGTGGAGTCATAATGCTGACCCACGACCTATTTGGAAATTATGGGATACTTTCGGAATCAAAGGTTCTGAAATGATTGGATACTGGAGTGAAAACTGTCCGGTAAAAACAAACAACGAAAAAGTATTGGCAACCGTTTACAAAAAGAATGGTTCAACCTTAATTTCAATTGCAAGCTGGGCCGACTCTGATGTAAAAGTGAAACTAAGCATCGACTGGAAAAAACTAGGAATCGATCCTACAAAAGCGACAATAACAGCTCCTGAAATTGCGAATTTCCAACCTGCACAAACTTTTACTACAAAAGATGAATTGCCTGTAACGAAAGGAAAAGGATGGTTGCTTATCGTTAAATAATTTACAAGCTCCAGCGGAGCGATATATTTATAACTAATTCAATTGTTTCGTTCAAAGCTCCAGCGGAGCGTCATATTTATAGCCTCTAACAGAGCGACATTATAATTTCGATTATCAAATAAATGCCACCCCGATGGGGTTCGTTTGATACAAACTATAATCTCTATAAATATAACGTCCCGCCGGGACTTCATAAAATCTAAAAATTAAAAAATAGCTATCCATATGAAACTTAAGCCTTTCTTATCAATTGTACTCTTTGGAAGCCTGTTTGTCACCGCACAAAATAAACCAACCTTTAAGGAATATAAAAAAGTCTTTACAACGTATCCTTTTTCAGATCCTGATCCAATTCCAAAACCAGATACAAAAGTGTATCCTTATTTCCGTTTTGATGGTTTTACAGATAAACCTGTTCAAAAAGAATGGAAAGTAGTTGAGATAGAAAACGATTATATCAAATTAATGATTCTGCCAGAAGTAGGTGGGAAAGTTTGGTCGGCGGTCGAAAAATCAACCGGAAAAGATTTTATTTACAACAATCATGTCATCAAATTTAGAGATATCGCCATGCGCGGTCCATGGACAAGCGGTGGTGTTGAAGGCAATTATGGAATTATTGGTCACACACCTAATTGTGCTACTCCGGTAGATTATAGAATAATAACCCGAGAAGACGGAAGTATCAGCTGCGTCATTGGTGTTTTAGATTTACTAACGCGTACATCTTGGAAACTGGACATCAATTTACCAAAAGATAAAGCCTATTTTACGACGAATTCCTTTTGGTTCAATTCAACTGAATTTGAACAACCTTATTATACCTGGATGAATACAGGAATTAAGGCGTCTCAAAGTTTACAATTTATTTATCCGGGACAAAGTTATATCGGTCATAATGGCGAACACAATTCGTGGCCAATTGACAAACAAAACGGCAAAGATTTATCATTTTACAAAAACAATAATTTTGGTGGTTATAAATCGTACCATGTTTTTGGTAAATACAATGATTTCTTTGGAGGATACTATCATGATGAAGATTTCGGAATGGGACGATATGGCAATCATGATGACAAGCCAGGCAAAAAAATATGGATTTGGGGATTGTCTCAGCAAGGCATGATTTGGGAAAAATTATTGACCGACACTGATGGACAATATGTTGAAGTACAAAGCGGAAGATTATTCAATCAGGCGGGCGATGGCAGTAATTTAAGGCCTTTTAAACAACGTTCTTTTGCACCTTATCAAACAGATGCCTGGACAGAATATTGGTTTCCGGTAAAGCAAACAAAAGGTTTTGTAAAAGCAAATAATTATGGGGCTGTCAATGTTAAAAACGAAAATGGCTGGTTGAAAATCTACTTTTCTCCTCTTCAAAAATTAAATGAAAAATTAGAGGTTTTTGATAATGGCAAAAAAATCTATTCTAAAGATATTGCGGTGAATACTTTGCAATTATTCAAAGATTCCATTCAAATTTCAATTGATCCAAACAAATTAAAACTGGTTCTTGGCGATAATAAATTGGTTTGGAATTCAGCTCCCGAAGATGGAAATTTGGCGCGACCATTAGAAGTTCCAAAAGATTTTGATCATAATTCAGTATACGGATTATATCTGCAAGGCAAAAATTTTATCAGTTTTAAAGATTATATAAAAGCAGAAGAATTCTTAACGGCTTGTTTGAAAAAAGATACGAACTACGCTCCTGCCCTTTCTGATTTAGCAGGTTTGCAAATCAGAAAATTGGAATACAAAGAAGCAATTGTTACAGCAAGTAAGGCATTGTCAATAAACACTTATGATCCTGCAGCCAATTATTATTACGGTCTTGCAAATCTTCATGTAGGAAATATAACGGATGCAAAAGATGGTTTCGATATTGCAGCTGCAAGTGTTGAATATCGCAGCCCTGCTTACACCGCGTTGAGTAAAATTTATTTTGCAGAAAACGATCAGACGAAAGCAATTGAATATGCTGAAAAAAGTTTGCTAAACAATCAGAATAATCTGGAAGGTTTACAATTATTGGCGGTAATCTATCGTCTTCAAAATAAAGCCGAAAAAGCAAATTCGATCTTGGATAAAATTAATGAAGTTGATCCACTAAATCATTTTGTTGGTTTTGAAAAATTTCTTTTGAAAAATTCAGAAGCTTCAAAATTGGATTTCACTTCCTTAATCCGAAATGAAATGCCGGAGCAAACTTATCTTGAATTAGGTATTTGGTATCAGCATCTGGGCCGTAAGGACGAAGCCTTAAAAGTTTTTTCATTGGCGGCTCCAAGTGCTGAAATTATATATTGGAAATCATTTTTAGAAAACACACCAGTTGATTTGAGTAAAATTCAACCCGGAATTAGTTTTCCTTTCCGTGGAGAAACTGCAGAAATTCTGGAAGATTTAATTGAAACGAATGAGCAATGGCAATTGAAATATCATTTGGCTTTAATTGAATGGAATCGCAACGACATTTCAAAAGCAAAAGCATTGTTCTCTCAATGTGCTGCAAAACCAAATGATCCGGCTTTTTATGCCGCTAAAGCTTCCTTATTTAAGGATGATTCTCAATTGGTAATTACAAGCCTTCAACAAGCAATTAAACTGGATCCACAAAGTTGGAGATATCCAAAACTTTTGGCAGAACATTATATCATTCAAAAACAAAATGATAAAGCATTGGCTACTATAGAACCATTTTACAAACGCCATACTGAAAATTATGTGGTAGGAATGTTATATGGAAAAACGCTTTTACTAAATAAAAAATACGCTGAAGCGGATGTCTTTTTAACCAAACTGAAAATTCTTCCTTTTGAAGGAGCAACAAGCGGAAGACAATTGTATCATGAAGCCAAACTGATGCAGGCTTTGGCGCAAATGAAAAATAAACAGTATAAAAAAACACTTCAATTTATTGGCGAAGCAAAACTATGGCCTGAAAATTTAGGAGCAGGAAAACCATACGATGAAAATATCGATGAAAGACTGGAAAACTGGTTAGATTATCAATGTTATACGAGTCTTGACGATACTGAAACAGCGAATAAATCATTGCAAAAAATCTTAGTTTTCAATCCAAAAATCGATAATACTGTAATGAACTTTTTACCGGCAAATCAATTGATTTCAGCTTGGGCTATCGAAAAAACATCTTCTTCAAAACAAGCAGAAGAATGGCTTAGACATCAGACAGAGTTATATCCGACAAATAAAATTGTTCAATGGAGTTTGGAAATGTACACGAAAAAACAATCTACAATTTTAACTGAAGATGAGAAGGATGGTGAAGTTAGAATTATCGAAAAATTATAATATCATCATCAAAAAACAAAATCTATAAATAACCTAAAATGAAAAAGCTTTTTTTAAAATATATAATTTTTAATCTCATCGCTATAATGGGACAAAAAATTGAAGCGCAAACTACAGATCAAAAAACAGATGAATTAACTGTTTACAGAGTTACTGCATTAAAAGTTCATGATTTAGTACATACTAAATTAGATGTCTCATTTGATTATGCAAAACGTCATTTAAACGGAAAAGCGTGGATTACTTTAAAACCTCATTTTTACGAAACAGATCAGCTTACTTTAGATGCCAAGGGAATGGAATTCAAAGAAATTGCAATCATCGACGGCAAAAAAAGTATTCCGTTAAAATATACGCAGGACAGCGAACAGGTTTTTATCACTTTGAACAGAAAATATAAAAGCACTGAAAAATATGTTGTTTACATTGATTACATCGCAAAACCTAATGAATTAAAAACAAAAGGCGGCGAATCTATTACGGATTCAAAAGGATTGTATTTTGTGAATCCTGACGGAAAAGAAAACAAACCGGTGCAGATCTGGACACAGGGAGAAACAGAAGCTTCTTCGGCCTGGTTTCCTACTATTGACAAGCCAAATCAAAAAACAACCTCTGAGATCGCAATGACCGTAGATTCAAAGTATACAACGCTTTCTAATGGAAAACTGACTTCTCAAAAAGACAATAAAAACGGAACGAGAACTGATGTGTGGAAAATGGATCAGCCCAATGCGCCATACTTGTTTATGATGGCTGTTGGGGATTTTAAAATATACAAAGACACTTATAATGGCAAAGAAGTGAGCTATTATTTAGAGCCAAAATATGCACCATATGCCAAACAAATTTTCTGGAAAACACCTGATATGATGAATTTTTACAGCAAAATGTTAGGAGTTGAATATCCTTGGGCAAAGTATTCGCAGATTGTTGTAACTGATTTTTTTGGAGGTGCAATGGAAAACACTTCTGCAACGGTTCATGGCGGTTATGTGCAAAAAACCGAAAGAGAATTATTAGATGATAATGAAGAAAGTACTGTAGCTCATGAGCTTTTTCATCAGTGGTTTGGTGATTACGTAACCGCTGAATCCTGGTCAAATTTAACCATGAATGAATCTTTTGCTACTTTTGGAGAAGTTCTTTGGCACGGACACGATGAAGGACAAGACGCAGAAGACAGATCACGATATGGAAAATTACAAAATTATCTGAGTTCTCAAAAAAATGGCGACAGCCCTATTTTAGCTCGTTTTCATTATAAGAACAAAGATGATATGTTTGACAATATCAGCTACTCAAAAGGTTCTATCATTTTATATGCAATCAAAAATCAAATGGGAGATGAAGCATTTTTCAAGTCTTTAAACCATTATTTGACAACAAATGCCTATAAATCGGGAGAAACACATCAATTGCGTCTGTCAATGGAAGAAGTGACAGGAAAAGACTGGAGCCCTTATTTTAACCAATGGTATTATCAAGGCGGGAACCCAATCTTGAATATCGAATACGGATATGCAAACGGTAAAGCAACAATTGCTGTAAAACAAGTTCAGCAAAGTTCAGTACAGACGTTTAGTCTTCCGTTAAAAGTAGATTATTATGTGAACGGAACGAAAATCAGAAAAGAAATTTTAATTGATCAAAGAGAACAGAATTTCAGTTTTGATATTCCGTCTCAACCTACTTTTGTAGATCTTGATCCTGATAAAATCTTAGTAGGCCAAGTTATAGACAACAAAAAAATAGCTGATTACCTGTTTCAATACAAAAATGTTCCAACATATTACAACCGAATTGAAGCTATAAAATACGCAGCTAAAGATAAAAGCCATGACGCTCAGCTTGTTCTTTTAGCCGGATTAAAAGATAAACAGGATGATTTGCGAACGCTTAGTATCAAAGCAATTGACTTAGGTGATAATCAAATTAAAGAAGAAGCAATTAAAACTTTGCTTGATATTGCTAAAAACGATAAAAAAACAATTTCAAGAGCTAATGCAATTATAAAATTAGCCGCTACAGGTGATGTATCTTATAAAGCATTAATGCAGGAAAGCATCAAAAATCAATCGTATAATGTAATTGCCGGAGGTATTATTGGCTTGACCAAATATGTGCCAGCCGAGGGTGAAAAGGCTTTAGCATCGTTAGATGACGATACTAAAAAACATGTTACAGCATTGATTAAAAAGTTAAGTAAATAAAAACAGCTTATTATCTTATATTCTAAAAATTAGTAATTAGTTATGTAGGTGAATTTCAATTCAAAAAATTTAATTATTTAGAATTGTTTGTTTTTGAAGCCTCTCTAATTTGGTTAATTAGAGAGGTTCTTCAAAAAACAAACTCATTATCCATCAAATGAAAAATTTATTTTACTCCTTTCTTGCTTTCACATTGGTATCATTTTCCTGTTCGGATAATGCAAATTTATCATCTGAAAATAGTACCATTGGAAATTCTGAAACGAAAATTTCGCTTCCTATGGCAGGAAATGCTTTTAGTTCGAAACACATTGATGGGGGCACAACTATTACGGATAATGGAATCGAAAAATGGACTGACTCCAGTGAATATTTCACGGCTTATTTCAGAATATCAAAGGCAGGAACTTTTAAAATTACGGTCGAAGAATCTGTTGAAGTTTTTGGAAAATCAGAATTGGAGTTTTCAATAAACAATGAATCAAAAAAAGTAAAATTCACCACTTCAAAAAAAGCAATAATCGTTGGGAACTGGAAAATAAATCAGGAAGGTTATGTTTCTGTTAAAATAAAAGGAATCAGTAAAACCGGACATCGTTTTCCGTCAATTAACCGCCTTACTATTTCCAGCACAGATTATGATGGAAAGATATCTTATGTACCAAATGATGAAGGAAATTTTTACCATTGGGGGCGTCGCGGACCATCAGTACATCTAAATTATCAGGTTCCTGAAAATACAAATGCCGAATGGTATTATAATGAAGTTACCGTTCCTGAAAACGAAGACAAGATTGGGTCTTATTTTATGGCCAATGGTTTTGGTGAAGGTTATTTCGGAATTCAGGTAAATTCAGCAACCGAAAGAAGAGTTTTATTCTCGGTTTGGAGCCCATTTTCAACAGATGATCCTAAAAGTATTCCGGATTCGCATAAAATTAAAATGCTTAAAAAAGGCGAAAATGTTCATATCGGAGAATTTGGAAATGAGGGTTCTGGCGGTCAAAGTTATCTGAAATACAACTGGAAAGCGGGAACAACCTATAAATTTTTATTGAGAGGATTTCCGGAAGGAAACAATTCCACTACTTACACTGCCTATTTCTATGCACCGGAATTGAATAACTGGCTTTTAATAGCAAGCTTCAGCCGTCCTCAAACGAGTACTTATTTAAAAAAATTTCATTCGTTTTTAGAAAATTTCATTCCGGAACAAGGCGATTTATCCCGTCGTGTTTTATTCAATAATCAATGGATTTGTGATGATACAGGAAATTGGTCAGAGCTTAATTCGGCACGTTTCACAACAGACAATACCGGCGCAAAAGAATACCGAATGGATTTTGCAGGCGGGCTTGAAAAAGATTCTTTCTATTTAAAAAACGGAGGTTTTTTCAACAATTATACAACTCCAAAAACAATATTTACCAGACTTTTAAACAATAAAAAACCAGAAATAAATTTCAATAATTTACCTTAAACAAGTAGCAATACAACACACAAAACTATTACCAGACTATCATTAAACAAATTAACTCACTCATGAAAACTACTTTTTTTAAATCTACAATAGTTCTTTTTCTTTTGTTCGGATGGACGATTGCATCGGCACAAATGATTAAGACCAAAACTCCTTCCCGCCCAAAAGGTCAGCAAGATGTTTTGCATTTGGCTACAACACCACTTCCGACAGTTCGTGTGGCTTTCATCGGACTTGGTATGCGCGGACCAGGAGCCGTAGAACGTATGACACATATACCTGGAGTAGAAATTGTAGCATTTTGTGATATGTTAGAAAAAAACACACAATCGGCTAATGAAATTTTAACCAAAGCCGGGCTTCCTAAAGCGCAGGAATTTTTTGGAGACGAAAATGCCTGGAGAAAAGTAACTGCACTTCCAAATGTTGATTTAGTATATGTTGCAACAGACTGGAAGCATCATGCTATCATTGGCGTTCAGGCTATGAAAGATGGAAAACATGTGGCAATTGAAGTTCCGGGAGCTTTGACAATGAAAGAAATTTGGGACCTAATTGATACTTCTGAAAAAACCAGAAAACATTGTATGCAGCTTGAAAATTGCGTTTACGATTTCTTCGAGTTAACGACTTTAAATATGGCACAACAAGGTTTATTTGGAGAAATTCTTCATGCCGAGGGATCTTACATTCACGGTTTACAGCCTTTCTGGGGAGAATACTGGAACAACTGGAGAATGGATTATAACATCAAACACCGCGGTGATGTATATGCGACACATGGTATGGGGCCAGCGTGTCAGGCATTGAATATACATCGTGGTGACAAAATGAATTTCCTGGTTTCTATGGATACAAAAGCGGTTGGAAATCCTGCTTATATCAAAGAAAAATCAGGTCAGGAAATTAAAGATTTCAGAAATGGAGATCACACAATGACTATGATTCGTACTGAAAATGGAAAAACAATTCAAATTCAGCATGATGTAACTTCGCCTCGTCCTTACAGCAGAATGTATCAGTTAAGCGGAACTAAAGGTTTTGCAAACAAATATCCGTTAGAAGGTTATGCATTAGATGGAAAAGAATTGGGTGATGATGTAAAACCAAATCATGAAAAATTAAGCGCTCATTCCTTTGTTCCTGAAGAAGTAAAAAAAGCTTTAATGGAAAAATACAAACATCCAATGGTGAAAAATATCGAAGAACAAGCCAAAAAAGTTGGTGGTCACGGGGGAATGGATTTTGTAATGGATTATCGTTTGATTCATTGTCTGCAAAAAGGACTTCCGTTAGATATGGATGTTTACGATTTAGCAGAGTGGTCTTGTTTAGGTCCTCTAACAGAAATTTCTCTTGATAAAGGATCTGCTCCTGTTGAAATTCCTGATTTCACGCGCGGCGGCTGGAACAAATTACAAAAATTAGAGTTTTCAGAATAAATATTTATTGGTTAGTTAAGTCAGGCAAGAGAGCACAATTTATAAGGTGCTCTCTTGTTTATTTGCCCATCATTAATTTTAAAAAAAATGAAAAAAGTTTATCTTACCGTTCTTGCTTCCTTTCTCGTGTTATCTTCACTTTTGGCACAGCAAAAACAAACATTTGCCATAAGCGATGGAAATTTTTTATTGAATGGAAAACCGATCCAAATCCATTCAGGTGAAATGCATTATTCCAGAATTCCGCAGCCTTATTGGCGTCACCGTTTACAAATGATGAAAGCTATGGGATTAAATGCAGTGGCGACGTATGTATTTTGGAATTACCACGAAGTAAGTCCGGGAGTTTGGGATTTTAAAACCGGTAATAAAAACTTAGCCGAATATATTAAAACGGCTCAGGAGGAAGGATTATTCGTGATTTTACGTCCCGGTCCATATGTTTGTGCGGAGTGGGAATTTGGCGGTTATCCGTGGTTTTTGCAAAACGTCCCAAATATGGTGATCCGTGGAAATAATGCGGCATATCTAACCGCTACAAAAGCCTATTTTACAGAGTTGTACAATCAGGTCAAAGATTTACAAATTACTAAAGGCGGGCCTATTATTATGGTTCAGGGTGAAAACGAATTTGGTTCGTATGTAGCACAACGCAAAGATGTTTCGCTTGAAGAACATAAAAAATACAGTTCGGCTGTCTTTCAACAATTAAAAGATGTTGGTTTTGAAGTTCCTTTTTTCACTTCAGATGGAAGCTGGCTTTTTGAAGGCGGTGCCTTACCGGGAGCTTTACCAACAGCAAACGGCGAAGATGATGTCGTAAAATTAAAAGCGGTAGTAAATCAATTTAATAATAATCAGGGGCCTTATATGGTAGCCGAATTCTATCCGGGTTGGTTAGATCATTGGGCAGAACCATTTCCAACACAAAAACCGGAACAAACCGTTCGTCAGACTAAAAAATATCTTGATAATCAGGTTTCCTTCAACTATTATATGGTTCATGGTGGTACTAATTTTGGTTTTACTTCAGGGGCAAATTATGACAAAGAACATGACATTCAGCCCGACATGACCTCTTATGATTATGACGCACCCATTAGCGAGGCCGGCTGGGCAACTCCAAAATATAATGCGTTAAGGGAATTATTAAAAACACCCGAAACGCCTCCCGTTCCGGTAAAAATACCGGTAATCACGATTCCGAATATTGCTTTGACAAAAACAGTAGATTTAGCCGATTTAAAAGCTAAAATTAATCCGGTCATTGAAGATACTCCGCAAACATTCGAACAACTAAATCAAGGTGAAGGTTATGTTTGGTATAGCAAAAAATTTACACAACCCATCAGCGGGAAATTAGAATTAAACGGATTGCGGGATTATGCAATCGTATATGTAAACGGCAAAAAGGTGGCCGAATTAAACCGATATTACAAGAAATACGATTGTGAAATTGAAGTTCCTTTTAATGCAACTTTAGACATTGTTGTTGAAAACATGGGACGCATCAATTACGGTTCTCAAATTAACGCCAATACTAAAGGAATTATAAGTCCGGTAATTATCAATGGCCAAACGATTACCGGAAATTGGGAAATGTATCAATTGCCAATGAATAAAGAACCAGATTTGACTTCTTATAAAAATTCCGGAAAAGTAAACCGACCGACTTTATATCAGGGAACTTTTAACCTGAATAAAACGGGAGATACGTTTCTGGATATGCGTGATTGGGGCAAAGGAATTGTTTTTATAAACGGAATCAATTTAGGAAGATACTGGAGTGTTGGACCACAACAAACATTGTATGTTCCGGGATGCTGGCTTAAAAAAGGTAAAAACAATATTGTTGTTTTTGAGCAAAAAAATAAAAAAATTCAAAAGGAAATAAAAACGATTGCAACACCAATTCTGGAAGATTTAAAAACCGAGACTACTCAATAGAACTTATATAAAAAGCAAAAGCCATTCACCGCAGTGAATGGCTTTAAATATTTATTAGAAAATTACTTCCAGTTAAAAGTAATTCGTTTTTCAATTTCAGAGCTTAAACTTAAAAACACCGGGCAAGTCATTGCAGCACGTTCCAGAATTGTTCTGTTTTTTTCTCCATCAACACCTTGCATTTCAAAAACAATTTCAATAGCACCAATTCGTCTTGGTTCAGCATTCATTATTTTAGTCACTTCAGCAGTCGAATTAATG
The DNA here is from genome assembly GCF_001427905.1 of Flavobacterium sp. Root420. Lineage (GTDB taxonomy): Bacteria > Bacteroidota > Bacteroidia > Flavobacteriales > Flavobacteriaceae > Flavobacterium. Next base: position 592,629 of record NZ_LMEF01000001.1, read on the forward strand.
AAATCTACATTCAAATCTCTCGCTTTGATTCCCATAATCGTCATCATACAACTCGCTAAAGCATTGGCAACCGTATCTGTTGGTGAAAAAGCTTCCCCTTTTCCGTTATTGTCTAGTGGTGCATCTGAAATGATTTCGCTTCCTGATTGCACATGAATTGATTTTGTTCTTAAATCCCCTAAATAGGTTACTTTTGATGTCATTAGTTTGCTACTTTTAAAGTTAAATCTGTGTCGTAATATAAAATGTACACCCCTTTGTTGGCGTGTCCTCCATCTTCTTTTTTATAATATTGAAATTTATTGTCAACTTGTTCTGTTGTCATTAAATCTGCCGTTTCCTGATACGTTTTTCCTTGTACCAAACGCATCATCGTATCAAAAGTAACATCAAAACCACGAGTTGCATACGTATTTGGGTTCACTTTATTTTTAAGACGATATTCTTTTTCAAAAATTAAAACTCCCGCTTCATCGCTTTCACGTGTTACTGACGGATACATCAATTTTAGTTTAATTAAGTTTTCAAAACTAATTTCATCTGTATCAAGCGTACTGTTTGGTTCTAAAATTACCAATTGTACCTGACATGATTTTTGCGCATCAAGCAAAGCTTTTATTGTCGTTTTAACCATTGCCGTATTTCCGGTTTCCATTACCACATAGTTCATTCTATTTGGCAATAGCAAGCTTTTTAAGTTGGCAACATCTAAACCTCCGGTTTCTGTTAAAGCAGCAAATACAACACCTTTTTGATTTAGTTTGATGTAATTAGTAACAGATTCTTTTTTCTTATCTACAACAGCAACAATATTTCCGTTTTTAGCACGCATATAATCAAAAACCGCGTTTCTTACTACGTCGTTTGTTGGTATGGACTGATATAAATTATCAATTGGATTCGCACTATCTTTGGACAATGGCGAAATCACAGGAACATTATACAAGCGTAATGAATTAGCTGTTGTTTCCGCATTAGTTTGGTAAAATGGTCCAATTACAGCATTGGCATCCTGCAATTTATTTTGAGCAATTAAACCCGAAACATTCGATGCTATTTTGGTTTCTCCTGAATCATAAATAGAAACATCAATGGGTAATTTTAAGGTTTTAGCCGAATCGATTGCCATCATCGCTCCTGAATAAAAATCCAGGGTCATGTTCAAAAATTTATCATTTTTAATTTTATTAGCCGTGCTTGTTGTATCATTTTGCATTTTAGCTAAGTTAAAAGGCAATAATAAAACCATTTTTTTACGTTCCGTTTGGCCTCGTTTTTTAGTCAGTTCAACCACTTCCGGAGCTGCTGAAACGGTCTCCGATTTTACTTTTTCTAAAATTTTAATACCTCCACCTGTACTCTCAACTGGTTTTTCAATTGATTTCTCCGCTGCTTTTTCAGTTGGCAGTGCTTGTGCAATGATTGGGGTTGGTGCCAAATATCCTGAAGGTACTTTTAAAACCATTCCCTCTTTTACTCCTTCGGAAAGTGATGGATTCAATTCCGTTAATTCTTCCTGAGTAATATGAAAAGTTCTTCCTAAACTATAAAAAGTCTCTTTCGGTTTTACTTGATACTCCATATAAGTAGTTACTTTTCTTGGAGTTTCTGCTGGTTTGGCAGCATGCGAAACCGGAGTCGAATTTTCTGTTTTTGGTGCTGTTCCTTTTATCGTCAATCGGTATCCAATTGGTAAACTGGATACAATTTCCGGATTACGTTTTTCTAAATCGGCTATCGTAGTATTATATTGTTTTGCAATCGAGAACTTGGTTTCTTTTGCTACAACATCATGATACACATATTTTTCAGATCCTTTTTCTTTAGTAGTTTTTGTCGAAGCTGAACTAGCTTTCGGAGCGCTTCCTTTTGCCGGAATTACCAATTTTTGACCAATTTGAACTCCTGTCTTTTCAAGACCCGGATTTGCAGCTTTTAAAGCTTCATCAGAAACACCGTATTTTTTTTCGATACTGTAAAAAGTTTCTTTTGGCTGAACTTCATGTATTATTTCTTTTGAATTTGCAGCAACTTTTGTGCTAGTTGCTTCTGTTTTACTCGCTGCAACTTTACTAACATTCGTCGGAATTAATAAAACCGTATTTGGTTTCACTCCATTTCTTGCATCTGGATTTAATGCATAAATATCATAAGGCGTAATCTTAAATTTTACGGCTATCTGGTTAATAGTTTCTCCACTAGAAACGGTATATTTTATCACTTTTTCCTGCGAAAAGGCAGAACAAGTAACAAAAAACACAAGGGATAATAAGGCAAAATAATATTTCATAATAGGGCTTAAACAATTTAATTTTTAATTCAAAAACAAGATACTAATTTTGTTCCAAGCAAGATTCAGGCCACTTGTTAATTTTTTTCCAATTATTATCTAAGATCAATTTCTGCCTTAGCAATAATAATGTCTTTATATAACTCATCTTCCTCCTTTTTCTTGCATTTATATAAAACTTCTTCCATATTTTGGTATCTGTCTGAATAAACATAATACGAAAGACTGTTTATATTAAAGAAAAAACTAGCGTTAAAATCCCCGGAATCAATAAGTTTCATAATGAACTTATCTCTCGGTATCGCATCGGTAAATATACCTAAAACTAAGTAATAGCCATTTGAAACTTCTTTAAGATTATCAAAAATTTCCACTTTTATGGTTTTACCATTTTTAAGCGGATTTTCCTTCAGCTCTCGTTTCATTTCTTCTAAAGAAATTGCTTTTGAAGCTTCATCAGAATTAGTTTTATTTTGATTTTTTAAAGCATCGTCCTGATATTTTTTCAATTTCATCAAAGCCAGTTTGTCGTCAAATTGTCGGGCTTCCATACTGTAAAATGAAGCTTTACTAATATGTCTTTTTACTTCGATTTTTTTCTGAGTATCTAATGAATCAATCTTGGCGATCAAAAGCTGATTTTGTGCATCACCTTGCTCCTGCTCTATTTTATAATGTTTTATTTCTTCTAAAAAAAGACGTTTCTGCAATGAAGTTGACGGTTTATTCTTTTCGCTTTCGCGGACTTTCTTCTTGTATTCCTGATTTTCTTCAACAGCAATTCTCTCCACTTTATTCATTAAACCGGCATATGCTTTCCTGTTTTCAGCCAGTTCTTTTTTTAATTGAGAAGATAATTCACTTGTTTTTCCGATGCTTTCATACGATTGTTTTTCTAGTCGTTTTGATTCATCAACATTCAAAACATCCATTCTTTTCAAATCAACTAAATCATTATTCATCGTATTGACTAATGAATCTAATTTGGCCATTAAAATATCCTGCACATTTTTATTGGCTTCTAAAACCAATCGCAATTTTTCAACCGAATTATCTTTAGAACCATTCATATCATTCAGATTGACTTTCAAATCATTAATTTTTATGATTTTCTGATTCATTTCTTTCTGAACAACCAATCTGTCTTTTAAATCATCAATCTCAACTGTTTTGGCTTTTGTTTTTTCAACCACAACTTGTTTTTCGGCAAGAGCCAACATCAATTCTTCACTTTCATTTGTTGGTTTAATTGCTGTAGTATTAATGGCTAATTTATTACCGACAACCAATCCGTTTACAATTTCAGGATTTTGAGATTCCAATTGATCAATTGAAATACCGTACTTTTTAGCAATCGAAAACTTAGTTTCCTTAGATTCAACAACATGAAAAATGGTTTCCTGATTAATAACACGAACTCTTCCGTCGAGCGTTTTTCTTTTGTTCGGAATAGCAATCGACTGACCAATCTGCAATCCGTTTTGAAGCAACTCTTTATTCAAATTTTCAAGATCCTGAACCGAAACATTGTATTGTCTGGCAATACTAAACAGCGATTCTTTAGCAACTACCTGGTGGCTTACTTTTGAAGAGGTTGTAATTTCTGTTTTTGGGAGATTCCCACCGTTTTGCGGAATTACTAATTCCTGACCTACTTGAAGTCCGCTGGCAAGAATTTCAAGATTTGCATTCTGAATGACATCAACGGTAACTTTGTATTGTTTCGATATGCCGTAAAGCGTTTCTTTAGCAGCAACAATATGAGTATTTTGTTGCTTTTGATTTTGTTTTTCTGTCGAATGAACTGGGATTTTAAGAACTTGATTATCTTGGATTCCGCTTTGTGATTCAGGGTTGAGTTTGTAAATTTCATCAATAGAAACCTTATATTTTTGGGCAATAAAATAAGCGGTCTCTCCTTTTTGAATTTTGTGCTCGATAATTGAATCTTGTGCAGTTATTTTGTTAAAAGACAAAATAAAGACAAGAGAAATCGTTAAAAGTTCTCTCATAAATAGTAGGTTTAAAAATTAAGGCGTTACAAATGTAACGCCTTAATTTGAAAAATATTACTATTCCCACTCAATTGTTGCAGGTGGTTTTGAACTAATATCGTAAACAACGCGGTTCACGCCTTTTACCTTATTTATAATGTCATTTGAGACTTTCATTAAGAAGTCGTAAGGTAAATGAACCCAGTCAGCAGTCATACCATCTGTCGATTCAACCGCTCTAAGCGCTACTACTTTTTCATAAGTACGTTCATCGCCCATCACACCAACAGAATTTACCGGAAGCAAAATTGCTCCAGCCTGCCAAACTTTATCATATAGTCCCCAAGATTTTAATCCGTCGATAAAAACAGCATCAACATCTTGCAAAATCTGAACTTTCTCCGGAGTAATATCTCCTAAAATTCTGATTGATAATCCTGGTCCCGGGAAAGGGTGTCTTCCTAATAACTCAGGATCTATTCCTAAAGTAGCTCCAACTCTACGAACTTCGTCTTTAAACAACATTCGAAGTGGTTCTACAATTTTTAATTTCATGTAATCCGGCAATCCACCAACATTGTGGTGCGATTTAATAGTTGCCGATGGTCCTTTTACAGAAACCGATTCGATAACGTCAGGATAAATAGTTCCTTGTGCCAGCCATTTTACATCTTCGATCAAATGTGATTCATCATCAAAAACTTCGATAAATACACGACCAATTGTTTTACGTTTGGTTTCCGGATCACTGATTCCGGCTAATTCTCCAAGAAAACGATCTCCTGCATCTACTCCTTTTACGTTCAATCCCATTCCTTTGTATTGATCTAATACATTTTGGAATTCGTTTTTACGAAGCAAACCGTTATTTACGAAAATACAGTATAAGTTTTTACCGATTGCCTGATGCAATAAAACTGCCGCAACAGTTGAATCAACTCCTCCAGATAATCCTAAAACTACTTTATCATTACCTAATTTCTCTTTTAATTCTCCCACCATTTCTTCTACAAAAGCGTTTGGTGTAAAGTTTTGAGGAACTTCGGCAATATCTACTAAAAAGTTTTTCAGCATTTTTGATCCATCAGTAGAATGGAAAACTTCCGGGTGATATTGAATCGCGTAAGTTGTTTCGCCATCAATTTTATAAGCTGCATATTCTACGTCATGCGTGCTTGCTAATTTTACTGCATTGGTTGGTAAAGCCTTGATACTATCACTATGACTCATCCAAACCTGGCTGTTTTCTGAAACTCCATTAAAGAAAACTTCATTCTCCTTAATATAAGATAAATTAGCTCTACCGTATTCTCTGGTGTTCGAAGCCGCTACTTCTCCACCGCTAAAGTGAGCTAAGTATTGTGCTCCGTAACAAACCGCCAACATTGGAAGCTTGCCTCGAATTTGAGATAAATTAGGATGTGGAGCATCTTCTGCACGAACAGAAAAGGGGCTTCCTCCTAAAACTACGGCTTTATAAGGTGATAAATCACTAGGAAAGTGATTGTAAGGGAAAATTTCGCAGAATATATTTAATTCGCGAACTCTACGCGCAATAAGCTGAGTATATTGCGATCCGAAATCTAAAATAAGTACGTTGTGTTGCATGCGCAAAAATACTTTTTATATTCGAATTTGAAAAATCGGAACGGCGAAAAAAAATATTTTTTTTTGCCGTTCCGATTTTAGGTACAAAGGTTAAGAGGAACAAAGGTTAAAAGGTTTTGAAATTTGCGATTTCACAACTTTTCTTTGTTACTTTGAACCCAAATAAAAAAAAACACTTTTACAAAAACAACGTAGTTTAAGGAAAACCTATTAAATATGAAATCAAAACTTATTGCCCTTTCTCTTTTTTTATCTTTATTTTTAAGTTCTTGCGATGCTGTTGATGATTTATTAACTTTTAATATCTCAAATGAAGCTTCAATACAAATAAAAAGTACTTCTCCTATCAATTTGCCTACGGAAATTATAATGCCCGATGTAACGACAAATTCTTCGGCTGAATTTGAGAATAACAAAACAAAAGCGAGTCTGGTAAAAGATGTAAAATTGAGATCACTTCAATTATCAATCACCGATCCTGCGGATAAAACATTTACGTTTTTAAAATCGGTGCATTTATACATATCAACAACAGATTCTGATGAAGTAGAATTAGCTTATCAGGACAATATTATGTCTACAACAAATAAAATTGATTTGATTTGTACTGATAAAAAATTAGATCAATACATTAAAGCAGAGAAATATAAAATTAGAACGCAAGTTACTCTGAAGGAAGCACTTCCTAAAGATGTTACTGTAAAAGTTGACATGACGTTTAAGGTTACTGCGGATCCTTTTTAAAAGAGGCACATAGGTTCAAAGCAACAAAGGTTCAGAGGTAAACGAAGTGTAAAACTTTGTCCCTTTGAGCCTTTGTCTCTTTGAACCTTCCTCAAACCAAATCTTTTCCCTAAATTTATAGAAACATACCAAAATCGCTTTTACATCACAATCACGTGTATTTAAAATTAAATCATTAAGAAAGTAAACCATAACCAATGTTTATACGATCTAAATATAATTTTAAAAATATAATCGATGAGTAAAATAGTTGCAGAACAATTAGTAGAAATGTTGGTGGAAGCCGGAGTAAAACGCGTTTATGCAGTTACCGGAGATAGTTTAAATTTTTTCAATGATGCAATAAGACGAAATGGAAAAATAAAATGGATTCATGTACGTCATGAAGAAGTTGGCGCATATGCTGCAGCAGCTGAAGCCGAATTAGATGGTTTTGCTGTCTGTGCCGGTAGCTGTGGTCCTGGGCATGTACATTTAATCAATGGCTTATATGATGCACACAGGTCACATATACCCTTATTAGCGATTGCATCTACGATTAATACTGGTGAAATGGGAATGGATTATTTTCAGGAAACCAATACAATCAAGCTTTTTGATGATTGCAGTTGTTACAATCAAATGATCATGACTGCCGAGCAGGCGCCCCGAATCATACAAACTGCCATACAACACGCTTTAGGTAAAAAAGGTGTTGCGGTTATTGGTTTGCCTGGTGATGTGTCTGAATTAAAAGCTGTCGAAAGCAATATATCGACTCAGTATTTTCATTGTAATCCAGTTATTCGACCTTCTGATACCGAATTACAACTATTGGCAAAAGCCATAAATGAAAGTTCTAAAATAACCCTATTCTGCGGAATTGGAGCTGAAAAAGCACACGATCAGGTAGTACAATTATCTTAGCACATCAAAGCTCCCGTAGGGTATTCGTTCCGGGGAAAAATGAGTATCCAACCCAATAATCCTAATGAAATAGGAATGACAGGTTTACTCGGGCAGCCTTCGGCTTATCATAGCATGCACGAATCTCATTTGGTATTATTGTTAGGAACTGATTTTCCATACGATAAATTCATGCCTACAGACAACAAAATTATTCAAATAGATACAAGCACCGAACGTCTAGGCAGAAGGGCGAATCTCTACATGGGATTATGCGGCGATGTAGCCGATACTATAGAAGCTTTATTACCCTTGTTAGAAACAAAAACAGACGATAGTTTTTTACAGGCGCAGCTAAAATTTTATGCTACTGTAAAAGAAAATATGAATATCTATATTAATGACAATGGCGGAGAAGATACCATTCAACCAGAATATCTTGCACATGTCATTGATAAATTGGCGGATCAGAATACAATTTTCACAGTAGATACCGGAATGACCTGTGTTTGGGGAGCGCGTTTTATAAAAGGAACCGGAGAACGAAAAATGTTAGGATCTTTCAACCACGGTTCAATGGCAAACGCAATGCCAATGGCTATTGGGGCAGCGTTGGCACATCCGGAAAAACAGGTAATAGCAATGTGTGGTGATGGTGGTTTATCAATGTTATTAGGAGATTTGGCAACCATTCATCAATATAATATTCCAATTAAAATTATTGTTTTTAATAATCGCGCTTTGGGTATGGTAAAACTAGAAATGGAAGTGAATGGTTTACCCGATAATGAAACCGATATGGTTAATCCGGATTTTGGTCTGATTGCACAGGCAATGGGATTTCAGGGTGTAAATGTTCATAAACCAGAAGAAGTTGAAAGTGCAATTGAAAATGCATTTCGCCACAATGGTCCTGTTTTGTTAAATGTATTTACCAATCCAAACGCGCTGGCGATGCCTCCAAAAGTAGATTGGCAACAGGTTACCGGTATGGCAAAATCAATGACAAAATTAATGCTTGGCGGTAAAATGGAAGAAGTTTTAGATACTATTAAATCTAATTATAAGCATTTAAAGGAAAGTTTATAAAAAAAGGTGCTGAGGTTCAGAGCGACAAAGGTTCAAAGGTAATTATATAACTTGATAAGCTTTTTTTAACCTTTGAACCTTTGCTCCTTTGTAACTTTGAACCTCGAAGCTACTCTTTCGTTACAATTATTGAAGCCTTAAATCCAGCCGCGAGATTATCCCAATAATCATTGGTGACTAATTGTCCTTTATCATCATAAACCTGGATTTCGGCAGTATTTCCTCCTAATGAACCTATATTTAATGCTTCAAAATCTAATTTATTGAAGCCGTTTACCAAATTAATTTTAACGTCTTTAAAATTAGAATCTAAAAATAACTGAGATTGTATTACCTGATCATTTGATGAAATTTTCACCAAATCACCATCAATTGCTCCGAAATCACGGAATTTCACAATAAAATAATTCGACTTGGTTTTAAAATCTCCTAAAGAAATATTTTTCTTCACCAAGGTTCCTCTACCTTCTTTTAAACCTGCATCTTTCAAGGCTCTATCGAGATCTTTTTCCATTTTAGCTACATAACGATCACCAGGGTTGGCAAAATCGGTTTCTGTAGACATGGTAAACTTACTTTTTTGCTCTCCTATCTGAAATTTTGATTTAGACGTAATAGTATTATTATCATACACATTTGGAGTTTTGATACCTGGTACCTCTGCTGTTGGAGCGGAAGGATCTAATGTTTCAGGCTGAGGAATCTTTTTCGGTTTTGCACTAAACTTTGGAGCAGGAATGCTCTTGAACTTAGTTCCAAATTCGGTTTGGGCTGATACTGTTACAGCGGTAAAAAATAATATGAATAATAAAATGTGCTTCATTGAAAAAGTTTTATCGAATCGGCTTTTATAATTTTTTAAAATAATAGTATAGCAAAGCAAAAATAGCATAATTTAATTACTCACTTTAACTTTAAGACTTTTATAACAATATATTAGGCTAATTTTTGGAAACAAAAAACTTGCCAAGAATTACTGTTTTTTGAAATTAAATTCCAATTCGATCCCGAAGCTTCGGGACCAAATTCCAAACTAACTCAACTACTATAAAAACAATACGTTATTTTTTATTTAAAAAGAATTACATCATTTTGATAATTAACCACTTATTCATAACTTCAAGACTTTAATTAATTTTATTAAAAGACTTGTAAAATGGATTATATCGATTACTATAAAATATTAGATGTTACAAAATCAGCTACTGAAGCCGAAATCAAAAAAGCATATCGAAAACTGGCCCGTAAATACCATCCTGATTTAAATCCAAATGACAAAGAAGCGGAGAAAAAATTCAAGGAAATCAATGAAGCCAACGAAGTTCTGGGCAATCCGGAAAATCGTAAAAAATATGATAAATACGGAAAAGACTGGAAACATGCCGATGAATTTGAAAAAGCAGGTTACGATCCGAATCAACAGCAATATTCAAGACAACAGCAGCAAGGCGGGAATCCCGATTTTTCTGGTTTTGACGGAGATTTTTCAGGAAGTGATTTTTCTGATTTCTTCAATTCAATGTATGGCGGAGGAAGAAGTTCCAGATCGCAATCAAAATATCGCGGGCAGGATTTTAATGCCGAATTACAACTGGATTTAGCTTCGGCTTATACCACACATAAACAGAGCTTAACTGTAAATGGTAAAAATATCCGAATTACAATTCCGGCCGGAGTCGAAAACGGTCAAATCATTAAAATTCCCGGGCACGGCGGACCCGGTGCAAATGGTGGCCCGAACGGAGATTTGTATATTACTTTTTTAATTGATAATGATTCCAATTTTAAACGAGAAGGAAATAATTTATATGCTGATGTAGATCTTGATTTGTACACTGCGGTTTTAGGTGGGGAAACTTTCGTGAATACTTTTGATGGAAAAGTAAAAGTGAAAGTTCCCGCTGAAACTCAAACCGGAACGAAGGTTAAATTGAAAGGAAAAGGATTTCCAGTTTACAAAAAAGAAAATCAGTTTGGAGATTTATACATTACATATAAATTGAAAACACCAACGAAATTATCTCAAAAAGAAAAAGAATTATTTGAAGAATTAGCTAAACTAAGAAATCATGAATAGTAAAAACTTAATCCAGATCAAACAATTTTGCCTGTATCACGAAATTGAAAACACTTTTATAACAGAGTTGAATAATTATGGCTTAGTGGAAATTATTATTCAGGAAGAAGACGAATATTTACAGCCTGAACAGTTGCCGGCCATAGAAAAAATGATTCGCATGCATTATGATCTCAAAATAAATTTAGAGGGAATTGACGCTATTTATCATCTGCTAAACAAGATTGAAGTTTTACAGCAAAATTTAACGGCAACGCAAAATAAACTTCGCCTTTTTGAACACTATCAAATTGAATAATCATCCAAAACTTGATCTTTAAATATCACAAAAAAGAATAATTTACAGATTGATTTCAAATAAATCTATACTCTTTTCAGTTACATATTTTATAAATTGCAGTCGTATTAACTAACCAGAATTGTTTTTAAAAATTGATGGAAAATAATTCAAAAAAACAGAAGAAATGAAAAGAGAAAACATCTTGACAGGATCACCATGGGAAGACAAAATGGGATATTGCCGTGCGGTACGAATTGGCAATATTATTGAAGTTTCGGGCACTGTGGCTATTGTTGATGGCGATAAAGTAAAAGCCGATGATGCTTATGCTCAAACTTATAACATATTAGAACGTGTTGAAAAAGTACTGGAAGATTTGAATGTTGGAATGAAAGATGTCATCAGAACGAGAATTTTTACTACCAATATTTCAACTTTTGAAGAAGTTGCAAGGGCGCATTCTGCTTTCTTTAAGGACGTAAAACCTACGACTGGTTTTTATGAAATTAGTAAACTGGTTGCTCCCGAATATTTAGTTGAAATTGAATTTACAGCTGTAGTACAGTAGATATTTTTCAACCACAAATTGCACAAATTTTCACTAATTTTTTTGCTACAAATTATTAATTTGTGAAAATTTGTGCAATTTGCGGTTAAAACTTCTCATTATTTTTTGCCACCCATTAAAGATTTAAAAATATTCCTTTATTATTTTTCTAAATTAAAAAGCTATTAATTCGTTAAAATTCGTGAAATTCGTGGCGTAAAATTTTCATAAATTAATGGCCTTCCAAAACTTAAAAGAAATATTCCTGACTACTTTCAAATGGATTTTGATCTGTGTTTTGATAGGCGTTTTGTCTGGATCGGCTTCGGCATTTTTTCTGGTTTCTTTGGAATGGGTTACACAATTTAGAATTCACCACGACTGGATCATTTGGCTTTTGCCTTTGGGCGGATTAATCGTTGGATACACTTATTACTTTTGGGGAGAATCTGTTGTAAAAGGCAATAATTTATTGTTGGAAGAATACGAAAGTCCCAAGAAAGTGATTCCGTTTAAAATGGCTCCTTTAGTACTTTTAGGAACTTTAATCACTCATTTATTTGGTGGTTCTGCAGGCCGTGAAGGAACTGCTGTACAAATGGGAGGCGCCATCGCTGACCAGTTCACCAAATTTTTCAAATTAGATAATTCTGAAAGAAAAATTCTGATTATACTTGGAATCAGTGCTGGTTTTGCATCGGTTTTCGGAACTCCTTTGGCTGGCGCTATTTTTGCTTTAGAAGTTTTATACTTCAGCAAAATCAATGTTAAAAGCATTATTTTATCTTTTCTAGTGGCCTACACGGCTTATTTTACCGTAGAATTCTGGCAGGTAAAACATACGCATTACAGCATTCCAATTATTCCTGAGCTCAATCTGCACAATATCATATATACTGCTATTGTTGGTGTTTTATCCGGTTTTGCTGCTTTATTATTTTCCAGAAGCACTCATTTTTGGGGTTCTCTTTTTTCAAAAAACATTAAATATCCTCCATTACGACCTTTTATTGGCGGAATCATTTTAGCCATTGCTATTGCAGGCTTCGGGCTCACAAAATTCTCAGGATTAGGCGTTCCGGTAATCGTAGATTCCTTTTCGAATGTTAATCCGTGGTATGATTTTTTACTAAAAATTTTATTTACGGGATTCACTTTAGGCGCCGGCTTTAAAGGTGGAGAAGTAACGCCGTTATTTTTTGTCGGCGCTACTTTAGGAAGTGCATTATCTGTAATTATTCCAATGCCAATTGCACTTTTAGCAGGAATAGGATTTGTAGCCGTTTTTTCAGGTGCAACCCACACTCCCATCGCCTGCACTATTATGGGAATGGAATTATTCGGAATTGAACCGGGAATTTTCATTGCCATTGCTTGTGTCATTGCCTATTTTTCCTCAGGTTCAGTTGGGATTTATAAATCCCAGATTGTTAAAGGTATAAAATATAAATTGTACCAGAAATTACAGAAAAAAGAATTAGAACATTTGTAGACAAATATTTTTTCTAATAATTAAGACTTTTTTTGTAGTATTGTTTTTCCTAAATCAAATCTTACTACAATGGCATTTGGATTCCCTGCGAACTTCTCAGAATTAATTCCTTTAAACAATCTATCTCAACCAGCTTTTATTCTGACTTCTATAAGTATTTGTAAAAAACTAAATTGGAATTTAATTACCATTGATGAAAATGAAATTATTGCAATTTCAAAAAACAAGAAAGACACATGGAACGAAACTATTTCTATTACATTTGATGAGGAAAATACGGCAATTGTTACAAGTTCATCAAACGGAAATCAATTTTACGATCGAGGCCGAAATAAAAAAAACACTGGCAATTTTTTAAATTTTTATTTCGAAGAATTAAAAGAAATTTCAAATCCAAATTTGAGTCAGGATGCTTTTCAGGAGCAAATTAAAATAGAGCAGAAAAACCTTTTGACAGGAAAAGAAACAGAACGAAAGATTACTTCATTTTATTCCATTTTTTCAATTTTCATTCCATCAAAAAGCTATTTCATTACGCCAGTTTTAATCTATTTAAATATTATATATTTTTTGATTATGATATTTTCTGGTGTTCATTTTTTTGCTCCGACGGTTCAGGAAATAATTGACTGGGGCGGAAATCACGGTCCACTTACCTATGAAAACCAATATTGGAGGTTATTATCTGCCTGTTTTGTACATATTGGATTCTTTCATTTAGTAACCAATTGCATTACGTTGGCTTATGTTGGATTGCTTTTAGAATCTTATCTCAAAAAATGGATTTTTCTAATTACTTATTTGTTCTGCGGAATTCTGGCGAGCTTAAGTAGTTTGTACTGGAATAAGGATCTTGTAAGTGCTGGCGCATCGGGAGCCATATTTGGAATGTTTGGTGTTTTGTTAATTGCTGCTCTAGGGAAAAGAATAGACGCAAAACTAACTGCTAAAATTGTCTTTTTGGTAGTTCTAAACATTTGTTACAGCTTTAGTGATGGAATTGACAGTGCAGCTCATATTGGTGGATTTCTTGCAGGAATTGTTTTTGGCCTAACTGTTTTTATTTCAGGTGAAAAAAGAAAAATTGGACTTGCCTCAATTTATTCAGTAGCCTTAATTTCAATCATTTGCCTTTATATAAATTTAAAAAGTTCTCAAGTTTATATTTATCAGATAATGGAATATGAAAAAAGAATGCAAGAGTTTGTTGACATGGAAAAAATGGCTTTAGAAGCTTATAGTGTTCAATATGGCAATTCCTATTTTGAAAATAAAGAAAGTACGCTGTATTTAATTAAAGATCGGGGTATTTATTATTGGAACGAGAATATTACTTTGATGACTGAGCTGGATAAATTATATCTACCAAAAGAAATTCACGAGCAAAATGAAAGATTGATCGAGTATTGCAAATTGAGAATTAGCTTTTATGAACTTGCTTATAAAAAAATCGTGGAAAACAGCACTTTATATGATGAAAAAATGCTTGCTCTGGACTTCAAAATATCTAGCATTATGAATCAGATTAATAAAGCAAACCCTAAGAGTTAAATTAAAATTGGAATTTCGCTCTCGGTATAAAATAATTTCCTTCAAATACCAAATATTAAATTTTAAAAATAAAGTTCACTATAACTTATAACTCCTAACTTATAACTTATAAAAGTGTGTTAATCTCCAAAATGTTTTCAGCATTACATTAAAAAAATGTAAATTCGCACACTATGAAAATACAAGATATTCAGGCAATAGAATTGTTGCTTGCGACTCCAAAGAAAATTGCAATTATACCGCACAGAGGACCAGATGGCGACGCTATGGGTTCTACTTTAGGCTTATACCATTTTTTATTAAAAAACAATCACCAGCCTACGGTTATTGCTCCTAATGATTTTCCTGATTTTTTAGCTTGGCTTCCAGGTTCTGAAACTGTAAAAATATTTGAAAAAGACACTGAAAATTGCACCAAAATATTAGAAGAAGCAGAGTTGATTTTCACACTTGACTTTAATGCTTTTCATCGAACAGGCGAAATGGAACATACTTTAGCAAAGTTAACAGCTCCATTTATCATGATTGATCATCATCAAAAACCTGATGATTATGCTGCTTATACCTACTCTGATACATCATTTGGATCAACTTGCGAAATGGTTTATAATTTCATTTCTTTCTTGAACAAAAAAGAGGATTTAGATAAAACCATTGCAACTTGCATTTATACCGGTATTTTAACCGATTCAGGTTCGTTCCGTTTTCCGGGAACCACAGGAAACACGCACCGCATTATTGCAGAATTAATTGATTTAGGAGTTGAAAACACTCAGATTCCTGTATTATTATTTGATAATAGTTCGTACAGTCGCCTGCAATTATTAGGACGTGCTTTGCAGAACATGAAAGTATTAGAAGAACATAAAACGTCGTATACTTCGCTTACGCAGGAAGAGCTGGATTCATTTGATTATGTAAAAGGCGATACTGAAGGAATTGTAAATTACGGTTTAAGTATAAAAGGTATTGTTTTTACCGCTATTTTTATCGAAAATAAAGATGAGAAAATTATCAAAATTTCTTTCCGTTCGCAAGGTGGATTTGATGTGAATCAGTTCGCCAGAGATCATTTTAACGGTGGCGGGCATAGTAATGCTGCCGGTGGAAGATCAGACGTTTCGATGGAAGAAACCCTGAAAAAATTTGAAGATTTAGTAACTAAACTAAAAATATAACCTACTATGAACTACATAAAACTAAGCATTTACACGCTCCTTCTTGCTGTTTTATTGGTTAGCTGTAAACAACATGAAGATGCCAGAAGACCTATTTCAAGAGCTTCGGGAACTTTTATGAAAAAGTCAGTTGACCGTAATAAAAAATTAATAGCAGACGAAGAAAATGTTATTAAGAAAATCATCAAAAGCAATCCAAAAGTAAAATACTACGCCACAAGAAAAGGCTATTGGCTTTCTTATGACGAAAGAAACTTAACCGAAACGCAGCAAACGCCCCGAAAAGGAGATATTGCTTATTTCAATTTGGAAGTAAAAGACATGAAAGGCAATATGATTTATTCAGAAGCTGATCTTGGCCCACAAACCTATTACGTAGACAAACAGGACATCATGATGGGTTTGCGTGACGGTATCAAACTGATGCGTAAAAACGAAACCGTAACTTTCTTATTTCCATCACATATTGCATATGGCTATCATGGAGACAATAAAAAAATTGGTCCAAATCAATCTTTAATGTGTACGGTTACGCTGCGTAATTTTGTTCCGGATCCGGCAGCTCCACAAACAGCAGTCCCGGCAGCACAAACTCCAACAGGGCAGACTTCAGCTCCAACAGCAACAACAACCGGACAAGCTCCAAAACCTGCAGTGGCAAAACCTGCAGTGGCAAAATCAGTAACTCCAATTAAAAAAGATACAATAACCCCATAAAAACAACATTTTAAAAATGAAAAAGAGTATTTTATTATTACTACTAGCCGTTACCTCATTTTATTCTTGTAAAGACGAGCATAGCAATTTGCCTGATGGTTTGTATGCTGACATTGAAACTAGTAAAGGACATATTATTGTTGAATTGGATTATAAAAAAGCACCAATTACAGTAGCAAATTTTGTAACCTTAGCAGAAGGTAAAAACGAATTTGTTAAAGAATATCTTAAAGGCAAACCTTTTTATGATGGTTTAAAATTCCACAGAGTAATTGAAGAATTCATGATTCAAACCGGAGATCCTGAAGGAACTGGTTCTGGAGATACAGGTTATAAATTTAAAGATGAAATTACTGATTTAAAATTTGACAAAGCAGGTGTTTTGGCTATGGCCAATAATGGTCCCGGAACAAACAGCAGTCAATTTTTTATTACCCATGTAGAAACTCCCTGGTTAGACGGAAAACACACTATTTTTGGTCATGTAGTTGAAAAAGGGCAAGAAGTAGTAAATCAGGTAAAACAAGACGATAAAATTGTTACTGTAACTATCATCAGAAATGGTGAAGCGGCTAAAAAGTTTGATGCCGTTAAAGTATTTCATGATTATTTTTCAGAAATAGCAAAAGAACAAAGCAAATATGCAGGAGTTCAAAAAGAAAAAGTAGATGCACTTGCTGTATTAAAAGCTAAAGCTACAAAAACAAGCAGTGGTTTACAGTATGTAATTACTGAAAAAGGAACAGGAAAAAAACCTGCAAACGGAACCCAGGTTTATATTCATTACTCTGGTTTCTTAGAAAACGGAACCCTTTTTGATTCAAGTGTGGAAGAGGTAGCTAAAACTTTTGGAAAATTTGATGCTGCAAGAGCTGAAGCAAAGCAATATCAGCCAATTCCTTTTACAGCAGGAAGTAAATCAGGTCTGATTCCTGGTTTTATTGAAGGAATTGAACAACTTTCATTTGGAGATAAAGCAGTTATTTTTATCCCGTCTCATTTAGCGTACGGAGCAGCAGGAGCTGGAAACGTTATTCCGCCAAATGCTAATATTGTTTTCGAAATTCAATTATTAGAAAAACCACAATAAACATTTTAAAACTTATCATAGACTTAAATTCGGAATACGATGAAATTTAAATTTCTATTTTTATTTTGCCTTGCAATAGTAAATATTCAGGCTCAGACAACAAAAAAACCTGTTGCAAAACCAAAAGCTGCACCAACAAAGACAGTTGCTAAGGGAGATCCAAATGATGGCATTTTTGCTACTATTTCTACAACAAAAGGAGACATTGTGGTTTCTTTAGAATATGAAAAAGCGCCAGTTACGGTAGCTAACTTTATTTCTTTGGCAGAAGGAAAAAATCCTAATGTAAAAGTGGAAAAACTAAAAGGAAAACCCTTTTATGACGGATTAAAATTCCACAGAGTTATAAATGATTTCATGATTCAGGGTGGAGATCCTGACGGAAATGGTTCAGGAGGTCCCGGATATTCATTTAAAGATGAATTTAGAGAAGAATTAAAATTTGACAAAGGCGGAATTTTGGCAATGGCAAATTCTGGTCCTGCAACGAACGGAAGCCAATTTTTCATTACCCATAAAGAAACTCCATGGTTAAATGGAAAACACACTATTTTTGGACATGTCGTTTCCGGAATGGACAATGTAAATAAGATTGTTCAGGATGATATCATGACAAAAATTACCATTACACGTAAAGGTGCTGCAGCTAAGAAATTTGATGCCGTAAAAGTTTTAACTGAAGACGCTAAAAAAGACGAAGCAAAAAAATTAGAATCTCAAAAAGTTGTTAAGAATAAAGCAACTTATTTTGCAGCTACAAAAGCTAAAGCGACTACAACAGCTTCTGGTTTAAAATATGTAATTATACAAAAAGGAACTGGTGTAAAAGGTGCTGAAGGCTCTAACATTTATTTTCATTATGCCGGTTATTTTGAGGACGGAAATCTTTTTGACAGCAGTATGCCAAGTGTAGCAAAAGCCTATGGTAAATATGACGCCAACAGAGATGCACAAGGAGGATACAAAGCTTTCCCTTTTACAGTTGGTAAAAAAGACGGAATGATTCCGGGATTCATCGAAGCGCTTGCCATGATGACTGATGGAGAAAAAGCAATTTTCTTTCTTCCTTCTAATTTAGCTTACGGAGAAAAAGGTGCCGGAGGTGTAATTCCACCAAACGCTACTTTAATTTTTGAAATTGAAACGTATCAAAATCAACCAGTGAAGTAATTAATACTGTTTATTTTAAGTAAAAATAAAAAGCCATCAAATCATAGATTTTGATGGCTTTTCTATTTTGCTCCATTTTCAACATTCTGATAAATCTTCAATTTAAGCAGATAATCTGTCGCAAGAACAATGGTAGTAACACTATTTGTAACGATTTTCTACTAAATCATAAACAAAATAGTTTACCTTTGCCGGCTTTAATTTTTTAAAAAAGGAAATTCTGATGTCACAAAACAATGTATTAAAAGGAGTATTTTTAGTTGCTTTAGGAGCTACAACTTATGGAATGTTAGCCACTTTTGTGAAAATGGCTTATTCTGAAGGATATACCACTGCCGAAGTAACAACTTCTCAATTTGTTTTAGGGATTATTGGAATTCTATTAATCAATGCATTTCAAAAAATAAAGCATAAAGACAATGTTGTAAAAGCTACTCCAAAAAACATATTCAACCTGATGCTTGCCGGAACCTCTTTAGGAATGACAAGTCTGTTTTATTATTTGGCTGTAAAGTACATTCCAGTTTCTATTGGAATCGTTTTATTGATGCAAACCGTTTGGATGGGCGTTTTATTGGAAATGATTTTGGAAAAAAAATTACCCTCAAAACAAAAAGTAATCGCGGTTTTCATCGTCCTTGTCGGAACTGTTTTGGCTACTAATATCATCAATAACGATATAAAATTAGATTGGCGTGGAATTGTTTGGGGCGTTATGGCTGCAGCTTCTTTTACTACAACTATGTTCACTGCAAATCGTGTTGCTACCGAAATCTCATCGGCACAAAGAAGTTTATATATGCTTTTAGGAGGTGCTGTAATTGTATTTTCATTTGCATTTGTTACTCAGGTTACGCCTTTTAATCTGGAAATTTTCATGAAATGGGGAATTGTGCTGTCTTTATTCGGAACTATTATTCCACCAATGCTAATGAATGCAGGTTTCCCGTTAACCGGAATTGGTTTGGGAAGTATCGTTTCTGCATTGGAATTACCTGTTTCTGTAATGATGGCTTATATACTTTTAAATGAAAAAGTAATCTTGTTGCAATGGGTTGGAATTGTTTTAATTATCCTAGCCATTATTATCATGAATGTAAATTTTAAGCGTAAAAAGTAGTTCATTTTATACAGAATTAAAAAAAGCTTCTTGTAATGTTATAATTGTTAATTTTTTTATAAATTCGCGATAAACAATATGATATCATGAATTTACCCTGGCATTTATATTTAATGGCTTTTCTATATATAATTGCTGGAATTAATCATTTTAGAAGTCCCGGAATGTACATTCGAATCATTCCGCCCCTATTCAAAAACCCCAAATTAATAAATACTTTAAGTGGAATTGCCGAAATACTTTTAGGCCTACTTCTAATGTTTCCTTTCTCAAAAAAATTTGCTGCATGGGGAATTATAGCGCTATTAGTTGCTATATTTCCGGCCAACTTATTTATGTTTCAAAATAAAAAAGCGAGTTTCGGTTTACCAAGATGGGTTTTATTCGTACGTTTGCCCTTACAAATTGTTTTGATTTATTGGGCTTACCAATATACATTCTAACATTAACCATTAAATTATTTTATTATGAAAAAATTATTTGCAGAATTTTTCGGAACCTATTGGCTCGTTTTTGGAGGTTGCGGAAGCGCCATATTTGCTGCCGGAATTCCTGAATTAGGAATTGGATTTGCAGGTGTTGCTTTAGCTTTTGGTTTAACTGTATTAACAATGGCTTATGCTGTTGGACATATATCGGGTGGGCATTTTAATCCTGCGGTATCTTTTGGTTTATGGGCTGGAGGAAGATTTCCTGCCAAAGATTTAATTCCATACATCATTGCACAATGTGTTGGCGCGGTAGCTGCAGCAGGAACGTTGTATACGATTGCTTTAGGAAAAGCCGGTTTTGTCATTGACAATACTAAAGCCGGAGCATTTGCATCTAATGGTTTTGGGGCATTTTCTCCCGATGGATATTCTTTACAATCTGCTTTTATTGCTGAATTTGTTCTGACTTTGTTTTTCTTATTGATCATTTTAGGAGCAACTGATAAATTTGCAAACGGAAGATTTGCTGGTCTTGCTATTGGTTTGGCTTTGACTTTAATTCACTTAATTAGTATTCCAATTACCAATACATCTGTAAATCCTGCAAGATCGTTATCACAAGCTGTTTTTGTTGGCGGTGAGCCACTATCTCAAGTTTGGTTATTTTGGGTTGCACCTATTTTAGGTGCTCTCCTGGGTGGATTTATCTATAAAAATCTATTACAAAAGCATTCTGAAGAATCACAAATAAACAAATCAACTATTACATAACCCTTAAAACATAAACTATGGAGTTTTATTTCTTACTTATCGAAGCAATCTCAGGCGGCAGTTTCGGACCTTCCTGGTAATATCGCTGTTGGTATCATTGGTGGAGGCGCATGGAATTACAAAAGCATTCCGAAGAAGCACAAATAAAAAAATCAACTATTACATAACCCTTAAAACATAAACTATGGAGTTTTATTTCTTACTTATCGAAGCAATCTCAGGCGGTTTCGGGCCTTCCTGGTAATATCGCTGTTGGTATCATTGTCGGAGGCGCATGGAATTACAAAAGCATTCCGAAGAAGCACAAATAAACAAATCAACTATTATATAACCCTTAAAACCTAAAATATGGAGTTTTTATATTTCTTACTTATCGGAGCAATTTCCGGATGGTTAGCAGGTCAAATCTGGAAAGGTGCCGGATTTGGTCTAATTGGCAATATTATTGTTGGAATCATTGGCGGAATCGTTGGTGGTTGGATTGCAGGTCAACTTGGTATTGGCGGCGGCGGACTTCTTTGGCAAATTCTAATTGCTGTTGGAGGTGCGTGGGTTTTACTATTCATCATAAGCCTGATCAAAAAAGCATAAATTATAGCATATTATTTATTTTAAAGAGAAAATCAGATATATTTATATCCGGTTTTCTCTTTTCTTTTTATATTTTTAAAAAAGAAATAAAACTGATTTCAAATACATTTTTATTATGAATGAAATTATTTCTTATTTCAGTACGATTCCGTCTTCTCACCGCAGTTTAATTTTGGTTGGAGGAATAACTATTTTTTGGCTAATCGAAAATACTTTTCCGCTATTCCAGATGCAATACAAAAAATGGCATCATGCCGGAATCAACTTTTTCCTGACATTTACTACAATTATTGTCAATTTTGTTTTGGCCTTTGTCTTAATTAAAACAGCTGACTGGACGACTGAAAATCATTTCGGAATTCTGCAATGGCTGCCTGAACTTCCAATTTGGCTGTATACCATTATTGGTTTACTTCTGTTAGATTTAATTGGTGCGTATCTTGCACATTTTGTTCAGCATAAAATAAAAATGCTTTGGCGTTTTCATCTTATTCATCATACTGATACCTGGATTGATACTACAACAGCAAACAGACATCATCCTGGCGAGAGCATCATTCGTTTTTTATTTACAACTGCAGGCGTCCTAATTGTAGGAAGTCCAATGTGGATGGTTTTTCTATATCAATCCTTATCTGTTGTAGCTTCTCAATTCAATCATGCCAACATTTCACTACCTGACAAATTAGATGTCTTCCTGAGTTATTTCATCGTTTCTCCTAATATGCATAAAGTTCATCATCATTACGTTTTACCTTATACAGATAGTAATTATGGAAATATTTTCTCTGTTTGGGATCGGCTTTTTGGCACTTTTACCACATTGCCCAAAGAAGAATTAATTTACGGAGTTGATACACATATGGCACCCGAAGAGCATAACAAATTGAAAAATTTATTGCAAATTCCGTTTCAAAAATCAAAATCAATAAAAAACACTTAAAATCATTAAAAAAAATATCACAGATCGAACCAACTAATTATTTTTTTTATTAATATTGATACTTAAATTGAAAATCAATCTATTAATCATTAACCCCTATTTTGAATTAATTTTCACGTGATGAAAAAGAGTAACCGCAAAGAGTTGAGCTGGGAACAAACGGAAAAACTTGTTTCGTTAGCCTTGGAAGAAAGAAATCCATTTGAAATTATTAAAAAAGAATTTGGATTGGCAGAAAAAGAAGTTTTGGAAATCATGAAAAAGAAAATGCCGCTTGAAAAATTTGAAATGTGGAAAAAGAAGGCTATAGCAAATAAACCAAAACCAAAACCCGTTAAAATAGATGATTTTGATGAAGATCTGGATGGCAAATATTATATAAAAAACAAACTAGACTAAGATAGAACTCCTGAAATTCAGGAGTTTTTTTTATATTTAAAGTAGCACTGTAACAATTTCATATTTTAGCAGTCAAATACAAATAACTAAACGCGAACAAATGAAAAAAATATTTTACACCTTAGCTCTTGCTGTAACTCTTTGGAGCTGTAAAACGGGTAGTACATCAGGCGCTGCAAAAAGCAATACCGTAGATGTAAACATTAATCTTACTGATGTAAAGGATGATAAAGTCCTGGTAACGGTTACTCCTCCCGCAATTAAAACAGACGAAATTATCTACAGTATTCCAAAGACAGTTCCGGGAACTTATTCTACAGATAATTACGGTAAATATTCAGATGGTTTTAAAGCTTTTGATGCTAAAGGAAATGAATTAACTGTAAAAAGAATTGATGATAATTCCTGGTCAATTGCTAATGCTAAAACATTAAAAAAGATCACTTATTTAGTTGGAGATACTTTTGACACTGAAAAAGGAGCTGGTTTTGGAGGTGGAGATGTTTTTTCTCCGGCCGGAACTAATATCAATGCAGGAGTTAACTTCATGGTGAATACGCACGGTTTTGTAGGTTATTTTAAAGATAAACTAGATGTACCATATAATGTTACAATTACGCATCCTGAAACATTATGGGGAGCAACTTCAATGACTGATGAAGATGCCAGCAAAACAAGTGACGTTTTTAAAACTTCTCGCTATGCTGTTTTGGTAGAAAATCCAATTATGTATTCTAAACCAGATTATACTACATTCAACGTTAATGGTATGGATATTTTGATTGCTGTTTATTCTCCAACAGGAAAATTTACTGCTGAAAGCATTACTCCGGAAATGAAAACGATGATGACGGCACAGAAAAACTTTTTAGGAAAAGTAAATTCTACTAAAAAATATACTGTTTTATTGTATTTATCAAGCATGGCTAAAGATGATGCACATGGTTTTGGAGCATTAGAACACCCAACAGCTACTACTGTTGTCTTACCGGAATCTATGCCAAAAGAAAAATTGGTAGAATCTATGAAAGATGTAGTTTCTCATGAATTTTTCCATATTGTAACCCCATTAACTATTCACTCAAAAGAAATTCAGTTTTTTGATTACAATGATCCAAAAATGTCAGAGCATTTATGGATGTATGAAGGTGTAACAGAATACTTCGCAAACCTTTTCCAAATCAATCAGGGATTAATTAATGAAGGGGAATTTTACACGCGAATTGCCGATAAAATTGAGCAGGCAAAAACATTGGATGACACTATGTCTTTTACTAAAATGAGTGCTAATGTTCTACAAGAACCTTATAAAGATCAATATTTAAATGTATACCAAAAAGGAGCTTTAATAGGTATGTGCATTGATATTATTATCAGAGAAAAAAGCAACGGAGAAAGAGGAATTCTTGATTTAATGCACAAATTATCTGATGAGTATGGTATCGAAAAACCATTTAACGATAACGAACTTTTCGCAAAAATTACACAATTGACTTATCCTGAAGTTGGTGAATTCCTAACTAAATATGTTGCCGGAACAACACCAATCCCTTACGATTTTTATTTGGCTAAAGTTGGCGTAACTAAATCTTCTGAGAAAAAAGCAGGATCAATTTTCATTAAAGGACAAACTCCATATATTGGTGTAGACAAAGCAACTAAAGCAATAAGTGTGCGTCCTGATATTGACTTAAACGTATTCTTTACTAATTTAAATCTTAAAGCTGGTGATGGAATTGTTTCTATTAACGATAAAGTTTACAACTTAGACAATATTTATGATTTAATTGGAGAAAGTGAAAACTGGAAAGATAACGATCCTATTACAGTTAAAATAAAACGTGCTGGTGCTGAACAAACCATTAAAGGAACTGTAAAAGTCCCTTTTGAAGAAACAGAAACTTTTAAAGCTACAGATGCTTCAAAAGAGAAGCTTAAAAATGCATGGTTGAAAGGATAATTTTTTAGACCTTAAATATAAAAAAAACCGACAAGTGATTGTCGGTTTTTTTTATGGTATACGTTTGCTTGTCATCTTGACGAAGGAGAAATCACACAAAATGTGACTAATTATTTCTTCAGTGGAAATTTCCAGTCAAACTCATCTTTTTCATTAATAATTGCACCTACTTCAAACTTCACTACTTCATCAAATTCAGTTTGAAGAATAAACCAGTTTTCTTCATTAAAATAGTTTTCGAAAGTATCAAAAGTTTCCTGAGTGTATTTGGTAATTCCTTTTGTCACTAAATCTTTCTTTACATCTGCAATTTTTCTACCGATTATTTTGAATCCAAAAACTTCAAGATCATTGCTTGATGCTACTAAATAACCTAATTTCAAGTCTTCTTCCTCATAAAATGTTAATCTGATTTTATGTGAATTGTACACAAAAATAACATTGTCATCTTCGTCTTTGTAATTTTTATCAGGTTTGCCAAAAACGGCCGTAACATCATTTTGCTTCATTCCGAAAAGCAATTTATCAATTCCTGATTTTAGGTTTATTTTCATATGGATATCATTAAATTTTGAAATGCAAATTTCGTGAAGTTTTTGCAAACTCTGTTATGTTTAGCTTTTATTATTTTTTCGCCACGAATCCTCCAAGGTTTTCAAAACCTTGCAGGAAGTCAAAATTAACCTGTTGATACATAATCTAGTAATTCTTCTTATTAGCTTTTGCACTCATATAAAACGTGATTTTTCCTCCATTCATAACATCTGCATGTTTTAAGAAAGGTTTGGAAAGTTCTTTTCCGTTTAAAAGCACTTTGCTCACAAACACATTTTTATCAGATTGGTTTACGGTTTCAACTTCGAATTTCTTTCCGTTTTCTAAATTAAAAACAGCATTTTTAACCAAGGGACTTCCTAACGCATATTCATCAGATCCCGGTGCAACCGGATAAAAGCCTAAACTACTAAAAATATACCAGGCACTCATTTGTCCAAAATCATCATTTCCGCCTAAACCATCAGCTCCATTTCGGTACATTTTTTTCAGAATCATTCTGATTTTGTCTTGTGCTTTCCAAGGTGAATTTGTCCAATTGTATAAATAAACTACGTGATGTGAAGGTTCATTTCCGTGGACATAATTCCCGATGATTCCTTCTCTGGTAATATCCTCTGTATTTTCAAAATATTTGTCCGGCAAATGCATATTGAACAACGAATCTAATCGAACATTAAATTTATCATTTCCACCCATCATTTTAATCATTTCAGCTGGATCTTGCGGTACGTACAAGCTGTAATTCCACGAATTTCCTTCGATGAAACCTTGTCCGTGTGTGTCTAAAGGATCAAACTCTTTTTTGAAAGTTCCGTCATTTAGTTTAGGTCGCATGAAACCCGTTTTGGCATCGTAAACATTTTTATAATTTTTAGATCTTTCAATAAACTCCTTATAAATTTCTGTTTTACCTAATTTCCTGGCAGCCTGAGCAATCGCCCAGTCATCATACGCATATTCTAAAGTTTTAGAAACTGAAGAACCATTTTTATCTTCAGGAATATAACCCATTCTCATATAATATTCCAATCCGTCATAATATAGTACTTTTGCCGTGTTTACACAAGCCTGAAGCGCCTTTTCAGTATCGAAATTGATATTGCCTTTTACAATCGCATCTGCCACAACAGAAACCGAATGATATCCAATCATACACCAATTTTCATTGGCATAATGCGACCAGATAGGCAACATTTTATGTACACTTTGGTCTGAATGTGCAAGCATCGAACTCACCATGTCTGAATTTCTCGTTGGCTGTACAATATTAAAAAAGGGATGCAAAGCTCTGTAAGTATCCCAAAGCGAATAACTGGTGTAATTTTTAAAGTTTTCGGCTTTATGCACGTTCATATCCAAACCTTTATAATTTCCATCCAGATCCATATATTCTGTTGGTCCTAAAAAAGCGTGATACATCGCAGTGTAAAAATTCACATAATCTTCTTTTTGAATGGCTTCAATTTGAATTTTATTTAGTTCATTATTCCAGATTTCCTGACTTTGTTTTTTTACTTTTTCAAAATCCCAGTCCGGAACTTCTTTCTTCATATTTTCTAATGCTCCGGCAGAACTTACTGGAGACAAAGCCATTTTTATCTTGATTTTCTCTCCTTCTTCAGTATTAAAATCAAAAAACAATTTTAAGTTTTGACCTGCCATTTCAGGGAAATTTTTGGTTTGATCAAATCTCCCCCAAAAACCTCTGTACACACTTTTTTCCTGCGCAGCCTGTCCGTAGCTTTTAATTGGTTTACTAAAAGACATGGCAAAATAAACCGTTCTGGTTCTTGCCCAGCCATTTGTCTGACGGTATCCGGTAATTAAAGTATCGTTTTCAACACGAACAAATGTCCATACATTCTTTTTATCGTAATTGTAAATTCCAGAAGTTAAGTCCAAAATAATATGTGCTTCATCTGATTTCGGAAAAGTGTATTGATGCATTCCGACACGCGTTGTAGCTGTAAGCTCTGCCTTAATCTTATGATCTTCTAAAAGAACGCTGTAATAGGCTGGTTCTGCTTTTTCTGTAGAATGCGAAAATGCTGAACGATATCCCGAATGTGGCTTTGAAGCTACTCCCGGATTTAATTGGAGTTTACCGGTTGTTGGCATGATTAAAAAATCGCCTAAATCAGAATGCCCGGTGCCGCTAAAATGGGTATGGCTGAAGCCTACAATTGTTTTGTCTTCGTATTGATATCCGGCACAATATTTATAGACCTCACCATTATATTTTCTATTTAAGCCGTAGGCAATCGTATCAGTTTCCGGACTTAATTGCACACTCCCAAAAGGTACTGTCGCACCAGGATAAGTGTGCCCCATTTTTGCAGTACCGATCATTGGATCTACGTACTGAATCAAGTTTCGTTTTTCAGTATTTTTTTTCTGTGCATTGGAAGCGTATCCAAGCATTAAAAATGATAATCCAAAAAGAAACCTTTGGTAATTTATTCTATTCATCGGGTACTTTATTTAATCATTATTTTGTGGATAAAAACAATATCAGGTATTTACTAAAACGTTTTATCAATACTTTCAATTTAGAAAAATACAATAAAATATGCTTTTTAAAAAATATAAATTTATCGAACCTCAAAAGGTTTTTAAATATCTTTGATTTACTAATATGCAATCCCATTCATGAAAAATTATATTTTCATTCTGATTCTTTTTTCTTCGACATTTAACTATGCTCAAAAAATAGAAAGTTACAGACTTACAAAAGAACAAATTATAGAACGTGAACTCGACGGTGTTTCAGATTTCCCCATATACAAAGCGTTTGAGTACAGTGATAAAGGAGGAGTTTATGAATTGCTTTTATGCGAAAATCAAAAAAAAATTAGTAAAAAAGATACTTTAAATACTAAAATTCAAGCCATTTGCACAATGAACGATCATGGTGGTTTTCTTGAAAAATGGCGCATAAATGATTTACTCGAAATCACAGAACCAAAAGAAACCAATATTTGGTTTTGGACAAAATATTGCAGTACTAAAGATCTTGATGGAGAT
This sequence comes from Flavobacterium sp. Root420, assembly GCF_001427905.1. GTDB lineage: Bacteria > Bacteroidota > Bacteroidia > Flavobacteriales > Flavobacteriaceae > Flavobacterium. The sequence goes on from NZ_LMEF01000001.1 coordinate 621,138, forward strand.
GGTTATATTGAGCCTATTATTGTTTATGGAACAAGAAATGAAAGTGACGAAATAAAACGACTTAAAATTATTACAATTTACAAAAACAAAAAATATGTGATCCGCGCTGTCGAATGCGATTTAGACTATTGCAGAAGTTTTAAAAAAGATGCGAACTGGAATTTATTGCCACAGAAAATAAAGATTTTTGTAGATAAATTAGTTGAGAAAATAAGGCAGGATCAGGGATTATTATTGAAAGATGGGTAGGTTTCTCTTTCCCGTTAATTGCTGGCTTAGTTGAATTATCATTTTTGATATATTTTTGTTTAGACAAAATAACCTTTTTTATAATTTTTAAATAGCTAGTAGCTGGAGACATCAATTTAGCTAACATCGAACTCATGAAATCACTTACACTCTTTTTATCAATTTTGATATTTGCTACTTCTAGCTGCCAAAAGAAAAATATTGAAAATAATAAAAATGAATTTGAAGGAAAAATTACATATGAAATTTCTGTTGTGTCGAAGACAAATAACATTTCTACAGAAGATCTCCAAAAAATATATGGTACCAGAATGACAAAGTACTTTAAAGAAGGTAACTTCAAAATGTCATATAATGGTGAAGACATAAAAACGATATATTTTATCAAAAATGACAATAAGGAATATGATTATCGAAATGGTATTGACACGCTTTTTGTTACACCTTATAATAATGAAAGCCGACAATTAATTAATTCCAAATTTGAAAAGTCTGAAAAAATAATTCTTAACCGAAAATGTAAATTGTTAATTCATGAATTGGAGGATACTAAGAATTCTTATTGGTACGATCCTTCATTATATATAAACCCGGAAAACTACAAAGACAGTAAATTTAGTTTTACTGATTTATATTTTGAGCAAGCAAAAGCACCTTGGTTAAAATATAAATATGATGGAAAAAATATTGCGATAACATATACCGCAATTCAAATAAGTGAGGAAAAACTAGACAATAATACATTTCATTTGCCTGATTTACCAAAGATTTACTATCATTAATTCAATTATAATTTCCTTCTTAAATTTTCCTTAACCTCATCAAACCATTCGTCTTTAAGAATACTTAAAACTATAGAATCGCGACGAACTTCGCTATTTGTGGTTGGCATGTGGCTCCTTAAAACACCCTCGACTTTACAGCCAATGCTTTTCATTGCAGCAATACTTCTTTTGTTGCTGTTGTCTGCGCGAAATTCTACTCTTTCTAATCCAAGAGTTTCAAAAGCAAATTGAAGCAATAAGAATTTACAATGCTTGTTAAGACCAGTTCCTCTAAAAGCAGAACCATACCAGGTGTAGCCTAATTGCGCTGTTTTATATGCGAGCTGTATGTCGTAAAAACGTGTTGAACCTGCGTATTTTTGAGATTTTTTATCGAAAACAATAAATGGAAATTCTCTTTTTTCTTCTCTTGCTTTTATGGCCGATTGAATATAATTGATCAGGTTTTCTTTTCCGTCTGCACCTACTAAAGAATATTTCCAGGTTTCTGGCTCATTGATAGAGATTTCCAGTAAATTTTCGACATCTGATTCCTGCAAAGGGCGTAATAAAACCAAATCGTCTTCTAAAATAATATTGTCTGAGAAACTGAAACTATATTCTTGATTCATGCTTTTATATTCTTTTGAAGTTTTTGTCACTTTGCAGAATAATTATACCGCAAAGCTACACCAAGATTTCACAGAAGCTCACAAAGATTACTCACTCATTTCGTCATAACGTTCCGGTACTTGCGGATCGTATAATGGACATTTGAATTCTTCCATCAAAGCGACTAACTTATTCATGGTTTTTCCTTCAGTTCCGTAGCAGTCTATTTTGATGCTTTGTGGTGTTGAAATAACTTGGAACGCACCTTTTCCTGAAGTATTTTGCCAGCTGTTTTCATCTACTTTTTCCCATTCTGAAAATACCGAAGCGATTCGGTTTAGAATTACTTCTACCGGAAGTGTTTCTAATCCATCAACTTGTTCTTTTTCCACAAGAGCTTCATAAACTTCGTGATGATTTAAATAAATCTCATCTAAATATCTCCAAAAAAGTAATTCGTACATAACGATTTTTTTAACGATTATTTTTTGTAGAGGCGCACAGCAGTGTGTCTAACATTACGTAAGACGCACTGCTGTGCGCCTCTACATTAAAAAATTAATATTCGAATGTTCCGTATTCGCTGGTAATAGTCAACTTTTTACTATCAGCCGCTTCTACTCTACCTACGATTTGTGCATCGACATTGAATGATTTTGAAATCGCAATAATATCCTGTGCAATGTTTTCCGGCACGTAAATTTCCATACGGTGACCGCAGTTGAAAACCTGATACATTTCTTTCCAATCGGTTTTTGATTGCTCCTGAATTAACTTGAACAATGGTGGAACCGGAAATAAGTTATCTTTTATAATATGTAAATTTTGAACGAAATGTAAAATTTTAGTCTGCGCTCCTCCACTGCAATGTACCATTCCGTGAATTTCGTTTGGAGTATAAGTATCTAAAATTTTCTTGATAATTGGCGCATAGGTTCTTGTTGGAGAAAGTACCAGCTGACCTGCATTGATTGGACTATTCTCCACTTCATCCGTTAAATTTACCTGACCGGAATAAATCAATTCTTCCGGAACAAGGGCATCATAACTTTCAGGATATTTTTTAGCCAGATATTTTCCGAAAACATCGTGGCGTGCAGAAGTTAATCCATTACTTCCCATTCCGCCATTATAGCTTTTTTCGTAAGTAGCCTGACCAAAAGAAGCTAAACCAACAATTACATCTCCAGCTTTAATATTGGCATTATCCACAACATCACTACGCTTCATACGTGCCGTTACAGTGGAATCTACAATAATAGTACGAACTACATCTCCAACATCAGCAGTTTCTCCACCAGTTGAATGAATAGTTACACCGAAAGATTTTAATTCGTTAATTAATTCTTCCGTTCCGTTGATAATTGCCGAAATAACTTCTGCCGGAATTAAGTTTTTATTTCTTCCGATAGTTGATGAAAGCAAGATATTATCGGTTGCTCCAACACATAATAAATCATCGATATTCATGATTAAGGCATCCTGAGCAATTCCTTTCCAAACTGAAATATCTCCGGTTTCTTTCCAATACATATACGCCAAAGACGATTTTGTACCAGCTCCGTCAGCATGCATAATTAAGCAATGATCTGAATCCTGAGTTAAATAATCAGGGACAATTTTGCAGAATGCCTGGGGAAATAAACCTTTGTCAATATTTTTTATGGCGTTGTGTACGTCTTCTTTTGATGCTGAAACACCTCTTTGTGCGTACCTTTTGCTAGAATCTGAACTCATGAAAATTAGTTTGTGTTGATGTGGTGCAAAGATAATCCCTTTTTTTAATTCTTTGATTGATTCGGATGTTGATTGTAAAAAAGTTTTTGCCACTACCCGAGCGATAGCGAATTGGCGAAGCAATTACACTAATTTTCACTAATTAAATTGGAGAAGTAAAAAAGCCACAGATTATAAGATTTAATCGATTAAAGATTGCGTCGAAAAATTCACCACAAATTACACAAATTATCACAAATTTTTATAAAACAAAAATCATCCGCTAAGGATGATTTTTGAATATTTAGATTTCCATTAAAAGTATGAAAATAAAATTAGTGTAATTCGTGTTTAAAAAACTATTTAGTAAACAATAATTCTCTGTATTTTGTAAGTGTCCAACTTTCGTCATCAACCAATAATTCTAATTTATCACAGTGATTACGAATATCTTCAAAATAAGGTTTTACATAATTACAATACGCTTCAGCCATTTTTTGGGCATCCGTTAATTGGTTTGCTTTTTTTCTTTCATTAGTCATCGCCAATACCTTAGAATTGATTCCTTCGATATGACCTGAAATTTCTTTGATCAAAACAATTTGTTCTTTCGCAATGGTTTCAAACTCTTTTCCAAATATTTCTTTTAAACCTTTTACGTTTTCAATTAAGGTATTTTGGTAACGAATCGCTGTCGGGATTACATGATTTCTGGAAATATCACCTAAAACTCTTCCTTCAATCTGAATCTTTTTAGTGTATTCTTCCAATTCAATTTCGTAGCGAGCTTCGGCTTCAACATGATTTAAGATTCCTAATTCATCAAATAAATCTAAAGCTTGTTTAGAAACTTTTGCTTTAATTGCTTCCGGAGTTGTTTTAAAATTACTTAAACCTCTTTTAGCTGCTTCTTTTTCCCAGGCATCGCTATATCCGTCACCTTCAAAAAGTATTTTCTTCGATTGTTTGATGTATTCTCTTAAAACATTAAAGATGGCATCATCTTTTTTCATGTCTTTCGAATCGATCAAATTATCAACCTCTATTTTGAAATCTTTCAATTGTTTGGCCACAATAGCATTCAAGGTTGTCATCGCGTTTGAACAGTTTGCATTTGAACCAACTGCTCTAAACTCAAATTTATTTCCTGTAAAGGCAAAAGGAGAAGTCCTGTTTCTGTCCGTATTGTCTAAAAGAACGTCTGGAATTTTGCCCACCACATTCAGTTTTAAATCGGTTTTTTCTTCCGGAGATAATTTACCAGTTGTTACACTTTCCAATTCAGACAAAACTTTAGTCAATTGTGCTCCAATAAAAACAGAAATAATCGCAGGCGGCGCTTCATTCGCTCCTAACCTGTGGTCGTTACTTGCTGTTGCAATTGATGCTCTTAATAAAGTTTCATAATCATTTACCGCTTTAATCGTATTGATAAAGAAAGTCAAAAACTGTAAATTACTCATTGGGGTCTTACTAGGACTCAACAAGTTAACTCCTGTATCTGTTGCCAATGACCAGTTGTTGTGTTTTCCTGAACCGTTAACGCCTTTAAATGGTTTTTCGTGGAATAACACCTTAAAATCATGACGTTCTGCTACTCTTTGCATCACATCCATTAATAAGGAGTTATGATCAACAGCCAAATTTGTTTCTTCGAAAATGGGTGCCAGCTCAAACTGATTTGGCGCGACCTCATTATGACGTGTTTTTACCGGAATTCCCAATAACATACATTCCTGCTCTAAATCTCTCATATACGTTAAAGCACGAGTTGGAATAGAACCAAAATAATGATCATCAAGCTGTTGTCCTTTTGCAGATGTATGTCCTAATAAGGTTCTTCCTGTCATCATTAAATCAGGACGGGAATTAGCTAATGATTTATCAATCAGAAAATATTCCTGCTCCCAACCTAAAGTTGCTGTTACTTTTTTGACATTTTTATCAAAATAGCGACATACTTCAGTGGCCGCTTCATCCATAGCAGATAAGGCTCTTAACAATGGAATTTTATTATCTAAGGCTTCACCTGTATAAGCGATAAAAACAGTTGGAATACATAATGTAGTTCCATAAATAAATGCCGGAGATGTAGGATCCCAGGCGGTATAACCCCTGGCTTCAAATGTATTTCTGATTCCACCATTCGGGAAACTTGATGCATCAGGTTCTTGTTGTACCAATTGCGCTCCGCCAAATTTTTCTACCGGATCACTTCCATCATAAGAAATATCAAAAAAAGCATCATGTTTTTCTGCGGTTGTTCCGGTAAGTGGCTGAAACCAGTGTGTATAATGCGTAACGCCTTTGGCCAAAGCCCACTCTTTCATTCCCATGGCAATATAATCTGCCAGTTTTCTGTCTATTTTAGTTCCGTGCTGAATCGCATCCCTAACTCCTTTTAAAGCATCCGAAGTTAAATATTGCTTCATTGCTTTTTCGTTAAACACATTTGAACCAAAAATGTTAGATTTTCTATCAATTTCTTCAAAATGCACTGGCTTTCTTGTAGAAGCTTCTTTCAAAGCTTGGAAACGTAATGTTGACATGTATGTAAGTTTAAAGATTCGTAATAAATTTCACTAAAAAAAGAGGAACAAATATAAACAATAAAACAGCCTGATTAAAAGATAAATTTTCAAAATTTATGTGGTAATATTTCAACAGAAGATCACTTTTTCAAAGAATAATTAATTCAATTTAAAGAAATGTAACAAAATACATCGGTATTATTCATTAAATAAACATTTTTTCATAATTTCTTAACCCATAAATTCAAAAATAGTTCGTAATTATTACGAATTTATTTTTTTATGGTGTTAAAAATTGCTTTTTTAAAAATATACCCCCATCTAAATTGCGCTTCTCAAAAAAATTATACTCCGTAAAACAAAATAGCCCCCTAATTTTTAGGACTAAAAAAATAAATCTATATTTGACCAATCGAAAAAAAACAAAAAAATAAATTTATATTATTATGGCTAAAATTAAGTTAGAGTACATTTGGTTAGATGGATATGAACCAACTCAAAATCTTAGAAGTAAAACGAAAGTTGAGGAGCACGAAAATTTCAAAGGAACATTAGAAGAACTTGGAAACTGGTCATTTGATGGTTCATCAACAAAACAAGCCGAAGGAGGTTCTTCAGACTGTTTATTAGTTCCTGTTGCAATTTATCCTGATCCAACCCGCATCAATGGATATTTAGTAATGACTGAAGTTATGTATGCTGATGGAACTCCACACTCTTCAAACGGTAGAGCTACTATTGATGATGATGGTGATTTCTGGTTTGGTTTCGAACAAGAATATTTCATCATGGATACTAAAACTTTATTGCCATTAGGTTTCCCTGTTGGAGGTTATCCTGCTCCACAAGGTATGTACTACTGTTCTGTAGGTGGAAAAAACACTCACGGAAGAAAATTAGTAGAAGAACATGCTGATTTATGTATCGCTGCCGGAATTAACTTTGAAGGTATTAACCAAGAAGTAGCTTGCGGACAATGGGAATTTCAATTATTCGCTAAAGGTGCTAAAAAAGCCGGAGACGAAATCTGGGTTGCTCGTTATTTACTAGATCGTTTGACTGAAAAATATGGTTACTATATCGAATACCACCCAAAACCACTAGGAGATACTGACTGGAATGGTTCTGGAATGCATGCAAACTTCTCTAACGAGGTGTTAAGAACATGTGGAGATAAAGCTACTTACGAAAAAATCTGTGAGGCTTTCCGTCCTGTTACTGCTGAGCACATTGCAGTTTACGGAGCTTACAACGACCAACGTTTAACTGGTAAACACGAAACTGCCTCTATCCACGATTTCTCTTATGGAGTTTCAGACAGAGGATGTTCTATCAGAATTCCTTTAATGACTGTTCAAAAAGGATGGAAAGGTTGGTTAGAAGACAGAAGACCAGCTTCAAACGGAGATCCATACAAAATTGCTGCAAGAATTATCAAAACTGTTAAATCAGCACTATAATTCAAAGCTTACATTATACCTAAAGAGGCTGCCCAAAAGGCAGCCTCTTTTTTTCGATCGTTTGTCATTAAGAAAAGAAGTCTCAGGACTGCATCAAACCCGACAGGTTTTAAAAACCTGTCGGGTTTAGAAATTGAAGGTAATTTTCTAATAATTTAATTTTTAAGTTAAACTTCAAAACTTATCTTTGTAAATCATTTAAAAAATATCATAATGGTTTGGATTTTCTTTTTATTAGCCGTCATAATTATTCTTGCTTTAGACTTAGGAGTTTTTAATAAAACACCTCATATTATTAGTACTAAAGAAGCAAGCAAATGGACATTGATTTGGGTAACACTTTCGTTCTTGTTTTCTGGTGTAATTTACTGGCTTTATACTACAGATTATATTGCAAATCCTGATGGGCTAAAACCTGCAGTTGCTTCCATGAAGTTTATTACGGGTTATTTAATCGAACTTTCTTTAAGTGTTGATAATATTTTTGTTATTGCTATTATTTTCGCTTCTTTCAAAATACCACAAAAATACCAACATCGCGTTTTATTCTGGGGGATTTTAGGAGCCATCGTTTTTCGTGGATTGATGATTTTCTTCGGAGTTATGTTAATCAATAAATTCACCTGGACTACTTATGTATTTGGTTTATTCTTGCTCTTCACCGCTGTAAAAATGCTATTTTCTAGTGAAGACGAAGATTTCCAGCCGAAAGATTCTTTTGTTTATAAAACACTTGGAAAAATTATTCCGATTACCTCTCATATGGAGCACGAGAAATTTTTCGTTTTAACAGAAAAAGGAAAAAAAGCCGCTACTCCTTTATTTGTAGCCTTAATTGTTATTGAAGTTATGGATGTGCTTTTTGCAGTTGATAGTGTTCCTGCAATTTTAGCTATTACTTCTGATCCGTTTTTGGTATTTAGTTCTAATATTTTTGCGATTCTTGGATTACGTTCTATGTATTTTTTTCTTGCCAATATGCTGGCAAAATTCAGCTATCTGGAATACAGCTTAGTTGCTATTTTAGCTTTTGTTGGATTAAAAATGCTACTGCATGATTTTATTCACCTTCCGGAATGGGCTTCTTTAGGATTTATTGCACTATCACTTTTAGTAGGGATCTTGGTTTCTCTTAAATTTGGTAAAGAAAAAGAACTTACAGATTTAGATCTGGATTGATTTTCTAACATATATTCATAAAAAAAGGAGATCAAATTGATCTCCTTTTTTTTATGATATTTTAAGTCTTAGAAATTAATTTGTTTAATTTGATTCTCTTTTAATTTTAAAGTCTTCATTACATCTAAATAATTATCTTTATTAATAGATGCTAACAGATTAGAAGGAACAACTACAACACGAAAAGTCTGATTGTTAATATATGATGGTTTAGTAAGCAAATTATAAGTTCCTCTAGCAGAAATTACAAAGTCTACTTTACTAAAATCATAATCATAGTCTAGTTCGTTATCGTCATCAAAATAAATTGTTCTTGGTATTAATTGCCAAATAGGCGTATTTGAATCCAGAACATCAGATAATCTATAAACTAAAACAGTTTCATCATCATATAAAGGAGTTCCAATTTCATTACTAAATGTATTGCTTATTTTATAATAATTATCTGCACCTGATCTAGTTAAATTAACATTCTTAATTTCAAATGCGACTGGATATGTATCATTGTCCGGTCCATCATCATCACTACTACAACTTGAAAATGCAACTAATCCAACAATTGCGAAAAGTGTCAATATCTTTTTCATAATTTATATTTTTTTTAAGGTTTATACATAAAGGTATTTCAAAAATTAAACCAAAAAAAGTTTTTTAACCCTTCTTTCTTAAAAAAAATATTATTTTTTCGTAACCTGCTGATTTTTAAGCAGAATTTTGTTAAAAAATAATACATGATACGGAAGCGAGTTCTCCCAATAATCCCAAGTGTGAGCTCCCGGTCGCTCGGTATAATCATGTTCTACTTTATTATAAACTAATCTACGGTGTAATTCACGATTTGGTTCTATTAAAAAATCGTCAACTCCACAGTCTATTATCAAAGGCAATTTGTTTTCTTTAATTTTATCCAACATATTCATAACAGCATACTTTGCATACATTTCAGAGCTATCGCTTTTATCTCCAAAAACAGGCTGCATTAATTTAACAACCTGAGCTGATGATTCGCGATTGAGCATTGTACTCATATCTACCGCACCACTCATACTTCCGGCGGCACAAAACAGATTCGGATGTTTGGCAGACAAATAAAGTGCACCGTGCCCGCCCATCGAAAGTCCGGTGATTACTCTTCCGTTTCTATTGCTAATCGTTCTGTATGTTTTATCTACTTTCTGAATCACTTCCTGAGTAATAAAAGTTTCAAACTGACTTTCTTTATTTACCGGACTGTCCAGATAAAAACTAAACGTTTCACCTTCTGGCATCACTATAATTATATTGTATTGGTTAGACAACCCCTGAACTAGTTTTTTATTCGGTGTATTTTTCAACCAATCACCAAAATGCCCATATGCCCCGTGAAGCAAATACATTACCGGATAAGCGGATTTACTTTTAGCATAAGAATTTGGCAATACAACTGCAGCTTTGTAGGTTTTGCTCATCGCTGTACTGGCAATTTGTAAAGTATCTACTTTTGACGCATAACTCATAGACGTAATGCACAAAAAAGCTGTAAATACTAAAATTTTAAAGTTTTTCATATTGGTATTTTTTAGATTAGGGATTGTAAATATAGTTTTTTCAGAATAAATCATATGAAAAATCCGACCCTTTGTTTGTGATAAAAAGGTTTGCTGCTGATTACACAAATTTCCACGAATTGATTTTATTCTGTTGTGGTAAAAACTTTGCCACGAATTCACGAATTTATTTTATTATGGGTCGTATAAAAGCTTACCACAAATTTCCACGAATTCATTTTTATTAGGTTTGTGATAAATGCTTTGCTACGAATTACACGGATTACACGAATTTCCGCGAATTGATTTTTATTATGTTTGAAATAAAAATGCTGCCATTACTCGAGCAATATTGAATGGACTAAGCATTAAACGAATTTTCTCGAATTATAATAAGTTTGTTTTTTAAAATTACTTAAAGTCAGTTCAAATCTTCGCCGCAAACTATAAAGAAATTAATTTGTGTAATTTGTGGCTAAAAAATATTTTTACTCTTTGGCAGAAATAAAAAAAGCCATTCGCAGCTAACGAATGGCTTTTATATGAAAATTTATTTCTTACCAGATCACGACACGCAAACTATCCGGCTGATACATTTTATCTCCTTTTTTGACATTAAACGCTTTGTAGAATTCAGGAATATTGCTCAATGGTCCGTTTATTCTAAATTGTTCCGGGGCATGAACATCAGTCGTAATTTGATTGATTTTAGATTCATCTCTTCTATTTACCATCCAGGAATAAGCATACGCCAGAAAATAACGCTGATCAGGAGTCTGTCCATTAATCTTTTCCTTCTTTTTATATTGTTCGGTTTTTTGAAATGCTTCATAACCCATAATGACTCCGCCCAAATCGGCAATATTTTCACCCTGAGTAGCATCTCCGTTCACATTTTTACCCAAAATTGTAAATTTGTTATATTGCGAAACAATCAACTTGGTTTTAGCTTTAAATTTTTTCAAATCTTCTGATGTCCACCAATTATTCAGATTCCCTTTTTCATCATATTGACTTCCCTGATCATCAAATCCGTGTGTAATTTCATGTCCAAAGAATGACCCTCCAATTACACCATATAATATAGCGTCGTCTGGCATTCGGCCTTCATAACCAGGTACGATAATATTACAAGCCGGAATAACAATTTCATTATTACTCGGATTATAATACGCATTATACGTTTGTGGCTGCATAACCCATTCATTTCTGTCTACTGGTTTTCCATATTTATTAGCCATGTATTTATAATCCCATATATTGGCCTGCATAGCGTTTGTACAATACGATTTTCTATCTATCGAGAGTTGGCTCATGTCCTTCCATTTATCCGGATAACCTAACTTCATTACAATTTTGCTCAATTTGTATAACGCTTTTTGTTTAGTAGCGTCACTCATCCAATCCAGTTTTTTAATATGCTCAGCAAATACGTCACGGATATTATTTCCAATTTCCAATAATTTCTCCTTAACTCCTTTCGGCATATAATCCGAAACATAAACCTGACCTACTAAATCTCCTAAATATTGATCTGTATTTTCTACAACTCTTTTCCAGCGTAGTTTTTGAGTTGAAACACCATTCATAACGGTAGAATAAAATTTAAAACTTTCTTTTTCGACACCTTTATTTAGGTAGGAAGCATACGAATTTAGAAGCGTCCATCTAAGATAGATCTTCCATTCTTCGATCGAATATGTTTTTAAAGTTTTATCGAGTGCTCTAAAAAATTCAGGTTGACCTACAATTACTGAATCTGCTTTTGCTATTCCTAACACAGGAATTACTTTTTTCCAGTCGACATTAGGAGTCAGTGTGTTAAATTGAGTAACTGAAAGTTTGTTGTAGTTTTTAATCGGATCACGAAGTAATTCTAATTTTCGGGATGATTTCGCAAGTTCGGTTTCAAGCTTCAAAATCGTTGATGCACTTTTTGCTGCAGTTGATTCCTCTTCACCCATAAATCGCATCATTGTTTTAAGATGTGATTGGTACGCTTTACGAATTTCTGTATTTCGTTTATCTGTTTCCAGATAAAAATCTCTTTGCCCCATACCTAAACCGCCCTGCACAAAAAACAAAGCATATTTGGTACTTATTTTATCATCTTGGGAAACATAAAATGAAAACGCAGGATTTACCCCTACAGTCTGTAAATGTGCGATTGAATTTATAAGCCCTGCAACATCCTTAACTTCATTTATTTTTTTGATTTCGGAATTTAGTGGTGTTAAACCTTCTTTTTCAATCGCAATTGTATCCATTCCGGAAGCGTAAAAATCACCAATTTTTTGTTTATTACTTCCTTTAACAGCAGATTCATCTTTTGCTGATTTTTCACAAATACTTTTAATCTGTCCGTTGATTGTATCAATCACAGTTCGCATAATACCGTTATTACTGTCCGTGCTTGAAATCGGATTTTTTTTAAACCAGCCATTATTAGCGTAATTAAAAAAATCAGTTGCCGGATTAACCGTTGTATCACGATTGGTAATTAATGGATCTGAAAATGCTGTTTCTTTTTTGTTACAGCTAAAAAAGGTCATCCCTATAATAAGGAATACAACAGGTTTTTTAAATAAATTCATTCAGTTATAAAATTGGTTGTTATAAAAAGCAATATTTACGAGATTATTAGTTTAAAAATGTACTAATAATCTCGTAAATATATATTTTTTAACTTTATAAAGAATGACTTAACGAATTATAATCTTGTGTTCGTGACGATATTGCGATGCACTCACACCAGTATATTGCTTAAAGGATTTACTGAAATGGCTGAAGTTATTAAAACCACTTTCGTAGCAAACCTCATTTATGCTAATTGGTTTCTCTGCCAAAAGTTTTGATGCATGAACCAAACGATATTCGTTGACAAACTCGGTAAATGTTTTATTCGAAATTTTCTTAAAATACCTGCAAAAGGATGGTGTTGTCATGCTAACCAGATTCGAAACCTCATCTAAGGCAATTGATTCCTGAAAATGATCTTTTACATAATTAAAAATCACCTTCATTCGATCGTTATCCTGAGTGTTCAATTCGAGTGAGAAACCATCTGCATTAAGAATTGTATATTCTTCTGATGCTTCAAGTTCATCTAAAATACTCAAAAGGGTTAGCAAACGCTCAAACGGAAGCTGGTTTTCCATCTTTTCGATTTTATCGCCAATTTGCTTTTTAGTTTTCCCACCAAAAGCAATTCCTCCTTTAGACTGAGTCAGGACATTTTGAACCCTTCTCATCTCTGGAGCTACAAAAAAGTCGGTGCCTAAAAACTCAGGTTTAATATGAATAACCGTTTCGTTTATATTTCCTGTTAGCTCATTTGTAAAACCACAATGAGGCAAATTTGCACCTATCAGCATCAAACTGCCATTCGTATAATAAGAAACATGGCTTCCTATCTGTCTTTTCCCTGCCCCGCCATTAATATAAACCAACTCAATCTCAGGATGATAATGCCATAAATGAGCTTTGCTATTAGACTTTTCGGCGTGTTTAGTGTAGGTAAAAGAACTTCCGTATGAGTTTGATATCACTTCAAGAGCTGGGGCTATAGTCTTCATGATAAGATCTTTAAATAATAATAGCAAATTTAACAAAAACACCTAAAATAATTCAAATTTTAACCTATAACGGTTTCGTAAATGAGAATTCATCATGATTTTTTATTTCTCTTCAATACTAAAAACAGGGCTATTTAGCCATTTTTTTCGAGACCAATATTTTTATCCCTGATTTTTTTAAGATATCGTATTTAATTCCGCTTTTTTATATGTATAAAGCATTTTTGTAAGAATGTTAGAATATTTAAAAAATGTTAAAAAATAAAAAATGTTTGAAAAATAATTCCATAATTAACCAAAACACACACAATAATTCAAATTTTAACCTATAACGGTTTCGTAAATGAGAATATAGCATATAAATTGGCAAATAGAGTTGTGAAAAAAAATCAACAACTGAAGTAATTTAGCATCAGAAAAATGAACTAATAATTTAAAGCAATACGATTATGAAAAAGATTTTAAAATTAAGTTTAGTATGTGCAGTACTTTTTACAGGAATGAGTACTTATGCAATTGATGGCAACGAAGATTTCAACCTTCATGTATTAAAAGGAAACGGAAAAGTGGTAACATTCGCTCTTAACCAGGTTAAAAAGGCAAGTGTAACTATTTATGATATGGATGGTACAGTATTATATCATGAAAATGCTTCAGGTAAAGACGGAATATTAAGAACTTTTCGTTTTGAAGAATTTCCAGAAGGAACTTATATCTTAGAAGTTGAAGACGGTGTTAAACAAGTAAAACATGAAATTACAATAACAGGGGATTCTTCTGTATTATCATCAAAAGCAATTTCATCAGTTTATAAAGCAGATTCTGCTGCAAAAAATACAAGCGTAGCAGTACGCTAAAAAAGTTTATACTCTTATAAAGTATAAAAATGAGGTTAGATAGTTAGTAAAGTTTAAAAACTGTAAAGTTTTAGAAACAGCTCTTTGTGGTTATTGAGCTGTTTTTTTTTGCTATTAATTTAACCGCAAGGAGCGCAATGGTTTTTATTCTGGAGTACCACCTATAGTAAACCAAAGTTCGCAAAGCTTTATCAACACAAAGCTTTGCGAACTTTTCGTTTGTATAAACCTGGTATAAAAAAAACCTTGCGCTCCTTGCGGTTAAATTTTTAAAATAGTTTTTGTAAGAAATACAGATAAATTTACATACTCTTAATTCAAACTAAACATTGAAAAATAATAGGATAATTAATGAAAACGATAAATATAATTCAAATTTTAACCTATAACGGTTTCGTAAATGAGAATATAGCATCGAAATCAGAAAATAGAGTTGTGCTAAAAAAAATAGATCTGAAGTAATTTTACATCAGAGAATTAGGAACTATTAATTTAAAAAATAATGCCATGAAAAAGAATTTAAAATTGAGTTTAGTATGTGCAGTGCTTTTCACAGGAATGAGTACTTATGCAATTGACGGGAATGAAGATTTTAACCTTCATGTATTAAAAGAAAATGGAAAACTAGTAACATTTGCCCTTAACCAGGTTAAAAAAGCAAGTTTAACTATTTATGACAAAGATGGTTCAGTAATTTATTATGAAAATGCTTCAGGCAAAGAGGGGATTTTGAGAACTTTTAGTTTCGAAGAATTTCCGGAAGGAACTTACATCTTAGAAGTAGAAGACAGTGTAAAAAAAGTTAGACATGAAATTACAATAACTGATGATGCTACTGTATTATCATCAAAAGCAATTTCATCAGTTTATAAAGCAGACGCTGCAAAATATACAAGCGTAGCAGTACGTTAAAAAAGTTTATACTCTCATAAAGTATAAAAATGAGGTTAGATAGTTAGTAAAGTAAAAACGTGATTGTTTATAAACAGCTCTTTGTGGTTATTGAGCTGTTTTTTTTGTGCCCTATTTAACCACAAAGTACGCAAGTTTTTTTGACGTAGAGAACTTTATAATCCGCAAAGGTCGCAAAGCTAAATGGTAGCTTTGCGACCTTTGCGGTTAAGCTTCAAAATATTCTTTTTGTAAGAAATACAGATAATTTTACATTTCCTTAAACCATACAAAACTTTGAAAAATAATAAGTGAATTAACTAAAACGATAAAAATAATTTAAATTTTAACCTATAACGGTTTCGTAAATGAGAATATAGCATCGAAATTAGAAAATAGAGTTGTGGCAAAAATCATATAACTGAAGTAATTTAGCATCAGAGAATTAGAACTATTAATTTAAAACTAATGCCATGAAAAAGATTTTAAAATTGAGTTTAGTATGTGCAGTGCTTTTCACCGGAATGAGTACTTATGCAATCGACGGGAATGAAGATTTTAATCTTCATGTTTTAAAAACAAATGGAAAGCTTATCACATTTGCCCTTAATCAGGTAAAAAAAGCAAGCTTGGCTATTTACGACAAAGATGGTGATCTAATTTATTCTGAAAATGCTTCAGGTAAAGATGGAATTTTGAGAACTTTTAATTTAGAACAATTTCCGAAAGGAACTTACTATTTAGAAGTTGAGGACAATGTAAAAAAAGTAAAACATGAAATTACAATTACTGATGAAACTACAGTTTTATCAAAAAAAGCAGTTTCATCGGTTTACAAAGCAGGTTTCTATAATAAAAATACAAGTGTAGCAGCCCGTTAAAAAGTTTATACTCCCTAAAGTATAAAATGAAGTTAGATAGTTAGTAAAGTAAAACGTGATTGTTTTAAAAAACAGCTCTTTGTGGTTATAGAGCTGTTTTTTTATGCCTTAATTTTAGCAAAATTTTGAGTCAGCTATTATTTTTGAAAAGCTATTCTTAATAATTTTAAAAGACTGATTTTTAAACTTTTAAAAAACAAGGCTAAAAAACATACAATTTTTAAGTTTTTACGTACATACTTTAAGAAAAACAGAGAAACATCTTTAATTCAGCAACTTATCCGTTTGAAAACGGCATTTTTTTGCACAAAATTATTTTTTTTTGCTAGTTTTACCGTTCCGCTATAGGGTATTAAATAACTTAAAAACAATTTAAAAAGACATGAAAAAAATTTCCCAAATCGGCTTAGTTGTAGCCTTATTTCTAACAACAATTTTAACCTACGCAATTGATGGAAAAGGAGATTATATTTTGAATATAATTACCGGAAACGGAAAAGTAGTTAGCTTTACTTTAAACACCGTTGAAAAATCAGTTTTTTCTATTTATGATGAAAACAATAATGTGGTTTACACAGGAGATTCTGCTGCAGACAAATTAGAAATTTCAAAAACAATAAGTTTAGAAGGTTTTCCAGCAGGAAAATACGTTTTAGAAGTTAAAGAAAATGGTAAGGTTGCAAAACACGAAATTAAAGTTGTAGCTAAAAAACTTAAAAAAGCTGCATTAGACGAATCTGTAAACGAAAGCCCTGCTTTTCGTCGTTAATCACCCTTTTTTACCAAAAAAAGTAAAGCAGCTCTTTTTAGGAGCTGCTTTTTTTGTTTTTTATTTACTATTACAATATAATACGATTTTTACGTTTTGATATTATCATCCTAACAAACTGTTAGTATGGCAGTTAAATTTAAATTTAACCATTAAAACAACCAAACATTAATAGATTTAAATATATTTGTAAAACTAAGTTATTTACACTCATATGCTTATGAAAAAAAAGCTAGCCATTTTATTACTCTTGACTCTTTTTTGTTTAGGGGTTTCTGCTCAAAATGAAAATTACGTGACCAATAAAACAGGCGAGAAATACGCTTATGTTGATGTAACCAAAACTTACGAAAAAGTGGCTGCAAAAGGCTACAAATCTATAGATCTGTTCCAGAAATTAGGAAATTCTTTTTACGCTATTTGCAATCTGGATAAAGCAGCAAAATGGTACGGCGAGTTATTTGCTATGACATATGATCTGGAACCTATGTACTATTACCGATATGCAGAGTCTTTGCGATTCATTTCTCAAAATGAAAAAGCAGATGCATTGATTGAAAGATTAAAACGTAAATCTAAAGTGTCGCCTAAAATGAAATAAAAAAGCAGCTCTAAGAATGTATTTTTATTTTATTTGTTTCGCAAATTACTACCTATTTGAACCAACTGCCAAAAAATACAGGAATCTGATGGAATTGGGATTTCTAAAAAATCTTGCTTCCCTTGACGATATATCCTCGAATGTAAAACAGCAGAACTAAAATTTAATAGATCTAACAACACAAAACTTTGTTTAAAATCAGGACGTAAATCCTGGCTATTGGCAAAGCAAACTTTTCCTTCCCTTTCTTTTGGATTTATAAACAGTAGACCCAAAGTATTTGCAATTTTATTTATGATTTCAATATTGATAACTTCTTCTTCCCTGCCTCCTTCTGCCTCAAAAAGGGCAGCGAGATTGAAAAATGAACTGTTATTATCTGAAAGAATTTTTATGATGCTGTTTTCTAAATCAGAATCTTGATATTCTTTTTCTGAATCAGATAAAGCCAGCAGTTTCATGAAATATTGAGAGGTTGTCATATAATTAAAAAATCAAAATTACATATTCGTTCAATACTGTCCGCCAACTTCAAACAAAGCCAAAGCAGTATCTAATTATTTTTGTTTAAGTTTAATTTAAATTCTTTTACAGGTGGCAACATATCTTTATTCCATTCTACTTCAATGTATTTTGATGCATGTTCTTTCATATCAGGAAAACTATCAAGTAAAATTGCCGAACCACCATTTTCAATTGCTTTTTTTACCATTTTAAAGATAAAATCAGATCCTTTCGGATCTACTCCAACCAAATCAAACACGATATCTTTTGTCTTTGATAATGCCGCATACAAACACAAAAGTCTTCGTGGCTTTCCAGCAAGTGAATTCATTTTTGTTTTACTTGTAATCCATTCTATTTCATAGATTTTTTTTGAAAACGGATCATTAAGATTCGCATTTTTCCTTAAATATTCCCCAACTGTTGTGGGATAAAAAGTTCTTCTAAAACTTGATTCCTTAAAATGTTCAACAAATGTCATCTTTTTATGTATAATTACATTTTCACGTTTTGTTGTATCACAAAAAATATCCTTTAGAAACATTTCAGTATCGTAGAAATAACCTCCATTAGACAAAAACAAAACGACTACTTCGCCTTCTCCCAAAACAAAAGGCGGTACATAAAAATAATCTGTTTTGACTCCCTTATTTTCTAGTACAATATTCATTATAACTTCAAGATTTAATTTTAAATATACGATAAATACCCCGAAACATTTTGCCTTAAAAATAAAACTGAAGCTTATACCGCTCAAATTAAATTGTTAAATCATGATGAGCTTGGCTGTATTATTACCAATATGCTAAAATTATACATTTTGGCAATAGATCAGGACGAACATAAAATTTCAGAAACAAATAAAAAACACTTCTAGTAATTTGAGTTTGATTTTAGAAACTGTTTTGCAAATGTTTCCTTTAGATGAAATGGAATCTTTGAGCTGTGTTGGGGAGATTGTTGGTGAAAAGTCTTAAATATTTTTTTAATTTTAAAGTCGAAGATCTTTTACTGGTACCGCTCGTAAAACTTAAAATTAAATACAAGGCTATGGATTATAGTACCAAAGAACTTTTTTATTATTTAAATGAATCAATATCAAATAGTGTAACTTATAAAGAGTTATCAAATTTATGCTTAACATTATTTTGTACCTGTAGTATTTTACCCGAAAGGTTTGAATCAACAATTATAAATAAAGAAAAATTAGCAATGTTATTTTCCAAAATTGCAAAAGAGAAAAACATTGTTTCTTATCCAACAACGGCTTCATATTATGGGGCTTCATTTCACAACACTCATAGTGAAGGACATTGGTTAGAGGTAATGGCCAGTGTATTGAAATTAGCAAGGGAACCT
The DNA here is from genome assembly GCF_001427905.1 of Flavobacterium sp. Root420. Taxonomy (GTDB): domain Bacteria; phylum Bacteroidota; class Bacteroidia; order Flavobacteriales; family Flavobacteriaceae; genus Flavobacterium. The sequence goes on from NZ_LMEF01000001.1 coordinate 640,612, forward strand.
AAGATACAAGCAGCAAAAAATTTATTAGTATAACTAGCGCGAGTGTCTTGTTAGTGCTTTTAGTTCATAAGCGAGACGAGACAAAGCGAAGAAAAGTTTAGAAAAACAAAAAAACAGCATTTTGAAAACTGTCTCTCTTTATTATCCCTTATTTAATCAGCAATTTTATAATCTGTGAACTTCATTCTTTATAGATTTCAGCTATCTAATATTCAAATATTTTATCATATGCTGCGAATATAAATAAACAATTTTAATTTAAATTGAGTAAACCCGTAAAACCATTAAATTTTAAGCACAAAAAAACCTCCCATTTCTGAGAGGCTTTCTAATTTGTAAAACCTAAAAACATTTTACATATTCCTTCTATACTGCCCACCCACTTCAAACAAAGCCGAAGTAATCTGACCCAAAGAACAAACTTTCGTAGCTTCCATTAAATGGTCGAATAAGTTTTCGTTTTTAATGGCTGCTTCCTGTAGCTTATTTAAGTGTTCGTTTACTTTTGCTTCGTGGAATTGATGCAAGTTCTCCAGCATCGTAATCTGATATTGTTTTTCTTCTTCGGTGGCGCGAATTACTTCTGCCGGAATTACCGTTGGAGAACCTTTTGAACTCAAGAAGGTATTTACTCCCACAATTGGGAAATCTCCGTTGTGTTTTAAGGTTTCATAATACAAACTCTCTTCCTGAATTTTAGAACGCTGGTACATGGTTTCCATTGCACCCAAAACTCCTCCTCTTTCTGTAATTCTGTCGAACTCTTGTAAAACGGCTGCTTCTACTAAATCGGTTAATTCTTCGATGATAAACGATCCCTGAATTGGGTTTTCGTTTTTCGCCAAACCTAATTCTTTATTGATAATCAACTGAATCGCCATGGCACGACGTACCGACTCTTCTGTTGGTGTTGTAATCGCTTCATCGTAAGCATTTGTGTGCAATGAATTACAGTTGTCGTAAATCGCATACAAAGCCTGCAAAGTTGTTCTGATATCATTAAAATCAATTTCCTGAGCGTGCAACGAACGTCCGGAAGTCTGAATATGGTATTTCAACATTTGCGCTCTTTCGTTGGCTCCGTATTTGTTTTTCATGGCTTTCGCCCAAATTTTTCGCGCCACACGACCAATAACTGAATATTCAGGATCTACTCCGTTTGAGAAGAAGAACGATAAATTTGGTCCAAAATCATTAATGCTCATACCACGGCTCAAATAATATTCCACGTAAGTGAAACCATTTGAAAGCGTGAAAGCCAATTGCGTAATTGGGTTCGCCCCTGCCTCTGCAATATGATATCCTGAAATCGAAACCGAATAAAAATTACGAACGTTCTTCGTAATAAAATATTCCTGAACGTCACCCATTAATCTCAAAGCAAATTCGGTAGAGAAAATACAAGTGTTTTGTGCCTGATCTTCTTTCAAAATATCAGCCTGAACAGTTCCGCGAACTTGTGATAATGTTTTAACTTTTATTTCATTATATACCTCCAAAGGCAAAACTTCGTCACCGGTAACACCTAAAAGCATTAAACCTAAACCGTTGTTTCCTTCCGGTAAATCGCCTTGGTATCTTGGGCGTTCTAATCCGCTTTCTTTATATATTTTGTTGATTTTAGCTTCAACTTCTTTTTCTAAATCGTTGGCTTTAATGTAATATTCACATTGCTGATCGATCGCCGCATTCATAAAGAAACCCAGCAACATTGGCGCTGGTCCGTTGATGGTCATACTTACTGATGTTAAAGCATGAACCAAATCGAAACCTGAATACAGTTTTTTAGCATCATCTAAACAACAGATCGAAACTCCGGCATTTCCAATTTTTCCGTAAATATCCGGACGTATATCCGGGTCATTTCCGTATAAAGTCACACTATCAAAAGCGGTCGAAAGTCGTTTTGCCGGCAATCCTGCGCTCACATAATGAAAACGTTTGTTGGTTCTCTCCGGTCCGCCTTCTCCAGCAAACATTCTTGACGGATCTTCTCCCTCACGCTTAAATGGATACAATCCCGAAGCAAACGGAAATTCCCCAGGAACATTTTCCTGCAAATTCCAACGTAAAATATCACCCCAAGCCTCATATTTAGGTAAAGCAATTTTCGGAATTTGTATGTGTGATAAACTCTCAGTATGTGTCGCAATTTTAATTTCCTTATCACGAACTTTAAACGTATAAACCGGATTTTTATATTTATTTACTTTCTCGTCCCAATTCAGGATAATTTCCCAATTGTACGGATCTAAATCCATTTTTACCTTATCAAACTGATTTAGTAAAAGGTTTAAAAAGATTCTATTTTCGTCAAGTCCTTCGGCTCCGCTCAGGATGACACTATCGTCATCAATTCCTGCTTTATTGATTTGTGGAATTTTCCCAGAAACCGATTCGATTGTTTTAAAGATTCCGTATAATTTCTGTGCTACTTTTTGTTGTGACAGTGCGATTTCATCATAACCTCTGTTATTCTCAGCAATTTCGGATAAATAACGTGTTCTGTGTGGCGGAATCACGAAGATTTTCTCGCTCATTTCGCGCGTAATTTCAAAAGTCGATTTTAAATCAGAATTGGTTTTTTCGACAATTTTATCCATAATCGCCTTGTAAAGCGTGTTCATTCCCGGATCATTAAACTGTGAAGCAATGGTTCCGAAAACCGGCATTTCGTCCGGATTTTTATCCCATAAATTATGGTTTCTTTGATATTGTTTCTTTACGTCACGAATTGCATCGAGAGCGCCTCTTTTATCAAATTTATTTAAAGCTACCAAATCAGCAAAATCAAGCATATCGATTTTCTCCAATTGTGTTGCTGCCCCAAATTCTGGTGTCATTACATATAAGGATACATCAGAATGATCCATAATCTCTGTATCAGACTGTCCAATTCCTGAAGTTTCAAGGATAATCAAATCGTATTTTGCTGCTTTCAAAACCTGAATCGCTTCGGCTACATATTTAGACAAAGCCAAATTTGACTGACGAGTCGCCAGTGAACGCATATATACACGAGGATTATTAATGGCATTCATACGGATTCTGTCTCCTAATAATGCCCCGCCTGTTTTTCTTTTCGAAGGATCGACAGAAATCAATCCGATAGTTTTTTCCGGGAAATCAATTAAAAAACGACGAACCAATTCATCTACTAAAGATGATTTTCCGGCACCACCCGTTCCGGTAATTCCCAAAACAGGAATTTTAGAATTGGTATTATTGGTATGAATCTGATCAAAAACTGGTTTTGCAATTTCAGGAAAATTCTCTGCCGCCGAAATCAAACGTGCAATTGCCGTTGGTGTTTTGCTTTCGATATGATCGATTTCTCCATTCAGTTTATCACCAATCGCATAATCTGATTGTTGAACTAAATCATTAATCATTCCTTGTAATCCTAAAGAACGACCGTCATCCGGAGAATAAATTCTTGTAATTCCATATTCATGCAATTCAGAAATTTCGCTTGGCAGGATTACTCCTCCGCCTCCACCAAAAATCTTAATGTGCCCTGCTCCTTTTTCATGAAGCAAGTCATACATATATTTAAAATATTCATTGTGACCTCCTTGATAGGATGTCATAGCAATGGCATTTGCATCTTCCTGAATAGCGGTATTAACCACTTCTTCAACGCTGCGATCATGACCTAAATGAATGACTTCCACTCCGGTTGACTGAATAATACGACGCATAATATTTATTGCGGCATCGTGTCCGTCAAAAAGAGAGGCTGCGGTGACAATTCTTACTTTATTTTTAGGAATATATGGTATTTGTTGTTCCATTTTATGAATATGATAATTTTAAGGGAGCAATTTACAAAATATTTTAATATTTGATTACTCTCATAGCTTTATGTTAACAAAAAAAAAGAATAGTTTTTTCTTCTAATGGGGTAACAATTTGATACACTATCTTATATAATGTATATAAACCTACAAAACATGGCAATTTCGCAACTTTAAAATATAATATAACAACGTGTATACCAGTGCACTAAAGTAATTTAGCACTGTAGAAAAACCCCAAATTTTTACTTAAAAACTTACTTATTAAAGCAATAACGTAAAAATTAAAAAAATGAAAACAATATTTCCAATCGCCATAATTTTAGTTACAAGTTTCTTTATTTCATCTTTTAATAACCTTGATAAAAGTGATTTAAATAAAAAAAGAGCTTTAACTCATAATTACACTTCTACTAAAAATGATGATGTCGTAGATAGTGAAGTTTTAAATGATTTTTTCAAAAGATATACTGACTTGAAAAAATACCAAAATGATGTGATCTCTTTATATAAGAACAGATCTTACGGAACTATTTGGTATGAAAATGGGAAAATAACTCAATATGGACTTTTATTGTACTCAAAAATAAATACCGCTAGTTTTGAAGTACCGATTGAATTTCCGTACAAAAAAGAAATTGACCAGATTTTCAATAAAAAAGCAACCGACAAACCTTCAAAAACTGATTCTGATATGCTATTAAGCGCCGCTTATGTTATATATGCCAATCATGTGTTTGAAGGAGTAAATATTGAAACAGTGAAAAATTCAGAATGGCTGTTGCCTAAGAAAAAAACGGCAGCTGATACTGCAACAACTTCTGCACCAGCAAAACCAGTAACGGAGAAAACAAGAGTAACTAAGTTTGATCAATATTACAAACTACAGGATGTTTTAAAAAAATATAAAAAAATAGAGCACGATAATACCTGGACACCCATAACAGTAGAAACTCCGTATAAAGACATCAGACCAGACGCAAAATCAGTTACAGTTGCTCAGATCAGAAATAGATTATTTGTGATGGGAGATTTACAAAATGACTCTAAAAGTGATTTTTATGATCAGGAATTAATGGATGGCGTAATGAAATATAAATTGCGTAACGGTTTAAAACCAAATTACATTATCTCTGAAGCTAACATTAAAGACATGAACGAGTCAATACAGGAAAAAATAAAAAAAATCACCATTAATATGGAACGTTGCAAAGAGATTTATCCAACATTATTAACGGACACAGAATATATAATGGTTAATATTCCTTCTTATGAGTTAGTTTATGTAAAAAATGGAAAAATCGAATTGGAATCAAAAGTTTTTGTTGGTTCTCCGTTAACCAAAACTACTATTTTTAGCGGAAACATTGAAAAAGTGGTTTTTAGCCCTTACTGGACTGTTCCGCAAAGTATTGTAGATAATGAATTAAAAATGAAAATAGCCGGAGATCCTAATTATTTGGCAGAACACAATATGGAAATGGTAAATGGTCAGGTAAGACAAAAACCAGGTGCTAATAACTCATTAGGTTTAGTAAAATTTATTTTTCCAAATCCAGATGATATTTATATGCACGATACCCCTGCTAAAACATTATTTGATTTTGAACAAAGAACTTTTAGCCACGGTTGTATTAATGTAAGCAAAGCCAAAGAACTTGCTATTGCAATTTTGAAAGATTATCCGGAATGGACTGCTGACCGAATCGACAAAGCTATGGATGGTCAGGCAGAAACAACTTTTAAATTGCCAACTAAAGTGCCGATCTATATTACTTATTTTACAACATGGGTAAAAGAATCTGGCGAAATAAGCTTCTTTCAGGATGTTTATGACAAAGATGGAGATTTAAATAAAATCCTTTTTCCGGAAGCTAATGTGGTAAGTAATTAATAAAATACTTTTTTAGACTTAGGGTAATTTTAGAATTTGATTTAGAATTTGGAAGAAAAACAATATCTTTCAAGCATAAAATCAAATCTAAAATTACCCTTTTATTATGGAAGAAGATTACACAGAAATCAAAAAAAATTGGTGGGACAGAAACTGGAAATGGTTTGTTCCAACGGGATGTTTAAGTCTTTTAGTGCTTTTTGGATTGTTTATCGCAGGAATATTTTTCGGAGTAACTTCAATGATGAAAGATTCTGATGCCTATAAAGGAGCGATGACCCTGGCGCAACACGATAAATTAGTAAGCGACCGACTTGGAAATCATATTGAAAGTGACGGAATAGTCAGTGGAAATATCAGTATAAATAACGATACTGGAAACTGTGATTTACAAATTCCGATAAAAGGATCTAAAGGAAAAGGAACCATATTTGTAGTTGCCGAAAAAAGAGGCACCTGGAAATACAGCGAATTGTCTGTTCATATTGAAACGACGGATGAAGAAATTGATTTGTTGGCAAAGTGATTTTGCATGTAGATTTTTTCACACAGATTTACGCGGATTTAACGCAGATTTTTTTATTGCTTTATGAATTGCGCGCAAAGACGCAGAGTAGCAAAGTTTCTCAAGTAATCTTGTCATCTTGACGAAGGAAAGATCACACCCTAGCTCACAAAGATTAGCAATCAGCATTTGGTAAGTATCTCCCTCTATATTCTAAAATCTAAAATCTAAAAATCTCAGAACCTTAGCATCTCAGAGCCTCATAATCTTAGAAAAAGTTATTTCTGAAACAAATTGTTTCTGCTCCCAAAATAAAATTGTGGCTTTGTTTTTGAATAAGTAGTATTTTTGAAACTCATAAAACCCAAATCATGAAAAAGATTTTATTATTAGCCCTTACGTTCTCACTTACATCTTGCGCTGAGATGCAACAAACCCTGAATCAGCTGCCACAAATAACTTCACAATTTCCTGGAGTTGGAGGTGTCGATATTGCTGGCGGATTGAAAGAAGCACTAAATAAAGGAATTACGCAACAAGTAAGTAAATTAACTGCTGTTGATGGTTTTTATAGAAATGAAGCCGTAAAGATTTTAATGCCGGCAGAATTACAAAAAGTAGACGCTACTTTGCGAAAAATAGGTTTAAGTTCATTGGCAGATGAAGGCGTTAAAATGCTGAATCGTGCGGCTGAAGATGCCGTAAAAGAAGCCACTCCGATATTTGTTTCGGCTGTGAAAAATATGACTTTTACCGATGCTAAAAATATTTTGTTAGGAAACGACAGTGCTGCAACAAGTTATTTGCAAGGAAGTACAACAACAGCTTTGTACGGAAAATTTAATCCGGTGATTAAAAGCTCGTTTGAAAAAGTGGGTGCCGATGTAGTTTGGACAAAGATTATTACAAAATACAACACAATTCCGTTAGTCAAAAAGGTAAATCCAGATTTGACGGATTATACAACAACACAAGCTTTGGCAGGCGTTTTTAAAATGATTGCCGTTGAAGAAAAAGAGATCCGAAATAATATCAGTGAAAGAACAACTCCGTTATTGAAAAGTGTTTTTGCGATGCAGGACGGGAAATAATTTTTTTGAAGGTTCAAAGGGACAAAGCAGCAAAGGTACAGAGAGTAAACCTTTGCAGCTTTAAGCCTTTGCTACTTTGTCACTAACGAAATAAACCAACCAAAAAAAATGCAAAAAATTACCATTCTGATTCACTGTAAAGACCAAAAAGGAATTATAGCTGCGGTGACCACTTTTATCGCCAAAGTAGATGGAAATATTACCTATATCGATCAACACGTTGATGTAGAGCAAAATGTATTCTTTATGCGATTGGAATGTGAATGGACTAACAGCCACATCACTATTGACGGACTAAAGACTGATTTTGATCAAACTATTGCAACAAACTTTGATATGTCCTGGGATTTGTACAATCAGGAACAAAAACCAAAAATGGCTTTGTTTGTTTCTAAGTACGACCACTGTTTGTTTGATATTTTGGGACGTTACAGCGCAGATGAACTCAATGTGGAGATTCCGGTAATTATTAGCAATCATAATGACTTACGATCTATTGCAGAACGCTTTGATATTCCGTTTCATTGTGTGCCGTTTACAAAAGACAATAAAGAAGAAGGTGAAGCCAGACAAATTGAACTGCTGAAAAGATATCAGATCAATTTTATTGTTCTGGCGCGCTATATGCAGATTATTACACCCAAATTGATTTCGCTCTACGAGAATCGAATTATTAATATTCACCATTCGTTTTTACCGGCTTTTCCAGGGGCAAAACCTTACCATTCGGCTTTTAAACGCGGGGTAAAAATTATTGGTGCAACCAGTCATTATGTGACAGAAGAATTAGATGAAGGTCCGATTATCGAGCAGGATATTGCGAGGGTTTCTCACATTCATTCTGTTGATGATTTTATCATGAAAGGACGTGATCTGGAGCGTATTGTTTTGGCGCGGGCTATTAAGTTGCATGCTGAACGTAAGACGATGGTTTATAGTAATAAAACAGTTGTTTTTTCTTAGGTTCAAAGTGGCAGAGGAGCAAAGGTTCAAAGGTTTTTCTTTATAACAACTATTTTTCTTACCGTAAAGATTTTTTACCGCAAAGTTCGCTAAGATTTATTTTTCTCTATCTTTAACTAAATCTTTAAAAAGATCGCAAAGGCTGTTGTCTATAGATTTTTGCCACGTTTTTTTATGGATTGAAACGAACTATATTTTACCGCAAAGTTCGCTAAGATTTATTTTTCTCTGTCTTTAACTAAATCTTTAAAAAGATCGCAAAGGCTGTTGTCTATATATTTTTGCCACGTTTTTTTTATGGATTGAAACGAACTATATTTTACCGCAAAGTTCGCTAAGATTTATTTTTCTATGTCTTTAACTAAATCTTTAAAAAGATCGCAAAGGCTGTTGTCTATATATTTTTGCCACGGATTTTTATGGATTGAAACGAACTATGTTTTTACCGCAAAGGGCACTAAGATTTATTTTTCTTTGTCTTTTATTTAAACTTTTAAAAGATCGCAAAGCTTTGTCGATTTGGCATGCGAATTTTACTTTAAGTGTTTCATGAATGCTTCAAATTAACCTTTTTTGAATGTAATTGTTAATTTTTCAGTTGATTGCATAGTAGTACAATTTAATATTTCACAAACACACAACCTAAACCTTATCATATTCATAAGCAAAATTGATAACTATTATATTTTAATAACCAAAAATTATATTTGGGTATAAAATCCTTAAAATGAACTCTTAAAAAATCTTAACTTATGTCCAACAAAGTAATAACAAAACCTTAACAGCAAAACATTCATATATGTTAGATCTTTGTAATGTAATAAACTGGTTATTTATTATTTTGGTTTTGGTTAGTTAAATGATGCCGGCGTCTTCGAGATGCCGGCATTCTTTTTTTATGAACTTTTTATTTTACGTTGACTAGCTCTGAGCATAATTTAACCGCAAAGGGCGCTAAGATTTTAACTTAACTATGTGGTAGGAAAACACAAAGTTCGCAAAGCTTTATATTAATCTAGCTTTGCGAACTTTGCGTTTTTATAGAACCAAATAAGTAAAAAATCTTAGCGCCCTCCTCCTATGTTTGCAAAGTTAATTTATAAGTTTTTGCTTTTTTTAAATTTGCATTGATAAAGTGAAAAAGAATGAGAGTGCATTCGCGTCTAAATAGTTCACAGAAACATATTCTCGCAAAGAAATTACCTCATTCTTTTTATCTTTTAGAGTCTGAACAGAATGTAAGGAATCAGGCAGGGCTTGATATCCAGAATATCCAATCAGGAGAAAAGACGAAGGAAGATTCATCACTTTATAAATTAAATTAAAAAAAGAAATGATGGGTAAAATTGTAAAGCAAACAGCAGGAATTGATGTAGCACAAAAAGAATTGGTGGTTACTTTGGGACGCATTTTTGATGATTTTTCGATAGAATTATTTGCCCATAAAGTTTTTAAAAATAGCGATTCGGGTTTTATTTCATTGGTTGAATGGACACACAAACTAACAGAGAATGAAACAGATGTTCGTTATGTGATGGAGGCCACTGGTGTATACCATCAGCAGTTTGCTTATTTTTTATCTGAAAACAATTACGAAGTAAGTATTGTTCTGCCTAATAAAATCAGTAATTATATACGGACTTTGGAATTAAAACCATTACAGACAAAAGCTGCTCACAAGCAATTGCACAATTTGGTTTAGAGCGAAAATTAGACCTCTGGTGCAAACCCAAAACTGTCTATAAGGAATTACAGCAGCTAACCAGGGAAAGGGATCAGATTGTTCAGGAAAGAAGCATAATTAAAAATCAAATACATGCTGAAAATGCAGAAGCTCAACCCAATGAAAAAAGTGTGAAGCGAATGCAGGCAAGAATACGATTTTTAAACTCACAGGAGAAAGAAATCAAAGAGGATATTAACTGTCTGGTAAAAGAAAATACAGATGTAAAACAAGTTATAGACAGAATAACAACCATACCTGGGGTTGGGAAATTAACGGCTGTAATAGTTTTGGCAGAAACAAATGGTTTTGAACTCATAAGAAACAAATCTCAATTATCAAGTTATGCAGGATTGGATGTAAAAGAAAAGCAATCTGGCACATCAGTAAAAGGTAAGCCCAGGATATCTAAAAAAGGAAATAGAAATTTACGAAAATCAATGCATTTACCAGCACTGACAGTAGTGAAATGGGACGATAATTTTAGAGCGATATATGCCAGATTAGTATCTAAACATGGAATTAAAATGAAAGCTTTGGTATCTATTCAAAGAAAAATACTGGAATTAATATACATCCTATTCAAAAACGAAACAATTTACGATAAAGACTATATTAATAAAAATAGCGTGAAAACACATAAGGTTTAGCACGCTATAGAGACTAGCTCAATGACTGTCTTGAAAAACAAAATTAATAAAAATTAAGATTTAAATTGGAAATCAACACAGAATCTTTGCGGTTAAATAAACGTTCCAACAAAACCTAAAACTAATTTCTAAGCCTTTCGTGGAGTAATTTGAAATACGGGAAAGCCTTTAAAAGTCGGCTGCCGTGCCAGGAGAACATTTCGCCGTCGACGAAAATAGTTTTGGCGTGATGTGTAAAACGGCCTATTTCAAAGGCGTCTTCTTCTTTGAAAGGATATGGTTCTGAGGAAAGGAAAACCAAATCGGGATCGCCTTCTAAACGCATTTTTTTAAGTTCAATTTCAGGATAACGACCTTTATCTTCATAAATATTCTGAAAATGATTCAGTTTTAATAATTCATTTATGTAAGTGTCCTTTCCTGCGACCATGTATGGATTTTTCCAAATAAAATAGGCTGCTTTTTTAGATGGAATATCCTGAATATATTTTTTGAAATCGCTCAGGGCGAAAGTCAGTTTGTCATTCCATTTTTGGGCTTCGGTTCTGCAATTAAACAATTGACCGAAATCTGAAATCATCTGAAAGTTGTCTTCAACAGAAACTATATTCGTTACCCAAACCGGACAAATAGCGCTTAACTGTTCTACGATTTCAAGTGTATTTTCTTCTTTGTTGCAAATGATAATATCGGGTTGCAGTAATTTTATTTTTTCAAAATGAATCTTCTTGGTTCCGCCAACAATTTTCTTCGTTGATTTGAGATGATAAGGATGCACACAAAACTTCGTGATTCCGATTATTTTTTCTTCTAAACCTAAATCATAAAGCAATTCGGTTTGAGAAGGAACCAACGAAATGATTCGTTTTGGAGCTGCCTCAAAAGAATGTAAAGTACCAAGCTGATCAATTAATTGTTTCATGTTTTCTTTGTTTCAGGTTTCAGGTTTGTTGGAATTTTTATTTAACCGCAAAGTTCGCTAAGGTTTACGCTATTAACGCAAAGTTATTCCCTTTGCGAGCCTTGCGAAAAAACTTTGCGAACTTTGCGGTTAAGTTATTCAAAGTAGGGCAACTTGAAACCTTAAACCTGAAACTTGGAATTTAAAATCTCTTCCATTTCCTGTTGTACTTTCAATGCTTCTTCTCTTGCTTTTTCAGCGAAATCAGTTCCTTTTGAAGCGTAGATAATTGCTCTTCCAGAGTTTACCAATAAACCTACCTTATCATTCATTCCGTATTTGCATACTTCTGATAAGCTTCCGCCTTGCGCGCCAATTCCGGGAACTAATAAAAAACTGTCTGGGACAATCTTTCTGACATCTGCAAAATATTCGGCTTTGGTAGCACCGACAACGTACATTAAATTTTCACTATTTTTCCATGTTTTAGAGGTTTCTAAAACCTGTTTGTATAATTCTTTAGCTCCGCTCTGTTCGGCTTCGCCTCGAGTTCCGTTTATAGTTAGGGTTTGAAAATCAAAAGCACCTTCGTTAGACGTTAAGGCTAACATGATCGTATGTTTGTTTTCGAAAGCCAGAAAAGGTTCCACCGAATCTTTTCCCATATAAGGCGCAACAGTTACACTATCAAATTTTAAATCTTCAAAAAAAGCTTTTGCATACATGCTTGAAGTATTCCCGATATCACCACGTTTTGCATCGGCGATTGTAAACATTTCAGGAAAATTTTCATTGATATAATTAATTGTTTTTTGCAATGACATCCAGCCTTTTATTCCATACGCTTCAAAAAAAGCAGTATTTGGTTTGTATCCAATAGTTAAGTCGTGTGTAGCGTCGATTATGGCTTTATTAAATTCGAAAATAGGATCTTCGGTTTCTAATAAATGAGGTGGTATTTTAGTTAAATCAGGATCTAAGCCAACGCATAAAAATGATTTTTTTTGAAGTATTTGTTCGTGTAGTTGTTGTGTTGTCATATTGTATTTTACTAGTGCGGCAAAATTACAAATAATATTATTGGTTTTTGAATGATTTTCGGCCACGAATTTCACGAATTTTTATAAATTAAAATAATACTAATTTGAATTTACAAATTCTTTTTTTGCTTTTAAATTTTAAACATTGAATTCCTATAACATCTTTCTCAAATTGTATAAGAAAAGAAAGCAACTGCTCAGCTATTTTTGTAAAAGAACCTTAAATCAAGCAATTATGAGCCCAAATATCGGAATCAGCCCAAAGAATTTAAAAAAGAGCACCAGCATATTAGCCACAATTTTATCAAATGAAATGACTTTGTATGTTAAGACCCGAAAATTTCATTGGAACATTTCAGGAAACAGCTTTATGGAATTGCACAAATTGTTTGAAGATCAATATCGCATTTTAGAAGCTAATATTGATGAAGTTGCAGAACGTATTAGCCAACTTGGTGAAAAAACGATTGGCACCATGAAAGAATTTATTGAAAATTCTACCTTAAAAGAATCTCCAAAAGAATATGCCTCTCAAAAAAGCATGTTGGAAGAACTTTTAGAAAATCATGAACAATTAGTTACAGAATTTAGAGATTACATTCCTCTTTTTGAAAATGAAAATAATGACATTGGTTCAGCCGATTTTGTTACAGGTCTATTACAACAACATGAAAAGATGGCCTGGATTTTAAGACGTTATCAAGTGTAAAAAATTATACAAATGTGAATTATACAACAGTTAGACAAATAAGTATAACAAAAATTAACTGATAATTTGCAACTTTACATTACATAATTATATAAATAAAAATATTCATGAATACTACAGAAATTAAAGGGAACTGGAACGAGTTGAAGGGGAAACTTAAACAAAAATACGCAAATCTTACAGATGATGATTTAATGTACGCTGAAGGTAAAGAAGATGAAATTTATGGAAGACTTCAGCAAAAATTAGGTAAGACTAAAGAAGAAGTTCAACAAATCATTTCAGATTTGTAAAATCTTCTAAGTCAAACCAGGATACCGTCTAATAAAAAACATTAGACGGTATTTTTTTGATTTTTTTTACTATATTGTTATAATACTTGACGTATCCAATGGGAATTACTCTCAGAACCAAAAATAAATTAATTATCTTTAACCAAATTTTTATAAAATGAAACTATTTATAAAGTTCGACATAAACACCATTTGTTCTCTTTATTTAAAGCAAAATCTTGAGGAGCAAAATATAAACTTTAAAACTTTAGGATTTGGTGAGATCGAAATTGAAGATAATCTGGATGTAGAAAAACTCGAAGCTTTAAAAGAAAACTTAGCCCCACATGGTTTTGAGGTTGTTGAAAATCAAAAAAGTGTTTTAGTTCAAAAAATTAAGGATGCGATAATTGAACTTGTTTTCCTGGAAGACAGTAACAATTATAAAAGCTCTGTGTTTTTAGCCGAAAAATTAAACCACAGTTACGGATACTTGTCCAATGTTTTTTCGGAAGTAACCTACTCTTCTATCGAAAATTTTATTATTTTACAAAAAATTGAAAGAGCCAAACAATTAATTATTATTAATGAAATGAGTTTGACCGAAATTGCTTTTTTACTAAATTACTCTAGTGTAGCACATTTAAGTACACAGTTTAAAAACACTACCGGAATTACGCCATCGGCTTTTCAGAGAATTATTAAAAAACGAAGAGAAAATTTAAAATAAAACCTAAATACTATACTAAAATGCAAAAAAACGCATTAAATATTTTATTGGCTGATGATGATGAAGATGATCGTCTTTTTTTCAAAGACGCTTTTGAAGAAATCAAAATACAAACTAAAGTACAATTTGTTCATGATGGGATGCAGTTAATGGATCATTTAATGGATCCTGAAAACAAATTACCGGATATATTGTTTCTGGATTTGAATATGCCAAAAAAAACGGGTAAGGAATGTTTGATCGAAATTAAAAAAACAGATCATCTAAAAAACATTATTATTGCCATTTACTCCACTTCATCGTCTGAAGAAGATATTGAGGACACTTTTGTACAAGGAGCTAATATTTACATTAAAAAACCAAGCGATTTTAATACGCTTAAAAAAATTATAAATGAAGTCGTGACCGTTAACTGGCACTATCACACATCAGGTTTGAACCGTGATAACTTTTTGTTACGACTAAAATAATACGCATGCTAAATGAAATGGATACCAAATTTTAATTCTTCAAACTCTTTGAGAGTTATTTTTGTCATCGCAGTTTTCATTCTGTTATTTCTATCATCCATTGCTTATAAGCACAATCAGGATTTAAATGAATCCAGCAAATTGGCAATGCATACGTATGAAATAAACCTACAATTAGAACGATTAATGTCAGCGATTAAAGATGCTGAGACTGGCCAGCGTGGATACATCATTACACGAAACAACAGGTTTTTAACTCCGTATCTTTATTCGCGTGACAAAGTAAATGCTTCCTTTGTCACTCTCAAAAAATTAACCGTTGATAATGCGGTCCAGCAAAAAAATCTCGAAAATCTCTTCAAGTTAATTATTCAGCGATTTGTTTCGTTCGAAAATTGCCTCAAATTCAGCGATCCAAAAACATACGATAAACGCAAACTGGACAATCATATGTTTGGTGGACGAATATTGATGGAAAACATTCGTTTTCAAGTTGATAAAATGAATGATATCGAGAAAAAATACCTCAAAAAAAGACTGGAAATTTATGATCAGGAAATTTCGTTAAGTCCTATTTTTTCGATCTCTTTATTTTTAACCGCACTACTTTTTATTTTATTAGCCTACAGACAAATCAGTCGTGATTTTGAGCGCCTGAAAATTTTCAACAAAAGACTTTTAATTTCCGGAGGCCTGATGGCTGAGTCTGAAATAATTGGCAAATTCAGTACCTGGCAATGGGAATTAGATTCGAATAAAATTGCGTATTCTGACAATCAGTTCCGATTATTAGGAGTTACACCAAATTCTTTTGTACCTGTAATAGAAACTTTTCTCGATTTTGTACACCATGATGACAAAGAAGCTGTTTCAAAATCAATGGACGAAATAATAGCAAAAAAAAACCTTCCATTTATTTATTATAAAATTGTCCGTCCAAATAATGAAATCAGGTATTTTAAATCAACCGGAAAATTATTGACCGATCAGCAAGGAAGTAAAATTCTACTCGGAATCAATTTTGATATTACGGATGAGCATTTACTTAATATCGAACTTCAGGAACGAAACAGAGAATTAGAAAAAAGCAATAAAGAATTGGCTTCTTTTAATCACGTGGCAAGTCACGATTTACAGGAACCGCTTCGAAAAATTCAAACGTTTATTTCCAGAGTTTCTGAAGCTGATAAAGCAGTCATGTCACAAAGTGCCAGAGACTATATTGCAAAAATTGAAGTTTCTGCAAAAAGAATGCGTGTACTTATTGATGATTTACTTTTATTTTCGAGAACCAATACAACTAAAAAAGAATTCATAAAAACGAATCTAAACGATTTGCTTCAAAACGCCGAATCTGAGTTAACAGAAGTAATGCATGAAAAGAAGGCGGTTCTTACAGCTTCAAAATTGCCTAAACTTTCTGTTATACCTTATCAGATCGAACAGCTTTTTATAAATCTAATCGGAAATTCTTTAAAATACAACAGACCCGGAATTGCGCCTGAAATTTCTGTTGAAAGCGAAAAAGTATTATCAGCAGATTATCCTGATTTATTAGAACAGTCAATAAAAAAATTCAATAAAATAACTTTTCGAGATAACGGAATGGGATTCGATCCTCAATTTAAAGAAACCATTTTTATACTTTTTCAACGTTTGCATTCTAAAACAGATTATCCGGGCACCGGAATTGGTTTAGCTATTTGCAAAAAAATTGTTGAAAATCATAAAGGACATATTTTAGCAGACAGTACTCCAAATGTTGGTTCTGTTTTTACAGTTTTTTTACCGGAATAACCTATACAATAATGTAGGAGAGCGTTTACTGAAAAATGACATTGTTCATTTGCGTAAACGCTTTTTTATGCGCTCAAAACACCTTAAAAAACGTTATATAAAGCCGTTATGGGAATTATATAACGTTTCTTTTTTATGCTGTAAAGTAAAACAAAGTATTCGTTAGCATCTTTGTAATGTAATACTTTATGAAGTAATAATGAAAACAGTACCCTTATTAAAAGCACCATTTTTTAAAGTTCTTTCCTTATTGATTATACTAATTTGTTTTCCGTTTTGCGGAAAAAAAAGTCAACGGGAAAACTCTATTAAAAAAGAAGCTTTTAATAAAAGTAAAGTTGAAGAAGTCGAAACTTCCTTTTTTATCGAAATGGGAAATATTGTCAATTCAATGATTTCAAAAAGTCAAGTTGCACAACAAAAAAGTTCTGAAAGTAAAATATTGGAAGTAAGTAAAAAAATTGCGGATCATCAAAATCAATTGTTGCAGAAAGTAACCGAAATGGCAAATAAAAAGCTCATTATCATTACCGACATCAACGCCTCTCATAAAGATGAATTAACAGAGTTGAATAATACAAATGGTACCAATTTTAATAACACTTATTTAAGTTCGATGACAATAGCACTAGACCAACAAATCAAAATGCTGGAACAGATTTCAAAAAAAACAAACGATCAGTTGATTTTGAAATTAGTGCTGGAGTATTTACCCGAACAGTACCAACTTTTACGAGAAACAGAACAAATTAAGAGTGAATTTAATTAAATGCCTTTATATCTATTTTTTAACAACTAAAATTTTTAACAATGAAAATGCAATCAAATTTTTTATGCGCCTTAGTCCTTTTTATGACAGCTTCATTTGGAATGCTGCACGCACAAGATGACAATGTAACAACAGAGTTTGGTGTAAAAGGAGGTTTTAACATGTCTAATCTGTATCAAAACGATGCTGATGACGAGAATGTACTTTACGGTTTTAATGCCGGTGTTTATGCAACATTACCTGTTTCAGATTTTATAGCTATTCAGCCAGAGTTATTATTTACTACTAAAGGTGCTGAATTAGATTACAACAATGCTTTTGCAAGCGGAAATGCAAAATTCAAATTAAATTATATTGAGCTTCCTTTATTAGTAAGAGTTAATATCACTAAAAACTTTAATGTTCACGCCGGTGGTTATGCATCATATCTGGTAAGTTCAAAAGTAACAGGTGACGGAGATTTTAACTTTGATGAAGAAATTGACACTGATGATTTAAACAAATTTGATGCTGGTCTTTCAGCTGGTGTCGGAGTAGATTTTAACCCAATAAGTGTTGGATTACGTTACAATTATGGTTTAACAACCGTTGGTAAAGAGAGAACTACTGCTGCCGGAACTTATACGTTTCCAGATGCAAAAAACAGCAATCTTACCTTATATGTTTCGTATAAACTGAATTAAAAATAAAAACAATTATTAACCACTAAATAATAAAAACCATGTCAAATTTATTATACACAATCGCAGTTATATTAGTTATTCTTTGGGCCATTGGGTTCTTTGCTTATAGCGCCGGAAGTATTATTCACATTTTATTAGTAATTGCCATTATCGCAGTATTATTCAGACTTATTAAAGGTCGGGAAATTTAAAAATCAAACATTATAAAATAATTTATATTAATCACTAAATCAAATATTATGAAAACGAGTAGCACATTATTAGGAATTTTAGGAGCTGCAGCTGCAGGAGCATTTTTAGGAGTATTGTTTGCACCGGACAAAGGATCAAACACAAGAAAAAAAATCTCAGATAAATCAAAAGATTACGGAGATAATTTAAAAAGCAAAGTAGACGGTATTTTAAGCACAATTACTTCAAATGGAAAAGATATCATTGATGAAGGAAAAGCAAAATTCAATCAGGTAAAAGAAGACTTCAACGCTACGAAAGATGAAGCAAAAACTGTAAAAACTAACTATTAAAAGTGAAATTTTTCAACCATAAAAATACCCTTACATCATGGAAACAAATGCAACAACAAATGAAAACCTTAATATGTATGAAAAAGCTGAAAACTATACCAAAACGAGCTTAGAGTTAATCAAACTCAAAACGGTATCAGCAGTAGCAGATGTACTATCATCATTAACATCCAAAATTGCGGTTGGCGCTGTTGTTGCATTTTTTACTTTGTTTCTTAATATTGGGATTAGCTTATGGATTGGAAAAGAACTTGGTGAATATTTTTACGGATTTTTTATAGTGGCGCTCTTTTATCTTATTGTGGCTATTGTTTTGCTTAAAACGCAACATAAGCTAATTAAAACGCCTATCGGGAACATGATTGTTTCCAGTATTTTAAAAGAAACAAAACCTGATTTAACTAATTAATAAAAAAGACTGTTATGAAAGCCGTTTATAGTATTGATGAATTAAATCAGAGGATAAAGCAATTAGAAGCACAACAAGATGCTGAATGGATTGCAATTAAAGATGAAATCGATGAAATTAAAGAGAATTTAAAACCTCTTAATCTTATTCGAAACACGGTGGCAGAAATCAATGAAACTGTTGGTTTTAAAAGCGATCTGGCGCAATCAGCGATCAGTATCGGAATTGGTTACCTGGCAAAAAAATTAGTTGTTGGAAAAACAGATTCGATATTCAAAAATATTCTCGGTTCTATTTTACAACTTGCCGTAACCACCCTAGTCGCAAAACCACAACATGAAGCTACACCGGATGAATCATCATAACACGAATCATCAGAGGAGTAATTGTCTAACTTAATATTAGTATTATGGAAAAGATAGAAGGAATAATAATAAAAAATGGTGTGTACATGTACTCCAATCTATATAAATGTTTTGAATTCACAAGAGTATTTCTAGGTATCTAACTCGTTTATACGTTTTTACTTTAACAACGGTTAAACAGTTAATACTTCACTATATTTTTTTAAGGTTCTGAGGTACTAAGCGGCTAAGATGCTAAGTTTTCTTAGATTCTAAGTTGCTAGGTAAAAAACCTCAACTTTAAACAAAAGAGACTATTTCACATTGGTGAGATAGTCTCTTTTTATTTTAAAAGATAGTACGTCCAGTATTATCCCTAATCAAAACAAAAAAGCCAAACCACAAAGTAGTCCGCTTTCTCTATATTCTATATTCTATATTCTATATTCTTTGCTCTTGCTTCTTTCATCTTGCCTCTTTCATCTTGCTTCTTTCCTCTAATTAAAAAAAAAACTTAGTCCCTTAGGATCTTAGTCCCTCAGAACCTTAGTTATAATTTTGATAAATTGGCAACTTCAAACCTACGTACAAATTACAAGCTTTAGAATTATTCGAAAACAAATTCGAAACCAGAGAACCAGAACCAATAAACAACGGACCAGCCCTAAAACCAGTTCCTATCTGAACTCCGCTGTATTCCATATACGTTACCGGAAGATAAAAACTGAATTGTCTGGTTTCATATCGCGGTGTAAAGGTTACTGAGTTTGCGATCGCAGTTGAATTTATTTTTTTAGCATCTGTCAAACTAAAATCAGTGCTTAAATTCAAATAGAATTTATTATCAATATTCCAGTCAAAGTTGGTGTGCAAGGCGGTTGGTAAATTAGCCTTTACTGCTTTTCTGGTTGCTGTTTTGGTATAATTAGCATCAAAAAATTCGAAGATATCATCTGCATCATCTATGTCATCCTGCGAAACGCTGCCGTTTAAATTATAGGTGTTTTCGATGGTATTTTTATAGTTCAGTTTGCCAATATCAGTTACAGAAAAAGCAGCTTTCAACTTATATCGGTTTCCTACGCAAGTATGGCAGTTGGTACGGTATTCATACGTAAAACCCAAATCGACACCAACACCAGCCGAAGTCGCATCAAACTCCGGATCTTTTCCGTTCTCATAATCGTAGCTTGCAGACGTTTTGAGCGTTCCTGTTGAATAATATTGACTCAAAGCAGGGTTAGCCTCATTCTTAGTAAAAGCCACACTCAAATTATTCCCGCTGATGTAACCGTTTACTCCAGCCATTAAGTATTTTACAGTGATTCCGCCTTTTATAAAATGCATGTCACGATCTAATAATACCGTAGCATAACTGGCACCAATCTCAGCCCAGGAATTACTAACACCGTTTGGATTCCCTCCTGATATTAAAAAACTATTCGACATGTCGATGTCTTTATTTACCTCATCAACAAGCTGACCGTTTACATCCACAAGATTGGTAATGCTTCTAACTCTCGAAAAAAGTGCGATACTGTGTACCGGCGTAATATTCATCATAAATGAAGGGCCCAAAATATCGACATTAAAATTTCCTCTGTTATTCGATTTGATGTTTTTACTCGCATCAGCCTGGAGATCAAAACCGCCGTCTAATACTTCGGCAAAATTAACGCCATACAAATCATTCTGTGCAGTGGAACTCGCAGAGAAAAGAGTAACATCAGCCTTGTATTTAGAATCTACAATAACAGACGGATTAAAAAGCGCCCCCTGAATCCCGGCATAATTATCATCCCGAAATCCAAAATACGATTGCCCACGGGCATAAAAAACGCTTCCTAAGAAGCATAATAAAAGTAAAGTTTTCTTCATAAATAATTTGGTTAGGTTTATTTTGTCATGTTTAAATATTTACAAATATGGACAAAAAAATGTCGAAAAAAAAAGGTTTTTTTTCTAAGATACTAAGGTTCTAAGACACTAAGGCTCTAAGTTTTAAAAATATATTAATTATCCTACTGCAATCATTATTCCATGTAGTATTGCGCCTAACTTTAAAACAAAAAAGCCGAACTACAAAGTAGGCCGGCTTTTAATCTATTTTCTATATTCTTTACTCTATTCTCTAAAAAGAAAACTTAGAATCTTAGCGTTTCAGCAACTTAGAAAAACAAAAAAAGCCAAACTACAAAGTAGTCCGGCTTTCTCAACAATCTTTATTCTTGCTTCTTTCCTCTATTCTCTAAAGTTCTAAAATGTCTAAAATTAAAAAACTTCGCTAGCTTCCTTCAATTTTTCCATATTATTCACCAACTGCAGCTCAGCTACAATTTTCTGAATATCACCATTCATAATGTTTCCTAAATCGTAAAGTGTCAAACCAACTCTGTGATCCGTTACACGACCCTGAGCGTAGTTGTACGTACGAATCTTAGCCGAACGGTCACCAGAACTAACCTGAGAAGTACGTTTTGTAGCATCTTCAGCCTCTTTCTTAGCCAATTCCTGTTCGTATAAACGAGAACGTAAAACGTTCAAAGCTTTATCTTTATTCTTGTGTTGCGATTTCTGATCCTGACATTGCGCCACCAATCCTGTCGGAATGTGCGTTAAACGTACAGCCGATTTCGTGGTATTAACCGATTGTCCACCAGGTCCTGACGAACAGAAGAAATCAACACGAACATCGTTCATATCAATTTGTACATCAAATTCTTCCGCTTCCGGTAAAACCATAACCGTTGCTGCCGATGTATGCACACGCCCTTGCGTTTCTGTTTGCGGAACACGTTGTACACGGTGAACACCTGCCTCAAACTTCAAAGTTCCGTAAACATCTTCTCCCGAAACCTCAAAAATAACCTCTTTAAAACCACCCGAAGTTCCTTCGTTCATATCTACAACCGAAGTTCTCCAACCCTGGTTCTCACAATATTTAGTATACATTCTAAACAAATCTCCGGCAAAAATACTCGCTTCATCCCCACCCGTTCCGGCACGAATCTCGACCATCACGTTTTTAGCATCTTCAGGATCTTTCGGAATCAACATAAACTTGATTTCTTCCTCCAGTTCCGGCAATCTTTCTTTTGCTTCGTCTAGTTGCATTTTGGCCATTTCGGTCATATCTGCATCACTTCCATCCGCAATAATTTCGTTTGCCTCATCTATATTAGCCATCAAAAGCACATATTCATCACGCTTTTCAGCCAATGCTTTCAGGTTTTTGTACTCCTGATTCAATTGCACATAACGTTTCTGATCAGAAATAACATCCGGCTGGATAATTAAGTCCGAAATCTCGTCGAAACGTTGTTTTACTATTTGAAGTCTATCTAACATTTTTAATTCCTTTTTATTGGACTGCAAAATTACGAAATTTTTGTTGAAAATTCTATCATTAACTTTTTGAGTTTTTTAGGCTTCGTTTCTTAAGATTGTTTGGTGGAATTATGATGGTTTTTAGGAGCTGTTTCCTGCTATCCGCTATATCTTTTTAGGCAGATTGTTTTGGTTTGGATTAGGGTGTTTTCGTTTGCCTAAAAAGGATGCCGCTGCTATCAGGGCTAGGGGAATTGTTTTTAGAAGAGGGTTTTATGGTTTTCCGTAATATTATTGAATTAAAAGAGATTAGCTTTGAAAACACAAAGTAATCCCTTAAATAGAACTACATCATGAAATTCAAAAAAATATTAATTACGTTTTTATTACTCTCAATAGTATCAATAAATTACGCCCAAAAAAAACCAAATTCAGAAACTAGACAATTTATTGATAACGCTGAGATAACACAGATAAACAAAGACTGGAATGTCAAGGCAGAATTTAAATCCGGACTTGGTGAAGTAGTTTCTTTTTTTCCAGTTGAAGCAATTGATTTGAAATCGAATAAGAATGTTAAGTCACTGCAAATGGATATGACTGTTAAATATGGAAATGTGATGACAGGACCAAATAATACGTATTTCAAATCTTCATGGATTGATTTAAATGAAGTGGAAGAATTTATACTTTTTATAGAAAAATACGTTATTCCAAACCTTAAAGACAAAACTGAAAGAAACCAATCAGTAACATACATTTTTAATTCAAGAGAAATTACATTTAGCTTTTATATTGAAAAAAGTACAAGAAGAATATCTATTTATTTAAAAGATAATGGCAATACCGATGATGAACATTATTTCTGGACAGAGTCACAAGTAAATAAAATTCCTGAGTTACTTACAATGCTAAAGGAAATTAAATAATTTTAAAAAGCATATTATGAAACACTTTCTATTCATAATTTTAATTGGAATATACTCAAATGCACAAGATTGTCCAACAAGAATTGGTGACTTTCAGATAAATTCGACAATTACTTCCGATTTAGAATGGATACTTCCATCATATTCATCATATATTTCGATAATTGAAAGTCTCGATGAATATCAAAATCTTACAGTTAATCATGAGGATCTCAATGAAGAATATGCAGGAGATCAATCTGCTTATCGAATAAAACCAGACTACAAAAATGTGAAAAGTTGGTACAATCTCGAAGTTGCCTCGGTAAATGATTCTACTGAAGTAATATTTATCCCAAGTTACAAAACTGATGATATTGTTATTAAAAACGTTCTACTTAAATTCTACAATGATAAGTTATATTTTATAAGAGCAAGCTTGAATAAAAGTTACACAAATATTATTCTTGAAAAATACAAAGGAAAAGGACATAAATCAGAAGAAAAGAAATCTCCGAATGCTTGTAAAAATATAAAACTTAAAAAATATTTGAATACATTTTCTCAATATTTTTTTGCTTCTGAAGAAAATAAAATTAGAGCATTGTTAACTTTTGATTTTAAAATCAATAAATATTGTGAAACTGTAATTAATGATAGAATAGAAATATTTGATTTTGATATTTACATGAGAGAAAATCAAAAAATTATTTTCAATATGGAAAACATGCAAATGATGGAAGATGACAGAAAGAAAATTGAAAAAGAACAGAAACTTAAAAGATTTTAAATAGACAACCATGCCAACATAAAATAATGAAATACTTTGCGAGCACTAGCGGGACGGTGGCTCTAGTGGAGGCTATACATTAACCCGCTCTCCGAAGTATCCTTTCGGAGCGGTACGCAAACATCTCTAACTTTGTAATTTTTATGTTCTTAAAAATTATAAACCTGATAAAAATCTTTTGACTTTTTATGAATGGTTCTAAAATTATAATTACGGTTTCACGTAAGGCTTTTGAATTAAATGTGCTTATTTTTGAGGAATGATTTCCTCTGCTCTCACTTCGTATATTTTTTTACGTTCTAACAAACTGTAAACCTGATAAAAAATCTCATCATTATCAAAGCCCAAACCTTAAAAAAATGAATCCAAAAAATCATCCGTTTTTTACAAAATATAGAAATCTGAAGTATGCATTATTATTTCATCTGTGTATGTCTTTCTTTATTTTTGTTTCAGGATTAGTTCGCGGGTATAATAATGAAGAGCCTTTGCTAGGTGTGAAAAAACCTTTTGAAAATTATACCGCATTATCTAATCCGGAAAAATATTTGAAAAGTGATTTTTTTGTAGTTGATACTGCATTTATTGAAGAAACTTCAGGGAATAAACCGTCTGATACAAAATCAAAATATACTGTAATTAGAGGTAATTTATTGCATTCGAACATCAAAAAAGAAATAATTTGGCAGGGTAATAATATATATACTTTTTATAAAGGAAGACTTGCCCTTAACAACAATAATTTCAATTATGTTTATACCAGAAAAGCAAAATCTGTCAAAGTATGGAGAAATATATTAAATGACGATCTTTTTTTAGACAACAAAAAACATCTAGAGGATAAAAAGACTAACGCTGTTTTTCATATATACATCTTTTTCTCTCTTTTTTTAATTACCACAATTTTATTCATTTTAAAAAAGAAATCAGAAGTAAGAACTCCAAGTGTTAATAATTAGAAGCTTCGCAAAAGTGCTGACTTTGCGTAGTTTTTTTTATCTTCTTAGAAACTAAAAACTTTATAAAAGTCCCCAGCTCTCCGAAGTGTTCCTTCAGAAGCCTCACTCTAGCTCAGGAAAAATTCTGTAATTAAACCAAAATAATGAACAAATCAAGTAAATTAATAATTGTGATTTTAAATTTATTAATGTTGTTATACGCAACATCATATCTTATTGATTTATTTAATTCTAAATTAAGCGAAGGATACGAATTGGCACTATCTGTACTTGTATTTGATTTTATATGCATACCCTTTTTAATATACTATTATTTTAAAAATCAAATTTCAGCTGTCAAATTTTTAGTAAGCATGATAACATCCTACACCTTTTGTTCGTTTATTGGAGTAAAAATTTCGATTGTTTTAATTTTTATTATTTCGATATTCTTTTTACATAAAAGTTATTCAAAAAAAGTATAATTCTATACCAAAATGTTTCGGATTGCAAATCTGAGGAACAAAGAAAATTAGAACAAAACCAACACAAAAAATGAATAAATTTGACTTCAATAATAAAAGATTTGCGATTAATGAAAAAGACAAATCTGAATATATCGAGATTGAATAAAAACATTAATCTTATTCTTTTAAAAAAATATAATGAAAACACTAATCACCACCATCCTATTTTTAATTTTCAATTTAACCCTATTCGCACAATCAACTCAGTTCACTGGCGATTATAGCCGCACACTTAGTGACACAGACGGAAAACATATAATTGAATACAAATTGACTCTAAATCAAGATGGCACATTTGTATTTCATTCGTATTCGAATATTAAGGGAGGTGTTCCTCCGGAAGTCAATAAATACGGAAAAGGAAAATGGACTTCAAAAGACAATATGATTACTTTTTCTTCCAACAAACAAGAAGACTTTGATGAAAAATATACTTTGGATTTTAATAATTCAACAGCACGATTTAAAACTAAAAATCCAAGAGACAAATCAGATCAAATCGTTAAAACGAGACTTACATTTTTGGAGTCAGGAATTTCCTGGATGGAGAGACTTGATGTTTTTAAAATGTAAAACCAAAATACCGCTAATTTGAATAAAACTGAACATACAAAATTATAACCAGTTGACTAAGTATGTTAAAACTATTTAGCAAAAACAAACTCTCCTTTCTCACTAACGACCTGATTGCCCCATGCTGTAATCGCTTCCAAAACCGGAACAAAAGTTTTACCAAAATCAGTTAAGCTATAAATCACTTTAATAGGTGGTTTTTTTCCATAAACTTTTCTTGATACCAGACCATCTTTCTCTAATTGTTTTAGCTGCAAACTTAATGTCATTTCAGTAATAGAAGGCATTTCTTTGCGAAGTTCACTGTATCTTTTTGGTTCGTCCTTTAAATGATAAAGTATAACAGTTTTCCATTTCCCACCAACTAAATCCATAGTAAGACTAACTGTACAAGGATAAATTTCGCCATTTAGTTTTACATAATCGCCAATACACTCTGTTTTCATACTTAAATTTTTAAGCTATCCATATGGATAGTTATTGCAAATGTATAAAACTAAAAATACTTTTGTAACTATAAAATTTATAGTTATAAATAATCTTAATAATTTAAGTATGGAATCGAATTCAAAAGAAAATAAAATAGAAACACAAAAAGACAAACCTCTTATTACTATTGTTGGGGTTTTGGGCAAACAAGGACAAAGTGCCGCTCGTACCCTGTTACAGAGCGGACATTACCGCGTAAGGGGCATTACCCGTCGCGTTAATTCACCAGAAGCGCTTAACCTAATTCAACAAGGCGCCGAACTTATAAGTGTACCTCTCGACCTGGGCTATCAAAAAGACTATTTGAAAGCGTTTCGTGGCTCAGATGGTGTTTTTATAATGACCCCAAACATTGCCCCGCCGCAAACTCACGAATTTGAATTGGGCAAACAATTAGCAGATGCGGCAGTTGAAGCTGGTGTAAAGCACATTATTTTTAGTAGTTTAGAAAATGTAGATAAAATTACAGAGGGGGAAAAATTTGCACCGCACTTTACAGACAAAGCCAATATTGAGCAATATATTCGAACACTTCCCATTACAAGCTCGTTTATCTACATGGCATTCTTTTACACTAATCTCATGGAGTTTTATACTCCCATTGTAAGGGGTGATACGCTTGTATTTCCGATTTATTTGCCTAAGGATTTCCGGGCGCCATTTGTAGATCCTCTTACCGCAACAGGGCCCGCTGTTTTAGAAATTTTTTCGAATCCAAGTCAATATGCAGGTAAGGCTTTACCGGTAATCGGCGAAATTATCTCACCTCAGGAAATGGTCGATACTTTTACACGGGTTACAGGCAAAAAGGCCGTATATAGTTCTGCATTTACACGAGAGGATTTTCTTCATCATTTCCCGGATTTTAGCACAAATGAGCTTTTGGTGCGCGAAATAGTAGGAATGGCAGAATATGCAGTTGAATATGGTTATTACGATAAAAATCGTGATTTGCTATGGAGCCGCCAAACAAACCCTGACAGTCTGAATTGGGAACAATTTCTGCGCACTACAAATTGGCAAGGCCAAAAATTTACTTATTGAGATTAAAAGTACAATTTCATAAAATTGGCTGATTGGAACTGGCTAACATTATTACTTTAGAATTACTGAAAATACAAATCAGCAAATAGAATCTTTTGGAATTTACGGCAATCAATCCGAACAAATTGAGGGCCGTTATGGAAATAACCGGAATCATTTAAAAAATACTGCCTCAGAAAATTTAATTTCAAGTGTAAACAACGATAGGAAAAAATACGAAACCCTCATTAAGAATCAAAAAATTCTTATATTTCATTTAATAATTTATTAAATGAAATACATTTTATTATGGAAACACAATTTGAAGCAGGAATTAATATTGCCATTAAGCTGCCTAAACAAAAATATGATGAAACAGTAGCATTTTACCGCGACATTTTAAAACTGGAAGTTAAAGAAGTGCCTATAACTAACCCGACAGTTTCAAGGACACATTCAGTTCAATTCGGGAATAATGTCATTTGGCTGGACTGCGTTGACAATTATACCCATTCTGAAACCTGGTTACAATTAACAGTACCAAATGTCGAAGAAGCGACAAGTTATCTAAAACAAAACGGTGTGCAAACCTGTGATGAAATTGAAGAAATTCCACAAAACATGCATTGGATAATGGATCCTTCCGGTACTGTCTTCAATCTGCAAAAAAAGACTGAGTAAAAATTGATTATGAATACAGGATACGTCTCAAAACTACAACCTTAAAGTTGTAGTTTTTTGTATATAAAAGTAACTTTTGTACTTTAGAGCATTCAAATTAGATTTTTAATCTAAAATAGAATCAAAATGAGAATGAAAACATTTAGCATTGTGAGTTCCGTATCTATGATAGTATCTCTTATTGTAGCAATACTAAGCATAATTGGTATTGCAATCACTGGTTTTTATCCAGGGATTATTGTATTAGTGTTGTTGGCTTTCATTTCAATTACTTCTAAGTTTTATGCCGTAAAAATTAGTAACAAGTCAAACAATTTTCAGAGAAATTATTACACAGCATTCACTATTATTAATTTCCTAATAATCTTAGTTGTCTTATGGATGAGTTTTGTGATTGTGCATGACCGTGTTCTTCTTGATTGTTGTTGATATATCGTGTTTGTCATTGCCCTTTTTTGTTTTAAAGATTTGAACTTTTTGTTATAAATTTGATTTTGTTGTCCTAGGGGTACAAATTAGTATAATAAGCGACACAAAATTACCATTATGAACAATGACTTCTATTATAAAGCTGTAGAACCAGACGAGTTACTTGCTGACTTTGTAGAAAATATTGGGATGTTTCATAATCCGTCAAACAAAGCCATGGAAGTGGTCTTAATGCCAGACGGAAGAATTGATTTGTTTTTTATGCAATCTGAATCGGAGCCATTTCAGGTTGCACTTATTGGTCTTGAAAATGTGCCTGAGCAACAGATTATTCCAGCCAATACAATCGCTTTTAAAATTAGTTTTAAACCCTTGGGAGCTGAATATCTTTTACAAACTTCTATTGCCGATATTTTAAATAGTGCCAAAGTTTTACCTAATGATTTTTGGGAATTTACCACTGATGATTTAAAAGATTTTGAGGCCTTTCATTCTAAAATAGCCACAAAATTAAAGGAATTTTTGCCTACCAAAATCGACGAAAGAAAGCGTAAACTTTTTAAACTGGTTTACGAATCAAACGGCGAAATAAAAATACAACAGCTTTCAGAAGAAATATTCTGGAGCAGCCGTGAAATCAATCGGTATTTCAATAAACAATTCGGACTTTCATTAAATGCATTTTGTAAAATACTGCGCTTCAAGGTATCATTAGAGCATATTGCGAAAGGCAGACTTTTCCCCGAATTAAACTTTACAGACCAAACGCATTTCATCAAAGAAATAAAAAAATTCTCCGGCGTTGTACCCAGCGAACTGCTGAAAAATAAAGATGACCGATTTATACTATTATCCGTTCTAAAACAACAATAATTTTGTTCCAACCAAAGGCTGAGAAGCCAAACGGAACGAAATTAATTTAAAATTGAACGGAATGTTACTAGAAAATAAACAAGTCGCAATCATTGGCGGCGGTCCAGGCGGACTTACATTAGCCAGACTTTTACTACTGCAAAACGTAGATGTAAAAGTATATGAAAGAGATTTAAATAAAAACGCAAGAGTGCAAGGCTCACCATTGGATTTGCATGATGACTCAGGTTTAGCAGCTATTCGCAAAGCCAATTTATTTGAAGAATTTAGAACTAACTTTATGCCTGGTGCAGATAAAACACTCATTTTAGACGAACAGGCAAAAGTATTTTACAGCGATCACGAAACGAATCTTAAGGAAGATTTCGACAATGCATATTTCCGTCCTGAAATTGACCGCGGCGTGCTCCGAAAAATATTACTGGAATCTTTACAGCCTGAAACCGTAGTTTGGGACAGCCATTTTATTTCGATGGAACCACAAAACGAAGGCTGGCTACTGCATTTCAAAAACGGTCTATCCGTTTACGCCGATATTGTAATTGGTTCTGATGGTACCAATTCTAAAATCCGTCCCTACATCACAGATATAAAACCATTTTATTCAGGCATAACAATGCTGGAGGGCAATATTTACGATTCTGAAAAGGCGGCACCACAGCTGCATTCGGTAATAAAGGGAGGTAAAATAATGGCCTTCGGAAATGAAAAAAACATTTTAATGGGACAAAAAGGTGACGGCGCTCTTGGTTTTTACGCCAGCTTTAAAGCTGATGAAAACTGGTCTATCTACAGTGGTTTAGACTACGCTGATAAAGAACAAGTTTTAGAATGGTTTAAAAAAGCGTATCCGGAATGGAGTACTGTCTGGCATGAATTATTCGAAAATGTTTCGGTACCTTTTATTCCGCGGGCCATTAATTGCATCCGCCTAGATCAGACCTGGGAAACTTTGCCTAATGTAACCATCATTGGCGACGCAGCCCATGTAATGCCCCCTTTTGCAGGTGAAGGTGCAAATATGGCTATGCTTGATGCTTTGGAATTAAGCGAAAATCTGACTTCTGATCAATTTGCAACAATTCACGAAGCTCTTGCCAATTACGAATCAAATATGCGTGAAAGAGCGTCAAAAGCTGCAGAGGAATCACTTGAAAATGGTGAGAAAATGCATTCAAAAGATTCATTGAAAACGATGTTGGAGTTTTTTTCGTAACTCACAATATAGAAAGGTAATAATATAATTTTCTCTCGCAGATTTTGCAGATTTTTTTTTGATACATTTATCTGCAAAATCTGCGAGAGAAAACTCTACGTCGCTGTGAGATTGAATAAATCCTCCTCTAAAAAACTTCATATACAGCTTCTTAACTACAATACAAAAAACTTAGTATCTCAGTCCCGAGGATTCGGGATAGCAACTTAGCACCTTTCTTATAAAAAATCCCTAATTTCGCTTTCCAATTAAGAAAGAGAAAATGAAGGTCTGTATTGCCGAGAAACCAAGTGTAGCACGTGAAATCGCATCCGTTTTGGGTGCCAATACTAAGCACGATGGTTATTACGAAGGTAATGGTTATGCTGTGACCTATACTTTTGGTCATTTATGTACCTTAAAAGAACCCAACGATTATAAACCGCACTGGAAAAGCTGGGATTTAAACAACCTGCCCATGCTACCGGAGAAATTTGAAACCAAAGTAGTTGAAAATTCAGGAATCCAAAAGCAATTTAAAATTGTAAAAAGTCTATTTGACAAAGCCGAAGTGGTTATAAACTGTGGGGATGCCGGGCAGGAAGGAGAATTGATTCAGCGTTGGGTGATGAACGAAGCCAACTACAAAGGTGAAGTGCAGCGTTTGTGGATTTCGTCTTTGACAACAGAAGCCATAAAAGAAGGTTTTGAAAACTTAAAACCCTCTGCCAACTACGATAATTTATTCTACGCCGGATTTTCCAGAGCGATTGGCGATTGGCTACTCGGAATGAATGCTACACGTTTGTATACCGTAAAACATGGCGGTTACAAGCAAGTGTTGTCTATCGGCCGCGTGCAGACACCAACCTTAGCAATGGTTGTGGAGCGTTTTAAAGAAATTGAGAATTTTAAACCTCAACCCTATTGGGAACTACAGACTTTATACAGAGAAACACTTTTTAGTTATGAAGAAGGCCGTTTTCTCAATAAAGAAGATGGAGAGATTTTAGCGAATAAAGTCAAAGAAAGTGAATTCGAAATCGTTTCGGTTGAAAAAAAGAACGGAAACGAGTTCGCTCCCAAATTGTTTGATTTAACAGGATTGCAAGTATACTGCAATACAAAATTCGGATTTTCGGCAGATGAAACGCTTAAAATTGCGCAAAGTTTGTACGAGCAAAAAGTAGTGACATATCCGAGAGTTGATACGACTTTCCTGCCAAGTGATATTTACCCGAAAGTACCGGGAATTCTGCAAAAATTATCGAATTACAGTACTTTGACACAGCCGATTTTAGAGAAAAAAATAAAGAAATCTCCAAAGGTTTTCAACGATAAAAAAGTTACGGATCACCACGCGATTATTCCAACCGGAATAGAAATCAATTTACCGTACAATCAACAACAGGTTTATGATATAATTGTAAAACGTTTTATTGCGGTTTTTTATGATGATTGTTTGGTGGCCAATACGACAGTAATTGGTAAAGCTGCCGAAGTACTGTTTAAAACCACCGGGAAAGAGATTTTGAAAAAAGGTTTCCGTGTTGTTTTTGAAGACCCAAATGCCAAGGAAAAAGAAGCTGATCTATTGCCAAGTTTTGTTGTAGGCGAAAAAGGACCACACGAACCTTCATTCTTAGAAAAAGAAACCAAACCACCGAATCAGTTTACAGAAGCAACTTTACTGCGTGCCATGGAAACCGCCGGTAAACAGGTTGATGATGAAGATTTGCGCGAATTGATGAAAGAAAACGGTATTGGCCGTCCGTCTACGCGCGCGAACATTATTGAAACGCTTTTTAAGCGCCAGTATATCGTTCGAAATAAAAAACAAGTATTGCCAACCCCAACCGGAATTCAGCTTATTGAAACGATTCAGAATGAATTAATCAAATCGGCAGAATTGACGGGTTCCTGGGAAAAGCAATTGAAAGATATTGAAAAAGGTACTTTTACTGCTGGCGCCTTTATTAAAAACATGAAACGCATGGTCGAAGCATTGGTCACTGAAGTCCGAAGCGAAACTAGACACGCCAATATTTCGCATGCCGGAAATGTTCAAAAAGAAGCGGTAAAAGTCGAGCAAAAAAAAGCTGCGGGAATTTTGGCAGAAGCCTGTCCTAAATGTAAAAAAGGAAATCTGATCAAAGGAAAATCGGCTTACGGATGTTCTGAATATAAATCGGGTTGTGATTTTGTATTGCCTTATGTTTTTGCTGATAAAAAGATAACGGAGAGTCAATATATGAGATTGCTTCAAAAAGGCTCAACCGTAAACATAAAAGGCTTTAAAACCGAAGCCGGTGCCGTAGAAGGTTTGATTCGTTTTGAGGAAAATTACAAACTTAAATTAGAAGCAAAAAAAACAGCTCCAAAAGCAAAACCTGAAGCGAAATCGGATGCATTAGCATGCCCTAAATGCAAAAAAGGAACGGTTCTAAAAGGAAACACAGCTTACGGTTGCAGCGATTATAAACTGGGTTGTGATTTCAAAGTCACTTTTGATGACGTCCGGACAAAATTAAAAGATCAAAAACCTACTAAAGAATTGGTTTACGCCATTTTAACAGAAAGTATTTAATTGTTTATCCACTCGATAACTATAGGGATAAAGAATCAATTCAATAATTTTTATTTCACGCAGATTTAAAAAAGATTTAAGCAGATGTGCGCAGATTTATATATTTTTAAATCAAAATTAATCTTCTTAAATCAGCAGAATCTGCCTGAAATAAAAATTATTGAATTGATTCGCCTATTCCCTTCGGTTGAGTCATGATAAACTTTTTTTTCATACATTAGTATATCTATTTAACACCTAAAAACCAAAAATATGTTTCAAAAAACCACTCTTTTACTTGTTTTAGTAGCCGTTGTTTCTTGTAAAAAAGCAGAAACTGTTGAAAAAGATAAAATCAAACTGGCCGACTGGCTTATTGGAACCTGGGAAAATAAATCGCAAGACGGTGTTTTGACAGAAAGCTGGAAAAAAGTAAACGATAGTACTTTTACTGCGACTTCATATTTCATAAAAAACGATGACACTTTACATTCTGAAAAAATAACCTTAGCACAAAAAGGAGAAATGTTGTTATACAGCGCAGCCGTAAACGGACAAAACAACGACAAAGCCATCGATTTTGGCTCGACTACAGAAAGCGAAAACAAATTGGTTTTCGAAAATCCATCGCACGATTATCCTCAAAAAATTACTTATACAAAAGGAGCTAATAATACTTTGACGGCTGAAATTTCAGGGAATTTGCAAGGGAAAATGACGAAAGAGAAGTTTGTTATGACTAAGAAGTAGAATTTTTTGTAAATGGTTAAAAATAAGAAGTAAAATGTTTAAAATTATAAAAAAAGTAAAAATTCTATTTTTTCCTATTCTTTTACTTTCTCTTTTTATATCGTGTGGTGATCCTGGATTGGATTATAAAAACCTCAAATCGGGATTTATTTATGAAGCTGGGATTTATTCAAATCCATATCAACAAAGAAATCTTTTAGTTAAAGAATTAAAAGATGGCTCGCTAATATTTGCCATTAGAAATTCGAAAAACAAAATACTATTTCAACAAAGCCTAAATCAAACTTTCAGCAAATATCATTATTGGTCTTTATATGTCGACATAAATTTTGACGTTTGGTATTATAATTCAGATTATGATTCACCAAAGGCAATCTTATTTAATAAAGAAACTCAGGTCTATGAAATAAAAGATTTTTGTTACCATAAATTGCAATTACCCGAAAAATTTAGAAAAGAATTAGAATTGAAAAATTCATTGCAAAATTGTGAGTCATTAAAAAGTAATAAATAAAAAAAGTACTAATCTTATTTGAATATCGTACTGAAGCTGCTATTGAACAATGAGAAAAACTTTCCTCTTAATTCTAACTTCAATTCTGATTGTAAGTTGTAATTCAAAAATTGAAAATACATTAGAAGATATCATTGATAATTTTTCCTTTAACAAAACAAAATCTAACAGTACTGAAATAATTATTAAACTGTACGATATAACAACTACAAAAAGAAGAATAACAGATGTTGAATTTTTCGTCTCAAAAAAAGAATTTAAAGTTATAAACAAGCAGCAACTTGAAAATTTTGATAAAGTGTTTTTAAATGCCAAAAAAACTGGATATTGCTGTTGCCCAACCGCTGTTTATTCTATTCACTTCTTAAATAAAAAAGAAGAATTGGATTTATTTTATGTAGATACGGCTTCAATTTAAGAACAAAATAAGAATCTATGAAAAGGGTTTACAATACTCTTATATCATTGAAAAACAGAAATGGGACGATTATCTTAATTCAATTTCAAATTGACAACTTCAGCGGATTAATCCCGAAGCTTCGGGACGACATTACAACATCAAAAAAGAACCATAGGTTCGACGCATTTTATAGGGCTGGACTTCAGTCCAGTCTAGATAAAAAATTGCGTTGACAAAAATCTTAGAACCTCAGAAGCTTAGAATCTTAGAATCTTAGTAACTCAAAAAACTACTCATTCTCCCCAATCTTATTCACCATCAAAATCATCAGTATCCCCAAAAGTGCCATAATCAAAAACGCCCATTTCATACTTAGATATTCAGAGATAAAACCTACCATTGGCGGAACTAATAGAAACCCTAGATAACCGATTGTAGATATAGAAGTTAAGGCAGAACCACTGCTTAGTTTTGAGGATCGTCCGGCAATACTAAATACTAACGGAACCACGCAGGAAACACCAACTCCAATTAAAACATAGCCAAAAATAGTTGGATACGCATAAGGCAGAATAAAACAAATACCAAAACCTACTGTGATTAATATCCCGCTGTAAAACAGAATTCGTTTCGTGCCAAATTTCATTACACCATAATCTCCAAACAAACGTCCAAGCGTTACAGCAGTTGCAAAAAATACAAATGCAGCACTGGTTAATTTAGGAGACGCATGTAATATATTTTTAAAATAGATACCGCTCCAATCGTACATGGTGTTTTCGCACGCCATCGAGACAAAACAGATTAAAGCAAACTTGACCAGGTTTTTTTCCGGCATTGAAAAGAACTTCTTTTTAACCGGTACAGGCTCATTATGAATACTCATTGGATAAAAACAAGCTGTAAGTCCCATCATAAAAACACTTACTCCCAATAAATGATAGGACGGCGCAATATGCTGTGTGACCATTACATAGCCTAAACCAGCTCCCGAAAAAACGGCGATACTCCAAACAGCATGAAAACGCGTTATAATTGATTTTGGATATAATTTTTGAACTTCCAAAGATTGTGCATTAATGGATAAATTAAAAATATTACGGGAAGCTCCAAAGATTAAAAGCACTATAACCAATTGCCATACAAAAGCAACTAAACCGGGCAAAGACAGGACAATATTAAACATAATTGCTCCTAACAGCATAATATAACGGCTGCTGTATTTATTTAATAACATTCCGGTGAAAGGCATTGTGAGCATTAAACCAATGGGAAATGCAAATAAAACAGCACCAAATTCAGCTTCAGATAAATGTAATTCTGCCTGTATATGTGGAATTCGGGATACCCATGAAGAATATCCAAATCCGGAAAGGAAAAAAAATACAGTATTGGCTAACCTAAATCCTTTTGGAGAACCTTGTATCTTTTTTAAAAAGGGAATGATCATGAAATTGTGTCATTTTGTTCGCCTGCAAAATTAAGGCTTTTAACAACGAACTTTTACCTTTTTAATGGTTTTTCAATAAAATTCAAATAACCATATTCAAAAAAAACAAATTGACAATTATATAACAAAAAGGGCATCAAATCAAATAAAATAATATTTGTTAAGGAAATATTAATTTCTACATTTGCACTGTTTTTATTAATTCTAAATAAAAACAATTCGAAATTAATCCAAAAATAAAAAAATCATGAATTATTTAAACCACAGTAAAAAGCATATTCTTGCTATTATCTGTTTATTTCTCATTTTTACAAATAATACTTTTGCTCAGCAAAACTTCGGAAAAATCAAAGGAACGATCACAACTTCTGACGGAGAACTGGCAGTTGGTGTTAATATTATTCTTAAAAATTCAAAATACGGAACTGTTAGTAATGAAGATGGTGCTTTTGAATTCAACAGAGTTAAACCAAACACTTACACTTTGCAGGTTTCCTTAACAGGATACGAAACATTAGAGCAGGACGTAATTGTTGCAACTAATGAAACTTCTACTCTTAATTTGCAATTAAAAGTTTCCAACAAACAATTAAAAGAAGTTATCATAACCAATAACAGAGGAAAAGCTTTCCCGAAACAAAGTACTTATGTTTCTAAAATGCCTTTGAAAAACGTTGAAAATCCTCAGGTTTACAATATTGTTTCATCTGAATTAATGAAAGAACAAGCGATTACAAATTATGAAGATGCTTTAAAAAACGTACCTGGAATCCAAAAATTATGGGAATCTACAGGACGCGGTGGCGATGGAGGTTCTTATTATTCTTTGCGCGGTTTTGAAGTTCAGGCCAACGTTGTAAATGGATTACCAGGTTTGACAAATGGAAGTTTAGATCCGGCAA
Organism: Flavobacterium sp. Root420; assembly: GCF_001427905.1. GTDB lineage: Bacteria > Bacteroidota > Bacteroidia > Flavobacteriales > Flavobacteriaceae > Flavobacterium. The sequence goes on from NZ_LMEF01000001.1 coordinate 678,218, forward strand.
ATATAGAACGAATTGAAGTAATCAAAGGACCATCCGGTACATTATTCGGAAGCAGTTTAGTAAGTTACGGTGGACTTATTAATACGGTTACTAAAAAACCATATAGCGGTTTTGGTGGAGAGGCTTCTTATATCGTGGGAAGTTTTGGTTTAAACCGGGTAACTGCCGATATCAATACGCCTCTTGATGATGCCGATAATGTTGCTTTTAGAATTAATGCGGCTTACCAAACTGAAAACAGTTTTCAGGATGCCGGATTCCGTACCTCTTTTTTTGTAGCTCCCTCCCTATCTTATAAAGTAAATGATAAATTGTCCTTCCTTATCAATACTGAATTTATGCACGAAGAAAAAACAACGCCTTCAATGCTGTTTTTGGGAAGAGATGCACCCTTGCAATTTGCCAATTTGGCCGAATTAAATTATAACACCAATTTGTCTTTTTACAGCAATGATTTAGGGATGAAAAATCCAAGATTCAGTTTACAAGGCCAAATGACTTATAAAATTTCGGATCAATGGACTTCGCAAACCGTATTATCAAGAAGTTCTTCTAAATCAAGAGGATATTATTCTTATATCTACGATAATGAAGACGGAAATGGTGATTTTGGATTATGGATCACAAAAGAGCAATCGCAGACTATTACAACTGATATTCAGCAAAATTTTATTGGCGATTTCAAAATCGGACAAATGCGTAATCGCTTAGTTGTTGGTTTAGATTATTTTGACAGAAATGTAATGTACGGAGGTTCCGGATATGGAAAATTGTACAATCTTACCGCACAAGGTGAAGTAAGACAATTTGATGATGAAGCTCCTAATTTTTTAACGCAGACTTCTGTCGACAGGCTTCTTGCCAATGAGCCTGCCGGAAATTACAATCCGCAAGATGCAACTTATAGTGCATATGCCTCTGATGTATTAAATATTACGCCAAAATTATTGGCTATGGCAAGTTTGAGAGTTGACTATTTTGATACTGAAGGAAATGCAAATGCAGATGGTGATGATTATACACAAACAGCGTTATCTCCAAAATTCGGATTAGTGTACCAGCCTATTCAGGACAAATTATCTGTTTTTGCGAATTATATGAATGGTTTTAGAAATATTGCTCCGGGCGTGAACTACGATGATGACGGAAATATAATAGGAACTCAAACTTTTGAACCCGAACATGCCAATCAATTAGAATTTGGAGTAAAAGCTGATCTTTTTTCAGATAAATTAACCGGAACTATTAGTTATTATGATATCAACGTTGCCAATTTAGTGACCAGCAACCCTATGTACAACGCACAAGGAGGCGAAGCACAAAGCAAAGGTTTTGAATTTGATTTGAATGCTGTGCCAATAAAAGGCTTAAGTATTATTGCCGGATACAGTTATAATGATAGTAAAATTACACAAGGAGATGAAGGAAATGTTTGGTTAGAACAAGGAAAAAGGCCTTTTTGGGCAGGACCAAAAAATTTAGTGAATCTTTGGGTAACTTATAAATTTGATGGAGGTACTTTAGAAAATTTCGGTCTTGGTTTTGGAGGGAATTATGCAAGTGAAAATGCAATTCTGAATAGTTCTGTTACCGGAAAATTTGTACTACCTGAATATACTGTTCTTAATGGTTCTGTGTTTTACAACACAAATAAATTCCGCGTTGCCTTAAACATTAATAATATGACCAATAAAGATTATTTCAATGGTGGATGGTCTACTTTAAATCCACAAAAACCTAGAAATGCTGTTGCAAGTTTTACTTATAAATTCTAAATATTTGCGACTCATTAAGACTTCAAAAAAAGAGGTTAATTTTTAAATTAATCTCTTTTTATTTTTAATTATTCTAAATAAGCTTTAGGTTTGTAGAAAATATCATACTTAACAATTTAAAACTGATCTTATGAAATCAAATACTTTAAAAAAAATCACCTTATTTCTTTTTATACTAGTGGCAAGTCCGCAATTATTTGCTCACGCACTTTGGATCGAAACTAAAGCAACAGGAACAAAAGGAAAAGCACAGGAAATTTCTGTTTACTTTGGAGAATTCTCCGATAATGATATCACCAAAGCTGACAAATGGTTTTCAGATTTAAAAGATTTTTCACTAGTCGTAATTAGTCCATCAAAAAAAGAAATTAAACTTACGGCAAAAGCTTTAGATAATAAATACCAGGCTTTTTTTACGCCTGATGAAGATGGAGTTTATACGATTGTAATGCATCATAAAGTAAAAGATGTTTACGGAACTATGGTTTTAGATTACAATTCAAGTGCTACCGTTACGGTTGGTAATGCTGCAAAAGGAAATGAAGCCGCTGCAAACTCAAATATTATCAGTTTATTTTCTAAAGATGCGATCGCTGCAAAACAAAATACAAAAATCAATGTAAATGCTCTGTATGAAGGCAAAATTGCCAAAGAGCAAAAAATGAAAGTGATTGCTCCAAACGGTTGGGAAAAAGAATTATGGAGTAATGAAAACGGAGAAGTTTCATTTACACCAATCTGGCCAGGAAACTATATGGTCGAATTTGCTTATACTGAAAAAGCTTCAGGCGAGCATAATGGCAAAAAATACGACGAAATCTGGAAAATGGCTACATACTTAATTACAGTAAAATAATAATACCTTTTATTTTTTAATGCAAAATTAGTCTTAGTTTAAAACCTTGTTCATTGAGCAAGGTTTTTTTCTTTTCAAGAGTTTAGGACTGTAAACAGGCTTTATATCACATCCGTAATTAATTCTTATTCATAATGAATAAAAATAAAAAACACAATATCTTAAGGCAATCTTAAGGTAAAAATAATACAATATTAAGCAATAAAATACATTGTTAAATTTTGTTAAAACTATTAAGTAGACTTATATTTGCACAAAAATTATTTTTATTAAATCTAAATAAAGAACATGAAACATAGTTTACTCCTTGCTTTGTCATTTCTTAGCTTTGCCGCATATAGTCAGGAATACACAACAGCAGAAAATACTTCTTCTGTAAATGATACGGTAAAAAATAAAAAAGGAGAAATCCTTAATGAGGTATTAATTACACCAAATAAACCTAAAAAGCCGATTGAAGCAGCACGTTCCGGTATTAAAGTTATGGATTTGCCACAAAGCGTTCAGGTTATTGGTAGCGAAGTAATCGAACAGCAACAAGCAATAAGACTAAGTGAAGTAGTAAAAAATCTAAACGGTGTTTATGTAGGATCTGCACGTGGTGGTGCTCAGGAATCATTCTTTTCAAGAGGATATGATATGAGTGCCAATAATATGTTTAAAAATGGTTTCCGATATAATGCAGGTTCAATACCAGAAGTTTCTTCTTTAGAAAAAGTGGAATTCCTAAAAGGTGGTTCTGCTTTATTATATGGAAATGTTGCACCAGGTGGAATTATGAACCTGGTTACTAAAACGCCAAAATTTACACAGGGTGGTGAAGTATCTATGCAAATGGGGAGTTATTCTTATTACAAACCTTCTATTGACTTTTATGGTCCTTTAAACAAATCTATAGCATACAGATTTACCGGATCTTATGAAAACTCTGAAAGTTTTAGAGATTATGTGAAAAACGAGCGTATTTATATCAACCCTTCCTTTTTATTCCATCTTTCAGATAAAACCCAAATTACATTACAAGGGGATTATTTAAGTGCCGACTGGACTCCTGATTTTGGTACCGGAATCTATGGAAAAACAATTTTAGACTTACCTCGTAACGAGTTCTTCGGAGCGCTTTGGTCAACTGCAAACACTAAATCTTCTAGTGCTTCCTTATTGTTTAATCATGACTTTAACAAAAACTGGAAATTGAGCTTTAATTCTTCTTATCAATCTTACAGAAGAACACAAACCTCTACAGCACAGTTAAGCACAATTGAAGCTAATGGAAACTGGAAACGTGGTTTAACAAAAGCTGACGGTGCAGAACAAATTTTTGGTGACCAATTAAGTTTACAGGGAAATTTTAAAACAGGAAGCATCAAACATCAAATATTTACCGGAGTTGATTACGAAAATTCTCTTGCTCCAAATTATACTTTTGGATTCTATGCTCCTGGAAAACCTGCAGACCTTTTAACAACAGAAGCTACCGCTATAAACTTATATACTTATGATTATAGCACACAAAGTACTGTTATTCCTTATCCAACAAGAACTACTCAATTGACAAGTACAGAAACGCAACGTTTTGGAGCCTATTTTCAAGATTTAGTTTCGGTAAATCAATACATAAAAGTTCTGGCGGGATTACGTTGGTCATGGCAGCAAAGCGAAGCTACCACTACAAAAGAAGTGATAGAGAAAAAGAATAATGTAAATGTCATTACAACTGCGTACGAAGATGCATTACCTGTAACTGGTGCTAAAACTATAAACAAAGCTTTCTCACCAAAAGCAGGATTGGTAGTACAGCCTACTAAAGATTTGTCTTTGTTTGCAAGTTATTCAAACTCTTTTACTCCAAATACAGGAACAACCGTAGATTCAAAACCATTAGATCCATCAATTATAGATCAATATGAAGTTGGTGTGAAAAAAGATTTCTTTAGAGGTTTTTTGACAACAAACCTAACCGTATACCAAATTACGAATAATAATTTAGCACAAACGGCTCAATATTTATCAGACGGTATTACACAAAACGTTAATACTAATCTAAAAGAATTGGTTGGAGCAACAAAAGGAAAAGGAGTTGAAATAGATATTACAGCGACACCTGTAGAAGGTTTGAACATTATGGCTGGTTATAGTTTTAATGAAACCAAAGTATCTAAATCATCCGGAACAAGTGGTAGCCTTGTTGTTGGAAATGTTTTAGCAAGAACTCCAAAAAACACTGCCAATTTGAGTTTTTTTTACAAATTACCTAGTGGTTTATTAAAAGGAATAACTTTTGGAGCGATTGGAAATTATGTTGGAGATCGTACAGGAGGTTGGAATGATGATTATTTATGGACAGAAAACACACCTTCGACCAATCCAAAAACATATACAGTAACAATTAGAGATCGTGATATTCCTTTGGAAGGTTATGTTACTGTAGATGCTTCTCTTGGATATGAATGGAAAAAATTCTCCATCTTATGCAGATTATCAAACATAACAAACGAATTAAATTATACAGTTCACGAAAATTATAGTGTGAACCCTATCGCTCCTCGTCAAATTATGACAAGTTTACGATACAAGTTCTAAAAATTTGAATTAGATTTTTTTACCCAAAGCTTTTTCTGTCTCTTCATTCTTTGAAAGCAGAAGAAGTTTTGGTTTTTAAATTTCAATAAAAACCTCATTTAGTAATAGATGAGGTTTTTTATTTTCTACGCAATACTTTTTTTGTTTAAATTTGATTATTAACAACTGATAACCAATAATTTAAAACCATATAAAATGAAAAAAAAGTTTATTATAATTGGCGTTTTTTCTTTGCTAATATTCAATTCGTGCAAAAAAGAAGAAAATAAAGAAGAAGCAAGAATATCCAAACAATATGCTGTAGAAGATTTTTATGACACCAAAGCAATTGGTGCGGCTGGTTTTAATAAGGATGAAACTAAAATTTTAATTAATAGCAATGTTACCGGAATTGCAAATCTGTATGAATTAAATCTTGCAGACACCACCTCTGTTGCACTTACAAAATCTAAAACAGAAAGCAATTATGCTGTTGATTATTTGCCCGGCAGTTCAAAATTTATTTATTCATCTGATAAAGGAGGAAATGAAAATACACACCTCTATCTAATGAATAGAACCGATGCTTCTGTAAAAGATATTACACCCTGGCCCAATAGCGCCAATAGTTTTGTTGGCTGGAGTCTCGACAAGAAAAATATGTACATAAGCAGCAATAAGCGAGATGTGAAATATTTTGATATTATGAAATTGGACACGCTTAGTTGGAAGCCTGCCATTTTATATAAAAACGAGACAGGTTTAACTCCATCGGTAATTAGTAAAACGGAAAGATATATAGCGTTAACAAAAGAAATTACAACAGATAAAAATGAACTGCATATTTACGATAGTAAAACCAAAACCACTAAAAAAATCAGTTCCGACAAAGAAGCTAGCTGGATTCCGATGGCATTTGAAAAAAATGATAGTATCTTTTACTACTCCACTAACGATGACAGTCAATTTAGTTATTTGGTAAAATACAATTTAAACACAGGAAAATCTGAAAAAATCTTCGAAGACAAATGGGATGTGAATTATATGAGCCTAAGCGAAAATGAAAAATATCATATCGTTTTCATCAACGATGACGGTAAAAATAAGGTTATTCTTTTCGACCATAAAACCGGAAAAAAGATAGACTTTCCTGATTTGAAAGATGGAGATGTTCAAAACGTAATTATATCTAACAGTGAAAACAAATTATTATTGACAGTAGGAAGCAGTACAAGTTCCGCAAATTTATATGTATATGATATTCCAACTAAAACTTTAAAACAATTAACCTCAACCTTAAGCAAGAAAATAGATCAAAATGATCTTGTAAAAGCAGAAGTAGTCCGGTTTAAATCTTTTGATGGAAAAGAAATCCCGGCAATTTATTATAAACCTTTACAGGCATCAGAAAACAGCAAGGTGCCGGCATTGATCTGGGTTCATGGCGGACCGGGAGGACAAAGCCGAATTGGATATTCAAACAGTATTCAATATTTGGTTAATCATGGTTATGCAGTTTTGGCAGTCAATAATCGCGGTAGCAACGGTTACGGAAAAACGTTTTACAAACTAGACAACAAAGACCATAGCAACGGTGACCTAAAAGATTGTATTTGGGGCAAAAAATGGCTGGCACAACAAAATTATATCGATTCAACCTCAATTGGTATTTATGGAGGAAGTTATGGTGGCTGTATGGTTTTAGGTGCGTTGGCATTTCATCCTGAAGAATTTAAAGTGGGCGTAAACTTGTTTGGTGTTGCCAACTGGATTAGAACTTTAAAAAGTATTCCGCCCTATTGGGAAGCCTTTCGTGTCGCACTTTATGATGAATTGGGAGATCCTTATACATCTGATAGTATACGCCTGAAAAAGATATCTCCATTATTCAATTATCAAAAAATAAACAAACCATTACTTGTTTTTCAGGGAGCAAATGATGTTAGAGTCCTGCCTGTCGAAAGTGATGAAATAGTAGCCGGTGTGAAGAAAAATGGCGTTCCCGTCGAGTATGTTGTTTATCCGGATGAAGGTCATGGTTTTCAGAAAAAAGAAAATCAAATCACTACATCGAAGAAAACACTCGCCTTTTTGGATAAATATCTGAAAGCAAAAAAATAAAAAGAAACAGAATCCCAATTTATAAAACCTTTAAAACCTCATTTAGCAATAGATGAGGTTTTTCGTTTTGAGAGAAGAAAGTGCTTTAAATATCTTTACTTTTGCCAAAAACATTCTAATTTCAACAAAACAAAATTCAATGTCAGATTCCAAACCAAACCAATTAAAAAAAACACTCGGATTAAGTTTTAACATTGCAGTATTAATTGGAGGAACAATTGGAGTTGGAATTCTGCGAACACCCGGAACAATTGCCGGAATGTTAGACAATTATTGGTTGATTATTGCTTCCTGGCTTTTTGGTGGTTTATATGTTCTAATTGGAGCCAATTCATATGCTGAACTTGCTACAATGCTTCCCAAAGCTGGAGGATCTTACAATTATATTAAAAGAGCTTTTGGAGATTATGCCGGTTTTTTGTCAGGATGGTTTGATTATATTACCAATGCGATTCCGCCCGCTTTTTACTGCATCGTAATCAGCGAATATTTGATCATTTTGTTTCCGGGTCTAAAAAGCTATTCTACAGTAATGGCTATTTCACTTTTAATTGCATTTGTATTGTTGCATTTAAGCGGTGTAAAAAACGGAAGTGCCATTCAGCAAATTACGAGCTTTCTTAAAGTGATCTGTTTTGTTTGTTTGGTTGTGGCTTGTTTCATGTATTCCGGAGTACAATTAGCTCCGATTCCTAAAGACAATTCGTTCTTCCAAATCGGACTTATATTTGGTTTTTTTAAATCGTTACAGCTTATCATCGGAACTTATAATGGCTGGAACAGCGTTTGCTTTTTTGCCGAGGAAAATGATAATCCAAGTAAAAATATTCCAAAATCATTATACAGTGGCGTCCTTTTGGTTATTGCTATTTATGTTTTAGTCAATGCGGCCTTTTTTCACGTTTTATCAATTGAGAACGTCGCAAAATCAAATTTAGCTGCAGCAGATGTTGCCAATATTATCTTCGGAAAAAATGGGGCTATCATTGTCACTGTAATTTCTATTTTCTCGCTAATCAGTATTCTGAATGCGTTTATGATGATTCCGCCGCGAATTTTATACGGCTTGAGCCGGGATGGTTTTTTTATCGAAAAGGGAACAATGGTTAATAAAGGCGGAACACCAATTGTGGCACTTTTGGTTTCCTCCGTATTCAGTTTATTTTTAATCATCTTCGTTGGCTCTTTTGAATTGCTTTTTACTTTCGCTGCTTTCATTTCGATTATCGTTTGGGGACTCGCCTATTTTGCACTTATAAGACTGAGAACTTCAGAACCAGATTTACTAAGGCCATACAAATCATTTTGGTATCCCTGGACCACTATTTTAGCTATCGTTGCCTCTTTAGCTATACTAATTGGATTTATTTTTAGTGATCCTAAGAGCTTTGCAGTTATTGTTGGAATTACGCTGATTTCTTATCCTTTATTTTTGGTTTTGAAGCAATATAAAAAATAATAATTTATAATCATTAAACTACAAATATTGAGGCTTTTTTGATAACTTAATAAAATGTAATACTTTTACATTTTATAATATGAAATATGAATTACAACTTATCATTTCAGGAAAGAGCAAAGTTAAGCATGGAGCAATTATCCAAGCAGCAACCCGTTACCTTAGCAGAAGCAAAAGCTCAAGCGAAATGGCTAAAGAGTTCAAGCACTTCAAAAAACAAGAAGCAAAAACCTTAGAAAAATTTGCAACTGAAAATAATCTTTGGATTTTAGATATTAACATCGAAAACTATGTTTCTGAAGGTGCTGAACAAAAAGTATATCTAAAAGATGGGAAAAATGTAATAAAATTAAATGATTCTATTTACTATAATTCCTGGATAGATTATTTCAACAACTTACTCTTAAATAATTATTTCTTTCCTGATACTGCCTATAATCTACTGGGATTTTATAAAAATCAAGATATAATTTATGCAGTTGTTGAGCAATCTTTTGTAAAAGCAACCGAAAAAACCGACTTGGAATTAGTTAAAAAATTCATGTTTTCAAATGGTTTTTTAAATACTAAAAACAATGATTATTACAATCCTGATATAGGAATTATTCTTGAAGATCTCCACGATGAAAATGTCTTAACTGAAAATGGTGTTTTAAAGTTTATTGATACCGTTTTTTATGTTAAAGATGTTTTTTACGAAAAATAAAAAATCCAATACTAAAAATTTAGTATTGGATTTTTATACTTAAAAAAGCACGTGCTTATTATTTCAAACCAGCTATACTCTGCTCAATCGTAGCAATTTTCGCCAAGGCATCCGCTTCTTTTTGTTTTTCGTTAGCCAGAACTTTTTCTGGTGCTCCGGCAACAAATTTCTCGTTAGATAATTTTGCCTGAACTGATTTCAAGAAACCTTGCGTGTAAACCAACTCTGCAGTCAGTTTTGCAATTTCAGCTTCAACATCAATATTTCCTCCTGAAATCGGAATGAAATATTCATTTGATTTTACACGGAAAGATAATGCGCCATCCACTTTAGCTGAAACGTATTCGAACGCTGAAATATTTCCTAGTTTCGTTACGATTGTATCAAAATAAGTCGAGATATTCTCGCTGTTGATTGCTTTCAATTCGATAACATCTTTAAACGGAATGTTTTTATCTTTTCTGATTGTTCTAATTCCTGATATTACTTCAATTGTACTTTCAAAATCAGCAATTAAACTCGCATTAAACGATTTTAATTCTGGCCAGGTTGAAACGATTAAAGCTTCTTCCGGAGTTCTGTCAGCAATTAAATGCCAAATTTCTTCTGTCAGGAAAGGCATAAACGGATGCAACAATTTTAGGTTGCTTTCCAGCATTTCAATTGCTTTGTCAAACGTTACTTTGTCAATTGGCTGTTGGTACGCCGGTTTGATCATTTCTAAAAACCAGGAACAGAAATCATCCCAAACCAATTTATAAATCGCCATTAACGAATCTGAAATTCTGTATTTCTCAAAATTATCTTCGATATCAACTAAGGTTTGCTGTAATTTCGCTTCGTACCATTCAATGGCTACTTTTGATGATTCCGGTTGTTGAATAATATCTGAAACTTCCCAGCCCTTAATCAATTTAAAGGCATTCCAAATCTTGTTTGAGAACGCTTTTCCTTGGTTACACAATTCTTCATCAAACATAATATCGTTTCCTGCAGAAGCACTTAAAAGCAATCCTACACGAACTCCATCGGCACCAAATTTTTCGATCAAATCTAAAGGATCAGGAGAATTACCTAATGATTTAGACATTTTACGACGTTGTTTATCACGAACCAAACCAGTCAAATATACATTTGTAAACGGTTTTTCGCCTGCATATTCATAACCTGCAATAATCATTCTGGCAACCCAGAAAAACAAAATATCCGGACCTGTTACCAAGTCGTTTGTTGGATAATAATATTTATAATCTGCACTTTCAGGATCCATTATTCCCCCAAAAACAGACATTGGCCATAACCATGATGAAAACCAGGTATCAAGTGCATCAACATCTTGTCTTAAGTTGTTGGTTGTTAGTTGTTGGTTGTTGGTTTTTTCTTTAGCTAAAGCTAGCGCCTCTTCGATGTTTTCTGCTACTACAAAATCTTCTTTACCATCTCCGTAATAATAGGCCGGAATTTGTTGCCCCCACCATAACTGACGAGAGATATTCCAGTCACGAATATTATTTAACCAGTGTGCATACGTGTTTTCGAAACGTTTTGGGTGCAATTTAATATCGCCGTCAACCAATACCGATTTAATTGCAGGTTTTACTAAATCTTCCATTTTCAAAAACCATTGGTCTGATAATCTTGGTTCGATTACCGCTTTGGTTCTTTCAGAAGTTCCAACTTTATTTAAATGGATTTCGGTCTTCGCCAAAGCTCCGATTTCTTCTAATTCTTTTGCAATTTCAGTACGAACCACAAAACGATCTTTTCCCTGATAATGTAATCCGAAACTATTTAACGTAGCATCTTCATTAAAAATATCAACGATTTCAAGATTGTGTTTCTCTCCCAGCGTTTTGTCGTTCATATCGTGCGCCGGAGTTACTTTCAAACATCCGGTTCCGAATTCAACATCTACATATTCATCTTCGATAATTGGAATTACTCTGCCACAAATAGGAACGATAGCTTTTTTTCCTTTTAAATGGGTAAAACGCTCGTCATTTGGGTTGATACAAATGGCAGTATCTCCAAAGATAGTTTCAGGACGTGTTGTTGCAATCGTTAAGAAATCTTCTGAACCTTCAATTTTATATTTTAAGAAAAATAATTTCCCTTGTTGTTCTTCATAAATAACTTCTTCGTCTGACAAAGTTGTTTTAGCTTCCGGATCCCAGTTTACCATTCGGTATCCTCTGTAAATTAATCCTTTGTTATATAAATCAACAAACGATTTAATTACAGACGCTGACATGTCAGGATCCATCGTAAATTTGGTTCTTTCCCAATCGCATGAAGCGCCTAACTTTTTAAGCTGATCTAAGATAACTCCACCATATTTATCGGTCCATTCCCAGGCATGAGCCAAAAATTCTTCACGGGTTAAATCATTTTTATTGATTCCTTCCGCTTTTAATTTTGCTACAACTTTAGCCTCAGTTGCGATTGATGCGTGATCCGTTCCCGGAACCCAGCATGCATTGAAACCTTTAAGACGCGCTCTACGAATTAAAACATCCTGAATTGTATTGTTCAACATATGCCCCATGTGAAGGACCCCTGTCACGTTTGGCGGCGGAATTACAATTGTATACGGTGTTCTGTGATCTGGCTCTGAATGAAAATAGTTATTTTTCATCCAGTAATCATACCATTTATTCTCGATCGTTTTAGCGTCAAATTGTGCTGGAATTGTCATTTTAGATTGTTTAATCGTTTAACTGTTTAGTCGTTTATTTGTTGAACTGTTTAATCGTTTTTAGTTTTAATTAGAAACCTTTATTAATCATCAATCGATTAAACGAACTAACGATTAAACAATTAAACAGCAAAATTGGTTCAATTTTTGTAATTATAATTGACAGCAAAAGTAAATAATTAAAGACACTATAAAAAGCGAATTAATAATTTGTGTGTTAATTAAAAGAATGTATATTTACTTACAACTTAAAATAATTTCAAAATGAAAAATGTTGCCTCTTTTATTGCAATCGTATTGTTTAGTGCAATGGGTTACGCACAAAATGGTCCAAAAATTGAATTTGCGGCTCAGGACAATACAATTGATTATGGAAAAATTTCTAAGAGTGATAATGCAGTTCGTTCATTCGAATTCACCAACACTGGAGATGCCCCATTGATAATTACTGGTGCAGAATCTACAATAAGTACTATCGTAGTTACAAAACCAGCAACTGCTATTTTGCCAGGAAAAAAAGGAAAAATTGATGTAAAATATAATATGGCCGCTGGTCCTATTCGTAAAACCATCACTGTTGAAACCAATGCAGTGAATTATCCTGATGGTCGTGTAGCCTTAAAAATTAAAGGTGAAGTTTTATAAAAAACAATTTAAACTAAATAGTAAAAGCCATTCGCTGCGAATGGCTTTTTTTATTTTATTTTTTCTTTATTTATTTTGATTTATCTGTACACTCAACAGTTGTAAATTTATATTTCACATTTTCGAAATCTATTGGTTTATCTTTTACCAAATAAGTAACTCCCATTGTCGTTTGCATGGTTCCGTTTCCTAAGATAAGCTGGCTATTTCGTTTTAAAAGTGCCATCGGATTTTTGAATTTTGTATTTTTATTTTTAGTATCTACAAATGTATAGTCAACAAACAGAGTATCCCCTTTAAACTCTCCTGCTACTTCACCAATTCTTTCCGGTGCATTGGCAACTTTCATCACCATATCTCCGGATATCTTTCCATTTTTTAATGTATTAACTCTTAAATCAATCGTATCTTTTTCATATACCGCCTTATAACACTGAGAACTTACAACCTTTTCACCTTCGGCTTTGGCAGCTTCAATTTCTTTTTGTTTTTCATCATTTTTACAGCTTTGAAATCCAATACAAGTGATTATCAGGCATAATGCGATTATTTTTTTCATAGTTTAATTTTTTAAGTTCATTCTTATCCTATAAAAATAAATAAAAAAGAAGCCAAAAAAAAGGCTTCTTAATTAAAAATGTATTTTTTTGATCAAATGAATTTTATAACTTCTTAATTACAAATTCACTTCGTCTGTTTAATTCGTGATCTTCTTCTGAACAGGCATCATCTGTTTTACATTTGATAATTGGCACAGATTCTCCATAACCTTTAGCCGAAACTCTGCTGGCATTGATACCGGACTGAATGATAAATTCTCTGGTTGAATTGGCTCTTTTTTGAGATAGTTCTTCATTGAATTTGGCATTTCCACGAGAATCTGTATGGGAACCAATTTCTATCACCATTCCAGGATATTTATTCATCAAAGCGACAACCCTGCCTAAGACAACTTTGGATTCCTTACGGATGTACCACATATTATAATCAAAATAAATCGGATCTGTTTTAATGATTAATCGGTCTTTATCTTTTACGACATCTTTTTCTTGTGCCATAATTTGATTTTCTTTTTCTTTTTTCTTCGCTTCTCCGGCTGCAATTTCATCGGCCTTAGCTTTTTTTGTTGCTTCATTTAAAGCGATAAGAGCCAGAGCTTCCTTGTCCCTTTTCTCTTTTTCCAGACGAATTTCCTCTTTTCGTTTATCCTCTGCATTCTTCTGTTCTTCCAATTTAATGGCTTCTAAAGATTTTAGTGCCAATGAGCCGTCGTTGGTTATATTTCTGGTTTTTCCAATTTCCAAGATTCTTGACTCGTTGGTATATTTTTCTTTAAAAGCAACAATTGTATAAGAGCTCTCACAGGCAACAGTAAAACTAAATTTCCCATCTACAGAAGTCGTAACTGTATTTAAAGTCTTTTTAGCAGAATCCTGTAACATTACAGTCGCATTTTCAAGTACTAATTTAGTATCAACATCGGTAATTGTTCCGGCAATAAATTGTTTACAATCTTCGACAATTAAATCTTTAATTTCCTTGAATTGATAGATATCATCGCTTCCTTTTCCGCCATCTCTGTTGGATGCAAAATATCCTTCTTTAGTATCTGAATCAATATTAAAAGAGAAATCATCCAAATTAGAGTTTAATGGCAAACCAATATTTACAGGTTCTGAATATTCATTTCCGTTAATATCCGAAACAAAAACATCCAAAGATCCGTAACCTAAATGTCCATCAGAAGAAAAATAAAGTTTATTATCATTTGAAACAAAAGGAAATTGTTCTCTTTTATCTGTATTGACAAGCGGCCCCAGATTTTTTGGTGTATCAAATGCTCCCTTATTGACATTTACTGAATAAATATCAAAAGAACCAAGACTTCCCGGCATATCAGAAGCAAAATACAACACTTTTTCATCAGCGCTAAGAGCAGGATGTTCTACAGAATAATTTGGACTGTTGAACGGAAGTGCTGTAATATTAGTCCATTTTCCATCTACTAATTCAGCTTTAAAAATCTGAAGATTTGAAATTTTATCGTCGTTTTTCTTTTTAGTTCCGTTTTTAGAATTATTACGAGTAAAATACATTGTTTTACCGTCTTTAGTAAAAACAGCATTTGCTTCGTGCATTCCGGTTTTTAATTCGTCAGCAAAATAACTTACATTCGATTCAGTGGCATTAATTTCATTTAGAGGAACGGTAACCAAATTCAAATACGTTGCATTATCCCATTTAAATTTTTTATCTAACAATCCCGGTTTTAACTTTACTCCGGCAAAAACTAAATTACCTTTATATTTTACAGCTCCAAATTCAGAATTAGGCGTATTGATTGCGAGATTTTTAATATCAAATCGGTTTCCAATTGCAGAAACATTTTCTAGTTCGTGAAGCTCATTTTTAAAATAAACAGAATCCTTGCTAGTTGTTGATAAAGCATAATATTGTTTTAAAACTTCATTTGCATCTGCATACGTATTGCTCGCTTTTAATGTTTGAGCATATCTGAAATAATATTCCCGATCTAAATCTTTTCCATACTTTTGAAATAAAAGTCTGTAATAACGTTGCGCTTTTATCAAGTTATTTGTGTAGTAATAAGAATCGGCTAAGTTTTTAATTACTTCCTGAGAAGGTTTTTCCTCAGCTAACTTTTCATATAAAATAATAGCTTCGCTATAAAATGTCTTATCAAAAAATCTTTTGGCTCTGACCAAATCTTTATCCTGGGCGTTTATAAACTGTATTGAAAATACGAATATAATAACTAGTAGTTTTTTCATATTTTTCATTTTAAAAGAATCTAGGTGATTTATCATATCCTTTTCCTAGTAAATCTAAATCAAACAGCAACATAATTTCATGCGTCCCTGAATTGAACTGTCCTAAATTTGAAAGCGTATAATCGTAGGCATAACCAATTCTCAAAGAAGGTGTAACATTAATATTTGCCAAAGCACTAAAGGAATCATTTATCCTGTAAGCCGCACCAAGTTCAAACTTCTCATTATACAAAACATTTGCAGTAATATCTACAGCAACTGGCGCACCTTTTACAAATTTTGCCATTGATGCAGGTTTGATTTTCCACATATCGTTTAACTGAAAAACATATCCACCTGTTAAATAAGTATGAATTTCTTCGGAGCCATAAGCGTTTAAACCTGATTTTTCTTCGATTTGTTTTGACTTCAATAAATTTGGAGCAGACAATCCTATATAAAAATTATCTCTAAAATAATATGCCCCTATTCCAATATTTGGTTTGGTTACGTTGATATCTTCTGCGAAAGCGGCATCAGTAGCTGCATTTCCGCTTTGTAAAAGAAAGCCATTAAAATTGCTTTGTAATGCGGAGAATCCAGCTTTAAGGCCAAGTGAAAGTTTATTTTTTCCACCTAAATTAAGGACATAAGCAAAATCAGCATAAGCATTGGTTTCTTTTTTGGCTCCGTCTCCAATATCATCAGATACTAAAGATAAACCCACTTCGATTTTATCACTTAAGGCAGTGTGCCCGAAAAATGTAAACGTTTTTGGTGCTCCAACGGCGCCTACCCATTGCGTTCTGTATAAGCCTCCAAAATTCATCATCAAAGGAGTTCCTGTTGCATAAGCGGGATTGATCACACTCATATTATACATATAATGGGTGTATTCAGGATCTTGCTGTGCCGAGGCTGTGGTCATATAAAAGAGAAAGCTTATAAAGAGTATTATTTTTTTCATTTGAAAATTATATTAAATAATGTAAAACGGAATTATCGATTTAAATAAAGACGTCCCTGTTTAGGAGGCGTGTTGCCTTTATTAAAATGGATAACATAAAAATAAACTCCATTTGGTGCAGTGCCATGGTTAAGCCCCTGTGTTTCATAATTTATTCCGTCCCAACCTGGTTTGTCTTTTCCTCCTCTGTACATTCCGTTCCCATATCGATTGAAGATTTCGATTTGGTAATCAGGAAATAAAAAGTCAATATTCGTAATAACAAATACATCATTCACACCATCACCATTAGGAGAAAATCCATCAGGGATAAAGAAATCCGGTGGTACAACATCACAATCCGTTAATGAAACAATAACTTCTGTATAATCATAAGAAAGACAATTTTCTGTTGAGAAATCGAAGGCATAATACTTTTTTTTATCAACTAAGGCAGTTGTTGGCGGAAATAGATATCCATTTTTTGGAGCATCATACCAAACAACTGACGAAGGCACATTTGTATTATTTGATAAATCTGCAATTGTTGGCGCATCTAATCCGCAAAATTTTTCTCCATCCGGATTTAGTTCCGGAGCCGGAGTATCTTTTAGTGTAACCGTAATCATTGTTGCCGATGACGTACAATTTAAAGTTGTTTCTGTTACATAATAACTTTCCTCTTTTAAAAGATAAGTATTGGCGAGAGGAGTTGTTAAAGCTGGTGAATTATACCATTTATATTGCGTTCCTTTCGGCTCTAAAGTAGCGATCGTAGCTAAATCTGACTTACAAAAAGACTGATTACCTGCAGTTGGTGCAACGGGAATAGGATTTAATGAAAAAGGATCTGCAACACCCGTTATATTTATACCACAGGTAGTTATATTATTTGCTAAATTAGTAACATTTATTGTCGTAGATCCCGTGTTTACAAGTAAACTAGCTGGAACTACAAAACTTGCACTACCATTTGTTGCAGTTAAAGTGACAGTCTGTACTGCTGCCAGATTACTTCCTGTTAGCACATAAGACAATATAACATTAGTTAAACTGCCTAATCCTGAAACTGAAGCTGTAACGGGTGATCCAAAACAAACATCATTAATTTGGATTCTTAAAGTGGGTACATTAGGAAGTGGATTTATAAGAATTGTACCTTTTAAATCTGCACTGTTTGTACATTGTGAAATTACATGAGTAATATTAGTAATCTTAATTTCTCCTGTACCACTTTGCGAATTCAAAATCCCAGGTAATGCAAAACTTGCGCTTCCACTCACAAATGTAACTCTTGCTATTTGGGAAGATGCATTATTAGCACCTGAAATGTTATAGAGAATATCATAATCACCATCTATAATTCTTACAGCATCAGAAATATTAACTAAAGTATTGCTATTTTGACAAGTTATTATAGGGGCAATTTTTGCACCTGTTAAATCCGGTATTGGATATATTCTTAAAACATCTGATAAATTGTTGATGATATTTTTACAAGCCCTTTCACTATTTACAGAATATATATCATTAATACTTACAGTGAAATTTCCAACCCCCTGAAAATAATCTGAATTTATTGGAAAAATAAGTACACCATTAGTAAAATTTGCCATTATCGTTTCTGATCCGCCATTTGGTCCGGAAACATTAAACGAGACATAATAACTACCATTAGGAATAGTTGTAGCACCTCGATTAATAGTTACAGAATACGTTGCTGTTGGAATTTCTGTTTCGCATATATCAGAATCCACTATAACTTTGGCACCTGTAAAATCAAGTTTTCGCTCCAGCCTGATCCTAATCATGGTTGATTCATCTGAACAAATTGGGTTTGCTGAAGCCACAGTATAAGTAAAGAAGTAATCCCCTGCTCCTAATCTGTTGAATATTTTTTGTATATCAATATTATGATCTCCAACAGTGGTTAATTCTCCGGTATTGCTATTATCTATCCACACACCACCTGCATCTTCTCCGGAAAGTGAATTAAACAAATCATAATCTGTATAAGCAGTTAAACCATCACTCCCACATAATGATACTCTATTAGCTCTTCCTGACTCAGGTGCCCTGATAACAGTAACCTTTGCAGTTGACGACATGGCTGGACAAGTACCAATAGCAGACATCGTATAAGTAAACTGAAAAGTTCCGCGCAAATTTTTTACGGCAAGATTGGGACCAATATTTTGATTTGTAGTATCGTTATGCCATTGTCCGTTATAATGCGGTGCTAAATATTCGCCATCAAAAGCAGAGAAAAGATTAAAAGTCTCAATAGCGCTACAAACAGAAACATTTGGAGATGAAACTCCTGAGTATCCTCCTATCGTTACTTTAACCGTGGCTGAATTATCCGGACAAAGTCCAAAACCTTCAACAGTATAGGTATAATTAAAAGTCCCACTACGACGAATAAGATGTGCATTTAAAATTCCCGTTGTTGCATCTAGCCCTCCAGAACCATTATCATCAGTCCATTCACCTCCGGTAAGAGGCAAACCATTTAAAAAAGAAAATAAATCTATTGTTTGGTTGCTCACATCAGCAACATTACAAATTGGAGGAACTTCTCCATCATCACCAGCACATTGTGCAAAAGTTGTCGAAGGAAAAAATGAAAGAAAAACGAAAAACAAAATTACTCGTAAGAAATTAGCGTATTTTTCAACCATAACTATTAATTTGTAGGCAAACTTAATAAATATTTAACGCTGGTTAGGTACTATTTTTTTAAAAGAACAATATTTTAGTAAAATTTAAACAAAATCTAAAAATATTATTGATAATCACGATTTTAATATAAAAAACTACACTTTTTTCAAATGTAATTTCTTACAATTCATCTTCCAGTTTAAACCTGAATTTTAAAATCAAACTATTACGTTCAACCTCCAAAGTAATCCAAATATCTTCTTCCGATTTTAATAGCATGTTTATTTGCTGCAATGAATATTTGTATGGTGTCGTCTGATTAATACTAACAATAATATCTCCTGCTTTTAAACCACATTTCTCGGCTGCAGAATGCTTACGGATGTTTACGATTTCATAAACAGGTTTTAATGAAAACTTATATCTGAAATCATTATTTTTATTATCATTAAAACCTGTTTCACTTGGTGAAGTAACCACTCGAACAGTTTCTAAACGAACGGTTTCCTGAACCCATTGCAGACCATTATGTTGTACAGTGATACCACTTTTGTTATAGGTAAAAGGTTCTGAAAATTTACTGTTTTTTTTAAGAAACATCTTTTTATCTGCATAATCTAAAATAACAGTAAATCGTTTTAAAACTTCACCACCGACTGAACCAATACGTCCCGGAACCATTCTGACATTTCTAATAGAGGTTGAATCTGGAAAAGCAACTATTGGATTTTTAAAATCAAATTCATCAACAGAAAACTTCTTAATCTTAGCCCGATGACCTTCTACATCACCACTAAATCCTTTTCCTAAAAAATCAGGAAAATTCTTTTTAGGCAATTTAATTTTATTGTTGTCAAAAATCCAGAACGCATCACTATTACCAATATCAATTAATAATTTAGCAGCAATATTAACACTGTCAACAACAGCATTTGCAATAATATAAGGCTTCGCTCTTTCGATAGTGATAGGAATTGTCTTAAATTTTTTGTCTATCCTCTTTTGATTTTTTTCGTTGTTGGTATGTATAATTACCTTTTTCTTCTGATAATTAATTTCAACTAAATTATTTTTAAAAAATTGATATCCAATAATACCATTTACAGGAATTCCGATATGAGAAGACAAGTTAAAATTTTGATCTAAAATAATATACAACAAATGATTATGAGATCTTAATCCATGAGTTTCCAATATATTATTGGTTGATTTTAGCCCCTCAATTTCTTCTTCACTTCCTAATCCTCTTAACTTTATCTTCTCTACATTTTTAAAGCTAACTTCTTTTTTCTCTTCCATACTAAACAAGATGGTTTCCTCGACTCCTGAATCTAACAAGAAATTCAATTCGATTCCATTGACTTTTATCGGAATAAAAACAAGATTATTAATGAGTTTAAAAGGTATAACTACCTTAGTTCTGTGATCTTCGATTGAGAAATCTTCCTGAGCCAAAAGCAAAAAAGGTGTGAAAAGCCCAAAAAACAACATAAAATATTTTTTCATTGATAATATTTTAGGATAAAATTAATAAAAATATTGATAATTGTTACATTTTCGTAACACCCTATAATGTTTACGTTAAATTGGAAAAAAAAATGCAAATTTGCACTTCAATAATTAAGCTCATGCCAACAATTTCACACAAAGGCAGAAACATGCCCGAATCACCGATACGCAAACTAGCTCCTTATGCAGACATTGCAAAACAAAAAGGACATAAAGTGTATCACTTAAACATTGGTCAACCGGATATAAAAACACCCGAAGTGGCCATCGAGGCGGTAAAAAATATTGATTTAACTATTATAGAATACAGTCCGTCTGCCGGATATGAAAGTTATAGAAAAAAATTAGCAAAATTTTACCAACGTCAAAACGTAAATGTTAACTCAGAAGACATCATTATAACTACTGGTGGCTCTGAAGCCTTATTATTTGCACTGGCCACTATTACAGACCCAGGAGATGAAATCATTATTCCTGAGCCTTTTTATGCTAATTATCACGCGTTTGCATCATCAACAAGTGCAACCGTTGTCCCTGTAATTTCGACTATCGAAAGCGCTTTTGCTTTGCCTAGCATTGAGATGGTTGAAAAATTGATTACACCAAAAACGAAAGCCATTTTAATCTGTAATCCCGGAAACCCAACAGGTTATTTATACTCTGAAGCCGAAATTAAACAACTAGCAGGTTTAATCAAAAAACACGATTTGTATTTAATTGCAGATGAAGTGTATCGCGAATTTTTATATGATGGTGATGATGTTCATTTTTCTGTAATGAATCTGGAAGATGTACAGCAAAATGTAATTATGGTAGATTCTGTTTCAAAACGTTACAGTATGTGTGGCGCAAGAATTGGCTGTCTGGTTACTAAAAATAAAGATGTTTTGGCAACTGTAATGAAATTTGCCCAGGCACGTTTGAGTCCGCCGACCATCGAACAAATTGCTTGTGAAGCTGCCATAGACACGCCTCAAAGCTATTTTGACGAAGTAATTTCTGAATATAAAAGTCGTCGTGATACTTTAATCACCGAACTTAATAAAATTGAAGGTGTAATTGTAACGAAGCCAAAAGGTGCTTTTTATTGCATCGCTCAATTACCAATCGAGAATTCTGAAGACTTTGCACAATGGCTTTTAGAAAGTTACGATCTTAATGGCGAAACTGTAATGGTTGCTCCTGCTGCCGGTTTTTATTCGACTCCCGGAATGGGACTAAATCAGGTAAGAATTGCTTACGTATTAAACAAAAAAGATTTGATTAAAGCTGTAAACGTTTTAAAAGAAGCACTTTTAGTTTACAATAAAAGATAAAATCAAAAAATACTTACTCTAAAATCTGTTTTAACTTAATGTTAAAACAGATTTTTTTTGCATTGTATTTTCCTGAAAATAAACCTATAAAGAAGCTTTTATGCAATTAGTTCTTAGTAAATTAGCTATAGATTTATAGGCTTTTTACAATGAAAAAGTTAATTATAATATCATTTCTCTTTCTGACATCAGTATCCTTTACTATCAATAGCAATAGTTTAGATGCAAAAAATCGTCTTAAAATTAAATCTGGTTTTAATTTTAAAAATGAAAGTATAGAGCATTATAGAAAAGAAATTAACCGTGCTTTTTCATTATTAAAAAAACAAAAAAAGAAGATTGATTTAGAACTCAATAAAAACGAAAAAGTACAAATTCTTTCCATTGCTTTTCCGGAAATACTAAGATACGACTCTTATTCTGATTACCTGGAGACCTCCTCAAACAGAATTTTATATGTGAATGAAGGAAAAAGTGCATCTGATTTTTCAACTGGTTATTTTCAGATGAAGCCTTCCTTTATAGAGGATTTAGAAAATCATGTTGCCAATACAGAAAGTTTGAAGGTATATGATTGGATTCTTATTCAAAAGAAAAATGAAACAGAGGCCAGAAAAGAGAGGATAAACCGCTTAGGAAATTTTCAGTGGCAACTTCGATATCTAAAAGTATTCTGGCATGTGGCTGAATATAAATATCAAAACATCGATTTTAAAACTACACAAGACAAAATTCGATTTTTCGCAACTGCCTATAACTACGGATTTACTAAACCAGAGAAAGAAATAACAAAATACCAATCTCTCAAAAAATTTTCCCCAAGTGAAAATCCTAACTCTGAAAAATTTGCGTTTGCCGATTTTTCAATTGATTTTATAAATACGTATTCCTATTTTTTTAATCTATGAGCATAAATAAATAAAAACACTAAATTTAAAAAAAGTAAATAGGACTAATTTAAACTATATCCAAAAAGGATCAATTAAATAGTAAAAACGATAGAAAAGGTTTCCTTTTTATTAATTATCTTTACCGCCTTAAAAAGATATACCCATTATAATAGTAGTTTTTAATGACAAATAACGAAGATTTTTTAGACGAAATAGGAGACAATCATTTTAGCAGCAACGCGAAAAACCCTGTAAGACAGGATGCTTTTGACTTAACAGATGATGAAAAAATAGAAAAAATAAAAAAAGATGTCGAAAACATTCTACAAACTCTTGGAATGGATTTGACGGATGACAGCATAAAAGGCACTCCAAACCGAGTAGCAAAAATGTTTGTAAAGGAGATTTTTGGTGGCTTAAACCCTTCAAAACAACCAAAAGCTTCTACATTTGAAAATAATTACAAATACGGTGAAATGTTAGTAGAGAAAAACATCACTGTTTATTCTACCTGCGAACACCACTTACTTCCAATTATTGGTAGAGCCCATGTAGCTTATATTTCCAGCGGAAGAGTTATCGGTTTATCTAAAATGAACCGTATTGTAGAATATTATGCAAAAAGACCTCAGGTTCAGGAGCGTCTTACGATGCAAATTGTTCAGGAACTTCAAAAAGCTTTAGGCACTGAAGACGTTGCCTGCGTAATTGACGCTAAACACCTTTGCGTAAATTCAAGAGGAATTAAAGACATCGAAAGCAGCACAGTAACTTCTGAATTTGGTGGAAAATTTAAAGATCCTCAGACTAAAAGAGAGTTTTTGGATTATATCAAGCTAGACACTCAGTTCTAATTTATACGATATTTCTATTATATTTATGGTCTAGCCCTGATAGTAGCGGCATCCTTTTATGGTGGGGTTCACCATAAAAGATACAGCGAATAGCAGGATTAGCTCCTAAAAAAATCAACAAACATCTAAGCAATGCCATTATACACAACACAACATCTAAAAATATACAATTCACTATCAGGTGAAAAAGAAAATTTCAACCCAATTCATGAAGGAAATGTTGGAATGTATGTTTGCGGACCTACGGTTTATAGCAATGTACACTTAGGAAATGTTAGAACTTTTATGTCATTTGACGTTATATTCAGGTATTTTTTACATCTTGATTATAAGGTTCGTTACGTGCGTAATATTACTGATGTTGGACATATTGTAGATGATGTTGATGAAGGTGAAGACAAAATTGCCAAAAAAGCACGTTTAGAACAATTGGAACCAATGGAAGTTGTGCAACGCTATACGGTAGATTTTCATGACATTTTAAAGTCATTTAATTTCCTGCCACCAAGTATAGAGCCAACAGCAACCGGACACATAATTGAACAGATTGAAATCATCAAAAAAATCATCGATACCGGAATTGGTTATGAAGCCAATGGCTCTGTTTATTTTGATGTTGTAAAATATAACGAAACCAACAATTACGGAGTTTTAAGCGGTCGAAATATCGAAGATATGTTAGCCAATACCCGCGATCTTGATGGTCAGTCAGACAAAAGAAATCCGCAGGATTTTGCACTTTGGAAAAAGGCAGAACCAGAACATATCATGAGATGGCCTTCGCCCTGGAGTGATGGTTTTCCGGGCTGGCATCTGGAATGTACTGCTATGAGTACCAAATACCTTGGTAATCATTTTGATATTCATGGTGGTGGAATGGATTTAAAATTCCCGCATCATGAATGTGAAATCGCCCAAAACGAAGCTTGTACTGGTCAGTCTCCTGTAAATTACTGGATGCACGCCAATATGCTGACTTTAAACGGAAAGAAAATGGCAAAATCAACTGGGAATAATATTTTGCCAGGTGAGATCTTAAGCGGAGACAATACTATTTTAAGTAAAGCTTTCTCGGCATCTGTAACACGATTTTTCATGTTACAGGCGCATTACAGAAGTATCTTAGATTTTTCTGACGATGCTATTGTAGCTGCCGAAAAAGGATATAAACGATTAATGGAAGCTGTCGATTCCTTATCAGGAATTACAGCAAGCGCAAGTAGTTCAATTGATGTTTCATCGTGGAAACAATTGTGTTACGATGCCATGAACGACGATTTTAATACGCCAATTTTAATTGCGCAGTTATTTGAAGCTGTTCGTTATATCAATTTATTAAAAGAAGGAAAAGAAAGCATTTCCGCCGAAGATTTAAAAACATTTACAACTGCTATTAATGCTTTTGTATTTGATGTTTTAGGTCTAAGCGATGACAAAGCCGCCGACGGTAATAACGATAAGTTAGAAGGTGTTGTAAACATGCTTATCGGAATGAGAAATCAGGCCAGAGCAGATAAAAACTTTGCGCTATCCGATCAAATTCGTGATCAACTGATCGGCTTAGGCATACAATTGAAAGACGGAAAAGAAGGCACAAGCTTTTCAATATAACCTATTCATTTCTAATAAATCATGAAAGTTATAACTCCATTTGTTTTATTAGTACGCTTTTATCAAAATGCCATTTCGCCCTTTACACCAGCGTCATGTCGTTTCGAGCCAACATGTTCGAGCTATATGATTGAAGCATTGCAAAAACATGGATTATTTTATGGCGGTTACTTAGGAATGAAACGTATTTTGAGTTGTCACCCTTGGGGAAGAACTGGCTACGATCCTGTTCCTGAAAAGAAATGTTCGCATAAACATTAACTTTAAAAAAAGACTTACTCTGCTTTTAATATTTATTTTTACAACCAATAAAAAATACAATACTATATGACACACGCCTTAAACCTCGTTTGGAACCCTTCAGAAGGAATCAATTTAGGATTTTTTATGATTCGCTATTACAGTTTAATGTTCGTAATTGCTTTTGGTTTAGGATGGTACCTAATGAAAAAGATCTTCGAACGCGAAAATGAATCAATTGACAAACTTGATTCATTATTTGTCTGGACGGTTTTAGCTACTTTAATAGGCGCTCGTTTAGGACATGTTTTCTTTTATGATTGGGAATATTTTAGAAATCATTTACTTGAAATCTTTTTACCTTTCAGATTTGAGCCAAAATTCGAATTTACAGGTTTCCAGGGGTTAGCAAGTCATGGTGCAGCAATTGCAATTATTGTAGCGATGTACTATTACAGCAAAATGATCTTAAAACGTCCATTATTATGGATTTTAGACCGTGTTGTTATTCCGGTTGCAAGTGGCGCTATTTTTGTTCGTTTAGGAAACTTTTTCAACTCAGAAATTATTGGACACGAAACAACTTCTGCATTCGGAATTCGTTTTTTACACGATAAATTTAGTAAAGGTGAAGCGGTTAACGCAACTCAAATAGCAGATCCTAAAGAAGCTTACAATGCAATTGCACACAATCCAAAATTTGCCGAGTTATTAGCTCAGGTTCCTGCAAAACATCCAACACAACTGTATGAAGGATTTTGCTATATTTTTGTATTTGCCATTTTATTCTTCTTATACTGGAAAACAAATGCAAGACTTAAATCAGGATTCTTATTCGGGTTATTTTTAGTGCTTTTATTTGTGGTACGTTTCATTGTAGAATTCGTTAAAGAAAGCCAAGGCGGAATTGAAGAAGAATTAGGCTATTTCTCAACCGGACAATGGTTAAGTATCCCTTTTATCATTATCGGTCTTTTCTTTATCATTAGAGCACAAAGAAATCCTTTAGCAACATCTTAAATATATAATTTCAACAATATAAAAACGCCCAATGCTTTAGTGTATTGGGCGTTTTTTTTGGTGCTATATAAATTCATTAATAACTTATACAATGCATTTATTTTGCATTTAAATCCTTATTCCAATCTTTTTCTTCAGGAGCAGAAGACTCTCATTTCATAAAGACGTTCAGTCCCGCTATTCGCTATATCTTTTTCTTCCGCTGTGGGCGGAAGAA
Source organism: Flavobacterium sp. Root420 (assembly GCF_001427905.1). Taxonomy (GTDB): domain Bacteria; phylum Bacteroidota; class Bacteroidia; order Flavobacteriales; family Flavobacteriaceae; genus Flavobacterium. The sequence goes on from NZ_LMEF01000001.1 coordinate 705,072, forward strand.
AAAGGATACCGCTTCTATCGGGGCTAAATTAGAAGTCTATTTTTCAAAAGGAATATAGCGCTGTTAAAATCTACTTATTAACGCTACAGTTTATAATAAATACAGAAGTACTAATTCAATTTACAAAAATCCACAATCTTCCTGAAACAAAACAAACACTAAGGATAACCTCTGTTTCGGATACATTTAAATCGTGAAAATCTAAAAAATTAGCACAAAAAAAAGATCCAGTTTTCACTGGATCTTTTTTTATATAAACTAGCAAGTTAATTATGCTTTATTATGTTTGTCTTCGATTGTATGTTTATCGTCTTTAGAAATCGTATCAACCAATACTGGTGTAGCGATAAATAATGAAGAATAAGTACCTACAACAATACCTACTAACATTGCAAATATAAATCCTCTGATTGATTCACCACCAAAGATAAACATCGTTAATAATACGATAATCATCATTAATGAAGTATTCAATGTTCTTGATAATGTAGTATTAATAGATGCATTTACGATATCTTCAAAACTACCTTTACGGTTTCCAAGGATAAACTCTCTAATTCTGTCAAATACAATTACGGTATCATTCATAGAGTAACCAATTACGGTAAGGATTGCAGCGATAAAGTGCTGATCCATCTCCATGTGGAAAGGCATGAATTTATAACATAAAGAATAGATTCCTAATACAAAGATTACGTCATGCGCAACAGCTGCAATCGCACCTAATGAATATTGCCATTTACGGAAAGAGATCATTAAGTATAAGAAGATAACTGCCATCGCACCAAGAACAGCCCAGTATGAGTTTGTCTTGATATCTTCAGAGATAGAAGCTCCAACTTTAGAAGCTTGTAAAACTCCCACTCTTTTACCGTCAAAAGTATTTGTGAATTTCTCATAAGAAACATTAGGGAAATATTTCGCCAATGCATCATATAATTTTTTATTCACTTCTTCATCAATAGCTACGCCGTCTTCTTTAATTTTATATTTAGTTGTGATTTTCAATTGATCATCATCACCTAAAATTTTAGCTTCAACCGGAGTTCCAAAAGCAGCAGATAATTCATCTGAAATAGCAGTAGCATCTACTGGTTTTTCAAATTTAACCTGAAAAGTTCTTCCTCCTACAAAATCAACACCTTCATCTAGTCCATTAACGAAGAAGATAGAAACTAAACTTACTACAACTACAATTGAAGAGAAGATATAGGTAAATTTTTTGATTTTAATAAAGTCAAAGTGGAAATTAGTAAACCAGTTTTTAGTAATATTAGTAGAGAAAGTCAAATCTCCTTTTCCGGCAATATTTCTGTCAATGAAAATTCTCGCGATAAAAATTGATGTAAACAATGACGTTACGATACCAATTAATAATGTTAAAGCAAAACCTTTAATTGGTCCTGTTCCAAAAATAAACAAGATTGCTCCAGTCAAAACGTGAGTTACGTTTGCATCAATAATAGAACGCATTGCACCATGCCATCCGTAAGAAGCAACAACTGCTTCAGACAATGATTTACCTTCACGTAATTCTTCTTTTGCTCTTTCAAATATAATAATGTTGGCATCTACCGCAGTACCTAATGTTAATACAATACCTGCAATACCCGGCAATGTTAATACAAAACCAAAACTTGCCATAATTCCGAACAAGAAAAGTAAGTTTAATAATAAAGCAAGGTTAGCATACCAACCAGCTTTACCATAATAGAATACCATCCATAAACAAACTAATAAAAATCCAATTACAGATGAAATTGTACCAGCATCAATAGCTGCCTGACCTAATGATGGCCCTACAACAGTTGATTGGATAATATCTGCAGAAGCTGGTAATTTACCTGCATTCAGTACGTTTGCTAAATCTTTAGTTTCAGCTACGTCGAAAGAACCTGTAATTTCAGATCTTCCTCCAGCAATTGGACCACTAGTAACACCAGGAGCAGAATATACAATGTTATCTAAAACAATAGCAATGTAACTTTTTTGAGCAAAAGCTCTACCTGTCAATTCTTCCCAAACTTTAGCACCCTGACTGTTCATTTGCATAGAAACAGCTGGTTTTCCTAATTGGTCAAAAGTATCTTTTGCATCAGTTACAACACCACCGCTCATAGCAGGTACGTTATCTCTGTTTCCTTTTAAAGCGTATAATTCAACTGCTTCAACTTCTTTTCCTTTAGCATCTTTTAAAGTAGTTGGTTTACTCCACACAAATTTTGCATTGTGTTGGTCAGCAGCCAATAAAATTCTAATTTCTGGTCTTTTGAAATAAGCATTGATAGTAGCAGTATCTTTTGGAGCAAAGTAAGCTAAAACTGGTCCACCACCCTGACCTAACATTTTGTCAAATAGTGGGTTGTTTCCTTTTTTAACATCAACAGAATCTTTAGCATCAGTCAATAAAGCATTCAATGAATCTTTAGCAACAGTTTTAGTTTCTGTTTTCTTAACTTCAGTCTTTTTCAAAGCTTCATTAGTAGCAACTAAGAAGTTTCCAATTTCTTCAATTTTATAAGTTTCCCAAAACTCTAATTGAGCTTTTCCACCTAATAATTTCTTGATTCTATCAACATCTTTAGCACCTGGAAGTTCAACTAAAATCCTTCCGGTTTCTCCTAATTTTTGGATATTTGGTTGTGTTACACCAAATTTATCAATACGCTCTCTTAATACTTTGTAAGCACTTTCGATAGACTCATCAACTTTTCTTTTAATAACTTTTTGAGCTTGCGCATCAGTCATCTGGAAATCAATTCCACCTTCTCCTTGTAAACTTCTGTTTGCAAAAATATCTGGTGAAGCTAATTTTGTAGCTCCGTTTGAATTTGCTTCAAACGCTTCAAAAAACTTATTTAAATAGGTTTTGTTTCCTTCTAAATTTGCAGTCGCATCAGCCAATGATTTATTAAATACCGGATTCTTAGAATTGTTTGACAATCCTTTCAATACATCCTTAACAGAGATTTGAAGAATAACATTGATTCCTCCCTCTAAGTCAAGACCTTTATTTAATTGTTTGTTTTTTACTTCATTATAAGTAAAATTTGTAAAACCAAGATTTAGCACATCTACCTTACCAATAGAATCTAAATATTTTAGCTCTTTATCAGGATTGTCTCCTGCAAAAGCTTTAGCTTCACTTTTGACGCTGTTTGCCACAAAAGTGAACGAAAGTTGGTAAATACTTACCAATGCAAATAGAATTGCGAAAAATTTAATAAGTCCTTTATTCTGCATTATTACTAAAAATTAATTATGTTTTATTGTTTGTTTTTGTTTTAAAGTCCCGTAAAATAAGCCCTGACATCATTTTTTAAAACTAAAAAACCAGATCACGAATTACAGCATTTTTTTTAAACCGAGCAAATATATAATTCTCGAAAAGATTAACCAATTTATTTATTAATTAATCTCAAAAAAAAGACTGCAAAAGTGCAGCCTTTTCCTTTTTTTACCAAATTCTTTATACTAAAATCGATTTTAAGGCATCATTCATGCCTCTAACTGCATCTGCACTTTTAGCAAACAAAGCCTTTTCATTATCGTTTAATTGAATGTCCAGAATTTCTTCTACTCCATTTTTACCTATTATACAAGGCACTCCTATACAAATATCATTTTGTCCGTATTCTCCTTCAACAAATACAGAACAAGCAATCATTTTCTTTTGGTCATTCAATATACTATCAACCAAATAAGCTACAGAAGCCCCTGGCGCATACCATGCCGATGTTCCTAAAAGACCTGTAAGTGTTGCTCCTCCTACCATTGTATCAGCAGCAACTTTTTGCAAAGCTTCTTCTGAAAGAAATTCTGTTACCGGAATTCCATTATAAGATGCTAAACGTATCAAAGGAATCATAGTAGTATCACCGTGACCTCCAATTACCATTGCCGAAATATCATTTGCAGGTTTATCTAAAGCCAAAGACAAGTAAGTTCTAAAACGAGAACTATCTAAAGCACCACCCATACCAATAATTCTGTTTTTTGGTAATCCGGTAGATTTCAAGGCTAAATACGTCATTGTATCCATCGGGTTCGAAACAACAACAATAATAGTATCTGGCGAATGCTTTAATACATTCTCAGCAACTGTTTTTACAATTCCTGCATTAATACCTATTAATTCTTCACGAGTCATTCCTGGTTTTCTTGGAATTCCAGATGTAATAACAACTACATCACTTCCGGCAGTTTTAGAATAATCATTGGTTACCCCAGATACTTTGGTGTTAAAACCTGTATTTGTGGCACATTGCATAATATCCAACGCTTTCCCTTCGGCAAAACCTTCTTTAATATCCAACAACACTACTTCGCTTGCAATTCCTCTATAAGAAATAACATCTGCACATGTAGCTCCAACATTTCCTGCTCCTACAATGGTAACTTTCATATTTTATACTTTATCGGTTATTAATTAATTTATTTTTAGAAACGACAATTCGTTTAATCGTTTAAGTAAATTTAAACAATTAAACGAATTGAAAGTTAAACTTTTTTATTACGCATCGATATTTGCATAAACAGCATTTTTCTCGATGAATTCTCTACGTGGTGGCACTTCGTCTCCCATTAACATTGAGAAAACTCTATCTGCCTCAGCCAAACTATCAATAGTTACCTGACGTAAAGTTCTGAAGCCCGGATCCATTGTAGTTTCCCATAATTGCTCCGCGTTCATCTCTCCAAGACCTTTATAACGCTGGATCGCTGCACTTCCTCCCATTCTTTCATTTGCCTGATCACGTTGAACGTCATTCCAGGCGTATTCTTTTTTGTTTCCTTTTTTAACTAAGTATAAAGGTGGAGCTGCAATATAAACATGACCTTCTTCGATCAATTCTTTCATGAAACGGAAGAAGAACGTTAATATTAAGGTAGAAATGTGACTACCATCGACATCGGCATCACACATAATGATTACCTTATGATATCTAAGTTTTTCAAGATTTAATGCTTTACTATCTTCTGCAGTACCAATGGTAACTCCTAAAGCGGTAAATATGTTACGAATCTCTTCGTTTTCGAATACTTTATGATGCATCGCTTTCTCCACATTCAAGATCTTACCACGTAATGGCAAAATCGCCTGGAAGTTACGATCACGACCTTGTTTTGCTGTTCCACCAGCCGAATCTCCCTCGACCAGGTAAACCTCACATCTTGCAGGATCCTGCTCAGAACAATCTGACAATTTTCCTGGCAATCCGCCGCCACCCATAACGGTTTTACGCTGTACCATTTCACGTGCTTTTTTAGCAGCGTGACGTGCCTGAGCAGCCAAAATTACTTTCTGGATAATGATTCGGGCATCATTTGGATTTTCTTCCAAATAATTCTCCAACATTTCTCCCACAGCCTGAGAAACCGGAGAAACTACTTCTCTGTTTCCAAGTTTTGTTTTTGTTTGTCCTTCAAATTGAGGCTCTGCAACTTTTACCGAAATAATAGCCGTTAATCCCTCACGGAAGTCATCTCCCGCAATTTCGAATTTCAATTTATCTAACATTCCGGATGCATCAGCGTATTTTTTAAGGGTTCTGGTTAAACCACTTCTAAAACCTTGTAAATGCGTACCTCCTTCGTGAGTGTTAATATTATTTACGTAAGAGAAGATATTCTCTGTATAACTTGTATTATAAATCAAGGCAACTTCAACCGGAATTTCACCTTTTTCATTATCCATGCTGATTACATGAGAAATAATTGGCTCACGGTTACCATCCAAATAACGAATGTATTCTTTAAGCCCTTCATCAGAATGAAAAACTTCAACTTTAAATTCTCCTTTATCGTCAATTTCTCTTTTATCAGTAAATGTAATTGTGATTCCTTTGTTTAAGAAGGAAAGCTCACGCATACGGGCTGATAAAGTATCATATGAAAACTCTGTAGTCTGAGTAAAAATAGTATCGTCAGGGTAAAAAGTCTGACGTGTACCTCTTTTATCTGTTTCTCCGATTTGTTTTACCGGATATAATGATTTTCCTCTTTCATATTCTTGCTCATAGATTTTACCGTCTCTAAAAACAGTAGATCTCATATGAACTGAAAGCGCATTTACAACCGAAACCCCAACCCCGTGCAAACCTCCGGAAACTTTATAAGAATCTTTATCAAATTTACCTCCGGCACCAATTTTAGTCATTACTACCTCAAGTGCAGAAATACCTTCTTTTTTATGTATATCAACTGGAATACCACGGCCGTTATCTTCAACTGTTACAGAACCGTCTTCGTTAATTGCAACACCAATGGTATCACAATGTCCTCCCATCGCCTCATCAATAGAGTTATCAACAACCTCATAAACCAAATGATGTAGCCCTCGAACCCCCACATCTCCTATATACATCGATGGACGCATTCTTACGTGCTCCATTCCTTCTAATGCCTGAATACTATCTGCTGAATAATTGTTCTTCTTGATTTCTTCGCTCATATAATTTATTCTAAAAAATGTATTTATTGTCTAACACGCAAATATATAAAAACGCAAATTATATATCCGTTAAATTCCCATTTAAAGCACTTAAGTTATTAACATATTGTCAAAAAAAGTCAATTAAAAAAGGAACAATCAATTTTAAATTTCAATTTTTTAAAATTCCAAAACTTGATTATGCAAAAAAACCGAAATAAACATTGTAATGTCATTTCGGTTTTTGAAGTTTTTATTTTTACAATTTCAAACGCTAAATTGGAATTTGGAATAGTAAAAAAATTGGGATTTTTCTTTTTATAGTTTTTTATTAAAATCTCCTGCATAAACAGAAGTCATTTTATCCAAACTTAAATATTTCTTCAAAACAGCATTAACTTCTTCTACTTTTAATGCCTTAACTTTATTTTCTAAATCATCATAGTCTTCCAATGGAATACCATATTGTAAATAAGTATTAACAAGATTCATCAGGGTATCATCACTTCCTAATCTCGTTTTTCTTTCATTCTGCCAACTAACTAAGTTTGATTTTAATTCCTCAGCAGTAAATCCATCTTTTAATGCTTTTGAAATTTCTTCTTTTGTAGCCGTTTCAACTGCATTCTTTTTCGTCGGATTTAAAAAAGCATAGTACGACCATGAAGCAACATCACTAGTAATAGGCACATCAATAAATGAGCCTGCTCCGTAACTTATCCCTTCTTTCTCTCTTAATCTCATCGGAATTCTTGCACTTAAAAAACCTCCACTTCCTAATATTTCATTGGCCATTACAAAAGCCGGATAATCTGCACTGGTTCTTGTCATTTTAAAACTAATTCTACCAAGCGCTACAGCGTTTTCTTTATCCGGAGTTATATAATCCTTATCCAATACTTTTGTTTCAAAATAAGTAGGTTTAGCTAATTCATACTTTGATTTAGAATTCCATTTTCCAAAAGTGTTTTCTAAAATCTGTACTGTCGATTTACCTTCTAAATCCCCCACAACACTTCCAATACCATTATTTGCTCCTAAAATATTTTGATAAAAATCAACTATCTCCGTTTGTTTTATCTTTTTAAAAGCATCTATTTGCTCCTGAATTGTTGGCGTGTAAAAAATACTCGTTTTATCATATTTCGTAGTCTGCCTGGTAAGTTCCGTAAAAGCAACCGTTTGAGGATCATTCAGGTTAGACTCCAAATAAGTATTATACTCCGTAATCGTTTTTGTCAGTTCATTTTGCGGAAAAGTGGAATTAACAAGCAAATCATTTAAAATTTCCATTACTTCTTTAAAACTTTCTTTATAAGTACTGATGCTAATTGATAAAGTCTGTCCTGAAAAATTAAAATAAATACTAGACTTTAATTGATCCAATCGATCCTGAATTTGCTCTTTTGTTCTGGTTTTAGTTCCTGTTTTCAATAATTGCGCTAGAATTCCGCCAGTATCTGTCTTACCTGCCAATTCTTTTTCATTACTCACCGGAAATTTAAAATTAGCCTGAACTTTACCGCCTTTTATTTCTTTTTTAATCAAGCCATATTTTGCGCCATTGCTCAGTTTTCCTTCAACAAAATTTTGTTTTAAATTTTTTATAGAAGCTTCAAATGCAGCTGCCTCTTTCTCTAAAGCTTTCCCTTTATACTCTTTAGTTAAAGCAACTACTTGCTCGTCTGTATATTCTACAGATTTTACTCGCTGCTCCTCTTTTGAAGGAATAAAAACTCCAATTGTTCTGTTATTGCTTCTAAAATATTTCTCTGCAACTCTTTGAATATCTTCTTTCGTTAATTTTTCAACAGCATCTCTATACAAATACCCTAGTCTAAAATCTCCCGCACCAATAATTTCCGTTAGATTAATTGCAAAAGAAATAGTATTATTCTTAACACCTTCAATTTGTTTGATAATCTTTGCTTTAGCCCTGCTTACATCCTGATCCGTATATTTAGTGGTTGTTATTTTATCCAATTCTGTCCTAACAATTTCTTGTGTTGCTTTAATATCTTTATCATTAGGAACAGCAACTCCAAAATACATAAAACTTGCATCTCTAACACCTGGCTGCCAAACATATAAGCTTGATACTTTTTGAGTTTCAACCAACGCTTTATACAAATAACCAGATGGATCAGAAGTCAAAATTTCACCCAAAGCATCAATTGCAGCAAAATCATTATCAGCGTAAGGAACAGTATGATATAATGCACCTACATTTTTGCTGTGACCAGCTCTTTTAAGCTCAACAAACTTCTCTCCGTCTTGCGCCGGTTCTATTGTATAAGTTTTATCTAAAACCCTTTTTGGTCTTGGAATAGACCCTAAATATTGTCCGATATATTGCAATGCTTTTTGTTCGTCAAATTTACCTGCAATAACTAAAGTTGCATTATCCGGCTGATAGTATTTTTCGTAAAAAACCCTAAGCCTATTCGCTTTTACTCGTTCAATATCTTCTTTGCTTCCAATCGTACTATTTCCGTAATTGTGCCATAAATAGGCTGTAGAGAGAATTCTTTCCTGCAAAACACCATCTGGATTATTTTCACCTATTTCGAATTCATTTCTTACTACCGAGAACTCCTTATCAAGGTCTGTTTGTAAAATAGTCGCATTAATCATTCGATCGGCTTCCATTTCAATACTCCATTTTAAATTTTCATCGTTTGATGGGAAAATTTCGTAGTAATTAGTTCTGTCTAACCAAGTGGTTCCATTGGCAGATCCTCCCTTATCAGAAAGCATTTTTTTAATATCACCCAAATTCTTGGTACTTTTAAAAAGCATATGCTCTAATAAATGTGCCATACCTTTTTCTCCATAACCTTCGTTTCTGGATCCTACACTGTAAACAATATTGACTACCATATTACTTTGGGAAGCATCTGGAATCAAAAGAACTTTTAATCCGTTATTTAAAGAATATTCTTTAACACCTTCTACATTAGTAATGTATTTGGGTATTTCCGATTTTTGCGCATAAACTGAACTCAACGAAACGAATGAGCAGTACAAAATCCCACTTAGTAATAGGTTTCTCATAGATGATATTAAATTATTTAAAATAAATTATTCTTGGTAACCAAATATAGTATTTTTCTTAAATACGATAATCTGAAATTAACTAAGTTTTAGCAATTTACCTTAAAAATAAATTCCAATTTTCTAAAATTCCAATTACTGCTGTAAAATTCCAAATCTTTAAATTCCAAATTCCAATTGATACCATAAAAAAATCTGAAACTAGCATTTATAATGCAGTTTCAGATTCATATTATTGGTCAATTCCTAAAATTGGAATTTGGAATTTAAATTTCTTTTTTTGAATTTTTAAACCCCAACCCCGGACTTCGAAATTTCTTTACCTGAATTTACGTGAGCTGAATTTGCTCTACCACTAGGATCCTGATTGTCTTGCCATTTTGGAATCCATTTACGCACTGTTTGAGCAGCACTAACTTGTGGATAATATTTATGAAATATTGATCTGTAAAAATAAGCTTCTTTTGTTGTCGGTGTATTATATGGAAATTCTGCAGCAGCTCCGGCCAATTGTTCATCTGAAACCTGTTCAGCACAATATTTGATTAATTCATCAACCCAATTATAACCTACTCCGTCTGAAAACTGCTCTTTTTGTCTCCATAAAATTTCTCCCGGCAAATATGGATTTTCCGGAGTATCAAATGCTTTTCTTAAAATATATTTTTCAATACCATCATATGTTTTTGGCTGTTTTTCTTCCGTTTTAATCCGGATTGCTACATCCAGAAAAGCGCTATCTAAAAACGGAATTCTCGCTTCTAAACCTGTTGCCATTGTCGTTTTATCCGCACGCAATAAATCGGCCGTAAATAATTTCTGAACTCTTTCAATCGTTTCATCCTGAAATTCTTCTGATGATGGTGCGTTTCTAAAATACAAATGACCACCAAAAATCTCATCGGCACCTTCTCCTGAAAGAATTACTTTTATTCCTTTTTCACTTATTGCTTTTGACAACAAATACATCGGAACTCCGGCTCGTACAGAAATGATATCATAGGTCTCAATATGATAAATTACTTTTTCTATGATTTCAACACCTTCTTCTACACTAAAATATATTTCATGATGATCAGTTCCTAAAAATTCTGCCGCTTTTCTGGCTGCAATATTATCAGGTGCATTTGCATCTAATCCGATAGAAAATGACTGCAGTTTTTTTCCGTTTTCAGCATATAATCGCGCTGCAATAGATGATGTTAAAGATGAATCCAATCCTCCTGAAAGCAATACCCCAACAGGAACCTCACTCATCAAACGCTTACGGGTAGCTTCAACTAAAGTTTCACGAATCAAATCTAAATCAAGACTTTCTACAGCTTTTTTGTGGTCTTCATATTCAGGATGGTAATATTTTACAAAACCTGTCTTAGCTGTATAATAATGTCCCGGAGGAAAAGTCGAAAATGACTTACATTGATCTGAAATTGATTTCATTTCTGAAGAAAAATAAATTCTTCCTCTTTCGTCCAATCCATAATACAAAGGTTTTACTCCAATTGGGTCTCTTCCGGCAATATAGTCATCACCATCAATAACCACAAAAGCAAAATCTCCATCAAGCATATTACAGAAATTGTATCCAAATTCTTCGTACAAATGCACGATAACTTCTGAATCAGATTTTGTTCTGAACTCATGCTCTTTTAAAACGGTATTTTTTAATTCCTGATAATTATAAATCTCGCCATCATGAACCATCCAGGCTTTATTTGATCCCTGAATAGGCTGTTTACCTGTCTGTAAGTCAACAATTGATAAACTTTCATGACAAATAATACTTCCATTCTCCATAATATGCAGATCATTCTCATCAGGACCACGATGTGACATTCTTTTAGAAAGTTCTTTTACAAGTTTCGGGTCTTTTCCTTTACCAATAACTGCCAATAATCCAGACATACTATTCTATTTTTTATTATTATTTTTAATCACTTCCCTCATGAAGCGAATTAACTTTAAAATTGATTTTAATTTCACATCTAAGCAAAACTAAATATATTCCTGCATTTTCCTGAAATCTTTCCTTAATCTTGTAGATTTAAACTGTCTTTAAACAAAACATCAAATATAAAAAGAAAGTTAAATATTATCGAAAAAAAAATCATAAGTCGTTGAAATTATGAATTTAACAATTTAAAAGACGAAAAACGTCCTCTAAAATAGAGAACGTCTTTACTTAAATATATACTAAATTCAAAAATTCATTTTTTATGCTTTCGCATAGGCATCATCGTGCACACTTGCCACTGCTCTACCTGATGGATCGTTCATATTTTTGAACGCTTCATCCCATTCCAAAGCAATTTTTGTACTACAAGCAACACTTGCTTCCTGAGGCACACATAAAGCTGCAGCATCACTTGGGAAATGTTCAGCAAAAATTGAACGGTAGTAATACTCTTCTTTAGAAGTTGGCGTTTGTAATGGGAATTTATATCTCGCATTTGCCAATTGTTCGTCTGAAACTTCTTTAGCTACCACTTCTTTCAAAGTATCAATCCAGCTGTATCCTACTCCATCAGAAAATTGTTCTTTTTGTCTCCATGCTACACTTTCAGGCAACATATCTTCAAAAGCTTTACGAACTACCCATTTTTCCATAGGGTGTTCTTTGTTGATCATTTTATCTTGTGGGTTGATGCGCATTGCAACATCCATAAATTCTTTATCTAAGAATGGTACACGTCCTTCAATTCCCCAAGCTGCTAAACTTTTGTTAGCTCTCAAACAATCGTACATATGTAATTTTCCCAATTTACGAACGTTTTCTTCGTGAAATTCTCTTGCGTTTGGAGCTTTGTGAAAGTATAAATAGCCTCCAAACAACTCATCTGCACCTTCACCAGACAGTACCATTTTGATTCCCATTGATTTAATAACTCTCGCCATTAACCACATTGGAGTTGAAGCTCTAACGGTAGTTACATCATAAGTTTCAAGGTTATAAATTACATCACGAACGGCATCTAATCCTTCCTGGATTGTAAATTTAATTTCATGGTGAATTGTTCCGATATGTTTTGCAACAATTTGAGCTGCTGCTAAATCAGGAGAACCGTCAAGTCCAACCGAAAAAGAGTGCAATTGCGGATACCAGGCATCTGTAGTATCATCAGATTCAATACGTTTTTGTGCAAATTTTTTGGCTACAGCTGAAGTAATAGACGAATCTAAACCTCCAGAAAGCAATACTCCATAAGGAACATCACTCATCAATTGTCTGTGAACTGCTGCCTCTAAAGCTTCTTTAATTGCAGGAATACTTGTTTCGTTGTCTTTTACAGCGTCATATTCTGTCCAATCTCTTTTGTACCACTGTACAAATTCGCCGTCTTTGCTTGTCATATAATGACCTGGAGGAAACAATTGAATTTTTGTACAATATCCTTCCAAAGCTTTTAATTCAGAAGCTACATAAAAAGTTCCATGTTGATCCCAACCAATGTACAATGGAATAATTCCCATGTGGTCGCGGGCAATAAAATACTCATCTTTCTCAACATCATAAATTGCAAATCCAAAGATTCCGTTCATTTCATCAATAAAGTGAGGCCCTTTTTCTTTGTAAAGAGCCAGAATAACTTCACAGTCACTTTCCGTTTGAAAGTTATATTTTCCTTCAAATTGTTTACGCAATTCTCTGTGGTTGTATATTTCACCATTTGCAGCCAAAACCAACTTTTTATCTTCTGTAAATAAAGGTTGTTTTCCAGACGCTGGATCAACAATTGCCAAACGCTCATGAGAAAGAATTGCTTTATCATTACTATAAATCCCGCTCCAGTCTGGTCCACGGTGACGAATGATTTTAGACATTTCTAATACTTGAGGTCTTAAAGTCTCGGCTTTTTGTTTTAGATCAAAGGCACATACGATTCCGCACATAATTATATATTTTTAATTGTAAATTTTATTTTGATAAGGCAAAGATGCAGTATTGGTTATAATTGAAAAACACAAATATTCATTTCAGTTATAATTTTAAACCATTAATTTGATTTTACATATAAAATGTAAAATTTTAACACAAAAAAAAGCCCTGAACTTGAAAATTTCAATTTTAGGGTTAAATGAAGCGCAAAACGCAATGTTTTCAGGAGATCTTTGAACTATATTTTGACATTTTAAAGAAACATTGAAAAATATTCAATGAGAAGAATAAAAGCTGTTCAGAAATTATTCTTTACACAATCCTGAATTAAATTATTCAACACTTTCAATAGTATAATGTGTTTTATTAATTTCGAATTGAAACCCAACTTTATTTCCCATTAAATGAGAACCTAAAGGAGATTGTGGAGAAAGTGCAATAACATTAATTCCGTCAATTGCAATTTTAGGAAGTGCCACACTCAAATACAAATGAATTCCGTTGGCTTTTACCAAACTTCCGGAAATAATATTCTCTGTTGTTTTTGATGCATCAATTTTATCTAAAATCGCTTTTTGAGTTATCGCTTCTTTTAATTTATTGGTCAGTTTTTCCTGTTCGATATGCATCATTGACAAAGCCGTTTCGTGCTTATCTCCAGCCGAGCCTTTGGCATCGTTTTTAGAATCTTCGGTCAAAGCCGAAATCATGTCTCTAAAAACATCTATTCGGTCCTGAACCATTTGTAAATAATGAGAATGTATTTTTTGCTTGAAAGTCATACGTGTTTTTGCCACGAAGGCGCTAAGGCGCAAAGATCGTAAAAAAAAGTTAGCCACGAATTCACGAATTATTAATTTAATTCGTGAATTCGTGGCTAAAAATTCTATTATAACAAACTTTGCGTCTTAGCGCCTTGGTGGCAAACTTCTCTTAAAAATCAAATTTATAATTCCCGCCCACTAAAACCTGAAATCCCTGAACCGGATAATTCAACCATCTTTCGTAAGCCTGATTTCCTATATTATTTAGTTTTAAGAAGAAAGTCAAACGTTCGTTGTATTTGTATCCTAAATGTGCATTGGCATCAAAATAACTTTTTAAAGTAACCGGAACTCCAAGTGTTGCAGCATCTAAATTGGTCTGCATGTCTTTACGCTCTCCCACAAAGAAAACATTTAAACCAGCGTACCATTGTTTTGTGATATTCACATCAAGATTAGAGCTTATTTTCATTGAAGGTAAATTCCACGCTTCTAAACCATCTGTTTTATAACTATTGAAAGTTCCGTTGATTCCGAAAGAAACACTTTGAGAAAAATCAGCTTTTAATTCTGCATAAAAACGCAATGTTCTTACATCATCATAAACAACTCCAAACGAGTTTCCGAAAGCGTAATTCTGGTTGTCAAAATTCTCTGTATAATCATTGCTTTTAAACAAAGCCTTGTCTTTTTCGTTTAAATAAGAACCTGTCAGATTATAATTGATATTGTTTGCCAATTTTCCTTTTAAACCAGCAAAAACATTATACTGATTACTTGTTGGTCTCATGTTTAAAGTTGGAGATAAAAACGGATTTTCAGTTACAAAATCAGCATAAGAGTTTTGATTTAAACTTCCGTTTACTCCAGTGTAGAAAATCATTAAATCGCCTACTAATTTATAAGAAGCATTTACTTTAGGATAAATATAGAACTTGTTTCCACTGTTTTCTGAATCCAATCCATAATACAATCCGGCTCCTAACTCTAATGTCCAGTCATTTTCAGTAACCACAAAACTTGGTTCAATTCCAAAATTAGTCAAACTGTATTTTAATGGTTCTGTATTATCTCTTACATAATTATTTTCAAAAGACCCGCTTACGTGATCTACAATAATATTGGTATTGATAGCCTGATCCATTACATCAACCTTAAAAGAAGGTTTTAAATAAAAACGGTTTTCTGAAGAGGAGAAACTATCCGAAAAATGCGTAAATCTTGTTGCTATTTTACTAAAAATCCCTTCTGTAAAATCCATATTTCCGCCTAATGAAATAGTATTATAAGAATGATTCGGATTGATTCCTCTAATCAAATCTTCCTGCGTTTCCGGAGGTAAAGTCATTCCAAAATCAGCTGGCAAACCATACCAATTGTACACCTGATTTTGATATCCTAAATCTACACCCCATGACATATCACGATTGTTTACACCATAGCCCACATTTACACCAGTATCATAAAATTCATCATTCAAATTCACATCTTTGATACCGCCTTGCGAAGAATGATGGCGCAACATTGCTGCTACATAATCATTATTTCCTAAATCCTGTGTAACGAATAATTCGGCATTCAAAGTTCCATAATTTCCAACTCCAAGAGTAGCATAATTACTAAACAATCTTTCTTTTTTTGATTTATCAACACTTGCAGCATTTCCTTTTGAAGGTGTAAAAGTAGACGCCACCGGAACAGACAAAATACTATATTTAATAGTTTCCTTTGGCTGATTTCCACTATCGTCAAGCGAAGGTGTTTCCTTTACTTTAAAAGCATCTGAAATTGTTGGCGAATACGGTTTTACCACATTTACCGTTTCAGTTCCGATACTTTCATTTTTCTTTTGCGAAAACGAAAGCTGAGCAACAAACAACAGCAGTAAAATGATGATTTTATTTTGGCAATTAATTTTCATATATCTTATTTTTTAGAGAAAAGAACAAAGAGTAAAGAGAATAGACTTCCAATCTTTGCTTTCCAATCTATATTCTATTTTCTATTCTCTATTTTCTATTTTCTATATTCTATTTTCTATATTCTATTTTCTAATCTTTACTCTTGGCTCTTGGCTCTATTTTCTAAAATCTATATTCTATTTTCTATACTCTATTTTCTATACTCTATTTTCTATACTCTATTTTCTTAACCTAAACTTCCCACTCTCCTTTGGCAACAAACTGCGCTTTTCCTCCAATCTGAATATCAAATAGATTATCAGTTAATTTTCCTTTAAAATAAATTTGCGAAGGACGCCCCATATAATCTCCCTGATAATTAATCATTTCAAATTCAGGCTTGTGATTTTTTAACAAAAATGCCTGTAAACAGGTACTGGCACTTCCTGTTGCAGCATCTTCAACCAATTGATTATTTTCAACGCATAACATTCGGCTAAACAATTTTGAATCTTCTAAATAATAGAAATACAAACCTCTGTGTGTTGTTTTGCAATTCCTTTTTAGCCATTGGTCCGTTTTATCTTTATCCAGAATCAAATTTTCCAGTGCTCTTTTACTACTTAACCCAACCATTACAAAGGCACTTCCGGTACTCACTTCCTGAATTGGAAATTGATTTTCGAAATCTTCCTTTTTAAGATTACTGAATTCTGCGAAATCTTCTTTCGAAAAAATATCCCAAAATTTTGGCTGTGCTGCTTTTAACCAAATTAAATCTTCTGTTTTATGAATTGGAATTGGCCCAATCGGAACATTTAACTTTATATTCTCGGGCGAATTATCAAACACTTTATTCATCAAAACCCAGGAAGTTCCAATTATAGGATGACCTGCAAATTGCATTTCGTGCTCTGGTGTAAAAATTTTAATTTCGGCGATATTATTTTTAGCATCAAGCTTTGTAATAAAAGTACTTTCCGCAAAATTAATTTCGTGGGCGATCTTTTGCATTTCTTCTGAACTTAAATTTCCTGCATCTAAAAAAACTGCCAATTGATTTCCGGCGTATTTCTTTTCAGCAAAAACATCAACTATATAAAAAGGTAAACTCATTTTTTCTTTTTTTTTTTAAAAGAATATAGAGCAAAGAATAAAGATAATAGGCTTCCAATTTTTGCTTAATCTTTCTATTTAGAATAAAGAAAATAGACTTTTTTAAATCTTTTCTCTTTCATCTTGCATCTATTTTCTATTTTCTATACTCTTTATTCTTATTTTGTTATAGAGGAATTCGTTTTAGATTCTTCTAATTTAATTGCACTTAATTCTTTTTTAGCTTCTTCAACTACATCTGGATAATCCGTAAAATTATTGATTACGTTGTCTAAAATGTAAGTTGCCTGATAACTGTCTTTCAATCCGTAGAAATTTTTTGCCATTAAAACTAAACTCTTCGCTCCGTAATATTTGTAAGCAGAATAATTCTTAGCCAATTTTTGAACCGATACATTCGAAGCGTCAAATTTGCCTTCTTTCGTTTTAAAATAAGCATCATAATACAACGCTTCGGCAGCTAATTCTCCTTTTGAAGTTGATGCTAATTTCGCGTAAGCTGTTTTTGCTTTATCTTCATCACCTGTCTGCATTGCTGCACGTGCTACTATAATCTGTGCATCGGCTTTTACATTCGCATCAGCTTTTGGATTCTGCAATACCTTATCGGCGGAAATTACGGAGTTATCATAATCTTTTTTATCATAATAACATTTCATCAAATTAGCCTGTGCAAAACTTTTATTTTGGGCAGAATCTGCTTCGTCATCTAGGCGCTTCAAGATCGGAATCGATTTATCACAATCTTTTGCTTTTAAGAAAATCTGCGCTAATTTCATTAAAGATTGTTCTGTAAATTCATTTCTTGGCTGATCGATTACATATTGATAACTAGCAACTGATTTAATTTCTGAACCTTCGGCATAAAGCAATTGTGCCAAATAAAAGTTAGCTTCCAACGTATGTAATCCTGTTGGAAATTTAGTT
Source organism: Flavobacterium sp. Root420 (assembly GCF_001427905.1). Lineage (GTDB taxonomy): Bacteria > Bacteroidota > Bacteroidia > Flavobacteriales > Flavobacteriaceae > Flavobacterium. The sequence continues at coordinate 723,144 of NZ_LMEF01000001.1, forward strand.
ACGTAGCCTGTAAAACCAGTAATTGCCTGTTTGCTATTATTTTGGCTGTATTGTTTGAAAGCGGCATCGTAAGTGTCATTATCTAATTCTGCATCAGTCACTGAAACGAAATCTAAAGTACGTACCCAAGTCGCATATTCATCTACTTTTCCTGAATCAACATAAATTAACCTTGCTGTAGAAACGGCCTCTAAAGCTTCCGGAGTTTTTGGAAATTCTGCCGCCACTTTTTTGAATTTTACCAAAGCCTGCTCATCACGATCTGAGTTGTAATAAATCAAACCTTGTTTTAAAATTGATTTTGACGTGAATGAACCGTTTTTATATTCTGAGATCAACTGATCATAGGTTTTAATTGCCTGATCGTTCTTTTTCTCAGCGACATAAGTGTTTCCTAATTCATACAAAGCATCATCACGATATTCTGATTTTTTATACATCTGAAGGAAGTTATTCAACTCGTCAACTTTTTTGTCATTTTTAGACATAAAGCCGTACGAAATTGCTTTCTGAAATTGCGCATAATCGGCATCAACTCCTTTGGCAGTAATTGCTTTGGCATAAGCTTCATTTGCAGCGCTATATTTTGAAGTTACAAATCGGCAATCTCCCAAACGCAAATACGAATCGTTTAAACGCACTTTATCTCCCGGAGCGCTATCGATTTGAGCCTGAAATGAATTCGCAGCCTGATCGTATTCCTTCAATTTAAAATACGTATATCCAATATTATAATTGATATTTTTATATTCGTCTGTTGATTTTGCGGCAGCCTGACCGGCAAATTGTTTGTAGCTCAACAATGCATTCTGAAAATCGTCTGAAAGATATTCTGTTTCGGCCTTCCAGAAAGTAGCTCGTGCTGTAAACTCAGGTGTTTTTTGCTCGCTGATGGCGCTTTTGAACATTTTTCCGGCTTCAGCATAATTCGATTCATTGTACAGTTCTAAACCTCTGTAAAAAAGGACTTTTTGGTAAGCTGCTTTATTTTCAGCCGATCTGTTTTTCTCTAATAAAACCAAAGCTTCCTTATAGTTTTTAGACGAAATATAAGAGTCAACTAATAATTTTTCTACTTCAGCCCTGTTTGAATTATTTGGATATTTTTTCAAGAAATCAAGCAAAATTCCTGGAACGGTTTGATATGCGTTTCCAATTTCATAGCTCAATTTCGCATAATTCAACGCTGCATCTTCCTGAATTTGTGCATTAAATTCCATTTCAGAAGCATTTTTAAAAGCATTTAAAGCTTCCTGTTTTTTGCCCGTATTCAAATAACTTAAACCTAAATGGTAGTAAGCGTTTTGCGCTACGAAATCTTTTCCTTCAATAATTTTGTTGAATTGAGAAATCGCTTTTTCATATTCTTTCTGCTCATAATAAGCGTAGCCTAACTGATAGAAATCGGTATTATTCCATTTTCCTTTTTTACCGGCATATTGCTCTAAAAACGGAATCGCTTTGCCGTATTGTTTTAGATTGAAATAACTTTCCCCGATAATTTTATTCAATTCTGATTTTTCCAATTCATTTGATTTCACCATCGCTTTCTGGCCTAAATCAATTGCTTTTTGAAAATTCCCAAGCTTAAAATTCATATCAGCCTGATAGTAGGAAAGCTTTTCTTTGTATTTTTCTTCGCCTGAAACTTCATCAAAATATTTGGTTGCTTCTTTATAATCGTCGCCTTCATAAGCCATAAATCCCAAGTAATATTTGGCTTGAGAACCAAATTCAGGAGAGTTTACCACTTTGTTAAAATAAGTTGTCGCTTCTTTTTTCTTTTTGGCATTGAAATAACTGTATCCTTTCTGAAAATTAAATTTATCAGAATCTGATTTGCTCATGTAGGTTTCATCCACTTTATCAAACCATTGCAGCGCTTTTGGATAATTCCCTTGCTCAAAGAAAAACTGTGCAACTTCAATATAAGCCTGATTTTGTTTGGTACTTGTTGGATAATCGCTGACAAATTTCTCCATCAAAGCATCCGCATTGGGTTGATTGGTTCTGATGGCGCAATTGGCAATGTAATAGGCACAATCTGATTTTACTTCTTCAGTTTGTGCATTATTTTTTACATATTCAAAAATATGTTGTGCCGAAGCGTATTGTTTGTCATTATATAAAGCCAGTGCTTTGTCAAAATCCTTTAAATCGTAAGTATATACAGCTGATTTTTGTGCCGAAACTGTGGTCGAAATGAGGATTATTTGGAGTAAAAAGAACCAGGAAAATTTACGCATTGTAATTATATTTAGTATTCAAATGTATCATTTTATACCGTCTATAACGAAACGTTTCCGGCTTTTATTATGAACAAAAATTTTAACAAGCGTTATTTAACAGCTTCTGAACGGGTGCATTTTCACCATATAAGTCATATAAGTAATTATAAGTTAGGTGTTTTTAGCAGCGTATACAACCGGAAAAGTCATATACGTTTTTGTATATAAAAACTTTTACCACAATCTATTAAAATAAACTTACATCACTTATCGTGGTTAAACATTTTCCGCAACAAAATCTTTTCCACAATCTGCTAAAATGACCTTATATAACTTATATGGTGAAAAATTTCCATTTCAATATTTTATCAGAAATGATTGAAATTTATTTTGAATCCAACCGTTAACTTCTTACTTTTACCAATCAAATCAATTTTATTATGTCACAAATCGTACTGTCTCTTAAAGAAGTCACTATATATCAGGAAGGAAGAAAAATTTTATCTCGTATTAATTTAGATGTTCAACACGGTGAATTCATCTATATTATCGGAAAAACCGGTTCTGGAAAAAGTAGTTTCATGAAAACCTTGTATGGAGATTTGCCTTTAAGTGAAGGTGAAGGTAATATAGTTGAATTTGATTTGGCAACTTTAAAAGAAAGCGAAATTCCGTATTTGAGACGTAAGATCGGAATCGTATTTCAGGATTTCAAACTGCTTCCGGACCGTTCAGTAAAAGACAATATGCTTTTCGTTTTGAAAGCAACCGGCTGGACCGAAAAAGAAGCAATGGAGCACAAAATCGATGAAGTTCTGGACAAAGTTGGGATGAAAGATTTTGTAAGCAAAATGCCTCACCAACTTTCTGGAGGTGAACAACAACGTGTGGCCATCGCACGAGCTTTATTGAATGACCCTGAATTTATTCTAGCCGATGAACCGACCGGAAATCTTGATCCACAAACAAGTTCTGAGGTTCTTGAAGTATTGAAAAAGATTAACGCTAACGGAAAAACAGTTATCATGGCAACGCACGATTATGCTTTGCTAATGAAATTCCCATCTAAAACATTAAAATGTGAAGATGAAAGAATCTTCGAGGTGGTGCAACGCTCTGTGTAATGCTTTCTATTTTAATTCCGGTTTATCATTATAATGCTTTACCACTTGTAAATGAGTTAGTAAAGCAATGCAATTTTAATGGAATTACTTTTGAAATTCTTTGTCAGGACGATGCATCCAATTCACAAGAAAATATTCTCAATCAGGAAATTAATCTTATTTCATATTGTTCTTTTTTTATCAATGTAAACAATTTAGGAAGAGGAAAAAATATCAATTCCTTAGCTCAAAAAGCGAAATATGATTGGTTGCTAATTTTAGATTGTGATACATTTCCAACCGACTCTAATTTCATCCAAAACTACGTTGATGTAATTTCAAGTTCATCCAAAAACATTCTTTTCGGTGGAATTATTTACGAAGATAAAAAACCTGAAAAAGAGCAACTTTTACGTTGGATTTACGGGCAAAAAAAAGAAACTTCCTCTATCTTAACTTCTAATCTATTGATTCAAAAAAACGTTTTTCTGGAACATCCTTTTGATGAATCGATTACAAAATACGGTTATGAAGATTTGTGTTTTTTCTCTGTTTTGAAAAAAAACAATTATGAGATTTCTCAAATTGAAAATCCAACTTTACATTTGAATTTAGAGACTTCAGAAGTGTTTTTAAACAAAACTAAAATTGCTTTAGAAAATCTTGTTTTTCTTTATAATTCAAATAAAATTTCTGGAGACGACAGCAAAATTATTAAAACATTTGAACTTCTGAAAAATCTAAAACTAACTAGATTTTCAGCTTTTCTTTTCAAAAAAAATCAGAGCAAAATTGAGCGAAATTTACTTTCTGAAAATCCTTCTTTGTTTTTATTTGACTTTTATAAATTGGGATATTTTTACAGTTTAAAAACACAAAGCTCCAACGGAGCATAATATTTATAGCTAATCAATAACGTTGCAAAAGAAAGCTCCAACGGAGCGATATCCCATATTATGCACAGTTAAACATGTCACCCCGATGGGGTTTTGAAAAACATAACCACCTGCTTCTATAAACATTACGTCCCTTTGGGACTTTACCCGCAATTAGAACATTTTTGCAGGCTCGAAATGGCTCCAGCGGAGCAAGATATTTATAGCCAATCAATAACGTTGCAAAAGAAAGCTCCAACGGAGCGATATCCCATATTGCGTACAATTAAACATGTCACCCCGATGGGGTTTTGAAAAACATAACCACCTGCTTCTATAAACATTACGTCCCGATGGGACTTTAACAACTTATAGATTCTCTAAAAACTCCTTCCACTGCTCCATTACTTTTTTGACTGAATATTGTTTAGAAGTCTCTTTGGCATCCAAGCCAAATTTCAATCTTACTTCTTCATTTTCAATTAAAAATGAGAGTTTCTCAACATACATTTTGATATTATAATCCGGAATTAAAAAACCATTTTCAGCATTTGTAATTATCCCTCTTGGGCCAGTTGGACAATCGTATGCTATACAAGGCAAACCAGAAGCCATAGCTTCTAACAAAACCATTGGAAAACCTTCTGTTCTTGAAGTCATCGCACAAATTGAAGCCTTCAGATATTTTTCCTGAATGTTTTTAACAAAATGCAGATAGTTGATTCCCGATTCAATTTCTAATTTTAATGCTTCTTTTTCCAAAGAATCAACATCATCCGTGTAAATATCTAATGTCCAATCCGGGTATTTTTCTCCAATTTCCTTCCAAATTAACAGTAATCGATCTAAACCTTTTTCATACGAATTTCGGGCAATTGCGATTATTTTTTTACTTTTTAAATCTGAATCTTTTTTGCTTTTTATCCAGGAAGGATTGGGAATCACAACACTATTTTTAACATTCCATTCTTTTAAATTTTGTTCTGAAAGAGCCACTATTTTTGTGAATTTTTGAGCACCAAAATCCTTGAATCGATATTTTAATTTCTGAATTGATTTGGAGATAAAATTTGTCTTTTGATGTTGTTCTTCAATAAATTTAGAACCATGACATTCAAATACAATTGGTATTTTCGTTTTGGCTATAAAAGGAAAAACAAATGCTTTTAAACCATTATCTGCAACCAAAATAACATCTGGTTTTATTTCAGTAATCTTCTGATTTATTTGTTTTTGAAAAGAATTGAAAAACTTAAAAATATTGCCTTTTAAAATCATATTATGAAAAACAATCTCTGAATCGAAGTCATAAAATGGCATTTCATTTTCTTCATTTTGAGACAAAACATGAATTTCATAACCAAAATGCTCCACAAAATAATTGGCTTTAATAGAAATAACTCTCGCAACTCCGCCAGTAATTTTTATTTTGGGAACAATATAAAGCAGTCTCATTTTTTAGATTCCAAAAAAACATTATAATCCCGAATATAATCGGATTCTTCAAAAACATCCGAAGCCAAAACCAGACAAACAGCGCCGGATGAAAAGTTTTCCAGCTCTCTCCAAATTCCCTTTGGAAGATGCAAACCAATATTGGGCTTATTCAGCAAATAACTTTTTTTACTGATTCCATCATTTACTGTTACTTCAAAACTTCCGCTTAGAGCGATCAGAACTTCGTGCTGTTCTATATGCGAATGTCCGCCACGAAAAGCACTGCTTGGCACATCAAAAAGATAATAAACACGTTTAAATTCAAATGGTAAAATATCATTTTGAATAAAAGCCAAATTCCCGCTTAAGTCTTCAACCACTGGAATTTTTAGTAATGCTATGTCCTGAATTGTTGTCATATTCTAATTGGCTTTGAGTAAATGTAACCATTCTTGCCCAATTTTTTCCAGTAAAAAAGGCTGAACACTTTTGAATGTATTTTCTTTGCAATGTTTGTACAAAACATCATCTAAAACCAATAAATTCATGGCGCCAGTCAATTTTTCCCAATTTTGATTTTCTACTAAAATTCCGTTTTCTAAATTTACAATAATGTCTCTCGGCCCAAAATCGCAATCAAAAGAAACAACAGGAATTTTACAGGCCAACGCTTCTAAAATAACATTCGGAAAACCTTCGTTTTGACTGCATAAAACTAAGAATTTAGATTTAACAATAAACTGAAAAGGATTAGTTTGATATCCTACTAGATGAACAAATTCCTCAGTATCATTCTCAAAAGCTGTTTTTCTGAGTTTTTTGCCATTTCCATCTCCAACAATAATCAGATGAATTTGTTTTTGCGGTAAAACAGATTTCGCATAACTTGAAATCAGTTTATCAAACTGTTTTATTTCGTTTTCATATTGCCCAACAGCTACAATATAATCGAATCCAATTTTAATATTTTCTTTTTGTTTTTCAAGAATTTCTGCTAAATAAACCGGATTATGAATCGTGATTACATTTTTTAATCGATGTTTCTTTTCGATCAAAGTTTTCATTTCTTCGACGATTGCTACGTTCGCGTAACAATGATTATACATCAATCTTGTTAACCACGAATTATTAGGCATATAATGATCTATCAAAAAACTATGAACGGTAAAAATAGTTTTGGTATTGTAAATCAATCTTGCTAAAATAAGTTCCTGAATAATTTTAGTACGAAAACGAAAATCAATAATAAAATCAAATTTATTTTCGTTCAAATATTTTCGTAAAGCCCATAATCTTTTGGTTTTATTAAAAAAGTCATTATTTTCATTTTTTAATAACCCCAGATTAACTAATTTTCCCGAATAAGGAAAACTAACTTCATTCAAAACAATAATAATATCCACTTCAAAACCCTGTCTTTCAAAAAAAACAGACAAATTTGCCATCACTTTATCGCTTCCGCCTCCGCTTAAGCGATAACCAATTAAAGCAATTTTCTTTTTTTTGTGAGACATTATCATCTGTGATTTCTTATTTTCGTATCAAATATATAACTCTTAACTGTTGAGTCTATTTAAAAATCATTTTTTTTAAACACATAGAAACTTAGTTTTAAAAACCTGATGAAGGCATTTCACTTTTACATGAAAACACAATAGTCAGTTATGTGTGAAAGCTAGCTTTTTTTTAAAATAATCTGATACAATTAAATCTTTAAAAACAATATGCAGGATCAATCATTAGTGACCATTATTTGCTTGTGCTACAATCAGGAAAAGTATGTTGTAGAGAGTTTATTTTCGGCAATACATCAGGATTATCCTTTTATTGAAGTGATTATTGTGGATGATTTTAGTACTGATAATTCAAAAGAAGTAATCGAAAAATGGCTTATTGATTATCCAGCAATTCAATTTATTGCCAATGAAACCAATTTAGGAAGCACCAAATCCTTCAATAAAGCACTTAAATTAGCCAAAGGTAATTATATCATTGATTTAGCCTGTGATGATATTTTACTGTCCAATTGCGTTTCCTTACAGCTAAAAGCTTTTCACGAAAGTCCGTTTAAAAACCTTGGAATTGTTTATGGAAATGCCGAATTAATTAATGAAAAAGGTGATTTTTATTTTAATTATTTCCCTGTAGATTCCAATAAAAAAACAATCGAAAAAAGAACAACCGGAGATATTTATTTGAGTGTTATTTCTGGCGGAAATAGTATTTGCTCTGTTTCATCACTGGTCAAAAAATCTGTTTTTGATGCTTTAAATGGTTATGATGAAAATCTGGCTTATGAAGATTTAGATCTTTGGATTCGGGCTTCTCGCATTTATGAATTTGATTATATTGATGAAATTTTAATCAAAAAAAGAATTTCGGCTACTTCTTTGGGAACACATTTTTTTATTAAAAATGATGCAAGATCCAGGAAAATAAATTATTCTACTTATTTAATAATTCAGAAAGCAATCGCTTTAAACAGAACAAAATCAGAACATAAAGCAATTTTGAAACGAATGCATTTTGAAATAATTTTGGCTCTTAAAACGGCTGATTACAAGTTGTTTTTGAAGTACATATTATTGGAAATAGAACAAAGGTTTCGAATAATATTTGCGTGAACGCCAATGATAATTCATGTTAAAATAGACAAGCTCCGGAGGAGCGAAATATTTATAGCAAATTAATAGATTCCGCTTAAAAGCTCCAGCGGAGCGACACTTATAAATTTAACATGTCACCCCGATGGGGTTTTGGAAAACATGAATTTATATTTCTATAAACATGGCGTCCCTCTGGGACTTAATTTTAAATTAAATACTCAAAAAATCATCCAGTTGATGTTTCTCGCCCTCCCAATCTCTTGAAATATTACTTCTAATCAATTTCGCAGGAATTCCTCCAATCAAAATATTCTCTCCTAAAGTTTTATAATCTTTAGTACACAAACTATTCGACGCAATGGTACAGAAATTTGGCGTTTGTGTTCCCTTCATGATTGAAACCCTGTTGCTGACAAAATTGTAATTCCCTATAAAAATTGGAGACGATTTTTGCAGTTTTTCGCCTGTTTGCGTATCGATTAAATCATGGAAATTGGTGTCTATAATTTGAGCTTCAGAACCAAAACGAGCATAATCTCCGAGAACAATTTTTTCGGTGCAAATTATTTTTCCACCTGATGCCATCGATGCCATATTTCCTAATTCGCAAACCGCATTTTCTCCCACAAAAACAAAACAATCTTTACCAAATTGAAACTTTCCTTTAAAAGCCAATTTCCCTAAAATAAAAATTTCAGCAATCCCTTTATGAGCCGAATTCAATTCATAAGGCTGGCCAAAACCAATCATTCCTTTCTGGATATTTCCATCGATCTGGATTTCTCCATTTATTGAAGTAAATTTTACTCTTCCGTAAAAGAAAACCGGAAGTTTTTTAGCTGTTTCAAAGGGAAATTTTTTAAAATTAAAATACAGCGTTTTGATCCAGTTTACTTTGCAGTAAAACTGGAACTTATGATAAAAAGACCTATATTTTCTATAACTGTTCTGAATCATTTTTATCTCTTTTTCGCTGAACAAATGACGTGAAAATTTCGTTTAAATTCATCTTTTTATTCAATTGACAAAGACTAAAAGCAAACGAAATCAAAATCATCAAAGTCATTAAACTATATTTTAAAGCGGGAATTTCGATGTATCTAAGCAAAAATGTACTTATGCAAATTAGAAAACAGATGAAATAAATTTGATAGAAATCGGTATTAAAATAAAAATTATATCTGTTTTTAGTGATGATTTTCAATCCAATAAAATGGAATAAAAAATAGATGCAAAAACTAAAGCCTAAGCCTTCTAATCCATAAAAATAATAACCCGAAATATTCATTATTAAAGACAAAATATTAAAACCAATAGCAGTCTTAATAAACATTTTTGAATCGCCTTTGGCAATTAAAATAAAACCCATCGCCCAGGAAACCGCTCGAAACAACATTCCAATTATTCCAAAACAAACCATTGGAATAATAGCATTAAAATTAGCTGTGTAAAGGATTGGAATTATAACAGAAATGAAAGTCAAAAACAAAACAATTATAGGCGTAATAATAATGATTGAAATGAACGCTTGCTGAACAACACTTTCCCTAACTTTTTCATTATCAGAATTAATAGAAGATAATTTCGGAAAATAATCGGTGCTCATAACGGTAAAAATAATTCCAACATAAGAATTCAGCAACGTAAAACCCGCATTATAAAATCCGACTTGTTCTAAACCTCCGTTTTTGCCGATATAAATCTGAACCAAGTACGTGGACAAAAGTGTCAGAACACTACTTATCGTGAGCATAAAACCCAATTTTACAATTGATTTTCCTTCTAACAAAAGCGCCGAATTCAAAATTTTTCCTTTTGCTGTTTTGATTTTATTCGAATAATAAAACGAAAAAATTAAAGCTGATAGAGAAGCAACAATTATGGTTGGAATTATAGCATCAATTCCTAAAAAATAATACAATGGAACAGAAAAAAACAATCCAAATAAATTGCCGTACAAATTGGCTTTTGCCAACAATTTCATTTGTCGTAAACCTTGCAAAACAGCCAATTGCCCGGATGACAATTGTTTAAACAAAACTGTTATCGCAATAAATATAAACGCATAGGTTTGGCCTGAATCTCCAAAAGCAATAACACTCAATGCTTTTGAAAAAAGAATCGTCAGCAACATTCCGAAAATACCGGTAAAAAGAACAATCTTTTTTACAATTTGAATGGTTTTGGAAACTGTTTTTAAATCGTTATTTTTATAATCTTCAGAGATATTTTTCACAGCACTGGTTTCGATTCCGAATCCTGAAATACTGCTTATCACACTCAAAGTTGAATTCAGCAAAGCGATAATTCCCATTCCGGCCGGACCGATAAAAACCGCTATTAATTTGGTTCTGATAATAGAAATTAAAATATTGAAAAACTGAACACCTCCAAAAAGTGAAGTCGTTTTTAGAATTTGCTGATATGAAGATTTGCTATCAGACACGAACTAATATTGATTTAAAATTTCAATAATAGAATCAACTTCAGTCTTCGTTAAAACAGGACTCATTGGCAAACTCAAAACTTCATTATGGATTTTCTCCGTAATTGGAAATAACAAATTATTCCATTCCGAAAACGCTTTTTGTTTATGTGGCGGAATTGGATAATGAATAACAGTCTGAATATTATTTTGAGTTAAATATTCCTGTAAAGCTTCTCTGTTTTCTGTTCGAATTACAAATAAATGAAACACATGATTGTTCGAAAAATCCCAAAATGGCAGTATTATTTTATTATTTTTGATTTCAGACAAATAACGTCTTGCAATCGCGCGACGTTTCTCATTATCAGCATGTAAATTCGGCAATTTTAAATTTAAAAAAGAAGCCTGAAGTTCATCTAACCGGGAATTTACGCCGATATATTCGTTGTAATATTTTTGCTCAGAACCATAATTCCGAAGTGCAAAAAGCACTTTAGCCAACTCTGAATCATTTGTTGTAATCGCCCCGCCATCGCCCAGACAACCTAAATTTTTTCCTGGATAAAAGCTGAAAGCAGATGCTGAATTTAAATTGTTAATTATTAATTGTTGATTATTAATTGCTCCATGCGATTGAGCACAGTCTTCAACTATTAAAAGATTATTTTGATTTGCAATCTCATTTATCTTTTCCATTTCTGCCAATTGTCCGAATAAATGAACGGCTAGAATGGCTTTTGTTTTTGAAGTTATTTTCTCCTGAATTAAATCAGGATTGATGTTGTAGGTTTCTAATTTTGGTTCGACCAAAATCGGAATTAAATCAGCCTGTAAAATGGCCAAAATACTGGCAATATAAGTATTTGCCGGCACGATAACTTCGTCTCCTTTTTGGAGTTTTCCTAATTGAATATAACCTTTAAAAATCAAGACTAAAGCATCGAATCCGTTCCCTGCTCCTATGCAATATTTAGTTTGGTTATATTTGGCGAAAGCCTTTTCAAACGTTTCCAGTTCTTTTCCTAAAATATACCAGCCATTGTTTAAAACCGTTTTCAATTTTTCCTGAAAAGCAGTTTCATACGGTTCGTTTATTTTTTTTAGATCCAGAAATGGTATCATTTTATATCGATTTTATAAAAATCCTGATTGTAAACAGCACATCCTAATTCTTCTTTTTGTTGCAAAAGACCGGGATGATAACCACTTTCATTTTCTTCATTTACAATTCCCATATCAAAAAACTTTTTGCCTTTGCGTTTGTATTTATGAATCAGGTTAATAAATAAAAAGTCCAATGCTCTTACTTCTTCTCCTTTTTCAGAAGTGGCGCCATATTGTGATTTAACCACATTTTCAGTCTCAAAAATAGTTATTCCGGCAATGATCTCATCATTTTGATAAACAGAATATTGTCTAATATTGTCAGGGAATTTCTGTTTTAACAAAGCCATTTCTTCTTTGGTATGAACTGGTTTTGCATTGAATTTTTCCAATAAACGTGGTTCCAAAATAGAATTCCAAAAAGGCTGAAAATCTTCTTCTTCAATAATATCCAAATCAAGGTTTTCAATTCTTCTGAAATGCTTCATTTTACTTTTCGAAACGTGTAACGGTAATTGCAGGTTTACCGCCAAATTCATTTCTTTTCTCTCTGACAATGCGCCTCTGTGATGCAAAAAAAAGTCTATTTCCTGGTTCCCTTTCGGAAAATAAAACCCCGGAATGGGTTTGTAATGAAACGTCTCAATCGAATTTTCTTTAAAAAAAGATAAAATTGCATCTAAAATTAACTCGACTTTTTCTGCTTTTAACTTCGATGAAAATACCAAACCTCCATAAGTTAATCCTTGATGCGTATACGCAGATTTTCCTTTTATATTGGCCGGCAAAACCGCTTTAAGTTTTTCATTTTCAAAAACTAAAAGCGAAAAATCCTCAAAACGATCCTGATGGTATTCTATAAAATCTCGATGAAACAAAAACGTCGCATTTTTGGCCAGAGTGATAAAATCATTCCAGATTGCATAATCGTTTTGATTGTATTTTTTTATAGAATATTTCGTCATTTCAACTGAGAGTATATGTTTTGAAGCGAAAAGTTAGCCACGAATTCACGAATTTTATTTATTTCCTGATTAATAAAATTCGTGAATTCGTGGCTGAAAATTTTCATCTAAAATCTTATTTATGGCTGAACGCCGGTAAATACCATTTGAATTTTACTGCCATCAAACGTACGGTAATAATCACAATTGATGTCAGTAAATATAGAATATCGTTATCCAGGTTCAATCCCTTTAATGCAAAAAACACAATTCCGCCAAAAATGCAAATCGTTGCATAGATTTCTCTTCTAAAAATAGTTGGAATTTCAGTACACAAAATATCGCGTATTACACCTCCAAAACAAGCTGTCATCGTTCCTAAAGCGATACAAATTACAGGATGCAAACCAATCGAAATCCCTTTTTCTAGTCCAATTAAAGTAAAAACACCCAAACCAATTGTATCAAATAAAAACAGCGAAGTTCGTAGTTTATCAAACTTTTTTCTGAAAAGAATCGCAAGCAAAAATCCTAAAATAATCACATAAACATATTGCAAATCTTTCATCCAACCCACCGGAGTTCTGCCAATTAAAACATCGCGAAGCGTTCCGCCGCCAACGGCCGTTACAAAAGCAATAATAAAAACCCCAAACGGATCCAGTTTTTTATGCATTGCCGTTAAAGCGCCGGACATGGCAAAAGCCATTGTTCCGATAATATCTAATAAGTGAAACATTTTTTCTTTTTAGGTTCAAAGGCTCAAAGTTGCAGAGGTGCAAAGGTTGAAGTCTTTATTCTTTATTGACTCTTTATTTATTCTTGACATTAAATTAAAATTCGGAAGAATCTCTTTCAACAAAGTTAAGAAATCAACTTACAAATATCATTATAAATAAGAATTTTCAGTAGCTATTTCCTGCTGTCCACTCTATCTTTTATGGTGAACCCCACCATAAAAGGATGCCGCTCCCATCAGGGCTAGGGCACTCATTTTCAAAAGAAGATTTATAGACGTTCCAAAAGATATTAAACGAAAAATCGGGCAAAAATAAAAACCTCAGAGCCTTAGAATCTTAGCACCTTAGAACCTTTTCGAGTTACATATTCTGCGTATAATAATTGTAATCTTTCAAAACTACCCGAATAAAATCGCTATTATCCCCGGATTGATTTTTAATTCCGGTCACGCTTTCAATTTTAGCAACCAGTTTATAAATGATTTCGTGATCATTTTTCTTTAACGCTTTTTGAAACGTTTCTTTTATGATTCGCATATCATTATCAGATAATTTAATGACCAAAGGATAGGTCGGCACATACGAAGTTCCAATTTCTTCCAGAATGGTATGACTAATATTAATCCTGTTTTTTAAAGTAATAACTGCCGTTCCTGCCGCCATATCTCCTAAACGTTGCGATTTTTTACTTGAAACTATCGACACTAAAGCAACTGTCCCACCGAGAATCGCAAAATCAATCAATCTAAAAAACCAACGAATAAAATAATCGCCAAAACTGGCCTGGTAACCATCAATTTTAACCACTTTTATTTTGAGCAGTTTTTTACCAAAAGTTTGTCCTTCAAAAATGCTTTCTAAAGTGATGGAATACATTAAAACCGGAAGACCTATAATGAAAACAACCGTTCTTTTGGACCAAATATCTAATGATTCGAATAAGCTGTCAAAATGAAAAAAATAGATAAGTACCAATACAACCACCACTACATATGAGATTTTGATAATAAAATCAATAAAATAAGAGCCCAATCGCTCGCCAACAGAGGCAGCGATAAAATTTATTTTAACATTTTGTGTTGTGTTAATAGATAATTCTGACATATTTTATATTTTAGCCTACAATGAGAGAAGTTGCCTTCATAAAACAAAATAAAGAAAAATGGCTGGAGTTTGAACTCGCTATTTTTGGTAAAGCTAAAAAAAATCCTGATGAGTTAGCTAATTTGTACATTCAAATGATGAATGACCTCGCGTACGCGCAAACGTATTATCCCAAAAGTAAAACCGTTATTTACTTAAATCATCTGGCTTCTCAGATCTATCAAAAAATTTATAAAACGAAGCGAACCGAAAAAAACAAGATCGTAGAATTCTTTAAAACCGAAGTTCCTTTGCTTGTTTACGAATATAAAAGGTATTTAGTATATGCTTTTGTTTTGTTTTTTGCTACAGTTGCAATTGGTGTTGTTTCTGCTCGTTACGATTCAGATTTTGTCCGATTGATTATGGGCGATGATTATGTTAATATGACGTTGGAAAACATCAAAAAAGGAAACCCGATGGCCGTTTATGGTTCGTCAGCCAACTGGGGAAGTTTTATTGGGATTACCGTTAACAATATTCAGGTGGGGGCTGCCTGTTATTTTTATGGCATTTTTGGCGGGCTTGGTACTTTTTATTATTTGCTACAAAACTGTATTATGCTGGGTTCGTTTCAGTACTTTTTCTTCGAACACGGCGTTTTCTGGAAAAGCGTTCGCGGTATCTGGATTCACGGTTCTATGGAAATTTTTGCCATTGTAATTGAATCGGCAGCTGGATTTATTTTTGGAGCTTCGATCCTTTTTCCGAAAACTTTTTCTCGAATAAATTCGTTTAAAATCGGTTTTAAAAACAGTTTCAAAATCTATATAAGCACGCTTCCTTTTACCTTTATGGCTGGATTTTTAGAAGGTTTTATTACAAGATATTCTATTGATATGCCTATTTGGTTAAGCATTTTTATCATAGTATCAACTTTAGGTTTAATCTCATTTTATTATTTGGTTTATCCTTTTATCGTACACAAAAAAGTGCAACAATTAGCACCAAAATTGACTTAACCGAAATCAATAATGAAGAGAATTTTTCTAATTTTATCTTTCTTTTTTTGCTTTAGTATCTCAAATGCTCAGGATACTTTGGCGGAAGCCGAACCCCCAAAAGTGGCTGCTGTAAAATACACTGAAAAGGATATTCAGATCGATTCAGATACTGTTGAAGCGCGAACATTTTCAAAAAACTTCAAAAAAAAATATAGCGATCCTGAATTTATTTACGAACCAAAAGCTCCGGAAAGAAGTCTTTGGGATAATATTAAGGAATGGATTGCCAGTGTTTTGCGAAGAATTTTCTCTTTTACGGATGCCAAAACTTCTATCACTGTTACCATTATTATATTAAGAATATTGGCCATTCTGGTAATTATCGTTGTCATTTATTTGATCGTAAAAGCGTTGATAAATAAAGAAGGACAATGGATTTTCGGAAAAAATTCCAATAAAAGAGCTGTCCAATATTCTGATATCGAAAAGAATATTCATTTACTCGATTTTAAAAAATTGATACAGGAAAGTATTCAAAATGGAGAAAAACGACTTGCAATTCGGTACTATTATCTTTGGTTACTAAAAGTAATGGCACAAAATAATTACATCGAATGGGATATTGAAAAAACAAATTCCGATTATTTATACGAACTTAACAGTCCGGTTTACAGAGAAGATTTTACCTACCTCTCCTATTTATACAATTACATTTGGTATGGCGAATTTGAAATAGACGAAATCACTTTTACAAAAGCCGAAAACCGATTTAAGAAATCTATAAAAACCTTTAGCAATGAATAAATCCATCAAAATTTATATCGCTATTCTGGTTTTTGTTTTAGCCTTAATTCTAATATCAGATCGCGACCAGAAAAAACCTATTGACTGGCGACCAACATTTTCTGTACACGATAAAATTCCGTACGGACTATATATTCTTAATAAAGAAATTAAACCTCTTTTAAAAAATCAGAAAATTGAAAGAATTGCCAATGTAACGCCGTATGAATATTTAGATTCGAAATATGATGCCGATACTTTGGTAGAAAATTACAAAATTGAAGGTACTTTCTTAAGTATTTCAGAATTAGATAATATTGATGAGCAATCGATTAAAGAGCTTTTTTACTTTGTTTCGCACGGAAATAATGTCTTTTTGAGCATGAGAACATTTCCGGAAGCGTTAATGGATAGTTTGAAAATCGATGTGAAATTTGATTTCCATCAGCCGGAAAACAATTTGGTCTGGATGGCGAACAAAAACGTTAGTTCTAAGAAATATGTCTTTCAACAATCTGTAGAAGATTATTTTTCTAAAATTGATACAGCTAATACAACCGTTTTAGGCTATCAAAGCAATGCGAAAAACGAAAAACATATCAATTTTATAAAAGTTCCTTATAAGTACGGTTACTTTTATCTTCATACGCAGCCAGCGGCTTTTACGAATTTTCATTTATTGAAAAAAGACCATTATCAATATGCGGAAAATGTCTTGTCTTATATACCAAAAGGCGATGTTTTTTGGTATACCAAATTGCAAAACGACAAATCGATTTCCCATTCGCCGTTACGTTACATTCACAGTCAGCCTGCTCTAAAATGGGCCTGGTATTTAAGTTTAATCGGTATTTTGATTTTTATTATTTTTAATGTCAAACGAAAACAAAGAATTGTTCCGATATTAAAACCATTGCCTAACTTAACAGTTGATTTTACTAAAACTATCGGAAATTTATACCATCAGGAAGGCGATCATCAGAATCTAATTGACAAAAAAATCATTTATTTTCTGGAGAAAATAAGAACCGAATATTTAATTGACACAACAAAGCTTGATGATGTTTTTATTCAAAAACTACATCATAAAACAGGCAAAGATATAACCGATATTCAGGAATTGGTTTTTCTGATTAACGAACATCGAAATAGTTATCACGGAAGTCTCGAAGAAGATTTAATCAGAATTAATAACGCGATTGAGAAAATTTTACATTAAGAAATATTCGGTAGAGCTTAAATATTTCACGCAGATTAAAAAAGATTTTAGCAGATCTGCGCAGATTTTTATAATTAATTTTAAATAAAATCTGCAAAATCTGCGTGAAAAAATGGCAAATTAAGAATTAGACAGATAAGAAGAAATCAATTAAATCCATTATCCCGATAGCTATCGGGAGTGGCAAAAAACAACTAAAAATTCAACAAAAGAAAACATACCAAACATGGACGATATTAATACCCCAGAAACCGAAATCACAAATGAAAATGTGAATTTTGAAACCAGAATAAATTTAGCACCACTTTTGGAGCATGTCAATTTGATTAAAAAAGAGTTGGAAACCGTCATTGTGGGGCAGCACAAAATGATCGATCAACTTTTGGTGGCGATTTTATCAAACGGACATGTTTTACTTGAAGGAGTTCCGGGGGTTGCTAAAACGATTACAGCGAAATTGTTGTCTAAAACGCTGAATATTGGCTTTAGCCGAATTCAGTTTACGCCAGATTTAATGCCTTCGGATATTTTAGGAACTTCGATTTTTAATTTAAAAAATTCCGAATTTGAATTTAAAAAAGGGCCAATTTTCTCCAATTTAATTTTAATTGATGAGATCAATCGTGCTCCGGCCAAAACGCAGGCTGCCCTTTTTGAAGTTATGGAAGAGCGTCAGATTACTATTGATGGTTCTGCGTATCAGTTGGAAACTCCATTTTTGGTTATTGCGACACAAAACCCAATTGAGCAGGAAGGAACATATCGTTTACCGGAAGCGCAATTAGATCGTTTTTTATTCAAAATAACCATTGATTATCCAAAATTAGACGAAGAAATCCTGATCATTCAGAGAGAACATTTATTACAGGATCATGGAAAACTGGAAGCCATTAAAACGATACTTTCTGCTGAAGAAATAAAAGGATATCAAGGTTTAGTGAAGCAAATCAGAGTCGAACAAAATCTTTTAGAATATATTGCACGAATTGTAGTTAACACCAGAGAAAATGCCTTTTTATATCTGGGAGCTTCGCCACGTGCCTCAATCGCAATTTTGAACGCAGCCAAAGGTTTCGCAGCCATTCGCGGCCGCGACTTTGTAACTCCCGAAGATGTCAAAGAAGCTGCAATTCCGGTTTTACAACATCGTGTTATTGTTACTCCTGAACGTGAAATGGAAGGTATTACAAGCTCTGAAATTATTAAACAGATTTTAGAAACAGTTGAAATACCACGATAATTTTAGTTTACAGTCGCAGACGCAGTTTTCAACTCTCTAATTTTGAAATTAATCTTTTTGTAAATGAAATTTTATAAACTATTTTCTCTATCCTTAATTTGGATTTTGTTTGCAGGTTTCACACCTGTCAATACCGTTGAAAAAACAAATACGTATGTTTATTTCGAAAGCGATAAACAACAAATCGAATCCTTAATTAGAAAAGCGTATGAATGGATTGAGACCAAAAAAACGCCAAACGATTTTGATGTAGTTGCAAACAAAAAAGGTAATAAATATGTGGCTTTAAATGTAAAAAACCATAATAAAATTGTTGAAGAACTTAAAAAATCTAACTTTTTTGCGCAGCAGTTTATCGATAATTACAACAAAATTGGATTGAAAATTGGGGAAAATCTTAAAACCAATAAGTTTGAATATTTTGTTGGCGATCTTCCTCCATACGGAAATGACAGCAATTCGTGGTGTGATTGTCAGGACAATCCGGAGAAGTTTTGGAAAACACTGAAAGTAAACAACTTAAAAATTGAAAATAATAGAGCTACTTTTTACTGGACATGGACAGAATGGAAAGAAACGCCTAAATATAAAGTAACGGCAATTAAAGAAAATGGAATCTGGAAAATAGCCGTTTTAGATGGTTTTAACTATAAAAGCTTCCTTGGACTTTAGTACAAACTTTTAACCTTAATTTTTTTAATTTGAAATTCATCAAAAGCCTTTATCTCAATAACTTCTTCTTCTATATCCTTTTAGGCATTATAGGAATGTTTGTTTGTGCTTTTATTTTTCCGAATTTATACAACAGCGTTTGGTTTATTATTTTGGTTTTAAGCACCTTTTTAGGCCTTGATATTTTGCTTTTATATGTATCAAAAGGAATTGAGGCCTCAAGAAAAACGCCAGAAAAGCTCTCAAACGGGGATTTAAATCCAATTCAGGTTACGATTAAAAATCAGTATACTTTTCCAGTTTCGGTTAAAATAATTGATGAGATTCCGTTTCAGTTTCAAATTCGTGATTTTAAAATCATAAAAACGATTCCGGCTTCGACACAAAAAGAAATTGGTTATGATTTGCGTCCAACGGAACGTGGCGAATATTCTTTTGGGAATTTAAATATCTATGTTTCTTCTCCTTTAAAATTAATTTCGAGAAGATTTACTTTCGATAAAGATCAAATGGTGCCCACTTATCCATCGTATATCCAGTTGAAAAAATACGATTTACTCGCTTTTTCGAATAACTTACATCAATACGGAATCAAGAAAATCCGCCGTATTGGTCACACCATGGAATTCGAACAAATTAAGGAATATGTTCAGGGTGATGATCTCCGCACCTTGAACTGGAAAGCCACGGCAAAGAAAAATTCGCTGATGGTCAACCAATTTCAGGACGAAAAATCACAATCGGTTTATATGGCGATTGACAAAGGCCGTATTATGCAAATGCCTTTTGATGGATTGAGTTTATTAGATTATGCCATAAATTCTACTCTTGTTTTATCGAATGTTATTCTGAAAAAACAAGATAAAGCAGGAATCTTTGCTTTCTCAAAAAAAGTAGAAAACAGAGTTTTTGCGGAAAGAAGATCTTCGCAAATGCAAAAAATTCTCGAAACGTTATACAACATCAAAACCGATTTTTTCGAAAGTGATTACAGCCGATTGTATGTAGATATTAAGAAAAATATCAATCAGAGAAGTTTGATTATTTTGTATACCAATTTCGAAACAATGGACGGTTTAAACAGGCAATTACCTTATTTAAAAGGAATTGCGAAGAGCCATTTATTAGTGGTCGTTTTCTTTAGCAATACAGAACTAAATTCGATCATCAACAAAAAAACAGACACCGTACAGGAAATTTACGATAAAGTGATAGCCGAAAAATTCATGTTCGAAAAACGTTTAATTGCAAATGAACTCAAGAAATATGGAATTCATTCGGTTTTGACACAACCGGAGAATTTGACTTTGGATGCTATTAATAAGTATTTGGAAATAAAGGCGAGAGGGATTTTGTAAATGTTTAATATTAAAAAATGCAAAAATGGATTACGAATTTATTTCAAAAATTGGATTAGTTACAGGTTTATATTTTTTTGTAAATTATTTCTATAAAAATACAGATTGGCATTCTTCAACTAAAAACGAAAAGAAGAATTTGCAATACTACATCAAATATCTTTTGATATTATTTTTTGGTTTAACTCTTTTTTGTAGCGCAATAATTTTATCTATGATTTTTTTAAAAGAATTACTCAATTATTTTGAGAAGATAAGCTATTGGGAGCAAATAGGTCTTTCTCTTGGACTAATTATTCTTTATTTCTATGGTTTAATCTTAAAAGATGGAAAAAAAATTAAAGCGGATAAACAACTTTCACTAATTGAAAAACAACATAATGAAATTCTTCACCTAGAAAAAAAAATTAAAACCTTAGAAATTAAAAACTAACTATTACTATATAAAATTAAAATTTTATTCCTCATTATTTTTTATCTGATTTTTATCCTCTATTAATTTACAGTTATATTACGTTATCCCGTAAAAATCAATTAATTAAAATAAGTAGTTTTGAAAAAAATAAAAACAATCCATGTAATTTCAAACTCATAAAAAATGAAAAAAGTAATTCTAATTCTGTTCATTTTATTAAGCTGGAAATCTTTGGCACAAAAAACAGAAAACATCATCATCATTACCACGGACGGTTTTAGATGGCAGGAAGTATTTAAAGGAATGGATCCGGCAATTGCCAATGATAAAAAATTCAATCAGGGAGACAGCACTTATATTTATAAAAAATATTCAAGTGCTGATTTTAAAGAAAGTCGTAAAAAATTAATGCCTTTTTTATGGTCTGAAATTGCTTCGAAAGGACAGATTTATGGGAATCGTGACCTTGGCAATAAAGTCAATGTATCCAATCCGTATTGGTTCAGTTATCCTGGATATAGCGAAATTATGACCGGAAATGTTGATGTGGCTATTAATTCAAATGGTTACAAAGCGAATCCAAATGTAAATATTTTAGAATTTCTAAATCAGCAGCCAAAACTCAAAGGCAAAATAGCTGCTTTTGGCGCCTGGGATGCTTTTGACCGAATCCTGAACGAAGAAAGAAGTGGTTTTCCGGTTATTTCAGCCTTTGATAATGTTGGCGGAAACAAACCTACAGCAACTCAAAAGCTGTTAAATGACATGCGTAATAATTCGTATAAACCCTTTCATGAAGACGAATGTCTGGATGTTTTTACCCATTATGAAGCCTTAGATGAACTTAAAACCAAGAAACCAAAAGTACTTTATATCTCTTACGGGGAAACAGATGAATGGGCGCATCACGGTCATTACAGATCATATCTCGACGCCGCTAACCAGGTTGATAAATGGATCAAAGAAATCTGGGATTTTGTACAAAATGACCCGCAATATAAAAACAAAACTACTTTATTGATTACCGTAGACCACGGACGTGGAGACAAGACAAAAGCACAATGGACAGATCATGGTGCTGATGTTGTGGGTGCATCTGAAATTTGGTTTGCTGCCATGGGACCGGAAATTGCAGCAAAAGGCGAAATGAAAACAGACACACAATTGTATCAAAAACAATTTGCTCAAACCATCGCTAAAATTATGGGATATAATTTCACAACCACACATCCTGTGGCTAATGAAATTCCGGAATTGCTGAAAAAATAAATTTAACAACCCTAATAATTAACCAACTAAACCAACCAAAACCAATGAAAAGAATTCTACTAAGTCTATTTCTATTCGTTATTTTTATTCCGAAGATAATGGCTCAGGCAGACACAACTGCAGCCTATTATGATAAAATTGAGCAATCCTTAAAATATGAAACCGGAAAAATTACTTTAACTGAAGGAGAAGGAATATTAAACGTTCCGAAAGGATTTAAATTTTTAAACGGAGAACAGACCCAACATGTTTTGACTGATTTATGGGGGAATCCAGAAGACAAAACGGTTTTAGGATCGCTTGTTCCGGATGGAAAAGGCGTTACACATAGCAACAGCTGGATGTTTGTAATTAGCTACCAAGGCGATGGTTTTGTAAAAGACGATGATGCAAACGACATTGATTATGACGATTTGCTAAAAACCATGCAGGAAGACATGAAAGTCGCAAATGAAGAAAGAAAAAAAGGGGGTTATGCTGAAGTTCAATTAATCGGCTGGGCGTCAAAACCGTATTATGACGCTAATTTAAAAGTATTACATTGGGCAAAAGAATTAAAATTTGGCAAAGACGAAGCCAACACCTTAAATTATGATTTAAGAGTTTTAGGACGAAAAGGAATGTACAATATTTCGGCCGTTGCCAACATGGGTGAACTTGCAGAAGTAAAAGCCAGTATTCCGGGAATCCTGAAAAGTGTTGAATTTAATGACGGACACAAATATCTAGACTTTGATGCCGATACCGATACCGTTGCGGCCTGGACCATAGGCGGTTTGGTAGCTGGAAAAGTTTTGGCAAAAGTGGGCTTCTTTGCTATTTTGGCGAAATTCGGAAAAGTCATCGTCATCGGTTTAATTGCTGCATTTGCTGCTGTTAAGAAATTCTTTTTCGGTAAAAAAGAACAGGTAATGACAAGACCAAAAGAAGAGGAAGAACTTGTAGAAGAAACTGCTTCTACTGAAGAATAGATTATTTTTTTGCCACTAATTTCACGAATTTTCACGAATTAATTCTTTCGCATCAACACGAATAAAAAATTAGTAAAAATTCGTGAAATTCGTGGCAACATTTTTTTCAAAACCTTTGAACCTCTGCGCCTATGAACCTTTTCAACTTTTAAAAAATTCTCAGTACCTTAGCGCCTCAGAACCTAAGTACCTTCAGAAAAAAATGAAACAAATCACTTCCATTCAAAATCCGTTTATAAAATCGCTTGTTTTACTGCAGGAAAAGGCAAAAGCCCGCAAACAAACCGGAACATTTTTGATTGAAGGTTTACGCGAAATTTCAATCGCTTTAAAAGGTGGCTACGAAATCGAAACTGTTTTATTTTTACCCGAATTGGTTACTGAAAATCAAATTAATAAACTGGTGAATTCGCCAGTTCAATTAATTGAAATCAACAAAGAAGTTTATCAAAAACTGGCTTACCGCGATACTACAGAAGGAATTTTGGCAGTAGCCAAAACCAAATCAATGCAATTGTCTGATTTAAAATTATCTGAGAATCCTTTAATTTTAGTAGCTGAAGCACCTGAAAAACCAGGCAATATCGGAGCACTTTTGCGTACTGCCGATGCCGCGAATCTAGATGCAGTTTTGATTGCCAATCCAAAAAGTGATTTATACAATCCAAACATTGTACGATCAAGCGTAGGCTGTTTGTTTACCAATCAGATTGCCACTGGAACAACGGCTGAAATCATTGCTTTTTTGAAAGAAAAAAAAATTGACTTTTACTGCGCCACTTTACAGAATTCAACCTCTTATCATACTCAGGATTTTACCACTCCAACCGCTTTGGTTGTGGGCACAGAAGCCACTGGCCTAACGCAGGAATGGCGTGATGCTGCTACACAAAACATTATTATTCCAATGCAGGGAGAAATCGACAGCATGAATGTTTCGGTTGCGGCGGCAATTTTAATTTTTGAAGCTAAACGTCAAAGAGGATTTAATTAATTTAAAATTATGAATTATGAGTTATAAGTTATCCTTGGTAATGCTTCTTTTGGGTTTTACTGTTTCGGCACAAATTACGAATCCGGAAGTAGATGAGTTGGTAAATCGTACTATAAAAGCTTTTGATGTACCCGGAATTGCTGTTGCGATTGTAAAAGACGGAAAAGTAGTTCTAGCAAAAGGATACGGCGTAAAATCGATAACGACACAGGAAAAAGTGGATGCTAATACCCTTTTCGGAATTGCATCAAACAGTAAAGCTTTTACCAGTGCTGCGCTTGCCATGTTGGTTGATGAGAAAAAAATAAAATGGGACGATAAGGTAATTCAATATCTACCGGATTTTAAAATGTATGATGATTTTGTTACGCGAGAATTTACTATTCGAGATTTATTAACGCACCGAAGCGGACTCGGACTTGGAGCCGGAGATTTGATGATCTGGCCTGACGGAAGTGATTTTAAAGCCGCTGACATTGTTCACAATTTAAGATATTTAAAACCGGTTTCAAGTTTCAGAACCAAATACGATTACGATAATCTGATGTACATTATTGCAGGTGAAATAGTGCACGTTGTAAGTGGGCAAACCTGGGCTGATTTCGTAGAAACCCGCATCATGAAACCATTAGAAATGGATCAAAGTGTGGCATCTGTAAAACGTTTAAAAGACACTTTGAATGTTATTACGCCTCACGTTCCGATTGATGGGAAATTAAAAACAATCAAACGTTATGAAAATAATCTTTTTGATGGAGCTGCCGGAATTTATTCAAGTGTAAATGATTTGAGTAAATGGGCAATTTTGCAAATCAACAACGGAAAATACGGTGATAACAAACAACTCTTTTCAGAGAAAGAGCACGATGAAATGTGGCAATTGCAAACTATTATTCCCACCAAAACAAAGCCTCCCTATAATACACATTTTTCTGGATATGGTTTAGGCTGGTTTTTGAGTGACGTAAAAGGATATAAACAAGTTTCTCATACCGGAGGTTTAGAAGGAAATGTGACACAGACTACATTGATTCCGGAACTGGGATTAGGAATTATTGTTTTGACCAATCAACAATCCGGAGCGGCTTTTAGTGCTATTACCAATACAATTAAAGACAGTTATTTAGGGGTTAAGTCGGACGACTATGTAACGGTTTACAGCAACCGAATGAAAGCTAGTGAAGCGTCAGCAGATAAAGTGACTGATGAAGTTTGGGCCACTGTTGCCAAAAACAAAAAGAACAAATTAAAAACCGATTTTTCTAAAATCACCGGAACTTACAAAGACAATTGGTTTGGAGAAATTACCATAACAGAAAAAAAAGGAAAGCTATATTTTGCTTCAAAACGTTCTTCACAACTCGTTGGAGAAGTCTTTTTCTACAAAGATGGCAACTATGTCGTAAAATGGAATAACGCCTTTTTTCATGCCGATGCGCATTTGATCTTCAAATATGATGAAAACGGAAAAGTAATCAATCTAAAAATGCTCCCAATTTCAGAATTAACAGATTTCAGTTACGATTTTCAGGATTTGGATTTTACTAAAGAATAGTTTTTTGTTTCAGGTTTCAAGTTTCAAGTTTCAAGTTTCAAGTTTCAAGTTTTTGACTACGATATTCAACCTGAAACTTGAAACCTGAAACAAAATAATTTCACGCTAAAATCAACACTTCTTTCCCTTGCGTATATTCAAACTAATGCTTATTTTTAGTACTTGAACCATGCCGTTATGATAGAAATAGATATTGAAAAAGAAAACAAAGCGATTGCGCAGGAATACAAAGAATTACTTCGAATAAGTTACCAGACTTTAACACCAGCTGATAAAAAACTAATCCGGAAAGCTTTTGATGTGGCTGTTGATGCCCATAAAGAGCAACGACGCAAATCTGGCGAAGCGTATATCTTTCATCCTATTGCAGTTGCGAAAATTGTTGCCTCTGAAATTGGTTTGGGAGCGACCTCTATTGCTGCGGCCTTATTGCACGATGTTGTTGAAGATACCCCAATGACAGTTGAAGATATTGAACGATTATTCAACCCAAAAGTAGCACAATTGGTTGAAGGTCTCACCAAAATTTCGCTGGTTCAAAAAGATTTGAATGCCTCCATGCAGGCTGAGAATTTCAGAAAAATGATCCTTACGCTGAACGATGATGTTCGTGTAATTCTGATTAAGCTGGCCGATCGTCTTCATAATATGCAGACAATGGAATCGATGGTGGAATACAAACAGACCAAAATCGCTTCTGAAACTTTATATATTTACGCCCCACTTGCCCATCGTTTGGGACTTTATAACATAAAAACCAAACTCGAAGATTTAGGTCTAAAATATACAGAACCGGCAGTTTACAATGATATTGTCAGCAAAATCAGAGAAACGAAAGAAGAGCAAGATGCTTATATCAAAGATATTTCAGATGTTCTGAAAAAATCTTTAGACAATGAAGACATCGATTATATCATAAAAGGGCGTCCGAAATCTATTTATTCAATTCGCCGAAAAATGCGTTCTCAGAATGTGAGTTTTGATGAAGTGTACGACAAATTCGCCCTTAGAATTGTTTATAAAGCAGACCCGCATGACGAAAAATTCGTCGCCTGGAAAATCTATTCGATTGTAACAGATCATTACAGACCAAGCCCGAGCCGTTTGCGTGACTGGATTTCATCTCCAAAATCGACAGGTTATGAAGCTTTGCACATTACTGTCATGGGACCAAAAGGTCGTTGGGTTGAAGTGCAGGTTCGAAGTGAGCGCATGGATGAAATTGCCGAAAAAGGATATGCAGCACACTATAAATATAAAAATGGTGCAAGCGAAGAAAGCGGACTTGATGTTTGGCTGAACTTACTTCGCGAAGCATTGGAAAATCCGGAAACGAATGCTGTCGATTTCGTAGAGGATTTTAAAATGAATCTTTATTCGCAGGAAATCTTCGTCTTTACGCCAAAAGGAGAAATAAAATCTTTACCAAAAGGAGCCACTTCTCTCGATTTTGCTTTTAGTATTCACTCTGAAATTGGAATCAAAACTCGAGGAACACGCGTTAACGGACGTTTGGTTCCGTTAAATCACGAGCTTAAAAGTGGCGATCAGGTTGAAGTTATTACATCTGCCAATCAAAAACCAACTGTAAACTGGTTGGAGTATGTAACAACCTCGCGTGCCAAAAATAAAATCAAAAATGTTCTTAATGAGAACACCAAAAAAATTGCTGAAGAAGGAAAAGAGTTATTAACCCGAAAACTGAAGCATTTAAAAATCACCATCAATGAACAGGTTATCAATGAATTGGTTAATTTCTTCAAATTAAAAACAAGCTTAGATTTATTTTACAGAGTTGGAATTGGCGCTATTGAAAATCAGCAATTAAAAGATTACGCTGCTCAGAAAAGCAATACTATCATCAATTTCTTTAAAAATAAAATCAAAAGAAATAAGGATACTGCCGACGAAGATATTCATAAACCAGTCATCAGTAGTAATTACGATATGCTGGTTTTTGGCACCGAACATGACAAACTAGATTATAAGCTTTCGCAATGTTGTAACCCTATTCCGGGTGATGATGTTTTTGGTTTTGTAACCATTAACGAAGGAATAAAAGTGCATAAAAAAGATTGTCCAAACGCGATCGGAATGCAGTCTAATTATGCCTATCGTATCATGAGTGCCAAATGGATTGATTCTTCTCAGGAAGAATTCAAAGCCATTATCAATATTACCGGAATGGATGTTTTAGGACTTACAAATCAGTTAACAAAAGTGATTTCGAACAATATGAGCGTAAATATTCAAAGTATTTCATTGAGTACTGACGCCGGAATTTTTCACGGTCAGATTGCGGTTATTGTTAAAAATAATACCATCTTGAAAAAAATGATCAACGCTATTAAAAAAGTTGACGGGGTTGATAAAGTAACAAGAGAATACAGAACCTAATTTTTTATAAAATATTTGAATTTATGAAATCAGATTCCTTAGAGATTCCGAAAATACAATTTGATGAAAATGGAGCCCTTTTAATTGTTGCTTCTGAATCTTCTTCAAAAGATGATTTCGATTTTTTTCAGGGCAAATCTGTTATTAAAAACAAAAAACTAAAACAAAGATTTGCAAATTGTACGGAGTGGATTGAATTTTTATCAACGCAGGAAATGTATAAAATCCTGAATGGTATTGGCAATATCGATAATTTTATTGCCACTTTTGACGGAGAACCTTTTGAAGGAATGACAGTTCGATTATTTAATCCGAAAACAAAATTATGGAGTATTTATTGGGCTGATTCGACTACAGGGACTTTAGACAAACCAGTGGTTGGTTCATTTGAAAATAAAGTTGGGCATTTTTTCTCAGAAGATATTTTTGAAGGCAAAAATGTATTACAAGTATTTCGATGGGACGCCAGAGATGAAGATAATCCGGTTTGGAGCCAGGCAATGTCTGATGATCAAGGGAAAACGTGGGAATGGAACTGGTACATGTATATGTCTAAGACCAAATAAAAATTTGTTAGTTTTATCATAAATAAAAATAATTATGTTAATTAAGTTTGTTTGAACTTCGTAAAAATAATTGATTCAAAAGCCTGTATTTATTGCATTATTATTAATCAAATCGAGATTCGAACGTTAAACTTTAAACCCGAAACTTTTATTCATTAAAAATAAAAATTTATCTTTGCAGGATATGACACTCATTTCAACTGACAACACTAAGAATCAAGAAATTGTAAAAAATGTTTTTACAATGTATCTTGAGCAAAAAGGGCATCGCAAAACTCCTGAGCGTTATGCTATACTTCAGGAAATTTACGATAGCGAAGAGCATTTTGATATAGAAAACCTTTATATTAAAATGAAAAACAAAAACTATCGTGTGAGTAGAGCAACATTATACAACACGATTGAGTTATTGTTAGACTGCGCTTTGGTTAGAAAACATCAATTTGGACAAAATCAGGCTTACTACGAAAAATCGTATTTCGATAAAAATCACGATCATATTATCATGACGGATTCTGGCGAAGTAATCGAATTTTGTGACCCAAGAATTCAAACCATCAAAAAAACAATCGAAGAAATATTTGATATCGAAATTACGAATCACTCACTTTATTTCTACGGAAACAAAAAGCAAAATCAATAATCCGGAAAGGGAATTATTCAAAAAATAAAAAAAGAAAATTAACTACATTAATCAGTAGGGCAACTTAAATTGCCTCAACGCAAATTAAAACAGAATGACCGTAGATTTATTACTAGGATTACAATGGGGAGATGAAGGTAAAGGAAAAATTGTTGACGTTCTTACCTCAAATTATGATATTATTGCACGTTTTCAAGGAGGACCAAATGCAGGACATACATTAGAATTTGACGGAATTAAACACGTACTAAGAACCATTCCTTCTGGAATTTTTCATAAAAATTCAATTAACATCATTGGAAATGGTGTTGTAATAGATCCGGTAGTTTTTCAAAAAGAGATTGAAGGTTTAGAGAAATTCAACCTTGACATCAAAAGTAAATTGATCATTTCAAGAAAAGCGCATTTAATTTTACCTACTCACCGTTTATTAGATGCAGCTTCTGAGGCATCAAAAGGAAAAGCAAAAATTGGTTCTACACTTAAAGGAATTGGACCAACGTATATGGACAAAACCGGTAGAAACGGATTGCGTGTTGGAGATGTTGAATTAGAAGATTTCAAGGAACGTTACAGAGCATTAGCAGACAAACACGAAGCAATGATTGCTTTTTATGATGTTGCTATCCAATATAACTTAGCTGAACTTGAAAAAGAGTTCTTTGAAGCTATTGAAGAATTAAAAAAATTAGATTTTATTGACAGTGAAGAATATATATACCAGGCTCAAAAAGCAGGTAAATCTATTTTATGCGAGGGGGCTCAGGGATCTTTACTAGATGTTGATTTCGGAACTTATCCTTTTGTAACTTCATCAAACACTACAGCTGCCGGAGCTTGTACTGGTTTAGGAATTGCTCCTAACCAAATCAAAGAAGTTTACGGAATTTTCAAAGCTTACGTTACACGTGTTGGCAGCGGGCCTTTTCCAACTGAACTTTTTGACGAAGTTGGTGCTACAATGGCAAGAGTTGGAAACGAATTTGGATCTGTTACAGGAAGACAAAGACGTTGTGGATGGCTAGACTTAGTTGCTTTAAAATACGCTGTTCAGGTAAACGGAGTAACGCAGTTAATGATGATGAAAGGTGACGTTCTTTCAGGATTCGAAACGCTAAAAGTATGTACAGCTTACAACTATAAAGGACAAACTATCTCTCACTTTCCTTATAACATCGAGCCAGAAAATGTAACTCCTCTTTATAAAGAATTTAAAGGGTGGCAAGCTGACTTGACGGGAATGACCACTTACGATCAATTGCCAAAAGAGCTAAAAGAATATATTGAATATATTGAGAAAGAAGTCGAAGTGCCAATCAAAATCGTATCGGTTGGACCAGACAGAAAGCAAACAATAATGCACTAACAACACTAAACGCTCTGACAATCAGGGCGTTTTTTTATACAAATATTTACGCCATGAAAAACCCGGAAATTAAAGTTACAGAAACTAAATTATTATCAGACAATTGGTACATGCTTAATAAGGTAACTTTTACTTATGAAAAAGAAAACGAAAAAGTTCAGACTCATATTCGCGAAGTGTATGATCGCGGAAACGGTGCCGGAATTTTATTATACAATTCAACTAAAAAAACGGTTATTCTAACAAGACAATTTCGCTTACCCACTTTTCTTAACGGAAATAAAACCGGAATGATGATCGAGGTTTGCGCGGGACTTTTAGATGAAGATAATCCGGAAGAATGTATCATTCGTGAAACCGAAGAAGAAACAGGGTATCGCATTAAAAAAGTGGATAAGGTTACAGAAACTTATATGTCTCCAGGAGCTGTAACAGAAATCTTATATTTGTTTACCGGCGAATATGACGAAAGCATGAAAGTGAGCGATGGCGGTGGGTTAGCTTCCGAACAAGAAAACATTCAGGTTTTAGAATATACTTTTGATGAAGCTTATGCGATGATCGAATCTGGTGAAATTGTTGATGCCAAAACTATTATTTTGTTGCAACATGCTAAGATAAAGGGATTGATTTAGATTTTTTGAGTATTTTTAACTACTTAAAAGACTAAAAATGTTCAAAATTAAAATAGTACTTTTTCTGTTTTTCCCATTTATGTTGAGTTCACAAAACGAAAAATGGCCAGTCGAAAAACTAAAACAAGATCTGACGATTTTTAAGGAAATAAGAGAAAAAGCAAATTCCGGATTATATAAATACAAAACGAAGCAGCAAATTGACAGTATTTATTCCTGGGCATTTTCAAAAATCAACAAACCTCAAACACTGCTTGATTTTTATAAAATAATTTTAGAAATCACTAATTTCGAAGGCAGTTTACATAATGACACAAGTCTTCCAGATGGGTTTGAAAATAAAAACGCGTCTGGAAGTGTTTTTTTTCCTTATCCGGTGAAACTTATAGAGGACAATTTATTAATCAATTTTAAGAATTCTGAAATCCCTTTAGGTTCTAAAATTCATAGTCTTAACGGAATTAAAACCAATAATTTTTTAAAATCACTTTATAAATATTATACAACAGATGGTTATAATATTTCTGGAAAAGCAATTGGAATTGGAAGTTCTTTTGCTACATATTTTGAAATAGAATACGGCTCTCAAAAAAAATTCAAAGTTGAATATTCACTCCCGAATCAAACTCAAAAACTAATTAAAACGGTTTTAGGAATTTCAAATGAAGCCCGAAAAGTAAATTTTAAAAATCGTTTTTCACTTCCTTTTGACAGCTTACAATATAGTAGGGCCAAAGAAAAATATTCTTTTAAAATTGTTTCTCAAAATACAGCTTTGCTTTCGATCCATACTTTTTCGATTGGAAGAAATGCTAAAGACAAAGAACATTTGGCATATAAAACTTATTTAGACAGCTGTTTTAAATACCTTTCTAATAATTCACAAATCAAAAACTTAATTGTCGATGTACGAAATAATGGCGGAGGCACTGACCCAAACGACATTGTAAGCTTTTCTTATCTCGCTCAAAAGCCTTTTCGGGAAAATACTGATGCCTATGTTATTTTTCAGAATATTCCGTTTCCAAATTATTTAGTTTATGAAGAAACCGAACCTCAAAAGCAACAGGAAGAAAGAAATGATTTTGAAGCCGATTTAAAAGAAGAATTTCCGAAATTAGAAAATGGTAAATACAATCAGGACAAAAAGTTCAACCTTTTATTGCAACCGGACAAAAACAGTTTTAAGGGGCAGATTTATTTATTACTAAGTCCTAGAATAGCTTCGGCAGGTTCACTTTTTGCTTCTTTAGTTGCGGGAAATACCAATGCAATAACAATTGGAGAAGAAACTATGGGAGGTTATTTTGGCCATAATGGCCATACTCCTATTGAATATGAATTGCCAAATACAAAAATTAAAACACAATTTTCGATTGTAAATTTAGATCAGGATGTTCCCAAAAAAACAAATCAGATTTTTGGAAGAGGAATCATTCCAGATCATATAGTCAAACAAACATTAGAAGACTTTTTACAAAACAAGGATACTCAATTTGAATATACTCTAAAACTTATTGATCAAAAATAAAATGAAATTATTTAAGAATAAATATCTTCGAATATTAGTATTCCTTTTTATAATAATGAATATTGTTGCTTTTTTTCATGCTTATAGATTCACCCATTTTGCAGACGATAATCCTGAAAAAACAAAAAGTCCCCAAAAAATATCGTCGTTTGAAAAAGTAAAAACTTTATTTTTTGGAGTGAATAATCCTAAACCCAAAAACACAAAATTTCCCACTCAAAAATATAAAACTTTAAAACTACATAGCAATAAAGAAATTGAATGCTGGCTAATTAAAACCGAGAAATCAAAAGGTACAATTATATTATTTCACGGTTATGGCGGAGAAAAATCTTCCATGATTTCAAAATCTGACGAATTTATAAAATTAGGTTTCAATACTATGCTTGTCGACTTTATGGGAAGTGGAAATTCTCAAGGAAACCAGACTACAATTGGTTTTAATGAGGCTGAAGAAGTAAAAACTTCATTTGATTACTTACATCGAACAGGAGAAAAAAATATTTACTTATTTGGCACTTCGATGGGGGCTGTTGCTATCATGAAATGCATTAATGATACTAAAATAAAACCGAAAGGAATAATCATTGAATGCCCGTTTGGATCAATGTATACAACAGTTTGTGCCAGATTTAAAAAAATGAATGCACCAACTTTTCCTATGGCACGAATTTTACTTTTCTGGGGTGGCATTCAAAATGGATTTTGGGGATTTAATCACAATCCAACGGAATATGCGAAAAATATAAATTGTCCAACTCTACTTCTTTACGGAGAAAAAGATAAAAGTGTTAGTCGAAAGGAAATTGATGAAATTTTTGCAAACCTAACAGGACAAAAGGAACTTATTACTTATAAAAATACAGGGCACGAAAATTATCTTATAAAGAACAAAAAAGAATGGGTCAAAAATATTTCTACTTTTATAAATATAACCACTAGTAATTAAAACATTTAAAAAACCAAAAAACTAATTTTGCTCAAATCCTGCGAAATTATTTATGTTGAAACTATTATTTTGTTGCAACATGCTAAGATAAAAGGGCTGATTTAGAAATATTTTAAATACCTTTAAAATAAAAATAGTTGTGCATTTAATTAGAATAAAAATATTCGCTGTAGCATTCTTACTATCCATACCAGTATTTTCTCAAGATAATAATGATACAGAAGATTTACAAACGAAAGAATTCAATTTAGCAAATGAGTATTTAAAAAATGCTTATTTGACGACTGCTATAAATTCATTTTATTATGTTAATAGACTTAATTCAAAAACATTAATTGGAAATATTTCTGTTAAAAGAGCAGATTCATTAAAAATAATTCTCCGAAAAAATCTAATTACCGAATTGACTGGAAATTGGAAAATGTTTGATGATGTTCCCTCCTGGGTTATGCGAGAAGACAGTATAGTTGGTAAAATGATCCAAATAAATAGCAACGAAATTCAGTTTTACGAATTGATAAAAAATGCTAAGAGCTGGAAGTTAGTCAAACCTGAAAAAATACTTTATTCGGACTCTTTAAGTGGCGATTCATCATATTCTGAATTAATTTATTCTAATAATGAAATTTGGCAATATTCTATAGATGAAAAAACCGGGTATTTAAACTTAACTTATACTGGAGATAAAACTGAAACCGGAAGAACAGAAATAATTTGTGGAACAGTGACAAAAACTTATTTCAAATTACAATAGCTTCATTATTCGATAATTCAAAATGATAATCAAATAAACTATTCTGCAAATTGTGTAATTCATTTGAACGAGTATTAAAATAACTTTACATCAATAAAAAACCAGTTTTATGAAAAAGTTATATTACACTTCAAATATTATGCTTTTAGTTGTTTTGGTTTTATTAGGTTCTTGCGTAAAAAGCAAAACTATAAAAAGAACGGAAGCAAATAATCACAAAACAGTTGAATACAAAAAACCAGAATCATCTGTTAGTTTTAAATTTGAAAAAACAAAACAATGGCTTGACTCTATCAAAGGCGACTCAACTAAACTTGATATTGCTTATGCTGTCAACAGAACCGATAAAGCAAATTTAATCAAAATGGATTCAGTTGTAATTCCGACTGATTTTAGCGGTGATTTGGTTTATTACCTTCCATTTCCCTTGCATGTTGCTGCTTTAGAAGAGGTTTCAAAAGTGTTGATTTTCTCCTATCCTACTCAAACTTTTGCTGCATATGAAAATGGTGAATTAGTATATACAGGGCCAACTAATATGGGAAGAAAAAAAGATCCAACACCAACCGGATTATTTTTCACCAATTGGAAAGCCGAAAAAACGACTAGTACCTTTAACGATGAGTGGGACTTAAAATGGAACTTTAATATCGAAAATAAATTAGGCGTTGGTTTTCACGAATATGAATTACCAGGTTATCCTGCCTCTCATTCTTGCTTACGTTTACTAGAAAAAGATGCAAAACACCTTTATAAATGGGCAGACGAATGGATTTTGAAAGATAGTGAAAATGTAAAAGTGAAAGGAACTCCGGTAATTGTTTTTGGAAGTTATAATTTTGACGGGCCAAAACCGTGGTTTGAATTAGTGAACGATCCAAAAGCATTAAATATTTCAGAATCTGAAATTGAAGCTCAGGTTCAACCTTTTTTACAGAAAATATTAGACAATCAAAAACTTAGAGAAGGAGATCAAACTCCAACATCGTAAATCTTCATTTACATATAAATATATCATTTCTGAAATCAGCTAAAGCAATTGTTTTTAGCTGATTTTTTCATTTTATGTGTATAAACATAATCTCAAGCAAAGTCGCGAAGTCGCAAAGAAAATAAACTTTTCGACTTCGCGACTTTGCACGAAATAGTTAGCGAACTTTGCGTAAAACCTTGTGAACTTTGCGGTTAAATTTAACTTATTAACGAATTAAACAAAAGTGATCTTAATTTCAGAGAAGATTAAAAATAAAAAAGGCATAAGATTTAAACTCTTATGCCTTTTGTTTTATATCGAAAACTAAAATTATCTTGAATAATTTGGAGCTTCTTTTGTAATAGTTACGTTGTGTGGGTGACTTTCAGTAATTCCGCTTGACGTGATTCTAACAAAACGCCCTGTTTCTTGTAAAGTCGGAATATCTTTTGAACCACAGTATCCCATTCCGGCACGAAGAC
Organism: Flavobacterium sp. Root420; assembly: GCF_001427905.1. Classification (GTDB taxonomy): domain Bacteria; phylum Bacteroidota; class Bacteroidia; order Flavobacteriales; family Flavobacteriaceae; genus Flavobacterium. The sequence continues at coordinate 759,468 of NZ_LMEF01000001.1, forward strand.
CACCAATGAATTGAAGCATACTTTCGTTTAATTCTCCTTTGTAAGGAACACGACCTACAATTCCTTCCGGAACTAATTTTTTTACATCGTCTTCAACATCCTGAAAATAACGGTCTTTAGAACCTGTTTGCATGGCTTCAACAGACCCCATTCCTCGGTAAGATTTGAATTTTCTTCCTTCAAAAATAATGGTTTCACCCGGAGATTCTTTTGTTCCGGCTAATAATGACCCTAACATTACACAATCAGCACCTGCAGCGATAGCTTTAGGAATATCTCCTGTGTAACGAATTCCACCATCAGCAATAACAGGAACTCCAGTTCCTTTGATAGCTGCAGCAACTTCTAAAACTGCTGAGAACTGAGGAAAACCAACACCTGCAACGATACGGGTTGTACAGATAGAACCAGGTCCGATTCCTACTTTTACACCGTCAGCACCATTGGCTACTAAATATTTAGCGGCTTCAGGAGTTGCAATGTTTCCAACAATTACATCAATATTTGGGAATTTTGTTTTTATTTCTTTTAATGTGTTTACTACACCTTCAGTATGCCCGTGAGCGGTATCAATAATAATAGCATCAACACCTGCAGCAACTAATGCCTCAGCTCTCTGAACTGCATCACCGGTAACTCCAATAGCAGCAGCAACTCTTAAACGTCCGTAAACATCTTTGTTAGCGATTGGTTTTTGAGTCAATTTTGTGATATCTCTAAAAGTAATTAAACCAACTAACTCATAATTAGCATTTACAACTGGTAGTTTTTCAATTTTGTGGCCTTGTAAAACTACTTCGGCTTGTTCTAATGAAGTTCCTTCGGCAACAGTAACTAAGTTTGTACTTGTCATTACCTCAGCAATTGGTCTTGCTCCGTTTTTCTCGAAACGTAAATCACGATTGGTTACGATTCCTTTTAAAATTCTGTTTTCATCAACAATTGGAATACCGCCAATTCCGAATTCTTTCATTGCATTTTTTGCATCTGCAATTGTTGAAGTCATTGGTAAGGTTACCGGATCGATAATCATTCCGGATTCTGCACGTTTTACTTTTCTAACCTTCGCAGCTTGTTGCTCGATGGTCATGTTTTTATGTAAAACACCAATTCCGCCTTCTTGCGCCATAGCGATTGCCATTGCACTTTCAGTAACGGTATCCATAGCAGCTGATACTATAGGAACGTTTAGTGTTATATTTCTTGAGAATTTTGATTTGATACTCACTTCGCGAGGAAGCACATTAGAGTAGTTAGGTACTAATAATACATCGTCGTAAGTTAAACCTTCGCCGATAATCTTGGAGTTGTGTGCTATCATGTTGCAATTTCTAGTTGAATTGCGTGCAAATATAGTGAATAAATTGGAAACAAGAATACTAACTTATTCTTAATTTTTTTTTGAACCCATGCATGTCTTTTTTGAACCATATAAGTTCATAGAAGTGATATAAGATTTTTGTCTATATATTAAGCGGTGATTTCTAAATCATATAAGAAATACGGGTGTATTAAATATTTTTTTATGACCTCTATCTCGCTAATCACCCAGCAAAATAACATAAACTTATATTACTTATATGGTGGAAAATCAATTAAAATCGGCGTCTTTTTTAAATCATATAAGGAATTGATTTTCTCTTATTTTATATGATCGCTATCTCGCTAAATCACGCAACAAAATAACATGAACTTACATTACTTATATGGTGGAAAAAGTCAATCATCTGATGCAGGGACAATAAAATTGATTCCGAATTGAAACGCGAGACTATTTGCCTTCGAGACATCTCTATATTCAAGGATATTGTCGACGAGTGCATAGATATTGACTTTTCCTATTGTTCCCGAAAGTCCCAAGCCAATATTTTTACTGGAATAAGAATCGAATGTATAAGTGGCCTTGAAATCTAATTTTTCGAAAATACTTCGTTTGTAAAAAGCCGTAAAAGCTACAAAAGGTGCATTTGGCATTGTCATAGCAAACAATTGACCCCCAACTGCATTAAGGTATCTTCTTTTGGCGGACGCTTTACAATTGCATTCTTCATCTGACCTGTATTCTCCGAAAGAATATTGAACAGAAGAATACAATTTGGTTGGGCGCCAGGTGGTATATTTATTATAAAGCGTATCACGTGGAATAGCTTTTTCAAAATCATCAAAGACATCATCAGGATTATTTGTATTGTCGAAAACAGGATTTGCACCTTCGTATCTATAAGTTCCTTTATAGGTTATAGTTTCGATATCTTTAGACTGATTCACAAATCCCAGATCAATAATACTTGCCGTAAACTGAAGATTGTCTCTGAAGTAATACGTAATTCCGGCATCAAAACCCAAACCTAAACTCCCATTAAAAAAGGTGTTGTGCGCGATATCTTCTGCAACACTTCCTTCATATTCATCTTTGGTAAATTTTGCAATTCCGGACGTCCTAAGTTCCAGATTTGAGGAAATTATTTGCGTGTAAATATTTGGAGTACCCTCATTTTGAGCTGTGTAAATAAATCCTGAATTTCGTGTCGATGTAGCATTAGCACCACTTGAATATAATTTGGCACGGCCTCCTAAAACCACTTTTTCGTTTAATTTTTTATGAAACCCGACATGAAGAACAGAGAGCACTTCGGCTCTTACATTGATATCGGCCAAATTAAATGATTTTCCGACATAATCCTTATTTCCGTCTAAGACAAATACAGCAGGGTCTTTTGGAACGTACATTAAAAAATCAAACTCCTGATAAGCTCCAAATGAAATATAAGATTGACTGTCTTCGCCTCCAACCCTAAAACCACCGGAAAACAATTCTAATTGTTCATTGACCTGAGCTTTGTCTTTGTTTGATGATTTGTTTATAATATTTCGGACTTTATCATTAAAATCAACTCCATTATTGGCAAATAAATCATAAGCCGAGAAACTGCTTGAACCCAAATTAGCCGAAATTCCGGATAAAACAGGAATTCCAAAGTAATATTTATACGAAACATCAGCGCCCGGATTAACCAATGACGATTGCGGAATTGATGTAAAATTATACAAGAGCGATCTGTTTTGGGCAAAACAAATTAACTGCAAAGACAGCATTAAAATTAAGCACGCTTTTCTCATTCGATTTCCATATAAACGGTTGCACTTGATCGTAATTTTAAATTACCTAAACTGTTTTCGTCTATAGGCGGACCGGAAGCTACCTGAATTAAAAAACCAACTTTTGTAGTGTGCTTTAAAAGTCTTAATCTTTCGTTTTCAAAAACTTCTGTAGGGTATTTTATTACATTTGAAGTTCCTGAATAGGCCGGAATCGCAAACGGGATCGTTTGAAGAACCTTATCATTATCATTTAAAAGTAATATATTGAGGGTGAAAGCTCTGTTTATGTTGTTTTCGATTTCAAAATTCAATTCAGCCTTAACCAGATTTTCATTAAAAAATTCCTTTCTAAAAGCATCAAATTCCTCTATATCAGATGCAAATTGTTGTGCCTGACCGTCAACAACAAATTGATTGGCAGGAACATTGAAATGTGCCAGATTAGCGACGAAAACAGGTTTTAACGTAAGATCGTTAACCTGATCAAAATCTAAATCGCTCGAGCATGAAATGAATAAGAATACAAAAACTAAAGTTTTAATTACGCTTTTTAGGATATTTGTTTTCATTAGTACCGAATTAGATAGTCAGTAATAACGCTGATTTATTGATAGTTATTACATATAAATAATAAATATACTACTTTTTAATGAAATTTCCCGAACAATTTTGAAGCTTCATTATAAGCACTCTCAAAACTTAAGGAGTTTAATCCTGTTGTTTTTTTAGTAGCAGTAAAATAGGAAATCAGTTTTTCTGTAGGCATATTTCCGGTCAATTTATCGGTAGCCATTGGGCATCCGCCAAAACCTTGAATAGCTCCATCAAAGCGAGTACAGCCTGCTTTTGAAGCTGCATCTATTTTTTCGAACCAGCTATCAGGAGTTGTATGTAAATGTGCACCAAATTCTATCTGAGGATATTTTGGAATTAAATTAGAGAAAAGATAAGTGATCACTTCCTGAGTAGAACTTCCGACTGTATCGGAAAGTGATAAGATTTTAACTCCCATTTTTGAAAGTTTTTCGGTCCACTCGCCTACTATTTCAACATTCCAGGGATCTCCATACGGATTTCCAAAACCCATTGAAAGATAGGTTACGACTTCTTTATTTTTCTTATCGGCAATTTCAAGAATTTCTTCCAGAGTAATTAATGATTCAGCAATCGTTTTATGGGTATTTCGCATTTGAAAATTCTCAGAAATAGAAAAAGGAAATCCTAAATACTGAATTACTTCATGTTCTGAAGCTGCTGCTGCTCCTTGTGTATTGGCAATTATCGCCAGCAATTTACTTGTAGTTTGAGAAAGATCAAGTTGTGCTAAAACCTCGGCCGTATCCTGCATTTGCGGGATCGCTTTTGGAGACACAAAGCTTCCAAAATCAATGGTATCAAAACCCACCCGAAGCAATGCCTGGATGTATGAAACCTTATTTTTTGTCGGAATAAAGGTTTTGATACCTTGCATGGCATCTCTCGGACATTCGATAATCTTGATCTCTTTATTCAAAACTTATTCTTTTATGAAGGCTAAGTTAGCTTCTTTTTTAAAGAAATAAAAGTTATAATTTTCATTAAATCAAATATTACTCAATATTGTAATATTTTACAATATTACCTAAAAACGTAATAATTACAAATATTACGTAAAAACGTAATAATAAAAAATATTCCTTATATTTGTAATATTAAGTTTATTTATTTTTAATTATATTTGAATCTATGACAAGCGTAATTACTGGTGACATAATTGGTTCGAGACAGCAAAAATCGAAAGATTGGGTCGAAGATTTAAAAAGAATCTTGTCTCCGTTTGGCGAAACCCCAAGCCAATGGGAAGTCTACAGAGGTGATGAATTTCAGGTGGAAATAAAAAATCCTCAAGAAGCCTTATTAGCAGCTATTTTAATAAAAGCCCATTTAAGAGCCGTAAAATTAGACGCAAGGATGAGCATTGGGATTGGAGATAAAACATATAATGCTGAAAAAATATCCGAAAGCAACGGTGGTGCTTTTATACATTCGGGAGAACTTTTTGAAACTTTAAAAAAGCAAAAAGTAACTTTAGCAATGCGAACCGGAAATACAGATATTGATGAAAAAATGAATTTGATGATTCAGCTGGCTTTGACTTTTATGGACAACTGGCTGGTACAATCTGCAGAATTTGTTGCAATCGCTATAGAAAACCCAACTTTATCACAAGAAGAACTGGGTCAAAAATTAGGTATCAACCAAGCAGCCGTGAGCCGTAGACAAAAGCGAGCTCAATTTGATTTGGTTATGAATTTAGATCGTTATTTTAGGACACAAATAAAACAACTTACAGCCCCATGATTTTATTTATAAAACTACTGTTAGCACATTTATTGGGCGATTTTATCTGGCAACCAACTTCATGGGTAGCCGATAAAGAAATTAAAAAACATAAAAGTATTTACTTATACTTTCATGTTCTGCTACATGGAGTTTTAGCGGCAATTTTGGTTTGGGAAATCAGCTTTATTCCATATGCTGTTTTAATAGCCATTACACATGGAATTATTGACGTCATCAAATTAAATTTTCAGAAACCAAAAACAAAACGTATCTGGTTTATTGCAGATCAAATCGCCCATATTTTGATTTTAATTGGGATTATACTCCTCTATAAAAACAAAAGCATTATTTATTTTTGGCAAGACAATGAATTTTGGATTTTATTGACCGGAATCTTATTGGTAACCAAACCTGCTTCTATTATAATTAAAACCATCATATCGATTTGGAGTCCCGAAAATGAAAATACCCACGCCGATAATTCACTTGCCCATGCAGGAAACTACATTGGTATTTTAGAAAGATTATTTGTCTTCTGTTTTATCTTAACAGGGCATTTTGAAGCGATCGGTTTTTTATTGGCAGCCAAGTCGATTTTTAGGTTTGGAGATTTACAAGAAGCTAAAGACCGAAAACTAACCGAATACGTTTTAATTGGTACTCTAATCAGTTTTGGAATTGCGATATTGACCGGATTAATTGTTCAGGCGCTTCTTTTACAATTGCCCTAAAACTTTTTTATTTATTGCCTTTATTAAGGCTGGACCTTCATATATAAAGCCAGTATATAACTGTACTAAGCTTGCTCCGGCATTTAGCTTTTCAATTGCATCATCGGCAGAATGAATTCCTCCTACTCCAATAATTGGGAATGCTTTATTACTTTTTTCCGAAAGAAAGCGAATCACTTCAGTCGAGCGTTTCGTTAATGGTTTTCCGGATAACCCTCCCATTTCAGATTGATTTTCAGATTGTAATCCCTCCCTTGAAATAGTTGTGTTCGTTGCAATCACACCAGCGATTTGTGTTGTTTTTACAATATCAATAATATCCAATAATTGCTCGTCTGTTAAGTCCGGAGCAATTTTTAAAAGAATTGGTTTTACTTTTTGACTACTTGTTTTTTGTTTTTCTACATTTCTGTTTTGTAATGTTTGCAACAAAGCAGTTAAAGGTTCTTTATCTTGTAGAGCTCTTAAGTTTGGTGTGTTTGGCGAACTTACATTCACTACGAAATAATCTACATGATCAAACAAAGCATCAAAACAAATGATATAATCGTCAACGGCGTTTTCGTTTGGAGTCAATTTGTTTTTCCCAATGTTTCCTCCAATTAAAACTCCTGAATTCTTTTTTAAACGTTCTACAGCTTCCAGAACTCCACCGTTATTAAACCCCATTCGGTTAATAATCGCCTGATCTTCTTTTAAACGAAATAAACGTTTTTTAGGATTTCCTTCCTGACCAACCGGAGTTATGGTTCCTATTTCAATAAAACCAAAACCAAAGTCCGAAAGTTCTTTATATAACTTGGCGTCTTTATCAAATCCTGCAGCCAGCCCAACCGGATTTTTGAATTTAATTCCGAAAACTTCACGCTCTAAACGACTGTCTTTTACTTCGTAAATTGATTTTATAATTGATGAAACTCCCGGGATCTTTGAAATGAATTTAACAAATGAAAAAGTAAAATAATGTACTTCTTCTGGATCAAAACAAAAAAGTATCGGACGAATTATCAATTTATACATAAGAATGTGTTGTGTTATTTTTTCGGATGCAAATTTAATTATAATACTTGAAAGAGGCTATTTTTTCTAAAAAACAAATTCTAATAGTTTTCAGGTTCATTAATTATGAGATGACAAAATCATGTTTTTAACGTTGCAAGTTATAAAATGAAACAAACATCAAGCTTGCAACAGACTTCACGCTTTATTTATTACTTAATTTTGAAAAATTTAAGAAAATCCTTGTTGAAAATTCTTTATTTCAAAATAAATATTCCTAGATGTAAATAAATATTATAAACTAACTAATAACTCAAAATTATGAAAGTCAATACTATTAAACTACTTAAAAAGAGTATTCTGTTGTTTGTTTTATGTCTTTTACCAGCCATAATACACAAAGCATCGGCTCAGGCTGATCCTCAACAAGTAACCAAGGAAACTTTTCATGGCAAAATAGATTTAGATATTCGAAATTCTAAAAGTGACTGGACCCCCTACCTTCCCAAAACTGCACCAAAAGGATCACCTAACATATTATTCATATTATTTGACGATACAGGTCTTGCGGCCTGGTCTCCGTATGGAGGAGGTATTAATATGCCAACCTTACAAAAATTAGCCGATAACGGAATTACTTATACACAGTGGCACACTACAGCCTTATGTTCGCCAACACGTTCTACGTTATTAACAGGCCGTAATCATCATCTTAATGGCATGGCCGCAATTACCGAAGGAGCGAACGGTTATCCTGGAGCAAGCGGCAGGTTTCCAAAACAGGTCGCTACTATAGGACAAATTCTTCAAGATAATGGCTGGAGTACTTTTTGGATCGGAAAAGACCACAATGTTCCAGAACAAGATGTAGCTTCTGGTGGTAATCGAAGTGCCTGGCCGTTACAAATGGGATTTGATCGCTATTACGGATTTTTAGGAGGTGAAACCAATCAATGGTATCCTGATTTAGCGGAAGACAATCATTTTATTGAAGCTCCCGCCAGTCCCGAAGAAGGTTATCACTTATCTAAAGATTTAGCAGATCACGCTTTAGAATATATTAAAGATCAGAAAGCAACAAATCCTTCTAAGCCTTGGTTTTTATGGTATTGCCCAGGAGCCAATCATGCTCCTCATCATGCTCCGGAAGAATATATTGCAAAATATAAAGGGAAATTTGATGATGGATATGATGCTTATCGCAAATGGGTACTGCCACGTATGATTGCCAAAGGAATTATTCCGGCTGGAACAAACTTTGACAAATTTAATCCTCTTCCTCCGGGAGTTTCTAACCCAGGTGATGAAGTTTTGGACTGGAGCAAATTAACTGCTGATGAAAAAAAACTATTTTCCCGATTGGCTGAAGTTTATGCGGGGTTCTCAGAATATACAGATGCTCAGGTTGGTCGTATAATTGATTATTTAGAAAAGTCAGGTCAACTGGAAAATACGGTAGTTATTTATGCTGCTGACAATGGTGCTTCTGGAGAAGGATCTCCTTCAGGTTCTGTAAACGAAAACAAATTCTTTAATGGCTATCCTGACCAATTATCTGAAAATTTAAAATATATTGATAAACTAGGAAGCCCAGATACTTATGAGCACTATCCTACCGGATGGGCAGCCGCATTTTCTACTCCTTTTAAAATGTTTAAAAGATATAGTGAATATGCTGGAGGAACCTGTGATCCTTTGGTAATTTCGTGGCCAAAAGGAATAAAAGCAAAAGGAGAAGTCCGCAATCAATTTCATCATTCAACTGATATTGTTCCTACAATACTAGATATTTGCGGTCTTGAAATGCCTAAAGTATATCATGGAGTTCCACAATATCCATTATCAGGAGTTTCTATGCGTTATAGCTTTGATGCTAAACCTGATACACCAACTCAAAAACATGTTCAATATTTTGCCATGCTGGGCAGTCGTGCTTTATGGAAAGACGGTTGGAAAGCTGTGGCACTGCATGCTCCTTTGACAGGAAAAGGAAATTTTGATAAAGATGAATGGGAGCTTTACAACACGGAAGTTGACAGAGCTGAATCAAATAATTTAGCAAAGAAAAATCCTGAAAAGCTAAAGGAATTAATTAGTGAATGGAATAAGGAAGCTGCTAAAAACTTAGTATTACCACTCGATGATCGTACGGCTATAGAGCAATTAGGAATAGAAAGACCTTCTTCTGAACCGGCTCGCGATCAGTATATTTATTATCCGGGAACAGCATCTGTACCAGAAGGAGTAGCTGTTAATGTTCGCGGCCGTTCTTATAAAATTATTGCAGATGTTGATATAAAAGATGTTAGTGCCAATGGAGTTTTATTTGCTCACGGTTCTCGTTTTGGCGGTCATACACTGTTTATTAAAAATAAAAAATTAAACTATGTATACAACTTCTTAGGTATTGCTCCTGAACAAAAATTTACTTCAAATATCGATATTACACCCGGCAAACATGTTTTTGGAATGGAATTTATTCGTGAGAAAACCGGTCCAAATAGGGAATCAATTGGTCAAATGAAACTTTATATGGATGGAAAAGAAGTAGCATCAGGGCCAATGCGAACACAAACAGGGAAATTTACGCTATCAGGAGACGGACTTTGCGTAGGATTTGACAGTGGAGATGCAGTAAGCAAAGAATACAAAACTCCCGGCGATTTTAAAGGAGGCGAAATTGTAGGAGTTGGCGTAAACGTTGGAAAAATCGAATATGCAGATTTAGAAAGCGAAGCAAAAAGAGCTTTAAACAGAGATTAATTTAAATTTTAAAAAGAATATTAAAAGAGGTTGATATGAATTTTAAATATATTGTCAACACCTCTTTTTCTTATAATATTTCGTGTATTTATATTTAACAACTCACATTAACATACTAAAATTGAAGTAACTAATAAATTGAAAAATTGAATTCTATGTTCAAATCAAAATATTTTGTTTACCGTCAAGTGGAATATCTCTTACTGATTTTTATACTTTTTTTTTGCCAAAAAGGACTTGCACAACAAATAAAAGACACTACAAAACTGATTAATGTTCGTTATGGAGAAAAGGGAATTGAATTAAGAACTAAAGACAACAAATTTCTTTTTCAATTACAAAGTCGGTTACAGTTTCGGTTTTCAACTCCAAACGATCAGGATCCGTTAACCTATGATGACTATAGTCGATACAACCACATTAAAGGGTTATTACGTTCAGGCTGGTTATTTTTTTCATAATGTTTTCGATTGGTGGCCAAAACATTTAGAAATGGCTGGAAGACATGCCGCCTATCGCCCTGATAATTCAATTAGGCAGAATTTACAAGATGAGACGACTGTTGCATTTAATTGGTTTTTTAAAGGACACAAAAATAAACTTACTTCAGAGTTTAGTTATTTTAGTTTCCAGGATAAAACCTTGCCATTAGAAGCTGGATGGCGTTTCAGAATACAATGGGACATTTCATTATAACTATCCAATTTCAGGAAAGACAAAGGAATAAAAACTATATTGTTTTCATATTCAGAAACATAGCTCAAATAAAAACAAAAATGATTTTTAGTTTTCTAAATTATTCTTGTTTTTTTTAATAATTTTAATATCCATAAAACATTGAAAATGAAAAGTATAAAAAAGAATCTTAGAAAAACAGCACTCATATGCTTAGTGGGATCACTTTTTTTGATTTCAATTGATAGTTTAGCGCAACATCGCGGAGGTGGTGGTGGCGTACATCGCGGAGGTGCACAAGTAAGACCGGCAAGACCAGCAACTCAGTCAAGACCGTCAATAAACAGACCCGAATCTCACAATTCCGGAATTAATAGACCAAGTACAGCAACCAGACCTGGATCTAATGGTTCTGGAAGTAGCAGACCTGGTAACAATAATGTTACCAGACCATCTAATAATTCAAAAATTGCTGGTAATAATGTTAACCGAAACTCGAATAACAATAACAGAGTTGGTAATAAAAACACCAACATCAGTGGCAACACAGTTAATAGAAATCGAAACAATGTAAATATTAACGTAAACAATAGCATACATGTTCGTAACAACCGTAATACGATTGTTAGACCCGGAGTAAGACCTTATGTCCGTCCTCCTTATGTATATGGAGGTTATCGTTATCGTGCCTATAATCCCTATTTCTTTCATCCGTACAGACCTTTTTATTGGGGACCAGTTTGGCATCCATGGGGATTTTTCGTGGCGACTTTAGCAGTAACAGCAATAGTTGTAAGTATTGAAAGTACTCAATATCATTATGATCAGGGAGTTTGGTACACACCCACAAGCGGAGGTTATACCGCTGTACCCGCACCGGTTGGAGGAACGGTCAATAATATTCCGAGTGGTGCTCAAACAGTTAATACCGGAACCGTCAATAACTATTATTACGGAGGAACTTACTACGAAAAAGACGGCAGCAGCTATAAAGTAGTCGCCCCAACAGCAGGAACCATTGTAGATAATTTGCCTGAAGGCGGTGAAGAAGTCACTGTAGGGGATGTAAAATATGTGAAATTTGGAGAAACGTACTACCAACCTATTCAAGTTGATGGTAAAAACAAATACGAAGTTGTTCAGGTTGAGAAAGATAACTAAAACTACAGTAACCTTATCAAATAAATAGAGTTTGATAAGGTTATTTTTTTAACTTTACTTTTTATTGACAACCAGATTAAAAACAATTATAATGAAAAATAAGACCTACTGGATATTTGCGATACTTACAATTTCCATTATTTCAATTGCTTATGGCTACACTAAGCTAATTGTTCCAAAACAAAAGCTGACCGCAATGGATTGTGCTGAAACGCCAAATGCCGACTCTGCCTCTTTATTTAAACCTACCATAGAAAATAAAAACAAACCTACAGGCAAAACTCCTAAAGGAATGGTTTGGATTCCAGGTGGTGAATTCTCTATGGGAAGTAATGTTGAAGATGAAAGCTTATGTAGCATAAAAGGTGTTACAAAAGATGCTGCGCCAATACACAGGGTATATGTTGATGGTTATTATATGGATAAAACTGAAGTTACAAACGACCAATTTGAGGCTTTTGTTAAAGCTACTGGTTATGTAACATTAGCAGAAAAGGTACCTACACATGAAGAATATCCTGATGCTCCATTAGAAAATTTAATTGCAGGATCAGCTGTGTTTACCCCTACTTCTGCAAAAGTAGATCTCAATAATTATATGCAATGGTGGACGTATGTTAAAGGAGCCGACTGGAGACATCCGGAAGGAGCCGGAAGTTCTATAAAAGGAAGAGGTAATTATCCTGTTGTACAAGTTTCATATGCCGATGCAGCTGCCTATGCAAAATGGGCTGGCAAAAGATTACCAACTGAAGCCGAATGGGAATTTGCTGCCCGCGGTGGAAAAACCGGAGAATTGTATGCCTGGGGAAATACCTTAAAACCGAAAGGAAAATTTCAAGCCAATATCTATCAGGGGCATTTTCCTATTGAAAAAGGAGATACTGGAGAAGATGGTTATATTGGAATCGCACCAACAGCTCAATTTGAACCAAACGGATATGGATTGTATGATATTGGAGGGAATGTTTGGGAATGGACAAATGACTGGTATACGGCCGATTATTATGCTAATTTAAGTGAAAGTGGAAAGGTAATCAAAAACCCGCAAGGACCTGACAAATCACACGATCCTGCAGAACCTGATTTACCTAAAAAAGTACAACGCGGCGGATCATTTTTATGTACAGATCAATATTGTACGCGCTATATGGTTGGTACAAGAGGAAAAGGAGATTATCAATCTCCGGCGAATCACATTGGTTTTAGATGTGTGAAATGATTTTTTTGCCACTACTTGAGCGATAACGAACAGGCGAAGTAATTATTACACTAATTAAAAGTGTACTAACATAAAGCTTAAAAAAATCCAATTTCAAGAATATTCGTGAAATTGGATTTTCTATTTAAATTAATTCGTGCCAATTCGTGGCAAACTCTTTTATCTTTTAAACGCCTGAATAATTACTTATCTTTGCTAAAAAAACAAACAAATGCAGCATATCATAGATCGATTTATCAGTTATGTAACGATTGATACAGAATCGGACCCAAATTCGCAAACTACACCTAGTACTCAAAAACAATGGAATCTTGCCAATAAATTAGTTGAGGAACTAAAAGCAATTGGTCTTGATGAGGTTACCATAGATGATAAAGCTTACATCATGGCTACTTTACCAAGTAACGTAGCCCATGAAGTGCCTACTATTGGTTTTGTTTCTCATTTTGATACTTCTCCGGATTTTTCAGGAGCAAACGTAAAACCGCAAATCATTGAGAATTACGATGGAAAAGATATCGTTTTAAATGCAGAGAAAAATATCATTCTCTCTCCAAATTACTTTAAAGATTTACTTCAATATAAAGGTCAAACCATAATTACTACAGACGGAACAACTTTACTTGGTGCCGATGATAAAGCCGGAATTACAGAAATTGTTTCAGCAATGGAATACCTTGTTCAACATCCGGAAATTAAACACGGGAAAATTAGAATTGGTTTTACTCCTGACGAAGAAATTGGACGTGGTGCGCATCATTTTGATGTTGAAAAATTTGGTGCTCAATGGGCTTATACCATGGATGGAAGTCAGATTGGCGAATTAGAATATGAGAATTTCAATGCAGCGGGAGCTAAAATTACTTTCAAAGGAAAAAGCGTTCATCCTGGTTATGCCAAAGGAAAAATGATCAATTCGTTGTTAATCGCCAATGATTTTATCAATGAACTTCCAAAAGGTGAAACACCGCAGGAAACTAAAGGTTATGAAGGTTTTTTTCACGTTCACCACTTAACAGGAAGTATTGAAGAAACGGTTTTAGAATTAATTATTCGCGATCATAACAAAATCAAATTCGAAAAAAGAAAAGATTTAATTGGAAAAATTGCCAGGAAAATCAATAAAAAATACGCTAAACAATTCGGAGAAGATATTGTAATTGCTCAGGTAAAAGACCAGTATTATAATATGAAGGAAAAAGTACTTCCTGTAAAACATATCGTTGACATCGCCGAAAAAGCAATGAGAGAATTAAACATTAAACCGATCATCAAACCAATTCGTGGCGGAACTGACGGATCTCAATTATCTTTTATGGGATTACCTTGTCCGAATATCTTTGCCGGCGGACATAACTTTCACGGAAAATACGAATATGTTCCTGCAGAAAGTATCCAGAAAGCAACGGATGTCATTGTGAAAATTGCAGAATTAACGGCCATTCCAGGCGTTTTTGATATAGCTGAAAAACCTAAAAGAAAAAGATAAATTGGAACCAACTTCTGATAAAAAACATGTTTGGCACAGTAATCATTTATGGGAAGAAGAATTACTTCTTCTTAAATCTATTATTGACAAAACTGAACTGGAAGAAACCATAAAATGGGGAGGTCCGGTTTATGTTTACAACAAGAAAAATGTTATCGGAATTGGAGGTTTTAAAGATTATTTCACAATTTGGTTTTTCAATGGCGTCTTTCTGAAAGATGAGAAAAAGAAATTAATCAACGCTCAGGAAGATAAAACGAAATCTTTGCGACAATGGCGATTTACTTCAAAGAATGATGTAAATGAAAAGGAAGTTTTAGAATATATCGCCGAAGCAATTGAAAATGAAAAGCAGGGGAAAGTCATAAAACCTTCTAAAAAAGAAGCAATTGTTTCTGAATTACTGCAAATGGAAATGAATAATAATCCAGCTTTAGCAGAAGCTTTTCAAAAATTCAGTCCTTATAAACAATATGAGTTTTTAGAATATATTGAATCGGCGAAACAAGAAAAAACTAAATTATCGAGAATTGAGAAAGTGATTCCGATGATTTTGGGGAATGTTGGGTTGAATGATAAATACAGGTGAAAATTTAAATTCCAATATTTTAAATTCCAAATTCCAATCTTATATGACCTTTGTCAAAGTTTAAAACTTTGACAAAGGTTTTTTATTAAACGCAAACAAGGGTCATTGCGAGGAACGAAGCAACTACACGAAGGATTTTACAGACTGTAACCCCAAAGTATGTCATTTCGAGCAAAGGGAGAAATCACGCTAGCGGATCGACAACGATTGAAGACATTCTTTGCGGAGTTTTTCTTGTGTGATTTCTCCCTTCGGTCGAAATGACAAGATTTGGCAAAAAAAATCCCAAACTCCATAATTGGAATTTGGGATTTAAATTTTATTGGAATTTAAAAAGCGTTAAGCTTTTTTCAAAGCAGCACTCATTTCCATAGAAATAGCTGAACGCTCAATTTTTAATTTTCCAGACATAGTCTCGATAATTGCACTTGTTTCAGCAAGCTCAACAATTTTACCGTGGAAACCACTTTTTGTAATTATTTTGTCACCTACTTTTAGGCCGCTTTCAAATTCTTTTTCGTTTTTTGCTCTTTTTTGTTGTGGTCTGATCATGAAGAAATATAACACTACAAACATTAGTAAATAAGGAGCAAATTTCATTAAATCTTGCATAGTATTCGGGTTTTATTTTTGTTATTAATATTATTTTTTAGTTCTTCTCCCAATAGCTATCAGGATGGAATTTGAAATTTCAAAATTTGGAATTTTTCTTCCAATTACATCAACCCTCTTCCAACTTTTACCAACTTCTTGTTGGCAGTAAGTTCTTTTACAAGGTTATCTAAAATTCCGTTGATAAAAATACTACTTTTTGGAGTAGAATATTCTTTTGCAATTTCTAAATATTCGTTAAGCGTAACTTTTACCGGAATTGAAGGGAATTTCAAAAATTCACAAATAGCCATTTTTAAAATAATAGTATCAATTTCAGCAATTCTTTCGCTATCCCAGTTTGGCGTTTTATCATCGTATTCTTTTGCTAAAATCGATTCGTTTAAAACGGTTCTTCTGAACAAATCTTTAGCAAAATCTTTATCCTCAACATCTTTATACAATTTTGGCACTCTAAAATCGTCCGGATCTTCCGTTTTAATTGCTTTCAATTGTTTAACAATATGCGTATTTACAACCGGAATATCATCAACCCATGTTAATTTATCATCTTCTAAATACTCATATAATTTTTCATTCGGAACAATAACTTCGGCAAACAAATCAATTATAAATTGTCTGTCTTCTTCAAAAGTATTTGTTGAAGTGGTCATGTATTTTGCATACAAATCGCTTGACTTAATATCATTCAAAAGCAACAAAATATAATCATCATTCAATGACCAATTGTTGATTTTACGATTTTCCAGAGCGATGCTAAGGGAATTGCTTTCGGCAAGTAGCTGAAAAATTTTATTCTTGATAAATTTTTCATTCGGGTTACGTTCTGCAGCAGTTGCAAGATGTTTTTTGCTTGAAAGATGTAAAAAAACCGATTCTTTTTTGCAAATTTCAATCAATGAAGAAAGCATTATAAGATATAAATCCTGAATATTATCAATGCTGTAAAAAAGAAATTTCTCTTCTTTTTCCATATTATCAGAACCGCTTTGATGCATTGCATAAATGGATTGCATTACTTTAACGCGTATGTGTCTTCTATTTACCACCTTGTAAGAACATTTAAAAATTAGTCTGCAAAAATAAGAATTTCACAGCTTATAATAAAATTAAAACATAAAAAAGTCTCAGTTTTCAGACTCAATTTTCACTTTACGTGAAACTGAGGCTAAAAACTGAGACTGTATCCTAAAAAATATTATTTTTTCGCGTTTTCAATTTTTCTCAAATCGATACGATTCTGAGCAATTGTAAGAGCTGCTTTGTGCGTTGTCATTCCGTTTTTCACAGCATAATCGATAATTTCTAAAGTAGTATTATAGATATTTTCGGTTTTACTCATGATCTCCGCTTTTCCGTAATGCTCCAATTCAGCGTAAACATTGATGATACCACCCGCGTTGATTAAGAAATCCGGAGCATATAAAATTCCTCTTTCCTGTAATCTTGCACCGTGAACATTCTCATCAGCTAACTGATTGTTGGCAGCACCAGCAATAACTTTAGCTTTAATTTTATTTACTGTATTATCATTAATCGTCGCTCCCATCGCACATGGCGCATAAATATCAACATCTACACTGTACAAATCTTCACCAGTGTAAATAGTTGCATTGTACTTTTGAGCTACTTCGTATAGTTTTTCTTCATTGATATCAGCGATAGTAACGACAGCACCTTCTTTAGTCAAATATTCTACCAAAGCTTCACCCACGTGGCCAATTCCCTGTACCAAAACTTTTTTACCATCTAAAACATCAGAACCAAACTGGCTTTTTGCAGCAGCTTTCATTCCTAAATATACACCATAAGCAGTTACAGGAGAAGGATTTCCAGAACCACCTCTTTCTTCAGAGATTCCGGTAACATAAGGCGTTACATCTCTAACCGTGTCCATGTCTTTAGTTTCCATTCCAACATCTTCGGCAGTGATATATCTTCCGCTTAAAGAGTGAACAAATTCACCAAATTTACGCATCAATTCAGGTGTTTTCTGCGTTTTAGCATCACCAATAATCACCGCTTTACCACCACCAATATTAAGTCCGGTAATAGCAGATTTATATGTCATACCTCTTGAAAGACGCAAAACATCATTCAGAGCTTCCCATTCCGTATTGTAATTCCACATTCTGGTACCTCCTAAAGCTGGCCCCATAACTGAGTTATGAATACCAATAATTGCTTTTAAACCTGTATCTTTGTCATTGCAAAATACAATTTGTTCGTGATCATCAAAAGATAATTGACCAAAAACAGGATCCATTTTTTGAAGTTCCTTTCCAGTTGCGAAAGTTGCATCCATAGCGCTAGTTATTTATTAGTTAAAATTATGAATTTGTCAAAAAGACATCTCAAACTTAAATAAAAAATACACATGTGCTAATTTTTTATCTTTAAAATAACAATTTTACAATAGATTTGTTTGGATTAAATGATATCTTTAATTACTTTTTATTTAAGATAATTTACAAATCCAATTCATTTCAACATTGAATCTCTTAAAAAAATGAAAGAATTAAGCTATTTAAACAAATATTTCATCAAATATAAATACAGTTTTACACTTGGAATTTTAATCACAATAATCGCACAAATATTTTCACTGTTTACACCAAAGCTTATTAGCAAGTCATTAAACGCTATTGAAAATTTTGATAAATTACCACAAGTGCAACAAAATTCTCAGGTAATTATTGATTCTTATCGTCAGGATTTAATTCATAACGTACTGCTAATCATAGCCACTACAATTGTGGCTGGTTTTTTAACTTTCTTAATGCGCCAGACTTTGATCGTAATGTCGCGTCATATTGAATTTGATTTGAAAAATGAAGTTTTCAAACAATATGAAAATCTTTCCCAGAATTTTTACAAACAAAACCGTACCGGAGATTTAATGAACCGAATTAGTGAAGATGTTTCAAAGGTTCGTATGTATGTTGGCCCGGCTGTCATGTATACAATCAATACCTTTATTCGTTTTGCCATCGTTATTATATATATGTATAATGTTTCACCTTTATTGACGCTTTATACGATTTTGCCTTTACCGATTCTGTCGTATTGTATTTTTAAACTGAGTTCAGAAATCAATAAACGTAGTACCACTTTCCAACAATATTTATCAAAAGTTTCCAGTTTTTCTCAGGAAATATTTTCCGGAATCCGTGTTATAAAAGCGTATTCATTAGAAAATCAACACCAAGATAATATGGTGGCTCTTGCCGATGAAAGCAAAAAGAAAAGTTTGGATTTAGCCAAAGTACAATCGTTATTTGGTCCTTTAATGATTGCCTTAATTGGAATCAGTAATTTGGTAGTTATTTATTTTGGAGGCGTCATGTACATCAACGGAACGATTCCGAATATTGGTACCATTGCCGAATTCATTTTATATGTAAATATGTTAACCTGGCCAGTAGCTTCATTAGGATGGGTTTCGTCAATGGTTCAGGAAGCTGAAGCTTCTCAGAAACGTTTGAATGAATTTTTGAAAATTGAACCGGAAATCAAAAACAACAACGAAAACTCATCCGATATTCAGGGTTCAATTGCTTTTGAAAATGTAAGCTATACTTATGAAGACACCAATATTGAAGCACTTAAAAATGTAACATTTACCGTAAAAAAAGGAGAAACATTAGCTATTTTAGGAAAAACGGGTTCCGGGAAATCGACTATTTTATCTTTGATTTCCCGATTGTATGATGTAACTGACGGAAAAATTACAATTGATCAAAATGAAATCAGCACTTTGAACTTAAATGATCTCCGAAATAATATTGGAATTGTACCTCAGGATGCTTTCTTATTCTCAGACACCATTAAAAATAACATCAAATTTGGTAATCAGAATGCTACTGATGAAGAAGTAATCGAAGCTTCTAAAAATGCTGTAGTTCATGATAATATCATTGCCTTTAACAAACAATATGATACCATTTTAGGTGAAAGAGGAATCACGCTTTCAGGCGGACAAAAACAGCGTGTATCTATTGCAAGAGCTATTATTAAAAATCCGGCTATATTACTTTTTGACGATTGCCTCTCTGCAGTTGATACTGAAACCGAAGAAACGATTCTGAATAATTTATTCGAGATTTGTAAAGATAAAACTACAATAATAGTGAGTCATCGTGTTTCTTCAGCTAAAAATGCCGACAAAATTATCATTTTAGAAGACGGTAAAATTATACAACAAGGCTCTCATAATCAATTAATAAATCAGGAAGGTTATTATTCATCTTTATATTTAAAACAACTTTCGGAAAAAGAATTACTTTAATTGTTGTGTAATAGATAAATTTTTATGATTTTTGAGTACTATTAATTCCAAAAATGATAGAACGTATTATGAGAGAAAATGACATGTTAGAAAAAGAAGAGATTTTTTCTAAAGTATTACGAGCAGGAAGAAGAACTTATTTCTTTGATGTAAGAGCCACTAAAGCTGACGATTATTATATCACAATTACCGAAAGTAAAAAATTCACTGAGGAAGATGGTTCTTTTCATTTTAAAAAACACAAAATTTACTTGTATAAAGAAGATTTTGGAGCTTTTGCCGAAATACTAGAAGAAATGACTTCATACGTCTTAAACCACAAAGGCGAAGAAGTAATCTCTGAAAGACATCAAAAAGATTTTAAAAAAGATTACAGTTCTGATAAACCTGAAGGACAAAGATCTAGCTTTACTGATATTGATTTTGATGATATTTAGTCCCCAATAACTTTTTAAAAAGTACGAGTCCAATTTGTCCTGCATTTTGGACTTTTTTTATATATTTAAGTTTAAAAAACTTACCGTGAAAACATTAACCGCAAAACCACTTTATTGTTTCCTCCTTTTTCTCTGGATTTCACTTTCACATAGCCAAAAAACCAATTTAGATACTGAAAATAAGATCAACAAAATCATAAAAAATATGACTGTGGATCAAAAAATTGGTCAGGCTTGCCTTAAAGGAACTTCAAGCCGCAGTAAAGGATTATCTGATGAGCTTAAAAATGAAGTTCGAAAGGGATTAGTTGGCGCCATATTAAACCTTACTGAACCTAATCTGGTTTTTGAAATACAAAAAATTGCTGTAGAGGAAAGTCCTAATCATATTCCATTATTATTTGGAAGAGATGTCATTCACGGATATAAAACTATATTTCCAATTCCATTAGGATTAGCCGCTTCCTGGGATATGGAATTAGTGGAAAAAACATCCAAAATTGCCGCCAATGAATCCTACTCGAGATGTATTAACTGGACCTATGCCCCAATGGTTGATATTTCGAGGGATGCCCGCTGGGGAAGAATAGCTGAATCACCGGGTGAAGATCCCTTACTGGCGTCGAGACTGGGAGTTGCTTACATTAAAGGATTTCAGGGTGACGATCCTTCTGTTGCCGGACAAATTTTGGCCTGTGCCAAACATTTTGCTGCGTATGGCGCTGCAGAAGGCGGAAGAGATTACAATACGGTGAGCATGTCTGAATCTTTACTTCGAAATGTTTATTTAAAACCTTTTGAGGCAGCCGCAAAGTCAGGAGCCGCTACATTTATGACTTCTTTTAACGACCTAAACGGCGTTCCGGCTTCTGGGAACAGCTTTTTGCTTAAAAAAATTTTACGCGAAGAATGGAAATACGATGGCTTCGTGGTGAGTGACTGGAATTCGGTTATTGAAATGATTCCGCATGGTTTTGCTGCTGATGAAAAGGATGCAGCCTTAAAATCTGCTTCAGCAGGACTTGACATGGAAATGACCAGTTTATCGTATGCCCATCATTTAAAAACATTAATAGCTGAAAAGAAGATTTCTGAAAAGCAATTAGACGAAATGGTGCGTAATATTCTTAGAATCAAATTCAGAGCGGGAATTTTTGAAAATCCTTATTTTAAAGACCGCGAAAAATTTTCATTATTAACTGCTGATGCTTTACAAACGGCAAAGAATGCAGCTACTAAAAGTTGTGTTCTATTGAAAAACGAGAACCAAATCCTTCCCTTAAAATCCAATCAAAAAATAGCTGTTATTGGTCCATTGGCAGATGCCCCGAGAGAGCAATTAGGAACGTGGACTTTTGATGGTAATAAAGAAGATTCTCAAACTCCTCTAAAAGCGTTACAAAATAGTTTCGGGCAAAATAATATCTTGTACGCACCTGGACTTTCAAACAGCCGATCCCTATCTGAAGAAGGTTTTTCTGCCGCAGTAGCGCAAGCTAAAAAATCAGATATCATCTTATTTTTTGCAGGAGAAGAAGCCATTCTTTCTGGAGAGGCACATTCCAGAGCCAACATAAACTTACCGGGTTTACAGGAAAATTTAATAGCCGAATTACAAAAAACAGGTAAACCAATTGTATTGGTAGTAATGGCAGGAAGACCTATAACTTTAGGTGCTGTTTTGCCGAAGGTCAATGCCGTACTTATGGCATGGCATCCGGGAACGATGGCAGGACCGGCAATTTCTGAGTTACTTCAGGGAATTGCAAATCCATCAGGAAAACTGCCTATAACATGGCCAAAAGAAGTGGGCCAGATTCCCATTTACTATAACCATCCTAATACAGGACGACCAGCAGATCCTAAAACTTTTGTGGCTATTCAGGACATCCCTGTCGAAGCCTGGCAAAGTTCTTTAGGAAATAATTCCCACTATCTTGATGCAGGTTACGAACCGCAATTTCCTTTCGGGTTTGGATTGAGTTATACCAATTTCTCTTATGAGAATTTAAAAATCGAAAAGGCTGTTCTTAAAAATAATGACAAATTGAATGTTTCTGCGTTAATTACAAATACAGGAAATACTACCGGAACAGAAACAGTTCAACTATATGTACGTGACATTACCGGAAGTATTGTGAGACCGGTAAGAGAACTTAAAGATTTTATACAGATAGAATTAAAACCGAAGGAATCCAGAACAGTTCAATTTTCAATTCCAGTTTCAGACCTTGCGTTTTATAATGATAAAATGGAACTAAAAACAGAACCGGGCGATTTTAAAGTTTGGATTGCTTCGCACGCCGAAAATGGTTTGGAAGGTGATTTTAAAATTGAATAATACTAATATCATGAAAAAAATAGCACTCTCCTTTTGTTTCTTTATTATCATATTTTCTTCTTTTGCTCAAAAGACAGAATATGATACTAAAACTAATATTCAATATTATAATGCAGCAACAAACAAATCTGACAATTATATTAATGAAAGATGCCTGTTAGATATTTATTATCCAAAAGACACTAAAAACTTCGCAACTATAGTTTGGTTTCATGGCGGCGGATTAACCGGCGGAAGCAAGGAAATTCCCGAAGCGCTAAAAAATAAAGGATTTGCCATCATTGGTGTAAACTATAGATTATCGCCCAAAGTGAAAGCTGTAAAATGTATCGAAGATGCTGCAGCAGCAATCGCCTGGGCCTTTAATAATATTGCAAGTTATGGCGGCGACACTTCTCAAATTTTTCTTTCAGGACATTCTGCCGGCGCCTATTTAGCTTTGATGAACGGCTTAGATAAAAAGTGGCTGCAAAAAGAAGGAATTGATGCCAATAAAATTGCAGGATTAATTCCGTTTAGTGGGCAATGCATTACACATTTTGAAATTAGAAGAGAAAATGGAATTCCGGAAAAACAACCCACCATTGATGCTTTTGCACCTCTTTACCATGTTCGTGCCGATGCTCCGCCACTTTTATTAATTACCGGAGATCGTGAACTGGAAATGTTAGGCCGATATGAAGAAAACGCCTATATGGAACGCATGATGAAATTGGTGGGGCACAAGGAAACCAAACTTTTTGAATTGGACGGTTACGGTCACGGAATGACTGAACCCGGTTTTCCGCTACTTGTAAATGAAGTAAATCGCATTATAAAAGAGAAACAACCCAAAAAATAATTATAAAAAAAATCCACGGCAATGGAAACAAACTTATTAATATTACCCGGACTGGGAAATTCCGGTGACAAACACTGGCAGACCTTTTGGCATAAAAAATTCACAAATTCAATTCGTTTGGTTCAGGACAATTGGGACGAACCTATTCGAGAGGAATGGCTTGCAAGATTAAATGAGGAAATCGCTAAACTCAGTCAGCCAACTATTCTCGTGGCACATAGCTTAGCTGTTTCATTAGTTTTGCATTGGGCCGAAGCGAATACCAACAAAAACATTATAGGTGCCTTACTGGTAGCGCCGGCCGATGTAGATTCACCTCAACATACTCCGGAAATTATTAGAAATTTTTCTCCAATGCCTATTTCAAAATTACCTTTTCCATCAATAGTTGTCGCAAGTGAAAATGATCCTTATGCCTCTTTTGAAAGAAAGCAGTTTTTGGCTGAAAAATGGGGAAGTGATTTTGTAAACGTTGGTCAAAAAGGGCACATCAACTCTGATTCTGATCTACAATATTGGGAAGAAGGGCAGGAAATATTAGCTCAGTTAATTCAGAAAATAAAATAGTTTTCAGTCTCAGTCTCAGTTTTCAGCCTTGCCTGGAAAAGTATACTGAACTAAAGATTGGGGTCATTTGGACTGAAATTAACCGCAACGTTCACAAAGGTTTTACGCAAAGATCACAAGGCTTTATGGAAAATTTTTGCTAAGTAAAGTTCACAAAGCTAGACAAAGCTTTGCGAACTTTATCTTTTTAAAAATATCAATTGCAAAAAAACTTTGCGAACTTTGCGGTAAAATATATTAGCAGTTGGTTGCAAAAACTAACCAATACGCAATCCATTTTCAATTTTAAAATCGGGAGCCAACAGAATTACATTTCCCTCCTTGCCTATTGCTCCAAGAACCAGACATTCACTCATGAATTTTCCGATTTGTTTTTTGGGAAAATTAACTACTGCAATAATCTGTCGATTTACTAAATCTTCTTTTTTATAATGAAACGTTATTTGTGCCGATGATTTTCGGACACCAATCTCGGCACCAAAATCAATGGTAAGCTGATATGCCGGTTTTTTTGCTTCGGGAAAATCATTTACATTAATAATAGTTCCTACTCGCATTTCGGTTCTTTCAAATTCTTGCCAGGTCAAATCCATTTTTATTTTCAATATAGTTGAATTACAAACCTATTAATTTTGTAATTATTATCCTTAATTCTATAACCTTTTTTTATAACCGTGCTTCTAAATTTACGAGTAAAATTGTAAGCTAACACAAAAAAATATAGAAAATGGAAAATACGATCCTCAACAACGACGGCTCTATAAAAGATTTTGATTTTGATATTCATGAACAAAATACTGATAAATATATAAAAACAGCCCAAAATGTACAGCTTTATGTAAAAGATTACGGAAGAGGAAAACCAGTAATTCTGATTCATGGCTGGCCGCTTTCTAACGAAATGTGGGAATATCAAATCGATTTTCTGGTTCAAAATAACTACAGAGTAATTGCTTACGATCGCCGTGGATTTGGTAAATCATCACAGCCATATGATGGATATGATTATGATACTTTGACAGATGATTTGAAAGAAATCATTGAGCAACTTCAATTAGAAAATGTAACACTTGTTGGTTTTTCTATGGGCGGTGGCGAAGTAGTTCGTTATTTTAGTCGTCATAGTGGAAAGGGTGTTACTAAAGCAGCTTTGATTTCTTCTATAATTCCATTTTTATTAAAAACCGATGACAATCCAGACGGGCATCCAAGAGAGAAAAGCGAGACCACTGCAGCTGCAATCAAAGAGGACAGAATTGGGTTTGTAGATAATTTTGGAAAAACTTTCTTTGGTATCAACATTATTAATAAACCTTTGAGTACTGCTCTTTTAGAATATTACAGAACATTATGTTCTTTTGCTTCTCCACGTGCGACTTTAAAATGTGCAGAATCTTTCTCATTTACAGATTTTAGAAATGAATTAGATTATATAAAAGTTCCTACCTTAATCATTCATGGCGATGATGACAAAATTGTTCCAATTGAACTTACGTCAAAAAAAGCGGCCGAATCAATTACCCATAATACTTATATTGTATATGAAGGCGCACCACACGGCTTATTTTATACAGAAAGGGAAAAACTAAATAACGATTTATTAAATTTCCTTAATTCATAAAAAAAATAATTATCCAAAGAGGTTTTACTTGCAGGGGAAAACTTCTTTGGATAATTATTTTTACCCTTGTGCTCTTTCTTATACAGAATTAAAAGTTATTTTTGAATAACTAATTCTTTAGAAAAAATGGCACGAACTTCTTCAAATATGATTCCCCTTGGAACAATTGCTCCAGACTTTAATCTAAAAGATACTAACTCTAATAATGAATATTCGTTTGAAGATTTAAAAGGATCAAAAGGTACTCTTGTCATTTTTATGTGCAATCATTGCCCTTTTGTGCTTCATGTCCTCAAAGAAATTATCATGATTGCCAATGACTATCGCGTTCAGGGATTGGGAGTAGTTGCTATTTCGAGTAATGATGTTGAAAAATTTCCGCAGGATTCCCCTGAATTGATGACTGAATTTGCTTTTGAAAACAAAATAGATTTCCCCTACTTATTCGATGAAACCCAAGAAGTCGCTAAAGCTTATGAAGCAGCCTGTACTCCTGATTTTTATTTATTTGATAATCAAAACCGATTATTTTACCGTGGCCAATTAGATGATTCAAGGCCTGGAAACGGAATCCCGTTAAGTGGAAGCGATCTGCGAAGTGCTATTGATGCTTTAATTTACAACAGAAGTTTGAAAGATCCGCAAAAACCAAGTATTGGCTGTGGTATCAAATGGAAATAAGTTTTTAGACTTTAAAAAGTTTACCTATCTTTACCAGTCCGATTAATTATTTTACCGTGAACATTATAAATATATTTACAGCTAACCCCTTGTTGTTTTCTCATAAAAGGAAACAATGCACTGCTGTATTTAATTCTCATAATAAAGCCTTTATTAATTAGGCCTCCGTATATTTCAAATTTTCTTTTGAGGCGGAGGATTACCACAAAATTTAATTTACGATTTATTTGAAATGATTTACTATTTCAAATAACAGTTTACTTACCACTTTAAAATTTCCAAATAAATTCAACGTTCAATTTGCTAATGCAGGCAATTGAACATTGATCTTTTGCTTTATTCATTAAACAATAAAATAGATATGAAACCAATACCCACTTTCTGCAAAACAGATTATCAGCTCTTAAGAGAGTTGATTTTAAAAAGTAAAAACGAAACAAACGCTAAAGAAATCGGTCAGCTTTCGCAAGAACTCGATCGTGCTATTATTAGTAAAGAAAGCGTTTTAGACAATTCTATTATCCGAATTAATTCGCATGTAACGATTGAAGATGTTAAAGCCAATAAACAAATGAAAATTCAGATCGTTTTGCCATCATTAGCGAATGTAACAGAAAGAAAAATATCTATTCTGGCGCCATTAAGCGTGGCTATAATTGGTTTTAAAGAAAACGATCAGGTAGATTGGGAATTACCGGCCGGAATTAAAACCTTAAAAATAATTGAAGTTGAAAACACACCTTCACACGATTCCTAGTTTTTTGAACACCTCATCATGAAGGTGTTTTTTTATATTCTATTTTAAAATAAAAAAACTATTCAATAAAGATTTACTGAATAGTTTAATTATAATTTCTTTTATGTTGATTCTCCTATAATTGAGAATGTATATAACTTGTAACTGAAGCCATTTGAACGTCATCTAAATGCGCTTTTTTCTGCATTCTCACTAAAATTGGCGCCCATTCTTCCTGAGTAAATTTCTTTGGCTCATATAGCTTGTGACATTTTACACAGCTATTTTCATACATACTTTTACCTGCTGCCAATTCAGGAGTTAATTCTTCAGCTTTCACCATTACAGTTACAGCTGGAGTATCTGGAGTTGAAGCTGTTTTTTTTGTACCACACGAAACTGCAACTAACGTTACTGCAGCTAATGTCAATATTTTTACTTTCATTGTTTTTGGTTTATTTTAAAAGTAAATATAAAAAAATCCCATATGCCGAAACATATGGGATTACTATTTAAAACAATACTAAATTGTTTGTAAAATTTTTATTTTACTTCCATTAATTCAACGTCGAAAATCAAAGTTGCGTTTGGTGGAATAACTCCTCCAGCTCCAGCAGCACCATAAGCCAAATCAGATGGAATTACAAAACGAGCTTTGTCACCCACTTGTAATAAAGCAATACCTTCGTCCCATCCTTCGATAACCTGTCCCTGACCTAATCTAAATTCGATTGGTTTTTTTCTTGGGTAAGAAGAATCAAAAACTTTTCCGTTCTCTAATGATCCTTCGTAATGAACTGCGACTGTTTTACCAGCTTCTGCTCTTCTGCCGTCTCCTTTTTGAATCATTTTGTAACGTAAACCGCTATCAGTTTTATCAAAACCAGCAGCCAATTGCTCCATTTTGGCTTCAGATTCTGCTTTTAAAGCCGCATCTCTTTTAAGACGTGCACCTTTTAAACCAACAAAAGCTTCAATAGCATTAAATTTTTCAGCTTCTTCACCAACTCTGATGATTTCTACCGCATCAAGATTATCTCCCTGAGCAACAGCATCAACAACATCCTGACCTTCTACTACGTGACCAAAAACAGTATGTTTTCCGTCTAACCAAGAAGTTGGAACGTGAGTAATGTAAAATTGAGAACCATTACTTGCAGGTCCTGAATTTGCCATTGCCAAAACTCCCGGGCGATCATGTTTTAAACTTGGGTGAAATTCATCATCAAATTTGTATCCTGGATCTCCAGTTCCAGTTCCTTTAGGACATCCACCCTGAATCATGAAATCAGGAATTACTCTATGAAAAGTCAATCCGTCATAAAATTTTTGTCCTTGTGGTTTTACTTTATTTTCCATATTTCCTTCTGCAAGAGCTACAAAATTCCCTACGGTACCTGGTGTTAAGTCGTGTGTCAATTTTACTAAAATCGAACCTTTGCTAGTATTGAATTTAGCGTATATTCCGTTTTCCATTGTTCTTATTTTTAATTTTGAATGCAAATTTACAAATTAATTTTTTATCAATTTTTTAGATTTTGATTTATATGTGAGACCATAAACCGTTAATGCCAATATTGAAAGACCAACACATCCCATAGCTACTGCATGCCATCCTCCTAATTTCCACAATAACAATCCGTAAGCAGATCCGGCTGCAGTTCCTAAAAAGCTAAAAGACATAAATACCGTATTCAATCTGTTTCTGGCATCGGGCAATAACGAATAAACTCTGGTTTGATTTGAAATGTGAACCCCCTGAATTCCGATGTCGATAAAAACAATTCCGATTGCAATTCCGATGACACTTTCTATTGAAAAATAGAAAATTATAAAGCTTATCAATATCAATAAACAACCATAACCAACTGCAACTCTTGAACCTCCCTTATCTCCCAGTCTTCCAACTAATGGCGCTGCCAATGCTCCGGAAGCTCCAACAATTCCGAATAAACCAATCGTAGCGCTATTAAAATGAAACGGTTCTCCGGAAAGTAACAAAACCATTGTCGTCCAGAAAGCTCCAAATTGGGCAAAACTAAATACATTAATCAATGTCGCTTCTCGCAGAATTGGTTGTGTTTTTATTAAGGTAAAAAGAGATTGAATTAATTGACCATAAGTTCCCTGAAATTGAGGTTTATTAACGGGGAATTTATTCTGAATCACAAAAAAGATCAAAAGACAAATTCCGGCAGCGATATAAAACATCGATCTCCAGCCTAAAACCTGACCAATAAAACCACTTAGAGTTCGGGAAAGTAAAATCCCTATTAATAAACCGCTCATAATTGTTCCGATAACTTTTCCTCGTTGTTCTACTGAACTTAATGAGGCTGCCAAAGGCAAAATAAGCTGTGGCACAATCGAAGTAATTCCGATTAACAAAGAAGCAATTTGTAAAATGAAAAAACTTTTTGCTGTTGCAGCAATAATCAATGCAATTACAGAAGCAAAAGTGGTCATTAAAATTTGCTTTTTACGTTCGAGTTTATCACCAAGCGGCACCATAAAAAACAAACCGATTGCATAGCCGGCCTGAGTCAGATACGTTATTGTACCAGCGTTAGCTTCAGGGATTTTAAATTCGTTGGCAATTAAAACAATTAAAGGTTGGCAGTAATACAGATTTGCAACTATAAGTCCAGTGCAAGCTGCCATAAATAAGACATTCGTTTTGGATAAATTCATAATGCAAAAATACCAATCTAATCTTTATCAAAACTTTAAAAAATCTATAAATTTTTCAACAGTAAGATCAAATTAGATTGGTATTTTAGAAATTGTATTGATTTCTAAGCTTTTATTTTTTCATAAAATCTTCACGAATCGGGCTAAATACATCAGTTAACATTCCTTCTTCTAAACAAACAACTCCGTGAATCGCATGAGGCGGAATGTAGAAGCTATCACCTTCTTTTAATGTCTGCGCAACTCCGGAAATCGTAACATCAAATTTACCACTTGAAACATAGGTTACCTGAGTATGATAATGTTCATGCAAAGTACCAATTCCGCCTTTTTCAAAATAAACGTTGACCAACATTACGCGATCATCGTAGGCCAGGATTTTACGTTTGATTCCTTCGCCAACAACTTCCCACTCTATATCGTCTCCTTTTATAAATTCTTTGCTTGATCCGAAACTTTGCATACTAACTCTATTTAATTATTTTTTTATTTATTTAATACTTTTTAGGTCCTTCTTCATTAACTCTATTCCTTCAGTTAAATTGTTTTCCTTAAAATACTTTTCTAGTTCTATTAACCGTTTTTTATTATCGTATTTAAATCCTGAATTTAATTTTCTTTGACAGAGCGAACACAATCTTATAGAATGAGTATCTGTCTCCGGCATGCTATTGGTACCATTCATCACACAGTTAGCATTAATACAATGATGCAGGCCAAACATATGTCCGATTTCATGAGAACATATTTTCAACAATCGTTCTAAACATAAAGTAAAATCTGCTTCTTCCTGCATTCTGTGAATAGAACTTACTGCGATTTTATCTCTGTAAGATGCCAGTCCAAAAACATAATTCCATTCCGGTTTGGGATACAAATCCTTTTCTGTTATTGCCATTAAAGCAATTCCTTTATGAGGTTTTTCTTCTTTCAAAACATGGTTTAAAATATACCCTGCTAAAAACTGCTCCTGTCCTACATCACCAATTCGTCTGGCATGATCAGGAATAATATCGTTAGAAACATTTTCTAAAACCTTAGTTTCTAACTGAAAAAAAATCTGCAAGTACTGACGAACTAATTCAATTTGTTTTAATTGTACCAAATCAAATTTTCCGATAGGTTTTAAATAAATAATATTCTCTTCTTTTGATGGAACAACATGAGGTGTTTTCATGAATTGTTCAAAACTCTGTCCTTTTTCTTTATGAGAATACAGCCATTCACCAAAAACAGGCTCCCCAAGCTTAACATCATTAATTTTAATGGCTGTAAAATAGGGTTGCGGCGGTAAAGTTTCTTCCGGTTTTGATTGTGGCTTTGGAATTAAATTTTCTTTTTTTTCGGAGTGACACGAACAAAGAACCACCAAAAACAGCAAAAGAAATTTCTTCATAAATTATTATTAGATTAATTTTTTTACAATAAAATCGTAACTAGTTTTAATGGAATCAAAAGAATTTGGAGTGTAATTATTTTCCTGTTCAACAAAAAAATGAACCATTCCGGATTGTTTTACTGTTGCAAAAAAAGGTTTAAAATCAATAGAGCCTACACCAATTTCAGTATTTAAGGCCGGATTTACTTTATCCATATCTTTAACATGCCACAATTTAAAGCGTCCCGGATTTTCTTTAAATAACTTAAGCGGATCGTTACCTGAACGGACTACCCAATATAAATCCAATTCAAAAGAAACTAAATTTTTATCTGTTTCTTTTAACAGAATCTCATAACCTGTGACACCATCATGCTTTTTGAACTCAAAATCGTGATTATGATAAGCTAGTTTTAAACCAGCATCTGCACACATTTTTCCGGCTTCGTTTAAACGAGCAGCAATCTTATGAAAATCATTTCTAAAAGGTTCATCAACCCAGGGAACTGTTAAGTATTCATTTTTTAAAGTTTTGGCAGCTTCAATTGCCGCTTTAACTTCTTCTAAATTTCCATCATATAAAAAGCTTCCTAAATTATAATGTCCGCTAACGGCTTTTAAGTTATTCGTGTCTAAGATTTTCTTTAGTTCCGGAGCAGACAATCCCCAAAATTGGTCTTTGATAGAAAAGCCATACGTTTCGACTGTTGTATATCCTGCTTTTGCAATTTTTTCTAAAGTTGATTTTACATCTTTTGGAAGTTCATCACGTAAGGTGTATAACTGTAAACCTATTTCTTTTTTATCCATGGTAAATGCAAATGATGGCAAGGCTAAAACTGCAGTTGCAGCCAAGCTTGTATTTATAATGAAGTTTCTTCTTGTGATCATTTCTTATCTTAAAAAAATCCGAAAGTAAATCTACTCTTTTTATTGAAATGCATCACATTTCAGTAAAAAATTGATTTTCGAAATTAGCGATAAATTGATGTAGAGCAGCAAGGGTTTCGTTATTTACAATTTTTCCTTCTTCGTTAATTTTCCCACGAACACCTTGTATCAAAAGCAGATTTTCATCTTCAAATTGTGCTTCTAAAGTTTTCATTATCAAAATTAATTGTTCATGCCCCATTTCTCCAGAAGCAGAAGCCGTAATCAATCCGACTTTCTTTTTGGAGAAAATTGTGGTAGAAACACACCATTCTAAAACATTTTTTAAACTGCCGGGTAAACTGAAAACATATTCAGGAGCACAGATTATGATTCCGTCAGCCTGAGCAATTTTATTTCTGAATGAAATAATTGTTTGCGGCGGATTATCTGTATCTAAATCTGGGTTAAAATGTGGAAGTTTATCCAAATTTTCAAAAATTTCAACTTCAAACTCCTTTTTTATCTCTTCCGAAATATATTTTAAGATTTTAAAATTGCTTGATTTTTTTCTTGTACTGCCCGTAATGGCGAGGATTTTTATTTTTTTGAAAGACATTGTAATCGTAAAAATTAATTTCTTTAAAAATAAAGAAATTAAAATCTAACACAACAAATAATATCTTCTGATTACTTTGCAGTCAATAAATTCATTGTTGCCAATTTATCAGAATCCAGCGCTTGTGGAGGATAATTTTGTTTTTCATTTCTAAAAGAAGAGACCTTTCCATTTTTATCTACATACAAATAGGTATACTTCCAATAACTTGAACCTGCCTCTCTTGAATCATTTCTATTTGATTCATCATAAATTTGATCCGCATAAACAAATATTTCTCCATTTGTAGTATTATCAAATACTCTTATGGGAGTTCCCCAGGTTTTTAGAAGATTCTGTTTTGTTTTTCCAACCATTTGATCTCCTGTGATTTTTGAACTTGAACATGAACAAAATAGGATTGTAACGAGCAATAAAAGGATATTTTTCATAAGGTGATAGATTTATGTTTTTAGAATTAAATTAGGTATATAATAGTACTTAAAATTAGTACTTAAAAATTTACATAAATATAATAAAATGTTATATAATTATTACCTATTTAACTGAAAAACTACTAGTTACACAATTCATAATCAAAAACTTAGATTTATTACCTATGTACGCTGGGAACTGATTATTTGAATTTTGTTTTTAATTATCTCAACTATTTACTTGTATCTTTGCACTTCAAAACTTTTGAAGAAAAAAAATGCGAATTGATATTATTACAATTTTACCAGAATTATTAAAGAGTCCGTTTGAGGCTTCGATCATGAAACGAGCCATTGATAAAGGTTTAGTTGAAGTACATTTTCATAATTTGCGGGATTATACTACCAATAAACAAAAAAGTGTCGATGACTATCCGTTTGGAGGTGGCGCGGGAATGGTAATGACCGTACAGCCAATTGACGATTGTATTACGCATTTGAAAAGTCAGCGTGAATATGATGAAATCATATATATGTCTCCAGACGGAGAAACGCTGAACCAAAAAATGGCTAACACTATGTCGATGTATGAAAACATTATCATTTTATGCGGACATTATAAAGGTGTGGATCAACGCGTACGTGATCATTTTATTACCAAAGAAATTTCGATTGGTGATTATGTTTTATCTGGTGGAGAATTAGGTGCTTTGGTTTTATCAGATGCTTTGATTCGATTAATTCCAGGAGTACTAAGTGATGAAACTTCTGCATTGACAGATAGTTTTCAGGACAATTTGCTTTCAGGGCCTATATACACAAGACCTGCAGATTATAAAGGATGGAAAGTACCGGAAGTTTTGACAAGCGGTCACTTTGCAAAAATCGATAAATGGCGCGAGGATATGGCGTACGAACATACAAAGAACAGGAGACCGGATTTATTAGAAGGGCATTAAAAGTTTTTTTCAGTCTCAGTCCCAGCTTAAATGTAAATTTTCAGATCGCCTTGACTGAAAACTGCGACCGAAAACTGCGGCTAAACATCATTTTATCAACAACTTAAAATAATTCATAATTTATAATTCATAATTTATAATTATTTTCTACATTTGCACCCGAATTAGACTAACCTCTGGCGAGATCCGTGAATGTTGCTCTATATAAAAAACCATAATTAAAGATATCATGGCAGATTTAATGAAATTCGTTCAAACCGAATTAGTTGCTAAAAAAGATTTCCCTGTTTTCGGAGCTGGAGATACTATCACAGTTTTCTACGAAATTAAAGAGGGTGAAAAAACAAGAACTCAGTTTTTTAAAGGAGTTGTTATTCAAAGAAGAGGTTCTGGTAACACAGAAACTTTTACTATTCGTAAAATGTCAGGGGCTATTGGAGTTGAGCGTATCTTCCCGGTAAACTTGCCAGCTTTGCAAAAAATTGAAATCAACAAAAAAGGTGCTGTACGTAGAGCTAGAATTTTCTACTTCAGAGAACTTACTGGTAAAAAAGCTAAGATTAAAGATAAAAGAAGATAATCATTTATCTCTTTGTTATAAAAAACTCGTTTCATGTCATTTGAAACGAGTTTTTTTTTGTGCCTTATTTTCAAAATATCAAAACCGTAAAATTTTAATATCAAAATCATCGATTTGACAATTTAAAGATTCCAAAATAACAATCTCATAATTCCTGTTTTTCTCTCCAAAACTACACCGTTTTCGGACTGATTTTATTATATTTGCTCCGCTCATTTTGAGCCGACTATACCTTTTCCATCGCCATCCTTTTGACGATACGATTATAAAAAAAAAAAAAAATGACACAGAATTCAAAAATTTTTTACACCTTAACTGATGAGGCGCCTCTATTAGCGACTTATTCTTTGTTACCAATTGTTCAGGCATTTACTGCTACGGCTGGGATTGCTATTGAAACCAGAGACATTTCGTTAGCAGGTAGAATTTTATCTAATTTTCCTGAAGTCTTAACAGATGATCAAAAAACTGGAGACGCTCTTGCTGAACTTGGTCAGTTAGCAACACAACCTGAAGCTAACATTATCAAATTACCAAACGTTTCTGCATCTGTACCGCAATTAAAGGCGGCTATTGCTGAATTACAATCTCATGGTTACAAAATCCCTAACTTCCCTGAAGAGCCTCAAAACGATGCCGAAAAGGAAATTAAAGCTAAATATTCTAAAGTTTTAGGTTCTGCCGTAAACCCGGTTTTACGTGAAGGAAACTCTGATCGTAGAGCTCCAAGAGCGGTTAAAAACTTTGCAAAAGCAAATCCACACTCTATGGGTGCATGGTCTGCTGACTCAAAAACTAAGGTAGCTTCTATGCCAAATGGTGATTTCTACGGAAGTGAAAAATCACTTACTGTTTCAGAAGCTAATGATGTAAAAATTGAATTCGTTGCTAAAGATGGTACAACTACTGTTCTTAAAGCAAGTACTCCTTTAAAAGCAGGAGAAATCATTGACAGTGCTGTTTTAAGTGTAAAAAAATTAAAATCTTTTGCGGCTGAAGCAATTGCTGATGCTAAAAAAGAAGGTTTATTACTTTCTGTTCACTTAAAAGCGACAATGATGAAAGTATCAGATCCAATTATCTTTGGCGCTATCGTTGAAGTTTATTTTGCTGATCTTTTCAAAAAATACGAGGCTTTATTCAATGAATTAAACATTGATACCAGAAATGGTTTAGGTGATATCTACGCAAAAATTGCAGGAAGACCTGAACAAGCTGAAGTTGAAGCTGACATTACGAAA
Organism: Flavobacterium sp. Root420; assembly: GCF_001427905.1. Taxonomy (GTDB): domain Bacteria; phylum Bacteroidota; class Bacteroidia; order Flavobacteriales; family Flavobacteriaceae; genus Flavobacterium. The sequence continues at coordinate 795,396 of NZ_LMEF01000001.1, forward strand.
GCGATCGAAAACGGACCGGCTTTGGCAATGGTTAATTCTGATAAAGGAATTACAAACTTACACGTTCCTTCAGACGTAATTGTAGATGCTTCTATGCCAGCTATGATTCGTACTTCTGGACAGATGTACAATAAAGAAGGTAAACAACAAGATACAATCGCAGTCATTCCCGACCGCTCTTACGCAGGACTTTATACTGCAACTATAGATTTCTGTAAAAAACACGGTGCTTTTGATCCTAAAACAATGGGAAGTGTTCCTAACGTAGGTTTGATGGCTCAAAAAGCAGAAGAATACGGATCTCATGACAAAACTTTCCAAATACAAGGTGATGGAGTTGTTCGCGTAGTTGATAACAAAGGAACCGTTTTAATGGAGCAAAACGTTGAGGCTAATGACATTTTCAGAATGTGTCAGGCGAAAGACGCTCCTATTCAGGACTGGGTTAAACTGGCAGTAAACAGATCTCGTTTATCTGATACGCCTGCTGTTTTCTGGTTAGACGAAAACAGAGCGCATGACAGAGAATTGATTACAAAAGTTCAAAAATATTTAAAAGATTACAATACCGTAAACTTAGATATCCGTATTTTAAATCCGATCGCTGCAACTGAATTTACTTTAGACAGAATCATCAAAGGCTTAGACACTATCTCTGTAACAGGAAACGTTTTACGTGATTATTTAACTGACTTATTCCCAATTTTAGAATTAGGAACTTCAGCTAAAATGTTATCTATCGTTCCGTTAATGAACGGTGGCGGATTGTTCGAAACAGGTGCCGGGGGTTCTGCTCCTAAACACGTTGAGCAATTTACTGAAGAAGGATATTTACGTTGGGATTCATTAGGAGAATTTTTAGCGCTTGGTGCTTCATTAGAACATTTAGGACAAACTTTGAATAATTCTAAAGCAATTGTTTTATCTGAAACTTTAGACGAAGCAAACGATAAATTCTTGGCTAATGATAAATCTCCAGCACGTAAGATAGGGCAAATTGACAATCGTGGATCTCACTTTTACCTTGCATTCTATTGGGCGCAGGCTTTGGCTGCTCAAAATAAAGATGCAGAACTGAAAGCTATTTTCACTCCAATCGCTGCTGAATTTGAAGCTAACGAAGCTAAAATAGATGCTGAATTAATTGGTGCACAAGGAAAACCTCAAACACTTGGTGGTTATTACCAACCAACTCCGGCATTAGTAAACAAAGCAATGCGTCCTAGTGAAACATTCAATGCAATTATTGCTAAAATAAAATAAGTAACATATTGTTATAATATATTTAAAAAGACAACCCTAAAAGGTTGTCTTTTTTTTATCTTAACTAATGTTTAACAATCGTTACGTCCTAATATTTAGCAAGAATTCATAACTATGTAAATCAAAATCCCGAAAATGATTACAAAAAAAATAAGCATTTTTCTTATTCTAATTTTCACAACTTTTACTTCATTTTCGCAGGAGAAATTTACTTTAAGCGGCACCATAACCGACTTTAAAAACAACGAAACCTTAATTGGTGTCAATATTTATATCCCATCTTTAAAAATAGGAACTACGACTAACGAATATGGCTTTTATTCGCTTACCGTTCCCGCTGGCGACCATCAAATAGAAATTACTTACGTCGGATTTCAAACTATTCAGAAAACTGTCAACTTAAATCAAAACACCAAAATGAATTTCGGTTTGAGCGAAGGCGGCGAAGAACTTCAGGAAGTTGTCATTAAAGATAACAAAGGTAAAATCAATATCAAGTCGCCAGAAATGAGCGCAAACAAACTCTCGATTGCCACCATCAAAAAAATGCCTGTCGTTTTAGGCGAAGTTGATGTTTTAAAATCTATTTTATTGCTTCCAGGGGTTACTAATGCTGGCGAAGGTGCGTCTGGATTCAACGTTCGCGGTGGCGGTGCCGATCAGAATTTAATTTTATTAGATGAAGCAACAATATTTAATTCCTCTCACGTTTTTGGCTTCTTCTCCGTTTTTAATCCGGATGCCATTAAAGATTTAAAATTATACAAAGGTGGAATTCCGGCACGTTACGGCGGTAGAGCATCTTCTGTTCTGGATATTTATCAGAAAGACGGTAGCAGTAAAGATTTTCATTTAAATGGAGGAATCGGTTTAATTTCCAGCCGAATCCTTGCTGAAGGCCCAATTGTAAAAGATCGGGGTTCCTTTTTGATTGGAGGAAGAGCTTCCTACGCTCATTTATTTCTTAAACTATCAGAAGGCCAGAAAGATAATTCAGCTTATTTTTATGATTTAAATACTAAATTGAGTTACAAACTCAACGATAACAACAATTTATATTTATCTGGTTATTTTGGGCGTGATGTTTTCAGTTTAAACAAAAGCTTTACCAATACTTATGGTAATTCAACTTTAAATCTTCGTTGGAATCATTTATTTTCTGAAAAATTATTTTCAAACCTTTCTTTGATATACAGCGATTATTATTACGGTCTTGATTTAGATTTTGTTGGTTTCAAATGGGATTCAGGTATTAGGAATTACAATATCAAATATGATTTTAAACATTACATTTCGGATAAATTCAAACTGAATTATGGTCTAAATGGAATCTATTACGAATTCAATCCCGGAACTATAAAACCTACTGATTCTGAATCCAGTATAAATTCAGATCAATTAGATAAAAAGTATGCTTTTGAGCCTTCAGTTTATATTGATGCTGAAAATCAAATCTCGAAGAAATTCACGATTGCTTACGGATTGCGATACAGTTTATTTTATCGTTTAGGCGAATCAACGGTAAATTTATACGAAAACAATAATGCTGTTGTTTTTAACCCGGATTTGCAGATTTACGAAAAAGGAACTCCAGTTGACACTAAATATTGCGGAAAAAACAAGGTTATTAAAAGTTACAATAATCTCGAACCACGTTTTTCAGCTTCTTACCAATTAAACGACGATCAGGCGATCAAAGCGAGTTATAACCGAATGGCGCAATATCTTCAGTTGATTTCAAATACCTCATCTCCTACTCCTCTGGATGTCTGGATGCCGAGTGATACTTATATCAAACCTCAAATTGCAGATCAGGTAGCATTGGGTTACTTCAGAAATATTAAAAATGGAGCCTACTCTATTGAAGTTGAAACCTATTACAAAGAAATTCAAAATCGCCTGGATTATATTGATGGCGCTGATTTAATAGCAAATAATGCAATCGAACAAGTAATTTTAAATGGGCAAATGCGTGCTTATGGTTTAGAAGTAATGTTCAAAAAAAATGAAGGCAAATTCAATGGCTGGATATCCTATACTTTATCCAAATCAGAACAACAAACTCCGGGAAGAACTCCCGAAGAAACGGGGATAAATAATGGCCAATGGTATAGTTCTGCCTATGACAAAACGCATAATTTAGCCATTACTTCTGCTTATAATCTGAACGAAAAATGGTCATTTGGTGCTAACTTTGCTTTGCAGTCCGGACAACCAGTCACTTATCCGAATGGACAATACGAATATTTAGGAATTACAGTTCCGAGTTACGGCTTACGAAATGAGTACCGTTTACCTGCCTATCACCATCTGGATGTTTCGGCAACTTTAACTCCAAGAAAAAATAAAGACCGAAACTGGAAAGGCGAATGGGTTTTTAGTATTTACAATTTATACAATCGACAAAATGCAGCCTCAATTAATTTCCGCCAAAATGTAGATACTGGTGAAAACGAAGCCGTAAAAACATCGATTTTCGGAATTGTACCCGCCGTGAGTTATAATTTTAAATTTTAAAAATTACTTTCTGTTATCAGAAATTAAAAATATATAACATGAAAAAAGTAACTTTACTAATTGTATTTTTTATATTGATTTTCTTCACTAGCTGCGAAGAAGTTGTTGATGTGGATTTAGATACTGCGCCACCGAAATTGGTAATTGAAGCCGCTATAAACTGGCAGAAAAGCACCACAGGCAAACAACAAACTATCAAATTGACAACAACAACCGGTTATTTCGAAAACGTGATTCCAACTGTTTCCGGCGCAACTATTTATATAAAAAACAGTAATAATGAACGTTTCAATTTTATAGAGGTTCCAAAAACGGGTCGATATGTATGCACAAATTTCAAGCCTGTAATCGAAGAACAATACACCTTGACTGTAATTACTAGCGGAAGTACTTATACAGCAAGTGAAACTCTAAAATCTGTAGCGCCAATTACCCGAATTGAACAAAATAATGAAGGTGGTTTTACAGGAAAAGATATTGAAATAAGAGCCTTTTATAATGATCCCGGAAATATTGATAATTTTTATTTGTACCGCCATATATATTCCAATAAAATCAAATCAAGTTATTATGTAGATGAAGATAAATTTTTTAATGGGAATGAATTTTTCAGTCTTTCAGATGATGACGAATTAGAAGTTGGAAATGAAATTGAAATAACACATTACGGAATTTCGAAACAATATTACAATTATATGAATATTCTAGTAAGTATTGCAGGCAGTAACGTTGGCGGTCCGTTTCAATCTCCTCCAGCAACAGTAAAAGGAAATATCATCAATACAACGGATAAAAATAATTATCCTTTAGGCTATTTTTCCCTTTGTGAAACCGATTTAAAAAAATACACTATTAAATAAATAAACTTATTAAAAATGGAAGCCCAAATTAAAATTTTAACCGAAAAAAAATTAATAGGCAAACATACTACCATGTCGTTTATGGAAAATAAAACCTTTCAATTATGGAACAGTTTTATGCCACGACAAAAGGAAATAAAAAATGCAGTCGATTCTAATTTATATTCGCTTGAAGTTTTCCCTCAAGGATATTTCGATAATTTTGATGCTGACAGAACATTCCAGAAATGGGCTGCTGTCGAAGTAAAAGATTTAGATACAATTCCGTCTGAAATGGAGTCTTTAATAATACCAACAGGAATATATGCAGTTTTTATACACGTAGGACCAGCAACTGAGGGTTATAAAACCTATCATACGATTTTTACAGAATGGTTGCCAAATTCTGAATATACAGTAGACGACAGACCCCATTTTGCCGTTATGGATGAAAGATATAAAAAAGATGATCCTGATTCTGAAGAAGAAATCTGGATTCCGATAAAAAACAGACCGTAAAACAAAAAAACATGCTAACAGAAACTCTAAAATCACTTTTTAATCGGGATCTCAACAAATTAAAAGTTGAAATCGAATCGTATCAAAACGAAAGTCAAATCTGGACAATTGACAAAAACATTTCAAATTCGGCCGGAAATCTTTGTTTGCATTTAATTGGAAACCTAAATACATATATTGGTGCTGAACTTGGAAAGACAGGTTATGTACGAAATCGTCCTTTAGAATTCTCTTTAAAAGATGTACCGAGATCAGAATTAATTAGCAAAATTGAAGAAACTATTTTAGTTGTAAATACTACTCTAGATTCTTTGACTGAAGCCGATTTAAAATCTATTTATCCGCAAATCGTTTTCGAAAAAGAAATGACAACCGAATTCTTTTTAGTGCATCTTTCAACGCATTTAGCCTATCATTTAGGGCAAATTAATTATCACAGAAGGCTAATATAATTTTAGATTGCAGATTTTAGATTTTAGATTGAAAATAAAACACTAAAAAAATCCAAAATCTGAACTCTAAAATCTAAAATACTACCCGTACCTTTACAATAAATTTTCAAAAAAAATAGCATGTCATCACACCATATAGTTCGCGACGATCAGGAACCCGCTTTAATTATTGCAAACGGAGCCGCCTGTAATCCTGAATTATTAGGACAACTACTTGAATGGTCCCCACTTGTTGTTGTCCTGGATTCTGCCATCGAAAGAGTCATTGAATTAGATATAAAAGTCGATGTGCTTTTGGGGGATTTCGATAATGGTTTCGATCCTGAAATCTATAAAACGTCACAATATCCAATTGAAATTGTACACACACCAGATCAAAACAAAACGGATCTCGAAAAAGCGTTCGATTATTTAATTGACAGAAAAATTCCAGCCGTAAATGTCGTTTGGGCCACAGGAAAACGCGCCGATCATACCATTACAAATCTTACCAATATTGTTCGTTATCGCAATTTGCTTAAAATTGTAATTCTCGATGATCATTCCAAAATATTTTTATTGCCCAATAAATTCGAAAAATGGTATACGGCAAAAACTCCTATTTCTTTGATTCCAATTGGGGTTGTAAATGGCATTTATTCTACCAATTTAGATTATCAATTGCAAAATGATACGCTTACCATGGGCTACAGAACCGGAAGCAGCAACTCAGTAGCACAAGATGGAATTGTAACGATTACGCATCAAAATGGCGATTTGTTGCTGATGGAGTGTATTGATTAAATTGACTTCCTGAGTATTAAAAAGATTGTTTATACAACAATCAGCTATTGAACCGCGAAAATTTAATTAATTTTGGGTTTACTACTTTGTAACGAGACAAGTTGATAGTTATTTTCAGCTAATAGCGAAGAAATGAAATATGAAAAACCTTCTAATACTTCTTTTATTATTTGTTTTAAGCAGTACAACTAAAGACGAAAAAGTTGAACTGAGAATTTATAATGATAGTAAATTCAAGATTGAGAAAATAAAAATCGGCTTTAAAGGTAACTTAATAGAATTCAAAAACATTGAGTCTAAAAGTTTTAGTGAAATCAAAGCAGTTGATGGTTTATGGAAAGATAACTGTTATGATTTAACCGTTTATAAAAAGCGTTTTTTTTGTCATAATTTTTGGGCTCATCAGATTTGTCTTCCAGTTGATCATATTGGTGATAATAATATTAAAAGTGGAAAATATACCCTGAAATTGAAAATCAAAAAACAGGGCAAAAAAAACATCTCTGTGGAATCCGAATATATTAGTGAGAATAAAAACGAATGATAACAGCTACTACAATGAATTTCGAAAATTAATTAAAGGAAAGTTGGTTTTGTATTTGCGATGATTTGGCAAATCCGAAGAATGGGCTTAATTTAGTCCCAAACCCGATGTCGTACTGGAACGTTTAGCATTCATTACAACAGACAAGTACAATAACAATCAAATAGACAAAAAACAATGAAGCTTAATCACATCAACTTAGTTGTTTCAAATGTTGCAGACGCAATAAATATTTTTGAAACATATTTCAATTTTAAATGCACCGACATAAAAGGAGACAACATTGTTGCAGTTTTAAAAGGTACTGACGACTTTACTCTTGTTATAATGGGAAATAAAGACGGACAAGTGAATTACCCTGAAGCTTTTCACTTAGGCTTTATGTTGGCTGACACAAACGCTGTAATAAAAACTTATGAGAAACTAAAAAACGGTGGCGTTGTAGTTGGACAAGAACCAAGAAAAATAAGAGATAGTTTTGGGTTCTACTTCACCTATGACAAAATAATGATAGAAGTTGGACATTATATAATTTAAAATGGCTTGACAATACAATGAGACGCTAACACGGGTTTTGCGTTAGTGGGCGGACGACGAATAGAAACATTTGAGCAATAAATGAACACCTCCCATATCAGCTACAACAGATTTGGGTAATTGGCGTAATGGGAAGTTGTTTTTGTATTTGGCTTGATTTGCTTCGCCTGTTCGCTATCGCTCGAGTGGCAAATCTGAATAAAAATCTTTACAAAAGGATTTTTACTCCCAACGCTTCACAACAATTATCCACGCGACTTTCCATAAAATCTTTTCTAAAAAAGGAATGACTATCTTTGCACCAAATTTACAAAATGAAAGCAGCAGACAATTCGGAAAAAACCAATTTACATCCTCGAAATCTTCACCGTTCCCGTTATGATTTCGAACTTCTTATTACGAATTGTCCTGAACTCAAAAAGTATGTTGCGATAAATGTTCACGGAATTGAAACCATTGATTTTAGTAATCCTGATGCCGTAAAAGCACTTAACAAAGCTTTACTACAAACGTATTATGACATTCAAAACTGGGATATTCCTAAAAATTATCTTTGCCCGCCAATTCCCGGAAGAACTGATTACATTCATTATTTAGCTGATTTACTGGCAGAAAGTAACAACGGAATTATTCCAACAGGTTCAGCTGTTTTGGGATTAGATATCGGAACGGGTGCCAATTGTATCTATCCGATATTAGGAAATGCAATTTACGATTGGAGTTTTGTTGGAACTGATATTGACCTTAAAGCAATTGAAAACTGTGCAAAAATCATTGAAGAAAATCCAAAATTGATTGACGCTATCAGTCTTCAACAACAAACTGAATCCAGATTTATTTTCAAAAATATCATCACGCCCGAAGATCTTTTTACTTTCACAATGTGTAATCCTCCTTTTCATGCTTCTGCTGAAGATGCCAATCAAAGTACGGTTCGTAAAGTATCTAACTTAAATCCGAAGGAAAAGAAAAAAACAAACCCTGTTTTAAACTTTGGAGGTCATAATGCAGAGTTATGGTGTGATGGCGGAGAAATTGGTTTTGTAACTCAAATGATTTATGAAAGTGCCAAATATGCTATGCAATGTCAATGGTTTACGACTTTGGTGTCTAAAAGAGAAAATCTTTCCAGCATTTACAAAACATTAAACAAAGTAAATGCAGCTTCTATCAAAACAATTGATATGGCTCAGGGTCAAAAAACAAGCCGAATTATAGCATGGACTTTTTTGAGTGAAGCGCAACAAAAATCCTGGAAAATTTAAGAATCATAAATCAAATTTTAATCTTTGTTTTTGTAACTTCGGGTAAATTATAACATTATGAATACGCTTGAACTTAGAAATATTGTAATTGCAGAAATCGAAAAAATTGATGACGACTCTTTTTTGTCAGCATTAAAATAAAATTACCTTAAAACAAATACAAATCTTAAGAATTAGGCATACAAGCAGAAATCCTAAAAAATTGTAATTCTGATACTTTAAAATAAAATTCTGATACTTTCTATATATAATTCAGAGTACCTTTAAGCTAAATCTAACCCTTCATGACTACGCCTAAAATATTCCTTAGAATAGTATTATTTCTGTTAATCACGAGCTGTGCTTCTACTAAAAATGTAAAATTTGAAGATTACGTTTTTGAGACCAAAACAGAAAAACAAGCTTACATAACTTCATACGACAAAGCATTAAAACTTTGGGATATTCCTTTTACCGAAGAAAACGTGCAAACCACTTTAGGAACTGCACACGTCATTATGGCTGGTCCTAAAAATGCAAAAGCTTTAGTGCTACTTCACGGAATGGATGCCAGCTCAACAATGTGGTATCCAAATATTAAGGCATTAGCCCAAAATCATCGCATTTATGCCATCGATTTTTTGATGGAACCTAACAAATCAACTTTAACTGCAAAACCACTTTCACGCGATGAAATTGTAATTTGGTACAATGAAATTTTCAGTCATTATAAATTAAAGAAATTTGATATCGTTGGGGCTTCCCGCGGTGGTTGGATTGCAACTTTATTGGCGACTCAAAAAGAAAACAATATTGATAAAATAGTTTTACTAAGCCCGGCTCAAACCTTTAAATTTATTGATAAAGTTAGAAAAACATCCTCAGCGTTGATGTTAAAACTTTTCCCAAGTGAAAAGAAATTTAGTAAAACGCTTAAGACATTCTCAACGCATCCCGAAAAAATTAGTCCGGTTTATAAAAGACAATTTTATTTGGCAAACAAATATGCTAAATCAAATTCAAGCATGCTAAAAATGACGCCCTTTTCTGATGACGAATTAAAGGCAATCTCCAATCCGGTTTTGGTTTTAATTGGTGATCACGATGTCATTAACTCTGAAGATAGTTTAGAAAGGGCACAGAAATATCTTCCAAATAATAAAACGAAAATGATCACAGATGCAGGCCATTTCTTAACCATTGATCAGTCAAAAATTGTGAATGAGGCCGTAGTTAATTTTTTAAATTAATCAATTTCATATTCAAAACATAACAATTCTAAGCTCACTTTTTATCTTTTTTATCGGTTTCAAACTTTGTATCTTTACAAAACTTAATCTTTCAGCACTTAAAAATGAATTTCCAGGTATCCTCAGAATATAGTCCGAAAGGCGATCAGCCACAAGCGATTGAAAAGCTAGCACAAGGAATTCGTGATGGCGAAAAATATCAAACTTTATTAGGTGTTACAGGTTCCGGTAAAACATTTACCGTTGCCAATGTAATTGAGGAAGTTCAAAGACCAACTTTAGTTTTGGCACATAACAAAACTCTGGCAGCGCAATTGTATTCGGAATTCAAACAGTTTTTCCCGAATAATGCGGTCGAGTATTTCGTTTCGTACTATGATTATTATCAACCGGAAGCTTTTATGCCTGTAACTGGCGTTTTCATTGAAAAAGATTTATCTATTAATGAAGAGCTTGAAAAAATGCGTTTAAGCACTACCTCTTCCCTGCTTTCAGGAAGACGCGATATATTAGTTGTCGCTTCAGTTTCTTGTCTGTATGGTATTGGAAATCCAGTCGAATTTAAGAAAAACGTAATTGAAATTTCAAGAGATCAGGTCATTTCAAGAACTAAATTATTACATAGTTTAGTTCAGAGTTTATATGCCAGAACAGAGGCCGATTTTAATCCGGGAACATTCCGAATTAAAGGCGATACAGTTGAAGTGTACCCAAGTTACGCCGATGACGCCTTTAGAATTCACTTCTTTGGAGATGAAATAGAAGAAATAGAATCTTTTGATGCCAAGACTTCACAAGTTATTGAAAAATTCAAAAGACTGACTATTTACCCCGCTAATATGTTTGTGACTTCTCCTGAAGTATTACAAGGCGCTATTTGGGAAATCCAACAGGATTTAGTCAAACAGGTTGATTATTTTAAAGACATAGGAAAACATCTCGAAGCAAAACGTTTGGAAGAACGAACCAATTTCGATTTAGAAATGATTCGTGAATTAGGCTATTGCTCCGGAATTGAAAATTATTCGCGTTATCTCGACGGACGACAAGCCGGCACGAGACCTTTCTGTTTATTAGATTATTTCCCGAGTGATTTTTTAATGATTGTTGATGAAAGTCACGTAACAGTTTCGCAAGTTCATGCTATGTACGGAGGTGACCGCAGTCGTAAAGAAAATCTGGTCGAATACGGTTTCCGTTTACCGGCCGCAATGGACAATAGACCTTTGAAATTTGAAGAATTTGAAGCTTTGCAAAATCAGGTTATTTACGTATCTGCAACCCCGGCAGATTATGAGTTGCAAAAGTCAGATGGAATATATGTGGAACAGATTATTCGTCCGACAGGCTTATTAGATCCGGTTATCGAAGTAAGACCGAGTTTAAATCAGATTGATGATTTGATCGAAGAAATTCAGGTTCGTTGTGAATTAGACGAAAGAGTTCTTGTAACCACTTTGACCAAAAGAATGGCGGAAGAATTAGCCAAATATTTAACTAAAGTCAATATTCGTTGTCGCTACATTCACTCTGAAGTGGATACGCTGGAACGTATCGAAATCATGCAGGATTTGCGTAAAGGTATTTTTGATGTTTTAATTGGGGTAAATTTATTGCGTGAAGGTTTGGATTTACCTGAAGTTTCGCTTGTGGCAATTTTAGATGCCGATAAGGAAGGTTTTTTACGTAACCACAAATCTTTAACGCAAACCATCGGTCGTGCGGCAAGAAATCTGAACGGAAAAGCGATTCTATATGCTGATAAAATGACAGGCAGTATGCAAAAAACGATTGATGAAACCAATTACCGCCGAACCAAACAGATTAATTTTAATGTAGAAAACAATATAATTCCCCAGGCATTAAACAAAAAAATTGAGAGTGCATTTACGAAAAATCCGTTGGTGGAATATGAATTAGGACATACTTTGTCTGTTGCTGCAGAACCGGAAACAGCCTATTTATCAAAATCGGAATTAGAAAAAATGATTCGTGAGAAACGAAAATCAATGGAAAAAGCAGCCAAAGATTTAGACTTTTTACAAGCTGCCAAACTGCGTGATGATATTAAAAAACTACAAGAACAATTAGCTTAATTGTGTTGTTCCTGAAAAACTTTCAGTAAAACTTTAGGATCGACCATAGCGTTTGGTGCTTTTTTCATCAAATCTAAAACTCTTTTTACAGCACCCGGATTCAATCCCATTTCAATGGCGATTTGTTGTATTCCTGTTGCTTCTTTTTCATGCAAAATTCCATCACAATGCATAATCAAAGCCAGTCTGTAAAATTGTTGGATACGCTGAAATTCTGATTTTATAATTTGCTTTGTATGTTCCTGATGAAACAAATCATTAAAAACATCAAAATCAATATTTAATTCCTTGGCGACTAGCCACAAAAAATCATACTCTCTTTTGTGCAACTTTCCATCAACGGTAGAAAAAGTTATCATTTCTAAAAGTAAACTTCTCTTTTCTGCTTCTGTATTCATCAATTTATTATTTTTAGCTAAAATATTGCTTTCAAATTTAAACACAAAATTACTAATGATTCGAGGAATATTCTTTTTTATTTTTCTGTGGATGATCACTATCGGAAATGCACAGCAAAGTACAGCTTCAAAAAACGTTTCGACTTTTACGATTGAAGCACCTCAACTCAAAACCATCAAGAAAATCTGGATTTATTTGCCTGAAGGTTATTCGGCTTCAGCCAAAAAAAAATACAACGTCATATATATGCACGATGCCCAAAATTTATTTGATGCCAAAACCTCTTTTGTTGGCGAATGGAATGTCGATGAAAAACTTGACAGCTTAAAAGCACCGTTAATTGTAGTGGGAATCGAGCACGGAAATGACAAACGTATAGACGAATTAACGCCTTATAAAAACGAAAAATACGGCGGTGGAAATGCCGATAACTATCTTGATTTTATAGTAAAAACACTAAAACCGTACATTGATAAAAACTACAGAACCAAAACCAAGGCCAAAAACACAACGATAATGGGAAGTTCTCTTGGCGGCTTGGTGTCCTATTATGCCATTCTGAAATATCCAGAAGTTTTTGGAAAAGCGACCGTTTTTTCGCCATCCTTCTGGTTTTCAAATGAAATTTTTACTTTAGCCGAAAAAGCACCTAAAAACAAAACCAAAATTTACTTTTTATGTGGCGACAAGGAAAGTGATGACATGGTGAAAGATATGAAAAAGATGGAAACACTTTTGGATCGAAATCGTTGTTATTGTCTTCATCTCACCAAAGATAAAATTGTAAAAGGCGGAGAACATAACGAAAAACTTTGGCGTGATGGTTTTGTAGATGCAATTCTTTGGCTTGGTTATTAAACTAAAAAATAAAAACTTACTTTTATTTATGGAACTAATTTTAAGAGAATACAATTTAAAACTCAAACATACTTTTACCATTTCAAGGGAATCAATTGATTTTCAGCATTCTTTAATTGTTGAATTAAAAAGTGATGGCCATTCAGGTTTTGGGGAAGCTACTTCAAATCCGTATTACAAAACCACAGTTCCGGTGATGATGGAAGATTTGGAAAAAATCAGAACTGTCATTGAAACGTCAGAAAATGAAACTCCTGAAGTGTTTTGGGCGAAAATTTATCCATTTTTAAAACATGATATGTTTGCTTTATGTGCTTTAGATTTGGCTTATAATGATTTATATGCCAAAAAAAAAGGCAAAAAGCTTTACGAATTATGGAATTATACAACTGAGAAAAATCCGCTTACGGATTATACTATTGGAATTGCTTCTATAGAAAAAATGGTTTCAAAAATGCAGGAACTTCCCTGGCCTATTTATAAAATTAAGCTGGGAACCAAGGAAGATATCGCAATTATAAAAGAGCTTCGAAAACATACCGATGCTATTTTTAGAATTGATGCTAATTGCGGTTGGGGCGCTGAAGAAACAATTAATAACGCTGTTGAATTAAAAAAACTAGGTGTTGAATTTCTGGAACAACCCATGAAAGCAGATAACTGGGAAGCGCACAAAGAAGTTTTCAAACATTCTGTCCTACCAATAATTGCTGATGAAAGCTGTATTATTGAAGAAGATGTGGCGAAATGTTTCAACCATTTTCACGGTGTAAATGTAAAATTGGTAAAATGCGGTGGTTTAACGCCTGGCAAAAGAATGATCGAAGAAGCCAAAAAGTTAGGTTTAAAAACAATGGTGGGCTGTATGACAGAATCTACTGTTGGAATTTCTGCTATTGCGCATTTACTGCCACAATTGGATTATGTTGATATGGATGGTGCTTTGCTTTTGGCAGAAGATATCGCAACAGGAGTTACTATAAAAAATGGCGTTGTCTCCTATTCTGAACTTAACGGAACCGGGGTCGCTTTAATCTAACAAAAATGAATGTCAATCAATTTCCAGATCGAATTATCGAAATCAACCAGGAACAGTATTTGTATTTTGGCGGAACAGCTTATTTGGGATTACCAACAAATAAGGCTTTTCAGGAATTGGTTGTAAAAAATATTCTGAAATGGGGAACAACATACGGAAGCTCCAGAAATGCAAATATAAAAGTTACAGCTTATGAAAACGGCGAAACTTTTTTAGCAAACTATATTAAAGCAGCCGCTGTAGTTACCGTTTCTTCCGGAATGCTGGCCGGAAAATTGGCAATCGATGAATTGAAAAAACAGACTGACACTTTTTTTCATTTTGATGATATTCACACAGCGATTCAAACCAATAACAGTTTACCCGTTTTTATAGATGGCAAAATAAATTCCAGATTATTGGATGAAAAAGAAGAAAAAATCACAATCCTAATGGATGCAGTTCCTTCTTTTGAAACCAATCCAATTGATTTAAATATTCTGAGAGAAATTCCAAAACACAAAGAAGTTACGTTGCTTATTGACGAATCACATTCTCTTGGGATTTTAGGTAAAAATGGCTGTGGAATTTATTCCGATATCAATCTTCCGATTAAGAGAAAAATTATGGTTTCTTCTCTGGGGAAAGCTTTTGGTTTAACTGGTGGTGTAATTGCAAGTGATACTACATTTATCAATCAAATAAAAAAATCAGAAATTTATGGTTCTGCAGCCGGAATGAATCCTGCGTTTGTCCAGACGTTAGCTGATGCTTCAGAAATTTATCCTAAACAACATCAAAAATTAGTTGAGAATCTAAGTTATATTGACCACAAAATAATCAAAGAGGATTCTATCAAATTTGATAAAAACTACCCTTTAATCTATCTGAAAGACAAAAATATTATTAATGTATTACAAGCAAATAAGATTATAATCGCCAGTTTTAAATACAAACAAAACGCAGATAATCTGAATCGGGTTGTAGTTACAGCCAATCACACAAAAGAAGATTTAGATAAATTAATAACTATATTAAGCAGTAAAAACACTTAATAGGTAAATTTAATGGTGTGTCAATCTCGCGCAAAGACGCAAAGACGCCAAGGTTGGATTCTTTTACTTTGCGCCTTTGCGTCTTTGCGCGAAAATATCGACAACCTTTGCCTTTAATTCTAAACCCAAAATTGCCTTCTAATTGCTTTTAAAACGTACCTTTGTAAAAAATTAAACGATGACAAACAACGATATCCTAAAAAAACTTCGCGTGGCTTTGATGCTCCGTGATGATCAAATAGTTGAGATTTTAGAATTAGTAGATTTTAGAATTACAAAATCAGAATTAGGGGCTTTTTTCAGAGCTGAAGATCATGAAAATTATATGGAATGTGGTGACCAGGTTTTGCGCAACTTCTTAAACGGATTAGTAATTCACTTAAGAGGAACCAAAGAAAATCCTAAAAACCCGAATGATGTTTTAGCCAAACATAAAGCAGAAATTCCGAAGAAAGAAAGTACAAAAGAAAGACCTGAATTTAAAGCAAGTGCTAAAGATGCTGAAAAAGGAAGAGGCGATAAAGCACCTTCTAAAACGGGTCCTGCAGCTAAAAAACCTTTCAAGAAAAAAACTGCTGCTCCAAAAGTACAAGTTGTTGAGAAAGTAGTTTATAAAAACGGTAAGAATAAAAAATAATTAATAGCTCTAAAGTTTAACCGCAAAGGGCACTAAGATTTACGCAAAGTTCGCAAAGCTATAATTGGATATAGCTTTGCGAACTTTGTGTTTTAAAAAAGATCCCAAATTTTCAAATATAGCCCGCGGTTTTAACCGTGGGAATTCTTTTGCGTTTTAAAAAAGATCATAATTACAAATCTAATTCTCAAATATAGCTCCCAATTTCAACCACGGGAATCCAACGTATATTGTAAAATAAATATCTTGACGTCCCTGCGGTTGAAACCGCGGGCTATGTTCGCCAATCTTTTTGCAGATAGCTTTGCGTCCCGAGGCTTCGGGATGCGTTTATATTGAACCCTATAGATAAAAAGCCTTGCGTACCTTGCGGTTAATTAGAAAGCAAAAAAAATGTAGCTGTCTCAAAACTGAGGCAGCTATTTTTTTTGAGTTTGTTTTTTTCTGGTCAATTTTGTATATTTAATCAGTGATTAACAGCTGATTATATATGAGATTCAA
>NZ_LMEF01000002.1 GCF_001427905.1 Flavobacterium sp. Root420
AACGCTTACAACGGATCTTTTTAAATCCCGTTATAAGCGTTTTTTTGTTGTCTAAAAAATAAACCTGATTAAAATAAGGGATGTTTTTCAGTGCCCTCGTCGCGGCGAATGCTTTTTTTATGCTTATTCGTAATACAATTGCGAAGCATTTATTTCTTTTTTTTCCTTTCCTTCCTGCTGGATAAAACAACTTAAAGTAGTGCCGCCAATCTGATCAAAATAACTGATGTTGATCTTGTGAAAACCTTTTTCAAGTTTTACAGCTCCATACGCTTCATTAAGCCAATGAATGCCGTCGTTATTGACAATTAATTCATTGTCTATAAAAAGCTTAGATCCGTCATCTGAAAGCGTTGAAATGGTATAATTTCCCGTTTCCGGAATATAGATATATCCATCGAATTTTAAGCCGATATAACGTTCTAATTTTGTTTTCCATTTTTCGCTGCTGATTGCGCCATTAAAAATTCTTGAATTTACAGGTTTTGCTAATTCTAAATCCTGGACCTGTTGAAATAAAGTTCCGGTAAAATAGTCATATTTTAAACCGTTTTTAGTTGGTTTTATGGCTAATGCCGATTTTACTTCCGGATTTCTAACCAATATTTTGCTGATTGAACTTCGTCTGCCGCTTTCGCTGATCTGCACCGTTTTAATTATTCGGTATTCGCCTTTCGGAATATTTATTGTTACCGGTTTTTCGTAAAGTTCTGCAGTTTCGTCTGGGTTATAGCCATCAATGGTGTAGAAAATTTTTCCATTTTTAATAGTTGGTTTTAGATCTAAAATATATTTAGAAGCGATTAAAGCGGTTTCGGTCGATCCAAAAGGAGCAGGCACTTTATACAATCTTTTTTGAGCTTCCAATTTTTCGATGTGATGTGGCATTCGGTTCAAAACAAAATTGTTGTAATTTTTGTTTTGAGGTTCTGTCCAGGTAATTTCTGCCAATGCAAACATTCTGGGGTAAAGTTGATAATTTAATTTCGCCGGACTCGTCAGATATTCCGACCAAAGATTCGATTGAACACCCCAAATGTATTTTTGCTCCTCAACGGTCAGGCTATCGACAGGAGTTGGATTGTAATTGTATATTTTCTCAACAGTAACCAACCTTCCAACCGTTAAAGGTTCTTGTGGTGAATAACCCTGATTGTAATCTAAGTACAAAACTTGCTCGGGATTCATGATAACAAGATGCTTTTGTTTGGCAGCTTTAATTCCGCCAGATTCGCCTCTCCAAGACATTACGGCTGCGTTAGGTGCCAATCCGCCTTCAAGCATTTCATCCCAACCCAAAATTTGTCTGCCGTTTGCGTTCAGGAATTTTTCTATTCTTTTGGTTAAATAACCTTGTAATTCATGTTCGTCTTTCAACCCTAAAGCTGCAATTCTTTTTTGACAATTCGGACATTCCTTCCATCTCGCTTTCGGACATTCATCGCCACCAATATGAATGTATTTACTCGGAAATAAAGCCATAACTTCCGTCAAAACATCTTCTAAAAAAATAAATGTTTCCTCTTTTCCCGCACAAAAAATATCGTCAAAAACGCCCCAGTATTCTACAACTTTATAATTTCTGTCTAGAAAACAGGATAAATTCGGATAAGCAGTAACTGCTGCAGTTGCATGACCCGGCATTTCGATTTCCGGAATTACATTTACATAATGCTCTTCGGCAAACTTAACAACGTCCTTAATTTCTTCCTGCGTATAAAAACCTCCGTACGGATTTCCGTCAAAAAAATAAGGAAATCTTTCGAATTTATTTCCCACTAAAGTCTGTGCTCTTCTAGATCCGACTTCAGTTAATTTTGGATACTTTTTGATCTCAATTCTCCAGCCCTGATCGTCTGTTAGGTGCCAATGAAAGTTGTTTAATTTATAACTGGACATTTGTGCTATAAAATCTTTTATAACATTGACAGTGAAAAAGTGTCGACATACATCGAGGTGTAATCCGCGGTAAGTGTATCGTGGCGCGTCTTCGATGGTTATACAAGGTAATTTTATGTCCTGATTTTTTGGTTTATTGGTTAAAAGCTGCAGCAAACTCTGAACGGCATAGAATAATCCTTCCTCACTTCCGGTAACTGTTATTTTTTTTGAAGTGATTTTGATTTCATAAGCTTCTTTTTTTTCTGATGAAGCTGGTTTTTTGGCAATGAATAAAACTTCGATATTGCTTTTTTTATTCGGTGTATTTGCATTGACAGCAGACTCAAAAATAGTAGCAGTCTTTTTTTCTTTGGTACTAAATTTATTTTTCTCAAAAGAAATTTTTATCTGCCCGGTTAAACTAATACTATCGCCATTTGCCTTATATGAATTTGGAGCCGGAATTATAGAACTATTTTCAAAGGATGTTTGTGCATTTCCGATGGAATAGCAAAAGACCAAAAGAAGGAATATATTTTTTAGCATGGTTGGTTTCTGGTTTGTTAAACAAATTTATCGTTTGTAAATTAGATTGCATTTTTTTTGCAAATCTTATTTGAGTTTAAATGGCTTTAAAATAGGCTAATCAACTATTTTATTACATTGTGTTGTAATTTGTTTCGCAATAATATTGCATTTATTGTTTACATTTGTTTCCAATAAAAGTGAATTTGCATGAACAATGATAATGAAGTGGTAAACTATAGCAAGGAAGAACGTAAAAATCTTATTTTAAAAGAGATTAACTTGCATACCCGCGTAAGTTTTGAAACACTTTCGACTAAATTATTTGTTTCAGAAGATACTGTCAGACGTGATATTAATGAACTTGAATCAGAATCCTTATTGATTAAGGTAAAAGGTGGGGCGATGACTAAAGCATATCACCATTCTTCATCCAATCAAACGTATGCTGGCGAATCCAAACAAATCATTGCGCAAAAAACTTTAGGTTTACTTCACGACGGAATGGTTTTGTTAATTGGCGGCGGAACTACAATCAGAGAGTTCATTCGCTTAATTCCTAATGATTTAAATCTTACTATTTTTACCGTAACTGTTTTATCTGCAGTTGAACTTCTGGACAAACCCAATGTGAAAATTATAATGATTGGCGGCAGTATTTCCTCTTACAGTCAAATGTGCGTGAGCGGTGATGTCTATAATCAATTGGCCAATATTAAAGTCGATTTATTAATATTAGGAACCAATGCTTTAGATATCGAAGGCGGATTCTCAGATTCTGACTGGGAAACCGTTCAGGTAAAAAAAGCGATGATTCAGGCTTCTGAAAAAACAGCGATTTTAACTATTTCAGAAAAACTCGATACTGTTCTAAAAATGAAAATTGCCAACTTATCTGAAGTTGATTACGTGGTCACGGAAGTTGATCCTAACGATGAAAAATTACAATTGTATAAGAAGGCAGTTCCAAGTTTAGTTTTTATTTAATCCCATTTTTTCATTAAGAAATTAATCCAGTTCTGGTGAAAGATTTTATTTAAATCGGCATCAGAATATCCTTTTTCTTTAAAGATAAGAACGAGTTTTTGTAAATCGGCAATTGTATTTAAATCATACGGAGATTGTTCCGTTCCAAATGCACCATCAAGATCAGAACCAATTCCGATATGATTTGCATTTCCAGCCAATTGGCAAATGTGATCCATGTGTTTGAAAACCGTTTCTAAATTGCAATTCATACCTTTTGGAGTTGAAACACCTCTTTCCCAATCCGGAACCAACATCCACGCATCTAAAGCTCCTCCAATTACAGCTCCTCTCGAAATTAAAGCTTTAATCATTTCGTCGCTGTATTGACGGTTGTGATCCACTAAACTTCTGCAATTGTTATGACTTGCCCAGACCGGCCCGTTATAATGATCTAAAGCCTGCCAAAAAGCATCATCACATAAATGTGTGGCATCCAAAATAATATTCAAACGCTCCATTTCTTTCAATAAATCAAGACCGTTTTGATTCATTTTTCCGGTAGCATCGGTTCCGTTTGCGTAGCGACCCGGGCCATAATGCGCAGGACCAATAGCTCTTAATCCGTAATGGTATGTTTTTTCTAAATAGGAAATATCAATAATAGAATCAGCACCTTCTAAGCTCAAAATATAACCAATTGGTTTTTTATCGTTGGGAGTGCCGTCATTCCATAAATCAATTTGTTTTTGAAGTGATTTTTTATCGGTAATAGCAACTATTTCGCCGGCTTCTTCCATGGCTTTGTACCAGGTCAATTGTCCCTGCGTCTGAGCCCAGGCTTGTTCAGGAGAATTCCAACCGGGAATAATACTGCCGGGTTTTACAAATCTTGCAATTTGAGTAGCGACCACGATGCCGATATTTCCTTTTCGTAAATCCGGAAACGAGACCGTTGCGCGTTCACGATCTGGTTTATCTGTCATTCCTTTTTCCAAATGACGCAATGTTGCAACGTCATTTCTTAAATCTCGATTCCATTCCATCGCATTCATGCTCAGGTCTAAATGGGCGTCTATTATAAACATATTATTTTAAATATTAATTTTTCTGCTTCGTGCAACAACTAGCCATTGATCGCAAATTTGATGTTCTTTGTTAATTACCTGAACTGTATCGTAAAGTGCACAAGTTGGACAAACATGATAAGGCTGAGCATAAATTGTGTCTCCAATTGCATACTGATTTTTACCTCGATTTTCTACAATCAAATGTTCTTCTGAATGCGAAATCGGAATTAGATTTTCATCATTTAAAATTACTAATCTTTTATCGATTGGGTTTTCAGAAGAGACCGCTTTATAACCAATATCGATACAAACGGTTGAATTTGTTGGTTTTGAAATAATGGTTCCAACAATCACTAAAGCGGGTTTGAATTCTTGTTCGGGTAAATTAGTTTGATAGTTGGAATCCCAAAAAATAAAAGTTCCGGGACTGCATTCTACATTTTCCTGAGTGGCGTAAAACGGAAACGTATTTGATCCTCCGGCAACCATTTTTAGTTTGTAATTGAATTTTGATTGCAGTTTTTCGATTTCCTTTTTAATAATTGAAAATGAAGTAGAAGCTACGAGGTTTCGATCTTCAACGCTTCCTTTTAAATGCCCGTCGTAAATATGAATTCCTTCAAAATGAATGTTTTTTAGTAGAAGAATAGCTTCGATTAAGTCATCCCATTTTTCAGAAATCGAAATTCCGGTTCTGTTCATTCCGGTGTTTAGATCTAAATAAATAGTTAGTTTAAGATCATTTTCTCCTGCAATTTCATTTAAGGCTTTCGCCGATTCTAAATTATCGACAATAGTTGAAAAATTCGTTTCCTGATATTTTTGAATCAAGGAGATCCAGCGCTCTTTTTTTACACCGACAGGCTGATAGGCGAGAAGCACATCCGGAATTTCATGAAGTGCGGCAAGCTCGGCTTCGGAAATGGTAGCACATTTTACTTTTTTGATGTTGTATGTTTTAAACAGCTCCAGAATTTCTCCAATTTTATGGGTTTTGATGTGAGGTCTTAATTTTTGAGTGTCACCATTTACGGCGCCAATGAGCCTTTCCAGATTAAAGCGGATACGATCTTCGTAAACGGCCAAAAATGGAGTATCTGTGTTGATTTCGGAATTAATTTTCCACCAGTTTTTTTGCATGATTAATTTCTTGTTTTTTCGACAACTTCAATTAAATTTTGAAAAGCTTTAAGCGATTGCTCATAATTTAAATTCAAAAGCATCTCTTTCGAAAATAAATTAGAACCAATTCCAACACAAACAACACCAGATTTAAACCAAGCTTTTAAGTTGCTTTCTTCGAGCGTTACGCCGCCCGTTGGCATTATTTTTAAATTTGGAAACGGAGCTCTTATTGCTTTTACATAACCTGGGCCGCCAATTTTATCAGCAGGAAAAAGTTTTACAATTTCAGCGCCTAATTTATTAGCGTGAAGCACTTCGTTTAAAGTTGCTGCGCCTGGAATCCAGTAAATGTTATTTTTTAGGCAATAATTGCCAATTTCTAAATCGGTGTGAGGGCAAACGATACAGTCTGCTCCTAATTGATGATATGTTTCAGCATCGATAACACTTAAAATAGAACCAACTGCAATTTTTACATCTAAATTATTTGCTTTTTTAAAGGCTATCATTTGAGTAAATACTTCCTTCGCATTATCTGCCCGAGCAGCAAACTCGATAATTTTTATCCCAGCATCAGCCGCAGATTGCAACACTATTTTGGCTGTTTCGATATTGATTTGTGTTACTAACGGAAGTACGCCTTGTGCTTTTAAAATGCTGTACATATTCTTAATTCTATTTATCTATTGATTCTGTTACTTGCGCCATTCGCAATAAAATGACTTATTTCTGTCGGATTGCTCATGGCAAAATCTCCGTGTATACTTTGTTTGATAACGCCGCAGGCTGTTGCCCAATCGATGCATTCCTGCCCGGATAATTTGTTGGACAATCCATATAATAATCCTGCGTTAAAGGCATCTCCGGATCCAATTTGGTCGGTGACTAAATGTATTTTGTATTCCTTAGTTTCATAAAAACGATCTTCGTGAAGCAGCATACCTTTGTATAAATGTGCTAATCCATCTGATTTCCTAAAACTCATTGCAAGCGTTTTTAGAAATGGCATTTTCTCTTTTAATAATTCATATGTTTTCTGAAAACGATTTGTATCGGATTCATTTTTATCGGTTTTAATTCCGAAATAAATTTCAATAGCATCTAAATCGGCCACTGTGATGGTGCTGTATTGAAGCAAATCTGGCATAATTTCAGATGGATGTTTTCCGTATTGCCATAATTTCGAGCGATAATTAAAATCAGAAGAAATGGGTAAACCTTTTTTATGTGCCGAAAGAATAGCGTCTTTACATACCAAACCTGCTTCATAAGAAACGCCGGGACTAATTCCTGACCAATGGAAGTGAGTAACATTGGCGAAAGCCAATTCCCAGTTAATTTGATCTTTTTGGATAGTTGCGAACGAAGAATTACTACGATCGTAAATAACCTGCGATTGCCTGATTTGATTTCCGGCTTCGACAAAATACAATCCCAAACGTTCTCCGCCATAAATACATTTTGAGGTATTTACTTTGTATTTCTGAAGTTCGTTTAAAGCTAGTTGTCCCAAATCATTTTGGGGTAATCTCGTAATATAATCGGTTTGAATGCCGAGTTGAGAAAGCAAAACACAAACATTGGCCTCGGCACCGCCTATATGAACTTTTATTTCACTGGCCTGTGTAAACCGATTTCCATTAGCAACATTCATTCGAAGTAATAATTCTCCGAAAGTTGCAATTCTTGTTTGTGGTGTATTTGTATTCATGTTTTTTAATTTTTTTGCCACAGATTTTATAGATTCAAATGATGATAAACGTAGCGCTTAATATTTAACACATAGAAACATAGTTTTTGAAACCGCATAATAGTCGTTTCACTTGCATTAATACACATAACTATGTGTGAAAGCTAGCTTTTTAAAATATCCTCTAAACAGTTATAATTAAATCTATGTTTCTATGTGTTTAATTTTTTGCCACAGATTTTAGATTCATATAGTTCTTAACCGCAAATTCCGCAAATTTTCACAAATCAGTATGTAAAAAATAATTTGTGAAAATTTGTGTAATTGGTGGTTAAAAAAATCTTTTTAATATAATTCGAAAACAGCTTCAACTTCAACAGGAATATTGTCTGGTAAAGAACCCATTCCTACGGCACTTCGTACTCCGATTCCGTTTTCTTGTCATGCGTTTAATTTTTTTGCCAGAGATTAAATGATTAAGGATTAAAAGTTTTCCGCCACGAATTCACGAATTTTTCTAAATCAATATGCGTAATTAATTCGTGGCGAAAAAAAAATCAATATAATCTGTGACATCTGTGGCATAACTTTTTAATATAATTCGAAAACAGCTTCAACTTCAACGGGAATATTGTCTGGTAAAGAACCCATTCCTACGGCACTTCGTACTCCGATTCCGTTTTCTTGTCCCCACACTTCAGCAAACAATTCGCTGCAACCGTTGATAACGTATGGGTGTCTAAGGAAATCACCATTGCAATTGACCATTCCCAATACTTTTATAACTCTTTTTACTTTGTTCAGGCTCCCGAAATTGGTTACAATTGTCGAAAGCATTGTTAAACCGACTTGTCTTGCGGCTAATTTTCCTTCTTCAATATCGATGTCGTCACCAATTCTTCCAATAATTAAAGATTTGTCATCACGAACTGGTCCGTGCCCTGAGAGATATAGATATTTTCCGTCGACTAAATAAGGTTTGTATATACCAAGAGGTTGAGGCGCTGGCGGTAAGGATAAGCCAAGGGTTTCAAATTTTTCCTGAGGCAATAAATTCATGATATTAATGTATTATAGAGTTTAAAATAAAAACGAAAACAATTCCTAAAACAGATACTAACGATTCCATAACAGTCCATGATTTAAAAGTATCTTTCAGGCTGACATTGAAGTATTCCTTGAACATCCAAAAGCCCGGGTCATTTACATGTGAACACATTAAGCTTCCGGCGCCAACGGATAAAACTAATAGGTTAGGGTCTAGGTTATTGGCTTGTAGTAAAGGGAGTAAAACGCTGGCAGTCATTAGACCGGCAGCTGTTGCAGAACCCACACAGACACGAATAATAGCAGCCATCATCCAGGCCAATAAATAAGGATGAATATTTGTTTGGGTTAAAGTCGACACAATAGTTTCGCTCACACCGCTTACGGTCATCACTTCTTTCAAAGCTCCGGCACCGCCAATAATCAAAACAATTAAAGCAACATCTTTTATGGCCACGGCATAATCATCCATTATTAATGGAATGCTTCGGTTCATTCTGATGCCTAAAGTGTAGGTGCAAATAAGCAGCGAAATCAACATGATCATACTTGGCTCACCAATTGTTTTGCAAATGTTTAGCAGTGTTTCATTATCTGAAAGTAAAGGTAAAATTGAAGTTATTGTTAAGCCGAAAACCGGAAATAAAGAAGAGAATAAACTAAGCGCGAAACTGGGTTGATTTCCTTCATTTACAACTTCTTCAACATTTAGAATTTCATGATCAGATTCAGATTTAATGTTTTTAAGTAAATTAGAAAACAATAAGCCTGCGATAAAAATGGTCGGAATGGCGATGATAATTCCGTAAACTAAAACAAGTCCAATATCAGCATTCAAAATACTGCTTAACGCCATTGGAGACGGATGTGGAGGCAAAAAACCGTGTGCTACTGAAAGTGACGCCAGCATTGGAATTCCCAGATATACTTTTGAAAGTTTAAATTGATGGGCTACTGAAAAGATTAGTGGTACTAACAAAATAAATCCAACACTATAAAAAAGCGGTATCCCGACAATAAATCCGGTAATCATTAATCCTAAACGAACATATTTTTTGCCTGTCCATCCCATAACAGTTTTGGCAATGACATTGGCGGCTCCTGATGAAACGGTAAGTTTACCGATACAGGTTCCGAAAACAATAATCAGAGTGATCGAGCCTAACATTTCGCCCAAACCTTTTTGAACCGTTTGTGACAAAGTGTTTATTGGCAGGCCTAAAAAAAGACCTGCTAATAAAGCTGTTATAATAAAGGAAATAAACGGGTTTATTTTAAACCAGGCTATTTGAATGATTAAAAACGCAATGCATGCCGTAAGAATTAAAATGCTCATTTATCTCTTTGTTTTATTATTTATCCCACCAGATTTTAGTTGTAAAAGTGTCTTCTCCCTGACGCTTAACTGCTTCTGCTAAGTTAGTTGAATTTACAGAATATTCGCTCGTTGAATATTTCAAACGTCTTGGGATTGTGCCATTTGTAACATTTCCGGGAAAGTTTACCGGAACCAAAACCGGATAACCCGTTCTTCTCCAGTTAGCATAAATTTCCTGCTCGTCAACAAATAATGCTACATAAATTTGAGTATGAATCTGATTCATTTTTGCTTCAAATGATCCTGTAGTATTAAATGGATTTGCTGTTAAATAAGGTGTTGCATCTGTAATAGCATAAGCTGCACCATAAATTCCCATATTTAAGAAAGATGCTTTTACACCTTTTTCATATAAATCTTTGTCTGTTTCTGTAGTGTACCAACCTCTTGCAGCAGCTTCTGCCAAATATAAATTGGTTTCTGCATTACTGATAAGAACTAATGGGGCATCATATTTGAAAACAGTACTTTGATTAGGTTCAGAATAAGTAGCTTGTTCAATAGCTGTTGGCGCAGTTTTAGTTCCGTTCGGGAAACCTTTTTGCACTACAAGCGTTGTGTTTTGCACTGTCC
The DNA here is from genome assembly GCF_001427905.1 of Flavobacterium sp. Root420. Classification (GTDB taxonomy): domain Bacteria; phylum Bacteroidota; class Bacteroidia; order Flavobacteriales; family Flavobacteriaceae; genus Flavobacterium. The sequence goes on from NZ_LMEF01000002.1 coordinate 10,256, forward strand.
CCTGCCAAACTCCGGCATAGACACTAATTCTTGGATCGGCAGTTGCTTTTAATAGATCGATGAAAGTTTTGGCTAATTTTCCTCCTTCAACATTTTTTTGGCCAAAAGATCCTGCTGTGAAATCTTGTCTTCTCGCGTCAAAACCAACAGGATTTCTATTGAAATCATTTGGACCATCCGTGTATTTCATAATGGCATTATCAATTCCATTTAAAATTACACCACCGGCAATAGCTTTGGTAACCCAGGTTTTAGCTAAAGCCGGATCAACTTTAGTCAATCGTAATCCTAAACGAAGCATTAAAGAATAAGAGAATTTTTTCCATTTTGCTACATCGCCATTATAGATAAAATCGGCTCCGCCAAAACTTGGTTTCGTAGCATCAAGTGCTATCGCGGCTTCGTCAAGTTCTTTTAATAAATCTTTGTAGATAGATTCCTGAGTATCATATTTTGGAAGAAAGATTTGTTCGCTATTTGCTTTTGCAGCTTCAGAATAGGGAATATCACCATACAAATCTGTAATTCTGTGATATAAATAGGCCTTCCAGATTCTGGCAATATTTAGTTTGTTGCTATCGTTGGGATTGCTTTTTACAGCATTAATTACAATTTCTGTTTCATTTAATGCCAATGGATAAACCTGATTAAAATAAGCAGAATAATAAACTTCATTACTTAAATATTTATCACCTACACCAGAGGCTTCCTTATAAGTAGCATAATGTTGTAACATTCCGCCGCATTCAAGAATGTTGGTGAAAAAATAATTATTATTCAAGCCGTCTAATTGCGCTTTGCTAAAAATGTAATTCGGATTTGGTTTTTCAACTACATTCGGATTCGTGTTGATTTCTTCAAAATCCTTGGTACAAGAGGTCATACTTCCTAAAAGTATACCTGTTATATATAAAATGGTTATCTTTTTCATGTCTTTTAATTTTAGAATTTCACATTTAAACTTAAACCGAAACTTCTGGTTTTTGGTACTCCAAATTGTTCTACACCCTGAGCATTTCCGGCGCTAAAAACAGATTCGGGATCTACGTTTGGTGTTTTCTTGTAAAGAATGAATAAGTTTCTTGCCACAAATGAAACAGAAGCTCCCTGAAGTTTAGAAAGACCTTTGATTTTTTCAAGAGGCAATTGATAGCCCAGAATTACCTGTCTTAATTTTATGAAGCTGGCGTCATAAATAAAGGTGGATGAAATGTTTCTTAAGCCATCGTAATACGTTCTTAAATTCTCTGGTGCAATTACCATATCAACCGGATTTCCGTTTGTGTCAACCCCTTTAATTGGTAATCCACTTTCACGTCCTTCCAGAGTTAGTTTAGTTAATCCCATACGTGTTCCGTATAAATCAGTTCCGGAATACAAGCTGCCTCCAAATTTTCCATCAATTAAAAAGCTAAATGAAACCGCTTTGTATTTGAATTCATTACTAAATCCGGCTGCCCATGGATGAACGCCCTGGCCTAATTCTTCAAGCGGACCTTGCGCAATAGTCGCAGAACCGCCACTTACATTATAAACGGTATTTCCGTTCGCATCTTTACGAGGTTTGTAACCTTTAATAATGCTGTAAGGATGCCCGACATCACTTGTTATCGTTACATATCCGTTTACAGAAGTCGCCATTGTAATAGATGTTAATTGATCTGTCAGTGCTTCAACGGTGTTTTCATTATAAGATCCGTTGAAACTAGCATCCCACGAAAAATCTTTTGAGTTAATAATTTTTCCACTTAATAATAATTCAACCCCTTTGTTTCTCATTTTTCCAAGGTTTAATAAAGCAGTACTGGCTCCTGAGGCATTTGAAATGGTAGTTTCAACAATGTCATTTGTAGTAGCGCGATTGTACCAGGCAAAATCAAGATTTAAACGATTACGGAAGAAACCTAAATCAGCTCCAACTTCAAAAGTAGTTGATGTCAACGGACTTAAAGTAGCATTAGGAACTCTTGAACTCGTCGGCCCTTGTAATTGCTGACCGTTATGTCCGCCCTGAATCATTGAATAAGATTGATTCAATGCATAAGGATCTGGTGTTGCGCCTCCAACCTGAGCCCATGAAGATCTAAGTTTTGTAAATGAAATCCAGTCTGGCATTGTTACGATATCCGAAAGGATTACACTCGTTCCGACTGAAGGATAAAATACGTTGTTGTTGTCTTTTGAAAGTGTTGAAAACCAATCCTGACGCCCCGTTACGTTCAAAAACACTATGTTTTTATAATCGAAATCTGCTGCGCCGTAAACTGAATTTGTTTTTGTTTTTCCGTAAGGATAACTATACGTTAGTGTCGAAAGATTGCTCAGAGCATAAAAATCATCTAGTACAAAATTAGAACCTTCGACTCTGATTTCGTCTCTTACATTGGTACGGGAGTTAACTCCAACTAAAGCGTTTAAAGAGAAATCATCATAAATGTTTTTCTTGGTATAATTAAGAATTGCTTCAGAATTCAGGTTAGAAATTTTCATTCTTGAACCTTGCGCATATCCAACCGGATTGTTTAAAGTTGTTTTTGGAATGTATCCAAAGAATTCATAATTAGTGAAATCCTGTCCAATTCTTCCCTGAAGAAATAATTCAGGTGTAAAATTCAGCTTTACATTCAACATTCCTATGAAACGGTTTTTAGTGTCGCTGTTTTTGATTTTATTAATCGTGTAATATGGATTTGTTGCCACGGCAACCGGATTCCAGGCTTCTTCAATTCCATTTTCATCATAACCAGGAGAGAGGTTTCTAATGTCAACGGTGTTTGCAATCATATAAGTTGCCCAGTTTGGATTGGCTTCAGCATCTGAAACGGTTGTTCTGTTATTTGATTTTTCGATATTGTATTGTGCCACAATATCAAATTTCAACCAGTTGGTTAAGTTAACGTCGCTGGCAATATTGATACTTTTACGATTAAAATCTGAATTGGGTACGACACCCTCATTGTCCATATTCGAGAACGAAAGACGGCCTGTAGCTTTTTCACTTCCGCCCGCTAAAGCAATTGAATTTATAAAAGTTGTTCCGGTATCATAAAAGTTTTTAATGTTGTTTTTTTGTGCAACATAGGGTCTTGCAACTCCGTCAAACTGAACTACATCTGTTCCGTCCATTTTTGCTCCCCACGACCAACGGCCATCGGCAATGGCCTCTGCTTGTGTAGTTGGTTTTTTTCCAAGTGCTCCTGAACCATACTCATACTGCCAATCTGGTATGATCGATGGTGTTTCAAAAGTAAATGAAGTATTGTATTCTACTCCAATTCCTTTTTGGGCAGAGCCTCTTTTAGTCTGAATTAAGATTACACCATTTGCGGCATTTGCACCGTATAATGCGGCAGCAGTTCCTCCTTTTAACACAGTGATGGTTTTAATATCGTCAGCATTTATAACTGATGTTCCGTCACCTCTATCCACGTTGATTCTGGTTGAACCTGCACCATTTCCAATTCCCGGAAGGTTAAGCTGGGTATTGTCAATTGGCAAATCGTTTACAACGTACATTGGCTGGTTATTTCCGTTTAATGAACCGTTTCCACGAATAATAACCCTGCTTGAACCGTTTGGCCCCGTTGCGGTACTGCTCACATTTACACCGGCAATTTTTCCAACCAGGGCATTGGCGATATTGGTTTCTTTAGCTTTTGTAAATTCAGTTCCTTTAAGTTCCGTAACTGCGTAGGCAATAGCTTTGCTGCTTTTTTTAACACCAAGGGCGGTTACTACAACCTGGTCTAAAACATTCTCAGCAGACTTTAATCTAATGACTAAATCAGTAGTTTTAATTAAAGCAAAAGATAAAGTTTCGTAGCCCATGTAGGTTACAATAACGTGGGCTTCGTTTTCTGGAACAGTTAATTTAAATTTTCCGTTTTCATCAGATATTGTTGCTAGTTTACTATTGCTTTCGGCATAAATAGTAGCTCCGGCAATTGGCATTCCGTCATCCTGACCTAAAACTTGACCCGTGATTTCAACTTGGTTGCTTTTTTGTTCAAAAAGATGCTTTTTTATTGCAGCCTCTTTTGCATTTGCTGAGAAGATGACTCCCCCAATAAACACTAATGAAATTAGCTTTGTTTTCATAATACTTTGGTTTTCATGTTTTTTTTTTTGGTTTTTTATTGGCGATCAAATATAAATATTAATTTTTCACATTTGCATTTTTTTTGCACAAATTGCATATTTTTTGCAATATTTTTTATTGAAGTATTTTTTAATTCTAAAAGACTTGCGGTTTTAGAGGTGTTTTGAGAAATTTTTGCAGAAAGTGCTTTTTATGAAAAAAATATTTTTTATCTTAAAATTCGTATTTTTGAAAGATGAAAATCACACTTATTCAATCAGATCTTTATTGGGAAGACGCTTTAAAAAACAGAAATAACTTTGAATCAAAGCTGAATCAAATCGATTCAGAAGTTGACTTGATTGTTCTGCCTGAGATGTTTTCTACCGGATTTACCATGAATGCTTTAGCAATGGCCGAGGCTATGGATGGGGAAACAATTCTGTGGATGAAATCCGTTGCAAAACAGAGAAATTGTGCTGTGACAGGAAGTCTGATTATCACCGAGAATAATCAGTATTACAATCGAATGTTGTTTGTTTTTCCTTCCGGAGAAATTCAATATTATGATAAGCGTCATTTGTTCACACTTGCCGGTGAAGATCGAACGTATACTGGCGGAACCGAAAAAGTAATTGTTGATTATTTAGGCTGGAAAATTTGCCTGCAGGTTTGTTACGATTTGAGATTTCCAGTTTTTGCCAGAAACGTAGAGAATTACGATCTGCTTTTATATGTTGCCAATTGGCCAAAAGTACGCACAAATGCCTGGGATATTTTATTGAAAGCACGTGCTGTTGAAAACCTGAGTTATGTTGTTGGTGTAAACAGAATTGGTTTGGATGCCCACAATTATGAACATATCGGCCATTCGCAAGTAGTTGATTTTTTAGGAAATTATATTTTGGAACCGCAAGAAACAGAAGGCGTTTTTATCGTTGAATTAGATAAAAATGTAATGTTGGAAATGCGAAAAAAGCTTGATTTTTTGAGTGATAAAGATGTTTTTCAAATAAATATTTAAAATTCGTTTAGAACCACAATCTCTTCTTTCGGGTTTTTATTTCGCATAATAATTTTTTTGTATCTCCATTTTTTTCCAACTTTATCGGCAGTAATATCTAATTTGCCAATTCCTTTGTCGCCTTTAATGCGAACAGATAATTCAACTGAATTATTGCTATTGGTGTAAACAGCATTTCCTTCTAGGATGGCTAATTTATCTATCGGTTGAATTATACCAATAGTTTGCAATATTCTTTTATTGGAATTAGCTTTCTCAATCGCTTTTTCATAAAGTGAATTGTCGGAATAAGCCTGAACGATATCAGTTATGTTTTCTTGGGAATTTGAAGTCAATAAAAGCCCAAGAATAAAAATAAATACTATAGCTGCCGGAATTGACCATTTCCAATTTCGTTTAAGCCAGGTTTCCTTCACAATTAAGTCGTTATCCATTTTTTGAAGCTAAAATCTAAAAGGCTTTGCTCTTTTTTACTGCATCCTTTTTCTTTTTGTCTTCTTCTTTTTTCTCCAGTTCAGGATTATATGGGATACTCATATCAATAGTTTCATCGACATCCCAATTTGTTCGTACGTCAACTTCTTTTTGATAATAAAATACTTCTTCGGCATAGGTTTTCTTTAGGAAATTCCCCGAGTCATAAATTTTATTTTTATTGTCGTCATAAGTTATTCGAAGCGTAAAGGCATTAGGTTCAACTAAATCAAATGTGAGTTTGGTTTGTCCTTCGGAATATTGGCTGGCGAGCACAACATCTCCTTTTTTATTGGTTATTTCAGCAATAATAGGGAAGCGTTTCACATTTTTTAAATTCAAAACCAAATTACCATAATCAGCATATTCCTTAGTAGTTAATTTATACGATAAAGTGTCGTTTGTTTTATCGTAAAAATCGGTTAAAGCGCCTGGCAGAAAGATGAACTTATATTTTTCTAAAGGTTCTTTCTTGAAGTCAACAAATAGTTTTTGGTCGAATTCATCATATTCAGTTGTAAAATCGACAGCCACCGAATCTTTATTCGTCAGCTTGATTTTTGATTTATCAAATTTTACCAAAGGTGTTGCTGATTCTAATGTAAATCGGTCCCTGAAATTAAGAACGCCACTTTGTGTTGCAGTGATATTTAAAGTGTCTTTTTTCAGGTCTTTAATCTTAAATGTAAATTTTTTATTGTAATTCTCATTACTAACTTCCATAGACAAAGAGTCGACTTTTATCGGTTTGTACCAAACTTGCAAGGAGTCTTTTTTAGGAAATCTGGTTACAATAGATTCCAGAATTTCATCTTTGTTTTTAAGGACTACTTTAGGTTTAGAATTGGTGAAATCCTGTTTGCTGTCGTACGGAAGGAATAATCTATTTCCGGAGGCCTGTATTGGCTTCAAGACTTTTAAAGGTTGTGATTCCTTAAAAAGTTCTAATTCAAAAAGAGTATCATTTGGTACTGTGATGTAATGTTTTATGAAACCAATTTTATCATCTTTTGGATTAAATTTATTGTTATTTCCTTTGTCTTTCAAGGCAACTAAAAGATATTTTCCGGCCTTTAAATTTTCTAATTTAAAAGTTCGTAAACTATCTAATGTATTGGTGATGTATCTTGGGAATTCCCTGTAAACTACAGAGTCTTTGAATTTGTCATTGACTTCATATAGCATAACCGAAACAAAATTATCTACATTTTTTTCATAAGCATCTTTTACTATTCCGCCAATCGAAAGCGAATCGATATAAGATCCGGTTGAAAAAACATATTTAAATTGATTAAGTGCATTTCCTTCATTATTGTCGGCAATACTTTGCCCGAAATTCATGCTGTATGTAGTGTTGGGCTGTAAAGTATCTAAAATTTTTATAGTGATTTCTTTACTTGCAGTGGTTGGCAAAATGATTGGTTCGTGCTTCATGGGCGGCGAAATAATCAATTGCTTATTGGTGTTTTTAAGTTTTACATATTCATCAAATGTCAAAATAATTTCATTTGCCTTAAAATCGGTGCTGAAATTTTTTGGACTACTGTATTTTAAAACAGGAGCCAGAGTGTCTTTTAATCCTCCGGTGATGCTCCCTCTTTTGGCACAGCTCATCATTAAAAATACCAGTAAAAATGGAATATATTTAAAGTTGTTTTTCAACATAACAGTTTTTGAATTTGATTGCACAAAATAACGATTATATTTGCTTTAAGCGAAATTTTTTATCTATTTATTAGGATTTGGAGCTATTACGTTTTTAATATTTCTTAATTTTCAAAATGGGTATTTGATATAATTTCTTACTTTTGAGTTCAAAAAATATAATTTACCTCTGTTTTGATTAAAAAGTCTTTTCTGATTTTCTTTGTTTTTTTAGTAACCGCCTGCAGTAAAAATGATAAGCCAATTATTGCGTTTTATTATTGGAAAACGATCTTTAAATTATCTGAAACAGAAAAAGAGGTTTTGAAAGATAATAACGTTGAGAAACTTTATATTCGATATTTTGATATTGGTTTACACCCAGAAACGACAGAACCAATTCCGGTTAGCCCAATACATTTTCAGGATAACATTACTAAATTTGATATTGTTCCGGTGATTTTTATTCAAAATAAAGTCATGTTAAAGTCAAATATTGATATTAAGAATTTAGCTGAGAAAACGCTTCATTTAGTAAACGAGATTAATACTAAAAACAATATAGTTTGTAATGAAATTCAAATTGATTGCGACTGGACACTGGCCAGTAAAGAAAATTATTTGAAGTTTATAGAACATTTTAAGAAGCTTTCTTATAAAAAACTCTCGGCAACAATTCGGTTACATCAGGTTAAATATTTTAAAAGGACTAAAATCCCAAATGTTGATTCGGGTGTTTTGATGTATTACAACATGGGAACTATTGCTCCGGATTCCATAAATTCTATATACAACCATCAGATAGCAGAAAAATATCTCAAAAGTTTGAAGAAATATCCTTTGCATCTTGATATTGCATTGCCAATTTATTCCTGGGCAATTCACATCAGGAATCAAAAAGTGATTGGCTTGCGCTCTAAGCTGAATGTTGCTCAGCTTAAAAAGGATAGGAATTTTGAACAGATAAATGCCCTGTTTTTTAAAGTAAAAAAGTCTAATTATAAAAATGGATTTTTTTACGAAGAAGAAGATATGCTGAAGATTGAAGCAATTTCTGCTGAAGATTTAAAAATAATGGGAGAGGAGTTGAGTGAAAATTTGGCAAATACTCCGAAGGAAATTATATTTTACGATTTAGACGAATTCAATTTAAAAAATTATGAAAAGAATATTTTTGAACAAGTTGTTTCTTGTTTCTAGTGTAGCTTTATTTACTGTTTACGGAATAATTTATGCTTGCGGAGGTGGAGACGATTGGGACTTTTTTGGCTATAATTCAAATTTTACTCCTGAAACTTTTACAGACAAATCCTATTCGCCACTTTTTTTGTCGGGAGATGTTTTTTATGGAATTGGATTTGATACCCAGCATAATTCAAGATTTAATGAAGACATAAAATCGGATTGGAAAAATTATTTGAAAACAAAAATGGACACGGCAAGTGTCAGTTATTTTTTAATTGGAGATCTTACACCAAGATATTCCGATGAAAGTAAAGCCGGGAAAAACAAAACAGAAATCACAGATCTTCATGTTTTCTTTAAAACTAAAAAAGCGAACCCAACTTCTTTAAAATGGGGTAAAAAGATTAATTTAAAAGAAGATAAAATTAAAAGTTTTATTGAGTTTTTGTATTTGGCGCAAAAGATTGAAACCGTTTCTATCAATGAAGATTATTGGAGTTATGATCCTGTCGTGGCTAAAACTTTTGATGATTTGAAAATGATTCAGTCCATCGAAAATGTGTATAACACAACATCAGATGCATTTCTGAAAAACAGGTATTGGTTTCTAACAGTCAAAGCTTATTTTTATAGTAGCAATAAACCAAAAACAGTTGAATTTTTTAATAAAACAGAAAAATCAGTTTCTAAAAATATTTTGTATTATCGAGCACTTTCTTATGTGGCGGGAATAAAATATCAACAGAAAAAATATTCGGAATCCAATTATTTATACGCCCAGGTTTTTGATAAATGTCCTGAAATGAGAGTTGTTACGGCCTATAGTTTTCATCCTCAAAATGAAGCAGATTGGAACAAATCATTAGCGATGGCAAAAGATATTAAAGAAAAAGCGGCACTTTGGGCGATCCATGGATACTACAAAGATGAGGTGCAAGCCATTGATAAAATTTATGCATTAGATCCAAAAAGTGAACATCTGAATTATTTGCTTACGCGAATGGTAAACAAACAAGAACAGAATATCAGTAATTCTTTTGAAGAAAGTGCAAAAGAAAATGTACCGGCAAAAAAGCTTTCAGTTGCTGAAAATAAAGAAATAAACAAAGGTAAAATCGATAAAAAAGCTTTTGATTTAGTTTCGAAAATTACCACAGCAGGAAATGTTGAAAAACCTTATTTGTGGAATATTGCTTTGGGATATTTGCAAACACTAAAAGGAGATTATGTCAATGCGGATACTAATTTTGACAAAGCAGAAAAAGTAATGCCTAAAACAGAACTGGCGAAATACCAGCTTAGATTGCTTCGTTTTGTAAATAATATGAGCAAGATTGATAAGTTAACCGATAAAAATGAACAAACAATTCTGGCTGATTTGAATTGGTTATATCAGGAACTTCCTAAAACATATAAAGGAGGGGAATTTCGTTATCAAAATGCTTCTTCATGGAGCAGAAGTTATTTAGCAGCACTTTACAAAGCAAATGGTAATCCGGTTATGACAGAGATATTTGGTGAATCGCGTTATAGCTATTGGAATGATGGAAATGCATTTTATGATAATGAAAAGAACCTTTTAGCAATGAAATCCTTTTTAAGTAAGAACAATAAAACTGAAATAGAAAAAATTGGTGCCGGTATTTACAGTTTGAAGTTAAAAGATATCAATAATTTCCAGGCGGTTCAGGCTACTTTTAAAAATAAAATACCTGAAGCAATTGCATTTATTAAAGAAACAGATTCGGTTCAATATTATACTTTCTTAGGAAATCCGTTTAACGGGAATATTAAAGATTGTCACGATTGCGAACATGCAGCCTATCAAAAGAAAAAATATTCTCAAATAGAGTTTTTAAGTACAATTAAATCTATGCAAGATAAATTGGCTCAAAAAGAAGAGGTTTATACCAATAGTTTGCTGTTAGGAAATGCTTTTTATAATATCACCCATTTTGGAAACGGCAGAACTTTTTATGAAATTAGTATTGTAGGTTATGGTTCAAGTCCGTATTCGTTTAGGGATTCAATGAAAAAAATGATTACGAATTGTGATCTTCCAAAAATGTATTATCAAAAAGCATTTGAGGCGGCTAGTACAAAAGAGCAAAAAGCAAAATGTATCTATTTATTATCAAAGTGCGAACGTAACGATTATTACAATAATAAGTATAATAACGTAACCAACTGGTGGAATGTTGAGGATGATAAAATTAATTTTATCGCCTGGAACGGATTCAAAGCTTTAAAAAAGGATTATTCAGATACAAAATATTATCAGGATATCATTGCGGAATGTGGTTATTTTAAAACGTACATTAATCAATAAGCTGTAGTTGTATCTTTGTATTTTATATAATTAAAAAGATGGTAAATAAAATTGAACATATAGGGATCGCAGTAAAAAATATGAATGATGCTAATGTATTGTTCGAAAAATTACTGGGAGTTCCATCATATAAAGAAGAAGAGGTAGAAAGCGAAGGTGTTTTGACTTCCTTTTTTCAAACAGGGACAAATAAAATTGAGCTTTTAATGGCAACTAATCCAGAAAGCCCAATTGCTAAGTTTTTGGAAAAAAAAGGAGAAGGAATTCATCACATCGCTTTTGATGTTGAAGATATTTATGCGGAAATAGAACGCTTAAAAAACGAAGGTTTTGTGTTGATAAATGAAGTTCCGAAGAAAGGTGCTGACAATAAATTGGTGGTTTTTTTGCATCCAAAAAATACAAACGGGGTTTTGGTGGAGCTTTGTCAGGAAATAAAGTAAAAAATATCATTTACTAATTAAGAAATAATACATTGAAAATCAATTACGTTTAGAAACAGAGGTGTCGCAATTTAAAATTAAATAGAAATCATATCTTAAAATATTTGCAGTGAATAAAAAATAGTAGTAATATTGCATCCTCAAACCGGTCCTATAGCTCAGCTGGTTAGAGCACCTGACTCATAATCAGGTGGTCCCTGGTTCGAGCCCAGGTGGGACCACGTAGTAAAAAAGCTTCATAAAATTTTTATGAAGCTTTTTTTTGTGATTAAGGTTGTAATTTTGGTAAAAACTTCTACATTTGCTAATGAATTTCGATGGAAGCTTTGTTTTTGTAGGAAATTCAAATAAAAGACCCCAAGTCTAATTTAAATACTGTGCTTGTTTTTAGCATGCTAAACTTATGAAAGTAATAAAGACAGTTTTTTTTACGTTTTTTTTGATATTAATTAACGTATGTAGTGCTTTTGCTGAAGACCTACCTGATCCATTGGATCCAGGACCGGTTGAGCCTCCTGGAGGACCTATTGATAGTAATCTTTTGGTTTTAATAATAGCTGCCTTACTATTAGGGATGGTTGTTATATATAAGAATAAAATAAAAAGAGCTTCAGTGTAAACTGAAGCTCTTTTTTTATGAAATCAATTCTGTTCTATTTGTTGATAGAATAAAGTCTTGAAATATATTTTCCAACAACATCAAATTCTAAATTTGTTTTCGTACCAACTTTAAAGTTTTTGAAATTAGTATTTTCAAAAGTATAAGGTATGATGGATACACTGAATTCATTCTCTTTAGAATTTACAACTGTCAGGCTAACGCCGTTTACAGTAATAGAACCTTTTTCAATGGTAATGTTGCTGAGGTTTTTGTCGTATTCAAAAGTGTAATTCCAGCTTCCGTTTGCTTCCTCAATTTTAATACAGGTTCCGGTTTGGTCTACGTGGCCTTGTACAATATGTCCGTCAAGGCGGTCTCCAAGCTTCATTCCTCTTTCCAGATTTATGATATCGCCTGTTTTCCAGTCTCCAATATTTGTTTTTAAAATAGTTTCGTCAATAGCCGTAACGGTATAATATGAATCTTTTATGGCTACGACTGTCAGGCAGATTCCGTTGTGAGAAACGCTTTGATCAATCTTTAATTCATTTGTAATGGAGGAGTCGACTGTGATGTGAAGATTATTTTGGTCTTTTTGTATTTCGTGAATCCTTCCAAGGGTTTCTATAATTCCTGTAAACATTGTTGTTTTATTTTACTAAATTTGCACATCAAAATTAGTAATAAATAATCTGAGCTCATGAATAAAAAAGCAGAAAATATAATTGTTGGAATTTCAGTTGGAGATTTAAACGGTATTGGAAGCGAAGTTATACTTAAAACGTTCGAAGATTCTCGCATGTTAGAAATGTGCACGCCGGTTATTTTTGCAAATGCCAAAATACTTTCATTTGTTAAAAAAAGTATCACTTCAACAATTCAGTTTCATGGTGTAGATAAATTAGATCAGGTTTTGCCTGGAAAAGTTAATGTCTTAAATCTATGGAAGGAAGGGGTTGATATTAATTTAGGAACAAATGACGAGAAAATTGGGGAATATGCAATAAAGTCTTTTGTTGCAGCAACTAAAGCCTTGAAGGAAGATGAAATCGATGTTTTAGTTACGGCTCCTATCAATAAATACAATATCCAGTCGGAAGAATTTAAATTTCCGGGACATACAGATTATTTAGATCAGGAATTAGAAGGTAATGCCTTGATGATGATGGTTCAGGATAATTTGAGAGTGGGTTTGCTTACAGATCATGTGCCGTTAAATGAAGTTTCGTCTCATTTGACAGAAGAATTAATTACAAGAAAAATCGAAACAGTTAGAAAATCTTTGATTCAGGATTTTAGTATTGTAAAACCGAAAATTGCTGTTTTGGGATTAAATCCACATGCAGGTGATGGAGGAGTTATAGGAAAAGAAGATGATTTAGTTTTGAAACCAGCTTTAAAGAAAATATTTGAAGCAGGAACGATGGTTTTTGGTCCTTTTCCTGCTGATGGCTTTTTTGGAAGCGGTCAATATGAAAAATATGATGCTATTGTAGCAACATATCATGATCAGGGATTGATTCCATTTAAAACATTGTCTTTTGGAAAAGGAGTGAATTATACAGCAGGTTTAAATAAAGTAAGAACATCGCCAGATCATGGTACAGCGTACGATATTGCTGGAAAAGACATGGCAGATTTCAATTCATTCAAGGAGGCAGTTTATCTCGCGATTGACATTTATCGTTCGCGTAATCAGTATGAGGAGATTAGCCAAAAACCTCTTAAAATAAAAGAAAAACAGTTATAAACAAAAAAAGGTGAATAAGATTATTAGTTTTATAATAATTTTATATCTTTGCACCCCAATTCAGATATCTGAGTTTTAGATACGAATTGGTCAAATTGATGTTAAGATGAGCAAATCAAAAGAATTTTTAATTCCTTTTATGGGGTTGAAGCTGGGAAAACACCATTTTGAGTATCAAATAAGTAACGCGTTCTTTGAGAACTTTGATTACGACGAATTTCAAAGTTCAGATATCAAAGTGAGTTTAGTTTTAGATAAGAAAAGCAACATGTTAGAGTTGGAATTCAAACATAAAGGAACTGTAAATGTGCCTTGTGATCTAACAGGCGAAGATTTTGATCTTCCTATAAAAGGGAAAATGAAATTAATTGTTCGTTTTGGAGATGAATTCAATAATGACAATGAAGAGTTGTTGATCTTGCCACACGGAGAGCATGAATTAGATGTTGCACAATACATTTATGAAATGATTGCTCTTTCGGTACCACTAAAACGAGTTCATCCGGGAGTTAAAGATGGAAGTTTACAAACTGAAGCCTTAAAAAAACTAAATGAACTGACTGTAAAAGAAGTCAAAGAAGAAAAAGAAGAGAGTAAAAAAGAAGAAGATATTGACCCGCGCTGGGACAAATTAAAGCAACTATTAACGGATAAATAATATAGTAAAATGGCACATCCTAAGAGAAAAATCTCGAAAACAAGAAGAGATAAGAGAAGAACACATTATAAAGCTACTGTAGCTCAAATCGCTACATGTCCTATTACTGGAGAAGCACATTTATACCACAGAGCTTACTGGCATGAAGGTAAAATGTATTACAGAGGGCAAGTTGTTATCGATAAATCTGTAGCGGTTGCTTAATACGTTTTTGTAAATTATACTAGAACTCTCACATAGTGAGAGTTTTTTTTGTTGGTTATAATTTTCTTTTTTTAAGAAATTATCTACAAATTAATTTCGTTTTTTTTTGTAATTTTCAAGTCTTTTAAAAATTTTTCAAATATCCTGTATCTGAAAAGAAATAATAAAATATAATGAATACAATCACAGCCGCAATTACCGCTGTTGGAGCCTATGTTCCTGACTACATACTTTCAAATAAAGTATTGGAAACAATGGTCGATACTAATGACGAATGGATCACTACTCGTACCGGAATTAAAGAACGAAGAATTCTTAAAGATGCTCACAAAGGAACATCGTTTCTTGCCATAAAAGCAGCACAAGATTTAATAGCAAAAGCTAATATTGATCCCTTAGAGATTGATATGGTAATAATGGCAACAGCTACTGCCGATATGCCGGTAGCCTCTACAGGAGTTTATGTTGCAACAGAAATTGGAGCTACTAATGCATTTGCATATGATTTGCAGGCAGCGTGTTCAAGTTTCTTATACGGAATGTCTACTGCTGCAGCTTATATACAGTCAGGACGTTACAAAAAAGTTTTATTAATTGGTGCCGATAAAATGTCATCAATTGTAGATTATACAGACAGATCTACTTGTATTATTTTTGGAGATGGAGCAGGTGCTGTTCTATTCGAACCAAATTATGAAGGCTTAGGTTTACAAGATGAGTACTTACGAAGCGATGGTGTAGGGCGCGATTTTCTTAAAATTTCTGCCGGAGGTTCTCTAATCCCAACTACAGAAGAGACCGTTAAAAACAGACAACACAATATTATTCAGGACGGGAAAACCGTTTTTAAATATGCTGTAACTAATATGGCTGACGCTAGCGAATTGATCGTTAAAAGAAACAATTTGACTAATGAAGATGTTGACTGGTTAGTGCCACATCAGGCAAACAAACGTATTATTGATGCTACTGCAAGCAGAATGAATCTTGAAGATTCAAAAGTATTAATGAATATTGAAAAATATGGTAATACAACTTCAGCAACTTTGCCATTAGTACTAAGTGATTTTGAACACAAATTCAAAAAAGGAGATAATATTATTTTAGCCGCTTTTGGTGGTGGATTCACTTGGGGATCTATTTACCTTAAATGGGCTTACGATACAAAATAAATTAAAACTAAAAACGAATCATTATGGATTTAAAAGAAATTCAAAACCTAATCAAATTTGTAGCAAATTCGGGAGTTGCAGAAGTAAAGTTGGAAATGGACGATGTGAAAATCACGATCAGAACAACTTTAGAAGGAAACGTAACTGAAACTACTTATGTACAACAATTACCAGCTCAGCAAGCATTATCGCAAGCTGTTGCTCCTCAGCAAACCGCTCCGGCTGTTGTTAATGTAACTAGTGAAGCGTCTGTTCCGGCTGAAGATTCGAAATTTATCACTATTAAATCTCCAATCATTGGTACATTCTATAGAAAACCGTCTCCAGACAAACCAGTTTTCACTGAAGTTGGAAGTGTTATCTCAAAAGGTGATGTTCTTTGTGTAATTGAAGCAATGAAATTATTCAACGAAATCGAATCAGAAGTTTCAGGTAAAATTGTAAAAATTCTTGTTGACGATATGTCTCCTGTAGAATTTGATCAACCTTTATTCTTAGTAGATCCATCTTAATTTTAGATCGTTAGATTTTAGATTTTAGACTTTTTCGAGAGTACTTAAAATCTAATTATCCAATTATCTAATTATCTAATTATCTAATTTTAAAAAGATGTTTAAAAAAATATTAATTGCGAATAGAGGAGAAATTGCACTTCGTGTAATTCGTACATGTAAAGAAATGGGAATTAAGACTGTAGCGGTTTACTCTACAGCTGATGCGGAAAGTCTACATGTAAAGTTTGCTGACGAAGCGGTTTGTATCGGACCTCCTCCGAGTAACTTATCGTATTTGAAAATGTCAAATATTATTGCTGCTGCAGAAATTACAAATGCAGATGCAATTCATCCAGGATATGGATTTCTTTCAGAGAATGCTAAATTCTCTAAAATTTGCCAGGAGCACGGAATCAAATTTATTGGTGCAGCTCCTGAAATGATTGATAAAATGGGAGATAAAGCCTCTGCAAAAGCGACAATGAAAGCTGCAGGAGTTCCATGTGTGCCAGGTTCTGACGGATTATTAGAATCTTTCGAACAAACACAAAAGTTGGCTAAAGAATTTGGTTACCCAGTAATGCTTAAGGCAACTGCCGGTGGTGGTGGAAAAGGAATGCGTGCCGTTTGGAAAGAAGAGGAATTATTGAAGGCTTGGGAAAGTGCACGTCAGGAAGCTGCTGCTGCATTTGGAAATGACGGAATGTACATGGAGAAACTTATTGAAGAACCACGTCATATCGAGATTCAGGTTGTTGGAGATTCATACGGAAAAGCATGTCACCTTTCTGAAAGAGACTGTTCAGTACAGCGTCGTCACCAAAAATTAACTGAAGAAACACCTTCTCCATTCATGACAGACGAATTGCGTGCTGCAATGGGAGAAGCTGCTGTAAAAGCTGCGGAATTTATTAAATACGAAGGCGCAGGAACAGTAGAATTTCTTGTAGACAAACACAGAAATTTCTATTTCATGGAAATGAATACACGTATTCAGGTAGAGCATCCAATTACAGAACAAGTTATTGATTATGATTTGATTCGTGAGCAAATTATGGTGGCTGCCGGAATTCCGATTTCAGGAAAAAACTATTTACCACAATTACATGCTATTGAATGTCGTATTAATGCTGAAGATCCTTATAACGATTTTCGCCCTTCACCAGGAAAAATTACTACGCTTCATATGCCAGGAGGACATGGAGTTCGTTTAGATACTCACGTTTATTCTGGTTACAGTATTCCGCCGAATTACGATTCGATGATTGCTAAGTTAATTACAACGGCACAATCTCGTGAAGAAGCGATCAGCAAAATGCGAAGAGCTTTAGATGAATTCGTAATTGAAGGTGTGAAAACTACAATACCTTTCCATAGACAATTAATGGATGATCCAAGATATATTGCAGGAGATTATACAACTGCATTTATGGATACTTTTAAAATGAATCCAATCGAATAATTATAAAGGCTGTCAATTTTGGCAGCCTTTTTTATTTTTAGATAAAAATATTAGACCCGACAGATTTCAAAACTTGTCGGGTTTTGTTTTTAAAAATGGCTTGGTAAACACTAAAAGTGTATACTTTTTACACACTCATTTTTAAAATTACACACTTTTTTGAATTTCTAAATTTTGGCACAATTAGGTTGAGGCCTTTAAAAATAAGGGTTTGAAGGATTTGGCATGTTGTGTTTGACTTACGGCATAATAATTTCATTATCTAAAGCGTAAACAACTATTAAACTAAATTACATTATGAAAAATTTATTCTTATCAGCCGCTATCGTTTTAGGAAGTTTATCTTCATTCGCATCAACTTCTCCAATAACAACTTCTATTATAAAAACGATTTCAATTCAGGATGAATACACAGAAATTAAATTAGAAGAAGTACCGGCTCCAATTAATGAAGCTTTAAAGAAATCATTTCCGGATGCAGTACTTTCTAAAGCATACAAAAATGCAAAATCAGAATACAAATTAGATGTTACTGTTGGAGAGAAAGTAGGTTCTCTTTATGCAAATGCAGACGGAACATGGATTAAAAAATAATTAATAATTAAAGTAAAATCTATTAAAATAAACTTATGTTTATTCAAATTAGCAATACTAAAATAAAATTACGAATACTAAAATACAACTATTATGAAAAATCTATTTTTATCAGCCGCAATCGTTTTGGGAGGTTTAACATCATTTGCTTCAACTTCACCAATTTCAAATACAATCGTAAAAACAATTTCTATTCAGGACGAATACACAGAAATTAAATTGGAAGAAGTACCAGTAGCAGTAACTGATGCGCTTAAAAAAGCTTATCCGGATGCAGTACTTTCTAAAGCATATAAAAATGCAAAATCAGAATACAAATTAGACGTTACTGTAGGAGACAAAGTAGGTTCTCTTTATGCTAACGCAGACGGATCTTGGGTTAAAAAATAATCTATAGAGATTCAGTTTAAAGTTTAAAAAATTATTATACACACTATTAAATTAAATATCATGAAAAATTTATTTTTATCAGCAGCAATCGTTTTGGGAGGTTTAACATCATTTGCTTCAACTTCTCCAATCTCAAATACAATCGTAAAAACTATTTCAATTCAGGACGAATATACAGAAATTAAATTGGAAGAAGTACCAGCTGCAGTTACAGATGCGCTTAAAAAAGCTTATCCGGATGCAGTACTTTCTAAAGCCTACAAAAATGCAGCTTCTCAATATAAATTAGAAGTTACTGTAGGAGACAAAGTAGGTTCTCTTTATGCTAATGCAGACGGATCTTGGGTTAAAAAATAATCATTAACTACTAAAAAACTATTATTATGAAAAAGTTAATCTTATCGGCAGCTATCCTATTGGGAGGGTTGTCAACACAGGCAGCAGTTATTGATCAAACAAATACAATAACGCATACAATAAAAATTCAGGATGAGTATAAAGAAATTGATGCTGTTCCGGCAGCTATTAAAACAGCTTTAGATAATGCTTATCCAGGAGTTAAACTTGACAAAGCATATGTAAACGACAAAAAAGAGTATAAAATCGAGATTACCGTAAGAGGTGAAAAATCGGTTGTTTACACTGATGCGACAGGAAACATTCTTAAAAAGTAACCAATAAAATCCCCATAACATGAAAAAGTTAATCTTATCGGCAGCTATCCTTTTAGGAGGTGTGTCAATGAATGCAGCAACTCAGGTTGTAACAAATTCAATTGTTTCAGTAAATATTCAGGATGAATACACTGAAGTTGCTGCAGATGCTGTTCCGGCCGCTGTAAAATCAACAATTGAAAAATCGTTTGTAGGTTCTAAACTAGAAAAAGCATGGAAAAATGCTAAGGAAGAATACAAACTTGAAATTTCGAAAGAAGGTAAAAAATATACTTTTTTTACAGATGCTTCAGGAAACATAATTAAAAAATAATTAAAAAGAACATTATGAAAAAGTTAATCTTATCGGCAGCTATAATTTTGGGAAGTTTATCAATACATGCAACAACTACAGAAGCTGAACCTGTAAAGATTGCTGTCAATGTTCAGGATGAATATAAAGAAGTTGCTCCTGATGCAGTTCCGGCTGTAGTGAAGACAGCTTTAGAAACAGCTTACCCTGGCGCAAAGCTAGTGAAAGCGTATACAAATGAAAAAAAAGAGTATAAACTCGAAATATCAGTTGGTGACCAAAAGGCTACTGTCTATTCAGATGTCAATGGCAATTGGTTGAAAATATAATTAGGTGAATTAGATTTATGTTTTTGGTAAAAAAGAGATTGCGACGTGCAATCTCTTTTTTTTTGCATAATTTTATGAAAATACAAGTTTAATAGTATTATTTTAGCAAAAAAGACCCTAAAAACAGATGTCAAAGATATTAGTGATAGAAGATGATATTTCGTTCTGCAAATTATTAGAGAAATTTCTAATAAAAAAAGCATACGATGTAACCGTTGCTTTCTCGGCAGAAGAAGCCCGATTGGCAATGAAGAAAGAATCTTTCGATTTGATTCTGACAGACCTGCGTTTGCCTGATTCTGACGGCATAGGACTGATGTCTGAATTTAAAACTTCAAACCCTGAAATCCCTGTGATTCTTATGACGGGATATTCAGATGTAAATACTGCGGTTAAAGCCATTAAAAATGGTGCTGCCGATTATATTTCAAAACCTTTTAATCCTGATGAGGTTTTATTGGTTATTACAAATGCTTTAAAAAATTCTGAAATAGAAGAAGAAGTTCAGACGAAAGAAATAAAAGCTCCGAAAAAGAAAGAAGCTACTTCATCTGAAAATGAATTTGTCAGAGGTATTTCTGTTGCTTCCAAAAAATTATTAGATCACATTCATTTGGTGAGTCCCACAGATATGTCGGTTTTGATTATTGGGGAAAGTGGAACAGGGAAAGAAATTATTGCCAAAAGCATTCATCAGCAAAGCACCAGAAAAAACAATAATTTTATCGCAGTAGATTGTGGCGCAATTCCAAAAGAATTAGCTGCAAGTGAATTTTTCGGACATTTAAAAGGATCGTTCACCGGAGCAATCAGCGACAAGATGGGATATTTTGAAGCAGCAAATGGTGGGACTTTGTTTTTAGATGAAATAGGAAATCTTTCTTATGAAAATCAAATACAGTTGTTGAGAGCACTTCAGGAAAGAAAAATTAAGCCTGTTGGAAGCAATAAAGAAATTAACGTCGATATCCGTATCATAACTGCTACAAATGAAGATTTACGTGAGGCAGTAAAAAACGGTGATTTTAGAGAAGATTTATACCATAGAATCAACGAATTCTCGATTCTTTCACCTTCGTTAAAAGACAGGGAAGAAGATTTAATGGTTTTTGCAGAATATTTTCTTGAAAAAGCCAATAATCAACTGAATAAAGAAATTATCGGATTTTCACCAGAAGTAGTTGCTATTTTTCAAAAATACAATTGGCCAGGGAATTTACGTGAGTTGCAAAACTGCGTAAAACGCGCCACGCTGCTAACAAGAGGGAATTATATTGAAAGCGATGTTTTGCCAGCGGAGTTTTTTCAGGTTCAGAAAATCAACCCACAAAATTCGAATGAAACTTTCTCGTTGTCAGAAAATGAAAAAGAAACGATTATTCATGCGCTTTCAAGAACTCAGAATAATAAATCGGAAGCAGCTAAACTACTTAAAATTACAAGAAAGACACTTTATAATAAATTAAAGCAATACAATATCGATTAAGCCTTTGTTGCTATAAAGCTGAATTTCTGCCACGAATTACACAAATTTCCACAAATTAAATTTTTGAAATTATCTCTTTGGATTGGCTTGCGGCGATATTTTTTAAACAATTTCTTTTTCCAGCGCGTTAAAAAGTGATTCATTTTTAGCTTTTAAAGCCTTAAAAATATCTTTCAAATCAGATATTTCAAAATCATTTTTATCTAAAACTTTTAATATCCCGCCAATTTCATAGGCTTCAATTTGATTGAACATTGGCGCAATTCGATGCGCGATAGCATTTATTTCCGGGACATTTTCTTCTTCAATGGCAGTTTCTAAAAATCCAAGATTTTCATTGGTGCTTTCTATAAATGATTTTAAAACTTCGTTTAAGGCATTTTTATCATTTCCTAAAAAGTCTTTTAGTGTTTCTAAGGAGTAAGATTTTGTGGCCATTTTTTCTTCATTGTCATTAATATCAACCACAGGCAAAGTATCATTTTCTAAAATAAGATGAATGGTTTCCAATAATATTTTTGGCGAATACGGTTTTTTAACCACAGTTGTAAAACCGGCTTCTGCGTATACAGACGGAGCTAAATCAGTTCTTCCGGTTAAAGCTATTACCGGTTGATTTTTGTAAATAGAAGTGTTCTTAAGTTTTTGAAGAAACATGAAACCATCCATTTCCGGCATTTGAATATCAGTTATGATAAAATCAAAATTCGTTTTCTGAATAGCTTCCAACGCTTTAATTGCGCTGTTGAAAGACAATATCTGATGATTTTCCTTTCTTAAAACACCGCTGGTTAAATTGAGCAGATTAATATCGTCATCAATCACAATGAAAGTTTGCTTTTTAGTATTGCGGATGATTCTTTTTTTAACTTCAGGAATCGAATTTGTACTGCTGTCAAACAATAACGGCAGCTGAATTTCAAAAGTACTTCCTTTTCCGAATGCACTTTCAAGCTGTAAAGTTCCTCCTAAAATAGAAATTATTTTTTGGCAGATTGACAATCCTAAACCTGTTCCGCCGTATTTTTTTTCGATGCCTTCATTAGCTTGTGCAAATTCTTCAAAAACCAATTTCTGATTTTCTTTTTCAATTCCTATCCCGCTATCTTCAATTATAATCGTGAAAAATTGATCATTTTCAGCAATAAAAGCACTGATTCTGATAAAACCTTCTTCTGTAAATTTGTAGGCGTTCCCTATAATGTTGCTTAAGATTTGTTTCAGTCGAAACGGATCCCCAACAATTTTCGTGTTCAGCTTTTCATCAGCATTAATAGTAAGTTCGATGTTTTTTTGTTTGTAAACGGTCTGAATGCTTTTGGCAACTTCATCAATAATTTCAGGCAATAAAAAAGGTACTTTTTCAATGGTAATTTTCCCTGCTTCGATTTGAGAGAAATCCAATAAATCCTGAACCAATTGGGTAATATATTCCGATGAATTTTTAATGTTTTTAATGAAGTAAGATTGCTTTGTATTCACATCAGAATTGCCTAAAAGTTCCGAATAACCTACAATGGTACTCAAAGGCGTTTTTAAATCATGACTTACGGTCGAGATCAATTGCTCGCGACTTTTTAATAAATTCCTCGTTTTGAAATTCGCAATTTCGAGCTGTCTTTTATAAACTTGCGATTTCGAATAATCGCTCACAATTAAAATAGAGAAAAACAACGTTAATATCAAACCAATAATAGCCGAAGCCGTTACAATTTCATTGACTTTTTTAAGTGATTTTTCTTTTAAAGAATTGTTTTTAATTGAGTTGATAATGATTTCTCTCTCGATAATTCGAAGCACTTTTCGGAGTTGTTCAGAGATGGCGATTTCATTTTTAAGCAATTTATTTTCTTCAAAATTCAGTGATTCTTTTTTCTTTTCTGCCTTTAGTTTTACATTACTCAAAAGCTTTTTCGAATTGGCCAGGATAGAATCAGAAGCTTGTTTGCTTAACGTATTGGTGCTGTCGTCCGGAATATTCTGATTTAGATAATCGACATATTTCTGAAGCACATTTCGCTGGTAACTTCCAAGCTGATTTGGGCTTTTAGTAAAATCCTGAAGTTCTAATTTTCGAAGTTTAAACTCCATTTTGGTGATTTCATCAATAGCAGTATTTACCGAAACTTCATCATCAGCTTTGTTTTTTATCGCTTTTAATTGCTGAATGTTCTTTGTCTTTTCAGATAAATAATAATTAACGCTGTCCAACAACGTTTTTTGATATTGTGTAGTTACGATTTGTTTTAAAGTGTCAATTCTGGAGCGTAAAGAATCAGTTTCAGTAAGGTAACTTTTAAAATCCCTTTCAGAGTTGGTCTGAATTGTTTTTCGGGCTAAACTTTCGGTTTTATATACGTTCGAAAATAATTTGCTGACTCTTAAAATTTTGGTTTTTTCTAAGGCAATTTTATCTTCCAGTTTGTTATAAACTACATTTTCAGAATATAAAAACCATCCGACTGTCACAACCAAAGCCAGTAATGCAACATAGCTGAAAAGCACTTTAATGGCCGTGTAACTTTTTTTGCTCTCCATGTTATTATTGTAGGGATTTGGATGTTTTTTAAATTCGAATTCCTTGCAATTTATTCAAAAAAATCTGTTTTAAAAAGAGAATCGAAATCAAAAGTTTTACATAATTAAAAGGTCTGAAAAATAAAATAGCCACAGATTATATAAATCTGCGGCTATTAAAATATTTCTTATTCGTAAATTATAACGTTTCGTTCAGCCATTTGAAAAATTCACCTTGCCAAACCTGAGCATTTTGCGGATGCAATACCCAGTGATTTTCATCAGGGAAATAAACAAATCGGCTTTTGATTCCTCTTAATTGAGCAGCCTGAAAAGCTTCTTGTCCTTGTCCAATTGGCACACGGAAATCTTTTCCTCCCTGGAAAATTAAAATTGGTCGATTCCAATTTTGAACCAAAGTTGCCGGGTTAAAAGTGGTATATGATTTTTGAGCTATAGCATTATCTTTTTCCCAATAAGCACCGCCAAAATCCCAATTGTTAAAGAAAACTTCTTCAGTAGTTCCCAGCATACTTACGGTATTAAAAACTCCGTCATGTGCAATAAACGTTTTGAA
The DNA here is from genome assembly GCF_001427905.1 of Flavobacterium sp. Root420. Lineage (GTDB taxonomy): Bacteria > Bacteroidota > Bacteroidia > Flavobacteriales > Flavobacteriaceae > Flavobacterium. Next base: position 34,633 of record NZ_LMEF01000002.1, read on the forward strand.
ACGGTTGTTGTGAATTCCTGCCAAATAGAATACTGAATATCCTCCGTAACTTGCACCAACACAACCTAAACGGCTTTTGTCAACGTAGCTTTCTTTGGCAACATCATCAATCGCAGAAAGGTAATCATCCATAACTTGTCCGCCCCAGTCTTTACTGATTTTCTCATTCCATTCAACTCCATGTCCTGGCATACCGCGACGGTTTGGAGCTACAACTACATAACCTTTAGCGGCCATTAGTGAAAAATTCCAACGGAAAGAATACGATTGTGTCAACGCACTTTGTGGTCCGCCCTGGCAGAATAATAAGGTTGGATATTTTTTTGTAGCATCAAAATTTGGAGGCAAAATTACCCAAACCAACATTTTTTTACCGTCAGTCGTGGTAACATAACGTTTTTCTGTTTTGCTTAAAGCTAATGTTTTGTAGGTATCTGTATTTACATTTGAAAGTTGTTTCCAGGTATTTTTTTTCAAATTAAAAGAATAAATCTCCGGTGCATGATTCATGTCATTTCTTGTTACGATGATATCATCTCCCGCGAAACCAACTAAATCATTTACGTCAAAATCACCTTTTGTAATTTGGCGAACCTGAATAGCGATTCTTGTCAATCCCGGAAAATTCACCACAAAAAGTTGTTTTGTCCCGTCAACTGGTGCTACAAAATAAACGTTTTTGGCATCTTTACTCCAGATAAAATTATCTACAGTTCCGTCCCAATTGGCCGTTAAGTTCGTTTTGATTCCTTTAAATTCAACAATAATGTCATTTTTATCCGCTTCGTAACCATCACGTTTCATTTGGAGCCAGGTTAAGTTTCCTGTTGGAGAAAATTGTGGTGCAGTATCGTAACCTAAATTATCTTCGGTTCTGTTAGTTGTTTTTTGAGTCTCTAAATTGTACTCATAAATATTGGTATTTGTAGAAATAGCATATTGTGTTCCTGCTTTTTTCTTGCAAACGTATAAGATGCTTTTTCCGTCTGGAGACCAGATATAATCTTCGTCACCTCCAAAAGGTTTTTGAGGAGAATCAAAATTTTCACCTTTTAAGATGTCAATTCCGGTTGTACCTTCTTTGTTTTCTTTATAAAAAACGTGGTTGAATTTCCCTTCGTTCCAGGTATCCCAATGACGATAATCTAAACCATCATAAATTTGAGCATCTGATTTGTCAAGGCTTGGATAAAAATCTTTTCCTAAAACCTTTTCCAGTTTTACTTCTTCATTGTACACTAAAAATTTTCCGTCAGGCGAAATATTTTTGTCGGCCAAAACAGTTTTGGTGTCTTTAATTTCAGTTGCAGTTCCGCCATTCACCGGCAAGATGTAAAATTTTGAAGACGATTTGTTTTCTTCTATCGAAGGAGTAGAAACCTTAAAAACAACATTTTTTTCATCTTTCGAAAGTCCAAGTGCCGTCACTCTTCCTAATTTCCATAACAATTCTGGTGACATCACATTCTGTCCGATAGCGTTTAAACTCATCATTATTAAGGTTGTAAATAATACTTTTTTCATAATAAAATTCTAATATTCGTGGGGCTAAAAATACAACATTTAAATTCCAAATAGTTAAATTCCAAATCCCAAAAAATGTTAAAAATCCCAAAGTTTATACTAACGTTTTTCCGCCACGAATTCACGAATTATTTTTTCACGCAGATTTAAAAAGATTTGAGCAGATTCACGCAGATTTTTTTATTAAATCAAATAAAATCTGCAAAATCTGCGGGAGACAAATATTAAAAGTTAGTCACGAATTACCCGAATTTCCATTAATTAAATTTGCGTTAATTTGTGTAATTTGTGGTAAAAAACAAAGCCAAGAATTCACGATTTTTTTTTGATAATCTTTGAAAATGAAAATTCGTGAATTCGTGGCGATTGAAAGTAAAGTTTTAAATTTATTTCCTAAATTGGAATTTGGAATTTAAAAGATTGGAATTTAATTTAAGTCAAAGATGGAATTAAGTTATTGGGAATTAAAAAACTGGTTTACAAATGTTGATTATACCATAGTTGGAAGTGGAATCGTAGGTTTGCACGCAGGATTACGCTTGCGCGAAAGATTTTCAACGGCTAAAATTTTAGTTTTAGAAAGAGGAATGTTACCTCAGGGTGCCAGTACGAAAAATGCCGGTTTTGCCTGTTTCGGAAGTCTCTCTGAAATTATGGAAGATCTCAAAACACATTCAGAAGAAGATGTTGTTAATTTGATAGAAAAGCGTTGGAAAGGATTGCAGTTACTGCGAAAAAGATTGGGAGATTCGGCAATTGATTTTAAACCTCACGGCGGATATGAGTTGTTTTTGAAAGAAGACGATCTTGGTTTTGGAGAATGTATTTCGAGATTGCCTTTTATAAACGAAATTTTAAAACCACTTTTTAAAGCTGATGTTTTTGCCAAAGAAACAGACCGTTTTGGTTTTGGAAACATACAGGACTATTTAATTTTTAATCCGTTTGAAGCGCAGATCGATACGGGAAATATGATGCAGGAATTGCTGAAACAAGCTGTTGCTGCTGATATTTTAATTTTGAATCAGCAAACCGTAACAGGTTATACTGATTTTGGGAATCAGGTTGAAATTGCATTGAATGATTTTAGTTTTATTTCAAAAAAAATACTTTTCGCAACAAATGGCTTTGCAAATACGTTAACAAAAGGAGCAGTTCAACCAGCGAGAGCCCAGGTTTTAATTACAGAACCAATACCGAATTTAGATATTCGGGGCACTTTTCATTTGGATCGCGGTTATTATTATTTCAGAAATATAGGCGACCGAATCCTACTTGGCGGGGGCCGAAACTTAGATTTTGAAACCGAAAACACAACCGAATTTGGACAGACGAAAATTGTGCAAAATAAATTGGAAGAGTTGCTGAAAAATGTAATTTTACCAAATCAGGATTTCCAGATCGCGCATCGTTGGAGCGGGATTATGGGAGTAGCGAACAGTAAAAATCCTGTTGTTTCGCAACTGTCTGAAAACGTGTTTTGTGGAGTGCGTTTAGGCGGAATGGGCGTAGCAATAGGCAGTTTAATAGGAACAGAATTAGCAGATTTAATATAATGGCAGCAACCAAAAAACCAGCACCAAAAAAAACAACCGCAAGTAAACCAAAGCCAGCAGCGAAAAAGAAAACCAATCGAACGTTTGGCGAGAAAGTAAAATGGTTTTTTATTAAACTGTTTTTATGGTTTTTCGGACTTTCGATCGGATCAGTCATCATTTTTAAATATGTGCCGGTACCTTTTACACCTTTAATGGTGATTCGTGCTATCGAAAATAAATTAGGCGGAAAGGAAGTTTACTTTGATCACGACTGGGAACCTATTGAGAAAATTTCGATGAATTTGCAGAAAGCGGTTATCGCCAGTGAAGACGGGACTTTTTTATATCATAATGGTTTCGATTTTAAGGCGCTTCAAAAAGCCTACAAAAGCAACGAACGTGGACGCCGAATTCGTGGCGGAAGTACCATTTCGCAGCAAACCGCCAAAAATGTCTTTTTATGGCAGGGAAAAAGTTATTTCCGTAAAGGTTTAGAAGCTTATTTTACCGTTTTAATCGAAATTATTTGGGGGAAACAACGCATCATGGAAGTTTATCTGAACAGTATCGAAATGGGCGATGGTGTTTACGGAGCTTATGCGGCGACAGAACATTGGTACCGTCGTGATGCTTCCAGTTTAACTGCCATGCAGGCAGCCGGAATTGCAGCAATATTACCAAACCCGAGAAAATTTAAAGCAACAGGTTCATCAAGTTATATCAATCGACGTAAAGAGCGAATTGTTCGAGAAATGCGTGCCGTTGGAAAAATAAATTATAATGCGAAATAAAAAGATTGGTTTTGTATTTCTGGTTCTAACCACAGCGCTATCTTTTGGGCAGGGAAAAACAAAAGAATTTGGTTTTATTTCCGATAATGATTTATACACTTCGTCTAAAAACGATATGTATTATACGAACGGTTTAGAACTTTTCTTCAGATATCTATCCAAAAACGAAAACGAAAAAATCAATAAAAAGATTACCGAATTTCGCGTTGGACAATACATTTACAATCCGAGATTTATTAATGAAACGGCTGTTGATATTAATGATCGGCCTTTTACCGGATATCTTTTTGCCGAGGCCGGAAGAAGTTTTTTCTATAACAGTGAATCCGTTTTAAAGACCGATTTTCAATTGGGTTATATGGGGCCAAATGCTTTTGGCCGCGAAACCCAGGAAAGTTTTCACCATATTATTGGTTATAAAAAAGTTTATGGCTGGGAAAATCAGCTTCATAATGCACTTGCCGTACAGGCGCATGTCATGTATTCGAAGAAATTATTTCCAGACAAACACAACGATTTTGTAGATCTTCATTTTCAATCTGAAGCGAATTTGGGGACTATTTTTGATGGTGTTTCTACAGGATTTTTAGCCAGAATAGGTTTCAAAAAATTACTTCCTGTTTATGATTCTAATTTGCATGACGCTTCTGTGAGTTCTCAACCGCAATTTAATGTGAGGGAATTTTACTTTTATGCGATGCCAAGTGTCAATTACCAATTTTACGATGCTACTATAGAAGGCAGTATGTTCAGCGACACCAGTCCGGTGACTTTTGAGTTGGAACCGCTTCGTTTCAACGCCGAATTTGGTTTGAAATACCGCCATAACAATTTCAATATTTCTTATTCTTTTCTTTACCGAGGCCGTGAATTGAAAGATCCTGAAACGAATACCAATTCAGGTTATTTTTATGGATCGATCCGATTGGGGTTTTTGATTAAGTAGGGTTATTTGCCACGAAGGCGCTAATACATTTAGGTTAAACATAAATGTAAAAAACAATTTTGGGGTTATAGCCCTAATTTGGTGGTAATTTGGGAGAACGACAACGATAAAAACAAACTAAAAAATGACTTTCATTAAAACAATTTCTACATTTTTAATTACGCTTTTATTAGTAACTACAAGTTTTGGACAAGCATCTAAACATAAAACTAAAATCTTATTAATTGGGACAATTCACTTCGAAACACCTCATTTAGATGCGCATGAATTAAAGACAGACGATTTTTTAGCTCCTAAGAGACAGCAGGAGCTGGAAGAATTGACTGAAACTTTAAAACGAACAAATGCTGATAAAGTGATGATCGAAAAACTATTTAATCAACAAAAGCAAATTGATAGTTTGTATAAGGCGTATTCAGAAAATAGGTATAAATTAACCGTTTCTGAACGAGAGCAAATTGGTTTTAGATTGGCTAAAAAATTAAATTTAAAACATATCAATTGCGTAGATATTTTTTATGGAATGAAACATGACAGTTTAGTTGCTGTAACTGCTAAAGAAAAAAATCAGTTGTATTTATTAAGTGAATTAGGTACTAATGCTAATAACTTAAAACTTGAATTTGATGGTGTAGTAAAACAAAATTCAATAACAGAAATACTAAAATATATAAACAAAGAGGAGCTTTTGAAGAAGAATTTATCATTGTACTTAAAATATTTAGCAAAAGTTGGAGCAGGAGAAAATTATATTGGTGCCGAAGCAGTTTCTGATTGGTATTTGAGGAATTTAGCGATTTACGCTAATGTAATGAATCAAATAACGGCAGATGACAAATATGTTATACTAATATTTGGGCAAGGACATATTCCGATATTAAAACACTTATTTCAAAATAATGACGATTTTGAAGTCGTTGAAGTAAATAGTGTGCTAAAATAAATTTACTTCAAGATCCCAACTCAAAGATCTTATAAAAACAAAAACGGCTAATCTAGTCCCGATAGTCCTGAGGCTTCGGGAGGAAATCCTTTTGTGTCCGCCGCGGCGGACGCAAAAGATTGGAAGGGAGAGCGGGACGGGTCGTCTTTTGAAAACAAAATTTTCTGCTCCTGAATTTAATTAGATTTTAAAACGTTTGATTATTTTTCTCTCTTTATTAAAATCTAATTCTAGTGAGTCGCTGGATATTTTTTTTAGTATAATGCCTTGTATAAGAGCATCTTTTCGTAAACGATAAATTTTTTGGTTGATTTTTATGATTACCAATTCTCCACGTGAATCTTTTATATAACCATGATAAGAAATTGGTGGCCATACGATTAGTTCACGAGGTTGTATTGCGACGGTTTTTGCTTTTTTAGTTACAGCTCGAGTATTATTTGTATGGTATTTTTTTGGATAGGAAACAACTTCGTGAGTTTGTTTGTTTAAGAAAGGATCTCGTGATACTTTTTCTAATGCAAAAGTATCCTTATTAATCTGATTGAATTCTATTTTGTCAGAGGAATAGACCGTATTTACAGCTATTTCTTTTGCAAAGAAATATTGATTGATTGTTTTGTAAAATACAGATCCCCATAGTACTAAAACTATAATTATTAAGATAATATTGATTTTCTTTTTGACCATTTTATTTTAAATTACTGTCACCTTAAATGGGGTACTATATGTACTAATATTTCCTGCAGAATCAGTCGTTTTAATTCTCCAGTAATAATCGCCAATTGTATTAAAGGTGTACTGGTACGATGTAGTTGCATTGTTTGTTGTAAAAAAGATAGTTGCGAAAGTATTTGTAGTTGAAAATTCGATAGTATATAAAAGAGGTGATTGAATAGTTCCTGTGTCTGTTGGCGAAATCCAGCTAAAAGTAGTTGCCTGATTATTTGTAATTACAGCATTTGTAGCAGGAAGATTGTTTTGCGGTAAGTTTGGAACAACCGTATCAATCATAAAAGTTCTTGTAGAGAATTGTGCTGTTTGGCTGATACCGTTTACTCCTCTTATTTTCCATTGATAAGTTGCATCTTTTACCAAATTTGTACTGCTTAACACAAGAGATGTTTCGGTCATGTTTTCTGCCTTATAAACAGATTCGCCGGTGGTTGTATTTAGTACTTCGACATTATAACTTGTAGCGGCGGCCAGTATTTGCCATTTTAGTGTAATGTTGGCGGTATTTTTATAAATATTGTTGTCAGGGCTCGACAAGACAACTTGTTGATTGGCCAAATCATCAGATATCATCATGGAGAAAGTTGAAGTCTTTGAATAGTTTGATTCATAGGCAAAATTTTCTCCTCTAACTTTCCATTTATAACTTCCCGCTAGCAAGGGACAGGTTAAATTGGTCTTGCTTACCAAAGAGTCGACAACGATTGTTTCGTCCAGATCGAATACCTGCAAGCGATATTTTTTTGCTCCTTCAAGAGTATTCCATTGAAAATTAACAACGTTGCTCTCGATCGTAGTTTTATCTTTTGGAGAAACTATTTCTATTATATCATCTGAAATATCTTCTTCAAAAACATCGTCACAAGACATTATTGAAAGAGTAAAAAGAGTAAGTATAATTTTATTTATTGTTTTCATAATTTTGAAAAATCATTTTTAAATGTAAAACTTCAGAAGTATTGTTTTTTTTGGTCGTGTAAAAATTCATGCTGACAATTCTGGAAAAATCAAACTTTTTTTCAAAATTATAACCCAGGGACATTAGTTGATTACAATTTCCGGTTACATCAAGCTGATTGCTTATTATTCGATAATTTTCATCAGAAAAAACGTGAGAGGATTGCAAATCGTTAATGGAAATTTCAGGATCCTCTGTAGAGGCAAAACTAATTATTCCTTGCTGAACAATCTCTTTTGTAACTCCTTCTTTTCCTGTAACACGGTCTAAGTAGTTAATTTCTTTTATTAATTTCTCTGTACTATTGGATTTTTTATTGATGTCGTTAGTTTTGTCAGACAATGTTTTGTATTCGTTTATTACCTGGAATAAAGTGTGAAAAGATCTTTTATATGCCGTTATCAAAAGCATAAAAAAGACTAATAATAGTATCGTAAATTTCTTTTTATAGGAATATTTCTCAAACATCTTTTATCGTGATTTTTATTTCAAATTGAGATTTATTTTTCTTGTCTTTTTTAAAGCTTATAATTTCAAAATTTTTAAGCCAACTCATTTTTTTCAATTTATCCATCCAATTGTTAAACGAAGATTCATTGAAAGTTTCTCCTTTAATAATGACAGTTTTTGCATCAAAACTTATTTTCTGATTCGCTTTTATTTCTTTGTTTATTGGAATTATATTTAAATCGGTTAATGAAATATCATGTGGAATTTCCTTGATTATTTCGTAGCTATAAAAAGAAAGAAATTTTGCTGATAAAAAACCAGATTCCCTTAAAAGCTTTTGTTTGTTTTCCTTTTGTTTTTCCAGATCAAGTATTAACTGATAGGATTGATTAGAATATACATTCTGAAGGTTCAATTCGGCATTTTTTGAACCGTAATATTGTATTAGAAAATAACTTATAAGTAAACTTGTTAAAAAACCAACAAGCATTGTGATTCCTAAAATGTTGAATGCTTTTTTATAAATAATCTCTTCGGTATTTAAAGCATCATTTTTTGTTTTTTCAACTTCCTTCAACGGAACAAAAAAGTGTACAATGATACCATAAAGGGGCAGGAAATTACTCGAAATAGTTTCTTTTCCTAGTTTATATTCTTCTATTTTTAACGGTTCGGTTTGTTTTGTAAAGTTTGCTACTTTTCCGTTTTCAAATTGCAGGACGATATCATTTGATGTGATAAAATCCTTTTTTATGGCATTATGTAATAAACCCGACAAAAACGAACCTACATAAATATCTACTACCTGAAAACCCTTTTTCAGAAACTTTTCAGTGATCTCTTCTACAATGTTTTTTCTGCAAAAACTGATAAAGTTGCTATTAGATCCAATTAAACTCGTATAATAGATTGATTCGAAATCAATGTTTTTATACCAGGTTACGTCGGTTTCATTATTGAAATTTATTTCTTTGTTTAAAATCCCTTTTCCATCGATAGCCAGAAGCACAGGAATTTTGAGATCAATGTTTTGGGCGATTTTTTCAAATGTATCAAATGAAACCGCACTTACAATATCAATTTTAGTTCCTTTTTTCTTTACAGTAAGAACATAATAAGTTTCCTCATTATCTTTCTTAATGATTCCAATTACATGTAAGTTGTTTAATTTTATTATTTTAGATAAAAATGTAATCATTAATATACCACTGTTGGTTTAATAAAAATGTGCAATTTTGAATTGGTTTTTCCTTTCTTTCTACTGCTAAAGAACCACTTAATAATTGGTATTCTGGATAATAAAGGAGTTCCTGAGCCAGAATCTTCTTTTTTCAATTCATCTAAACCGCCTAACAGTATCATTTCTCCATTTTTAACACGGACTAAAGATTCAAATTTTTGCGTTGCTTTTCCAGGAGGTGCAGTTTCTCCGGCTCTTCCTAAGAAAGAGCTTTTTTCGACTACTATAGTAAGTGTTACATTCTCATCCATAGAAACGAAAGGTTTTATAGAAAGACTTAAGTTGGCATCTGTAGATTTCCAGGTTCCTGAATTTAAGATGTCGTTTCCGATGTTACTGTTGATTAAACGGTTACTTTGTTCAAAATAGTAACTTGTTTCTCCAATAGACAACTTCGCTTCGTGACCACTAATGGTAGCAATTTTTGGAGTTGATTCTACTTTGACGATAGAATTGTTTTCAAGCAATTTTAAATTTAGATAAAAGGCTTCAGTTACTTTTCCGAGTTTAAAGATTCCGAAACCATTAAATGCCTCAATTAAGCTGTTTACCGAGGTTGAGTTTACAGTGACATCTGTTGTTGGAAATAATGTTCCTGAGGTAACTTGTTTATTGATTTTGTCAAGTCCCGCTTTCATTCCTGTTTGGACATCGTGCGATTTATTGTATTGAACGATGATAACTTCAATTTGAACCATTGGCACTATTTTATCAATTTGTTTGATATATAGTTTTAATTCTTCAAGTATTGATTTTGACCCTGAAGCAACTAATGCGTTTAATTCTACAAATTCTTTAATTTCAAGTTTGTCCGAAAAGACTTTAGGCAATGAAGGAAGTACCAATTCAATAGACCTGTTTTCTAATTGAATTATTTCTGTTGCTCTTAATCCTTCAGAAACTTCTTCTCCAATTAAATATAAATTGTCCTGTTTTTTATAGGTATATTTTTTTCCTTTAAAGATGTGAAATAATAGTTCGTCGAACGTAATGTTGTCTGCAGAAAGTGTCGTTTTTTCATTTTCAGGTTTATTATATAAAAAATAATTAACATGTAATTTTTCTGCGGCTTCGGTCAATAAATCAGATGCATCAGCGATATATGCCTTTACAGACAAAAGGCCGTTTTTAGTTAAGTTTACCTCATAATAACCAGGCAATCCGTTACTGGCTTTTGGTTGTTTTGCTTTTTGGCTAGTGCTGTTTAGAGAAATTGTTCCGTCTTTGTTTTTTTCTATAAAATAGAAACCATTTTCGTCTTTAGTAGCAATTAAATCATTCGATTTTGACATCATTTCTATAACCTGGTCAAAAGGACGATTTAAGATATAAGAAGATACACGAAGATTTTTGACATCGGTTGCCAATATTAAATTCTTACCTGATTTATCAATAATTGCTTTTGCAACTGCTGATAATGTATCGTTTTCTAATTTAACAGAAAGAAAATCATTTTGAGAACTATAGCTTACATCAATTACTTTTGGAAGCTTTTTCGCGACAATAGTGACGGCTTTTCTTTTTTTGAAAAGAATAATATTATTCATAAAAGAAACTTCAAGATCATATTTCTGTACAAGATGTATAAAAACATCTTTTACAGTAACATCAAAAAAGTTATTGGATACAGTCTGATTTAAATCAGTGTCGACATCAATATTTAGTTGATGTTCTTCGGCAATTGAAGAAATAAAATCATGAAGTGTTAAGCCAGAAACATCTATTTTAATAGTTTCATTAAGACCTTTCTTTTGTATAGAAAGAGCATCAAATTGTTTGCTTAATTCGTTTATATCTTGTTGTGCAATAATACTATTTGTAAAAAATAGTACAATAATTACGTAACCTAATTTTTTAAACATTTATTTATAAGTTAATTAAAATAGAATATATTTCTTCTAAAGCCGTCTCTCCTTCGGCCAAAATATCAAAAGCTTTTTCTGATAGTGATTTGTAATTTTCGTCGTTGCTGAATAATTCAGTAACCGTATTGTTTTTTATCGCTTCGGCAATTAACGTATCAATTGTAAGGACTTCATAAATTGCAGTTCTTCCTTTGTATCCGGTATGAAAACACTGATTGCATCCAACTGGTTTGTAATATGATGTTATTTCATATGGAAATTGGTAATTCATTGGAAAATCTTTTTTTGTAAAAAGAGCTTCTTTTTTACAATTATTACAAAGTTTTCGAATTAATCGTTGCGCTACAGATAGATTTAAGGTTTCGGCAATTAAATAGGAGGGAACGCCCATATCGATCAATCTTGAAATTGTGCCTATTGCCGAATTGGTATGAATTGTTGATAATACTAAATGTCCGGTCAAAGACGCTCTGATCGCCATTAAAGCAGTTTCAGAATCTCGAATTTCTCCTAACATGATTACATCCGGATCTTGTCGTAAAAATGATTTTAATGCCGATGAAAAGGTTAAGCCAATATCTTCTTTTAGTTGTACCTGATTAATTCCTTTTAAAGTGTATTCTATAGGATCCTCGACAGTTACTATGTTTCTACGGCTATCATTAAGTAATCGCAGTGTCGCATAAAGGGTTGTTGTTTTTCCTGAACCTGTCGGGCCGCTGATTAAAATAATTCCATTTGGTTTTTTTACAGCTTCCAGATAATGTTCCAATTCTTCTTTTTGTAGGCCAAGTGTGCTCAAGTCAATATTCGAAGCATCCTGACCTAATAAACGCATTACTATTTTTTCGCCAAATAGAGTTGGTAATATAGAAACCCTGATGTCAAATGAATCATTAGTAATCCTTCCGTCTTGTGGTAATCTTTTTTCTGTAATATTAAGTTTAGCCTTTATTTTTATTTTGTTGACTAATTCAAGATAATTTTCGCGTTCAACTTTATAGCGTTCAATTAATTGCCCGTCGATTCTAAATCTAATTCGGGCAGAATTTTCATAAACTTCAAAATGTATATCACTACATTTTAAGGATTTGGCTTCTTCCAATAAATTTTCCAGGAAATCTCCTTTGTCAAAATTTAATGATTTATTAGAATTATCTCCACGTTCTTTTCTATAATAAATAGAAAGTGCTTTTTCTATTTCATAAGATTCAACAGGTGTAAAGACAATGTTTTTGCCTAAAAAAAGTTCTAATTCTTCTTTGGCCTCTTCGTTATTATAAGAATCATCAATATACAGTTCCAGAGTATTGTCAGTAACAGATTTTGGTAATATTCGATATTGATTGGCAAGATCACTTGACACAATATGCTGGTTTTCTGAAAGAATGGTGATATCCTGCATAATTTATATCAGAGTAAGTTTTTGATAAATAGATAAGTAATCTTTTATCAGAATAATAAATAAAAATAATGCCGAAAATCCTGCCAATGGAACGGTATTTTCGTGAATGATTTTTTTAAATACGAATTGTAACAGCAAAGCAAAAATCATAGACAGAATAAAAAATAAAATAAAATTTGGCAATATAAACAGGGGAGTAATAGCTATGTAAAATAATAAATCACCTAGTCCAAAATAATGTTCAAATGGATTTAGGAATTGTTTGTTTTTAATACTCATATAAAAAACAAGTACAATTAATGTAATAAGAAAAAAGGCTCCGTTTAAAAGGAGGTTTTTAAATAACGGAGGTTTTGTATGTGTTATGTAAATAGACAAAAGAAAGATCGCAACAGGTAATACTACATGAATGCGCCTGTATTTCCAATCCTGAAAAAATACAAACAATAAAGTAATTGATAAACAAAGTAAAGTTATTTTCAAGTTTATTCTTTTGTTACTTCGGTTAACATTTTTTTACTGTCTATTTCCCAGGTATTAAAATTGCCATCTCCATCCAGATCTGATGTTGCGGTTGCTCTGGCCACAAAAGAATCATTTGAGGCTTCAATAATTTCAATTTTATATACGGCTTGTCCGCCTTCGTCTACAGTTTGCTCTTGTTCAAAACCTAGTTCTTCCAGGCTGTTTGAATATTTTGAATGTCTGTAAAAATGACTTTTTTCCAGGCCATACAACTGATTAAGCATCGCTTGTGCTTCAATAGCTTTCGCCTGACCAATTACTGAAGTTTGATTGGGTAAAACCATTAAAAGTAGTATTCCGATAATGCATAATACAATTAAGATCTCTGTTAATGAGTATGCTTTAATTGTAGCTTTTTGGCTATTTTTTAATAATTTTTTGATCTTATCTAACATTTGTATGCATTTATTTATTAAAATATGTTAATACTTTGGCGGCAAAAATACAAATTGTAATGAAACTATTACTATTTATTTATTATTTTACTTAAATCAAACATTGGTGCGTACATTGACACCATAATTACACCTACAATTACTCCGATAACAATGATTATCATGGGTTCGAGAATAACACCAATCATTTTTGTCTGATGATTAATCTCTTCATTATATTGTTCTGTAAGTCGCTCAAACATAGTTTCTAACTGATTTACCTGTTCGGCAACTTCAACCATCGAAACCATTTTGTTTTCGAATACATTGTGTTTTTTTAAACTTTCGTTTAAAGAGGCACCACGGGTTATATCCTCTTTTATTTCGTGAATTGCCATTTCGATGGGATAAAATCCAATCATTTTTGCCGTAAGCGATAAAGAGTTTATTAAAGTTGTTTTTGATGTAATTAATAAATTCATAGCCTGACAAAAACGTGAGATGTAGATTTTTCTAATCAGGTTTCCAAAATACGGAATTCGCAGAATCATTTTAGTGGTAAGAGCTCTGTAAAAATCTTTTTCCTTCAACAAGGCATGCGTGATGATCAACCCAATAATTACAGCAATTACCACTGTAAAAATGGCACCTGAATGATTGGATATTTTTATAATAATCTGCGTGCTTTTTGGTAATTCGCTTCCAAACTGTTTAAAGACGGAGCTAAACATCGGTACAACTTTATTCAGCATAAAATAAAGTACCAGAATCGTAACAAGCATTACAATTGCCGGATAGGTCAAAACAGAAACAATCTGTCTTTTCATCTGAATTTTTCGATTGAAGTATTTTTGAAGTTCGCCTAAAACTTCTTCCAGTTTTCTGGTTTCTTCACCAATCTGAATACTGTAATATTCGTATGCCGAGAATTGATTTGTTTCGCGCATCGACTCATAAATACTTCTTCCTGAAATAACTTTGTCTTTAATTTGAATTATAATTTCTCTCTCAAAATTATTAGTCGACTGATTACTAATAATTTCTAGCGCTTTTTTAAAGTCAACACCAGATTTTAGCAGCATGCCCAATTCTCTGTAAAAAATTTCTTTCTTCTTGTCAGAAAGTTTTTTCGAAAATTGAAATGACGTACCAGCTGATGGTAATTTAAAATCAGTTTTTTCTGCTTTTGGTGCTTTATATGTGCTTAAATCGAGACTCATTATTTTGGTATTTTTTGTAATAATTCATTAGCATAAACTCTTTTGTAGAAATTTAAAGAAGAGGGGTTTTCATTAATTTCTACATTTAATTTTAGTTTTTGAAATAATAATTGCTGCGATTTATTCCTGACAGTATCGATAACGATTTGCTTTAATTTAATTTTAAAAGTGTCTATAAATGTTTCGTGAGTTCTTATTGTAAAATCTTCCTGAAAATTATAGGTTACTTTTTCTCCGGCATATCCTTTAAAAAATAATTCATTATCAATTCTGGTCATTTTTTCTTTTTCGAAAATATCTTTATTAAGGCTATAAGTTAATCGGTTTAAATCGTTTACTAATTGATTCTGATTTTTAAAATCGATCATTCGTTCTGTTACGATATTAAATATGACAAATAATATTCCCATAATAATTGCTGTAATAGCCATGCCGACAATTGTTTCTATAATCGAAAATGCCGGAATCAAATTTTTCTGATTAAGGGTTGTTTTCGACATAAAAATTTTTTTCGAATTTAAATTGTGTGCTATCTTTATATTGTACCGAAATCTTTTTTAAATGATCATTTACAATTTCTTCTTCTATCAAAAGATTTTCATTTGAAGTTTCGTATTGCAGCGAATCATTTTTTAATTGAGATAAAAAAAACAGTTCATTTACTTTGTTTTGAGTGCTGTAAAACTTAGCCGATGTTCTGGGTGTAAAAACAGAAGCAAAAATCAAAATAGCAAAATACAGGCAAATCGAAATAATGGTTAACGCGATTACCGACTCCAGTATGGAGTTTGCTTTTAGACTACAATACTTTTTTAAGAATACCATAGCCCGTTTTTTGATTGTTAAATAAAGGAATCGAAATAAAGTAAGCAGGTCGTTTGTTGGCATTTATTTCGACATCGCTAATGGTATTGTCGTAAGACGAAGCCATTGTTTTTACAAAAAACCGATTGGTGTAAACAGAACCGTAAACATTACTTCTTAAGGCTAGTTTTCCACTACAATAAATATCGCCAAAAATTAATCCTTCTTCGGCTATCTCAATACTGCTTTTGTCCAAATCATCAGGGGAATTGCCAAAAAGAACAACGGCACCGCTTATTGTACATTCTTTTTTTATAACGATTTTGCTTTCTTCTTCATTTTTGTTGTAAACACATACAACGGAGGGATAGTTCAAAATTACTTTTTCTTCAAGTTCAATACCTTTTGTAGCAAATGCCTGAACGGTTCCTTTAAATCCTGCTTCGAAAGTTATTTTTGGTGCAATAAGAATAACATCTTCCAGAACTGTACTTTTTTGAATTCGGATAGAGTCTTTTGATCTCAGAATAAAATTGCCTTTAAAAATAATATTAGAAAGTGACGAGTTTACATAAATATCCTTGGTTTCATTAAAGAATGAATTGTAATAAAGTGAATCTTTAGGTTTTTCGACATCTTTTAAAGCCGTTTTTACACCGTCTGTGTGCTCAAATATTTTTTCAAAATCAGGATTTATTTCAGGTAATCTAATATCCGAAACGGTGATTTTTCCATTATTTGTAAACTTATTTGCGCTGTTGTTAATATAGGCGGTTTCAATAAAATCTGAAGGCAATTCGCTGTTTCCTGTTAAAGTAACGGTTCCTGAATAGCTAAGTGATTTGGATATATTGGTTAAATAAATAGCAGTTTTGTCTGTAATATAACTTCCAACAAAATGGGCTGAGGTTACAGTATCATTTCCTACAGATGATTCAGCCAGTAAAAGTGTGAGTAAACCGTAAGATTTGGTTTTGTAACGTCCTTCTATTCCTGAGTTTTCATCTTTTTCAATTTCTTGCGGAATAATTTTATTTCCCAAGGCAAAATTTACGACGGATTGGTTTTGAATATATAATTCTTCCTGTAAATTGTAATATAAGTTAAGCTGATTGTACAAATTAGCAAAATACAACAATGCACCGCAAATTATGGATACGATTAAGCAGATGTAAATGGCATATAATAAACTATGAGCTTTGACCATTAGTTTATTGCTTTTTTGTAAATATGTTTTTAAAGAAAGATTTTATTTTAGAATCTTTCTTTGAAGCTTTATCAGCTGCTTTTTTCTTTTCTTTTTGCGCTGCTTTTTCTTTTGCTATTCTTTCTTTTTCGGCTTTTTCTTTTTCTTTGGTTGCCGTTTTGTATGAAGTTAAAGTGTTAGAATCCTGAGTAATTTCAAGTTCTTTTGCTTCTTTTTGAGATTTTTCAATTTTAGCCTGTTCTTCTTTTAGTTTGTATTCCTGAGATTTAGACAGTTTTTGTTTTTTGATAATAAGAGTTCCTTTTTTGTAAACAAGCGTATCTTTCTTTTCGAAGTTTACCCATTTACCGGTTTTTAAATCATTGCTGTATTTTCCGGTTTCGGCAAGAGCACCATTTTGATCATAACGTAAATAGTTGCCACATTTTAAACCTTTTTTCCATTTTTGAACAGATTCAATTGTTCCGTTTTGATGCCAGGTTTTCCAGATTCCTACTTTTAAGCCTTCTTTAAACTGACCTTGTTCAGCCAGCTGATTGCTATGATACATTTTTAGAAATTTATGGTGAAGCAAAGTTCCGGCAATACCCGATTCGGCACTATGAATTGCACCGCCTTTAAACCAATAGTATATTTTATGGTCTTTTACCTTTATTATTTTATCAGTAGTGTAAAATTCATATCTGAAGTTGGCATCAGAAATGCGTTTAATGGCATACGGATCTGAAAAAGAAACCAAAAAAAGACTAAAAAAAAGCAGTAAAAAGCCGGATAATACTTTTGTTTTCAATGTGGTATTTTTTTTAATAAAACTGGGGCAAGATAAACTTTTAAAATTCTTTTACAAATAAATTCTGTAGGTTTTTTAATGATAAAGAAATGTTATGGAATCGAAATTAGAATTCCTCTTTTGCACCATTAAATTAACACTGAAATACCAGTAATTTTCTATCTTTGAAAAGCTGAAAATTGCCTTTTGACGCATTTTTTAGATATTGTTTTGTTGCGTGAGTTCTTTTATATATTGACTTAAAAGTGATTTAGATTACTATCCTTTTGGAATGCTGGTGCCAAACCGTCATGAAGATGCGAAAGAGTATCGCTATGGGTTCCAGGGACAGGAGAAAGATGATGAGATTAATGCAGGACACTAGAATTGGTAGGTTTTTTGCCGTGGATCCGTTATTATCTAAGTATCCTTATTGGTCTCCATATGTTTTTTCAGGAAATAGAGTTATTAAGACAACTGAGTTAGAAGGGGAAGAACCCAATAAAAATCCAAAAATCCCAAGTAAATCTGAAGAACTGGCAATGACTACTGTTGCAAATATTGTTTATCAATCTGTTCAAAACACAAATAGAATGAATGGACCTTTGACAAGGGATCAATCTATTTTAAAAGGTGATTATAATGACGATGGAACTTCTTGCTTCTTAAATACAAAAACTTATAATGGATTCACATACATCACTGATACGAGTACAGAATCTGCTAATACATACAATATGTATGTTAATAATAGTGAATCATATTTTGTTGATGAATCTAATTCGAAAAAATTCAACAATTACGAGGCTTATGTTGTAGGCTCATTAACTTATAATTTCTTTAACGGAACAGGTCCTGAAAATTATGTTTTTCCTGAAAATGGAATAATAAGTTCAAAATTTAAAGATTCTGATATTGTTAAAAAGGCATTAGAGGAGTATAAATCAAGTAATGGTGCAGCTCAGCAGTTCTCATTCGGATTTTCAGAGCTGGCAAAAGACGCAAATAAGAATAGTACTTTATTCTCCATCACCGGTTTTGTTGGTTCTGGAACTATTGTAATAAGTCCAAAAAAGGATGATCTTCAAGTTCAAATTTTTAACATCACTAGTTTGACATCAGGTGCATTTGGAAAAGAACTTTTCTTTTGGGACAAAGAGAAATACTATCCAAAATCCTATGTTAGAAAAGAAAACGAAAATGTACCTTTTGGAAATATAAGTCAAACATTTAGCTTTACAGTATCAAAAAAGTCATTAGAGGAAAATAAACCAAAGAATAAAAGTGAAAATAAAAAAACGAAACCGCAAAAAAAATCTTAATGTACTTCTATTTGCCTTGTTTATAATGCTATTGTTTGCTAGTTTAATCTATTATCTAATTAATGATCCAAATGGATATGGAAAAAGGACCGTAGGAATTTATTTAATTAATCAATATAGCTCAGATTCCAAAAAAATTGAATTGATTAAAGATTTAACTCTTAAATTAAAAGAAGATGGAACATATGAGTTTTCAAAAAGGCTACCGTTTATTGATCAAAAGGGGAAATGGTTGTTGGAAGAAAATGGATTGGTTATTAATATACTGTTAATGAATGAAAATGGCACAAAAGACAAGATATCTATTTGCTGTGATGAAAATAATGAAATTACATTTTATTGCTATTTAGACAGATCAGGAGATTATAAGAGAATAATTTTTACTCGCGTAACTGAGTAAAATGGATATGAATAAAAAGATTAGAACAAATATAATTTGGACAGAAAATTGAAAAGTTTAATATAAAACTACAACTCTAAAAGGCGTAGTTTTATATTAATTACTTCTCCGCTTGCGAAGAGTTTATATTAAAGAATAAACTTGTAAACGTGCTATGTGAATGTCTCCTGACTTCGCACCCGCATCGATGAGCTATAAAAAGCACAAATTAAAATAAGGAAAACTAATACTGGATATGATTCTGGTATTAGATTTTAAGTTTAGTAACTCTCCAATTTACTATGCACTTTCTCAATCTCTTTATCCATATAAGCTTGCGCATAATGAACATAGCGATTGAAAGAGCTACTCGCATTGCTATGTCCACTAATTTTTCGTACTAAATGTTCAGGCATTCCTAAAATAAGTAAAGTAGTAATTGCAGTTCGTCGCATCATGTGTGAACTCATTTTATCGCAAAAACGGTTTTTTGATGTATCTGTTTTCTTAGTTAATTTTTGGGTTTTACCTTGTTTTTCACGAGAAACCTCTATGGGCATCGTAAAACCAGCCTGTTCACCAATTTGCTTTAAACTTTTATTAAAATTGAATAAACTAATAGTTCCAAAAAGGGTTGTTTTATTATTTGTAGTTTTATAACGTTGAAAAATAGTAACCGCATAAGCCGAAAGCTTGATAAAACTAAAAGTTTTTGTTTTTTGAGATTTTAGTTTCAAATACCAATCTCCTTCCATTTGTTCGAAGTTTTTATTTGTCAGCAAAAAAATGTCTGAATATCTTAATCCTGTAGTACAGCCAAAAACAAAAATATCCTTAATTCTCTTATGACTAGGAATAAGTGTTTGTTCAAATTCTTTATCGTGTATTAAAAATTTTAGTTGTTCTGGAGAAAGAACAAAAATTTCAATCTCTTCTTTTCGAACATAGAATAATCTTTGAAAATCACCGGTAATGATATCTTTATCATTTTTCAAATAATTAAAAAATACTCGAATTACTTTAATATTGGCACCCACATAATTATCGTGACAACCTTTTTTGTATAAAAACTCGGTAAACTTTTGATAGAATTTTTTCCAATAACTTTTCTCAGATGTGAGTTCGCGTTTATCTAGTTTGGATGCATCACAAATGCGTAATTCAAATTTTGTATCACTAGAAAACTGAATTAGATTATTTAATACATAATAATAATTTTGTATCGAACCTGGTTTTATTTTTTCACCATTCTTTTTAAGTCGTTTACCTGTTTCGGTTTCTTTTATAAACTGTTTGAATAGAGGAACAATTGGATGAGTTTTTTTCATAAAATATCAATCAAAATGAGAATCATTTGTTTATAAAATCAAAAAACTACACATTTATATATGTAGTTTTTTTGATTAAATATAAACTCTAATTCTTTTACTTATAAAATTATCTTATATCTTTTATTTTTTTAATAGTGATTCTTGAAATAAGAAAAAAAAGAAAGAAGTCTAGAACTAAAAAAGGCATGTAAATATAGTCTACGTAAATCTGTAGCTTATGTGATAAAATCAAACATAAGATTATACATACAGCAATAAAGAATACAAGTTTTTTAAGTTTTACATAATTTAACTTTATGAAATATTTACTTAATTTCCAGGCAACTGCAAAGATTATTATCCATACAGGCATATGCAAAAAATATCCATAAAGAAAAGAATCGAGGTAGCTATAAAAGCCTCTTGGCAGATTATACACAATCATGAATACAAAAAACAAGCTATACGCTAGGCTTATGAATAATAAAATTAGTAAAATTATACTAGTGTTTTTATTTAAATATACCATAATTAGTTATTTATCTTCATCTTTAACGTCTTTATCCCAATCAATTCTCCTATTAAAATTATGAGTTTTCGTTGCTTCACCACCGTTATTATTAATAAATTTAACAATTTCATCCATGACATAGTTCCATATTTGATCTGCTTGTTTGAAAAAAGCAGATCCCTCTAGATTTTTTGCATTATATAAAGTATCAAATAATCCAAACAGTCTGTCAACACCTCTTGTGTAAAAGGTGTACGATTTATCTCCATTATTTGTTAATCCAAATTCTCTATGACCTGCTAATGGGTGTTGCAAATCCATAAAAGTTACTACAGGTGTAAAAACCCAATGTGTACCCTGTGCAAGTGTCGTTAATACAGGGGCAGTATCCAATCCGGCCACAAAAGACATAACAGCTCCTGAAGGATTATTACTAAGCCACTTTTTCTTTGAAAAATCATCATATTGAGGAAATTCTAATACGGATATAGAAGGGTCAATAAAGTTTCCTAAATTCTGTCTTATATGAGTATATAAATCGGCACCAGAAAAATTTGTAGGCAATTTAGTGATTTTAACAGCGTAATAATCAGTATTCAATAAATCTCCAGCGGCATTTTTCATTTTCTGGTCGTAACTTATATTAATATCCTTTGCTTGAGAAATAGCGTTTATTAGAGGTATGCTCTTTTCATATGCTAACATATCTGCCCATTTTTCATAATCATTACTATTCAATAATTGTAATTCCGCTTGAGTGCCCATATTTACAAATTGACCATCTTTCATAAGATCTGCTGCTTCAAGACCTTCAAGTTCAATCTTATCCATTATTCTATTTTCGCTAAATGCATACGGACTATTGTATGAATATTTCTTTTCAAGTGGATCCACGGCAAAAAACCTACCAATTCTAGTGTCCTGCATACGATATGTATAGTTCATCGAATTCCCATCACCTCCTCTAATCTCATCATCTTTCTCCTGTCCCTGGAACCCATAGCGATACTCTTTCGCATCTTCATGACGGNATGTATAGTTCATCGAATTCCCATCACCTCCTCTAATCTCATCATCTTTCTCCTGTCCCTGGAACCCATAGCGATACTCTTTCGCATCTTCATGACGGTTTGGCACCAGCATTCCAAAAGGATAGTAATCTGAGAACGTAAGAACGTCTGGACTGAAGCTATAAGTTTGACCACTGTAAGTGAATAAAGGACGATCTGTAATTACAGAAAGTACGTTTCCTAAATGGTTCGATAACTCATAGTTTTTATCTCCAACAAAACGATATGAAGTTAATGGGCTTGATGCCACTTCTTCGTTTCCTTCACCTTGGTCTTCTCCTTCACAGATATCTCCAATTCCGTTTGCATTTGTATCTTTTTGATCTGCATTGGCTTTTCCTCTACAATTATCACAAACATCACCAACAAGATCTCTATCAGAATCAATTTGATCAAAGTTAGGTGTTTTTATGCAATTATCACATGCATCTCCACGACCATCTCCGTCTGTGTCTAATTGATTGCCCACACCGGCAACGTCTTTTTGATCTTTTCCATTTGCTATAGCAATACAATTATCACAAACATCACCAACACCATCTTTATCTCCGTCTTCCTGTAAAGGATTAAATATAAACGGACAGTTATCTTGGGTATTTATAATACCGTCACCATCGGTGTCTTCATCAGGATTGCTGCAATAGGTGTTAGCAAAAGCAACACCGGATAAAGTCATTTTAATATTGGTGTCAGATGTTGAAGTAGTGTTTATTCCTCCTTCATCAAGTGCAAATTTATTAACTTTAATATCTTCCGGTTCTTCTCCGTTATTTATACTATAAGTAAAATCACAAACTTCTGATCTAAGAGCATTACGTATTTCTTTACCTTCTCCTGCCGGACGATATTCGATAACTGTACCACCCAATGTATTTTGTGGTACTACGATTTTAAGTTTTGAGTCGTTGTTTTCAAAACCTTTGTTTTCTTCTCCCGTTAAAATGTTACGAGACTGAGAAGCAACTGCGGTATATAT
Source organism: Flavobacterium sp. Root420 (assembly GCF_001427905.1). Classification (GTDB taxonomy): domain Bacteria; phylum Bacteroidota; class Bacteroidia; order Flavobacteriales; family Flavobacteriaceae; genus Flavobacterium. Next base: position 57,495 of record NZ_LMEF01000002.1, read on the forward strand.
ATTACCATTAAGATTAATTGTAATATCATAATTTGATGTTGCCTGATTTAATTTAATATCAGCTTTTAAATCCCATTCTTTTTCTGGTATAGATAGAATAGGCATATCTGGTCTGTCTGCTGGTCTTACTTCATAATCTACAACGCTTGCATAACTTCTAAAAGAGTAACGGGTACGTTTTTTTAATTTTATAACTTTTTTGTACTTATTATGGTTACGATGGTATTTTATTAACGAAACAGTTGGCGTATACCCTGTGCCTGTTTTTTTAACTCCAACTACAATCGAACTTCTGTACGATATTGAGCCGTCACCAGGGAAATTTCCTTCAGTAGAAGATCCGTGTAATGCAGCCAAAGTATTTACATCTGGTGTATTTGCATCAATTTTTAAATGCGTACTTATAGATACCGCCTCTGTTTTTGGTGATTTGTTATCAAATAAGTTAATTGCATTTTTCGTATTTACCGGCCATAAAGCAGAAGCTCCATCAGCAGTAAATCCTAATCCCCAGGTTCCTGTTGTTTCGGCAGCTTTTGCAGCAATTGCATTTTTATCGTTTGTTAAAATTACTTTTGAATTTTTAAGTGCTGATGCAACATCACCTGTAATTTCTTTTTCGCCTCTTTCAACTCCTAAGCGACTGCTTCCATAAATATCCTGTTCAATAAGATAGTATTTGGTAGTTGAACCATTGTTAACCATTTTATAAGTACTTAGTACATTTCCTTGAGCATCACGTTGGTAATAAGTAGTATTAGTTGCTGAAGCAGTAGTTACTTTTTTTGCAGTTCTGTTTCCCAAACCATCATATTCAAAACTAATAACAACCTGATTCGTTTTTCCTTTACTTTTTGTAACCGATTCTACTTTACCATCGACGCGCCATTTGATTTCATCTAAATTTTCTTTGGCATCTTTGACTAGTTGACCAATTTCGTCATATTCATAGTTATTGGCATTTTGGTTGTCAATATCCAATGATGTATCGTCAGGATTATTAGGATCATTAGTAAAATCTTTGTTAGGAACAGCATCATTAACATGCGTTAGTTTATTGGTACCAGCTAAATAATTATAAGTAAGCTGATCCATTTTGGTTGTGTTTAATGCACCATTAGCCAAAGGCGCCCAACTGTTTAGAGATGTAATGTTACCATTTCTATCATAGCTGTAATCGCTTTTAAATCCTTCTACAGCTGTATTAGCCACGCCTCCTGCAGCATACGAAATCGCTTTAGAGTTCATGCTCTTAATACGATTAAGCTGATCGTATTTATAATAATTAAACTGGGTAGGAATTGGCTGCTGATCTGTACCTAATAATGATGTTACCATCTCTTTGATGTTACCATTGTATAAGTTAAAATCTCCCTGAAGATTGTTAGTTCCTTTACTGAAATTAAATACATTATTATCTATAGTACTATCATCGGCAACATTAAATCTTGATTTATAATCTCCGGTGTAATAGTTTAACGCAAAACCAAAAGCATCTTTGGCAACAACTAATCCGTCTTTACCTGCGTCGTATTGAGAACCAAGTCTTTCTGAGTTAACTCCTTTTAACCAGCCTTGTAAAGTATAGATATAGTCTAATCCCTGAACATTTTTATCTCCAATTTCTACACGTGCCAATGGACCATGTTCGTAGTAAAGATAATTTGCTTCTTTTTCCCAGATTACATTGTCTTTACTTGTGTAAACTTGTTTGATTCTATTATCAGCATCATACTCATAACGGTGTATAAATTTGTCCTGAGTACTGTTTGGCTGATATGTTACCTGATTTACGTTTCCACTAATTAAATCATAATCATAAACCACTTTTTTGCGGTCCTGCTTTAAGCTTGTTAGTGTAGGATTATTGTTAGTGTGATGAATTAATTCTTTTACGTTCCCGTGTACATCATAATCATATAATATGGCATTGTCATATTTATCATATGCTTTAATTTCTGTTACTTCTGCCAATAATTTATTGTAATACATTACAGCAGTAACTCTTTTGTGATTGTTATCAGCCGCATAAGAAGTAAACCAATCTGTTGTATTTTCAACCGGAATATCGTATAAAGTTTTAGTAACCTGATCAAAACGTGATCCCTGACTGTAAGGGAATTTATCTTCTACAGCATCAACAGGAACTAAATCATTTGAAGCAGAAGTTCCAAAAACTAATCTTCCGTTTTCATTGATGTTTATTGTAACACCAGATTTTACTTCAAATTGTCCTGCTTCTATAATTCGGCCAAGACCATCATATCTTGTATAACTAAATAAAGGTGTAGTTTTTGACTGATTTGCATTTTGCGAAGCCACAATTCTTCCTAAGGCATCGTATGCAAATTTAGTTTCACCACCATCCGGTGTTTTTTGCCACACCAATTGGTTTAATGAATTGTAACGGTATTGTGTCTGCATTTTATGATCCGGAGCAACAGGTACGCCATTTATTGCAGTAATGTCTACTTTTTCCGGATTATTTTCTCTGACATCTTTTATTGTAGCGTCTGAATTTGGTGCTAATCTATGTACTCCTTGTGGCGGAACTGTCTGAATTAAGTTTCCTGCCTGGTCATAGTAGTATAATGTATATTGATACTCTTTGTCAAGCGAAGTCTGAGTTAAGGTTTCTGTTAATCCCTCAAAAGCTGCTTTTAGATAGTTTTGTCTAAACTCTTCTTTTTTAGTTGCATAAAAAGTATTTTCAATTTCTTGTTTGTTTGCCGCTTTCACTGTATTGGCATAGATTTCACAAGGTGTTTTAGTTCCCGGTTCAACAGGTATCTCTAAACTAAATGTAGGTACCATTATGGCCGGCGGACAAATTTTATTATCAATAACATATTTATCAGCAAATTGATTCCAAAGTAATAATTCTTCAGTAGGGATTGCTTTTTGTGCCTGGACATAGTTATAGTATTCATTTACAACAGAACTTGCTACGGTATTTCCGTATCTTAATTTAGTTGAACCAAACTCACTGATTGTTAAAAACAATGGATTCTGAATACTTGTTATTTCAAGTTTTGTTAAATACTGTAAATAATCGGTACTGATGTAACCAAAATTAGCTTCGCAGAAATACGTAGCATTAGCATCCATGTTCTCAGGTATTTTGTAATCCGGAACAAGACTGTTTATCATCTGTCTGAAAGTTAACCATTTTGTGCCACAAACAACCGGAGCAACAGCACTCGGAATACATAAATCAGAACAGCTAAAAGTTGGTGTTTCTGCCTCTATTGATTTTACAACACTAGTTTTTGCTGATTTAGCTGACAATGCCATTTTATTTTCAGCTATGATTTGTCCATCCTGAGAAACAGAAACATATAAATCGTCTGCACTGTTCATTGATTTTTTGCTTGCTGTTTTTGGCGGATATGTTTCTGACATAAACGGACAGAAAGATACCGCAGGAGCTTTAGCTTCTGAGCTTGTAATTTTTGTAAACGTATAATGTGAAATTTTACCACCGTTTTGTGTTACCGTGCGGCCCTGACTATCAACAAAATTAATTACGAATGTTAAGTCGCTTTTAACATCTATATAATTTATACGTCTTGCATTTTTTATATTAATGTCGTAGAAATTAATGAAGTTTCTGTTGTAAACAGAACCTGAATTTTCGTCAAAGTTGATGCTTACTAAAGTATTTTCAGCAACAATAGAATATTTGTCAATTACAACAGGTTTAAAGTTATTCTCTGTATATCTTGTTCTTTCTTTTTGGAAATGAGACACTAATTTAGAATCTCTTACAAAAGTACTTATAGGACTATAACCAGATACACTTCCTGATCTGTAGAAATCTCCATCAGCATTAACTTCATGGTTTCTTGTAATTAAGAAATCGTTCAATATATTTTTTACGTTGTTCTCGTAAGTAAGCTCATCATTCGCTACTACAGAACAAGATGTAATAGGAGTGTAGTTGTTACAAGGCTCCTGATTTGGGTTTGGGGTATTAGGACAGTTGTCGCAATTGTCAAAAATTCCGTCACCGTCTGTATCAATTGTACCACAGTTTCCACCGCCACCGCATGCATCTCCTAAACCATCACCATTTAAATCCCATTCGCCGCAAGGAGAACAACATGTTAAATAAAGTGGTCTGCTGGTATTTCCTGATGTAATTTTTGCGGATATCTGTCTGGTAGAAAATAGTAGTCTTCTGGTTGTTACTCTTACAAGGTTATAACCTCCCTGAAGATTTCCTATCACAATATTAGAAATACGCTCAGATCCTAAAGTATAACTTCCAAGATTTAAGTTAACACGTTTTTCATCGTTTACAGAAATCGAAACTCCTTCAGGAGTATTTTTCCATTTTACAACATCATTTTGTTTAATACCTAAATAAGTATATAGATACCCATCTGTAAAAACAGGATTTGCAGTAATGTCTAAATCAGCATTTCTAAGCGTTCCCGCAGATTGCAGGTTAAGTACTAATTTTCTAAACGATTCGTCAAACCTTTCTTTTTTATCACAAGGAGCTTCTGTTAAATAACCACATTCGCCTATTCTCGCTTTTGTTGTTCCTTCGATAATTACTTCTTCAGGAGCATCACAAGCAGATATTGTTCCTTTTCTTTTTACAATTCCAATAATCTGGAATTTGTATGTTTGGTTTTCTCTGTCGTAAGATTCAGGAATGTAGTAAAAGCTTTTAAAGCCAACGATATCTTCCCATTTTGGTGCAGCCGGAATGTTACCGCAAGCATCCTGATAGTATGAATTATTATTCACAAATCTTAATTCGATTGGTGTTGCAATATCATTACCCAAGTAAGTAAAACCAATATTCAAGACTCCTGCATTTTCAAAAGTTTTGATTTTTGGAGTTTGTGAAGCTGTTGCTAAATTAAAGGTTGGATTAACCTGTGCATTAAATAAATTTTTAGTCAAATATGGCATACTTGTGGTTTTGAAACCACTAATTAATAGTCCATCAGGCTGTATTGTTGTATCTACCAATCCTTTTAAGAAAAATTCCATTTCAGAAGCCATCGGGCATTTTCCTGTCTCCATATACATGGCAGATTCTGTGCTGTTTTTTATGTCAGCAATAACCTGAGCATCTTCAAGAGAAGAATCAAATCCGAAATCAGCCGGGATAAAACGTTTTTCTTTTTTTAAATATAATGCTGAAGTTTCTTCAGAGCAAGCCCATTCAATTCCTTCACTTCCGGCTGGTATCGCAGGATTATCAGGAATACTGTCTATTAACTCTGTAATCCATTGATAATTAGTTTTATTATTAACATATTTAACCGCATCATATTTTTTGAACAAAGTGACAAAAGTGTCAGTACTTTCAACGTTACCAATACAATCATTGTAGTTGTTTTTTGTAGCAGCATAAACATGAGAGAAAACAGTTCTCGTTTTTTGTTTAAACGAAATATAATTTGTTTTGAAATTAGTCCAAATTCTTTGTTTTAAGATTGGATCCTGAATAGTACTGATTTTTGTCAATAAATCTGCTGTAGATAAATTTACGAAATCTTCATATTCTGATTCAGGTGCAATTCCATTCGTATAAATAGCAAAATAATAAGAAGTTTGCAGCATATTCAATCTTTTGCCATTTGCCATCTTAATACCCTCAAAATTGATAGTTGTTGCTTCTCTCATTAAATCTTTTCGAAGTCTGAAATCGTTTTCAGATTCTAAATTATTTTTAGAAGTATAATAAGGATCACTGTCTGCATTTTGAGCATCAATGTTTAATAATTTTAAAATTATTCCGTCTGTTGTCGTTGCAAATATTTTATTGTTTACATCTTCAATCACTCCGGTTTCACCATCAACATAATCAAGTTCTCTTAGTTTTTCATCAAAGCCATCAGAGTTATCGCCATTTGTGTTTAGTTTTTCGCAAATTGCCGAATTGTACACATAATATTGATATTCAGGGTGATAGGGCAATAAGGCATTTGCCCAATTTGGTTTCCATAACGGAACAAAATCAGCTACATATTCTAAATATTTAGGTTCTACCAAATATACATTTGGATCATCACTATCCGGATCACGATCGTTATCTGTTAAAGTTACATTGTCAACCAGACTTGGTTTGTAAATTCCATCCCCAATTAATTCCACTCTAATTTTAAATATTGATCCGTCTTCTTTTTTATAAGATTCAAACGGGTTTCTCCAATTGTAGTTTGAAACCTTTATTTGTTCTGTTTCATTAGTAACCGGATCGGTATCTGTAACCGTTTTATAGCCACCGTGTAAAAGTTGATTTTGGTCGTTAAAAACACTTAACGGATCTGTGATTTTGCTTGATGCAGGGTCATTGATCTCATCATCTTCAGATTCTAAACCATCTACAGAACCATATTGTCCGTGCGGACTAACATCGCCCAATAATATCTCTAAATTAAGATTACAAACATTAATAGGTTGCTTACAAAGTTCGCGACATCCGGATAAGAGACCTCTAAATTCAAGTTTATACGAAGTTACTTTTGGAAGAATATCTTTTTGAGCAATAACTTTTTGATCAGTGTCTGTTCCTGTAAATTGTGAGCCGTTGTAAGCGAATGTATTTGTTGTGAAAAATGCATTTAGATTTTTGATCACATATTGCTTTTCTGCATCTAAAACCTGAGATTCTCTATCGGCAACCTTACCAAGATCGGCAGGATCAGCAGCAAGTTTTAGTTTAAAAGCAGCACATTCTTCCGGACTAAGATTATCGCACACTAATGATTCTTCACAGCTTTTACAAGTTACATTACAATCTTCTTCTGTAATGTCATCTTCTAAGCCGGTATAATCAGGCAAACATTTTTTATCTAACTTTAATTGGGCAGTATAATCATCAGCATATTTGTTTAATGCATCATAATCTATGCGAAGATCTTTGCTTAAAGGATAAGTCCCTACTTTTAGAAAATTACCACCGTCTAATGCTGTATATACTCTTTCGAAATTCAAAGCAACAGGAGCAGGAGAGTTTAAACTATAATCACCAACTTTTGAAGTTAACTTATCCGAAGGATTAAGCAATTCATTTGCACAATCATTTTTTAAACCCATTGACCAGTCATAAACAAACGGATATTGTTTTGCAGTAAGACAAATGTCTGCAAATGAACCAGCTGTTTTTGTTAAGGTATAAGCAAATTTAATTTCTCCTTCTTTAACCACAGCAACAGGAGTATTCAATCGAATACCATCTTCTTGAATACCATTATTACCAGACGCATATTTATCATTGTTTGATAATAAATTGGTTGTTGTTTTAAGATGAAGGGTCTCATCAGTTTCATCATACAAAGAAACAAGAGTTTGAGTACCGTCTGCATTTTTAGGATTATCCCCTACAAGTGCGGTTGCAACTGTTCTTCCCTGAGGATCAAGGTAGCTTACGCTGACTTGTTTATTTGGGTCGATAACAATATTCTTTTTATAACGTGAAAAATCTCCCACTTTATAACCAAAAAGACGGTTTAGTTCTTCTTGTTTTGGCTGCCCGTAAAAATATTGCATTTCATGACCGGTACCAATTTGGTGGTCTTTTCCAACACCACCTTTTCTTTTAATTCTTCCGGTATTATCAGGTGTATATTCTACCTGAGAAAAAGGATATCCTCCTGCATTAGGAACTAAATCTTTATAGTTTTCGTAAGTAGCATTGTTTTCTGAATAATATTTACCGGCACCATTATCATTAGACATAATCGAAACAGGAATTGGAGTACAGTCTGTAACTGACGGATTATCCCAATCAAAATCATTATGAGAATAGATTGAATTGCTGGCATTTTTATTTAAACCATCGTAAAAATGAATTCCTGACGAATTTACAGGAGCTGGTAAAATTTCAATAGCAGGTCTTCCCTGAGTATCATAAATAACCTCGCCAACAATGGCTTTTCCTTGTGTATTTATGGTTTGTGATCCCGAGATTTCCTGTCCCGGAGTATTTGTTTTTGTTACGGTTTGACGATTACGCAAACTACCATCAAAATAACTTACAACTTCCTTCTTTTTTCCGTCTTCGGCAAAAGAAGCCTGGTATTGCCAGTTTTTTTTACCCAATTCGTGAGCCTGGTCAATTTCGACCATTTGAGGCCAGTCGCTCACTTTGGCAAATGTATCTGTTAAGCCACTTGACCAAAGACCATAAAAGTTTTTAGAGGTATTGTCAAGAAAACGCCCAATAGGTCTTACACGATACACTAAATAACCTTTAGAATATATAAGAGGAATTCTATAACTCACCTCTTTTGTTTGAATTCTTGTACTGTTGCGTTTAAAATCCTGTTCTGTTAAGGCAATTTCTTGCGGAGTTAATTTATCGCCTTCTTTACCATAGTTATCAATCCATGTCCATTCAAGTTCATATTCAACAGCCGGAGCAACAGCATCTTTTGTCCAGTTGATGATTAATTCTTCGGCACCATTACTAGCTTGAGAAACAGTTGTTTCTGTTAGTCCATTATATTTTATAAGATTATGTGATATAGGAAATACCGTTGTATATTGATTGGCAGTCAACTGTAAATTATAGTATCGCTCTGTATTAAACTTTAAAGCAAGATATGCAGGAGAATTTGATATACTTAAAACAGCGTTATTAGCATCTGTATATTTGATAGATTGAACTGTTACTTCAGCTTTGTGAACCCCAGGTAATTGATATACAGCGTAATCATTAAACGATTTTCCTTTCGTTACATTATCATGTTTGATTTTTAATGTAATCTTAAAAGGATTTGGATATGTTACTACTTTATTAGTATTGTCTACATAAGTCGTAATTTGATTACCAGACTTATCAATAGGCTTAATTAATAATTCAATTTCACTATAATATACAGCGGCATAAGCTGCCAAATCTGCCAGATTATCGTTAAAACCAAAGTGAATAGATACCACAGGTTTAACTGAAGTAAAAACATTTTTCTGGCCCAAACTTGCAAATTTAGAGTCTGCAACCGTTAATGTTGGTTGTCCGTTTAGGTCATTTCCTTGTTTTCTGCCGCCCAAAGTCTCCTCTTGCTGACTAAATGCAAACAATGAAAACAGTGTAAATATAAATGCTATTAGATGCTTGTTGATATACATATATCTATTTTTTATTTTTTATTGGAAATAACTCTTTGATCGTTAACCTCGTATTTTTTTAATCTCTCTACTAAAACAATTTGCTTATTAGCCGATGTTGTAAAGTAGGTTTTGGTATTAAAAACCGACGCGTTAACCGGATTTCTGTTAAAATTCGTATTGATTATTTCTAACCTCGGATAATGCGGATCAGGACTTCGATAATCTTTAGAAAAATTGATTGCCGTGTTGTAATAAAAAGTTTGTTTTTGCAAGAAATAACTTTTTGTAACCTGAACCACAATTTTTGAATAGGGAAGGCTAGAGAAGGATTTCGCTACCATCGTTATTTCCCAATACGACTTATAATCAACAAATTTTTCAATTTTACAGACATCAAGTAACGGTTTCATATCAAAATCTCCTGCATAATTCGGAACCGGATTTGAAATTTCAATTGCTTTTTCGGCGTTACTTATTTTAAGAAACACTGCTTTTGAATTCAGCATTTCAGTATCTCCAATTTTGGTGTAAATCTCATTACTTGCATTTTTATAATACGTTCCTTTATATGTTTCTTCGACTTTTTTGGATTCAAAATCTTTATATAAAGAATAACTTGATTTGTATTGCAAAGGTTTAGCTTCACTATATTGTTTGGCTAATTTTTGAAAAACCTGATTTACCGTCTGTGTATGTGCTAAACAACTAGTGAATAAAACCCATACATATAGTAATTTTTTGAGCATACTTTTAAGGATTTGTTGTTGTTGTATTGATTACACTTCCAGATCTCGTTTCCTGAATGGTTTTGACACCTTTGGCAGTTTCTTTCTTAACACGAACCAAACCTCCTTCGTTATCATATTCATAGAAAGTACTATAATTGTTTTCATCCAGTTCAGACATTAATTTGAATGTTTCAGGATCGTAAACAAATGATTTTACACTTCCCTGAAGAGGATGAATTCTGATATCATCAAAATAAACCGGAATACTTGGACTTAAGTTTTCTAACTCAATACCTATTGTAATTGTATTATTTGGAATTTTGAATTTTTGAACCACTCGCTGCCATCCGTCAATAATATCTCCATTTGCTTTTATTGGTAATTCGCCAATTTTTTGAGCCTCGATATCCAATGCTTCCTTATTGTTGTAAAACACTAATTTGATTAATGGATTTGTATACGTTTTAACTTGTTCAACTGATTCTTCTTTAACCCATGCACTCAGGATATATTCTTTTCCGGGTTCTGGTTTGAAAGAGAAACAGTCATCACAAAAATCCTTTACAGCAGGAATACCACAGGCAAACTGACCCGTAACAACTTTATCAGCAAAATAAGTTTCGTCTGAAGCTAATAAATCAAAATTCGAGTGCCCGTAGTAGGTACCAACATTAAATTGATTAATATCTGATACCGGGAATTCCGTTGTCGAAAGACCTAGTAAATACTGTAATGATTTTTTTAGTAATGGTGTTGTTTTGGCTGTTATACTTCTATTTGATGCTAAAGATGGATTATAATTAGGATCTAAATCTCTGGACAATTTACTGGTATAGGAATCTCTGTCAACATAATTTCCGTTTTCGATTCCCACTACGTATAAGTGAGGAAGTTTAGGAACAGTAACCGTTTTATTGTTATTATCAAATTTTGTAAAAGTCTCTTTTAATCCCTGAACGTTTGCAGTTTGTGAACCGTCAGTAATCATTAAAACAAAGGTTGGTTTCATGGTGTAGGCTAAAGCTCCATCTAAACCACTTTTCCAGTAGTCGGAAGCCTGGCTTATACCAGTTTCACCATATCTTTTTCCTAATCTATCAATCCATGCATTGAACAGATAAACATTGCTCGCTGTCATTTTAGTTGGCGCAATAAAATCAGTTCTTGTATTGGCATCGCTATCTGACATTCCCGTTATCGAAACGTGAATATTAGATCCTATATCGTCATTTGTATATGCTTGTTGTGCAACAAATAATTTCAATTGTTTTTTGATTTTATTAATTTCAGACAGATCAAGAGAACCAGACTCGTCTACAACAAGTGCAATGTGAGATATACACGACAATTCTTTAGGACAAAAATCGATATTACGAACATGTCCGTCTGAATTATTAGTGGCTCCGCTGGTATAACTAGTTGCAACAATAGTTGATGTTAGAGCATCTTTGTATTTATCTAAATTAATGGCAGTAATCGATCCTGAAGCAGATTTAGGAATATAAATTTCATTTTCGGCAGCGGTTGCAGAAAACGAGAAACTAACCGCCTCACTTGTATTCGTGAAATTGTAAATTTTAGCTCTTAAATCTGCTGTGTATGGTGCTACGGCTGCAATTTCTTTATGAGCATAGACATTTACATCAGTTCCCGTTGGAGTACTTGCCAGCTTGGTTATCATATTAATAAACAAACGGTGTATTTCAGGAGAAAGAGGATTGTCTTTTGTACAAGAAATATAAGGTGTACATTGATCAATAATGATGGTTTTACTAAACAACGTTTTACAGCTAGTTGCACTGCTTGCTACCAATTCGATTACATATTCTCCACCAACTTGCGGTGTAAAAGTATATAGACCGGTAACGTTTGTTTCCCTATGCACAATATTTCCAACAGAATCTGTACTTGTCCAATTGTATGTTAAATTAGTTTCTGTAGTATTAAAAGCGAAGTCAATAGGTTCTTTGTCACAATATCTGTCTTCTACTTTAATCGTTTTTGTAAATGTAGTAGTACATCCAATAGAATCTGTAGCCACAACTTTTACTTCATAATCTCCTGCATCTGCAAAAGTATGTGTGTATGAATTTAGTGTGTTTGATGTTGCTGTTCCGTTTGCAGGAGTTACAGACCACTCGTATATTAAACCTGTAGCTGTAGTTTCGAATGCGAAACTGTTTTCTGCATTAGTGTGGAATTTTTCTGTGGTTGATGTTATTGATCCTGCTACTGTTGGACAATTTGATACATTTAATGTGATTGATTCTCTTTGTAAAATAAGATTATAAGATGGACTAGAGGGATTACTTATCACAGGATGAGTAGAAATACAATGATAAACCCCATTATTAGCCAAAGTCAAATTTTGGATAGTATATTCTCTTGATTGGGCACCATTGATTTTTATACCATCTTTATACCATTGAAAAGTATCTACATTTGGGATATATCTATTATCCTCGCACATAGTCATTGTTACACTTTTTCCAGATAATCCCTTTATTGACTTAGGTGTATCTGTTTTTGCCTGAGGTGCATAAAGAAATTGAGATAGCTTTCTGTAATTTGTATATTGATCTGCGATATCGACAAAACGAAACTTATTATTACCTATATCGGTATATCTAAAAAGAGGTAAACCGGTTAAGTCAGGTAAATTACCGCTTAGTTCATTAGAAGTGAAATAAATCCCTCCAAGTTTTTTTAATTGACTTATACTAGGTATACTCCCTGTTAATTTGTTGTATTGTACGTGAAGTATTGTAAGATTAGTCAACAAATTTATTTCTGAAGGAATTGGTCCTGTTAACTTATTCGCGCCAAATCTTAAGTCTTGCATCAGAGTTAATTGACCTATTGTCTTTGGAATAGAACCATCTAGTTGATTACCGCTTAAATCTAAATTTGTAAGTTTTGTTAATTGGCCTATTTCTGAAGGTATATTTCCACTTAGATTATTTTGAGATAATCGAAGATAAATAAGATTCGTTAGCTGTCCTATTTCAACAGGGATATTTCCGCTTAATTTATTACTCGCAGTAAATATATATTGAAGCTTATTTAGCAATCCTATTTCAGTTGGAATGATTCCGGTAAATTCATTAGTTTCTATGTCAAAATGCGTAAGATTTCTTAGCGTTGTAATTACATATATATTTCCGCTTAATTTATTGTTTCCAACACTTAAACTTTCTAGATTCGTTAAATTGCTTATTTCTTGGGGTAAGGTTCCTGTTAATTTGTTTACAGATAGAGTGATGTTTTTAAGGTTTGATAACGAACCAATTGTACTTGGTATCTCGCCACTGATTTGATTGCGAGATAAATTAAGCGATTGCAAATTTATTAATTGTCCTATTTCTGATGGTATACTTCCAGTAAATTGATTAGAACTCAAATCAAGATTTATAAGATTGTTTAGTAATCTTATATCCGAAGAGATATTTCCACTTAGGCTATTATTATTCAAAAGGAGGTATTGTAAATTACTTAATTGTACAAGATTTGAAGGTGGTATTGTACCCACCAAATTATTTCTATTTAAAACTAATGATGTAATATGCCCATTAGTAACGATAATACCATACCAGCCTGTCTTCGTATTATCATCCCACGAAACAACTGGTGTTGAAAAATCCCAGCCGGTTTTGTTTGTCCAATTTGCTCCACCTGTACTATTATAAATGGCAAGAAGTGCATCTTTCTCAATTTGAGATACGTCTGTAACTGCTGCTGAACGAGCGGTATTAGTTCTCAATTTGCTTTGTGGTTTATACTTTTCAGCTATTTCATTTTCGATCTTTTTCATTACAGCATATTGACGTATTTGTCCTTCACGCATGATAGAAATTTCACGATCCAAATCCTGATCTTTAACCCCATGTTCTTTTAAAGAAGCTTTTGCTCTCGCGATATCAAAACCTATAGTTGCATCGCTTAATTCCTGAGCAAAAGAAGACAATGAACAAAACACCATGCAAAGAGTGGCTATCCAGTATTTTTTTATTTTAAGATTGTTTACCATAATCTAATTATCTTTTTTTATAACTACTTGTTTGTTAAAACAATTAGTGTGTTTTATCGTAAGTGTGTTATATTTTTGAACTAGTACCTGACGTCGTCGTTTTACTTGTTTCTATTGGATCGGTATATGTTTTGACTGGCAATACTTTAGATACCGGTTTTGTTGTATTTGCTGTTCTTTTTACAATGCTGATTGTTCCAATTAATGGTGTACATTCTTGCGAAGGACAGAAATTAATGTTTTCAACATCTCCGCTTGCAAGATTATAAGTACCATCACTATAATTAGTAATAACCGAAGTTATTGCCTGAGAATTATAATATCGACTTAAATCAATACTTGTAATTGTACCCGTAGCTGATTTAGGCAAGGTTACATCACTTTTAGATGTGTCGTCAGAGAAAGAGAAGGATATATAAGTATTGGTATTAATAAACTTATATATTTTACCGCCCTTACCTAAAGTGTAAGGCACGAAAGCGGCAATCTCATTTTGAGCATATATATTTACATCTGTACCATTTGGTGTACTAAGAAGTTTAGTGATTAGATCAATAAACAGCGTGTGTACTCTTGTGGTTAGAGGATTATCTTGTGTACAAGAAACAGATCCACCGCAACTGGTAATAGATATATGTTTAGTAAATACTGTATCACAGTTTTCTGTACCAGAAGTAGAGAGGCTTATATCATAGTTGCCAGGGATAGTTGGTGTAAAAATAAACAGACCTGTTGTATTTGTCTCTGTACGAACAATAGTGCCGTTTTCGCCAGCAGCTGTCCATGTATAAATTAAATTAGGTTGATCTGTTTCAAATTTAAAACCATATGGATTATTTGCACAGTGGGTATCACTAGCAGATATATATCTTGTAAATGTCACTGAACAACCTGTTTCATCTTTAAGAACCGCTTTAATTACATAATTACCTTCGTATTTAAATTTATATGTGTATGTTTTTATGTCTATGCCAGGTTCACTTGTATTAATAATTTCCCCATCTTCTGATATAGCACTCCAGGTATAAGTTAGATTAGTGTTAAACGTATCAAATGTAAATTTGGCATCTTCATTTGTGAAGACAGACTGTCCTGGAGTTATTATAGATCCAATTATTGCCGGATCACAAGTGTTAACTTCTCCTGGGCAAAAATCAATGTATCTAATTTCTGAACCAAAGTCACAATAATCTAAAGAGGCACGATCCATCTTTTTACTCATTCGTCCTCCGCCACTATATCTGCTTTTACAAGATTTTATAAATTGCTCAGAAGATATATATTGACTTAAATCAGTATATATAGAATCTCTTATTGTTGTCTTGAGATTTGTTATAGTAGTTTTTTTTGGGTCATATCCAATTCCCCATCCTATAATAGCATTTACGTCATATTCTCTGTTGGGTGAAAATGAAAAACGGGCTCCTAAAATTTTTTCTCTGCCATCTACTTCTGTATAATTTCGTGATGTTGAAACATAATTATATATTTTATTTTTAGGACCATTAGTGATGTAAGGTTTTAAAGCAATAAACTCGGCTGTAGGAGCGCTTGTGTTGATCTGTTCATCTGTTTCACCCTGAATTGATCTTGCAAGAAGGCTTACTAATAAATCCTCATATAATTCTTTTACTTTCTGAGATTTTGGATTCGTGGTTGTACAAGAATTATCAATAATACATTGAAGTTCATTTATAAATTTTCTATCACATCCCTTGACTGTATCTTTAACTATTAAATGGATTTCATATTTTCCTCCTTTATCCAGAGTTAAGGGAAAAATATCAAGATTTGAAGAGGCAACCGAAATACCTTTTGAATTAAATACTTCCCACTTGTACGTAAAATTTTCTGATGAATTATAAGGAACAAAATACATATTTGCAGTTTGATCTTTATTTACGCTAAGCTCATTGTAAGTAGTAATGTCATTAGTGATGTATCCTTCACGATCATCTGTATTAAAATCGCAAGTACTTAAAGGTGTAACTAATTTTGTATAATTAGTTATACAGCCATTAAGGTCTTTTAGCTCTAATTCTACCTTATATTCTTCAATATTTGGAAATGTTATAGTGAAAGAAGGTTGAATTCCAGAACTTACTAGCACTCCGTTTGAATTATATGCTTTCCAATCAAAAGTGAAATTTGATGCCGAATATCCGTTTACATAACCAATACTCAGAGTCGTTTCTGTATTTACTTCCACTCCTCGATAATCAGATAAATAGAGTGCTACCTGATTATCAAAACGGTCTTTACTTGGAATAATGCAATTGTTCGGGTCTCTGCCTGTTATTATTTTTTCATAATTAGTACAACCATCAGAATCTGAAACACGAAGTGTAATCTTGTATTTTTCAAGTTTTGTCAGTGTAATAGAAAAATTAATAGTATTTCCAGATTTTATTAAAGAACCATTAATATCATAAAGTTTCCAATCGTATGTTAAACCTGATAAAGGCGAATTATATCTTCCAAAAGTTATATCAGTCGCTGTATTGATAAGTGTACCATTATTGTCTCCGTCTGAATTATCTGAGAAATATATTTCTCCGTATCGATTGTATGAATATTGTGCACAGTCCTGAGCAAAGGAAGTCAAAGTACAAAACACCATATACAGCGTAATTATCCAGTATTTTTTTATTTTAAGATCGACCATAATCTAGTTATATGTTTATTTTTATGCAATTTGTTCAGCAAAAAACAAATTGTATTATTATCTTAAATGAGTTATAGTTTTGAACTCGGTTTTTGTGAATTTTTACTTGTTTGTGATGATGGATATGTGATGCTAAAACCACTTTTAATTACCCCCACAGTTGGCAGACATGCTTCTGCCGGACAAAAATTGATATATCTAACTTCTGATTCTTTATAACAGTCATTTGTATTTAAAGATATCTTACTTAGTTTTTTTGTTTTTTGTGCTCTTTCAGGGCTTTGTAGGTTTTCCGGGTTTGAAACAGAAATTTGCTGCGCGCTCTGGACATAACAGGAAATCAAAAAATCATTTGAAGAGCTATACTGACTTAAGTCAATGTAAACTTCAGATGCAATATTCGCAGAAAATTGAGTTAATGTTCCATCATAATCCGAATCGAAATTCCACAATCCTTTTTTCATTAAGATTTGGACATCATAATCCCTGTCTGGTGAAAAAGAGAATCTAACACTAGTTAGTCTGCCCTGTTCATTGCGTACGGTGGTATAATTATAGATTTTGTCTCTTGGACCATTCGTGATATAAGGTTTTAATGCCTCAAATTCTGCTGTGGTTCTGCTGGCATTAATGTGCTCATCTGTTTCAGTAGTAAGAGATCTTGCGATAAGATTTTTTAACATATTCAGATAGATGCTTTTTACAATTTCCGATTTCGGATTTTCATTAGTACAGGAATTCTGAATCAGGCAATTGACCGGTTTCGAAAAATTAAGAATACAACCCGCTTCATTTTCAATAGCAACATTCACTCTATAAAATCCAGCTGTTGTTAGTGTTAATAAATGTTTTTCCTGATTTCCTGACTCTACCAATTCGTCATTTGCATTATAAATTTCCCACTTATAAGTATAAGATCTCGATATTTCCTTATCAGGTCGAAATCCTAACTCTTTTGTCTGATTGATTTGTATGGTTGATACCTCGGCATTGTTCTCATTTTCGAAAGCAATAAATCCGGTTAGATCTTCACCACTAAATTCGCAGGCCTCCGTAACTAGTAACTCTCTGTCAAAATAATGAGGACAGTTATTACGGTCTTTGATTGTTAATTTCAGTTTTAAATTGTCTGATGTTGTTGGTGTGAAAACAAATATTTCTCCCGTAAAAGTGGTTATAGGTGTATCGTCCAGCTTGGTTAATTCCCAATTGAGTGTCAAATCATTTAAGTTCCATACGCTGTAAGGCCAAAATGTAAATTCATTTGGTTTATTTATTAAAACTTTAGGACTATAATAAGTAGAATTACTACGATTAAATATAGTGCCCGTTAATGAATTCCTACTACAATCATATATAGGTGTAATTTTTTTTTCAAAATGGGTTACACAATCATTGGAATCCGTAACATCTAACATTATTGTATACTCTCCTTCTCCATATTGAAGATAAAGTTGAAATGGATTACCTCCTTGTGGGTCATTATAATATCCTCCATCTTCAGGAATCTTGACATTCCATGTATAAGTAAGATCGGTAGCTGTAGTTTCGAACGTAAAAGTGGCGTATGTATATAAGAAAGGAGTTTCAGTATCCATTTTTATTGTACCAACTAAAGGCGTACATGCCACCGGTTCAGTAACTTTTACAGTTTTATATAATTTAGTTGTACATGCGTATTGATCTGTAATTTCTAAGGCAACTAAATAATCGCCAGGAGTGGTATATGTCCATTCTGCCGTACTTGTTGTAGCGGTGCCAATTTCAACAGAGTTTGTGTTATAAAAAATCCATTTATAAGTAATATTAGTTGCTGTTGTTTGTAAGGAAAAAATAGTATTGTTGTTGGTTTTTATTTTTTCTGTTGAAGTTTTAATTGCTCCTACAATTTCAATACATGTATGTTTTGCTATTACTGTAATATTTTTATTAATAGTAGTAATGCAATTGTTTTCATCAACAATGACTAAAGTAACTACATAATTACCTGTATAAGGATAAACCGCTGATGCTGTACTTGTTGTTGCAGTACCAAGAGGGGTGTTGTTTAAACTGTGAAATGTCCAATTATAAGTAAGATTTGTTGCTGTGGTATCAAATGAATATGTAGTGGTTTCATTTGTATAAATAATTGGATTTGCTGTTTTTATATCTCCGGCAACAGTAACACAAGGCGGTTTTACCGTCACTACGGCAGTAGTATGGAAAGTACTGGTACATCCATTTGTGTCTGTGACAACTAGTTTAACGTTGTAATTTCCTGGTGTGTCATAGTACATGTTTGCCGTGCTGGTAGTAAAAGTTGTTGTACTGCTGTTTACGATTCTGTATAATGTCCATCGATACGTTAGGTTTGTTGCTGTTGTATTAAAAAAGAAATTAGCAGTTGTTCCTACAAATATGTTAGGAGATACTGTTTTTATTGTTCCAGATACAGCAGCACAAGAACTTATATTTATGTTTTTTGTAAAAGTAGTGGCGCAATTATTTGAATCGGTAGCAACTATAACAATTTTATAATTTCCAGGTGCTGTATAAGTTTGAGAACCAATAGATGATGTTTGATTTTCTTTTACAGTATTGTCAGCGTTATAAAATGTCCAATTATAAGTTAAACCAGTTGCAGCAGTTTCAAGAGAGAAATTAATAGCTGTGTCTAAAGTTGGGTTTTCAGTACTTACTTTAACTACTCCTAACAATGGATCACATTCATTAGGACAAAAATCAATATATCTAATCTCAGATCCGTATTGACAATCGTTTGGTTTTAATAAGCTTTTATTGGTAGATTGTTGTGTAAAACATGAAACCAAATATTGATTTGCAGAAGTATATTGGCTTAGATCAATGTAAAGTTTTGGTTCTATCATTGACGATTGTAAATAGTCTAAAGGCATCCCTTGAACATAGTTCAAACTGTGAGGAACTGAAACATGTATATCAGATATTCTATCAGGTGAAAAAGAAAAATCTACACTTGTAAACTCACCACTAAGATTTCGAGTTGAAGCAAAATTGTATATTTTATCCTTTGGACCTGATGTTATATAAGGTTTTAGAGCATTAAATTCTGCTGTAACAGCACTTGAATTTATTTGAGCGTCACTTTCGCCCATCATAGCTCGTGACATTAGATTTTTTAATAAATTAATGACCAATCCTTTTACAGTTGTAGATTCAGGGTTTGTTTGTGCGCAGCTGTTTGGTATAGTACAAATAATTGCTCTGGTAAATTGGTGAACACACCCACTGGTATTTTCTTTAAGATCTAAAACAACTGTATAAAAGCCACCTCGTGTTGGTGTAATAGGAAAATTCAAATTAGTTCCAGAATCTACTAATTGGTTATTTTCATTTAATAAACTCCATTTGTATTCAAAATCGGCCCCAGGACCATAGTTCTGACTGGAAAAAGTAACATTTGTAGTTTGATTTACGCTAACAGTTGCAGCTTTATATAAATCTGCATCATTTCCAACCTGAACAAATGCACGCCCAAATTGTGTTATGTCATTGCAAAGAGTTGATCCTGTTTTAAGTGATACCAGTTTTTGAAATGTAGATTTACATCCATTTGAGTCTGTAACCTCTAAAGTAACATTATTAGTTCCAGGTCGGATGTAAGTATAATCTACGGTTTTAGTTGTAAAAATAGTGGATTCACTATCTTGAGTAAATGTCCATTTATAACTTAAATCAGTTGCAGTAGTTTCAAGAGAGAAATTAGTGCTTGTACCAACAAATACATCTGGTGTGGATGTTTTTATTGTTCCTGCAATTGCAGGACATTTGATGGTAACAGTTTTTTCAAATGTAGCTTTGCATCCATTTTGATCTGTAATTATCAAACGAACTTTGTAAGAACCTGCAGCGGTATATGATTTATTTACTGTATTAGTTGTTGCTGTAGATGAAACAGTTCCATCTAAATTATAAAATGTCCAATCATAAATTAGATTTGTAAAAGATGTATCAAAAGAAAAATTAATATTGCTATTTAATATAAATTCGTTTAAATCAGGCAGTATAATTCCAGATACATTAGAGTCACAACTAACATCTAATGTAATGATTTGTCTCTCTAAAACAAGGTTTTGGTTTGGATTTGTTAATATAGTGATCTGTGGGTGAGATGAAAGGCAGTAATAATCTCCTGAATTAGAAAATGTCAAATTCGAAATAGTATATTGTCTATTAGTAGCATTAGTGATTAATTCACCATTAGGATACTGACCTTTATACCACTGAAAAGTGTCTGCAGAAGTGTATCTGTTATCAATGCACATCGTTAATGTTATCGATCCTCCTAAGTTACCTTTCAGGGTCTCTTTTGTATCGATCTTGGCTTGATTTGAGTATTGAAACCCATAGAAATTTTTATATGATTCAAATTCATTTGCAAAATCTACAAAACGAAACTTATTATTATTAATATAAAAATTTCCAATGAAAGTTAACTGACTTAATCTGCTAGGGATTGTTCCACTAAATTCATTATTGTTTAAGAATAAACTACGGATGTATGTTAAATTACCAATTTCGGAAGGTATAGAGCCTGTTAACTGGTTAAATGATAAATCTAACATTTGTATTTTAGGTAATGCGCCTATTTCGATAGGGATGGTACCAGTTAATTGATTATTACTTAAATTAATATGTATTGCTTCGGGCAAATTACCAATACTGGCAGGTATTGTACCTGTCAACTGATTATGATCTAAATAAAGTAAACCAATGTTTCTTAACCGATCAATATTACTAGGTACAGGACCACTTAATTTATTATTATCCAGATAAAGAGAAACAAGGTTGTATAGTAAAATTTCAGTAGGTATAGGGCCACTTAATTGATTGTTTCTGAAATAAATTTCCTGAAGATTATAATATAGACTGCCAATTTCAACTGGTATTGAACCACTTAATTGATTATCTGATAAATTAAGAAACTCAAGACTAGTTAGTTTGTTTATTTCATGAGGTATGGAACCTGTTAAATTGTTATATTCTAAAAAAAGTGCCTCTAATTTAGCTAAATTACAAACTTCAACAGGAATAGAATTATTCAGTTCATTGTGATATAAATAAAGGCTAGTCAATTTTGATAATTTACCTATTTCTGCAGGTATCGAACCACTTAATTGGTTTATACCCAAGCTAAGAAATTCTAAATTGAGTAGTTTTCCAATTTCAGGAGATATCGTACCAACTAAATTATTTTGACCTAAACTTATACCTGTTACAGTACCATTGGTAACTGTAATCCCATACCAACCAGCATTACCATCCCAAGTAGTAACGGGAGTACTAAAGTCCCAGCCATTTTTATTGGTCCAGTTAGGGCCATTTGTACTGTTATATAAGGCTTGCAATGCAGCTTTTTCAGTTGGAGAGATGTCAGTAGCAGTGGCGACAGTTTTATTTGTAGTTGATTTGATGCTTTTTTGTAATTTTATCTTTTGTAAAACAGCATTTTCATTATTCTTTATGGATATGTATTGGGTTGTATATACCTTTCTTAATATAGAAATCTCGAAATCAATATCTTTTGTATTGATACCTTTTTCTTTTAAAGAAGCAGTAACTCTCTCAACATCAAAGCCAATCTCCTTGTCACTATATGTTTGAGCAAAGCCAACAGTCGCAATAAAAAAACTAATTATAGTAAAAACTAATGTATATTTTAATTTCATCTGGATCTTAATTATTTTTTAGCGGTTACAGCAGGAGTAGCAGCAGTACTACATGAAACAACCTGTTTTTTTAGAATAGCTTTTTTACTTGGCGATATTTTCAAACTTTTTGTTCCTGTGTGCGATTGTTTATTAGATACAGAAACGTCATTTGTTTTTAGTTGTGCCTGAAAGTCAAAGTGAGACGCATTTCCACAATTAGACAAATCATAATCCTCAAAACCATCAGAAGCAAGCTCTGTATATTTAGTGTTTGAAGCTACAGCAACCGGAAAACGATTGTTATAACCATATAAAGCCGATGAATAGCGTTTTAAAGCATCCTTATTTTCTACTTCCTGCCCAGTTGGGTTGTATTGCGTAACCTCAGAAGCAAAAGTCCATTTGTTATAATTTGTGGTAGTCATTCCCCATACTTTTTTATCAGTATCATAGACATAAAAAGGGAAAAAGTCATTAAAGAAACCTGTTTTACGAGGTGTTGGGTCTATAGTATAATTTCTTCCTGTTAAATACGCATAAGACTTATTGGCTCTCCAGTTTCCTAAAATATTATATAGATATGGGTTGTATGATTTTTTTATAACATCGTCTTCTTCGGCGGTATTATTTTCTTTTTCATACTCAAACGCCAGATTACCATTTTCGAAAACCATTTTTGGTAAATTACATTCACATTGCGAAGGCCAAACATCATTATATTGTACTGCAGAAGCATTAACAATTCGGTTGCCTGATGTCGTCGACATGAAAGGATTGTTTCCTATATTAGGTTTTATTGTTGTTATATTATTATTGCTGTCATAATTATACAACGGATTCGTCATAGATGTTACACTGGCCATAGAAGCCATTTGCATGTTTCTGTGACCGGAACGAATTACTTTTATTTTGGCTGTATTAATAACATCAGGTTTAATCAGCAATCCTTTTTCATCAATAAGTTTAAAAGTAGAATTGGTTACATGAACTACCCAGGCTTTCATAATAGTTTTAGTTTTTCCATCAGGAGCTAGACCGGTAAGCCATAATTCGTCACCATCAATTAAATAATCAGATTCGCTGTGGTCTCCCGTAAATTGATATTGATTATTGCCTGTTGTGGTAATATCCCATTCTAAACCAAGATTTTTGGCAGCCTGACTCATTCCGTCATAACTCCAGTATGCCGGGAAATTAAAATTGAAATATTTATCGTTGTATTCATTAATCGTTTCAGTTAATAAAACATCTCCATTTTCGGCATCGTATGCAAGATTTTTTGTTGATACTTTAGAGCCAAGATCATATGCTATTTTTTCTGAAAGAATAGCTGTAGTATGAATTACTTTGGTTGTCACAGCTGTTCTAATCTGACTTTCATACTGAGAATAACTAGGTAATGGAACGGGTACTACTATAATAGCTAAGAATATTGGTATTCCCGCAGTATTATAATGAACACCAAGAATTTGAGTATTAGATTTGTTTTCTCTAAAGTCATTTATTACGTCATAATCAACTCCAACCAGTTTAGAAGCTATATTTCCTTTTGAATCGATTGTCTGAACAGTGTTATTGAGTCTGCCTTCATTTTTACTTTGGGAGTTTGTTATTGTATTGTACTTATAGTCAACACCAGAGATGAAATCTTTTTGGCCTTCACCATACACACGCTGGTTTTTCATTTTACCATCCATGTCGTTGGTATGAACAGAAAACCCCTGTGATAAAGTAATATGATCTTTTACTTTTAAATTAAGGAGACTAGCCAATGCTGATGACTTGTCATAATTTAAAGATAGAGTAGTACGGTCTGTAATTGTTGGAAAGTCTTTAGTAGTATAAAACTCTGTTACAACAGATCCGGTAGCATGCTTTTTTACCGAGCTGGTTACAACATTTGATGCATTATACTTATCTCTGGATAAATTCGCAACCGTTACACGGCTATAAGTAACTTTAGGGGCAGGGAAGAAAGATTCTCCAAAAGGCTCTTCAACATAATTGGTATTGTCCGGACCAAGCGGTAAATCCCTTTTACTTTGATCGTAGAAAGGTTTTACAAAAGGATTTTCCTTGCATCCTAAAGGTTCATAAGTGGCAACGCCAGACGATTTTCCATTTTCTGCTTCATACACATATTTTTGTCCGTAAGATTGCTGATATAATTTATTATCTGCATTTTCGGTCATGACATTCCACTGGTCATTAATAGCGATATCTTTAACTCTTGTACCGCCTCCCATTTTCTTTCCGCTTGGCTGCATAAGTCTTATCCAGGATTTATTGGTCATAAACCTGCTTGCAATTCCAGTTTGTTCTAATTTACCATTTGGACTTTTGAAAATATCCAAAAGTGTTGGCAGCCAGCCAATCATTTCCATAACAATACTTTTCAAATCAGTAGTGTCCTCTTCGTTATACATACTGTAAACCAACCTGTTTAAGTTTTGTCTTCCAAAGTTCCAACCCGCTTTTGATATAGGGTTTACTTCATGCGAATTAGCATTAAAACCATCACCCTTTCCAACATAATCAACAGGTATTGCGACATACTGTTTACCATTTAATTCAAGAAAACCACAATCAACAACATTGTCTTTATTTTTTTCGGTATTAAGATACCCCGTAACATAATCATATTTATCAGTACCGTCTACACCTGGTGGTGGATTCGGATTAACCATGTTTAGCAGGAATCTGAAATATAACGGATTGCCAGGATCTCCAACGTTTTTTAAATATTTATCATAAAACAGTTGAGGAATCTTTGGGTCGGTAATAGATAATTCATTATCAATTTTATGGTCTAATTCAACATAAATATATTTCCCAAGTGTCTTATTTTCAATTCCATTAGAAATATTATCGGCAGTAAGCCCATCTTTTGAACCACTTCCAACCACTTTAAACATTTGCATGGCATCCTTGTTTTGTACAGAACTATAATCGTCTGATTCGTAGTTGAGTTCCATCTGACCTCCGGAAGGTAAACGAATAGACTTAATAAGCCACGCACTTGCATATTCATCTGCTTGAATTCTACTGCTTTGGTTCACAAAAGGAAATTCAGCATTAGATAATTGAGCATTTGTTGCTTCATTTACACCCTCTTTTACTTCTTTGTAATTACCCCACACATCATAAGCTTTCATGTCATATTTCGGATTGAATCCGTAATTGAAAACATAAGGCGTGTATTTACCCATATTAGAATTCTTATAGGTAAAATAAATTTTACTAAGAGTTAGTTTTCCTTCACCATTAATGCTGTTGTCAATTCCTTGACACAGCGTGTAGTTATATTCGAAATTTGCTTCTTTTATTGGAGTAGCTTTGTCTCCTTCTGCCAGGTATTCAGGTTTTGAGTAAAGAGAAATTTTATCTAACTTATACATTTTAGAGTCTGGACCAAGACCACCATTTTCATCCTTAACACCATAAGCATCATTCCTTTCAGAAAGGTGAAAAATAGCCACATGTGTTTTAGTAACAATTTTTTTGATATAAAGAAGCTCCTTTTCTCCATATTGATAATTTCCTTTATCATCTTTTTTACCGGAACGCAAACCTTCATCATAATTGGCTTGGTTTTCTTTAAAAGGAATTCTCCATTTATATAAATGATCAGTAGTTTTATTTTCGTATTCGAATTTTGTATAAGAACCCAAATCATCATCTGTTGGGCCATCATTTTTTAAATCTTGGTAATCAGTAGATAATACAGATGTTAATAGATAAGAGTGGGCATACGCAGGAGTTGTTATCCTATTAAAATATTGATCTCCATCTTTTTTATTTTTTGCCGAATTATCAATACCGGGATCATAATTAATTAATCCATTTTTATAATCTAATTTTTCAGCTGGCCTTTTTTTATCACTAACATCAAAAGTTACTTCTTTTTTAATAGTGTTATAAGCAGCTCTGCCATAAACATATCTTTCTCCGCCTTCTTTAGTAATTCTAATTTCTGTTGTATGGTGATCTCTTGAATATTGACTTGGCTGGAGTTTTGAACCAAATTTTTTTGCTTCCAGTTTCGTTAGTTTTTGTATCGATTGATTTCTGGATAATCTTGATGATTCTCTTTTGACAACTCCTGCATAAGCAATTGAGCCACTGTTTTTAGCGTATTTCACATCAGTGCTTCTGGAAAATTTACCACCGCTCAATCCTAATTTTACAGCATCATAACCTCCTAATTTTGTATTGAACAAATCTAATTCCTTATCTACATGACTACCTCCAATATTTTTAAAAAACACTTTTTCGTAATCAGGTCTGTTACCTGTTTTTTTCTCTCTAAATCTTCCCAATGCAGGATTTGAATTGCTCCAAAGCGATGTACTGCTTTTACCTAAAGTTACTGTGGCATCAATTCCCCAGTGTGCTAAACCTCCGGCACCAAGTTCTAAACCTAAGTTTGCTCCAACGCTGTCATCGTTAGTTTCTTTGTCAAACACATAACCTACCTGAGATTTGTAAGGTCTGAACATTCCCGAAACACCTTGTCCCTGAATATTGTATAAGTCGTACGTATTGTTGGTTATAGGAAGCGAAGTAGTGTTTTTATTAAATGTTCTGTCTTTTTCTCTATTAAAATCTAAAACGTCTGCAGTAGAAGCATTGTATGTGTTTTCAAAGCCATAAGCTTTTTCTGTTTTATATTTTTCAGAATTCTTTATTCCCTGGCTTGTTCTGTATCCCGAAAATTTCATTCCAGGTTCTATACCCCAGAATTCTCCTTCTATATTCAAATTAAAAATAAAATTAGAAGACACCATACCAACCCTTTTTGTTGGAGTGAAAGAGGCATCAATAAAAGATGTAGATCCGCTGGCAGCAAATCCTCCAATCGCCTTTGGTATAGAAGCTTTTTTAAGATTTATAGATGCGGAATAAGTTATAGTTTCAATACCCTTTCTACTATTATAGCTTACACCAATATTGCCGGTTGGAGTATTATCTTTTGTTTTTTTGTTACTGTCTATGTCTTCATACGATACACTTGGTGAAGCAGAAACGCCTTCAGAAGCAGATGATTCCAGATTCATTCCAACTCTTATATTATTAGCAATTTGAGCGCTTAGACCACCACTTGCAGTGGCTCCAAAACCTTCATAATTATTGTACTTAATGCTCATTCCAACATTTGCCTTGATCTCATTAACACCAAATGCACCGAAAAAAACATTAAAATCAGACCCAATAGTTACATTAGGTTTCATGTTATTTTCATAGATCATTTCATCCCCATTAAAATCATCCGGCAAACCACGCATTTGTCTCGTAATCTGTCCAACGTTAAGATCCCAGCCTAATCCTACCCAAGATGCTTCCTGATCCATGGTTACGCCAGAATTGTAAGCTAAGTTTATCGGATAACCACCTACATCCATAATTGGAATATTATAATTAAAATCACCACTTGCCAAGTCAACCATATCCGAAGTTCCAATAGGAGTAAAGGACTCAAATTCCGGTTGTGAGGGACCACCGGTTAATGCATAAATTTGCATGGGTTGAAATGTTTCCAAAAGAATCATCATGGCTAAATAAATAGCAAGAGTTTTTTTAAACTTATTAATTTTTGGCTGAATCATAAGGCTATTTGGGTATAGGTGTCTTTAAATTGAAATTTTAATGTTCCTTTTCTAAAAAGGAAGTCAGTATAGACTAATTGTATTTTTTCATTAGGATCAATTCCTGAAAAAAACAATAAGACTTTCTGATAAGGTGCTATTTTGTAATTGCGTTCATAAGTTACCCCTGAACAAGCAATGGTGTCTTTTTTTGAAGTAACGACGTAGAAATCTTTTTCTAATCCAAAAGACATATATTTTACAGCATCGGTGTATTCCATTCCTGTAAAGTCATTACCAAGTAAATCTTTCTCTTCGTCTTGTTGAAAGGTAAATTCTATAATACGTTCTCTTTTATTTTCTTCATAGAGAGAATCAACGGGTATTAGATTTTCATTTCCTAAATCTTTTAATAAATAGTATTGAATAGGAACTTCAATTGCAGTAAAATCTATATCGTCGGCTTTTTGAGTATAAGCACGAGATTTCCATCCTATTTTTTCAAGGTTAAAATAACGATCTCTTATTTCTGAATTTTTAGAATTATCTTTAGTCTCCTTTTTACAGGAAAAACATAAAAAAACACAAAAAATACAAAACAACTTATTTAAGTCCTTCATATCTTTTGTTGATGTACATAAGTAATTCTTTTGTTACCGTCATTTTTTCATCGGCATATAAAACAGTGGTTTTATTTTCGGAGCCAATTATTAACTGATAGTCATTTTCTTTAGAAAAATCTTCTGTGTAGCTGTGAATTCGCGACCAGATTTTTGAAGATTCATTGGTTGCGAAGATTTGATTGAATTGTTCCAATTCTTCTTTTCCCTGAATAAATTGCTTCATTAAAATTTCTTTTTGTGAAGCCCCAATAGATTTGGATTGTATTTGTGTATATAAATTATCAAGAGCTGTCTTTCTTCTAATAAATTCTTTTTCTCCGGAGCTTTTTAATTCTTTGGTCATTATAAAGCCGTCAAATAATTCGCTATTATTAACGTATACTATTTTTGTTTTTGATGTAAACTCCTTTAGAATTACATAAAAAATTAATGAGAAAATTAATAAGAAAGTGATAATGAGCAACAAACTGCTCTTGTTTTTTACCATGGAAAGACTTGTTAAATTTTCGGTAAAAATAGGTCTTTATTTTTCTTAACAAAGAAAATTCCCATTTTTTTTATGTTAATTCTTGAATGAATTTTATCTTTCTTGAGAGATTTTTTGTATTTTATTTAAAAAATTATGATAAAATGCTAAATTTTGTAAATTTTAACTTACATTTAAGATTTATATCTTTTTGATGTTGAATTAGTTATGATTTATTTGTGTTTATTTTACATTTAAATAAGTCTTAATCAAAATTGAAGTAATAAATTTAATAGTATTTTGATAAATTGTATTTTAATCTTAATCTATATTTAAGAATTAAAAGGAAAAATAAGCTGATAGATTTTTTTAATTGGAATTTTACGATTTGTAATATTTTATTCTTAAATGATATGTTTATTCATCGGTTAAAAATAAAAAAACCGCATCACAATAAAGTAATACGGTTTTTTTGTGGAGAATACCGGATTCGAACCGGTCACCTCTTGCCTGCCAGGCAAGCACTCTAGCCAAATGAGCTAATCCCCCAAAGCGTTAGCAAATAAAGTCAATTAATTGGCAAAAAACAAATTTCAAAAGGCTTGAGGTGAAATTATTTTTCAAAACCGTAACTTTACGTTCAAAACTATTTTTATGAGTGCAGAAATTCAAAACGGTTCTTTACAAACTACTTTTCATAATGCCGTTGCGACGGTGCAATTTGGTCATCCGGCGAGTAATTCTTTTCCGCGTGAATTGTTGAATCGGTTGACATTGGAAATTAATGCTTTAAGCCGAAATGAAGCGGTTTCGGTTATTGTTTTGCAAAGCGAAGGTTCGAAAGCATTTTGTTCCGGTGCTTCATTTGACGAACTTTTACAGGTAGAGAATGAAGAACAGGGAACGGAGTTTTTCTCTGGTTTTGCGCATTTGTTAAATGCGATGCGAAACTGCTCAAAAATAATCGTTGGTCGCGTTCAGGGAAAAGCAGTTGGTGGTGGCGTCGGCATTATTGCAACCTGCGATTATGTTTTGGCTACGACTGAAAGCGCCATTAAATTGTCGGAATT
Source organism: Flavobacterium sp. Root420 (assembly GCF_001427905.1). Taxonomy (GTDB): domain Bacteria; phylum Bacteroidota; class Bacteroidia; order Flavobacteriales; family Flavobacteriaceae; genus Flavobacterium. Next base: position 87,409 of record NZ_LMEF01000002.1, read on the forward strand.
GGCAATCGGAATTGGGCCTTTTGTGATTGAGCCGGCTGTTTCACGTAAAATTGGTAAAACGGCTATGACGGAAATGACGTTGGCAGCAACAGATTGGAAATCGGCAGCATGGGCTTTGGAAAAAGGTCTTTATGCGTCGCTACATACTGCAGCCGAATTGGATGCTGCGGTAGAGAATTTTGCTCAAAAACTGAGTTCCTACAATCCGGAAGCTTTATTCGAAATGAAGAAAATCATTTGGGAAGGTACAGAACAATGGGAATCGATATTAATTGAGCGCGCTGCAATTACAGGGAAATTGGTTTTGTCTGATTTCGCGAAAGAGGCTTTGACGCAGTTTAAGAAGTAAATAAATTGTGAATAGTTTTTAAACACATAGAGACATAGTTTGGATTGTGTTTAAAAAGTCGTTTCACTTGTATTAAGACACATTAGCTATGTGTTTAATTTTTTTGCCACAGATTGCAGAGATTAAAATGATTATAGTTTTAAACACATAGAGACAATAGTTTGGATTGTGTTGAAAGTTGTTTCACTTGTATTAAGACACATGAGCTATATCTTTAAATTTTTTGCCACAGATTTAATAGATTAATCTTTTTAATCCTTTAATCTGTGGCAAGTATTTTTAAAATATTGATTGCTATGTGTAAAAAGCGAGCTTTTTTTAATTTCCTTTTTTAAAGCATGTAATCTATGTTTCTATGTGTTTAAATTATACGCCGCAGATTAACAAATTTTACTTCATAATAAATTACTTATGAGAATGATCTAATTGTTGTTCAGGTTGGAATTTGGAATTTTTCTTTATTTGGAATTTATTATTTAAACGGTTATTAATTTGTAAATTTGCAACCTAAAATTCAAATCGATGAGTAATATCAGAATTACAAAACAATTTAACTTCGAAACCGGACACGCGTTGTACGGGTACGACGGAAAATGCAAAAACGTTCACGGGCACAGTTATAAATTATCGGTAACGGTTATTGGTTCGCCAATTACGGACCGATCGAATGTGAAATTCGGAATGGTAATTGATTTTTCGGATCTAAAGAAAATTGTAAAGGAAGAAATCGTCGATCAGTTTGATCATGCAACCGTTTTTAACGAAACGACACCGCATATCGAATTGGCAAATGAATTGAAAAACCGCGGACATCATGTGATTTTAGTAGATTACCAGCCAACCAGTGAAAATATGGTAGTTGATTTTGCAGACAGAATCATCGCGAGACTTCCTGTCGGAATTACATTATTCTCTCTTAAACTTCAGGAAACAGAATCGTCGTTTGCAGAATGGTATGCTTCAGACAATTAGTTGAAAGTCAAAAGTCGAAAGTCCAAAGTTTTCCAACCAGAAATCTAAGAAGTCTAAAAATCTAAGAAGTCTAATAATCTAAAAATCTAAATGAAAAAAATATATTTCGCTTCTGATCAGCATTTTGGTGCTCCAACTCCGGAGTTGAGTCTGCCGCGTGAAAAGAAATTTGTGGCCTGGCTGGATGAGGTAAAGGAAGATGCAGAAGCTATTTTTTTATTGGGTGATTTATTTGATTTTTGGTTCGAATACAAAACCGTTGTACCAAAAGGCTTTGTGCGTATTTTAGGCAAACTGGCCGAGATTCGAGACAGCGGAATTCCGATTTATTTCTTCGTAGGAAATCATGATTTATGGATGGATGATTATTTTGAAACCGAATTGAATATTCCGGTGTATCATGATAACAAAGAATTTACTTTTAACGGTCAAACCTTTTTAATTGGCCACGGCGACGGAAAAGGCCCTGGTGATAAAGGGTATAAAAGGATGAAAAAGGTATTTACGAATCCGTTTTCAAAATGGCTTTTTCGTTGGTTGCATCCCGATGTTGGCGTGAGTTTAGCACAATATTTATCGGTTAAAAACAAACTGATTTCGGGTGACGAAGACGTAAAATTTTTAGGGGAAGAAAACGAATGGCTGGTTTTGTACGCCAAACGTAAACTTGAAACTAAACACTACAACTACTTTATTTTCGGCCACCGTCATTTACCTATGATTATTCCTGTGGGCGAAGAATCTAAATATGTGAATCTGGGCGACTGGATTGGTTACTTTACTTACGGTGTTTTTGATGGCGAAACTTTCGAACTGAAAAAATTCGAAAAATAAACCTTTATTTGGCCGGATAGATTCCGATTTTGTGCGTTCTCAAAATATAATTTGATAGTTGTTTGCTATCAGAAAGCTGAAATTTGATTGCACCGGATGATTTTTTCGGCATATGACATTCTACACAATTATTGGTCAATAAACTTCCCGACATTGTTTTAAGTGTTTTATCAGAATGTTTTATTCCTGCCTGATGACAACTCATACAAATTTTAGAATAAGGAGCCAAATTCTTTGAAGCATTTTCGTGTGGATTATGACAGGTAATGCAATCCATTTTTTCGCTGTTGATAAAACATTTACTTTGTGCCATCAAACGAAATTGATTTCCGTGAACGTCAAAAGTAGCGGTGTCTGTAACGCTTCTTGTGCTTCTGTAAAAATCTGAAAGATTATTTCCGGGTTTAAAATCAAAACGCGATTTCATTTTCATTCCATCATTTCCGCCGTGACAAAGGGCGCAGGCATCTAATTTTTGTTGTCTGTTTAAGGTTTTAAAACTGGTAATGCTGTTGGCAACTTTTATGTTTGGATTTTTCAGGTGAAATTCGGTATGTTTTTTTGCAGGGCCATGACAACGCTCACAGTCAATTCCGTAAACAATTGTTTTTGGGTCAATTATATCTTCAACATCCATCGACATTACATTTTTCTCAGCAGAATTTTGCTGAACAATGCGACTGCTGGCATTTGAGGCATGACACGAGTAACAATCTTTAACCACCATTCGATCAAAGTAAGGTTTGTCAGCAGGAAATCCCGGACTTGTGGCCCAGCTTTTTATGGAGTGATAATAAGAAATTGGTAATTCGTAAGTATTGCCGTCGCGCCAATAAACAGAAGTTTGTGCATGTTTGGCTCCAAATACAATGTCAAAAGGATGTACTTCAACTTCTTTTCCGTTTTTGTATAAAACCTGATACAGACTGTCGTTGCGTTTTTCTATAGCTAATTTGGTGTTTTTATCGTAAATGAAAGTATGATTTCCTTTATCGAAATCACCTAAAATATTTTCTAAAGAGGCTGGAGCGGTTGCTTTGAAATGCGAACTTTTGAGGGCCATGTCATATTGGGTCTGATGGCATTGAATGCAGCTTTCGGATCCTGCATAATCGGTTCCGCGAGGATCAATATATTCATCAGATTTGTTCGTGCAGTTGGATAAAAAAACTGCTAAAACCGCAATGGAAAAAAGAATTCGTAATTTTTTCATTACCGTAAATATACTTTTTTTTGAAGAAAATCAAAATATATTTCAATTATGAAAAAATGTTGTTAAAATATTTAGAATGCTTCTTAATTCATTCCAACTCCGTAAACATATTCATCCAGTTCAATTCGGAATAAAGAACCTTCAACCAAATCTTTGATCGATTTTAATTCTTTAATAGAAACAGCTAAGTCAATTTGTGCGCAAGGAGTTTTAAGTAAAAATTTGTGACAGGAGTTTTTCAATTCGCAAGCTTCACAACAGGCATTTTCGATCATGCTGTCTTCTATCAAATCACAAAAATAATTGAGTTCCTGAACCGTAAAATAAAAACCAGTTTCTTTAAAAACCAATTGTACTTTGTCTGTAATGGTTTCGTTTTCCTTTTTCCAGTAAAAGGCAATTCCAAAATTGTTGTGGTATAATTGTTCTATTTCTCTCATTGCAATCCTTTATTTCAACAAATATAAATATTATTTATATTAATTCTAAATAGAAACTTATAAAATTGAGAAAAATATTTCACCATATAAATGATATAAGTTTTAGCAGTTGATTCTAAATCGTCTTATACTTAGTTATATGGTTGAAAAAGAATTTACTGGCACATGGTGTTGAGGTAGAAGGTGAGACTTTGACCGCTTTTGTACCAGGTACTCATGTTTCTTTCTCGGTAAAAACTGGTTTCAGTTGGAGACATGGCAGTTGAAATAGCGAAGAATTTATTTTTTTCATCTTTTTTTACACTCTCTATCCATTGAACAGTTACGGCAATTTCTCCCATTTCCTTATCAAGATAAATATCGTATGGTTTCAAATCTAAAGTATACATGCCTCGAAATCCATCTTTTACTTCAAAAAGAATGTCTTTTTCAATAATAATTTTTGATGGTAAATCACTTTCGACTTTGTAAAAGTTTAGTCTAAATTTGACCGATTTAAAATCATTTGTGGTAATGTTGAAATTAAAATCATTGACTTTGCAATCTTTTTTAATTTTGAATTGCATTCCCTTTTCCCTGCTTAATCGATCATCAATCGTTTTATCCATAGCATAGAAAAAATTAGAATGCATAAGAGCAAGACCTTTTGAGCTTCGTCCAAATTGCTTTGATTTTGGCTTTTTGAATTTTACGACTACTTCTTTTAAAGTGTTTTCAGAAGGATTCAGAATTATTTTATTATGGTCTGACTTTAGTTGACTGACCACTATTTTTTTAGTCTCAAAACCAATATGCGAAAATACAATCGTATCGTTTGGTGTGACTTTGTCGTTTAATTTTAAATTGAAATTTCCTTTTGCGTCTGAAATCGTTCCGGCATTTTTATTTGAAATACCGATATTGACATAATCTAAATTTGAATTGTTTTTGGAGTCTTTTATTTCGCCGGATATAAAATTTTCCTGAGCAGTTATTCCAAAAGTAAGTAAGAAGGATACGAGAGTAATTTTATATTTCATTTGCAAGTAATTTTCTTATAAAGAAATGAAATAAGTTAATGGTTCAAAAACACTTTATCCTAAGTTTAACATTTTCAGTGATTTGAATTTAAACAGTATAAATAAATTGATTTCATTTGATAACTTGCCATAAATTTTATTATAGATATTGCTTTAATGGAAATTTATTTAAGCCATTTTTTAATATTTTGAAGAAATTGATTTTGTTGATCGACAAATAAATAATGTGAACAATTATTCAATAGAGCAAAGTGATTTTCTCCAGCTATCTTTTTTATAGAACTGATTTGTGCCGATGAAAAAATACCATCTTCTTTTCCGTAAATCGCATAAATTGGAATTCCATTTTTCTTGATTTTATTTAAAGATGGTCTGCTGTCAATATTGTTTTGTTTTTCATTTTTATAGAAAAGCAAAGGCGCATTTTTATTTCTGATATTAGTTTTAAAGAAATCACTCGCTTCATAAGCACTATATAGTTTCTTTGAAGCTTCAGTGGAATTTGGCATTTTGAAATAATTATTTTCACTTGCCAAATCAAAACAAGCTTTTCGATATTCGGCAGAATTTTTATTTAGCTTTTCAATTGCATTTATTTTTGCTAATTGGGTTGTATCTTTTTTGCTTGCTGCAATTTTTGAAACCGAGTTTAAAATATGATCGTAAGTTTCCTGTTGTGAAAATAAGGCTCCAGCCAGGATGAGATTGCTCACATTTTGCGGATATTTATCGGTATAAAGTGTGGCAACCAAACCACCAAAACTGTGCGCTAAAAGGGTGGCTTTTTTTAGATTGTATTTTTTGTAAATAGCATTTAAATCCTGAAAAGCTTCTTGATAAGTAAATTTGGCTTCAGGATCTGCAGATCTTCCTTCGCCTCTTCGGTCATAAACAATTACGTAAAATCCTAAATCAGCTAATTTTTGAGCCGTTGTGCTTTCAAATAAAGTGGAGTTTCCACTTGGGCCGCCATGAATAAAAATTAGGACTTTCTCTTTTTTGTTTCCGTATGTTTTGATGTAGAGCTTTTGCCCGTTTGCAAAAAGGGAAATTGTAAAAAGGAAGGCCAATAATAATTTTTTCATCATTCCATATTTTGATGCTCTTCCATATCTTTTCGAAGATCTAAATTTCTAAAAGTAGGAGATTGTATTCCGAAGCCTAAAACGGTCAATAAGGTCATACTTCCTCCAAAAACTACAGAAGTTACAGTTCCCATTAATTTAGCCGTTAAACCGCTTTCAAAAGCGCCTAATTCATTCGAAGATCCAACAAACATCGAGTTTACTGCAGCAACACGTCCGCGCATATGATCCGGTGTTTTAAGCTGTAAAATCGTTTGACGAATGACTACTGAAATTCCATCAGCAACTCCGCTTAAAAATAAAGCTACAACAGACAGCCAGAAAATTGTCGAAACTCCAAAAACAATTATGCAAAGTCCGAAAATGAAAATCGCGATCAAAAGTTTCATTCCCGCTTTTTTATATAACGGAACGTAAGCAGAAATTAACATCGTAATAAAAGCGCCAATTGCCGGAGCTGCCCTTAAAACTCCAAAACCTTCAGGGCCGACTTTTAAAATATCCTGTGCAAAAACTGGTAATAAAGCCACGGCTCCTCCAAAAAGAACAGCCACCATGTCAAGAGAAAGAACTCCTAAAATAGTTTTATTATTGAAAACAAATTTGATTCCTTCTTTTAAACTTTCCATAACAGGTTCGCCAATCTTCGGATTCAGAATTGGTTTTTTCTCGATTTGAGTTAAGGCAATCAAGGCCGAGACAGAGAAACCAACTACCAGGCACATTGACCAGTGAACTCCTATCCAATTGATTGAAAACCCTGCAACCGCTGGTCCTAAAACAGCACCAATTTGCCAAACAGAACTACTCCAGGTGGCAGCATTTGGATAGGCTTTTTTAGGTACAATTAAAGATAATAGAGAGAAAATAGTTGGTCCTAAAAATGCACGAACCAATCCGCCCAGAAATACTAAAAAGTAAATCGAGTATAAAATTAGATCAGATGATGCATCACCGACAACTGCAGGCCAGGTCAATAAAAACAATCCAAAACTGATGATTGAAAATCCTAAAATACACCATACCAACATTCCTTTTTTCTCTCTTTGGTCGACGATATGGCCGGCAAATAAGGCCATCGAAACGGCTGGAATTACTTCCATCAAACCAATTATTCCAAGTGAAAGAGGGTTCTTGGTTAAACTGTAAACTTCCCATTCGATGACAATAAACTGCATCGACCAGGCGAAAACCATTGCAAAACGCAATAACAAAAACATATTAAATTCTCTAAAACGAAGTGCCTGATACGGGTCGTTTTTCTTTTCTTTATTTTTCATTTGTTCTAATATCTTTTAACATAAGCTGAGTAGACACATTTCCATTCCACTCGTTTTCAGCGATGGTATAGGCCAGCTGAAAAGTATTTTGATTTTTTGTAATGTCTAATTTTTTTCCGAGTCCAAAACCAATGGCCGCAATCCCTTCGGAGTTGTGCTGTTTCGCAAAAAGCCTTAAATGTTCGTCTTCAGAACCCAGAGTTTTGGCGTAACCCGTATCTTTTATATCTGAAGTCATAAAAACCGGCGTCATATTCAGCGGACCAAAAGGCTCGAATTGTTTTAAAATCCGGATGAGTTTTGGAGTAATGTCTGAAAAATTAATTTCGGCATCAATTTCGATTTCCGGAGTTCGCATTTCGGGTAAAATAGTTTGTTCTACTTGTCTTTCAAAAGCGTCTTTAAATACTTTATAATTTTCAGCTTTCAAAGTCATTCCGGCTGCGTACATATGACCTCCAAATTGTTCCAAATGTTCGGCGCAGGCGTCAAGCGCGTTATAAACATCAAATCCTTTTACCGATCTTGCTGAAGCAGCATATTTATCTCCACTTTTAGTAAAAACTAAAGTCGGACGATAATAGGTCTCAATTAATCTTGAAGCCACAATTCCGATAACGCCTTTGTGCCAGTCTTCCTGAAACACAACCGTTGAAAATCGTTCTTCTTCCTGATTTTCTATAATTTGCTGAAAAGCTTCTTTGGTTATTTTTTTATCTAAATCTTTTCGGTCAGCGTTGTATTGTTCGATTTCTGAGGCAAATTGCTGCGCCTGATCAAAATCAAATTCAGTTAATAATTCAACTGCATGATTGCCGTGTTTGATTCTTCCCGCCGCATTGATTCGGGGAGAAATAATAAAAACAACATCTGTAATGTCTAAAACTTTCTTTTTTACCTGATGTACTAAAGCTTTGATTCCCGGTCTTGGATCGCTGTTAATTACCTTCAATCCGAAGTAAGCTAAAACACGATTTTCTCCTGTTATCGGAACAATATCGGCAGCAATTGCGGTAGCAACCAAATCCAGATACGGAACCAGATCTTCAATGGTTTCATTTCTATTTTTTCCTAAGGCCTGAATCAATTTAAAGCCGACACCACAACCGCACAATTCATCGTAAGGATAGGAGCAGTCTTCTCTTTTCGGATCTAAAATCGCAACCGCATCTGGTAGCATATTCCCGGGTCTGTGGTGATCGCATATAATGAAGTCGATGTTTTTTTCTTTCGCGTAGGCGATGTGATCAATGGATTTTATGCCACAATCGAGTGCAATAATTAAAGAGAAACCATTATCATCGGCAAAGTCAATTCCTTTGAAAGAAATTCCGTAACCTTCATCATAACGATCGGGAATATATGTGGCAATATTAGGATAATGCGATTTCAAATAGGCCGAAACCAAAGAAACGGCCGTAGTTCCATCGACATCATAATCGCCAAAAACCAAAATATTTTCCTGATTTTCAATAGCCAATTCGATTCGGGCAACTGCTTTGTCCATATCTTTCATCAGATAAGGATCGTGAAGATGTTCTAAAGAGGGACGAAAGAAATTTTTAGCGTCTTCAAAAGTTTCAATGCCACGCTGAATTAAAAGCGTCGCTACAAAATCTTCTACATTTAAGGCCTGCGCCAAATGTTTGACTTTATCTTCAGAAGGTTTTGGTTTTAATATCCAACGCATTTTTAATTTTAGATATTAGATTGTTGATTTTAGATTATCGAAACTGTTGTTTATTAAGATAACTAAATCTTCAGGGTTTTTATTTTGACTTTTGAAATCGTGAAATTCAGTATTCATTGATTTATCTAACGCTTCTCCATTGTTAATTTTGATGAGATATGGAAAACCTTTTCGATCTGAAACGTTTAATAACATATGAGAAATGTATTCCCGATTGTCGTCATTTATAATGCGTTTACCCTCAACAAAAACAGATTCAATATCGTCTCTAAGATTTGGAATAATATTCTTTTCGATATAATGATGATTGTTTTTTCGATTGTTATAACAGAAGAATTTCTTTCCTTCAATCGATACTAAATAATTGCGATATCTATTTTTGAATCGTTTTTTTTGAAAAAATTCAAATATGGAAAACACTAGAATTATAGGAAAAAATAATATAGATAAAGGAATTCCAACTATAATTAGAAATATTATAACTGGGATTTCTTTTAATCTTTCCTCCATCTTTCGTTAATCAAATTAAGAATATTTTCTATTTCAATTCTAACGCATTTCCTTCAAACTGAATTCCGTCCCAACCTAAGTTGATGAAATTTCGAATGTTTTGGTGGTTTGTTCCGTTTGGATCTTTTAAAACTTCTTCAAAATAAAAAGCACCAAAACAAGCTAAAGTTTCTTCTTTGCTTAAGTTTTGTAATTTGGCAAAAGAAAATAATTTACAAGAACCTGAATTTTCTCCGGCAGCGTTATGTTGTGTTCCGTTTTGGAAAACGGTCGGTGTAAAATTGTAATTTTCTTCAATTACTGCAATAGTTTCCGGGAATGTTATTTCGTTTGGAGTTTGTTTTACTTTTTCTAAAAAGACTTGAATGCTCATGATGTTGGTATTGTTTTTTTGCCACGAATTTCCACTGATTAAATTCGTGATAATTTGTGTAATTTGTGGTGGCCATTTTTTTTAATTTATGCTAATTGGTGAGTTCGAGAAGAAAATTATTCTTCGTCATCATCCTTCGAAAATTTACTTTTCTTAGGCTCTTTAATTATTGTTTTTCCGGCAACTACAACTACGATTTCACCGCGCGGTGCTGTTTTTTCAAAATGAGTTAAAACTTCTCTTGCTGTTCCGCGGACATTTTCTTCGTGCATTTTTGATAATTCTCTCGAAACACAAACTTGTCTGTCTTCTCCAAAATACTGAATAAATTCGGCTAAAGTTTTAACGAGTTTATGCGGAGAAACGTATAAAATCATTGTTCTGGTTTCTTCGGCTAAAGCCAAAAATCGGGTTTGACGTCCTTTTTTGTCAGGCAGAAAACCTTCAAAAACAAATTTATCATTTGGCAGTCCGCTGTTGACCAAGGCCGGAACAAAAGCCGTTGCGCCAGGCAAACATTCCACTTCAATTTTATTTTCGACACAAGCACGAGTCAATAAAAAACCGGGATCTGAAATCGCCGGAGTTCCTGCATCTGAAATTAAAGCGATGGTTTCGCCGGCTTTCAAACGTGCAATTAAATTTTCGGTTGTTTTGTGCTCGTTGTGCATATGATGGCTGTGCATGTGCGTGCCAATTTCAAAATGCTTCAACAGTTTTCCACTCGTTCTGGTGTCTTCGGCCAAAATCAAATCGACTTCTTTAAGAATCCGAATGGCACGAAAAGTCATGTCTTCTAGATTGCCAATTGGCGTTGGAACGATATATAATTTTGACATAATTAATTTTAAATATTAAACACATATTGTACGAATTAACACGAATAATTAAAGTGCTAAAATTTCACAAATATAAATTAGTGTACATCTGTGACTCGAGCAATAGCGACAGACGAAGTAAATTCGTGTTTATGAGAATTTTTTCTCTATAATTCCAAGGAAACGTTCAGCATAATCGTCTTTTCCTTCCCAATTGTTGTAATCGGGTTTTACCATATTTTCTATGAATTCCTGAGCTTCGGCATACGTATCAAAAGTCAGTAATTGATTCAAAACACGGCTGTAATCTTCAGAACTGTTTCCGAAAAGATTTTTAGTGAAGGCAATTCGGTCATTCAAATCGATATGAAAACCTTTTGCCAGTTTTTCATTTAATGTTACCGCTTTTGGTTCAGCCGGAGTTTCCAGAACCTCTGTTTCAATTTTTGTCTCTTGAATTTCATTAAGTGATGGAAAAGGAGTTGAAGGAACAGATTCAAAACTGTCTACCTTTACAAACTGCGCATCGGCATAATTAATTCCGAAATCTTCAAACGCAAGATGAACCGGATTTGATTTTGATGAAGTTTCCTCTTTTGGCTCTTCTTTCTCTTCAATTTTTTCTTCTGATTTATCTAATTCAAAAGCAGGAACAAAATCCGGAATTGGTTTTGCTTCGTTTACGGTTGTAAAAGAAAGCTCTTCAAAAGGAGTTTTCTTTTCTTTGATTGGTTCCACTTCTTCGGTTTCAGTAACAGCTTCCGGTTCTTCAATTTTTTCAACAACCGGTTTTTCGATAATTTCTTCAACCGGTTCCGGAGTTATTTCTTCCGGAATATCAGCCACTATTTCTTCTGCAATTGCTGGCTCTGGAGTTTCTTCAACTGCAGTTTCTTCAGCAACAATTGGCGTTTCTTCTTTAATTTCCGCCGGAGTTATTTCTTCTTTATCAAAAATAGTTTCAATTTCAGAAGTGATTTCGCTGTGGCTGATGGTTGGTTTTGCACCGTCGAAGTTTTCGTCTATAAATTTTAAAACCGCTAGTTTCTCATATAATTTCTGCGTTTCAAGATACAATTGATTGATATCGGATTTGTTTTTAAGTTTTAAAATTCGATGTGCAATGCTGATTAAATCGGCTTCCAATTTTTTTTTCATAGCTGTAGAAATTATAGTGAATAGGGGTAATTTATATGTTTTGTAATTGAATGTCTTTATTACGGAAAGAAATCAACAAGATATTTTTTTATTTCTGTTAATAAGCGATTGCGAATCTCTGATTTGATAAAAATTTTCTACTTTTGAAAAAGTGTAAAATCAGCAATTTTTCACGTCGATTTATTACCAGTACAAAGTAATAAAAACTATTCATTTTTAAAGGTAGAAAAATACAAAATGTTTCTCGAAAATACAGTAAATCACAAAGAACAATTTGGTTGGATTGAAGTTATTTGTGGATCAATGTTTTCGGGTAAAACCGAGGAGTTAATCCGCAGATTAAAACGCGCCAAATTTGCCAAACAAAGAGTCGAAATCTTTAAACCTGCTATTGATACCCGCTATCATGACGAAATGGTGGTATCTCACGATGCCAACGAAATTCGTTCAACTCCTGTTCCGGCTGCAGCTAATATTGCAATTTTAGCACAAGGATGTGACGTTATCGGAATTGATGAAGCGCAGTTTTTTGATGATGAAATCGTTACCGTTTGTAATGATCTTGCCAATCAGGGAATTCGTGTGATAGTTGCGGGACTTGATATGGATTTTAAAGGAAACCCTTTCGGACCCATGCCGGCACTTATGGCAACAGCGGAATATGTAACTAAAGTTCACGCCGTTTGTACTAGAACCGGAAATCTGGCCAATTACAGTTTCCGTAAAACGGATAATGATAAATTGGTAATGCTTGGCGAAACGGAAGAATATGAACCGCTGAGTCGTGCTGCGTATTATAATGCAATGAAAAAAAATCAGGAGAAATAGATTTAAATTCCCATTTAAGCCATAAATAATGCAAGACAAGAAAAATAAAAGAAAGCAGAATATCTTATTATTACTCGTAATTGGAATTGCGGTGATTTTAGCGGTTTACTTTCAGTTTTTTCTTTCTGAAAGTAGAGGAGAAGTAAAGACCGAAATAACAGAATTGGTTGCAAAATATAATAAAAATTGCCTGCTTAAAATTCAGGAAGGAATTCAGTTAGATAGTGTAAGCTTACCTAATTTACCGGAGGAAAAAGCAGTTCAGTATAATTTGACATTACTGAATGTAGACAAACAAACTGCAGAGGTTAATGTAATACGAAACGAAATCGGAAAAAGTCTGATAAGTACGGCTAAAGCAAATCCGCGGCTTCAGGTTTTTCGTGACAATGATTATACTTTGATTTATAGTTACAAAGACAAAAAGAATGTTTTTTTGTTTGAAGTAAAAATATTACCGGATCAATATAAATAATTTGAGATTCTTATATAAAATATAACCCGACAGATTTTGAATTTGTCGGGTTTTGTTATTTGTACGGACAAAATTGTTATATTTGTACGTATTAAATATTAAAGTTATGGATGCGAAATTAACATTGAAATTAGATAAAAGTGTTATTGAAAAAGCCAAAATATATGCAGCAGAACACAAGCATAGTTTATCACTTTTGGTCGAAAATTATTTGAAAGCAATAACTGAATCTGAAAAAAAAGAAAATACAAAAGAAATAAGTTCCTTTATAAAAAGCCTGAGTATAGGTAAGGGGGAAGTTCCAGTGGATTTCGATTATAAAAAAGATCGTCAGGATTATTTGTCTCAAAAATATAAGTAATATGAATTTATTTTTAGATACAAATGTATTAATCGATTTGATTGATAAGAGAGAACCTTTTTATAATGATATCGCTGTAATTGCTTCAAGGGCTGAAAATAAAGAGTTTAAATTAGTGGCTTCATCTTTGTCTTTTGTAAATGCAGTTTATGTAGTTTCCAGAAATGTTGAAGAGAAATTGGTTTTAGAAGCTTTAAAAAAGTTTAGAATTATATGTAATGTTTCAAATATTGATGAAATTGTGATTGACAAAAGTTTAATTTCAAACTTTAATGATTTTGAAGATGCAGTTCAATATTTTAGTGCTTTACATCATAAAGCTGAGATTATCCTAACCCGGAATAAAAAAGATTTTAAAAACTCAGAGATTCCAACAATGACTCCTTCGGAATTTCTTGCTTCTTTATAAATAATAAAACCCGATAGATTTCAAAATCTGTCGGGTTTTATTATTTTATAAAAGTCTGATTATATCTTCTTCCTCATTCTCGCAACCGGAATATCAAGTTGTTCACGGTATTTTGCAATCGTTCTTCTTGCAATCGGATAACCTTTTTCTTTTAAGATTTCTGCCAATTGATCGTCTGGCAAAGGTTTCTTTTTGTCTTCTTCTTCAATTGTATTTTTTAAAATCTTTTTGATTTCTAAAGTCGAAACATCTTCTCCCTGATCATTTTTCATGGCTTCAGAGAAAAATTCCTTGATTAGTTTTGTTCCGTATGGTGTTTCTACATATTTGCTGTTGGCTACGCGCGAAATTGTCGAAATATCCAAACCAACCATATCAGCAATGTCTTTTAAGATCATTGGCTTTAGTTTGGTTTCATCGCCATCTAAAAAGAATTCTTCCTGATAATGCATAATCGCATTCATCGTTACAAAAAGTGTTTCCTGGCGTTGTCTTATCGCATCGATAAACCATTTGGCCGAATCCAGCTTTTGTTTGATAAACTGAACCGCATCTTTCTGAGCAGATGATTTATCACGGGAATCTTTGTACGTCTGCATCATTTCCTGATAATCTTTAGAAACGTGCAGCGACGGAGCATTTCTTCCGTTTAAAGTCAATTCCAATTCACCATCCACAATTCTGATCGCGAAATCTGGAACTACATTCTCCGTTACTTTATTATTTCCAGTGTACGATCCGCCCGGTTTTGGATTTAATCTTTCGATTTCGTGAATGGCTTTTTTAAGCTGTTCGTTCGAAACTGCATATTTCTGCAATAATTTATCGTAATGTTTTTTGGTAAAAGCATCAAACTGATTTTCAATAATGTCAATCGCTAAATCAACATATTCGGTTGGTGTTTTGTGCTTTAGCTGCAATAATAAACATTCCTGTAAGTCACGCGCGCCAACTCCCGAAGGTTCCAGTTCGTGAATGACATGCAACATTCTTTCGACCTTTGCTTCATCAGTATAAATTCCCTGAGTAAAGGCCATGTCGTCAACCATATCGGCAACACTTCTGCGGATATAACCCATATCATCAATACTTCCAACAAGGAATTCAGCGATTTCACGCTCTTCATCATTCAGAATAAAAGTATTCAACTGATTGATCAAATCCTGATGAAAACTAATCGGCGAAGCAAAAGGCGTTTCGCGTTCTTCGTCTTCACTGTAATTATTAACCTGAGTCTTGTAATCCGGAGTATCGTCGTCGCTTAGATATTCGTCGATATTAATGTCGTCTGCTTCGATTCTGTCAGATTCAGCATCATCATAATCGTCGTATTCTTCATTAGCGAATTCATCAGCTTCGTATTCATCTTCTTTACCAGCTTCCAAAGCCGGATTTTCGTTCATTTCTTCCAATAAACGTTGCTCAAAAGCTTGCGTAGGCAATTGAATTAACTTCATCAGCTGAATTTGCTGTGGAGATAATTTTTGTGATAATTTTAAATTTAAAAATTGCTTTAGCATAAAAAAAGTTGCTAAGATACTAAGGCACTAAGAGCCTAAGTATCTTTTTATTGACGAATTAAATTCGGATTAAAATTATTTTTTTATTTCTATTCTAAAAAACTTAGAACCTCAGTATCTCAGAACCTTAGAATCTTTTCTTAGAACTCTGCATTTCCTGGAGTTCTCGGGAAAGGAATTACGTCTCTGATGTTTGTCATTCCGGTTACAAACAATACCAAGCGCTCAAATCCTAAACCGAAACCTGCGTGCGTTGCAGAACCAAATCTTCTGGTGTCTAAATACCAGTATAATTCTTCTTCATCGATATCTAAGGCTTTCATTTTCTCTACCAAAACATCGTAACGCTCTTCTCTTTCAGAACCTCCAACGATTTCTCCAATTCCAGGGAAAAGGATATCCATGGCACGAACTGTTTCTCTTCCTGGTTCTGTGTTATCGTTCAAACGCATGTAAAACGCTTTGATGTTTGCCGGGTAATCGTATAAAATTACCGGACATTTAAAGTGTTTCTCTACTAAATAACGCTCATGTTCAGATTGTAAGTCAGCTCCCCATTCTTCAATGATGTAGCTGAATTTTTTCTTTTTATTTGGAGTTGAATCTCTTAAAATGTCAATTGCTTCTGTATAAGAAACACGTTTGAAGTTGTTCTCCAAAACGAAATTCAATTTCTCTAACAAAGCCATTTCGCTTCTGTCTGCCTGAGGTTTTGATTTTTCTTCTTCTAAAAGTCTTCCTTCCAGGAATTTCAAATCATCCTTACAGTTATCTAAAGCGTATTTAATTACGTACTGAATAAAATCTTCAGCCAAATCCATATTGTCATCAAGGTCGTTGAAAGCAACTTCCGGTTCGATCATCCAAAATTCTGCCAGGTGACGGGAAGTATTTGAATTCTCAGCTCTAAAAGTTGGTCCAAAAGTATAAATCTGACCCAAAGCCATCGCAAAAGTTTCTCCTTCTAATTGTCCCGAAACCGTTAAGTTTGTTTCTTTTCCGAAGAAATCTTCTTTATAATTTACTTTTCCGTCTTCAGTTCTTGGTGTATTGTCAAAAGACAAAGCGGTAACTTTAAACATTTCTCCTGCACCTTCAGCATCAGAACCCGTAATGATTGGTGTATTTACATACACAAATCCTTTTTGCTGAAAATAGTTGTGAACCGCAAACGACAATACCGAACGCACACGCATAATTGCTCCAAAAGCATTAGTACGAACACGTAAATGTGCATTTTCTCTTAAAAATTCTAAAGAGTGTTTTTTAGGCTGCATTGGGAATTTCTCTGCATCAGAATCTCCAAGAATTTCAAGTTGTTTCACCTGAATTTCATATTTCTGACCAGCACCTTTACTTTCTACCAAAGTTCCCGTTACAGAAACCGCAGCTCCGGTCGTGATTCTTTTTAAAGTTTCTTCCGGTGTATTTTCAAAATCAACAACACATTGTATATTATTAATGGTAGAACCGTCATTAAGAGCGATGAACTGATTATTTCTAAAAGTTCTCACCCATCCTTTTGCATTTACTTCCTGTAGCGTCGTCGTACTGTTTAATAAGTCTTTAACTTTTGTGTGTTTCATTTTAATTTTAGATTTTAGATTTCTGATTTTAGATTAAAATAAAAATCAGTGTTTTTATATCGAATTGCAAATATAAACGATAATAATTAATTTTTGAAGCTGTTTCCTGCTATCCGCTATATCTTTTTAGGCAGATCATTTACGGTAAACAAGATAGTTCCGATTGCCTAAAAAGGATACCGCTGCTATCAGGGCTAGGGACTCGTTTTCAAAAGTCCTCTTTTGTCATTGCGAGGAACGAAGCAACCGCACTATTAGTGTAGATTTAGCAAATGAGATTGCTTCGTTCCTCGCAAAGACTATGCTTGTGTTTCTATCTTTGTCAAAGTTTTAAACTTTGACAAAGATGATATGCTTAATTCGTGAATTCGTGACGAAAAAAAATCTAATTCTCCAATCCTTCCAAATCCTCTTTCTTAGCTTTTTTCTTTTCAAAAGTCAAAACCAAAGCCGGTAAAACCAATAAATTCGCAAACATCGCAAACGCCAATGTACAGGATATTAATCCACCAAGCGCGATTGTTCCGCTAAAGCTGGAAAGTGTGAAAGTAGCAAATCCTAAAATTAAAACTACTGATGTATAAAAAGTACTGATTCCGGTTTCTCTCAAAGCACTGAAAACAGATTTTTTTACTTTTCCGTTGCTTTGTATTAAATCGTGTTTGTACTTCGCCATGAACTGAATCGCATTATCGACCGAGATTCCAAACGCAATACTGAATACTAAAATCGTTGAAGGCTTAAGCGGAATTCCGAAATAACCCATCAATCCAGATGTAATACAAAGTGGCAAAATATTCGTAATCACCGACGCAAAAACCATTTTGAATGATCTGAATAAATAAAGCATCAAAATCGCTATTACCAAAATCGCGAAAATCAACGATTCAATTAAATTGTCAACCAGGTATGATGTTCCTTTCTGAAAAACCAGTGCTTTTCCGGTAACGGTAACTTCGTAACGATCTTTCGGAAAAATTTCATCAATTTTTGAATGTAATTTTTTCTCGACTTTTGCCATTTCGTGGGTACCAATATCTTTCATGAAAGTCGTGATTCGGGCATATTGTCCGGTTGAATCTACGTAAGCTTTCATTAAATTTTCTTTGCTGTTTTTTGTCGCATTTTTAGCATAACCCAAAATAAAGGTCTGCTCTTGCGAAGTCGGCAATTGGTAATATTCCGGGTTTCCGTTATAGAAAGCCTGTTTTGAATATTTAACCAAATTCACAATAGAAACTGGTTTTGCCAATTCAGGCATTTCGGCAATTGTATTCTGCAACTCATCCATTTTACGAATAGTCGACGCCTTCATAACACCTTTTTTGTGTTTGGTGTCAATCATGATTTCAAGCGGCATTACCCCGTTGAATTCTTTTTCGTAGAACAAAATATCTTTAAAGAAAGAAGCACTTTTTGGCATTTCGCCAATCAAACTTCCTGAAACTTTCATTTGCGACACTCCAATAACGCTGAAAACCAAAAGTAATCCGTAAATCGTATAAATTACTTTTCGTTTATTTCTTACCACATTTTCAACAAAATCCAATAAAGTCGAGATATAGGTTTTCGTTAAATGGTATAAGTGTTTTTCTCCCGGAACAGGCATGAAACTGTAGACAATTGGTACAATTAAAAGTGTCAATAAATACACAGAAATCACATTGATAGAAGTCACCAATCCAAATTCAAAAAGCAAATCATTTCCGGTAATCATAAACGTGGCAAAACCAATCGCCGTCGTTAAATTCGTCATTAAAGTCGAAACCCCAATTTTAGAAATAATACGCTGTAAAGCCTTTGCCTGATTATTATGTAGTTTAATTTCCTGCTGGTATTTATTGATCAGGAAAATACAATTCGTAATTCCGATTACAATAATCAATGGCGGAATAATAGCTGTTAAAATCGTGATTTTATAATGAAATAACCCAAGCGTTCCAAACGACCAGATTACACCGACAATTAAAATACAGATTGAAATAAATGTTGCTCTGAACGAACGGAAAAAGAAAAAGAAAATCAGGGAAACGGTAAATAAAGCCGCGCCGATAAACAATCCGATTTCGCCTTTCATATCCGCAGCGTTGATCGTTCTGATGTATGGCATTCCCGAAACTTTCAAATCGATTCCGGTTGTTTTTTCGAATTTATCGATCTTCGGAACTAAATTTTCCAAAATAAAAGTCTTTCTTTCTGCTGTATTTACAATTGCTTTGTTCATGTAAATAGCTGAACGCACACTTCCGCTTTCTTTATTAAAAAGCAATCCTTCGTAAAAAGGCAAGTTGTTAAATAAATCGTGCTGAACCGTTTTCAAATAAGCCGGATCAACCGTTTTGCTCTGATCAATGAATGGACTAAGAACGAATTTTTCGTTTACAGTATCTTTTTCTAATTTTTTTAAATCATTTAGAGAAACGACTAAATCAACTTCTTTCGATTTTTTTAAACCAGTCATCAGCTCATTCCAGGCCGCATAATTTTTGGGAGTGAAGAAGTTTTTATCCTGAAAACCAATTACAATCAGATTTCCTTCTTCGCCAAATTTGTTCAGGAATTTTTGATACTCTTTATTTGCGATATGATTTTTAGGAAGTAAATTGGCTTCAGTATAAGTCATAGCAAGGTTTTTCCATTGAAAACCAAGGAAAATTGTCAGGGCAGCAACCAAAACCAAAATTGTTATTCTGTTTTTAAGAATAATTCGGGCTACTTTTTCCCAAAAACCAACGTAAATAGCGTTTTTCATAAAATCTTTAAAATGGATGCAAATGTAATGAAAAGTGCTCGAAATCATAAACAATCGATTGTATTTTACTTAATGTTAACACAAATTTGAAAGTGCTGGATTTGTGATAAATTCCTGCTTTTTGCTGTTTAGTCAGTAGCTTTTTCCCATATTTGTACTTAATTTAAAAATGAAACGGAAATGAATTGGATTTTATTAATCATCGCGGGCCTTTTTGAAGTAGGGTTTGCGTCATGTTTAGGCAAAGCCAAAGAAACAACAGGAATTATTTCAACATATTGGATGGCAGGTTTTTTTGTCTGTCTTTCGATCAGTATGATTTTATTATATAAAGCCACACAAGAATTACCAATCGGAACCGCATACGCCGTTTGGACTGGAATTGGAGCTGTTGGAACCGTTTTGGTTGGAATATTCATTTTTAAAGAACCGGCAACTTTTTGGAGAATATTTTTTCTTTCAACATTAATTGCTTCCATTATTGGGTTGAAGTTTGTTTCTAGTCATTAAAGTGATGGCACGCTGATAACGCGGATTAAACGGATGTCCGCTGTTTATTATTAAGTATGAATTCTCAATGAAAAAATCTGTGTGAACCCGTTTCATCCGTGTAATCCGTGGGCAAAAAAAAATAGCTATTCATATAAATAATTATCAATGCAAGAAAACAACACCATCACGTTTATTTTTTTAGCCATAATTTTATTATTGGTAATCATCATTTGTTTTATGGTGTATCAATTAATGCAGGTAAAAAAATCAAAAGAAGATGCCGAAAAGAGTTTTTATGCACTGGAAAGAAAAGTAAACGACTTGCAATTAGAGACTTTAGAATCAAAACTGAATCCGCATTTGTTTAAGAATATTTTAAATTCGATTCAGTCGCATGCTTATCAAACTTATTTTGCTTTAGATAAACTGGCCAATGTTCTGGATTATATTTTATATGAAAGCAAAAAGAAATTCGTCACTGCCAAAGAAGAAATTGATTTTGCACTGAATTTAATTGAAATCAATAAAATCAAAATCAGTCCGCTTTTTGAATTGAAGATAAAAACCAATATCAATAAAGAAGACAAATTATATGAACAGCCTTTATTGGCACCGCTGATTTCGATAGATTTAATTGAAAATGCTTTTAAACATGCCGATTTGCAAAGTGCAGATGCCTTTATTTCGGTTGTTTTTGAGTTCAAAGACAATGCTTTTTTTATGACGGTTTCGAATAAAATATCCGATAAAAAAGTATTGAAAAAAGAGCGAAGCGGTTTTGGCCACGCGACTTTAGAACATCGCTTGCGTATTATTTACAAGAATAATTTCAAACTTGACCGATTCGTTGAAAACGACATTTATATAGCGCATCTTAAAATAGACTTACTTGAATACAAAAC
Source organism: Flavobacterium sp. Root420 (assembly GCF_001427905.1). Taxonomy (GTDB): domain Bacteria; phylum Bacteroidota; class Bacteroidia; order Flavobacteriales; family Flavobacteriaceae; genus Flavobacterium. Next base: position 108,475 of record NZ_LMEF01000002.1, read on the forward strand.
TGAAATGCTTGCTTCTGGACGATGAGTTGCCTGGATTAACTTACCTGAAAATGCTTTGTGAACAAATTCCCGAGGTAGAAATTGTAAAAACGTTTAATAATCCGGAAAAACTTTTGGCCGAAATTCCGAATCTCGATTTTGATTTATTAATCTCAGATATCGAAATGCCAGGAATTGACGGCTTGCATCTAGCTGAAATGTTAGACAATAAATTAGTGATTTTCTGCACGGCTTATAAAGAATACGCTGCGGAGGCTTTTAATATTGATGCCGTTGATTATATTACAAAACCGGTAAAACTGGAGCGTTTACAAAAAGCAATCTTAAAAGCTTATGAGCGTTTTAATAAACCCGAAACAGCCAAGAAATTCATTCAATTGAATACTGATAAAGGAAAAACCTTGTTGTACTTCAATGAAATTCAATACATCAAAACAGCAGTGAGCGATAGTCGTGACAAAACCGTGTTGCTTTCTGACGGCAGTTTTCTGAATTTAAAAAACGTCAAATTTGATACACTTTTACAAGAATTGCCTGAAGCCGATTTCTGCCGAATCAATAAAAAAGAGATAGTGGCAGTAAAGGCAATAAAATTCTTCAATCACAACGAAATTGTATTGCATCATTTAGAGGAAAATCATAAAAACACCACCTTAATTTTGAGCGAAACCTATCGTTCTGACTTTTTGAAAAAGGTCAAAATCTAACTTATTACAAAGTTTTTCGGACTTGTTACATAGATTGAAAATTAGGTGTAAATTTACTTTTTCACTACGTTTTCAGTGCTGATATTTGCGGCAATAAATCAAAAAAACGAGTTATGAATAATATTAAAAACTCTTTATTTTATGTTACTGTAATTGGTGGTTTCACTGCATTAATATATTGGGTAATCTCAAAAGGAGCTTCGCTTGAAGTGGGTCGCGGAATTGTTCAGAAAAAAATAGAAAGTAATCACTGGAATGATTTTCTGCATTCTATGGTCGAAAATTTACAGCATCCATTAGCTATTTTACTAGCTCAGATTGTGACAATTATTTTAGTAGCCCGTTTGTTTGGATGGGTTTTTAGGAAAATTGGACAGCCATCTGTAATTGGTGAAATGATTGCAGGAATTGTTCTTGGGCCCTCTTTGGTCGGAATGTATTTTCCGGAATTCTCAGCAGCTTTATTTCCAAAAGAATCTTTAGGAAACTTGCAATTTTTGAGTCAGATTGGTTTGATACTTTTCATGTTCGTTATCGGAATGGAATTGGATTTAAAAGTCCTTAAAAATAAAGCGCACGAATCAGTGGTAATCAGCCACGCCAGTATTGTAATTCCATTCGCATTAGGTTTGACTCTTGCTTATTTTATATACGCAACTTTTGCACCGGTTGGAGTAGCTTTTTCTTCTTTCGGATTATTTATGGGAATCGCCATGAGTATTACTGCTTTTCCGGTTTTGGCCAGAATTGTTCAGGAACGCGGAATGCAAAAAACTAAACTCGGAACTATTGCTATAACATGCGCGGCGGCAGATGATATTACGGCTTGGTGTATTTTAGCCGTTGTAATTGCGATCGTAAAAGCAGGTTCGTTTACGAGCGCTTTATATGTTATTGGTTTGGCTATTTTGTATGTAATTGTGATGCTGAAGATAGTTCGCCCATTCTTAAAACGTGTTGGTGATTTAAATTCAACCCGCGAAAGTTTGAATAAACCAGTTGTTGCCATTTTCTTTTTGACTCTTTTGTTTTCTGCTTATGCTTCGGAATTAATCGGAATTCATGCTTTGTTTGGTGCTTTTTTAGCTGGAGCTATTATGCCGGAAAACAACAAATTCAGAAATATTTTTATTGAAAAAGTAGAAGATGTTTCCATTATCGTTTTATTGCCATTATTCTTTGTGTTTACAGGTTTGCGTACACAAATTGGATTGCTGAATGATCCTTATTTATGGAAAGTGACAGCTGTAATTATTGCAGTTGCCGTAACCGGAAAATTCTTTGGAAGTGCGTTGGCAGCAAAATTTGTGGGACAAAACTGGAAAGACAGTTTAGCCATTGGAGCCTTGATGAATACACGTGGTTTAATGGAATTGGTAGTTTTAAATATCGGTTACGATTTAGGAGTTCTTTCAACTGAAATCTTTACAATGATGGTAATTATGGCTTTGGTAACGACATTTATGACCGGTCCGGCTTTAGATTTTATCGGTTTTATTTTTAAAGATAAAATTACAGCTATTCCTCAGGAAATTGGAAATAAAAGCAAATACAAGATTTTACTTTCGTTTGCAACTCCGGAAAAAGGAAAAAAACTATTGCAAATTGCGAACAGCTTAGTTAAAAAACAAGGTGACAATTCGATTGTAACGGCGATGCATTTGTCTTTAAGTACTGAGATACATTCGTTTGATGTTAAAGATCATGAACGTAAAATGTTAGTTCCGGTGATTGAAGAATCACAGCGACTGAATCAAAATATGATAAGTGTTTTTAAGGTGACAAATGATATCGATACCGATATTATTGATACAGCAAATCAAGGCGAGTACGATTTATTATTAGTTGGTTTAGGACAATCTATTTTTGATGGAACTTTACTTGGAAAGATTCTTGGTTTCACAACGCGAATCGTAAATCCGGATCGTTTGATTGATAAGTTTACAGGAAAAGAAGGTTTGTTTGAAAATTCTCCTTTTGATGAAAGAACACGTCATATTATTGCAAAAAGTAAAATGCCGGTGGGAATTTTTATTGATAAAGATTTAGAAGAAGTCAATCAGATTTTTATGCCGATTTTTAGTAAAGAAGATGCTTTTTTAATTGAATACGCCAAGAAATTAATCAATAATAACGGATCGCAAATAACAGTTCTGGACGCCAGCGGTGAAGTAAAAAACACTCGCGATATTCAGGAAAGTATTCGTTCTATCGAACAAATTGCGCCAAATCATATTATGATTATGCATGACAGAACGATCAAAAAAGAGTTTTTAGAAAGCCAGAACTTAATGATTATAAGTTTAGACAGCTGGAAAAAACTGATTGAATCTCAAAGCACCTGGTTGAATAATACGCCTTCGGTTTTGATTCTTAAACCATAAGGGTTTTAAAAATCCAATATAAAAAATCCCAAATTCCAATTTTATCGATTGGAATTTGGGATTTTGTTTTTCTCTCTTTTATATGATTACGTATTGTTTGTCATTCCTAGGTCGAAATGAAAAGCCTTGAGATTTGGGATTTAAAAATTGGAATTTGATTTACAATCCCAAATCAAGTACATAAGAAATCTTAACCGCAATATTATCATCAAATTTCGGCAATTGATTTGGACCATAGCGATAAAATCCGCCTAAGCCGAAACCTTTGAAGATGCGGTTTAATTCTATTCCTGACTCAAAAAAACCTTTGTCTAAAGTTTTGTAAGCAGGTCCAACATGCTGTTCCGGTTTTTCCATATTTCCCCAGGCCATTCTTGTAACTAATACCAGTGATGGGCGAACTTTTTTCATGATTTTAATTCGGTCAAAACCATGTTTAACTTGAAAAAATACATATTGACTAGAGAAAAACTCATTAAAATACATGGTTTCAAAACTGTTTCTTCCGGCAAAAGTAATACGCTGGATTACGGTTTCTTTAGTCAGGTTATTAGGCATTGTGTTATACAAATGTGTAATAGGAACATCTCCCATTGCAACACCTCCTTGTAAAAGCAAACTTGTTTTTTGCCCGTTTAAGTACTTTTTTTCATACTCTGTTTTGAAATCTATTTTGCTGAAAGTAAAATCGTTTTCTAAAACATTTGGAAGCGATTGTGTATACTGAAAAGTAAATCTCGGAAATCTTTTGTCTGATTCTGTTCTTCCGGTTGGTGTTTGCATGAAATCGCTAAAGGGCGCCCAAACTATTGAGGCCATTGCCGTAGTCATGATATAACTCGAATATAATTGCCCGTTTAAATTAAAAAGATAATCAAATTTTGGTTCAACGTCCGTTCGTGATAATTCAAAAACAGCTTCTGTTTTTGGGATAATTTTCGTTTGTACATTGGCTTTCCAGCTAATGTATTTGTAAAAAGTACTAATATTGATGGGACGTGGATCGTAAATTTTAAAAACGCGTTTGTCAACGGCGAAAACCGTACTTGCGATTTCTCGAACATCATCAGTATAAGAACCATTTAACCAGGTGTTGGTAGATTTATCCAATAAAACTCCGGAACCTAAGCTATACTTAAAATTACCATCTTTTGTTCCATATGCGGTGTAACCTTCGATTCTAAAATTTTTAGAAAAACGATCATTTGTAATTCCGCCAACACCTAAACGAAATCCTTCATAATTATTGTAACTGATAATTTTTTTTAAGTCAAGATCTATCGGGCCAAGTGGTAAATAACCGTTTATGATTTTTCGTCCTAAACCTAAACGTTTTTCGATTCTTTTGCTTATCGAGATACTGTCTAATAATTGATAGGTTTTCTGGCTTTTTAAGTCTAAACTTTCTTTTCTGTACGTGTCCCAGAATTCTTCTGTTTTTTTGCTGGCATCGTCTTTAATTTCAATGTAAAGTGATGAATTCTTTATTATTGGATTTGTGTTGTAGTGAATATCGAAATTATTACTTTCTGAAAGTAAATAGGTGAAATCTGAAGCTGATTTTTTCCTTTGTTCGAAGTTGTCTTCTACATCTCCGTCAAACTGAATTGTTCCGCCTAAAATTTTGATAGCATCGTCATTTTTCCCTTTTACAATTTTGAAAGTGGTATTGCTTTGAAACCAGATTTTTTGACTCGGGACATATTCAAATTCGTGAATTCCGCTGATATCCAAAACACCTTTTATACGCATTACCGCTTTTGCAACAGCGAAGTTTTCCTGATCGATGTACAAAACTCCTTCGAGACCATTTGATTTTCTTTTTTTCTTGTTTTTAAAGTAAATCATATAGGTGTTTCGTCCTTTTATCGGAACTGTGTCCAATAATTTATAGTTGTAATCAGAAAATGCATTATCGGCAATCGGACTCTGGTGTTTGGTTTCGAACAATTCGTATTTCGAATCGTAAATCGAAATAGATTGTAAGTTAAATGCAATGATTTCGTAAACGGGCTGTTTGAAACCTGCCATTTTAGTTCCGAGAATAGTTTCTTTGAGCTTATTATTGCCAAACTGATATTGTGAAACTTTTTCAGTCTGAAATAAATGCTGTTTGCTGATGATTTCTTTGAATTTATAATCCGATGAATCAATATTGATTTGTTTTTTATTGAAATCTTTATAAGCTGCAGAAGAATCAATTCTTCCGTCGATAGAATCAGGATTGGCAGTTACAATAAGTTTGTTGTAGGTTTTGTATTCAAAACTACTAAGCTTCTTCTGTGGATTGTTCAGGTTTTTATTCGCAATAACTTTCTTTATAATGGTTAAAGCCGGATTTTCATTAGAAACGACAACTTCTTTTAAATCATCTGTTTTTTGAGAAAGTGAAATCAAATAAAACTTTTTATTGTCTGCTAAAGCAATAATTTTAGTTTGAAACCCAATATAAGAAACTGTAATATTGTTGATTTTTGAACTAATTTTAAGATCAAATTTCCCATCAACATCAGTAATAGTATTGTTGTTGTCTGAAGTCGTTATTGTGGCAAACGGAAGGGGTTTTCTGTTTGAATCGGTTACAATTCCGTTTATTTGAAATTGCGCCTGAATAGTAAGCGTAAAAAACAAAGTCAAAAAACAAAATAGCTTCATACAGAGTGTTATAGTTTCAAAAACGAAAAGAATGTGATTTTGGTATGCAAAAATAAGAATAAAAAAATCCGTCTGGTACAATTAACCAAACGGATTTTTATTTTGTGTTGAATCAGATTACACCTTCATGATTTCAGCTTCTTTCGCAGCCAATAATTCATCGATTTTTCTGATGTACGTATTTGTCAAATTTTGAACTTCTTCTTCTGCAGATTTGCAAACATCTTCCGAAGTACCTTCTTTTTCTAATTTTTTGATATCAGTGTTAGCGTCTTTACGAACGTTACGAACTCCAATTTTTGCATCTTCCGCTTCAGATTTTGCCTGTTTTGCTAAATCTCTACGACGATCTTCTGTCAAAGGCGGAACGCTGATAATAATCATATCTCCGTTATTCATCGGATTAAAACCGATGTTAGCGATCATAATCGCTTTTTCAATAACATGAAGCATGTTTTTTTCAAAAGGCTGCAATGTAATTGTTCTTGCATCCGGAACACTAATTTTTGACACTTGCGAAAGAGGAGTTGCAGATCCGTAATAATCTACAAAAACACTTCCTAACATGGCCGGAGAGGCTTTTCCTGCGCGAATATTTAGAAATTCTTTCTCTAAATGCGCAATTGAGCCATTCATTGATTCTTCAGTACTTTCTAATATAAAATCTATTTCTTCACTCATTTTTTTAAGTTTTCAGTTTGCAATCTCAGTTTTCAGTTTGTTCAGTCGATGTGACTGTAAACTGTGACTGAGGACTATATATTTACAACGGTTCCTATGTTTTCACCTTCACAGATTTTCAGTAAGTTTCCAATTTTGTTCATATCAAAAACAACGATTGGTAATTTATTTTCCTGGCTTAATGTGAAAGCTGTAGTATCCATAACGTTTAATCCTTTTTTAAGAACATCATCAAACGAAATGAAATCAAATTTTACTGCAGAAGCGTTTTTCTCAGGATCGCAGTCGTAAACACCATCAACACGGGTTCCTTTCAGGATAACATCAGCATTGATTTCGATTCCTCTTAAAACAGCAGCAGTATCAGTTGTGAAATATGGATTTCCGGTTCCGGCTCCAAAAATTACAATTCTTCCTTTTTCAAGGTGACGGTCAGCTCTTCTTTTAATGTAAGGTTCTGCAATAGATTCCATTTTCAAAGCAGTCTGCAAACGCGTTTTCATTCCTTTGTCTTCAAGCGCGCCTTGTAAAGCCATTCCGTTAATTACGGTTGCAAGCATTCCCATATAATCGCCTTGTACTCTGTCCATACCGGCACTTGCACCAGCAACGCCTCTAAAAATATTTCCTCCTCCAATAACAATAGCAATTTCTATTCCTTTACTGTGAATCTGCTTAATTTCTTCAGCATATTCGGCTAATCTTTTAGGGTCAATTCCGTATTGTAAATCACCCATTAAGGCCTCGCCGCTAAGTTTTAGAAGAATTCTTTTATATTTCATGTTTGTGTTGCGTTAATTTGTGCAAATATAGACATATTCTGATTTTTAAAAATAATGTTGACAAAAAATTAATTGCTCTTTATGTATTTAAAAATTCCTAAAGATTTTTAAGCTTTATTTTTGTCGAATCTGATAAAAGTCATTCGGGCATCTTTTTAAATTGCTTAAATTTATAAAACCAAAACGAAACAAATATGAAAAGTATTGTCGCTAAAGCATTATTCAACAGTTATTCGTATGCCGAATATCGAAAATTAGTAACCGATTTATTATCTGAAGGAAAATCAACGGGAGACGACCAATCAGAAAGTTTGACGCATTACACAAGTTTAAACGAAGCCCGAATGAATCGATTGGAAAAAACAATTAAAATTTCGGAAGAAACAATTGAGAAACTGCAAAATTTAGACAATCATTTTATTTGGTTGGTAATTTCCGAAGGCTGGTGCGGAGATGCAGCGCAGATACTTCCAATATTAAATAAGATGGCGTTAGCGTCTGATAAAAAAATTGATCTTAAAATTGTACTGCGAGATCAAAATGATGAATTAATGAGTCAGTATCTGACAAATGGCGGAAGAGCTATTCCAAAAGTTATTGTAATTTGTAAAGAAGCCGGAATTGTTCGTGCAGATTGGGGTCCAAGACCAAAAGGAGCAACCGAATTAATGATCAATTATAAAAGAGACTTTGGGGTAATTGATGAAAAAATAAAAACCGATTTACAATTATGGTATCTGGCTGATAAAGGAATTTCGGTTCAGGAAGAATTGATTGCCATTATGGAAAATATAAAGTATAACCGATTGTAATTTTTGTAATAATTGTCTGAAATCGAATGTTAGTAAAGTGTTGAAAACAAATGTTATAGTATTTTGATGTGTATTGATTTTTTTATATCTTAGTGACATAATCCCACTTCTATTATTTACTTTTTGATTTACTTTTTTTATTGGTGTCTCTTTAATGTTTAACAATTAAAAATACACAATCATGAGAAAGTTATTCGACAGGTTTTACGATTTTATTTCAGGTTTATTGTTTGGAGGGAAAAATATGACACATTATTAACCTCGAAAAAAACAAGTACGGAAAGCAAAATTATTTTAGAAGTTGGCACATTGCTATTGTCTTATATGTAGTGTGCTATTTTATTTTTTATTCCAATTTAAGACTTTCCTCAAACAAAGTAATATCAATCGCATCTTTTACATCGTAATCACCAATTTTAGTTCGGCGTAAAACGGTTAAATGTGATCCTGAATTCATTGCTTTTCCAAAATCAAAAGCTAATGAACGAATGTAGGTTCCTTTACTGCAAACGACTCTGAAATCAATTTCAGGCAATGCAATTCTGGTAATTTCAAATTCGTGAATAGTAGTTTTTCTGCTGGCAATTTCTACCGTTTCTCCAGCGCGTGCGTGCTCGTATAAGCGGACGCCATCTTTTTTAATGGCTGAAAAAATAGGCGGTTTTTGATCGATTTCGCCTAAAAACTGTTTTACGGTTTCATGAATCAAAGCTTCGTCAATATGAGAAGCTGGAAAAGTCTGATCAATCTCCGTTTCTAAATCATACGATGGAGTAGTGGCTCCAATGTAAAAAGTTCCCGTATATTCCTTGGCCTGACCCTGAAGTTCAGAAATTCTTTTGGTAAATTTTCCGGTGCAAATCAATAATAATCCAGAGGCTAAAGGATCTAAAGTTCCCGCATGTCCAATTTTGAACTTTTTTGGAAGTCCAACTTTATTGATTAAAAGGTATTTTAATTTATTGACAGCTTGAAACGAACTCCATTTTAAAGGTTTGTCTATCAGTAAAACTTGTCCGTCTAAATATTCTTCAGTTGTCATTATAGTATGGTAAGCGGGTGAATGAAAAAGTGGATAATCAATAAAATGATTCCGGCAATGATTCGGTAATAACCAAAAACTTTAAAACCGTTTTTAGTTAAAAATCCGATAAAGGTTTTAATAGCCAGAAGTGCTACAATAAAAGCTACCACATTCCCTATAACTAATAAATTAATTTGATCGTGAGACAACTCAAATCCGGCTTTATAATAATCATAACATTTTTTTACGGTTGCCCCCAACATGGTTGGAACAGCCAAAAAGAATGAAAATTCAGCCGCAGTAGTTCTTGATAATTTTTGTGACATTCCTCCAACGATAGTTGCTCCACTTCTTGAAACTCCCGGTATCATCGCAATACACTGAAATAATCCAATTTTAAAAGCTTGCAAATAAGTGATTTCCTGCGAAGTTTCTGTTGTATTTGGATTGTTGAACCATTCGTCTACTTTCAATAAAATCAAACCTCCGATTAAAAGTGAAATAGCAACCGTTACAGGATTTTCTAATAAACCATCGATAAAATCACTTAATAATAATCCTAAAACTACGGCCGGAACAAAAGCGACCAAAAGTTTAAAGTAAAAATCAAGTGTCTGAAAGAAACGTTTGAAATATAAAACAACAACTGAAAGTATAGCGCCTAGCTGAATAACAATCGTAAAAAGTTTTGTAAAATCTTCGTGTGCGATTCCGAAAAAAGAAGAGGCAATAATCATGTGTCCAGTTGAAGAAACAGGTAGAAATTCTGTGATTCCTTCAATAATGGCAAGAACGATAGCTTGTAATGTATTCATTGAGAATGTTAGATTTTTAGATTTTTACATCTTAGATTTTTAGACCTTTTTAAAGATTAATCTAATAATCTAAGATGTCTGAGAATTCTAAGGAGTCTAAGAAAGTCTATTTAGATTTTTTGAAGATCGAATAAATCGTGATTCCAAAACCTATTAAAACAGTTGTTGGAGCTAAACGAATACGTCTAAAACTAAAAACATCTTCATTAAAAACATTCGGATTATCACTTCCTCCACCAGACATTAAGATGAATCCAAGGGCAATTACACCAATTCCAATCAGTAAGATTTTGTAGTTGATGCCGTCAAAAAGGAATTCTTGTTTTTGAGGTTGTTGTTCTTCGTTAGTGCTAATATTTTTCATTGTTATTGAGTTCAATTTTTTGTTTTTCTGAATATATGACTGCGACTGAATACTTAATAAAGATCGTCTGTTCTTAAATTCAGGAAACGTTGTGTTGCAAAATGCGTACTTACCCAGGTAATTAAAACTCCTAATCCGAAAACGGCTAATAATACCAATCCAATTAAGGCTTTGTCTTCTAAAATTCCTAATCCAGGGAAATTAGTTTCAACATAAAGCAATAATGCAATTAGAGCAATAATTGCTAATCCGGCGCCTAACATTCCTAGTTTTACACTGCGCATTACAAATGGTTTACGAATAAACGATTTTGTTGCGCCAACCATTTGCATGGTTTTAATGATAAAACGGTTAGAGTGAATGGATAAACGTAGTGAACTGTTGATCAATAAAACGGCGATTATCGCAAGGAAAGCACTGATAATCAAAATCCACATACTTACTTTCTTGATGTTGTCGTTTACCAGATTTACCAATTGTTTATCGTAAACAATATCTTCGATCATGGTATTTTGACGTAAACTGCTTTCAATTTTTGAAATGCTGTCTCTTTCAACATAATCTGCTTTTAAGTGAATGTCGTAGGAATTCAATAATGGATTTTCTCCCAAAAAGGTCAGGAAATCTTCTCCAATAATATCGGTATGTTCTTTTGCTGCTTTTTCTTTAGAAACATAAGCATAAGATCTTGCGAAAGGTGCTCTTTTTAATTCGGTGTTGAATGCTTTGATAACACTATCATTGGCTTCGTTTTTAAAGAAAACCGTCATTGCGATTTTTTCTTTAAAATCATTAGCCAGTTTTTTAGAATTGATAATGAATAATCCCAGTACTCCTAAAAGGAATAAAACCAGAAAAACACTTAATACAACCGAAAAATAAGAGGAAATTAACCTGCGCTTTTGAAATTTATCAAAGTTGGAACTCATAGTATGCTTAAATTATGTGGTAAAAATAATAAAGAATTTCTTTATTTGAAGTTAATAACGATCAAAGTTTTAACTTTTATACCATAAATATACGATTAGATATTTAATAAAAAGTTGATTTAACCGCAAATTGCGGTAAGTTTTACGCCAAGTTTGCAAAGTTGTTCCTATTTAATCTCGCAAAGTCGCGAAGTCGCAAAGTTTTTATATTCTTAGCGACTTCGCGACTTTGCGTGAAATAAGTTAGCTTCATTAGTAAAAACTTAGCGCACTGCGGTTAAATCATTTTGTTTCCCAAACCAATGATAAATAATACAATCCGCCAATTGACGGGCCTCCAAGAATTGAAGTATAGGTTTTATTTAAAACATTAGTTCCACCTAATTTTGCTGTAATTCCTTTTTTGAAATTGTAATTTACCTGCGCATCCGTGGTCCAATACGCCGGAACGGTTCCACTTACCAAGAATGAAACATAATCAAAATTGTTCTGATAACGTGCCGTTACGCTGGCACCAAGATTTTGCCAGATATTATTTGCCATTAAAGTTCCGTTGATGTTAAATTCAGGCGTATTGAAACCGTCTTCTAAACCATCTTTATCGTCTGTTCGGTCTAATTTTGTGAATGTAACATTTGTTAAGGCGGTAAAAGTCTGATCAATTCGATATTTTAAACCTAAACTTCCTCCATAATTATAAATTTTACTTTTCGAATTCGTCCACAAACGATAACGATTCTGCGTGTTTTTAGAATATAAGACAGTCGGAATTAAATTAGGATCGCTTGTATTCGGAATACTGGCTTCAGCCTGTGCGATGAAATTTTTATAGGAGTTGTAATAGAAATCGGCGTCAATATAAAGATTTTTGTTTAAGGCCATTCCTCTAAAACCAAATTCAAAAGACTTTACAAATTCAGGTTCTAAATATGTGTATGGATTTTTCTGAATCGTATTTTTATTCTTTTCAATGGCCTGCGCCTGAGTTAAGCCATTTGTGTTTACATCAGTGTTTACCTGCGCCTGAAATTTATCGATTGAAGTTTTGGTATAAGAATTCTCAAAAATACCATCTGACATAATTCGCAAACCGCCAACACGTTTTACTCCACCCGAATTCACATTCGAAAATCCTTCGAAAATACTCGGAAAACGATATCCGGTTTGGTAGGATGTTCTAAAATTGATGGTTTCTTTTGGCGAATAAACGGCGGTAAATTGAGGGGTAAATTTAGCATCAAAATAATCGGCTCTGTCAACTCTTAAAGTCGCGCCCAAAGTTAATTTCTCCTGAAATAAATGTTTAGTCAATTGTATAAATGCACCTGTTTTTTGATACGTCAGGTTTTCAGAATCACTTTTTGGATTAATAAAATAATTTCCATCAGGAACAATTATATAATTTCTATAATCGAATCCGCTTAATAAGTTGGCGTTTATTTTTTCGAAGAAAGAGGCAAAAGCCTTGTCCCAATTAATCAAACCTTCGCCATGAACCAAAGTCGATTTTGCACGGAGCGCCGCGCCAATATCCCAATTGTTGATGTCGATTAATTCGTTTTTCTTGTTTTCATAAGCCTCCGTTCCCGGGATAAATCGTCCCTGATCAGAAGAAGTTCTCGCCATTCTGTGCGCATCTGCAACTGTTGCGCCACCAGTAATTGCATTTTTATAAGCGGTTGTATAATCGGCAAACCATTTATCATCTGATTTAAAAGCGCGATCCATATTTTCGGCTAAAGACCGCATATTATAAGAGTCTCCGGTATTTTCCATTGTCGCGTATGCTTTTATCTGAAAAATAGGTGTGTGATAATCAACTGCAAATTGATTTAAAGTATAATTGTCTAATCTAAATCGATTTGAACGTTGATAAATCGTATTAATTAAAGCGGTTTTATAAGTTATCGAAAGTTCATTTCCTTTTCTTGGACGGAAATAAAAACTAACATCTGCTTTATAATTTTTGATGTCGTAATCAGAAATATCAGTTTCACGATATCCTGTTCTGGCAACAACGTAATTTTTGCCATTTAAATTTAATGTTTTTCGATTTGCCGATTCATTTCCGTAACCGTTCGCTTCATCGTAAGCCGGATTATCAGCGCCAAATAAATTGGTTGAAGCATTGGCAAGTGGCGCTAAATCCGTTCGGTCGTCGGCAACCCAATCTGTTCCGCCGGTTGAAGACGCATTTATTTTGAAGGCGATTTTTTCATTAAATGCTTTGGCAAATCTCAAATTAAATTGCGAATACACTTTCGGTGAAAATCGATCAATATTGCCAGCGTGATTTACACCAGTTAATTGCTGAATAGCGATGCCTTGATATTCAAATGGATTTTTAGTCTGAATATTCGCCAGACCATTAATAGCATTCATTCCGTACAAAGCTGCTGCCGTTCCCGGAATAATTTCGATTTTATCAATATCAAGATCGTTTGCTCCGAGTGCATTGGCGATAGGAGCGCCTAAATGTGGTGCCTGATTGTCGATTCCGTCCACTAATTGCGCAAATCTTACATTCGTCGAATTAGCAAAACCTCTCGTATTAATTACTTTAAAACCTAAACTTGGCGTAATAATCTGGACACCTTTTACATTTTCGAGTGCTTCATAAATAGTTGGTGATCCCATTTTTTTGGCTTCCGCCGATTTCAATTGCTCAATACTTATAGGAGAACGCATAATATTTTCAGATCGACGGGAAGCGCTAATCACAACTTCGTTTAAATCTTCTTTTTTGATACTGTCCTGAACTGTTTTGGGTTTTTCGGTTTGAGAAAAACTTTTTAGGCTTATAAAAAATAGAAACAGATATATTTTTAATTTCATAATCTTAGTTTGAATTTCAGTATGTTTTTAAATGAATACTGAAGATTGTAAAAAATGGTTGTGGTTGTTTTGTTTTTTAAAATAAAATTAATGAGTTTTAAAATTTTAGATTTTGGGTTTCTTTTAAAGCAAAGTCTTTAATACGTTTTTCGATTTCATAAAAGATAATAATCGCTTTTTCTCCGGCTTCAGTTAGTTTTGCACCGCCACCGCCTTTTCCGCCAAGCAGTTTTTCAACCAACGGACTTTCGGCACGCTGATTCATTTCTTCCACTAATTGCCAGGCCTGACGATACGCCATTTTCATTTCTTTAGCAGCATTGGTAATAGAACCCGTTTTTCGAATATTTTCAAGAAGCCAGATTTTTCCAATTCCTAAAAAGGCGCCTTCGGATTCTTCAATCCAAACCCGAACTTCAACATTATATTTTTTACGGTCAGCCATTTTAGATTTTTTAAATGCTAGTACAAAAATAGGTATTAAGCTTTAATATTATTCTTTGTTTATGCCGGACTGAAGTCCAGCCCTACAATATGGTTCGTTCCTATGGAACTTTATTGCTTCGGAAATTATTTTTTCTACGTATCAGAATCCAAAAATACGTATTTTTACTTAATTAAAAATACGTATTTTGTTATTTTATTTGTTTGTCAATGAAATAGCTTTGGTACAATCTACAATAAATGTAAATTTGCGCCTAATTAATCAGTGAAAAGCCTTAGAGCCTTAGTCACTTAGAATCTTAGTCACTTAAAAATGAAATACAATCCAAACGAAATCGAAGAAAAATGGCAAAAATATTGGGCTGAAAACCAAACTTTTGCTGCAAGTAACAATTCTGAAAAACCAAAGCATTATGTGCTGGACATGTTTCCTTATCCATCAGGAGCGGGATTACACGTTGGGCATCCGTTGGGGTATATTGCTTCAGATGTTTATTCTCGTTTCAAAAGACATCAGGGTTTCAATGTTTTGCACCCAATGGGATATGACAGTTTTGGATTGCCTGCAGAACAATATGCGATTCAGACAGGACAACGTCCCGAAGATACAACGCGCGTAAACATTGACGGTGGAGTTGATAAAGAAGGAAAACAAATTGCCGGATACAGAAAACAATTAGATAAAATTGGGTTTTCATTTGACTGGAGCCGCGAAGTGCGTACTTCAAATCCGGATTATTACAAACATACACAATGGATTTTTATCCAATTATTCAATTCATGGTATTGTAAAAAACAAGGGAAAGCTTTTGATATTTCTGAGCTTGTAACTGTTTTTGAAGAAGAAGGAAATAAATTGGTTGAAGCAGTTTGCGATGATAACGTTGCCATTTTTACTGCAGCAGAATGGAATTCGTATTCGGATGACCAAAAAGAAAAAATCCTTTTGCAATACAGAATGACGTATTTGGCAGAAACAGAAGTAAACTGGTGTCCTGGTTTAGGAACTGTTTTGGCAAATGACGAAATCGTAAACGGAGTTTCGGAACGTGGAGGATATCCTGTAATCCGTAAAAAAATGACGCAATGGAGCATGCGTATTTCTGCGTATGCAGAACGTTTGTTGCAAGGTTTAAATGATATTGACTGGAGTGAATCTATAAAAGAATCACAAAGAAACTGGATTGGAAAATCTGTTGGTGCGATGGTTTCATTTAAAGTCAAAAGTCAAAAGTCGCAAGTCCCAAGTGAAGCTACACTTTCGGACTTTGGACATTCGACTTTAGACTCTTTTATTGATGTATTCACAACTCGTCCTGATACTATTTTTGGAGTAACTTTTATGACTTTGGCTCCGGAACATGATTTGGTAGCAAAAATTACAACTCCGGAACAAAAAGCTACGGTTGAAGCGTATATCGAAAAAACAGCAAAACGTTCAGAGCGTGAGCGTATGGCTGATGTGAAAACCATTTCCGGAGTATTTACAGGAGCCTATGCCGAACATCCTTTTACAAAAGAAGCAATTCCGGTTTGGATTGGAGATTACGTTTTGGCAGGTTACGGAACAGGCGCTGTAATGGCGGTTCCTTGCGGAGACGAAAGAGATTACGCTTTTGCGAATTTCTTTAAAGGTCAAAACGGAATGCCGGAAATCAAGAATATTTTTGCAAATGTTGATATTTCTGAAGCGGCTTACGGTTCAAAAGACAATGTTGAAATCGCCAATTCTGATTTCTTAAACGGATTAAATTACAAAGAAGCAACTCAGGCTGTTATTACAGCTTTAGAAAAAATAGGACAAGGAAGCGGAAAAACAAATTACCGTTTGCGTGATGCTGTTTTTTCCCGCCAACGTTATTGGGGAGAACCTTTCCCGGTTTATTATGTAAATGGTTTGCCAAAAATGATTGATTCACAGCATTTACCAATCATTTTACCAGAAGTTGAGAAATATTTACCAACCGAAGATGGTTTGCCTCCGTTAGGAAATGCAGCTGTTTGGGCTTGGGATTCAAAAAATAATAAAGTTATCAATACTGATTTGGTTGACAATGTGACAATTTTTCCTTTAGAGTTGAACACGATGCCAGGTTGGGCAGGAAGTTCATGGTACTGGATGCGTTATATGGATGCACACAATGAAGATGAATTTGCAAGCAAGGAAGCTTTGGCGTATTGGGAAAGTGTAGATTTATATATTGGAGGAAGTGAGCACGCAACCGGACACTTATTATACTCTCGTTTCTGGAATAAATTCTTAAAAGACAAAGGTTTTGCTCCAACTGAAGAACCCTTTAAAAAACTGATCAATCAGGGAATGATTTTGGGAACTAGTGCTTTTGTTTATAGATTAAATGTAAATTTTGAGCAACAGTTTGTAGGGGACAATATAAAATCTGAATGTTTTGAGAGTTCAAATGTTTTAGTATCTAGTAATTTAGTGAAGAATTATATAAAGAATGGCGATGATTCTTTCGTTAATGATCATGTTAATGAATTTGTTAGTTCTGTCATTAATTCGTATAACAGTAGCGGTAGTGTTACCTTAACTTTTTTGAATTATAGTTTTGATCCGATTCATGCTGATGTTGCTTTAGTAAATTCTTCGGATGAATTAGATGTTGAAAAATTCAGAAATTGGAGAGAAGATTACGGAAATGCAACCTTTATTACAGAAAACGGAAAATACATTGTAGGCCGTGAAGTCGAAAAAATGTCAAAATCGAAATACAACGTAGTAACGCCGGATGATATTTGTGCTGAATATGGTGCTGATACATTGCGTTTGTACGAAATGTTTTTAGGTCCGTTAGAGCAGGCAAAACCTTGGAATACCGCTGGAATTTCGGGAGTATTCGGTTTCCTGAAAAAATTGTGGCGTTTGTATATCGATGAGAATAACGGTTTAATCGTAAACAACGACGAACCAACAAAAGACAACTTAAAATCATTACATAAAACCATTAAAAAAGTGGCAGAAGATATTGAGAATTTCTCTTTCAATACTTCGGTTTCTCAGTTTATGATTTGTGTAAATGAATTGTCTTCTCAAAATTGTCATTCAAGAGCAATCTTAGAGCCATTGGCAATTCTGGTTTCACCTTATGCACCACACATTGCAGAAGAATTATGGGCACAATTGGGTCATACGACTTCAATTGCAACGGTTGATTTTCCTGTTTTTGATGCTAAATATTTGGTAGAAAGCAGTAAAGAATATCCAGTTTCTTTCAACGGAAAAATGCGTTTCACTATCGAATTGCCTTTGGATTTAACCGCTGCGCAAATCGAAGAAATCATTATGAAAGATGAAAGAACATTACGTCAATTAGACGGAAGAACTCCAAACAAAGTGATTATTGTTCCTGGAAAAATCATCAACCTTGTAGGGTAATAATTTAAAATTCCAATATTTAAAATTCCAAATTCCAATTTTACGATTGGGGTTTGGGATTTTTTTTACGCATACTTTTCCGCCACGAATTGCACGAATTAATTTTAAAAATTAGTGAATTGCTTCGCCTGTTCGCTATCGCTCGGGTCGTGGCGGAAATTTAGCGTGTTTATTTTTTGGAATTTGGAATTTTTGAATTGAAATTTATTTTTTTTTCAAAAAATCTGTAACATTTTAAAACCTCTCGTATCCAAAAGGCGAATTAAATCATTTAACAACTTAAATCTCTTAAAAATGAAAAAGTATATTATCCTGATTATCGCATTATTATTTTCTGCTGTGTGTTTAAATGTTTTTGCACAAACAAAACAATATTCATTTGAAGTTTCTAAAACCGGAAAAGGAAAACAAGCCATAATATTTATTCCCGGATTTGCTTCTTCGGGAGATGTGTGGAGTGAAACCAAAGCCAATTTTGAAAAAGAGTATACCTGTTACACTTTGACAATGGCCGGTTTTGCCGGAGTACAACCACAGCCAAATCCTTCATTTGAAAATTGGAAAAATGAAATCGCTAATTATATCAAAACTAATAAAATCGAAAAACCAATCCTGATCGGTCATAGTATGGGTGGCGGATTAGCGTTGGCAATCGCTTCAGATTATCCTGAATTGATTAGCAAAATTATAGTAGTTGATGCTCTTCCGTGTTTGAATGCCCTGATGGATCCTTCTTTCAAATCAAAAGAAAATAATGATTGTTCGCCAATGGTGAACCAAATGACGGCAATGTCTGAAACTCAATTTTTAGAGATGCAGAAAAAAATGATGCCAAGACTTTTGGAGGATAAATCAAAATTGGATATTGTGGTAGACTGGAGCGTAAAATCAGATAGAAAGACATTTGCTGAAATGTTTTGTGATTTTTCCAATACCGATTTAAGAGAGAAAATTACCACAATAAAATGTCCGTCATTGATATTGCTTGAATCTAATTTTGTAAATTTCAAACCCGCTATCGAAGGGCAATATAAAAACTTAAAAACAGCTAATTTTCAATATGCTGATAAAGGTTTGCATTTTATAATGTACGATGATAAAGACTGGTATTTGAATCAGGTAAGCAATTTTATAAAATCTTAAGAATGGAATTTGAACAAATTTATAAAACGTATTGGGACAGAATATTCAGGCTCTGCATGGGTTTCGTTAATGATTATGACATTGCTCAGGACCTGGCTCAGGAAACTTTTATAATTGTCTGGCAAAAACTGGATACTTTTAGAAATGAGTCCGGAATTGGAACCTGGATTTTTAGAATCGCTTCTAATAATTGTTTGAGGCAGATTGAAAAAGACAAACGTTTCCCAAAATCAGATTTACCGCATCAACTTACGGAAGAAAAACAACAATCATTAGAGCCACAAATTCAGTTTTTGTATAAATGTATTGCCGAATTACCCGAAACCGAGCGTATTATTATTTCATTGGAACTGGAAGATATAAAACAAGCAGAAATTGCCACAATCGTTGGGCTTTCTGAAGCGAATGTAAGAGTGAAAATTCACAGAATTAAAGAAAAGCTGACTCAAAAATTTAAAGAAAATGGACAACAATAATATAGATTTCAAAGATTTATGGAAAAAACAAACCGTAAGTCAGCCCAATATAGAGGATTTGATGGCAAGATTAAAGCAATTTAAAAAAGCAGGTTTGAGAAGTTTATGGAAAACCAACATTTTGCTTTTTGCTACTTCTGCTTTTATTCTTTTTGTCTGGTATTATTATCAGCCACAGTTTATTTCAACTAAAATCGGAATTGTTTTGGCAATTGTGGCAATGCTGATGTATGTAACGGTTTATAATGGTTTATTGCATATTTATAAAGATATTGACGTCACTCAAACCAATCAGGAATATTTGCAGAAGCTGATTTTAATTAAAAGAAAGCAGCAATTTATGCAGTCTACAATACTGAGGTGGTATTTTGTTTTGTTGATGACAGGAATATGTTTGTATATGTATGAATATGCTTCAAGAATGACTGTTTTTTATGCTTTGGTTACTTACGGCGTAACATTGCTTTGGATAGGTTTTAACTGGTTTTATATCCGCCCTAAACAAATTAAAAAACAACAGGAAAAAATTAATGAGCTCATAACTAAATTTGAAGATGTTAATGAACAATTGAAGGAATAAATTCCAATATTTTAAAATTCCAAACTCCAATTTTACGATTGAGGTTTGGGATTTTTTTTTGAGCCTGGTTTTTCCGCCACGAATTCACGAATTTTAAATTAATTCGTGAATTGCTTCGCCTGTTTGCTATCGCTCGGGTTGTGGCGGAAAATCATTTCACTTTGGGATTTGGATTTTTTTTATTTGGAATTTAATTTAAAATTAGGATGTCATTTTGGCATTTTATAAAAATGGTTCGTAAATTGTAGAATATTAAAAAAACATATTCTAAAAACAATTTTAAAAATATATAAACATGGGAACTGGATATTTAATTATTGCCGGAGCAATTATGCTTTTCAGTTGGCTGGTAAGTTCAAGATTGAAGAGTAAATTCGAATTATATTCTAAACTGCAACTAAGAAACGGAATGAGTGGTGCTGAAATAGCCGAAAAAATGCTGGCTGATAACGGAATTACAGATGTGCGTGTAATCTCGACTCCGGGTCAGTTAACAGATCACTATAATCCAACAGATAAAACAGTTAATTTAAGTGAGGCAGTTTACAATCATCGCAATACCGCGTCGGCGGCAGTTGCAGCGCATGAATGTGGCCACGCAGTTCAGCATTCGATTGGATATGAATGGCTGACAATGCGTTCTAAATTAGTGCCAATTGTAAGTGTGGCTTCAAACTATGTACAATGGATTTTACTTGCAGGAATTTTGATGATCAGAACTTTTCCGTCGCTGTTATTAATTGGAATAATCATTTTTGCAGCAACAACATTATTTACAATCATTACTTTGCCTGTAGAATACGATGCAAGCAACAGAGCATTGGCCTGGTTAGAAAATAAACACATGCTGACACAAGAAGAACAGGCAGGAGCAAAAGATGCCTTAAAATGGGCTGCAAGAACTTATGTCGTAGCGGCGATTGGCTCAATTGCAACGTTGTTGTACTATATCTCGATTTACTCCGGTAATAGGAGAAATTAATAATGTGCCAATTAGAAAATGTGCCAATTAGATAATTATAGCAAACCCGACAGGTTTTTTAAAAGCTGTCGGGTTTTTTACATATTAATATATCAATTTCAGTGAATTGTAAAAAATAATCCATAACATCGTTACTACGAATATAGCATTTAAGTAATTTTTGTTTCCAGATTTGAAATATTTATAAAGAAGAATTATACTGTAGATTATACTTACAGGAATTGATAGTAAGAAAAAAAGATCGCTTATATTTGGGATATGTGGACTACTTTTAGGTTGAACCGCTCTTATAGTAAGAAATAGTATAAAGTAAATTATATAAAATAGTATTGTTTTAATCTCAGGCCTTAATTTCGAAATCATTTAAAAGAGTGTTATAAAAATTATCTAATTGGCACATTATCTCATTCTCTAATTGCTAAAGCTGAATCTGTCTGTCAATTTGTTGATCCAGTGAAATAAAAGTTTCTGTTCTCGAAACCCCTTCAATAGCCTGAATTTTTGTATTCAAAAGTTGCATTAAATGTTCGTTGTCACGACAAATAATTTTAATCAAAACCGACCAGTTTCCTGTTGTATAATGACACTCTAAAACTTCTGGAATTTTTTTTAAGTCTTTTACCGCTTCAGAATTTCGGGAAGCTTTGTCAAGATAAACGCCAATAAATGCCATCGTGTTATAACCTAAAACTTTTGGGTTAACAGTAAATTTTGATCCGGAAATCACACCCGATTGTTCCAATTTTTTCAAACGCTGATGAATCGCTGCTCCGGAAATGCCTATTTTATTGGCAATTTGTAAAATAGGTTTTCGGGCATCATCCATTAAATAACGAAGAATTTCTTTGTCGATACCGTCAATTTCAATTATAAGGGAGTTGATTTTCATGAGTTGTAATTTGAAACTAATTTAGTTGTTTAGGTTTTAGTTAGAAATCAAATGTACTCAAAATGCTGTAAAAAAGAAAATTCCAATACTTGAAACTCCAAATTTTAAATGATTAATATGAAACAAGAATTTTAAAATAGTATTGAGACAAAGATTGATATAAGAAATTAATCGTATTTCAATTATAGCCCACGGTTTCAACCGTGGGAGACGGATTGTGATAATGCATAATGTTTCCAACTGTTGAAACCGTGGGCTATGTTAAGCATTGGTGGCTATTGAAGGTGGATTAAAAAGAAAAATTCCAAATCTCAACAGAAAGTGGGGATTTGGAATTTTCAATATTGTAATTTAAAAAAGATTTATTTTCCTTTGTTTGCTTCACTAATGTATTTCTCTAAAGCCATTGTCATAGAAGGTGTTTCAGGAGTTGGAGCAAGAATATCAATTCTTAAACCATAATCTAAAGCTTCTTTTTGAGTTGTGCTTCCAAAAACAGCAATTCTGGTGTCGTTTTGTTTAAAGTCCGGGAAGTTTTTAAATAAAGATTTAATTCCGGTTGGACTAAAAAATGCTAAAACGTCATAATAAACATCAGCCAAATCAGATAAGTCACTCATTACAGTTTTGTAAAAAATAGCTTGAGTCCAATCTACTTTTAAGTTGTTTAATGTAACAGGCGCATCTGCATTTAATTGATCAGAAGCAGGTAACAAGAATTTTTCATCCTTGTATTTTTTAATAAGAGGGGATAAGTCCGCAAAATCTTTTGCTCCCACATAAATTTTACGCTTTCTGTACACTACATACTTTTGCAGGTAAAATGCAACAGCTTCTGATTGACAAAAATACTTCAATCCTTCTGGGACTTTGTAACGCATTTCATCGGCCACTCTAAAAAAATGATCTACAGCATTTCGACTTGTTAAAATGATCGCAGTGTAATGATTAAGATCGATTTTTTGCAATCGAATCTCTTTTGCGCTAACCCCTTCCACATGAATAAATGGTCTGAAATCAATTTTTATTTTGTGTTTTTGTTGGAGCTCAAAGTAAGGAGAATTCTCCACTTTAGGTTCAGGCTGTGACACCAAAATTGTTTTCACTTTCATATTATAAACATTTTCTAAGCACTCCCTTTTGTAATCCAATAATAGAGAAAATAATAAGGGGCTATTTCAAGTGCGCAAAGATATAAAATAAAATAAAATAACTTGCTGAATATTACATTTTGATATGTTTTAATCGAAATAAAATACGAGTAGAGGCTTAGACACAGCGAAACGCCTATGATTACTAGAGGAATAATCTGCGGAATATTGTCATAATAGAACAAAACGGCATTGATAGGCAGAATTAAAACGCCAATATACGTTCTGTAAGTTACTTTTTGTAAGTTAAAAAGGTCCGCAAAATCGTCGATATTGAAGGAAGTAGCTACAATTTTCTCAATTAAATATTTTGCAAGGATAAAATAAAGCAAAAAGGTCGCGATCTGAATGAATAAAATCCAGTCGGTTTTTTTAATACTATCATCAAAAATATTCAACGTAAGCAGTATGAAAAAAGCAAACGAAATAACCTGAACGAAAAATAAGCCAATAGTAAAACTGCTTTTCAAATGGTTATTATCACGATAAATTTTGGCGTATTTATCAGAAAAAATAAGTTTACTAAATTCGCTGAATCTAGTTTCATAAGCTGATTTTGTCATTGCAACAACGGCAAAGGTCACCACAAATAAAAGTGTAGCCCAATCTTTGTTTTCGAGGATTCTGGGAGTAAGTTGTTCAATCATAACGATACAAAATTAGTAATTTTTTGTTTCAATACTTTTATTATAAATTTATTATGAATCAAATGCCATAAAAAGTTTACTTTTGCGGTGAAATTACCCAGAAAAATGAATGATTGTATTGTCATAATTCCCACTTACAACGAAATCGAAAATATTGAAAGTATAGTTAGAGCTGTTCTTTCACAACATAAACCTTTTCATCTCTTAATTATTGATGATAATTCGCCAGATTTTACTGCAAATAAAGTAGTTGCATTACAGGAAGAATTTTCTGGAAGATTATTTTTAGAAAAAAGAGCCAAAAAATCGGGTTTAGGAACTGCTTATGTTCACGGTTTCAGATGGGCTTTAGAACGCAATTATGATTTCATTTTTGAAATGGATGCCGATTTTTCCCATAACCCCAACGATCTTGAAAAATTGTATGACGCCTGTCATTTTGGAGGCGCATCATTAGCTATTGGATCTCGTTATGTAACGGGTGTAAATGTGGTAAACTGGCCATTAAGCCGTGTATTAATGTCTTATTTTGCTTCGGTTTATGTGAAATTCATTACCGGAATGAAAATTCATGATGCAACTGCAGGTTTTGTTTGTTATAAAAGAGAGGTTTTAGAGAAGATAAATCTGAACAAAATTAAATTTGTTGGATATGCTTTTCAAATCGAAATGAAATATCGAACATATTGTGGTAAATTTGAAATAACAGAAGTTCCGATTATTTTTACGGATCGGACTAAAGGAGTTTCAAAAATGAGCAATGCCATTATCAAAGAAGCTATACTTGGAGTAATTTCTCTTCGATTAAAAAAATTATTCAATACATTATAAAGCCAGGGCGATGAACAGGATTTTAATTAAAAATGCTAAAATTGTAAACGAAGGATCAATTTTTGAAGGTGATGTATTGATCGAAAACGACTTAATAGTTGAAATTTCAGACAGCATCAGCCTAAAAACATCTGATTGCAAAGTAATAGATGCCGAAGGAAGTTATTTAATGCCGGGTGCAATTGATGATCAGGTTCACTTTAGAGAACCGGGATTAACACACAAAGGAGATATAGAATCAGAATCGAGAGCGGCAGTTGCAGGTGGAATCACTTCTTTTATCGAACAACCCAATACAGTTCCGAATGCGGTTACGCAGGAAATCCTTGAAGATAAATATGTGATTGCAGCCGAAAAATCATTTGCGAATTATTCGTTTATGATGGGAGCAACGAATGATAATTTGGAAGAAGTTCTAAAAACAAACCCAAAAAATGTTGCCGGAATTAAGATCTTTTTAGGTTCTTCAACCGGAAATATGCTGGTTGATAAAGAAGAAACTTTAGAAAAAATCTTTTCAAGTACGCCTATGTTAATTGCGGTACATTGTGAAGATGAAACTACGATTCAAAATAATCTTGCAGCCTTTAAGGAACAATACGGTGAGGATATTCCGGTAACAGCACATCATTTAATTCGTAGTGCAGAAGCGTGTTATATTTCATCTTCAAAAGCAGTGGCGCTGGCGAAAAAGACAGGAGCAAGACTTCATATTTTTCATCTTTCGACTGCGAAAGAAATGGAATTATTTACGAATAAAATTCCGTTAGAAGATAAAAAAATTACCGCTGAGGTTTGTGTACATCATCTTTGGTTTACTGACGAAGATTACAAAACAAAAGGGAATTTTATTAAATGGAATCCTGCTGTTAAAACTGCCGAAGATCGTGCTGAACTTTGGAAAGCTTTGAATGACGGACGTATTGATGTTATTGCAACAGATCACGCACCTCATACCAAAGAAGAAAAAGAGCAGTCCTATTTAAAAGCACCTTCTGGTGGTCCGTTGGTTCAGCATGCTGTGGTGGCAATGTTTGAAGCACATCATCAAGGGAAAATTACTGTGGAAAAAATCGTGGAGAAAATGTGCCACAATCCGGCTAAAATTTTCAAAATCGAAAAAAGAGGTTTTATAAAAGAAGGTTATTATGCCGATTTGATAATTGTGAATCCGAGTTTACCATGGAGCGTTAAACCAGAGAACATTTTATATAAATGCGGTTGGTCACCATTTGAAAATTTTACTTTTAAATCCAGAATCACACATACTTTTGTAAATGGTGAAATGGTTTACAATAATTTTAAAGTAAAAGATATTCGCGCCGGAAAAAGATTATTGTTTGACAGATAAAAAAGGTAAATGAAGAATTTTGTATTTATAATATTGGGTTTGTTTCTTTCTGTAAGTTGTAAAAAAGAATTGGTCAAAGAGCCAAAACGACTTATTGAGAAAGAAAAAATGATTGATATTATGTATGATTTGTCTCTTCTGGAGGCAATCAAATATCAAAATCCATTGTCTTTGGATTCTGTTAATTCTGATCCAAAGAATTTTGTTCTTAAGAAATATAAAGTAGACAGCCTTCAGTTTGCTCAAAGTAATATCTATTATGCAGCCGATTACAATACGTATAAAGAAATGTATGATGAAATTGGCAAACGATTAGCGGTAAGGCAACGAGCCGTCGATTCGATTGTTAAAATTGAAGAAAAGAAGGCTGCAAAAGTTGCAAAAGCTGCTGCTAAAAAGAATAAGGTAAAAGTGAATCCAAAAGATTCTATGAAAAAACCTTCAAAACCTATAAATATTGATTCGATCAGAAGAACAAGACAATTAAGATAGTTTTTTACAACTTCGGAGTGTCTTTTATATATTGATGAACATTCAGAAAAACCGTTCCCAGAGCGGTTTTTATTTTTTCATTTGAATAAAGATTTTTGGAATATGAAGCTTTTGCGGTTGCTTTGGTCATGCGTCTTCTCTGAAAAAATAAGGTTGAAAATATTCCGTCAGCTATCCAAAGAAAATTCATGAATATTGGGGCTGCGTGAATAGTTGGTTTTTTTACTTTTAAAGTATCAGCAATTGTATTTAAAATATCTCTAAAAACAATATTGTCTGAAATTAAGGTAAAACGTTCATTTTTGATATCGCTTTTCATTAATTCAAAAGCAATTTTCACTACATCATTTACGGTAATAAAACCAGTGTTTCCCAATGTGTAAAACGGAAGCCCGTTAGCCACTTTTCGATACAGCTCATTACTGCCTTCCTGAAAAATTTTTGTTGTTGCAATTGGTCCTAAAATCACACCCGGATTTATAATAATAATATCTAAACCTTCCTGAACAGCACGCCAAACTTCCATTTCGGCACCATATTTAGAAATGGCATAATCACTATGTGGTTTTTCAGGATTCCAGTCAGTTTCTTCAGTAACATAAGTTTCGTGAGGAGCTAAGTCTCCCAATGCTGCAATGGAACTTACAAAACAAAATTTCTTTATTCCTTTGGCTAAAGAAAAATTAACCATATTGGCAGTTCCTTCAATATTTGTCTTTCTGAGTGCGTCTTCGTCTTTTG
Organism: Flavobacterium sp. Root420; assembly: GCF_001427905.1. Taxonomy (GTDB): domain Bacteria; phylum Bacteroidota; class Bacteroidia; order Flavobacteriales; family Flavobacteriaceae; genus Flavobacterium. The sequence continues at coordinate 135,587 of NZ_LMEF01000002.1, forward strand.
GATCAAATGAAATTAAAGCGGCGCAATGGTAAACGTATTCGATATCAATAAAGGCAATTTCAAGTGAAGGAACCTCTAAAATATCGGCTTCAAGCCAATTGATTTTTTCAAATAAATCAGTTTTTCCATAAAGTTCAAAAACTGATTTTGTTTTTTGAATGTTATTTTGGTTGCGGTAAATTGCCCGAACGTTTTCTCCATTTTCAATTAAATGAAGCAATAAATGTGCGCCAACTAAACCTGTTCCTCCAGTTACTAATACCATTTTGTAAATATACCGATTTTGCCACAAAGGCGCAAAGACACTAAGTTTTTTTTGCATAAAGGCTTTAGTTTGTGAAGTTTTTTAATTGTCTTCGTGCCTTTGCGCCTTTGTGGCAGAATCCTTTTTGATATTGCAGTAGACAATCCTTATATTTGCACAAATTATTTTAAAAAATGAAGAATCTAGTTGAAGAATTAAAGTGGCGCGGGTTATATCATGATAGCATGCCAGGAACGGAAGAACAATTGCTGAAAGAAGTAACTACGGCGTATATTGGTTTTGATCCAACGGCAGATTCACTACATATTGGTAGTATGGTTCAGATTATTTTATTGGTTCATTTAAAGAATTTTGGTCATCAGCCTATTGCATTGGTTGGTGGTGCAACCGGTATGATTGGTGATCCATCTGGAAAATCTGACGAAAGAAATTTGCTGAACGAAGAAACTTTAGCTAAAAACGTTGCCGGAATTAAAAGTGTTTTGTCTCGTTTCTTAGATTTTAATTCTTCTGATAAAAACGCTCCGGTTATGGTGAACAACTATGACTGGATGAAAGAATTCTCCTTTATTGATTTTGCTCGTGAAGTTGGAAAACGTATCACGGTAAATTACATGATGGCGAAAGATTCTGTAAAAAAGAGATTGAGCGGAGAAGGAGAAGGAATGTCTTTCACTGAATTCACTTATCAATTAATTCAGGGTTACGATTTTTATCATTTATATAAAAACAATGGCTGCCTTTTGCAAATGGGAGGTTCTGACCAATGGGGAAATATCACTACAGGAACAGAATTAGTACGCAGAATGGGTGGAGAAAGTGCAAAAGCATTTGCCTTAACAACACCATTAATTACAAAAGCAGATGGATCTAAATTCGGGAAATCTGAAGGAGGAAATGTATGGCTGGATGCTGATAAAACTTCCGTTTATAAATTTTACCAATTTTGGGTAAATGCTACTGATGTTGATGCTGAAAAATATATCAAGATCTTTACTTTCTTAGATAAAGAAACGATTGACGCTTTAATCGAAGAGCACAAAACGGCTCCGCATTTAAGAGTTTTGCAAAAGAAGCTGGCTGAAGAAATCACCATTTTTGTTCATAGCAAAGAAGAATTAGAGAAAGCGATTCAGGCTTCGAATATTTTGTTCGGAAACTCAACTTCAGAAGATTTGAAACAATTGGATGAAGCTACTTTTTTAGAAGTTTTTGACGGAGTACCGCAAGCTGAAATCGCAAAGGCTGATTTAGAAAACGGATTGGATATTGTTTCTGTTTTAAATGAAAAAACGGGTTTCTTTAAATCAAATGGAGAAGCAAGACGTGCTCTGACAGCAAATTCAATTTCGGTAAACAGAGAAAAAATAAAAGAAGATTTTGTTTTAAATTCAAATGATTTAATTAATAATCAGTTTGTGTTATTACAAAGCGGAAAGAAAAATTATTTTGTGATTAGAGTGGTTTAACTGTTTAATGGGTTAATTGTTTAATCGTTACAACCACTAATATCAGAATTATCAAAAACGTCCCAATACCTCGAAAGAGTTGTTGGGATTTTTTATTAGAATTAAGTAATGATTTATTTACTAAGTTTATTGTCTAAAAACTAAAAGCTTATGTTTGGATTTTTATTTATCTATTGGATTTGGAAGGCATTCAGTAATTTGGCTCTTGAGTATGCCAAAAATAAATGGAAGTATTTCTTTATTGGATTAGGGTCTTATTACGGAATCACATTTCTCTCAGCAATTATTTATGTTCTGGTAATTGCGATTTTTAACGGGTTTGATGCCTTAGATGATGATAGTTACTATAGTTCCGGAATAGATTTTATTTTTGCGCTTGCGGGTGGCTTAGGCTGTTATGGTGTTTATAAATATCTGGAAAGTAAAGGTCAACAAGAAAGAGAATTAGCGGAGAAAGAAGGAATAGAAAGTATTGGACTAGTGCAAGAAAATTAAAATAAATTTTCTTTGGTTTGTTTAATCGGTTTACCAATTAAACAAATCAACGATTAAACTTTAAAGCACCATCAAATTACAACCACGGATATCAGAATTATCAAAACGTCCCAATACTTCGAAAGAGTTGTTTGGATTTTTTTTGCCTAAATCCTGCGTTGCGATAAAAGAGCATGAATTGATATTAGCCAAATCAATCACATTTATTCCGCCAGTTTTTCCATCTTTCACGTAAGTGAGCGCATCTTCGGGATCGCGGACTAAAATATGCATCCAGGAAGGACATTCAAATATACCTTCGCCTAAAGAATAGGCTTGCGCTAAAAGCTCCGTCATTCCATATTCTGAATGAATGGATGAAACACCAAAGCCTTTGCAAAGCTGTTCGTGTAATTCTTCGCGAATCATTTCTTTGCGTTTGCCTTTCATTCCGCCAGTTTCCATAATAATGGTATTTTGAAGATTGAATTGATGTTTTTCAATCAAATCTAATAAAGCGTATGTAACCCCAATTAAAATCACATTTTGCCCAGATTCGTCTAAAGCAATCAATTTTTTAATTAAGTCGTCGTGATTGTGTAAATAAAATCCACTCTCAGGTTGATTGGAGAGTTTTATAAGATCTTCGACCATATAAATAAGCGAAGACCCATCACGTTCAAGATAGGACGGCAAAAGGGCTAAAACAACATAATCTTCGATGTTGCCATAAAACTGAGAAAATCCGTTGCGGTAACTTTCTTCATAAAGAGAAACATCGGTAACCAAATGGCGGCTAGTGATCATTCCGGTTGTACCGCTGCTGGTAAAAGTAACCTGAGGGGAATCAGAATTAGAAACAACCTCATGGCTTTTGAAGAACTGAATCGGTAAAAACGGAATTTGCTCCAAAGATTTTACCAGTTGTGGATTCACCTTTAAAAAATCACAGAAATCGCGATACACTTTATTATTCTCGTGCTGAAAACGAAACACTTTTAGTGCTATTTTTTCAAATTGTTTCTGACTTGAAATGGTAAAAATATCGTTGGCTGTAATCAAAACTTTTTTTTGCAAAGATATTACAATTGTGGATATTTAGATAGTTTTTGGTCTCAGTTTTCAGTCCCAGTTTGATTGTGACTGAGAACTGAGACTGAAAACTGAACACAATAAAAAATCCTCAATATCATTGAGGATTTTTTATTGTGTTTATGTTTTACCGAATAATGAGCTTTCGGGTTGCAGAGGCATCTTGTTCGTAAATTTTGATAATATAAACGCCGGGAACCAAATCAGAAACGTTTAATTCTTTTGAAGACAAATGGGTTTGAATTAATTTTTTTCCCAGAATATCAAAAACGATTACCTCTTTCTCTAAATCATTTTTAGAAGAGATATAAACCTTTCCGTTCGTCACTGGATTAGGGTACAAGCTTAATCCCTCAATAGTTGTAGGCTCTTGAGGTTTTGGTAATTGCTTACTGTCTTGTGCTGAGACACTTACAGTAAAGAAAAAAGCCAATAAGAATGTAATATAAAAGTAGTTTTTTGCCATCGCGTTATTTTGGTTACAGTAAATATACAAAAAAATAAATTACAAAAAACACGCCAAAAAAAAACATCCTAATAATTTAGGATGTTTTTAACAATTTATGTTTGAAATATGATTTTCAAATTATTTGATCAAGTTTACACCATCAACTGTTGCCCAAGCTCCAGGAGTTAATGTAGCTCCAGTAGCAGTAGTACTAGTTGACCAGTTTGTTGCAGGAAGAAAGCTAGCAGCAGATAATGTAAAAGTAGCCTGTCCTGAAATGAAAGTAATAGGAGAGTTAGTAATTTTTACGTTATTTAATTTGATTTTTCCACCAGCAACTTGGTGATCGTAAGTAACTTTGTCTAGTATTTGTAATACACCACCATTAAATGCTGTAGGCGTAGTTTGACTAACGTAACCATCGATTACGATGTTACTGTAGTCTCCATTTCCTTCTTTTTTAAATTGAATAGCATCCAATTGAATTTCTTTTTGTTCTTCTGTAACCGTACCTGCAGCTCTTTTTAGAGTGATATTAGTTACTTTTGGAAAAAACGCATTGTCATTTGAAGAAGCTTCAATTTCCATACCATAGTTTCCTTTATCAACTTGGTAAGCATACCAGTTTGTATTTGCTTGACCTTGCCATCCATCTTGCCAGTCAAATGAATCATCATAGTTACCATAAGAGATAGAATTTGTTAAACTTACAGTTCCTCCGAAGAATTCGTATCCGTCATCAGCACCTTTGTAAGATACTAAGTGATCTAAAGTTGTTCCTGAACCTACTGAATAAAAAGTAAAACCATTGTTTTCTTTTGCACCGTCAGCTAATTTTGAACCAGCGTATTCAACTCTTGTGTAAGCTAATGAACCACTATTATGAGTTGCATTTGTTCCTCCGTAAGAGATATTATTTCCGTCTTCAGATGTCGAAGTCGTTCCTCCACCAGCTACTTTTGCAGGAGCATCACCATACATAATGATTCCTCCCCAAGATCCTGGAACTTTTGATTTTTCTGTAAATACTACTGGTTGGTCAGCAGTTCCTTTTGTAATTAATTTTCCGTCTTTCAAAACAACTAGAGCATTGTCGCCCGTAGCTTTGTCAATCGTGATTGTAGATCCTGCTTCAAAAGTTACAGTTACACCAGCATTGATTTTTACGATACCTTTTAAAGTGTAGTTACCAAAAGCGTAAGTTTTGTTTGCAGTGATTGGACCTGTGATTTCGCCTGTTGCAGGTGTCGGTGCAGGAGTTGGATCATCACTACTTGAGCAAGAATTTAAAAATAATCCTGTAGCAAGTGCTAAAGCAAAAAGTTTAGTTTTCATAGTTGTGTTATTATGTGTTTTTATTTTTGTCAAAATTAGAACGATAATCTTTTTTGGGTGTTATCTGAATATTACTTTACGGTTACCAAAAGACAATTATAATGTGAATAGAATGTTAAGAGATTTTTTACAATAGTTTATAAATAAAAAAAAGCTCCAAAAAAATTTCGGAGCTTTGATTTTAAATACATTATAATTTTATTGAAATAAAATCTTTCCAGATTTAACTTCTTTGTTGTCAGATATAATTTTATAGTAGTATATTCCTTTTGAATAATTTGATGGGATATCCCATTTTATAATTTGATTGGGAGTGGAAGTACCTTTAAAAACGGATTGAGCGTTTCTTAATCCTTCAGAATAAACAATGATTTCTATTTCTTTATTACTGGAAAAGCCAGTAGTGAAATTTATAGAGCCCGATGTAGGGTTTGGATAAACAGCAGATGTTACCATATTTTCTTTATTCAAAGCTTTAGCTGTAATGGCATTAAGAGCTAATTTATTACTAGTCGAAAATATTCCAGCTGTTACTATTCTAATTAATAGTGAACCATCAAAAAAATTGGGATGAGAAGTTAAATCTAGGTCTTTAGTAGTTTCGTCCAATTCTATATAAGTACTTGTAGCAAGAAGTGCCCAAGAATATGTATAATCCCCAATTCCTCCAGTAGGAACGCTTCCCGTTACATAGTAGCCATTATTTGAAATAATATTGTTTTGTATAGGAGAAATATGTGGTATTGGAATGGTATTACTGGCTACAGATTGACTTCCTGAAGTTACCATTCTCATTATTGTAAAATTATCAACTGAATTTAAATATGGAGCGAATTGAGGTGTAGTAAGCATTAAATTTGGAGATGAATCAGGTAATTGACGCTTGTCACCGTTTTTATCTGTAATAAACCAGGTATACTGATAAGAATTGATACCTAATCCTCCTGTAAGTTCAGTCGCTAAAACTGCTAAATTATCTAAGTAGATTGTATTGTTTTGGAGAGGAGGAGAGGGAATAACTTTTATGGGGATAATATTTCCTGTAATTACGCCACCACTACTTGAAGTGACATCAAACTGACCATATAATCTTCCACCAGTAGTACTAAAATTTGTAGCATTTAACGAAATAGTAAATTCTTTACTATACCAAGAGCTTAAGGTATTATTATTGAAATCAACATTTAAATATTGTAGAGAACTACTTGCTGAAGATGATTTCTTACTCATGACATATAAATAACCTTTCACTGGTAGTGATAGAGGGTTATCTATTTTTAAATCAAAAGTTACAGATTTAGATCCGCCTTCATATATTTCAATAGCTGACCCATTAGGTATAAGAGCACCATTTGTATATCTTAAATTAGAAATTGTTACTGTTTGTCCATAGGTTGAAATTACAGATAATACTGCAAAAAAAAAGAAAAAGTTTAATAGTAATTTTGCATTTTTCATAAGTTGTTTTTTAAAATTCCATATAAAATTAGCAGGATAATTTTCACAACACGTTATGTAGGTATTGCCTTATAGTTAACTAAAAGGTATTTAAATGTCAGAAAAATGCTAAGGGATTTCTGAAAGTATCCTTAAATAAAAAAGCCCCAGATATCTGGGACTTTGGTTTTGTATATGAGTGATTTAATTAAAAAGTATATCCTAGTTTTAAAGAGAAACCAACTCCTTTTTTATAGCTGTTTGCCAGTAAAGAGGATTCATCTACTTTTATAGTTCCTTCGTTTCCAAATTCACGTTTTCTCCATGAATTCAAAATGTTATCGGCAGTGAATTTTACATCAAAGTGATCAGAAAGTTTGCTTCCCCATACAAAATCCAATTGCTGTACAGGCAACTCATAGATATTGTCTTGTCCATTGGTTCCTACAGCATATATTCTTTTTCCAAAAACACCATAAACAAGAGACATAGTATTTGTCATGTCTTTTCCTAAATTAAATTCATATTTTAAATCTGAATTTACTAACCAGTTTGATGCTCCTTGCAGTGATCTTGATTGATGCGTTTCAATGGAAGGTTTTACGGTAATTACTCCGTCCTCATCGATAGATTCAAAAGTTGGGCTTACAGTAACTTTTGATGACATCAAAGTAGCATTTAATCCCCATGAAAAATTATCTAAGTTTTCGCTGATTCTTTCTAAACCAACAAGTAATTCAGCTTCTATTCCATATATGTTGGCACTTTCAGAATTTAGAAAAGTAGTAACTGTTCCTGTTGTTGCGTTTGAGATGAAAGTTTTTTCAATTGGATTGATAATGTGTTTTCCAAATATTCCAACAGCAATCATTTCTTTACTCGTTGGGAACAGCTCATATTTTATGTCAGCATTGTAATTGTCGCTGTTTTTCAAAATTGAATTTCCTTGAGTTGAAGTTCCGTCAGCATTGATGAAAGATATAGGGAAAGCCTCCATAATAACTGGTTTGGTGTATGTTTTGCTTGCTGCAAAACGAATGTTAGCGTTGTCAGTTAGCAAATACTTAAGATTTACGGATGGTAAAAAATAGGCATTATCATATTTTAATATTCTGAAAGGAGCATCAAAAGAACCTAATGTTCTGTAATGCGTTTCTTTAAGAGTGCTTTCAAAACGAATTCCTGCGTTTACTTCAAGTTTCTCTCCAAATTGTAAAAACAAATTAGCATATCCTGCATTAGCCATTTCGTCAAGTTTAACTTTGTAAGTAGCATTAGAGTTTTCGCTAAAAGTCATTTTATTAGCTAAAATGTCGCTGGTTATTTGAGTATCTATATTATTTATGCTTGAAGTAAAACCATCATTACCGGTACTTGAAACAAAACGGTATGAAGATTCCATCTTAGATCCGCTGCCATTATATCCAACGGTTAATTTGTTTTGTTTGTCATTTTTCCCGAATTTCAAATTATACTCTACTAATGCTGAATAAAATGAATTACCATCGACAGTTAAATATTGGCGCAGGAAATTATTTGCTCCATAAGAAGTGCTTATCATATCATCGCCTGTTTTAAGACCAGAGAAATACTTTCTATCTGGCTGCTCATATTTTGTAGTAGCAAATGAGGCTCCAGCTTTAATAGTTTGGTTTTTGTCTTTACTTATTGCGTATTCACCCAATAATTGGGCATTCAAATAATCACTTTTGTCTAATTGATTGGTACGGATAAATCCATTTTCAGCAGCTGTCCCTCCTGATGGTCCGTACTGATCTTTTATAGAGTTTAAGTTAGTTCTGATGTATAATGTGTTGAACGATAACTTAAGCCTGTCATTGCTGTAGTTTAAACCAACTAATGCTGAGTTTGTGGTTTTGAAACGATAATCAGTGGTGATAAAATTGTTTACATACTTAGATCCGGATGACTGTAAATCGATAGTTCTGTCAACTCCTTCTCTTATTGAAAAATTATTGTCGTAATTTATAGAAAGCAGGTACGAGAAAACTTGATTATTATTCAAATTGAATTTCTCGGCATGCAAAAGGTTGATACTTGTATTTAAAGGACTTTTAGTTTCATTTACATTAAAACCTTTATCGTTACTTACTGAGTTTAAAGCCTGGTCAGTTGTGTAAGTTTGTCTCGTTGCCTGATTGCCAAGAAAACTTGGTAATTGTCTGTCTTTACCATTAAATCCTAAAAAGCCTGTTGCTGTATCTGCATCATTTGATAATAAGAAATCTTTAAAGCTGTTTCCGGTTGTGTAACCTGCTCCAATACTTATTTTCGTAATGCTTTTTGTTGGCTTTGAAGTTTGAATATTGAAAGTACCTCCGGCAAAATCACCATATATATTTGGATTAAATGTTTTGTACACATCAATTACTCCAACAATATTCGTTGGAAACAAATCCAAAGCAATAATTTTAGTGAATGGGCTGTTTGTTGGTGCAGCCAAATCATTAATCAATAAATTATTATATCGGTCTTCCAGTCCACGTACAAATATTCCACGGGAATCTACTTTTGTGATTCCGGTAATTTTAGTTAAACCTTCCTCAACATCACTTACACCTTTTCTAGACATTTCCTGAGCACCAATACTTTGTTTGATAACTACAGCATTCTTTTGGTCTAAAAGTAAAGCAGTTTCTTTTTCTCTGTTAGCAGTAGATTTTACTACAACATCTTTAAGTGTGTATCCTCCTGAAGAAAGAACCTGATTTAAAGTAACAGTTTCACTTGCTTTAACCGTTACAGGTTTTTCTACAGATTCATATCCTACGAAGCTAAAAATAATAGTATAAGTTCCAGGATTTACATTTATGGAATATTTTCCGTCAATGTCAGTGTTAGCGCTAATGTTAGTTCCTTTTATAAGGACATTTGCAAAAGGTAAAACTTCATTATTCATTTCTTTGTCAGTTAGTACACCAGAAATTGTACCTTTGTTTTGAGCGATCGAAATCGTGCAGATAAATAATGTAATAAATAGAAATTTTAAATTGAATTTCATTTCAGTTGTGTTTAATTTATTTTTGTGCAAAGAAATGACCGCTTTGTAAAGTTCATGTTAGCTACTTGTTATGTTTTTGTTCCTGCTAGATTATCAAATTGTTACCAGATTAAATTACCGTTAACACGAATTTTTAACCGTTGATTTATTGTTATATTTACCATCGCAATTACAAATCATCGGATTTATAGAAGAGAATTTGATGAAAAAACTCAATTTTTGCTATTTTATGAAAAAAACACAAACCAAGATCTTATTAGTTGACGATGAACCGGATATCCTGGAAATTGTAGGCTATAACCTTGCTCAGGAAGGCTACCAAATTGTAACAGCTTCAAATGGAAAAGACGCCATCGCAAAAGCTCAAAAAGAATTGCCGGACTTAATTATTATGGATGTGATGATGGCCGAAATGGATGGAATGGAAGCCTGCGAACAGATCAGAAAAATTCCTGAATTAAATAATGTTATCATAACATTTTTAACGGCGAGAAGTGAAGATTATTCGCAAGTTGCTGGTTTTGATGCAGGTGCTGATGATTACATTACCAAACCAATAAAACCAAAATTATTGGTCAGCAAAGTAAAGGCTTTGTTAAGAAGGTTAAAAGAACAAGAAGTGGTTAGCGATACTTTAAACGTTGGCGGCATCGAGATTAATCGTGAAGAATATAAGATCATCAAAGGCAATGTCGAAATAGCTTTACCAAGAAAAGAATTCGAATTGTTTTACTTATTAGCTTCAAAACCCGGAAAAGTTTTTAAAAGAGATGAAATCCTTGATAAAGTTTGGGGTAACGAAGTTGTTGTGGGAGGAAGAACGATCGATGTTCACATTAGAAAACTACGTGAAAAGATTGGAGAAGATTTTTTTAAAACTATAAAAGGTGTAGGTTATAAATTTGAAGTTTAGTTTTTTAAGATACTAAGTTGCTAAGGGACTAAGATTCTAAGTGATTTTTAGATTTAAAAACAGATTCAAATTTTTAAAACATTAAATAAAATTAAACCATATAGGCAATTAAAGTTCATGCGATCTTTAATTACCTATATGGTTTTTGAATTAACTTTGTTTTGAGTTCAAATGTTAATTCAATAAAACGTATTAACTCAAATAGAAGACTTAATTTTTCTTAATCTCTTAATGGTTGAACAATTTCAATGAAAATTAATTTTAAAAAAACATACAAGTTTGCTGTCAAATCGGCTTTATATATAAGTCTTTTTGGGACAGGTTTTGTATTGATATTAATGTCCTTGTTCTATAAAGGTCAATTGAATCATCAGATCGCTTTTGGAATAATTTTTCTTATATCAATTTATATTTTCTCTTTTTTGGTCTTGCAATATCGTGTAGAGCGCTTCATCTACAGAAGAGTGAAAAAAATCTACGATGAGGTTTCATTACTAGAATCAACGACATTAATCAATCAGCCGATTACCACCGATATGGAAACGCTTTCACGTGAAGTGAAAAAGTTTGCTACCGATAAAAAACTGGAAATCGAAATGCTCGAAATTCGTGAGCAATACAGAAGAGAGTTTTTAGGGAATGTTTCGCACGAACTTAAAACGCCTTTGTTTACCGTTCAGGGTTACGTTTCCACTTTACTGGATGGTGCGATGGATGACAAAAATATCCGAAAAAAATATTTAAAACGTGCCGAGAAAGGAGTGGAGCGTCTTATCTATATAGTCGAAGATTTAGATATGATTACCAAACTTGAATCTGGTGATCTGGATTTGAATATGACTGATTTTGATATTGTGGAGCTGATTCAGAATGTTTTCGATTTATTAGAAATGAAAGCGGACAAAAAGAAAATCAAATTGGCCTTTGAAAGCCGAAATGTAAAATCGGTTATTGTTCGTGGAGATCAGGACAGAATTCAGCAAGTTCTCGAAAATTTGATTGTGAACTCTGTTAAATATGGAAAAGACGGTGGTCTGACGGAAGTTGGCGTTGTAAATTTAACCAAGAAAAAAGTCTTAATCCGTATTAGTGATAACGGAGAAGGAGTTGAAAAACAAAATATTCCAAGGCTTTTTGAACGTTTTTACAGAGTAGACAAAAGCGGAACCCGATCAGAAGGTGGTTCTGGTTTAGGTTTGGCGATTGTAAAACATATTATTGAGGCTCATAAAGAGAAAGTTTATGTAGAAAGTGAGTTCGGGATTGGTTCCGAATTCTCTTTTACACTCGAAAAAGCGCATAAAACAATAAAAGCTGAGGTTAAATAATTGTAAGTTCAGTTATTTTAAAGTGCCATGGAATAAGTTGCGTTGAACTCAATAATATTTACCTAACTATTTCGAAACAAATCTTCTTATAATGGTAACATCCTGTTAATGATTTCTTAACATAGATGGTTACATCTTTGCACTCGAAATTTAGTGTCAAAGAAAAAGAAAATAATGAAAATAAAACTTTTAGCAATTTTGTTGCTATTTTCTTGTGTTTCAAATGCGCAGGAATTAAGTAAAGAAGATGTAAAAAAAGAAGTAGTTCGCCTTCTGGATTCTATCAATAAAGCAAAACTACCGGAAACTAAATCTGGAGGTGGAGTCGAAGAACATTGGTATGATAAAATTTCTTTAAGGGGTTATGCTCAAATTCGTTACAATGGTTTGTTTTCTACGAATGATAAAATTACCTGCGATCAATGTGATAGATCTTGGGGAACAACCTCAACGGCTCCAGACGCAAAAGCAAATAACGGACTCTTTATTCGCCGTGCACGTTTAGTGTTTTCTGGACAGGTTCATCCTAATGTTTTCTTCTATTTCCAGCCTGATTTTGCCAGTTCGCCGGTTACGGGAATTCAAAATTTTGTGCAAATTCGTGACTTATATTTTGATCTTTCTTTTGATAAGAAAAGAGAATATCGTGTTCGTATTGGGCAAAGTAAAATTCCGTATGGTTTTGAAAACATGCAGTCTAGCTCACAACGTTTAACTTTAGACCGAGCCGATGGTATAAACAGTTCAATAGCAAATGAACGTGATTTGGGAATAATTTTTTATTGGGCTCCCGCAGAAATCAGAGAACGTTTTGCCATGTTGGTTAAAGACGGTTACAAAGGCTCAGGCGATTATGGAGTTTTTGGATTTGGAGTTTATAATGGACAAATCGCAAATAAAATTGACGCAAACAGAGATTTGAATGTTGTGGCAAGAGTAAGTTATCCTTTTGTAATTGGAAGTCAGATTATTGAGCCCGGCATTCAGGCTTATACTGGAAAGTGGGCTTTTACAGACGAAATTTCGACTGGCGTAATTGTCAATGATCCAAAATATGTGAAAGATCAAAGAATAGGGGCAACTTTTGTTTTGTACCCAAAACCTTTCGGTATTCAAACTGAATATAATATTGGAACAGGCCCACGTTATAATCCTGCAACGAACACAGTTGATGAAACAGATTTGAACGGAGGTTATGTTTTATTAAACTACAAATGGGACTTAAAAAAGCAACATATTTATCCTTTCGCCAAATTTCAATATTATGACGGAGGAAAAAAATATGAAAAAGATGCCAGAAGTTATGTCGTAAGAGATTACGAATTTGGTATCGAATGGCAGCCAATCAAAGCTTTCGAATTAACAGCCGAGTACGTTATCGCTGACAGGACTTTTGAAGACAGCGCGCGCCCTATTAACAGACAACAAGGAAATTTACTAAGATTACAAGCGCAGTTTAATTTCTAAACTTAGTCTTCAAAAACAGAAAATAACTTGTCCCAATCGATTTCATTATTAAATTGAGACAAACCTTTAAACGACTTTACTTTGGAGAGATCTTCAATGGTAAAGTCGTCTTGCATTGCATACGGTACCAAATTTTCCTCCTGAAGTTTTATCGCCAGATACTCTTGTTCATATTGACCAGGAGTCGGAATAAAAAAGGCTTTTTTGCCCAATTTTGCCAAATCCATCACAGTCGTATATCCGGAACGACAGAGAACAAATTCACTTTCATTAAAAGTTTGTTCCAGTTGTTTTGAGTTCATGAAATTATAATACGTCACATTTCCGGCTTGCCATTTGGTTTGTGTTTTTTCGACAATTCCCTGAACAAAAACGACTTTTCCTTTATAATTAATAAGCTCTTTCTGCAATTTCTCATCCAGATAAGTACGCTGAGGTTCTGGTCCGGACAAAATGATCATCAAATCGTATACTTTTGGCATTTCCTTTTGGCGCATTCTGCTTAAAGGGCCAATATACTTTAAATTCAGATGATTGGTTTTCAAATGTCCTAAATCGCCCGTAAGATTGGTTGCTTCATTGGTATCAGGAACCCAGCATTCTGTATATTTTTTAATGATATGCTGATGCCATTTACTGGTAAACCAAGTCGTATTTCCTGTCATCACATTCAATTGATGTGTCATAAAAACAGATGGAATTTTTTTGCTAAAAACTCCTAATCTATTATCAGAAATGATACCGTCTATTCCGTGTTTTTTAATCCAGGAATTCACTATTTTTTTCTCGTCCAAAATAGCGGTAATCATTTTGGGCAAATTCTTAATTAGTTTCCATTTGAAATTTTTGCCATTTTTAGCATATTCAATATGATAAGAGGGTAATTCTAAGGTTTGTATGTATGGAAATTCTTTTCGAAGTAAAGCAAGTGCAACTCCATCAGAAGCGATAATTGGAATAAAATTATTTTCCTGAAGCGCTTTAATAATTGGGATACATCTCGTGGCGTGGCCTAATCCCCAGTTTAATGGAGCAACTAAAATTGTTTTGTTCGCAGAATAGTCAATGCTCATATGTTTAACGCTTTTTAAAAACGAAGATAAAGAAATATGTTTTTTATGCTATTTCGAACACATTACTAAATTATTAAGTTAAGGTACTGAGATGCTAAGGAGCTATCCCGAAGCTTCGGGACTAAGTTTTTTTGGCTTGACAAATAAAAAGCCGAACGTAAGTTCGGCTTCAAAGTTTTATGTTTTGAACCTTAGTGCCTTAGCGTCTTAGCACCTCAGTACCTTCTCAATCCTGAATATAGGTTTTATTTCCGTTTTTATTAATGTAGTATTTACCACCTCTCGGTCCGGTATATACTTTTTTACCATTGTATTCTCCTGTAACTTTGTCCGGAACAGATGGTGCTTTTTCATTCGTTTCTTTTAAAGTTTTAGTGGTGCTTTTTTTAGTTGCAGCGGCATCCTTTTTAGCTTTATCTGCGCTAGTTTTGGCTTTGTCAGCACTACTTTTTGCTTTATCAGCACTGCTTTTAGCTTTTGCAGCTTCTTTGTCTGCTGATTTTTTAGTTGCGCTTGCAGATTCTTTTTTCGCTTTTGATGCTGCTTTGGTAGCGTCATCTGCTGATTTTTTAGCTTTTGCAGCTTCTTTATCTGCTGATTTTTTAGTTGCGCTTGCAGATTCTTTTTTCGCTTTTGATGCTGCTTTGGTAGCGTCATCTGCCGACTTTTTAGCTTTAGCCGATTCTTTTTTGGCATCTGCAGCTGCTTTATCTGCTGTTGCTTTTTTCTTTTTAGCCGTTGCTTCGCTTTTGGCTTTGGTTGTTGTTGCAGTTTCCTGAGCGTAAAAATTACCCGACAAAACTACCAGAAAACAAAGTAAAAATAATTTTTTCATGAGGTTAAGAGTTTAAATTTCAATTAAAATTAAACAATTTATCTATACGTTTTTGTAAAGTATTAAAAATAAGCACGTAACTGAACATTTCCGGTATGAACTGTTGCTCCACTTTCACTCTTACGCCCCTGGTAGTTTAAATTCACATCCAGAAACTGCGTGATATTTTTCTGCAAGAGCAATTTCCACACTAAGTTCTGACCGGCCTGAAGTCCTTCGAGCATCTGAAAACCTACAGAGGAGAATTCATTTCCGTCAAATTTATTTTCATAGAAAGAAAACTCTCCGTTCACCGTAACTTTCTTTTCACCGGCATAAGAAAATGATGTTCCGAGTCGGTTTTGATGTAAAGTCTCTAAATTTCCAATTTGATTTTCTTTGTTCTGAAATTCATAAAAGAAATCTAAACTGGTATTTTTTGAAAATAAATAACTGATTTTTGGAGCAATTTGATAGCCTTTTAAATTATAATTTTTCTCCACAAAATCTTCTGAAACTAAATCGGTTTTAATGGTTTTGGTAAAGAAATTAAACAACCAGCTTTTTTGATACAAATGAGTGTATTGCAGTTGATGTGAATTGTTTGTGACCGTTTGCGAACCTACCGAAAGTAAATTTTTTCCTTTATTGACAAGATAAGAATACGTAACCGAGTGTTTCTGTTTCCCCCGATTATAAAATAAACTGTTCCTGAAACTCGAATTTAATCCCAAAATATTTTCTTCAGAAGAAGCAAACGGATTGAGTTCTAATCGTTCGCCTTCGCTTTTTACTTTTCTATCCATTATAAAGGAAGTCTGATTGTAAAAATAAGAAGCAAACTTTTTAAAGCCCTTTTCATTTTGCCATTGCAAAGGATTCAAGGCAACAGACTGTGAAAACTTATTTTGATTGGTTTTAATGTAAATCTGATTGGGTAAAAAGATTCGGATAAATCGTGCCTGATCTGAATATTGGGCGATTTCAAATTCTTCTAATTCCTGAACCCCATTGCCGTTATAATCGTTCCAGGTATAAACCCCCTGACCGGTTGGAACTTCAATATAAGTAAATTCCTGTTGCGCAATAGTTCCTGAACTCGTTTCGTAAGCGGTTCCGAGTTGCATTAACTGATTTAAAAAACGGTCATTGTACAGAATTCTGGAATTTAATGAAGGTTCATTTTTTCTGGAAATATCGGTAAAATCCAAAGTTCTGTAACTTGCATAAACTGCTAAATCTGTTTTTTTGTTCTGAATTAATTTTGATCGTAAAAAATAGGTTTGTGAATTGTTTACATGTTGTAATAAGCCATTTTGTAAACTATCGTTGCGGCGTTGTAAAAAGCCTAATTCTACAAAAACTTTCGTGCTGTCTCCACGACCAACAAAAGCGCCATATTCTGAAAATCTTTGGCTCAGGGCCGAAAACTGATTGGTTACTTTATCTTTTTCCTGATTGTCTTCAACCTGAAAACTTGCTCCAATCCAGTTTTTTCCAAAATGATATTTGGTTCTGGCCTGATTTCGAATAAATTTTGAAGTTGAAGTAGTAGCATCAGAATTTAAAAAACTACCCTGATTTTCAATCGTCCATTTTTTTAATTTGAAAAATGCCGTCGTGGTATGTCGTGCTCCCGAGTAACTTTCAGTATAATCTAATTTTTCGAATTGATACGTAAATAAACCAACGTTTGCTGTTTTCTTTTTGGCAAACAAATTAAAATTTAAGCCGGTAACCAAAAGACTTTGATTGCCAAAAAGAGTGGTATTTAAGTTCCAGTCACGGTTAAATTCAATAGTATACAAACGCTCTACAGATCTGAAATCTTCCTGCACAAATTGGTAATTGGCAAATCCGTCTAAAGTCCAGTTTCGGGTAAAAAGTCTTTTTTTGATATTGGTTTTAAGAGCAAGGCCATCGTTATTAGCATCATCAATATTCGAAAATAAATTTTTATCGTTGCTGCTCATAGCTATTTCAAAATCAACAGCCGTTTTATCGTTTGGGTTATATTTTCCTAAAAAAGTGGCAACCTGAATTTTTATTGGTGCAACCAATTGAACGATAGGCTCATAATTTCCTTGCGGAATGCCATTTACCGGAGCAATATATTCGAAAATCCGTTCTACCGTATTACTGTTTTGAATGTTGTAGTTTCCGAGATTATTCCCCACGAGACTGAATTTTACATTGTACAATACTTCATTGGGATCGCTGGAATATTCATAAACTTCAACCGAATTAAGAATCGTCTTTTTATACAAAATTTTGTTGTCGGCATATTTGTCCACATAGGCTGATGGTGCAGTCATTAATGCAGGATCATCTCCGGCCTGGCTTAAAACCTGTACCTGATCTGTCGAAAGATTTTGTTGTAAAGGCTGATTTTTTAAATCGTTTTCAGAATATAAATAACCGCCAAAACTCCAGTTTTTACTTTCATGCGTAGCGCCGGCGTAGGTAACTAATCGATTATAATTTCGTTCGGAATATTGATATTCGACGTTAATTCTCATTTCAGAAGTAATGGTGAAAAGAGAAGTAAATACGATTTCACCGGCGTTGTAATCAATCACATAATCGTTGTTTTCACCACGCTTCAGTAAAACACCATTGACATAAACACGCTCCGAACCTGAAATAACCAAAACATACAATTCACCGTTTTGTCCTTTAAGTTTGTATGGCCCCTGATTGCCTTCCTGTCCGGTAAAAGTACTTTTGGCATATTGTCCTTTTACAAAGGCAACCGATGCAAAAACGTTGGTTTTGTTTTCGTCAGTACCAAAATTAAAATTGGTTGAAAGACCCTGAACCTTTTTATTAAAACTTAAAAATTGCGTTTTTCTGTTTTCTAAAAAGACATCGCCTGCGCGAATGTTCCAGTCATCGCTAAAAAGTTCCATAAATATATTATCGAACTGATCCAGCTTTTGAGAATATCCACCATCCTGCAACGGAATATTACTATCCTGAAGCGAAGCTCGCAGACTCACTTTATCCGATATTTTTCCAGTAATCTGAAGATCTAAATTGGAGTTTAAAACCGTATTCTGATTATTTCCGACAGTTACGCCACGTGTAATACTTCCTGAAGTATTTAAGCCATCAAACGGAGTAACTTTTTTCGTGTTTTGATTTTCTATCTTGTATAATTTCTCGGTACCAACATCATTACTCACTACCTGGCTTTCTTTATAAAGGCCATATTCTTTAGTTAGAAAATCAGGGTATTTTAAATAATTGACAATTAAAGTGTCGGATCCTGAAGTGAATTTTTCGTTTAAAAGCAAAGTTCCTTTTTGAAAATCGATTTTATAAAAGGTCGAATCGATAGCTTCGTTTTTGGTATTTAAAAGCTGAAAAAAACTGGAGTTGATACTGAATTCTTCCAGATGAATGGTATCACGTGTTGCAATTACTTTTTTGGTTTTGTACGATGATTCTGTTTCCTGAGCGTGAAGTCCAGAAAACCAGAGGATAACCGTTAAAAATAGTAATTTTTTCAACATAAATACTTTAACTCTAAAAAGCCAAAAGTAGTATTTATAATTGGGAAATGCGGGGTGGTAAATTTTAGTTTTATTGGCTAATAAGTGGGATTACAGCTGTATTTGGCAAATTTTATAAAAATGACTATAGCAGCAATTAATAATGAAATTGTAATTATGACAGTAATATTTTGAAATTTTATTCTCAGCGTACGTCAATCTTTTTTATAGCTTTGTCCTGATAAAATAAACTTAAATCATGGATACAGGCAAAGAACTTTTATTCTTTTTTAGTGCTTTGGGAGTTTTCAACGGAATTATTTTGGGAGTTTATTTCTTCTTCTTTACCAAGAAAAAATACCTGACTAATTATTTTCTGGGAGCGCTTTTATTCGCATTAAGTATACGAATTGGGAAATCTGTATTTGTATACTTTGATTCGGCTTTGCCAAAAATGTATTTACAATTTGGGCTTACGGCTTGTTTTTTTATTGGTCCTTGTTTGTATTATTTTCTTAAATCGGCAATTGAAGAAATCAATATAATGCCAAAATCCTGGAAATTCACACTTTTATTCTGGGCGATACTTATTATTAATATTGGCGTTATCTTTCCGTATGAACATTACCCAAAACTTTGGGGAGGTTATTTTATAAGAATTATTTATTTGCAATGGTTTGTTTACATTGTTTTTTCAGGTTTTGCAATCAAAGATATATTGGTGAAAATCATAAGCAGAAGACACAAGGCAACTCCGGCAGAAACTTGGTTTGGAATGCTTTTTCTAGGTAATTTTTTATTATTTCTTTTCTATTTTCTGTCAATAATGGGAGCTCCGGGAGCAACTTACATAAGTGGAGCAGTAGTTTTTTCTTTTATTTTGTATTTAATTATTTCGATTCTTTTATACCGAAAAAAGACAGACGATTTGTTTCTTTTGAATAATCAGAAATATTCTGGTAAAAAAATAGATTCGGCAGAAGCAGCAATTTTATCTGAAAAACTTGAAAATGTAATGAATGCAAAAAGTTTGTATAAAAACCCAAATTTAAGCTTGCAGGATTTATCACAAGAACTCAATATTTCAAGCCATCAATTATCACAGTTTTTAAATAATAATCTGAATAAGAATTTTACCAGTTTTGTCAATGAATTCAGAATAAATGAAGCTTGTAAAATCATTACATCAAATGATAAATTTACATTAGAAGCTGTAGGTTATGATGTTGGTTTTAATTCTAAATCGACTTTCTTTTCAGCCTTTAAAAAACATACCGGAACAACGCCGCTAAATTATCAACTTCAGGCTTTACAAGTATAAAACGAAGTGTGAATTTATAAATTCGTACTCCTGATTTCTCTTTTGGTTACCTCATTTTGTGATTAAGAATTGACTTTTGTTTCAGATAAAGTCAAATTTTAAATCGCCAAAGTTTATGAGATTCCTAGTTTCAGTTCTCTTCTCTATTTATTGCCTGTTTTTGTATTCAACAAAAGCAAATGCACAAACGACACAAACCATTTCAGATAAGGTTGCAAACAAGAATAATGAATTAAATGAGGTTGTCATTAAAAAACAAACGCCATTAGTAAAGTATTCTTCAAACGGAACAATAGAAGTAAACGTGGCCAACACATTGCTTTCGACAAGCAGTTCTGTAAATGAATTATTAGGCAGGGTTCCGAATGTGATTTTTGCTGAAGGGCAAATTAGTGTACTCGGAAAAGGGGAGGCAATAATTTACCTTAACGGGATATTGATTAATTACGAAAGGTTTGCTGCAATCCCAGTTTCGCAGATCTCGAAAATTGAAGTAATTTCAAATCCGTCGTCAAAATATGATGCCGAAGGAAAAGCCGTAGTCAATATTATTACCAAAAAAAATATCGAAAACGGAATTATGGGAACCGCAACGCAGCAGGTAACTGTTTCAGAATTTGCCGGAACAAGTACAAATACACTTTTGGATTTTAATTATACCAAAGGGAAATTTTCTTTTATAACCAATTATGGATTGCAATTAGGAAAAGGGAGAGAACTTTTATTTACAACAAGAACGCGTCCAAATCCCGATGAATTTATGAGATCAGAATTAACAACAGACTGGAAACGTCAGTTTAATAATCATTCTAATTTCGGATTTGGATTGCAATATGCTTTTTCAGACAAAGATTATATTTCTTTGGCTTACAGCGGAAATATCGAAGATTTAGGCGGCATTGTAGAAAGCCGAAATTCAATTGAAGATAATGCCGGAACTAACTTTTATGCGACGGATATTGCCAAAAATGATGTTCTGCTCAATCAGTTTATCAATTTAAATTATAATGTTATTACAGATACTAAAGGTTCGTCCTTATTTATCGGAACCCAATATTCGAATTATAATGGAACTGTAAAGGATTTTATTGATGAAAATAGTTTGGTTGATGAAGCAAATACGGAGCGATATTTAAAGAATAATGTTGTGAAT
The DNA here is from genome assembly GCF_001427905.1 of Flavobacterium sp. Root420. Classification (GTDB taxonomy): domain Bacteria; phylum Bacteroidota; class Bacteroidia; order Flavobacteriales; family Flavobacteriaceae; genus Flavobacterium. The sequence goes on from NZ_LMEF01000002.1 coordinate 156,692, forward strand.
GGTATAAATATAATTATGGCACAGGCCGATTATTCTAAAAAAAATAATGAAAATACAAAACTCGAAACAGGAGCGAAGTACAGTTACGCTACTATAAAGTCAGGAACTGATTTTTTAATTGCAAGTCCTGAAGAAATGAATTTTGTTTTGGATGACAAACTCTCAAGTGATTTTTCGTATAAAGAAAAAATTGGCGCGGTGTATTTTAATTACGGAAATTCGATTGGCGAAAAGGTTAATTTTTCTGTTGGCGCGCGAGGTGAATGGACCAATTATGAATTGTTTACAAACGCAAACGGAATTCAGAAATTCAGTAAAAGTTATGGTAATATTTTCCCCAACTTGCTTTTAAATTTCGATTTCTCGGATGATCTAAAAGCACACGCATCTTATGTTTCCACAATTACGAGACCAAGATATCAGGCGTTAAATCCGTATGTTATTTATCAGGATCCGTTTACGACTATCGAAGGGAATCCTAATTTACTTCCGGAAAAAGTTCATGCATTTGAAATTGGTGTTATGTACAGGAAGTTTGATTTTAAAATAGGTTATACTTATAAAACAGATCCCATTGGTGGTGCGGCTTTAAGAGGTAATACACTCAATAGTTATATCTTGAGATCCTTAAATTTAGAAAAAGAACATACTTTTTTTACCTCACTTTCAAAATCATTTACAGTCAAATGGTGGAATTCGACCAATACTGTAAGTATGAATTTAACGAAAGCTGTTGATAACGTTTATGAATATGTGTCAGGACCGGTAAAACCTCAAATATATTTGTATTCTAACAATACATTTTCGATTCCAAACCTTTTTAAAATTCAATTACTTGCCTGGTATCTTGGCGATAAAAGTTACGGATTGCGCAGCGACAATAGTCGATCTACAGTAGCCTTGGGAATTGAAAGGAATTTTTTTAAGGAGGCGCTAAAACTTAATTTCACTGCAAATGATATTTTTCATGACTTTATGGTTTCAGGAGATTATAACGTTGGGCAAACTCAAATATATTATCATAGAACTTATACAACTAACTACTTTAGATTTACTGCCACCTATAGTTTTGGGAATTCGAAGAAAACAAATTACAAGAAATCAGAAATTGAGCAAACTGAGAATAGTAGGGCGAGGTAAATTACCCGATATATCTTGACAGTATAAGTAAAACAAGTATTAATATTACCGCAAAGAAAACCGAGTTTGGGTTGCCAAAATTAATGGTCCAGCCCATTTGTTTTATTCGTTTTGGAGGAAATATTCTTTTGTCCTGCGGATTGTAGTAGAAGATACCCCAGATCCAATTTTTAGGATCGTTGTGCCAGTTGTTTTTTTCTTCTTCGGATGGTTCTTGATTGTATTTCATTATTTAAAGATATAAGTTTTACAAACAATTAAAAACAATGCATATTTAATATTTGAAATATGCTTCTATAAATTTTTTAGCTATAACTCTTTTTAGGAATGTAAACAGCACTTATGATTATATTTAATTGTTACGTTTTCGAATATTCTTTTTATTTAAAAAATAAAAATGTATACTTGTTGTCAATTTAACCACAAGTTGAAATGGAATATTTTCGATAGTCAATTGAGAATATTTTTGATCTAAGAATTTACTTAAACCACAATTTAAATGATTACTAAAATGAAGAAAAACTATTTTTTACTTTTTTTATTGCTTCTGGCTTCCTGGTCAGGAAAAGCACAAAATGTATGGAAGAATGTTCAGATAGGAGGAGGGGGTTTTGTATCTGGAATTATTACCAGTAAAAATGATGCAGATTTAAAATATGCCAGAACTGATGTTGGCGGTGCTTACAGATGGGATGCTGCTAATAAAAAATGGATCTCTTTGCTGGATTGGCTAAGTATAGATCAGGTTGGTTATTTTGGCGTTGAATCGTTGGCAATAGATCCACAAAATAATAATGTGGTTTACTTATTGGTTGGAACCAGTTATTTTAATAATGGAAAAACGGCTATTTTAAAATCCACAAATAAAGGAAATACATTTACTGAAATTGAAGTGACTTCTAAATTTAAAGCACACGGTAATGGTATGGGGCGTTCGAATGGTGAACGTTTAGCTGTTGATCCAAATAATTCGAATATTATTTATTGCGGAACCAGAAACAATGGTATTTTTCAAAGTATTGATGCCGGTTTGACCTGGAATAAGTTGTCAGGTTTTCCAGTTACGACAACTTCAAATGAAAATGGGGTATGTTTTGTTGTTTTAGATCCGGCTTCGGTTTCAGGAGGTAAAACACAAACTATTTATGCCGGGGTTTCACAAGTTGGAGCCTCTAATCTATACAAAAGTATTGATGGCGGAATTAGCTGGACTGCTGTTTCAGGAGCCACAACATCTTATATGCCGCAGCGTGCTGTTTTAGATTCAAATCGATCTTTATTGATTGCTTATGCTGACCTGGAAGGACCCTGGAATGGAACCCAAGGGAAAATATCAAAATTAAGCAGTACAGGAATTTTTACAGACATTACGCCAGCTGGTGTTACAAGGCCGTTTGGAGGTATTGATGTAGATCCGGCAAATCCACAACGATTAATCGCTTCAACGACAAACACATGGTCGTTCCAATATACTACTTCTGGGGGGACAGCTGTATATGGTGATCATTTTTATGTAAGTACAGACGGAGGAACTAATTGGAGAGATTTAGTTGGTAATTCCGGATTTTCTTTTGAAACTAATGGCTGTACATGGGTTAGCGGTCAGTCAATACACTGGGCAACAGATTTTAAATTTAACCCGACAAATACATCTCAGGCAAGTATTGTTTCAGGAAACGGACTTTTTACTTGCGATGATATTAATGCAGTTAAAACTACCTGGAAATTTGATGCAATCGGTATTGAAGAATCAGTTCCTTTAGATTTAATAAGTATTCCATCTGGTCCATTAATGAGTGTAATTGGCGATTTTGACGGATTTAAACATACAGATGTAACTGTTTTTGCTCCGCAACATGCTCCGACTATGGGTACTTCAACTTCTATTTCGTATGCTGCAGGAAACACAAACAAAATTGTGAGGTTAGGAGAGTTCATGTATTATTCCGGAAATCAAGGTGCGACATGGACCAAAACTACAGCGGCCTTAATGGGACAAAAAGGCAGAGCAGCCTTGTCTTATGATGGTAATACCATTTTGCATTGTCCTTCCGGTGCAACAAGTATATATCGTTCTGTTGATAACGGAACTACATGGACAACCTGTAACGGTATAAGTGTTAGTGATGCAATCCCGTTTTCTGATCATGTAACCAATAATAAGTTTTATGTTTATGATCAATCAACAGGATTGATGATGATTAGTACTGATGGAGGAGTTAATTTTGTTTCTGGAGGTAATGCTGGTTCTGGGGGTTCAAAATTAATTCGAACTGTTCCCGGTAATGCAGGACACATCTGGATTGCAATGAATGGTGGAGGTTTAAAACGTTCAATTGATGGCGGTCTGACTTTTGTTGTTCCTTCAGCAAATGTAACAGCTGCATCAGCTGTAGGTATTGGTAAAGCATCTCCTGGAAAAACATATCCATCTATATATATTTGGGGAACAGTAAATGGAGTTACCGGTGTGTTTCGTTCTATTGATGAGGGCGTTACATGGCTTCGTGTAAATGATGATGCGTATGAGTTTGGCGGAACAGGAAATGGTAATTTTGTAATTGGTGATATGAATACTTTTGGAAGGGTTTATATGAGTACCGTAGGAAGAGGAATTGTTTATACCGACGGCGATGTAAATCTTGGGATTTCTGATAACGAATTTAAGAATGATACTCAGATATTCTCTGTAAAAGCGCATCCTAATCCAATGAAAGATTATGTGGTATTAGAACTGCCTGATTATACAAACGGAACTCTGGTTAATATTCAGGTTTATGATTTATTAGGGAAATTGATAAAGCAAGATATGTATACGGTTTCAAATAATACTGTGACATTGTTCTCTAATGATTTATCAAATCAACATGGTATATTATTGGTAAAAGTAAAAACCAGCAACGGAAAATCAGGTATTGTAAAAATTATAAAATAAAAATACCTTTTTTGAATTGGCTGATTGAAAAAATAAAGGTCTCACTTTTTGGTGAGACCTTTATTTTTTATGCTGAATTTAATAATATAACCTGTCTAAAACTAATTTAGTTCTTTAGTAACAATCTGCATGGTTTCGCGGCTTACTTGTTTTAGTAAAACCTCTTTATTGTCTTCAACAGTTTGTGCAGCTTGTTCTGTAAAATGACGAATCGTATATAAAGTAACATGTTCGTTATAATCAACTTTAAATTTTTTCGAAAGTATTGCGTTCAGTTCATTGAAATTCTCAAATTTATCTTCTACACAAACAGAAAAACTAATCGCTGAATTCTGAATTAAGTTTACTTTAATTTTAAATTCATGAAACAAAGCAAAAATCTCACTGATGTTTTCTTCCATAATGAAAGAGAAATCTATAGACGAAAGCGAAATCAAAAGCTGATTTCTTTTTACGATAAAACAAGGGTATTGTGGCTCAAGATCAACACCTTTAGAAACGCAGGTTCCTTTTAATAATGGATTGATAAATGACTTTACATACAAAGGAATTTCTTTTTTCTGTAAAGGTTGTAGTGTTTTTGGGTGAATTACCGTTGCACCGTAAAAAGCCAATTCGATCGCTTCACGATACGAAATCTGGTTTAACAAACTCGCATTTTCAAAATAACGCGGATCGGCATTCATAACTCCGGGAACGTCTTTCCAGATCGTTACACTTTCGGCATTTAAGCAATAAGCAAAAATTCCCGCAGTATAATCAGAACCTTCACGGCCTAAAGTGGTTGTGAAATTGTTTTCATCAGCACCTAAAAATCCCTGTGTGATGTTTAATTGTTTTCTTGGTACATTTTTACTGATGTTTTGTTGGGTAATTTCCCAATCCACTTCAGCATCTCTGTAATTTGCATTGGTTTTGATGAAATTACGAACATCCAGCCATTGCGTTTTAATGCCCATGAAATTCATGAAATGACTTAGAATTGTAGTCGAAATCAATTCGCCAAAACTCACAATCTGATCGTAAACAAAATTGTAATTTGGAGATTTATTATGTGCCAAAAAGTATTCTAATTCAGAGAATTGATCTTTTACAGACGCAAAAACAGCATGTTTTTCATCCTCAAACAAATCTAGCAATATTTGATTGTGATATTTTTTGATTTCCTGCACAGACGAATTCAACTCTGCCGATTTATCAAAGTAATTCTTGATCACAACTTCAAGAGCATTTGTGGTTTTTCCCATTGCCGAAACCACCAAAATTACATCTTCATACCCCACTTTTTGTAAAACGTCATAAACGTTTTTAATTCCATCTGCATCTTTTACGGATGCACCACCAAATTTAAATACTCTCATTTTTAATTTTAGATTTTTAATTTTAGATTTCAGATTAAATGAAATCTAGTGTCCTTTTATTTTTTTTGCCACAGATTATTAAGATTAGAATGATTTTTAAAATCAGTGAAAATCATTTAATCTGTGGCAAAATATTTTTTATAATTTCTGTAAAAACGAATTAATTCCGGCTTCATCCATTTGAACCACTTGCCATCCGTCAAGAATTCTTGCGCCTGAATTCTTATAAAAATTAACTGCCGGTGTATTCCAGTCTAAAACGTTCCATTCAATTCTTCTCACATTATCTCTTTTTCCTTGTTGCATAATTTCAGCATAAAGGGCAGATCCTAAACCTGTACCACGCATTTTTTCTTTTACAATTAAATCTTCAAGATGAATTGTTTTTCCTTTCCAGGTTGAGTAACGATAATAGTATAATGCGATTCCAACAATTTCTTTCTGTTTGTCATCATTTTCAATCTCTGCAACAAAGACATGAAATAATGGTTTTTCACCAAAGCCATCGCGTACTAAATCTTCTTCTGTTATTACAACTGCTTCCGGTTCTTTTTCGAATATTGCCAACTCCTGTATCAATCCTAAAACTGATTTCATGTCTTCAGGATTCCCTTTTCTAATATTCATATTTATTTAAAAATTTATTTCTTTAATCCAATTTTGTGAGATGCCCTGTCCTGATTTTTAAAACGCTTTGTTTTCAGAAGCTTTTTATGAGGGGCAATTTCATGTATTCTTATTATTATGTATTTATTAGCTAAATTTTTTTGGTATTACAGCGTTCTTTCCGCTTTTAATTAGCAAATATACAATAGTAGCAAACTAACAAAATAATTTTTAAATCATTCTCACAAAATAAGCGATATTTGTGACTTAAAATTAAAACTATAACGATATAGCAATGGAAGAACGCAATAAAACACTGGGAGAGTTTATTATTGAGAACCAAAAAGCATTTCAGTATTCGTCGGGGGAGCTTTCCCGAATTATCAACTCTATTCGTTTGGCGGCAAAGGTTGTCAACTATAAAGTAAACAAGGCTGGATTAGTCGATATTATTGGCGCCGCTGGCGAACAAAATATTCAGGGCGAAGACCAGCAAAAATTAGATGTGTATGCCAACGAAGTATTTATCCAGACGTTAATAAACCGTGAGATTGTCTGTGGAATTGCTTCAGAAGAAAACGACGATTTTATAACTGTTCAGGGGAGCGACAACAGTCATAATAATAAGTACGTGATCTTAATGGATCCGCTTGACGGATCTTCAAACATTGATGTAAATGTTTCTTTGGGAACTATTTTTTCTGTTTTTAGAAGAATAACTCCAATTGGAACTCCGGTAACAAGCGAGGATTTTTTACAACCGGGAATCAATCAGGTAGCAGCAGGTTATGTAATTTATGGAACATCGACAATGTTGGTTTATACAACCGGACATGGCGTAAATGGTTTTACATTGAATCCGGCAATCGGAACATTTTACCTTTCACATCCAAATATGCAATTTCCAAAAGACGGGCATATTTATTCGGTAAACGAAGGGAACTATGTTCATTTTCCACAGGGAGTAAAAAATTACATTAAATATTGTCAGCGTGAAGAAGATGACCGACCTTATACTTCAAGATACATTGGAAGTTTGGTGTCAGATTTTCATCGAAATATGATCAAAGGCGGAATTTATATTTATCCGACAAGTTCAAAAGCACCAAAAGGAAAACTGCGTTTATTATATGAATGTAACCCGATGGCCTTTATTGCTGAACAGGCAGGAGGAAAAGCAACAGATGGTTTTGGAAGAATTATGGAAATCCTGCCAACTGAATTGCATCAAAGGGTTCCGTTTTTCTGTGGAAGTTATAATATGGTAGAGAAAGCGGAAGAGTTTATGGCGGCTGAGTAATTTTAGTCTCAGTTTTGAGTATAAATAGCAAACCCGACAGATTTTAAAATTTGTCGGGTTTATATTATAGTTTAATTTTGATTCTGGTTTTATTCCGTTCAAAAATTGTAAACGGAGCCTAAATCGAATCCTATTTATGCATGTGCTGCATTTCGTAAACAAAAGTATCTGCGTCAACTTTTTTGTCTACTAATGACAACGCTTTTGCGATTATATAGTTTACGTTGCTTGGAGTAAATCCTAACGCAATACCTAATTTTCTCAACATCACTTCTTGCTGATCTTCAAGATGATGATCAACATGGACCATTCTTGTTAAATCATACAAACGTTCTAAACGCTGTACGTGTAAATAAGGAGGATTAATTGGGTATTTTAATGGGTCGTTAAGAATTTCTTCGTATTCAGTTTCTGAAATTTCTAAACGGGCAGCTAATTTGTCTAAGAAATTCTTTTCTTCAGGGTGCACAATTCCGTCTGCTAAAGCTACACGAACAATAGCTGAAAAGTGACCTTTATTTCTTTGTTTAAATTCGCTATCAAATAAATCTGAAAATGACATAATTATAGAGTTTTATATCACGCAAATATAAATCTTATTTTAATTTAACGATTTTAAATTTCTCATAAAATTTAACTTATTTTTCTGCGTTGATTTAATATCAGGGGTTTCTTTAATTTTCAAAATAAATCGTAAGTTTACAACCCCTTAATCAATTAATACCATTACCCCTATGTCAGAATTTTGGATTTATTTTCAGATAGGATTAAAACACGTTTTAGATATCCACGCTTACGATCACGTTCTTTTTTTAATCGCTTTAACGATCCCGTATTTGTTTAAAGACTGGAAACGCATTTTACTTTTAGTTTCTCTTTTTACAATCGGCCATACGTTGGCTTTATTGCTTTCTGTTTTTGGAATCATTGCTATAAAAGTAAATATTGTGGAATTTTTAATTCCGATTACCATTTTAATAACCGCAGTATATCATCTTTTTACCGCAGGAAAAGCAACTAAAAACGAAGGCGTAAATTTAATTTTTATGGTGACGCTGTTTTTCGGAATCATACACGGACTTGGTTTTTCTAACTATTTTAAAACCATTTTAGGTGGTTCGCCAAGCTCAAAATTATTACCTTTAGGCGAATTTGCATTAGGAATTGAAGTAGCGCAGTTAATTGTGGTTTTTGTGGTTTTGATACTATCCTATATTGTGCAAACCGTGTTTCGTTTTTCTAAACGCGACTGGGCACTTGTAATGTCGGCTTTTATTATCGGAGTTGTGGTTCCGATGATTATTGAAAGCCCAATTTGGAACAGATAAAATAAATGGACTTAAAAAAAATAAATAAGTACGATAAAGCGTACCTTCGTATTGCCAAGGAATGGGGCGCACTCTCTTATTGTAAACGTAAACAGGTTGGTGCCATTATCGTAAAAGACCGAATGATTATTTCTGACGGTTATAATGGAACACCATCCGGATTTGAAAATTGCTGCGAAGACGAAGAAGGATTAACCCGCTGGGAAGTTCTCCATGCCGAAGCAAATGCAATTCTAAAAGTGGCCAGATCGACACAATCTTGTGAAGGTGCCACTTTATATATTACACTTTCGCCCTGTAAAGAATGTAGTAAATTAATACATCAGTCGGGGATCAAGAGAGTGGTTTACCAAAACGGATATCGCGATGATTCCGGAATTCAATTTTTATTAAAAGCAGGTGTCGAAGTCGAACATATTCCTGTTTTAGAAGAGTAAATGAAATTTAATTCGAAATATTTGCCAATCGTGATCGGAGCGACTTTTGCTCTCGGAACTGTCCTCGGAAGCCTGATGAATGCTCCCGTTGATGATGGTCTTTTGGCTAAAAATTACTCCAAAACCAAACTGAATAAACTGATCGATTTTATTAATAATGAATATGTCGACAGTATCAATACAGATTCAATTGTAAACCTGACAGTTGATAATATTTTATCCAAATTAGATCCGCATTCTGTATACATTCCGCCAAGCGAACAGGCAGAAGTGGCCGAAAGCATGAAAGGTGATTTCGTTGGAATCGGAATTAATTTTTATATGTATAAAGATTCAGTTGCGATTATAAAACCAATTGAAAACGGACCTTCGGCGAAAGCCGGAATAAAATCCGGAGACCGAATTTTATTTGCCGGAAAAACGAAATTATTTGGCAGAAAGTTGCCTTCAGATAGTTTGTTCTCCAAATTAAAAGGTTTGCAGGGTTCAGAAATAGAATTAACCGTTTTTAGAAAATCAGAACAAAAGAAACTGAAATTTAAAGTCAAAAGAGATATTATTCCGATAAAAAGTGTCGATGCTTCTTTGTTGCTTGGAAATAATACAGGTTACATTAAAATCAATCGTTTTGCTGAAACTACTTTTAATGAATTCAAGACCGGTTTGACAAGATTAAAACAAAGCGGAATCCAGTCACTTGTAATCGATCTTCGTGATAACGGTGGCGGTTATATGGAAGAAGCTGTGGCCATTGCCGATGAGTTTTTGAAAGACAAACAGCTAATTGTTTTTACCAAAAATAAAAACGGAACAACTGAAAAAACGTATGCGACAAAAGCCGGAAGTTTTGAAACCGGAAAAGTTTATGTTTTGATTAATGAAAACAGTGCCTCTGCAAGTGAAATTCTGGCAGGAGCATTGCAAGATAACGATCGCGGAATTATTGTGGGACGCCGTTCTTTTGGGAAAGGTTTAGTACAGCGTGAAATGGATTTCAACGACGGATCTGCAGTACGATTAACAGTGGCGAGATATTATACGCCAACCGGAAGATCAATTCAAAAGCCTTATAAAAAAGGAAATGAAGAATATTTTAAAGAATCAGAGTCTCGTATAAAATCGGGAGAGCTTTATGCCAAAGACAGTATAAAAGTAGCGGATTCATTAAAATTTAAAACACCAAAAGGTAAAATCGTATACGGCGGTGGCGGAATTGTTCCTGATGTTTTTGTTCCGATGGAAGCAGAGCACGGAAATGAAAATGTTGGATATTTACTTCAAACTGGGGTAGTAGGACATTTTGTTTTTGAAGAATTGGATAAAAACCGAAAAGCTTTTACCGGACTTAAATTTAATGCCTTTTTGACCGAAATGAAAAACTCGGATGTCTATTTCAAGAAATTCAAAAACTATATTTTCATGACGGGTTTGGATTTGAAATTAGACAAAACCAAAGCTTTGGTGAATCGTTATATCACTGCCGAATTTGCCAGACAATTGTACGGTGAAATCTATTACTACGATGTGATTTTGAAAGAAGATGTGATGATTAAAGCAGTTCAGAATCCGAAAAAATAACGCTAAACTTTTTAAGATGAAAATAGAAGCCGTTGTAAATGCTGAGATAGAACTTTTGACAGCCATTAAAAATACTAATGTTTCGGTTTTGGAAAAAATCCTTCACGAAGATTTACTTTTCAATTTACCCGATGGAAATACCATTACGAAAGAATTTGATTTGGCTTCCTATCGATCTGGAAAAATGAAAGTTGATGCACTTGAAGCTTCAGATCAAATTATAAATCTAATTGACGATACGGCTGTGGTTGTGGTTACAGTTTCATTAAAAGGAGCATTCGATAATAATCCTATAAATGGTGCTTTTCGATACATCAGAGTATGGAAACAATTCGAAGAAAGTCTAAAAGTTATTGCAGGAAGCTGTATTCAATTACAATAGAATAATTAATAATAATTTAAATATAACTTAGCGAACCTTAGTATAAAACCTGGTGAACTTTGCAGTTAAACTATCAACATGAAAAATCTAAAAAAAATAAGCTTTCTATTCGTTTTAATGACTTTTGTAATTTCTTGTAAAACTATGAAAGATAATAATGTAAATACTGTTACCGGTAAAGTAGATTTAATAGAAGCAGGGAAAGACGGTTATACTGCTAAAATTTCTACAGCTACAAAAGAAGTTTATTTTGCCACAATCAGTATTGTAAATGTCGGCGGACCACAAAACTACAAACAATTAAAAATTGGAGATAATGTTTCTGTAAAAGGAGAAATCTGGAAAACAGATGATGAAAAACATATCAAGGTAACTGAGATTGTCTCGGTTAAGTAAAAACTAAACATAATTTTTTTGAACCATTAAGATATTAAGTTTATTAAGCTATGCGGCTAATTTTCTTAATGTCTTAATGGTTTAATTTTTTATGAAAGTTTATGTTTTTTGATTTTCAGCATTAGGTTATTCAAACCAAAGCTTAATATACTTAATATCTTAATGGTAAAAATAAAAATTTAATGTTTTTAAATATTATCGAATACTATCGTGAGCATGAGTCTGAACACCATTATTCCATAAAGTCAGAATATCTGTAGCAACAGCTGCGCCGCTTCCGGCAGCAATGGCTAATTGACTTCTCCAGCCGGCTAAAGTTCCAATAACATAAATTCCTTCGGCTACTTTATGATCGTCGTTTTTAAGCTGAATACGTTGTTTTTCGGGAAGTGCTTTTTTGTGAGGTTCAATAAATTGCATTAAACCTTCAATATCGAAAGTATTGGCAGAACCAATTCCGATAACAATACTTTTAGTTTTGTATGAGTTTTTGTTTGTAATTACAATAAATTCAGGATAAGAGCCTTCAACTGTAACCACTTTTTCATTTGGGATTTGAGCAATATGCGGATAAGTCATGGCTAAATCCTGAGTACTTTCTACAAGTAGTTCGGAGCCTAATTTACCTGGTGTTATTCCGTATGCATTATAGAAGATTGCTTCTTGTAAAGAAGAATTCTTTTGATGGGTAAAGATTCCGATTTTTTTATCGGTAACAAAAGCTTTGTTTTTGGCAGAACCTAAAACGAGAGCACAAGACATGCCCGATACGCCTCCGCCAATAATTAGAACATCAAACATATTATCTGTTGTCGTGCATTTTTTCTTCAATTCTTTTTGAAATTCTAAAAATCAAAAGAATCAATACTGCACAAAACGCAGCCGCTATTCCAATAAGCGCAACACCGCTATCTCCCTGAAAAGGATTTTTGAAGTCTAATTGCGTAATATTAAAAACAATTAAAGCTAATGCTAAAAGCACTAAGATTGAAGTAAAGATTTTCATAGGGTTGTTTGTTTGTCTAAAAATTAAACTAAAACTTTTAAGTATATGCAATTTGTTAAAAGTTCTATTTTAGAAATTTTATGGGGTAAATTTATAAAAATATCCGTTAGACGAACAAACCTTTAACATTAGCAGCGAATAATTTAACAGCAATTGCTAAAAGTATGACTCCAAATGTCTTGCGCACTACGCCAAGTCCGTTTTCTCCTAATAAATTTTCTATTTTTTTTGAGGATTTTAAAACGATATATACTAAGATAATATTCAATAAAATGGCAATAATAATATTGATCGTATGAAATTGAGATCGAAGTGAAAGTAAAGTAGTCATCGTTCCTGCTCCTGCAATTAATGGAAAAGCCAATGGAACAATAGAGGCCGAACCTGGTTCTTCATCACGATAGATTCTGATTCCTAAAATCATTTCCAAAGCCAGAAAGAACAATACAAAAGAACCGGCAACGGCAAACGAATGCACATCAATTCCGATCAGATTTAGCAAACCTTCTCCAACAAAAAGAAAAACAATCATAATTAGTCCGGCTACAATCGAAGCTTTTTCAGATTCAATATGTCCCACTTTCGCTCTTAAATTGACAATGATCGGAATAGATCCTACAATATCAATTACAGCAAAAAGTACCATTCCAACAGTAATAATTTCTTTAAAGTCGATTTCTAACATACTACTTTGATTTTAAGGGTTTAAAATTTTTGCAAAGGTAGATAATAAAGATAGGCGTTTTTTGAATGCAATACACTTTTGTTATAAAAACATGTTTTAAGTATTAAAAAAGTGATATTTGTAACAATCGATAGCTTTACCACAGAGATTCACAAAGTTTTTCACAGAGTTTCGCAGAGTTGTAATTTTTTAGAGTTAATAAAGTTTTTGGGGTTTAAATTTTTCGCAAAGCATAATGAATCTTTGTGGATCTCTGTGAAAAACTCTGTGCAACTCTGTGGTAGAATTTATGCGGTAAAATCTAACCAATTACGCAGTAAAATTAAATCCCATTTCATCTGTTTTCTTTGACTATCTTTGCACTTTATAAATTACAGTACTTTATTATCATGTTTCAATTAGGGAAAACCATTATTTCAGAAGATATTCTTGAAAAAGAATTTGTGTGCAACTTGTCAGCTTGTAAAGGAGCCTGCTGTGTTGACGGAGATGCGGGTGCGCCTTTAAGCGAAGCAGAAACCAAAATTCTGGAAGAGATTTACCCGAAAGTAAAACCTTTTTTACGAAAAGAAGGAATTGCAGCGATCGAGGCACAAGGAACCTGGGTAAAAGGAACGGACGGTGATCTTGAAACGCCATTAATAGACGAAAAAGATTGCGCTTACGTTATTTTCGACGGAAAAACGGCCCTTTGCGGAATTGAGCAAGCGTACAATCAGGGAATCGTAGATTGGAAAAAACCAGTTTCTTGTCATCTATATCCTATCCGAGTGAAAGACTTTACGGAGTTTGCCGCGGTGAATTATGACAAATGGGATATTTGTGATGATGCCTGTTCTTTAGGAAAAGAATTGGAAGTTCCGGTGTATAAATTTGTGAAAGAAGCTTTGATTCGCCGCTTTGGTGAAGACTGGTATATGGAGCTTGAAAAAGTAGCGGAAGAGCTTAGAAATTCTTAATAAAATAAGTGTTCTAATTACATCTTTTCAAGGATATATTTTGACTCAAAAAATAAAGTTTTAACTCAAAAAAAACTTTTTAAAAACAATTGGAATTTCTTGCTTTTTATTCTAAAAAGTCTATATTTTACAGGGGTTTTAAGTATAGGTGACTATATTAAATGTCTCATTTACAAATATTTAATTATTGTCTGAAAAATATCTCATTTTTCCTGCGTTGTTAAAAACTACGTCGAATTGTGAATAAGTTTGGCTTTCATTTTTGGCTACAAATGACAATCTTTGTAATCGTTCTGAATAAGTAAAAATTCAGCATAAAAATTAAATAAAACTGTCATGTCACAAGTCGAACCAATATTACAAGAAAATAAAAATCGTTTCGTTATTTTTCCTATCAAACATCATGATATTTGGGAATGGTACAAAAAGATGGAAGCTAGTTTTTGGACTGCGGAAGAAATCGACTTACACCAGGATTTGACAGACTGGAATAATAAGTTAAGTGACGACGAAAGATATTTCATCAAACACATTTTAGCATTCTTTGCTGCATCTGATGGAATCGTAAATGAAAATCTTGCTGAGAATTTTGTAAATGAGGTACAATATGCTGAAGCGAAGTTTTTCTATGGTTTCCAAATTATGATGGAGAACATTCATAGTGAAACATATTCATTATTGATTGACACTTATGTGAAAGATGAAGCAGAAAAAGCAGAATTGTTTAATGCTTTGGAAGTTTTTCCGGCTATTAGAAAAAAAGCAGACTGGGCTTTAAAATGGATAGAATCTGACTCGTTTGCTGAAAGATTAATTGCTTTTGCTGCTGTTGAAGGTATTTTCTTCTCAGGTGCTTTTTGTTCTATTTATTGGTTGAAAAAACGTGGATTAATGCCAGGTTTAACTTTTTCTAATGAGTTGATTTCTCGTGACGAAGGCGTACATTGTGATTTTGCAGTTCACTTGCACAATCATCACTTGATTAACAAAGTTCCAAAAGACAGAATTAAAGAAATCATTGTTGATGCTTTAGATATCGAAAGAGAATTTGTAACAGAATCGCTACCGGTAAGTTTGATTGGGATGAATGCAGTTTTAATGACACAATACCTAGAATTTGTTGCAGACAGATTGTTAGTAGAATTAGGTTGTGAACGTGTGTATGGATCAGCGAATCCGTTTGATTTCATGGATATGATCTCTCTTCAGGGAAAAACTAATTTCTTTGAAAAACGTGTTGCCGAGTATCAAAAATCTGGTGTGATGAATACAGACAGCGATGCTCAGAAAATTTCATTTGACGCAGATTTTTAGACAACAAAATATTTTAGCGACCCCAAAAACGCTAAAAGAATAAAATCATTTTTTTAAGATTGGATCTCTTTCCCAAATCGTAGATTCAGTAACAATTTTTTTGCATTTTCGATCTATTTTATAGGTTGGGAGCAGACAACTATTGAGGATTTGATAATTCTCAAAAAATAATTTAAAAACACGCAATGTTTAAGTGCTGGAATTCGTTTTTCTAGTGTCTTTCATTTTTTCAATAATTAAAATAGTAAGCTTATGTATGTAGTAAAAAGAGATGGCCACAAAGAGCCCGTAATGTTTGATAAGATTACAGAAAGAATCAAAAAGTTGTGTTACGGCTTGAATGAACTTGTAGATCCTGTTAAGGTAGCCATGAGAGTTATCGAGGGATTGTATGACGGGGTTTCTACTTCTGAACTGGATAATCTTGCGGCAGAAACGGCGGCTTCTATGACTATTGCGCATCCTGATTATGCTCAATTGGCAGCGCGTGTGGCAATTTCAAATCTACATTCAAATACAAAAAAATCTTTCTCAGAAACGATGAAAGATATGTATCACTACGTAAATCCAAGAAATGGACAAGAAGCGCCATTACTTTCCGATGAAGTATTTAATGTGATTCAGGAAAATGCTGCGTTTTTAGATTCTCATATTATTTATACAAGAGATTTCAATTATGATTACTTTGGTTTCAAAACCTTAGAGCGTTCGTATTTGCTTAAAATAAACGGAAAAATCGTAGAAAGACCACAACATATGTTGATGCGTGTTTCGGTTGGTATTCACTTGGACGATTTAAAATCGGTAATTGAAACTTACGACTTAATGTCTAAAAAGTTTTTTACGCATGCAACGCCAACGTTGTTTAATGCCGGAACTCCAAAACCTCAAATGTCTTCTTGTTTCCTTTTGGCAATGCAGGATGATAGTATTGATGGTATTTACGATACTTTAAAACAAACGGCTAAAATCTCGCAATCAGCGGGAGGAATTGGTCTTTCTATTCATAATGTTCGTGCAACCGGATCTTATATTCGTGGTACAAACGGAACTTCAAACGGAATTGTTCCGATGTTGAGAGTTTTCAATGATACCGCGCGTTACGTAGATCAGGGTGGTGGAAAACGTAAAGGAAGTTTTGCGATTTACATCGAGACCTGGCACGCTGATATCTTTGATTTTTTGGATTTAAAGAAAAACACAGGAAAAGAAGAAATGCGTGCGAGAGATTTATTCTTCGCAATGTGGACTTCAGATTTATTCATGAAACGTGTACAGGAAGATACAACGTGGACTTTAATGTGTCCGAACGAATGTCCTGGTTTGTATGATGTTTACGGAGATGAATTCGAAGCTTTATATATCGATTACGAATTTAGAGGAAAAGGTAGAAAAACCATTCGTGCACGTGAATTATGGGAGAAAATCCTTGAATCACAAATCGAAACCGGAACGCCTTATATGTTGTACAAAGATGCAGCAAACCGTAAATCGAACCACAAGAATTTAGGAACAATTCGTTCTTCTAACTTGTGTACGGAGATTATGGAGTACACTTCTAAAGATGAAATTGCGGTTTGTAACCTGGCTTCTATTTCGTTGCCAATGTTCATTGATAACGGAAAATTTGATCACGAAGCACTTTACAATGTTACAAAACGTGTAACTCGTAACCTGAACAAAGTAATCGACAGAAATTATTACCCGGTAAAAGAAGCTGAAAATTCAAACATGCGTCACCGTCCGGTTGGATTGGGTGTGCAAGGTTTGGCTGATGCTTTCATTATGTTGCGTTTGCCTTTTACAAGTGATGAGGCTAAAACTTTAAACCAGGAAATTTTCGAAACTTTATACTTCGCAGCTGTAACCGCTTCTATGGAAATGGCAAAAGAAGAAGGACCATATTCTACATTTGAAGGTTCTCCAATGTCTAAAGGAGAATTCCAATACAATATGTGGGGAATGAAAGATGAAGAATTATCAGGACGTTGGGACTGGGCTTCATTAAGAAAAGAAGTAATGGAACACGGAGTTCGTAACTCATTGTTAGTTGCACCAATGCCAACTGCTTCGACTTCGCAAATTCTTGGAAACAACGAAGCTTTCGAGCCTTATACATCAAACATTTACACGCGTCGTGTATTGTCTGGAGAATTTATCGTCGTAAACAAACATTTACTGGAAGACTTAGTAAAACTTGGTTTGTGGAACGAAGATTTGAAACAAGAAATTATGCGTCATAACGGATCTGTTCAAAATATTGACATCATCCCACAAGACTTGAAAGAATTATACAAAACGGTTTGGGAAATGTCGATGAAAGATATTATCGATATGTCTCGCCAAAGAGGTTATTTCATTGACCAATCGCAATCACTAAACTTGTTCATGCAGGATGCTAACTATTCTAAACTTACGTCAATGCACTTCTACGCTTGGCAATCAGGTTTGAAAACCGGAATGTATTACCTGAGAACGAAATCAGCAGTTGATGCGATTAAATTCACATTGAACAATGATAAAAAAGAAGAAACAGCACCATCTTTAGTTGCAGAGACAGAAGAAATCAGTGTTGAAGACTACAAAGCAATGTTGCTAAAAGCACAAGCCGCAGATCCAGAGGATTGTGAGATGTGTGGGTCTTAATTTTTTTTAGAAGAAAGAAAATAGAATAAAGAGAAAAGATTTATTCTTTCGTTTATAGAAAGCAGTTATTGTAATGATAGCTGCTTTTTGTTTTTTAGGAGCTATTTCCCGCTTTTCGTTTCAATCTTTTTTATTTTTAAAGAAAAAACAAAAAAGGATTTCCACTTCCAACTCCTTGCATCGAAATTAAATTAGAATTTCTTAAAGATCAAAAAAAAGAAGGCAATTATTTTCTTTATGTTAATGAAAAGAAAGAATTCATAGATGAATTTCTAATAACATAGCCGTGGTTTCAACCACGGGAACACAATACGTTTACCCAATACGTCTCCCGTGGTTGAAACCACGGGCTATGTTTGATTATGATTGCTGAATATAAAATAAACAATATCTCCAAAAATTCCCCGTTCTAATTATTACCAAAGACCTTTTAAAATCTTAGCTCCTTAGCATCTAAGAAACTTAGCACCTTCTCTTTAAACCTTTAAAAGAAAGTCAAGTCTTATTGTAATAATTTCTGAATTATGAAAAAAAGCAATCTTTGGTCGTTACGATTGGGTTTTTCCGGTAAAGAAGCCGATAAAATTGAAAAACTAGGATTAGAAAAATTTCTAAAACATTCCTATGATTCAAAATTTGACAAACAACTTCCTACTTTTTTGGATGATGATCCTAAAACACTTCTTGAGCTCAAAGCTTTGCGCGAATCCATAAAAAATGCCGACTCCGAATTCAAAAAGAAGGCTCTCAAAAAAGAAAACTATTCAAATGTAGAATTGAAAAAGTGGTGGATCGCTAAAATGCGAAATGACGAATTTCCGTTACGTGAGAGTATGGTTTGTTTTTGGCACAATCATTTCGTATCAACTTCGCAAAAAGTAAAAGTCAATTATTGGATTTATCAGCACAATATGATTTTACGTGAACATGCTTTTGGAAATTTCAAGGAATTAACAAAGCAAATCGTGAAATCAAATGCCATGGTTCGGTATTTAGATAATATCGATAATAAAAAAGGTAAATATAATGAAAATCTAAGTCGCGAATTACTTGAATTATTCACGATTGGAATTGGGAATTATTCTGAAAATGACATAAAAGAAGGAGCAAAAGCTTTAGCTGGATTGAATTATGGAGATGATGGCGCAGTTTATAAAAAAAATATAGAAGATAATAGTGATAAGACTTATTTCGGTAAAACCGGAAACTGGAAAGTCGATGATTTGGTTGATATCATTTTTGAACAGAAAAACATTCCGTATTTAATTACCCGAAAAATCCTGAAATGGTTTGTTTATGATAATCCGCCAGAAGATTTGGTGACTTATTATGGAGATTATTTCAGAAAAGTAAAGTTTGAGATTCAGCCACTACTAACTAAAATTTTTACAGAAGAATTTAAAAAGGACACTTCGGGAACTAAAATTAAAAATCCGTTGGTTTATATTTTGCAGCTTTTAGAGGAATTACATGTTGATGATCTGGACGATACCATGGTTTTGTTTTTTCTAAAACAACAAGGAATGGATTTGTACAATCAAATAAATGTGAAAGGTTGGGACGGCGGAAATTCGTGGCTGACTTCGCAAATTTATCTGCAACGTAATAATACTTCCGATTTGCTTTGTAGCGGAAGAAATATCACCAAAAGAGTTTTAAATACAATGAATTCTGAAAATGAAAAGCCAAAATCAGAATACGAAAAAATCAATGTAAAAATCGATTTTGATTCCGATGGAAATAATAAAACCATTATCGCTGAATTGTCAGACAGGTTGTTGTTCAAAGTAAATGATGCAATGCAAAAAGACATGGAGAATTTACTGAAATACGATTTTGACCCAAAAGACGAGCACGCCAATTTTGCAGTGGCGAGACTCTTTAATTACATCACGAAATTGCCGGAATATCAGTTGATTTAAAAACCTGAAATTATGAACAGAAGAAATTTTTTAACATTAACAGGAACACTCACAGGCGGACTGCTTGTACTTCCTGATTTTTTGCACGCTTTTGGCTCACAAAATAATTTGGTAACCGGCGAACAGTGCATTGTTTTTGTGCAATTGAATGGAGGAAATGACGGATTGAATACTTTTATTCCGTACGATAATCCGTTATACTATGATTTGAGAACTAAAATTGCCCTGAATAAAGATGTGGTCATTGGAAAAAGTAAGGGAATGGCATTTCATCCTTCCTTAAAAGATTTTGCCCAAATGCAGCAAAATGGAGATTTAACCGTAATTCAGAATGTGGGATATCCGGAACCCATTCGCTCCCATTTTCGCAGTCAGGAAATTTGGCAAACAGCAACCGACTCAAATAAATATATAAATGAAGGCTGGTTAGGAAGATATTTAGATTTGCAGTGCAACGGTCACGAGGTCACAGCTGGAATAAATTTGGATTCTATAGATAATTTGGCTTTAAAAGGTGTTGAACCAAATTCGATCACGGTAAAAGATCCAAACCGATTTAAAGTAAAATCAGATAAGGATGAAAATGTAACCTTGTCTGATAATCCACAATTAGATTTTGTTCGAAAAATAGCTAATTCGGTAATAGAAGGTTCTGATGAAATCCAGAAAGCATTGGCAAAATCCAAAACAGAAATCAGTTATCCAAAGACAGGATTATCCAAAAACCTTGAATGGATTGCCCGATTGATAAAAGGGAACTTAAATTCAAAAGTATATTATACGTCACTTGGCGGTTTTGATACGCACGACAATCAACTTGCGATTCACGAAAAAAAATTAACCGATTTGAATGATGCCTTGTATAGCTTTTATCAGGATTTAAAACAAGCACAATTGATGCAGAATGTTACCGTTGTTGTATTCTCCGAATTTGGAAGAAGAGTAAAAGACAACGGAAACGGTACAGATCACGGAACTGCGGCCCCAATGTTTATTATTGGAGGAAATAATAAAGGAACGATTTTAGGAAATAATCCAAATTTGGCAGACTTAGATAATGGTGATTTAAAACATGAGATTGATTTCAGAAGTGTTTATGCTTCTTTATTAAAAGAAAAAATGAATTTTGATTATTCTAAAATTGGGATTAGGAATAAACCGGTTTCTGGGTTGTTTTCATAAATAATTATAAAGAGTTCTTAAATGTAGTTTTTTTCTTATAAATTTGTTTTGATAGTGAGATTTTAAAATTAGATAGTTTCACTTTAGAGCAACTTTTATATATTTGTCATTTATGAGTAATAATCAAAAGATTAGGACTGTTACTTTTTTTAATAATTATTTTGAAGATTTTTTCATAAAACAACGAGATAAGGTTCGAGCTAAAATTGTTTGGACGATAGATTTAATTGAGGAATTGGAGAGAGTTCCTGAAACGTATCTAAAATATATCGAGAATACAGATGGACTTTATGAAATTAGAGTACAGCAAGGAAGCGATATTTTTAGAATTTTTTGTTTTTTTGATGATGGAAAATTGGTTGTATTGGCTAATGGATTTCAAAAGAAAACTCAAAAGACACCAAAATTTGAAATTGAAAAAGCATTAAAAATCAAAAAGGAATATGAAAACGAAAAGTAAAAATATTACCACTTTAGAACAGTTTAAAGAAAAACACTACGGTAAAATTGGAACACCAAAACGAGATGAACTCGAAGCGGGTTATGAAAATTTTAAAATTGGAGCAATGATTCATGAAGCAAGACTTCAAAAAGGAATGACTCAGGAACAACTTGCAGAAAAAGCAGGAACAACAAAATCTTATATTTCGAAGATTGAAAATAATGTAAAAGAAGCCAGGTTTTCTACACTTCAAAAAATAGTAGAAATTGGTTTGGAGGGGCGCTTAGAGCTGTCTATTAGATTATAAATCTCTACAATCTTAGCCCTTTAGTAACTCAGAACCTCAGTACCTCACTAAAAACCAATTGCCTAAATCGCATTTTAAGAGCGATTTATTAAATTATCCTACAAAACCAGTAGATTTTGTTAAGAAATCCTTTTTTGTTTCATAAAATGCAATATTTTTTTTGGTGCGGTAAAAATAATTTATACATTCGCAGAGAATTTAAATAATAACACAAACAAAATGGCATCTAACCGTTTTTATTTTAGCAACTCTTTTTATTTCTTCTTTAGTAGAAGTGAGGATTGTGCTATGGTTATTTGAGAAAATTAAAAAGACAAATAAAACTAATATACAATCCTGATGAAAATCAGGATTTTTTTTTGAATATATGACAACTAAAATTGCGATACAAGGTATAAAAGGTTCTTTTCATCATCAGGTAGTGAATGAATATTTCTCTGAAAATGTGGCTATTGATGAATGTTTGTCTTTTGAAGAATTAATCGACAGCCTTCTTTCAGGAAAATCGGATCAGGCAGTAATGGCGATTGAAAATTCGATTGCGGGTCCAATTATTCCAAATTATGCTTTGATTGATAAGAATAATTTACACATCATTGGAGAACATTATTTGAGCATTCACCAAAATTTAATGGCTTTGAAAGGTCAGAAAATTGAAGATATAAAAGAAGTTCATTCACATCCAATGGCAATATTACAATGCATGGATTTCTTAAAGCAGTATCCAAACATCAAATTGGTTGAGGATAAAGATACGGCCGAAACTGCCAGAAGAATTCAGGAAAAACAATTGACAGGAATTGCAGCAATTGCAAGTAAAACGGCTTCTGAAATGTATGATTTAGAAATTATCGCTCCGGAAATTCAAACTATCAAAAACAATATGACTCGTTTTGTGATCATCAAAAAACAAAATTCATTTTTACCGGAAAGCGAAATCAACAGAGCTTCCATCAAATTTGAATTAGATCATAAAAGAGGAAGTTTAGCGGCAGTTCTGAATGTAATGAGCGATTGCAAACTGAATTTAACAAAAATCCAGTCGCTTCCAAAAATTGAAACTCCCTGGAAATATTCCTTTTTCGTAGATGTAACATTTGAAAAATACGAAGATTTTGCAAAAGCCAAAACATTACTAAATATAATGGCAGAATATTTTAAAGTTCTGGGAGAATATAAAAACACAAAACCTTTGAGTCAGTCTTAAAGTTTGAAAGTCGAAAGTTTAAAAGTCAACAAAAGAAAGCCTAAAGCATACAGCTTAAAGCCTAAAGCAAAAAATAATGATTACAACAGCAAAAAGATTAGATACAGTTGAAGAATACTACTTCTCATCAAAATTGAGAGAAGTTCGTCAGCTGCAGTCTGAAGGAAAATCTATCATCAATATGGGGATCGGAAGCCCTGATTTGAGTCCGTCGAAAGCAGTAATTGAAGCGGTTGCCGCTGCAATACTAGATGAAAACGGACACGGTTATCAAAGCTATCAGGGATTACCGGAATTGAGAAAGGGAATGGCAGATTTTTATCAGAATCAGTTTGGTGTTGCATTAAATCCGAATAATGAGATTTTGCCTTTGATGGGTTCTAAGGAAGGAATTATGCATATTTCGTTAGCTTTTTTAAATGAAGGTGATCACGTTTTGATTCCGAATCCAGGTTATCCAACCTACACTTCGGTAACCAATTTGGTTGGAGCGGTTCCGGTTTACTATGATCTGAAAGAAGAAAACGCCTGGGAACCGGATTTTGAAGCTTTAGAAAAACTGGATCTTTCAAAAGTAAAAATCATGTGGTTGGGCTATCCGCATATGCCAACAGGGGCGAGAGGAAGTTTAGCGTTATTTGAAAAATTGGTTGCTTTTGCTAAAAAACATAACATATTATTGGTCAATGATAATCCGTATAGTTTTGTTTTGAATGATAATCCGATGAGCTTATTGCAGGTTGAAGGCGCGAAAGAAGTGGCTTTAGAATTGAATTCATTAAGCAAAACCTTCAACATGGCCGGCTGGAGAGTGGGAATGGTTTTAGGAAATCCTGAAATTATTGATGCAGTCCTGAAAGTAAAGAGTAATATGGACAGCGGTATGTTCTACGGAATCCAGAAAGGTGCAGTTGCGGCGTTGAATTGTGATAAATCATGGTTTGAAGATCAAAACAAAATTTACAGACGCCGAAGAGAATTAACAGAAAAGCTTGCCGAAAAATTAGGCTGCAAAGTTTATAAAGATGGCGTTGGGCTTTTTGTCTGGGCAAAATTACCGGAAGGAATCGAATCAGCAGAGAAGTTCATTGACGAAATATTATACGAGAAACATATTTTCATTACACCGGGAACAATCTTCGGAAGCAATGGAGAAGGATATATCAGATTCTCGTTGTGTGTGAAAGAAGAAAAAGTACAAGAGGCGATTGATAGATTTTAGATTTCAAACTTTGCGAACCTTGCGTAAATCCTTTGCGAACTTTGCGGTTAAATAGGTTGGAATTTGGAATTTTAAAACTTGGAAATTAAAAAAATAGTATGAAAGTATATGTAATAGGAATAGGGTTAATAGGAGGTTCGATGGTGCTGGACATCAAAGATCAACATCCGAATGCGACTATTTTTGGGATTGACAGCAACGAAAACCATTTGCAGGAAGCAATTGATTTGGGGGTTATCGATCAGGCAGGAAACTTTGAAGATTTGGCTGAAGCCGATTTTGTAATTGTTTCGGTTCCGGTTGATGTCGCTCTGGTTGTTTTGCCAAAAGTATTGGATTTAGTTGGAGACAAAACAATTGTTTTTGAAGTGGGTTCCACTAAAAAGCCTATTTGTGATGCAGTTGCCAGTCATCCGAAGAGAAGAAACTTTATTGCAACGCATCCAATTGCAGGTACGGAGTTCTCAGGACCATCGGCGGCGATAAGAGGTTTGTTTAAAGGAAAGACAAATATTATTTGTGAAGTGGAAAAAACCACTTTTAAATTGCAGGAAAAGGCATTACAGCTTTTCAGCGAAATCGGAATGAGAATTCGATATATGGATCCGATTTCACACGACAAACACATTGCTTACGTTTCGCATTTGTCGCACATTAGTTCGTTTATGCTGGGGAAAACGGTAATGAACAAAGAAAAAGACGAACAGGATATTTTTGATATGGCGGGAAGTGGTTTTGAAAGTACGGTTCGTTTAGCAAAAAGTTCTCCCGCAATGTGGACACCGATTTTTAAGCAAAACAAAGAACACGTCATTGAAACATTAGAAGAATATATTTCAAATCTCAGTCGGTTTAGGGATTTGCTAAAAGAAGATAATTACAATGCCATTTTTGAAGAAATGGAAAGCACAAATAAAATTAAAGAAATACTAAACGGATTAACAACAACTAAAAAGTAAATTAGAATTAAGATGGAAAATAAGAAAGAAATGAGAAAGTGGTTAGAAGATTTCAATTTAAATCACCCACTTGTGATAGCTGGACCTTGTAGTGCAGAAACGGAAGATCAAGTATTGAAAATTGCTCACGAATTGAAAGATTCAAAAGTTAGTGTATTCAGAGCTGGAATCTGGAAACCAAGAACGCGTCCGGGAGGATTTGAAGGTGTTGGAGAAATTGGTTTAAAATGGTTACAAAAAGCAAAAGCTGAAACTGGTTTATTGATGGGAACTGAAGTTGCAACTGCAGCTCACTGTAAATTAGCTTTAGAACATGATATCGATGTTTTATGGGTTGGTGCTCGTACAACTGCAAACCCTTTTGCTGTTCAGGAAATTGCTGATACTTTGAAAGGAACTGACAAAATCGTTTTGGTTAAAAACCCTGTAAACCCGGATTTAGCTTTATGGTTAGGTGGTGTTGAGCGTTTACACATGGCTGGAATCGAGAAATTAGGAGTTATCCACAGAGGTTTCTCTACTTACGAAAAAACAAAATACAGAAATATTCCAGAATGGCAGATTGCTATCGAATTACAAAATAAATTTCCTGATTTACCATTAATCATCGATCCATCTCACATTACCGGAGATCGTAAAATGATTTTCGAAGTAACGCAAGAGGCTTTAGATTTGAATTACGATGGAATGATTATCGAAACGCACTACGATCCGGACAATGCTTGGTCTGATGCTGCTCAACAAGTTACACCTGATGCTTTGAAACAAATCATTAAAGATTTGACTATCAGAAAAACAGATGATACTACAGATGAGTACAGCTCAAAAATGACGAAACTAAGAGCTAACATCGACGTTCTTGATGCGAACTTATTAGAGTTATTAGGAAAACGTATGAAAGTTGCTGACGAAATTGGTCAGGTGAAAAAAGATGCAAACGTAGCGATTCTTCAAAACAACCGTTGGAATGAAATCTTAGGAAAAATGATTTTAGAAGGTGAGAAAAAAGGTCTTACTGAAGAATTTGTTTTGAGAATGTTCAAAGCAATCCACCAGGAAAGTATTGGTCACCAGGAGAAAATTTTCAACGCATAATTTTCTCTAAAAACATATAAGTGATATAAGTTAATTTTAGCTCTTGGAAACATTGAACTTGAGTTTTCTTATATCATAACTTTAAGATTATATTGTTTTTTAAAATCTCCATTTCTTCGAAAGATTTGGAGATTTTTTATTTTACATAGCCCACGGTTTCAACCGTGGGAGACGTAATCAATAATCTTTATCACCCATGGTTGAAACCGTGGGCTATGTTTAAAATTATTCATTTATCTTTGCAAAGATTTAGGTTTTCAATCAGAAATCTAATCCCGAAGTTTCGGGACAACAATCTAAAATTAAAGAATGACAGGACTCGTATATAAATCTACAGGAAGTTGGTACACCGTAAAATCGGAACAAGGCGATTTTATAGAATGCCGTATGAAAGGGAAGTTTAGGATGAAAGGTATTAAAAGTACTAATCCTATAGCTGTAGGCGATATTGTCGATTATGAATTGGAAGAAACTTCAGATGCTGTAACCGGAACAATTTTTAATATTCACGAAAGAAAGAACTACATCGTTCGTAAATCGGTTAACCTGTCGCATCAAATGCATATTATTGCTTCGAATATTGATCGTGTATTTTTATTAATCACGATTAATAATCCGCCAACAACTTTCAATTTTATAGATCGTTTTTTGGTAACTGCCGAGGCTTACAATATTGAAACTATTTTGGTTTTTAATAAAATAGATACTTTTGACGAGTCAACTTTAGAAGATCAATTGTATATGCAATATGTGTATCAGCAAATTGGTTACAAATGTCTTCGTGTTTCTTCAACTGAAATGAAAGGAATTGACGAATTAAAAGATATGATGATTGGCAAGGTTAGTATGTTTTCAGGACATTCCGGTGTCGGGAAATCGACTTTGGTAAATGCTATGGAGCCGTCTTTACATCTTAAAACCAAAACCATTTCTGAAGCAAGTAAGCAAGGTCAGCATACCACGACTTTTGCCGAAATGTATGATTTGTCTTTTAATGCCAAAATTATCGATACGCCTGGAATTAAGGGTTTTGGAATTGTGGATATGGAGAAAGAAGAAATTAGTGGTTATTTTCCTGAATTTTTCAGACTAAAAGATCAATGCAAGTTTAACAATTGTTTACATAAAGAAGAGCCACATTGTGCTATCAAAGCTGCATTAGAAAGAGACGAGATCGCCTGGTCGCGTTATAATAGTTATTTGAAGATTCTGGAAGGCGATGAAGAAAATTATCGTACAGACACTTATGATGAAGATCGTAAAATTAGTGATGAAACCAGAAACCAAAAGTAAAATCAGTCGAAAGTCAAAAGTCTAAAAGTCATAATGTACGCATTTTGGACCTTCAACTTTATGATTTTCAAACTTTAAGACTAAATATATGAGAGTTGTTCTTCAAAGAGTTTCCCAAGCGTCAGTAACTGTGGACGGAAATAAAACTGCCGATATTCAAAAAGGATTATTAGTTTTAGTAGGAATTGAAGATGCCGATACACAGGAAGACATCGATTGGTTGGTTGGGAAAATCATAAAAATGAGAATTTTTGGTGATGAAAATGATGTCATGAACTGCTCAGTTCAGGATGTCGATGGTGATATTATCGTGGTTAGTCAATTTACGCTTCATGCTTCTACTAAAAAAGGAAATCGTCCATCGTATATTAAAGCAGCAAAACCTGAATTTGCTATTCCGATGTATGAAAATTTCGTAAAATATTTAGAAAAAGACTTCAATAAAAAAATACAAACCGGAATTTTTGGTGCCGATATGAAAGTCAGTTTGTTAAATGACGGGCCAGTTACAATCTTAATAGACAGCAAAAACAGGGAATAAAAAGTAATAAACAAATGTTAAGGATTTCTAAAAATAATATATATTTGGAGAAATTCCCTACTAATGAAAAAACCTTTCTTTGCGTTATTTTTTTTATTGTTTACCCTTGTTTCTTCTGCTCAGAAGACCAACTATTCTGTTTTAACTCTAACTGATAGCCTTAAGGCTAATGCCGATGCTGTGGTACGTTTGGACCAAATGGATATAGTCATTGCTTCGCAAAGAGAGATGACCGTAAAAACACAAAGAATTGTAACGGTTTTTAATGAGGAAGGGTTGAGTGACATTGATGCCTATCAGAGTTATGATAAATCAACTTCGGTAAAAAATATTGAAGCGATTGTTTATGATGCTTTTGGGAATGAAATCAAAAAAATCAAGCGTAAAGATTTTAAAGACCAAAGCGCTGTTAGCGGTAGTACCCTTTTTTCGGACAATCGTGTAATTTTCTTAGAATATACTCCGGTTTCTTATCCTTTTACTGTCGTTTATAATAGTGAGATAGAGAGCTCAAATACAGCCTTTTTACCACAATGGTATTTCTTAGGAGGCTATGCTGTAAGTATTGAGAAATGCGTCTTAAATGTTACTTATCCAAATAACCTCGGATTTAAAAAGAAAGAGTTTCAGTTTGCGGGTTATAATATCAAGAAAACGGTAGATACTGATACACAACTAAGTTATGTTGCTAACAATATTTTTTCTCAGAAACCTGAAAGTTTAAGCCCGTCCGGCAGAGATCTTTTTCCAAGAGTTATGATGGGTCTGGAGAATTTTCATTTAGAAGGTGTTGACGGAACCGCTAAAACCTGGGAAGCATTTGGTAAATGGTACAGCGACAAAATTCTAACCGGAACAACCGATTTATCAGAAGAAACCAAAGTAAAAATAAAAGCATTAGTTGGTGATGAAAAAGATCCGATAAAGAAGGCAAAAATCATTTATGATTATGTTCAGAAAAAATCCAGATATGTAAATATTGCTGTTGGTATTGGGGGATGGAAACCAATGCTCGCAACCGATGTGGATCGTTTAGGTTACGGAGATTGCAAAGCTTTGTCCAATTACACCAAAGCTCTTTTACAGGCTGTTGATATTCCTTCTTATAATACTATATTATATGGCGATACTTATAAATCTAACATCCAGTCTGATTTTGTGTCAATGCAGGGAAACCATATGATCCTGGCAATTCCTAATGGGGATAATTATACTTTCCTGGAATGCACGAGTCAGGACGATCCTTTTGGATATCAGGGAACATTTACAGACGACAGAGATGTTCTGGTTGTTAAGCCGGAAGGCGGTGTAATTGTCAGAACTAAAATTTATGAAGACAAAGGCAATAAGCAAATTGATAAAGGAATTTATACCATTGATGAAAACGGTAATTTTTCGGGTTCAATTTCGATAATTTCAGAAGGTTCTCAATACAATTCTAAACAAAGATTAGAAAGTAGCCAACCTACGGAAAAAGAAAAATATTATAAGAAATATTGGGATCATATCAATAATCTAAAATTGGGTAAAATAAACTTTACTAACGATAAAGAAAGCATTCGTTTTACTGAAGATATTCAAATTAGTGCTATAAACTACGCCCCAATTTCGGCTAATAAAATGATTTTTGCTGTCGATGCATTTAATCAAAATACGGAAAATGTAAGACGCATCAGAAATAGAAAAAATCCTTTTGAGATTCAGCGTGGTTATTTGGATACAGATGAAATTGAAATTAATTTACCAGCTGGTTTTACTATTGAGTTTTTGCCTTCAAACTATGAATTGAAAGGGAAATTTGGAGAATACAAAACTGAAATCATCAAAAAAGAAAGTAATAAACTGCTTTACAAACGTTCTATGCTCGTAAATAAAGGTAAATATTCGAACAAGGAATACGATGAGTATCGTCTTTTTATGGAACAAGTATCAAGAAACGATAATGCCAAAATTATACTAACCAAAAACTAACAGAAACCAACCAAAAACCAACTAATGAAATCTATCAAACTTTTTAGTCTATCTGTTCTATTGTTATTTTTTTCAAAAGTAGCGGCACAGGAATTTAAATTAGGAAAGGTATCAATCGCTGAATTAGAGCAAAAAGTGCATCCAAAAGATTCAGCGGCAGTAGCAGCTGTTTTGTATAAAAAGGGAAAAGTAAGAATTGAATACTATCAAGATGACGGTTTTGTTACGTTGACAGATGTCGAGGCCAGAATAAAAATTTACAAAAAGGAAGGTTATAATTGGGCCAATCAGGCAATTTGGTATTATGATATGCCGGGACTCACTGAAAAAGTTATTGTTAGCGATGTTTATACATATAATTTGGTTGATGGTAAAATTGAAAAAACAAAACTAAAAAGCGAAGGAGCTTTTGATGAAAGGGTAAATAAATTTAGAGGACAAAAAAAGATTACGCTGCCTAATGTTAAGGAAGGTTCTGTAATTGAGTACCATTATACTATTAAAAGCCCAAGAGACGGAATGATTCGTGAATGGGATTTTCAGTCCAATATTCCCGTAAATTATTCTGAATTTAGTACTTACATTCCTGAATATTATGTTTTTAATCCGAGGCAAAAAGGATATATTTTTCCTAAAGTTACAAGTGCTAAAAATAATAAAGCAATCACTTTTACAAATAAAGAACGAGTTTCTACCGGAGGATTTGGCGGAGGTGCAGTAAAGACCGAATATTCTGTTGATAAATTAGATTATATAGAAACTCAGACTACTTATATAGCGCAAGATTTTCCTGCGATGAAACAGGAAGCTTTTGTTAATAATATGGATAATTATGTTTCTAGTATTGAGCATGAATTAGCCATGGTTAAATTTCCTAATCAGCCCTTAAAACCGCTTTCAACAGATTGGAATTCGGTTGCAAAAACAATTTATGATTATGATTCTTTTGGCCCTGAATTAAACAAAACAGGTTATTTTGAAGAGGATTTAAAAGTAGTGTTAGCTGGAAAAAATACACCAGACGAAAAAATATTGGCGATTTTAAATCATGTGAAATCAAGTGTGAAGTGGAATCACTACACAGGCTACGATACCGATTTAGGGGTTAAAAAGGCCTATAAAGAGAAAACAGGAAATATTGGCGATATCAATTTAATGTTAACTGCAATGTTGCGTTTTGCAGGTTTAAATGCAGATCCGGTTTTGGTTAGTACACGTTCTAACGGAATTTCATTGTTTCCCAACAGAAATGCTTTCAATTATGTAATTGCAGCTGTTCAAACTCCAACAGGATATGTTTTGTTAGATGGATCTGATAAATTTTCAGTTCCAAATGTTTTACCGCTCCAAACTTTAAATTGGTATGGAAGGTTGATTCGTAAAGATGGAAGTTCTGAAGAAATTGATTTGATGCCTAAAAAAACATCAAATGATATCGTTTTTATGAATTACAGTATTGATGCCGAAGGTAAAGTTACCGGCAAAACAAGAAGACAATGTACAGATTATAATGCTTTAGTTACGAGAGATAATATCGATGGGGTTAAAGAAGAGGCCTACCTGGAAAAATTAGAAAATGAAAATAATAAAATTGAAATTAGTGAATATTCAAGAACTAATGAAAAGGAAATTTTATTACCAATGATAGAATCTTATTCTTTTACCGGAAATAACTTTTGTGAAGTTATTGGAGGGAAAATTTATGTGAGTCCAATGTTGTTTTTTACAGAAGATAAAAATCCGTTTAAGCAGGAAATCAGAGAATATCCGGTAGATTTTAGCTACCCGTTTACAGACAAATATAATATCGTTATTAAAATACCTGAAGGATTTGTAGTTGAAACACTACCAGCTCCTGCAGTAATTTCAATGGCTGATAATTTAGGTACTTTTAAATTTAACATTGCGGCAAATGATGGAACGTTGCAATTGGTGGTTTCGCACCAAATCAATGAGGCTATAGTGTCAACTGAAAAATATGAAATGCTAAAAGAATATTATAAAGGAATGGTTGCAAAAGAAACAGAGAAAATAGTTTTAAAAAGAATCTAATGAAGTTTCAGAGTTTAGTTGTAGTTGCTTTTTCAATTTTCAATTTTTTGAATATTAAAGCTCAAAATCATGAATTAGGAAAAGTAACTATTGCTGAATTAGAACAAAAAAAGCACCCGATAGATTCTTCAGCTGTTGCGGCTATCCTTTTTAGCAAAGGATTAGTTAAATTAACTGCTTCCGGTTATTCAGATGTCAATTTTCAAACACGTATAAAAATTTATAAGAAAGAAGGTTATGACTGGTCTAATGTTCAAATTGCTTTTCCTGCAGGAAAATTAAGTGAGTTAAGAATAAAAGATGTTTATACCTATAATTTGGTAGATGGTAAAATTGTAAAATCTAAATTATCTCAGGATGGAGAATTTATTGAAAAAAACAATAAACGTTATTGGGTTAGAAAAATAATATTTCCAGATGTTAGAGAAGGATCTATAATTGAATATCAATATAATAAAGAAGGAGGTTTTTTGAATATTCAGGATTGGGATTTTCAAAAAAATATCCCGGTTAATTATTCAGAACTTAAAACCATAATTCCAAATTCATTTTCCTTTAAGAGAAATTTAAAAGGATATTTTATTCCGAAAACTACAACCGAAATTGTTAATAAAAATGGTTCTTTAGCTACTGAAAGCACTTATGTTTTTCAGGATTTACCGGCAATGAAAGAAGAAATATTCGTTAACAATATAAACAATTACAGATCGGCTATTTCGCATGAAATAGAATCTATATCAATCCCGGGACAGGCTTTTAAATCATTTTCCGGTAATTGGGAAGATGTAGTTAAAACTATTTATAAGTTTGAAAACTTTGGACCTGAACTAAATAAAACAGATTATTTTGAAGATGATTTGAAATTGTTATTGAAAGGAAAAATCAAAGTTGAAGAAAAAATATTAGCTATTCTTGACTATGTAAAAACAAACATAAAATGGAACAATCATGGCGGTTATGGCTGTGATAAAGGAGTTCAAAAAGCATACAAAGAAAAAACAGGCAATTGTGCTGATATTAACTTAATGCTGACTGCAATGTTACGATATGCGGGATTAAATGCCAATCCGGTCTTAATTAGTACTCGTTCTAATGGAGTTTCGTTTTTCCCAAATACAGACGCTTTCAATTATGTAATCGTGGCTGTTGAAACATCAAATGGGAATATTTTATTAGACGCAACAGATAAATTTTCTACAGTGGATGTTTTGCCTTTGAGGGATTTAAACTGGATTGGTCGATTAGTGCGTAAAGATGGAACATCTGAAATTACAGATCTGATGCCTAAAAAAATTTCTAGCGATATTGTTTCTATGAGTTATGGAATTGATGATACAGGTAATGTTGAAGGTAAAATCAGAAGGCAATATTCAGAATATAAAGCATTAAATTTCAGAAATAATATAGACGACGTAAAAGAGACTGTCTATTTGGAAAAAATAGGAAATGACAATAGTGAGATTGAATTAACAGATTATAAAAGAACCAATGAAAAAGAACTTTCATTGCCAATTCTTGAAACATTTTCATTTACAGGCTCTAATTTTTTTGAAAAGATTGGAGAGAAAGTATATATAAATCCCATGTTGTTCTTTACGAATGAAAAAAATCCCTTTAAACAGGAAAAAAGAGAATATCCGGTTGATTTTGGATTTCCATTTTTAGAGAAATACACCATAACAATTAAAATACCTGAGAATTTTACTGTTGAAAATTTACCGGAATCAGTTTCTATTGTTATGGAAGATAATTTAGGATTTTTTAAATATGAAGCTGCTATTAGTGGTGATAAAATACAGTTAGGAATTCAGCATCAAATTAACGAGGCGATCATTGGAGCTGATAAATACCAAATGCTTAAAGAATATTACAAGGCAATGATTGCAAAAGAAACAGAGAAAATAGTTTTAAAAAGAATATAAAATGAAGTTTCAAACCTTAATACTAATTTTAGTTTTTTTCTGCTTTTCAAAAATCAATGCTCAGAAATATGAATTGGGAAAAGTGACTGTAGCACAATTACAGGAAAAAGTGCATCCAAAAGACACTAGCGCACCGGCTGCAATTATCTTTAAGAAAGGAAGAACTTTTTTTACTTACAATAATACTAATGGTTTTTCTGCCAATCATGTTTATGAATTTAAAATTAAAATTTATAAAAAGGAAGGACTTGCCTGGGCAGATCAAAAAGTGCGATTTTATATTGGTTATGAAAAACTAAACGAAGACCGATTGGAGTTTTCAGAAGCCATTACATATAATTTAGAAAATGGTGCAATCGTTAAAACAAAACTGGACAATCAGGGAACTTTTAAGAAAAAAATAAATAAATATTGGAACGAGAAAACCATAACATTGCCAAATGTAAAGTTGGGTTCGATTATTGAATATAAATATATTTTAAAAACGGAGAATATTGTAAAGCTTCCGGACTTCGATTTTCAATATGAAATCCCTGTTGATTATTTTGAATACAAAACAGAGATTCCAGAGTTTTATGTCTATAAGACAATTTTAATTGGAAAAACACCCATAACATCCGATGCTAAAATTGGTGCTGGAAGCCAAAGTTTTGACAATGAACACAATCAAACCAACACGCTTTTTTATCAACAAGTTAATTGCGTACATACAGGAAAAGATATTTCCGGACTAAGATTAGAGCCTTATGTAAATAATATTGAAAATTACAAAGGAAGTATTCAATACGAATTAGAACGTATACGATATCCCGATCAGCCTGTAAAAGACTTTACCATGACGTGGGAAGGTGTCGCCTCAACGATTTTTAAAGATGAAGATTTTGGAAAAGAACTCAATCAAAGTGATTTTTTGCTTGAAGACGTCAGGAAGTTACTAGGAAATGTAGAATCTGTAAATGAAAGATTAGATATCATTTTTAAATTCGTTCAGAACAAAATGAACTGGAATGAGGAAAATGGGTATTACACAGATAAAGGAGTTGTAAAAGCATACAAAGAACAAACAGGAAATGCAGCTGAAATCAATTTTATATTGATTGATATGTTGAAAGTAGCGGGTGTAGAAGTGAATCCGGTTCTGGTTAGTACTGTCGAAAATGGAATTCCGGTTTATCCTACGAGAACTGGTTTTAATTATGTTATTGCCGCTGCTGAAATTGATGGAAAACAAATTTTGCTTGATGCTACCCATAAATTTACTTCCCCAAATATTTTGCCCCTGAATCTTTTAAACTGGAAGGGCCGACTTATTAGAAAAGATGGAACTTCTAAAGAAATAGATTTATATCCTGCCTCTGTATCTAAAGAATTTTCAAATACAATAGCCAAATTAGATGCTTCCGGAAAAATAGAAGGAAAGGTTAGAGTGCAAAGAACAGATTATAATGCTTATAGTTTCAGGGTTCAAAATGCAGATAAAAATCAGGAAAGTTATCTTGAGAAATACGAAGAGCAATTGGGTGATTTGAAGATATCAGATTATGCAATCGAAAACAAGAAAACGAATTTTTCTAATCCGATTATAGAGACTTTTTCTTTTAGTTCAGATAATCAATCAGAGATTATCGGTGGTAAAATATTCATTAACCCGTTATTGTTTTTTACCAGAACAAAAAATCCTTTTACGCAGGAGAAAAGGCAAATGGGAATTTATTTTGGTTACCCAACACAGGAAAAATTCAACTTAAATTTAGATATTCCTGAGGGTTATAATGTAGAGTCAATGCCGAAACCTGTTCGAATTTCTACTGAAGATAAAGCGATAACTTATACTTTTAATATTTCTAATGAAGGGAATAAAATTCAAATTAGTTGTTTAAAAGAGATTAACAATAGTATTTTTGCAGCGGATGAGTATACTGGATTAAAAGATATTTTTCAGAAAATGCTTGCCAGTCAAAATGAAAAAATTGTTCTTAAAAAAATATAACGATGGATTTGAAAAATGCCCAACTTGATGTTGATACCTGGATAAAAGAACACGGTGTTCGCTATTTTAACGAATTGACTAATATGGCTCAACTTACAGAAGAAGTAGGTGAAGTGGCCCGAATTATTGCACGTAGATACGGTGAGCAATCTGAAAAAGAAAGTGATAAAAATAAAGATTTAGGCGAAGAATTAGCTGATGTTGTTTTTGTAGTTTTATGTTTGGCGAATCAAACCGGAATCGATTTACAAACTGCTTTTGATAAAAAAATGGATTTGAAATCGGTTCGTGATAAGGATCGCCATAAAAACAACGATAAATTAAAATAATTGTGAAATATCACTTATAAGTTTTGAATTATGAGTTTTGAATTTTGAATTATGAATGAGGAGTGGTAAATTGCGTGGCTGAATTACGTTTCTGATTATTCGTAATTCATAATTTACAACTTACAATTAAAAAAATGAATTTACTACTTCAGACAACTCAACATAACTTACAAGGACAAATTGCAGTAACAGGATCAAAAAGCGAAACCAACCGTTTATTGTTGTTAAAAGCGTTATTTCCAAATATAACACTAGCAAATACTTCTAATTCTGATGATAGTGAAGTAATGCAAAAAGCTTTGGTTGGAAATGATGAAGTTGTAGATATTCATCACGCCGGAACGGCAATGCGTTTTTTAACTGCTTATTTTGCTGTGAATGAAGGTAGAGATGTAGTAATGACGGGTTCAGGCAGAATGCAGGAACGTCCCATAAAAATTTTAGTGGAAGCTTTAGCACAATTAGGTGTGGAAATTTCATATGAAAAAGAAGTAGGTTATCCACCAATAAAAATTAAAGGAAAAAAAGTTACCGCTTCAAAAGTAACTTTGGCAGCTAATGTAAGCAGTCAATATATTTCGGCTCTTTTGTTAGTGGCTTCAAAATTAGAAAATGGTTTAGAGTTGACTTTAGAAGGAGAAATTACTTCGATTCCATACATCAAAATGACATTGGCTTTGCTGAATGATTTAGATATTCAAACCACTTTTGAAGGAAATGTGATTAAAGTTTATCCAAAAGAAAGTGTAGCTTCAAAAGAAATGGTGGTGGAATCTGATTGGAGTTCGGCATCTTACTTTTTCAGTTTAGTGGCTTTGGCCGATACGGCTTCTATAACATTAACTAGTTATAAAGAAAATAGTTTACAAGGAGATTCTGAGTTGGTTTCATTTTACGAGAAATTAGGAGTAAAAACGATATTTCAAAATAATAAAATGACCTTGGTTAAACAAGAGAATTTTAACTACCAAACCGTAAATTTTGAATTAAACAATACACCGGATATTGCACAAACCATTGTTGTTACATGTTTAGGATTAGGAATTGGCTGTCATTTGACAGGTCTTCATACGCTAAAAATTAAAGAAACAGATAGATTGGAAGCACTTAGAATCGAGCTTACAAAACTGGGAGCTAATATTTCTGTTACAAATGATAGTTTGACTTTAGTTGCTTCAGAAAATATCAATCATAATGTAAAAATTGCAACATACAATGATCACCGTATGGCAATGGCTTTTGCTCCTTTAGCCCTAAAAGTTCCAATCATCATCGAAGATGCCGGAGTAGTTTCAAAATCATACCCGGATTTCTGGAATGATTTAAAAGCATTAAACTTCCAGGTTTCAGAATTGTAAATTTTTCACCATATAAGTTATATAAGTTCATTTAAACAAAATGAGCATAATTTGAATAGCCTCCAGTTTTTCTTCTGGAGGTTTTTTTAGTTTTTGTCATTTCGAGCAAAGGGAAAAATCACACGCGTAACTCTACAAAGATTGGTGATTTAGATTGCGGAATTTCTAGTGTGATTTTTCCCTTCGCTCGAAATGACAAGATTGCGTGATAAACCCGACAGGTTTTTAAAACCTGTCGGGTTTAAATAGATGAGCTTTTAGTTTTTGAAAACAAGAAATCCAATTTAAATGAACTTATTTAACTTATATGGTGGGAAAAACGTTTTTTAGTCAATCCGAAACACCACTAAATCAACGACTTTTGAAAATAAACAGCAAAACACTTGACAACGCCTATCTCACAATCGTATATTTGCACACGATTTATAATTTTAGATATAAAATCTAAGATCTACACTTTAAAATCAACAATTCAAATATGAAATTATCACATTTTCAATTTAATTTACCAAAAGAACTTTTAGCGGAATTTCCAGCAGAAAACAGAGATGAATCTCGTTTAATGGTAATCGACCGTCAAAAACAAACTATAGAACATAAAATGTTTAAAGATGTTATCAATTATTTTGATGACGGAGACGTTTTAATTCTTAACAATACAAAAGTTTTCCCAGCTCGTTTGTATGGAAACAAAGAAAAAACAGGAGCAAGAATCGAGGTTTTCTTATTAAGAGAATTAAATTCTGAGCAACGTCTTTGGGACGTTTTGGTTGATCCGGCCAGAAAAATCCGTATCGGAAACAAACTTTATTTTGGTGACGACGATTCGTTAGTTGCTGAGGTAATTGACAATACAACTTCTCGTGGTAGAACGTTACGTTTTTTATATGACGGTTCTTACGAAGAATTCAGAAACAAATTGACAGAACTTGGAGAAACTCCAATTCCTAAATACATCAACAGAGAAGTAACTGCTGAAGATGCTGAAAGATACCAAACGATTTATGCAAAAGAAGAAGGAGCTGTAGCTGCACCAACTGCAGGTTTACACTTCTCAAAACACCTTTTGAAAAAATTAGAAATCAAAGGAATAAACTTTGCTGAAGTTACACTTCACGTTGGTTTAGGAACTTTTAATCCAGTTGAGGTTGAAGATTTATCAAAACACAAAATGGATTCTGAGGAATTGATCATCAAACAAGAAGCTTGCGATATCGTAAACGAGGCAAAAGCAAAGAAAAAACGTATCTGTGCTGTTGGAACAACTTCAATGCGTGCAATTGAAAGTTCAGTTTCTTCTCAAAACACTTTAAATCCTTACGAAGGATGGACTAATAAATTCATTTTTCCTCCTCACGATTTTAGTATTGCAAACTGTATGATCACGAATTTCCACACACCAAAATCAACATTGTTAATGATGATTTCAGCTTTCTGTGGACATGATTTAATGAAAAAAGCATACGATGAAGCAATCAAGGAAGGATACAAATTCTATTCTTACGGAGATGCGATGTTGATCATCTAATTCATAGAAGTATTAAATATTTAAAAACCTGTCAGTGATGACGGGTTTTTTTTGTGGTTAAAAAGTTTCAGGTTTCAAGTTTCACGTTCAGCAAAACTTGAAACCTGAAACTTGAAACAAAAGAAACATTTCCCTATTTTTACCTCACAAAACAAAAACAATGACTTTTCAAAATACACGCGGATTCGCACGAGAGCTTGATTCGCAAGATACTTTAAATCACTATCAGGATCAATTTATATTTCCGAAAGTGAATGATAAACGCGTAATTTATTTCACCGGAAATTCTTTAGGATTACAACCAAAACGCACCAAAGCCTATATTGACGAAGTAATGAACGACTGGGCAGAATTGGCTGTTGAAGGTCATTTTTATGCGCAAAAACCGTGGTGGGATTATCAGGAAAGATTTGCAGAGCCATTAAGTAAAATTGTGGGCGCTTTGCCTTCAGAAGTTACGGTAATGAATACCTTGACTGTGAACCTTCATTTGTTGATGGTTTCTTTTTATCAGCCAAAAGACAAACGATATAAAATTATTTGTGAAGAAAAAGCTTTTCCTTCAGATCAATATATGTTTCAGAGTCAGGTTCATTTTCATGGATATAAACCGGAAGAGGCGATTGTAGAAATTAAACGTCGTGATGGCGAGCACAATATCCGTTTGGAAGATGTTCTGGCAAAAATCGAAGAAGTTGGCGAAGAATTAGCTTTGGTTTTAATAGGAGGAGTAAATTATTATACCGGACAGGTTTTCGATATTAAAACCATTACTGCTGCCGGACAAAAAGTCGGTGCAAAAGTAGGTTGGGATTTAGCACACGCTGCTGGAAATATCAAATTAGAACTTCATGATTGGAATGTAGATTTCGCTGCCTGGTGCAGTTATAAATATATGAATTCGGGCCCGGGAAATGCTTCTGGCTGTTTCGTTCACGAAAAACACCATAACGATGCTGCTTTACCAAGATTTGCTGGTTGGTGGGGACATAACAAAGAACGCCGTTTTAAAATGGAACCCACTTTCGATCCCGTTCATGGAGCAGGAGGATGGCAAATCAGTAATTTACCAGTACTTTCGTTAGCGCCTTATTTAGCATCGGTAGAAATGTTTGCCGAAGTTGGAATGGATTCTTTAATTACCAAGAGAGATCACATTACTTCGTACTTAGAATTCATTTTACATGAGATTGATAAAGAAGTTAAAGGTAATTTCGAAGTAATCACACCTTCAAATCCTTTAGAAAGAGCTTCTCAATTATCCGTTTTTTTACATGGAGAAGGAAGAAGTTTATTCGATTATTTAATGAAAAATGGAGTGATTACAGATTGGCGTGAGCCAAATGTAATTCGATTAGCTCCAGTTCCTTTATATTGTTCTTATGAAGATATGTACGATTTTGGACAAATCTTAAAACAAGGAATTTTAGGGAAGTAGTAGCTATAAAAGAAAGAATCTCGCAAAGTCGAAAAGTCACAAAGAAATGCTTAAAAGAAAAATTTTGCGACTTCGCGACTTTGCGAGATTAATTTTTCACAATCATGTAATTCTGTAACCTTTATTCCAAATCATATAACACCAACAAAAAACATCGTCTTTACTTTGTAGTGTAATAATCATAAATACTACAATCATGAAGGCCTTATACATATTATTTGCCGTATTATCTATTGTTTCTTGTCAAAATCAAGGAAAAGAGGATATCAATAAAGCAAAACAAGCGAGTATTGATTCAATGAAAGTTGAAATTGAAAAACAAAGAGTAATTGATTCAATGAAAACTGAAATGGCAAAAATAAAAGAAGAACAAAAAGTCGAATCGCAAAAAGTGGTAGTAGTACATCAGCAAGCTGGCGGAACTGCAACGACAACCACAACTACTAAAAAGAAAGGTTGGAGCTCAACTGCTAAAGGTGCTGTAATTGGTGCCGGAGTAGGTGCCGCAACCGGAGCTATTATTAGTAAGAAAAAAGGCGAAGGTGCCATAATTGGTGGTTTGGCGGGAGCCGGAGTTGGTGCCGGAACAGGTGCTATAATCGATGGCAGCAAGAAGAAGAAAGAATAAATTTGAATATAAAATAAACCCCCGATTTAGAACTCTAAATCGGGGGTTACTTTTTTATACCATTTCAGGAACCGGAATCTTTATAGAAGTTAATTCCAATTTATAGAAATCAATTTGATATTTGATTTTTTCCGTCTCACTTTTGAAATAGGATGTAGATTCGAACAAATTATAATAGTATTTAATTCCTTCTAAAAGATTTGTTTTGAAGCTGTTCAGTTTTTTGAGCTGATTGGCAGTGATTTCACCAGAAATTGTTTCAATTTCATTTCTAAAATAATCTACATACATTTTCAATTCTTTTACAAACAAATTAGGGCGATTGTTAGTCCTTAAAACAGACTTATTCCCATAAATATGTCCCACCATATCTTTTAAGGAAACTTCCTGATCAAAATAAGCCATATTAGGCCCCGGACAAATAACAACACCCTGCGCCTGACCTTTAATTTTAATATCATTTTCCAAATAAGAAGAATTGGCTAAACCAACACATAAACACGATTTCTCAGTAATTTTTATTTTTGATTTTTCGAAGGCATCAACAGAAAGTGATTCTTTTATGTTTTCTAATTCTGCTAGTTTGATATCCTGATATTTTTTAGAAGCAGTACAAATTCCGTGTGGACCATATTCTTTGCTTAAGGCAAGAAATTTTTTAGGGCAGGAACTTCCGGCTTTATTTTCCTGAATTCGTTTCTGTTTTAAAATTTCATTTGTAGTGCCGCGTAAAGTATTAAACGGAACTCCCAGAGGTGAAATATGACTCAAATATAAATCTCTCTCTTTGGCACTGATCAATAAATTTCGCGTTGTCTGATCTACAGAAGTGGCTTCAGAAACTAACAGAAATGGAGTTCCCCAACCTACAGAGTCAACATTATAAGTATTCAGTAAAAATTCATGTTCTTCTGAAGTTCCTACACCACCCTGAACAGTAATTTTTAATTCTAAGGGTTGTTCGGGAAAAGGTACACCTTTTTGCTGTAGCACTTTTAGCATCAGTTCATGAGCAGATTGAACTAACTGTTCTTTTTTCTGTTTGAATTCTTCTAAAATTGTCCCTAATAAAAGCCCATCAGTTGCAAAAGCATGTCCGCCACAATTTAAACCTGATTCAATTCTATATTCAGAAACCCAAAGTCCTTTTTTAGCTAAAAAATTTCCCTGAATCATTGCAGATCTAAAGTCGCTTACTTTTAAAATGATTTTCTTTTTAAGTTCATTTTTTTCATTCGGATAAAAATCTTTGAAATTTTCAAAATAACTGTAAAGTCTCGGATTCATTCCGGCAGAAAGCACAACTGAAGATTCTAAATTACTATTTGCAAAACCACGTAAAGCGGCATGAGCATCGTTAAATTCAATGGGCAGCTGTTCATTTTTAATGAAATTGTCTTTATCCAGTTTCGTCATGATATTGACATCAATATTTCCTGGTGAAAGATGTGATTCAATATAATGCTGAATATTTTCTTTGAATGAAATTCCATCTTCCAGTAAATTTTGAAAGCCTTTTTTAATGTCGGATGAATTTGGAAGCATCGACATAAAATTTTCTAAAGTTGTTTTGCTTTCCGTTAATTCCGTTTTAAAATTTTCGAATTTCTGTTTTACAATTTTGTCAACCAAATTAAGATATGAAGTAATTCTTTGAGCACGATAATCATGAAATTTCTGACTTATTTCTTCGTAGGGAAGATTGAATTTAGTGCTGTAAAAATTACGCATCTTCTCAATTAAATCATCGTCTGCGATTGAGACTACAGACGAAATTCCATATTGTGCCACTCGTATCGGGCTGTCAATCGTATAGGCAAGCCCCATCACCGGAATATGAAAAGTATGTAAGGGTGTTTTTGTCATTTGTTTTCAAATTAAATAAAAACAAATGTTAGAAAAAGGATTTTCATAAAACCTGATAATTGTCAGTTTAAGATGTAATGAGGTAAAAAAGATCGCCGCGAATTCACGAATTATAATCAAATAAATTCGTGAATTGCTTCGCCTGTTCGCTATCGCTTGAGTCGTGGCGGAAAAATATCCGGGATCTAAATCAAAATCTTCTTCAAAGATTCTGCAATACTTCTCCATAAAAAGTTGTAGAATGATTTTTCCTGAATTCGTTCTAGTTCGACGTCGGCTGTTTTTGCTTTTTCTTTTGAATCATTCTTGACCAATAAATTAGCAATTGCAGATTTTAGTTTAGCTTCTTTTTCAGGATTTTTTTTCTTATATAATTTTACTTTTAAATCATCATAATCTAAAGAAGCGTTTCCTTTTGAAATGTTGTCATTTCCATAAAAATTAAATCGGTATTTATTAAAAACTCCGGTAAATGAAGCATTCATATAAGGCTTGCTGTATCGACCCATAGCCGCAACATCAAAATTTGAAATGACTCCCTGAATATGAAAACTGTCCTTTTTATCCAAAACATTAAAACTCCAATCAACATTTAAAGGAGAAGTTTTCATGAA
Organism: Flavobacterium sp. Root420; assembly: GCF_001427905.1. Taxonomy (GTDB): domain Bacteria; phylum Bacteroidota; class Bacteroidia; order Flavobacteriales; family Flavobacteriaceae; genus Flavobacterium. The sequence continues at coordinate 200,631 of NZ_LMEF01000002.1, forward strand.
TTGACAATTGATTTTAATCTTCACGTCAGCTGTCTTTTTTAATCCAAAACTACTTCGAAGATTGATTGCTCTCAAATGAAAATGATCAAAATTTAAAATTCCGGGACCTTTAGAAAAGTCAATCTCTTCTTCATAAACCAATTTTGATTTCAGAACCTGTAAAGTATCAATTTGCAGCGGAAATTTAAGATTTCGCAATAAATGGTTGTATAGATACTTTTTGCTCAAATCATCTTTCGGCATTTTTCCTCGGTAAATATTAGCGTCAAAATGGTTCATTACAACAGAATTTGCCTTAAAGAAAAAGCGATCCTTTTTGAAACCCCAATCCATTTTGTTGATGTGAACTGAATCTACTTTTAGAGTATAAATGTCTTTTTCTTTTTCCAGTTTTTGTACAAAGGTTTTTCGGTTATATTCGGGCAGCATCGAAAATTTTTTTACTTTCAAAAAGTTGTTCTCCGTGTTGATTTGGCCGATATCGATACGGTAAAACTGATTGGGTTTATAGTATAAACTATCACAAACCAAAACGTATTTTTCATACCGCATCGGAATTTTTTCCTTTAAAGTTGCATCTGTAATTAAAATGCCTTCGAGTTTCAGCAGAATGTTTTTAACGCTGAAAATAGGCTTGTTATTTTTTAAGTAAACAACATCAACGCTTCCGTCGTTGAGGTAAATATTCGAAACCGCAATGACTTTTTGAAAGGGCTCAATAATTTCAGTTCGGATGCTTTTGCTGTTGTTTAAAAGTTTGTCATTTTTTTTATATAAAATAACCCTGGCTTTATTAATAATGATACTTTCAGCCTGAATAACATCACGAAAAGCTAAGTCCCAAATATTGAAATGCTTGATCGTAATCGATTCAATTTTAGAATAAATTCCGGTTTTTATTTTAGTATTTTCAAGTTGGTTTTTTGGATGTATCAATAAAGTTTGGGCATAGATATTTCTTGACCAAAGTGAAACTTCAATTTTTTCATAATTGATATGATAAGCAGTTTTGTTTTTCTCCTCAATAATAATCGGCAGCTGTTTTTTAATCCAATAATTGAGTCCGAAATTGATTAAAAGTCCAAAAACAAAGACTGAAATTATGCCGATTGCTATTTTTTTGTAGATTGACATTAGTCGTATTGATTTTAAATCTAAATTTAGGCTTTTAAAATAATCCTTACTTTATAGGATTACGTCTTTAAGTTACATCATTACCGAATTATTTTTATTGTTATACTTTTTTTGAATATGAAAAAAATTAAAAAGTTACTGTTGGTTTTAGTTATCATAATTGTTTTTTTAGGAATAGGTTTATGTGCTTATATTTTTCATTTGAAACCCAAATACGAAGGTGAAGTTCAGTTGAAAAATTTGCAAAAAGAAACCACAGTTTATTTTGATGATTTTGGTGTTCCTCATATTTATGCTGATTCTGAGAAAGATGCGATGACAGCACTGGGTTACGTACATGCACAGGAAAGATTATGGCAAATGGAGTTGCTACGCAGAATTGCGCCAGGACGTTTGTCTGAAATATTCGGATCAGTGGCCCTTAAAAATGATATGTTTTTTTCCGGAATTGGTATCGAAGAAGCTTCGGCGAAAGCCATTGCCAAATTAGATAAAAACAGCCCGAGTTATCAATTGACGATGGCCTATTTAGATGGAATAAATCAATATTTGGAGGAAGGCGTTACGCCAATTGAATTTACTTTGTTAGGTGTAAAAAAGGAAAAATTTACGATAAAAGACGTTTATAATATTTTTGGATACATGTCTTTCAGTTTTGCGATGGCTCAAAAAACAGACCCCTTATTGACTGATCTTCGTGACAAATACGGAGCTGCATACGTAAAAGAGTTAGGACTTGAAGGGGAATTTAATACAACGAAAATTAGAAGCTCAAAAGAGAATTTGGGAGAATATGCCGAGATTTCAAAATCGGTGGCAAGTTTGCTGGATAAATCTCCAATTCCGCCATTCGTAGGGAGTAACAGTTGGGTTGTTGGCCCAAACAAAACCAAAAGCGGTAAAGTTATTTTTGCAAACGATCCGCATATTGGTTTTTCGCAACCTGCCACCTGGTACGAAGCGCATATTGTAACGCCGGAACATGAATTGTATGGATGTTATTTGGCCGGAACTCCGTTTCCGTTATTGGCACACAATCGCGATTATGCTTATGGTTTGACCATGTTTGAAAATGATGATATCGATTTTTATCAGGAAACAAGCAAAGCTGATGATGCAAATCAATATAAGACACCAACGGGTTTTGCAACTTATGAAACCAGAAAAAAGACAATAAAAATAAAAGATACATCAGACGTAGTTTTGACGGTTAAATCAAGCCGACACGGACCAATCATGAACGATTTACTGGCAAACCTGAAAAGTAAAAAGACTATCGCAATGTCGTGGATTTATACGCAACAACCAATTCAAATTTTAGATGCGGTTTACGGACTTTCGCATGCTAAAAGCAAGGACGATTTTAGAAAAGCAGTACAATTGGTTGCCGCTCCGGGATTGAATGTAATGTATGGCGATTCCAAAGGAAATGTGGCCTGGTGGGCGACAGGAACGCTTTATAAACATAATAAAGGAGTGAATTCCTTTTTTATTTTGGATGGCGCCAGCGGAAAAGATGATATAACGGAATATTTAGATTTTACTAAAAATCCATCGGCTGAAAATCCGGAATGGGGTTACGTATATTCAGCAAATAATCAGCCGGAAGCTGTCGACGGTTATTTGTATCCGGGTTATTATTTACCTGAAGATCGAGCGAAAAGAATTTCAGGTTTAATGGATGCAAAATCAGATTGGGACAAACAAGCGATTAGTAAAATGATTTTTGACAATACGTCTTCTGCTGCCACTGGAGTTGTTCAGAATTTAATTGCGAATTTGAATACTAAGGCGATTTCAGCTGAAGAAAAAGAAGTACTGAATGTTTTGAAAGCATGGAAAGGAACAACGAATTTAGAAGATGTAGCCCCGACGATTTACAACAAATGGATTTATTTGTATTTGAAAAATACGTTTGAAGACGAAATGGGCAAGGAGGATTTTAATATATTTCTTGGAACTCATTTAGGGAAACAAATCATTGCCAGACAAATTGTTAATGGGAATTCGGTTTGGTGGGATAATATCAAAACTAAAAATGTAAAAGAAACCAGAAGTGAAATTGTTTCAAAATCTTTTCATGATGCGGTTTCACAACTTACATCACAATTAGGGACTGCTGTTGAAGATTGGAATTGGGCTAAAGTACATACCGTTGAACACGAACATCCGCTTGGAAAAGTGGCTGCGCTTCGCAAATTATTTAATGTTGGACCTTTTGCTGCTCCCGGATCAAATGAAGTAATTAATAATCAGTTTTTTGGATTTAATGATGAGGGAAAATATTATGTAAAAGGTGGACCGTCAACAAGAAGGGTTGTAGATTTCTCTGATATAGAAAACAGCTGGAGCATTATTCCAACCGGACAATCCGGAAACCCGTTTAGCGAACATTATAGCGATCAGGCAGAAATGTTTAATGCGGGTAAATTCAGAAAAATGAAACTGAATAAAGAGGAGATTATAAAAACGTCGACAAAGCTGCTTTTGCAACCAAAAAAATAAAAAAGTTTCAAGTTTCTTTTGTTTCAGGTTTCAGTAAGGTTCAAAGATTTTAAACCTTTGAACCTTTGTGTCTTTGCGCCTTTGAACCTTTATTTAGATATATATTTTCCTTTCACAATATCATTCGCAAAAATATTCAGATTATTAAGCAACACTTTATTTGTTGTCATAATGTTTGTTGTCTGGTATGCCGTATCTTTTTCGTACGCTTTTAATAACGTTTCTAATTCGACTTCATCATAAAAGGCAAAGACATTATAAATGGCATCTCTGAAGTTTTTGTAATTGATGCTTTCTGTTATTTCCATTGCTTTTTGCTCATTCCAGCCTTCTTTGGCAGAAGCCTCATTTATTTTGGTTAAGCAATAATCAACAACATAAGTTTTGTAATGTGCTGCTTCGATAATTCTGTCGACTATAATTTTATTTTGCTGAGTCGGCATTGCCGGAGGCGGAGGGTTGGTTTGAGAAATAGAAATTGCAGGAATAAAAAGACATAGCAAGAGAGCTAAAAAGGCGAACTTTTTTAAATTTTTCATAGGTTATTTTAGTGTTTTTGGGCACGGCTAAAATAGTATTTTTTATGATAAATTATCGAATTTCAATGTTAGAAATTGTAACAAAAAAACTTCGATAATACCTTTTTTAAATTGGTACTATCGAAGTTGCTTTGTAACTTTTTAAGAATTATTTTTTTAAAATTTCTTGTAAAGCTTTTTTTCCACTTTCGTTCTTTGGATCCAGTTCAATAGATTTGGTGTAATTTGCAATAGCCAGATTTTTATCTCCATCGGCTAAATAAGCTTCGCCAAGACTATCATATACATTTCCGGATTTCGGAAAATTTTCAACATTAATTTTAAAAGCTTCAATGGCTTCTTTCTTTTTGCCGCTTTGTAATAATTGATACCCAACACTATTCATGTCGCCTTCTTTAATGCGATAAGTTGGATCCTTTTTTAATTTTTTATAAAGCTCCGTACCAGCAATTGCACCTTTTTCTGAATAAACATCTAAAAGTTCAAGTGCCATCGATTTTTTAGGTTCATTATAAGGCTGATTGTATAAAATAGCTCTGATTCCCTCATTCATTTCACCTAAAATTGTTCCGCCAGTGTTATTTAATAAGACTACTAAGTTTTTATCTGCTGGAATTCTCGAAATAACAGTGTTAAATCCGTTGATGCCTCCTCCGTGTTCAATAATTTTCAATTTAGCTTTGTCTCCGTTTCGAGCTTCTTCTAAGAACCAGCCATATCCGTAAGAATCATCACCACCTGTACTAATATAAGGCTTAAACAACGATTCCATAGATTTAGCTGAAAGCAATTTATTGGTATAAAGCGCCTGGTCCCATAAATACAAATCTTCTACAGTAGAATATAATGATCCTGCAGCATAAGGAATACTCATATCTAAATAAGCAGAATTGACGATTTTCTTGCCTTGTTTTTCATATCCGGCAGCTCTGTTTTTTAGAATAACATCACTGTGATCGTATCCTGTATTGGTCATTTTTAAAGGTGTAAGAATTACTTCCTGCAAATATTGCTCATAGGTTTTGCCTGAAACTTTTTCAATGATATAACCCAATAAAAAATATCCGGAGTTACTATAGGTGAATTTTTCACCCGGTGTAAATTCAAGCGGTAAACTTGAAAATGTTTTTACAAATTCTTCTGGTGAATAGGGATTTCTACTTTTTTCTTTAAAGAAATTGGGGGCCGAAGTATAATTCGGTATTCCGGAAGTATGCGTTAGTAAATGATGAATCGTTATTTTATCGCCGTTTGCTTTTGGGTAATCCGGTAAATAAGTAGTTATCGGAACATCAAGTTTTAGTTTTCCGTCTTCAGCCAGTTTAACAAGTAAGAAAGCGGTAAATTGTTTACTGATTGAACCCAATCTGAATTTTGTGTCGGGTTGGTTCGGAATATTCCATTCAATATTGGCAGAACCATATCCCTTCTTGAAAATAACTTTTCCGTTTTCTGATACAAGTGCAGATCCGTTAAATTGTCCGTACTCATTATATTTGCTTAAGAGCTGGTCAATTTTTTTTGCTTTGTCTTGTGCGGCAACATGAAGGGTAAACAGTTGTGCCAAAATGCAAACTGCAAATAGTTTGATTGATTTGTTCATGGTGATTATTGATTAAGATTAATGATCCGTTGTTTGATTTTTTGATTGATGATTGAAACTGTTTAATCATCTGAAATTTAATTTGTTATACGAATGTACAAATTAAAACGATGATGATGTTTGCGTTTGATTCTTGTTAGACGATTCAAATACGATTTGGTTTCACTAGCAATCAACTTTTTTGTGTTTTTTATTAAAAGTAATAAAATGACATAAAAAAAGAGCTATTTTTTAATAGCTCTATGTTCATAACTAACAATTCTTTTTAGTATCCAATTATTATCTTTTCGTTCCCAAATATGAACAAATTTTCCGGTTCCTGAGGGTTTTCCATCAACATAGAAAGTGTGTTCGCCTATTTGCACAGCTCCAAAATCGCCTAATTTATCAATGGTACAGGAATTTAATTTTCTGGTCAGTTTCTCAGATCTTCCACATTTATCGAGTAATGATTTTATTTCATTTCCTTTTGAGGTGTTTAATCCGGAACGATCGTCGTAAAATTCGATATCATCAGCTATTATTTTTTTAAAAAGTGCAGCATCACATTGATTGAAAGAAACATCAAATAACAAACTGTCCATCTTCATAATTTCTGTTTTTAAAACATCCATTTTTAAAACTTCACTGTTGGTCTGCGCTTTCACCTCCCTGCTTAAAAAAAGCATAAAAAGAACTAATACATTCATCATAGGTTCCATAGTTTTGATTTTCTTGCGATTCATTATTTCGTTTCGATATCAATCAGTTTCTGTCCATTTTCTCCAAGATAATTCAAAAGAAGCTTTTCATAAACTTTGTAGCCATCGTCAACATTGGTGAAAATTATAAGGCCTTGTTTTGTTTTTGGAAGAAGAAAAAAAAGAGTTTGCACACCCTGATCTGCACCACTGTGCGACAAAGCATAATTATCATTTCGTAAATCATAGATTTCAAAACCCAAACCGAAGTATTTATCTTTTTTCTTTTGAGCAACCTGATGCGAACTCATTTCCTCAAAAACCTTTTTACTCAAACCATCTCCGTTCATTACGCTGCACAAAAAAGTGCCGTAATCCTGAATGGTAGTTAATAAGTCATCAGCAGCATTTGCGACTTTGTTTTTAACAGGTTCATATGCATTTCCTTTATTGTCGTAATTAATGGCATATCTCGAAACATCGGTTATATCATTCCAGATGAATTTAGTATCATTCATTTTTAGCGGTTTAAAAATTAATTCATCCGCAAGTTGATCTAATGTTTTATGGAATTTCTTTTCAAGAGCTTTTCGTAAATATTCCATTCCTTCACCTGAATAGGAATATTGAGTTCCGGGTTTAAATTTGAAATCTAATTTTTTGGACTCGTTCATATATCTCCAGTTCGGGAAACCGGTTTGATGACTCAACACAATTCTTGTAGTAAGTAATTTATGATTCGGATCATTGGCAACATCCGGATCGATCCAATAGTTGTATAAAGGTTCGTCTAAATTCCATTTTCCCTGGCTTACCAATTTCAACGCCACTATTGCGGTTACGGGTTTGGTTAATGAGGCGACATTCCAAATGGTGTTGTATGGTGCCGAAACACCTTTTTTGAGTTCGCCAAATACCTTTATTTCTTGTAATTTTCCATTGTTAATGACGCCAATTCCGAGAGTTGGAACATTATTTTGTTTTAGCCATTTTTCGATTTCTTTGTCATTATCAAAAATGCCTGATTTTGTTCCGGCTGTGCTGGTTGTTTGGTGATCATAACTAAACGATCTTCTTAGTTTCCAAACGCCATTTTGTAATAGCCAAACGTGGGTAAATTTAGCTGTACTTCCAAAATGTTCTTTTGCGTCTGCAAGTGATTCATTTTTACCGACTGATTTTTCATAAAATTGATGAATACCCATTTGTATTGCGCCGTATAAAACACCTTTTTTATATAACGGATAAACTTCGGTGCTATTCGGAACCAAATATCTTCTGGATTTATAAGTGTCTGGAGAACCACACAGACCTTTTTTAAGATTACGGAGAAATTGAGCCTTATCAGAAATACTGTCTTTATCGTGATAAAATTCGAAATCCTCAGTATATAAGTTTTCAAATTGGGTTATGTCGCAAGTATTAAAACCAACATTAAATAGTAGGCTGTCTTTTGACATAATGGTTTTGTATAAGGCCGAGTTTTTTTCTTCCTGAGAAAATCCAAAATGGATTTGGAAGAACAGAATTCCAATTAAAATGGTTTTTAAATGGAAAAATGATGGATTGATTTTCATTTGTGATTTATTATTGATTGATGATTGCAAAATTAAATCAATGAACGACCACAAAATTGTATAAATGCGAAATCTTATCTTTTTTTGGAAAGAAAATACGAACCCGAATTGAACATTTTTGGAGTTGTTTTCATCACATCTTTGAATTGTTTTATAAAATGTGACTGATCAAAATATTGATTGTAAAGTGCAACATCGGTTAGTTTTAGTTTTTCTAAACCAGAATTCACCATTTGGTCGACCGATTTTCTAAATTTCAGAATCTGAATGTATTTTTTAATCGTAAGTCCGGTTGCCGATTTAAATTTGATTTGAAGCATTCGTTGAGAAACATTTAGAACTTTTCCAATTTCCGAAACTGAAATCTCTTCATGGCGAAGTTTGATAGTTTCACAGATTTTTTCAATTGTGTTTTTTGAAGAATTAATCGAATCTAATTCTTCAAAGTAAGTATTGATTCTATTTAATAAAAGAAAGATATCGTTGTTTAAAACAGAATCATTTTCGGTTACAAAAGGCAAATCAGATTGATCAATTTTGATAATAGAATCGACAAAATTATTCAAGTCATAATTCGGAAAAAATGAAAGTGTCCAGGCGTGTAGTTGAATAATCGTAACTTTAGTTTTGGGTTGAATATTAACCAAAACTTTATTGGTCATTTGCGAACAAAAGTAAAAACCTTCGTTCATAATATATTTGTTTTTGCTTGTGTGAACTTCTATTGCATTTCCGCTCACAATAGCGATATTAAAACAGCCATTTGGTAAAACCAATTTGTTTTCGATCAGGCTTTCGCCGATGCTGTTGTCAAGACACCAAATCTTATTCACGAACCTTTCGCAATTTTTGCTGACATAATGTTCTGAATAAAGGTTCATTTATTGTATTATGTTAGAGAGTTTTTTCTGGTTTTTAAATTGAAATTTCTACGCTAAATTACCATTTTTTACATTACAATAACAGAACGCATTTTTTCTAGTTAAACTCCGAAAAATATTCTCGTTTAGTAGCTTCCCATTCCTCTAAAATAATACTATAATAAACATCATCCTTACTCTTTCCTTCAGAATCGACATAATTATTTCTAAAGATACCTTCTTTAACGGCACCCAATTTTTCAATCGCTCTTTGTGATTTTTTGTTTTCCAAATCAGCACTAAATTGTATTCTTTTGAATTGAATATTTTCGAAACCGAAATTTAGTAATTCATACTTGCAGGCTTTGTTTAAACCTGTTCCCTGAAATGCTTTTCCGTACCAGGTCCAGCCAATTTCACATTTTTGACTTGCATGGTTAAGGTAGCCATATCGTGTACTTCCGGCAACTTTGTTGGTGGCTTTGTCAATAATTAAAAAGGGATAACAAATGCCGTCCTCTTTTTGTTTTAAGGTGTTTGTTATGTAGTTTTCGAAGTCAGTTTCAGTTCGCACATACATTCCCATATATTTCCAGATTTCATCATCAAAAATGATTTCTTTGAGTTCTTGGTTTCTTTCGTTTTCAAATGGGAGTAATAAAACGCGTTCGTTTTCTAAAATGATGTTTGATTGTAATAGTTCGCTATTCATTGGTTTCTGTTTTGCCACGAAGACATAAAGACGCAAAGTTTTTTTCTCGCAGATTTGGCAGATCTGGCAGATTTTTTTTAAATCATTTTAATCCTTTAATCTGTGGTTAAAAAAACTTTGCGCTTTTGCGCCTTTGCGAGATTATTTCTTCAACGAAAATAGTTCTTTTCAGATTCCTAATAAATTTATAAAAACGAGATTTTGTTATGAAAACGGGTCTTGCATGAGGGATAGAGGCGGTATCCTTTTATGGAGAGAAGCGGAATAAAAGATATAGCCGAAAGCCCGACCCGCTTTTTTCGGCGGGTCATGCCCATATAAATCATAAATATTTCCTTTATTTTTAAGCTCTTGTAGAATTATTACCTATTTTTACGATCTTATATTTAGATTTTTCTTGATGCAAACTTCACTAAAAATTGCCGTTGTAGGTTCTGGATTGGTAGGATCGCTATTGGCAATTTACCTTAAAAAAGCAGGTCACACCGTTCATGTTTATGATCGTAGTCCTGATATTCGCAAAATTAATTTCTCGGGTCGTTCTATAAATCTGGCAATGTCTAACCGGGGATGGAGAGCGCTTGATGGTGTTGGCGTTGGCGATGCGGTTCGTGAAATCGCGATTCCGATGGACAAACGTGCGATTCATTTGGTGGATAAACTCAATTTTCAGAATTACGGGCAGGAAGGCGAATCGATTTATTCGATTTCAAGAGGAACTTTGAACCGAAAAATGATTGATCTTGCGGAACAAGCGGGAGCAGAGTTTTATTTTGAAGAAAAAATCTGGGATGTAACGCTGAGCGATGCGACTTTGCATATTGGCGAAACCGAAAGAGGGGAGTGGGAAGAGAAAAAATACGATATGGTTTTTGGTGCCGATGGTGCTTTTTCGAGAATTCGACACAGAATGCAACGCCAGAGTATGTTCAATTATTCGCAGGAATTTTTGAATATGGGTTACAAAGAATTGAATATTCCGGCCAATGCCGACGGAACTCACAAACTGGATAAAAACTCGTTTCATATCTGGCCTCGCGGTAAATACATGTTGATTGCGCTTCCTAATTTAGATGGAAGTTTTACGTGTACTTTATTTATGCCTTTTGAGGGTGAAAATTCGTTTGAATCCCTAACAGACCGAAAAATGGTCGAAGATTTCTTTGAGAAAAACTTCCCGGACTCGATTGAAGTGATTCCGAAGCTGGCAGAGGATTTCTTTAAGAATCCAACAAGTACTTTGGTTACGATGAAATGTTTTCCGTGGACTTATGAAGATAAAATTGCTTTAATTGGAGATGCCTGTCATGCCATTGTTCCGTTTTACGGACAAGGAATGAATGCCGGTTTTGAAGACATTACGGTTCTGAATGAAATGATTGAAAAATACGGAAACGACTGGAAAAAGATTTTCTCTGAATATCAAATTTCGCGCAAACCAAATGCCGATGCCATTGCAGAACTATCATATCGCAATTTCATGGAAATGAGTACCAAAACTGCCGATGAAAAATTCTTATTACAAAAGAAAATTGAAAAAGCATTTTCAGATAAATACCCAGATAAATGGATTCCATTGTACAGTCGTGTAACTTTTAGCGACCGTCCCTATGCCGAAGCTTTGGCAATTGGAGATTTCCAAAACGAAATCATGGAAGAGATTCTAAAACTCAATAATATTGAAAATATTTGGAACACCCCGGAAGTAGAAAATAAGATTCTGGAGTTGTTGCAAAACGCATAATTTTTTTTCACCATATAAGTGATATAAGTTTATTTTATATATGCAGTAAACCCGACAGGTTTTAAAAACCTGTCGGGTTTCTTGTAGAATCAATCTATTGCTTTAAAACACGTAATTTTTTACACCATATAAGTTCATTTAATCTAGATGCAAAGTTTTAAATGAACTTATATCACTTATATGGTGAGATTTTATTTTTTAAAGATTTTTGATAGTACGCCAAAAACACCTCTTATAAAGGTAGCGCTCGTTACCACTTTCAAAACTGATTTCCCAACAACGCTGGCTGTACTAGGTTCAGATTTTGAAGATTTAGTTGGTGTTTGTTCTTCTTGCTCGGCTGCAGCTTGTGTAGCATCTTCGATTTTTTTGCATAACAATTCATAAGCACTTTCGCGATCAATTTCCTCGTTATATTTTTTAACCAGTTTTGATTTGTTGTTTATTTCGTCGATTTCTGATGAAGTCAGAATATCCATTCGGCTTTGTGGCGCACGCATCATGGTTGCAACAAGCGGGGTTGGAACTCCTTTTTCGTTTAGAGCCGTAACCAAAGCTTCTCCAATTCCCAGACTTGTCAATAATTCATCTGTTTTATAATAAGGAGAGGTTGGATAATTATCAGCTGTTTTTTTGATGGCCTGACGGTCGTTTGCTGTAAATGCTCTTAAAGCATGCTGAATCTTTAATCCTAATTGAGCCAAAACTCCACTTGGAACATCCATTGGATTTTGAGTTACAAAATAAACCCCAATACCTTTAGAACGAATCAGTTTTACAATAGTTTCAATTTGTTCTAATAAAGCTTTACTGGCTTCATTGAAAATTAAATGTGCTTCATCAATAAAAATGACTAATTCAGGTTGTTCTGCATCTCCTTTTTCAGGCATTTTCTGGTAAATCTCAGCTAATAAACTCAACATAAAAGTAGAGAATAATTTAGGCTTGTCCTGAATATCCGTCAGGCGGATGATGTTTACGTATCCTTTTCCATTTTCGTCAATGCGCATTAAATCATCAATCTCAAACGACAATTCGCCAAAAAACAAATCAGCTCCTTGTTGTTCCAATTCAATGATTTTTCTCAAAATCGTTCCGGTTGTTGCCGTTGAGATTTTGCCATAACTCGCAGCGATTTCGTCTTTGCCTTCCTCAGTAATATAATTGATAATTTTTTTAATGTCTTTTAAATCTAATAGAGGCATCTGATTATCATCGCAATATTTAAAAATGACAGCGACAACTCCAGCTTGCGTATCATTTAAATCCAAAATTCGGGAAAATAATACCGGACCAAATTCAGAAACAGTTGCGCGCAGGCGAACTCCGTGTTGTTTTGATAATGACATTAATTCAACAGGAAATGAAGCTATATTATAAGGTATGTTTATTTTGGTGTGGCGCTCCGTTATAAAACCTTCTTCTTTTCCTTCTTTTGCAATACCACTAAAATCACCTTTTATATCCATCATCAAAACAGGAATTCCGGCATTTGATAATTGTTCTGAAAAAACCTGAATAGTTTTGGTTTTTCCTGTTCCGGTTGCTCCGGCAATCAGGCCGTGACGATTTAATGTTTTAAGAGGGATTTTTACATGAGCCTCAGCAATTGGCTCCCCATCCAGCATAGCGCCTCCCAAAATAATACTGTCGCCTTTCGAAAGATAGCCTGTATTAATATCCTGAATGAAATTATCTTTTTTATTCATGTTTTATTTGTAATTTAGATGATTATAAGAGTAATGCTTAATTTTTTAAGAATTTCGATATATATATTTTAGTAGGAAAAAGCTATTTTTGATTAAAAATATGATAAAAAAAAATTTCGCAACTTTTTAAGAAGATATCAACGGAATCTTTGAATATTTACTAAAACGTTGTAATTTTCCCATATTTCGTCGTGTTTTTTGTTTTATCAAAAAAATAGAGTTGGCAATTTAATGAGATATTTTTTAAATTGACGTTAAATTTCCTTCAATAAAATTAAAAAAAGTTTTTTTATTTAAACTAAACGTATAAATTTGCTCCTCTACAAGTTAAATATAACTAAAAAATAAAAATTATTTAAAACTATTAAAATTAAAAAAAATGGCAAACGTTAAAGTTAAAAAAGAAAGCACTTCAAATGGAGGAGGAATGATTACTGGAATCATTATTGTTGCGTGTATTTTAGTTGGGGTGTTTATTTGGAAAGTAATCATGGGAGACGCAGCGAACTTCGAAGGAGGAAATCCAGAAACAGGTCACCCAATCAATACATTAGGACAGGTATATAAAGGAGGATTTATTGTACCAGTATTATTAGGTATGTTTTTAATGGTTGTTGTTTTTTCAATTGAAAGATTTATCGTTATCGGAAAAGCTGCTGGAAAAGCGAACTTAGATAAATTTATGAAAAGCGTTCAAGGAAGTATCAAAGAAGGAAACATCGAGGCTGCTATTGCTTCATGTGACAAACAACAAGGTTCAGTTGCAAATGCAATTAAATCTGCTTTGATTAAATATCAAGATGTTAAAAAAGAAGGTTTCAACAGTGAAGAAGCTTCTGAAGTAATCCACAAAGAAATCGAAGAGGCAACTTCATTAGAAATGCCAATGTTAGAAAAAAATATGACTATTATCTCTACTTTAGTATCATTAGGAACTTTAGGAGGATTATTAGGAACTGTATCAGGAATGATTAAAGCGTTTGGTGCGTTAGCTTCTGCTGGAACTCCAGATCAGGCTGCTCTTGCAACAGGTATTTCTGAGGCACTTATCAACACTGCAACAGGTATCTCTACTTCTATCTTAGCTATCGTTTCTTACAACTTCTTTACTGCTAAAATTGATGATTTAACTTACTCTATCGATGAGGCTGGTACTACAATCGTGAATACTTACAGAAGATTCAGAGGAAGTTTGAAACAATAATTAATTTTTGATATTAATTATCAGAATAAAAATAAAAGAGAATGGCTAAAATAAAAATGAAAAAAAAGTCTACATCGACAGATATGACTGCCATGTGTGATGTTGCGTTCCTTTTGCTTACGTTCTTTATTTTGACCGCTACTGCTAAGGTGCCTGAAGCACTTCCTGTAGATATGCCTGCTTCTGTTGCTGAATTTAAATTGCCTGATACAGATTTGGCAATTATTACAGTAGGAAAAGGTGCAGACGGGAAAAGCAAAGTGTTTTTTGACCTAAAAGGAAGAGAACTTCGTAAAAGGTCTCTTGAAGGAATGGGGGCGAAATTTGGTGTTACTTTTACAGAAGATGATAAAACTAAATTTGCTTTAATGGATGACTTCGGTGTACCAGTTGCAAATTTAAAGCAAATCATTGCTATGAAGGCATCTGAAAGAGTGAAAGCAAATCAACCTGGAATTCCAATCGATTCTTTGGATAATCAATTAAAAGAGTGGCTTTTGGTTTCAAGAAGAGCTGCTATCGATATTGATGATAAAGAATTGCAGATTGCAATTAAAGGAGATGCAAAAGAACAGTATCCACAAATCAAAAAGATTATGGATATTCTACAAGATCAGAAAATCAATTCCTTTAACTTAGTTACAGGTACGAGAGGAAAAGACTTTTAATTAAAAAAGATACACTAAAATGGCTGAATTAAATACCGGCGACGGTGGTGGCGGAAAAGGTGGTAAAGTAAGAAGTAAAAAGCAAAATTCAAAAGTCGATTTAACGGCAATGGTGGATTTGGCATTCTTATTGATCACATTCTTTATGTTAACCACATCGTTGTCAAAACCTCAATCGATGGATTTGTCTCTGCCAGATAAAGATCCGGATTCGACAAAGACAGAAGATACTAAAGTAGATGAAAATCTTACTATGACTGTGATATTAGGAGAAAATAATAAATTGACCTACTATATGGGATTATTATCTGCACCTAAAGTTGGTCCAAAAGATATTGCTTATGGTAAAGATGGTATTCGTAAGGAATTGCTTAAACGAAAGAAATTAGCTACAGAATATGCTGCTTCGATAGGAAAACCTAAAAGTGGGATTATAGTTATCATTAAGCCAACTAAAAAATCGAATTACCGTAATTTAGTGGATATTTTGGATGAAATGGCTATTAGTGGAGTTAAAACTTATGCTATTGTTCCTGAGTTTACAGCAGAAGAAAATAAATTGGTAGAGAAAAAGTAAGTTCTATCTTATTTTAACATCCTAATAATCAAGAAAAATGAAATTAGATATTATAAAAAATCAGTGGCTTGATATCGTATTCGAAGGACGTAATAAGATCTATGGTGCATATGAGTTAAGAAAATCTAACAGTAAAACAACGATAAAAGCACTTATCATTGGTTCTGTTATATTTGCCTTTGCTGTTGCTGCTCCTCTTATTGCTAGTTTTTTGCCAGATTCTGGTGAAGATGAAGTAGATAACAATGTTAAGATTGCTACAGTAAAATTACCTCCTAAAAAAGAGGAAGTAAAACCGAATCAACCACCACCACCACCACCACCACCAAAAGTGGATCAGGTGAAGTTTACAAAACCAGTGGTTGCCAAGGCAGAAGAGGTTACAGAAGATCCTCCAAAAATTGAAGATCTTAAAGATAAAAAAGTAGGTTCTGAAACTATCAAAGGAGATCCGGATGCAGTTTTAACTGTTGATGAGCCAGTAGGTACCGGAACTGCTGCAGTAGTAGAAGAAGATAACCAGGTATATAACACAGCTGGTATCGAAGTAAAACCAGATTTCCCTGGAGGAATTGAGAAGTTCTACAAATTCGTAGGAAACAATTACAAGACTCCGGAAGAAGAAGGTTTGAAAGGTAAAGTTTACGTTACGTTTGTAGTTGAAAAAGACGGTTCATTAACCGACATTAAAGTTCTAAGGGATATCGGTTACGGTACAGGAGCAGAAGCAATTCGTGTTCTTAAAAAATGTCCAAGATGGACACCTGGTGAGCAAAATGGTAAAAAAGTTAGGGTATTATATTCTCTTCCTATTACTATTCAATCTGCAGAATAATGTTAAAAGATATGCTTAATAATATTCAGAAGAAATCGCTCAAAGAGCGATTTCTTCTTGTTTTAGGAATACTGTTTTTTTTAATATATCTTGTGCTTGGTTTAATGATTATGTTTTGGGAGAAATTGCCGTTAAACATGGAACCTAAATATAGATATGCTTTTGGTGGTTTGTTGATCGTTTATTCGGCAATCCGTTTTCTGAGATTAATTAATTCAAACGCTGAGTAAATATGTTAAAATACAGTAAAGTTTTTGGTTTGGTAGCTTTTGTTTTTTTGTTTGCAATGTGCAACCAAAAAAGCAAGAATGAATCAGGTAAAGAGACAATTCTAAAAGGAGCTATTGAAATTACAGTTGATGAAACTGTAAAACCAATTGTTGATGATCAGGTTGCTGTTTTTGAAGGAACTTACTATGATGCAAAAATTACAGTTAAACCAAAATCTGAAGCGGAGGTTATAAACGATTTATTAGATCAGAAAGCTAAAGTAGTTGTTGTTACGAGAGATTTGACAACAGAAGAAAAAAGCAGATTCGAAAAGAATAAAATAAATCCCAGAGTTACTCCATTTGCAACCGATGCAATTGCTTTAATTTCAAACAAAAGCAATAATGATACATTAATTGCGTTGAAAGCTGTACTAGATTTTATGCAGGGTAAAACAAATACAGGAATTAAAGGTCTTGTTTTTGATAATCCAAATTCAAGCACGGTTCGTTATATGAAGGAATTAGCTAAGGTAAAAGAGATTCCGGCTACTGGTGTTTTTTCTTTTAAAACAAATGATGAAGTGATTAAATTTGTTTCTGAAAATGATGGGATGATTGGGGTAGTTGGTGTTAATTGGTTGTCACAGCCTTCTCCAAATATGATCGAGACAATTAAGAAAATTAATGTTATAAGTGTAAAAGGCTTAAATGATAATAAGTATTATAACCCAAGCCAAACTGATATTGCATTAAAAAAATACCCTTTGGCACGTGATTTGTTTATTATAAATTGTCAAGGGTATTCTGGATTAGGGATGGGTTTTGCTTCATTCATCGCAGGTGATATTGGACAAAGAATCGTGTTGAAATCCGGATTGATGCCTGTCAGAACTCCTGGAAGAAAACTTAAAATTAGAAATGAAATTATTAACGATAAAGAATAAATTAATTACAATAAAGATGAATAAATTTAAAATTTTTAGTCTTGCCTTAGTTGCTTCAGCTTCTGTTGCAAAAGCGCAAGATATAAACCAGGCCAAAAAGGCAATTGATGCTGAACAATTTGAGAAAGCTAAATCTTTGCTGAAATCAATCATCAAAGCTAAACCTTCTGATGGGGAAGCTAACTTTGTATTGGGTAATATTTACTTAAATCAGGCTATTGTTGATTCTGCTAAAATTTATTACTTAAATGGTTTAGAAGCTGCTGACAAGAAAAACTTAAATTATATTGGTTTAGGTCAGTTAGATCTTGATTCAAAAAATACAGCTTCTGCTCAGGCTAATTTTGGTTTAGCTACAAAAGATATAAAGCGTAAAGATGTAAATGAATTTATTTACATTGGTAGAGCCTATATGAACTCTACAAGTCCTGATTATACAAATGCAATTGCAAGTTTGAAACGTGCTTTAGCACTTGAGCCTCAAAATGCAACGGCGCTTTTGGCAATTGGTGATGCTTATTATGGAGCAAATAATCAAAATGATGCTTACAAAGCGTATCGTGACGCATTTACTGCAGATCCAACACTTTTAAGAGCGAAAATGCAATTAGGTGTTTTATTAAAAGGTGCTAAATCATATGATGAAGCGATTAAAGCTTTCAATGAAGTTATTGCTATTGATGCTAATTACGGACCAGTTTACAGAGAATTGGCTGAAACTTATTACAAGTGGGCAAGAAACAAACCTTCTACAAGACAAACAAATTATCAAAAAGCAATTCAAAACTACGAGAAATACCTGAGTCTAACAGATTATTCTATGAACTCTAGAATGCGTCATGCTGATTTCTTGATTTTAGTTGAAGATTATAAAGCTCTTGAAAAGGAAGCAAACAAAATGATTGAGTTGGATAAAGTTAATCCTAGAATTTACAGATATTTAGGATATTCTGCTTATGAAAATGGTAATTATGACATTGCGATTAAATCATTAGAAGATTACATGAAAGTGCCTTCTAACAAAGTTATTGCAAAAGATAATTTATACTTAGGATTTGCTAAAATTAAAAAAGGAACTGATGCTGCTGGTGTAGTTGACCCTGCTGCTTTTGAGGCTGGTCTAGCTGAAATCAAAAAAGCAGTTGCCGTGGAGCCATTAGCTGTTGAAGATCTTGGGGATTTCGGTAAAGAATTGTTTGGTAAAAAACAATATAATCAAGCTGCTGCAATTTATGAATTGAGCACTACTAATACTGAGCAAAAAAATTATCTAAATGATAATGTATACTATGGTATTTCTCTTTATTATGCAAATGCAAATAAAGAAAAAACTGCGATGGATGCTGCCGCTTTAACTAAGGCTGATGCTGCTTTTGACAGAGTATTAGTTGCTTCTCCAACTTATGATGAGGCTTACTTGTACAAAGGAAGAATCAATAACTTATTGGAGAAAGATGATTTAATTATCAAAAACTACCAGGAGTATATCACTAGAACAACTGCAAAAGGTGCTGAAGAATTAGCAAAACCTGCAACAGTTAAAAAAGTTGTGGAATCGTACAATTCAATTGGTGCTGCTTATGCTAACACTGATAAAGCAAAAGCTATTGAATATTTCAATAAAAGTTTGACTTTAGACCCAACTAATGCTTACGCTACTCAATCTGTGAAAGCTTTAAAATAAGAAAAGTTATTTACTAAATATAAAACCGATAGTTTCTTGAACTATCGGTTTTTTTTGTTCCGTATTTAATTGACTATCTTTGCACTTTAAAATAAAATAATGTTATCAAAAGAAATACAATTAGAAGTTAATAAAGGAGCGATGTTGCCTTTGATGGAAGAATTTTATACCATTCAGGGAGAAGGTTTTCATACGGGTACAGCCGCATATTTTATTAGAATTGGAGGCTGTGATGTTGGTTGTCACTGGTGTGATGTGAAGGAGAGTTGGAATGCTGAATTACATCCGCCAACAAGTGTTGATTTAATTGTAAAGAATGCTTCAAGTTATGCCGATACTGTTGTTATTACTGGTGGAGAGCCTTTAACTTGGGACATGAGTTTGTTAACCCAGCAATTAAAAGATAAAAATTTAAAAGTTCATATTGAAACTTCCGGAGCATATCCGCTTTCAGGAACCTGGGATTGGATTTGTCTTTCACCTAAAAAGAATAAATTGCCTACTCAGACCGTATATGATAATGCGCATGAGTTAAAGGTGATTATTTACAATAAACATGATTTTATCTTTGCAGAAGAGCAAGCAGAACTCGTTAATGATAACGCGATTTTATTCCTTCAGCCAGAATGGAGTAAAAAAGAAGAAATGACTCCTTTGATTGTTGATTATGTAATGAATAATCCAAAATGGAGAGTTTCACTTCAGACTCATAAATATTTGAATATTCCGTAAATAGAATAAAAAAATCTCTTCAACTGAAGAGATTTTTTGTTTAGTAAAGTGTTTACAATGTGTAAAAAAGAAACAGCTTTGCTTTATTTCCAGTTTTTGTATTTTTTTAAATTGGTGATATGTGCCAAATGATGATTTCCATGCCAGGCATAGGTCCCGATAATTTGTTTAATTCGATATTCAGAATTATTTTCGGGATGAATAAATGATTTTTCTAAATCAGCTTCTGATAAATTTTTCATTATGAAGGCTAATCGATAATGTAATCCTTCCAGTAAATTTAATGTTGGTTGAATTGGCATTTTTAAATTATCGGGTAATTCAGACCATAATACTTCATCGTATGCTTTTATCACAGGATTATTTTCAGTCAGAGCCCATTTGATTCTAATGAAACAATTCATATGACTTTCAGCGCAATGATGAATTACTTGACGTACGGTCCATCCGCCAGGGCGATAAGGCGTGTCTAATTGTTCATCGTTTAAATGAAGAGTCTCTTTTTTTATTCTTTCAGGAAAAGTGACAATTTCTTCGATTTTATCTGAAATGTATTCAGGCGTAAAGGACGAAGGTGTTTTAAATTTCCCAATGGGAAATTTTAATTTCTCTAAATCTAATTCTTCCATAATAGTATAATGATATTTTTATATTGAAAGTCTGGCTAAATAATCATAATGTTCTCCCTCTAAAAGAAGTTCACATTTTAGCTCGTTTGCAATAGCAGCGTTTTGCAGTGTATTATAATCCAAATATAACCAATCAAATGGTTCTTCTTTTTCACCTTTGTAAGAAATATTAAATACTAGTTCACCGTAATAATCGTTATTAGACGGAATCCATTTCCCGCCGTCTTCATCTTCATCAAACATATAGATAATATCAGAACTGTCCAATAGAATTTGACCACCAGGATTTAAAAGCGATTTAAGTTTTGATAAATATTTGTTACAGTTGTCTAATTTTCCAAAAATCCCAACCCCATTCATTAATAATATAATGGTGTCAAATTTTTCTCCATCAAAATCTAATATATTTTGAACTTTAGCATTGGTAATACCACGAAGTTTGCAGGTTGCTATTGCTTTTTCTGAAATATCGATGGAAGTTACATTTAAATTACGATCATTTTGTAATGATAAACTGTGACTTCCGGCTCCGCAACCCACATCTAAGGTTTTTCCGAAAGCTAATTGTAGTGCTTTTTGTTCCAGTTTTGGCATTTCATTATAAGAACGGAATAAGTAATCGACACTCATTTCATCTTCTTCAGAAATAGAAGTTTCTGTTATTATGTTTTCAGGTGAATTATTGGTCTGAAAATCATACATCGCTTTTCCAAAAAGATCTTTCATGGTAATTTAGTTCAAAGTTTAAGGTTTCAAGTTCAAAGTTGTTTAATTTTGCAGATCAACTTTAAATTTTAAACTTGAAACAAATTTTAAATAACTTAAATAAGTTAGCCAAAGATAAGCATATCGAAAACAAAAAGTATTTTGATAAGCTGAAAAAAAAGCAACCGAAGAATTTGGATTACGTTATGCAGGATTTGCATGATGCCGAATTCAAAAAAACGGATTGTTTGCAATGTGCCAATTGTTGTAAAACAACCGGGCCGTTGTTTACTTTGGCCGATATCGAAAGAATTTCAAAATCTTTTAGGCAAAAACCGCAGCAATTCATCGATCAGTATCTTCGAATCGACGAAGACAAAGACTATGTTCTAAAAAGTGTTCCGTGTACTTTTTTGGATAATGAAAACTATTGTATGATTTATGATGTTCGTCCAAAAGCCTGTAGAGAATTTCCACATACAGATCGTAAAAAGTTTCATCAGATTGCAGATCTTACTTTGAAAAATGTAGCAATTTGCCCGGCAGCCTATAATATTGTTGAAGAAATGAAAAAGAAACTGCCTCTTTAGAACTTAAATGTTTTGTAATTGTTTTTCAGGATAATTCTTTTTTGCTTTTTAAAATGTATTTTTGAACAGTTATGAAAATCAAACAAAGAAATAATCATTAATCAGACCTCATAAATTGAATCTAGAATATTTTATAGCCAAAAGACTTATTACTGCTAAAGATTATAAGAGCAGTATTTCGGCACCCATTATTAAAATTGCCATTTCGGCGATCGCTATTGGTATTATTATGATGTTGGTTTCGGTAGCAACCGGAATTGGTCTGCAACAAAAAATACGCGACAAAGTTTCAGCTTTCAATGGTCAGGTTATTATTTCAAATTACGATAATAATAATTCTGAAGTAACCTTAATTCCTATTTCTAAAAAACAAGATTTTTATCCCAATTTTAAATCAGTTCCAGAAGTAAAACATATTCAGGCGATCGCAAGCAAAGCAGGAATCATTAGAACAGAAAATGCTTTTGAAGGAATTATTTTTAAAGGTGTAGGTGCAGATTATGACTGGAATAATATAAAAGAGTATTTAGTCGAAGGTAAATTGCCTGATTTTACCAAAGAATTAAATGAAGAGGTTATAATTTCAAGATTTCTTGCAGATCGCCTAAATTTAAAAGTAGGAGATCAATTCAATACTTTCTTTATTAAAGAAGAGCAGGGTAAAATGCCTAATAGCCGCCGATTTAAAATCACAGGAATTTTTAATTCAGGGTTCCAAAATTTCGATGCAACCTATATAATTGGAGATATTCGCCATATTCAAAGAATAAATAAATGGACACCGGATCAAATTGGTGCATTCGAAGTTTTTGTAAAAGACTTTAACAACATTAAAACGACTGGTGATCAAATTTACGATCAGACATCTTCAAATCTCGATACTAAAACAATAATCGAAAAATACAGTTACATTTTTGACTGGCTACAGCTTTTTGATTTCAATATAATCGTCATTCTTGCTGTAATGATATTAGTGGCGACAATTAATATGGTAGTTGCATTGTTGGTTCTTATTCTCGAGCGCACACAAATGATCGGGATTCTAAAAGCACTCGGCGCAAATAATTGGACAGTTCGTAAGATATTTTTATACAATGCGTTTTATCTTATTGTAAGAGGACTCTTCTGGGGTAACTTAATTGGTATTTCATTATTGCTAATTCAGCAACAATTCGGAGTCATCCATTTAAACCCCGAAAATTATTATGTCAACGTAGCACCAGTCTATATAAACTGGGGTTATATAATATTGTTGAATTTACTAACGGTTACGGTTTGTTTTCTGGTACTATTAATTCCTTCCTATATCATAACCAAGATCTCACCGGTAAAGGCTATTCGTTTTGATTAATTGTTTTACTACATTATAATTTCTAACCCGACAGTTTTCCAAAAGCTGTCGGGTTTGTTTTTTATGCATATATATGTATAAGGAATGAAATACTACTGTAATATAATAAGAGTAGTCCTCTTGTCCTGCTGAGCGTCCCGAGACTTTGGGAGAAGCTCTTGTAATTGAAAATTGGAATTTGGATTTTATTCAGGAGCTATTCCCGCTATCCGTTCCAATCTTTTGCTTTTTAAAGGAAAAAGCAAAAGGATTTCCTCCCGAGGCTTCGGGACTATCGGGGCTAGGGGAGTCGTTTTCAAAAGAAGATGAAGGTTTCCAGAAGAAAAAGGAAGACTCTGCACCATGATACTGTTATAAAGACAACGAAAAACAAAGTAAAATCCAGCTTTGCGACCTTTGCGAATATAAGTTCAAAGAGAGAATACCTTTGCGTCTTTGCGGTAAAATGGCCCAAAATAAGGAAAA
>NZ_LMEF01000003.1 GCF_001427905.1 Flavobacterium sp. Root420
CCTGCGCAGATGGTACTGCAGTTATGTGGGAGAGTATGTCGTCGCCTTTCTTTTGAAAACCCTGTTTCTATCGAAACGGGGTTTTTTGTTTTATAGCATTTTGTGTTTTTTTACGGCAAGTTGCGTGAAGATTTTTACTGTGTCTTTTGCTGTTGTCTTTATTAAGGTCGCAAAGGCTTATTGTGGTGAACTTTGCGTATCAAGAGGCTTCGGGATTGCCAACTTTGCGGTTAAATAGCAGTTACTGTAACTGATTTGTTCTGAAAACTGCACTTCTAGTTTACCGTAGACTGCGTTAGGGATGGGAGTGACATCCTTTTGCGATGCCTTGGACTTCTTCCCAAACCAAAACCCCTATCGCAAAAGATACAGCGGACAGCCCGACCCGGAGGGAAACGACCAGATTATGATTAAGGAATGATGTTTTCTGTTTTTTGATTGTTGTTGAAGGTTAGCTGCTTATATAGGATGAATTATTATAATTGATACATTGATGTTAAATTTTGATATGGTTTTAAGTACTAAATTTTTCCATTATCAACATCATTTATAAACTTAATAACACCATTCATAAAGACTTTTTGATCATCCCACATTGCTAAATGACTTCCGTTTGGACAATATAAAAAGCGTCCATTTTGAACTAATTTGCTTTGTTCTTCCATGGCTTTTGGATCCATTGTGTCATATTTTGCACCTATCATTAAGGTTGGAATTGTGATTTCTTTTAGACGATTTTTTACATCCCATTTGGCTAAACGGCCGTTAATTCCGAATTCGCTTGGTCCTTGCATCATAGTGTATACTTCTCCATTCATGTGCTTACTGGCTCTATTTAAACCGTCTGGCCATTCTTTTAATCGGCATAAATGCTCTTTGTAAAAATTAGGAATTAGTAATTCCATATAACGTGGATTAGCAAAATCTTTTTTAGCTTCTAATGCCCTAATTTCTGTAAGAATTTCGGGTTTCATTTGTTTTGCCAAAACTTCATCAGCATATTTTCCATATTCAGGTGCACTCGCGACCATGTTTGAAACTAATAGGCCTTTAAGGTTTTTTTGATATTTTAATGCATATTCCATTGCAAGAATTCCTCCCCATGAATTTCCTAAGACGTAAAAATTATTTTGGTCCGCTCCAATAGCTTTACGAACTTGCTCTACTTCTTCAACAAATCGTTCTGTTGTCCATAGACTACTATCTTTTGGTTGATCACTGTAATAAGAACCTAATTGATCATATTCGTAAAATTCAAAGCCTTCACGCTGAAAAAAAGTCTCAAAACATTCCATATACTCATGTGTCATAGCCGGACCGCCGTGTAGTAGCAATACTTTTATTTTAGGATTGTTTCCAAATCTTTTTGTCCAGACCTTGAATTCTCCAACAGGTGTTTTGATTGGAATCATTTGTACACCAGCTGATTCAACTGCGTTTTTTTGATTGTACGTAAAATAATCCGAAAGTGTTTCTGATTTATTTTCTTTTTTGCATGAAATAGTTAGAAGAATAGTTACTAAGAGAAGTATTGGTCGCAGCATATTTTCACAAATTAAAAAATTTATACTTTTGAATTTCATTGCGAACTAAAATACAAATTTAAATTAGATTATAGTTTTTATTTTTAAAAGTGCTGTCTGGAATGGGTTAAAATATTTCTTAAAAACAAAAGCCCGATATATATCGGGCTTTTGTTAACTTAAACTATGATTAGTTCGTTGTCTTAATATTCTTTTAGTTTGTTTAAAAGTGATTTAATTTTGTTCTGTAATCGTGGGTTGGTTAAGTTTTATAACCTGATTTTTTATTTGTATTATCCGATAAGAAATACGATCATTAAATAGTACTGTGCTCACAATAATTCCAAAAGGGTTTGTTCCCATAATGTCATTGGTATTTATTCCTGGAGTATATTTTTTATTCATAAACTCTTCTTTAGGATAAAGGTGTAAATATTTATAAAAACAACAAAACCCATAACTTAGTTAGGGTTTTGAGGAGAAAGAGGCTATATACCTTTTATGATTATCCTGGTAAATACGGGATTTTTTTATGATTTTGATCTAATTTTCAACATTCAAGGTCATAGAAGTATAATCATAAGAAATATTGTCAATTCTAAACATGTCTTTTGTTATACTCAATTGCTCAAAATTCATTTTTTTGTAAAGCCTGATTGCCGGAATATTATCGGTCAAAACCTGCAAATCAATCCAACTAATTTTGCTATTATTTGTACAATAATCAATAATAAATTCTAATAAAGTTTGACCAATTTTCAAATTTCTAAAACTACTGTCAACACCCATTCCAAGTAAAACTCTATGTTCTGCATTTAATTGATTTTGAGGACGAATGTCAATGTGTCCAACAATTTTGTTTTCTTCGTTTATTGCAACCCAAATTTTTCTCCATCCAATTTCCTCATTTTTTTTATTCATTCCGTCTTCAAACTTTGCCTTCCATTCGTCCGAAAGTGCAGATTGATGTTTAGAAAGTGGTTGAAAAAGTGTTATTCCCTTCTGTCCATTTTCAGAAAGATGAATTTTCAGGTATTGAAAAAAATCGTCAAGTTTCTCTTTATTTAACTCTTTAATTGAAATCATTTACAAAATTATTTTATTAAGTCGATATTGATTTGTGTCGTTATGGTCTAATCATTAACTTATATATACTATAAAATAGCATTTCTGTTTCGGAAAGATCTAAGCCGTTAGTTCTAATACAATTGCTAATTTAGAGTTTTTTATAAAGAAGAATTGTTTTTAGTTTAATTTATAGTTATAGATAATTGTGTAAATAGATTTGAATAATATTGCCAATACCATTACAAAATTAAAAATATTTAAACTTCATTTAGATACATAAATCCTTCAATAAAAGAGTCGAATTTTGTACCCAGTGGTCACCATAAATTACTTCCAAAGTCATTTGATTTTGGAAGTTCTTATATCAATATTTTGATAGATAATTAAAATTCTATTATTTCAAATTTAGTACAAAAGTTTAATTTGCTTCATAAATCCACTTGTACAAACCGATTTTAGCTAACATTATTCTCTTATCTACTTAAATGTTTTGCTTTCTTTCAAATATACCATTGCCTCTTTGACCGCTTGTATCGAATTTTTTGGATTAAAACCCAATTCTGTCCTCGCTTTTGTAATGTCAAAATCTTGTTGAAGCCCTGAAAACATAGCAATGTCTTTAATACTCAATAAAGGAGCTTTACCATTTAGCCAACTACCAATTTCCATAAACCAGGCGATCGTGAATAATATAGGTTTTGGAACTGCTAAAGGAAGTTTTATTTTCAAGTCTGGAAATAACTCTTGTGCAATTTGTGTTGTTGCTTTTATGGAAGTACACTTTTCATTTGCTAAAATATAGCGTTCTCCATTTTTTCCTTTTGTCGCTGCTAAATAACAGCCTTCAGCAACGTCTTTTACATCAATCCAATTTAAAGTGATGTTTGTTTCAACGGGTATTTGCTTTTCAAGAATTAAAGAGATAATATTATAAGAAACACTTAAAGGTTTAAAAGCACTGCTCCCAATCATTGCAGATGGCAAAACAGCAACTATTTCTATCTTGTATTTTTGGGCCAATTCAAAAGCTAACTTTTCGCCGTCATTTTTTGAATTGTAGTACATATCCCGGCGGTCTGGATTTTGTCCATAACTTTCTTTAGTAGGTAGTATGGAATAATTTAGGGCAGCAATAGAGCTTACATACACAATTCGTTTTACGCCTGCTTCTGCTGCGGCTTCAACAATATTTTTTGTACCTTCAAGATTAACATCATAAATTTCTTTTTTAGGATCTTTTGCCCAAAGTTTAAAGACTGCTCCAACTGCATAAAATGTTTCCACACCTTGCAAAGCGTCTACTAAGGATTGTTTATCCGAAATATCAGATCGAACTACTTCACAATTTAAACCAATAAAAGGTTCTTTGTTTTTGATGTTGCGAACCGAAGCTCTTACGGGAATACCCTTGCTGATAAGTAATCGTACTAAGTTGTTGCCAAGATGCCCATTTGCACCCGTAACCAAGGCTAAATTTTTCTGTGCCATTTTGTTTAATTTTATTACGGCACAAAATTGGGAGATGATTCTTCAAATATGCTTCACAAATGTTACTTAATCATTTGTTTTCTAATTCTACTCAAACTTTTTGGGTTCATTCCTAAAAAAGAAGCAATGTATTGAAGAGGCACATTGTATAGAATTTGAGGATAATTATCAATTAACTTTTTGTAACGCTGTTCTGCCGTTAAGGTTGCCAAATCTTTTGAGCGGTTTTCGTTGTATGTAATTGATTGCTGAAATACCCAAGTACTAAAATCCCTAAAGGAGGAACTATTTTGAACAAGAAAATCCAGGTCAACTTTAGCAATTCTCAAAAGCACACATTCAGTAATACATTCTACATTTTCATTAGATTTTGTAAGGTTGATAAAATGACTATAAGAGGTGATAAATCCTGGGGGACAGTTGATATGCGTTGTAATTTCGTCGCCTAAATTATTGTAGTGAAACAATCGCATAAAACCCGATACAACAAAATAAAGATATTTTGGAACTATGCCTTCTTGTTCAATAATTTTATTTTTTGAAAATGATACAGGTTCAAAATATTTTTTGCATAATTCTTTGTCATAGTTAGAAAGTACAACTTTTGTAGTTATCAGGTTCAATAATTGGTCATGCATTTCTTAAAAATTAGAATGGCGGTATGATGTTTAGGCTATTATTTTAGGATTGTCACTAAAATTGTTTATTGGAGTTATAAAATGGCACCAACATACTTTTTTTTCGATTAATGTTTGCGTTATAAGCTGCCTTTTTTCTTCAAGCGAATATAATAAATATTTTTACTACAGTTAATTGCTTTTTTCTAATTGAAAAAGAAATATGTTAATGGGAGCATAACACCGCGATTGGTGTTAGCGTACTTCAGTTAATAGCGGTGTGTCTTGACTGGTGATCCCTCAGCCTGTCAAGACACGTTTTTTTATTGAGGTTTTGCCTGAAATTTTACTACAACTTTCTGTATTTAGCCTTTTCAACGCTAGTTTATAGTTGCTAAAATAGTCCTCTATTGGGTTGAAAATTATAAATGTGTAAGTTTTAATTGTAATTTATTAGCAAATTGTATGTAAATTCATCATTAAGTAATATATAGTGTAAAAAACGGATAATATAGTATTAGCATGTGGTAATATAAACATTTTCGTTAACTCTAATTTAACATAATTTTACAAGTGTCAATAATACACTAACCAATATTGTTAAATTATGAAACCAACCACACAAGCTTTTAAAAGTACAGCAACATCCTGTTACAGAGATAAGATGTTCTATACAATTTTATTTCTGTTTGTTGTTTTTAGCGCTTTTTCTCAGCAGAAAATCAGCGGTAAAATTACAGATTCTAATAATATTCCAATTCCCGGAGTATCAGTTTTAGAGAAAAGCACAACTAATGCAGTTGCAAGTGATTTCGATGGAAACTTTGAAATAACGATTAAGGGAAATGATCCAATATTAGTTTTTTCCTATTTAGGTTTTAAAACTAAAGAAATTAAATCAGGAGGTAAAAAGGTACTGAATATAGTTTTGGAACCTGAGGTAAATGAGTTGACTGAAGTTGTTTTAATTGGATATGGTTCGCAAAAAAAAGGAGATGTTACAAGTGCGATCGCTTCTGTAAAATCCACTGATTTTGTACAGGGAAATGTACGGGATGCCGCACAGTTAATTCAGGGGAAAGTGGCTGGACTTACAGTATCAGCACCTTCCGGAGATCCAACGGAAGGTTCACAAATTCAATTAAGAGGATTCTCGTCTCTTTCAGGCACTAGTCAGCCTTTAATTTTGGTAGATGGAGTTCCGGGCAGCTTAACAACAGTTGCTCCCGAAGATATTGCTTCTATTGATGTTCTTAAAGACGGATCTGCAACTGCAATTTATGGAACACGAGGAACGAATGGCGTTGTCATAATTACGACAAAGAGTGGAAGTTTCAATGCTAAGCCAACAATTGAATACAATGGTTATACTACAGTGTCCACAATAAGTAATAAGATGAACTTCCTGGATGCGGGTCAATTAAGAGAAAAAATGGCCGAGGGATATAAATTTATTGGAGCAAATAGTCAGGATTTCGGGTCTAATACAGATTGGCTTGATGAAATTACCCGTACAGCACTAAGTCAAACGCATAATGTATTATTTAGAGGAGGAAGTGATGTGACAAATATTAGTGCTTCGATTAATTATAAAGGCGGTGACGGGATATTTTTAAAATCTGACAATAAAAAAATGACTGGAAGAGTTGATGTAAACCATTCCATGTTTGACAAAAAACTAAAAACTAATATTGGTTATATAGCAAGTGAGCAGGTTTATAATGCTTTAGGAGACGGAACTAGTTTTGATCCCTATATATACAGGCAGGCACTTATCCGAAATCCAACGGAACCCATTAGAGATGATGAAGGAAAATGGAATGAAAGAGATGTTTATTTTTATGATAATCCAGTAGGTTATATTGAAGAAACTATTGGAGAAAACAGGTTTAGAAATACACGTTTTGATTTTAGTATGAGCTATGATTTTAATGAGTTTTTTAAATTAAAGGGTGTTTATACCAGAAAAGGTAATTCAATTATGAAAGGGTTTTATCAGACAAAAAACCACGTTTCAACTGTAAAATATGCACAGGATGGTTTTGCTTCCAGAAGTGCAGAAGATTACCGAGGCAATTATGGTGAATTTACATTGGATTACAAGCAGTCTTTCGGAAAACATAACCTGACAGCACTTGCAGGGTATAACTATGAGGATAATATAACCGAAAGATTCTGGGCAACAAACAGACGTTTTCCTACAGATGCCTTTTTATACAATAATATTGGTTCCGGTCAGGGACTTCAGCTTGGTGAAGCAGGAATGGGTAGTGATAAATTTTCTAATACGCTGATTGCATTTTTTGCCAGGATGACTTACAACTTTGACAATAAGTATTTGTTTATGGCAAGTATTAGACACGAGGGATCTTCCCGATTTGGAGAAGATAACAAATGGGGTAATTTTCCCGGAGTTTCTGCAGGATGGCGTATAAATAATGAAGATTTCCTAAAGAATACCAAATGGATTAACAATCTAAAATTAAGAGCTGGTTTTGGTATTACGGGAATTAATGCAGGTGAAAATTATCAGTCATTAAGCGGATTGACTTACGGGAACTATTTCCTGAATGATGGAAAATGGATAAGAGAATTAGTACCGACAAGAAATGCAAACCCGGATTTAAAATGGGAGAAGAAAGAGGAAATTAATCTTGGTTTAGATTTTGGCTTTTTTGACGATCGTATTAGCGGAGCAATTGATTATTATAGCAGAACAACCAAAGACGCGCTTATGGATTACAGTGTTCCAACGCCTCCCTATTTTTATGGTACTATAGCCGCCAATGCAGCTGAAATTAAAAATTCAGGTTTAGAACTCCTGTTAAATGTTACTCCAATAAAAACCGATAATCTTATATGGACTGTAAACCTTACCTATTCTACTAATACCAACAAAATGGTATCATTATCCAATGATAAATTTCAGCTTACCAATAACTTTTTTGATACAGGATATACAGGAGAACCCATCCAAATATCAACACATCGTATTCAGGAAGGACAGCCAATTGGAAATTTTTTCGGTCTAAAAAGTGTGGATATTACTGATGATGGTATTTGGATTATTGAAACACCGGACGGAAGAAGAATCCCGGCAACCGAAGCAACAACCGAAGATCGACAAATATTAGGAAACGGTCTGCCAAGATCCTATTACAGTATAAACAATGCAGTTCGTTATAAAAACTGGGATATGAATGTCAATTTAAGAGGTGCAATGGATTATCAGATTTTGAATTTTTCCAGAATGTTTTATGAAAACCCAACAATTGCATACAACACTTTAGATTCGGCATACGACAAAGTATATGACAAGGCGGTATTAAATGATGTACAGCGTTATGTTAGTTATTACGTAGAAGATGGAGACTTCTTAAAAATCGATAATATTACCATCGGTTTTACACTTCCTAAATCGACTTTCAAATTTATTGATACTTTAAGAATTTATGCTTCCGGAAGTAACCTGGCCACTTTCACGAGTTATAAAGGAATTGATCCTGAGGTAAACAGAGATGGGTTATTTCCTGGTAATGATGACAGGGATAAATACCCGTCAACAAGATCATTTTCAATTGGACTTAACATCACACTTTAAAAATAAGAGATATGAAAAATTTAATAAATCAATTATCTTTCCTTAAAAAGAAGATTTTATATTTCGGCTTAATTATTACGGCAGGCTTATCATTGTCTGGCTGTACTGACTTAGATGAAAAAGTATTTTCAGAAGTAACAGAATCAAATTTTGTCCCTTCAGAATCAGATATTGTGGCTATTATGGCCTCTGCATACACGCCTATGAGATATGTTATGGATTGGCAGGGTTTGTTTGATTTGCAGGAAGAACCAGGAGATGCATTTGTTACGCCGACAAGACCAAATGGATGGGACGATGGAGGAACTTACAAAAGAATGCACTTTCATGAATGGACTAAAACAGATTGGCAGCCACGAAACACCTGGATAACTTGTTTTAACGGAATTAATGCAGCCAATAGGGTTATGCTTCAAATGGAATCTGGAAAATTTCCTATTAGTGCAGAACAAAAAACAGCTATTCTGGCAGAAATGAGAGCAGTAAGAGCGCTGTATTATTCTATCTTGGTAGATACACATGGCAATGTTCCTATTATTCCTAATTATAGTGATAAACTGCCGGAGCAAAATACCAGACTTGAAGTTTATAATTTTATTGTGAGTGAGTTAAATGAAGTAATTCCGCAATTACCAGCAAAAGTAGATAAGACTACTTATGGACGTATGACGCAATGGTCAGCATATCATGTTTTAGCCAAAGTATACTTAAATGCTGAGGTATATACAGGAACTCCACAATGGCAAAAATGTATCGAGGCATGCGATAAAATCATACAAAGTGGTTTATTCAAAAAATCAGATTCTTATAAGGCAATTTTTAGTGCAACAAACGAAACCAATCCGGAAATGGTTTTTGCAATACCTTATGATCAAATTTATGCCGGCGGTTTTGGTGCTCACATGAAAATGCTATTGCCAAGCCACAGAAAAGTATTCGGAATGGAAGCACAGCCATGGGGTGGTTCAAGCTGTAATCCACAATTTATAGACACTTATAACCCAAAAGATAATCGTTTGAAAGATACCTGGCTTATGGGAAATCAATATAACATAGATGATGGAAGTATAGTCTTTACATTGACTAAGGAAATGCCAAGTATTTATTTCTGCGAGGAAACTGAAGGTTTTAGATGTGGGAAATTCCAAATTCAGCGCGGTGCGAGATCAAGTCTTAATAATGATTTTCCTTTTTTAAGATATACTGACGTTTTAATGATGAAAGCGGAATGTTTACTAAGAACAAATCAAAGCGATGCAGCTGCTCAGTTAGTAACTGAAGTCAGAATCAGATCTTTTGATAATCCTGCTGATGCCGTTGTTACAGGAGCACAACTTCAACAAAACTCAGTATTTAAATATGGTACACTGGCAGAAAATGGAACTATCGATAAGCCTGGCGATCAAACGACAGTTCTTTATGGTAGATTCCTGGACGAGCTGGGATGGGAATTTGCAGCGGAGGCCAGAAGAAGAACAGACATGATCCGTTTTGGGGTTTATCAGAAAAAGAATTGGTATAATCATGTTCCAAAAGGAGATTATACAACTCTATTCCCAATAGGATTAGAAGAGTTAAATACGAATAAAAATTTAAAGCAAAATCCAGGATACTAAAAGAAGTTACTGTGATAAAAGGAATTGCAAGTTGGTTGCTTGTAATTATAAAGTGTTTGAAAAGCTATTCCCTAATTTAGGGAATAGCTTTTTATTTTAAAGTTATTCTGTTATGGACTATAAATTAAAAATGAAGAAATTTGTTTTGTCCGAGATGTTCTTAAATTATAATAAATTAAAGTTGGGAACGATAATGAGAAGGAGAAACTCCTTTTAATTCCTTAAACTTTCTGTTGAAATTGGCAATGTCCTGAAATCCGCAAAGCTCAGATATTGAGGCTATAGAAAGATCTTTTTTATGGTGTAGTAATTTGCAGGCATTTTCAATTCTGATTTCAATCAAAAACTGAAAAAAAGTCTTATTGGTGCGTTTTTTAAAATAACGACAAAATGCATTTTTACTCATATTGGCCTTCTCGGCCACCTCGTCCAAAGTAATATTCTGATGATAGTATTCGATTGCATATTCAAAAACGGCGCTCATTCTGCGGCCTTCATCATCCGTATATTTCTTTTTGTAAACAAAGGACGAAAGAGGTGTTTTCTCTGAAGTAATAATAATGTTTATGATCTTTAAAAATGAAGCAATGCGCTGTATTTTATTCTGTTTTTTTAGTTTGGTAAAATGATGAATTATTTTCTTTTGATTTGATAAAATCTTCATACCATATTCAGATTCCTTAAAAAAATCTTCGAGACTACTCATATCATTAAGGCTGAAAAAATCTTTTCCAAAAGAGGTTTTGGTAAAAAACAAAGTCAGCATCACAGATTCGGGACTGGCCTCAGTATTACTTCTAAAAACATGGGGAACATTCTCACCAATTACCAAAATATCTTCTTCCTTATAATCGTTTATCGAATCTCCGACAATTAAAGTTCCTGAACCTTTTGCAATATAGCTAATCTGAATTTCTTCATGCTGATGCAGTTGGTCGTAGAAAACGCGCTCAATATCTTCCTGATAAATAAGGGCTTCTCTCTCAGTTTTTGGTATTTTAAATGGCAGGATTTTCAACGGAATGTTTTTAGTTATGTAAATATTATCAAAAAAATCAGATTATACAATAGATGGGGTAATATAGTCCTGATATAGGCTAATAATGACAAAGGAGCTCTTTTGTATAAGCTTTATTTTTGATAAAAATTGAGAATATGAAAATAAATTGGGAAGGCGTAATGCCGGCTGTAACGACAAAGTTTACAGCAGAAGGTCAATTGGACCTGGTAATGTTCGAAAAAAATATTAAAGCACAAATTGATGCTGGAGTTAATGGAATCATACTTGGGGGAACCCTTGGTGAAGCCAGTACATTAACCAAAGAAGAAAAAGAGGTTTTAATAAATAACACTTTACGAATAGTGGAAGGGAAGATTCCGGTTATCGTAAATATTGCAGAACAGACCACAAGCGAAGCAATAACTCTGGCAAAACGCGCTGAAGAGTTAGGCGTAAATGGTCTTATGCTCTTGCCACCAATGCGATACAAGGCAACAGATCATGAAACAGTGGTCTATTTCAAAGAAATTGCAAAAAGCACTTCATTGCCTATTATGATTTACAACAATCCTGTAGATTATAAAATTGAGGTAACTCTTGACATGTTCGAAGAACTTTTAAAACTGGAAAATATTCAGGCAGTCAAAGAATCAACAAGGGACATCAGCAATGTAACGAGAATCAGAAACCGTTTTGGAGACCGATTAAAAGTACTGTGCGGAGTGGATACCCTGGCTCTTGAAAGTTTGGTGGCCGGAGCCGATGGATGGGTTGCCGGTTTGGTTGTGGCCTATCCTGCTGAAACTGTTGCTATTTATAAATTGGTAAAAGCCGGAAAGATTGACCAGGCTTTAGCTATTTACAGATGGTTTATGCCATTACTTGAACTGGATATTTCACCTCAGTTGGTACAGAACATCAAATTGGCAGAAGTAGCAACAGGACTTGGAACAGAAAATGTGAGAGCACCAAGATTACCGTTACAAGGAGCTGAGAGAGAACGTGTATTGGCGATCATTGATTTTGCAATGAAAAACAGACCCGTTTTGCCAGCTTACAAAAACATTTAATTAAACTTTAATAGAAAGCGATGACTACAGGAAAAAATTATATTGGAGATGTGCTTTCCGCAAAAGGTAAAACGACATTCAAAACCATCAATCCGGAAGAAAATTCGGAGAATGAAACTCTTTTTTTTGAGGCCAGTGAAGATGAAATTTCTCAGGCTGTAGCATTAGCCGAAGAAGCTTTTAAAATTTATGGAACCATTGAAGACGTAAAAAAAGCAGATTTCCTGGACGCTATCGCCGAGGAAATTGAAGCATTGGGTGAGGAGTTATTAGCAACTTATATTCAGGAGTCAGGTCTTCCGGCTGGAAGAGCCAACGGTGAGCGAAGCAGAACTACCGGACAACTCAGGGCATTTGCAACAATGCTACGCGAAGGTTCCTGGGTAGAAGCCATTATCAATAAAACAGAAGGCAAACCCGATATCCGCAGGCTGCAGATTCCAATTGGACCCGTAGTTATTTTTGGAGCGAGTAATTTTCCGCTTGCTTTTTCTACTGCAGGAGGAGATACAGCGAGTGCATTGGCGGCTGGTTGTCCTGTAGTGGTGAAATCGCATCCGCTCCATGCCGGAACAGGTGAAATGGTAGCTTCGGCAGTTATTAAGGCAGCCAAAAGAACAGGAATGCCAAATGGTGTATTTTCTAATTTGAACAGCAGCGGTATAGAAGTTGGAGTAGCTTTAGTAGAACATCCTTCTATAAAAGCAGTTGGTTTTACAGGAAGTATAAAAGGCGGAACCGCACTTTGTAAAATTGCCGCCAACAGAGCTATTCCAATTCCTGTTTATGCAGAAATGGGTTCTATTAACCCGGTGTTGGTTTTACCCTCAGTTTTAAAAACCGAGAGCGAAAAATGGGCTAAAAATTATGCCGCATCAATTGTGGCCGGAACGGGTCAGTTTTGCACAAATCCCGGTCTTATTTTAGGAATAAAAAGCAACGAACTGGATTATTTTATTACTATTTTAGCTTTGGAGATTGATAAATTAGAGCCAGCTTGCATGCTACATCCCAATATCAAAAAGCAATATGAAACCCTGAAATCAGAAGTGCTGGGGCAGTCGGGATATACGCAACAAACGACTTTAAACAGAGAAATAAAACCAAACTATGCATTGCAAAACGTAATTACGGTCGATGGCGATATTTTCTTAAAAAACAAAACATTTCATAAGGAAGTTTTTGGGCCTTTTTCTGTTGTTGTTAAATGCGATGATATAGAGCAGCTCAATGAAATTATTTTGGATTTAGAAGGACAATTAACCGGAACCATTTTAAATGCTGATTTAAAAGAATATGGAGATTTTAAAGAAGTAATTCAAAATCTTAAAAATAAAGTGGGGCGTTTAATATTTAACAATGTTCCGACAGGAGTTGAAGTTTGTTCCGGAATGACACACGGCGGGCCTTTTCCGGCAAGTTCAGACAGCAAATTTACCTCCGTAGGATTAACGGCAGTCAAAAGATGGGTTCGTCCGGTAACTTTTCAGGACTGGCCCGATGAATTGCTTCCACAAGCACTGCAGGATAAAAATCCGTTAGGAATTAACAGAGTAGTAAATGACATAGTAACCCAGAACACCATTTAATATATGCCTAGAAAAACCTTTTTTTGCGTAGATGCCCATACCTGCGGAAATCCCGTAAGAGTTGTGGCTGGCGGTGGTCCCAATTTGATTGGAAACAACATGAGCGAAAAACGTCAGCATTTCCTAAAAGAATTTGACTGGATTCGTAAAGGACTTATGTTTGAACCTCGGGGGCATGACATGATGAGCGGGAGCATATTATATCCGCCAAGTAATCCTGAAAATGATTTTGGAATCTTATTTATCGAGACTTCCGGTTGTCTGCCTATGTGCGGGCACGGAACCATTGGAACGATCACTATTGCAATTGAAGAAGGTTTGGTTATCCCTAAAATTCCCGGGAAGATAAAAATGGAAGCTCCAGCAGGTTTGGTTCAAATAGAATACCAACAAACCGGAAAAAAAGTGGATTGGGTACGTTTGACCAATGTAAAATCATATTTAGCTGCCGAAGGCTTGACTATTGATTGCCCGGAGTTAGGCGAAATTGTTTTTGATGTCGCTTATGGTGGGAATTATTACGCTATTGTAGATCCGCAGCAAAATTTTTCAGGTGTTCAGGATTTTACAGCAGGAAAAATTGTGCAGTACAGTCAGGAAGTTCGCAAACGTATTAATGAAAAATACCCAAATCTCTTCATTCATCCGGAAAATGATACCATCCGCGATGTGAGCCATATGCTCTGGACAGGCGATCCTATAGATCCCACTTCATCAGGCAGAAATGCAGTTTTTTATGGAGACAAAGCAATCGATCGTTCTCCGTGCGGAACCGGAACCTCAGCCAGAATCGCACAACTTCATGCCAAAGGGAAACTCAAAAAAGGGGAAGACTATATTCATGAGAGTTTTATTGGAAGCAAATTTATTGGCAGGGTAGAAGAAGAAACTTCAATAGGAGATATCAAAGCCATAGTACCAAGTATTCAGGGCTGGGCCAAAGTTTACGGTTATAACAATATCATTATTGATGAAGATGATGATCCGTATGCGTTTGGTTTTCAGGTGATCTAAAAAAAGTGATAATGTAAAAAAACATTGGTTTACAGAATACTTTCCTGCCAATGATTTGAAATTTATAATACTAATGAAAAAAGTCAGTATAATTGGCGGAGGGATAATAGGTCTGTGTTCAGCCTATTATCTGGCCAAAGAAGGGTATGAAGTAGTTGTTTTTGATAAATCAGATATGAATGACGGCTGTTCTTATGGAAACGCGGGAATGATTGTTCCCTCGCATATAATTCCGCTGGCACAGCCCGGCATGATTGCACAGGGAATAAAATGGATGTTTGACAGCCAAAGTCCGTTTTATGTTAAACCTCGTTTGAGTATGGATTTAATGAAATGGGGACTGCAGTTCTATAAACATGCCAATTTAAAACATGTTGAAAAAGCAATGCCGGCTCTCTGTGATTTATCGCTTTTGAGTAAGGAGCTCTATCAGGATTTTGCAAGGCAGAACAACTCTTTTTTTTATGAAGAAAAAGGACTTTTAATGCTTTACAAAACTGATAAAACCGCCGAAGAAATTCATCACGAAGGAAAATTGGCAGAAGAATTAGGTTTAGAAGTTGATTTTTTGTCAAAAGAGGATGTTTCAAAATTAGAAACAGGAACGGCTACAAACGTCATCGGCGGTGTACATTATAAAAGTGATGCGCATGTTTATCCGCAGAAATTCATGCAGTTTTTAAAAGAACAATTAAGTCAGTTGAAGGTAGAAATTCATGCTTTGACAA
This sequence comes from Flavobacterium sp. Root420, assembly GCF_001427905.1. Lineage (GTDB taxonomy): Bacteria > Bacteroidota > Bacteroidia > Flavobacteriales > Flavobacteriaceae > Flavobacterium. Next base: position 15,315 of record NZ_LMEF01000003.1, read on the forward strand.
CGGTAAATGATTTTGTTTTAAAAAATAATACGGTCACTGAAATCATAACAGATAAAGGCAGTTTTACAACAGATGAAGTCGTTCTGGCAACAGGATCATGGAGTCCACACATTGCTAAAAAATTAAATGTCAACATTTCAATATTACCTGGAAAAGGCTACAGTTTTACGCTAAAAAATCAAAACCACAAACCTTCAATTCCAAGTATTTTGTGTGAAGGAAAAGTAGCGGTTACGCCTATGAATAATGATATTCGTTTTGGAGGAACAATGGAAATAACACACACCAATGACACCAAAATCAATCAGAACAGACTTCAGGGAATCGTGAATTCGATCAATGATTTTTATCCGGACTTAAAAATCAATATGCCCAAAGAAGAAGAAACCTGGTTCGGATTCAGACCTTGCACACCATCTGGAATGCCGATAATTGCTCGAGATAAAAAACTTAAAAATTTAACTTTGGTTACCGGACACGCCATGATGGGCTTAAGCCTGGCACCTGCAACAGGAAAAATAGTAGAGGAAATCATTTCCGAGAAAACTACTTCTGTAGATACCCAAATGTTTCAACTCTAAAAAAATCAGCTTCATTTTCTAACCAAAATTGAAGCTGATTTTTTATTTAGAATAAAACATATAGGTTCCTAGCCCTGAAAGGGCGTAATATTTATAGAAAAAGAATACGTCGTTTTATTGAACCCCATCGGGGTGAAATATTTCTCCATAAAATGCATACACTGCTCCGTTTGCTATAAATATTTCGCTCCGCTGGAGCTCTTATAAAATAATCTAAAATTCAACTATTAATATCATGCTCCGCTGGAGCTTTAAAATTGAAATATTATATCATAAAATATTTAGACTGATGATCTGAAAATCTAAATCTTAACTCAATTTAGATTCAATACAACCTTTTCGCATACCTAACAAAAACAACCAAAAAACAACCAAATAATGACAGATAATAATCAGGAAGAATTTAAAAAAGAACTCGGGCTTCTCGACGGAACCATGCTTGTGGTAGGTTCCATGATTGGATCCGGAATATTTATTGTAAGTGCCGATATTGCCAGACAGGTAGGATCGACCGGATGGCTTATTTTGATATGGCTCATTTCAGGAATCATTACGATGATTGCCGCAGTAAGTTACGGAGAATTAAGTGCCATGTTTCCCAATGCCGGCGGGCAATATGTTTATCTTAAAGAGGCCTATAACAAATTAGTAGCCTTTTTGTATGGCTGGAGCTTTTTCGCTGTTATCCAAACCGGAACCATTGCAGCAGTTGGAGTGGCATTTTCAAAATTTGCCGCCTATTTAATTCCGGCTGTCAGCGATGAAAATGTTTTATATGAAATAGGCAGTTTTAAACTCAATGTAGCACAGATTGTTTCTATCGTAACCATTATTTTTCTGACCTATTTAAACACGCGCGGAGTAAAAAACAGCAAAATTCTGCAAACGATTCTGACTATTATAAAAATAGTATCCATTTCAGGATTAATTATATTCGGATTTACTCTGGCGGCTAAAGCTTCTATCTGGAATGCCAACTGGACAGATGCCTGGACACCACATTCTTTTAATACAGACACAGGTTCGTGGATGCCAATTAATACTACAGCATTAATTTCCGGAATATCGGCTGCTATGGTTGGGACCCTGTTTTCAAGTGATTCCTGGACCGGGGTAACTTTTATTGCAGGGGAAATTAAAAACCCAAAAAGAAATGTGGGTTTAAGCATGTTTTTGGGAACCCTAATTGTAACCATTATTTATGTATTGACCAATTTAATGTATGTAGCTGTTATTCCACTTAGCGAAATTGCAACAGCAAAATCGGATAGGGTAGCAGTGGTCGCTTCAGATTATATTTTTGGAGATATCGGAACGCTTATCATTGCGCTAATGATTATGATCTCTACTTTTGCCTGTAATAACGGATTAATTATGGCCGGAGCCAGAGTTTATTATACGATGGCAAATGATGGTTTGTTTTTTAAAAAAGCAGCAGTATTGAATCAGGCAAGTGTTCCCGCTTGGGCACTTTGGGCACAATGTATTTGGGCTTCAGTATTATGTCTTACAGGTAAATACGGAGATTTATTAGACTTTGTAATTATCATTGTCCTAATTTTCTACATCCTGACCATTTATGGAATTATGCGTCTTCGTAAAAAAATGCCAGATGCAGTTCGCCCATACAAAGCAATCGGATATCCATTTTTACCCTTATTGTATATTGTAATTGCATCGGCTGTTTGTGTTTCTTTATTGTTCACAAAATTTTCAACTTGTGGCTGGGGCGTTTTAATTATGTTGATGGGTATTCCAATTTATTATCTGATCAAAGAAAAAACTTCAAATTAATTTTAACTTTTAGTTTAAACCTGACAGGTTTTTAAAATCTGTCAGGTTTAATCATCGAAAGAATATTTAAAATTTACTTTTTCTTATTTTTATGCTGCTAAGAAAAACTTGATTTCAACCCGTAATTAGTATTTAATAACTGATTTTCCTCAAATTTCATTTTCAATGGATAATATAATATTACTATCTGTTAATATTAACCCATAGCCATCAATCAATATTATATATTTTTATTACTATTTAAATTATGATGACAACTAGCAAAAAAATAAATGTATTTTTAACACTTTCATGGTGTTTGATCAGTCAGGCGCAAGGTACATTGAAGGAATACAAAAGAGCAAACGCAGTAGATTCTTTATTCAAAAATAAGGTGACCAACGCTCCCAAAGAATTTCATTGGATTGGGAATGATTATGTTTGGTATAGCAATAATCTGTTGAAAGGAAAAGAATTTCTTTTGGTTGATACTAAACAGCAAAAACAAACAGTTGCTTTTGATCATGATAGATTAGGGCAGTCACTTTCAAAAAATTTAGGAAAAGATATCAAATCCAAAGATCTTCCAATTGAGAATTTAGAGTTTGATAAAAGCTTGTCAATATTAGTATTTACAACAGACTCACTTAAGTTTTCCTGTAATTTAAATACATACGAATTAACTAAAATAGGGTCCTATAAAATACCATTGAAAAAAGATGATTATTGGGGTGGAAATTTTGATGAATTAGGGAATAAACCTGTTGGTTCTCCGGATTCTCTGCAAGTAGCCTACATTAAAAATTATAATTTATACATAAAAAACAAAAAAACAAAAGTAGAAACCCAGTTAAGTTATGACGGCTCAAAGGGATTTTATTATTCGTCATACCTGCAATGGTCGCCAAATAGTCTTGAAATTATGGCGTATAAAATGAGACCTGGTGAAGAGCATAAAATTTACTTTATAGAATCAAGTCCAAAAGATCAGTTTCAGCCAAAGTTGCAAACCAGGGATTATTTAAAACCCGGAGATCAATTACCTTTTAAAAGTCCGCAATTGTTTGTTGTAGCTTCAAAAAAACAAATTCCTGTTGCTACAGATTTGTTTCAGGAACAATATGAGCTTTCAGAGATAAAATGGAAAGACGACAGCAGTGCTTTTACTTTTGAATACAATCAAAGAGGACATCAGATATATCGCGTTCTGGAAGTTAATTCCGCAACCGGAAAAGTGAAGGCTATTATTGAAGAAACCAGCCCGACCTTTGTTGAATACAGCGGAAAAAGATACCGCTACGACATCAAAAAAAGCAATGAAATTATTTGGGCTTCAGAGCGCGACGGATGGAATCATTTGTATGTATACGATGCCATTACCGGAAAAGTAAAAAATCAGATTACCAAAGGAAACTGGCCAGTAAGGGAAGTAGTAAAAGTTGATGAAGAGAAAAAGCAAATCTATTTTACCGCAAGCGGGTTAGACAAAGATCAGGATCCCTATTTGCTGCAGTTTTGCAGAATCGATTTTAACGGAAAAAATTTCACAAGATTAACCACCGAAAATGGCAATCATAAAGTGACTTTTTCGCCGGATTATAAATATTATGTCGATCAATATTCCAGAGTAGATGCCGCGCCTATTACGGTTTTAAAAAGTATAGACTCTCAAAAAACAATTGTAGAAATGCAAAAGGCCGATATTTCGGCACTACAGAAAACAGGTTGGACAGCACCAGAAGTTTTTACAGCCAAAGCAAGAGATGGTAAAACAGATATTTGGGGAGTTATTGTACGCCCCACTACTTTTGATCCCAATCGTAAATATCCAATTATTGAATATATTTATGCAGGTCCGCAGGATTCATTTGTTCCAAAGAATTTTCAGCCTTATTATTGGGCAATGTCGTCTCTGGCTGAATTAGGATTTATTGTGGTTCAGATTGACGGAATGGGAACTTCAAATCGCTCGAAAGCTTTTCATGATGTATGCTGGAAAAATTTAAAAGATGGAGGTTTCCCCGATAGAAAACTTTGGATAAAAGCAGCCGCTGCCAAATATCCTTACATGAATATTGATAAGGTGGGCATTCATGGAACATCTGCAGGTGGACAAAATGCCGGAGCTGCTTTGGTTTTTAATTCTGATTTTTATGATGTTGCCGTAGCATCTTGCGGTTGTCACGATAACCGAATGGATAAAATGTGGTGGAATGAACAATGGATGGGCTACCCGGTTGGCCCTGAATATGAGGCATGCTCCAATACGGCCAACGCGGCACAATTAAATGGAAATCTGATGTTGATTCTGGGGGAGTTGGATGATAATGTTGATCCGGCTTCAACGATGCAATTTGCAAATGCCCTGGTAAAGGCCAATAAAAATTTCGAATTAGTAATCGTTCCCGGACTGGGACATTCTGCCGGTGGGGATTTTGGAGAACGCAAACGCAGGGATTATTTTGTGCAGCATTTGTTAGGAGTTATCCCGCCAACCTGGGAGGAAATTTATAAGTAGAAAATTCCTGAAAAGGAGAAAAAATAAAGATTTTGTAAATCAGAAGAAAAAGAAATAATGATGAAAAAATATCAGTTATTTATTTGTGTAATACTAACTTTTTGGGCATCGTGTGCAATAAAAGTACAGGCTCAAAATGGTGATCAGATTTTAGACGGAATTGGTGAAACCGGATTGATTGCCCGCTACGTTTTTGATGGCGATGCAAAAGACTGGTCGCGAAATAATTTGCATGGTAAAATTCAGAATTCTCAAGCCCGGTTTGTAAATGATGAACAGTTTGGCAGAGTACTTTCTTTGCCGGCAGATAGCAAAGCGTATGTTTCAATTCCCGGTGACGGATTAATTGGAGAAGAATCACTAAGTATTTCGGGATGGATTTATTTACGTTCTGCACAAAAAGATCAGCGATTTTTTGATTTTGGGAAAAACACGAATTCACATTTATTTTTCGCGCCCACAGGAACAGAAAAAGACGAAATTCAGACCGAAGTTGCTACGGAAATTGGCGTAAAATACAACACAAAAGCACCACCTTTAGAAACCGGCAAATGGAATCATGTGGCGGTGGTAATAAATATTCCTTCAAAATTAATTAGCACTTACGTGAATGGAGTATTGGTGAGCGAAACCAAGAATGCAGCACTGGATCTGGCAAAATTATTCGATTATAATTCGGCAGAAAAAAACAGGCTTTACATAGGGAAATCGTTGGCAGAAGGCAATATTTATCTAAATGCAAAGTTGCATGATTTCAGAATTTACAGAGTTCCATTAACAGACAAACAAATTACCAGAATCTATAACAATGCTTTGAAAGAAGGTCAGGAAGAAGAATCAGGAGAAGAACAAACAGCAGATTTGCCAAAGTTTGCCACAACAACTCCACAGCTTTATAATCAGTTCCTGACGAGCGTTTCAGATGTTAATGTGCAAACCGTTGTAGGATCACTTCCACGATTACCAAGTTATTTAAAAGGGGTTTATAGTAATGGAATTGAAGGTCCTGAGGTTCGCGTAATTTGGCCTTCGCCGAAGGATAACAGCCAAGTACTTAAAAGCGGACAATATACCGTAACCGGAAGTGTTTCAGGTACAGACTTAAAACCAAAAGCGATTGTAACTGTCAAAGAAGCAAAAGAAACTGCAACACCAGAACGTAAATTGGAAGTTTTCAAATTAGATCAGGTGGTATTGAATGCTGATCATGAAGGGCACCAAACCAAATTTATAGAAAATCGCGACAAGTTCCTGAGCACGCTTGCAACGACAGATCCGGATTCTTTTTTGTATATGTTTCGCAATGCTTTTGGGCAAAAACAACCAAAAGAAGCAGAACCGCTTGGCGTTTGGGATACTCAGGAAACCAAGTTGCGCGGTCATGCTACAGGACATTACTTAACTGCAATTGCTCAGGCCTATGCGAGTACGGGTTATGATAAAACGCTTCAGGCTAATTTTGCCAATAAAATGGAGTACATGGTCAACACGCTGTATCAATTAGCACAACTTTCCGGAAATCCAAAAGAAATTGGAGGAAAGTTTGTGTCAGATCCAACTGCTGTGCCACCAGGACCTGGTAAAACGACTTATGATTCAGATTTGAGTCCGGAAGGGATTCGCACCGACTATCAAAATTGGGGAAAAGGATTTATCAGTGCTTATCCTCCGGATCAATTTATAATGTTAGAAAATGGAGCGACTTACGGAGGACAGAAAACTCAAATTTGGGCACCTTATTATACGTTACATAAAATTCTTGCCGGATTGATGGATGTTTACGAAGTCAGTGGTAATGAAAAAGCACTTGAAACGGCCAAAGGAATGGGAGATTGGGTTTATGCCCGTATGAAAAAACTGCCAACGGAAACGCTTATTAGTATGTGGAACCGCTATATCGCCGGAGAATTTGGCGGAATGAACGAGGCTATGGCAAGATTGTACAGAATTACAAAAGATCCTCATTATTTAGAAGTAGCGCAATTATTTGACAATATTAAAGTGTTTTACGGTGATGCTAACCACACACATGGACTGGCTAAAAATGTAGATACTTTTAGAGGATTGCATGCCAACCAGCACATTCCACAAATTATGGGAGCATTAGAAATGTACCGTGATTCTAATACACCGGACTACTACCGTATTGCCGATAATTTTTGGTACAAAACCGTAAATGATTATATGTACAGCATCGGAGGAGTTGCGGGAGCCCGTAATCCGGCAAATGCAGAATGTTTTATCAGTCAGCCCGCGACGATTTATGAAAATGGTTTTTCATCAGGAGGTCAAAATGAAACTTGTGCGACTTACAACATGCTTAAATTAACCGGAGATTTATTTCTTTACGATCAGCGTGCAGAGTTAATGGATTATTACGAGCGCGGTTTATACAATCATATTCTTTCGTCAGTAGCCGAGAATAGTCCGGCCAATACGTATCATGTGCCTTTGAGACCGAGCTCTGTAAAACAATTTGGAAATGCACACATGACAGGCTTTACCTGTTGTAATGGAACTGCTATTGAAAGCAATACAAAATTTCAGAATTCCATTTATTTTAAAAGTGTCGGTAATAATGCACTTTATGTAAATCTGTACGTGCCTTCAATATTAAAATGGACAGAAAAGAACATAATTGTAGAACAAACAACAGATTTTCCTAATGAAGATTTTACCAAATTAACCATCAAAGGAAATGGCAAGTTCGATCTTAAAGTGCGTGTGCCTCATTGGGCAACCAAAGGATTTTTTGTGAAGATAAACGGCAAGTCCGAAAAAGTAAAAACACAGCCCGGAAGTTATCTTACATTGAATAGAAAATGGAAAGACGGCGATGTAATTGAATTGCGTATGCCCTTTGAGTTTCATTTAGAACCTGTTATGGATCAGCAAAATATCGCCAGTTTGTTTTATGGACCAATCTTATTGGCAGCTCAGGAAACCGAACCACTTAAAGATTGGCGAAAAGTAACTTTAGATGTTAAAGATATCAGCAAATCAATTAGTGGAGATCCTAAAAAATTAGAGTTTACGATAGACGGAGTTTCTTATAAACCTTTCTATGAAAGCTACGGACGTCATTCGGTTTATCTGGATGTTACGTTAAGGTAATAGATTAAAAACAGCTAAAAAAGTTCGCCGCTAATTACACTAATTTACACTAATTAATTCGTGAAAATTCGTGCAATTAGTGGCAAAAAAAATATTTAGAACCATCAAACCAAGAGCATGAAAAAAACAATTCTAAGCCTCATTTTATTCTTATTTATGATAACGCCTTCGTTTTCCAGCGAACTTATAGATGTTGTGAATACTTTTCAGGCAGATAAAACGGCACTGCAAAATTTTTATTCCAATAAGGAGTCGGAAGAATATTATGAACGGTTTTCTAAATTTTATGTCGATTGGTCAAAAACAGTAAAAAATATCGACTTTAAAAATTTATCCAAAGAAGGAAAAGTAGATTATCTACTATTGAAAAATCTGATAGACAAAGAAAATTATTTTCTGCAAATAGAATACAAAGGCTATAAAGAGGTGGCATCAGTTTTGGATTTTTCAGCTGATATTACGCTGTTTATACAAGAAAGAAGAAGAGGAAAAAAACCAGTTTCCAATCAATTGGCCAAAGCGTTTGATGTTGCCGGAAATAGTATTGATAAAAAAACAGAGTTATTAAAAACCAAACCTTTTAAAGATTGGTTTGCAGCAGATAAAGCCGCAAGATCGGTAGCTTCTTTTGAGCAATCATTAAAAGAAGCTTATGAGTTTTATTACAGTTATGATCCTGATTTTACCTGGTGGATGGAAAAAGCGTATAAAAAACTATCAGAGAAACTCAAAACGTATGAAGATTTTTTAAAAACAAACTATTCACAAACAAGTATAAAAGATGATGGAAGCGGGATTGTTGGAAAACCAATCGGAAGAGAAGCTATCATCAAAAGTTTAGCATACGAATACATTCCCTATTCTCCCGAAGAATTAATATCAGCAGCACAAAGTCAATTTGAATGGTGCAAAAAAGAAATGATCAAAGCGGCTACAGAATTAGGTTATGGAAACGATTGGAAAAAAGCTCTGGAACACGTTAAAGATACTTATGTTCCGGCAGGCGAACAGCCACAAGCGATTACTTCTTTATACAATCAATCGGTTAAATTTATAGAAGACAGAGATTTAATCACATTGCCGGATTTGACAAAAGAAACCTGGCAGATGATTATGATGATACCGGAACGACAAAAAATAAATCCGTTTTTTACCGGAGGCTGGGAAATCAGCATTTCTTATCCAACAAAAGATATGGATCAGAAAGATAAATTGATGAGTATGCGAGGTAACAACCCCAATTTTTCTTTTGCAACGGTTCAGCACGAATTACTTCCGGGACATAATCTGCAGTTTTTTATGAACAGCCGTTATAAGTCGTATCGTCAGCCTTTTGATACACCGTTTTGGATGGAAGGCTGGGCTTTGTATTGGGAAATCATACTTTGGAACAAAGAATTTCCTCAAACTCCCGAGCAAAAATTAGGAATGTTATTCTGGAGAATTCACCGTTGTGCCCGAATTATATTTTCATTAAAATATCATCTGGGAGAAATGACTCCGCAGCAATGTATTGATTTGTTGGTCAATGAAGTAGGACATGAAAAAGCAAATGCAGAGGCCGAAGTCCGACGCTCGTTTGCCAGCGGGGACGCACCATTATATCAGGTAGCGTATATGACGGGAGGTTTGCAATTTTATGCTTTAAGAAATGAATTGCTGGCCAAAGGATGGACAGAAAAACAGTTTCACGACCGCGTTTTAAAAGAGAATATCATGCCGGTAGAAATGTTAAGGGTTTTACTGGAAGACTTACCTGTTTCAGAAGATTATAAGACGAATTGGAAATTTTCAACCGATTTCAAATAATTAAAACAGTTAAGATTTTATCATTAAAAAATATAACAAAGAAGCTAAATAGACTCTGTTTAGATCTTAAAAAATAATAAGAATTATGAAAAAAATAAAACTTTTGGCTTTGATGATTTGTTGCTTCATTGCTTCAAATAATTTGCAGGCACAAGAATATTGGGATAAAATTAAAGCGAAAAAATCAACGCTTGAGGTAGAAAAAGGATTTATTAGTTTGAATACAAAATCTTTCGAATTAAAATTATTGAAATCTTCTCAGACTGTTGCGGCTTTGTCTCCTCTTACAGATAAAACTTTTGATTTTACACCCGGAGAACGACTCTCTATTCGTGATAAAGACGGGCTATATCAATTGGGAGATATCAATCTTCGAATTAAAGCAGCAGACGGAAGCTGGAAAAGTTATTCTACAGCTGCTAAGCGAGCTTCTATTATTCCTTTGAATGTTTCAGGAAATGTTTTGGCTGCCGCTGATCTTTCGAACACATTACCAGCCGAAATTCCTTTAACCATAAAACGTTTTTACGAAGAAAAAGAGGGGAATTTAATATTGCGTTTCGAAATCACAAACAAATCAAATGGCGCTCAGGAAATAGGAGCCTTAGGAGTTCCGATGGTTTTTAATAATATTCTCGAAGGAAAAACATTAGACGAAACACATCTTCACAATGTGTTCTTTGATCCCTATATTGGTAAAGACGCCGGTTATCTTGAAGTAAAAAGATTAAGCGGTCATGGCCCGGCATTGTTAGTGCTCCCGGAGGCCAATATGCCTTTTGAAGCGTATCGTCCATTGTTGGATGATGAAACACCGAGAAGCATAGTTTTTGAAGGTTTCCATGAATGGATGCCGTTGAGTAAAGCTTATGCTGATCAGGAATGGAAAACGGCTGAACAATGGAATACGCCAACTTCATTGGTACTTCAGCCGGGAGAGGTTAAAAGTTTTTCATTGAAGTTTGTATTGGTTGATCAAATTGAAAATATTCAATCTGGTTTAATTCAAAACGAACGCCCTGTAGCGGTTGGAGTTCCGGGTTACGTTTTACCTCAGGATGTAGACGGTCAACTTTTTCTGAAATATAAAAAAGCGGTTAAATCTTTTAAAATTGAACCGGAAGGAGCTTTAGTTATAGAAGAAAAATCAAAAAACAAGAATGGATATTTTCAGTATGCTGTTCACGGAAAAAAATGGGGAAGAGCAAGATTAACGGTATTTTATGAAGATGGATTAGAGCAAACAATCAATTATAAAGTGATAAAATCAGAAACAAATGTAGTAGCTGATTTTGGACATTTTTTGACAACAGCGCAATGGTTTGATGAAAAAAATGACCCTTTTCATAGAAATCCTTCGGTAATCTCGTATGATTATGAAACTAAAAAACAAGTAAGTCAGGACAGTCGTGTCTGGATTTCGGGTTTAAGTGACGAAGGTGGTGCAGGAGGCTGGCTTGGTGCTATCATGAAACAATTAATAGACCCAAATAAAGAAGAAATAGAAAAATTAGAGCAGTTTGTTGATAAAACGTTGTGGGGCGGAATTCAGTATAACATAGCTGACACGCTTAAATACGGCGTTAAAAAAAGTGTTTTTTATTACGAACCTAAATTAATGCCAGAAGGAACGTACAGTAAGGATGTTAATTATAAAACATGGGCAGCATGGGACAAAAAAGGTGCTGATGATCCGGGAAGATCCTACAATTATCCGCACGTTGCCGCGGCATATTGGACCATGTACCGTTTGGCCAGATATCATGATGGTCTGGTTACCAATCATGCCTGGGACTGGTACTTAAAAAATGCTTATGAAACCAGTATTGCGATGACAAGATTAGCGCCGTATTATGCGCAGTTTGGACAAATGGAAGGGACGGTCTTTTTATTGATTTTAAAAGATTTAAAAACAGAAGGATATACCGAAATGGCGAATAATTTAGAAGCAAAAATGAAGGTTAGAGCCGATTATTGGCGAACGCTTAATTATCCTTTTGGAAGCGAAATGCCCTGGGATTCTACCGGTCAGGAAGAAGTATACATGTGGTCTGATTATTTTGGGTATACCGATAAAGCGAAAATAACGCTGGACGCCATTTTAGCCTATATGCCTACAATGCCGCACTGGGCTTATAATGGAAATGCCCGCAGGTATTGGGATTTTTTATACGGAGGAAAATTATCAAGAGTAGAACGCCAGATTCATCATTATGGTTCGGCTTTAAATGCAATTCCGGTTTTGGAACAGTTCAGAAAAACCCCTGATGATTTTCATTTATTAAAAGTAGGTTATGGCGGATTATTAGGCGGAATTTCAAATATTACAGAAGATGGTTTCGGAGCTGCAGCTTTCCATTCTTATCCTGAAACTTTAAGGATTGATTATTTGTCAGGAGATTATGGTTCTGGTTTCTTTGGCTACGCTGTAAACACTGCGACTTTTATTACCAATGAAAAAGAATGCGGCTGGGTAGCGTTTGGAGGTAATTTAAAAGAGAAAGGAGATGAGGTTGAGGTAGCTATTACAACAGCTGCGAAATCCAAAATATTCATCGCTCCAAAGAAAATTTGGCTGACATTAGATGCGGGAACTTTTAAAAAGGTAAGCTACAATACTAAAACTGGTAGTATTATAATTACTTTAGATGCTAAAACACCCTATACTCAAAATGCTTACTTAAGAGTAGACAAAGAGGTAAAATTATCTTATGAAAAAATTAGAGGCGCCTATAAAATCGCTTTGAAAAGTAAGACTGTTCAAATTAAATTATAAGTATGAAATGAAGCAAAAATCAAAAACACACCTTTTCAATAAAATAATATTTATTTTATTTGGAATACTTACCGGTTTAAATTCCAGCGCTCAAAATTTTGAAAAATATTTCCCTAAAAAAGACTTGACAACAGTAGGGGTATATTATTATCCGGAACATTGGGACCAGAGTCAGTGGGATCGTGATTTGAAAAAAATTGCCGAAATGGGTTTTGAATTTACCCATTTTGGAGAATTTGCCTGGGCACAATTAGAACCGCAGGAAGGTGTTTATGATTTTAAATGGCTGGACAAAGCTGTTGGTATTGCTGCAAAATATAATTTAAAAATTATCATGTGTACCTCAACAGCGACACCTCCTGTATGGCTGGTTCGCCAGCATCCGGATATATTGGCTACTTATGAAGACGGCACTAAAACAGATCACGGTTCAAGACAGCATGCATCATTTTCGAGTAATTATTATCGAAGCTATTCGTTAAAAATGATTGAACAATTGGCGAAAAGATATGGCAACAATAAAAATATTATTGGTTGGCAGGTAGATAATGAACCTTCACGTTTTCTGGATTATGGACCAGACGCACTGCAACGCTATCGCAATTGGTTAAAAGAAAAGTATGCAACTATTGACGCTTTAAATGAAGCCTGGGGGAACAATTTCTGGAGCGGGACTTACAGCAATTTTGATCAGATTAATATTCCGTTACACAAGGAATGGGGAATGAACTTACACTCCCAATTAGATCATTATCGATTTGCAGATCAGGAAACGGCAACATTTCTGGATAGTCAGGCGCTTACCATACGCAAATATATAACCAGAGACCAGTGGATTACTTCTAATTACAGATCCAATTATGACGAAAGCTTTGTTGGAATGAGCAAGGAATTGGATTTTGACTGCTACACACGGTATTTAGTTTATGGCGGAAGTCTTGGAATAGGCCCGAAAGGATATCGATTAGGAGATTATACCAGTATCGGAATGTCTAATGATTTTTTTCGACCTTTAAAAGGAATGTATGGTTGTATGGAACTACAACCGGGACAAGTAAACTGGGGAAGTATTAATCCGCAGCCATTGCCTGGAAGTATCCGTATGTGGTTATGGCATGTTTTTGCAGGAGGCAGTAAATTTGCGTGTACGTATCGTTTTCGGGCTCCTTTATACGGTTATGAGCAATTTCATTATGGCATTGTAGGTACAGACGGTGTTACGCCAACCGTTGGAGGTATCGAATTTGCCCAGTTTATAAAAGAAATTGATACGTTACGAAAAAAGTATGATGCTAAAGCCGTTTTACCGGATTACTATTTAAAACGTAAAACCGGAATTCTATTCAATGCAGATAATGTTATGGGCATTGAGTTAAACAAGCAAACAAAAGAGTGGAATACCATTGGACATTTTTTAAAATATTATAGAGCAACAAAATCGATGGGTGCGCCAGTCGATTTTGTTCGGGATACTACTAATTTCTCAAACTATCCTTTTTTAATTGTACCAGCTTATCAGATGATCGATCAAAAAATGATTGATAAACTAACGTTGTATGCCCAAAACGGAGGCAATTTAATCATGAGCTGCCGATCCGGAATTCAAAATCGTAAAGGCCATCTTTGGGAAGCAAAATTTTATGAACCCATGTGGAATTTAATAGGTTCTCAAATAGAATCTTATGATTTGTTAATGCCACAGTCTCCGGGTATAATAAAATTTGATAATCAGGAATTTGCGTGGACTAGTTGGGGAGATTTATTAAAGCCAAATAAAGAAACAGAAATTTGGGGAAAATATGACGGCGATTTCTACGCTGGAACGCCCGCTATTATTTCACGTAATTTAGGTAAAGGAACAGTAACCTACATTGGCGTAGATTCCAAAAATGGCGAACTTGAAAAACAAGTATTAAGAAAATTATACCAAAAACAAAATGTGCCTATAGAAAATTATCCTGAAGGAATTATGGTAGAGTATCGCGATGGTTTTGGTATCGCAGTCAATTATTCAGATAAAATCTATAATGTCAATTTACCTAAAAATGCTAAAATTATTATCGGAACTACAGCAATAAAAACTGCTGACGTATTGGTTTGGAAATATTAATAGAAATAAGCTATTCAAGTTAATTACAATTGCAATGCTGAAAAAGAAACTATTATACAGTCTTATCATACTTGTTTTTACAGGAACTATTTTTGCTCAAAAAAAGGTTGATGTAAATTCTCCCGGAGCAGGAAATCCTATTTTACCAGGCTGGTTTGCTGACCCTACTATTAAAAAGTTTGGAGATATTTATTATATCTACGCCACCACAGATAACGAAATGCTGGCATCTGGCGCACCGACAGTCTGGTATAGCAAGGACTTTAAAAATTGGTACAATTATATAATGGAAATCCCTTCTTTTTCAGCAAAATCCATAACTAATTTTTGGGCCCCTGATATTGTTCAGGGAGATGATGGTAAATATTATTTGTATTTTGGAAACTGTGAAATAGGCTGTAATATTTATGGTTATGTTTCCGATTCTCCTGTCGGACCGTGGAAAAAATTAAACGATCAGGATGTTCCGGTAATTTCAAACGGCTATCCCAGAGAAGGTTTTCCATCTCTGGATGCACAGTTTTTTAAAGATACTGATGGCAAAATATATGGCTATTGGGGAACCTGGGTGCATTACAATGGCGGATACGCGGTTGGAGAATTGAATAAAAAAACAATGAGTGATATGATTCATTCCACCAATATACCATTAGCCCAAACTCCGGCTCCTTTTGAAGCGGCTTATATGATGAAAAAAGGATCCAAGTACATTTTGATGTACTCCGGAGCATCTTGTCATGATGAAACCTACAATGTTCGTTACTCTTATTCTGATTCGCCTTACGGACCTTTTACGCCCGGAAAAAACAATCCGATTTTGAGTACCAATGAAGATCAGACGGTGCATGGTCCCGGACATCATTCTGTTTTACAGGAAAATGATGATTACTACATTGTATATCATAAACATGATTATCCTATGACCAGAGGCGGGCTCGCCAGACAGGTTTGTATTGATAAAATGATTTTTGAAAACGATTCGACAATTAAAACGATTGTGCCTTCAAATAAAGGAATAAATGATTTGTTAAAGTCTGAAGTTCCTCAGGATATTGCTTTTGGAACAAAAACTACTGCTTCTTCTTTTTATCATTTAAAGTCTACTCAGTACGATTACGAATATAAATCTTCTTATGCAACAGATAGTAATAATGCCACAATGTGGAAAGCAGCCGATAATACAACTCCTCAATATTTAATTGTTGATTTGGGTTCAGAAAAAAAGATAAAAAGGGTTATGACCCAATTTGAATTTGCCAGTTATTATTACCAATATAAATTGGAGTATTCTTTAAACGGGACCAAATGGCAGCAGTATGCTGATAAATCTAAAAATCATACAGCGGGAAGTCCAATGATTGATGACAACGATGTGACGGCACGATATATAAAACTAACCGTTTTAGCGACCGAAAAAACTGGACTTTATGCCGCAGTTTGGAACATCAAAGTTTACAGTTCACTATTTGATCTTCCTTTAAAATTAAAAAATGCAGCATCTAATACTGTTCCCGCAGTAAAAAGTACGAAGAAACTTTTAGTTGATTTAGACGCTGGCAAAATGACTAATAATTCAGATCTAAATACCATTTCTAATAAAGGTTCTATTGGCGGAATTTTTACAAAAAGCGGCGAAATATCTTTAGAAAAATCAGAAGGAGTTAAGGCTTTTAATTTTAAAAATGGAGCTTTTACTTTAGACAAATCAGTACCAAAAACCCTGGCATGGAACGGTTCTTACACAGCTGCAACCTGGGTTAAAAATCCTGAAATAGCAAATGAAGGAGAAATTATAGCGTCATGGTGTGACAGAACCGAATTTGGCTTGGCAAATTCATACAATGCGCTGGCTTACAATAGCGGCAATTATGGAGCAGGAGTACATTTAGACGGTCATTTTGATATGAAGTTTAATAAAATCCCCGAAGCGAATAAATGGCATTATATCGTTTTAACTTTTGATGGTGTTGTTGAGAAGGTGTATGTAGATGGTGTTTTGGATAATTCGCAAAACATGCTATTATCTTCGGCAATTGACAATGCTAAAATTATAATTGGCGGATCAGATATTGGTGAAAATTTCTCTGGTTTTATGGCCTCATTGCGACTTTATGATTATGCCCTGAATCAGGAAGATTTACTTCAAATGATGAAACAGACAAAACCTAAAATAGAATAAATTAAGATTAATTAATTTAGCCGTTTAACGAAAATTATATATAAAATGACAATAGGTATTGGCGGTTCTACTGCGACAATTGAATTAGAAAAAATAGAAGACAGGACTCAGGATGTGCAACCAATTCTTTTAGAAGAATACTTGGAACGTATTAAAAAAGCGACACAATTAATGAAAGAGCGTTCGGTTAAGGCATTATATCTTAACGCAGGAACAAACCTGTATTATTTTACCGGAACGCTTTGGAATGCTTCTGAAAGAATGGTAGGTGCACTACTTTTTGAAGATGGCTCTTTAGAATATATAGTGCCAAAATTTGAAGAAGGAACTTTTAAAAAATACATGCAGGTTGAATCTCAGATTAATTGTTGGGAAGAACATGAATCTCCCTATGTTTTATTTGGAAAGTTACTGAAGGATAAAAATTTTAACAGCGGATCAATTGCTATTGATGAGTCTTCTCCTTATTTTTTAGTTGATGGAATTGCAAAGGCAAATAATAGCTATGATTTTATAACGGCGCAAAATATTACTTCAGCCTGCCGAATGCAAAAATCAAAAAATGAAATTGCCATTATTCAAAAAGCAAAGGATATTACAATGGAAGTTCAACGAGCTGCTGCCAGGATACTAAGACCCGGGATCACAGTTAGCGAAGTGAGAGATTTTATAAATAAAGCGCATATAAAAGCAGGAATACCTTCTGGCTCTTATTTCTGTACTGTTCTGTTTGCTGATGACACGCAATATCCTCATGGAGTTTCAGTACCTCAGCCTTTAAAAGAAAATGAAGCCGTTCTTGTTGATACAGGCTGTAGGCTGCAAGGATACCTTTCGGATATTACAAGATCGTATGTTTTTGGAACTGCTTCGGAGGAATATAAAACAATTTGGAATTTAGAAAAAGAGGTACAACGTGTTGCTTTTGAAGCTGCAAAAATTGGTTCTTCATGCGGATCAGTAGATGATGCAGCCCGAAAAAAACTGAAGGAAGCCGGATTAGGCCCGGATTATGATTTACCCGGATTACCGCACAGAGTAGGGCACGGAACCGGACTTGATATTCATGAATATCCGTATTTAGTCCGCGGAAGCGAAATAAAACTGTCCGAAGGCATGGTAGTGAGTAACGAACCTATGATTTGTATTCCCGGAAAATTTGGAATCAGACACGAAGATCATTTTTATATGACTAAAGAAGGAGCAAAATGGTTCACTACGCCTATGCAAAGTGTTGACAATCCATTTGGATATTAAAAAATAAAAGATGAAGCGATTCTTACTGTTATTCCTCACGATTGTTTATTGCGCTGTTCAGGCACAGGAAAGTGTTATAATTACTGTTGAAACTGAAACTTCGGCTTTGGTTTTAAAAGTAGGTAAAAACAAAAAACTCTACCAAACCTATTTTGGAACAAGGTTGAATAACAGTTTAGAATATGAATTTATTTCGAAAGAAAACACAAAGAAGTTTGTTGTAAATGATGGTAATCCTTTAATTGATTTGCGTCATGCAGCTTATCCCACTTTTGGAACAGATAATTTATTTGAACCCGCTATCAGGCTAACACATAACGATGGAAATCCTTCATTAGAATTAGAGTATCAAAGTCATACTTCTCAAAAAATAGATGCTAATGCTACAGAAACCATTATTAAATTAAAAGATCCTCAATATCCCGTTTTTGTCAATCTTCATTACAAAATATTTTATAATGAAGATGTAATTGAGTGCTGGACAGAAATAGAACATCAGGAAAAAAAAGCAGTGATGCTTTATAATTATGCTTCATCGGCTTTACATCTGGATGCTGATCAATATTGGCTTACACAATTTTACAGTGATGTTGTCGAAGAAATGAGAATGGAAGAAAGCCAGCTCACAAGAGGAAGTAAAGTCATTGACTCAAAATTAGGAGTTCGAACCAACATGTTTGCATCGCCGAGTTTTTTTCTCTCTTTAAATTCAAAATCAACAGAAAATACAGGCGAAGTCATAGCAGGTTCAATAGCATGGTCAGGAAATTTTAAATACACATTTGAAATAGACAATAATAACGAACTAAGAATTATTTCAGGAATCAATGAATTTGCATCAGAATATAATTTAGAACCCGGAAAAGTTTTTAAAACACCTGCTTTTATTTATACATTTTCGAATCACGGAAAAGGGCAGGCAAGTAGAAATTTACATGCCTGGGCAAGAAAATATGGGCTTAAAGATGGTGAAAAGCCTCGACTGACTTTATTGAATAACTGGGAAACAACTTTTTTTGATTTTGATCAGGTTAAATTGGCCAAGATGTTTGACGATGCCAAAACACTGGGAGTCGATATGTTTTTGCTTGATGATGGCTGGTTTGGAAATAAATATCCAAGAAGCGGTTCTGTATCAGGACTGGGAGACTGGCAGGCGACAAAAACAAAATTGCCTGACGGAATTGGTTATTTGATGGGAAAAGCCAAAGAAACCAATGTGAAATTTGGTATTTGGATTGAACCGGAAATGGTCAATGAAAAAAGCGAGCTATATGAAAAACATCCGGATTGGGTTCTAAGTTTGCCTAATCGTCAAAAGAGCATTTATCGCACCCAATTGGTTCTGGATTTATGCAATCCAAAAGTCCAGGATTTTGTATTTGAGGTGGTAGATGATATTATGCAGACCCAGTCTGGTGTGGCCTTTTTTAAATGGGACTGCAACAGAATGATGACAAATGCGTACTCAGCGTATTTAAAAAAACAGCAATCCCATTTGTTTATCGAATATACCAAAGGTTTGTACAAAGTTTTAGACAAAATAAAATCCAAATATCCCAATCTTCCAATGATGCTTTGTGCCGGAGGCGGCGGCAGGGTAGATTATGGGTTGCTGAATTATTTTACAGAGTTTTGGGCAAGTGACAATACAGACCCTTTTGATCGGGTTTTTATACAATGGGGATATTCTAATTTTTATCCTGCATTGGCGACCTGCAATCACGTGACTTCGATGGGAAATCAATCCATTAAATTTAAGACCGATGTGGCTATGATGGGAAAACTGGGTTTTGATATTAACGTTGGAGGATTAAAGCCAAACGAATTAAAATTTTGCCAGGAAGCTGTTGCTAATTACAAACGATTAAGTCCGGTACTTTGGCAAGGAGAGTTGTACCGATTAATTTCGCCTTATGAAGATACCAGAGCAGTTTTAATGTATGTAAATAAGGATAAAACACAATCGGTAGTTTTTTCCTATACACTGCATCCGCTAACGGATCCTAATTACAGTTTGGTGCGGCTGGAAGGACTTGACCCTTCAAAAAAGTATAAAGTAAAAGAAATTAATATAATGCCCGAAAGCAAAAACACTTTTGAAGAATCAGGCAATGTATTTTCAGGCGATTTCCTAATGAAAATTGGAATAAAAGTTTCTTCATCCAAACAGGAAAGCAGTGTTGTCTTAGAGATCATAGATGCAGAACTGAAAAATTAACGTAACAAAGTATAGAATTTGCAATTTAACGGATTGCTTTTGTAACTATTTGTGTAACAGATTTATATATTTTAATAAATAGGTAAAATAGTATTAATTGAAGGTAATATTGTCTTATAAAGACTATAAATTTCAGGATTATATTTACAATACAATATATTTCTTAACCTATTAATTAATAATGCTATGAAAAAATTTTTACTACTAGTTGTCGTATTTCTGGCAAGTCATTTTGCAATTGCCCAGAAAACACTTTTTACTCCTACAGAATGGAGTGATCCAAATAATGAGTTTTATAATAAAGTATCGAGCTCCAGAAAGTATGAGTCTACGAACTTTGTACTCTATTGGGGTGATAAAGTGGGTACAAATCCGGCTGCTTATTCTGATCCGGCATTAAGGTTTACGCCAAAATCGGTTGCCGATACCCTTGAAACTAGCTTTAAGCGGTATATAACCGATTTGCATTTTATTAATAATGCTCCAACAACAAATTTCGGCAAGTACAAAATCATTATTATGATGATGAACACCTGGAATTCTACAGACCCACGGTTAGAGGCTTTTGCACAGGCAAGTTCATTTAGTAATACCATTGGTGCTATGTTTGTACATCCTGAAGCCACCAGAGACGGTGGGGCATTATCGCATGAGTTTGCACACACGCTGCAGATGATGATGCATATTCAGGAAAATCCAGGTAACGGAACTGCATTTTCAGGCTATGATTGGGCGGGTGCGTTTTTTGAAGGCCATGCTAATTTTATGCGGGCTCAGGCGTATTCGCAATGGTCAGAGATTGACGGCACTTTAACCCGTTGGATACAGACCAAACATTTTATGTGGTCCTCTAATCGACATCACTACACCAATTTTCATTTGATGTATTATGTTCAGGAAAAAGAGGGATTTGATTTTACAAGACGTATGTGGGCAGAATCTATCAATGAAGAACATCCGCTTCAAACAATTAAGAGGTTAAAAGGCTTTACACAGGATCAACTCGATGATTATCTTTGGGGATATGCCCAACGACAACCGGCATTTGACTATCCTATTCAATGGAATTCCCAAATAAATACGACCAGTAATTTTGGAAAGACAATCAGAAGCGTTTACAATAGCATAAAGACCAATATGCCGCGTTATACCAGCAGGCAATACACGTTGTTAACTAAAGTTACAGGTACCACAGATCAATATTATACCAATAATGACTGGGCTCCGCAGGATTACGGAATGAATGTAATTCCGCTATACCCAACATGTGCGGGAACTCAAAAGAAAGTTACGATAAAGTTTAAAGGTCATACAGAAGTTAATCCAACTCAGGCCGGCTGGAGATATGGTTTTGTTACCACAAAAACAGATGGTACAATATCTCGTTACAGTCCAATGTATAAAACGGATGGCGAGGCTTCCTTTACTCTTAATACAGGTACAGAAGCAAATATTTTTCTGGTAGTTTTCTCAGCACCAAAAGTTCATGTTAATTATAATATGGATGTGGGTTATCCTAAGCAGAGAAGATATCCTTATGAACTAAAAATTGCAAATGCCACTCCGGAAGGATATCAGCCGGCAGCTAGTTTTAGAAGTTTTCTTAAAACAAATGGACATTTACACACTAACGGTGGAGGATGGGTATCTAATAATGCGACTGTTGCATCAACAGTTTATGTTGGACCTTATGCAGTTGTCAGAGCCGGTACTGTTTCAGGAAATGCACGCATAGAGGAGTATGCAATGGTAGATGGAGGAACTATAAATGGTAATGCAATTGTAAGAGGAAATGCATGTGTTTACAATGCAACTTTATCCAATAGTGTCATTGTTGAAGGTAATGCCTGGATGGAAGGAGGTTCAGTTTCCAATACAGCTAATATTAAAGGAAATGCTATGCTGTTTGCCGGCAATTTTGGCAGCTCAGTTATAGTGGGCGGTGATGCAGAAATTGGCAGTTGCTCTACGCCGGGTGTTTATTTGCAATTTCCTTACTGGAGAAATGGCAGAACAGATTGCGATGGTAAAGGCGCTAGTGACACTTCTAATATCGATATAAATCCAACATTTACAAATTTCACACCCGCACAAATGGCTTTTAGTACAACACCAACATGTGCAGTAAGTACGCTTGTCGACAATAAATCAATTCTTGATTCAGAAGAAGATTTGAGTATTTACCCTAATCCAACATCGGCAAACATCAATATAACTTTTCTGCAAACCGAGCAGCAAAAGGTTACCATTTCATTATTTGATATGAGTGGAAGTAAGCTAAATGTTATTACAGATAAGATCTATGAAGTTGGCAGAATTGAAATTCCGTTCAATTGCAGTCACTTGATTAAAGGAGTTTATCTATTACGCATTCAAACCGGAAACACTATTGTAAATAAATCATTTATTAAGCAATAGCTATTTAGTATTTTTAACGTGCCATTTATTTGCCTGCGGGGTTTAGTATAAAAACCAAAGCAGAGAAATGGTAACTATCAGACAAGGAGCCTGCAAAATATTTATTTTGCAGGCTCTTTTTTAATTTCTATAACATCCAATTTATAGTTGTTTTCGGATTTGTATCTACTGTTATTCGAATTATTTTATTTATCAAAGGCCTGTTGTAAACCTGTTTTGATTTCATCAATTAGGTGCAAAAGTAATTTTCAATGTGAAATGTTAATACAATGTTTTATAATGAGACTGTTTTATTAATATAAAGGTAACCTTATCGACCTACCCTGATTTTAATTTTGGAGACATATTATAAAACAACACACTGTAGAATATGTCATTTTTAAAATTAAGAATACATCGAAAAAAAGCAATCAGGATTAGTGATTTAATAATCGTTTTTCATTCACTAAATAATACAAAAGTGACCTATTATGTATAAGGGGTTTACCGATGAAGAACTTGTTGAATTATTAAGACAAGGAAAAGATAAAGCGTTTGATGAATTGTATTTTCGGTATCGGGATGTATTGGTTCGCTTTGTTTATATGCGAATGAAATCTGTTCCTGTTTCTGAAGAAATTGTTCAGGAGGTTTTTACCACAATTTGGGAACGCCGAAAGATTTTGATTATTCAAAAGAAATTTTCGGCCTATATCTATACTTCGGTTCGATATACGACTTTAGATTATATAAAATCACACACTATTACCGACCAATATATCAAGGAGGTTGTCGATAGAAGTCATAATAACTACAGCAGTAGCAGCACTACTGAAGATTCTATCTATTATGAAGAACTACAAGAAGCAGTAGATAAAGCCGCTTTGTTACTTCCAAAAAAATCTAAAGAAGTTTTTATTTTAAGTCGTATCAAACATTACACTAACAAAGAAATAGCCGAAGAACTTAACGTTTCGCATGAAACCGTAAAGTATCATATTGCTTATGCGTTAAAATTTATGCGAAGCTATTTGAGCGAATTCAACTGACAACAGATTTACAAATTTTGATATACGCTTTTTTCTTAACAAAAGCGTAACCTTATCAACCTACCTGAAATTAAGATTTCTAAGACATACTATTAAAGAGATAAATAAATTATAATGCCTGAAAAATTACATCAAGATATAAAACTTTTTTTACAAGGTAAGCCTTCCTTAAAAGGAGAAGAAATATGGAATAAGTGGTACGATCACCAGAAAGATTTTTTTGACCCTGCTCTAATTATTGAATCCGACCGTTCGAAACTAAAAAAAGAAATCAGACAAATAAAGAAATCAGAAAAGGTATTTTTTCTTCAGAACAGAAATTGGGCTATAGCAGCTTCGCTGTTATTATTAATGGGTTTGTCTTTTTTTGTTTATCAATCATCCATAAACACAATAACAAAACAATACACTACGAAGTCAGGAGAACACGCTAAAATAATGTTGAGTGATGGAACTAAAATCTGGTTAAATGCCGGAAGCCGTTTAAAATATCCTGCCAAATTTAAAGGAGATACACGAGAAGTTTATTTAACCGGTGAAGCTTTTTTTGATGTTGCCAAGGACAAAAAACATCCTTTTATTATTCATACTGATAAAATGGATACCAAAGTTTTGGGAACGAGCTTTAATGTTCAGGCTTATCCGGATCATGCTACGCAGGAAGTTTCGGTTTTAACCGGACGAGTAAATGTGAAATCGACGGTTACTGAGGAAAATGTATATGTAACTCCGGGACAAAAAGTAGTTTTTAAATCAAAAAGCAATAAACTACAGGCCTTTACTGATATTCCTCTGAATTCTATCTCGCTATGGCGAAAAAATATCATTGTTTTTGAAGATGCTCCTTTACCCGAAGTCATTGCAACAATTAATCGCAAATATAATGTTACGATCGAAATTGGAAACAAGGATTTAAACAATCTAAAAATAAGCGCCTATTTCAAAGAGCTTCCTGTCGAACAGGTTGTCGCTTTGGTATGCAATATCATAAATGCTGATTATAAACTGGAATCGGGAACTTATATCATACGATAACTTTTAAAATCAAACGAATCAATCTACGTAGAAAACCAATCATAATCAAGAACAATTAAAACTCAAAAACATGACTAAAAAACAAATGCGGTATGTCGTAAACTGTCAGAGCATTAAAAAATCTGTATTAACCAAAGCACTTCTTTTTGTGGCTTTATTTTTTATCGGATTAACTGCAAAAGCGGGCAGCGTAGATATAGGCAAAAGAGTTACCTTAAAAGTAGAAAATGAAAGTATCAGGAATGTTTTTCAGAAGATAGAAAAACAAATTGATGTGCATTTTATGTACGAAACGAATCAGGTTAATACCAATCAAAAAATTAGTTTAAAACTGAATAATGTTACACTAGAGCAGGCACTAGATAAAATATGCAGCAATTTTTTCCTGAAATACGAAATTGTAAGCAATAATATTGTGATCAAAAAAAGTCAAAAAGTTTCGGATGCCGATCAAAATAAGATCAGTATTTCAGGAACGGTTTACGGAGGTAATGACGGAATGCCGTTGCCAGGTGTCGGGATTAAAGATAAAGGTTCTGATGCAGCAACAACAACAGACTTTGACGGAACTTTTAAGATTGAAATAAACGCAGCTGAGGCCATACTGGTTTTTTCGTATGTGGGTTATGTTGATCAGGAGGTTAAAGTAACGCAAGCCGATAAAAACATCACTATCAAATTAGTAGCCGATATGAAACAACTACAGGAAGTTGTAGTTATGGGTTATGGAAGTGTAAAAAAGAATGAAGTTTTAGGATCTGTAGGATCTGTTTCTATGAAGGAAACTTCAAGCAGAACATACAACAGCGCCGCTGAATTACTACAAGGGACTGTTGCCGGTGTTACGGTGCTTAGTAATGGTGGTGACCCAACGGCTGAACCAACAATTAATATTCGTGGTATTGGTTCTTTGAATGCTGAAACACCATTAATTGTTTTGGACGGAATTATTTATAGCGGTTCATTAAATACTTTAAATCCAAATGATATTGCTTCGATAAGTGTTTTGAAAGATGCAGCTTCTGCAGCCATCTACGGTGCAAGAGCTTCTGGTGGTGTAATTTTAATTACGTCTAAAAAAGGAGTTTCGGAGCATATTAATGTAAATGTAAATTATCAGGGAGGTTTTCAGAATGTAGCTAAAAAACTGGATGTTCTTAATGCTGCCGAATATGCAGATGCTATGAACACGGCAAGAGATAATGCAGGTATGCCAAGAATTCCGGCTTTTGATCCGGCATTTGAACCAACGGCGAGAACTACAAAAACAAACTGGATGGATGAAATTTTTCATACAGGAGAAATTCAGGATTTGTCCCTTTCTATAAACGGTAAAACAGAAAAATCTAATTTCTTTGTTTCAGGAAGTTATAGAAAAAATGAAGGAATCTTATTAAATACTTTTGGTGAGCGTTATACAGCAAGAGCAAACTCTTCTTTTAAATTAGCTCCAAATTTTACAATTGGAGAAAATTTATCTTATTCGTTGACTAACGGTCAGAGCGCCAATACATCAAGCGGTTATACAGGAGCGATTTTGGCAGCCATTTTTTATCCGCCAAATGCAACAATATATAGAGAAGATGGTTCTGGACAATTTGGAGGAGTTCCTGAAAAATATATTGGTTCTTATGGAGATGTTATAAATCCTGTTGCTTATTTGAAAAGACTGGATAACAGAAATCCTGTGTCGACGATTTTGATCAATCCTTATGCAGAATGGGAAATAGTCAAAGGTTTGAAAGTAAAAACAAACTGGGGTTACACCAGAATCCAGGATAATGCAAAAGATTTTGCAGTCAAAATTAAAGAGCCGGGAAAAATATTCGACTTTAACAGATTAACGCAAAAGTCAATTACAACTACAGATTTACTAGGTGAACAAACAATTTCTTACGAAAAATCTTTAGGGAAACACAATTTTAAAGCCTTAGCCGGATATACGTATCAGGAAACAAAAAGAGAATTTTATACGATCGAAGGAACAGGTTTTGATAACGAAGATCCATCACAACGTTATTTGCTAAATGCGAAATTAATTCAGCAAACGGCAGCAGGATTATCTGACGAAATTATTTCCTCTTATGTTGGAAGGTTAAATTACGATTTTAATCAAAAATATTTATTCTCTGGAATTGTTCGTCGTGACGGAACTTCAAAACTTTTATCAGCGAATCGCTGGAAAGTTTATCCTTCTGTTTCTGCAGGATGGTTAATTTCTGAAGAAGAATTTATGAAAAACATCAGCCCAATTGTAAGTAATTTAAAACTGCGCGCAAGCTGGGGACAAATAGGAAATTTAGGAAATCTTGGACCATACCAATTTAGTGTTCCATTGAATCAGACTCAGGCTTTGATTGGTTCAACTCCGGTAATTAATTATGGTTATGCCGAAGGTGAATTATCAAATCCTAACTTAAAATGGGAAAGCTCAGAGCAGACTAACATTGGTTTGGATTTTACAATGTTCAACAATACCCTTACAGGATCTGTAGATGCATACGTAAAGAAGAACAAAGACATGTTGGTTCGTGATCAGCTTCCGGGTGTTTCAGGAACTCCGCAAGGTCGAATTGTAAATTCCGGAGATGTAGAAAATAAAGGTATTGAAGCTAGTTTGACGTACCAAAAAACACGTGGGGAATTTAAGTTTGATGTAACAGCAAATGCTGCATTTTTAAGTAACAAAATTGTTTCTATTAAAGATGGTTTAACTTCTCTTGAGCCTTTAAACATTAGCCGCGTTCGTAGTTTGCCTTTAGCCAATATTTATCAGGTTGGAAGCCCGGTTGGTGCCTATTACGGATACACTACAGAGGGATTATTTCAAAGTACTCCCGAAGCAAAAGCATATGTAAACAGTTCTGGTACAGTGTATCAGCCAAATGCAGTGGCCGGAGATATTAAATTTAAAGATGTAAACGGAGATGGCGTAATTAACAACAGCGATAGAGTAGTATTGGGAAATCCGTTTCCAAAAACGACTTACAGCTTAAATGCCAATTTTAGATATAAAGGTTTTGATATGAATATCTTTTTTAACGCAGTAGCAGGAAATAAGGTTTTTAATGCCGTAAAATATACAGGTCTAAACGCTTCCTTCCCAGGATATAATTTATTGGCTGATTCTAAAGATGCCTGGTCGCCAACCAATACAGATACCAATATTCCGGTTCTTTCCTCAACAGATAATAACAATAATTTCGGGAGAATCTCTGATTTTTATATCGAAGATGCTTCATTCATAAGATTAAAAAATGTTTCGATCGGTTATACTGTTAAAGAAAATTGGCTGAACGGAAAAGCAAAACTTAGATTCTTTATTTCAGGACAAAATTTATTTACAATTACAAATTACTCCGGAATGGATCCAGAAGTTGGACTTAATAATTTTGGTCTGGACTTAGGTAAATATCCACTTTCCTGTATTTATATGACGGGTGTAAATGCTACTTTTTAAAAAAATATAAAACAAATAAAATGAAAAATTTAAGTCTTTTATTATTGAGTTTTGTGCTTTTACTAGGCACTTCGGCTTGCGAAAGTGAACTTGATGTGGTTCCGCAGGGAGCGCCGTCAAGCGGAAATTTCTGGAAAACGCCTGCTGATGCAAAAGCGGGAGTAAATGCCATTTATGCCTTATATTCTGATGATAATATGTACGGTCGTGGTTTTTTCTGGCTGAATAATGCAAGCGACGATATAGGAACCAAACCAAGACAAAATGCAGAGCGCATCAAGAATTTTATTGTTGATGGAGCTGAATCTGATACTAAAGATATCTGGAGATTGCACTACGAAGTAATGAAACGTTGTAATGATGTGATTCGCAATATCCCGAAGATTTCGCTTGACGATAAAACAAAAAATATGATGTTGGGCGAAGCGTATTTCAACCATGCTGTAATGCATTTAGAATTAGCTTACCATTATGGAGATGATCGTGCGGGAATTCCAATTCAGGACAGAGAAGATCCAACCAATGTATATGTGCCACGTGCAAAAAATGTGGCTGAAAACTACGCATACATCGCTGCCGATTTAGTTAAAGCAGCTGATTTATTGCCTTATTTTAATGAGCTTACGCCTGACAATTACGGGCGTGCTCATAAAACAGCTGCCTGGGGATATTTAGTTCGTACGTATTTGTATGCAAAAGACTGGGACAATGCTATTAAATATGCCAATATGATTGTTAATAGCGGAAAACATAAATTGCTTGACGATTTTGCTGATGTGTTTAAAATTAAAAACAACTGGTCTTCAGAGTATATCTGGTCTGTAACTTCAAGCTCAGAAAATACAGGTTTAGGTTCTATTTTTCCGGGCGTTTGTCTGGAAGATAAAGGATGGGGAGTTTACAACGGTTGGGGAAATTTTTATCCAACTAAAGAATTGTTCGACACTTATGATCCGGCAGATAAAAGACGCAGCGCTACCATTTTGCAAAAAGGAGATAAGTTTATGTATTTTGGTGAATTAGTAACTTTTAATGAAGGAAAATATGTTGTAAGTTCCAGTAACAGAACAGGATATCAGTTCAATAAATATATGGAGCCATTTGGTTATCCAAAAACAACTTCGGGCGGAATCGATATCCGTTATGTAAATGCAAACGGTGACAAACCTTCAACAGCTTTAAATTTACCTTTATTGCGTTATGCCGATGTGATTTTGATGTTGGCAGAAGCCAAATTAATGAAAGGTTTAAGCGCTGACACCGAAATAAATATGATTCGTAATCGTGCTGGTTTACCGAGTATTTCAGGAGCAACATTAACGGATTTAAAAAGAGAAAGACGCTGCGAATTGGCAGGAGAATGGACAGATCGCCATTTTGATTTAGTACGTTGGGGCGATGCTCAGGCGACTTACGCAAAACCTTTGCACCATTATAACGGAAGTGTGATTTATCCTGCCCGTAATTTTAATCCTGCAATTCACCATGTTTGGCCAATACCACCAGATGAAATTGCAGTGAGCAAAGGCGCCCTTACGCAAAATAAAGGCTGGTAGTTTGTAGTTTCAGTTTGTTTGTTTTGTTTTTTTACGCTGCAAGCTTAGTTGTGGGCTTGCAGTTGTAAAAAAAACGACAAATGATTTTATATAAAATGCACCAGTCTTTTTTACGGAAAAGGCTGGTTTGTGTTTTTTTAGCCACAGATTAGAAGATTAAAATTGATTTTTAATTCTGAGTAATAATACAGCAAGTCCCAGAGGACATTATATTTATAGAAATTTAAATTTTGGTAAAAGAACACGAACCCCATCGGGGTGGCATAGATATCGCTCCTCTGGAGCTTTAATGTGGTAAAATCGATAATTGCTATAAATATTACGCTCCTCTGGAGCTTTAATAATTACATACAAAGTAACCATAATATTGTCCATTTCGACCGAAGGGAGAAATCACACGCGTAACTCGACAAAGATTGGCGATTTTGATTGTGGAATTTCTACTGTGATTTACTTCGTCTATTCGCTATTGCCTGGTTTACTTGCATCGAAATTGACAAAAACGAAAGAATATAAAGTTATAAAGCGACTTACAGTTTTAAACAAACCCCAACTTTCAATGAAAAAATTAATCACCCTTTTTTGTTTCCATTTTTTTCTGTTTGCACAAGCGCAGGAATACAGTTCTACCAATATTCATTCTCATAATGATTATGCGGGTAAACTTCCTTTCTATGAAGCTTATTCTAATGAAACCGGCGTTATCGAAGCCGATGTATTTATCGTAAATAACGATTTGCCCGTTGCTCATACTTCAAAAGAAATTACGACTTACAACACGCTCAGGAGTATGTATTTGGATCCTTTATCCAATAAATTAAAGACTTTAGGAGGAAAAGCATATCAAAGTAGTAAGCCTTTAATTTTAATGATTGACATTAAAACAGAAGCAGAGCCCACCTTGAAATTAATCGTTCAGCAGCTTAAGTTATATCCCGATTTGATTTCGAATAAAAATCTTAAAGTAGTTATTTCAGGAAACAGACCTTCTCCTTCAAATTGGAAAGAGTATCCTGAATTTATCTATTTTGACGGACGACTAAACGAAAATTATTCTCCGGAACAATTGTCACGTGTCGAAATGATTAGTGAGGATTTAAAAGAAATTACGGTTTGGAATGGCAAAGGTGTAATGACACAACCTGATTCCGAAAAAGTGCAGGCCATCATTAAAAAAGTGCACGATCAAAATAAAAAAATCAGATTCTGGGGAACTCAGGATAATGTAAATACCTGGATGACTTTGATGACTTTAAAAGTGGACTATATTGCTACGGATAATGTTCCGGCATTGACACAATTCATCAATAATATAAAAACAACTTTTTATCAAAATACGGAGTTTCATCAGGCATATTTACCTAAAAATGGATCGTCATTTTCTAAAAAGAAACCTAAAAATATAATTCTGTTAATTGGTGACGGAATGGGATTGACTCAAATTTATGCCGGTTATACGGCTAATAAAGGGCAATTAAGTTTATTTAATATTCCGACACAGGGACTTTCTATTACGAAATCTTCAGATAGTTATATCACAGATTCAGCTGCCGGTGCAACGGCAATGGCAACGGGACATAAAACCAACAATAGATTTATTAGTGTGGATGAAAACGGAAAACCATTGGAGTTAATTACACAACAACTGGCGAAGAAAAATTATAAAACGGCCATTATTTCAGCCGGAAATATTACTGATGCTACTCCGGCTGCTTTTTATGCCCATCAACAAGACAGAAGCTATAGCGAACCTATAGCTCAGGATTTCTTGGCTAATCCGTCAGATATTCTGATAGGAGGAGGACCAAAGGAGTTTTATTCAAGAAAAGATGGTAAAGATTTGTCTAAAATTTTAATTGAAAAAGGATATACTTTTTCGGATAAATTCAGCAGTCTTGACACAATCAAAAACGATAAGTTTATTGTTTTAGACGATGCTTCGGTAGTTTCTATGAAAGCAGGAAGAGGTGATTTTTTAGCTAAATCTTTGGCAAAAGCCACCAGTACTTTCTCAAAGTCTAAAAATCCGTTTTTCATAATGGCCGAAGGTGCACAAATAGATTATGGCGGTCATCAGAATAATGTAGAATATGTGGTACGCGAAATGCTGGATTTTGACAAAGTAGTGGGACAGGCAATGGAATTTGTAGACAAAAATCCGGAGACACTTTTAATTGTTACAGCCGATCACGAAACAGGTGGACTCTCCCTAATCGACGGAAGTATAGAAAAAGGCTATGTACACGGAAGTTTTAGTACAAACGATCATACGGCTGTTTCCGTTCCGGTTTTTGCCTATGGGCCTGGAGCCCAAAATTTTATGGGTGTTTATCAAAATATAGCAATTTATACTAAAATGTTAGAAGTTCTTTTTGCAAAATAATTATTGAGTCTGTACTATTTAGATATATATTCAGTCTAAAAGCTATGCCAAAAATCAAAAGCCTTTGAACACTAGTGTTCAAAGGCTTTTTACACTTAGAAAATGTCTTGCAGTTAATAGGCCTTTAATCCTCTTTTAATTTCTAAGTAAATTCTTTTATGTTTTTATTTTTGATAATGATCATACTCCCCACGGATAAGTTTCAGGCATTTGTAAGCCATCGGGTTTAATATGCAAAGGATGAACAGCATTTGTGTGATCCAGATAAATGAAGGCTTCATAACGCATCGGAATATTGCTGGAAACATAATTGCCATATTCATAATCAGGGTCATATACTACACCAATAGCGCGGTGCCCGATTGGCGTCGTTAAATCTTTGATATCCTTAGAGAAAATCAGTTTATCATAAGCACCGGTTTTATGTAGTAAATACTCCCAACTGTCTTTTTTTGCAGCAGGCATCTGCATTTCTTCCATTGCCGCTCCCCAATTATAACCTGCCATTACCGTTCCTTCATTAGAACCAAAACCGACACGGTAAACACCTTGTTCCTCATGTTTTTCCTTGATGAGTTGTCCAATATTGACCAGCCCGGAACGTTTCATATTAGTTGCTCTTGCATCTCCTATATGTGTATTGTGTTCCCAGATGATAATTTTGGCATCAGAGCCATGAAAATGCATCAGTCTTTCTGCTGTTTCTGACATGTGCCTGTCACGAATATTCCATGTGGAATCTCCGCCACCAAGCATGGCGTGATAATACCGTTCAGCATTTACTGCCACCAGTGCATTTTGTTCAGCATTAAAGATGGCTTCATGGTCAGTATCGAACCATGGCATCCGACTCCGGATATTTGACAGAAGTTTTACGACTTCCTCTTTACAATCAACAGAAAGTCCATAACTTCGCTCGGCATAAGAAAAACCTTCCCTGATATTGTATGGTTCAAAACAATTCATTGCTTTTTGTACAGATTGAAAGGCCACCGGATCTTTTTTATGCAGATAAAGAAATATGGATTCCATGGACTCCCATAAGCTGTATACATCAAGACCATAAAAACCAATCTTTTTATTAGAAGGCAGGATATCATTATGCTTGCGCAGCCATTCCGCCAATGCAACCATTTCCCAGTTTGCCCACATCCATGTAGGCCAACGGTTAAATTCTCTCAGTACTTCTTTTGCACTTCCACCCGCATCCTGATAACCTTTAACATAACGGTTGAGGCGATAACAATCGGGCCAGTCGCCTTCTACTGCTATCATTGAAAATCCCTTTTCTTTAATAAGCCTTTTACTAATCCTGGTGCGCCAGGTATAATATTCATGTGTGCCGTGACTAGCCTCACCTAATAAAACAAAACGGGCATTCCCAATTTCATTTAGCAGCACGTCAAGATCCGCATCAGAGGCAAGTTTATGGGATGCTTTTTCTATCTGATCGATGTTTTCGGGTATGTATGTTGATTTAGTAGGACTCATTCTTTTTATTTTTTTTCGGACTCATAAAAATGATTCGCATTTCTCAATAATTCCATTACCTCCTGGTCGTTAACCTGAGTAAAATCTGCATAATGCTGCCCAACCCCAATAAAGGGTTCAGGAGTATAAAGACAAATCAAATCGTCTACCTGTAATCGTATCCTTTCCGCTGTTTCAAGAGGGGCAAGTGGAATAGCCACTACAATTTTCTCTGGATTTTTTTCCCGGAGCATTTTAATTGCAGAAAGAACGGTATTGCCGGTAGCAACACCATCGTCAATAATAATTATAGTTTTATTTTCTATGTCAACAGCTTTACGTCCTTCGGTAAAGTGCATGTATTTTTCTTTTAATGATGTACGGATCTTCTGTACTTCATCATTGATATAGGATTGAGGCACATCAGATCGATCATCGATAATGTAGTCTTCAATATTAACCGCACCGATCGCGAATTCAGAATGGGAGGGATGGCCAATCTTTTTGGTCATTAAGAGGTCAAGAGGCCATCCATAGGCTTTGGCTATAGGGTATGCAACCGGTACTCCGCCACGCGGAACGGCCAGTACAACACTGTTCTTGTTCTTATACCTGTCCAGATATGGAATAATCATTTGGGCAGCATCTTTTCTGTTTTTAAAAAGCATTTGCACTATTTTTAAGGTATCAGCAAATAATATCAAATCGATTTTTAATAGTTGCTTCTTTTTTTAGCGCGCAACACACCGATTTTTCCATATTCAATATTTTATTTCTGCTACTCAGGCGACTACTTCCGCTATCATAAAAGAAATGCTGGCATTAAAAAAATCATCATCAAAATCAAAGATTTGGTGGGTAAAATTATTTTTGGGCGCTTATTTATCCTTCTTTTTTTTATTAAAACGCTAAAATTAAGATGGTTATACTTCTGAGTATTACATGATTTTACGAAATTTTTATAATATTATAAGGGTTTTAAAGACCTGCAACAGATTTAACATTTAAGAAATAGCACATTACAAGTTTGACAGAATTTTTTCACTTATAATATTTTCCTCCGCTTTAAATTATGCAATTGAAATTGAAAACGGATTCCAGGCCAGGTTATGATCTCTTTTTCTGAAAAACAGGAAAAATAAAAAAATATGGTTTTATAAAACTATAACTTCTTCAATTGCAACAAATGAGATAGTTTTTTGATACAAATGAATACCTTGAAGTAATGAAGTTTTTATTGAGGTTTGTACATACAATTTAATTGGAATGATTAAACACAAAAACAAGGTGTTTTTTTTAAATATTTAATACCGCTTATTGGATTAAATAAGTCTACCCTTCTCTGTAAACTATTTTTTGTAAAATACTATTAAGGCTGGTTTCAAAATAAAATAAGTGTTGATTTGAAATTTCCCAATTTTATATTGAAGAAGACAACTTTTAAATTGAATGGTTAAATTTAAGTTTAGTTTGCCTTAAGCCGGGGAGTGTATGGTCTCCCTGGTTTATTTATTTTTTAACAACAAAACCAATGATACAAAAAACAATAATTACAATTTTGGCTTTTTCTGCAATTTCTGCCTTTAGCCAAAACAAAAATGCTTACCAACTGGCTTCACCAAACGGTCAGAATAAAATAAAATTCGAGTTGGTAAAAAACGCTCCAAAATATGCAGTTTCACACGGAAAAACCGAAGTGATCACACCATCAGATATGGGATTTTTATTAAAAGGAAATGAAAATTTAAGTTCCGACTTTGAAATTAAAAACGTAAAAAACACTTCGTTTGATGAGACCTGGGAACAGGTTTGGGGAGAAAAGAAAAATATTAGAAACCATTACAATCAGCTTTCGGTTGAATTACAGCAAAAAACCGGAAACAAACGCAAATTAGAAATCGAGTTCCGTGCTTTTGATGACGGAATCGCCTTTAGATATGTGTATCCAAAACAAAATGTAAAAGACAGTATTTTCATCATGGATGAAAAAACGACTTTTAACCTGAAGGAAGATGGAAAAGCATGGTGGATTCCCGCAAACAGAGAAAACCGTGACGAATATCTTTTTAAAGATGCGCCGGTAAGTACTTTGGATACGGTTTTGACTCCGCTTACCATTGAAAGCAAAAGCGGACTGGCCCTGAGTTTTCATGAAGCAAACTTAACCGATTTTGCCAGTATGACTTTAGTCAATACAACCGGAACCCAATTAAAATCGGATTTGGTACCGTGGGCCGATGGCGTAAAAGTGCGTGTAAAAGATA
Organism: Flavobacterium sp. Root420; assembly: GCF_001427905.1. Classification (GTDB taxonomy): domain Bacteria; phylum Bacteroidota; class Bacteroidia; order Flavobacteriales; family Flavobacteriaceae; genus Flavobacterium. The sequence continues at coordinate 51,267 of NZ_LMEF01000003.1, forward strand.
CGTTTACCTCGTCATGGAGAACGCTTCAGATTGGAGAGAATCCGGGAGACTTGATTACTTCGTATTTGATTTTAAACCTGAATGAGCCAAACAAATTAAAAAATACAAGTTATTTTAAACCTTACAAATACTTCGGAATCTGGTGGGGAATGCACATCGGAAAATATACTTTTTGGGAAAGTGACAAACAGGGCGCCACAACAAAACATGCTGAAGAATACATAGATTTTACTGCCAAAGAAGGTTTTCATCATTTATTGATCGAAGGCTGGAACAAGGGCTGGACACCGGCTTGGTACGAAAACCATATGCACATGTTCAGTTTCACCAAAAGTGCCGACAATTTCGACCTGGAAAAAGTAGTGGAATACGGAAAGAAAAAAGATGTAGAACTTATCGGTTACCATGAAACGGGTTCAAACTTAATTAACTACCTAAAACAGGTTGATGAAGGTTTTGCCTTGTACAAAAAACTGGGGATCCATTCGGTTAAAATCGGCCACGTAGGTTCGAAACTGAATATGAAGGAAAATCATTTCGGACAATTTGGAGTGAATTATTTCAGATACATTTTAGAAAAAGCGGCACAATATGACTTGGCTGTTTTGTACCATGAATCGATAAAAGATACAGGAGAGCGCAGGACTTTTCCAAACATGGTTTCAAGAGAAGCGGCAAGAGGGCAGGAATATAATGCATGGAGTGAAGGAAATCCGCCAAACCACTTAACAATTATTCCGTTTACCAGATTGCTTTCAGGGCCAATGGATTTTACACCGGGAATTTTTGATGTTGAGGTAAAACAAGGGTATCCCGGAAAAAGAGTTCATGGAACAGCCGCACAGCAACTGGCTTTGTATGTAACAATTTACGCTCCAATCCAGATGATGGCCGATCTTCCTGAAAATTACGAGGGAAAACCAGCTTTGCAATTCTTAAAAGATGTTCCGACAGACTGGGAAGACACAAAAGTACTGGACGGAAAAATTGGGGAATACATCACCACAGCACGTAAAGACAGAAACAGTGCTGATTGGTATTTGGGAACAATCACAAACGAAAAAGCAAGAGACGTAAACGTTGCCTTGTCATTTTTAGATCCCGCTGCAACCTACGAAGCTCAGATTTATGCTGATGCAGAAGGAACAGATGAAACACATAATCCGGCGGAAATTGCCATTTCAAAGAAAACAGTTAAAGCATCAGATGTAATAAAATTACATTTAGGCGGTGCTGGCGGAACAGCAATTCGCTTCAAAAAAATATAAACTAAGATGAATAATCATCCGGTAGATTAAAAAAAATCTGCATGTTCAGACAAAACTGAAATTATAAATTCTACATACTAACAAACCAACCAAAAAATGAAAAAACTCTTTTTACTAACCTGTATTGTCGTCATTTTTCAAAATGTTAATTCGCAAAATAAGGTTACGGAGATCACAATTGAAAAAACAGAAAATAAAACCATCATTAATAAACATATTTACGGCCATTTTGCAGAACATCTGGGGAGATGTATTTATGGCGGTCTTTATGTTGGGGAAAACAGCAATATTTCAAATACAAAAGGAGTTCGTAATGATATAATTAAGGCATTAAAAGAACTAAAAGTACCCAATCTTCGCTGGCCTGGCGGATGTTTTGCCGATACCTATCACTGGAAAGATGGAATTGGACCTAAAAAAGACCGACCAAGTATTTTAAATCGTTGGTGGGGAGGAACTGCTGAAGACAATAGTTTTGGTACCCATGATTTTTTGGATATGTGTGAAACTTTGGGTGCAGAGCCTTATTTGGCAGGAAACGTGGGGAGCGGTTCTCCTCGTGAGTTAGAAGAATGGATCCAGTATGTAAATTATGAATCAGGTACTCCCATGTCTGATTTAAGAAAGAAAAATAATAGAGAAAAACCCTGGAAAGTTGCTTTATGGGGAGTAGGAAATGAAATGTGGGGATGTGGTGGAAATATGACTGCCGAATATTATTCTAATTTATATCGACAATTTGCCACCTTTATGCCAGATGGTGCTGTTAAACCATTTAGGATAGCTTCAGGGGCTAATGGAGAAGATTATCACTGGACAGAAGTTTTAATGCGAGATATTCCAAAGGGATTAATAGAAGCGGTGGCCCTACACTGGTATTCTGTTATAAATTGGGACAAGAAAGGATCATCGACCAAATTTAATGAAAGTCAGTATTTTGAAACAATGAATTCAGCTCTTAAAATGGAAGAGTTAGTTCAAAAACATTCTGCTGTCATGGACAAATATGATCCGGAAAAGAAAATTGCTTTGATCGTAGACGAGTGGGGAGGATGGTTTGATAGCGATGGAGGAGATGCTGGAGGCGTTTTGTATCAGCAAAATACGATGAGAGATGCTATGATTGCAGGTGTAACATTAAATACATTCAACAATCACGCAGATAGAGTTAGAGGAGCAAATTTAGCTCAGATCGTAAATGTTTTACAGGCAGTAATCCTGACAAATAAAGAAAAAATGATACTTACTCCTACTTATCACGTAATGAAAATGTATAACGTGCATCAGGATGCGCAACTTATTCCTTTAAAAATAGAGTCACCAAAATACATTTTTGATAAAAAAGAATTACCGGCTGTTTCTGTTTCAGCTTCAAAAGATAAAGCCAATTTGACTCACATTTCAATTGTGAATATCGATTTTAAAAATGAAAATAAAATCAAAATAGATTTAAAAGAGCTGGAAATCAAAGATATTAAAGGATATGTATTGTCTTCAGCAAAGGTTCAGGACTACAATACTTTTGAAGATCCAAACAAAATAGTCCCGGTTGTCTTTAATAAATTTTCAATAAAAGCAGGTCAATTAGAAGTAACAATTCCGCCTTTTTCTGTTGTAGTTCTGGAAGGAAAATAAACCTGCCATCAACTAAAAGGGACTAACTGTGCCTCTGGAGGAAAAGTTGCGATAGATTGAATAAAACTATTTACTATATTTGAATGTTAGCGACTAACTAAAAGACATCTAAATCAATTGAAAATCGGAATTGAAATCATAAAAAGTACAATTGCTTCCTATGAATTCTATTAAATAAATCTACTTAAAACACTCCTGATAAGAAAGTAAAAAATTTTATCAGGAGTTTTATTGGTTTAATAAATGCAAACTAATTTTCACTAATTTAATTTGTGTTAATTTGTGAAATTTGTGGCGAAAAAAATTAAGCACAAGCAGAAAAAATCATTTTAATCTGTGAAATCTGTGGCTATATTTTTTTAGCTCAATAATTTTAATTCCTCAATCAAAACTGTATTTTCTCTTTGACTATTTTAATATGAAAAAAAACATAAGACAAATCTGCATACACATACTTATATTATTTTGGATCGTTTCTTTTCAAAATATTATGGGTCAGCAGTCCTATGTTTTTCATCATCTGGAAACAACACAAGGACTTTCCAATAATAATGTAAAAGCATTTCTAAGAGATAGCTACGGATTTCTGTGGATTGGTACGGAGTCTGGATTAAACCGATATGACGGATATGGATTTAAAGTTTATAAAATGCATTCGGGTGTTTCTAATGCATTGTCTTCAAATGATATACTTGAATTACAGGAAGATGGTTCGGGTGATATCTGGATAGACGTAGGATACTCTTATATGGTTTATAAGAGAGACAAAGATTCTTTTTCAAATCCAAAATTGTTGTTGCTTAATCTGGGTATAGAGATGGATTTTAATCCTAAAGTTTTTATCGATAAAAGTCGTAATCTCTGGGTGATCAACAAAAAGAAAATATTTTTTCATGATTTCAGGAAAAAGAAAACCTCAGTATTCCAATTAAAAACTGTTTTACAAGATGAATTTTCCATTACTGATAATGGCGAATTTCTGTATGCAATTCAATTTAATTCAGGGATTTGCTGGAAGCTGAATAAAAAATCGGGAGTTTTGACGTTCGTAGAATTACCAGACTATATTCAACAAAATGCTAATGGTATTAATGCCATTAATATAATTTATACAGATAGTAATAATGGTTTGTGGATTTGTTCGGACAAAAGCGAACAGGTTTTTTACAAAAAGAATGCAACAGAACAGTGGAAAAGATTTGAATTGCCTTCGGGATTACAAACGCAGGCCAATCATATTACCAGTATTATCGAAAATCAACCAGGACAAATCTGGATAGGAACAGACCATAAAGGACTGTTTATCTATGACAAAGGAAAAGATCGGTTTGAAAATCTGGTAGCTGATCCATGGGTCGAGACAGGCCCATCATCAAATAGTGTAAAGCGTCTTTACAAAGACAATAATGAGACTATTTGGGTTGGATATAATAAAAAAGGACTATCCTATTATCATGAAAGTTTTCGAAATTTCATCAATTTCAAACATCCCCAATGTTCTGATGTCATTGCTATAATGGAAGATCATCAGGGAAATATTTGGTTAGGAACAGATGGAAACGGATTATATATAAAAGATAAAAAAACCGAAGCAGTCAGGAAACTTCCGGTTCCGAACATTGCCGTAATATCTGTACTGGAAGACAGGAAGCATCGTGTTTGGATTGGCACCTATCAAAATGGACTTTTTTGTTATGAAAATGGCAAAATGATTCAGTATACCACAAAGAACAGCAAATTAACCAATAATAGTATTTGGAATTTAAAAGAAGACCGCTATGGAAATGTATGGGTCGGACCATTGGGTGGAAAAATTCAGATAATACCAGCAGATTCAGATAATTTTAGTGCTGTACTTACGCCATTTGATGATATTGTTTATGCGCTGGACATCTTTTATGATGGTGGTGACAAAATGTATTTTGGTACTGTAATTGGACTGTTAGTAATTGATATTACCAATTACAAACAGATTTTATATCGTGGCAATAAAAAAGGAAATCAAACTTTTCCCCAGGATCAAATTTCAAATGTCTATAAAGACAAACGCGGCCTGATGTGGTTAGGCAATAATGATGGCCTGATCATCTGGAATCAAAAAAAGGATACGCTTTATTATTTTAACAAAGAGAGCGGCTTATGCGATAACTTAATTAAAGGCATAACAGAAGATAATTTTAATAATATTTGGGTAACAACAAGTAATGGGCTTTCAATACTTACAGTAAGGCCGACATCAAATGGAGAATTTGCTTTTTCAAGTAAAAATTACTCCGTCAAAGATGGTCTTATGAATAATTATTTTAATGATCGTGCTTTTTGCAAATTACAAAATAATGATATTCTCCTTGGTAATGTAGAAGGATATACTGTTTTGAATCCGAATAAAATGTATGAAAAAGACCAATCTACGTCAAAAGTTATATTTACTGAATTGGCAGTAGGTAACAATACAATTCAGGTCGACTCTTATTATGATGGTCGCAAGCTGCTCGACCATTCAATGCAATTAACTTCAGAGTTAAATTTCAGACATGATGATAAACTTATTTCCTTAGAGTTTACAACAGGAAATTTACTGAATGCAGATAAGGTAAAATATCTTTATCAGATAGAAGGCTTTAATACGCAATGGCTACCCACTCAAAAAAATAAAATAGTAATATCGTCACTTCCAACGGGTAATTACAAACTTTTAATAAAAGCACGTAATGGCGATGGTGTTTGGAGCAATATCCCCACAGAATTGTCTATTAATGTAATGCCTCCTTTCTATTTCTCAATTTGGGCGTTTATTATATATGCCATTTTAATTATTGGTGCACTTATATTTTTTGTTCGTAAGACAAAAGAAAAACATCAAATAAAATTGGAACAGCATCGTATACAAATAGATCATGAGAAAGAAATGCATATTAATGAGATCAAGCTACGATTTTTTACCAATATCAGTCATGATTTGCGTACTCCGCTTACCCTCATTATTACTCCTTTGCAGATTTTATTAAATGATGCAACGAGCGAAAGTATGAGAAAAAAATTAAGCGTTATGTACAAAAATGCACAACAGCTTATGACATTAATAAACTCACTACTTGATTTTCATAAACTGGATGTTGGCGTAGAAAGACTGAATTTAAAATCGGGCGATTTTGTTCATTTTATCAATGAAATTTACCTTTTATTTTGTGTTTATGCGGAAGAACGTAATATTAATTTACTGCTAAAGAGTGATATTGAGAGTTTAGAAATGTCCTTTGATCGCGATAAGATTCAGAAAATATTTTCAAATTTACTTTCAAATGCATTCAAATATACTTTAGACGGAGGTACTATAAAGATCCATATAAAGAAAGTTGGAGATAATGTTTCTGTTAGTGTTTCTGACACAGGTCGTGGTATTAGTAACATAGAAAAAGAACATATTTTTGAACGCTTTTATCAGGCTCAGCAAGAACAGGAAAAAACAGGAACAGGTATAGGGTTACATATTGTAGCCGAATATATTAATCTTCATGGAGGAACGGTAACCGTTACAGATAATGTTCCTAAGGGGAGTATTTTTACTTTTCAGATTCCAATCAAAGCGAATGATTTAAATGCGAACGAAGAATATTTACCAGAAAATACCCTGGAAGAATTTCCGGAGCAGGAAGAAGAAATCTATGAAGCCACAAATAAAAAAATACTATTATTTGTAGACGACAATAATGATTTTTGTGAATTTATTAAAGATAATCTCGAGGATACTTATACTGTAATAACGGCCAATAATGGAGAAGAAGCACTGGAATTACTGCAAAAGTTTAATGTGACTATTATCGTGAGCGATGTTATGATGCCTGTTATGAACGGAATAGAACTTTGTAAAAAGATCAAAACAAATATTCATTGGTCTCACATTCCGGTTATTCTGTTGACGGCGCGTACTGCTGAAGAACATGTCGTGGAAGGTCTGGAACTTGGCGCGGATGATTATATAACAAAGCCTTTTAATTTTAATTTACTAAAACTACGTATTCAAAAATTTGTAGAATGGACAGAGAAAAGTCATGCCTCATTTAGTCAAAAGTTAGATGTTTCTCCTTCAGAAATTACGATTACTTCATTGGATGAAGCGCTCATTGCAAAAGCTATTAAGGTTGTCGAAGAACATATAAGTGATATTGAATTTTCTGTTGAAGCCCTTAGTACGGCTTTAGGTCTAAGTCGTGGTCATTTATACAAAAAGTTAGTTGCCATTACCGGTAAAGGCCCAATTGAATTTATTCGAACGATACGATTGAAACGCGGACGCCAGCTTCTGGAAAAAAGCCAAATGCAAATTGCAGAAATAGCATACGAAGTAGGATTTAATTCGCCAAAAAGATTCGCTAAATACTTTAAGGAAGAATTTGGTTTTTTACCGTCAGAATATTTACGTATTTATAAACAACAGCAATAATATAGTTGTTGAGCGAAATTGTAAATGTCTAAAAATTTGAATAGCCTCCTGCTAAAGCTGGAGGCTATTCAAATTACAAATAAAACAAAAGGTGAATGAATTATATTATTTTAAATCTTTAATTCATATAATTTTATAAAGAATTGATTTATAGATGTATTGATAGTATAGGTTTTTTATTTAATACAATTGGCACACTCTTTTGATACAAAATGAAACGTTGTGCAGGATGGTTTTCCTATTACTTTGTTTGATTAAAAAGTCATTTATTAACTATCAACCATTTTAAACCAAGAGAAAAAACTACTCGCTTTCGGCTGTTTCTGTTGAAGTTATCAGTAAAACAGGTAAGTTCGATTCTCCATTATTCTTTTATCCAATGAAAAAACAAATTAAGTTCATTTTATCCTTCCTTGTTTTGCTTGTTCCGGCCATTACTCTGGCACAAGCCCAAAATCCAATAATTTTTGCCGATGTGCCTGATATGTCTATGATCAGAGTTGGTAAAAATTATTATATGAGCAGTACCACGATGCACATGAACCCGGGCGTGCCCATTATGAAATCGACTGATCTTGTCAATTGGAAAATCATCAATTATGCCTATGATACTTTGGCAGATTTGCCCGCACTAAATTTGACAGAAGGAAAAAACATCTACAGCAGAGGTTCATGGGCAAGTAGTTTGCGCTACCACAACGGCATGTATTATGTAACCACTTTTGCACATGACGTACCAGGTGAAACCTATATTTTTAAAACAAAAGACATAGAAAAAGGAAACTGGGAAAGAGTTTCTTTTAAACCATCGCTTCACGACCATTCCTTGTTTTTTGATGATGATGGCAAGGTATATTTAATTTATGATGCAGACAGACTTAAAATTGTGGAATTAAATGATGATCTGACAGGAATTAAACAAGGCGTTCCAGAGAGAGTACTCATCGAAAATGCCAGTGCACCAACAGGAAAGGAAGTAGGTCTTGGAGCTGAAGGATCTCAATTATTCAAAGTAAATGGCAAATATTATTTATTTAATATTTGCGCGCCAAGGGGTGAAATGCGAACTGTAATTATACACAGGGCAGATAATATCAACGGTCCCTGGGAAGGAAAAGTTGGCTTACAGGATAGAGGAATTGCTCAGGGCGGATTGATAGACACTCCCGATGGACGTTGGTTCTCTTATCTTTTTCGTGATTATGGTCCTGTTGGCCGCGCTCCTTATCTCGTTCCTGTTAAGTGGGAAAACGGTTGGCCTGTATTAGGAGAAAACGGAAAAGTGCCGGAGACATTAGACCTGCCAGCCAGTAAAGGTTTGATTCCCAATCTGGTTGCTTCCGATGAATTCAGCAGAAAAAAAGGACAAGCGGCACTGCCTTTAGTATGGCAATGGAATCATAATCCGGATAATGCGCTGTGGTCTGTAACGGAAAGAAAAGGTTTCCTGCGTCTCAAAACAGGAAGAATCGATACTGATTTTCTTCAGGCCAGAAACACACTTACACAACGCACTATTGGCCCAACCTGCTCAGCTTCTGTTGCTGTAGATGTTTCCAAAATGAAAGAGGGCGATTTTGCCGGATTATCAGCTCTCCAAAAAGAGTATGGATCAGTAGGGGTTAAAATTGACGGAGGTCAAAAGTCGATAGTAATGGTCACTACTGAAAATGATAAGCCTGTCGAAGTACAGCGAATTCCGTTGGATCAAAACCAAATTTATTTCAGAATCGATTGCGATTTTACCGGTATGAACGATGCAGCTGTTAGCCTTTATACTCTTAACGGGAAAGATGAAGCTACTTTATTTTACAGTCTTGATGGAAAAGTTTGGAAACCGATAGGCCGACCTTTGAAGATGAAATATACTATTCCGCATTTTATGGGCTATCGTTTTAGCTTGTTTAATTATGCAACAAAAGAAACAGGCGGTTATGCTGATTTTGACTGGTTCAGAATTAAATAGTAATATAACCAATTAGCGGAAACATAGATTTTTGTTAAGTTTTTTTGCCACAGATTTCACAGATTATAATGATTAAATCTTTTAAATCCTTTAATCTGTAGCAAAATAAAAAGACAAGTATAAAAGCATCAATAACGATCCAACCAAATAGAAGATTTTGTATTAATTAAATAACTAAAATGAAACATACCTATAAACTTATAGCGACACTTATAACGATTTTAAATTGTTCGATTGGTTCAGCACAAAATCCTATTGTACAGACCAATTATTCGGCAGATCCGGCACCAATGGTACATAACGGCACAGTATATCTGTATACCAGCCACGATGAAGACGATGCCAATGCCGATGGCAAGGGTTTTAAAATGCTCAACTGGTCACTTTACACCTCAACCGATATGGCCAATTGGACAGGCCATGGAATAGTAGCTTCTTTAAAAGATTTTAGTTGGGCAAAACAGGATAATGGTGCCTGGGCAGTGCAGTGTATTGAACGAAATGGAAAATTTTATTTATACTGTCCCATGCATGGCGGAAATATAGGAGTATTGGTTTCGGATAGTCCTTATGGTCCGTTTAAAGATCCAATAGGCAAGAAACTTATCGATCATCATCCCTGGAATGATATCGATCCAACTCCATTTATTGATAAGGATGGTCAGGCTTATTTGTTTTGGGGAAATCCCGGCTTGTACTATGTAAAATTGAATAAGGACATGATATCCACTTCGGGCGAAGTGAAACAAATGCCCAACACTCTCGAATCTTTTGGTAAACGTGAGGGAGAAAAAAATGATGAAAGACCTACTACTTATGAAGAAGGACCATGGCTGTACAAACGCAATAGTCTGTATTATTTATTTTTTGCCGCAGGACCAATTCCGGAACATATTGGATATTCAACCAGTAAAAGTATCACAGGGCCCTGGAAATATCAGGGTATTGTCATGCCTACACAAGGAGGTTCCTTTACCAACCATCCCGGCATAATTGATTTTAAAGGGAAAAGCTATTTTTTCTATCACAATGCAGCATTGCCAGGTGGTGGAGGTTTTACCCGTTCGGTTTGTGTAGAAGAAGCCAAGTTTAATAAAGATGGGTCGATCGTGCAAATGAATATGACAGCAGGTATTAAAAAAAGTTTAAGTCCATTAAATCCTTATGTTAAAACAGAAGCCGAAACCATTGCCTGGTCTGAAGGAGTGAAATCAATGCATGATAATGAGGTTAGTACCTTTGTAATGGCAAAATATAATAACGCTTTTATCAAAATAAGAGAAGTGAATTTTGGTAAAAAAGGGCCTTCTAAATTCACTACAAGAATTGGTACAGCACAAAACGAAAATGTTTCAATGGAAATACGATTGGATACTAAAGACGGCGAGTTACTCGGAACCGTAAATGTACCAATGACGGGAGTCAATGACAAATGGAGCTTGCAAACAATTGATGTCAAAAAAGTTTCAGGTATTCACGATTTGTATTTTGTTTTTAAAGGAAAATCCAAAACTGACATTCTGTATTTTGATTATTGGAAATTCTTAAAATAATTTTTCATAAAAAAAAAGCAAAGCTGTTGAGGCTTAAAAAATCTAAATCAGGATTTTTTAAGCCTCAACCGTTTTAAAGAGTACTGTATTCTAACCAAAAATGTGGGTTGAAATTGGGCATTGGTTTAGGATCTATCCAACCTCATTAAGTTAAGCTTTTTGAGCAATACTTTTTCTCAAAGAGACGAAGTTTAACTTTGCGATTTTGCGCCTTTGCGAGAGATTTATTCACTTATATATCATATCGCGAAAAATTACCACTACAACTAATCTAATAGCAAATAAGAATATCACTTGTTTGTAATAATCTACAATTCTTTTAATTGTTCTTTCTTCAAAAATCTAATGATGCTGTGTTCACGTCAGAGGAGCATCAATTGTAAACTTAATGTTAAAAACAGATCTGAGTCTGGATTTATATTAGAAATCCCTTCCTTGTAGAAATGATAATTTATTATGATATAAAATATGAAAATACAATTAATAAAGTCATTTTTTTATTACAAATATAATAATTGCAACAATTGATACCGTTTTTTGATACAAAATGAACCGTCGTGTAGGATTGTATTATTGTTAATTTGTTCCCAATAGATCGAAAATGTATCAAATGAAATTGTGATGCCATCATTTCTGTCTAATACATTTTTATTTGAAAAAAACCACTTGACTAACTAACTAAAACCACTTAATTATGAATGAAAAACATGTAATTCAACGCTTTGTAAAAGCAAAGAAACTCTTTAAAAAATATGCAGTACTGGTTCTGCTTTGTTCTTTTGGCATGGCATCAGCTCAAAATTCTAATGTAAAAATTACAGGTACTGTAGTAGATGAGGCAGAGGGCAAACCCATTTATGGTGTCAATGTAAATCTTAAAGGAGTTAAAACCGGCGTATCTACCGATTTGGACGGTTCATTTTCAATTAATACCAGAATCGGAGAAACACTTGTTATAAGTTATCTGGGCTATGTAAGCCGTGAGGTAAAAGTTACAGGCAGCCAATTGAAGATTAGCCTTAAAGAAGACCGAAAAGCTCTTGATGAGGTGGTCGTAATTGGGTATGGAAAGGCAAAAAGGAAAGATCTAACCGGAGCAATATCTTCGATATCAGGAGAAGACCTTATGAAAACACGTCCCACAACAATTGACCAGGCTTTGCAGGGTAAAGTTGCCGGGGTAGTTGTGCAGCAAACTTCCGGTCAACCGGGAGGAGGAGTTAATATACAAATACGAGGTTTGTCTTCTTTTGGTGGCAGCTCTCCCTTATATGTAATTGATGGCGTTATAATTGGTCAAAGTTATGGTGGAGCTAATGGTACAAACCCATTATCTACAATCAACCCTTCGGACATTCAATCTATAGATGTATTAAAAGATGCATCAGCAACAGCAATTTATGGTTCGCAGGCAACTAACGGTGTAATTGTTATTACTACTAAAAGAGGTCGAGAAGGAGCTCCAAAAATCACTTACGAATTTTCAACCGGATATCAGGAGCTGATTAAGCAATATCCCACTATGAATTTAAGAGAATATGCCAAGTTTATTAACGACAGGGCTGCTGTTTGGGGTTTTGATGAAAGAGCGGAATTTGCTAATCCACAGTATTTAGGTGCGGGTACGAACTGGCAGGATGAATTATTCAGAAAAGCTCCCGTAGTAAGCCACAACCTAACTTTAAGCGGTGGTAATGATAAAACGCAGTATTTATTGTCAGGATCTTTATTTAATCAGGAAGGTATAGCACTGGGATCTGAGTTTACAAGGGCTTCGGTACGATTAAATTTAGACAACAAAACTACTGACTGGTTAAAAATAGGAACTAGTATACAGTTAACTCATATTGATGAGAATGTAAATTCGACAGGTTCAAATGTTATTGCAGAAGCATTAAGTCAAACACCAGATATTCCTGTAAGAAATCCTGATGGTAGTTTTGCTGGAGAAGAAAGCAGTGAAGGATGGATTAACAAACGTGTAAATCCGTACGCTCTTGCACTTACGAATGTCAATACTCCCAAAAGAAATCAGATGTTTGGTAATTTTTATGCTGATATAGCATTTACAAAGGATTTATCATTTAGAAATGAAGTTTCAGGGAATTTTTCATTTAGAACAGAAGACAGATTCAACCCGACTTACAAATTTGGGTTAGCAGAGAGATTAGTAAATGATGCCTTTTATTCTTATAGCCAGGATTATTTTACCACTTTTAGAAGTTTCTTGACTTATGCTAAAGTGTTTAAAAGCAAATATAATGTTAACATACTTGGAGGACATGAGGCACAGTTGTTTCAGTTTGAAAATGTTTCTGCAGCAAGAAAAAATTTCATTTCAAATAGTGTTACTAACATAGGCAGCGGAGATCCGGCAACAGCAACCAACGATGGGACTCGCGGAGAGAATGCACAGGAATCTTTTTTCGGACGTGTTAATTTTATTTATGATGACAAATATTTGTTTACTGTAAATGCGCGTGCAGATGGTTCTTCAAAATTTGCACCAGAAAATCGCTGGGTAACCACTTATTCAGGAGCATTTGCCTGGAAGTTAAATAATGAGAAATTTTTAAAAGGCTCAAAAAATATCAATGAATTAAAGCTTAGAGTAGGTTATGGTTCGACTAATAATCAAAATGTTAGGGACAATGCTTATATAACTACATTGAGAACAACTTCAACTGCTTTGGCGGGTAATGCACAAATTATCAATAATTTAGGAAACCGTGAAGTTTCATGGGAAAAAACAGAATATAGTAATGCCGGAATCGATGCATCACTTTTTGGCTGGAGACTTAATCTATCAGTTGATGTTTATAATCGTCTGACAGATGGACTATTGCTACAACTTCCCTTACCATTGTATTCCGGAACAATTGGTGGGTCAGGAATAATTAATCCTCCATATGTAAATGTTGGGGTCGTTAGAAACAGAGGTATAGATCTTCATTTGAGTTCAAGAAATATAATTGGAAACGGAGATGAATTTAACTGGACTACTGATTTCACATTATCACATAATCAAAATAAGGTATTAAAATTAAATACAGACGGAGCTTCACTACTTGGAAAATATGCGGGTAATGAGGTAGTTGCTGAAACCAGAGTTGGTGGATCTATTGGTGACTTTTATGGTTATAAGATAGATGGTGTATTTGCAACTGCAAAGGATTTTGAAACACATGCTTTGCCTACAGATACAAATGGGGCAGTTTTACCAATTACGCCTAACCCGGGAGGGGTATGGTACGGAGACATGAAGTTTAAAGACTTAAATGGTGATGGTGTAATTACAGAAAAGGACAGAACCTATTTAGGCTCTCCTATTCCGGATTATCAATTTGGCCTTGGTAATACCTTTACCTATAAAGGTTTTGATCTGAATATTTTCTTTAGTGCTACTTTGGGTAATGAAGTAATAAATGGATTAAGAATTAACGGAGAAAATCCTTCGACACAATTTGGTTTCCTAAAATCATTAAATGATCACGCAGAGTTGGCTTTAATTGATCCAAATGGTTCGGCCTCAGATGTCAATAACATATATGTTACCAATCCAAACACTACGATTGTAGGGCTTAAAAATAACGATAGTAACAGAAATCATCGTTTCTCTGACAAGTACGTGGAGAACGGATCTTTCCTAAGATGTAAAAACATGACTATGGGTTATACGATGCCAAGTGACTGGATGAAAAAAATACACATTAGTTCTCTACGTGTATATGTTAATGTCAGTAATCCTTTTGTTATTACAAATTATAAAGGAATGGATCCGGAAGTGGGTTCATGGAATCCGTTAGAGGCAGGAATCGATTATGGCTTTTATCCACAAGCAAGAACATTTACTTTGGGAGTTAATATTGGATTAACTAAATAAAAATTAAACTTAATAGACAGATAGATATGAAGTCAATTTATAAAATAACAGTTTCAACCCTTTTGGGATTACTGGTTTTGACTGGTTGCCAGGATGATTTTCTGGATCGCCCTGCTCAGTCGGAGATAAGCACTGAAAATTTTTATCAGACAAAACAAGAAATCAGGTTAGCTACGGCGTCACTTTATAGCAGAGTATGGGCACAATGGAATAATCTTGCATACATTCCACTAGGAGATATATTAAGCGGAAATCTTGTAATACCGTGGCAAGGTGCAGATCTGGTACAGCTTAATACTTTTACGCTTTCAGGATCTAACCAACGTTTAACAGACGGTTGGACAGGACTATATACTATAGTGGCACACTGTAATGGTACAATTAAGGGTATCAGTGAAAATACGCCGGCAACAGTTTCTGCCGCAGATAAAAATGCCGGACTAGCTGAAGCAAGATTTATACGTGCCATGGCATACTATCATCTTGTAATGTTATGGGGAGAAATACCTATAATTGAAGATAATACGAAGTTGATAAAATCACCTTTGATAAATAAAAACAGAACAGCAGATGTATACCGATTTATTACTGAAGATTTAACATTTGCTGTCGAGAATCTTCCTGCAACTGATAGTAAAGGAAGAGTTACCAGCTGGTCAGCAAAAGGAATGTTAAGTAAGGTGTATTTAACAATGTCCGGATTAGGACAGCTGGGAGGTACGCGTAATCAGGACTATTTAAACAAGGCAAAACTATATGCAAAAGATGTAATCGAAAACAGTGGTTTAGATTTACTTCCAAGTTATCCGGATCTTTTTAAAACACAATTCAATGATAATCCGGAATCATTATTTGCACTACAATGGTCTGTTACAAGTGGCTGGATGGAAGGTAATCAATTACTGACATACTCACCGAGTAAAGATATTAATCCTCAAAAAGATGGAGCGTGGGGAGCTCCGTCACCTAGTTATGATCTGTATTTGGCTTATCCAACGCAGGATTCTATAAGACGTAAAGCGACTTTTATGCTAAATGGAGACCATTATCCCGAATTGAACGCTGCTGGTGGTGGTTACACCGCCACGACTCCAGGTATGAAGAAACATATTATTGGAAATGAGGCAGATAACAATTCTCCTGCAATGACATTTTTAGGGTCTATACAGCATAATTCATTATTAAGATTAGCAGATGTTTATTTAGTATATGCTGAGGCTATCCTTGGTAATAATGCAACTACAAGCGATGTTAATGCCTTATTGTATTTTAATAAAGTAAGAACAAGAGCAGGTGTTGAGCCGGTAACAGTGCTTAATACAGATGTTATCATGAATGAGAGAAGGCTTGAATTTGCCTGTGAAGGACAATATTGGTTTGATCTGGTAAGACTTTCTTATTACAATCCTCAAAAAGCAGTTGGTCTTCTTAGTAATCAGCAAAGAGTCCGATTTGAATACGATAGTGCTACTGAAGTAGCTAAGCCTACTGATCCTCTTGGACCTATTTCTCCTGCTAACTTCGCGACTTTTACTTTGCAGTTACCTGCAGTAGAAGTGATTGCTAATCCTAAATTGAACGAACCATCAGTACCTTATTATGAATAGTGATAAAAAAAATATAGATATGAAAAAATTATTAATTAACCGTGCTGCCCATTTATTTTTTTTAAGCATGATTCTGATTGTTACAATTTTAACCTCTTGTAATAATGATGATGATTCAAATGGTGCTCCAGTTATTACAGCAGTAAGGAATTATGCACCTGCTCCTAATGATACATTACTGACAAGTATTGTTCCTGGACAATGGATTGTAATTCATGGAAAAAATCTAAAAGAAGCCACGCAGATAAGTTTTAATGGCAGTCCTGCTGATTTCGATGCTGCATTGTTTTCAGATGAAACAGCTGTTCTGCAGATTCCTTCATCATTGCCTTTTAATAATCTTGATCCTAATGTTGTTAATACTATACAATATGTTACCAATACCGGAACAACTACTTTTAGATTTAATGTAAATGCGCCGCCGGCTACCATCACAGGTAATTCGATGAATGCTGCTACTATGGTAGGTGATTCGGTTTATGTGTATGGTACCAATTTATTTTTGATTGAAAAATTAACTATAGCAGGTAAGGAAATTTCGCCACTTGCAAAAGCAGACGATGGTAGTTCTGTAGGATTTGTGCTTCCAAAAATTGATGCACCAATGCCTTGGGCCGGAGAAATTGTTGCTGCATCTGGTATTTATAAATTTAATGTTTTAATTGTTCCCGAAATTTTTGCTGTTTCGAATGCAAATCCTACACAGGGCGATTCAATCCACATATATGGTAAAAATTTGAATGGTATTTCAAACTTTAAATTTGGTGGTGTTGCTATTACTAATTTTAAAGAAGCTGCTGATGGCACATCGGTTAAGTTTTTGGCTCCCAATATGGACTTTCCTAGTGGACCAGTGACCATTGTTAATTCTTATGGAACGGCTACTACTGCCTATAGTATAAATACTCAAAAAGAACTTTGGTTAGGTCTTTTAGCCAATTTTGAGTGGGGTGATTATTTTGGTTATGATTGGTGGGGAGATATTACATTAGCTAGTAATGTAGGCGATTTTAATGGTTTGATGGGAACAAATAGCAGTCAATATGTGTATTTTGATTCTCCTGCTTTAGATGCCGGTGCCAGTAAGTACGCCCCATTAGGAAATTCTAATACGGGTAATAAATGGATGCCTGTGGCAAATCTTTCAGATCCTGTTGAAAACTGGGCTATTCAGTTTGAAATAAGTGTGGCTCGCCCATGGAATGGTGGTACCCTTTATTTTAAAACAGCATTTGCAGATGAAAGTTATGTAGCACGTTATGAGCCATGGAAAATTCCTGGTTCTAATAAAACTGTCGCCTATAAAACAGCGGGCTGGCAAACCGTAACTATTCCTTTATCTGAATTTAGAACAAAAAACATCAATTTAGGTGATGGTGATCCGGTTCCTAGTTTAGTTAAATTACTTGGGCCAACTGGTGCGGGTAAATATAATATTACCCTTAAAAATTTCACTACTTCAAAAACAGCAACAGGTTTTTATGGTGCTATTGACAATATTAGGGTTGTGAAAATCAAATAATCAAAATCTTTTAATTTAATAATGATTAATGGTATAAAAAAAGACCTGCAGAAAAGTTTAACTTTTCTACAGGTCTTAATAAAAGTTTATTAATTCTAAAAAAATAAAAAATAAAAAATGAAACATAAACATTTTTATAAAATTGTACTGCTGCTGATCATTACCGTATTTTCGGTCTCCTGTTCAAAAAATGATGACGAAGCTCCGCAATTAACGGTTTCAGCAAAAACGGTTTCTTTTGAATCAGCTGGAGGTACATCAGAAGATATAACCATTGAAGCAAACAGTTCATGGAGTGTTAGCAATTCGGCAGCATCCTGGCTGCAATTAACCAACGCTAGTGGTGGTAGTGGAGCTACTGCAACAAAATTTACAGTTTTAAGTAATGAAACCGGATTTGCCCGCTCCGTGGTACTAACTATTGAAGCAGCTAATGGTCAGGCGCGAAGAATTACGATTATGCAAAAAGGCAGTTTATATCCAACCTATAATTTATCGCCAAAAGCTCCTGATGGAACAGGAATGACCAGTACAGCTATGCAATTATCTGCAAAAATGCATCTGGGAATAAATTTTGGTAATACCATGGAAGCACCAACCGAAGCTGAGTGGGTCAATAGTAAAATTACCTTATCGTATGTGAAATTTATAAAAGAATCAGGCTTCAATTCTGTAAGGATTCCATGTGGCTGGGTTTGGACACATTTAAGCGATCCGGCAAAAGCAAAAATTGACCCAGCGTGGCTTAATCGCGTGAAAGAAGTAGTGGGATGGTGTGTGGAAAATGATATGTATGTGGTACTCAATGCTCATGCGGATAATGGCTGGCTTGATAATAACATCACTAAGGCAAAGCAAGAGTCCATTAATGCAATGCAAAAGGCGATTTGGGAACAGATTGCCACAACCATGCGTGATTTTGATGAGCACCTTATTTTTGCCGGTGCAAATGAACCTCCGGCTGAAAATGCCGAACAAATGGCCATACTTAATGGTTACTACGAAACATTCATCAAGGCAGTTCGCGCTACCGGAGGTAAAAACAGTTACAGGGTATTGGTTGTGCAGGGTCCCAGAACTGATGCTGCTCTAACTTTTGATCTGATGAATACGATGCCAACAGACAACATTCCTAACAAATTGATGGTTGAGGTACATAACTACACGCCTTCTTTATTTACGATAGTAACGGATGCAGATGTAAGCTGGGGTAAGATGATTTATTACTGGGGAGCCGGGAATCATTCTACTATTGAGCCGGACCGTAACGCCACCTTTGGAGAAGAGGATGTGATAAATTCTGAATTCCAAAAGATGAAACAAAAGTTTGTTGATAAAGGTATCCCGGTAATACTGGGTGAGTATGCAACCTGGAGAAGAACTCCCGATCTGAACAAGCCTGTTCCTCTGGATATGGAGAAGCACAACAAGTCTGTGGATTATTGGTCCTATTATGTAACGAAACAGGCTAAAGCGAATGGTATTGTGCCATTTTGGTGGGAGATCGGTTTTATGTTAGACAGAGCTAATAATAAGGTAAAAGACCAGGCTATGTTAGATGCCATTATTGCAGGAGGTAAGTAAAAGTAAGATTATAACTAAATAAAAATCAGTTTTGCAGGATATCGTATGGTAGCATTAAACAAGGACTGAATTTAAAAAATCTGTGACTTTTAGGAGTCACAGATTTACTTATAAAGAATTCTTAATGAAACAATTGATTTAAAATTTATTGATTTCTAAAAAAACAACAAAAAATGAAACATAAACATTTTTATAAAATTGTACTGCTACTGATCATTACCGTATTTTCAGCATCTTGTTCAAAAGATGGAGATGAAGCGCCACAATTAACGGTTTCAGCAAAAACAGTTTCTTTTGAATCGGAGGGAGGTACATCAGAAGATATAACCATTGAAGCAAACAGTTCATGGAGTGTTAGCAATTCGGCAGCATCCTGGTTGCAATTAACCAAAACAAGCGGCGGCAGTGGAGCTACTGCAACAAAATTTACAGTTTTAAGTAATGAAACCGGATTTATCCGCTCTGTTGTGTTAACTATAGAAGCGGAAAATGGTCAGGCACGAAGAATTACGATTACACAAAAAGGCAGTTTATATCCAACCTATAATTTAACCCCTAAAGCTCCCGACGAAACAGGAATGAGCAGTACGGCGATGCAATTGTCTGCAAAAATGCATATGGGAATAAATTTTGGCAATACCATGGAATCTCCGGTCGAAGGGGAGTGGAATAGTAAAATTACCCTGGAGTATGTAAAATTTGTAAAAGGATTAGGTTTCAATGCTGTACGACTTCCTACTGGATGGGTCTGGAGCCATTTAAGTGATCCTGCAAAAATGAAAATTGACCCTGTATGGCTTAAACGTGTGCACGAAGTGGTTCAATGGTGTGTGGATAATGATATGTATGTGATGCTGAATGCTCACGGGGATGATGGCTGGCTGGAAAAAAATGTTAATGCGGCAAACCAAGAGGTGATTAATGCCAAGCTAAAGGCGATATGGCAGCAGATTGCGACAGAAATGCGTGATTTTGATGAGCACCTTATTTTTGCCGGCACAAATGAACCTTCGGTTGACAATGCCGGGCAGATGGCTATACTTAATAGTTATCACGAAACTTTCATCAAGACAGTTCGTTCTACGGGTGGAAAAAATAGTTATAGAGTGTTGGTTGTGCAGGGGCCTTCAACGGACATTATTAAAACTTCTCAGCTGATGACTCCAACTACGCTTCCTCATGACCCGGTACCTAATCGTTTGATGCTTGAGGTACATTTTTATGGACCTTGGCATTTTAATTTGCCAAAAGATGGAGTATATAATGCGGATACCAAAGCGAGTTACTACTGGGGAGCCGGGAACCATTCTATTCTTGAGCCATTGCGCAACGCGCCTGATGGAGAAGAGGATGAGCTCCGTGCAGAAATCGGAAAGATTAAAAAGTTTACTGATGCAGGTATCCCTGTGATGCTGGGTGAATATGGAACCTGGAGGCGTTCTGCCGCGCATGGCGACGCACAGATTCCTCTAGATACAGAGATGCACAACAAATCTGTAGATGCCTGGACAACTTTTGTGACCAAAACGGCTAGAGCCAATGGTATGGTGCCATTTTGGTGGGAGATAGGTTTTGCTTTAGACAGAGCTAAGAATGAGGTAAAGGATCAGGCTATGTTAGATGCTGTTAAAGCAGGATATAATTAAAAAGTAAGATACTATAACTAAATAAAAATCAGTCTTGCAGGGTATCTGTATGGTATCATTAAACAAGGAGTGAATTTAAAAAATCTGTGACTTTCAGGAGTCACAGATTTACTTATAAAGAATTCTCAATGAAACACCGGATCTAAAATTTATGGATTCTAAAAAGAAACAAAAAATGAAACTTAAACATTTTTATAAAATTGTTTTACTGCTGATCGTTAGCGGTACTCTTTCCGCACAAACGGTTTGGTTAGATGAACTTGATCTAAGCGTAGCTTCACAAGGCTGGGGCGTACCTAAAAAAAACAGGACGGTTGATGACAACATCATGACCATTGCAGGCAAAACCTTTGAGCGTGGCTTCGGCACACACGCAGAAAGTTCTCTTTTTATCCAACTCGATGGTAAGGCAAATTCGTTTACCGCAGAGGTTGGCATTGATGATGAAGTGAAAGGACGTCAGCCCGCCGTAGAGTTTATAGTATTCGGTGATGGGGAGAAGCTTTGGGCGAGCGGTGTAATGCATGAAGGTGATGCTGCCCGGCTATGTAGTGTTAATCTTTCGGGTGTGAAACAACTTGAGCTGCGGGTAACAGACGCAGGAGACGGTGGCAGCGATCATGCCAACTGGGCTGATGCTAAATTTGAGACGGCAGGCGTATCAACTTTTGCTACTTATTATCCTGTCCCAAGTGAACCCTACATTCTTACCCCTAAGCCATCGGCAAAACCGAAGATTAATAGCGCAAGCGTTTTCGGTGTCCGCCCAGGCTCGCCGTTTCAGTTCAGAATACCGGCCACCGGCGACAGACCGATGACCTTTCAGGTTACCGGATTGCCTCAGGGACTGGAGCTGGATCAAAAAACAGGACTTATTACGGGTAAGCTTTCAAAAGCCGGCACTTACGTTATTCAATTAAAGGCAAAGAATGCAAAAGGTATAGCCGAAAAAAGTTTACGTATTAGCTGTGGTGATAAAATTGCACTTACACCGCAAATGGGATGGAATAGCTGGAATTGTTTTGCCCATGAAGTTTCCGGTGAAAAAATTAAACGCGCTGCGGAAGCAATAGTGAAAACCGGACTTATCAATCACGGATGGAATTATGTAAATATTGACGACTACTGGCAAAATAACCGCGATTCGACAGATCCTTCCCTGCAAGGTAAGCTGCGGGACGAGGCTGGTACTATCGTTCCTAATAAAAAGTTTGGCGATATGAAAGCCCTGACAGATTATGTGCATGGTCTCGGTTTGAAGATCGGCATCTATTCCAGTCCTGGTCCATGGACCTGTGGTGGCTGTGCGGGTAGTTATGGCCATGAAAAGCAAGATGCCGAAACCTATGCCAAATGGGGTTTTGATTATCTGAAATACGATTGGTGTAGCTACGGAGGGGCGCTAAATGGACTACCTGATAACGACCCGAATAAAGTAATCTCCATATCGTACAATGGAGGTTATCAATTGTCTACCGCAGTTAAACCATACAAATTAATGGGAGAGTATATCCGTCAGCAACCGCGCGACATTGTTTTCAGCCTATGTCAATACGGAATGTCTGATGTTTGGAAATGGGGTGATTCAGTAGGAGGAAACAGCTGGCGTACAACAAATGATATCCTGGACACCTGGTCCAATGTTAAAGGTATTGCATTAGCGCAGGATCAGTCTGCAGCCTTCGCTAAACCCGGTAACTGGAACGATGCAGACATGCTGGTTGTAGGAACCGTTGGATGGGGTAACCTTCATCCGACCAGGCTTAGACCAGATGAGCAATATCTTCATGTCAGCCTTTGGAGTCTTTTCTCCACTCCGTTGCTACTGGGTTGCGATCTGGAAAAGCTGGATGAATTTACCCTCAATTTATTGACAAATGACGAAGTGATTGCTGTTAATCAGGATGCTCTTGGTAAACAAGCTACCTGTGTTCAGACTATCGGAGATTTACGTATTTATGTAAAAGAATTAGAAGATGGCAGTCGTGTAGCAGGCTTTTGCAATTTTGGTCTGGAGAAAGTGGATATCTCCTACAAGGAGTTGAAAAAGCTTGGTATTTCAGGCAAACAAAAGGTGCGTGATCTTTGGCGTCAGAAAGATATTATAACAATCCATACAGACAACGAGGCTCTTTCGCTGAAGGTTCCGATGCATGGAGTGGCACTGTACAAATTTATGCCGGTTAAATAGCAGGATAGGATTTCTTAACCGTATAAATGGCAAAAAAAAGTTACTAAATAAATTTTCAACCAAATATAAATCAATGAAAAATTTTATTTTTCTCTTGGTATCACTATTTATTGTTGCTTGTACAAAAGCACAAACAAAGTATAACGATTACCCTGTCAAAGCAGTAAACATTCAAAATGTAGTATTGACCGATAGTTTCTGGCTACCCAAAATTAAGGTCATTCAAAATACTACCATTCCTTATGCTTTTGATAAATGTTCAAAGGAAGGGCGAATGGAAAGTTTTCTTATCGCGGGCGGAATAAAAAAAGGCACGGTTCGCGGAAAAATGCCCTGGGATGATTCGGACTTATATAAGATTATAGAAGGAGCTTCGTATTCGCTTATCAATAATCCTAATCCTGGTCTTCTTGCCTACCTTGATTCCGTTATCGGCATTATTAAAATCGGACAGGAGAAAGATGGATATATTACTACATGGATGACCATAGACCCGACAACTTCTCCCGCAGATTGGTATAAACCGGCTGGGAAACGATGGGCTGGAGAAAGTGCGAGCCATGAGTTATACAATAGCGGACATCTTTTTGAGGCTGCAGCGGCACATTACATCGCCACGGGCAAAAGAAATTTTTTAGATATCGCCATTAAAAATGCTGACTTGCTGGTGGCTACCTTCGGACCTGGTAAGCTTCAAATTCCGCCGGGGCATCAGATTGTTGAAACGGGATTAATCAAACTCTATCTTATTACTAAAAATCAAAAGTATCTTGAACTGGCAAAACTTTATCTGGACTGGAGAGGAGATCCAATGACGCATCAATTGTATGGAAGCTCCAACCAGGATCACTTGCCTGTTGTTAAACAGGAAGAAGTAGTTGGACATGCAGTACGAGCCGTATACCTGTATGCCGGGATGACTGACATTGCTGCCATTTATAAAGATCCGGCTTATCTGAATGCGACAAATAAGCTATGGGAAAATATGGTCAACAAGAAAATGTATATTACAGGAGGCATCGGCTCGAGACATGAAGGAGAAGCTTTCGGAGATAATTATGAACTACCCAATCTCACAGCATATAACGAAACTTGTGCTGCTATTGGTAGTGTATATTGGAACCATAGATTATTTCTTCTGACTGGTGAATCAAAATATTACGACATTATTGAAAGAACATTGTATAACGGATTGCTTGCCGGTATTTCTTTGACTGGGGATAAATTTTTCTATCCAAATCCATTGGAGTCGGATGGCCAATATACTTTTAACCATGGTTCGTGTACACGCCAGTCGTGGTTTGAGTGTTCTTGTTGCCCAACCAATCTAATCCGGTTCTTACCTTCAATACCAGGGCTCGTGTATGCTACTCATGAAAATGATTTATATGTCAATCTTTTTATGTCTAATCAGGCAAAGTTAACGGTAGGGGATAAAAAGGTTGAAGTAAAACAGCAAACAGGATATCCATGGAACGGGCAGGTTACTATTGATGTTAATCCGGAGAAAACCGCAGCTTTTACTTTAAAGGTTCGCATTCCCGGCTGGGCAGTGAATAAACCTGTTCCCGGTACCCTTTATCAATACATAGGAGAAAATACCGGAATCATGAATCTGAAGATTAACGGTAAGAACGAAAATCTGACAATGAATAACGGTTATCTTGAAATAAAAAGACAATGGAGTAAGGGAGATAAAATTGAACTGTCAGTTCCTATGCATGTCAGACGAGTTATTACCAATGAAAAAGTACAATCAGACAAAGACCTCGTCGCTCTTGAATATGGCCCTATTGTTTATTGTACAGAACAGATTGACAATACCGGGCAATTAGCTGAAATGACCATTCATGACAATGATGAATTTTTTGTTGAGAACAAAAATATTTTATCTAACCAGGTTAACATTCTTAAAGGCAATATAGTGGGGTTGAAAGGAACGGACAAGCCGGTTTTTATACCTTACTATACGTGGTCAAACAGAGGGGTGGGGAAGATGAAGGTATGGTTATCCAGAAAAGTGGAGTGAAATCCATGCAGTGATTCTGTACAGATTTACCGGTTTAAATACCACGATAAGATCTCTTAACCGGACCTCGATTTATAAGTAAAGAAGCATACTGGGACTGACAAAGAAACCCCAGTCATACAATAAATTAATTAATTAATTGAAATTAACCCTTAACGGATATCCGTTTTTGGGTACAAATAAAAAAAGCATGTTTAGAAAAAAAGTATTGTTAAGTACAGTCATTGTTATGGCTTTTATGGGAGGCAGAGAATCTGCAGAAGCTCAGACCAGTGCAGGTAAACCGAAAAAGGAAAAAGAAAACCTGGCAGAAAAATTCGCAAATGTTTCGCCGAAACTTACCTCGGATAATGCGAATCCATTATTGGATTTTATGTTTACGGCCGACCCGACAGCGGTAGAATATAATGGAAGAATTTATGTATATGCCACAAATGATCATCAACAGTATGAGCATGTAGGAAAGGATGGGAAAAATTCATACGAGCATATCCATACACTGGTCATGATGTCTACCGATGATATGGTCAACTGGACGTATCATGGTCTCATTGATACTGCAAAGCTGGCACCATGGACTCAGAATTCCTGGGCACCTTCCATTACATCCAGACTGGAAGCAGACGGTAAGACGCACTTCTATTTGTATTACTCCAATAGCGGTGTTGGTTCAGCTGTCCTTACGTCCACCTCTCCAGTTGGCCCATGGAGTGACCCACTAGGAAAGAATATAGTCGACCGCTCTGTCCCGGGAGTAGATTGCGAAGCGCCATTTGATCCGGGAGTTGTGATTGACGACAAGGGTACAGGCTGGCTGACTTTTGGAGGCGGAACGCCCAAAACAAAATATATGCCGGATAATTCCCGAATCGTCAAATTAGGAGCAGATATGATCAGTTTGGCGAGTAATGTTGCCAAGATACCCGCTCCTTATTTTTTTGAGGCCAGCGATCTTAACTTTATCAATGGAACCTGGGCCTATACCTATAATACGAGTTGGGAACAGCGTACTGAATGGCCTTATACGAATAAAGATAAACCAACCCAATGCAGCATGTCTTATATGACGACTAAAACACCATTAGATCCGGATAGTTGGACGTATCGCGATAATTATTTTAAGAATACCGGCGACGTTAATGTGGGGCCTATGACAAACAATCACACGCACCTGTTCAAGTTTAAGGAGAAATATTATCTTGCTTACCATGCCATGTATTTACAGGATTATTTTGGTACCAAAGGCGGTTTTCGTAATGTGGGTATCGAAGAAATGCAGGTTAATGAAGAGAATGTGAATATCCAAATGGGCAAAGCAACTTTTAAAGGTCCGTCACAAATTAATCTGTTAAATCCATTCGTTCTTCAGCAGGCAGAAACTACCGGAGGTACTTCGGGACAGGTTCAGTTCGAAGCTGCTGATAATGCAGGCAATATGGTTGCCAAAGGAAAAGCAGACAAACAATGTATAATGGTTCGTGGAGCCGATTTCAGCAAACAGCTTCCTTCCAAATTCGAAGCAAGGGTGAAAGGAAAAGGCAGAATCGATGTTTATCTAAATAATCTTAAAGGTAAAGCTATTGTTTCTCTTACATCTGATGGAAAAGACTGGACGACGCTTTCAAAGAAAATAGAACAAAAAATAGATAAAGGAACAGCGAACATCTATTTTGTATTTAATGGAGAAGATTTCTTATTTGATGAATGGAAATTCATTAATTAATCCACTGTTGGTCTTGTAACCAACAGCACTATCCGTATACTTTCTTGTGGCTAATCACAATAAGGGCTAAAAGGCAATAAAGGTTTTTTGGCTTCAGATGATTCAGAATTTGAAATAAAAAGTTAAAATAATATTTAAAGTGTTTCTATACTATCTAACCATTTAAACCATTAAAATTATGAATTTCAAACATTTTTACAAAGTATTACTATTACTTATTGTTAATATGATTTTTCTTTCTTCATATTCACAACCCGTGAGCTATCCGTCTTATAATACCAATCCCTTGCCTTCAGATGCTACGGGTGTGTCCAGTAATGCCGTGCAACTGGCGGCAAAAATGCATTTGGGAATAAATTTTGGCAATACAATGGTAACCCCTGAAGAAGGTGTGTGGAATAGCAAAGTTACCGAATCGTATGTGAAATTTGTAAAACAAAAAGGGTTCAATACTGTACGGCTTTCTGTTGGCTGGGTTTGGGGTCATTTAAGCGATCCTGAAAAAATGACAATTGACCCGGTGTGGCTTAACCGGGTGAAAGAAGTAGTTGGATGGTGTGTGGCTAATGATATGTATGTGATAGTGAATGCCCACGCAGATCTTGGCTGGCTGGAAGATAATGTTAATGCGGCTATGAAAGACTCGGTTAACGCTAAACAAAAAGCGCTTTGGGAGCAGATTGCTACAACCATGCGTGAATTTGATGAGCACCTTATTTTTGCAGGTACGAATGAACCTAAGGTTGATACTCCTGAGCAGATGGCAATTCTTAATGGTTATCACGAAACTTTCATCAAGGCAGTTCGTTCTACGGGTGGAAGAAACAGTTATAGAGTGCTGGTTGTGCAGGGACCTTACACTGATCCTAATAAAACTGCTACTTTGATGACTACGCTTCCAGCAGACAACATTCCTAACAAGTTAATACTTGAGGTGCATGACTACACGCCTGCTACATTTACGATATTAACGCAGGGTGATGTAAGTTGGGGCAAGATGGTTTACTATTGGGGAGCCGGGAATCATTCTACTATTGAGCCAGAGCGCAACGCCACAGGTGAAGAAGAGACTTTGATCGATAATGAATTCAAAAAGATAAAAGAGAATTTTGTTGATAAAGGTATCCCTGTGATACTGGGTGAATATGGAGCATGGAAAAGGAATGTCATTGACAACGCGAATTATCTTCCTAAGGATCTGGATAAGCATAACCAGTCTGTGGATTACTGGACAAAATATGTGACTAAACAGGCTAAAGCAAATGGTATTATACCATACTATTTTGAAACAGGTTTTATGTTTGACAGAGCTAATAATGTAGTAAAGGATCAGCCTCTGTTAGATGCCATTATTGCAGGATATAATCAATCTGTTTCCTACGTTACTTTAGCCAATAGAAGTACCAATTTGCTGATGGATGGGATGTACAGGTTCGACAATGGTTCCAATGCAGGACAATATGGGAACAGTGGCGCCACAGCCCAACAATGGTCAATTGAAACGGTTGGAAGCTATGTGATGCTGAAAAATCGTGCTTCAAACTTATACCTTGATGGTATGTATAGAAATTCAAATGGTTCCGTAGTAGGGCAATACAGTTATAGCGGCAGTGATGCACAATATTGGACACGCGAAACCGCAGGAAGTTATGTTAAATTTAAAAATAAAGCCACAGGTCTATATCTCGACGGAATGGGTACTACCACCAATGGTGCTGATTTATTTCAATGGGCTGCAAGCAACCATAATAACCAGCAGTGGGTGATCAATACAGTGGGGAATGGACAAACTGCCAAAATGGGTTCGATGTCTAAAGATGATATTGCAGAGGAGCCAAACTTTTCGATAGATTTTTATCCAAATCCATTTAGTCATGAATTTAAGATTGAAGCTAGAAAATCGAATGAACCAATTCATGTCAGCATTTTTGATATTTCGGGAAAAAAAGTACAGGAAGCAGCATCCTCTTCTGATTCAAAACAATTGTTAATGGGGGCTTCATTGCAACCCGGATTATACATAGTGCAGGTTGAAGGAGTAAACTCAAATTTCTCAAAATCATTTAAGATTATTAAAAAATAAATTGGTTTGTTGAGATTTGAAAAAATTATAAATATAAAGTATAAAAGCATATGAAAATGAACCGGTTTATAATGGTTTGTATGCTGTTTTTGAATTTTTTGGCAGCTCAGGAAAAGTTTGTATCCCCAATTAGGGAGGGTAACGAACCTGTTGCTGCCGGAAAGTTTGCGCCAACCTGGCAATCACTACAGCAATATAAAACGCCTGACTGGTTTCGTAATGCCAAGTTTGGGATATGGGCACATTGGGGGCCACAATGCCAACCGGAGCAAGGAGACTGGTTTGGAAGGTTTATGTATAATGAAGATGGCGACCAATATAAATGGTTTGTAGAACACTACGGACATCCCTCCAAAGTGGGATTCAAGGAAGTTATTAAAGATTGGAAAGCTCAAAATTGGGATCCTGAAAAACTTGTCGCACTATACAAACGCGCAGGAGCCCAGTATTTCTTTGCCATGGCCAATCATCATGACAATTTGGATTTGTGGGACAGTAAATACCAGGAATGGAACTCGGTGCGTGTGGGGCCAAAGAAAGATATTATCACTGGTTGGTCAAAAGCAGCAAAAAAATATAATCTACCATTCGGACTTAGTGTACACGCTTCACACGCCTGGACCTGGTTTGAAACCGCCCAGCGTTCAGATAAGACGGGACCATTAGCCGGAGTTCCATACGATGGAACACTTATTAAAGAAGCTGGTAAAGGAACATGGTGGGAAGGACTTGACCCAGCTGAACTTTATGCCCAAAACCATCCTTTGAGCAAGGGAAGTGAAAAAGACCTGTATGCTTTATGGAATCAGTGGGATTGGAGCAATGGAGCAGCAGTACCTTCACAGGCGTACTGTGAAAAATTCTATAACCGAACCATAGATCTTATCAATAAGTACAATCCGGATTTGCTTTATTTTGATGATACCGCACTGCCTCTTTATCCGGTAAGCGATGCGGGACTCAAAATTGCGGCAGATTTCTATAATCATAATATGGCAACCCATAATGACAAGCTCGAAGCTGTTTTATTTGGAAAAATATTAACCGATGAACAGAAAAAATGCATGGTTTGGGATGTAGAGCGAGGTGCGCCGGATACCGTCCAAAACCTTCCATGGCAAACCTGTACCTGTATTGGTGACTGGCATTACAGTAAGTCCGTTTATGAAAATAACGGATATAAGTCTGCAGAGACAGTAATCCACATGTTGGTTGATATTGTTAGTAAAAACGGAAACCTGCTGCTTAATATTCCTGTTAAGGGAGACGGCACGATCGATGATAAGGAAGTAGCAATTCTTGAAAAAATAGCGGCTTGGATGGATGTGAATAAAGAAAGTATTTTTGATACACGTCCATGGAAATACTTTGGTGAGGGACCGGCTTCTGAATCGGTAAAAACCACTGACAACAAAAGTTTCAGTGAGGGAAAAATAAAGTTGTCAGCGAAAGACATCCGTTATAATCAAAATGGAAAAATTCTTTATGCCACTCTTTTAGGAGTGCCATCCAATAACATTTGCTTAAAATCGCTTGGTAAGAATAAAAATAAAGACAAAATCAAAAGTATTCAGATACTTGGAAGTAAAGAAAAACTTTCGTGGAAACAATATGCAGACTCATTAGTAATTATAAAACCAAAGATTATTCCGAATGATATTGCAGTAGTTCTTAAGATAAAATAAGCAGAGAGGTTGTACAAATTTTCTGGTGGTAAGAAATACTTCAGGAAGATTTTATGATTCAGATGCGCTCAGGAAAGTAATACGATTAAAAATAGTTATAGAAAATAATATTAAACCCCAAATCAATGAATGACCCATTTTTATTTTTGAAAAAACATTTTTTTGTAATAAGCTTTTGTTGTCTTACTACTGTAGCTTTTGCTCAGACGGTTCAGATTACAGTAAATGCTGCTGTAAACAAAAAAAAGATATCGCCAAACATCTATGGAAAAAATGACTTCCTTGATCATCCTGACCAATTTTATAAAGATGTAGGCCTGCGTTTTGCCCGTTTGAATGGAGGTAATAATGCATCGGCCTATAACTGGCAGGAAAAACTGACTGTTCATCCTGACTGGTATAATAATGTTTATGCTGCTGACTGGAGTGTATCGGCACAAAAAATTAATACCAGCTTTCCGGATATGCAGGGTATGTTTGCCTTTCAATTATTGGGCAGAGCTGCATCCAATAGTAATAATAACTTCAATGACTGGGGATACAATCAGGCACAGTATTGGTCTGGTGTTACTCAGAATTTAGCCGGTGGAGGAGTTGTTAATCCAGCTGGTGGTAGTAATGCTCTGGTTGATGGAAACCCTGAGTTATTCAGTAAGCCATGGCCGGCAGACTCTTCTGTGGGAATTCTAAATGATTGGTTTGGAGCCGGTGGTAAAGGGCTTAACAAAGACCAGTTTGTATACTGGAATATGGATAACGAAGTAGATATATGGAATGGCACGCACAATTGGGCTATGCCAACGCAGCTATCAGCCTCTGCTTTTATGGATCGCTACATCGAGTTGGCCAAGAAAGCAAAAGCTTTGTACCCGGGAATCAAGCTGTGCGGACCTGTTGCAACCTCCGAATGGCAATGGTACAAATGGTCAGACGAAAGTATATACGTCAATGGCAGGTATTATTCCTGGATTGAATATTTTATAAAACGACTGGGTGATGAGTATAAGGCAACCGGAGTTAAACTAGTTGATGTATTAGATATTCACAATTACCCTTCGTACAATAATAATGATGCTGCGGCATTGCAGGGACACCGAATTTATTATGATACCACTTATGATTATCCGGGTTCAAATGGTATTAAAACAACTACCGGAGGCTGGGATGCCTCACTTACAAAACAATATATTTTCACACGTATCGATGGTTGGTTAAACGAGCATTTTGGCGCAAACCACGGTATAACTCCAGGTGTAAGCGAATGGGGTACCATGTCGGGAAGCAATCCAAGTCTTGAATCTGTTATTTACGCTTCACATCTCGGTACATTTGCCAACAATGGCGTTGAATTGTTTAGTCCATGGAATTGGTCTATAGGTATGTGGGAAACCTTACATCTTTTCAGTCGTTATGCCAAAGAGTATAGTGTTTCAAGTACTTCGTCGCTAGAAAACACGGTTTCAGCATATACCTCTGTAAACCAATCCGGAGACGGGATGACTGTAATTATTGTGAACAAGGATATGAATGCATCACGTACTGTAACGGTAAATCTTAGCGGATTTGCTGCCGCGAATGGAAATTCAGAAACATTGCAGCTTGCTGCACTGCCAGCAACAGAAACATTTGTATCGCATACTAATAATGCCTTAAAAAAGAGCGATGTAAGCGTTAACTCAAATACATTCACGATTACTGTGCCTGCTTTGTCTACAACTGCGGTTCTGCTTAAGGCAACTACATTGTCAGTTGGAGATAATAACACGCTACCTACCAGCGAAACAGTAATGCTTTATCCTAACCCTGCAAATGATAAACTGCAGATAAAATTCAATTTGGCAATTACAGAACCAACACAATTAGCAGTGTATAATATGGCGGGTCAAAAACTAAAAGTTATGACTGTAAATAGCGACCCCGAAGTAATACAAATTCTTGATGTGAGTCGATTTGCTGTGGGCTCGTACTTTTTATCAGTAAAAAACAGCAGTTATAAAAAAAGTATTCCTTTTATAATTACTCGATAAATAAATTTAGGAACAACTGGAATGCCTTGAGGCAAATTTAATCTCAGTTTGTTGTTTAACAATGAACCTAATAATATGAAAAAGCTAAATGTTTTCATTTTTACGATTATAATCCTATTCTTTTTGAATACAGGAGCTTATGCACAGGACCGTAATTTTTATATTTTCCTCTGTTTTGGGCAGTCAAATATGCAGGGTGCAGCTCCAGTCGAGAGTCAGGATATGACAGTAAATAACCGTTTCAAAGTGTTTCAGGCGCAGGATTGCCCAAACCTGAACAAA
Organism: Flavobacterium sp. Root420; assembly: GCF_001427905.1. Classification (GTDB taxonomy): domain Bacteria; phylum Bacteroidota; class Bacteroidia; order Flavobacteriales; family Flavobacteriaceae; genus Flavobacterium. The sequence continues at coordinate 84,395 of NZ_LMEF01000003.1, forward strand.
AAGAAAGGTAAATGGTATCCTGCCGTTCCACCTTCCTGTCAATGTACTTCAGGATTGTCGCCGACAGATTATTTCGGAAAGACATTGGTTGATAATCTTCCTGATAACATTACTGTTGGAATTATTAATGTTTCTGTTGCCGGCTGTGATATCAGGTTGTTCGACAAAGATATTTATAAGGATTTCGATGCAACTTACAAAGAGCAATGGTTTGCCTCTCTGATAGCGGGTTATGATGGAAATCCGTATCAATATCTTATAAGTTTGGCCAAATTGGCTCAAAAAGACGGTGTTATTAAAGGAATCCTTTTGCATCAGGGCGAAACGAATGCAGGACAAGAACAATGGCCATCGTATGTAAAGAAAATTTACGGCGATATGTTGACCGACCTTGAGTTAAATGCCGACTCGGTTCCTCTTTTGGCCGGTGAGTTATTAGCTGTAGATGGCAATTGCTGTTCCCGCATGAATCCGATAATAAGGACGTTACCTGAAATAGTTCCAACAGCACATATTATTTCTTCGGAAGGCTGTACCGGATTGGACTCTGCCCATTTTGATGCCAAGGGCTGCAGAGAATTAGGCAGACGATATGGTCATGAAATGCTTAGTCTGTTGGGATACGAAGCCAAATACCCAAAGAGTGAATAAGGATATTTGGAGACAAAAGATTATTATGACAGACACTTCGAAGAGTAGGATTCGTTGCGTTCGTAATACCGAATAATTAAAAACTAAAATAGAAAAACTATAATATTTGTTTTTTAACCTAATTAAAATGAAATATAAATTTACCTTGGTTTTGGCACTTGTTTTTAGTGTTATAAATGCACAAACAGCCCCAAAAAAATATCATCAATGGGCGTCCACACCGCCTCTTGGGTGGAACAGTTGGGATTGTTTTGGAACAACGGTTACCGAACAGCAGATAAAAGAACAGGCCGACGCAATGGCAAAATACCTTTTGCCAAGCGGATACAACTATCTTACAGTAGATATTCAATGGTATGAGCCTGAGGCAAAAGGACATGCTTATGATTCTAAAGCGACGCTCACCATGGATGAATATGGCCGCTTAACTCCCGGTCTGAAAAAATTTCCTTCGGCTGCAGATGGGAAAGGTTTCAAGCACCTTGCAGACTATGTGCACTCCAAAGGACTGAAATTCGGTATTCATATTATGCGCGGAATTCCTCGTCAGGCCGTTGAAAAAAATACTCCCGTACTCGGGACAAACGTAAAAGCTCAGGATATTGCCATTAAAAGCTCTACCTGTGGATGGAATCCTGATATGTACGGCGTTAATGCCAATAGCCCTGAAGGTCAGGCTTACTATAATTCCATTGTGCAGCTGTATGCCGACTGGGGAGTGGATTTTATCAAGTGCGACGATATTTCACGTCCTTATGATGATGTGCAAAAAGCAGAAATTGAGGCGCTCCGCAAAGCAATAGATAAAACCGGCCGACACATTCTGCTAAGTTTGTCGCCAGGAGCAACACCGGTTAAAATGGGCGAGCATGTTATGAATCATGCCAATATGTGGCGTATCACCGATGATTTTTGGGATCGCTGGGGATTGTTACAAGGCATGTTTGAGCGAATGGATGTGTGGACACCTTTTCGTGGACCAGGACACTTTCCCGATGCTGATATGCTGCCAATTGGAATTGTTGAATTCAAACGCCCAACCAATTTCACTAAAAACGAACAATATACGCTTATGAGCCTTTGGGCTATTGGTCGTTCACCACTTATTTTTGGAGGAGATATGACCAGGCTTGACGATTTTACCAAGGAAATGCTCACGAATCCCGAAATGCTCAAAGTAAATCAACACAGTTTAAATAACCGTCAGGTGTCTCGCGAAAAGAATCTGATCGTGTGGACAGCCGATGTGCCTAATAGTAAAGACAAGTATGTGGCCCTTTTCAACGCGCAAAGCAAGGGAGAGAATCTTGATTTAAACAATGCCGATTATGTAAGTCCAATAATTGCCGGCAAAGGAAGTTCGCAAAGGGTAGAAGTATCGGTAAAAGAGGGTAAAAAACTTGTTCTCTTTGTGAAAGATGGCGGAAACAGTTCTGATTGGGATCATATCGTTTGGGTCGATCCAGTACTTCACGGCTCCAAAGGCGATTTGAAACTGACTGACCTCAAATGGCTGAGCGCAACCTCGGGCTGGGGAGAGGCGAATGTCAATCGTACCTGCGACAATAACCCAATTATTATAAATAATGAAACACGAGAGGGGATTGGTGCTCATGGGGAATCTGTGATTGTTTATCAATTGCCCGAAGGATATGATTCTTTTACAGCAACCGGCTACGTAACACAGGAAATAGGCTCAGTAAATTTTGGAGTTTTGGTTGATAAAGGAACTTTAGATTTTCCCGACAAGGCCAATGTAAAAGTAAACTTTGAAGCTATTAATATAAAAGGCAAAGCAAAAGTGCGCGATTTGTGGAGTCACAAAGATCTCGGAACTTTTAATGGAAACTTTGAGAGCGAATTGCCACAGCATGGGGCAGGATTATATAGGATAACTCCTTTGCGATAAGATGATCTACATCCAATAATTCAATTATAAATATAAACGCAACAAAATGAATAGCTTAAATTCATATAAAAAACAATATCTCACCAAACAACTGGTATTCCTAATTATACTGTGTATAAGCTTTCTTTCAGGACATGCACAAACTGACATGGAAAGAAAACAGTTATTTGATTACGATTGGAAATTCTTTTTAGGAGACGTTCCTGAAGCCAAAACAAACGATTTCAATGATCAGAGTTGGCGTAAACTTGATCTGCCCCACGATTGGAGTATTGAAGGAAAAATTCATCCTAAAAACACTACTGGTGGAGGTGGCGGATATTTTCCGTCAGGAATTGGCTGGTACCGCAAAACCTTTCAGGTACCAGACAACTGGAAAGCAAAAAAAGCTTCTATTTATTTTGAAGGTGTTTATATGAATTCTGAAGTTTTTATCAACGGAAAATCACTTGGTGTTTATCCTTATGGTTATTCCTCATTTAGTTATGATATTACACCTTATTTAAAAATTGGAAAAGAAAATATTATTGCAGTACGAGTCGACAATTCACAACAGATGAACAGCCGTTGGTACAGTGGATCAGGAATTTATCGTCATGTCTGGATGATGGTCACTGATCCTGTACATGTTGCAAATTGGGGTGTTGCTGTTTCAACTCCCGAAGTATCTTCAAAAAAAGCAACTGTACTGGTAAAAACCAAGATTAAAAATGAAACAGCATCGCCACAGAGAATTGTTGTTAAAACCGATCTTTTCAATAAGAGTTCTAAAAATGTTGGAAATAATCAGACACAGGTTGATGTTCCTGCTAATAGCGAGAAGGAAATAACGCAAAACATACAAGTGTCAAATCCGATGCTTTGGACACCGGAAACACCGTATTTATATCAGGCTCAGGTTCAGGTATTAAAAGATAAAAAAGTGCTGGACGATACAAAAAACAATTTTGGTATCCGTTCCCTAAAATTTACTGCTGAAAATGGGTTTCAGTTGAATGGAAAAACAGTAAAAATAAACGGCGGTTGTGTACACCATGATAATGGATGTTTAGGTGCTGCCGCTTTTGACCGTGCCGAGGAACGTAAAATTGAATTGCTTAAAGCTAGTGGATTCAATGCCGTGAGGACTTCTCACAATCCGCCTTCCGAAGCCTTTCTTGATGCCTGCGACCGATTAGGTTTACTGGTAATGGACGAATCTTTCGATTGTTGGAAAATTGGAAAAACCACCCACGATTATGCCAAATATTTCAATCAGTGGTGGCAGCGCGATTTAGAAGCAATGGCATTGCGTGACCGTAACCATCCTTCGGTTTTCATGTGGAGCATAGGCAATGAAATCCCTGAGAGGGCAGATCCTGAAGCTGTGAAAACAGCCCAAATGCTTTCAGACGCATTAAAGAAAATAGACAATACCCGTCCTGTTACCTCTGCAATTGTAAATAGTGGTAAGAATTGGGAAGTGTTCGATCCGTTGATGGCCGCACACGATGTTGCGGGCTATAATTATAACCTGCATACTGCTTCTGACGATCATAAAAGAGTGCCTTCGCGTATCATCGTTCAAACCGAATCCTATCCTAAAGATGCTTTTAATAATTGGAAATTGGTAGAAGAAAATAAATATGTAATCGGGGATTTTGTTTGGACAGCCATGGATTATTTGGGAGAATCAGGAATTGGCCGTTATTATTATTCGGGAGAAGTTCCTGGTCAGCATTGGGAAAATGATTTCTTCCCTTATCACGGTGCCTATTGCGGAGATATAGATTTGATTGGCTGGCGAAAACCTATTTCGCATTATAGAAGCATGTTGTATAATACTAACGAGAAACTCTATATAGCAGTTCGCGAACCGGCCCCGGAACCGTTAGAAATCAAAGAAACATGGTGGTCGGTATATCCAACATGGGAAAGCTGGACATGGCCGGGTTTTGAAAATAAAACGGTTCAGGTTGAAGTATATTCAAAATATCCAAAAGTAAGGTTATACCTTAATGACAAGCTGGTTGGTGAACAAAAAACGAGTAAAGAGGAGCAATTTAAGGCTACTTTTCCGATTCCATATGCTGCAGGTTTGCTTAAAGCTGTCGGAGTAGAAAATGATAAGGAAATGGAATCAACAATTCTTCAAACTGCCGGCGATGCCTCAAAAATAAAATTGACAGCCGATCGAAAAGAAATACTAGCCAACGGACAGGATTTAGCATTCATAACTATTGAAATAACTGATAAGGATGGGACATTCCAACCTAACGCCACCAACCGTTTGAATTTTAAAATTGATGGACCGGGTGTTATTGCCGGAGTAGATAATGCTGATTTGAAAGATTTCGAACAATATGTAGGCGATACACGTAAAGCATGGAAAGGCAGAGCTTTAATAGTGATAAAAAGCAATCATCAGGCTGGTGAAATTAAATTAACTGTAACATCAAATCAGTTGGAAGGAAATAGCATAATTCTTAAATCAACTCAAAATAAGTAATACATAAAAAAGCAATGAAACGCACCATCCCTTTTCTATTTTTTATTTTAAGTTCATTTATTATAAATGCACAGGAAATAATTTCGCCTAACGGAAAAATAAAAGTTATTTTGAATGTACCCGATAAAAATGCTGTACACCATCTTTCTTTTAATGTATCGTATAAAATTGAAAACAAGTTTGTAGAAGTATTACCCGATTCTAAATTGGGTATTAATCGTACCGATGAGCAGTTTACTGACAATCTTCATTTTGTTGCAGCGTCAAAATCGGTTTCAGTTCATGATACCTACAAAATGGTTTGTGGCAAACGTCAGCTTTGTGAAAATTCAGGTACAGAAAAGACTTTCAGTTTTCAAAATTCCAATCAGCAGCCAATGAATATTGTTTTTCGGGTTTATAATGATGGTGTTGCCTTTCGTTATGTTTTTCCAAATCATTTAGATTCAAAGGTTGCTATTATTAATGAAGCCACAACTTATGTTTTACCGGATAATACATCTTCCTGGATGCAGCCTTATGATATTTCGTATGAAAAATTTTTCCCATTAAACAAAATGGATTCAACTAGTAACAAAGAGCAGGAATGGGGGTTTCCGGCTTTGTACAAAGTGAATGATCAGCCAGTTTGGGCGCTGATCTCTGAAGCGAATATAACAGAGAATAATTGTGCTGCAAAATTATCAAACCTTAAAAAAACGAACCAATATCAGGTTACGTATCCTTCTGCGCGTGATAATTTTCAGCAGACTGGTGTTAAGACCACATTACCATGGAATTCCCATTGGCATACACTTATCATTGGAAAATTGTCTGATATTGTAGAATCCACTTTGATTTCAGATGTAAGTGATCCCAACCAGTTAAAAGACACCGAATGGATTAAACCTGGTGCGGTTTCGTGGATTTACTGGGCAAATAATCATGGTTCAAAAGATTATAAAAAGGTAGTTGAATATGTTGATTTAGGGGTGGAAATGAATTGGCCGTATGTACTGATCGATTGGGAATGGGATGTAATGAATAATGGAGGAAATATAACCGATGCGGTAAACTATGCAAAGAGTAAAGGAATAAAACCATTGATGTGGTATAATTCCGGTACAATATGGCTTGACCCGACACCAAATGATCGTTTACTTACAGCTGAAAAACGTGCCAAAGAATTTTCATGGCTCAATAAAATAGGGGTCTATGGAATCAAGGTTGATTTTTTTGCCGGTGACCAGCAAGATATGATGACTTATTACATTGACATTCTTAAAGATGCAGCCAAATATCATTTATTAGTAAATTTTCATGGAGCAACAGTCCCACGTGGCTGGGCGCGTACTTTTCCCAACCTCATGACAACAGAAGCGGTATATGGTGCCGAATGGTACAACAATAATGAGGTCTTAACTGACAAAGCCGCAGTTCATAATACGACACTTCCGTTTACACGAAATGTAATTGGCTCCATGGATTATACTCCGGTTACCTTTTCAGATTCACAACATCCACATATAACATCTTATGCACATGAGCTGGCTTTGTCGGTTGTATTTGAATCAGGGCTTCAGCACTTTGCCGATAGACCCTCAGCCTATGAATCTTTACCGGCAGAACCAAAAGAATTTTTAAAACAGGTTCCGGTTGCCTGGGACGATACAAAACTAATTGACGGTTATCCTGGGGGAAAAGTTATTATAGCCCGAAAGAAAGGAAATAAGTGGTATATCGCCGGGTTAAACGGAAAAAACGTACCTCAGACTTTATTGGTAAAGTTTGATTTTATTGATAAAGGAGATTATAGTTTTCAGCTTATCAAAGACGGGAAGGATGTTAAATCTTTTTCTTCAGAAATAATAAAGATTAAAAAAGGAAGTATTGTAAAAATTGAATGTCTTCCAAACGGAGGCTTTGCAGGCATGCTAAAATAATGATTTAATGTGTTTATTATTAAATCATTATAAGTGAAAGATTGCAGAAGTTAAAGAATAGTTGTAATTTTTTAATTTCTAAATACCTACATCAGATTTGTCATCAGCTGATGTTGTTAAAGCAACTAAATTATGAGTAAAATAGCGAAGAATACAGCGTTTAAAAAAGCAGGATTATGGGTTCTGTTCCTATTATTGCCGGGCAATTATATACAGGCCCAAACTGCAATGGTCAATGTTGAGTCCCGACACTTATCAAGTTTGAATGGTGAGTGGCAGGTTATTCTCGATCCTACCAGAATAGGAGAATGGAAACAGGTTTGGCTGGAGAAAAAACCGAAAAGTAAGACCGACTTTGTGGAATATTCCTTTGATGGCGGGCCAATGCTAAAAGTACCTGGCGACTTTAATTCGCAATTACCCGAACTGACTTATTTGGAAGGTATCGTTTGGTACAAAAAGGTATTCCATTACAAATCTACTACTGAAAAAAGGCTATTTCTGCATTTTGGATCTGTAAATTATTTGGCGGACATCTATCTTAACGGTGAAAAAATAGGAAGCCACGAAGGCGGGTTTACTCCTTTTCAGTTTGAAATTACCGACAAAGTAAAAGAAGGACAAAATACCCTAATTGTTAAAGCGGATAACCAGCGTTTACAGAATGGTTTGCCCGGTACAGGATACGACTGGTTCAATTTTGGAGGTATTACCCGTGAGGTTAATTTGATTGAAACCGGCAAAATATTTATAGAAGATTATTCTGTACAGTTAAAAAAAGGAAGTCTGAATAAGGTATTGGGATGGGTTCAGCTTAATGGAAGCAATGTAAAACAAAAGATTAAGCTAAAAATTCCTGAACTCAACAAAACGTATAAAACAGAATCAGATAATAAAGGGCATGCCAGTATAGCGTTTGATTCAAATCTAAAGCTTTGGTCCCCTGAAAATCCTAAGCTTTATAAAGTAATAATTGAAAGTGAAACAGATACCATTGTTGATACCATAGGCTTCAGATGCATAGAAGTGCAAGGGAGTAAAGTGCTGCTTAATAAAAAAGAAATCTTTTTTAAAGGCGTAAATATCCATGAGGAAAATCCGAATAAAGGAACAAGGGCCTATTCAAAAGAGGATGCTTTACTATTATTGAATTCCGCCAAAGAATTGGGCTGTAATCTCGTTCGACTGGCGCATTATCCGCACAATGAAAACATGATTAAAGAAGCGGAGAAATTGGGATTAATGGTGTGGAATGAACTTCCCATCTATCAACATATTCAATTTTCGGACAGCCTTGTGCCAAAAAAAATGGAAACAATGTTAAAAGAAATGATTCATCGAGACAGAAATCGCTGTGGGGTTGTCATCTGGAGTCTTTCAAACGAAACTTATCCGGGTACAGCAAATAGAACTAGTGCCCTTATTGAACTAACCAAAAAATGCAGGGTCCTTGATTCAACACGATTAATCAACCATGTTATTAATACACAATCTTATACTAATAATGCATTCAACGTTTCAGATCCCCTCTATGAATATTCTGATCTGATTTGTATTAATGAATACATCGGCTGGTATATTCCGTGGCAGGGTAAACCATCAGATGTAAAATGGAAATTCGCTTATCCGGATAAGCCGGTATTTATTTCAGAGTTTGGAGCGGAAGCCCTTTATGGAAGTAATGAAGGACCAACAGATGAAGCTTCAGGCTGGACAGAAGAATATCAGAAACAGGTTTATATCGATCAGCTGGAAATGTTTAAGACCATTCCAAACTTATGCGGCATCTCTCCCTGGCTGTTATTTGACTACAAATCATTGGGAAGGATGAATCAGGTATATCAAAAAGGATACAATAGAAAAGGATTATTATCTGAAAAAGGAGAAAAGAAAAAGGCGTGGTATATTATGAATGAATATTATAAAAAAAGATGAGGAATTCAGTTTTAAGACAAACAATCGGGCTACTAATTTTCCTGATTACGGCAAACACTGTTCTTTCTGCTCAAAATAAGATTATTCAAGTATGGAATGGGAAAGTGCCGGGTGAAATTAAAGATCCAAATTATAAGCAAATAGTTGATTCTGCATATTACATAAAACTAAGGAATATTTCAAAACCTACTATTGAAGTTTATCCTGCTTCTGCCGATAATAACTCCGGAACCGCTATGGTGGTATGTCCTGGAGGCGGTTATTACGGTGTATCATTTTTAAGTGAAGGAGTTGAAATAGCAAAATGGTTAAATCAGCTCGGGATTACGGCTGTTGTATTACATTATCGTTTGCCTAATGACGCCATTATGGAAAACAAATCTATAGCACCGCTACAGGATGGACAAGAAGCAATTCGTATCGTAAGACGAAACGCAAAAGAATGGGGTATCGATCCACATAAAATAGGGATAATAGGCTTTTCGGCAGGAGGACATCTAGCGTCTGCTGTTTCAACTCATTTTAATGAAAAAGTATACGATCAGATTGATACTACCAGTGCCCGTCCGGACTTTTCGGTATTAATTTATCCTGTAATTTCCATGGATTCCACGATTACACATGCCGGATCTCGTGAGAATTTATTAGGAAAGCATCCATCACCAGAATTGGTGAAACATTTTTCAAATGAGTTACAGGTAAGTAAGGAAACACCACCAGCTTTTTTAATTCATTCAATAGACGATGGAGCCGTTCCGGTACAAAACAGTATTGATTACGCATTGGCTATGAAAAAACATAATGTTCCCTGTGAACTTCATATTTACCAATCAGGAGGACATGGATACGGACTTGGAAAGTCGAAAAATACAGAATCGACATGGCCACAAGCCTGTCGTAAATGGCTTGAAGCAAGAGGCTATATTGGCGAAAAGGAAGTGCCCAAAGTAGGTTTTGGCGAACCGGCTAAACTAGGTCTTGACGACAAACCTGCATTTGATGATCCGCCGGTTGGCTTTAGAGAGAAACGCGACAATAGAGCACATGGTACCATTACAACTGTTCAATATGACTCAAAAACACTTGGGACACGTCGTGAAATGATGGTTTATACTCCTCCAGGCTATTCTCCTGATAAAAAGTATCCAGTGCTGTATTTACTACACGGACTTAATTCCGGTAACGGTCAATGGCCGTATTGGGTCCATGCCGATTACATAATAGATAATTTGTTAGCCGATGGAAAAATCAAGCCAATGATTATGGTTTTTCCTAATTGTAATACAAACGTGACTGTGGAAAATCCTAAAGCTGATGAACTGGAGGAACGAAAAGGAGGATATAAAGGATATGGTAAATCTTTCGAAAACGATTTGCTTCTTGATATTGTTCCATTCATAGAATCTCATTATTCCGTTTATACCGACCCAAAACATCGCGCACTCGCCGGGTTATCGATGGGGGGTGGTCAATCCCTGAATATAGGACTCTCTCATATCAATACCTTTGCCTATGTTGGTGGATTCTCTTCGGCTCCAAATACCAATGAATTCGGAGGGCTTTCTGAAAATAAGCTTGTACCTGATTTAGCAGCAGTTAAAAAGAGGCTTAAAGTATTATGGCTTGCCTGTGGCAGCAAAGATGGCCTGTTTAGTGTCAGCCAGCGCGTGCACCAATACTTCAAAGAACAAGGAGTGCCACATGTATGGAATGTAGATAGCAATGCCCATGATGATACGGAGTGGGCCAATAATCTGTACCTTTTTATTCAGCATATTTTTAAATAGAGGTAACAGAGAATAGAGAAAAAAATAAATAGTAAGGAAGAAAAGAGTTGGTATTCTTGTTTCAGAGCGATTCCATAACAGCAATAAGTAAAAAAATTATGAAAAATTATTTAATAGCATTTCTACTAATGATTTTCGGAATGACCGCGCAGGCACAAAATGCCAGTCTCTATTTTCCGGATAAAGATCTGGTAACAACCGGTATTTATTACTATCCCGAACAGTGGAACGAAAACCAGTGGGAAAGGGATATTAAAAAAATTGCCGATATGGGTTTTGAGTTTGTTCATTTAGCGGAATTTGCCTGGTATAAAATGGAGCCTGAAGAAGGTAAATTTGATTTTGCATGGCTGGATAAAGTGGTAGATCTGTGTGTAAAAAACAACCTGAAAGTACTAATGTGTACGCCTTCGGCAACTACACCTACATGGATGCGTGTGAATTATCCTGAAACTTTTATTATGGAGAACCACTACATCCGTGCTGAGAATGGCACACGAGGATTAGGTTCGATAACCAATGCTAAATACCGCGCATTTGTTGAAAGAATTGTAACCGAAATGGCGAATCGCTACGGGCATAATAAAAATGTAATTGGATGGCAGCTGGATAACGAACCTCCGGCAATTTCAGATTACAGCCCTTCTTCTCAGGAGGCTTTCAGACAATGGTTAAAAAACAAATATAAAACAGTTGATACTTTAAATGCTGTTTGGGGAACTGCATTCTGGAGCCAATGGTTCAACAGTTTTGATCAGGTTATTATTCCCAATCCCAACTTAGTAGGCTGGTGGGGTAACAACCCTCATGCATTGCTCGATTTTAAACGTTATCAGGCCGATACTCAGGCCGAGTTTCTCGATTTACAGGCCACTATTTTACGAAAGTCTATTCTGGAAGGACAATACATTACTACAAATTACACCGCTATTTGTACTGGTGCAGATCCAAGACGAACAACGAAAATGGATTTTGCGACCTACACTGCCTATCCGAATGGTGGCACTGATAATATTGGCGACCTGGGTTTTCGATTGGGCAATAGTAAGGTCGTTCTTTTTGCGGCCGAGTATTATAAATCAGTAGGGGGTGTTTCCGGAGTAATGGAAATGCAGCCCGGACCGGTTAACTGGGGATCTTACAACCCACTTTTGATGCCGGGTACGGTACGCATGTGGCTGTATCACAGTTTTGCCGCCGGTGGTAAACTTGCCTGTTCGTATCGTTTTCGCCAGGTTTTGTACAGCTCTGAGCAGTACCATGCCGGAGTTATTCAGACTGACGGTGTTACTCCATCAGCGGGAGGAGAGGATTATATACAGTTCATAAAAGAAATCAAAGAGCTTAGAAAACAATACAAACCCAATGCAAAGATGCCTGAAAAACTGGCTGAAAGATCAACAGCTATCCTTTGGAATCTTGAAAATTTCTGGTCTGTAGAGCGACAAAAACAAACTTTTCAGTGGGATACATGGAATTATCCGGTCAAATTTCTTGAAATGACAAAATCACTGGGTGCTCCGACAGCTGTGATTCCGGAAACAGCAGATTTTTCTAAATATAAATTTCTTATTGTTCCGGCTTACGAATTGGCCGATTCGGCATTAATAAAGAAATGGAACGATTATGCAGCAAACGGCGGTCATCTGATCATTACGTGTCGTACGGCCACAAAAAATCGCGCCGGGCACTTCTGGGAAGGGGAGTGGGCTGCTCCGATTTCGGATCTTATCGGGGCGCATGTTAAATCTACAGATATGCTCTCAGGGTCTGCCAAAGGAGATATTTTGATGAAATCATCACACTACAATTGGAACAACTGGGCCGATCTTCTCGAAGCAAATAAAGGCACTGAAGTACTTGCCACTTATGATAACCAGTTCTATAAAGGTAAAGCTGCAGTGGTACAACGCAAAATAGGAAAAGGAACAGTTACCTATATAGGTGTAGATACCGATGACTCAAAACTTGAAAAGGATATTTTAAGAGAGATTTACGCCAAAGCCGGAGCTACTACCGAAGATTACCCTGAAGGAATATATGTTTACTGGCGCGATGGATTTTATATGGCGGTAAATTATTCTTCAGACAATTATACAATGAATGTACCTGTAAATGCTAAAGTACTGGTTGGGGAGAAAACGCTGAAACCGGCTGGTGTGTTGGTTTGGAGTGAATGATGGATATTAAAAAATAAAATGAATTAAATATATGTTATGATTAAAATTGCTATAGACTGTGCTATTTTTTGTTATGATCAAGGTACTCTTAAAGTTCTATTATCAAAGAAAAGCAATTACGCAAATGCCAAATGGGGGATTTTAAGTGGCATGCTTGAGGATAATGAAAGTGCCGATGATGCTGCATGTCGTCTTGCGCAGGAGTATGGAGCGGAAAAAAATATAGTACTGAGACAATTAAGAACTTTTACCGATCCAAATCAGCAGGACTCACAACGAAACATAACGATTGGATATTATGGATTGATAAATATTGATAAATATAAAACAATTTTTGGCAGCAGTCCCTCTTATAAAAGATGGTGGAAAGTTACAGACGTACCAGATTTATTATTTAATCATAAGAAAATTATAGATTTAAGTCTGTATCAAATAGGGAATGCCTTACGTGAATCAGCAGTGGGTTTTGAACTTCTGCCTGAGGAATTTACATTATCTGAGCTTACAAATCTTTATAGAGAAATCCTGGGCGTTGAGGCTAATGAATCGAGTTTTTGCAAAAAAGTTGTACAGAAAAAAATCATAGTACCAGTTATTGATGAGCAAATAAATGCTGAAATTGAAACGGAAAGACGATATAAATTTAATGAAAAGGAGTACGAAAAGTTAGCAATGGAAAAAAAATCTGTCATTTTTTAAATTTCAATAATCTCTTCTTAAATACTCTTTTCGGTGGTATACTTTTATAGTAATGTTGTTAATTGATAGTCGTCTTTTCCTAATTTGTTCAAAATTTTAAACTGCTGTTTTTCAGAATTGCAAAAGGACCTTTAAAAAAAACTGATCTGACGCAATCTTCATTTTTTATAGAAGTAATCACTTTTATTTATTGATTGTAGGTTATGTAAATACATCATTTGTCGCACATAATGCTTCAAATGTTCTATCCTGATGGCATCGGGGAAAACTACATTTACAATCTTGAATTTACTGATTTCATGTAAAATGAACTTGTAAAGTTATATTATCAACTACATGATTCAGCAACGCTACAAAAAACTAAAAAACTATGATGAAAAGACAAATTAGAAAATATGCATTTTTACTGCTAATCGTTGTTGGAAATGGATATGCGCAATCAAAAAAACATCTGGACGCCAATAAACCAATTGAAGACCGGATTTCACTTTTGATGAAAGAAATGACATTAGAAGAAAAGGTAGGGCAAATGAATCAATACAATGGTTCATGGGATGTTACAGGCCCAAAACCAGAATCAGGCTCTAATGAAGAAAAATACAATAATATAAAGAAAGGATTGGTAGGTTCTATGCTGAGCGTAAGAGGCGTTAAAGAAGTAAGAGCCGTACAAAAAATGGCTGTTGAAGAGACGCGCCTCGGGATTCCGTTAATTTTTGGTTTTGATGTTATACATGGTTATAAAACTCTCAGTCCTATCCCGCTGGCAGAAGCGGCAAGTTGGGATTTAGAAGCCATTAAAAATTCGGCGCGTATTGCTGCTGTTGAAGCTTCTGCTTCTGGCTTAAACTGGACTTTTGCTCCTAATGTAGACATCTCCAATGATGCAAGATGGGGGCGAGTAATGGAAGGTGCCGGAGAAGATCCTTATCTGGGCAGCAAAATTGCTACCGCTCGTGTTAAAGGTTTTCAAGGCGAGAGTTTAAGTGCCAATACCGCTATTATTGCTTGTGCCAAACATTTTGCAGGTTATGGTTTTGTAGAAGCAGGCAGAGAATATAATAGTGTGGATATGAGTAATTCTAAGCTGTACAATAGTGTATTACCTCCTTTTAAAGCGGCAGTCGATGCCGGAATTCGCACTTTTATGAATTCATTTAATACGTTGAATGGCGTACCCGCAACTGGAAATAGCTTTTTGCAAAGAGACATTTTAAAAGGAGCCTGGAAATTTAATGGTTTTGTGGTTTCTGATTGGGCTTCTATAGCCGAAATGATTACGCACGGTTACGCAGCAGATGGAGCCGATGCAGCTCAAAAAGCCGCTATTGCTGGTTCTGACATGGATATGGAATCAAATGTATATGTTACAGAATTGGCTCAGCTGGTAAAAAAAGGATTGGTAAAAGAAAGTGTGATCGACGATGCTGTTCGCAGAATTCTTAGAGTAAAATTTGAATTAGGTTTGTTTGACAATCCATACAAATATTGTGATGAAGCCCGTGAAAAATCAAGTATCGGAAACAAGGCCAATAATGATGCTGTTCTGGACATGGCCAAAAAATCAATTGTTTTATTGAAGAATGCTAGTCTGCCGGGGAGGAATGAAAAACTGTTGCCATTAAAAAAAGAAGGAATTAAAATCGCCTTAATTGGTGCTTTGGCTAATGATAAAAACAGTCCGCTAGGAAGTTGGAGAATTGCAGCTGATGATAATACTGCTGTATCAGTTCTTGAAGGAATGCAGCACTATAAGAACAATACGCTAGTTTATGAAAAAGGAACTGATGTGGCTTTAAATAAACAGGCATTTGTTGATGAAGTAAAAATTAACACAACTGATTTTTCCGGATTTGAAGCCGCTAAAGAAGCCGCAAAACAAGCAGAGGTTGTGGTAATGGTTTTAGGGGAAATTGGTTTTCAAAGTGGCGAAGGTCGCAGTAGAACGGAATTGGGACTGCCTGGTAATCAGCAGCAATTATTAGAGGAAGTTTACAAAGTAAATCCTAATATTATTTTGGTTTTAAACAATGGGCGTCCGCTGGCCTTACCGTGGGCAGCAGAACATATTCCTGCTATCGTTGAAGCGTGGCAGTTAGGAACCCAATCCGGAAATGCAATTGCACAGGTTTTGTACGGAGATTACAATCCAAGTGGTAAGCTGACAATGTCATTCCCAAGAAACGTAGGGCAGTGTCCAATTTATTACAATTTGTACAATACCGGACGACCAACCAATAAAGATCAAAACGCTTTTTGGTCACATTATATCGATGTCGAAAAAACACCATTATATCCGTTTGGTTATGGATTAAGCTATACTTCTTTTGAGTATAAAAATCTGAAATTAGCAAAAACTTCCTTCCAGAAAGGAGAAAAAATTGAACTAACTGTTGATGTTACCAATACTGGGAATGTTGACGGAAAAGAAGTAGTTCAGTTGTATATAAATGATGTCGCTGCCAGCGTTGTTAGACCTGTTAAAGAATTAAAAGGTTTTGAACTTATTGCATTAAAAAAAGGAGAAACTAAAACCGTTCAATTTACCCTAACGGATGCGGCACTTGGATTTTATGACAACAATGGTAATTTTTTAACAGAATCCGGTTTGTTTAACGTTATGGTCGGCTGGAATTCTAATGAAGGACTTACTGGTAAATTTGAACTAAAATAAATGCTGAAGAACTTAAAAACAAGAAGATAAGCTTCAAAATTTTAGTTTATTTTTAAGCAATTCATAACCTGAGTACGATTAATCCTTATGAGGTCCTTAATCTGCTCAGGTTTTTAGCAATATGGTAAATCTGGATAAAAAAAGTAAGTGTTCTGTTTAGTTTTATTAATATTGTTTTAGATATGACTCAATAAAATCACTTGTAAATTTTATTTCAAATAAAGTTGATAAAAAATATTAAAATGTAAATGAAAAATATCAAATATATTCTTCTATGCTGCTTTGGGCTAATAAATTGTTTGTTTTCTCAGGATAAATTTGAAAACTACCAATTTAGAAGCATACAGGAAACGACTTCAAAAAGGGCTATTTCTTCTATTATTCAGGATAACAATAGTTTTATTTGGATAGGTACAAACGGCGCAGGTCTATATCGATATGACGGGGTAAATTATTTTGGATACAAACATGATAAAAAACCAGGTTCAGTAAACAGTAACTTTATTTATGCAACTTTTATTGATTCTAAAAATAACTTATGGATTGGTACAGATGAAGGTTTGTGTTTATACAATAGAGATCTGGATAATTTTACTAAAATTAATATTCAGGATGCGATTGTAAAAGGTTATGAACAGCCAATTACGGTCAAAACAATCATTGAAGATAATAACGGCGACCTCATCTTAGGGGCTTATGGTTTTGGAATATTTAAACTTAATATAAAAACATTAAAAGCTTCTTTAGTTCACTCCAGGGTCCTGGAAAAACCAAATTTTTTAATAAAATGTTCGGTAAAAAATAAACAGGGAATTATTTATTTAGGAACCAATTATGGCCTTTTGGAAATCGATCTAAACGGAAAAGTGAAGCAGGTTTATAAAGACAAGTTTAAAAGAGAACCTTTATTAGACGATATAGAAAATCTTGTGATAGATAAATTTGGATATTTATGGCTGGGAACGACTGAAAACGGGTTGATAAAAATTAAACCTGAAACAGATAACTATCAATTTGAGAATTTTTTTATCACCAAAAATAAAATCTTATCTATTATAGAAAGCAGTCACGATTATATACTTTGTGGTACAGAAAATGATGGATTATTAGTTGTAAATTATAAAGGAGAAGTACTGCAAAAATATTTGCACAGTAAATACAATAATTTCAGTTTAAAATCGAATTCCGTTTGGTCCTTGTACGAAGACAAGGAAAAAAGACTCTGGTTAGGCTATTTCAATAAAGGACTTGGTGTATTTGATAAGCCTGATAATAAATTTAATTCACTTGAATCACTTGTGAATAATGATAATTCTTTGCAGACCAGTTATGTAACTTCAGTTATAAAAGATAAAAAAGGCAATCTCTTAATAAGTAATGAAGGAGGGGGACTTGATATTTATAATCTTACTGATAAAAGTTATATCCACGTTAACAAAAATAACCAAAATTACTATTCCGGTCTTGATGCTGTTGATATTCAGACTATATTCATAGATAGTAAACAAAATATCTGGGTAGGAAGCTGGGATCGTGGCATATACTTTTTGAAAAATGGAACTACCAGATTCACAAACTACAATACAGCAAATACACCAGGATTAAAATCGAATCGGATTTTTAGTTTTTCTGAAGATTCAGGAGGCCGAATTTGGATTGGAACTTTCATAAAAGGGCTTCATTATTTTGACAATAAGAACAGCACATTTGTGCATTGTAACACTAAACCCTTTGCAGAAAACGCTTTAGATAAAGCTTTTATTCGTAAAGTTTTTGTAGACTCTGATAATATTTTGTGGGTGGGAACAATCCTGGGACTATATCAGGTAAACTTAAATACGGACTCCGGTTTTAGAGTGATAAATATGAGGGATCAAATGTTCAGGGATAAGACGAAGTATAATAGTATTCAGACCATTTTATCAATTTATGAATCTAATGATAAAAAAATATGGATAGGGACAGATGGTGAAGGACTTTTTAGTTACAATAAAAAAAATAAGATATTTTCTAATTATGATGATTTTCCGGGTTTTGAAGAGAAATCAGTACGGGCTATAATTTCTGATAACAATGGATCTTTATGGATAAGTGGTGGATCCGGATTAACAAAACTCGATTTTAAAAACAAACAAAGCACCAATTTTAATAAAGATGATGGACTTATTGACAACGATTTTAATAATAATGCGGTTTTTAAAGATGGAAATGGCGAGCTGTATTTTGGTGGTTACGAGGGAGTAAACTATTTCAATCCGAATGAAATTAAAAAAGCAGAAAAAGCACCGAGCTTATATTTCAGTGATTTCAAATTATTCAACAAATCCGTAAAACCAAATGAAGACGGCTCACCGTTAACCAAGGTAATTTCACAGACAAAAGAAATTACGCTCAATCATGCACAATCCGTTTTTACGATCGAATATGTGGGCATTAACTACAATTATTCTAAAAAAAACAAATATGCCTACTACCTTGAAGGTTTTGAAAAAGACTGGAATTACGTAGGGAATAACAGAACAGCTACCTACACCAATCTGGAGCCCGGTAATTATGTATTTAAAGTAAAATCGGCCAATGCAGATGGTTCCTGGAGCAATGTTCAGTTAGAACTAAAAATAAAAATCCTGCCGCCTTGGTGGAAAACCTTTTGGGCCTATTTAATATACGCCTCTATTTTAGTTTTCCTGATTATATATTTCAACAAGATTTATCAAAATCGTTTTAAAGCCAGACAGTCCATAATTTTAGAAAGAGAAAAAACGATTCAGCTAGAGAAATTAAATAATAAGAAATTACAGTTTTTCACTAATATTTCGCATGAATTCAGAACACCACTAACTCTGATTATTAACCCTCTGGAAGATATTTTAAGAAGTAAGAATGTATCTCGTGAAATACATAATAAATTAAAAATCGTACACAAAAGCTCAGACAGGCTTTCAAGGCTTATCAATGAGCTCATGGATTTTAATAAATTAGAGTTTAACAAAGTTTTCCTTCAGGTTAAAAAAATTGAAGTGATCGCATTTGTAAAAGAAATTATAGGCTATTTTGATGAGGAAGCTGCTGCGAGAAACATAACTATCGATTTTGAATCATCACTTGAGGAGCTTGAAGATTGGTTAGATCCTAAGATGCTGGAAAAAATAATATTTAACATCATTTCAAATGCTTTCAAATTTACCCCCGATGACGGCTTTATTGCTATTGCTGTAGATAAATTAGATCATGATAATGCATTGATAATAAATGGAAATAAAATTCCATCCTTTTCAATAACAATTACAGATACAGGTTCAGGAATCCACAAAGAAGATTTGAAAAGAATTTTTGATCGGTTTTATCAGGTTAATAACCTCAATAAAGATTACTACGGAAGCACAGGAATTGGCTTAGAAGTGGTCAAAGAATTTGTGGAGCTGCATAAAGGAAGGATTGATGTTGAAAGTAAACCGGGAGAAGGAACAAAATTCATGGTAACATTTCCTTTAGGTAAATCTTTTTATAAGGAAAATGAAATAGTAGATGAGATTTTTGAGCTAGAAAAAAACAAAAATAAATTCTTCTTTGAATCGAATAAAAAGCAAACGGATGATGAAGAGATTACTAATGAGCCAGCGATAGAGATTATAGAAGAAGATACTGCAAAAGCATATACTGTTTTGATTGTGGAGGATAATCTTGAATTAAGGAATTATCTAAAACAGGAACTAAGTAAATTATATAAAGTCATTACAGCCGAAAATGGTAAAAAAGGCTACGAACTTGCCGTTCAGAAACTACCGGATATCATAATTACCGATGTTATTATGCCAGTAATGGATGGTTTGCAATTCTGTAAAAATATAAAAGGAGATTTAAAAACAAGTCATATTCCGTTATTAATGCTCTCTGCAAAAGCAATGGTAAATGACAGGCTTGAAGGAATAGATTCTGGTGCTGATATGTATTTGAGCAAACCATTTGAATTGGATATTTTAAAATCCAGTCTCGCGCAGCTTATTACAAGCAGGCAAATCATGTTTAAGAAATTTTACACAGGTATTACAAAAGACGGGAAAGAAAAAACAACCTCTTTAGACAATGATTTCATTCAAAAAATTCTTCATTTTATTAATGAAAACCTGAGTGAATCTGACTTAAGTGTAGAGTTGCTTTCTTCTAAAGTTTTTCTGAGCAGGAGTCAATTGTATCGAAAAATAAAAACACTAACGG
The DNA here is from genome assembly GCF_001427905.1 of Flavobacterium sp. Root420. GTDB lineage: Bacteria > Bacteroidota > Bacteroidia > Flavobacteriales > Flavobacteriaceae > Flavobacterium. The sequence continues at coordinate 104,858 of NZ_LMEF01000003.1, forward strand.
GTGTATCGGTAAATGAGTTTATTAGAAATGTACGATTAGAAAAAGCAAAGCAATTGCTTGAACAAGGCAATAAAAATGTTAATATCAATGAGATTAGTTATAAAGTAGGATTTACAACGCCTTCCTATTTCGCCAAATGTTATAAAATTAAATACGGGCACCTTCCTCATCAAAAGAGTAAAGAGTAAAGAGTAAAGAGTAAAGAGTAAAGAGTAAAGAGTAAAGAGTAAAGAGTAAAGAGTAAAGAGTAAAGAGTAAAGAGTAAAGAGAGAGTAAAGAGTAAAGAGTAAAGAGAGTCATTAAGGCTCAATATAATTTACAAAGCCCCGATTTTTTAATCGGGGCTTTTTTTTTGTCAGACTATTACATGAAAATTTTTGTTTTTGAATTTTATTAAAAACTTGCGTTTTTAATAAAATTACTACAATTTATTTTTTTAAAGTATATTTTATTTCCGGTTTTTTTAGCAATGCTTCACTGGTGGTTTTATGGTTTAAGCTGGTTTTTCACTAATACAGGAGGCTGAGATGTTGTTTTTGCATCAAATGGTGCATGATTTGCTTCATCTGTTCTACACTCGCACCCCTCTAGATTTTACTTTCGTTAAGAAATATTTAAGAAATAGTTTAACGTCATAACTCAAAATAATGAGCCTGATAAAAACAACCCCTTAAATGTTTTTACAAACTAAAAACAACTAATTATTTAACTTAAACTAACAACCAAATTTTATGCAGAAAAGAACATTAAAAAAACTATTGTGTTTAATAGTATGTATGTGGGGAAATTTTTTCTTTGCTCAAACTGTTAAAGGTAAAGTAACATCAGGAGGAACCAGCCTGCCAGGTGTTAGTGTAATAGTACAAGGAACAAAAAACGCAACTGTCACTGATTTTGACGGTAGTTTTGTCTTAAACAATGTCGAACCAAAAACGACATTGCTTTTTACTTACGTAGGATATAAAAATTTAATACTGCCGGCAGATACAAAAGCAGTCATGCAGGTGGTAATGGTCAATGACCTTGAAAAATTAAATGAGGTCGTGGTGATAGGATACGGAACTTCAAAAAGAAAAGATATAAATGGTGCCGTTTCCTCTATTAAAGCTTCTGAAATTCAGGACAAACCATTTACTTCTATCGATCAGGCCCTTGTAGGTAAAGCTGCAGGTGTAAACGTTACTCAAAATTCAGGTACTCCCGGAGGTGGAATCTCTGTTCAAATTAGAGGAATTACTTCTATTAACGGTAATGAACCTTTATACGTTATTGACGGAACGCCTGTTTTTGCGGATAAAAACAACGACTCTTTTTCATTCAGCGCATTAGGCGGCGGAAGCGGACAGACTAAAAATTCTGCTTTGTCTGGTTTGAATATTTCGGATATCGAAACTATTGATATTTTAAAAGATGCGTCGGCAACAGCAATATATGGTGCAAATGGAGCCAATGGTGTCGTTTTGATTACAACCAAAAAAGGGAAAAAAGGAAAATCAAAGTTTACCTATGAAACTTATTTGGGTACCCAGGAAGTAACCAATACCGTTGATGTTTTGAACTTACCGCAATATGCTGCGTATCAGGCAAAAATTTTCAAATTAAACGGCGAGCCTGTTCCTTTTCAATATCAAAAACCTGACTTATTAGGAAATGGAACAAACTGGCAGAATGAACTTTTTAGATCAGCTACAATGTATAATCACCAGCTTTCATTCTCTGGTGAAAAAGAAGGAACACGTTACTACACCTCTTTAAATTATTTCGATCAGGAAGGAATTGTTTTAAATTCAGATTTTAACAGATTATCTATGCGATTAAATGTAGATTCTAATGTTAAATCGTGGCTGAAGATTGGTAATAACATATCGGTAAGTAAGTCGTCTCAACAGGTAGTAAGAAACGATGACAGAGGTGGTTTAGTGATGAACACCTTAAGACAATCTCCTGAATTACCGGTTAGATATGCCGATGGTTCTTATGCAGGACCAACAAGTGGTTTAGGGTCTTCGGCAAATGAAGCAACTAACCCAATAGCTTTGTCAGAATACAATAATTCTACTACAGAAAGATTTAAGATTAATGGTAATTTATTTGCTGATTTTACGATTATCAAAGGATTAGTTTTTAGATCTGAATTAGGATATGATCTGAATTTTTCAAAAAGCAGTGCCTTTGCACCTAAATATACCTTAGGAAATGTGTCTGAACTTTTAAACAAATCATTCAAACAACAGGATCAAAGCTATTATTGGAACATTAAAAACTATCTGACGTATAATAAAACGATAAACGATAAACACAATTTTACTTTTTTATTAGGCCAGGAAGCGCAGGAAAGCCGTTATGAATATCTAAGCGGTTACAGAACGGGTGAGTTTTTAAGTAAAGATTTTACAAACTTAAACATTGGTGATATTGATACAGCAGTAAACGGTAATGGTTCTGGCAGATGGTCTATGGCATCTTATATTTCGAGATTAAACTATAGCTTTTCTGACAGATATTCTTTTTCTGCTTCTTTAAGAGCAGATGCTTCATCAAACTTTGGGCCTAATAACAAATGGGGATATTTCCCATCATTTTCTGGAGGATGGACAGTAAGTAACGAGAAGTTCTTTGAGCCTTTGTCAAATACTGTAAACTATTTAAAATTCAGGGCAGGTTACGGTCTGGTGGGAAATCAAAATATTCCGGCAAATAGATATCAAACTATCCTGACGTTACTTTCATCTCCATTTGGAGGTGTATCTCCAACAATCGATAATTTAGGTAATCCGGATATTAAATGGGAATCCCTTAAATCTTTCAATGCTGGTTTTGAACTAGGATTATTTAATAACAGAGTAAAAATAGATTTTGACTATTATATTAAAAATTCTTCAGATTTCCTGACCAAACAAATCAACGATGAATCGAATCAAAGTGCACTTAATTACTACCTGAATACAGGTGAAATTGTAACTAAAGGAGTCGAATTTACATTGAATACAAGAAATATTGCTACCACTAATTTTACATGGGACAGCACCATTATTCTATCTAAATACAACAATGAGCTGACCAGTTTTCAGGGTCAGGGCAAATCACTGTTAGGAAAAGTACAATTCGATTTATATAACGTTACCAGAACAACAGAAGGGCAGCCGGTAGGCCAATTTTATGGTTATGTTACCGATGGGTTATTTAAAAATGCTACCGAATTAGCTGCAGGACCAACTCAGGAAGCAGGAACCGGAATTGGAGATATTCGTTTTAAGGATCTTAACAGTGATGGAAAAATCGATAGTAAAGACCAGGCAGCCATAGGAGATGCAATTCCTGATTTTACATATTCATTTACCAATAATTTTAAATACAAAAATGTTAGTTTATCTGTTGTTTTAACCGGAAGTGAGGGGAACCAGATTTACAACTTTACGCGCCATTATACAGATGGTATTTATCCGGGATTTGGAGATCGCTTTGGAAATGTTAGTACAGAGGCTCTGCGGGCTTTTGAACCTGGAGTAAACGAAAACACGGATGTTCCGAGAATCACACTTAATGATCCAAACGGTAACGGCAGAATCTCGAATCGATTTGTTGAAGATGGTTCTTATTTAAGAATTCAGAATGTTTCATTGAGCTACGATTTACCAGAGAAGATATTCGAAAAATCTATTTTCTCTAAAATTAGATTATACGCAAATGTTCAAAATTTATACACGTTTACTAAATACTCCGGTTTTGATCCTGCTTTAGGAAATTTAGATCAAAATATAACGCTAAGCGGTATTGATTTAGGGAGATATCCTGTACCAAGAACAACTTCTGTAGGAGTGAATTTAGAGTTCTAAGATTTATAAAACACACATTTAACTTAATGATTCATAATCGTTAACATAAAAAAAATAGTTATGAAAAAACTTTTTAAACTTTTTATGATGGGAATGCTAATACCATTGCTGTCTTTATTTTCCTGTTCAGATGATTTTTTGGATGCACCATCTGAAAACCAATTAACCCCCGCCGATTTACCCGAAGGAGTTACCGCTTTTGATGGAATCGCTGAGAGTTTGTACTTTAAGCCGTGGTTTGCCTTTAATGATAAATTCCTGATTGCTGTAGGAGATATGTATGCAGGAAACGCTTTTTCATTTGACGGTGCCTACGCTCAATTTAAGGATGCCCAGGTAACCTCCCAAAACCCAATCCTTACAGAAGGATATGTTTCGTTATTTTCGGTTGTCGATCAGTCCAATAACCTAATGAGTTTAGTGGAAGAAAGAAAAAGCGAATTGCCTGAAGCCTCTTATAAAAATGCTATAGCAATATCAAGATTTATGAGAGCCAATGCTTATTTCTATCTTGTTAGAACTTTTGGAGCTGTGCCTATCATTAATAAAGCTGGTTCTGCGGCACAACCAAAAAGAAATCTTATTTCAGATGTTTATAAATTTATAAAACAAGATTTAGAATATGCGGTTCAAAATCTACCTGAAAGGGCATTAAAAAAAGGGTATGTAACTAAATATGCTGCTATGGGTATTCTTGCAAAAGTGCATTTAACCTTAAATGAATATGCTGAAAGTTCTGCTTTAACCCAGAAAATTATCGGAAACCAATATACTTTAATTCAGGATTACGGAAACCTATTTAGCAGCCCTGAAAATAATAATAGTGCAGAGAGTATGTTTGCCTTACAATGGAAAGCGATTGCTACAGAATGGGGAACGCAAAACACAAATCAGGCTTATATAGTTCCGGGAGGTACAGGAATAACAGGAGGTGGTGACGGTTGGGGAGTTTACCTGCCTTCTATCTCACTACAAGCTGGATTTGAGCCAAAGGATACAAGAAAAAAGAACACGATTATGACTGATGGTGATTTTTATCCTGAATTATTAAAAAATCAGGGTGGTTTCACATACAAAAAAATCCTTTCTTCTACAGGAGCTAATTTTAGAAAGTACATTGTGGGTTCTGCAGCCGAGAGAAACGACGTGTTTTTTATGAGAACATCACAAAACACAATTATATTAAGATATTCTGATGTTTTATTAATGCATGCCGAAGCGATTTTGGCCGGAGCAGGTTCGACTACTTCTGCAGCTGCTTTAAGCGCTTTTAATGAAGTGAGATTAAGAGCGGGATTACCAACCAAAACGGTATTGACCAGAGATGATGTGTTTAATGAAAGAAGAGTTGAATTTGCACTTGAAGGACAGTACTTCTTTGATTTAAAACGCCGAGGTCTGGCTGAAGCAACAGCAATTATTTCACAGCAGGAAGTTGGTTTTTATTCTGATGATGCCAGAACGGAATTGGTTTCCAGAAAAATAACTCCTGGAAGTAATTATTTTGAATTGCCATTACCACAATCTGCAATTGATACCAATCCATCATTATTAGAGGCTCCGGTTCCTTTTAACTTCAATTAATTTTTATACTATGATCAATAAAATAAAATATAGAATTATAATTCTTTTGGCACTGGCTTCTTTTACAGCTTGTCAAAATGATGATAATGTGGCTACTGCAAATATAGATGCAATGGTTGCTGAACCCGGAGATTTACTTAATCAGGCTTTTCCATTAAATAAAGTTAGAGCGGAAGGTCAGGGATTAACGGGACTTAAAAAAATTACGCTGGATAATAAAATTAATATCAGTTTCAATCCTAATTATAATTCAGACAGGGCGTTTATTTTTACGATTCCTTTTGATGAAAAACTAGGGAGCAGATTTGGAGTACAACCCATTACATTTGTTACTGCTGCTGGTTCATTTACAAAAAACATTGAGATATTACAACCGACTCCTACTATTGTAAAAACAATTCCGGCTGTAGCGACTCCGGGTTTCCCGTTAGAAATTGAAGGTACCTGGTTTTATAATGTTTCTTCGATCACATTAGCGGGAAAGGCGGTTAGTTATTCTGTTAATTCATCTTCTTCAATCATTATCGGTTTACCGGCAAATGCAGTCTCCGGTTCAGAGTTGGTAATTACGACACCGGGAGGTATGGCAAAAAAAACAATAGAATTTGCCACATTAATTCTTGTATCTGATTTTGATGGAAATGGCGCCAGATCTAGTTGGAGCGCGTATGGCGATATTGATAGTTTTAACGCCAATACTGCAGGCGGCCCAGCAGGTAGTTACGCAACACTTGCATGGTCTGGCTCAACAGCTAATGGCTATAACGGAAGCAGCGGTGGAGGTGGAACTAATTTTCTAAGTGCAACTAATACTGATGCAACAAAAACTTTTATAGATATTGATGTAAGTGCCAACGTAATTGGTGCTCAATTTGCCATACAATTAAATACTATTGATGGTAAAAACTATGGTTATAATTTTAAAGTAACCGATATCAATTGGACAACCAAAACAATATTATTGGCTGATTTTAAAGATAATTATGGCTTTGGTTCAAATTCAGCTGCTACGTTGGATGCTTCTAAAGTTAATGAAATCAAGGTAGGAATCGCTCAGGGAGATACCCCAAATCCTAGTGTAATTAAATTTGATAATATCAAGATTCGTTACCAATAATCGAGGGTTGTATGCTTTGATTAAAAAAAGAGGTTGTCGTTAAAAGCAGCCTCTTTATAAAAGTCAATCATACAATAAATAATAAAACAGAAACCATAAATAAGCGTATTCTCCAGCCAGGAGAATATTCTATAATAAAAAACAGTATGAAAATTAAATTTTTACTAGTACTCACCAGCCTCTTCTTTTTTATGAGTGCCTGTTCTAAAGACGATAACGAAGTTGCTGATAATTTAGAAACTCCCGTAGCCAACGCACCAAAAGATGTGAACGACGGCGGTTTTAAAGCGAAATGGAATTATGTTTCCAATTCTAAAAGCTATCTTCTGGATGTTTCTACCATCGAAAGTTTTGCAACTTTTGTGCCGAACTACAATTCAAAAGAAGTTACTGATTTAAATGAAGTTGTAGTTGGTTTAAAAGGAGGCACTCAGTATTATTACAGAGTGAGAGCCAAATCAGAGACGCAAATTTCGGATTATTCAAATGTTATTAGTGTGGTGACTACAGGTTCCAGTACTATTCCTGAAGATCCTACTTTTTTGAAAGTAAAAGCAAATAAAGTTGCAAACCCATTTTTTGTTGGTATGGCAATAAAGGCTTCGCAGTTAACTACGGGAAGTCCTTATGATTTGATTTTAAAAAATGAATTTAGCAGTATTTCAGCTGAATATGAAATGAAAATGGACCAGATTTCTACTTCCAGCGGTGTTTATAACTGGACTACAGCGGATAAAATTGTGGCTTACGGAAATGCAAACGGTATCAATGTTCATGGTCATGCTTTAGTATGGCATAATTCAGTACCAAAATGGTTAACTGATTTTGCCGGAACTGATACTGAATTTGCAGCAGAAGTAAAAAAATACATTACTGATGTGGTTACCCATTATGCCGGGAAAGTAAAATCCTGGGATGTGGTAAATGAAGCAGTAGATGATAATGGTGGTAACATGAGAAATACTCTTTTCCTGAAACGCATGGGGCCAAACTATGTAAAAGATTGTTTTCAATGGGCCAGAAATGCAGCAAATACGGCTGGTGATAAAAACTTATTATTGTTTTATAATGATTATGCAACTTCAACTAATATCGCAAAACAGGATAAAGTTTTTAGTATTGTAGATGATTTAAAAGCAAGCAATGTTATTGATGGTCTTGGTTTCCAAATGCATAATACGTATTTAAGTCCAACCAAAACGCAAATAGAAACGGACCTTAACAGAGCGGTGGCAAAAGGATTAAAAATTCACGTTTCGGAATTAGATATACAAGTAAATCAATTTAACGACATCTCTACTTTTACAAATGAAAGAAGGCTGGCTCAAAAAGAGAAATATAAGGAAATGGTAAAAATATATAATGCACTTCCTGCAGCTAATAAATACGCTTTAACGGTTTGGGGAATGAAGGATAATGAATCCTGGATTCCATATAGTACAGATCTTAACCACGTTGGAAATGACTGGCCTTTGCTGTATGATTCCAATTTTACTATTAAAAGTTCGCATACCGGATTTCTCGAAGGTTTAGATTAAATTTTAAAGCATAATACTTTACTATACTATTAATTAACCACAAAAAATTATGAAAAAATTAAATTTGTTATCATTAGCATTATCCTGTGTTTTAGGATTTGCATCCTGCTCAGATAGTACAACTCCTGTATTGGAAGAAGCACAATTAGCAAGTGTAAATAACTCTAAAAGTACAGGTAAAATAGCCGCTGCACCCTGGGTGAAACAATTTGAAGACACATTCAATGTCGGCTCTAATTTATCACAATGGACAAAAGAGCAAAGAGCGGATTATAATTCCTGGTATTGCGACTATAATAGTTCAGTGCCAACTACGCAATTGAGGGACGGAAGACAATGTTTAGAAATCAAGACTACAAAACTGAGCACATACAAATATCAATCTGGTTTCATTACGTCTCATTACCAATACAAACCAGAAAACAATACAGAGTATATGCTTTCTGCTAATATTAAATTAATAGCGATGGAGGGCGGAACCTACAAATCTTTCTCAGATACTTACGGTGCATGGCCGGCTTTTTGGTCTGTACAGCAAAATGCATGGCCAACTAAGGGAGAAATTGATATTCTGGAAGGCTACTCTTTTGCGCCTAATGCAAGCCGTTATACTTCCAATATTTTTTATGGAACTACTTCCGGAACAAACCAACTCGGAAACTCTGCTGAAAGAAACTATCCTGGTAATTTTAATCTAAACGGAAATAACGGATGGCACTTATATGAATCCTTCTGGAAAATGCAAAACAATGTCGTAACCGTAACCATAAAGGTGGACAATATAACTGTTGCAACATACACGAATAGTAGTGTAGCCAATCTAAATTTCAATAATTTTGGAACACATTCGATTATTTTCAATATGAATGTGGGATCTAAAGACTCTAATTTTATAGACCCTAATAAAATTAACTTATTTTCATCTGTAATGATGTGGGTAGATGATGTAACGGTTTACAAAAGACCTATTTAAAATTATATAGCAAAAAGAGGATAAGAGCTTAGAGAGAAGGGTTCAAAAAATTATGAATATTTATAATTTATTAAACACAGATAGTTCGAATTTAGTTCTCACTCGCTACTAAAAACAAAGCTTCAGAGAAATCTGGAGCTTTTTCGTTTTTTAGTTTGATTGTGAGAAAGAGGCTCCGCAAAACCTTATTTTAATGTCATTCTATCCAATACTATTTTATACACAATAGATTTTATATATTTACTAATAACTATCCACATAATAAAGCAGTTAAATGTAAAAAATGTTTTCAGTTCGTTAACTAACGTGATAAGAGGCGAGGCTTTTTGAATAAAAAATATCAGGTAGATGAATAATTATCAGCTAAAAATTTTAAATTTAATTTTGAGTATTAAAATGAGTATTAATGATGACTAAGTACGAAAAATACTTTTTCAGGCTTTATTGTTTCATTAAAAATTTACCTTGTAGAAAGTTACATTATTTAAAAGTTTAATTGACACAGAAGCGAAATGAATAAGTAGAATGAATGATATAGTTAAGATTGTAATAATTTGCCTGATTTTTTTAAGCTCTGCGGCCGGCCAGACCAGCGATTTGGTTTTTTCTCCAATCAATGTTTCAGATGGACTAAGTGATAATCAAATACGTTTTATTCTACAGCTTTCTGACGGAAGGATGGTTTTTAAAACCAGCGGTAATATAAATCTTTATGATGGAGAACACTTTAAGTATATCCACCATAATACACGTCATATTTATCCTCTTAAAGGTTACAATGGCTTCTATCGAATTTATCAGGGAAAAGATTCTCTTCTATGGATTAAAGATACACACAAATTAATGTGTGTTGATCTTCGTACAGAAAAATACGTACCAGACCTTGATATTTATTTTAAGAAAAAAGGATTTAAAAAATCTGCTGAAGATCTTTTTCTGGATTCAGGCAAACAGCTGTGGTTTCTGTCTTCCGGCAGATTATGGAAATATAATTCTTCTGATTTTATAGATATAAAAGTGAATCATGGCCAATTGCAGGATCTGGATACTCAAAATAACATCTTATATCTATTCTTCAGCAGTGGCGAGGTGGTTTGTTATGATTTAAAAACAGGAAAGAAACTATACAGCAGTGCCGCTTATCCTTCCTCGCAACATGATTTGTTCAATTTTACTTCTATGGTGGTAAAAGGGAAGAATGGCTTTTATCAATTACGCAACGGATCTAAAGGCGGTTTTTTCTTCTTTGATGCTCAAAAAAGAATTTGGAAAAAAATCCTTGAGACCTCCTATACTTTAAATACTCTGGCGGTTACTAAAGATGATATTGCCTATATCAGTTGTACTAATGGGATCTGGATAATTAACTGCCACAGCGAACAAAAACAATATTTTCCAACACTTAAAAAAGTAGATGGAAGTATTTTGAAGACCGAGATAAGTACGCTTTTTTATGATAAACAAGGTGGCTTGTGGTTGGGAACTTTGAATCAGGGGCTCCTGTATTATCATCCTTCCCGTTACAAGTTCAAACATATTGGACGATCCGGTTTCCAGTCAGAGGAAAGGGGAGATATTATGGTGCAGTCATTTGCAGAAGACAAAAATGGAAATATTTACATTAAAGCAGGTGCGGTTATTTATCATTATGCTTCCTCGCGTCAAAATGATAAATTGACCCTTATACAACCCTCGTCAGTACCATTGGAAATATTAAGAAAGCTCCATAATGCAAGTACTTTTACCGGAATCAATAACGAAACTGCATTTCTTAAGGATGTACGCGGCTGGGAATGGAGAGGAACGCAGGACGGGTTAAAACTTTTTTACCCTGAAGACAAAAAAGAAAAGATTTTTTATACAAAAGACGGGTTGTCCAATAATTTTGTACATGCTATAATAGAAGATCGTTATCATAATATTTGGATAACAACAAGTTATGGAATAACAAAACTGCAAATAGATGCTGTAAACAAAAAAATTAGTTTCACTACTTTCGGTTCAGATGAAGGAACGTTACAGGGAGAGTATTCTAATGGAGCAGCATTTGAGGCTGTGGACGGAACATTATATTTTGGAGGCATTAACGGTTTTAATACATTAAAAACAAACCATGTATCATCGGAAAAACTACCTTTTAAACCCGTTTTTACAAATTTATTCTTAAAAGGAGAAAAAATAGAACCAGGTGCCCGATATGATGGGAGAATTATTATGCCTATCGCAGCTCCATACACAAAAGAAATAGAACTTTCATATGATCAGAATTTCCTGACCTTCGAGTTCTCAGCATTAAACTATCAAAACCCTTCTCAAACTTATTACAGGTATCAGCTCAAGGGCATAGACAATGACTGGCGGGAAACGTCAACGGGAGGACGAAATGAAAACAGAAATGATGGTATTCTGACAACTTCATACACTAATCTTCCTCACGGCGCATATACATTTCTAGTGATGTCCTCAGGCAATAATCGAAAATGGAATGGTTTGGTTTCTGAGTTAAGGATTAATATTAAGCCGCCATGGTGGAAAACTACTTCGGCATATGTACTATTTATACTTTTTTTCACAGCATTGATTGGTGCAGGAATTTATTCCTTTCTCTATTATAGCCGTAAAAAACTTGAACAAAATCACAGAGAGGACATCTTGTTAGTTCGCATACGGAACCTAATAGAACAATGTAAATATCTGGAGACAGAAAAGGAGAATTATATTGCGCAAACAAAATTACAAACTGTACAATCGGGAGAAAGCAGGAATGAAAACAGGGCTGATGAAATGTTTTTAGCGAAAGCTTTAGAACTGGTAGAAAAAAATCTGGATATACCTGACTATTCTGTTGAACATCTAAGCCGTGACCTTTGTATGGATCGGACAGGGCTTTATCGTAAATTGATTGCATTACTAGATAAGCCACCATCTTTGTTTATTCGAAGTATACGTTTACAGAAAGCGGCAGGATTAATTCTTGAAGGCGAACTCACTATTTCAGAAATAACAGAAAAAGTTGGCTTCAGCAGCTCGAGCTATTTCAGTAAATGCTTCCAGGAAATGTACAGCTGCCGACCTTCTGAATACGCAGAAATGATTAAGAAATCAACATGATTGTTATTTGTTTCAACATGAATGCTGTTTAAATTTGGCAGTTCCGGGATACTTTTGATGTTATAGATACCAAAATATAAAACAACCATGAAATTTTCTAAAACAACCAGTTTTATGCTGACTCTTGCAGTCTTCATAACAGTAAATTTAAATGCTCAATCTATTGAGGGAACAAGACAGGGGGTAAAATTTGCAACACAGAATATGGATATTCAGATTGAGTTCTATTCGAACAATATTGTACGTGTGTTTAAAACTCCACAAGGATTTCCATACAATAAGAAAAGTCTCTCTGTGGTTAAATCGCCCGAAACGATATCGATTAAAACCACACAAAAGGGAAATAAAACTTTATTAGAGAGCAGTTCGATACAAGTTGAAGTTAATCCTGAAACTGGCGGTATAAGCTTCTACGACCCTAATGGAAAACTCCTGCTTAAAGATAAGGATTTCGGCACGCAGTTTTCTGCTGTAGATGATGCCGGAGCATTATCTTATAACGTACGGGAAGGTTTTTTGCTTGACAGTGACGAAGCAGTTTATGGTGTGGGACAAATAATGGATAATAAATTCAGCCGACGTAATTCGTCCCATCATATGCAGAATGAAAACATGTCGACGTATTCACCTTATTTTATGTCAGTGAAAGGCTATGCTGTTTTCTGGGATAATTATTCAATTTCTAAGTTCAACGATAATGCGCAGGAACTTTCTTTCGAAGGTCTGGGCCATTGTGCAGATTATTATTTTATGTATGGTAAAAACGCAGACGGTGTTATAGCACAAGTCCGTGATCTTACTGGTAAAGCACCTATGCTTCCTTTATGGGCTTATGGTTTTTTTCAAAGTAAGGAACGTTATCACACAGAAGATGAGAGCCTGGACGTTTTAAAAAAATACCGCGATCTCAAAATACCCATAGATGTGGTTATCCAGGATTGGAGATACTGGCCTGAATTCAATAAGAGTGACAGTTTATGGAATTCACAAAGTTTTGACAGGCAGAGATTTCCAAATCCGAAGAAATGGGCCGACGAAATTCATAAGCTGAATGCAAAATTATTAATTGTCACCTGGCCTGGATTTGGTCCCAAAACAGAGCAACGTAAGGAATTTGACAGTAAAAAAATGATTATCAATTTTGATACCTGGCCGCCAGACAGCGGTGCAAGACCTTATGATGTATATAACCCGGAAGCTTTGGATATTTATTGGCGTTATCTCAACAAAGGCATCTTCAGTTATATTGGAAACGATGGCTGGTGGCTTGATTCAACAGAGCCTGACCACATCAACCGAAAAGACTCAGATTATAATCTTCCAACCCATCTGGGCAGTTATAGAAGTGTAAAGAATGCATACAGTCTTTTACACAATCGCGGTATTGCCGTTAACCAGCGTAAAGCCAACGACTATAAAAGAGCTGTTATATTAACGCGTTCGGGATTTATAGGACAGCAGCTTTACGGTTCCAATACATGGAGCGGAGACGTAGTTTCTTCCTGGGACATGCTGGAGAAGCAAATTCCCGCAGCATTGAATTATACTCTGATGGGAATTCCGAACTGGAATAGCGATATTGGCGGATTCTTTGCAGGAGGTTGGAAAAAAGATGGTGGAAATAAAAATCCTGAATTTCAGGAATTGTATGTTCGCTGGATGCAGTTCGGTGCTTTTTGTCCAATGATGCGTTCTCACGGAACTGATCTTCCACGCGAAATATGGAATTTCGGTGAGCGCGGGACGTGGTGTTTTGATGCTCAGGAAAAAGCAATTAATCTACGTTACAGCCTGCTTCCTTACATTTACAGCACATCCTGGGATGTCAGCAATAACAACGGGACATTTATGCGTCCGCTCATTATGGATTTTGTATCTGATAAAAAAACACACAATATCGGCAGTGAGTATTTGTTTGGGCGTTCAATCCTTGTGGCTCCTGTAACTAAATATGGGGTAAAAGAATGGTCTGTATATCTGCCATTCGGCAGCGATTGGTACAATTTCTGGACTAATGCATATGTCAAGGGTGGACAAACAATTGTATCTGAATCAGCTGTTGATAAAATTCTACTTTATATCAAAGCAGGTGCAATTCTTCCTTTTGGGCCTAAGGTTCAATATACCACTGAAAAAAAATGGGACAATCTTGAAATACGAATATATCCTGGTGCTGATGGAACATTTACACTGTATGAAGATGAGTTTGATAACTACAACTACGAAAAAGGGAAATACACAGAAATAGCGTTTTTATGGAATGATACTGCAAAAAAACTTACGATAGCGAATCGTAAGGGATCTTATTCGGGAATGCTGCAAAACAGAAAATTTACTATTGTACTGCCTTCAGGCCTAAGTAAGAGTGTTGCTTATAATGGCAAAAAAACAGAAATAAAACTTTAGATAACAAATTTTGTAAATATAAAACGAGCCTTAAAGCCCATATTATTAGGGTTGTAAGGCTCGTTTTTTTCTGATTTTTTATTTTCCATGTTTCGCACGCAACGAAACCCTTTCTATTATGCCATTTTATTTGTCCAAATTAGAGATGAACACCGTTTGAAAATCTTTAATAACGTTGTAGATTTCAGCTTTTTGTTCTGGTAAGACATTATAAATAGATTCAAATAACACAGAACAGGTAGTGTCATCAATGTGAGTTACTGTAAAAATTCCTTCATAATTTTGAATTGGCATAGGAGTAGAAATAATAATAAATTTCATTTCCATTTTATCAGCATTGACTGATGTTAACTTTTCAATTATTTCACCACCACCTTTTATATGAATGGTTCGTATTGAACCAATACCTGTGCCTTCTACGACAACCCTTTCTATTAGTTCCGGTACAAATTTTTCGGTACCTCCAAATTCAATTAGTTTTTGCCAAATAATTGAACTATTACAATTTACTATTCCTTGTGATGCAACACTTTGTTTTTCTGTACCCATTTTTATATTTTTAAAATTTAGGGCAAAACTAAGTTGCTTCAAACAAGTAAAATGTTGTGTAAAATCAATTCTATCGTTTTTAGTTCAAAAGTTTAAATATTTTGAATTAATCGGTTTTGGATAAGAAATTGTTTTGGAGTCACCCCATAATATTTGCCAAAAACGCTCACAAAATGAGATACGTTTTCGTACCCCACTTCAAGAGAAATTTGCTGAATAGGCTGGTTTGAGGAAAGTAAAAGATTTTCTGCTTTTTCAAGTCGTTTTTTTATGAGCCATTTTTTGGGAGAGGTATTAAATTGCCTCTGAAAGTCCCTTTTAAATGTAGAGACGCTTCTTCCCGTTAAGCAAGCATAATCTTCTATTGATAAGGATTTGTCAAAGTTTTCAAGCATTAATTCTTCAAGATTTCTTTTTTTCTTATAATTTAACGAATTAAGGATTTGTAAAAAAATCTGTTGCTGTTCAGAATTGTAAATAAGATAAAGCAACTCTAGTAGTTTAATTTTAGTTAGCTCTTTTTGTACCGTTTCAGTATATAAATTCAGGATGTTTTCTGTAAAAGCCCTAATCTTATCAGTGTATTTGAGCATTAAGGTAAAGTTGTCCTTTGATACTTTTTGTTCCTTCAGACTTAATGAAAATTGATTTAAGAGTTCATCTTCAAAAAAGAAAAATACGGCTTCAAATTCATCATTTTTAGGAATAATATCAGTAATCATATACCTGCCTTTGGGTATAAATACTAATTGATTTTTTGTAACAGAATATCTGGTATCCTCATAGCAAATTTCTAACTTTAGTTCGCCTTTAAGTACCACGGATAAAACGTGAGAAGAGAGAAAATGGTCTGTATTAAGGTCTATAGTATCAATAGTTTTATGTACAATACAGGATAGTCCATCAACCATTATTTTTCGAACATTTTTATGCTTGTATAGTAATTGTGGTACTACTTTCATTTTGTTAGTTTCTTTGTCTGTATAATTCTCCAAAAATGCGTTCAACTTTTAATATCTGTCAGTATTCTTTATTTGTAGCAAATTTATGGTTTTTAATTAGCTAAAAAGAGTAGTCATAACAGCTTAGTAATGCAAAGATGATTATATTCTTCGCAGTCTTGTAGTTTAAAAATACTACTGGCAATATCCAATAAAATCTTGGAAGCTTTTTAAGATGCTAATTCGACGTATTTTATATTTTTTATATCCATTTTTGAAACTTTAAAAGCTACTTTTATCGGATTTGGAAATTCACCGACAGGAAATGTCCATTGTAAAGAATTGTTTACATATAAATACATCTGAGTCAAATCCCAATAAAAGAAAATGTCTCTAACATGTTGTTGTAGTGATTTAAATTCAGTTATTTAAAGTTGTGTTATAACTCCCTTCTGTTGCTCCAGTCGTCACATTTACCTTTATTAAATTGTCGTTAAAAAATGTGAAATAATTAACTGTTTGCCCTATTATTGAAATTGTCATCGTTGGTGTGAAAAAAGCTCCTTGTTAATACAAAATTTGTAGTTGTTGATGGTGATAAAATATTTTCTAACGCTGAAATTTCCAAGAATGGTGCTCGTGCAGTAGCAATTGTCTGCTTTTTTAAGTTACCATTTGCGTCAGTACTTAGAACTTATTTATCAATAATTGTCCATCATTTCTTGTGTTTGGATAATTACCCAATCTTATAACTTTATTTCTGTTGTGACCATGTTTTTTTCTATTTAAAAAAGTATTAAGTGGTGTTACTTATTATCTATAATTTGCATTTTGTTTTACTTAATCTGGTTTAGAGCTATTGCACGAAACCAGATTAAGTAAAACAAAAAAACAATATTTCTAACTTTATATTCGACATTCTATAAAATTTTAGAATGATAAATATTTAATTTAAAATCTTAAAAATCCCTTTATCGTTTTTATTTCTCTTTTTCGTCTACATACTTTATATCCTTCACGGCTTCCGGTTTCATTAGTATTACCTTCAATGGTGTAAATAATGTTATTCGTTATTTTTTCAACTAATCCGGTGTGTCTTAATCCTTTTCCCAAATCCATAATAAATATATCACCGACTTCGGGAGTGGTTCTCACTAAAAGTGGACTTGAATTGTATTGATCTAATACTCCACCAGTTTTTTTAATGGATTTTTAAAAGTTGTTTGTCTGCAGGTGCTATGGGTACACTAATATACAAAGGCCATACACCACCAGTATCCTTTTGTAAGTCCAACACTTTTTAAGTAAATTTCTACTTCAGCACCAGCGTTGCTATATCTTGGAATTTCCTCAACACCAATTTGTACACTAGCAATTTCGAGTGTTTTTTAAGCAAGTGTCATTGTTGTTTTCCGTTTAATTGTTTAAATTTTTGCAACTCATCTACTAATTGTTGGTTAATCATCATTAGTTCTCTGTGTTGTATTTCCATTGTTTTAATTGTTTCCTTTGCGGCTGTTAATCTGGCAGTAATGTCATCAAGTAAATCACGATAATATTTTACTGCGTTAACAGCATTGTCAAGCTCGGCGGCTCTATCTTGAGCCAGTGATTTTCTCATCGAGAAAAACCAGGTAATAAAGGCAGCAAAGAATGCTGTAAGGGTTGGGTATAGAAACGGTTCCATGATATTTTAATATTAAGTTTAGGATTAAATATGTTTTTGGCAACAACTGGTAATTTTTTTTGCGAATGGGAGTTTGATTCCGGTTTATTTCTCTCGTTTTGTCGTTTTGAGATTACAAATATTGGGCGAAAAAGCCCTAAAAAAAAGGTATGCAAGGTACTTGAACATTTGTCTTCTAGGGCTTTACATAGTTGTACGGAAAGCGAGCGAAAGGTGTTTTATTTTAGAGATTTCGTACTGTGCAGCACTGTCTGATGAGTAGAGAATTTTATTTCTGTTATGATTAAGACAGCTTTTCTCTGTCAATCATTAGCTCTTCTATCTTTTTTAACTCTGAAGTAATCGGAGTGCAAAGAATCTCATATAAAGTAGTTTTTGAAATTGCATAAACAGGATATACATACTTTCGCCAAACTACTGTCGTAGGGATATCTTCTGTTTTGTGTTTTTGATACAGTTCCCCTAACAAATTTGTAACGTATTAATTTATTTTTTTGGATTCCGAGACTTCTGTTTGCAGATATAGGCATGATGAGAGATTTTTATAAAGTGATAGAAATGATAAAAGGGTTTTGGAGTAAGAACGAAGTTTGAAAATGTAGAATTTGGAACTGTTTTGCGTGTACTAAATATTAACATTAGTTGGTAAGTTATTTGGCTTGTAATGTTTTGATTTAGATTTTTTTAACCTCACTTCGAGGTGCTATTGCTAAAGGTTTTTAACAATATAGATCAGTGAACTGTACATAATAATTCTGTTTTCAAAACGTGATAAAGGTTTTTGAATTTTTCAGAAAAAATGATTTGGACAATTTATTATTCAGCTCGCGTTTCTTTCACAATGAAATAGAAACCGAAACCATATTTTATATATTCTATTGGTATGTGGTATTTTTGACAAAAAAAATAAATCAACCTTTGTACGTGGCTTGGGCGTGTTTTTTAAATCTCGGATTTTAATGATAATATCTTCATATTTGTAAAAAGACTGGCACTCTCTACTGGATAAATCATTTTTTCAATTCCAGTTTCCGAGGCTGTCTTTAAAAATGGTGTGATCATTTACTTTGTAACTTTCATAATCTGTAATTGGCATTATTTTTACGTTCATTTATATATTGTTTAAAAATTATTTTTATTCTAAAGTAAAGCCATTCTCTAAATAATAATATTGGTTTTAAGTTAATTGCAATGAGTAAAATCACTAAAATTAACGTTACATATATATCATGTCTAGGTTGCATAGCTGCGTTGATTTTGCTGATTAAAAAAGTTAAAAGCATATCCTTGTAAAAAATCAACAGATAACATTGATAAAGGCACATTGGTTCTCGCACCATTCTCATCAATTGTACTAGCTTTAATAAACTAGCTTGAACGAACAGGTTTAAAAGATGAGGCAATGATTTCAACACCATCTGTAAACTCTTCAATATTGAACTCTTTGGTCAGCTTTTGAAGTTCCAGAACTCTTGAGCCTTTTAAATTTCCTTTGGCATCCTTTTTCAAAAAATTGAAAACAATTTTTACCAGAGATGGAGTTCCCTTACTTGTTGAAAGGGAAGAAATGTAATTTTGTACTTTTTCAATTCCGATTGTCACGGTATCGTCCCAACCTTCATTGATTCGCTATCCAATTGTGATTTCTTCCTTATCATTAGAGAACGTATGTGACATTTGTTTTTCTTTAAAACCATAAACCTGATTTTTTAAATCAAGAATAGTTTCAAACAATTGAAAGGTTTCTGTTTTTACATTTTTCATCATTTCAGATGTTTTCTGTAACCTTAAAAGTGCTAACGGAATAGTTTCGGCGACCAGTTTTTTATAAGCCTCTCTTTCCTCATTTTTTTTGTTTTCTATTCTATTTAAAGCCTCTTTTAATTGTTGTGCAGAAAATTGAGATAAGTCCATAGATTGGTTGATTGTGTTCATAGCAGGATTGTTCATTATTTATTGGTTTTAGTTTTGTAATAAAATTTCTTCTTTAAATGGATCGCCATAGTAAGGTTTAAAATTATTTTGATTGGCACGTCTTGCAACCTCTTGCAATTTGTTATCGATCTCCTTTGATACAGGACGTGGCAAAGCTGTCGTGTGATCCAGAATGTGCATCCACTGAAAGCGTTCCTGATTGATGCAGATTCTTTCTCCGGCGGTGAACGTTTTTGTCTTTTGGGAACAATATTGAAGGGCCAGATACAATAATGCGATACGTTCTTCGATTTGTTTTTTACTCATGATTTTTTTCTAATAGGGTTTGTAATTTTTTAATGTCAGATTCAATTAAATTTCTTTCTAAGCTATTGGGATTCTCAATCAGCCAATTTTGTAGTTCTTCGATTTTTTCTTTGATTTGGAGTGCTTCCATTTTAATTTGATTATAAGTTTTGAATATGTTTTGGACTCGTAGTTTTATACATGCATAGGTTTTTTAGGTTTATATTAAATTTTATTTTAAGAAAAAACCTATTTGTATTTAGTAATCAAGTACTTAATTTTAGCAATCGTTTTATTAACCCTTGATTTTTCTAGAGATTTGTGTTGTTTTTAAGTTTTATTTTTCTTTACTTTGCAAATATAATGTAAAATAATACATCAAAACAAATATTTAACGTAAAATAATACATCTTTTTATGGGCTCAACAGAAAGAATGCGCGAATACCTTGATTATAAAGGGATCACCAAATATAAGTTTTGTAATGACTTAGGATTTTCGAATAAGTTTTTGGATAATAGCAGTAATATGGGGACAGATAAGGCGTGTAAAATATTACATCACTATCCTGAAATAAATTCCGAGTGGCTATTGACGGGTAATGGAGCCATGTTGAAAGAAAATAACGATAATATTATAATAATGAATAATGACAGAAAAACCATTGATTCTGTGCAGGTAAGCCAGGAAATACCTTTGTATGATCTTGAAGCTGTGGCAGGATTAAGAGAATTATTTAGCAGTGGTAAACCGCAACGGGTTTTAGACACAATAAAAATTCCGAATCTCCCTAAATGTGACGGAGCAATTTCTGTTACAGGAGATAGTATGTATCCGCTGTTGAAGTCAGGAGATATAATTTTGTATAAGGAAACCGAATTTGATAATATATTTTTTGGAGAAATGTATCTTTTAAGTGTGAAGCTGAATGATTGGGAAGAATATATTACAGTAAAATATGTTCAGAAATCAGAGAAGGGGCCGGAATTTGTAAAATTGGTAAGTCAGAATTCACATCATCAGCCTAAAGATATTCATATTTCAAAAATATCTGCATTGGCACTAATAAAAGCCAGTATTCGTATCAATACAATGATGTAAATTTAGCTTGATGCAGTTTTGTATTCCACTTATCGAATGATAAAACCTTTAAATATTTAATGTTTAAAGGTTCTGCTATTTGATGAAGAAGCTGATACTTTCAATTCCTCCCCCAGATAGATCAACCCGCACCAAACGAACTTTTATACTGGTGGATCTTTTGCTTTAAAGAGGTGTTTTTTCTGTGGAAAAATATCGAAAATCAAGGTTCTTTTATCGCTTGATATAAATGAACTTACGATCTTGCTATGATTTTTCTGTACTCTTAATATCTTTTCTGCAGTACTAAAAGGGAAGCAGTCTCTTTATACTGTAATTAAAAAAGAGTTAGCCCAAAACTCCAGCCAACCCATCCAGTTAGGCCTTTGCCGTTATCTTTCATTACATTGTAGCGTTTGGTTCGATCCTGAACAAAAGTTGAGGTGTTATTATCCGGAATGCTTTTATCTCTTCTTTCAGAGGAATAAATATTGAAAGATGGCCCTGCCGAAATTTCAACACCTTTGAATATACGAAAGGTAAAAGGAGAATCGAATTTATATAAAAAGTTATAGCGGTCCCAATTTCCTAAATAAAGATATTGAGTACTGATTTCAGGGTTATATGTAAAGCGGTTTCCTAAAGGGATATTTTTGCCTAATCCCACACCAAAAGAAAATAGTTTTTCTTCGTTATTTCGTTCGCTTCTTCCTGCCATCAAAATAGTGTAGAGTTTATTATCTCCGGTTTTTACAGCAAGATTTAGATCTGAAATCTCATTACTTGTAATACTAATTTTTTGATATCCATTCTTTTTGAAATTTAATAATCCAAAGCTGTATCCAGATGGCGAATCGGTAATATTGATTAATCCAAACTGAATTCCATTCAATTCTTTGGCATAATTTAAGATTCCTGTTATTTGGGCGCCGTGTACGGTTTCGCTTCCTGCATTATAAATAGCTGAAATCTGCAATCCGTTTTGTGAACCCTTTACAGTATTAAGAATACTGGCCATTTGCATGCCTTTAGAATTTTTTTGTACACTGTTATAAATACCAGTGATCTGTAAGCCATTTTGCGAACCCTTCACACTATTATGAATACCGCTCATTTGCAGTCCATTCAGATCGCCAAATACATTGTTATAAATTCCGGCTAACTGAACTCCATTTACAGTTCCACCCACGATGTTGAATATACCGGCCATTTGCAATGCATTGACATTCATACGATTTATATTGTATAGACCAGCCATTTCTAAACCGCGAACTCCACCGGTATATCCTCCTAATAAGTTTAAAGAGAAACTACTGTTTAGTTGTGAATTCATCATGCCGCGCGTGCTTAAACCCGGAATTAAAGAAGCTTGTACAGGAACTTCAGAAATAAATCCTCCAAGGTTGAGCGATTGTATTTTTTGTTTGGAGGAAATAAAGAAACGACCAATTCCTGTTCGTTCAACGGCTGAGAAATCGCCATCGACATAATCTGAGTTTGATTTTCTGGAACCCATTTGAATTTTAACTTCAGAAAGAAAAATTGTGGTAATGGTTTTGTAGTTTTCTTTTGCAACAGTCAATTCAATGGTTTCGGGTACATTTTTAAGCCGAAGTTCAAAAAAGCCTTCCTTATCTGTTAAGGTAGACTGCAAGGCATTTTTTTCGTAAACGCTCGCGTTTTCAATCCGTTTGTTGGTTTGTACATCCATAATGTAGCCGTTTGCAACCTGATGTTCACCCACAACGCTGTTTTTTTCCAGTACAAGTGCGAGTTCCAAAGGGGCATAACGCAGAATAATAAAACCCTTTGATTCTTTATATTCGTACTTATTTCCTAATAAGTGGTCTAAAACATCTTTTATCGTAGATTGCTTAGAATGAATGGTAACGGCACTATCTTTTACGACTAGTTTGCTGTAATAAGCAAATCTAAAATTTCCTTTTTGCTCCATTAAATCTAAAATAGTGCCTAGTGGTTTTTGATCTGCATCTATAGACATTTCGGTATCTAAGATAGATTGAGCATGAGCGCTAAAAAAAGCGCTTGAAATAAGTAAGAATAAAACTTGTACAAAAGTAAATTTTGAATGAATGGGCATATAAAAAAGGAATTATTCTAATAGAATTTGGTTGTTTTTACGTTCAATTTTAATCCTGAATGTTTCTTGAATTACTTCTAAAACCTGATCTAATGATTGATCTTTAAATACAGTTGTTAATGTTTTTTCTTTTAAAGAAGGATTTTTAATGATGATATTGACATTGTATATTTCGTTGAGTGCCTCAACTAATTCCTGTAACGGTGTTTCATCACAAACTAATTCCTTGTTACGATAATAATTATACAACCTGCCTTTACTGATGCTTTTTACTAATTCCGATTTTTGATCGGCAATGATTACTTTTTCACCATGTCTTAATTCTACCTGATCTTTATTTTTACTCACTTTTACAATTCCGGTTTCAACAGCTACGATTGTTTTTCCGTTTTTGTTTTTCACATTAAAAGAAGTTCCTACGACTTGAACTGTAACGTCGTTAATTGTAATGATAAAAGGTTTTGTTTTGTCTGGAGAAACATTAAAAAAAGCTTCACCTTTTAAGGTAACAGGACGTGTACTACCCATAAACGTGCTGGTATAAGACAAAGATGAATTTTTATTTAAAGTAACTGTGGTGCCATCTGGCAAAGTATCATTTAGAGTAGTGTTTGTTGCGTATACCTGAATTAATGTGTTAGCCGATTTATTTTCGAAATAAGAATAGCCAAACCATCCTAAAGTACTAATTAAGAGAATCGAGGCCACAATTCGTAACCAATGGATTGAAGATTTTTTTAGGGTAATGACAGGAACATCTTTTTGATGAATGCGATTTTGCAGCCGTTTCCAGGCCGCATCTTCATTTATGGTTTTATTTTCGGCTGCAATTAAAAGGCTGTCTTCCCATATTTTCTTAAAACCATTGTAGTTGTTTAGATTTTTTTCATCGGCTTTAAGCCAATTTTCTACTGCTGCATTTTCGTCTGCATCAGTTTCGCCAACCAGGTATTTCACTAGTAAATCATCGTTCATATTCATATTGTTTTGGCTCATGATCTTCGGATTAAATATAATAACTGCAATAGGAAAGGAAGATACTCAACCAGTCTTAAGCGTAATACTTTAAGGGCTTTGCCCATTTGGTTTTCGACTGTTTTTATAGAAATATTCAATTGATCGGCAATTTGCTGATATTTGAGCTGTTCAAAACGACTCATCTGAAAAATGATGCGGCATTGCGGTGGCAATTCGCTGATTGCTTTTTGAATATCGTTTTCGAGTTCAGTTGCAATCATTTGGTTTGATGCATCTTGATTTGAGGATTCCATATTAGCTGAATACTGCAGTTGAAAAGAGTTTTTTATTTTTAGGTGTTTGAGGTGATTGAGACTTTCATTATGAACCGACCTGTAGAGATACGCTTTTAATGAGTCATCAATTTTTAGCTGCTCTTTTTTTTCCCAAATCCTAAAAAATACATTTTGTACAATCTCTTCGGCAATGATATCATCTTTCATAAAAGTATAGGCAAAAGCATGAAGGTTTCTAAAATACGTTTTAAAAATCTTTTCAAAAGCAGCTTCGTTTCCGTTCTTTATAGAACTGATAGGGTCTATATTACTATACTCCACTAATACATTTTGACATTCAATCAAAGATATATACTTTTTATATTTAATATTATTTTTTTGATTAATTGAAAAAAGGACCTGGCTGATCGTATATGATAGTAGTAATACAATTGAATCACATTTTACCCCTATGCCCTTTTTTTATTTATTTGATAAATAAACTGAGCCTAAAAATGGTTTGATGAGATTGCGAATTTTGTAGTAACATCACATTTACGTTTCGCAAGAAATTTTTATCTTTAATAGAAAATACTCGATTCTGAAGTTGAAAAGTCACCTAGTGCCGAAATGTTGACGCCAAATACCTTGAAAATTGAAAGTATGGACAGACAGATTAATAATAAAACAGTAAAAGTCGATGGAGTAAATATTTTTTACAGGGAAGCCGGTAATAGGGAAAATCCAACAATTCTTTTGTTACATGGATTTCCGACTTCTTCAATAATGTTTAAAAACCTAATGACTGCACTTTCCGACAAATTTCATCTTATCGCACCTGACTATCCGGGTTTTGGTTTCAGCGATTTTCCTTATAGTAAAGACTTTGAATATTCGTTTGAAAATATTGCTTTTCATATGGATAAATTCACGAAAGCAATCAACCTTAAATCTTTCACGATCTATCTTCATGATTATGGAAGTTATATTGGTATGCGAATCTGTTTGAAAAACCCTGACAAAATTGAAGCAATAATTATTCAAAATGGCAATAATTATTATGAAGGTTTGGGACCCCAATGGGACGAAATGAATGATTATTGGGAAAATCCTACCAAAGAAAAGAAAAAGAAGTTGTATGCGTTTTTGAGTGAAGAAGGAACTAAGGCACAATATTTTTTGGGCGTACCCGAAAGATTACACCAAAACATCAGCCCTGAATCCTGGATTATAGATTGGGAACGAATGAGTAGACCAGGAAACCTAAATATGCAGTATAAACTAAACTGCACTTATAATACAAATTTTGAAATGTTCCCGGATTTTCAGGAATATTTTCGCAAATATCAACCGTCCGCGCTTATAATTTGGGGTAAATATGACGTCTATTTTGACGTTGCAGAAGCATATTGCTATAAAAAAGATTTACCAAAAGCTAAAACTCATATTTTAGAAGGTGGGCACATGGCATTAGAAACAAATTTTGATGAAGTGTTAAATCTTATTAGATCATTCATGACAAATAGATAAATGATACAATAAACCAGACTCATAAATGTAGAAAAAAATTGATGTTAATTTAGGTAGTAGTAAACGAGTTTAAAAAAAACAACGGTCTTATAGCCGTGAAGCGTGCTATCTAAATTAATCTCTATATTTTTAAACTTACACTTAGAATATTGTCATAAAAGTCAATTATTATTTATGTTTATTGTTTTTTTTGTAAAAAATAGATTGCGGATTTGCCCCCCTAATTTTCCCAATTTGTCCCTTTTCATAATCACTGCTTAACATATATTTGTCCCATAAAGATTCCAAAACAAACCAATAGGATTTTTTAATCGGATTATGAATAATTTAAATTTCCAATCATGCCATAGTACTCCCGAAGAAGCTGCTACACTTTTATACGTTTTCAATAGTGTTTATCCTATTAGTGAGGGGACTCAAAAATTTCTTATCGAAAATACTTACCCAATAAAGTTAAGAAAAGGAAAAAAATTGCATAAATCAGGAGATATTTGCGATATGATTTATTTTGTGAATAAAGGGGCAATTCGAGGTTACGTGAAAGATTGTAACAGGGAAATTACCACTTGGATTACGGTCGAAAATGAGTTGGTGGCGTCGATTCATAGTTTTATATTCCAAATACCAAGTGAAGAAAATATGGAAGCAATCGAAGATTCGGATCTTTTGGGGATGAAGCATTCAGACTTACAACATTTGTACGATATTGAGCCGGACTTTAATATAACAGCACGGCGGTTTTACGAAATACACTATGCTCAGGCCGAAATCAGAGCTTTAATGGGACGACTAAGTAAAGCCGAAATCAAGTACGAATATTTTCTAAAAACTTATAAACAACTCTCTAACCGAATTCCGTTAAAATATATTGCCTCTTTTTTGGGCATTAATCTGGAAACGTTAAGCCGCGTTCGTAGCCAAATTCGTAACACATCTGAAAATAAAGTTTGACAATTTTCAAATAATCTCCTCGTTTTTTAAGTTATTAAAAGAAGGCTTTGGTCGTTTCTTTTTTTAAAAATTTTAATTACTTATCTCTTAATTTCTATCTTCTAATCATCTTCTCATCAAGTTAAGTTGTGTAATCTTCTTTTTCTTGTTAATTTAAACTTGTAATTGTCTTTGTAGGTAAATTCTTTGTATGTCTAAAAACTAAAGTTTGACATTTGTCAAATAAATCATTCTCGTTTAATTATTTACTTTCTTTTTGTTTTGTGTAAGTGTTTAAAAATGAGTTGCTTGTTGTTTTTTTTAAACATTCCGAATTTTGTTGTTTTTTTTTATGAGTATAGTTATACTGTCAAACTGTTAAAATTTTAACAATACTTTTGTGGTACAAAACCCCAATCGTTGTAGCTAAAAAATTATAGTTTATGAGAAAACTTTACACTTCCTACTTTTTTTATTTGTCATTATTCAGATTCAGGCTAGAGTGGCAGAATCCAGATCCAAATCCAGATGCTTTTTATTAGAATCTGGAAAACTGCTGATGCAGATTCTTTCAATAGTACTTCGATTATTATTCCAACGACAAGTATAGATAAAAACCTTGTATGTCAGCAATGTTATTGATGTGACCTAAATATTTTCTACCCCAATAAGTTTTAATTAATGGTACCAAAATAAATGGCTATCCCACTGTTTATTGGTACTTCTATTATTAACAATAACCTACTTTAAAAATATGAATTATGAAATTTTGATTGTAGATGATCTTCCAATAATTGTAGACGGTTATATTAACCTAATATCAGAAACTGATTTTCAAAAAAGGAAGCCAAATTTTATAAAGAGCCATAATTGCGAAGATGCTTATAATAAAATTTTTTTAAACATAAAAAGACAAGTAAACATTAATTTAGTTTTATTGGACATTAGTCTTCCTTCTTATAAAGAGTTTAATATTAATGATGGTGTAGATTTGGCTTTGCTTGTCAGAGAAAAGTTTGCAGATTGTAAAATAATAATGGTTACAATGCATAGTGAGCCCTTAACCGTAGACAGAATCATAAAAAAAATTAAACCTGAAGCTTTCTTTTCTAAAAATGATATAACCTCTGAATCATTCCCATCTATTTTCAAAAAAATTATCGATGGAAATATATATCAAAGTAAAAAAATTATCGAATCCCAAAGAGAATTATTTAAAAAAAATATTAATTGGGATATCTATGATAATGAGATATTAATCTTAATTTCTAAGGGAATTAAAACTATTAATCTCCCAAACTACATTCCTCTTTCGATGAGTACTATAGAAAAAAGAAAAGCTAACATAAAAGATCAACTTTTAGAAGGAAAAGGCAGCGATAAGGATCTGGTTAGTAAAGCTAAAACAATAGGATTGTTGTAAATTCCAGTTGCCTGAAATATAAAGCCCGATCTGCGACTCAACACAATGAAATAAATTTGAAAAATCTTTACATAAATCTTTATTCCTGTTATTTCTAATAATAAAACTATTCTACAACTATTAAAATTAAAAGAAGAGAATAAGTTATATCAACACTGCAAAACACAGCTTATTAATTAAAAGTAATCATTCATTGATTAATTTCTTTAAAAAAAATAATTAACAATTTGTGATTTAGTTTAGCCAAAAAAAGTAGTATTTGTTAAACATTGGTTGACTGTTAATTAGCAGTCGAAGGAATATTTTTTTAACCCAACTTGGTAGAATTTAACCTTTAAACACTTGTTTAAAAGGAGTTTGTTGTTTGATAATCAAAAATTTAGAGTGCATTTTCTAATTCAGGTGAATCACTAGAATCAACTTATATGTTTTAGTTATAAGTCCGTAATTTTTATTAAAAAAGTCCGTAATCTTTAGAGAAATATTACTGTTATTTTCGCTCATAATCCTTTGTTGTTAAAATATTGAATTTAGTATTTGTAAGATTATTTATGAATAGAGGAGAGAAAAAAATAAAGAACGGATTGTCAGTTTATATAAAATTTTATAAGGAATTATTTCACGGCAATCATTCTATTGACATACATCATATTAATTATAAAAATAAAAATCAATGTTAAATACAAATAAAAAATAACTATCTAATATATCTAATTTAATTGATAATAATAAATATCAATTAATAAAGATAATCATAAACTTAATGTTTAGTTCGCCCCAACGCTGTTCATTGTTTATGAGATTAGATAGTTAATGTAAAAGAATACAATATCAAATTAGTGAATTAGTGTAACAGCTAAATGAATCAAAAAAGATTAATTTATGAGAAAAAAATACTTTCCTACTAAGTACTTATTATTTCTTACTTTATTTATTATACATGCCATCGGATTGGCACAATCCGCTTCAAAGGCCACGACCGGTTCAGGCTTGTATAAAGAAAAAATTTTTTGGATTAATTGGGATTTAAATTCTAATTCAATGCAAAATGATCTTATTACAAGCGGTGTAGTAAGAACTTTTACAAGCCCTTCCGGAATAATATATAAGGTTACTATTTCTAATATTGCTCAAACAGTTTCACCGGGTACTTTTTCAAGTGCAAATATTGATAGTTTTGGTGGAAACAATATGCCATCTGGTTATGGTGGTTTTAGTTCTAATAGTACAAAAATTATTGGTCTCTCAAATAAGATAATTGGAGGGCTAGGAAATGGTAACACGGTGAATTTTAGAATTACAGTTACTGCAACATTGCCATCAGGTACTATAATTAATGCAGCTGGATTAGCTATTGCGGGTGCGGAAAGTATGTCAGGGCCTACTGAGTATTATCAATTGTCAGTGCCGACTGCTTCACCAGTGTTGCGTTATTTGGACAAGTTTATTAAAAGTGATACTTGGGCAAATATGAATACCAGATTAATTGTATCTAATTCGGGAAGAACTATTAAAGCAACTAATCCTGGCAGTGGTGATAGTAAAGGTGATGCACTATTATTTGCAGAAGATGTACCTTATATTGATGTAGAATTAGCCGCTAGCAGTGGCGGACAGAATGTTGCAATTGGTATTTTTGAAGAAATAGATTTTTCTGATGCTCCAGTTTCTTATGGTTCAGCCTACCATATTGTTAATTCAGCCTTTACAGGGGGGAATTTTGCAAATGGAAATAAAAATTTAAGCACAACAACCAATGTTTTAGATACGGACAGGGCCACATTAGTAGATCCGTTATTATTAATTGGTAGTGATGTAGATACAGAGAATACAGCTAATAATGCCACTCCGGGAACAATTCCAAATGGCGATGATCTTAGTGGTAATGATGATGAAGATGGTATTATAAATTTTACGTGGTCAACTTGTTCTGCAACAATTAATGTTAAAAATACAACTGCCACGGTTGCTAAATTGTATTTATGGATTGATGCAAATAGAAATGGTGTGTTTGACAGCAATGAGGTAGCAACTTCACCTGTGCCGATAGGAACTAATGGTAATGTAGTAGTTCCATTATCATCGATTGTTGGTTTAAATAAAGGCACAAATTATTATGCTCGTATTAGATTATCTACTGATTTGTCACTTACTTCAACAGGACTTGCAATTGATGGAGAGGTTGAGGATCATTGGGTTGATGTCACGCAGTCAGTTATTGTATCAGCAACAACTCCGGTTTGTCAAGGTAGTACAATATCGTTAAGTGGTATTAATGGAGCATCTATATATGCCTGGACTGGTCCAAATGGGTTTACGTCGTCTCTACAATCACCAACCATTTCAAATGCTCAAGCTGTTAATGCAGGCATATATTCTTTAACAATTACTACTGGAAGTGGATGTACATTTACCGAAAGTGTAACTGTTGCTGTAACTACCACACCAACAGCACCAACAGCAACTGCTCAAACATTCTGTTTGGCAGATGCTAAAAAAGTAAGCGATTTAACGGTTAGCACAGGAACAGCCATCAAATGGTATTCTGCTGCAACGGCCGGAACCTTATATACCGGAACCGAGACCCTGGTTACGGGTACCTATTATGCCAGCCAGACGGTAAACGGCTGTGAGAGCGCAAGAACCTCAGTTGCCGTAACGGTCAATGCTGCTGCACCAACAGCCACAGCGCAAACATTCTGCTCGGCGGAAGCCAAAAAAGTAAGCGACTTAACAGCGTCAGGTGCGGCCATCAAATGGTATTCCGCTGCAACGACAGGAACTTTATATGCCGGAACCGAGACACTTCTTACGGGAACCTATTATGCGAGCCAGACAGTAAACGGTTGTGAGAGTGCCAGAACTTCGGTAGCGGTAACGATCACGGCAAGCCCCTCGGCGCCGACTGCAACAGCCCAGACCTATTGCTCGGCGGAAGCCAAAAAGGTAAGTGACTTGGCAGCAACGGGAACAGCGATCAAATGGTATTCTGCTGCAACRGCAGGAACCTTATTTGCCGGAACCGAGACACTTCTTACAGGTACCTATTATGCGAGCCAGACGGTAAACGGCTGTGAGAGCGCCAGAACTTCGGTAGCGGTAACGATCACGGCAAGCCCTTCGGCACCGACAGCCACAGCCCAGAGCTACTGCTCAGCGGAAGCCAAAAAGGTAAACGACTTGGCAGTGACAGGAACAGGAATAAAATGGTATTCTGCTGCAACGGCAGGAACCCGACAGCCACAGCCCAGAGCTACTGCTCAGCGGAAGCCAAAAAGGTAAACGACTTGGCAGTGACAGGAACAGGAATAAAATGGTATTCTGCTGCAACGGCAGGAACCCAATATACCGGAACCGAAACACTTCTTACAGGAACCTATTATGCCAGCCAGACGGTAAACGGTTGTGAGAGTGCCAGAACTTCGGTAGCGGTAACGATCACGGCAAGTCCCTCGACGCCAACTGCAACGGCTCAGAGCTACTGCTCGGTGGAAGCCAAAAAGGTAAGCGACTTAACAGCGACAGGCGTAGCCATCAAATGGTATTCCGCCGCAACGGCAGGAACCCTATATAACGGAACCGAGACCTTGGTTACAGGAACCTATTATGCAAGCCAGACGGTAAACGGCTGTGAGAGTGCCAGAACTTCGGTGGCGGTAACGATCACGGCAAGCCCTTCGGCGCCGACTGCCACGGCTCAGAGCTACTGCTCGGCAGAAGCCAAAAAAGTAAGCGACTTAACGGTTAGCACAGGTGCGGCCATCAAATGGTATTCTGCTGCAACAGGTGGAACTTTATTTGCCGGAACCGAGACCTTGGTTACGGGCACCTATTATGCAAGCCAGACGGTAAACGGTTGTGAAAGCGCCAGAACTTCGGTAGCGGTAACGATCACGGCAAGCCCCTCGGCGCCGACTGCAACAGCCCAGACCTATTGCTCGGCGGAAGCCAAAAAAGTAAGCGACTTAACAGCGTCAGGTGCGGCCATCAAATGGTATTCTGCTGCAACAGGTGGAACTTTATATACCGGAACCGAGACCCTGATAACGGGCACCTATTATGCGAGCCAGACGGTAAACGGTTGTGAGAGCGGAAGAACTTCAGTGGCGGTAACGATCACGGCAAGCCCCTCGGCGCCGACTGCAACGACCCAGAGCTACTGCTCGGTGGAAGCCAAAAAGGTAAGCGACTTAGCAGTGACAGGAACAGGAATAAAATGGTATTCTGCTGCAACGGCCGGAACCTTATTTGCCGGAACCGAGACATTGGTAACGGGAACTTATTACGCCAGCCAGACGGTAAACGGTTGTGAGAGTGCCAGAACTTCGGTGGCTGTTACAGTGAATATAACGCCAACAGCTCCAACAGCCACAGCACAAACCTATTGTTCGGCGGAAGCCAAAAAGGTAAGCGACTTAGCAGTGWCAGGTGCAGCCMYCAAATGGTATTCTGCTGCAACGGCAGGGACCTTATTTGCCGGAACCGAGCTACTTCTTACAGGGACCTATTACGCCAGTCAGACGGTAAACGGTTGTGAGAGCGTGAGAACTTCGGTGGCGGTAACGATCACGGCAAGCCCTTCAGTGCCGACTGCAACTGCTCAAACATTCTGCTTTGCGGAAGCCAAAAAGGTAAGTGACTTARCAGYGWCAGGTGCAGCCATCAAATGGTATTCCGCTGCAACAGGTGGAACTTTATTTGCCGGAAC
>NZ_LMEF01000004.1:0-8455 GCF_001427905.1 Flavobacterium sp. Root420
TTACACGGAAAAGATAATAAAAAAGGAGTAGAAAACCTTTTGTTTTCTACTCCTTTTAATTAACAGTTTATTCGTGAAAAGACTTTTTCAGTGCCCTCGAGAAATCTGAGGCTTTTTTGTTTTAACCATCTTTGTCAACATCCGTTACGTTCACGAGCGGGACGTTTGCGCCAGCGGGAGATGCCTTTTGCTTGTCAAGAAGTTATAAATTCCACAATCGCTTGTGAATGAATTTTTGTAGTGTCAAACACGGGAATTTCAAAATCGTCCTGGCTTACTAACATTGGTATTTCTGTACAGCCTAGTACAATACATTCTGCTCCCCTGTCTACCAAATCTTTTACAATTTCTTTATATTTTTTCTTTGTTTCAGGGTTAATAAATCCAACGCCCAATTCTTCTCTTAATGTGTATTGGATATATTCTCTAGTTTCAAGTTTTTCAGGTATTAAAACCTCAAGTCCAAACAATTCAAGTTTGTTTCTATAAAAGTCCATCTCCATTGTAAACTTTGTACCTAAAAGCCCAATTTTTTTAAACTCATTTTTGTTTATTGTTTTGGCTGTTTCTGTAACTATGTGAATTACTGGCAAATTAATCTCTTGCTGAAGTCTGTCAGCATAGAGATGGGCAGTGTTTGCACACAATGCAATTCCATCTGCTCCACTTTTCTTTAAATTTTCACAAGCATTAAGCAACAAATCATATGAATTGTCCCAACTTTGAGTATAAATGTCTCCAAAGTTCAATGAGTAAATAATACATTCAGCAAAATTTAATCCACCTAATTTTGCATTTACTCCTTCGTTTATAAATTTGTAATAGTCTAATGTTGATGTCCAACTTATTCCTCCAACTAATCCGATTTTCTTCATTTTTTTATTTGTTTGTCGTGGTTTTTAAAAATTAAAATGATAGCAGACAAACGAGTCAAAAGTAATGGAATATTTAAAGAATTGAGTAAATAAACTAAAATTATGAAAATAGAATATTTAGCAAATTAAAAGAAAACCATTGCAGAAAAAATCTTACAAATTAGTAATAATAAACTCGCTTCGTCTATTTTGTTCATGTTCTTTTTCAGTACATTTTACACCATCAGCACAGCGATTAACTAATTTAGTTTCTCCATATCCTTTTGCTGTTAACCGGTTTCCGTCAATTCCTTTCTGAATAAGCCAGTTTTTTGTTGACTGTGCTCTTTTCTCTGATAAAATCATATTATTTGCATCAGATTGTCGGCTATCTGTATGAGACCGAATATCAAGTTTTATACTTGGGTATTCATTTAATAAATTAACAACTTTTTGCAATTGAGGTTCAGATGTCTTTTTAATAGTAGCTTTTCCCAAATCAAAAAAATTCATAGGAATGTGAAGTAATTTTGCTAAATCTGTCCCTACTCTTATAGCTCCAATTTTAATGGGACTAACCAAGACTTTTTTCACCTCAATAGTTTTTGCAGCCACCATAGGTTTGAACACTTTATCTATTGAAATCTGCAAAGTCGTTTTTCCATTTACTTTTTTAACCGCAATAGGAATTTCTTTCATTCCATAATCATTTTTAGAAACTCTTATAGCATATTTTTTACCGCATTTTATATTCGGAAAAATATAATTCCCTTTTTCATCTGAGACAATTGTCAGGACAACATTAGATTTTTCATCAAATAAAGTTAGCGAAGCATTTGGTAATAATTCATTTGATTCGGAATCGATAACTGTTCCCATTAAATCTTGTTCGCAAACGAGTTTTCTGGTTTCCGTAAATCGATAAATATCATCTAACCCGTGTCCATTTTCTCTGTTTGAAGAGAAAAATCCATTTCTGTTTTTATTATCAATTGTAAATCCGAAATCGTCCTGTTTACTATTTATTGGCTCGCCTACGTTTTCTACATCTTCAAAAGTATTATATTCATTTATTTTTGAGACAAAAACATCCAACCCTCCTAATCCCGGACGACCATCAGATGCAAAATAAAGCTCATTTTCACCTGAAATAAAAGGAAATGTGTCTCTTCCTTCTGTATTAATTGAATCTCCTAAATTTTCAGGTTTACCAAAAGTACCGTCTCCATTTATAGCTACTTTAAATAAATCGGACAGTCCTAAAGTTCCTGGCATATCTGAAGCAAAATATAAGGTTTTCTCATCTACACTTAAAGCAGGGTGTGCTGTGCTATATTGATCGCTATTAAATGGAAGCTCTTTTATATTTTCCCATTCATCATTTATTAACTCAGCTCTATATAATTTTAGAAGCGTTATTTCTTTTTCGCTTGCGCCTCTTTTCCCATCTATAAAATTATTTCGGGTAAAATACATGGTTCGCCCATCTTTTGTAAAAACGGGTGTTGACTCATTGAATTTTGTATTTTCTTTTTTCTGTAAAAATTCTGGTTTCGAAACACTTCCATCGGGCATCAAATCGGCTTTATATAATTTAGAGAACGATTTATTGGTCCATTTAAAATAACGCTTCGCAACTCCTCCTGTATCGCGTGCTGAAGTAAAAACAATTTTATTATTATAAACAACACTTCCATAATCAGAATAAGGGGAATTAATTCCGGCATCAGCAATATCGAATCGTCCTGAATTTGACTTAATTTCTTCTAAATAATTTTTCTCATTTCTGATTAATGAGGCTCTTTTTTCTAAACCTGCTTTTTGATTGAACCGCTCTAAAATTTCATTTGCCTTTTGATAATTTCCTGTTGATTTTAAACATTGAGCATATCGGTACAAATATTCAGATTCTTGTTGATCATTCATTCTGAATAAGTCCTCATACCATTTTAAAGCTTCTTGCAATTCTCCTATAAAATAGTATGAATTACCCAATCGCTGTACAATTTTTTCATCTTTAGTGCCTTTGTTTACAATATGTTCATATGCTTTTATGGCATCTGCGTATGCATAATCCTCATACTTTTTATCAGCGTCTTTTATACTTATTGTTTGTGCATTTATTTTGAAAAAAAAGCACAATAACAAAATAGTATAAGTAATTTTTTTAGTTCCCATAGCAGTGCTTAATTAAAAGAATCTTGGAGAAATCATTTTATTATATTTATTAAAAAACTCAAAACGAAGGAAGATTTCATGTGATCCCGAATTATATTTTCTTAAGTTAGTAGTTTCGTGATCATATCCATAACCTATATATAATCCATCTGAAACCTGAAAGCCCGCCATAGCGCTTACTGAAGCACTCCAACGATAAGCAAGACCAACTGTAAATTTGTCATAAAACATAAAATTACCTGAAACATCAACCTGCAAAGGCGCACCCTGAACCATTTTGGTTAATAATGCTGGTTTAAACCTAATATCATAATTAAGATCAAAAACATAACCCGCTATTAAGTAATAGTTTATTTTATCTTTGAAAATGGCTGTATCATTATCGTCATAACGATTCGTTTCGATAAAATTAGGAACAGACAATCCTAAATAAGCTCTGTCAGAATGCCAATAAACACCTGCTCCAATATTAGGTGTAAATTTGTTATCTAAATCCTGAAACTGAGGATCGTCCTGATCTTCATAACTTAATTTATTAAAATCCAGATTAAAAATATTGGCAGTAGCCTTTATTCCGAAAGAAAGTTTAAACGTTTCAGAAGTTGGAATACTATAAGATAAATCGGCCGAAAGTGTATTTTCATTCGTTGGTCCGATTTTATCGTTTACTAAGGAAACACCTAATCCAAGCTTACTACTATTTAAAGGGGTATTTATTGAAAAAGTACTCGTTTCTGGCGCTCCATCAAGTCCAATCCATTGTGTACGGTACAATCCAAAAACACTTAACACACCACGAGAACCTGCGTAAGCCGGATTTACTGAAATTGTGTTATACATATATTGCGTAAACTGAGCATCTTGCTGCGCGGAACACACAATTGAAAAAAACATAAAAAGTAAAATTAATCTTTTCATTTAGTAAGCTTTAAAAACGGTTTAACCAAGAGCCAAACCGTTTGTCATTTTTATTTATTCATATATAAGTAACCTGATAATTCATGTTGTTTTGAAGCACTGTCTTTATATTTCAAAATATAAAAATAGGTTCCAACCGGAAGACCATCAGTTTGTTTTACAGTTGCACGTCCTGCCGAGATTCCAACAAAAGCTCTGTCTTCATTGTTATAGTGATCAATATCAAATACTAAAACACCCCAACGATTATAGATTTCAACCGTATTATCAGGGTAACATTCTAATCCTTGAATATAAAATCTTGCATTTTTACCATCGCCATTTGGAGAAAATCCATTTAGAACTTTAATCTGGCAACCATCTAAGCTTACTACTGTTGGGTTATCTCCGGCATTGTTTACGTCATCAGATTTATCCTCAACGACAACTCCTTTTGCACTGTGTCCTTGTACACTTGCCTGATTACTCACACTACCCTTATTAATATCATTCTGTGTTATTTTATACTGAGCTGTGAAATTATTTTCATCAGATTCGTTTACATTCAAATTTATTGCTTGTCCTAAAAGCACGATGCCGGTTAAAGGATCAGAAACCATAATTCCGGTTAACGGAACATTTCCTGTATTGCTTACTTTAAATTTATACGTAACTGTTTCTCCTGCATTTGCAAATCCGTTAGCATTCTCATCATTAAAGACTGCTGTTTTAACAATTGCAATAGCCGGAACTTCAACAAAAACATTTAGTGTAGCAGTAACACAATTTGATGAATTTACTTTTTCACAAACCTGATATGTCAGTACATAATTTCCTCCGGGAGTGTTTGGTTTCACATTTACAGTTCCATCCGAATTAAATTCAAAATAAGGACTTTGTGGTGTATTTGAAATCACAATATTTACCGGATTAATTGCTACGCCGTTTAATAAATCATTATCCAGAATATTTATAAATTCAAGTTCCCCATTTATTCCATCAACATTCGTTGCTATATCATTGGTAGCAATAATTTTAGGTGATGCTGGTGGTGCAGGATCTAAAACATTCAAGACATTAACGCTTACAATCGCCTGACTACAATTAGAAGAATTTAAGGCATCACAAATTTGATACGTTAATTGATAGTTTCCAGACGGCGTTCCTGATTTTACCTCCACTGAACCATTTGCATTTAAAACTAAATTCGCATTTGGAACGACAGTCGTTAAAATGGCATTTGCCCGATTTAGTGCTACTCCATTTAAAGTATCATTATCAAATATATTCAATGATGTACTTATTCCTTTATTAGCATCTATTGGTCCTGCTATATCATTATTTGCTTTGATTGCAAAAGTTGGTCTTGCGTTACATTGTGGTGTCGCCGGCGGATAGTTCACTGCTATACTAACTGTTGAATTTAATGAAAATTCCATTGTCACAGCAGTTTTGGTTTTTTCAAATCCATCAGCACCTTCTGCCCATTGGCCATTTGTCAATATCCATCCTGGCCAGTCAATTCCAATTCCATTATTGTCAATAATTGCACCTGGCCATAAAATATTTCCACTTAATGGTAAATTCGTTTGAGTTGCTACAACATTGTTTGCACTGTCAATCCACTTTATAGTTAGTAAATTATTTGGCGTAAAATTATCTGCCGTTACAGTATAAGAAACATACGGAACATTATCTGAACAATAACTATTTGCTGTGACAGCCATAGTTGGAGCGGTAACCGTAACTTTTATTGAAGCCGAACTACAATTAGCCGGATTCAGTTTCTCACAGATTTGATAGATTAATTCATAAATTCCTGCAGGTGCATTGGCCNGTAACCGTAACTTTTATTGAAGCCGAACTACAATTAGCCGGATTCAGTTTCTCACAGATTTGATAGATTAATTCATAAATTCCTGCAGGTGCATTGGCCCCTAAAACTGCTGTTCCATCCGGGTTCAACGTTAAGAATCCTGTTGGATCTGCAGTTACTACAGAAAGGTTCATCGTATTTGCAACAACCGGTAAACCATTATTCGTGTCGTTTGCAAAAACATTGATAAGCGTTGTCGGCTGATTGATGCCAACTATCGATCCTATTGTATCTGGATTAGCCTGTAATGTTCCTCCTGTCACCACAACTTCTGAAATTACACTGTCGCAGTTTGTTGGGTTGTTTACCTCGCAGATTTTATATTCCACATTGTAAGTTCCTGCCGGGGTTCCTGCAGCAACTTTTATCGTTCCGTCTGCGTTTAGGGTCAGTCCTGTTGGAACTGATACTGGACTCAGAATTACTTCTCCCGCATTTGTTCCGATGACAACCGCGCTTCCGTTTAAGGTATCATTTGATACTAATGACGATGTCGTTCCTCCAACAATTCCATTGATTGGAGATGTCGTTTCTTTTACCGCATCGATTACCGGAGTGGTAACCGTAACTTTTATTGAAGCCGAACTACAATTAGCCGGATTCAGTTTCTCACAGATTTGATAGATTAATTCATAAATTCCTGCAGGTGCATTGGNTGGTAACCGTAACTTTTATTGAAGCCGAACTACAATTAGCCGGATTCAGTTTCTCACAGATTTGATAGATTAATTCATAAATTCCTGCAGGTGCATTGGCTCCTAAAACTGCTGTTCCATCCGGGTTCAACGTTAAGAATCCTGTTGGATCTGCAGTTACTACAGAAAGGTTCATCGTATTTGCAACAACCGGTAAGCCGTTATTGGTGTCGTTTGCAAAAACATTGATAAGTGTTGTCGGCTGATTGATGCCAACTACCGATCCTATTGTATCAGGATTAGCCTGTAATGTTCCTCCTGTCACCACAACTTCTGAAATTACACTGTCGCAGTTTGTCGGGTTGTTTACCTCGCAGATTTTATATTCCACATTGTAAGTTCCCGCCGGAGTTCCTGCAGCAACTTTTATCGTTCCGTCTGCGTTTAGGGTCAGTCCTGTTGGAACTGATACTGGACTCAGAATTACTTCTCCTGCATTTGTTCCGATGACAATCGCGCTTCCGTTTAAGGTATCATTTGATACTAATGACGCTGTCGTTCCTCCGATGTTTCCATCAATTGATGGGGATGTAATTTCTTTTACTGCATCGATTACCGGCAATGAAATTATTATCTCTACTGTAGCAGAATCACAAACACTACTATTTGTTGATTTACAAATTGTATATGTAATTAAATGTGTTCCTGTTGATGTATTCGGAGCTACTGTGATTGTCCCGTTTAAATTAAAAGTTATACCAGCTGGAAGTGTTGTTGTGGATACACTAACATCTGCAGGTAAAAATGAGATATCATTTATCTTATCATTAGCAAATACAGTTGAAGAAGTTCCTCCTATCAAACCATTAATTGTTATTGGTGTATCATTTTCAGCACATATGTAATCTAAAATTGTAACATCTGCAGAAGGTAAAGATTTGCAACCTAAAAAATTCGTTACTGAATAATTGTAAGTAGTTCCCGGAACTAATCCAGTAATAACTGTTGTGTTTGTATTTCCTGTAATATTACCAGGATTTATTGTCCATGTCCCTGAAGGTAAACCACTCAATTCGACACTGGCGAATGACGATGCACAAGTTGGTTGAGTAATTATTCCTACTATTGGTTTTGCAACAGTATCCACATTTAACACAAGTTCTTGATCTGCCGTACAACCGTTATTGGTTATTGTGTAAGTATTCGCTCCTGTATAAGTATTTCCATCTACACTCCATAAATAACTTTCTCCCAAACAAATAGTTACTGTAGTAACAATTTTTGTTGGTTTTGGCGTTACGCTCAGATTCAATACCTGGTCTGCCGTACAACCATCGTTTACAATTTTAAGTGCCGACTGGCTGGTTGTGTAAGGCGTGTTGTTGGCCGCCCACGTATAAGTCTCTCCCGAACAGATCGTTGCCGTCGTGATAACATCCGAAGGTTTTGGGGTAACGGTAAGATTGTCTCTCCCGAGCAGATAGTTGCCGTTGTAACAATATCCGATGGTTTTGGCGTTACGCTCAGATTCAATACCTGATCTGCCGTACACCCGTTGTTTGTGATTTTAAGTGCMGACTGGTTGGTCGTATAAGGCGTGTTGTTGGCCGCCCATGTATAGGTCTCTCCCGAGCAGATAGTTGCCGTTGTRACAAYATCCGAWGGTTTTGGAGTAACGGTAAGGTTCAGAATCTGGTCTGCAGTACAACCATCGTTTACAATTTTAAGTGCGGACTGGTTTGTCGTATAAGGCATATTATCTGCTGCCCATGTATAGGTCTCGCCCGAACAGATCGTTRCCGTCGTGATAACATCCGAAGGTTTTGGGGTAACGGTAAGATTCAAAATCTGGTCTGCCRTACARCCRTYGTTTACAATTTTAAGTGCMGACTGGYTKGTMGTRTAAGGCGTGTTGTTGGCCGCCCACGTATAAGTCTCTCCCGAACAGATCGTTRCCGTCGTGATAACATCCGAAGGTTTTGGGGTAACGGTAAGATTCAAAATCTGGTCTGCCG
>NZ_LMEF01000004.1:8519-103810 GCF_001427905.1 Flavobacterium sp. Root420
CATACAGCCGTTGTTTACAATTTTAAGTGCAGACTGATTTGTCGTATAAGGCGTGTTGTTGGCCGCCCATGTATAGGTCTCTCCCGAGCAGATAGTTGCCGTTGTGACAATATCCGATGGTTTTGGTGTTACGCTCAGATTCAATACCTGGTCTGCCGTACAACCGTTGTTTACAATTTTAAGTGCAGACTGGTTTGTAGTGTAAGGCGTGTTGTTGGCCGCCCAYGTATARGTCTCTCCCGAGCAGATAGTTGCCGTTGTGACAATATCCGAAGGTTTTGGTGTTACGCTCAGATTCAATACCTGGTCTGCCGTACAACCGTTGTTTACAATTTTAAGTGCAGACTGGTTTGTAGTGTAAGGCGTGTTGTTGGCCGCCCATGTATAGGTCTCTCCCGAGCAGATAGTTGCTGTTGTGACAATATCCGATGGTTTTGGTGTTACACTCAAATTCAATACCTGGTCTGCCGTACAGCCGTCGTTTACAATTTTAAGTGCCGACTGGTTGGTCGTATAAGGCGTGTTGTTGGCCGCCCACGTATAGGTCTCTCCCGAGCAGATAGTTGCCGTTGTGACAATATCCGATGGTTTTGGCGTTAACGTTACTCCTACGGAAGTTCTTGTACTTTCGCAACCATTCGAACTCTGACTTGCAAAATAAGTTCCTGTCACTAATGTCTCAGTCCCTATATAAAGTATTCCTCCTGTACTGGCACTATACCATTTAATACCGGTTCCCGAAGGTGCTAAATCGCTAATTTTTCTGTTATCTGCTAAACAAAAAGTCTGAGCTAAAG
The DNA here is from genome assembly GCF_001427905.1 of Flavobacterium sp. Root420. GTDB lineage: Bacteria > Bacteroidota > Bacteroidia > Flavobacteriales > Flavobacteriaceae > Flavobacterium. Next base: position 9,317 of record NZ_LMEF01000004.1, read on the forward strand.
CAATTGGTGAAGATGGAATAGGATTTACAGTTACAGTTGTTGAAGCTGAAGCTGCGCTTTGACAACCAGAAGCATTTGTTACCTTAACATTGTAATTTCCTGAAGTTGAAACCGTAATAGATTCCGTTGTTTCCCCTGTTGACCATAAATAGTCATTTCCTCCACTTGAAGTCAAAACTACAGTACCTCCTGAACAAAATGTTGTCGGGCCTCCTGGTGTTATTGTTGGCGCAGCTGGTGTTGGATTTATTGTAACTGCAACTAAAGTCCTGGCGCTCTCACCACAGCTGTTTGTAGTCTGACTTACAAAATAGTTTCCTGAAGATAACGTTTCCGTTCCCGTATATAATGTTCCACCAATACTTGCAGTATACCATTTTAAATTACTCCCTGAAGCTATTAAATCATTAACCGTTTTACCTTCAGAAACACAAAATGTTTGAGCAGATGCAGTCGGTACAGGTGCTGCGTTATCTACTGTAACTGGGACTAAAACCCTTGTACTTTCGCAACTATTTAAAGTCTGGCTTACATAATAATTCCCTGTTGATAATGTCTCCGTTCCTGCATAAGCACTTCCCCCAGTACTTGCAGCATACCATTTTAAATTAGATCCTGTAGCTTGTAAATTACTTACTTTTTTACCATCAGTTGCACAAAATATTTGAGATGAAGCAGTTGGTGCAGTCGTATTATTCACTGTAACAGCTACTAAAGTTCTTGAGCTCTCACCACAGCTATTCGATTGACTTACATAATAGTTTCCTGAAGATAATATGTCGGTTGCGTTATAAAGTGTTCCGCCAGTACTAGCATTATACCATTTTAAATTGCTTCCTGAAGCAATTAAATCACTTACTTTCTTAGCATCTGCCACACAAAATGTCTGAGATGAAGCTGTTGGTGCAGTTGGAATTGTATTAATTGTTACTACTACCGCAGTTCTCGCACTTTCGCCACAACTGTTTGCAGTCTGACTTACGTAATATGTTTTTGAAATTAATGCCGTAGTTCCTGTTAAAGGTGTTGTTGAAGTATTCGTATCATACCACTGTAAACCAGTTCCTGTAGCTATTAAATCATGTATTGTTTTATTTTCAGATACACAAAATGCCTGAGCTGACGCTACTGGTGCTGAAGAAACGGTATTTACAGTTACTGCTACTGCAGTTCTTGCACTTTCACAACCACTTACTGATGTCTGGCTTACATAATATGTTTTTGTTGTTAATGCTGTACTTCCTGCAAAAGCTGGTGTTGACGCATTTGTATTATACCATTTTAAATTAATTCCAGCAGCAATTAAATCATTGACTGTTTTACCCTCAGAACTACAAAAAATTTGGGCTGAAGCTGTTGGCGCTGAAGGTTTAAATGTAACAACTGTAGGCGCAGAGCTATTACTCACACAACCTGAGCTGTTTATTCTTTTTACTGTATAATTTCCATCAACAGTAACTGTAATTTCTTTTGTTGTTTCTCCAGTTGACCATAAATAACTACCTGAATTACCCGATGACCTTAAAACAACATTTCCAGTTGAACATGAAACCGAACCACTTACTACACTAATTGTTGGTGTATTTGAAGGTGAATCAACAGTAACCACAACTTGTTTTATTACTTCACATCCTTCAGATGAAACCGCTTTTATATAGTAGGTTCCCGTAGTTGCAGTACCTGGTGTTGTATAAGATATTGTTGCAGCTGCATTTGTCCAGTAAGAAAGAGTCAAATTTGCACTACTTCCTGCCGTAACTGAAGAAGCAGTTAAATCAACTGTAGACGGTGAACAAACCGTGGCAGGATTTGTAATAACAAGAGTAGGCAGTGTTTTTGGATTTATGGCTACACTAGCCGAATTATTCGCTGCATTATCATCTATAGAAGTTGGTAATGATGCTGTATTAGTATAAATACCAGATGCATTTACTTTGGCAGTAATTTTTAAAGTCACTTCTGTTTCTCCATCTAAATCTCCAATACTCCAAACTCCTGTTCCTGAATTATAACTACCTATTGATGGAATTGAGCTTACATAAGTATATCCTGAAGGAAGTAAATCATTTACAGAAACTCCAGAAACATTATTACCACCTAAATTATTTAGTTTTACTGTAAATTCTACATTCGACCCAATGCAAGGTGCCACATTATCAACTGTCTTTGTAATTCCTAAATCTGTACATAAAGTTACACTAACTGGTTTCGATTGTGTTTGAGCTCCACAAGTCAAAGTAGAAGCTACAGAATAAGCACCCGTTTTAGTTGCTGTATAAGTTGCCGAATTAGCACCTGTGATCGCCGTTCCATTCAAATACCATTGGTATGGTGCAAAACCAGCAGGTGTTGTAAGTTCTGCCTTATTATTGGTACAGCCTCCACCTGAAATATAAGTTAAGGTTGGATCTTCTGGCTGAGCTGCAAAATTTGAGAAAAATCCAGCCATAGAAAAACCCCCGTCTTGTTGTACAATGGAGACCGTAAGTTTCGCATTACTCGAAATAGAGAGAACATCCGGGCTACCTATTTGAGTATTTTTAAAATTTATCAAATACCAACCTGTCGTTCCTATTTGATGACGAGCTGTAATACCGCTTACAGTTTCAATATTAGTTCCATTAACTTTTACAACTTCTGTAGCACTTCTTAAAAGAATATATCCAAAATAATCTAATGTTCCCGAAGCGTAATTTCTAAACTTTGCAGTTTCTATAAAATTAGATCCACCACATTCTGAAACTGGGGCAATTGTCGAAATATCGACTTCACAAGATTGCGCCGTTCCTGAATATACCACTACCCTCTTATCTGCGGCAACACGAGATGCAGTAAAACTTGTATTAGTAACACCATTTATAAAAGTATAAAAATCGCCGGCTAATGCTAAAGTAACAGTGTTTGTAGACGCTAACACTCCCGTAGTTGAATATCCATTTATGGTTAAAACTGTATTATCCTTTGTTGCTACTACTGTAGTCTGTTCTGCAATATCATTTCCAGTTCCTCTTTCAATAAAATATTCCGTTCCCAAAACTGCTTCTGGAGGAATTTGATTAAAGGCACCATCTCCACACCCCCCTGGCATATCAATTGCTGCCGAAGTATTCATTACACAGGGATTTGAGGATTCTACCAATGTCCCTATCGGGGCTTTAAACAAATAACTTTGTCCTGCATTTAATGTAGCGGTAATAACATTATTTATTTTTATTGTCGTATTATTTACAGTTGCCATTATACTGTAAATAGGACGTTGATCACCTAAACTACCAAAATTTCCCAACGACCCATTTCTATAATAACCTACTCGAAAACGAACACCAATTCCTGCGTCCCCAAAACTCGTTAGTGCAGCATTACCTTTAAGATTGGCATCGACATTCTCCCCATTCACATAATTATCTGAAGCAACATTTCGCATATTTACAGATGTCGGACCATCACTCGAAACAATCAGTCCCGCTGCATTTATTACCGTATCTAAAGCATACATTGGAAGATCTTTTGCCAGAAGCTTAAACCTGTAGATCGCAGGATTTCCTTTAGTTGCAGTTAAAGTCGTTTCTAGAGTACCATCACTCTTAGTCAACGTAATATTTACTGTAGTTAGCGAGTTTGTAGCAATAACAATTTCATTTGATTTACTAAAATATTGCCAAGGCGCCGGAGCAATGTAGTGTTTGGTATAAAACTGAGCCGAAACATTGTAAGTTCCCAGTAATAAAAATGCAATTAGAAAGTTGAGCCTAAAAAATTTAGACCAATTAAAAGTAAAGTTACGCATACACAAAAGAGATTTGAGAAATACAAATATTGTAAGCCAAGAAACCAATTGTGGTTTTTAGCATATAGGTGGAATATGAAAAAATATAAGGGTTAGATTTTGAATAAGTAATAAAATCTTTTTTCAAACTTTTATACAAATCAAAAAAGGTTTGAACCTTTGTAGGTTCAAGACATAAAAATTGTCTCATAGGTTATTGGTAGTTTTTGGAGTCGCGAAAGTATATAAACACCTAACAACTAGCTACTTTAGTCGACAAACTACCTATAAAAACGTTGAATAACACTTTTATTCAACTTAAATTCACTCTTAGAGCTTCAAAAATTATTTATTCCATAAAAAAATAGCAGAATTTTCTTAATTTATTATCAATACTACATGTTTTAAGCTTATTCACAATAAAAAAATCAAAATATCTTACAAATAATAATTAAAAAGTATTATCAAAAAAATTTAACATTTGTTTGATTTTGCAATTTTAAAATTCATAGTGATTTTTACTCTTTAAAAATCTTTCTTTCGATCGAATATTTTTTTTCACCTCTTTTTCGGTATAAGTATATTACGTTATGGCACATGCTTTTTAAAATAAAAAATCACTGATTATCAATAGTTTAAAATAAAATTATAATTCCCTATATTTTATATAAAATTTGAAACTATATTTTACCATTATAAAATTGCGATAAACCTCATTTATGTTTCTATAAGAGAAACTTTACAATAAAATTGTTGTCATATGGATAAAAAATAAAATCTGAAATAAAATCATGAAACAAATCATGGCCTAACATCCCATTCGTCGATAATTATTATCGACAAAATACATCAACTGTATTTTATTTCCTACATCCCTAAAAAGCACACATATTAAACTAAAAGAGAGGTTCTTACAAAAAAAATGTGCCATATTAACTATTCTTTTTAAACTTCACAATTAAGTTTTAAATCGTAAAAATCTGAATCAGAGGGAATTTAATAGAGTCCAATTTCAACTTATAAACTTAGTTATTTATTCTAAAAAGCTAACATTTCGTTTTAAGCCATAGAACCTGATTCGTTTAATTAGAGAATTTTTAAATAAGGGTTCTGAATGAAAAAGTTCAATTTTATTTGTTGAAAGGCTCAAAAGGATAATGACCCGATCACACTTTAAGAGGTAAAATATTTTAAAAAGTTCCACCTTAAGTTTTGTGACAAATTAGTGGCACAAGCTATTTTTCATATTTAAAAATGTAGTTACAACAGAGGTTGCAGAGTTTAGGTTCGAAACTTTATATCCGTGTACTTAGTTCTTTTTCCTGGTAACAGGTTCAAGTCTTGTTCCCGCTACAGCAAAAACCCTAATTACTTTAAAAGAAGCAGTTAGGTTTTTTATATTGCTGCGGGTTAAATTCTTTATGGGCACAGATTACAAATCCGCACTATCGGTGTAGCTCTTCGGTCTCATATCCGCCCGATACCGCTATCAAACGCATTATTTACAATTAATTTACAAAGTTTACATTTTTATTTACAATCCAAATTACTTACGTTGAGAAATACCAAAGTAAATTTGGTGAATCAATTTTGAAAAGATATAAAAAATATGAAAAAAATCGTCTATGTGCTGATCTTACTACTGGTTGTGGTAAGCGGACTAGTATTTGCTAATCATGAAATTAAAAATGAAACTAAGCCATCCTCAAAACCGTCTTCTATTGCTGACAGGAAAGCCGTCCTGGATGACAGGAAAAAATGGGAGGCTTCTCCTGACGGTATAAAGTACAAAGAATGGGAGGTTTCTCCTGAAGGTAAAAAAGTGCATGCCAGTCATGATAAAATAAAGAAGTACATAAAGACTTTCACCAATATGGACGCCGTGGTAATCTCTCTTACTTTTCAGCGCGCAAACGGGAAATCGTCAGGGCCAAAATGGCTTATAGTCAGGATTAATGGCGAAGAATATATGATGCAATTTATTCCTAAGGATTTTCAGCAGTTAAACAGCCTGAAAGTTAACGACAAAATAATTGTACGAAGCCGCAGCGCAGGGTATTCACCTAATCATCCATATTTGATTATATCGGGCGACTATATTGAGCGAAATAATAAGATACTTTTTAAACGTGACTTTAGCAAAAATAACGGTTGCTAAGGATTACCGGCTTCGCGATTAACTGCAATAGCAATTAAACGGGCTCTAACGTCTCCGGAAACGCTAATAAGTGTTCAAAGAATCTCCCTTTTGGGCTATTCATAAAGCTAAAAATCTTACTTTTTGCTATCATGAACCTCTTTTAAAACTTTTAGAAACATAATAAGTGTTCAAAGTATTTCCCGCTTTCGCTACAACAAAAAACCTAATTACTTAAATAAGAGTAGTTAGGTTTTTTTTATTGTTGTATGTTTTTTTTCTAATTTAATCTAATTATAAAATGCCCAATAAAATGCTATAAATAGACTAATAGCCCGTATTTTATCTGCATTATAGGTTATATCTTTATAGGCACGGATTACGAATCCGCGCTATCGCAAGTATCGGCCATTATTCACTACCTTCGCCATACTACGACAAATACCTATTCCTTCTATTTTCTTAAGAGCTAATTTCAAGCCTATATCCTTTGCCGCGTATAACAACAATTTTGATATTTGGATTAAATTCCAGTTTTTTTCTAAGTTTTGATATGAACATATCCAGACTACGCCCCACAATAACACCTTCATCTTCCCAGATTTCTTTTTGCAGTCGGCTTCTCTCTATAGTCTCATTGGGAGACAATGCGAAAATAAGCAATACACGGGTTTCCGTTCCGGTCAGGTCTATTGTTTTTCCGTTTGCTTCCAACTTCTGATTCTTTGCATCGAACAACACCGGGCCCAAAGTTAACTTGCCAGTATCCCGACTATCGGATAAAACCTTCCGAGGCTTAAAAGACCTCAACAAAATAAGGCCAACGAATGCTAAAAAAGACAAACCGCCCAGAAGATATCCATTCTTAGCTGTATTTATGCCTGTTGGTTTGAATTTGATGTTAATCATGTAACAGGCGATAGGTTGTACTCTTCCTATGCAGGCTACAATATCATCTTTTTTATTTTTGGATATAGCATATCCATAAACTACACTAGAGTTGCCACAGTTCAGAACGTTGACAACATAATCGCTTGCGAGCGGGTCTTTGGTCAAAAAACGCCGGGTAATATTCACTAACGAGGCAGGTTGAAAACTTAGATCATTCTCAAACCTGATCTGGTACTCATTTTCAGCGATTTTTTTTACCGGAAGTACCCGTGATGTACTGTCGCCCGACTGTAAAAGTAATTCATGTCCAATTCTGCGGAGTAAAACTTCCCTTCTTGAGATATCAAAATCGTCACCATCCTCCATGCTAAAAGCCACACAGATTACAAAGATAAAAAGGAGTAGTATCAATGCAAATAAGTATTTGCGTTTTCCAGAGAGGAGATTTTGACTAAGATGCATAGTGTCAAGTTTTTATTTACAAAGTTTACATTTTTATTTACAATTTAAACCTCTCAAGCCTAAAAATATCCAAGTATTTCATTTGTTCAGCCGAGTGTACTTAGTTCCAATTTTCGAAACCTACATAAAGCTGCAATCCATTTTTAACAGACCTCTATTTTATTAAATATTTCATTTTATAGTTTCGAAAAACGTCAAAACTGGTATCAGATGCTAATTTTTTTTTAGATCTGTATCTGGAATATTAAAAATAAGTACTATATCTTTAACCCGTATAACATTATCCACTTGAGGTGAAAAAAATTCCAGTCAGGCAAATTCAGGAACCTACCTTAGCTGATCATTTTAGCATCAAAGCTATTGAAGACTTGCTTAATCAAGGCGAAATGATACAGGAACTACATAGGCACGACTTCTATTATCTATTGGTTTTAAAAAATGGCATAGGGGAGCACGAAATAGATTTTACCGTTCATGAAGTGGGAGATAACACACTGTTTTTTATGCGCCCGGGACAGGTACACCAGCTAAACCTAAAGAAAGGAAGCACAGGCTATCTGCTTCAGTTTAAACCAGATTTTTTTGATGCCCAAGATCATTCAGCAGTACAACTTTTACGTCAGGCGAGCCGTCAGAATTTTTGTAAAACCAATACTAATCAATTTGAGAAGCTTGCCAATATTCTAGCCTATATCTTTAAAGAGTTTACTGATCTGCAAGAGCGTTATCACGAAGTGATTAAGACAGGTCTCCATGTCTTCTTTATCGAACTGCTGAGAAATCGCCAGAATAAGGAAAGGCCCACAAAGGGAGTTAACCCATATGCACAAGAGAAACTTGAGCAATTTATTGAACTTTTAGAGGTCAGGCTAATTATCCATAAGCAAGTCAGCCAATATGCCGAGTTGATGAATATCTCTACCTATCAACTTGCTGCCATTACAAAGAGCCTACTGAATAAAACACCTTCTGATCTCATTAATGAATACATTATCCTGGAAGCTAAAAGACAGCTGCTTGCAACATCGAATCAAGTGAGCCAAATAGCCTATTATCTGGGTTATGAAGATGTTTCCTACTTTATCAGGTTCTTCAAAAAGCATACAGGCACTTCGCCCGAGGTATTTAGGCAAAATCTCAAATAAGTCCTATTCATCCTCGTTTTTGTCCTATCCTATAGATTAGATCTGAAATTACTTTTGCTGAATAAATAATTATAAGTATTCAAAAAGTAATTTGTATGAAAACAAAAATAAAATTAATTGCGGCATTAAAGATATGGGTCGTAATTTACCCGTCTATCACGCTGCTTCTGTATCTGTTAGGTAAATCTTCTCTGATATTGCCTTTGTACCTGAAAACATTATTGCTTACTCTTACCCTGGTTCCCTGGATAATTTTTGTAGGTGTCCCTTTTGTAGATTTTATCATCCGCCAAGCTAGCAAAAAAGATAATAAACAACAGCTGTGAAGGTTCTTTTTAAAACAATTGCGACTGATACAGGCGCAACATTGCTGATAGACTGTCTGATATTTATACTAAGCCTTTGTAGTATTAAATCACGGGGATTACTTTTTGTCGACCGATGGCTGACATGCATTCCTCAGGGAAAATTCTTTCATGTAATTATTCAAACGCCGGCAATCACAAACATTGGCCTTACCATTGCCATGAGCACAGCAACAGGAATGACAGTAAGTAAAAAATTAATTTTTGAAGATTTTTAAAATTATGCAGATCTGAGGCTAACAATTCCTAACACAATAAATATTTTTAATCCTTAAACACAAAAAAATGAAAATTATCATCATAGGCGCAACAGGCACCATGGGAAAATACTTGTCAACTGCATTTGAAAAAGAACACGAGATCATAAGAGTCGGGTCAGGCAATGGCGACTTTCAAGTCGATATTACTGCTGTTGAATCAATAGAAAATTTATTCAGGCAAGTTGGTTCCTTCGATGCACTTATATCAACAGCCGGACCAACTCATGTTGGACCATGGAAGAAAATGACCGACAAGGAATTCAGAAAAGGTATCGAGGGAAAAATGATGGGACAAATTAATTTGGTACTCATTGGACAGCACTATATCAATCCAAAAGGTTCATTTACTTTAATTACAGGCGGTTTAACGTATGAACCCCAATTGAACTTTGCAAATGCATCCGCTGCAAATGGCGCTGTTGAAAGCTTTATTCGCGCAGCAGCAATTGAATTAGACAATGGTATCCGCATCAATGCTGTTAGTCCGACTGTTATTGAAGATTCACCTCAGTATTTTTCCTATTTCCCAGGAGAAATCCCGGTAACTATGAAACAGCTCGAATACGGTTTCCGAAAAAGTGTATTTGGAGCAAACACGGGCCAGATAATTAAGCCATAATAACAAGCAGAAAAATAAAGATGATGAATATTCAAGCAATTGATGCGGAGCAAGCGTCGCATGAGGCAAAACCAACTTTGGAAATGCTTAGTAAAAAAATGGGGCGTATACCCAATATGTATCAGGTGATGGCTAATTCACCATAACATTAACAAGATGACTAGTTCACCCCTTGGCAAAACTTCAAAGAATCCAGAGAAAATTAAAGCCTCTGGAGAAGTTTAAGTTAGCGTCAAAGCTAACGGCAAGATGGGGTACTACTTTATAAAGGGGCTCTCAGATCTGACAGATGCCCCTAAAGAAATTGAGCTGCTGTAAAAAATAGAACAGTGAGTCAGGCAATACCATAAAGATAAAATAAATACGCTTCTTGATAAAAAATCACAAGCAATAGCGCTGAAAAATTGAATTCCCTATTTTAAGGTCTATTTTATTTTTATAAATTTACACAATGAAACAAGCAGAAAGCGTTAGCGAATTTTATAAACGACTGCCAAACCATGCACCCACAAATGTTCCGCTTAATAATGCTGGGATAGGCCATATTAATGTTTTTAGCAGAGAAACATGTGCCGAAGTAAGTCCCTACAGCCGACGGGATTTTTACAAAATTTCTCTCATCATCGGCAAGGGTAAGATTTATTATGCAAACAAATGGATACAGATTGACAAACCCGCCCTACTCTTTTCTAATCCTGTGGTACCTTATTCGTGGGAAGCGGAATCTGAGCATCAGTCAGGTTGGTACTGTCTGTTTACCGAAGATTTTATCCAGCATAGCGAACGCATGAATAGCTTACTGGATTCTCCTTTATTCAAAATTGGATGTAATCCCATATTTTTTCCCGATGATACTCAATTAAAGGAACTTTCATCCATATATATGAAGATGCAATCAGAAATGCTCTCCACTTATCCACATAAGTACGATATCCTGCGCAGCTATCTGCATCTGATAATTCATGAGGCTATGAAAAATAATTCTGCCACAAATTTTCAGACCTATACAAATGCTTCTTCCCGGGTATCTGCTTTATTTCTTGAATTGCTCGAAAGACAGTTTCCAATTGATTCCCCTTCACTTATACTAAAATTAAAAAATCCGGCAGATTACGCCAATTCTTTATCCATACACATCAACCATCTTAATCGTTCGGTAAAGCAAATTACAGGAAAAACTACAACTACTCATATTGCAGATCGTATTATTAAAGAAGCTAAAACCTTATTGCAGTACACAGACTGGAATATTGCCGATATTGGCTACAGCCTTGGTTTTGAATACCCTTCTTATTTTACATTCTTTTTTAAAAAACACACTGGTTTGGCACCCACCCAGCTGAGATAACTGTTTGAATATTATAATTAACTGTTTGATAACTATAAGCCCTGACCATGTTTTTGCATCTACTTTTGTAGAAACAAAATTAGATAAAAATGAAATACAGAAAACTCGGAACAACAGGTGAAGAACTATCAGCACTTGGATTAGGCTGTATGGGCATGAGTTTTGCTTATGGTCCAACAGACGATAAAGAAAGCCTCGCCACGCTGGAGAAAGCCCTTGATATGGGCATCAACTTTTGGGATACAGCCGATATGTACGGCAACGGTGCCAACGAAGAACTCATCTCCAAAGTCCTTGTACCTAACCGCGATAAGATATTTATCGCAACAAAATTCGGATTTCGCTTTAAAGATGGGATTGCGGGACCTAGCAGTTCTTCAGGAACCTATTTTGACGGCTCACCTGCCTGGATGAAAGTTGCTATTGAACAGAGCCTGAGGCGCCTTAAAATAGACACTATAGATCTTTATTATGCGCACCGCGTTGACCCAAATATTCCTATTGAGGAAACTGTTGGGGCAATGGCAGATTTAGTAAAAGAAGGTAAAGTACGCTATCTCGGACTTAGTGAAGTCTCTGCAAATTCCTTACGAAAAGCGTACGCTGTACATCCAATCTCCGCTGTTCAAAGTGAGTACTCGCTTCTCACAAGAGATGTAGAAAATGGAATATTAAAAACTACTCGTGAGCTTGGTATCTCTCTTGTCCCTTATTCTCCTTTGGCGCGGGGTCTGGTTACAAATAAACTTAATGTGGACACACTTGCCATTGATGACTTCAGAAGGACCCTTCCTCGCTATCAAAGTGAAAATATTGATAACAACAATAAGCTTATAGAAAATTTCGCTGCATTTGCAGCCTCCAAAAGTTGTACACCCGCACAACTAGCTTTGGCTTGGGTGTTAGCCCAGGGTGAAGATATAATTCCTATTCCAGGAACCAAGAAAAGAAATTATCTGCAAGAGAATATAGGTGCAATTGAAGTTAAATTGACAAGTGCTGATCTTACTGCTGTTAATGAACTAATTAATAGATATCCTATAATTGGAGAGCGCTATAGTGAAGAAGCAATGAAGATGGTTAATCACTAAGCAGTTGTTTTATTTAAAAATAGCAGCAAAAATAAAGTCTGCTCGCGCTGTGGTGTGAGCAGACTTTATTTTTGCCAACAATTCTAAAATCATTCTTTTTTTATTTTGTCACCACCAAATCAGAAAACCGCTAACAGGCAAAAAGGCACAAAATAAAGAAACAAAGTGTGGCTAAAATTTTGGTCGACCAACCGTACATACTGCCAGTATGAATGGCATAAGTACTTTTTCTCCATTTTGTCCCGAATGTTTTGTCTTTATGTTTAAATCCAAATAAAAATACATTTTAAAAAATTATCCTGGCCTGCTCATTTAAACTTGATTTAATATCACTTCAATAAAAACAATAACTTGCCAAAAATGAGACCGTTATATCAAACCAATCCTAATGGATACCATTACATCTTTGGAAGCAGGTATTAATTGTGACATTTCTGTTGTTAGAGTCATTCATTTTTTTAATTTATTATTTGTATTTAATCTAAATAAATATAAATTTGCAGCTAAAATATAAATAACCGCCATGAAGTTTACTTATTTATTTTTGCTGCTCGCCTTCTTTAATTTAGGTCAGGCACAAAATGGGAAAATTACCGGGAAGATCCTTTCCGGGAATAACGAAGCTTTATCTTATGCTTCTATATCAATAAAAAGTCTTAAAAAGAATACCAGTTCTGACGATAAGGGAAATTTTGAAATCAATAACCTCACACCCGGAAATTATACTGTTCATTTTTCAGCGATGGGTTTTTCTGTTCAGGAAAAAACAGTAGAGGTGCACGAGAATGAAAACCTTGAAGTTTCGATAATTTTACAGGAAAATATCAACACTCTACAGACTGTAGAGATTACGGGACGAAAAGAGAAATCATACAGGAACACCAAATCTTTTATTGGTGCCAAAACTGAAATTGCTTTAAAGGATCTGCCTCAGGCTGTTTCATACGCCACAAAAGAATTAATCGCAGACCAGGGTTCTATCCGTGTAGGCGAAGTGGTAAAGAACTTTAGTGGTGTGAGCCAGTTTACATTTTATGATGACATTTCTATTCGGGGTTTTAGAATTAACGGAGGAAGTAATACGCAATTACTAAACGGAATGAGAACTTCTACCGGATTCTGGAAACAGCCTCTCGCCAATTACCTGGAACGTGTTGAAGTTTTAAAAGGGCCCTCATCGGCTTTGTTTGGAAACGCATCTCCCGGAGGAGTTTTAAACAGGGTTACCAAAAAACCTCTGGATCAGGCAGCAAACAGCGTAAGTTTTTCAACAGGGAGTTTCAATACGCTAAGAGCTTTGGCCGATTTTACAGGACCATTAACCCAAGACAAATCGCTTTTATACCGTTTGAATTTAGGTTATGAAAATGCAAATTCTTTCAGAGATCTGCAATTCGATAAAAATATTGTCATCGCCCCTTCCCTGTCATTTCTTCCAAATGATAAAACAAGTGTAAACTTTGACTTGATTTATACGGGCTCAAAAAGTATCTTAGACCGGGGACAATCGACTTATGAAGACAATTTATATTCAACCAAGACCTCAAATTCACTAAATTCTACCAATGATTATTTAAATGAAGAAACCTATATCGTTACCACTTCATTAAATCATCAGTTTACAGATCGTTTATCGTTTTCTGCTTCTTACATCCGTACGGGTTATACCGAAGATCTTTTGGAACACCGCGGTGCTAACAAATATGCTTCTGCCGGCGATGGATCTACCATTCCAACCGCAATTGAAATGCAGGTTTTCCAGCGAAAACGTAAACGTTATATCGATAATCTTTCTGCTTTCTTTAAATATCAGGCCAAAACCGGAACCTTAGATCATAATTTGATTGCAGGTTATGATTATGCCCAGGAACAGGTTCCTTCCGGGGGGTCGCAGCTGCAGGCAACAGGATATAGAAATGCGGCAAATAACGCATCGATTGCCAGCTATGATCCGACAAAAAAGAATCTTTACTTGCTCGATTCAAAAGGAAATCCTGTTCCCAATGTGGCACATTTTGACCTGACAAATCCATCGGCATCACAGCAGCTAAAAGACATGAGCAAATATTTCTATGCGGCCCGTCCCTTTGACCCGACTTATTATTCATTGTACGGAATTTATCTTCAGGATCACATTAAATTTGGTGCTTTTCAGGCTCTGATTGGTATGCGTTACGACGAATATACCGATAAGGAAAACTATAAAAAAGCGACAGAGAAGAAAGTAAAGCAACATTCGTTCCTTCCTCGTTTCGGACTTACTTACACGCTTAATCCGAACATTAATTTATACGGAACTTACGTAAAAGGATACAATCCGCAGACTGCATCTTCTTTATCAAACCCAAATGCGGGCGGACCGTTTGACCCGCTGGAAAGCAATATGGTGGAGTTTGGAGGAAAATCTTCCTGGTTTAGAGAAAAACTTTTTGTGACTGTTGCCTTATTTAAAATTCAGCAGAAAAACACTCTGTATCCGGCAAATGATGCCACAAACCCGGATTTGATGAGAGCAATTGGAGAGGAAGAATCTAAAGGTATTGAAATTGATCTAAACGGAAGCATTACCCGCAATTGGAGCATTTCAGCAGCTTATTCTTATAACGAAGCAGCCATCACAGAAAGTCCGGTAGTATCTGAAGTGGATAGGCAAAAAGCAAATACCCCCAAACAGCAGGGAAATGTCTGGACACGTTATAACTTTATAGAAGGCGCTTTGAAAGATTTTGGACTTGCCTTTGGAACCAATTTTGTGACTACCCGTAATTTAAGCCAGACTGTAACGCAGACCATTCCGGGTTATACGCTCTTTAATGCAGCTTTGTATTACAATATCAATAAATTTAAAATTCAGCTTAATGCCAATAACATAACCAACAAAACCTACTGGGTTGGAGGTTACGATTATATCCGTTTGTTTCCTGGTGCGCCGTCAAACTGGCTCTTGACATTGGGTTACTCGTTTTAAAAATAGCTTATTTATATTTGAAAAACATTTATTCATCCATCTGAATAAACGTCAAAAAATAGTCACTACACTTTTAGCCCGGACTTGCATCCGGGCTTTTTTATTTATCCTTCGGTAATTGCAGGTACGGTAATGGTAGCTGATGCATTGATTCCTTTTACTGCAGTATTTTGAAGTGCCGCTTTTAATTGAGCATAATCAGTTACGACAGTCTCTTGAGCAGTTCCTCCTCCGGTTGTTCCACCGTTTTGTGAAGCCCATCCATGAAACCTCATCATAGTTACCTTCTTTGGCTGTAAGACTACTTTCTGTAGAAATAATTGTTGGTAAAATACTGCTTTCGACATTTTGAGGTGAAGTACAATCCTTTAGCAAATTATTAGAGAGTAAAAATAGGCTGGGCACGTTGGTGTTTCGGGTGCGGTTTAATTGATACTATTTCTCTTTAATTTTCATTCTATGTTGTTCACCCCAAGCACCTAGCTCACTTAGCACGTTTTTTAAAGTTCGGCTATACTCGGTCGCTTCATAAATTATGCTTACTGGAGTAGTTGGATGCACGTTACGTTTGATAAGGTAATTTAGTTCCAAATCTTTCAATTCATTTGCTAATACTTTAGGGGAAATACCTGTAATTTCCTTCTGAATCTCGTTAAAACGCTTTGATGATTGCACAAGGCAAAGAATCAAAGCCAGTTTCCATTTTCCATTAAGAACATACATCGCATCAATGACGTTTTTGAGAGATCCGGTACACTCTTCCTTGGTCGGAAGTGTTATATGTTCAATTGTTTTCATCATAGCAAATATACAAACTTTCGTAAAAGTAACCACTTTCCTTTGGGTAAGTACTAACTTTTATATACTTACAAACAATAACTTTGCTTTTGATAATTCGAGAGAAATAAACCTTTCATAGTTAACATAGAAAGGAATCCATCTCAGAACTTAGAATTGATAAACTTAAAAAAATAAAACAGTTATGAAACGCATTCTCCATCTAAAATCCAGTCTATTAGGCAAAGATTCCTACAGTATTAAACTGGGTAATGCTATTGTCGTAAAAATTCAGGAAAAATATCCTCAATATGAACTTGAAGAATTAAACTTGGTCGAAATCGAAATACCACATCTTACACCTGCTGTACTTCGGACTTTTTTTATTCCAACAGATCAACTAGTTGAAGAAGAAAAAAAATCTATCAGCTTATCTAATAAATTGGTTAAACAATTAATGGCTGCAGACATCATCGTCATTGGTGCACCGCTTATCAACTTTACGATTCATTCTTCACTAAAAGCATGGATTGACCATATTACCAGAGCAGGAATAACTTTTGGGTATGGCGAAGATGGTCGCCCAATTGGAATGGTAACAGGAAAAAAAGTTTATGTAGCCATGGCTTCTGGTGGTGTTTATTCAGAAGGACAAGGTAAAGCCAACGACTTTGTGGCTCCATATTTGCAAGCTTTCCTTGGATTTTTAGGTATGACAGATTTAACAGTTTTTCGTGCTGAAGGATTAAAAGTGCCTGGGATAAAGGAAACTGCTATGGTGAAAGCAATTGAAAGTATAAAGATTGATTAAAACATATAACAACACTCATTTTGGACACAACGAGCTCTGTTTATGGATACTTTAGTTTGTTAAATCTTTTTTTGGAAATAGCTTGCGATTCTTGGCGACTCCACAAAAAATCCTGTAAACATGTTTACGGGATTTTTTTTATTGTTATTGATCCTCCAAAGGCAAATGTTTTAAAAGAATTTCATTAATTGCCTATTATTTTTTTATCAAAAAATTACAAACTATTAATTCACTTTTTTTTAATTTTTACATCGGTTCATATTATATTTTTTTTAATTTTATAATAAACTATAAATCAGAAGATTTGCTTCTGAATTTTTACAAAAGTAATTATATGGAGATTTTGCCTTCCCCCAGTTTAGCACCATATATAAAGAATTATACCCTTGTTACTATTAACAAAGATCTCGACAACGAAGTGTTTTATCCAAGTGGATATGTCGACCTTATTGTCAATATCTCTGAAGGAGCAGCTGCCACTATTATCAACGGCAAACACAAGGATACACCGGCAATAGAGCTATTGGGCCATCTCACCCTTCCGACCCGACTTACAGTAGCAAAAGGGACTTCAGTACTTATAGCGCGAATTTACCCGCATGCCAGCGCATTGTTCTTCTCTGATCCACTGTCTGAATTTACTAACTATGCCACCGATATGTATGATGTTGCATTGAGTGAAAACAGGGAGTTGTACAACCGCATTATGGAGATCGACGGACTTCCCAATAAAATTAGAATCTTAGAAAACTACTTTCTCCAACAACTGAAAAAAAACGAAACCCGATTGAAGAAAGTATCAATACTTCAGACTCTCAGTCAGAAATTTTTGTTTGATTATCAGCCACTGGATTTACCTGCTCTGGCTCGGCATTCAGGATTATCAGAAAGATATATCCAAAAACTTTACCTATCAAATATTGGTATAAGTCCTGCAGCCTTTACTTCAGTAGTGCGATTTAACAAGAGTCTGCAGCTGGTACTCAATACGCCGCAATCGTTGACTGAGATCGCTTACGACTGCGGGTATTACGACCAGGCCCATTTTATTAAAGAATTTAGGAAGTTTACAGATATCACTCCTTCTGCCGCCAGAAGTTCATTAATAAAAAATGGTACCGATTTTCAGCAAGCTGTCAACGTTGGTTTTTAGACTTATTTCGCCGGATGGTTGCTGCTAAACATATCGCGATACATCTTCCAGCCGTCTTTCGTGTTCTTCCAGATGACAATCACTTTTCCGTCATCCAGTTTTTTACCTTCCAGATCAGTCATCTCATAAAAGCTTTCTTCTGTTACAGAAGTTTTGCCATCTCCATATAAATGTTGAATGATAAACTTAACATGCACCTTTGGTCCGGATTTAAAGAATGAAGCTATTTGTTCACTTCCACATACCGGTGCAGTGTTAGGCGGGAATAAGCAGGCATCATCAGTATACCTGCTAAGAATAGATCCGTCGTTTTTGTTAGCGAGGTCTGCGTAGATTTCATTGCTGGCTTCTATGGCCTTTCTGGCAGCCTTCAAATTAGGCTCCGCATTTTGAGCATTACACCAAAAGGTAAGCATCAGTAATCCGTTTAAAATAAGTGATTTTTTCATTTTTATAATTTTTATAGAAACAAAGTAAATCATTCCCACAGGCAGGAAATTGTAAAATTACGAACACTCTTTGCTTTCAATATTTAAAAAAACTTATTAGATTTCTTACTCTCCTTTCTTATTTCTAAAACTCTTCGCCAGTGATTGGTATAATTTCCTCAATATGCTTTCTAAGTTTTTCCATAATTGTTTTTTACCAAACCAAAAATAAAAGATTTATTGTGGTTTAATAAAATTCAGGATTTTTAGAATAGTCGAAATATTATCAATTGATCTTTCATTTCTTCGATAAAAACTCATCTTCAATAAGCCTAAATTTCTCTCTATCGAGTGGTTTGTTTAAAAAACGAAATACAGAAGGATTATTTTCAGCCCGTTTAAAATCGTCGGGATGTATGGAAGTTGTAATCATCAAAATGATGCAATTTGTTCTAATGGTTTCAGAAAGTTTTGCATATTCTTCCAGAAATTCATAGCCGTTCATTCCCGGCATATTAATATCTAAAAAAATGAACTGTGGAAGTAGTTCTGGAGTACTTTCTAATGATTTAATATAATCAAGTGCTTCAAGAGCTGATTCTTGCAAAATTATTTCTTCGGCAAAATGATATTTTTCAGCCATTCGCTTTGCAATATAACGATCAGTTGGATTGTCGTCTATCACTAAAATTTTTTTGAAAGTCGGTTTTTCTGATTCCTGGTCCATTAGTTAAGATTAGTTTATTGGTTTGGTATTTTAATTAAGAAAGTCGTTCCTTCACCTATTTGAGATTTAACTTTTATATCGCCATTCAGTTTATTAACAGCTTCTTTTACAATATACAATCCTAGTCCTGAACCAACAGATTCCTGAGATACCCGGTAGAACATATCAAATATTTTAGATTGCGATTCTTCATCAATACCTATACCATTGTCCTGAATAAAGATATTGGTTTCAGCCGGAGACGTCTCTATTTTAATATGGACATAGGGATTTGGAATTTGAGAATTTTGATACCTAATAGCATTTGAAATAAGATTATTTAAAATAGTGATCAGACGATTTTTATCCGAATAAAAGGAAGCTTCATCAGAGATTTCAATTTTAAATTCAACCATTCTGTTATTATCACCTATGAATTTTAAATTTTCTGTTACACCATTAATCAGTTCTCTGAAATTGATTAGTTCGTTATTGATTTTCATACGAGAGTTTCGCGAATAATCAAGAATATCACAAATAAAGCCATCCAGTTTTTTTGCACTACCTTTTAACATTCTAAAATATTCAAGCATCAATTCTTCAGTAGTCTCTTCTTTGGCTATTTCAATAAGACCAAGCATTGAGTTCAGTGGCGCCCGCAAATCATGAGAGGTACTGTAAACAAAACGGTCAAGTTCATAATTGGCGGTTTTTAATTCCTGATTTTCAATCTCTCTTTTGTTAAAAATTAGTTCCATATGTATTTCGCTATATTTTTTAAATTGATAGGCCCACAACCCGCAAATAGAAAAAATACAACCTGCAAGTATTATATGAATAATAAATGTCTGCAATGACATATAATCTAACTGAGAGAAATAAATTTCATCTAATCCCAGATACTGAAAATAACCAAACACTCCATGATGTATTCCCACAACCAGCAAAAGTGGTATTTGCAACTTCCAGTTTTGATACGTAATAAGTATTGCACTTGCAATGAATGCCATAAAATGCATTTCGAACATTCCATGCATTTGATAAATAAATTGAGCCATGAAAATTCCCAATACTACACTAAGGACATATTGGTATAAATTCGATTTAGGGAGGACAATTTTTGTCGAATAATACGCAATAAGCAACAGGCTTCCAACTCCAATGCCTATTTGCCAGGTGTCATAAAAAAAAGAAAGCAACAAGCCGACGACAAAAAAACTGATAAGGAAATAATTAGTTAAGTGATCTGATTTTTTTTTAATTACAAAAAGAAAATCTTTAATGTGCATGGATTGTTCTAAAGCAGCAACTTCTTGTTTCATGTTTTTTTTGCAATTTGGGATTGTTATTTAATTCTCTTTTTTAGCTTTTGGCTGTAGATTATAAGAAATTGAGCCTCATAGTAACAATTTGAGGATGTGCAAAACCTTTGACTTTAAATTGTTTTAAAATTAAATGATTAAGAAATTTATTAATAAGATTTCACCAAATTATACAAAAAAAACATAATAACAAACTTTAAGTAATGTATATTTTACAATTAAATATAATTTTTTATAACATCTATTTTTAATAGTTTTTACAGAATAAGATGAGGTTTAACTGACCTGATACGAGACTTCATCTTAATCTATTATGGCTTAGACCAATATTTAAAACTTCAAAACAGCAGTTAAATTAGTTTGCATTTTAGTAAAAACATACTGAATATCAAATACTTAAAATTATTTTAAATTACGAATCATTTTATTTTCTAAATTAGTTTTTCAAAAAATAAACGATATGCAGAAATTAACCAAAGAAGATATTTCGCAAGAAGTATTCGATTTATATGATGATTATGCCCACAATAAAATAGAAAGAAGACAGTTTATCGAAAAGCTTTCCATTTTTGCAGTAGGCACGCTGACCCTTCCATCGCTTTTAAGTTTTATGATGCCAAATTATGAAGACAGCATTTTAATTAAACCCGGAGATCCAAGGATAAAATCGGATTACATAACCTATCAGTCTCCTAAAGGTGGCGGTACCATTAAAGGACTTTTATCGCAGTCCGTTGAAACCAAAAAAAAATTACCCGGAATTATTGTCGTGCATGAAAACCGAGGCCTTAATCCGTATATCGAAGACGTAGGCCGAAGAGCTGCTGTTGAGGGTTTCATAACACTTGCACCAGATGCCTTATCACCATTAGGCGGCTATCCCGGAAATGACGATGCCGGACGCGAACTGCAAAAAAAACGAACCCGAGAAGAAATGCTCGAAGATTTTATTGCTGCTTATGAATACTTAAAAACCCACAAAGACTGTAATGGTTATGTAGGCGTTGTAGGCTTTTGTTTTGGTGGATGGATTTCTAATATGATGGCCGTAAAAATACCGACTTTACCTGCCGCGGTTCCGTATTATGGAGGACAACCTACCAAAGAAGAAGCTGAAAAAATAACAACTCCGCTCCTGCTGCATTACGCTGGTTTGGATACACGCGTAAACGAAGGCTGGCCAGCTTTTGAAGAAGTCCTGAAAAAGAATAAAGTTGAAAACACAGCCTATTTTTATCCCGGCGTGAATCATGGTTTTCATAATAATACAACACCAAGATATGACGAAGCTGCTGCAACTTTATCATGGACACGAACTATTGATTTTTTTAGAGAGAAATTGAAAAAGAAATAAGTCAAAATAGGGGTCTAATTTTATTATTATGATTTGAGTCATAAAACTAAGCCTTAACTGGTAATTAAATTTGTCAATATAAATGCTCAGGTAGCAGTATTTATCTAAATCAAATTTTAATATCACAAAATGAATTCACATCAAAAAGAACTTATCAAAGCTACAATTCCAATTTTAAGAGCCAGCGGCGAAGACCTTACCAGTTATTTTTATAGCAGAATGTTCAGAGAACATCCGGAACTGCGAAATATCTTTAATATGGGAAACCAGGCCAACGGAAGACAAAAATCAGCTTTGGCAAATGCAGTTTTGGCTTACGCCGAAAATATAGAAGATCCGGGTGTTTTACTTGGCGTTCTGAAGGGAATCGGAACCAAACACAGAAGTCTTAATATTCAACCTGAACAATATAAAATCGTCGGAACACAATTGATTGCTTCTATTGGCGAAGTTGTAGGTGAAGCCGCTACTCCTGAAATATTAGAAGCCTGGACAGTCGCCTACTATCAATTGGCAAAAATTATGATCGATCTTGAAAAAGGTTTATATGAAGAAAATGCAGCCAAACCCGGAAGCTGGAACGGCTGGAGAAAATTTGTCATTAAACGAATTGTTGAAGAATCAACAGAAATCAAATCCTTTTATCTCTATCCTGAAGATGGAAAAGAAATTACTAATTTTCACGCTGGCCAATTTATCAGTGTTCAGGTTTTTGTTCCCGAATTAGGTCTTTTACAACCGAGACAATATAGTTTATCGAGTGCTTTTAATCCTGAATATTATCGAATTTCAGTAAAAAAAGATATCGGAATTGCACCAAACCCATCTGGCATGGTTTCCCAAACTTTACATTCAAAATCAGAAGGAGATATTATTTCAATTTCGGCTCCAGCCGGATTATTCCATTTAGAAAAAGATGCTGAAAATCCATTGGTTTTAATTAGTGGCGGCGTTGGCCTTACTCCTATGCTGAGCATGCTGGAAACCAATTTAAATGCCCTTCAAAATAAAAAAACAGTCTGGATTCACGGATGCCGAAATGAATCTGTTCACGCTTTTAAAGAACAGATTTCAACGTTGAAAGAAGATGCTAAATGGCTGGAAACATTTACTTTTTATGATTCGGCACAAAACGATGACGATATTTCAAATCAGATAATTGAGGGACGCGTCGATCTTCATAAATGTAAAGACGCTATTTTATTAGAAGATGCTAAATTTTATATCTGTGGACCTGAAATATTCATCAAAACACAATATGAAACCTTAATCAATTTGAATATCAATCAGGAAAATATCTTTTATGAAGAATTTGGCCCTCAATTGATTAATTTGAATTAAAATAAAAGTTGTTCCATTTTACAAGAAGAAAAAAATATCCTTTTAAAGAATTTGACCACAACATTTTTTATCACTTTGACATTGGCCTCTATAAATTGTACGGACAAATCTAATTTTATGTTTTTTTGGATGCGTTCCTGAAGAGCAGCAAGCCTGACTTCAAACTTTTTTTTCCTTTATTATATTTTCCAATAAAAAATAAAATCTTAAAACCTCCAGTCTGTTTGGAGGTTTTTCTTTTTTGTAAATTAAAGTTAAGCTTAAAATCAAAGCAATCTTTCGAGGTTTACTTTCAAGCAAAAAAAGTCTTAAAACAAAAAAAAGATTATGAAATTTTACTTTAAATCGTTAAATTTATTGGTTTATTATGAATTCGTACTATTATAATTAGCCTTATCTTAGCACAAACAAAACATTTTTTAGATTCAGAATTTCATAAAATACAAACAAAATGAGATATTTAAATTTAGAAAACATGATCCAAACAAATTTTATCCTACTATAAAATGAATAAACACCACTACAATCTTTTACTAGCGGACGATGATGAAGACGATTGCGCTTTTTTTAAAGAAGCACTTGACGAATTATCGCTTTCGGTATCTCTTGTTGTTGTTAACGATGGCGTTCAGCTTATGGATTATTTAACTGCTAATTCTTCCAATAATTTGCCGGATATGTTATTTCTTGATCTCAATATGCCCCGCAAAAATGGTCATGAATGCCTGAAAGAAATAAAAGAAATTGAAAAACTCCATACGTTGCCAATAATTATTTTCTCAACATCTCTGGATATCGAAATTGTTGATTTGATGTATAAAAAAGGGGCGACTTATTATATTCGTAAACCCGGTGAATTTTCTAAATTAAAAAAAGTGATTGGCAATGCCTTGCATGTAGCTTCTCAAAACAAATTAAAACAACCTGTACGAGAGCATTTTGTTCTTCAACCTTAAATAGTTTTTGGAATGAACCGTACAAATAAGGAACATTATTTTCTAGCCGGTGGTGGAAAAATGGGCGAATTGATACGTACCAAGGACTGGAGTAAAACAGTATTAGGCGATCCTGAAACCTGGCCTCCAAGTCTTTGTACAATGGTGGCAGTTATGTTGAGTAATCCCTTTGGAATGTACATAGCATGGGGTGATAATTATACACAATTGTACAATGACGGATACCTGCCTATTTTAGGATCGGCCAAACATCCTGATGCCTTAGGAATTAGTGCCGAACAAACATTTTCGGAAATATGGGATATAATAGGACCTATGTTTGCAGGTGCCATGGAAGGTACACCCGTTGGCTTTCTTAATTTTATGCTGCCATTAAATAGAAATGGTTTTATAGAAGAATGTTACTTTGATTTTTCATACAGTCCAATTAGAAAAGAAGATGGAACAGTTGGCGGAGTGTTAGTTACTGCGATTGAAACTACCGAAACAATAAGAGATATTACTGACGAAAAAAAGCATCAGCAAGAACTGGAACTAAGTGAAAAAAGATTTCGTACTCTGGTGATGGAATCTCCTGTACCAAAAGCAATTGTTAAAGGGAAAGATATGGTTATTGAAATTGCCAATGCTGTCCTTTTGAAAAACATTTGGAAGAAAAAAGAAAGTGATGTCCAGGGCAAAAAACTTTTCAAAATATTTCCGGAACTTAGAAAACAAAAATATGCTCAGCTATTAGAGCAGGTATACGAAACCGGAAATGTATACGCTGAATCAGAGTCTCTTTTGTACATTAATAGAAACGGTAAAAACCATGAGTATTATATTGATTTTGAATATGCTCCACAACGTGAATCCGACAACACTATCTCCGGAATAAAAATTACGTTGATTGACGTTACTGAGAAAGTACAGGCCAGAAAAAAAATAGAAGAAAGCGAAAAACGATTCCGTTCTTTAACCGAAAGTATTCCGCAATTAATTTGGGAAACAGATGAAAAAGGTAATTTATTATTTGCTTCGGGCAAATGGTTCGAATATACCGGAATTGAACCGAGCGGAGAAGCAGAATGGAGAGCTATGATTCATCCCGATGACTTTGATGAAAATGCCAAGATATGGAGTCATAGTTTAGCCACAGGAGCAGCGTATCGCTGCGATGTTCGCGTAAAAAGAAAAGATGGTAATTACAGATGGCATGCCGTAATTGGAGAACCAGTTTTAGATATAGACAATACTATAATCAAATGGGTTGGTGCCTTTACCGACATTCATACCGAAAAGGCATTTACTCACGAACTCGAACAGCAAGTGGCTGCCAGAACGAAGGAACTAAGTTTGATGAATGAATCGCTTCAAAAAAGTGAAGAACGTTATCATTTAATGGTGGAAGAGGTTCAGGATTATGCTATTTTGTATCTTAATCATGAAGGAATTGTAGAAAACTGGAATTTAGGTGCTGAAAAAATTAAAGGATACAAGGCTGAGGAAATTATTGGAAAAAATTTCTCGAATTTCTATACCGAATCAGATCGAAATAGCAACCTTCCTCAAAAACTTTTAAATATTGCCATCGAAAAAGGAAAAGCGACACAAGAAGGCTGGCGCGTTCGTAAAGATGGAAGCCTTTTTTGGGCAAGTGTTGTCATTACCGCTGTTCATAACAAAAAAGGTCAGGTGATTGGTTTTTCAAAAGTAACGCATGATTTAACAGAGAAAAAGAAAGCAGATGATAAATTAAAATTAAATGCTTTAGAACTGGAACAGAAAAATGCAGAACTGGAGAAAATGAATCAGGAACTTCAATCTTTTGCTTATATCTCGAGCCATGATTTGCAGGAACCATTAAGAAAAATACAAACTTTTGCTACGTTAATTCTGGAAAAAGAATTTGAAAACTTATCTGATAACGGAAAAGATAAATTTCAGCGTATGCAAAATGCTGCAAAGCGCATGCAAACATTAATTAACGATTTACTTTCTTATTCAAGAACTAATATTCAGGAACGCATATTTGAAAAAACAGATCTTTCTAAAATTGTTGACGAAGTAAAAGACGATTTACAAGAAGAAATTGAACAAAAAAACGCCACAATTGAAAACTGTGAGAGTTGTGAAGCCAATATTATTCCGTTTCAATTTAGACAGCTTTTATACAATCTAATAAGCAACTCGCTTAAATTCTCTAATCCTGAAACGCCAGTTGTCATAAAAATTAGCAGTAAAATTGTGAAAGGCGCAGCTTTAGAAAATAAAAAATTAGAGAAGGATACTAATTACTGTCATATACAAATTAAAGACAACGGAATTGGTTTTGAGCAACAATACAGTTCCAAAATTTTTGAAGTTTTTCAGCGTTTGCATGGAAAATTAGACTACACGGGAACTGGTATTGGTCTCGCCATTGTAAAAAAAATAGTAGACAATCATAACGGAATTATTACAGCAACCGGCGAAAAAAACAAAGGAGCTACATTTGATATTTATATTCCGGTTCGATAACTATTTAAAATATAAAAGCGGGGTTTCAATTTAGAAATCCCGCTTTTATTTGCTTATAATTGACTATGATTTTACAAACCTCCTTCAAAAGGAGAAGCCGGTAAGTTTTCTTTGTTGTATAAATCAGCCTGATCCGGATTATCTGCCCAGGCATATCGTACTTTCTTAGGATTTAAAACAGCTGCATTGGAAACCAAAATTTTATCACCTTCAATTACGGCATCAGCCCAAACAAATTTACCGTCTTCGCCAGCAATTTCAAATGCTTTGAGAGCTTTATTGTCTTTAGCCATTAAACCTGTTCCGATATCGGTGAAACTCAAAACAAGTTGATTTCCTTTTTGTTCCAAAGATTTAAAAAGTGGTCCTGAAGCAACAAGATCTTTTTCTCCATAAACCATTTTTCTGGCCAATAATGAAAGTCTTCTTCCAACATCGTATTTGTTTAGAGGATGAATATCATTCCATTCTCCAAGGTCGATTGTTACTGCCATTCCTGTATTCGGAACTGCTAAAGTATTTTTTTGCTGTTGTCGCAATGCAGCCCAATTACTTTCGCCCGGTTCTGTTTTTGGCGCCATAAAATTAGTAAGCTGCACGTATAAAAACGGAAAAGAACCTTGCTTCCACTCTGTTCTCCAGTTTGTGATTAAGGCTTCCATTAAAGCTGAATATTCTTCGGGTTTTTTAGTGCTCGATTCACCCTGATACCAAAGCACACCTTTTATCGCATAATTTTTCAAAGGCGCAATCATCGCATTATACAGTCCTACAGGTTTCCATCTTATAAAAGTCTGTGGCGGCAAAGGCAGCATTTTTACTCCTAATTTATATTTCCATGAACCTTTCAGGTCGATTACTTCATTTCCAAGTAGCAATTCATATGGTTTATCTTCAACAAATCCTCCTCTTCCTGAATTATTTATGACGCGAACGGCAATTTCATTTTTTCCTTCTTTTAAAAACTTCGCATCAAAAGGATAAATTCTTGGCGGATACATATACGATGTTGTACCCACAAAATGGCCGTTTACATAAACCGAATCAGCATCGACAATTCTTCCTAAAATTAGTTTTGCATTGCTTTCTTTTAAATTTGAAACTGTAAATTCTTTTCGGAACCAGACCACACCATTTACATTTCCTAATTCATTATCGGCCCAATATCCGGGAATATTCATGCTTTTCCAATCCGAATCTTCTAACTCAGGATTTAACCATTTATTCTTCAAACCTTCATCCTCACTATTTATAGTGGAGTACCAGGTCGCGTTAATCTTTTTATCGCTTGCTTCAATTTGAGCACCTAATGTCCCATCTTTGAATTTCTGATACTCAGTATCATATTCCGGAAACTTTTTGACAGCATCTGCACTGATCCATGATTCGGCTGGAGAACCTCCTAAAGCACTATTAATTAATCCAATTGGGATTTTATATTTTTGATAGATTTCATCGGCAAAAAAATAAGCAACTGCAGAGAACTTTAAAATGTTTTCTGGATTAGCCGAAAGCCATTCTCCTGATGAAAAATCTATATTTTCTTTTGCAAATTCGTATTGATCAGGAACCAAAAATTGTCTGATATTGTTATTATCAATCTTTGCAATTACCTCTTTATATTTACCCTTAACACGTTCCATAGGAAGTTCCATATTCGATTGTCCGGAACAAAGCCAGACATCACCAATCAGGATATTTTTGAGTACAATAGTATTGCTGGCAGATAAAGTCATTTCGTATGGTCCGCCCGCTTTTTGAGACGGCAGTGTAACGATCCAGTTGCCATCTTTCGCAGCTGTCGTTTTAAACTTTTTTTGATTGAAGTTAATTTCGATCTTTTCATTTGGCGATGCCCATCCCCAGATTTTCAGCGGAATATCGCGTTGCAAAACCATTCCATCGCTAATTAACCTCGGCAATTTTATCTGAGCATAAATACTGCTGCAAATAAACAATGTTATAAAGATGAGTGTTTTTTTCATTTTATTTTTCTTTTAAAATCCGGACTATCATTATTCTGCTGTTGAATTTACGCTGAAATATTTACAATAAAAAGATTTCATTGGTTCAACAACAAAAAGCCGAAAGAAATAAACTCCCGGCTTTTTTGGAAACAAACTTATATTAATGTTATAAATTAATTCTGTAAAAAAAACTTATAACTACTAACTAACTACTTTTAGATCTAACCAAATTTGTTTCAATATTTATTTTATTTTAATAACCAGGATTCTGATAAACAGCTTTTTCTTCAGCAGTCATTATCATGGCATCAAATTGAGACTGAGGAATTGGACGTAAATAGTGATATGGTTTAATGTCTCTGACTACAGTTGCTGGTGTGTGGTCTCCATAAGAGGTGCCGCAAATTCTATAGAAACCTGAAAGTTCTGTCCATTTTTGAGTACGAATCAAATCGAACCAGCGATACCCTTCACCAAAATATTCACGTGAGCGTTCAGCTAAAATGTAGTTAATATCAATAGTTGCAGGTGTCGCTGCAATCATTGCAGCACTGTTATCTGCTGTTTTTACTACATTTCCATTGTTATCAAATCTCCATTTTCCAGCACGGGCACGTAAAACATTTACTAGTTCTCTCGCGCTTTTCCCACCTTGAGGAGCGGCACCCATTACGGCTGCTTCTGCCGCAATTAAATACAGTTCTGATAATTTAGCTATATTAAAAGGACGGGTACTTGCAGCATTTGGCTGGCCTAAACCTCCGGCGCCATCTGTACGGTAAACTCCCAGTTTCCATAATCCAGGGAATAAAATTCTGCTTACTCCACTTGGTGAGATAACAAAATCGGATCTCCCTGGCAATACTCCTGCACCAACACTTCCGGTTGAAGCAGTATAAACCACTGATGGATCGTCATTATTCAGGAATGAAAGTATGGCACCTCCCGGAGCAACCGGTAAGCCATTAGCATTATTTAATGTTGGAGAAGTATTTCCCGCCTTATTCCAGTTACCACGATATACGGTTGTAAATGTGCCATCGTAACGAGAATCATTTGTTTTGTCAGCGAATGTGTTTGTGATTGCGCCAATAGTTGGACACATACGAACATAAGGACGACCTAAGTGTTGTTCTGCTTCACGTTGTACAGAACTTACTCCTGAACTTCTGATGTTAGTGTAATTTGGAGTCATCATCCAAACAGCAAAATTTTCAGGTGCAGCACCATTGGAATAGGTTAAACTGCTGGCATTAAAAAATTCGCTTTTTTCAGTGTGGTCAGCATATAATACGATTTCACTATTACGGTCATTACTTCCTAAGTGTACATCATAATAAGTTGGTTGTAATGCAAAAGCACCATGAGAGTCAATTCCGGCTGCGGCTACATCATAAGCTTTTTGAAAATACCACGCTGCATCGTGTCCGTCAGGATCTACGCGAGTAGCTTCCGGATAGGTTGGAATGTTATTTGGATTTTTCAACCACCATGCATACGTTAAATACGCTTTTGCCAAATAAAGTCTGGCTGCCGTTTTAGTTACCCCGCCTTTTACTCTTCCAACATCTGGTAAGTCATTTACCGCTGTCACTAAATCAGGAAAAATACCTTTGGTATAAACCTGAGGAACGGTATTTCTAACAGAAGATCGTGATGGGCTTGTATTGAATTTAAGTTCTCCTGCACCCAAATCTAATGGAACTCCACCGAAAGTCTGAACTAGCATAAAGTAGTCAAATGCACGGAAAAATCTGGCTTCGGCAATCATCGCATTTGAAATAGTTCCAATTGCCTGAGCATTTTCAATAATACCGTTGGCAGTATTGATGTTAATGAATGCGGGTTGCCACAAAGCATCAGTACGGCTTGAAGATGGCGTAATCGATCCTACTCCTGAAAGATCCATATCCTTGAAGTTGGCATCTGCACTTTGTGCGTATGTTGCTTCATCGGTTCCGGTTTCAGTCGTATTGTAATAGTAGCCTTGTCCGTAGATATAACGTAAGTGTGCATACATTGACGTTAATCCTCCAATAACCCCTTTTTCGGTTTTAAAATATTCGGGAGTGTAAATACTGCGAGGCTCTTCTTCTAAAACATTAGAACAGGCTCCCAGGAACAGCGTTATTATTGCTGTTACCATAAAAGTTTTTATTTGTATAGGTTTCATCGTTATCTTTTTTAAAATGTTAAATTAAGGCCAAGTAAGACAGTACGCGTTGAAGGCGTGTTTGTTCCTAATGTCAGTAAACGTTTTTTGTAAAAATCGGTTACTGCTGCATTTTCGTTTCCATATGAGTTGGTTTCCGGATCCATACCTGTTTCTTTGTGGTAAGGCGAATAGATTACGAATGGATTTTGTATGGTACAGTAAAGGCGAAATCTATCAACTCCTAAATCCTTAATAAATTTTTCAGTAATGTTATAACCAAGGGTGATCGTACGAATTTTAACGTAAGAAGCATCGAAGTATCCTAAAGTAGATCCGTATTTTGGATTGTCATTACTTGTAGCTCCACCTGGTCTTGGATATTTAGCATCTGTGTTTTCAGGTGTCCAGTAGTCTACTTTTACGTTTCCTCTACGTCCGCTTAACATATTTAGGTAACCTGATGAAGAGTAAAGTGTACTAATAAGAACTCCACCACTCTGGAAAGCACCTACAACACTAAGATCTAAATTTTTATAAGCTACACGAGTATTGAAACCTCCCTGGAAATCAGGATTCACATCTATAATTTGTCTGTCTGCTGGTCCAATTTGTCTTGTTGGTGTGCCATCTGCATTGAAATCACCAGTATATTTAACTTTAATCATTCCCACATTTCCTCCTGGCTCATATTTGGTAAGATTTGCATCTCCTTCTTGCCAAAGTCCTATTTTCTGATAATCATAAATTACATCAATTGGGTGCCCTACAAACCACCAGTTGTTTTCGTCTCTTTGTTGTCCTGAAGAAAGTGCAACCAACTTGTTTTTGTTAGAATAATAGTTTACACCAACATCCCACGACCAACCATTAAAGTTGTCCAATATTGCTCCATTAAGCGTCAATTCATACCCTTTATTTTGAGTTTGTCCCACATTTGCCGTGTAGCTACCCACACCTGCTGTTGGAGGCAGGTTTACATCCAAAAGAATATCTTTTGTATCCGTAACATAGTATTCTGCTGTACCGGTTAAACGATTTTTAAAGAAGGCAAAATCTACTCCATAATTTATTGTGCTGGAATATTCCCAACCCAATTCAGGATTAGGCAGCTTAGATACATAGTAACCAGTTGTATTCACATCTCCAAAGTTGTAGGGTCTGGAAGCTAAAAGCCCAAGTGTAGAGTAAGGGGCAACTGCCTGGTTTGAAGTTTCTCCATAACCTGCGCGTAGCTTTAACTGATCCAGCCAGCTAACCTCTTGCATAAAAGATTCATTTTTAACATTCCATCCAGCTGATACTGCAGGATAAGTATGCCATTTATGTCCTTCAGCAAGTCTTGAAGAAGCATCTGATCGTATAGTAGCTGTAATCATATAACGATTGTCATAAGAATACATGGCACGTGCCATATAAGAGATCAATCCACTTTTATAATAATCCTGATTGTCCGGATTAATCGAAATTTCGCCAGCTGCTCTTCCTAAGTTGTAAAATTGGAAAGAGTCAGAAGGAACATCTTTTGCATTAACTTGTGATTTGTTGTAACTGGTTTGTTCTGAAGAGAACATAGCGACTGCATTTACCTGATGTTTTCCAAAGGTACGATCGTAAGAAAGCAAGTTTTGGATTGCCCAGTTAGTACTCAGAGTGTTAACAATTTGAGCCGTTGAAACTGTTGTTGGGTTGACACTAAATACGCCTTCTCCTGTATATTGACCTCCATTAGTAGTACGGAAATTACCGCCTAAATCGATATGGTATTTTAAACCTTCAATACCAGGTATTTTTAATTCAGCATATAAATTGTTGTATGAACTATATGCTTTAGTTTGATCGATCCATTTATCGCCCAAATTTTCTACAGTTTCTCTAGTATATACCCAGTTTTCATCTAATGGCATCTTAACAGTTCTTTTCAAAGAACCATCCGCATTATATGGATTAGCAATTGGCGTCGTACTCAAAGTACTGTATAGACCTAAATTACCTCCGTTTGTAATGGAGTAATTGTTATTTGTAGTAAAACCAAATTTGAAATACTTTCCAACTGCCTGATCAACAGCACCTCTCAAAGTTAGACGTGCATAATCCTGTCCAGGTAATACTGCTTCTTCCTTGTAATAACTAGCTCCAAAATTATAGTTACCTGTTTCAGTACCACTTGCAACGCCTATATCATGATTTGTTACTATACCAGATCTAAACATCAGGTCCTGCCAATCCGTATTTACATTATCAGCTTCGTCCGGACCGTTTGCATAAAGTGGCGCAGTAGTACCCGGCAGAGTCGCTATTTTACGTAATGCAACAAACTCTGAATTGTTCATCATTGGAAATTTGGCAAAAATATTTTTTAAACCACTATAAGTATTGTAAGTAAAGGTCGCTTTTTGACCTTTTTGACCTTTATTGGTTGTTATCAAAATAACACCATTAGCACCACGTGATCCGTAAATAGCAGTTGCTGAAGCATCTTTTAGGATGTCAATACTTTTTATATTGTCCGGACTAATATCGCCAATTGAACCGGCGAAAGGAATACCATCCAAAACAACTAATGGGTTATTATCTGCTGTTAAGGAACGTGTACCTCTAATACGGATTTGCATTTCAGCACCTGGCTTAGATGAGGTTTGCGTCATCTGTACTCCGGCTAAACGCCCTTGTAAAGCTTGTGTAATATTAGCCGATGGCACTTCGCGAACGATGTCTCCTTTAATGGAAGCCACAGAACCTGTTACTGCTTCTTTTCGCTGCGTACCGTAACCGATAACAACAACTTCCTGCAGCGCATTAGAATTTTCCTGTAATACTGCATCGATCTTAGTTTTACCTGCAACAGGCACTTCTTTTGTTGTTAAACCAAGAAAACTAAATACCAATACTCCATTAGAAGGAACATTCGTAATAGTATAATTTCCATCAAAACCTGTAACGACACCTGTTTTAGTGCCTTTAATATTCACATTGGCACCCGGAATTGGTCCATTAGCATCAGAAACAACTCCAGTAACTGTTGTCTGAGCACTGGCACTCAAAGAAAACAGAAACATCAGCGATAGAAACCCCAAGCACTTTAGGAGCTTTGATTTGCTTTTAATTGTAAAAAAGTTAGTCATAAAAAATTGATTTAGATAATTAATAGAATGGTTGAGTTAGTTTTTTTTACTGTACGAAGATTAAAACGAGAAGTTGTCTCAGAAGTCAGATTAAGACTTTTTTAATATTCATTTAACAAATATAAATAAAAATATAAAATACACAATCGGTTGCGTAATATTTTTTTATTTATATCGAAAAAAAAGTCAGAATAAAATAAGGTAAGTATAATTTTTAGGATAAAAGTTTACTTATATCATAACGAACAAAGCATTAAGAATCTAAATTTTAAAAGTAAATTAATCGATTTTAAAATTTAATAAGAAAAAAGCAAAAATTGTCATGGCAGTAGCAGCAGCACCAATGGGCTGAAAAAAGAAAGTTTATTTGTACTAATTGACAACTTTAAACCTTAGTAAACAGGGACAATACGCTTATTCACTAATAAAAAATATGCGAAAAATACAATTTCGAATATTTCTATCTTCTTAATTTGATTTTCACACAATCGTTTGTTTTAAAACAAAAAAAAACTCCTACTAAAAGTAAAGGAGTTCTTAAAAAAGATAAAAAAACTATCCCAAAGAATGGGTCTTTATTTGGTTAAAGCTGCATCCTTTTAGCATCTTCAATAAATTGATTTAGTCCAATATCTGTCAAAGGATGTTTCAACAATCCCTTAATAGATGATAATGGTCCGGTCATTACATCAGATCCAACTTTGGCACAATTCACGACATGCATCGTATGTCTGATAGAAGCTGAAAGTATTTGTGTGTTGAAAGCGTAATTATCATAAATTTCTCTTATTTCTGAAATCAGGTGCATTCCGTCAGTTGAGATATCATCCAGTCTTCCTAAAAAAGGAGATACATAAGTTGCACCGGCTTTTGCAGCCAATAAAGCTTGTCCTGGTGAAAAAACTAAAGTAACATTGGTTCTGATTCCTTTATCTGAAAAATATTTACACGCTTTAATTCCGTCCGCGATCATTGGTAATTTCACTACGATTTGCTCGTGCAAAGCCGCAAGTTCCTCCCCTTCTCTAATCATTCCGTCAAAATCTGTCGAAATAACTTCTGCAGAAACATCGCCGTCTACAATATTGCAGATAGCAAGATAATGTTTCAAAATATTATCTTTTCCGGTAATTCCTTCTTTGGCCATCAATGACGGGTTTGTCGTAACCCCATCTAAAACGCCTAAAGCCTGAGCTTCTTTAATATCTTCTAAATTGGCAGTGTCTATAAAAAATTTCATTAGTTTGTGGTTTAAATTTATTTTTGATTAAATAATAGTTTCCTCTATCCAATTCCGTAAAGGGTTTAGAAACAGGCAATATGTTATATAATTTGAAAATTGAACAGTAAAGAAATTACTGTGAAAACAGTTTGAAAAACTATTTATTTTGAAGAAAATTTAATAATATGGCCGCCGACTCTTCAACCCAACGGCCATAAATTACTAAATAATTCACTTTATTCTCCCTGACAAATACACTAACCTAAATAGTTGCCAGAGATAAAAAAACGACAAAAACAATCTTGATTTCGGTTTAACTTCAATAACCGAAAATTATTTTTTTTTCTTCAATCGATTAAATATACTGATTGATGATATTTTCGAACAATTCTTGTTTACCACTTTGTAAATTTAATTCACCATTTTCCTGGGCAATTTTATACAAATCAGTTAAACTTAATTTCCCTTCTTCAAAAGCTTTTCCGTTTCCAGAATCGAAAGAACTATAACGTTCTGTTCTTAATTTATCATAAGGAGAAGATGTGATAATTTTGTCAGCCGTCAATAATGCTCTGGCAAAAGTATCGGCTCCACCAATGTGAGCTAAGAATACATCTTCCATATCTGTAGAGTTCCTTCTAATTTTGGCATCAAAATTAACTCCTCCACCTTGTAATCCACCTGCTTTTAAGAAAACCAACATCGCTTCTGTAACTTCCTGAATGTTATTTGGAAATTGATCAGTATCCCATCCGTTTTGATAATCACCTCTGTTAGCATCTAAACTTCCTAACATTCCAGCTTTGGCAGCTACTTCCATTTCGTGTTGAAAAGTGTGTTGCGCTAATGTAGCGTGATTCACCTCGATGTTCATTTTGAAATCTTTCTCTAAGCCATATTTATGCAAAAATCCAATAGCTGTAGCCGAGTCAAAATCATATTGGTGTTTCATTGGCTCCATAGGTTTTGGTTCAATGAAGAAATTTCCTTTGAATCCTTGTGCTCTTGCATAATCTCTTGCCTGAGCCAGGAATTGTCCCATATGATCCAATTCTCTACCCATATCTGTGTTCAGCAAAGTCATATAACCTTCACGACCTCCCCAGAATACATAGTTTTCTCCTCCTAAAGCAATGGTAGCATCCAATGCCAATTTTATTTGACCTCCGGCTCTTGCCAATACATTAAAATCTGGATTAGTTGCGGCACCGTTCATATATCTTGGATTAGAAAAACAGTTTGCAGTTCCCCAAAGTAATTTCACTCCTGAAGCGGCTTGTTTTTCTTTCAAATATTCTGTAATGGTAGCCAATCTGCTTTCTGATTCTGCAAAAGTAGCTCCTTCATTAACCAGGTCATAATCGTGAAAACAGTAATAGTCAAATCCCATTTTGGTAATGAATTCGAATGCTGCGTCTGCCTTTTCTTTTGCGGCAGCGATCGCATCTGTAGGCTGATCCCATGGAAAATGTTGCGTTCCAGGTCCGAATGGATCGCTTCCTTGTCCGCAGAAAGTATGCCAGTAAGCGATTGCAAATCTAAAGTGCTCACGCATTGTTTTTCCTGCTACAACCTGCTCTGGATTGTAATATTTAAATGCTAAAGGATTATCTGATTCCTTTCCCTCAAATTTAATTTGACCTATACCTTTGTAGTATTCTTTATTTCCTAAAACTATCATTTTGTTCTTTTATTTATTTGTTAATATTAGTTCTAATTCTTGTTTCCATTTTTGATACGCCTTTTCATATGGTTCTTTATTTTTTAACGGTAAGAAAGTCATTACGTGATCGTTCGTTGTGATACTTGAACCAAATTTGTTGTAGTCACCATCTTTTAAGCCAACTGCTCTTGCGGCACCGACTGCTCCTGTTGTATTATAAATTTCAATTTCGTGTCCAATTAATGTCGCAACGGTATTGGAGAAAATCTCAGAACGGAACAAGTTGTCGTTTCCGGCTCTAATCACATTAATTGTAGCGTTGTCGTCTTTTAAACATTCCATTCCATATACAAATGAAAAAGCAATTCCTTCCAGAGAAGCTCTGAATAAATGTGCGCTATTGTGAATATTTAAATTCAGATTTAAAAAGTGTGTTCCGATGTTTTTGTTGTTGAACATACGCTCGGCACCATTTCCAAATGGGATTACCACTACTCCATCAGAACCAATAGCGATTTTAGACGCTTTACGGTTCATTGATTCATAGGTTTCATCACCCATATTATTACGCAGCCAACGATACTGAATTCCGGCGCCGTTTATGTTTAATAATTTACCAATTCGTGGAGTTTCAACTTCGTAATTAACGTGTACAAAATTGTTGACTCTGTTGGTTTTATTTCCGTTAGCCATTTCGCTTACGGCATAAAAAACACCCGAAGTTCCACCTGTTGCCGCCACTTCACCTGGATTTAAAACATTTAAAGCCAAGGCGTTATTCGGCTGGTCTCCTGCTCTGTAAACAACTGGGATTCCAACAGGAAGCCCTGATTCTTTTGAAGCTTTTTCGTTTAAAGTTCCCTGATTGGTAAAATTCTCCACGATATCGGGAGTCAGTGATTGATCGATTCCGTAATAATCCAACAACCAGTTGGCTACTTTGTTTTCTTTATAATCCCAAAGCATTCCTTCAGACAAACCGTTTTTTGTTGTGGTTACTTTTCCGGTCAGCTTGTAGGCAATATAATCGCCCGGCAACATATATTTATAAACCTTACTATAGATTTCAGGTTCGTTTTCTTTCACCCATTTTAATTTTGAAGCGGTAAAATTCCCTGGAGAATTCAACAAATGCTCTGAACATTTTTCTGCCCCGATTTCGGCGTAAGCCTTATTTCCAATTTCAACCGCGCGGCTGTCGCACCAGATAATAGAGTTGCGCAAAGGGTTGCATGCCGCATCCACAATAACCAATCCGTGCATCTGATACGAAATACCAACACCCTGAATTTTAGAGGCATCAATATTAGCTTCACGAATAGCTCTTTTGGTAGCGGTACAAATATGTTCCCACCACATTTCAGGATCTTGTTCTGCCCAATCAGAGTGCAGTGACACTATTTCCATTTCGTTTTGCGGCTCATTCAAAACAATTATTTTTTTGCCTGTTTCAGCCTCAACAATAGCTGCTTTTACAGACGAGCTTCCGATATCATATCCTATATAATACATAACTTATAATGATTCTCTTAAAATTAAATTTGTTGGTATATAACACTGCACCACTTCATCATGCGTGATAAACGCCGCAGCTTTTGTTCCTAGTTCCTTAAAATCAGTCGATACAACCGAGATTCCTTTGTATATAAATTTCTTCATTGGCGTTTCGTTGTAAGACAAAAAGCCAACATCTTCTCCGGGCTCTAAATCCTTCTCTTTGCATTGTTCCAAAAAATGACCTAAAATCCTGTCACTAATACTGATGTAAGCAATTCCTTTTTCGATGTTGAACTTTTTTGCATCAGTAATAATTTCACTTTTAAAATTAAAATCAGCACAAAATTTCTTGAAAAATACTACTGTTTCCTTTGGGTGACTGGTATAATCAGGATAAATAAAATGAATGCTTTTATACTTCTTAAACAAATCAACAGCCTCTTTTAAAGCGTTGTAAAATGATTTTCCGAAATCCTGAAAAATATAATTATTCTCTTTTTTTGAATGAATATTCCAATCGATCAAAAGTAATTTGTCATTTGATATTGCCGATAATGTTGGCGCAACCTCCTTATTATCAAAATTCATTACCACATACTTGTAATATTTTCCCACGCTGTTATTGATGATCGTTTTAAAAACATCGATATTATAATGATGAAACTGCACATCGGTAATTACATTGTCCGGCAAATTATTCACAAACGAGTGATACAGAACCTCTTTATAGGCTTTGAAAGTATCTAATACCAAAAGCACTTTTCTGGTTTCACCTGAAACGTAATACCCTTTATTCGGAACTGAATCAATTACATTTTGCTCTTTTAAAATGGAATACGCTTTAAAAACAGTATCTCTCGACAACTGATTCTCCTTGCAAATTGCATTTACAGACGGAAGCAAATCTCCTTTTTGCAGAATATTCTCTGCAATGGCATTGTTAATTCCGTTGACCAACTGCTGGTACTTCGGAATATCACTGTCGTGATTGATTACAAATACAAATTTTTCCTGCGCTTCGTTCAACATACTGTTCCGTTCTGTTCTGGTCTGCTAAAGTAATTAATTGTTTGTAATAAAAAAATACTTTTTACATTAAAAATGTTAACTTTTAAAATAATTTGGGCGTGTCCCTCCGGGCCTGGCTATCCGTTTCAAGTCCTCGCACTTCCTTCGTCAGGCTCCGGGCTTTCCACTTCTATCCCTCACGCAAATCGTTTCAATAACCGTAACAAAACACTAATTTTCAAAAGCTCCAACAGAACGTACTATTTATAGCAAAAAATTAACAATTTCAAAAGCTCCAAATGAAGCGAGGTCAAAAGCTAAAATATGTCACCCCGATGGGGTTCATTTGCAATAAACTTGTCAATTCTATAAATATGGCGTCCCGCTGGGGCTTTTTTAGTACAGCAAAATTATTCTACATCCCAAGCTCCAGCGGAGCGTACTATTTATAGAAAAAAAATCACAACAATTCTAAAAGCTCCAGCGGAGCGATATTACGACCAACCATGATACTCCGATTGGGTCATTTGCAATAACTCGTATTCTATAATATAACGTCCCGCTGGAACCTTGCTTAATAAACCAATTGATGGCTATACCTTGAACAACCGGTTGTGATTTTCTTCAAATTTTTTTAATGTCTATTTTTCTTTTCTATCGTAAGGGTCAATCGTCACAATCGAACCATCCGCATTATATTCAATCTTGGTTACTTTGATCGATCTTAAATGTGTTACTCCTTTTGACAAACTTGAATCATGATAAAACAAATACCACTCGTTTTCAATTTCACAAATAGAATGATGCGAAGTCCATCCAATTACCGGATTCAGAATTCTTCCTTTATAGGTAAAGGGTCCATAAGGATTATCTCCTATTGCGTAACAAATAAAATGGGTATCTCCGGTTGAATACGAGAAATAATATTTACCATCATATTTATGCACCCATGAAGCTTCAAAAAAACGACGATCATTATCACCCGCTAATAAAACAGCTCCATTTTCATCCAGAATTTTGATTTCTCTTGGTTCTTCTGCAAATTCCTTCATGTCATCTGACAATAAAGCCACAATTGGCCCTAATGCAGGTTCATTTGATGAAGGTTCTTCATTTGCTTCATCGTATTTGTTGTTTCGGTATTTTTGAAGCTGACCTCCCCAAATACCACCAAAATACATATAATATTTTCCATCCTTGTCTTCAAAAACAGCAGGATCAATAGTATAACTTCCTTTAATCGCTTCCGGTTCCGGTATAAAAGGACCAGTTGGCGAATCGCTGATAGCTACTCCAATCTGGAAAATTCCGTTGGTACGTTTGGCCGGAAAGTATAAATAGTATTTTCCGTTTTTGCATGCAGCATCAGGCGCCCACATTTGTCGCTCTGCCCACGGAACATCATTTACATGCAAAGCAAGGCCATTGTCTACCGCTTCAGCGTTTACATTTTCCATCGAAATAACGTGATAATCTTCCATTCCGAAATGATCTCCATTATCGTTAAAGGGAATTCCGGCATCAATATCGTGTGACGGATAAATGTATATTTTTCCATTAAAAACGTGTGCTGATGGATCAGCTGTATACATATGATTTACTAATGGATTCGAGATTGCTCGTTTATCTAACTCTAAAAAGTCAATATTTTCAATACTATCTTCAGGCATTTTTTTTTAAGTTTTTTTAATTTTTAAATAAGCTAGGCTCTTCTTTCTTTTAAATCCGATTCAATTTGGATTTCCATTTTCTTGTCTATTTTATAGAAAAACAATAATCCAACACCAATCAGAAAAGGAATTGAAGGAAAAACGCTTACCAGCAGTTTTATTCCGTTAATGGCAATATCAGATTGGGTCAATGAATTCGGAACATAATCAAAATGCCCTAACAATGAAGTTGTTAAAGCTCCACCAATACTCAAACCGGCTTTTAAACCCACCATCATGGCCGAAAAAATAATCGCAGTCGCACGACGGTTATTCAACCATTCAGAATAATCGGCAACGTCTGCAATCATGGCCCACAGCAGCGGAATTGTAATTCCGTAGAAAAATCCGTGCAGGATTTGAGAGAAAAAAATCAGGCTGATTGATTTGGAAGAAAAGAAATAGAAAGCCAAAATAAATAAGGTGGAAACAAACAAAAAGGAACCAAAAATGTTTCGTTTACCATATTTATCTGCCAATCTTTTTGATAAGGTGATTCCGACGATCATAAAAATAATTCCGCCGGCATTAAACAAACCAAATCCTGCCGCAATAGGGTCATTCCCAAATTGATTCAGTCCAATTCCTGATAATCCGTCCAGTATAGGCTGAATAAAAATTGCCAGTTGTTGTTTGTCTACATAATTTTCAAAATAATATACATAAGCACCACCTTTCATGGCCAGGGTAACAAATACCAAAGTCGTCAAGGTTAGTATGATTACCCATGGTTTATTTTTTACTAAATCGCTTAAATCTTCCTTGATGCTTGATTTTTGTTCCGGTTTTGGAACGATACGTTCTTTGGTCGTGAAAAAAGTAATTAAAAGCATTATAGTTCCAATGATAGCCAAAACAGTCATTACTTTTTCGATACCAATGGCTTTATCTCCATTTCCGGCACTTTTTATAATTCCGAGCATAAAAACCTGAACAAAAAACTGTGCAAACATTACCGCAACAAAACGATAAGAAGACAAACTATTGCGTTCGCCCATATCTCCCGTAATTACACCACTTAAAGCCGAATATGGTAAATTGTTACTAGCATAAAACAAGAGCAAAAAAGTATACGTTACAACAGCGTAAATCACTTTACCATGATAGGCGAAATTAGGAGTTGTAAAAGCCAACAAAGCAATTACGCCTAAAGG
Source organism: Flavobacterium sp. Root420 (assembly GCF_001427905.1). Lineage (GTDB taxonomy): Bacteria > Bacteroidota > Bacteroidia > Flavobacteriales > Flavobacteriaceae > Flavobacterium. The sequence continues at coordinate 51,213 of NZ_LMEF01000004.1, forward strand.
CACTGCAGTCCATAAAATCCAGGGTCTGAATTTTCCCCATTTGGTATTGGTCCTGTCGGCCAAAACTCCAATAATCGGATTAAAGATAAAAGCTGCAATCAAACCAACAACCAACATAATAATAGAAGAATCTGTAGGCGATAATCCGTAAATATCGGTATAAAAATAAGCCAGATAAGTCATCAGGGTCTGAAAAACTAAATTGGCCGCAAGGTCGCCTAAGCTGTATCCAATTTTTTCTTTTATGGATAGTTTTTGAGTATTAAAATTCATTCTTCTTTTGTGGTTATTTCGGGTTAGTTTTATAATCCAATTTCATTAAAACCGGATTATTTTATTAGCTCTGGTACTGATTTCAAAAGGCTTTTACTTAAGCAATCGGTTGTGTAAAATTAGCAAAAAAAACATACCGTCCAAATTTACTTTGCTTTATTACATTTTTTTTTAGAAACGATCTCGTGTATTGATTCTTTAAAGCCTTGTCAATGCTACTATTCTTTTGATTTTTTTAATTTCATTACACTATCGTACGCTTTTTTCGGCTGAAGCTGTGTATCAAATAACAAAGGATAATTCGTACGACCCTTTATCGGCCAGTCATTTAACCATGATTGTCCATCATGAACACCCCAAAAAGTGACACGGCTGATTTTGTCCTTGTGTTTTAGAAATAATTTAAAAATATCTTCATAACGCTGTGCGAGCTGTGTCTGAACAGCATCCGGAAGTTTTTCTGGGTACGGATTCATTTTGGCACTTCCTTCAAAATTCTGATTTACATCTGCGCCTTGTAAATCCCATGGATTAGGTAATACTGTTATATCTAATTCTGTAAAAGCTACTTTTAGGCCCATAGCAGAATAAGCTAAAATACTTTCTTCAATTTCTTTTAACGACGGACTTTCTAATCTCCAATGCGCCTGAATACCAACACCGTCTACTTTACCACCGCCCGCTTTTACTTTTTTGATTAAATTAATTGTGCCTTGTCTTTTAGCAGGAACTTCGTTATTATAATCGTTGTAATACAAGTCGACTTTTGGATCTGCCGCTGCAGCTAATTTAAAAGCATCGGTAAGATATTGTTCACCAAGCGTAGTCAAAAAAACAGATTTTCGCAATGTTCCGTCTTCATTTAATGCTTCGTTGACAACGTCCCAGGAACCAATTCTTCCTTTGTATTTGGAAACGATCGTTGTAATATGATCTTTCATGAAAGCTTTCATTTCTGTGCTGTCTTTGATTTTCTGCATCCAGGGCGCTAACTGACTGTGCCATATTAAAGTATGGCCGTGAATAAACATTTTGTTTTTTTCGCCATAGGAAACAAATTTATCAGACATGGCAAAGTCATATTTGTCCTTTTGTGGATGTACAAACATCGACTTCATGATATTTTCTGCCGTAATTGCATTAAATTCTTTGCGAATCAATGCGTCTTCATTAGCGTTTTTTTCTTCAATTTGACTGGCACTCAAAGCAGTTCCGATATAAAAATCTTTTTTATAAGCCTCTTTTAAGGAGGTCTCTTTTTTTTGTGCCGTGCAGTTTACAAACAGCAAGGTGGTTATTGCCAGTAAACAGGGTTTAATTAATTTCATATTTTTAATTTTTTTGTTGATAGTTATTTTTTCAAACACATAGAGACATAGTTTTTCTTTGTCCATATAGGCGTTTCACTTGTTTAAAAACACATAAGCGTTCTTTGCCAAACTATTTCTTTTGAAAACTTTCTGGTGGTCCTAAATAGGTTTTTAATATTTCACCTGATGCTGTTTCAATCACAATTTTTTGGAGCACTAAAGCGGAATCAATTCCATAAAATTTCAACGTATGATTTCCTCCATTTGCTATAGTATGCGATGAGGTTATGATTTTAATATTGTTAGCCACAGACATATTCCAGTTTTTATCAGAGCTGTCTGCGTTGAGATTCATTATTTGTGGACGATCTGTATCGAAACCAATTCCGTACTTCAAACCATCACGAATTGTAAAATTAATGGTAGGAGAAAAATAAGCATGTACTTTTACTTCTCCTTTACTAAAAAAATGCACCTCATATTCTAATCGTGGTGACTGTTCAGAAATTTCAATTGGTTTAATATTAGAAGGTTTTAAAGTAAGTCCGGATTCGGTTTTCCCATTATTCGGAATTATGGTCCATTTCACCTCTGAGTTAATAGCTTTAGAATAATTTGGAGCTTCAATTGATATGAAACCATTGTTCTCTACAAAACCTTTTATTTCGCTTAAATCAATATTTTTAGTATTTACAATTATAGTGAAGTTTTGATTATTGGCTGAAACTGTAAATTGACTTTTGGCGTCGTTTTTAGTAGCTTTCTTCCAGTCTATGCTAACCAATATTCTTTCTTCGGAATTGATTTTTCCTTTTGCTTTGGAGAATTTAATCCAGTTTTCTTTAGACGTTATTTTGAAGTCAAAAGGAATAGTTCCTCTGTTGAAGATGTCTATGAAATAAGATTTGTTTTCAGCCGAATTAAAAGTGGGCAAAACAGCTTCTGTTGCAGTATTGGGCCACCAATTTTCAGAACCTTCAGTTGCAATTCCGGCTTCTGCTTTGTTTGGTAATTCAATAGTTTTCGTTTCCGGAATCACATTGTTTTTTGGTTCCTGCCACGAAGTATAACCAATGTGCGTCTGCGCCATCATATGATTCCACTTGCCGTTTGCCAGTTTGGTATGATAATAATTCGTCAGTAAACTATCTTTTTGAAATAATTCTTTTACCTGTTTTGCATACGCATTTGCAGAAGCTCTTCCCTGACTCGCGTAAAGCTTATTTTTAGCCGTTGCAACATACAATTCATTCAAATTTGCACTTGCCAACACCGGAAATAATACCAATTGATAAAAAGCGTCTTTGTATTCCGGTTTTATTTTTTCATTGATTGCATTGGCTTTGTCAACCAATATTTTATAATCGGCTAGAACGGTTTCTGCTTCGTTATAATTGGTAATGCTATAGGTTTTCTCATTCATCAATTCCGGTTTTCGTCTGGAATTGTATTTCGTGTACAATTTTATAATTTCAGCAATTTCCTCCGTATTCTGATTATCAAAATTTTCTTTCGCCCATTGTGTATAATATTGATCTAAATTCCCGGCATTCCATTTTTCCGGATTCCAGGCCATGTCAAGGAAAAACTCTGTTGGAAATTCCATCGGTTTGATATCACCCACATTGACTATCCAAATTTTATCGACACCGTGCTGGTACGCCAAATCCATTTGTTCCCAGGTACGTTCGATTTGATTGGTGTTGATCCATTTGTAATTTCGGGGTCCGCCAACATAATCAAAATGATAATAGATACCGTAACCGCCTTTTCTTGGTTTGGCGTTTAGTTCCGGTAATTTCCTGATATTTCCCCAATTGTCATCACACAATAAAAGTGTAATATCGTCCGGAACACGCATTCCTTTGTCATAATAATCCTGAACTTCTTTGTAAAGTGCCCACATTTGAGGCGTTTCTTCAATTGGTTTTTTGGTTGTTTCCTTTATGATTTCTCGTTGGGTTTTTACGATATTTTCCAACAAATCAATTGCGGTTCCCTGTGTCATTGGTTCATCGCCATCGCCACGCATTCCTAACGTTACAATGGTTTCTGTGTTGCCCATTCTTTTCATTCCTTCCTTCCAAAACGAAATCAGGTTTTCAGAATTGGTACTAAAATCCCATTTTCCTTTCCCTAATTTTGCCCATTCTGCATGTGCTCTTGTCAATGGTTCATGATGCGAAGTTCCCATTACAATTCCGTATTCATCGGCCAAAACAGCATTTTGAGGATCATCGACATAAAACATTCTTCCCCACATCGATGGCCATAAATAATTGCCTTTCATTCTAAGAATCAATTCAAAAACCTTATCGTAGAATTTCGCATTAAATCCGCCATACGTATCAAACGCCCAGCCTGATAAAGCCGGAGCTTCGTCATTAATAAAAATGCCGCGGTATTTTACTTTTGGTTCTCCATTAGAATGAGTTCCACTCAAAACATGCAATTCTGATTGTTTTTTCACAGGAACATCTGCCCAGAAATACCAGGGAGAAATACCAACCTGATTCGACAAATCGTACATTCCATAAATTGTTCCTCTTTTATCTGAACCTGCAATCACCAACGCTTTTTTAATGCCGCCTGAAGGATTATCAACAATTTGAGTAGTGAATTTTTCCCATTTTCCTTTCAGCTGACTCGCATCAATTTTTCCGTCCCGCACCAATTGATCTATGATTTCGCTTTTTCCGATTGTTCCGATAATAACAACATAATCACTCGCTTCTGAAATTGTATTGATTTGTTTTGGATGTAAACTGGTTACTTTAAAAAGATCATTTTCTAAATGTCCGGCAACGCGCAAAACTCCGGGATAATCATTATTACTTATTAAAATAGAAGCCACTTTTCCTTTTGATGCCAAAGGGAAATTTTCTGCAGAAGCTTTGTTTACTACATATTTTTCTCCGTTTAATGCATACGAATTTGTGCTAATGCTGAAAAGGAAAAGCATTAGGATTATTGGGAGTAAAGGAGATTTTAGTAAATGCATGATAATTTTTATTAATTAATTGTAACAGTTTTGACCACAATCTTGAATCTAACAGTTGACCACAATCTTGTCATCCCGAGGAACGAGGGATCACACTAGAAATTCCGCAAAGTAAATCGCCAATCTTTATCGAGCTACTTGCGGGGATCCCTCGTTCCTCGGGATGACATAAAGTGCGTATACTCATCTCAATTTAAACCAATCTTTGTCGAGTTTCGTGTGTGATCCCTCGTTCCTCGGGATCACAAAATGTGCATACAAACTTAACTTCATCAGATACCTAACAGGTTTTTAAAACCTGTTAGGATACTTAGATTACAAATTCAATTTATAAGCAATTCCCATTTCCAGTCCTCTTAATTCGGCCAGACCTTTTAATCTTCCAACCAAAGAATAACCCGGATAGGTTTCTGTTTTTTCATCCACCGCATGCAAAAATCCGTGATCCGGACGCATGGGTAAACTCACTTTTCTTTTATTCATCAATAAAAGCAGTTTTTCAACGATAACTGCCATTTTTGAATCGCCATTTAAATGTTCTGATTCCCTAAAAATAGTTGCGCTTTCGCGGATGGTATTTCGAAGGTGTAAAAAGTGAATTCTATCTCCGAAATCATCGATTATTTTCTCCAGATTATTTTCTGGATCTGCACCCAAAGAACCTGTGCAATAACACAATCCGTTTGCATTGGAAGGAACGGCTTCAAAAATTGCTTTGATATCTTTTTCTGTTGAAACAATTCGCGGTAATCCTAAAACTGAAAACGGTGGATCGTCCGGATGAATTGCCAATTTTGAACCGCATTCATCCGCAACCGGAGTTATTTCAGACAAAAAGAAAATCAGGTTTTCTCTTAGTTTATTGTTATCAATTTCAGCGTAATTATCTAAAAGGGAAAGAATTTGTTCTGCCGTAAAATTGATTTTACTGCCCGGTAATCCTAGTAAAACATTTTTAAAAAGTAACGCCTTTTCCTCTTCAGAAAGTTTATCTCCGAATTCCAGAGCCTTTGCTTTTTCTTCGTCCGAATAATCATTTTCAGCATTGGGTCTTTTCAGTAAAAACATATCAAAATAAGTAAACGCCATCTGATTGTATAACAACGCTTTGCTCCCGTCTTCATTGACAAAATTATGTTCTGTACGTACCCAGTCTAAAATCGGCATAAAATTATACGTGATGATTTTAAGTCCGCAATCTGCCAGATTTTTTAAACTGATTTTATAATTTTCGATGTATTCCAAATAAATTCCGGAAGCACGTTTTATTTCTTCATGAACCGGCAAACTTTCCACAACTGTCCATTCCAAGCCTGCTTCTTTGATGATTTGCTGTCTTTCTTTAATATCTTCGATTGTCCAGATTTCCCCAACGGGAATCTGGTGCAAAGCCGTTACGATTCCGGTTGCGCCAGCCTGCCTGATATCTAGTAAAGTAACGCCATCCTGAGGGCCAAACCAACGCATGGTTTGTTGCATTTTTATCATAATACTAACTTTAATTTTCTAAACACCTTTAATTTTTTAAACACATAGAGACATAGCTTGACATGATGTTGAAAAAAGACATTTCATTTGTTTAAAAACACATAGCTGGCTATGTGTAGCTGTGTTATTTATTATTTTATATTTTTTGAATAAACCTATGTTTTATGTTTTAACGGATTAAATTTTAAACACATAGAGACATAACTTTCCTTGGTATTGAAAAAAGATATTTTTAAAAAAAACTAGATTTTAACACATAGCTAATATGTTTTAAAACTAGTGAAACGCCTTTACCGCCAGACAAAATCTATGTTTCTATGTGTTTAAATATCTTTCAATATATCTATTTTAAAACCCAATACTGTTTCCGCCATCAACTGGTAAAACGGTTCCGGTTGTATATTTTGATTCGCTTAAAGCGAAATAGTAAACAGCATCTGCAATGTCTGATGGTTCCCCTAAAAATCCCATTGGTGTTCTTCCCAGTACTTTATTTTTTCTTTCCGGATCGTTATCAAGTGCCGTAGAAGACATTTTTGTTTTGATAAAGCCCGGAGCGATACAGTTTACACGAACGCCAAACGGTGCCAATTCTACTGCCATTGCTCTGGTCATCGATTCGATTGCTCCTTTACTTGCTGAATACGCAATTACTTTCGGAATACCATATTGCGATGCCATCGAACTAATGTTGATGATACTTCCGCCTTTATTTTCTTTCATATTTTTTACAACGGCTTTACTAACTGCAAAAACACTTAAAAGATTGGTGTGAATTACAGATAAAAAATCTTCATCAGTCACATCCAAAAATTCTTTTTTAAGGTTGATTCCAGCGTTATTTACCAAAATATCAATCGAATTTTCTTTGATAATATTCTCAATCATAGCTGGAATTCCTGCAAGATTATTTAAGTCGTAAATAACCGGAATTGCATTGGCTCCAATTTCTTTGCAGGCATCTTCTGTTTTCTCTTTTGATCTTCCAATTATATAGGTTTTGATTCCGTTATCACATAATTTCTTTGCTGTTGCAAAACCCAAACCCGAATTCCCTCCGGTTACAATTGCTGTTTTTGTGCTCATATTTTTTAATTTGAATATTTAATTTCCCGGTGCAAAAGGGAATTTTAAGGATTTAAAATAATCTAAAGTTTGTGTTGGTTTCTCTACTCCAGCTGGCAATTCTTTACCTGAATATTGTTGGAAATAAAGCAAACACGCATCTCGCCACCATTTTGCTTCTTTATACTGAATTTCTAATAACATCTGTACTTCTTTAAAACGCTCTGAGTCAACAAATTTCTCGGTTTTATTCCAAACATTCTGCATGGCTGCCACCTGATTTACGCCTTCCTGATATTTTAACGCCAAACCATTCCAAAGCGTTTGTCCGTTTTTCAATTTATAATCCCAGGAAACATGATGAAACCATAATAAATCTTTTTCGGGACAGGTTTCTAAATTATCAAAAATTTTGGCTACTTCAGGTGCATATTGTGCTGTGGCATTGGTTCCGGTTTTAGAGCGGTCAAAACCAAGACCGTTTTTATCTGCTTTATGATAATATACCGGATTCCATTCTGGTCGCGATAAATTTGAAACCCACGGACCCGGACCGTAATGGTGACCGGTATCCATAATATGATGCAAACCAAGCGGTGTCATATAATTGACAACTGCTTCACGCGATTCCAGCATCATTGCTGCAACTGGTTTAATGAAATTTTCATCATTAGAGAAAGTACATCGCAACCATTCATCAGCAATAACATCTGCATCTAAATTTGGATTCCACGCCAATCTTCCAAAGCCATACCAATTTGCCTGTGCAAAAGGATGTCCGGTCCAGTTTAAATCATTTCCGATGTTCGAAACCCCTGCAATTCCGGTCAGTTTTGTTTTCGTTAAAGTGCCATCAATAACCTTGGCAACCGTCGTACCTTTTCCTTTTTGATAGGTATCTGATTCTAAAACTTCCTGAAATAATTTTGGAAGAAAAACCAAATGTGTACTAAAACCTAAATATTCCTGCGTGATTTGAAACTCCATCATCAAAGGTGTTTTGGGCATGGCTCCAAACATGGGATGAAAAGGCTCGCGAGGCTGAAAATCGATCGCGCCATTTTTCACCTGAACGATTACATTGTCTCTAAATTTTCCATCGTACGGTACAAATTCGGCATAAGCTTGTTTGGCTCTGTCATTGGCATCATGTTCTGAATACACAAAAGCGCGCCACATAATTATACCACCAAAAGGCGCAACGGCATCAGCCAGCATATTTGCTCCGTCAACGTGATCTCTTCCATAATTCTGAGGGCCGGGTTGTCCTTCTGAGTTTGCTTTTACCAGAAATCCGCCAAAATCAGGAATTCTTTTATAAATTTCTTTGGCTTTGTTTTTCCACCAATTGGCTACGTCAATGTCTTTTGGATCTGCTGTTTTTAAACCTCCAATTTCGATTGGTGCCGAAAAACGGGCAGTTAAATAGACTTTTATTCCGTATGGTCTGAATACATTGGCGAGAGCTTCAACTTTTTCTAAATATTGAGGTGTTAAGATTAAAGCATTCGCATTTACATTGGTCAAAACTGTTCCGTTAATTCCGATTGACGCATTTGCTCTTGCATAATCGATATAACGCTGATCTATAAAATCAGGTAGTTTTTGCCAGTTCCATAAAGAGAAACCAGCGTAACCGCGTTCGACAGTTCGGTCTAAATTATCCCAGTGATTTAAGATTCTGATATTCGTTTTTGGTGCGTCAACAATGTTTAATTTTTTGATAGACTTATTGGTTTGAACCAATCTCAAAAAATTATAAACGCCATATAAAACGCCAATATCTTTTTTACCCGTAATGATAATCTGATTTTTATTTTTTATCGAAATGGATTTTATGATAAACCCTTCCTCATTAATCTGATCAAAATTTCCAATTTCCTTTTGAATTTCAGGACTTAGTACTTCTTTAGATCCAATAATGATATTTTTACCTCCTTCCGCTTTTGATTTAATACCAATTTTATTTCCGAACATTTCGCTTAATCCAACTTCTAATTCTTTTGAAGCAATTTTTGAAGTTTCAGAATTCCCTAAAGAAACGATTCCCTGAACATCAGCCAAATATTTTGAAACGATTTCAGTACTTGTTTTCTTATCATACTGAAGCCATAATTTATAATCTTTCTGAGCCATTGTTTTAAATGAAAACAAAAGCAGAAAAATTGAGAGTATAAATAAATGTTTCTTTGGATATCGCATCAGCTGTTTTTTGAATGATTAAATTTAAAAGTTGCAATCGGTTGCGTAAAAATATAGCATTGCATTTTAAGAAAAAAATTTTACATCAAAATTTTTCATTGAATAGAAATTGTTTTGTAAAAAAAAGGAATACCTGGCAGGAGCTTTTCAATATATCAGAAGAAAATTACTTTCCTCTATTCGAAGAAGCACGAACTAAAACTTCAGTGTTTAAAAAAGTCACCTCTGTAATATCATCTTTTTTTGGAGTAGCAGGATTCTTTTTAGCCGACTTTAAATGGTTCAGTATTTTCTTGGCTGAGGTCTGCCCCATCTTTACTGCCGGGTGCGAAATAGTAGTTAATCCCGGATCAATAATAGACGCAATCGGATCATCATTGAAACCAATTATAGCTATATCCTTCGGAATTTTCAAGCCTCTTCTTTTCGCTACCTGAATGGCACCAACTGCAGCAGTATCGTTTGAAGCAAAGATACCATCAGGCGGATTTGGCAAATCAAATAAAGCATTAGCAACAACTTCACCTTCTTCAAAAGACAAGTTGGTTTCTGTTATAAGACTCTCATCTACAATTAGATTAGCTTCTAATAAAGCATCGATATAACCTCTTTTTCGTTCGCTATAGGTATTTCGGTATTGCGAACCTGTAATGTGGGCAATTCTGGTACAACCCTGTTCAATCAAATGTTTTGTTGCTTTATAACCGGCAGAATAATTATCAATCATAACACGATAGGTGCTAAAATCTTTAGGCACCCTGTCAACAAAAACCAAAGGAATATTTTTATCTATAAACTTCTGAAAATGACCAGTATCGCGTGTAGCCATTGCCAACGAGCAAATTATACCACAAACCCGGCTGTCGTAAAGCGCCTTTGATAAATTAACCTCATCTTCATAAGAATCATGGCTTTGCGTAATCATAACGCTATAACCCGCTTTTTGAGCAACTTCTTCAATACCGCTTATAAGTGATGAAATAAAAGGCCTATTAATTCGGGTTACTAAAACCCCAATGATTTTGGTCGAATTTCCACGTAAACCAGCCGCCAAAATATTAGGGCGAAACCCCATTTCCTCAGCAACTTTTTTTACTTTTTTTATGGTTTTATCACTAATCGTAGGATGATCTTTTAAAGCGCGTGAAATCGTCGAAGTCGCCAAATTCATTCGCTGCGCAATATCATAAATGGTAACATCTCTACTTTCTTCCATAAAATTTTATAAATAAAATAATGGGATTTCACATTGTAAATCAACATTAAAATTTGCCTGACTTCCTATTTCCGCTATTTCTGAGAAATAAATTCCTGATAAATTTTCTGTAAAATTAAATTATTTTTTCTTTCTTTACACAATCGGTTGCAATAAAGTTTTATAATAAAAATATACCTCCTTTTTAGGGAATTTTAGTAAGTGTGTATAATACTTTAAAAATTAAATAAAAATGGTTTAAAAAAAATATCCTATGAAAAAATCAATCACTCTTTATCAAATCATACTATTTTCTTTTCTTTCAATCTATGCTAGTGCACAGGATAAAAAAGAGAAATTTCCTTTTCAAAATACAACTTTAAGCTTTGAAACCAGAGTAAACGATCTTGTAAACCGTTTGACTTTGGAAGAAAAAGTTTCGCAAATGCTGAATTCATCCCCGGCAATTGTGAGATTAGACATTCCGGCTTACGACTGGTGGAATGAAACACTTCATGGTGTTGCAAGAACTCCTTTTAAAACCACTGTATATCCGCAGGCTATTGCCATGGCAGCCACTTTTGATAAAAATTCGCTTTTTAAAATGGCCGATTATTCCGCTTTGGAAGGAAGAGCGATTTACAATAAAGCGGTTGAGTTAGGCCGAACCAATGAACGTTATCTTGGCCTTACGTACTGGACACCCAATATCAATATTTTTCGTGATCCTCGTTGGGGACGCGGACAGGAAACCTATGGCGAAGACCCGTTTTTGACTGCTACTTTAGGCGATTTCTTTGTTAAAGGATTACAAGGAGATGATCCAAAATATCTAAAAGCCGCAGCCTGTGCGAAGCATTATGCCGTTCACAGCGGTCCTGAACCTTTACGCCATACTTTTGATGTTGATGTAACGCCTTATGAACTTTGGGATACCTATTTACCAGCATTTAAAAAATTGGTAACCGAATCTAAGGTTGCCGGTGTAATGTGTGCGTACAATGCTTTCAGAACACAGCCTTGTTGTGCCAGCGATATTTTGATGACGGATATTTTGCGCAAGCAATGGAAATTTGATGGTTATGTAACTTCAGATTGTTGGGCGATTGACGATTTCTTCAAAAATCATAAAACACATCTGGATGCGGCGTCTGCTTCTGCAGATGCAGTTTTCCATGGAACGGATATTGACTGCGGAACAGACGCTTACAAAGCTTTGGTACAAGCAGTAAAAACCGGAAAAATACCGGAATCACAAATTGATATTTCGGTAAAACGACTTTTCATGATTCGTTTCCGATTAGGAATGTTTGATCCTGTCGAAATGGTAAAATATGCCCAGACGCCAGCTTCTGTATTAGAAAGTGCCCCACATCAGGAACATGCTTTAAAAATGGCCCATCAATCGATGGTTTTGCTTAAAAATGAAAACAATACGTTGCCTCTGAGTAAAAAAATAAAAAAGATAGCAGTTCTGGGTCCAAATGCAGATAATTCGATTTCTATTTTAGGGAATTACAACGGAACACCTTCCAAACTATCAACTGTGTTACAAGGCATTAAAGATAAATTAGGCGCCAACACTGAAGTGATTTATGAGAAAGCCATCAATTTTACAAACGATACCTTATTAGTGTATGCTGATGTTAAAAACCAATATGCTTTTGAAGGTAAACAAGGCTTTAAAGCGGAATATTTCAATAACAAGGATCTTGCAGGAAAACCTGAAGTTACAAGGATAGAAACGGAATTGAATCATTTTTGGCAGGAAGGCCAGGCGGTTGTTCAAAACATCAAAGCCAATAATTTTTCGGCGCGATATACGACCAACTTTACGGCAGCTGAAGATGGAAGCATTACTTTTGAACTGGCTGCAGACGACGGCTACCGTTTTCTTGTAAATGGAAAAGAAGAACTAAATGCCTGGTCAAAAAACAGATGGGGCGGACAAACTTTTGAACTGAAAACAACAAAAGGAACTGCTTATAATTTGGTAGTGGAATATTGGCAGGGAGAAGGAAAAGGTAACGTTGCCCTGAATGCCGGAAATTATAAAAAAACCGATTTTACAGCGCTTGTCAATCGCTTAAAAGATGTAGATGCATTTATTTTCGTCGGCGGAATTTCACCTCAATTAGAAGGTGAAGAAATGAAAGTAAATTTTCCGGGTTTTAAAGGTGGAGACCGTACTTCGATTTTATTGCCAGCGGTACAAACTGAATTGATGAAAGCACTTCAAAAGACAGGGAAACCAGTTATTTTCGTCATGATGACCGGAAGCGCAATCGCTATTCCGTGGGAAGCTCAAAATGTTTCTGCTATTGTAAATGCGTGGTATGGCGGACAGGCAGCCGGAACAGCCGTGGCGGATATTCTTTTTGGAGATTATAATCCGGGTGGAAGATTGCCAATTACGTTTTACAAAGGCGACTTGGACTTACCTGAATTTGTAGATTATAAAATGGATAACAGAACCTATCGTTATTTTAAAGGAACTCCACTTTACAGTTTTGGATACGGTTTGAGTTATACTACCTTCAAATATGATGAGCTAAAAATGCCATCGAAAATTGCTAAAGGAAAAAACATTTCAGTTTCTGTACGCATCACCAATACGGGCAAAATGGCCGGAGAAGAAGTAGCGCAATTGTATGTCATCAATCAAAATACAGCTATAAAGGCGCCTCTTAAAACCCTAAAAGGATTTGAGCGCATCAGTCTTAAAGCAGGAGAAAGCAAAATCATATCTTTTACACTTTCTCCGGAAGATTTATCTCATGTTACTGCTGAAGGTGTTTATCAGGAATACAATGGCGAGATTAAAATTGCCATTGGCGGTCATCAGCCGGATGAACCTAATAAATCAAGCAGTACTATTTTGACTAAAAGTCTTGTGATTCAATAAAAAATTAACTAAAAAAATCAGTTTTAAATCGGGAATAAATGAAAGAATAATACCATTTTTTTTCTAAATTTGATTGTACAAATTGGCATTCAAAACGATTTCCCCAAATCATTTTTTTAATTACCTCAACCTGCATTGACCATTTGGTAAATAGTAGTAATGTAAACTGAAAAAAAATGAAAAATTTTACTCTGACAATCTTTTTAATTTCTTGCTTTATTGTTTCTTCCTTCGGGTATTCGAAAGAGAATCGTCTTTCCGGGAATAAGAAAGCAGTTTTTTTTATTCCCAATATTTCTTTTGATAACTATGCCGCGCCAACTATTGACAATGCCACCTTGTTGGCCTTTTTTAAAAAATATTCCCAATTAAAAGACTATCAAAACGATGTTTCAGCCCTTTATAAAGACAGATCGTATAAAGCCATTTGGTACAGTGGGAATGACATAAACGAATTTGGGCATTTAATGTATCATAAGTTAAATTCAACTTATGAAGAAGGCGTTCAGATTAAAATTCCCTATAAAAATAAAATCGATGAGGTTTTTGATGAAGATTCAACTGATAAAGTGTCAGAATCAGACACCGAACTTTTATTGAGCTCTATGTACATCCTTTATGCGAAACATGTGTATCAGGGAATGGATGCAGCTGCACAGAATAAACTTGAATGGTATTTGCCAAAGAAAAAAATATCGTATGAGACTTTATTAGATTCTATTTCCAGTAATCCGAATTTGTTAGATCAAAATAATCATGTGCTTTTTAGTCAATATTATAAACTTCAGGAAGTTCTTAAAAAATATCGTGAAATCGAAAAGAACAATACCTGGACTACAATTGAAATGGATACGCCTTTTAAAGATTTAAGGCCAGATGACACCTCAAAAACAATTGCACAAATCAGAACACGATTGTTTGTTATTGGTGACTTAGCGAATGATTCTAAAAGCAACTTTTATGATCGGGAACTGATGGATGCCATCATGAAGTACAAAGCTAGATATGTGCTGACTCCAAACTATATTATCACCAAAGATCATATCAATCAAATGAATGAACCTATAAGTGATCGTATCAAAACGCTGATGTTAAACATGGAGCGCTGCCGATGGATTCCACCAACCCTGGAAAACCAAAGCGAATATGTTATGGTTAATATTCCGTCATTTCGATTATATTATGTTAGAAACGGGAATTATGATATTGTCTCCAATGTTTTCATAGGAACACCCTTAACCCAAACTGTTATTTTTAGCGGTCAAATAGATCGTATTGTTTTTAGTCCGTATTGGTATGTGCCGAGCAGCATCATTAAAAATGAATTAAAATTGAAAATGGCAGAAGAGAAAAACTATCTGGCCGATCATAATATGGAATGGAATGGAGGAAAAGTACGGCAAAAACCCGGACCTAATAATGCCTTAGGCTTAGTGAAATTTATGTTTCCGAATCCGAATGATATCTATATGCACGACTCCCCTTCTAAAAGTTTGTTTGGTTTTGAGAAACGTATTTTCAGCCACGGTTGCATCAATGTCGAAAAAGCAAAAGAACTGGCTATTGCAATGCTAAGGGATTATCCGGACTGGCCGGTTGACAAAATAAATGAAGCTATGAGTGGCGTAAAAGAAACGCCTTGCATGCTAAAGAAAAAAGTACCAATTTATATTGGTTATTTTACCGCCTGGGTTAACAAAGATGGTGAAATTGGATTTTTTCCCGATGTTTATGAAAGAGATGTTCAGTTGAATAGTTTACTTTTTCCGCAGGATACTGGTTTTAAGACTGCTAATAATTGATTTTTTTTTAGAGAATAGAAGAAAGAGCAAAGAGTAAAGAGTATAGAAACCGCCAAAATCACAAATGATTTTTGGCGGTTTTTTTATTTTTTGGGGACACTTTTTTCTCCGTATTTGTTTATGATATAATCCGTTACTGGCCTTAACGGCTTATCATTTTCAGGATGTCTTCCGTGTGTATTAAAGAAATCTGCTTTATCACTACTTGTTTTTGCATACCAAACAATTGCTTCTCCATTTATAAAGCAGGTTGTCGTATCGCAGACTTTTATTTTTTTAAGTCCAAACTTACTTTCATCAAATCGTTCTATTTTTCCCGACATTACAAATCCTTCGGTATTTTGATCACAATCTACCATTTCAAAATGATCATTGGACCATTGCATGCATTGTTTTTGTGATAGGGCAAAATAAATAATTAAACCTAATCCAATTAAAACAACTGTAATTGCTAAGTATTTTATTTTTTTTAATATTGATTCCTTGCCTTTAGTACTAAAAGTCGATATTGGCATTGATGCTAATTCAGTTTTCTGATTGTCAAGCGGTTCGGATTCTTCCAGAACAAAATCTTTTTTTGAATCGTTTGGGTTTTCGATTTCTACTTTGTCACTCCAAATATCAGAAGAAACATCTTTACCAGAATTATCATTAACTCTCAACTCATTTATCAATTCTAAATCTTCTTCATCTATTTGTTTCCTAAATTTATTAAAAGGTCTTGGTTGAAGGTCCACAAGTATTGCGGCCAATTGAATAGTATCTTCGGTTGGCCTCTCTGTCTTACCTAAAAAAAATCTCTTAACTGCTTCTAATTTATTCAGCTCATCATCTCCAAACAAATTCTTTTTATCCCTATCAAATGGAAAATCAAAAAAAGATTCAAAAGTAAGTAAGTCCTCTTTATTAGTGTTTGATGTAAATCTTTTGATGCATAAATTTCTAAGGTTTGCAGCAGTTGGCGAACTCAAATTATTTGAATAATCCCCTTCAATTTCTTTTTCATATTTGGCTTTAATAGCTTTTCTGTAATCTTCAAAAGTAAAGTTTGACATAGGCATTTGAACTTTTTAAAACTTTTTCTAAAGTACTTTATTCTACTTTTTAGGACTTCTTTTGACTTCCTAGAACTTATCCCGACTTTAAAAAAATACATTAGACTTTCCTGACTTTCTGATCAATACAGCCCTAAACTCCACATAAATTTGCCTTAACAAAATTAGTTAACGTTTTGGTCTGCAGGTCAAAACAAATGTACAAAACTAGTTCACTTAAAAAGTATGGAAAACCGTAAGACGGAGTTTATCCGGGAAGTATAAATAAAATCTTACTGTTCTACATACTTCACTTCCCAAACAAAAATTCAAAAACATTCCGCAGGGTGCGGTTTGAAAATCAGCACAAAAAAATTCGATTTCATTATCGAACAGGCTGATCTACGTCCAATTTTTAACAACGAAGTAAGATGAAAAAAGTTTATATATTAGCGTGTTTAGTTGCCAGTGGGGCATTCGTATCTTGTACAAATGATGAAGAAACATCAGATAACAAGTCTGCAACTGAAGTAAAAAAAGAAATTAGTCCTGCAACTCCATCCTATGCTGATGGTCCTGGAGATGATCCAATCATTATTCAGCCACCAAAAAAAGACTAATTAAAAATCTTTAGTACATAATAAATAAGTAATTTCGGGGAAAGTAAATTAAATGTTACGATCCCCGATTTTTTGTTTGCTTATCTTTTTCTTCCTTATTTCTTGTAAGGACAAAACTCCTATAAGCACTACTGTAAATCCAAATAAAAAAGAAGCCTCTCTTTTACAGGAAAAAGCAATAGCTCATTTCCAAAAAAGTAATTTTAATACTTCCTTTTATAATTTTAATAAATCAAAAATAGCTTTTGAGAAATTAAAAGACAGTAGTAATATCTCTTTTAACCTCATCCAGATGGCATATATTCAGCAAATGAATGGGGATTATTATGGAAGCAAAGAAACATTGACAGAAGCTTTGCCTTATATCCGAAAAGACAAAAATTATCTTGCAGCTGTAAACAATTTTTTTGGGATTGCTGATAAGGAACTTTCTATTTATGACGATGCAATTTACTATTACAGTGAAGCACTAAAAGGTGTAAAAGACGAATCATCGAAACAAGCTCCTTTAAATAATATTGCAGTCGTTTATATTCAGCAGAAAAAATATGACAAGGCAATAAAAATCTTAGAATCACTCCTAAATAAAAATTCATCACTTGCTAAACCACCAACAAAAAGAAAACTTAGAATTTTAGATAATCTTGGTTTCGCTTATTTTAAAAAAGGAATGAATGAAAAAGGACTCGCGTTAATGCTAGAAAGTCTTAATCTTAGAAATCAAACTGAGGATGTTTACGGAAGTATCGAAAGTTGTTTACATTTAGCCGAATACTATTCAAAAACCGATACTAAAAAATCAAATCAGTATGCTCAATTGGCTTATCAAAATGCTACAAAACTCAATAGTATTGATGAACGATTAGAAGCTTTATCATTTTTAATGACAAACAATTCTATTCGCAATACAACATATGCTCAAAAATATGTTTTTTTGAATGACAGTATTATCAAAATCAGAAACAACTTCAAGAACAAATTTGCCAAGATTAAATATGATTCGAAAAAAGAGAAAGATGAGAATCAAAAACTTCGCTTGGAAAAAGCGGAGAACTTATTGGCTCTTAAAGATGCGGAAAAAGAAAAAATCATATTTATTGCCACTTTCATTATACTTTTATTTTTGGGGGCGTACTTGAAAAAACACTTAGACAACAGAAATCGAATCGGAAAAATTAAAACAGCATACGATACCGAAACCAGAATTGCTAAAGATATTCACGATGAATTGGCAAATGACGTTTTTCATGCTATCACTTTTACCCAAACGCAACCTTTAACAAACGAAAACACGAAAGAAACTTTAATTCAAAAACTGGATCATATTTATACCCGCGTTCGTGGAATTTCGAAGGAAAACAATGATATTGATACCGGAGAAAATTTCTCAGCCAATTTAAAAGAAATGCTTTCTACTTATAATAGCAACACAACAAATGTGATTATTAATAGTATTGAAAAAATAAATTGGGACGCAATTGATGACATAAAAAAGATTGCTGTTTATAGGGTTTTGCAGGAATTAATGGTGAATATGAAAAAACATAGCGCTGCATCGAGAGTAGTGGTGAAATTTGACAGCAATCAAAAAATGATAATTATTGACTACGTAGATGATGGTCAAGGCAGTATAAAAAATAAAATTAACAAAAATGGCCTCCAAAATATGGAAAACCGTATTCTGGCTATAAAAGGATCTATTATTTTTGACACTGAACCAAACAAAGGTTTTAAAGTAAAAATAACGCTGCCTAAATAAAAGCCATATGTTTAAAAAAGTAATTATAGCCGAAGATTTCGATAGTATTAATTTAGGAATTGAACAAGTTTTAAAAGATCTTGGTATTGTAGATTTTCAACATTCAAAATATTGTGATGATGCTTTTCTAAAAATACGAAGAGCCATTCAGGACAATGAGCCATATGATTTATTGATTAGTGATTTGTCATTCAAGGCAGATTCTCGCAATTCAACAATTGCCAGCGGTGACGACTTAATACAACAAGTTCGTGAACTGCAACCCAATATCAAAATCATAGCTTATTCTGTCGAAGATAAAAGTTATCGTATAAGATCTCTTTTTGAAAACCCGGAAATCGATGGTTATGTTTTAAAAGGCAGAAATAGTATCGAAGAACTTAAAAAAGCGATCCATATTATTTCAACCTCTGATCAAACCTTTATTTCGCCAGAAATTGCTTCTGCTTTACAAGATAAAAACAACTACGAAATAGATGATATTGATATTTTGATTTTGAAGCATTTATCACTTGGAACTCCGCAAGATGATATTATACAAATTCTAAAAGACTCCGGCATAAAACCCAAGAGTAAAAGTGCTATGGAAAAAAGACTTTCTAAATTAAAAGACTTTTTTAAAGCTAATAATACGGTTCATTTAGTTTCTATTACTAAAGATATGGGGATTATTTAGATCTCATTCCTATATAATTTTCAAAGCTCCTTCGGGGGCTTTTTTTATTTCTGAAAACTAAATTTCACGATTATGGATTTCCGTAAAATACTGATTTCAAATAGGTTTAAGTTTGAATTATAAATTAATTTAAACATTCATTTAAACCAAAAAAATCATGGAATATAAAGTAGTACCATTTGTCGCCACAATTGATCCAATTAAAGGAACTTCTGAACATGTTGCCGAACAACTTGAAAGTATGATAAAACATTTTACTAATCAAGGTTGGGAATATGTTCGTTTAGAAGGCGTATCAACATTTGTTCATCCAGAAACTGGTTGTTTTGGCCTGGGAGCTAAACCTGGTTATACAACAACTAGACAAATGGTTGTTTTTCAAAAAAGATGAAACATCTAATACTCTTTGCTATTAAAATGTATTGGAATTGCATTCCCTCAGCTAAAAGAAAAAAATGCATTTTTAAAAAATCCTGTTCCAATTATGTATTTGAAGTAACTCAAAAAGAAGGGTTCATCAGTGGATTGAAAGCTCTTCGTTTTCGATATCAAAATTGCAGAGGAAACTTTCAAATTTTCAAAAATCCAATAGATAACAAAATACTAATGATTCTTCCTTCTCAAATAATAATTGAGAGGGAAGAAATTGCTGAAAGATTAATCAATTAAAATCAAAATCATGAAAAATTATTATGTAAACAAAAACGCGCAATCAAATGGAGATCATGAAGTTCATACAGATGATTGCAAATATTTGCCAATTGCAGCAAATAGAAAATCCTTAGGAGAATTTTCAAACTGTAAACCTGCAGTAACAGAAGCAAAGAAAACCTATTCACAATCGAATGGCTGCAAAACTTGTTGTGAGGATTGCCATACAAGCTAAAAATCATGGGCTTTCGATTTCAAAAAAGAATCAGACTTGGAGGAGGACTCGGATTAAATATTAGTAAATCCGGAATTTCTCCAAGCTTAAGAACAAAAATGGGAACATTTAGCAAAAACGGTTATTCTGTAAAAATAGGTATATCAGGAATGAGATACCAAAATAGCGGCTGTATCGTATTATTTGCATTTACAGGAATCATAACATTTTTAATTTTCACACTAAAACATTTATAATCATGGGATATAGAAAAGGATATTATAAAAAAGACGGAACTTATGTTCAAGGACATTTCGCTAATACACGATCAAGATCTTATACGAAGAAAAATAGCGGATGCATACTTATTTTTTTGCTATCAGTATTAATAGGCTCTGTAATTTCTTGTTCGGAATCTTCAGAGACATCAGATGTAACAAGCAATACTCCAAGTTCAAATTGTCCAACCAAAACTTGCAGTGATTTTTCATCTCAATCTGCAGCACAATCTGCCTATAACAGCAATAAAACCTGTTATAAAAACTTAGATTCTGATGGCGATGGAACAGCATGCGAAAATTTAAAATAAAAAAATCAAACAATGATAACACTAGAACTAAAAAGTCATTTTCTAAGATTATATCAAATGGCATTATCAGATGATCGATTTGATGTATTAGAATTGCAAATGATGTATCATTTTGCCGACGAAAGAGGAATTCCGAGAGAAGAATTGGATAAACTTTTCCTAAATCCAATTAATACGGAGTTTATTGTTCCTGAAGATTTGAATACCCGTATTGAATATTTATATGATTTTACAAGAATCATTTGGGCCGACGAAAAAATTACTGATGACGAATTAAATATGCTCAAAAAATATTGCAGGAAATTTAATTTTTTGGATGAAAACATTAATGAACTTTCTTCCTACCTCATTGATTGTGTTCAGAAAAATATACAGAAGGAAGAAATTATTAGTCAATTAAATTCTTAAGTTATGAAATCACTTACACAACTATTCAGTATAAAAAAAGCTGACGATTCTTCTGTCAAAACTTTTGATGACAATGAAGAAGACAGAGAACAAATAAGAATAACCTATTATCAAAGCGGATTTGCAGCTTCAGTAAAAGCAACCGGAAAACCTATTGTTTTAAAAGCATGTCTGCAAAATCTCTATATGAGTTTTGAAGATCAATGCCGAAAACAAAAATTAGAACAGGACAGGTTAAAACAGCCTTACCGAGAAGAACAGGAAAAAAACAGAACTGAGCTTAAAAAATCTGAAGCCGCAATAGGAATTTTTGAAAAGAAAGAACAGGATATTAATGATGAAATTGATCAAATAAAGAGCGATATTATCGAAGTAAAACGAAATCCTGATAAATACGGAATCGAAGATGGTAAAGGCTTAAAAGCCCAATTCTATATCGGGTTATTTCTATTATTACCGATAACACTTTATTTACTAGTATTTTATATTTCAGCATCTTATTCTGCTTTTTTCAAAGAGTTTGCCAATGATAGTTTAACAGCTGCCATTTTTGATGCAAATGCCTTGACAAATTCTTTTAAAGCAAGCTGGCTCGAAGGCGTTTTGGTAATTACGATTCCGTTTGTATTTATGGGATTAGGCTATGTAATTCATATGGTCCAAAAAGAAAAAGGTATTAAAAACATCTTTAGAATGATTGGCCTATTTATAACAACATTTTTATTTGATGCTCTTTTGGCTTATCAAATTGAAAAAAAGATATATGAGTTTAACAAAACAACAGATTCTTCTCCTTACAACTTAAATATTGCATTAGGTGAAGCTGAATTTTGGATGATTATATTCGCAGGATTTGTAGTTTATATTATTTGGGGACTTGTTTTCGATTTTGTAATGAAAGAATTTGAAAACATTGATAAAATCAGGGCTTTTATCAGAGGTAAAAAAGAAAAACAAATCGATTTAGATAAATTGAAAGTTGATATTATTGCAAAAATCAATGATTTTAAACAACAAGTTATAACACTCAACGGAAAAAATTCAGAATTGCAATCTAAAATTGATGGCTTTGTTTTTCCAGTAAAAGAATATCTTCATTACCATCATCAGTATAAAGAAGGCTGGTTTCAGGCCATTAATACTGAAATAGCTTTACCGCACAAAGAAAAAGTAGAACTGTTGGAAGGTTGCGAAAACTTGTCTGAAGAGCATCTTGGAAAACTGAATTTAGTCGACCCTGACTTTCAACATTTAGTATATTCTAAAAACTAGTATTATGAAAAACATTTCCAAAACAATCGTGATGACAGCATTATTAGTTTCTGTTTTTTCATGTAAGCAAGATTCAGATAAAGAAGAAAAGGAAATCCCGACTAAAACGTCTGTAATAGAAAATTATAATATCAGCTTACTTTTAGATTTATCAGACAGAATTAGTATTGATAAAAACCCTAACCCAACAATGCAATATTATCAAAGGGATTTGGGCTATATAAAATCGGTTTCTGAAGCATTTACACAACATCTAAAATCAAAAAGGATCAGACAAATTGACGATAGAATGCAACTGTTTTTTAATCCTGAACCTCTTGATCCGGAGATTAACACAATAGCCAGGAATTTGAGAATCACTATTGATAAAAATAATGCTTCAAAAGATTTATTAAATTCTATCAATGCTAGTTATGCAACGAAGACATCCAAAATATATGAATCGGCATTAAAGGACAATAAATATATTGGTTCTGACATCTGGAGTTTTTTTGATAATAAAGTAAAAGATCAATGTATTGAAAATAAATACAGAAACATTCTTATCATACTAACTGACGGTTATATGTTTTATGAAAGCACTGTGATAAAAGAAAAAAATCGCACAACGTTCATTACTCCGGAACTAATCCGAAAGAATGGTTTGAATACTCAGGACTGGGAACAGAAAATAAAAGATCAGGATTTTGGATTCATTAAAATAAATACTGATTTATCAAATCTTGAGGTTTTAGTTTTAGGAATAAATCCGAGTAAAATCAATCCATACGAAGAAAAAGTAATTAAAGCCTACTGGACTAAATGGTTTACAGAAATGAACATAAAACATTTTGAGATTAAAAATGCTGACCTGCCTTGTAATATGGAAAAAATTATCGAGGATTTTATATTAACGAAAGCAGAGTAAATAATCCCGTATAACTACGCATTTATAAATTACCAGTTCCAATTACTTTTATCAGGCATAAAATAACTTTACACAACGCCTATGCTAAAAAACTACTTACTCACATTTTTCCTATTAGCAATAGTTTCCTGCGAAAAAGCAGCTGCACCACCTCCTCAAAAAATAAACACATTTTATAAGGAGGTGATTACTGCTGACGACCGCAAAACTATTACACCAGAAGAAGCCAAAACTTACCATGTAGACAATATTTATCAATACAAATACAGAACAGGGAATTCTGGACATTATGAATATAATTATGATGTAAAAGGAATAAACTGCACTAATGATTCTGTTTTCGGAAACATAAATGTTTCAGGAAAATATGGTGCCGGAATATTGAAAAATGATTCCATTGCAGATCTTGAAATTAATACCGAGTGGATCGCTTTTGGAAAATTAAAAGCAACTGATAAAAAAGGAAATGAATATCAATTAATTGTCAAATAAATAAAGCTCCCCAAATGAAATATAGCCTACTCTTTTTATTTATTTTCCTGACCTCTTTTCACCCTGTTGAGACCAAAGTGTATATCTGCGGTCCAACGGGTGCAAAAAAATACCATTATAACGAAAACTGTCGTGGACTCACCGCGTGCCGTCACGTTTTGACCAAAGTATCGCTTTCGCAGGCGCAAGGCTACGGATTAACACTCTGCGGTTGGGAAGACTGATATCTTTTTTAGTCCCTATTTAATTCTCTTAACGTTTTAATAATCTTAGCATTACACTCAATTCACATTAGTTTTATTAATTTGAATAAAACTAAATGTCATGAAATTCTTTAATCTAAATTTTTTGGTTTCATTCAAAGAATGGCTTTTTCTAAGAGCTATGTATTCTACTTTCCTTCATTAATAAATCAACATTTAAAAGGAAAGTACTACTGAATGAATAAAGTTGAGAACTCATTTTTGCACAAAAACCAATTTGGAGACGATTTCTTGTGGGGTGTTTCTACCGCTGCTTTCCAAATTGAAGGAGCTCATGATGCAGACGGAAAAGGTTCTTCGATCTGGGATGTTTTTACGTCTCAAAAAGGAAGAGTCAAAAACGGCCATCATGCCCTAACGGCTTGCGATTTTTATAATTCGTACCAAAACGATATTGATCTTATAAGCCAATTAAATATTCCTAATTTCAGGTTTTCAATCAGTTGGCCCAGGATTATGCCAACCGGAATTCATCCTGTAAATCAGGCCGGAATAGATTACTACAACAAAATCATTGATTCATTGCTCGAACAAGGTATCGAACCTTGGGTAACACTTTACCATTGGGATTTGCCGCATGCGCTCGAAGTCAAAGGCGGATGGACCAATCGTGAATCGGTTTCCTGGTTTTCAGAATATGTTGAAGTTTGTGCGAAACATTTTGGTGATCGTGTCAAAAACTGGATGGTCATCAACGAACCTTCTGTTTTTACAGGAGCGGGTTATTTCCTTGGAATTCATGCTCCTGGAAAAAAAGGAATTACCAATTATCTAAAAGCCATGCATCATGTAACATTGGCTACGGTTGCTGGTGCAAAAATCCTTCGTAATACTGTTTCTGATGCTAATATCGGAACCACTTTCTCCTGCACCCATATTGAGCCTTTTTCTCAAAGCCAAAAAGATATTGAAGCGGCAAAACGGGTTGATACTTTACTAAACCGAACTTTTATAGAACCGCTTTTAGGATTGGGTTATCCACAGCAAGATTTGTCGGTTCTTAAAAAACTGAATAATTATATCAAAGAAGATGACCTTAACAATCTGGCATTTGATTTTGATTTCATCGGATTGCAATGTTACACGCGCGAAGTGGTGAAAGCTTCGTTATTAACTCCCTATATTGGTGCCGAATTAATCAGCGCCGAAAAAAGAAATGTCATCGCCACCGACATGGGTTGGGAAGTCTATCCTCCTGCCCTGTATCATATCTTAAAAAGATTTAATAGTTACGAAGGCATCCGAAAAATTATAATTACAGAGAATGGTGCCGCTTTTCCTGACACAGTTACCAACGGAAAAGTTTACGATATCAAACGTACACATTTCATTCAGGATCATTTAGAACAAATTCTGAAAGCCAAAGAAGAAGGCCTGAATGTCGATGGTTATTTTGTCTGGAGCCTTACTGATAACTTTGAATGGGCCGAAGGTTACAACGCCCGATTCGGATTAATTCACGTTGATTTTGAAACACAAAAAAGAACTATAAAACAATCCGGTTTATGGTTTGGTGAATTCTTATCCCCAAAATAAATAAGATTTAGAACTTAAATACCATCATTATGGAAATCAATTGGCTTATCATTTCAGCAATAGTAATTGGTGTCTTTTTATTAGTTTATTTTCTAATCAGACAAAATAAAAAAGACCGCAAAAAAATCGAAGAAGAATTAAATTTTACTAAAGAATCTGAAGAAGCAGAAATTAATAATGATCTTAATTTATAGGGGTTTTTAGGAGCTATTTATTGCTGTCGCTTTTAAAGCCGATTGCCTAAATACGTTGTAGTAGCTGTTACCTGCTGTTTTTTTTATCCTATTATTGGACAATTAATTTCATAAGGTTCTTTAGGGAAACCATATAAAATAATCTTTTGTCTGTCTACATATTTTATTGGAATTAGTTTGTCAAGATAATTGTCTGTGTAAAGTAAAAGAAATAGCGTTTCATTTAGTTTTCCTAAGACAATTCTACTTCCCTCTTTATTCAAACGTTTGTTTATTTCCTGCATAACTGGCGAGTCCAAAACTTGATTAAAGCTGACATTCATTTTTTCTCCATTCCAATTGAACTCAAACTTTAAATTCTGAATTTCATTTTCTGTCAATTCAGTTTCAGTAGCGTTTAGTTTTTCATAGTCATCTTCAAATATACAATCTTCAGTTATAGTCTTTTCATCGCTGAAAACTTTATGAATTTTTCCATTTCTAAAAAATCTGATTCGATTTTGATTTATAAATTTATATTCCGTTTCGCTTAGTTTTTCGTTTCTGTTTTCGTTTACTATTTTTAAAGAAATTTCACTTTTCTCAACGTTAAAATAATCAATGACATTATCATCAAACTGAATTATCTCAGTTTTTCCATAATGGTCTGGAGTTTTTATAAATAACCAATTTTCATTCATATA
Source organism: Flavobacterium sp. Root420 (assembly GCF_001427905.1). Taxonomy (GTDB): domain Bacteria; phylum Bacteroidota; class Bacteroidia; order Flavobacteriales; family Flavobacteriaceae; genus Flavobacterium. Next base: position 77,752 of record NZ_LMEF01000004.1, read on the forward strand.
AGATTTTTATAAAATAGCTGGTAACTTTCTGGGTACTATAGCGGGTTTGGTATTAAATTAATCTCATTATACGGATTTGCCAAATCATCCCAAATACATTTTCCCTTTAAGCCAATTTCCCAAATACATTTTAGTTAGTAACTGTTGGTGATAGTTTACTTTTCTAATTCTCTATCAAATCCCATTTTAATTAATGACTTTTCTTTTCCATTCAATTCTCTGCCTTTATATTTTACGAAAATTTCAAGGACATCATCGAGTTTTTCAATTCCAAGCTCATAGTTTGTTTTTCCCCATTTATACAATGCAATTTCAATATTTGAAGCATAAATACCAGGTTTAATTTGGAAGCCATTATATTCTTTACCTTTTATCGGGGTAAAAAAATCTAATTTTCCACCTTCTTTCGTTTCTTTCAAAATAAAAGCTTCAGTTTCGGCTTGATTGAGTTTACTTTCGTTTTTAGAAGTCTGACAAAAGGTTTTAGTTGAAAGTAATAAAAGTAAAAGTAGAATTTTTTTCATTGTTTCTTATTTAGTGAATGATTGGCTAAAATACGCCAACGTTTTGGTACTACAGCGGGTTTTGAACTAAATTAAGCCCATTATTCAGATTTGACAAATCATCTCAAATACAAAACTAACTTTCCATTAAGCTAATTGCTCAAGTCCGCAGTAGTAATTGTTCGCTGTTCGGGCTTTAATAACTTTATATTGTCAATCTAAATAGAATAAGATTTGGATTATCTTCGACTATATCTTCTAATTTCTTAAAATTTAATTTTTGAAGAAGTTTAGTTGAGGTTTGATTCTCTTTATGTGTTAGTGCATCTATCGTTTTTAGTTCGAGTATTTTAATTGCGTATTCTATAACCTTCTTTGCAGCTTCGATCATAATTCCCTGACCGTGATATTCAGTAAGAAGCTCATATCCAATTTCACATTTCTTTAAATCACCTAAGAAGTCAAATAGACAAATTGTACCAATTAATTTATCCTCGCCAGTCTTTGTAATAGCCCAATAAAAAAGTTCCTCGCTTTCATTTTCAATTATACTATTAATGAAATTTAAGGCATCTTCTACTGTTTTGCTTGGCTTTCGGTCAAGGAATTTATTTATTTCTGTGTCCGAGCGTAATTGCAATATTTCTGCGGAATCATTTTTTGAAAGCTTCCGAAGTGTCAACCTTTCAGAAATCAATATTGGGGATGTTTGAAAGTTCCTGTTCATTTTTATTTTTTTTCCTATTAAACTTAACGTCTAAATCCCTTGTAGCAACTGTTAGCGGTTCGTTATTCTTTTCCCTCTATACTTTTAAGGATTATCCTCTAATAGTTGCTTAAGTTTTAAAAAAGTACTTTGCCAACCTTTTACATAGTCATGTTTTGAACCGTTTCCAAAATCCCTATGTTCAAACTGCATTTTCGTTGATTTGCCCTCTTCAGTTAGCAACAAAACAATAAAAGATTCTACGCCGGGTTCGCTTTTCCAATGCCAGGTAAATGTTAGCTTACTTAATTTTTCAATCTCGGTATAAATGCCATGACAAGTATGCTCGGTCTGGTCAGCATCTTTAAATACTACTTCAAAACTACCGCCTGACCTAACATCTAGTTTCGCACTTAATACTTTCCCCTTGGGATCAGATCCAAACCACTTCATTATGACAGTAGGTTCGGTCCATGCTTCCCACACTTTTTCAACCGAAGTATGAATTATGGTCTCGATAAATAGAGCGTCTTTAGATGTTTCTTTGTCCATAATTTTAGTTACTAATAATAAACATTAAAATCAGAGAAGTTGCTTGCTAAAACGACCGCTAACTTCCCGGTAATATTGAGTTTGGAACTAAATTAATCGCTATTTTCGGATTTGCCACCCGAGCGATAGCAAACAGGCGAAGCAAATCATGCCAAATACAAAACCAACTTTTCAATTAAGCCAATCATCCAAATCCGTTATAGTAGCTGGTAGCAGCTCGCTTTTATTCCAGCACTTTATAAATTACTTCATTACATTTAACAATACACTCAGATTCAATATTCTCCCTTAAAACATATTCACCCTTGTCAGTTACAGTATCAACAATAGGAAAAAAATCGAGAGTAATTATTCCCTCTTCCTCTTTCATCAACGCACCGAAGATCATCCTTTCTGATTTTTGAATTTTTATGCTTTTTATACCTATACAAGTAATCTTTATCAAATCTCTTTCGTAATCTCTATTTCTATTAAAACAACTTATTAATATATCTACTTCGTGATTACCGCTTTTAGCAACATCCTGATAATTAAAGTTTGACTTATAATGAATTTCGGTGATTAAAGCATCTCCAAAGTCTTCATAATCTTCAATTAAATTTTTAAACATAAGTAAGTTTTTAATTATTTCTATATTTTTGAGAACTGCGTTGCTACTAACTTATTTATATTTATGATGTTATTTTTAAATGTTTCATTCAAGGATTTTTTTTCTTATTAAAAAACATTATTGCAAATACCATTATTTCAATTTATTAAAACTGATATGTAAAACTATCAAAGCCTGTAGGAATTATTGTGAAGTCATTTGATAGTTGAAATAAAATCTCTCAATGAAATCTAAATTTATATTGCTGTTTTAAAATTCCAATATGAAGCTTTCCATTCTCTTTTAAGTGAGCTGTCAAAAGAATATATTTTTCTTCGGGATAATTTATATCATAACTAAAGATCGTATCTTTTACTTTAACCTGAAGCAGATGTTTTCCACCATCTGATGTTGACAATGCTACTGTTTCATATGAAGGCATTGCATTTGTTGCTTTTAAGTTAATTTCCTGAACTTTCTTTTTATCCAGAAGTACTTCCAGTTTTAAATTATCAAGTTTCATATTCGTTGGCTGTTCAAAAGAGACAACATATTTTTTACAACCGAAAACACATAAAACAATTAGTAGTATTAAAAGCTTTTTCATAAAAGATATTTTTTAGTTACAGAGATTAAAATCTATTGTAATGTTTTATAAATATAAATAATTTTATTCAAGTCGATTGTCCAAAAAAAGCAGTTTTTATTCCTTCCCGACCAGAGATTAACTAAGCCTAAATTAGCGAAAAAAAGTTTGAAAAAAATCAAAAAAAATCGTTATTTCCTTGATGTTCATTAGGTTTATTGGTAAATTTTGCTTATCTTTAAGATATAAATAACAGTCAATATATGCCAAAAAACAAACTTTTTCGACTCCTAAATTACTTCTTAAAAAATTATTCTTTTTACTTGTTCACGCATTTTATTTTTCGAAATGCTTCCCTCTATCCTTTAGAAACTTTGTTTTCTAATCTTTTTTCTGCACAAAGTATAAACATGCAGAAGACACCAGAGCAACCGCTCCAATTGTAATCGTAATTATTTTTCTTGGATATAGCTTCTGACCTATTTTCTTAGAAAATATAGCTGCAAGATTAAAAAAAGTATTTCCTTTTTCAGGATGTTCTTTCGACTCTTCATTTTCATTTTCCACTAAACGCTCTACTACTATGATTTCTTCTTCTATTTCAACAACTGCATTTGCTTTATCAGCAATTTCAATCTGTTTTGCTTCTTCAATTCTACATTTTTTATCAAACTTTTTAAAAGGGCGCGGTTGAAAATCGACGATAATTGCTGCAAGATTTATTGCATCAATATTCAACGGATCTGTTTCACCTTTAAAAAAAGTTTCAATAGGCCTGAACTTATCTTTTTGTTCTTTAAACTTATTCTTTTTAGTATGATCAAAATCCAAACAAAATAAATTTCTGAAAACATTTAAATCGTCTTGCGTTGGGTTATTCTCAAAAATAAGCCAGCACAAATCACGGAGTTTTCCACGAGAAGGGCTATACAAGTAATCAAAGTACTCTCCTTCTTTTTCTGTTTCGTATTTAATTTTAATCGCTTTTTTATATTCTTCTAACGTATGATGCATGGAATTTTTTAGATTTTTTTGGATCTCAGGAAAACGTGAAATTCTGTGGATTCCTTAATCTACAATGGCTTAAAAGCGCTTTTACTTGCCATAGAAATGAGTTTACGTTTTACCTTCAGATTAAAACAAATATATAAAACTAGTTCAAATTAACAGTGTGGAAAACCGTAAGACTAACTTTATTCGGGAAGTGTAAATAACGTCTTACAGTTCTACATGCCAACTTCCAAAAAAAATCAATTTGATATTGCCATAAACAAACTACGGATGAACTCTGCACAGGAATTTCATTTTTTTTTAATAGTCCAAAACAACCTTTTTAGGATCTTTTGCATCTATTATAATAACGGTCAGGTCGGTTTTACATTCAAGTAATATATTCTAACAAACCTAAATTTATTGTGCATTCTATTTTGTTTTAAGGATTTCTTGGGAATCTCAGGAAAACGCGGGAATTCTGGGAATCCCCTATAAACAATGGCTTAAAAGCGCCTTTACTTTGCCATAGAAATTAGTTCACGTTTTATCTGCAGATTTAACAAAAACAAAAACTAGTTCAATAAACAGTGTAGAAAACGTAAGACCGAGTTTATTCGGGAAGTACAAATAACGTCTTATAGTTCTACACAGTTTACTTCCCAAAAATCAATTTGGTATTGCCATTAATAAGCTTCGGATATACTCCGGACGGCCATACTCATGTCTAATTTCTAAATTAAATTAAAATGAAAAAACTATTACTTTTTAGCGCTTTTGCGTTATTATTTACGATATTTTCTTGTACTGCTGACGAATACGAAACTCAGCCAAAAAAGAAAACAGAAAAAATTATTGATCATTCTAAATCAACTCAGGCTGATGGTCCTGGTGACGGAACAAAATTTCCTCCGCCACCGCCAACTGATGAATAAATATATTTTTAGTATCTAATTAATTACTATTTTCGGGGAAAGTAAATTTATATGTTACGGTCCCCGTTTTTTTGTTTTATTATGCTTCTTTTTCTTTCCTGTCAGGAAAAAAAAACTGTCAATATTAACACAGAACCTATCCAAAAAGAGGCATTTAGTTTACGAAATAAAGCAATTGAAAATAGAGCCAAACAAAACTTTAATACGGCTTTTTACCAGTTTAATAAATCAAAACAACTTTTTGAAACTTTAAAAGACAGTGCCAATATTGGATACATACTTATTGAAATGGCATTCATTCAACAAGTCAATGGAGACTACTATGGAAGTAAAGAGACTGTTACCGAAGCCTTAGCTTATTATAAAAAAAAGAATACATACACCTCTTCAATAAATAATACATTAGGTGTCGCTGATAAAGAACTATCTCTTTACGATGATGCTATTTTTTACTATAAAGAATCTATAAAAGACGAGCCCGATCTTGTCGCTAAATACACGCCCTTGAGCAATATTGCTACGGTCTATATCTACCAAAAAAAATATGATAAGGCGATTATCCTTATAGAATCTATATTAAGTGAAAAATTATCAAAAAAGCTTACTCCTCAAGCTTTATCAACAATGCAAGATAATCTAGGTTATGCTTATTTTAAAGATGGAATGGATGAAAAAGGACTCGCTCTAATGAAGGAGGCACTCCAAACAAGAAACAACCTTAAAGAAACTTATGGAAGTATTGAAAGTTATTTGCATTTGGCTGATTATTATGCCAAAAAGGACCTTCAAAAATCAGATGAAAATGCTTTTGCTGCTTACAATATTGCTACCAAACTAAATAGTATTGATGAAAGATTAGAAGCACTTCAAATTATAATTTCAAATAATCACAGCGCGTCTCACAGCAAATATGTACAACATTATTTTACACTAAACGACAGCATTATTAAGATTAGAAATAACTTTAAAAATAAATTTGCAAAGATTAAATACGATTCTAAAAAAGAAAAAGACGAAAACGCAAAACTTCGTTTAGAAAAAGCAGAAAATCTATTATCACTTCAAAGAGCTAAATATCTAAGAATTGTTTTTGTAATTGTTCTTGTTTTTTTAACCATTTTAATCACAATTCTAATACGTTATTATAAAAACAAAAATAAGGCTATAGAATTTAAAACTTCGTATAATACCGAAACCCGAATTGCAAAAAAAATCCACGATGAATTAGCAAACGATGTCTATCAGGTAATTGCTTTTGCCGAATCTCACCCATTAGCAACGGAGAGTACCAAAGAGAATCTGCTTCAAAAATTAGATGACATTTACGGACGTGTAAGAGGAATTTCGAAAGAAAACAACCGAATTGATACCGGCATTGATTTTACCAAAAGCATGAAAGAAATGCTTTCGGTTTATAATACGAATGAAAGAAATATCATTATTACCAATTTAGAAAATATAGACTGGGAAAGTATTGATGATACAAAAAAGATTACCATTAGTAGAATATTACAGGAATTAATGGTAAACATGAAAAAACATAGTATGGCAAACTTAGTTCTTATAAAATTTGAAAGTGATCCAAAATCAATCGTAATACACTATACTGATAATGGTAAAGGTTTCGAAAAAAGTAAGATTGCAAAAAATGGCCTCCTAAACATAGAAACCCGTATTCAGGCTGTTAAAGGAACTATTGATTTTGATACAGCACCTGACAAAGGGTTTAAAGCAAAAATAATAATGCCAAAATAAGGAGAAAATTCCAAATTTTAAATTCCAAATTCCAAACTTTACATTTTACAAAAAAACTTTTTTTGTCCTAATTTATAAATCAGGACTCCTGAATTATAAATTTATTCCGATTCAAATTCCACCAATCATAGTTTTGTGAAAAATTTAATTCTAAAAGCTTATGAAAAAAATGATCTGTTTTATCGCACTAGTATTTTTACCAACTTGTTTATTAGCACAAACGGAAGAAGAGGCAGCTGTTAAAAAATGTATTCAAAATTACCTTGATGGTACCTCGTACAACAACCCTGACAGCATCGAAAAAGCATTTTATCCTGAAGCCAATCTATTTTTAAGCCACAAAGACAAAGACTTATGGATTGTACCTATTCGCGAATACACCACATGGTTTAAAAATGACAAGCAGGGGCAATTTAATGGTCGCGTAGGCAGAATTATTTCTATTGATCTCTATAACAACATAGCTTCGGCTAAGGCAGAAATACTAATACCTGAAAAAAAATTAGAATTCATTGATCTCTTTTTGCTCAAAAAGATTCAGGGCGAATGGAAAATAATAAGTAAATCGGCAAGCAGCTTGACTAGTAACAAATCAGGGCAGCAAATCCTGTTTATTGTTTCGAATGCCCATTATTATGGCAAATCAACTATAGCCACTGGCAATAGTTTTGCTGAAATAGTAAACGCCTATAATACTTTTAAAATATCTGGTTACACAGTCGATTTTGTAAGTCCGGAAGGCGGAAGCATTCCGTTAGCCTATATCAACACCTCCGACACTTTGCAAAAACAATATTTATTTGATCCGGATTTTATGTACGCTATAAAAAACACTAAAAAACCCGAAGAAATTGATTCAAAAAATTACAAAGCTGTTTATTACGTGGGTGGCGGAGCTGCAATGTATAATGTACCTGAAAATAAACAAATTCAAACTATTGCTTTACAAGTATATGAAGAAAACAAGGGTATTATTTCTTCTGTTTGTCATGGAACCGCAGGAATTGTCAACTTAAAAACAAATGATGGCAAATATTTAGTAGCGGGGAAAAAAATTAGTGGTTACCCCGATTCATTCGAAAAACAAGATGCAGAGTATTTTAAGCAATTCCCATTCTTAATTCAAAAAACAATTGAAGAAAGAGGCGGCACTTTTAAGTTTTCTAAAGGTGATATTTCACATGTAGAAACGGATGGAAGAATTGTTACAGGACAAAATTTTCAATCGTCAAGCGATGTGGCTTTAAAGATTATAGGATTAATAAACGACGAAAAAACGAAAAATCAACTATAGGATCAGGTGATCTGCAATTATCCGAAGTTCGAGTATATTAAAAAAAAACTCCCAGAATTTTATTTCTGGGAGGTTTCTACTAATGACTATTACTTCCATTGTAGTAGCTGTACACTTATTTTTTTTCAAGGTAATCTATGTCCAATACGTCACTCAATCTGCTTAAACTAGATTTTGAGAATCGTCTGAATGCAAATTCAATAAATACATATCTAATTATTAATAATTGCAGTATTGCTACAAGTATAAAGATTATTGAAAACTCTTCTTTGTTAGAAAAAAATTGAGCAATTAAACCAATAAAAGGAAAGCACAATAAAACACTTAGCAAAATTCGGAAGGCTTTATTTATTTCCACTTCAACTTGTCCATCTTTGTTAACAATTTTGCCTGTTAAAACACAAAATGCCCCTTTTCCAATTTCTGAGGATATTATCCTAAACGTATTGTCTTTAATTATGCCACGAAATGATTTGTCGGTTATTTTTGAAGTCAAACTTTCAGACAGGTCAGTTCTTCTTTTTAAACGCTCAAGAGTTTCTGTTTCTTCTCCAATTATTTTGAAAGTATAATCGTTTTTTGGAAATATGTTCATTCTTTTTTTTGATTTTTAAAATTAGGTATAACGTTCTAATACTACAATCAGGTTTGGAGTTAACTTAACCCCATTGTTTGGATTTGCCAAATCATCCCAAATAAAAAACCATTTTCCCATTAAGCCTATTGTCTAAATCCGTTGTAATAGCTGTTAGGCGTCGTTTTTTTACTTTGCACCAATCAGGACTTTCCCTTTTGGTATATAATAGAGATAATCTTCTCCATATTCATTTTCTGCTTTGACTTTGGTATAATTTTTCTTTTGCAATTTTTTTAATAGTTTTTTGCAATAATTATAATCTTCTGCGATATGATAATAACTTTCTTGAGTAATTAATTCCTGTTCACTAAATATATCATCGTCAGAATGAGTTTTCCATTTAAAATCAGCACTTAATATTTTTTGAAAACTAGCGTCACTTTTATAATCTGCGATGCGAAAAAAATGTTCGTAATATTCAATTTCTTCTTTTCCAATAGCACAAATTACCTGAGATTTTGAGACTCTAGGCTCAAATAGATAAATTTTTAAAAAATATGGTTGATTCAATTTGTCAAGTTCAATTTTCCAATGATTATATATTTCCTGTAAACCTAATATAATATGCTTTCTCGTTTTTGTTTTCGGTTCTGCTATATTGCTATTATTAATTGAAATATTAAAATAAGGGTTAAACGAAACATAGGTATAACAATATTTATTAGCTAAAAAGTCGCTAATGTTTATAGTTCGGTTTTGCTCAATCCAATTCTGAATTCTCTTCTGAATTTTTTTGTGACCTCTTATTTTCTTAATTCTATTCATGTGTTTCGTCTGCTAAAATGACGCCTAACGTTCTGGGACTACAGCGGGTTTGGGACTAAATTAAGCCCATTTTTCGGATTTGCAAAATCTTCCCAAATACAAAACCAACTTTCAATTAAGCCAATTGCCCAAATCCGTTGTAGCATCTGTTATGGCTAGTTTTTTATTGATTATATTTGGAAACAACATATTCTCTAAGTTTTTTATTAAACCTCGGATCCGTTCCAAAACTATAATTTTTAGGCAAACCAAATTGGATTTTAAAATCAATGGTTGGAAAAGTAAATACTCTATCACAACCAAATGAAGAAAATACATTCCAAAACCAGAGACTATAAATTTTTCTTCCATTTAGAGTCATTACTATTGGTAATCCCGATAAAGGAATTTTCATGTCTGTAAATTTATGTTTCCCTTTTTCTGTTAAAATTATTTGTTGATTCTTCCAATTAAAATGCTTGATATCTTCCTCATTTATTATTGGGACTGACTCCATCTTGGCTGTTTCCAAGTCAAAACAATATTTGCAATCAGAATTTACGTTTTTATAATGTTTTACAATGAAAAATTCAATTCCTGATTTTTGTGCGTATAGATTAAATCCGATGAAAAATAAAAGCACATAAAATAGATTTCGTTTCATTGTCTAATGTTTTTTTATAAATCACCTATATTTTTCTTTCAAATATATTCTTTTCTTTTTTCAAATTACAAACTAATATTCAATAAGAACAACATAAAAAAAATCCCAATCCTACGAAGTTTCATTTTCACACAAACCAAATCAATCTATTTTCTTTCCTCTTCCTCCAAAAAAAAACCTCCCAGAATTTTACTTCTGAGAGGCTCCTACTAATAACTAATTAAAACAGGCATTCTACTTCCAACCCCCGCCTAAGTCCCTGTAAACATGAACGGCAGCATTGAGTTGTTCTTTTTTAGTATCGATCAGTTCTAATTTCGACTCTAATGCGTCTCGTTGTGTCATTAAAACTTCAAAATAATCAACTCTGGCCGATTTGAATAAATCATTAGAGACTTCAATCGAAGTGTTTAACGCATCAACTTGTTGTGATTTTAGATCATAACTCTTTTGAAGATTATCGATTTTAGAAAGCTGATTAGATACTTCTAAATAAGCGTTTAAAATAGTTTTATCATAATTATATAAAGCCTGAAGCTGTCTTGCATTGGCGCTAGAAAATTCGGCCTTAATGGCATTTCTGTTAATCAAAGGCGCAGCCAGATCGCCTGCCAAAGAATATAAAATGGATTCCGGGAAGGTGAACAGATAAGAAGGTTTGAAAGCCTGAACTCCAAACGCTGCAGAAATATCAAGTGACGGATAAAATTCGGCACGAGCTACTTTTACATCCAATTTAGCAGCAACCAATTGTAATTCTGCTTGTTTCACATCAGGGCGGTTCATCAACAATTGAGAGGGTATACCGGCACTAACTGAAGCTGGCAACAATGTTAAGAAGTTGCTGTTTGTTCTTTTAATTTCCTGCGGATAACGTCCTAACAAGAAATTAATTTTATTCTCATCTTCTTTGATTTGTTGTAAGATATCAAACTCCAGGCTTTTTGAAGTTAAAACCTCAGCCTCAAATTTCTTAACTCCCAATTCTGTAGCTCTCGCCGCCTGCTTCTGGATTTTTACAATTTCCAAAGCGTTTGACTGCAAAGTGATCGTCTGTTTTACAATATCCAGTTGACTATCCAAAGCTAATAATTCGTAATATGAATCGGCTATTTCAGCAATAAGATTGGTCACTACAAAGTTTTTACCTTCAACTGTTGCCAAATATCTGTTTACTGCCGCTTTTTTAGAATTGCGCAGTTTTTTCCAGATATCTACTTCCCAATTTGCATAAGCAGCAATGGTAAAATCTCCAAGCGGATCAGGTGTTTCAATACCTGGTTTGATTTCTGTAGTGGCATCACCAGCCCCTTGGCTGGTGTACCTACCTACTTTCTCTACTCCAGCTCCGGCGCGTACTCCGACAGTTGGTAATAAAAGGCCTTTGCGAACCCTAATATCATTTTTTGCTATTTCGATTTCCTGTAGCGTCATGTTTAACTCCTGATTGTTTTTCAGGGCCACATCAATCAAATCAACAAGGTTTTGATCCTTAAAGAACGCATTCCATTTTACAGTAGACGTATTGGTTGTGTCCTGAGCTTTTGCAATACCAAATGCTTCAGGAACCGGTGTGCTGGTCGTCGCCGTCTCTGCCGCAGGAGCTTTACAGCCCGCAACAGCAAGGCATAAACCTACCGCAACACTATATTGATATAATTTGAATTTAGACATGATTGTTATCAATTTCTTCAGTTAATGGATTCTCTTCTTCATTTTTAACCAGTTTGTGTTTCTCTGCAATTCGTCCGAAAATGTAATACAATCCAGGAATTACAAATACACCACAAATAGTTCCGATAAGCATACCTCCGGCAGCAGCTGTACCAATGGTTCTGTTACCAATTTTACCCGGGCCAGAAGCAAATGCAAGCGGCAATAATCCCGCGATAAATGCAAATGAAGTCATCAAAATAGGACGGAACCTCGCTTTCGCTCCTTCCATTGCAGCTTCAAGAACGGTTTTACCTGCAGCATGTCGCTGTATTGCAAACTCTACAATCAACACGGCATTTTTACCCAGTAAACCAATAAGCATTACCATCGCAACCTGAGCATAAATATTGTTTTCTAATCCCGTTACTTTCAATAAAAGGAAAGCTCCAAAAATACCTGCCGGCAAAGAAAGAATTACTGATAATGGCAAAATAAAACTTTCGTATTGAGCAGCCAAAACCAGGTATACGAATCCTAAACAAATAAGGAATACCCAAATCGCCTGATTTCCTTGTGCTACCTCATCGGCAGAAATACCTGCCCAGTCAATGTCAAATCCTCTAGGCAATTTTTTAGCCGCAACTTCCTGAATTACTTTAATTGCTGTTCCGGAACTATAACCCGGAGCAGGACCACCACTAATTTCCGTTGAGGTATACATATTATGTCTTGTAATTTCTGAAAGACCGTATACTTTTTCTAATTTCATAAAAGCAGAAAAAGGAACCATTTCATCACGATCATTTTTTACATACAATTTCAAAATGTCATCTGGTTGCGCACGATATTCTGGTGCAGCCTGAACGATTACTTTATAGTTAATTCCGTATTTAATAAAACTGATTTCGTAGTTACTTCCCACAAGAGTGGACAAAGTGTTCATCGCATTTTCGATAGAAACTCCTTTTTGTTGTGCCAAATCATTGTCGACTTTCATCATATACTGAGGGAAACTCGCACTAAAGAAACTAAACACGTTTGATAATTCCGGACGTTTGTTCAATTCTTCAACAAACTCTTTATTAACTTCTTCTACTTTTTTGAAATCACCTACACCAGTTTTATCCAGCAAACGAAGCTCAAATCCTCCTGCTGCTCCATATCCTGGTACTGCAGGCGGTTGGAAAAATTCGATATTGGCACCCGGAATATCTTTCGATTTTTCTTCCAGTTCCGTCATAATTTCCTGAACAGATTCTTTACGATCGTTCCAGTCTTTTAAGTTGATCAAACATGTTCCAGCGTTAGATCCGGTACCTTCCGTCAAAATTTCATAACCTGCCAATGAAGAAACAGATTTAACTCCATCTACTGTCTCGGCAATTTTTTGCAATTTCTCAGCAATATTATTGGTTCTTTCTAATGATGAACCCGGAGGTGTCTGGATAATAGCATAAAACATTCCCTGATCCTCATTCGGAATAAACCCGGAAGGAACTGTGCTACTAATCAACCATGTTCCGGCACAAAATCCAAGAAGTGCTATAATAGTAACCGCTCTTCTGTTTACGATTTTAGCTAATACATTTTGGTATTTACCCTGAGCAAGATTAAACTTGTTATTAAAACCATCTATAAATCTGTTGATAGGTGTTTTCTTTTTAGGTGTACCGTGATTATTTTTTAACATCATCGCACATAGTGCCGGTGTCAAAGTCAAAGCTACAATACCTGAAAGGATAATCGCCGTTGCCATCGTAATCGAGAACTGTCTGTAAAATACTCCAACAGGACCAGACATAAACGCAACCGGAATAAATACCGCCGCCATTAAGAATGTAATCGCTACAATAGCTCCTGCAATCTCGTGCATCGCTTTTTTAGTTGCTTTAAGTGGCGAAAGATGTTCTTCCTCCATCTTGGCGTGAACGGCTTCAATAACCACAATCGCATCATCGACGACGACCCCAATGGCCAAAACCAATGCAAACAACGTAATTAAGTTCAATGAAATATCAAAGAAGGTCATGAACACAAACGTTCCTACCAATGAAACCGGTACCGCAATTGCCGGAATAACCGTTGAACGCCAGTCTCCTAAGAAAAGGAATACTACCAAACCAACCAAAATAAAGGCTTCAATCAAAGTGTGAATTACTTTTTCGATAGAAGCGTCTAAGAATTTAGAAACGTCATAAGAGATTTCGTAATCCATTCCTTTTGGAAATTTTTGTTTGATTTTTTCCAGTTTGGCTTTAACGTCTTCGATAACCTGATTCGCGTTACTTCCGAAAGATTGTTTCAATACAATAGCTGCAGATGGTCTTCCGTTCAAATTCGAATAAATATCATACATCGAGCTGCCAAATTCAATTTTGGCAATATCTTTCAAACGCAAAAGTTCCCCGTTACTATTTGATTTTACAATGATGTTCTCATATTGCTCTTTGCTTGTAAAACGCCCTGAATATTTCAATACATATTCAAATGCCTGAGAACGTTTACCAGAACTTTCACCTGTTTTACCCGGCGAAGCTTCCAAACTCTGGCTTGATAATGCTTCCATTACCTCATCAGCAGATATTTTATAAGCTAGCATACGATCGGGTTTCAACCAAATACGCATCGCATATTCGCGTGTTCCTAAAATATCTCCGGAACCAACTCCATTTACCCTTTTCAATTCTGACAATACGTTGATATCGGCATAATTGTATAAGAACTTCATGTCGGTATTTTTATCCGTACTATAAAGATTCACATACATCAACATACTCGGAACCTCACGGGTAATCTTTACTCCCTCTCTTACTACTAAAGGAGGTAATTTATTAGTCACCGAAGCCACACGGTTCTGCACGTTAATAGCAGCCTGATTCGGATCAGTTCCTAAGTTAAATACAACCTGAATACTTGCTTCTCCATCATTTCCGGCATCAGAAGTCATGTATTTCATTCCGGGAACTCCATTTAAAGCTCTTTCTAACGGAATAACAACCGATTTGATCATCAATTCGCCATTAGATCCAGGGTAATCTGCCGTAACGTTTACCATGGGTGGAGAGATGGAAGGAAACTGGGTGATTGGTAAATTCATCACCGACAATATTCCTAAAAAGACAATAATCAGCGATATTACTATCGACAGAACGGGTCTTTGTATAAATTTATTAAACATTTATTTATTTTTTAATGATTAAACCATGTAAAAAGTTTTCTTTGTTTCAAGTTTCAGGTTTCGCACTGAACGTGAAACGTGGAACAAAACTATTCTGCTTTTACGCGTAAATGATTAATTACCGTTTGAGGAGATTGGAACTCATATTTAATTTTGTCGTTCTCTTTTACTTTCTGAACTCCTTCAAGTAAAATTTTATCATTTTCAGAAAGTCCTGTTTTTACTACATACAAATCAGGCACTTCACCTGTAATGGTGATTTCTCTTGAACTTACTTTATTGTTTTTATCAACAATAAAAACATATTTTTTATCCTGAATCTCGTAAGTAGCTTTTTGTGGAATCACAATAGCATTTTTAAGCGGAACAAGCATCTGAACTTTTCCGGTCTCTCCGTTTCTAAGTAATTTTTCTGAATTGGGAAATCTGGCTCTGAAAGCAATATTTCCGGTTTCATTATTAAATTCACTTTCGATAACCTCTACATTTCCTTTGTATTTAAAAGACTCTCCATTCGCTAAAAGCAAATTCACCTTAGTTTCTGCACGATCTTTTACATCCGTTTGGTATTGAAGATATTCCGGCTCAGATACATTGAAGTAAGCAAACATTTGGCTATTGTCTGAAAGGCTGGTTAACAATTCACCTTCGTCAATAAGACTACCTAATTTTAATGGAATACGGTCAATTGTTCCGTCAAACGGAGCTCTGATTTCAGTAAACGATAAATGAAGTTTTGCCAATGCAACCTCAGCTTTTGCAGATTGCAATTTTGCCTGAGCCACGCTCAATTCGTTTTTAGAAACGATATTTTTATCTGCCAGTAACTTCGAATTTTGCAATTCAATTTCTACAGATTTTTGCTCAGCCTGAGCCTTAAGCAATTCAGCCTGATACATGTTTGGCATAATTTTAAACAACAATTGGCCTTTTTTTACAAACTGGCCTTCATCAACATAAATGTTTTGTAAAAACCCTTTTTCCTGGGCGCGGAGCTCGATATTTCGGACAGATTTAATCTGCGAAACATACTCTTTGGTAAATGAAGTGTCAATTTTTACAGGGCTTGTCACTGTAAATTTTTCAACTTCTTCTTTTTCTTCTTTTTTTGATGTACAACTGGTTAGGCACAACAAGGCAAGCATGCCTGTTAACACGATAATTCTTTTCATGATTTTAATGGAAATTTAAGCGATTGAATGCTTGGAATGCGGTGATTCCTTGAGATGAAAAAATGCATCAGCAAGCCTAAGTCAGATCTTAAATTTCATATAAGAAGAAGTAAAAAAATATACATCAAAAGATATGCACGATCACAACAAAGGTGACTGATGTATATTGTAAATCAAATTCTTAATACTTGTTGAGTAATATAAATAGGATTTGATTGGCCACAAGATGAGCCGAAAATTTCAAAACGATTAAATGAATTCACAACGATCTGACGTGAGATTGTCAGATACCAGCTATCTAATAAGCTATAGTTTGTTGCAAAAAATTTATTACTTAAACCATCTTTAAGATCATTACCAAGACATTCTTCGTCAGGATCTACATCGGCATCCTCTATGATAGAGTTGCCCTGATCCTGAGTAGTGTATTTAACGCGGTGTCTTTTCTCCAGATAGTGATGAGAACTTTGGTGTGTTTCAGCATTAAGATATTGCCCTCCGCCTAGCAGAAGGAAATTCATAAACACTAAAAATACTATTAACTTTCTCATTTGGGTGCGAAAGTAAGTAAAGTATTTATACAAAAAAAGAAAATTTTATAAGCTTTAACATTTAAAAAAACACGAAAACGTTTTCATTATTTTTTTACTCAGAAATTATAATAAAACCTTAATAATTTCTTGCAAAATCTCATAAAAATATCATTTTGTAAACAAAAACTTACCAACAAAAGTAGTTGATCTTCCAAATAAAATCAAAATCGCAAATATTTGACCGCTACTATTTTATTCGGCAAAAATGGTTTCACCAGAAAAGCAAAATTTCCATTATTGAAAATTTCTGACCTGACTTAACAAACGTTTTACCAATATCTTTCATACCAAATTTCTCGTAAAATGACTTTTTATTGGTTCTCGCATTACACCATACTTTTCGCAAACCTCTATCTTTTGCAAGTTTCAAAATATAATTTAACAATAATGAAGCTATTCCTTTTCCCTGATAATTTTCCAATGTTGCTAATTTTCGAAACTGCATTTCATCATCAGTAATAAAACAAGAAACAATTGAAACTAATTTATCCTGATCAAACACTCCAAAATGTAGTCCTGAATTATCCTCTTCCAACTGCACAAATTCAAAAGGCTGATCTGGCCACATTACTTTGTGTCTAATTTCCCAGGTTTCTGAAGCTTTAAGTGCTACAATTTTCATTTTGCTATTGTTGTTTATCATACAAAACAAATTTACGAGATTTCAAAAGCACATTAATCAAAACGAAAAATTGACGTAACTCAATAAAATTCAGTACAATACATTGAAATAAATTCCAAATCATGATACTATTCTGGTTAAAAAGAATTATTTTTATGCTATGTAAAACCAAATAAATCCAATTATGAAAAAATTCATTTTAGCAGCATTATTATGTATTAGTATAAATGGCTTTGCACAATTGATACAATTTGGACCTCAATTTTCTTCTAATATAACTTCCGTTATTACAGATGATTTCAGTTCCAAGAGCTCTGGCTCTGACGTTGGTTTTGCAGGTTTTGTAAGAGTGAATTTATTACTTTTCTACGGTCAGGGTGAATTTGGGTATACATCTTCAAAATTTAGTGTTTCACAAACCGGAATTGGAGAAACCGAATATACATTAGGTGGAACAGATGCGACCTTAATTGCAGGTTTCAAAGTTGTTCCCTTAGGAAAACTAGGAAACATCAGAGTTTTTGTAGGTTACAACTGGAAAAATTATTCAGATATAAAAGCGAGCAATAGTCTTAATTACATTGCGTTTGAGAAAAACAACAGCAGTTTCCTTGGTGGTGCCGGAGTCGATTTATGGAGATTTACCGTAGATTATCGCTACCTGGCCGGTGTTACTGATCTTGACCCTTCCGGACGAAGTATTAAAACCGGGATCTCGAATTTCTCTGTAGGATTTAAATTCTTATAAATTTTAAATAGAGCATAAAAAAAGGGAATCAAATTGATTCCCTTTTTGTTATTTTACTTTACTGTAAAATCTTTCCAAATTATCAGCTTCTATTTTCTCAACACCGTTTTCTGTTTGTTTGGCAATATTGATTAAATGCAATATATCTGAATTTTCATTTAAAGAACAATTCCAGATAGTTCCATCGGATAGAATAATAGCCGAAAATAAGGCATCGGATTCATCTTTATTGTAATAAGTTAAATCTTCAGACCTGATCAATTTTTTCGCTTTCGTTTTGATATCCAATTCATAAAACAAAATCTGTTTTTGATTAATTTCTATCAATTCTTCTACCGTCTTAGGGGTATTGCTAGCAGCATTTACAGCCCAAAGCGGTTTGTCGCCATTCATTATCCAGGTTCCGACAACTTTATCCATGATGCTTTTTCTCAACATGGTTTTTAGGCTATCTACTTTTTTGATAGACTCTTTTCCTAACTCATTTTCAGGCTTAATTTTAGAAGCGATAGAAAATAAATCAAGTGCTTTTACAAACTCGGCTTTCTTGTAGCAGGAAACTGCCAATTCATACCTTGTTTTTTGAAATGCAACTTTTGAATCATTCTGGGCAATAATTGTACATGAGAATAGTAGAACAAGAAAAATTAGGGGCTTTTTCATTTGTGTTATTATTTTGTTTTTGCAAAAGTACAAGGTTAGAACCTAACTATTCTACGTCTTTCCTTATTTATACTGCGAATACTGAATTTTTAACATATTAAAACAAAAAAAACCAGCTTCTTGTTGATTATTTCAATGAATTATTCGCAATCATTCTTAAAAACTTACATAATTCACCTTAAATAATTAATAAAATTGAAACTTTTCGAAGAACAGCACCATTTTTTAAACTGAATTTTAAAATGCATTTAAAATCTGCATTGCTTTTTCCGTATCCTTTTTACCAACAAAAATATGATCATGATAAAATGCGGCCACAACATTACAGCTAATTCCTTTATCTGAAAGTGCTTTTGAAAACGCCGCTGTTAATCCGACGGCTTCCAAAGAAGAATGTACCGAAAGTGTTATCCAGGACATTGTCATTGAATATTCTAAATTCAATTTATCAGCAATTTCTTTTTTAAGAATTAATGTAATTGCTTCTTTTTCTTTAAAGAACATTTCAACTTCATACAAATTAAGATTTCCTAATTTCTCCACTTTACAAAAAACATAATCTCCAGAGTTATGTTCCGGCTTCATACTCTTTAGCAATATTTGCAAATCTTTCTCTCCAGACATTTTTGAATTTTATTAAGTTGATTATTTTAGTTTTAAAAATCACCGTTAAAAAATAAAAAACCGTCTTTCTCAATGAAAAAGACAGTTTAGAAATTAGCTTATTTTATTTTGAAATAAAAGTATTATTTGCCGGAGTGGCATCCATAAAAATGCCTCCATCAAGCGCAATACTTTTGATTTTCTTTTTGCTGTTTAAAGTAATAGTCGCCAGTTTTTGATTGCTTTCCCAAACTGCCGGAGTTTGATGAACAGTTTCTTTTGAATCATCCAAGTAAACAACTTTTACATCAAACGGAATTGCAAAACCTCCTGTGTTCGCTACTGAAACAGTATTTTTTTCAACACTTTTAACCGAAATATCAATGTAGTTATTGGTGAAAAACCAATTGTTAAAAAACCAGTTCAGATTTTTTCCTGAAGCGGTATTCATGGAGTTGAAATAATCCCACGGAATAGGGTGTTTTCCGTTCCAATTTTCCATATAGGCATGCAAAGATTTTTTGAACAAATCATCGCCAAGCAAATCTTTTAAAGCCAAATAAGAAAGTGATGCTTTACCATAGGAATTATTACCATAACCAGAATCTGACAACTGTGATGACATAGTGATGATGGGCTGATCTTCTTCGGTTGATGGATCACTTATGTATTGTTGTACCCGAAACTCTTTGTAAAATTTATCGGCAGCTTCTTTTCCGTGTTCGGCAATTCCAATTAAGTATTCAAAAGTTGTTGCCCAACCTTCATCCATAAAAGCATAACGTGTTTCGTTGATTCCCATATAAAACGGAAAATAAGTATGTGCTACTTCATGATCCTGAACCAATTGCGCAAAAACAGGATCTCCCATTTGAGAGTCGTTACACATCATTGGGTATTCCATATCGGCAAAACCCTGAAAAGCAGTCATTTTAGAAAACGGATACGGAATTCCCGGCCAGTTATTAGAAAACCAATCCAATGCATATTGATTGTTCTTGATTGAGTTCACAAAATCAGTTCCGGTCACATCATACGCTGCCTGTATACTGGCTCGTCGGTTTGTTTTTTTATCTACTACAACACTACCTGCATCCCATAAATAATGATCACTTAAACCAAAACAAACATCTGTGATATTTTTGGCTTCAAATTTCCAAACATTCCATTCGTTTTGTTTCGTTACAAGGCCACTTTTCATTTCCTGTTCATTGGCAATATGTACAACTTCATCTGTTGTGTAGGATTTTTTAAGACGTGAAGCAAATTCTGGCTGCAAAACCTCATCCTGATTTAATAAATCCCCTGTTCCGTAAACCACATAATTCTTTGGTGCTTTTACAGAATAGGTATAATCGTTAAAGTCATTATAAAATTCCTGACCCGAAGTATGAGGCAGATTATCCCATTTATTGTAATCGTCAAAAACAGAAACACGAGGATAACTATAAGCTACAAAAAATGTGGTATTATCAATTTGCCCTTCTCTTCCGCTCAATTTTGATAATGGATAATTCCAATCCATATCAATTGTCATTTTACTATGTGGTGGTAAAGGTTTTTTCATCTTTACGATTCCTACTGTCCCCCAGTTTTTAGCATCTTCCTTATAAACTATTCCCTCAATTTTTAAAGCTGTAATTGTTAAGCCATCGGTAAAAAAATCATCACTATTTTCTACGGCGCGTGATGCATTTTTTTTATGAATATTATTGACAAATCTTATTCGCAAATTTTTTAATGTATCGTTACTATTGTTTTCATAAACGATAGTTTCAGTTCCGCTAACTATTTTTGTGCTGGCATTAACTTGGAGCGCAATAGTATATTTACCATGATTCTGCCAATAATTTTTTCCCGGTTTCCCGTCCATAGAACGAGTGCCTTTTGCGTAAGCTTCTTTTATATTTCTAGGCATATAAAGCTCCTGTGCAAAGCTTTTTTGTGCAAGAAAAATAAATGCAATTACCACTAATTGAAGTACATTTTTTCTCATAACTTGTTTTAAGATTTTGATGATTTAATTGATTATAATATTAGTGGATTTTTTTAACGTAATGTTACACTTCTTTTTAAAATTATGCTTTTTGTTATATTGGACGTCACTTAACCGCAAAGATCGCGAGGAATTACGCAAAGGTCGCAAAGTTGATTTTTCTATGAGCTTTAGTTTTTCAGGCTGCCTACTCTATGGTGAGAATTGCACGCCAAGTCGCAAAGCCGCCAAGTTTAATAGATTTAAAAAACTTAGTGCCTTTGCGCCTTTGTGGCAAAAACCTTAGCAACTCAGAATCTCAGCACCTTAAAACCTTAAAAAAGAAAAACCGTCTTTCTCTGGCGAAAAAAGACGGTATCTACAATTAATATATAACCTTAATAACTACAAAATATAATCGGTATTAATAAAATTCGATTCTTTGCTGTTTAGCAATTCCTGCAAAATTTCATTGTTATACGCAATATCTTTTGAAGCCACGAACGTACGGATTGAAAACGAACGCAAAGCATCCGGAATACTTAAGGTTCCTACGGCAGAATCTTTACGCCCTGTAAACGGGAACGCGTCTGGCCCTCTTTGGCAAGAACTGTTGAGGTTTACCCTGCAAACTAAATTCACTAAAGCATCAATAAGCGGTGCTAAAGTTTTAATATCTTTTCCGAACAAACTCACTTGTTGTCCGTAATTTGATTCGGCCATATCTTCAAGTGGTTCGTTGATATCTTTGAACGAAATAATTGGCACAACTGGTCCAAATTGTTCTTCATGATACACTCTCATTTCTTTATTTACTGGATATAAAACCGCAGGAAAAATAAAATTATCGGTATGTTTTCCTCCTTTTTCATTCAGGATTTTTGCGCCTTTGTGTAAAGCATCATCAATTAATCCCTGAATATAAGCTGGTTTGTCCGTTTCCGGAAGCGGTGTTAAAGAAGCACCTTTATCCCACGGATTTCCAAATCCTAATGCGTCTACTTTTTCAGAAAAACGTCTGTTAAATTCTGCTGCAATAGATTCGTGAACATATAAAACTTTTAAAGCAGTACAACGTTGTCCGTTGAAAGATAAACTTCCTGCAATACATTCCTGAATCGCCAAATCTAAGTCGGCATCCGGTAAAATAATCGCCGGATTTTTAGCTTCTAAACCTAAAATCAAACGCAATCTGTTTTTGTTTGGATGCTGATCCTGCAATGCAATTGCCGATTTACTGTTACCAATTAAGGCCAAAACATCAATCTTTCCAGATTTCATAATTGGAGAAGCTACTTCACGGCCTCTTCCGTATACGATGTTGATTACGCCTTTTGGAAAACTGCTTCTAAAAGCTTCCAATAAAGGAGAAATACATAAAACACCATGTTTAGCCGGTTTAAAGATTACAGCGTTACCCATAATCAAAGCCGGAATCAACAAGGAGAAAGTTTCATTAAGAGGGTAATTGTAAGGCCCAAGACACAAAACAACTCCAAGAGGTCCGCGACGAATCATTGCGTTTACACCCTGTACTTTAGAAAAGTGAGAACTGCGTCCGTTTAATTCTTTATAACTGTCAATAGTATCCTGAATATATTCAACCGTTCTGTCGAATTCTTTTTGCGAATCTCCAAGGTTTTTTCCAATTTCCCACATCAAAAGTTTAACCACTTCTTCGCGGGTTTCCTTCATCTGTCTTACGAAATTTTCCATGCATTTAATACGGTCAACTACCTTCATCGTTGGCCATAAACCTTGTCCTTTATTATAAGCCGCATTGGCAGCTTCAACCACTTCAGCAGCTTCTTTTTCTGCCATGAACGGAATAGATCCTAATAAGGTCGGCGTATATTTTTCTGTAGAAGAAATAGTCGAAAATACAGGTGTGGTCTGTCCTGTCCATTTTTTTAATTCTCCATTTACAAGATAAGTATCTTGATTTATCAGGTTTGTAATCTGATATTCTTCGGGTATTAAACTCATAATCTGGTAATTTATAATTTGGTTATTAATAGCATTTTAAACGAAAAAAAGAGGCTATTCGTGCCTCTTCTTCTATCTTATGGATTTACGGTATCCCCTTCCCAGTCCAGAATTCCACCAAGCAGATTATAGGCATTATCTATACCTAACTCATTCATAATCTGACATGCTTTGGCACTTCTGGCTCCAGAACGGCAATACACATAATAATTTTTGTTTTTATCTAACTCTTCGATTTCATAAATAAAACCTTGTCCTTTATTGATGTCAATGTTTACGGCATTCTCGATATAACCGTCATTAAATTCGTCCTCAGTTCTTACGTCCAGTATAACTGCATTCTCGTCAGCAGCAAGCTGATTAACCCAATCTTCTTGTGATAAATTCATAATAAATGTGTTTTTGTAAAATTACGACGTTTCTATTAATTAAAAACGTACCAAATGCGATTTCGATTATTATTCTCAGAAAACGTTTTAGAGAAAGTATTATAATCAGTGAAACACAAATTTACTTACTATTTTTAAAAATATAGTCTATAAAGTCGATCGAAAATAGGATTTTTTCATTTTCATAAAATGCAGCCAAATATGGTTTTCTGATAATTTATACCATTTCAATCTGCTATCTTTGTATTAAATGAGATATTTTAATCTCATTTTGATAAAAAAGAGTAGCCACGAATTCACGAATTAGTTTGTGAAAAAATATATTTCAACATATAGAAACATAGTTTTACTTTGTAAAAAAAGAAAATGGAAGAAACTAGTTTCCACACATAGTCCCGAAGCGTCGGGATGTTTTGTAAGCAAGTGAAATGCCTTTTTTTAGCTATAAAAAACTATGACACTATGTGTTTAAAAAATAACCAATGCAAAATTCTTTAAAAGATATATTCCCAAATTTCTCTAGTGAACTACTTTCGACTATCGAAGAAAACGGCAGTGCTCAGGATTTTAAAGCCGGAACCATTTTAATGCGAACCGGACAGTACATCAAAAACACAGTACTAATTACCAAAGGAAAAATCAAAATCTATCGCGAAGGCGAAGACGGCGGTGAGTTTTTAATGTATTATTTACAACCCGGGCAAGCCTGCGCCATTTCGATGATCTGCACCGCTAAAAGCGAAAAAAGCCAAATCATGGCCAAAGTTGTCGAAGATGTTTCGGTTATGATGATTCCGCTGCAAATGATGGACAAATGGATGATGGAACACCGTTCCTGGTACGAATTTGTAATCGAAACTTACCGAAGCCGTTTTGAAGAAGTTCTGGAAGTCGTGGATAATATCGCTTTCCGTTCGATGGATGAACGCCTGGAATTTTATTTAAAACGACATTCTGATGCTTGTGGTTGTACTGAAGTAAAATTGTCACATCAGGAAATTGCAACCGAATTAAACACCTCGAGAGAAGTCGTTTCCAGATTACTCAAAAAAATGGAGCAAAGAGGTTTAGTCAAACTCAACCGCAACCAAATTGAGTTATTAAACACAAATTTCACGAATTAGCACGAAAAATTTAAACACATAGAAACATAGATTTACAAACTTGATAAAGGCGTGTCACTTGCATCAAAACATCCCGACGCTTCGGGACTATGTGTGGAAACTAGTTTCTTCCATTTTCTTTTTTACGCAAAGAATCCTATGTCTCTATGTGTTTAAAAATAAATCCGCGTTAATCTGTTTAAATCCGTTCTATCCGCGGGCAAAAATTCGCAGGCAAAAAAATCCTATGTGATAAATGTTACTGTAGATTTCTTTTTATCAAACCACCTTTGCATAAAACAAATGCAATGGAATATCTGGGTTATTTTGCTTCGATCATTATCGGCATCTCGCTGGGCTTAATTGGCGGTGGCGGATCGATATTGACTATTCCAATTTTAGTGTATTTGTTTAAAGTAAATCCGGAGCAGGCTACTTCTTATTCTTTATTCATTGTGGGATTAACCGCTATATTCGGGAGTTACAGCCATTACAAAATGGGAAATCTGAAACTCAAATCGGCATTGTATTTTGCAATTCCTTCAGTAATTTCGATTTTAATTATTCGTGAAGTTATTTTTCCACAGATTGCTTCTACTCTATTTTCTATCGCTTCTTATTCCGTTTCCAAAGATTTTCTGATTATGATTATCTTTTCGATATTGATGATTACAGCTGCAATTTCGATGATTCGAAAAAATCAACCGGAAATAAAAGGCGCTGAAACGAATTATATTCAACTCAGTTTTATAGGTTTAATTGTCGGAATCATAACCGGATTTCTTGGTGCCGGCGGCGGATTCTTAATTATTCCTGCCCTGCTCTTTTTCGCCAAATTACCGATGAAACAAGCCGTTGGAACTTCTTTATTAATTATCAGTATTAATTCTTCGATTGGTTTCACAGGCGATTTATATATTGGAACTCCGATCAATTATCCTTTTTTATTAGGCGTTTCTGCAATGGCACTTCTCGGAATGATATTAGGAAGTCAGCTATCTAAAAAAATTGACGGTACAAAACTGAAACCTATTTTTGGATGGTTTGTTTTGGTAATGGGATTTTATATAATTACTAAGGAGGTTTTATTTTAGGGATTTTTTTGGTTTCTCGCAGATTCGGCAGATTCGGCAGATTTTTTATTTAGAAATAGTTGTTTAATATTTGGGCGTTACCTCCGGCCCGGACTATCCGCTATATTCCCGATTAACAAAAACTACGGCTAAAAAGCTACCGTCTGGACACATCTCTAAAGAGTATCCAGCCTTGCATGACTGAATTGAATTTTTGCAGGCCAATCCAAAAGGTTGTGATACCAGGTTTTCTTTCAGAAAGATAACCTTTCCATCCTCCTAATCTAGCAATAGCCCATATATATCGTTTCAAATCGGACGATTTATATGGGTTTTTTAGAGA
>NZ_LMEF01000005.1 GCF_001427905.1 Flavobacterium sp. Root420
ATCAATACAGGAAATATTGAGTATGTACGTACCACTCTTCCAATCCGTCAGGCAGATTATGTATACTGGTCAACGCCTGTTAAAGGACAGACTCTGGCAGCTGTTTCGCCTCTAACGGAAAGTGAYAAATATTTTAGATTTGATGGTACTGGYTGGGTTGCAACTCCTAAAACCAATGTGATGATTGTTGGTAAAGGATATATCATCCGTGGTCCGGAAGGAACTTCAAACACAGTAAGAACCCCATATACGGCTACTTTTAAAGGAACGCCAAATAACGGAACCATTACTACTGAAACATTCAGTGCAGGAAAGTATTATTTGATTGGAAAYCCTTATCCGTCTGCCATTGATGCCGATAAATTTATAAGTGACCTTAATAATAAGGGCTTACTGCAGGGRACATTGTATTTCTGGACACACAATACACCRGTAACACTTGGCGGTTATTACAGATATAATACCGATGATTAYGCAAGTTACAATTTGAGTGGCGGTACCAAAACAAAGAAAGCAGCAAAAAGTGCAAATAATGCACCGGGAAATATCGACAGCGAGCCACAGGGCTATATAGCAGCGGGACAGTCCTTTATGGCAGGYTTCAGTTTTGGTGGAGCAATTCAATTTACCAACTCAATGCGTATTGGCGCGGATAAAAACGCTCAGTTTTTCAAACCCGGCAAAACTTCAAAAACCACAGGTATCGAAAAAAATCGTGTGTGGTTAAATTTCAGTTTTGGTGGAGCAATTCAATTTACCAACTCAATGCGTATTGGCGCGGATAAAAACGCTCAGTTTTTCAAACCCGGCAAAACTTCAAAAACCACAGGTATCGAAAAAAATCGTGTGTGGTTAAACCTGACCAATGAAGAAGGTGCTTTCAAACAAATGCTGGTAGGATACATTGAAGGGGCAAGCAATGATTACGACAGAGGATACGACGGTCTTTCATTTGACGGAAACAAATACATCGATTTTTACAGTATAGGGGGGACAAGAAAATTTGTAATCCAGGGTCGTGCACTGCCTTTTACAGATACTGATACAGTTCCTTTAGGATATAAGACTACCATTGCCGGAGATTTTACAATCTCTATTGATCAGGCTGATGGTATATTTACCACTCAGTCCATTTATCTGGAAGACAAAACAACGGGCAAGATTCAGGATCTGCAAGCAGCANTTTACAATCTCTATTGATCAGGCTGATGGTATATTTACCACTCAGTCCATTTATCTGGAAGACAAAACAACGGGCAAGATTCAGGATCTGCAAGCAGCAAACTATACCTTTACAACTGCAATCGGGACTTTCACAGATCGTTTCGTGCTTCGTTATACTAACAAAACATTAGGAACAGGTGATTTCGAAAATATCGAAAACGGACTTTTGATTTCAGTGAAAGATAAAACCATAAAAGTTACTTCGGCAAAAGAAACTATTAAAGAAGTTACGATTTTTGATATCAACGGAAAACTACTTTATAACAAAAAGAAAGTTGGATCTACAGAGTTACAGATTTCGAACCTGCAGGCCGCCAATCAGGTTTTATTGGTAAAAGTGACATTGGAGAATGGATTTACAGCTACCAAAAAAATTATATTTCAATAAATAAAAAATGTTTACAATACCGAAAAGAGACGCATTACGCGTCTCTTTTTTTTGCGCTATTTTAAAAATCTATATCCTTAAAACTAAATCTAAATATCACCAAAAGTGGGTATTGTGCTTTTTCCTAAAGCCACTTAAATTACGGTTAATTCTTATCATTTAATAGTAACCTGATATTTTCGATTTTGATTAAACATTTATTTCTTTCATTGGTTTTAATGAACTTCATTAGTAAAACTCAAGTTTACGCACAACAAGGAAAGGTAGACGCAACTTTCAATACTCTTGATGATGGTTTAATAGGTGATGGTTTTGATAATACGGTTCGAAGCTTAAGCTTACAGGCCGATCAAAATTTAATTGTCGGTGGTGATTATTTAAATCTTAATGGAATTGCATCTTCTTATTTAACTCGCTTAAAACCGGACGGATCCATAGACGAAACTTTTAACACAGGAAGCGGTTTCAATGGTAAAGTATATGCTACTTATATTCAGCCAGATGGTAAAATTATAGCAGGAGGCAGTTTTACTTCTTTTAATGGAATCAGTTCCGGAAGATTGGTCCGTTTGAATCAGGATGGTTCTTACGACGAATCTTTTAATACTTCAGTTGCTGCAACCACAGGAATTATTTATGAAATTTCTCCACAAATCGACGGGAAAATTAT
Organism: Flavobacterium sp. Root420; assembly: GCF_001427905.1. Classification (GTDB taxonomy): domain Bacteria; phylum Bacteroidota; class Bacteroidia; order Flavobacteriales; family Flavobacteriaceae; genus Flavobacterium. Next base: position 2,283 of record NZ_LMEF01000005.1, read on the forward strand.
AATTGTGGGAAGTTTTACAAGATATAATAATGTAACAGTTAATCGGGTCGCCCGTATTCTTTCAAATGGTTCTCTAGATACTTCTTTTATAACAGGTTCGGGGACTTCATCAAATATTACAAATGCCAGTGCCTTATCAGATGGGAAAATTTTGCTGACTGGGAATTTTACTTCTTTTAATGGGATTCAAAGCAATAAAATTGTCCGTTTATATCCTGATGGACGTGTTGATACGAGTTTTAATAGCGGTGCTGGTTTTGACGACGATGTAAGTGCTATGGTCGTTCAGTCTGATGGCAAAATTGTTTTAGGGGGAAAATTCACTAATTATAATGGAATGCTTGCCAATAGAATTATTCGATTAAATAATGACGGAAGCATTGATGACAGTTTTTTATCCGGTTCTGGTCTAAGTGCAGGATCAGTTCAGAAAATTAAAATGGATACTTTTGGGAATATCATGATTGGTGGTTCTTTTACAGGTTCTTATAATGGCAGTGATGTCAACAGAGTTTGTCTTTTAAATTCTCATGGCATATTAAAAACAGATGTTGACTTTGGTTCCGGACCTGCTTCAGCATCGGTTTTAGCATTGGCAAATGATCTGGAAGGTTCCTGGTATATCGGAGGTTCATTTTCCATTTTTGATGGGCTGAATCAGGGAAGATTAGCAAAGATTAATCCGGAAGGAGAATACGATACCGGATATTTGGCAGCAGGAATTGGTTTTGATAATTCGGTTTTAAAAGTTTTATCACTGGAGAATAAGAAAACAATGGTGTTTGGTAATTTTAAAAAATTTAATGGTGTTTTTGTTTCCAGAATTACCCGTCTTTTAGAAGAAGGGTTAATAGATCCTGATTTTAATGCAGGACAATTAGGGGCCAATAATTTAATTAAAACGGCAGTATTACAATCAGATGGAAAAATCATTTGCGGAGGAAATTTCACGAAATACAATGAAACACTTACCAATAGGATAATTCGGGTTTTACCTGATGGGGTCGTTGACGATACTTTCAGCATTGGTACAGGTTTTAATAGTCAGGTTTATGCAATAGCTATTCAATCTGATCAAAGAATCGTTGTTGGAGGAAATTTTACCCGTTATAATGATACTCCTGTAAATAGATTAATTCGATTATTGCCTAATGGTTCCCGTGATACAAGTTTTAATGTTGGTGTTGGAGCCGATGCAATTATTGAAGCGATCTTAATTCAGCCCGACAGGAAAATTTTGGTTGGGGGGCATTTTTCTAATTTTAACGGTCAGTCAATTTCGCGTTTAGTTCGGTTAAATGCTGACGGAAGTATCGATTCAGGTTTTAATGTAGGAAACGGATTTGATAAATACATATATGCAATGGCATTGCAATCTGACGGAAGAATTATCATAGGAGGAAATTTTCTCAATTATAATGGATCTTCGCAAAAGCGTATAGTTCGATTAAATTCTAATGGCAGTCTGGATGCCTCTTTCGAATCGGGTTCGGGTTTTAGTAAAGGTGATGTAAGGAGTATTTTGGTGCAGCCTGATGACCGAATTTTAGTTGGAGGTACTTTTTCCGGAACATACAAAAACTATACGTCTATGCGGCTTTTGCGTTTATTGAAATCGGGTGATTTTGATGCTTCTTTTGATGTTCGTCTTAACAACAAACTTTACACGATGAGTTTTACAGCAAATCAGAGGCTGATGATTGGCGGAGATTTTAATTCAGTTTCAGGCATATCCAAACATCGAATTGCAAGATTGAAACTTTGTCTGGAAGGCACGGTCTGGGATGGTAGCAATTGGTCAAATGGTTTTCCATCTGGTGGAAAAGAAGTGTTTTTTAAGGAAGATTATCCTTCTTTGATCTCGACAAATGTATGCAGTTGTAGTATCGATTATGGAAAAACAGTTACGCTTTTAAGCGGTAATACTTTAGATATAGAGTTTTCTTATTTAGGTTTTGGAACATTAGTTTTAGAAGATACAGCAAATTTATATCAGTCAGATGATGAAATGATTAATACGGGAATACTACATCTTAAAAGGAAGACCTCGCCAATTCTTAAATCTGATTATACCTATTGGTCATCTCCCATAAATAACCAAAAATTATTTGATGTTTCTCCTAATACGGCATCTGATAATTACTATTCTTTTTTTAATTATGCCTGGCAAAGAGAAAGTCCTTCTAATAATATGATTGTGAGTAAAGGATACATTATTCAGGGACCGACAAATTATTCTCCAACTATTCCTGAAAAATATGAGGCTGTTTTTAAAGGCATTCCTAATAATGGAATAATTAATGTAAATATTGGGTCTGCAAACATCTATAATTTAGTTGGCAATCCTTATCCGTCTACGTTAGATGCTGATGTCTTTTTAAATGTAAACAAAAAAAATATTAAAGGAACTCTTTATTTCTGGACACATAATACCCCTTATGCTAATAATAAATACACACAGAATGATTATGCGGTTTATAACAGGCTTGGTGGTGTGGGCACCAGGGCAGCGTTGACATCAGGAATTAATGAAACTGTACCGGATGGAAAGATTGCTTCCGGACAGGCTTTTTTTGTAGGCAGTTTAAGTGAAGGAACTATTGAATTTAATAATAGCATGAGGACTACTGAAAAAAACTCCATCTTTTTCAAGCCAGAAAAGATAAATCATATAAGCAGCAAAAATGTTTTCGAAAGACATCGTATATGGCTGAATTTGAAGAACTCGGCAGGTATTTTTAAACAGCTTTTAATTGGATATATTGAAGGGGCAACGAATTTATATGATAGTAATTATGATGCAGAATCATTTAATGCTAACCAGTTTGTAGATTTTTATAGTAATGTTGAAAATAAAAAATTAGTGATTCAGGGTAGAGGTTTGCCATTTGTAGAAACAGATTCAATTCCGCTAGGTTATTCCAGTACAATAGATGGTGAATTCAGTATTAGTATTGATCATAAAGATGGGATATTTGAAAACAGGTCTGTTTTTATAAACGATAAAGATTTGAATATTACATATGATCTTTCAATCGGGGCTTATACATTTTCTACAAAAAAAGGAACTTTTAAAGATCGTTTCAATTTAAAATTTGTGGATGAAAATTTAAAAACAGATACCTGGACAGCAGAAGCAAATAAAATTATAGTTTCTGCAAACAAAAAGAACATACTTATAAATGCCAATCAAAATAATATTAAGGATGTTATAATTTTCGACGTTGCAGGGAAACAAATTTATAAAAAAAATGAGGTTGAAAACACCAAATTATTTATTGAAAATCTATCTTCAAAAAATCAAATTTTATTGATAAAAGTTAGGTTAAAAAACGGATCTGATTCAACCACAAAAATTATATTTTAGTCCTATTTTTCTTCTTATTTGTATGTCATTTCTTTTAAAAAGAAGTGACTTTTTTTTGAAATAAATTTTACTTAAAATCCCCTTACCTGACGCTTTTTTTTAGGTTAAAATTAATTTTAACATAATTTTTTTTCAAATCATTATGTTTTTTGATGGAAAACTGAAAAATGTGCATTTCATTTATCAGGTGAGTTACATTTTTTAAATGTTGAATTACATAAAAAAAGAATATTTATGAGAAATAACTTAAAATAATAAAATCAATATTTTGTCGTGCAAATATAAGTCTCTGATTTAGATTTAGTTAGTTGAAAATTGTAAATTGTTTAGGGTGTTTTAGGGGTAAAATGGGGTTAAAAAAACAGTTTAAAAATCCTCTAAAGTAGATGCTCAAAAAAGCAAGTTTTCTTAGCGCTTTTTTAGAATAATTTATTTCAAGAAACGTATTGTCAAATTTAAATTTTACATGAGATGGACAAAAAACTACTTTTGATTTTTTTTATGTTATTTTGCTTTGGATTTTCAAATGGAGCTACTATAACAAGTACAGGAACGGGGAATTGGACTTCTTCAACCTCATGGATTGGCGGCGTTTTGCCTACAGCAAATGATGATGTAATTATAGGTACAGGATCATCTATAACGCTTAGTACAAATGTTTCTCTAAAATCTTTAACAATAAATGGTACCTTATTTGCTTCTGGAGACCCTATAGTATCAACTCCTGCTGGGAATGTATTGATTGTGACGATTAATGGCTTATTGGATTTTAATACGAATCAAAGTTCTGTTAGTTTTCCGGCCGGTACAATTGTAGATATCAATCCCCCGGGAAAAATTGATGACACAGGAGCAGGATGTTCAAATCAGGTTGCAATCTTTATTGGTACAGTAAAATTTGCAGTTTGTGTGGGTAGTGGAAATGCTGAATATACTTTTACCCAACTTAATGATTTAGGTGGAACTTTACAATCAAAGCCTTCTAGTAATGCTCCAGTTTGCGAAGGAAGTATACTTAACTTTACAGCAGCAAAGGACGGTGCAGACGGTGCTTCACTAAATTGGCATTGGTCTATAAAACCTCCCGGCTCGGGATCTTTTACTATATATCCTGATAAACAAAATGTAGTCTCTTTTGCAAATGCTCTACCAGGATCTTATGAAGCCACTCTTACTTATACAACAACGTACGGAGGATCTGTTTATACTAGTTCTAAAACTATTTTTGCAACGGTTAATATTAGGCCTACTGCTCCAACAATAGCTGCAAATGGACCAACAACCTTTTGTAGTGGTAGTAATGTTACCTTGACTTCTACTGTTGGTTCAGGATATTTATGGTCAACCGGTGCAACTACACAAAGTATAGTGGTGGCAACAACAGGAAACTATTCTGTTCAGATAACAAATGCATCAGGATGTCAAAGTCTTGCATCTGCTCCAACCACAGTTACTGTTAATGCGAAACCTGCTACTCCGACAATAGCTGCAAACGGGCCAACAACCTTTTGTAGTGGTGGGAATGTTACTTTGACTTCTACTGTTGGTTCAGGATATTTATGGTCAACCGGTGCAACTACACAAAGTATAGTGGTGACAACATCAGGAAATTTTTCTGTTCAGGTAACAAGCGCATCGGGGTGTCAAAGTCTTGTCTCTGCTCTAACTGCGGTTACTGTTAATACGAAACCTGCTACTCCAACAATATCCGCAAATGGACCAACAACCTTTTGTAGTGGTAGTAATGTTACCTTGACTTCTACTGTTGGTTCAGGGTATTTGTGGTCAACCGGTGCAACTACACAAAGTATAGTGGTGGTGGCAGCAGGAAACTACTCTGTTCAGGTAACAAATGCATCAGGTTGTCAAAGTCTTGCATCTGTTCCAACTACAGTTACGGTGAGATCTTTATTAGCTACACCAAATATTGTAACTGTCATACAGCCAACTTGTGTTATGCCAACAGGTAGTATAGAGTTAGGCGGATTAAACGCTGCAGTAAATGGGCAAATTGCGCAAAGTGGTACATTCATTCAAACTTATTCAGTTTCAAACTCTAGTTTTACAGTTTCTAATTTAGCTCCGGGAACATACTCTTTTACATTGCAAGATGGTGTAAATTGTTCTTCATCACCAACTATAAATATTGTGATAAGCTCCCCTGATATAAATAGTTGGAATGGTGTAACATGGTCAAAAGGGAGCGCGCCAATATTTTCTGATATTATAGAATTTGCTGCCGATTATCAATCAGTTGGAGATCTAAACGGTTGTTCATGTAAAGTAAATGCAGGAAAAGTAGTGACAATAAGTTCAGGTCATACATTATTTGTTGATAATGGGGTAACAGTCGAATCTGTAACTGGTGCTAAACTAATATTTGAGAATAGTGCAAGTTTGATACAGAAAAATAATGTTGTTAATACTGGAAATATTATCTATAAACGAGCGAGTGGTCCAATTCGTCAGGCTGATTTTGTGTATTGGTCAACTCCGGTTAATCCGCAAAAATTAGTCGATGTGTCACCATTAACTGAAAGTGACAAGTATTTTAGATTTGATGGAACAGGCTGGGTAATTACGGATAGAAATACAAATATGATTGTTGGTAAGGGGTATATAATTCGTGGCCCCGAAACTTACTCTAATGTCACCAGGACTGATTATACTGCTTCTTTTATTGGAGTGCCCAATAATGGAAACGTTACCACTGAGGCATTGGATAGCGGAAAGTATTACCTTCTTGGAAATCCTTATCCGTCAGCAGTAGATGCAGATCAATTTATTTTGGATAACCCAATTTTACAGGGAACATTGTATTTCTGGACACATAATACACCGGTAACCTTAGGAGGTTATTATAGATATAACGTCGATGATTATGCGAGTTATAATCTGACAGGTGGTGTTACCACCCGAACTGCGGCACTAACGGGTACTGCTGCTCCAGGAAACAATAGTGAAGTACCACTTGGCAAAATAGCAGCGGGACAAGGCTTTTTTGCTGGTATAAGTTTACCTGGTACGATAACTTTTACCAATGCAATGCGTTTTGGTGCAAACAATCAATTTTTTAAACCAGCGAAAACCTCTAAGACAGCGATTGTAGAAAAAAATCGTTTATGGCTTAACCTCACCAATACGGAAGGAGCTTTCAAGCAAACTCTTATTGGATACATTGAAGGAGCAACCAATGAAACTGAGAGAAGATACGATGGTGCTACTTTTAATGCAAATAAATATCTGGATTTTTATAGTGTAAACAATGGGAAGAAACTTTCAATTCAGGGACGTGCGATTCCTTTCTCTAATATTGATACGGTACCACTTGGATATAAAAGTACAATTGCCGGTAATTTTACCATTTCAATAGATAAGGCTGACGGCAAATTAACTAATCAGGCCATTTATTTAGAAGATAAAACAACAAATATAATTCATGATTTAAGAACTAGCAATTACACCTTCACAACAACAATAGGAACTTTTGATGATCGTTTCGTATTGCGTTATACCGATAAAACTTTAGGAACAGTTGATGTCGAAGATGTTGACCAGATGGTTCTGGTTTCGGTAAAAGAGAAAATTATTAAAGTGACATCAACCAAAGAAAATATTGGCAAAGTATTGATTTTTGATATCACCGGAAAACTTCTTTATGAAAAAGATAAAGTGGACGCTACGGAATTAGAGATATCTATTTTAAAATCTGTAAATCAGGTTTTAATTGTCAGAACAACTTTAGAAAATGAATATACCAATACTACAAAAGTTATTTTGTAAACAATAATATAAAAAAGTAAAAATCCATTCCGTTATGCGGAATGGATTTTTTTTTAATAATAAAATAGTTGCCACACCTAAATCGATTTATGTTTTATTTATGACGTCATTTTTCACAGGATAGGAATGGAAAAGTGTTAAAGTGTTGATTTTCAAGTAAAAGTTTTAATTATTTGTAAAAAAAATCATACCTTGTTAAATGTTTTCATTCGGTAAAACACCTTCAAAGCCCGTTGAATCACATTTTTTTATTTCTCGTCACAAAAAAACTACATGAAATAGTTTTTTTATCTGCCTTAAGACTTAGTAAATATCTTATTTGTTAAATAAGGAAACACTTTCTGTTTCTCTTGTATAAGTGTCAGTACACATTTTTTGTATTCCTACTTCAATTGTTGCGGTATTTTAAAAATAATTTTATTTGAGTTTTTAACCATTAAAAATGTTGGGTATGAAAAAATATTTACTTTCATTATTGACTTTTCTTCCGTTTTTGATATCGTCTTTTCTTTTCATGAAATTGATTAGAAATAAAGTTTGGTGTACTAAGCTAAAGTTGACCGTATCATTGTCGCTGATATCCCTGTCTTTATGGGCACAGTCTCCAATACATACTTTTAATACAAGTAACACTTTAGTTGTTCCGGCAGGAATTACTGATATGAATGTTAAAGCGTGGGGAGGAGGAGGTTCAGGTGGAGGTGCCTCTGGTGCGGGACTTTTATCTGGGCGAGGTGGTGCAGGTGGAGGTGGGGGTGCTTATGCCACATCTCAAATAACAGTAGTTGCGGGGATAACCTTAAACGTGATTGTTGCGGGCCAGACTAATGGAACGACTGGAAATGGAACAGCTGGAGGCAATTCGACTATTGTGACCTTTGAAAATACTATACAAGCTGCCGGCGGAGCCGGCGGGGGAGCAAATACTACAGGAGCTGTTCCTACAGGTGGTGCAGGAGGTAAGGCTTTGGCTTCATTTGGTACCACAAAAGTTGATGGCGGAAATGGCGGAAATGGAGATGTGGCATTGCTGTCTGCAGGGCTTAATTCGGGCTCTGGTGGAAACGGAGGTCTTCCTGGTGGCGGAAACGGAGGTTCTGGTATTTCAAGCGGAATATTACAAAATGGGCCTGGAAATCCAGGAGCTGCCCCCGGAGGAGGAGGAGGAGGAGCGATTAATGCGGCTTTAGGCGCTGCTCAATTAGGTGGTAGGGGAGCGGCAGGTCAGGTAATTATTAGTTATACTTGCCCAACGTATGGCATTTCGGGAGTTACGGCAACAGCTGTTTGCACTACAGCCGGAACCTCAACAATAACCCTGACAGGAAGTGCAGCTTCTTTGCCAATTGGAGTTTATACCGTTACCTACAATCTTACGAATCCCGTTCAAAATAACTTAAGCATTGCAATGACCATTGCAACGGCAGGTCAGGGCACTTTTCCATTGACAGGTTTAAATGCTATTGGTACAAGGAACATAACAATTATCAAATTAACATCGGAAGATTGCATTAGTAATATAAGCTTAAATAACAGTGCTAGTATAGTTACTTCTGCAGTTACAGCTGGTGGAACAATTGATGGCAGCACTGCAGTTTGTTATGGTTCTACAAGTGGAACACTTTCATTGACCGGAAATGTTGGTTCCGTTTTGAATTGGGAATCCTCTGTGAGTCCATTCTCTACCTGGACTCCTATAGTAAATACAGCAACAAGCTATGTTTCAGGTCCATTAACAGAAACAACCAGATTTAGAGCCGTAGTTCAAAGTGGAGGATGTTCGGTAGTAAATTCTGCGGAAATATCAGTAGCTATTAATCCTTTGCCTCAGGGAAGTTTAAGTGCGAATGGACCATTTTGCGGAACTGGTTCTCCACAATTGACTTTTACAGCCACACAAGGTACGGGGCCCTATACCATAGTTTACAAGGAAAACGGAGGGGCTGATCGCACGGCAACAAGCGTGATAAGTGGTACGCCTTTTGTGCCTTTTACAAGTTCAATAAACAGTTCTACAACCTATACACTGGTTTCTGTGACAGGTGCAAACACCTGTTTAAGACCAAATGGATTTACAGGAGGGTCTGCCTCTGTAACGGTTGAAACAAAACCATCTGCTCCAATTTTAGGTACAATTGTACAGCCAACCTGCGTTACGTCAACGGGGAGCGTTGTATTAAATGGATTAATCGCAGCAGTGAATTGGACAATTACCCAAAGCAATGGTACTGTTTTTCAGACTTATTCTGGTTCAGGAACTACTTTTACAGTTCTTAATTTGGCTCCCGGTAATTATACTTTTACAATACATGAAAATGCTAGTTGTATTTCATTACCAACAGTAAACGTTCAGATAAATGCGCCAATTACAAATATTTGGAACGGTGCATTGTGGTCAAAAGGAAGCCCGCCAATAAGTACTGATGCCATTGAATTTACTGGAAATTATCAAACATCTGGGGACTTGGCAGGCTGTTCGTGTGTTGTTAATTTAGGGGTAAATGTTACTGTGAATTCGAATCATACCTTGACAATTACAAATTTTGTGAGTAATACAGGAGGTATACTAACATTTGAAAATAATGCAAGTTTGATACAGATTAATAATTCGGTTAATACCGGAAATATTAATTACAAGCGAACAAGTAAGCAAATTCTTCAGGCAGATTTTGTGTATTGGTCAACGCCTGTTAATCCACAAAAACTGGTTGATGTTTCGCAATTTACTGAAAGTGATAAATATTTTAGATTTAACGGAACAAGTTGGGTGGCTACGGATAGAAATACAAATATGACCGTTGGTAAAGGATATATAATTCGTGGCCCTGAAACATACTCGAATACTATTAGAGCCGATTACACTGCTTCTTTTATCGGAGTGCCCAATAATGGAAACGTAACTAGTGAAGCACTTGATAGCGGAAAATATTACCTGCTTGGAAATCCTTACCCATCAGCAGTAGATGCAGATCAATTTATAACGGATAATCCAATTTTACAAGGAACCTTGTATTTTTGGACACACAATACACCGGTCATTTTAGGAGGTTATTATCGATATAATGTTAATGATTATGCAAGTTATAATTTAACTGGCGTTGTCGTAACCAAAAAAGCAGCACTAGCTCCAGGATATAATAATCAGGCACCAGATGGTAAAATAGCGGCAGGACAAGGCTTTTTTGCCGGTATTAGCTTACCTGGTACGATAACTTTTACCAATGCAATGCGTTTTGGCGCAAACAATCAGTTTTTTAAACCAGCGAAAACCTCAAAACCAGCAATTGTAGAAAAAAATCGTTTATGGCTTAACCTTTCCAATACTGAAGGAGCTTTTAAGCAAACCCTTATTGGATACATAGGAGGAGCAACCAACGATATAGAGAGAGGATATGATGGTGTTACTTTTGATTCTAATAAATATTTAGATTTTTACAGTGTAAACAATGGAAAAAAATTGGTGATCCAGGGTCGTGCTGTACCTTTTTTAGATACTGATACCGTGCCACTGGGATATAAAAGTGCCATTGCGGGTGATTTTACTATCTCAATAGATTACGCCGATGGTAATATGATCAATCAGCCAGTTTATTTAGAAGATAAAGTAACCAGTTCGATTCATAATTTAAGAAGTAGCGATTACACTTTTTCAACTGGGATCGGTAGTTTTGATGACCGTTTTGTTTTGCATTATACGAATAAATCTTTGGGTATAACAGATATTGAAGATATGGAACAGACAGTTTTGGTTTCTGTAAAAGAAAAAATCATCAAAGTAACATCAACCAAAGAAAATATGAGTGAAGTGTCTGTTTTTGATGTCACTGGAAAATTGTTGTTTAATAAAAATAAAATTAATGCAACAAAGTTGCAAATTTCAAATTTGCAATCAGGGAGTCAGGTTTTGCTGGTAAAAACAACTTTGGAGAATCAATATACAAGTACAACAAAAATTGTTTTTTAGTATTTAAGGTGCTAATAAAAAAGCAGTTGAAATTCATATTTCAACTGCTTTTTTATTGCTGTTAAGCAGATTTCGCTAAATTCTCATGTGTATTTTCAATCGCTTTTTGATTTTTATAATCAATCCATTTCTGGCCTTTAAATTTTCGCATCATAATATCAAAATGGCGCATAATAAAAACATTATAAGCCGCTTTTGATAAATTAGTAATGTTTCTTGGAAAAGCACGTAAACTCATAGAGAATCCCGGTGTCAAATATTTCATATAATGCCAGTATCCTTCGGGCATATATAACATTTCGCCATGTTTGAGATTGGTGATATAACCTTCAGCATTTTTTAGGGCAGGAAATTTTTCATAATCAGGATCATCAAAATCAATATCTTCTCTCGAAATTAAGGCATGTGGAACCTTATACATATACTTTGACTGATCCGGAGGAAAGATCATGCATTGTTTTTCTCCATGAAAATGAAAATGCAAAATATTCGAATAATCAATATCAAAGTGCATAAAGACCCTTGAGTTTTCTCCTCCAAAAAACAACATTGGCATTTGCTTGACCAGTTTTAATCCAATATCAGGCCACAAGAAGTCATCTTTTAACGTTGGGACTTCCTTCATTAGATTATAAAGGAAAATACGATAGTTGGTAGGTTTTGATTCTAAAAGATTGATATAATCGCTCATTTTCATTTTAGTATGTGCTTCATTAAAGCCATCTTCATGATTAACGGGTCTATTGTCGTATAAAGGAACGACAGTGTCACCGGCGATTTCATTGATATAGGATAATCTCCATTTATGATAAGCTGGCCAATCTTCGGTGAGCTCTTCGATAACAACGGGAATTTGTTTTTTTACATATTGGGAAATAAAATCAGCTTTTGAGATCTTTTTTACCCTTTCGATTTGTTTTAAATCCATCTCTATTAAATAAAAAAATTGCTTATAACACATGTTATAAGCAATTTAAAAATATTTTTCGAGATTTATTAACTCATTTAATTAAATTTTTGATTTGATCGAAGCTTCCAAATTTCTTTCAATCGTATGTCCTGGTCTTGACCATTTTGGTTTTTCGCCTAAAGGAGCAAATTGAGAATCTTCAGCCTCAACTGTTTGAGGTTGCGAAACTTTAACAAATGGCTTTTGCGGAATCAATCCTAACATTTCAAACATTTTCATGTCTTCGTGTACGTCCGGGTTTGGCGTAGTAAGTAATTTATCTCCGGCAAAAATTGAATTTGCACCAGCGAAAAAGCACATTGCTTGCCCCTCACGGCTCATATTGGTTCTTCCTGCAGATAAACGAACTTGAGTATCTGGCATTACAATTCGGGTAGTTGCTACCATACGAATCATTTCCCAGATTTCTACTGGTTTTTCTTCCTCCATCGGAGTTCCTTCAACAGCCACCAAAGCATTAATCGGCACTGATTCTGGTTGTGGATTTAAAGTAGAAAGTGCTACAAGCATTCCGGCTCTGTCTTCAATACTTTCTCCCATTCCAATAATTCCTCCACTACAAACCGTAACATTCGTTTTACGAACATTCTCAATTGTTTGTAAACGGTCTTCGAAACCACGGGTAGAAATTACGTCTTTATAATATTCTTCGGAAGTATCTAAATTGTGATTGTAAGCGTATAATCCTGCTTCTGCTAAACGTTGTGCCTGGTTTTCAGTAATCATACCAAGTGTACAACACACTTCCATATCAAGTTTATTAATGGTACGAACCATTTCTAAAACCTGATCGAATTCTTCACCGTCTTTTACGTTTCTCCATGCAGCTCCCATACAAACACGAGATGATCCGCTTGATTTTGCACGCAAAGCCTGAGCTTTTACCTGACTTACGCTCATTAAGTCATTTCCTTCTACACCTGTGTTGTATCGTGCAGCTTGTGGGCAATAGCCACAATCTTCAGGACAACCTCCCGTTTTAATAGATAGTAAAGTAGATACCTGAACGACGTTCGGATCGTGTTTTGTTCTATGAATTGTGGCTGCTTCATAAAGCAGGTCCATCATAGGTTTGTTATATATGGCGATTATTTCGTCTTTTGTCCAATTGTGTTTTGTAATGCTCATCGATGCAATTTTTTGATGCTCCAAAAGTAGTTAAATTGTTCTAATCAACCAATGTTCCTTTCCGTAAATGAATATTTGACAGGTATTTTCAAAAAGAAACACTCTAAAATCATGAAAAAGTATAATTCTATGATTTTAGAGTGTTTAAATGGAAGATTTATTTAAAAAAAATTAATCGGCAGCATATTTATTATTCCAGTACAACATCATCATTAAGGTGACAATTACAGAGGAAGCGACTCCTTCAAAAAGTAAACAGATACAATAAGTTGGTACAGAAGGGTTTCCTCCAAACATAAATGTTTCCGACAAGGTTTGTACATAAGCGTCCCCACCTCTCACATAACTATACACTAATAACCCGAAAACACTCATTAAGACACCAACTACAGAGGTAGTCATTGCTGATACGGCATTAGATACAAAGTTGGTTTCGCCTTCACGAAGATTCATTTGCATGGTCCTGTTTACACCATAAAATATAAAAAAGACATTTAGTGTACGCAGATAAAATAAATCTGCAAGTCCTAATAGGTTCATTAATAAGAAATAAATGCCTATTCCGAGGAAAATCAAAAAACCGTTGGTAATTTCTTTAGGTAAATTCATAGTGGTTATTTTTAAAGAAGTTAATAGTAAATGATTGACAAGCAGAGTTGTATATCAAATTTACTAAAAAAATAACTACGATGATTTAGAATGAGAGAAAAGTGTGTTCGAAAGCTTTTCTAAAGCTTTTCAATGAAAGCCAAAGCATTAATTTTATCCTGGTTTAATTGTGCTTTCAGTAAATCAACTGAACCAAATTTTTGTTCTTCGCGAAGATAATGTAATAAGGAGATTTCGATTTTTTCGCTATAAATAGCAGCCTCAAAATCAAAAAGATTTACTTCGATAGTTTGTTTTTCACCGTTTACTGTCGGATTAAAACCGATATTCATCATTCCAAAAACTTCTTTTTTATCGATTAAGGCTTTTACTGCATACACCCCATTTTTCGGAATCAATTTATAATCTTCTTCAATTTGAATGTTTGCTGTCGGAAAACCAATAGTTCGTCCTAATTGTTTTCCTTTTACAACTTCGCCGGTTAAAAAATAATTATATCCCAAATAATCATTGGCCAAAGTCATATTTCCTTCATTTAAGGCTTTTCTGATTTTGGTAGAACTTACCGAAACGTCCTGAATTTCCTGAGCAGAAATTTGTTCGACTTCAAAACCATATTCTTCCCCAAAAGCAATTAAATCGTCAATGTTAGCGGTTCTGTTTCTTCCAAAACGATGATCATGTCCAATAATTATTTTCTGAATATGAAATTGATCGACTAAAATAGAGTGAACAAATTCCTCAGCAGTTAATCTTGAAAAACTTTCGTTGAAAGGATGAATAACAAGATTCTCAATTCCGGTTGCTTCTAAAAGTTTTGTTTTTTCAGAAATTGTATTTAAGAGTTTAATTTCTGATTTTTCTTGTAAAACCATTCGTGGATGTGGGAAAAATGTAAGAACTAAGCTTTCGTATTTTCCGTTTTCTGTGTTTTGAGTAATTCGTTCCAGAATTTTTTTATGACCAATATGAACACCATCAAAGGTGCCAAGAGTTAAAATAGTTTTCTTGGTCGAATGGAAATCGTTTATAGAATGAAAGAGCTTCAAAACAAATAATTTAAGATGGTGCAAATTTATACTATCTATTTGAAATTTTATACTACCCACAATTGATTTTTAATACCATTTTGGTTCTTTTTAGTGAAAATTGGCTGGCTCGTCGACTAAAAAAGATTAAATGTCGTTTATATGTAAGAATTTGATTTAATTCTCTTAATTTTGATTTTTCAAATACCATTGAGTATGAAAAAATCACTACTTTTTTTATTTGTTATTTTTTGTTGTGTTAGAGTTCACGCTCAAAACGATAATTTATGGCAAAGAACAACCTTAAATGCTGTAAATAAGAGGCTAAATTCATCTGATTCAGAAAGATTATACTATAAACTGAATTCAGATTTCTTAAAAAATAAACTAGCACCCACAACAGATAAAAATTCAAAAATCAGCACTTCAGAGATTACAGTGCCCAATTCAAATGGGATTCTGGAACGTTTTACCGTTTGGGAGTCTTCTAATTTTGAACCTGAATTGCAAGCGAAATATCCTGAAATCAGAGCCTATGAAGGAACTGGTTTAGACGATAAATCAGCAAAAATACACTTTAGTGTTTCTCCAATTGGAGTGCAAACTATGATTCTTCGTGCAGATAAAGCAACGGAATATATTGAAGAAAATCCAGAAGATAAAACCCAATATGTTTTGTTTACTTCAAAGAATACAAACAATTCTCAAAAACTAATTTGTAAAACAGCGGATTTAATTTCAGATAAAAACAATGCTGGAAAGACAGCAAAAACGGCATCAAACGCACAAGTTTTTAAGACAATGCGTTTGGCTTTGTCCTGTACGGCAGAATATACCACTTTTTTTGGAGGAACAAAAGCCAATGCACTGGAAGGAATGAATGCAACTTTGACCAGAGTAAATGGTGTTTTCAATAAAGATTTAGCCGTAAAGTTGGTTTTGATTGCAAATAATGATGCTATAATCTACACAGATGCAAATGCAGATCCGTATTCTAATGCTGATACAGGAGCAGATGGCGACTGGAATCAGGAAGTGCAGACCACATTGACAAACGTAATTGGAAATGCAAATTATGATATAGGACATTTATTTGGTGCTTCGGGTGGTGGAGGGAACGCTGGTTGCATTGGTTGTGTCTGTACAAATCCAACAACTAATAATCCATTGGCAAAAGGAAGTGCATACACCTCACCTTCAGACGGAAAGCCTAAGGGAGATACTTTTGATATTGATTTTGTTGCACACGAAATGGGACATCAATTAGGTGCAAATCATACTTTTTCTTATGATGCTGCCGAAAGAACCAGTGTAAATGTTGAGCCTGGAAGTGGTTCAACTATTATGGCTTATGCCGGTGTAACGGGAGATTATGATATTCAAAATACTTCTGATGATTATTTTGCTTATGCCAGTATTTTGCAAATTCAGAATACCCTTGCAGGCAAAAGCTGCCCGGTTAACACTACCATTATCAATAATCCACCAACGATTAATGCTGGTCCTGATTATACTATCCCGATTAGTACTGCATTTGTTTTAAAAGGAACAGGCTCTGATCCTGAAGGTGATTCAATAACCTATAACTGGGAGCAATACGATAATGCCACTACAACTTCAGGCGGAAATAGTATTGCCTATCCAACAAAACCTGACGGACCTCTGTTTCGATCAGTTGTTCCTAATAGTTCAGCTATTCGTTATATGCCTGGTTTCAGTTCGGTACTTCAAAATAAATTGACTACAACATGGGAATCCGTTTCCTCTATTGCAAGAACGTTGCATTTTACCTTAACAGGAAGAGACAATGCAGCTTTAGGAACGGCTCAAACCAATACAGACGCTATGATTGTAACGGTTGCTTCTTTTGCAGGACCATTTGCAATAACTTCACACGCAAGTGATGGTGTTAGCTGGTGGCAGGGGCTAAACGAAACAGTAACATGGAGTGTCAATAATACCAATACTTTAGAAGGTTCAACAGCGGTTAACATCAAATTATCTACAGATGGTGGTTTGACTTTTCCAATAACTCTGGTGGCCAATACACCAAATGACGGTTCTGAAACCATCACGCTTCCAACGAGTGTGCCTTCGTCTAAAAATTGCAGAATATTGATTGAACCAATAGGGAACATTTATTATGCAATAAATAGCAAACCATTTTCGGTAGGATTTACTTCAACAATAAGTTGCAATTCTTATAGTTTTGGAAGCTCTTTTTCAATTCCAAACACTACAACTTTTGTTACACGAACTGTGACAGTCCCGGTTTCTGGAGCAACGGTTTCAGATGTAGATGTTGTGGTTAATGTGACACATACAAGGTTTTCAGATCTTGAAATTCAGATAGTAAATCCACAAGGAACTGTTGTGCGATTGTTTAATAAAGATTGCGGATCCACAAATTCAACTTTAGCAATGCAATTTAATGATTCAGGTACTGCTTTAGATTGCAACAGAACAACCGAACAAATTGTTATTCCGGTTGATTTGTTAAGTGTTTTTAATGGACAAAATACCGAAGGACCCTGGACTTTAAGAGTCCGTGATGCTGTTGCCGGGAATTTCGGAATATTAAATTCGGCCTCCGTGAATATTTGTGGTCAAAGCTATACTTTAGATACACCTGATTTTGAAAGTATCGATTTTGTATTGTATCCAAACCCAAACAAAGGAAGTTTTACCATTCAATTTGAAAGTAAATCAAATGATGGAGTTAAAGTTTTTGTGCACGATATTTTGGGTAAGAAAGTTTATGAAAATACTTTTGAAAGCACATCAAACTTCAATCAGAATATTCAATTGCAAAATGTTTCTGCCGGAATCTATTTGGTAACGGTTGTTGACGGAGATAGAAGAACCGTTAAGAAGATCGTAGTAAATTAAAATTCCAATCTTTAAAATTCCAAATTCCAATCCGTTGTCTTTTTTACTTTTAAAGTAAATTGCTTTTAGAAAAAGATTGGAATTTGGAATTTCTTTTTTGGAATTTGATTTATCATGAGTTCGCCATCGCCATACAAACAATACTAATTTTCGCTCCCGGAATTTTTAGTAAAGCACGCGAACAGGCTTCAAGCGTGGCGCCAGTTGTGAGCACATTATCAACAATAAGAAAATGTTTGTTTTGATTTTCTTCAGAAAAATGTACATCAAATATATTTTCGATATTTTCAGATCTTCCTAATAGATTCTTTTTAGACTGCGTTTTAGAGTATTTCTTTCGATATAAAATGGTATCATCAAAAGCAATATTCAGACCTTCGGCCAAAGCTTTTCCAAAAGTGGTTACCTGATTATAACCGCGTTCCCTGAATTTTCTTTTATGTAGCGGAACGGGAATAACAACATCAAAAGGAATTTCCAAATTCAATTCCTTTAAATCGGCTACATACCAATTTCCTAAAATAAAACCAATTTCTTCATGACCTTTGTATTTTAGGTTGTGAATGAGTTCCTGAACCATTCCTTTTTTGTTGAAATATAAAAATGCAGAAGCGTGTTGGATCTCAATTTTGCCGTAGAATTTCTTTACAGCTTCATTTTTAGTGTCCAAATAATATTGAGTAAGAGGCATTTCATGACGACAATGCGTGCAGATCACGGTTTCATTTGGCGTTAAAAGTGTATGACATGCAGCACAAACTTTAGGGAAAAACAGGTTAATAATGTAATTAATCACAAATAGAAGGAATTTGGTTACAAAAATATAAAAATCAAATGCTCAATCTTTATATTTTTTCTTTTTTTTAAATGTACTTTTTATATTTTTGCACCACTATGGCAAAACAAGAAGATATATTTAAGAATGTGGTTTCGCACGCAAAAGAGTACGGATTTATTTTTCCGTCAAGCGAAGTATACGATGGATTGAGTGCAGTGTATGATTATGCACAAAATGGTGTCGAGTTAAAAAAGAATATCCGTGAATATTGGTGGAAATCAATGGTTCAGATCAATGACAATATTGTCGGCCTTGATGCTGCAATATTAATGCATCCAACTACCTGGAAAGCTTCGGGCCACGTTGATGCTTTCAATGATCCGTTAATTGATAATAAAGATTCGAAGAAAAGATATAGAGCTGACGTTTTAGTTGAAGATCATGCTGAAAAGATCAATCAAAAAGCTCAAAAAGAAATTGAAAAAGCAAGAGCTCGTTTTGGTGATGCTTTTAATGAAGAAGAATTTATTACCACAAATGCCCGCGTTGTAGAGTATCTTTCGAAATACAAAGAAATTTTATCAAGACTTGCAAAAGGTATGAGTGAAGATCTTCAGGATGTAAAAGCTTTAATCGAAGAATTAGAGATCGCTGATCCTGAAACGGGTTCAAGAAACTGGACTGATGTAAAGCAATTCAACCTGATGTTCGGAACTAAATTAGGTGCTTCTGCAGATTCTGCAATGGATTTATATTTACGTCCGGAAACAGCTCAGGGTATTTTTGTGAACTTCCTGAACGTACAAAAATCAGGTCGTATGAAAGTTCCTTTTGGAATTGCTCAAACGGGTAAAGCTTTTAGAAATGAAATCGTTGCAAGACAATTCATTTTCCGTATGCGTGAATTCGAACAAATGGAAATGCAGTTTTTCGTGCGTCCGGGTGAAGAAATGCAATGGTACGAGCACTGGAAAACGACTCGTTTAAACTGGCATTTATCTTTAGGATTAGGAAAAGAAAACTATCGTTTTCACGATCACGAAAAATTAGCGCATTATGCAAACGCTGCTGCAGATATTGAATTCAACTTCCCATTCGGTTTCAAAGAATTAGAAGGAATTCACTCTCGTACCGATTTTGACTTAAAAGCACACGAGCAATATTCTGGCAGAAAACTACAATATTTTGATCCGGAACTGAATGAAAACTACGTTCCGTATGTTGTAGAGACCTCTGTAGGATTGGATCGTATGTTTTTAGCTGTTTTTGCAACGTCGTTGCAAGAAGAAGTTTTAGAAGATGGTTCAACAAGAACAGTCTTAAAATTACCATCAGTTTTAGCACCAACAAAAGTGGCTGTTTTACCTTTAGTTAAAAAAGATGGATTGCCGGATATCGCTAAAAAAATCATTGATGATTTAAAATGGGATTTCAATGTGGCGTATGATGAAAAAGATGCTGTTGGACGTCGTTACAGAAGACAAGATGCTCTTGGAACTCCGTTTTGTGTTACAGTAGACCACCAAACGATCGAAGATGAAACCGTAACCATTCGTCATAGAGATACAATGAAACAGGATCGAGTAAAAATCTCTGAATTAAAAGCTATTATTGAAAACGAAGTTTCAATGAAAAACTGGTTGATGAAAATGTAATTTTTCTCATTTAACACGATATAAATCCCAAATTCCTTAGGTGGAGTTTGGGATTTTTTTACTTTTGAAAAGTGCATTTCATCGATTTTTTTTGCATTTCATCGTTATGTATTAACATTTTATTACAATGTGTTAACAATGAAATATTTATAGAATTGAAATACGTAAATTTAATTGACCCATAAAACACAAATTTAAACTTGAAAAGATATTCGTATATTATTATAGATGATGATGCCGAAAGTATTTTGAGAACCAAAACAATTGCAGAAGGTTTTTCGGAATTAACTTTTGTGGCATCGGCAACGAGTTATCAAAATGGGTTACATTTAGTTTTAGAATATAAACCATCTTTAGTTTTTTTAGAAATTGATCCAAAAGATTCATCCAGCAATTTATCGCTTGCGTTCATCAGTGAATTGTACAGGTATTTGACTGTGATTCCTAAAATTATAGTCAACACCACAAAAAAGGAATTAGCTTTTGAGGCCATTCAATATGGTGTTTTTGATTATTTATTGAAACCTTTGTTGGCTATTGATTTACTCAAGACGGTTTTGAAAATCGAAAAGGGTGTTTTGGAGCCTGTAAACAAAGAAAATAGAAATGAAGTTGTCTCAGTTGTTGTTCCGCAAACGGAAGGAGTACAAGAGCTGAGAAAACCTTTAATTATTTGTATTAAATCATACGGTGATTATCGTTATCTGAATGCGGCTGACATCGCGTATTTTCAGGCTGATAATAATTCCACAGATATTTATCTTAATTCTGGTGAAATGGTAACCGCTTTTAAAACACTAAAACATTTTGAGAGTATTTTGGACTATCCGTTTATTCGAATTCACAATAGTTATATCATTAATCAAAATTATATTGCGAGGATTCATAACGGGAACTCAGTTTGTTACATAAAAAACTCTCCTAAAAAGATCCCATTTTCTAAAACCTATAAATCAAATGTCGATATAATTATCGCCAATTTTGCCGCAGGAAACTACTTAGAAGTCTAAAAACTAGGTATTTACATTAAATTAACGCTCATTGACTATCATTTGGGCATGTTCTACCACAAACTGCATTTTTCATATACTTTTTTTTTGATTCCGTACCTAGTTTTACATCATCGATTCCGCCCAAAGAATCGACTCCAAAAACAAACAATCAATAAAATACCTCAAGATTATGAAAAAGACAGCTTTAACATTAGGATTATTTTCTTTAGTAATGGTAACGACTTCATTTACTACACCACAATCAATTTCAACATTTAATAATACAACAAGTTCTAGCGATACAGATACTGGTGGAGTATTAACCGGAAGAGATCAGGGAAGAAAATTAGATTTTCATGCCACTGCAAACGAATTAAAAATCAATAATAAATCTGAAGGATTTCGTCATGATAGACAATCATTAGGAAGCACTATTAAACTTGATTAATAAATAGCTTAAATTATCATAAAAGCTGCCAAATTTTGGCAGCTTTTTTTTTGTGTCTATAGTTTTAGTATTTTTGATAAAATTCAAAAATATATATTGAGAAAAAATTTACAAATAATATTGTTTTTAAGTTTCATTTTTTTTGGTTGTACCAAGAAAATGGATACTGGTAATAGTATGACTTCTTCTGAGGATAGCCTTCCTATTTATTTATCATTGGCCAATGATATTAATATGCCTTATGAATTAAAACAGAAATATAATCGTAAAGCGTTTGCAATTATTATAAATCAGGATAATGATTCGATAAACAGAGTGAATCTTTTTAGAATTGCTAATCGATATTACAATATGAACGATTTGAAATCATATCTTGAAATGTCGAAACTGGTTTTAGAGCGGTCAAAAAGTATGAAAGATTCCGTAAGTACCGCTAAAGCTTTTTCGTATTTGGGAGATTATTATAGTTCTCAAGGACTTTCAGATAGTGCATTTATGAATATTTATAAAGCGCAGAAACTTTATTTACAAATAAACGACCAAAACAATTTGGCTAAAACATTTTTAAGTAAGGCAAGTCTTCAGTATAATGAGGGCGATTTTTTTGAAAGTGAAATAGCCGTCTTTAAGGCTCTTCGCATTTTGAAAAAACAAAAAAACGTAAATGATCAACTTTACGAATGTTATAATCTTTTAGGGATATTATACAATGATAGAGAGGAATATGATAAGTCTTTGGAGTTTCACAATAAAGCATTGGCAGTCTTGGATGCAAGTATTCCCTTAGAACTTCAGCTTAAAGCTACTTCTTTAAACAATATTGGTTTTGTTTATATAAGTATGAACAATTATGAGCAAGCAAAAAAATATTTTGAAAGAGGATTAAATGAAAAGAATCTTTTTAAAGAAAAAATCGTTTTATATGCTATGTTGTTAGATAATCTGGCCTATTCTAAATACAAATTAAATGATTTAGAAAAGGTTCAGGATCTGTTTTTTAAATCATTGAAAATTAGAGATAGTTTAGGATTGAAATCAGCTATTATATCAAATAAAATTCATCTTTCAGAATACTATGCATTTAAAAAAGATACTTTCAAAGCAATACAATTTTCAAAACAAGCCTTAATTTTATCACGTACTGACGGTAAGTTGAATAGTACATTAGAGGCCCTAAAACAAATTGCCATTGTAGATCCTAAAAATGCGTCGACTTATTCCAGAGAATATATTAAGCTGAATGACAGGATGCTTAGAGCAGAAAGAAAAATGGGCGAAAAATTCTCTCGTATCGAGTATGAAACCAACGAAATTAAAGATCAAAATTCAAATCTGCAGGAGAAAAACCGAGCTTTAGTATACGTTTTTAGTATTTGTACCCTCATAGGCCTGTTTTTCTATGTTTACAAAACACAACAGGCAAAAAACAGGGAATTACTTTTTAAGCAGCAACAGCAAATTGCGAATGAAGATATTTATAATTTAATGATTTCTCAGCAAAATGATATTGAAATAACCCGAATTAAAGAAAAGAAAAAGGTTGCCCAGGAACTTCACGATGGTGTTTTGGGCCGAATGTTTGGTGTAAGAATTAGTCTGGATAGTTTAGATAAGATCGATGAGCCTGATGCAGTTCAAAAAAGAAAAAAATATTTAACAGAACTAAAACACATTGAAGAAGACATTCGTGAAATTTCGCATGATTTAAATAGGGAAAAATCAGAATTAATTAATAATTTTATTGCGATTTTAAACAAATTGTTTGAAAAACAACAAAACACATACAATTCTAAGTTAATCACCTCTTTTGATCCTCATATTAAATGGGAGTTAGTGAGTAATATTGTTAAGATTAATTTATACAGAATTATTCAGGAAGCACTTCAAAATTGTAATAAATATGCTGATTCTGATACTATTACAGTAGAGTTTAAAAGTGAAATTGATTATTTGATTCTATCGATTTCAGATGACGGAAATGGTTTTAATACCAAAAGAACGAAAAACGGAATAGGATTACATAATATTCAATACCGTGCCAAAGAGTGTAAGGGTACCGTTACTATAAAATCTGCCAAAGGAGAAGGAACTGTTCTCATAATTAAAGTCCCAATCGATCAAAAAATAAACCTACAAAAGAATGACACTTAACCTAACTCCGATTCCGCCTTTAATCAGTCAAAATATCCTAATTGTAGATGATCATCCTTTTATAATTGAGGGATATAAAAATGCAATTACACGCTATAATCCTAAGGAATATGATTTTACTATTTTGCAGGCTCATGATTGCAGATCGGCTTATGATTTAATTGAAGACGAGGCCACTCCAAATTTTGATGTAGCTTTTTTAGATATAAGTATGCCGGCCTATGAGGAAAAAGATATTTTTTCAGGCGAAGATTTGGCTAAATTACTCCTGACAAAAATGCCTCATTGTAAGATCATTTTGCTGACAATGTATACTGAATTGCTAAAAATAAAAACAATTATCAGGACCATAAATCCAAATGGTCTGATCATTAAAAATGATCTTACTTTTGACGAGTTGCTTTTTGCCTTTGATAAAGTCATGAAAAATGATAAATATTACAGCCAGTCTGTTGTAAAAATGGTGAATCAGTCCGCACATAATTCAATAGAAATTGATGAGTTCGATAAACAGATTCTCTTTCATCTTTCAAAACAAACTCCAATGGATCAAATGCCGCAATACATTCCGATTTCTTTGAATGCACTTGAAAGACGAAAAGTGAATTTAAAAGAATTGCTGAAAATAAAATCGGGTTCTGATGAAGAACTGCTTAAAGAAGCCAAAAGTAAAGGGCTCTTTTAAATTGAAATTCCAAATAAAAAATTCCAAATTCCAATGACTAGCATTACTGGAATTTGGAATTTTTTATTTGGAATTTCTTAAAATTATTCGCTTAACGCATCCCAACCTCTTGCTTTCAAAGGAATCTGAGTATTCGCACGCGTAACTAGATTTATTCCTTCACTTTCATCGGCCATATGCCCGATAATCGAAAAGTTTGGATTTCCTTTTATTTTGTCGAAGTCGTTAATGTCAATGGTAAATAACAATTCGTAATCTTCTCCGCCATTAATGGCAACAGTTGTGCTGTCTATATTAAATTCCTCACAAGTGGAAATAAACTGAGGATCCAATGGCAATTTGTCTTCATATAAATTACAACCCACTTTTGATTGCTTGCATAAATGAATAATTTCTGATGATAATCCGTCAGATATATCAATCATCGAAGTTGGTTTTATTTCCAGCGCGTGTAATAAAGTACGAACGTCTTTTCGTGCTTCCGGTTTTAACTGGCGTTCGATTAAATAACTGTACATGTCTAAATCAGGCTGACTGTTTGGGTTTACCTGAAAAACCTGTTTTTCGCGTTCTAAAACCTGTAGTCCCATATAGGCAGCCCCAATATCGCCGGTTACAACAAGTAAATCGGTTTGTTTGGCACCGTTTCTATAAACGATTTCTTCTTCATCGGCTTCACCAATTGCAGTAATGCTGATAATTAATCCTTTTTGTGATGAGGTTGTGTCTCCGCCAATAACATCCACTTTATATTCTTTTGCAGCATGTGTAATGCCTTCAAATAATTCTTCCAGGGCTTCTAGTGGAAAACGGTTAGAAACTGCCACAGAAACCGTAATTTGAGTTGGTCTGGCATTCATGGCGCAAATGTCAGATAAATTTACAACTACTGATTTGTATCCTAAATGTTTTAATGGCATATAAGCCAAATCAAAATGCACGCCTTCGATCAATAAATCGGTCGAAACCACTACTTTTTTATCTTTAAAATCAAGAACAGCAGCATCATCACCAATACTTTTTAAAGTCGACTCCTGTGTAACATCAAAATTTTTGGTTAAATGTTCTATTAAACCAAACTCGCCTAATTGGGCTATACTGGTACGTTGTGGGTTTTTATCTTCAATCATTTTGTCTGTTTATTGCTTTTTTGGTTTTTTACCAAGGTTGCAAAGGTACGAAGTTGATGATTTAATAACTATAAAGGGAGTTGATTATTAATTTTGGAGTTGGAAAAAATAAGATGTTACAAGTAGTTATCTACGTTTTCCTTAATTAATTTATCTACTTCAAGTCTTAATTTCGGAAGATGATTTGTGAGAATTGACCAAATATTTTCATCAGAAATATTATCATAAGCATGAATAACCTGATTTCTCAATCCAATGATTGTGCTTTTGCGTTGGTAATTTTTTCAGTAAATGAATTGTCGCAAGTTATGATTCTGTTTTTACGGCTTCACCAACAATCTCAAGATTTCTTTCGACCGCTCTTTTAAGCATTAGATTGTTTCTGTATTTAAAAAAGTCTTTTTCTTAATCTTTGAAAAAAATATCAATTTCGTCAATACATATTTTAATATCGAAAAGCCATTTAAGAATTCTTTCATCCATAAATAAGCTCTTTTGATTTATTAATTGAGTTGATTAGGATTGGGTTTCTCAATGTTTGTTCTTCAACTAAATCAACTTCGCGTCCAAATAAAAGTTCTAATTTTTCTTTGAAATCAATGTAGTTGTCAAAATACTTAGATAACTCAATATTTTTAAATTTTACCAGCAGGTCAATATCACTTTCTTTACTAAAGCTGGAATTTAAAGCCGAACCAAATAGATACATCTTTTCCACATTGTAGATTGTACAAAGTTTTTTTAAGTCTTTACTATTTTTATCAACTATTCCCATTATTGCAAATTTAGGCAAAAAAAATCTCTTTTGGATGCATTTAAAAATAATTGCTTTTAACGTTTTATATCCACAAACGGAGTCGTTTAGCAGCTTTAACAATGATGTTTTTAATCTGATTTCGATTAGTTATTCTAAAGTTCCTGAGGCCGCGTGAAGGATGGGAGCAATCCGCCGCCGCGGAGCGGACAGCCTGACAGTAGCCCGATAAGAGGGTGATAACCGTAATATAGTTTGCCCTCTCATCGGGATGGTGGCACGTCCGGATAATCATCGTTTCATACTAAAATGGGCTTTGAATACCTGAGCTACTCCATCCTGGTTATAAAAAACCTGAAACCAATAATCAGTCGAAGGAAGTGGATCGCCGTTGTAATTTCCGTCCCAGCCGGGACCTGCGGGGCTTATTCGTTTTAGGAGTTTACCATAACGGTCAAAAATATTTATAACAGCATCGGACTGAAAAGCAAGATCGGGAATATTCCACGTATCGTTATATCCATCAGCGTTTGGAGTGAAAAATTTGGGATATTTAAGGACTTTTGCAATTAAAATCTGATCGTCGCAGTTTCCTTTGATGTCTTTTACGGTAATAACATGCTCTCCCGAATCAACATCTGAAAACACATTATTGGATTGAAAATTTCCGTCATCCAATTGATATTCATAAGTTCCAAAACCATTGGTTACGTTTACGATAATATCGATGGTATCTTCAAAAGAATCAGTTACGGTGACGGTTGCTATTGCCGGACTGGATTTTTCGACGATAATAGTAGCGGGGTTGTAACCGCAATCGTTACCAATATTGGGCGTTTTTTTAGTACTGACAATAGTATAAGTGCCTTCCTGAGTTGCGGTATAATTAGGGCCGGTGCTTATTTTAGTGCCATTCAAAAACCAATCAATCGCATAAATATTCGGATTAAGTCCTGAAGTCAATTGCGCCGAACGGAGTGCTGTTCCTGTTTGGAAATCAACGCAGATTATTTCATTTTTAAATGTCAAATCTTTGAGTGGATAAACGGTAATATCAAAATCATCTTGTGAAGCGCAGTCAGAATTGGTTGGAGCTGCAGCATAGACATACATTTTTTGACTTGCGTTTATTTGTTGACCGGCTGCATAAAGTGTTCCGGTACCATTTGGTCCGCTGTAATAATTTCCAACTGATAACGGAGGCAATGTATAGCTTTGACAAATGGCAACATCAGGGATGTTGACTACTATTGGAGTTGGGGAAATTGTAACCGAAAAGCTCTTTTGGCTTGAGCAAGTCTGTCTATTTCCCACAATTGCGTAGACATAAATGGTTTGTGAGGTTTTCAAAATTGTTCCGGCGGGGATAACTGCACCTTTTCCCTGAGGTTGTGAATAATAGTTTCCTAGTTTTAATGGTGGTAAAGTGTAGCTGTCGCAAACATTTACATTGTTAAAGGTACCCACATCTATTCCATTGTAATTAATCTTGAAAAAAGTTTCATTTCGGCAGTCTGTAAAATCTGCCCATTCATTATAAATATAAATAGTTTGATTACTGTTTATAATAGTGCCTTCAGGAATTAGGTTTCCAGCACCATGAGAGCCACCAGTCTCGGTGTAATATTTTCCGTTTTTTAATTTAGGCAGTTTGAAATCAGAGCAGGTAACAACATCTGTAAAACTATCAACAGGTGGTAGTGGTCTGATTTCAACAATAAAACTATGTTCATTGGTGCATTCTTTTCCAACGGAATAAACATAAATGGTTTGTGTTTTAGTAATGACATCACCGGCTTTTAAAGGGGTTCCCCCACCATTGGTTTTGGTAAAATAATTACCATTTATCAGAGGTGGCAATATATAACTTTGACATTCCAGTCTATTGGCCGGAGTATCTACCAGTGGTAATGGTTTTATAGTGATTTCGTATTTGGTGTTATCTGTACAATTCGGAGCCGTTGTTGTAGTAGCATAATAATACACGGTTTGTGAAGTCGTAATAACCGTTCCTGCGGGAATGTTTGCACCCTGACCTTTCGGGCTGTCGAAGTAACCGCCTATTGCAACTGCAGGTAAAGTATAGCTTCCGCATTTGGAAATGGGAACAAAAACCTGAGAATTTACAATGTCGATTTTGAAGGAATGCTCATTGGTACATCTTCCATCGTTTGCAAAGACAAAAACGGTTCGGCTTGAAGTGATGTTATGCCCTGCATTTAAACGGGTTCCCAAGCCACCGGACAAAGTATAATAATTGCCATTTGTCAAAGACGGCAGAATATAAGAATCGCAAGTCACTACATTGCCTGGCGTATCTACCAAAGGCAGCGGATAAACAACAAATGGTACGGCCTCATCGCGACAAACTACACCATTGATTACGGCATAATAATAAACAGTTTGATCTGTTGTAAATGAAGTACCTGACGGAATTTCACTTCCGCCTCCTCCGGCAGCCGTAAAAAATGCACCAGCAGGTACTCTGGGAATTATGTATTTACCACAGGCTTCTTTACGAAAAGTCAATTCATAAATCAGAATTACGTTAAAGTAGCTTTCGTTAGTGCATTTGTTTGTGGCAGTTGGACCGCTGTAAATATAATAGGTCCCGCCTTTGGTGATGACATCTCCGGCGTTCAATTTAGTACCCGTTCCGCCCGGAGCTGTGTAATAATTTCCAAAGGTTATTGGTGGCAATGTATAGTTGTTACAAGCTACAACATCCGGAATATCGTCAACCGGCGGAAGTGAATTAATAGTTATAGCGAAATTTACAGTCGTATAACAAATCGAGCTTGAACTATGTTCTATTCGCACCCAGATCGTTTGTGGTGATTGAGATATTGCAGTAATGAATTCTGCGGGTTTTTGAATTCGATTAGTACCACTGTTTGCTGCCGTCTCGCTAGTGTAATAGCTAATTTTATATTCAGATGGATTTGATCCGTTTAGAATTGCAGTTTCCTGAACCGTCAAATCAACTAATACTCTTCCGGAATTAGTGTCACATACATTTAAATCGGGCGGTTTTACAGCATTTATAGGGTTTGTTACCAATAAATCGAAAGAAAGCAAATTATTGCAAAAAGTATTTCCGTTAGAAACATGTACCGCTTTTATATAGATCGTCTGGTTTCCTGTACTTGTATAGGTAGTCAATTGATTATTGGGTATTGCCGGTCCGTTTGAATTGGCTGCAGCCAAAGAATCAAAATATTGAAGTGTATATTCGGCCGGATTGAGGTTCAATGCAGCCAAATTATTTTTTGTTAAGTCGTATTGATAATTTGGAGTGCCGTTATAACAAGCGGTTAAATTCTGGGGAGATTTAATAACTAAATCTGAAATAACTACTTCATCTTTAATAACGCAACCGGAAAGTGTTGCCGTCAGGTTGTAAGTTCCGGAACTAGTAAGGGTTAAAGAGTTGCCTGACTCGCCTGGAATTACGACACCATTCCGAGTCCAGACATAAGTATAATTGCCTGTAAGCCCGGATTGAAGGGTAATGCTTTCACCTTCGCAAATAGCCCTGTCCGGGCCTAAATCCATAGTGGTTATAAAACTACCGCCTTTTATAAAAACTGCCGCATCATAATTGCTGTCGTGATAATCACCAATGGCCAGTTTAATGCTATAAGTTCTATTGGGAATGACGGACGACGAAGCAGTTAAAACTTTGGTTTCACCCCGCATATTTATGGCAGATGCTCCCGGATTAGTTACATTGTAACGGCCAAACAAATTGGCATTGGCAGATAAACAAGAAGAATTATATTGTTGATCCCGAATGTTTTTAACTGAAACCGGTGTTGATGTGCCGGGGAGTACAGCAAGATTTGTCGTGACTCCTGTGGTTAAATCCGTTAATATAAAGGCAAATACATCGCTAAATCCACATTGAAACTCTCCATATTCATTAGAAGCAAAAAGAAAATCAAAACTAAAATTATTCGATAGCGGAGTAAAATCAAACTGGATGAAACTAACATCGGTAATGGCAACAATTTGCCCGTTTTCATTACTTATAGTTTGCAAATCGCTATCACTAGCCGTGTTTAACTGGCTGCTTTCATTGGTTCCGGTATAAATTCCTTCGGTATATTTTGCAATACCGTTTCGAATAATAATACCACTTGAAATTGGAAAGTTTGGATTAGTATTAGTGAATTTTCCAATACCCAGATGCGATGAGAATTTAAAATTGCTTTCGTTCGAACAGGCATTTTGCATTAATTCTTCGCGAATTAGTTGAGGTATAGCCAAGGTTGTAGTGTCGACGATTATTCCTTGTGATAAACATTTAGTCGAATAAAATAATAAAAGTAGAAGAAGAGGGGCTCTCATAATTCTTGTTTTTATTAATTGATATGTTTAAATGTACGAATTATTTTATCTTAAAACAATGAATTTCAGTATTTTAGCATGTTTTGTTCATTTGAAGTTATTATTTTGGGAAGTTGTAATCAATTCAAATTTTAGTAAATTGCATATAATACATCTTAGAAGATCTCATTAGAAAACCATTTTTAAACGTTAGAATTATGAAATCATTTGATATAGTTACCCTAACCGTAAATCCTTCGGTAGATAAAAGCACGCATTTTTCAGGTTTAATTCCGGAGCAGAAAATTAGATGTAAAGATCCTTTGTTTGATGCCGGCGGGGGCGGAATAAATGTCTCCAAAGCAATTGCCCGCCTGCGCGGAAATTCATTAGCTGTTTTTACATCAGGCGGACCCGTTGGTGATATGTTAAAAGATCTGGTAACAAAAGAAAAAGTAACTTTTGAAGCTATTGAAACTGAAACCGCCACAAGAGAGAATTTTGTTGCTGTGGATGATAATACCAATTCTCAATATCGTTTCGGATTTTCAGGAGATACATTAACAGATGTTGAAGTTGAAAAGATCCTGGCGACCATTCAGAATCTTAAACCAAAATTTTTAGTTGCCAGTGGAAGTTTGAACGAAGGTTTGTCTTCCGATTTTTATCAGAAAATAGCAAAAATTGCCAAAGCTTCAGACACAAAATTTATCGTTGATACTTCCGGAGAAGCTTTAAAGAAAGTTTTAGAAACCGGTGCCTATCTAATTAAACCCAATGTTGGTGAATTGGCAAAATTAATTGGCGTACAACGTTTGGAAATGGAAGAGGTAAAAGAAGCTGCAAAAAAAATCATTACTCAGGGTGGCGCAGAAATTGTTGCCGTTTCTCTTGGTCCTCAAGGTGCAGTTTTAGTTACAAAAGACGAATACGAATATGTTCCTGCACCAAATGTTGCCAAAAAAAGTACCGTTGGGGCTGGAGATAGTATGGTTGGAGGAATAGTTTGGGCATTATCTCAAAATAAAAGTCTGAAAGATGTTATTCGTTGGGGAGTTGCCTGCGGATCTGCCGCCACCATGAATGAAGGAACACAATTATTTAAATTAGAAGATGCTAATCGTTTGTTTGAATGGCTGAAGAGTAAATAATTTTGAGTTATAAGTTATGAGTTATGTGATGTACAGGCGCATTACAATGCGTCTCCCGCAAACGTGATTAAATTGTGGTACAGTGCGTTAGACGCACTGCTGTGCGTCTCTACGTTTGTCAGCAGGAAAAAAAATAAATATTTTTTTTCCTGCTGACAAACTGTTGTCACCGACCCTCAATACTTTTGAAGTATTAAATAATTAAAACTTTAAAATCATGAAAACATTAGCAGCCCAAGTAATTACTCCTGAAGATTTATTGAACCACTGGCAAGGACACCGCGCCCTTACAAGACGCGTGATCGAAGCTTTTCCTGAAAAAGATTTCTTTGAATTTTCAATAGGAGGAATGCGACCTTTTGCAAAATTAGTGGATGAATTTTTAGCAATGGGAGCTCCAGCAATGAAAGGAATTATTAATAAAGATACAGCGCCTTATGTAGAAGCACCAGAAAAACTGATTTTTAAAGCACAATATCTTGAAAAATGGGATGAAGCGACAGCAGAAATTAACAAATATTGGCAACAATTAACGATTGAAGACTTTAATGAAACTTTCAATTTATTTGGACAATATAATTTTCCTGTGATTCAGAACATTTTTTATTTAATTGATAACGAAATACATCACCGCGGACAAGGTTATGTGTATTTAAGAGCTTTAAATATTGAACCACCTTTTTTCTGGGAAAGATAAATTCCGGGGAAACTATTCAAACTAAATCATTCCATTCGAAGTATAATATAAATCAAATAGTATGAGTCTAAAAAAAATAATGAGCAATTATGCAGCTTACAATTTATGGGTTAATCAACATTTTGTAAACTGGCTTTCGACAAAATCAGATGAATTACTGAATAAGGAAGTGGTTTCAAGCTATACAAGCATTATTAAAACGCTGAATCATATTTGGGAAACAGAACAATATTGGTATTCAATAATTGCCGAAATTGCCCTGCCCGATAGAAAAGAAAGCATTGATTTAGATAAGAATGAAATATTTGAAGGTTTGATAGATAGCTCTACAAAATTAGAGGCATTTATTGCATCATTATCGGAAGAACAATTATTCAAAGTTATTAAAATTGAAAATCCATGGTTTCAATGCGAATTGCCGCTTAGTGAATATTTACTTCAAGTGGTGAATCATGGCACTTACCATAGAGGACAAATAGTTACTATGGGGCGAAATATTGGTATAACCGATGCCTCAAATACAGATTACAATTTTTATAATGTTGTAAAAGCGCAATAGTTACCTGAAAAAAACTCCAAAAGATGAATTGTTATTTCAGCTTTTGGAGTTTTTTTATAAAAGTCTTTTTCTATTAATTTCTAATAATTCTAAGGCTCTGGTTTTGAGTCTTTCGGGTTCAAGGATTGTGGCATAATCCCCAAACATTAAAAACCAACGCGGAAAACCACTTTCGATGTCGCGACACATAAAAGTCATTTCTATCTGGCCATCAACTTCTTTTTGTGAAATATAACCGTGGTATTTTCGCTCTGTTTCCAAATATCGGGCTATTTTCTTTTCGATTAAAAGTCTAACTTTTGTAGTCGGAATTGTTTCTGTTTTAGATAAATAAGTTTCTAAAGAATCATGTTCGATTGTAAAATCGCATTCGGTTTTCTGAATGCCATGAATTCTGTCGGTTCTGAATTGTCGGTAATCTTTCCTCAAATGACAATATCCCAAAAAGTACCAGTTATTATGATCATGAAAAACACCAACAGGCTCGATATTTCTTTTTGTGGTTTCGTCTTTTTCAACTGTTTTATAAGAAAGTAAAATTTGCTTTTTCTCCGCTATACTTTCAAAAAGAACAGACAAGGTATTAGGGGAATTATCATTGAACATAGGTTCTGCAGTTTGCATAACCACTTTTGATTCAATATTCGATAGCCAGTCCTTATCGGTACTTCTCAAAACCGATTTTAACTTGAACATTGCCGATGCATAATGATTTCCTAAAGAAGGATCTGTAAATTTCTGCATCAGTTTTTCCGCCGCAATAAAGCTGCTTACTTCTTCGCGCGTAAACATAACGGGAGGCAATCTATAACCGTCCATTAAAGCATAACCTACTCCGGCCTCACTGTAAATTGGGACTCCGGATGCTTCCAAAGTCCGAATATCCCGGTAAATAGTTCGTAAACTAACTTCAAAGCGATTCGCCAATTCCTGTGCTTTTACAATTTTTTTAGATTGTAATTGAATGAGGATAGCGACAATTCGGTCAAAACGTTTTGGAGATTCGTCAAGCATTTTTTTGAGGTACTAAGGTTCTGAGTTACTGTCCCGAAGCTTCGGGACTAAGATTTTAAGATTCAAAGATACAAAGGTTGACAGAAACAAGAAACCCGATCGTAAAAGTTATCGGATTAATAAAAAACCTCTGCTTGCTCACTTAGTTTTACCGCAAAGCACGCAAAGTTTTTTTGGTATGTTTGCAATGGCTTTATAAGTTCGCAAAGCTGTTTGTGGCGACCTTTGCGATTAAACGATGAATATTGAGTTTTAAAATTGTAAGATTAAGGCTGTATTTTTTGCGTGGAAAATTATTTTAATCTCGAATAAATGCATTAAAAATCAGATAGTTAAATATTTATATAAGTATTTACTTATTTTTTAAAAAGTAAAAATACTACTACGTAAGCAAATACCGACCATATTTAAATTTTGGAATTAAATTCTACTTTTTATGAAAGTTATTGATACTATTTAGATTGTGAATTTAATTATTTGCTATTTTTAATCCTGCTGTAAATTCAATTTAGAAACAGAGAAACCTACAAATCTGACTCTACTAATTGTTGCAGCACGTTCTTTTTGATCCGGACTTTACTAAAACATACATTTATCCAAAATAATGTATCCCGCTGAAGATTAATTTTAACTTTTAACCCCAAATAAAATGATTAGAAATTACACCTTTGACGAGACTTCTAAGAGATTTGAGCCTCATGATCACAAATGCGCCTACTGCAGACAAGCTGAAATGGAAAACATGAATGATTGTTATTTTGTACCTCTTATTGTTGAAGACGACAAAAGCAATATCGTTGTTTACAAATCAGTAGAATATTCAAAGATCTTAATCGGAATACCCAGATGCCATTCTTGCAAAGAAATTCATTACGATGCAAAGAATAAGGCCATTACCATTTCAATGGTTTCCGTTATCCTATTATTGGGTCTTTTACTTTATAATTTTGTGAATCTAAACACATTCGTATTTATGCTCGGAATTTTTACTGTTATTTTCGGAGGTATCTACGGATCAGCAAAATTAACAGAACGATATGTTGCCAATAAAGGAATTTATACGGTACAATACGGGGCCGAAACAAACGAAGTCGTTCGTAATCTCGTAATCTCAGGATGGACATTTAACACCTCAATTGCATAAAACAAAAACCCCCGATAACGAAGTTATCGGGGGTTTTTTGATTAGCAACTATTAATATTTTATAAATTTCCTGAAAACTGATTTTTCTCCATCATTTAATTCAATAATATAAATCCCTGAGCCTATTTTACTAACGTCAAGGCCTGTTTCATTTATGATGCCTTCCTTGATGGTTTGGCCGGCCACATTTGTTATTTTGAAAAATGAAGTTGTATTTTCAGTTAGTTTTACAAACAATTTCTCATGAACTGGATTAGGATATAATTG
The DNA here is from genome assembly GCF_001427905.1 of Flavobacterium sp. Root420. GTDB lineage: Bacteria > Bacteroidota > Bacteroidia > Flavobacteriales > Flavobacteriaceae > Flavobacterium. Next base: position 37,775 of record NZ_LMEF01000005.1, read on the forward strand.
ATAGAAATTGTTTTTAGAAATATCATGATCTTGTACAGAAAGATTATTCTGGATATTTACCGTATAATCTTCAACTTCTCCTAAAGCAAATATTTCGCAAGGGGATTGGGTTCCATTTCGTTTCATAGAAACTCTCATTCTTGTTGTGCCATTAATGGCCGTATTGGGAATGATGAAGTTTCCTGTTACCGATTGTGATGTTACAGTAGCTGAAGTCCAAACCAGTTCATTATCGTCCAAAAAATCATTGTCTGCATTTAGATCAATCCAGACAGCAAACACATTTGAATTGTTGTATGAAGTGTAGGTCTCAACTGTAATTGTATTAGTCGCGCCTTTTGTTAAGTTTGTAGAAATTGCCGTGAAATCAGAATATCCTCCTGCTTCCCCTTTTGTAGTGTTATTTATAGTATTGAGATGAACATTATTAATGTGTCCTTTTTCGGTATCTGTTCCTGCAGAAGTACAATATGCGATTGCTCTGGGAGGAGTTACTTTGATGATATTACTGGCTTCAGACAAATTTTTTACTCTGTCTTTAGCCTTTACAGAGAAGGAATATTCTTTTTCTGATGTCAGGTTATTGATTGTATACGTTGTTGTTGAAGTGCTTCCAATTAACCAAGTGTCATGGTAAATCTCATAACTGGTTACACCTATATTGTCTGTTGATGGTGTCCATGATAATGTGGTTGCCGTTGAAGTAGTTTCTACAGCCTTGAGATTTGTTGGTGCTGTTGGAGGTGTCGAATCTTCTGGTAACGTATCAACTATCACATTCTTGCTTGCATCAGATAAATTTCCGTCAGCATCTTTTGCTTTTACAGTAAACGAATATCTTTTCTCATCTATTAAGTTGGTAAAAATATAAGTCGTATTTGTTGTTGAAGCAAATAGAATAGTATCCAGATAATAAATGTTATAACCCGTAACTCCGACATTATCAGTTGCAGCCATCCATGATAATGTGGTTCCGTTTTTAGTAGTGTTTGTAGCCACAAGATTTGTAGGTGCTGTTGGCGGAATTACATCCAGTGACAGAGTTGTTATCGAAATTTGATTGCTTGAAGCAGAAATGTTCCCAGCTTCATCTTTTGCTTTAACTGAAAAAGAATATTTTGTTCCCAAAGTTAAACCGGTTACGGCAAAATTTGTTGAAGAAGTAGTTCCAATAATTGTGTTTTCCTTATAAATATTATAACCCGTTACCCCAATATTATCTGTTGATGCATTCCACAACAAATTGATTGCAGTTTTAGTAATATCAGAAGCTGTTAAGTTTAAGGGAGCACTTGGAACAGTAAGATCCGCTGGCAATGTTGTTACGGAAACAGCATTACTTGCCTGAGAAATATTCTGAGCGTAATCTTTTGCTTTAATGCTAAATGAATAACCCGTTTTTGCACTCAATAATTTTACGGTAAAATTCGTCAAAGTTGTAGTTCCAATTAATGTGATTCCTTCGTAAATTTCATATTCCGTAACCGCAATATTATCTGTTGATGACGCCCATGATAATTCTGTAGTTGATGCTGTTGTATTTGAAGCCACAAGGTTTAAAGGAGCTGTTGGGGCTTCATATTCTATTATAGGATCTTTAATGTCTAATATATAGTCTTCAATTTCGCCATTATGAAACATTTCACAAGGAGCAGGAATTCCATTTTCTTTTAAAGCAATTCTCATTTTTGATCTTCCTGCCGTTGCGGTAATAGGAATTGTAAATTTTTTAATTGCTGTAAATGATTGGGCTGTAATAGTTGTGCTATAAATTAGTTCTCCGGCATCATCGAAGTCTTTGTCTCCATTTAAATCAATCCAAAACGCTAAACCGCTGGGTTTTGTGCCAGAATAGTATTTTGAAACGGTTATACTTATCGTATTTTCCTGCCCGGGAATTACAAATCCTCCTGTACTTTTAAAATCATTATACATTTGTACAGCTCCTAATTCTGAAGCTGAATTATTGATTTTTCCAAGAGTAACATTAGAAATCGTGTCATTGTTTTGTGCGGTACTGCCTGGAATACAATATTTTGGTAAAGTAATAGTACTTACTGTAAGAGCATTGCTTGTCTTTTCGTTTGATCCTGAATCATATGCTTTTACAGTAAAAAGGTATGCTGTACCTTCTTTTAAATTTTTAATATCATAACTGGTTATGCTTTCATCCACATTGGCAATAAGAATCGCTCCATTATAAATGCTATATGATTTAATATATTGATCATCTGTTGCTTTATCCCAAGATAATGTTGTGGATATTGTAGTAGTATTGTTTGCTCGCAGATTTGTTGGTGCAGTTGGAAGTACATTGTCTATTAATGTTTTTACCAATACGGCATTGCTTTTTATTGAGCTTTGTGCTTCGCTGTCTATAGCTTCAACTTGAAATGAATAATTTGTATTGTTTATTAGATGTGAAACAGTATAAGTTGGAACACTAACAAATGCAACAAATGCAGAATTTTGAGTTATTTTATACTTAATACCGCCAGCGTTATTTGTTGAAGGATTCCAGGATAAAGTAACTTTTGTCGGAGTAATATCTGATGTTGTAAGAGCTGTTGGTACTGTAGGTGGTGCATCAGTTAAAGTTTTTATTATAACCGGCACACTTGAAACTGAAAGGTCACCATTTGTATTTTTAGATTTTACAGTAAATAGATAACTTGTTGCCTGACTCAATCCGTTAACAATGAAGTTAGTTGTTGCAGATGTTCCTATTAATACAGATTCCTGGTATATTTCGTAATTACTAATATTTGAATTGTTTACCGGACCCGCCCATGATAAATTGGTTGTTGAAGGGCTGGTTTCAGAAGCTGTCAGATTTGTAGGAGCATTAGGACCATTAATGCTGGTAATATTATTTAAAATATTTATAGTATAGTCTTCTGTTTCGCCATAATTGTAAGTTCCTGTATAATCCCCACAAGGATAAGGTATTCCAACTGCATCATCTCTAATTATAACTCTCATCCGGGTAGTTCCGGTAATTGCAGTTTCTGGCACTACAAAAGTTCCCACTACAGGTGATTCCTTAGTAACAATCTGATTCCATACCATCTCACCTGCATCATAGAAATCCTTATCTCCGTTATAGTCAATCCACACAGCATATCGCTGTCCAAATTCAGTCTGACCCTTAAACTTTTCACGAGGCTTAATAGTGATTAAACTTACTTCGCCCTTTTTTAAGTCGGTGGAAAGGTTGGTATTATCACTGTAATGATTATTTGATGTATTACCAGAATAGTCAATTGATCCTATTTTTACTCTTGTAATTAACATCGCTAAAACCTGACTAAATCCAACAGAAACACAATATGCAGGGATTTGTTGAAGTGTAGTTACTGTAATGGTATTACTTTCTGTAGAAATGTTTTCCTGAACATCTATACCTTTTACAGAAAAATTGTAGATTGTATTTGGCGTTAATCCAGAAATTTTAAAGCTTGTGGCTGTTGAAGAAGCAATAAAATCATTTCCATTGTAAATTTTATATCCAGCAACTATTTTATTGTCAGTTGAAGCGTTCCAGGATAGATTTGCTGATGTATCACTTATTTCAGATGCAATTAAGGAAGTAGGCGCGGTCGGCGAAATCGCATCAAGAGTTTCGCACACAATTGAAAGTGTTGCATTGGAAGTATTTCCAGCAGCATCTCTTGCTTTTACAGAATATGAATAAAAATTATTCGATGTTAGCCCTGTTACAGTATAGCTCGTTTTAGTTGTACTAGCTACTAATAAGTTTTGTCCCTGATAAATATCATACCCGATAACTCCTTCGCTGTCGGTTGAAGCATTCCAGGATAAGTTTAGAGAAGTTTTTGTAATTTCAGAAGCGACAAGGCTTGTCGGAACGGTTGGAGCTATAATGTCAAGTGCCTTAACGATAACAATATTACTTTCTAAAGAGCTATTTCCTGCTGCATCTGTAGCTTTAATTGAAAAATTATAGGTAGTCGCTTGTTTTAAATCTTTGACATTAAAAGTTTTAGTGGATCCGTCTACTGTACCTAATAAAGTAAATGTATTATTGTATATAGAGTAACCCGTAACACCAATATTATCAGTAGAACCGCTCCACGATAAATTAACGGAAGTTGCTGTTATATCAGTTGCTGTCAGATTTGTAGGAGATGTAGGCGTAGTACCATCAGGAGTCGTAATAATAATCAAATTACTTGATAGCGAAGTGTTTCCTGCCGCATCTTTTGCTTTTACACTAAACGTGTAGGTAGTTAATTCTGTTAATCCTTTGATTTGAAAATAGGGTTCATATTGTTTTGATGTACCTATAAGTACAGATCCATTATAGATTTCATAGGAGACAACGCCAACATTATCACTTGAACTCACCCATTGTATATTGCAAGATGTTGCAAAGGTTTGATATGCTCTTGCATTCGTTGGTGCCGTCGGAGCTTCCAAATCTGAGGTTTGATAAGAAATTACATTTTCAAAAAGAGAAGCAGTAGATAAAGATTTTGCCTCTGAAAATAATGGTATTACAATTAAAATCACTAAAACTACGGTAATTTTTTTTTTGAGTAAAGTTTGCTTCATATACTGTCTTTAAACTAATGTTTTTGTTTTTTCAATTTTTTATGTGCTAAAAAAGAGCATTTGATTTTTGTAGTAAATGTATTTCTTTTTATATTCATATAGAATATTTATTTTAAGATAAAAATATGACAAATGGTTTAGATTTTAGAATAACCTTAAATTAGAAAACAAAAAACCCAACAACTTGCGTCATTGGGTTAAGTCTATATTCCTGACTCTTTATTCTATATTCTAAAAAAACTAGTCGTTCAATTTCAAAACAGCCATAAAAGCTTCTTGTGGAATCTCAACGTTTCCAACCTGTCTCATACGTTTTTTACCTTTTTTCTGTTTTTCAAGCAATTTACGCTTACGCGAAATATCTCCACCATAACATTTTGCGGTAACGTCTTTACGAAGTGCTTTAATCGTTTCACGAGCGATAATTTTAGCTCCAATTGCTGCCTGAATCGGGATGTCAAATTGTTGTCTTGGAATCAATTCGCGTAATTTCTCGGTCATTTTTTTACCGATGTTATAAGCGTTGTCTTCGTGAATAAGAGCTGAAAGTGCATCAACCGTTTGTGCGTTCAAAAGTACATCCAGTTTTACTAATTTAGAAGTTCTCATTCCGATTGGAGAGTAGTCAAAAGAAGCATAACCTTTAGAAACTGTTTTTAAACGATCGTAAAAATCGAATACAATCTCGGCCAAAGGCATATCAAAATTTAGTTCCACTCTTTCAGTAGTCAAATACGTTTGATTGGTAATTTGACCACGTTTTTCAATACACAAACTCATTACGTTTCCAACAAAATCAGATTTTGTAATGATGGTTGCTTTAATATAAGGTTCTTCAACTCTGTCTAAACGAGATGGTTCAGGTAAGTCAGAAGGATTGTTTACAACAAATGGAGTTTCAGGATCTTTTTTGGTATAAGCCAAATATGAAACGTTAGGAACTGTAGTAATTACAGTCATATCGAACTCACGCTCTAAACGTTCCTGGATAATTTCCATGTGGAGCATTCCTAAGAATCCGCAACGGAAACCAAATCCTAACGCTGCAGAACTTTCAGGTGTAAAAACTAATGAAGCATCATTCAATTGCAGTTTCTCCATAGAAGAACGCAAATCTTCATAATCTTCAGTGTCAACTGGATAAATTCCGGCGAAAACCATTGGTTTTACATCCTCAAAACCAGTAATCATATTAGTAGTTGGCGTTTTGGCATCCGTTAGAGTATCACCCACTTTTACCTCTTTGGCTTCTTTAATTCCAGAAATTAAATAACCAACATCACCTGCAGAAATAACATTTTTAGGAACCTGATTTAATTTTAAAGTTCCAATTTCGTCAGCAAAATATTCATTTCCAGTGGCCATGAATTTAATTTTTTGCCCTTTTTTAATTTGTCCGTTTTTAACTCGGAAAATAACTTCAATTCCACGAAACGGATTATAATGTGAATCGAAAATCAATGCCTGTAAAGGCTCATCCACATTTCCTGATGGTGGTGGGATTTTTTCGATAATGGCTGCCAAAATATTTTCAACTCCAAAACCTGTTTTTCCGGATGCATGAATAATATCTTCTAATTTACATCCTAATAAATCGATAATATCATCACTAACTTCTTCCGGGTTAGCACTTGGTAAATCAACTTTATTCAAAACCGGAATAATTTCCAGGTCATTCTCTAAAGCCAAATATAAATTCGAGATCGTTTGTGCCTGAATACTTTGTGCAGCATCAACAATCAAAAGCGCACCTTCACAAGCGGCAATAGATCGTGAAACTTCATATGAAAAGTCAACGTGACCAGGAGTGTCAATTAAATTTAAAATATATTCCTCGCCTTTATAAGTATATTCCATTTGTATGGCGTGACTTTTAATGGTGATTCCACGCTCGCGCTCCAGGTCCATGTTGTCAAGCAATTGTGCTTTTTCTTCACGAGCTGTAACGGTTTGTGTAGCGCCCAATAATCGGTCTGCCAATGTACTTTTACCGTGGTCAATGTGTGCAATAATGCAAAAGTTACGTATCTTCTTCATTTTAATATATCAATTCTCTTATGCGAGTTTAAGTATTTTCTGGGTATAATTTTGCCCTGTAACAACTGCTTTTGAGCATGTTATTAAGGCGCAAAGATAGCGGAAAGTTTTGGATTCTGGAATGTAGTTGTCTGATTGTTGGATTCTGAAATTTAAAAAGCGCTTTAAAACTCAAAATTAAATCCTTTTTCGGTCAGTTTCTTGTAAATATCCGGATCAAATTTGTACAATTTTGCGGCTCTGTGCGAGACATCTTGTTGTTTTTCATCTAAGGCAACCAACAATTTCATATGCAGAATTTTTCTTCTGAAATTAGATTTTTCCAATTCAATTCCTAATATCTCTTCATACAAATGCATTAATTGCAGTAAAGTGAATTTTTCAGGCAAAAGATTGAATCCAATTGGCGCCTGACGAACTCTGTTACGAAGTTGCATTAAACTAAATTCGAGGATTTCATTGTGGTCAAAAATCAAATCCGGAATGTCGTTGATCTTATACCATTTGGCCTCTCGCAGCGTAAAACCGGCTTTAATATTATAATCTTCGCGATTTACCAAAGTATAGTAACCAATAGTGACAACCCTTCTGTCCAAAACACGTTTTGGGTCAGTAAAAGCTTTTAGCTGTTCCAGATAAATATTGTCAAGACTTGTCAATTCGTATAAAACACGTTGTGCGGCATCATCAGCGCTTTCTTCTTTTTTTATCCATCCCCCAAGAAGTCCCCATTTTCCAACACTTTCTCCTTCGGCATGTTGTACTAACAGCACTTCAAGGCTTGCCTTATTAAATCCAAATATAACGCAGTCAACCGTAATACCTTCAATAGCTGGTTTTATGATTTCTGTCGTTGCGTTGCTATCAGCGTCGCTATTATTTCTATTAGGTAAAATTGTCATGGATGCCTTATAAGCTTGGGTTAAAATTCAAAATTAAATCCTTTTTCGGTCAGTTTATTGTAAATAGCTTCGTCAAATTTATATAATTTGGCCGCTCTATGCGAGACATCTTGTTGTTTTTCATCTAAAGCAACCAACAATTTCATATGCAGAATTTTTCGTCTGAAGTTCGATTTATCCATTTCAACACCTAAAACCTCTTCATACAAATGCATTAATTGCAGTAAAGTAAATTTTTCAGGCAGCAGATTGAATCCAATCGGCGCCTGACGTACTCTGTTTTGAAGATGTTTCAAACTATAAGACAGAATTTCGTTATGATCATATATTAAATCCGGAATTGTATCTATCTTATACCATTTGGCATCAGCTGCTGTAAAACCTGCTTTAATATTATAATCTTCTCTTTTTACCAAAGCATAATATCCAATAGTAATAACACGTCGAAGCGGAAAACGATCCGGATCTCCAAATGCTTTTAGCTGCTCCAGATAAATATTATCAAGACCGGTAAGCTCATTCAACAACCGATGTGCCGCGTTGTCTGTACTTTCTTTTTTATAAATCCATCCTCCCGGAAGTCCCCATTTTCCTTTACTGATTCCTTCGCCATGTTGTACTAAAAGCACTTCTAAACTTCCTTCATCAAAACCAAATATGACACAATCAATGGTAATCGCATTCATTGCGTTTTGTTCACTTTTTAGGACTGAATCGGCATCTACTTTTATATCCATGTGCGATAGAAATTTTGACAAATTAAACAAATAAAATGCATAACTTTCATTGTTGATTACTTAATATTTTTTTAACAAAGCAAAAATGTGATAATCAGTTCTTTGAAATTCCATAAAAATGGGATTCAAAAATCAGAATTCTTTAAATGATTGATTGTCAAAATGCTACTTCGATATTTTTTTGATATTTTTTATTTCGTTTTAGCCTTTAAACTTATCAGATCAATAAAATTGAATCTGTATAAATCAGAATTAGAAAAAAATATCCTTAATATTTTGCTAAAATAGAAAAAAAGTTTTACACTTGTAGTCAAATTTACCATAAGATAAGTTCAAAATGACTATAAGTTTTAATAGAACCATTTTTAAAGTAAAAAAATTAGCTGAAAACAGGCTTTACCAATTAGCCTTTTTTGGCGCGATCTCAATGAAACTTACACTTTATATATAACAACTAACTTAATTTAATCAACTTTTATTTATTATGAAAAGCAAATATTGTATGAAAACAACACTGTCCTCGTTTTGTACGGCACTGTTGTTTAGCTTATTTATGATGCAGTCGGGTTTTGCGCAGGCACAATCCCGATCTGTAAGTGGAAATGTAACATCGACAGTTGACGGAATGGGAATTCCGGGAGCAAGTATCGCTGTGCAGGGAACTAAAATTGGTACCACAACCGATTTTGATGGAAACTACAAAATAGAAGCAAAAGCAGGGGATGTCCTGGTATTTACTTTTATTGGATTCAAAAGCCAAAAGGTAACAGTAGGAACACAACAAGTTATTAATGTTACACTTGCGGAAGAAACGTCAGAACTTAAAGAAGTAGTCGTTATAGGGTATGGCTCGCAAAGGAAAACGCTGGTAACAACTGCTGTTACACAAGTAAGCGGTGAAAATCTTACGAAGACCAATACTACAAATGCTCTTCAGGCACTTCAGGGACAGGCAGCCGGACTTCAGGTTACTTCAACTTCAGGACAACCGGGAGAAGGTTTAAATGTCGTGATTAGAGGAGCCGGTTCTACTGGTGGTACGAGTCCGCTTTATGTAGTAGACGGGATATTGACAGGGGATATTTCTTATTTGAACAATTCAGATATTGAATCTATTTCTGTTTTAAAAGATGCCGCATCAGCTGCAATCTATGGTTCACAAGCTTCAAACGGAGTTATTTTGGTGACAACCAAAAAAGGAAAGCGCGGTGCAGCCGGACAAATTACTTTTGATCAATATTATGGCGTGCAATCTGTAGCTAGAAAAGTTGATTTGCTTAACGCAACAGAATATGGTGTTATGTTAAACGAAGCCGCTGCAAATTCAGGTAAAAATCCTTATTTTACTAATGATCAGATTGCCGCACTAGGATCAGGCACAAACTGGATGGACCACATGCTTACAGACAATGCAGCTACTAAAAACTTCTCTTTTGGTGCGTCGGGTGGTTCTGATACGTCTGTTTATTCTACTTCATTGTCTTATCTAGGACAGGAAGGTGTTGTTGGAGGAAAAGATTTATCCAACTACGAGCGTTACAATTTCAGATTCAATTCAGAACATAAATTGTACAAAGATGTACTGACTTTGGGCGAAAACTTAAGTTTTGCTTATATTAATAAAAACGGAATAGGTGTTGGAAATCAATACAACAATTCCTTAAGAAGTGCTTTTCAGACAACACCATTATTGCCAATGTATGATGCTAATGGTAATTATTATGACACTACAAATAATAGTGAGCCTTGGTTGGCTGGTGCAGCGAATCCTTATGCATTAATGGTTTACAACAATCAAAATGAAGGTAATAATCAGAAATTATTAGGAAATGTTTATTTGCAGATTGAGCCAATAAAAAACCTAACCTTCAGAACTACTTTAGGCCTTGATTACTATGCTGGTGAAGGACATTCTTACACACCTGTTTATCGATTATCGATTTATGCAAACACTTCTTTCGATAAAGTGAATCAAAATATGAACAAAGGTAAAACCATCACATGGGATAACTTGTTGACATATAAATTTAATGCTGCCGAAAATCACCATTTTGAAGCCATGTTAGGAACTTCTTCTATTAATTATGACGGAACTTCGGTTGAAGCTACAAATGCAGATTCGGTTTTTAATGATCTTGAGCATGCCTGGATAGATAATACAACCAACAAAGACGGAGCAAAAACAACAATAAAGGGGAAAAAAGAACAAACAAAAAGAATGTCTTATTTCGGAAGGTTAAATTATAACTTTAAAGAAACGTATTTATTAAATGCAACTTTCAGAATGGATGGATCTTCTATTTTTTCTGACGAAAACCAATGGGGTTATTTTCCATCAGTTTCTGCGGGATGGATTGTATCAAATGAAGAATTTTTGAAAGATTCAAACGTGATCAACTTTCTTAAATTGAGAGCGAGCTGGGGACAAGTTGGAAATCAAAACGCCAGAGCTTTCCAATATCTTTCAACTATAAAATCAAATAATACCAATTATATTTTTGGAGATACCGAAGGTGTTCTTACACCTGGAGCTTATCCTAACAGATTATCAAATCTGGATTTAAAATGGGAAACTTCAGAACAGATTGACCTTGGTTTCGACGCCAGATTTTTAGATAATGCCTTAAATGTAACTTTTGATGTTTACAAAAAAACAAGTAAAGACTGGTTGATTTTGGCTCCAATATTGGCAACTGCCGGTGCTGATGCTCCATTTATCAACGGAGGAAACGTAGTAAACCAAGGGGTAGAGTTGAGCTTAAATTACCAAAATAAAATTGGTGATTTTAATTACAGCGTTAGTGCAAACGGTGCTTATAATGAAAATAAAGTAGGAGAGATACCTAATGCAGATGGTATTATTCACGGATTGAGTAATGAACTTTATGATAATGCCGGAGAATTCTACAGAGCACAAAACGGATATCCATTAGGTTATTTTTGGGGATATAAAACAGGAGGCGTTTTTCAAAATCAGGCACAAATCGATAATTACAAATCGGCAAATGGTGTAGTCCTACAGCCAACAGCAGCTCCGGGAGATCTTATTTATACCAATGTAAATGGAGATGACAAAATAGACTCTTCTGATAAAACGAAAATCGGAAAACCAAATCCGGATTTTACTTATGGCTTCTCTGTGTCAGCAAGCTACAAAGCTTTTGATTTTTCACTTAATGCCAATGGTGTTGCCGGAAATGAAATTGTACAATCTTACAGAAACCAATCAGGTGCTTACGGAAATTATACTTCTGCAATATTAGATCGTTGGCATGGTGAGGGTTCTTCAAACACAGTACCAAGGGTAACAGAAGATAACAGAAACTTTACTCAGTTTTCAGATTTATACATTCAGAAAGGTGATTTCCTGAGAATTAATACGGTTACTTTAGGATTTGATCTTGCTAAAATGAAACAATCAAAACCATTTTTTGCAAGCCAGTTCAGACTTTACTTCTCGGTATTAAATCTTTACACTTTTACGAAGTATAATGGAATGGATCCTGAAATTGGATTTGGTTCCTCAAATGATGACCAGAAATTTTCATCAGGTGTTGATGTTGGGTATTACCCAAGACCAAGAACATTCATGTTGGGATTAAATGTTAAACTTTAATAAATAAAAAAATGAAAAATACATATCTATATATTTTCTGTTTTAGTTTATTGTCTCTGGGTTCTTGCAGTTTAGAAACAGAGCCATTGACACAACTAACAGATACAAATTTTTACAAAACAACAGATGATGCTTATACGGCACTTGTAGGTTGTTACGATGGTTTACAAGTGGCAACTGGTGCCTCTGGTCTGGGAGTTCCCGTTATAAGCGAAGTAATGTCTGATGACTGTTTTGGAGGAACCGGTAATTCTGATGGTTACGGTTATGCAGCTATTGATGAATTTGATATTAGTCGTTCTCCTTCAGATGTAGATTTATTGAATGGCAACTGGATTGGGTATTATAAAGCACTTTATCGTTGTAATGTTTTCTTGTCTAAAATGGATCAGATTGACTGGAAAGGAAACACAACACTAAGAAATACTTACGAATCTGAAACTAAATTTATCAGAGCTTATCTTTATTTTGAAATGGTGCGTTTGTGGGGAAATATTCCATTGTTAACTGCTCCTTCTTCTGAAAATGTTCCTCAGGCCAATCCTGATGAAGTTTATAAAGTAATTGCACAAGATTTGGTTTTTGCTGCAGAGAATTTACCTGCAACAGCATACAATGCTACAACTAATGGGCGTATTACGAAATGGGCGGCGAAATCTTTACTTGGTCGTGTTTATTTGTACTATACAGGTTACTACGGAAAAGCTGATTTAGTAGGTGTAGTTACTAAAGCTCAGGCTTTAGGACATTTAGAAAATGTTATTGCCAATAGCGGACATGGTTTAGTGGCTGATTTTTCAACGCTTTGGCCAGCGGCTTCTGTAGATAAATATGCAGGTGAAAGCAACAAAGAAAACGTATTTGCTATAAAATACACTTACACTAGTGATTATAACGGAAATACGGATGGTAACCATTGGCTGGTAATGTTTGGTATGAGAGAATTCTCTTCGTATCCTTATGGACGTGGTTGGGGAGTTACAGTAAACTCAAAATTATGGAATGTTTATGATGCCACTGATACAAGACGAGTAGCCACAGTGATTGGAATTGATGAAGAAAAAATTGCATTTGATAAGAAAAATAGTCAAAGAGAATATACAGGTTATTACAACAAAAAATATACGCCAATGGTAGATAAAGACGGAAAAGATCTTCCGTTAACTATGGGTAGCCAGTTTTGGGATATCAGCCAATTTCAGGATTATGTGGTATTAAGATATGCAGATGTTTTATTAATGGCAGCGGAACTTGGAAGTGGAAATGCTCAGGCTTATTTTGATGAGGTGAGAAAAAGAGCTTACAAAGATAATTTTACAAGTTTACCAGTAAATGCTGATAATATTTTGAAAGAAAGACATTTAGAGTTTGCTCTTGAAGGTGTTAGATATTGGGATTTATTACGTCAGGGAATTGGAAAAGCTTCTTCAACAATTGCTGAAACTACTACTTTGTTAAGTGGTGGAGTTGCCGGAACAAAAACAATTACTGCGGCTAAAATTCAGGCAACAAAAGGTTTGCAGCAAATTCCTAATACTCAGATTACCTTATCCAATGGAGTATTAAAACAAAATGCCGGTTGGTAATTTTAACTAAAAATGAAACAAAAAATGAAAAATATTAAAATAGTAATGACTTCGTTTTTGATGTTAGCTATGCTAGTATCATCCTGTTCTCCAGAAACGTATTCTTTAGACGGAGTGACGAATAAATCCGATATTAAGTTTGAAATTACTCAGGATTTAGCAGCTGATCCGGGTGGAAATACTGTAATACTGAAAAACACAACCCCTGGCGTTATATTAACATGGGATTATGGTACAGGAAAATCAAACAAAGCTATCGAAACAGTAAAGTATGCCTTTAAAGGTACTTATACGATAAAAATTTCTGCCGTGACCGGTGGAGGTATTGTTGAGCTGGATCCGGTAACTGTTACCGTGACGAATGATAACTTAAACTATGTAAATGATCCGCTTTGGACTGCCTTATCAGGTGGAGTAGGAAAATCAAAAACATGGTATTTAGATTTAAACGCAGCAGGAGTTTCAAAATATTTTGCAGGTCCGGTTGCATTTTCAGGAAATAAATTGGGATGGCAAAAAGAATGTACAGGAGATAGCGGATTGTGTTGGATATGGGAGCCAGACTGGAAAGGTAATCAATGGATAACACCTGCAGGAGATTATGGATCTATGACATTTAGTTTAAATGGTGGCCCATTTGTAACTGTAAATCATGCATTTACTACTACAAGAGGGACAGAAAACGGGACTTATTATCTTAATGCTACAAGCCATGAGTTAACTATGACAAATGCAGCAATTTTACAAAGCAGTAGTGCTGCAGGGGATGTTGCTGACTGGTCTAATTGTAAAATCATTACCCTGACAAACGATGCAATGCAAATTGCTGTTCGTAATAAGAGCAAGGAAGAGTTTATAATTTTCAATTTTATATCAAAAGAATATAGCGACAGCTGGGTGCCAAAAGCATCTAAACCCTGATATTGATTTGATGTCGGGTGATTTAAATCCCGGTTTTTGTTACTAAAATATAATAGTAAAGACAACCCTTTCAAAGGGACAGATTTGTACATAGTTTCATAAGACCTTGAAATTCTGTTATAGATCTGTCCGAATGGGGCTGAAAACACTTAAAGTCTTCTCTAAAAACGATCTAATTATAAATCTTAAAAAGAACGTTTTTAGAGATTTCTTCTTAAATAGTTTTTTTACTTTTTTGACAAAATCAAATCAGTTTAAGACTAAAAAATACAACAATAGAAAGTGTAAATAAGTAATTTACCGGTAAGTAATTTAATTAAAAGAGTTTATCGGTAAATTTATTTCACACTAATCATTAATAAAAAAAAGATGAGACATTCGATTTTTTTTAAAATACTGACTATTTTAGGACTTTTGGCACTTTTAAGTTGCAATAAAAGGAATGATACTATTTTTACTTCCAGAAAAGTTTCTTTCAATTCAGATTGGAGTTTTCATCTAAATGATAGTATCGTCGATAAAGATACTATTGGAGCTTCTACAAAATGGAGAACTTTAAATGTTCCTCACGATTGGAGCATTGAAGGGAAATTTGATGAAAAAAGCCCGGCAGGTTATGGCGGAGGAGCATTAAACGGAGGTTTAGGCTGGTACAAAAAAACATTTAAAGTTGCCGCAGCTGACACTAGTAAAGTAACTTCAATCATTTTTGATGGCGTTTACAGAAACAGTGAAGTCTGGGTCAACGGACATTATTTAGGAAAACGTCCAAACGGATATATTAGTTTTCAATATGAAATTTCTCCTTACTTAAACTATGGGGATAAAAACAATGAAATAATTGTAAAGGTTGACAATTCAAAACAACCTAATTCGCGTTGGTATTCCGGTTCAGGAATTTTTAGAAATGTCTGGCTCGAAACTACAGATAAATTGCATGTTGCACAATGGGGAACTTATGTTACCACTCCAAAAGTTACTGCTGAAAAAGCTTCAATAAACTTTGAAACAACGATTCAGAATCAAAACTCAGCTTCAAAAAAAGCAACAGTAACAACCACTATTTTTAAAGAAGATACTAAAGTAACAGCTGTTACTCAAAATATAACGATTGGTGCAAACGCCAATCAAACTATCAAACAATCTGTAGAGATTGAGACTCCAATTTTATGGTCGGTTGAAAAACCGGAATTATACACAGCCGTTACTGAAATTTCAGTTGATGATCAAATTGTAGATCAATATAAAACGAATTTCGGAATCAGAGATTTTAAATTTGACCTTGATAAAGGTTTTCTTTTAAATGGAAAACAAGTAAAAATCAAAGGAGTTTGTATGCATCATGATTTAGGAGCATTGGGTTCGGCAATCAATACCCGTGCTATCGAACGCCAATTAGAAATCCTGAAAGGAATGGGTGTAAATGGAATCAGAACTTCTCATAATCCTCCAGCTCCGGAGCTTTTAGATCTTTGTGATAAGATGGGTTTCATTGTCATGGATGAAGCTTTTGACATGTGGAAAAAAAGTAAAACCAAATACGATTATGGAAATGACTGGGACAAATGGCACAAAAAAGATTTGATCGATCAATTGCTCCGTGACCGTAACCATCCAAGTATTTTTGTTTGGAGTATTGGGAACGAGATTCCACAGCAATGGGACGAAAGTGGTGTAATAATAGCAAAGGAATTAGCCGCAATTACACGTCAATACGATAAAACACGACCAATTACAGCGGCCATGAATCCGCCTGTAAATATGAATATTGACGAAGTAACCCTGCAATTTGAACAAAAGAATGTTCAATTTAATGCAATCGCAAAATCGGGTGTTTTGGATCTTATTGGTTACAATTATGCACATCAAACGTACGAGCATCATAAAAAGAATTTTCCGAATACGCCATTTATTGCAACCGAAACTACCTCGGCTTTAGAAACCCGCGGTTATTATGATGCGAATTCTGATTCGATAAAAAAATGGCCGGTAAGATGGGATCTTAAATTTACTGGTGGAAATCCAGATAATACCGTTTCTGCTTATGATCAGGTACAGGCGCCTTGGGGTTCTACACACGAAGCAACCTGGAAAATCATTAAAAAACATGATTATCTTTCCGGAATGTACATTTGGACAGGTTTCGATTATATCGGAGAACCAACTCCGTACGAATGGCCGTCTATTAGCTCGTACTTCGGAATTGTAGATTTAGCGGGTTTCCCAAAAGATGTGTATTATATGTATCAAAGCGAATGGACGGACAAAACCGTATTGCACATTTTCCCACATTGGAATTGGAAAGCGGGACAAACAGTTGATGTTTGGGCATACTATAATAATGCTGATGAGGTTGAGCTTTTCTTAAATGGAAAATCAGTTGGTGTTCGAAGCAAAAAAGGAGAAGATTTGCATGTAATGTGGAAAGTTCCTTTTCAGGCCGGAACATTAAAAGCAATATCACGTAAAAATGGAAAAACAGTTTTAGAAACAGAAATCAAAACTGCCGGAAATCCATCAAATTTAAAATTGACTGCGGACAGAAGCAACATAAAAGCTGATGGAAATGATTTGTCATTTGTCGCAGTTGATATTTTGGATGCAAAAGGTGTTTTAGCACCAAAAGCGAATAATGAAATTAATTTCTCTTTAAAAGGAAATGGAAAAATAGTAGGTGTTTGCAGTGGAGATCCGGTAAGTCATGAATCGTACAAAGGTTCAAAACATACAGCGCTAAACGGAAAATGTTTGGTCATTGTTCAATCAGCAAATAAAACAGGAAGATTAGAATTAACCGCTAAAGCGAATGGATTAAAACCCGCCACAATTGTAATTACAGCAGAATAAACAAGTTTCGTTCCTAACAGGTTTCCAAAACCTGTTAGGAATTTTATTTAATATTTTTAAAAATCAACACAAACCTACAAGGTTTCGAAAACCTTGCAGGTTAACTATTAATAAATTAACTAATGAAAAACTCACAACTCACAACCTTGTTTTCAATCTTGATGTTTGGATTGTTGGCGACGCCAAATGCATCGGCACAAATTCAAAATGCAGATGTTTTGAACGCTCCAATAGACATCAGTAAAGATTTTCAGAATTACCTGAACACTTTTTATTTTGCCGATGAATTAACTGGTTTTGATCCGGCAACCGGAAAAGGAACCATAAAATATTTAAGATACAATTACAAAACGCGTCAGGCCTTCAACAACATGATGATGAAACCGGATACCGTTGCAGCAAACGAATTTCCAACAACAGAATACGACGTTTCACCAGAATTGCCTTTCCAGATTCAGTTTGTTTCTGATAGAACAATCCGAATCAAAACGACTTCAGGACCACAATTTCATCCTGAAAAAGAGTCTCTAATGTTGATTAACGGTGTTGCGCCAAATCATCCCGAATTATGGAAATATTCTAAAATCGAAGGCGGTCATAAATACACCAGCAAACACGGTGTTGTCGAGATTTTATCAAAACCTTGGCACGTAAAAATTTACGATGAAACCGGAAAGTTACTAACCAGTACGCTTCATGATTCTGATTTCAAAAATACGTATACACCAACGCTTCCGTTTTCATATGTTCGAAGAAATAGTGATTACTCCAGAAGTATGGGTGCGGCTTTCAGCTTAGAACCGGACGAAAAAATATTTGGTTGTGGAGAATCTTTCACCCAATTCAACAAACGCGGTCAAAAAGTAGTTTTATGGACTGATGATGCAAATGGAATCCAGAACGAAACCATGTACAAACCGGTTCCGTTTTATATGAGCAGCCGTGGTTATGGAGTTTTCATGCATCATTCAACGCCTATTACAGTTGATTTTGGAAGATACTTTGGAAGTGCTAACGAAATGTACATCGGCGATGACGAAGCCGATTTGTTTTTCTTCATCGGAGAACCAAAAGATATTTTAGATCAATATACAGATTTGACAGGAAAAGCTGCCATGCCACCACTTTGGTCGTTTGGTTTCTGGATGAGCCGAATCACTTATTTCACTGAAAAAGAAGGAAGAGAAGTAGCCAAAGATTTACGTAAATATAAAATTCCAACCGATGTAATTCACTTTGATACCGGTTGGTTTGATGTCGATTGGAGAAACAATTACGAGTTTGCAAAAGCACGTTTCCCGGATGCTCAAAAAATGATGTCAGATTTAAAAGACGATGGTTTTCATGTATGTTTATGGCAATTGCCTTATTTCACACCAAAGAATACTTTGTTCAACGAAATCATGGATAAAAACTTAGCAGTAAGAGACCGTAAAGGAAATCTTCCTTACGAAGATGCTGTTTTAGATTTCTCAAATCCTGAAACGGTAACATGGTATCAAGCCAAATTGAAAAGATTATTCGATCAGGGCGTTTCTGTTTTCAAAGTTGATTTTGGAGAAGCAGCACCACCAGAAGGAATCTACCATTCAGGAAGAACTGGTTTCTACGAACACAATTTATACCCATTAAGATACAATAAGGCAGTTGCTGAAATTACACAGAAAGAAAAAGGATATACTTTAATCTGGGCCAGAAGTACATGGGCAGGATCTCAGCGTTACCCATTACATTGGGGTGGAGATGCTGAAACTTCAAACGGAGCCATGTCAGCTGAATTAAGAGGCGGACTTTCCTTAGGATTAAGCGGATTCAGTTTCTGGAGCCATGATGTGGGTGGATTTGCTACAAAATCTCCTGAGAATTTATACAGAAGATGGGCACCATTCGGAATGTTTACTTCGCACGTAAGAAGCCACGGTGAGCCTCCGCGCGAACCTTGGTTGTACAGCAAAGACTTTTTAGAAGGTTTCAGAAAAGCAGATAATATGCGTTACGAATTAATGCCTTATATCTACGCTCAGGCAAAAGAAAGTTCTCAAAAAGGATTGCCAATGATGCGTGCCTTATTTGTAGAATATCCAAACGATCCGGGAGCATGGTTAGTGGATAATGAATATTTATTCGGATCAAGTATGTTAGTGGCACCACTTTTTGAAGAAGTAACGGAAAGAGATGTTTACCTTCCGGAAGGAACCTGGATTGATTATCAAACTAAAAAAGTATACCAATCAGGATGGCATAAAATTAAAGCGGGCGAAGTGCCGATTGTAGTTTTAGTAAAAGACGGAACGGCATTGCCTCACATCGCTTTGGCACAATCAACAAAAGACATGGATTGGAGCAAATTGACATTGAAAGTGTATGCAAGTGATGCTACAACTTCGGCGAAAGCCAAAGTGTTTTTACCGGAGGGAGATGCCGTTCAGGAAATCACAGTAACTAAAAAAGGAAGCAATTTTGAAGTTGCACCAAATGTATTAAACGGAAAAACCACTTTTAAAACGGAGTGGATTAAATAAATTTCAGACGCAGATTAAAAGGATTATTTCTCTCGCAGATTTAGCAGATCATGCAGATTTTTTAATCTTTAAAATCAGTGAAAAAATATAGCCACAGATTAGAGGATTAAAAAGATTAAAAAATAAATATGCGATATCTGCAAAATCTGCGAGAAAAAATAAAATAACATCCCAAAAGGATAAAAATAAGTTTTGTTTGAGTTTTTAAATCGGGTGAAAGCTTTGCTAACGCCCGATTTATTAAAAATGAATTAAGAAAAATATCATGAAAAATTACCTGATTCTTCCCGCTTTAATCCTTTCTGTTTCGATTGGATACAGTCAGAAAAATAAAAATGCTTACGAACTGGCTTCGCCAAACGGACAGAATAAAATAAAATTTGAGTTGGTAAAAAATGCTCCAAAATATGCTGTTTCACATGGAAAAACCGAAGTGATTACACCATCTGACATGGGTTTTTTATTGAAAGGAAATGAAAATTTAAGTTCTGACTTCGAAATCAAAAATGTAAAGAACACTTCGTTTGACGAGACCTGGGAACAGGTTTGGGGAGAAAAGAAAAATATCAGAAACCATTACAATCAGCTTTCGGTTGAATTACAGCAAAAAAGCGGAAACAAACGCAAACTCGAAATTCAGTTTCGTGCGTTTGATGACGGAATCGCTTTTAGATACGTATATCCAAAACAAAATGTAAAAGACAGTATTTTCATTATGGATGAAAAAACGACTTTTAATTTGAAAGAAGATGGAAAAGCATGGTGGATTCCGGCAAACAGAGAAAACCGCGACGAATATCTTTTCAAAGATGCACCGGTAAGTACTTTAGATACCGTCTTGACTCCACTAACAATTGAAAGCAAAAGCGGATTGGCCTTAAGTTTTCATGAAGCAAACTTAACGGATTTTGCCAGTATGACTTTGGTCAATACAACCGGAACCCAATTAAAATCGGATTTGGTGCCGTGGGCCGATGGTGTTAAAGTTCGTGTAAAAGACACTTTTACTTCTTCATGGAGAACACTTCAAATTGGAGAGAATCCCGGAGATTTGATTACTTCTTATTTGATTCTAAACCTCAACGAACCAAACAAATTAAAGAATATAAGTTATTTCAAACCGTACAAATACTTCGGAATCTGGTGGGGAATGCACATCGGAAAATATACTTTTTGGGAAAGTGAAAAACAGGGTGCTACAACAAAACACGCCGAAGAATACATAGATTTTACTGCCAAAGAAGGTTTTCATCATTTATTGATCGAAGGCTGGAACAAAGGCTGGACACCAGCCTGGTATGAGAACCATATGCACATGTTCAGTTTCACCAAAAGTGCCGACAATTTCGATCTGGAAAAAGTAGTGGAATACGGAAAGAAAAAAGATGTAGAACTTATCGGTTACCACGAAACGGGTTCAAACCTGATCAATTACTTAAAACAGGTGGATGAAGGTTTTGCGTTGTACAAAAAACTAGGGATGCATTCGGTTAAAATAGGACATGTTGGTTCGAAATTGAACATGAAAGAAAATCATTTCGGACAATTTGGAGTGAATTATTTCAGATACATCTTAGAAAAAGCGGCACAGTATGATTTGGCAGTTTTATACCACGAATCGATAAAAGATACCGGAGAACGCAGAACTTTTCCAAATATGGTTTCAAGGGAAGCGGCACGCGGACAGGAATATAATGCGTGGAGCGAAGGAAATCCGCCAAACCATTTAACGATTATTCCGTTTACAAGGTTGCTTTCAGGACCAATGGATTTTACACCAGGAATTTTTGATGTTGAGGTAAAACAAGGGTATCCCGGAAAAAGGGTTCACGGAACTGCCGCACAGCAATTGGCATTGTACGTAACGATTTATGCGCCAATCCAAATGATGGCCGATCTTCCTGAAAATTACGAAGGAAAACCGGCATTACAATTCCTAAAAGATGTTCCGACAGATTGGGAAGACACAAAAGTATTGGAAGGAAAAATTGGAGAATACATCACCACAGCCCGTAAGGACAGAAATAGTGCCGATTGGTTTTTAGGAACGATCACAAACGAAAAAGCAAGGGATGTAAATGTTGCCTTGTCATTTTTAGATCCAACTGCGACTTACGAAGCACAAATTTATGCTGACGCCGAAGGAACAGATGAAACACATAATCCAGCTGAAATTGCGATTTCTAAGAAAACAGTTAAAGCGTCAGATGTATTAAAATTGCATTTAGGCGGTGCTGGCGGAACAGCAATTAGATTCAAAAAACTATAATTAATTTGATATCCTAACAGGTTTTTAAAACCTGTTAGGTATTTTTTACACTGCAATTAAATTTTCAAAAAATATAAAATTTAAACCCAGGGTTTAATAGCCACATTTTTTTAAATGAAAAACCTTTCGCTACATATCGTTTTTCTTTTGTCGGTCAATTTGATGTTGTCGCAGCAAAAGCAATATCCTTTTCAGGATCCAAAACTGGATACTGAAAAGCGTATTGATAATTTGCTGTCGTTAATGATGCTCGATGAAAAAGTTCAGGCTTTGAGCACAAATCCATCGATAAAAAGATTAGGTGTTACAGGTACAGGTCACGTAGAAGGATTGCACGGTTTGGCATTAGGTGGACCTGGAGAATGGGGTGGAAAAAATAAACAGCCCATAACAACCACCACTTTTCCACAGGCTTATGGCTTGGGGGAAACCTGGGATATTGTTTTGCTTCAGAAAGTGGCCAATGTTGAAGGTTACGAAACCCGATATGCTTTTCAGAAATACCATCGCGGCGGATTAGTTGTTCGTGCTCCAAATGCCGACATAGCGAGAGATCCACGTTGGGGACGTACCGAAGAAAGTTATGGTGAAGATGCTTTTTTTAACGGAACCATGACGGTTGCTTTTGTAAAAGGGTTGCAAGGAAATAATTCAAAGTATTGGCAAACGGCTTCGTTAATGAAACACTTTTTAGCCAATAGCAATGAAGATGGCAGAACCTATACATCATCTGATTTTGATGAAAGATTATGGAGAGAATATTATTCTTTGCCTTTTCAAATGGGAGTTGTTGAAGGCGGTTCTCGTGCTTATATGGCAGCCTATAATAAAGTGAATGGAATTCCGGCAATGGTACATCCGATGCTGAAAAACATTACCCAGAAAGAATGGGGACAAAACGGAATAATTTGTACCGATGGAGGTGCCTTCAAATTATTGCTTTCAGATCATAAATATTATGCGGATAAATATCTGGGTGCTGCAGCTGCAGTAAAAGCCGGAATCAATCAGTTTTTGGATGATTATACAGAAGGTGTTTATGGCGCTCTTTCGCATGGTTATTTAAAAGAAAAAGATATTGATGCCGTAATTCGCGGGAATTACAGAGTCATGATTCAACTCGGCATGTTAGATGTTACGGATGAAAATCCATATACGAAAATCGGAACAGGAAAAGATACTATCGATCCGTGGAAAACGGAAGCGCATAAAAAAATCGCTTTAGAAGCAACCCAAAAATCTATTGTACTGCTTAAAAACGATTCCAATCTATTGCCTTTGCAAAAAGACAAATTAAAAACAATTGCGATAATTGGGAATCGCGCTGATGAAGTGCTTCTGGATTGGTACAGCGGAACACCTCCGTATACCATTACTCCTTTGCAGGGAATAAAAAATAAGCTTGGCAGCAACGTTGAAATTCTATATGCTAAGAACAATACAGATGGCAAGGCCGCTGAAATAGCCAAAAAAGCAGATGCTGTTATTGTTATTGTCGGAAATCATCCGGTTTGTAATGCCGGTTGGGCCAATTGTCCCGTTCCAAGTGAAGGAAAAGAAGCTGTAGATCGCCAGTCGCTGACTTTGGAGCAGGAAGATTTGATTAAAGTAGTGTATCAGGCCAATCCGAAAACGGTAGTGGCCCTGATCAGTAGTTTCCCATACGCCATCAACTGGACACAAGAACATGTTCCGGCAATTGTTCACATGGCACAAAACAGTCAGGAAACCGGAAGCGCTTTGGCAGATGTTTTATTTGGAGACTATAATCCAGCTGGGCGTTTAACTCAGACCTGGGTAAAAAACATAACCGATTTACCGGATTTATTAGATTATAATATCCGAAACGGCAGAACCTATATGTATTTCAAAGGAAAACCTTTATATGCTTTTGGCCATGGATTAAGCTATACCACTTTCAAATACAATTCAATTGAAACCAATTCGGAAACTATTTCTAAAAATACTGAAATAAAAATCACCGTTTCAGTTACCAATACCGGAAACAGAGACGGAGATGAGGTTTTTCAGTTGTATGTAAAACAATTAGATTCAAAAGTACAACGTGCTGAAAAAGAATTAAAAGCATTTCAAAGAGTGTTCTTCAAAGCCGGAGAAACGAAGAATGTTGTATTGACTTTAAAAGCAAAAGATTTAGAATATTGGAATACAGCAAAACAACAATTTGAACTGGAAAACAATACTATTGAACTTCAGATCGGAAGTGCTTCAGATGTTATGCTACTCAATAAAAAAATAACCGTGAAATAATTGAAATGAAAAGAAAAGGGATCATATTGCTTATTTTAATATCACTTTACAATGCTGAAATGTTTGGACAGCAGACCAATACCAGTTCAGACAGAATTATAAAAGTGGATTACAATAAAGCTGCCGGAAAACTAAATACGATGTTCAAAGAATGCATTGGTGCCGGTCGTGCCAATGAAGGATTGCGTGCCGACTGGCAACAGCAACTCGCAATGACCAAAAAAGAATGCGATTTTAAATACATCAGAATGCATGGTTTATTGTCTGATGATATGGCGGTTTACAGAGAAGATTCGAAAGGAAATCCGGAATACAATTATCAATATATTGATGTTTTGTATGATTTTATATTGAGCATTAAAATGAAACCTTTTGTAGAATTAGGTTTTATGCCAGAGGCTTTGGCCAGTGGAAAAGAAACGATTTTTTGGTGGAAAGGAAATGTAACCCCTCCAAAAGATTATAAAAAATGGGAAGACCTAATTCGCAACTTAACACAACATTTCACTGAACGTTACGGAGCCGAAGAAGTAAAAACCTGGTATTTTGAAGTTTGGAACGAACCTAATCTTTCTCCAGGTTTCTGGACGGGAACACAGACGGACTATTTCAAATTATATGAATATGCAGCCCGAGGCATAAAAACAGTAAATCCAGCTTATAAAGTGGGCGGTCCTGCAACAGCAGGCGCGGCCTGGGTTCCGGAAACAATTGATTTTTGTGCTAAAAACAATGTTCCGTTAGATTTTATTTCGACACATACCTATGGTGTAAAACAAGGTTATCTCGATGAATTTGGAACTTCGGGAACGGTTTTAAACAAAGAAGATTCAAGTATAAGCGGCGATGTAATTAATTCCCGCAACCAAATTTCGAATTCGGCTAAGCCAAAATTAGAATTGCATTATACGGAATGGAGTTCTTCATACACACCGGCAGATCCGGTTCACGACAGTTATCACTCTGCAGCTTATATTCTTCAGAAATTAAAACAAGTTGGTAATGCCGCAAATTCAATGTCGTATTGGGTTTTCACCGATATTTTTGAAGAACCGGGTCCAAGATTCACCCCTTTTCATGGCGGTTTTGGATTATTGAATACACAGGGAATTAAAAAACCGGCTTATTTCTCTTATTCTCTTCTAAATAAACTGGGAGAAACAGAACTTCAGAATAAAGATACCTCTTCATGGGCGGCTAAAAATGCAAAAGGAGATGTTCAGGTTTTATTCTGGGATTTCACCAATACACATCCGGGCGATAAAGTTTGGAATCAGACCTATTATGTTCAGGATTTGCCTTCTCAATCAAAAGGAACAGTGAAAATTGAAGTGGACGGACTTCAAAAAGGGAAATACAATCTGGAGATTTATAAAGTGGGCTATAAAACAAATGATGCTTACGCCGATTATTTAGCCATGAACAAACCTAATCAGCTTACTATTGATCAGGTTAAAAAGATTAAGGAACACAATAATGGTGCGCCAATTTTAACTGAAAAAGTAGTAATTGATTCAAAAGGGACGTACCGTAAAGATTTTAAAATTAACGAAAATGATGTTGTGTTATTCAACTTCGTCAAACAATAAACTATTAAAAAACCACAAAAAATAAATAAAAAACATGAAAAAGAAAATGATATATCTACCGGTTTTTATGGCTTTTGCATTGCTTACTTCTTGTAAAAAAGACGCACAGACCGAAAATTCAAATGCTGTTCAGACAGAGGAACATCAGGGAAAAGAAATCAGTTCAGAATTTGATGCAGAGATAGACAAATTGGTTTCTCAAATGACATTGGAAGAAAAAATCGGAATGCTGCACGGGAACAGTATGTTCAGTACCGGTGCGGTAGAACGTTTAGGTATTCCCGAATTAAAAATGGCCGACGGACCTTTAGGAGTTCGTGAAGAAATTTCACGTGACAACTGGGCGCCGGCTGGATTAACAAACGATTTTGCAACTTACTACCCTGCAGGGGGAGGTTTGGCTGCAACGTGGAATGCTGAAATGGCATATACTTTCGGGAACAGTCTTGGACAGGAAATGCGTGCAAGAGATAAAGACATGCTGCTTTCACCGGCAATCAATATTGTAAGAACACCACTTGGAGGAAGAACTTACGAATACATGAGTGAAGATCCGTTTTTGAATAAAAAAATCGCGGTACCGGTAGTTGTTGGTTTACAAGACAATGATGTTATGGCTTGTGTGAAACATTTCGCAGCAAACAATCAGGAAACAAACCGTGATTTTGTTGATGTGCAAATTGACGAGCGTACGCTTCGTGAAATTTATTTGCCAGCGTTTGAAGCGACTATAAAAGAAGGCCATGCTTATAGTGTAATGGGTGCTTATAATAAATTTAGAGGTGAATATTTATGTGAGAACGATTATATGCTGAATAAAATTCTTCGTGACGAATGGGGATTTAAAGGTATAGTGGTTTCAGATTGGGCTGCGGTTCATTCAACAGTTAAATCTTTAAAAAGTGGTTTAGATATTGAAATGGGAACACCAAAACCTTTCAACGAATTTTTCCTTGCTGATAAATTAGTTGCAGCAGCCAAAGCAGGTGAAGTGTCTGAAGCGGAAATTGATATCCATGTAAAAAGAATTTTACGCACCTTGTTTCAGGTGAAAGCTATGGGTAGTGCCAGTAAAAACCGTGTTAAAGGAAGTATTTCAACTGAAGCACATTATCAGGATGCTTACAAAATTGCTGCTGAAGCAATCGTTTTATTGAAAAATGAAAATAACGCATTGCCTTTAAAATTAGACGGAGTAAAATCTATTGCTGTAATTGGAAATAATGCAACAAAGAAAAATGCTTTAGGCGGATTTGGCGCAGGTGTTAAGACAAAAAGAGAAATTACACCATTAGAAGGTTTGAAAAACAGATTACCATCCTCAATTAAAATTAATTATGCTGAAGGTTATTTGGAGCGTTACGATGAAAAAAATAAAGGAAAACTAGGAGATATTACTTTAAACGGACCAGTAACAGTAGATCAGTTGGATCCGGCAAAAGTGCAGGAAGCTGTTGAAGCTGCAAAGAAATCAGATGTGGCGATCATTTTTGCGGGTTCAAACCGTGATTATGAAACAGAAGCTTCTGACCGCAGAACTTTAAAATTACCTTTCGGACAAGAAGAATTGATTCAGAAAGTATTGGCTGTTAATCCAAGAACGATTGTCGTGATGATTGCCGGAGCTCCTTTTGATATTGATGCGGTTAGCAAAAAATCTCAGGCTTTGGTTTGGAGCTGGTTCAACGGTTCTGAAGGTGGAAATGCATTGGCCGATGTGATCTTAGGAAAAGTAAATCCGTCAGGAAAATTACCATGGACAATGCCTAAAAACATTATGGATTCTCCTGCACACGCAACAAATAGTTTCCCGGGCGGAAAAGAAGTAAAATATGCTGAAGGGATTTTAGTGGGTTACCGTTGGTTTGATACTAAAAACATTACTCCATTATATCCTTTCGGATATGGATTATCATACACCACTTTTGCTTTCGAAAATGCCAAAGCTGATAAAGCTTCTTATGATGAAAATGAAACGATCACTGTTTCTGTTGACGTAAAAAACACAGGAAAAGTAGATGGGAAAGAAGTGGTTCAGTTATATGCTTCAAAATCAGATTCAAAAGTAAGCCGTGCTTCAAAAGAATTAAAAGGATTCAAAAAAGTGTTGGTAAAAGCCGGTAATTTGGAAACTGTTACGATAAAACTTCCGGTAAAAGAACTGGCTTATTATGATGTGGCTTCAAAAAAATGGGTTGTTGAAGCTGGAAAATACACCTTGAAAGTTGGAAATTCTTCAAGAGATATCAAAAAAGAAATTGAAATAACCATCAAATAAATTTCAATTAAAATACAACTAAAACCACTTAACTACTATAAAAACCAAATAAATGAACCGAATAGTAAAAATTTATCTGTTAAACACCGTTTTGTGTTTATCGTGGATAAGCCTTCTGGCCTGTAGTGCTGAAAAAGAGACTACGCCTGATAACCCAATACTGCTTGTAAAAACGCTGACCGTTGATCTCAATAAAATTGAATTCCAGAGTCCGGCCAGTACTTCAGAATTTATTGTTACAGCAAATGCTACGAAATGGTCGGTTGCTGCGTCTGAGGCAAGCTGGTTGACATTTACTCCGGGGACTGGTGTTTCCGGAAAAACAACCATTACAGTAACCACTTCAGAGAATACTACTTCTGTAGCAAGAACCGCTGTAATTACGATCAGTTCAAGTGAAGTGGCATCGGTACAAGTAAACGTTTCTCAGGCAGCAAAAAAAGGTATTTATCCAAGTTACAACACAAACCCAATTGCTGCCGACGCAACTGGAATGAGCAGCACTGCCGTTCAATTGGCGGCAAAAATAAAATTAGGATGGAATATCGGTAATACAATGGAAGCGACCGGCGGAGAAACTGCCTGGGGAAATCCAAAAATCACAAAAGCGTTGATCGATGCTGTAAAAGCAAAAGGTTTTAATGCGATCCGAATTCCGTGTTCATGGAATCAATACCTGGAAAATACGGCAACAGCAAAAATAAAAGCAGATTGGTTAAACCGTGTAAAAGAAGTGGTACAATATTGCGTTGACAACGACATGTATGTACTGGTGAATATTCACTGGGACGGTGGCTGGCTGGAAAACAATATTACCGAAGCTAGAAAAGAGGAAAACAACGCGAAACAAAAAGCGTTTTGGGAACAAATTGCAACCACTTTACGCGGGTTTGACGAGCATGTATTATTCGCAAGCGCCAATGAACCGGCAGTTGAAGATGCAGCTCAAATGGCTGTTTTAACCTCATACCACCAAACATTTATCGATGCCGTACGTTCTACCGGAGGGAAAAATGCTAATCGTGTGTTGGTAATACAAGGCCCTACAACGGACATTGAAAAAACCAATAAACTAATGCTGAATTTACCAACAGATAAAGTGTCGAATAAAATGATGGTTGAGGTACATTATTATGCGCCATGGAATTTTGCAGGTATGACAAAAGACGAATCCTGGGGTAAAATGTTTTACTATTGGGGAGCTGGTTTTCATTCTACAACCGATACAGAACGAAACCCAACCTGGGGAGAGGAAGCTGATTTGGAGAAAAATTTTAAGTTAATGAAAACACAGTTTGTAGATAAAGGAATTCCGGTTTTACTGGGAGAATTTGGTGCAATCAGAAGAACAACCTTAACAGGAGATGCTTTAACCCTACATTTAGCTTCAAGAGCGTATTACTTAAAAAGTGTGGTAAAACAAGCCAAAGCAAATGGTTTGCTGCCTTTTTATTGGGATGAAGGAAGCATAGGCAACAATGGTTTCGGAATTTTTAATAGAAGTGATAATACTGTTTTTGATACTCAGGCGCTAAATGCCCTGATTGAAGGATTGCAATAAATACCTATATTTGATGATATAGATGGAACCCAAAGTTCGCAAGCAAGCGCTATGTACGCAAGCTTAGCGAACTTTGCGTAGTTTCATTGCGGTCTTTGCGGTTAAATTTTTAAGTTAAATTTCAAGATAAAGAAAATGAAAAAATACACAACCTTTATTTTAGTACTGGTAAGCATAATTGCAAATGCCAATGTAAAAATGCCATTATTGTTTGCCGACGGAATGGTTTTACAGCGCAACAAGGAAATCCCAGTTTGGGGTTGGGCAGATCCTAATGAAAAAGTTGAAGTCCATTTCAACAAACAAACCAAAACCATAGTGGCCGATAAAAACGGAAAATGGATGGTTAAATTATCTGCTGAAAAAGCAGGAGGGCCTTTTGAATTAACCATTACAGGAAAAAACAAAATCGTCATCAAAGATGTTTTGGTTGGTGAAGTATGGATTTGCAGCGGACAATCCAATATGGAATTTCAAGTTTCGAAAACCATGAACGCCGAAAAAGAAATAGCCGATTCTAATTACCCAATGATTCGTCATTTTGGTGTGGCGCAAGATTTAAGTGGAACTCCAAAAGACGATTTAAAAGCCGGAAAATGGCAGGTTTCCAACAAAGAAAATGTTGGGAATTTTACAGCGGTAGGCTATTATTTTGCCAAAAAACTTTATTCGGAATTAAAAATCCCAATCGGAATCATCAATACTTCCTGGGGCGGAACCAATGTCGAAACCTGGACAAGCCGTGAAGCATTTCAAAAAAGTGATGATTTCAAAGCCATGATTGCTAATGTTCCAACAATGAATATTGATTCTATTTCAAAATTGTACGCAAAACAAATGAAAGAAAGAGTCGAAAAAATTCAAGGAACTTCAGTAAGCACAGAAAATGAAAATACCTTCAAAGAACCAACATTCAATGATGCAAACTGGGGTGAATTAATTACACCTAGTTTATGGGAAAATCAGCCTTTGGGTGATTTAGATGGCATTGTTTGGATGCGAAAAACAATCACGCTTTCAGCAGAAGATATTAAAAACAAAGCCGTTTTAAGCCTTTCAAAAATTGATGACGAAGATATCACCTATGTAAACGGAATCGAAGTGGGTAAAAACACCCAATGGGATTTCAAACGTGTTTACGAAGTACCGGCAAATGTTTTAAAAGAAGGACAAAATATAATTGCCGTAAGAATTGTCGATAACAGCGGTGGCGGCGGAATCTACGGAGAAGCATCCGATTTAAAATTGACTTTAGGCAGCAAAACCATTCCGCTTGACGGAAAATGGAAGTTTAAAGTGATAATGGTAAAAACATCATTATCACCAAACAGTTATCCGTCATTATTGTACAACGCCATGGTAAATCCGTTGGTTCCTTATGCAATTGAGGGGGTTTTATGGTATCAGGGTGAAGCCAATGTGTGGAGAGCAAATCAATACAAAAAAGCATTTCCGTTAATGATCAGCGATTGGAGAACAAAATTCAATCAGGGCGATTTTCCATTTTACTTTGTACAATTATCCACTTTCAATGAATCCAACGGCAACAGCAAAGCAGGAAGTCGTTGGGCAGAACTTCGCGAAGCACAATCTGAAACGCTAAAATTGAAAAATACCGGAATGGCCGTTACCACAGATATTGGAAACGCAAAAGACATTCACCCAACCAACAAACAAGACGTTGGATTGCGTTTGGCAGCAATCGCTTTAAACAATGTTTACGGCAAAAAACAAGTTTACAGCGGACCAACCTATAAATCTCAGGAAATTAAGGGAAACCAAATCATCCTGACTTTCGATAATATCGGTTCAGGTTTGTCAACTTCAGACAATTCCCAAAACGTAAAAGGTTTCGAAATTGCCGGTGCCGACAAAGTTTTTCATTCCGTGAAAGCGATAATTAAAGACAATAAAATAATCGTTACAAGCGAAAATGTTCCAAATCCTGTTGCTGTTCATTACGGTTGGGCAGACGACGATACCGAAATCAATCTTTTCAACAAAGAAAAATTCCCGGCATCGCCTTTCAGAACTGATAATTGGGAAATGATTACGGCAAACGAGAAATATAAGGTTAGTAAATAATAATTTGGGCGTGCCACCAATATAAAAAGGGGCTGACTTTAGCACCGCTTAGTCGCCCCTTTTTATATTGCTGTCGGGCTTTCGCTGCTACTTCGGTAGCTTAGCTCTATCCCTCACGCGCGCTATCCTAACAGGTTTCCAAAACCTGTTAGGTATTATTATTATTATTATTATTATTATTTTAATATTGGATTGAAAAAATAAATACCTAACAGGTTTCCAAAACCTGTTAGGATAAGAAACAAAAAGAATATCATATGGCTTCAAATTGTTTAAAAAAACTAATCCTGATTTTCGTTTTTTCATTCCTTTACAAGAATGCAAACGCACAATCCAATCATATATTATGGTACAACCAACCCGCTGAGTTTTTTGAGGAAAGCCTCGTTTTAGGAAACGGAAAAATGGGAGCAACTGTTTTTGGTGGCGCCAATTCAGATAAAATCTATTTGAACGATGCGACACTTTGGTCAGGCGAACCCGTAAATGCTAAAATGAATCCGGAGGCTTACAAAAATATTCCGGCAATTCGTGAAGCCTTAAAAAATGAAAATTACAAACTTGCTGAAGAATTAAACAAAAAAGTGCAGGGTAAAAACTCCGAATCTTTTGCACCTTTAGGAACTTTAGAAATTAATAATTCTGAAAAAGGAAAAGCGGTAAATTACCATCGTGAACTGGATATTTCGAACGCCATATCAAAAGTAAGTTACGAAATGGCCGGCATAAAATATACCCGTGAATATTTTGTTTCGGCTCCCGATCAAATTATGATTATCAAATTGACAAGCGATCAAAAAGGAGCTTTAAACTTTGATATTAATTTAAAGAGCTTATTAAAATCAAATGTTGAGGTGCGAAATAATATTCTGGTAATGACCGGGACGGCGCCAATTCATGAAAATGCCGGCTATACTGTTTTACCAAAATATCTGGATATAAAAGAAAGAGGAACAAGATTTACGACTCTGATCCAAATCAAAAAAACGGACGGAAAAATTACAAGTTCCAGAGAATCGTTAACTTTAAAAGATGCAACGGAGGCTATTATTTATGTTTCTGTTGCCACAAGCTTTAATGGTTTTGACAAAAATCCCGCAACAGAAGGTGTAGACGATATCGCAATTGCATTGCAAAATCTGAACAAGGCATTTGCAAAACCATTCGATAAAGTAAAAGAATCTCATATTGCCGATTATCAAAAATTCTACAATCGCGTTAATCTGGATTTAGGAAAAACAACCGCCCCGGATTTACCGACAGACGAAAGATTGTTGAGATATTCAGACGGAAAAGAAGACAAAAATCTGGAGATTCTCTATTTCAATTTTGGGCGTTATTTGTTAATCAGCAGTTCAAGAACCATGGGCGTTCCGGCCAACTTACAAGGGATTTGGAATCCGCATTTAAACCCACCTTGGCGTAGTAACTATACGATGAATATTAATTTGGAGGAGAATTACTGGCTGGCAGAAAATACCAATCTTTCTGAAATGCATTTGCCACTTTTGTCTTTCATTAAAAACCTTTCGGTAACCGGAAAAACAAGTGCCAAAACTTTTTACGGAGTAAACGAAGGCTGGTCTGCTTCGCATAATTCCGATATTTGGGCTATGACCAATCCGGTAGGTCAATTTGGAAAAGAAGACCCAATGTGGGCCTGTTGGAATACCGCCGGAGCCTGGCTGAGTACACATATTTGGGAGCATTATATTTTTACCCAGGACAAAAATTATTTAAAAAATGAAGGTTATCCAGTAATGAAAGGCGCTTCACAGTTCTTTTTAGAATGGATGGTTCTCGATAAAAACGGAAATTTAATTACATCACCATCAACTTCACCCGAAAATCAATATAAATTGGCAGATGGCTTTGTTGGAGCAACTATGTACGGAGGAACGGCAGATCTAGCTATGATTCGCGAGTGTTTCGATAAAACAATAAAAGCTTCTAAAGTTTTAAATATCGATGCCGATTTTAGATCAAAACTAGAAAAAGCAATTGCTAAACTCTATCCGTATCAAATTGGAAAAAAAGGAAATCTGCAAGAATGGTACTTTGACTGGGAAGATAATGATCCAAAACATCGTCATCAATCGCAATTATTCGGACTTTTCCCGGGCCACCAAATTACGCCAGAGAAAACGCCTGATTTGGCTGAAGCATCAAGAAAAACATTAGAAATAAAAGGAGACGAAACTACTGGCTGGTCAAAAGGATGGCGTATCAATCTTTGGGCAAGACTGTGGGATGGAAATCGCGCCTATAAAATGTTCAGAGAATTACTTCGTTATGTCGATCCGGACGGAAAGAAAACAGAAAAACCAAGAAGAGGAGGAGGAACCTATCCGAATTTATTCGACGCGCATCCGCCATTTCAAATTGACGGAAACTTTGGAGGAGCCGCTGCAGTTGTAGAAATGCTGGTTCAATCTGACGAAAACGAAATCAGATTATTGCCGGCCTTGCCAGACGCCTGGGAAACCGGATCTGTAAAAGGTATCTGCGCCCGAGGCGGATTTGAGATTGCCATGGATTGGAATAATAAAAAACCAGAAAAAGTTACGGTAATTTCTAAAAATGGAGGAAAGACAACTTTAATCAACGGTGATAAAAAACAAGATATCACGCTGAAAAAAGGAGAAAAAATAGAATTAAACTGGTAGTTGTTTTTAAACGTATTTGAAACTCGACAGTCCCAATCCTTCGATATAAACCTGTCAGGTTTATTATTGATTGAGCTAGCTCCAGTGGAGCAGAATGTTTATAGAAATCAGAATAGATACGTAAAAAAAGCTCCAGTGGAGCGATATATACACGGTCTAAATTTAAATTTCACCCCGCTGGGGTTTTTGTCAAATGGGTCCCTGAATTTCTATAAATATTTCACCCCGCTGGGGTTTCTGGTGCGTGAATTCCGAATTTCTATAGACATTTCACCCCGATGGGGTTTTTGGATATTTAACACATGTCAAACCAACAGCCCGATCCTTCGGCATAAAACCTGTCGGGTTTATTATTGATTGAGCTAGCTCCAGCGGAGCAAAATGTTTATAAAATCAGAATAGATACGTAAAAAAGCTCCAGCGGAGCGATATATTCATGGTCTATATTTAATGTTCCACCCCGCTGGGGTTTTTGTCGAATAGGTTAATGAATTGAATTTCTATAAACATTTTACCCCGCTGGAGTTTCTGGTGCGTGAATTCCGAATTTCTATAGACATTTCACCCCGCTGGGGTTTTTGGATATTTAACACATTTCAAACCAACAGCCCGATCCTTCGGGATAAAACCTGTCGGGTTTATTATTGATTGAGCTAGCTCCAGCGGAGCAGAATGTTTATAGAAATCAGAATAGATACGTAAAAAAGCTCCAGTGGAGCGATATATTCATGGTCTATATTTAATGTTTCACCCCGCTGGGGTTTTTGTCGAATGGGTTCATGAATTGAATTTCTATAAACATTTTACCCCGCTGGTTTTTTTTTATCTAAAATCGAAAATTTCTAAATTCCATTTTGATGGAATTTGTATACGATTAATTCAATTCTTACAGCAAAACATCTCATTTACATTACAATACCTTCGTAAATTTTGTTTCAAATATATTTTAAGTAACTTTGGTAAAATAATAATTTTAAGATTATGACTTATAATCCAACAACAGTCGCAAATTATTTTATCGATAAGTATTCCAAAACGGGTAATCTTACGCCAATGAAGATAATCAAGCTGACTTACATTGCGTATGGTTGGTATTTGGCTTTGACAGATAAGAAAGAAAGATTATTGGATGAGAATCCAATTGCATGGGATTTTGGACCTGTTTTTCCGTCTTTGTATTATAGTATAAAGCAGTATAAAAAAGAAAAGATAACGGAGAAGATTCCGAATGCTGTAAAAGATGAAAAAATTACCAGCGAAGATGAAAAATTCTTAGATAAAATTTGGGAAGTTTACGGAAGGTTTGATGGTATTTATTTAAGTGCTTTAACACACAATGATGGTACTCCCTGGAATAAAGTATATCGAAAAGATTCTAATGCTGTTATTTCTGACGATGATATTTTTGAACATTATAAAACGAAGTTAAAACCAATTTAAACTTGATATGGCATCCCTAAATCTAAGTCAAATTTCAATTGCAAACAGTTCTTCCTTAACTCCTGAAGACCTTAGCAGCGCACGTTTACAAAATCAAATCCTTGAAGATAGATTAGGAAGCGCTAAAGTGGGAAGGTTTTTAGAAGATACCCGATTAAGAAGGCATCTAACCTATATTTTTGCTTTTATTATCTTTCTTTGGCTAGCAGCTGTAGTGTCTATTTTATATTTCAATTTTAATTTCCTGAATCTGAATCTTTCAGAAAATGTGCTCATTACATTATTGACCACTTCATCAGTAAATGTGATTGGAATGATGTTGATTATTCTGAAAAATTTATTTCCGAAACCTCTTAATGACGAGGAATAGGAATTATTCTTTTTTAGTTTCAGAAGTTTCTTCCGGGTTTTTAGCATGACTTTCTTTAAACGATTCGTACCATTTCTCAATTGACGGATAAACAAAAGCAGCTACTTTTTTAACAGGATTATAAAAAATAGAGTTGTCTAAAGTTTCTTTTTTGGCAAAGGTATTATTGAAGTTTATTTTCTCAAAAAGAGCAATAAAAATACTCATTATCAGGATCGTTTTTAAAACCCTGAAAAATCCTCCACCCAATTTATTTGCCCATCCGAGGAAAGCAAAATCGGCAATTCCGGTAAGGATTTTGGCTAAGAAATATACACCAATCACCACTAAAATAAAAGTCAGAATAAAAGCCGTAATCTGAATTGTATTTGGATTCCAGGAAACGTGCGGTGTAATGAGTCCCTTCATCAATGAAGAGAATTTAATCGCAAGATAAATTCCCAATAACAAAGAAACAAAAGAAGCAATTTCTACAAAAAGCCCGTTTTTAATGCCTTTGTATAAACTAAAAGCCAAAAGTGCTCCAAAAATCATATCGAAAAAACTCATATTTGCGGGTGTTTTATTGAAGCGCAAATATAACAGAATTATCTAGTTTTTAAGGTGCAGAGGTTCAGAGAAGCAAAGGGGCAAAGGTTTTTATTTTCTGATGTATTTCATTTTTTAAGGTCATTGGATTTGAAGTCCGTATCTTTGCAATTCTAATTTTAGATTTTAGATTGAAGATTTCAGTTTTAAAAATCGCAAAATCATTTTCAATCTAAAATCTTCAATCTAAAATCATAAATTAAAATGTCCAGAGATACACAATTAAAAGAGCGTTGGGAAAAGCTCGTCGATATACTTTCAAATCAGTTTTCGCAAGGCGAAGACTTAGATTTGGATGCTATTATTTACTTAATCGGGGTTCAGGAACTTGGAAAAGTACACCGCGAATTCAAAAAAGATGAAAAATTAAACTTAATGCACATCGCCATTTGCCGATTATTAGAGCCTTACGGATTCTATGAATTCGACTTTTTTGATGCCGAAGGATGGCCGCATTATAAAGTAAAAGAAGAGTTACCACCACTAAAAGCAGGCGAACAATCGGTTTTGATGAAAGAAGCGATTGTGAATTATTTTTTAGAAAGAGAACTTATTGATTAGTTTTCAGTCACAGTCACAGTTATAACAGTGTCAATGACTGAAAACTGCGACTGCGACTGTTTAATTTCAACTAAAATC
Organism: Flavobacterium sp. Root420; assembly: GCF_001427905.1. GTDB lineage: Bacteria > Bacteroidota > Bacteroidia > Flavobacteriales > Flavobacteriaceae > Flavobacterium. The sequence goes on from NZ_LMEF01000005.1 coordinate 75,274, forward strand.
ACTAAATTTGCTCTCTCAATTATTGAAGGAAAATGATAGACAAGATAAAACAGCATATAGAGGAAGCTAAATCCTTTAATGATAAAAATAAAGAATCTTTAGAGCAGTTCCGAATTAAATATTTAGGTAGTAAAGGGTTATTAAAAGAACTTTTTACAGAGTTTAAAAATATTCCGAATGACCAGAAAAAAGATTTTGGACAAGTAATAAATACTTTAAAAGCCGTTGCTGAAGAAAAAGTAAGAGTTATTCAGGAAGAACTGGAAAGCAAACAGGAAACAAAAGGTATGTTTGGTGATTTAACCAGAGCAGCGGAGCCTGTAATTATAGGTTCCCGTCATCCTATTTCTATTGTAAAAAATCAAATTATAGATATTTTTGCCAATATTGGATTCAACGTTTCTGAAGGTCCGGAAATCGAAGACGACTGGCATAATTTTACCGCATTGAACTTACCGGAATACCATCCGGCTCGTGATATGCAGGATACTTTTTTCATTCAGACGAATCCTGATGTGTTGTTGCGTACGCATACATCCTCCGTTCAGGTACGTTATATGGAAAACAACAAACCGCCAATTCGTACTATTTCTCCGGGGCGTGTGTTTCGTAACGAAGCTATTTCGTCACGTTCACACTGTATTTTCCATCAGGTTGAAGGATTGTATATTGACAAAGATGTTTCTTTTGCCGATTTGAAACAAACGTTGCTTTATTTTACGAAAGAAATGTTCGGGAAATCTAAGATTCGTTTGCGTCCGTCATACTTTCCATTTACAGAACCAAGTGCCGAAATTGATATTTACTGGGGTTTAAAAACAGAAACCGATTACCGTATCACAAAAGGAACTGGCTGGTTAGAAATTGGAGGCTGCGGAATGGTTGATCCAAACGTTCTTAAAAACTGTGACATCAATCCGGATGAATTCAATGGTTTTGCTTTCGGAATGGGAGTAGAGCGTATTGCAATGTTACTGTATCAAATTGGTGACATCCGAATGTTTTACGAAAATGACGTTCGTTTCTTAGAGCAATTTAAAGCTAATATATAAATTAAGTCGAAAGTCAAAAGTCGAAAGTCTCAAAGTTTGGGACTTTCGACTTTTCGACTTTATAACTTTTGAGTAATATGAAAAAAGATATAACAATTCCAGAAGTAGAAAACGTATTCCTTGCCGCTGTTCAGGAATGGAGCGACGATTTTATGGAAAAAGTATGGTACGCTTACCTGGTAAACGACAGTGATTTTAATTTAGACAGTGTTATGGTTGTTTCAAAAGCATTTGGAACAATCGATAGCGAAATGAAAAAGACATCGACTTTACGTCATGCTTTTGTTGAAGTTCCAGCCGTTTCTGTTGTTAAAATCGAAATGATTGAGAAAAGTCTTTTGGTTTTAAATAATGAATTCATGGTGACTTTCTTCATCGGAAATACTTTGTATGACAAGAAATTCATCTTCAAATCCAACCTGATCAGCGAAAACAATACGGAAGAAGTGCCGATTTTGTTTGTAGAGGGGGTTATGGTGAAGTAAAGAGAGGCAAGAGAATAGAAGCAAGAGCCAAGAGAATAGACTTTAGAATAATAGAATAAAAAGAGCCGAGACAAAAATTAAATTAGTCTTGACTCTTTTTTTATGTTCATTCGCGAGAAATCTATTTTCTTGGTTCTTGCTTCTTTGCTCTAAGGGAAAAAATTAATCCAAAGACTCAGTCAATTTCTTAAATACAGCTTTAGCATCTTTTCCTTCATATAAAACAGCATACACAGCGTCAATAATAGGCGTTTTAGCACCGTAACCCTGATTTAGTTTATAAGCACTTTTTGTTGCGTAATATCCTTCGGCAACCATGCTCATTTCCATCATCGCACTTTTTACAGTGTATCCTTTTCCAATCATGTTTCCGAACATTCTGTTTCTGGAGAAAACCGAATATCCTGTAACCAATAAATCGCCCAAATAAGCCGAATCATTGATGTTACGTTTCATTTTATGCACTTTTCTAATGAATTTTTTCATCTCACGAATCCCATTACTCATCATAACCGACTGGAAATTATCTCCATAACCTAAACCATGGGCAATTCCGGCTGCGATTGCATATATGTTTTTAAGCATTGCTGCATATTCAGTTCCGATAATATCGTCTGAAATTTTAGCTTTGATATAGTTTCCTGAAAGTGATTTAGCCACAATACGAGCTTTGTCCGGATCTCCGCAAGCAATTGTTAAGTACGAAAGTCTTTCTAAAGCCACTTCTTCAGCATGACAAGGGCCTGTAATAACACCAATATTGTAGTATGGAATGTCGTATTGAATATGGAAATGTTCGCCAACAATTAAACTTGTTTCCGGAACAATTCCTTTAATAGCTGAGAAAATGATTTTATCGGCCAAAGAAACCGTCATGTTTTTCAATTCCGCATCTAAAAAAGCAGAAGGAATAGCAAAAATCACATAATCTGCATATTCAATTGCTTCGTTGATATTATTGGTTAATCTAAGTTTCTTGGTATCAAATTCTACCGAACTTAAATAATTTGGATTGTGTTTGTATTTTTGAATGTGCTCTATCGCAGCGTCATTACGCATATACCATGCAATTTCGGAAAGATTCACGCAAAGCATTTTTGCAATTGCCGTTGCCCAACTACCTCCTCCAATCACTGCAAATTTTAAATTTTCGCTCATTATTTTAATAATTTAAAGCAAAAGTACTTAATAAAGTAGTAATAATACAAAATCTCATTTAAGAAATTTAATAATCTCCTTTAATTAGAAGGGTTTTCATTACAGCAGGAAAAATATCAAAAAATAATTTTACTCCTACACAATAAACTCGAGATAGTTGCGTTAGAACTATTTATAAATTTAGAATTTAATGAGTTTAGCAAAAAAAGAGTTAGTTAGTTTTGTTTTAGTATTTTAAAAAGGCGTTCCTAAATATTTTAAGAACGCCTTTTTTTAGTTTTCGGTTTACAGTCACAGTTTACAGTTTAAACTGAGAATGAATACTGCGACTAGGAACTAATAACTCATTTCAACAATAGATTTTACTTTATCTAAAGTTACCAATTGATTTTCGCCTAAACCTTTCCAGTTTCTTTCGTCAAAACGTTTTACAATAAAATCAGCTGTTTCATTATAATCGTTTGTGTATTGCGAAAGTTTGGTATCCATTCCCATTGTATGGAAAAATTCAACTGTTTTATTGATCGCTTCTTTAGCTACTTCGTCATCAGAACCGGTTAAATTAAAAATTCTTCTTCCGTATTGCGCTAATTTGCCTTTTTTGGTTTCAAACATTACCTTGTATAGGCTTGGTCCTATAATCGCCAAAGTTCTCGCATGATCAATTCCGTATAAAGCGGTTAATTCGTGCCCAATCATATGTGTTGCCCAATCTGTCGGAACACCTTTCTGAATTAATCCATTTAAAGCCATGGTACAACTCCACATAAAGTTGGATGCTAAGGCATAATCAGTTGGATTTTCAACCACTTTTGGACCAACTTCGATTAAGGTTTGTAAAATTCCTTCAGAAATTCTGTCCTGCAAATAACCTTCGTGAGGATAAGTCAAATATTGTTCCATTACATGCGTATATGCGTCGACAACACCGTTTTGCAGTTGTCTTTTGGGTAAAGAAGCAATAACGGTTGGATCACAGATAGAAAATTTTGGAAACAAGGCACTACCGCCAAAAGCTAGCTTTTCCTGCGTTGCTGCAATAGTAACAACAGAACCCGAATTCATTTCGCTTCCTGTAGCCGGTAAAGTTAGAACAGTTCCAAATGGCATAGCGTTTTCTTTAATCAGTAATCTTTTCTGTAAAATGTCAATCGGATTTCCTTCAAAATGAACGGCAGCCGAAATAAATTTCACACCATCAATAACAGATCCGCCACCAACAGCCAGAATAAAATCAATTTTTTCGGCTTTAATTACTTCTACAGCTTTCATTAAAGTTTCAAAATGTGGGTTAGGCTCTATTCCGCCAAATTCCACAATATCAAAACCTTTTAAATTGTTGATGACTTGTTCGTGAATGCCGTTTTTAAAAATACTTCCACCACCGTAAGCCAGTAATATTTTAGCACCTTTAGGAACTAAACTAGAAAGTTTTTCTATTTGTCCCTTCCCGAAGATTAAATTCGTCGGATTATATAATTCAAAGTTTAACATGTTTTTATTTTTAAGGTTCTGAGATACTAAGGGACTAAGGTTCTAAGTTTTTTTTAAGATTTTGAAATCTTAGCAACTCAGAACCTTAGTCCCTTAGCATCTTATTCTAATTTTTGTAATAGTTTTCCAGCCACTAATTTTGATGATGCCGGATTTTGTCCTGTAATTAAAAGACCGTCTTCAACAGCATAAGGCTGCCAGTTTGGTCCTTTTGAGAATTTAGCTCCGTTTGACGAAAGTGCATCTTCTAATAAAAAAGGAACTACTTTGGTTAAACCAACAGCCTCTTCTTCTTCATTGGTAAAACCGGTAACTTTTTTACCTTTCACTAAATATTCCCCGTTTACTTTTACGTTTTTCAAAACGGCTGGAGCGTGACAAACAAAGGCAACAGGTTTTTTGTGTGAGTAAAATGATTCGATTAAATCGATAGAGTTTTGATTTTCTACTAAATCCCAAAGCGGACCATGGCCTCCAGGATAAAAAACAGCATCATAATCTTTTTGATTTATGGTCGAAAGTTTCAAAGTATGTTTTAATTTTTCCTGTAAGGCTTTATCGGCATCAAAACGTTTGGTGTCTTCTGTAGCCGAAGCCGGATCAGCACTTTTTGGATCGATTGGTGGCTGTCCTCCAAGTGGAGAAGCAATTGTAATTTCAACTCCTTTGTCTAATAACTCATAATAAGGTGCAGCCAATTCTTCTGACCAAAATCCGGTTTTTTCTCCCGTGTTGCCCAGTTTATCATTACTGGTGACAACAAATAATACCTTTTTCATATTTTTCTTATTTGATTTTTGCGCTGTAGCTGTTATGCTGCTGGCAGTAAATGCGACAATTGCGAGTAATGCTATTTTTTTCATAGTTTTAAATTTTCATCAAATTTACAGCTTAAGTGATATTTGTAAAAATAAAATAAACTATGTTTGTAATAAATAAATTTATATCATGGTAAATCTGGAATGGTACAGAACATTTAAAGCAGTTTATAAAAACGGTAATTTTTCAGTCGCTGCAAAAGAGTTGTTTATGAGTCAACCTGCTGTAAGTCAGCAAATATCAATGTTAGAGGCACATGTTGGTTATAAATTATTTAACCGAAAGTCAAAAGGCGTTGAAGCAACCGAATACGCTAAGTTACTCAATAATTTAATTATTGATGCGCTCGATCGATTAGAAAATGTAGAAAGCGGTTTTAGAGCGAAAGCGGAGGATTCTAAACGATTAATATCGATTGGAGTGTCTAAAGATTTGTTTAATTGTTTTGCGAGTACACTAATTTCCAAGTTTGATTTAATCGATTTTACTTTCGCAGAAGATGATGTCCTTTTTTCGCTTGTCGATGCTAAAAAACTCGATTTTGCGATCGTAACTAAAAGGTTTGATACGTTTGATACGATTTATGAAATCATCGGAAAAATTAAACTGGTAGTCGTTGGATCATCAAATTTAGATGTAACGGATTTTCGTCAAAAATTAAAATCAGATAACGCGGCCGAAATAGAGCAGTGGCTTAACGATCAGAAATGGTATAGTCATGATGCACGAATTCCGCATGTAAAATTATTCTGGCTTCATGCCTTTAATAAAAAGAGACCTGCAATAGTGCCCAATTATATCATTCCGTCAGAATCTGAGATGTTAGAAATGTTATCCAGAAATTCCGGAATTGCCATTACCTGGAATTGTAATTCAAGAAAATATATTAAAGAGAATAAACTGCAATTGTTATGGAATAACTTTCACGTTCCGGAAGAATATGTGTATTTGCTGAGTGCTAAAAACAATAATCTGAATTCTTTTTTTGATAGTATTTCAAAAGAATTAAAGTTGTTTTTTGGGAATAGGATGTAGAGATTAAATTAGCAAAAATTCAATAGTTATTTCTGCTTATTAATGTGTTTTAAATATGGAAAATTTTCAAAATATTAGAATTGCTGTTGATGCCATTGTTTTTGGTTATAAAAACAACAGTTTGTACGTTCTTTTAATAGAGCAGCAATTTGGTTCTGCAGAGAAATATTGGGCTGTCCCGGGAGGTTTAGTAAAAAATGATGAATCGTTGAATGATGCTGTAATTCGGGAATTACATGAAGAGACAAATGTTCAGTTGACTTTTATGGAACAGCTTTACACATTTGGTGATGATGTTTTCAGGGATTCAAGAAATCGTGTTATTTCTGTTGCTTATTATGCTTTGGTTGACGCTTCAAATCTGGAAATAAAAGCTGATACCGATGCTGATCGGGTACAGTGGTGTCAAATTGATTCTATTCCTCGTTTGGCTTTTGATCATAATTTAATAATCGAAAAAGCAATCACAAGACTAAAAGCAAAACTTACTTACGAACCAATTGGGTTCGATTTGCTTCCGGAAGAATTTCTGTTTTCGGATCTTGAAAATCTTTATTGTACTATATTGGAGAAAGAAATTGACCGACGAAATTTCAGAAAGAAGATTCTTAGTTATGGTTTTTTAGAAGAAACAGAACATTTCTCTCCAATAAAAAGTGGCCGACCGGCAAAATTATTTAAGTTCAATAAGCTGAAGTACAATTCTTTAATTGAAAATGGTTATCACTTTGAAATAAAGTTTGCGTAAATTGTACACAAAATAAATTGTTTATTAAAAATAATAATCTACATTTGCGTATAATTAACGCAAAATAAAAAACTATGATACTTAACCTAGACCCAAAATTCACTCCGATTCTTAATCAGGAACAAATCAATTTTCAAAGTTTTACTTTTTCCGGCGGTGAGCCACACATCAAAATTGATCCAAATTTTAATGCTGCTCAAAAAGTTACTATTACACATAGGTTAAATTCATTTAATGATTTGGGTTTATTGTGTATAACAGTAGATGCTTTACGAAGAATGGATGTTAAAGTTATCGATCTTTTTATTCCGTATTTCCCGGCTGCCAGACAAGATCGTGTAATGATAAAAGGAGAAGCGCTTTCTGTTAAGGTTTATGCAGATATTATTAACGCACTTCAATTAAATAACGTTTTTGTTTTTGATGCACATTCTGAGGTAACTCCGGCTTTAGTGAATAATTGCGAAGTGATCCCGAATCATACTTTTATTCAGGAAGTCCTTAAAGTAGTTGGAGAAAGCATAAAATTAATTTCTCCTGATGGTGGTGCATTAAAAAAAATCTATAAAGTTTCTGAATTTTTAGGAGGCGTTGATGTGGTAGAATGCAGTAAAAGCCGTGATGTAAAAACCGGAAGATTATCTGGTTTTAAAGTTTATGAAGACGATTTAAACGGAATGGATTGCTTAATTGTAGATGACATTTGCGACGGAGGAGGAACTTTTGTTGGTTTAGCTGAAGAATTAAAAAAGAAAAACGCCGGAAAATTATACTTAGCGGTAAGTCACGGAATTTTCAATAAAGGTTTTGAAGTTTTGGATTGTTTTGATAAAATTTTTACAACCAATTCTTTTAAAGATTTTGAAGGTGAAAAGGTCGTTCAAATCACATTAGATCAATTATATGAAATATAAAATAGAAGATATAGCTCCGGAAAGTAAGTTTTTATTTTTCTGGGGACACCAGCCAAATAAAGACGGAAGCATTTCTAAAACCTGTTTCAGTCAATGGTGGTTAAGCTCTTTTGAAGTTGAAGGCATAACATACAAAACAGCAGAACACTGGATGATGGCGAAAAAAGCAGCATTGTTTAATGACAATGAAGTTTTGGAGAAAATTATTGAATCGAATTCTCCAGCCGAAGCCAAAAAGTTAGGTCGTGAAGTAAAAAATTACGATGATAAACTTTGGTTAGCGAATCGATTTGAAATTGTAAAACAAGGTAATTATCATAAATTCAGTCAAAATGCTGATTTAAAAGAATTTTTAATCAATACAAATGATCGCGTTTTAGTAGAAGCCAGTCCGGTTGACCCAATTTGGGGAATTGGTATGGCCAGTGATGATAAAGATGTTATGAATCCCGAGAAATGGAAAGGTTTGAATCTTTTGGGTTTTGCTTTGATGGAAGTTAGGGATGAATTGAAATAGTTTGGATTATGGAAATAGAAATTCTCAAAGCTGATATAACAGAAATTCAAGTTGATGCAATTGTAAATGCAGCAAATACTTCGTTACTTGGAGGCGGAGGTGTTGATGGCGCAATTCACAGAAAAGGCGGTAAAGCAATTTTGGACGAATGTATCCAAATTCGAAACAAACAAGGAGGATGTAATGTTGGGAATGCTGTCATAACAACAGCAGGTAATTTGCCTTCAAAACATGTAATTCATACCGTTGGTCCGGTTTGGAATAACGGTAAAAGCCTTGAAGAGGAATTACTGCAAAGCTGTTATTTAAGTGTTCTGGAATTAGCGGTTAGAAATAATATTAAGACAATAGCCTTTCCAAATATAAGTACCGGCATTTATAAGTTTCCTAAAGTTTTGGCAGCAGAAATTGCACTTCATTCGATTAATATTTTTGAACAGAAAGAACAATTAGAAAAAATCATATTTGTTTGTTATGATGATGAAAATTTGAAAATTTATACTGATTTAATAAATAATGAATTTGAATATAGAGTCAAATCTGGATTGTTTGGAGTAGCTATTGGTGACGCTTTAGGCGTTCCGGTAGAGTTTAAAACCAGAGATTATTTAAGAAACAATCCTGTTCAGGATATGATGGGTTTTATGTGTTGGCATCAGCCACCTGGAACATTTAGTGATGATAGTTCCTTGGCTTTTTGTACTGCCGAAAGTTTATGCAAAGATTTTGATATAGAAGATATGGCAATAACTTTTGTGAAATGGATGGAAGAAGGATATTGGGGAGCTCATCATAAAGTGTTTGATATTGGAGGAACCACAAGGCATTCTTTGGTAAGAGTTTTAAAAGGAGAATCAGCAAAACACTCAGGTAATTTCTTTGAGGAAGATAACGGCAATGGTTCTCTAATGAGAATTCTTCCTTTAGTTTTTTATCTGCATAAAGAAAGGGATGTTGAGGCTATTTACAAGAAGGTAAAAAAAGTGTCATCTATTACTCACGCGCATTTTAGATCAGTATTTGCTTGCTTCATTTATGTTATTTATTGCTTAGAAATTTTAAAAGACATTGATAAAATAACTGCTTATAAGAATATGCAAAATATTATTTCTGATTTTTTAAGTGATAAGAAATTTAATCCTGTTGAAATTCAGTTGTTTAATAGGATTTTAAAAAACAATATAGCTAAATATCCAGAAAATGAAATTGAATCATCCGGTTATGTTCTGCATAGTTTAGAAGCGAGTTTATGGTGTTTCTTGAATTCGAATACTTATGAAGAAACTGTTTTAAAAGCAGTGAATTTAGGGGGAGATACCGATACAACGGCAGCTATAACTGGTGGTCTTGCAGGGATTTATTACGGAATGGACAGTATTCCTCAAAAATGGATTACTGGATTAGCAAGAAAAAATGATATTGATGATTTGTGCGAACGATTATCATTAAAGTTAAAAGATTAAAAATCAATGAATGAAAAAACAGCAAAAAGCGTAAGCAAGTTCCTGAGTTTGGTTCTTAGGCATTCACCAGAAACCATCGGATTAAAATTAGACGAAAATGGTTGGACAGATGTTGAAGAATTAATTGAAAAATGCAATAAAAAAGAAAGTCAAAATGAAATGACTGTTGAACTTTTAGATTATGTAGTAGAAAACAATGATAAAAAGCGTTTTGCTTTTAATGAAGATAAAACAAAAATCAGAGCAAGTCAGGGACATTCCATTTCAGTTGAATTAAACCTGAATGAAGCAGAACCTTCGGAGTTTTTATATCACGGAACCGTAGGTAAGTTTTTAGAAAACATTAAAAAAGAAGGTTTACAAAAAATGAACCGTCAGCATGTGCATTTGAGCAAAGACGAGGAAACTGCAATAAAAGTTGGAAGCAGGCGTGGTTCTGCTCAAATCTTAACTGTTAGAAGCGGCGCAATGCATCAAGACGGGTTTAAATTTTATTTATCTGAGAATAATGTTTGGCTGACAGATGAAGTTCCTGCGAAATATATCGAATTTATATCATGAAACGAATATTAGTTTTTGGTGATATTCATTGGATTTAAAGGCTTTATACAACCGAAGAACAAAGAAATTAATGATTAAAAAATTAACGAAGAAAATATATGAACCCATTATTATTAACAGATGGTTACAAAGTTGACCACAGAAGACAATATCCAGACAATACTACATTAGTATATTCTAACTGGACACCCAGAAAATCAAGAATTGAAGGTCTTGATGAAGTTGTGTTTTTCGGATTGCAATATTTCATTAAAAAATATATCATTCATGATTTTGATGCTTATTTTTTCAAACAGCCAAAAGAAGAAGTAGTTAAAAAATATGCCCGAAGAATCAATAATTATTTAGGGGAAAATCAGGTTGGAACCAAACATATCGAAGATTTACATGATTTAGGATATATTCCGATGGTTTTTAAAGCTTTGCCAGAAGGAGCAAGTGTGCCTTTGAGAGTGCCAATGTTTACAATGTACAATACGATTCCGGAGTTTTTCTGGTTGACTAATTACTTTGAAACTTTGCTTTCTGCCGTGATTTGGCTGCCTTGTAACTCTGCAACAATTGCAAAAGAGTATAGAAAAGTATTAGATAAATATGCCGAAGAAACTTCTTCTGTGCCTGATTTTGTAAATTGGCAGGGACATGATTTTTCGATGAGAGGAATGGGCGGAATTGAAGCAGCAGTAACATCTGCAGCTGGACATTTACTAAGTTTTACAGGTTCTGATACGATTCCGGCAATTGATTTTTTCGAAGAATATTATAATGCCAATTCAGATACAGAATTAATCGCAGGCTCAGTTGCTGCAACAGAACATTCTGTAATGTGTATGGGAACTACAGAGGGCGAATGTGAAACTTTTAAAAGATTAATTACAGAAGTTTATCCAAAAGGAATTGTTTCAATAGTCTCTGATACCTGGGATTTATGGAAAGTTTTAACCGATTATTTGCCTAAATTAAGAGAAGATATTATTGCCAGAGAAGGCAAAGTTGTAATTCGTCCTGATAGTGGCGATCCGGTTGATATTATTTGTGGTAATCCAAACGGAAAGAATGAGAATGAAAAGAAAGGTGTAATTGAACTGCTTTGGGATATTTTTGGCGGTTCTGTTAACGAAAAAGGATATAAAGAGCTTATTCCTCAAATTGGGGCTATTTATGGCGACAGCATTACCGTTGCCAGAGCGACTCAAATAGGCGAGAGATTAAAAGAAAAAGGTTTTGCGTCAACAAATGTTGTTTTAGGAATTGGTTCTTTTACCTATCAATATAATACCAGAGATACTTTCGGATTTGCGATGAAAGCAACTTACGGAGAAGTAGACGGAGAAGGAAGGGCTATTTTTAAAGATCCAATTACAGATGACGGAACTAAAAAATCGGCTAAAGGATTGATGAAAATTGATTTAGTTGATGGAGTTTATCATTTAACTGATAATGTTTCCTGGGAGGAAGAAAGACAAGGAGAACTGAAAGAAGTTTTCAGAGATGGAAAACTTTTAATAGATCAATCGCTGACTGAGATTAGAGCGCGAGTTAAAATCGAGATAAGCATTGAAGCATAAAAACAAAAAAGCCTGAATTTTTTAAAATTCAGACTTTTTTTATTTCTTATAAAAATTATTGTGATCAATATACTCCCAAACCTTAGGAGGTAAAAGTGGTTGAATATTTTTTCCTTTTTTAATGTTGTTTCTAATAAAGGTCGAAGAAATCTCTACAACCGGCGCATCAATAATATGAACTTTTGGATGCGATTTTAATTCAATATTTTCAGCTTCTTCAGAAATGCGTGGGTAAACATAAATATCATAATGATCCAAAATCACTTCGTAGTTTTTCCATTTGTGAAGCGTTTTCAAATTATCTTCGCCCATAATCAAGGAGAATTCATTATTTGGATATTTCTCCTGCAAATGAACCAGAGTATTTACTGTGTAGTTCGGCTGAGGCAATTTAAACTCAATATCTGAAGGTTTTATCTTTGGATAATCTTCTGTTGCCAGATAAACCATTTCAAGTCGCTGATGATCGTCTAATAAAGTAGCTTTCTTTTTTAGCGGATTATGAGGAGTAACCACCATCCAAACCTGATCTAAATCGGCAAATTCAGCCATATGATTGGCAATAATCAAATGACCAACATGAATGGGATTATACGTTCCGAAATAAAGACCTATTTTCATTTTTTAGAGTACTTAGTTCTTAGTCCTTAGTTCTTAGTCTTTAAGATTTTTACAAAAAGCACTTATCATTTTGCTTTCTTCTTCAATCAAAAACATAATCTCATTAAATAGATTATCGTCAGAAATAAATTCTAATTCTTTTGCAATAATTAATTGTGTTTCTATTTCATTCAGAGAACCTCTGGAAATATTCAAAAAGTGGTTAAATGATTTATCGGTTTGACGTCCAAAGCCTTCTGCAATATTTGAAGGAATGGATACGCTCGCCCTTTTTAATTGACTTGTTAAGGCGTATATTTCTTCTTTAGGAAAACTCTTTGTGAGTTTATAAACTAGAACAACTATTTTTATTCCTTTTTGCCAAATAAATAATTCTTTGTACGATTTAATGCCACTCATGTAAATCTTATAATTTAATTTCTTCTCAGACTAAGGACTAACAACTAAGGACTAATAACTTATTTATTTACAAAGTCTTTCACTAACTGATAAGCTTCTTCTTTGGCAGTATCTAAATCGTAGTTTTTGATGATCGTATCAAATTGCGGAGCCGTCGCCAATTCTACAGAAGCTTTTGCAATTCGCATATTGATTTTGTCATCACTTTCGGTAGAACGTTGTTTTAAGCGGCGTTTTAGTTCATCAACACTTGGTGGTTTTACGAAAACGGCTAAAGTTTGTTCCGGAAATTTATGTTTAATACGCAATCCGCCGGCAACATCAATGTCAAAAATCACGTTTTTTCCTAAAGCCCAGATTCTTTCGATTTCTGCTTTTAAAGTACCGTAAAAGTTATCGCGGTATACTTCTTCCCATTCCAGAAAATCTTCTCCTTTAATGTGTTTTTTGAATTGCTCTAACGAAATAAAATAATAATCTTTTCCGTGTTCTTCTTCTCCGCGTGGGTCGCGTGAAGCCGCTGAGATTGAAAATTCTAAATTTAAATCTTCTTTCCCCAGTAAATGTCTTACTATAGTTGTTTTGCCTGATCCCGAAGGTGCTGAGAAAACAATTAATTTTCCTTTGTTCATTATGGTATGCTTTAGGCTTTAGGCAATTGGCCTTAAGCTTTTTTATTTGAAGTCTTTGATTTTGCCTATAGCTTAAAGCTTATTGCTTATAGCTTTTTACAACACATTTAAAACCTGTTCCTTAATCTTCTCCAACTCATCCTTCATCATCACCACCAATTTCTGCATTTGTGCATGATTTGATTTTGATCCCATGGTATTAATCTCGCGACCCATTTCCTGAGTAATGAAACCTAATTTACGACCATTAGCTTCAGTACCTTTAATGGTTTCTAAGAAATAGTCTAAGTGATTTGTTAAACGTACTTTTTCTTCGGTAATATCAAGTTTTTCCAGATAATAAATCAATTCCTGTTCGAAACGATTTTCATCCACATTCACTTGTAATTCAGAAATGGCAGTTTGCAAACGGTCTTTTATAGCCTGAACTCTTTCCGGATCAAGTGCCAAAGCGTCGTCCATATATTGACGGATATTTCCAATTCGAAGATTGAATTCTTTTTCAAGCGATTCACCTTCGTCTTTTCTAAAACTTAAGATGTTTTGTAAAGCTTCTTCAATGATAACCTGAATTTGGTCCCAATCGTTTTCATCGATTTCTTCGCGTTCTGTTTTTAATGTATCTGGCATACGAACGGCCATTTTCATCAATTCCGTTTCATCGGCATCAGGGTAAACTTCTTTAAGTTGTGCGATGTAATTTTTTACAACAGGAACATTTACTTTTGTCGAAGTTTGTTCAGAAGTACTTTCAATGTAAATTCCGAAATCAATTTTTCCTCTTTCCAGTTTTGTAGAGATTTGAGTTCTTAAACCTAATTCCATCTCGCGATAAAGAGAAGGCATTCTTACGTTTAAATCTAAACCTTTACTATTTAAGGATTTTACTTCGACCGTAATTTTTTTTGTAGGCAATTGCAAAGAAGCTTTGCCAAACCCTGTCATAGATTGTATCATATAATTGAGTATAAAGGCGCAAAGATAATTAAAAGTTTGCTGTGTTGAGTGGTAAAATGGTAATCTGTGAACAGCAGAAAGGGTTTATGCTTTTTTTACCGCAAATTTCACAAATTTGAAACGTTTAAACTTCACAAATTAATTTGAAATGAATTTGTCTAATTCAATTTATTATAAATTATAATTTGTGGTTAACTTTTTAGAGTAAGATTTAGTTTTGGGCGTTCCCTTCGGTCGGGCTATACGCTCCAATCTTTTTTTGAGCAGAAAAAGCTCAAAAAAAGGATTTCCACTTCTATCCCTAACGCAAATCCCGATTCTTTAAGAAATTTCAGGTATTATTTTTCTAAAGCTTTCATAGCTTGTAAAGTAACCGGCTGACTATTGCCAATATAAATTTTACCATCAATAATAAAAACCGGACGGCTCAAAAAAGTGTAATGTTCCAGAATGTATTTTTTAAAATCAGCTTCAGTCAGTGATTTGTTTTTTAAATCCATCGACTTGTACAACTGTGCTTTTTTGCTGAATAACGCTTCATAACTTCCCGCAAGCTTGTGCATTTCTTCCAATTCCGCTTCAGTAATCGGATTTTGTCTAATATCATGAAACTCCAGATTATGATTCGCCGGTAAACCTTTTATAATTTTTCTACACGTGTCGCAAGAAGCTAAGTAATATATTTTGTTCATGATTTTTAAATTTAGTGACTACAAAGAAAATTCATTTGAAACTTAAAAATGCCTAATTTTAGAAAAAAATTATAACTATGAATTCAGTTTTTGAAGTACAAAAAACCATTAGAGAAATTCTTTTGAAGATTTTAGACCATCATTCATTAGAACAGTTAAACAAAATCCCAGCCGGATTTGGTAATAATTTAATTTGGAATATAGCACATTGTGTGTCTACGCAACAAGTTTTAGTTTATAAATTATCGGGTTTGCCAATGATGGTTTCCGAAGAGTTTATAAACAAATACAGAAAAGGAACCAAACCCGAAGGTGATATTTCGCAAGCAGAAGTAGATGAAATCAGAACCTTGCTTTCAACAACTTTAGAGCAGGTTCAGAAAGATTTAGCTGATGGCATTTTTCAAACCTACACGGAATATACCACTAGTATGGGTTACACTCTGAAGAATATTAATGGTGCCCTGGATTTCAATAATTATCACGAAGGAATTCATACCGGAATTGCAATGAGTATTAGAAAGCTTGTATAAAAAGAAGAAGCCGTCTCAAAACAAAATTTGAGGCGGTTTTTTATTTGTTGTCCATTGTGGTTTTTAATGTTTTGATTTTAAGGAGAGGCAAAAATTGCCCTTAGAAGAAGCCGTCTCAAAACAAAATTTGAGGCGGTTTTTTATTTGTTGTCCATTGTGGTTTTTAATGTTTTGATTTTAAGGAGAGGCAAAAATTGCCCTTATGCTGCAATTTTCTTTCTTAAGTTATGTCCTAAAGCCATTAATCCGAACTCTAATTCTACTTTTTGAAGYCCTTTTAAAGAAAAACGTCTAAATCYGTTATTATGCTTGAGTTGRGCAAATACAGGTTCCACATCGGCAGAGCGCTGTTTTCTTCTTTGTATTCCTGTTTSACTAAGGAGTAATTCCCTTGTTCTTTCTTTRTGCCTTTCAAGATTGTGGTTTCTCTCGATGCTTCTGTTTCCTTTGGCTTTAAAGCATTGACCTTTCATGGGGCAGCCCTCGCAGTTTGCAGCTTGGTAATGGGATAAGGTTTGGGTATATCCGCCTGCTGTCTTTTTCTGATTCTCATGTGTCTTGNATGCTTGAGTTGRGCAAATACAGGTTCCACATCGGCAGAGCGCTGTTTTCTTCTTTGTATTCCTGTTTGACTAAGGAGTAATTCCCTTGTTCTTTCTTTGTGCCTTTCAAGATTGTGGTTTCTCTCGATGCTTCTGTTTCCTTTGGCTTTAAAGCATTGACCTTTCATGGGGCAGCCCTCGCAGTTTGCAGCTTGGTAATGGGATAAGGTTTGGGTATATCCGCCTGCTGTCTTTTTCTGATTCTCATGTGTCTTGRGCATTTTTTGTCCCATCGGGCATACATAATAGTCTTCTTGCTGATTRTAATAWARATTCTCTTTRCTAAAAGCCTTGTATTTCTTTTGATAGTTCGGGTCCTGTTCCTTTTCAAAAGTRTTGTATTTCACAAAAGCTTTGAGYTTCTTTTTTTCCAGATAATCATAGTTCTCTTCACTGCCGTAACCTGCATCAGCTGTTATTTCTTCCAGAGCTTTGAGYTTCTTTTTTTCCAGATAATCATAGTTCTCTTCACTGCCGTAACCTGCATCAGCTGTTATTTCTTCCARCTTTTTAAAGATTTTTTTTCCATAAGTCTGTTCAAAATTCTCCAAGTGAGGCTTTAATGTTTTGGTGTCAGTCGGATTTTGATGGATGGTATAATGAACAATAATCTGGTTTTGGGTGGATATCTGTGTATTGTAAGCCGGCTTTAGCTGACCGTTGCGCATATGATCTTCTTTCATACGCATAAAAGTAGCATCAGTATCGGTTTTACTATAACTGTTTCTTTTTCCCAGAATAGCTTGCTGTTTTTCATACTTTTCCAGATTGGCCGCAAAATTATTTTTTATATAGCGCAATTTGGCTTTTGCCCTGGAACTGGTCTTTTGGTTACCTGAGAGTTTGGCATC
>NZ_LMEF01000006.1 GCF_001427905.1 Flavobacterium sp. Root420
AAACGCTTACAACGGATCTTTTTAAATCCCGTTATAAGCGTTTTTTTGTTGTCTAAAAAATAAACCTGATTAAAATAAGGGATGTTTTTCAGTGCCCTCCTATAACGGATGCCTTTTTTATTTCTGCTTTATGTCTTATATCGCATTTGAATAAATGTTTAATTTTCCATTATTCAAAATTGAATTTATAGTTTTTAAATAATCCTTATTTGTATATAAATTAACATCTATTCCAATACTGCAATTGTCATAAGGTCCATATTTTTTTAGGTTTGAAACAGAAAACAATCCGATTGTTGGAGTTTGTACAGCACTTGACAAATGCATAATACCGCTATCTGCACCAATAAATAAATCAGTATTAGCGATTACAGATCCTATTTCGCGAATATCTTTACTATAAAATGCCGGAGCTTTAAATCTTATTTGCGAAACATTCTCCACAGGTAAAATTTCAATGATATTATAGTTTGTATATTCTGTTGTGAGTTGTGTATAAAAATTATCCCACCATTCCTCTGTTAAACATTTTTCTCCAGTTGCAAAGGTAAATATGCAAATTGTTCTTTTCTCATTTTTTATCAGGTTATATAAAACTTTCCTGCCCTCAGTTATTTCAGCAGAAGATAATTTGAGATCTAATGGAGGTATAATTTTGTTGCTTTTTGGAAATCCAAGTTTGGTTAAATAATGGCGAAAATTATAAACAGGATATTTGGCTATATGAGCATAGTCTTTTTTTACAAATAGAGTTTCTTCATTTGAATCTCCATAAAATTTATATTTAGCATTTGAAAACTGAACTGCTAAACGTCCTGAAGAAGAATTTTGATCGACATTGATCGCCATATCATAATTTTGTCTTTTTATCGAAATCCAGACATTAAGGTATTTTAGTAAATTTTTAAACGGCTTTTTAGGTAAATCGATTACCTTATCGATGCTTTCATAATTCTCAAAGATTATTGGAGCTAATGTTCCCTTAACAAACAAATCGACTTTACAATTTGGAAATATAGCGGTGACTTCCTGAATAAGAGGAGTGATCAATAATAGATTTCCTAATCTTCCATTTGGTCGACAGATAAGGATTCTTTTTATAGCCGCTTTATCAGCTAAAACAATATCGTTCTGTAAGCTTGCTTTTCCAATATTCTTAGTAACACTGCGCATTAAACTGCGCCTAAAAACATTTACTTTTTTTAAAATACCCATCTTATCGAATAACTTAAAGTATTATTAAATCTTTTTATTTAAATTCAAAAAAATCACAGTTTGAACTAGCTCAAAACTAGGCTCTATTTTTTTTTAAAAGTAAATTCTTTGATTAAGCAATTATTACAATATTGTAAGCAAATGTTTCAACATTCACATTTCTAATTGCTTGGAAGATTTAAAATTACGATAGCTATTTCGAGGACAGAAATATACTATACCGTTGACCAGTTAAACCAGACGACTACCCAATAAACCTAGACGTTTATTGTAACGACATACCCTTCTGAACCACGAACATTAAAAACTGTTCCGTCTTCGAAAATTAAATACTGGCCTTTAATTCCCACTAATTTTCCACTGAAAGTAGGCGTTTTATCTAAGTTCAAACTGGCAATTTTTGCAGGATAATTTACAACAGGATAATTCAGCTCGAATAAATCATCGCTTTTAGTATAGAAGTATTCTTTTACTTCTAGTGGGAGCAAACTTTCCACTTCTGCTTTTTCAGCAATCAGATCAAAGGCAATTTCAGTGTCCTGAAGCATTTTTCTCCAATTGGTTTTGTCAGTATAATGATTTTTTAAAGAGACTTCGGTAATTCCGGCCAAATATCGATTTGGAACCTCAACAATAGCAATAGCACGTGTTGCACCCTGATCGATCCATCTGGTTGGAACCTGAGTTTTGCGTGTTACGCCCACTTTTATCTCAGTTGACAAAGCCAAATAAACGATATGAGGTTGCAATTGGACTTTTTCTTCATAAGCTAAATCACGATCTGCAATACCCAAATGAGCCGTACTCAATTCTGGCCTCATAATCCAATCTCCTACAGCTGGGCTTGAGTAAAAACAATCATAACAAAAACCTTGTCGGTAGATTTTTTTCTTTTTACTGCAATTCAAACATTGGAAACCTGTGCAATTAATTTCTATTTCTTTATTTAATAACTGGTTCATACTAAGAAAACTATCTTCAAAAACCAGATAATACTGAATAGGATTTCCAATTTCTGTCTGCATTTTTGTAAGTACACCTTGATATGTCATTGTATTTTAGATTGCTGATTTTAGATTTTAGATTTGCTCAGGATAGTGAACTTTTATTGTTAAAATTCCACTTTTGAACTGGAATCTTTACTTCAAATAGAATTGTTTTTTACAAAAAAACACTATTTTTGATACAAAGGCAAAGTTAATCTTTGTCTAATGATATTCAAATTTTAAATTCTCGATTTTTACAATAACATAAAATCAGCAATCTAAAATCAATTCTAAAATCTAAAATCATTCATGCCCGTATCAATCATTAACTCTTTCGCATCCTGGGTCCTCAAACAAAGGATTCACCAAATAGAACTTTTTCTTAAATATCCGAATGAAGTTCAGGAAGAGCTATTGCATAATTTATTGACCGCCTCCGAATACACTGTTATTGGGAAAAAATATGATTTTGCATCTATAAGTTCTTATCAAACTTTTGCTGAAAGAGTACCGATTGCGACTTATGAAGAATTGCAGCCTTTAATTGAACGTACACGTCAGGGTGAACAGGGCGTTTTTTGGGAAACTCCAATTAAGTGGTTTGCCAAATCGAGCGGAACAACCAATGCCAAAAGTAAATTTATTCCTGTAAGCAACGAAGCTTTAGAAGATTGCCATTATAAAGGAAGTAAGGATTTGCTTTGTTTGTATTTGAATAACAATGAAGATTCAGAGTTGTTTTTAGGGAAAAGTCTTCGCTTAGGGGGAAGCTCTCAGATTTACGAAAACAATAATACTTTTTTCGGCGATTTATCGGCAATCCTGATCGAAAACATGCCTATTTGGGCTGAATTTAGCAGTACGCCGAGCAGCAAAACTTCATTAATGAGTGAATGGGAAACCAAAATTGCTGCAATTATCAATGAAACAAAAACTGAAAACGTGACCAGTTTTGCCGGAGTTCCTTCCTGGATGCTGGTTTTAATGAATAAGGTTTTAGAAGATACGGGAAAGGGAAACCTGCTTGAACTTTGGCCAAATCTGGAAGTTTACTTTCATGGCGGCGTAAGTTTCTCTCCTTATAAAGAACAATACAAGAAAATATTGCCTAGCAAAGATTTTAAATACTACGAAATATACAATGCTTCTGAAGGTTTTTTTGCCATTCAGGATTTAAATAATTCCAGTGATTTATTGTTGATGCTGGATTATGGTATTTTCTACGAATTTATTCCGATGGATACTTTTGATACTCCAAACCAAAAAGTAATTCGTCTGGCCGATGTGGAATTGAATAAAAACTATGCCATTGTAATTACAACCAATTCTGGTTTATGGCGTTATTTAATTGGTGACACCGTTCGGTTTACTTCATTAAATCCGTACCGAATTAGAGTTACAGGAAGAACCAAACATCATATTAATGTTTTTGGGGAAGAATTAATGGTGGAAAACACGGATGAGGCGATTGCCAAAGCGTGCCAGGTTACCCAAACCGAAGTTATCGATTATACAGTTGCTCCTATTTTTATGCAGGACAAAGAAAAAGGCGCACACGAATGGATGATCGAATTCAAGAAAAAACCGGCTGATGTTGGTCTTTTCCAAAAAATATTAGATGAAACCTTACAGACTTTAAACTCTGATTACGAAGCCAAACGTTATAACAATATGACATTAAATCCTTTGGTGATTAATGTGGCACGTGAGAATTTATTTTACGATTGGTTGAAGGAACGTGATAAATTGGGTGGACAACATAAGATTCCGAGACTTTCAAATCAGAGAGATTATTTGGAGCAGTTGAAGGAGATGTAAGATTTGTTTAAAAAAGTTTTTTTTATAGTATTTACAATCACATTATTAAAATCAGAATAAATCTGCAAAAAACATGGAATGGTTAACAACTCAAACAGAATATGAAGGAACTCCTTTACTTTTAAGAATTCCAAATTATAAAAATATCTGGGAATATCAATCAAAGTATCCTCAACTTATTTCCATAACTCACATTTTTGACTTTGTCAAAGAAAATGGATTACCTACATCTGAATACAATAAATCATTATTTGATTTTGACAATGAAGTAGTAAATATTTTTCAAGGAAAAAATAATTCCATTATTTTTTCCTTGAAACTTTTGGAGGAGCTAGAAATTATTGGTTTTTTGGAGAAGATTCAGAAGTCATTTCTACACTTTTCAATGATTTAAAAAATAAATATTCAGAGAAAAAATTAGAACTAGATTATCAAGATCATTCAGATTGGCGATTCCTAGAAGATTATCCTGTTCCATTGTATAAAAAAATACTTAAAAATTAGCCACTAAACTTAATTCACATTTGGATAGCCACTAGCTTCAGCTAGTGGTACAAAATACAGCTACACATCTGGCTTTAGCCAAAATCTACATTGCTGTATAATTTGGCTAAAGCCTTGAATCACTCAAATTAATTTCCTCCAGCTAAAGCTGGAGGCTATTCAAAATAAATCTAATCTAAACTTATTTAAACCTCTATTTTCTTTTAACCGCTAATTCCACTAAACCGCATGAGGGATAGAAGTGGAAATCCTTTTTGTTTTGCCTTTAAAAACAAAAAGATTGGAACGTATAGCCCGACCCGGAGGGGCATGTCCCAAATAAAAAACCTTAGTTCAAATTATGAGCTAAGGTTTTTTTATTTTGATTGTCGAACTTCTTGTGCGATTCTTCGTTCCTCAGAATGACAAACTTTATGTTTATTGATTTATTACATCATATCAATATATCGATCATGATATCCTAAAAGATACAAAACTCCATCAAGACCTAAACTAGATATTGAAGTAGAAGCACTTTCTTTAACTTTTGGTTTGGCGTGAAAAGCGATTCCGAGGCCGGCCAGGTTTAGCATTGGCAAATCATTGGCGCCGTCTCCAACTGCAATGGTTTGGTTGATGTGAATACCTTCTTTTTCAGCAATGGCTTTTAGGTGTTCGGCTTTCTTTAAACCGTCTACGATATCGCCTATATATTTTCCGGTTAATTTACCGTCTTTAATTTCTAATTGGTTGGCATGGACGTAATCGATCCCCAATTCTTTTTGCAGATATTCACCAAAATAGGTAAATCCTCCAGAGAGAATTGCAGTTTTGTAACCGTAATATTTTAAGGCTTTCATTAAACGATGTGCACCTTGTGTTATTGGTAAATTTTCGGCTACTTTTTGTAAAACTTCTTCACTCAAACCTTCTAACAACGCCATACGCTGTTTGAAACTTTCGTTGAAATCAATTTCGCCATTCATTGCAGATTCCGTGATCGCTCTTACCTGATCGCCTACTCCATTCAGTTCTGCCAATTCGTCGATTACTTCTGTTTGGATTAAAGTAGAATCCATATCAAAGCAAACCAGACGTCTGTTTCTTCTGTAGATATTATCTTCCTGGAAAGAAATATCGACATTCAATGTTCTGGAAATCTCCATAAAACTGGCTGTCATTAGAATCTTATTTACAATTTCGCCTGTAACAGATAATTGAATACAAGAACGTGGATACTCTTCAAGATCAACGACAGAAGTTCTGCCTGTCAATCGAATAATTGAATCAATATTCAGGTTTTGGTCTGACATAATTTTAGTCACGGCAGCCAATTGAGATGCTGCGAGTTTTTCGCCTAAAATATTGATAATGTAACGTTGTTTCGATTGTGATTTTACCCATACTTCATAATCTTCAATCGAAATGGGAATAAACTTAACTTTAATTTCTAATTCGTAAGCTTTAAACAACAAGTCTTTTAAAACAGGTGCAGAAGAAGAACCGGCTTCAATTTCGAATAAAATTCCTAAAGAAAGCGTGTCGTGAATATCGGCCTGGCCGATATCTAAAATATTAGCATCATAGGTCGCCAATACAGCTGTTAAACCAGCAGTCACTCCTATTTTATCGTGTCCTGAAACTTTTAATAAAATAATCTCTTTATCTTCTATCGCCATTTTATCCTTATTGTTTTTGAAGCGACAAAAATCGGCAATCTATCGTTGATAAAAAAGGATATTGTTTGTTTTTTTATAAACAAAAAGCACATAATCATGTGCTTTTTGAATTAATTTAACAAATATGCTCTGCTATTAAAATAACCTAACTTTTTAATTATTTATTTGGTTCATTTTCATCAAAGTTTACCATCCAATTGATACCGAACTTATCGGTAAACATTCCGAAATAAGCTCCCCAGAACGTTTTATCCATTGGCATAAAGACGTTTCCTCCTGCTGAAAGTCCATTGAAGATTCTATCTGCTTCTTCCTTACTTTCTACATTGACTGAAACTGAAAAGTTACCGCCAAATTTTACATCTCCGGATTGTTCGTTACTGTCGCTTCCCATTAAAATGGTGTTTCCAATTGGCAGTGAAACGTGCATAATTCGATTAGCATCTTTTTCTGATACTTCGGCGCAGCCTCCGTCTTCAGCGGCCGGCATATCTTTAAATTTTCCGATATAAGGAAATTCTCCTCCAAAAACTGATTTGTAAAATAGAAATGCTTCTTCGCAATTTCCATTAAAAACTAAATAGGGGTTTACTGATGTTGCCATGATATTTTGTTTTTTTGTTTGTTGTTTTAAATCTATATTCTTTCTTCTATTCTCTTTCCTCTATTTCTCAGAAAGCTCTTTTACTGTTTCCAATCCTTTTGGAAAAGCCTCTTTAAAATAATCAATATATTTTTCAACTACATCAACCTGAGCAACCAAATCTGTAAACTCATCGTCTGGTGTTAATCGATAGGTTTCCATAGCGCCGCTCCACTTTTGTGTTTCTTCGGTGACAGGCAATTCCTTGAAATCTTTTATTTCTCCCACATGCTTGAAAGCCATATATTCATTTGGAATTTTCTTTTCAATAATGCTATTCATTCCTTCTCCGCTTGGAGACATAAAATGAATTTTATCGCCTTCATTCCAATCGCTTACTGCGTAAGATCCTTCGCAAAAAGCACCTGTCCATTTTTTATACGTTTCGTCATCCCATAAAACGGACCAAACTTTTTCTACAGGAGCTTTAATTCTAATTTTAAACTCTAATGTTTCAATTGTTTCCATAACTATGATAATTTACTAAAATCCATATATAAAACATTCCAACGATGACCGTCTAAATCGGCAAAAGCACAGCCGTACATCCAGCCCTGGCTTTCGGCGGGCAAAGCAAAAACATTTGCTCCGGCTTCTGCAGCCTTTTTCGCTAATTCATCAACTTCTTCCTTACTTTCTGCATCAATTGAAATCAAAATTTCTGAACTCGATTGTGTATCTGTAAGCTTATTTTGAGAAAAACTGGCAAATAATGACTCTTCAAAAAGCATTACAACAAATTTTCCTTCGCCAACCACCATACAAGTTGAGCTTGGCGTGTCATGTTCTTCATTAAAAGAGAAACCTATTTTCGAAAAAAAAGCTTTTGATTTTGCCACCTCTTTTACCGGCAAATTCAACCATATTTGTTTTGTCATCTTTTTATTGTTTTTCGTTAAACATTTTTTTGCCACGAAGGCACTAAGACACAAAGCTTTTTTTTTAACCTCTGAACCTTTGTTACTATGCGCCTTTGAGCCTAAAAGCTAATTAGCTTCTGTGTAACTTTTAAAATTATCCAGAATTGCCTGCCAGCCTCCGCGTTGCATTTCTTCCGGATTTTGTGTTTCAGGATCAAAACTTTCAATTACTTCCACTCCGTTTGGTGTTTCTTTGAAAGTTATTTCAACCTTTCTTCCATCTGCCATAACGTATTCAATGACTTCGTTTTGTTTTACCAAAGTATATTCTCCTTCAAAATCAAAACTCATGCTGCCATCTTTTGCTGCCATAGTCGATTTGAATTTTCCGCCTTCTCTCAAATCATTTTCTGCAAAAGGCGTGTGCCAGTCTGGCGACGCAAAACTCCATTTTGTAATGTGTTCAGGTGATGTCCAGAAATTCCAAACTTTATCTATTGAGGCGTTGATTGTGCTTTGTACTGTGATCATTATATTTTTATTATTTATTTGTTAATTGAATTGTTCTTTAAAATTCTGAATAACGATGCTGCAAAATTGTTCTTGCATCCCTTCAGATTACATTTCAGTTGGAATCTGGCTTTCATCCATATAAAAAATCTCCCAATGATGTCCGTCCAAATCAAAAAAATCTCTTTGGTACATCCAGCCATAATCTTTAGCTTCATTGTGTTTTGTACCACCAGCCTTAACAACCGCTGTCATAATCTCGTCAACCTTGTCTCTACTCTCAACAGAAATAGCGGCAATCATTTCTGTGCTTGTCGTTGTATCGCAAATTTGTTTTGGAGTAAATGTTTTAAAAAATTCTTCTAACAAAAGCATTGCAAATATATTTTCACCAATTATCAGGCAAGTTCCTTTTTCATTTGTGAATTTTGAGTCAAACGAAAAACCCAACTGCTTAAAAAATGATATCGACTTATTTAAATCTTTCACAGGAAGATTTAAGAAAATTTTTGTTCCCATATTTATAAAATTACAAATTATCTGACACAAATTTAGAATATTAGAATAGGCTTTTTGATACAATAAAAGTCAACTTTAGGGTCATTTAAGACAAAATAATTACATTTGTATAAATCATAAATTAAAGATTATGAGCAAGAAAATAGCTTTAATTGTACCGCATGACTATAAATTATTAAGTATAGCCGCGATTTTGGAAGTTTTTGAAACCGCTAATAAACTGACAAAAGGAACTGAAAAACCTTTTGAAATTATGATATTTCAATCGACAGAACAGATCGAACAAAAACATTTATTTGGCTATGAGGTTAATTCGATTGAAACTTCAGATATAAATCTGGAGCTTATTTTGATTCCCGCTTTTACTACAGATAACATGAGTGAAATGATTGCGAAGAATAAAAAATTTATTCCGTGGTTGCAAAAACAACATCAGTCCGGAGCTGAATTGGCTAGTTTCTGTACGGGTGCATTTTTGTTTGCGGCATCTGGTTTATTAAACGAAAAACTAGCTACTACACATGTTGATGCCTGCAGTGCTTTTACAAAAGCTTTTCCATTGGTAAACTTAAAACCTGAGGAAACATTAACAGCCGATGGAAGTTTATACACAAGTGGCGGATCAACCTCATCATTTCATTTACTCATTCTTTTGGTTCAGAAATATTGCGGAAACGAAATTGCGGTTCAAATAGCCAAAGTATTTTCTATTGATTTAGATCGATACAAACAAAGTTACTTCAGTACTTTCAGACCAAATCATTTACATAATGATACTTTGGTTGCGATGCTGCAGCAGAAAATTGAGAATCAATATCATAGCATTGAAAAACTGGAAGAAATTACAAAAGATATTCCGACAAGTGCCAGAAACATGACACGAAGATTTAAACAAGTTACCGGAATTCCGCCAATTGAATATTTGCAGAATATTAGAGTGGAGAGTTCTAAGAAATATTTAGAACAAACACAGCTTTCGATTTCAGAAATTATTGAGAAAACTGGATATAATGATCCAAAAGCTTTCAGAAAAGTATTTTATAAAATGGTCGGTATGAAACCCATTGAATATAGAGAGAAATTTAGAGTGCAATAAAAAGTCCCGATTAAAATCGGGACTTTAGTTTTATTTACCTGATCTCATTTTCGATACTTATTTCGTAAAAACTTAATTAGCAAATACAATACATATACAATGATTATTAATCCGATGATATTTATAATTTGCCAAAGAAGTATATGTCCCTCTGAATCTTCAATAACCTCATTCATAGCGAAATAGCTTTAAAAATTATCTTATAAAGATACAAAAAAACTGTATCAATAAAATAAGAAACAGCTATACTAGTAAAAACTGAAAAACTTTAAACCTTTTAAATTTGATCCATTCTATTGTGCGCCACTTTAAATAAGTACTATCTTTTTATTTTTTTTCAAATGTTTTTTAAGAACTAAAATTAGCACTCATATACTTTATAATAGTATATTTTCTCAGCACTTTGTTTTCACTGTTGATATTACTCACATTGTATAGTTCTGAACATAATATAATCAGCAGAATAATATTTGTTTTCACTTTTGACAAAAATATAAAAATAAGGCTGCTTATTAATATTATCATTTTT
The DNA here is from genome assembly GCF_001427905.1 of Flavobacterium sp. Root420. GTDB lineage: Bacteria > Bacteroidota > Bacteroidia > Flavobacteriales > Flavobacteriaceae > Flavobacterium. The sequence goes on from NZ_LMEF01000006.1 coordinate 10,339, forward strand.
TATAATCTCTTCGAGTTCACTTCTAGTGGTATTCACTTGTAATTTTTCATTTCTGTCCATTAGAGGGCGGGGAGAATGAAAAGATACTTTCTTTTTATTTATTACTATTTCAAAATCTGTAATCATTGTTATTCCTTGAACCTTTTTATATGTTGCTCTGTCAATCTTTTCATTAAATGCAAAAACATATATAGGTCTAGTAGAATCTTCTAGTCTATTAGGTTTTTTTTGTGCAAACGCATTCAAACCTAATGATATTATGATTATTAAAAATATGTTTTTCACTGTCTTTTTATTTATATTGCAATTGTTTGGGGTTACATTTTTCCATCCTTCATATGTATTTTGAATATCGGCCATTTTGTTCGCTGTCATTTTGTTCCAAGCAAAAATTTAGAGTTCAATAAAAAAGTCCCAATTAAAATCGGGGCCTTTTTGTATATATGATACATTACTCATTCTTTATCTGTCTATGTTTTATAACTAAATAAAAAATGGTGCCAATAATCAGAATTGGTAAAATAAAATAGTAGTAACTGACAAAATAAAAATTTCCCTTAAAGCGAAGTATGTAAAAATTGTCGAAAATGTAAAAATAAATAAGCAACAAAATACAGATTGTTGCAAAAACTAAATAATTTCTTGTTATTCTTTTTGTTTTCAAATATGAAATTGGTATTAAAATCTTTATCAAATAAAAAATAGTGCCGATAATAAGAGCCGGTATAACAAGAAAAAAATAACTTATAAGATAATAGGTATCATACAAATTTATTGTATAAAAATATTGATTAAAGTAAAAGTAGACAAACAACAAAATGCAGATTGTCACAAAAATAAAATAGTTCTTCGTTAATGTTTTCATATATTTTCATTGTTAAAAAAAGCATTATACATTTTGAAATGACCTAAATATATCCCTTGAAAACTAATATCTTCTAAAATAATATGAATTAGTACTTGTGGAAATTTTTGATACAATAGTTTGTTTTCAACAATTGTCTCTATATCTAAAATTAAATCTTTCAATTTTTTGGTGTCGACATTTTCTTGTTCTAGCCCATTAATTCTTGATTGTGAAAAAAATGGATTAGCTGAATGTTTTATTGGGACAATTACATAATTGAGGGCTTAAGATACTTAAATACAAGGTAGTTGAGTATAATTTTCCATTTTCAAAAATATTTAGAAAAAACTTAAAGCATCTATCTTGATAATAAATATTAAATAATACTTTTTTCATGTTCTAAATTTTACAAGGTTTTCCAATTGCAGTTGATTTCCTGATGTTCCACCATATAGATTCAGCTACGTATCTTGCTTCAATTCTTATGTAATCTTTACTTCCTTTAGGGAAAGTTTCATAATAGACAGGTAATAATTGTAAAAACAAATATGAAATAATTTTTCAAAGTAATTTCATTTTACTTCAACTACCGATCATAATTTAATCTTCCATTACAGTAAAAGGTTCTACTTTTATATATTCATTTTTACCACTAGTTAAATAAATGACATAATCCTTTAGAAATTTCATAAAATATACTTCAGATAATTTATGTAAATCATTTTCATTATAAAATCTTGAAGCTCGTACATACTTTTTAAGAGAAAGTATTTCATTTGGTTTTAAATTATTAATTCTCTCTAATTCTTGAAAATAGAAAACTTCACTTTTACTGCTATCTTTAATTAAATAGATAGAAGAACCGTTATTTAGGTCTTTTGATTTATAAACATATTCATTGTCCAATTTAAAAAAAAGAGTGTCTTTCATCTTATTTTCTATAGACTTATCCCCTTGACGTATAGGGAAATATGAGTAATATAGTAATTGTCTGGGACTGATAAACTCATCTCCATTAACAAAAAATATAGTATACTTATTGGTTAAAGAATCTTGTAACTTTCTTTCGTCTACTATTTTGTTATATTTACCATCCAGGTAAAACTTTCTATTTTCAATAAAATCTTTTATTGAGAGAATTATTTTTGGTTTTAAACCTTTTGTTAAAAATCCATCTCCAATAAAAAATACATAACCATTTGTTTTTGTATGTTTTATCTGCTCTTTTTCATATTCAACCTTATCCCAGTACGTTTTTTGAGATAGATTTGAAGTTATTGTAGGCGAAATAGTATAATATTTGTCAATATTAAAAAAAAGCGTGTCTTTTTTCTTTTGTGCTTTTAAGCCAGAGATAAAAAAGAATAAGGTTGTTAGAAAAAATATTTTCATGATTTAATCTTCAATTACAACTGAGGGTTCAACTTTTAAGTATTCCCTTTTGTTATTAACTAGATAAATAACATAATCAGACATGAACTTCATTAGATACATCTCATTCAATTTATGCGATTTATTTTCATCATAAAATCTTGAAGATCTTATGAAATCTTTAAGTGAAAGTACTTCTCCAGGCTTCAATGCTTTTACTTTTGCTAATTCTTTAAAAAAGAAAACTTCATCTTTGCTGTTATCTTTAATTAAATAATCTATTGAAATATATTTTGATTTATAACCATCTTTTGGCTTATATACATAATCATTATCTAACTTGAAATAAAGAGTATCTTTTATTATGTTTTGAATGTCTTTATCACCTTCCCTTAAGGGATAATAAGAATGATATTCGAGTACTCTGGGACTAATGAATTTATCTCCATTAACAAAAAATATTTTATATTTATCTGTTAGCGAATCTTTAAGCTTTCCTTCATCAACTATTTTATTATATTTCCCATCAAGATAAAATTTTCTGTTTTCGATATAGTCTTTTATAGATAGAATTTTTTTAGGCTTTAACCCTGTAGTTAAAATTCCATCACCTATGAAATAAATATAACCATTAGTATTTGTATGTCGCATTAATTCTTTTTGTAATTCAATAATTTCCAAATAATTTTTATTTATAAGATTTGGTATAATGCTAGGTGATATGGTGTAATACTTATCGAGATTAAAAAATAGAGTATCTTTTTCTTTTTCTTGTCCTTTTAATATAGTGATTAAGAAAAAGAATATTATTAAAAAAACAGATTTTTTCATAATTAAATAATTTAAAATATTAATCAACACAAGGAACCATTTTACTTAATTTAGTAGCTCTATTGGCCAGATTTTCAATTGCAGCTTTTTTATCAGCTGTCAAATCTGTCCAAGCTTTAACATTCTCAAGTCTTAAACCTCCCCAAGCTAATGCCTCATAAAAAGCATCACTAGGATTTTCTCCATAATAAGCAATATATTTGTTATAATCATCTATAAGAACTGTTTTATGAAATTCTTTTAGGGCTGTTTTCATACTATTTATATATAATGCAGCCATAACTCCATGCTGATTTTCATACATTTTTAAAACTTTTGCAAAATCTGTTGCTTCAGCAAATTCCTTGGTGAATGTCTTACTATGAAGATCCGCATGAATATATTCGTGCAAAATGGTTCTTACGATATCTAAAGCAGAATTCTCATTTGTTTTAGACGTGCTGATTTCTATAAGTATTTCTCTCTTACCTTTTTCTGCTAAAGTATGCCCGTTGATTTCTATAATATTTCCTGTTGCATCTTTTGAAGTAATCTTGTCTACAGAAACGATTTTTATATCAAATTCTGAATTTTTTCCTTCAAAATTAATTAATATTTTTTGCACAAAAGAATCTCCATTTTTAGTAAGTAAATCATTTAAGCATTTTGCTTTCCCTGTTAGCTCATTAAAAATTTGAGGTGCAGCAATTTCTCCATTAATTCCTCCAGAACTAGCTTTAAAATTATAAAGTTCAATTCTTTGATTAAATACATCACTTTTATCCGCTATACCATCGCAAGGATAAGGCATAATACTACTTGTCCTTGTTGTCGTTGTACCAACATAATTGATTGCTATTATTTTATCTCCAACAGTCCAAACATCATAACGAGAAATAGTTTGATCGATAATTACCGTATAATTTCCTCCGCACTGGGGCATTTTATTGGTAGCATCAGATTTGGTTATAAAAGCATTAATACTTTCTGCCAAAACATCTAGATTATTGTTTTCTGAAATATTTCTGGCTCTTCCTTTATATATTGCTACTGATCCTAAATTTTCTCCATTTAAGAGAAATACATTTAATGTCCCTGTAAAACCATTTAGTTTTGTAATAGTTTCTGGATAAACATCACTTTCTTTATTCGTATAGACTTCTATAAAATAGGAATGTAATTTTCCTTCTGACTCAATTGTAACAATTTGATATTTTAAATGATTCTCTAAAAAATCAGATTCGAGTGTACTTACTGCTTTTTCATAAGCTGAAATCTCAGAAATTTTAAAATTACCTTTCTCTGTTTTTTTTACACTTTCCCAATTTACTGCTACATTTTCAGAAATATTTATATTCGAAAATTTGTTGAGTTCTAAATCATTTTTGAAATGTGTGACATTTTGGCTTTCATTATTCGTCTCAGAATTTTCTTCACAAGATACCAAAATCATCAATAGTAATAAATATACAGAATACTTTAAAATTTGGCTCATAGTTATAAATTAATAGATATTTGCCAAATATATATTTAAATCCCAAATAAAAACACAAAAAAGTAGGAAAAATATTAAACATAATTTTCTTTTATAAAAAAAACCTGCCGTTACAGGCAGGTTTTCTATTATTAATGTTTGTCAAAGTTTAAACTTTAACAATATAGTATAGGAGAGTTTACGAAGCAATTTCCATTCGCTTCAATAAGTTTTTACTTAAAGTATGTTTTGCATAATCTTCATCAATTACAAGAACTTTGTCGTCTGAACTTGGCAATTCATACATGGCATCAGTTAAAATTGCTTCACATAATGAACGCAATCCACGAGCACCTAATTTGTATTCAAGAGCTTTGTCAACAATAAAATCTAATGCTTCATCTGTAATTGTAAACTCAACATCATCCATTAAGAATAATTTTTGATATTGTTTTATCAATGCATTTTTCGGTTGAGTCAAAATCGCACGCAAAGTTTCTTTATCTAAAGGATCCATGTGTGTCAATACTGGTAAACGACCAATTATCTCCGGAATCAATCCAAAATCTTTAATATCCTTTGGAATAATATATTGCAATAAATTGTCTTTGTCGATGTTGTCTACATTTTTAGATGTAGAATATCCAACTGCCTGACGATTTAAACGTTTTGAAATAATACGTTCAACTCCATCAAAAGCTCCACCGGCAATAAACAAAATATTCTGCGTATTTACCTCAACAAATTTTTGGTCCGGATGTTTACGTCCTCCTTTTGGTGGCACGTTAACAACAGTTCCTTCTAATAATTTCAATAAAGCTTGTTGAACCCCTTCACCAGAAACGTCACGAGTTATAGATGGATTATCGCTCTTACGGGCAATTTTATCAATTTCATCAATAAATACAATTCCTCTTTCCGCTTTGGCTACATCATAATCAGCAGCTTGTAGCAAACGTGTCAAAATACTTTCAACGTCTTCTCCTACATAACCAGCTTCTGTTAATACGGTTGCATCAACAATAGCCAAAGGAACGTCTAACATTTTGGCAATAGTTTTAGCTACCAATGTTTTTCCGGTTCCGGTTTGCCCTACCATAATGATATTACTTTTTTCAATCTCTACTTCATCGTCTAGTTGCTGTTGCATTAAACGTTTGTAGTGATTGTAAACCGCCACCGACATTACTTTTTTTGTCTGATCCTGACCAATAACATATTGATCCAGGAAAGCTCTGATTTCTTTTGGTTTCTTTAAAATTAAATCACCAACCAATTTCGCGCTTCCGCTTGATTTTAATTCTTCTAATACAATTCCGTGTGCCTGTTCAATACACTTATCACAGATATGTGCATTAATACCTGCAATCAATAAATTAGTTTCTGGCTTTTTTCTTCCACAAAACGAACATTCTAATACTACTTTAGCCATTCTCTTTTAGTTACTAAGCGGCAAAGTTACTAAGTTTTTGAGATTTATTGCTAAAACCTCAAAAACTTAGCAACCTATTAACTTATTTTTTGTTTCAAGTTTTATTTTGTTTCAGGTTTCAGGTTAACCGCAGCAACCTGAAACTTGAAACTTGAAACTTTTTTATTAGCTTCTTCTCAACACTTCATCAATCATTCCGTATTCTTTTGCTTCGTCAGCTTTCATCCAGTAATCACGCTCACTGTCTTTGTGCACTTTATCAAAAGTTTGTCCTGAATGTTGAGAAATGATATGATACAATTCATCTTTCAGTTTCAACATTTCACGTAAGTTGATTTCCATATCAGTTGCAACACCTTGTGCTCCTCCTGATGGCTGGTGAATCATTACTCTTGAATGTGGCAAAGCCGAACGTTTTCCTGCAGCTCCTGCACATAATAATACAGCTCCCATTGAAGCTGCCATTCCTGTACAAATTGTCGCAACATCTGGTTTGATGTATTGCATTGTATCGTAAATTCCTAATCCTGCGTAAACGCTTCCTCCAGGAGAATTTAGATAAATTTGAATATCTTTTGATGCATCAGCACTTTCTAAAAATAATAACTGAGCCTGAACGATATTCGCGATTTGGTCGTCGATACCAGTTCCTAAAAAGATAATTCTGTCCATCATTAATCTTGAAAATACATCTAATTGAGAAACATTCAACTGACGCTCTTCAATAATGTATGGAGTCATGTTAGTTGGGTTCATCGCAGCTACGATTTTATCGTAATACATTGCGTTTACTCCCTGGTGCTTTGTAGCAAATTTTTTGAATTCTTTACCGTAGTTCATATTTAAAGTGTTCTAAGTTTTACGTTATATCTGTATATTCTTCCATCAAAGGTTATACCTCTTTATAAAGGATGTCAATTTGTCTTATTTCTAGCCCAGATAGTAGTGAAAAGCTTTTTGAAATGACAACTATTTTTTGTTGGTAAAAAAAAGCGACCGGAGGAAGCTCTTTTTTTGCCTTACAAAAAAAGGCAGGCATGAAAAAACTTGTAACGGATAGCTGGATTAGCTCCTGAAAAGTAATCAAAAATAAATTAAAACAAAAGAGCGTCAAGAAAAATCTCTTGACGCTCTAATATACTTGTTTTTTCAGAAATTATTCTCCGTAAGACGCAGCAATAAATTCTTCGTAAGTTACTTCTTTAGTTGTTGGATTTGCTTTTTCTTTGAACACTTCCAATAATTTTTCAGCAACAACTTGCTCAGATAATCTTTTTACTTCTTCCTGGTTAGATAAAACTCTGGCTACAATTCCCTGAACTTCTTCGTCAGTTGGGTTTGTTTGACCAAATTGAGCCATTTGTTGTCTGATAGCGTTTGTTGTAAAAGCTTTCAAATCTTCAAATGTAATTTGGATATTACTTTGAGCCATTGCTTTTCCTTCGATTAATTGAAAACGTAAACCTTTTTCAGATCTTGCGTATTCAACTTCAGCTTCTTCTGCAGAAAGTTTTTTCTCTCCAACAGTTTGCAACCATTTTTTAAGGAATTCAGCTGGTAAATCAAATTTTGTGCTTTCGATCAGGAAATCCTGAACGTCTAATAATAATTTTTGGTCAGCTTGCTGTGCGAATTGCGCTTCAGCATCTTCTTTAATTTTAGCTTTTAAATCTTCTAAAGAAGCTACTTTTCCTTCACCAAAAAGTTTATCAAATAAATCCTGGTTTAATTCAGCCAATTCAGCTCCGTTGATTGCTTCGATTGTAAAGTTAACTTCAACATCTAAACCATGAACATCATCATGACCTACTTTTAAGTAATCCATTAATTGGTGATCATCTTCGAATAAACCTTTTGTACTTACCGTTACAACATCACCAACTTTTTTACCAATGAATTTATCACCTGCTTTTTTATTGAATGTAGCTACAGAAATTGTAGTTGTATTGTTGATACCTTTTTCTTCGTTTGAGAAAGTTCCGGTCAAATCAGAATCAGCAGCAACTACTTCTTGAGGAATTGCTTTTCCGAATTGTTTTTGGATACGCTCTACTTGTCCGTCGATTAATTTATCATCAGCAGTAACGATATATTTTACGATATTATTTTTTGCTTCTAAATCAATTTCGAAGTTAGGAACCAAACCAATTTCGTATTCGAAAGTTAGTTCTTCAGCATCCCAATCAAAGTTTTCGTTTTCTTTAGCAAGAGGAGTTCCTAAAAGATTTAATCTTTCAGATTGAATGAAACGCTCTAAAGCCAAATCAACTACTTTCTTAACTTCTTCCTGCTTAATAGCTTTTCCGTATTGTTTTTCAACAAGGTCTTTAGGAACTTGTCCTTTTCTAAAACCTTTAACGGTAGCCAAAGGCATTTTTTCGTTTATTCTTTTTGCTACTTGACCTTTATAATCCATGTGAACAACTGTCATTACAATCGTTTCATTCACAGCGTCTATTGCTACTCTTTTAATATCCATCTTCTTCTTTAATTTACATAATAAAATTGGGTTGCAAAATTATAAAATTTTTGCAACCCAACCAAGTTTTTAATCTATTGTATTTGAAGCGGTTTTTAACCCGCTTATATTTCAATTTATTTATCGTCTCCTAAAATTTCATAAGTAATAGATTGAAGGATAGACAAGATGATACTGAAGAATAAAGCTGTCCAGAATGTATCAACCGCAAAACCTCCTACTATGTTAGTACACAGCAGAATAATAATGGCGTTTATAACCAATAAAAACAATCCTAAAGTAATGAATGTTACCGGCAATGTCAGGATTACCAAAATTGGTTTAATAAAAAGATTTAATAATCCCAGAACCACTGCAACGATTACAGCCGTGGCAAAACTGGCAACATGAACTCCTGGCAGAAAATTGGCAATTAACAAAACCAGCGCTGCGGTAACAAGAAGTCTGAGTAATAATTTCATAGTTTTTCGATTTTAAAGTTTTAATAAAAGTACTAAAATTTTGATCAAATAAATTACTCTTTCAAAAATGTAGTGGTCATCTCAAAAAACATTTTAGGATTTTCGGCATGAAGCCAATGTCCGGCATTTGGAATCGTTTCGAACTTTACCTTTGGAAAATGTTGACGAATGGCATCAAAATCTGAATCTAAAATATAACCGGATTCTCCTCCACGAATAAATAAGGTAGGCTTATCAAAAACCAAACCCTCTGGCAAAGCTTTTCCGATGGCTTCCAGATTATTATTGAAAACTTCCAAATTGAATCTAAAAGCTAATTGTCCGGGCTCCTTCCAGTATAAATTCTTTAACAAAAACTGACGCGTTCCAAAATCAGGAACGTATTGCGCCACAATTGCCTCAACATCATTTCGGCTTGGTTTTACAGAAAAATCAACTGCATTTAAGCCTGCCAAAATATCCTGATGGTGTTGTTTGTAAAATTTCGGACCGATATCTCCCACAATTAATTTATCTACAATTTCGGGATGTGTCGTTGCAAAAAGCATGGCCACTTTTCCTCCCATCGAATGTCCTAAAATATCAATTCTCGTTAATTGATTTGCCTGACAATATTCGGAAACATCCTGCACCATAGCTTCATAACTCCATTCATTTGAATGAAAACTGCGCCCGTGATTTCTTAAATCTAAAATATGAACCTGAAATCCGGCTTCAACATATTGTCCGGCTAGTGTTTTCCAGTTGTCTGACATTCCCAGAAAACCGTGCATGATAATAAATGGCTTTCCTTCCCCTTCTATTTTTGAGTATAACATTATAATTTTATTTTTATTCTATAATTCTCTTTGAAAGCTTCGAAACCTTATTTCAATTTATTCAAATACATATTCACCACATTATCTAATCCAAGATAAAGTGCCTCTGCAATTAAAGCATGTCCAATCGAAACTTCTAATAATCCTGGAATATTTTGTTTAAAAAACTGAATATTATCCAAACTTAAATCATGTCCGGCATTGATTCCTAAATCTAGTTCATTAGCTAATTCTGCGGCTTTCACATAAGGATCAATTCCGTTTTTATTCCCTAAATCATATTGGTGGGCAAAAGCTTCGGTATACAATTCAATTCGGTCAGTTCCAGTTTTTTTTGCACCTTCGATCATTTCCAAAACCGGATCAACAAAAATTGAAGTCCTGATTCCGTTTCGTTGAAATTCCTGAATAACCTCCGCTAAATAATCCTGATTTTTTATAGTGTCCCAACCTGCAGAAGAAGTAATTGCACCAATTGCATCAGGAACTAATGTTACCTGAGTCGGCTTGCATTCTAAAACCAAATCAATAAAATTATGCTGTGGATTTCCTTCAATATTATATTCGGTATAAACGATCGGTTTTAAATCACGGGCATCCTGATAACGTATGTGGCGCTCGTCCGGACGCGGGTGAATGGTAATTCCTTGTCCGCCAAATTTCTGAATATCGGTAGCCACTTTTAATAAATCAGGAACATTTCCACCTCTTGCATTACGTAAGGTTGCAATTTTATTGATATTTACACTTAACTTTGTCATATAAATGGATAATTAATTCTAGTAACACTATATTTGTTACGACAAAAATACAAAGTAAAACGTAGCAGTTTTTGCTATTTTTTGATTATTTTGCATCAAATATCTCCAACTGATTTATGACAGAAATTACCAACTATATCACAAACGATTTTCGAGCAATTGATAGTCAGGAAACGATAGCCACGGTTCAGGACTTTTTTGCCGATGTTAATTTTTCGCATTTTCCGGTTTTGGAAAACAGTATTTTCATTGGAAGTATTGCTTCTGATGATGTTGAAACTTTTGATACTGACAAAAAGGCGATTGACTACAAATACACTTTAGAACGTTTTTTTGCCAGAAAATCAATGATGTGGCTGGATGTTTTAGAAGTTTTTGCGAAAAACCATACCAATACAGTTCCGGTTATTGACGAAAATAATACCTATATAGGTTATTATGAAATGGAAGACATCATGAAATTTTTTCAGGAAACTCCATTTTTAAAAGAACAAGGCGGAATTATAATTGTTCAAAGAGGACTTTTAGATTATTCTATGGGTCAGGTGACTCAAATTGTAGAAAGTAATAATGGTAAAATCCTGGGCTGTTTTGTATCTGAAGCTGATTTAGAAAATGTTCAGATAACAATAAAAATTGGCGTTGGCCCGATGAATGAAATAATTCAGACATTCAGGCGATACAATTATGAAATCATTTCAGAGCATCAGGAAGACGCTTATATCAACAGTTTAAAAGAACGTTCTGATTATTTAGACAAATACCTGAACATATAAATTAGAAAATTAGATAATGTGTCAATTAGATAATTCTTCAACGGCTGACACATTATCTGTTTTTTTTTAATTGACACATTATAATTGACACATTATCTAATTAAAAAGAATGAAAGTAGCCATTTACGGACAGTATTATCAAAACAGTACAGAACCTATCATTAAAGATATTTTTCAGTTTTTCAATTCCAATAATGTAGAAATGGTAATTGAAGAAACTTTCCTAAAAATGCTTTATGAAAAAGAGTTGATTAAAAATGATTATAAAACTTTTTCATCCAGTACCTCGCTTGATAGCAGTTTTGAAATGCTGATTAGTATTGGTGGTGACGGAACTATTTTGAGAGCGGCAACTTTAGTTCGTAATTCAGGTGTTCCAATCTTAGGAATCAACGCCGGAAGATTAGGTTTTTTGGCTACTGTTCAAAAAGAAAAAATTGACAGTTTTTTACAATTTGTAATCGACAAAAAATACACTACCACAGAAAGAACCCTGTTGAGTTTGACTTGTGAGCCACAAAATGATGCTATTGCAGAGTTGAATTTTGCCATGAATGAAGTTACAGTGAGCCGAAAAGATACTACGTCGATGATTACTGTTGAAACTTATCTGAATAATGAATATCTAAATTCGTATTGGGCGGATGGTTTAATCATCTCAACACCAACCGGTTCTACAGGATATTCTTTAAGTTGTGGCGGTCCGATATTAACTCCAAATGTAGCAAGTTTAGTAATTACACCCATTGCGCCACATAACTTAACCGCAAGACCATTGGTAATTCCTGACGATACCGAAATAAAACTTCGTGTTTCAGGAAGAGAAGACCAATATTTAATTTCATTAGACTCACGAATTTCATCTGTAAAGAATGAATCGGTTTTAACTATCAAAAAAACAGATTACAAAATAAAAATGGTTGAAATTCCAGGTGAAACTTTCTTAAAAACCCTGAGAAACAAATTACTTTGGGGAGAAGACAAAAGGAATTAAGCTTTTTTCTAATGCTACACTATACGATAATACCACATTTTCTCGTTCTGCATGTAGTGAATCATCATTAAATGTCTCAAAATCATATCGTAAATTGAAAAAAAAGCACATTTAGCTAAAGGAACGTTGATTCGTATCGATAATTATTATATTTGCACGCAATTTTGAATTAAATGAAGAAAATTTTTAATTTATTGTTATGTTTTTTCCCCTTTATCACACTAAATGCTCAAATCCATGAGATAGGTGTTTTTCTAGGCGGAAGCAACTTTGTAGGCGACGTAGGAAAAACAACTTATATTGCTCCTGAAAAATTAGCTTTTGGCGTTTTGTATAAATGGAATAAAAGCCCACGCCATGCGTATCGCTTCTCCTACACACAATCTACAATTGCTGGAAACGACAAAGATTCAGAAGAGACAGGAAGAAGCAACAGAGGCTATAGTTTTGAAAATACTGTAAAAGAGTTTTCTGCCGGATTAGAATTTAATTTCTTCGATTTTAATCTTCACGATTATCATCCGAAAGTTACTCCTTATATATATTCAGGATTAAGTTACTTTTTATATGACGAATTGTACATCAGCGGAGGGCAAACCAGAAAAGATAAAAATTCAAGTTCAATTGCTATCCCTATGACGTTAGGTATAAAATCAAACATCACTCCTCATTTTGTTATTGGAGCAGAGGTTGGCGCCCGTTATACCTTTACTGATGATTTGGACGGAAGTAATCCGGGCAATGATAATTTAAAATCGTTGCGTTTTGGAAATTTAAATAATAATGATTGGTATGTTTTCTCTGGTATTACTTTAACCTATACCTTTGGACAAAAACCTTGCTATTGCGCAGAATAATAAAATGAACTTACTAGACTCTATAGATCAAACAAATTTACCCAAACATTTGGCCATTATCATGGACGGAAATGGGCGCTGGGCCAAACAACAAGGCTTTTTACGCGCTTTTGGTCATGAAAACGGAACTAAATCGGTAAAAAAAACAATTACTACTTGTGCCAAACTTGGTATTGAGTATTTAACCCTTTATGCATTTTCGACAGAAAACTGGAATCGTCCTAAACTTGAAGTCCAGGCATTAATGAAAATATTGATCAATTCATTAAAAAAAGAACTTGTTACGCTGCAGGAAAACAATATCAGACTCAACGCTATTGGAAATCTTGAAAAGCTGCCAAAGTCAGCTCAAAAAGAACTTCTGGACGTTATTGATAAGACAAAAAATAATACTCGTCTCACTCTAACTCTCGCCTTAAGCTACGGATCTCGGGAAGAATTGGTAAATGCCGTTAGAATCATCAGTGATAAAGTTAAAAATAATATAATTTCATTAGACACTATTGACGATTCAATTATAAATGAGCATCTTTACACGCAAAATTTACCTGACGTAGATTTATTAATACGAACAAGTGGAGAACATAGAATAAGTAATTTTTTGCTATGGCAGATAGCCTATGCAGAATTATATTTTACTAATGTCTTGTGGCCAGACTTTAAAGATCAAGATTTATATGAGGCTATTATTAGTTATCAAAAAAGAGAACGTAGATTTGGAAAAACCAGTGAACAAATTAAATAATTTTTTAGTGTTACAAAAAAGAATACAAATAGTACTTACCCTAATTCTTTTGGGTAGTTTTTCACAAATTAAAGCACAAGAAAGAGTTCCTTTTGATCAGGGAAAAAAATATATTCTTGCTAAAGTTTCTGTTGTTGGTAAAATAAGCTTCAATGAACAAACTGTTGTTACTTTTACTGGCCTTCAAAAAGGACAGGAAATAACCGTACCTGGTGAAGAAATCAGTGGCGCTATTAAAAAATTAGGTAAACTTGGTCTATTCGATGAAATCTCCTTTTATGTAAATAAAATTGAAAACGACAGTATTTATTTAGATCTGAATATTGTCGAACTTCCTAAATTAAATGAAGTTAAATTTGTTGGTATTAAAAAGAGTAAAGTAGAAGGATTAATTAAGGATAATAACCTGACAAAGAATAAAATTGTCAACGAAAACTTAATTACAACGACCAAAAATTACATCGAAAACAAATACAAAAAAGAAGGTTTCTATAACACAAAAGTTACTATAACAAATACTCCGGATAGTACTGCCGGAAATCAGGTTAATATGCTCGTTCGGGTTGATAAGGGTGATAAGGTGAAAATCAGCAGTATTGATTTCATCGGAAACAAACAACTTACTGATACCCAATTGAGATCTGCAATGAAGGACACGAAACAAAAGAATATTTTGCGTGTTTTAAAAGCCTCAAAATTTATTCCTGAAAAATACAAAACCGACTTAGAAAAAGTCATTGCTGCTTATAAGGAAAAAGGATATCGTGATGCCCGTATAATTTATGACTCTGTTATTTATAACAAGGAGAAAAACATGCTGGCTATCAAAATTAATATGGAAGAAGGAAATAAATACTACTTTGGTAATATTAAATTCTTAGGAAATACTGTTTACTCTGACCAGCTTTTAAACCGTTATTTAGGGATTAAAAAAGGTGAAGTATACAACGGAGTTTTATTAGAGAAAAGAATTGCCGATAATACAAAACCAGATGCAGAAGATATTACCAACCTGTATCAAAATAATGGTTATTTATTCTCAAAAATTAACTCTGTAGAGGTAAGAACAGTTAATGATACAATTGATTTTGAGATTAGAGTTACAGAAGGTCCTATTGCATATTTCAATAAAATCTATGTTACAGGAAATGACAAAACAAATGATCATGTTATTTACCGGGAATTAAGAACCAAGCCAGGTGAAAAATACAGTAAAGAACAATTGGTTAGAACTATTCGTGAAATTGGTCAGCTAGGATTCTTTGATCCTGAGGCTATCAAACCTGAATTTAGAAATGTTGATGCAGGAGCAGGAACAGTAGATATCGAATATCAGGTTGTTGAAAAAGGATCTAGTCAGGTTGAACTTCAGGGAGGTTACGGTGGAGGTGGCTTCATTGGAACTTTAGGACTGTCGTTCAATAACTTTTCTGCAAGAAATTTATTTAATAAAGAAGCTTACAAACCGCTACCAATGGGAGATGGTCAAAAAGTAGCACTTCGTTTACAAGGAAGTACTTATTTTCAAACCTATAGTTTATCATTCTCTGAGCCATGGTTTGGAGGTAAAAAACCAGTACAATTCAGTTCATCTATCTCTTATAGTACACAATACCTTAATAATTATATTACAAGAGATGTGGACAAGAGCAAAAGTTTTAATATTTTTACTGTACAAGTAGGATTAGCAAAAAGGTTAACTGTGCCAGATGATTATTTTGTTTTATCACAATCGGTAAGTTACCAACATTACGACCTTAACAATTATAACACAGGTTTATTTACATTTGGTAACGGAGCGTCAAGAAACTTAGCCTATACAATTGGACTTTCAAGAAGTAATAAAGGGGTAAACCCGATATTCCCAACTTATGGTTCTGAGTTTAGTATTTCTGCAAAAGTAACTCCTCCATATTCATTGTTTAATGGTATTAACTATGCTGACTTACCAAATCAGAAAGAATATAAAATGCAATACACCGGAGAGAATACCTCTGGTGCTGATGGACAGCCATTAAACAAAGGTGATTATATGAAGTCCGCTGGCACAAACTCATCAGGTCAAACTTTATATAATAGTGTTGGTTCTGATTATGCAAGTGCTGATACTGATCAGGGTAAAGTGGACCAGAAAAGATACAATTGGTTAGAATATTATAAAATTAAATTTAAAGCAGACTGGTATACTAAAGTATACGGTAAGCTAGTATTAAGAACCTTAACAGAATTTGGTTTCTTAGGAGCTTATGATCAGGCAAGAGGAGTTGTCCCTTTCGAACGCTTTTATTTAGGTGGAGACGGAATGGCAAACTACTCAATGGATGGTAGAGAAACAATCCAGTTGAGAGGTTATCCGAATAACTCTTTAACTCCGGTAAACTCTAGAGGCGAACAAATTGGAGCAACAATTTATAACAAATTCTCTATGGAATTGCGTTATCCAATTACATTAAAATCATCAGCATCTATTTATGCTTTAACGTTCTTAGAAGCGGGTTCATCCTATCCAACATTTAAAGATTACAACCCGTTTGACTTAAGTCGTTCAGCAGGTTTTGGTTTACGTGTATTTATGCCGGCATTTGGATTGTTAGGAATTGATTTAGGATATGGGTTTGATGCTCTTCCTGGATCTGTTACAAATAAAGCAAACGGTTGGGAAACGCACTTTATCATTGGCCAGCAATTTTAGTCCAATTTTTAGTACATTTGGCTAGAAATTCGAAAATAAACTAATGTTATGAGAAAACAATTTTTATTTATATTTTTAGCCCTGATTGTAGCACATACAAGTCAGGCTCAGACAAGAACGACTCGAATTGGCTATATCGACATGGAATACATTTTGGAAAATGTTTCTGATTACAAAGAAGCCACAGCCCAATTAGAGTTAAAAGCTCAAAAATGGAAACAGGAAATAGAAGCCAAAAAATTAGATATAAATACGCTTAAAGAAGGTCTTAAAGCTGAAAAAGCTTTATTGACGAAAGAGCTAATTGATGAAAGAGAAACAGAAATTAAATTTCTGGAAGATGAAATGCTGGATTATCAGCAGAAGCAATTTGGTTCTAACGGAAATTTAATTCATCAAAAAGCGGCATTAGCAAAGCCAATCCAGGATCAGGTTTTTACTGCTGTTCAGGATATTGCCGAAGCTAAAAATTATGATTTTATTTTCGACAAATCATCAGATCTGACAATGCTTTTCAGCAATAAGAAATTTGACATCAGTGATCAGGTTATTCGTGTTTTAAACCGAACTGACAAACGTGAGCAATTGACGAAAAAACAATTGAAAGATCAGGAAGCTAAAGAAAGTAAAGAAAATGCAATTGACGAAAATCCGGCAATGGCAGACAGGCAAAAAGCACTTGACGAGAAAAAGACAGCCAGAGAAAAATTAATTGAAGACAGAAGACTAGAACAGGAAGCCAAGAAAAAAGAATACGACGACAGAAGAAAAGCAATACAAGCAGAAAGAGAAGCCAAAAAAAATGGCACGGTTTCTGAACCTGCAAAAACTACTGAAGCCGCTAAAACAACTGAAACTGGTAAGACAGACGCAACTGCTAAACCAGCTGCAACAAATGAAACAACACCACCAGCTGAGCCAGCTGTAAACAAGGCAGAAGAAAGACAAAAGCTCTACGAGCAGCGTAAAAAAGAATTAGAAGAAAGAAGAAAGAAAATAATAGAAGAAAGAGAAGCGGCTAAAAAAGCAAAAGAAGCCGAAACACAAAAATCAAATACGACCAATAATTAATTAATATTTTTAAAAATGATGAAACAAATCAAAACTTTACTAATTGCTGCCATACTAATTTTAGGAGCAAGTAACACAATGAACGCACAGGCTAAGGTAGCCCATGTTGATGTTAGCGAGATTATGTCGAAAATGCCTGCAATGCTTGATGCTCAAAATCAACTACAAAAATTAAGTGCTACATATGATGCTGAATACAAAAAAATGATTGATGAGTATCAAACTAAAATCAAAAAGTATGAAGCTGAAGCTGCAACTGTAACTGAAGCTGTAAACGGAGAACGTTCTAAAGAAGTTCAGGATATGCAAGGCAGAATTACTTCTTACAGAGATAATGCTCAAAAAGAATTACAACAAAAAGATTCTGACATCGTAAAACCAATCATGGAAAAAGTTAAAGCTTCTATCCAAAAAGTTGGAAAAGCTAAAGGATACCAATACGTATTAGACGGTTCTACTTTAATATTAGCTGATGGTCCAAACATTACTGCTGATGTAAAAAAAGATTTAGGATTCTAAAAAACGAATTTCTTAGTATCAAAACTGCTCAAATTTTCTAAAAAGTTTGGGCAGTTTTTTTGTATATTAATTTATGATTAAAAAACAATAGTATTCTATAATTTCAGTTTACTAAGAGTATAAATCTATTTCAAAAAATACTAAATTTGCAGTATGACGAACAACAATCCTATAGGCGTTTTTGATTCCGGTATTGGAGGAACTTCCATTTGGAGCGCCATTCACGATCTACTTCCAAACGAAAAAACCATCTATTTGGCTGATAGCAAAAATGCTCCTTATGGCCAAAGAACCAAAGAAGAGATTGTTGCCTTAAGCAAAAAAAATGTTGATTTATTACTCGAAATGGGCTGCAAATTAATTGTTATAGCTTGTAATACCGCTACAACAAATGCAATTCGAGAACTTCGCGCAACCTATGACATTCCGTTTATAGGAATCGAACCCGCTATAAAGCCGGCTGCTAATAATTCTAAAACACAAGTAATTGGAATTTTAGCTACTAAAGGAACACTAAATAGTGAATTATTCAATAAAACTGCCGAAATGTTTCAGCACACTACTATAATTGAACAGGTAGGTCATGGCCTTGTTCAGCTTATTGAAGATGGAAACCTGAACTCACCGGAAATGACTCAGTTATTAGAATCTTATTTACAGCCTATGATTGATGCCAACATTGATTATCTGGTTCTGGGATGTAGTCATTACCCCTATTTGATTCCGCAAATCAAAAAAATACTTCCCGATCATATTCAGATTATTGATTCGGGAGAAGCAGTAGCTCGTCAGACACAAAATATTCTGCGTGAAAAAGTTGGTTTGTCTGACAATCAAAAAAACGAGCCTGAATTTTATGTCAATTCAAATCCCGCAGTTTTAGAGTCTATATTAAATTATAAATATCCGGTAATACAAAAGGATTTTTAACTTCACTATTCTATTTTTCGTTTGACGAACCAAATGCCGTCCAACGATAAATTAAGGGAGATTTTATGGTAATTTTCTTTTATCAGATTGTCTGAAATTCTTCCCTTTTGCCCATAGGAATACGAAATATTTAAAGCAGAAAAAGTATTTTCTATTGGTAGTGAAAGTCCAATAGAGATAGCTGTGTTATTTACACGTTTGCCATCAACTTCAAGATAACCGGTGTCAAAATTCGCTCCGGCCGCATATTGAACGCTATCCCAATATTTCCGAATATTTTTTTTAGCCCTGTACGTAAATCCCAACGCAAATCGATCCTGATTCACAAAATCTCCATACAATTCAGATTGATTAGAATCATTCCATAAACTTTTTTCATAATCTAAAGTCAGGTTTAAATTATTTTTAAAACGTTTGCTAATCCCCACTCCAATTTCCAAAGGCATATAATAATCATCTGTATCTGAAACAACATCTGATTCTATGCTAGTCACAACCTCATCAGCAATAGTTTGAACCGTCTGGACTTTAGAAGCTTTTATTTGAGTTGGCATTTTAAACGTTGAACCAATTGTTAAAGTGGAATCAATTTTATATTGCGCTCCCAAAGTCGCACGCAAACCATTATAGTCTGTTTTTTTATGAATAGTGGTAACTGAATTTAGTATTAAAAAACTTCGATCATCAACTGTATTTCCAAACAATAGAGCAGCTGAAACTCCGACTGATACTTTCTTTCCAAATCGATATCCGTATGAGAAATCAAAATTATTTAATCCCCCAGAACCAGTGGCAGTCATATAATAATATTCCTGGCTATTTTCAATCGGTAATTTTAAATTAGAGATTTTAAATGTTGCACTCGAATAAGGCCTCAAAGCCACACTAAATCCCGAATTCTTTGTAACCGGAAAAGCAAAAGCAATATGTGAAAATTGAAAATTGTTACGATTCTCCGCTCTCGAACCACTCTGATAAGTTGTTGCGATAGCTTTTCCACCAATGTCAAACATAAAATGATTTTGAGGTAAATAACCTAATGACGATGGATTCAGATTATTAATAAATGTGGCGGAAGGCAAGGCGATTCCCGACGATCCAATAGATGGAATAGTACCAAAATCAGAATCGTACAAACTTCCTACACCATATAGCGAATAAGGAGAACTTGAAATACTTTGTGAAAATGAAGTTAGCGACATCAATATGAAGTAACTTAAATAAACTATTTTATTTTTCATTTAATAAGAGATGTAATAAATTTTCAGCTGAATTTTATTTTTTAGATGTTTTTGATCTCCGAGAACAATTCTGTTTACCGCTTTAGAAATAACCGGTAACGTCAGAATCAGAGAGGATCTGGAATCAGACTGTTTCCACATCTCTTTTTGTAGAAACCATCCAATAGGAATCGTGTACCCTACATTCTCATTAAACTCGTCTGTTTTTTTATTTAAAATGCCGTAGACAGATGCTCCAGCAGAATTTACCAAAGAACCACTCATTCTATTTAAATTGTCTGCCACATAAATTTTTAGAGAATCTGCTAGTGGATATTGTTCCGAATACGAATTATTAACCGGTTTTAAAAGCAATTGTGCGTCAACAATGGCACCTTTCTCAGATATATATTTGAGTTGCTTGATATTTGGAAAATCAATTCTGCAGGCTACTCCCGTACCAGATTGAATAAAACCCTGTCGATTTGTGAGTGAACTTGACAATTTACTACTCGAATTGGGTAAATTCTGGAGTAAGGTTCCTGTTTTATCTGAAGAAATAGAATTAAATTGTTTTGTCACATCTGAGATTGTAAACTCGACTTCGTAAGACTCTTCATCGATATCTTTTGGAGATTTTGAATAATACAATCGTATAACACTTGTTGAAGCATTAAAACCAATAACGCTCGAAGAATTAGAAGTTGAAGGAACTACTACAAATCCCTTTAAATATTCAGTAAAACTATCAAAGTCCGTCACTTCCCTTTTTTTCATTTTCTGGAAAAGTTCAGATCCAAAAGTGTCATTCATTTTAATTGTGATAGAATCCTTTTCGATTGGCCTTGGCTTATATGAAATTGATCCAATACTTTCATCATTATAAGTCAAAGTAGAATTATTATAAAAACTTTTATCATCAACATTAGGCTTAACTTTCTGAGTTAGACGATGAATATCAAAAGTTTGCACTTTTGTCGTATCGCCATAATAATAATTATCATATTTCAGTGTCATTACTATAGAATCAAAAACGTAGTTTACTGTTTCTGTATCTGAACCACCAGTATTCAAACTATAAGTATTAGACGCGACCTGGAAATAACTATTTGATTTTACTTTTCCAAAAATAGGATCGTCATAATTCCCAATTAAAATTCGCTGTTGATTAGAAGTAACAAGAGAATCAAAATTTATAGTTGACATATCCACTGTTACAGTATCAATCAAAACAACTTTATTATTTAAAGCTAAATAATCTGATCCTACAACAAATTCACCGGCATCTGTATCTGTACCGCATGAAAGTATAGTGACAGCCAAAAACAACATCAATATAAACTTGTACATAATTAATTTTTGAACAAATATAAAATGCGCTCTTCTGCAATACACTATAACATATACAGCCTAGCATTTTTACACTATAAATAGCATTAAAACATCTACAATAGCATTATAGTACCAAATTGTTCATTCAGCCATCAAAAGGGCTCTTTTGTCTATCAAAACGTGCCATACATATATCTTCTTTTTTTTAAAAACATTAGGAACATACTTTTGAACCAATAAATAAACAATGAAAATACTGTTTTTGATATGTTCGCTTTTTACAATTTCATTTTATAGTATGAAAGCACAGGAAAAATTATCTGTAGATATGAACTTAAAAACGGAGCCTACTGATAAAATTAATTTTAACGAGACCAATGTTAGTTTTAAAATCAATAAAAAAATAAACGCCAAAAGTAAAGTAACAAATACATTAGAATATTCTCACTTGAATGTCAATTATGAACTAGGAAGTTCAGGATTATTTGAAAATCCGGATCGTTTTAATCAATTACAAAACCAATTTGAAGTTTCACAAAATGTTTCAAAAAAAACAGACTTGAATTTTACTATTACGCCGACCGTCAATTTTCAACAAAATGTAGGCATTTCTGATGTAACAATTTTAGGAAGTTTCGAAGTGCATCAAAAATTAGGTTCTAAAACAGATTTAAATTTTGGTGCTGCCAGAACAACGGTTTTTGGATATCCTAAATTCATACCTGTTTTGTCTTTAAACTATAAACTGAATGACAGAAGTAGTTTGCTGATTGGGTTTCCGGATTCTAAAATATCATATTCAAATAATGGCCGGAACAAGTTCAACCTCACTAACCGTTTTAATGGAAATTTTTACAATTTAGATTCACAAATCAATCTAAATAAAGAGGCGACAAAAGTGAGTTTATCACAAATGACCAGTGCCTTTGAGTATGAAAGAAATGTTGATGGTAAATGGTTCTTAAATTTTAAAGCTGGCTATGATTTTAATAAAAAATATACGCTGATTGATCGTGATAATCACGAAGTATATGATTTTAATATTGGCAACGGATATGTTTTAGGCATTGGCATCAAATACAAACAATAAATAAATTTAATACACTATGAATAATTTAAAAAAAGGAATATTATTCGCGGCACTGTTTTCGAGTCTCTTTTTTATAGGCTGTAGCAACGATGATGACGATGATGATTTAATAGGAAACTGGATCAAAAAATCAGCATTTGACGGACCTGCGAGATCTAGTGCTACTAGTTTTGTTATTGGAGATTACGCGTATATTGCAACAGGCTATACCGGAGATGTTTATTTGAAAGATTTATGGGCTTACAATTCTAATGGAGATTATTGGGAACAAAAAGCTGATTTTACTGGTGTGGGAAGAAGCTCTGCTTCAAGTTTTGCATTAAATGAAAAAGGATATGTTGGACTTGGTTATGATGGAACTAACAAACTAAAAGATTTTTACCAGTACGATCCGGCAAGCAACAGCTGGACTCAAAAAACGGATTTTGCAGGAACTGGCCGTTATGGCGCATTAGGTTTTCAGGTTGGCGGAAAAGCTTACTTTGGAACCGGATATGATGGAAACTATCTTAAAGATTTTTATCAATATAATGATCAGGCCAATACCTGGACACTTGTAAACGGTTTTAGCGGAAATAAAAGACGAAATGCTACCGTTTTTGTAATTGGTGACAAAGCTTATTTAGGAACTGGAATTAACAACGGAACTTATCAGGAAGATTTTTGGGAATTTGATCCTTCTACAGAAGTTTGGACAAGAAAAAGGGACATCGATAAAGACGAGGATGATGATGAATCATTCAATGATGATTATGCCCTTGTTCGTGCGAATGCTTCAAGTTTTGCCATGAATGGATTAGGATATCTTGTGGGTGGAGAAAGTATTAAAACAGTTTGGGAGTATAATCCATCTACAGATTTATGGGTTGAAAGAACACCAATGGAAGGTTCTACCCGAACAGATGCTGTTGGTTTTGCAATAAATAATCGAGGCTTTTATATGCTTGGAAGAATAGGTTCAACTTATTTTGATGATGCCTGGGAGTTTAAGCCTTTAGAAGAACAAAATGATGATGATAATTAATACAAAAAAGCAATTCTTCCGGAATAAAACCCAGAAGAATTTGCTCTTTCTTTTACTTACTTTATTACTGACGTCTTGTACTGAAAAGAGCGCATTCAAAATCGAATCATTCAAAACCACAACCGGCTGGGGTTATACAATTGCCTCCAAGAATAGAATTTTAATCAAACAATCAATTATACCTGTAATAAACGAAACAAAAAGCTTTAGAACAGAAAAAGATGCCTTAAAAATAGGCAATCTGGTAATCGACAAACTCAATAAAGACTTATCACCGACGGTAACAAAAAATGATTTAATTTTATTAAAAATAAAATTCTAAATGAATATAAATACCATCAAAAATACCAGCTCAAACAAAATTTTGTTCCATAGTATTATATGGGCTTTCTTTATTTTGACCTCATTAATTCAATTTTATGAAAGTCCGTTTAGAATCAACAATGATTTTTATGTACAATGGTTTACCGGAATTGTTTTGTTTTATCTGAACTATTTTTATTTGGTACCTGCCTTGCTTTTAGAAAAAAAATACTGGCTTTATTTTGCTTTTGTTTTAGCGCTCATTCTTCTTTTTATGATAATCAGGATTAATTATTTCATTCCTGAATTCAATCATGTGAGACCACCAAATATGTTGCCTCCCAAAATAATGCCCGAAGGTCCAACTGATTTTATGAGAGGAGAAAGACGCATCATAATGGCAAGAAGACAGCCTTTGTTTTTTAAAATTGGCCCTTCGTTATTTTACATTTTAATTTTAACTATAAGTGCTATAATTAGAACACTAACAGAATTTTACAACAATCAACAAAATAAATTAATTGCCGAAACACATCGAACAAATACTGAATTAATTTATCTGCGTAAGCAAACAAATCCGCATTTTTTATTTAATTCTTTAAACAGTATTTATTCGTTGGCACACAAAAAATCTGATTTGGTCCCTGACGCCATCGTAACATTGTCTGAATTAATGCGCTATATGCTTTATGAAACGGATAATAAAACGGTGGCTTTAGAAAAAGAAATTAATTATATCCAGAATTATATTGAGCTACAAAAACTAAGGCTCAACGATATTGAAGACATTGTTATAAACGTTCATGGTGATACCAGAAATAAATTTATAGAACCTTTGTTACTGATTTCGTTTGTTGAAAATGCATTCAAATACGGAACCGATTATAAAGGTGCGGCCCACGTAAAAATTAAAATTTTTATACATGAAAACAGTCTTGATTTTTGGATAGAAAATACTATTGAAGATTATACAAAAGATCCTGAAAATTCAGGAATCGGGTTGGCTAATATAAAAAATCGTCTGGATTTGCTTTATCCAAACGCACATGAATTAGATATAACACAGGACAATCAGTATTACCGTGTGCATTTAAATTTAAAATTAGATGAAATTCAAACACCAATAAATTGATTGCAAGCAACTGTAATTTATGAAAACTTTAAAACTTAATCTACTGGTTTAAAACTACTTTTGAAGGCCAAAACAAATTTAATAACCTAATACTGAAACAGATGAAATGTGTAATTATAGATGATGAACCTTTAGCGGTTGAATTATTAGAAGATTTTGTCCGAAAAGTAGATTCGCTGGAATTGGTTAGCACTTTTAATAATGCCATCGATGCCGTTTCATTTATTAATCAGACGAATGTAGATTTGATTTTTTTGGATATTCAGATGCCTCATTTTTCTGGAATTGAATTTTTAAATACCATAGAAAAAAAGCCTTTAATCATTTTTACAACAGCCTATTCTGATTATGCTGTTGAAGGATTTAATCTTGGTGCTGTTGATTATTTGGTAAAACCAATTCCGTTTCATCGTTTTTTAAAATCGGTAGTACGTGCGCAGCAAATTTTCAATCCTGCAGCAACGGTTCAGGCTATTTCTGAAAACACTACTGCTCCCGAATTAGAACAGGATTTTATGTTTGTCAGAGCCGAATATGAGAATGTAAAAATGAATTTTGCCGATATTTTATTTATTGAAGGTCTAAAAGATTATGTAAAAATCTATACCACAGACAATAAATTTACCCTGACTTTAATCAGTTTAATAAAACTTGAGAATTTACTTTCCAGCAAAGGCTTTTCGAGAATTCACAGGTCGTATATCATCAATATAAAACATGTAAAATCGATTCAGAAAAATAAGGTTTTAATTAGTGATAAACGAATTCCGATTAGTGAAAGTTATAAGAGTACCTTTTTCGAAAAGATCAATTTATAATTTTTTAAAATTCCAAAAAAATAAAATTCCAAATTCCAGGAATGTCTGACAACGATTGGAATTTGGAATTTCTATTTTGATATTTTTATTTTAGAATTTATTCTTCGTTTTTAAACCAACCCGAATACATTACATAGTTGTTTGAAATACGTTCGATTTCACCTGCAAAATCAGATTGGTCAATGTCTTTTACTTTTTTGGCAGGAACACCTGCATAAATACTTCCTGAAGTTACAATTGTATTTTGTGTAACAACTGCTCCAGCGGCCACAATAGCATTGCTTTCAACTACACAATTATCCATTACAATCGCGCCCATTCCTATTAAAACATTGTCATGAATAGTACACCCATGCACAATTGCATTATGGCCAATTGAAACATTGTTTCCTATAATAGTTGGATGTTTTTGATACGTACAATGAATGATTGCTCCATCCTGGATATTAACTTTATTCCCAATTTTAATGAAGTGAACATCGCCACGAATTACAGCATTAAACCAAACACTGCAAGATTCGCCAAATGTAACATCGCCAACAATAGTAGCATTTTCAGCAACATAACAATCCTCTGGAATTGAAGGTGATTTTCCGTTTACAGACTTAATTAGCATAAAAAATTAATTAATAGCCGGACAATTACAATCGTAACGTTCCTTTTTACAAAATAAATTGATTCCTAAAGTAATTTGATGATACCCGCCGGTATCAAACTTTACATCTCCCATCACTTGAGAGTACGTGTACGCAAACATAAAGTTTTTAAAATTTACACCTATAATTGGTGTAAAATATTGCAATTTTTGAGATGAAACACCACTTCCCGAAAGATATTGTGCGCCATCAAAACTTCTTCTATATGATAATGCCGCCCATAAGCTTCCAAAATCCATATTTTTGTACGCTTTCATGTTTAAATCGATCGATTTTTCTTTCGTCTGATCAAACATTTGAAACAATATTGAAGGTTCCCAGGTGATATTTTCACTTTTACCAAAAACATATCCCGCGCTCAAAAGATACTTTCTAACATTATCACTTTCATAATCCGTATACAATTCTCTTCTGGTTTCGATCAGTCCCTGAACTGTAGCGTGAGCATAAAAATTTAAGTAATTATAAGACGCTCCAACATCAACATTAAAATAAGAATCTTTTTGAATCTGTCCGGAAACAATTGGGTCAAATGTTGTTCCAAACGTTGTTTCGTCTAATTGATTTTGAATTACTCCTCCACTAATACCAAAAGATAATTGATTCAAATCGATCTCATCTCTCGAAAACATAATATGATGTGCATAAGTAAGCTTTACGCCTTTTTGAGAATGATAACCGTTCTTATCATTAAAAACAATAATTCCGGCCCCGGATCTCTCGCCTATTCGACCGTTAAAACTTAACGTTTGAAGTTCCGGTGCATCATCCTGACCAAACCATTGTTTTCTGGCTGTTAATCTTATTTTCGCACAATTTGCCGCTCCAGCCATAGAAGGATGAATCAAGTAATAGTTATCAGATAAATAATCTGAATAAACTGGAATTCCTTCTTGTGAATAAGAATAAACCGAAGTGATTAAAAATATGAATAAAACCCTGATTCTAAATTCCATAAAGGCAAAATTGTTTAAATATATTTTAGACTCTCCTAATTTAATACGATTTATTTGAAAAGAGTCTTAATTATTTTATTAAAAAACCAAATATAGCTATTAGTAGAAAATAACTTTAGTAAATTTGTGAAAAATTACAAATCATGACAAAAATCACCATAAAGGAAACTCAAAATCCGACTATATTAAAATTTGAATTTGAAGATTTCATTACTCAAAATCAAAATTTTGAATTTAAGAATATTGATGAGGCACAAGAATCGCCATTAGCACAACAATTATTTTATCTTCCGTTTGTAAAAACAGTTTACATTTCAGGAAATTTCATCGCTATCGAAAGATACAGTATTGTAGAATGGGAAGACGTACAAGATGCTGTTGCAGAACAAATTGCAGCATTTGTAGACAAAGGTGGGGTTATTATTAAAATCAACGAAAACAAAGCCAAAAAACAACCCATTACGGTTTACGGAGAAACAACTCCAAATCCGGCGGCACTAAAATTTGTGGTTAGCAGAATGTTAACCAGAAATCCGGTAGAATACAAAAATATTGACCAAACTGCTTCTTCTCCATTAGCAAAAGAATTATTCAAATTCCCTTATGTAAAAGAAGTTTTTATTGATGAAAATTATATTTCGGTTACTAAATACGATATTAACGACTGGGATGAAATCACATTGGAAGTTAGAACATTTATCAAACAATTTATCGAAAACGGAGGAACTGTTTTAGATGAAAGTTTAATTGAAGTTGCTACAAAAAATGATGTTACTAAAGATGAAGCTTTTGATAAATTGGATGTAACTTCACAACAAATCATCAACATCCTGGAAGAATACGTAAAACCAGCCGTTGCTGCCGATGGAGGAAATATTGCATTCGATTCGTATAATGAAAATGACAAAACAGTGAAAGTTATTTTGCAAGGTGCTTGTAGCGGATGTCCATCTTCTACTTTTACTCTAAAAAGTGGAATCGAAAACATGTTGAAAAGCATGTTAAATGATGAGGCTATTAAAGTCGAAGCTGTAAATGCATAAAAAATAACATTAGAAAATACAGAAAGCGTTCGCCATTGGTGGACGCTTTTTTTATTACCTCGTATCTCTTAACTTTCAATAAATTATTTTAACATTCATGCTGTAATCCTGTAAAAAAGTCTAATATTGTATTATTAACTAATCAATTATAAAACTATGGGATTATCTTCATTTTTCAAGAATTTATTCGGCTCAGCCAAAGAATCCACGACAGACTTGGCCAATCAGGCTGAAACTACTTTTGAGCAAGCCAAGGAAGCTGCTACACCTTATATTGAAAAAGCAGAGACTTTTGCAGAAGAGACTATCGCTAAAGCCAAAGAAGCTTCAGAACCATTACTTGACAGTGCAGTTGAATATGCAGGTCAGGCGAAGGATATTGTTAGTGAGTATGTTGAAAAAGCAACCGATTCTATAAGTGATGTAATTGATTCTGTAAAAGAAAAAACAAACGAATTAACCAGCGACACTAAAACAGTTGCCTCAGAAACTGTGGTTGATGCAAGTGAAACAGCAGCAACTATCGAAGAAAAACCTACTGACGAAATTGCTGATAAGGAATAGATACTTATTTTTCTTATAGAAGAAATATCTTTATATTTGCACTACTAATACACCTTCTCGTTTTGAGAAGGTTTTTTTATTCAATATAACATGATGAGTCCAGAACAAATTAGTATATACGTCACTAAATTCATTGACGTACTAGTTGATTATGCGCCAAAATTAGTTTCGGCATTTCTAATTTTATTTATTGGTATATATGCCATCCGATTAATAAACAGAATTATTACCAAAGTAATGGTTCAAAGAAATTTAGATCCGACACTTACAAAATTCCTTTCCGATATTTTAATATGGGCACTGAGAGTTTTGTTATTTGTAACCTTTATTTCAAAACTTGGTATCGAGACTTCATCATTTGTTGCCATTTTAGGAGCAATGGGGCTTGCAGTTGGTTTATCACTACAAGGCTCGCTTTCTAATTTTGCAGGCGGAATGTTAATTATCGTTTTCAAACCTTTTAAAGTTGGTGACACTATCGAAGCTCAGGGTGTAATAGCAACTGTAAGTGAAATTCAGATTTTTGTTACGAAAATGCTTACTGCCAACAATCAAACTGTTTTTGTCCCAAATGGTGCGTTATCTAACGGAACGATCATTAATTATTCTATGCAGGGAGAAAGAAGAGCTGATTTGACTTTTGCAGTTTCCTATGATTCTGATATTAAAAAAGCGAAGGAAGTTCTTTTAAATGTTTTAAATAAAAATCCTAAAGTACTTAAAAAGCCTGCTCCGGAAGTTTTTGTAAAAAACCTGACAGCTAGTGCCGTAGAATTTTCAGTACGTCCGTGGGCAAAAAATGTAAACTATGGTGCTGTTTTCTCTGAAACTCTAGAGAACTGTAAAGCAGCTTTAGATGAAGCCGGAATTTCAGTTCAACCGTATACGCTTCAAAAATAAAAGTTTTATTACTTTTTTGATGGAGGTGCCATCATAAAATCTTTTAAATAATAAGGTTCAAAATAAGCGACATCTACAGTGTCGCTTATTTGATATTTATCAAAACTAATTTTACTCATTGCCGAAGCTGAAGGGTATTTTATATCTTCTAAAAAAATGAAGTTATCTTTCGTCAAAATTGGTTTGCATTTGTCTGCGCAGTCTCCAACAAAATAAATTACATCCGTATATGCAGCAAAAGAATCTTCTGTAATAACTTCTGCCTGGATTTCTCTTTCAACTTCCAAGTTCGCATTAAAAATTTCACTGTAAACTTCCATTCTCCTGGCATCCAGCATTGGAATTATTTTACCTTCAGAAACTTTGGCTTGCGATGCTAAAGTCTTCAAAGTATCGACAGCAATTAGCGGAATATTTAATGCAAAACACAATCCTTTTGCTGCTGAAACCCCAATGCGCAAACCTGTATAAGAACCAGGTCCCTGACTTACTGCAATTGCAGTTAAATCCTGAACAGTGATTCCTGCTTCGGCAATTGCTTCTTCGATAAAAACATGGAGTTTTTCGGCATGCGAATATCCTTCTTCTGCAATTTCCTTACATAAAATTGTTTCACCATTTTTTGCAATTGCTACAGAACAGTTTTTTGTAGCCGTTTCGATATTGAGAATAAAAGACAAAGTATTTATTTTTTAAGATTATAATATTTATTTTTTGGGAACTTCAGCTTTTTTAAGCTTTACTTTATCACCAGAATTCAATTCTTTTGAAACAGTTGTATAAGGTCCTGTAATAACAACATCACCTGGCTTCAATCCAGACATTACTTCGATATTGGTATCGTCCTGAATTCCTGTTTTAATGATTCTGATTTTAGCTTTATCTCCAACTTTCACAAAAACACACTCGAATTTTTTATCACTTTTTGGCACTACTTTTTTCTCATTAGGATCTTCTACTGTAAAATCCTTAACGGCTGCCGTATCTGATTTTACAACTACTGAACTAATAGGCACTGCTAATACATTTGCTTTTGTTTTTGTCAAAATATCAACTGTTGCTGTCATTCCGGGTCTAAAGGGAGAATAAGAGCTTGGTTGGCCTTCTAACAAATCCTGATAGGATTCTTTTAGAATACGAACTTTAACCTTGAAATTAGTAACCTGATCTGAAGTTAGCGTCGAGCTTGCAGAGTTAGAAATACTCGTTACGATACCTTTAAATTTCTTTTTTAAATAAGCATCTACTTCAACATTGGCTTCATCTCCAATTTTCACTTTCACAATGTCATTTTCGTTAACATCCACTTCAACTTCCATGTTGTTTAGGTTTGCCACTCTCAAAAGCTCGGTTCCAGCCATTTGTTGCGTTCCTAAAACACGCTCTCCTAATTCTACATTTAAAACCGAAATAGTTCCGTCTGCAGGAGCATAAATTAAAGTACGCCCCAAATTATCTTTAGCTTCAGTTACAGATGCCGAGGCGCTTTGAACATTGTAATAAGAACTCTGTTTGGTAGCCTTGGCGACCTCAAAAGTTGCAATTGATTTATCCCAATCTGATTTTGAGATTACACCTTTCTCGTATAATGTTTTATTACGTTCGTAGCTCGCTTTTGCTTCTTTAAAGCTTGCTTCAGACTGCGACAAACTGGCTTTGGTTCCAGATAAATTAGCAACAGATCGATCTAATCCGGAGGTATATAAATCCGGATTTATTTTTACTAATAAATCTCCTTTTTTAACAACCTGACCTTCTTTTACATTTAATGCAATAATTTCACCTGAAACCATTGATGAAAGTTTTACTTCAATTTCCGGCTGAATTTTTCCTGTTGCCGAAACTGTCTCGACAATGGTTGAAGCCACTACTTTTGAAATTTCTACTTCTTTTCCTTCATCTTTATTTCCTATTACTCCCGATTTTGAAAGACCTACTAAAACTGCAATAATAACTACGGCGCCTCCTATTAAGAAATAAACTGTTTTTTTTGACATAATAAATTATTTTGTAATAATTGGGACAATTGGAATTCCAAAGTAGAATTCAAGTATTTTTATTTTGAACATGTAATCGTATTTCGTTCTGATAACATCAGACTGTGCATTTGTCAACAATGTCTGAGCCTGTGTAAAATCGAATGAATTCATCAAACCTACATCATACTTTTCTTTAGCATAATTATAAGCCTGCTGTCTCGCTTCTAAAGTTACAGTTGATGATTCATATGTATTTAACGCTCCTTTTGCATTTGTAAAAGCAGTATAAACGTTACGTTGCAAATCTAAACTTTTTTGCTCTAAATCTATTTTAGATTTTTCTAAATTAACTTTATTTCGTTCTACATTATTTCGAACTGAGAAACCGTTGAAAATTGGAACATTCAACTGAAACCCAAAATTATGTCCTTTATTATCACTAAATTGTTGAAAAACAGGATCTGGACCTCCTAAAATCGGATCACCATTAGCATCTACTCCTACAACTTTATCACTATAACTGGCTCTGGTATTAAAACCATAAAAACCAGAAAGCGTAGGCTGATAAGCGCCTTTTGCAATAGCTACATTTTTCTCAGCAATTTCAAGATTAGTCTGTGCCAGTTTCAATTCTGTTCTTGTTTCTTTTGCTTTATTGTAAATATCAATTGGGTTTTGCGCCATGATATTATTTTCATCTTTTGCATTTGTATCATCTATTACATCAAAATCTGCAAATTCTTTTAATTGTAAAAGCTGCGCTAAACTTAATTTTGAGATCAGTAAATTATTCTCTGAAACAGTAATCGCCTGTTGATCTGTTGCAATGGTCGCTTTTAGATCATATAAATCCCCACGTGGAATTGTTCCGGCATTTACCATTTCTTCAGAACGTTTTAATCGCTTTTCATCAATCGCTAATTGTTCTTTTTTTACTTTTAACTCTTCTTTATAAGATAGAATTTGTAGAAACGCATTCGCGACATTCAGCGAAATATCTTCCTGCATTTTTAATAATTGATACTGTGATGCAATAATAGAAAGTTTTGTTCTTCTATATGTATTTTGAATCTGTAAACCTTTGTAAATATCAACTCCCGCATTTAAACCTACTGATGAATATTGAGTTGTCTGATTACGCAAAAGACCTGTCGTAACATCCTGATTCAAACCAATATTCCAGGAGTGTGAAGCACTTCCATTTACTGACGGAAGGTAATTTCCAAAAGCATCTTTTTTATCTATATCAGCATTTTTTACATCTAGTTCTGATAATTTTATTGTGATATTATTGTCTAGTGCATATCGCACACATTCTTCCAGTGTCCATTGTTTTGTTTGTGCCTGGGCTGATAATCCAAACCCTAAAAGTATAGCAAAAACAAGACTATTATATTTATTTATTTTCATATATTTTGAATGAAAGCATAGCAAACACTATGCAAATTTAACATTTTATAAACCCAAAAAACTCTTTATACTTTCAAATTATTTTTTTTCTTCTCCTTCACTGATCAAGCCCTGATTCCAGATTTTAATTTTATCTGAATCCTTAATACCGCTTTTAACCTGAACGTATATTCCGTCGCTAACACCCAGAACTAAATCTTTTCTCTGAAACTTCTGTGGTCCTGTTTCGATTTCAACATAAGGTTTTTGAGTTTTTTTGTCAAATTGAACTAACGATTCCTTAATTGCCAAAACTTTGTCTGCTTTCTCTAAAATAATAGAAGCATTTGCACTTAATCCGGCTCTGATAAAAGTAGCATCTCTGTTTTCTAAAGAAGCTTTTATTTCAAATTGAATTGCACCATTTTCTACTATACCCTTTGGAGCGATATCCGTCAGAAGAGCATCGAATTTTTTATTCTCAATTGCACCAACAGTAATTTCAATTGGCATTTGAACTTTAATTTTTCCTACTTCAGATTCATCGATTTTTCCAATAAAAATCATTCTCCCAACATCTGCAACGCTGGCAATTGTAGTTCCTTCATTAAAGTTATTACTTTCAATAACCTGATTTCCCACTTTTACCGGAACAGCCAAAACCATTCCGTTTACAGTTGAACGTATTAAAGTATTGGCATAACTTCCTAATGATGTTGTTGTTCCTGTTTTTACAATATCCAAACTTTGTCTCGCAGCTAAATAATTTTGTTTCGCCTGAGTATAAGCTAATTGAGCTGCATCAAAATCGTTAGCAGAGATTACCTCTTTTTCAAATAAGGTTTTTTGTCTTTTATAAATTTTCTCCTGATTATCTAATGCAATTTTAGCTGTTTGTACCTGATTTTGAGTACTGCTTACATTAGATACATTGGCAACAACTCTAATTTTAGCAATCATGTCGCCTGCTTTAATTTTCTCACCAGCTTTGATATATACCTCTTCGATAATACCTGAGATATTTGGTTTGATTAGGACCTCTTCATCAGGTTGAATATTACCAGTTGCAATGGTGGTTTTTACGATCGTTTTAATCTCTGCTTTCTCTGTTTTAAAAACGATTGGTGATTCTTGATTTTTCGCATACAAATAGTAAAGTGCGCCAAAGAAAACTAAAGCAATAAAGATTAAAATGGTTACGGTTACTCCTTTTTTCATTTTGTTTTTGATTTAATCGATTATATTTTGATTGATAATTTATTCTGTTCGTAAAGCATCTACAGGCTTTACATTAATTGCGGTCTGCGCCGGAATAAATCCTGCCAGCAAACCAGATCCTACTAATATTAATAAAGCAACAAATACTACTCTTAAATCTACACTCGGGTTCGCAAACATAGTATTACTTTCGGGGGGCATCGAATCCAAAACCATATTTAAGAGGGCAATAATTCCGGTTGCTACTGCAATTCCAAACATTCCTGAAATAATAGTTAAAAATATAGATTCAGATAAAATTTGTCCGCGAATAGCGCCAGGCGTTGCACCTAAAGCTCTACGAATTCCTATTTCTTTTGTACGTTCCTTAACTACAATAAGCATAATATTTGAAATTCCAATCACGCCCGAAATCAAAACCAGTGTTCCTACGAAATAGGCAATGATTTTTAAGATGTTAAACAAACTTTGCACTTTGTTGAATTGCTCATACAAATCGAAATTACCTACGGCTCTGTCATCTTTCGGATTTATGGAATGAAGTGATTTTATAAGTTCCAGAATTCTTGGCTTTAAATCGGTTATTGAAGTTTCATCTTTTGCCGTAAGCGCCATCCAGCCCACTTTATCTCCATAATTAAACGCTTGTTGAAAAGTCGTAAACGGGACGAAAATATTCTTCTGTTCCTGTTCTGCATTTCCGCCTTGCTGTTTAGAATGATAAACGCCAACTACCATAAAGTTAATTCCATTTACTTTTATGTAAGTCCCAATCGCTTCTTCTTCTTTTCCATACAATTCACTAATAACACCTTTTCCAATCACAGCAATTTTTCTTCTCTCCAAAATATCCTGCTGGTTGATAAAACGACCTTTAATGATATCCATTGGCTGTTGTTTAATCAACTCCGGATAATCACCATAGACAGTAAATGCTGAAGTCTTTGTACCGCGCACCACATTATTTGTCCCGTTAAAATCACCTAATTGGTTTCTTGGTGAAACATATAATAAATCAGGCAAAGCTGCTTTTAATGCTGCTACATCACTATTTCTAAAATCGTAACGACGGGTTTTAGGCAAACCTTTATAGGCTTTTGATGTTGTCTGGCTCCACATAAACATTGTGTTTGTGGCAATTCCGTCAAAACCTTTTTTGATACCATTTTCTAAACCATTTCCGGCCGCTAACAATATTACCAAAATAAATATACCCCAAAACACACCAAATGCAGTTAGAGTTGTTCTGAAAACATTGGCTGTTAAAGCCTGTAAAATCTCGTCCCAATTATCTTTCTTAAACATAATTATTCGTCTCTAAGTGCTACAATAGGTTTAATTTTGGCTGCTCTATATGCTGGGAAAAATCCTGCCAATGCTCCCGCAAATACAAGTAGAGCTAGTGTTGTCAATGCCACGCTGAAATCGACTTCGGGATGTTGAAAATATTCACTTTGCACCATTGGTCCCACAAATTCAAGCAAGAGCAAACTGGCTAGTAGCCCTGAAAAACCAGCAATTGTTGTAATAAAAATGGATTCATGCAATATCATTGAAATGATAGAAAATGGTGACGCACCTAAAGCCTTTCTGATTCCAATTTCTTTTGTTCTCTCTTTTACAATAATTAGCATAATGTTACTTACCCCAACAACTCCGGCAATGATCGTACAAATTCCTACCCACCAAAAGAACAATCTGATATAAAGATTTAAATCATAAAACTGTTTGGCATCTTCAACCGAATTATAAACACCAACACCACCATCATCTTCAGGAGCTACCATATTTCTACTTTTCAGCAGATTCTTCAAATCTTGAGTGAATTTTTTAGATTGCGCTAAAGCTTCGTCATAATCATTTGTCTTTTTCATCGTAAAAAACAAATTGCTTATTTTATCTCCGCCACCAAAAGCTCTTTGCACAGTAGTTAATGGTAAATAAGCTCTGGCTTCTTCTCTTTCTCCTCCCGGATCAGTAAAAACACCAACTACTTTAAAATTAATACCATTGATTATGATTTCTTTACCTAAAGCATCTTTGTCTTTAAACAGATCCGTTTTAATTTTCATTCCGATACACGCCACTTTCTCATTATTGGCCAAATCTGAACTATTTACATATCTTCCCTGAACTATGTTTAAATTTTCGACTCCGCCATAATCGGGAGTTACACCTCTATATTGATAACTTCCAGATTCTTTTCCGTAGGAAAATGGCGCTCCCCAAAAATTATAGGTTGCGGCTCTCATATCTAGTTTATCATCAAATTTCTGCACAGATTGATTAAAGTCTGCGTCTCTATACTGAATTTGTCTTCCCGGGTTTAACCCTTTATACTCTTTTGTAGTTGTTCCGGACCAAACTTCAATAATTCCGGCAGCGTCACGTTCGAATTGTTTTTCAATTCCGTTCTGAAGCCCTTTACCCGCACCAAGCAAAATCACTAAAATAAAAATACCTGAGGCCACAGAAATTCCTGTTAAGAATGTTCTTAGCCGATTTTTGGAGATTGCTTCGAATATTTCCTGCCAACGCTCAATATTAAACATAAGATGAAGCTCTAACTTGTTCTACCTTTTTATCATCGATAATTAATCCGTCTTTCAGGACCACATTTCTCTTGCACATTGCGGCAATATCAGGCTCGTGTGTAACGATCAAAATAGTTTTACCTTCATCGTTAATTCCCTGAATAAGTTCCATAACCTCATATGAAGTTTTAGTATCCAAAGCTCCCGTTGGTTCATCTGCCAATAAAACTTTTGGATTAGATGCTAACGCTCTGGCAATTGCAACACGCTGTTTTTGACCTCCGGAAAGTTCGTTCGGTAAATGGTGTGAATGTGAACCCAGACCTACTTTTTCCAAATATCTCATAGCAATTTCGTATCGCTCTTTTCTCTTTATTCCCTGATAATATAATGGCATCGCCACATTATCCAGCGCAGTTTTATAATTGATCAAATTGAAAGATTGAAAAACAAATCCTAAAAACTTATTTCTGTATTTAGAAGCAATCGTTTCGTTCAATTTTTTAATAGGTGTTTTATCTAAAATATAACTACCAGAATCAGCTTCGTCCAAAATTCCTAATATATTAAGAAGTGTCGATTTACCTGAACCAGAAGATCCCATGATAGCAACCAGCTCGCCTTCTTCAATATTAAAATTTATTCCTTTTAACACATGTAATTCTGAACTTCCCATTTTATAGGATTTATGTAAATCTTTGATTTCTATCATGGTACTGTTAAATTTTAAAACAATAATAACATTTTTATTAAGTAATTTATGGTAAGAAAACGTTAATAATTTCGTTTTGATATTACAATAAGACTCGATTCTTTATCAAATGTTACACATTTTTAAGATAATATAATTGTTTTCTTAATTTTGCATCAATCAAAAAAATCTTAATAATGAAGTTTTTTTCAATTTTCTCTTTATTCACGGCACTTACACTGTTTTCCGGATGTTCAACATCGCAAAAATTAGAAACTTTAAAACCCGAACCAGATGATGCCAGTCCGTTAGTTTATGATGCGAATCCATCCTTTATTAACCTGCCAATAACGGTAAAATTAACCGATATTGAGAATCAGACTAACTCAATTTTAACAGGATTAATTTATGAAGACAATAACATCGAAGATGATGATATTGAAATGAAAATTTGGAAACAGGCGCCAATAAAAATTCAAAATGATCCTGCAAATCCAGATAAAAAGATAAAAACAGTTCTGCCTTTAAAAGCTACTATCAAATATAGGATTGGAACAAAAAAACTCGGTGTCGAACTTTATGATACCCGTGAATTTAATTTAAATGGAGTTATTACTCTATCTAGTGAAGTAGCATTGACAAATTGGAAATTAAACACCAAAACTGAATTTAAATCTCTAGATTGGAACGAAAGTCCGACAATGCTCGTTTTCGGAAAAAACATGCCGATAACCTATCTGGTTAATCCTGCCATTTCTATTTTTAAATCTAAAATTGAAAAGAAAATTGATGAAGCGATAGAAAAATCAATGGATTTTAAACCGAATGTTTTATCAGCCTTAGAAAAAATATGCACGCCATTTCAAATGAGTGATACTTATGAAAGCTGGTTACGAATTACCCCAGTTGAAATTTATTCAACCAATGCAAAACTTAAAAATGATTTGTTTTTATTGGATATGGGAGTGAAATGTAATATGGAAACTATTGTTGGTAAACAACCTGAATCTAAATTCAATGCCAATAAAATTGTTTTGAAACCTGTTGCTAAAATTCCAAATCAGATTTCAGCTAATATCGCAGCAATTTCAACTTACATTGATGCTTCTAAAATAATGACCAAAAATTTTGCAGGCCAGGAATTTGGTTCCGGAAGCAAAAAAATAACAGTAAAAAATGTTACAATCTGGCATAAAGACGGGAAAATGGTGATTGCGCTGGATGTTTTAGGATCCATAAACGGAACGCTTTATTTAAATGGATTTCCACAATATAATCCGCAGACAAAAGAAATTTATTTTGACAAACTTGATTATGTCTTAGATACCAAAAGTAAACTGATGCGTACCGCAAGCTGGTTAGGACAGGGCTACATATTAAAAAAAATGGAACAAAGTTGTCGCTATTCGATCCAGCCTAATTTAGAAGAAGGCAAAAAAAGCATGGCGTCTTATCTTAAAAACTATTCTCCAATGCCAGGTGTGTTTGTAAATGGAAAAATGGAAGACATCCTGTTTGACAAAATTCAATTGACAAATCAGGCCATTATAGCTTTTATAAAGGTAAACGGAACAGTAAATGTTTCTGTTGATGGCTTAAAATAAAAAGTTACAAGCTCATCAAAAAAGAAAAAAACAGTATAAAAATTATACTGCTTTTTTCTTTTTTGATTGGTACATTCTATAAATTAAAACACCTATAATTCCAACAAGTAAATACGGAATTACCATCAAATAAACGATACCGTCATTTACTGCTTCTGCTTTTTTTGTATTAGAATCTCCCGCAAGCGCTGCACGACACATGGCGCATTGAGCATTAGCTGCAAGAGAAAAGAACATAGAGAAAAGAACATAAAAGTATTTCGTTGAGATTAAATCCCTAACTCTTCTTCTGTTTTCTATTCTATTTTCTTTATTCTGTATTCTATTTTCTATTTTATGCATAATAAGGAGAAATCATTAAGTAAATCACAACACCTGTAACTGCAACATACAACCAAAGTGGAAAAGTTATTTTAGCTATTTTTCTATGTCTGTCGAATCGTTGTGCAAGCGCTCTGACATAACTTATTAATACTAACGGAATAATTGCAATAGACAATAAAATGTGAGTTATTAGAATGAAGAAATAAACATAACGTATTACACCTTCACCACCAAATTTAGTAGAATCTGCGGTCATGTGATACGCAACATACATCACTAAAAAGGCTACGGACAAAGCAATTGCAGAAGTCATTAATTGCTCATGAAGTTTACGTTTTCCATTTTTAATAGCCAAAACAGCCCATATTAAAACAATTGCTGTAATTCCGTTTATCGTTGCGTAAATTGGAGGTAAAAATGAAAGCGGCTCAACATTAATTCCGAAGTCTTTTAGCTTAACACCAAATAATATAGCCACGACAACCGGAATTATGATTGATACAGCAACAATAAACTTGCTGTATTTTTTTTCTAATGAATGATCTTCCATTTTATTCTTCTAATAATATTTTAATGTCTTCCTGAATATCTCTAACTCCTTTTTTATCTAATCCGTCATAATATAGAATCGGGTTTCCGAATTCATCTTTTCTACAACGAATATTTCCATCTTTATCAATTAAGGCAAACAAACCAGAATGTTCAAAACCTCCATTTACTTTAGCATTTTCGCCAGCATACAGGTTAAATCCTTTGTTTGACAAATCCATAATGGTTGCTTTGTCTCCTGTCAGGAAATTCCAGTTTGATGATTTCACGCCAAGTAATTTAGCGTGATCTTTTAAAACCTGTGCCGTATCATGAGCCGGATCGATTGTAATGGAAACGATTCCAAAGTTTGGATTTCCGAAAAAAGTTTTCTCAATTTCCAGCATACTTAAATTCATCTTTGGACATATAGATGGACAAGTTGTGAAGAAAAACTCTAACACATATACTTTCCCTTTATAAGATTCATTTGATATTTTAACGTTGTCCTGATTCGTTAGTTCAAATTTAGGAGCTGGGCCAATAGTCAATAATTTGGTGTCAGATTTTGAAGTTTTCAAACCTACGTTATCCAAACGATTTCCTTTTACAACTTCGCCATTTTTTATTCTGTCAACAATTTTTGGCACTGCGTAAATTCCGAAAATTAAAATGATAAACGAAATTCCGATATATGATTTGTTTTTAAACATATTTTAAAGATTAAAGTTCTTTTGTGGCATTATGATTCTTTTTAAGAGCAGCGCGATATTCGTATAATATGATTTTAAAATCATCCAGCATTTCATTGCTTAATTCAGAAGGATGAAAGGTATTATAACCCTCTTTATATTCGTCTTTTTTATCTTTCGAAGCGCCCTTTCTTCCTCTTAAATTTCGTTCTTTATCTACTATATAAACATTTGATGTTCCGAGATCTTGATCTAATTTTCCTTTTAAATGCAATTGATCGTAGAAGGTTTTAATTTCCGCAGAGGAAGCAAAAACAAAATGCCAACCTGAAACATCAGTAAAAGCGCCAAGAGACTCAACAATTTTTTGGGCATCTTTTTCTGTTCCTAAAGGACAAACCACTACAAACTGCAAATCTTTAAAACCATTATAACGTTGATAGATTTTTTCATTCAGATTGAAAAAGTTTCCTCTATTTTTTAAAATTTCAGAACCAGAAAACCCAAGAATAGTTATCTTATTATTTAAGGTTACTTTTTCGCCTTTTAGTGATTTCCAATTACCAAGGTCAGCAATTTTAGGAGTTATTGTGGGAAGTTTAGTAAAACTGTTTACTCCTGAAGCAAAAAACAAATAGGCTACAATTGGCAGAACAAAAAGTACAAAGAGAACTATATTTTTTTTCATTTTATTAACGGAAGTTATTGAAGTACAAAAATAAAAAAAGCTCCGTTAAACGGAGCTTCTTTTCGAATTAATATCATGTTAAAAATTCCATTTAATAGTAGAATCTTTAAAAACCCCATAAATATAATGCCCTTCTGTCAACAGAATAAACAATAAATATAAAACTAGGAAAATAACTGGCGATACAACAGCCCATCTAAGACTACTTTTTTCACCTTCCATGTGCATAAATGCCCATATTATATAATATGCTTTGAATATTGTTAAGATATAAAATATCCAGTTCAACAAGTTCAAACCTACAAAATGATTGAATTCTAAAAATCCTGGTTTAACAATTCCAAGGAAAACTTCAACTGTTGTTACAACTGATAGCAATCCAAAAACAAACCAGATTCTTTTTGTATTTGATACGTATTCGTGGCCGTGTGACATAATGATAAATCTTAAAAATTAAACTAAGTAGAAAACTGTAAATACAAATACCCAAACTAGATCGACAAAGTGCCAGTATAGACCAACTTTCTCTACCATTTCGTAACTTCTTCTTTTTTCGTAAGTTCCCAATAATACATTAAAGAAAATAATGATATTGATTATAACTCCTGAAAACACGTGGAATCCGTGGAATCCAGTAATGAAGAAGAAGAAATCAGCAAATAATTTACTTCCGTATTCGTTTCTGGTTAAGTTAGCTCCTTCTACTACATATTTTGCAGTACTTAGACGAGACTCAGATTCTGCTCTTGTCAATACCGTTTTCTTCTTTTTATCAGTAAGCTGCTCCGTTCTTATCAATAACTCAGGATGTGCTTTAAAACCAGCCTGTACTTCAGCAACAGAATAGGTAGGTCGTGTTTCTGCATCTTCTACAAACCACATACCTTCTGCTCTTGTAAGCGCTTGTCTTTGTTCTGGCAATTTCACAGCAAACTTTTCAAGAGCTACTCTGTTTCCTTGTGCATCAACAAACTGCAATAAACTTCCACCTGCTGTTTCAACTGCACCATATTCTCCTTTAATGAAGTTTTTCCACTCCCAGGCTTGAGAACCAACGAAGATCAAACCTCCAATAATAGTTAAGAACATATAAATAGCAACCTTTGTTTTTTTCAATTGGTGACCTGCATCAACAGCCAAAACCATTGTTACAGATGAGAAAATCAAAATAAAAGTCATTAAGGCCACATAATACATAGGAGCCGAAACGCCATGCATAAATGGGAAGTGAGTAAACACTTCATCAGCCAAAGGCCAGGTTTCAATAAATTTAAATCTAGAAAAACCATAAGCCGCCAAGAATCCAGAGAATGTCAGGGCATCTGATACGATAAAAAACCACATCATCATTTTACCATAACTTGCTCCTAATGGCTCATTGCCGCCTCCCCAAGTTTTTTCTTCGTTATTTGCAGTAGTAACTGTCGCTTCCATAAAAGATATTCGTTAAAAAGTTCCCAAATTTACGTTTTTTTCTTATTTAAAGAAATATAAAAATAAAAATAAATATACCCATAATAAATCCAAAAAGTGCCAATACATCGCACCTAGTTCTATACCAAGAGTTTGAGTCGAATTGTATTTTTGTTTAAAATGATTATAAATTATAATTAAAAGTGAAATTAGTCCGCCAGCCAAGTGTAATAAGTGTGTAACCGTTACCACATAAAGAAAAGTTGTAGTAATCGAGCTACCTTCTCCAGTAAAATAATACCC
Source organism: Flavobacterium sp. Root420 (assembly GCF_001427905.1). Lineage (GTDB taxonomy): Bacteria > Bacteroidota > Bacteroidia > Flavobacteriales > Flavobacteriaceae > Flavobacterium. The sequence continues at coordinate 53,777 of NZ_LMEF01000006.1, forward strand.
GCTTTCTACAATTTGTCCAAAACCTTTAAATTGCAAAATCACAAATAAAACACCTAACGTTAATGTTCCTAAAAGCAATGCCGTTGTTGCGCTTCTATTGTCTTTTTGAATTGCTTTTTTAGCCAAATAAAAAGTAATACTGCAACCAATAATAACTACTGTACTGTAATAAAATGCTGTTGGCAGTTCAAAATTCTTCAACCAGTCAGCTCTTGATTTACTTACTACAAATGCACTTGTAAGTCCGGCAAACATCATGGTCATACTTACCATAGCGAATAACAAAATCAGTTTAGCCGATTTTGATTTCTGTAATTGTTCCTCACCTGTTGTCATTGTCATTTCCATAACTATCTTAAAAATTTATCTACTATATACACTATTTGAAGTAACGATATATACGAAACACTTACCAGCATTAATGTTCTGGCTGCTTTTGCCGTTCGTATTTGATACAGCTTTACAGCATAAAACAACATCCACAATCCTAATAAAAACACTATAACTGCAGCAATGGGACTAATGAATAACTGTCCTGTATACCCTAAAACAGGTAATAAGGAGGCTATGATTAACCAAACTGTATATAAAATAACCTGTAACGCAGTGCCTTTATCCTTTTTGCCTGTTGGAAGCATGAAGATTCCAGCTTTTTCATAGTCTTCATACAAAAACCATCCAATAGCCCAAAAATGAGGAAACTGCCAGAAAAACTGGATTAAAAACAAGGTTCCGGCTTCGATACCGAATTCTCCTGTAGCTGCTACCCAGCCCAACATAAATGGAATTGCACCTGGAAAAGCACCAACAAAAACTGATAACGAAGTTACCGTTTTTAATGGCGTATAAATACTAGTGTATAAAAATATTGAAATTGCAGCAAACATTGCCGACTTTGCATTTATTGAATACAACAAACCAATACCTAAAATAGTCAGTAAACTGGCAACAAACAAAGCCATATTTGGAGACATTCTCCCCGCCGGAACAGGACGGTTTTTTGTACGATCCATTAATAAATCGATGTCTTTTTCAATTACCTGATTAAAAGCATTTGATGCTCCAACCATACAATATCCACCGATTGACAAAATCGCCAAAACACTCCATTTAAAAGGGTGTTCATCATTTACACCCAATAAATATCCCGCAATTGAAGAGAACAAAACACTAATAGCTAATCCTGCTTTAGTTATTTCTTTGAAATCCTGAAATATTGATTTTAATGAAAATGTATTTTTTGTAGTATTCAAACCGTTATTGTTTGTATGTTTTTTTTGAGTGGTGCAAATGTACAAATTAGATTGTACAATTCCTGACTATAAAATTAGATTTTTTTCAATAAAACCTATATAAAATAAGGACTTGCAAATCTTTAACACAATTATTTCGAAAAATCTTATTAAATACTAGTAGTCAAAATACCAATTAAAGACATCAGTACGCAATCCGATTGTAAACCAGGTTGTGCTCTGTTTGAATGTTGTAGCTGTTTCTTGTGTCGGATCAAAATTTCTATAGATAAAACTTCCAAATAACTTCAGGTTTGTCATTGGATTTATCAAATATCCCCCCTGAATATCGGCAATAAAAATACTTGTTTTATTCCCCTGCCCTACTTCAACTCCCTTATCGTAAGGTCGTTTTTCATCGTAGCTCTTATAGATATTACTTCCATAATTAAAACTATTCTGAGCGGTATCAAAATCAAGACCTCTGGTTCCAATTGTAAATTTAGCGTCACCGAAATAACGCCCTTTATGATATCGGCCAATTACTAAAAGCTCATTAAAATTTCCTCCCCATTGATGGCCAATACTTTGGTTATTATGACCATAATTTGTTATAACAGCACTATGTGAATACACATAAGGGCGTACATGATTGTATTCTAATTGAACTAGTAAATCTTTCACTTTAAAAGCGTTGAAATACTTTGCTCCTAATTGGTAGCCAAATTTATTTTTCCAACTTTGCTCTCCGGCCGCCATATCTCCAACCGAAAATTCATCCAGCAAAAACTGACCATATAAATTAACATTATTATTCCATTTATATTTAGCAGTAAATCCTAAAAGCGCATTACCACTTTTAGAAGACGATGCAAATTCAACAGTACGGTAAAAGATAATTGGATTTATAAAATTGACATCAAAACCTCTATTATTACTATCAGTCCAAACTACAGATTCAAAAAAACCTAAATTTAATTTGTTTGAAACATTCCAGCTTAAATAATGATTTGCCATGAATTTTGATGCGTATGTTTTCTCAACCGTAACATCAGGACGAACATCTTTTAACCACATATAGGTGTTCGTATATTTTATTTTCCAAAAAGTCGTGTTGATTTTAAAATACGGATATGGACTGGCTCCATCACTCTCTAACAATGAACGATAACCATCTCCGATAAAATTCCTCCCATAACCTAATTGTAAATCAAAGAATTTGCTTGGTACATAGGTAATATTAGCTTCCGCTAAAGGAAAATCGTATGCATCTGTTTTAAATCTTTTTGCAATACCAACTCCCGGAATAATTGCCGGATTTCCTCCTGAAGGTTTTAATGTTTCTGCATAATCATTAAAATAACCTGCAAACCTTCCCTGACTTTCAAAAACCGTGGTTGTAAAATTAATCTGTTTTCCTAAACCACCTCTAAAATTTAAAGCTCGTGTATTCACATAGGTATAGGATGCGTCAAGATCTGATGCTTTACCCATTTGCAAATCGACTACAGGATTTAACGTTAACCAATAATCTTCACCTTGAATCTGAACCAAATTTTCATTCCACCATTTCCTTCCCAGCCAGGTTGAAACATTCTTTTTAAGTGACTCGTTAACGGCTTTCAAATTATAATATTTCGAAACCTCAGCATAAGTATATGGTTTTGAAGCGGTATGATTATTACTTCCAACCTGATTCATTGCTCCATCAAATTGTGCGTAATAACTATGAGAAAACGGAATATTTAAATGACTTTCGAACTCAGGGTTATTGTATTTTTTATAAACTATGCTATCAAGCTCTGTCATTGGTTTTTCAACCGGCTTTAAAATCTCCGCAGCAGCCAGCGCTTCAGACGCAATCTGCTCCGTACTTTTTAAGGGAATTCCAATTGAAATTGTATACTTTGAATACGTTGGCCTTCCATTATAAGTTGACGGTTTGATTTGAGGAAATTGACCAAAAACCCTCTTTGCTTCTTCAGACAGTGCATCATTGGCAGCATTTACATAAATCACTTTAAACACACCAGTTGCATCAACTTCAAAAAGGACTTTTACTTCTCCTTGATAATTGGTTTGTTTTAAATTTTCAGGAACCTGAAAATTTTGAAAGACGAAATCCTGGACTTCTTTATAAAAACAATTTTCCAGTTTTTTAGATTCTAAATTTTCACAATTTGGAAAAACAGGAAACTGTTCTGTGGTAAAACCAGGTTTTACAGAAGAATTATTAGTTTCTTGCGAAAAAACAAATAATGTAATTAATGTAAAAGTAAGGGATAAAAAAATCTTATTCACGTAAATTTTGGTTTTCATTTAATATTCATTTGGGGAATTGTCACCGTTTGCAATTTCTTTTGCTGCCGAAGTTCCAATTCGTTTAACACCTAAACGAATCATTTCAATTGCATCTTCATAAGATCGCACTCCACCAGCAGCTTTTACCGGCAAAGGTGATGCATTTTCCAGCATCATTATAATCGAAGGAATTGTCGCTCCGTTTGGCAAATCATTTTCAGTTTTATAAAATCCTGTTGATGATTTCACAAAAACAGAAGCATAATCGTCTTCTTTAAAATTTGATATAACAACATTTTTTATCAACGCAGAGAGTTGGATAATTTCTTTATCGCTTAAAGCAGCAACTTCAATTATCCATTTTACTGTTTTATTGTGGGCCAATCCAATTTGTGTACCTATTACAATTTCTTCTTTTACTAAAGGAATTTCACCATTTTTAAAAGCTTCATAATTACATACAAAATCTAAATCATCTACACCATCTTCTATTGCCTGATTTGCTTCTTTAATTTTATCTTCAATTGACGATTTACCTTCAGGAAAATCTATAACGGTACCAACAAGTAAATTTGAATTGGCTTTTAAAATCATTTCTTTAGCTAAAACAACATGCTTAGGCCTTATCATAATTAGTTTAAAACCTTCAGCAATTGCTTCATTAATCGCCTTTTTAATAACGTCGATATTTTGCTCCTCCGAAAGTCCGGCCTGAGAAGCAGTTTTCAAATAGGTTGAATCTAAATATTGTTTAATATTCATGATCTTGATGTTACATCGAATTTCGACAAAAATACATTTAAAATTCGTAAAAAAACATTACTTAGTAAGCTTGATTTTTTGACAACAAAAAACCCACCGAAGTGGGTAATTATATTCCTATTATTTTATCTATTTGTTTCCTAAAAGCTATAGCAGAAAAAACAGCGGTGGTTGCACCAATTGTATTTGATAAAACATCTGTTACATCCGGCATTCTTGTTGTTGTTAATACACCTTGCAAAATTTCGATTGTAATTCCAAAAAAAACTGAAAATATAAACGAAATAAGATAAGCTTTATAATCGTTAGCCTCTTTTCCTTTCAGTTCTTTTTTGAAAAACAAAATCCAGGAAACTGTAAATCCAAAATGAAAACAAAAATGAACGATTTTATCAATACTTGGAAAATTTATCGCCGGAATATTACTTGAATTTGTCAAACAAAAATAAGTAATGATACCTGAACAAATAATCGCCCAAATTAAAAGAAGTTGTTTAGGCACCGATAAGTTGTTTATAAGCTTCATCAGATAATAAAGAATCTATTTCTGATGCGTCAGCAATTTTAATTTTAATCATCCATCCAGCTCCGTAAGGGTCAGAATTTACTGTTTCCGGTGCACTTTCTAAACTATCATTAAAAGCAATAATTTCTCCTGTTAAAGGTAAAAACAAATCAGAAACTGTTTTTACAGCTTCTACCGTACCAAAAACTTCATCTTTATCAAGTGTTTGATCTAAAGTTTCTACTTCAACATATACGATATCTCCTAACTCTTTTTGAGCAAAATGAGTAATTCCTACAGTTGCAACATCTCCTTCGATGCTAACCCATTCGTGATCTTTTGTGTACTTTAAATTTGCTGGTATGCTCATAATACTATTTTTGAAATTGATAATTGAATTTTGAAGCCACAAATGTAACAATCTTCTAATTAAATCCCGTTTAGAAAACGAAAAAATTAATTTCCGAAATTATATCGAAGTGTAAAACCTGATCGAATGTTAGTTAGCGGAAATGACGTTGATATTACAGCTTTTGAGAACGAGTGATCGTAATAAAATATTGCAGTCAGGTTTTTACTAAATGCATAATCAGCCGTAAGTTTTAGTGACCAGATATTTTGCCCGGCTGCCAATTGGTTGTTGTCATAATCTAAATAACGAACCAGAGTTTCATTATTCCTATAAGAGAAATCGGCTTTTATATTGATATCACTTTTTATAATTCCCGTTGGGTTATCTGCCAGTCTTGAAGAGAAAATAACATCTTTAAAACGATATCCTAAACCTACAACATATTCCAAACCTTTAACTTCTGTTAATAAATTATTATCAAAACTCATTGACAATGCTCTGTCCTTTTTAATTTCAGTCAATACTCTTAAAGAGCTTTTCAATTCAAAATCCATACGGATAAGCGGACTAAATTGCTCTACCAAATTGACATTAGACATAATGGTTTGGTTATAGAAATTGGTATTTACATCCTGTCCTCCCGGTTTTTCATTATAATCAAAATTAGATCTAAACTGATTTATAGTATATGATGCCCTGTAATTATGTTGTAATGAAAAACGTCTAAATTTATCTTTGAAAAATTTATATCGCATTAAGCCGTTGTACTTTATACTCCAGTTTGGAATTGGAAAACTTCTAAAGATATCTGTTGAAGTACTCGAAGCATTTCCTCCGGAATAGGCCGCTAAAAAGGAAGGCAATAAAACAGCCTGATTACTTTTTGTAAAACCTATTGGGTATCCTTGGTTAGCCACATAAATTGCATACTTCGGATCTGTTTCTGCCGGAATTGGATTATTTGAATCTCCATATCTCGGGATTGCAGTTCCTGCGCCATAATGTTCTTCGGCAAGACGATTTGCAATAACCAAACGGTTACTTCTAAATTCATCAAATGCAGCAGACTCAATTTCATTACTAGTCGAAAAAGATGTTTTTATCAATACGGTCGAAATAGAAAACATTCCATAAGTATAAGGCGATAAAGGTGTATATTCTCCGTTTACAACACTGTATTGTTCTGATGAATTTTCAGAATAAGCACGATCCATCGCTAAATCAATCTTTAAATCAGGGAACAAATCAATATTGGCTGTTATTTTTAAAAGCTTGTTTGTAACTTGTGTAAAGTTTTGATTGAAATTATCGTAATTGGTTAACCAGCCATTTTTCGCTGCTTCAAAACGTACATCATCCTGACTTCCAAAAACAAATCCTAATGACGGTTTTGCCGTTCCAAAGAAACCAACTCCAGGCGTATAACCCGGCAACACAGTTCCGCTATTCTTAGTATAGTTAAACTGGATATTTTTCACACTCGTTAGAACTCCAATCATACCGTCATAAAACGGACTACTCTTAGTTACTGGTTTAGCCGTATTAACAATTTTCTCTCCCGGTTTTGGCGGAGCTGTTGGTTTAGGCTTTGCAGCGGATTTTGCACCCGGAGTCAAACCTAAATACTTATACAACAGATTCATATTAAGGGTAGTTGTCAATGTATTTGAATTCGCATTTTGGATCGTATTTCCTAAATCAAACATATTCCCATCCGGGTCAACATATTGAGACAATGCAGTTGAAGATCGTTGCCAGCTATAATCAGCCGTGTATGAATAACTCGCTTTCACAAAACTTAATAGTGGAATTTTATTAATCGGAATATCGTAATTCAATACAAATTGTTGTAAGTGTTGATTTGGAGTTCCTACATCCCAATAGCTATCCCAGATATTAAAATCTTCTTTAGGCGTATTATCTTCATTCAAATAATTTTTCACAATATTATTTGAAGCGGCGTTATAATTTATTTTTAATGATTTTGTCAGGTTATAACCAAATCCATATTGATAATTAAAAGCAAAGTTTCGTCTGTAAAGCGGATCAAGACCAATTCCCTGTGTCTCAACATCTCTATATTGCTGGCGATTACTTTGTCTTAAAACATTGGTATTAAAAGTAATATTTGATGGTAAATAATTAAAATTGAAATCACTTAACATCTTCCAGTAATCACTTTTCTTCATGAACTTCGTTTGTTTGAAAGGAACTACTTCCTTTGGCTGAAAAGTGTATGCATAATTCACCGCCGTATTGGACTGTTCATCTTCATAATCTTCGACTTCGTAATCATGACGTTCTACCTGATTATAAGATTGGGAGAATGTCAGATTTTCTACATCGTAAACATGTGGTTTCTGTTCTGGTGCGCGATCTTTTCTTACTCCAATAAAATTGATACTTTTTCTCTTTGTATAGTCAACAGCACGAGTTCTGATATTGTCTTTTTCATCGGGATCAGTTGTTTCTTTTAGCAATTGGTCTAGTTTTATATCCTGATTAAAAGGATCGTACTCCGGCGTAATTACTTCTTCTCCAATCGCGTAATTAAAAGGCAAATTAATTCCCCATCGTTGAGGCAATAATTTTCCTAAATTCAAATTTGTTACGATATTATACTGCTGAATATCTTCACGATCTCTTTCGTTGGCGCCTTGTTCCAAAGATCCAAAACCAATGGTGCTTTTTCTTCCGACAGCAGAAACTGTTGCAAAGTCAGCCATATTGGTATCAACATTTAATATTGCAGCCATACCACCCTTGTTATCCAAATCTGACATACGAAGTTCATTAAACCAAACTTCCCCTGTGATATCCTTATGATCTGCCCTACTTCTTACACCAACCATTAAATTCCTTACCAAACCAAAATTAGGATTTCCCTTGATTCCTAGTTTTAATCGGCCATCGCCATCACCTCCGTTTAAACTCAAATCGTCATCTGGATAATAGACCCCATTTATATCTCTTTTTGTAGAATTAATATCAATACTCATGGCCTGAATTTTCATTTTAGTCAATAGATCCATTGCCAAATCAATATCATTATCTTCAAGCCACACCTGGTCTGGACTTATTGAACAAGAACCTCCTGTTCTGGTAACTTTTAAAGGAATTTCGACCTGATAATAGTTCTGCGTAAAATCATTTCCAAAACGAATGAATCCAACCATTTCATCATCTAGCAACGTGTTTCCGTTTGGCAATTGTTCAGCATGCAAAAACATTTTAAGTTTTTTGTATTGACGCATATCAACACTAACATTTTTAAATACGGCTCTTGAATCCTGGTATTGCAAACCTGTACCTCCAATTCTCAATGCCAATGATTGCTCATTTTGATTGATAATTGTATTGTTGTTATATAATTGTTCTCTCTGAACTCCTGGAGGAATAACATAATTCACAGGACATTTTGTACTGTTTTCCTGAATATTAACCGCCGCTACATCAAATTCAGTACCGTCATCATCAGGATTTGTATCGTTCGCATCAAGTGTTCCTGTATATCTTCTCCACTCTCCCCTTACTAAATCTAATGCGCCAAAACGAACGGTCATCTGGTTATTAAAACCAGTCATAAACATACGCATGAAACGAATAGATCTAAAATCGGTAATATTCCCAATTGTATTCTGAGGCTGAGAAACCGGAATTTTAAACTGAATCCATCTTGCATTCGTTGTTCCTCCATTTGGTAATTCAACATTCGTCACCTCACGAATATCTGTAATGTAGTTTTGCCCTACCTGCATTCCTGGCCTTACATCAATGCTATATTCATAATAAGCATTAATCGTGCTCATTGTATTGTCACGATTGATATCCTCCACATCAGGTAATGTTGTTGCTCCGCGATTAGGGTCATCAATACTTACAGCTGAATTTCCTTCTACTCCATTATATTTTTTGTAGCGATCTAAAACGTCTCCATCAGTATTTAGATAATAGGTATAGTTATCCGCTGCAGGATCTTCTTCTCCAGCATAATTAGTATAAACACTTGCTTCTTTTGAATTTGGAAGACCATCTAAACCTACGTCCTGATTCTGACGATTATTTGCGTTGGTATCAAATGCATAAATTAACGATTGAGATGCAGGTACATCTCCCCAAATTGGCTGCGGATTTACCACTACCTGATCTGGTCCCAATCCGTTTTCATATTGTTTTCTTCCGTCTTTTAAGACATCTTCAGATATTTCACCTAAATTGAAATAAATTTTCCCTGTGTTATTCGGTTGTGCTTCTCCATTTCCAACATAAGGGTCAAGTACCCAAAACTGAATGTACTCCACATTTCCCTGCTCAAAATTGGTCGAGTTCAAAGAACGCATAATACCTCCAAAATTAGACGTTGCTGGCTGAGCCGAAAAACCTGGATTATTGTTATAAGGCCCTCGCTCAGAAGGAAAATAAGTTAAATCTAATGTGTTAATAACCTGTATTTGTCCCTGAGCAATATCTGTATTTGGATATAACTCTCTACTGTAGATTCTTCTTGTGGTATTTAAAGACAAATCGTCATTTGAAATCCCGGATGGTTTTGACGAATAAAAAATAGGATCAATAGTATACCATGCTAATTTTGAACGTTTATATCCATATTCTAATGTATTCGAATTGGCATTAAAAGTATTATCGTTTATAGAATTCAAATAAGGTGTTGATGCCAAACTCCAGGCATATGCTGATCGCATATCAATTGTCGATTGCGAACCTTCAAAATCATCTACATAAATAGTCGCTTCTCCCTCAAAATCACTTGCTTTTGGAGCATCAGGTTTTAAGAAAGCAACTTCACCTCTAATGGAAAGATTCGAAGGGACATCTGTATCTATATTGGGCAGTTTATTAACTAATCTGGTAAAGAAGGGAACTTCCGTAGCATAATTTCCGTTAAAACCAAAAATTGTATTGTTTACAGATTCCTGACCATAACTTGATTTTTGTGTAAAAGGTCGTTCCGTCATTTTAAGATAAGTTCCTCCAACAACAAAGTTATCTGAAATCTTATGCTCAACATTGAATCCCATAAATCGTCGGGTCTGTTGTCCGAAAATCGAATTATTTTCTAGTGAAACCTCGATTGGTGTATTTGATGCCTGAAGAGAAGGATCAAGAATCTGAACTCTGCCTAACTGATAATCGACACTATAATCGATTCCTTCTACCAGTCTTCTTCCGGCTGCCATAACCACAACAGAGCCTTGCGGCACATTAAATGCTCCAATCGGTATACCATTGCTTCCGGATGATTTATACTTTCCTCTTAATAAGAATTTATTTTTGTCACTGTCCTGTAAAGCCCCTGATTGTGTGTTGCGATACATATTTCTAAATACATATTTTTGCTGATTCGCATTATATGTATTTGGATCATTATAGTTTTCTCCAGATCCTGAATTTTGTAATTTTTGGAATAACAATTCCCCAAAAGGTTCTTTTGTAGTAAAGATAATTCGGCCATTTTGAACATCAACCGTTATACCCGGAAGATAATCAAAGAAACCGTCTCCACCTGTTTGCGGATCATTATTGTAATTTAATCGATCCAGATTAAACACATTTAACAATGGCGTTTGATCTACCTTATTCTCTGGAGTTGGATTTGCCGGAAAACTTGATCCCGGAACAGGAGTAATATAATTTATTGGGGAAGGATCCGTATAAAGAATATTTAATCTGAAATCATCTTGTTTTATTTGATACGCTTGTGGAATTTGATACACGTTTTTCATCATCAAATTCCAAACCGGATTTTGAACGTTGGTCAAATTACTTTTCAGCATTTTTAAAACTAAACTTTGCGAAATAATAGCCTGATTCGAATTGTTATTTCCTGTAACAACGGTTGCATCAACACCGTCACTACCAAATTCTCCTACCTGATAAATTTTACCACCAACGGTATATTCAAAAGCAACTGCTAAAATTTCATCATTTGCCAAACGTTGTTGCAAAGAAATATATCCTAATTGTGGATTAAAAGTAAATTCATTCGCAGTTAACTTTCTGGCATTTTCTAATATAGAATAATCAGTTCCCTCGCTAACATTGGTATTATTGAATCCCGATTTTGCTGTTACAATTTCTCTAATATTAGAATTTAAATAAGATCCAGCCTGGCCAATAGTCTCCGGATCATATTTATTATTATTGTTATCAGTTGGAGAATCAATTTGATTATTAAAAAATCCTGCTGACGAACTAATAACTACAACTTCATTATCAGGAATTCCGGTAATTTGTCCTTCACCTAAATCCTGAAGTGCAATAATGTTTCTTAAATTATTACTGGTTGTACTTACACGATTTTGTTTATTGGTAACCCAAACTTCTATTCTGGTGACCTGCACACGACTATCAATAAACGGATATCCTTTTAAAGAAGCATCATATTTGTTTCTAAAATATTGAGATAAGAAAAAGTGTCTGTCATTATCATAATCCAAAGCATATAAATCAAAGTTTTGAACGGTACCACCTCCTTCGGCTACAATACTCTTTGTTTGCGATTTTTGTTCGGAGAAAACACCGGTAACTGTAGTTTTTCCAAATTGCAATTGTGTCTTAACTCCAAACAAACTTTGTGCGCCACGAATTAAAGTACTATTCAGTGGCATGCTAACATTTCCGACTTCTACTTTTTGAATAATATCATCTTCTGAAGGAGTGTAGGCTAGTTTAAATAGGTTTTGAAAAGCAAATGTTGACTGAGTATCATAGTTAGCATTTACTTCAAGACGAGTTCCCACCTTCCCCATCAAACTCATACTAATTCGCTGATCAAAGTCGAATGTAAGGCTTGATCTGTTTCTTGGTGAAAATGAAGGATTGTCTTGTTTGGTATAACGGATTCCCAAGTCCATTTCGACAGAACCCGTAGGTTTTACGTCAATGGTGTTACTACCAAAAATGCTTTCAAAAAGACTAGAATTGATATAATAACGAGGTAACAGGTCTTTTTTAGCCGCTTCGCTTCCTGTTTTTTTACCATCGATAGCGTCCATTTTTTTTCTGAAATAATCTCTTCTGGATTCTTTCAAAACTAAATCTTCGTATTCTTTTGGTGTTAAAATAATGGGATAATCAATCGAAAAACCATCGACAGAATTGGTATAAATATAACGATCTGTAACTGGGTCGTACTTATACGCAGATAAAATACTTGGAGGATTTTGTAATTCTACTTTACCTACAGAAAACTGCGTTTTAGTTGTATCCTGAACTGACTGATTTACCTGCGCACCCAAAAAGTTACCGCAAAATAAAAACAGTACTAAAATACAAATTTTACGCATATAATTAGTTGGTCTTAATTGGATTTATAGACTTTTCAAGGCTTTTTTGATGATGGTTTCAACCGTTGCTTCAGGATCTTCTTTTACGATCTTTTCGACAACCTTTTCTGAAGTTTTTCGAATAAACCCTAAAACTTCCAAAGCAGATAACGCTTCATCTCGATTTGTATTGTTTTGAACTACTGAAACTTCATCTAAATCGTACAACTTTAACACTTTTTCTTTTAAATCGAGTATAACCCGCTGAGCAGTTTTATTCCCAATCCCTTTAATTGACTGAATAAGACCAACATCTCCGGAAGCAATTGCATTTATTATTTGTCTGGGCTCAATCGAAGACAACATTGTTCTCGCAATATTAGCTCCAATACCAGAAACAGACAATAGCATTCTAAATATTTCACGTTCTGATTTTTCAACAAAACCAAATAATGTATGCGCATCTTCTTTGATTTGAAGATGCGTATACAATTTTATAAAATCAGCATTCGGAATTAACGAGAAAGTGTGTAAAGAAATATTTACATGATATCCCACTCCTCCACAATCAATTACAACCTCTGTGGGATTTTTCTCGACTAACTTCCCCTGCAAATGTGCTATCATAATATAATTTATAGTACCAAATATAATAAAAATAAGACAATATTGTTTGATCTTTATTATATGGACTATTTAGCTAATTTATTTTTTTTATTCTCTTTTTCCTGAGCGTCAATAACTGCAATTGCAGCCATATTAACCATTTCTTCAACACTTGCTCCTAATTGGAAAATGTGAACCGGTTTACCCATTCCCATCATAATTGGACCAATTGAGTTTACTTTATATAATTCTTTCAATAATTTATAAGTAATATTAGCCGACTCTAAGTTAGGGAAAATTAAAGTATTTACCTTTTTACCAGCTAATTTAGAAAATGGAAATTTTTCTGCAAGCATTTCCTGATTCAAAGCAAAATCTGCCTGTATTTCTCCATCAACAATTAAGTCCGGATGATTTTTATGCAGATAAGCCACCGCTTCTCTAACTTTTGAAGCACTTTGACTCGTTGAAGATCCAAAATTAGAATAAGAAACCATTGCTATAACTGGCTCAACTCCAAACATTTTTGCAGTTTTCGCAGTCATAATAGCAATATTAACTAAATCTTCAGAAGATGGATTTATATTAATTGCGGTATCTGACAGGAACATTGGTCCACGAGAAGTCAACATCATATTTGCGGTTGCAACTAATGAAGCTCCATGTGCTTTTTCAATTAATTGTAACATTGGTTTTACAACACTTGGATAACTTCTTGTATGACCTGTTACCAATGCATCTGCCTCCCCTTCATTAACCATCATGGCAGCGAAATAATTTCTCTCACGCATGAATTTTTGCGAATCTAATAAAGAAACACCTCTTCGTTCTCTTGTCTCCCAATATGATTTTGCAAACCTATTTCTTCTTGCTTCTTCATCGTTAGTTTTAGGATCTATGATTTCAAGTTCAGCATCAAAACCTAACTCTGCTTTAAGTTCTAAGATAACTTCTTTATTTCCTAATAAAATAGGGAAACCAATTCCATCTTCGTGAACAATTTGTGCCGCTTTTAAAACATTTAATTGATCTGCTTCTGCAAAAACAATTCGTTTTGGATCCATTTTAGCACGGTTTGTCATTAAACGAACCATTTTATTATCATTCCCCATTCGTTCGCGAAGCACATCTTCATATGCTGCCCAATCCGTAATAGGATTTTTTGCAACTCCGGATTCCATTGCTGCTTTTGCGACAGCTGGAGCTACGATTGTAATTAATCTTGGATCAAATGGTTTTGGAATAATATAATCCTGTCCAAAACCTAATTTTGTCGCACCATACGCCACATTAACCTGCTCCGGAACTGGTTCTTTGGCCAAAATTGCCAATGCTTTTACAGCAGCCATTTTCATCGCTTCATTAATTTTTGTAGCTCTGACATCTAGTGCTCCTCTAAAAATATATGGAAAACCTAAAACGTTATTTACCTGATTAGGAAAATCTGAACGGCCTGTAGCCATAATAACATCTTTTCGTGTTTCTACAGCTAAATTATAATCGATTTCCGGATTTGGATTTGCCATTGCAAAAACAATCGGATTATCCTTCATTGTTAATAACATTTCACCCGACAAAATACCTCCTGAAGACAATCCTATGAAAACATCAGCCCCTTTTACAGCTTCTGCCAGCTCAATTTTAGCTCCGTCAACAGCATACTTCAGTTGTAATTCTGATAGTGCAGGATTATCTTTTGTTAAAAGTCCTTTACTGTTAAACATTTGTATATTTTCGACTTTTACGCCTAATAGAACATATAAATCAGTACAAGCGATTGCAGCCGAACCTGCTCCTGAAACTACCATTTTTACATCTTCAGCTTTTTTTCCAGCCAATTCAAGTGCATTAATTAATGCTGCCGAAGAAATAATTGCTGTTCCGTGCTGATCATCATGCATTACCGGAATATCCAATTCTTCAACCAGTCTTCTTTCGATTTCAAAAGATTCCGGTGCTTTAATATCTTCCAGATTAATACCTCCAAAAGTTGGTGCAATATTTTTTACGGTCTGGATAAATTCTTCTATGTCTTTTGTCCCGATTTCAATATCAAAAACATCAATATCAGAGAATATTTTGAACAATAAACCTTTTCCTTCCATTACTGGCTTAGAAGCCTCAGGACCAATGTCCCCAAGTCCTAAAACAGCTGTACCGTTTGAGATAACGGCAACTAAATTTCCTTTTGCTGTATATTTATAAACGTCTTCAACGTTTGCTGCAATTTCTAAACATGGCTCTGCAACACCTGGTGAATAGGCCAAAGAAAGATCTCTTTGGGTTGCATATTTTTTTGTTGGAACTACCTGAATTTTTCCTGGAGTTGGCTCTGAATGGTACAGTAACGCTTCTCTTCTTTTACTCTCTTTGTTCATTATTTTTAGCTTTTATTCTAGCTTACAAAGATATAAGTCTTGTTTTAAAATGGCGTCTTTTTATAGCTTTCTTTTCTTAAAATAACATTTTTCAAAGGTCAAAAAAAATAGTCCAATGCAATTTGGACTATTTAATAAATTTTATTTTTGAAGTTTAATTACTGTGAAATATAAGAGTTTAAATGATTAATTGTGTCTTTCTGAATTTCTATAATTGCTTTTACAACATCGCTAATTGAGATAATCCCCACAACAATTCCATCTTCTAAAACTGGTAAATGCCTGATTCTTTTTGTACTCATCAGTTCCATACAATCTTCAATATTATTTGAAAGGTCTACCGAAAAAACGTTGCTTTCCATGATTTCATGAACATAAGTCTCTTTTGAAGATTTATCTTTTAAAACAATTTTTCGGGCATAATCTCTCTCAGACAATATTCCTTTTAAGTCGGTTCCATCAATTACAAGAATAGCCCCTATGTTTTTTTCTCCCATTACTTTCAATGCTTCATACACGGTTGTTGTTGAACGTATGGAATAAACATTTCTCCCTTTTGCGTTTAGTATTTGATTTACAGTCATATCTGAAAAATTTTAGGACTATAAAGTTAAAAAAAAATGCACATAAATAACAGCCAATCCCATTTTTTAAGACTTAACCTATTCATTTTAAATATAATACATCAAATTTAACTTTTTCAAAACTTTCCTACAAAGAAAGATACAAATTCTAAACTTTTTTTACAAAAAACACAATACTTTTGGTTTTCAACATCTTATGATAATTGAAAAAACTTTTTATTAGCATAACTAAGTATCTAATCTAAAAAAGTTATATTTCTCTTTAAGCCTTCAAACTTGGTTCGTTTAAGTGGAGAATTCTTAAACACGATTTTAAAAGTTTCTTCTGTTATTTCAATCCAATCTTTTTTTGAAAAAGCAAGCAATTCAGGATTCGGATTAAATAAGGGTTCTGAATGTGGTTTTGAGAAACGATTCCAAGGACATACATCCTGACAAGTATCACAACCAAACATCCATTCATCGAACTTCCCTTTCATTTCATAAGGAATATTCTCCTTTAACTCAATGGTGTAATAGGAAATACATTTACTTCCATCAACAACATATGGAGCAACAATTGCCTGTGTAGGACAAGCATCAATACAAGCAGTACAGGAACCACAATGATCTGTGGTAGCGTGATCATATTCTAAATCTAAATCAAGAATAAGTTCTGCGATAAAATAAAAAGAACCTACTTTTTGAGTTAGCAGATTGCTGTTTTTACCAATCCATCCTAAACCACTTTTAGCAGCCCACGCTTTATCTAACACGGGTGCAGAGTCAACAAAAGCCCGGCCCGAAACTTCGCCGATGTTCTCTTGAATAGAATGAAGAAATTCCTTTAATTTTTCTTTGATTACAAAATGATAATCCTGACCGTAAGCATATTTAGAAATCTTGAAACTTTCCTTATTTTGTACTTCCGTAGGAAAATAATTTAATAAAAGTGAAACTACGCTTTTAGCATCATCAACTAATATAGTCGGATCTAATCGCTTATCAAAATGGTTTTCCATATAAGCCATTTGGCCATTTTGATTATTATGTAGCCATTTTTCAAGTCGCGGCGCTTCTTGCTCAAGAAATCCGGCTTTAGAAATCCCACATGAAAGAAACCCAAGTCGTTTTGCTTCAGATTTTATAAATTTCGAATATGTTTCTTTTGAATTAATTGTCATCTTTTAGAGAATATTACTTCAACTCCAACAGGTTTCAATGTAATTAATGGATTGAGCTTAATATCCAAATTAACAGATTTAATTGAATATTTTTTCACAATATGAGAAATGGTCAGACACATCTCATAAATAGCAAATCCAGCACCAATACACATTCTTGGTCCGGCACCAAAAGGGTAAAAATACTCCATTGAACGTTTCTTTTGTTCTCCCAAAAATCTTTCAGGTATAAATTCATTTGGATTTTCCCAATATTTAGGATTTCTATGCAATTCATAAAAAGAAACTCCAATTAAAGTACCTTTTTTCAAATAATATGTTCCTATGCAATCATCTTCAACATTTTGTCTGTCTGTAATCCATGCTGGAGGATACAAGCGCATAGTTTCATTTAAAACCGCATTTGTATAAGTCATTTTTTGAAGTTGTTCAGCTACATTTTCAGTTGTTGATTCAATTTCAATAATTTCATTAAAAACCTTCTCTTGTATTTCAGGGTTTCTTCCCAAGAGATGAAGTGTGAAAGTTAATGCATTTGCAGTTGTCTCATGTCCGGCAATAAAAAGTACTTTAATTTCATCTATTAATTGCTTTACAGACATTCCTTCACCTGTATCTTCATAACGGGTTTCTAAAAGCATATTGAGTAAATCGTTAGTTTCTTTCTTTGAAGAAATTCTCTCCTCAATAATTTCTCTAATAATGCCATTATTTTCTTCTGCCAATTTAAGATGTTTTTGAACCTGGCCAGTTGCAGAAAACCACCATGCTTTATGAGGAAGTCTTATTTCTTTGATTAAGAAATTCTGAACTTCTTCTATAATAACTTTTATACGATTTAATTTTTCTTCCGAGATTGAAAGCTCAAATAAAGATTTAGCCACAACATTAAATGCCAATTGGCTCATTACAGGAAAAAGATCAATTGATTTGTCTTCGACTAAAAGATCTAATTCTGAAATAATAGTCTTATTCATGTTTTCAACCAGCTGATTCATCTTTTGTTTATGAAAAGCAGGTTGAATAAGTCTTCTTTGCTTTAGCCATAAATCACCGTCAAGAGTCAAAAGTCCTTTTCCTAAATATTTAGAAAGATAAACCGACTGAAACTTTGATTTATAATAGTTCTTCTGATTTTTTTGTAAAATATATTGTGCAATTTCATTATCTCTTGACAAAATTAAATGCTTTGACATCCCAATTTTAAGAGAAAAAGAATCTCCAAATTTATCAAAGTACTTTTTATGAAACGGAATAGGATTTCTGCGCACTCCTTCAGCATCCAAAAAAAATCTAAAAATTGGAAGCTTGTTTGGGTAACTATATTTTTTATTTTCAGACATTGAAAAAATATTAAAATAAGCCGCCCTGAATATTGGTGTTTATTTTTCCTAAATGTTTATAAGCTTTATCTGTAACTTCTCTTCCTCTCGGAGTTCGCATAATAAATCCTTCCTGAATTAAAAAGGGCTCGTAAACTTCTTCGATTGTCTCACTGCTTTCAGAAACAGCGGTTGCCAAAGTAGAGAGTCCTACCGGTCCTCCTTTGAATTTATTAATGATTGTCAACAGAATTTTATTATCCATTTCATCCAATCCGTGTGCATCGACATTTAGTGCTTTTAAGGCATAACGTGCAATTTCAAGGTCAATGGTTCCATTTCCTTTTATTTGTGCAAAATCACGCACTCTGCGCAGCAATGCATTCGCAATACGAGGTGTACCACGGCTTCTGCCGGCTATTTCGATAGCGGCATCTAATGAAATTGGCATTTTCAAAATTGAAGAACTTCTTTCGACAATAGTGGTCAAAAGTTCAGTAGTATAATATTGTAAACGTGATGAAATTCCGAAACGGGCCCGCATTGGAGCGGTTAACAATCCCGAACGCGTTGTAGCACCTATAAGAGTAAAAGGATTCAGATTGATTTGCACCGTTCTGGCATTTGGCCCCGATTCAATCATAATATCTATTTTAAAATCTTCCATCGCCGAATACAAATATTCTTCAACAATAGGACTCAAACGATGAATCTCATCAATAAACAGAACGTCTCTTTCGTCAAGATTAGTAAGTAAACCTGCCAAATCACCCGGTTTATCCAATACTGGCCCCGATGTGATTTTAATTCCCACCTCCAGCTCATTGGCCAGAATATTTGCCAAAGTAGTTTTTCCTAATCCCGGAGGTCCATGAAAAAGAGTATGATCTAGCGCCTCACCACGTTGATTAGCGGCGGCAACAAAAACCTTTAAGTTTTCTAAAACCTGATCTTGCCCGGCAAAATCATCAAATGACAGCGGACGTAATCTTTTTTCAAGATCAAGTTCTTCCGGATTGTATCCTTTTGTGGTGGGATCTAAGTTTTCATTCATTTTACAAAGATAGACAAAGAAATCAGTTTGTAAAACAGTAAAATTTCAAATAAAAAATCCAAATCCCAACAATAATCATCATCTTATTGGAATTTGGATTCGCTTACTTCATCGATCCTTAAAGATTGGTTTTGGAGTTTTTAAGTTTGTTTAGAAAAATATATTTGTAAAACAAAAAGTAAAGTGAGGTAATTTCCCTAAGAAATGTTTTTTAAGAAATCTAAAAGCTGGATTTCTCTTTTAATTATTCTGATCATCAATAATCCGAAAAACAGTAAAAAGCCAAATCCACTAAATACTATGTAAAGGAAAAAACCTTTAGAGAAGCTTTCCTTAAAAACGGGTAAAAGAATTACAAAACCGACAATATAGGCCAGGTAAACTACAGGTGTAATGCTATAGTGTATTTTTTTTCTCCACTGGTAAAATTGATGTGTCAGTTTACTATATTCCATTAATGAAATATCTGTTCTTAACTCCTTAAATCTTTTCATACTAAACCATTCCAAAACCACACGGAATAACAGCATTGCAATCATAATACTTAAACCTAAACTAAACAGTGTTTGTCTATAAGCTCCTACCCAGATATAATAAGAGATTAGTATTATTGAGGTCAGACCTAAAATTGTCCCGGTCCACAAATGGTTGCACTTAATTTTTCTGGTATACGCCTCAGCTTTTTTTATAATATCTACAGCAGCTGGTTTTGTATTAGATTCTGTTTGCTGATCCCAGATATTTTGTAATTCTTCAAATGTTTTCATTTTGTACGCATTGAGTTAAACTTTTTTTAATTCGATGTATTCTGACACGAAGTGTTTCTTCGGTTAACCCGATTACTTCAGCTATTTCCGGATATTCTATACCATCTAAAGTCATCAGAATGATCATTTTGTTTGTTTCTTCAAGTTTTTGTATGCATTTGTACATCTGCTGAAGTTGCTCTTCTTTTTCTACTGAATAAGTTTCTGAAATAAGTTGAGGCAGAATATCCGTTCTAATTTCTTTTTTGGAAGACGATTTTCGCAAATAAAGAAGACAAGTGTTTACCGCTATTCTATAAATCCATGTACTAATACTCGATTCGTTTCGGAATGTATCTAAATTCTCCCATACTTTAATAAAAATTTCCTGAGTCGCATCAGAAGCTAATGCTATATCTCCACAAAAGTAACCTTTGCATAAACGAAACATCTTGTTGTAATGTTTGTCGTATATATTGTTAAATTGTTCTTTTTTGATCACTTTATTGCATTTCTGATTTTACTTTTTCCATGAACCAATCCGGTTGATCGTACATTACAAAATGAGCTGAGTTTGCTGCATAATAAATTTTAACAGACGGCAGATTTTCATATTGAGTTTTATATGTTTTTTGCACAGTATTAAGATCCGGATTTGTTGCTGCTAAAATTACGACCGGAATTTTAATTTTGGCAATTTCTTTACGCAAATCTAAATTTAGCATATCAATATAACCATAAACATAGGTCTTCCTATCAGCATTTTTCATCCATTCACTAATTGTCTTTTGCTTTTCTTTGTTTAAACATATGTAAGAGATAGACTGGGAATTCATTGCATCAAATGCATTTTGATTCATGGCTAGCATCATTTTACTTTGTGGATTATCATAAGGAATTACATCTCCTTTGTAATTTGGGATCATCAGAGCCGCGGTCGCAGGCAATGCATCAACTACAATTACTTTTTTGAATAGGTCCGTTTCTGTTGAAGCCAGCCACAAACTTAAAGTTCCTCCTAAACTATGACCAATTAATGTTGCATTTTTTATTTTATTCGTTTTAACATAAGAGACAACTTCGTTTTTAATTGTAGAAAGCCAGGGATTTTCAATTGGCGGAACGTTGCCAAATCCCGCGAAAGTAAAAATGTGGCATTCATAATTTTTAGAAAGTTCAGCTACAGTTTCATTCCATAATTCACCTGTACAACCAAAACCCGGGAACAATAAAACCGGATCCCCTTTTCCTTTAACATTTACCTTAAATGCAGTTTGAGAAAAAACAGATTTTGAAATAAGAAGCATGAATGCGATAATTAGAATTGATTTAGTTTTCATAATGTTTACATGATTAAAGTTTATCTTTTGATACAGCACTACACTATTTGTTACCTCAGAAAAACGCTTTTTTTTAAAATATTTTTTAATCTCCTGAAAACACAACACGTAACAGCTTTAAATCTCATTTTTTTAACAGTCCAATCCATTAATTAAATACCAAATTATCTGCACCAATATCTTTCCCTGCTCAATTTCACTCCTATCCTGCTTTACCAGAAAGGATAATCGACGTATTTACTTATATGAAGTAGTAAATTATATGAAAAGATAAATTTGTCAGTTTTTTTCTGATAAAAGAGAAATCTTTACGATAAGAGTAAAGCAAATCGAAGCCTCAATATCATTTTTTACTCCGATTTAGATTCTAAACAAAAAAATCCAAATTCCAATAGGTAAAGAACATACCTGGAATTCGGATTTTAAAACATTGAGATAACTTTCTCGCTGAACTTATTAAAACAAAAAAGACTATCATTGCTGATAGTCTTTTTCAAATATTTTTAGTGGTGCAAAACTTCTTCACCTTCTTTCATTGGTACATTTTGAGGTACAAAATCTACATCATGATTTGGGTTACTGTAGTCATATGGCCAACGGTATACGTGAGGAATTTCTCCTGGCCAGTTACCATGCATATGTTCTACTGGAGTTGTCCATTCTAATGTAGTTGATCTCCATGGATTTTGAACAGCTTTCTTACCGTAGAAAATACTACTAAAGAAATTGTATAAGAATACTAATTGGAACGCACCTCCTACAAGAGCAAATGTTGTAATTAAAACATTCACATTTTGCAAATCATCAAATAATGGGAAGTTTGTATTTGTATAATAACGTCTTGGTAAACCAGCTAATCCAATAAAGTGCATTGGGAAGAATACTCCATAAGCACAAACCGCTGTTACCCAAAAGTGAATATAACCTAAATTTTTATTCAACATTCTTCCGTACATTTTAGGAAACCAGTGGTAGATACCAGCAAACATTCCGTAAAGCGCAGAGATACCCATTACTAAGTGAAAGTGAGCAATTACAAAGTAAGTATCGTGAACGTTAATATCTAAAGTACTATCTCCTAAAATGATTCCAGTTAAACCTCCTGTGATGAAAGTAGAAACCATTCCGATAGAGAATAACATTGCAGGGTTGAATTGTAAGTTACCTTTCCATAAAGTTGTAATCCAGTTAAATGCTTTTACAGCAGATGGAATTGCGATCAATAATGTAGTAAAAGTAAATACAGATCCTAAGAAAGGATTCATACCTGAAATAAACATATGGTGACCCCAAACAATTGTTGATAAGAATGCAATTGCAAGAACTGACATAATCATCGCTCTGTATCCAAAGATTGGTTTACGAGAGTTCGTAGCCATAATTTCAGAAACAAGACCCATCGCTGGTAAAATTACAATATATACCTCAGGGTGTCCTAAGAACCAGAATAAGTGCTCAAACAATACTGGAGAACCACCTTGATAGTGTAAAACCTCTCCCGCAATATAAATATCAGACAAGAAGAAAGAAGTACCAAAACTTCTATCAAAAATCAATAATAAAGCAGCAGATAATAAAACCGGGAACGAAATAACACCAATAATAGCTGTTACGAAAAATGTCCAGATTGTAAGTGGAAGTCTGGTCATAGACATTCCTTTAGTTCTTAAATTGATAACAGTTACAATGTAATTTAAAGATCCCATTAATGAAGATGCAATAAAGATAGCCATTGAAACTAACCACAAAGTCATACCTGTTCCAGATCCTGGAATCGCTTGTGGTAAAGCACTTAATGGCGGATAAATTGTCCAACCGGCAGAAGCTGGTCCAGCTTCAACAAATAATGAACTTAACATTATTACAGCAGATAAGAAAAACAACCAGTATGAAATCATATTCATAAATCCAGATGCCATATCTCGGGCTCCAATTTGAAGAGGAATAAGTAAATTACTAAAAGTTCCACTTAAACCTGCCGTCAGTACAAAGAATACCATGATAGTACCGTGAATTGTAACCAAAGCCAGGTAGATATCATTTGCCATTACACCATCAGGTGCAAATTTATCTCCTAATAAAACATTAAATATTTTGAAAGACTCCTCTGGCCATGCTAATTGCATTCTGAAAAGCAAAGACATTGCAACACCAATTACACCCATAATAATACCGGTAATTAAATATTGCTTAGCAATCATTTTGTGATCAATACTAAAGATATACTTAGTAATGAACGTGTCTTTATGATGATGTTCGTGCTCGTGATCGTGTCCGTGATCGTGATCGTGCGCTTCTGCTGACATATATGTGTACTTTAAATTTTCTTAATAAATATTATCTCATAGCAACTTTAGCTACAACCGCTTTTACAGTATCAATAACTGCTTTTACAGTATCCTTAGCAGTACTATCTGTAGTAGGTTTAACTCCTTCAGCTGGTTTTTCAGCAGCAGCTGCTGCTTTAATATCCTGAGCTAAAGTTGTTTTTTCGCTTAACCATTTTTTATAATCTTCAGGAGTATCAACAACTACTTTCATTTGCATGTTATAGTGAGAAGCTCCACAAATTTTATTACATAGTAATAAATAATCAAATGTATAAGGGTCTAAAGCTGTACCTCCTTTAGCAACTAACTCAATACTTTTTTCAGCTCTAAGTTTATTGATATTTGCCACTTTTTCAACCATAAATGGCAATTCTCTGTATTCAGAAGTAGTGTAAGTTGGAATAAAAGCAAATTCAGTAACCATTCCAGGAACACAGTTCATTTGCGCTCTAAAGTGAGGCATGTAAGCTGAGTGTAATACATCCTGAGAACGCATTTTGAAATGTATTTTTTTACCTTTAGGAATATGCAATTCACTAACAATAATATCATCTTGAGCATTAGGGTCTGACATATCAACCCCTAATGTATTTATACCTTCAATTAAACGTACATT
This sequence comes from Flavobacterium sp. Root420, assembly GCF_001427905.1. Taxonomy (GTDB): domain Bacteria; phylum Bacteroidota; class Bacteroidia; order Flavobacteriales; family Flavobacteriaceae; genus Flavobacterium. The sequence continues at coordinate 78,354 of NZ_LMEF01000006.1, forward strand.
AGCCTTACCCAAAACATTATCTTGTCCAGCATATCTGGCAGTCCATTTAAATTGTTGAGCATATAATTCAATTTCAATTACATCTTCATCTTTATCAACAAACATAATATTGTTCCATGCATATAATCCATAAAGAATTAAACAAGCTAAAACTACAGATGGAATAATACTCCAAATTGCTTCTAATTTATTGCTATCAGCAAAGAATAATGCTTTCTTATCTTTATTTCCTCTATTTTTAAAAGAAAACCAGTATAATAAACCTTGTGTAATAAATTGAACTACAAAAATTAAAACCCAAGTAATATTCATTAAACTATCTACTAAAACTCCATGCTCTGAAGCAGGAGTATGAAGCGCTAAACCACCCCATTTAAGTAAACCGTAAATCGTAAATATATAGATGAATGCCAAAAAGCCAAACATAATATATCCCTGAATATTATTATCATTATCTGATGCAACCTGAGAATCGTCCGAAGAAGATCCTACCTGAGTAAGATCAAATATCTTGGTCAATTGCCATAATGCAACTGCTAATAAAACTAAAACTATAATTACCAACAAACTTGTCATCTGTTTACTTCTTTAAATATTAATAATGAAAATGTTTACTTTCTTCAATGAAAGGATTTCTTTTTGCTAACAGAGGAGCTTTTGTTAATGCAGTAAATACAACAAAAATAAATAACCCTAAGAAGAAAAGTATAGACGCAATTTCAGGAATTCCTATAAACCATCTATCTCCAACTGTACCCGGCATAATCATATTAAAGAAATCAACATAGTGACCTAATAAGATAACAATACCAGCCATTACAATAACCCAGTTAAGACGTTTGAAATCAGTATTAACTAAAATCAATAATGGGAAAACAAAGTTCATAACTACAGCTCCAAAGAAAGGTAAGTTGTATAGTTGAATTCTTGTTATGAAATAAGTAACCTCTTCAGGAATGTTTGCATACCATATCAACATAAATTGAGAAAACCATAAATAGGTCCAGAAAATACTAAAACCAAACATGAATTTAGCTAAATCGTGAATGTGACTTGTATTTACATATTCTAAATATCCTTTAGATTTTAAATATATTGTAACTAATGCAATAGTAGTAACACCACTTACAACGAAAGAAGCAAATACATACCATCCAAATAAAGTACTAAACCAGTGAGGATCAAATGACATAATCCAATCCCAAGACATAATAGACTCAGATACGATAAAGAATACTAAGAATCCGGCAGATAACTTAAAGTTCTTTTTGTAATTTAAATCGTCATTAGCTTCATCCTGAGCTAAACAATTTTTTCTTGAATAGTGACGGTATAAATTCCATCCCAATAAGAATACAAAAGCTCTTGCAATCCAAAATGGAAAGTTTAAATAACCCGCTTTACCAGCAATAATTTCATCGTAATCAGCATGAGTCGGATCTGTAACATGTTCACCTAACCACACAAATATGTGATTGAAATGCAATCCACAAAGAATCAAAATTATAAAGAAAATTACAGAAACTACAGGTAAATAAGCTGTAATACCTTGCATAACTCTAAACAAAACCGGAGACCAACCTGCCTGAGCAACTTGCTGAATAGCATAAAATGCTAAAACTCCCATAGAAAGCAGTAAAAAGAAAATACAGGCAACATATAAAGCAGACCAAGGTTTGTTTTGCAATTGATGTAAAACATGTTCTGCATGTGCTTTAGGATCGTGCTCATGAGAAACTTCAGTATGTTTATCAGCTTTTACATCATGAACAACTGCAGCTTCAGCTTCGTGCGCTTCTTCAGCTTTTACTTCATGAGTAATCTCTTCATTAGCAACAACTGAATCTTTACTTACAGCTTCTTCAACATTTGCATCTTTTGCTTCTTCATGATGAACTGCTTCAACTGTTTCTGCGTGTTGCGTTGCTTCAGCTTTTTCTTCATGATGTGCCGCAGCGGCCTCACCATGTCCTCCACCGTGCTCTGATGCTTCTTTTGCAAGAAGAGTTTCTACCTCTTCAATATTTTTAGGAGCAGTTAAAAAACCATATCCAATTCCTAATATACCAAGAGCCATTAGGATGATAGAAAAAGTTTTTAATTTACTTGAAAATGTATACATATCTATTACGATCAGTTTGTTCAACAATTATAATTGGCTTTTTAGTTTTAGAACATAGTCAGCAACCAACCAACGTTCGTGGGCACTTAATTGATTTGCATGTGAACCCATTGCGTTTAAACCATAAGTTTCTACATGAAAGATACTTCCTTCAGTAATTACCCTGTCTTTATAGCTAGGCACTCCAAGAAATTTTTCTCTCTCCACCAATTTACCTTTACCGTTTCCAGTTGCACCATGACAACTGATACAATAAATCTCGAAAAGTTCTTTTCCTTTTCCGGAATTTCTATCTTCTTCACTCAAAGGTGATTTTAAATTAGCTTTAGCTAATTCATAACCAGCCGTTGAATTTTCATATTCATAAGGTTCAAAACCTCTATTAATAGTTCCTTCTACAGGAAGCTGTCCTTCTTTTCCACCTTTAAATATCTTTGCTTCTGAGTAAGTTTCATAACCCACAGATTCATACATATTAGGGAAATACTGATAGTTTGGTGCCGAATTATTGTGGCAAGATGAAACTAAAATAGTTATACCAACTAAAAGTGTTATTTTATATATCCTTTTCATAGCTACAATTAATTCTTTTCAATTACTTTAACTTCAACAGCTCCTGTACCTTCGAAAAAAGAAACTAGTTCTGCTTCGTTATTATTTACAGCAACTTCCATTAGGAAGTGATCATCTGTTGTTCTTACATCAGGATTCTCAGCTTGCTTAAAAGGCCATAACCTACTTCTCATATAAAAAGTAATAACCATTAAGTGGGCAGCAAAAAATACAGTCATCTCAAACATAATTGGCACAAAAGATGGCATATTTTGAATGAAACTGAAACTTGGCTTACCTCCAATATCTTGTGGCCAATCATGAATCATAATATAACTCATCATGAAAGTCGCGAAAGAAATACCAACGCATCCATATAAAAAAGAACAAATTGCTAATCGTGTTGGTGCTAAACCCATAGCTTTATCCAATCCGTGAACTGGGAATGGAGTAAAAACCTCTTCAATATGATGATGAGCAGCTCTGGTTTTCTTAACTGCGTCCATCAAAATATCATCGTCATTATAAATGGCGTATATTACTTTATTACTCATGATGTGAATCTTTATTTGCTCTTTCTCTAATGTAATTATCTCCTGTTCCTTTCAAAATTGTTTTTACCTCTGCCTGAGCAATTACCGGGAATGTTCTAGAGTATAATAAAAACAACACAAAGAAGAAACCAATTGTTCCAATGAAAATTCCAATATCAACAAATGTTGGTGAGAACATTGTCCAAGAAGATGGAAGGTAATCTCTATGTAAAGAAGTAACAATAATTACGAATCTTTCAAACCACATTCCAATGTTTACAACAATCGAAATAATAAATGAAAACATGATACTTGTTCTTAGTTTTTTGAACCACATAAATTGTGGAGAGAAAACGTTACAAGTCATCATCGACCAATATGCCCACCAGTAAGGTCCGGTAGCTCTGTTTAAGAAAGCATATTGCTCATATTCTACCCCTGAATACCAAGCTACAAATAACTCAGTAATATAAGCTACACCTACAATAGAACCAGTAATCATGATAATGATATTCATTAATTCGATATGCTGTAATGTAATGTATGCTTCAAGATTAGAAACTTTTCTCATAACAATCAACAATGTGTTTACCATTGCAAATCCCGAGAAAACCGCTCCAGCAACGAAGTATGGAGGAAAAATTGTTGTATGCCATCCTGGAATTACAGAAGTAGCAAAGTCCATAGATACAATCGTGTGTACAGAAAGTACAAGAGGAGTAGCTAAACCAGCTAATACCAAAGATACTTCTTCAAAACGTTGCCAATCTTTAGCTCTACCGCTCCATCCAAAACTTAGGATAGAATATACTCTTTTATTAAAAGGTGTTATTGCTCTATCGCGCAACATTGCAAAGTCAGGTAATAGACCAGTCCACCAGAAAACTAATGATACTGAAAGATAAGTTGAAATTGCGAATACGTCCCAAAGCAATGGTGAGTTAAAGTTTACCCATAAAGATCCAAATTGATTTGGAATAGGTAAAACCCAGTATGCTAACCATGGACGTCCCATGTGAATAATTGGAAATAAACCTGCCTGAACTACTGAGAAGATAGTCATCGCTTCAGCAGAACGGTTAATAGCCATTCTCCAACGTTGACGGAAAAGTAATAATACCGCAGAAATTAATGTTCCAGCGTGACCAATACCAACCCACCAAACGAAGTTCGTGATATCCCAAGCCCAACCAACTGTTTTATTTAATCCCCATGTTCCGATACCGGTAGATACGGTGTAAATGATACAACCTAACCCCCAAAGGAAGGCTATTAATGCGATTGAAAATACAATCCACCATTGTTTGTTTGCAGGCCCCTCAACAGGTGCAGCTACATCTACTGTTACGTCGTGATAAGATTTATCACCTATAACTAAAGGTTTTCTAATGGGTGCTTCGTAGTGAGACGACATAATCCTTTATATTGTTTCTAATTAATAATTTTACTAAGTATTTCTAACTTTAACATGGTAAACCACATTAGGTTTTGTTCCTACATGCTCTAACAAGTGATATGATCTTTCATCGGCCGCTAATTTAGCAACTTTACTATCAGCATCATTAACATCACCAAATATCATTGCTCCAGAAGAACAAGCATTAGAACAAGCTGTTTGGAATTCGCCATCAGCAACTGGGCGACCTTCATTTTTAGCTTTTAACTTAGTTGCTTGTGTCATTTGAATACACATAGAACATTTTTCCATAACTCCACGAGAACGAACGTTTACGTCTGGATTTAATACCATACGTCCTAAATCGTCATTCATATGGTAATCGAATTCTGTGTTTTTGTTATACAAGAACCAGTTGAAACGACGTACTTTATATGGACAGTTATTTGCACAATAACGAGTACCAACACATCTGTTGTATGCCATGTGGTTTTGACCTTCACGACCGTGAGATGTAGCAGCTACAGGACAAACTGTCTCACATGGTGCGTGATTACAGTGCTGACACATAACTGGTTGGAATGAAACTTGTGGATTGTCTCCAGCTTTTTCCATTTCATTAAATGTAGATAATGAACTAGATAAACCAGCAATATTTTCTTTTCTTTCATTATCACCTTCAAAAGTACTTTCAGAAGAATAATACCTGTCAATACGCAACCAGTGCATATCACGGCTTCTTCTTACCTCTGCTTTACCCACAACCGGAACGTTGTTCTCAGCATGACAAGCAATAACACACGCACCACATCCAGTACAAGCATTTAAGTCAATTGAAAGATTAAAGTGATGCCCTGTAGTACGATCAAATGATTCCCATAAATCGACAGTTGTAGCCTCAACTTCCTGGTGATCTAAAGACACCATCGGTTTTTCATTCCAATGTTCAGCATCTTTAGTATTAAAGATTTCAAGGGTAGTTTCTTTAATAATATCTCCTCTACCCATTAATGTTTTCTGTCCCTGAACACAAGCAAACTCGTGAACTCCATTTGCTTTCGCAATAGAAACAGATTGAACACTATTGAAGTTTTTATATAAAGCGTAAGCATTTAAACCTACTTGCATTTCATCTTTCAAAGCCGCTTTACGACCATATCCTACAGCTAAACCAACTGTACCAATAGCTTGCCCAGGTTGAACAATTACTGGAACATTTTCTAATTTAGCTCCGTCAGCAATTGTAATCGTAGCATAACTACCATTCAAACCACCATTAGCAACAATTTCATTTGTTAAACCAAGCTTTTTAGCATCAGCATTAGAAATAGTTACATAGTTATCCCAAGAAACTCTTGTGATTGGATCCGGAAACTCTTGCAACCAAGGATTGTTTGCCTGTTGTCCATCACCCATACCCGTTTTAGTATACAATACTAACTCAAAATCTCCAGTTGATCTTGATTTAGAAACTGCACTTGCAGCAGCAGTATAATCAAAAGAACCTGCAGATAAAGCAGCAGAACCAATTACAAAAACACCATCATGTAGAACTTTATTCCAAGAAGAACCTGCAATAATCGCAGCTGAACTAGCTTTAAGATAATCGTAGAAATTTCCAGGAACTCCATTTAATGATAATAAAGCGTCCTGAAATTGTTTTGTATTGAATATAGGACGAATAGTTGGCTGAGTCAAACTATAGGTTCCTTTAGTAAGTACAACGTCACCCCATGATTCTAAGTAATGAGGAGCAGGAGCAGCAATTGTAGTAATCGATGCAGTTTCATCTTCTTTTAAAGAGAAAGCAACTGAAGTTTTTACTTTTTTCAATCCAGAAACAAAAGAAGCTGAATCAGCTAATGTATAAACCGGATTAATACCACTCATGATTAAAGTATGAACACTTCCAGCATTCATATCTTTTATTAATTGAGACACAAGCGTATTAGAACCTTTTCTAATTTGTCTTGTTCCTGCAGTATTAAAAGCTTCACTAGCCAATACCTGATTGATAGCCAAAACTAGTAATTGTGCATTTTTATCTTCAATTCCAGATACTAAAACTCCTTTAGAACCAGCAGCTTTTAACTGTTGAGCAGCTTTAACGACTTCTGCTTTAAATTTACCATCTAAAGAGACAGCAACAGAAGCACCTGCAACTATATTGTATATTTGAACTAATGCTTGTTTTTGATCAGCAATAGTCATTGGAACACGCTTATCAGCAGCAGCTCCGGATAATGTCATATTTGATTCAAACTGAAAGTGACGAGACATTTTTCCATTTTGAGGAATACGTCCTTTTGCATATCCTGCATCATATCCGCCACCTTGCCAATCTCCTAAGAAATCAGCCCCAACAGAAACGATTAAAGAAGCTTTTGAGAAATCATAATCAACTAAAGCTCTTTCACCATAAACTGTTTCAAATGCATCTAATGCGTCAGATGAAGAAACTGCATCATAAACAACATGTTTTGCATTTGGGTTTTTAGCGATAAATTCACCTATCAACTTTTCAGTCGATGGACTCGCTAAAGTATTTGTCAACAATACCACTTGTCCGCCTTTTGCTTTTGCATCAGCAAGACTTGATTTAATTTTTAAATCAACAGCAGACCAGCTGCTATTTTTTCCTTCCAATTTAGGTTCTTTCAAACGCATACTATCATACAATGATAAGATAGACGCATGAATTCTAGCATTGGCTGAAAATTTAGCTCCAGAAATAGTGTTGTTATCAATTTTAATTGGACGACCCTCACGAGTTTTCACTAATAAGTTAGCAAAATCAAAACCATCAAAAACAGTAGTTGCATAATAATCTGCAACACCAGGAATGATTTGTTCCGGTTGTAACACATAAGGTATAGACTTGTGAACAGGACCTTCGCAAGCAGCAAGTGTAACAGCTGCAGTACTAAACCCTACGTACTTTAAAAAGTCACGACGTGAAGTTCCAGATTGAGCTAAAGCATCTGCATTCCCTAAGAATTCTTCTGTAGGAATCTCTTCAACAAATTCGTTATTTCTAAGCGCCTCAACAATAGAACTATTTTCTAGTTCTTCAACACTTTTCCAGTATTTTTTGTTTGATGACATTGTATATAAATATTAAAATCTTAATAATTCGATTAATAGTGGCATTTACCGCATTCTAAACCTCCCATTTGCGCTGCAGTTAATTTCTCTACACCGTATTTTTTAGAAAGTTCAGCATGAATTTTATCATAGTATGCATTTCCTTCCATCTTAACATCAGTTTTTCTATGGCAATCAATACACCATCCCATTGTTAATTTAGAATATTGCTTCATGATTTCAAATTCCTGTACCGGACCGTGACATGTTTGACATTCAACTCCAGCCACATTTACGTGTTGAGAGTGATTGAAATACACGAAATCAGGTAAATTATGAATACGAACCCATTTAACAGGCTGTGTTTTTCCAGTATAAGCCTGTTTAGTCTTATCCCATCCAACAGCATCATATAATTTTTGAATTTGAGCATCATAAAACGCCTTGCTGTACTCTGGAGTAGCAGTAGATTCGGCAACTTCAGAAATATTTTTATGACAGTTCATACAAACATTCAAAGAAGGAATACCAGCAGTTTTACTAACACGAGCTGCAGAGTGACAATATTTACAATTGATCTCGTTATCTCCCGCGTGAATTTTATGAGAATAGTGAATTGGCTGAATCGGCTCATAATTTTGATCAACACCAACTTGCATTAAGAAAGCATAAACAAAATAACCACTCGCCAAAAGAAGAAATATAGACGTAACTAATACTAAAAATTGGTTTTTAGCAAAAGCTTTCCAAATTGGAGTTCTAGCCTCTCTAGTCGGAATCTCAATACCATTTTTGCTGGCAACTTTTGTCAATACTTTATTAACCATTACTAACATGACAACTAAAATAGCCATCACGAGAGCAAGAGCACCTAAAATGATATTATTAGAAATCCCACTTGCTTCAGGCTGAGGACCAGTTGGCAATGTAGCAGCACCAACAGCAGGCTCAGCTTTTACTTCAGAAGTATAAGCAATAATATTATCGATATCAGCTTCTGCTAATTGAGGAAAAGAAGTCATTACTGACTTATTGTTTTCTTCAAAAAGTTTTACAGCTACAGGATCGCCTGACTTAATCACGTCAGAACTGTTGTGCACCCACTTGTAAATCCAAGCCATATCATGCTTTGAAGCAACACCTCTTAAAGCAGGACCTGTTGATTTAGCATCTAATTTGTGACATGCAGCGCAATTTGCATTAAAAAGTTCCTTCCCTTTTACTGGATCACCACCTGCAGTTGCGGCCGGAGCAGCAGCTTCAGGCGCCGCCGGAGCAGCAGCATCTTGAGCAAATGAAGTTAGGGAGAAAATCAGCGTTAGCGATAAGCTAAGCAGTAATTTTCTTGAGATCGAATTATGGTTACCCACCTTTTTCATATAGTATAATAATTATCTACTAATTTTTGGTATGATTTTTACTGTAGTAAAACAATAAAAAACGAATACCCTCTTTTAAAACTTGCACAAAAATACGACTTATGAACTATTCTCAAAACCTTAAAATAGTCTTAAATATCAATTTATATCAATTCTAAATAATATTAAAATTTTCCATACAAACTTTAAATACTATTTTTGCATAAAAACCATCACATTATGAGAATTTTAACCCCTACAAAACGAGTTTTCTTAACACTAACAATGTTAACATTAGCCTATAACATTAATGCTCAAGACCAAAATTTAACAGTAAATCAGGATCCTAAATTTGACCAGTTATTGAATGACAAACGCAAAATTAACACGTCAATAAGCACAAACGATACTTATAAAATTCAAATTTTTAGCGGAAAAAGTGAAGAGGCCAAAAAAACCTTATCCGATTTTAAAAGAGAGAATAGCAACATAGATGGTACCATCATTTTCAACACACCAAACTACAAGGTAATTGTTGGAAATTTTAAAACCAGAATCGAAGCAGAACGAAATTTAGCTGAAATTAAAAAGAGATACAAACTTGTATTTTTAATCAAACCCAGCAAATAATTATCACTCCTAATACTGATAACAAAAAGAAGCCGTCTCAAAACAAAATTTGAGACGGTTTTTTATTTGTTGTCCATTTTGGCTTTTAATGTTTTGATTTTAAGGGAAGGAAAAAAATTGCCCTTATGCTGCAATTTTCTTTCTTAAGTTGTGTCCTAAAGCCATTAATCCGAACTCTAATTCTACTTTTTGAAGTCCTTT
>NZ_LMEF01000007.1 GCF_001427905.1 Flavobacterium sp. Root420
CGCTTACAACGGATCTTTTTAAATCCCGTTATAAGCGTTTTTTTGTTGTCTAAAAAATAAACCTGATTAAAATAAGGGATGTTTTTCAGTGCCCTCTTATTTCTAATAGCGTTTTTTTATGTTCTAAATTTTCTATAGAAAACAGTTAACAAACCAACAACTCTAATCACCAATATCTGGAATATAAAGCTTTGCTATTTTTTCAATGATTTCTTCCGGAGAGCTGCCTGTAAGATTTGTAAAAAGAATGATTGTAAGATTATCTTTTGGGTAAATAATAAAGGCTGCACGGCCACCGCCTATAGGCGCAACTGCGGGATGGTTTTGTCGGGTAATTACTGGCCAGCCTAAAGCATACGCATTTAAAAGTCCGCCAAAACCATCATAAGATCCATTGTTCAGTTTTACAGGCTCCCAAATAATATCGATATCCTCATTTTTTTTAAGAAGTTTCCCTGATTGCAGACCCATTATCCATTTTGCCATTTCCTCAGCTGTGGTAAATGCACCGGCATCGGTTATCATTTTTGATGGAAATTCTTCATATGTTTCCTTTAATTTAGTTCCCTTTATATTTTCATACGTTATTTTGTCCTGATGATAGTAGCTATACGTAGGGCATTTATTTTGAATTACATCATAGGAATTTCCATAGTATATCTCCTTCATTCCCACGACATCGAACTGATTTTTGCGAACAAATTTTTCAAATCCTACAGCGCTGCATTTTTCAATAATACGTTGCAAAATATAATAGTTGGTAGCATTATAATTAAACTTTTCTCCAACTTCAGATTGTAATGGTAATTTTTTGACCATTAACCACGCTGAATCTTGTCCCTTGTCTCCAATAAGACCTTTCTCATCCTCAATATCCGGAAGCCCGGATGTATGGCTCATCAATTGTTTTATTGTTATTTTTTTCCAATTTTCGGGAATAGAGTCTATATATTGGGAAATACGATCATTAATATTGAGTTTATTTTGCTCTTGTAATTGCATTATAGCAACTGAGGTAAAAACTTTAGAGATAGAATTTATCGAAAAGATGGTATTCGTTTTCACAGGTATTGAAAATGCTATGTTAGCAACTCCAACTGCTTCGGATAATAGAATCTTATTGTCTTTAAGGACAACCAGCTGGCAGCCAGGAATTTTTTTCTCCTCCATTTCTTTTTTGAGGCAGTTAATAATTTCCTTTTTTTTATTTTGAGATAAAACCAAATTGCCGGAAAAAATTACTATCAATAAAATATAAATTTTAATTCTCATTATAGTGTTAGGTTTCTCAAAGTTACATATTTATATATTAGTCTAAAATTAATTCAATTCGGCAAAACTGTAAAGGGATAAAGTTGACAAACTAGTCAGGAATTATTTCAGCAAAGCTTCTTAAAATCGTGTATAAAATGGTTCGTAAACAGGTTCTTAAGAACCCTTAACCTATAAAACTCTATAATATTTTTTCACTATATTTGACCTGAATACTGGTTTGCTTATTAACTTCAAAGTAATAAATATCAATACATTAACCAATACTCAATCAATTTTTATAAACCCCAAATTTTAAAAATGAGAAAAAACCTAATTGCGCTCTTATTTGTATTTACTGTTCTAAATATGTCTGGGCAAACGCCAACCCTTTCACAACCTGTCGAAACTAGTGCTACTAATACAGTTTCAGCCATTAGTGATGTGGTCACTAATAAAACCATAAGTCCGGTTAAAAAAGTTCCGTTAGACGAAGCTTTAATCCTAATTTATGATTATGATGGTACCCTTTTTACATTTGATTTAGAATCTGAAACAATTGCCTGGACTGTAAAAGCTACAGATTCACATACTGAAATGTGTGCCAATAAAGTAACACTAAATGATGGAGTTCTATACGTTCCGTTTATTAATGGCGAAATTTTTGCGATTGATAACCAAACCGGTGCTGTTTTTTGGAAATCAAGAATAGGCAATAGCACAGATCAAATTGTTTTAAAAGATCAAATTCCAATTATACAGGATGGGAAACTGTTTATAACAGCTCAAAATCAAAATATTTATGCTCTTAATTTAAAAGACGGCAGTTTACTATGGAACTACAAGCTGGATTCGCCAAATAACGATATTCCGGTTCTCTTTTTTGACAACAAAGTTTTTACCCAAAGCGGGAACTATTTATATAGTTTTGATGCCAATACAGGAAAACTTATTTATCAAAAAGACTTTGGAGAAACGATGCACGGAAAACCAGTTACAGATGGTGAAAATGTATTTATAGCAAATGAAAAAAATGTGCTTTTTGCTTTAAGTTCTACTAAACCAGATATTTTATGGCAATTTAAATTCGATGAAAATCAACATAATGTTAAGGAACGTATATTTTGCAAAGACAAAAAAATATATTTGGCAGCACAAGGCCCGGAAGTTTCTTCTGTATACGCTGTTGATTCAAAAACAGGAACTCAGCTTTGGAAAACGGATTTTAAAAATGAAACTATCGAATACATCATTGAAGAAAGTGATAATATTTGGGGCTATACCCGTAAAGCGAAATTTTTTCAATTGGACATAACTAATGGTGAGATAGCAGCCGAAGCAAAATTAACAACCCAGCCTATTTCAAATTTTGAATTTCCGGTTGATGAGTCCTTGTTTTATTATTCAGATGCCGCTTTAATTCAACTTGATTTAAAAACCAAAGATGAAAACGAAGTTTATTTGAGAACTTCAATTAAGGACAATGCTTATAGTGCATATGTAAAGATAATTCGACAATAAAAAAAGAAGCTGTCTCGATAATGAGGCAGCTTCTTTTTTTTATTTCTCTCCATAAATCACCAAAGCACTTGAGTCAATTACAATATTCCCGTCCGGAAATTTTTCATTAACTGCGGCATACGTTTCGGTTTTTATTTTTTCTTTCATAGTATCATTGGCATTTGCAAGAGCAGCAACTATAGGAGCAGCAACTTCTGTCTGCATACCCCAATAAGCATCGACTGTTTTGCAGTTCAATTTTCCTGACACTTCTACCTGAGAAACATTCTTCAATCCGGCTTGCAAAAATAAATCTGAAATAAATCCGTCTTTGGCACAACGAAATATCCCCGGCGAACCTGGAGGCGGGGCCGGAAGCTCCATATTTCTGTTTATTGTTCCCATAGTAGCAGTGACCCAAAAATTCTTTTCGGGAACATTCCAGACAGCCGTAGCAATTCTTCCTCCGGGTTTAAGAACACGAACCATCTCTTTGGCGGCTAATAGCATGTCTGGAAAAAACATAAATCCAAATCGACAACTTATAGCGTCAAATGTATTATCAGGAAAAGGAAGTTCACACACATCGCAGGTAACGGTTTCAATATTTTTAATACCTCTTGAAGCTGCATTTTCACGGGCTATTGCCAGCATGTCATCAGCAAGATCCGTCATGATTACTTTACCTCCGGATAATTTTTCAGCAATGGTCAATGCGGGCTCTCCAGTGCCCGACGCAACATCGAGGATAAGATCATTATGCTGTGGGTTTAATAACCGAATTATTTCATCTCCCATGGGTTTTAAAAAATCCATTACGAGTTCATCCCATTTCTTCCAGCCTCCTGAAAATTTGTTCCAGGATTGCTTTTGTTGATCACGAATTTGTTCTAGGTCTTGTTCCATTTTCTTAAATTTTTGATGTTTAATAGAATTCTTTCTTCCAATGTGAGAATGGCGTACAACTAATTAATACCAACAATAAAAACAAATCAAATGAAGGAAGTATATGGTATGGAAGAAGATATTTTTTAATAAACAAAGATACAAAATATTAAAAATACAAATCATTGATTATCAGTTTATTAATTTGAATTAATTTCTTCAAATCTTTTGTAAAATGCTTTATCAACCATTGTAAACCACCAAAAACTCCATAATTTGAAATACCCCCAGACAATGTCTAACTTCTTGGGGCATTTCAAATTATGGAGTTTTTTATGAAATTATATGAAAACTATTCTTTTTACATCGGTTCCCAAAGTTCTATTTTATTGCCATCGGCATCCATGATATGAACAAATTTTCCGTAATCGTAAGTGGCAACTTCATCCAGAATGGTTACTCCGTTTTCTTTTAGATTTTCCAAAAGTCCTTCAAGATTCTGAACTCTGTAATTAATCATAAACTCTTTTTTGGACGGTGCAAAATAGTCATCTCCCTTCTTAAAAGTACTCCACTGAAGTGCTTCGATTTCATCCGGATTATTAATGTTTCTGGACTTAAAAGTCGAACCCCAATCATTTACATCTAGTCCTAAATTTTTCGCATACCAATCTTTTGTCTCTTTCGGATTATCTGAAAAAAAGAAAATCCCGCCAATTCCTGTCACTTTTGGTGTTTTATCAGAAACTGAGTTGTCTGATTTTTTTGAGTCTTCCATAGTTTTTGATTTTAGTTATAGTCTTACAAATTTAAGACATATAGCATTTTATATTACTTAAGATGAATTAAATCTTCGTATGCACTTATATTTCCTTTGTTAACCGGTCCATTTCTTTTAGCAAAGTTGGCATTCTAAATTCGCCGGCCATACTTTCCACTTTTTGGAAAGCATCATCCAATTCAATTCCAATTGCCGTAACATATAACGGTTTCTGACTATCGCCTCTAAATAAACTTCTTTTATCTTTTTCTATTGATGCAAAATTGGTTTTAGCAACGCCAATTATTGGAATTTCCTGATTCAGTTTTTCGTATAAATGACCTCCTAAACCATATTTCTTTTCATCATCTAAATAAACAAATCCGTCCACCACAATTGCTTCGACCTTTTTTAAATCGATTTGATTTAATAAACTCAAAATACAAGGCAGTTCTCTTTTGTAAAATTCTCCCGGAATATATTCTGCTACATTATCTATTATTTCTGTGTGAATTTTGAAATCTGTACTTTGATTCCATTCCTGAAATTCCAGACAAACAGTTTTTGCTTTTCCGTCAAAGTAGTAAGTATCGAATGCTACTATCATAAAAATTTAATCTTTATCGGGATAAAACATTTTACCGATTAGGTATTGAAATCCAAAGCCAACAATGAAGCAAATTCCTAGTGGCAACAAGAGCTCAATATATCTGAATTCACTTCTGTTTCCAAAGAAAAAATTAAATGTTACAGGAAATAATCCTGCAATAATTATCGAACGAATCATTCCTGCCAAAGGCTTTTCATTGTATCCCAAATAGCCTGCAATTCCGCACACGATAGCTACAAACAAATACCAGGCTGGATTCGTAACTCCAAATACAGAACCAGAAACAGAAGCAAACAATACAACACAATCTGCAATATGTTTTTCTTTTTCGTTTTCTTTCTTTTCTTCTGCGTCTCTAAAAAGCTCTTCCCTATATTCTTTAATGACTTTATTGACAAGATATTCTGCGGTATATTCATCAAATCCGGCAACTATTAATTTGATAACCTGAT
This sequence comes from Flavobacterium sp. Root420, assembly GCF_001427905.1. Classification (GTDB taxonomy): domain Bacteria; phylum Bacteroidota; class Bacteroidia; order Flavobacteriales; family Flavobacteriaceae; genus Flavobacterium. Next base: position 5,459 of record NZ_LMEF01000007.1, read on the forward strand.
TTTCGATTGCGACTTTATCTTCTTTTAAGTGGGCTTCTTTTATGACTTCTATTTGTTGGGGAGAAAGCTTTTTTTCCATAAATTTTATTTCGGATTAAAATATAATGATAGCCGATTTATACTGTTACAGGAATTTCGTTTTCATTAAAACTCACTTTTCCATAAAACACAGAAGGCAACAATGTCATTCCGAGAGCTAATTTGGAATCAAATCCATTTTCTTTAGCAATTTTTTTATTAATGGAATACAGAAAAAAGTATCTGACAAATGGAATAAATACCAATATAATCCAAAGAACAGGTTTTTCGGCAATTTTCAGCAATGTCAATTTATTAAGAATCGGAATTACGCTATACCATTTATTTTGTCCGTATTTTTTGAAAAGAAAAAACAGATTGAATAAATAAAGTACAATCAACAGAACAAATAATTTATTTTGCATTACATTTAAAACTCCAAAGAAATCACCTGAGATTAGTGAATTAAAGAGATTTTGAACAGGGAAAAGAATCGACCCATAAAAAAAGTTAAACTGAGGTTCCATCAACATAAATGGCCGGTCGAAAAGACCCAGTAGCCCTTCGCCATGCGGAATATGAATACTCTCATAGAATATTTTAAAAAAGCTAAAATCAATTAGATAATTTAAAAGATCCGTCAAAAACAAAACAAAAAAAGAAATCACTAAAATATCCTTATAATTGTTTCCGAGTTTAAGATATTCTAAATAGGCTTTTACAATTAAAAAGGCGAAAAAAATCTGATAGAAATATTTAACGTAACTAAAAGGTGTTACTGTCGGAAAATATTTTTCATCTAACGATAAGTGATCATTTATTTTCAATAAAAGGACAAACACAGAAAAAAATAACGAATATTTTAAGGCAATTTTAAGATCAAGTTTTAAATTCATTTATTGGAAGGTTTTAGTTTTTGGTTGGTTTGTTAATGCTAATATAATTTTATTTTTCTTTAAATTCTTAAAAATCAATTTTCCACCAAACAAATCTCAAAACTAGTATTTCCAACTTCACTTTTATACGAAATATAACCGCCGTGCGCTTCAATAATATTTTTGGATAAAGTCAGGCCAATTCCGGCACCTTCGTTTCGTGTCGTAAAAAATGGCAGGAATATTTTGTCTTCTATTTCTTTTTCGATTCCGCGTCCGTTGTCCGTAATTCTGATGAAAGTTCGATTGTCTTTGGCTTCCGCCGAAATTAAAATCTGTTTTTGAGGAATGTCTTTTAAAGCATGAATGCAATTCGTTAATAAGTTGATCAGCACCTGCTCGATTTGCTGTGCATCTACATTAATCGAACTTTTAAACCCAATTCCTTTTACAACTTCAATTCCTTTTTCCTTAAACAACGGATTCATAACCTGAATGCCATTATCAATCAAATGCTGTAATTCTATTTTTTCTTTTTTGGGAGAAGGCAGCATCGCGAGTTTTCGGTAACCTTCAACAAATTTTTGCAGATGATCACTTCGTCTCAACATCGTTTCGACACTGTTTTTTACATCTTCTAAATCTTCTGCCGATAAAGAATCTTGTTCTACTAAATCCTGTAGATTCTGGCAAATTGATCGAATTGGCGTTATCGAATTTAATAGCTCATGCGAAATCACTTTCATCAAATTTACCCAGGCATCTTTCTCTTTTTTTTCCACTACATTTTGAATGGAATCCAGCAAAACAATAAAATAATCTTTTTCAAATATTTCTGTTCTTGAAGCCTGCAAAACAAAGGTTTGCTTGTTTTGCTCATTAATACTGATTTCTACAGAAGTTTTTACTTCCTGAAAATCATCTTCTTCAATAATTTCACATAACGATGGCAACTGATTTTTGAGGTATTTCCATTTTGAAACCTTCGGAACATTAAATTGTTTCGAAAAATATTCATTCATTAAAAAGATATCCCAATCCGAATCCTGTTTTTGCAAAATGATGATTCCGGTTTCGATATTATTTAAAATCGAACGGTAAATAATGTCTTTTGAAACCTGCTCGTTTTGTTTGTTTTTCAGTGTATCATATAATTGAAATAAATCATTGTAGCTTGTGTTGAATTTATGATTAGAAAAATCGGAAGTAAAATCATTCTGCAGGATGGAAGCAATCGTTTTATCGTAAAGCAAAACAAAATTCCGAACATAAAAATACATTTCGCGAATCAGCAAAAAGACAACAAATAGCCCGAAGACACCCGTAAAAAGCAAATCTATTTTAAAAAAATAAATAGCGATTTCGATCATGATAACAATCGCAATCAATCTTAAAAACAGTAGCTTGTATGTCTGAAATGTTTTAAACATAATTAATTAAGATTGATGTTGTATTTCTCTAAACGGCGGTACAAAGCCCCTCTTGACAAACCCAATTCTTCAGCTGTTTTGCTGATATTATTATTGTTCTTCAGCAAAGCCCTTTCAACCGCAGCTTTCTCTACAGAAGAAAGCTGAATATCATCCGCATTTTCTTCGTAAGTCGTGATGGTTTCTAAATCTAAATCAGCAACCGTGATTTTATTGTTTTCACAAAGAATAACGGCGCGTTCAATTTTATTTTCCATTTCGCGGATATTTCCGTTCCAGGCATGTTTTTCAATTTGTTCCAAAACTTTTTTGTCGAAAGTAATTTCGTCTCTTCCGTATTTTGAAATCATTTTTTCTAAAAGATATTCGGCTAGCGGGATTTTATCTTCATTTCGTTCGCGCAACGGAGGCAAAACAATTTCCATGGTATTGATTCGGTAATACAAATCTTCCCTGAAATTTTTATCGGCTACTTCTAACTTTAAATTTAAATTGGTTGCGGTAATAATTCTAACGTTTAAAGGTCTGGGTTTGGTTTCTCCTAATCTTGTTACGGTTTTGGTTTGAATAACCTGTAAAAGCTTTGATTGCAGATGCAACGGAACATTCCCTATTTCATCTAAAAATATAGTTCCGTTTTGCGCCATTTCAAAACGTCCGGGCGTGTCCAGTTTGGCATCTGTAAAAGCACCTTTGGCATATCCGAACAATTCACTTTCGAAAATATTCGAATTCAACGAACCTAAATCAACCGCTACAAAAGGATTATTTTTTCTTTCAGACTGACTAAAAATATGATGCGCCAACACAAATTTCCCGGTTCCGTTTTCACCCAGAATTAAAACATTTGCATCTGTTTTCGCTACTTTATCAGCAAGGGAATACGCTTTTTTAATAATCTCAGAAGTTCCAACAAAAAAGTCATTTTCGACTTCGATGCTCTTGGTTTTCTTTTGATCTTTTCTGGATTTATCAACAGCTTGTTTTACAGATTTCAGCAGTTTTTTGTTTTCCCAGGGTTTCAGGATATAATCAAAAGCACCATTTTTTAAACCTTCAACGGCTGTTTCAACCTTCCCGAAAGCGGTCATTAAAATTACAACGGTTTTTGGCGAAAGCGTTTTTATTTCTTTCAATAAATACAAACCCTCCCTTCCATCTTCAAAACCAATTCGGTAATTCATGTCCAATAAAACGACATCGATAGTTTTTTTCGACAATAATTCGACAATATTTTTCGGATTATTGAGTGTATAAATGTCTTCAAAATACTTTTTCAGGAACACTTTCGACGCAAAAAGGATGTCTTCCTGATCGTCGATGATTAAAATTGAAGCATTTGTTTTTTTCATTGTTGTTCGGTTTTGGACGAAAGCTGTCCAAAAATGGACAGTTTTGATTTCTCTTAAAAAATAAAATTTTAAAAATAAGACAGTTACAATCTTTAAATTTTTGGCATGAAAATCACATTAAGACTAACAAATCATCAAATATGTGAAACATTATTGTTGGTAAAAGTAACAAAAATAGAGAGCTAACAACTATATTGTGAATTATCTTAATTTCGAATTTGTTTCTATTACTTCAATAAAAATTATTAAAAACATCAATCTAAAACAACAATTATGATCAACATTACAAAACTTTCAAAAATTTTTAGAACCGAAGAAGTAGAAACAAATGCGCTAAGCGAAATTTCATTAACCGTAAACGAAGGCGATTTTATATCCATCATGGGACCGTCCGGAAGCGGAAAATCAACTTTATTAAATATCATTGGTTTACTGGACAGTGCTTCTGGTGGAAGTTATCAATTATTGGGTCAGGAAATGATTGGCACAAAAGAAAAAGCAAAATCAAAAGCCAGAAAAGAAAACATCGGTTTCATCTTTCAGAATTTTAATTTAATTGATGAATTAACTGTTTTTGATAATATCGAATTACCTCTTATTTACAACAACGTTCCTGCATCTGAAAGAAAGAAAAAAGTACAGGATATTGCCACTATATTAAATATTTCGCACCGTTTGAAACATTATCCGCAACAACTTTCCGGAGGTCAGCAACAACGTGTGGCCGTTGCAAGAGCATTAATCAATGACCCAAAAATTATTTTGGCCGATGAACCTACAGGAAATCTGGACAGTAAAAATGGTAATGAAGTAATGGAATTATTGACAGATCTGCATGCCAGCGGTTCTACCATTTTGATGGTTACCCACTCCGATTACGATGCTTCTTTCTCTCAAAAAACTATTTTGATGAAAGACGGGATTATACTTTCTGAAAAAGTGAACAATAGAAATGTCGATGTTTTTGCAGCAACTCTAAACAACTAAAGTCATGCTAAAAAACTGGACCAACATATTTATATACCACATCAAAAACAACAAGCTTTTTACAACTTTGAATGTTTTGGGTTTGAGTATTGGAATTGCGGGATTGATTTTCGCAATTTTGTATTGGAATGAGGAACATTCCTATGACCAATGGAATCCCGAAAAAGATAAAATCTATTCGGTAATGAGTAATCTTGGAGGCGGAAATATCTGGGCTGTATCTTCAGCAGTTCCAGCCCCTATTTTAAAATCGACCACTTCGTACTTAGATGAATATTGTTATTTTAGAAATAATTACTCGAAGGAAACGATACAATATCAGGGAAAAACAGAGTTAGTTGATAAGATTCTTACGGCACAAAGCAGTTTCTTTTCTTTTTTTCCTTTCGAATTTATTCGCGGCAGCGCAAAAAGTGCTATTCACGATCGCAACAGCATTGCAATTTCTGAAGAAACGGCTTCACGGTTGTTTAAAGACGAAAATCCGATGGGGAAACAAGTCAGATATGCTGAACGAATTTTCGTTGTTCGGGGAGTGTATCGATTATCAGACAAATCTTCCGTGATGCCTTCTGCCGTTACAACGATAATAGAAGAGGATTTAGAAAAAAACAGAGAAAGCTGGGGTTTGAATTATGGATTAATGCTTAAACTAAAAAAGCAAAGTGACACAACTGCAGTTATTAAAAAACTGGATCAGATCTATCTTGAAGAAAACTACAAAAAACAGGCAAAGAAAGAAGGTTTATCTCTCGAAGCGTTTATAAAAAGATACGGCAAACCTCTTAAAGCAGAGTTATTGCCCCTTACCAAAGCAAGACTGTATCAGGGAAATACCCCGTTTGCGGAAGGAAATGCTAATGTGATTTTTTTGCGAATACTGGTAGGTTTATCGATACTTATTTTGTTATTATCGATTGCCAATTACATTAATCTCGCCACTGCAAATGCTGTAAAACGTGCTAAAGAAGTAGGTATCAGAAAAGTTATTGGTGCCTCAAAATTGCAAATTGTTGTTCAATTTGTATTTGAAACCATACTGATTACGCTTTTTTCCGTATTGCTGGCATTGGTAATCGTAGAACTTTCACTGCCTTTTTACAACGCTTTACTAAACAAAAACCTCATTCTGATCGGAAGCCAATTCTATCTTCAATTAGTATTGGTTTTCATTCTTGTTGTTTTTGTTTCCGGTGTTATTCCTGTGATCTACATCTCCAATTTTGAAGTGTTGAAAGTTTTAAAAGGAAACTATTCGAGGAGCAAAAGCGGTGTATGGCTTCGTAATGGAATGTTGATTTTACAATTTGCTATTGCCACTTTTTTTATCATTGGCTCTTTTATTGTGTACCAACAGGTAAATTTTATGGCTGAAAAAGATTTAGGTTTTAAAGGATCGCAAGTCATAGATATTTCATTTAAGTCTAAAAAAGGAAGAGGACAATTTGAAAGATATAAAGCAATTCAGCAAGAACTTCAAAAAATTACTGGTGTTGAAGCTGTTTCTACAGGATCATTTTCTATTGGAGGTATAGAAAATTCATGGGCTGGTTTACATTACAAAAGTCATCCGGAGGTCATAACTCAGCAAATGGGCGTTGATTTTGGAATGCTGAAGCTGCTGAACATACAAGTGATAAAAGGACGTGATTTAACCGAAAAAATTTCCTCAGACACAATTTCAAATGTTTTATTAAATGAAACTGCAGCGAAAACATTACTGGAGAAAGACCCGATAAATAAGATAGTCAACTGGCAGGATGGCAATTACAGGGTAGTCGGAATTGTAAAAGACTTTAATTATTTTGGGCTTGAAAACCAAATTGGCCCAATGATTTTCTTTCACATTAAAACACAATTATGGACTCAAAATGAAATCCATACGGTCGCCGTTAAAATTTCTCCAAATAATATGTCTCAAACCATTGAAGATATTGGAAAGTTTTGGAAAACAAAGGTCGATGCCGAATATCCTTTTGAATACAATTTTGTGGATAGAAACTTTGCCAGAACGTATAAAAAATATCAGAACCAAAGTCAGTTATTTTCACTCTTAAACGGAATTGTTCTTCTAATCGCTGTTTTCGGACTATTTGCTTTAGCTTCCTTTTCTATGGAAAGAAGGTTGAGAGAAATTGCTATCAGAAAAACATTAGGAGCTGAAACCAACATTTTACTGAAGGATTTATCGAAACAATATGTGATTTTCTGTCTGATTGGTTTTTTCATCGGAATCATTCCAGCCTATCTTTTACTGCGAAAATGGCTTGAAAACTTTGCTTTCAGAATTGATATTCCTGTCCTTCCTTTTTTTGTTGCTCTTATTTCTTTAATGTTTTTGACCTTAACTATTGTTTTGGCAAAAGCCTATCAGGTAACCAAAATTGACGTTTTAAAATATCTGAAATATGAATAAAAAGAAGGCACTTCTTTTTATTCTTAACTCCATAACCAAACTATGATACTAAACTATATCAATATATTTATTTACCAATTAAAGCACAACAAACTGTTTTCGTTCCTTAATATTCTGGGATTATCAATGGGAATTGCGGGTGTAATTTTCGCCCTGCTTCATTGGAACGACGAACACAGTTACAATGAATGGAATTCTGAAAAAGACAAGGTTTATCAGGTTTTGGTTCAGCTAAGTGACATGCCTGCTGTTGCCGAGAATTCGGTTCGCTTAAAAGCCCATTTAGAAAATGATCCAAATGTAGAAACTATTGTTTATGCCGATAGCTGGTATCAGAAAGATAAAATCAGCTATAACGGAAAAAAGGAATTCATTGATAAAATCATCAATGTCGAAAAGGATTTCTTTTCTCTTTTTCCATTTGAGATTATTCATGGAAATGCAATTTCGGCTTTGAAAGACGGAACAAGTATTGCCCTTTCTGAGGCTATTTCCAAACGAATTTTTGGCACTGAAAACCCTATTGGCAAACAAATAAATTGTCTTAATGCCATGTATACCGTTCGCGCTGTATATCGCATTCCCGGAAGTTCCTCCATTGCCCCAAATGTCATTTTAAATCAAATGAAAGATTTGACAGATTTGACTAAAAACAATGGTCTTTTTGTTTTAAAAATACTTTTGAAAGTAAAAGACCCTTCAAAAGTAGATGCGACAATCCGAATGCTGGAAAAAGTTTATTATGATGAAATCATTGTGAAAAGTTCCAGGGAAGCCGGAATGTCACCAGCCGAAATGGAAAAGAAAGTGGGACACTTTAAAGTTTTTATGGAACCACTTTCAAAAGCCAGATTACATTCAATTGTTGAGGGTTATCCGGAAGGAAGAGGGAATTATCAATTTCTGCTAATCATGGCCGGTTTATCGGTTTTGATTCTAATTTTATCGATTGTCAATTATATCAATATGGCAACTGCCAATGCCATAAAAAGAGCCAAAGAAGTTGGAATCCGCAAAATTTTGGGTGCATCAAAAAGTGATATTATTTTGCAGTTTATTTTTGAAACCGTATTGATCAGTTTGTTTTCGATTTTATTGGCTTTAGTTATTGTAGAATTATCTTTGCCTTATTACAACAACTTCTTAGGCAAAGATCTTATGATTGTTGGCGGACAATTTTATCTCCAATTAATTTTGATTTTTATTGTCACTATTTTAGTTGCAGGAATATTTCCGGCCATTTATGTTTCGAATTTTGAAACCATAAAAGTATTGAAAGGCAACTTCTCAAGAAGTAAAAATGGAATCTGGTTTCGAAACGGCATGCTGATTTTTCAATTTGCCATCGCTTCTTTTTTTATCATTGGTTCTAATATCGTATACGAGCAAATACAATATTTAACCCATAAAGATTTAGGTTTTAAAGGCGATCAGGTTCTGGCCATTTCATTACATCTTCCTTCTTCTTATTATGAAGGTAAAGAAATTGGAAAGAAGATTTTCAGCCGATACAATACCATAAAAGAAGAACTGTCTAAAATAAAAGGTGTCGATAACGTTTCGACAGGATTACTTTCATTTAATGGAACTGACAATTCTTTAGCGCCAGTTTGGTATCAGGAACAACTGTTCAAACAAAAGGCAATTGGAGTCGATTTTGGAATGTTTGACCTAATGAAAATCAAAGTGCTGAAAGGACGGGATTTCGACAGCAAGTTGGCTTCAGATACTACTAATTCTGTTTTGATAAATGAAACTGCTCTGAAACTGATGAACATTAAAGATCCTATTAATACTGAAATTAAAATCGGAAATCAGCCGATGAAAATTATAGGTATCGTAAAAGATTTTAATTTATTAAGTCCAGAAGTTGCCGTTGTACCCATGACTTTTTTCCATATCAAAGCCTTAGATATGGCGGAGAGTATGAATGTAGTGTATGTCAAACTAAAATCAGATCAGATTGAAAATAGCATTGCCGATATCGAGAAATTCTGGAACACCAAAGTAGATACCGAATATCCTTTTCAATATGATTTTGTAGACAAGCAATATGCAAGAACTTATGAAACCTACACGAAGCAAAAGAACTTGTTTTCACTTTTAAATATAATTGTAATCGCGATAGCCTTATTTGGTTTGTTCGCACTGGCTTCTTACTCCATACAAAGACGAATGAAGGAAATCGCAATCAGAAAAACACTTGGCGCGGAAACGAATGTTTTATTGAAAGAATTATCCAAACAGTACATTTTGTATTGCATTATTGGTTTTATAATAGCCTTGTTTCCGGTTTATTATTTACTGAACAAATGGCTGGAGAATTTTGCATTTAGAATAGATATCAGCTTATTTCCTTTCCTTTTAGGCTTTACTGTTTTATTAATTCTGACTTTACTTATTGTTCTTTCAAGAGCTTATTCTGCTACGAAAACAGATGTTTTACAGTATTTGAAATATGAATAGAATCATCTTACTTTTTGTAATTTTAATTCATTAAAAACAGAAAACTCCATCAGCCGCGGCTGATGGAGTTTTTGATATTTTATTTTGAGATTTAAACATTTCGCTCTTATGGAGCTTTTAATAAATTGGTTAATTCTTTTCTATAAATATTTCGCTCTTCCAGAGCTAAAAATCTTCTATCGTATATTTTGAAAACTCCAGTGGAGTGTAATATTTATAGAAAATAATAAAGATTAGGATCAAAGCCCCAAAGGAGCGACATATGATTTGACAATTTTAATTTACTTTTACCTTGATCCAAATATAGTAATCAGCAAAGTAGATGAAAAAAAATATTCTTTATATCGTTATGATTTTTGTTTTTTCCAATTGTCAAAACAAAAAAGAAGAAACCAATATTGCTTCTGAAGAAACTAAAAATATCAATGAAATAGTTGAAGCAATCATAATTCAGGACAGCTTGAATGTATTTTTAAAAAGTGAAGACTCTACTATGTTTTGTAACGAACTTAGGAGGTTAAATATATACATTCCGGAAAAAAGGAATGATGGATTAGCTCTACCTCCGCCACCTCAAGATATCTATATTACCGAGTTAATAAATAGTAAAATAAAAGGAGAAAGTTTTTTTTCATCTAAAGATTCTTTATATCTATTAAAACAAAATTCAAACCCGGAAAAACTAAAAATTGAAAAGGATTTAATTAATAGGCTAAACACTATCACAATTGAAAAATTAGAAACACAATATAAAAAAGGTCAGCGAATTAGATTTTATGAAATGACTATTCCTGTTTTCTCTCTTGACAAACAAAAAGCATATGTGCAATTAGGCTATCATTGTGGACGCCTTTGCGGAAATGGAAAAGCTATTTATTTAAAAAAAATAAATAGAAAATGGAAGATCATTACAAAATGGGAAACGTGGATAAGTTAGACATAAGAAAAAACTTAAATTAACATATATAATTCAAAAAACTCCATTACTGCTAATGGAGTTTTTTGGTTTTGTATTTGAGATTTAAACATTTCGCTCTTCCAGAGCTAAAAATCTTCTATCGTATATTTTGAAAACTCCAGAGGAGTGTAATGTTTATAGAAAATAATAAAAATTAGGCTCAAAGCCCCAGAGGGGCGACATAAGATTTGACAATTTAATTTACTTCTACATCTAAAGTAGCAACCGGAATCCCATTCCCCGCCGAAGCCTTAAATTTTATATTTTCATTCTTCCCATTCGACTGAATAATCGCAATACATTTACCATTAAACAATTTACAGGAATTCGCTTTAAAAGAATCCAGATTAGCCTGATAACCGTTATCAACGCCCACTAATTTTCCTCCGCCTGAAACTTCAAAATTGATTAAATCATTCGCATTTGGCAGAAGATTTCCGTCTTTATCTGTAATAGAAGCTGTTACGTAAACCAGATCGTAGCTATCATTTTTGATCGTTTGTTTGTTGGCGCTTAAATCTATTTTGGCAGCCGCTCCTGCGGTATGAATTTCTTTTTCTAAAACTACTTTTCCGTCTTTTCTGGAAATCGCTTTTAGTGTTCCAGGCTCAAATTTTACGCGCCATGAAATATGCAAATCATCATTTTGTTTTGCTTTTTTGCCTAATGACTTTCCGTTGAGAAACAATTCAACTTCATCAGCATTATTGTAATACGCCCAAACGTCAACTTCTTGTCCTTCCTTCCAATTCCAATGCGGAAAAATATGCAAAACCGGTTTAGTTGTCCATTCACTTTGGTACATAAAATAGACATCTTTTGGGAAACCGGCTAAATCTACAATTCCGAAATAAGAACTTCTTGCCGGATACGGATACGGATCCGGTTCACCGATATAATCAAAACCGGTCCAGATAAAAGTGCCCGCCATGAAATCCTGTTTTTTGATCGTCTTCCAGTTTTCTTCGTGCGTCGCGCCCCAGTATGATTTTACCTGATCGAAGGCTGAAACGGTCCAATCTCCATTTCCGTCAAAAGCAGCTCCATGTTTTGTTGGCCAAGCTTTAATGCCATCCGCAGGAAAATCATAATGACCACGCGTTTCTAAAGCCGAAACACTTTCAGAAGCGATGATTTTTTGCCCTTTAAAACGCTTTGGAAAATCTTTGTAATCTTCATGTTTATAATTGAATCCCAAAATATCCAAAGCACCCGATTGATAAATGAAATTTTTCTCAATAACATTTTCTGTCAAGGCCGAAGTCACCGGACGTGTTTTATCCAATGCTTTTACAATTTGAGCCAATTCTCTGGTAATTGCAATTCCGGTACTATCAAATTGTTCCCTGATTTCGTTTCCAATACTCCACATCATTACTGATGGATGATTACGATCTCTTTTGATGAAATCTTCCAAATCTTTTTTATGCCACGCATCCCAATCTTTGTGGTAATCGTTGGTTACTTTTTTCTTTTTCCAGACATCAAAAGCCTCGTCCTGAACTATGAAACCCATTTCATCACACAATTGCATCATTTCCAATGAATGCGGATTATGTGACATTCTGATCGCGTTGGTTCCCATTTCTTTTAAAATGGTCAATTTTCTTTTCACCGCATGAATATTTTCTACAGCGCCCAAAGCGCCATTATCGTGGTGCAGACAAACTCCCAGAATTTTCATCGGTTTTCCATTTAAGGAGAACCCTTTCTCGGCATCAAAATTAAAATAACGAACTCCAAGTGGTGTTTCGTAACTATCGACTAAAGTTGATTTCTCATAAATTTTAGTAACGATTTTATACAAATACGTATTTTCTGTATCCCAAAGAATCGGATTTTTTAATGTGAAATTCTGAATATTTTTTGAAGAAGAATTGGCCGCTATTTTTTGTGTTGATTCGGTTTGGGCGACTTCAACATTATTTTTATTTAAAATGGAAGAAACCATTCTGAATTCCTTTTCCGTTTCAGAAGCATTCTTCACATCAACCTCTAAATGAACCGAAGCTTTTTCTGTTGAAATATCAGGTGTCGTTACAAAAGTTCCCCACTCTTCCACATGCAATTTATCGCTGGCCACCAATCGCACATTTCTATAAATTCCGGAACCGGTGTACCATCTTGAATTGGGCTGAGCCGAATTATCAACTTTTACGGCAATTACATTCTGACCTCCAAATTTCAAATATTTTGATAATTCATAAGAAAATGAAATATAACCATTCGGGCGAATTCCTAAAGAATGTCCGTTTATAAACACTTCACTGTTTTTAAAAACACCATCAAATTCTACACAAACCGTTTTATTTTCCCAATCCTGCGGAATCGTAAATGTTTTGCGGTACCAACCCATCCCCGCAGGCAAAAATCCTTGTGCTTGTTTTGTTTTACTGTCTTTATCAAAAGCGCCTTCAATACTCCAATCGTGAGGCAATTGAAGCATTCTCCAATCCGAAGCATTAAAATCAGATTGAATAGCCGTTGGATAATCTCCTATTTTGAAATTCCAGTCTTTGTTAAAATCTTCAACGATTCTGGCATTTTTACTTTTTGTAGCGCAGGCTGCCAGGAGTAATAATGCTAGTAGTATTGTTGTTTTTTGTAGAATGTTTTTATGTTTATTCATTACAATTATTTTTTTATTCTTTGATGATTTACGCCACGCTTTGTCATTTCGAGGAACGAGAAATCACACTCGGGATTCGACAAAGATTGTTGACCTACTATGCGGAGTTTCTAGTGTGATCCCTCGTTCCTCGGGATGACAAGATTGTGTTTATCGCAATGCGTCAACAATTGGAGCATAGACGCACTGCTGTGCGCCTCTACAATCCTTTGTGCCTTTGTACCTCTGAACCTTTGTGCCTTCCTACTGAAACTCAAAAGAATCCAACAGCAACCCTTTCAAATCATCCCCTTCCAAAGTAATTTTATAAGTACCCGCATTAATATATCCTCCCGAAGTCGTATTCAAAACTTTCCATTTTTCTGTTGCCGGGAAAAATTCGATTGTATCATTTCGCATCAAAATTCCGTACGCATCTTCCATTTTGAATTTTACTTTTAACGGCGTTTCGTTTCTGTTCATGAACTTGAAACGCATTAAATAAATTCCGGCAACGCCAGGTTTTACTTCAAACTCAATGCTGTTATTGGTCTTTTTGGTGAATTCAATATAATCGGCTTTTTTGAAATTTCCTTTTACGATATCGGTTCCTGTTATTTTGGCATTTTCAGCTTCTAAAACTAAGGTCTGGCGCGAGTCATCTTTTTCACCCATATCATAAGTTGGAACAACGGCTATTGAACAACTTTCGAAAAATATTTTTTCTCCTTTTTTTACTTTTTTATGTAAAACAGAAAACGTCATTCCTTTTGAATTTTTAACCATTTCATCCATTCTTTTGTATCCTGAAATAGAATCTTTTGATCGAGTAAATCGATAAACATCTGAATCTTCTTTTGCTACAAATGAACCAAAAGCTTTTGAATTTACGGAAAACTGAAAATAATCTGCGCCAAAAACTTCTGCCGGTAATTGGGTAAAAACAACTTCGGAATCTGAATGTTGTTTTGAATTAATACCAAGCCATGAGCCGATTTTATAGTTCATTTGATTCTCTGAATTAAAAGTAACATTCTGAATGTTTTTAAGAGATTCAGCTGCCGGTCTGGCGTGAATATCTTTGGTCGCGATCGCAATTGCTGAGATAATAGCTTCTCCCACTTTTACATTCGGAAAAGAAATTCTAATTTTTCCTCCTTTGCTTTTTACCACAAATGTTTTCTTCAAAGCTTTGTCGTGTCCAACTTCTGACCAAATATCAAAATCTTTCAAAACGACATTGTCATTAATCGCCACATCAAACAAGCGCCAGCCTTTGCAATCTAAGCCGCCGCCAGTTCCGTACCACGGTTCTGTGAAATACAATTCGACTAAATATTCGCCATCAGCAGTAGGAAATTCATAACTCAATTGATCTGCTCCGTATCTGAAACTTTGAAATAAAGTTTGATCTTTTGTACCCGAAATTGGGTCGAAAGTACTACGCTGACTCGCATAAAAATCCGGCAATTTTTCAAATTTATCGGTCCACGATAAAGATCCCCAGGTATTTTGACCGCTTTTGTGTGTATCCGTCAACCAGGTATTTCCAGTTGAATCTGTAAATTCAGAACCTCCGCAATTGACTCTGTAAATATAATTGTATCCTTTTTTAGCTTTTGTAATATCAGTTTGGTCGGTAAATAATGCGTTTAAATTGGGTGCTTTTGGAAGTGTATTCAAAACAACATAATCTTTCGCAACCGCTTTTCCATTTACATAACCCACAGCATACAAAACATTGTATTGAATATTGACATTATTCCATTGAAAATGCTTTCCTAAACCCGGATTTTTCAATTTACCCAATGAACTTTTATTGACGTCATTGAACAATTCCACGGCATCACAATTCGAATAAATATCGATTCCGTTTTTTATACCTGGCGAATCCCAACGGCTTGGCCACGAATGCGAAACGATATAAACCATCGGATTTGTTTTGTTCGAAACATAATTGGCGCGGTACATATAATACGCGTCAAGTGGTTCTCCCCAAACGGTAAAAAGTCCTTTGTAATTTATTGGGCCAACTTTATCAATATCACGAAAACCTTCGCCATTTTGAGAACGTCCCGGATTTTCATGCGAGGCAAAAAGCCAGTTAAATTGTCCCGCTATTTTATCTTTTACTGATTCGGCTTCACGGACTTTGATTTCCATTAATTGCGAAAAACGGTTTTCGCTCAAAATTCCTTTTTGATCAAATTCGCCTTCGGTATGTAAATCTGCTGTACGCCACGCGCCGTATTCTCCGTTTAGGAGTTGCGTGCTTATTTCGAGATGGTATTTTAAAGGATCACCACCATACGTTCCGGACCAGTTTTGAACGACATTCCAGTCGGTTCCTTCACCACCATTACAAGTCGGTACGATTCTTTGAGAAGCGGATAACGGATCCATTTCACGGATAATTTTCGTGCATTCTTCTGCAAATTCCTTCGGAATCGTGCTTTCATTCTGCAATCCCCACATGACCACTGACGGACTGTTTCTGCGTTCCTTAATCCATTCTCGTAATAAGGTTTTGAAATTCTCCTTGAATTCTGGTGTGTCGTACCAAATATGTGCCGAAAACTGACTCCAAAACAGGATTCCGTTTTCGTCTAATTCTTTTTGGTATACTAAATTATGAGGCTGATGTGCTTCTCTAAAAGCATTAAATCCCGCTGCTTTTATTTGTTCAATTCGAGCATGAATTTCCTGATCTGAAAACGAATGGCTTTTACCAATCAAATGTTCGTATTCGCAGGTTCCGTTTACAAACAGAGGTTCATCATTAATAAAAAACCGATTGTCTTTTCCGTCGCGACTCACTGGCCAACTCACCCAGCGGATTCCGTATGGCGTTATTAGTTCGTCTATTTTTTTTCCGTTTTCATAAACCGAAGTCACCAACTGATATAAATAGGGACTTGCCGGCGACCATAATTTCGGATTTAAAATTTCCGGAAGCGTCTGTGTTATTTCTTTTATTTCTCCTGAAACATTTTTGATATCGCTTTTGCTTATAGCAACTTTCTTTCCGCCAGCATCAAACAGTATATTTTCAATCGTTAAATCACGGTTTGACTTTCCGTAATTTTTGATTTCAGTTGTAGTATGAAGAATCGCTTTTTCTTTAGAAATTGATTTGTCGTTCCAGATATGAACACCAAAAGGCTCGATACGAACCTCATCAGTAACGACTAAAGAAACCGGTCTGAAAATCCCCATTGGCTGAGAACCTTCTGAAAATCCCCATTCGCCTGAACAGCCTCCACAAACCCAAGGAAGATCTGCGATGAAAGAGGGATGTTCTGCTTTGACCATTATATTATTTTCCCCATCAAAAGAAACGGCGTTCGTGATATCGATCGTAAAAGTCGTGCGCCCACCTTTATGTGCGCCCACTTTTTTTCCGTTTACCCAAACTGTAGCGTAAGAACTAACCCCTTCAAAATACAAAAAAAGGCGTTTGCCTTTATCTTTTTTATCAACACTAAATCTTTTATGATACCAGGCTGTTCCGTGCAAATTGCCGTGTTTCATTCTTCGGTAACCGTAATACTGGTCCCAGTTATGAGGCACATCTGTTTTTTGCCATTGCGAATCAATTTTAGGATTGCTCACAAAAGTTTCTTCCTGTTTTACAGAATCGCTTATGATAATAGTTTCCCAAGATGAATTCAGCGAAATTTCTTTACGTAATTTCGCTGAATCATGTTTCACCTGGCTCTCTACCGAGCTAAAAACTAAAAAAAAGCAAATAAAAAAAAATATTTTCTTCATGTTTTTTTACACCATATAAGTGATCTAAAATAATTTTAGTGTTAGTACGTTTTTTTGTGTCGAAATAAACCTGACAGTTTTAAAAACCTGTCTCTTCTAAATTAACAACGAGTTCGCGTGAGGGATTGAGGCGGTATCCTTTTATGTAGCTTCAGCGGAATAAAAGATATAGCCGAAAGCCCGACCCGGAGGGGCACGCCCAAATCATTCTTATTAATAAAACAACCAGTCAATCGCTCCTTTTTCTCCTGCATCAATATAGCCCACATCGCGCGGCGTGATCGTTTGGTTGGCGTCTATAAATCCTAATATCAACACTCTACCTTTTCCTAAATTCAATTCATTTTCTCCCGGTTGAAAAGTATAAGTGTGAATATTTACACGAGGCAATTCTTTAAGATTCATGGCACTTGCCAAAATCACTTCGGCCTGACCGTAAGCATTTCCGGCTGCATCTGTTTCTAAACTTGGCGGAAACAGGAATCTTTTTTGATCTGAATTGAAATAACCTACAACCAATTTTACGGGTTTCGTGTTTTTGAATTTCAAATGCGTTCCTTTTTCGTTTTGTGCGGTTTCCTCAAATGCAATTCCTTTTAAATTTTGCAATTCAGGCGCTATTTTAGTCAATTCTGAAATTGGCGTTCCGTAAACTTTTGTACCATTTTTTACGGCATAAGTTCCTTTACTGTCACTTAATAAAGTTACTTCTGCAGTTTGCCATGGTTTTCCTTCTTTGGTTGCAATTTTACCGTCTTTTGATGCTTTCAGCAATTCCAGATTTCGTTTAAAATTAACCAATTCTCTTTCGTAATGCGGCAATAATTCTGCCCATGTTTTGTTGTTTCCGTCATCGCCGCCAATCGGAATTCGGCGTTGAGCAGTCTGCATACTATTGGCGTACAGATAACTATCTTTTGTTAAATTTACTAAAGTTTCATAATAGGTGATGCTTTTCTCCAAATGCGGAAGTGCTTTATCCAAATCTGAGATATCATTTGAGTAACTGTATCTTAAAACCAATAAGGCCGCTTTTACCTTTTCTGAAAAGAAATCGGCGAAAGCTTTATAGCAATGCATATCGTTTTTAAGACGTAAAAATTCGTCTTTGTCTTTTGTTACTTTTGATTCTGCTTTGTCAATTGCTTCCACAGCCAGTCTTCCGTGTTCCGTGATTTCGGCAATAATCTGCGTTGGAAGTTCACCCACATGTGGTTCGTGATTCCACTCTTTTTTAGAATATTCCAAAAGCAATTCACCAACCGGACCACAAGATTCATGGAAACCAGGATAAACACGCCATTTTGCCGGATTTACCAACTGACTTTCGAACATTCCCAAAAGTAAAGTCTGACGGTTTCCTTCTGTAATTCCGAAACGTCTTAATGTTTTTGGAGCAATTTCTCCGGATTCATCGTACGCCTTTTGAATATTATTGGCTGCTTCTGTATCTGTTCCGTATTTCGCCGCTAAATCTTTATCCCAAAATTTAATTTCTTCCTTTCGGTCTCTTTTACTGTCCCACGCATATCTTGCCCAGGCTTTGTACCAAATCCAGTCGCGATCCATTTCTAATAATCGTTCTCCCGTTTTTGTTTTATCTGCAGAATACGGCCAATCCCAATACGATGCCTGGGGATATAAATGCAGCGCATTTGCACCGTGCACGCTGTGCATTGCCTTTACGGTTTTCTGAATAAAATCTGGCGAACCGTATCTGAAAGGTTCCAGATTGGCCAGAATGTGGACATTCTCAATATGAATCGATTTTAAAGCACTTAGCTGTTTGTGCGTTTCTCCCCAAGGTCCGCCTGGAGTGTAAGTAGTCAAGGATTCTCCGGTATATTTACTTTCTGTATATAAGTTTTTGTAAAGTGGAAGCGATTTTTCCATCACCAAAGGTCCATCGGTATCATGCGAACGCAAAATAATTGGCGGTTCGTCTGTTCTTCCTAATGCTTTCAAACCATCCTGAACACCCGGAATAATCGTTTTGGTAAACCATTCCACATCATCATCCACCGTATTAATGGCTTCTCCCAAGCAAACCATCAATCCCACATTTGGGTATTTTTCGATAAAAGCCGCAATTGATTTTCTGGTATAATCAGAAAGTAAGGGCGTAATTGGACGTGAACGATCTTGTGTTTTGATATTATAATGCTCCGCAAAAGGTTTCGAAACGATAATATTGTAGAACATCTGAATGACCCAGATCCCTCTTTTGTTGGCTTCTACAGTAAGGAATTTATAGACTTCTTCGTTCTTTTTAAAATCTTCGTCGCTTACCTCAACAGCAAAAGGATATTCTTTCAATTTCACCAAGGAAGCGAATGGATGTCCGTTCCATAAATACAAGGAATTCATTCTGTTATCGACCATCATATCCAGATACTTTATCCAAAGCTTTTTATCATAAAACCACGGAAAAGTTTCAGGCGTATACGGATATTCGTAAACGTCCCTTCCCGGAAGATAAGTCGTCTTTTGCATTCCGATACAGGCTCCTCTCAACACCATTTCAGGACTGTCATTAATATTAATTTCTGACGGAAGTTGTCCTGAACTTTTAATACGGTCTGCCAATTCCATTGCGCCGTATAAAGCACCGCTTGCGTCAGTTCCTTCGATATAAATAATATTTTTTTGCGTACGGATCTGGAACCCTTCTTTCTTAGTTAATTTGCTATCATCGATTTTGGCAGACTTCGAATTTTGATTCCAAAAATCAGTTCCTTTTTCGCCAATTACAATGACTTTATCTTTTGAGTTTTTAGCTATTTTATCTTCAGCAATTACTTTGAATCCTTTAGCTGATGCGATTTCAGATAATTTTTCAGCTCCAAACTGAGCTCTTGGCGATTTTGAATCACTAACAATAGTGATATTTTGCGCTGTTGCGAAAGTGGCGTAAAAACATAAAAAAAATAAGGTGATGTATTTCATTGTATTGTAATTTTATTCAACAAGTATGTCAGTACGAAGGACAAATCAAACTAGAAACTCGCCACTCTTTGTCGAGTTACGATTGGGATCCCTCGTCCCTCGGGATGACAAAAAAAGCGATTAAAATCTGCCTAATCCACTCAATCTGCGAGAGTTATTTTTTTTCTCGCAGATTTAGCAGATCTAGCAGATTTTTTTTAAAGTGTGAACTTGTACTGTTTAACTTTTACATATTCAGCACTTTTATTTGAATTTATTAATTCTGAAAAATCTTTTTTAAGTAGGCTACGTTTGCACCATAATTGACTTTTACATTATGCACTTGTGTTACATCTCTGGAGCGCTCCACAATTAGCCAGCCGCTCCATTTCATTTCGTCCAGCGTCTTTTTAATTTCCGGCATATTGATCATCGTGTCATTTTCCAGCCAAACTTTATCGGTGTTTGAAGCGTGAATTTGTGCCAGATGTTTTTTGCCTAATATTTTTAATTCCGAAACTATATCTCTTCCGTTATCTGCGGCATTGGCAAAATTGAAAGAGCTTTTGATATGTTTAGAACCAATTTCTTCTAAAAGTTTTTTCTCTTCAGTAGCATTCAGTGAAGTTTCAATGGCGATAACTCCGCCAATTTTACCTACTTGTTTTCCTGCCCATTTTAGTCTTTCAATAACAATCGGACGCAATTCCGGATTTTTAACCAAATCACTTTCTGTTCCCAACGGAAGATACGCCACTTTTACTTTCATGTCTTTCATTGCTTTTACGCAATCATTAATCATGGGTTCGATGGTTTCTCTTTTCGCAAAAGACTGTGCATAGAATCCGGACATGGCAATAGAACTGATTCCCACATGCAACTCTTTGGATTTATCCAGGAACTTTTGTCTTTCAACCGGATCTCCTAATTTACTATCAAAAGTTGGTCTTTTTCCTAAACCTCCCATGTCCAGTTCTATTCCGTCGGCTTTGATTTCGCTTGCCAAACCAAAAGCACCTAATTTTTGCCTTTTTAAAATCATCCAGTCACAAACCGCAACTTTATATTGTTGTTTGTTTTTTGATGATTGAGCTGTTGCGCAACTATTGAATGAACAGGAAAAAACTGCTAAGATTACGATAATAATGCTTTTCTTGAAATGAGCTAAATTCATAGTTATTAAGTTTTTTTTGCCACAGATTAAATGATTAAAAAAATCTGCTAAATCTGCTAAATCTGCGTGAAAAAATTGACTCTCGCAGATTTAGCAGATTTTGGAGATTTAACTAGAATTAAAAAATCATTTTAATCATTTAATCGGTGGCAAACTTTTTATTTATTCCTCTTCAGCCTTAACAGCCGTTACGGTTTTGTTTTCGTCTCCAGGCCAGATTCCATTTTTAATTGGGAATGCTTTTAATTTACTTGGATCAACCTTTACGTATTTGATTTTTTCTCTTCTCCAGGTATAAACGATATGCACCATTCCATCTGAACTCTGAATCATCGATGGATAGGAGTATTGACTGATTTTTGAATCTTCTAAAACCAGAGCCGCTTTCCAGTGAATTCCGTCATCAGAAATTGAAACATTTAATGGCGTTCTCGGCCCTTTTGCTTCCGTTCCCGGAGGCAATACGTGATTGTAAACCAACAAATGTTTTCCATTTTTAAGTGTCACGGCATCGGTTCCTGAATTGTTATTTGGCAAACCGATTAACTCGATATCTGACCATGTTTTTCCGTTATCTTTTGAGAATGTGCTAAAGATTGCTCTGTTTCTCGTTCTTCCAATTGCCTGAATACTTCCGTCTTTATGGAAAAGAATACTTGGCTGAATCGCATTGATTTTGTTTTTTCCTCTTGATAAAGTATCTCCTAAAACCCATGTTTTTCCGAAATCAGGAGAAGTTTCCATTCGCAATCTCCAACCATCGCCTTCAATACTTGACGGACATAATAAAGTTCCGTTGCTTAATAAAACCGGTTTGTTTTTGATTGGCCCCAAGAAATCTTTACTAGGCATATTCTTAGCCTCAGACCATGTTTTTCCATTATCAGATGAAGTTCTGATCACACCCCACCACTCCGATGGTTTTGGTCCGATTTTGTAGAAAAGCATTAAATCGCCACCCGGAATCTGATATAAAACCGGATTCCATGTTGGTAATCTCGGTCCGTCTTTCATCACACCATCGGCAACATTTATACCTTCAGTCCATTTGTCGCTTCCTTTTGGTTTTCTGCTTACATAAATACAAACGTCAGGATGTCTTTCTTTTGTTCCTCCAAACCATGAAGCTACTAAATCTCCGTTTGTAGCCTCCACAATTGTGGCAGCGTGACAAGACGGATAAGGCGCTTTATCATAGATAAATTCATCAACTAAAATTCCTTCTTTCCAGGTCTTTTTTTCTAAAGCAGATTTACAACTTCCTAAAAGCAATAAACCGAATAAGACAAAAGTTAACTTTATGATCTTCATTCCTAATTTTATTTTGGATTATTTTTTTGAATTTTTATGCAGTACTCTTAATTTTTCGCACAAAAATATTTATTAAGTGTAAAAATGACACTAAAAAATTAAAGATGTATCCTGTACTGTCCCGAAATACTAAAATTAACGCTTTACACTTACATTATAAGCACCTGACGGCAATGTCAAAACAGGTTTAGCTCCTTCGATTTTATAAGTTTCACTAGTTATTTTTTTACCATTTAAGGCAACATCTGAAATATTGTTTGTTGGCAAATAAACCAAAGCCGAAGTGTTCGCCGGAATAGTGATATTCCATTGCAAATTGTTTTTACTTTTCTTCCAGTTGCTTTTTATCAGTCCGTGAATGGATTCATAAGACGCGTTTACGTAAGTTAATCCTGCCTCAAAATCAGGTTTCATAATAATTTGTTTGAAACCCGGAGTTTCAGGATTACTTTTGATTCCGGCCATATTTTCGTAATACCAAATCAATAAATCGCCTAAAAGCATTACGTGATTTTGAGAGTTCATAGTTGGATCTGCTGTATTTCCGTTCCATAATTCCCAAATCGTAGTCGCTCCGTTTTCTACCATATAACCCCAGCTTGGATAGGTTTTATTGGATGCCAGTTTGTACGCCAAATCTCCTCTTCCAAAATTGGTCAGCGTTCGCATCAAAAATTGAGTTCCGATTACACCCGTACTGATATGACCGTTTTTCGTTACCTCAACTTCTTGCACCATATTCTGAAAAACCTTTTCTTTTAAATTTTCAGGAACTAGTCCGAAAGCCAACGGCAATACATTTGCTGTAACCGTATTATTGGCGTACGTATTCGTTGCTGCATTTAAATATTTTGCATTGAAAGCTTTACTGATTCTTTCTGATAAATCAGTATAATGTTCGATATCAGTATCCGCATTAGCGATTTTGGCAAACTTTTTCATAATTCCCAATAACTGATAATAAAAGGCACTTGAAATCAATCCGCCATCTGTTAAGCGAGCCGGATCTTTCGAACGAATTAATTCTAACGATTCAGGCGGCACGCACCAATCGCCGTATTTATCCTTATCCATCAAATCGTTTACCAGGTAATTTTCTTCCATATACAGCATCCATTTTTTCATGTTTGGATATTGTTTTTTAATCACTTCCTGATCTGCAAATTGTTGGTACAACATATCGGCAACCGTAATATAAGTTCCCGGCCAGGTTACATTATCGCCATAATAACGCCAAAATGCTGGCGCTACATCTGGTAATCCTCCATCTTGGGTTTGTGCATTTTTTATATCATCCAGCCATTTGGCATACAAAGTCTGATTATCGAATATAAAACTTTCTCCATAAGCTCCGGTTGTTCGGTCTCCCAACCAAGGCTGACGCTCGTTTCGCTGCGGACAATCAATTGGCATTCCTTTGTAATTTCCTCTGATTCCCCAATAGGCATTTTTGAAAATCTGGTTCATTATCGCGTCTGAAGATTCGAAAGTTCCGGTTGTTTTCATGTCATCATAAACCACTTTTCCAACAAAATTATCTACAGTTGGTTTTGTTGGAAATCCTGAAATTTCTACAAAACGGAATCCGTGATATACAAATCTCGGTTCCCAAATTTCTTCGCCTTCGCCTTTTAAAGTATAAACATCCGTAGTTTTTGCATCGCGCAAATTGGCGATATAAAGTGAGCCATCAGCTTGTAAAGATTCTGCAAATTTCATTGTAACCTGATCGCCACTTTTTCCTTTAACTCTCAATTGCAGCCAGCCCACCATATTCTGCCCCATATCTAAAATATAGGTACCTTTTGCAGTCTCTTTTATAGAAATAGGTTTTACCTCTCCCATTATTTTCATGTTAGGCGTCATTTGCCCTTCATAAAACCCACCAGGTTCTTGCACATATCTGACATTTACCCAATTTTTATCATCAAAATTAGTTGTGTTCCAGCCTTTCATCTCCTTGCGGGCATCGTATTCTTCTCCGTCATATTCGTTGTTGGACAAAATGGGTCCGTCCGTCGTAACCTTCCACGTATCATCTGTTCTGATAATATCCTGACTTCCATCTGTATATTCAACAAACAACTGCAAAGCCATTTTTGGCAAGCCAAATGATTTTATTTTATACGGTTTGTAATCTTGTCGCATGGCAAAAAAACGTCCGTTTCCTAAAATGGTTCCCAACATATTTTTGCCTTCTTTCAATTGCGAAGTCACATCAAAAACATTGTATTTTACGTTTTTAGTATAATCCGTAGGAACGGGTGCCAAAACCTGATCGCCAATTTTATTTCCGTTAATGTATAGCTCGTACAAGCCCATTCCCATGATATAAACCTTGGCATTTTTAACCTGTTTTTTAAGATTGATTTCTTTCCTTAAATATCTAGCCGATAATCTTGCGTACTGAGAAACACTGTCATCTTTCGATAATTTTTCATAACCAATCCAGCGGGTCGATTTCCAGTCGGCATAAGTTAATATCCCAATGCTGAAATGGGCGCTTTCATTTGATTTTATTTCTCCTTTATTGGTCCAGACAATTACTTTCCAAAACGCGTCTTGCCTGTTTTCGAGTTTTTTTCCTTTGTAAATAATATTGACAGCTTCATTACTTTCAACTTTTCCGCTATCCCATAAATCGCCATTGTTAGCATTTAAGTTTCCTAAAGTTGAAGCTACTAAAATTTGATACGCCGTTTGTTTTACATCGTTTACATCTGCATTAATTTGCCAGCTCAGTCTTGGTTTTAAAACATCAATTCCTTCCGGATTGTTCAGCATTTCGCATTGCAAATTGGTAACGCTGATTTTATTTTGGGCTTTCGCCGAAAAGGAAATCGTTGTTACGATGATGCATGTAATATGTAAAAAAAACTTTTTCATAATTTTATTTTAATCAATATAAAGTCCCAGAGGGACGATATATTTATAGATTTTATAATAGTAGGTTCATTAAGCCCCAGCGGGGCGAAATAATTTCCAATATGTGTCGCTCCGCTGGAGCTTTTTAACATTCAGATGTGTATTTGCTATAAATATTATGCTTCTCTGAAGCATGCAAAACTCTATTCCGAAACCAATCTCTGCAATTTCTCAGAAACCGCAATTTCCTTACCGTTTTTAAAAATTCTAAATCCTTTTCCTTTATGATATTTTTCACCGGTTTTATCCCAAAGAATCGTAATGATATTGCCGTGATACAAAACGTTATCTAAACAAAACCAATCCCATTTTTCCTGTGGAATTAACGGATTCACTTCTATCTTTTCATCCGCTCTCGGACGTAAACCTACCAAACCTGTAATCACTAAATCATTAAAAGTGGAGTGATTATAATAACGGCTGCGTTCTCTTTCACCCATTAACCAATATCCTGTGGTTTCATCTAAATATTCGCCCAAATAAGGTCTTCCATGGAAATATTGTGATTCAACATATAAATTCATTTGTTTGAAATAATCCGGTTTACCCACAAAATTCTGGTCGTAATTATTCAAAACATTTGCTAAAGCAGTTAAGGTTTGTGAGCTCGCAAAAGGCCAAATCGCACCGTCCCATTCGCAGGTTCCGGTTCCGTGAGTTCTAAAACGCGAACTCCTTCTTTCTGCCGTTGTTAATCCGAATGGCGCTGAAAATCCTTTTTCATCTTTAATTTGTTCCCAGGCCTTTTCAAAACCTTTGTCTTTTTGCGGCAAATTAAAATACCACGGAATAAATCCGATGGCTTCTCTCACCTGCGCCAAAGTATCTTTCTCTGTAAACGTTTCAAAGAATTCACTTTTAGGATTCCAAAGTTTTGTTTCTACTAATTTCTGAAGTGTATCGGCTTTAGCTTCAAAATAACTTTCTTGTTTTTCATCACCTTTTAGCTTCGCTATTTTAGCTAAAGCCGTTGCATTTCCAAACATATAACTGTTGATTGTCGGTCGTGCATTTCTGAATTTTCTGGCGCCGCTCAACGATTCTTCCATTCCGTCTTTTACATCAAATTGCCAAAACAATCCGTCTTTACGTTTTCTGTCACCTTCCCAGGCTGCATATTCCGCCACTAAATCGGGATACATGTCTAATAAAAACTTATCGCCTTTATTTACCAAATAGCGATTGTACAAAGCATCCGCCGTCCAACTGCTAAAAGTACGAAGCTTTTTCATTGGTTTACCGTCATTTCCTCTAAACCATAAATGAACGTCTTCTTCTAAATATTGCGGATTGTGAATCCATCTGAATTCATTAATGTGATGTCCCAAAGCGCAACTGATCATATTGTATTTATCGGCATACGAACGATCTACCAAAAACTCTGTTATCGCATATCCCTGTGGTGTTTTTTTGATATGCTTTCTCGCACTCCACCAACGGAAATAATAGATCTCCTCAAAATTTTGCTGTGGACATTCAAACAACGGAATATTTTTCTCCATCCACGCCCAAGCAGAATCATTTGGAATGGCGAATTTTAAATTCTCATCTTCCATCGTATTGAAATAATCAACATAATGTTTATAATTTTCTTGTTTTAAAATTGCTGCTGTGCTTTTTGAATGTGGTGATCCTGATTTGCAACTGCTTAAAGTTGCAATCAGGATTATGAAAGCTATTATTTTGTATTTAAGATAATGTAACATATTCAAATTATTATTTTCAAATTCATTGTTTGGGCGTGTTTCGCCGCGGCGAACCGTGCTGTCCGTTCCCGCTTTTTTTTGAAGCTGCAAAATGCTTCCCAAAAAAAGAGCTCCACTTCCATCACTCACGCAAAAGACGTTTACGATTTCTCACTCCTGCAAGGTTTCCAAAACCTTGTAGTGTTTTAACGGCCAATTTATTCACCGTTTTGTTTGTCATTCCGAGGAACGAGGAATCTCCGCAAGTAACTCTATAATCAAAATCGCCAATCTTTGTCGATCCAGCAACGGGGATTGCTTCGCCAGTTCGCTAACGCTCGTGTCCTCGTTCCTCGGAATGACAAACTGGACTTGCTAATTTACTAACAGGTTTTAAAAACCTGTTAGGATAATCCTAATTCCCCTTAAAAGTATAAGTCTGTCCAGCTTTCATCTGAACATCATATTCATTATACTTTGGCAATACTACTTTTTTCAGATTCGCTTTCTCTGAAATAATCGGTTTCTTCACTTCCACATCATAAAACAATGGATTAGAATTCTTCCCTTTTGCTTTTTTAATAGAAGTTCCTTTTCCGGCAGTTAACGTATTTTCAACTTTCAATCGGCAGTTTCCTCCAATTTTAGAATAAATTTTCAATTCAGAGACTTTATTGTTTTTCCACGTCATATCGATTACAAAACCGCCTCGGGATATCAAACCTTTAATGCTTCCGTCTTTCCAAACTGTTGGCAATGCCGGCAATAAATGGATTGCATCTTCCTGACTTTGCATCAACATTTCGGCAATTCCGGCCGTACAACCAAAGTTACCATCAATTTGAAAAGGCTGGTGCGCATCTAACATATTCGGATAGGTCCCTCCGCCTTTTCTTTGTTCAGCAGTAACCAAATGCAATTGGTCTTGTAATAATTTATAAGCATGATTTCCATCTAATAATCTGGACCACCAGCACACTTTCCATCCCATTGACCAGCCTGTTGATTCGTCACCTCTGTAATTTAATGAGTTTTTTGCAGCTTCAAATAATTCAGGTGTTTTGGTTGCCGAAATCTGGTTACTCGGAAACAAACCGTACAAATGAGAAACGTGTCTGTGTTTGTCTTCGGGATTATCCCAATCCGTTTGCCACTCCTGTAACTGACTGTGTTTTCCAATTTTCATTGGCGGCATTTTAGCTAAAGCATCATTTAGCTTTTTATTGAAATTTTCATCCGGAGCAACCAATTTTGATGCTTCGATAACATGTGTAAACAAATCAAAAACGAGCTGATTGTCCATAGTCGTTCCTGATGCAATTGTAGCTTTTCCGGTTCCGCCTGCGTGTGTATTTTCAGGTGAAACTGAAGGAACCACAACCAAATAACCCGTATTTGGATCGATAATCATAAAATCTAAAAAGAACTCCGCTGCTCCTTTCATGATTGGATAAATTTCTGCCAGATATTTTTTATCTCCGGTATACAAATATCTTTCCCATAAATCCTGAGAAACCCAGGCACCACCAGTTGGCCACATTCCTGAAGTAGCATTGTCTACGGGGGCCGTTACACGCCAAATATCGGTGTTATGATGTAAAACCCATCCGTTTGCATTGTACATCATTTTTGCTGTTTCATGACCGGTAACACTCAACTCTTTTGCCATTTGAATAAAGGGCTCGTGCATTTCTGAAAGATTGGTGACTTCTGCCGGCCAATAATTCATTTCGGCATTTATATTTGTCGTGTATTTACTGTCCCATGGCGGTGTTACCATATCATTCCAAATTCCTTGTAAATTGGCAGGTTGTCCGCCCGGTTGTGAACTTGAAATTAAAAGATAACGTCCAAACTGAAAATATAGTGAAGCCAGTTGCGGGTCGAATTGTTTTGAGAAATCCCTGATTCGTTCGTTCGTAGGTTTCTTTGCCGCTTCATTTATTCCTAAATCAAAAGAAACCCTGTTGAAGAATTTTTGATAATAGGCAATATGATCTTTTTTGATGGTTTCGAAATCTTTGGCTTCGGCTTTCGCCAAAAAGCCTTTGCTTTTCGCAACCTCATCTTCTGAAATATCCTGATAATTTTTGAAATTGGTTGCGATCGAAATATAAAGTGTTACCTCATCGGCTTTGTTGATGCTGATGATTCCGTTACTCGAAGAAACTTCTCCTCCTTTATTTTTGGCCGTTAATCTTCCCTGAAATTTAACTTTTCCTTTTTGATTTTCGAAATTAGTTCCAATTCCTGAAAGCAAAATTTGATCTCCGTCTGAAGCCGAAACCGTTTTATCAATCGGACTGTTCATGAAAACGTTGCAGGTAATTTGTCCCGGTTTACTGGCAGATAATTTCACGGCAATAACCTGATCTGAAAACGCAGTCAAAATTTCTCTGGTAAATTCTACTCCGTTTACGCTGTATTTTACTTGTGCAGTAGCGTTTGAAATATCTAAATCTCTGTAATAGTTTGAATATTTCTGATGTCCAGGAAATGAAATATAAACACTTCCAAAAGTTTGGTATGGCATTCCGTCATTGGTTTGCGACATAATATCCTGCGTCGCCAATTCCTGAGCTTCATCAAATTTTCCATCAAAAATCAATTGACGAACAATTGGCAAAGCTTTTATGGATTTGGTGTGCGCATTGCTATTTGGCGACCCCGCCCAAATGGTTTCTTCGTTCAATTGCAAACGTTCCACCGCCGGATCTCCAAAAACCATCGCCCCCAAACGACCATTCCCTAAAGGCAAAGCTTCGTTCCAGATGGCAGCGGGTTTATCGTACCAAAGTTTTAATTCGTTATTGGTTTGCGCCGTTGCTGTAAACGAAAAAATTCCAACACAAATCGCAGTTATTTTTTTTCTTAGGTTCATATAAATATTTTTTTTTCGCCACGAATTCACGAATTGACTCTAATTATTCTTTGCGTTTAATTTCTCAAATTATTATGGTCGCAGATTAAAAAATAATTCGTGAATTCGTGGCTATCTTTTTTTTATCTTACTTCTTAACCTCATAAATCTTGTTATTCTTCTCGCCAAACATTTCATATAATTTGTCGATATCTTTCAGTGCATTTTTAGGTAAATTTTCCGCTTTATTGCCAAAAACATATAATTTGTCATACGGTTCAATCACACAAGTCGATTCGTCGATTTCGCCTTTTGCGTTTTTGACTTTGTTCAAATCCAAACCTAAATATTTCGCCATAAACGGATACAATGCCATACGTTTTGAAACGCCGAAATCATGTCCTTCTTTGGCAAAATGAGCATTTTCTACTAAATCTTTTTTGCCGTAAAGTTCATAGGTTCTTTGGATAAAAGGGAATTCCAATTCCGGAACCGCCAATGTCCAGTCTTTTCCATCAGAAACAATCAATTGTGGTTTTGGCGCCATCATCGCTGAGATTTCAGCATTGTTGGTTCCGTTGCCACAAAGGTGAATTCCGCGACCGCTTTCACATGGACATCCACCGGAAAAATGAGAAGAAACCATTACCACCGGAGCAGAAACTGTAATTCTATCATCCAAAGCAGCTAAAAACATGGTGTGCGATCCACCGCCAGAACCTCCTGTTACACCAACACGCGACATATCAACATTTTTTTGAGTGGACAAATAATCCAATAAACGAATTCCGGTTAAAACCTGTACGGTTGATGCGATACTATTTCTATGTGTTTTTTCTGGAAACTGAAGCAATGATTCTCCCCAGGCAAACAAATCATAACTTACTACAATCGCACCCATTTTCGCCATAATCGCGCAACGGTATTGTTCGTCTTTCCTGTATCTTCCGTCTCCAAAATGTCCATCTGGAGTCAAAATTACCGGAGCTTTTTTATTCAGCGGATAAGGTTTGTAAATCGATCCTGTAGCATAAACCCCTGGAAGAATTTCCAAACCTATATTTTCGATACTGTAATCTTTATAAATCCTTTTTGGCGTTAAAATTGGTTTTGATTTCGGCATTGGCGGTGCTTTATCCAATCCAAAAGACGTAATCATACAGGCTTTTATTTCTTTTTTACGTGCTTCCCATTCCGAAACATTCGAATATAAAGTCGTCAGATAATCTAAACGTTCTCTTCCTTTATCAACTGAAACTTTATGGTTTTCATATTTTCTGATGATGTAAGTTCCGTCCGGCTGTTTGAAGTACATCAATTCAAAAGGAGCTAAAATGTTCGTTAAAGAAATCGCCAGATTGCCCGGTTCGATTCTCCAATCGGCGTAGTCTAATTCTTTTCCTTTTAATAAACCTCTGTCATCATTGATTGTAACATGAAAAGCTGTTTCAATTTTTTTAAGGGTTTCTGAAACCGGTTTTCTGAAGTTTTCATCAGAAGTTATTTGCGCATTTGCAAATGTCACGGCAAAGAATAGTAATATGTATATTTTAATTTTCATCATTTTATTGTGTATTGACAGGCTTAGATTGAACGCGGATGACACGGATTTACTTTGTAAAAACGCGGATAAAAACGGATTTTTTCAATTTTAACTTTGACAAAACGAATAAAAAATCCGTTTTTATCCGCGTCTTCGCTTTAGCGAATCCGTGTCATCAGCGTTCTATATTTCACATTCAATAGTATATTTCCCAGAACCTAATTCTAAATTTCTAGCTATTTTCCCGTTGATTTTTATTTCGGTATTTTTCGGAACAGGCAATTTTATGGTTGCTGAAGTATTCACCGGAATCTCGACTTTCAATATCAATTTCCCCTCTTTCTTTTCCCAGGCCGATGCTATATCTCCGTAAATCGACTTGTAGGTTGCTTTCACAAAAGTCATATCGCCCAACACTTCCGGCTGAATAAAGAAATGTTTGAAACCCGGCTTTTTATTATCCGGAACAATTCCGGCTAAACTTTGGTAAAACCATTCTTCAATTTGCCCCATCATAAAATGATTCCACGAATTTCCTTTTCGCGGATCCCATTGTTCCGTCAAAGTCGTTAATCCGAATTTAATCTGAAAACCATAACCCGGCGCATCATAATGATTGTTCATTTTGTACATCGTTTCGTTCTCGCCATTTTGAGCTAAGGCCTGAAACAAATAGCGATTTCCAACATCACCTGTGGTTAATCTGTCGCCTTTCGCTTTTATATCTGCTAGTAAATTCTGCATTACTGCCGCTTTGTATTGCGGTTCTACAATATCCATATAAACCGGAACGGCATTACTAAACTGGCTGTTTGTGCCATAACTCTTAGTTTGCGGATTGAAGAATTCCTTGTTGAAGGCCGTTTTTATATCAGCAGTCAAAGTTTCATATTTCTGAATATCTTCTGTTTTATTCAACAGCTTTGCTGCTTTCGCTACCAAACTCGCTCCATAAAAATAATGTGAAGTTGCCGAAAGTGCAATCGGACTGTTTTTTGAATATCCCGCAGCGTGTGTTCCGTAATCGTACCAATCGCCCAAGCCGTGCGATACAATATGATTGGTAGCTTTTGTTCCTAAATAATCCACGTACTTTTTCATTACCGGATAATATTTTTCCAATAAAGAAGCATCTCCATAATATTCATAATACATCCAGGGTAGAATTACTCCGGTTACACCCCATTCCGGTGAATCGGTAAAATCACCTCCAAAAACTACGTATTCCGGAACTATGGTCGGAATCAAACCGTTTTCTCTTTGTCCGTCTGCGATGTTTTGCATTGTGGCCGGAATATAACTTTCCAGATTATAATTGAACATTAGACCAGGTCCATTTAAGTGAATTTCTTCCAGCCAACCCAACTTTTCACGCTGCGGGCAATCGGTAAAAACACTCTGAAAATTACTTTTTATGGAATTATTAATCAGCTCATGTGTTTTATTAAAAATGGTATTGGATGATTCAAAAGTACCTGCTTCTCCAGCCGAATTATAAATAAAATTTGATTTTAAATCGACCAGTGTTGGTAAGTTTTTATCTTTCTTTTTTTTGTAATTGATATTCTCAATCTGAACATATTGAAAACCATAATAACTGAATTTCGGCTGCCATTCTTCAACACGATCTCCTTTTAAAGTATAGTCGTAATAGTAGGGTTTCCCGGATCTTCCCTGACCAATTGTTCCATCTTCATTTAATCCTTCACCGACCCAAACACGAACGGTTTGTCCCTTTTTCCCTTTTACTTTTATGGTTGGAAATCCCGAAAGGTTTTGTCCCATATTAAAAACATAAAAGTTGGGTTTCAACTCTTTTACTTCTTTTACATCATAGCGTTTCTGAATCGTAATTGGCGGTGCCGTTTGGGCTCTCAAAACTCCTTTTGGTGCTTCCTGAACCACAATTGATTTCCAGTTTGAGTCATTAAATCCTTTCGAATTCCACCTTTTTTGCTCTAAGTTGGCGTTGTAATCCTCACCTCCAAAAATGCTGTTGTACGTGATTGGACTTTTACTGTATTTCCAGCTTTGATCTGATTTTATGATTTCTTCGGAACCGTCTTTATAAACCACTTTCATTTTGAAGAACAAAGTCGGAGGTCCAAAACTTACAAAAAACTTGGTATATCTTTCAGCCAGCGTATTGTACATTCCGTTTCCTAAAAGAACGCCAATTACATTTTCGCCGTTTTGTAGTTCATCTGCCGATAATTCATAAGTATTATAATTTACGGTTTTATCGTAATCTGTCCATAAAGGTGCAAACTCGCTATTGCCAATTTTCTTTCCGTTGAGTGTCAATTCATAATGTCCTAATCCGGAAATATAAACTACGGCTTCTTTGATTTCTTTAGAAATAGTAAATGATTTTCGAAGCATAATACTTCTACGTGACAATGAATCCGAAGCATTGATTATCGCTTGCTTTTTCTCTCTATTGTAAGTTGCAGAATGGTAACTTCTACCTTCCGGCAAATAACTATCGGCTTTTGTAATTGCTCCGATCCAAATTGGATTTAAGTCGGATTCGTCCGGAGCAATTCTGAAGGAAGCAGTTTTGCTCCATTTAGAAATTTTGCCTTTTTGATTCCATACTTTAACTTTCCAGAAATATTTGGTTTCGGGTTTTAAAGGACTTCCTCCATACAAAATATGGAGATTTTTACTGGAATTTACTCTTCCGCTGTTCCACATATTACCATCGTCATTTTTCAGTTTTTCTTCTGAGGAAGCCACCAAAATCTGATACCCGATTTGTGATGTATTAAATTCTTTCGAAACCAATTGCCAGCTTAATCTTGGTTGTTTTTGTACCGCCAATGGGTTCTCTGTCATCTCACAAGTCAAATGCTCAGCAGCAATCTGCCCATTTGAAATGAAAGTTGTCAGAAGACAAAAGAGGAATAATATGTTTTTTAAATTCTTCATTTCTTATTGTTGAGAATTAGAACGCGGATGAAACGGATTTACTTCGTAAAAACGCGGATAAAAACGGATTTTTTAAATATTTAATTTTAGCAAAGTGAATAAAAAATCCGCGTTAATCTGCGTCTTCGCGAAAGCGAATCCGTGTCATCCGTGTTCTATTTTTTATAACTTTTTCGTCACCAATGATTTAATATTAAATACCGCCTCCGGAATTAGTTTACCTGTATCCGGCAAATCTGTAAAATCTGGTGTGTCTGGTTCTGTATCTGCATTTGGTGTGTAACGCTGATCGCCGGTGCGGAACATAATGCGTGAAATACCATCAACCGGAGCGTAGAATATTTTATTGGTTTCTTTTCCGTCATTTACTTTCACCGTATACGAACGGGAAGTAACATCTAATTTAACTGTTATCGTATATTCTTTTCCGGCTTCGTATTTTGTAAGTCCGCCAAAACGCGCACCGTTTTTCGCTTTCAATTCTCCATCCGAATCAAATACCAATCGGATAGCAGGAAGCCCTTGTTTGTTTTGGAATTCAACTTGCAATAAACCATGATTATTTTGTTCTGGTTTAACCGTAAAAGTCGCTTCCATTTTTTGTGCAAACGGAATTACACGTTCGGCACGAGAATAATCAAAATAATCCTGATCTCTTAAAGTTAACCATTTTACGCCATCGGCTTTCTTTTCTATTTTCGTAGATGCCCATGATAAATCGTAGGTATTCCATAATTTTAATTCATCGCCATTTGGCAAATCATTAAAAACATCTTTTACATCTTCTTTCACTTCGCTGGTTACCGGAACCGGAACCGAAGCCACCCAAATATCTTCTTTATTGACACTGTAACTTACCCAAAGTTTTCCGTCAGGCGGAGTTCCGTCTGTTTCGAGAATACCGCGAACGTATTGCGGTCCTGCAGATTTGTAATTTCCACCGTAACGCATTGGTGTGATTTCGCCATGAACCAACAATAAATCTTTGTAATTTAGTCCGTCATCACTGGTTGAAATTGCTAACGGCCAACGGTATTCTGATGGATTATAAACGGTCGCATAACGATTATCAGACGTTTTTTGTCCCCAGATTTTAGCATTGCTATTTACAAAACCCGGTGCTCTTGTTGGTGTATACTGCCATGTTTTTCCATCATCTTTACTGATCGAAGTCAGCGCAAATTTCCATAAACCTACTACGTTTCCATTTGGTAAATGGTAATAATTGAACGCTTTATATTGTTTTTTCAACGGAATCAACGCGTCATCTCTGTCTGCTTCTTCCACCCATTGCTGCATTAATAAAGGTTTAGACATCATTTCATCACAAGCTTTGATAAATTTCTTGTCTTTGCTTTTCGTGTAAAATGGAAATGTTGTTGGTACTGGATTTCCGTTTTTATTATAACGAACAAAATAAACCGGACCATAACTTCCATCTTTGTAAATTTCTCTTACTACACGACCAATTCCTTTTCCGTCATTTGGATCGTCTTTTTTGTCTAATACCACTCCGTAATAACCTACCGCAAGCAATCGATTATCTAATGAAACATAAAAGCCCATTCGTTGGTGCATAACGGCATCTAAGTTTTTAGCCACACCTTCAACACTTTCTTTTTTAAATCCGTCAGGAACATGGTAAATTGGAAAAAGCACCTGAGGTTTTGTCCACGTCACTCCGTCTTGTGAAGTCATCATAAAGGTCTGTCCCGGTGGAATATGTTCTCCTGACGGATCGCTTAAATAATGTAAATAGAACGTATTATTCCAATACGCCATCATCGGTTGGTGGTTATATGTCCAGCCAAAACCATCTGCTTTTTCAGGATGTTCCCTGCTCGCACGCATAATCTGCGTGGCATGAACACCCACCGCCGGACTTAATTGCCCGTGATGATAATCAACATTTGAAAGTGTTTTGCCAACATAACGCACCGTGTCGTTTTGGGCATTTACAGCTGCACAACTCAATAGAATTGCGGCTGTAGTTATGATGTTGGTTTTTATGTTTTGGAAAGTAATCATTATTATTTTGTTTTTGATTCTGATCAGACCTAACAGGTTTTAAAAACCTGTTAGGTCTCGTCGAGAATTATTTCTTCTCAATTAATCCTTTTAAAACTGCTGCAGAAATTGTCGTTATCGTTCCGTGTTTATGTCCTTCCGGAAGGCTTATTTTTGAAGAGACATCTTCAAAATGAACAAAATCTTTTGTGCTTGAAGCTTTATAGTTTTTCTCGCCATAATTATCATAATAAATTAGCCATTCTTTGCCGACTTTTACAACCGTTGGTCCTTCTGATAAATGCGCTGTAAAAGGCTCAGAACTTTTTCCGAAAGGCCCTAAAGGCGATTTTCCGAAAGCTACCTTTATATTACGCATGGGTCTGGTGTTGTCTTTCAAAACCAAAACATACTCTTTCTTGGCTTTTTTTACAATCACACAATCAATCACGCTAAAGCCCGGTTCGTAATATAATTTCGTATCAGAGAACGTTTTAAAATCTTTCGTTGTTACGTAATACATACGATGATTGTTCTTTTCTTCTTCAATTCCTTTTTCAAATCGAAACGGAATTGTCGATGCCCAAACAATGATATATTCTTTTTTGACATCATCATAAAAAATTTCCGGAGCCCAAACGTTTACCACTTCCGGTTCGTTTTTCATTACCGGAATGTATTCTTGTTTTGACCAATGAATCAAATCTTTAGAACTGGCATATCCAAAACCATTTCCGCCTTTCCAGTCGGTTGTCCAAACCAAATGATAGGTGCCGTCAGCCCCTTTGGTAATCGAAGGATCACGCATAATTTTGCTGGCACCGATTTCAGGTTTTAAGAACGAACCTTCCAAACCTTTCCAGTTGTAGCCGTCTTCACTGTAGGCTAAATACAAACCTTCAGTCGCCGGTTCCCGAAACGACGTAAAAAGATAAATTTCTTTCTTTTTCTGCGAATAGCTTATCGTAGAAAGGAAAAGGATTATTATGATGAATATTTTCTTCATGCTTTTGAAATTAAACACTAATTTCACTAATTAACACAAATTGAATTGGTGTAAATCTGTGAAATTAGTGTTCTATTATTGTGCTATTCTGTAATTGCTTTTTTATCCAGGTCTTTTCCTTTTTTTACGACCGTATTTACATTATGGAATACATTGTTTTTTAGGAAAATATTTTTTGTTTCTTTTCCATCAGCTTCGATGAAAACATCTGTCGCATTAAATGGAAAATTATTGTTGATCATGATATTCGACGCATTTTCAATTTTAATCACCGGGACTCCTTTGATTGGTGTCGATGAACCCGCATTGTCTAAAATAAGGTTTTTAGCATCTGATATTTTGAAAGAAGAACCAACTGTTGCATTTACTTTTACATCGTGAAATTCAATATCTGATGCTGTAATTACCGTAAAACCTTCTTTGCCATCCATATTAATATTCGAGAAAGAAATGTTCTGAATTGGCATTTCGGAAATTCCACGAACAAATCCCGCTTTATTTACATTTCCACCCGTAACATTACTGATGTGAATGTTTCTGAAAGTTGGCGTACGTTCTGTAACCGGTTCTGCCGCATTATCTTTATCATAAAACAAATCCAAAATAATAGCTTCTTCCTTGATGTTTTTCATCACAATATTATCTACACGAATATCTTCTACAACTCCTCCACGACCACGAGCAGATTTAATACGGATTCCACGATCCGTTCCGTCAAAAACACAATTTGAAATCGTGACTTTTTTGATTCCCCCCGACATTTCACTTCCAATAACAACACCGCCATGACCGCTTAACATCGTGCAATTGGTGATGGTTACGTTTTCAGTTGCTTTTCCGTATTTACGGCCATCGGCATCTCTGCCCGATTTAATGGTAATACAATCATCTCCAACACTGATATGGCAATTCGAAATATGAACGTTTGTACAGGAAGAAGGATTAATTCCGTCTGTATTGGGTGAATGCGGATTAAAAATTGAAATTCCGGTAACCGTTACGTTATCACAAAATTCAGGATTGATCGTCCAGAAAGGAGAATTCTGAAAAGTAACACCTTCAATCAAAATGTTTTTACAGCCATACGCCTGAAAGAAAGAAGGTCGGAAAAAGTGTTTGTCAATCGTTCTTTTATAGTAAGGCTCATACACAATTCCTTTGTTTTGCTCGGTCCACATTTTTTGGTATTTGGTTTCGGGAATTGGGCCTTTGGCAGTTTCGATTCGGTACACTTCATTCCACCACGCTTTTCCCTGACCGTCGATTACACCTCTTCCTTTGATGGTGATATTTTCGGCATCTTTGGCATAAAATAATGGCGAGAAAGATTTCATTACCAATCCTTCATAACGCATTTCGACATACGGTAAATAATCATCAAAATTGTCTGAAAACTTCAAAAGCGCACCCGAATCCAAATGAATCGTGATGTTACTTTTTAATTTTAAAGCCCCCGTTAAATATTCCCCGGCAGGGAAAAAAATGGTTCCGCCACCATTCTTTGAAGCTTTTTCAATAGCATTCTGAATGGCTTCGGTGCATTTTATTCCTTTGTTATTTCCGCCTTCATTCAGGATATTCAGCCAGCCATCGTTAGCGAAAGCGGTGTTGAATCCTGTGATGAAGAATAATACTATTATAATGTTTTTGATTTTCATAATGTTTTTGGTTTCTCGCAGATCTTGCAGATTTTGGCAGATCAGCGCAGATTTATTGTTAAAAAAATCTGCAGAATCTGCTTAGATCCTTTTTAAATCTGCGTGAAATTTTTGCTCGCAGATTTAGCAGATTGCGCGGATTTTTTCTAATATTATTGCGTTTAATTAGATCTCAAAATCAAAACCCAGTCATTACCATCTTTTTTAATTCCCAAAGGCTGGAACTCTTTGGTTCCTGTATTATTAATACTTCCAATTTTGATTTCTTTTCCGTTTCTTGGATTGTACCAGCTTGCTTTTACTTTATCACCAGCAATTTTTCCCATATTCACTTCCATTCTTTTCCCGTTGTAAGTGTAAATCAAAGCATAGTTTTGTCCTCTTATTGCTGCCAGATAATCATATCGTGATCCTTGGTTTGCGATTAAAGTTTCATCTGGAACTCCTTCTAAAAACGGAAATTGCAACATCAGCTTTTTAATGTAAATCATTTGTTTAGCGCCCGGGGCATTAATAGCTGAAGTCCATAATTCTTTGTTTCCGTAAGCTGGTTTATCACCTTTTCGGAACATTTGCATTACCGCATTATGTCCGTATGTATAACCTGCAGCGCCTGATAAAACCGACCAATATCCATAACGGCGAACGTCACTTGCTGTCCATTTTGGCTGTAAAGTATCGTGTAAACCATGCGGAATTCCTTCATAAGACGGCTCCCCGTCCAGCGTAGGTTTTGTTGGTTTTAATTCGAAATCTCTTAAAACGAATTTATAATTGTCTTCTTTGAAATTTGTTTTCACTGAATCCTGGTCGTATCTTCTGTGACCCGATTGAAACATATTGAAATCTAACCATTTTGCGTTATGATAATTTTCAGAAGAATCGGTTCTTCCAAAAGGATGAAAAGTCACTAACTGATCTGGATTGCTGGTTTTCAACGTACTTCCAATCGCATTCCAGATATCCATAAATTCGTTTCCGTGTGTATCACCTCCATTTAACCAAATCACGTTGGTTTTGTTTTTATAACGATTGGCCAAAAACGTTGCATATTCAATTGCTTGTTCTTTGCTAACTTTATTTCCTTTTGAAACATTGGTTCCCCAAACAGGAACCATCGCAAGGTAAATTCCGTTCTTGCGAGCTACTTCTAAAGTATAATCTACGTGGTCCCAATAGTCGTATTCTTTTTTGCTATTGAAATTATTTCCAGCCGTAATGAAAGGTTTAGAAACATCCTCGTTAATCAAAGCGGCACTTCCATAAATATTTACAGCGTTGATGTTATGCAAAACCATCACCTGAACAACATTAAATCCTTTTGCTTTTCGGTCCTTAAAATATTTATCTACTCCTGCTCTGTCCAGTTTTCCGAATGTCAGCCAACCGGTATCGCCTAACCAGAAAAACGGTTTCTCGTCTTCGGTTACAAAATAATGCTGGTTTTTTGAAACCTTAATTTTTGGCAAAGCGCCTTTTTCTGCAGATTGAGAATATCCGCTTTGTGCAGTTAGCAGAAAGCTTAGACCGAGGGCGTATAGATATTTAATTTTCAGATTCATTTTGGTTTTATTTTGAATTATTTTTTTTGCGTTTATTAGCCACGAATTCACGAATTTTTTAATTTCAGCACAATTAGAATAATTCGTGAATTCGTGGCTAACTACTATTTTATTTTTTTACTACAAAAAGTACTTTTTCTTTTATTTCAGAAGCCGGAATGGTAGCATTTTTCCCGCCTTTGATGTTTGCTTTTTTAGTGAAATTTCCGGTTGCAGCGTTTATGGCGTAAACTTCGAAATCTCCTTTATAAGCTGAAAGATCAAGGGTTACTTCTTTTTCATTTTTAATATAAAAAAGATAACTGTTTCCTTTATTTTCTAATTTCCAGATGTTGTCTGAAAACGTATTTCCTTCAACTAATTTCATTTGGCTTAAAGCCGAATAAAATTCCGGAAGCGCGATTTTTGGAATATTAGGTAATGACGCTCCTGCCATTAATGCTGGCCATCCAAATCTTGAAGATCCGTCAGTTGAATATAAAATTACTTTATCCCGATATTTTTCGCGGTATTCACGAACGGCGCGATACACCTGATCGTCTGTTTCTTTTCCGGTTTTTAGTTTTCTCGCATGTTGTCTTGGTGCTAAATTTAAACCGCCTTGTGGCGCATACGCTGAGCCGTCTTCTTTGTAATACCAGTAACGAATATCAATTGCGTCTACTGTTTTGGTTCTTTGAGCATCATTCAAAATGGCGTCCTGAACATCTTTGGTAGCACTTAAACCAATAATTCCTTTTTTGCCGGTTTCGTCTTTCCACTTCTGAACTTCATCAATCCAAAATTGCATAAAGTGAAGCGGTCCAGTATATTCGGCACTTGTCAACTGAATTACGTTGCTGTTGTCCTGAAAGTTTTCCAATGATTTACGAATAAATCCCTGATGTAATTTTCTTCTCGCAGGACTGTTAACATCATAAAACTGTTCGGCCATAAAAATACGTTTATCACCTGCATAAGGCGGCGGCTCCGGAAAACCTGTACTATTAATATTATTTGCCGAACGCCATGGAGAGCTTGCCCAATGCGCACCAGCCTCTATAATATTATGCTGAAAATATTGCTGATTGACTAATAATTGTCCTTTGGTTTCTGCCAAATCAGCAAAAAGTGATAGACGATCCCAATACCAGTCATTGAATTTTGTCAAATCATATTTACTCAATTGATCCCAAGCCAAATCTTGGCCGCTTCTTGCAAATGGCTGCTCATAAAACGGAGGCCAGACATCAGCATCAAAGCGGCGAACTCTTTCGTGATCGTCCATTCTGCGCTCGTACCATAAACCGTAGTTATGTTCTAAAGCAACCATATTATTGGTACTTAAATAATCTGTTACTTCACTGATGTTATCCGTAAGTCCGGTTCCTGTTCTTCCGGGAACAAATCTCGTAACATGAGGCAATGACTTTGATAAATCAGTATCTCTCAAACTTCCTCTCCACCAAGGCACACTTAATCTATTTCCGGCAATTACTTTTCCGTCATAAGTCAACCAGCCGTTTTGAGTCACTACTTTAGTATTGGAACTATTATTTTGTGTGGAATTTATTTTTAAATCATTCGCATTTTTTAAACCTGAAGCATTTGTATCGATTGGATTCGCTTTCGAAACTTCGGCAATCCATTCTAATAAACTCTCTTTTGGAGCCACAGAATTTTTAGTTAATTCCTGTGCTACTTCGACAGCCGGACTTGATGACGGTTCAGAACCTAAATCATAAATAAATGCTTTCACAGGAAGTTGTCCCAAGCGACTTTCTAATTGTGCGTAAAACAAACTTCTCGGGCTGATATGACCGTTTACCTCTTTCCAGTGACCATCGCCTGCCATAATTCCGCCCCAAACCCCAAAAGCCCAGTTTTGTGCTGTTGGTGGACTATACAATTCTATTTTAGATGCCGACGTTTCCCAGATCACACTATTCGCTGCTGTCCATCCTGCGCCTCTGCCGTTTTGTTCTCTATTATTATAACTTAAAGCATGTCCGTCTATATAAGTAACATCAAACAATACTCCGGTTGCCCAGCTTCCAATCGCGCCACTATTATTGAAAGGCAAGTAGGATTCGCATTGTATAAACACATTTGGCCCTGTAGTTCCAAATCCACCTACTGCAAAATCGTGGTACCCATATTCTGAATAACAACGTTGAAATAAGGTTTGTTGCCCTTCTGTATAAAAAGTATGACGTCTAAAACCACCGATTTCCGAAACGGGTTCGGTTGCGATACAATCTTCAACGGTAATTTGTTGAGCCGATTTTAATAACGCTACGGCACCACCAGAAAAATGCTTGAAATTCACTTGTTTCACCCAGGCATTCTTCGTGTTTTCGATGCTAATTCCTAACCATCTGTGTTCTTCGTCTTTTGGTTTTGACTGATCATAAGTTGATTTCATCAGAATATTTTCGATTCCGATTTCCTCAATTCTTCCTGGCCATGAATAAACTGTTGCTTTTGACGGTCCGTAAACCTCATCCAAAGTCATAGTCAACGGCGCGTTTAATGTCACTTCATTACCATTGATTTTGGTAACCACTCTGTTCCAGCTAATATCCCAATCATTTTTTTTCCATCCAACCCAACCGGTTTCGGCTCCAAAATCATCCATTTTTAACTCTTTAATCCAATTATCAGTTAAAGGTTTGGTGATGATAATTTCATCAGATGATTTTAATTTAGCAGTATTTTTTAATTGAATTTTTGTTGTTCCAAGTGGTGTATAACTTGTATTGAATTCAACGGTTTCACCCAGTTTTTTATCATCAACGCCTAAAATTCTAATGACAGCCTCTCTTTTTAATCCGGTTCCCAAAAGAATGGTTCCGTCTTCACTGTTTCCGCTTCCGCGTAAAACCACTCCCGATTTTCTGATGAATAAAGTTCCGCCGATTTTAAATGTTCCTTTGTCTAAAAGAACAGCACCGCGAAAACCTGATTTATTGGGTTTCAAATTACTCACATAATCAATTGCAGCCTGAATTCGTTGGGTTGCATCTTCTTCTTGTTTCGGAACAAAAATTTTATTCTCCACATTTGGAATTGCTTTTTCAGAAGTCCTATATCCTGCATACGAAAAATCAGGAATTTGATTTTCTTTAGCATCCATAGTAAAAGAAAGTTTTCCTTCTTTTGTTTTTACGATATCAGGGAAAGTGTTTTGGGCTGTTCCGATGTTTGCATTTAAAAACAAAGCGAAACAAAACACAAACAGTTTGTTTTTTTGAAGAGGGATTATATTTTTTAGATAAGTAAAATTCACCTTAATTTTATTTTAGATTTCTGAGTTTAGATTTTAGATTTAAAATTAGCCATTTAAGGACTAATAAATCTCTAAAATCCTACTTCGCCATCTTGTCAATTTCGACCAAGGAGAAATCACACTAGAAATTCCGCTTTGCAAATCGCCAATCTTTGTCGAGTTACGCGTGTGATTTCTCCTTCGTCGAAATGACAAACTTTGAACTTATTTTAATTTTAAATTTTCGAGTTTAGATTATTTTGAAAGTAGTTTCTCATTTGAGAATCTTGTCTCTTTGCTCTTTATTCTATTCTCTATATTCCATCTTCTAAATTTACTGCAATAACACTTTCGACAATGTATCCGTATTATTTTCAAATTTGGTCCAGTCTACTTTTTTAGTCGGATCGATTCCGTTAAAGTATTTTTCAAGATTGGTATAACCATCTCCATTTGAATCTTTATTAGCATCAGAAGCGTCATTTGGATTCAAACCAAATTTCTTTTCCCATGCATCCGGAATTCCGTCGTTATCAGAATCTTTATAAGCTTTTCCTTTGTATTCCGGATATCCGCCAACCTGATTTGGATTGGT
The DNA here is from genome assembly GCF_001427905.1 of Flavobacterium sp. Root420. Taxonomy (GTDB): domain Bacteria; phylum Bacteroidota; class Bacteroidia; order Flavobacteriales; family Flavobacteriaceae; genus Flavobacterium. The sequence goes on from NZ_LMEF01000007.1 coordinate 49,769, forward strand.
AATAATTCCTTTTTTATACGAATCAGCTGGTAATCTTCTTTTGATAAATGCCGCACCAATTGCATTTTCTAAACCGTCTTTCGCTTCAATTTTCCCTGTCCGAACTTGTTTAATTACGCGTTCATCAACGGCATCTCTTTTTGGTAAAGTTGCTCCAACATTTTTCAATACAAATTCATATGCTTCTTCTGCCTTCATGATTGTAATATTTGGCATTGAGAATGCTTTTGGTTGTTTAATACTTTCTAAATAACCTTTGGTTTCTTCAGCTGAAAGATCTTCTAATTGTATGCCGCCGTTCCAGTTATCTGCTGTAACTTCCGGAGATCCGTCAATATAATTTCCGGCAACATATGCTCTTCCGTATGTTTTAGGTTTCATATATCCAGATTCCGGTTTTAGAATTCTGTAACGAATTGGCTGATCTGTTGGTGTTATGGGTCCCGGTTTAAAATAATTATTGATGATGTTGAACATCGAACGATAATCACCTCCGTCCAAAGAACGATTCCACCAGTTGAAAATCACATTATTTACAAAATTAAAATCACCATACATTCCGATAGAAGCATTTCTTGAAATGTTATCGGCCCATAAGTTACGCATAAATGTGCTATTTAAACCACCAATTGTACTTCCAAATGCATGATTGTAAGTATCTAAGCCTTCAGAAGAGATTGTATTTTGAATGGTAATATTACAGGCAGGCAATTTTTCCAGTTTTGATTTGTCATTTGCCTGAAACTGGTGTCGGTATAAGGAGATGTTTTCATCTAATCCCCAGCTTACAGAACAGTGATCTACAATAATGTTCCCAATAGGATTTCCGCCCAGCGCATCATCTCTACGGGTAACTTCAGTTTCACCTCTGCGGAAACGCATATGTCTGATAATTACGTCGTGTGTATCAATTTCCAATGTTTCTCCGGCAATACAAATTCCATCGCCAGGAGCAGTTTGTCCGGCAATGGTAACATACGGCGCGCGCATGCTGATGCGTTTTTTTAATTTGATGATTCCTGAAACGTTGAATACGATTGTTCTCGCTCCAACAGCTTCACAAGCTTCCCTGAAAGTTCCTTTTCCGCTGTCTTCCAAACTGGTTACAACAAATATTTTTCCGCCTCTTCCGCCTGGTGTAAAAGCACCACCGCCTTCAGCTCCCGGGAAAGCAGGAATATCGGAATGAACAAAATCTTTAGGATAAGAAGCCCAAGGCAAATACGGGCGGCCTAATTTGGCTTCCGCCTGAATCGTACTATAATTAGCTGTCCAGATTTCGGCCAGTCTTTTTTCTTCATCGGCTAAAATCGCATCAGTTTTATCCTGAAGCGGTTTTGGGATTTCTGGGTATTGTGCATACGCTGTAGAGAAGAAAGAACAAAATGACAGGATCATCATTGTTCTTTTCAGGGTGGTCTTTTGGAAATTGTTTTTCATGAGAGTTAGTCTGAAGTTTATAGGTTAGAACAGTTTGACACTATAATTTATAAAAGGTTTAATTTAAAAATGTTAAATTAACACTTATTAAAAATTAGCCTCTATTCCTTCTTTTTATTCTTTTCTCTTTCTTCAACACGTTTGTGCCAATCAGCACTTTCCTTGTTTAAATCGTAACCTTGTTTTGACAAATAGTTATTGATTCTTCCTTTGTATTTACCAAACCAGGCATGTTTTTCTTTAGAGGAACCACCATCCATTGCATGTTCTCTGGCTTCTACTAAAGCTTTATAAATGTAATCTTTTTGTTCTGCCGTTAAATTAGGCAACATATCCTGATATCCCGCATAAGTAATAGGCAAAACACCATACGTCATTCCGTCTTTTACTGCTGTAATTTTATCTTCTGATAATTGAGCTCCTAATTTTTTCAGATAAGCTTTGTGCAGTTTATCAATAGCTGTATCTGCTTTTGATTTTAACTTATCAATTTTCTCGTTTTGTTTCTCTTTTGCTAAACTGGTGTCTTCTTTAATTTTTTTGATTTCAGCATCTCTTTCATCCTGAATTTTACTTAAATCTCTAAATTGTTGTGCAATAATATCGGTTACTGCTTTTTCTTTTGCAGGATTTGCCAACTCGAGTTTTGCAACAATTTTAGAAGCTCTTTCGTTGGTTACTTTGATGTATTCCGGATCTAAATGTTGTTGTGCGATTCCATTAAAGAATACCAATAGCAACATTAAAACACTTATATTTAATTTACTTTTTGACATGATTTTTAATTTTGAAATTTCTGCTTGAAAAAAACATTCTTATTTCACGGTTTTCATCATGAAATAAGAATGTCATTTAAAACTATTCTTGTAAAGGTTTTGTTAAAGTCTCCTGGTTATTACTTAAATCTTTCCAGTCTACTTTTTTAGTCGGATCAATACCGTTGATGTAATCTTCGATGTTGGCGTAACCGTCATTGTTTGAATCTAATTTAGCATCAGCCGGATCATTAGGATTTAAACCATGTTTTTTCTCCCATTTGTCCGGAATACCGTCTTTGTCTGTATCTACATAAGGTTTTCCTTTGTATTCAGGATATCCACCCACTTGAGAGATATCAGTGATAATACCTTTTTTATAAGAATCCATTGGTAAACGTCTGTGCTCAAACTGATAGAATTCTTTTTTCTCTAGTCCTTTTGCATATTCAGGAACTCCGGTTTTAACCGTTCTTACGATTCTTTCGTCTACTTTATCTCTTAATGGTAAAGTTGCTCCAACATTTTTCAACACATATTCATAAGCTTCATCCGCTTTCATGAATGGATGAAACCATGGCATTGGGAAAGGTTTGTCAGCTTTCATTTTGTCGAAATAAACTTTCGCTTCATCATAAGCCATTAACTCTCCTTTTTTATTCTCCAGCTGAATACCGCCATCCCAGTTATCTTTGGTCACTTTATCATTATTAGCAACAATATTTCCATTAACAAAAGCTCTGCCAAAAACCATATAAGGCAATTTACTTCTTCCTGATTCCGGTTTTAAGATTCTGTAGCTAATTGGCTGAGTCAGATCCGTTACAGGTCCTGGTTTGTAATAGTTGTTCATGATGTTGTAGTTCGCTGTATAATCACCACCATCTGTTGATCTGTTATACCAGTTGAAAACTACGTTGTTTGCAAAATTGAAAATACCGTTCCATCCAATTGAAGGATTTCTTCCAGCATTATTTGCCCACATATTTCTGATAAAAGCACAATTTTCTCCACCTAAAGTGCTTCCGAAAGCATGATTGTAAGTATCTAAAGCTTCTCCAAATAAACTATTTTGGATTGTAATATTTACGGTTCCTACTTTAATATCCGGATAACCTGCACCCGGACTGTACATATGTCTGTACATAGACATGTTTTCATCTAATCCCCAAGTCGCAGAAACGTGGTCGATCATAATATTTCCAACCGGATTTCCTCCAATAGCATCGTCACGACGGCCTACGAAAGTTTCTCCTCTACGAAAACGCATATGCCTGATTACAACATCATGTGTATTAATCCAAACCGATTCTCCAGCCACACAAATACCATCTCCGGGAGCAGTTTGTCCTGCAATGGTGATGTAAGGTGCACGGATAATCAATGGACTTTTGATTCTGATAATTCCGGAAACATTGAAAACAATAATTCTGGCTCCACCTTTTTCGCACGCTTCACGTAAAGTTCCAGGTCCGCTGTCTTCTAGACTTGTAACGGTGTAAATATTTCCTCCACGTCCACCAAAAGTGTACATTCCTCCTCCTTCAGCACCAGGAAAAGCAGGAATTTCTGCCTGTGGTAAATCATTTGGTCTTGATGCCCACGGAATAAATGGCTTGCCATGTTTGGCTTCTTCTTCAATAATTACAAGTGCTTTTTCCCAGGCTTCGTCAGAACGTTTTTGAGCCTCATCCATAATAACTTTGGACTGTGCCTGAACTTCCGGAGTGATTTTAGGATACTGGGCAAAACATTGGAAACTTCCCAAAAACAATAGGAAAGCAGCCGATAAAGTGAAATTTTTCATACTAATTTTTTATTATGGTAATCTTTTTAAACAAATCACCTGTATTTTTTAGAATACAGGTGAGTGTTTTTATGTTTTAAATAACTTTTTTTGGGGCAAAAATTATTCTTGGTAATTGTAAGTTCCTGCAGCTCCATTTGCATCTTTCCATCCAACAGTTTGTTTTAACCATGGATTTTGAGCTAACACGGCCTGATTAAGACCCTGAATGTAATAATTTTGCCTCCAGTTTATAGGAGTCGCTACACCACCAATATTATCCATAGGTGTTGGAGGAGCACGGAATTCGAAATTAGCAGTATAAAAAGCAGCTAAAGCAGTAATCTGTGCTTGAAAATTCGCTGCATCAGGGTCTACTGAAATAGAAGCACGAGCAGCTGCTAACGGATCTGTACCAGCAGGACTAATACCATTTTTGTAATGTAAATAGTTTCCAACACGTTGTGTACCATTGATCGGTTCGACACCTAACTTAGCACAAGTTCCTGACTCAGCACCATATAACATCCATCTTTGAATATCCCAAAAACGTTTTCCTTCATAAGCTAGCTCTACTCTACGCTCATATAAACAAGCTTCAAAAGCCTCATATTTAGTCGATAATGTACCAATACCATAATTATTGGCAGAAGGAATTCCTACGCGATTTCTTATTTTTCCTAAATAATTTAAGGTATTTGCAATATCTCCTTTTCCTGCATAACATTCTGCAATGTTAAGTAATAACTCAGCAAAGCGGTAATCAATAATATCCGTACCTGAATACTGAAAATTGGTAGCATTACTTACAGTCGGGCTTGACATTTTACGAACAAAAGCAGGGCTTGCAACATCATTACCCATACTAAAAGCAACACCAGTTGTTGCATTTGTTGACCAACGATATGCCCATACAGTAGGCTGAGCTGCTGTAGTAAGACTATTGTTATATGTCCAGTTACTTCCGGAAAATGCAAAAGTTCTGTAAAAACGTGGGTCACGATCTTTAAAGAATAAAAAATCATTATATCCATTTGCAGTGGTAGGACGTCTACCGTCTTTCATAGGAAACAAATCGATCATTCTTTTTGGTGCTTTAACACCATTTCCTGCTACTCCACCCTGACTAGCAAGTCGAATTGATCTTTCCCAGGAATTATTTGAATTTATTGATGTTGTCCCAGACCCTAAAAGGCGAACTGTAATTGCTTCAGGATTTGCAATATTGTCATTAACATAAAACATTTTTGCCCAATCACTCGCAGAAGCACCATATAAATTATTACCTGAAGCCAATAGTTGTGTTTCAGCTTCTAAACTTGCTTTTAAAGCTACATCCCAACGTTCTGAAGATTCCCAGTTTTTATTAAACAAAGGGCTGGCATAAGTTAATAAAACTCTTGATTTTTGAGCCATAGCAGCGCCTTTAGTATAGCGGCCATAATCAGCAGCACCCCATCCAGATGTTGTAGGTAGTAAACTAGCAGCTAAATCTAAATCACTTACAATTTGAGTAACTAGTTCAGCAACTGTTGCTCTTGGAAGCTGTGTCATTGGGTTATCAGAAACTGCATCTTCAACCGTAGTTACAATTGGAACACCTCCAAAAGTACGCATTAAATCAAAATATTGAATAGCACGTAAATAGTACATTTGTCCTTTTATACGATCACGAAAAACTTGCGATAAATTAGCTCCTTTCGTATCAATACTTGACAACATAATATTACAATCTCTAATTCTATTGTAAGATTCGTTTTTGATAGCATCTGCCAGAGGAGTTCCATAATAAGTTGAAGCATCGGCAGCGTTTTCCCAAGTATAATTAGGATTGATTAAACTTTTGTCGGCGATATTATTTGAAATTCCTCCTACTTCTTCTGTATAAGTAGATTGTGTCGTACTAAATGATCCTACCACAGTGGCCATAGGCGATTTGTAGGCATCAAAAAAGTCATAATACACATTATTTACGTACCAATTTACACGTTCTTCACTTTTAAAAAATTCATCATCAAAGAAACCGTACTGTTTCTTTTCTTCCAGAAAATTATCACTGCACGAAGCGCCCAAGACAACTAAAAGTGCCAGTGTTATATATTTATTAATCTTTGCTTTCATAATAATTAAATTTAAATTTAGAATGTTACATTCAAATTAACTGACCATGTTCTAAGTGTAGGATATCTTGATATAGAATTATCATACATATTACGATAGTGATCAGGATATGGGTTATATAAATCCCAAAGATTGTTTCCTGTAACACCTAAAGTTACTCTTTGAATACCAATTGTTTTAAGAGGTTCTTTTGGAACTTCAAATCCTACTGTAAGGTTTCTAACTGTACATCTAAAATTACTAAGTTCCCAGAAATCTGATGGTGCAAAAGCAGTTCCCTGCTGACCCATATTAGGATATTTACCATTAGGATTTGTAGTAGCATCATACATATCATTCCAAAAAGTTTCGTGTCCCCAATCATTTTGAGTTGAACCAGAACTTTGTTGTACTAAATCAATAGAGTTATAACCTCCCCAAGAAGTAGCAATTTGAGTTTTAAAATAAAATGATTTATAATTCAATCCTAAATTTGAAGTAAAACCATATACTCTATTATTTTTAGCTAATTTAATATAATCTAATTGTTTCGCAATCTGACCATCAGCTGGAGCCTGAGTTTTACTTGTAGCATCATATGCACCACCTACATCCTCATAAGCCAACATCCCTTTTCTCATTAATGTCACATTATTTATTCCTAAATAATTTGGCACTCCACCAACTGCTGTTGCATTGGCTGTCAAATAATTCCAGTAATTAGTAACATCTGCATCTGTACGTAAAATACCGTCACCTGTAGAAGTCCCTTTCCATGTTCTGAATCCCCATACAGGATTGTAACTAGAATACCCCTCCTGAACTGTATTGTATGATGGATGCTGTACTGGTGCCGTAGGATATTTTTTATATTCATTATCAGAATAACTAAAATTCATTCCTATATTATAACTCAAATTTCTGTTAACTTTATCTTTCCAATTCAAGCTAATCTCTGTACCCCAAGCATTTACATCTGCATAGTTTTGTTCAGCAAAAGCACCTCCTGTAGAAATTGGAGTTCCTGCTTCTCCTGCCAGAGAAATTAGCATATCAGTAGATTTGTCGTAGTAAAAATCAGTAGTAACCTGAAGTTTACTTTGAAAAAGACCCAAATCAATACCCAAGTTATGCTTAATAGTTGAATCCCATCTCACGTCTTCATTTGGTGTTGGTCTTGGTGATATACCACCACCTAATGTTCCTCCTCCTAAACCAAACTGGTTTCCTTTATCTGGAATAACATCATAAAGAGTAAGCCAACGCCATGGTTTAATATTATCTTTTCCTGTTTTACCTATAGAATAACGCAATTTCAGGTTACTAATAACAGGAACTGCATCTTTAAACCAACCTTCATTTGAAACTACCCATCCTACCTGAGCTGATGGGAAAAATCCCCAATAATTTTGTGGTGCAAATTTTGTAGAAGCATCACTTCTAAAAAGTACCTGAAACAGATACTTGTCTTTAAAGCTATAGTTCACACGACCTAAATAAGACAAAGTTCCTGATTCTCCTTTAAGTGCTTGTGAATTAGTACTAATTACACCAGCTGTTGTATTAGTACCCAAATAATCTTTTGATGTACCTTCATAAGCTAATCTAACATTATTGAAGTTTGATTCTGATTTCTCTATACCAAATAATGCATCAACACTATGGTCTCCAAAAGTTCTTGCATAAGTAGTAAAAAAGTTTGACTGAATAATTTTATCTGTATCTGTATTATAGTAAACTCTTGAATTACGTACGTTCGTTTCATAAACATACGTAGAATTTGGGTTTACAAGATGATTATCTGCTCTTTCGTAATTTGTAATACGAGCTAAGTCATAAGGTAATTGCACTTGTTCTGAATTTGCACTAGACTGGCTTCTTGCGTAGCTTCCTTTAAGAGCTAATCCTTTAACAAATGGAACTTTATAATTTAGTGACAAATTCACATTATAAGAAAACTCCTGGTCGATTTGTACGCCACTATTTAAACTTGCGAAGTAGTTCCAACCAGCTATTGTATTATTTGCATTTGCACTTCCTAAGTTACGATCTGTACGAGCGATTGGAGATAACCAATATTCTTTGTCATTTTGAGTTACCGACCAAGGAATATATTTTGGCATGTGCAATAAATAGGCGTAATCTGCTTGCTCTCCTCCTCCAGCTGAACCAACACCAGAATCATTTATGTTTGCAGAAGCTTTAGAAAATGATTTTTGAGTATCTACAGTATTTGCAGAAATAGTAGCTGCGAAGTCAAAATCTTTAGACAATTTAGCTGTCATACCTACACGGAAATTCCATTTTTTGTAATCCTGATCTCCAAGATTGGCACCCTGATCAAAATAGGTTATACCTGCAAAATAGGTTGCTTTCTCATTTCCACCGCTGGCAGTCAATGAATGTCTTTGTTGTGTAGCAGGTTTCCATGCCTTCTTTAACCAATCATAATCTAAACCTTTCATTTGCTCTAACTCTGCATTTGAAAAATATTTAGTCTGGTCAGCTTCAAGATTAGAACTTAAAAATCTATTTTTCCAAACACCATGATCATAAGCGTTCATTGTTTTACTATGACTTACGGCATCATTGAATGCAGACTGGCTATAATATGAAAATTTTAATTTACCATCCTGGCCTCTTTTCGTTTTTACAACAATAGCTCCTTGAGAAGCACGAGAACCATAAATCGCAGCAGAACCATCTTTTAAAACAGTAATACTTTCAATTTCAGAAGGATCTAATCTGTTAAAAGTTTCTAGTGTAGCTAATCCGGTTGCTGGATCTATCTGCACCATGTCATCAATTACAATTAAAGGATTAGTTGAATTTCCATCTTTTGAAAAACCAAAGGTTTGACGGATTTGAACACTAGCAGCATCGCCAGGACGACCTGAGCCACCAGAGACATTAAGTCCAGGAGTTTGGCCTCTCAAAGATTCAGATAAATTTGAGACAGGTAAATCCTGAATATCATCTGGCTTTATTGTAACTAATGCACCGGTAATTTTTTGCTTTTTCTGCGTACCATAGGCTACTACAACAATATCATTCAATTCATTAGAATCTGATTGCATTTTATAATCAAGCTTTGTACGTCCTGCCAAAGGAATTTCGGCTTTTCTCATACCAATGTAAGAGAAAACTAATGTTGCATTAGCTTTCACTTTAATTTTATACTGTCCATCAAATCCTGTCGTAACAGTATTTTTTGATGATTTTTCAGTTACGTTAACTCCAGGAAGCAGGCCTCCTAAATCATCCGTAATAGTTCCTGTAATTGTTACATCACTTGAGCTTTGAGCTGAAGCCAAAATACTCATCAGCATAAACAAAAGAAAACTACATCTCTTTATAAGTGTTTGTTTCATAAATGTTTTGTTTTGGTTAGTCATTATTAGTTAGTTAGTTTTTGTTTTATAAAAAAATGCATTCTAAATTTAAATTAACATCTCATATGTTTAAATGTTAAAATCACATTTATTTATTTGCCTCAAAAATATAACGATTGCGAAGTTCAACCGTCCTGTGCTATCCTGCTTTAATTTTATTATTCCAAAAAAAGCTTTTAAAAAAAACCATATCTATAAAAAAATGAAGGAAAAAATATACAGAAACCAAAAATTAAGGAAAAGGTTTGAATATTCAGGAATATCTAAACCGATTTTAATGGAAAATCAGAAAATTATCTAATAAAAACTTTTATAACGTGATTAATTCGCAAAATGAATTCTAAGTTAGATCTGTCATTGAAGTAATTAGCCTTCTTTTTTACAAATATAATTCTTGTAAAAATTATAAAACCTCATTTATCCGAATAAAAAACTTACAGAATAAAATTGAATATTTTTTCTGGATACCTGTTAAATTTGCTTAAAAATTTAACATTTTTTCTGATTAATAAAAGTTAAATCCTACAAAATTAATATCCAGTCAAGACTTAAAAGAAGTTTAATGCGGCATCCAAACCGTCATTTCTGCTGCACCCTTGTTTCCCCAGGCAAAATAGGGGATTAATTTTAACTTATATGCTGCACTTTTCTTAGCAGACACAGGCTGATAAAGCTTTTTATCCCATGAACTATCCTGATCAATTAGAGAAGTTGTATTTATAGTTAGTAATTGTCTGTTATTTACTTCAATAAAATTGGTTGTAAATACTGAATTCGCATTCAAAACAACTTCATTAATACTAGTATTTGCAGGAAGCTGATCAGATTCTAAACAATAAACAATAGGCCCTCTTTTTACGGCAACCTGATTTTTAATTTCTTCTACCAATGGATTGGCTTGCATTAATTCAACCGGCATCGGAATATTTAATTCAATAACGTCGCCTTTTTTCCATTTCTGATTTACTTTTGAATAGGTTCCTGAAGTAACCTCACCCTCTACTTTTTTTCCATTAATCGAAATTACAGCATCCTGACTCCATCCCGGAATTCGTAACAGGAAAGATTGTGCTTCTTTTGGCGCTTTTACAATTTTCAGTGTAATTATTCCATCCCAAGGATAATTGGTTTGTTGCTCAATTTCGATTTTCTCGCCGTTCGGTAATGTAGTTTTTAAGGTATTGCTTCCGTATAAATTGACATATAGACCCTCTTTTGAAATACTATAGGCATAATTGTTAACCTCAGCAATAGTTCTCGTAACATTTGGAGCACAACAATTCGACAAAGCAATGTAACCTTCACGCTGTTTGCTCCATCTTTGCTTAAAAGGTAAATCTTTAGAAACATTTAGCGGATTATTATAACAGAATTTTGTTCCTTCCAAACTCATTCCTGACAAAACACTATTATAAAGTGCTAACTCCACAATATCAGCATATTTGGCGTCGCCGGTAATTTGCAGCATTCTCCAGTTCCATAATACGTTTCCTATATTCGCACAGGTTTCGGTGTGAGCCGTTGCATTCGGTAACTGAAAAGGTCTTCCGTAAGCCTGATGAATTTTCTGTACATCGGTTGGATTATAAGAAGTTCCGTCTGGAGAAACTCCGTCATATAAAGAACCGCAAGCTCCCGTAATGTACATTTTTCGGTAGGTAACATCATCCCAAATCGATTCGAGATTGTCTAACAATTTCTTTTCTCCGGTTTCTGCATATAAATCGGCGACACCGGCATACAGATAATTCGCTCTTACCGCATGCCCCATTGCTGTGGTTTGCTGTCTAAACGGAATTCTATCCTGATTATCATCTGTTCCGTCATTTGTGGTTCCTCTGATATCAATTAAATTATTAGCCAATTCTAAATATTTCGGATTTTTTGTCGTGCGATACATTTCGACAATTCCCATATAATGCGAAGGGCAAATTGCATTTCGGGCCAATTCCGGCGATGCCTTTTTGTAAAAATCATATAGATAATCGGCTACACCTTTTGCAATATCCAGAAAATTGGTTTTTCCGGTAGCACGGTAATGTATACAAGCGGCCGTCATCAAATGCCCCATGTTGTATTTCTCAAAACCCAACTGTTTTTTTACTTCTTCGGGTCCTAAAGTTCCCCAGCGTTCATCAATTAAAACCGGGGTATGAATATAACCGTCTTTACGCTGCACTTTTGCAAATAACGCAATGGCTTTATCCATTTCGGCATCTAACTTTTTATCTTTTGTAACGGCATAAGTAGCCGCCATTCCCTCAAAAATTTTATAAAAATCGCCATCATGAAACGAAGGTCCTTTGAAAGTTCCTTTACTTTCGCCGGCTGCAATTTCAAAATTTTTATAAGCGTGCGAAATCGAATCGTTATGATACAAATCCCACATATAGGGTAATGTACTTTTGGTTTCAACATCAAATTGCTCCTTCCAAAAACCATTTGTCCATTTGACATCTTCTAAACTCACACTTTGTAATTTAGAATAGGGGCTGTTTGAATTTGCCACTAAACCTTTATTCTGAGCAAAAAATGAAGTTGAAATTAAAAACGTTGATATGATGATACTCTTTTTCATTTGATTTGGTATTGTGATGATTTGGAACGCGGATGACGCGGATTGCTAAAGCAAACACAGATTATCGCGGATTTTTTTTATCTGCAAAATCTGCGTGCGAATTATTTTTTCACGCAGATTTAAAAAGATTTAAGTAGATTTTATTTTTGAAAAAAATCCGTGGCAATCCATTTAAATCCGCGTCATCCGCGTTCCTTTTTTTTATTTTACAAAGAAATTAATAGTACGGCTCATAGAATCTCCGTCAGCATCTTTAACAGTGATTACTACTGACGCAAAGCCGTTTTCAATTGCCGTAAACTGAATGTCTTTTCCATTTAAAATTACTTTTCCATTTTTAAGATCTGAGAAAGTATATACCGGCGTTTTCTCGTATCCTTTAAAATAATCAGCCGCTGAAAGTTCTTTAGTTCCACCTGAAGTGATAAAAAAATGAGGTTGTGCCATCCAGTCTAAATACTCGTCCAATTGTGTGAAACCATCTTTATCGGCATCTAAATTCGTATCAGCAAAATCGCCAGCTTTCGAATTTTCATTCAATCCTTTTGCTGTTTCCCACCAATTCGGCAATCCGTCATGATCGGTATCCCAATCTGCTGCACGTTTTTCGGTCGCATATTCACCTAAATCGCCTAAATCTTTTTCAGAATCGATCATTCCGCCTAAACCGCTTTTGCTTCCTTTATAAGTAAAAGTGCCTTTTAAGGTTTCATCTATAATTCGGTTATCGTGTTTGTCGAAAAACGGTTCGCTCGCTCCAACATCCGAAAGGACATTTTTATAAGCACCTGTCGCACTTTCTGTTTTTACATATGATTCGAAGAATGGTTTATCAACAAAAGTTTCATACTTCACAATTTCATTATGCGAAATGGTAGAGGTTCTTCCTTTTTCCTGACTTTTCTCATCAAAATAACCCTGCATGATATTTCCATCAAAATAATAACGCTGCATTCCTTTTCCAACGCCTTCATGTTGTGCATTCAACGCAAAGAAATACTTAGTTGAAGCTCCCGGTTTGTAGTAATTATTTACAAAATTAACTTCATTTGCACCTCCGTCAGTTGTTCTTTGTCCCCAGTTGTAAACGACATTATTTCTAATGTCCAGTCTTCCTGTGTAATATCCGTCGCCATTCAAACCTCCGCCAATACTCCAGTTTCTACCGTAGTTATGTGCCAATAAATTATGATGAAAACTCCCCACATCACCACCAATGGTAGCAGCAAATCCGTGCATTTTTCCTTCTGGATATTTATCATGTCCTGCCACATTCAATGCTTCAGAAATCAAAGTACGTTGCAAAGTAATGTTGTGTGCACTACGTGAACTGAAAGATTCATCAATTGTCCAGCTAATAGAACAGTGGTCAATAATACTATGATTGGCACCAGTAAGTCCCATTCCGTCATAGGTTTTTCCGCTTCCAATTCTAACTTTCAAAAATCGGATTATACCATCGTTTCCGGTTAATCCAACCGGTGCTTTACTAATCGTAATTCCTTCACCCGGAGCCGTTTGCCCTGCAATGGTAATGTTTGGATTGTTTACCACCAATCGATCTGTTAATTTTATATTTCCTGAAACATTAAAAACAATAGTTTTAGGACCAATTCCTTCGTTTACAGCAGCGCGAAAACTTCCCGGACCGCTATCATCCAAATTCGTAACCTCAACAACTCTTCCGCCTCTGCCACCTACAGCAAAACGTCCGGAACCTTCAGCGCCCGGAAAAGCCAATTGTGCCGGTTTAAATGACCAAACTGTTCCTAAAGTTGTATTTCCTTTTGCATCCACTTCGTCAACACGCCAGTAATAGGTTGTCATACTATATAAATCAGCAACTGCAAATTTTGTATCGGTTTGTTTTCCTTTAAACTCCGGTGATTTATCCGTAGCGTCTGTAACTCCTTTCAAATTTGTTCCGAAGTACAATTTATGAGCCACAGCCTCTTTTGAAGCTTGCCAGTTCAACATGAATTTTTCACCCAAAACAACATGTGCATCTGCATCTTCCGGTTTTGGAGTATGTGCTTGTTTTTTAAGATTTGGTGTATCAATTTCAAATCCGTTAATGACCAATTGCTGAATTAAACTAGCATCTTTAGAATCTAATTCAAAACGAATCACTACATTTTTACCGGTCTGAGCATTAAACACAATGTAAGCAGTTGCCGCCTCAATAGTTGAAGTTGCTCTGTTACTAGAAATTACAGTTTCTACTAATTTATTGTTTACAAATATTTTAATTGGAGCAAATGACTTTCCTTCAATCTTGTCAAAAGTATTGTGGAAAGTAAGCAATGAATGTTGTCCAGTTTTTAATCCACTAATGGTAAGTTCTAAGTTTTTATCGCTTACCAAACCGTCACTTGTTAATCGGCCGTAAAATGGTGCGTTCATTCCGACTTTAAACCATTTCGATGAAAAATTTCCTTTTAATTTGAATTTTACGTTATTAAAAGATTTCTCTGCTTCTGTTTGTTCCGTGATTGGCCATGAATTGTAATTTGGGTCACTTACTTCTTCCGCTCTTCTTCCCGAAAAATCGAAATCGACCTTGACGATTTGTTTTTCAGCTGTTTTTCCAGCCGATTGCGCCTGTCCGTTTGTTGTCAACAGCATTGACAAAACAACAGCGCTTAATAATTTCTTTATCATTGTAATTGGTAATAGTTAGTTAGTCTAATTTTTTCTTTTCTTCTATTGAAATCCCTAACAGATTTATAATGTCTTTTTCTCTTTCCTGAGGAATTACTTTAATAATTTTCGTAATTCCGTTTTGAAGCTCGGCTTCTATCATAGTGTTTTGAGAAGCATGTAATTTAAAATGAACATTCCAGTCTTTTGGCCAGGTCGGAAAAAGATATATTTTTCCATTGGCTTCCTGCAGCAGCATTTCCTGCATGCCAATCATGCCGGCACCACCCCAGTTATGATCCGGAACCCAGTCAAAACCAGGACCCCAAAATGCCGAAAATCGTCGCTCGGAATCACTCATTTTTAAGAGATTATATTTTGCAGCTTCTTCGGTTAAACCTAATCTCGCAGCAAAAATATTATCTTGTTTCCAACCAATATGGCTTCTGAATTTAATCGCATCAGCATCGTATTTCCAGGTATTCAAAGCCGTTTCTAAATCTGGTTTTCCTACTCCGTAAATTCCCCACGGATAAACCGGATACAATTGCGGTACTTCAGAATTATTCACTCTTTCCCACGATTTTGCAGGAACTAATACTTTATGATTTTCTATTATTCCAAAATTTAAAGGCGGAATTCGGGTTTGAAAGCCTTTTAAATAATCAACATTTTCTTTCGATAATTGTTCCGAAGAAAGATTTAAAAGCTTTTCTGTAATCACCTGCAAAGCTGCAATGGTACTATTAGAATTATTAGCCATTTTATAGGTTTCGGCACCTGAACCCGGAAATAAAATTAATTTTCCGTTTCCATCCAACGCTTTTCTGCCTCTCTGTTTGGCCAGATATTGATAGTGTTCATCAAAAAATCGAAGACAGCTTATGATGAACGAATTGTATTTCTGAATATCTTCTTTTCCAAATTCCTTTTGCTGCAACATCATTTGACAGAATTCAAAAACAGTATCCCATTCATATTCCAGCCAGGCGTTATATTCCATTCCCGGATCATAATCTGCAGGGCGTTTCCATTCGTATTCTGCCGGATTTGGCAAACCAAAGTTTTCCAATTGTTCTGTGAACGCTGCTCCGTTATGATTCCAATACACCTTGCTTCTTAATTCGGCATTCTTCTGAAGGCTCAGATAATAATCCAATTGTGATTTCATCATATCGAAATCGCCGCTTTTTAGCATCGGAAAATAAACTAATCTTTGATTTTGAGCCGTCATGGTTCCTCCACCCCAATTTCTGAAATCGGGTGTGAAATTTAAATCCGCATTGGTAAAAACCGGATCAACGGTAAATAATCCGCCGTTGAATTTTGTTGGATATTTTCCGTAAGCGTTACATCCCAGCATGTACCGGAACAACTGATAATTTTTTCCTATTTGATAAACTGAATCTTTTTCAGCAACATTATTTTTTTGGGTATAAATAAAACTGCGGTTCCAGAAATTATTCCACCAGGCGATGGTATTTTTCTCCGCTTTTTTGGAGTTGATTTTATAGTCCGAAATTTGATTCTTCAAACCATTTTCCCAAGAAGATTGTTGGGGAGATTGATTGGTATATAAATGAATTTGAAGTTCCTGCTTTTTGGATGGTTTTATACTTGAAAGCGAATAACCTTTAAAATCGGTATCCTGATATTTTCCTAAGTAAGTTCCATCTGATTTTAAATTGGTTCCTGACATGAATCCGCCAAAAATCAAATTCGCCAAAGGATTCATCATCTGATCTTTTACCGATTCCATTTTTTGTTGTTTTACAGCAACATCAAAAACGGTTTGTTCTCTATTTCTATGATAAAATTGGATACCATTATTTCCAACCGAAACCGAATCTTTAAAGGTGAAAATTTCTCCCTGTGGAGCCCATTTATAAGAATTGGCATTATTTGCTTTTCCTTTTGATGGACGATTGAAATGGCGCCAGGTTTCATAAGAAGCCGTCATTCTCAACGCAGTTTTACTTTCTAAATCCAGATGAATTACCGGTTTAAAAACATCAACCCAAAGTTTGATTTTAGTATTATTTTGCGCAATTGAAATATAGCCATCTTTCAGAACCAGTTCCTGATGAAAATCGTCATTATCCTTAAATGGGTTTGGTGTTAAAGTGACTTTTACACGACCTAATTTTAATAAGGTATTATGCTCGTCGAAAGTGCCGCTACGCGAAAAATAAAAATATAAATCGCCTTTTTCGACCCAAACATTCAAACCAATATCGCCGCCGCCTAAAGGCATGGATTCTGATGAATTAGTACTTTGTGTATGCCAAACGGGATTGTAATTTTCAAGCACAGGAGTTTGCGCCTTTATGAAAAGCGTTGTGAAAAGAAAAAATAATATTATTGTATTTTTCACACTTATTTGTTTAGACGTAAATATTCTTAAAAGTAGTGCGCTACTTTATATTTCATTTTTCAAGACAAACCTAACAGGTTTTTAAAACCTGTTAGGTTTAAAAAATCATTAACTAATTAAGTATATAACTTAAATGAATTAGTTAGACCCACTATATTATAAAAGGTTTAATCGACTACCACTCATCTGTTCGAAAAGACGAAACAGGTAAACCTCCTGCACTAAATAATTCTGCTTTTGCAAAGTCTTTAAACAGGTAACGAACCGCAACTGGTTTAGCAACTTTGTCTGAAGTCAAAACCACTGATTTTCTGCGAACTACCGTTTTTGCAGGGTAAAAAACTTTGTCTTCTCCTGCCAATTCAAAACCTGTAACTTCTTTATCATAAGAGGTTATTCCATTCGCAACATCATCAAAAGAAACGATTACCGAGTTCTCTTTTATTTCCATTGATTTGTATTTTGGGCTCTCAAATTCGAAACCTTCAATACCATAAGTTCTCGCCAAAGCCTGATACGCCAAACGACTTCCGCCTTTTTCCTTATCCATTGGATGGATGCTATTTTCTTCTCCAATATCCATTAAAACTGCCATTGCCGAATTCGGAATTTCCTTTGTAGCTTTTAATTGCGCTTCTCTCAAATAAGCCGAATTGTATTTATCCAAGTAATCTTTCGGATGAAATGACGCATAATTAAAAGGTGCAATTTGAGCGTAATAAAAAGGAAAGTCACCTTGTTTCCACAAAGCTCTCCAGCTGCTTACCATTTTTTTCATCAACTCTTTGTACTCAGAAGCTCTCTCGTAATTTGATTCACCCTGATACCAAATACAACCTTTGATTCCGTAACCAATAACCGGCGACAACATTCCGTTAAATAAAGTCGTAGGAACACGATTTGGATCTTTTGCCAATTCTTCTTTTGTGGTTGGAATTTTAGCGCTTGCAAAATCTTTCAGCATTTCCTGATTCATCCAGGCTTCCATGCTTGAACCTCCGTACGAAACATGAATCAATCCCACCGGAACATCTAAAACTTCCTGTAAAAGTGAACCAAAATACCAGGCCGTCGCACTAAAATTTGATGTCGTTTTTGGAGAAGCTACTTCCCATTTTCCTTCAAAATCAGTTAAAGGTTCTAAAACAGTAGCACGCGGAATTGTTATTAACCGAATATTTTTATTGGTTGATCTCACAATAATATCATTACCATTTGTTACAGGTTGTCCCTGAAAACCTTTCAAAGGCATTTCCATATTCGATTGTCCTGAACACAACCAAACTTCACCGATCAAAACATTTTTCACAATTACTTTTTCAGTTCCTTCTGTAACTTCAATGGTGAACGGTCCTCCGGCAACCGGCGTTTGCAATGCTGTTTTCCATTTTCCCTGATTGTCGGCTTTTGCTTTGTAGATTTTAGAATTCCACGACGTTTTTATCGTGATATTCCCGTTTTTCTCTGCCCAGCCCCACATTGGTGCGTTGGCTTTTTGCTGCAGTATCATGTTGTCTGAAAACAATGCCGGCAATTTGATTTTTGCGTTGATTTGAAGGCATGCCAAAAGCGTAATCAGTGCAATAAAAATGTGTTTAAAATCTTTCATTTAATTTTATTCTTTAAATTATCTTAGAGAGATGTCGCTCCTCTGGAGCTAAACTAATCTCAACATTCTTTTTCTATAAACATTTCACTCCTATGGAGCTTAGTCCCATCGGGACGAAATATTTATAGAAAGAAATAATAGCTCCGAAAAAATAGCTCCGTAGGAGCGATATATTCCTACTTAATCTTTTATTCTTTTGAATTGCCTCCAGCTTTAGCTGGGGGAATAAAATTGATCTGGCATTGGCTTTAGCCTAATCTGTGCATTTTGGCTAAAGCCCCCCACTTGCTCTTCATTATTTACATCCCGCTAAAGCAGGACGCTACTCATTTTTTTCCGCCACGAATTCACGAATTTATTCTAAATCTTTATCCACAATCATTCGTGAATTTGTGGCTATTTTATACACAGAATTAATCCTTTTAATCTGTGAAATCTGTGGCTATTTTTTCTTTTTTTCTTTTACAATCGTAACCGGCCCTAACAATCCCGCTTTCAATAATATTCCTTCCTGTAATCTAAACGGCGCTGTTGTCCAGGTTAATCTCTCTTCTTTTGGTAATTTTTCATCACCAATTAATCGGTTTGCCCAAGTATTTGTGATTTTAATTTCAATCGTGTTTTTTCCTTTTTTCAAAGCTTCAGAAATATCTGTTTTGTATGGAAAAGTCCAGATTGTTCCGCAGTTGATTCCGTTTATAGTTACCTCAGCAATATTGGCAATTGTTCCTAAATCAAGCCAGAATTTTTCTTTATTGTTTCCTTTCCAGACGAAATCTTTTTTGTAAACTGCTGTTCCTGAATAATATTTAATCCGATCATTTGCTGAAGTACTCCAATCAAACAATTTGTTTGTTTGTACCACTTCATTTGGTCCGTGAAATTCAGGATCAAATTGTAATTCCCAATTTTCATCTAAAGTTTGAACTGACTCTAACTCAGCATAATTCTGCTTTTTATTCGAAACTGATTCTTTTGTATTTTCTTTAAAGATGATAAAACAAGATTCATTTGCATCTAATACAATTGGAATAATCGTTCTTCCGTTTTCTACTTTCCAATCAGACAAAAAAGTTTTTTTATCTGTTACCGGATTATATAATTCGGGAATTTTTCCGCTTACGCGAAAGGAAGCTTCAAAATTTCTCTTTTCTACTTTCTGATTCGAAAGAAAATAGATTTCTTCTTCATTCGATTTTCTGTGTGTCCAGGCAATTGTTTCTGAATCGGCTCTGTTTAATTTAGGAAAATAAATATCCTGCTGAATTCCGATTGAAGCAAAATCATTTCCTAAATACGGCAATTTAATAAGCATTCCTTTTCCGATTTTCCAGGTTGATGCATTAGAAGTATTAGTCCAAATTTCATCAACAACATTTTGCCATTTTTTATGATCTGCTTCTGATTGCATTCCCGGCTGTAAATTCGGTTTTTCATCAACAAAAATAGTTGCACCCTCTTTTACTAACTGCAGTATTTTTTCGGCTACAGCCAAAGAAATCATTTTATTCGGCGCCATTTTATGACTTCCCGGAAACAATAACGCACCGTATTCAATTCCGGCTCCAAAAGAGATTTTTCCGTTTACAACTTTGGCATTGTTAATTAAAACATCGGCATTAAAGGAATCGTATTGATATCCATTTAAAGGATTTATCCATTGCGACAAATCAGTATTGTTTTTAGAATAGGTAACTTCTTTGGGCATTTTAGTTGTTGGCTGTCCCTCATTTTCCAAACGTATTTTTTCACTTTCCAGTCTTTCCTTTCCAAATACATTCGGAATAAAAGGCACTAAACGATCCGGAACAAAAGAGCGTGACGGAAAATCTTCGCCAATAAAAACCGCTAAATCAATCACCGGTTTTCCTTTTTGCAATTGTAACTGTACTCTTTGGCAATAGTCAAACCATGCTTTTCCAGGTTTCCACCAGGTCTGGTCCCTTTGGAAAAAACTTCCGATATCATCCAAAGTCATTCCCGGTTTTCTATCCGTCCACGGGTTATGTACAAAAACGTGGTAAAACAATCGGTTAATTCCTAAAGCGTAATTACGATCTGCGGTTGTTTTCAAATTCCCCGGATGTTCGTCCCAATCCATTCGTAACGCCGTGAAAGATTCTGCCTGAATAATATCTTTTCCGTAAATATGTCCGCCAGAAATGGCATCCATCATATCAAAAGGTTTATCGTGCGTTGGGCTTTTTAGCCAAAATTCGCCACTCGGATAATCGACATATTTAAAATGTAATAATGCATCGCTGGTTACAACAGGCGCTACATTTTCTGAACTTAATTTTACATTATTTTCTTTGGCGATTTGAGCGACAGTTCCGTAGAAATTATCGGCAACCAATTCGGCAATTGTTTTTCGAACATCGTATAAAACTTTCTCTGAAACAGCGGCACTTTCTATTGGAATTCCAGCCATTACAGGCAAATAATCTACCAAATTATAACCGCGTCTTTTTTGAAATTCAGCCTGAAAAACGGACGACCAGTTTTGGCTTCCGCATTCCCAACTATCAAAATGCAAAATTTCTAAAGTTTTAGCAGCCAGATCAGGTCCAATCGTGCGAATCATTTCGCCAAACCAATGATCGAGTTGAAAACGAATTAACTCCGGATTAAATTTGTCTACTTCTAAACCTTTCCCTGCTCCACCCGTCGCATTTTCATGTCCGGTCGAAGTATGCCCCATTCGGATAATTTTCCATTTTCCTTTTGGCGCTTTCCAATTTAAATTTCCATTTGCATCAATTAAATTTGAGATATTAAGGATTTCCGATTTTTTGAAAGATTCTGTATCCGAAATTTGTTTTGCAGAAGTTTCAGGACTCAAACGCCAAACAGCTCCTGATTTTCCTTCGTAATTATCTATCAACGCCTGATTTGAAAGTGTAATTTTACTGACTTTTAAATTCTGTTTCCATTTCGCAAAATCTAAATCTTCTGCTCCTGGTTCAGTTCCAACAGGATCGTAAACAAATCTGAAATATTTTGCCGTAACTGGTGTAATTGTATGTGTATGCGCATAATCCATATCCTGCCAGCCGTGACGTGGCGCAACCATTCTTTTGTGGAATTTAAAATTAATCCCATCATCGCTTACTTCAACGATTAAGCGCTGCGCCTGAAAATCTCTTCCTTTGGTTTCAATCACAATGGATTTGCAGGTAAAAGGTTTTTCAAATTCATATTGAATCCATCCTTTTTCAGCAAATTTGAAATTCTCATCTTTTTTAGGATCAGTCAAAAAGGAAGCATCCGTGTTATTTGAAGTGGTAACTTTTGGTAATTGAATTTGCGAATTAGTTTGAAATTCTTTTATCGGAATAGCAAAAGTCGCAATGTCTTTATAATACTCTTTGTAATGTTCTGGAACGGGTAATTTTGAAGTAATCGTTTTTCCTCCGGCAATTTCAGTTGTTGACCAAACGATTTTTTGCATTGACATTTCCGGCGTGATCCATGGGCCACCGGCAACGGCAAAACCATCAGCCCCGTGAAAAGCCATTTTTAATCCTAATCGGTTTGCTTCTTTAAATGCCCAATGAATCATATCCCAAAATTCAGGTGTCAATTGCAAAACGGGCGGATCAATTAATGGCGGATTTGCCGGACCTTTGATTGTCATTAAATAGGCACCTGCGATTCCGGCTTGTTTCATGGCTTCTAAATCGGCTGTGATCCCTGCTTTAGAATAGGCTGATTTCATCCAATACCAATACACCCAAGGTTTTGAGGATTTGATGGTGGGCTGGAATTCCGTTGTTTCTTTTTTATGAAGTTCCTGTGCGGAAACGAATCCTGCAAAGAGTAACAAAAAGACAGTCGAAAGTCCGAAAGTCGAAAGTCGAAAGTCCCTTTTAAAAAGAAGAAATTGTTTTTTTTGAAACATTATTACTGTTTTTGTTCGGTTGTTTTGTCATTCTGACGGAGGAGGAATCCCCGCAAGTAACTCCTCAACGAAAATCCAATCTTTGTCGAGCTTCTCGCGGGGATTCCTCCTCCGTCGGAATGACAAACTATAACTTTAATCTTTAAACGAAAATACCTAACAGGTTTTGGAAACCTGTTAGGATACATCATAAATTAATATTTAAACTTCTTCAAGCTTTCCTCCAATCCATTTTTCGTGGTAGAAAAAGGAACCAAATAAAAACTGTATTGATAATCTCCTGACTTAATTTGATATTTTTCTAAAGGCTGTGCAACTGCTGTCCAGCTGTCATTTCCTCCCACTCCCATCTGAATCAAATCGATATTTATGGTTAAAAATCCCGGATCTTTTAAGTCGAAAGTATGTTTGGCGGCGCTTAAATTTTCTTGTGTATAAGGCCACGCACTCATGCTTAAAACTTTTGCATCATCAACAACCAATAAACCTTTATTTTTTTGAGGCGTTGTAAAAGCCATCCATCTTACTTCGGTTCTGTTAGCATTTTCCTGAGGTTTTACGTAATGCTCCAGAAAATCATTAATTGGCAATGAATATTTCCCTACAAATGATCCAAAACTTCTGTCGATATAGTTTTCTAATTCGCCTTTTCCGTACCACGAAATCTGATCAAATTTTCTTTGAACTCCCATTTGCATTCCGATTTTTGGAATGTTTGGTAATTTGTTTGTGGCTTTCAAACTGTAATCCACTTTTATAATTCCGTTTTCATTGATTTTATAAACGACTTGTACTTGCGCACTGTCTTTGATAACTTCGTAATCACTGGTGATTATTGTTCCATCAATTGCTATTCCCCTTTTTGTACTCAACAATTTTGGTTTTGCCTGATACCATGGCTTTAAGACTTTATGGGATTTCCATCCACGTTTATCATTATCCGTTAGAGGTCGGACGAAGTTAGGCAACAACGGAGCAAAAACCTGTTCTTCTCCATTAAAAATGTAAGAGCTCAACGCGCCATTTTCGAGACTAATTTTGATCTCAAAAGTTTTTCCTTTTATTATAAAATCTGAATCCGTTTCTATTGATTTATAATCTGATTTATCTTCTTTTTTAAATTCTACTATAGCTTCTGATTTTTTCAACAGAAATTGATCTTCCGCGACAGCGTAACCTTTAGAAGCCCACAACTCATCCTTTGAAAGTTGGAATTCAATATTCAGAAAATATTCGGCATCCTTTTTCAATTTTGGAAAATACTGTTTTACATCTAAAACGGTAGATTGCCCGGCTTCTAAATTGAAAGGTTTTAAAATTTGAGTTTTAATAACATTTCCGTTTTCTAAAATTTTCAAAACCGGAGTATAGTCTGCGAGAGATTTTACCGCCTGACGATTTTTAATTTCTAATTGGAAGTTGTCTTTTAAAGTACTTGTCGCTGGCTGATAAATCCATTTGTTTTCATAAATCGAACCTTTTGGTTTTCCGTTAGAATCAACAATTCCTTTTGTATTGAAATTTCCATCGTGGTATTTTTCACCAAAATCTCCACCGTGAGCAAAAAATTCCTGACCCGTTGCAGGATCTTTTTTCACTAATCCCTGATCCTTAAATTCCCAGATACAACCTCCGATAACTCTTGGAAGTGAACGGAATTCATCCCACAATTCTTTTAAATTCCCAACGGAATTCCCCATGGCATGAGAATATTCCACGAAAATAATTGGCCGTGTATCTTTCTTTTGATCCACCAAAAATTTTGGTGTAAAAACGCCCGGATAAAAACGGCTGACCATATCAACATACGGTTCGTCCTGCGGATTTTCAAATCGATACGCGTGATCAATTGTTTTAGGATATCTCGGATCAAGCGGATCGATATAACCTTCTAATCTCGGATTTCCCTGCGCCGGTTCGTAATGTACGGGACGTGTAATATCAAAATCATGAACCCAACCCGACATTGCCGCATGATTTGGTCCTTTTCCTCCTTCGTTACCTAAACTCCAGAAAACTACTGATGGATGATTTTTATCTCTTTCCACCATTCGGGTCATACGCTCTAAATAGGCATTGGTCCATTTTGGATCATTGGCTAATTTTCCACCAATACCATGTGTTTCCTGATTCGCTTCATCCATCACCATGATTCCGTATTGATCGCATAATTCATAGAAATAAGGATCATTAGGATAATGACTGGTTCGGATCAAATTGAAATTGAATTTTTTAATGGTTGTAATATCTTGTTTGATATCTTCTCGATTTACGGCTTTCCCTTTTGTCGGATGCTGATCGTGACGGTTCACGCCATACACATAAGTTTCTTTCCCATTGATGAGCATTTTTCCATTCTCCTTGGAGAATTCAATAGAACGGAAACCAACCTTACAGCTTTTTGCTTCTGTAATATTTCCGTTGGCATCTTTTATAGACATTACCAAAGTGTACAAGTTTGGTTCTTCTGAACTCCATTTTTTTGGATTGGTGATGTTTTCCTTGAACATGCCAAAACGCACATTATCCAGACGAGGATAACTTTCGTTGATCATGTCGATCACCGGTTTTTGAAGCGGTTCTTTGAATAAAGCCACATTATTGGCATCGTATAATTGTGCCTGAAAAATATAATCTTTGATTTTTTCACCTGTTAAATTCTCCACTTTTGGTCTTAGCTGAAAAGAAGCGTCTTTGTATTCTTTATCTAATTTTGTTTGATAAAAGAAATCCTGAATACGCAATTTTGGCTCGGCCATAATAAAAACTTCACGCTGGATTCCGCTAACGCGCCAGTGATCCTGATCTTCCAGATACGAACCATCTGTCCAGCGAATTACCTGTACCGAAACTACATTTTCTCCCTCTTTCAAATAAGGCGTAATATCAAATTCTGATGGCAGACAACTATCCTCACCATACCCTAAAAATTCGCCATTCAGCCAAACCTGAAAACCAGAACTTACTCCTCCAAAATGCAAAGTAACTGTCATTCCTTTCCAGTTTTCCGGAACGGTAAAAGTGCGTTGATAAGAACCAACACCATTATAATCTTTAGGAATAAAAGGTGGGTTTATAGGTCTGAACGGATAAACCGCACTTTTGTAAATTGGAATATCGTAGCCTTTCAATTCCCAGTTGGATGGCACTTCGATTTTATCCCACCCGGCAACTCTTCCTTTATAAAAATCTTTAGATGCTTCTTTTAAGTTTGATGCATATTTAAAATCCCAATCGCCGGTTAACATTTTCATTCGGCTTTTTGTTCGGTCTCCTTTTAGGGCATCTTCAATATTGGTGTATGAATAAGCCGTTGCTCTTGAGGGTTGTCTGTTGATGCTTGTTACCGTCGGATCTTCCCATGGAGCAAATTCGTATTTTTTAGGTATTTCTGGAATTCCCGCAGGTTCGCCGGTAACGGATTGGGCCTGAATGTTACATGTTACAAGTAAGATTACAGTCAAAAAGCCGAAAGTCGAAAGTCGAAAGCTAAAAAAATGACGATTATAAATTGACTTTAACATTAAAAATGCTTTTAAATTATTTCTTAAATTCCATTGAATCTGATTCAAACCAAATTTTTTCATTATACTAACTTTTGACTTTATGACTTTCGACTTTATGACTTATTTCTTCTTCTCTGGCGGTGCCACAAAATTCATTTCGCTTTTTCCTAAATCCTTAGAAGTTGCAATGGCAATTCCTCTTTGTTCTGCTTTATTTACCGCACAATAAAAGTGATACACTACTCCATCGTGTTTTACTACGAATGATTTGTGTGCAAACATATCGTCATAAGGTTCAGATGATTTGATTAAATCTTCGCCTTTCCAGTCGATCCAGTTTACTAAATCATTCGAAACTGCAAAACGGTTAAATGCACCTTGATTCCAGCCCGTCCAAAAAGCTCCAAAATAGAACATCACCCAAGTATCATTAATACGCTGAATATAGGCATCTCCAGAGATTCCTTTATGATGATTGATTAAAGGTTTATTGCCATAACGCTTCCATTGTTTCATATCATTCGATACTGCCATAGCAATACGCTCTGCGCCTTTAGCAGGATTTAAACTATCACCACGGGCATTGTAATACATGATAAAATTGTATCCTGTCAATTTATCCTTATCGCGAATAACACTATTTTTATACATCGTACTATTATCCCACCATCTGGCGTCTTTGTCTTTTGGAGTTAAAACTGGTTTTTCCAAACGTTCAAATTCGTGTGGTTTTGTAGGTGCTTCTTTTGTATACGCCATTCCGATTGACAAAACTCCCGCTTCGTACCCTTTACTGTCTCCACCAAAATAACTCATCCAATATTTGTCATCGTATTTTTCCCATTTATAGCTTCCGCCCCAGGTTGGATCCTGCAATGAAATATATCCTGCTTTTTGGTTGACATCCCACTGTTGTTCGTTTTCGGAGAATGACATTACTTTTCCTAAATGTTTCCAATGCAATAAATCATCACTTTCAGCCAGCCAGGTTTCATAACCTCTTCCACCATAAATCAAATAGGTCATGAACCATTTTCCGTCTTTTCTAAACACACTCGGACAATCCATTTTATAAGAGTTGTCTGTTGGCACCATCACCAAACCGTATTTATAGGGCGTTTTGATTTCGTTGTATATCTCCTGCATTACAGTTTCGTTGATTTCTCTCTTCTTATATTTTTGAGTAGCGCAGCTATTGATGAAAAATGCTGTAATGACAATGATTAAATATTTAATTTTCATTCTTTATGTATTATAGTACGTTTTTTGAACGCGGATGACACGGATTTACTTCGTAAAGACGCGGATAAAAACGGATTTTTTTTTCTTCGGCATCTTTGTCAAAGTTTTGAACTTTGACAAAGATTACACGCATTAAACAATTAAGAAATCAGCGAAAATCCGCGTCTTTACGAAGTAAATCCGCGTCATCTGCGTTCTTCCTTATTTCAGTTCTAATAATCGAGATTCCATTACGTCTTTGTTCAGTTTTACTTTTACCATTCCTGTCGGGTGAAATCTTCTTTTCAGATCGATGGCGTTGTATACGATTGTATAAACGTCGTTTCCTTCAGGGATTAGACAAAGCGGTGTTCTCATGATATCCCACCATTTATTGACTTTTGTTTCTATGGGAAGGTATCTTGCTTCTGACCAGTTTTTTCCGTCTTTTGATAAGGAATACGCCATCATATTGGGTAAATGATGTCCCCAACCGTCTGGGCCTCCATCAAAAACGGCGATATATAAACCGTTTGGCAACTGACTCACAATTGGATTTTCTACAAAAAAAGGATGCATCGATTTGATCGGATTACTTCCGTCTTTTATTCTTGACCACGGGCCTTCTAAACTTTTAGATTCGGCCAAAGCCACAAACCAGCCTTTTGAGGTTTTCTTCGGATAATCTGCCCATGAATTAAATGGGTAAGCTCCGCTATAAAAACCAAAATAGTTGTCGCCAACTTTATACGGAAAAAATGAAGCCACACCCTGACGTCCTTCCCATGGCTCCGAGTCTAAGCCCGGTTCCATAATGATTCCCATATCTTTATATGGACCGCCAATTCCGTCAATTCCATCTACTGTTGATTCGCAACGCCAGATTCTTCCGAAAGAATGATTCGGTTCTATTGTTTTACTAACTGTATACGCTAAATAATAGCCGTACCATTTGTTTGCCTTTTCGTTAAAAACCGGCATATACGACCAAATTGCGGCACGGCGATCATTCATTGGGTTGTCGTCTTCAGTTATAGCGTAAGTTCCGCTTGCCTGAAATATTGTCGATTCTCTTTTCCAGTGAATGGCGTCTTTACTGGTCCAGTGACCGATTCGGGTTTTTACGCGATCGTAATAATAATCTACTCCTTTTTCTCCGGCTCTTTCTGTTGGAAACATGTGATACGTATCGCCAACTTTTACAACGCGACCTCCTTCAAAACCGCCTTGAATTCCTTCCGTTCCTGGCATTCCTTCATCTATAACAGCTTTATTTTCTCCTCCAATAATTTCGAAAAGTGGCTTTTCATCTGAAAATCCTTCAACGATAAAAGTGGGGTTCCAAAGTTTTCCGTCTGGCAATTCTGCATTTCTAAAAGTTAATTGCTGATTAGCTTTTACAACTCCTAAAACGGTAAATAAACCCTTGTATTTAAGGAAATAAGTTCCTTTTGGAAAAGACACTGAGTACACGTTTACTGGTGGCAATCCAGTTATGGTTACTCCATTTTCCAGAACCAATTTAATATTAGGATCATTATTTAATTGAAAATATTCGTCATTATCTTTTTCCTGAAAGATTCCAATAAGGATTTTTACAGACTCTTTAAATTTTAATTTTAAAGGTGCATTTATTCTAATTTTATGATTTTCAAAAGGAAGTTCAAGTCCTGTTAATCCTTCCAGTTCAGGAGCAAGTCTGATTATATTATGTTTACTTCCAGAAAAAACATGAGCATATTGGGTTGTTTTGAAGGTTTTGTATTCCGAATTTAATACTTCAAAAGAGGCTGCTTTCCATGTTGAATTTTGAGCTTTTACTGAAAATTGAAAAGCAGAAAACAACAGTAGAAAAACTGTTTTTACTTTGAAATTGTATTTTGTATTTTTTGAAAACATTGTTTTTTATATTTAAAACTTAAGTTCAATGAAATTACACTCAATCTTGTCATTTCGAGGAACGAGAAATCACATAACGTAACCACACAGTGCGTCGCTCTCTGGATGTGATTTCTCGTTCCTCGAAATGACAAACTGGACGTTACAAACTAAGAACTAAGGACTAATCACTAAGAACTTAAATCGCCTTATAACTCACTTTATACTCAACATTCGGCTTCACAATTAATTGATATTTATTTTTAGCCAAAGTCGTAATCGTTCCTGAATTCGTTTTCGGTTTGCCTGAACTTTCGAAAATCAATTTTCCTTCGCCTTCCCCTGCTTTTACTTTGATTTCTTTGGTGCTGCAGTATAATTCTACTTCACCATTTGGTGTTGGCACTTTTCCTTCCATCCATTGTAAACCGCCTAAATTGGGTTTGATTTCATATTCTGCATAACCCGGAGCAGTTGGTTTTACACCCAAATAATATTTCCCTAATAGATAAATCGGACTAGAACCCCACGCATGGCAAAGACTTTTTCCATAAGGGCGTCCATACATCGCTAGATGTTCTGTTCCTTTTTTGATTGGATTGTATTCTTCCCAAAAAGAAGTTGCGCCTTCTTTTAACATTCCGCCCCAATACTCTTTCATTTCCTTCAACACATAATCCTGTTCGCCCATTGCACACAAGGCTTCCAACTCGTAGAAACGCATGTAGGGTGTTGTGATTTTAAGAACATTATCATTCAGCAACACCTTCTTTTTTATGCTCTGTTTTTGTTCTTCATTAAAATAATTGAAAAAAATACCGAACATATTAGCGTATCTGGTTACGATATCCTGCATTTTACCGTCTATACGCTGGTGCTTCATCACGTTTTCTTTTTTATCCCAAAAGACATCAAATAATTTTGTTTTTAAATCATCAGCTAATGTTTCATATTGTTTTTGGTCATCCTTTTCACCTGCAATTTTAGCACTAACTGCCATGGCTTCTAAACTTCTGGCTAAAAGCATTTGCTCAAAACTGACCTCTCCGGTTTTTGGTAATCCGTCTGCCCAATCAATAAAAACCCAATCGCCTTCTAATGGTTCCAGGAATCCGTTTGTGTTTCTTCTTTTTAAGCAGAATTCCATCAGTGATTTCATTCGTGGATAAAAAGCTTTGATAAATTTCGTATCGCCTGTGTGTAAATAATAATCGTAAACACCTACAAACCAATACAGTGAATAATCCATTATGATATTAATATGAGCCGTCACAGGTTCTTTACCACGAAGTGCCAACAGCGTTCTTTCTACCGAAGCCGAATCAAAGAATAAATAATAATTCATTAAATAACTTTGATAAGCATCACCAGACCAAACCCAACGATCGCGTTTAATCCCGTCTATAAAAAATTCGCGAGTTGTTAGATGCATCGTGTAAGCTGACACATCCCAAATTTGATTCAATTGTTCATCCGAAGATTTGAATGCTCCGCGATAATCTAATGGCAAATATTCATAAAGCATCGATATAGAATCATATTTTACCGTTGCATCTGCTTGTACCTGAACATATCGGAATGCTTTCGATCCATCATGTGTGTAAGTTTCAGGCTGGTTTCCATCAAAAGATAAATGGTCTAGTGTTTCACATTTGGCAGAATCCAGCGCTTCCTCACGAGATTCGCCATAATAAAGTGCTACTTTACCTTTTCCTTTTAAACCGTGAATTTTAATATAACCAAAAGTTTCTTTACCAAAATCTACCAACTCACCAGCTCCTGTTTTTTCTGTTTTTTTTGCGTTCAAAGGTTTGGTTGTTAGTTTAAATCCGGAAGGCTTATTCTCTGGTGAATAAAAATTCCAGGAACCAACAGGTACCCATGGTGTGCCTGACTGTTGTGCTTTTCCAGCTTCGTCAATCCAAAGCTTATCTTCATTGGTCACCTTCCACGATGGATCTGATTTAACATACTTACCGGCAATATAAATGGCTGGCAACACTTCCTGATTGTATACTTTAAAGGAAATTTTATGTTTCCCGGCAGGAATTTTTATTGATTTTGGTTGCCCGTAAACCTGAACACCATCTAAAAGTAACTGAAAAGAGCCTTCCGAGTAGATTTTTACCTCGTCTGGTTGTGGAATATCTACTTCTGTTTGAAAAGTTACCAGGGCATAAGGACTGTAATATTGCCAAAGCGGTGGAAATACTGCTTCGCGTTCTGTACGTCTTACCTGCATTTTATTGCTTAACCAAACTTCGAAATCTCCGGGATACCAGATCCAGGTTTGCGCCGAAGCAGCTTCCGATAAAAAGAATAACGCACCAAGACAAACAACAGTTTTTAAACTTTGGTGTAAAGAAGATAATCTTTTCATATTAATTAAAATTAAAAATGAGGTATAAACTCAAAATGACGATTCCTAAGATAGCAAATAATAATTTGACCTTTTTACTGGTTTTCGGAACATCAGTTTCACTCACAAAATTAGTTTCCGGACTTTTATCTAACAACGAAATAACAATTGCCGATACTAATAAAGTCGCAAAAATGTAAAATGAGATCAATAAAAAGTGAGGCCAAACTGGATATTTATCTGCAGGGAAAATCCATAAATATAAAACCCCAACAAATAAACTAAAGGCTGAACCCCAGGATAATGTTGCGTTTACTGCTTTCTTTGTGGTACGTTTCCAAAAAATACTTAACAGAAAAACAACAGATAATGAAGGCGCCAAAAATCCTAAAACGGCCTGAAAAATATTAAATAAATTTTGTCCTTTTATATTGTCAATCGCAACAGCAATCAAAATGGCGAATAAACATCCGCCTGCAATTGTGATACGGCCAATTTTAATTTGTTCTTTGATACTCGCTGTCGGATTGATTTTCTTCACATAAATATCATTAGTAAAAACGGTACTTAAGGCGTTTAAGGATGAACCAATTGTCCCCACCAAAACCGCAATCATAACACAAATCACCAAACCGTTCATTCCACTTGGGAATAAATTAGTCACCATGGTCATATATGCGAGATCAGAATTAGTGCCTAATTCCGGATATAAAACGTAACACAGAATTCCAGGTAAAATAAATAAAGGCAATGCCATCACTTTTAACCAGCCAATGAAATTAACTCCCAATTGTCCGTGCTCTAAATTCTTCGCTCCCAAAACACTCTGTACCATTGATTGATCAGTACAGAAAAAAGCAACCGCCGCAACCGGGTATCCCAACAAAATAGCAGGCCACGGATAATGTGCGTCGCTTGCAGGCTGCACTAAATTCCAAAAGTTAGAAGGTGTTTTGGCAATTAAGGCGCTGATACCTCCCACTTTTTGCAATCCTAAATAGGATAATGTCAATGAAACAACGATCAATAAAATCATCTGGAAAACATTCACTTTTGCAATGGCTTTCAAACCTCCTGCGAAAGTAAAAATTCCGGAAAAAATGACTAAAACAGTAACACTTTGCCACATCGGAATTCCGAGAATCTGGCGTACCAAAATTCCTCCGCTAAATAATCCTAACGATAACCAACTTACCAAAATTTTCACCAAAGCATACCAGGCCAAAATATTTTGTGTGCTGTCGCCATAACGTTTTCCCATATATTCCGGCATGGTGCTGACTTTGCTCGCAATATAACGCGGCGCAAAAACCATAGCCAAAAGCAGTAAGAAAACAAAGGCGTACCACTCAAAATTTCCGGCTACAATTCCGGTTGCGTAACCAATACTTGCAAACGCCAATAATGAGGATGGACCAACATTGGTTCCCCACATATTAAACCCAATGCTGTACCATTTTAGCGAATTCCCAGCCAGAAAAAGTGTTTCGTTTTTCTTGCTTTGCTTGACACTTACTACGTAACCAATAATTAATAAGGCCACTAAATAAACGGCGACAATAATAAAATCAAAGGTGGTTAACTTATCGTAGATACTGTTCATAGCTTATATTCTTTTAAAACATCAGCTATTTTAACTGGCATTCCGGTTTGTAAAGATTTGTCCATCGCCTGTAATAAAGCCACAGTTCCGATACCTTCTTTCATATCCGGATAGGCTGTGAAATTTTGTTCAATACTGTCTACAAAATATTCCAGATAATTTTGATATTCTCCTGCATGGTGGCTTTGACCTTCAAAACGGAAATAATGTTTTAAGGTTGCATCGCCCCAGGTTATTACTTTTTCTTCTCCATCTTTTGTCGTTACGGCATAACGCAATTCATGATAATCAGCCTGGCTTGCGCCTTCAGTCGCTCTTAGAATTGTGCTCATTCCGCTGTCTCTTTGAGCTGGTTGTGTTGGAGAGGTATAAACCCCGCTAACTCTGGCGATTCTTCCGTCGGTTGCCTTGAAGATGAAATGCATTGTGTCCTCATTTTTTAGTCCAGCGACACTTCCGTTACTGCTGATCATGCCATAACCCATCACTTCTTCAATGTTTGGCAAATACCATCTGATGAAATCTACAGGGTGACTTAAACCTCCGTAAAGCCATTTAAACGATTGTAACAACGACCATTCTTTTTCTAAAAACCATCTGTGATCAGCGTGATAATGCGCTTCGATTGTAATTAAATCGCCAATTAATCCTGCTTCAAAATCATTTCTTTGTCTTTTTGCAGGTTCAAAAAATCTTGAACTTTGACCGATGAAAACTTTCTTTCCCGTTTTTTCGCTCAGGGCTAATAACGCTGCTGCATCAGCCAAATTATCGATAAAAGGTTTGGTACACACTACATGTTTTCCATGAAGTAAAGCTTGTTTCACATGATCAGCATGAAGATGATCCGGTGTATAAATAGCAATAATATCAATTTCGGAATCATTTAATAAATCATCGTAATTGGTGGTATATGAATGAAAATCAAATTCCTTTGCTCTTTGTTTACACAAATCTTCATTTCTGTCACATACTTTTACGAGCTCCAATTTCGCGCTTTTTAAAGCTGCCGACATGGTACTGCGACCTTCTCCAAGTCCTAAAATGGCAATTTTTAACATCTCTATTTAGAATTTTGATAGTTATCCTAACAGGTTTCCAAAACCTGTTAGGTATTATTCTTTTGCCACAGATTAAACGATTTTATAGATTTTTTTTATCTGTGTTAATCCTTTAATCTGTGGCTAAATATTTCTTTTTGGTTTCAAAAGATACCTAACAGGTTTTGGAAACCTGTTAGGAGACTTATATTTTATTTAAGAAAATCCAGGTTTCATCAGGTTTTGCTCCTTCTATTCCGGTTTGGTATTTTTTCATTAGGGCATTCCAATCGTCTACACGTGGATTATTTTCTGTTGTTTTTGGATTCAGTTTGTCCAGATTTTCTCCTTTCGGAATACTGATTACCAACATTAATTGTCTTCCGTTTTTGAAAACCTGTAATTGTTGAAAATCGGCGTTGCAGAAACCTTTTGCGATTTCAGGCCATTTTTCAAATTGAGTAGTATGATAATCTACATACTCTTTTTGCAATTTTTCGTCATTTACCAAATTGACGGTTAAAACAATATTTTCCCATTCAGATGCCGGTTTAGAATCTTTACATCTTTCAAAATTTTGAAAATCGTAAATCGGTTTTTCGTAAATTTTTATTTCTGCCGATGGATAAGCGAGCGCCAACTTCTTTTTCGTTCTTTCCGGCTGATTCATTTTTCCGTAAATCACCAAATGATTTTTCCACTGATAAATGGATTCACCTACAATTCGGAAACCTTTGATAGTTGATTTTACTTTCTCAATATCAAAATCAGAACCGATCATTTCGATGACTACCGATTTAGGTAATTCCTGTAAACCCCAGGCTTCATCAACAATTGCCTCTTTTGTTAAAGCTGCATATGGTGCTCTAATTCCCGCCGCCTCTTTAATTTTTGTGCTGACATACGGATTATTATTCTCCCAAATATTTCCTTCCGGACCGTTATTATTTTTTAGGATTTTCTCTGTTGCAATCCAGTTATTTTTGATGGTAAAACCCTGACTCCCTTCATCTGTATACAAATACAACCATAAAAACGGATCGTGTGCATAGGGACTGTTGTACACTTTATCAATATAATTTCCTTCTATTCGGCTGTTTGGCTGAGAAGAAAGCGTGTAAATTCCGGAAACATCATGAAGATGTTTGGCATAATGATGAATTTTATTGGATAGAATTTTGTTGTTTTCCATCACATTTTTGGTGTGCGTCCAACCCCATCCCATTGAAATTCCGCTATACGCCACATCCGAAATTTCGTTGTGTTCAATAGTAAGGTTTTTTATAAAACCGGCTGCAATTCCTAAACATCCCCAATCTTCGTTCGCGACATTGGTAATTAAATTGTCCGCAATTACTTCATCGGAACAAATTTCTCTTTCATCTTTTATAACTAAAGGTAAATGGGCCTCAAAAGCTTCTTCAGAAAAAACACCAATACTTATAGCATTTCCGCCAATATCTTTAAATAAATTTCCTTTGATTATATTATGATTGCTACCTTTATTCAAATCTAATCCGGTCGAAGACAAATGTTCAAAATGACAAGATTCAAATTGATTATGATTAGCATAATTAACTTCAACAGCTGCTCTTGGTCTCCCAACCCAACCCTGATTTTCCAGATTGGCCTGATTTGGAGTTCCGGGAACTTTCAATTTATAAGCATCCAGTAAATACATTCCGGCCTGCAACGGAACGTGACCTTGTTGCGAAGGACGAAGCCAGTTACTGTATTGAAATGAAATTCCTTTGAAATTAAAATGATGAACCGGAGAATCAATTGTTCCTTTCATCTCCACTAAATTTTCCAGAACGGGAACGATAACTTTTGCAGAAGTCAGATCTTCACCATCTCTCGGAATATAATAGATTTTGGCATTTTTTTTATCTAAAAACCATTCTCCGGGTTCGTTCAACATGGAGACTCCGTTGTTTAGAAAGAAAGCTGAATTTCCGTTGTTTTTTGAAATCCATGGCGCTGGCCACGGATGTTCGCTTTGAATGCGGCTTTCCGGTTGTTCAAAAGAAAGTCGGGCGCTGTCTTTTTGAACTTCGATATTTTTGATACGAAGATTGGCCGTTGACCACCATTGAATGATAAACATTTCCATTCCGGGTTCGTACTTTATGGATTTATCTTTAAAAGGAATCCAGCAAGTTTCTGTTGCCGCATCCCAGGAAAGAATTCTATCCATTTGGTCTCCAGCAGTACTTTTGGCTCGCACGGCTTTTTTTCCGTTGACCCATAATTGTCGGTAATTTATAATTTCACCCGCTTTTTGAGGCACATCAGCTACCCAGACATTTCCTTTTTTTTGTCCTTTAATTATGGTTGTAGATTTTTTCCAATTTTTTATTTCTAATCCGCCGCTGATTATTGGCATTGCACTTACATCAGCTTCAATTGTGGTTGGACTTTCCGGAGTTCCTGAATCTTCAGGTCTTACGAATAAAGGTTCGTTTAGATAATACGTTCCGTCTGTTACAATAATATAAATACCGTCTTTTATTGATGGATCTTTTAAGCGACGTAATTCTCTGGCTTTTCTTATGGCCATGTTTACAGTTGCTAACGGACTTGCTTTTGTTCCGGGATTGGTATCTTTTCCATTGGTCGAAACCCAAATCTCGGCTGCTGTTGCTGAAAAGACAGAACAGATGATCAAAAAAAGGATAAGTACTTTATTATGAATGAGTAAACGCATTTTATATTTTTACTTTTAATAATGCTTAAATATAATTCAGAATGTAAATTTTCTTAGTAAAAAACTTATATTCTAAAGAATTTTAACATTTTATACAATAATTAGGCACCAATTTAAAGTAACCTTAAAATATAAGCATCCTGTACCCTCCTGCTCTCTGTTAAAATAAGTGTGTTTTTCACACATTATTAGTTTTTCCAACAAAAACAAATAATGGGAGGCAGGATCAATTCTTAAAACTTGTGGAAATCTGAATCAGGGATGATTTTTTTACCACAGAGAACACAAAGATTTTTATCTAGGAATACTTGTAAAAACACAAAGTTCACAAAGCTATGTTTAATTTAGCCTTGTGAACTTTGTGTTTTTTTTAAAGTTAAGAAGAAAAAAATCTTTGTGTTCTCTGTGGTAAATAATTACAAAAAAATAACGCCCGAGGGCTGTCGGACGTTAAATTCACAAAAAACCACTTTTGCTTAAACAAACTTAAAAAAAACTATTTTTATCTATAGAAGCCCATTGCTACNAACGCCCGAGGGCTGTCGGACGTTAAATTCACAAAAAACCACTTTTGCTTAAACAAACTTAAAAAAAACTATTTTTATCTATAGAAGCCCATTGCTACTCCACCGTCTACGTTCAGGGCATTTCCTGTTGATTTATTCAACAATCCCCCTGTAAACGCAAAACATGCATTGGCAATATCATCAGGCAATATGATTTCGTTTAATAGTGTGCGCTTGGCGTAGTAAGCCGGCAGTTCTTCTACCGTAATACCATACGCTTTGGCACGACCTTCTGCCCAGCCTCCAGACCAGATGTTTGAGTCTGAGATCACAGCATCAGGATTTACCGTGTTTACACGGATTTTATCAGCTCCAAGCTCTGCTGCCATAAGGCGCGTTAAGTGTGCCTGTGCCGCTTTGGCCGATCCATATCCGGGATTGTTCGGACCTGCAACAACAGCATTCTTCGATACGATATTTACAATATCGCCTCCAAAGCCCTGTTTTCTCATTACTTCAATTCCGGCTTTCGATACAATAAATTGTCCTTTTACCAAAATGTCATATAATCTGTCCCATTCTTCAAGGGTATGTTCAGCAATAGATTTTGAGATACTGATTCCGGCATTGTTTACCACGATATCTACTCCTCCAAAAGCAAGACAAGCTTCGTCTAATGCTTTTTCTGTACTATTTTCGTCAGTAACATTTAATAGTGTACTAGAAACGGCATCTTTTCCAAATGACTTGACAAAGTCTTTGGTTGCTTCTTCGAGTCTTTCTTCGTTGATATCGTTGATAATGACACAAGCTCCTTCCTGAGCGAATTTCTTTGCAATAGCTTTTCCAATTCCTCCGGCTGAACCGGTGATAAGGGCAACTCTTCCTGAAAGTGCTTTTGGTTTTGGCATTCTTTGCAATTTTGCTTCTTCCAATAACCAATATTCGATATCAAATGCTTCCTGATGTGGAAGGGATGTATACTCTGAAACCGCTTCTGCGCCTTTCATAACGTTCACGGCGTTCACATAATATTCTGATGCCAGTCTTGCCATGGTTTTATCCTTGGCAAAAGTGAACATTCCAACTCCCGGATATAAAATAACCACCGGGTTTGGGTCACGCATTGCCGGTGAATTTGATTTCTTGCAGGCATTGTAATAATCCTTGTACATCGCTCTGTAGCTTTCAAAANTATAAAATAACCACCGGGTTTGGGTCACGCATTGCCGGTGAATTTGATTTCTTGCAGGCATTGTAATAATCCTTGTACATCGCTCTGTAGCTTTCAAAAGCAGGTTGTAGTTTTGTTTTGATGGCCTCTACATCTGACAAGTCCTCGTTTGGATCCAGTTCCAAAACTAGCGGACTGATTTTGGTTCTTAAAAAGTGGTCCGGACAAGAGGTTCCAAGCGGGGCCAGTTTCTCCAGATCATTGGAGTTGATGAATTCCAAAACCCTTGCGTCATCAGTGTAATGTCCGATCATCTGGCGTTCTGAGGAACAGAATCCCCTCAAAATCGGAGCTACCTTTGCAGCTTTCAATCTTCTTTGGTCCAGCTCAAGGCTTTCTATTTTTTGTCCTCCAAAAACAGGACGTTTTTTTCCGTAATTGTTCTCAAGATATGTTGCACATTTCTCGATTACTTCAAGGGTGTTGATATAACTTTCGTATGAAGTGTCTCCCCAGGTGAAAAGTCCGTGGGAACCTAGCATAATTCCACGTAATTTTTTTCCTTTTTTCTCTGCTTCTTCAAGGCAAGATCTTAATTGTAATCCAAGATCAAAGCCCGGACGTTGCCAGCCTACCCAGCCTATTTCACCATTGAATAATTCCTCGGTGATTTTTGCCCCGTCTTTGGCAGCTGCAATAGCAATAGCCGCGTCAGGATGCAGGTGGTCAATATGTTTGAAAGGTAAAAACCCGTGCAAAGGTGTATCGATTGACGGCGCTTTTGAAGCCAGATCAAAAATACAGTGGTTGAAAAGTTCCACCATTTCATCTTCGAATTCAATTCCTCTGTAAACATTCTCCAGATTACGAAGTCTCTCTAAATAAAGTGCCGCACAACCCGATTTTGTAAGTGTTCCGATATCTCCTCCGGAACCCTTGATCCACATTACCTCTGAGCTTTCTCCCGTTAACGGATCTTTGTCCGTGATTTTAACTGAAGTATTTCCTCCTCCGTAATTGGTTAATCGCAAATCAGCTCCCAGTAAATTGGAACGATAAATGAAAAGCGCTACTTCATCTCCTGCCAAAGCGGCTGCCTTAGACTCATCCCACAGGTAGCTTACATGCTTAAAATTCATAGGTGTTGTATTTATATTCGACATTTATATCTTTTTAACAATAATCTAAAATATTATGGTGTAAAATAAGAGAATGTAAAAAACATAACTATCCTGTACTATCCTTGTACAAAAAGAACGTATTCGATTGATAACTAAATCTTAACAATGGAACTAAATAACAAAATGAGAATAATAATTCAAGAAAAAAAGAAGCAAAAACATATCTAATTACATGAAAATTAGATAGAAAGTCTAAAACTAAATTGGTAAAAAGGAAGTAAAAAATAACGTCGAGAAGTCTTTTTAAAATGCTTTTAAAATATACTTAATCTATCGAAATTCTAAAAATTTAACTGTAGAAATTTCGATTATTTCTATTCTTATTGAAAAATCAGATTTTCTAATAACGAATAGAACGCTAAAAATAATATTGGAGAAATAAAAAGTGCTTCCAAATTTCATCAAAAAAACCAGATAGAAACTTATGGAAGCACTTTTAAAAATTAAGTTTTATCAATTTAAAACTAAAGTTTATAAAATGATGTAGCATTTTCATGCCAGATTTTATTTTGATTTGGAAGTGAAAGTTGAGAAATATAATCTTCCAGCGTTTTTACCACTTCTGCATAATCGGAAGCGACATTACAAACCGGCCAATCCGATCCGAACATTAATTTATCGGCAGAAAAATTTTCAAAAACAACATCTAAATACGGTTTTAAATCATCCGTTTTCCATGTTTTCCAATTGGCTTCGGTAACCATTCCGGAGATTTTACACCAAACATTTTCGGCTTTGGCAATTTCTTCAATTCCTTTTTTCCAGGATAAAACATCCCCCGATTTTATATCCGGTTTTGCGATATGATCGATTACAAAAGACTGATCGGGAAACTGATTTGCCAAACTTATGGCAGCCGGTAACTGGCGATGAAAAATAAGAATATCGTAGGTGTAATTAAATTGTTTCAAAGCAGCAATTCCGTTTTGGAAATCTTTTCTCAGCATAAAATCATCTGATTCGCCCTGAACTACATGTCGAAAACCTTTTATTATTTTATTCGAAGAAAAATCTTTTAACCGTTCTTCGATTGTTACATCACGCAAATCAACCCAACCGACAACTCCTTTTATAAAATCATTTTTTGCTGCTAAATTCACCAAAAAATTAGTTTCGTCTTCAGACTGGCTTGCCTGAACAGCAACACAACCTGAAAACTGATTTTCCTGAAGCAATGGCAAAAGATCTTCGGGCAAAAAATCTCTTTGAATTTTCTGCATGGTTTCATCAATCCAGCTGTCTCTTACAGGATCAAATTTCCAAAAATGTTGATGGGCATCGATTCGGTTATTCATCTTTTTTAATTTACGTCATTGATTAAAGCGCGGTCTAAATGTACGTAACCTCCATCAACAAAAACAAATTGTCCTGTTGTGTGCGATGAACGATCTGAAATAATGAAAAGCGCTGTATCTGCAATTTCTTCTGTTTGGGTCATTCTTCCTTTTAACGGAATACTTTTGTTGATTTTTTTCAAAACAACTTCACCGTCTGGTACTGTTTTAATCCAGTCTTCGTATGCCGGAGTATAACTTTCAGCAATAATAATCGCGTTCGAACGAATTTCGTACTGAATCAAATCAA
Source organism: Flavobacterium sp. Root420 (assembly GCF_001427905.1). GTDB lineage: Bacteria > Bacteroidota > Bacteroidia > Flavobacteriales > Flavobacteriaceae > Flavobacterium. The sequence goes on from NZ_LMEF01000007.1 coordinate 91,103, forward strand.
CCGCCCATTCTCTGGTCAATCCCAGAACTCCACCTTTTGCAGCAGCATAACCAGAAGTTCCGCCTTGTCCGGTCAGAGCTACTTTAGAACCAATATTCAGAATATTTCCTTTTGATTCTTTTAGATAAGGAAGCGCGTATTTCACCAATAGAAAATAACTTACGACATTTAGTTTCAAAGAATTCATGAATTCCTCATAAGTCGAATCTAAACCGGCACCGTCATTTACACCAACGTTGTTAATTACAGCATCAATTCGTCCGTATTTTGCAACTATAGTTTTAACAGCGTTTTCGATTTCAATAGGATCGGTTACATCCGTTTGTACAAACAAAGCGTCGATTCCTTTTTTTTGAAGTGCTTCGGCATAACCAAAACCTCTGCTGTTTCTGTCTACCAATACCGGAATTGCACCTTCATCTGCCAATCGGTTAATGATGGTTTCTCCAATACTGCCTTGTTTTCCTGCCGAACCCGACACGACTACAATTTTATCTTTTAATTGTAAATCCATTTTTTGTGGTTATTGAGGTTATCAATAGATTTTTTAAACACATAGAAACATAGATCCGCATGTTGAAATTAGACGTTTCACTTGTTTTAAAACACAGAGCTATGTGTGGGAAACTAGTTTCTTTTAAAAACTCTTTTGTAAAACTAAAAATCTATGTTCCTATGTGTTTAAAAATTTCAATTGTTTTGTTATTCTATTTCAATCAACGCTTTAATTACATTATTCTTCGGATCAATTAATTGTCCAAAATCGGTAATCATTTCTGAGAAACTTGTTCTGTGTGTAATATATTTTTTAGGATCAATTTTCCCATTTTTAAGACATTCCATTACATATTCAAAATCTTCAATAGTGGCATTTCTACTGCTCATTAAAGTAGATTCTCTTTTATGGAAATCAGGATGGCTAAAACTCAATTCTCCTTTTTGAAGACCAACCAAAACAAATCGGCCTCCGTGAGAAATGTAGTTAAAAGCGCTATTCATGACATTGCGATTTCCTGTTGCATCAATCACAACATTGGCCATATCGCCATTTGTAATTTCAGCCAGTTTTTGAGCGACATCATCGTGCAACGGATTTATAGTTTCATCAGCATTCAATTCATTTTTACAAAAACCTAATCTGTATTCGTTGATATCCATCACGATTACTTTAGCTCCTGCAATTTTTGCGAATTGAATCAATCCGATACCAATTGGCCCCGCGCCCATTACTAAAACGGTATCAGTAGGTTTTACTGCCGCTCTTCGTACGCCGTGTGCTGCAATTGCCAAAGGCTCAACTAATGCCAACTGATCATAATCCAAACCTTGTCCATGAAGTAAATATTGCTGCGGAATAGTCACATATTCTGCCATTCCGCCATCAATATGAACTCCAAAAACTTTAATATTTACACAGCAATTGGTTAGTCCGTTTCTACAGGCAACACATTTCCCGCAATTAAAGTACGGAATAAAAGTTACTTTATCACCCGGTTCAAAACCTTTTGCATTTCCTTTTACATATTCTGCAGCAAGTTCATGACCTAAAATTCTCGGATATTCGAAGTAAGGCTGAGTTCCACCAAAAGCGTGAATATCAGTTCCACAAATTCCTATTCTTTTAATCTTCAATAAAACTTCACCTTCTTTTGGTTCCGGAATTGCTTTTTCTTTTAGAATAAATTCCTGCGGTTTTTCACATACTATAAATTTCATCTTAGCATTTTCTTTTAAATTATTTTGAGTATGCAACAGCCGTTTGTTTACTACTCCCTAAACCTTCAATTCCTAATTCTACCACATCACCGGCTTTAAGGTAAATAGGATCCGGTTTAATTCCCAAACCAACTCCCGGAGGTGTTCCTGTACTGATGATATCACCAGGAAGCAGAGTCATAAACTGGCTTAGATAATGTACTAAAAATGGAATTTTGAAAACCAGATTCAGTGTATTACTATCTTGATATTTTTTACCATTTACAGTCAGCCACATCGATAAATTGTCAACATCCTTTACTTCATCTTTTGTAGCTAAGAATGGTCCAAGTGGTGCAAAGGTGTCGCTTCCTTTTCCTTTTGCCCATTGCCCTCCACGCTCGATTTGAAAAGCTCTTTCACTATAATCGTTCAATAATGCGTAACCTGCCACATAATCCAAAGCTTCGGCTTCTTCTACATAACTTGCTTTTTTACCCACAACAAATGCCAATTCTACTTCCCAGTCTGTTTTTTCACTGTTCTTTGGAATGATCAAATTGTCATTTGGTCCGCACAAAGAAGTAGTCGATTTAAAAAAGATAATCGGCTCGGCTGGAATTGGTGCATTGGTTTCCAAACAATGATCTACATAATTCAGTCCAATACAAATTATTTTTGAAGGTCTCGCCACTGGAGAACCTAAACGTATATTTGCATCCACTTCTGGTAAAGTCGGATTACTGTCTAAGGCTTTCTGTAATTTCTCCAGGCCATTTTCTTCAAAAAAAATTTCGTTAAAGTCAGTTACAATTGATGAAACATCATATCTCTTTTCACCAATTAAAACTCCTGGTTTTTCTTTTCCTATTTCTCCAAAACGTATTAATTTCATTTTTTTTCTTTTTTTAAGGTTCTAAGGTACTAAGTTCCTAAGGTTCTAAGTTTTTTTTCTTAGTACCTCAGAACCTAAGCCTCTCAGTTCTTTTTTTTATTAATTATTTTTTTCGGTGCTGAGAAGCCAAAATGCTAAGAAACCTTAGTCTTTTAGCACCTTAGTACCTTTTTTTTATTAATTATTTTTTCGGTGCTGGGAAGCAAAAATGCTAAGAAACCTTATTCTCTTAGTACCTTAGAACCTTAGCCCCTTTTCTCAATTATTTAACTTGATAAATCCTCCGTCGATTGGGTAATCGCAGCCGGTTATAAATCCGGCTTCGTCGCTGCATAGGTACAAGGCTAACGCTGCGATTTCGTCTGGTTTTCCCATTCTTCCTATTGGTTGTGACTGTGATAATTTTTCGAACATTTCGGCTTCTTTTCCGGCATAGTTTTTTGAAATAAAACCATCAACAAAAGGCGTATGAACCCTTGCAGGCGAAATAGAATTACAACGGATATTTTCTTTTATATAATCTTTTGCTACAGATAAAGTCATAGCCATAACAGCGCCTTTTGCAGTTGAATAGGCAAATCGGTCCGGGATTCCAACCCAGGCCGCAATTGACGCCATATTGATTATTACACCACCATTTGAAAGTCGGAATTGTGGAATCGCCGCAAACAGGCAGTTGTACACTCCTTTTACATTTACCTCCATAACACGATCAAAATCTGCTGCCGGTGTAGTGTCTACTTTTCCAACATGTGCGATTCCAGCATTGTTGATTAAGATATTAATGTTGCCTATTTTTTCGAATGTTGCTGCAACTTCTTCCTGGTTGGCTACATTGCAGGCATACGAAAATACTTTTCCGCCATTTGCTTTTATTTCGTCAACAGCAGTTTTAGCACTTTCTTCTGTTAATTCAATAATATGGACTTCAGCTCCCTGCTTTGCAAATAAAACCGAAATGGCTTTCNGCTTTTATTTCGTCAACAGCAGTTTTAGCACTTTCTTCTGTTAATTCAATAATATGGACTTCAGCTCCCTGCTTTGCAAATAAAACCGAAATGGCTTTCCCAATTCCGCTTCCGCCACCGGTAACAACCGCTTTTTTGTTTTGTAATGAAAACATTTCTATCGTTATTAAGTCTTTTTATTTATCGTTTTATTTTTAAAAATCTATTAGAAATTAATAAATGTAAAAAATACAATTACAAAAGTATATTTTAATATTAATATTTGAGATATATTTTCATCTGAATCTCCCAAAATGACTAAACTTTAATATATTATAACACTTTTTACAAAATTTGTAAAAAAATTCCAACTTACTTCAATATACTTCAAAAAACTACTGTTAATAAACACCTCTTCTATTGTTCAATTCAATCTTATTTCTATTTTTGTAATTGTATTTTTTACATTTATTAATTTCCGAATAAAATCATCCATATAAATTTTATTAAAAATGACACTATTAAAAGGGATAACCTGGAATCATACAAGAGGTTTATTGCCAATGGTCGCAACAGCTCAACGTTTTACAGAATTAAATCCGGGAGTTGAGATTAGCTGGGAGAAAAGAAGTTTACAGGAATTTGCAGATGCTTCCATCGAAGATTTAGCAAAGCGTTTTGATTTACTTGTAATCGATCATCCCTGGACAGGCTTTGGAGCACACTCAAAAAGCATCTTGCCATTATCAGATTATTTATCATCAGAATATATAAAAGATCAGGAAGTAAATACCGTTGGACGCTCTTACGGAAGTTATGTTTTTGACAACAAATTATGGGCATTGCCAATTGATGCAGCGACACCTGTTGCAGCGGCGCGTTTGGATATTTTAGAAAAACAGGGATTAAAAGTTCCGCAGACTTATGATGATTTATTGGCTTTAGCCAAAAAAGGATTAGTTGCTTTTGCCGGAATTCCGGTTGATGTTTTAATGAGTTTTTATATGTATTGCTGTAGTTTAGGTGAAGCACCTTTTCAATCTACAGAAAAAGTAATTCCTACTGAAACAGGAAAAAAAGCGTTGCAAATGTTTAGAGAATTGGCACAATTAATTGATCCTGCAAACTTTAATAGAAATCCAATTCAGGTATATGAAGCAATGGCAAACTCAGATGAAATTGCCTATTGCCCTTTTGCTTACGGATATTCAAATTATTCAAGAACAGGATATAGCAGAAAATTGCTTCACTTTTATGATTTAGTTCGTTTGAATGATCAGCCGATGATCAGCTCTTTGGGCGGAACCGGTTTGGCAGTTTCTTCCTTTAGCAAACATATTCCGGAAGCTATTAAATATGCAGAATTTACAGGTTCATCTTTAGTTCAGCAAAATATTTTTGCCGATAATGGCGGACAGCCCGGACATCTTCAGGCATGGAAAAGTGACAGAATAAATTCAGTAACACATGACTATTTCAAAAACACTTTACCAACTTTAGAACGAGCATTCCTGCGCCCAAGATATTCCGGACATATGTATTTTCAGGATCATGCGGGAGATGTGGTTCGTAATTATTTAATAAATGGCGGAGACGAAGCATTGGTTTTAGAAGAAATGAATTCTCTTTATGCGAAATCTTTAAACTTAGTAACAACATGAAACCATTAGAAGGATTAATTGTTTTAGAATTCTGTCAGTTTCTGGCGGGGCCTTCTGCCGGTTTAAAACTAGCCGATTTAGGTGCACGAGTTATTAAAATCGAGCGACCTGTAAAAGGTGAAGCCTGTAGACAATTAAGCATTAAAGATCTTTTTGTTGATGACAGCAGTTTGTTATTCCATACGATTAACAGAAATAAAGAATCTTTTGCGGCTGATCTTAAAAATCCGGAAGATTTAATTCTGATCAAAAAATTAATTGCCAAAGCTGATATTATGACCCATAATTTCAGACCTGGAGTAATGGAAAAAATAGGATTGGATTTCAGCGAAAGCTTAACTATCAATCCAAAAATAATATACGGAACAATTACCGGTTATGGAAATATTGGCCCATGGGCAAAAAAACCCGGACAGGATTTATTGCTACAATCGCTTTCCGGATTAAGCTGGTTAAGCGGTAGAAAAAGTCAGGGACCGGTTCCGTTTGGTTTGGCTGTAGCCGATTTAATGTGCGGAAATCATTTCGTTCAGGGAATTTTAGCCGCTTTATTAAAAAGAGCCAAAACCGGAAAAGGTGTTTTGGTAGAAGTAAGTTTATTAGAATCTGTTTTGGATGTACAATTTGAAGCCATTACATCGTTCTTAAATGATGGCGGGCAATTGCCCCAAAGAGGTAATATTAAAGGAAGTGCGCATGCTTTTTTGAGTGCGCCTTATGGCATTTACCAAACTCTTGATGGTTATATTTCACTGGCAATGGGTGATTTACTTTTCATTGGAAACACTTTAGGAGTTGATCTAAATAAATATGCTGATAAACAAGACTGGTTTACTTTCAGGGATGAAATTAGAGCATTATTAGCTAAAAAATTAGCAACTCAAACATCTGATTATTGGTTAGAGCTACTTCAAAAAGAAGGAATTTGGTCAGGAAAAGTTTTGAATTATGAAGAATTGGATAATCAGCCTTTTGTAGATGAATTACAATTAAAACAAACGGTTCAAAATGCTGCCGGAGAAAAATTAGTTACAACGCGAAGCCCAATTCAGCTTGACGGAAAAATTTTAACAAGCATAAAAGCGGCTCCCTCAGTTGGAGAAGATAATATAAAAATACACGAACAATTTTTAAGCGAATGAAACCTTTAGAAGATTATTTAATAGTAGATTTTAGCCAGTTTCTTTCGGGCCCGTCAGCGAGTTTACGCCTGGCTGATTTGGGCGCGCGCGTTATAAAAATTGAGAAACCGGAAACGGGAGATATTTGTCGAACCCTATATACTTCTGATTTGATTATGAACGGAGAATCATCTGTTTTTCATACTATCAACAGAAATAAAGAATCTTTTGCAATTGATTTCAAGCAACCCAAAGAACTTGAAAAATTAAAAAAATTATTGGCTAAAGCCGATGTTGTGATGCATAATTTCAGACCCGGCGTAATGGAACGTGTCGGTTTAAGTTATGAGGATGTCAAAGCAATAAATCCAAATGTGGTTTATGGTTCGATTTCGGGTTTTGGGGAACATCCTGATTTGAAAGATTTACCCGGACAAGATTTATTATTACAATCCTTAACGGCTTTAACATGGCTGAGCGGAAATCAGGAAGATGGTCCGGTTCCGATGGGATTGTCAATTGTAGATATGCTGGCCGGAGCACATTTGGCTCAGGGAATTTTAGCTGCTTTGTATCGAAAAGCAATTCAAAATATTGGAGCTTCAGTTCAGGTGAGTATGTTAGAATCTGCTTTCGATTTTCAGTTTGAAACTATTACCACCTTTTTTAATGATGGTGGAGAATTGCCTGTTCGGACCAAAACCAATAATGCGCATGCTTATTTAGGAGCACCATACGGAATTTACAAAACCAAAAATGGCTATTTAGCTTTGGCAATGGGTTCTATTCCAGTTTTGGCTACACTTTTAAAATGTGATGCCTTATTGCAATTTCCTGAAAACAAGTTTCATCTAAGAGATGAAATCAAAAATATTTTGGCTGAGCATTTACAAACTCAGAATACAGATTTTTGGTTGAATATTCTAGAACCGGCAGATATTTGGTGTGCAGGTGTTTTAAACTATCAACAACTTTTTGCAGAAGAAGGTTTTAAAGTTTTAGATTTTACGCAGAAAGTAGAAATGTTAGATGGGTATTCCTATCAAACCACAAGATGTCCGATTAAAATTGATGGTGAATATTTAACTTCTGGAAAAGGTTCTCCGAAATTAGGACAAGACAATGAAAAAATTATTAAAGAATTTATCGCTGTCTAAATGGAAAAGTTAAGAATCGCAGTTAGAAAATTTGATCCCTTTGAAAGTACACTTCAAAAGTTATGGAATTCATTTTGTCTGAAAAACAATATTACTATTGAAGCCGAAATGATTCCACTTGAGTTACATGATCTTTATGAAGAAACAATTTCAAAAAAAGGTTTAAAAAAAGGAAAATGGGATATCGCCCACCTCAATACCGATTGGATTTTTGATGCTGCCAATGAAAAAGCGGTTCTTGATTTAACTTCATTTATCAATCAAAATCCACCACAGGATTATCCTGAAGGATGGCATCAGTCGTTATTGAATTTACAGCAAATTAACAAAGGAACTTACGGGTTGCCGTTTCACGATGGACCTGAATGTTTGATTTTTAGAAAAGATTTATTTGAAAATTCGACAGAGAAACAGAACTTCAAAATCAAATTCGGTTACGAATTAAATCCCCCAAAAACCTGGGAACAATTTGTTCAGATAGCGGAGTTTTTCAATCGTCCGGACGAAAATATATACGGTTGTGTTTTTGCCAATTATCCGGACGGTCATAATATGGTTTTTGATTTTTGTTTACAATTATGGACGCGAGGCGGATCTTTATTAAACGACAAAAATCAGATTGATATTAATCATTCTACAGCAATTGAAGCTTTAGATTTTTATAGAAATATGGTAAACAATAAAAATGCGGTTCACCCAAAATCGAAAAGTTTTGGTTCTGTCGAAGCGGGAATGGCTTTCGCCGAAGGAGAAGCTGCGATGGCCATTAACTGGTTTGGTTTTGCTTCGATGTGTGAAGTAATTGAAGAATCAAAAGTAAAAGGCAAAGTCGATATTACCGAACTTCCCTCCGATCCAAATCACAAAACTGCTTCTTTAAATGTTTATTGGTTGTATACAATTGGTATTGGAAGTAAACACAAAGAACTTGCATACGATTTTTTACGATTTGCTATTTCTCCAAAAAGCGATAAATTATTGACCAATGAAGGTGGAATTGGTTGCAGAAAATCAACCTGGAATGATATTGAGATCAATAAAACGATTCCATTTTACCATAAATTGGAAATGCTTCACGAAAATGCTTTGACTTTACCGCAAACTCCAGTTTGGCCAAAAGTAGCAGAAATAATAGATCATATGGTTTTGAAAGCATTGGAAAGCGATATTCCATCCAAAAAATTAGTAGAGGAAACTCAAAGTACAATTCAAAAAATTATTTAAGTCATGAATATCCCATATAAACCTTTATTGCCCGAAACAGATCAGCCCATAATTATTATTGGCGCAAGTGGTATTGTAAAAGATGCCCATTTGCCTGCTTATCAAATGGCTGGTTTTACTGTTTTTGGTATTACAAACAGAACAATTTCGAAAGCCCATGATTTGGCAAAGCAATTTAAAATTGAACATGTTTTTGAAAATGTTGCCGATGCTGTAAAAAACGCTCCTTTGAATGCAGTTTATGATATTACCGTTCTTCCCGATCAATATATCGAAATTTTAGAACAACTTCCGGATGGCGCAGCCGTACTTATTCAGAAACCAATGGGAAATGATTTGGCACAAGCCCGCGAGATTGTAGCTGTATGCGAAAGAAAAAAGTTAGTTGCCGGAATTAATTTTCAATTGCGCTTTGCCTCTTTTGTTAGTGCCGCAAGACATTTAATCAATGAAGGAATTATTGGTGACTTGTATGATTTAGAATTTAAAGTTACGGTAAATACGCCATGGGAATTGTTTCCTTTAATTAAGGAACACCCAAGATTGGAAATTCTTTTTCACAGTGTTCACTATATCGATTGCATCCGTTCCTTTTTAGGAAACCCAAAAAGTGTAATGGCAAAGACAGCGAAACATCCCTTAAAAAAACTATCCTCAAGCCGATCAACCATTATTTTAGATTATGGAGAAGACAAACATGTTGTGATTAACACAAATCATGATCATCATTTTGGACCAAAACATGAGGAAAGCTACATTAAATGGGAAGGAACAAAAGGCGCCATTAAAGCAAAAATGGGCTTATTGATGAATTATCCTGATGGATTGCCAGACGAATTTGAATATTCAGTAGCAAATGAAAATGGTGAATACGAATGGAAAAAAATCGAATTGGAAGGTTCGTGGTTTCCTGAAGCATTCATTGGCACTATGTCAAACTTAATGCGTTTCAAAGAAGGCACAGACCCTAAATTATTAGCAAGCGTCCAGGATGTTTTAGATACCATGAAAGTAGTTGAAGCCTGTTACATCAGCAATAAAAATGGAGGAGTTTCCCTAAATGAATTATAATTAAGCCGAAAGTTTAAAGTCGAAAGTCAAAAAGTATTGACCTTCGACTTTAGACTTTACAACTTTCAAACTAAAAATATATGTATTTCAAATCAACATTTTTTGAAGATTATCAAATTGGCGACAAACGCGTCACTTTTGGAAGAACTATTACGGAAACCGATTTTGTGGTTCACGCGGGTCACACAGGAGATTTTTTCCCACATCATATGGATGAAGAATGGTGCAAGACACAGCCTTTTGGACAACGCATCGCGCATGGAACTATGGTTTTCAGTATTGGCATCGGCCTGACCGCATCTGAAATAAATCCGGAAGCTTTTTCTAAAGGTTACGATCGTATGCGATTTGTAAAACCGGTTCATATCGGCGACACCATCCATTCTGAAATTACAATTTCTGAAAAAGGCGAAGCCAAAAAACCAGATATGGGTACTGTAACGGAGCACGTAGAAATTATCAATCAAAGAGGTGAAGTCGTTTTGGTTTGCGATCATTTATTATTAGTAAAAAAGAATCTTTAATTTGAGGTACAAAGATTCAAAGTGACAAAGGAACAAAGTTGATCAACTAGAATTAGCTTTTACCTCTGAGCCTTTGCATCTCTGAACCTTTAAAAAAAACTAACCAATGCAAATAACCAATCAAACAGGCGACCAACATGAAGTCGCTACAGAAAAAGGTACAGGAAAACAATATCTTTTGCCTTTTATTTTAATTACCAGCTTATTTTTCCTTTGGGGAATGGCACATAATCTGGATTCTATTTTAATTCCGCACTTAAAGAAAGCATGTGAATTAAACAATCGTCAATCTACGTTGATTGATACTTCAGTTTTTTTCGCTTACTTTATTATGGCAATTCCGGCCGGAATGTTAATTAAGCGCTTTGGTTATAAAAACAGTATTATTACTGGCTTATTAGTTTTTGCAACCGGAGCTTTTCTATTTGTTCCTGCTGCAAACACCAGAACTTATGAATTATTCTTATTTGCTTTATTTGTAATTGGATGTGGTTTAACTATTTTGGAAACCAGTGCAAATCCGTATGCAGCCATTCTCGGGCCAGCCGAATCATCATCCAAAAGACTGAATTTAGCTGCTTCATTTAACGGTTTAGCTGCCATGGTAGCACCAATTGTAGGTTCTCTATTTATCTTATCCGGAAAAACACTTACTCCAGAACAAATGGCAGCAATGCCTGATGCTACAAAATCAGCCTATTTATTAGAAGAAGCTTCATCTGTAAAATTGCCTTATATTATTTTGGGAAGTGTATTGGTTTTAGTTGCTATCCTATTTTATTTCATGCATCTACCAGCCATGAAACCACAACATACAGAAGTCGAAGTTAAACCTGGTTTTTTCTCCGTTTTAAAATTCTCCCATTTAAGCTGGGCAGTTGTAGCGCAGTTCTTTTATGTAGGTGCACAAGTTTGTATTACAAGTTTCTTTATCAGAATTGCACAACAAGGCGCAGGATTAGATGAAAAAACAGCTGGATATTATCTTGGCATTTATGGTTTCCTTTTTATGGCCGGGCGTTTTATCGGAACTTTCTTTTTGAAATTTGTTAAAGATTATCTTTTGCTTTCTATCTATTGTATAATTAGTATTTTTCTATGTTTAGTAGCCATTTACGGAACCGGAATTTATGTTATTTATGCACTTGGCGGAATCGGATTTTTTATGTCCATCATGTTCCCAACCATTTTTTCATTAGGACTTGTTGGATTAAAATCAAATACCGAAACCGGTTCATCATGGTTAGTAATGTCGATTGTAGGTGGAGCAATTTTACCTTACGGAATGGGAACTTTAATCGATATGAATCATGATGATATCCAATCAGGATATATAATTCCTTTAGTCTGTTTTATTATCATACTTTCTTTTAGTGTTTTTGGACATAAAGTAAAAACTCAAATTTCAGCATAATTAATTTCCATTTTCATAAATTACCAAGGTTGTTTTTCTCAATTGAAACTAACAACCTTCGTAATTGCATTTTAAATCAAATTTCAGATGAAAAAGACATTCCCAATTCTATTTTTCCTCGTCGTTTTTAGTAGCACATTGTTTACTCAAAAAGACAAAATTACTTATGATATCATTGTAGCTAAAGATGGAAGCGGAAATTTCACTAAAGTGCAAGATGCATTTGATGCAGTTCCTGATAATAATTCCAAACGAACTATCATTTTTGTAAAGGCAGGAATCTATAAGGAAAAATTGAAATTGGTTTCCACCAAGAAAAATGTAACCTTAATTGGAGAATTCTATAAAAACACGATTCTAACTTACGATGATTACGCTGAAATAGCGGGCGGCACAAGCAAATCATTCAGCACCCTCATTGAAGCAGATGATTTCTATGCTGAGAATATCACCTTCGAAAATACAATAGACAGCAATTTACCTCAATATAAAAAAGGGGGTCAGGCAGTAGCTTTAATGGTTAATGGTGATAGATGTATTTTTCATAATTGTAAAATAAGCGGTTTTCAGGACACTTTTTACCTTAAAGCAAATAAGAGAACCTACATAAAAGATTGTATCATTGACGGCACTACAGATTTTATTTTTGGTTCTTCGATTGCCTTATTTGAAAATTGTTTTATTCAAAGTAAAAGAGATTCCTATATCACAGCCAGCAATCAAGATGTTGGAAAAAATAAATACGGTTTTGTTTTTAAAGATTGTGTTATTATGGCAAATCCAAACGGTGATGCAACAGAAGTCTCTTTAGGAAGACCATGGGGTGCTGGTGCCAATGTAGTTTTTATTAATTGTTTCGAAGAGTCCCATATCATCCCTGAAGGCTGGTCGGTATGGTCAAAAGATCCGGAACACAAAGCATTCAATAATTGGAAAACTACTTTTTATGCCGAATACAATTGTTACGGCCCAGGTTACAAACCAAATAATCGTATATCATGGTCTCATCAATTAAATGAAACCGAAGCTTCCAAATATACCAAAGAAAAAATATTTGCTGCAAATACGACAACAGCAAACAATCTTGAAGGAGACTGGAATCCTATAATTGAAGATGATAACTGTAAAATTATATTACCATCAAAAAAAGCTAAGAATGCAGATTCAGTTTTTAAAAAGGGATTTTAATTATAAAAACTATCCTAATCTTTATCAGATAGCGAGTATTTTTATAACCTAAAAAGTATTTTCGGTCCCATTACTACCGCGGTTTAAGTAAACAAGCATTATAATTTTCAAGATAATACCAATTTTTAAATTGCTTAGTTTATTTGCTGGCTCTCGGGTCCAAATTCCAATCTGGTAATGTCATTGCCTTTAAAATTCCTGTTCTACTAACTTAAATTCAAGTAATATTCCAAAAGAAATCAGCTACAGCAACCGCTATTTAACCGCAAAGTTCGCAAAGGGATTACGCAAAGCTCGCGACGATCAGCCTTTGCGAACTTAATACAGCCAACTGTAAGCACAACTAAAAAAAAATCTTTGCGTGCTTTGCGGTAAAATTTCTGCGTCGCTTGCGGTTAAAAAAACAAGAAGTGTCTAAAACAAAAAACCCCTCATCGACAGATGAAGGGTTTTCAAAAGAAAGGCGACGACATACTCTCCCACATAACTGCAGTACCATCTGCGCAGGCGGGCTTAACTACTCTGTTCGGGATGGGAAGAGGTGAGCCCCGCCGCAATAACCACCTTAAG
>NZ_LMEF01000008.1 GCF_001427905.1 Flavobacterium sp. Root420
TTCAGTTTTGGTGGAGCAATTCAATTTACCAACTCAATGCGTATTGGCGCGGATAAAAACGCTCAGTTTTTCAAACCCGGCAAAACTTCAAAAACCACAGGTATCGAAAAAAATCGTGTGTGGTTAAATTTGACCAATGAAGAAGGTGCTTTCAAACAAATGCTTGTAGGGTATATTGAAGGGGCAAGCAATGATTACGACAGAGGATATGACGGTCTTTCATTTGACGGAAATAAATATATTGATTTTTATAGTATAGGGGGGACAAGAAAATTTGTAATCCAGGGTCGTGCGCTGCCTTTTACAGATACTGATACAGTTCCGTTAGGATATAAGACTACCATTGCCGGAGACTTTACAATCTCTATTGATCAGGCTGATGGTATATTTACCACTCAGTCCATTTATCTGGAAGACAAAACAACGGGCAAGATTCAGGATCTGCAAGCAGCANTTTACAATCTCTATTGATCAGGCTGATGGTATATTTACCACTCAGTCCATTTATCTGGAAGACAAAACAACGGGCAAGATTCAGGATCTGCAAGCAGCAAACTATACCTTTACAACTGCAATCGGGACTTTCGCAGATCGTTTCGTGCTTCGTTATACCAACAAAACACTTGGAACAGGTGATTTCGAAAATATCGAAAACGGACTTTTGATTTCAGTGAAAGATAAAACCATAAAAGTTACTTCGGCAAAAGAAAACATCAAAGAAGTTACGATTTTTGATATAAGTGGAAAAATGATTTACACTAAAACGAAAGTAAATTCAAGTGAACTTCATCTATCAAACTTACAATCTGGAAATCAGGTTTTACTGGCAAAAGTAACTTTGGAAAATGATTATGTTGTAACGAAGAAAGTCTTATTTCAATAAATAAAAAAAACCTAAGAATACAAAAAAGTCCATTCGCCGCGACGAATGGACTTTTTTTGTAAAATCTAAAATCTTAATTTATCTCTTTTCAATCAAAATACTGACAGCATTTCCGCCAAAACCAACAGCATTAATTAAAACCTTTTTGATTGATTTAGTTTGCTTTTGCTTTTCTCCAAATGGAACTTCAATAAACCTATTATGTTGCATCATCAAAAGAGCTAATTCTAAACTCAATATTCCGGAAGCTCCAAACGTATGTCCAATTTTCCATTTATTTGTTGTCAGTAGCGGCAGTTTTGATCCGAATACTTTTTCGATAGCACGTAATTCCGTTAAATCTCCTTTGATCGTTCCGGGAGCATGCATTACGATTGCATCAATGTCTTCTAAACTTTCACCTTTTAATGCCATTTTCATCGATTTCTGAAAACAGTCTGCTTCTGCAGAAATCGAAATATTATGTTCTAAAATTTCTGTTGCATAACCAACACCTGTAATATATGCGATAGCATTGTCTTTTTCTCCAGCTTCTAAACAACAAACTGCTGCGCCTTCACCCAAAATCATAGTATTTTGAGTCTTTTCAAAATCAAAAGCGAGATTTGGCCAGCTTTCTTCTTCCTGATTAATTCGTGAATATATTTTTAAAGCTCTCATTTGAGCAATCGTAAAATCAGTCAGCGGCGCTTCACTCCCTCCTACCAAAAACTTATCAGCCATTCCGGATTTTAACCAGGCGACTCCGTTTAACAATGCATGTAGCGCTGTTGAACAAGTTATGGAATGTGAAATTTCAGGACCAACACTTTGTAAATCATGCGCAATCCAGGATGAAATATTTCCTAAAGTGGTTGTTGGAGAAGCCAAAGTCTGCGCTTTTCCGGTATCTATATACTCCTTATAATGCTTTTCGAATAAATCAGTAGCCCCGCGAGAAGATCCAATGTTTATCCCGAAGATATCATCTGAACTCCAGCCAGCTTGCTGAACTGCTTTTCGCGAAGCTGCCAAAGCAAACAACACTGAATCGTCTAAAAATTTATATTTAGGATCTGATTCCCGAATCTCAGCAACAATCTGTTTTGATTCAACGCTTAGAGCAGCAACAGATGTTTCCTGCTGATCTAAAAATTGCTTTGAAAAACAATGTTGATTATCGAGGTATTTTTGCCAAACTTCATCGATAGTATTCCCTAAAGGGGAAATAGAAGAAAAAGCGGTGATGGAGATTTTATTTGTATTCAAAATGTTTTTTTATGCTTGGTGTTTTTTTAACCGCAAAGATCGCAAAGGGTTTACGCAAAGGTCGCAAAACTTTGTAAATGTTTGAATTAATTAATTGCAAAGTTCACTAAGTTTTGTGAAAAATGGACCACGGATTACGCGGATTAAACGGATTTACGCAGATTAATAATTTGAAATCTGCGTAAATCCGTTTAATCCGTCAAATCTGCGGGCAAAATTAAACCATTTCTATGGCTTCTTCAATTGTTTTATATACTTTTTCTAGCTGATTATCTGTCATTATATACGGTGGCAGAATATAAACTATGTTCCCAACCGGTCTCAAAATAACCCCTTTATCAATAAAGAAGTTATATAATTTGTTTCGCATGGATCCGTAGTAACTTTCCTCTGAATCGGATTTGATTTCAACTGCAAAAATAACTCCCAATGTTCTGGCTGTAATTACTTTTGCATGATTTTTAATTTTCTTCTGAAATGCTAAATGACTTTTATTGATTCTCTCAATATTAGTCTGCATTTCATCCGTCTGCAATAAATCGATACTGGCCAACGCTGCTGCACAACCTGTTGGATTCGCCGTAAAAGTGTGACCATGAAATAAGGCTTTATTGATATCATCATCATAAAAAGCATCAAAAACGTCTTGCGTAAATGTTGTAATTGCCATTGGAATTGTGCCTCCGGTTAACGCTTTCGATAAACAAATCATATCTGGATCCTCTGAAACATAATCCATTGCAAAGGTTTTACCCGTTTTACCAAAACCCGTCATGACTTCATCAGCAATTGTCAGGACTTTGTTTTCTTTACAAATCTGAATTAATTTAGCTAATGCATCGGCTTCATACATCACCATTCCGGCCGCTCCCTGAACCAAAGGCTCAAAAATAAATCCGGCGCAATTGTGACTTTGAATTACATTTTTCAGCGCCTCAAAACTTTTTTGTTCCTGCCCTTTAACCGGAACCGGAATTCTGACAACATCAATAAACATTCCCTGAAAGGCTTGGGTATAAAACGAAATTCCACTTGCGGCCATTGCGGCAAAAGTATCACCGTGAAAAGCATTTTCAAAAGCAATTATCGTCGTACGTTTTTCATTTTTATTGAAGAAATACTGTAAAGCCACTTTGATCGCCACTTCAACAGCCGTTGAACCATTATCTGAAAAGAAGATTTTTTGCTGATTTTTTGGCAGGATTTCCATCAATTTCTCCGCCACTTTTATTGCCGGTTCATGGGTAAAACCGCCAAACAAAACATGTTCTAAGGTTGTTAACTGCTTATAAATCGCATCGGCAATATATTTATTACTATGCCCAAATGGGTTTACCCACCAAGAAGCAATCGCATCTATATATTCTTTATTGTTTTCATCCCAAAGCAATGCACCCTCTCCTCTGGAAATGGCAATTGGCGTTTGCGAAGTTTTGTGCTGGGTATAAGGATGCCAAAGGTATTGGCTGTCTTTTTCTGTTAAAGTCATTTCAATATATTTCAGATTGCTGATTTTAGATTTTAGATTATTCTAACGATAGAAGATTATCTCGGAATAAATCTGCGTATTCGCGAATTACGTTTTGATCGAAATATGGTTCTTCGTCTATTCTTCCAATGCATTTTATTCCGGTTTTATTGAGAATCAAACTTTCGGTTGATTTGTTTTTACTTCCGCTAAAGATAATTCCTGCCACTTTAAAACCTCGATTTTGAATTGCTTCAATAGTCAACAAAGTATGATTGATACTTCCTAAATAATGTCTCGAAACGACAATTACTTTATAATCGGGCTGGATCAAATCTACAATAGTTTCATTTTCATTTAATGGAACAAAAATTCCTCCCGCACCTTCAATAACCAAATGATTTTCTGTTTTGGGTTCGTTGATTTCTTTTAAATCAATGGTAACTCCATCAATCTCTGCAGCCAAATGCGGACTTGCAGGCGTATTTAATACATAACTGTTGGGAAAGAATTGCGATTTGGAATTTGAAACTTGAGACTTTACTTTATGACTATCCGAATTGTCTAAATCTCCTGCCTGAATCGGTTTCCAATAATCAGCTTCTAAAGCTTCAACTACTATTGCTGAAGTTATGGTTTTGCCAACATCAGTTGAAATTCCTGTTATAAATATTTTCATAGATTGTTGTTTCGCCGAGATTCACAGAGAAAACGCAAAGCAACACAAAGAATAAATAGTTTTGTGAATCTCTGCATTTTCTCTGTGAGTCTCTGTGTAATACTTTCTACAAAAATACCAATAAAACAACAAACCCATCAATTACGATGGGTTGTATTTTATTCTTCTTTTAATTCGTCGATTACTTTTTTGATTTCTTTGGCATATTTTCCGTAAAATTTATGAACCCACCATTCCAGGGCAATTCCCATAAAAAGCATACTAAAAACAACAACCAAAACCAATCCTGCCAATTGGTAATTGGTAATATCGCTTGCAAAAAAACCAGGAATTTTAGATAATTGAAAGTAAAAGAAACCTATTAAAAACAAAATTAAAAAAGGTGTTAATGCAAATCCGAAAGTTTTATACAATTCCATATTCAGCCTTATATCAAAATAAGTTTCATACAAACTATCCTTTGTTTTTAGCTCTATCGAACCCAATCTCTTATAAAAGAAGTAAAGTTTTACCAGATAATAAATGCTGACAGCTGTAAAAAGACTGTAGAGCAAATAAAATAAAACCACCCCCTTCTGAGGAAAATCGAATAATAAAGGAATAAATCCCATCAACACAATTGAAATGATTTGGTAGATAAATTCATTTTTCAAATTGTATTTAATTTTATCGAGTGGCGTATTTGCCGATTGTATTTTTTCTAAATTATTTGGAAGAACTACATTTTCAGTTTGTTCATTTTTCCATGCGTTTTGTATATCGTTAAAATCCATATCCTTGATTTTTAATAATTTCTTTTAATTTTTCTTTTGCTCTGTTTAGTTTCACTCGCGCATTTCCTTCAGAAATTCCGAGATTCTCGCCAATTTCCTTATGCGAAAAACCTTCTAACTGATAGAAAATAATCGCTTTGTCAATTTTTTCCAGTTTCTGAACTGCTTTATAAAAATGATCCAACTGACTTTCTTTGATATGCGAATCACCTTCATCGTCTTTAATATTCTCCGAAGCAATTTCATATTTATCAACTTTCCGTTTTTCCTTTCTAAGAAAAACAATCGCTGTATTTACTGCCACGCGATACATCCAGGTCGAAAACTGACTTTCATTCCGAAAAGTATCATAAGATTTCCAAAGCTGACAAACAATCTCCTGAAACAAATCTTGCTGATCGTCATGATTGTCCATGTACATCTTAGAAACTTTGTACAAAATTCCTTTGTGATTTTCTATCCGATTTAAAAACTCTTGCTCTTTTTCTTTCAAAACAGTTCTAATTCAATATTGGTTTTACACTATATCCTGATTTTCTCAATAAATTAATTACTCCTTCTTCACCTCCTAAATGTGCCGCACCAAATGCAAAAAATACACTTTCTTTTTTCATTATTTCAGGCATATTTTTTACCCAATTATTATTTCTGTTATCCAGTATAATCTTTTTAGTTTTTTCACTTGTAAATTTCTCATCTGTTGAAATAGCATACAAACCACCGATATTTTCTGATTTGTAAGCTGCTACTAACTTAGCAGTCTCTTCCGGAGTTGACTCTGCTAACATTGAAATCATTTCATCGTTTGAATAGGCATTTTCAAACATTTCAAACTGAGATTTAACGGTTTCTAATCCTCCTATCTCAATATTGCGTTTTTTAGTCTGTTCTATAAAGTCCATTTCATAAAATTTCAAATCCGTGCAGCCAAAAGTCTTCATCGAAATTAAACTCATTACTGTCAATAAACTAAAACTATCTACTTGCTGAACGGTCATTCCGGTTGTCTTTTTCAAAATTGCATCAAGTCTTGTCAATTCCTCCGGAATCAATTTTTTACTCAAAGGTTCTTTTCCCATTGCCATTTTTTGCATCTCTGTCATTTCATTTGGGTCTGCAAAATTGATTTCTAAAACTAATTTATTAGAAGCTTCGAATGCTTTTTTTGTTTTTTCTGAAAGAAAATAATCGCCACCGCAAATCATATGAATGGTTCCGTACAAATAAGACGGTTTTGATAATCCGTTTCCGGAAACTTCCCACAAAAGTGAATTTTCTAGTTTTGGAGATTTAGTTTGTGCCTGGGTTGACAAACTAAAAATAATGGCAATTACTGTAAGTACTGATTTGAATAAATTTTTCATTTTGTTGATTGATTAAAGTTATTGATTGATTTGATGATTAAAACTCCTGTTATTGCTTACTGTATTTTTTTTTTATTGAAGCAAAAGTTGCTACAAGCAGACAAATAATGATAATAAATAGATGGGGATATGGCTTACCATACATATGATGGTTTACTACTGAATACGTTAGCTGTAATGAGATTAAAAAAAGCAATACATTACAAATGATTTTTTTTACTGAAGTGATTATAGTTTTCATAAATATTTTGGTTTATTTGATTACGACTCGTAAGTAATCGAATAATCAAAACGTTACAAAAAAATTAATCTTTTTTAAAAATGTGAGGGAATTCAACTATTACACAGAGATACACAAAGCAAAAAAACAGAGATTCACAAAAAATCTTCGTGATTCTCTGTGTTACTTTGTGTATCTCTGTGGAATAATTTAAACTATAAAGACGAAATCTCTCAGAAGTTCTAAAACCTGATTGATTTCTTCTTCAGAATTATAGCTATGAATACAAAAACGCAAACGTTCCTGACCTTCCGGAACGGTTGGAGAAAGAATTGGTTTTACATCAAAACCTTTATCCTGTAATTGTTGTGCCAATTGTTTTACTTTTTCATTCCCGGGAACAATGGCAGATTGTATTGCCGATTTACTTCGGACAAACATTGGCTTTAAGCCTAACAAATTTTTCTGCTGATTGAAGAACACAATGTTTTGACGCAGTTTCTCAATGTTTTCCTTTTCAATTTCCAAATGCTGATAAGCCAATAAAATGGTGGCAACAGAATGTGGAGACAATCCTGTTGTATAAATAAAACTTCGGGCGAAGTTTATCAGATATTCTTTAAGTTCAAGACTTCCTAAAACCACTGCTCCGTGACATCCCAAACCTTTCCCGAAAGTCATAATTCGGGCAAAAATTCTATGATGTAAGTTTAGATATTGTGTCAGGCCTTCCCCCTTCTCACCAAAAACGCCAAGAGTGTGGGCTTCATCAACCACCAAATAACAATTGTACTTTTCTGAAAGCGTTACCAGTTCTTCCAGATTTGGACTGTCGCCATCCATAGAAAAAACAGTTTCCGTAACGATATAGACATTTGTGTTTGGAAATTTTAAGATAAGATGCTCTAAATCTTCAAAATCATTGTGGTTGAATTTATATGATTTGGCATTCGACATTATGATTCCGTCCCTAATTGAAGCGTGACTTAGTTCATCATACAAAATAACATCGTTTCGTTGCGGTACAGCGCTAAAAAAACCAACATTGACATCATAACCCGAATTAAAAATCAAAGCCGATTCAGCGTCTTGAAATTCAGCAATAAAAGTTTCAGCTATTTGATACAAAGAATGGTTACCGGAAATTAATCGGGAACCCGTCGCCCCATTTTGAATAATCTCATTTTCGATTAAATAATGATGTGCCATTTTGAAAATAGCTTCCGATCTTGAAAACCCAATATAATCGTTTGAAGAAAAATCGACAAGATTATTAAAACTTGGCAATTGTCTTAGCGCGTTATTTTGCTTTCGGGTTTCAAGCTTTTGAATAAGATTTTCAGGTAATTTCATAAAAACAAAGTTATGGAATTGAAATTAAATTAAACAAACAGCGGGTTTGATGTTGCCCGCTGTTTTCTAATTGATTATTATATTGCACTAATAAATGGTGATTCTCTGCTGTATTTAGATTCCAGCATTTCGGTTATCATAAAATTGACAATATCATTTGCGCTTATTTTATCTCCCAGGCAATCTTCTAAATTAACTGAAATTTCAGTACTTTCATCCATAAATTCAATAAACGGAACCCGAACCTGAGTCCAATTTACATCACTTGCAATCAAAAAATCATACGCTTTTTGTCGATCTTCCTGAATTATTGGGAAATTGGCTTTCATCCAATCTGTTGCCATCATTGTTTTGAGGCTTTTTTTATCAAATGGAGTATCAATATTAAGTCCGGCCAGCAGAATATATCTTTCAATTCCATAATCCTTCATTACTTTCAAGATATTGCTTGTTGCCAAACTTGCTACAAGCGGTTCGTCTTTTCGCTGTCCCACCGTACTCAAAATAGCCTGACAATCTTTTAATAATAATTTAATAGAATTGAGATCGAGTGCATCTCCTTGAATAATTTCGATTTGCGAACTCTGAATGGTAAAACTTTCAGGATTTCTAAGCAAAAGTTTTATACTAAATTTCTGTTTCAACAACTGGTCTACAAGAAATTTCCCAGTTCTTCCGCCACCGCCTAATACGGCCACTTTATTTATATTTTTCATTATATCTTCTTTTAAAATTTGACAATATTAATTCACGCTTTATCAAAGTGACAAAACGGAAATGATAAAAGCTTACTGAGTTTTTATCTTTGAAATCAATATTTTATAAAGAGATTTTAATACTGCAAAAATATAGAATTGTGGTAAATAAAAAAAGCTATCTAACGCATCGGATGGGTTTTTCCTTTATTTCTGTCCTTCCTTCTCAAGCCATTTAAAGTTTCCTTTCTCAGTCGCATCAAGAAGATCAATATTAAGCTTGTTTGAAATATCTAAAGAAAATTGGTAGGCAGCGTCTTTATTTTCAAAACTATACATTTTGTAATGTCTGTTTTTAACATACCAAAGACTTGTTCCATATTCGCCCCACTTATCCTGGAAAAATGAAACATATTCAAACTCCGTTACTTTAGATTTTACATCATATGAAAATGGTCCAACAATATATCTGGAAATAATAAGATTGGTATCCAGGTCTACAAGCAAATTCTTGGTAGCAGAAAATTTTAATCCGTAAACAAAACAATATGTTCCAAAAAAAACTAATCTTACACAGGCTCTAATACAGATTTCTGTTGATACTTCAATAAAACCATAGTAAACAATTAATGTTACCATATAAATTATAGCACTATAAAAAACTGAAGCTAGTAATAACTCATACCAACTTCTTTTTTTCTCGAAAATTGCAACTTCGTATTCTATCTTTTCTTTCATTTTCCAAAAATAAAAAAAGCCAAACATTTCTGTTTGGCCTTTTCATTTATTTTGAAACTGTTTTAGTCAACTAAAACAATTACTTTATTGTCTTTCATTTCGATAGTACCTGACGTAATCTCTAATGTATAGGTTTGGTCATTTACTTTCGTGAATTTATCCGCTACATCTTTAGAAAAATTGAAACTTGAAGCTGCAATTTTAATAGTTCCTTTTTCCAGAATAGAAACAATAGGAGCGTGATGATTCAATATTTGAAAGCTTCCATCAACTCCAGGTAATGTAACAGATGTTATTTCTCCTGAAAATAATTTTGCTTCTGGTGATACTATTTCTAAAATCATATTTTTTTTAGTTAATAGTTGATGATTGATGGTTGATGGTTGCTTTCTAACAACTGACAACTAACAACTAACAACCAATATTATTATGCTTCAGCTAACATTTTTTCTCCAGCTTCGATAGCATCCTGAATAGAACCTTTCAAGTTGAAAGCTGCTTCCGGAAGATGATCTAACTCACCGTCGATAATCATGTTGAATCCTTTGATAGTATCTTTAATGTCAACCAATACTCCAGGAATACCTGTAAATTGCTCCGCTACGTGGAAAGGTTGAGACAAGAAACGTTGAACACGACGTGCTCTTGATACAGATAATTTATCTTCTTCAGATAACTCTTCCATACCCAAAATCGCGATAATATCTTGCAATTGTTTGTATTTCTGAAGAATCTCTTTTACTCTTTGTGCGCAGTCGTAGTGTTCAGCTCCTAAGATTTGAGGAGTCAAAATTCTTGAAGTAGAATCTAACGGGTCAACCGCTGGATAAATACCTAACTCAGCAATTTTACGAGACAATACAGTTGTAGCATCTAAGTGAGCAAACGTTGTTGCTGGTGCCGGGTCAGTTAAATCATCCGCAGGAACGTAAACCGCCTGTACAGATGTAATAGATCCTTTGTTTGTAGATGTAATACGCTCTTGCATAGCTCCCATCTCTGTTGCCAAAGTTGGTTGGTATCCTACTGCAGAAGGCATACGACCTAAAAGTGCTGATACCTCAGAACCTGCTTGTGTAAAACGGAAGATGTTATCAACGAAAAACAATACGTCCTTACCTTGATCAGTTCCAGCTCCATCACGGAAATACTCAGCGATAGATAATCCTGAAAGCGCTACACGCGCACGAGCTCCAGGAGGCTCATTCATTTGTCCGAAAACGAAAGTAGCTTTAGACTCTCTCATTCCTGGCATATCTACTTTAGATAAATCCCATCCTCCATTTTCCATAGAGTGCATGAAATCATCACCATATTTAATAATTCCTGACTCTAACATCTCACGAAGCAAGTCATTTCCTTCACGTGTTCTTTCACCTACTCCTGCGAATACTGAAAGTCCACCGTGACCTTTTGCGATATTGTTGATCAACTCCTGAATCAATACTGTTTTACCAACACCTGCACCACCAAACAATCCAATTTTACCCCCTTTTGCATAAGGTTCAATTAAATCGATTACTTTAATACCTGTGAATAAAACTTCAGAAGAAGTTGATAAATCTTCGAATTTAGGAGCTGGTCTGTGAATAGACAAACCGTTTTCTCCTGTTTTTGGCAAGTTTCCTAAACCATCAATTGCATCTCCAATTACATTGAATAATCTTCCATATACATCTGCACCGATTGGCATTTGGATTGGATTACCAGTTCCAACTACTTCATATCCTCTAGACAAACCGTCTGTAGAGTCCATAGAGATTGTACGAACAGTGTTTTCTCCAATATGAGATTGTACTTCTAGAACTAACAATGTTCCGTCTTTTTTTGTGATTTCTAATGAATCATAAATTTTTGGAAGTTCAACATCTTTACCGTTGAAAACTACATCAACTACTGGTCCAATGATTTGAGCAACTTTTCCTATTACTTTTGACATTACTTATGTATTTATTAAATAGCTATTTAGGTTTATCGAAAATACCTCTTTTTTCAGAGCGCAAAGATAATTTTTTAAAATATAAAATCAATTTTTTTTTCATAAAAAATACCATGATTTTGTTTGATTCCTAAAAGACAGGCTTCAAATATCTAAAATGGCAATTTTTTATCAAATAAAAAAAGCCACTACATTTTAGAAATGAGTGACTTTCTTACTAAAAAAAATTGGCTTTATTGAATTACTTGCGGATATTGAATTGGGTATAAGGCCAAATCAACATGACGCAGTGTAGAACCATATTTCGCATTAATGGCATCTATAAAAATATTAGCAATTAAACCATAACCTCTTGCACTTGGATGAACTCCATCTAAAGAAAAAGCACCTCCTGTAGCAAATGAAGACGACATGGTGAAATTTCCAAATCGAATTCCGCCGCTTGCTAATTGCGTTAAGGTTGCTCTTGTATCAACAAAAGCCAGATCTTTTTCCTTAGCTACTGCCTCAATTGTTACATTATACGCATCTGTTGCTTTTTTAACCTCAGCTGCTTCTGTTGGAATAAGCACATGTTTATCTTGTAACGGATAAGTTATTCCAAATTTATTTAAAGGAGCAGGTGGTGCAATTCCTAAACCAGAATTTGCTGCAGTTGGAGGCATACCAATATCTGGTCTTGTTGTCAAAACTACTAAATCTGTTGCTTTAGCTTGTCTGGCCTGGCCAAATACAGTACCGTAAAAAGCAGCAGTCTGCGCTCCTAATGTTGGAGTAAATGCAGCAGTTAACTGTGCTGATAAATTTGTCAAACTCTCATCTTTTATTAGAAGAGGATGATTTGCAGCCGTTTCAGACAATAAATTAATTCTGTCTCCTGCACCAAAAGCAGTTAATGCTTGTTTTAACGGGCCATATAATTGTGCATTCAATGCTTGTATTGTCGCTTTACCTACAGCTTCACTACCGCCACCAAGTATTTTAGTCGTCACTGGATTATACGGAACTGTTGTAAAATAAGGGAGTGCCGTGATGTATGGCAAATTTGCCACAACGCCTTTTGCACCTTTAGCAGTAAGTCCTGTAACTAAATTACTATATACACTCGCGAACACTGTTGGATCTGTAATATCATTTCCTCCATAGGTCGACGGATTAGGATTTCCAGTCTGATCCTTTCCTATTCCTCCTGAAGTTGCATAGGATAAAACGTCATTTCCTCCAATAAACAAAGAGAAAAACGTTGGATTCTGAGCAATTGCATCTGCTAAAACCGAAGTCCCTGGAGCACTTGAAAATCTGGCAAAATATGGATTTGCAGCGCCAGTCGCGACACCGGCAACATTTCCGTAACCCGCCGCCAGTAAATGAAAACTTTTAGCACCCGGAACACCTAAATTACCAAATGTACCTGTAAGATGAGCCGTAACCTCAGTTGTTGGTTTTCCCGGAACATTTACAGGAGTCAGAGTTTCTCCAACAAAATATAAACGTGTCCCTGCGATCACATTTCCTCCCAGCAACAAACCACCAATATTATCATTCATATATGGCGTTGCAAAAGCACCTCCTCCGGCCGCAACAAATTGTTGTGCCAAAATATTAGTATAGGCTCCATCCTGCCCTTTTTTAAAGAGCGCATTATCACTATAACCCGCTGCAAAAGAATCTCCAAGGGCAACATATTTTGTAAAAACTGCTGACCCGGGTACAACAGGCACTTCTGCGGGCGCATCACTATCATCATTATTACACGCCATAAAGGTTAAAGAAACCAATAAAAGCCATTTTATATTTTTTTTCATGTCATTAAGTTTAAAATTATTACATCCTTTTATTTTCTTTCGTTTAGAATAATAGAAAGAAAACCCTACTTCATCAAATTAATTATTTTCAATTATGGATTAATTGTCCACGAAGCAAACCACATCTGACCAATTGCTCCAGCACCAATTACCTGAAGATAATCTTTTCCGAAAAGGTTAGTTGCCCCAACTTTAATAACTGATTTAAGTTTTGGAAAAGCATAATTAATCTGAGCATCAAGAACTGTGTTTTCAGGAATCATACCATCTCCGAAAGAAGATTGCCATAAATATTCTGTATTCCATCTTACATTCAAATTAAATCCTAAATTTTTAATCACTTTAGCATTTCCAAGAGAAGCTTTAATTCTGTGTTTTGGTGTATTAAATCCTGCTATGAAACTTGGATCTTCTGATTGATCAAAATCAAATTGTGCGTAGTTATAATTTACCCCTACTTCAAAATCTTTATACACTTTTTTAGACAAACCAACTCCAAAACCTAATGAAGAAACTTCTGCCGTTGTATTAGTATATACCTGATAAACTCTTCTGTCTCCAAACGCTAATGCCTGATACGTTTGCTGAACTGCAGGATTTGAAGGATCTGTTCCTACTGTTCCATAATAAGGAGAAATTACTCTCGCTGTATTCATGAAATCATTGTAGATATTGTAATAAGCATTTATGTCGATTGATAAATCATTTTGAACTACTGAACGATATCCTATCTCAAAAGCCTGAACTTGCTCTGGTTTTACTAAACCAATATTAGCAACCTTAAGATCTCCAGGATTTGCAGAAGCAGCAAAAGCCTGAACAGAAGCTACTGTATATGCATTATGATAAGCATTTTGACCAGACATACCAATAGTCGCAGGCTGTCCGGCAATTGTTTGCCCTGCTGCGCTTACATTTACAGTCTCCTGGAAACGATCTAAATTTTCAGCGGCAGAACCAATTAAAGCAAATGGCCCTAAATCTAAACCAATATACTGATCTTGTGTTGTTGGGTTACGAAAACCTGTTTGATAAGACAATCTGAAGTTATGTCTTTTAGATTCTCCTGCAGAATATACAAATGAAACTCTAGGAGAAAGGTTACCATCAAAATTTTGGCTTTTATCATAACGTAATGATCCTGTAAATTTTAAACGATCATCCATGAATTTCTTTTGCAATTGTGCGTATGCACCATATTCTTTGTACTCAATTGGTCCATCATAATCTGTAAAGATTGTACCTTCTGAATCCATTATATATTTTCTCCAGGAACCACCAACCTGAATTTCTGCCCATTTAATTATATCTCTAAAATTATAATTCACATCAGAATGATATAATTTTGAATGATCAATAAACTTAGCACCCTGAGTAAAATCAGGATTAGATGTTACAGATTTAAGAGCACTGTTAAACTGAGCCGAACCTGGTTCAAATCTTGGAGAACCTGTTGGTTTTGGAATAAAAGAAATAGCAGCTGGTAAAATATTATAATCTGCAAAATTTCTGGCAATTGCAGCAGATTCATTTGCATTAGTTCCCATAACAGCCCCAGAAAATTGGTAAGCTGTAGCATAATTGGTAAACCATTCCTGATCTGATTTTGCAGCTCTGTTTACGTTCCAGGCAGCAAATCGCATATCATATGAATTCCCTGCATCCTCATCAGTAGCATACACTCGAGCAAAAAAGTTTTTTCCTTTTACTTCGATTTTTCCTTGTTGCATCATGAAATCCTTCAGTGCATATCTATTGGCTCCCTGGTAAATTGTACTACCTAAACCAATTTTATATTGTAAAATAACTTCCGTATCATCCTTAAAAGGTTTGATATGCGCAGAGAAATCCGCTTTAATGTTTTTAACTTTATTATCCGTTAAATCCTGTTCACGATATCCGGTTCTACTAACTTGTCCTACATTCGGAATAAAAGTTGTTACTTCATCACCATATACATTTAATCCATCATAGTTTTGATTCATTGCATGACCTTCAGAACCTCCAGTCATACTTCTTTTATCGGCAGCAATCCATTCCGTTGCTTCCATATAGGTGAAATTGGCTTTTAAAGCAAAATTCTCTGTAAATGCTTTTGCAGCTCTAATTCCAAAATCATTGTAGTCATTTGTTCCGGCAGCATCCTGACTTGTCTGGCCATATTTGTAGTAAACACTAATTCCTTCATTAGTAAAAGGACTTTTACTATTCATAAACATAATACCATTAAAAGCATTCGCACCATAAAGTGCAGAAGAAGCACCTGGCAATAACTCCACGTTTGCTACATCAATATCAGAGATCCCAATTAAGTTACCTAATACAAAATTTAATGCAGGAGATGAATTGTCCATTCCATCAACCAATTGCATAAAACGAGTATTTGCAACAGTAGCAAAACCACGTGTATTAATCGATTTAAATGAAATACTACTGGTATTAAAATTTACTTCTTTTAAATTTTCTAAACCATCATAAAAAGTTGCCGCAGTAGTGTTCTTTATTTCCTGAATACCCATCCTTTCAATTGTCACTGGTGACTCAATCACTCTTTCAGGAGTTCTCGAAGCTGAAACCACGATTTCATCCAGCTTAGTTTCTTCATCTTTCAGAACTACATCAAGTTTTTGACTCAGCGATGTTACACTGATTGTTTTAGTTTCAAATCCTACCGCTGATACTTTAATTGAAAAAGGTGGTTTTGCAGTAGTGCTTAATTTGAAAGTACCATCAAAGTCCGTTGAAGTTCCTGTTGAACTCCCAACCACATTTATGTTGGCACCAGGAATAGATTGTTTGTTACTATCGGTAACAGAACCAGTAATTGTATTCTGCGCAAAGGATATTCCGCAGAAAAACAACATAATTAGCAAATACACTCTCATGTGGGTTAGTTTTTGGTTAGTTTATCTAGCCAAAATACAAATATTTTTGATATTAATAAAAAAACGTTAAAAAAAATTAATATAACGCATCTTTTTTGTTAGTATTTTAACATTTTCACATTGTGTTTTATTAAAGTAACAGCAACAACAAAGCATTTCAAATCTTAAATAGTATGCATACATATAAAATTTAAGAGAAAAAATGAAGATTTAATAAAAATAGCGGGTAAGAAAAAAAATTTGACAATAAAAAAAAGCGAGACGTAAATCTCGCTTTTTAACATATTATAAATTATAAACTTATTCTACAGTAACAGATTTAGCTAAGTTACGTGGCTGATCAACATTACAACCTCTCATTACAGCAATATGGTAAGAAAGCAATTGCAATGGTATTGTAGTAATTAACGGAGACAAGGCATCTGAAGTTTCAGGAATCTCAATAACATAATCCGCTAACTCGCGAACCTGAGTATCGCCTTTAGTAACAACAGCGATGATTTTTCCGCTTCTTGATTTTATTTCCTGGATGTTACTTACAATTTTATCATAGTGCCCTTGTTTGGGCGCAATAACAATAACGGGCATATGCTCATCAATAAGAGCAATTGGACCGTGTTTCATTTCAGCTGCAGGATAACCTTCAGCGTGAATATATGATATCTCTTTCAGTTTTAAAGCTCCTTCAAGTGCAACCGGAAAGTTATATCCACGACCTAAATACAGGCAATTTGGGGCATCTTTAAAAGCAGCAGCAATTTCTTTTGCTCTTTCATTTGTTTCTAATGCTTCAGCTACTTTTTCAGGAATTATTTCTAATTCTTGTAAATAAGTATGGAAATCAGTATTTGATAAAGTACCTTTTGCTTTTCCTAATCTTAAAGCAATCATAGTTAAAACTGTGATTTGAGTAGTAAAGGCTTTAGTAGATGCCACTCCAATTTCTGGCCCTGCGTGTGTATAAGCACCTGCGTGACTTTCTCTTGAAATAGAAGAACCTACAACATTACAAACTCCAAATACAAAAGCACCATTTTCTTTTGCCAATTTAATAGCAGCCATAGTGTCTGCAGTTTCTCCAGATTGAGAAATAGCGATTACAATGTCATCTTTATTAATAATTGGGTTTCTATATCTAAATTCAGAAGCATATTCTACTTCAACAGGAATACGTGTAAATTCTTCAAAAATATATTCCGCTACTAGTCCTGCATGCCACGAAGTACCACAAGCAACAATCAGAATTCGTTTCGCATTTAAGAATTTCTCAAGATTATCTTCAACACCAGCCATTTGAACAATTCCTTCATTTGCGTGAAGTCTTCCTCTGTAGGTATCTTTTATAACACTCGGTTGCTCGTAGATTTCTTTAAGCATAAAATGGTCATAACCACCTTTTTCAATTTGCTCCAAATTCATTTGAAGCTCCTGAATATAAGGATCTACTAAAGAGTCATCTTTTATTTTTCTAACTTTAAGAGGCTTGTGCAATCTAATGTTTGCCATTTCACCATCCTCAAGATAAATTGCATTTGAAGTGTATTCAATAAAAGGAGAAGCATCAGAAGCAATAAAATATTCTCCTTCACCAACACCAATAGCCAAAGGGCTTCCTAATCTGGCAGCGACAATTTCATTAGGATTTTTTTTATCAAAAACTGCAATTGCATAGGCACCCACCACTTGATTCAAAGCAATTTGAACTGCCTTTCCTAATTTTATACCTTCATTTTTCTGAACTTCTTCAATTAAGTTCACTAAAACTTCTGTATCAGTATCCGATTTAAAAATATACCCTCTTTTTATTAATTCTTCTTTAAGTGGTGCATAATTTTCTATAATCCCGTTGTGAATAATCACTAATTCACCAGAATTAGAAAGATGCGGATGTGAATTTACATCATTTGGCACTCCATGGGTGGCCCAACGAGTGTGTCCAATCCCAATAGTTCCGTTGGTCGTAAAACCATCTTTTGTTTTAGCTTCAAGATCCGAAACTTTACCTTTTGTTTTACAAAGTTTAACGCCTGAATTATCATACAACATAACTCCTGCACTATCATATCCTCTGTATTCGAGTCGCTTTAGTCCTTTTATAACAATAGGATACGCCTCTCGATGGCCGATATATCCAACAATTCCACACATATATATTTATTAATTTGGTTTCGTATAGTAAACTTCAAGTCTCAATCTCTTATCATCCGGTACAGTAGCTTTACTTCCATATAATATAGTTCCCACCGGACTCATAACTGATCCTCTTGGTGCTTCTGAAAAATACTCGTTTGGATTTATTTGAATCCTATTTTTCAATTTGTTTGAAGCCACTAGATCAATGCTTTCTGTTACAACTAAACCTAATTTTACATTCACAGCTGTAGCATCTTTTATAAGATTCCTGATGTGATTTGTAATTCTCACCTTGTATGATTTTCCACGTTTAGTAGTAGCATCAACCTCTAAAAGACCTCCAAAAATATATCTCGTTGCTTTAGGATCACTACCTGCAAATCCGCTAGTTCCGTCAGAATAATCTATTAACGGAACATTATTTGTTAAATCATACAAATAAACTCTTTTTGGCTCGTAGTCTGAATCTTTCATTTTATCAGAATCAACATAAAAAACCAAATTTGCTTCATTTACAATCCACTTATTTGTTCTGATTTCAGCTAATTTCGTTGCAAAATTAGAAAGGTCTATTACAGCAAGTGACCCCTGACCACCTTTTAAATAAAGATTTTCATCACCATTAGTGTTATCAGGATTCTTTATCGCAGTATCATAGTTGGTGTTTTTAGTATCATTTAACAAACTAACAGCAGCACCAGCTAAATTAATTACGAGAGATTTATCTTCTTTTACAGTTTCTGCGTCTGTTGTAATAGCAGTTTTGGCCTTATATTTAATTGTTATTTTACCTTTAGAAAAATCTAAAAGCGCCATATTGCTCTTAAGTCCTGCTTTCTCTGCCTTAAAATAGAGTCCTCTGAAATACTCCTGAAAAGCATCACCATTTGCAAGTTTTGAAGCTGCGGCATTTAAGATTTTAGCCTGAAAAAAATCTTTATTTAAATTTAGGCGCATTTCCGGAGCAACTCTTGTTGTAGTCTCTTTACCAGTTGTAGCATCAGTCGTTACATCTACTAGCTCTTTAGCATCAAAAAAGAACTGGTCATTCTGCAATACATTTGGATCATCGTTTAATCGATTTCCTTTTTTAAAATTATCAAAATCAGCATTTTGATCTGTATAATACAATTGTGCCAATTGTGATCCGTTATCAAAATAAGAACTACGCATCTGAACGCCAGATTCGTAAACACTTAATTTAAGGTTACCTTCTGGTGCCCCAAAAATAGAATCTAACTCATAAACACGGCTTCCATCAGTATTTGTACTTTTTACATGACTAAAGTAAGGAATATTCAACAACACACTTTCAACAACCGGCTCTTCACCAATAGTTGGAGCATAGTCAACTAATGTAAGCTGAGTAGCAAAATTACCGTTTGTAGTTCCTAAAACAGGATTATCATAAATACCTAATCCATTAATTGCTAATCCATTTGATTGAATTGGCGTAATTTCCTGGTTATAAGCCAAAACATCATATTTTTCAGGCGCTAAATCAAAATGGTTATCTCCGATCAAATCATCACCAATCGCATTAAAATCTTTATCGCAAGAATAGAAAAGAACAACCGTTGCAACTAATAGAATTTTCTTAATAAAAGAAGTATTATACATGTTTAATAATAAAGTTAAAATTTAAAGACCCATACTTTTATAGAAATTTGTATACGCTTCAGCGAATGCATCTTTCGTGGCGAAAGGTAAAAAAGGTTTTCCTGAAGATTCTATAAATTTTGTTAAACTTGGGGATACGTTTTCAGACGCTATAATAACGGCATCAGAATGCAATATACTGGCCTTTAAGATATTTTCGTAATTAGGTATTTCTAAATCAGCAACGGACTCATGTGGAACGCCATCGAATTTCACCTTGTTGATCATTTCCAAATCTAAATTTTCGTCAAAAGATTGCCCGTATACAGACGTTACGATTTTAGTTTCAGAAAATAAAGCTTCGTTTTTATAATAATGTTTCATGTAAATTGGCAACATAGCAGCCAACCAACCGTGAACATGGATAATATCCGGAACCCAATTTAATTTTTTTACCGTTTCAACAACTCCTTTTGCAAAAAATATGGCTCTTTCGTCATTATCAGGATACAAAACTCCCTCCTCGTCAGCAAAAGTTGCTTTACGCTTAAAATATTCATCATTATCGATAAAATAAACCTGAATCCTTTCTTTCGGAATTGAAGCTACCTTAATAATCAATGGCATATCTAAGTCATTCACTACCAAATTCATTCCTGAAAGTCTAATCACTTCATGTAACTGGTGTCTTCGTTCGTTGATATTTCCATATCTTGGCATGAAAATTCTTATCTGACCTCCCTGATCATTAATCATTTTGGGAACGTCATAAGACATTAAAGAAACCTCATTTTCAGCCAAATAAGGCACGACTTCAGATGATACATATAATATCCTCTTATCTTTCATAATAGTATTTTACTTAATTTTTGGTAATAAAAACGTTGCAAAATTACAAAAATTTATGCAGTTTATAACTAATATATTATGTTTGCACTAAATTTTAATAATACCGCCATGCATATTTTCTACGGTAAAGTAGCTTTGATAGCTTATTTAAAAACTATCAAAACCGCAAATTCAACTATCGGATTTGTACCAACAATGGGCGCTTTACACCAAGGGCATCTGGCTTTAATGCAACGATCTCTTAAAGAAAACGATGATACTGTTGTTAGTATTTTCGTCAACCCTACCCAATTTAACAACCCTGAAGATCTTGCAAAATACCCAAGAACACTTGAAGAAGACGTTAAAAAAATGCGAGGTTTAAGTGACAAAATGATTTTGTATGCTCCTTCTGTAGATGATATATATGAAGGACACACTATTTCGCAGGATTTTGATTTTGACGGACTGGAAAATCAAATGGAAGGAAAATTCAGACCCGGACATTTTAACGGAGTTGGAACTATTGTGAAACGATTATTTGAGATTGTTACTCCAACCAATGCTTATTTTGGCGAAAAAGATTTTCAGCAATTACAGATCGTAAAAAAAATGGTCGAGAAAAACCATTTGCCTGTAAATGTTGTTGGCTGTCCAATTTTCAGAGAAGACAATCAGCTGGCTATGAGCTCGCGAAATGAACGCTTAACTCCTGAAGAACGAAAAGAAGCAGCTATTATTTATAAAACCCTAACCGAGGCCAAAGAAATATTCAAAACAAAAACTCCGGAAGAAACTATAGAATTTGTTAAAAATTCTTTCAAAGACAATCCAAGATTTGAACTTGAATATTTTGTTATTGCTGACGAATCCACATTATTACCTATAGAAAACAAAATTAAAGACAAAAACTATCGTGCCTTTATAGCGGTATTTGTTAATTCTATAAGACTGATTGACACCATTTCATTAAATTAATTTACCTTTGCAGCATGCAAATTCAAGTTATAAAATCTAAAATTCATCGTGTAAAAGTAACTGGAGCTGATTTAAATTACATCGGCAGTATTACTATTGACGAAACATTACTGGAAGCTTCAAATATTATTGAAGGAGAAAAAGTATCTATTGTAAACATCAATAATGGCGAACGTTTTGAAACTTACGCAATTAAGGGAGAAAAAAATTCGGGTGACATTACCCTGAATGGCCCTGCTGCAAGAAAAGTTCAAAAAGACGATATTATCATTATCATTTCATATGCAACCCTTGATTTTGAAGAAGCAAAAACCTTCAAACCATGGATTATCTTCCCAAATGAAAACGATAATTCGCTAACCTAAGTTTTTCTTTTACACCATATTTCCTTTCCGTTTGACAAGATTATTTTGTCAAACATGATTACTATTGTCTAAAATAAAGTAAATTCCAGACAGAAAACTTCCTTGCTTTTTTAAAATCCTAAATAACAAAAAAGCAAATAAATTGTTATATTGCTACACTATTTCAATACTTTTTAATTCACTGAAATGCCCCAACTCATGAAAAAAGTTTATTTGCTACTGACCTTAATTTCTGTTTCTGTCTTCTCACAGAAAAAATTTGACAACATTCAATCTGAAAAACTGGGAGAGGAAAGAAGAATAACCATCGGACTTCCTGCTTCTTATGAAGCTAATCCAGAAAAAAAATATCCTGTTTTATATTTATTAGACGGCGATTATTTGTTTGACCCTTTTTCCGGAGCTGCAAGCTATGGTTCCTATTGGGGAGATTTACCTGAAATGATCATTATTGGTGTTCATCAAAATAAAGATGAAGAACGTTACAACGATACTACAATCGATCAAAACACAGGATTACCTTTTGAAAAAGGTGCCGAATTCTTCGAATTTATTGGTGCAGAATTACTTCCTTATATTGAGAAAAAATACCGCACAGCTCCTTTCAAAATTATCGCTGGTCATGACGTTACAGCTAGTTTTATCAATTTTTATTTATACAAAGAACAACCTCTTTTCAACGCTTATATCTGCTTAAGTCCTGAATTGGCTCCTAAAATGGAAGTACGCGTTCCGGAAAAATTTGCTAAAGTAACAGAGCCTTTCTTTTACTATTTATCTGCAGCTGATGGAGATATCAAAAAAATAAAGGAACCTATAGAAAAATTAGACAGCAATATTAGAATCGCTAATAATCCATTAGTGAATTATAAATACGATGTATTTAAAAATACTTCACATTACACTGAAGTTTTACACTCTATTCCAAGTGCTTTATATCAGATATTTGAAGTTTACAGACCGATAAATTCTGCCGAATTTAATGAGAAAATAGCAATTCTTGAATCTGGTTATGCTGATTATCTGGAGAACAAATACAATGTTATGTCTAAAGTTCTGGGCGTTCAGATTCCGGTAAGAATGAGTGATTTTAAAGTAATTGAAAATATTATCTTAAAAAAGAATGCTTACGACGAATTAGGCAAAATGGCCGAAATTGGAAATGTAAATTATCCAAAGGCGATGTTAGGAGAATACGAATTAGGATTGATGTATGAGAAAATGGGAGATCCTAAAAGAGCTTCAAAAAAATACCAAAACGCTTCGCAAATGGAGCCAATTGGCGATTTGAACAAGGATTTGATGTACGAGAAAATTGACGAAATGAATACACTTGCCAAAAAAACCAAATAATGTCTAAAGTTAAAACTTCCTTTTTTTGTCAGAATTGCGGAACTCAATATGCCAAATGGCAAGGACAATGCAATGCCTGCAAAGAATGGAATACTATTGCCGAAGAAATCATTCAGAAACAGGAAAAAGTAGCATGGAAGAGTGAACCGACCTCAACCGGTAAAGCACCACGTCCATTAAAAATCAATGAAATTGATTCGGCTCAGGAAATCCGAATGGATACCACTGATGGTGAATTGAATCGTGTTTTAGGCGGTGGAATCGTTCCTGGCTCTTTGACCCTTTTGGGAGGTGAACCCGGAATAGGAAAAAGTACCCTTTTGCTTCAGATTTCATTAAAATTACCTTATAAAACTTTATATGTTTCCGGTGAAGAAAGTCAGAAACAAATAAAGATGCGTGCCGAAAGAATTACGCCAAATAGTGACAATTGTTATATTCTGACAGAAACAAAAACGCAAAACATCTTCAAACAAATTGAAGCTATTCAGCCTGAAATTGTCATTATTGATTCTATTCAGACTTTGCATACGGATTATATTGAATCTACAGCCGGAAGTATTTCTCAAATTAGGGAAACTACCGCCGAGTTAATCAAATTTGCTAAAGAAACCAATATTCCGGTTATTTTAATCGGACATATCACTAAGGATGGAAATATCGCCGGACCTAAGATTCTGGAGCATATGGTCGATACCGTTTTGCAATTTGAAGGGGATCGAAATCACGTTTACCGCATTTTGCGTTCCTTAAAAAACCGTTTTGGCTCAACTGCCGAATTGGGAATTTATGAAATGTTAGGCAGCGGTTTGCGAGAAGTGAGTAATCCGTCTGAAATATTGATTTCTCACAAAGACGAAGAGATGTCCGGAACTGCTATCGCCACTACAATGGAAGGCATGCGTCCGTTAATGATCGAAATACAATCACTTGTAAGTACCGCAGTTTACGGAACTCCACAACGAAGCACAACTGGCTACAATGCCAAAAGATTAAACATGATTCTGGCTGTTTTAGAAAAAAGAGCCGGATTTCGTTTAGGCGCTAAAGACGTTTTCCTGAATGTAACTGGTGGAATTTCTGTAGACGATCCCGCAATTGATTTAGCCGTTGTTGCCGCCATTTTATCCTCCAATGAAGATATTCCGGTTACAAAAGGTTTTTGTTTTGCCGGTGAGGTTGGTCTTTCAGGAGAAATTCGCCCGGTAAATCGTGTGGACCAACGCATTCAGGAAGCTGAAAAATTAGGATTCAATACTATCTTTGTATCCAAGTACAATAAAATCGCCTTAAAAAATACCGGAATCAAAATTGAGCTTGTCGCTAAAATTGAAGATGTAGCCAGTATTTTATTTGGTTAATTTTTTATAAACCTACTTTATGAATTTTCCAAAACAAAAAATTTCTAAAGCACTCTTAATACTTGCCCTGGTATTAGCAGTGCTTTTTTCAGGACTTTACTTTTTTCGCGATTCGCTTTTAAAACAAGCCATTGCCAAAGTAACCCGCAAAATGAATGTTGATTATAATAGCACTTTTTCAGTAAAATCTGCCTCATTTGATGGTTTGTCCACGATTAAATTAACGGATGTTATTCTGGTTCCGAAAAATGCAGACACGCTTTTTCACATTCATAAAATTGAAACCAGTATCAGCTTATCCAGTTTATTAATTGGTGATGTTCAGGTTGGAACTTTGAAAATCAACAACGGCTACGTTCAATTTGTAAAAAAAGGAAAGATTCGAAATTTTGATGCCTTTTTGAAAAGAGACAAATCAGAGTCGGATACTAACGAAAAAAGAAAATACGCGACTTTTGCCTATCGCATTATCTCAAAATTGCTGAATTTGGTTCCGACCGATATGAATTTGGAAAACCTGAATTTCAGAATTGATGATAACGGTAAAAAAGCCTCAATTTCGATTAGTAAACTCGTTTTAGATAACAAACAGCTCGAAACCAATCTTCATGTGCAAAGCAAAAATTTCGATCAGCGCTGGAACATAAAAGGTTTTGCGGATCCCAGAAACAAAAAAGCAGACATCCGATTTTTCAATCTGGATACCGGTGCCATTCGTGTTCCATATTTGGATGAA
This sequence comes from Flavobacterium sp. Root420, assembly GCF_001427905.1. Taxonomy (GTDB): domain Bacteria; phylum Bacteroidota; class Bacteroidia; order Flavobacteriales; family Flavobacteriaceae; genus Flavobacterium. Next base: position 25,404 of record NZ_LMEF01000008.1, read on the forward strand.
CGTTACAATCTTAAAGCGAGTTTTGATTCCATTCGTTTAAACGTTGAAAACATTGATAAAGACGGAAACGAATTGCATATTGACGGTTTTACTTCGATTACCAATTTAAAAATCAATCACCTAAAAATTGCCAGCAAAGATGTTGTGATCAAAAATGCCCGTTTTGATTATCGTTTTTTGTTGGGAGATGATTTTATTTCGATTGACAGCACCTCGAGCATGCAATTGAACAAGATAAAAGTAAAGCCTTATGTTTCTTACAACACAGAATCAGACACGGTTTATACTTTGAAAGTTACTATTCCGAAAATGAAAGCACAGGATTTTATTGTTTCGTTGCCAGACGGATTGTTCACCCATTTTCAGGGAATGGAAGCGACGGGAAATTTTGATTATAAACTGGATTTCAAATTCAATAAAAACAAACCCAATACGCTGGTTTTTGACAGCAAAATGAATAAGGAAGATTTAAGAATCACGAAATACGGAGAAGCCAATCTTAACAAACTGAATGGAGAATTTGTCTATCGCGCCATTATTCAAAATGTTCAACAGCGCCCAATTTTGGTTGGAAATGCAAATCCGAACTACACGCCTTTAGATCAGATTTCACCTTATTTGAGAAAATCAGTATTGACGACAGAAGATCCGTCTTTCTTTTCGCATCGTGGTTTTATCAACGAAGCTTTCAAACAGTCGATTCTAAAGAATATCAGAACCAAAAAATTCTCACGCGGTGCCAGTACGATCAGCATGCAGTTGATTAAAAACGTTTTCCTGACCCGTGAAAAAACGCTTTCTCGAAAGCTGGAAGAAATTCTGTTGGTTTATATTTTAGAAAACAATCGCATTGCGAGCAAAGAAAGAATGCTGGAAGTGTATTTCAACATTATCGAATGGGGACCAAATGTGTATGGAATTGGGGAGGCAAGTCATTTTTACTTCCAAAAAAGCCCTTCCGCTTTAAATGTAGATGAATGTTTGTTTTTGGCTACGATTATTCCGAAGCCGAGAAAATTCATGTATCAGTTTAATGACGAAGGTAATTTGAGAGATTATGCCGTAAAGAATCAGAAGTTCTTAAAGAATTTAATGTTTCGTCGGGGCCTTTTAATTCCGGAAGACACTCTTGGCCAATTACCTGTTTACATTTCAGGAAATGCCCGTTCTTTAATAAAAATTAAAGCTCCGGATTCGACTGCTGTTCCTGTTGATTCTTTGGCTATGGATAATGAATTTGATTTGTAAACACTAATTTCACAGATTTACACGAATTATTTCTCATCAATTTTAATATTTATAAATAAAAAATTCCACAAACTAACACGGATGAATCTGTGTTAATTTGTGGAATTCGTGTTTATCATAAATTCTAATTAAGGAGCCGGATCAGGAATAATCGCCTGAACTTTCTCAATCTCGTTTAAGATTTCTTTTGAAAGAATCACATCGATAGTATCAATATTTTCTTTTAATTGCTCCAAAGTAGTAGCACCAATAATAACACTAGTTAGAAACGGCTGTTGCAACACAAATCCCATTGCCAATTCTGTCAAAGTCAATCCGTGCTTTTTAGCAATTTCCAGATATAATTTTGTTGCTTGTGTACATTGCTCGCTGTTGTAACGTGTATATTGAGGAAAAAGTTTAATTCTCGCCTTTGGATGTTCTTCTCCGGTTAAGAATTTTCCCGTCAAAGTTCCAAATCCTAATGGGGAATATCCGAGTAAACCAACATTTTCATGTATTGAAACTTCAGCAGAACCGACCTCAAATAAACGATTTAATAAGTTATATGGATTTTGAATCGTTTTGATTCTTGGCAGGTTTTGATATTTGCTTTCTTCGAGAAAACGCATCATTCCCCAGGCATTTTCATTTGAAACACCAATATGTTTTATTTTTCCTTCTTTAATTAATCCATCAAAAGTCTCCAGAACTTCTCTGAAATTATCTTCCCAAGGGTCATTTTGAACTTTAAAAGCACGCTGTCCAAAAGTGTTGGTTTTACGTTCCGGCCAATGCATTTGATATAGGTCGATATAATCTGTTTGAAGGCGTTTTAAGCTATTTTCTACGGCATATTTAATACTTGCAGGTGAGAAATCCAGTTTTTCGCGCATATAGCCAAAATTCGCATTTGGACCCGCAATTTTTGAAGCTAAAACCACTTTATCTCGGTTTCCAGACTTTTTAAACCAGGTTCCAACTATTTTCTCTGTACTTCCGTAAGTTCCTTCACTTGCCGGAACAGAATACATTTCGGCGGTATCAAAAAAGTTTACACCTCTTTCAAGTGCATAATCCATTTGGGCATGACCTTCTGCTTCTGTATTTTGCTGCCCGAAAGTCATCGTTCCGAGACATATTTTACTAACTTTTATATCGGTATTGGGTAAAGTTGTGTAGATCATTCTTTTCTTTTTAAGGTTCAAAGTTGCAGAGGAACAAAGGTACAAAGGGATTTTTCAAATCAAAATTTGATAAAGGTTAAAAAAAGCACAAGATTCTTTTAAAACTTTTAAGCATAAAAAAGGCTCAAAGTTAAAAACTCTGAGCCTTTGTACCTTTGAACCTATGTGCTTTAATTAATACTATTAAGCATTTCAGCGATTTCATCTAATCTTGGCGTTAAGATGATTTCGATTCTGCGGTTTTTTGCTTTTCCTTCCGGAGTTGCGTTGCTTGCCAATGGAGAAAATTCGCTTCGACCGGCTGCTGTTAGTTTTTGTTTGTTGATTTTAGTGTTTTCACTTAAAATATTTACAATGGCAGTTGCTCTTTTAGTTGATAAATCCCAGTTGTTTGCAATAGGTCCTGAACCTGCATATGGATCGTCATCTGTGTGTCCTTCAATGAGAACTGAAAGATCCGGATTATCTCCTAATACTTTTCCTAACTCCACAACCGCTTTTCTACCTTCAACACCAACAGCCCAGCTTCCTGAATTGAAAAGCAATTTGTTTTCCATAGAAACATATACTTTTCCGTTTTTTTGTTCAACTGTCAAACCTTTACCTTCAAAACCATTTAAGGCTTTAGATAACGTTTCTTTTAGTTTTTTCATTGCCGCTTCTTTTGCAGCGATCATCGCTTCAAGTTCGTTTAAGCGACTTGCCGTTTTATCTAAACGCGCTTGCTCTTCGGCTAATTTTTTAGATTTTGCCTCTAATTGCGCTAACAATTCACGGTTTTTGGCCATATTACTTTCTAATGCATCATTGCTGTTTTTCTCTAATGCATTATAAGAATCCTGTAATACTTTGTATTTTTTTTGCTCGGCAGCAAGATCTGCTTTTTGCTTAGCAAGATCGTCTTTTGTGCTGGCTAAATCTTTGGTTAGTTTATCACGATCTAATTCCAGCTGATTTTTTGATTTTTGCAGTTCAGCATTTTCATCAGCGATGGAACGATTTTCTTTTTTAAGATCTGAATATTTGGTTTCAAGATCGTTGTAGATTTTCTTGGATACACATGAAGTCATAGACAACGCCACAACTAGTAATCCGATAGAGGCCTTTTTAATCATTTTACTTTTGGTTTTATTTGGAGGGTATTAATAATTCAAAATTTCTTGTTTAACGGAGACCCTAGCCCTGATGGGAGGGAAAATCCTTTTGTGTCCGCTGCGGCGGACACAAAAGATTTGGAAGGACAGCAGGAAATAGCTTCTTGAAATTCCAATAAAAAAAATTCCAAATTCCAAAACTGTTCGATTATATCCGTTCTACGTTCGCTTTTCTCTCAACAAGAACAATACCAAACTTTATTCAATTTCGACTAAAACCGGGCAATGATCAGAATGTATAGCATCCGGAAGAATAACAGCACGTTTTAATCGGTGCTCCATGGAATCGCTTACCAAATTATAATCGATACGCCAGCCTTTGTTATTTCCGCGGGCTCCTGCACGATAACTCCACCACGAATAATGATGCGGGTCTTTGTTGAAATGACGGAAACTATCGATAAATCCGGATTTCATAAAACCGTCAAGCCAGGCACGTTCTGCGGGTAAAAACCCAGAAACCGTTTTATTACGCACCGGATCATGAATATCGATCGCTTCGTGGCAAATGTTGTAATCGCCACAAATAATCAGATTCGGAATAGTTACTTTTAATTCGTTGATATAGTTTTGAAAGTCATCCATAAACATAAATTTATGATCTAATCTTTCAATATTTGTTCCTGACGGAAGGTATAAACTCATGACAGAACAATCATCAAAATCGGCACGAAGGTTACGACCTTCAAAGTCCATATGATGAATTCCGGTTCCGAAAACGACATTGTTAGGTTTTATTTTAGAAAGGATAGCCACACCACTATACCCTTTTTTTGTTGCGGGATAATAATATTGAAAAGGATAGCCTGCGGCCGTGATATCATCAACGGGAATTTGTTCCTGGGTCGCTTTTATTTCCTGAAGGCAAATAACATCAGGATTTGCCTGTTGTAACCATTCGATAAATCCTTTAGAAATTGCGGCTCTGATTCCGTTTACATTATAAGAAATAATTTTCATTACAGTTTATTTTTAGGAATTCAAATGTAATAAAAAAGTGGAAAGTTTGTGTTGGAATCAACGAAAAGTAGAGTTTTTTGTTATCTTTGTTCGCTGCTCTAATAAATTAAAAATAGTACATGGGTTTAGTTACCGCGAAAGAAGTTGCAAAGGCAATAAATGTTGATAAGTACGGAGTTTTCGGTACTTTTTCAGGCTGGATTCTTATGAAGGTTCTTAAGATCTCTACCCTTAATAAAATTTACGATCACAATAAACATTTAGAGGATCTTGCGTTTTTAAACGGAATTTTGGATGAGATGGAAATCAAATTTGAAATTCCTGAAGAAGATTTAAAACGTTTACCAAAAGATGGTGCTTATATTACCATCTCAAATCATCCGCTTGGAGGGATTGACGGTATTTTGTTGTTGAAATTAATGTTGGAAAGAGAACCAAATTTCAAAATCATCGCCAACTTTTTATTACACCGAATTGTTCCGCTTAAAAAATACATCATGCCGGTTAATCCTTTTGAAAACCATAAGGATGCCAAATCAAGCGTGGTGGGAATTAAGGAAACTTTGCGCCACTTAAGTGATGGAAAACCTTTGGGAATTTTCCCTGCCGGGGAAGTTTCGACTTATAAAGACGGGAAATTAGTTGTTGATAAACCTTGGGAAGAGGGTGCTTTGAAGTTAATCAGAAAAGCAAAAGTTCCGGTTGTACCGATTTATTTCCACGCTAAAAACAGCAAATTATTCTATTGGCTTTCTAAAATTGATGATACTTTGCGTACTGCAAAACTGCCTTCTGAATTGTTAACCCAAAAAGATCGTGTCATTAAAGTTCGTATTGGTAAACCGATCTCCGTAAACGAACAAAACGAAATTGAATCATTTGAAGAGTATTCAGAATTCTTAAGAAAGAAAACGTATATGCTTGCCAATCCATTTGAAAAGGACAGCAAACTGATTGATACTGCAAGTTTAAAAATACCAAAAGCGCCTAAAAAAATCGTAACTCCTGCCAGCGAATCAAAAATGATTGCTGAAGTTGATGCTTTAAGAAATAGTGATTGCCGTTTGCTGCAAAGTAAAAACTACGAAGTATTTTTTGCAACAGCAAAATCTATTCCGAATGTATTGCATGAAATTGGCCGTTTACGTGAAATTACTTTCCGTGAAGTGGGCGAAGGAACCAATGAATCTATCGACATCGATAAATTTGACCAATATTACCACCATATGTTTTTATGGGATGATGAAACCAAGAAAATTGCTGGTGCTTACCGCATGGGATTGGGTTCTGAAATTTATCCGAAATACGGAATTGAAGGTTTTTATCTTAATGATCTTTTTAGATTCGAACCAGAATTGCATGATATGATGCACAAATCGATCGAAATGGGTCGTGCGTTTATCGTAAAAGAATATCAGCAAAAACCAATGCCTTTATTCTTATTATGGAAAGGAATTATCCATACTACTTTGCGTTATCCTGAACACAAATATTTGTTAGGTGGTGTAAGTATTAGTAATCAATTTTCAGATTTCTCTAAGTCATTAATGATTGAGTTTATGAAATCGAATTATTACGATCCTTATATTGCACAATATATTCATCCGAAGAAAGCTTATAAAGTAAAACTGAAAGATGCCGATAAAGATTTTATTTTTGATGAAGCGGAATCAGATTTAAATAAATTTGATAAAATCATTGACGAATTAGAACCAGGTAATTTACGTTTGCCTGTTTTAATTAAGAAATACATCAAGCAAAATGCGCGTGTTGTAGCTTTTAATGTCGATCCTTTATTTAACAATGCTATTGACGGTTTAATGTATATCAGGATCGCCGATATTCCGGAGAGCACTATGAAACCTGTTATTGAAGAATTTCAAATAGAATTAGAACGAAAATTATCTGAGAAAGAAGATTAATTGTGATTCGATATAAAAAGAAAATCCCGTTAGTAAAAAATTACTAACGGGATTTTTTATATTCTAAAACCAGGGTTTTCTACCAACCTGATACGTTTGGTAAAACTCTTCGTCGGTCTTTGTTAGATAAAGAATCCCTTCTATAAGTCCTATTAAACTACCTAGTCCGCATAAAAGATTAAGAAGTATTTGAATTATTCCTTCTTTGGTGTAACCTAAATAGAATTTATGAATTCCTAAAGCTCCTAGTAAAATTCCAAAAATTCCAGCAACAACTTTTTTATTTTCTGGCTTAGGAGTTCCAAACTCTGATTGTGTATTTTCCATAATCTTAATTTAAATTTTAAAATCAATTATCATTAAAAAGAAAACCCATCCGCCATTGCAGATGGGATTTTTTTGTTTTAGAACCAGCCTTTTTTTCCTACTTGATAAGTCTGATAAAATTCTTCGTCTGTTTTCGTCAGGTAAATAATTCCCTCAATGAAGCCTATTAAACTTCCGATTCCACAAGTAACCAAAGTGATTACTATTTGAATAATCCCTTCTTGTGTATATCCTAAGATGAATTTATGTATTCCAAATCCTCCTAATAAAATACCTAGAACTCCGGCAACAACTTTTTTATTCTCTTGTGTTGGAGTTGATGGTGTGTTCCAAGCTTCTGGTTTTGTATTTTCCATTTTTATTTATTGTAAATTATTGTAATTCAACGTTTCCGATTTCATTAATTTCTTCAATTTCATTTTTTGGATCATTTCCATAATAGTTTTCACCTGAATCTCCTTCTGTGAATAACAGTACCAAAATCCAAATTGGACCAACTAATGGAATCATAGCTACCAAAATAGTCCAGCCACTTTTACCAATATCGTGCATTCTTCGAACTGAAACTGCCAAAGACGGAACCATTGTTCCTAGTGCATAAAGCATAAGTAAGCCATAAGCTAAACCAAGAGCCAAAGGGCCATTATCTGTAGCCGCGTATATAATAACTCCTAAAACAACAAACAATAAAAAGATAATTGTACTAGCCAAACGGAAATACCAATATTCACTTCTTCTGGCTCTTCCTCTGAAATTTGCATAGTTTTCGAAAACTACTTTTTTGTACCATTCAATCATAATTAATAAAATTAGTTAGTTAAACCCTACTCTTTTTAGGATTTTCGGCCGCTCCTCTCTAAAAATTTTGTTAAAAATTTTCCGAACAATATTAGAAAAAAATAATCTTAAAAACTAATTCCGAATGTTACTTTTAAAGAAAAGACTTATTATTAAAAACTAAATTCATTTTACAGAAAAAATACAACTCCTTAAGTCTTAGCCACATTGGGCTATTGAGCATAAACTGCTTTGATTTTATCTACAATAACCTGTGCCAAACGTTCATGACTTTCAAAAGTCCAGCCTGCAATGTGTGGTGTTAGTAAAACATTTTTAGCTTCTAATAAATATTGAAAAGCTTCCGGCGTATTTTTATCCTGAAAAAGGGTTTCAAAAGATAATTTCTCATACTCCAAAACATCTAAACCTGCCCCCAGAATCTTTTTAGACTTCATGGCTTCAACCAAATCCGCTGTAACGATATTTTTACCACGCGAAGTATTAATGATCCAAAATGGCTTTGCAAATGCATTTATAAAAACTGCATTTACCATTTTGTCCGTTTCTGGTGTCCACGGAAGATGTAAACTCAAAACATCAGTTCTTTTTTGTAATTCTTCCAAAGAGACTTGCGTGGCATTTTCGTCACCTACATTGTCCAGAATATCGTAAAATAAGACATCAACATCAAAACCGCGAAGTTTTTTGGCAAAAGCTTTTCCCATATTTCCATAACCAATAATCCCGACCGTTTTTCCGTCGAGTTCATGACCGCGATTGCTTTCACGATTCCAATGGCCGGCTCTTATTTCGGCGTCAGCCTGATTCAGATTATTAAAAAGAGATAAAATTACACCTAACGAATGTTCTGCAACAGCGTTGCGATTACCTTCAGGGGCAGCAATTAAATGGATTCCTTTTGTCTCGGCATAATCGCAATCGATACTTTCTAAACCCGCGCCAACTCTGGCAATAAACTGTAAATTGGCTCCTTTATCTAAAAACGTTTTGTCGATTTTAAAACGGCTTCTGATTACGATTCCGTTATAATCCTGAATTTTAGCTTCAATTTCTTCCTTTGAAGATTTAAAATCGGCGTGGTTCTCAAAACCGGCTTCTTCAAGTTGTTGCCAAAGAATAGGATTGTTGCTGTCAATATGTAGAATTTTTACACTCATGTCTAAAATTTTTATTATGCTAATGAAAAACAAAAATACAGCTTATTTTATTTTAATCTCGCAAAGTCGCAGAGGCGCAAAGAAAAATGACTTAAGAAAAACTAAACTTTGCAGCTTGGCTACTTTGCGAGAATAATTAAAACCAAACTTTAAAAGTCTTAACCTTTGTCGGAATTTTTTATTGCTTATATTTTTTTTAACTTTGAAAATAACTCCGCTGAGAATTCTTTCCGATATTCATCTTCAAATCAGCTTAAATTCTCACCAATGAAATTGACTAAAACTTTTAAATCCTTTTTTGCTAACGAAAAATCGGGAGGGCTGTTATTGCTTTTTGTTACTATTATTTCGCTTTATCTTGCCAATTCCTCTTTTCAGACTGAATATATAGCTTTTTGGGAAAAAGATTTAGGCGGACATTCCATCACACACTGGATCAATGACGGATTAATGACAATTTTCTTCTTGTTGATTGGTTTAGAATTGGAACGCGAAATTTACCATGGAGAATTATCGAGTATTAAAAATGCCTCCTTACCCTTAATGGCAGCTTTAGGCGGAATGTTGGTTCCTGCGGGAATATTTTTAGCCTTGAACTATGGAACTTCAACTCAAAATGGAGCCGGAATTCCGATGGCAACAGACATTGCGTTTGCAATTGGAATTTTGTCATTGTTAGGAAACAAGGTTCCGCCTTCACTAAAAGTATTTTTAACCGCCTTGGCTGTTATTGACGATTTGGGCGCTATCATTGTAATTGCCATTTTTTATACCACTTCAATTTCTTTCGCCAATCTTGCCATTGCTTTAGGAATTTGGGCAGTCTTATTTGTTTTCAACCGAATGAAAGTCCACAATCTGATTCCGTATTTAATTGGGGGAATTGCTATGTGGTATTTTATGCTCAATTCTGGTGTTCACGCTACGATTACGGGCGTAATATTGGCATTTGTAATTCCGTTTGGGGATGGTGGCGAAAAATCAATTTCACATAAACTGGAACACTTTTTACATAAACCTGTAGCTTTTGTAATACTGCCATTGTTTGCTGTCGCCAATACTTGCATTGCAATTGGCTCTGACTGGCATCAGGGATTAAATCATTCTAATACTTACGGAATTATTCTAGGACTTGTTATTGGTAAACCATTAGGGATTTTGCTTTTCTCTTTTATGGGTGTAAGTGCCGGTTATTGCGTTTTACCAAAAAAATTAAAATGGACTCATATTTTAGGTGCCGGAATGTTGGGCGGAATTGGTTTTACGATGTCAATCTTCATTACCATTTTGGCCTTCAAAGATCCTGAGACTATTGTTTTTTCCAAAATTGCCATTTTGATTGCTTCTGTACTTTCCGGAATTTTCGGATTTGTTTATTTGAAGTATGTTTTGTCTAAGAAAACCACTTAACTTCAATGAAATCAACTTATAAAATCTTTTATACTATTTTCTCTATTATACTAATTTCAGCTTGTACCAATAAAAAAGCAGAAACTGTAGTAGAGAAAAATATTCCTAAAGTCGAGATGTCTCTTCAAACAAATAAAAACGAAGAATCAATTGAAGGAATTTATAAAACAGCTGAATGTGACATTTCTGTAGAAATAACAAAGACCAAAGACGGATATCAATACTTCTTAAAAACAAATACTCGTAGAGCAAAAGGCAAGGCTATTTTTTCTAAAAATGAATCGGACGAAAAATATTTGTTTTTGGAAGGAATAAAATGGGATGAATATGAAGGAGATATCAGCAATCAGGAAAACGATTCAATTACAGAATCAGAACCAAAAGAATTAGAAATACCAGTTGGAATTGACGCAAGCTATGTAAAAGACACACTTACAATTCAAAATTATGGCAATTCTACGAATTCTTATACTAAGATTTCAGAATGTGGTTTGAAATATATTCAACTTATAAAAAAGTAAAATTCCAATTTTTTTAAATAACCAAATTCCAATTTTACTTTAAATGAAAAGAATTAATCAAATACTTTTTTCTTCAATAGTAGTGATCATTTTGCTTGTTGGGTTGATATTTTATCAAATGAAAACATCTAAACCAGAAAATCCAGGCTGTGCAACACAAGATCGCCCAAAAGATTTCTGCGGAACACATAAATTCACAGAAAACGGTGAGAAAGGAAAAGAAATCTTCAATTCAAATTGCGCTGCTTGCCATAAAAAAGACGCAAAATCTACTGGACCGGCACTTAGAAAAATAGACTCTTTGATTTATATAAAATGGCTAACTAATAAAGAAAATAAAATTGACAGCAACAAAGTTGAATTATATGGAATTGATTATCATAAAATGGTATTCTCGAAAACTTTAGACGAAAATCAAATTGCTGGTTTAATAGAATACTGTAATAACTAACTTTAAAACTTACTTATTATGATTGCAAGAATCTGGCACGGAAAAACAAAAGTGGAAGATTACGAGGTTTACACCGAATTTCTACAAAAAACCGCTATTCCTGATTATTCAAAAACACCCGGTTTTATAAAATTATCCTTTTTAAGAAATATCAAAAACAATGAAGGTCATTTTACTTTGATCACGTATTGGGAGAATCTCGAAGTAATTAAAAATTTTGCCGGAGAAGACTTTAAAAAAGCGAAATATTACCCTGAGGATGTTCATTTTCTTTTAGAATTTGAAGAAAAGGTTGAGCATTTTGAGGTTTTTAGTTGATTAAAACTCTAATTATCACGTAACATTGTCATTTCGACGAAGGAGAAATCACACTAGAAACTCCGCAATCAAAATCGTCGATCTTTGGCGAGCCACGTGTGTGATTTCTCCTCCGTCGAAATAACAAAAAACCGAGTATTCCAATATAAAAAATTCCAAATCCCAACGATAAAACATTGGAATTTGGAATTTTTTATATTGGAATTTCTTTTTTAAAGTTTATCCCTTAATCTGTTTCAAAGAAGTCTTAATTCCCTTTATTAAAGATGAACTAAAACCATTGTGCTCCATTTCATTCAAACCAACGATTGTACAGCCCTGAGGCGTGGTTACACGGTCGATTAATTGTTCCGGATGCACTTTTTCCTCTAACAACATTTTTGCAGCTCCTTTTACGGTTTGTGCTGCAATTGCCAAAGCTGTCTGCGAATCAAAACCAATTTCGATTCCGGCTTGCATAGACGCACGTATATATCGTAAGGCATAAGCCGTTCCGCACGCTCCAAGAACTGTGGCCGCATCCATTAATTTTTCGTCAATAACCGGAGCTGTTCCTAAATCCTGGAACAAATCAACAATTGGCAACGCTTTTTCTCTGTCTTTTTCAGGAAAAGAAATACAAGTCGCTGATTCACCAAATTGCGCTGCTATATTCGGCATGATTCGGATTACCGGATATTCATTATTTGTTTTAGATTGAAGCACATCAAGGGACAAACCGCTTACTGCAGAAGCAATCGTTTTGCCTTTGATTACCGGTAAAATTTCAGCAAAAACAGTATCAACCTGATACGGTTTAATAGTTAAAATTACCACATCAGCTTCCTGAATATTGTGTTTATTATCATTAGAAACCGTAATTCCGTATTCTGTTAAATATTGAATACTGGCAGTGTTTCTTCTTGTTACTGTAACCTGATTGTTTTTGGAGAATTTGGCAATTCCCAAGGCAATAGAAACCCCTAGATTCCCTCCTCCAATTATATGTACTTTCATTGCTTATTTATTGGCTGGTTAATAGCATCTTTTCGGTTTGCAAATTACATAGATTTTAAGGATCTTAAATCACTGTAATCTATTAATTTGTGGCAAAAATCTAAAATCCAAGAATCAATTTGGCCACTCCAAAGTAGAGCATAATTCCAAAAACGTCATTGGTTGTTGTAATAAACGGACCTGTCGCAATTGCGGGATCGATTTTATTTTTATGAAGAAAAAGAGGCACTAAAGTTCCTAAAGTCGCAGCGAATAAAATCACTACAATCATCGAAATTGAAATCGCCATTCCCACTAAATATTGTTGGTACATAATCGAATGATATCCTAAAAGAAGTAATGAGATAATACTTCCGGAAATCATCGATACAGAAATCTCTTTACTAAAATAACCTCGGCTGAATTCTTTTAAAGTTCCGTTTGCCAAACCTTGTACCACAATCGCAGAAGCCTGAACCCCAATATTTCCGGCTGTAGCCGAAAGCAATGGAACAAAAATAATTAAAGTGGAATATTTTTGAAATGTTGCTTCGTTTCCTTTCAATACAAAAGAAGCCACAATTTCGATTACCATACCAATTAACAACCATGGTAAACGCGCTTTGGTTAACTCCAAAACACTATCGTTTGATTCAACGTCTTGTGTAATACCCGCTGCCAACTGGTAATCTTTGTCGGCTTCGTCCTTGATTACGTCTACGATATCATCAATTGTAATTCTTCCGACCAAACGACCGAGTTCATCCACAACAGGAATAGCCTCCAAATCGTATTTTTGCATGATACGTGCTACCTCAACATCTTCAGTATCAACATTTACAAAATTTAATTTTCTGATATAGATGTCACCAATTTGTGTTTTAGTCGAAGTCGTCAACAAATCTTTTAATGATAATCTCCCTTTTAAGCGGTTTTCATCATCGACCACATAAATCGAATGTACTCTGGAAACATTTTCTGCCTGAATACGCATTTCTTTTACGCAAGTCAGTACATTCCAATTTTCATTGACTTTTACCAACTCTTTTCCCATCAAACCACCTGCAGAATTTTCGTCGTAACGCAACAAATCGACAATGTCTTTTGCGTGTTCGACGTCAAGCATTTCCGAAATTACTTCGGCTTTGATTTCTTGTGAAAGTTCACCGATAATATCGGCCGCATCATTGGTTTCAAGCTCATCAAGCTCTTCAGCAATTTCTTTAGGCGAAAGTCGGCTTAAGATGTTTTCACGCAAATCATCTTCTAACTCAAGAAGAATTTCTGCTGTTTTATCACTATCTAAAACCCTGAAAATATAAGTTGCTTCGTCGAAATCCAGCTCGTCCAGGATTTCGGCAATATCGGCGTGGTGCAAATCGTTTAATAAAACTTCAAGTTCTTTGTCGTTTTTATTAACAATATGCTCTTCTAATTGGTGGATTAATTCTTTGCTAACTTTGAACTCCATCGGCTTCTATTTTTTGAGTCAGTTCAATAAATTCTTCTACACTAAGTTGCTCGGGACGTTTATCAAAGATAGTGTCTAATCGCAAATCATCAGTTAAATTTAATGTTTTCAAACTGTTACGTAATGTTTTTCGTCTTTGCTGAAAAGCAGTTTTCACTACCGTAAAGAACAACTTTTCACCACATGGAAGACTATAATCTTCCTTTCGGGTCATTTTCATCACACCCGACTTCACCTTGGGCGGAGGAATAAAAACATTTTCGTCAACAGTAAACAAATACTCAGTAACATAGAAAGCCTGGGCTAAAACAGATAAGATTCCGTAAGCCTTCGAGCCTTTTTTCTCGCAGATTCGCTCCGCAACTTCTTTTTGAAACATTCCCGAAAACTCTGGAATCTGATCTCTAAACTCTAATGTTCTAAAAACAATCTGAGTCGAGATATTATAAGGAAAGTTGCCAATTATAGCGAATTGTTTGTCTTTGTAAACTTCATTGATATTGTATTTCAGAAAATCCTGAGAGATAATCTGATCTTTTAATTTCGGATAATTTTCACCCAAATACGTCACAGATTCGGTATCGATCTCAATCACGTGCGTATTAATTGGTTTGTCAAGCAAATACTTAGTCAACACACCCATTCCTGGTCCTATTTCCAGAACCTCATCGTATCCTTTTAAGCTCAAGGTATCAGCAATTGCTTTTGCAATACTTTCATCTTTTAAGAAGTGTTGTCCTAAATGTTTTTTGGCCTTTACTTTTTCCATTATATATTTTATTTACCGCGAAGGCACTATGGTTCTTTTGCCACTAAGTCGCTAAGACACCAAGTTTATTTTTTATTTCTTATTTTGCCACGAAGGCTCGAAGACGCAAAGTTTTATTTTTTATCGTTACGATCAATTACAATCTGAAAATTATCTTTGTTTTTATCTACCTTATTTTTCACAGGAAATTTACTTATTCTCTCACTTAAACGCAGAAAACTATAAATTCTTTCTACCTTCGACAACTTCAAAAATTCCTCTTGCTGCTGTCTATTGCTCTCTTCTTTTGTTTGAAATCGAATTTCCATACTAATTTTATTAATGAAATCTGATCCCAATAGCTATTGGGAGAGACTGAAAACTCAAATTAATGTTCTGAAATAACTTCCAGTTCCGTTCTGAAAGAAAGCATTTTGTCTGCGAACAATTCTAAAGCTTCTTTGTGAAATGCCGGTTCGTCTTCAATATAATATTGATCCAGTGTTTCTTTACTATCAGTAACATATTGAACTGAATAGGTAATGCCGCCCATCTCTTCTTCAATTAAAACCCTGACAATTCTTGCAGACGAAAACTTTTCTGTTGCCAGAATTTCAGGTATGTGTTTTTCCTGCATCCACTTTAACCATTGGTCATGAACGCTTTCGTGTATATTGGTGGTAACGTTGTAAATTATCATTTTTTAAAGGTTCTGAGATTCTAAGGTTCTAAGGTTCTGAGCTTTTTTCTTCTTAAAATCTTAAAACAAATCGTCATATTATTAATTCTATTCTTTTTGGAATTTGGAATTTGCTTTTTGGAATTTTACAAATTCTTATCTCCTCTTAACTCACGGTATTTTTTTCTGGCATCAACAAAGTAAATACTGTCCTGATGGTTAAAAATTACCTTTTCATACAAAGCTTTTGCTTTTTCAATATCTTTTAATTCGCCGTTGTAAATTTCTGCCGAAAAAAACAATGCTTCATCAACATAAATTCCGTCGCTATGATGGTCAATGATCTGCTGGTATTGGCTTAAAGCCGAATTATAATCCTTCAGACTTTCGTAAATTTTACCTAAACGCAACATTGTTACAGCTTCTATTTCCTGTCCTTTATAAGTTTTCAGAATGTTCTGAAACTGTGTAATCGCTTCTTGTTTTTTATTCTGATAAATTAAAAAATCACCTTTTGCAAACTGCTTCAATGCTGTTTGTGTCGAATCGGCAACGGTGTTGTCATTTATCAATAAAAAATATTCCAGAGCATCGTTGGCAATCAGCTGCGTGTTAGCCGACTTTAATTCTTTGAACTGTTTTAAAGCCCATTCAAAATCAGTTTTATAATAACTTGTTTTTGCTGCTTTCAAACTCGCTTCGTGCGACATCACATCATTCTTTAAATCCAATTGAATCTGCGAATAATAAATTAACGCCTGATTGAACTTTTCCTGCAAAAGCAAAATATCTCCCAACTCCATTTTAGCATCTGCTTCCTGGTAATCATTCAAATTAAGCTCTAAGGCCTTTTTTACAATTGCGATACCCTCTTCTGGCTTTTTTAAATTAAATGCCTTAAAATGCGCCTGAATTAATTGCAAAGATAAGGTAAAAGGAGTTATTTCATAGGTTGTAAGCAATTGTTGTAATTCAGCATCGATTATTGGATACTCTTTTTCCTGTGCTTTATCAATTTTAATTTCCATTAAATAGTAATTGGTCTGCACCAATAAATCTAAATCTTTGGTATTAAGAAGAATAAAGTTCAGAATTTCAGCCGCCGTCTCTGTGTCATCTTCGTTTAGTGCAAACTGACTTAGATTGACAATGCTTGAAAGCGACTCAGGTTCGCGCTTGTAAATCGCTTTTTCCTGAATAAAAGCTTTGCCAAATTCCTTCTGTTGTACATAAAACCAGCTTAAATAGTGATTCCAAAATACATCCTGATCTTTTTGCGTTTTTAGAATTAATGCTTTTCGCATTGCATCTTTAAAAGCCGTATTGTCGGTTTCGCCGTTCATAAAACGCGATAATTGTGTCTGAATCAAATTGGCATTTTGCGGATTCTGATAAGATTCCGTAAGTAAAAGATCAATCATTTGATCGGTCTTTCCTAACTGGCCATATAACATTCCGATTTGGAAATTGAAATTGTAATTGGGCTGGACCTGCATTGCCGTTTGATAGGCTTTTAACGCATATTCCAGCAATACTTTTTTCTCGAAAGAATTCCCGATTCCGTAAACATCGTTCGCATTTGTTTTGATTTTTTCGATAGCCTGATCGTAGTAATTTTTGGCTTTTGAATCGTTTTTCTGAAGCTGGAAATTATACCCTAATTCCACTAAAAAAACACCTTGTTTGTATCTGTTATAACGATCCTGAATCATTTTTTCAGCCAAAGCAAATTGCTGCAGTTGCTGATAACAATCAACCGTTCTTAAAAAATATTGGGTATTTGATGGTGCGCTGTTTAAAAGCTCTTCGTAACTGATCTTCGCTTTTTCAAAATCACCTTTATCATAGTAATATTGAGCCAGTTGCTCATTTTGAGAGAATACAAAACCGGACCACAACAAAACGATATAAATAAGGATGTTTTTCATATTTCAGTTTTTTAGTCAGTCTCAGTTTTTGCACGCAATCTACTGTAAACTGTGACTGCGACTGTAAACTACTATTTAATTTCAACCTTTGATTTCCAAACAATCAAAGTTAAGCCAATTAATATAAAAGGGATACTTAAAATTTGTCCCATATTGATCAGCATATTATTCTCAAAACTTTCTTGATTTTCCTTAAAAAATTCGATTAAAAACCGGGCTAAAAACAACAGTGCCAGAAAAGTCCCAAATAGTAAACCGCTTGCTTGTTTTGTTCTTTCTGATTTATACATCCAAAATAAAATTCCAAAAATCAATAAATACGAAAATGCCTCATACAATTGCGTTGGATACCTCGGAATTAAATCATCTCGTTGAAAAACAACTCCCCAATTTCCATTTGTAGGTTTTCCGTAGATTTCAGAATTCATAAAATTACCCAGCCTGATAAAAGCCGCTGTAACCGGAACTCCAATTGCCATTCTGTCCAACAGCCATAAAAAATTCACTTTATACTTTTTGCAATATAAAATTATAGCAATTAAAACCCCGATTGTACCCCCATGACTCGCTAATCCCTGAAAACCAACAAACTTATAAACGCCGCCTATTTTCTGAATAGGCAAAAGAATTTCGATTGGATGTTTCAAAAAATATTCAGGTTCATAAAAAATACAATGTCCTAATCGGGCTCCTAAAATTGTACCTACAATTACATAAACCAACAGACTATCCAGATTATTTAAGGGCAACTTCTCTTTTTTATAAATATTTCTGACAATATAATACCCAAGTAAAAGTCCGGAAGCAAAAAGAGCACCATAATATTTCAAAGGAAAACTATCTGTAATCATAACAATAACAGGATCTACATTCCAATTTAATACTGCGCTCATATCTGGTTCTTTTTAAAGTATCCCGTTTCAGTCTCAGTTTTCAGAGTGTGACTGAATACTGAGACTGTACTGTAAACTAGTTAATCTATAATATCAAATCCGCAGTAAGGGCGTAAAACTTCTGGGATTACGATTCCTTCCGGCGTTTGGTAATTTTCTAAAATTCCGGCCAAAACTCTTGGCAAAGCCAATGAACTTCCGTTAAGTGTATGCGCCAATTGGTTTTTTCCGTCTTTGTCTTTAAAACGTAATTTCAAACGATTGGCCTGGAAAGTCTCAAAATTAGAAACTGAACTAATTTCTAACCAACGATCCTGCGCTGTAGAAAACACTTCAAAATCATATGTCAAAGCCGATGTGAATCCCATATCGCCACCGCATAGACGTAAAACACGGTATGGTAATTTCAATTCCTTCAAAATATCTTTTACGTGCTCCACCATTCCATCAAGTGCCTGATAAGAATTATCCGGATGTTCGATACGTACGATTTCTACTTTATCAAATTGATGCAAACGGTTTAATCCGCGTACGTGTGCTCCATAAGAACCTGCCTCACGACGGAAACATGGTGTATAAGCCGTATGTAAAACGGGTAATTCGCTTTCGTTTAAAATAACATCACGAAATAAATTCGTAACCGGAACCTCAGCCGTTGGAATCAAATATAAATCATCAATGGTTGAATGGTACATTTGACCTTCTTTGTCTGGCAATTGTCCTGTTCCGTAACCTGAAGCCTCGTTTACCAAATGCGGTACCTGAACTTCATTGTATCCTGCAGCTGTATTTTTATCTAAGAAATAGTTAATTAAGGCACGCTGCAAACGAGCACCTTTTCCTTTGTACACCGGAAAACCTGCGCCTGTAATTTTTACACCCAATTCAAAATCGATAATATCGTATTTCTTTACCAATTCCCAGTGAGGTTGTGCATTTTCATGCAAAACCGGAATATCACCTTCCTGAAAAACATTCAAATTATCATCCGGAGTTTTTCCTTCAGGAACAATATCAGCCGGAAGGTTTGGCAATGTGTATAATTTATTCGTCAATTCGGTTGCCAAAGCTTCTGCTTTTTCACCTAATTCTTTACTTTTTTCTTTTAATGAAACGGTTTTTTCTTTTAAGATTGCGGCTTTAGACTTCTCCCCCGCTTTCATTAATTCGCCTATATCTTTGGATAATTTATTAGATTCAGCTAAAGTATTGTCTAATTCTACCTGTGTAGCACGACGGTTTTCGTCTAATTGCACGACCTCTTCAACAACGCTTTTAGCATCGATATTTCGTTTTGCTAAAGCCTTGATTACTTTCTCCTGATTCTCTCTAATAAATGCGATTTGTAACATAGCTTTGTGTTTATAACTAGTATTTTTATATAAAGGAAGCAAATTTAAGGAAATGTTTGCTAAGAATACGACAAAGTTTAAAAGGAAAAAGTTATTTCACAGAGATTCAAGAAGGTTTCACCGAGATATACAAAGTATTTTTTAAAATCTTTGCGAATCTCTATGTAATTCTTTGTGTATCTCTGTGAAATAAAAAGCAAAAAAAACGGAAACAGCCCTTAAGCCGTTTCCGTTTAGCTTCGTCTCAATTGAGATTCAGCAAATAAGATAGCATGAATTATCTTGTATAAACCGTGATAACACCAGCTGCATCTTTCACTTTTAATTCGTTAAGCGTAAGATTCAGGATA
The DNA here is from genome assembly GCF_001427905.1 of Flavobacterium sp. Root420. GTDB lineage: Bacteria > Bacteroidota > Bacteroidia > Flavobacteriales > Flavobacteriaceae > Flavobacterium. The sequence continues at coordinate 45,235 of NZ_LMEF01000008.1, forward strand.
TCCTGAGTTTTAGTTACACCATTTATAACGGTAGTTAGATTATTGTGTGATCTCGAATAAATCCCTGACTGAACTGTTAATGTACAAGCAGTTGTACTATAATCTCCAACGTTTGCTGTATTATCTAATTTTAGTTCTAAATAATCTTTGTTACATCCACTTTGATTTTCTGGTGCATCAGTCAATGTTTCTGTTCCGCTTATAACAGTTCCCGTTTTGCTAAGATCCCATTTTCCTGTTAGCGGAACTAGTGTTTCCCCTTCATTATCATCATTGCTGCAAGATGTTGTAAATAAGCCAATGCTTAGTATTAAGGCGAGTAATAATCTTTTCGTTTTCATGTTTGATTTCTTTAAATATTAATAATGCTAAAGTAATTTTAAAGTTTTCACAACGTGTTACATAAATTTTCCGACGTGTTACATAATTTCTAGAAGTCATGGAGCTTTACCACACAGATACACAAAGATTTTCCACGGAGTTGCACAGAGTATTAATACTTTGTGAATCTCTGTTAGATTAAAACTATTTCACAGAGATACACAAATAAAAAAACTGAGATACACAAAGAGGTTTTTACATATCCTTTGCGAACCTCTGTGAAAAATCTTTGTGTATCTCTGTGGAATAATCCTACTTACGCTCGACTAACAAATCTTTAAGTTCATTTGTTTTCAAAAAGGTTGCCAGGCGGCCGGCAAGCAATAAGACTTCTCTTTCTTCAGGAGCGATGCGTAGTTTGGTTTGAACATGAGAAGCAAATTCATATAAGATCAGGATTTCGCTTGCCGTTAATTCGTTGAATTTATCCCGGGTTAAAGTGGCCAAAATTACTTCGCCATCCTTATCTCTTTTAAAACTAAGCTCTCCAAACTGATCAATTAACTCTTTTTTGAAATTGGCATAAAACCGAAGCCAGGTCGAATAATCGTCGTCTGAACTTTTTAATTCGGTTACCAAGTCTTCATACTTCTGACCTTTATCCATCTTTAATAAATAATCCCGAAGCGTTGTAAAACCAATTACCTGATAATTCGAAACCGGAATTTTATAACGGTCCATTAGATTTTCGACATCTCTGTCAAAAGTGATATAACGCGTTTGAACAGTATATAACGATGCCGTTTCGAAAAGCGAAATCAGCTTGATTTTTTCATCGCTTATGTAAGGTTCTTTTTTTCCTTGTCCCAAACAATCAATAAAAAGTGCCCTTTTGTTTTTATTATCTACTTTAGAATCATCGCGCAGTAATTCGACTAAAGTTTTATATCCCATATTATCCGAAGCGCCGCCATCAATAATACATAATATTTTCTGCTGATTTTTAACCCCGAATTTTACTTTTGGCAAAACGCCCGGAAAAGCGGAACTCGCTGTAATGGCATAAGTAACCGGAAAATTAAAACCATCATTTACCTCATTATGATTTAACGGAATCGAAGCTCTGTTTGGTGCCAAAGACGAATTCAAATTCAAACCGCGAATAATGTGCGGCATAAACGGAATGCGTTCTCCGTTGTTATAAGCCGTTCCATTGGCCACCATCATCGGTAAACTGGGTGTGTTTTTACTTTCCTTCGGAACAAAAAAATCAGACATCAACATTTGAGTTGAAAACTTATTTGGATTGTCAGGATTTGTATTGTCGTATTGCAGAATCTCCGAATCTAGTCGTTGTGTCATCGAAATTTTATCTCCTTTTTCGTTTCGGCTATTGTTTAGAAGTGACAAAATCGTAGCCGATTTATCTACATAATCTTTGTAAGCATCAGCTTTGGAGAAATAAAACTCATTAAACGTACAATTGTCGTAATTGAGTTTGTTTTTTAGAATCGTTAAATAATACCCTGCCGAATAACAACCTCCGGAAACGGTCGAGAAATAATCGATTTCATTTAAAAAGTTGCGTTGCAGATTGTTTTCTTCAATTTCCTCTAACCCCAAAAGAACGCCCATACTAAAAAACTGCGCCCTCGAACCACCGCCTGAAATAGCAATTCCTAAAGCAATATTGGGATTTTGAAATTTGGTGTCACGATCCTGGACCGATTTATAATCATTTAAGGAAACACCTGGAATAGAACTATAATTGATCTCTGAGAAAAGGTTGATTTTATTTTGAGAAAAGCCTATTTCAATGAAAAGAAAAAGCAATAACTGCACGTATTTATATCTCATTTTGAATCAATTAAATCAATAATGCGAAGTTAATAAAGTTATTTCACAAAGTTACGTTAAGTTAACACAGCGATTCATTGAGTTTTTTTGATGTGAATGAATCTACTAAAGACACGATCCCGAAAATTCGGGACGGGGACAAAGTTTTTATTCTCAAAGATTGAATCTGCAAAAAACCTTAGAATCTTAGCAACTTAGAACCTTAAAATCTTGAAGCTACTCGACATTAAACAACCTTAAAATATACGAGAGTTCATATACAATAAACAGAATTGCCAGAATAGTATGAAAAGTTTTATTATGAAATTTTATCGCCACCAGACAAAACCCAACATGTGTTGCAATCCGGACATAATATTCGGTTTGATTGTATAAAAAGTAATTCCCGCCTTTTATGGCTGTATCTATCACGTCGGCAATAAAACTGATGGCCAGAATAGCAAAAAACCAATTTTTACGCGAATAAAAATAATCTTCATAACCGGTATAATCTACTAAATCATCAGGATACAAAATGGCACAGAGCAGATAATAAATCAGAATGTAGCAGATGATAAAAAAGTAATCTATAAAATACCATTCGGTTATCAACTTGAGATTAAACTCCCACCACCAAAAATGAATAATCAGCAAAAAAACATAAAACACCCAAAGCGAGTGCACAAAATAGAATTTCTTTCTCCCCGGATGCTGAATAAAAATAACCGAGCCTTTGATAAGATGCGTTAAACTCAACCCAAGAATGATTCCGATAATAGATTTGATATGCGTTAGTTCTTCCATAAAATGATATTGATTTTATAAAGAACTAAAATTAATTCAATTAATTCAGAAACAAGTATTTGTGGGTAAAAATTCACTACATCAGCTTAACCGCAAGGTTCGCAAAGAGTTTACGCAATGTTCGCAAGGGAAATTAAACTTTGCGTCTCCGCGACTTGGCGAGATTAAAACTAACCTCTTAGCGTGCCTTGCGTAAACTCTTTGCGAACCTTGCGGTTAAGCTTACTAAGCCCGTTTAATCTCATGCCCCACAAATTCCTCCAAGGTAGCAAACATATCATCTACCGAAAGCACTTCAAAGTCAGGGTGATTTTTTAGAAAATTAGCATTTAAAGTCACTAAATTTTCCTCCAATTCATAAAAAGTATCATTGTTCAAAGAATCACGAACCGGATTAACGCCTTCAAATTTTCCGCTTACAAATTTATTCAGCTTAACGCTGCTCATCAATTTGACTTTTTTGCTTTGTAGTTGAAATAACTCTAAGTGTTTTTCGGCGCCAATTAAAGCCAGTCCTTCTTCGATTAATTCGTTCAGTTCTTTATTCCAGGCCGATTTATAGACAAACTGCGCAAAATTTCCTTCGGCATATTGCGACCAGTAATAATCAAGATAATAACTCATTAAAGCATCCGGATGAATAAATTCGTCATCGACACCTTCCTCCCGCATTAAATTGATAACCGAAATATTGGAATGAATAACATCATGAAGATTTTCACTATTCATTGCCGTTTCAGAAACTATTATTCTACCGAATTCTTCCATTTTGATTTGTTTTGAGATTGATTTGCAAATTTCAGTTAAATAGAAACAGAAAAGAAATACAATCTGATTTATATCGCATCAGATCCGTCTGTATGCTGCTTTTCATTCATTTTTGCCACCAAAACTTTCAAACGCAAGGCGCGTTCTCTTTTTTCTTCCTGAAGTTTAGCCTTCTTCCGATTCAGCAATTTGGTATGCAAAGCCTTGTTTTTCGTATTTTTTTCAGGTCCTTTTGCCATGATTTCTATGCAAATATAAGAAATTGAATGACAATAAGATTTTGGGCGTTCCCTCCGGTCGGGCTATTCGCTGCAAGTCCTCGCACTTCCTTCGTCAGGCTGTGGGCTTTCCGCTGCTATCCCTAACGCTCACGTTTTCATAAGAAGATTTAGTTTTGTGAGATTATTTTGTACTATTAAATTGAGTATTTTAGCTTGAAATAATCAAACCTGTCATATGATTAAAAAATACATTTTGTTCTTTTTCTTAATAGTAATAGGATGTCAACCGCCAAAAAAGAATCATGATTTTACTTTCTTTAAATGGAATATTCACGAATCTTATTACTTAAAGTTCAATTCATCTGACACACTTTACTTTATTAATACTTATCCATTGGAAGAACAAACTTCTTTTACTATTTTAAATGAAGAAGAAAAGGAAAAAATCCAAAGCACTTTAGATATTATATCTTTTCCAAAAGAAAAAGAGTTTGCAAGTTCCGTTGATGACGGAGAAACTTTTGCTTTTGAATTAAAAGGCAAAAAACAATCAAAGCAACTTAAAATTCATGGTCACCAAGGCCCAAATCAATTTTGGCTATTCGGAAAATCATTAGAAACAATTAAAGACCAGCATACTTTCATTAAAATCAATAAAAAGTTTGATTTAAGTGAATTTAATAAAATGATTCTTTCTCCACCACCACCAATAATTTGCAATCAATGTCCGCAACGATGAAAAAAACACATCTAATCTTCATTCTATTTTTAATCGGCTTGAATTCTCACTCCCAAGAAAACAAAACGATTCAAAAACTAGATACAGAACTTCAAAAATGTTTAGATGATACAGGGAACAATATGTTGAGCTGTACACTTGAATATTACAACAAAATAGACGAACAACTTAACATAACATACAAAAAAATCAGAGCTATATTAAGCAAACCAGAGCAGGAAAAATTAAAAAACAAACAATTGGCATGGCTTAAAAAAAGAGATCTACATTTTAAAAAAGTTGAAGCCGAAACTGCAAAAGAACTGGATGGAGACAATGCTTCACAAGATTACAGGATGATCTGTTCTCATGAAAACGCTCTATTTGTGAGAGATAGAATTATGGAGTTAGAAAAAACATATTCAAAAAACTAAAATCAACTCAACCCAATGAATCTCCCAAAAAACCTAACCTTATTCTTCGTTTCTGGAGTTCTCTCTATTATAGCAGGAATAATTTACGCCATAATACTAATAAACGGCAACTCCGCAGAAGATGGCTTAATGGGAATTTATATTTTGTTTAGTTTGATTCCGGTTTCTTTAGTTTTATTAATTGATCGTCTTTTGGTTCGGAAGTTTGGGAATCAAAAAATAAATAAAGTGCAATTCTATTTTCTAGGATTTGTTATACTTTTATGGATTCTTAGGGCGATAGTAAATTTATAAGAATAAAAACTTATGATTTCAAGCCAATTAAAAAAACCAACCCCATGAAAAACCTCATAATCGCCATTATTTCGCTTTTATCATTTTCGATCTATTCCCAAAACCGTTACGAATTGCAGGATGAAGGCGCGGAAAAACTTTATCTTTCAAATTCTATCAGTGAAATGGCCGATCGAAAAATCATTACAACTGAACCAATTGTTGTAATTGATGGCGTTCCGTATCGTTTTCAGGATTTAGAGAAACAGAAACTCCCTTTGTCAAAAAAAGAAATTATAAATATTGTGCCTTTGGATAGAGAAAAAGGCATTAAAATTTATGGCTCTTTCGCAGAAGCGGGAGTTTTAATCGTAACTACAAACAGAAAGAAAAAATAGTTTCAATAAGCAACACAAAATGGAACCGACCTTTTTCGCAACTCAGGAAAAATTCAGGGCATGGCTACAAAAGCACCACCAAACAGAAACCGAATTATTAGTTGGTTTCTATAAAGTGAACAGCAAAAAACCTTCTATGTCCTGGTCAGAATCTGTAGATCAGGCACTTTGTTTTGGCTGGATCGACGGCGTTCGCAAATCAATTGATGAAGAAAGTTATACCATCCGGTTTACACCGAGAAAGAAAACCAGTATTTGGAGCGCCATCAACATCAAAAAAGTCGAAGAACTCACCAAAGCCGGACTCATGAAAGAAGCTGGTCAAAAAGCTTTCGACTTAAGATCAGAAGAACGTTCCCGAATTTATTCGCACGAAAAAGATCCTTCTTTTCTAACTTCTGAATTTGAAAAACAATTCAAAGCCAATAAAATAGCTTGGGAATACTTTAACCAGCAAGCACCATCCTACAAAAAAGTCATGATTCACTGGATTATGAGTGCCAAACAAGAAAAAACACAAGTTTCGAGATTGGAGAAAACGATAAAAGTTAGTGAGGAGCGGAAACGAATGCTGTAAAAATAACAAATGTTTATCAATTTGATTGAGCGACAAATAGTAACTTTATCCTCTTTCTTATAATTTAATTCATCAAAAAGTCAAACAATGGAAAACAGAACCACTTTACAATACTATGTTTTAGATGTATTCTCGAATAAAAGTTATAAAGGAAACCCATTGTCGGTTGTTTTTACAAATGGTGATTTAGAATTAGAAACCTATCAAAACATTTCAAAAGAATTTGGTTATTCTGAAACCTCCTTTATCTATTATTCAACAAAGAAAAAAGCGCTAAAGGTTCGTTCGTTTACCCCAACCGGAATCGAGATTGATGGGGCAGGACACAATTTACTGGGTGCGGTTTGTGGTGCCTTGCTAAAAAGAATGCCCATTTTTGAAGAGCAAAATGAAAGCGAACGTTTTGTTATCATGAAAAATTTATCTATTCCACTAACGGTAAGTTTTGATTCGATTACTTATGATCCGGTGGTACAAATGCATCAAAAATCGGCGGTTATTAAACAAGAAATCCCAACTTACAGAATTGCGGTAGCATTGGGTTTAAAAATTGAAGATCTGGACGTTAATGCCTTTGTTCCGACAATTGTAAAAACAGAAGTTGCACACACTATGGTTCCCATAAAAAACAGCCAGGTGCTCAATAGTATTGTGCCTGACAACCAACTTTTAATTGAAATATCAAAAGAATATCATTTTGAAGGATTTTATTGTTTCACCCCTGCTGATGAAAATCAGGAACACATAGTCGAAACAAGATTTTTCAACCCTATAATCGGGATATATGAAGATCCGGCTACCGGAACGGCCGCAGGTCCTTTAATTGGCTTTTTGACTCAAAAGAAATTCACTAAATCAGACAAAGAGTATAAAATTCTGCAAGGTGTCAAATTAAAACAGGCTTCTATGATTGAAGTTATGAATCGTGAGGAAGATATTTTAGTTGGTGGGTCGTCTATTATTACGATGCGTGGGGAATTATATTTATAAAAAAAAGCTGCATTAATGCAGCTTTCCTTTTCTATTTCTTAATCTCATGTGGCAATGTTTGTTTTTGCTGAGGGGGAATTCGTTTCTTTAAAAACAAAATCTGCCCTAAATGACTTGACTGATGTTCCATAACATGAAACCAGCAATACTGGTTTGTCCAGTCATACCTTTGCTGAACTTCGGCGAACCACGCGTCGTCTCTTTTCTTTAATTCCGAAATGGTTTTTGCCCGTACCTCATTATAAATATCCAAATAATACTGAATATCATGTCCTTTAAATTCATCTCTTCCGCCTTGGTCTAAATTTAAGGCTTTATCCCATTTTTTCTTTTCTTCTTCGTTAAATTCTCTGTTTTCAAAAGTAAAAACCTGATAGTATTTTTCGGCTGCAGCCAAATGCATTACAAGTGCTCCAATTCGGTTGGCCTCTTCATCATGCAAATAATCTATTTCATATTGATTCATGTTTTTAACGGTTCTTTCAACCCGATCTTTAAGATCTTCCAACATCGAAATCATGTCTGCAATTTTAGGTGAAGCATCTTCAACATTTCCAATCTTTGCCTCTTGTCTGGGTTTAATACCGTTTCCTTCCAGCAATAAACTAGTTTTTCCATCAACACTTGATTTATCCAAAGTAATTTTATATTCCTTTACTTTAACAATCGCATCTTTAGAAATACCTAAACCCCATTTTGGAATATCGTCAGTTTTTATCGGAATTTCAAAACTTGAATTTAAGACTGCGAGAGGCTCAAAAACTCCTTTTGCATTTTCAATCAGCAATTCAAATTTATCAAAATAAAATTTTCCATTATACAAGCACAAACCTCCAAAACTTAGCGATTTACTATTCTTATCGATCGTTCCTTCTACTGTATAAGATTGCCACTCTTTTGATTTTACTGGTCTGTCTCTCATGTTGTCAAAAAAACCATCTTCGTCATTTTTAGTGTCTACTCTTGCCCATACTCCAGCCCATGCTTTTGGTTCAGTACTTTCAACTTTAACAGAAGCAATTACTTTAAATTTCTTAGGTGAAGTCGTTTGAATATCAATTGTCTGATTGAAAGAAGTCCAATCGCTGGAAATCGTCTTTTGTGTTTGAGCCCCGGTAAAAACAAAACTTAAAAACAATAATAAACTAGTAACTTTTTTCATTGTCCGTATTTTTAGAATTCTTTGTAAATATAAAATTGTTTTTTAAGGAAAAAACTTAATATTCTTTAAATTTTAAAACAAAAACAAAAAAAAGCCGCATTTAAAAATGCAGCTTTATGTAAATCAAAAATTATTTTTTTAGTTCGTTTTCATAGGCGGTAAATCAAACGCAACAGAATCGTGTTCGAAATTATTGCGGTGTCCACCATCGCAAAAAGGTTTGTTTGCAGATAATCCGCAACGGCAAAGTCCTAATGCAGATCTTCCCTGAAGTCCGTAAACTGTTCCTTCTGAATCCATGATTTCAAAATCACCTTCGATTTTGATTGATCCGTTTTTATTGATGATAAGTTTTGTCTTGCTCATAAAATTGTCTTTGTTTTTTTCAGGGCAAAGGTTGCAAAATATATCTTTATTTATAAGATGCAAACGTAGTTTAAACTGGTTCTATTTTATGGGGGTTGTCTCACAGAGTCACACAGAGATTTTCGCAGAGATACGCTAAGATTTTTGTTTGATTTCATTAAAAAAATCGCGCAAAGACGCAAAGGCGCAAAGTTTTATTTTCTTGGCGCCTTTGCGTCTTTGCGCGATTAATTAGCTTTTTCTTAAAACTCTCCGCGAATCTCGACGCTTTTTCTTTGTGAATCTCCGCGAAATAACAAATTCTCAATTCTATTGCTTATTTTTGCACTCAATAAAATTGAAAGATGATACAGAATCCAAAAAGATATACTATTACGGCAGCCTTACCTTACACCAACGGACCTATTCATATTGGGCATTTGGCGGGGGTTTACGTGCCTGCAGATATATATTCGAGATACTTGCGTTTGCAAGGAAAAGACGTTGCATTTATCTGCGGAAGCGATGAACATGGCGTTGCAATTTCGATGAAAGCAAAAAAAGAAGGAGTTACGCCACAAGAAGTTATTGATAAATACGACGGAATTATCAGAAAATCATTTGCTGATTTCGGAATTTCATTTGATAATTATTCTCGTACTTCGGCTAAAATTCACCATGATACAGCTCAGGAATTCTTTAGGACTTTGTATGATAACGGTGATTTTATTGAAGAAGTAACGGAACAATTGTACGATGCAAAAGCAGATCAGTTTTTGGCGGATCGTTTTGTGGTTGGTACTTGCCCGAAATGTGACAATCCGGAAGCTTACGGCGATCAATGCGAAAAATGCGGGTCGACTTTGAATGCGACCGATTTGATTAATCCGAAATCGACTATTACCGGAGAAACTCCGATTTTAAAATCTACAAAACACTGGTTTTTACCTCTAGACAGATATACTGATTTCTTAACAGAATGGATTTTAGTCGGACATAAAAACGACTGGAAACCGAATGTTTACGGTCAGGTAAAATCATGGGTTGATGGTGGATTAGAACCTCGTGCGGTAACGCGTGACCTTGATTGGGGAATTGATGTTCCGGTTGAAGGTGCCGAAGGAAAAAAATTATACGTTTGGTTTGATGCGCCTATCGGATATATTTCGTCTACGAAAGAATGGGCGGCGCGCGAAGGAAAAGACTGGGAACCGTATTGGAAAGATGAAGAAACCAAACTGGTTCACTTTATCGGGAAAGACAATATCGTTTTTCACTGTATCATTTTCCCGGCGATGCTTAAAGCTGAAGGAAGTTATATCTTACCTGACAATGTTCCTGCAAATGAGTTTTTGAATTTGGAAGGGAACAAACTTTCGACTTCTAAAAACTGGGCAGTTTGGCTCCACGAATATTTAGAAGAATTTCCGGAGAAACAAGATGTTTTGCGTTACGCATTAACTTCAAATGCTCCAGAAACTAAGGATAACGATTTTACGTGGAAAGATTTCCAAGCCAGAAACAATAACGAATTGGTAGCAATTTTTGGAAACTTCATTAATCGTGTTGTGGTTTTAACCAACAAATATTACGACGGAATTATTCCGACACCAAATGAATTTTCAGAAGTTGATGAGCAAACTTTAGCCGAGTTAAAAGCCTATCCGGCTGTGATTTCGAGTTCAGTAGAGCGTTACAGATTCCGTGAAGCTTTGGGTGAATTGATGAATGTTGCCCGTTTAGGAAATAAATATCTTGCTGACGAAGAGCCTTGGAAAGTTATGAAAGACAATCCGGAGCGTGTAAAAACGCAAATGTATGTGGCGTTGCAAATTGCTGCTGCGTTAAGTGTTTTGGCTGAACCGTTTTTACCCTTTACATCAGCTAAACTTTCTAAAATCCTTAATTTAAGTGATCTTAAAGAGCATTTTGAAGGATTTAGCAAATTTCTTAAAGAGAAAAATCGTGATGCAAAAGACATCATTATTGATAAAACACTAGGTTGGAACGATATTGCTGAAAATTCAGATTTAATTCCGGCAGGACATAAAATTGGCGAAGCAGAATTGCTTTTTGCCAAAATAGAAGACGAAGAAATACAAAAACAAATAGATAAATTGGAAGCTACTAAAACAGCCAATCTTGCAGAAAGCAAACAGCCGGAGCCACAAAAAGAATTGATTCAGTTTGAGGATTTCGCTAAAATGGACATTCGTGTTGGTACTATTCTGGAAGCAGAAAAAATGCCAAAAGCCAATAAACTTTTAGTTCTTAAAGTGGATACTGGAATTGACGTTCGTACCATCGTTTCCGGAATTGCTGAAAGCTTTTCGCCAGAAGAAATTATCGGAAAACGTGTTTCTGTATTAGCTAATTTAGCGCCAAGGGCTTTACGTGGTGTCGAAAGTCAGGGAATGATTTTGATGACTACAAATGCTGAAGGGAAATTGGTCTTTATCAACCCGGATGCTGATGCACCAAATGGTGAAACGGTAAACTAAAGTTTTATACTACTATAAAATGGCGTGAATCGATTATACTTTTAATTGATTCACGCTTTTTGATTTTAAAAAAATTTCAAAAAACAATTGTATTTCAGAAAAAATCAGGAAATTGCTCAAAAAACAAAATCTATTAAAATGTTTAAAAAATACATTCTTATTCCTTTTTTATTGCCTTACCTAAATTCATTTTCACAAGAAATAGTAAAAGAATTTGACCTTAAATTAGAAAAGAAAAGAGACTATTTTCAGGTTATCAACGAAACCGATAAAGAAGTTATTTTGTTCCTAAATGATAAAGAAAAAGTCAGTTCTGTTAGATTTGATGAAAAATTCAATGTAAAAGACTCTTTATCAACTACGAGACCAGAAAAAAAATACAAAGAAATTGTTGGATATAGTCAGAATGAGCGTAATTATTTTCTTTTCTGGGCATCTGAAGACAGAAAGGAAATTGATGTTCAGTATTTTAATTTCATAAAAAAAGAAACCAATACAACTCCAATCAATTTAGAATTAAAAAAAGAAAAAATAGTTAAGGAGCTTACAATTAATAGTACTTTTTATTTAATTACAATTGTCAAGAACACGAGTATATTAAAATTCTATATTTCAGATAATGATGGCAATTTAAATGAAAAAATTGTAGACTTATCTCATCTAAAATTCAAAAACAGTTCTAATCAAAATGTGCTATTATACAATGTATTAATAGGAGGAGATCCATTTAATCCTTCTATACAAATGGAACATATTAGCAATGAAAGTCAGCCTTCATTAGCATTGAGTTCAAAGGAATTTAAGATTTACACGTATAAGAAAGACGAAATTATTTTGACATTAGACAATAATACTTCTTCAACAGATATTTTAAAAATCAATCTTAATGATTTTACTGCTAGTTTAAAATCGATTGAACAGCCGAAAATAGCACAAGACACATCTGATTTGAATTTTACTAAATCAAATTCTTTTTTAATTGATGATGCAATTCTACAAATAAAAACAAATCCCAGTGTTTTATTTTTAACCATTAGCAATCAAAATGGAAATAGAATTAATCAGTATAAAACCTTGCGCGACGAAGAAATAAACTATAAAAACTCTGATGTTTTTCAGGAAATAAAAAGTATTCATAATAAAAAAGTCCTTGAAAAACCAAAACAATTTATCCGAAAAATCAATAATTCTAGCCCGGCTGTAACTTGTTACAAGTTAAATGGTTTATATTATACTGTAATAGGGAGCTCGCAAGATATAGCTCACGCAGGAGGCGGAGGAATGGGAATGGGTGGTGGTTTTGGAGCAGCTCCAATGTCTTTTGGTTTTGCATCTAGCTATACAATAGGAAATTTGATTTCTTATAAAGATAAAAATGTAGTTTACACCAACTGCTTATTTGATTTAAATTTTAACCATGTAGAAGATAAAGTTCAAACTTCAGCCTTCGAAAAAGCAAGATTATTTTTAGAAGAAAATGAAGATCTTAAAGAAAGTACATCTATTTTTGGCAAGGATTTATACCAAGATTTAATTGTTTTTAAATTCAACTCTTTTTTATATTTAGGAAATTATAATAATCTGAATAAAAAATATCAGATTTTTAGTTTTACGGAATAATAGAAACATGACGACACTTTATAAAACTCCCGATTCTGCAATTCGGGAGTTTTTCTATAAGAACACTTTCAAAACACTAATTTTGCATTTCGATTAAATAATAAATAATGAAACTCACCAAACCAAGATTAGCCTTAATCTGTGGGATACTTTGTATTTCGATTTTCCCGATATTGGTTAAACTGAAATTAGCACCAGGATTAATTTCTGCTTTTTACCGTATGTTTTTTGCAGTCATTTTGCTTTTGCCGTATGTAATTATCACAAAGAGTTTTAAACTCCCAAAGACCAAATATTTGCTATTGGCCATGCTTTGCGGTATTTTATTTTCTTCTGATGTTGCGGTTTGGAATATTGCAATTCAGGATTCGAGTGCAACTCAGGCTTCACTGCTGACAAATTTATCGCCACTTTGGGTTGGAATTGGTTCATTCTTCTTTTTAAAAGTAAGACCGGCAACCAATTTCTGGATTGGAACAATAGTTTCTTTATTCGGAATGGTGACTTTGGTCGGCTTTAGTTTTTTTATGGAACTGAATTTTAATCAGGCCTTTTTGTTCGCGGTTTTATCAGGAATTCTATATTCAATTTATCTCTTGGTCAGCAAAAATGTACTTTCAGAAGTTGATGTTTTATCGTTTATGACGATCAGTTTATTGGCTTCGAGCGTTTATCTGGGAATTCTTTGTTATTCACTAGATCAGCCTTTTAACGGATTCTCAAATACAGGTTGGTTTGTTCTGGTTTTGCAAGCTGTAATTTGTCAATTGTGCGCCTGGCTTTCGATCAGTTATGCGACACAACACATGCGCGCGACCAGAGTTTCGTTGAGTTTATTGAGTCAGGCTGTAATAACTTCCATATTAGCTTGGTTGTTTTTAGAAGAACAAATAACTTTACAGATGGTTTTCGGCGGAATTATTTTGCTTTTCGGAATCAGAATTACTTTTTACGATAAGGCTATTTCTTTGAAAAAACTGTTTTCTAAGGATTGAGAAATGGAACGCGGATGACACGGATTTGGCCGGATTTATTTTTTAATTAATGCTGAAAAAAAGTTTCACGCAGATTTTGCAGATTTAAGCAGATCAAGGCAGATGTTAAAAGAAAATCATTTTAATCAGTGGTAAAAAAATTAGCGAAAATTTGTGCAATTTGTGGCAAAAAATTTCACGCAGATTTTACAGATTTAAGCAGATCAGTGCAGATATTTTTTTTAAATCTTTTTAATCTTTTAATCTGTGGCAAAAAAAAGAAAATTCGTGAATTCGTGGCGGAGAAAACCTGAAACAAAAACAAAACCTGAAACAAAAAACTATGTTACATAAAAACAAAATACCCAATTTAAAAGTAATTGCATTTGATGCAGATGATACTTTATTTGTAAACGAACCCTATTTTCAGGAAACTGAACATAAATTTTGCGCTTTGATGGAAGATTATCTTTCGCATCAGGGCATTTCACAGGAATTATTCAAAATTGAAATTGAGAACTTGCCTTTATACGGTTACGGAATTAAAGGTTACATCCTTTCGATGATTGAAGCGGCGATGAACATTTCAAACAATACCATTCCGATTGAAGTTATTGAAAAAATCATTCAGTACGGAAAAGAATTGCTCGAAAAACCAATCGAATTGCTGGATGGAATCGAGGAAACTTTACAGGCTTTACACGGAAAATACAAATTGGTTGTGGCGACAAAAGGCGATCTGAAAGACCAACACAGCAAGTTGCATCGTTCAGGTTTGGGGCATTATTTTCACCATATCGAAGTAATGTCAGACAAGCAAACTATTGATTACGAAAAATTGTTAGGTCGTTTAGATATTCAGTCCAATGAATTTTTAATGATTGGGAATTCATTAAAATCAGATGTATTACCGGTTTTAGAAATCGGCGGTTATGCTGTACATATTCCCTTTCATACTACTTGGGAACATGAAAAAATTAATCATAAAGTCGAGCACAAACATTTTAGTTCTTTCGAAAAAATTTCTGAAGTGCTCCCTAATTTATTATAATGAAAACACTTTTAGACTTAGAAAACTGGAACAGAAAAGAACATTTTGCACATTTCTGCAGAATGGAAGAACCATTTTTTGGAGTAACAGTTGAAATCGATTGTACCAAAGCCTATCAAGCGGCCAAAAGTTTGAACAGTTCTTTTTTCATCTATTATTTGCATAAAACCTTAGTTGCCGTAAATGCAATTGAGAATTTTAGATACCGTATTTCAGAAGGCAAAATCTACATTAACGATCGTATCGATGCTTCGGCAACCATTGGTCGCGAAGATGGCACTTTCGGATTTTCATTAATTGAATATAATTCAGATTTCAAGGTGTTTGAAAAAATTGCTTTAACAGAAATAGAACGTATTCAAAACACAACCGGACTTTTCACCCGATCATTTGATGATGATAATGTGATTCATTTCTCGGCTATTCCGTGGTTAAATTTCACATCAATATCTCATGCCAGAAGCTACACTTTTCCGGACAGTTGCCCAAAGATTTCATTTGGAAAAATGATGATTTCTGAGTCTGGAAAACGAACCATCTCAATGTCAGTTCACGTTCACCATGGATTAATGGATGGTTTACATGTTGGCCGGTTTGTTGACACCTTTCAAGACTTAATGAACTCTTAATGTTTATCTTACACAATAAACCTTATTTTGTTATGTTCTGGACTTTTAAAGGAAAGTAATTCTTATAAATAATTGTTGGTTTGGGAAAAATTTAAAATCTCAAATACAATGAAAAAAATTGTAATTACTCTGGCGTTTGCATTAAGTTTAATGCATGCAAAAGCACAAACAGAAAACAATACGACAACTTCTTATAACAAGTGGTCTATAGAATTAGATGGCGGTTTTAATAAACCTCAACGTCCACTGACGTCGGGTTTTCATACTTCAAGAATTAGCCCTTTTACAGCTGATTTGGGAATACGCTATATGTTGAATAACAAATTTGGTTTAAAAACTGATTTTGGATACAACAGTTTTACAGGTCAAAATAATCGCTCAATCGATTTTGATTCTAAGTACTACCGAGTTGATTTACAAGCTGTGACTAATCTGGGAAGAATCATGAATTTTGAAACCTGGACCAAAACAATTGGACTTTTAGGACATGCGGGTTTTGGAGTTGCACAGTTAGAGAACAACGACTTACATGTTAAAGACAGAATGGGTAATTTGATAGCTGGTCTTACAGGACAAATCAGGTTAACAGACAGAATTGCTTTAACAGGTGATATAAGTACCATTTTGAATGCCTTTCAGGATCATACTTTTGATGGTGCTAGCGCTACAAATTCAAGAGGCTTCTCTGGACTTTTATTTAACGGAACTGTTGGACTGAATGTTTACTTAGGTAAAAACGAAAAACACGCTGACTGGGTCGTAATCTCTGATAATACAGATATTGCTGCTTTAGAAAACAAAGTTGCCAATCTGGAAGCTCAGGTAAATAAAATACCTGAAAAACAAGTAATTGTTGAAAAACCGGTTACGACTACCGTAGTAAATGACAAAGATGTTATCAAAGAATTGATCAATGACAAATATTACAGTGTTTATTTTGATTTCAACAAATCGACACCTATCGAAAATTCAACTGCGGCTATAGATGTGGTTTTAACCTATTTAAGAAAAAACCCTTCTGCATCTCTTGATATTCTTGGTTATGCAGACCAGGTGGGAAGCTCAGAATACAATGAGAAGCTGTCTAACGCAAGAGCAAATAACGTAAAAACTATTTTTGAAAAAGCCGGTATTGCTTCATCAAGATTAAATGTTGTCGCGAATGGTGCTGACACTTCAATCCAAAAAGATTCAGAAGAAGCCAGACGTTTAGCAAGAAGAGTTACTTTTAGAATAAAATAATTTCTTTTTTTAAATAAAATGAAGCCCTAAATTTTCTTTAGGGCTTTTTTATTTTGTGATTCTTAAGACATAAAATCTATCAGAAATAATTTGTACTTTCATGGTTCAAAATCTATCCAATAAAACTGGAACAATATTTGTAGCTAAAATAATGTGAAAAAAATTGTACTATTATTTCTTCTATTTTCTAACTCATTATTGTTCAGTCAAACAATATTGAATTCCTACCCGTTAGATTTAAAAAAATCAAACGGGTCAGAACAGATTTTGACCGCTGAAAACAAACAGACTCACGAAGTTTTTGCCTTTGCCGCAGATAGTGAGAATATCTCTATTTTAAAATACAACAGCTCCCTATTCCTGACGGACCAATATAAAGGTCCCTTAAAAGACATCGGTGATAAATCTCTGGTTGGATATAGTTTTAGTGCAGACGGCTTACCTACACTCTATTGGTCAACAAAAGATTACGGAACTATTATCGCTATTAAATATTTCTTTGGAAACAAAACATCCAAAAACTTAAACTTTGTATTTACCTCTGAAAAGCAAACTATTATAGCGCAATTTCAGTTAGAAAATTCATTTAATCTCCTTGTCAAAGATTTAGAAGAACAAACACTTGTTCTTTATACTTTTGAAAATGGCACTGTCAAGCAAAAAATATTTGATTTTTCAGCTTTCAAATTTCAGAATAGAAACACGAAATTCGTCACTTTCAATTATGTTATTCAGCAAAATCCCATTGAAAAAATTGAAGCAGAAGAATATACTCCTTTATTCAGAAGTACTACAAAAAGCAAATTATACATCTTTCCAAATCGTTTTGTTTTAACTTTAGATCATAATCCTAAAAAAACTCAGGTATTTGATATAAATCTCGAAACGGAAGAGATTAAAGAAAAAACCTTTACGCAATCGGCTATTCAAAAACCTAAAAAAATAAGTAATTCATTTTTTCAGGATAATAAATTGTATCAAACTATTGCCAGTGATGAGGAGTTATTCCTTGATATAAAAGATTACAATTCCAATGAGACCCTAAAAAGTTTTCACATTACAAAAAATGACACCATTAATTTTAAAACATCTCCATTATTAATTCAGAGAGAGGATGAAAAAGCTAAAGAATTAAAAACAACAAAAAAGTTCCTTAATTATCTTTCCTATTTAGATATTGGTTTATCGGTTTTTAAAAACAAAGAAAATACTTTAATTACATTAGGAGGCACTCCTAACAAGATCAGACAAGGCAGTTTCTTTATTGCCTCTTATTCTGTTGATGATTTTGGATTTTATGATAATAGTTCATCATACTACCCACCGAATTATTCTTCGGGATACATTCATACAGAAACAGTTTATTTTGAAAGCGTTTGGAATCCTAATTATAATGTTGTAAAACAAGAACAATTAGAGCCTTTGGCGATTGATAATATATTCTATTTTATGAGTCTGAATAAGCAAATCGCATTAGACAGCATTTTAAAATATAAAGATTTCTATATTCTTAGCTATTACGACACGGTTTCAAAACAATATGTAATGCGTAAATTCAAGGATGGATTTAATGCAGATGATCCATTTCTTGAGCGATTAAATACTCCTTCGTCTTTCAAAAAACCTTTTCAGAAAAGGCCTTAAATTTATTGAGAATTAATCCAAATGTCTACGGTTTCAAGCTTTCAAAAAACCGGAATGGATTATTTTTTTTAACTTTACAAAAAAGACACATATTATGCTAAAGAAAAATATTGAATCAGCTTTAAACAAGCAAATACGTATAGAGGCAGAATCTTCGCAAACCTACCTTTCTATGGCTTGTTGGGCTGAAGTACACGGATTAGAGGGAATTGCTCAATTTATGTACACACAGTCAGACGAAGAGCGTGCACACATGCTAAAACTGGTTAAATATGTTAACGAGCGTGGCGGGCATGCAACAATTACAGATCTAAAAGCACCAAAAACATCTTATACTACATTTAAGGAAATGTTTGAAGCGCTTTATAGCCATGAAATTTTTGTTTCAGAATCTATTAATGAATTGGTTCACATCACTTTTGAAGAAAAAGATTATGCAACACATAATTTCTTACAATGGTATGTATCAGAACAAATCGAAGAAGAGGCTACTGCTAAATCAATCTTAGATAAAATCAACTTAATTGGTGACGATAAAGGCGGACTTTACTTGTTTGACCGTGATATTCAGCAGTTAACAGTTACAAGCTCAATCGCTATCAATCCAAAATAAAAAAGTTAAAGTTTATTTAGAATATTTAAAAATAACAAAATTATTTTATATTTGCCTCTGTTTTATAATACAGAAGGAAAGTGAGCAAGAAAGAAAAAGACAAGGACAAAAAAAAGGATAAGAAGAAAAAGAAGAATAAAGTTATCCTTGAGAACATTAAGAAGTTAGAAAACTGTAAATCTTCTTGTTGTGAAAAATACAAAAAGAGCGAAAAGAAACGCTGCTCGCGTTGTCCTATGTTCGATTTATTCAAAAAAACTGCTTAAACAATATATTTCAAAACCCACCGAAAAATCTGGTGGGTTTTTTGTTTAAATTGCAGACCTCTTTTGATATTAAAAAGTTTCAAAATTTAACTATGGAAAACCAGATTACGATACCTAAATCCTCTCTTGATTTTTTGCTTCAACTTAAAAGCAACAATAACAAACCCTGGTTTGAGACAAATAAGCCTACTTACTTAAACGAATTAAATCATATCGAAAATTTTGCAGGTGCCTTGCTTCAGGAACTTTCTAAAACGGATGTTCTTGAAACTGCTTCCGGAAAGAAAAGTGTTTACCGAATTTATCGCGATATTCGGTTCTCTAAAGATAAAACTCCTTTTAAAACCTTTTGGGGAGGAAGTTACACCAGAGCAACAGCAGCAAGACGTGGTGGTTATTATTTTCATCTGGAACAAGGAAACAGTTTTCTTGCCGGTGGATTTTGGGGACCAAATGCAGCAGACTTAAAACGAATAAGAACTGAATTTGGACATGATCCTGAATCCATGAAAAAAATATTGAACTCAAAATCTTTTATCGACACTTTCGGGACTTTACAAGGCGAACAGCTTAAAACAGCTCCAAAAGGTTTTGATGTAAATCATGAAGCCATTGATTTACTTCGTTACAAACAATTTTTGGTCATGAAACGTTTTACTGATGATGAAGTTTTAAGTCCGCATTTTTTAGAACAGGCATTGGAAACCTTCAAAAACATGAGACCCTTCTTTGACTATATGAGCGAAATTTTGACAACGGATATAAATGGTGCTTCTGTTTTATAATTATACATACAAAACCCGACAGTCCCGATCCCGAAGTTTCGGGATCGGGACTGTCGGGTTTACTTCACAGAGCAAATAGTACTACTTGTTTAGCAACAATATTTCATTTACTACAACTTCGGTTATATACTTCTTCTCACCGTTTTTGTCATCATAACTTCTGTGGGTTAGTTTTCCTTCAATAGCAACTTCTTTTCCTTTTACTACATATTTTTCGATAATTTCAGCGACTTTACCCCAAGCTGTAACACGGTGCCAATCCGTTTGTTCTATTTTTTCACCTTTGTCATTTTTATAATAATCGTGTGTTGCGATCGTTAGTTGTGCTAATTTTTTTCCATTTTCTAAGGTTTTGATTTCAGGGTCGTTTCCTACGTTCCCAATTAGTTGTACTCTGTTTTTCATTGCATTCATGGCGTATACTTTTTAAATGTTCTTATAAAATTGAATTCATTTGTCAAATTCAACAATGCAAAGATGCGGTTGATTTCAAAAATTAGCCGGTTAACAACTATTTACTTTCGGTTGTAACTATTTGTAAGCGTTTGTAAATGGAAATATTTCACTATATTTGAGATAAATCTTACTTATATATGCAGGCGAAAATTAATAAAGTCGAATTAAGAAACTTAGAACTACATGATTACGAACAATTGAAAAATTCAATGGTTGAATCGTATCCGGAAATGGCCAACACTTATTGGAGATCAAATGATATTAAAAAACTGTTATCTATATTTCCTGAAGGTCAATTGGTTATTTTAGTAGACGGAATTGTTGTAGGATCAGCCTTATCACTAATAGTAGATGAAAAATTAGTTGACAAAAGACATAATTACAGACAAATCATTGGAGATTATACTTTTTCAACCCATAATCCAAATGGCGAAATTTTGTATGGTATTGACGTTTTTATTCATCCTCATTATCGTGGCTTACGTTTAGGCCGTCGTTTATACGATGCCCGCAAGGAACTTTGCGAGCAATTAAATCTAAAAGCAATAGTTTTTGCGGGAAGAATTCCTAATTACGCACAGCATTCAAAAAAACTCACCCCTAAAACTTATATAGACAAAGTAAAACATAAGGAATTACATGATCCTGTGCTTTCTTTTCAGTTAAGCAATGATTTTCACGTTTTGAAAATTATCAAAAATTATTTGGAAGGCGACGAAGAATCAAAAGAATTTGCGGTGCTTTTAGAATGGAACAATGTCTATTATGATGAAAGTCCGAAGCTAATCAATCTGGAAAAAAGTGTCATTCGACTAGGATTAATCCAATGGCAAATGCGTCAATTGAATAATATAGAAGAATTTTTCGAACAATCAGAATTTTTTATTGATGTTGTTTCTGGCTATGGCGCCGATTTTGCCTTGTTCCCCGAACTTTTTATTGCGCCCCTGATGGCAGATTATAATCATTTATCCGAGGCGGAAGCGATTCGGGAGCTTGCCCGATATTCTGATCCTATCAGAAAACGTTTTCAGGAATTTGCCATTTCGTATAACATCAATATCATTACCGGAAGCATGCCTTATTTAGACAATGGTAACTTATACAACGTTGGTTTTTTATGCAAAAGAGACGGAACTTCAGAAATGTATACCAAAATTCATGTGACTCCAAATGAAGTACAACATTGGGGAATGAAAGGCGGATCGCAGTTTAAAACCTTTGATACGGATTGCGGTAAAATTGGAATTTTAATTTGTTATGATGTTGAGTTCCCGGAACTTTCAAGAATCATGGCCAATGAGGGCATGAATATATTATTTGTTCCTTTTTTAACCGATACCCAAAATGCCTACACGCGCGTAAAACATTGTTCGCAAGCACGTGCCATCGAAAATGAATGTTATGTTGCTATTGCCGGCTGTGTAGGTAATTTGCCTAAAGTAAACAATATGGATATTCAATATGCACAGGCTTCTGTTTTTACGCCTTCTGATTTCGCTTTTCCGAGCAACGGAATTAAAGCCGAAGCTACCCCAAATACTGAAATGACACTCATCGTTGATGTTGATTTGAACTTATTAAAACAACTTCATGAACATGGAAGTGTACGAATATTAAAAGACAGAAGACATGATTTATACGAAATTAAAAAAATTGAACAATGAAAACCTGCCTTGAATGCTCCGAAAAAATTGTAGGCCGTGAAGACAAAAAGTTTTGTTCCGATAGTTGTCGAAATGCCTACAACAACAAAATAAATAAGGACAGCACTAATTTCATGCGAAATGTAAACAACAAATTACGAAAAAATTACCGTATTTTGGTCGAGCTAAACACGGAGGGGAAATCAAAGGCAACAAGGGATAAAATGATCAATAAAGGTTTTGATTTTGATTTCTTTACCAATATCTTGCAGACCAAAACAGGGAATACCTACTATTTCTTGTATGACCAGGGATATAGATCTTTGGACAATGATTATTTTATGCTTGTAAAAAAAGAAATATAGTACTATTCATCATGAAAAAAAACCCCACCTCAATTCTTGCCGTAGTATGTATTTTAGCAATTCTTGGTATTATTTACGCCACCATGATGCCGCAATGGATTTCGAAAGAAGAGGAAGCTCTTGCCGAATTTTCGACCGAAAGGGCCCTAAACCAAGTCGAAATTATTGCTCAAAAACCACATTATGTCGGATCAACTAATCACGAATTAGTAGCAAACTACCTTAAACTTGAATTGAACCGAATTGGTTTAGAGACTTCTGTTCAGGAAGGATTTACACTAAACAACAAGGGGCTTTTAGTAAAATCCAAAAACATTCTGGCCCGCATAAAAGGGACCAACAACTCAAAAGCGCTTTTATTACTATCCCATTACGACAGCGCGCCACATTCATTTTCTAAAGGAGCAAGTGATGATGCTTCGGGCGTAGCCACCATTCTTGAAGGTATTCGTGCTTTTATGTACTCCAAACAACCACAAAAAAACGATATTATAATTCTTTTTTCAGATGCTGAAGAATTAGGATTAAACGGTGCTGAACTGTTTGTAAACAAACATCCGTGGGCTAAAGACGTTGGTTTGGTTATTAATTTTGAAGCCCGAGGATCTTCAGGTCCAAGCTATATGTTAATGGAAACCAATAAAGGAAATGAAGCTCTTGTAAAAGAATTTTCAAAAGCCAAAACCAAATATCCGGTTTCTAATTCGTTGATGTACAGCATTTACAAAATGCTTCCAAACGATACTGATTTAACTGTTTTTAGAGAACAAGGAAATATTCAGGGATTTAATTTTGCTTTTATCGATGGGCATTATAATTATCATACCCAACAAGACGACATTTATCATTTAAATAAAATGACACTGGCACATCAGGGGACATATCTGATGCCTTTATTAAAATACTTTTCAAACATCGACTTAAATGCAACAAACTCAACTGTAGATGATGTTTATTTCAGCGTTCCATTCTCATTTATAAGTTACCCGTTTACCTGGGTTTTCCCAATGACAATAATTGCTTTGGGTTTACTAATTATTTTTATTTTTATTGGAAAAGCAAAACGCTTAATCTCTTTCAGGGAGATTTTCAGAGGTTTTGTTCCGTTTTTGGGAGCTTTAATCATTGCCGGTTTGGTAACTTTTTTAGGATGGAAAATCGTTTTGCAGATCTACCCTCAATATTCAGATTTGCTTAATGGCTTTACCTACAATGGACATGCTTACATTGGAGCATTTGTTACTTTAACTATCGCGATTTGCTTCGCTTTTTACAACCATTTTTCAGAAACAAAAATTACGATGAATCACTTCGTAGCGCCTTTGCTGCTATGGATCATTATCAATTTATATTTAGCCAATAGCTTAACCGGCGCAGGATTCCTTATCATTCCGGTTTATTTTGGAATTTTCTTATTTGGAATTTTTGTTGTTACACAACATTACAGTTTGGGTTTAAACTTATTATTTACGCTTCCGGCGCTTATAATTGTTGCACCATTTATTGTAATGTTCCCAATTGGTTTAGGCTTGAAGATTCTTTTTGGAAGTGCCGTACTTACTGTTTTACTTTTCGGATTATTGCTTCCAATTTTTGGTGATTTTATTAGAAAAGGGGCATGGGCCACATTCTTTTTTGTTGTATCTATTGGTTTTTTTGTTTACGCAGGTTACAATTCTGGTTACGAGCACGGAAAAGCAAAATCGAACAGTTTACTTTACGTATACAATGCCGATACAAATTCTGCCGTATGGACAACATACGATGTAAATCTTGATGATTGGACCAAAACCTATTTGGGAGAAAAAAATCAAAAAGCGGTTGGGCTAAATGCGCTGCCACTTGCCAGCAAATACAATTCTGGTTTTACCTACAGTGCCATTGCACCGGTTGTTGATGTTCCTAAACCAACAATTTCTTTCTTAAAAGACAGTGTCGTAGGTAACAATCGTTATATGAAAATACAAATTACACCGAACCGCAAGGTCAATCGTTACGATATTTTTGCCCATCCTAAAATGACTTTTTACAACTTTAAAGCCAATGGAGTTTCAACTTCTGGCCAAAAAGGAAATAGTCTGGAAAGAGAGGGCATGAAGATTTTATGTTATTATGTTGTAGGTAATGAACCACTTGTAATGGAATTCTACATCAATAAATCGTCTATTTTTGATATGGATTTAATTGAAAGCTCTTTCGATTTGATGACCAATCCATTATTCCAGGTAAAACCAAGAAGCGACTGGATGATGCCGACACCTTTTGTTTTGAATGATGCTGTTTTAATTCAGCAAAAAATAAAAAGATATACCGCGCCAGTTCCAACAATCGAAGCTGCGCCAATCAAAGATAGTGTGACTGTTGCGAAAGACAGTTTAACACCAGTAGCTAAACCGCAACAAAACAATAGTTTATAAAATAGAAATACCTTATATGAAGAAAAGAATTCTGATTTTTATAGCATTTGCAAGCTTCCCGACTATTTATGCACAAGCTGTAGAAGAAAAAATAGCCGTAAAAACATGTGATTGTTTGCAAAAAAATTCAGGCATTATTACAGAAGATATCTTTAGAGACTGCCTGACCAGCACAATGTCTGAAACTATATTAACCGATAAGGACACAAAAGTTAGAGAATCGATTAACACGGTTGACGGAATTAAAAGCATGATTCAAAAAGTGAGTGATGCTGTCATTAAAAAATGTCCAAAATTATTACCGCAGGAGCCTGAAGACAAAACGACTATTTTTTACGCAGATTCAAAAAATGAAAAGGCACAGAACTCATATATCATTGCAAAAGATTTCATGAAAGCTAACAACTATAAGATGGCTATTGAAGCTTTGCAACTTTCGTTGAAGGAAGATCCTAATTTTGTACTCGCTCTGGATGACATTGCCGTTTGCTACCGACAGTTAAATGATTATGATAATGCAATCACATATTATAAAAAATCGCTTGCTATTTTTCCGGAAGGCGATTTAGCACTAATGAACATTGGGGTTGCTTATACCTTAAAATCTGATTTTAAGACGGCTATCGAATATTATGAAAAACTAATCAAATTCCAGCCTAATAATGCAGAAGGTTACTTTGGTGCCGGAAAAAATTATTTTGTTCTAAATGATGACGAAAAGGCGCTCGACAACATTTTCATGGCCCATGTTATCTACACCAACGAAAAATCAGAATATGTAAAAGATTCTGAACAGCTTTTGGGAGCTATTTATCAAAAAATGAAATCTGAAAATAAAGAAGATTTATTCAAAAAAATTGCAGAGAAAAACAACGTTAAAATCGAGTAAAAATGGCAACAAATATTTCTACAATAGTACTGAATGCCCCAGTCGAAAAAGTATGGAATGTCTTAACAAAACCGGAACTGGTCAAACAATGGCAATACGGTAGCGATTTAATTACAGACTGGAAAGTTGGCAATGAAATCAGATTCAGGAATGAATGGGAAGGTCAGTTTTTTGAACAATGGGGAACTATTTTAGAAGTTGTACCGAATCAAAAAATCAAATATTCTTTGTTTTTTCCGAGGCCGGAATTAGAAGATAAGCCCGAGAATTATTTCATTATGAGTTATGTTTTATCCGAAGAAAATCAAAAAACCAAACTTGAAATTATTCAGGAAGACAATCGCCCTGGCGCTGTACAGGAAGAACCTCAAGGTGAAGAAAACCCTATTCTTCAAGGATTAAAAGCAATAATAGAATCATAAGATTCATTTTTAAAATATAAGAAGGCCAACTTTAGCTGTAAAGTTGGCCTTCTTTTTTAGCAGGCACATTCTATTTTCAATCCTGCTTCTACGCCCTTTGTCCCTTCAGTGGCGTATCCGTCAAACTTCCACCACTCTATTCCTCCAATTAATTCTTTTACTTTAAAACCTAATTTTGCCATATTCAAAGCGCCTCTTGTCGAAGCGTTACAACCAATTCCGTCACAATACGTTACATACAAAACGGCTTTATCTAAATGTTGGGTATTTTCAATCGTCATTTCGCGATGCGGAATATTAATCGCTGTCGGAATATGTTCTGCTTCAAAACCAAATGCCTTTCGGGCGTCAATAACAACTACTTTTTCTCCGTTATTCAAGGCATCAAACAAATCAGAAGGATCCATTTCGAAAGCCAGTTTGTTTTCATAATGTTTAATTTGTGCTTCCATTTTTTCTGTTTTTATGGTTTTGTTTTTTCAAAAGTAGATGAACATTTAATACTATAAAAACGAAAAGAATTCATCAACTACATTACTTTTTTTCATGAAAAAGCCGTTCTAAAATTTTGTTTCTTTGTATAAATTCTCTAAAAATGGAAATACGTCACTTAAGATTGATAAAAGCAATTGTCGAAGAAGGAAGCATCACCAAAGCGATAGATAAACTTCATTTGACACAATCGGCCCTGAGTCATCAACTTAAAGAAGCTGAATATCAATTGGGAACAGCCATTTTTTTGAGAACAAATAAAAAACTGGTTTTGACGAAAGCCGGAGAGAAAATCTACGAGCTCGCCAACGAAATTCTGGATAAACTTTCTCAAACCCAAACTCAAATTAAACAAATGGTTTTTGGAGAATATGGTGAAATCCGAATTAGTACCGAGTGTTTCTCGAGTTATCATTGGCTTCCGTCGGTAATGAAACAATTTCATCTTTTGTATCCTAATGTTGAATTGAAAATTGTGACCGAAGCGACGCATATTCCACTCCAAAAATTATTAGAAAACACGATTGATATCGCCATTATTAGCGATCAGATCAATGACAACAATATTAAATATCTGGAACTTGTTCAGGATGAAGTTGTAATGGTGGTTTCTGAAAATCATGCCTGGGCAAATAAAAAATACGTTATTGCCGAAGATTTTGTCAACGAACATCTTTTGATTCATTCCCTTCCAATGGAAACCGTTACCATTCATCACTTTCTTTTGGCTCCAGCCAAAGTAACTCCGAAGAAAATTACAGCCTTGCCTTTAACAGAAGCTTGTCTGGAAATGGTGAAAGCGGATATGGGCGTTATGTCAATGGCAAAATGGGCTTTGTTACCCCATTTAAAAAACAATCCGATAAAAGCCATCAAAATTGGAAAAAATGGATTGAAGAGAAAGCATTTTATCGCGATTCGGGACAATCAGGAATATCCAGCCTATTTTCATCATTTTATCACCTTTTTACAAACCGAAATTAACCTGCAATGGAATATACAATAAGAAACTGCGAATTAGCCGATTTGCCAAAATTGGTCATTTTATGCCAGAAACATACCGAATTTGAAAAAGCGGATTATGATCCGACGGGAAAACAAGAAGGTTTAAGAGAAGCCTTATTCAGTGAAAATCCTAAACTATTTTGTTTACTTGTAGCAACTGATAACGACATTGTAGGTTACGCCTCTTATAATTTTACATATTCCACCTGGAGTGCCGGCGATTTCATTTATATGGATTGTTTATTTTTGGAAGAAGAAGCCAGAAATTTCGGCATTGGAGAAGTTCTAATCAATAAATTAAAGGAAATCGGGAAAGCCAAAAACTGCGTCAATATGCAATGGCGAACACCTCAATTTAACGAAAGAGCAATAAAATTCTACCACAGAATTGGCGCAAAAGGAAAAGACAAAATTTGCTTCTTTCTGGATTTGTAATAATCTACCAATTAATCTCGCAGTCTCGATAATTATCGGGAGCGAAGTCGCAAAGAAAAGGCCGCTATTACGTTATTAACCTTTGTACCTTTGCCCCTCAGAACCTCTGAACCTTCAAAAAAAAATGAAAAAAATAAGTGTTTTAGGCTGTGGCTGGCTAGGTTTGCCTTTGGCGAAAAAATTAATCGAAAAAGGAAACTCGGTAAAAGGCTCAACAACTTCTGAAAATAAACTTTCTATTCTGAAAGATGCCGGGATAAATCCGTTTTTGGTTGCGCTTGAAAGCGAAAGTGTTTCAGAAACTATAAATGATTTCTTAGCGGAAAGCGAAATTCTTATTATTGATATTCCGCCCAAATTACGGGCAAATACAGATTCATCGCGAAAGCTTTTTGTTGAGAAAATCGAAACTTTGATTCCTTTTATAGAAAAATCGACTATCAAAAAAGTCCTTTTTGTGAGTTCGACTTCTGTTTATGGAGATCAAAACGATTTGATTACAGAAGAAACCAATCCAAATCCTGAAACGGAAAGCGGTAAACAATTGCTTTTAGCAGAAGCAATTCTGCAAAAGAACCAAAACTTCGAAACCACCATTCTACGTTTCGGCGGATTAATTGGAGAAGATCGTCATCCTGTAAAATTCTTAGCAGGAAAAGAAAATCTCGAAAACCCGGATGCGCCGGTCAATTTAATTCATCAGAAAGATTGCATCGGGATCATAGAAGAAATAATTTTTCAATCAAAATGGAATGAAGTTTTCAATGCCGTTGCGCCTTTTCATCCTTCCAGAGAAGATTATTATACTCAAAAAGCAAAAGAACAAAACCTGATTTTACCAAAATTCAGCACTGAAAAATCGAATATCAAGAAAATTATTTCAAGCGAAAAAGTTCAGGACATTTTGAATTACGAGTTTAAATTGGACGAATATTAAACCATATAAGGCATATAAGTTCATTTAGATGGAACTTAGAAACTTTACATAAAGCTTTTATGATCTTTCAATATCAGCGAAGCTTAAATTTACTTACATAACATATATGGTGAAAACAAAAAACTTTGCGAACTTTGCCTAAACCCTAGCGCCTTTACGGTTAAAAAAATATGGAAACAGTATATATCAACTCACCCTTAGGAATCACCAAAATCATTGGAGACGAAAACGGTATTGCTGTCATCTCCGTTTCCGATGTTGGCACAAATGAAGTTTCAAAGAAGATTCCGAAAGTTTTAAAAGAAGCTGTTTCGCAACTTGAAGAATATTTTGAAGGAAAAAGAACTGATTTCGATTTGAAACTAAATCCACAAGGAACCGAATTTCAGCAAAAAGTTTGGAAAGCTTTATTAGAAATTCCATACGGAAAAACCATCAGTTATATGGATCAGACCAAAAAACTGGGCGATATAAAAGCGATTCGTGCTGTTGCATCGGCGAACGGGAAAAATCCACTTTGGATTGTGGTTCCCTGTCATCGTGTTATTGGCACAAATGGGTCTTTAACCGGTTACGCCGGAGGTTTATCTCGCAAAAAATGGTTACTCGAACATGAAAACCCTTCAACTCAACAGAGTTTGTTTTAAAACACAATTTTCACAAATTAATTTTATAGCTTTATCTTTACAAATATCGCAAGTTTGTGCAGTTATTTAAAACCAATACTTTTCGTGCCAATTCGTGAAATTCGTGTTTAAACTATAATTATGATTGAAAAAATAAACCTCAACAACATTTTATTTCTCGATATAGAAACCGTTCCTGAAGAAGAGAGTTTCAATTCGCTTGACGCGGAAATGCAATCACTTTGGGATCATAAAACGCAATATCAGCGTAAAGACGAATTTTCTCCGGAAGAATTCTACGATCGGGCCGGAATTTGGGCAGAATTCGGGAAAATCATTTGTATTTCGGTTGGGTATTTTACAATCAAAGGCGATATTCGGAATTTTAGAGTGACTTCCTTTTTTGGAGATGAAAAGAAGATTTTAAAAGATTTTAATAATTTGCTGAGCAATCATTTTAATCAGCCCTTCCATCTTTTATGCGGACACAATGCGAAAGAATTTGATATTCCGTTTATTGCCAGAAGAATGATTATCAACCAAATTGCGATTCCGGACAAACTGAATTTATTCGGTAAAAAACCGTGGGAAATTCCGCATTTGGATACTTTGGAATTATGGAAGTTTGGCGATTACAAGCATTTTACTTCTTTAAAATTATTGACTAAAATCCTTGGAGTTCCTTCTCCAAAAGGCGATATCGATGGAAGTCAGGTCGCGCATGTTTTTTACGTAGAGAAAGATATTGACCGAATTGTAACGTATTGTGAAAAAGATACCATTGCGGTTGCCCAGATTTTCCTTCGTCTTCGTAGGGAAGATTTATTGATTGATGAGGAAATTATTCATGTGTGATTTCAAGGTTCAAAGGTACAAAGTGGCAAAGCTACAAAGGTTGAGCGGTTTTGAGAATAGATTTTAAGTTTAGAAATATGACATATCAGGAAATTTCACATCATCGTCTTGTTTCACAAAAGTTGTACAAAACAAGTCCAATTTCTCCACAAGAAATTGTAAAACATTTAGGTGCAATGCAAGCTCAGGATTATTCAATGGCCAAATGGGCGATTGGTTCCCGATGTGATACTACTGAGGCAGCCATTGAAGAAGCTATAAATTCCGCAGAAATTATCCGAACTCATATTCTTCGACCAACCTGGCATTTTGTTTCGGCCGATGATATTTATTGGATGTTGGATGTTTCGGCTCCGCAAGTGAAAAGATTTACAGCTTCTGCCGGTAAAAAATATGGTTATGATGCCAAAAAACTCGATCAGATAAATTCTAAAATCGAAAAGCTATTAGCAGGAAACAATCATTTGACGCGTGACGGAATTATGCAGGAACTCAACATCAAAAAAACTTCCAATGAGGATTTTTTGAGTGCTGCTATTATGATGAATGCCGAATTGGATGGTTTGGTTTGTAACGGAAAAATGAAAGGAAAACAAATCACTTACGCATTACTTGAAGAGCGGGTTACGAAACCAAAATTGAAATTAACCAAAGAAGAAGGCCTTACGAAATTAGCCCTAAGATATTTTGAAAGCCGCGGCCCTGCTACACTTCTTGACTTTTCGTGGTGGTCTGGTTTCTCTCCAACCATCTGCAAGCAAACCATTAATGCAATTTCGTTGCAATTAAATTCAATGGAGATTGATGGGCAAATTTATTGGTTTGGAACTGATTCATCCAATGAAAACAGCTTCCGCGAAAGCGTACATTTTCTTCCCGCATTTGATGAGATTTTAATCTCTTATAAAACGAGAGAAGCTTCGATTCTACTCGAACATCAATCGAAAACTTTTACCAATAATGGAATTTTTAAACCAATTATTCTTGAAAACAGCAAGGTGATTGGAACGTGGAAACGAACCATCAAAAAAGATCATGCCAAAATAGAAACAGCTTTTTTTAACGAAACCGAAAGTCATAAAAAGGCGATTCTCTTTGAAGGCATTAAGGCTTTTGAAAATTATCTGGGAACCAAAATTGTTATTGAATAAATTGTTCATAAACTCAATGCCGCTCCGAAAGGAGCTAGTACAGTTTAAGAAGGACATTATCTATAGACATACAGCCCCAATGGGGCTAAATCAACTCCGTTAGGAGTGCAATATTTATAGAAATAAATTGTTCATTAGCTTTTTAGCCCCTTAGGGGCGATATCTAACGATCTCTAAATTCTGGCTAAAAAACCAAAAAATCACGATTTCTAAAAAAATTCTTCTCGTTTCGGCATTAAATTCTTTGTGCATTTTATTGCTAAATAATTACATTTACAAAAAAAACAGCGTTATGGTATTAAGTAGATTTTGGTTAACTATTTTTATTTCGTCGATCATTTTTATAATGATAAGTTTATTTACTGCGAATACTTATACCATTGACTCTGTTTTGAATGGAAAAAAAGACGATCCAATTCTGGTTTCAGAAAAATATGCTGAACAGCTTCCTGCGTTCATCAAAGATAGCATCAAAAAAGCACCGGATCAGACGATGATTATCAATCGTGATACACTTAATCCAGACACAACTTACGTTTATAAAAACAAAACGGTAAAAATTTTTAGTGGTGTTCAAAAATCTGACGGTTTATTACCAACCTGCAAAACCACTTTACTTGATTTAATTTTACCGCTTATAGCTTATTTGGCCTTTTTCTGCGGATTAATGGAACTTTTAATTATCTCCGGAGCATCTGGGAAATTGGCTAAGGGCCTTAGTCCAGTTTTTGTAAAAGTGTTTCCAAGTATCCCAAAAAATCACCCTTCAATCTCCTACATGACTTTAAACTTTGCTGCTAATTTCTTAGGATTAGATTCGGCTGCAACTCCGTTTGGCCTTAAAGCCATGGAAAGTTTACAAGAAATAAACCCTGACAAAGACAGGGCAAGTGATGCACAGATTATGTTTATGTGTCTGCACGCTTCAGGTTTAACCCTAATTGCGACTTCTATTATTGGTTACCGTGCAGCAGCAGGTGCAAGCAATCCGGCAGATGTTATGCTTCCGTGTATTATTACTTCGTTTATTGGTACGATTGCTGCTTTTTTAATTGTGGGAATCAAACAAAAAATCAATTTCAAAAGTGCTTCTCTTGTCATTGGCCTGATGGTATTAATTGCTGCCATTATTGGATTATTGATGTATGTAAATCATTTGGATTTAATCGGAAAAAACTTTTTTACAACGAATCTATCGGCATTGATTTTACTTGTCATCATAGTCTTTACGCTGATCTTTTCATTTATTCACGAAAAGAAATTTAAAGATGCAGATACCACAGTTTTTGACGCATTCGTCGTTGGAGCAAATAATGGAGTTAAAACGGGAGTTACTATTTTTCCTTACGTTTTAGGAATGTTGGTAGCCATTTCATTATTTAGAAACAGTGGTCTGTTTGAAATCATAAGTGATGGAATTGCCTTTATTTTCTCGAATATGGGTGTCAACAAACAAATTACTGATGCCTTGCCGGTTGCCATGCTTAGACCATTTAGTTCAGCAGGATCAAGAGGATTTTTGATTGATTCGATGAATACTTTTGGTGCCGATTCCTTAACAGGAAGATTGAGCAGTATTTTTCAATGCAGTGCCGAAAGTACTTTTTATGTTATTGCAGTATACTTTGGTTCTGTTAATATTAAAAACACGCGTTACGCTTTGGGCACCATGCTTTTGGTTGATGTGATTTGTGTAATTACAGCGATTTTTGTGGCTAGCTGGTTTTTTTAAAATATGAGGCAAATATCAAAATTAATCTTTTTGTTAATTGGAAATGTATCCAGATGGATTTCTTACGGAGGCAAAAAATCTATGGATGATGAAATATTAGGGTTTATAGTAGCTGCCATTCTTTCTTCTTTGTTTTTTCTTTTACCAAATCATCAATAAAACAATATGTTCAAAAGATTTTTCACTAAAAAAAAGGAAGTTGAAACTGCCGAAGAAATTGCTTCTGAAGACAAAACTCAATTTATCGAAGAGGTTACTCCTATTGTAAATGAACCAATAGAAGAACGCACAACAAAAGAATTCGATCCGAATAAAATTGATTGGCTGATCAACGATTCAATCCTGACTTTTTTGCCACGCGATTTATACATGCATTATTCAGACAGTAATACCAAAAAAGACCAATATGGTCCTTCATGGCAAAATCAGGGTGTGTTTTTCTGGATGAATGACGAACCTTTTGAACGGAAATCTTTACCTGAATTTTTTGAAAGTTACGAAAGAAAGCTTTTTATTTTTGACAAATTTCCTGACTATATTGAATTAGTCTCGGCAAAAGCAATCCCTTGGTTTGGAATGCCTGGCGAAGGAGATAAATATTGCCTGAGATATGAAGAAAACCCAATCAATATTGAAGAAGCATTAAAACTCAATATTATCAAATATGTTGAAATTATTGACCTAAATTTTGAAAATCTTAGTGTTTTAAATGATCGCGATAATTACTTCTTTCTGATTAATCCTGAAGTTAAATTTGAAAATGGGCTTTTTTATTTAAATGGTAAAAAAATGGCATTAGCAGCATTGTATCAAAAAAAGAAGCTAAAGGTAATTACATTCAAATAAAAACAACAAAAAACAGCCCTAATTCAAACTCTTTCTTCTGTAAATAATTTTTAACTTTGTCAAAAACAAAGAAATGATTGAATTTATATACCAAGACCCTTATCCTATTTTAAAGGATGACACACAATACCGCAAAATTACTTCTGATTTTGTAAAAGTTGAAAAATTTGGAGAACGTGAAGTTCTGACTGTTGATCCAAAAGGATTAGAATTATTAGCTGAAGAAGCTTTAACAGATGTTTCGTTTATGTTGAGAACGACGCATTTACAAAAACTCCGTAAAATTCTTGATGATCCTGAAGCTACAGACAATGACCGTTTTGTGGCTTACAATTTACTCCAAAATGCTTCGGTTGCCGCTGAAGGTCAATTGCCAAGCTGCCAGGATACCGGAACTGCAATTGTAATGGCCAAAAAAGGCGAAAGCATTTTTACTGGTGTTGATGATGCAGAATGGTTGAGCAGAGGAATTTTCAATACGTACCAAAAACGTAATTTACGTTATTCTCAAATTGTTCCGATCTCGATGTTTGAAGAAAAGAATTCAGGTTCGAATCTTCCGGCACAGATTGATATTTATGCTAAAAAAGGTGCTTCTTATGAATTTTTATTCATGGCAAAAGGAGGAGGATCTGCGAATAAAACGTATTTATACCAGCAAACAAAATCACTTTTAAACGAAAAATCTTTGGATGCTTTTGTTCGTGCAAAAATTAAAGATTTAGGAACTTCGGCTTGTCCTCCATACCATTTGGCTTTGGTAATTGGTGGAACTTCTGCGGAAGCGAACTTAAGTGCCGTTAAAAAAGCATCTGCCGGCTATTACGACAATTTACCAACTACCGGAAACATGTCTGGTCAGGCTTTCCGCGATCATGAATGGGAACAAAAAGTACAGCAAATTTGTCAGGAAAGTGCGATTGGTGCTCAGTTTGGAGGAAAATATTTTACACATGATGTTCGTGTAATCCGTTTGCCGCGTCACGCTGCTTCTTGTCCGGTTGGATTGGGAGTTTCATGTTCTGCTGACAGAAATATTAAAGGAAAAATCACGAAAGACGGAATTTACGTTGAACAATTAGAAGTAAATCCGAAACAGTTTTTACCAGAAACGGCTCCACACTTAGAGGCTCCGGTTGAAATTGATTTGAATATGCCAATGGCAGATATGTTGGCAAAACTATCTCAATATCCAATAAAAACGCGTTTAAAATTAAACGGAACTGTAATTGTTGCCCGTGACATCGCTCACGCAAAAATTATGGAAATGTTGGAAGCTGGTCAACCAATGCCGGAATACTTTAAAAATCATCCTGTTTATTACGCAGGTCCTGCCAAAACTCCGGAAGGAATGGCTTCAGGAAGTTTTGGGCCTACAACGGCAGGACGTATGGACGTTTATGTGGATGAATTCCAGAAACATGGTGGAAGTATGATTATGCTTGCAAAAGGAAATCGTACCAAACAAGTTACGGATGCCTGTCATAAATACGGCGGATTCTATTTAGGTTCGATTGGAGGTCCGGCAGCGATTTTGGCTCAGGATAATATTCTTAAAGTTGAAGTTGTTGACTTTGAAGAATTAGGAATGGAAGCTGTTCGAAAAATCACGGTTAAAGATTTCCCTGCGTTTATTATTACTGATGATAAAGGAAATGATTTCTTTGAAAATCTGTAAGGATTTGCCACAAAGACACTAAGACACAAATTTTTATATTGAAAAACCGCCTTTTGGGCGGTTTTTGTTTCTTGTATCAACAAATAATTTTCTTCGTGTCTTCGTGCCTTTGTGGCAAATAGCCTCAAGCACTTTTGTCTACGCTTTCAAAAGCTATAAAATGTGATAATTCTCCTTTTACGTTAAAAATAGGTACACTGTTTATTTTGCATTTATAGGTTTTACCATCTTTTTTATAGTTCTCAAGTGTTTTTTCAAATGGAACTTGTAATTGAATAGCTGCTCTGATCTCTTTTAAGGCAATTTCAGACGTTTTTGGCCCTTGAAACATCTTTGGGGTTTTCCCAATGATTTCGCTTTCTGTATAGCCCGTCATTTTTTTGATTCCGTTGGAAGCAAAAACGATTTTCAAATTTGCATCGGTAACCAAAACTACTTCATCTAAAATTCGCTTTTCTATTTCAAGTTGATTATCATCCCAGGAAAATCGATTTGAAATCTTTTTTACTTTTTTCAAATCAGTAAATATTGCTTTTAATTCGTGCAGATATTCATAGTGAAAATCCCAGGCTAAAATAGGAACTGTATTTCGATGTAAAGCTTCATCTGCTTTCGTATTTTTCATTGGTGGTGGTAATTGAAAAATTTTCCAAAGTAAAGATAGAGAGAAAATTCTTCATAAAAGGCTTTAATTGCTACAATTTGGCACAATTCTTACATTAAAAAGCAAATTTTAGCTGAACAACTACAGCTTTCTTTTCTTCAGTGTTCAAATTGCTTAAGGAGATTCCGAGCAACCGAACAGAATCTTTCATTTTTTCCTGATACAATAGTTCTTCAACAGTTTCAAGAATTAAGCTCTTATCGGAAATAAAATAAGCAAGTGTTTTGCTTCTTGTTTGTTGTGTAAAATCGCTGTATTTGATTTTAAGTGTTACTGTTTTTCCTGAAATATTGTGTTTTTTTAATCGCTTTTCTAATGAAATCGCAATTCTCTCCAACTGTTCTAACATAAATATTTCCGAAGATAAATTCACATCAAAAGTATGTTCTGCCGCTACAGATTTTGTTACACGATATGATTTTACTTCACTGTTATGGATTCCGCGAACTACTTTATAATAAAAAGCACCAGATTTCCCGAAATGCTTTTCCAGAAATTCTTCGGATTTTGTTTTTAGATCAGCTCCGGTAAAAATTCCCAGTTGGTACATTTTCTCCGTAGTCACTTTTCCGACACCATAAAACTTCCGAATAGGCAATTCTTCTAAAAAGGACAAAATTTCATCCGGATTTACGGTTTTCTGTCCGTTTGGTTTGTTGATATCACTGGCAATTTTAGCCACAAATTTATTAACTGAAATTCCTGCCGAAGCTGTCAATCCAACTTCATTCAAAATTCTTAACCGAATTTCCTGCGCCAACAAACTGGCACTTGGATTTCCCTTTTTATTCTGCGTTACATCAAGATAGGCTTCGTCGAGCGAAAGCGGTTCTACCAGATCTGTATATTCGTGAAAGATTTTATGAATTTTACCTGAAATTTCTTTGTACCGATCAAATCTTGGACGTACAAAAATGATTTCAGGACAATATTTCTTGGCCAAAACTCCGCTTATGGCACTTCTCACGCCAAATTTTCGGGCTTCATAACTCGCCGCCGAAACAACTCCTCTATTCTCTGAACCACCAACAGCAACAGGTTTTCCTCGTAAAGCAGGATTATCCATTTGCTCTACCGAGGCATAAAAAGCATCCATATCAATATGGATAATTTTTCGATATGTAGGCGTTTCAGACATACTACAAATTTAAATAGGAAAGCATCAAAATGAGCTGAAAAAAATCATAAAAAAAAGCCGCAATTTTACACTGCAGCTTTTTAATTCTATTTAAAAAAGTTTACTATTTATAATCTATTCTTATGGCTATCGGTTTGCTTAAATACGGACCAGTTCTCACCTGAACGGTTCCTTCAA
Source organism: Flavobacterium sp. Root420 (assembly GCF_001427905.1). GTDB lineage: Bacteria > Bacteroidota > Bacteroidia > Flavobacteriales > Flavobacteriaceae > Flavobacterium. The sequence continues at coordinate 83,338 of NZ_LMEF01000008.1, forward strand.
AATAAGTACGTGGATAATCATTACTGTAGAAGAAATCATCTTCACTAGTATTTCCTGGAATTGGAAAATTAATTTCAGTGCCTTCAGCATTCATATATTTAAAACTAGGATCCTGGTCGTAAGTGCTTAATTGTACTTCTCCCGTTCCGTTACTATTAACAAAAATCAATGAAGAACTTACTTTAAAAGTAGTAAATATTGAACCTGGAAGTAAATCTGCATCTACTTTATATCTAAAATTACTTCCTTTCAGAGTCATTGTTTCCTTTCCTTTAAAAGTGTTTTTATTAATTGAAGCAACCATCGGCACTTTTTCATCTTGTACCAGGATATCCTTTTCAAAATAAGCACTAGTTAAGTTATTATATCTAACCGACAAATAATAGTTTCCTTCAGGAACTCCTGGAGGAACACTAAACTCAATTTTTTTTGTTTCGGCATTTATAGAATAATTTATATTGTATTCTTTCAGTGTGGTTAAATCTTCAAGTCTAATTCCTGCAATACCAGTGGTCACAAGATCACTTGTAATAGTGTTCTTTATGTTGTGAAAATAAATATAGTCAGCTGTTGGTCGTGTCTCATTTACACTCAATCCAGATATTATACTAAAATCTACTGTATATGGATATTCAATTTTATTAAAAGTTTTACTTCTTACTAAAAAATGATCAATATAAATCTGATTTGTAGTCTTATTTTTAATTTCTAAAGTATAGACACCTTCATTTTTCGGAGCGGCCTTAAATGCGATTCTTTGTATTGCATGATCTACATAACCGAATCCTGTATCTTGAACACTACTAAGTATCGCAGGCAAAACATTTCCGGCATCATCGGTAAGTTTAAGATCCCAGTTACTCAAGTTATCATCAAAATCTATCGCTAAGAAAGTAATATCGCCACTATTTAGAGAAGGCAATACAACATCTTTCTCAAATTCTAAAAATTCAAATTGTTCAGATTTTGCATCATCGCCTGAGCAAGACGACATTATCAGGGTTAAAATAAATAAAAAAATAATTTTTGATTTCATGGTATATATTTTGGGCTAAATTTTCCGGCAAATATAATTTTTTTAAATAAAATTAAGGTATTTAACTAATGAATTCGTATTAAAATCTCTGCGAAAGACTCGATGAAAGATTATCAACTAAATGATTACAAACAAATCATTTTCTTTATTTTTGTATACTACACGAAATTTAATAAAATGCGAACATTTGTTATAGGCGACATACATGGAGGATTACTCGCACTTGAGCAAGTGATGAAAAAAGCCAAAGTTACTACAGAAGATACTCTAATATTTTTAGGTGATTATGTTGATGGATGGAGTCAGTCAGCAGAAGTAATTGAATATTTAATTAACCTGAAAAGCAAACAAAATTGCATTTGTATCAGAGGAAATCATGATCAGCTTGCATTGGATTGGCTCGAAAACAGACATGAAGAATTTGATGAAGAAATGTGGTATAAACATGGCGGTAAAGCTACTGTTGAAGGCTACGCCAAACTTTCGGAAGAAAGAAAAAAAGAACATATTGTTTTCTTAGAATCTTTACAGGATTACTACCATGACGATCAAAATCGATTATTTGTTCATGCCGGTTTTACCAATTTGAATGGTGTGATATGGGAATATTTCCCAAAATTATTCTATTGGGACAGAACGCTTTGGGAAACAGCACTTTCATTAGATCCGAACCTCAAGCCAGACGATCCCTACTATCCTAAACGCTTTACTATTTACAAGGAAATATATATTGGTCATACACCTGTTACCCGAATAGGACAAACAGTTCCGATTAACAAGGCGTGTGTCTGGAATGTTGATACAGGAGCTGCTTTTAAAGGCCCATTGACCATTATGAATGTTGACACAAAAGAATTTTGGCAAAGTGATCCGTTAAATGAATTGTATTCTAATGAAAAAGGTAGGAATTAATGTGTAAAAAACTAAATTTGCATTCCCAAAATAATTAATATTTAAGTTTATGAAAAAAGTTTTTACATTTTTATTTTTAGTGTCATTCGGTTTAACGCAAGCACAACAAGCTTTTAAAGGAAAAGGTGACATTAAGGTTAACGTTGGTGCTAATCTTCAGGATGGTGGTTCAGGAATTCAAGGGTCAGTTGATTTCGGTTTAGGAGAAAATTTCTCTTTTGGATTTGTTTCAACTTACCTACTAGGTGTTGATAATTTTAGTGGTTTTTACCATAATAATCCAACTCCATACACTGATGAAAAACCAGAATTTCAAGATCGTTTTGATGCAAAAGCAAGAATTAATGCCAATTTAAGCAGTGTTATTGGTGTTGAGCAATTGGATATTTATCCTGGTTTAAGCATTGGATTACATAATTTTGGTGGTCACGTTGGTGGTCGTTACTTTTTCACTGAAGGATTTGGTGTTTTTACAGAAATTGGATTTCCAATTGCTAAGTATAGCGACAACAATGACGTTTTTGATCATTTAAACAATCAGGCAACTTTTAGCCTTGGTGCTTCTTTTAATTTATAAAATTTTATAGATTTTTCATAAAAAAGCCTCGCAATTTTGAACTGCACCCAAAAGTTTAGACGAATTTATAATTAAATTTGATAATAATGAGCTCGATATTGTATCGGGCTCATTCCTTTTAGATTAAGTTTTATTC
>NZ_LMEF01000009.1 GCF_001427905.1 Flavobacterium sp. Root420
ATGGCTTTAGGACACAACTTAAGAAAGAAAATTGCAGCATAAGGGCAATTTTTTTCCTTCCCTTAAAATCAAAACATTAAAAGCCAAAATGGGCAACAAATAAAAAACCGCCTCAAATTTTGTTTTGAGACGGCTTCTTTGCTTTTAATTGGCCTTATCATGTTCGACCCAAACGAGATCTGAAACAGTATAACCAATTTCCTGTGCCTTTATAAGATAATCTGATTTTACATTTTCAGGAATAGTTTTTTTCTCTGGAAAGAATCCACATGTATTTTAAACTTTCTCCTGCTACAAGTGCATATTTATAATCCGGATCAATGACAATTACATTATAACCGGAATAAAAAGGACCAAAAAATGAGCCCTTAAGCATACCAACATCGTCCTTTGTGACAGATTTGGCTTTCCCGATGCTTTTCTCCCATTTGTCTTTTTTGACATTATAGCCCTTATTATCAATTTTTATAGTTCCGTTGTCGTTTAGCGAGTATTCTGCAGTAACATTGTTTAAACCCCTTTTTCAGACTTAAAATCTAATTGGGCAATTTCGTACCATTTACCCAAGTATTTAGATTTATCAAAGTTTTGTACAGCAGTCGCTTTTTTTGGAATTGTAGAACCGCAAGAGTAAAGCAGAAAAGCAATTCCTGCTCCAATTAAAACAGGAGCTATATATCTATTTTTCATAACGTTATCTTTTTACATAAGTAAAGATAGCATCAGAATTATACATCTAATTTACGAAATTATTTTTGAATTTTATATGATATGTGCCAGAAAATTACAGTAAAAGAAAAACCCATCAATCCCGAGGTTTGGGACTGATGGGTTTTAAAATATAATTTACGTAAATTATACGTGTAATGCTCTATTATCAGTAGCGGCCAAAGCTGCTTCTTTTACCGCTTCCGCGAAAGTTGGATGTGCGTGGCTCATTCTTGAAATATCTTCAGCAGAAGCTTTAAATTCCATTGCAGTAACTGCCTCAGCAATTAAATCCGCTGTACGTGCTCCAATCATGTGAACTCCTAAAACCTCATCAGTCTTTGCATCAGCGATAATTTTCACGAATCCGTCTAAATCTCCACTTGCTCTTGCACGACCTAAGGCTTTGAAAGGAAAACTTCCCACTTTGTATTCTGTTCCTGAAGCTTTAACCTGCTCTTCAGTTTGTCCAACTGCAGCAACTTCTGGCCAGGTATAAACTACACCAGGAATTAAGTTATAATCGATATGTGGTTTTTGACCTGCTAAGATTTCAGCAACCATAGTTCCTTCTTCTTCTGCCTTATGCGCCAACATTGCTCCACGAACAACGTCACCAATGGCGTAAATATTTGGAACGTTAGTTTGTAAATGATCGTTTACTTCAACTTGTCCTCTGTCTGAAATTTTCACTCCTGCTTTGTCAGCGTTCAATCCGTCTGTGTAAGGACGGCGACCAACAGAAACTAATGAATAATCTCCTTCTAAAGTGATAGTTTCTCCTTTTGCATTTTCAGCCTGAACTACTACAGCATCGCCACTTCTTTCAACTGATTTTACTTTGTGAGAAACGTAGAATTTCATTCCTTGTTTTTTCAATACTTTAGTCAATTCTTTAGACAAAGAAGCATCCATTCCAGGAATGATTCTGTCCATGAATTCTACTACAGAAACCTGAGCACCTAAACGCAGGTAAACTTGTCCAAGCTCGATTCCGATTACTCCTCCACCAATAATTACCAAGTGTTTTGGTACTTCTTTTAAAGCCAAAGCCTCAGTAGAAGTGATGATTCTTTCTTTATCAATTTTAATGAAAGGTAAAGAAGATGGTTTTGAACCTGTAGCGATTACAGTATATTTTGCTTCGATAGTTTCTGAAGTTCCGTCTGCTTTTGCAACTGCAATGTGCGTTGCGTCTACGAAAGAACCTAAACCATTGAAAACAGTAATTTTATTTTTATCCATTAAGTAGTTAATTCCACCTACGGTTTGATCCACAACTGCTTGTTTGCGTGCGATCATTTTCTCTAAATTGATTTTCACATCGCCAGAAACTTCGATTCCGTGATCTGCGAAATGAGCAATTTCTGCATAATGATGAGAAGAAGATAATAATGCTTTTGAAGGAATACAACCTACGTTAAGGCAAGTTCCGCCCAAAGAGTTATACTTTTCTACAATTGCTGTTTTGAAACCTAATTGTGCGCAACGAATTGCTGATACATATCCGCCAGGACCTGAACCTATAATGACTACGTCAAATGAACTCATAGTTTGTCTATTTTATTTTTAGCGCTACAAAATTAAGGAATAAAGTTTTGTTTAAAGTTTAAATTTCAATGTTTTTTGTGTGATTTTTAAGGTGGAGATTTTCTGCCACGAAGGCTCGAAGACACAAAGTTTTTTTTAGGATTGTGGGTTTTTACCGAAGGTTCGCAAAGCTTTATTTTTTTAGTCTCGCAAAGTCGCAGAGCCGCAAAGTTATTATATTCTTTGCTTCTTTTTAATTTTGCTAGAGACAGAAAATAACTTCGTGACTTTGCGAGATTATTCTAAAACCTTTGCCTCTTTACCCCTCTGAACCTTTGTCCCTCTAAAAAGAAATTACCGTCGAATTCTTCACCTCACTAATCATAAAGGTGCTTTGCGTACTTCCTATATGTTGTAACGTTGTGAGTTTGGTTACCAAAAATTCTCTGTAGGCTTCCATGTCTTTTACTAATACTTTTAATATATAGTCATAATCTCCACTTACATGGTGGCATTCCAATACTTCGTTTAGTTTAACGACTTCGCTCTCGAATTTGGTTAGGAATTCTTTGGTGTGCTGAATAAGTTTTAAATGACAGAAAACCACAAAACCTTTTTCAATTTTTGATTTATCGACTAAGGCTACGTAGTTTTTTATGATTCCTTCGCGTTCTAGTTTTTTGATTCTTTCATAAACAGCAGTTACGGAAAGGTTCAGTTTTAAGGATAATTCTTTGGTTGTCTTTTTACTGTCAGTTTGTAGTAAAACCAGGAGTTTTTTATCGGTGGCGTCTAAGATCATTTTTTACAGTTTGTGGTTTGTGGTTTGTGGTTTTCGTTGTGATGAAAAAAAATCTATTAATTTGAGTTTTATCAAACAAATTTAAATTAAAAATCCATAACAAATTCATTTTATAGTTTTAAAATCTAATTATAATCTTAGTCATTGATTAATTTTCTAATAAGATGTTATTTTGAATAGAATTTCCTTTGAAAATGAGTCCTAGCCCTGATTACTTCACTATACTTTTATTTTAATCGGAGTTCAGTGAATTTCATTTGAAGTGGAAATCCTTTTGTGGCGGCGTTCGACACAAAAGATTGAAACGGATAGCAGGAACAGCTCCTAAAAAATATCAATGATAATTTCAAACAACAAACAACAAACAATAAACTAAAACTATGAATGACTTTAATCCGGCAGATAAAATTCAGGATTTGCAGTACTTTGGTGAATTTGGGGGTGTGAATCCTTCGATTTCTGACTCTTCGACTTATACTTTCCTTTCGGCGAAAACTATGTTTGATACTTTTGAAGGCAACATGGAAGGCTGTTATTTGTATTCTCGCCATTCTTCGCCAAGTAATTTGTATTTGGATCAGGCTTTGGCGGCGATGGAGGGAACGGAAACCGCAAACGTATCAGCTTCGGGAATGGGAGCAATTACGCCTACGCTATTGCAGTTGTGCGGCGCCGGCGACCATATTGTTTCAAGCCGAACTATTTATGGCGGAACGTATGCTTTCTTGAAGAATTTTACGCCTCGTTTTGGCATTGAAACGAGTTTTGTTGATATTACAAAATTGGAAATTGTGGAAGCTTCGATTACGCCAAAAACGAAAGTTATTTATTGTGAAACAGTAAGCAACCCTTTATTAGAAGTGGCTGATATCGCTGGTTTGGCAAAGATTGCTAAAAAACATAATTTGAAATTGGTGGTTGATAATACGTTTTCACCTTTATCCGTTTCACCAGCAAAATTAGGTGCTGATATCGTGATTCACAGTTTGACGAAATACATTAACGGAAGTAGTGATACCGTTGGAGGTGTGACTTGTGCCTCGAAAGAATTTATCAATTCACTGAAAAATGTGAACTCCGGAGCAAGCATGCTTTTGGGACCAACAATGGACAGTTTGCGTTCGGCTTCGGTAATGAAAAATCTTCGTACGCTTCATATCCGTATCAAGCAACACAGTCATAACGCGCATTTCCTGGCGGATCAATTTGAAGCTGACGGTTTAAAAACGGTTTATCCGGGATTGAAAAGTCACCCGAGTCATGAATTGTACAAAACGATGATTAATCCGGAATATGGTTTTGGCGGAATGATGACTATTGATGTTGGAACTTTGGAAAAAGCCAACGAATTAATGGAATTGATGCAGGCCAGAAACCTAGGTTATTTGGCAGTAAGTTTAGGGTTTTATAAAACGCTTTTCAGCGCGCCGGGAACCTCAACTTCTAGTGAAATTCCGTTAGAGGAACAAGCTGAAATGGGATTGACAGATGGTTTAATTCGTTTTTCTATTGGGTTGGATAATGATATTCAGCGTACTTATGAGATGATGAAAGCTTGTATGGTTGAATTAGGGATTTTGTAATTGTTATTTCACAGAGATTCACAGAGAGTTTTCGCAGAGAAGCGCAAAGTTATTTCACGCAGATTTTAAAAAGGATTTAAGCAGATCGGCGCAGATTTATTTGCTATACCTTAAAAAACTCTTTTTTAAATCTGCTTTAATCTGCCAAATCTGCGTGAAAAATAAAAACAAAAAAGCCGTTCTGAAATTGATCAGAACGGCTTTTTACATATAACTTCTAACGTTTAACTTCTAACCTCTTCAGGGAAGTTCAGTTTGCTATTCTTTCTACTATAAGTAAAGTAAATAAACAATCCGATTAACAGCCAGATCGTAAAGTAAATCCAATTCCACACGCTTAATTCGGCCATCATGTACAGGCAGCAGATTAATCCTAAAAGTGGAATTAAAGACAGATTTTGTCTGAATGACCAAACCGCTAATCCAACCAAAACGAAAAGGAAAATCCACATTGGAATTTTGTGTTTGAATAAACTGAAACCAGATTCGTATTTTAGAGAATCATTAATTGGCAAACCTTTTACAACTTCAGCATATTTAGCGTCATCGTCTTGATACTGGCTTAATAAATGTTCTAAATCTGATGTTTCGGCCGTTTTATTTTTAAGGTCGATACTTTCTAAATAATTGAAAACTTTCGCAGATTCTTCTTTATCTAAAGACGTAATAATTGTTGTCGCATCGTTTGTTTGTGCTTCATTATTAATGAAAGCCATTGTCGCTTTATTATTGAAAGCAAAAGCGTAATATATTCCGGCAATCATTAAAACCGGTAAAATATACTTCGAATTCACATATGGTGTTTTGAATTTCCCTCTTGGAATTTCAGGTTTGTTTTGTAAAACCAAAACTCCTGCACAAACCAATACAAAGGCAAATAAAGTTCCGATACTACATAAGTCGGTTACCATTGTCAGGTTCAAAAACAAAGCCGGAACTGCCACCACAAAACCCGTTACAATGGTTGCAAAGGATGGCGTTTTGAATTTTGGATGCACTGTCGAGAATTTCTTTGGCAATAAACCATCACGGCTCATACTCATCCAGATACGAGGCTGTCCCATTTGGAAAACCAATAAAACGCTCGCCATAGCGATTACTGCACTTACAGCAATAATTCCCGACATCCATTTTAAGTTTAATTTATCGAAAACAAACGCCAGAGGATCTCCAACATTCAATTCGTTATAACGCACCATTCCGGTTAAAACCAAAGCAATGGCAATATATAAAATCGTACAGATAATAATCGCCCACATCATTCCGCGCGGTAAATCGCGTTGTGGATTTTTACATTCTTCAGCCGTTGTCGAAATCGCATCGAAACCAATATAGGCAAAGAATACCGCTGATACTCCTTTTAAAACTCCGCTAACTCCATTTGGAGCAAACGGATCCCAGTTCGCTGTATCTACATAAAAAACTCCTACTGCAATTACCAAAAGTACAATACAAAGTTTTACAACAACCATCGCATTACTTGCATTACGAGATTCCTTCATTCCTCTGTAAACCAAAGCCGTAATCAAAACAATGATGAATAAAGCGGGTAAATCGGCAACAAAATGAAAAGAACCAATGGTTGGCGCCGTTGTCCAGGCTGTATAGGCGGCTTGTAATCCTGCACCTAAGTTTTCGTATGTTTTTCCGCCTTGCATTAAAGCTGTGGCATCTTTAAATCCGTTTGAGGCTGTTAGATAATCCATCTGAATCCATTGCGGTAAATGAATCTCGCCGCTCTGGAGCAGTCCGGTAAAATAATCACTCCAAGATATCGCCACAGTTATATTTCCGACGGCGTATTCCATGATTAAAGCCCAACCGATAATCCATGCAATAATTTCTCCAAAAGCTACATAAGAATACGTATAAGCACTTCCTGAAACCGGTACCATTGAGGCAAATTCGGCGTAAGCAAAAGCGGCAAAACTACAGGCCAAAGCCGTAAATAAAAATAAGAAAATAACAGCTGGTCCTCCATCGGCACTTGCTTTTCCGATTGTACTAAAAATTCCCGCTCCAACAATTGCTGCGATTCCAAAAGCAGTTAAATCCCTGGTCGTTAAATGTTTTCCTAATGCATTATGACCATCTGCTTCGTTCTTTGCAACTTGCTTGAGAATATCTTGTACCGTTTTTTTTCGGAATAAACCTGATAATGCCATATATGGTTTTGCTTTTTAAAATTAATTTATATCGGTCTTTGTGGTTTTATTTTGCAAATAATGCAAAAATTATCCTGATTTCAAATATATAAAACGATTTTGTTTATATGTGATTTTTTTGCTGGGAATTTTGGCACGCGGATGACACGGATTTAGGCGGATTTGCACTGCGTTTTGTTTCACGCAGATTTAAAAAGATTTAAGCAGATGAGCGCAGATTTGTTATTAGAGTAGCTTAAAAAAATCAATTTAAATCTGCTGTAATCTGCTAAATCTGCGTGAAAAATTTTAGCCACAGATTACAAGGATTAAAATGATTAAAAAAAATCAGCTACAATCCGCCTAAATCCGTGTCATCCGCGTGCCATTTTCGTATTTCAAAATGCACACCTATTTTTTCACAAATTAGAAAAATTCTCACATTTTTTTGCCGCTAACCTTAATAAGAATCTTTCATCTTTTTTTTACATTTGTTACATTATGATAAATGTAAATCACACACTATAATTCCTAATTATTTTTGAATGAGCATTTTACAAAAAAAAAAAACCACCAATGTAATATTTCTCAAAAACACCTATTAATAAACCACCACTACTATAAAAACCAAACCACATGGAAAAAATTTCAAGACGATCATTTGTGAATAAATTTGGGGCTGGTGTTGGAGCCTCCGTGATCATAACAACACTGCCTGCTTTTTTAACGGCACCCGATCCTGACAAAATACCGTATACCGGAAAAAAATTAAATGTTGCACTTTGCGGATTAGGAGTTTATGCCCGAAAAGTAGCAGAAGGCCTGGAAGTTTCTCAATATTGTACGCTTACCGGAATAGTAACCGGTACTCCTGAAAAAGCAACTAAATGGAAAGCGAAATACAATATCCCGGACAAGAATATCTACAACTATCAAAATTTTGATGAGATCGTCAATAACAAAGATATTGACTTAGTGTATGTGATACTGCCAAACAGCATGCACAAAGACTTTGTTGTTCGTTCTGCAAAAGCCGGCAAACATGTCATTACCGAAAAACCTATGGCGATTACAGTCAAAGAATGTGAGGAAATGATCAAGGCCTGCAATGATAATAAGGTACAGCTGGCTGTTGGCTACCGTCTGCATTATGAACCAACACACATAGAAATTAAACGACTCGGGCAAGAGAAAGTCTTCGGACAAGTGCGATACATAGAAACATCCCTCGGCTATAAAACCTATGATACGATCGCCAAAACTCCTGTCAATATAAATGATCCAGGCGTATGGAGGTTAAATAAAAAATTATCCGGCGGAGGTCCGTTAATGGATCTTGGGATTTATTGTATTCAGGCAAGCCGCTATATTTTAGGAGAAGAACCTATTGCTGTAACCGCTCAATTCGGAACTGTAAATGATAAAAACAGATTTTCAGAAACGGAAGAAAGTATTTCGTGGCAAATGGAATTTCCAAGCGGTGCGATGGCCAATTGCAATTCTTCTGTTGGTTATTATATTGACCGAATTTATGCCACTGCCGATGAAGGTAATTTTCAATTAAGTCCGTCTTTGAGTTATGGACCGTATGATGGCAAAACATCAAAAGGACCATTGAAATTCCCGGAAATCAATCAACAGCAAACGCAAATGGATGAAATTGCGAAAGTACTGTTAGAAAACAAAAAACTCCCAAGCCACATTACCGGCGAAGAAGGACTGAAAGATATTAAGGTCATAAACGCCATATACCAAGCCGCCGAAACCGGGAAGAAAGTTTCACTAAAGTAATTTTGCCACAAGGTGCTAAGTCACAAAGTTTTTAAATTATTTCAATTCGTGAATTCGTGGCTATTTTTTCCGCCACGAATTCACGAATTGTTTTTTTTAATCTTTGCGTCCCGAGGCTTCGGGATTGCGTAGACCTTTGCTCCCGATAGCTATCGGGATTGCGGTTAAGCCTTCAGGCAGCTTCTTAAAATACTCACCGGATGCTGTGCTTCCCTACTCGTTCCATCATAAATTTGATGCCGGCAGCTTGTTCCTGCAGCGGCAATTTTTACATTTTCGGCTGTGGCACGCACTTTTGGGAATAAAGTATCCTCTCCCATTTGCATACTCACCTGATAATGTTCTTTTTCGTAACCGAATGATCCCGCCATTCCACAACAACCCGAATTATAAATCGTAACCGTATTATTAGTTGGCAAATTCAACATCGCGAAAGTCGCTTCGACAGAACTCAATGATTTCTGATGGCAATGACCGTGAATCTTGATTTCTTTCTTTTCTTCTGAGAATGAATCTGGTTTTATCTTTCCATCGATAATTTCCTTTTTAAAGAATTCTTCAATCGTAAAAGCATTTCGGGATAACTTCTCTGCTTCTTCCTTATCATCTGCCAAGCGAAGATATTCATCCCTGAAAGTTAAAATGGCAGAAGGTTCAATACCAACCAAAGGCGCATTGCCCAAAACCAAATCTTTAAAAATGTTGACATTATGATTGGCTATTTTTTTTGCTTCCTCCAAAAAACCTTTAGATAAATAGGCTCTTCCGCTTTCTTCATGGTCGATAACCAGAACCTGATAACCTAGTTTAGTTAATAATTCGAAAGCATCTATTCCGATATTTACATCATAATAATTGGTAAATTCATCTACAAACAAGTACAATCTTCCGTTCGGAAAATCCGTAACTGTAGGTTTATGGTTTTCATGCCATTTTCTGAAAGTCTTTTTCGCTAAAAGCGGCACTTGTCTTTCCGGTGCAATGCCCATACTTTTTTTAACCAGCGACTGATTCGAAATAAAGTTGGTGATTGAGGGAAACAAACTTCCCATTTTATTCAGTTTTGCATTGTGTGCAAAAATCTTATTTCGGGTTGAGAAACCGTTTGCTTTTTGATATTGATATAAAAATTCCGCTTTTAAAGTGGCAACATCCACATTACTTGGACATTCGCTGGCGCACGCTTTACAGCTCACACACAACTCAAAAACTTCGTATAATTCTTTCTGGTCGAATTTATTTTCTTTTTCAGAATATGTCAGATATTCACGCAACGCATTCGCTCTGGCGCGCGTAGTTTCTTTTTCATTTTTGGTAGCCCGATAACTCGGACACATGGCTCCTCCTGCTGATGGCAATTTTCTACAATCGCCGGAACCGTTGCATTTTTCGGCGGCGCGCAAAATCCCTAAACTGTCTGAAAAATCCTGAAACGTTTTAATATCCGGTTCTACCCTGCCCGAAACCACACGATGGTTTTCATCCATCTTTAAAGCGTTCACAATCTTCCCGATATTCAAAACCGAATTCGGGTCGAAAGCCAGTTTAATGCGTTTCAGCAATTCATAATTTGTTTCGCCAATCATAAACGGAATAAACTCTCCGCGCACAATTCCGTCGCCGTGTTCCCCGCTTAGCGAACCTCTGTATTTCTTCACCAAAATCGCCACATCGGTTGCGATGGTTCTAAAGAGTTTTAAGTCAGATGTTTTCTTCAAATTCAAAACCGGACGCAAATGCAGTTCGCCCGCACCCGCATGCGCATAATAAATCGCACCTTGTCCGTGACGCAGCATCATTGCCGAAAACTCCGCAATATATGCCGGCAAATCACTCAATTCAACGGCAGTATCTTCAATAGAATCGGCTGCTTTGTCGTCTCCAACGATACTTCCTAAAAGTCCGAGGCCGGCTTTTCTAAGTTCGTTTACTTTTTCAATATCCGCTCCGTAAATTTTTACAAGCGCGTAACTAAAGTTATTTTTTTCTAAATCGGCAATTAAAGCGTTCGCCTGATTTTCGGCATCCTGAGCATCATGTGAAGCTACTTCAAACATCATAATTGCTTTTGGTTCTCCAACCAAAAAGAAACGATTTTTAATGTGCTCGCGATTCGTTTTCGTACAATCCAGAATCGTGTCGTCGATCATTTCTGCTGTGTACAAATGATGTTTCATCGCCACCACAACAGATTCCAGCGATTCCTGAATACTATGATAATGCGCCACAACCATAATATTATTGGCCGGCGGTAAATCGTCCACTTTTAGGGTAATTTCATACGTAAAGGCCAAAGTTCCTTCGCTTCCGCAGAGTAATTTTCCAAGATTGATGGTTGGTTCGGTTCCGCCAAACAAATCCGATTTCAGTAAAATATCAACCGCATAACCCGTATTTCTTCTGTGAATCTCCGGTTTCGGAAACTCTTTTACAATTTCGTCCTGCGTTGCTTTTATCGAAAGTTCGTCGTAAAGGCTTTTGTATATTTTATTTTCTAAGGTCTCGCCTTTAGTTTTTTCGATAAATTCCACCGAAGTCAGTTCCTTAAAAACCACTTCAGATCCGTCGCTCAAAATCGCTTTGATCTCCACAATTTTATCGCGCGTCACGCCATAGCGAATCGAAGTCGTTCCCGATGAATTATTTCCCACCATTCCGCCAATCATACAACGATTGGATGTCGAAGTATTCGGGCCGAAAAACACGCCATGCGGTTTCAAAAATAAATTCAGTTCATCGCGAATCACGCCGGGCTCGACTGTAACTGTTTTTTTAATCGGGTCGAAATTCAGGATTTTGGTAAAATTCTTCGAAACATCGACCACAATTCCGTCGCCCACCGTTTGTCCGGCCAGCGAAGTTCCCGCCGTTCTTGGCGTAATCGAAATCTGATGCTCCCCCGCAAACCGAATCAGTTTACTAATATCTGCGATCGTTTTAGGCACGGCAACCGCTTTTGGTTTAATCCGGTACACCGAAGCATCGGTCGAATAAAGTGTTTTATGAAGATCATCGTATAAAAGTGTTCCTTCCAACGATGCTGATAATTGTTCTAAATCCTTAAGTAGTGACATTATTTATGACCTGAAAATGAATTACAAAAATAGTTTTTTTTAGGTTGTTTTGATAGGTACAGAGGTGCAAAGTTTTTCCTCATTTTATGTCATTTTCGCCGGAGGAGAAATCCTCGCGAGAAGCTCGACAAAGATTGGATGTTTAGTGATATAAATTGTGCGCACGAGCGAGACGCTCGCACCAGCAGACTTCGAAAATATCAAGTAATTAATTATTCATAGTTTTTTATAGTAGAAAGTAATTCTTTTTTGAATTTATAAATTTCATCAAGACTTTGCAAAGATTGCTTTTCACCATTATCTTTTCCATTATGAAATAACTCTACATATTTGTTAGCAGAATTAAAATGTAATCTACATAATGGTTTTCTGTTATTATCATCTAATAAAATTCCAAAGTAAGATTGTGTATCTCTAAAAAATATTCTATTAGCAGGAATTGATTCTCTTAAAATTGCTTTGATAATTTGTGAACCTTCTATTTCTTCTTCGGTTGTAATAAATCTTGGAGTTTCAATTTCTTCATCTACAGAAGATAATTTTTGATTTTCTTTTGATGGAATAGTTTCACCAATATTTAATGCGTTTTTAAGCCTGAAATTTATTGATTCATTTATAGAGTTAGAAAAAGCTTTCTTTGTGTATTCTTTAAAAGCTACTAATCTTGATGCAGTTAATGGTTTATTAAAGAATTTGCTCACTAAAAGTTTTACAATTTCATCAGACGGATTTTGTAATTCTTTTTCAAATTCATTTCTTATTGCTTTTATATATTTTAATGCTTCTGCCGAGTCTAAAATATTTTCTAAATTATAACTGCTTTTGGTGAAATTTTCAAGAATTTTTAAACTAGAATCAGAAATATTTGCCAAGTCTAATGTAAAAAATGGCTTTTCATCCATTATGTTTGGTTTTTCTAAATCAGCATAAAAATTATAAGTATGACCATTAGTTAAAACTCCAAAACGAGATTTTGAAACATGATAATATCTATGAAGCTGTGAATTATGTGCATCAGCATTTTCTTTCCAATGTTTACATTCAATAATTAAAATGGGTTCGCCGTCTTTCTTAATTACATAATCTATTTTCTCTCCTTTTTTTGTACCAATATCACATATGAATTCTGGAATTACTTCTGTAGGATTGAAAATATCAAATCCCAAAATTTGAATAAATGGCATTACAAATGCATTTTTAGTAGCTTCTTCGGTGTTAATTTGATCTTTTAATGAATCAACTCTTTTGTGTAATTGCTCAAGTTTTAGTCTTAAATCCGCTTCCATATTTTTAGTGTATTGGTGTTTCTATTGTTTCTAAATGTTTGTTTGGGTTTAGTCAATTCTCTACACAGTAGCAAAAATGATTACCCGGTGGCGCGAGCATCTCGCTCATAAACGCAATTTTCAAATGTAGACTGTTGATTTACAATTTTTTTACGGAAAACCTTATTTGTAGCGGTAAATCTTATTTATCAAAAGTATCTATTAACCATTCTAAAACAAACAAGTACTTATACCTGATTTTGTCCACAAAAAAAGCCCAACCAAAACGGTTGAGCTTCTATATCTAATCAAATAAAATCTATTTCTTCTCCTTCATCAACTTCTCCAATTTCTCTTTTGTTTCCGGAATTGCTTGGAGCGTTAAAGCTTTTTTGAAAGTTTCAATTGCTTTTGGTTTATCGCCTTTTTCAAGATATAAATCGCCAAGAGAATCATAACAATTGGCACTTTCAGGATAGTTGGTTGTGTTGAGTTTAAATAAGGTTTCGGCTTTTGTTAATTGTTTCGCACCCATCATTTGGTAGCCTAAATTATTAATCTGGCTTTCTCCTGGTTTTACGATATAACCCATGTTTTCAGAAACATTTTTGTAGTGGGCTACCAATAAAGAATCTAATTTAAAATCAGGATTTTTTAATTCGCTGTCGTAAATTTTAAGTTTATAGAATTCAAAAATAAATCGAAGCGCGTCATATTCTCCAATCAAACGTACCGAAGGGTGATTGTCATCTTCATAAAATTTGTATTTAAAACGCAATTGGTTCTTTTTGTTTTTAGACTGTTCTTTAATAAATTCTAAATTACTGCGAATAAGTCCCGTGGTTCCGCTTGTATCTTTTTGAACGCTTAACGTATCTACGCCCCTTTCTAAACGGTTTGCCATTGCCATATACAATGTTTTTCCTTTATAATTTTGAGTTGGTAAAATCGTTTTGGCTTCTTTTACCGCTTTCTGATTGTCCCACCACAAAGAAGCATCAAGAGAAACATATGAATTAAACAATTGTGGATTATGCAAAAAAGTATTCATAACCGTTAAACCTCCAAGCGAATGACCAATAAAAGTTTTATAGGATGTTGTTGGATAATTGGCATCCATATACGGAATCAATTCTTTCTCGACATACGACATAAATTTTTCCCCGCCGCCTATAACATCTGGCAATTCTTTGTCTGTACCAGTTGTTAAATCAACAAGTCGGTTTTGGTGCAGGATTCCAACTACAATCATGGGTGGGCAAAGATTAGATTCTGCCATATGTTCTGTAATACTCACAATGGTATTGAAATTTTCGCTTCCGTCTAACAAATAAATTACAGGATAATTACCTCTGTCTTTAATTTTATTTCCTCCGTTACTATTCGGAATATGGATCCAGACTTTGCGTTGCTGTCCCAATATTTTTGAAGAGATGGTTTCTTCAAATCCTGTTTGGAAAGGACTGTTTTCCTGCGCCTGCATGCAAAAAGTAAGCATAAATAAGGTGACAGAATAAAAAAATGTTTTCATAATTTTTTAAGATTAAATGTTTGATTGATGATTCAAATTCAACAAAACAATTTTGATGAATTTCCGAGCAAACTTAACCAATTAATTATAAAATTTTTTCTACATCTTTTACCTTTTTAGAATTGAGTTCCTTTTTCCGAATTACGGATTTTTAGAAATAAAAAATTCCTTTTTCATTATATTTATATGCAAATAAATCTGATTTTAGCGTTACCAAATAAACACTTCCTTAAAACCTCATTTTAATGAATAAAAATATAAGCGCCCTTTTTGAAATCGCTCAAAAAGAGACCCGAAAAATAATAGGTTTAATGTCCGGGACTTCACTTGACGGATTAGATATTGCGCTTTGTGCTATTTCTGGTGCGGGCGAAAATACGGCTGTAAAAATTCTGGAATTCGAAACCATCAGTTATACCGAAGACATTAAAACCGAAATACGTAAAGTGTTTGCCCAGAAAACCATCGATTTTCAGCATTTGGCTTTACTAAACGAATGGATCGGTCTTTTGCACGCCGGCATGGTCAACGATTGTCTTCAAAAATGGAATATTCCTGCTCACGAAGTCGACTTAATCGCCTCGCACGGACAAACGGTTTTGCACGCTCCGAAGTTTTTGCATCAGCAGGAAAAATTCCCAAATGCGACTTTGCAAATTGGCGACGGCGATCATATTGCCGTAAAAACCGGAGTTATAACCTTATCTGATTTCAGGCAAAAACACGTTGCAGGCGGTGGCGAAGGTGCGCCTTTAGCGGTTTATGGCGATTATTTATTGTTCAGCAAAAAAGGCGAAAACCGCATTATGCTCAACATGGGCGGCATCGCGAATTTCACTTATTTACCCGCTTCCCAAAACGCCGAGGAAGTTTTTGTAACCGATACCGGAACCGCAAATACGTTAATGGACATTTTTACCAAACATTTTTTTCCCGAAAAAAGTTACGATAAAGATGCCGAAATTGCCCAAACCGGAACCGTAAACCAAATCCTTTTAACCGAATTAAAAAGCGATACTTTCTTTCAGAAAAGCTTCCCAAAAACCATTGGTCAGGAATTATTCAATAAAGCTTTTGTCGATTTGGCTTTGGCAAAAACCAAACTCGAAAATATTTCGGCACCAGATTTGCTTGCCACTTTAACAAGACTAAGCGCTGAAACAATTGCAGAAGCGATTCAGTTTGTGGTAAAAAACACGGGAACGCCAATCGAGGAATTCACGGTTTATATGTCCGGCGGAGGCGCAAGCAATCCGTTATTGGTAAAATGGTTAAAGGAATTATTATCGTGCCCGTTCCAGAAAAGTGACGATCTCGGTATTTCGGGTGATGCGAAAGAAGCGGTTTTATTTGCTGTTTTAGCAAACGAAACTGTTGCCGGCGGAGATTATAACTTTGGCACAAAAAAAGGAATCCCCTCCGTCACAATGGGGAAAATTTCTTTACCGAGTTAAAAGAGGTTTGCCACAGATTAAAGGATTAAAATGATTGATCATTCTGCGTGGAATAAAAAATAGCCACGAATTCACGAATTATTTTTTTTAATACTTTGTGTAAAAATAATTTGTGAATTACTTCATCTGTTCCCTTCGGTCGATTCGTGGCGAAAAAAAAGCTTAAAAATTTTAAACACATAGAAAACATAGATTTTAAACTCTCAAAAAAGGTGTTTTTAAAAAATCTAGATTTTCACACATAGGCTCTGTGTTTTGGAGCAAGTGAAACGCCTTTATCGACAAAGAAAAACTATGTTTCTATGTGTTTAAACAAGACCGTCACGAATTTATTTCTGTAAAGTATCTAAAAAAAATAATTCGTGAATTCGTGGCGAAAAAAAAGCATTAATCATTATAATCCTGTAATCTGTGGCAAAATAAAAACTTTATGCCTTAGCACCTTTGTGGCAAAAGGCACGTATAAGAAATTCAAATTAATACCGTTAAAATTATAATCTATTAATTATTTACGATAATCAGCTAAAAAAACTATTTTTGGTTTCTGTTAAAAAAGATTGCAATGCATAAAAATCAGCCACTACTATTCTCTATCATATTCTTACTTTTCTTCGGATGGAAATCCAACGCGCAGGAAAAACTACTACATCCTAAAAACGAATTTAGAGGGGTCTGGATCGCCACCGTCGTCAATATCGACTGGCCAAAGACAGCCATTGATGGAGTTAACAAAGAGAAAGCAGACTACATTGCCACTTTAGAAGCTTACAAAAAATTAAATTATAATGCCGTAATTGTTCAGGTTCGTAGTGTTGGGGATGCTTTTTATCCTTCAGAACTGGCGCCCTGGTCTCGATTTCTGACCGGAAAAGAAGGTCAGGCTCCAAATCCGTATTACGATGCACTAGCCTGGATGATTGAGGAAGCGCATAACAGAGGTTTCGAATTTCACGCGTGGCTGAATCCGTATCGTGCGACTTTCGATTTAAATAAAAACCTTTTAAGTCCAACTCACGACGTTTTCAAACATCCGGAATGGATGATCGAATACGCCGGAAAAATATATTACGATCCTGCATTGCCTGAAGTTCAGGCGCATTTGACAAAAGTCGTAAAAGAAGTCGTTGATAAATACGATATCGACGCGATTCATTTTGATGATTATTTCTACCCGTACACCGTTCCCGGAAAATCATTTAACGATACCGCCTCGTTCAGAAAATACGGAGCTGGATTAAGCCTTGCCGATTGGCGTCGTGCGAATGTGAGCAACTTTGTACACACGATTTCCACCACTATAAAAGCAAGCAAACCGTGGGTGCAATTCGGAATCAGTCCGTTTGGGGTTTGGAGAAATAAATCACAGGATCCTAAAGGTTCTGAAACACAATCAACATCCAATTACGACGATTTGTACGCAGATCCTATTTTATGGATGGACCAAAAATGGATCGATTATATCATGCCGCAATTGTATTGGAGTATGAATAATCCAAGAGCATCGTATTCAAAACTGGTAAAATGGTGGTCAGAAAACTCGAATAATACTGCCCTTTATATAGGTCACGCATCCTACAAAATTAGAGGTGATGCCGATAAAAGCTGGAACTTCGTTAATGAAATTCCAACCCAGATTGATTATGCCAGAAGTTTCAAAAAAGTAGGCGGAAGTGCCTATTTCAGTGCCAAATGGTTTACAGATAAAAACTTTGACATCGTTCGTCTTTTAGAAGAAAATCAATATAAATATCCTGCGCTTCCGCCTCCGGTTCCCAATTTAAAACATGTGATTATTGACACTCCGGTGGTGACTGAATTTGATCAGGACAGTTTGAAATACAGGTTCACTATTAAAGATCCGCTGAACACCAAAGTGCGCTATATGGTACTTTACGGTGCAGATCATATTTCGAAAATCGATATTAATGATGCCCGCCAAATCATCGAAAAAGTGATAGTGCGCCAAAACACTGGGGATATTTTAATTTCGGCTACTGCTGCAAAAATGAATCAGTATAATGCTTGCGCTGTGACATTTATTGATTATTTTGCAAACGAAAGTACGCCAACTATTATTGACTTAAAAAAGCCATTTAAAATCGCTTACCCTAACCAACCAAATGAAAACAGATAATAAACCCTGGTATTGGATTCCGCTTCTAAATTTCGCGTCAGGACTACCTTACGCCGTCATCATTTCCGTTTCGGTTATCATGTACAAAAAACTCGGAATCTCTAACAAAGACATTGGTCTTTATACCAGTTTATTATATCTGCCTTGGGTAATCAAACCATTATGGAGTCCGTTTATTGAATTAATCGGAACTAAAAGAAAATGGTTTCTATCAATGCAATTGCTTATTTCGATAGCCTTTTTATTAGTCGGTTTTACTATTCCAACAAGTGGTTTTTTCATGATGACTTTGGCTATTTTTTGGGTTGCTGCCTTTGCTTCAGCATCTAATGATATTGCCAGCGATGGCTTTTATTTATTGGTTTTACCCGAAGATCAACAATCTTTTTTTATCGGAATCAGGAGTACCTTTTATAGACTCGCCATGTTGGCCGGAAACGGATTAATTGTTTTATTAGCGGGATATCTGGAACACAAATACGGCGACAATACTAAAGCCTGGTCTTATACCATGATTGCTGTTGGCTTGTTAATGACTTTTATAACGGTCTACAACTTTTTCTCGACACCAAAAACCGAAATAAATGCAGGCGAAAAACCTGTAGATACCAATAAACAAAGTTTTGCAAGCATTTTTGCAAGCTTCTTCAGAAAAAAACAAATTATCCTGGTGCTTTCTTTTATCTTATTATTCAGATTAGGAGAATCGCAATTAATTAAGATGCTGACTCCCTTTTTGGTAGATCCAATTAAGTATGAACTAGTTGAAACCGGATCAGATGAAAGTCAGACAAAAGCTTTGGAAATATACAATTCAAAAGTAAAAAACGGAGAAAAATTATCTGATTCAGAACTACAGTTACTTTATTCTAAACTTCCCATTTTAGTAGAAATGAGAGATCAGAAGAAACCGTTGGCAGAAGTAGAAAATAAAGATAAAGCAGAATATAAAAATGCAAATAAGGCCAGAATTGACTTTGTAGATTTATTGATTGTTAATAAAGGAAATCAAAAAACAATTAAAAAAGGCGGGATGGGACTTGAAACCGAGGACATCGGTTTGATTTATGGAACTTTTGGATTAATCGCTTTAACCTTAGGCGGAATTCTTGGTGGAATTGCTATCTCAAAACAAGGTTTGACAAAGTGGATGCTGCCAATGATTTTAACCATGCACTTGCCAATAATTGGTTTTATCTTATTAGCGCATTTTCATCCGGCTTCCATTTATTATATTTATACTGTTGTTATTATCGAACAATTTGGTTACGGTTTTGGTTTTGCAGCTTTTATGATGTATTTGATTTATGTGGCTGAAGGAGAATCAAAAACCGCGCATTACGCTCTGGCAACCGGATTTATGGCGATGGGAATGATGCTACCCGGAATGGTTAGCGGTTACATTCAGGAATATTTAGGTTACGGAAATTTCTTTATTTGGGTATTTCTGGCTACAATTCCTGGTATTATTTTATCACGTTTTTTAATTTTCCCGAAAGATTTTGGGAAAAAATCTGAAGAAGTTTAACCCCAAATCAAACATCTTAAATATGGAATTCAACGAAAATCTGCAAGCCGAACGCAACCTAAAAGGAGCTGAGTTCGAGAAAACAGGAGATTTTGAAAAAGCAATTGAAGTATATGAAGAAAATGTCGCGGAAAGCTTTAAAGGAAATCATCCTTATGATCGGTTAGCTACGATCTACAAAAACCAAAATGATATTGACAACGAAATTCGGGTACTCGAAAAAGCAATTATTGTTTTTGAAGAAATCACACTCGAAGACCGACTCGAAGGTCTGCCAAAACTTTTCCGTTTCAAAAACCGCTTAGAAAAAGCAATTGAAACAAAGAAACAATTGGCTAAACAAAAGAAAGCAAAATTGAAGTAGTAAATTATCGAATAACATTCTTTATTATTTACTGACACCGGAACTGTTTTTCTTTAAAATTAAACTTAATTTTCTTTTCACCATTAAGATATTAAGTAATTTAAGCCAAGCTTTATGAACTTAATGCCTTAATGGTAAAAAACAAAGAAACTTTTTATATAATCATGATTACCTTAAAAAGAACAAATTCTGACGATACTGATTTTAAAAATCTGGTTGTTTTATTAGACCAGGAATTAGCGATCAGAGACGGAGAAGATCATGCCTTTTACAATCAGTATAATAAAACCGATAAAATAAAACACATTATCGTTTTTTATGAAAATGAAAATGCAGTGGGTTGTGGCGCTTTTAGAGAAAAAGAATCAGATACCGTAGAAATCAAACGTATGTTCGTTCATCCCGATCACCGAAAAAAAGGAATTGCATCTGCGGTTCTTAAGGAACTGGAAATTTGGGCGAAAGAAACAAGTTATGCTTACACGATTCTGGAAACCGGAAAAAATCAGCCGGAAGCGATTAATTTATACCAAAAACAAGATTACACTATAATTCCGAACTATCCCCCTTACGAAACTATGGATAATAGTGTTTGCATGAAAAAGACTTTATAATAATGAAAATGACAGCTGAAGCATTAAGACAAAAAGTGGGACAATTCTTTTTTCCCGCAGTTTTCATCAACGATACCGAAGAAAATATTCAGGAAACCGAGCGTTTAATCAAAGAACATAACATTGGCGGATTGACTTTTTTTCACAGCCGTGCGAGTGCGGCAACAAATTATGAAAGCAAGAAAAAAATTGTTTTTAATGATGACAGTTATCAAAAAATAAAAGAGCTGATTGTTCGTTACCAAAAAGCCGCTTCTACTCTCCTTTTGATCAGTATTGATGCCGAATGGGGTTTAGCCATGCGCATCGAAAAAACGCCGCAATATCCGTACGCGATTACGCTTGGCGCTTTGCCGGAAAGTAAATCGAAGTTGGTTTACGAAGTTGGAAAACAAATCGGTCTGGACTTAAAAGCAGCCGGAATTCATTACAATTTATCGCCTTTGGCAGACATCAACAACAATCCGAATAATCCGGTTATTGGGTACCGTTCTTTTGGCGAAAACAAAGAAAAGGTTGCCAATTTTGCTGTTGAATATTTGAACGGAATGTCAGAAGTAGGCGTTTTAGGCTGTCTGAAACACTTTCCCGGACACGGAAATACCAATGTTGATTCGCATTTAGGATTGCCGGTTTTAAAGGAAACTTTAGAAGAATTACTAGAGAATGAATTATATCCTTTCATCAAAGGAATTGAAAATAATGTCGATTCGATTATGATTGGACATTTGGCTGTTCCGAGTTTAAATGACGGAAAAGATACTTCGGCTACCTTATCAAAAGCAGTTATTCAGACCCTTTTGCGTGAGAAATTAGGTTACGATGGTTTGGTTATTTCTGATGCATTAAATATGCACAGTGTTTCTAAATTATATGAAACAAAAGGTGATTTAGAATGGGAAGCCTTCAACGCCGGAAACGATGTTTTATGTTTTGCAGAGAATGTTCCCGAAGGAATTGAAGCGATTCTTAAAAATGCTTCGCCGGAAAGAATCGAAGAAAGCTTCAACCGAATCAGAAAAGCCAAAGAAAAGGTTGGAATTCTATCTGAAAACAAGTTTACTTCAGGCGAATTAAATTTCGAAAAAGCAGCCGAACTAAATTTTGAAATTGCGCAAAATTCCATCACAAAAATCATTGACAATTCCAATACAGACTTAGCTTTTGAAGCTCAGAAAAACAATCAATTAGCCAAATTGAGTCTGTATAAAAATACCGAAAATACGTTCTTCAACACGCTGAATTCAAAATTAGAATCTCCGGAATTTGCTTTTGAAAACGTAGAAGTTTCGGATATTGCTACAATCAAAAAAGAACTTCAAAATTTCGAAACGATTCTTATTTCCTTATTTGTTCCCAAGGCAAAACCAATGAACAATTTCGAAATTAATGGCGAAGTTTTAGCATTGCTTTCTGATTTGCTTCAAACCAAAAAATGTATCGTTTACGTTTTCGGAAATCCGTACGTTTTACCAATTATTCCGAATCTTTCAAAGGCTTCCGGATTAATTCAGGTGTATCAGGATTTTGAGGAATTTCAAAAAAATGCAGGAATTCAATTTCTTGAAAATAAAGTTTGCAATGGAAATTTACCCGTAAATATTGAACTTCAATAACTTACAAAACCCCCTCTCTTACTTATAACTAAATACTATCACTTAATAAATATTTATAATTACTTCTTATTGTAAGTGACTCTACTTATACCCTACTTTTGCACCACAAATAAATTTTAACTTTAAAACGAAAAATATGTCTTTAGTAGGAAAAAAATTCCCAAGTATTGCAGTAGACGCTATCTCAGAAATGGGTGATAACTTGAAAATCAACATTTTTGAAGAAGCAGTAAATAACAACAAAAAAGTATTATTGTTTTGGTACCCAAAAGATTTCACTTTTGTTTGCCCAACTGAATTACACGCCTTTCAAGCTGCATTACCAGAATTTGAAAAAAGAAATACTATCGTAATCGGAGCTTCTTGCGACACAAACGAAGTACACTTTGCGTGGTTAAATACTCCAAAAAATAACGGTGGAATCGAAGGTGTAACGTACCCAATCCTGGCAGATACAAACCGTAACTTATCTAATATTTTAGGAATTTTAGATATCGAATCTACAGAATACAGCGAAGAAACTGATTCAGTTATCATCGAAGGTTCAAACGTAACGTACAGAGCGACTTACTTAATTGACGAAACTGGAAAAATCTTCCACGAAAGTGTTAACGATATGCCATTAGGCCGTAACGTAAACGAGTACTTACGTATGGTTGATGCTTACACACACATTCAAACTAAAGGTGAAGTTTGTCCTGCAAACTGGGAAGCTGGTAAAGAAGCAATGTCTGCAGACAGATTGAGTACAGCTGAGTACTTGAGCGCAAACTAATTTTTTATAAAGGTACAAAGGTTCATAGGTACAGAGTGGCAAACGTTTTTGCTGCGAATGTTTTACAAAGGTTTTAAAACCTTTGTTCCTTTGAATCTTTGCTACTTTGAAATTATTCAAAAACATAAAAGCTACAGAGCGAAAAAGATAAACAAAGTTTCAAACCTTTGTTCCTTTGAACGTTTACCACTTTGAACCTCAAAAACAAAAAACATGTTAATCGACTTAAACGAAGATACGTTAGCAGATTTAGTTGCTAAAAACGAAAAAGTAGTAGTACAATATTCAGCTTCATGGTGTGGAAATTGCCGTATTATGAAACCAAAATTCAAAAAATTAGCAACAGAAAATGAAGCTATCACTTTTGTTTTGGTTGATGCTGAAAACTCTCCGGAATCAAGAAAATTAGCCAATGTAAGCAACCTGCCTACTTTCGCCACTTTTGTAAACGGACAATTGGTTGGAGAAACGCAAACCAACAAACAAGAAGTTTTAATCGACCTGGTAAACGCAATCGCTTAATTTAGATTGCTAGACTTGCTTAGATTTTAGACAACTTAGATGTTGCTAAAATTCAAAGAAAGTCTAAGTAGTCTAAGCAAGTCTAAAAATCTAAGAAGTCTAAATTATGAAATTACCCGTAATAAAGCAATTGACCCAATTTATCGAAGAAAACGATCAGGATTATATCATCGAAACGATTGAAGTTCTGGAAGCGATGACTGAGATTCCGTCTTTAAAAGACGAAGAATTAGATGTAATTGGCGAATTGATCTCAAACATGTATGGCGCGCTTGAAGTACACAAAATGGTAGTTCAGGGCACAGATAAAAAAGAAGCTCTAAATGCGTTCATGAAACGTGTTTTAGGTTCTATCGACAAATAGTCGGCCTCTTTCAAAGAAAAAACAAAAAAAAATTAGGACTGAAGAAGCGTTTCTGGATAAGAGACGCTTTTTTTATGCGCAATCTTGTCATCTCGACGAAGGAGAGATCACACTAGAATTTCCGCAATCAAAATTATCGAGCTACTGGTCATTCTTCTACTCCGCTCAGGATGGCAAAAATGAGAATAAAAACCAGCGCAAACCCGCCCAAATCCCTGTCATCCGCGTGCCATTTCTCTTCCACCAAAATACTAAACCATATCGTTTTTCCGTTAGTCTTAAAACTCGCCTAATTGTGCTCACAACCCACAACAAATACTTTTAGATTCAAATATTAATCCTTACTTTTGAACCTCATTAATTTAAACAAAAATCATGGCTTCAATAACATTAGGAGGAAATCCTATTCATACTTCAGGAGAATTACCAACAGTTGGATCACAACTTGCTGATTTCAAATTAGTACAAAACGATTTATCAGTGGCTTCATTAAGCAACTTCGCTGGTAAAAAATTAGTTTTAAACATTTTCCCAAGTATCGATACTGGAACTTGTGCAACTTCTGTTAGAAAATTCAACGAAAGTGCAAGTAACTTAGAAAACACGACTGTACTTTGTATTTCAAGAGATTTGCCATTCGCTCAAAAACGTTTTTGTGGTGCTGAAGGTTTAGAAAATGTAGTAAACTTATCCGATTTCCAGACTGGAGATTTTGGTAAAAAAAACGGTTTAGAAATCGTTGACGGACCATTGGCAGGTTTACATTCAAGAGCAATTATTGTTGTTGATGCAAACGGAAAAGTGCTACACACAGAACAAGTTGCTGAAATTGCAAACGAACCAAATTACGAAGCGGCTTTAGCAGCACTATAATACCCATTAAATGGAATTTCAAAAAGATAATACTTTTGTTACAGGCCGGTTAAAAAGCATGACATATGCTTTTAACGGAGCTGTAAAACTTATAAAAACAGAACACAGCATTATGGTTCAATTCTCATTGGGAATTGCAATGACCATTGCCGGGTTTTACTTTCATATTTCACAAACCGAATGGCTTTGTCAAACATTAGCTATCGGTTTAGTTTTAAGTGTTGAAGGATTGAATACAGCAGTTGAAAAAATTGCCGATTTTATTCATCCAGATTACAGCAAACGAATCGGTTTTATCAAAGATATTGCAGCTGGAGCGGTATTTTTTGCCGCACTGACAGCAATCGCGATAGGTTTGATTATTTATGTCCCAAAATTTATATAGGCAATACTAAACGCAAGAATGGCAAAAACAACCAAAAAAGAAACTGTAGATAAAAAAAACGAACCAAAGGCCGGGAATAAAAGATCCTGGGAGATAACCAAACAACAAAAATTTGTTTTGGGCTGTCTTTTGGTACTCTTTTCTATTGCATTATTAGTTGCATTTATCTCATTTTATGTCAACGGACAATGGCAAACAGATCAGAGTGCGGTAAGCCATCTTGGCGATCGCTCTGAAGAAGTGCAAAACTGGCTCGGAAAATTCGGGGCTTATCTTGCCGATCTAATTGTATACAGAGGTTTTGGCCTTGCTTCTTTCATATTAGTACGCTTATTTTTCTTAACCGGATTATTTCTGGCGTTAGAAATGTCTACTAAAAGACTAAAAAGTATTTGGTTCTGGGATTTATTTGCCATTATTATCGTCTCCATCCTATTTGGATTTTTCGCCACTTCAGCACCTGAATTAGGCGGAACTATTGGATATGAACTGAATTTATTTTCACAGGATTACATCGGAAAAACTGGAACTTTATTAGCCCTGCTTTTTGGATTAATTGTGTATTTAATTTTCAAAATAAAATTATCTCCGGAGAAAATTCAATCCTATTTTGATTCTACTAAAAAAGAATTGAAATCAGAATTGAATGCTTTAAAAACGCCGCAACAACCTGAAAGCGCTTATAATCTAGAAGAATTTGCTATTGAAGCAGAAGATCCTGAATTAGACAATATTCATCTAAAAACAGAAGACACTCAATTCGAAATCAACAAAGAAGCTTTAAAACCAACAATTTCAAATTCATCAGAAATTGATTTGAATCCGGTTGTAAAGCCAGTTCAAATGGATATCAAACCCGCAATTGTAACTGCTCCGGTTCATACCGAAGAATTTGTTATTGAAAAAGCGGAGGAAGAAGATATTATTGAAGAAAATTTGGCTTCCCGCCTTGTTGCCGATTTTGGATTATTTGACCCAACTTTGGATTTATCGAATTATAAATTCCCAACCATCGATTTATTAAAAGAATATTCGACTGGCGGAATTACAATCAATCAGGAAGAATTAGAAGAAAATAAAAACAAAATTGTAGATACGCTGCGTAACTACAAAATTGAAATTGCACAAATTAAGGCGACGGTTGGTCCATCGGTAACTTTATACGAAATTGTACCGGAAGCCGGAATCAGAATCTCTAAAATTAAGAGTTTAGAAGATGATATTGCGTTGTCTTTATCCGCTTTAGGAATTCGTATTATTGCTCCAATTCCAGGAAAAGGAACAATTGGTATCGAGGTTCCGAACAAGAACCCAACCATGGTTTCTATGAAAAGTGTTATTGGATCAGCTAAATTTCAGGAAGCTGAAATGGAATTGCCAATTGCTTTGGGGAAAACCATTTCGAACGAAACTTTTGTTGTCGATTTAGCCAAAATGCCTCACTTACTGATGGCGGGTGCTACAGGGCAAGGAAAATCGGTTGGTTTGAATGCGGTTTTAACTTCTCTTTTGTACAAAAAACATCCAGCCGAAGTAAAATTTGTTTTGGTTGACCCGAAAAAAGTGGAGCTTACACTTTTCAATAAGATTGAAAGACATTATTTAGCCAAACTTCCTGATACTGAAGATGCCATTATTACCGACAATGCTAAAGTAGTGAACACTTTAAACTCTCTTTGTGTTGAAATGGATAATCGTTATTCACTATTGAAAGATGCGATGGTTCGTAATATTAAAGAATACAACGATAAATTTAAAGCCAGAAAATTAAACCCGGAAGCAGGACATCGCTTCTTACCTTATATTATATTGGTTGTCGATGAGTTCGCCGACTTGATTATGACTGCAGGAAAAGAAGTCGAAATTCCGATTGCGCGTTTGGCTCAGTTAGCCCGTGCTATTGGTATCCACTTGATTATCGCGACACAAAGACCATCGGTTAACGTAATTACAGGTTTGATTAAAGCGAATTTCCCTGCGAGAATTGCTTTTAGAGTAACGTCAAAAATTGACTCAAGAACAATTTTAGATCAACAAGGAGCTGATCAGTTGATTGGTCGCGGAGATTTATTGTACACAAACGGAAATGATGTCGTTCGTGTTCAGTGTGCTTTCATTGATACTCCCGAGGTTGAAAAAATTACAGATTTTATTGGTTCACAAAAAGCGTATGCCACGGCTTATTTGCTTCCAGAGTTCGTTGGAGAAGAAACTGGCATCAATCTTGATATGGATATTTCCGAAAGAGATACTTTATTTAGAGAAGCTGCAGAGATTATTGTCAATGCACAACAAGGTTCCGCTTCATTATTGCAAAGAAAATTAAAATTGGGTTACAACAGAGCCGGTCGTTTGATCGATCAGCTGGAAGCAGCTGGAATTGTTGGTCCCTTTGAAGGCAGTAAGGCACGAAGTGTGAACATTTCGGATTTAAGTGCTCTTGATCAATTTTTTAACAATGAACAAAATTAATCCCATCATGAAAACGAAAATTCAGGAAATCACAAACAATTCTATCACTAACATGACTAAAAAGTGTTTTCAAATGGCAATTTTATTGCTTTTGAGCTTTACTTCTATTCAGGCACAGGATAAAAAAGCCAAAGATTTATTGAATCAGGTAACGGCAAAAATAAAAAGCTACGATAATATTTCTATAGATTTTAAATACTCTTTAAACAACGCCAAAGAAAACATTAATCAGGACAGCAAAGGAAATGTAATCATGAAAGGCAATCAATATGTATTGAATTTTATGGGCGTAACTAAAATATTTGATGGTCAAAAAACATACACAATCAACCCTGAAGATGAAGAAGTTACTGTTTCTAAAGTAAACGAAAAGGATGATAATGCGATCACACCTTCAAAAATGCTTACTTTTTTCAATTCTGGTTACAAATACAATATGGACATCGTTCAAAATGTTAAAGGAAGAAAAATCCAATACATCAAATTAGCACCAACAAACACTAAAGATCAAAGAAAAGAGATTCTTTTAGGAATTGATGTACAAACAAAACACATCTATAATTTGATCGAAACAGGAAAAAATGGAACAAAAACCACTTTAACCGTTAATTCTTTTAAAACCAATCAGCCTTTATCAAAAAATCAATTTACCTTTGTAGCGAGTAAATATCCAAAGTACTACATCAATAAATTAGATTAATTACAAGGTTGAAAATTTTAGACAAATACTTACTAAAAACATTTCTGATTACGTTTACTACGGTATTCGTAATCCTTTTTTTTATATTCATACTTCAAACCGTATGGCTCTTTATCTCTGAACTTGCCGGTAAGGACCTTGATTTGATATTGGTTGTAAAATTCCTTCTTTTTTCAATGCCGAGAATTATACCGTTGGTTTTACCACTATCGGTTTTATTGGCCTCCATTATGACTTTCGGAAACCTGGCTGAGAATTACGAATTCGCAGCTATGAAATCTTCCGGAATATCACTACAAAGAGCGATGCGCGTTTTAATCATATTTATCTTTGTTTTGAGTATTGTGGCGTTTTGGTTTGCCAATAATGTGATTCCGTACGCTGAATACAAGTTTGTTAATTTCCGAAAAAACATTGCTCAGGCAAAACCTGCTATGGCTATTGCCGAAGGTCAGTTTAATGATGTCGGAACTTACAATATTAAAGTCAATAAAAAGTCGGGCGAAAATGGGAATATCTTAACCGGAGTTACCATTCACGAAAAAGCGAATAACGTTGGTGAAAACAAAACCGTTATCAAAGCTAAAAACGGGAAGTTAATCAGTAATGAAAAATCCAGCATTTTAAAATTAGTTTTAAATGATGGTTATTACTATCAGGATGTTACGCCGAAAAAATACGAAGACCGCGCAAAATTGCCGTTTGTAAAAGCTGCATTTAAAAAACAAATCATCAATATTGATTTGTCTGAACTAAATAAGGTTGACGATAATCAGGAAATCAGCAGCACCAACGGAATGCTAAATGTAAACGAATTGCGTTATACATTAGACTCTTTAAATAAAAATCTGGACAATGAAATCCTATCATTTTCAGAAAATATAAATCAGCGTGTTGGATTTAAAAAACAACCTCCTATTGTTATAAAAACGGAGAAAAAGAAAAAATCGTTGCCTAACGATCTTTTATCTCTTTACGACTATAAACAAAAGCTGGACATTTTAAAAATGGCCGCTAGCAACGTTACCAGCAACACCTATTCTATAGACGCTACTCAAAAAGAACTAAAAGACAAACAACGAGACATCAACAAGCATCTCAGCGCTTTATATGAGAAGTTTGTAATTGCTTTTGCTTGCTTTTTAATGTTTTTTATTGGTGCACCGTTAGGCGCAATTATCCGTAAAGGTGGACTAGGTTTGCCTATTGTTTTTGCGGTATTAATCTTTATTACTTTTCATTTCATCAATACTTTTGGAAAACGACTTTCTCAGGAAGGTGGAATGAGTCCGTTTATGGGATCATGGATGTCTTCTTTTATACTACTTCCATTAGCTGTTTTATTAACGTATCGTGCCACAAACGACAACGGATTAATAAATTTTGATGCAATCACAACTCCGATTTCACAACTATTTCAAAAAATTTCTGAGCGGTTTACTCCTGCTCAAAAGCAATAATAATTATGTCAACAATAAAAATACAACTGAACACCATTGAAGAAGCTATAGAAGATATTCGTCAAGGTAAAGTAATCATTGTAGTCGATGATGAAGATCGCGAAAACGAAGGTGACTTTCTGGCTGCAGCTGAGAAAGTAACTCCGGAAATGATCAATTTTATGGCGACTCACGGTCGTGGTTTAATTTGTACACCGCTTACTGAAAGCCGTTGTAAGGAGTTGGATTTACGTGCAATGGTAAGTAACAATACAGATCATATGGAAACCGCTTTTACCGTTTCTGTAGATTTAAAAGGACATGGTGTTACGACAGGAATCTCTGCAGCTGACCGATCTAAAACAGTACAGGCTTTAGTTGATGGCAATACAAAACCTCATGATTTAGCACGCCCTGGACACATTTTTCCTTTAATTGCAAAACAAGGTGGTGTTTTAAGAAGAACTGGCCACACAGAAGCTGCTATTGACTTCGCAAGATTAGCTGGATTTAAATCTGCCGGTGTAATCTGCGAGATTTTAAATGAAGACGGAACAATGTCTCGTTTACCTGAATTGGTGAAAGTGGCGAAGAAATTTAATTTAAAATTAGTTTCGATTGAGGATCTTGTTGCTTATAGAATGCAGCATGATAGTTTGATCGTTAAAAAAGAAGATTTTGATATCGAAACCCGTTTTGGAACTTTCAGACTTAGAGCTTACGAGCAAACTACCAATAAACAAATCCATATTGCTTTAACGAAAGGAACATGGAATCTTGGAGAACCAATCTTAACGAGAATTCACTCTTCGCAAGTAAATAATGATTTATTAGGAACCTTAACCAACAATGCCGAACAACAATTAGACGGTATGTTTAAAGTTATTAATGAAAATGGAAAAGGTGCCGTGGTTTTTATCAATCAGGATATGCAGGCAGTAAACCTATTAAGCCGCATCTCCGAACTTAAATCATTACAGGCAGGAGGTACGATGAAAGCGCCTAAAGTAATTATTGACAGTAAAGACTACGGAATTGGGGCTCAAATCCTTCATGATATCGATATTTCTAAAATTAGATTAGTATCTAACACCGAACAAACAAAACGTGTCGGAATGATTGGCTACGGACTTGAAATCACTGATTACGTAAACTATTAATATGGGTACATTAGAAGAACGAATCATAAAATCAGAAACTCATATATTTAAGGCAGTTTTTCCGAGTACAACAAATCATTATGATACTTTATTTGGAGGAACAGCACTCCATTTGATGGATGAAGTCGCTTTTATTTGTGCGACAAGATTCAGTAGAAAGAAAGTGGTAACAATTTCAACCGGCCAAATTGATTTTAAAAAAGCAATTCCAGCAGGAACTTTAATCGAATTAGTTGCCAAAGTGATTAGCGTAGGAAGAACAAGTTGCAAAATTCACGTCGATATTTTCATGGAACAAATGTATTCTGAGCTTCGGGAAACGGTAGTTTCAGGAACTTTTTCGTTTGTCGCAGTCGATGAAAACAAAAAACCAGTGCCTATTTTGGACTAATCACGTTATTTAACGTAAAATTGTTTTTAAAATAAATACTGATTATGAATGACTTAAAAATTAATTTAAAATAATCAGTAAAAAAGCTCTAAAAAAGTTTTGAGAACCGAAAAAGCGTCTTATATTTGCACTCGCAATCAGCAAATGATCGCAACATACTGGAGAAATGGCAGAGCGGTCGAATGCGGCAGTCTTGAAAACTGTTGACTGTAACAGGTCCGGGGGTTCGAATCCCTCTTTCTCCGCGAAGGCCCGAAAACAAAGGAAAAATAAGATTTTCAAAGTTTTCAAAAAAGGCCAAAAAAAGCGGTAAACCCTGCAAATCCAATGATTTGCAGGGTTTTTTCTTTTATACCGCTTTTCAATATTTATAAAATCGAACAAAAACTTTGTGGCGCATTCGTGGCGCATTTTCAAAGTTCAAAGTTGCGCCACAAAATTCCATCTTAAGTCCCGATATCAAAGGGGTTAAGCACGTTTACATCTTGTTTAAATGAGGTTATAATTCTACATTTACTAATCTAATAAGTTGAATTATGCTAGTTGATTTTCTTTTTGAAAGCACCCCGCCACAATGAGAGTAACATTAGAAGTGTCTATTTCAGGATAACCGTTGACGGAATCCCGAAAGAAGCATCCACCAGACGCCAGTGGGACACTGAGCGCTGGAACAAGAAAACCGAAAGAGCAACAGGCACAAAAGAAGATGCCAAGTCGCTGAACTTTTTTCTGGATTCACTCACTGCGAAAATCCATGAAATCAAATCCGAAATTATGTACACCGGAAAACCCATAACTTCACAAAAGATTATGGATCATGTCATGGGAAGAATAACTCCCAGAGCAAGGGTGCTGGAAGAATTTCAAAAACACAATGATGAAATGAAAGCCCTGATTGGCAACGGATATACAGAAGCGACACTGGAGAGATTCAATATCACTAAAAATCACGTAACGGCTTTCATTAAATTCAAATACAAAACTGGTGATTTTGAATTTGCTGATTTAAATTTTGAATTTATAAAAGACTTTGAATTCTATCTTCGTACCGTAAGGAAATGTGCAAATAATACCACACTAAAATACATTTCCAACTTCAAGAAAATTGTAATACGAGCCATCGATAAAGAAATCATTATCAAAGATCCATTTAAGAATTTTAAAGGAAAGAAAACTAAAATCGTAAAGAAGCCTATATCTGCAAAAGAATTGTCTGAACTGGAAAGACGTGAATTTTCGACTGACCGGCTTAATACCGTGCGTGATATTTTTGTTTTCCAGTGCTACACAGGACTTGCTTATATTGATGCATTTCAGCTCCGGAAAGCTGATATAAAAGATGGCGTTGACGGAAATCAGTGGATTTTATCTGAGAGGCAGAAAACAAATTCTACGGCAAGAATCCCGCTGCTTCCAAAGGCGATCGAAATTCTTGAAAAATACAAAGATCATCCGCTCTGTCTTAAGCGCGGAACTGTATTGCCGGTTTCTTCTAATCAGAAAATGAATGAATACCTTAAAGAAATTGCTGCTTTGTGCGGTTTTCCATTCACGCTCAATACACATATGGCACGCAGAACTTTTGGAAGTACTGTAACATTGAACAATAACGTCCCCATTAATGTAGTAAAGGAAATGCTCGGACATTCATCAGTTAAACAGACAGAATCTTACGCTATCACAGAACAGGCTACTATAGGCCGGGAAATGACATTACTGAATAAAAGACTACACCCTGAAAAAACTGAAATGTCACAGGAAGATCTAAAGGCACTAATCAGACTGGAGAATGAATTAGAATTAATTAAAGAGAAATATAAGATACCATCCTCTTAGAATATAATTTCTAAAATAATTTGATATAAAAAGAAAGAGGTTATCTCAATTATGAGATAACCTCTTTTGATATAATTCAACTTCACTTCTGTAACCAGGATGATAAGAAGGCATATACTTAATATAGCCCAAATCCTGAAGCTGTTTGAAATATTTATGATAAGTGGGCAGTGTATTGATATGTGACAATAACATAAGCTTACGACGGCTGACTTTAATTCTCTGCCTCTCTCCCTGCCTATAGCCTAAACTTAAAATTGCATTTAAAATAGCCAAATGCCAAACGTTGAGCTGCGGATCATCCATATAAATAGATAAGCAATCTATGACTTGGCCTTCCGTTATATTATTAATTTGATTCATCTTTGAAAAGTTTTAGCAGGTCTTCTTTATTGTAGTAGTACGAGCCAAGAACCTTTTTAAATCGGACTTTCTTTGTCATTCGAAGATTTTGAACTGAACCTGCAGAAATATCAAGCAGTTTCCGGACAGCTTTACTTTTTAACCACTCGGGATCTGACGATTCTTTTTGCTGAGAATTCTTTTCTTTAAATATCGTTTGTATTTTATCCAGTAATAGAAGACCGAACTGCCTTAGATCTTCCTTTGTAACAATTTCATTCATAGTACATTTTCATAAAATTATTAATTGCAGAACCTTTAACTGTCCGCATCAGCTTAAAACAAAAAATATACTTCACTGCCACGATTTTTTTTAAAAGATGGTCTATACTTTATGTATCCATACTGATGAAGTTCCTGGACAGATTTATGATACGTATTTGCTGAAGAAACTTTTGCAATAACAATAATCTCCGAGCTGAATACAAAAATTGGATTAATAAAGCCCTTAACGGATCTAAATTGTTATAGAGCTGCATAAATGGCAATATGCATCGGACTAATCCGGTAATCATTCTCTATTGCGGTGAAAAAATCCGATAAAGGCTTTAATTTTTCCATAACTTTTAAAGTGAAGGAGTTTTTCTTTTCTTTACTTTATTATCTTTCCTCCCTGAATCACCTTCATCAGAATCTAGATTTTTTTTTTGATCTTTAGATACTGATTCTTTTTGAGATTCAGCCTTTTTCTCTTCCTTGCTCTCTCGATGATTAATTCTTTGTAAATTTTCATCATAAACATTAACAGTCTTAAACTGGGGATTTGCCTCCACAAACATTTTACTTTCAACACCGCTAACTACGAAAGTCGCTGACTGAAGATTTCCTTTTTTAAGGGAATTTAAAAGGTCTTCTTTATACTGCGGAGTATTGAGCTCTTTGATTGAATGTTTTGCCAGACTTGCTTCCAAATCATACCCATAATTCTGATGGTATTGGTTCAGCTTAAAATTCCCATTGTCAGATTGTTTAAAGTCGATTTTCAGCCAGCAATTATAGCTCTCCCCTTCTTTGTTTTTAAGATCTTTATTGACAGATCTGCCTTCCATCAAATTATAAGCCTCTTTCATTGTAATGCTGGCGTTGTCTTTGTTGATGTAGAAGGTCTGTTCCAGACCAGGTTTGTTTTCTTCTTTCTGAAGATTGACATGATAGGAATTAAAAAAGTACATATCTGTCTGCTCAGACCTTTTGAAATTTAATTCTACAATTAAGGTATCCTTATTTGGCAGACCATTGTTCATAATGCTGGTGTGCATAATTTTAAAATCCTTATCTCCCTTCATTATGTTCTCTCGCAGTTCAGCATCGAACGTTTCTCCAAATCCAGTATATTTTAACTGGTCTTTCAGGTATTCTAAATTTTTCTCATTCATTGCGTTTTCATTTAAATTATTTTCTAAAATTTCTCTCCTATCTATTTCCCTTTTGGCAAATCCAGTAAGTTCTATTGCTTCATTTTCGGAAGTATCTGCCCCGCTATTTAAAACTGCTCGCAAGTCGTCGATAACTGATTCAATCGGCAGGCTCTGAAAATAATTCACATCATTGGTCATAACCAGACAGTACTCCTTCGCATCCAATGGGTTTCTAAAAAACTCAATTGTGTAGGTATCAGTTACCTCACCTGTATTAAAGGCAGCAAATCGATGGCCGTTATAAGCCATTTCCTCAGCAAATGGCAGCATCATTTCAGTGTCAGCTAAATTGATTATCATAATTTATTTTAAAGCTTAAAAAGTGTCACTGCTTAATTCGGAAATCGGAAAAACCAGGTCAGTCAGATTATTATTTATGTCTACTTCCAAATGTCTTCCGCCGTTTTTTTCAATCATCTGAATCGTTAAATACTTATTCTCAGGTATAGTAAATTTCTCCAGCGCATAGACTTTTATTATTTCAGATTTATAAGGAATTACAGAAGACGATGAAGTTGCATACAAAGGCTCCAATTCAATTTCCTGTGAGGCAGTTCGTTTTGATTTTCTCTTATCCCTGATAAAAAAACGAAACTGATCAATATCATAATTAATCTTTGATTTGTTTTCAAAAACAACACGCAGATACAAAACATCCTGCTGGATAAAGATCCCGTTCACCTCCAGTCTGATCTGATACTTTGATTTTTTTAGACCACTGATTTTTTTCTTTTTGGAATACGCAGTCAAAGCACACTGTTCAATTCTTTTCTGATTTTCGTTTTCTAAAGAAAACAGCACATCCCTGCTTGCAACCACTGCATTTTCAGCCTTAAAATTTAAGTCAGGGCACGTTTCATCATAATTCAGTACAAAAACGTACAATTTCCCGTCAGATGTAACAACTGTCAGATTGGTCTGGAAAAAATGCTGTTTAGCAGCTTTTACAAGTAGTATATTCTCAACTCCTTTTGCTTTTTGTACAAGCACTTCTGCGCTTCCTTTATCTATGCTCTTGATTGTATAAGGAAAAATAATGCTTGTGGTTTTAGAAAAACCTACTTGTAGATTTTTATACTGGTCTTCGTAAAAGGCAGTTTCCTTTGCGTTTGACTGTGGATTAACTGAAACACAAACCAGCAGTAAGCTGATTAAAAACAAATAATTCACTCTTTTCATATTTTCTCTCTTTTAAGGTTTTAAATTCTTTTGCTTTTCATCATACAGCAGCACCTGATACCCCGCCTTTACAACCACTTTTATGAGTTTTACCTTTTTGCTCATCAGACTTTTGGCTGCCTCGATGCCCATACCTGCGGCCTGTGCACCCCAAGATTCCGAAATCCCGGTAAGGCCGAGTGTCTGGATAGAACGATCGGCAGATGCTTTAGCCACATCCCTGTTAATCGCTCCGGGAATATAGATGCCGTCAATCCCGTCCATATCATAGACTGCCAGCTCGACGGGAAATATCGAATTATTGTACTGGATGTTTGTGATTTTCACCTCCAGCCTCTCTCCTTTTAAAGCCGCCATACCATACAGAAAAGCATTTCTGGGTATAATTGTTCCTTGGAGAAAAATATCATTCGTGAGTCTTAATTTAACCACCGAGCCATTGACAATAGTCTGCGTCTGATGCACAACTGCTTCAATAGAATTTTGTATTTCTTCACCAGGCTGTGCTTCGTCCAGAGAATAAAATTCATTTGTTTTCAAAGAGGTCTGCAAATCGGCATTCCGCTGAAGTGAGCTTATGTTATTCTCTGCTTCTTTTTTCTGCACTGAATATATTTTGCCTTTTTTGCTCTCAGATGTTTTTTTAAGCCTTTCCTGCACGCGCTGCGGATGCTGTATATCCAAAATATTTTCCAGCATACCGCCTAACTGCTGAAGTTCTGGATCAGGTTCCTGGGTCGTGCTCATCGTCGACATTAGCCCTTCAAGTTTTTTAATCTCTTCCGATTCTCCACGAGAAGTGCCGTAATTTTCAAATTCCCTCATGTCCTGACCGTAAGCAGGGACAGCAGGCTGGCTGATTATGTTTTCAAGAGCCCTCAGCTTCTCATAAACTTTCTGTTCATTGCGGTCCTGAAAAGACTGAGAATTAAAAGCTGATCTGTTTTTTGGAAGCATGCGGGATTCAAAATCACTTGTGGAAAAAGAATCTGCTTTATCTTCCGAGACTTTATTATCAATATAGTTAGGATCTTTTTTTATCTGCTCTCGCAGTTTTATCGAATCAACTGCTGCCTGATCGTAATAGCTCATCTTATCCAGTGCTGAATCTTCTTTAAATTTAGGCAGTGGCAGATGAAAATTGAATCCTTTCCTTTCGTCGTTCCCTGCCATCTTGGATTCCATTCTTCCGCCGCCTAATGAATAAAATAAGAATGTGAGAAATGGAAATGTTATAAGAGGCAGCATTAAAAGCATCTTTCTCTTTTTAGATTCCTTTGGAGATAATGTTTTCTCTTGCATAATTTTAGTTTTTTAAATTGATTGTCTTAATTTTTGAAGCTGTTGAAACCTCAGCTTGTTTATAAAATGTCCTATACAGGTTATAAATTAAATAACCCGATGTCAAAACCGTAAAGAACAGAAGTCCCCAGATCAGTTTTGTTTTAGAGAGCCCATCTGTGACTCTCTTCATTTTTTCTGCCCATCTTTTCTGCAATAGCAGATAATACTTGTGATACACAAAAGGCTCAGTCTGTCTTGTAAAAAAGGATTTCATAAATCTCTATTTTCTGATCTCTGCGGAAAGATCTTTGTTTTCAATCGTATTAAACCGCTCGATAAGAAAACCATGCGGATTATTATCGCTTCTTGATACATTGCGAAGCGCACCTTCTGTAAGCAGGCTTCTTTTCAAAATACTGGTAGTACGGATAATGTTCTGTCTGGCATAACATCTAAAACGGTAGGGATATTCACGGATATCAATGCTTATGCTATCAATCTGGATGCTCTGGCTGATATTTCCTGATATAATACCCGAATAAAAATTGTTTTCCTTCAGGTCATCATAAATCCGTTTTGCACTGTCGTCTGCCAGATATAGCGCTTTTGTGATATTCGTTTTAATGACCTTATCATCAGGATCAAGGGTAAAGAAAAACTTGTGAAAGGTTTTCACATGGTCCCTTGCTTCAACAGCAATGTTATCTTTTCTTTCCGAAGCGTAAGCTTCCAGCGCTTTACCGTTTGCCAGAATATATACTTTATCCTGCATAAGGCTCACTGTCTGGAAACTTTTATAGACAGCATAGCAGCTTATTATGATGCAGCCTGCAATTACAAGCATCGTGAAACCTCTCACATATCTAAATGCCGTATCAATGTTTTTCATTTTGGTAAACATATGCTCCTGTTATTAAGTCTGTTTAGAATTTCCTTTAAGCCTGTCATTCATATAGTTTCCTTTATCAGTAAAATAAGGACTGCTTCCTGCTGTCGCAGCCATGCTGCTGGTCATTCTCCGATCCGCATCTCCCATCGCATCAGCAGTCATTCCAACCGCATTTGAAGAGGTTCTCATAACAGAACTAGCTGAATTTCCAAACATGCTTGTCACTTTATGACCCAGGGCTCCTCCTCCGCCTGCGTGAACAATATAATTGGCAACAGAAGGCACGGTAAAATATCCTATGATGCCTATTATCATGAAAATTAAATATGACATATCGGTCCTGCTGAAAAAAGTGTCACCTGTTGCCTGCACCTGCGAGAGGTCCAGCTTGAGCATGAGTTCCTGAATCTTTCCGATTATGCTTCCGAATATATTGGCAACAGGAAGCCAGAGGTAAATATTGATATATCGGGCAAGCCAGACAGTGAGCGTGTGCTGGAAGCCGTCAAATACTGCTATTCCAAATACCAGCGGACCTAAAATGGAAAGCACCACGAGCTGAAAGGTCCGAAGGGTGTCAATGCATAAGGCGGCAGCTTCAAACAAAACCCTCAGCACCTCGCTCAACCGCGCATTCCTGAATGAGGCAGTCGACCAGCTGGAGGGTCAGATAGCGTCGGCTAAAATCTCGCTGGCGAAACTCTCCTCTCCTCAGCTTTACTACGTACTCTCGGGCAGTGATTTTACCCTTGACATTAATAATCCATCCGACCCGAAAATTGTTTCAATGGGGAACAATCCGCAGAAGATACAGACTTACGGGGCAGTTCTTTCCCTTTTTGTCAGCCGCCTTATCAAGCAGGTAAACCAGAAAGGAAAACTTAAAAGCAGTCTTGTTTTTGACGAGTTCCCCACTATCTATCTCAATAATATTGACAGTCTGATTGCAACAGCAAGAAGCAACAGAGTGAGCACCTGTCTTGGAATTCAGGACTTCAGCCAGCTTCGTAAAGACTACGGCCGTGAGCAGGCTGATGTGATCATTAATATAGTCGGAAATATTGTCTCTGGACAGGTCAGCGGGGATACTGCAAAACAGCTCTCAGAGCGTTTCGGAAAAATAATGCAGGATCGGGAAAGCCTTTCAATAAACAGCAGCGACACCTCCATCAGCCGTTCGCGACAACTCGAATCCGCAGTACCGCCTTCAAAGATTTCTTCGCTGAGTTCGGGGGAATTCGTGGGCATGACAGCCGATAACCCGGACTGCAGAATTGAGCTTAAAACCTTTCACTGCGAGATCATCAACGACCACGAAAAAATTAAAAAAGAAACAGATAATTACCAAGAAATTCCGATCATACGGACAATTGATAATGTTATCATCCAGAAAAATTATCTGCAGATTAAAATTGAGATTCAGGAAATAATCCACAGCGAAATGGAACGGATAATCAAAAGCCCGGCGCTTTCATCGCTGGTTCTCAAAAAAGAAAAATAGCCTCTAATAATGTAATGTATTCATTCTTTAGAGAAAAGAAAAATGGTCCGTTACCTGCCAGGTTCTTTTAAAATCTGAAGCGTATTTTCGTCCTTCTCTCCATTTGTAATATCTTTCAAACACATATCCAAAACAGTCACGCGCAGAAGGCTAAATAGAGTCTTGCAGGATTGCAGTTTTTCTTTCATATCGTATGCCCAAAATTAACACCACACAGTTTTACAGGAAGAATTATGTACAACATAAAAAAAATCCTTAACTAACTTATAGCTCATGCATTGTTTTTTTATATGAGGGCGCAGACAATTTAAAGTTTTGATGATTTTCTACACGAAGAACTTTTTGGATTTCGATAGAAGCTC
This sequence comes from Flavobacterium sp. Root420, assembly GCF_001427905.1. Lineage (GTDB taxonomy): Bacteria > Bacteroidota > Bacteroidia > Flavobacteriales > Flavobacteriaceae > Flavobacterium. The sequence continues at coordinate 40,091 of NZ_LMEF01000009.1, forward strand.
TCGCAATTCAGGTAGAAAAACTCCTCGATATAAATGCACTTGATTATACAATCATCACTCTTGACTCTTATTAATCCTTTACCGATCATAGCATTTTATAAATTCTATTATTTTTATTTTTTCCTGCTACTTCTAAAATATCAAAGAGCTAAAGATCTGAAAAAGACAACAATATCTGCAAAAAACAGTAGTTCTACCCGATATTTTCAAAAAAATAATCCATATGTTTACCCTTTAAATAATATCAGCAGTTACGGTTTTCCGTAAAAAAGCTTTAAAATAAAAAAGAATATTTGCCCTATTGTCTAACTTTAACAAATCAGAAAAATGGCAGAATACAGAATTTCTGGAATTTGGAAAAATTCCGATGGCATCATAACACATTATGCAGTTCACCTCAGAACAAAAAATGCAGACGGGAAAAGCTATACTATAGATAAGGCTGTGAAAATGACTAAAGCCGCTGCAGTGGAGCTGTTGCAAAAACCAAGCAATACAGCAAAAACATATCTCTGGGACTATGCCGCAGCGAGCTGGTTTGCAGGGGGAGATGTGCACGTTGTAGCAGGAAATCAGTCCTTCCTGAGAACAACACACGACGGTACGGTGCGTGATAATCTACTGCATCTGATCAATTACAGATATATATATTAGAAGGCCGGTCAGAATAACCATACGTTGAACTAAATTTCTTTTAAAGATGGCAACAACCGTAAATCAGGCATTTGAGCAGTTCCTGCACTACTATGTCAGAATAGACACCGCAAGGTCAGACACAGCTAAATCCAGTAAAAATAATCTGGTATCTGAAATCAAAAAATTTCCAGATGATAATAAATTCCCTCTCCTACATCCCGATGTAAGCATCGACTACGGATCATTTTCCAGAAAAACCAAAATCAGGCCTCTGGACGATATCGACCTGATGATTGTCCTACATGCCGAATCAAACTCCAGGACTCAGTACTCCGATCGCTTCGAGATTTCCGTACCACCTGCAGCCACAAGACAGATAGCTCTGTGCAATGCGGGAACAAATATTTTAAATTCAATCAAAGTAATAAATAAATTCATAAGCTCTCTTTCTAGTGTATCTTACTACGATAAGGCAGAAATAAAACGTAATCAGGAAGCCGTTACTCTTAGTCTTAAATCCTACGAATGGGTGTATGACATTGTTCCGTGTTTCATTACTGCTCCTCTGGCTGACGGGAGCACTTTCTATCTCATTCCCGACGGGAAGGGAAACTGGAAAGCTACCGACCCTCGAATTGATAAAAAAAGAATGGATTACATCAATAGCATCCAAGAGGTATCGGTAATTGAGGTAATCCGTATCTTGAAGTACTGGACCAAAAGACCTACTATGCCGACAATGAAATCCTATTTTCTTGAGAATCTGATACTCAACTATTACAATTCAGGAGTTGAAAGTTCGAAATATATTGATATTGAAATACCAAAAGTCCTAGCTTATATCCATAATAACATCCACAAGCCTCTCAATGACCCTAAAGGTTTTCAAGGAGACATAAATCATTTAACCTATGAAGAGAGAAATTCAATTCAGTCAAAAGCAGCCGTAGACTTCAAGACTGCTAACGAAGCACGCCAGCTTGAAATAGGCAAGAAGATAAAAGAATCTATCATTAAATGGGGAAGCATTTTCGGAAGCGAATTTCCAAAATATACAGGAAGTTAAGATATGAATACAATAAAAACTTTACAGAATGATTGTGGTAAACTGAAGTATCTCAAAGCCGGAAGAGTATTGTATAGCAACGCTAAATATGCATTTGGAATACAAATTATCGTTACGGTTGGTCTTACCATTATATTCAGTTTTATGAAATTAATTCCTAGGAACCAACTGGCTTTTGATCTCAATGCCTGCATCGGCATTGCCGCAGTTATAATTACATGCTCAGAAATTCTTTATTTCAATCTTTATGTTTCAGGCCTGCGTACATCAGGAGCTAAAGCACAGGAGCTATTTGATTGCAGTGTGTACGTCCTCACATGGAATGCTATTAATTCGGGGTCAAAACCTGAAAAATATATAATTGAGCATAATTCCGCCCTGTATCTTCCTGACCCAAAAGCTCCCATTGAAAATTGGTATGACATTGATCTTGAAAATCTCTCTCGTGAACGTGCCATACTTCTCTGTCAGGAAACAAATTTATTTTACGATACGAAACTCAGAGAACATTTCAAAATGGCAAATATTTTAGTTTGTTTGGGTTTAGTTATTATATCCCTTGTTATAGCGGTGCTTTCTGACATTAAAGTTAACAACTATATTACTACAGTGCTACTTCCAGTACTGCCTATGATAGTCTTAACTTTAAAAATTGTGATGGAAAACAGAAAATCATTGACATCCTCGATTGAGCTCAGAAAAACTATACTGCAGCTTAAGGAAAGATCACAAGATCCCACTGAAGCCGAACTTAGATCAGTTCAGGATAAAATTTTCTGCAGCAGAAAAGACAGTCCACTAGTTCCCGACTGGTATTACAAATGGAGAAGAACTTCACTGGAAATACTGATGAAAAAAAATGCAAATGCGGCTGAGTAAAGATAATTTAGGAAAACAATAGAATTATAAGGAACTCATATTTAGATTGTTAAATATTGTCTTAAATTCTGTGGCAAAATCGTGGCACTTGCAATTTTATAGAACTATAAACATATCACTTTCTAAAATGGAGATAGTCCAATGCCGTGGTATGAAAAATAACAAATCCCCGCATGATAAAATCATTATGGAGCTCATGCAAAAAAACCTCTACCAAGCCAGTTCCCGAATGAAAAAGCAGAAAAGCGAAAAAGCCTCAAAGTGGAAAAACCGAAGAGAATTCGGTTATTCCGCTTTTTACTATTAATACATTTCTATTCTCTAAACTAAATAAAAAATTCACTGCTGTGTGCTTGTTTAGATACAATATTGTAGTAGTCAACAAGGAGTATTTTAATATATTTGAGAGAAAATTATTAACTATGACAAATCAGGAGAAAGGCAGCAGCTTTGAAAAAATTACACATGATTTTTTTATGTTTTTGTTCAAACAATTAAAAATTCAGGTGAATAATAACTGGGTTCAAAAGTCTGGTTTTCAGCATGGATTTGATGTAGGATTTGAAGTTGCGATTTTAAATGATGCTTTTTTTAAACGGGGTATATTTATTGAGTGTAAAAATTATGAGAAATCCATACTTGAACAAGCACATTTGCTTACCAAAGTAATGCAATTTGATAGATCGGCCTATGAAAAAAAAGACTCAATATTTATTTTTTTGTCTCCAAAAATTGATTTGAGCAAATGTACACAAGACTCAAATCCAAAACATTTGGAAGATTATTTCAATAAAATTAATCCGTTTAAGATCATTATTCTCACTCCAAATAATAAAATAAAGGAAATATTATCTCTCAATGAAGAAATATTTTGCAAAGTCTATGAGGGTGAAGTCTATGCTAAAATGAATTCTGATACTCATAACAGCATTCTGGAATACTTTGAAAAACTTCTATACTCAAAAGGTGAAATTCCAAATTTCAAGTTGTCTCAAAAACGAAAAGAATATTTGGAACAAGCATCAGTTTCTAAACCTAAACTCTATATAAGCAGAAAATTAAAAACAAATAAATTTTCATTCTCCTTTCAGGATAAAAATCTGCTGGATGTAATTAAAACAAACAGCCTTGTTTTATTGTTAGGCGAACCTGGTAGCGGCAAAACCACTGAACTCATCAATGTCTCAAAGTACTTCGAGAAAAACATTTCAAAACTTGAGATCACACCCATATTTGTAAGTTTATCGGGTGTCAAAAAATTTGACAACCTGGATGATCTTTTACCTACCGATTGGGCTTTGAATAAAAAAACTGTACTGCTTCTTGATGCTTTGGATGAATTTGAATTTAAAAACGAGTTAAACAAGGTAATAGAAAATCTATTGGCATATAAGGATATAAGTTTTAAAATAATTGTTTCCTGCAGAACATATGCTTACAATGATGAACTAAAGTCTTTGGAGCCGGCAGCATTCTATTTAGATAATTTCAATTCTGATCAAAGTTTTGAACTGCTCAACAAAAAATACAATATTCCATTAAGCAAATTTAATAAAATCAGCAGAAGCAATTTTAAGGATATACTTCAAGATCCCTTTATGCTTAACAGATTTGGTAAATATTATGAAAACCATAAAAAATTACCTGTCTCTCTTTCTAGCATTTACGATGATATCAAGGAAGAGCTGGCTCAGGATGATCTGGAAGTATACAAAATCTTATCCCTTGTTTTAGAACTGACAAAACAGACAAGTGTTGATAAGAAGCAGCTCAAAGACCTTTTTGGAATTAAATATAAAAAATTAGTAAAACTGAGTTTAATAGAAAATTCATTTGATAAAAGCAGTTTTAAATTTATCCATAAGAATTATCAGGAGTATTTTGCAGCGGCAGCCATCAGTGAACTAAGTTTTGAGCAGATCTTAAGTTTTATTTCGATTCAGGGAATAGAAAAGACGCACCCTACACTATTCAATACAATCACATTTTTAATTAATATTCTCGAAGATGACAAATACAATTCATTAATAGGGTGGCTGACTATAAACAATCCTGAATTACTTATTAAGGCTGATAAAAGCAGGACCGCAAATTTTAGAGTTAAAGTGTTTCAGGATTATTTTAAATCCGAATGTGTCGAAAAAACTTTTTGGATTTCATCGGGAACCTTCTCTATCAAAGAAATCGCAGAATTTGGAAACTGCGAAGACAATTTTGACTATCTGGTTTCATTCATAACGGATCCCAACAATCATTTTAGAGCAGTTATCTCGGCACTGGAACTTTTAAGCTATTTTACAATACCTGAATACAAAAAAGAAAATCTTAAAACCCTATTTTTTAACTTCCTTACCAGCCCGGGACACTCAGAAATGATCAAGTCCCATATACTGGATTGTATTGCAGATCAAAAACTATGTGATGAAGATCCCAAGTATTTAAATAACATTTTTGAACTCTTTAAACAGGAAACAAATAAACAGCTCAATAGATCGCTGCTATCTTTGATTGAATACCGTAAAGAAATTGATACTTTCTTTTGGTTTATTAAAATGGAGTTTCTACTAGAAAAAGGATATAATGAAAGAGCGGTAAAAGATGAAGTAATAAGAGGAACAAGCTGGGTACTCGAAGAATTAATCCTTAGATTAGAAAAATCATCTCATTTTATCACTTTGGCTAAATATTATTTTGATGATGAAAAAGATGACTACAGCAGCAATGACTTTATTGAAAAATTAATAAACAGATGCCTTTACTTTGAAGAGAGGGAAAAATCTTTTCTTACTGAACTGCTTTCTTCACTTCTTGATACAACAAAATTTTACCTTAGAGAAGATGCTTTAAAAACGTTGCTTCTAAAATTAAAGCCCGGAAGTCAGTTAGAAGCTTTTGATTGCTTAATCAGCCGTTTTTCTTTTGACAGGGTTGGTTATTTTCTAGCTTCCATTACCAATGAGAATACTATTGAGTTAATTATCAATAAATTTAGTGACGGTTCAGTGGAAGCCGCCAATCTTGATTATTACAGAAATATAATGGCAAATCACGGGAAAAGATCTCTTGCCGAGCACTTCAACAATACTATGCTGGAGAAAGGATTCAAGTTTAACGAACCGCTATTAACTGATAAAGAATATGATGAATTGGTTGCAAAATTCAAGAGTTTACCGCAGCAGAATTTTGATCTGTTATTCCATAAATCCGAATTGATTTCAAGAATAAAATCTTTATTTGAAGAACACGGGTCATCTATAAGTTCAGAGATGATTCGAAAAATTGAAACAAATTGGTACCATAAAAATGGTCATTCCAATAAAGGAGACATTGCAATCACTTTATTAAGAAGGCTCATCCATCAGCAAAATACGGAAGTAAAATTTGATGATGTCGAGCATCTACTGGAAGATGAAGCTACCTTAATAAATGAAATGAAATCACAGATTAGTGCATTAAATGATACCCATAATAATTTTGTAATCAGTAATGAACAGCAAAACAGGCTAAATCAATGGTGCCAAAAAGAATCATACGAAATCCGTTTTGACAGAATCCTGCGATATGTTACTGCCGATAGATACGGTGCCCTTGAGGATTATGCCAAATTAAAAACAGTATTATTTTTTCTTATGAAGTTTAATTTTGACCTGCCACAGGAATTTCTTTTAAACTGCATTGAATTCGTAGATGTAAATAATTCAAACGAAGGCGATGACAAACTTGAATGGTTAAAGCGTAAAATTAATAATGACCTTATTTTTAATCAAAGGATTATTGACAATATCAATACTAAAAATTTAGTATTTCTGCCTTTAAATATTCATATTCAATATGCACTTGACAATAATTTAAGCGCAGCATTTTCAAAAATCAAAGAACATTTCTTAATGCCTGATTACAATTATAATATTGAAAAGAAACTTGAGCTATTTGTAAATCTTACAAAAGATGTTGAACTGTTAAAAAAACTTTGTCAGGATGTTACAAGCCACAAATGCTGGTCTTCACTTAAAATTCTAATGGATTTAAAAATTGAACAAGATTTCTGCCAGCGGAAAGCAGCAGAATATCTTGAAACAGAAATCTTGGACGAAAAGAATTATTATAGCTCCACTGCCCTATCAATATTATTTGAACTAAATTCAATTTCAGCAGTGAAATATGTTTCTAGCTTTTTAAACAAAAATCAACTTCCTTCATTAAGCCAGGCTTCCTATACAAATTATACTGCTATAGAAGACTTTAATATTTTAAAAACTTTATTTGATAAAATTTATAGAGTAGATTCAGAAGAAAGAGGATTTAGTGGATTAGGAAATTTTATTTTCGCCTACGTTTCAAATTTATCTAAAACTAAGCAAAGTTATGATTCGGTACAAGCCGAACTTATAAATATTAAAGTATGGGCGAAGGAACAAAATTTAGACAATGAATTATTTCACGTTAATCAATTAATAGATAAATCTAAAAACAGTTACATAAACGCGCAATCCAAAGCACTCAATTTCAATGAAGCGTTACAAAAAGTAGAGCAAATCTTAAAATAGCAAAACCATTCTTCATGGTTATCTAGAAAAAAATTGAATACATCAAAATGCTAATAAACTATTTGTTTTGAAGAGTTAAAACTCTATTCAAAATTAATAAGCATCTCATTAATGTTAGAGCTAATATGAAAAGGCTAAATATCAAAAAATAAAACAGATATTCCATAAAGGATTTGGGAGTAATTATTTTAAATACATAACCTGTCAAACCAAGAATTACTAGAGACTTTATGCAGTTTTTTAAATGATGTGTCGTTTGTCCGTACAATGCTGTTTGGAAGAAAAAATCTAACGCAGAGTCATAATTTTCAATTTTATCCTTTTTATGACTCCCTGCTTTAAAAGTAATCAAAACTGTCAGAATTGTTAAAATAAATCCAGTACTACTAAAACTTATATTAGCTATGTCCGATACAGACGACAAAATAAAATCATTTTTGGGAACTTCTATTACTTTATCATAAGTCAGCTTGCAAGTACCTGCAGCTACAAAAACACTGATTATGCAATCCCACGATAAAGGATTTCTAAAATATATGTCTACAATTTTCATATTAAAGTGAATTTACAAACAATGTTAAATCATCTTTTATTAAATCATAACTTTCACCTTGTTTCAAATCTTTTCCTTCTTCAATTTTTCTTTCGAAGAATTTCTTGTCTTTTAATAAATTAAAAGTTTCCTCAACACCTTTACCATCCTCATATACTACAACGAAATTATCGTAATAATCAGTTTCTTCAGGATTAGCCTTGAATACTTCGAGAGCTTTTGCAAACATTCCAGTTGCAATTTTATTTTCAGTTGGCAAGTTCACTTTTTTACCTTGTTTTTTAAAAAATGCTTCAATTCGCAAAAACTCTGGTTTATAAAGATTAGTAATTAAATTAAAACCTTTAAAATAGTTCTTTTCCAATTGCTTATCAATAAGTTCCAAATTTGCAGATTTTAGTTTAATATTGAAACTAAGCACATTTTTCATAGCGCCTAAAGTATTTTCAATACTATTATCCATAAATACGTTTAACTCCGTAAACTTGGCTAATTGTAGCTCGTCTCTTGCTATTTTTTTAAAATAATATTCTATATCAGCAATATTAGGACCATGCGGATTTCTTTCTACACAAACTACATTTTGATCTGTTTTATAATCAATAAAAAAATGTGTGATTTCTACAATATCTCCCATTTGTTTTAATTCCTCCAAAGCAAATGTCCCTTTTTTCATAAACATAGGATTCTTTCCTTTACGAATCAAAGCCATAGTACATCTTATACGACGTTCAGCGGGCAATAAGACTGCACTGGACAAAAAAAGCTCTCTGGGAGAAAAACCCTGCTTTCTTTCATTTCTGTCAACTAAAACTGCCTTACCCTGACTCCTAAGATTTGCTAAATGGTTAGCAACTTCCTTAACAATTTTTGAACTACTATATTCTTTAGCTTTATCAGCATAAGGTTTCATTATAATCGCATATAAATAATATCTAACTTCAGTTAGCTTCGTAATTGTCGTGGTCATGGGTTAGTGATTATAATTTCATTAACAGAATGATGAAATTGTTAGTTTAATGACAAATCTAATAAACTATAAAACAGTAAACATCTTACAACAAATAACTTATTGACAAAATTTTAGTTATAATTGTTTACATTAAAGTGTTATGAAAGTTCAATTTATTATAAAGATTTAGAGCCACAACAATGTACTAATAGAGAAGTTTTGAAAATCAGACCATATATTTTATTTCCATTTTGATATCAATACAATTGTTTCATTATAAGGCTTATATTCATCTAATACTTTATCGACCTTCATGACCACAGGTAGATCAGCCGAAAGTCCAGCAAGAATACAACATCCTTGTGGTAATATTGATAAGCTATCGAATGATATTTTATCTAAATAAGAAACTGTCCTACCGATCGCTTCAATATCTTTATTGTTGATCAGTCTATGCAGAAAGTAATCATACAACTGGGATATTATTGTGTCGGATATATCATAGGTCTCTGGCTGGATATGGTTAAAAATACTCCGAACTTTCTTCCTTCCTTAATAATTTCTTCAAAGGTTTCCAATCGATAATCTTTCCAAGTTTCACTTTCCCTGATAGAATTGCGTGATAAAATATTGTGAGCCTCATCTGCAATGATGTTCAGATACTTCTGCCTGTCAAGATTGCTTCGTTTAAAGTATTCATAATAGTACTTACATATTACCAAAGGGATTATTACTTTCATCTCAACATTAACGTCATTAAGATTTATAATAACTACAGGTTTAGTATTTGTAATTAATTTATCAGCTTTTGTCACGGCAAAAACTTTTGTAATTTCGTTATATTTACTTTCCAATTTGTTATAAAGAGGACCTATGTGTTCTTTGGAATAATACCCCTTAGTTATAACATCGAAATAATTTATTATAATTTGTATTCTAATCTTAATAAATGCATTGTATACAGAGAGGTCTATTGTCAAAGAAAAAATAATTTAGTGTAACCTTTGTAAAAATGCTATGGAATTTTCATTACTTTTTATAGAATCAAGAACATATGGTGCCCATCTGCTGTGCACCTTCAAAAGACCGTTTTTGAGGGATAGGGTCCAAGATTTCAACATGGTCTCCCCAAAGCAGTTCAATAAGAACATCCTCTCCGTCCCTTGCCTTGTAGACTTTAGCTGTTTCTGATTCTAAATATTTGATCGTCTCCATAATTCCAACATTGGTTAAAAGATTGATTTTCAGTTAAAAACACCCTCAAATCTACAGCTTTACATTTATTTTTCACTACGTATAATTACTCATTTTCAAGGAATTAGATAAAATATTTCAATTCAAAACGGATTAAAAGGGCAGCCAAAGTAGTGCCCGCCCTCACCTGCATGCGCATAACGGCTCTTCGCCGCCCTTCGGGACTTATAGCACTCCGGCTCGGTATCCGGACACTGGTCTTCCGCTTTCTTTTTTCCCGTTTTTTCTTTTGAAAAATTTCATTTGGGGGATATGGGGAAAGAAAACTTGAAAAAGTATTCACTAAAAATTTTATGTCATGGAAATCACAGGACGAATTGTAAAAGATGCCTCAGTTTTTAAAGTAAAAGAAAACCGTGAGGTGGTAAACTTCTCCATAGCAGTCAACGACAGCTATAAACCCAAAGGAAGCACCGAAACTAAAAAGATTGTAACCTATATCGACTGTTCGTATTGGATGAGCGCAGGACTGGCACAGTGGCTGAAAAAAGGAACTTTAGTACAGCTCTTCGGGCGCATCGGGCTGAATGTCTATATCGGGAATGACGCTCAGGCGCACGGCTCACTGACCTTTCATACATCAGATATTAAGATACTGGTATTTGCGCAAACGGATAATAATACCCATACACCCGCACTTAAACCGCAGAATGCATCTGATAATCCCGATGACCTGCCTTTCTAGTTTTTCAACGCCTTTAATTTTTATACGCCTAAATATTATATCATGAAAGCCTTAAAAAAATCCAATTACAGCGAATATCGTGTAAGCGATGCCTTCAATCAAATTATTCTTCAAAGCATCACTTCTTACGACGGGAAAAGAAGAGAACAACTGAAAGCTTTTTTTCTTGACCTACAGCAAGGAGGCTGTGTGAGCGGTATGATTTCAGAATTTATCTACCACGCCGACTGCAAAGAATTTTACATCGAGCATATCGATGACCTTGAAAATATCCGAACCGAATTGGAAGAAGCTATCGGCGAACCGATTGAAAACCGATTTGGGGCACCGCATTACACTTTTGTATGCTGGCTCTGCTTTGAAGAATACTGCTTTGACCTCTATTCAAGACTTTTTGAATAGCAATTTTCACTCTTAAATATACTCTTATGAAAGCATCTGAAAATTTTAAAAATGCCATAGAGAACTATCTCAGCACTTTGGCGCAGGGCGATACCGCCTTTGCACCGCACTACGCCAAAGCTTCTAAAAATTTGGAAAGCTGTCTGCACTACATTTTCGGGGAGGTCAAAAAAACAGGATTATGTGCCTTTGACAATCAGGAAATCTTCGACATGGCAGTAAAGTACTACACCGATGATTCCATCGGCACGCCTGCCCCAGTAGCATGCAAAGTTGTGGTGCAGACCCCTGCTCCGTCCGACCTTTTTACGCAACCTGAAATACCTGCTATGACAGTCAAAACAGAAACTGTTCCACCAGTAAAAAAAGAAGTTAAACCCGTGCAGACCGAACTAACACTCTTTGACCTATGATACCCAGAACCCACATCGAAAAACAACTTACGGCGTTAAGCAGTTCACTTGCGCCCATAAGACCTGAGGTATTCACTTGGGCGGAGCAGAATATTTTTCTCAAATGGGGCGTATTGTCACGCTCCAAATTTTACTGTTTGCAGTGCACCCATGTTTGGAAACCCTCCTGCCAAAGTACCTGCGCTAAGTTCACTTCCTGCCCTGCCTGCGCAGGAAAACTTAAAATGATGCCTTATAATCAGGTGCATTTTAAAGAAACTGAATACTCTGCCGTTGTGGATAGCTGTGAGGGGTTTCAGGTCGTGCGCATGATAATTAGCCACAAACACATGAAAAAAAATTTCACGCCGACCTATTTTCATAAGGAAGTCATGCAGCATTGGATTAATCCCAAAGGCGAAGTCCGCACGCTCGCACTCAGCACCAATGTGTTTTCAAGTACGCTAGATGCATGGAAATTCTATTCCCCGCTTGAAATAAAGCCAAAGGATTTCAGCCGTAATGCTAAATTTTATATCAATCCTTTTAAAGTTTATTCGCAGATTAAAGTGCTTCCGATTTTAAAAAGAAATGGCTTTAAAAGTTCGGTCTACGATATTGCACCGCACCTGCTCTTCTCATCACTTTTATCCGACCCCATCGCAGAAACCCTGCTAAAATCACGACAGCTGAACCTCTTGCAGTACTATCTCGGCGCTTCAAGACAGAACATCCGACGAAACTGGCAGGCTGTCAAAACGGTCATCAGAAATGGCTATAAGATTTCGGATGTGCAGATTTGGGAGGATTATCTCGAACTGCTTCGGTATTTCAAAAAAGACCTCTGTAATTCCGTTTACGTCTGCCCCGAAAACCTCAGCGAAGCGCACGACCGTTTGTTGCAGAAAAAAAGGGGTTTGCTAAGAATGAAAAAGCTCCAAGACCTGCGCCTTGAAATCGAAAAGGCGCAGAAAAGATACCAAAGCGACAAGAAGCGTTTTTTCGGGCTGTCGTTCCACAAAGGGGAACTCAGCATTTCCGTTATAGAAGAAGTAAAGGATTTTATGCGGGAAGGCGACGATTTGGGGCATTGCGTATTCACCAACGAGTATTATGATAGAAAGGATTCGCTGATACTCTCCGCTAAGGTCGAAGACAAATCTGTCGAAACCATCGAAATCTCACTCTTTAAAATGGAAATCCTGCAATGCAGGGGACTAAAAAACAAGCCCTCCAAGCACCACAAGCAGATACTGCAGCTCCTTTCCGAAAACCTATACCGCATAAGGGAACGCATGAAAAGGAGAAAGAAAAAAAGAAAGCCGATAGTTATATCGGCTTTTTATGTTCTGTACTTTTAATCTTTGAAACGTCTGGAGCCCGCCGGCATTCTGCCGGCGGGCTGTCTGTATCTAGGAAGCCCTATTTCAGGCTCACCGTATCTGAAAGGTTTTCCATGCCTATAAAGGCTTCAATATATTGCATTACTTCGTTGCGGTTTCTTGGATCGGTTTCAAATGAATTGATATGGAATTCATCATCCTGATCTTCAATATGGATAATCTCATTATAGGCTTTGGAAATAAGGCTTCCCTTAAGCCTTATTACCTTATTCTGTTTTAGGGCATCCAAATCTTTTCTCTCTTAATTCTATTGCCGTCTCCATCCCTAAAAGAATAAAAATTTAAAATTGATTGCAATTGCTTTCCAAATTTAGAAATTATTCCCCCATTACAATCGCAGAGCGTGTTAAAATAACAATAGCCTTTGCTAATGGGAGTTTCTCAATAAGTCAGTAATTTTGATCTGCACGATATTCTTCTGGTCAATTCCCATTAAAGAAAGCGTCTCTTTGTGGGCATCTTTTTCTACTTCCGCAAAATAAGAAACATGCCAGACCGCATCGGCTTTAATCTTTGCCTTTATCTCCTCAAAATACTTCAGGTCGACCTCAGAAATGGAGTGTCCCAAAACAATCACCTTCCCGACATCCCCAAGGCTTGAGAAGAACCTGCTGTTCTCTATGATGATTGCCGCAGTATTTTTAAAGGCTTTGGTATAGTAGGACAATATTTCCTCTTTGGCGCTTTCATATGAGTAGTCGTACTGGTCTGCACGCTCCTGCTCCCATTCAAAAAGCTCCTCATCACTGAGCCCCGCAGGAGGTCTTTGCTCTTCAGATTGGAAATTTGCGGGATCCGTTCCATGCCCTAAAATCAGGCTACTCTCGTCCTCCGAAGCTCTGTTATGTATATAGGTTATCCTTTTATCTCCTATCTCGTAGGCTTGAGAAAGCGTGCTGGTGTAATTGAAGCTCAAAAAATGGCTGTCATCGTCAATTTCTATAAGTGCCTTTTCAAGAATGCTTCCATAATCGGCTTTAAGTATGAAACTGTTGAACTCGCCCACTAGGTTTGTGGTCAGATCCTTAATAATCAGCTCCATCTGCTGCTGGTACTGGTGCCATTCCCGGTCTTTGAAATCCTCTGCAGACGGATTGGCAATCCAGTCGGAATTGTCATCCAGCACAGAAATATAGTCCAAGTCTGCAAGAGCCTGCTCAAATCTAGACCATATGCCGTACTCCTCGTCGGTAAGATCAGGATCGGTGATGTCGGGAAGGCCGTAATAGGTAAGCAGAAGATTATAGAGCTCTGAATTGTTTTCATCCAGATATTGCGCAAAGCTCTGATATCTGGTGTCAAGGCCATGGTGGATATCAAAACCGTTGCCGATAATGTAGAGTGTCTTCATTCTGTAGTATTTACATTTTATATTTCTTTTTTTCAATCTCAAAATATGTTTGCCCGTAAACTTTTAGGAAAAGTACTCCGCCAAAAAGTCATTCGGATTTATGCCACTGGGATCCGCGCTTCTTACGGCGTCTAGGGACTCGCTGTCCGATGGCCAGAGGATTACCGCGTTCGAGAGGTCAAGGAGCTTGGTTTTCTGGATTTCTCTCGCGAAAGGCGAATTGCTTCCTTGTTCATTCTTGTACATAAAGGTTATAGCGCTTGCAATCAAGTCCGCGCACTGCACCCCGAACTCATCCTTTGAGTCTACCATCTTAAGATCGCCGATCTGCGGAGGAAAAGTCATCACGCGCTCATCGTACCCGAGCTGGGTCTTCTCCGCTCCGCTTGCGGCCAGTTGCCTTGTATGGTCCAGATAATCGCTGTAATGGCTGACCTGCTTAGAAACGTCAAGCTTCACATCGATAAGGCCTTTATGAAGCTTGTACCAGCGGTCGCACAAAACCAGAAATGAAGAGAATGTGACGTCAATGGTATACTTGTCAGCGCAGTCCAGTATGTCATCAATATATTTTCTGCTTTCCAGAACCGGCTCAAGCACGCTTTTCTCTTCCACCGAGTCCAAAAGCGTTGCCGCAGTTTGGTAGAAACCCTCCACGGACTCGGGTGTCTTGGTTCTGATCATCTCAACAAAGTACCGTATCAGATCAGCATATAACTGCTTGTCCCAGAAAAAATTTCCAAAATAAAATAGATAGTTCATGTAGAATAGGTTGTTTCCCTTTACATAGATATCATGTCCGCGGTGATGCATGACAGTTTCGATCAGCTGGTCTGTAATCTGCCCGCAGACATTGAATTCCTTATGCACCGCATAAAACATAATATTCGATTCGGTTATCAATTCGTGATCGAGGAACTCCAGTATCTTTTTCCTTCCCTCAATGCTCTTTCTCAACTTCTTGAAATGCATCTCCCCCTTGACTCCGAAAATCTTTTCAAGCTCTCCAAGCTCCTTTTCATTAAAACTTACTGAAGCCAGCACAAATACCGGCTGCTCTGCATTGAGCATATCCTGTCCCGTATTTCCTGACTCATCGAAATAAACTATTCTTTTTGACATAAGCGCTCTGATTAAAATTATTGCTGTTTTATAGAAACTAGAGCTAAAAATAGTCTATTATCAAGGAATGCCAAAGAGTAGAAATACCTATTCTTCTTCAAGTCTATTTCGATACCTGGAAATTAGGCGTGCAGAAATATCGGGATATCACAAGTGGCGAAAAGCATCTATTTTTTTATTTTCTTTCTCCTGCAAACTATTGAAAACTTACCTACTTTTGTAGAGTAAAGATACGAACTGGGACAGAACCTTATCCCAAATATCAAGTCGCTGATTTTAAGGACGGAAAAACATTCTGAAACTATTAATCAATCCAGATTCTCGAAATACAATACGCTTTAAAGAAACCTCTGATTCAAATTTGAAATGATACTGTGAATCTCAAATTACATAAAACCTGAACTATACTTAACCAAAATCCGAACTATAAACATGATTTATCAGATAATTTTGCCCTTCTGTGCAGTTTTTCCAAATGAATCTCCGAGAGAAATTAAAGAATATATCAAGGGAATTTCAAAAGAAACACTGATCACCGCCGGCTGCTTCTTTCTTGGATTCAAGACCTATGGTTCCAAGTATGCAGATCCTTCAGCTTTCTTGAAGATGCTTTTCGGCAGCGACAAAGTACAGATTGAAAAAGCAGAACAAAACATTAAAGCATTTCTCGCCGCAAACCGATATGTTTCGGAAACCCCTACAATTCCGCATGTGGTAAGCAGTTTGCAGTTTTTTGAAATTGCCTATAAACTTGATGCAGCAGAGCAGACTAAAACACAAAAACAAAGCGAGCTGGATATTCTCAAAGCTTATCTGCTTTTGAATGAGAGTTTATCCGAAAGAACCCGAACCGTTGAACAGATTGAACAGCACTTTCAAGGTCACATGAGAATTGTCGCCAATCACCTCTTCTACCAGTTTGACAGGTTTGATTTGACCAATTACGATACCGATAAGCTCTATTCCACCCAATTATTGAGAGCCTGCATGTTTTTTGAATTCTTAAGCCAGAGGAAAGACTGCGCACTGCTTCTGCATGAATTCTATCGCCATTTTGAAGTTAAAGACCATAAGGATTACCTTAAGCGCATATTAACCCTATCCTTTGTAGTAATTACTGCAGAAAAGGAGGCCCAAACGGATATCGTTTTGGAAAATGATCCAGAGCAGGCATCTTTTCTCGACAGGATGGCAATAAATAATGCTGAAATTATAGACGATTTTGATTTTAAAGCAATCAGGGCAAATCCAATATATAAGGTTTCAGAGGGAATATACAGAATAATATCGCCTCTTTTTGCAATAGAACTGATCTACAATGGATTAGTCTGGAAATTTAAAGAAATATACGATAAGATGCCTGAACAGGACAGGCCAAAAAGTTTTCAAGGTTTGAAAACCCTCGATTTTTCAGAAAAATTTGTGCTCAATAGCGTTCTTCCAAAATATTTTGATGAGCGGCATATGCAAAAGACTGGCCAAGAGCTGGACGAAAACTATCAAGGCGCTCCAGACTACTACGTCAGGAATTTGAATAGCATAATTCTATTTGAATCTAAGGATATCATGATTAATGCTGAAGTAAAGCAATCTGTTGATTTTCTGAAAATAGAGCAGGCATTAAAGGAAAAATTGTATAAAAAATCAAACGGCAAATCAAATGCCGTGCTGCAGCTCATTAAATCAATCGAAAAAATACTGTCCAAAAAGCAGGCTTTCGACAGCGACTATTCTCTCGACAAAGTTACCATCAGCCCAGTAATAATACTACATAACAGAATGTTTAATAACACGGGCCTCAATAAATTCATAAATTTCTGGTTTCAGGAAGAGCTTCAGATCCTAAAAAATAAAGGTTTTAAAATCTCCAATATAAGGCCACTCGTCATTATTGACATAGACACGTTGATTTTTAACCAGGACCTTTTTTCTGATCGAACTCTCGATTTGGAATCTTGCCTGCATGAATACCAGACCCAATATGTAGGTTACAGCGGCCCAGGATCTGTCCAGCATCCAATTGCGCAACAATTTAGTCCAACCGCCGATAAAGAAAGCTTGCTGCCATTTGCAAAATATCTGGAAAATAAAATTCTCCATATGGGGCTGCGCCGCATACCTCGGGAAGCAAAATTAAAGAACACTGAAATATTTAATTAAAGCCTTAACATATCAGTTTTGATGAGATATTATTTGGATACTGTCGCAATTAGAAAATTAAGCAGAGAGCTTAATGGAATAAAAGACCGTTGCTACACATCGGCCCTGTGCATTTTCGAATTGATTTCGGGAATAAACCAAAAAGAATTTTCCGCAAGGAAGAAGGCCCTGGAAAACCTGTTCAATTCTGGTATCCAAATCATATGGGAACTTCCTGAAGCCATGAAAACCTATGCATTTCCACTTGTTGAAATACAGGAAAGCAGGACTCCTGGCTTAAAAATGCTATCCAACCACCTCTTAAAAAGCGCTGATATTGATGAATTTATATCTAACACTAGAGATCATATTTATTCACAGGACTTTTTTAATGAATTGGACGGCATTTATTCATCCGGTTTTATCACGGCAACAAGCAGAGGCAATCAGACATTAAAAGAAATATTCCAGCAAATAAGGGAGAAAGATGGCGAAGTATTTGAAAAGATAGCAAAAGATTATTTAAGATCTTTAGCCACCGATCCGATTAACAGGCAAATTACCATCAGTGCAATTGCCAACAATCTGGCTGCTGGGGTAAGAAAATCAGGAGATCAGATCGAGGTTACTGAAGTTATTGAAAGTTATAACGGAAGCATAGACGTTTTCATAGATGCATTTTCGCTCTATACAATACAAAAAAGCGCGCTTTTTAACAGTCCCTCCAAAAATGATTTCGTAGACCTGCACCATCTACTATACCTAGGAAATGAACAGAAAGACTGCATTGTCACTGACGATAAGATGATTCTTGAAATTACTCCGTATTCCATTTCAATTGATGGTTTTAAAAATATAATTGCAAACTTTTGAAAGAAATGAACTTATTTAAAAAAAGAAAACCTTAAAAAAATCAATACTTAAACAGCTCATGTTCGAATGTGCATTAGAAATATCTTTGACAGATCAAACATCGAAAAAGATGCTTGAATCCGGGTGCAAAATCGGTGCATTCATTTATAACAAACAACTTAAAACTCTGTAAAAAAACAGTTTAAAAGCTTAGGTTCGAAACATTACTAGATCGTTGAATATAAAAATTGAATCAAAAAGTAAGGTTTTATAGTCTAATACTGCGACATATTCTAACAATTTAATTACAACTTCAAATAACTAATATTAACTCATTTTAAAAGTCTGAAATTCTACTTTTTTAAAATAAGAATGCAAAAATCCCCCCATAACTTAGCCCCTACTTTTTGTTAGATCATGAAGAAGGAAAATAATATTTTAATCACTCTTTTATAAAAATTAATAATTATTTTAGCACAAAAGAAATTAAAGTAACATCCATACTCTAAGTTAAAGCAAATACTTGAAATGATAAAACAGCTTATTACAGATTTAAGTTATGATCAAATTTCATTAATTCAAGGCCTTTCAAGAGCAAAATTAATTGCCTTCGAAATCCAAAACTCAGACTTTAAAAACTGGATTGTAAGTGAGCTAAAAGGATATCAAGCGTAGGTTCGAAAAACTGTATTACGCAGTTTTAATGTTGTTCTACGCAGCTCAAAAATTGATTTATTTCTAATTTAAATCGATATAATATTGTTTCAAATTTTTACGTATTGCGTCTCCAGTATATGATAGTTCAAATTCAAGCTCATTTTTATTGAGTTTGTATTCATTCCCTCCTTCGTAACCATAATTTGTAATCTCCTCCAAATCGACGAAAAATTCTTTAAAACTCAATAATCCCCAGCTCAGTAAATCCGAATTAAATGCAATTGAATATACTAGATTGTCTTCTAGTACAAATTCTCTCAATTCTACTAAAATACATTTTTCTATAACACTACAGCAACTTATGAAATAACCGTAACTAATTTTTTCCAGTAGAAAAGCTCTAAATAATACACCAACGATTTCTGCTTTTTCGTGGTCATCGCATTTATCAACAATATAAAGTAGCTTTTCGCCAACTTTTACTCTGTAATCATTAGAATCGTCTATTTTAGAAATAACTTTCTCCCTTTGTTCCACTTCCACATCACTAAGTTGAGTTAAAAAGTATAGAATCTTTTTTGCAAACATCATATCTTTAACAGTTCCACTTGTTTTAAAAACTGCCAAAAGTGTATTAAGAACAGGAATGCTTTTTGCCACACCATCCTCTAAAAACGAATCTAGGATCACTTCCCCATACTCAGCTGTTAAACCTTTTAAATCTGATGCTTTTAAAGTTTCAGTTATTGACTTGGTAATGTTCTTAATGCTTGACATAAATAATTAGATAAAATGAAAGATACTAATTTAGCATAAATTGGAGTTGCCTTCAAAAGTGCCACAAAAGGTTAAGAAAAATTTGCCGAAAAAAAATTACGGTTTTGTAGCAAAAGCGTAACGCACGACTTTTTGATTTCTCTAGTTTTAGAAAAATCAAACACTTCCAAATCTGGGTTCGAATCGCAGAACAATTTAATATGTCTTCTTATAGAACTGAAAAATTTAGAAACTTTTTGAATGTAACGGCATCTGTCTCGTAATACTTTTTCGCTTTCTGACTTTCATCATCTTCATATTCAATGTCCATACTGTATGAATTGGCATCGTATAGATAAAATTGTACAAGGTTTTTTGCTTTAAAATAATAGATATTCAAACCTAATCTATGTTCAAAAAAATCTCGATGGTTTGAATTCTCTTTAATATTAGAAGCTAGGTCTTTTGATATTGTTCTATCATTAAAGGTTTGGGTGTTGATAAACATCAGAGTTCCTTCGTATAATATCCTAACTGTTGTTTTGTTAAGATAATCAGCTTTTACATCGTATGCTTTAGCTAATTCTGCTTTTGATACCACATAGTATTTACAACTAACTTTATTATTCCAGCCTTTTTGGATTGAACTATAAGTATAAAAGCCGTCTCGATATTTTTTAATTATAATTGCATACGTACTATCAGCTATTTTTACGTCTTTAATTTCAAGTGAATTAAAATTATCAGTACCTAAGCCATACGATTCATAGTTACCTAAAAGCTTCTGATTTTCACCAAGATCTTGTGGTATTTTATTTTTTCCACTTATCCATTGTCCGGAAGAGTTTTTTAACCAACCCGTAGCTAATATTAATGCGCTACTTTTTTTTGTTATTATTGGCACTGCGTCATCAACTCTATTTTGAGCATTGATGGTAACTGCAACTAATGTAAAAATTATAAGTAGATTTATTTTCATAAGATACTTGTGGGTTTATTAAATTTATTAATATGACGAAAGTATAGAAAATAAATTAATAAAAAGCCTATAGATCTAACAGAATTGAAGACCTCAATTAAGTAAATTCTAGTAAGTTTTTAATTCAAAAAAAGTCGTTCATTTATTTGGACGTGATATAAATCCATCTAAAAAAAGCAATCGCCAATACGGTAGATATTTAATCTTAAACGGTTTTATGGCAGAATCGTGGCACATACTATTTTGGACTGGATACCTTTTTTGCCACAAAAAGTTAAGGTGACTTTTAAAGATATTTCACCCTTCTAAGTTTTGTGGCAGAATCGTGGCGCATGGAGTTTTTGAAAAATAGAAACTTAGCAAAACCAGGGTCTGGCGAGTTTAGGTTCGAAACTTTTAGAGCAAGACAATCAAAAATTCTCAGTGCGTCGTCAGGGTTTGCTATTGAACAATTAATCCTATTTTAACATTTTTTCAAACAAATATAAGTTTTTTAAATTGGTTAATATTGTTAAGAATATAAGTTCCCTAAATTAGAAACTATGTGATTTTATTTTGTATGTCCATTTTTATTTTGGATATTATTTTTCTTGTTTCATTTTTTATATCAGTAATTGTTTTTGAAGGGACTTTAACAGGCATTTTTAATATAGAATTTCCCCAATTTAATGCTTTTTTAAATTGTCTAGTCTCATAGTAAAATTTGAACAGAGATGCCCTATTACTAAATAATTTAGGATTAATAAAAACAGCTTTTTTGTATTGTTTTTCTGCTTGCAAAAACATTCCTTTTTCCTGAAGTAAATTCCCCATGAGTATGGCACTTTTATCATTATTTAGATAATTCGAAGCTTTACGGAGAACGATCAATGCCGAATCTACTTTATTGATTTTGGCTAATTCATCCGCATAGTTGTATAAAACATCACTATCTTC
This sequence comes from Flavobacterium sp. Root420, assembly GCF_001427905.1. Classification (GTDB taxonomy): domain Bacteria; phylum Bacteroidota; class Bacteroidia; order Flavobacteriales; family Flavobacteriaceae; genus Flavobacterium. The sequence continues at coordinate 61,652 of NZ_LMEF01000009.1, forward strand.
CATAGAATTGTCTGATATTTTCGAATAGGTTTGAATTGCTTTTTTTCGAAATCCTGTATTCGAATACCTGATAGCTTCATTTGATTTCATGTAGAATTTAAATGATTCTTGTCCAAAAAATAAAAGACAAACTGCGAGTGATAAAAGGGTAGTCCTCGCTAAGATTACATGTATTTTTCCTAAAGAAATTCGATATTCAAATGACTTCTTTACACTTTCCTCGTCAATAATGATAGCAATGCAAAACAAAAAATGCAGCAAAATACCCATAATTTGAAAAGGATAAGAAAATAATGAACTGATAATAATACAGATTACACTAAGATATGCACCGTTTAAAATTGGTTTTTCTCTTAGAAGTATGTAATTCCGTTTGAACAGAGCGAAAAATTTTATAAATAAGAATGATAAAATGATTAGTCCCATTAATCCGGTTTCAATTATAATTTGTAAGGGATCATTAAACATATAATATGTGTTGTTGGCTAATAAAGCTTCATTGCTGTCGATTGATTCTTTTGAAAAATATTTCGCTTGAAATTCATTATATTTTACTTTAAATTTTCCATAGCCAATTCCGGTAATAAACTCCTGTGGTTGTAGTTGTGTGATGATGACTTTGTAGATTAATAAACGACCACTAGAAGAGTTACTTTTAAAATTTAATAATAGTAATAATAAACAAGAAGCGATTATTATTCCTTTAAAGCAACCCATTTTCAGCTTTAAATAGCTATAGTTTAAAACACACAGTGCAATAGTAAATCCTATGATTCCGGCCCTTCCTTTTGTGTAGAATAGAAGACAATAACATAAAAGAAAATAACAAATTAGAAAGATCTTAGCTAGTCTTGTGTCTTTTATAAAACCCTGGCTGTATTTTTTTAAGTAGGGAGTAATAAACAATAATTGCGCTGCAATAAGTATAGAAAAAATGCTCACATTTGGATAAAACTTTAACGAAGAAAAAAAAAATGACAATGCAAAAAATAAAATTTCTACACCTATTATAACAATATAGCCCCTAATCAAAACTTTTATAATTGAATTTCTATTAGTTGTCAAAAAAGCCAATGCTATTTTGTAAAAGAGGAATAATGCCAAAAGATAAACATATGAGAATAGTTTTATATCCCATTTAAAATAAAACTTTAAAAGGACTAATAAAACAAACAACTGAATTACCAGGTTTGTTAAAATAGTTGAGAAGGGCGATTTTACTTTACTAAAAAAAATCAAACCAAGAAGACCAACAATAAATAAGAGAACGGGTTTCATAAACAATCTTACCTCACCCCAAAAATAGAGCAAAGAAAAAGAGAGTAAAATGAGAAAAATTAAATTATCAAGTTTTAACGAAAACCGTTCTTTTATCATTTGAGAGAAGAATTAATGTAATAATTCAGTTTTCTGGAATAAGTTTAATATATAAAAGCAAAAGCAGTTTCGAAACTTGAAACTGCTTTTTATTACTATTAATAAAACACATCGAGTTGGTAAGATTTATTAATCACAACCCATTTTCCATTTTCTTTTTTCATGATTATTAAATAATTATCAGTTAAGCCATTAATTGATTCAGTTGTTCCTTGACCAACTTTAAAAACTAAATACTTTTTACCACTATAATATATAGGCTCTGAAAAAGAAAAAATATTTGTGATTGGACGATGTTGTTCAGAATGCCCAACAATAAATTCTATAAATAAATGACTTGAAAAGAATTCAATATGTTTATAATCAAAATCAGTTGAAAGCCATAAGTTATCTGCCGCAGTGTTTTCTTCAGTTTTATGATAGTATTTCTTTTTCATTCTTGCCCAATCCGCTTCATTATAAAGAGGAGGTTTGATTTCTTCTCTTTCGTCTCTTTTATATTCATTGGTTATGGAATCTTTAGAAGTTTTACCTTTAAAAATATCAATTACGTGATTTACATTGGTTTTCTCCTTGATGACAAATATCTTTTTATTATAATCAGGAATGATTGTATGCAAAAAATCATTTATGGCTTGCTTTTTATCTTGAGCAAATGACAAATTACTAATAAAAAAAAGAGTAAATAATAATAACTTTTTCATTTTTTTATTTTTTTAGTTGCAGGGTTTTCCCACTGGTTTTTGTTCATTTGGAGTTCCCTGTCCAATTACATTTCCAACAGACTCGGAAGCATATCGGTTTTTAATTCTCATATCATCAGCACCTCCACGTGTAAATTTCGCATAAAATACTGGAGCATCTCTTAAACCTCCCCAAGCCAAATCTGTATATACCTGACTTGGTATTCCTCCATCAGGAACTGCAATTCCTGTATTATATTCTTGTAATGCTGTGGCAATTGAATAAACATATTGATTTGCCATTTCTAGATGATGAGCATTTGCTGATGTTGTTTCCGAAGGTGGGAATCTCTTATCGCAATATGCTTGGAATAATGATGGGAAATTACTTAGATTATAGCCTCCTGTAGGATATCCTTTAGCTTTAAATTCATCAACGATACTCATAAAATACACATGAACTATCTCATGTAATATATTATTAGCTCTAAATAATGCTGTTGCACTGGTGTAATCTTGACTTATCGTCGTTGTATAATTAAATGGAATAGAGCTATCTGATTGCGCTGGGACACCACCGGCATATCCTGATTTTATAATATAATTATATTTCTTGGTTGCTCCCAATTGTGCTAAAAGTTTGGCTATATCGGCATTCTTGGCAGTTTTTAATGTGGCCAAAACAGCTTTTGGACAAGGATCCAGGTTAGTTTCATCAATATTATCTTCTATAGAAATTGCAATAGAAATTGGAGTTACGCCAGTGCTGGCATCACTGCCACCACCGCCAGTTCCATAAGGATTATATGAAGGACTAGTGGTTGAATAATAAGGTTGAGAAGGCAAATAAACATAGGTTACAGGTGCGTGATAATTATTGTTTATAACCACGTCATCCAGGTTTTGCTCGTCACCCAATCCACTGGTTTTCGCGCTAGCATAGTTGTTGATCCTTACGTTATTGAGTGAATTGCTTTGGGGAGTGTTTACATCATACTTTACGAGCATTTGCTCTATTTTTCCATTTTCCAATTGGTGGTAGGATAAAACCTCATCATTCCATTTTTTTGTGATTAAGAGTCCCGTAAAATCGTCATTGGTCTTATTGAACATAACATTACTAATATCGTATCCCTTAGATAAAAGATATTTGTACTCTGGAACATAATACAGTTTACGAACTATCATTTCATTAGTACTGGTTTTAATAATTACCATTCTCGATAGAGTTGCGTCAAGAATTTTCTTAGTCTCATTACTTGTTATAGTTTTGTCAGCAGGGACAGAGATTGTTGCTTTATTTTCAATCAATGGGAATTCAAAAACTTCAATACTGTCCTTTTTCAGATAGGTTCCATTACTCCAATCGGGCACTTTGTTTTTACTATCTGCATTTTGTTGCCATTCTTCAGATTTCTTAAAGGTGGAGTTAAACCATTCTTCTGCACTGGCTTGTGTAAAAATATCACTCTTTACATCGTCTGTATCTTTATTACAAGCTAAGATGCCCAGCAGAGCAATAAAGATAATCAAACCTATAGTTTTTTTCATGTTTTGTGTTTAATTTAATTTGTCTACTCTAACGATTTTCGACTACCTCGTTTACTATCTTATAATGTATATTCCTTTATTTTTTTGATAATTTACCACCAGACCTGTTTGTTATTTTCATAAGTAAAAATGTTGCTCCTTTCTTCCCTTGAAGTATTCTTTAATAGGTATATGGCATTTTTAGGTACATTGTTATATAGTAAAGAATTAGATTGAGCTGTTTTTATCCCCAGATTCGTCCAGCCGCTCATCCCCATATATAAAAGCATATATTTGTCTCCTACATATAAGTTTCCTCTATTGTTCTCTGGGGTTGGTTGTAATTGTAAAACCATAGTTTGAGTTTTTTTGAAATCTGGTTTCAAAATTTCATGGAGAGTTCCATTCTTTTTAATTAGGATAGGATAATTTGCTTGTTTTATGGCCGAAGGAAAATAATAAACTGGAAAATAAACGATAGAATCTCCCATATTTTTAAATTCGGCTTTGCTTTGATTTATTTTTGCCCAATCCAGAAAACGGAAATGGTTTTTGAAATCACATAAATATAAAATGTGTTTATTTTTTACTTTAGGATTAATTGTCTTAACGTTAATATCTGCTCCTTTAAAATATTCATTCGATACATCTTTAAGATATGGGGTATTGAGCTGTGCCGGAATCTCTTCTTTACCACAAACAAAAGGAAGGCTCTGTGAGTTAATTGAAAAAGTTTGACGGTGAATTTTGGCGAATCGTTTTTTCCATTTTTTAAGAAATTTGAGGTGTCCGTCAGGATTGCCTTCTGCAGGAGCAAAAGATACTGGTCCAGTTGGTGTAATGACCACGTTCCATTGATGGTCTATCATTTGATCTATAGCCACTGGTATTCCTATACTGCGCATTGCGAGAATTCCTATATTACTGAAATTTTGACAGTTTCCAAAATTCATGTTGATCAAGGTTGATGGTCTAATTCCCAAGGTATAAGGTGTATTAGTATTTAACTTTATATTTAATTTTTTCAATTCATTGTTTAATTTAGCGCACGCCTGTATTGTACTCAGCTTATTATAATCAGAATTGTCAAAGTAACCAGAATATTTTTTTTTGTACAACATTCTCCATGGTTCCAGAACTTCGTCATGAACCCGATAAGGCAATAGGTACTCGCAAAACTGATCGAAAGAAAGATGTCTGGCCCAAGGTTCTCGCCAACTATCAAAGGCATCATCGATGTTTTTAATCAAATAATCCGCTTTAATATATTCCTTGTCAGGAAATATATTGTGTCTTCTATTTGGAGATTTTATGGTGTAATTTTTATAGATGCTGTCTAATCGATCAAAATCTTTTTCGTTTTTAAACAGAGAGTCTAAAAAAGTATAATACGCCCTTAATTCTTTCGAGTCGTTTGAACGATGATCTCCCATATTTTCTATTAAAAACCACGTAGCTTTAAGTTTTAAAGTATCCGCCTCCGAATGACTATAATGGTCTACCGTTTTTTGTAGTTCAGGACTAAGTTTTTGTTTTGGCGAATTGCAAGCAATTACTCCGATTAAAATAACTAAGAGAATGTGTGTTTTTTGCATAGGCGTGGATTCTATTGTAAAAACCCTAGGAATTTGAGTACAAGACTACATAAAAAACCAATACAATTATTACGCTTTTCCGTAAATTTAAATTTATTTTATAAAAAAAATCATTTGGTATTGAGAAAGCATATCAAAATAAAAAAAGCAGCCACTGTCTTTCAGTTGTTAATCTGTCTCTTGTGAAGTATCAGGTGAGCAGGGGTGCTCATTGGTATCCGATACATCTTTTTGTTGATCAAAATGGTACAATTCGAAAGGTGGTAAATTCGGCAGACGATTTAGTTACATTTTACGAAAAGCTAAATTAGAAACTCTATTTAAATAGAACTACCAAGCTCTCTAAAGTGTTCTGATGAAAGTTGCGCAAATATCTGAATTTTCGCAATTCTTTTTGTCTCTCAGAATTGTACCCCCTGATAAAAGTATCCCGACTTCTTAAGATTTAGTTTAAAGCAAACAAAGCTCCAGATTTCTCTGGAGCTTTGTTTTATAAGGGAACATTCAAATATCCACCCAACTTATTGAAGCTTATTATATGATTATTACATTTGCATCTTAAATTTAATCTTGAGAAACTCCGATATATTATTAAAAAAAATGCAAACATTAGTTTTTTTTTAAAAAGAATATTTTGACTAGGCAAACTGATGGTTATAAAATTTCAAGTGAACCAATCATAAGAATTTCCTCAAAAACTAGACTTAATATATTTTCTTCTAATTGTTTAAATTCAATCTCAGTGGTGTTTTTAAAATCTTCTTTAATTATTTCTATAAGATCGTTTATAGATAATGCTTCCGTAAAGTAGTACATTAACTGATCAGTTCCTTCCAATAAATCCTTCTGGATTTCCTTTCCCGAAAAAGGATCTATCTCAACTAAATAAACATTTTCTTCTGCTTCTTCTTGAATAGAAAAGTTGTCGTACAGTTTGATTTTGAGAGTTTTAATTTCATTGTATTTATAATGATACACTTTTTGCAACGACCTATAAATACGATTATTTTTTATCTTTTCATAGGAAGAGGTAGGGTCGCTATAATTCATTGAATACATAATATCCATTACTTTTTTATGATATTCGGGAAATTCATACTTTAATCGAAGTTCTAGGTGATTGCATGCAATTTTATTGTGCTTGGCAATGCCTACAAGATGAATGTACTTGTCTATAAATGGAATAAAATGAAAACGGAGAACAGAATCCAAATCGTTGATATCTTTAGAACAGTCAATTAGGTATGTGACATTTTTTCTTTCACTTAGCATACAGCTAATAGAAAATTCTTCTATGATTTGATTAAAATATCCTATGTTTTCTAAATTAATTATTTGATTCATATTGTCCTTCAAAAATTTCTTAGCCATATCACACCAATTTTGAAAAAAGCCAATATCATTCCCTCCCACAATACCCACATTGGCATTAAACTTATAATCTATGATATTCTTGTTTAGATGAGCAGGAAGATTCTTCAGTTTTTGTTGTACTTCCAATAATGCTGTTATATAAATATCAGGTACAGGATGCTTACTTTGGACAATCAAATGGTCATTTAAATTTGATTTCGGAAAAGGAGCCCAAGTAAAAACATCATTATCGACATGAATAAAGGGTTTCTCCTGTAATTCTATGACTTTAATTTTTCCAAGAATCCATAATCTATGATCTTCATTTTCTAACTCATTCAATATAAAAGAAACATCTCCATATGGAAGTCCTAACTGATTAATTAGAATGTCATAACCATGATTATCAGTATAAAGATCAACATTTGAATTTTCTCTTTTTAGTGTAAGTAAACTCAAGCAGTTGCTCATTAAAAAATATTTATAATCTAACCATCCCCCAATTTTTCTGTTATTACTAAATTCTTGTTTTTGCTTGTGTAAACTTGGTTTAGACCAAAATGAATGAATAATTTTCATATTATTGTTGTTAACTTTTATCCGATTAGGAGTAATAATTGTATTTAAGCAAAAGTCATCTAATTAAACCATGATTTAATTCCATCATTTTTTTTGCTTTAGAAAGCGCAGAAGCTATTACTTGGTGCATATCATAGTATTTGTATTCTGCTAATCGCCCTCCAAAAATGACTTTATCTTCTATTTTTACCAACTCATTATATTTATTAAGCTTTTCAGTATTATACCTGTCATTTATTGGGTAATAAGCTTCAGCTCCGGGTACCCATTCTTGCGGGTATTCTTTTGTGATGACCGTTCCCTTTTGTTTTCCATACTCAAAATGCTTATGTTCAATTATACGAGTGTAGGGAATATCGAACTCAGTAAAATTTATTGCAGCTACTCCTTGGTAATTTGGCAAATTAATATATTCATGTTCAAATCTCAAACTTCTATATTGCAAATACCCAAATTTATAATCATAAAATTCATCTAGTTTACCTGTATATACTATACGTTCTGCAATATTTTGAAATTCATGTCTATTTTTGAAAAAATCAATATCAGTTCTTACCTCTATCCCTTGTAATAGCCCTTCTATTAACTTATTATATCCCCCTATTGGAATTCCTTGATATCGATCATTAAAATAATTATTATCAAAAGTAAATCGAACAGGTAAACGTTTGATAATAAACTTTGGCAACTCTGTAGCCTTTCTTCCCCACTGTTTTTCGGTGTAACCTTTAATAAAAGTTTCATAGATATCAGTCCCGACCATACTAATAGCCTGCTCTTCAAAATTTTCAGGACAAGTAATTCCTGACTTTATAATTTGATCTTGAATTTTAGTAATAACTTCTTGTGGATTCTTAATTTTCCATAGTTGATAAAACGTATTCATATTGAATGGTAAATTGTATAGTTCACCCTTGTAATGAGCTAATGGAGAGTATGTAAAGTTGTTGAATTCTACAAAGGAATTAACATAGTCCCAGATTTCTTTATTGCTCGTATGAAAAATATGGGGGCCATATTTATGTATATTAATACCTTCTTTGAATTCACAATAGATATTGCCACCTATATGACTTCTCTTTTCAATGACCAGACATTTTTTTCCAAACTTGGTCATCTGTTGAGCAAATACAGCACCAAAGAGTCCAGATCCAACAATTAGGAAATCATATTTTTTAAACATATTTCTTCTTTTAAATTTTGTTTTACTATTGGGAAAATATTTTATTTGATTAAATTTTCTGTTGTAATAACTAGTCTTTTAAATTGTATTAAAAGCATTATCAACTATGTTCAAATAAATTTTGTAGTTTTTAATGTGTTAAAAATTTTAATTCTTATATAAATTAGTTTTAGCAAAATAATAAGAATTTACACTTTTTCAATTTACAGCATATAATGGACAGATTGATTTTTTTCTCTCATAATAATCTCAAAAATAAAACTTTAATAAGTGTACAACTTACACTTTTAACAAAAAATTAACACAACTATTCTATCGTTAATGCTTCATTTTTTTGATATTTGATTTAACCTTATTTGAATGTCCTAAATTAGTTTCATAAGACATTTTGCAATAATTAGAGTAACAAGTTTTTTAATTCATTTAACTAAACAAATTATGAAAAAATTAAGTTTAAAAAATGTAGGAAGTATGCTTTCTAGAAAAGAAATGAAAACCCTTGTGGGTGGTTATGGGGGCGGCGGTGTCGAAACATGTAGAGCTTATTCAGGCTGTTCTACAGGTTGTTATGAGAGAAAAGCAGTACCTGGAGGTGATTGGACGTATTCTTGTACTAATTGTTGTATCGCTTAAGAAGTTAAGTGTAGTATCTAGAGTTTATAAAGATAAACTCTAGATTTTTAATCTATTAAAATAATAAGAATGAGACTTTATTTAAAAATTATATTTATTGTCATAATTTTGATTTATTCAGATGATATTTTTTCTCAAAGAAAAATAATTTATGGGGAGACATTGCAAACAAAAGAAAAAGACACTATTTTTTTAATTAATGGTCTATTAAGTACAAAATATTATGAGTCCCCAATAATCACATCAAATGTTCTAAATAATAAATTTGAGATTAGCTATTTTTCTTCTTACCCGCAGATGTACTTTTTGTCTTGGAAAAGTGAACAAAAAGATATACTATTCCACGAAGATCCAATTTTTCTAGATAATTCTACTACAAACATAATAGCTAGAGATAAGCATTGTGAAGTAGTAGGGAATTCATCTATAGAATATAAAAAAGAGTTTATTCCATATATGCTTAATCAAAGTAATTATGAAAATATAAATAATTATTTGTTTGAGAATGGAAGCAATTTTGATTTAAAACTTTCGAGTTACATTAGTCATAAAACTGATTCATATGTTGCTTTATGGTACTTAGTTATGCGATTTAATGAGAATGGATACTCCCCATTTTATGAAAAAATTTTAAATTCTTTTTCAAAAAGAATTAAATCTGAGAAGCTATGGATGATTTTGAATGATGAATTTCAAAAGATAACAATTAGGGAAGATAAAAAATTTCCAAAATTGTCATTGAAAAATTTAGATTTAAATGAAGATATTTTAACAATTCCAAATGCAGAGTATACTTTGATTGATTTTTGGTTTAGTAGATGCCGTCCTTGTTTGGAGCAGATACCTGCAATGAAAGTAATTTATACTAATTACAATTCTAGAGGATTTAATATTATTGGTATCTCAACGGACAAAACTTTGAATATAGAAATTTGGAAAAAACGAATTGTTGAAAAAGAAATTCCTTGGAAAAATTATCTTGACGAGAATGCAATCTTAGCTACAAATGAAAAAATATTTTCGTTTCCAACTAATTTTCTACTAGATAAAAATGGAAAAATATTAAAGAAAAATATTAAAATAGAAGATTTGGAGATTTTTTTAAAGGAAAATTTAAAAGAATAAATTCTTTTAATAATGAAAATTAGTTTAAATATTAATAGTTATTAATTTTAATTGCCAGTAATAAATTAAGAGTAAAATCTTTTTTAACTATTATTTTTTTGTTCTAGATTATCTAACTAGTTTAAATTTAATTTCTTTTAATTTTTAATAAAATAGCATTTTTTCATTAGGTACAATCTATAAATCATAATCTTTATAGGTATTTTATCTATCTCAATGTTATAAGATTCAATTAAAATACTAATTTAAGTTTGTTTTTTCAAATCTTATTAATTTCTAATTTTTGCCCTGAATATTGATTTCTTGAGCTAAGCTGTAATCAATATTTTTTTTTTTTTAAAATTAATAACCAGAAGTAACTCTCATATTTTTAAATTGTCACTTCTAAAAAGTAAAAGCTATGTTTAGAATATTTTTTTTAACATTAATTTCTTCAACTATTTTTGCTCAAAATAACGCCACAATAAAGGGGGAAATTTTAACTAAAATGATTATAAATGATACTATACATTTTAGTTCTGGAATATACAATAAAGCATACTATGAAGATAATGATCTAAGTTCAATAGTTAAAAATAATAATTTTATTCTTAAATCTAATCTTACTTACCCTCACATGTATGTTTTAAATTTAGATAGTGAAAAAAATAATATATTATTTAGAGGAGGTCAATACTTCATCGATAATGATACAAAAAATATGCAATTAGATTCCTTATATCGTATTAAATTATTAGATGGGGCATCAAATTTAGAATATAAAAACAAATTTTTACCATATATTTTAAAAAACATAAAAGATAATTTTTATGCTTTTCGTTTCAATAACGGCGAAATATTTGATAATAGGCTATTTAATTATGTAAAAAAGAATCCAGATTCATATGTTGCATTGTGGTTTTTAATTGACAGGCTAACTAGTGTTGGTTATAATGAAATATATGAAAAAATATTGAATCAATTTTCTCTACCTCTTAAGAGTAGTAAACTTTGGAAAACTGTAAATACTGAACTTTTAACAAAAAAGGAAAACTATAAAACAGATCCAAATTTTGACTTAAAAAGTGTTGATTTAAAAAACGAAAATTTAAAATTACAAAATTATATACTAATTGATTTTTGAATCAATCTCTTTTAAACCTAATCTTACGATAGATTTTAGAAGGTTTGTACAACTAATTACTTTACACGAAATGGAATTTAAAAAAAACAGCAAATGCGGTGGTTGAATATTATTGTAAAAATTAAATATCTAAATAAAGGCATTTCTTTTTAAGAACTACAAAAATATTTGAAAAATAAAAAATACATGTTTTTTCGTACAAAAAAACAAAAAACAGGATACTTTAAAGACTTTTTAAAGTAGCTGCAATAATAAAAATTTAATATTAAAAAACATGACTAAAAAATTTTCATCTCTTTTTCAATATCTAAAAAGTGAAAATATAAGTATTAACGAAGACGAATTTGAATTTCAAGCACAATCACATCCAGATTATCCCAGTATATTATCCATAATTGATACGTTGAGCTTTTTCAATATCAGCAATGGAGCGCTTTCTGTCGAGAAATCAGAAATAGAATTGCTTCCCGATCATTTTTTAGCATTGCTAGAAGTATCTAATAGTGAAGCTCAGTTTTATTTTGTTGAAAGAAAAGGAGAATTCTATTATTTTATAAAAGATAAAAAAGTAATCTCTAGACAAGATCTAGAATTAATTTGGAAAAATATAGTTATTTTAGTAGAAAAAACTGAAATAGACAACAGTCTAAAAAGTAAGAAAAATAGCTTGTCTTGGATATTGCCTTCTTTATGTATTGGATTATTTTTAATTACACTTGCACATTTTCAAATATCTCTAACAATTAAACTTTTTTTTATCTTCCCAATATTTGGAATTTTATGCTCGATAGCCGCATTAAAAGACTTATTTGGGACTAAGAGTAAGTTTCTTAATAATTTTTGTAATTTAGCATCCAATTCGAGTTGCACGACCGTTGTTGAATCCAATAAGTGGAAAATTTTTGAAATTGTAAACTTTAGTGACTTAAGTATAATTTTTTTTAGTACACAATTTTTTACATTGCTTCTGTATATCCTTATGGTTGATGAAAAAGTCTTTTTTTCTTTTAATCAAATAATGCTTTTTTGTGCTTTGCCACTAATAATAGCATCAATTTATTATCAAAAAATTGTGGAGAAAAAGTGGTGCCTTATTTGTTTGTCCATTATTTCAATTATTCTTTTAGAACTGGCATATATAATTATTTTTCTGCAATTTCATTTTGTTTCTGATACAACCAATATATCTATTTTCGGATTTGTAATTACATCAGTAACCCTTGCATGGTTTGTACTAAAAAAAATATTGATAAAACAAAAACATTTGAAAGAATACCAGATTACTTCTAATCGTTTTATAAGAAATTATGAAGTTTTTAAAAATAATCTACTTTCAAAGGGAAAAACTAAATTAGCCTATAGTCCAATTATTTTGGGCAATAAAGAAAGTGACATTGAGATTGCTGTCATAACAAGTCCATTTTGCAGTTATTGTAAAGGAGCTCATGAAATTTTGGAAAAAATATTATTAAAAAACAAAACCAATCTAAAAATTAAAATTTTAATAAATGCAAATTTTGAAAAATTAGATAATGAGAAAAAGATTTTCTTTCGAATCTTAATGGCTATTTACCTAAATAAGGGTGAAGATTTTTTCTTAGCAGCATTTCATGATTGGTTCGAAAATAAAAATTTACAAAAATGGATTGAAAAAAACAATTTACCATATAATGAGGTCCAAATAGATTCAATCTATGAATCACAAAATCAATGGTGTATAGATAATAACGTACATTTTACCCCTGCTTTCTTTATCAATGAGTATTCTTATCCAACAACTTACGAGCGAGAATCTTTATTGTTTTTTATAAATGATTTAATAGATGAGGATTTCTTAGTAGAATCAGGTAACAGTCTGCCAATTTTGACTTAACGTTTCCGTGTCCACCAGGAATCGCCTAGCAAGCGCAAAAAGCAACGCAATAAAGCAGGATTTTTTTGCTAGCCTGCTTTTCACACAACACTTTTACAAAAGAACAATTGACATAATAAAAAAGTTTGCATAGATAAGTCTTAATCTAATCGTAAAGCTATTGTAATCATGAACGTTAGCAACCATATTATAAAAACAAACCAATTGAAACAAAATGACCCAGCTTCTATAAAGAGCAGTTTTCAATACTTCATTTAATTTTTCTCGCCAAAAAATCAAATTCCTCCACCCATTAAAAGACGTGGATTTAGGAGATAGAAATTTGAATAAGAAGCATAAAAATCGTGCATTTTTATGGATACGAAAAAGTTATCAGAACTATTCGTGACGAAATCTATTTTCTTTCCAATTATGCCATTGACCGTGCTTTAAAATTCTTTCACGAACTCTAAAAGGAAGGAATGTTCTACTAACCGAAAGCCCCCCCCTATCACTGGATATAGTCGTGCTTGTGAGTTCATTTAAACAATAGATTCATTTATTTATATTTTTATCAAAAGAAATAATAAAAAGAAACCGAAGGTAGGACGGCTTAGCAGTCTGGCAAAAAGACTTCGGCATAATGTCTTGCTCGTTCCTCTCAAGCCACCCTTCGGGACTTATTCCGATTCCTTTTGGCCTGTCTGCATCCCGTCTGTCAGATCGTCCTTTATCAGATATGTGTGATAAAATCTCACATTATTTATTTTCAAAAGACCTTTTAATTTGAGTGATGCTCTTACGCTTTATATGAGTGACTATGTAAAAAATGAAGGGAAAAAATTAAGATGCACATTCCAAAATATCGTAATAATCCAAGATAATCTGGTTAGATATTTGAATGCTTCCCGCTACTAAGGAAGCTTCAGCGAAATTTGAGGCTTTTTTTGTTCAAAGCCAAAAATAAATCTTCAATATGGCAATTGAACACAATCCTTTTCAATAATGTTGTCGTAGAAATTTTCAATACTCGTGCTGTGCTTTTAATTCCTAAACCTTTTATTAATTGAATTATATTTTCATCAATATCAGTCTTGTAACCTTAATAAGCATAATTTTTAACTCTGTTTTCCTACACAACTTACAAATATATCTCTGATTACCTGACTTTGTTTTGCCCTCTTTTATCATGCTTCTAATTTCACCAACACATCTGCAACACCAAGTCGGTTTGAAGCCATTTTTTTCGATCTATGATGTTATAAAACAAAAAAACAACCCGAAGGTTGTTTTAATTTTTACTTGCTATAGTACTATAAATAGTTGATTATATGTAAATGGTTAGATGGAATAAATGACCACAAACACAACTGATTCAAATTTACCCCGCAGTTACACAGAGTAAAATCCTTATTTTAAAGAATAAATAAAATCTCACAAAAAAACACAGTTTTTGTATTTTTTTTCTTATATTGCATTAGTTAATAACTTAAAAATAAAATTATGAAATTTATCACATTAAACTATGGAAGTCAAACTCTTTTGGTACTAGTTGAAGAAATACTTT
>NZ_LMEF01000010.1:0-75538 GCF_001427905.1 Flavobacterium sp. Root420
TTACACGGAAAAGATAATAAAAAAGGAGTAGAAAACCTTTTGTTTTCTACTCCTTTTAATTAACAGTTTATTCGTGAAAAGACTTTTTCAGTGCCCTCAGAAATAATGGGGTTTTTTTGTTTTCTTAAATCATTTTTTATTCTATTATTTAAAGAAGCTTCAAATTAGTTATAACTCTAAATTGTAAGGTTGTAACCAACTTTTACCTTGTCCATAATTACATGTGTGTAAAAGTGTTTCACATTCTGGTTATCCATAAGCCATTTTTTTGCAAATGATTCGTAATGCTGCATATCGTTTGCATTTACAATAATTACAAAATCGTAAGTGCCAGTTACAAAATAACATTGCATGACTTCGGTGCATTTTCGCATGGATGCCTTAAAATTTTCTAACGCTTTTGAGTTTCCATCTTCCAGAATAATATCTACAATACAAGTAATAGTTAATCCTAAAACACTTGGTGATATAATCGAGACGTCAGCTTCTATTATTCTGTTTTCTCTTAACCTTGACAGTCGTCTTTGTACAGCCGAAGCACTTAAATTTATTAAATCGCCAAGTTCTTGTGCTGTCATTTTATTATTGACTTGCATCAATTGCAATAACTTTTTATCGTACTCGTCTAATGCTTGCATTTTTTACCTGATTTACCTGCAAAATTAATTAAATCAATCACTTATCAAATTTATTTGCACAAATAAAGCAGATTATCGGCAGTAGTTTTGTGTAATAATAATAATCAAAATAAATAAAGAGATGAAAGTATATTTTTCGAATAATGCTCCAAAAGCAATTGGACCTTATTCACAAGCTGTACAAACAGGTAATTTGTTATACTGCTCAGGGCAGACACCCATTGAGCCCGAAAGTATGAAAATTGAGATTGCCAATATAGAAGGCCAAACAAAAAGGGCGATAAAAAACCTTGAAGCGATATTGCAAGAAGCAGGTTTGACACTTAAAAATGTTGTAAAAACGAATGTGTTTTTAACCGACATGGAAAATTTTTCTAAAATGAATGAGATTTATACAATGTGTTTTGGCGAACATCGTCCTGCAAGAACTACTATTGCTGTAAAAGGACTGCCTTACAATGCTTTGGTAGAAATAGAATGTATTGCTGAATTTAAAAATAATATTAAACATTAAAAATCATACAAATGCAAAAAACAGAAAGTCCTTTTTCAAAAGAAAAAATTGAAAGATTCAGGAACGAAACAATAGGCTGTAACCATGTAAACCATCTAAACAATGCAGGTGCAAGCCTTATGCCCAATGTAGTAACGCAATCTATTTTGGAGTATATAAAATTAGAATCGGAAATTGGAGGCTACGAAGCAGCTGCCTTAAAGGCAAATGAAATTCAGCAGTTTTATGTTCAAGCTGGTAAATTGATTAATTGCGATGCATCAAACATTGCTTTTACAGCTAGTGCTACAGATTCGTATACCCGGGCATTATCTTCTATTCTATTTTGCAAAGGCGATATAATATTGACAGATAATGATGATTTTATTTCGAATCAAATTCAGTTTCTTTCTCTTCAAAAACGATTTGGGATAAGAATAGTAAGAATAAAAAATGCAGCAATTGGCGGTGTAGATTTGCAGGATTTAGAAGAAAAATTATTTACACTGCAGCCACGGTTATTGGCTATAACTCATATTCCTACGAATTCTGGTTTGGTTCAACCTGTTAAAAGTATCGGTGAGATTTATAGTCGATATGAAAAAATACAGAATAATAAAACATGGTATATTATTGATGCTTGTCAGTCAGCTGGCCAAATGAAATTAGATGTTGAAGAATTAAAATGTGATTTTCTCAGCATAACAATCAGAAAGTTTTTAAGAGGTCCGCGAGGTACTGGGTTTCTTTATATTTCAGATAAAGCTTTGAAATTTGGTCTTGAACCCTTATTTATCGATATGAGAGGTGCGGAATGGATTGAAAAGGATGAATACAAACAACAGCCCGACGCAAAACGGTTTGAAGACTGGGAGTTTGCTTATGCACTTGTTCTGGGGAGTAAAGCTGCAATTGAATATTGCATCAATATAGGTGAAGATAAAATTTGGCAGCAAATACAACTATTGTCAAAATATATGAGAACCAGGTTGTCACAAATTGACAGAATCTTAGTTTTAGACAACGGTCCAGAAGTTGGAGGATTGGTAACCTTTACAGTTGAAGGCTCTCAACCACAATACATTGTTGCTGAATTATTAAAAAGAAAAATAAATGTTGTTCCAAGTTTTAGAAATTTTGCAGTCATTGATTTTGACGAAAAAGGAGTGAAATGGGCAATAAGAGCTTCTCCACATTATTATAATACTTTCGAAGAAATAGATTTATTTATAGAAGCCGTGAAGGAAATTATTTAAAAAAAATGAAATTAATTAATCTATGATTATGATCTTGTGTTTTATTGACATTCAGAAAATATAAGATCGCAAAAACTCCATTAGAAATAATGGAGTTTTTTGTACGACGACCTGAAAGAAACTTTCAAAAAAAATCTTCTGACCTTGTCAACTGAAGTTCAAATTACTTGTAAAGTTTTTTTATATTAGCTAAAGAATAGTCTTTAACAGAAACCGCAGAACAATGGATAATCTTTTAAAATATATTCAGTCGCTCACAAATTTTTCTGATAAAAGTTGGGAATTACTGCAGCCAGCTTTAATAAAATTCGAGTTCAGGAAAAATGAATTGCTTCTAAAAGAAGGACAAGTTTGTAATTCACTCTTTTATATTGAAAAAGGTTATTGCAAAAGTTATTATGAAACTGAGGGCGTTGTAAAAAATACTGGATTTTTCTTTGAAAATGAGATTGCAACCAACATCAAGAGCTTTGGTAGCGGACAGAAATCTGAATACAATATAGTTGCCTGCGAACAATTAACAACCGTAATTTTTGACAAAGAGAAATTGTTTGAAATAGCCCAACAAGCTAATGAAGTAGAAATTTTAGGACGAAACTGTATCCGTTTATTTGCTACTAAACAGGAAGAATTTTCAAATCTGTTTAAACTTTATTCGTCTAAGGAACGGTTAGAATATTTAGAAAACAATTATCCCGAAGTTTTACAACGTATTCCTCTTTCTCAATTGGCTTCTTTTCTTGGGGTAGCAAGAGAAACATTAAGCCGAATCAGAAAAAGAAGAACGCAGATTTAATTATGTGACGATTGTCACAGGAGAGGCACAGCCATATTTTTGATCTTTGTACAAAATAAAAAAGCTATGAAAAAGTTGAAAAAAATTGACGAAGAAACCAACATCATTACTTGGTTTGAAATTCCTGTTTCAGATATTGACAGGGCAAAAAAATTCTACGAAACTATTTTGGATATCGAAATGATAAAAAGCGCAGATGGAGATAATGAAAGTGTCTTTTTTCCGTATAATCCAAACGTAATTCAGGCAACCTCCGGAAGGGTAACGGGTGTATTGTCGAAATCCGAAAGGAATAGTCCTTCCTCACAAGGCACAATAATTTATATCAATGCAAGTCCAAGTATACAGACTGTTCTGGATAAAGTAGTGCAGGAAGGAGGAAAGATAATTGCACCTAAAATGCAAATTCCTCCAGGTTTTATTGCGATTATTATGGACACAGAAGGAAACAAAGTCGGGCTTCATGCTGAACAATAAATTAGAACGAAACTTTCAAATAATATAGTTCTTGAAGAGTTATTTCCGAAAAGCTATTTTGAAAACTGATCGCACAGATTTGGAATCTGTTCCGGGAACAGCAAGAACCAAATTATAAGCAACAAAAACTCCTTAATTTCTTAAGGAGTTTTTTTGTGATCCGTACGAACCTGTTTATGAACCATTTTTTGCAGGATTTACAAGTGGTTTTGAATAAAATTCATTAAGATATTTCATATCTTAGCCTGTCAGAAATGACTACTTAGTCATAACATGAAAATTAAAAGAGTAAAAAAATAAAATTGCTTAAATGGATAGTTTCAATTTTTTAAAAACCATCGCAATAATTTCTGTATTTATTTTATTTCTTCTTATTGTATTTTTATTGACAGTCGAATCCAATAAAAAACTTTCAAATAGACTTTTTGCAGGCTATCTCTTTCTTACTGCTATTGATACTGGCGGAGCTTTTATTTCCAATGTTTTTATTACCATTCAGCCAAGAATAGAAATCTTTAGATGGACTCTTATTTTATTAAATATTCCTCTCTTTTATGTATATGTATTGTCGCTTTGTTATGAAGATTTTCAATTGAAAAGAAAACATTTACTGCACTGCATTCCATTTGTCATTATTAATTTGATTTTAGTTTTCAGAATCTATTCTTCAAATGATTTTGAGCAAAGATTTTTTTTTACACATCACTCCGAAACAGTTGAAATGATAATTTTTCAAATTATGATTGAAATACAGTATGTGCTATACATTATCATGATTATTTCTATATTAAAAAGGTATAAAAAAATCTATCTCGAAAACAATTCCTCTTCAGGTAATTCCGTTTATAAATGGCTATTTCAAATAACAATTGTTTTTGCAATCGTTCATTATTTTGCTACTTTCAAAAATATTTTAAGATATACTGATTATCATCAATTTTTGATATTTATTAATGGTGTTTTAGAAATCATTTCATTAATAGCCATAAGTTGGTTTGTTTTACAATCGCTTAAATACTCGGAATTTTTTAAAGGAATAAGTTCTAAATTAGAATTAGTAAAAAAAAGTACGCAAAAGCGTATTCCGGAAACCTTAGTAGATGGAGAAAAGAATAACGATAGTAGTATCAATTTTCAAATTGAAATGCTAAAGAAATATATGATTGAAAAGAAACCTTATTTAGAGGCATCACTTACCTTACAAAATCTGGCTTCGGAAATAAATATGCCCGCTCGTGAATTATCGATTTTGATTAATTCAAATATGAATATGCGTTTTTTTGATTTTGTAAATCAATATCGTATTGAAAATGCAACTGAGTTATTGCAAAATCATTCTAAAAGCGATTTAACGGCTTTAGAAATTTTATACAAAGTAGGTTTTAATTCAAAATCATCATTTAATACTGCTTTTAAAAAACATACTTCTTTGACGCCTAGTGAATATAGGAAAACTTATTCTAAAATTGATTAGTTAAAATTATTAATTATTTGGTTCGACTTCATGAAATCGGTCGTTTTGTAACAGATAATAAATCAAATTTGCTCCCAATTAATAAAGATAATTTTGTCTAAACGGGATATGCTGAAAACCAAATTTAGAGTAAGCAAAAAGAATTATGAAAACAAAAAAAACAGTATTTTGTCTGCTGTTCGCGTGCATTGCTATTTCCAGTTTTGCGCAAGACACCATCCAACTTAAAGCGTATGTTGAAAACATGAAAACAGTAGATGTTTTCATTGAAGGGAAAAAATATAATTTTCTCTTTGATACCGGTGGTGCTGATACGTTTATTTCTCCTGAGATTGCAAAATCTTTAAATAAAGAAATATATGGCAGTATAACAGGGTTTAGGATGAGCGGAGAAATAATTAAAGCAAAAAAAGCAAATGACATTGCACTTACAATAGGTCAAACAAACCTATTTCATAAAACGGTAAGTGTTTGGGATTTAATGAGTATTCTGCCTAAAGATTTTCCGAGAATTGATGGCATTATATCTCTTAAATCCTTTGAGAATAATGTTCTGACTATTGATCTCTCTAAGAATATTGTAATAGTCGAAAATGAAAATTCTGCTAAAAAGAATGTAAAGGAAAAATTGCCCTTAAAAACGAGATTTGCAAACGGTTTGGAAGGATCGGAACTAAATATCTTTATTGGAATACCAAAGAATAATAATCTTTATTGGTTTCTTTTTGATTCAGGAAATAGTGGCCCGTTACTTCTTTCACAGGAAAGTGCTAAGATTTGGAAAGTGCTAAATGATAATAATGAAAATAATCAGGAATCAGAATTTATTATTGGTGAAAAAAACCTTAGAATAAAACCTTTTGTCAGAGATATAATATATGATGGAGTTCTCAATTTCGAAGCAATTAGTAACTATGTTTTTACTATTGATTTTAAAAATAAAAAAGTTTGGATTAATTAAAAACGATTGTTTCAAACCTGAAGTTCTTCGAATCAGTACTATTTTATAATCCGCAAGTATTGCACCTGATTCGTTGATCCTTTGCAACCTGTCATCTCAACAGTGATTCACAAAATATATAAAGCATAAAAAAAACTCCTTAATTTCTTAAGGAGTTTCGTGGTGGTCCTTACGAACCTGTTTACGAACCATTTTTTACAAGATTTGAAGAAACTTTCTTCAAAATAAAGATAAGTAGTATTTTATGATTGTAGTTCTATTCCTGCTGAAAGTAAAAACTTCATAGAAATCTGGATCATTTTTGTTTTACGCAAAAGAATATCAAAATTCTCGCAAAGTTCACAAATAGATAACAATGAAACTTTGCAAAATTTACTTTTTTCATATATATGAGCTATCGATTTTCTTGTTTTTATTCTTTGTCGAACCTCATTACGGGTGTGAAGTCAGAGATATTAACAACAGCGTTCGCACTTCTAAGAGCGTGGGAATACCTGATAAATTATTATATTACATCAATCATCCCCAAATACGTCGCTTAACTTTTTTCAACCCAGCCGAATGTATATAGCGACAGATTGTTTTCTGCAAAACTATTCTTTATCATTATTAAACTTTAAAGTTTTTTTTGACATGAGTAAGATTTTAAAAAATGACTTTAGCAAGATTACTGATCTTAATTTATTAATTTTTCAATTTTATCTTTTTAATAGTTTTTAAATACATCTAAAAAATGTAAATGATTGACAATATCGAAAAAAATGAATGTCGCATTCTGGCTTTATTATATTTTATTTATTTCATTCATGGTGGCTCACATTTTAAACTCGGTGCTGTATTTTTTTTGGTATTTTTCATCTTGTGAAAAGTTAGAGACATTATCCTGCTATGAGGCAGTTCAATTTTAATATGTCTTTTTTCATTTTTTTTTAATTTTCTTTTAAACAGAATTCATGTTAGCTCTCTAGCAAAAAAGACATCAAATAAAAAAAATATTTTCTTAGATATCATATTTTTTTTGTATAATTGGTAAATATTAACTTGTTAACTTCTTTAATAAGAATCTTTGCAATAAACCTAAAAAGAATCTATTCATATCACTTTATTAAAAAAAATTAATTATGTCTGAAAATTTTACTTATCTATTTCGATATTTAGAAGCAGAACAAATCAATGTTAGTAAAAGTGAATTTCAATTTCAAATACAATCTCATCCACATTACCCTAGCCTTGTCTCTGTAACTGATACATTAAGTTTTTTTAACATTGTTAACATAGTGTTATCTATAGAAGTAGATGAAAAGGAATTGTTGCCCGACACTTTTGTAATACTACTTGAAATAGAGAATAATCAACCTCATTTTTACTTCGTTAAGAAAAAAGGCGATGTTTACTTTTGCTTAAGAGAGAAAAATGAAATTATATTATCAAAGCCAGAGTTGATACTAAAATGGAAAAAAATTGTATTACTTGTCGAAAAATCTGAAAAAAACATTATAAAATATGCTAATACTAGTAAAAGATTCTGGACTTTATGCTCTATATGCATAATTTTTTTTCTTCTATCATTGATGCAATTTAATATTAACATCATAACATATTTCTTTTTTGCATTTCCAATTCTTGGAACTTTACTTTCCATTATAATATTAAAAGATTTGTTTGGAATAGAAAGTGAATTACTGAATCGGTTGTGCACAGTAAACAATATTACAAACTGCTCAACAGTCGTCAATTCAAATAAATGGAAGGTTTTTGAGGTAGTAAATTTTAGTGATTTAAGCTTAATATTCTTCATTACACAATTTTTCAGCTTATATATATTTCTATTAACTAATGATATTTCAACTTACTTTAATATTCAAAAAACAATACTAATTTGTACTTTTCCTGTTCTATTGATCTCAATTTATTATCAAAAAGTTATAGTGAAAAAATGGTGCCCTTTATGTTTAAGCATTATCGCGCTAATCCTCTTTGAATCATTATATTTAACAATTTTAACACAATCCTTTTATAAATTTCAAACAAGATTGTTAATTCAATATGGCTTTATAATCTCAGTTTCAATATTCAGTTGGTTTTTACTCAAAAAAACATTAAAAAATCAAAAAGAAATCAAAGAACTTAATATTACTACAAATCGCTTTATACGTAATTATGAAATGTTTAAAAATAATTTATTAGCTTCTACACAAGTCAAAAGTAGTCAAATACCATTACAAGAAACTATTATTCTAGGAAATCCTGATGCTTCATTAAAAATAAAATTCATAACAAGTCCTTTTTGTAGTTTTTGTGCTGAAGCTCTTGCAGTTATTAAAGAAATAGTTAGCAAATATCCTAACAAAGTCTGCATCGATGTTCATTTTAATTTTGATGAAATAGGTAGTGATGAAAAATCAAAAAGAATTCACCAACAATTAGTTTCAATTTATTATGATCATGGACAAATATTATTTATAAAGGCACTTTACAAGTGGTATAAATATAAAGATGAATCCATCATATACAAAATTATTTCTGAAGAGGTCAAAGAAAGCGATGAGTTTAACAATAAATCACATATATTTTTAAAAGAAATAAAACCCAATATCATAAAAAAAGTGATATCAAAAGAAGAAAAGTCTACTTTAATTTTGCGGAAACAGTTCCATTGGAATAGACAAAATTTTATTAATTTCACTCCAGCAATAATTATTAATGGGTATTTTTTGCCTAAGTATTATGATAAAAATAATTTAATTCATTTTATAAATGATTTATCAGAAGACGAAGATTTTTAATTAACTCCATTAAGTATTATCAAATTAAAATCTAACTACTTAACTTCAAAAAGCTATGATGATTTATAACTTTCAAACAAACGTAAACATTTAGGATCAAAATGTACTAAAATATTACAAAGTCATTATTTAAGAATTAATCCATAATCAGAGATTATAGTTCTTTTTTTAATAAAATTAATAGATAAAAACCTTCTAAAAAATATACGTTTTAACTTTTTATTAATCAAAAACAAATTGTTTTAACATAATTTCACTTTTTTAAATATAAGATAAATATCATGTATTTTTTAAAAATTATAAGTAGATGTAAATTCATGAAATCAATAAAATTAAAATTTAAAAAAAGCACTTTAAAAATAAACCAATTCTTTAAGCTAAATGCCATGGTATTAAACTAGTTCATAAGATATTTTTATTGGCTAATGGTAATATCTATCCGTAACTTGAAATATGATGCTATATGAGATGACTTAAATGGAGGAAAAAACATATTACCATAACAGAAGCAACGTAAGTGAACATTAACACATTGTACATTTTAAAAGGTCCCGAAATCTGAATTCTACTAAACTAAACAATTCGAACTTCTTAAATATTAGTAATAATAATTCATTCTAAACACACTAATCATTTATTTTGAAAAAAAATTTTCCTTTTTACAAACAACCTGATTCTAAGGATTGTGGGCCAACTTGTTTGCGCATTATAGCCAAGCATTATGGTAAATTAATTTCTCTTCAAGATATTCGAGATTTAGCAGAAACTACTAGAGGAGGAAGCAACCTATTAAAATTAAGTGATGCTGCTGAATCAATTGGTTTTAAATCCTTGGGCGTGAAATTAGATTTTGAATCTCTTAAAGATGCTACCTTTCCTTTTATAGCACATTGGAATAAAGTTCATTTTGTAGTAGTTTATAAAATAAAGAAAGATATCGTATATGTTTCTGATCCTTCATTTGGACTTCTTTCCTATAACAAAAGCGATTTTATCACTTGTTGGATAGGTAATAATTCTACGGAATATACGAAAGAAGGTGTTGCTCTATTATTAGAAATCACACCTCGTTTTAAGGAAAATAATTGGGAAGAACAAGATAAAAAATCGTTTCGTTTCCTATTTCAATATCTTTTTAAATATAAAAACTTACTTATCCAGCTGGTAATTGGATTGGTTGTTGGCAGTCTGCTTCAGTTAATTTTCCCTTTTTTAACTCAAAGTATTGTTGATAGTGGCATACAGAATCAAGATATCAATTTTATTTATATGGTATTAATTGCTCAGATTATGTTATTTCTGGGACAGACTAGTGTGGGAATTTTTAGGAGTTGGATACTATTGCACTTAAGTACTCGAATTAATATATCACTAGTTTCTGATTTCTTCATAAAATTAATGAATTTACCTATATCCTATTTTGATACTAGGATGACAGGAGATATTATGCAACGAATTAATGATCATAATCGAATTGAAAATTTACTTACCGGATCAGCACTAAATACCCTATTTTCTATGGTCAATCTATTTGTTTTCGGTGCAGTACTCATTTACTATAGTTTAACCATTTTTTTCATATTTGCAATCGGAAGTATAATCTATCTTGTTTGGATTGTATTCTTCTTAAACCGACGTAAACAATTGGATTATAAACGTTTCACACAAATGAGTCAGGAACAAAGTACTGTAATTGAGCTCATAAATGGAATGCAGGAAATAAAATTACATAATGCTGAAAAACAAAAACGTTGGAAATGGGAGTTTGTACAAGCAAGATTATTCAAAATATCCATGCAGAGTTTATCACTGCAGCAGACTCAAGGAGTTGGGGCGTCGTTTATTAATCAAACAAAAAATATTTTAATCACATTTACCACTGCAATTTTGGTTATTAAAGGTACTATTACTTTAGGAATGATGCTTTCTGTTCAATATATTATTGGACAATTAAATAGTCCAATTGAACAATTCGTTGGTTTTATTCAATCTCTGCAAGATGCTAAGATAAGCTTAGAACGATTGGGAGAAATTCACGATAGAGAAGATGAAGAAGGAAACAAGAAACATTTAATTTCTAATATCAAACCAGATCAAGATATAGTGATTAAAGATATTGCATTTAGATATTTAGGAAGCAGTAAAAACACAATTAAAGGGCTAAGTATGAAGATTCCTTCTGGTAAAATAACCGCGATTGTAGGCGCAAGCGGTAGCGGAAAATCCACTTTAATGAAGATTTTATTAAAATTCTATAATACTGAAAAAGGCAGTGTTTTATATGGCGAACATAATTTAAATAACATATCCCATAAAACATGGCGAGCCAATTGTGGCGTAGTGATGCAAGAAGGCTATATATTTAATGACACAATAGCTTATAACATTGCTATAGGAGAAGATACTATAGATGAAGAACGTTTAATACAAGCAACGAAGGTGGCTAATATTTATGATTTTATTCAATCTTTACCATTAGGTTTTAATACTAAAATTGGTAATGAAGGAGTTGGCATAAGTATAGGGCAAAAGCAACGTTTATTTATTGCAAGAGCTGTTTATAAAAACCCTAATATATTATTTTTTGATGAAGCAACATCAGCTCTGGATGCGAAAAATGAAAGAATTATTATGGAAAATTTAAATAGTTTTTTTAAAAACAGAACTGTCCTTATTATTGCACATCGCTTAAGTACTGTTAAAAATGCAGATCAAATAATCGTTATTGACAATGGAAAGATAAAAGAATCAGGTAAGCATAATGAGTTATTACAAAAACAAGGTAAGTATTATAGTTTGGTTAGTAATCAGTTGGAATTGGAAAAATTAAGTAGCGATAAACATGTCTAAAAAATTAAATCAAGAAAATTTAAACCTAAGGTCTGAAGAAGTACAAGAAATTTTATCAGATCCTCCTAAATGGATTGTTAGATGGGGTATTACTCTTGTTTTTATATTTGTTTGTATCATACTTTGCCTGTCTTTTCTTATAAAATATCCAAATTTTGTTGAAGCTAAAATATTAGTAACAACAAAACAACCGACTGAGAAAATTATAGCCCGATACTCAGGACAATTAGATGAAATTTTCATTAAGAATAGAGACACAGTGCAAAAAGGACAAAAACTTGCCATCTTAAAAAGCGCTGGGAATTCCAAAGATATTTATTTATTAAAAAAAATTGTAGACACACTTCCTTTTAATGTTAAAAATTTTCAATTTCCATTTAACAAAACCTCTCATCTCTCTTTAGGAGATATTAATACTGCCTATGTGAATTTCGAAAAAAGCTACATGGATTATTTTTTATTGAAAGATTTAGACCCATACACAAATCAAATAGGGGATAATAAAATATCTCTACAAGAACTAAAAAATCAGTTAAGCAATCAAATTACACAAAAAAGTATCCAAGAGCAAGAATTTAAATTAAAAAAAAGAGATTTTGAAAGGGATAAGCATTTATTTGAGAAAGGTGTTATATCGCAAAGAGATTATGAACTAAAAGAATTAGAATTCTTACAAATTCAAAAAAGCATAAGTTCGATGGCAATTACAATTTCTCAAATTACGGAGCGTATTTCATCTGCCAGTCATACTTTAGTAAATACCAAAATTAATGAAAAAGAAGATACAACGAAATTTCTAAAAAATTTAAACCAATCATATGATTTGCTTAAAGATGCTATTAGAAATTGGGAATATAACTACACTTTAACTTCTTCAATAAATGGAGTTATTAGCTTTCAAGATTTTTGGGGTACAAACCAATTTGTGAATGTTGGAAATGTTGTTTTTTCAATTCTACCAATAGACACATCAAATTTAGTTGGAAAACTCTTAATTCCCTCTCAAAATGCAGGAAAAGTTAGCATTGGACAAAAAGTGTTTATTAAATTGGATAATTATCCGTATCAGCAATTTGGAATGCTTATAGGTAAAGTAACCAACTTTTCGATGTCTCCTGATACTGACGGAAATTATACTGTTTTTATTACCTTGCCAAATGGCACCAAAACTTCATATAATAAAATTTTAAAATTTAACCAAGAATTATTAGGAAGCGCAGAAATCATTACTGAAAATCTAAGCGTGGCTGAGCGGATGTTTTACAAATTCAGGAAAGTTACTATCTACAATTAATTATATTATTAAATAATGAAAGTAGTGTATATAAAAAGCAGAGTTACCTTTAATAATTTATGCATAAAATAGTATAGAATGTAAAAAATTATTAACACATCTCTTTACAAAAAAACAAAGTTGGATCTAAATAAAATTATGAATTTGATGAATTTTTTTAATGATACTTTCGAAATATCTACAATTAGCGAATCGAATGATTTCAATTCAGCAATATTACTCTTAACAAATAAATGTAATAAAATTATATATCAAAAATACAAATTACTCAACAGAGTTGGCAATAAACATAAATCTTATGTTTTATTTCATAAAGAACATACAAATGAAATTATATTTGAGAAAAAGAGAGAAAAAATATTTCCCTTTACAAATGATATCCTCAAAAGTATGGGATATAGCGCTATTGGAAAAGAACTACTTCCAGGCAACAATCATTTTCCTTTATTAAAATTCTATCAAGAAAATCCTGAATTTGATTTTTATTGGCTAATTGAAGACGATGTGCATTATAATGGAAATTGGAGTAATTTTTTAACTTTTTTTTTAAAATTCAGCTCTACCGATTTTCTAAGTTCACATATATATGAATTTTACGAAAAGCCTAATTGGTATTGGTGGAATACATTATCTCATTCAAATAAAATAATTCTTTCACAAAATAAATTATCCTCTTTTAATCCAATTTATCGTCTTTCAAACAGAGCATTAGCATATCTTCACAACCAATTAAAAGATGGATGGAAAGGACATCATGAAGTACTTATCCCAACTCTATTAAAACAGGGAGGTTTTAATATACAGGATTTTGGAGGCACAGGACAATATGTAGCTAAAAATTGCATAAACAGATTTTACAAAATTATAGAGATTAATCAAATTGAAAAATTATTTGGTAATTCTATGAGATTCAAACCTAACATAAGCCCTATAGAAATAACTGAAAACCTTTTATATCACCCTGTAAAATACTTCGGAGATTAAAAGAGAATTTCAACTCCAGTTCTAAAGAGGATAGACACAACTACTAAATAAAAAAATGATAAAAGATGAATAAAAGTGTAAACAAATATTGTGTATTAGCTGCTGTTGGCACTTCAAGTTTACATCATCAATGGATAAATCATGAAAATACATTTGATTTACACTTAATCGTTTATGATGACTCGTATGAATTGTTTAAGTCAGATAGCACTTATGTTACTAAGAATAAAGGATATAAGTTTAAATTAATTTATAATTACTTAAAAGATAATGAAAAATTAATTGATCAGTATGATTTTTTTTACATGCCTGATGATGATATATCAATCGATTGCTATAATGTACAAAAGTTATTTGATTATATGGAAAAATATGAATTATCCGCAGCTCAACCAGCCATTGCTAATTCATATTTTTCACATCCTCATACATTTCAACAAGAAAATTCAATTTTACGCTATACTAACTTTGTAGAAATTATGCAACCTTGCTTCTCTAGGGATGCTCTAAGAAAAGTTCTGTACACTTTTAATGAATCAACAAGCGGTTGGGGGATAGATTTTCACTGGGGTATAATATTAAATTATACTGAATTTACAATGGCTATAATTGATGATGTTTATTCTGTACACACAAGACCAGTACGATCTAGTCATCATCAAGAAATGTTAGACTATATGAAGAAATATAACTTAAGCTTTGATATTTTTACTACTTAAATATGAAAAAATATGATTTTTTAATTATCGGATCAGGACTTTATGGAGCCGTATTTGCACGTGAAATGGCAAACCGAGGCAAAAAATGTTTAGTAATTGATAAAAGGTTGCATGTAGGTGGAAATATTTACTGTGAAAATATCCAAGGCATTAATGTCCATAAATATGGCCCACATATATTTCATACGAATGATAAAAAAATTTGGGATTATGTAAATTCTTTTGTGCAGTTTAATAATTTTATATACTCCCCTATAGCAAATTACAAAGATTCATTATATAATTTACCATTTAACATGAATACATTTTATCAACTATGGAATATTAAAAGTCCAAGTGACGTTGAAGAAAAAATTAAAAATCAGGTAAAGATAGCAGGATTTATTAAACCGAAAAATTTGGAAGAGCAAGCTATTTCAATGGTTGGGCAAGATATATATGAAATATTAATAAATGGTTATACAGAGAAACAATGGGGGCGTAAAGCTATTGATCTACCAACATTTATAATTAAAAGATTACCTGTAAGATTTACTTATGATAATAATTATTTTAATGATAAATATCAAGGAATTCCAATTGGTGGATATAATAAATTAATTAGTGGACTTTTAAAAAATATTGAAGTTAGAACTGGCGTTGATTTTTTTAAAAATAGAAGTGAACTTACAAATTTAGCAAAACGTATAGTGTACACCGGTAAACTGGATGAATTTTATGATTATAAGTATGGCTATTTAGAATATAGAAGCCTAAGTTTTAAACATGAATATATCAATATTCCTAACTATCAAGGCGTTTCAGTTATGAATTTCACTGAAAAAAGTATTCCATTTACACGAATTATAGAACACAAACATTTTGAATTCAGCAATTTGCAAGGAACGATTATTACTAAAGAATTTCCACAAGAGTGGAAACCAGGATCAGAAGCATACTATCCTGTAAATGATGATTATAATAATCGAAAACTTAAAAATTATAGTGAGTTAGTAAAAAAAGAAAATAATGTGATTTTTGGAGGACGTTTAGCTGAATATAAATATTATGATATGCATCAAGTTATTGGCTCAGCTTTAGCAAAAATAAAAACTTTAAGCTGATCTATTATAATTGCATTAATTAGATAGCACTGCACTCTTTTCGGAACTGCAAATATTTCATAAAGAAAAAACTCTGACACACAATTATTAAATAAAATACTATAATTACAATATTCAATCGTTTTCTCCATCATCATCACAATATTAGATATGTTTTTATATTTTTTTGTTTTTAATATTATTATCCCACAAAATTAACAGGCAAATAAATAGTAATTTATTTTTTATACTAATAAAATATAAATTACTCCAACAATATATTTAGTTTTAATATGTAGGATAAATAATAATATATATATTTACTTTATTAATCCTTTAAATTTAAATTTATGAAACTAGAAAAATTAAAATTACTAAAATTCAAAGAAAGTGTTTTAAAAAGGGAGCAACTGATGCAGCTAAATGGTGGAGGTATTGCAACTGGTGCGGGACATATTAGCGACTGGGCTACTGGAGAATGTCTATCCTTTGACTACGGATATGATTCCATGAGAGATGGTTCATATGGTTATGGTGGTGATTACGGAACATATCAAACTTACCATAACAGAACCAACGTAACCAAATGTTAATATAATAGTTAGACCGCTTAAAAGGTTTTACCTAAAGTCTGAATTGTCTAAACAATTCAGACTTCTTATTAAAAATTTTTCTAGTTATTATACATCTTAAAGTCACAAATCTTTTTATTTTGAAAAAAACAGTTATAACATTATTAATTACTTTACTAAGTATTGTTTTTATAAATGAATCATCAGGACAAAGTCATCTGAAGGAAATTAAGTATAGCCAAAACGACTTTGAAAAAAACAAAGTCTCAGAGGAAGTATACCAATTGAGATGGCATAAAAACATATGGCTGCCGAATACTAAAGATACATTACCTTATTTTGTGGATGATAGAAATTATAAAGGAATTGTCAATTATGGAGTAACATTCAGAAACAAGGACTATACAGGCTTTCAATTTTTGGAAAGCACGTCTATGTGTTTTTTAAAAATAAAGATAACTAAATGTAGTTATAGTCCAAAAGATAGTATAATAAATATAGAAGGTTTTGTAACGGGACATTTAAATGACCAATTAAAAAATGGGAAAATACAAAATAACATAGAATTATTTATTGGAAAAAAAACAGACACTCTAAATTCATATTATTTTGGTAATGCCTGCTATAACAACATTATAGACAAGAAATTTGTAGAAGCAAAATTAAATAACCATGAAATAGATGAGTTTACCGTATTGGATAAATTCCCTGCCTTTTACATTAAAAATTATTCCTACTTCAGCACAAACCCTAAGGGTCCACATCCCTTTAAAATAAGTGGAAAAGTTAACAAAAACACTTTATTTGTTATTGGCTCAAGAGCACATTACTCTGAAATCTTTGATCTGGGTTCTATGGTTTATTATCTAAATAAAAATAGAGAAAATAATCAAACTAAAAAACAAGAAGAGCCTAACTGCAGAATTCTTATGATTAAGAATAGACTAGTTTCTGATATTGAAAAAGAAAAATCGCAAAAACAAGAAATCAATTATTACTCTTATACCGAAATGGCCGAGAACTATATTCTGGCAAAACAGTATGCAAAAGCAAAAGAGCAATATTATTTGCTATATCAAAAGTATCCATCCCAATTATTTGCTCGCGATATTCATAATGCTATTCGATGCGCCGTTCAATCACGCGATTTCAAAACTGCTTTTTGGTGGGGTGAAAAATTTGCTTATAAAGGTGCTCCCCTACCTTATTTCAATTCTAAAATTTTTAATGGTCTAAGAAAAAATCCACAATGGAAAAATTTTAGTATAAAATATGATTCTATTTATAAATTATCACAAAACAAACTGAACCTCAAGCTCAAAGAAGAAATCAATGATTTAGTCAAAGAAGATCAGGCGGATTATGGATTAACAAGTCGAAAAGATCCGAAAATACTATATGAAACTACAGAAAGAGTCACGGGTAAATTGATCGATTTATTAAAAAAAGACGGATACCCATCTGAAGAAAAGATCGGTTGCTATTTTATAAGAGACACTATTTTGAAAACTGATCCTGACTTTTATGTTTTGATCAAGCATGCTTTGCAACAAAGTCCAAAGAATTTAACTGTTCTAAATGAACTTCTGGCTAAAAATATTAGTACTCTTGAATTTGACAGAAAAAGAAGTTATATTGATGTAGGCCCTGCTAATTCATGCTTCCATATATATAAAGGCAATTTATACAATTCAAAAGCTTGTGGAAGAAATGATTTAATGGTTCGGAAAGTAATGTTTAAATTCAATAATCCTTATACCTTCTTAATGGAATTTGGCAATTTTATAGTTTCAGAATATAACGCCGAAAATCCAAAGGAATGGGATGATTATTATGAAAAAAACTTTGTTTTTATTCTGAAACTCACCGATGATTGGAAGTCATTCGAAAAATAAAAAGTATTATGATAATGATATACAGTAAAGATGTCGATGATTTTGTAAATGATGTTATCGATTATTTAGATACAAATTTTATAAGAATAGGTGAGTCCGATAAAACCAATATTGTATCAATGAATTTTAGTGATGAAAATAATTCTTATATAATAACAAACGACTATCTAGAAAATATAGAATTAGAAAATATTAAAAGTGTCTGGTTTAATGGCGGATGTATCAATTCAGGAAACGGAGATTACGAAAATAAATGCCATGAAATTCTAAATGATGCCTTTATCTTACAAAAAAACATAACAAAAATAGGGAAAAGGATTGTTGATTTCGAGACCAATCGACTTGATATAATGCTTGAAGCAAAAAGACAAGGCTTAAAAATCCCGCATACTTTAATTACCGGAAACAAAAAAAAATTACAAAATTTCTATGACACTTATTCTAAAAAGAATGGAATTATATCTAAAAGAATTTTAGACAGTTTCTACTATTCTGACGATTCCTTTGTATATAATTTTAATTTAACTTTTTTGATCACGCCTGAAATACTTTCTAAAACTCTTGACGATTTTACCATTTCTTTCTTTCAAGAAAGAATTATAGCTGATTTTGAGATAAGAGTAATTTACATGGATGGTTCTTTTTATTCTGCCGCAATACACGTTTTTAAGGATACTACTGACATAAGAACAATTTTTACTGAAATAGATAAATCTAGAATAATCCCATTTAAATTACCCGAAATTATTGAAGAACAACTTGAAAAAGTTTTTAAAAAATTTAATTTAAATTATGGGTCTGCAGATCTTATGTATTGTGACGGAGATTATTATTTTCTTGAAATCAATCCGACAGGGCAGATTAGCTTTATAAATAATCCATGCAATTATAATATCGAAAATAAATTATCTCAAATTTTAAAAAATGGAAAATAAAAATCCAATCAATGTATTTAATGGTCTCAAAATGAAAATCAGTAAGGAGCCAAATGATACGGAAATGAAAAAAAGTAATTTTATTGCTATCCAGGCTTATCAAAATTCTCGAAACTTTTCCAAGCCATTTGTCAAACCTATTTCTAAAATAATATAATTTGAAGCACTCAAATTTTAATCTTTTTGCGGACTGTATACCTGTTAAAGGATTTAATAGAAGTATAATCTGTGATACTAGAAACAATAATTATCACTTCATTCCTAATGCATTATTCGATCTTTTGGAAATGTATGAAGGTAAAACTGTTGCGGATGTAAAAAATCATTTTGAACATAAATACGATGAAATTATTGATGAATATTTTGATTTTTTGATTGAAAATAAACTTATCTTTTTTAACTCAAATCCAAATTTATTTCCCAAAATAAATACTTCTTGGGATTCACCTTCGCTTATAACAAATATTATTATAGATTATGACGAAATTTTACATGATTTTAATAATTTGATACCTCAGTTCGAGAAACTAAAATGTTCGTACATTCAATTACGATTCTACAAACATGTTGATGTTGATTATATAAAAAATATCGTTTCACAACTGAACAATAAAAAATCTCGAGTTATTTCTATTGATTTTATATTGCCATACTATGATGGTTTCGATTTAGAAGCGGTAAATATGCTATTATTAGAAAACAGAAGAATACATTCACTAGTTTTTTTTAATTCCCCTGTAGATAGAAACTACCAGCCTCTAAGACAAAAGATGGGATATTTAATGATGGTCAAAAGAAATATTATTAATGAAAAACATTGTGGCATAATAAATAACGAATATTTCTATTCGAATATTAAACTCTTTAGCGAATCACTAACCCACAATACCTGCTTAAATAGAAAAATTTCTATAGACAAAGAAGGCAATATTAAAAACTGCCCATCAATGAGTGAAAATTTTGGCAACATTAAATCTTCTAATCTAAATACAGCCCTAAATCATCCTGATTTTAAAAAATATTGGAATATTAGCAAAGATAAAGTAGAGGTTTGTAAAGATTGTGAATTTCGACACATCTGCACAGATTGCCGAGCCTATGTTGAAAATAGTGAAAACCAATATTCTAAACCATTAAAATGCGGATACAACCCTTACACTAATGTTTGGGAAAATTGGAGCGATAGTCCATTAAAACAAAAGGCTATAAAGCATTATGACATGCAGGAGTTCGTATTTTAAAATTTACAAAACTGCAAAGATTTAAATTTTAAAGACAAAATAGAAACCTTAACTTTCGAATTGCTAAAAAAATAATATGAACAGAATCAGAAATAAACGTTTTAAAATTTCATTTTGTACTGTTTGCATGAATCGTCTTCATCATTTAAAAATAACACTTCCACAAAACATTAAAGATAATATTGATTACGAAAATATTGAATTCGTTGTTCTTAATTATAACTCAATTGATGGATTGGACGAATGGATAAAATCAGAAATGAAAGATTTTCTAGATAATGGTATTCTAAAATATTATTACAGCAAAGAACCTGAAAATTTTCGTATGAGCCATTCAAAGAATGTGGTGGCTAAGCTGAGTACTGGTGACATAATATGTAATATTGATGCTGATAATTTCACTGGAATTGGTTTTGCAGAATACGTTAATATCTCATTTATGAACAACAAAAATATCTATTTAGGTGTTGACAAAGATACTCGACGAGATTGCTATGGAAGAATTTCAGTAGAAAGAAAAGATTTTTTTTCAGTAAGAGGTTATGATGAAAAAATGAACGGATATGGCTTTGATGATTACGATTTATGCAATAGATTACAATTATTAGGAAGGAAAACTTATTTCGTAAAAGATAAAAAGTTTTTGCAAGCGTTGCCTCATACTGATGAAGAACGAATAGAAAACGAATATAATTCCAAGGAAATAGAATTTATCTATATCAAATTTATAAATCATTCGATATCTGAATTATTATATTTATTTAAAAACAAAAAATGCTATTTGGGCAAAATAGTACTCAATAGTACATATAATTCAGGATCAATCAACAACTTATTTACTGACAACAGTTCATTTGAGTTTCCCACCAGCCTTTATGGAGACAAATGGAATATAGGCAGTTGGAAAAATATAAAAAATGGTATCGAGTTTACGACAAGAAATTCAAAAGTAGTAATAAAAGATAGTAACCAAATTGATCAATTAACTAATTATTCTCCAGATTTAAAAAAATTTTATCCTATAGTAGAAAAAAAAATGTTTAA
This sequence comes from Flavobacterium sp. Root420, assembly GCF_001427905.1. GTDB lineage: Bacteria > Bacteroidota > Bacteroidia > Flavobacteriales > Flavobacteriaceae > Flavobacterium. Next base: position 21,498 of record NZ_LMEF01000010.1, read on the forward strand.
GGATAAGGTCTTGTTTTTTTCTCAAAGCAGCAATAGATTAATTATGGAAAAAAATTTAAAAGAAAAAAGAGTATCAGTAAATGATGACTCGTTTGGAAAGATAGAGCTAATTTAAATTAACAAAAACATATGAAACCATTTTGTATTTCTTTATATTATGATGATACAATGTGGCATAAAGCCATTTGTAAAGGAATAAAGCCTTTTATTGATAACACAATAGATATAGAGACTTATATTATCAGGTTGAGCCATCAAGGTGGTTGCAACATCAGAATGATAATTACACCCTGTAAAGATTCGGATGCCTTCGTACTAGCAAATCATATCGATTCCTGGTTTAAAAATTTTCTATTAAAAGCACCATCCATTTCAACTAAAAACCGCTTAGAAGAAAATAGACTTTTTTTAAATTTTCAAAATAATACTATTCATTACGGTACGTTTGAGTATATTCCCTTCTCCATTTCCGATGATTATCACAATAGTGTATTTTTAAAATACGATAATAACGTTTCAAAAGTAATTTTTGAATTATTTGTATGCTTTAAAGAAGAAACATTAGAGAACATAATAGAGATTAGCATTCAGTTATTATTCATATTCGTAAGCGCTTTAAAAATCACCATTATAGATTCATTAACATTATTTGAGACCCTATTAAGTAATGAATACATAAAATATGAAACTGAAGCTGCAGAAAGTTTAAAGATGGAAAATTCTAGCATGTTTAATGATAATAAAGATTTTATTATACAGTCTTTCATAGAAAACAGAAATAATAATTTAAAAGACTACGAAGAAGAATGGCAAATTTTATGGTATTTAACAGTAACCGACTGTCAAAAATCTTTAACGGAGTTTGAGAATAAAAATATTTCCTTACAGGAATTGACCATTATGATAAATATGTTGTTCAATTCTTTGAATTTGCAATGCAGATCAACTGTTTGTCATTTTGCATATAATACTTTAAAAGATATATATACAAGTGCTAAATAGATTTTGCCGCATAATTATTAGCAAAATGTTTTAAAAAAAATTAAGAGGCAATCATTGAACACTATTGTGCTAACAATAATTGATTCTTTAAACATCATTAGATTGGCTTTTTTGAATTATTAATTGCACAAAGGATATTAGAACCATTTCTTGTTAATCTAACTTTAAGCTATCTATCGATTTAAGATTTGAGGAATTATTAGGAAATACCGAAATTGTTACTAAAAACCTAAGTACTAGAGAATGATTATTTTGCAAATTCATAAATGCATTTACCTATAACTAGTTGAAAATTCTAATAATAAATTATGGTCACAAAAATTAAACAGAAAATATCTTTTTGCACGGTATGTATGAATCGTTTGAGTTTTTTAAAAGAAACTTTACCGAAAAATATTGAAGATAATTTAGAGTATGGAAATTTGGAATTTATAGTACTTAACTATAATTCAGCAGATGAGTTAGATGAATGGATAAATACAGAAATGTTACAATACATTGAGAAAGGTATTTTAAAATATATAAAGACGACTGAACCAAAATATTTTTTAAGGAGTCATTCAAAGAATGTTGTCTCTAAGGAAGCCAGTGGTGATATTATATGCAATGTAGATGCGGATAATTTTATAGGAAAAGGATTTGCTGAATTTATTAATGAATCTTTTTATAACGATAAGAATATATATTTATTTGTAGATGAAAATACAGAGAGAGACTGCTGTGGAAGAATATGCTTAACAAAAGATGACTTTACAACATTAAGAGGATATGATGAAGATTTGAAAGGTTATGGTTTTGAAGATTTTGACTTAAGAAATCGCCTTAAATTGTTAGGAAGAACATTTGTTCGAATTCCAAAAGAAAATTTCTTAAATGCTATAACTCATAGTGATGTTGAACGTCTTGAAAATGAATATAATAATATTGGAATCAAGCATATATACATTAAACATAAAACAGCTTCAATGTCTGAACTAGTTTACTGCTTTAAAAATAATGAGGTGTATACTGGCTGTATCGTTAGAAATTCAACTTTAAATTCGGAATCAATCCAAAATTTATTTATTACAAAAGAAAGTTATGTATACAATATTACTTTACTTGAAGATAGCTGGAAATTTGGGCAATTTATTTCTTATGACAAAATTGTTTTCAAAGATGAGGATCTTTCAATTGTTAATAAATCAGAGTATTTTGAGGTACTAGATGATAAATTTTGTTCATTATTAATCATGCTTTTCTCTCAAATAAGTAACCGTGTCAAAATGAATAAAAATTTAGCTGAAAATAGGATAACTGTTAATGATGAATCATATGGAGACACCCGCTTGGAATAAAAAAATAGCATTTAAATCCAATAATAATCCAAATGTCCTATGAGATCTGAGCGCTACCATATTTATGATAAATTGGTACTTAAAAATATAAATTCACGGTTACAAAAATCAAACAGAAAATGCCTTTTGTACTATGTCTATTAGTTCTTTAAGTTTTTTGAAAGAAACTTTACCGAAAAATATTGAAGATTATAGAAACGTTTAATTTATTGTACCTAATTATAATGATCAATAGTTAATATCGAAATATTTAGATACTCTAAATCGTCATTACACTGCCTAGCTGAAAACATTAGCAGTGTTAGCAGTGACGATGAAATTTGGAAAAAATAAAATTAAACCAATTTGTGCACTGTAATACTGTTTTATAAGGATAAAATATTAAAGTTAATAATTTAAGAAATTTAAAATTAAAAGTATGCTCAATTTACTAACAAAAAAATCAATTCTTAAAAGCAAGTACAAGATGCATCCTGAGGCAATTATAATCTCTTGTTTTTTCAATCCTCAAAATTCCCCTTACAGACTTAAAGCTTTCAAATTATTCTATGAAAGTATAAAACATTTAAACCACTCTATTATTGAATGCGTAATTGGTGATACCCAACCACAACTGGAAGAAAATGATAACATAAAAAGAGTATATACAGAAAATTTACTTTGGCATAAAGAATCCTTACTAAATAAAATTATTTCTGATTTACCAGCTAAATACAAATATGTTTTTTGGCTTGATGCTGATGTTATTTTTACGAATTTAAACTGGATTATTGATGGAGTAAAACAATTAGAAAGTAAAACAATAATACAGCCATTTGAATATTGTGTGTTTCTTGAAAAAGACGAAATAAAGCCTTCTTTTGCAATGGATAAAGTTAGAGAGTCTTACTTGCCAAACGCTACAAATAAAAAAGTCTGGCGTAGTTTTGGTGCAAATTATGTAGACACAGAACTTTGGAAAAATGCAAATTTTAATAAGCATGGGCATGTAGGATTTGCTTGGGGAGCAAAAAGGGAAATTCTAGACGCAGTACCATTATTTGATAAGGCTTTAATTGGTGGAGGTGACTTAATAATTGCACACGCTGCAGCGGGACAAATATCACATCCTGGTATAGCTAATATGTTTATTGACAATATAGTCATTTCTCAAATAAGCTTATGGGGATCCGATTTTTATAAAGTGACTGAAGGAAAAATAGGATTCATTGAGGGTGATCTCTATCATATTTGGCATGGAGACATTGAAAAAAGGCAATATGTAAGACGAAATGAATATAATTCTAAAACAAAAGAAATAATACAACGTGATGAAAATGGTCTATATATAACAAATAAACCTGACGACACTTTTATAAAAAATTATTTTAAACAAAAAGAAGTACAAAAAAACAAAAAAAGAAACTTTTTTAAGAACTTCTTCGTACGAGCAAACAAAACAGAATAATTCAAAAATTGTTCTATTTCTTATAAGACAAACACTTAATAATATTATACATGAATAAAGAATTTTATTATTTATATCAATATTTTGAAAAAGAAGAATTATTTATTAACATAACGGAATTTGAGCTACAAATTCAAATACATCCTTCATATCCTTCCTTAATATCAATTACAGATACACTGAACTTTTTTAATATCGAAAATTGTGTCTTTCAAATTGATCTACCAAAAATAGAATTTTTACCCAATCGTTTTGTAGCTAAATTAATGGATCAATATTACTTAATTGAAAAAAAAGGGGAATATTATATTTATTACAGTGGCAAGAAAATAATTAAAGTTTCAAAAAAAGAATTAGAATCAAAATGGGGTGGTATTGTAATTTTAATTGAGAATTCAGAAATAAAACAAGAAATAAAACCAAAAAAGAACAAGTGGTTTTGGGTTTTACCATTATCAATTTCTGTCTTGCTTACAGTAATCACTATTCTCCTTGAACAGAATAAAAGAATACTTTTTTTCCTTTTACCTGCCATTGGTTTTATATTTTCTATTTCTGGTTTACAAAAACTACTTATAGAACAAAAAGAGCTAAAAAAACTTCAATTAAAAAGCAATCAATTTATGCACAACTATCAGGTTTTTAAAAATAGCCTGCAAGCGTCTAATATGATACAAAATAATTTAACTGAATCAGCAACTATACAATTAGGAAATAAAGATGCATCTTTAAAAATTATAATGATTATTAATCCATTTAGTACTTTTTCCAAAGAAGCGTATTCAATTGTAGAAGAAATATTGCATAAGTATTTTGAGATTGTATCTTTTGAAATCCGTTTTAGTTTTAATAAAAATGACTACAGTATTAAAAAATCAAAAAAAATACACCAGCAATTAGTGGCTCTTTATCTTGAAGAGGGACAAAAAAAATTTATAAAAGCATTGCACAACTGGTTTGAAGATCAAGATGAAAACAAATTATGTCAAACCCCAATATCATCAGAAAATGAACTGAAAATAAATGAAATTTTAAGCGCCCAATTCAATTCAAATTTAGAAAACAACCTAATATTTACTCCAGAAATTATTATTAATCAGTATCTTTTTCCAAAACAATATGATCGGAAAACGTTAATTCATTTTATTTATGAACTGTCTGAAGATGAAGATATAATTAATTAAATTATAATCAAATTATAAATAAAAGCTTTAAATAATTTTCAAAGGCTTTATTTCCTGATAACTTTTCTAAAAACAAACATTTTTTTTATATAATAAAGAAATTATCTCCCTTCAGATTAGATACGAAGTCTTTTATTAATAAAACGTTTTCCATTTGTAAACAAATTTGGTTTTAGAAATCACAGGCTTTTGATATTCATAGATTATTTTAATTAAAATTGATTATTCTCTCTGTTCTGTCTTTAAATTGAATTGTAATAACGCTATCTGTTTCTTTAAAACCTTTTATCGGAACCAACTCATCTTCCTTCCATATTTCATTAGATTTTTTCCAAAGCATAAAAGTGATGTAAATATTTGATTTTTCTATTGTAGAATTGCTTGTAATATTAATTACACTACTTTCATTGCTCTCGGGATGCATTTTTTTTGCTCTTACAATTTCTGATTTTTCCCATCCCAAAACCGGAATCATAGCTAATTGATATTTTCCATTGTCAATAATAGTAATATCGTATCCTTCTAATTTTCTTTTCGTTGTAATAATTTCCTTGTTTAATCTTGGTAAAGCATAATGACCTAACCGTATCGAAATAGCTTTGTTACTATTATTTTTATCTACTCTTAAAATTCCATTGGTTAATGGTATATCGGCTAAATTAAAGTGAATATCTTCATCTGTTTCTAAAGTTACGTCTCTGTAATAAATATCATCTGCAAACTTTTTAAAGGTATACAACCTAAAGGCCTCCCAGATGTTTTTTTTGTTTTTAATTACATAATTCATAGCAACTTCGCCTTTTTTTCCATCAGACTGCCAAGGGAAAGCGCTATTATAAGACAATCTATTGTAGTTCTCTGTTGATCTATACTTTAGCCAATCTGTACTTACTTTTTCATAACACCATGCTCTTAATTCTGAAGCTCCAATGTTAGGGTAATCAGTGATTAAAATCTGTGAATCTTCTTGATATTTATTATAAACTTCATCTTCTTTAAATGTTGAGTCCCAATCACCATTATTTTCTATGGATTTCCAAAAAGGATTAATCTCAGGAACAAGTAAACCTAAAAATATTTTTCCAATCCAATACACGCTTCCACGACAACTGTAAACCTGAACCGCTGGCTCAAAAGAACCATAAAAACCAAGAGTAGGCACATTATCTTTCATAAAATCAGGATGCGTTAAAAATTGCTTAATTACACCTGATGAGATTCTTCGCATCCAACCATAATTAATATTTGGATCATTTTGAAATCCCATTAAGGGAAAAGGAACAGCAGCTGCGGCACGATAACTGATGCTTCTTCCCCACATAATCATTTCGCCATTTTTGCTGAATAAATATGGGTAGTTATGTTTTAGCTCATTAAAGTTACTATTAAAACTAGAGGCAATCTCAGGATAATGTTTCTTTCCAAAAAACTCCGACCAAATAATTCCATACATCTGAAAAGCCCACATACTATAATAATCAAAAGCAGGACGATCATGATACCATCCATTGCTTTTATAATTTTTAAGGGATTCTTCTAAATAATGAACAAGTAGCTTATCATTAACGGAATAACCTTGTTCTTTAAAAAAACTCAGAATAAAAATATTGAAAAATTTCCAGTTGGAATCTATAGTGGGGCCACTTCCATAACTAATCATTATTCTAGCTAAATCATCTTTCTGCAATTGCGACAATGGATCCCATAAAGTTTTAGGATTTGTAAGCATTGAAAGCGCTAAAGCACCAAATTCTACTAATTCTTGGCTTGGCCCCACATGTTTGGAACAAGGTCCAATATAGGTTCCACTTGTCTTCTCAATTAATTTCCCTATTTGGTACTTGTAATAATCTGCTACTTTTATATTATTAATTACTAATGATGGATTATCTTTTAATAATGGCGACGCTATAAATAGAGTTCTGCAAAGCCCTTCCAGCTTTTCAATTAAGATCTGGCTTTCATTTATCGGGTAACTTTTCCCTTTTTGTTTCGGAAATTTCATAGTATCATCCAAGCTTTGGATATGACTAAAAGCCCCCTTCAATAAGTAAAGTGCTGCATCTTTCCAATGTTGCTTTGTCATTCCTGTATAAGGACTTATTTCATAATTTGCTTTTTTTACCTCAAAAATATTAGAAATATTTTCTTTCTGTTTTGAAAACATGAATTTGCTAATTTTTTTTAAATTTTTCATTTTCGTTTTTTTTTGCATTGGCATATACTATTAATCAATTTTTAGATTAAAAATATTAGTTGAAACTATAAAAATGTTAAAAATTATAATAGAAATTTCTTACGTGATCTATTCATTAATATTGTGAAAATAAGTAATGTAAAATTAAAATTATCATTTTTTACTTCTTTATCGTTAATAACACTATTATTGAATATAAGTGATTATATTTTACTTTGAAAAAGAAGAGTAATGATTGAGAAAATTATCCAAGAAGATATGATTGATAAATTAGCTTTTATTAGCTCGAATAATATTACAATTTTATTAGTTTGAACATTCATTTATAATGTTTTATATATTTAAAATTTAGATACACCATAGTTCCGTTAATAAGAGCCAATTATTTAATCTGTCTAAGTATTTCTTTTAATTTCTGCCTTCTGTTTCTTTGTTTTTTCATCATAGTCCCTTTGCCTTTTTTTAAAAGTAATTTCCCGTTGATAGATGATTATATTTATGCTGTCAAGTTTTTTTTCTAAAACAATAACTTTCTTATGATTATTGATATAGAATGGTAATATAGCTAAAATACCTAGAACACAAAAAACTGCTGAATATATGAGATGTTGTGAGTCGTTGAGTTTTTTAAATAATTTCATCAGCGTAAAAAAGATTCAATTTCTATATAAACCAGATTAGATAAAATTAATATAAATTTAAAAGGGTATGCAATTTTTAAATTATAATTTTAAACAAATGATTGTTAGACTATAAACCTTGTCTTCTCCCCTTCTTTCTTTTATTTTTTAATTGATAAGGCAGATATTCACTAGACTGTTCAGCCTGCATTAAAGCATCAATAATATTTTCCATTTTAGTCAGTATTTGAAACTGCTGTTTTGCATCTTGAAAATTGTTACTTTGATCTGAATTCAAATAAGGTTTAGTAATTTCTAGCCGGTTTCTCTGCGATTCTCTTTTAGCTTCATTTGTAAACGTTGAACTACATCGGTCTTCAATAGCTTTTGCACTGTACTGTTTCCCTAAACTACTTCCGTTAAAAACGTTTTTGGTTGTGTGATCGACATAAGTAATTCCATATAACAAACCTTTTTCACTTTTTCTGAAAACTGTATTGATACCTTCCTTTTCCAATTGCTTTGCTAAATCATTTAATGAAAAATTCTTTTCTTTAAGTAGAGCTATATCAATCGCATTTTTCACTCTACTCTTATCTGTTGCATTTCTAGTTGTATTAACTTTAAATTTTTCCTCTAAAAATTTCAAAGTAGGTTTGTTATAGAAAGAACTTGCTTTTATTGGGACTCCAATTGGATTCCCTTCTTGATCCAATATTCGATAAACTAATCCCCTTGTTTGAAATATTTTGGAATCTTCTCTTCCTCGATCTGCCATAATATTACATTGTTTTAATACGGCATTTAGTTCTGGAAGACTTGAATATTTATACTTGTTTAGTACTGTGTTTAAAACACTGTTAATCGCTTTTTTGGATTCTACGTTTCCGTAATTGACTATTCTTGCAGAAGCTTGTTCTGTAGAAATGTCTTGTTTGTTCTTTTTACCTTCAGCTTTTACAAGTCCAAATAACTCTTCAATTTCTTTTCGTGCAGGTTCTGATTTTCGTATTCCCAAAAGATGCAGGTCAATTCTTTTTCCATCTCTCTGGATATTATTAGTTACTAGATGCAGGTGTGGATGACCTGCATCATTATGCTGATAAATTAAATATGGTTGTCTGCCAAATCCAATTTTTTCCATGTACATATTTGCAATTTCTATTAGTTTCTCTTTAGAATGATTTTCCGACGGATCAAAATTCAAAGAAATATGAACACTATTGCGTTTGGCATTTTCATTCAATGATGCCAGTTTTATAAAACGATTAAGTTTTAAATTAAAACTTAAGTTCTCTAATTCTAAAGGATAGTTTTCAGCACTAATACACTCAGCAACTCCTGTCTTAACTTTGTTTTCGTTGTAATTGAGAATGTTATGTATGGAATGACTTGTTTTTATAATTGCAACCATTGCTCTGATATTTTTTGAGTATGGTTTGTAACTTGATCCATTTTTTCAAGAAGTCTTTTTTTGTCAATTTCAAACCAAAAAGCCTGCTCTCTAAATTCCGGAATTAGTTTCAGTGTATTAAACTTTTTAGCAATTTGGTTAATATTGTTACCGATTGCTTTGAGTTCAGCAGTAAGAACAATTGTTTCCTCCATCAAATCATCTAAAGATTGATTTCTGTAAGTACTTACAATTGGTTTATTGAATAAATGTTTTCGAATGTGATCGCTTAATTTTCTGCATGTGCTTGCTTTAAATTTACGCTCAATTTGTGCATACTCTTCAGGTGTAAACCTTAACCCGACAATGCGTGTTCTGTTTGAATTTTCTCTTTTCATCATCTTTCATTTTCATTGTTTTCAAACTCTTTTTCTTTTAGTGTCTCCACCACCGAGTTCCGAGGTAATAGGTGGCAAGATAGGTCGTTGTTTAACAACGATTCATCTTGCCGATTGCAGGAACGTGGCAATCTTTCAGTTTTTATAAAATTCTTAAAGGCTTATGAAAGCCATTTTTTAAAATAATAATTTGGATTAGGTTGAGGTTTTGTCTTTCGGATTTCCTCGAATGTTTTTTGGTTTAGGAAATTATTTAAGAAAATTTCTTAAACCTTTTTAAGTCAATGACAAATTTACTAAATACTGAAACATTTTACTATCATGGTTATATTATGTCCATGATCTGATAATACTTTTAAGAGGGTAATTATTTTAAAAACAGTTGTATAAGGAATTGTGTTAAAAGGATTTCGTATATTTGCATTATAAAAGATGTTAATTTTTTGCTTAAAGATTAAGCACTTGGTTAACTATTATAAAAGTGCAGTGAAACAAGAAAGTAATATAGCGAACATTTTTCCCAAGCATTTATTCTGGGATATGGATTATAGTAAACTTGATCTTAAAAGAGATAAGGCTATTATAATTCCAAGAGCGCTGTATGCCACTACTTCAGAAACTTTCGAGGCTGATATTGAAATTTTAGAGAAATTATATTCTCCTGAAGATATCGTTAAGTACCTAAAAAGTACTAAAGAGAATATCAGTAATAAAGTATGCTTAAGTGTCTCTAAACGTTATAATGTTGAACCCTTTCAACGTTTTGTGCTATCAGTATAAGAAAAAATGAATGCGGTATCTCCAGATATTTTAAAAACTATCTCTGAACTACAAAGTTTGCCATCACTTTCAGCCTTTGCACTGGGTGGTGGAACTAACCTTGCTTTGCAGTTTAATCATAGAATATCAGATGATATTGATTTATTTTGTCCTGATATAATTGGAAGGGAAGGATTTAGAAAAATACAAAATGAAGTTTCAGATTACTACGGCATTAAGGCTGGTAGGTTTGATAATCCATGTGATATTAATGATCAGTTTATATTTTTAAGATTCTTCATTACAACTGATACTGGAACAGTTCTAAAGGTTGAATTACTTCAAAATATGAAGAATATTTATCCGATTGAAATAAAGGATAATATCCGGCTATTATCTAAAATAGATATCGGATTATTTAAGCTGATAAGCGCATCCAACCGCACGAGCAAAAAGGATATTTATGATCTCGACTTTATTACTAACGAGATTCCGCTTGTAGATTTATATAATGAATTAAAGCAGAAGATTTCTAAATTTTCGGATGAAAAAGACAAAACAATTTTCGATTTAGATAAGAACCTTTCACCAATAGATAATCCGCATCTTTTGCTTAAATTTGATGGAGTACCAACTTCCAATAATTTTCCTTCTCATACACATGATAATATTCATATTGTTCAAGGTGGCAAAATATGGAATGTTTCAAAAATTTCTTGGCGATCTAAAGTAAGAAGCCTTTACTCACATCTTGGAATGAACTTTCCTCAACAAAAAGGCATAAGAATTCGATGAGATATTTTTGCTCTTTTCTCTTCAAAAGAGATACTTTTCAAAAGAAAAAGGAAAAAAAGAAAGCATTCTAATATTGGACAGTTAGGCAAAATAAGTGCTATAAGTCCCGATGGGTGGCAAGGCGAGGCACGAGGTTTGCCATTATGCGCACTTTATTGCCTATGTCTGATAAATTTGTTTTCTTTTTATTCTTTTTAATGTTTATTTAGTCATAAATATTATTATTTATATTTTTTATTTGGGATATATCATCTTTTGTATCTTTTATTAGTTTCTCTACTAGGATTGGTATCTCTATTAGGATTAGTATCTCTATTAGTATTCTTTGCAATTACTTATCTATTGTTTCTATTATCTTTAGTATCTCTTTTAGTTTTATTATTACTTATAGTAATATTTTGTATGTTTGTATCTGTATATTTTATACATTTGTATTAATGAAAAACCACCAGTTCCAGTAATAGGTTCTAGTGGTTTAAAAGTTTACTTTTTCTTACATGCAAGGACGAATTTTCTAAATTCCTTGACAAGTGGGGTCAGCTTCGATAATATCAATGCAGCCCCAATTAAATAAAGTATTTCCATAACAGAGAAATAAAAGGGATGTTAATAATTCCGCAACAAACCAAAAGCTTCAGACCTTTTGGTTTTTTTATGCGTACTAATGAGTTTCATTAGCTTTACAAATATACTTCATTCTCGTAGAAATTCTCAATTTTCTTATTAACATCTATTTACTGTATTTTCTTTTTCAGTTGTAAGCGTGTACAATACCAAAAAGCAATAAAATAGCCACTAGAATCACATAAACTAATATTTTCGAAGATTTAGATGAATTTTTCAGGAAGTAATGGCAAAGTGACATCTTTACCTCTATTGTTGAAAAGTCCAGTGTCGTTACTAGGAATTTCTCCGGTACATATAATAATAAACAAATTCTTTTAATAATAAAGTTACGACATTCAGTACTATAATTGATCTTTGTTTAATTAGTAATACCATACTAAATACAATATTGATTTGATTTTCTTTTCATTCATAGAAATATTTATTTAAAATTACATCAAAAAAAGAGAGACACTATGTCTCTCTTTTTTTTGAATTAATATATCTTTTAAAAATGATTATTTGTTTATCAGTTTTTCAAGCCTTCCCATCATTTCATCTTTCTCTTTCAGCATACGTTCGTATAATGCAATTTTTTCTTCATGAAGTTTTTTCATTTCCTCAATTGGATTATTGTTAAAAATCTCAATTCTGTTATTGAACATTGCATTGTCAGAGAAATTACAAGAAATTAAATTAACTGCCTTTTCCTCATCAAAATTTTGAAAAGCTTCAACAGGTATTCTCATTGCATTTGAGATTTGGCGTAGTATATGATCCTCAATTACATCTTTTTGTTCTAGCAAAGATATCTTCTTTTGATTCCAGTCTTCTCCCAGATCATAAGCTAATGCTTCCTGCTTTATGTTAAGCATTTCTCTGAAACGCTTAACGTTTCTTCCCTGATGTACTTTCTGTTCCATAATGATCATCAATTTTCTGAAGGCTCAAAGATAAAGCCATGGAGATTAAAAAATTCGAATTTCAAAGATAAAAAAATATCCTGTAAAATATCCCATTTGTCAGATATTATATCCTCTTTTTGAATAGATTATCCTTTTGAAAGATTGGAACTTCGCTTGTGAATAATAAATCCCAACGCTATGAAAAAGAATAAAATATCCTTTGATACTAGATATTGGGCAGGTTTTGTGGCTAGAAATCCGTTTGAGGCATTTGATGCCATTTTTGACTTTGCACATCTTGATTATTATAAACAGAATTTAAGTGATGCAGTACTTCACTGCTATAAGAGAAAAGTTTTCAAACAAGATGCACCCTGCAACGCTTTTGTATTTTATACTGCTATATGCTCTTATCTCAAAATCTGTTACTGCCTGAAAGGGAAAAGTAAAAAATGGAAAGTCAAAGATTCGTCCCGCATTGAAACGGTCTTTCATCTTTCTTCCCTGACCAAGGCAGAATACGACAATCCATTTTTGGTGCTTCAAAATGCATTTGAAGAGAAAACACTCAAAGACTTTGACTATTTCTTATTTGAAATCACGGAGCTTTCATTGTCTCCATATTCTGCAGATTCTGACTCAGATCTGATGACACCCTACATTCATTTAATCAAAATGCTCGATGCAGGGGAACTAATGAGAGAAAGAGGTCTTGAGAAAATAGAGAAAACTGATCAGTCCAAAATTTCAACTCAATAAAATATCCTTTAGCTAATCTTCAAAAACACATTATCATGAAAACTTCAGAAAAAATTACATTCCCCGAACTCCAAAACGAGTATTTGCAAAATATATTAAGACAGCTGGTGCAACAATATAATATTATTGAAATGTTTTTTACCCGCCAGCAATCATCTGTATTTTCATATCTTATTATTCATATTGAAAATAGTATCGATGTAGCCAAACTGCAAAATAGTAACTGGGTAAAAAAAGTTAAAAAAAGCTGTCAAATCGATGTAAATTTTATCTACACTTCAAAACTTCGTAATCGATATACGTCAGGCTGTCCGTTTACTGCTTTTTATTGCCGTCCGTCTGCTGTAATTTTCCATAATAAAGAATTGAAAGATTCTGCTTTTACTACATTGGAATGGAAAAAATATAAAAAGAATTTTAATGTTTATCAGAACGAGTTTTTCCATGACCACGAACTACAAAAATGGCAGATTAAAAATCTTATATCAGAAAGTTCTTCAAACAGTGTTTTTACATCTTATGCAAGACTGATTGAATATGATCTGACCTATTTAGAGGAACTATATGCAGGAAAAAAATCTGCCAGCCTGAATTTAAGTGAAAGGATTACTGAATTGATCCAATACATTCCTGATATTCAAAAATATTTTGTGAAGAGCCGAAAAAACGGATATTATCTGGCTGATCTTTTATTACAGGCAAAAGAAGCCAGCAGTGAAGATGATGTAATTTACAGGGATGAAATGTTTCAAGCTGTTGGAACTGCTGAACAGGGGCTTTTTAATCTGATTGAAAGCAGGTTTGATGAATTGAAGAAACTTATAAAAAAAGGATATGACAAAAAAGAAATGATCTGCCATACTAATGAGATGCCTAAAGAAGCAATCTTGGATACTGCTGTGCAGACCATATTAAATTTTGCCGAGGCTGAACAAATTTACATGTATCATAAAATTACCTGTTACAATAAAACAGTCTATTATCTTCTTCTGATTGCTTCTGAGACAGGGAATGAAAAATTAAAACTTATTACAGACTCCCTAAGAAATAAAGTCGGACAAGATTACAATTTCGTTCTTATAAGCCACAGCCGTTACTGGATACAGAATAATCTTTTTGAATACCAGAGTTTCTTTTCGAAAATTATTCAAGACGATTACCTGATTTATTCGTCAGGTGAATATCATCCAGTATTTCATTGGGAATCTCCCCACAAACCTTACCACGGAGACCTTCACATTTTTTATAAATCCGTTAAGCAAATTGCTGTGCAGTTTTCTGCTACAGCCAAAAATGCAAACGAAAGCTACTGCGGACTTGACAGCCTATTTGCGTTATTCTTCCTTTCTTTCAGCAGAACATACATTTATGCCAGAACTTATTACATGCCTAATTATCTTCCAAGCCAGACTTTATGGGGTCTTTGTATTTATGCGGATAGCGATATAAGAAAATATAATTTTCTGCTTGAAAATTTCTGGACAGATTTCTTTCCTTATGCAGACAGGAACAGAACTGTTTTCCATGGGCTGTCGAGACTTGATCAAGATAAAGCTGATCAGATGAATGTAATTGTTGAGAAACTGATGATTGAACTGCATAATCTAGTTATTGAAAGCGGACTTCTTAAAAATTATGATGAGGAATTAATGAAATAAAGCTGATTTAAAAATAAATATCATGGAAACAGATAAAATTCAAAACATAGAAAATATTGAAAGATTAGCAGAAATGTGCTTTCGTACTTTAAAACCAACAGGAGACAGAGATGGATTATATACAGCGGAAATAAGGGTTTTTGGTTACTTAGAGCTTGCATCAATTATCAAAAACCTAATGAAATTATGTATCGTTGCTGTGGATCACGAAGCTGTTGAATTACCCTGTACCATCAAAAGCTCGTCAATAGATGTTGGGCTGATACTTGGAATTGCCCTGCAGTTGTTTCCAGTGGATGAATTTGAATTGTTGAGCGAAATAAGTGACCTGTATCCAAAAGGCAAAACATCAGAAGAAAAAAGTGAGGTAGCTTAAAATTAAGATAGTTAAAGGTTCAATTACGTTCTCTTCATCCATCATGGACAAATTATGTCCATGATAATATAAAAACGATGATTTATCTTTATAGGGATAAATGATTGTGGAACAAAAAAGACCAGTGATGGTCTTTTTTTAATGAAGAGGAATATCAAATGGAGAAAGATGAAAGAAATGAAAGAGGAAGATTAACAGCTGAACAAGCTTTAAGAATGTTCAAAGAAGAAAATTTAGACCTGACACTTGACCAAGCAAGGATAATCTTGGAGTTTATGCGAAAACTAGCATCATTAACCGTATCAAATTTTTTAAGACAACAAAATGAAACAAATAGCAGACCTATACGTGAGAGTGAGTACGGACGAACAAGCAGACAAGGGATACTCACAAAGAAATCAAGAAGAGGTACTAAAAAAGTATTGCCAGATAAATAACATCGCACTACGGGATATTATTTATGAAGATCATTCTGCAAAAACATTCCTCCGTCCAAAATGGAAGTTATTATTAGTGAATTTGAAAAAATTTAAAAATAAAACGGATTTAGTTTTATTTACCAAATGGGACAGATTTAGCAGAAATGCAGGAGACGCTTATCAGATGATTAATACGCTGAGGAAACTAGGGGTTGAGCCACAGGCAATAGAACAGCCTTTGGACCTTTCTGTGCCGGAAAACAAAATGATGTTAGCTTTTTATTTAGCCGTTCCCGAAGTTGAGAATGACAGAAGAGCTTTAAATGTTTTTCATGGTATGCGAAGAGCAAAAAAAGAAGGCAGATATGTTAGCCAGGCACCAATTGGATATGTCAATAAATCCAAGGATGACGGTAGTAAATATATTGCTATTAAAGAACCTGAAGCATCAATTATGCGATGGGCATTTAATGAAATTTCAAAAGGGATCTTCAGTACGGAAGATATTCATCGCATGGCACGAAAGAAAGGTATCAAGACAGGAAAACACAGTTTCTGGCTTGCCGTTAGAAATCCTTTATACTGTGGGAAAATTAAAGTTCCTCAGTATAAAGATGAACCAAGTTATCTCGCAGATGGACAACATGAAGCAATAATTACTGAGGAATTGTTCTACAAGGTTCAGGATGTTGTGGACGGAAGGAAAAAAGTTATTCGTCCAAAAGTTGATACAATACTAGAATTGCCTTTAAGAGGTTTTTTAATCTGTCCAGTTTGTGGAAAAATATTATCAGGAAGTAAATCTAAAGGGCGTAATAAATATTACGCCTATTACCATTGCTTCAAAGGCTGTTCTCATCGTATAGGTGCGGAAGAAGTAAATGATATGTTTATAAAAGAACTTTTGCAATACGCTCCAAAACGTGAGTTTAAAAAAGTTTACAGCATTCTAATCATGGAAGCCTATAAAGAACAAACAAAAGAAAGACAAAATGAGAAAACGCGATTATTAAATCAGATAAAAGATTATGAGAACAGATTGAGCAAAGCTAGAGATATGCTTATGACCAATCAGATTGATGCTTTGGATTACAGGGAAATAAAATCTGATTACGGAGATACACTAGCCAGGCTTCAGGCAAAGTATTCAGGTTTAAATACAGATCATGAAAATATCGAAATACTGCTGAATAAGGGAATTGAAAATTTACTTAGAATTCATTCAATATACGATAATTCGCAGTTTGTTGAATGCAGGGACTTGATCGGTTCAATATTTCCTGAAAATTTAATCTTTGATGGAATAGGATTTCGAACCACAAGAGTCAATGAAGCGGTGCAGCTAATGTACTTAATTAACAAGCAATTAGACCAAAATAAAAAAGAGACAAATCAGAATATTTCTAACTTGTCTCTTATGGTGGGCGATGAGGGGTTCGAACCCCCGACCCCCTCGGTGTAAACGAGGTGCTCTGAACCAGCTGAGCTAATCGCCCTATTTTACTAGGTTGCTATCATTTCGTGATTGCGAGTGCAAATATACGCTAGTTTTCGAGTTCTGCAAAGAAATTCCATTAAATATTTAAAGTTTTTTCTTCATGGCTTATATCTTGCTGGTGCTGAATTTATTATAAAAGTACTTTTTTAAAAGTTTTTTAAACATTTACCACATGTCTTAGTTTAAAGGCAATTCTGCCACAACAAAAGTGCTTCCTCCAACATAAATAAAATCATTTTCCGATGCATTTTCCTTCGCAGCAGCAAAAGCAGTTGCAACAGAATCGTATTTTTCTCCGGTTAAGCCATGTTTTTCTGCAGCTTCTTTTAGAATTTCGGTGGATAAACCGCGAGACGAATCCGGTCTGCAAAAATAATAGTGTGCTTTTTTAGGGAAGAGCGGTAAAATAGAATCCAGGTCTTTATCATTAACAACGCCCAAAACAATATGCAAATTTTCAAAAGCTTCTTTCTGAATCTGATTCATTACAACCGCTAATCCGTGTTTGTTGTGCGCCGTGTCGCAGATTATTTTAGGATTTTCTCCCAACTGCTGCCATCGTCCTTGTAACCCCGTATTTTTTACTGTATGTAATAAACCGCTTTTTAGGTTGTCGATAGAAACTTTAAAATCGGTTTGTGAATTTAAAACAACAACAACTTGCTGAACGGTTTTTTTATTCTGAAACTGATAATCGCCAAGCAAATCAGAAGGGAAAACTCCGGAAATTAAATCGGCAGCAAAATAAATCGGCGCATTGTTTTCTTTTGCTTTAGCTAAAAATACCGCTTCCGTTTCCTCTGTGTATTCCCCAATTACAACTGGTACATTTGGTTTAATAATTCCGGCTTTTTCGCCTGCAATTGCTGTAAGTGTATTTCCTAAAAACTGCATGTGATCCAAATCGATGTTGGTAATTACCGAAATCAAAGGCGTGATAATATTTGTTGCGTCCAGTCTTCCGCCCAAACCAACCTCAATAATCGCAATATCTGTTTTTTGGGATGCAAAATAATCGAACGCCAAACCAACAGACATTTCGAAAAAACTCATATCATTGGCTTCAAAAAAGCTTTTATGTTTGGCGATAAATTCAACCACAAAATCTTCAGAGATATCGGCACCGTTGATTTTGATTCTTTCCCTAAAATCTTTGAGATGAGGTGAAGTGTACAAGCCAACTTTATACCCCGCTTCCTGCAAAACAGACGCCAGCATATGCGAAGTCGAGCCTTTGCCATTGGTGCCGGCAACGTGAATGCATTTTAGCTGATTTTGCGGATTATCAAGATGTGCCGCCAGTAGTTTAATATTAGTCAAATCTTCTTTGTACGCCGAAGCGCCCTGAAGCTGATACATCGGGAGTTGGTTAAACATCCAGTTTGTGGTCTCTTGATAGTTCATTTATTTTGGATAAAATAGTTGTAGATTGAAATAATTTCCGTTTTTTTTAGTTTTATATTTACAGCGAAAATTATCTTTATTGCAAATTTCAAATATTTTTTACAATTAATTATTAAAAACCAGAATTAATATATGTTTAGTTTTATTCAACAACAAACAGATACCATTGCAAACGCAGCATCTAACGTAGTTATCGAAAAAATTGCACCAAATACCGAGATCTCAGTTTTAGGATTTATTTTAAAAGGAGGTTTTTTCCTGATTCCAATCGCTATCCTCTTATTCTATACTATTTATATCATTTTTGAACGCTATTTATACATCAGCAAAGCGTCTAAAATTGACAGCCGATTAATGCAGGATGTTGGCGATAAATTAAACGCAGGAAATATTGAATTGGCCCGAACAATTGTAGAAAGAAGTGATACTGCTGCAGCAAATATTTTAAAAGAAGGTGTTTTAGTAATCGGAAGACCAATTGCTGAAATTGAATCCAACATGGACCGCGCTGCCGATATTGAAATTGGTGAAATGGAAAGACGTTTAGGCCATCTTGGACTTATTGCGGGTATCGCTCCAACCTTAGGTTTCATCGGAACAATTTCAGGAGTAATCAAGATTTTTTACAGCATCTCAGTTACAGAGAATATTAGTATCGGAAACATTTCCGGAGGTTTATACGAAAAAATGATCAGTTCAGGTTCTGGGTTAATTGTGGGTATTATTGCGTATAGTGCGTACCACTTATTGAACGGAAAAATTGATGATTTTGCTTTAAAAATTCAGAAACAGATTTTAGAATTTGTCAATATAATTCAAAGAGCATAAGGTATGTCTATTAAGAGAAAAAGAAGATTTCATGCCGAAGTGGCGACGTCATCGTTAAGTGATATTATGTTTTTCCTGCTGTTGTTTTTCCTTATAATTTCAACGCTTGCAAATCCGAATGTTATTAAAATGACCTTGCCGAAAGCGAAATCAAATGAAAAAACAAACAAACAGCTGATTAGTTTATCCGTTACCGAAGATAAAAAATTCTACATCGACAAAGAACCCGTTGATTTCGAAAACCTTGAAACCAGTTTAATGACTAAAATTGGGGCAGACAAAGATCAGACGGTTGTCGTTCGTATTCCGTTTAACCTTCAGGTACAGGATTTAGTTGATGTACTACAGATAGGAGTGAAGAACAATTTGAAGTTCGTAATAGCTACAAGTCCGAAGTAGGTTTATCATTAGGGCGTGACCACAATAAAAAAATGGGCGAATCAGCATAACGTTGATTCGCCCATTTTTTTATTGCGGTCGGGCTATCCACGCTACTTCGGTAGCTAGCTTCTATCCCTCACGCGGAGAAAAGAGAGCATAGAAGAAAGAGGAAAGAAGAAAGAGGCAAGAGGAAAGAGGAAAGATGAAAGAATATAGAGGAAAGAGAATAGATTGAAGAAAAAGTAGCCGTAAAGTATGTCATTGCGAGGAACGAAGCAATCTCATTAGAATAATCGACACAATCTTGTCATTCCTCGTTCCTCGGAATGACAGACTGGGCGAAAATATGAAACTTTAAAAGACATTAAACCTGTCGGGTTGAACGCAATATTGTCATTTCGACCGAAAGGAGAAATCACATAAAATGAAGACACACAGTACGTCGCTCCCGAGTGTGAAATGACAAATACGAACATAAAAAAGGCTTTCTGAAATTTTTCAGAAAGCCTTTTTTATGTGTAATTATAATTAGTGAAAATCCGTGACTCGAGCGATAGCGAACAGACGAAGTAAATCCGTGTTTTAATTTAAACTAAAATTATAAATAATCTTACCAGTTTGTTTCACAGGAGCATTCTCATCTGGTGCCCATTTTGTATTCATAGCTGCTATTCTCGCTTGGTCCAATAAACAGCTTGCCGTATTGGTTGTTCCTTTAATTCCGGGTGTCGCGCCGATTGTTTTTCCGTTTTGATCCACTGTAACTTCAACCACGACTTTTCCTTCTTCGTTACACGTATATTTTGGTGCAGGTTTCGATAATGCTTTTCGGTTTCCAAGAGAATATCCTGATCCGCCGCCAGAACCACCGCCGCTTCCGGCTCCGTAACCGCTTCCGGTACCAATACCATTTCCGGTTCCGTTTCCACCGCCTGTTCCGCCACCAGAACCTCCGCTGCCGTAATAGCCGTTTGAATTTAAACTTCCACCAGCTTTTCCTTTGTTTCCAGCCACTTTATCATCGCCGTCGCCTCCCTTGTTAGACCCTTTCATAATGCTCGATAAAGCATCATTTGTAGAGTTGGAAACTTTAGGTTTTTGAGGAACTGGTTTTGTTTCCGGTTTTACAACTGGAGTTGGTTTTTTAGGTTTTTCCTTTACAGGAATAACGACATCATTAACATCGTCTGCTGTATTTTCTTGTGTTATAATAGCTTCATCCGGAGTTGCTTTCGCAGGAGTTACTTTCGCCTGGTTTTTTACATTTAAAACCTCACTTTTATAATTCGTTCCTGAACCTAAATCGCTGTCGCCAAAATTTACCGTAACGCCGCCACCGCCACCGCCTTCAGCAAGTGCGACATTATTTTCCGGGTTGTATGGAGGCCAAAAACGTATAAAAAACAGCAATACTAATATTACTGCATATATCGCCGTGGTGAGTAGTAATGATTTCTTTTGATCTGAAGAAATAGTGGAACTCATTATGATTCTGAATTTTGTATTGTATCTAATTAAAAACGTTTAAAAGTACTAAAAATTGTTTAGAATCAAAGAGAGAATTTAACCGCAAAGGCCGCTAAGAGTTACGCAAAGTTCGCGAAGCTGTTTGTTTTTAATCTCGCAAAGTCGCGAAGTCGCAAAGAAAACTTAAAAAGAAAAACTTTGCGACTTCGCGACTTTGCGAGAAATAAGCTAGCGTTCCTTGCGTAAGCCTTTGCGAACCTTGCGGTTAAGCAAAAAAAAAGCGAGCTAAATTTAGCCCGCTTGGAAATGAAGTATAAAAATTATACTAATTGTTTCAATGCAATTTCAAAAGCAGTTGCACTAATATTTGTTTTTGATGGATTTAAAGCGTGTGCTTTTACAATCGCATTTTTTATAATTTCAGAAGTATCATTGAAAATAGCTTCATCTGTCATTTGAACTTTTTTCTCCATGAAATAAGCAAAAACTCTCGCCATTCCACAATTTGAAATGAAATCCGGAATCAAACTTACTTTATGGTCTACTTCTTCCATAATAGATCCAAAGAAAATTTCTTTGTCAGCAAAAGGAACATTCGCACCACAAGAAATTACTTCTAATCCATTTGCGATTAAGCTGTCAATCTGACTTTGGGCAACCAATCTTGAAGCAGCACAAGGCGTGAAAATTTCAGCACCAATAGTCCATATTTTAGAATTGATTTCCTCAAACGGAATCATATTATCGGCAACCAGTTTATTTCCGTCTTTATTTAAAAACAACGTTCTGATTTCTTCAAAAGAAAAACCTTCTTCATTGATTAATCCTCCGTCACGGTCAATAATTCCGATTACTTTGGCTCCCATTTCTGCTAAATAAAAAGCGGCTGCAGATCCAACATTTCCAAATCCCTGAACGATTGCTTTTTTACCTTTAATATCACCGCCATAAGTATTGTAGAAATGACGAACCGCTTCGGCTACGCCATAACCGGTTATCATATCGGCAACAGTATATTTTCTGGTTACATCTGGTGAGAATTTAGGGTTTTCGATTACCTTGATAACACCCTGACGCAATTGACCAATTCTATTGATTTTATCAGCTTCAGTTGGTTTAAAATGTCCATTGAAAACACCTTCCTGCGGATGCCAGACACCACATTCTTCCGTCATCGGAATAACTTCGTGAATTTCATCAACATTCAAATCACCACCCGTCCCATAATAACTTTTTAATAAAGGCGAAACCGCTTTGTACCAACGTTGCAAAACACCTTTTTTACGAGGATCGTTCGGGTCAAAATTAATTCCGGATTTAGCGCCTCCAATTGCAGGCCCAGAAACTGAAAATTTAACTTCCATTGTTTTAGCCAGAGACAAAACTTCGTTCATATCGAGGCCTTTTCTCATCCTGGTTCCACCACCTGCGGCTCCTCCACGAAGTGAATTAATTACTGTCCAACCTTCTGCTTCTGTTTCAGAATCTTTCCAGTTAAAAACAATTTCAGGTTCTTTATTTTCAAATTGCTGTAATAAATCTTTCATTTTGTTGTGATATGTTTATTTTGCGTAAAAGTATAAAATAGAATAATGCGAATAATGTATTTTGGTGCAATTTTATTTAAAGAAAAAAAGAAAGCCGAAAACATAACGTTTTCGGCTTTAAATTTTTATGAGGCTGAGGAATTATATTCCTAATAAATGCTTTTTTAAAGTTTCGTCAACTGGTTTGTCAGAAAGCCAGATTCCGAATAATGCTTTTTTGAAATCAAATCCGGGAATTTTTCCTTTTACAACTTCATTTTTAATAACGTTTATAGTTTGGTCAAATGGATTGTACCATAATACAAAAACGTCTTTTTCAGTAATTGGGTCGCTCAAAAGTGTTTTAAATTGCTCAATTCTTGGTCTTAATTCTTCCAGATTGCTTCCTGCAGATTTCTCAAAACCAGTATTCATGGCTTTTGTCAATTTGTTTGAAGAAACCATAGAGGAGGTAATTTCAATTCTGATTGCCATTTCAGTATCACTATCAATAATGAATTTTGGATCCTGACTTAGTTGTGATAAATATAAAGCCTGAACATAAACTTCTAACCACATTTTAGATCTTCCGCCAGCACCGTTAAGTTGCATTGTTTTATTTTGTACTTCAATTTTTCTTGGAACTGTTACACCGTTAACTTCCAATGTTGCTTGTGCAGAAACCGTAGAAAATTGTACGCTAATAAGGAATGTAAGTAATAGTAAAATCTTTTTCATAAGCTGTCGAAATAATAATTTTTAGGCAAAAATAATGTTAATTTATTAATATTTAGCTGTTATCGCATATGTTTTTTTGTTGCAATTTTTGATTTTTTCTAACGTATTAGATTAATAATCAAATTAGTAAGAGTTGTTTTACGTACAAATACGCGTTTTAAGAATTGTTTAATCTTTTTCATAACAATTTTTTACTAAAACTTTTTTGTAACGCTGTTTTTATGTGCAATTATATTCTTAAATTTTAAAGAAATCCTTGCGGGATTGATGCCTCTGAGTCAAAATATCAGAATTATTACGAAAACGTTATCGTAATTGTTGCTGATCTATTAATTTTATATGCGTGCATTGTTAATTTGACTTTTAAAAATTATCTTTGGAGGCCCTTAAAAGCAAGAACAAATAAAAAAACGTAAACCAAATCATCTCTATTAACGAAGTTTTTTCGATTTTGGTTTAAAAAAAACAATAAAACTAACAGACTATGGATTTCAATCTTACCGAAGAGCATTTAATGATTCAGCAAGCAGCCAGGGATTTCGCCCAGAGCGAATTGCTGCCTGGAGTTATTGAGCGCGACGAAAAACAAATTTTTCCAACAGAACAAGTGAAAAAAATGGGGCAATTGGGCTTCATGGGAATGATGGTTGATCCTAAATACGGAGGAAGCGGACTTGATGCAATTTCATATGTAATTGCAATGGAAGAAATTTCTAAAGTTGATGCATCTGCTTCTGTTGTAATGTCTGTAAATAACTCTTTAGTTTGTTGGGGTTTACAGGAATATGGAACTGAAGAACAAAAACAAAAATATCTACCAGGCTTAGCTTCGGGAGAAATTCACGGTGCTTTTTGCTTAAGTGAACCGGAAGCAGGGAGTGATGCCACTTCTCAAAAAACGACTGCTATTGACATGGGTGACCATTATTTGGTAAACGGAACAAAAAACTGGATTACAAACGGTAATACGGCTTCTGTTTATTTGGTAATCGCACAAACACATCCAGAGAAAAAACATAAAGGAATCAATGCTTTGATCATGACGAAAGACATGCCGGGCTTTTCAATTGGGCCAAAAGAACAAAAAATGGGAATCCGTGGTTCTGACACACACTCGTTAATGTTCAGTGATGTAAAAGTTCCAAAAGAAAATAGAATTGGAGAAGATGGTTTCGGATTTAAATTCGCTATGAAAACGCTTGCCGGAGGTCGTATCGGAATTGCTTCTCAGGCTTTGGGAATTGCTTCCGGAGCGTATGAATTAGCTTTGAAATATTCTAAAGAGCGTAAAGCTTTCGGAACAGAAATCTGCAATCACCAGGCAATTGCTTTCAAATTGGCAGACATGGCAGTTAATATCGAAGCGGCGCGTCATTTATGTATGAAAGCGGCCTGGGATAAAGATCAAAATAAAAACTACGATGTAAGTGGGGCTATGGCAAAATTATTTGCTTCGCAAGTAGCAATGGACACGGCTGTTGAAGCGGTTCAGATTCATGGTGGAAACGGTTACGTAAAAGAATATCACGTAGAACGTTTTATGCGTGACGCTAAAATTACTCAGATTTACGAAGGAACTTCTGAAATTCAAAAAATCGTAATTTCAAGATCAGTTATCGCAGGATAATTTTAAGATCAATTCTATATAAAATGCCCTTTCAGCTTTTGGCTCGAAAGGGTTTTTTGTAATTATTTTTTTTACGTCTTAGAAGTTCGTACTTTTAAAACCATAACTTTCTCTATTAAAATGTATTAATTCAATTGTATTCTTATGAAAAAACTTTCTTTTCTTCTTTTTTCGTTAGTTTTATTAAGTTGTAAATCGAATCCTTCTGCCACAACCGAAAAATCGTCCCAATCAGATTCAAAACCTCTAGCCATTTCTTATAAAGTAAAAGAATCCGAAGTTTCAGATTTCTTAAAATACCTGGCTTCAGATGAATTAGAAGGCCGCGAAACCGGAACTAGAGGGATTGAAAAGGCGGCAATATTTTTAGAAGATTTTTTTAAGAAAAATAATGTAAAACCTTATTTTAAAACGTATCGTGATACATTGACCAATTTTAAATCACCGGCCTACAATATCGTCGGGGTTTTGGAAGGAAATGATCCCGAACTGAAAAAAGAATTTGTGGTTCTAAGTGCGCATTACGATCATATTGGCGTGGAGAAGAAGAAACAGGCTGATGTAATTAACAACGGTGCAAATGATGATGCCTCCGGAGTAACGGTTGTAGCACAGCTAGCCAAATATTTTGCAGAGACAAAATCGAACAAACGCAGTATTCTTTTTGTGTTTTTTGCCGGAGAAGAAAAAGGACTTTTGGGTTCTAAAAGTTTAGTGGAGAAGTTGAAAAAACAAGATTTTAATATTTATACACAATTGAATATTGAAATGGTTGGTGTGCCAATGAAACGCGATTATTTGGCTTATATCACAGGTTTTGACAAATCGAATATGGCGGAGAAAATAAATCAATATACAGGAAAAAACACGATTGGTTTTTTACCAAAAGAAGCTGAATATAAATTGTTTTACAGATCTGATAATTATTCTTTTTATGAAGCCTTCAAAAAACCTTGCCAGTCAATAAGTACTTTTGATTTTGAAAATTTTGATTTTTACCATCATGTTTCTGATGAATTTAAAGTGATGGATATTCCGCATATGACCTCTTTTACACAGGAATTATTGCCGGCTGTTACGCAAATTTCGTCGACACCAACGGAGGAAATTACGATGAAATAATACTCTTTCTTTTTATTGGATTTGCTTATTTTTGCTTTATGAAATCGCCATGATTCCAAATAAAAAAACTGGACTAAAAATGGCGATTCCATATTCCATTAAAAAAGAAATATTATCTTCATATGAAAAATATTATTGTTACCGGAACAAGCAGAGGAATTGGATATGAATTGGCTTTGCAGTTTGCGAATGCAGGGCATCAGGTTCTGGCTATTTCGAGAAAAATACCTCAGACGCTTTTAGCGCATCAAAATGTCATTTGTCTTTCAGTTGATTTGTCTGATGAAAGTACTTTGCAGGAAGTGGAAAGTTTTCTTTCTTCAACCTGGAAAAAAGTAGATGCTGTAGTCCATAATGCCGGAGCTTTGCTTTTGAAACCTTTTGAAGAAACCACTCAGGCTGATTTTGAAAGTATTTACAAAGTAAATGTTTTTGCCGTAGCCAATCTTACCCGAATTTGTTTACCGTATCTTCAAAAAGGGAGTCATGTGGTAACAATCAGTTCGATTGGTGGTGTAAGAGGAAGCCTGAAATTTGCCGGATTGGCTGCTTACAGCTCGAGCAAAGGTGCAGTTATTACTCTAACCGAATTATTGGCCGAAGAATATAAAGAACGCGGCATTTCGTTTAATGTTTTGGCTTTAGGCTCGGTTCAGACAGAAATGTTAAATGAAGCTTTTCCGGGTTATCAGGCGCCAATTTCTGCAGAAGGAATGGCAACTTATATTTATGATTTTACATTGAATGGAAATAAATATTTTAATGGAAAGGTTTTAGAAGTTTCTTCAACCAACCCTTAATCAATTGTCAATTATGAATTATGAGTGAGAGTATTGTGAAGACTAAGAGTTTTGAATTGGCAATAAGGGGTGTTAATTTTTATAAATGGTTAGTATCTGAAAAAAAGGAATTTGTAATGAGTAAGCAATTTTTACGTTCTGTAACATCGGTTGGAGCAAATGTTCGCGAAGCTGTGAATGCACAAAGTAAAGCCGATTTTATTCATAAATTATCTATTTCTCAAAAAGAATGTGATGAATCAATGTATTGGCTAGAAATCCTAATTGGAACAAATTATATTTCTAAGACTGAGTTTGAGTCGATGCATAATCAATGTGGTGAGGTGTTGGAAATTATAAAAAGTATAATAATTACTTCAAAGAAAAAACTCATAACTCAAAACTCATAATTCATAATTATTTTGAACGAAACACTTGCGAGATATATACCAGAACACGCTGTAAAGCCTGTCTTTGAATTGATTGTTGCCAATCAGGTTCATCTGAAAATCGTAAATGAGCGCCAGACGCGTCATGGCGATTACAGACGTGGGCATACTGGTAAGCATGAA
Organism: Flavobacterium sp. Root420; assembly: GCF_001427905.1. Classification (GTDB taxonomy): domain Bacteria; phylum Bacteroidota; class Bacteroidia; order Flavobacteriales; family Flavobacteriaceae; genus Flavobacterium. Next base: position 49,295 of record NZ_LMEF01000010.1, read on the forward strand.
ATTACCGTAAATGCGAGTTTAAATAAATATCGGTTTTTGATTACGTTAATTCATGAGATTGCACATTTGGTTGCTTTTGAAAAATTTGGACGAAATATAAAACCGCACGGAGATGAATGGAAATTTACATTTCAACGTTTGATGGTTCCGTTTATTAGACCTGAGATTTTTCCCGGGCAGTTATTACCACTATTAGCGAGGCATTTTAAGAATCCTTCAGCAAGTAGTGATACCGATACTACTTTGTCTTTAGCCTTAAAGCAATACGATGCAGAAAATGATAAAAGCTACATTTTTGAAATTCCATACGGAAGTGTTTTCAGAATTAAAAATGGCAAAATATTTAAGAAACTAGCCGTTCGAACCAAACGTTTTGAATGTATAGAAATCAGTTCAGGGAAAACCTATCTTTTTAATCCCAATGCGGAGGTAGAATTAATCAATATTCAATAAGAAATCCCAAATTCCAAACTTGAAAAATTGGAGTGTGGGATTTTTTATTGGAATTTGGATTTACATAATCTTAATGTGTGGATTGTCTTGTGTTTATAAAATTATTGTATTTTTAGAAAAACTGTTTTTATGAGAAATACACTCTTACTATTTGTTTTGTTGTTTACGTTAATGGGTTGCAAGAAAGATCCTGTATTAATTAAATCTGGAATTGAAACCAGAGTTTTAGGTACAATTACGGACGATCATGGTGAGCCAATTTCTAATTTAAAAATAAAAGTTGCTGAGTATAAGGTAACAAATACCGGCAGTTATATTGTATCTTCTGAAGATTATGAATTTATAAAGTGGGTTGATTCTACTTATACGAATACGAATGGCAATTATGATTTTGTTTTTAAAACAAGTGAAAAAGGAAATTATTACGACCTGGTCATTGGTGAAGAAGCAAAACTACATGAGCCACAGATGATATTTTTAGAACGTTATGTTCCTATTACACAGGAAGCAAATGATATGACTTTTATAGGTAAACAATTTGAATTTAATTCTGATGATCTAATAAGATTATATCCATGCCGAATAACTTTTAAAGTAAACAATGTTGAAACGTTTCCTGTACGAATTTCTCATGAATATACTCGTGGATTCAATTTAAATGATTTGACTACTAATGGAACTTTTGAACAAACAATTTATATACAACGCTACAATAAAGAGACAGTTACGCTCTTTAGAATGAAAAATGGGGTTGGACAGCGTGCGACTTTTGAATTTCCTGCAAGTAATGTTCAGGAAATGACATATCAGACCATTACAGTTCAGGAAGCTGATTTTAAATGAGAAGTAAAAATTAAATTTAAGTGTAGAGTAAAAAGTAAAATCCCAAATCCCAACTTTTAAAATTGGAATTTGGAATTTTTTTATTGGAATTTTATTTTTTTCTACCCTTTCAAATAAGCTTCTCTTACTTTTTTAAACAGATTAGAAGAGTAAACAAACTTTACAATATCCTTATTGTCTGTTCTAAATATTTCTTCTTTAGTTCCCTGCCAGGCTTTTACTCCTTTTTTTAAGAATACGATGTTTTCACCAATCTCCATTACAGAGTTCATATCGTGCGTATTGATTACAGTGGTGATATTATATTCTTCCGTGATTTCTTTAATCAAATTATCAATCAAAGTTGAAGTGTTTGGATCCAAACCTGAGTTAGGTTCATCACAAAATAAGTATTTCGGATTATTTACAATCGCGCGTGCAATTGCCACACGTTTCTGCATTCCCCCTGAGATTTCAGAAGGTAATTTTTTATGTGCATCAACCAGATTAACTCTTTCTAAAACAAAGTCAACACGCTCTTTAATTTTGGTCCTGTTGTCGTTGGTAAACATTCTTAACGGAAAAGCGACATTTTCTTCAACAGTCATCGAATCAAATAAAGCGCTTCCCTGAAAAACCATTCCAATCTCCGTTCTTAATTCTCTTTTTTCATCCGGATTTAAATCAGAATAAACGCGTCCGTCAAACTCAATTGTACCGGAATCCGGCGTGTGAATTCCTAACAACGTTTTTAATAAAACGGTTTTTCCGGATCCACTTTGTCCAATGATCAGGTTGGTTTTTCCAGTTTCAAAAACGGTCGATACGCCTTTTAATACTCTACTGTCACCAAATGATTTTTCTATGTTTTTTACTTCGATCATTATCCTAATAATAATTGAGTTAATATATAATTAAAAAGAATAATACAAACAGATGTCCATACAAATGATACGGTACTTGCTTTACCAACTTCAAGTGCGCCACCTTTCATGTAATATCCGTGAAAAGATGGAATTGTAGCTAATAACATTGCGAAAATTAAAGTTTTAATGAAAGCATATGTAATATGAAAAGGAATAAATTCCATTTGCGCACCCTGAATAAAGTCCTGACTAGTCGAAAAACCACCATAGGCACAAGCAAGCCATCCGCCGAAAATACCCAGAAACATACTAATTCCAATTACAAAAGGATACATTAATAAGGCTATTATTTTAGGAAAAACAAGGTAGTTTAATGAATTAACACCCATTACTTCTAAAGCATCAATTTGTTCCGTAACGCGCATTGTTCCAATACTCGAAGTGATGTAAGATCCCATTTTTCCGGCCATAATTACCGAAATAAAAGTAGGAGCAAACTCCAAAATTACAGATTGACGAGTAGCAAAACCAATTAAGTATTTTGGAATTAAAGGATTGGTTAAGTTTAGTGCGGTTTGAATGGCCACAACTCCTCCAATAAAGAAAGAGATAAAGCAAACGATGCCAAGAGAGTCGATTATTAAATCGTCGATTTCTTTGAAAATCAATTTTTTCATAACAGACCATTTAGTCTGCTTATTGAAAATTTCTTTCAACATTAAAAAATATCTTCCTATTTGAGATAAATAACGAATTAGCATCATAGTTTTTGAAATATTGGCTAAGGTAAAAAGAAGTTACGAGTTTTGGGTTATGAGTAATCGATTTTCGGCTGTTTTCCGAATCAAATTAACTTTTCTTTCATTTTTTTGAAACGATAATTTCTAATGAATTTAGCTTGTTCAGGGGTTACTAATAAAGGACTTTTAGCATTTTTAGCTTTCCAGAATCCTTTGATGTAGTCCAGAAACAGAAACGGTTTTTTCTTCATCATGGCCAATTTTGCCGAAGCAATTGCCGTAATCCAGAAACCATATCCTAAAGTATAAAAAGCTTCTCCTTGTTTGTAACGTGCTGTTTTATTATAATTTGCACCGGTTGGTTTAAGATGTTTTACGTGTAAAGATTCATCTGTAACTACTTTCCAGTCATAATATTTACAAAGCAATTCGTCTACCGTGTCCCAACCCATAGCAGGCTTTAAGCCTCCAATTTGTTGAAACGTTGCTTTTCTATACGCTTTTAATGCGCCACGAATATGGTCTTTATCGGTTAGGTTTTCTAAAACCCAATCACCATTTTTTTCGATGTAACAGAATCCACCCGCCATTCCGATTTTTGGATCGGACTCAAAGTGTTTGATAATTGTTTCGAAATAGTTGGGAGGAAAAATTAAATCACCGTCAATTTTTACAATAATGTCATATTCTGAATCCAAAGTTTCAAAACCTTTCTGAAAAGCCTGAATTACTTTGCTCCCCGGCATATGTATCGCATCTGAAGTTTTGTTTACAACAGAAATAAATGGATTTTCCTTTGCAAAATCCAAAACAATCTCTTCTGTTTTATCTGTAGAATTGTCATTTACCACCACAACTTTTGATGGCAAAACAGTCTGCGAAACCAAAGATTGTAAAGTCAGGCCAATTAAATCCTGTTCGTTATGTGCGGGAATGACGATGTAGTACTTCATATAAAAATTTTAGATTTTAGATTTTAGATTTTAGATTGGTTTTACTTTATCTAAAATCAGAAATCAAAAATCGTTAATCCAAAATCTACAATCTGAAATTTAAACTTTTTCAGCGTAAACGATATAATATCTATTAGTGAAACTTCTTAAAAACGGACGAAGACCAAACTTCTTAACCGGGTTGGTCCATTTTTGTCTGTCGATGATTTTCCAGCCTGTTTTTTCTAAAAGCCAGTCTAATTGCCAGTCTTCAAATTCATGGTAATGTCTGTCCCACATATCTGTTTTAGAACGATATGCCGGAGAAAACCATAAACGCATCGGAATCGAAATTAAAAGTTTGTCTGATTTTATTTCGTTTAAAATCGTGAACGGATTTAGTAAATGTTCAAAGATTTCGAAAGCCGTTACAACATCCTGACTGTCTGTTTTTAGAACATTCTGGTCTAAATCTAAATCTTCGCCAGTGGTGTTTTTTACTGAATAACCGGCTTCCTTCATGATTTTTGAAAACGGATTTTCAACTCCTAAATCAAGGATTGTTTCAGAAGTTTTGATATGCTTTTGTAAAAATTCTAAAGTAAGTTTGAATCTTTTATTGGGAAACGTTTTTTCGTACATAGTCTTTGCGAGGAACGAAGCAAACTCTCGTTCGTGATTTTATATTAGGTCGCAAATATACAAAGTTTACTTCTTTTTTGCGTTTTTTTAATTCGAATGAAAAAATGAAAAGTCCGCATTTAAAATGTTGTTTTAAATACGGACTTGTATAATTTTTTATGTGATTTAATTATAGTCTTGAGGAGCGTAATATTTATAGCCAATTTGAGCGCCAATTTAATAGCTCCAGCGGAGCGATATTTAAGACTGCCGCCCCGATGGGGCTTTTCGAAAGCTTAATTGTGTTATTCTATAAATATAACGTCCCAATGGGACTTATGAATTATGGATTAATGACGGTATACAAAAGCATTTACATTCATTCCGGCTCCAACTGAAGCAAAAATAATAACATCGCCTTTGTTGATTTCGTGACCTTCAATTTTTCCTTTTAAGATCAAATCATACAGAGTTGGAACTGTTGCCACACTGCTGTTTCCTAAATCATGAATACTCATTGGCATAATATCTTTAGGGGCAGTTTTGTCGTATAATTTATAGAAACGTTCGATAATCGCCTCGTCCATTTTTTCGTTGGCCTGGTGAATTAAGATTTTCTTCACCTCGTCGATACCGATACCGCTTTTATCTAAACAGCTTTTCATGGCACACGGAACCTGGCTTAACGCAAATTCGTAAATTTTGCGGCCATACATTTTGATGTATTTAATATCCGGATCTAAATCTGGATTATATGATTTTCCGAAGTATAAAAAGTTAGCTTCTTCCCCGGCGAAAGTAGCACTTTCGTAAGATAGCAAACCCGATTCGTCTTGTGAGCCTTCTAAAATTGAAGCTCCTGCACCGTCAGAATAAATCATTGAATCACGATCGTGATCGTCAACCACTCTTGATAAGGTTTCGGCTCCAATTACCAGAACGCGATTTGCCATTCCGGATTTGATAAATGCGTTCGCTTGCAGAACACCTTCGATCCAGCCCGGGCATCCAAAAAGAATGTCGTAAGCAACACATTTTGGGTTTTTGATAGCCAATTTATTTTTTACACGAGTCGCTAAACTTGGTAAAATATCCGTTTGATGTGTTCCTGATTTTACATCGCCAAAGTTATGGGCGAAAATGATATAATCTAAAGTTTCACGGTCTATTCCAGCGTTTTCAATTGCTTTTTCAGCAGCAAAAAAAGCTAAATCTGAGGCGTTATGTTGAGTTTCAGCATAACGACGGTTTTCGATCCCGGTGATGCCTTTGAATTTTTTAATTACAACTTCATTTGGGTAACCAAAAGGAGTTCCGTCTTCATTTAAAAAAACATGTTTGTCAAAATCAGTATTGCTTACTTCCTTATTGGGAATATAACTTCCTATACCTATTATTTTTATTTTCATTATTCCTTAATTATCCGATAAATTTATTGCTAAATTATAAATAAAATTATGATAACTGTCATAAAAAATACTATGCATGCATATAATTATCAAAAAACAATTTTTTGTTTGGATATTTTGTTAATTTTTTAATGAAATTTGAATTTTACCGAGATTTCAAACGTTTGAAATGGAATTTTGAGGAAAGTTTTTTTTGTTTCAGGTTTCAAGTTTCAGGTTTTTGCGTGACATATAATTTGCGATTGGCCGTGTCCTCGTTCCTAGTAATGACATACTTTATGGCTACAATTCCTTTAATTTATCCTCTTTGTTCTTTCCTCTTTCTTCTATATTCTCTTTTTCCGCGTGAGGGATAGAGCTAAGCTACCGCAGTAGCAGCGAAAGCCCGACAGTATTTAAGAAAAGGCCTCATAGGCGCAAAGTTGATTAGGCCTTTTTTTAAATACTGGCACGCCCTAATTATAAAGGTTTAGAAGTTTCAGGTTTCAAGTTTCACGTTACAGCCGAACTTTAAACTTGAAACCTGAAACAAAAAGAACTAAAAATGCAAAACCCGACAAGTTTTAGACCTGTCGGGTTTTGATATAATATAGAAAAACTTATTTCTTAGTTTTCCATGTAAGCTTCGATTGGCGCACAGCTACAAACTAAATTTCTGTCACCGTATGCATCATCAACACGACGAACTGATGGCCAGAATTTATTTTCTGCAATATACTCTAATGGGTAAGCTGCTTTTTCTCTCGTGTAAGGGAAAGCCCAGTTATCAGTAGTTAACATTGCCAATGTGTGAGGGGCATTTTTCAATACGTTGTTTTTATCATCTGCTGTTGCAGCTTCGATCTCTTTTCTGATTGAGATAAGAGCATCACAAAAACGGTCTAACTCTGCTAGATCTTCAGATTCAGTAGGCTCGATCATTAAAGTTCCTGCAACCGGGAAAGAAACCGTAGGAGCGTGGAAACCGTAATCCATTAAACGCTTCGCGATATCACCAACTTCAATTCCGTTTTCTTTAAATGAACGACAATCTAAAATCATTTCGTGAGCAGCTCTTCCGCATTCTCCTGTATAAAGAATTGGGTAGTGTCCTTCGAAACGGGCTTTCATATAGTTAGCATTCAAAATAGCATGTTCTGTAGCACTTTTTAATCCGTCAGCACCCATCATTGTGATGTAACCGTAAGAAATTAAACAAACTAAAGCTGATCCGTAAGGTGCAGATGAAATAGCGGTAATAGCTTGTTCACCACCTACTTTTAAGATTGGGTTTGTTGGTAAAAATGGAACCAGTTTTTCGTTTACACAGATTGGTCCAACTCCAGGTCCGCCACCACCGTGAGGAATAGCGAATGTTTTGTGTAAGTTTAAGTGACAAACGTCAGCGCCAATTGTAGCTGGATTTGTTAATCCAACTTGCGCGTTCATATTAGCACCATCCATATATACTAATCCGCCATTGTCGTGGATTAATTTAGTGATTTCAATAATGGAAGATTCGAAAACTCCGTGGGTAGAAGGATAGGTTACCATTAAACAAGATAAATCATCTTTATGTTCAATCGCTTTTTCTCTCAAATCTTCTACATCGATGTTTCCTTCCGGAGTAGTTTTAGTAACGATGATTTTCATTCCGGCCATCGCTGCAGAAGCAGGATTGGTTCCGTGAGCTGATGAAGGAATCAAACATACATTACGGTGCCCCTCGTTTCTTGACAAATGATAAGCACGAATAGCCATTAAACCAGCATATTCTCCCTGAGCTCCTGAGTTAGGCTGCAATGTTGTTCCGGCAAAACCGGTAATTACATTTAATTGCTCTTCTAACTTTTTAAGCATCGTGATATAACCTTCAGCCTGCTCAACTGGTGCAAAAGGGTGAATGCTGTTCCAGTTTGGCATTGATAAAGGCAGCATTTCCGAAGCTGCGTTTAATTTCATCGTACAAGAACCTAATGAAATCATTGAATGATTCAATGATAAATCTTTACGCTCTAACTTTTTGATGTAACGCATTATCTGACTTTCTGAATGATGATTGTTGAATACATCATGCGTTAAGAAAGGCGACGTTCTTTCTAATGAAGCAGGTAATTGACTTGCAGCAGTTAGTTCAGAAACGGTAAAAGTTTCTTTTCCTAAAGCTTCAGCAAAAATGGCAATAATCTGGTTGATGTCAGCGATAGAAGTTGTTTCGTTGAATGAGATCGAAATGGTATCGGCATCAACATAGAAGAAGTTTACTTCGTTTTTTTCCGCTACGGCTTTTACTTTTTGAGCGTCTGCTTTTACCAAAATAGTATCAAAGTAAGCCGTGTTGGTTTGGTAAACGCCTAGTTTATTTAAAGCTTCAGCAGTAGTAACTGCCGATGCGTGAACTTTACCAGCAATATATTGTAATCCTTTTGGCCCGTGGTAAACTGCATACATTCCGGCCATAACCGCTAATAAAACCTGAGCTGTACAAATATTTGAAGTTGCTTTTTCACGTTTAATGTGCTGCTCACGAGTTCCTAATGCCATACGTAAAGCGCGATTCCCGTTTACATCGATAGAAACTCCGATAATGCGGCCTGGCATAGATCGTTTGTATTCGTCTTTAGTTGCGAAGAAAGCAGCGTGAGGACCACCGTAACCCATTGGGACACCAAAACGCTGTGTAGTTCCAACCACTACTGCAGCTCCCATTTCTCCCGGAGAAGTTAAGGTAGCTAGTGATAAAATATCCGCAGCAAAAGCTACTTTGATTTCATTTTCTTTTGCTTTAGCAACAAAAGCAGTATAATCGTTTACCTGACCATATTTGCCCGGATATTGTAAAATGGCTCCGAAGAACTCATTTGAAAAATCAAAGGTTTCGTGGTTTCCAACAACTAATTCAATTCCAACCGGAGTTGAACGTGTTTGCAGGATCGATAAAGTTTGTGGTAAAATTTCTTCAGAAACGAAAAATTTGTTTGTATTGTTTTTCTTTTGGTCACGTGTACGAACATCAAAAAGTAAAGCCATAGCTTCTGCAGCAGCAGTTCCTTCATCTAATAAAGAGGCATTGGCAATTTCCATTCCTGATAATTCAATAACAGTAGTCTGGAAATTTAAAATAGCTTCAAGACGACCTTGAGCAATTTCTGCCTGATACGGTGTGTAAGCCGTATACCATCCCGGATTTTCGAAGATATTTCTTTGAATTGGAGCGGGAACGATAGTGGGATGATAACCCAAACCAATATAGGATTTGAATACTTTATTTTTCTTTCCCAGTTCCTGAATATGATTTGCGAATTCGTACTCCGTCATTGCAGGATCTAAATTCAAAGGCGCTTTTAAACGAATATCGTCCGGAAGGGTTTCATAAACAAGTTGTTCAATCGATTCCGCTCCAATGGTCTTTAACATGTGTTGAAGATCTGTTTCTCTTGGGCCAATGTGTCTTAAAGCAAAAGCATCTGTTTTCATTTGTAGCTATCTAGTTTTTTTAGTCAATGTAAGTAGCAAAGTAAATTCCAATAAATCACGAATTACAAAGGTTTATTACATTTTATAGTAAATGTGTTGTTTTTTTGTGGCGCAAAATTAAGTATTATTAATAATTTAATGGGTATTTTTAACTTCAATTTTTATGAAATTTATAACCAAAGAGTTGATTTGTTAATAATTGATTAGATTTGAGATATGAAATTTTTGAAACAGATATTAGATTTTTACCTGAATAGCAGTATTCATGTGGCTTTATCGTGTTATGCTTTAGTTAGAGTTACGTTTCATGTGTTTCATATTCAATATGATGAAGCGATGGCGTTGTTTGTTTTTTTTGGAACAATTGTGGGATATAATTTTGTTAAATATGACGCATTAGTTCGCGTTAAAAAAAATCCGATTGGAATTCAGCTGAAAATTATAGCTGTTTTGAGTTTTATTTCACTGATTTTAGTAGGCTATTATTTTTTCCATTTACAACGAATTACTCAAATTGTTTCTGTAGGGATTTTTGCGGTGACGGCACTTTATACACTTCCGTTTTTTCCGAATCGTAAAAATGCCAGAAACTGGGCCGGAGTAAAAATTTATATTGTAGCACTTTGCTGGGTTGGAGCAACGTTGGTTTTGCCCATAATAAATGCCGAAATTCCTTTTACAGCTAACTTTTTTATTAAATGCATTCAGCGTTTTGTATTGGTTTTTGTGCTGATTCTGGTTTTTGAAATTTTGGATCTGGCCAATGATGATCCGCACTTGCAGACAGTTCCGCAAACTATTGGCGTGAAGAAAACTAAAATCTTGGGGTTTTCACTTTTAGTTCCGTTTTGGATTGTGGGTATATTGAGTTTTACTTTTCATGAACTTATCATAAATCTTATTATGGTTATTATGCTCATGTTGTTTATTGCATTTGCAAACCCAAATCGCTCTAAATATTATACTTCTTTCTGGGTTGAAAGCGTTCCGATATTTTGGTGGCTGATGATTGTTTTTCTTTAATATTTTTTAATTCTATATTTGAAAATAAATAAGCCAATATGCAAAAAGATGTCTCCTTTTTTGGAATGAAGTTTACACAAGTGCAATTTATTTTGTTTTTCTTCGGATGGATGTTTTTCCTGGCTTTTATCTGGCCATTTATTATAGGTTCTTATCTTGGAATGTCGGTTTTGATATGTGGACTTTCTATTCTTTTTGTTGGTTTGCTTAACCGCTTATTCGGATTATTGCTGCTGGTATTTTATTTTTTAAATGAATCACTTATTAGATATTATCAAAATTTCATGATGGTACTTACTTCCATTTTGACGACTTTGATTTACAGTCTTTTTGTGCCTATGAATTTCTATACTTACATGGCGCATCTTTTGGTTAACACTTTTACTGTTTTTTTAATCCATGACTTTTTCTTCAAAAAAGGCGGTATCGAAGATGAGATTATTACTTTGGATGATGATAATTAGATTTCACAAACTTCTTTTAAGATTTTATTTCTTTCTAAAAGAAATTGAGTCAGATGTTTTTCGAGAAATAAAATGTCAAATAGTTCTCCGAAAATTCCAAACGGCGTTTCATATTGTAATTTGTCTTTCATAATGGTTATTCCATTTTCTTCTTCAAAAAAATGTTCATGTTTGAAAGATTTGAACTTGCCATTTTCCATTTCATCCACAAAATAATCATGCAGATTCATTGTTGTGATTCGGCTTTTATGCGTAAGATAAAATCCGAAATGTTTGCCTCGCCACGTAACCGTTTCGTTTAAATTGATTAATCCTGAGGTTACGCCGGCAATTACTTTTTCATTTGATTTGCTTGCAGATTGTTGATGAATGTCTATATTTCTTGAAGCGTCGAAAACAGTTTGTTTTGACACTTTTATTTTTGTTGTGAGATGAATTGTTGTCATGATTAGTTGGTGTGTTTCAAGTCCCAGCGGGGCGCCATATTTATAGATTCATATCGTTAGAGTGTATAAAGCCCCATTGGGGCTAAATGTTTTAGAAATAATTAGAAGACAAAGATATCGCTCCGCTGGAGCTTAAATGAACGACGCATTTTGTGTTTTATAAATATTATGCTCCGCTGGAGCTTAAAAAAATCTATTCTATTTTTTTTCTTCATATTTCAATTGTGACTTAAAAAAGAATCCGATAATAATAGCAGCTATTGTATAAGATATTGCAATATTATCCGAAATAGTTCCGCCAATGATAGCTGTTGTTATCCAAATTCCAATTACAACTGTCAAGGTAAAAAATATTTTTATGTAACTATTTTTTATACTTTTTTCTTCGATAAACATAAAAATGAAAATTAAAAGGAGATAGGTTGGTATTGAAAACATAAAACCCATAATTATCATTAGTGGATATATTTGGAAAAAGCCTAAAATGCTTCCAAAACTGGAATTAAATAGTTGATTTATTAAAATTAAAATTATAGGGCCGGATAATAGGGTTATTATCCAATGGCCGAGTATATAGTTTCGACTCATTTTTGTGATAAATTTTCAAAAGCTTCATCAATATTTCCAAATTTAAATTGAAACTCATTATCCAAAAGCCGTTTCGGAATCACATTTCTACTTTTTAAAACCAATTCTGTTTCTGTTCGAATGAAAAAAGATCCAATTTCTAATAAGAAAGTGTTCATGGGAATTCCGAATGGAAAACCAACTGCTTTTCGAAGTTTCTGCATAAAATCTGCATTACGAATTGGTTCCGGAGAAACGACATTTATAACTCCAACGATTTCTTTTTGAAGAATAAAATCAATTGCATTGGCAAAATCTTCTTCGTGAATCCAGCTTATAAACTGATTTCCTTTTCCTTGTTTCCCTCCAAAACCAATCTTTGCTAAAGTTTTTAGCGGAATGAAAGCGCCTCCATTCTTACCTAAAACAATTGATGTTCGCAAAGCGGTTTTTAAAGTATTTGGTGTTTCGGTTTTGAAGAAAGCCTTTTCCCAGGAAAGCGCCACATTTATAGAAAAATCATTACCAATTTCACCATCAATTTCATCCATTTGTTTGTCTAATGAAAAACGATAAATAGTTGAAGTTGATGAATTCAGCCAATGCTTCGGTGGGTTTTGACAATTTAAAACGGCTTTGTTCAAAATCTTAGTGCTTTCAATTCGTGATAATAAAATTTCTTTTTTGTTCTTTTTAGTATAACGACAATCAACAGATTTTCCGGCAAGATTGATTAAAACTGTTGCATTCTCTAGTTCGTTCTCCCAACCAGAAAAAGTTCTGGCGTTCCAGTTTACATATTTTATTTCGTCTTTTATTTGAGATTTGCCTCTCGTCAGTATTACAATCTCTTCAAATTTATCTTTGAAATGATTGACTAAAACCTGTCCTAAAAATCCTGTTCCGGCTGCGATGATGAGTTTTTTCATTGTGAGTTTTTTATATCGCTTTAGTAGTTAAACCCGACAGGTTTTTAAAACCTGTCGGGTTTCTGAATGAAGAATTTATGCTTTAAAAACTAATCTTTCTTCTTGCTGCGCTTCTTTGGCTTTTCTTTTTCCTCTAAAGAAAAAGTATAAGTTGAAGAATAACATGATACCAAGATAGATAGAAAATCCGCCAATTTTGTAGCTTAATCTTTCAATTAATTCCTGATAATTATTGTCATATAAGTGCATTTCCAGAATCATTAGAGCAAAGCCAATATTTAAAAGATAAAATCCGGTTTCGAAAAGTTTGTTAGTTGCTTCTGCAATGTCTTCTCTCCCTTTGAAAATATCCAGCATAAAGATTTTTCCGTTTTTGAAAAGTGTTTTAGAAACATAATACGTAAGGAATAAAGCGATTGGTAAATAAATGGCGTAACCGATTAAGATTTTTGTAGTTTCCATGATATTTGATTTAAAATGTTATTTAATTAATTTATGAATGTACCTGGTTAGAATAATGATATTGAGATAATGTAATATTGAAATGATGAAAATGATGACTGCTGTTTTTATTCCGATGGTTTCGATTAGTTGTGTTGAGGATGAAATTTTTTGCCACGAAATAAGTGTCATTGCACAATAACCAATATTAAGAAGGTAATAAGCCAATAGCAAAACCTGATTTATTTTTTGGCAGATATCAACATGATTTGGAATCAGTTCTGCTACGTATATGTTTCCGTTCCTGTAGCATATTTTTCCAACTTTCAAAATGATAAAAATCGTAATGGCGAGGTAGATAAAGTATCCAATAATGTTGAGGTTCATGACGATTATTTTTATGGTTAATATTCATAATTTAAACCGCGTGGTATAAAAAGATCTTCAATTGCTAGTTTACGTTTGTTTTTTACTTCAATCGCAGACCCTTTTGCCAGAAAAACAGAAATAGGATTTTGGATTTGTAAAAACTCAAAATCTCGTCCGTACGTTTCTCTAAAATCAATATCAATATTATAACTCAAGACTTCAAATTGTTCCCATCTCGGATGTTGAACTTCATATTCAAAAGTAACTTCTTCATTGATTTTGGTATAACCGAAATAATGTTCAGTAATAAATTCAGCTTCAGAATCAATTGCAATTGGGGTTGGAATTTTTTCAGTTTCTAATTGAATGCTATTCCAGTTTTCTTTATTTTTCCATTGATAGATAAAAATATTTGTGTTTTCGTTTTCAATGATTTCATGTCTCATTTTTTGAGTTTCATAATTTTCCTGATACAAAGTATTCGCAATAAAACTGATCGCTTTTTTAGGAACAATTTCTTTGATGAAAACTACTCCGCGTTTCCATTCTCCGTTTTCAAAACGTTTTACATAAAATCTCAAATTTACTTCTTCAAAATTGATATGAAACGGAACTTTCAATCCCAAAACTTTGGTATTTTTAAACATGAAACCAACCAAACTCACATAACATTTGTTGTTCCATAAATCTATTTCGGTACCACTCGGAATATATTTTTCTAATATTTTAGCATCAACTTCATAATTGAAAAGAGCGAGGTTTTCCCATTCTGCTTTCAGAAATGAATCAGAAGTGATATTTGCGGTCAAAAAGTAGAAGTATGTTGCTATTAACATTGGAAATAAAAAGAGACAAATGAAATTCCCTAAATCATTTCCGTACACAGAATTGGTAAGGATAAGTAAAAAAGCTGTTACAACTAAAAGCCAGTAAAGCTTAATTTTTCTCTTTTTTTCTTCACTGAGTTCCTTCATTTTTGCAAGTAAAATAATTGCTATTGTTATTTGAACAATCCCCAAAACTATTTGGAATAACATTCCAAAATATACAAAAAGGTAAAGTCCAAGAGTTGTAAAATAAAATATTTTGTTGATTTTGTGTAGGTTGGTAAAAGTTATCATAATTATTGTTTGTTTTAAACTTTCAGAAAAAAATGAAAGTTTTAATTAAATTTTTTTACTTCATTATTTTTAGAACCAAACGCCCTAACCAGTTTTCATTGAATTCTGTCATTTTATCCAACATGTTATCTGCTTTTAAAACAAAGTCATACAATTTAGAAGTCTGATCTACAAAGTGTTTTTCTTCAGCTGAATCTTTTGCTTCAATTGTCGAAACTTCTTTTAAGATTTTAAGAGCAGGTTTAATTTCTCTCTTACTTCTTTCTCTCGAAATTTTTACTGCTAATTCGTCTAAATCTTTTTCGGCTGTAAAAAACTCTCTTCTTTCTCCGGCTTTGTATTCTTTATATACAATACCCCAATCCATTAAAGCTCTTAGGTTCATGCTGGCGTTTCCACGCGAAATCTGCAATTCATCCATAATGTCCTCCATCGAAACGGCTTCATTTGAGACCATTAATAAAGCATGGATTTGCGCCATGGTTTTATTAATTCCCCATTGAGAACCTAATGCTCCCCAGGTTTGTACGAACTTATTTTTTGCTTCTTTGAATTCCATAGATCAAATGTAAGTAAAAGTTTTTAAACTTTCAAAAATAAATGAAAGTTTATTTTAAAAGATTGATATTCGGTGTATTTTCTTATATTTGTATATAATTTAAATTATAGAAATGGAAAATTATTTTGAATTTAAAGGATACAAGGGAAGCGTCGAATTTTCAGAAGAAGATAGAGTCTTTTTCGGGAAAATTAAGGGAATTAATGATGTAGTAACTTTTGAGGGCGCTTCGATAATTGAACTTGAAGAAGAATTTCAAGAATCTGTCTTGGATTATTTGGAAGTTTTAAACGATAAAAAAAGTCCGAAGTAATTTTACTTCGGACTTTTTTTATCGTTTATCCTCTTTAGAATAATTAGAAACTCCATTAATATCAATTGGATTTCCTAAAAAATGTGGCTCCCGATTTCTTAAAACATCAAAAAAGGATTTAAAAATCGAACCATATTCTCTGAAACAAACATATTTATATCCCCGATATTCTCCTTTATTTGCTGAATATCCAACCGATTTAATTCCGAGTTTTTGTCCGATATAAATGGCCCGGTTTAAATGATATTCCTGAGAGATTAAAGTTGCTTTTTTAATTTTAAAAATATGTTTGGCGCGATACATGGTCGAGTAGGTGTCGAAACCTGCATAATCGATAAATATTTTGGTAGTGTCAACTCCATGATTAAAACAGTAATTTTTCATTACAGTTAATTCATCATATTCGTCACGGCCATTATCTCCGGAAAGTAAAATTTTATTGATACGTTTTGCTTTCCATAGTAGGATTCCGGCATCAAGTCTGTCTTTTAAATATTTACTTGGCTGATCCCCTTTAATTCCAGCGCCGAAAATAATTCCAACATCATTCTTCGGGAATCTTTTTAAGGAGTGATGAATATAGGATTTGGTAGCAGACTTCACATATAGGTTCACCGATAAAACGGCAATCAATTCAACAATAAAAAGATAAACGAGTATTTTTAAATATTTTTTCAAATTATATTTTTTATAGATGATGTAAAAAAATGAAGATAAGTAAAATTATCGGTAGCGTTTGAATCAAAACGGAATAAAAAAACCGAAGCACTTCTACCTCGGTTTTAATCTAAAATCTAAAATTTACAATAATCCCGCTCTCTTTAACAAAGCTTCTGGTTTTGGTTCCTGACCTCTAAAACGTTTGTACAAAACCATCGGATGTTCTGTTCCTCCTTTTGAAAGCACATTGTCTTTGAATTTTGTTGCTACTTCTTTATTGAAAATACCTTTTTCCTGGAAATATTCAAAGGCATCAGCATCCAGAACTTCAGCCCATTTGTAGCTGTAATATCCGGAAGAATATCCACCTTGAAAAATATGAGAGAAAGCGGTACTCATCGCATTTTCTTTCACATCAGGATACAATTGTGTATTCGCAAATTGTTCGGTTTCAAAAACTTTTAAATCGCTAATGTTGGTCGGATCTTGTCCGTGCCACGCCATATCTAATAATCCAAAACTTAACTGACGCAAAGTTGCCATTCCTTCCTGAAAACTTGCACTTTCTTTAATTTTCTGAACGTATTCAATCGGAATAATTTCTCCGGTTTCGTAGTGGTTGGCAAACAAAGCCAGAGCTTCCGGTTCGTAACACCAGTTTTCCATAATTTGACTTGGTAATTCTACAAAATCCCAAAAAACAGAAGTTCCGGACAAACTCGGATACGTTGTGTTGGCCAACATTCCATGCAAGCCGTGCCCAAATTCGTGGAATAAAGTTGTCACTTCATTAAAAGTCAATAACGAAGGTTTTGTTTCTGTAGGTTTTGTAAAGTTACAAACGTTCGAAATATGTGGTCTTTCGTTTACGCCGTCTTTTATAGATTGTGATTTGAATGAAGTCATCCAGGCACCGTTTCTTTTTCCTTTTCTTGGGAAGAAATCAGCATAGAAAATAGAAACTAAATTGTTATTAGCATCTCTAACTTCATAAGTTGTAACTTCTTCGTGGTATTTATCAATGTCAAAAACTTCAGTGAATGTTAATCCGTATAATTTTTGGGCAACAGTAAAGGCTCCGTCTAAAACTTTTTCTAACTGAAAATAAGGTTTCAGTTTTTCATCGTCTAAATTAAAAAGCTGTTGTTTTAATTTTTCGGAGTAATAAGCACCGTCCCATTTTTCCAATTGTTCGATTCCGTCTAATTTCTTTGCAAAAGCAGTTAATTTAGCAAATTCCTTTTGAGCCGCGGGTTTTGCTTTTGCTAATAAATCATTTAGGAAAGAGAAAACTTTCTCCGGACTTTCGGCCATTCTTTCTTCGAGAACAAAATGAGCATGCGTTTTATAACCCAATAAATTGGCTCTTTCAAAACGAAGTTTGGCTATTTTCAGTACATTTTCCTGATTGTCAAACTCATTATTTTGAAATGATCTTGCCCCAAAAGCGATTGCCATTTTTTTACGCAGTTCACGATTATCCGCATAAGTTAAAAACGGAACGTAACTTGGATGATCTAAAGTAAAAATCCAACCTTCTTTGTCTCTTTCTTTTGCTAATAATCTGGCGGCTTCAATAGTTCCTTCTGGTAATCCTGCTAAATCACTTTCATCAGTCAAATGCAATTCGAATGCATTGGTTTCTGCTAAAACATTTTCGCCAAACTGAAGACTCAATTTTGATAATTCTTTGTCGATTTCGCGTAATTGATCTTTTTTATCTTCTGGCAAATTAGCTCCATTTCTGGAGAAACTTTTATACTTTTTATCTAAAAGTGTTGTTTGTTCCGGATTCAGATTTAAAGTTTCTTTCTGCTCGTAAATCATTTTTATTTTAGCAAACAAAGCAGCGTTTAGTGTAATGTCATTTCCGAATTCTGATAGTAAAGGCGAAACTTCCTGTGCGATTTTCTGCATTTCGTCACTCGTTTCTGCCGAATTCAAATTGAAGAAAATGCTGGAAAGACGATCTAAAATATCTCCGGCAAAATCCATTGCCACCACTGTGTTTTCAAAAGTTGGTGCTTCGGGATTGTTTACGATAGCATCAATTTCGGCTTTAGCCAAAGTAATTCCTTCCTGAAAAGCTGGGAAATAATCTTCGATTTTAATTTGCGAAAAAGGTGCTGTATTATGTTTGGTATTGAATTTTGAAAGTAAAACACTCATTATGATATACTATTTTTTTATTAATTGAAGTCAAATTTTTTGAATTCCAAAGATAGCAATTTATAAAAATGTAAACCTCTATATGAAATTGATTCTTGGCATAAAATCGTCTTAAATTGTGTTATAGATATGTTATTTATTGGCGTAAGAGTTATTAAAAGCGTAAATTGAGAAAATAGGTTTGAATTATAAAACACTAATCGTAATTATAAAAATTAAAAGGATGAATTATCAAGTTGCAATTAAGAATATAGATACGGTGAATGAAGTAGAAGGATACTGGTCAGATGCCGATTTTGTTGCGTTATTACAAAAATTCAATTATCCCGATGGGGCTACAGCAGAGAAAAGCACTTTGCCGGAATTATTAGAGATGGCTATTTCTGATTACGAACCTAATGAAGCTGCACAGATTGTGTTAGAATATAAGTTGGGAGATCAATTAAGTGAAGGACAAATTGAGCAAATCTCGAACAATATGTTAATTGATAAAGTTTGTGAAGAATATCCGGAAATACACATGCAAGGCACATTGTTTCATGTCAATCAATTGCTTTTTAAAGCGTATAATGGGAAATTTCCAAATGCAAAAGCTTCTGTTGTTCATTTCTCCATGACACCAACTAATGGCGAAGCACAAAAACTGACAGCGGAAAATATATTGAAGTTATTGAATAATGGTCTTTCTGACAGAAATCTTATTAAAAGATTATTTGAAAATCAAATGTCTCAAAACATTCCATTTCCTGAAGCAGAAGGTATTGTTTGGGAATTGGATACTAAAGATGATGTCAATTATAGTTTAATTACCTCAGAGAATTGGATAAATAAAGAAGATATTACAGAATCTGAATTTGAGGCTGTTCTGGAGGAAATTGAAAATGAAGCGTAGTTTCTAAAAGAAAGAAAATGTTTTAAATAGAAAAAGGCTTCGCGTAATGTGAAGCCTTTTTTAATATATTTTTATTTTTTCTAAGTTTCAATCTTTTTGTTAACTGTAAATTTTTGTTTCACAAAGATTCGCTAAGAAAAGACACAGAGATTCGCAAAGTTCTATAAAAAATCTTAGCGAATCTCTGTGTCTTTCTTTGTGTATCTCTGCGGAATAATCTTATTTTTTCAATCCTTCAGCCGCTTTATTAACTGCTGCTTTCAATTCTTCTTTATAAGAGATAATTGTGTCAAGGACTTTTTTATCATGGCTTCCGATGATTTGCGCAGCCAAAATCCCCGCATTTTTTGCTCCGTTCAAAGCAACAGTTGCAACTGGAACGCCGCCTGGCATTTGTAAAATCGATAAAACTGAATCCCAGCCATCAATTGAATTACTTGATTTTACCGGAACTCCAATTACAGGGAGCGGTGACATTGAAGCGACCATTCCCGGTAAATGCGCTGCACCTCCAGCTCCGGCAATAATTACCGAGATTCCGCGAGTGTGTGCATTTTTACTGAAATCGAATAATTTTTCCGGCGTTCTGTGTGCCGAAACGATATCAACTTCAACTTCAATATTAAATTGTTTTAATATGTCGATGGCATCCTGCATGACTGGCATGTCAGAGATACTTCCCATTATGATGGCTACTTTACTCATTTTGTTTTTTGTTTATTTTGTTTCAAGTTTCAAGTTTCAAGTTTCAGGTTTTTGCTGTGACTGAAAACTATGACTGAATATAGTTTTATTTTGTTTGTTTCACTAATTCGGCTAAAGCCTCTGTGACCACGACTGAAAACTAATTACTGAACACTGGTCACTCTAATCGTATTCTTAACCTCCTCAGCAATTCTTCTCGCTTCTTGCATATCTTCATTTACAATTGTAACGTGACCCATTTTTCTGAAAGGTCTGGTTTGTTTTTT
Organism: Flavobacterium sp. Root420; assembly: GCF_001427905.1. Classification (GTDB taxonomy): domain Bacteria; phylum Bacteroidota; class Bacteroidia; order Flavobacteriales; family Flavobacteriaceae; genus Flavobacterium. Next base: position 69,518 of record NZ_LMEF01000010.1, read on the forward strand.
ACCGTAAATATGTGGTGTAACGCCGTTCCATCCTAAAATAGTTTCGATGTTTTCGTAAACTACATCTCCGGAAAAACCTTCTGCACCCACTAAATTTACCATAACACCGGCAACTTTGCTGTCAGTGTTTCCTAAAGGAAGATCCAGAATGGCACGTAAATGATTTTCGAATTGGGAAGTATAGCTTGCTTCAATAGAATAATGACCAGAATTATGTGGGCGAGGAGCGACTTCGTTTACTAAAATCTCATCTTCATTGGTTTGGAACATTTCAACTGCCAATAAACCAACGTGATTAAATTTCTCCGAAACATTCAAAGCAATTGCTCTGGCTTTTTCGGCTACTTTTTCGTCGATTCTTGCCGGACAGATTACATATTCTACTTGATTTGCTTCCGGATGAAATTCCATTTCGACAACTGGGTACGTTTTTATTTCTCCTGATGGATTTCTGCACACAATAACGGCCAATTCATTTTTGAACGGCACCATTGTTTCGGCAATACATTCAACATTTGGTAAATCATCCATGTCAGAAATCTGACGAATCACTTTTACGCCATTTCCGTCATATCCAAACTCTGTACATTTCCAGACAAACGGAATTGTGATTTCATTATTTCCGACTGATTTTTGCAAATGTGCCGGAGAATCAAATCGTAAATACGATGCTGTCGGAATATTGCTTGCTATATAAAAATCTTTTTGAGTTCCTTTATTTTGAATTCCTTTTAAGGTTTTTGGAGAAGGATACACTTTTACGCCTTCGTTTTCTAATTGGGTTAAAGCTTCAAGGTTAACCAATTCAATTTCAAAAGTCAAAACATCAACCTGTTTTCCAAAATTATAAACCGTTTCATAATCCATTAAATCGCCCTTAAAGAATTTGTTGCAGGCAATTTTACTCGGAGCTTCGTCACTCGGATCTAAAACATAAGTTTGTATGTCAAATTTTCTGGTGTCAGACAAAAGCATTTTGCCTAATTGTCCGCCGCCTAATATTCCTAATTTAAAATCAGAAGAAAAATAATTCATTTTTGTGTTGTGTTTTTGCAAAGATACTTGATAAAATAGAAATGCCAATTTATTGTGTATTGAATTGCTATATTTTAAAATTTTTGAAACTAAAAAAAAATCTTTACACAAATCTGCACTAATTTTTGAAATAACTACTTTTTAAATTTTGATTGATAGCCGTAAAATGTGTAGGTTTGACTCTGATTTTCAACTATTGCAGATTTTGTAAGTACATGACCACAAACAATTGGGCCAACCATATTCAGAAATATCTTTTTCTTTTAAAAGATGATTTTTTCGAACTTCCTTATCTTTCAAATTCTCCTCAAGTTATGTTAGACAGCCTGATAAAACTGCCTATTGTTAAACATAATCCATCAAAGCAAATCATTATTACAGACAATGCTTTTTGGAAAGGGACGATGCGTTATCGAACAATTGACGATGGGTTTTGGATTTTGGAAACCAATCTTGAAATGAATGAAAATATTCTTGCCAAAGCGACTTATACGCAAGATCATACTAAGGATTATTACATTTTGTCTTTTTCAGTTTTTGAATACCGATTTCCGGTAAAAGATTCTGAAGATATTGTTTTGCTAAGTACCTGTTGGACCTTTTATAAACCAGATACCGAAGTTGCCACTTATTTTTATAAAGGCACGAAAGGCAAGTTTTTTAATATTGCCATCAATAAAGAATGGGTCGATAAAAATCTTAAATCGGATAAATTTTGTAAAAAAGGTGTTTTAGAACGTTTTTTTAATTCACAGAAAGGATTTTATACCTGGCTGGATATTGCTCCAAAAGCGCATGTATTATCTAAAAAAATATCAAATATTTTAGAATCTGATGATCAAATCGAACTTACGAGGGCAGCACTAAAGAAAAATTGCTTGAAATTAATTACAGAATTTTTTAGTAATTCTTTTGAAGACAGCCGTATTGAAGATAATATTTCGCTCAGCAATCTCGATTATGCTAATGTTGCTAAAGTCGAAAAAATGATTCTGCACAACTTGCATAGTTCTTTTTTAGGTATTGAGGCAATAGCAGATGCGGTAAATACTTCTGCAACGAAACTAAAAAACAACTTTAAAACCGTTTTTGGATTTTCGATGCTACAATACCACAAAGAAAAAAATATGCTTTTGGCTAAACAATTAATTCAAAATTCGCAAATCGAAATTCAAATTATTGCTGTAATTACCGCTTTTGAAAGTGCAAGCAAATTTACAGCCGCATTTAAAAAGAGATTTGGAGAACTGCCATCCGTTTTTAGAGAGAATTAAAATTTGATACTAGTATATGCACGTAGGAAAATGGGTTAAATTCATAAAAGAGAATATCAATTTTTATAGAGACGGCTTTTTTGAATTGCCTTATTTGTCTAATTCTCCACAAGTTATTATTAAGAGTATCATAAATTCTCCTTCAGTAAATCATGTTGAAGAAGAGCAGGCAGTTTATAGAAATAATCCCTTTTCTAAAGGCGTGATGCGTTATCGCGAAATCGAAGAAGGCTTTTGGGTAATTGTTACGAGTATTACTTTTAAGAAAAATGTAATGCTAAAAGCAGTTTATGATAATGATTTCCCGAGTGATTATTATACGCTTACATTTTCGGTCTTTGAAAGCGAAATAAAATTACAGAATACCTTCGCAGATAAAACACCTTTTTCGAGTAAATATTGGGGTTTTAAAAAGCCAGGGACACCGGTTGGTGCTTATTTTTATAAAGAATCGGTTTGCGAATTTTTCCTATTTGCTTTTAGCAAAGATTGGGCAGAACGCAACTTTTCTTTTGAAACGCTTCCAGAAGATAATCATATTAAAAAGTTCCTAAATTCAGATAACGGATTTATCACGTATCAGAATATTGTGCCGAATGCGGAAGAATTATCAAAGGAAATCCTGATCAATTTACAAAACAATAAACATGATTTTTTTAGTAAGTCAATTTTAAAAACCAATGCCTTTCAATTGGTTGCTGCTTTTTTTAAAAATGCGTTTCTAGCACAGCGAGAGGGAAATTATTTACCAATTGATACTCCAGATTATCGAAAAATTGCCAAAGCCGAAAAACTGCTTCTAGATACTATTACAGATTCTTTTTTAGGAATAGAATTTATTGCGCAAAAGGTTGATTTGTCGCCAACAAAACTCAAATTAACGTTCAAGTCCGTTCATGGTGTTTCGATGATGCAATATCATAAAGAGAAAAAATTACTTCTTGCGATGCAGATGATTCAAAATACGGATATGCAGATAAAGAGTATTGCCTTGGCGACCGGTTATAAAAGTTCTAGCAAGTTTACGGCAAATTTCAAAAAGCGTTTTGGTAAAATGCCATCAGAAATTCGATTATAATCAGTGTAAAATTCTTTCTTTTCCTAAGTTTTTCAGTCCTGAATGTGATTTTTTTGAACGATTTTATAAACACCGTATTTATACCTGTTTTTATTTTTAAGTTATTGTTTTACAGTGTTTTAATTTTTGGCTTTCACAAGTTTTAAACAGCCTTTTAGGTATGGGGAATTTTGTTGGTCGTTTCGGGCTACTGATGTGTCCGAATGGGCTATTCGACGTTTAGATTTCGATATAATTTTGTTCGATAATCTTAAACCAACCAATATGAGAATAAAACTACTTTACTTCGCGAATGTGTTTCGCAACTTTCAAAAAACTCCTTATTTCGAATTTGCATATTAAATAATGTAAATAATTGTTCCAGCAGTTTTTAATTTTCCTTCCAGTTAAAAAAAATTGTCGAAAGACAATTAAATATCCATTGTTACTGACAAAGTGGACAGGATATTTATTGCTGTTTACGAAATAAAAATTCGGAGATCATAAAAAAAAACCAACAAAAAAACATATTTAGATATGAAAAAAAAGATTTTATTAATTATTATAATCACAATCCTGCAGACTTTTTCTTCGTTTGCGCAGACACAGGTTTACAATGTAGGTTTGTCGGATGTTGTAAACGCACAAAATTGCGGAAGTACTATTCGCTACAGATCTGCAAATACGGATATGGGATTCCGATGGACATCTGTTGGTGCAGCCACACCTACTAGTGTTACAGTACAACTTAATTATGCGGTAAATTGTAGCAATGTCGCTGATAATTCGACTGTTAGGCTTAATAATGTAAATCAACCATTACAACCTACGCCTGGGCCTTATTATTGTTCATGTACTCCCGGAGGTTCAGCTCTAACAACATGGACACTAAATCTTGCAGATTATAATGTTGGAGGATTAAATACGGTGCTTTTTAGTCCGGGTACCTCTACCCAAGGTCTGGACGTTATTCCTGGAAATCCAGGTATTTATGCGATTGTGACTGTAAATTATGCAACTCCTGGCCCTGAAATCAATATCAAAGGCAGCAATGTATCTATTTTAAATGGAGACGCTTCGCCAATTGCTTCTGATAATACTGAATTTGGAAATTTATCAGGTGGAACAGCCTTAGATCATACTTTTACAATTCAGAATCAAGGGTCAACAAATGCATTGACATTAACCGGTACTCCTATCGTAAACATAAGCGGTAGCAGTGCTTTTACAGTTCAAACGCAGCCAGCTTCTAATACAATTGCAGGTTTGGGTTCACAAACATTTTCAGTTCGTTTTAATCCTATTTGTGCTCAAACGGGTTTACAAACTGCCGTTGTCAGTATAGCAAGTGATGACGCAGACGAAAACCCTTATACATTTACGGTACAAGGAACTGTTGGTGCAGATAATGTAAAACCAGTTGCAATTGCTCAAAATCTTACAGTTCAGTTAGATGCATCTGGAAGTGTAACGGTAAACGCTACTCAAATAAATAATGGAAGTACAGATAATTGCGGTATTAGCAGTTATGCACTTGGTTCTGGATCTGTAGGAACAGCTTGTGATATGGTTAACGAAGGAAGCAATTTAACACTTACAGCCGCACCATCTAGCGTTTTTACTAAGGTTGATTTTGCCAGTTATGGAACACCATCAGGAAGCTGTGGTAATTATGCTTTAGGGGGATGTAATTCTTCTACTAGTATAAGTAAAGTTTCTAGTTTATTAATTGGGCAAAATAGCGTTTCTATTCTTGCGGATAATAATAACTTTGGAGACCCATGTAACGGAACTCCAAAAAGATTAGCTATTCAAGCTACTTATGGTCCAGTACCCGGATCTGAAGCAAGTTCTATAACCTATTCTTGTGCTAATGTAGGTACACATGATGTTGTTTTATTTGTTACGGACAATAACGGAAATGTATCGACTGTAAATGCAACAATAACAGTTGAAGATATTGAAATTCCAGTAATTGCTTCAAACGGGGATCAAAATGTAAATGTTGATGCCAATACTTGCGGTGCAATCGTAACTGTTTCTGCATCTGCGACTGATAACTGTACACTTGGAACTCTAACAGTAATAGGGGTAAGAAGCGATGCCAAATCACTTTCTGATGTTTATCCAGTTGGAACTACAACAATTACTTGGGACGTAACCGATGCTAACGGAAACGCAGCAGTGGCAGTTATCCAAACTGTAACGGTAACCGATAATGAAATTCCKGTAATTGCTTCAAACGGAGATCAAACTATAACTGCTGATGCAGGTATTTGCGGCCAAACTGTAACGGTAACCGATAATGAAATTCCGGTAATTGCTTCAAACGGAGATCAAACTATAACTGCTGATGCAGGTATTTGCGGYGCAACSGTAACTGTTTCWGCATCTGCAACAGACAATTGTACGGTTGGAACTCCAATTGGAGTRAGAAGCGATGCAAAATTRCTTWCKGATSTTTATCCAGTAGGAACAACAACAATTACTTGGGACGTAACCGATGCTAAYGGAAACGCAGCAGTGGCAGTTATCCAAACTGTAACGGTAACMGATAATGAAATTCCGGTAATTGTTTCAAACGGAGATCAAACTATAACTGCTGATGCAGGTATTTGCGGTGCAACGGTAACTGTTTCAGCATCTGCAACAGAT
>NZ_LMEF01000010.1:75575-76117 GCF_001427905.1 Flavobacterium sp. Root420
AACAACAATTACTTGGGACGTAACCGATGCTAATGGAAACGCAGCAGTGGCAGTTATCCAAACTGTAACGGTAACCGATAATGAAATTCCTGTAATTGCTTCAAACGGRGATCAAACTATAACTGCTGATGCAGGTATTTGCGGTGCAACSGTAACTGTTTCAGCATCTGCAACAGATAATTGTACRGTTGGAACTCCAACAGGAGTRAGAAGYGATGCAAAATYACTTTCTGATGTTTATCCAGTTGGAACTACAACAATTAAATGGAATGTAAGTGATGCTAATGGAAATGCTGCGGTTGAGGTAACTCAAACTGTAACGGTAACCGATAATGAAATTCCKGTAATTGYTTCAAACGGAGATCAAACTATAACTGCTGATGCAGGTATTTGCGGYGCAACSGTAACTGTTTCAGCATCTGCAACAGAYAATTGTACRGTTGGAACTCCAACAGGAGTAAGAAGCGATGCAAAATYACTTTCTGATGTTTATCCAGTWGGAACWACAACAATTAAATGGAATGTAAGTGATGCTAATGGAA
>NZ_LMEF01000011.1:0-64442 GCF_001427905.1 Flavobacterium sp. Root420
AAAGTACCATTTCCATTATCCGTTGTACTGGTGATTCCGTTTCCAGATACCCCTTGGATTCCTTGTGAACCTGTTGCACCATCAACTCCGTTTGTTCCGTTTGTTCCCGCAACACCCTGTGGTCCTGTCAAGTTAGAAGTTACGAAAGTAGTTCCGTCTGTATAAGTGATCGTAAAAGTACCGTTTCCGTTATCCGTTGTACTGGCGATGCCTTTTCCATCTGCTCCGTTAGTTCCATTAGTTCCAGCAACACCATTTGTTCCATTTGTTCCGGCAATACCCTGTGGTCCCGTAAAGTTTGAGGTTACGAAAGTAGTTCCATCTGTATAAGTAATTGTAAAAGTACCGTTTCCGTTATCCGCTGTACTGGCGATGCCTTTTCCGTCTGCTCCGTTAGTTCCATTAGTTCCCGCTACTCCTTGTGCCCCGGTTGCTCCTGTGAAATTTGAAGATGATATGGTTTTAAGAACCCCTGTAGCATCAGCGACAACCAGATTATCTGTAACGGCACCCGTATAAGCCGGGGAGTTAATATTTCTAATTTTGAGCCCTCCATTACCGGCACTTGCATCTCCTCCCAGATCTAAAAGCTCAGTTGGTTTTGCCGCAACCTCTAAACCATTAACTCCTATAGCAGTATGAGCATTTTTAAGAATGGTAACTGCATTGTTACGGGAAAAGATTGTTGTACCCGCAGAACTTCCATTACCTAACTGAAACAAGGCATCGGTTTGTATAGGATTAAAGCCATCACCTATCGTAATTGCATTGGCCATACCAAGCGATATTTCACCTGTAGAACTTGCTGTTGTTCCCTGTCCTAAAGCAACTGAACCAGAGCCGGAAGCTAGTGTAATCTGTCCCATTGAAACTGCGCCACTACCACTAGCCGTGGTATTATTACCTAATGCAATTGCAGATTGTCCGCTTGCTACAGATTGATTACCTCCGGCAATAGATCCATAATTACCACTAGCTAAAGTTTGATACCCCATAGCTGTTGCTTGGTCGCCAGAAGCTGTTACTTCTGTTCCAAATGCAGAAGAGGTAGTTCCGGTTGCATCATTGTAAGCACCGAATGCTACAGAGTTTGAGCCAATGATCCCCGTATTTGGTAAACCTCCACGTACTGCACCACGAACATCTAATAATGCAATAGGATTTTCTGCAGAAAAATTACCTATTCCTACATTTCCGTTTTGATAAATATTTTGGTTGTTCAGTGTTGCTGGCGTAGTTGTGCTCTCTACATACCAGTGGTTTGTGCCAGCAATACCCTGTGGTCCCGTAAAGTTTGAGGTTACGAAAGTAGTTCCATCTGTATAAGTAATCGTAAAAGTACCGTTTCCGTTATCCGCTGTACTGGCGATGCCTTTTCCGTCTGCTCCGTTGGTTCCATTAGTTCCCGCAGCACCTTGTGCACCAGTGAAGTAGTGAAAGTAGTTCCGTCAGTATAAGTGATCGTAAAAGTACCGTTTCCGTTATCCGTTGTACTAGCGATGCCTTTTCCATCTGTTCCGTTAGTTCCATTAGTTCCATCAATTCCGTTTGTTCCATTAGTTCCCGCAACACCTTGCGGTCCTGTCAAGTTAGAAGTTACGAAAGTAGTTCCGTCTGTATAAGTAATCGTAAAAGTACCGTTCCCGTCATCCGTTGTACTGGCGATACCTTTTCCGTCTGCTCCGTTGGCTCCACTAGCTCCATTAGTTCCGGCAATACCTTGTGGTCCTGTCAAGTTAGAAGTTACGAAAGTTGTTCCGTCAGTATAAGTAATCGTAAAAGTACCGTTTCCGTTATCCGTTGTACTGGTAATTCCTTTTCCGTTGGTTCCATTTGTTCCAGCAATACCTTGTGGTCCCGTAAAGTTTGAGGTTACGAAAGTAGTTCCGTCAGTATAAGTGATCGTAAAAGTACCATTTCCATTATCCGTTGTACTGTCAATGCCTTTTCCGTCTGCTCCGTTAGTTCCATTAGTTCCGTTTGTTCCATTAGTTCCCGCAATACCCTGTGGTCCGGTTAAGTTTGAAGTTACGAAAGCAGTTCCGTCTGTATAAGTAATTGTAAAAGTACCGTTTCCGTTATCCGTTGTACTGGCGATACCTTTTCCGTCTGCCCCGTTAGTTCCATTAGTTCCCGCAACACCATTTGTTCCATTTGTTCCGGCAATACCCTGTGGTCCTGTCAAGTTAGAGGTTACGAAAGTAGTTCCGTCTGTATAAGTAATTGTAAAAGTACCGTTTCCGTTATCCGTTGTACTGGCTATACCTTTTCCGTCTGTTCCGTTTGTTCCATTAGTTCCCGCAACACCCTGTGGTCCGGTTAAGTTTGAAGTTACGAAAGTAGTTCCGTCAGTATAAGTGATTGTAAAAGTACCGTTTCCGTTATCCGCTGTACTGGCGATACCTTTTCCATCTGCTCCGTTAGTTCCATTAGTTCCGTTGGTTCCGTTGGTTCCATTTATTCCAGCAATACCCTGTGGTCCTGTCAAGTTAGAAGTTACGAAGGTAGTTCCGTCTGTATAAGTAATTGTAAAAGTACCGTTTCCGTTATCTGTTGTACTGGTGATTCCGTTTCCTGCTACACCTTGGATTCCTTGTGGACCTGTTGCTCCATCAACTCCGTTGGTTCCATTGGTTCCTGCAACACCCTGTGCACCAATTGGTCCTGTTAAGTTTGAAGTAGTGAAAGAACTGCCATCCGTATAAGCAATAGTGAAAGTTCCGTTTCCGTTATCTGTTGTACTGGTAATTCCATTTCCAGTGGCTCCATTGGTTCCAGCAATACCCTGTGGTCCGGTTAAGTTTGAAGTTACAAAAGTAGTTCCGTCAGTATAAGTAATCGTAAAAGTACCGTTTCCATTATCCGTTGTACTGGTAATTCCTTTTCCGTTGGTTCCATTTGTTCCATTAGTTCCGGCAATACCCTGTGGTCCTGTCAAGTTTGAGGTTACGAAAGTAGTTCCGTCAGTATAAGTAATCGTAAAAGTACCGTTTCCGTTATCCGTTGTACTGGTAATTCCTTTTCCGTTGGTTCCATTTGTTCCAGCAATACCCTGTGGTCCCGTAAAGTTAGAGGTTACGAAAGTAGTTCCGTCTGTATAAGTAATTGTAAAAGTACCGTTTCCATTATCCGTTGTACTGGCGATGCCTTTTCCATCTGCTCCGTTAGTTCCATTAGTTCCGTTTGTTCCCGCGATACCCTGTGGTCCAGTCAATCCAATTGATCCTTGGGCACCTATTGGCAGACTTATAGTTACCGGAGTACCATTCTCATTTGTATAAGTAATTGTACCATTACCATTATCTACCAATGTAGTAATTGTTTCCGTACCTGCAGTACCCATGCGGTACCATTTATCGACATACCAATAATAGTAACCTGGTGTAATATCTGCAATGGTCTGTGTATTAAATACCAACAAACTATTTACATTACCATTAGTAATAGTTGTTGCATCTACTGTACTTGTTAACGAAACTCTGGGAATCAAAATTCCCTTATTTACAGAAACAACATCTAGTTGAGATGACCCATTTGGTAATATGGTTCCGATACCGACTTGGCCGTAACTACAAAAGGAAACTCCTATAAAAAGAAGCAATAAGTAATAATTTTTCATAATGATAGTATTTTAAGAAAAGATGTTTTTAATAAGAATAAATGAGTCATTACAAGAATTACTCTCTTTTTTTCCAAAATCAGGAAAGTTCATTAAGGGGTTTATACTTTTTTTAAACTTTTTAAAAAAAACTTTTTAAAAAAATTAATAGGTTATATCTGATACCAAGGTAGTATCAGCATAAAAAACAATTTGTAGAATGTTTTTCAAAACTTTGTAGAATTATTTCTACAAAAAAAACAAGTGTAATTAAGACACTTTTTTTGTTCAAAAAGGCAGTATCACTTAGAGATAATCACCTTACAATCAGCAACATATAGAATTATAGTAACAAAGTTCATCTTGAATAATAAATAATAATTCGCTAGGAAAGTGCCAATAAATTGACAAAAAAGTACTTTAAAATGACAAAATAATGATGAAATCAGAACTTTTTTTTACTATAAATTATTTAAAAAAGGTCTGCATCCATGAATTTTTAATTTTTTTATAAAATTTACTCCAGGAATTTGGACAAATGTGGAAGTAGAGTTTTATAAATAATTGTCATTTTTTTTATGGGAAAATTTAATTCCATCTGAAAAGTGGCAAAAATTGTTGCATTAAAAAATTTACAAGAAAATACTGAAGTTTATCAGAATGTTTGCAGAGAATGTATATTGCGCAATTTCATTGAAGTACTCTTCAATAAAATTGCGTAAGTCTTAAAAAATAAATAGCAGCATACAGGAAACACAAAAGTCAAACAAGAATTACAAAAATAAGATTCGGGAAAGGCAAATAGGACTATTTTATTTTATAAACCGGAAATACAAGAATTTAGTTATGATTCTTCTGTATCCTCCAAATACAATTGAAAAATTTCAATTAAGTCAGCCAGATTATAAATTTTCAATTTTTCAAAGACTCGATTTTTAAACGTGCTTACAGTAGTTTTTTTTATTTGTAATAGTTCCGATATTTCTAAGTTACCAAAACCTTTTATTAATAATCTCGCAACTTCAAATTCCCTATTAGATAATTCCTCTAATGGGTTTATTGGTTTTTTGGAGATATAAAAATCTGAAATCCTATCTTTAATATTTTGAGTTATATATTTTCCCGACAAAATCATACTTGTAAATGCCTGTTTCATTTCATCTTCGGAACAACCTTTGCTTAAGTATCCCGAAGCTCCGGCATCTAAATATCTCATGGCATAAATATTTTCATCATATGCTGAAAACACTAAAATTTTAATGCATGGCTGAATACTCTTGACCTCCCTAATAATATTTAAACAATTACCATCTCGAAAATTTATATCTAAAACCAGTAAATCAATTTTAGTTTCTCTTACTACTTTAAAAATATCTTTAAAAGTTTCTGAATGAGTAATGTTAGGGTTAAAAAATAATTCGTTAACTAATAGTGAGACCCCTTTTCTTACTATGCTATGATGATCAGCAATTAAAAAATTATGTCTGTTTGATGATATCATATTTTTCTTTTTTACAATAAATTTTTAAAATTATTTACGAAACGTCTTTTTTACTGTTAAACAACAGCATATTCACAGTATTTACGCACAATTATAATTTTAACTGATATTTTTTTATTTATTTTATAATTAATTTATACTTAAAACAATGGGTGTTTTCTGTCAGAAATCAATAAGAGGCGCACCACTGATGCAAATGCCATTTTAGTATTATTTATAGTTTTTAAATATTGTCTTATCTAATTATTTACAATTAGTTAGCCCACTCTTTTATTTAAAACATTCAATAATTTCTGTTTTATTAATCATTATAAAATCATAATTGAATTTTGTTTTTATAATTGGTGCTATAAGATTTTGTAATAATAAATATAGATTTTACGAATGATCATCCCGCTTGTATACAAAACAAAAATATATACTTTTACCCTAAAAAAATAAGCCATTACCTAAAGGTAACTACCTATTTTTAGTTACACCCCCCTATATTTATATAATGATAATTAAAGAAGATAAAAACAAAAACACTAGAGTAGAACAAATTTTACAATGCAAAACAGAATTAATTCCAATTGTAGATGCTATTTATATCATAAATGGAAAGTGGAAAATTCCGATAACAATAGCCCTTATGGAAGGCAATAAAAGGTTCGGTGAAATCATAAAAGAGATTCCTAAAATTACCTCTAAAGTACTTGCACATGAATTAAAAGTAATGGAGCTAAATGGATTTATTGAAAAAAAGGTTTATAATGAAGTACCTTTAAGAACTGAATATGAACTTACTGAGTATAGTTGGTCTGTGAAACCCGTGATATTAACCTTAAGAGATTTTGGTATTTTGCACCGTGAAAAACTACGGGAAGAAAGAAACGGAGAAGAGTAAACAAACAAAATATACAAAAAAACAAAACCTCCTTATAGGCAAAAAGACTGTGTTTCACAAATCGCATAAGTTAAAAAATGATGGGGCTTACAGTCAGCCATCATTTTTTTATTACATAGTACTTATATAAAAAAGACTTATTAATAGATGAATTTTTATAGCAAAACAAATTAAGACTAAAAGAGTGCCTACTGAAAAGCTTTTCATTTTTCATATAACTGATTTAATTTTGCTAACTGATTAATTTTGCAAAATAGTCACTATGAGAATTGTGGTTCCTCAAAAAAGGATAAAATCGGACTATCAAAAAATTAATATTTTATGAAATGAAACCTATCAGTAAACATAAGCCCAATTATTGGTAGAGGCTTTCTTTTTTGGTTAACAGCATTCACGATCCCAAAGATCAAAGCAATCGATATTGCGAAACCCAGTATTGCAACCAGAGCTGAAATTAAAGGGTTAATTGAAATTATTGGAATAAAAAAGGTACTTACTATTACTCCTAAAACACCCAAACCAAATGATTGCTTTAAATGGTATTGCGCAAATGTAGACCTTCCTCCGTTATAATATACAAGAAATGATATCAACCACCCTACAATAGTGAGATAACTAACAATTGAAATAGTTCTTCTGTTCATTTTATTTTTATTTTTTAACTTGATATTTATTTATTTTGAATAATAACAAATCTGATTTGTCTCTTAATCTCAAATTATACCTTCAGAACATTTTCCCTGATAAGTCGGATTTCCTCCTAGTGAAGCATTTGCCCGTCTGCTGAATACTTTTTAAACAGTCATTTCAAATGATGAAATACATATCATTTTAATCGACTGCTTTGATCTGTCTTCAATTGAAGCAGCAGGGGCTTTCTTTATAAAGTATTCAATTCCTTTGTCACGGGAAAATCTGTCTTTAAACATTTTACTCACGCCAATAATTTTTCCGTTGAAAGCTTTTAAATTAAAGTAAGTTTCATTATTTAAGGAGGTTTTTCTAAAAAACTTTATGCTATCCTGTGAATTAAGTTTTACAGATTCGATTCCTTTTATACACATTAATTTTCTTGTATATCCTCCACTGCTTAGAATAATTTTGCCCTTTTTGTCTATAAAATCAAACTGAAATTCTCCATTTACCTTCTTATTAATTACAAATTTTTCCATTTTTAAATTTATTTTTTAAGTAATTGATATTAAACTTAGATTCTAAATAATAGAAGATCTAATCATTAAAACTGATTTTAAATGTTGTTCCCTTTCCAACCTCACGCTCAACAGTAACTGTTCCGTTGATAGACTCAATCTGGATTTGTGTAATATACAGACCCATTACCATAGCCTTTTTATGTGTATGAAATGTTTTTATGCATTCCAAATAACAAATGTCCTCTTTTCATGATCTTCGAATATATTTTTTTAATCAAAATCGCGCTTATATTGCACAAATCTAAAAGCACGATAAAAGCTTATCTATTTGCAATAAAAAAGACCATTCTTAAAAACAGAAAATCAGAATTTAATAATGTATAAAGCACATTAAAATAAGCCGTTTACAATTTTTAATACTTAATCAATCCAGGACAATACAAAAATACCCCCAATAAAATCAATAGCTTGTAGAATGACAGGTGATCTGTTGTAGAATTATTCCGATAACAGAATAAGCAGCAATCAAATATTATTACAAAAAAAGGGATATATAAATCCCTTTTTTTTTGCAAAATCCGATAAAAGTATCTAACCCATTATTTGGTTATATAGCAATTTAAAAGAGAGCTATTTCTCATAATACAGCTGGAAAATTTTAATTAAACTGGCAATATTGTCAATTTCTAACTTTTCAAAAATTCTGTTTTTATAAGTGCTTACTGTAGTTTTTTTAATGTTTAACAATTCTAATATCTCAAGGTTGCCATATCCTTTAATTAACAGTTGAGCTACTTCTATTTCCCTATTGGATAACAGATCTAATGGGTTAACCGGCTTTTTTGAAATATAAAAATCTAAAATTCTATCTTTAATATTTTGGGTAATATATCTTCCTGATGAAATTATAGTATTGATCGCATATTTTATTTCATCTTCAGAGATCTCTTTATTCAGGTATCCCGATGCCCCGGCATTCAAATACCTCATGGCGTAAATATTCTCATCATAAACTGAAAACATTAATATTTTAATATCTGGCTGAATTGTATTGATTTCTGATAATATACTAATGCTGTTTCCTTCCGGAAAATTTACATCTAAAATTAATAAATCAACTTTGACCTCTTTCAGTATATTAAAAATTTCCTTAAAATTTCCAGCCTTATGAATCGCAGCATTTAAAAAAAGCTCTTTGATAATTAAAGAGACTCCCTGCCTAACAACAGAATGGTCGTCTGCAATTAAAAAACTATAACTATTTGATAATGTCATTTATATTTAAGTAAATTAAATTATTTGTAAATCTGTTTGTGGTTAACTTTTTATCTCTTAGAATTGCACAATACATGTACTACTTTCCGCATTTTTATATTCTAAACTAACGTCAGGATCAGGTTAAATACAACCTTTGTCCCATTCCCCTGCTCACTTTGAATGTTAATTTCGCCGCCAAACAATTCAACAATTTCTTTGCATAAATTCAACCCTAAACCAACACCCAGATCATTGACTTTTCCTGAAACAATACCTTGATAATACAACTCAAATATGTTTTTTAAATCATTTTCTGAAATTCCAATTCCATTATCCTGAATTGTTACTTTTAAGTTTAGTTTCTTGTCCTTAGCAATTTCAAAATCAATAGCAATTGAAATGAGTCCGTGGTTTGTAAATTTATTGGCGTTTCCAATTATATTATAAAAGAGTTGATGAATTTTTGTAGCATCAGAATAAACTTCATAATCTGAAACCAAATTAGTAGTCACTTCTATTTCATTCCCTTTACTCTTCACTAATGAAATCATGGAGGAAATAATCTGATTTATTTCGTTTTTTAAATAAAAGTTTTTGTTCTTTAATTTAAGTGACTGATTTTCATCTTTAGAATATTCTAAAATTTGATTTGCCAAAAGAAGTAACGAATTTGTTGTAAATTGAATCGAATCAAAAGTGTCCTTTATTTCGCTGTCTTTTATTGAGGAGCTGATTATTTTACTGTAAATAGAAATTATACTTAAAGGCGATCTGATTTCATGGCTTATCATACCCATAATCCTGTTTTTAAAATTTAAGCTTTGTAGTATCTGACTCTGAGCTGTAGTCAATTTTTTTTCATATTCAAAAGTCATTCTCGTAAAACTTAAAAGTATAATAGATATAATAAGCATCAATACTATTAACATTACAATGGTATAATTCTTTACTTTCTTGTGAGCCTCATATTGGTTTTCTAATTGTCTTTGAGTATCTTTTTGAAGAACATCTAGGGACTTATTATAATTAAGTATAATTTCAGGCAGTAAAGTTTGCAATCTATTATTAAGATCGATCAATTTTGAATCTTGCTCATTTAAACTTGTAAAAGAGTTTTTTAAATTTTTAAATTCATTTTCATAATGCTTATTAGTAACTGCTAACAAATTGACTATCTGATCTTCGATACTTCCTGAAATTATCTTATTAGCATACTTCATTGTAACAGTTATGTTTAACTGCTCCTTCTGTACATTGATTGTTCCTGCTAACGCATCTCCTATTCTTGAAAACAGTCCTTTTCGCGATACACTGTCAATTTTTATGCAGGACTCTATTGTAATACTATTCAAAATATTTTCATACTCAAATTTGTTGAGTTTAAAAACTTTTGGAGCACTATTTTTATTAAGATTAAGTTGTGTGTTAATAATAGAATCAATATCAGATTTTAAGGTTAAAATATTAGATTCTAATTGATGTTTTTTTATCAAAATCTTCATAAATTCTTTATCCTTAATACTAACTAAATTCAAACTATCAATAAAATACCTTATTTTCTTCAAAGAAACAATATGCTTTTCCAGAGAAGTTTGATTTTTGTTACTTGTATAAGTATTAAAACTCCTTTGAGAATCAATAGAAGTACTTTTTATTTTACCCGTAAAATATGCTATTTTATTTAAGGAATTTAAAGAATCTAAAGTCTTTGATATTTTGGATTCATTTGTTGTTTCATTATACCAGATGATAACCACAATTATTTGTAAAAAAATAACACTTGCCAATAAAGTGTAATGAATTGTTTTTCTATGCCTGAATTTTAGCTTTAATAAACGAAATGTATTATTCGTTAAAAATTTTCTAATCAAAATTTATATTTTAAAATGATACAAAAAAATAATGAATTAAGCAATAAAAACTCAAATAATTATTTAATTAAGTATTATCATTATAGCAGAATTTAACGTTTTAAAATAAAATCAATTTTTAAATTAAAACATCAAATACTAACGTAATGACAACAAATATTCAACGAGATTTGGGGATCTTTTAAATGAATAATTGTCTTAAACAATTCACATATTATAATTCATTTTTGAAAGATTTCAATTTTAAACAAGCTGCAAAAATAGTCCATTTATACTATGAATCATGTAGATTATTATAAATTAAAACGTAGAACTAGTTCTACAAATGCAAATTTATTTTCTATAAGAATTTTCTAAAAAAAATTAAATTACTCCTATTTAAAATCTTATAAAAAACTACTAAAGGATTGGGAATACCTAATTATTCAAAATTTTTCAACAATTAGCCGAAATTGCAATATTGTAAAAATTAATATTTCTTTCAAATAAAACCTTTAACAAGCAGATTAATAGTTAATTGCATTTCTATTTTATTCACTCTATAAGATAATTAATATTCAAAATTCAGCTTACTTTTTACTGCTCATTTTTTTCATCAAACATTGGCTTCTAATTTTGCATAAAATTTAAAACCTGATAATAATGAAAAAAATCATGATTGCCCTCCTTTTTGCTTCAGCATTAACAAGCGTAAATGCCCAAGTAAAAAAGGAAAAGAACACAAAAACTGAGTATAACAAATGGTCTATTGAATTAGCTGGTGGTGTCAACAAACCTCAACGCCCTATGACCTCTGGTTACTTTACGTCATTACCAAGTCCGTACGTTGTAGATTTTGGAGGCAGATATATGTTTAACAACAAATTTGGTTTGAAAGCAGATTTTGGCTACAACAGTTTTACCGGAAAAAATAGTTCAAAAGATTTTGACACAAAATATTACAGAGCAAATATTCAGGCTGTTGCTAACTTAGGGCGCATCATGAATTTTGAAACCTGGACAAATACTATTGGTATTTTAGGTCATACTGGTTTTGGATTGGCGCAGTTAGAAGACGAAAATTCTTCTGTAAAAGACAGAATGGGTAACTTTATGGCGGGTATAACCGGGCAGATTAAATTAACAAACCGAATTGTTTTGACAGGTGATTTTACAACAATCCTGAATGCAAAACAAGATGATAATTTTGATGCTGCAAGTGTTAATAATGGTGCAGGCTTCTCTGGAATTCTTTTTAACGGAACAGTTGGTTTGACAGTTTATTTAGGCAAAAACGAAAAACATGCTGACTGGGTTATTGATAATGGAAACGAAATCGATGATTTGAAAAAAAGAATTGAGGATATCGAAACGTCAATGTTAGATACAGACAAAGATGGTGTTGCCGATTATTTAGATGAAGAGCCAAATACTATTTCAGGCGTTATAGTTAATACCAAAGGAAAATCAATTGATGTAAATAACAACAACATACCTGATGAATTAGAAAGTTATTTATCTAAAACGTATGGAAAAAATTCCGATAAGTCTCCTATTGTAAACGATAACGATTTGGTTAAAAATCTAGTCAATAATAATTACGTATGTACATATTTTGATTTCGGTAAATCTAATCCAACAAACGTTTCTACTGAAGGTATCGATTTCATTTTAACTTATTTGAGAAACAATCCTGCAGCTTCAGTTGATATTATTGGTCACGCCGATGAAATAGGAAAATCTGCTTACAATGATAAATTATCTAACTCAAGAGCTAACAATGTCAAAAATATCCTGATAAAAGCAAACATTGCCCCTTCAAGATTAAATATTATTGCTGCCGGAGAAGACACCTCAGTAGACAAGGATTCAGAAGGCGCCAGAAAATTAGTCAGAAGAGTGACATTTAAAATTAAATAATACGCTTTCAAAACAGGAACACTGCTATAGTACATTAATATTCTTACTATTAAATTCGAATCAGCCATAAAAATGGTTTGATAATTGCCTGAGGGGGCATTAAGAAAGCTTCAGAGAAATCTGAAGCTTTTATTTTTTGGAGAGTTCTAACCTAAAAATATAAGAGCATAAATCGTAATTATTTTTAAGTCTTTCCAAAACCACTTAGTTAAATATTTTTATTAAAAAAACATTTACAGATCAACAAAAAACGATCCTACAATTGAAATGCAGTATAAAAGGTTTATTTGTCTTTCGGTTTAGTGATATTTTTGTATAGATTGGTATTCGATGTCTTACTTGCACTGGAGTGGATACCTTTTTTGCTAAAAAAATTTAAGGCAGTTTTAAAGATATTTTACCAGTCTAAATTTTGTGGCAGAATCGTGGCACAAGGTTTTTTTTAAAACAAAAAATCAGTAAAATAAGGCTCCAAGAAGTTTAGGTTCGAAACTGTATTACAAGTGCGACTATTTTCTAATATCTTTAAAATGGAAAATTGTATGTCTGTATTATTTAAAATTATCCAAAATTATATCTCATTTTAGGAACTATTCTATGATCATATTCGACTCTATACAATTTTAAATATTCGGAAGGCGGTACACCAACATGTTTTATAAAGGCCCTGTGGCAGGTAGCCCTGCATTTAAATCCGCAAGCCACTGTCATTTTTTCGACTGTAAAATCTTTCCATTCAAAATCGTTTAATTTTTCTTTGAAATACTCAATTCTCATAAAATTTATATAATTCTTAAAATTATGATTAGTTTCTGAATTAATTAGGTATGAAAGAGTGTGCAGTTGAAGTCCTGTTTCTACTGCAAGATCCGGCAGAGAAAAATTACATTTTAGAAAGAGCTTTTTAGAAGCTAAAGTACTTTCTACATTAACCAAATAAACTTGTTTTTCCTCTGGTGTTAGTTTTTTAAAATTCATATTTTTTTCATTTCTAATAATATAAATTTAGTAAAACAAAATGATCCAAGAAAGGATGACAGTATACTATTCATCCATTTGAAAATCAGAAAGATACTATTTATCACACAAAAGCTAACGCAGTAGCAATAAAATTAAACTCTGTCATAATAAGGCTCGAATTGCAGAGCGTCCAAACTTAATATTAAAGTTATTCGATTGGTCTATAATTATAAGCGATTAATGAAAGCTTATATAAACTTTCAATTATTTCTTCCCCTTCTAAATCTGAAACATCTGCAAATCCTTCGCATTTTCTTAATTCATCTAAGGTTAATTTACAATTGTTCTCACTAATTTCAACTTTAGGGTAAACTGATTTTTGCAATTTTGACTTGTCATTTTTCTCATTAGATTTCATCTCTTAATCTATTAAATTTTTATATAAACACCCATTTTTTACTACAACGGTCAAAAATGACAACTATACAGCTCGCAAAAAAAACTGATTTACAAAGGTTTACTAACAAAACTACAACTATTATTCATACACAAGCTATCTAAACTTTAATTTTAAAACGTTTTTCAATACTTGCTATTAGAAAAATAGTAACATTGTCCGTGACTAATGATAGAATTACAACTTGAACTAGACTGATAAATCGGCGTTAAAGTTTCAATATTACAAAACTGCACAATTTTTTTATGGCAAAATCGTGTCACACGGCAAGCCGAAAAACTTAAATCACAATATTTCAACAACTTAAAATATAAGGTTCGAATGTGCAGCTGATCATTTCCTAAGTGCATATATAGGTGCACCTTTTTTCGAGAGATTTGTCAACGCTCGTTACTACTAAAACTAACTATCGCGATGAGTTTTCATCTTTTGAAAATGATTATTTTCATCTGGAATAAACATAAGATATCAAAAAAGTAATCCCATTTTACAAGTTAAGTAGTGATAAAATTTATATTTAGAAATTGAGAACTTACTCAAGAACCAAATTATTAAAAAAACTGAAGTTTATTAATTCTTAATAGATTCTTTTTCTAGATTGAAAATCCCGGAACTAAATTTTTGTTCACCAGGCAAGACGTCATTGTCATAGTACACTACGCATTTTATTTTGTAATTACCATCTTTTAAGATTTTTTCATATAACTTTTTGGGAATAATTCCATCTAGGTATATGTATGATACTGCTTGAGGCATTATTCCGTCATCTACGCCATTAAGATCAAAATCATAGGATGTAGAAACCCCTTTGGAATTAATTAAAATTAGTTCTCCCCTACTTTTAATTGGAACATATTTACTATTAGATTTGGGAATTACTTTGAGTGTTACTGTTACATTTTTTGCTTCAGGTTCTGGTGCATAATCTACAGCTGAAACTTCATCTATTTTTAGAGTAATTAGATCAGAACTTGGTTTTTCATATCGAGAGCCATTATTTTCAATGCTATCGATATTTTCTTTATTCTCACGTGTAAGCTTTATAAATTCAGAAACTCCAGCATATAAGGCAAATATTAATAATAGAATTGCAATTACTTTATTATTTTTAATTTTTTCCACAACCTTATCATAAAAAGATTGTGAATCTTCAACTATTTTTCCTGCGAGTTTGTTTTTATCATAAAGCTCAATTTCTTTTGAAACATTATCACTAAATTTTTCAGTAACACGCTCTAGTATCTCAAGATACTTGTCAAGAAAATTTAAATCAATTAGATTTAGTTTTTCTTCGATACAATAGAAGTTTTTATTTTCAATTTCTCGATTTTCCATTTTACCTGTGAGAAAACCATAATAGCTACTAGTATATTTTTCAAGGTGCGCATATTGATTCCTTTCAGGCTGGTTAAAATACTCTTTTTCCTTAATATCCACTTTTTCGAGAAATTCATTATATTTATTTTCATTCCACTGCTTAGAAATTTGTACAAAATAATCCTTATCCACTGATAATAGATTAAAATGAGCAATTTCGGATTTAAGTTGTTCGAAAAAAATATTTACAGTTTTATCGTTTGAAGTATGAATAGTTTGATTTATCTCTTCATTCATATTCTCAAAAAGCCTTTGAATGTGGTCTAACTTAAACTGTAAGTTATCTTTTTCCCAACCACCTTTTTCATCTTCAGGGCGTCTTAAGTAATCAGTAAATTCATAAATGGTTCCGGCTTCACGGAAGTCTATGAGATCATTAATCGCCAAGTTTTTTCGAGGGAAGGTTAAAGTCATCGTTGAAAGTTATAGTTATAAGAAAACAAGAAAAGTAAATTTATAAATAAATCATTAATAAAGCTATTAGCAACTTCTTGAATTTGCTCGTATGTCTACTTTCCAGATGAGATTTGGTATTTCCAACAACAACAACAACAACAACAACAACAACAACAACAACAACAACAACAACAACAACAACAACAACAACAACAAGAAGAAGAAGAAGAAGAAGAAGAAGAAGAAGAAGAAGAAGAAGAAGAAGAAGAATAGAAAGAATACAAACAAATTGATTGTTATTTCAAACAAATAGATTAAATTTGTATGAAATAACAATCATTAGTAACATTAGTAACATTAGTAACATTAGTAACATTAGTAACATTAGTAACATTAGTAACATTAGTAATACTAGTAGCTTTAGTAATATATTGCAAAGATGAACAGGAAGAAACAAATCATTTATCCTAAATATAAGGAGGTGATGGAACAAATGGGAGAGAATATTAAACTAGCGAGAAAAAGACGTAAACTTACCACTAATCAATTAGCTGAACGTGCAGATATCGCAAGATCTACATTGTATCTAATAGAACAGGGAAATGAAGGTGTAGCTATGGGTGCTTATTTTAATGTACTTCGGGTCTTAGGTCTTCATGAGGATTTTCTTAAACTTGCAGCGGATGATACCTTTGGACGAAAATTACAAGACTTAGAGTTATTATAATTAGAAGAGATGGCACAGAACAAATTTGACATATATGTTTACGCACATTGGATAGGTATGCAGGAACCTGAGTTAACAGGCGTACTGTCGGCACATTTTGCCAAAGGCAAGAAATCATTCAGCTTTGAATACGATAGAACATGGATTAAATCAAAAGATCAGATCCTTTTTGATCCGGATATTCAGTTTTATTCAGGTCCACAATTCCCGAGTGATAAAGAAAACTTTGGAATTTTCCTTGATAGCATGCCAGATACATGGGGGCGAACACTAATGAAAAGAAGAGTCAGCCAGCAGGCAAAAGAGAATGGAGAAAAACCACGAACACTTTACGATATAGATTATCTTCTTGGTGTTTACGATGAAAGCCGCATGGGAGCGTTGCGTTTTAAGACTGAGCTCGACGGACCATTTTTAGACAATAATAATACAAGCCCTACTCCACCGTGGTCTTCCATCCGTGAACTTCAGAACGCCGCAAAAATGCTGGAGAATGACGATGATAACAAAGAGATCCAAAAATGGCTCTCTGTTCTCATGGCTCCAGGATCTTCTCTTGGAGGAGCTAGGCCAAAAGCTAATATTCTTGATGAGAATAAGGAGCTTTGGATAGCAAAATTCCCTTCAAAAAATGATACGATTGATAAGGGAGCATGGGAAATGCTTGCCTATGAACTAGCACTTAAAGCGGGCATAAATATGGCGCCGAGCAAAATTGAGAAAATTGCCGGCAAGTACAACACTTTTTTCACAAAGCGTTTCGATCGGGAAAAAGAGCAAAGAATACATTTTGCGTCGGCAATGACGATGACTTCTAATAGTGAAGATACAATTCGCGATAATATGCCAAGCTATCTTGACATTGCTGATTTTATTCAAAACTATGGAGTGAATATTAATGAAAACTTACAGCAGCTATGGCGCAGGATAATTTTTAATATTGCCGTTTCTAACACTGATGACCACC
The DNA here is from genome assembly GCF_001427905.1 of Flavobacterium sp. Root420. Taxonomy (GTDB): domain Bacteria; phylum Bacteroidota; class Bacteroidia; order Flavobacteriales; family Flavobacteriaceae; genus Flavobacterium. The sequence goes on from NZ_LMEF01000011.1 coordinate 17,051, forward strand.
TTAGAAATCATGGATTCATATTAACTAACGAAGGATGGATACTATCTCCGGCTTATGATATTAATCCCTCAATAGATAAGGATGGCCTTGCCTTGAATATTGATACTAACAACAACGAGCTTGATTTTAATCTTGCAATAAGTGTTGGAGAATATTTTAGGCTAGATAACAGCCAAATGGATAAAATCATAAATGAAGTTATTGAAGCCGTAAGCAACTGGAAAGTTATTGCGCAAAAAATTGGAATCTCTAGGGCAGAACAAGAATTAATGACTGCCGCATTCATAGTATCTTAATGCTAGTATTAAAGTAAATTTTCAATTATATTCAAAAGCATATAATCAGGTGAACAGTAATATATCGGAAGTAGCCGTAATAATCTATTGTCATTAAACACAAATACAAATAAGTACATCAGAAATTAATTATATTATAAAAAAATGTATTTTTGCCATATTAAAAAAACAAAATTATAACCTATTAAAAAACAAGGTATTACACACTAAATTAGTACGCTGAAAGTTTGTGGCAGAATCGTGGCGCAGCGGGTAAAAAAGTATTAGAAATGCAGTATAAAAGCGGGATGCGGAGGTTAGGTTCGAATCCCTCTTTCTCCGCCAGTAGAAGTTTCAAAAGAAACTTTAAAAATCAAAAGCCTTTAAACACTAGTGTTTAAAGGCTTTTTCGTTTTTACACACTTTTCAAAAAGCACATGTTTTATTAAAGAATGGTTACCCTATCCCTAAAGGCTTCCAAGATGCGGTCAATTCTTTAGCACGTTATAAACGTGAAAATACAAAAGAGACTAAAACTCCAGACCATCAAGTTGACTTTACTGATCTGGATGCTTGGAAATTTGAATCAATTGCTGCTTGGAGCCATATAACAATCAGCGAAAAATCTCTAAGAATCCTTTGGCTATACTCATATGCCTATTTTAATTATTATCAAAAAGTTTTTTTTGGGCTAAAACCTATTGGCCAGACAATTAATTTAGCAGAAAGAGACGAATTAAAAGAAGCATTAAAAGCGCTGAAGTCCGCCACAAATCAGTTAACTTTAAATAACGAAACTTTTACCCTTGTAGAAATACCCGAATTGGAAAAGCATGTTGTTCTAAAACCTGAATCAGCTGAATACTTGTTTGATACTGTTCTTGCTTTCTATTATTTTCATGAAGTTGGCCATTTATTAGCAAAAGATTTACCATTTGATAATTCAATTTCAGAAGAAGTTTTTTGTGATGATTTTTCGATAGATTTATTGTTATCAAATTGCAAAACTGATGAATTGAAATGGAGAAAGCGCGGAATAGCACTAGGGTTAACATTAATGAACGTAATAGGTATGCACACAGGTTTTTATGATGGATTAGATCATCCATTTGCATACGACCGAATATTGAATAGTTTAGAAAAGAAAATCGACAAAGATGATGATGAACTATGGGGCTGGGTTACAGCATTATTTGCTTTGCACATGACTGAAAACAATATTGAACAGCCTACTAAGGAATTCGAAAATTTTAACCAGGCAGTTACTGTATACCGCAATATATTAGAAGAACATAGATTAAGCTATAAAAAATAATAAAAAACAGAAAGACACTAATTTATCAAAATTCCAGACAGTTAAAGCCAATAAAACCAAAGATGTTTTTCAAGGTTTCCCATCAATTTGCCGATTTTATTTGTTAAATTTACTAAGGTTAAATAACCGAAAATTTTTAAGAGTTTCCTATTGGTGCCCTTCTTTTTTGAAAAAACATAACACTCAGTGTTTACTGGTGCTTTCGATACAGGTGGTGGAGCCTCTTTGAAACTTTAAATTGAATTCCACGTGTGATATTCCTCTTTGGTTATAATACCTAGAAGGTATATGAATTAATATCACAAGCAAGACCGCTCACCAGCAATTTGTCGGTAAATATACCGCACATATCAACCAAATTCAGGATACTGCAAGTAGAAGCGGTATTGATATTTACAGTACATTGAATGAGAACTTTAATTTTCAACTTACCTGGTCAATTAATGTTTTTTTTGAATTTAGCTTTCCAGAAGTTACTTCATAAGCTGACAAATAGCACAAATTCCAACCTATAACTAAATTATTTTTTTGATCTAATCAAACCTAAAATTACTGTGCTTAGATAAATATTCTTCATGGTTTGGATTTACTAATTTTAGCACTGTCGAATTTACTAACATAGCCACGTTGATGTTTACTAATTTTATCACGTTTATGTTTACTAATTTTAGTACATTTGCATATACTAATTTTATCACGTATCCACACATCCTAATTTCAAAGAAAATTATAGTGTGGTTAACAATATTATAATTAAAAAATGGCGACACCAAAAGAAAGATTTATAGAAGCACTTACTTTTCTTAAAGACCTACAAAAAAAGAACATTGTTGGGATATATACTGATGATATCCCTAATGCAAAATATCGACAGCTATTGGTTAAAAACGGCTTTATCAGAGAGGTCTCCAAAGGCTGGTACATTGCAACAGACCCAAGTGAAAAAGAAGGGGAAACTACTGCCTGGTTTAGTTCATACTGGGATTTTATTTCTCAGTTTCTTAATAAAAAATATGGCGAGAACTGGTGCATATCTGCTGATCAATCACTGCTTATACATTCGGGAAACTGGTCAGTGCCACAACAATTAATTGTACGCTCCCCCGAAGGCAACAACAAACCAACCCCATTGCCTTACAACACATCACTTTTCAATCTAAAGACTAATATAGCATTACCTGATCAAATTGACATACAAAGAGGCATAAAGATGTACAATCTACAGAGTGCTCTTATCTATAGTAGTCCTTCGTTGTATACTCACAATGCAATTGATGCCCGTACGACACTTTCAATGATCAGGGATGCCTCTGAATTATTGCCAATATTGTTAGAGAATGGACATACCACACTTGCTGGACGCTTGGTCGGCGCATTTCGCAATATACATCGAGACAGAATAGCAGATCAGATTATTGAAACATTCAAGGCAGCAGATTACGATATTCGTGAAGAAGACCCATTTAACAACCAACTTGATATACAATTATCACCGCGCGAGCGATCGCCCTATGCAAACCGCATTCGTTTAATGTGGATGCAGATGCGTGAAAATATTATAAATAACTTTCCTGCCCAGCCCGGATTACCCAAAGACACTAATTCATATCTTAAAGAAATTGATGATATTTTTATTACTGATGCTTACCATTCCTTATCAATTGAACGCTATCGCGTAACACCGGAATTAATAGCCAAAGTGAGCAGTGGTAGCTGGGATGCAAAAGAAAATGAGGAGGATCGAAAACAAAGAGATGCTATGGCCGCAAGAGGTTATTACCAGGCATTTACACAAGTTAAAGATACAATTAAAAAAATTTTACAGGGAGCAAACCCTGGCATAGAAGTAGACAAAGATCATTCTAAATGGTACAGAGAACTTTTTGATCCAAGTGTAGCTGCAGGTATATTAAAAGCCTCCGATCTGGCTGGATATCGCAATCATCAGGTCTATATTGGCAACTCTAAACATACACCGCTTAACATAGAGGCCATGCGTGACACAATGCCAATTCTTTTTGAATTGCTTGAACAGGAAAGTGAGGCCTCGGTACGTGCTGTTTTAGGGCATTTCATATTTGTATTTATTCATCCCTATATGGATGGAAATGGACGAATGGGGCGTTTTCTCTTAAATGCTATGCTAGCATCAGGAGGATATCCATGGACAGTAATACCGGTTGAAAAAAGGGACGAATACATGCAGGCACTTGAAAAAGCTAGTGTAGACCAAAATATTATTCCATTTGCGTCTTTTCTTGGATATCTGGTCAGTGAAGGTATAAAAGGAAAAGCGGTAGCGGAATTACCTTCTTCCACGTAAAAAAAAACAATTAAAAACCGACCAACTCATTTGTCAAGCTTTTTATTATTAATGCATCATATAAATTCTAAACATAAATCATTATTAGCCTTCAACTTTTGCAGGTTAGTTTCGTAAATATATATTCCCAATAATATGAAGGAAGAAAACGACCTTAAATTAACCCCGCTTACAGTTAGACTACAAGATTCAGATACTTTAAAATATACTGGAACCGGTATAATTTATTCTCATGAAAGTCTAAGCGACAAGTTATATATTTTAACAGCGTCACATTGCCTTTTTAAAGATGGAGATAATTTTAAGGATCTCAGGGAAAACATCAATATTGATATTTATAATTCAGAAACAAAAAAGTACGATAGGCTTACCCATAAAATAAATCCTGACTTATTATTTAGGAATATAAACAAAGATGTTGCAGTACTTATTATTGACAAATCTGCAATCCACAGCATTATAGAAATAATTCCAACCATAAAAGTAATAAAGGAAAAAGATACTTATCAAAAATTTATTGTCAAAGGTTTTCCAAAAGCCACTTTTAGCGAAGAACTGGCAGTCTTATATCCTACCTGGCTTCAGCATGTTCCTTTAGTATTCATCTTTTGATCGGTTTAAAATTCTAAAGATAAAAGTTATTCCCAGATGCGACAGAACCTAATAGAACCTTATTATTTCTCCTTCTTTATTTAAAAAAAATCTTGCAATTCACTAAAAAACAGGTAGTATTACTGGTGGTAATCTCTTACATTTTTTATAAATTTACATTCCTAATAAAAAACCAAGCCAACAGTTTCTAAAAACTTACAACCCTGCCTTAGAATACGATTTTCTCTACAAGCCATTTTTTGTCAAAAAGAAATAAGTCCGATTATTCTGAAAAAATCAATTAAAAATAATTGGATATAAAAGAAGGATTTCATGATAAGAAAAACCCGAACTATAACATATTTTTCTTATCAATCTAAACAAATATTTAATTTTAAAATTCGATTACAAAACAAATACCAAAGCAGCAAATATTCCCCAAATATGCTCGAAAAAAAAACTATAATAATTGGATGTGACGACGTCATGGTTTTAACCAGGGTACTTAGTACCATATCGGCAATATCTGATTTTGTTTTTTCTACAGTAACCGTTTCAAGAGAAATGGATTTGAATAATACCATAAATTCTATAAATCCGGATCTGGTTGTGTTAGGATTTAAAAAAAATCAGTCCATATTGAATGATACAAATTTCAATTCCTTCAAAAGAAATATTCCAATACTATATTTAACCCAAAGTAATGAATGCGAATCGTTGTGCTGGTCAAAAGACAGCATCGTTTTTACTTATCCTTATAACCATATTAATAATACCGAATTTTTAATATATAGGATACAATCTATCTTTCTTCTAAAAAAAACAGAACCGCAAAACAAAACCTTTACCTCATTTGCAGAAGCAGCATTACAAAAAAATGACGGCAATACTACCAGAAAATTAAGTCATTATGTAATGGAACTCGATCAGAAAGTAGAAGTGCTGCTCAAAGTAAAAGAACGCATTTCTTACCTATATCCCAATGTAGACGACTCTACAAGAATAGAATTAATGTCTATCGTAAATTCTATAAAAATAGTCGCAAATGACACCAAACTCTGGGATGACTTTAAAATTTACTTTGAACAATCTAATCCTAATTTTTTATTGGCACTTGCTCAAAAACATCCTTCTTTAAGTTCTAAAGATTTAAAATATTGCTGCTACATCAAAATGAATATGAGCAATAATGATATTACAAATCTACTTGGCATCAATCAAGACAGCGTACGAACTCACAAGTACCGCCTAAAGAAAAAGCTAACTCTTGAAAAAGAACAAGACATTATTTCATACCTAAGAACAGTATCGTAATCAGATTGCGTATTCGTATTCCTTTTTCTTTTCTCTCTCGTCTCCCTTTTCTCTCGTCTCTTGCCTTTACATTTCTCTTGTCTCTCGTCTCTTGTCTCTTGCCTTCACATTTCTCTTATCTCTCGTCTCTTCCTCTTCTCACTATGCGCAAAAACACGTTGTCTACATTTTGTCTACACAAAACAGAAAAAAATATTTCTTGTATACGAAAAGTACATTCTCAAAAAAGTGCTCCAACTAAATTACAAGGTACTTTTACACAGATACTTAATCAGTATAATTAATAACTGGTTTCGAATGTTTTTAGCCCAAAATACCATGATATACAAATCGCTTCAGTTTACGAGTAACATACTGGGACAGTTTTTAAAAAACCGTTTCAGATTAGATGAAGACAAAATAGTCCTCAACTATCTTGTTGACCCAGATGGTTCAATACCAAAAATGAATCAGAACAAAGTTGTATTATCATTAATCAATATCGAGAAAGAAACCAACCAGCCTTTTTATATTAGAAATCAGAAATTAGAAACCGGAAATTACTCCAGCTTTAATCCAGTCGAAAGATACAATCTCGACTTATTGTTAAGCAGTAATTTTGATGATTATGACGAATCTTTAAAATTTCTGGATGCCATTGTCTATTTTTTCCAAATAAACAATTATCTCGATGCTTCCTCCTCTTCTTCTATACCTGAAGGTTTAACAAAATTGGAATTTGAATATGAAAAAATTTCATACCATCAAATGCACAGCTTATGGACAGCAATGGGAGCAAAATATCAGCCTTCGATCATTTACAAAATGAAATTGATAAAAGTACAGGCACATGAAACTGTCGAAATTCTTCCTGCCGTAACAAGTACAACTAATTAGCTTGCGATATGATACAAAGTAAATTCATGAAGATATTTAGTGTTCTGGCCTATCATACTTTTTTTGATAACAACAAATGCAATTGCCTGCACTTTATTCCGGATAATAAAACCGAAAATATACTGCAGAAAAGTGGTTTTAGAATAAATACAGTTTCCAATGGATTTGAAGTTTTCTATAGCGCAGCGGCTCCAATAATCAATATGCTGGATCATATTTATAAAACTACTTCACAAGATTATTTTGAATTTAATATAAAATCCAGTAATCAAAATTTTGTTCTTTTTACAGCACTTCCTATCAATTGGCTCGGACAAATTATTTACTCAAGCCAAAACAGTAAAAATAATAACGGAAACATCGACCTTATCGAAACTCTTGAAACAAAAGAATCAAATCCGTTTTTGGGTCAGTTAAAAATTTATTTCGAAGACCTGAAAAAATACCTCAATAATCCTGATTCTGTTGTTTACGAAATAAATTTTAAAGCAAGAGAAACACAATGGCAGTATTACATCATAAATAAAAATGCTGTTTTGCTCAACAATCCCGCCATTACAGAAAAAGGAAACATACAATTTGAAGGCCCTGACGAAGTCACTATTCAAACAGGAGAACAAGCGCTGCTTTTTACCTCAACCAATAAGCAAATGGCACTGAGCGAAAAACCCAAATACAAATTTGATCTTATCAATATAAACGGAACAAAAGAATTGAATCAAAAAAATACAAACTCTAAAATAATAATCAAGAGTTTGCCCATTCCTGATGTTTCCCGCATGAAAGTAATTCAAAATAGCCAAGGCAGTCAAGCAGCATCACCAATGTATATTTATCTATAAAAAACTAATAAAATGAACCTTAAAAATCAAAATCAATGAATTTAGCTACCATCCAAACTCCGGGTGTTTATATTCAAGAATTAAATGCTTTTCCAAATTCAGTTGTAGGAGTCGCTACTGCTGTACCAGCATTTATAGGGTACACACCACAAGCCTCTTACAAGGGGAAATCGTATACAAATGTGCCGGTAAAAATCAGTTCACTTGCTGATTTTACCAATTATTTTTGTCTACCAAGTCCGCCACCACCGGCAAATCAGGCAAAACAATACAGTCCTGAATACTATTTAGTACAACAAAAAAGCCAGCCCACAAAAGGTGATTATATTATGAACGGAGGGTCGTACTATTCGATACTTCCAGATCCTACCACAATCTATTACTTGTATAATAGCGTGAGGATTTTTTACGAAAATGGCGGCGGAGATGCCTACATTGTATCTGTTGGGCCTTACGGAATTCCTGCTCAAAAACCAATGGCACCGGGCGATCCGCTTATCAATCCAAATGTACAGTTAAACGATTTGCAAACAGGTCTTGCAGCATTATTAACAACACAAGAACCTACAATGTATATCTGTCCTGAAGCAACTTTACTAAGTCTTGCGAACAATGGTACACTAATGCAAAGTATGTTGAATCAGGCAAATGATCTACAGACAACAGTATGTTTATTTGACATCATTGGCGGCGATTCTCCAGATCCTCTTTTATACAAACAAGATATTGCCAATTTTAGAATGAATACTGGTACAAACGGTTTAAGTCACGGAATAGCGTATTATCCTTTTATAGGAACTTCTGTAATGCAGAGCACAGATATTGATTATACCAATTTGTTTGGAGGTGACTTAAAACAATTAGAACCTATAATTAATCCGGCAGGTTCACCAGATCCTAATATTACTGCAATTCTTGCTAATATTCAAAATCCGGACAGCGGTTTATCTATCGCCCAAAATAATAGTGCACTTGTAAATGCAAGCCCTATTTATTCTTTGATTATAAATCATGTATTGACAGATGCTAATATTTTGCCGCCTAGTGGTGCAATGGCAGGCGTTATTACAGCAACAGACAACCAAACCGGTCCTTGGCAGGCACCTGCAAATACTTCAATTACCGGAGCAACTTCGCTGACTATTCCTCTTTCAGACAGCCAGCAGGGACCTCTAAATATTGATGCTGTTTCTGGTAAATCCATAAATGTTATTCGATTGTTTAACGGACTTGGTATTTTAGTCTGGGGCGCAAGAACGCTGGACGGAAATAGTCTGGATTTTAAATATATCCAGGTAAGACGCACCTTGACTTTTCTTGAACAATCGTGCAAATTGGCTGCTCACGCTTATGTTTTTGCACCTAATACCAAGAATACCTGGGAAGCTGTAAAATCAATGATCGGCAGTTTTCTTACTTCTATCTGGAATCAGGGCGGTTTGCAGGGAGCTACTCCCGGAGATGCTTTTTCTGTAGCATGCGGATTAGGTACAACAATGACTGCCGAAGATCTTCTTAACGGTTATATGAGAGTAACTGTAAAAGTGGCACTTATACATCCTGCAGAGTTCATTGTACTTACATTTCAACAACAAATGGCTGCATCTAGTTAATAACAAACAATAAATTAAGTCAATTTATAATTTAAAAAAATAAAATATTATGGCAACAGATGACGGAAGCATACAAGGCGCAACATGGCCCATGCCAAAATTCAGGTTTGAAGTAGATCTGGGTACAGAATTAACCAAAGTAGCTTTTCAGGAAGTTACAGGAATGGATGTCGAAAATCAAATTATAGAATACCGTAAAAGTAACAGCCCTCTTTTTTCTGTAGAAAAAATGCCCGGCATTACCAAATACGGAAATATTACTATGAAGCGCGGCATTTTTGTAAATGACAATACTTTTTGGGATTGGCATCAACAAGTCGTAATGAATACGATAAAAAGAAGAACCGTTCTAATAAAACTATTAGACGAAAAAGGCGAAGTAACCATGCAATGGACTTTGAACAATGCATGGCCAACAAAAATCACCAGCACTGATTTAAAATCAGATGGAAATGAAGTGGCGGTAGATACTATCGAAATTGCACACGAACAGCTAATTATTTCAAATGGCTAGTGAGTATCCCGTAAGCTTTTATTTTACACTTTCATTTCCCGGTGTAGATGCGGCTTTTAAGGAAGTATCAGGAATTTCTAAAGAATTAAGTATTGAAGAAGTGGTTTGCGGTGGAGAGAATCGATTTAAATACCGACTTCCTACCATTGCTACAAGTCAAAACTTAGTTCTTAAAAGAGCCATAGTACCATTTGGATCATTATTAGTCTACTGGTGTGCCAGTTGTATAGATTTGGGGCTGTCAAACACCATACAGCCCCATACTGTGATATTGAGTTTACTCGACTCAAACGGTATTGTTTGCATGTTATGGACTTTTCATAATGCGTATCCCGTAAAATATGCTGTCTCTGACTTAAACTCTCAGGAAAGCGGTATTGTTATAGAATCTATTGAACTGGCTTATACCTATTTTGATATTTCTCCAATTACAACCGTTGCTAATCTATTTATGTAAAATTATGCCAATAGAAATAAGAGAATTAATCATTAAAACCGAGGTAGTAAGCATCAATTCAAAATACTCCTTCGGAATGAAAGAAAAAGAACTATCGATTTTGAGGAAACAATTATTGGAAGAATGCAAGAGATTAATTGCTGAAAAAAATCAGAAAGACAGCTATAAACGATAAAAAACAGAAATATGGCGAGCTTAGAATTAATGAAGATAACAGGATATACCGATGAGGAATTTCAGAATAAATTTCCCGGAAATCCTTATGTGTTAATGATTAATCCTGATAACATTAAGTTACAAAAAGCTATTGAATATAATGAGCAGCAAGCACCCGCCACGAGTTCGACATCGCAAAAATTTAAGAGTACGCCAAGTGATAAACTAAGCTTTGACACCGTTATAGACTGTACCGGAATCGTAGATTCTAAACGTACTGATATGTCTAAAGAAATAAAGGCTCTAGAAACAATTATTTACACCTATAACGGTAAAATCCACCGTCCGAATTTTGTAAAAGTACAATGGGGAGAAAACATCACTTTTAATGGTGTTCTCAATTCTATAGACATCTCTTATACTTTGTTTAGACCAGACGGAAGTCCTTTGAGAGCAAAAATAGCATTGGCATTCAGCCAATATATTTCTCCATCGACAGAGACTAAAATAATTGCTCCTAAATCGCCAGATCTTACTCACATTGTTACCGTTGTCGAGGGAATGTCACTGCCACAATTGTGTCTGCAAACCTGGGATGATGATTCTCTTTATATCGAAGTAGCTAAATTCAACAACCTCAACAAGTTTAGAAATCTGGATGGCATAAACAAACTACTATTTCCTCCTGTAATTCAGTCCAATTAATGAGTACATCAAACGAAATACCAAGTGGAGGAATTGTGACCTTCTCAATTAAAATCGACGGAAAAACGGTTCCAGACGAGGTATGCGTATTTTCTGTTCATGTTGAGAAAAAAGTAAACCGTATCGCCAGTGCCAAAATTGTGATTTTAGACGGTCAGGCAAGTACAGGCAAGTTTGATGCAAGTTCCTCTTCTACCTTTCTGCCTGGTGCGATAATTAGTATCGAAGCCGGATATGATGCAGTCAATAAAGTTATTTTTGAAGGAATAATCATGAGCCAATCCCTTCGTGTTGACAGCTTAATAGGATCTGCATTAGAAATTGAATGCCGTGATAAAGCCATAAAAATGATTGTAGGAAGAAAAAGCCTCACTTATTCGAATAAAAAAGATAGTGAAATCATATCTTCTATTATTGGTACTTACTCTGGTTTAAGTTCAAATGTAACGGCTACAAGTACCAAATGGCCGGAACAAGTACAATATTACGTAACAGATTGGGATTATATTCTCTCTCTTGCCGAAACAAACGGATTGATTGTAACCACTATAAACGGCAAAGTTTCTGTGACTGCGCCCAATAGCAGCCCTACATCTGTGCTTAGGGTAACATACGGAGATAATCTATTAGAATTTAATGCAAAATTGAATGCGGCAACACAATTAGGAAATGTAACGTCTAATACATGGGATTATAAAAATCAGGTTGTTATAAACAGTCAGGCGGCACCAAACGAAAAAGGAGCTGGAAATTTATCATCCAAAAAATTATCTGAAGTAATCGGATTAGCTGCTTTTGAATTGCAGACTTCGGCTTCATTACAAACCTCAGATTTAAATAATTGGTCAAAAGCTCAAATTATAAAAAGTGAATATTCGAAGATAATAGGCGAAGCAAAATTTCAGGGAACAAGTGTAGTCGATCCCGGAAAATACATGACTTTTCAAGGACTTGGCACCCGTTTTAATGGTGATTATCTTATTGCTGGTGTTATTCATGATCTCTCACAGGGAAATTGGGTTTCTGAGGTTTCTCTTGGTCTTTCCCCTCTTTGGTTTACAGAAGAGCCGGATGTTATGTCCCCATCCGCTTCCGGCTTAATTCCCGGAGCAAGAGGTCTCTTTAACGGAACAGTAAAAAAAATGTCTGAAGACCCCGATTCTCAATATCGAATCCTTGTAAATGTTCCCTTATTTGATGCAAATGGTGCAGGAATTTGGGCAAGACTTTCCAACTTTTATTCGACAAGCGGCGCCGGTGCTTTTTTCTTACCAGAAGTTGGCGATGAAGTCATTCTTGGTTTTTTGAATGAGGATCCTCGTTATCCCGTTATTCTGGGAAGTTTATACAGCGGCAACAAAATAAAACCCTTTAAAGGATTAGAACCAAACGAGAAAAACTCCATAAAAGCAATTGTTTCTAAATCTGGAATTTCGGTAGAATTTGATGACGAAAATAAAGTCTGGACCGTTGCAACTCCTAATAAGAATACGATCATTATAAGTGACAAAGACAAAAAAATAACGATCAAGGACGAAAACCAAAATAGTGTTGTAATGTCCAGTAGTGGGATCGATATGGCAAGTCAGAAAAATATCAATATCTCGGCACAGCAAAATGTCTCGATTAAAGGAATGCAAGGCGTAGTAATCGAATCCAGTGGCGGCGACGTAGCAACAAAAGGAATGAATATTAAAGAAACCGCAAACATGCAGTTCAGCGCACAAGGCGGACAAATGGCACAAGTACAAGGCGGTATGCAATTAACGCTGAAAGGCGCAATGGTGATGATAAACTAACTTTTACTCAATTAAAAATTAATTAATTAAAAAATATTTTGTCGTCCCGAGGAACGAGGGATCCCCATTAGCAGCTCGATATGCTGGATAATCTTTGTGTTAGTTCCTTGCGGAAATCCCTCGTTCGGGATGAAAGTGTTTTAAAACTCGTAGCGAACAAAGCTGCCGCAAAACTCATAACTCATAACTCATAACTCATAATTAAAAAACTATGCCTCCAGCAGCAAGACTCACAGATTTTCATCAATGTCCAATGGTAACACCGGGATTACCCCCTATTCCTCACGTGGGCGGACCAATAGTTGGTGCAGGAGCGCCAAATGTATTAATAGTAGGATTACCTGCTGCCAGAGTTGGCGATATGCTTGTATGCGTAGGGCCTCCGGATTCGATCGTAAAAGGATCGGCAACAGTTATGATAGGTGGTGTTCCCGCTGCAAGAATGGGAGATCAAACTGCACACGGAGGAGCAATCGTTCTTGGGGCATTTAATGTTATGATAGGTGGATAATTCAGAAAACAAAATAGAGAACGCATTTTTAGGTACAGGATGGTCATTTCCAGTGACTTTCTCTGCGGGTAATCATCGTTTGAATACTACTTCTAATGAAGCCAATATAAACGAATCTATCAATATCATTCTAAATACCCGTAAAGGCGAACGTACACTTGAACCCAATTTTGGCTCCGGTTTACAGCAATTTATGTTTAGAAAAATTGACAATACCCTAAAAGGTGAAATTATAGAAACCATTCAGTTCTCATTATTGCATTACGAACCCAGAATTGTCGTTCAGGAAGTTCGGGTAGCTTCAACAGATGTATTAAATGGCTTGATAGAAGTATTAATAATTTACGACTATTCACAAACAAATACCAGACACAATTATGTCTTTCCTTTTCATTTAAATGAAGGAACCAATTTAACCAAAAAATAATGATTGTAATTGATCAAAATAGCGCTATAAATTCACTCAACGAATCACTCGTTCCAAGTCCCTATTTAATAGACGGAAGAACAGAGCAGGATTGGTTGTACTTTCTTGCTGAATTTGGAAAGCTTATTAATTTTTACAACGTTAGCAATACTATCGAAGGCAACTGGAGTCCGTTTTTATTAAAAGATCCCGTGTTTTTGATGGCTTCAATATCAAAAACAGATTATAAAAAATTATACAGTATTTACAAAAGTAATTGTACAAAAGTATTGCAATCGGTTACAAATGATTATAGTATTTCTATAAAATCAAATGCCTTAGAGCAGCTTTTTGATCACCTTACGGCTGTCTATAAAATCATAGAGCGCTGGACGCATTACATGCAAAACACAGCTGCAATGTATGATCTTAAAAATTATATCCTGCATGAAGTAAAAGCAAAATTCAGCGTTGACTTTTGGGCTGTTCAAGACTTTAGACAACATTTATACAGCTTATTTATTGTTACTGCGGCGCACAAGGATTTTGCTTCTTTTAATAACAAAATATGGAAAGGAAATGACGATAAAAGACCATATTGGCAAGTTTTTGGATTTGAAACCGAGAACAGCATCTTTAAAGCATCAGAAGATAAAATTATTTCTTGTCTTACTATTCTAACCAAAATTGGAGATCGATTGTTTCATTTTCTGGAAACAATAATTCATCATTCATCCAATGAATTTAAGAAAATGAGCCTTAAAAAAAGTATGTTTCCAGATACGATACTTTTACGCTCTTTTATAAATATTCTAAAAATACAGCAAGAACAGTTCAACGGAATTTCGCAAAAGCACCTTGATTTTTATTATACAGATATTTTAAAACAAACCAAACTAAGCGCGACAGCAGATAGTACTTTTTTATGTGCTGCGCTCGCAAAAAACAATACGACTTATAATCTACCTGATAAAACCTTATTTAATGCAGGGAGTGACGAAGACGGAAATCCAATTTTGTTTGCATCACAAAAAGATGTAAATCTAAATCCTGCTGTTATTGTAAGCGTTCAAACACTTAGTTATCATAAACATTTAGAAACCTCTTCTTATAACCTGCAATTGGTTAATACCCCAACCAGTATACAAAAAGATGAAGATGGAAACATAATGAGCTGGGACACTTTTGGAAAACCAAACCAAAAAGAAGCTCCATTACCAATGGGTATATCATTTGCATCGCCAATGTTATTGCTGCGCGAAGGACAAAGAGAAATCACATTAACACTGCATTTTCATTCTATAGTAGATTTAAAATTATTTCAGGATGCATCTTATTATCTGAGCACTCAAAAAGATTGGTTTGAGATTGATAAAAAGGAACTGAAATTTGAGTCTGTTGTTACGTCTATCGGTTTCATTCTAAAAATAACAATAAAACTAAAATCTTCGCAGCCAGCGATAGAACCTTTCCTTATTAATCCTGATGGATTAGCTACAGACTGGCCAATGTTTAAAATTTTATTTCAGAATATTTCAAAACCCGGCGAATCTCCAAAACTGTTTTCTATTGGTATAACACTCGATGTATCTGATGTTACTTCATTTCAATTGTATAATGATTTTGGAGAATTAAATGCCAAGAATCCCTTCCCTCCTTTTGGGCCAATTCCGTTATTGAATTCAAGCTTTATTATGGGCAGTAATGAAATTTTGAGCAAACCTCTCGAAAGTCTGCGTATCGATATGAGCTGGGATAAACTGCCATGTAATTTTAAGTGGTACTATCATGAATACAATAATTATTTAAACAATTTGTATCCGAGACCGGAACAAGCCACGATTAAATCAAGACTGGGAAGGCATTTTAATAGAAAAACAAAAGAACAACTAGAGGTTGTCCTGCGTCCAAAATTTACTAACGAAGCCTTTATGGTAAATTTTAGTCTGCTTCAGGAAAAATCGTGGAATCCGTTTAAGGTAGAAAAAACAAAGAAAAAGAAAGACGATCCAGATTTTATGGTGGTAGAAAATGATGTAATTCCTGTTCATTTATTTGATCATGCGCATTACGACCATCATGAACCTTTTATTACAGGTTTGAGCAGTGTGTATAGGTATACAAAACCAAATCCTACTGTATTAGATCCCCATGTAAAAAACCATCCGACTATAAAACCGGATCCAAATATTCAAAAAACACCTTTAGTATTTACAGATGAAAGTTCCTCAGGATTCATAAAAATGGATCTCGTAGGGCCGGAATATGGATTTGGCTCAGAAATCTATCCAAATGTCATTACCAATATTGCATTACAAAACGGCTATAGAATAAGAATCAAAGACGATAATTTTCTGAAAGCCGCAAATATTCCTTTTGTGCCAAAAATCAAAACATTTTCGGCACATTATACAGCACATAAAACCTATGTATTTGATAAACCACAGGATTATCCGCTGCAATGTTTTTTGTATTCTCCTTTTTTGACTGATAAAATATTCGATCATGAGACGTTTCATGAAACCGACGAAACGAAGGTAAATACCGCTCTTGTAGGTTATTCGATAAAAAACCTTAAAAAAGGGCTGCCAATTTATCCTTCGTTTGATTATTCAGGAGCGCTATTTATAGAACTTGGCGATTTAATAACAAACAGTACATTAAACCTATATTTTCAGCTGGCGCGTAACATTGGAAATACTCTTCCTGATGACACCGTTACCTATTTTTATTTAGCCGATTCTGTCTGGAAAAAAATGGAAATACTTTCAGACGGAACCAATCAGTTTAACTGTTCCGGTATTATAGAATTACAGATTGCTGCTGATTGCAGCAATACAAAAAAAGTGATGCCCGGAACCAACAATTGGATCGCTGTCGCGGTTCACGGCAATCTTGATTCTTATTCTAAAACTGCCTTTTTACAAACCAATGGATTCTTAGTACAACGAACCGGAGATTCTTATTTATGGAGCAAAAAAACGCCTCAAATAAATAGCGATACAATAGTCAATCCCCAAAATGCAATACCACAGATAGCGTCATTATTACAGCCATTTGCTTCGTTTGGTGGTAAAGCTGCCGAAGACAAAAAAACAAGAGACCAAAGAGTCAGCAACAGCATTAAAACAAAAAACAGAACTATAACCAGCACAGATTATTATACGCTGATTGCGCAAAAATATGATACCGTTTATTACTCAAAAGTCGTAACCAAAAAAAGAGATAATACAAGTACAGTATATCTGGTAAAAAAAGCGGCTAACGCAAACGAAAGCGATGCTTTTATACCATTAGTAACAAATTGTCTTGAAAGCGAGATTGGACAATTTCTAAAAAAGAATACATCGCCATTTACAAAGATAAAAGTGTCCAATTTTACTCTCGAATATGTTTGTATTACAGCTTATATAACAGCAAAAAGCGGTTATGAATTAGGATTCATAAAAGCCAATGTCAATCAGGCATTAAAATTATATTTATCGCCGTGGATAACCGGCAGTAAGCCTCAAATAGAAATAGGTACGGCACTTAATAATGCTAAAGTAACCCATTTTATCAAAAATATAGAAGGCGTTGCAACAGTCGGCAAAGTATCTTTTTCAAGCAGTATACATCATCGCGTAACAGGCAGTGAAATTCATTACAAAAAAGACACCCTGACTCTTAAACCATACGGGCCGGCGGTCCTTTTAGTTTCTGCCCCTGCCCACAACATCAATTAAGGATATAATGGATACAGTAAATTATATAGTAAAAAAAGAACTCCCTTTAAGTCAGGATTTTTATTCCCTGAAAAAGGAAGCGCTTGATTATATACATACCCGTATTGGTACTGAGTGGACGAACTTTAACCCAAGTGATCCCGGAGTTACTATTCTGGAACAGTTTTGTTATGCCCTTACTGAATTAGGCTATTGTACTGATTTTAGTATTCAGGATATTTTAACTAATTCTAACGGAAAAATCGAAATCGATGACCAGTTTTATCTGCCAAACGAAATCCTTACAACGGCTCCGTATACGATTGATGATTATAAAAAATATCTTATCGACGGAATACAAAATATAGATAATGCCACAATAAAAGTCTACAACGATAATATATTTCCTTTTAATCGAGTGTATCAGGTTTATCTTTATATCAACCCAAATATTACTGATACAGACGATATCTGCAAATCGGCATTTTATTACCTAAATAAAAGCAGGAACATAGGCGAAATATTTAATTTTCCTATCGCACTGCAGCCTGTAAATTGTTGGCTAGGCGGAAAATTAGAACTCGAAAAAGATACAGATCAATATGCCGTTTTACTCGAACTGCAGGATAAAATAAGAGCGTACATATTCCCAAAAGTAATACAAACCAGTTACGGAAGTCTGGAGAAAAAAGGATATACAACAGCAGAAATCTACAATGGTCCTTATTTAAAAAATGGCTGGATTTTGACTGAATCTTTAGTAGACAGAAAAGAAGCTATATATGCAATAGATTTAACAACGGTAATAGAATCTGTAGCGGGCATTGTATCAATATCCGGCATACAGCTTTATCAAGACGGAGAAATGGTTTCTATGCTTCAATCTACATTAAATGAAATATTGCTTATCAATATTATAGAATCATGCAAAAACAAAAAACTGATATTAAGCTATAAAGGTAAAGAGCTTCCATTTGATCCATTTGGGCCGTTGCAGCTTAGCGTCGATAATTTTGAAGAAACAACAAATACAATCAACAATAACAGCAGTTTTGCTTTGCCCAAAAGTAATTTTAGGGATATAAATACCTATTATTCTATCCAGAATACATTTCCGGAACAATATGGTATTGGAGTTGATACGATAGAAGAAAATTCAAATCCGCATCAAATAGCTTTATCACGTCAATTGAAAGGATACTTAACCTTATTTGATCAGGTGCTTGCCAATCAATTTTCGCAATTGGCGAATATTTCACAGCTCTTTTCGTTTAAAAATTCGGTTTACGGTGCACCATCAGACGAGAAAACTTTTTATCAGTTAAAAGATAAATACGAGAAAGAACATTTGCAATATCCGGTTCCTTATCAAATGTTTTCACCAAGTTATTTTTATCAGTCGTTATATACCGTGCCTCACATTAAACCATTATTAAAAAACAATACAACCTTTAATTACAGCAACGGTGATGAATCTGCGGCAGCATTAATAGAAAAAAGCTGGTTCGAATATCAGCAAGATCCTTATAATCCGTACATCTTTGGTTTAATGAAACTGATGGAAGAGGAAGATTTAAATCTGGAACGACGAAATAAATTACTCGATCATTTGCTTGCCAGACACGGAGAATCGCCTATTGTAATAGATTCCCTTATCGATGACACATTTTATACAGGAGATAAAAGAAAAGATCAAATAATTTTGAAGAGTTTGTACCTGCAAAACCTTGGATTATTATCCTATAACAGGCAAAAAGGATATGATTATTTGAGTGCAAAAAAAATACCTCAGCTTATTCATGGAAATCTGCCAATAGTAAAGGAAGAACACCTGCGCATAAGAAATGAAAATATGTCTGATTTTGTATTTGAATCTGAGAAAATCAACAAAAAAGAGAAATTAAAAAAGTCTGATTTTAGCAATTTTTCGGCACTTGAATTAAAAATGAACCTAATGTTTGGGTTTAGGAATCTGTACTTAAATTTTGTTTCGCATGAATTAGATCCTCAAAAAAAACATATAGAAGAAATTTGTTTACATACTTCCAGAAAAATTCAGCAAACATTATGGCTTACAGAAAACAAACACGGATTTTTATTTATTGAATCAATTCTTATTTTAAAACAGTTGAGATTTGATTTTGAAATAATAAAAACTGGTCAAACTCATACTTTAACATATAAGCTGGACGAAACTAATTTTCAAACAGTAACAGACTTAAATTATATATTAAACACAGCCAAAGAAAGTGAAATAGATCATGAACTGTATCACGATTATATTTCCCATTCTGGCACAAAACATTATTTTACCCGTATCGATAAAACAATATACAATCTAAACGAATTTGTAAAAATAGGAGAATCAAATTATAGCTGCCGTATCACTATTCCGTCAGGAAATAAAAGAATAGCTGTTGATGCCAGAGTTTTTCGGAAAGACGTTTTATTGATCTTTCCAGATTTTATTCATCCGCTGCACAAACCTGAATTTAAAAAACGATTAAAACAGTTTCTTAAAACGAATTTTCCTGTCAATGTAAGTTACGAATGTTTGTTTTTGAGCAGTACCGAATTAGAGTGGCTAATTCCCATATACATTTATTGGTATGAAAGTTTACGACACAAAAACAACTTATTTATTCCTGAATCAGAACAACCTGAAGATAATGCTGCAAAAGCTGCGAGAATAAATTCCGTACAATGCGCTTTGAACCTTTTCAATAGTTTAACCTCAATTTTAGAAACAAAAAATGGAAGAAGTAAATAGCCATATTGTGTCAAGTCTAAAGTGGGATACTACTTTTGACCAGAAAGAAGAAGCTTACAGACTGCAGGAACGTTTAAGTACCTGGAGCAAAATTACATTGCCCAGAGAAGTTTCAAGCGTTTTTAATGAACTTTGCCCGCCGGAACAAAGCTGGATTATACAATCATTAGAACTCGATTTGGGCACTTGCGATTATAATGAGCTTGAATTTGACCTGAGTAACAAACTACGTAATTTATTACGTGAAAAAATAGCAGAACTTATTCTGTACCAAAACAATAAAAAACAAAACTTAATTACGGTTTACAATAAGGAAAAATCCATTTTAGAGAATCTTACCACTTTTTTATTAGAAGGATATTTGCCTTGGAATTACCAGAATAAAGAAGGTTCTGTAAACCAGATAATGGCAGAATTACTTCAGAACAACTTAGCAGAAATTGTTGTTATTATCAAGAAAACAGGAATTACCCATGAACAGGTGCGAAAAAGAATCGCCTGGCAGTTTGATGAGAAAAATGTAACCAAAATAATAGCAGCTCTTGAACCTAATAATAGTACGACCATAATAGAATTTACTTCGATTATGACGAATTTACAGTCCAAAGAAACCATTGTACAAACCAGTACAGCGAGTTTCAAAAAGAACCTTTGGTTTTTTATCCTTAATTTTTTGTTGTTAGAACGCGGCACACTTTTTAATAAACTTGCCTTTATGAAAAGTAGTTTGTTACAAATGGCAAACCATTACAATATTGCTTATTTAGATCTTATTTTATTGATCGAAAATACCATTATTAAACTATCAGATAAAACAACTCAGAATAACAATTTTATACTTTCTCTAAAAACCTTAACACAAGAGTTTGAAACGCAAAAAAGAGACAGTTTTCAGCCTGTAATAAGTACAGATTACTGGAATATATTAGAACATTTATTAAAAAACAAAACCGATAGAAAATCAAGAATAGGAAAAAATAATCTCAATGAACTCATTTTAACTTTAAACAATGAGAACAAAACCAGATTTAATGAGCTTGTAAATAGAGTTTTAAATAACGAGAGTTTATGTATTTTTTTAATTAAGGATTTAAATGAAGAATCGATTAAAATCCTGTTTTCAAGATTAGACAGCACTGCAGCTTCTCTTAATATTGATACTATACTCTATTTAAACAAATTAAGCACAATGCTTAAACTCAAAACTAACAGCAAAACGTTATGGCAGATAGGAATTGTTTTTCTTATGAATAATAAAAAGGCAAATAATGCCGCATTCCTGCTGTTTTGTATCAAAGAATTGAGCAAAAGAAACAATATAAATCCTGAGCAATTATTAGAATTATATACAAGTACCAAAATTCCTGCTGAAATAAAAAATAGTAATTCTATAGAAATCTATACAAAACTTAATGAAATCTACTACAATGAAATAAACCGCAATAGTTCTAATTATCCGGCTGTACATCTTAAAACTTTGATTACTAAAATAGAAATGCAGCTACAAAAAAAATCATATAAAAATGAACTTCTTGCAGAGCTGCAAAGAGTACTTATCAAGAACATTGCGCTTCACCCTAAAATGGCATTTGAAGTAATGCTTTCTTATGGAAACAAGGAATTTCTAAAAAAAATACTGCAATTAGTTCTTAACCGTGAGCTGCTGCAATTATTGGTAAAAAAAGCAAATTACGAAAAGACAAAATTAGTGCAGACGATACAAGTTGTATATGAAATTCTAAACACAAAGGAAAAATACGATTTTCCCGAAGAACTTCTCAATGATGATTTATTATTGGTCGGAATACAGGAAATCCTGCTGCATCCAGATCATAATTCGTCGTTGTTTCTGGAAACCATCATAATTCAATTATCAAAAAAAGTAACCACTACAAAACGTAAAGATTACTTCCTATTTATTACAAAATTGGTACAATCAAAAAGAATCAAATCTTTTGGCATTGCTATCAAGAAAACCTTTATCAATCAGTTAAAAAAGAATGATGCACTCGCTGTTACAGAACTCGCATTATTGATTCAGACTACTTCACCGCAGGCGCAGGCAGAAGTAGCGCATTTACTGCACACGAATTTTAATGATTCTAAATTTACAATGTTGCGAAAACAAGATAAAAAACAGAGCGAAAACATCATTCTTTATTTTCTGAAAAATGGAATTTCAATAAAAAACAACTGGATTAAAAAACATACTAAAAACAGTACATCAGCATCAAAAAGTAAAACAACTTTAGAGTTAAATGAAGTATTCTGGAAAACGATTTTAAAATATTCCGCTTATAAAGGAAACGAAATCCTTTTTGAAAAACTGCTGGAAAAGGCTTTTACAGCATACTTAAAAGACAGTAAAATCAATATTGAGAATCAGGTATTAAAAGAAATGTATCCTTTTGAAAAAATGGGAATTGATTTTTTAAGCAGCACTTCTTTTGATGAAAAAACCAATGAAAATTACATTCCGGAAAACAAATTAATTTTCGATAAAACAACTTTAAATAAAAATCTAAAAACGAGTAAAAACAGCACTGTATTTCCAGAGCAAAAACTAACTGCAAAAAAAAGATACGACTGGTATACGCTTCTTATTTGCGAGAAACAAATACCAATTGATATAGCCGTTTCGGGAACATACGAGATCAAAGAACTGTTGAATGAAATCATCTTAAAAGATCCTGAAATTTTCTTTAGAATTATCAAAAAAGAGTTTATTCCAGAAGCACAAATAGATTGGCTGAGCCGAAATATTAGAATTAATTCGCTTTGTAATGCGATCAGCCAGCTTGATAAAAACAAAGAATCTTATTTACGAATTCTTGAAAAGTTCTATACCACACTTGGGATTATCAATATTCAGGGAATTTCTTCGAAAGAAATACAAAGCATTTTGCTGAGAAAGCTTTTAAACGCTGCTACAAATGACAATTGGAGAATGATTTCCGTTGAGAAAATCTGGCATGAATTAATTTGGGAAACTGCGACTAAAAAAGGAGTTGACAAGAAAAGTTTCTTGCTCGTAATCGAAAAGTATATCTATCAGTTTCCGCTGGCTTTACAGCTTAGTTTCAGAGAAGTTGTAAATAAAGAAAAGCAAATCGTTCAAACTGCAAAAAACATAGAAATCCTTGCAAATATTGAGAAATTACGAATTAATAAAAATCCAAAAACGTCGCTAAAAGAAGGAATTGCGGTACGAAATGCCGGAATCGTGATCTTGAACAGTTATATCGTAATGCTTTTTGAACGTTTGGGACTGGTAAAAAACAACCAATTTATTACTCCCGAAAATCAGATAGATGCTGTACAGTATCTGCAATATGTTATTACGGGATTAAGCAATACCGAAGAAACTTTTCTGCCATTGAATAAAGTCCTGTGTGGTCTGCCTCTCACCCACGCAGTTCCTGATGAAATTGAGATTCCTGAAGAAACTCAATCATTGATTCAAGGTTTAATAAAAGCAGCAATTTCATACTGGACAGCGATAGGCGATTGCTCAATAGACGGTTTTAGGGGGAACTGGCTTGTTCGCGATGGAATTCTGGTAGAATTAGCAGACAAATGGGAACTTACGGTAGACAAAAGGGCTTATGACATCTTGATTAATAAATCGCCGTTTGCATTCTCGATCATAAAACACCCGTGGATGGAAAAACCACTGCATGTGATCTGGCCTTATTAAATAGCGCTGAGGAAAGAGGAAAGAGGAAAGAAACACATTTCTCTCATATAGCTATATGTCCTTAAAACAAGTGAAACGCTTTTTTAAGCGTACAGAACCTATGTTTCTATGTGTTAAAATAATTACACCCGATGAGATAGAAATAAATAATAACAACAATAATATCATCTATAAAATAATAATTAATCAACTAAAAAAACAATTATGAACAGCTACAGTGAAAATTTGCATTCTAGTGTTTTAGCCACATTAGGATCACAGGAAATGAACAATAAACAATTGAGCGCACAGTTAGATGCGTCAATGTTTGCCCTTTATTACTCCGAAGCAGCCGAAATCGTTTCGATCGAAAAACTTGTTTTAATAAAACAATTGTATAAGAAAAAACAAGCTATAAATGATTTGGCGGTTAAGAACAAAAACATGTCAAACAATTTATTATTATCTGCAAATGAGCAAAAAACATACGTGGCGCAATCTGTTACCAATATGGCTGTTGCGGCCTCAAACATACAAATTGCTACAAATGCAGTGGTACGTTTGGCGAGCGATGTAGGAAGTATATTCAGCATTATTAATGCGGCCGATTATGGAACACAAATATTTCAGCAGTGTGTCGAGGCTTACAACTTAATCAACAAAACAGCTTATAATGCCGAAGTAACTTCGCAGCAAGCTATGGAATCATCTGCCTCTATTGCAGAAGTTGCAGCATCGACAATAGCCGATAAAGCAAAAGTAACCAGCGATTCTGTTAACAATTTATTGCAGATAACTACTGCCGATTTAGCTATTGCCGCTGCAAAAATAAATTCTGATACCGAAGATAAATACAATGCAAGTATCGCGACCAGAAGTGCCGAAGGTGTTATAAAATGCAGTAAAGTAAGATCTGAAGCTGCAAAAAAAGCATACAAAATCAATAATAAAAAACTAAATCAAAATTTAAGAGTAGAAATTCCGAAGCCGTTTACGAAATCATATTCTGTTTCTTTTGATTTTTTTAAACCACCATTTATACCAAGTGACAAAAGCGCAAATACGCCTAATACAGGACTGGACAAACCGGTGAAAAGCTATAATATTTTATTGGTTAAAGAAAGTAAAAAATCATTCTTTTCTGTTTCTAATGCCGAAGAGTTATTGAATAATCCTTCTCAATACATTGGGGTTCCGGTAACAAAAAGAAAAGCTACTGAGGAAGAAATTATCAAAAAATACAAACAGTATTATGACGCTTTGAAAATTGCTGACAATGACAATGTTCTACTTGCGACAGCGAAAGCAAATGAAAAGAAAGCGGCTGAAAATGTGACAACAGCTTCTACTGCAAAAGAGCAGGCTAAAACAGCATTAGAAAAAATCACTGCCGAATTTGAAATCGATCAGGATGAGGTGAAAGCTGCAAAAAACGAAGTGCACAAAATAGAGGAGCAACTAAAGAAAGACCCAAAAAATCCTGTATTAAAAGAAGCTTTAAAAATAGCAATTACTGTGTTAAAAGCGGTAGAACTAAATGCTACAGTAGCGAAACTGAAAGAGGAAAAAGCTCAGATTACTTATAAAACGACAAGCGACGACTTTGAAATTGCAAAAGCGGAAGTAAACAAAGCCAAAAAAGAAACAGAAAATGCTGATACAAAATATATAGCTGCTGCAGAAAAAGCTGCCGGATTAGAAAAAGATGCTATTATTTTAAAACAAGAAGGTTTTACACTTGTAAATACAAATGATTTATTGGATTCTGATAATGATGCATTTTTGTATGGAGAAAAATATGTTGTGTTTCTATTGACTGTATTTACTGAAGATTATAAAAAAGAAATCAATACGTTTGACGATTATCTCTCTGCTCCTTCTGAAGTTTTTGCGATAACAAATACTTTAACTCCAGCAGAAGATATTACGGTTACAAAAAGTATTGCATCATCGATGAAAATTGATTTTTCTATTCCGGAAAGTGCTGCAAATCTAAGAAACATCGAGTATAGATGTTTGTTCCTGCCTTATCCTGACGGTTTATTGACCAATGAGGAATTGAATACGGTAGAAAGCAAAATAGAATTATTAGAAGAAAATGAGGAATTGATTGCTTTTAATAACGAAATAGATCATCTGAATGAAGAAATAAGAGAGATCGAACGAGAAATCAAATCTTTAAATGAAAATTTACTTGAATTACCCAAAAAAGAAGGAACACCTCAGGACCCTAAGAATGAAGCGGAGACCAAGCACATCACTAAAAAGATCGAGAGCTTCAAAATTGCTTTGAAAGAAGCTGAAGAGAAACTTAAAATTACGAAACTTGAATTGGATAAAATAGAATTAGAAATAGCAAAAACTAAAGCAAACTATCCTAAAGATGTTCAAAACGCCAGAGCTTTCTTCTTTAATTTAAAATTAGCCCAGAATATTCCTGCCGGTAATTATACTGTTGCAGGACCACCTCATGAAGCAGGGGATTCTACAGATTTTAGTGCTAAAATTGATTTCTCGACAACAGATAATTTTGGGAATCCGCTAATTGAAGGAACAAGTTATATCCCGGTTGTTTTATCTTTTTATAATGGTCTTGCCGTTAATAAAAATAAATATACCAACATACTCTCTGATTGGGAAAACACAGACACCTTTCTTTATTCTACAACTAAAAAAACACTATTAAATTAACTTAATACTATAAAAACATGGAAGCTCAAATAACATTATCAAATCCGGGAAGTTCACTTAAATACGGAGTTACAGAAAAGAAAAAAGCAGAATTAGACGTACTTCAAAGCCAGGTAATTGACACGCAGGCAGAAGTATTGCAGCAACAAATAATTGTGGCATCGCTTACCGAAAAATCAAAAAGATTTCAGGATTTTCTATTAGGCGCAGACAATTACCGCACCGTTACATTAAACAACAAAACCCTTGTTGATCAGGTCATTCAGAACGCTTATGATTTAAGCTATAATTCGAAGAATGCCTTTAGCAAAATGACAACCTCAAACGAGAACACGAAACAAGTCGCTTTGGGCACAAATGATTTGATAAATAAACTGATTTATTCTGTAGAAATAATCAATAAACTATCTAATCTTGTTATCCGCAAAAAAGCACTTAATCCGCTTATTTCAGACGATTTAATCAGCCGAATCAATACAGCAGGATCAGATGCCAATAATGCTGTTGCACTTACTTTGATCGCTCTAAAATCGATTTTGGCCGCAGAAGCATCTTCTTTAGAAGCAGAAGCATCGATCACGCTGGAGTCTAAACAAGCGCTTAAACTTTACTTTACGTTATCTGGCAAAGAATCTATCGACATGCCATTGTTGTCTGCAAATGCAGTTTTAGACATTTCAAAAGAAGCGTCTATTCGTGATTTAATCTATGAGGCTTACAACGAAGCTTTAAGATCATACAACCAAACAGATGCAGCAAACGACGAAACAACAAGACAGTTGAGTATTGCTACTAATAATTTAAACAAAGCCCAAATAAAATTGGCATCATTTCAATCTGCTTTGGCGGCGGCAAATGCTGCAGCTTTAGCTTCTTAAAAATAAAAAGTCCACTGTATTTGTAGCTTATGCAGTGGGCTTTTTGCAACACATAAAAACATAGATTTTATGTGTAAAAAGAGGGCAAAAAAGAAACACATTTCTTTCGCATAGCCAGCTTTGTTGAAAATTAATTATACCCAACGTTAATTTTAAGTTTATGGATCGTATTTATAAGAATTTTTACAGGCAGTTTTATCTAAAAACAGGCGGATTTATACCCCCTAAACCCTTAAATCAAAATTTGTTTCCGGGAGATTATTTCCAAATAAAAAATGGAGAAATAGCCTTATTGGGAAATTTGTATCGTAATTCTATCGTATCGCCGCAAGATGTTGATTTGAGTGCTGTTATTTCTTTAAATCCATCAAACTGGAATTTTAGTGATGGCATTACAAAACCTTATTCCGGCAGAGGACACGGACATGGCGCAATCGATGGACAATTTGAGTTTAGTAAACAAATAATCGCTTTTGCCCATAAAGGAAGTTTCTTTTTTAAAACTCAGGAACCACAGTCCATAAAAATTAATAATTGGAACGATATACAGCATCAATTAATCATTAAACTAACAGCTTCTTTATTTTCTTTTCGGGAGCTTTATATCGTAACAGAAAGTGCCACGGCAGCATCCACAACATTGGCTATTGCAAGTGACAAGGATGCTGAACTGGAACTGGCAAGTGATTCGGAAAACTTTGGTCTTGTTGATATTTTTGGACATCATACAACCAAAACAATCCAATCTAAAGATATTGATTATTACCATCGCGAAACCAAAAGAAAACCAGCCTATTTTAAGGCAAAGAAATTAGTGGTACAGGACGAAAAACTAGCTTATTTTATTAGTGATTTCATCAGCAAAAACTATAATTCAAGCGAATGGGTTCGTGATTTTTTTGATTCTAATTTTGATAATGAAATTGATTACAGCTCGCAGATGATTATGCAGCATGCGCAAGGTTTTTTTCTGGATATGCTGCAAGCCAATGAACTGAGTCCGAATACTGCATTATTGTATTTTAAATGGGCAGACGCCAACCTAGACGATGTAGAAAAATTATTTGAAAATTATGGAAACTAATCTGGCTATCACCGCTTTGTATAAAGAAATGGATTGGCTGCAAAAAGTAATCGATCAGGTGATTTGCAGTTATTTACAGCACGAAGGACATGAAAATCGCTGGCAGGATATTTCGTTACCGGAAATTACTCCAGATGATAATCCCTATTATAATAAGTTGAATGAATGGAATTTAAATCTATACGAACGGCTTTGTCTCGCTTTGATTATAGCGCCACAGATAAAACCTGAGGTGCTGGATATATTTTTCAGTAAAAATGCGATGTACGATCGCGGCTTTACTGAATTTGGTGGTGCAGTCAATAAAAGTCACAGCGGTTTTATTCCCACTGGTCAAACGCTGTCTTTCCTGATTACGGCTGTTAATCCGGAATTACGATTTGATGTTTTAAATATTTTTAGTTCGACTAATATTCTTTCGAAAGAACAAGTTTTGGTTCTTGAAGCGACAGAACCTAATATCCCTGTTTTAAACAATACGCTTTTGCTCAACGAGCGCTGGCTGCATTATTTTATAACAGGTGTTTTACCGCAGCTGGAACACAATGTTTCGTTTCCCGCAAAGCAAATAACAACCAATCTCAATTGGTCTGATCTGGTTTTGGAAGATCATGTTATGCAGCAAGTTATGGAAATCAACGCCTGGCTGACTTATGGAACGGCTCTTATGACGGATTGGGGATTAGACAGTAAAATAAAACCCGGTTACAGAACTCTTTTTTATGGCCCGCCCGGAACAGGAAAAACACTTACAGCCGCGCTTTTAGGAAAAAATACGAATAGAGAGGTATATCGTGTTGACCTCTCAATGATTGTGTCGAAATATATTGGGGAAACAGAAAAAAATCTCTCTAAAATATTTGATGTCGCACAGCACAAAGACTGGATTTTATTCTTTGATGAAGCCGATGCTCTTTTTGGAAAAAGAACTGCAGCATCTTCATCAAATGACAAGCATGCGAACCAGCAGACGGGTTATTTATTACAGCGAATCGAAGATTTTCCAGGAGTTGTGATTCTGGCTTCTAACCTAAAAGAAAATATGGATGAAGCTTTTACAAGAAGGTTTCAATCTATGATTCATTTTACAATGCCAACAGCAGAGGAACGCTTACTATTATGGGAAAAAGCTTTTTCAGGAAAATGCAGTTTAGATCCCGATATCGACCTCGAAAATATTGCCGAACAGTTTGAACTAGCTGGCGGCGCAATTATTAATATATTGCGATATTGCGCCCTAACAGCAATTCAGAAAAATGAAACGGTTGTAAATAATTACGATTTACTCGAAGGAATAAGACGTGAATTTAAAAAGGAAAACAGAACCTTGAGTGTTATGCAAATGAATTGATATACTAATTATGAAAAAAACTGAGAACATTTCTGTATCCATTATTTCCGAAAAGTATTACCATAACCACAAGCTCGAACTTAGAATTGGAGACTGGAAAAAACATTTCGATCCTAATTATGTAAACACCATAATTGCAATGGCTTTAAACCATTGTACCGAAGAAACAGATTTTATAATTAATGGCTATTTAATTACTTCTAAAAATCTATATCTCGTAGCCAAAACAGATAAAAAGAGATTTGATGAAATGCTCCATAAAATAGAACATCATATCAATCTGCTGCTAAAATTTCTCACGCCTGAGAAAAACAAATATGAAATCGATTTTTATATTGATCAGGATGATAATTACTCCATAATTCATGAGCCGTTATTTACTGTTTATCCTTTCAAAAATGATTATTTAATACGGCTTATTACAGGCAAAAAAGTAGTGCTGCCTTATTATAATCCGGAGCTTGAGAGTTTAAAATCGATAGTCCAGCATCACCCTTTTTGTTCTGTTATTGATTATTCAGGAGCAATTGGACCGGTTACTGTTATCCCATTAAAAGATTGAAATAATGATGCTTTTGAAAATTATATCAAGCATAAATAAACCTTGTAACTATTTTAATTTTAAAAAGTAGAAAATGATACAGCATCAGGAAAAAATATCTGAAAATAAAACACAAGCAGCTGCAGCGAATATAAATCGCGGTGCTACTGCCGTTCAATTAAAAGATAATCGCGAACATTCTGTTGTACAGCAAAAACTTTCTAAAAATAATACTGCCAATGAAATACCTATTCAAAGAGTAGAAAAGAACGCGGCAGTAACATGGAACGTAACCCATCTTGTTGAACTAACGGGTGGTTCATTATTTGGAGAAGGCAATGGTCTTACTAATGAATTAAGTCCTGCTGAAGGAGGTCAATTGAAACAAGGAGATAAACTCGTAATTGATGATGCCCCAGTCCTTATTTCAAGACGCGGCTCTAATCAGGAAAATGCCCCAAAAAGAAAAGAAGACAAAAAAGGGGAAAAAGTATATGAGTGGGTACAGGTTTTGGCAATAATTCACAACACTGGTTTGGTGACTAGATTTCCAGCTAATAAAATGTATGTGAGAAAGGAAACAATTCATGTACAAGAAGTAGAAAAACCCAAAGACCCTACGACAAACCATATTGAATTAAGAAATATAGAAGATTGGGAAAAGGAAGGGATGCCATTAGAATTAGCTAAGATAGCAGTAATGTGGGGAAACAAAGGCCGACTTGAAAGAAGACGAAGTACCGGTGTCATAGCAATCAACAAAGAAGATCGTACTAAAAGATACAAAGGTTCTGGTCGATACTGGGGGCAAGAGGATGACGGCTGGGATGTGGCAAAAGATATGGCATATGAAAAGCATAAACCTACTGAACCGGATGCAAAACAATGGAGGATTAAGGCAGTTATAAAAGGAACCGATAAATTAGTTGGTGTATTAATTGTAGAAGAACGAGATGGTTCTCTTTACCTGAGATGGATGATAGGAAACCCAAATATAAAAGGCGGAGGCACCGCACTTCTAGCTGCAGTAAAAATATTGCTACAAGCACATGGCACTGCAGATAAGATAGACGTTACCTCAGCATATACTGCAAAGGACTCTTATACAAAAGCAGATTTCGTGGTTAATAAAGATGACCAAGATGAAGAAGATAATGCAGATGAAGATCATAAAGAGAAAGATGACAAAGAGAAAGATGGCGATAAAGAACATAAAAAAGGAGAAGAATTTGAGTTGACTTTATCAAAAGCAGATTCTAGAAAAAAAACCATCCCCGAAGAATATAGGTCATTTGTACCAATCCCCTACGGAAAGAATAAAAAAGAAGAAGAAAAAGAACCTCATCTGAACAACAAAAAAGAACTTGATGAAGAAGGTGATTTAAGAGAGGCTATGAGAATTTTAGGTTTAGGTTCACTTGATTAAAAATCCAAAAAAACTTTTCCCCTCATTAATGCAATCTAATTAATTCCTGTAGAAAGTGATACAACAAGAAAAAAAATCCGAAAATAAAACACAAGCTGCAGCCACTAATATAAATGAAGGCAATACTGCCGTTCAATTAAAAGATAATCGGAAGCCTTCTGTAGTGCAACAAAAACTTGCTGAAAAAACGACAAATCAAGAAGTCTCTTTTGCACCTATTCAAAGAAAAAACAATACTACCGGTTTACCCGATAACTTAAAATCAGGAATAGAAAACCTTTCTGGTCATTCTATGGATGATGTTAAAGTGCATTATAATTCTTCACAGCCGGCTCAATTAAATGCACATGCATACGCACAAGGAACAAATATTCATATTGCCAGCAGACAAGAAAAACATTTACCACATGAAGCCTGGCATGTTGTACAGCAAAAACAAGGTAGAGTAAAACCTACTTTGCAAATGAAAAGTAAAGTAAATATAAATGACGATAAAAATTTAGAAAATGAAGCCGATATTATGGGTGCGAAGGCAAACACATTAACCTATCAAAGAAATTCAATTAAAGACAAAGCTGATTCTCATTTACATCCAAAAAAATTAATACAAAAACCGCTAATACCCAATACTGCCCAAACCAAAAAAGTTATCCAATTAGGAAAAAAAGAAAAGAGAAAAAAGGAAAATGAGAGAAAAAGAGAAACTCATGGCAGAAGACAACGATTCAAAATACAATTCACAAACTCTCTGACTCCCATAGCATTAAAGTTGGAACTAGAAGAAAAATATCAAGGAGATAGTCTCGCCTTGGCAAATATCGAAAATGCCTGGGAAGATACCATAAAAAACCTGCATTCGATAAAAAAATTCATTGATTCAAACAATCCCAAAGGATTAAAATTGGAATTATATAAAAAATACCAAGAAGATAGTCTTGCTGTTGCAAATATTGAAAGTGCTTGGAATAAAGCATTAGAGTTTTTTTATCCAATAGTAGGACAAACTGTAATTATCGAAGACGCTATCTTAATAGAATCTTTTGAAGAGGCATTAAACAGCATTAAATTTCAACAATGCGTTCAAAAAGTACTCTTAGAACAAAAAAAGATATATATAATGCTTGACGAAAAAAGAACAAAATGGTTAACAAATAGAAAGACCATTGTAATTGCCAGAGAATCCGAACCAACTAAAGAGTCCTATTTAAGATCTCTTGTTTTTGAAATGAGCAATGCATACCATACTGACGAGTTCAATGAACACAACAAAAAAATGAAAACAATTGTAAAATCAAAAAATGACGGGAGAAAACAAATCCGATTTGGATTTAACCACATAGAAATGGCTAATGCGATGGAGGAAACAGAATGGAAATCTGCCGCGATGGCAAGAGATATTGGAAGTGAAGGTGTAGATGATCTCAACTGGGATAAAAACATGATAGAATACTATGAGACAAATAAGAAAAAACATCTGAAAATACAAAAGAAAATACCAGAAAAGGGAACCAGCCATTGGCAACGTTACGTTGATGAAACTAAAAAAATACAAGACGACATCAAAGACAGAAAACAAAAAACGTATACTCCGGACAGGCTTCGTCTTCGTTTTAATAATGACACCAAATTAAAGGCAAAATGTGGTACCGCAAATGTTCATGATGCCGTGGAAAAAGCTATACGCAGAAAAAATCTCACAGATAAAGAGGTTATGGACATTCTTAAAAAAAGATTGGGGCATCTTCATCCATAATCTAAAAACAGAAAATATTTCAGATGTTTTGTATAATGTGAAAGAACATACTAATAAAAAGAAGTTGAACTATTCTATAGTAAAATTTGTTCCCAACAGTTGTAAAAAATAGAAATCCAAAACTTAAAAAAATGATACAGCGTCAGGAAAAAACATCCGAAAATAAAACACAAGTAACTGCTGCAAATATAAATCGCGGCAATACTGCCGTTCAATTAAAAGATAATCGGGAACACTCTGTTGTACAGCAAAAACTCTCTGAAAAAACTGTAAATCAAAAAACATCCATTACTCCTATTCAAAGAAAACAAAACGATACAGGTTTACCCAATAATCTAAAATCAGGAATAGAAAATCTTTCAGGTCATTCTATGGATGATGTTAAAGTGCATTATAATTCATCGCAGCCTGCTCAATTAAATGCCCATGCCTATGCGCAAGGCTCAGACATTCATATTGCAAGCGGACAGGAAAAACATTTACCACATGAAGCCTGGCACGTAGTTCAGCAAAAACAAGGTAGAGTAAAACCTACTTTGCAGATGAAAGGCAAAGTAAATATAAATGATGATAAAGGTTTAGAGAATGAAGCTGATGTTATGGGGGCAAAGGCGATACAATTCTCCAATCATAATGATGTAATTCAAAATAGTACTACGGCAAATAAGTCTCCTTTGATTGAAACGCCTGTTGTAAATAAAGTGATTCAGAATATGATTGGTCCTGATGGAGATGGCAAACTTGTTATTGATCCAACTCTTAAAGTATACAGGGCAAAAAAAAATAAAAAAGGATCTTACGATTTGTATAATCCTTATACAAAAGAATTTAAACAACACAGAATAGCTCCAACTGCTAAGGGTTATTACATTTATGAGGGAGAACTTGACGATTCGGAAGACACTGAAAAATCTTCTGACTCCGGCGAATCCTCTAGTTCTGACGAATCTTCAAGTTCCAGTCTATCTTTAAGCCCCGACGAATCTTTACGTTCGGGTTTATCTTTAGGTTCCGGTCTATCTTTAAGTTCCAGTTTATCTTCAAGTTCCGGCGAATCTTCAAGTTCTGACGAATCTTTAGGTTCCGGTCTATCTTTAAGTTCCAGTCTATCTTTAAGTTCTAATGATAAAAAAGGTAAACCTAAAAAACGCCGAAAAACTGTCCTTAATCAAAAAACTGAAGCACATGCAAGATTAAAAAGAATTATAAAACAGGGTATATTTAATGCAATCGGAGAAGGTTTAAATCCCCGTTATATAAGAAGTGATAATAATATGCTTATTAAGCTCGTTGTTAAAAAGTTTACAGCTAATGATAATAAATTAGGTCTCCTTCCTGATCTTTTTAAAGGAATCAATGTTGAAATCCTGAGGGAAGTAATTCGGGAAATCGAAAGTGAACCTTCTGATGGAATGCAAGAAGGCGCGGACGAGCCTAAGAGAATAAATAACGTTGATGATTATATTGAAATACAAAGAGAAATATCATCAAAAATAAAGGCGGAATTCGAAAGTCCTACAGGAAATATCGAGTTAATTCATGACGGGAACTATCCGCCGCTCATCATTCATTTTCCTTTATTAAGAACTTTTATAATCGATAATCAGGAAAGAGAGACTTTAAAAGCAAAAGGAAAAAAGGAAGGAAAAATAAGAGCTGATCAAGCCAAAGGAATGACAAAACTTCTTTCCGCCAGATTGATTAGCTTGTACAATAAAGATAAAGGAAGTTTACCGCGGCTGGTAGAAAAAAGCAGTTTTGGATTTCAAATCGCAACTTTGGCAGACTTGGGAGATAATTTAAGTATAAGGCTCAGTCCGGGAATCAATAAAAATACTTCGGCTGTTATTGTAAAAGCCTTAAAAGTAATTGATACCGAATTAGAAGAGTTAATAAAGGATAAATCTAAAAAAGAGTTTCCTGAGAAAGTAACTATTGAAGACCCCTTGTATAAATACTGGGAGAAAGGAAAAGAATCAAAATCGGTTTCTGCTGCTATTTTAAGAGAAAGTTATAATAAAAAGAAACCCCTTCTTAAACATCTCGTTAATACTCAGGTAGAAACCGGAGCAAAGGGTTTAAGTGTTGTTGGCAGGATTCTCGAACGCAATCATGATAACATTATGTTTTTTGCAGAACAGGATGCCACCCTTAAACAAATGGCAGGAGCCATTTTTGATAAAAACACAAAAGAAGAACTTACCGACAATATCTCAGACACAGGCACAACTACTACATTATCCAGTCCAAACTTAGATCTTGCTTATGATGATCGTATGGGCAAGAAAGATCAAGCGGGAGATGATTTGCAAAGAGAAAGACTTGCAGTTTTCAAGCACATATTACGCACTTTAAAAACTAAAAAGACCAAAATAGATCATCTTGATAATGATCCTGTTAGTGATAGTGAGAACGACGAAGATGTTGATGATGGCAAAAGTGTAATGAGTATTAAAACAGGCAAGGTTGTACTGCCATCCG
Organism: Flavobacterium sp. Root420; assembly: GCF_001427905.1. Lineage (GTDB taxonomy): Bacteria > Bacteroidota > Bacteroidia > Flavobacteriales > Flavobacteriaceae > Flavobacterium. The sequence goes on from NZ_LMEF01000011.1 coordinate 53,103, forward strand.
GCATGGCAGCACTGTCTGTATTACTAAGAAAGGACGATAGTGCGTCATTAAAAGCTGCAAAAAAAGCTCAAGAAGGAATTCTAAAAAAAACTCAAAAAGAAATTCTAGAAAAAGCTCAAGAAAAAGCTGAAAAAAAAGCTCAGGAAAAAAGAAAAAAAGAAAAAAAGAAAACAGGTAAAGAGTTAACTGAAGATGATTTGACTTTAATTAAAAATAAAATAGAAGAACTTCAGAAACAAATTGCTGTAAGAGATAAATCTAAAGCAGTATTGAAAAAAATGGTCCCGAAAGACCGTTCTGTATATTATGAGGATCATGATCTTATAAAAATGATGAGAGACTCTGTCATTCCAGAATATTCAGCAGAAAATATTATTATGGTTGATCTTAACCCAAATATTACTCAATCTTCTAAAGAACCACACGATTTCGATAGTGAACTTACTAATTTAACTACCAGTAATAAAAAAGTCTGGGTAGTAGATTTAACCTCTTGTACCGCCGCAGAACAAGGACAAGTATATACCGAATGGAAAAATAATAAAATCGCAACTTTACTTGTAACACGGGTATCAGCAATTAAACAACAGGAAGGTGGACAAAACATAAATCCTCACGGCTTGATTCATTGGGCGCACAAAACCGATGAAGAAGGCGGTCATGAAGTCATTCGTGGATTTTTTAATGAACTACAGAAGAAATTTCCAAGAAGTAGTATTTCTAACGAGATCAGACGGTATTTCAAAAAAGACCTGGATTCTTTTTCATGGAAAAGAATCTTTAAAAAAGATGAGAAAGACCCATCTCTTTCGGGTTCTTTAGGAGATGACAGCGATGGTTATTCTTCCGGAGACGAAAAAGGAGAGAAAAAAGAGAGAAAAAGAGAACGTAAAGAAAGAAAAAGAGAATGGAAAGAAGATAAAAAAGAACCAAAAGAGGGAAAAAGAGAAGAAAAAAAGAGAAAAGGAGAGCCGAAAGAAGAAATTATAGAACCGAAAGCAGGCAAAAAAGAATTGAATAAGAGAAAAAGAGGTTCGAAAGAGGAAGATACAGATCTGAAAGAGATAGACAAAGGTGTGAAAAAGGGAAAAAAAGAATCTAATAATATAGATTTTTGGTACTATGACGAGATGGATGACGTTGCTTTTAATCCCGAATCATTTCCATTATTTAAAACTGCTTATTTAGAAGACATGACCACAAGCAGTTCCTATTTAACAGAAGGTGAAGGATATACTCTAGCCAAAGAACTGGGAATTTCCCTTACCGTATTACAAGGTGAGCTTAACCTTAAACAATACCGGATCATTAAAAACTCCGGGAGTGGTGATTGTCTGATTCATACGCTGGATACTGCTAACTCTATTATAAAAGGACAAATACCTCTAGGCACTAAACGCTATGATTCACGAAGAACCCAAGAATTAAGGGAGCTCATTGCGGAACGTATTGAAGACAGTGCTCTGCAAACACTGATTTTGACTGCAGTTTATGGAAACGAGCCTGGTCTGGGACCAAGAATGAGGCGTTTGATTGCATCTGCCAAATCAACACAAAAAAGATTTCCAGTGAAAAAGTCAAAAGCTACAAGTTCAAAAAAACCCAGTCCTAGTAGTGCCACAGGACCAGTTATACTGCCGCAATTAGGAAATGGACACGCCAGTACAATATTGTTTGCCAACCATTCTGGTTTGCATTGGCAGTTAGCTGTAAAAAGAAAGACTAAAAAATAGATTCAGAATTAAAAATCTAAAAAAATGATACAACATCAGGAAAAAACATCCGAAAACAAGACACAAGTAACTGCCGCCAATATAAATCGCGGTACTACCGCTGTTCAATTAAAAGATAATCGGGAATATTCTGTTGTGCAAAAAAAACTCTCTGAAAAAATTGCAGATCAGGAATCATCTCCTGCTTCAATTCAAAGAAAAAACAATACCGGTTTACCCAATAACTTAAAATCCGAAATAGAAAATCTTTCCGGTCATTCTATGGATGATGTCAAAGTGCATTATAATTCTTCGCAACCCGCTCAATTAAACGCTCATGCTTATGCACAGGGTTCAGATATTCATATTGCAAGCGGGCAGGAAAAACATTTACCGCATGAAGCCTGGCATGTTGTACAACAAAAACAAGGACGGGTAAAACCAACTTTGCAAATGAAAGGCAAAGTAAATATAAACGACGATAAAGGTTTAGAAAATGAGGCTGATGTTATGGGAGTGAAAGCTACTCAGTTAGCTCCTAAAAAGCAAAATTTGTTAGAATTAACAACACCTAAAAGTATAACATTTGATGAATCTCCTGTTCAGGGAGTGTTCAAAGAATTGGCAATTGCTGCCCTAATACTATTTGGAAACATTCCTCGGGCGGGGTGGCAAAGTGATAATATGGGAATGATAGGCCGACGACCATTGACACACAAGCTGGGTGTTAATCAGGCACTGAATACTTTAGGTACAGGTTTACCGACTGATCACTTAGTCTCTGACCTAGATGAGCACCCGTTAAATCTTGGCCTTTTTCATGCGCAGGTTTTTCATAACAGTTCTAATTTTTCAGACAATATAGGAATGTTTGATTCCGGATTAGAGGCTGACAGTCCAGAAATGCTGGACAAATATATTCCTTATATTGAAGGTTTGGATAGTAAATTCCTCAGAATGTCTACTGAAACCATAAGGGATAGATGGAAAGAGAAAAAATATTCTGTTACCTCTGCTAATTGTCAACGCTTTGCCAGAGAGGTTTATCAGCAGTATTTACAAATAGCTCCGGATAAACCTCAAAAAAGCTGGTCTGTTTATGTAGCAGATAAGATTGTAGAATTTGATGATGCCACCGTTGGCCATATAAACAATAATGTAAAAGCAGATATTGATAAAAAACTAACGACAGAATACCGCAAGAAATTAAAAGAAACACTAAAAGGCAACAGATTTGCGGCATTATCGATGCATAACGAAAATCTCTCTGATAATATAGATCTTACTTCACTTATTGAATACATAATGAATGTTGTAAGTGAAAAATCTAAAAAAGAGATAGGAGAAGGTGTAGATCCAATTTATACTATAGATTTCTTAAATGAGCTTGTACTTCTATTTGGAAAAAAAGAAATAGAAAGTCAAATTCCTACACCTGCAGAATGGAGATTGTCAAAACGATTAGTAGAACTCATTGCCCGCAAAGTGGCAACAGAGATTTATAGGGTTCTGTCGAATCTGTAAAGCCCTTTCAAAACTTCCTGTTTATTTTACAAAAACCAGTAAAAATAGTAGTAAACCCTGCAAATCCAACGATTTGCAGGGTTTTTTCTTTTATACCGCTTTTCAATATTTATAAAATCGCACAAATACTGCTCCTTCATCCGGTAAAGCATTATCATATTGAAGATCAACACAATAAAAATATAGCAATAATAGTAATATTTAGCTTTTTGCGCATAAAACTAAACGTAAATTCATTGAGCTTATTTATTCATTATAAAAATATAACCTCACCAGAATGCAGATCATAATAAGCGCCTATGATTTTTATTTCTCCCTTGGCTTCCATTTCTTTAAGTATTGAACTTTTTGCTTTGATGGTTTCAATAGTATTTAAAACATTTTCTTTTGCTACCGACTCAACAAATGCGTCATTTTTAGAAGTTTTTTCGCCTGTAAAATTTTTCACCCTTGAAATAGCCGGTTTTATATTAGAGAGCATCGGGGTAATATTTCCTAACTGCACATTATCAATAGCTCCTTTTACAGCCCCGCATGCCTCATGTCCCAATACCAGTATTAATTTGGCTCCCGACACTTTACAGCCAAACTCCAGACTTCCTAAAATATCAGTATTAGAAAAATTACCTGCGACACGAGCTACGAACAAATCACCTATACCTCTGTCAAATACATCTTCAACCGGTACACGGCTATCTATACATGAAAGAATTACTGCTTTTGGATATTGTCCTGATGATGCATCCCGCACCATAGCTGAATGGTCCCTTAAGGTAAGATTGTTGTTTGTAAAACGTTTGTTTCCCTCTTTTAACGCGACAATTATATCATCTGGGCTCAGCGCTGCTTGTTCGGTGGCTGTCAGCACTTTTTCACGTAGTATAGGCTGATCAGCAGCTGTAGTGGTATCTGTTGCTGCAGTTTCCGTATCTGTAGTTTTGGTAGTGTTTTCTTTACAAGAAAACAGCGCTATCGCCATGGCGAAGCAAAGGATAGTTTTTTTCATGATCTGGAATTTCAGTTAATTTATAGTAAAGATACTTCAATTTTTTTTTAATTATCCTACTTTATATAATTGAAAATCAAAACAATACCAAAATGGAATGAATACTTTTCTGTCACAAAAAGTTAAGGTTCTCAAGCTGCTTATTTCCTCAATTGTCAACATTATTAGTTTTGTAGCAAAATGATTCTTTTAAATACAGACCTTCGTGTTTAACAGGAGTTGCAGTATTAAGGTCAAAGTCGGGCTGCGTCTGTATCTTACGTGCCGAACTTGCCGTGAGACAGAACGTTTAACACGCTATAAACGCCGCCATTGCTTATGAGCCATTGTTACAGGCTGGTATTATTATTTTCATTCGTTTTAATTGATTTCATTAGTTCCTATTTTTCATAATACAACGAATTTTCTTCATCAAATCGTTTAAGTAATCAAATAAAAATGAATCACATTATTTTAGTGATACGCAATGCTGTAAAAGGTTTTTGCGGAAGTTGAATTAAATTTTTTCCACTAAATTCTCCCTTAACAGGCGTAATTGTCATATCCCATGCATTGATAATTTCAATTTTATATTTTAAATTTTCAGGTAAATATACAATTTGGCTGCGTGACTGGTCAACACTAAAATAGTGCAGAAAATATTCATCTTTAAAAGCAACATATGAATATGGCACCCAAAATTCCGTGTTGATAATTGGCGTTAAATATCCTGGGGCAGATTCAATTATATTTCTTAAAAATTTAATCCTTTCCTGACTTTGCCCTATGAGAACTCCCCCTTTTGACCACCACAAAACATCTTGAGATTCATATCCCCATTTAACGGGATTTTCAGTAACATAAGTTTCTCCATGCCCAACAAAGCCACCATTTACAACACCACGCCAAAATTTGTTCACCATCTCTTGACCTGTTAAATTCCCCCACGGCCAATTAATATTTCCTTCGTACCGGCATTCATCATAAACTATTGGTTTTTTATATTTTGCCCTTAATTCCTTTGCTTTATAGGTGTCTTCATTCTGTATGCTTACATGTGTAATCAAGGGGTTTTCGTGGTCATAGAGGTTAGCTCCATTGTGTATTGAACGCAAGTGATTGTATGGGTCTTTTTCGGCAAATAACTGAATAAAATGGTCCCAATCGCCTGTCTTCTTAGACTTCAAAAAATCATATTCATTAGCCATGCTCCACCATACGTTTTTATAGGCAGCAAAGCGGGCAATAATATAATTGATATATAAATCATCGGTTTTTCTGTCCATTTTTTGAAATCCCCAACGGTCGTAAGGATGAAAAACAATTAAATCGGCTTCGATGCCAAGTGAATCCAATTGCGCTATCCTTTTCTCAATGTTCTGAAAATATGCAGGGTTAAATTTCGTGTAATCCCAATCAGTTAAAGGCTTTCCTTCAAAAGGATACAAGAGTGGTTCGTTTTTATTCCAATCGTAGTCTTTAGGAAAAATACACATGCGCATTTTGTTGAAATATCCATTAGCAAGGGTTTTCAATGTTGATTGGGCAAGACTATCTCCTTGATGAACCCATGCATAACAGGTCGTACCAAAAGGGTAATATGGTTTATTGTCTGAATAAGCAAAATTAAAAGTATCTTTAACTACTACTTGTCCGTGATTGTTATTGGTGTTTGAAAAACATTCAAATTTGCCTTTTTTAGTATTAAGTGACTTTAGATTGCTTGATGTGATATAAGTCCAGGCACCTGTCGCTTGTGGCATAAAACGGATTTTATATATTCCATTTCCATCATAAAAGCCTGAAACTATTTTTATATTCTCACCATTTGTAAATTTAGCACTTAGCTGTACATCAGTGAACGGATTACCCTTTGAGTCACCCTTAAGAGCAATCTCATAAATACGCCATTTTTCAACTTTATTTTGAGCCGAAATACTAAAAAAAGATAAAGAGACTGTCAATAATAGTATTAATCTTCGCATAATTATTATTGTTTAATAAATATCTAAAATTTTTCTAAAATAATTGCAAGGTTGCCCGGGCTTTCCATGCTTGCCTCTAACTACAGCGGGTTTGAGACTAAATTAAGGCCATTCTTCAGATTTGTCAACTTCCCATTAAGTCTATTGCCCAAATTCGTTGTAGTAGCTGTTGGCAGTTGTTTCTTTTTTTAAGAGTCGAATTCTCCACTCCTTTTTGGTCGTAATCATAGTTATTTTCATTCGAAAAATTTCCATTTAAATCTGGAAAAACGAGTTGTAAACATTCGTAATAATGACTGTGATGCAATCAAATATTTCATCTGCAAACCTCATTAAAATTTCGTGATGCCATGGTATTCTTTTGTATCAAAAAGCTACCTTGTTTGTTAAATGTAGTGGTTTATAATTAAAAACCTTCTGGCGACGAAGGACAGAAATATGGACTATAGGAAAACTTCCAAAATCAATTTGATTTCGGAAACTGTATTTTTTTATGGGTGAAGACAAATGATTAAGAAATTTGCTGCTCTGGATTTCCTCTTTCTCTGCCGGCAGAAGTTCTAAAATCAGATGCATTTGAGTTATTGGTTGGAGATAAGTCTACTCTCAGTATTATAAAAAAACCTGATACCAAAAGGTACCAGGCTAGATATGGTATGGAAATTCTTATGATTGTAATTAAAAAGTAAATATCCCTACCTATACTTATTATTGAATAACGATGAATATAATAGGCACCAAATTAAAGGAAACATATGAGGGATTCCCCTCAAAAAAGGTTATCAATGCTGGTAATTCTAATCCTAATTTTTATAAAATAGAATTATTAAACAGTGTAAAAATCCTTTTCCTAACCAATTATTATGATTTTCTATATTCTGTTCAAACAAACCATTTTGATAATATTCTAATTCATAATTTTCTGTTTTAAATGCAGAATCAGGCAAAATTTGACACTTTTTCATTTTTTTCTAATATCTTTTTTACTTTCATAAACATTTATTTCCTCACATACATAATAAGTTCTTTAAACTATTTTTAAAAATATATCGTCAACTTTTTGTTTGCATATACTCATAACAATCCAATTTTTTTAGCCTTACTAACCAAATCCTTATCGCTGCCTTTTCCTTTTAAAAGTTGATCTTTTATGTTAGCTTTTCTTTTTTCTATGGCACTCATAGAAAGAGGTATGTAATTTGGGAGATTAATAGTTTTAACTCCCTGAGAAATTAAGATTAATATCTCATTATCATAATTATCCCAATTAATATTCTTTTTAAACAATTCTCTTTGGGATTCTATGATTGTTTTACTTTGATATATATTTCCATCAATAATTTTTTTGAAAATTGATGGAAATGATTCAGAGGTAATATCATTTTTAGAAAAGAATCCTTCAGGTTCAACTTTTTTTATGATTCTGTCTACGGTCAAGGGTTCACTATGCATTGTAAGAATTATTATTTTACAATCTGTAAACTTTTCTCTAATAAGTAAAGCCAAATCTACACCACTATTAATATTAAATTCTTTATAAGGAGGAAGACTAGCTTCTAATAAAGCTAAATTAATATTTACTTTTCGTTTTAGATTTAAAAATATTTTATTGTAAGCATCTTCACAATTATGGCTTTTTATAAAATTTGGCTTGTTTTCTTGAAAATCAGTTTTTGATAATAGATTAATATAGCCGTCTACAATTATTGGAAGATCATCCACAATCAAAATTTCGTAATTCATATTTCATAAAGTGGTTTATTATTAATAAATTAAAAATCACAACTAAGTATCACAATTTAAATACATAGTAATTTAAGAGGAATTATAAAATTCGAAAGCAGTCCCATTGACCATTAGTGTCAAAATGAAATACCAATTTAAATTCGGTTTAAATCAGACTTCAGAGCACCGCAAATAAATAAGGACACTTTAAATAAAAGTTTAATTTTCACATTCATATATTTTAGAAAAATCTTAGCGACATTATTCTGCCGTACTTATCAAACAACTCATATCTCAAAAAAATCTCATGGGAACCCGAATTGTAATTCGATAATCTTGTTGCATCTAAATCATAACCATAACCTATAAACCAGGAAGGACTTACCTGAAAACCAGCCATAGCACTAACGGCTGCACTCCATCTGTAAGCTATACCTGCTACAAATTTTTCATTTATAAGTAAGCTTCCTGATAAGTCAACTTGCAAAGGTGCTCCGTGAATGTATTTTGAAAGTACGGACGGCTTGAATTTTACGTCCGTACTCAAATCAAATACATGACCTGCAATTAGATAGAAATTGATATTCTCTTTTGCCACATGACTATTGCTAACAGTACTTGCATACCTATCGAAATGTTTTGTCTCGAGCAAGTTTGGAACGGACAAGCCTACGTATGTATTCTCAGAATGTAAGTACAATCCTAATCCTATGTTTGGAGAAAACTTATTTTCAATATTGGTATCGAAGGTATAATCGTTTTTATCATACTGATTTAATTTACTAAAATCAATATTTAAGAAGTTAGCAGAGGCTTTTAATCCAAAAGATAATTTATAAATTTCTGAAGTATTAATCGTGTATGAGAGATCGATAGCTATATTGCTTTCATCTGATGGACCTATTTTATCATTAATAACAGACAACCCAAATCCCATTGCTGATAAAGCCGTTTCCTCGTGAGGACAAACATTACAATCATTTAATTGACCATTTGGCGTATTAATAGAAAAAGCACTGGTAACAGGCGCCCCTTCTAATCCTACCCATTGTGTTCTTTGCAATGCAAAAATACTCAGTGATTGTCTTGACCCTGCATAGGCAGGATTTATATTGACAGTGTTATACATATATTGAGTAAACTGCGAGTCCTGCTGAGAATAACTCGCACTTACCACTAGTATCAAAATTATGCGTAATATTTTTTTTATCATATTTTTATTGTTTCAATCATGAGAAATTAAACTCTAAAAAGAATTATTAAATCTATTTTCTGTTAACATACAGGTAACCTGCTTTTTCGTGCATATTTGAAGCACTGTCTTTATACCTAAAAATATAATAGTAAGTCCCAACTGGTAGTTCTTCTGATTTATTCATTGTTGCTCGTCCTTCAGATTCTCCTCTAAAAGCACGATCATCATTATTATAATTCTCTCGCTTGAATATCAGGACTCCCCAACGATTATAAACTTCCACGGTATTCTCTGGATAACATTCCAGTCCTCGGATATAAAACACATCATTATGTCCATCTCCATTTGGAGACAACGCATTAAACACCTCAATAACACAACCTGGAATTGTTACAATAGTTGGTTTGTCATTAAAATTATTTGAATCATCTGACAAATCTTTTACAAGGATACCGTTCGGACTTATTCCAGATACAATTGCCTGATTTGATACACTCCCAAAATTAATATCAGCCTGAGTTATTGAATATGTAACAACATAAGCCGTACTATTTTTCATTCCTATTCCTAAATTAGCTATAGGACTTCCCTTCATAATCAATCCTGATAAACCAGTGTCTGTAACAGTAACATTAGTCAATGGTTCATTTCCTGTATTGGTCACTTCAAAATTATAGGTAATGGTTTCTCCTGCTGTTGCAAAACCGTCTCCATTTTCATCATTGAAATGGGCTGTTTTCACTAGTCCAATACTAGGTTGCCCCACGAATATGGTTACTTTAGCTATACTACAATTCGAAGAAGGATTTGCTTTTTCACAAATACTATACGTTAAGGTGTAGGTTCCTCCTGGAGTGTTTGCCGGGATACTTACTGTTCCTGTAGTAACATCAATTAAAGGAACTAATGCTCCTGGTATTTTTGAAACTGCTGGTGTCACTACTGTTAAATTCACTAATCCGATAACTACTGGCGTACCATTCAAAATATCAAGGTTCGTTGGACTACTAGCTAATACATTACCTGCATTTGGTGTTCCTGTTGTTCCATTTACGCCTGATATGATATCATCTTTAGCCTTGATTGATTGTGGTGTTTCAATAGCTATTAAAACAGGATTTGAAAACACTGAATTACAAAGACCACTTTGAACAACAGCTCTGAAATAAGTATTCCTGGTAAGATTACCAATTGTACTACCCAATAAAGTAGTTGATGTAATCGGAATAGTTACTGGATTCATAAATCCAGCATCATTAGATCTTTGCCATTTTACAACAGAACCCAAATTGCCACTTAATAATAAATTTGCTGGAATCGTACCTGAAGTAATAACTTGATTAGAGGATACTGAACCTCCTACCGGGCTTGCCGTGATCGTTACCGCTACCGAAGTTCTGGCACTCTCACAGCCGTTTACTGTCTGGCTGGCATAATAGGTTCCTGTAAGAAGTGTCTCGGTTCCGGCATATAGGCTTCCTGCCGTTGCAGCAGAATACCATTTTATTCCTGTTCCTGTCACTGCCAAGTCGTTTACCTTTTTGGCTTCCGCTGAGCAGTAGCTCTGGGCTGTGGCTGTCGGNACTCTCACAGCCGTTTACCGTCTGGCTCGCATAATAGGTTCCCGTAAGAAGTAGCTCGGTTCCGGTATATAGGCTTCCTGCCGTTGCAGCAGAATACCATTTTATTCCTGTTCCTGTCACTGCCAAGTCGTTTACCTTTTTGGCTTCCGCTGAGCAGTAGCTCTGGGCTGTGGCTGTCGGTGCCGAAGGGCTTGCCGTGATCGTTACCGCTACCGAAGTTCTGGCGCTCTCACAGCCGTTTACCGTCTGGCTCGCATAATAGGTGCCCGTAACCAAGGTCTCGGTTCCGTTATATAGGGTTCCTGCCGTTGCAGCAGAATACCATTTGATGGCCGCACCTGTCACTGCTAAGTCGCTTATCTTTTTGGCTTCTGCCGAGCAGTAGCTTTGTGCTGTGGCTGTTGGCGCCGAAGGGCTTGCCGTGATCGTTACCGCTACCGAAGTTCTGGCRCTCTCACAACCGTTTACCGTCTGGCTTGCATAATAAGTGCCTGTAAGAAGTGTCTCGGTTCCGGCAAATAAGGTCCYTGCCGTTGCAGCAGAATACCATTTGATGGCYGCACCTGWCACTGCTAAGTCACTTACCTTTTTGGCTTCCGCAAAGCAGAATGTTTGTGCTGTGGCTGTTGGA
>NZ_LMEF01000011.1:64539-64863 GCF_001427905.1 Flavobacterium sp. Root420
GCCGTGATCGTTACCGCCACCGAAGTTCTGGCGCTCTCACAACCGTTCACCGTCTGACTGGCGTAATAGGTCCCTGTAACCAAAGTCTCGGTTCCCGTATATAAAGTTCCTGCCGTWGCAGCGGAATACCATTTGATCGCTGCACCTGTCACTGTTAAGTCACTTAATTTTTTGGCTTCCGCCGAGCAGAATACCTGTGATGTTGCAGTCGGCACTGAAGGGCTTGCCGTGATCGTTACCGCCACCGAAGTTCTGGCACTCTCACAGCCGTTTACCGTCTGGCTCGCATAATAGGTTCCTGTAAGAAGTAGCTCGGTTCCGGCA
>NZ_LMEF01000012.1:0-235247 GCF_001427905.1 Flavobacterium sp. Root420
TGGTTAGCTATTTCAATGTTTCCCGTTACGAGACAAAAAGCTTCAGAGAAATCGAGGGCACTGAAAAACATCCCTTATTTTAATCAGGTTTATTTTTTAGACAACAAAAAAACGCTTATAACGGGATTTAAAAAGATCCGTTGTAAGCGTTTTTCGTTTTATCACTGTTTTTTATTTACAGTTATATGAGTCTATTTTTGACTTGTAGCGAGGTATTCTGGACAATGCCTGTTTAGGATGTAATTTCTTTATATCAATTTCAGTATTCTTTTTAAATTGACCGTAAAAATAGCCATTGCACCTTGCATTTGCATACTATCTATCCCATAAGATGTTGCTCTGTCATATCCATGTACATTTTTTAGTTCACTGTTTTTAGCTTCTATTTTGTATCGGTGTTTTGCCTTTTCTTTGTAGAAGTCGGTTTCTTGGAAAGCAATTTGTTCTTGGTGTAATTCTGATTTTATTGATACCGAATATGTTTTTGTCTTTGATCCTTCTTTGTAACATCCTTCTTTTAAGGGGCAAGACTTGCATTTTTCAACATCAAAATAATGGGTCTCTACTTGATTTGTTCCGACATTCTTTTTGCCCTGTTTTGATTTTCGTGTTGCCATGTGCCCTGCAGGACAAACAAATCTATCGGCATCTTTATTATAATCGAATTTATCTTCGTCTTTTCTAGCCCCTTGTGCTATTGTAGAATTCAGTTTAGCTACCATTTTAATCTCTAATTCGCTTGCTTGCTTGAGATTTTCTGTTCCTGTATAAGCTCCATCACCAATGATAGTATCTATATCAATTCCGTTTTCCTGACTCATCTTTATAAGTTTAGGGAGTTCCGGTCCATCTCCTTTTTCGCCTGATGTCACTACCGCCGCGGTAATAATACGCTCTTCTGTCATGGCTAAATGAGTCTTATATCCAAAGAAAGAGCTATCAGCGGATTTATGACCTATTTTAGCATCTGTATCTTTCGATAAAGTAAAATTTTCCTGAGTATCTTCTATCGTTTCTTTTAGCAGGTTTAGTTTTTCTTTTACAGCAGGTATAGAACTTAAAGATTCTTCTTTCCCTATACGCTGCTCCAGTTCTTTACAATAGGTTAGTTCGTTTTCTAATTCATTAGTATCGTTCTTCTTTGGCATATGTTCTTTGAATTGGTCATCAAATAGATATACCGTCTTTCGAAGTAGTTTAGAACGCTCCCTTAATACATCAATTGCTGAAAATGGATTGGATCTCGACAAAGTATGGGTAGCATCCACTATAATAGACCTGGATCTGATGATTCCCTTTTCAACAGCTATAGTCACTGTTTTACCAATGAGTAGATTTAATAAGTCTGTATCTTTAAGACGAAGTTTACGAAATTTCGTCAATGAACTTGGATTAATAACGCTCTCTTCTGGCGTCATTTCTAAGAAATACTTAAAAGACATATCAAAACGTGAACGTTCTACTACATCAACATCCGAGACATCATAAATTGTTTTTAGAAGCAAATACTTAAACATACGCACTGGACTTTCTGCTGTGCGACCATTATTTGTACAATATTTATTTAGCAACTCATCATAGATGAATGAAAAGTCTATGAGTTCGTTGATTTTTCTAAGAAGATTATCCTTAGGAACAATTAAATCATATAATGAAGTATACGGACTAAACTGGATTTGCTGTTGTTGAATTAACATCTAAAAGGCCTTGTGATTACACGGAAAAGATAATAAAAAAGGAGTAGAAAACCTTTTGTTTTCTACTCCTTTTAATTAACAGTTTATTCGTGAAAAGACTTTTTCAGTGCCCTCTAATTTAAGCTCCCTTTTTTTTATTGCTGTTGTTGTAAATGATCCATATAATCAAGTTGCGCCTGAACGCGGGNTTACACGGAAAAGATAATAAAAAAGGAGTAGAAAACCTTTTGTTTTCTACTCCTTTTAATTAACAGTTTATTCGTGAAAAGACTTTTTCAGTGCCCTCTAATTTAAGCTCCCTTTTTTTATTGCTGTTGTTGTAAATGATCCATATAATCAAGTTGCGCCTGAACGCGGGAGGAAACTTCCTGAAGTTTGACATCGTTGATTTCTTCAAACTGTCTTCCATCTTCATAACCAATCGAAACACATACCGAAAGTGTTTGTCTGGCTAATCCCTTAAAAGTTCCTTTTATAGGGGTACAATCGCTAAAATTTCTGCCGACAGAAAGGCGAACATGGTTATCCATTGTCCAAATATTATTAGTTGGATCTAAACCTAACCAACCTTGTTTTGGGGTATAAATTTCGACCCACGCATGTGTCGCGCCTTCGCCTCGAAGACCGCTTTCGTTGGGGCAAATGTAACCGCTTACATAACGAGACGGAATTCCCGCTGTACGCAAAAGTTGTAGCAAAATATGGGCAAAATCCTGACAGACTCCTTTTTTTAAAGTTAAAATTTCATCGACAGTTGTTTCAATATTGGTGATTCCTTTGGTGTAAGTGAAATTCTCAAAAACGTAAGCATTGCATTGTTGAGCAATTTCAATAATGGATTTATTTTCAATATTAATTTCCTTCAGAATAGCTTCAATTTCATTTTGTTTTTGAGTATTATCTAAATAACACAGTCGCAATAATAAAATACTTCTCTCTTTTTCTTCCTGAATATCCTCCATGGAAGTAGCATCAATCTCTGGAATTTTAAGAGAATGATTAACACGAACTAACATTCTGGATTCGATTGTCATTTCAGTATGAACATCCAAAACATTGAAATTACCCACTCGATTTCCATAATAATCTTCAGAAATATCGACATCAGGATTGTGTGTAATTAAAAGTTGATATTGTAAAACTTCCTGATTGTCAAAATGATGAGGAAAGAGCCGGATTTCATTGATACTTTCTTTTATGGGATAATTGTATTGATATTTTGTAAGGTGAACTATTTTAAAAACCGCCATATTTTTAGGTATAAGAAAAGAATAATTTTGAAAAATCTATCGAAAATTGAATAAGCTGATTTTTTGTATTTTGCAAGACTTCTTCTAATTCCTGATTAGTCAAATGTTGATAATCTGTATAGGCCACATAACTTTTTAATCGGCCAAATTGGTTCATTAAAGTACGTGCTTCACTCAAATCATTGTCCTTGAAAAGACAGTTTAAATAAGTGTTTATAAAGTCTAAAGTATAAATTACAGAATGCGCAAAATCCATATTGAAAATAACCTGATGCGCGACTTTTCGATTGTGCGAAATGTTGCTGTAACTTTTTAAATACAATTCATATCCAGACAAAGACAATAATAAACGGCGCCAATACATTAAGTCTTCTTCGCCTTCCAGATTATAATTGATAGGAGCAAAGTAAGCCTGCGTCATCGAAATGGTTTGTAAACATCTTTCGATATGTTTGCCAATACTCGAAAAACACCAGCCCAAACCTCGGGGCATTGTAACTTGAAGGATTCCGTTATAGAGCAATAAGTCCTTGTTTAATTTGGTAATGACTTTTAATGCATCTGTGGTTTCCAGTTTTTTAGGAAGATCTGGCGAGTTTACATAATGATACATTGAATTAATATGTTCCCACAATTCTTTGGTGATTTTATCCTGAGAACCACGCGCATTTTCACGAGCTTTAACGACTAAGTTTTTAACTGAATTATCATTTTGATTATCGCAAATAATGTATTTCAGAACATAAGTAGTATCATATTGTATCGAATAAATTTTATCCTGAGACAAATTCGTATAATATTCTAACAGAGGTTTGTAACCCTGTGAATCATTAATTTCTTTATCAAAAGATAAAATATAGGAAGTGTTTAACGTAAGTAACATTCCATCTGTACGTTCCATATATCGGTTGAGCCAAAACATTCCGTCGGCAACTCGACTAAGCATATTTACTCCCATTTTGAATGTTTTTTTAAGATTAGAAAAGTTAAGTTTATTTTATAATCCAGGTATCTTTACTGCCACCGCCCTGAGAAGAATTAACAACCAAAGAACCTTCTGTCAAAGCAACGCGCGTTAATCCTCCGGGAACAATTTGAACACCTTTTGGCCCGCACAAAGCATAAGGTCTTAAATCGACATGGCGTAATTTAAGCTGGCCATCAATTAAACACGGAACTGTACTTAATTGAATAATAGGTTGTGCAATAAAATTTCTAGGTGTTTTGATAATGGCAATTTTAGCTTCATCGATTTCTTCCAGAGTGGCCTTGTTGCCCATGATCATTCCGTAACCACCGCTTTGATTAGTTTCTTTAATAACCATTTTTTCCATGTTGGCAAAAACATGTTCTCGTTCAGGTAAATTTTCCATTCTATAGGTTGGAACATTTTTCAGGATTGGTTCTTCGTTCAGATAATATTTAATCATATCCGGAACATATGCATAAATCGCCTTATCATCAGCAACGCCATTACCAACTGCGTTAACCAGAGCCACATTTCCTTGTCGGTACGCACTGATTAAACCCGGAACACCAAGTGCGCTGTCTGGTTTAAAAACTAAAGGATCCAAATATTCATCATCCAAACGGCGATAAATAACATCGACTTGCTGTAAACCGGAAGTGGTTTTCATGTAAACGCGACTATTGTTTACGACTAAATCACGTCCTTCGACCAAAGGAATTCCCATTTGTCGTGCCAGGTAACTATGTTCATAATAAGCCGAATTATAAACGCCCGGAGTCAGTAAAACCACATTTGGATTCGAAACGTTTCTCGGCGAAAGCGAAACCAGAATGCTATGAAAAATCATCGGATAATTACTAACCATACTGACATGATTAGACGAGAGCATATCAGGAAAAATACGTTTGGTAATTTCACGATTTTCTAACATATAACTGACACCGCTCGGGCATCGTAAGTTATCTTCTAAAACGTAAAATTCGCCTTTTGTTCCGCGAATCAAATCTATTCCGGCAATGTGAACATGAATATTGTGAGGCACTTTTATTCCCTGAACTTCCTGTATATAATGGGGGCATGAAGCAATTAGCGCTGCAGGAATGATTCCTTCTTTTACAATATTTTGATCGTTATAAATGTCTTCCAAAAATAAATTTAATGCCAGTAAACGCTGTTTGATGCCAGATTCTACTTCAAGCCAGTCTTTTTGTGTAATGATCCTCGGAATTATATCAAAAGGGAAAATACGTTCAATACCATTTTCATCGTCACTATAAACAGTAAAGGTGATTCCTTGATTCATGAATAAATCAGAAGCCTGTTGTTGTTTGTTGGTTAAATTTTTATGACTGATACTCTGTAATGTTTTAAAAACCTGACTGTAAGAATCCCGAACACCTTCTTTAGAAAACATTTCATCCCATCCGCTATGATTTAAACTTGGTGCTAATTTCGCCATACTCTAATTATTAAATAAATTGAATTATAGACTTTTTAATAAAAAATATTCATTTTTGATCTAAAATACAATTTTATTTTCCTTGAAACTTTTAAATTAATGTGAATTTTGTAATTTATGTAAAATTCATTTTTTGAAGTTTTTATTTTGAAAATTTGACTTTTTAGAGGTACGTTTTTTTGAGATTTCATATTTGCAAAAATCAGTTTTGAAGAAGTTTTTGGATCTAAAAGACTAAAGGAATAATGATTAAACTGAAAAAGGGAACTATTAGCTCCCTTTTGTTAATTCGTAAACTCCAAAAAATTGAAATTTAAAAAGTTGAATTTAATTCATTCATATTGTTCTAAAAAGTACTTTACAACATCAGTTGTAGTTACGATTCCTTTTAGTTCACCATTGTCAACAACAGGTAAAGCATGAAAATCTTCTTTAGCAAAAATTTCAGCCAAATCTCTGATTATAGTATCTGATGAAACTGTTTTGGGCTTTGAAGTCATTACCTGAGAAATAGTCAGCATATCCAGAATCGCTTCATCAGCTCCTTCCTGGCCTTCAAACAGAGCACCAAAAGTCAAACGGTTAATATCTGTTCTGCTAATAATACCCACAACTTCTTTCCCCTTAACAATCGGAATGTGGCGAATGGTGTTTTTCTTCAGCTTTTCAACAACTTTTTTAAGGTCATCATTTTCATTTGCAGTCACTACAGTTTTGGTCATAATATGACTGATTGGTTCTCTTTTTTTCATAATTGATGTGTTTTATGGTTCTATCAAATATGTAGAATAATTCCGATAAAAAGTGTGACTTTTATCAGCATTGACATTTCAGAGGAATGATTTCATTTATTAGGTTTTCGTCAAAAAAAGAATCAAAATTGCAGTAAAAAGAGATAAGGTTGTAAAAATCATTCTATTGTTCAATGGAAATTGTATCGAGTGAAATTTAAAAATAGTATTTTTGCACTATGGAAACAAATAGACAGAAAAAAATAGGCGGTGTCATCCAAAAAGATTTGGTTGATATTTTGCAAGGTGAAGTGCGAAAAAACGGAATTAATAATTTGGTAATTTCCGTATCCAAAGTTAGCGTTACATCAGATTTATCTGTGGCAACAGTATATTTAAGCATTTTTCCACAAGAAAAAGCAAAGGAAACTTTAGAAGGAATAAAATCGAATACGACTTTAATTAAGCACGATTTATCACAACGTGTTCGTTTGCAATTGCGTCGTGTACCAAATCTGGTATTTTTTATCGATGACTCATTAGATTATATAGAAAAAATCGACAACGCTTTATCAAACAGAGAAAACCCAATTGAAAACCGTGATCTTTTAGAAAAAAGAAGAAAATCATAAGTTGAATTTCCCCCTTTACATAGCCAAACGTTACATTTTTAGCAGAAGTAAAAACAATGCTATCAATATCATTAATCGCATTGCCAGCATGGGAATTATTGTTGGCACAATGGCTTTGTTTGTAGTTTTATCCGTTTTTAGCGGACTAAAAGTATTTAGTCTTTCGTTCACCAATGAAATTGATCCTGATTTAAAAATTACCAGTACACTGGGAAAATCGTTTTTAATTACACCGGACCAGGAGAGTGAAATTAAAAAAATAGAAGGCGTTGCTTCGTATACTAAAATTATAGAAGAACGTGTTTTGTTTTTGTTTAAAGACAAACAGCAGGTTACTTACTTAAAAGGAGTTGACAGTCTTTATCCGGTTGTCAACGATATCAGAAAGAAATTGTTTAATGGCCAATGGGTGAAACCGGATACGTATCAGGTTGTAGTAGGTTACGGAATTGCAAGAGATTTTTCTATGGGAATTCTTGACTTTGAGAATCCTTTACAAATATTCGCACCAAAACCCGGAAAAGGAGCCTTTGAAAATCCGGAAGAAGCTTTTAATAAAACTGATGTTTTGCCTGTCGGAATTTATTCGATCAGTGAAGATTTAGATTCGAAATATGTGTTTGCCGATTTAAGTTTGGCACAGGAATTATTGATGTATAAGCCGAATCAGATTTCAGGAGTTGAATTTAAATTAAAAGACAATGCCAACGAAAATTCAGTCAGATCTAGCCTGGAAAGCATTTTCAAAAATAAAATCACGATCAAAAACAGAGCGCAACTCAATGAGTCTTTGTACAAGATGCTAAACACCGAAAATATTGCGGTATATCTGATTTTTACTTTGGTAATTATTGTGGCACTTTTTAATTTAGTCGGTGCTTTAATCATGATGATTTTGGATAAAAAAGGAAATCTAAAAACCCTTTTTAATCTCGGAACAGAAATCAAAAGTCTTCGAAAAATATTTATGCTTCAGGGAACTTTATTAAGTGTTTTTGGAGGAATTATAGGTCTTGCCCTTGGGATTATTATGGTTGTTTTGCAACAAAAGTATAATCTGATAATGCTTACACCAACTTTAGCATATCCAGTAGTTTTTACTTTAGAAAATGTACTTATCGTAATGGGAACAATTGTTTCGCTTGGTTTTGTGGCTTCTTTAATTGCCAGTAGCCGCGTAAGTAAAAAGCTGCTAGATTAATATTTCTTGTTAAAAAATATTAGCTATATTTATCGTCTTAAAAATCTACAGCATATGATTGTTTCTGCCTAATCCTATTTTTATTTTTTAATAATTAGGATACTTACGTTTTTTTTCTCGTGTTCAGATAATTCAATCTGGACCAATTTTATCATTTATCCTATATATCATGACAGAAACAACTATACAAAAAAGTTTATTTTCTAAAATTTTTACCACTTTAAAACAAGCACTCAAAGGTGACGAATCGTTTGATTATACTGCCGGAAGCATTAAAAAAGCCGTTATTTTATTAGCCATTCCGATGGTTTTGGAAATGATGATGGAATCGGTTTTTGCTTTAGTCGATTTATATTTCGTTGGACATTTAGAGCACAGCAGTTTTGCAATTCAAACCGTTGGATTAACCGAATCGGTATTGACAATTATATATTCTTTAGCAATCGGAATGAGCATGGCAGCAACGGCAGTTGTGGCGCGACGCATTGGAGAAAAAGATCCAATCGCTGCTGCGAAGGCTGGAATGCAGGCCATCATTATTGCTTTTGCAGTCAATAGCATAATGAGTATTTTGGGCGTTATTTATGCTAAAGATATTCTGATTTTGATGGGCGCTTCAGTTGATGCTGCTGAACATGGTTTCCGTTTCACACAAATTATGATTGGAAGCAGTTTATGTATCATGCTTTTATTCTTAATTAATGGAATATTCCGTGGTGCCGGAAATGCTGCAATTGCCATGAAAAGTTTGTGGCTGGCCAATATTTGTAACATTATTTTATGTCCAATTTTGATTAACGGGTTAGGACCTATTCCAGCTTTTGGATTAGTGGGTGCTGCTTTAGCGACAACATTGGGAAGAAGCATTGGCGTGTTATACCAAGTGTATCATTTGTTTTTTGGGAACGGTGCTTTAAGAATTATTATCTCGTATTTTATCCCAGATTTTAAGCAAATAAAAGCATTGGTAAAAATTGCCGCTCCGGGAATTTTACAATTCGTTATTGCCTCTTGCAGCTGGATTTTTCTGGCGCAATTAGTTGCCACAACCGGTGGAGATCATGGTTCTGCGGGTTATCAGACAGCGCTTAGAATTATGATGTTTTTTATACTTCCGGCCTGGGGACTGAGTAATGCAGCCGCGACTTTGGTGGGGCAAAATTTAGGTGCCAAACAAATTGAACGTGCAGAAAAATCAGTTTTTACAACAGCAAGATACAATGTCATTTTTATGGCGACAATTATGGTCATTTCATTGTGTTTTGGTAAATACATCGTTTCCTTTTTCACAAACGACGAAATGGTTAGAGCAGTTGCTGTTGAAGCATTACAAATCATGAGTGTTGGATTTGTCTTTTACGGAATCGGAATGGTTTTGATCAATACTTTTAATGGAGCGGGAGATACCTGGACACCAACCGGAATCAATTTCTTCGGATTTTGGCTGTTCCAAATTCCTTTGGCTTATGTATTGGCAAAACATTTTAATATGGGACCAACTGGAGTTTTTATAGCAATTCCGGTTGCAGAAACTGCGATTACGTTAGCGGGAATTGTCCTTTATAAAAGAGGAAAATGGAAACGTATTCAGGTTTAAGCTTTTGTTTTGTACAATATTTCTTAAATATCATCGTTGGTAATTTATAACCAAAAACAAATTGATATGAAAACTAAGATTAAAGTTCTGGTATTTTTGAGTGCAGTCGTGTTTGGACTTTTTGCTTTTAAGTCATTGGAGACTAAAAAGATAATTGTTATTGATGCCGGTCACGGTGGAGATGACTTTGGTGCAACGTTGAATGGTTTGCAGGAAAAAGCAATTGTAGAAACAATTGCTAAAAAGATTAAGGCTCAGAATAAAAATGAAAATTTAGAAATTGTCTTGCTTCGTGAAGGTGATCATTTTATGGAATTAAGCGAACGAGTTTCTATCATCAATAATCTAAATGCGAAACTGGTAATTTCATTACACATTAATGCTTCTGAGAATTTAGACAAGAATGGAGTGCAGGCGTATGTTTCTTCCAAATCTAAATTTTACAACGAATCTAAAACAAATGCCGAGATTCTGGTTGATAGAGTGGCAGGAGATTATTTTTCAAAAGGAGAAGTGAAAGAAGCTTCTTTTTATATATTGAAAAATTCAAATTGCCCGGCACTGACTTTAGAAGTTGGATATTTATCAAATATTAATGACAGAACATACATCACCAGTGAGAAAGGACAAAATGAAATTGCCGAAAAAATCCTGGAAGCTCTAAAGTAAAAAGATATTTAAAACTAAAAAGACCTTCAATTTGAAGGTCTTTTTTTATGTTTTTAAGCAAATTCATAACCGGCATAAACCTGTTCGATTTCTTTCATAATTGTAAATAAATCTTCAGGCCCGTCAGTTGTAACTAACTTTTGTTTGTATTCTTTAAACGAATGAATTCCTTTGAAATAATTCGTATAATGACGGCGCATTTCCACAATTCCCAAGCGTTCACCTTTCCATTCCATTGACCACATTAAATGGTTTCTGGCAGCTTCAACACGGTCGATAACCGTTGGAGCAGGTAAGTGTTCTCCGGTTTTAAAAAAATGTTTAATTTCATTAAAAATCCAAGGATAACCAATCGCAGCACGACCAATCATAATTCCGTCGATTCCGTATTCATTTTTATATTTTAATGCTTTTTCAGGACTATCGATATCTCCATTTCCAAAAATGGGCATTGTAATTCTGGGGTTGTTTTTTACGCGTGCAATATGCGACCAATCGGCGTGGCCTTTGTACATTTGTGCGCGGGTTCTGGCGTGAATGGTCAAAGCCTGAACACCAATATCCTGTAGCCTTTCTGCAACTTCATCAATATTAATAGAACTTTCATCCCACCCTAAACGCGTTTTTACGGTAACAGGCAAATCCGTACTTCTGATAACGGCTTTTGTCAAACGAACCATCAAATCAACATCTTTCAAAACTCCGGCACCAGCACCCTTACAAACTACTTTTTTTACCGGACATCCAAAATTGATATCCACTAAATCTGGTTTTACAGTAGAAACAATTTTAGACGAAAGGGCCATTGCTTCTTCATCTCCACCAAAAATCTGAATTCCAACCGGGCGTTCGTAATCAAAAATATCCAGCTTCATTCGACTTTTGATAGCATCACGAATCAATCCTTCCGACGAAATAAATTCAGAATACATCATATCAGCGCCGTGCGTTTTGCATAATCTGCGAAACGGCGGATCGCTCACGTCTTCCATCGGTGCTAATAATAAAGGAAATTCAGGTAATTCTATGTTGCCAATCTTGACCATCTTCAATATTTTGTGCAAAATTACAACTTTTTAGTTCAATTTGTACCAAATTGAGGTTCAAAGGTTCAGGGGGACAAAGGTTCAAAGGTTTTTTTATCAGACAATTAGATAAACCTTTGTCCCTCTGAACCTTTGCAACTTTGTACCTGTACTACGTTCTATAGTCAAAAAACCGAATAGGTTTACGGCTCATCGGATTAAAAACTAACGGATTTAAAGTTTCTTTTGAAGCGAATTCTATTTTTGGAGTCACTCTTAATTTGGCTCTGAAGTGATCTTTGATTTCCTGAAGAAATTCTGACGTTTGATTTTTTACGGCAATTTTTATCAGGATTTCATCTGTACCTAAATCATTGGTGGAAATTTCAATAAGATGATTTTCGATATTGTCAAAACCACTCAAAACATCGTTCATTGCTGGCGGATAAAGTGTTGTACCTTTGTATTTTATCATTTGTTTTTTGCGCCCAATTACCGGACCGACACGCAAAGTATTTCTGCCGCAAGCACAAGGTTCATCATGAAGTTGTACAATATCACCAGTTTTAAAACGCAATAACGGCATAGCTTCAATTCCTAAAGTAGTAAAAGTCAATTCGCCAACTTCGCCATTTTTTACAGGAATATTATTTTCGTCGAGAACTTCAACAATAATTAATTCCGGATGATGATGACCTCCAATTCCGTATTCACACTCGGTAAAGGCGGTGCTCATTTCCGTTGAAGCATAAGTCGAAAACAATTTAATATTCCATTTTTCTGCAATTTTTTTGGATAAAGTATTCATCGAAAAATCTTCATTTCTCAAAGATTCACCAATGCAGATTGCTCCTTTTATGCTCGAATTATTATAATCAATTCCATGTATTTCTGCATATTCAATTAGTTTCAACAAAAAAGAAGGAACCGTAATTAAGTAAGAAGGTTTGTATTTTAAAATCGAATCCCATTGCAATTCCGGAATTCCCGCACCTACTCTGATAACGCCAACTTTCAATTTTCTCAAACCTAGAAAGTAGGCCAAACCTGCCATAAATTTTCGATCGATTGTAGTCATTAATTGAACGACATCGCCTTCTGCAATTCCGGCGCAGGCAAACGAAATCGCTTCATTATAAGCCAATCGATCCAAATCTGAATCGGTTAAACCAAAAGTAACCGGATCACCTAAAGTCCCTGAAGTAGAGGCGTAGTCAATAATTTTATGTTGAGGCACGCACAAAAAATCATCGTTGTATTGCTGTAAATCTTCTTTTGTTGTTATGGGTAAATATTGTAAATCTTCGAGTGTTTTAATCTTCGAAACATCAATATTTCTTCCGGCAAAAAGGCGTTTGTAAAAAGGAGAATGCTCGCTGATATACGTTAAAAGTTCAGCTAATTTCTGTTCCTGAAAAATTTTAATTTGGTCTAAAGAATCTTTTTCTATTGCTGGAATCATGGTCATTTTCTCTTGATTTTTTTTAAATATTTTTCAATTGCTTCTTTTTCAGGAACAGTTGTAATTTCTTTGGTTAATGCTTTTTCAAAGTTAATTTGAGCTAGTTGAAAGTATTTCTTTTGATAAAAATACAATCCTGCTTTATAATACACAACCCAGTAATCAGGGTTTAAAGATTGATACTGCTGAATAAATTCTAAAGAAATCTCCTTTTTATTTTTCAAATATAAATCTATTTTATCGTCTTCGATTCTAAATTTCTGATAGTTTTGAAATGCTTTTGTATCTAAAAATGGATCTTTTGCAATATTCAAATTTTCTTCTTCAAAAGAAACTATAGCATTTGTTTTTCTTTCTTTAAAAACAGAATCTAAATTATAACATACAAACTCACCCAATTGATATGGATTTGCAGAAACCCAAACCCGTTTTTCTTTTGGTTCAAAAATAATTCCGTGATGCGCCATCAATTGATTCAATGCTTTTTCGTTCCCATAACCCAAAACACTATTTTGCAAACCATCTTTATTTCTCAGAATTTCCGAGGCAATTTGAGGATTGATTTTAGGGTTTTTAGTAAAAAGTTCCTGCATTTTGTCAAAACGATATTTGGAATGACTATTAGAAATTTGTGTCTGATTTCGCTCCTCATTTTTTAAAGCATCGCTCTGAAAATGATTCGAACAAATCAATTGATTACTATTTGGAACATCGTAGACGCCCATTTTTTTTGGCGAAACCTCGATTAAAACGGCTTTATTATCCTTAGCACTTCCAACCATTATAGACTCAGAAACAAATACTTTTCTTTTTTTAGCAATAGCAATTGCTTCGTCTATATTTTGCGCATATTGCAAAATTTCACGGGTCAGAATAGAAATAGGTGTTTTGGCACTTAACGGAATTTTAGATTTTGATGCATTTATCGTAACGGTCAAACCTTCTTTATTCATTCCGGAAACGGCTCCAATCATTCCGGGCCAGGTAACCATCATAAACGGGTGACCTTCTTTGGGTTTTATAAAGGCGATTATTTTATTTTCTGCGAAAGCATCATTTACATAAAAGTCAAAATTGCGGCCAAGAATTAAATTGCCACTCTCAGATTTTTCACCCCAGGCGGCAAAAGAGGAACAACCAACCAAAGCCAAATCTTGTAGCGCATGACCAATATCGTGCGCGGCATGCAAATATAAGCTGCGTTGGTACTGTGGTGCAATGTCATTAAAATTTCGAGAGGTATATTGCGAAACTCCATAAATTTCTGTTTGATATTCGTTTGGAACATTCTGATATAATTTTCGGTTATACCATTTTAGAAAATTCCGAAGTAGATTTTGCTGGAATTTGGAAGGAACAATATCTTCAATTCTGGAGAAAAATATTTGTTCCTGCTTTTTTAAAAGCGAATCTGATAAAGCGCCATTTGAAAGACCAATTTCGAGAGGATCACCTTCAACATATAATTCCCAAAGACCTTGTTTGTTTTTTAAAAGCGAATTTTTTCCTGAGAAAAATACAGAATCAGATTGTTTGGTTACAAGAGGTTTAGTGGCGTTATAATGCGCAATATTTGGTAAATGTTTTTTTGACTTTGATGTTCCGCAAGCAACAAAGATCAAAGTAAAACTGATAAAGAAAAGTAATGGAATTCGACTCTTCATACGCTTTTTTATTCAGATGCCTGATTGATTTTGGTTACTAAATATTCTTTTCCAAGAATTTCAGAACAGGTTACGACAGCTCCAATAGTTACTCCCAAAACGCCGTGCATGTTGATGCTTTGTCCGGTAAGATAAAGATTGTCTAATTTAGTTTTTGACGGAATAAGGGTTTTCATCGGATTGCTGGAATCTTTGACATAACCATACATATTGCCATTGTGTCCACCAATATAATCCCGATAAGAAAGCGGCGTCGAAGTATGAATCGACCGAATACAATCTTTTATTCCTGGAAATTTTAGTTCAATTTCATTAAGAAATTTAGCTGTTTTTCTGGTTTTAAATTCCTCATAACTTTCGCCACGATCATTTTCTTCTGCAGTTGTGTTAAAAGTATTCATCCACGGAGCCACATCGTCATATTTCATATAAGTGATGAAAGTCATGCCTTCTGCCCATTCTTCTTGTTTTTTTGAAGCATTCATAGAAGCCATAAACGCTTTTGGCCATGAATTTTCGTCGTAATCATGAGCATTCCAGACTTCAGAACTTTTCTTAAAATGATAATGATTATGATTGATGTATTTGAAAGTTTCAGGCTTAAAAACAAGGTACAGGCTAAAAGCCGAAATAACACCTTCAAGACTCTGAATTCGGCTAAAAAATGCTTTTCTGAAATGCTCTTCGCCAACTAGTTTCAGTGTGATTTTAGGATCTATATTAGAGATAAAACGAGTAGCGAAAACCTGAGTTCCGTCTTTCATTTCTACAGCCGTTACTTTGTTGTTTTCAACATTAAAACGAGTAACTTCTTTGTATTTATAAAATTCGCCCCCGTTTTTTTTGAGTTGTTTTAAAAGTTGTTTTGTAATCTGGCTTCCGCCATTAATACAACGCCAGGAACTTTGTATATAAGAGTTTACAGAAAGTGCATGAACATAAAAGGGTGATTTATCAATACCGGCATACAGAAAATTGGTGCCCGCCAAAACCGCTTTTAGTTTGTCATTTTGAGTACTATTGTCAATTATTTCTTTTGCGTTTAATTCTAAAATAGCATTGTCATACTTGCCTTCCCATTTTAAATTGTAGAGTGGAAATGAGTCACAAATTGTTCGCAGTTTAGTACAGTATTCTTCAAGGTTTTCTTTTTCTTCAGGGAAAAAATATTCTAATTGTTTTACAAAATTTTCATAACCCTGGGCATGTGGATATTCATTTTGATCGTCTTCAAAAGAGATCATATCAAAACCATTTTCATCTAGTTTTTTTAGATTTAATTGGTCCATAATCCCCAAATATTTAAAATATTTATAGAGATTTTGTCCTTCACTTAAACCTCCGATATAATGAATTCCGGTATCAAAAATGGTTTTATCGCGCACAAAAGTTTGTAGATTCCCACCGTATTGATTGTTTTTTTCGAGCACACAAACGCTATAGCCTTCTTTCGCCAAAATAATTGCCGAGACCAGACCGCCCAATCCGCTGCCTACAATTACAACATCGTATTGCTCTTTCATTCTAATTTTTCTTTAATACGATTATGGAATCTTCCTCTAAAATACATTCAAAACCAAAGTTAATCAAAGTGGTTTTTAAACTGGAATTATCAATCAAAATAATGCAAGAAGTTAGAGCAACGATTTTTTCAATAGCACTAGCGGAATTTTCATCCGAAATTAAAACGGCATCAAATTGATTTTCTGAAATACTTTCGAGATTTTCAAAATAAGATATTTTTCTCTTTTTGAGGAAATAATTGGTTTTCGCTACTAACAATTTTTCTTCGTCGGCAATGTAAGAATGTATTTTTCGCTGTGGTTCCTGCAAGGTTAATAAAACATCCAGTTGTCCATAATCATTCGCTAAATGCAATATTTTGGCTTTCGCCGAAAGATGCCTGTTTAAGCGATAATAGATTTCTAAATGTGTTTTTAAATTGCTTTTAACGCTGTTGATGATTTCAATTTCTTTATAATCATAACTATGAATAAGCATTTTTTTGAAATATTCCGGCCCTTCCAATTCCTGACGAACTTTAGCAAATTCAGCTTTAAAATACGAACTTAACTGTTTGGTTCTTTCCACATAATTATTCCCAAAAGAAAGATTATCTGGCAAAATTCTTTCTAAAATAGAAACGGTAAGAGAACTGTCATGAATTACAAAATCACCTTTCGGAATTGCTTCTGAAGCACCATGAATTAAAACAGGCAGGATATCTAAATTAAATTCTTCGGCAAGATAAAAAGCACCTTTATGAAAACGCTTAATTTGATTGCTTTCAGAACGGGTTCCTTCAGGGAAAATCATTAGCGAATAGCCTTCGTTTACTTTTTGACGTAAATGTTCAACGCCGCTTTCTAATCCTTCAGAAACAGGATAAAAACCTGCTTTTCTAACTGTACCGCCAAAAATAGGAGAGTTGTAAACCCAGTCGTTTACTAAAAATATAATTTTCGGACTCAGCATTCCCATGGCCAGAATATCGATAAACGAAGAATGATTGGCAATTATGATGGCTGGTTTTTCGAAATTTTCACCATATTTATTAATGACTTTCTTATGAAGATAAGGACTCGAATATAAAACTGATTTCATGAATTTTGAAATCGCATATCGAAAGCCTTTCATTTTAGTTTTCTCCTTTATTGGAAGAATCGGCATGATGGTAATGCTGAAAAGCGACATCAAAATACCGCCAAGTCCATAATAAGTAAACGAAATGATACCGTGAATAAAGGTGCGTAATACAAAAGGCGGATTTCCTTTTTTCGAGCGATTTGATATAAATAGTTTAAAGAGAATCGGGTAGAAGATAAACGTAATAATCAATGCCGCGAAAACTCCAATTAAGGATACCGATGAAATAGATCTTAAGGCCGGATGTCTGGCAAAAATCATCGCGCCAATTCCTAATATTGTTGTGATAACGGCCAAAATAATGGAAGTTCTATAAATGGCAATTTCGTTTTTGCCGGTTGAATATTCTTTTTGAAGCGCACTGGTCATGAAAATACTAAAATCAACTCCGTGTCCAAAAATCAGAGTGCATACAATCATGCTGAATATATTCATCTGAATACCAAAAATGCCCATAATTCCTGCCGTTACAATTCCCGTTAAAGCAATCGGAATACAGCTCACGATAACCAATTCGATTCTTCTGAAAAAGAAAAACAAAATCAGAATTACAGCAACAAATGAATAATTGACAAGCGAATTAAAATCGGTTTTCAAAGTGCTGAAAAACGTTTCGTTCATTTGCTGACGATCAATTGCAATCAGATTATTTTTGGCTGAAGCCGATTTCACAAAAACATCTCGCTGTTCCGGCGTCACTTTGACCAGAGTTGAAATCGTGTAAAACCCATCTTTTTCGGTTACAAATTCTTTCAGTTGCAACGCCTGAATTTTTAAATAATCTTTGGCAGAAATCGGTTTGAAATTAAAATCCAAGTGGTCGTAAAAATTCGAATAAGTGGTTGGCTTAAAGCCGAGTTTTGAACCTTCAGAAATTAATTGTGATTTTAAAAGCTGTTTTTTATTGGCATCCCAAAAAGAATTCCATTGGTCTATTTTCTGTTGCTGTTGCTTCTGCGAGAGCATAATGCCGCCAACCGAACTAAAATTTAAAATTTTGTTGTCTTGCTTCTCTTTTGATAAATCAGAAAAAAGCTTGCTGTTATTTTGCAGAACTTCTTCCATACTTTTTCCGTACGAAGCAACATAAATAGTTTTTGAAGTTAAACTCGTGCTTTCTTCCAGGTCTTTTTCTGCCGCTTTAATTTCCTTTGGAACAAAATTCAACTGCGACAGATCGTTATTGAAACCAACATTATTATAAGTAAAGAAGCAGACAATGGTAATTAAAATACAAAAGCCAATTAAGATTTTATTGTTGTGAAAAGAAAAATGAGCCAATTTATCGATCACATTTTTCTTATGTTCAAAATTGTTTTCTTTCGGTTTGTATAAATGCGGTACAATTAAAAGCGAGAAAAATGCAGAAGCCATAACGATAACAGCGGCGAAAATTCCCAGATCATTCAACGCATCTGATTTTACAAAAAGTAGACATAAAAAGGCAACAGCCGTAGTCGAACTGCTCATAATTACCGGCATTGTAATGTCTTTATACAATGTTTTTACATCACTGTTGTGTTTGTAATGCGTTAGAATATGAAGGGAATAATCAATTGTAATTCCGAGTAAAATAGAACCAATTCCGAGTGAAATGGCTGAGATTTGTTCTTTCACAAAATATAAAAACGCCACGGCAAATAAAGCTCCAAATACGGTTGGCAGAAAAATAATTAGCGGAATTAATACTTTTCTATAAAACAAAATCAAAATCAGCATCAGCGTAATCATCGCGATTGTTGTCGTTAAAACAATATCGCTTTTAATTTGATTGGCATTAGCAACGGCAATTAAAGCCGAACCAAAATAACTGATTGAAGTTTTGCCTTTAAATTTCTGATTTAAATTTTCCTGAATCGATTTTAGTTTGGTTGCGAAAATGGTGTTTTTCTCCGTTTCGCTTGATGGAAGATTTGAAGTTATAAAAAGCAATAATTTCTTTTTGTCTTTGGTCATGACAAAACCATTATCGAGCGTAAAATCGTCGCCAGCATTTAATTGCTGTAATTTTTTTAAGGCGATAAAAGAAATCCCAAGCGGATCCTGCAGAATAAAATCTTTGGTAACAAATCCGGAAGGTGAAATAATCGATTTGTAATTTCCCTGAACGGTTGCTGTAATACTGTCTTTTTGCAGTTTATTTTGAATGGTTTCGTAATCTTTATTATCCAGAAAAAGCGGCAGATTACCGTAAACGAAATCAATAGTTTCCTGAATATTTTCTTCGTCAATTTTCCCCTGAATTCCGGTAATGTATGGTTTGCAGGATTTAGCAACACTGTCAGAAAAAGCGGTTGCCATTTCTTTTAAGTCTTCGTCAGAGCCGTTTTTTTCAAGTTTGAAAATGACGGTTATTTTATCGGCAAAATTTAATTGTTTGAGGACTTTTGCCGTAACGTCAGCTTTGTCGTTTGTTGGAATTAATTTCGTGATATCTTCTTCAAATTTAATTTGAGAAGCAAAAAAGCCAAATACAAAAAGCATCGAAACAGCCAGCGCAACCGACAAGGATTTTCTTCGGTTGACAAACAAATGAATGGCGTAGAAATAGTGATGCATAATTATTTATTATTGTTTTTTGCCACAGATTAAGAGATTAAATTGATTTAAAATCTTTGTCACTTCGCCACGAATTCACTTAAAATAATTCGTGAATTCGTGGCGAAAAAAAATCATTGTAATCCTTATAATCTGTGGCAAAACCATATAGATTTTTATTCAATGCGTTTTTTA
The DNA here is from genome assembly GCF_001427905.1 of Flavobacterium sp. Root420. Lineage (GTDB taxonomy): Bacteria > Bacteroidota > Bacteroidia > Flavobacteriales > Flavobacteriaceae > Flavobacterium. The sequence continues at coordinate 19,737 of NZ_LMEF01000012.1, forward strand.
GTAAAAGCCGCTAAAAGCAAATAACTTATAAAACCAAAAAACAGCGCCGAAACGGATGCTAAAATAAGACTTCCGACGATATATTGGGTAGCATTTTTTTGAATATCGTCAAGTGTAACTGAACTGTCTAAAATTAATGGCACATCGTTGGAGACAAAATAGCTTCCCATTTTTAAAGAACCGTAGATGATAAAAGGAATAAACGGTGGAAAACTAACGTTCGAAGACAAATAAGCAATGACTTTATTGAGCTTAAATAAGGCGGCAAAAGTAAAAAGTAAAATGGTCTGAAAGCCCCAAAATGGAGAAATTCCGATAAAAACACCCAAAGCAATTGCAGCTGATTTTTTAAAATTTGAATCCGAACTTTCTAAAATATCTTCGAGAAAGAATTTTTTAAAGCCTTTTTTTTTTGATCTTCGAAAGAAATTTCTTGGTTTGATGTACAAAAGAGCATTAATTACCAAAATGGTATTTAAAATACTAATTCGGGTAAAATCGCGAAACGGACGAAAATGAGAAACACGTTCTGCGGGATCATATAAAACCTGAATCGGAATGTTTTTCACCGTAATCCCTTTCCAGGCTGAACGGACAATTACTTCAATTTCAAACTCAAATTTATTGGTATAATATTGTTTCGGAATCAATTGTAAAGGATACAATCTAAAACCAGATTGTGTGTCTTCCAATTTGATTCCGGTTTCAAACTTGAACCAAAAGTTCGAAAATTTATTTCCGAAACTGCTTTTCTTTGGCACATTTTCCTGTGTCATATTACGACTTCCAATTAGTAAAGAATTGGGTTCGTTTTGAATTTCGGCAATAAAATTCGGAATATCCGAAGCAAAATGCTGCCCGTCAGAATCGATCGTAATGGCATATTCAAACTTCATTTCGATTGCTTTTCGGAATCCATTTCTAAGCGCGCGGCCCTTTCCTAAATTTTTAGGATGATGAATTTGGGTAAGCTCTGAATACGATTTTAAAATTTCCGGTGTCGAATCTGTCGAACCGTCGTTAACGATAATGACATTTGGAGTGAAATCTAAAACAGAATCCAGTACTTTTTTAAGCGTTTTGTGGTTATTGTACGTCGGGACAATAACACAAAAAGAAGTGGAATCCGGAAGATCGTGCTGTGACAAAGTAGGTTTCATTTTGGAGTTTTGCTTTCGCCTACTTCAAGAATTGTTTTTCTTTTTCAGAGAAACTTTTCGATTGTAAAATAAAGTCTTTTAAGTAATCTTTTAAAGTGGCATTTTGCTCTGCATAATGCTCTGTAATATATTTTTTGTCTTCTTTAATATTCTTTTTGTAACCTGTAATTCCAGGAACATTTTCCTGAATACTCAATCGGATCAATCTGATTTCAATATTATTTGGCTCGCTTTTTATAGTTGATTCAAGCAATTTTGCACCTTCTTTAAAACGATCGATTTTATCCTTTAATTTTTTCTCCAACTTTGAATCCAATAAAATCGAAGCCGCTTTATAAGCCACTAAAATTTTATCATCATTGTTAGAAACTCCAGCCATTTTTTCTGAAAATTCTTTGGCGTTGGTTTCTGATTTTGTAACGCCAGTATACATTTTTCTGATAGCAGCCAAGTCTGGCGTACCAGCAAAATTAACCCATAAAAGTAATGTTAATAGCAGTTTCATAGCTCCAGTTTTTTATAGACATTGCTCAATTTTAAAGCAACAGTCTCGTTAAAATAAGTGGTGTTTTTTACTTTCACCAAATTATCTTCAGTCGTTGTAATATCAAGTTCTAAGCGCAATTCCGGATTATTTTCCGGATTAATAAGCGCCATAAATTTTACGTTGGCAAGCGTTTGAATCATTAAAGTACTTTCAGTGATTTTCTCCGTAAGTTCCTTAATAATCTGAATCATGCAAACTCCCGGCATAATCGGGTTTCCCGGAAAATGACCTTTGAAAATTTCATGTTTTTCATTGACCAAAATCGTAATACTATATTTAGAATCGGTTGTTTTTTCTTCCGAAAGAACTTTGTAAAAATCTTTTAAAACCATTTTTTATTTTTTTCCGCCAAAGGCATAAGAAAGTCCTAATTGAAAATTGACATTGGTATTGTAACTTCCAAATAAATAATAATCATTTCGGTCATTATAATAGGAACTATCAAATACATCCAGTATACCTTTTTTTAATCTGGCTTCAAATGTAAGACCAGAAGGCAAACGATAGGCAATACCGCTAATAAATGCTAAATCATTATACATTGCTACTTTGTCTAAATTATCATTTACAAGAACATCTACAGCGGGCCCAAATTGTATTTGAATTCCAGGTCCAAATGTCAATTTATTAAGAAGCGTAAAGGATAAATAACCCATTTGCAAATCACGAGATTTTACTATTTCGGTTTGGGTATTATCATTAAAATAATATCCAACATTGTCAGATCCCTGTCTGCTATACGTTATTTCAGGCTGAAGCGCATATTTTTTTGTAATATTTATTTCTCCAAAAGCACCAATATAAAAATCAGTTTTATAGCTGGAACGCGTTTCTGAAATAGTCGAAAACGAAAAACCTCCTCTTAAACCTGGTTTAAAAGAAGTTTGGGCACCAGCTTGTTGAAATGCAAAAATAGCTGTTGCGGCGATTAATAAATTTCTATATTTCAAAATGTTTATTTTACTTTAAAAGTATAGCTGATACCAAACTGCAATACCTGATTTAAAATAACCTGATCACTATAATAGTCATCATAATCAATACCATCGTAACCGTAAATATCAATTAATCCTTGCTTAAACCTTGCTTCAAAAGTTAATCCGTTTGGTAAACTGTAACCAATACCGCCAACAAAAGCAAAATCCGTATCAATTGGATCATATCCGTATCGGCCAAAATTGTCACTTGTTTTAATATCAACAGATGGTCCGGCTAATATATGAAAGCCTTGTCCTCCAAAGTTAAACTTTGCGACTGCACCTATTGTTACATAATTTAACTCATATTTTGTATTTTCAAACGAGTCAGTATCTGGAAAATATTCGCGGCCTTCAGAGCCTTGTCTTGAATAGGTTAATTCTGGCTGAAGCGTAAAATATTTATTGAATTTTATTTCGACTAAACCGCCTACATAAAAATCAGATTTCATACTGTTGTCGTCAATATTCGTTAAGGTTGAAAGATTTAAACCGCCACGAATTCCCGGACTAACTCTAACTTGTGCTTGTAAAGTTGCAAGGCCAATAAATAAAAGGAATGCAATTAAGGTTATTTTTTTCATTTTGGTTTGTTTTAGGTTATGTGAATTTTACTCTGATTTAAAATAATTTAACTCAATTTTTAACTTTATATTCTGATGTAAAATGACGACTTTTTTAGCAAAAATATCGTTTTCTAAAGTAAAAGTAATTGTTATTTTTTCTTTTGTTTTAGAAGAATGAACTACTTTTTCTAATTTTTGCTCTTTTTTAGAGACGAAAAGATAGTTGTCACGATTCCCGTCTGCCGATTTATAAATGTTATCGGATTCATTTTCGAATTGTTCCTGAATCAAATATTCTTTTTTAAGAAGTAGTCTAAAATCTTCTTTCAGCGTATTGATCAGTATTTTTTTATCTAATTCTGAAACTATTGAATTGACTTTAAAAGTCTTTTCAGAAATCTCAAAATCCAACAATTTGTTACCAAATTCAGTGGTAAAAACGACGCGATGCGTAGTGTCATTTATTTTCTTTGCGATGAATATTCCAGACATATCATGACCGTAAACCGTGATGTTGGTTTTGTAAACATAATCTGTTTTAGAGTCTGAAAAATAAGGAATTTCTACAGTCGTTTTGTCTAATTTTTTAGGCGTATAATTTTTAGTGACCGAGCCACAGGAAATCAAAAAAACTGCCAAAAAGCAATTAATTAGTAAAAACTGAATCGTCGATTTTTGCATTGATCACTTTATTTTTAAGTACAATTCGGGTATAATCCTCGGATGATTCTAATAATTTGACCTGAACGACAGTTGCTTCTTCTTTGTCGAAAGTCAGTTCGATTTGTTTGATATATTTTTTCAAAGCAGCATCTTTCGGAACAAATTTCGCAATATTTTGTCCTTTCGATTTGAAGTACGAAATCGCAAATTCTTTGTCGTCAAACATATTTCCGCTCACACTGCCAACAATTAATTTATTGATACGTCCAAAGATTTTGCTGTTGCCAATATCAACTGCGCTTTTCTTTCCCTCGTCGTTAATCAGGATTTTTCCGTTTTTAAAAACGATACTGTAATTGTATGGTTTTTTATATTGCCATTGTAGTAAAGCCGGTTCTTTAAAAATCATTTTTCCAGAAGTTTCAATGTCTTTGGATAAAAAATCTAAATGTTTGTATTGAACGAAATCCGTACTTAAGGTTTTGATTTTTTTAGAAACTACATTTACATCTTGTTTGAAAGCGGCAATTTCAGCATCCGTCATTTTTTGTTCCTGAGCGAACAAATTGCCAGAAATAAATAGAATTAGTATTGCTATTTTAGTTTTCATATTTTTTAAATTTTTTTCCACTCCCGATAGCTATCGGGATAAATGATTTAAACAGATTATAGATGAAATCCGTTTTCATCCGCGTTCAATTTTCATAAGCTTTAAGATTCAAAAGTTCTTCAATCGAAATCACTTTGTAATTGTTTTGCTGTAAAAATTGCAAAAACTGTTCCAATACCAAAACAGAGTGCAATGCCGTGTCGTGCAAAAGTACGATTCCGCCGGGAGAAACTCGTTTTATTATGCGATTGAAAATTAAATTTTGGTCTTTTGTTCCGCCGTCAAGCGAACGAATACTCCAGCCAATTACTTTATGTCCGGTAATTTTTAAGGCTCTACGGATCGAAGGCGTCGTAACTCCGTAAGGCGGACGAAAAAAGTTTATTTTTTTGGAAGTGAATTTTTCGAGAAGCTGATCCGTTTTCTGAATTTCTTTTGTGATTGCTGCAGCATTATAAAAATCAAAAAACTTCGAATGATTATAAGAATGATTTCCAACCAAATGACCTTCAGCAATAATTTGTTTTATAATTTCCGGATGTGCTTCAACATTTTTCCCAATGCAGAAAAAGGTTGCTTTTGCATTGTATTTTTTCAACAATTGTAAAACTTCCAAAGTAAAAACACTCGGGCCGTCATCAAAAGTAAGGGCAATTTTTTTTTCTGTTTCGGATGGATTATTGCAGAACGTTTTTACATGATAGTTCGAAGAAATTCGTGCTGAGCCAAAAGCATTTATACCGATCCAGATTAAAATTATCCCGATAAACCATAACAAATTTATTGCTGTATAGAGATTCAAAAGAAGCAGTAAAAGCAATAAAAAGAGAAAGAATAACGAAATGTTTTTATGCGTTATCATTTTGAAAGTAACGTAAAACTATGATTTTTTCCATTTACCTGATTGTACAATAAAATGGTATTGTAAGCTTGTTTTGTAACCGAATTTACTTTTATAATTTCTGGAATTTCCTGCGTTTTTATAATTTTTGATGCCATCCACACAGCAAAAGCCGAAGCTGTGTCATATTCTCCGCTCAAATGTTTGTAATATAATTGTGGTGTTTCTGCGAAAGCATTTTCTGCCAGATTTTTGTAATAAGAGTCAAAAGTGATATTGCCGTCTAAGCCTAAAACTACTGCATCGACATTTGAAATTTGTAAATTATTGGCTTTTAAAAAAGCAATTATTTCAGATTCGATTTCGTTTTCTTCTAAGGTATTTTTAATTTCAACATCTAAAATTTCAGCGTAAGTCGAATCTTTTCTTTCATTTTCTAAAACAAAAAAGCTTGCGCCTTCTCCATAAACAACTCCAACTGAATTGGTATTTAAAATGTTGGAAGGAAGATCGTTTTCTTTTTTAATTCGTCCAGCCAATTTAAAAAGTGACATGGTATATTCGCCGGTTTCGTCAATGCCACCAACCAAAATCGAATTGGCTTCGTTTTCTTCAATCTGCATTTTCGCATCCAAAAGCGCCGACTCAAAAGAAACAGCTCCATTTACATACGTAAAATTATAGCCTTTGCATTGCAACGACAAAGCAATTTGCGCACCAACCGTATTATGTGTTGATTGGATAAAAGATGTAGGTGTTAAAAACTCTTCGTTATTATCGAGAATATTTTTTAGAAATTTTTCAGAATCTTCAATGCATCCTAAGCCAGTTCCGGTAATAATTGCATCTACGTTTTCAAGGTTTGCATCTTTCATGGCCAAGGCCGAAGCTACGATTCCGTTTTTTACTCCTTTTGCCATTCTTCTTGCTGCGGAAGGAGAAATGTAATCTTTGTAAACCGGAGACACAATCGAAAAAACGGTATCGTTTGTATTAAGGACCGCTTCTTCTAAAAAAACAGTATCAAATGTTTTTTGAGTCGAAATACAGCCTACTCCATTTATATATGCTTTTTTCATACGAAGATTATATTTGTTTTTTTAGAGGAATATGGTATCATCATTCCTTATTATTGGTTCAAAAATAGTTTAAACTATGGATGTTGCTTTCAGCTTCATAAAAGTTTTTTAACCACAAATTACACAAATTATCGCGAATTAATTTGTGGGAATTTGTGTAATTTGCGGTTAAAATTAATATTGCAGACTTAAGTCTTCCGACTGAACCCATGGGCTTTAAGTCTTAAGTAGTTTAGTTTTTATTGGAATCATGACGATTTCATGCGTTTTTTGAAAATATAAGGGTTGAACAATTTCCTCCAAAACCGAAAGAGTTAGATAAAACGTGTTCGATATTTTTCATTTTTAAGGAAGTTTGCGGTTGCAGTTCAAATTCTTCCATCGGAATTTCGAAATTCAAATTCGGATAAACCACATTATTCTGAATGGCCAAGACACTATAAACGGCTTCAATTGCGGCCGCTGCCGCTAAAGTATGACCGGTAAAAGGTTTTGTTGAACTGAAATCTGGCACTTTTCCATTTTCATAAATGCGAAGTAAAGCCCTTCCTTCAGATAAATCGTTGTTGGGAGTTGCAGTTCCGTGCACATTGATATAGTCAATTTCAGAAGGTTTCAAACCTGAAACTTCAAAGGCTTTTTTCATCGCCAAATAAGCGCCATCGCCGTTTTCTGAAGAAGCGGTTTGATGAAAAGCGTCGTTTGCATTTCCGTAACCGGAAACTCTGGCCAATACTTTTTTGTTGAATTTTTGAACCATTTCATCTGATTCTAAAACTAAATAAGCGGCCGCTTCTCCCAGGTTTAATCCTTTTCGGGTATTGTCGAAAGGTTTGTTATAATCGTCTGATAAAATCATCAAAGTCTTAAATCCGTTGATGGTAAATTTTGCCAAAGCATCGGTTCCGCCCACAATAACACGGTCTAATTTTCCGCTTTTAATCAATCGAGCACCCAGCATAATCGAGTTCGCAGCCGATGAACAGGCGGTGCTGATTGTGGTAACCAGTCCTTTTAAACCCAATTCTTCTGCAATTTTTTCAGCCACGTCGCCACCGTCATGACAAGAAATGTACTTTACAAGTTTCGGGTTTTCGAAATACTTATAATAATATTTTTCGGTCATATCCATACCACCCACACTTGTCGCTGATATAAGCCCGGTTCTAAATTCGTTTATTGAGGTGATTCCTGCATTTTCAACTGCTTGTTTAGCAGCCAAAGTACCGATCATCGCGGTTCTTGAAAAATTATTATTTTCAGAAAGATGCAATTCGGCAACCAGTTCTTTATTGGTTTTTTTGATCTCGCCAACTTTAATCACATCAGCATGAACAGTCGGAATATTTTGGATTCTGGAAATACCAATTTTATTTTCGATTAACGAAATATAATTTTCTTCGACTGAATTTCCAATCGAAGAGATAATTCCCATTCCGGTTATTGCAACGCCCTTTGTCATTTTAGATTTTAGATTTATGATTTTAGACTTTGGATTCTAAATATTTCTGTCTAAGAAATCTAAAATCCAAAGTCTAAAATCTAAAATTTATTTAGTTCTGTTTGCGCTAATGTAAGCTGCCATTGTTTCAATTGACTGGAAAATTGATTTTCCTTCTTTCGGATCCACCAATTTAATCCCGTAATCTTTATCTAAAATCACGATTAATTCAAGTGCATCAATCGAGTCTAAACCTAAACCGTCTCCAAACAAAGGATCGTTATCAGCAATGTCTTCGATTGCGATATCTTCTAAGTTTAAAGTCGTAATAATTTTATTTTTTAATTCTTCTTTTAATGCTTCCATGCTTATTTATTATATAATGTATTGATAGTCTGGTTTGTATATTTTGTGTTTTCTTTCTTGCTTATCGTGCAAAGAAAAGCTTTGTAATCGTCATTAAAAAATTCTACCCAACCGCAAAGCACCACATCTGCTTTATCTGAATTTAATAGAATATTCGAATAATTCGATATAAATTCGGTGTTGAAAGCATCAAATATAAAGAAAGAATTTTCACTTTTCAGCTGATGGCGAATACTTATTTCGCCCAGACAAATATTTGGCAGCGTATAAACAAAGACTGCCGGACTCGGATAATAGTTTTCTTTGTCTGAAATTGATTCCTGATATTTTACATCAGTATCTAAACTCGAAGATTTATTGGCCAAAACCAAAGCGATATTATTTTCTTCCTCAGAAGAAGTTATCGGACTCAAAAGCAATTCAGCACCTAAAAAAGCCAATTTACTCAAAGCATCCATTTTGAAAAACTTCGGATATTGAATGTCAAAATTGCGATAGGCTTGTTTGGAGAAATCAGCAAAATTGCTGGGTTCAATTTTGAATACAGAAGTTCCGTTCAAAACGATTTCGTTGTTTTGGATAGTGATGTAGGATTGTATGTATATTTTTTGCGTCATTTTATTTAAACACTAATTGCACTAATTTGCACGGATTGGTTATTGGTTTGAAAATTACACTAACTAATCTTGAAAATTAGTTTTATAATTTAAGACTCCCAAGTAGGAATAACTTCGGCAATTTTCCATTTTCCAGATTTGTTTTCAATTATAATTATAAAACCTCTTCCACATCTTCCTCCACCACAAGAAGCGCCAGCGGATAAAATTCCTCTTGTTTTCGTTTTATTGAATTGAATTCTTGATACTGAAATTGTTCCAACGGGAAATCGTACATTACTAATATCATTTAAATCCCAATTTTTTTCATGAGGATATTTTGATGCGTTTTGAAAATTAAACTTTTTGTTATTTTCAAAAGGCTTTAAATCAATTTTGTAACTGTCTACTTCTTTTGAAACGTCATAAGTATAAGCTGAAATATTAATGTACTTCACTATCATTTCAGTTTCAAAAGAACTAATTTTCTCTACGTCGTTATAAACCCCCAGAAGTATTCTTGTTCTATCATTTTTGATGCTATCGCGATTACGCCAATATTCTTTTAATTCTTTATGAAATCCCGTAGTATCTTCTTTATTTGTTTTTTCATTAAATCTTGGAGTTGGTGGCGGAAAAATAATTCTTCTATCCATATAAATAGAATCTACAATTTCAACAAAGACACTTTTCATTGCATCTTTTTCAAATTGTAGTTCGTCAGTTTTTTTAACTTCTTCTTTTTTACACCCTAAAAAAGAAAGAAGAATTAGAGTTATAAATATGGATTTTGATAGTTTCATAAACATTATTGGCATAAATTTTCAATATCTCTCTTTAAACTAATTTGTGAAAAAAGAACGGGAATATTTAATTTTTGATTTTCTTTTATCATTGTAAAATAAATTTCATTTTTGTCTAAAATAAATATTCTTCTTGTTTGAAATCGTGGATTAATAGCCAGATTATTAAGGCTATTGTAAATTATTACATTTCCAGAATTTTTATGTTTTTCAAAACCTTTTTTTTCACAATATTGATTAATGAGTAATTTGTTTTCTTCTGCATTGTATTTGCTGACAATTTTAGTTAGGCATTTTTCAGTTGCTTTTCTATAAATTGTAATGGCACAATATAAACTAAAAATAAAAAGCAGATAAAACTCAATTCCAGTTTTTGAATAATCACGATAAGGATTAAAATAAATTAAAAAAGGCATTAGAAATCCCCAGCTAAAAAATAGATATAAGGTTATTGTCCCAAACTTCTCAAGCCAATCTTCAGAATAAACTAATTTATTTAGTTCAATACTTTTTTTAACATCTAAATTCTTTAAACTTCTCATTTAGATCTTCTCAAAAACCACAGCCGTATTACAACCCCCAAATCCAGAAGCCGTTTTCAAAAATATTTCAATAGTTACCTCTTTATTTTTCTCAATCACATTAATCCTTTCACTGACACCAATTTCATCAAAACCTTTCGATTCGAAAAGTTGATTTTGATTTGCTGATTCAATTGCAATTACCGTTTCCAATAACCCTGAAGCGCCTAAAGTATGACCGTAAAATCCTTTTAAACTATTGAGCGGAACATTTTGTAAATCCAAACGATTCAAAGCAATCGCTTCCATTTCGTCGTTGAACGGAGTTGCGGTTCCGTGCGCCGAAATATAATCAATTTGATCCGAATTTATTTTTGCTTCTTTCATCGCATTCTGAATACTTCGGAACAAACCTTCGCCTGTTCTTGAAGGTCCCGAAATATGATTCGCATCATTTATGGAACTATCTCCAATCACTTTTATTTTAGCATTTCTGGCTTCCGCCGAAACTAAAACAGCAGCTGTTGCTTCGCCCAAACTTACGCCGGTTCTGTTTTTAGAATACGGTTTACAAGGCAAATCGCTCATTGCCTGAAAAGCATTAAAACCAGATAAAACAAATTCTGAAACTTCGTCGCCGGCAACTACAAAAATGTTATCGTAAAGCTCCGACTGAATCATTCTTTTAGCAACAGATATTGCTAAAATTCCAGAAACACAAGCATTCGAAACTACAATTGGCGTTGTTTTAAATCCGAAGAAATTGGCAACATTTTGAGCCAAAACATCTAAATGTGCGTTTTGAAAACTGATTTTAGAATTCTCTTTTAAAGCCGTAACATTTCCTTTTGTAGTAGAAAGTATAAAAGCTGTTTTCGAATTTAATTCAATACCGGAATTTTTGATCATCGGTTCTAAAGCCAAAATCATCATTTTCTCTAAACGAGAATATTTGGTTTCAGTACTTATCTTTTCAAAAGCACTGTTTATTTTTTCATCAGCGATAATAGAAGCATAAAATGGCATCGGCATCAAAGAAATATCCTGATGCAATTGAAGTCCCGAATCGCCACGCAAAATCGCTTCGATATTCGATGGAACATCAAAACCTAAAGGCGTGATACAATTGGTTTCATTTATATATACTTCTCTTATCATTTTGTGATTTTTATTGAACGCTGAAATGGAACGCAGATGACACGGATTTAAGCGGATTTACACTGATTTTTTATTTGTGTAAATTGGTGTAATTAGTGTTTTATTTCAACAATCCCACTTTTCGTTTCCATTCTTCATAAAAAGGAGGATTCGTCAGCATTAAGTTTCCTTCTTGATCTAAAAATACCTGAACGGTTTCGCCGGTACAGGCAACTTCGCCTTTTTCGTCTATAATTTTAAAACGGTAAATCATTTTGGCGGCTGGTGTATCGACAACGGTTGTTTCTATAGTTACAACATCGCCGTAACGTAAAGACAATTTGTGTTCGCATTTCGATTTTACAATTGGAGTAGTAAAACCGGTTTTTGCAATGTCCAAATACGTAAGCCCGTGTTCGCGTCCAAAGGCTTCTCTTCCATCTTCAAAATAGGTAATATAATTTCCGTGCCAAACAATTCCAAGCGGATCAGTTTCGTTAAAACGAATTCTGATTTCGTGCGAAACGGTTAGGGCAATGGCTTCGTTATACTGTTCTTTTCTTTTTGTCATAAAATAAGGCAATGGAAGTTGTGATTATAAAGAACAAAAATAGCAAACTTATTTTTGGGATGATTTCGACGAAAGAAACGTTGCGTAATAAAACATCGTAAAAAGCTTCCAATCCCCAATTCATAGGCGATGATTTGGCTATAATCTGCATAATTTTTGGCATCGCAAAAACAGGAACCCACACGCCTCCAACAGCAGCTAAAATAATAACACTTGTCGCACCAAACGGTGCCGATTGTTCCTGAGTGCTCGCAACAGTTCCTAATAAAATTCCGAAACCAATTGCGGCAAAACCAGAAAATAAAGCCACAACACTCATCAAAAACAAATGCCCTTCCACATTTAATGGAGGTAAACCAATATGTGGAAAAAGGAAAATTGCAACGGCAACCATCATATAAAACTGAATCATACAGATTATTAAATACGTAATGGTTTTTCCGATAATGACAATTAAATTTGAAACCGGATTGGTCAATAAACGCACAAATGTTCCCTGTGATTTTTCTTTTACAATATTGATGGACAAAGGAATTACAATAAAAAATATGGCAAAAAGTGTCCAGGCCGGAACGTTGTGTTGCACCGAATTAGGCAATACTTCCTTATTGTTTATTCTTGGAATTATTTCTTTGAAAGTAATAAAACTCTTTTGATCGAATTTCGTGTTTTCTTCGCCCAATTGATTTTGAAAAGTGGTGTAAATGGACTTGGTTTCGATCTGAGAAATCATTTTGTCAATCGCATTCATAACCGAAGTTTTGAAACTCATTTGAACGGCCGGATCAAAATACAATTTAACTTCTTTTTGCTGTAAAACTTTTGAGGTTTCGGGTTTGGCAACAGAATCTGTAAAACCCATTTTGCTCACAATGTTTTGTACATTCTGATCAACTTTGGCTTGTAAATCAACACTTAAATCTTTCGGAATTACAATCGCCAGCTTAAATTTTCCTTTGTAAACATTTTCGCGCGCAATTTCTTCTGTAATAGGCTGATTATCGATTTGAGTTACAACATCGAATGCATTATTGTTTTGTAGATTATCAAAAACCGTCTTTGAAACTGAACCTTTGTCGTTATCGACCAATAAAATCTGAATTTTAGTATCACTTACGGTTTTAAAGGTACTATCCTGAATGATAGTAACTGTGATCACAAGTATCAAAGGCATGATGAACAGAATGATCAAACCGCCTAAATCGCGTTTCAGCAATAAAAATTCTTTTACGATCGACATCCAAATTTTATATAGCATCTCTAAAGTCTTTACCGGTTAATGAAATAAAAACTTCTTCGAGATTTCTCGCTTCTTCAACAGACGCAATCAAAGTTGATGGCGTGCCTTGCGCATAAATTCGGCCTTGGTCTAAGATGGCAATGGTGTCGCAAAAATCTTCGGCTTCCGCTAAATGATGTGAGGTATAAATAATTGTAGTTCCGTTTTGGTTTAATACTTTTAAATAATCCAAAATAGCATTTTTAGATTGTACATCAACACCAACCGTTGGTTCATCTAAAAACAAAACTTTCGGATTGTGCAGAATTCCGGCAATCAAATTGACTCTTCGTTTCATTCCGCCCGAAAAGGTTTCAATGCGTTTGTCAGCGAATTTCAAAAGTCCCAAAAGATCTAACGTTTCGATTACTTTATCTTTTAAATCAGAACCTTTCAAACCGTACATACTTCCAAAATAGTGGAGATTTTCACGCGCCGTCAAAGTTGGATATAAAGCATATTCCTGAGGAACAACGCCAATGATCTTTTTGATTTTTGCGGCATGATGCGAATAGTCCAGATTATTAATCGTGAAATGTCCTGAAGTAGGTTTGATTAATCCGCAGAGCATCGAAATTAAAGTGGTTTTTCCGGCCCCATTTGGTCCAAGTAAACCAAAAATCTGACCTTCGTTTATGTCCAGCGAAACGTCATTCAAAGAAAACATTTCTGCGTCTTTGTACTTTTTCGAAAGGGATTCTATTTTTATAATGGAATTCAAAATATATTTAGCTGATTGCTTTTTTTAGTTTTTTGAAAAAGATTTCTTCGCGATTCGCAATGGCCAAAAGTTCATCTGCAATGGCGTTGTAAGCGTCTTCTTTAGCGCTTCTGTTTTTGTAAATTCGGGACGCTTCTACGGCAAAATCTCTCCAGGAATCTCCAATTTGAGTCATTTCTTTCGAAAGATTTTTCAATTCTTCATTACCCAAAATAACCGAAGCTTCTTGTAAAAACGCGGCGTAAATAAAACGGAAACCACCGCCTCCGGTTCCAATTTCTTCCTGCATGCGTACCATTTGCGCCAGGTAATGATTGGCTTTTCTGACACCGTGTTTTGCAGGCCATTTTCTGATTCGGCGAGAAACAAATCTAATTCCGTTAACACCTACAATTGGCATTGGCGCGAGCATAGTGCGACACGTATCTTTGATTCCCTTAATGATCGCACTTTTAAAATCAACCTCATTCGGAACCTGAATTGGATAATACATCTGACCTCTTGGAGCAAACGCACCTTTGGCAAAACGTACTTTCTCTAGTTCATTATGCGTCAAAGTTGTAACGGTTTCCATCACAGGATCGCTGATCAAATAATCAGTTTCGGTTTTTCCGTACACGACTAAATTATGAGCGTTGAAATGAAAACGGTATTCATCCGGAAAATAAGTAAGGTTGTAAACACCAACTTGTAATCCGGTTGGAATATTATTTTTTAAATTTTCATCCAAAGCTTTAGTAGCACTTGAAACAGATGAAAATTTTTGTCTTTTTATTTTAAGATTTAAACGGCTTGCAACTTTATTAAAAATCTGTCCAGGCAAAGTTCTATAGCTGATTGCCGGCGCGTGATTTACTTTTATGAAAGGCAAATACACGAACAAAAGTCCAGAACCAATTCCGAAAACCATCGGTTCGCTGATGTTCAATCCGCTGTTTTTTAGCAAATTTGACGCTACTCCATTTTCACAATGAGCAGATTGATGGTGTGTAAAAGTAACTTGCATTAATCTGTTTTAAAGTTTTTTAATTCGGCTATTGAAATGTCAAAAGCGTCTGCATATTTTTGTAAAATTTTGTCGTTTAGTTTGGCGAAAACGGCTGGCTTAAAATGTCTTTTTACACGCCATTTCCACATGTCAACATAACCGGAAAGAATCGTAAGATCCATTTTGTTGAGTTCCATATAATAACAAATCGGACTCAATTCTCCAATCTGAACTTTTAGTTTTGCTTCTTCGGCACGTTCTTTTATATCATCAATCGCGTTCGAAAGTGCAATGGCTTTTGGTTCCCAGCCGGTACTTAAAGCCGTTGTATAATTGCCGTTTTCATCGGTAGCATAAACAAGTTCTTTAAGGTTCTTTTTGCTTAAATTTCCATCGTGCTGAGGTACATTTTCTTTTTCCATGACGGGTTTTAGTTTTCGATTAGAATTAAGTGGTTGCCGAAATCGTCTTCTGAATAAACAAATTAATCTCGCATTCTAAAAGTAGTTGGTCTTCAAGTAAGCTTTCACAGCTCATTGTACATAAAGTATAATCGTCGCCAACAAATTTTGAAACCAAAGTCGCTTTGGTTGTAATGCTGTCGCCAACTTTTGGTAATGAATAAATTTGCAGGTTTTTTAAAGCACTGATAAAACCTATAACGTTAACATTCTCATTTTCTGTACCGTCTTCATCAAAAAAGTATTTTTTTCCAACAATTGACGAACAAGTCTGGGCTGTGTTTTCGATTAAACCGGCTTCTGTAAAAATGTTTTTGTCGACAAAAATATTATCTTCTTTGATCAAAAAAATGGTTTCTACAAAGTTGGCATCGATATCTAAAATCAAATCGACCATCAGCATTGGAGCTCGATGGGGCAAGTAATTTTGGATGTCAACTCCGACTTTCATATTCTTTTTTATTTGGCTAAAACGGTTTTCATTTGTCCGCTTGCAATTTCTTCATTATTCAAAAAAGTCACAATGTCAACCAGAGTGATTCCACCAAATTCCTGTAAAATCGTAATGGTCGATTGAATCGTATCGTTGATTTGAGGCAATTTTTTGATTTCAATATCTTTAATCGAACCGATATAACCGGTTGGTGCAATTTCGTTCTTTAAAAAAAACTGATAACCGGTATGCAAGGCCACAGATTGTGCCATATGTTCGATTAAACCTGCTTCTAAAAAAGTATTTTCTTCTAAAAAAATATTGTCATTCTCAATTTTCAAACCGGCAACCAATGAAGTTTCAGAATAAGAAAACAGGCGATCTACCATTACAAAAGGAAACTTCTGCGGTAATAAATTTCCAACAGCTTCTTTTTCTAAAAGTATTGTAGTTTCCATTAGCAAACCGTTAAATAAGCGTACGCAAATGAGAATCTTCCGCTTTCCGGAACAGACAATAAAATGCGGTCGCCTTTTTTTAATTTACCAGAGTTCATTAATTCTTCAACAGCAATATAAATAGATGCTGATCCAACATTTCCAACTCTCAGAAGGTTCATAAACCATTTTTCATCGGTAATTACGATTCCTTTTTCATTCAGTCCATTTTTCAATCCTTCAACAAAAAAATGAGACGAAACGTGCGGTAAAAAATAATCAACTTCTTCGCCGGTAATATTATGTTTGGCCATGGCGTCACTCATACTCTCGACACCTTTTGGTAAAATAAATTCGTCTAATAGTTTTACATCCTGTTTTACAGCAAAAACCGACTCGTTTAACCATTCATCTGGTTTGAAATCACTCCAAGGTTTGATTTCTCCATTTTCTAATTTATCTCCACCGGCATACATACAAGCTTCCAGTTCGAAGGCATAAGAATACGATTCCATCCATTCGATTTTTAACGAGATGTCTCCGCCAGGTTTATTTTCTAATAAAAAAGCACCCGCTCCGTCAGACAACATCCAACGTAAAAAATCTTTTTTGAAAGCAATAATAGGCTGAGCTTCCAGATTTTTTAAGTTGATGATTTCGTGATTGTATTTTGGAGACGAAAGCCAGGTTGAAACTTTTTCAGATCCTGTGCAAATCGCATTTTTAGAATTTCCTGAACGTATGGAAAGAAAACCATATTTCAAGGCATTCATTCCGGAACAGCAAATTCCCATAGATGAATTCAATTCTACCGATCTGTTTTTCAATAAACCATGAACCATTGCAGCATGTGACGGTGCCAAAACATCCGGTGACGAGGTTCCGCAGGACAGTACTTCAACATTCTGATCTGTAAATTTTTCATCAAATAATTGTACAATAGCGTTTCGAGTCAGTTCGGCATTGCTATGTGTACTTTTGCCTTCTTTATCGACAGCGTAATATCGGCTTGTAATTTTATTATTACGCAAAATAATACGTCTTGCTTTTGAGGCTGTATCATTTATAAGTCCCAAATAGCTTTCCATTTCATCATTTGAAACAGCTTCATTTGGCAAATACTTTGCGGCTTTGGTAATATATACGTCAAACATAATTTAATTTCCTCTTCTAAACTCCCTGATAATATTGAGTTTCCTTTTTTATTTTTTTGAACTTAAATGGATAGGTAATAAGATGCAATATATAGACTATTGGTGAGATTAGCCATATAGCCAAGAATAAATAAACATAAAATATTTTAAGAAGCGTTTTTCTGTTTTTTTGATTTTTATGAATGATATTAGACCATTTATTAAATATTTTATTCGCTGTTTTATCTACCGTCACTAAATACGAACTGATTTTTACAGCGCCTATTTCGGCTAATTTTGGTTGTAAATCGTCTAATTTGTTTTGATTGAATTGGAAAAGTATTACTTCTCCAAATTTATCCGATTCCTGAATGTCTTTATCAGAAACTCCAGGCAACGGGAAAAAACCTAAATATTTTTCCTTTACTCCGGAAAACATCCAGTGTACAATTGTAATCACACTGATTAAATTTCCAACGCGATCGACCAACGCCACATTTCCAACCAGCTTCGCATTTACATCACGCAATAAAACTTTTACTTTTTCCTGTGCCATAATCCACATATTTCGAGATCCGTTTATGGTAATGACTGGTGTATTGTTAAGAATGGTTTTTGCTTCGGCACTTTTCAGAAAAGAGTTCATCGGAATTGAAGGCGACAAATACCAAACCTGATAATGCAAAAGAACAAGATCGAATTTTGTATTCAGAATTTTCTCAGAAACTGGTTTTAAGGCTGTCGGAATCTGTAAAAAAGATTCGGGGAACGCGTCAAAAAAAGTGGTTTTATTCCAAGGAAAAGGAAAAGGTTTTTCTAACTGAATTTCGTGAAAGGTTACTTTTATTTCCTCTGAATTTACAAAGGGTTTTGCAATATTTCGCGCAATAGATTCTAGTTGCCCAGATTGAGAATAAAAAATAACGAGAACATTTTTCATTTGATTTGAAGGCTTTGGTTGCAAACAAAAATAAGTAAATTTATTTAAACGAATTTTCTTGTTTAATGGTTTATTGCAAATGGAAATAGGTTAGCAATTTTTCGCCACGAATTCACGAATTTTTCATAAAAAGATGCTCAAATTCTCAAAGTTATTAAAAAATAAATTCGTGAATTCGTGGCGAATTTTTTTATCCTTTTAAATCATTCCAAAAATCGAAATAATTGAACCATTGCAAAGGATATTTTTGCAGGATGCTTTCGACACTTTTTACATATTCCTGTAACAAACCTTTTTCGTCGCGGTGTTTTACTGTCGCTTCTCTGGCGTATAAATGGTAATGAAGATTGGGTTCTTTCATTACATAAACAAAAACAACAGGAACTTTTAATCTCGAAGCAATTAAAAAAGGACCTGCCGGAAAGTTGGCTTCTTTGCCCAGAATTTCTGCTGAAAGTGATTTGGTTCCTTCAAAATAACGGTCTCCGGTAAAACAAACTAATTCGTTGTTTGCCAGTGCCGCATTGATCTCAAAAATATGGGACAAATCATCTTTGATGATGATAAATTTTACGGTCGGTTTTTGGGTAACACTCTCCAGATAATTTTTAATGGCAGAATGTTCTAGATCCGTTGTAACCAGATTAATTTGAAAATTTAGATCTATATCGCCCAGAAAGTGTTCTGCAATTTCAAAATTCCCAACGTGTGCGCTGATTAAAACACCTCCTTTTTTCTCAGCCAAAAGGTTTTTCAGAATTTCTATACCGTCAAATTCGTAAGTGAATTTGTTTCGCATTCCTGCGGAAATCGAAATTTTGTCAATAATAGTCTGCCCAAAAGTGTAGTAACTTTTGAAAACCATTTTTTTTGCCTGAAAATTGGAATAGTGAAGCCTTTCTTTAAAGTAATAAAAAATAGCGCGATTGCTCTTTTTAAGAAATAAGAAATAATAAGAGGCAACCAGATAAAGTAAGACATAAGCAGACTTGACACCCGCTTTTTGTATTAAAAAAACGAATATTCTATAGCCTAAAACTGTTCCTTTTGATTTGCCATCCCATTGACTCATTAAACAGCTTTAGCTTTTAATTTAGTTTCGATCAGGTCGTAAAAGTTTTGAAAAGTAGCGATTCCAACAAAATCTGCTTCAACTAGTTTTACACCAAAGTTAGCTTCAATTGAAACAACTAAATCAACATAATCTAAGCTGTCTAACCCAAGTGTATCTTTTAAATTAGCATCTGGTTCAATTTCGTCATTGTCTACTTCAAATTCATCAACCAAAAAACCATTAATTCTCGTTATAATCTCTTCTTTATTCATTGTTCAATTTAAACTTTTTAACCACCAACGCAGAGTTGGTTCCTCCGAAACCGAAAGAATTGGACAAAAATATGTCAAATTTTTTGTTTAAAGTAGTTTTGACCAAATTTAATTTAGAAGCATCTTCATCCGGGTTGTCTAAATTGATGTTTGGAGCAATGAAATCGTGCTGCATCATCAAAATAGAATAGATTACTTCGCTGGCTCCCGCCATCCAACATTCGTGTCCAGTCATTGATTTTGTGGAACTTACATAAGGATTTTTCTCACCAAAAACTTCGAAGATCGCTTTGGCCTCATTTCCATCTCCAACTGGAGTTGAAGTGGCATGGGCATTAATGTATTCGATATCTGTTGCTTTTAATTTGGCGTCGTCAAGCGCTCGTTGCATGGCTATAGACGGGCCTTCGACATTTGGAGTCGAGATGTGACCACCGTTTGACGAGAATCCGTAACCTACAACTTCGGCGATAATATTGACGCCTCTTGCAATGGCAGATTCATAACTTTCAAGAATTAAAGTAGCCCCTCCGCCTGACGGAATTAATCCGTCACGATCTGCATCAAAAGGTCTTGAAGCTTTTTCAGGATCACTTTCTCTGTTAGAAAAAACGCCCAAACCATCAAAACTACTCATCGCATATTTATTGATTTCCTGCGCTCCACCTGTAATAATAATATCCTGAAAACCGCTTTTTATTAAAAAATAGGCCAATCCAATAGAATGTGAACCACTCGCGCAGGCCGCACTTACCGTTAAATTGATACCGCGTAGTTTAAAAATTGTCGAAAGATTCATCGTAACTGTCGAATTCATCGACTTAAAAATCGCTCCTGAACCTATTAAAGCGGTATCTTTTTTCTCACGAACAATATCTGTGGCATCGATAATGGCTTTAGAAACACTGTCATTTCCGTACATGATTCCCACTTCGCGCTCATCAAAAAAAGCATCGTCGATATTCGCATTTTTCAATGCTTCGATGGTGGCCATATAAGCATATTCGGTTTCTTCACCAATGCTCATACGCTGTCTTCGGGTCAGTAAATTTTTCAAATCCGCTTTTGGAACCATGCCGGTTAAGGCCGATTGAAAACCAAATTCTTTTCTATCAGAATCAAACTGAATACCAGATTTTCCGTTGTATAAAGATTCCTTTACTTCATCTAAAGAAGTTCCGATACAAGAATAAATTCCCATTCCAGTAATTACAACTCTCTTATTCATCGTCTTTTAAAGTAATTTTTTAAGAATATATTCCTCCGTTTATATTGATAATCTCACCAGTAATGTAGCTTGCTTTTTTAGAAATCAAAAAGCTTACCAAATCTGCTACTTCTTCGGCTTCGCCAAAACGATTCACCGGAATTAGCTTTAATAATTCTTTTTCATCCAGCTGACTCGTCATGTCCGTTCTGATAAAACCAGGAGCCACAGCATTTACTGTAATATTACGTTTGGCAACTTCTTGTGCTAATGCTTTTGTTGCCGCAACAATAGCGCCTTTTGCAGCCGAATAATTGGTTTGCCCGGCTGTTCCTTTTACACCCGAAACCGAAACCATATTGACTATTCTTCCATATTTATTGCGAAGCATTTTTTGGATGAAAAACTGCGTCACATTAAAAAAACCGTTTAAGCTTGTGTTCACAACTCCGTTCCAGTCTTCGGGAGTCATCCACATAAAAAGACCGTCTTTTGTAATTCCGGCGTTATTTACAATAGCTTCAACAAGTGCTTCAGGATTGGCTTCCTGCCATTTTGTTAAAGTGTTTTGCACCTCTTCAAAATTAGAAACATCAAAACCCAGAATTTCTCCGGTTGCTCCTAATTTTTGTATTTCCTGAAGTGTTGCTTCGGCAGCAATTTTATTCGAATGATAATTTATCAGAATATGATAATTGGCTTCGACGGCTAATTTTTTACAAATAGCACTTCCAATTCCTCTCGAACCGCCTGTTACTAATACACATTTCATGTAATTTATTTTTTATTGGAGATAAATGTTATTTCTTTTTTTTGACTGCAGGTTTAGCAGCAGTTTTGGTTGCCGGTTTTGCTTGTTTTGTTTCCTGTTTTGGCTTTTCAGCCGCAGCTTCAATTATCTCTTTTTTTTCTGATTTTGAAAATAGTTCAGCATTTTCAAACCATTGGTTGCTCACTACAGTTCCGTCTGGTTTAAGAAAACCCCATTTTCCTTCGTTTTTTACTCTTGCAACACCATCAATAAAACCTTTATCCTGCTGTACAAACATGGCGATAATTCCGTTTGTTGTAATTCCGTATTGTGTTGGGATTACTATTTTTCCTGTTTCATTGATGAATCCCCAGTTTTTTTCTTTTACCGGAGCCAGTCCGTTTGAGCTGAAAACTTCGGCATCGCTATACGTTGGTTCAATTACAAATTCTGCTTTTGGGTTGATATATCCCCATTTAGAACCCACACAAACCGGAGCTAAATTTTTTGAGAATGCTTTCGCTTTATCATATATAGGAGTAATTACCCAATTTCCTTTTAAGTCAATAAAACCAATTTTTCCGTTCTTTTTGGCAAAAGTCAAATCTTGTGTTTCAAAATCCCAGATTTTTTCTGCTCCGTCAACCGGAATAAATTTTCCGTCGCTTACAATTCCGAAAGTTTTATCCTTTCTTGCCCAGCTGGTGTTTTTAAAATAATTGCCTATTTCATCATAAGTTGGTTCTACAACTTCTTTTCCGGCAGTATTTATAATTCCCCATTTTTTATTGCTTTCAACTCTGGCGAAACCATTTTCAAAAGATTTAATCTGATCGTATTTCGGTTCCAGAACAACTGTCATTTTTGAATTGATCAATCCAACTTTATCATTTTGTCTGATAAAAGCAACATCATTATTAAAATCAAATACTTTATCAGAAGCCGGTGCTTTTTGAATTTCTCCTTTTGTATTGATATAAACCCAATCCTTATCTTTTTGAACAACAGCTATCCCGCTGTTAAAATCTTTGGCATCCTTAAAATCGGCTGGAATTACCCAGACTCCTTTTGTATCTATGAATCCCCATTTCCCATTTTCTTCTGCAGCAGCCAAACCTTCAGAAAAGCTTTTTGCAGATTTGTATTTTGGCTCAATTTTAAAATCTCCGTTTTTGGAAATATATCCAATTTTAGAATTTTTTTTAACTAAAGCCAGTTCCTGACTATTAACAAATTGAATGCACCAAGCAAATAAAAAAAGAAGTATTTTTTTCATGATTTAAAGGTTCAATATTAATAATGTGAAATTAAAATTTAACTATTGATCAGATAATCTTTTACTTTTTGTACAAACGGATACATTACCTGATCTTCCTTAAACACCGGAATTATATTACGAACATCATCGTACCATTTTTTAGTAACCGATGAAATTTTATCTTTTTGATTTAAATAATCAATTGCCTGAACAATCGTGATCATTTCGATGCTCAAAACTTCAAAAGCGTTTTCGATTACTTTTGAGGTTATCACGGCCGCGTTTGTTCCCATACTTACAATATCCTGATTGTCATTATTGTTCGGGATACTGTGAACGTACATTGGATTAGACAACATTTGGCTTTCGGCAGTTGTTGAGGTTGCTGTAAACTGAACACCCTGCATTCCAAAATTAAATCCTAAAGTTCCTAAATTGACAAACGGAGGAAGAATTTCGTTGATTTTTGAATTCAATAAATAATTCAATTGACGTTCTGCCAGCATTGTTAATTTGGTAATAACGATTTTTAACTTGTCCATTTCAAGCGAAATATAATCGCCATGAAAATTACCTCCGTGATAAACATGTTTGTTTTTTACATCGATAATAGGGTTATCGTTTGCCGAGTTAAATTCGTCTTCTAAAATAGAAGCAACGTTATTGATCGTTTCTAAAACCGGACCTAAAATTTGAGGCACACAACGCAATGAATAATATTCCTGAACTTTTTCTTTGAAGATTTCCTCAGTATTTTCACCGGAATATAAATGATCTTCTCTTTTACGGATTAAAGTACTGTCAGAAAGATTTGCTCTCATTCTTGAAGCTACTTCCTGCTGGCCTTTGTGACGTTTAGTTTGGTTTAATTCTGCCGAAAAATGATCATCATACGCCTGAACCAATTCATTGATGGCGCAAGAACATTTTAAAGACCAGTCTAATAATTTGTTGGCATGATGCACATTTACAACGCCAATTCCGGTCATTACCGAAGTTCCGTTGATTAGAGCCAAACCTTCTCTGATTTCTACCTGAATTGGTTTTAAGCCTTCAATTTCAAAAACTTCAGGAGTTGGTCTTCTTTCTCCTTTATAAAAAACTTCGCCTTCGCCAATTAAGACTAAAGCCAAGTGTGATAATTGTACTAAATCACCACTTGCTCCAACGCCGCCATGTTCAAAAATCAGTGGCGTAATATCTCTGTTGATCAATTCTGCCATCAGGTGTATTACTGAAGGATGAACTCCGGAATTTCCTAATGAAAGCGTATTTAATCGAGCTAAAATCGCTGCTTTTGCACAAACGGGACTTAATGGTTTTCCGGTTCCTGAAGAGTGGCTTCTGATTAAATTATATTGCAGCTGAATTTGGTCTGACTCTTTAATTCTATATTGAGCCATTGGTCCAAAACCAGTATTCACACCATATATTATTTTATTTCCCGAAAATTCTTTCAGAAAGTTAAAGCTTTCGTTTACCCGATTTAAAACTACATCGCTGATTGTAACTTTGTTATTTCCAAAAATGATGGATTCGAATTCTCCTAAACTTAAATATTCATTAATTGTATTCATTAAATCGTTTTTGATTGTGCTAATTTAATTTTATTTATCAAAATAAATGTAGTTATTTTGATGAAGGCAAATGTAAGTTAATAATCGGTAACATTTTTATTATGACAAAGGAGTTTGTTGATGTTTTAGTGATTGGTGCAGGACCTTCAGGATGCGTTTCGGCATCGTATCTTCATAAAAATAATATTAAGATAAAAGTGGTGGAGAAAGCAAAATTCCCAAGACTTGTGGTAGGCGAAAGCCTTATTCCGCGGGTGATGGATCATTTTGCCGAAGCTGAACTTTTTGAATGTCTCGATGCAATGAATTTTGAGAAAAAACTCGGAGCTCGTTTTATTAGGGGAGAAGAAATTTGTGTTTTCGATTTTAGCCAGAAATTTGGAGAGGGCTGGGATTGGACCTGGCAAGTACCTCGCGCTGATTTTGACCACACCATGGCGCAGGAAGTCGTTAGAAAAGGAATCGATCTTGAATTTGAAACAGAGGTTTTAGAAGTTTCTTTTGAAGGAAAAAATTCGAAAACCATTGTAAAAGACAAAGACGGAAATTTAAAAGAAATTCACGCTAAATTTATTATTGATTCCAGTGGTTACGGCAGAGTTTTGCCAAGACTTTTAGATTTGGATACACCATCAAAATTAGATCCGCATTCTTCGATCTTTACTCACGTAAAAGACATTAACAGACCGGAAGGGGAAGAAGGAACACAAATTTCATTTGATATTTTGGAAACTGAAGTTTGGTTGTGGGTTATTCCGTTTTCGAATGGAAATACAAGTTTAGGTGTTGTTGGCCCGACTGATTTTATTAATTCCTTATCTGAAAATAAAGATAATGCCGAAGCTTTGCGAAATGCGATTCAGATGTCGGATTATTATATCCAAAGATTTAAAGGGACTGAGTTTTTGTTTGAGCCGGTTAAATTGGAAAATTATTCAAGAGCCGTAAAAAGAATGTATGGCGATGGTTTTGCATTAACGGGAAACAGTTCTGAATTTTTAGATCCGGTTTTTTCATCGGGAGTTGCCTTTGCGACCGAATCCGGAATGTTGGCAGCAAAATTATACATAAAAGAATCGAAGGGAATTGAAGTAGACTGGGAAGTTGAATTTACAGACTACATGAAAAGGGGAATTGCCGTTTTTACCACTTACGTGAAAGAATGGTACACCGGAAACCTTCAGACTTTGTTTTTTCACCAACCGGAAAATCCGGATGTGAAAGAAAAAATTTGTTCGGTATTAGCCGGATATGTTTGGGATGAAGAAAACCCTTTTGTAAAAAAACATGATCATGTGATCAGGAATATGGCCTATTTATTGAATATGCAAAAAGAACAAAGCCCTGAATAATGATGATCAGGGCTTTTTCTTTGAGTAGTGCTTCTTATTTAGATGCTTTTTTCAGTATCATTTTTGATAATGATTTGGCTGTTTTAGCATATCCTTCTCCAATTCTTGATTCGTTACTGTAATTATTTCCCCATTGATCTCCTGGTGCTTCCTCACTTGAAATTTCTAACAGCACATTTGACTTATTTGCTGTTTCTACAAATTTTAAATGAGTAGTAACTTTTGCCTGTTGTTTCATAATTCCTGCATCCCAACCCGGATAAATCCAGAGAGTTTGTACAATTAAAGTATAGGGAGTGTTTAATCCTTCTTGAAAATTCAGGTTTTTACCTGCTTTGGTTAATACAATATTTGCAATCTCTAAAAATTTTGGTGTCCAGATTTGCTCTTTTGCCGCAATCCATTTTTTTTGCCAAATATTTCCATTTCCTTTTGCTTTCTGATCCAAATCAGCTTTATGTTCTTCGACATATTGAGATTCTGTTTTTTTCTCTTTCATCATGGTGAAATTGCTGTAATCAAATTCAGTATTGATTTCAGTCTGATCTTTTAAGAAATCAAAATTTCCATTTATAACAGTCATGTCCTGAGAGAATGCTGCCACAGAAATCAGGAAAAGGGCAAGTACTAGTTTTTTCATTTTTTTAATGGTTTGTTAGTTTTATTTTTTTTGCTTAAAAGTAATTTAAATTTTGATTACGCAAAATAAAATAAATTGAGGCTTTATTATTAAGGGTTAAAATCCTTTATAAATAAAAAGAGGATACCAAATGGCATCCTCTTTTTGTCTTCAAAAATAATATAGTAAAAAATTATACTACCAGAATTTAACATACAAAGCCACAATAATCAATAATGTAATTACGATTAAAACTGTAGTTTGTGGTTTTACTTTAAACATTTCAGAGTCTATTTCAAACGCTTTAGGGTTCACTTTTGGACCAGCGAAACTGATTCCAATCATCGCTAACATTGTAAAAAGGAATGATAATCCCATACAAATATGGAAAGGAATTTCGAAAGCTCCTTTTCCGTTAGGATAAGCGGTATACAATAAAGTTTCATTTCCGAATAACATTGGAGCATATTCATTGAATAATACGGATAATACAAATCCTAAAATTACACCCACAATTGCAGCAGTTCCGGTAGTTCTTTTCCAGAACATACCAAGGAAGAACATTGCGAATACACCAGGGCTAATAAAACCTGTATATTTTTGAATGTAAGTGAATCCACCAACACCACCAATTCCTAAAATATCATTCCATGTAAATAATACGGCTAAAAGCATTGCAGCAAAAACGGCAATTCTACCAATATTTACCTGTTGTTTTTCACCCGCTTCTTTTTGAATGTATTTTTTATGAATATCTAAAGTATAAATAGTTGAGATACTGTTTACTTTTCCAGCCAATGAAGCTACAATTGCAGCAGTTAAAGCCGCTACAGAAAGTCCTTTTAAACCAGTTGGCAAGAATGTTAGTACAGCTGAATAAGCTCCATCTTTTCCTCCAACTAATTGTGGTAAATGTCCATTTTGGTATAAAACGTAAGCAGCGATACCTGGCAACATTACGATTAATGGCATTAATAATTTTAACATACCAGCAAATAAAATACCCGTACGTGCAGTTTGCAAGTCGGCACCTAATGCTCTTTGTGTGATATATTGATTACATCCCCAATAGTTTAAGTTGATAATCCAGATACCGGCAAGGTAAGACATCAAACCAGGGAAAGTTAAGTATTTGTCAATTTCAAGCTGCGATGAAGTAGCAGTTGGTCTTGGGATAATCATTTTAAAATGCTCAGGAGCTTCTCTCATTAAAACTTTAAATCCTGCGATTGCATTTTCTCCAACTCCAAAATATTGTCCTACAGTTGTCAATGCAATATAAGAAGTCACAAGTCCGCCAATAATTAAAACCGCAACCTGAATAACGTCTGTATAAGCCACAACTTTCATACCTCCTAAAGAGATGAATAAAGCAAAAACAGCTAATCCAACCATGATTACGTGAAGATATTCTCCACCAGCAAGACCATTAATAGCTACTGCTCCTAAATATAGAATAGAAGTTAAGTTTACAAATACATATAAAAACAACCAGAAAACCGCCATAATCAAAGCAGTAGATTCGTTGTAACGTGTTTTTAAGAATTGAGGCATGGTGTAAATCTTATTCTTAAGATATACAGGAATAAACCAAACAGCTACAATAATCAAAGCAACAGCAGCAAGCCATTCGTAAGCAGCAACGGCAATTCCTAAAAAGAAACCTTCACCGCTCATTCCGATAAATTGTTCAGCCGAAATGTTTGAGGCAATTAACGAAGCTCCAATAGCCCACCACGTTAAATTTCCTTCAGCTAAAAAGTAAGCTTTTGCATCGTGTTCGTCTTTTTTACGCTTACTGTAAATGGTGTAACCGTAGACCGAAACTACGATGAAATAAATAATAAAAACCGCATAATCTGCGAAAGCAAGGTTCTGGTTCATTGTTAGTAGTATTTTAAAAATTAGTTTTTAGGTGATTGTTTGTTTAATAAATTAAAAAATCAGCTTTTTTGTGGTTTTCTCTGACTAAAAATAAGATATGTGTTTTATTTATGTTATTTTATTGTCAAAATAAGAACGAAAGCCAAAAGTATAATAAAAATCTATATTTACACCACTTACAAATGTATTTTTTACATTTATAAGTGGATAATTATGTTAAATTTTAAACTGGGTCTTATTTCGACTCCATTTTTTCACGTACTGCGGCTTTACTTTTGTAATGCACATCTGATTGTTGCCTTAAAATCTCGGCGCTTTTTTCAGGTGTAATATCACGTTGCGACTCGCCTAACATTTCGTAACCCACCATGAATTTTTTAACTGTTGCAGATCGAAGTAAAGGCGGATAAAAGTGCATATGGAAATGCCATTCCGGATGATCTAAACCATCTGTAGGAGCCTGATGAATTCCTGATGAATAAGGGAAAGAAGTACTGAATAAATTATCGTACTTAATGGTTAATTGCTTTAAAATTTTAGCATAAGAACGTACTTCATCTTCTGTAAAATCAGTGATTTTTGAGATGGCTCTTTTACTCAGAATCATAGTTTCGTAAGGCCAGATTGCCCAAAATGGAACCAAAGCCACAAAATAATCGTTTTCGATAACGATACGACTTTCTGATCTTAATTCGGCCTGAAGATAATCTTCAAGAAGTGTTCTTTTATTTTTATCATAATAGGCTTTTAGGCTATGATGCGTTTTTTCAACCTGAGTTGGCAATGATGATTGTGCCCAGATTTGTCCGTGCGGATGCGGGTTGCTGCAGCCCATAACACTCCCTTTATTTTCAAAAATCTGAACGTGGTTGATGTATTTTATATTTCCTAAGTCGGTATATTCTTTTTGCCAGGTTCTGATTATGTTTTCAATTCCGTCCAGATCCATTTCTGGCAACGTAAGATCGTGTCTGGGAGAAAAACAAACCACTCTTGAAATTCCCTGTTCTGGTTTTGCCTTAAAAAAGGTATGTTTAATGTCTTCTTCAAAAATAATTTCTTCCTGTTTCATGGCAGCAAAATCATTTTCGAAAACGAAACTACTTTCGTATTTCGGATTATTTACGCCATTGGCCCGAACATTCCCGGGACATAAATAACAAGTTGAATCATATTTTGGTAAAGCCTCTGTGGCAATAGTTTCATTTTGTCCCTGCCAAGGGCGTTTTGCACGATGAGGGGATACTAACACCCATTCGTTAAGTAAAGGATTGAAGCGTCTGTGAGGGTCTTCGTTAATGTCAAAATTTTTCATTGTATTCGTTTGTGGTATTAAAGTAGTGTTGTTCCATTTGAGATTTTTACATCATAGAATTTTAATTCAATTCCAAATGTATCTAAATAAAGTTTTGAAAATTTACGTTTTACCTCATTTTCATCTCCTTTCTTAACTAAATTTATAGTACAACCACCAAATCCGCCGCCCATTACACGCGCTCCAATGATCGCATCGTCAGATTTTGCGGTATCTACAAGCATATCCAGCTCTTCACAACTTACTTCATATTCCTGCGATAAACCATAATGCGTTTCAAAAAGCAATTGTCCTAAAAGTTTTATATTTCCTTTATCCAGCGCCTCACAGGCTTTTATAACCCGGTTAATTTCTTTTACAACAAAGTGAACTCTCTTAAAAACAACCGGAGTAAATTGATTCTGAATACTCAAAAGTTGCTCTTCAGAACAATCCCTGAAACTTTTTACTTCCGAAAAATGTTCTTTAATGATTGATAATCCTTCTTCACATTCTAATCTTCTCGTATTATATTCAGAAGTAAAAAGCGAATGTTTTACATTACTGTCAAATAAAATAACGGAGTAATCTTTGAAATCAGCATCGTGATATTCAAATTCCAATGTATTGCAATCTAATTTGATTACTTTGTTTTCAAGTCCGTGAACGCTCGAAAACTGATCCATAATTCCACAATTAATTCCTACCCAATGTTCGGCTTTTTGCCCCATTAAAGCGATATCAACTTTTTCAATTTTTAAACCAAAAAGCTCCTTGATTCCAAAAATGGTTCCGCACTCTAAAGCTGCCGAAGAAGACAAACCGGAACCAACCGGAATATTACTGCTGAAAACACAATTGAAACCTTCAAACGAAAACCCATTGTTCTGAAGTTGTTTGACAACACCACGAATATAATTGGTCCAGACAACATCGCTTAATTGAATGGGTTCAGTTAAATCAAGTTCAAATTCTTCATTTAAATCGATGGCGATTATTTTAGATTTTTGAGTGTTGTTTTTTTCAAAAGCAAAGCAAATTACTTTGTCAATTGCGGCTGGTAAAACGTAACCGTCGTTGTAATCAATATGTTCTCCAATAATGTTTATTCTCCCGGGAGAAAGCACAATTTTCTGAGGAGCAGATCCGAACGATTTCTCAAAAAATGCTGTCGTGTTTTGTATTAAAATGTCATTCATTATTTTGTAATTGTAATAGTGTTGTTTTGTAATTCAAATGAAAAATCATTAGAATCAGATAAAAAATATGTTTTTTAGGATAATTAATTAATACGATCAAATTTATAAACTGTTGTCTGACGGTATTCATCGCCTTTTTTCAAAACTGAATTCGGGAAATGAGCCTGATTTGGTGCATCCGGAA
The DNA here is from genome assembly GCF_001427905.1 of Flavobacterium sp. Root420. Classification (GTDB taxonomy): domain Bacteria; phylum Bacteroidota; class Bacteroidia; order Flavobacteriales; family Flavobacteriaceae; genus Flavobacterium. Next base: position 50,658 of record NZ_LMEF01000012.1, read on the forward strand.
AATTTTGGGTTTCAAAACAAATTCCGCTTGTTGCATGATACTTTGTATTTTCTTTTCCTTCAAGGATGTCGAAACAATTTCCGCCTACATATATATGTACACTTGGCTGATCTGTGTAAACACTCATTTGCAAATTATTTTTCTCACTGAATAATTGCGCAGCAACTTTATTCTGAGATTCAATTACAAAAGAATTATCGATTGAAGAAGGACAGTTTTTAGGTGTTCTGAAATCAAAAGCATGATTAGAAAGATCTGTAAATTTTCCTGTTGGAATATTGTTAGAATCTGTTTCTAACATTTTAGAAGCATCAATATACATTTGTTGATCTAATACCGAAGTATCGTGACCGTCAAGGTTAAAATAACTATGATGCGTTAAATTAATAACGGTATCTTTTGTTGTTGTTGCCTTATATTCCAGCTTTAGTTCGTTTTCCTCAGTTAAAGTATAAGTTAGATAAACATGTAATTCTCCAGGGAAATTTTCATCAGAATCTTCACTTAAAAGACCAAAAGTTATGGATGGATTTTCCCCACCAGTTAAGTCGGTTACATTCCAGACTCTTCTTCCAAAACCAATATTTCCTCCGTGTAAGCTGTTACCATTATTATTGCCCGCAAGCTGAAATGTCTCATTGTTTAAGGTAAAATGTCCCTTATTGATTCTTCCTGCATAGCGGCCAACGGTGGTTCCAAAATAGGGAGCACTCGGTAAATTATAAGAAGATAGATAAGACTCTAAAGTATCAAAACCTAAAACAACATCGACCAGTTTTCCGTTTGAAGAAGGAATTTTCAAAGAAGTTACCGTTGCACCATAATTGATAAGTTGAACTTTTATTCCGTTTTTATTAGTTAATTCGAAAGAATGAATTTCTTCGTTATCAGACATTAAACCAAACAATTTGCAGTCAGACTTATCTTGAAAATGTGATATTTGTTTTATTTCCATCTTATTTTTACCAAATGTGAAATTCAAAAATAGAAACATTCCCGACTTTTACATACCAGTACCTACCAGTTTTTTGTATATTGCACAAAAAAATATTTTTCATGAATATAATTTCCATTCAAGGCAATCTTGGTTTGCCAAAATATAAACAGATTATTCTTTCAATTGAAAAAGCAATTGAGGATGGAAAATTGGTAAAAGGAGATCGTCTTCCATCGGTCAATAAAGTATGTTTGGCTTTTTCCTTATCCCGGGATACTGTTTTGTTAGGGTATGATGAACTGAAAAAAAGAGGGATAATTTACGCCATTCCCGGTAAGGGATATTACGTGAAAAGCGTTGAAATTGCTATAAAACAGAAGATATTTTTGCTTTTTGATGAACTAAATATTTTCAAGGAAGATATCTATAATTCATTTTTGAAAAACATTGGAAAAAATGTTCAGGTCGATATTTTCTTTCATCATTTTAATGCTCAGGTTTTTCAAAAGCTAATAAATGACGGCAACGGAAATTATACAAAATACATTATCATGCCAACCAACTTGACCGATATAGTCAATTTGATAAAAACCCTACCAGTAAATGATGTAATTATTTTAGATCAGACCAATCCCAGTTTAAGATTGTATCCGGCCATTTATCAAAATCATGAAAAAGACATTTTTGGAGGATTGCTAAAAGCAAAATCGAGATTAGGCAAATACAAAAGATTGATTTTGATTTTCCCGGGATTCAGGGAGCCACTCGGAATGAAATTAGGCTTTGAAGCTTTTTGCGCGGAGTACCATTTTGAGTCTGAAATTATAACCGAATTTACCAATCGCGAGATTACTTTAGGAGACCTCTATATTATTCCGAATGATCGTGATTTAGTGGCTGTAATTGAAAATGCCAGAAATCAGAATTTAAAATTAGGTTCTGATTTTGGAATTATATCCTATAATGAAACGCCTTTGAAAAAAGTGGTAGCCAATGGCATTAGTACAATTTCGACCCATTTTGAAATGATGGGGAAAATTTTAGCAGAAATGGTTATTAAGGGAAATAACGTACAGATCGAAAATAAATCATCTCTTATTATGCGAAATTCTTTGTAGTGATTTTTATGTCATTTCTGCTATTGGTTATTTATATCACAATTATATTTATTTTTGTTTGTTAAATCTATAAATTATTGGTAAAAAAAATAAGGATGCAATTTTTTGTTTTCGTGAAATTTTTTTACATACATTTGCAAATGTAAATTCTACACTTATTATTCGTTTTTGTTTTAATTGAAAAGATTTTATTCTTTTCGGAATTCTGCAAATACAAATTTTAAACCGCTATTAACCACAAACCACTTAGATTACTTAAAAATGAACAACAAAATTGACCAATTAGCTGCGAATAATATTCGTGCCTTAGCCATTTCGATGGTCGAAAAAGCGAATTCAGGCCATCCTGGTGGAGCCATGGGAGGTGCTGATTTTCTGCATATTTTATATACCGAATATTTAAAATACGATCCGAGCGATATGCACTGGATTTTCAGGGATCGTTTTTTTATGGATGCCGGACATCTTTCCGCATTAATGTATGCCCAATATTATTTGTTGGGGAATTTCGAAAAAACAGACCTTCAAAATTTTAGACAATGGGGTTCTGTAACACCGGGACATCCTGAAGTTGATGTAAAAAGAGGAATCGAAAATACTTCCGGACCATTGGGTCAGGGACATGCTATGGGAGTTGGAGCAGCGATTGCTGCTAAATTTCTTTCGGCAAGATTTGAGAATTTATTCGATCATAAAATATACGGTTTTATTACGGACGGAGGTGTTCAGGAGGAAATCTCGCAGGGTGCAGGGCGTATTGCCGGACATTTGGGACTCAACAATTTCATTATGTTTTACGACTCAAATGATGTTCAGCTTTCATCGATGACCGATGAGGTTACGACTGAAAACACCGCGATGAAATATGAATCATGGGGTTGGAAAGTGGTTACTATTGATGGACATGATCACGCTCAGATTCGTAAAGCTCTGACTGAAGCACATAACGAAACGGAAAAACCAACACTGATTATTGGCCGAACCATAATGGGAAAAGGTTGCGTAACTGCTGACGGATCAATGTATGAAGGACAATGCGAACTTCACGGAAAACCAATTGGAGCAACCAAAGCCGATTTTGAAAAAACATTATTGAACTTAGGAGCCAACGTTGAAGATTCATTTGCTATTTATGAAGAAGTTGCAGCACATTATGGAACTATTTTAAATCAGAAAACGGTAGAATCGGCTCAGAGAAAAGCAAAAATTTCAGCTTGGGAAGGTCAGAATCCTGAAGCTGCCCAAAAGATAAAACAGTTTTTTAATGGAGATTTACCAGCTTTAGATTTCAGTGCAATCGCTCAAAAAGCAAATGCAGCAACAAGAGATGCTTCTGCAGCAGTTTTGGGATATCTGGCTGAAAATGTAGAAAATATGATTGTTTCTTCTGCCGATTTATCCAACAGTGATAAAACAGATGGCTTTTTGAAAAAATCATCGATCTTAAAGAAAAATGATTTCAGCGGAGCATTTTTGCAAGCTGGTGTAGCCGAATTAACCATGGCGGCAATCGCAAACGGAATCGCGCTTCACGGTGGTGTTATTCCCGTAGTCGCAACATTTTTCGTTTTTTCTGATTATATGAAACCTGCTATTCGTTTGGCGGCAATTCAGGAATTACCGGTAAAATATGTCTGGACACACGATTCTTTCCGCGTAGGCGAAGACGGGCCTACACATCAGCCAATTGAACAGGAAGCACAAATTCGATTATTAGAAAAAATTAAAAATCATTCTGGTGATCAAAGTTTGTTGGCACTTCGCCCGGCTGATGCCATTGAAACGTCTGTTGCCTGGCAAATGGCATTGGAGAACAAGAAAACACCAACAGGTTTAATTCTTTCAAGACAAGAAATTAAGGACATTCCAGCAATTGGAAATTCAAGATTTGAAGATGCTTTAAAAGCAAAAAAAGGTGGTTATTTAGTCAAATCAAATGAAAATCCTGCCATCACTTTAGTTGCCAACGGATCAGAAGTAGCGACACTAATTGAAGCTGCAGAAGAATTGGAACATATTATCAAAATAAAAATAAATGTTGCCTCCATAATTTCAGAAGGACTTTTCAGGTCTCAATCAAAAGAATATCAGGAAAGTGTTATTCCACATAATCAATTGGTTTTCGGACTTACAGCAGGACTTCCGGTCAACCTGGAAAGTTTAGTGGGAAGCAAAGGAAAAGTTTTTGGATTGGATCATTTTGGATATTCAGCTCCGGCTTCGGTTCTGGATCAGAAATTTGGATTTACCAGTAAAAATGCCTGCGAAGAAATAATCAAATATTTGGAGCAGAATAATTATAACATAAAATAAAGAGAAAGATGAAATTTTTTATAGATACAGCGAATTTAAAAGACATAAAAGAAGCTAATGATTTAGGGGTTTTAGATGGTGTAACCACAAATCCGTCATTAATGGCAAAAGAAGGAATTACAGGAGCTCAGAATATTCTGGATCATTACATAAAAATTTGCGAACTGGTTGATGGGGATGTAAGTGCTGAGGTAATTTCGACCGATTTTGAAGGAATGATTGCCGAAGGAGAAAAGCTGGCAGCATTGCATCCGCAGATTGTGGTAAAAATCCCGATGATAAAAGACGGTGTAAAAGCAATCAGATATTTTGCGAATAAAGGAATTAAAACCAATTGTACATTGGTGTTTTCTTCAGGTCAGGCTTTACTGGCAGCAAAAGCCGGGGCAACATATGTTTCACCTTTTATTGGTCGTCTGGATGATATTTCGACAGACGGAATGAATTTGATTGAAGAAATCAGATTGATTTATGATAATTATGGTTTTGAAACGCAAATACTGGCAGCATCAGTTCGACACGTAATGCATATTATTAATTGTGCCAAAACGGGAGCAGATGTTATTACCGGGCCGTTAAGCGCGATTGAAGGCTTGTTGAAACATCCTTTAACGGATATTGGATTAGCCACCTTTTTAGCAGATTACCAAAAAGGAAATAGCTAATATTTTTTTCACGCAGATTTAGCAGATTAATAAGGTCGAAATAAAATCTGCTCAATCTGCCAAATCTGCGAGAGATTATCTTTTCAAAAAAGAAAATTTGTTTAGTTTTTTAATTAGTTTTATTGAAGTAAAAACCCTGAAAGTTTGTAGGTTTCAGGGTTTTTTGTTTTTTAAGAAAATAATCACTCCCAATAGTTATCGGGATAAAGGATTTAAAAAAAATCTGCTTTTGATCTGCTTAAATCTTTTAAAATCTGCGTGAAACTTTTATTTATAAATTCAGCACAAAATCATTTAGTAATTTCTCTTCATATTTTTCTTTGTTGAAAGTATACAAATAAGAACCTTTTCGGGATGACTGCATGTCTTTTTCATCTAATTTATTCAATATTTCTAATGAATTAATTTTACTGATAAAGTTTCGTTTGTCTAGTTCCTTACTCAAAATTGCTTCGTATAATTCCAATAACTGACGCATCGTGAATTTTTCAGGTAATAATTCAAACCCAATTGGTTTTATTGAAGTTCTGTAACGTAACCTTTTGATGGCGTAATCTACCATTTCGTTGTGGTCAAAAATTAAGTTTGGAGCATCAGTTATACTAAACCATTGCGCATGATAATTTTTGATAAGTTCCGTATTGTGATTTTCAATGTTAATTAAGGCGTAGTACGATACTGAAATGGTTCTTTCGACAGGATCACGGTCAATTTCGCTATAAGCATGTAATTGCTCCATATAAATGTCGTGTAACCCGGTATAGGTATGTAATATTCTAATAGCAGCGTTGTCAAGTACCTCATCGCGCTTTAAAAATCCTCCAATTAAAGACCATTTTCCTCTTTCAGGTTCAAAATCTCTTTTAATTAAAAGAATTTTCAACCCCTCATGGTCAAATCCAAAAATGATACAATCTACTGCTAATAGGACTTTATCGGCAGAGCTATAACTGTTTAGCATATTAAATATTTTATTGGTAAATATATAAACTTCTTAATACGTTTCATAATTTATTAATGTAGATTTTACACTTACACAAATAACTACTCAAAAATAGCGTTAAAAAAATAACTTTTTAGAAAAAAATAACAGTCTGCTATCCGATTTAAGACTTTTTTAAGATGAAAACAGGATAGTTACAGGATAGTTTTTAAAAATAGCGTTATCTAAAAGTGAAAAACCTGACAAATAAAACCAGATTTTTTTTACAAAAATAACATTTTATGCCTTTTAAATTATTCAAAATTAAATAGTTTTTGAAAAAAGCTTTTTTTGCTTAAAAAGTTGCTTTTTGATGAAAAGTGTAAATTTTACACAAATAACTTTCAAAAAAGACTCATTTTTTGAAAAAAACAGCAAGTTTTAAATGTTCATTTAACACTTAATTTGCGATATACATTTTTTTTCTTCATTTTTTTTATGATATTAATTTGTTTTTCAGTCTTTTTTTTATTTAAATTTACAAATGTAGAATTAACACTTATAATTTACAACTAACCAACCTTAAAAAAACCAGTATGATAACAAACCAACGATTATTTTTTTATTGCAATTTTTTATTGCCAAAAAAAGAATGGCTATTAGCACTAATGATGCTATTATTTTCTGTTAATCAAATGTCGGCTCAGGGCAAAGAGATTAGCGGAGTTGTTACTTCGGCACAAGACAAATTACCCTTGCCGGGCGTGAACATTATGATAAAAGGAACCAAAACAGTAGCAGTTACTGGATTTGATGGAGAGTATATTATTAAAGCATCCCCAAATGATATTTTAGTTTTTTCATTTCTGGGATTTCAAAATCAGGAAATAACAGTAGGAAATTTATCTAAAGTAAATGCCGTATTAAGTGAAGACACCAATAAATTAAATGAAGTAGTTGTAATAGGTTACGGTACCCAAAAGAAATCTGATTTAACAGGTTCTGTAAGTGTCGTAAATTTAGAATCGGCTAAAAAGACCGTAACATATGATGCTGCAAAAATGCTTCAGGGACAAGTTCCGGGTGTAACGGTGCAGTCTTCAGGAGAGCCGGGAGGTTTTGTAAATGTTAAAATTAGAGGGATAACTTCATTCACTAATAACAATCCTCTTTTTGTCATTGACGGAATTATGGTTGATGCTCCTTATGATTTTGCACCGGGAGAAATTGAATCTATGCAGGTTTTAAAAGATGCGTCTTCGGCTGCAATTTATGGTGTGCGTGGAGCAAACGGAGTTGTTATTATTACAACTAAAAAAGGAAAAGCCGGTAAAATGGACATCAAGTTTAAATCTATCGTCGGGCTTCAGGATGTAGCAAAAAGATGGGATTTAACAGATCGTGTTGGATATCAAAAAATTACAAGCGAAGCAGAAAGAAATAGAGACATCAGAGCAGGAGTTCCGGTAAGTATCGCTCCAGGAAATAATCCTAACAGTCCTTCTTATATTAATAATGTAGATACAGACTGGCAAAAAGAATCAATGCAAACTGGTGTGGTGCAAAATCAGGCTTTAACCTTTACAGGGGGTGCAGAAAGTATTGCGTATAGCATGAACATTGATTACTTTAAAAATACCAGTTATTTAAAAACACCACAAGAATATGAGAGATTGTCAACCAATCTGAATTTGAATGGTAAAAAAGGAAAATTCAAATACGGAGCTAAAATCGGTTATACGCAATCTGATAAAGAGATTTTCAACGAGTATAATGCAGGACAAACCTTTATTAGCGATATGCTAGGTGCCGTGCCAACAATGCCAGTTTATGATGCCAACAGATTGGGTGGTTATGGAGGTACTGATAATTTAACACAAAGAGCGATCTCAATGAACCCAATCGGATATAATAATCTGATCGATAATAACGGAAAAAGAAATCGTTTTATAGGTGATATCTGGGGTGAAATAGAGATTGTAAAAGGACTTAAATATAAATTGGATATCAGTTACGACAGAACAGACTGGGAAAATAGAAAATTTATTCCGCCAAGTGATTTAGGCTGGTACTATATTACTACAAATGACGAAGCTTCTTTAGATGTAGAAACTGGAAATGAGCTAAGAACTTTCATGAATAATTTATTGACTTATGAAGTAACACTTGGAAAACATAAAATTGATGCTCTTGCAGGCTGGATTCAGGAAAGAAGAGACAATCACAAATATAATATGAGAGGTGTAGGATATACGCCTGGAGAAATTCCGATGCTTCAATATGCTGATGCCAGAAATGCAAGCGAATATAAATATACAATTACAGGAATATCGTACATCAGCAGATTAAATTATGCTTATGATGACAGATACTTATTGCAGGCTAATTTCAGACAAGACCGAACATCTCTTTTTAGTGAAATAAATAATTCTGCAAACTTCTATTCCTTTTCAGGTGGTTGGAAAATTAGTAACGAAAAGTTCCTGCATTTACCAGAATGGATAAGCAATATAAAACTTAGAGGTGGTTATGGTACTATAGGGAATAATACAATTCCACAATACTTTTTTGCTTCAACCGTAAACAGTTTTGCCGGGTACGATTTTAATAATGAACTGGCATCGGGAACCACTGTAGTTGCGGCACTTGACCCTAATGTTCACTGGGAAAAAACGACTAGTAAAAACATCGCATTGGAGTTAGGATTTTTAAATAATGACTTACAATTTACAGCGGAGTATTTTACAAAGAAAGTTACTGATATGTTAGTAGGAGTTCCATTGCCATTTTCTTCAGGAGCTTTTCCAGCAAATATTACAACAAATGCCGGAGATATGAAAAATAATGGTTTAGAGTTTACAGCATCATACAGCAATCACCATCATAAATTTAAATACGATATCTCAGGTAATTTTGGAACTTTAAAAAATGAAGTTACCAGAATTGGAGCTACAGGAAATCCACTTTATGGAACTGTTGCAAAAACAGAAGTAGGGAGATCTGTTGGTGAGATGTACGCTTGGGAAGCTATTGGTATTTTTCAAAATGCAACAGAAATTGCTTCTTCTCCAACACAGACAAATGCAGCACCAGGGGACATAAAATTTAGAGATGTAAATGGTGACGGAGCTATTACTGACGCAGACAGAACTTTTCAGGGAGTATCTATTCCTAAATATGGTTTCGGGATGAACTTTAGTGCATCTTATGAAAACTTTGACTTCTCCATGTTTTGGCAAGGTGCTGGTGGAAACAAAATTTTCAATAACATGTATCGTAATTTAATGACCGGGCAATACGGAAATCATAGTACGGATGAATTGAACTATTGGACACCTTCTAATACAAATACAAATGTTCCTGCTCCGGTTATTGGTGATCCTAACCAAAACAATAGAGAGTCTAACAGATTTATTCAACGTGGAGATTATGTGAGATTACAAACTATGGAAATGGGTTTCAATATTCCGTTGAAAGATAAATTTATCCAAAAAGCCAGAGTTTATGTAAATGGTCAAAACTTATGGACGATTACAAAGTATACTGGATATGATCCTGATTTTACAAGCGATGGATTGCTTTCAAGAGGATTTGATGCAGGATCTTTTCCTAATCCAAGAACAGTTTCTTTAGGAGTAGAGGTGAATTTCTAAACCAGTTTAACCAATTAAAAACGTATTAAAATGAAATATAAAATATTTAATTATATAGCTGTTTTCTTTTCACTGGCTGTTGTAACTACAAGCTGTGTTGAAAATGAAGATTTGACTCAAATTGACCCCAATAATGATGCAGTTGATTCCTTTTGGAAAACAGATCAGCAAGCCCTTGAAGGAGTAAATGCTACTTATGGAAGTTTGTTAACAGATGGAACTTATATGCGTAGCACACCTCTTTTATTAGATGCAAAAGCAGATGATTCCCGTACAAACAGCCCTTGGCCATCAATGTACAATGTAGGTCACTTTAATTCAAATGTAGCCGACGCTGCAATTTATGGATGGGCTTATGAAACATATTATCAGGGAATTTATCGTGCCAATCAAGTCTTAACAAATGTGCCGAATATTCAATTTCAGGATACGGCACTTAAAAATAGAATATTAGGGCAGGCTTATTTTTTAAGAGGACTGTATCTTTTTCATGCGGTAAACATGTTTAAAAATGTACCATTACCAACAGAATTGGCAGTGCACTATCCTCAAAAAACACAAGCAGAAGGCTGGGCTCAGGTTATTGCCGATTTTAAAGCTGCTGCTGAATTACTGCCAACTTCATATACTGGAGTTTCAGGTTTGGATGCTGGTCAAAAAGGCCGCGCTACAAAAGGAGCTGCTCTGGGATATTTAGGAAAAGCGTATTTGTTTACTAAAGATTTTGCCAATGCAAAAACAACATTTAAACAAGTTATAGATTTAGGAGTTTACTCTTTAGTATCCAACTATCGTGACAATTTTACGACTACTAATGAAAACAATTCAGAATCTCTTTTTGAAGTACAATTCAGTAGAGATGCAGGCGGTGTTGATTTAGGTTGGGGCGGCGCTCCGGCTTCAGGATGGGGAAAAACTTCGGCACGTGCTATTACCTATGCGCCAAGAGCTTTTGGATGGACAGACGTGCAGCCTTCATGGACATTGTTTAATGAATTTCAACAGGAAAAAACAAAAACAGGTGTTGTAGATCCTCGTTTAGATGCTACAATATTTTATAACAAACCAGGTGGAATGCAATTATATGGTAAAGATTTTGCGACTTTTTACGCAACTAGTCCAGCAGATTTAAATGATATATTTTGTAGAAAATACCAAAACTCTGACGGACAATTTGCAGACGAATACGATTGGCGTTCAGGAATCAACGAGCGTTTATTAAGATATGCCGACATTTTATTAATGTATGCAGAATGTCTAAATGAAACGGGTGATACGCCAGGAGCTTATACTTATATTCAAATGGTAAGAAACAGAGTTAATTTGCCAGATTTAGCCACTACAAAACCTGGAATGACACAAGCACAAATGAGAGATCAGATTGGTCATGAAAGATTTTTGGAATTCCCTCTTGAAGGTCACCGTTTTGATGATATTCGTCGTTGGGGATGGTTACAGGATGCTACAAAACTGGCATGGTTAAAATCAAGAGATGTTGAGTTTAACTCGTATGCTCCAGGAAGAGAATATTTCCCAATTCCGCAATTAGAAATGGATAACAATCCGGGAACTGTTCAAAACGACAGTTATTAAAAACAGTTTTCAGTCTCAGTTCACAGTGTGACTGAAAACTGAGACTGAGACTAAGATTTATTTGAATTAGTTAGTTTAGTTAATATCATATGGCAGACGAAAAATCTGTCATGTGATATTATCTTAAAAAAGAATGAGATTGTAGAGAGATTAAAATATCAGAATAGTAACTAAAATTATAACAAATGAAAACAATTACAAGTTTGGTTTTATTAGCAGTATTATTAGTAGGTTGCCAGAATGAAGATACTATAATCCCTTCGAATGATGAGGCAGTTTCAGTTGAAACAACTCAAAATTCTCAGGTAAAAAATTTAACAGCTAAAACGGTCAGCGGAAATGTTCCGTCTCATGACCCGAGCACAATTATAAAAAGTGGTGTTAATTACTATGTTTTTACAACAGGTGATAATATACCAATGACGTATTCAACAAATTTAACAAGCTGGACTTGGGGAACATCAGTGTTCACTTCAACTCCAGGCTGGATATCCGGATACGTTCCGGGTTTTACTAAAAATTTCTGGGCACCGGATTTAGCATGGTTCAATAATCGATGGAACATGTATTATTCTTGCTCGACTTTCGGATCTGCGACTTCTGCAATTGGACTCGTAACAGCACCTTCGATTTCACAAAGTGCCGGAACAAACTGGACAGACAGAGGTCTGGTTGTAGCTTCTTCTTCATCTTCAGATGTAAACGCAATTGACCCTTCAATTCTAGTAGACGGAAGCAACGTTTATATGGCATATGGTTCCTGGCATGCTGGTATTGGTGTTGTTCAGATTAATGTTTCAACCGGAAAACCAACAGGAACAAGAACAATTGTTGCGGGTGGAAACAGCGCTTCATGGGAAGCTCCTTGTTTAATTAAAGAAGGAAGTTATTACTATATGTTTGTAAACAGAGGTTCTTGCTGCAATGGTGTAAACAGTACCTATTATATTGTAGTGGGTCGTTCTACAAGTCCGTTCGGACCTTTTACAGATAAAAACGGAGTCAACTTAAAAAGTGGTGGTGGAACAACAGTTTTAGCAACGCAGGGAAATTATATAGGACCAGGACATTTGTCAAGAATTACCGGAACACAAAAAGGTTCAGTTCATTATTATGATGGCGCTGACAATGGAAATCCAAAACTAGAAATTGTATATTTTACATGGTCATCAGGATGGCCGACACTTTCTTATTAACTTTAATATTTGGAGGAAGGTTTCATAAAGCCTTCCTCTTTATAATCTTTTTAAAAACAAATTATGAAATCGCCATGATTCAAAATGAAAATAATAATAAAGAATGGCGACACCATATTCCAATAAAAAACAAATATTATCCACGTATGAAAAAAGCATTTTTAATCACATTTCTTATTACACTTTGTAATCAGGTTAGTTTCGCTCAAAATGAAACAACAGTAGTAACCATAAAAAATAATGCAGATGCCCCAACAATCAACAAAAACATTTACGGGCATTTTGCTGAACATTTAGGGCGCTGTATTTACGGAGGTTTTTTTGTGGGAGATACTTCAAAAATACCAAATACAAAAGGAGTGAGAAATGACATTATCGCTGCTTTAAAAGATTTGAAAATTCCAAATTTAAGATGGCCAGGCGGTTGTTTTGCAGATACCTATCACTGGAAAGACGGAATTGGCCCACAAGAACAAAGACCAACTATTGTAAATAAATGGTGGGGTGGAGTTACGGAAGATAATAGCTTCGGAACACATGATTTCCTGAATATGTGTGAGCTTCTTGGAGCTGAACCGTATTTATCAGGAAATGTTGGAAGCGGAACCGTTCAGGAATTATCGGACTGGGTTCAATACACCAATTTCAGCGGTAAAAGTCCGATGAGTGATTTGCGTAAAAAAAATGGAAGAACAGAGCCGTGGAAAGTAAAATTCTGGGGAATTGGAAATGAGGCCTGGGGATGCGGTGGAAATATGACGGCAGAATATTATGCCGGAGAATATAGAAAATTTGCCACTTTCATGTCTGATTGGGAAAACACGGGTGGAATTACCCGTATCGCGTCAGGATCAAACAGTGCCGATTATAATTGGACAGAAGTTTTAATGAAAAATATTCCGCTAAATATGTTGGGCGGAGTTGGAGTACATCATTATGCCGTAATTGACTGGGGTAAAAAAGGAGATGCCGTTAATTTTACTGAAGAAGGTTATTTCAAAACTATGAAATCGGCTTTAAAAATGGAAGAGCTGGTTACTAAACACAGCGCGATCATGGACAAATACGATCCGGAGAAAAAAGTAGCGATGATGGTGGACGAATGGGGAGGCTGGTATGAAGTAGAAAAAGGAACAAATCCTGGATTTTTATACCAACAAAATACCATGAGAGATGCGGTTTTGGCGGGAGCAACGTTGAATATTTTCAACAATCACGCTGACAGAGTTAAAATGGCAAACTTAGCACAATGTGTTAACGTGTTGCAAGCAGTGATCTTAACAGACAAAGCTAAAATGATTACGACGCCAACGTATCATGTTATGAAAATGTACAGCGTTCATCAGGATGCAAAATTATTGCCGATAAGTTTTACTTCTCCAAATTATACTTTTAACGGAGAAACACTTCCTGCAGTATCAGCTTCAGCTTCAAAAGATAAAAATGGAGCAATTCATATTTCATTAGTAAATGTGGATGCAAAAAACAAAAACAAAATAGAAATTGACGTGAACGATCTTGGTGTTAAAAACTTTACAGGAACCGTTCTTACGGCTGCTAAATTACAAGATCACAATTCATTTGATACACCAAACAAAATTGTTCCAACCGTTTTTAAAGGTTTTGAAAACAAAAAAGGAAAACTTGAAATTACGATTCCTCCTTTCTCAGTTGTGGTGTTAGAAGGAAAATAAAAAATATAAAAATGAAAAAATCAAATTCCATTATAAAAGTTGCCTACATCGGGCTGTTGTCAATTGCCCTTGGATTTGTCAGCTGTTCTAAAGATGATCCGGCAGCACCTGAAAATCCGAGTCCACCAGTAGTAGTTGATCCGCCAGTGGTAACACCCGCTTTTCCGGGACCGACTTATGCAGATAATTATACTTCAATTTCAAGTTGGGGCAGCAGATCACAATGGAATTTAGCTAACGTTCATGATCCATCAGTAGAAAAATCCGGAGAATATTATTATATGTACCAAACCGATGCTTCTTACGGAAATGCACACGAAGGCGACGGACATTTTTTCTACAGAAGATCAAAAGATTTAATCAATTGGGAATTTATGGGATCTTCAATGACACAGGCTCCGGCTTGGGTAAAAGATTCTTTGAACAATAAAAGAGCGAGAATGTCGCCAGCGCTCCCTTCTATTACAAATCCAACATATGGATATTGGGCACCATGCGTTCGTAAAGTGGGGAATAAATTCAGAATGTATTACAGCATTGTTGTAACGAATCCAATTGTGGGAACAGACACGAATACTTCCTGGTCGGAACGCGCTTTTATTGGCTTGGCCGAAACAGATGATTTGGCTTCAAACAATTGGGTTGATAAAGGTATGGTGGTTTGTTCTGAACCAGATGGTGTAAAAAGTTATGTTCGAAACGGAGGAAATGATTGGGACGCTTATTTTAAATTCAACGCCATCGATCCAAGTTTTATTCAGACTCCGGAAGGCGATCAATATTTAATTTACGGTTCATGGCATTCTGGAATTGCAGCCTTAAAACTGAATCCCACAACTGGAAAACCAGACCAGTTAAAAACCATTGATGATTATGGCGTTCGAATTGCAGGCCGTGGCAATGTCAACACAAACCGTTGGCAGGCACTTGAAGGCCCGGAAATAATGTACAACCCAGATACTCAATATTATTATTTGTTTTTGGCTTATGATGAATTGACTGTCGCTTACAATACACGTGTTGCACGTTCAAAAAGTATTTTAGGACCTTATTTGACTATCAGCGGAAGCAGTATTACAAATGGTGCAGAATGTTTTCCAATGTTGACACATCCTTATCAATTTAAAAATCATACAGGCTGGGTTGGTTTTGCGCACTGCGCTGTTTTTCAGAATCCGGATACCAAAAAATGGTATTACGCATCGCAGGCACGTTTGCCGGAAGGAGTTCCGGGAATTGCTGTTTCAAATGCCGTTATGATGGGACATGTTCGTGGTATCGAATGGACAGAAGATGGCTGGCCGGTTGTTGAAGCAGAACGTTATGCAGGAGTTCCAACAACCTCAATTACTGAGGCAAATTTCATTGGAACCTGGGAACAGATTACCATGAATTATCAATACAAAACCCTTCAAAAAGCAGTCACAATTTATTTAACTGCCGATAAAAAAGTGAGTGGGGATATAACAGGAACCTGGTCGTATGAAAGCACTAAAAAAATCTTAACCGTAAATGGCGTAAAATGCAACGTAACTGATGCCTGGGATTGGGAATCAGCAACCCGAAAGGTAACGTTAAGTTATTCTGGTTTGACTGCAGCAGGCTTACCAGTTTGGGGTAAAAAAGTGAATTAGAAAATGAATTACAAAATTCCAATTTTTTAAAATTACTTCGCATGTTCGCTAGCGCTCGGGTCTAAATCCCAAAAATAAAATAATAGGAACAGATTTAAAAAAAGTGGTTTGTATTGGTATTGTTAAAAGCTCCGGAGGAGCATAATGTTTATAGCCAATTATTATTGTCGTTGATAAAAGCTCCAGCGGAGCGATATGTACGTTCTTCTTAGATTGCTAATATGACACCCGCCGCGGTGGGCTCTTATGAAAAAACAAATAGGATTTCTATAAATATGTCGTCCCGTTGGGACTTATTTTATAATGACTTAAAAAGAAATTAGAAAAAATCAAAGAATAAATAGATCAAAAAATCTGCTCAAATCTGCAGAATCTGCGTGAAAAAATATTTAACGCGTTTTAAAAGAATCATAATGAAAAACCTAATTACAAGCCTATCCCTTTTAATTTTGATTGTACCCTGCACAACAGCAGTGGCACAAATTGATCCGGCAAAATTCAATAACCCAATTATCAAGGATCAATATACAGGAGATCCTGCTGCATTGGTTTACAAGGATAAAGTGTATTTGTATGCAGGTCATGACGAAGCACCAAAAGATTTTCATTTTTATAAGATGAACGAATGGGTGGTATATTCTTCTTCGGATATGAAGAAATGGGAATCACATCCGGTGCCTTTAAAAACAACTGATTTTGCGTGGGCGAAGGGTGATGCATGGGCGTCTCAGGTTATCGAAAGAAATGGAAAGTTTTATTGGTATGTAACTGTTGAACATAACTCTGTACAAGGAAAAGCTATTGGAATTGCAGTTTCAGACAGTCCAACCGGACCTTTTAAAGATGCACTTGGAAAAGCTTTAATCACAAACGATATGACCAAATTTACTGATATAAGCTGGGACGATATCGACCCGACAGTTTATATCGATACAGATGGACAAGCCTCTTTGTTTTGGGGAAATACAGCCTGCCATTATGCCAAATTAAAAAACAATATGATCGAATTAGACGGACCGATTCAGCATATAAAAGAGTTGCCGCATTTTACAGAAGCACCGTGGATTCACAAACACAAAGGCTGGTATTATTTGTCTTATGCTTATGAGTTTCCTGAAAAAATTGCTTACGCCATGAGCAAGTCAATTACTGGCCCATGGGAATTTAAAGGAATTTTGAATGAAATCGCAGGAAACAGCAACACCAATCATCAGTCAATAATTGATTTTAAAGGACAATCGTATTTCATCTATCACAACGGAGCAACAATTCCAGACGGAAGTAGTTTCAGAAGATCAGTCTGTGTCGATAAATTATATTATAACAAAGACGGAACGATGAAACGTGTAGTGATGACATCTGAGGGAATTCAGTAGTCTTTTTCAAAACAAGAGGAACAAATTTTCACCATATAAGTTATATAAGTCCATATTAAACCAGGCTTAGAAAAACTTAACTGTTCTTATAACTTATATGAATTAAAAAACGTTCCAAACAGACCCAAACTTAAATTTACTTACATGACTTATATGGGTGGGAAAAAAGTTTTCAGTCACAGTTTCAAATGCGTAAAAACGTATATGCTTTAAAAATAAGCAGTATACAAAACCAAACTTAAATTCTCTTATCACTTATATGGCGAAAAAAACATCACAATATGAAATTTTATAAAAACATAAAACATACACTTTCTGTTTTAATGATGCTGATAGTTTCAGTTTCGTTTGCACAGGAAATTGTCGTACACGATCCCGTCGTCATCAAACAAAAAGACATGTACTATTTATATTGTACAGGAAATGGAATCAGTGTTTTTAGTTCTAAAGATTTAAAAAAATGGGATAAGCAGCCTCCCGTTTTTCCAGAAAAACCAGTTTGGGCCGATGGCGTTGCAGCCGATTTCAAAAACCATATTTGGGCGCCGGATATTTCGTTTCATAACAATACCTATTATCTGTATTATTCAGTTTCGGCTTTCGCCAAAAATACGTCGGCAATTGGCGTTGCGACAAATACTACTTTAGATCCAAAAGATAAAAATTACAAATGGGTCGATCAGGGAATTGTCATTCAGTCACAACCCAATCGTGACATGTGGAATGCCATTGATCCGAATTTAATTTTTGATGAAAATAATACACCATGGTTATCCTTTGGTTCTTTTTGGGAAGGATTAAAATTGGTGAAACTAAATCCCGATTTAAAATCAATTGCGCAGCCTCAGGAATGGCACACGATTTCGAAACGTAAAAGAACTTTTGAATTGGCAGATTCTGATCCGGGAGATGGCGCATTGGAAGCTCCATTTATCTTTAAGAAAAATGGTTATTATTACCAATTTCTTTCCTGGGATTTATGCTGTCGCGGAGAAAAAAGCACCTATAAAGTTGTGGTTGGAAGGTCTAAAAACGTAACGGGGCCTTATGTGGACAAAGAAGGAAAACCATTAAATGAAGGTGGAGGAAGTATTGTAGTTCAGGGTGATGAAAATTACTTTGGCGTAGGCCATAATAGCGCTTATACGTTTGATGGTAAAGATTATATCTTTTATCACGCTTATGAAAAGAAAACCAACGGAACTCCAAGATTAGTAGTTAGAGAAATGCTTTGGGATGCCGATTTGTGGCCCGTTTTAAAATAGAATAAATAGAGAATGAAAAAATATAATTTTCCAATAGTAACCCTTTTTCTATCACTTGTGATTTTGATTTCTTGTAAAGAAACCAAAAACAATGTGGTACAGCCAAGCGATAAAACTTCGGTTTTGAAAGCGGGTTATCAAATTGAACCCGTAAACATTCAAAACGTAAAACTATCCGATTCATTTTGGTTGCCAATCATCAAAAGAGTACAGGAAATTACGATTGCTTATGCAATTCAAAAATGCAATGAAGAAGGACGTTTTGAAAACTTTTTAATCGCAGGAAAACAAAAAACAGGAGAAGTTAGAGGACAAATGCCTTTTGATGATACCGATGTTTACAAAATTATCGAAGGCGCTTCGAATACATTAATCAGCGCGCCAAATCCAAAATTAGACCGTGTTTTAGACTCGTTGATTGCCATTGTAAAAATTGGTCAGGAAAAAGACGGTTATTTAACCACCTGGAGAACTATAAATCCGGCAAAACCACCAGCGTCCTGGGTTCCCGTTATTGAAGGAAAACGCTGGGAATCTTTACAAATTAGTCATGAATGTTACAATTCTGGTCATTTGATTGAAGCGGCTGTTGTCCATTATGAGGCGACTGGAAAAAGAAATTTCCTTGATATTGCCATTAAAAATGCGGATTTGTTAGTGAAAACTTTTGGTGATGGTCCGGGTCAGGTAAAGGGAGTTCCGGGACACCAGATAGTAGAAACGGGTTTGATCAAATTGTATCAAATTACCGGAAAAGAAGAGTATCTGAAATTGGCGAAATACTATCTAGACAATCGAGGTAATCCAAACAATCATAAATTATATGGAGAATATGCACAGGATCACATTCCTGTGGTACAGCAAAATGAAGTGGTAGGTCACGCCGTGAGAGCGGTTTATATGTACGCGGGAATGACAGATATCGCTGCCATGACCAAAGACAAAGGTTATACCGACGCCATAAATAATTTATGGAATAATATGGTAAACAAAAAAATGTACATCACTGGCGGTATCGGTTCAAGACATGACGGTGAAGCTTTTGGAGCCAATTATGAATTGCCAAATCTTACAGCTTATAACGAAACCTGCGCCGCAATTGGAGATGTGTATTGGAATCACAGGTTGCATAATTTATCCGGAAATTCGAAATATTTTGATGTGATTGAAAGAACCATGTACAACGGATTAATCTCGGGGATTTCATTAGACGGAAAAGAATTTTTCTATCCAAATGCCTTAGAAGCCGACGGTGTTTTTAAATCAAACAGAGGTTCCTGCACGCGTCAGGCCTGGTTTGACTGTTCTTGCTGTCCGACCAATTTAATTCGTTTTATACCTTCAATTCCGGGATTGATTTACTCCAAATCAAATGATGTTTTGTATGTGAATTTATATGCTTCGAACAACGCCTCTTTCAAAGTTGGAAAAACTGATTTACAGATTTCACAGCAAACCGGATATCCCTGGAACGGAAAAGTAGCGATCTGGATTAATCCAAAAAAAGAAAGTCAATTCACCATTAAACTTAGAGTTCCGGGCTGGGCGAGAAATGAAGTTTTACCAGGTGATTTATATACCTATAAAAAAGCATCCACTCAAAAAGCCACTATTAATGTAAACGGAGAAATAGTAGCGATTCAACCACAAGATGGTTATTTCGTCGTAACCAGAAATTGGAAAAAAGGAGATAAAATCAATCTTAATTTCCCAATGGAAGTTCAGGAAGTAGAAACCAATTCGAAAGTAGAAACCAATAAAAATAAAGTTTCTTTAGAATATGGACCAATCGTGTATGCGGTTGAAGAAATTGATAATAAAACCAATTTTGATAAAATAAATGTAGTAGTGGGAGATACTTTCAAAGTAAAAAAAGAAGCCAATTTATTGCAAGGTGTAAATGTTATTGAGAATTCAAAGTTTAAAGCAATTCCATATTACAGCTGGTCAAATAGAGGCATTGGAAAAATGAAAGTTTGGTTGGATTATAAATAGAGAATAGAACAAAGAATATAGAAAATAGAGCAAAGAAACAAGAATCAAGATTTTGCTACAGATTAAAGGATTAAAAAGATTAGAAAAAAAATCTGCTGAATCTGCGGGAGAAAATATTTAAACACATAGAAACATAGAATTTAAAATCTATAAAAAAGAGTTTTAAACAAATCTAGATTTGCACACATAGTCCCGAAGCTTCGGGATGTCTTTAAGCAAATGAGAAGCCTTTTTTTTAACATCCAGAACTATGTTTCTGTGTGTTTAAACTAAAGCCAAAATAAAAAAATAAAAAAATAAAAATCCGTTTTAATCCGCGTCATCCGCGTAAAAAAAACACATTTAATTATAAAAAAATGAAGTCCAATTTAATTACCAAAATTACCCTTTGCGGTTTATTGCTTAACGGCTTTTATGCATCGGCACAAAAAAATAATCTTCAGGTGGATGCTGCCAAAACAGTAACCAAGATCCAACCTACGATGTATGGAGTGTTTTTTGAAGACATCAATTTTGCCGCTGATGGAGGTTTGTATGCTGAAATGATCAAAAACAGATCGTTTGAATTTCTGTTTCCAATGATGGGATGGAATGAACCCAACAGCGATCGTCATAAATTAAATCAGCAATCAGGAATTGCAAATGTGGTTCAATATTCGAAGCAAGGAACCAATCATAATTATTGCAGAGTTACGCTTAATGATGCCAGCGGTTATCAATTGGTTAATGAAGGCTTCAGAGGAATGGGAATCAAAAAAGATTTGAAATACAATCTGACTTTAAAAGCTTCAAAAATATCTGGAAATATTTCCAAAATTGTATTTCAGTTTATTGATAAGGACGGTAAAGTTCTTGGGGAGACTTCGGTTGTTCCAACTTCAAAAGACTGGACAGATTACGCTGCTCAATTAACAGCTACAGCAACAGAAGCTAAAGCGAAGCTGAGAATAACTTTTGAAGGAAATGGCGTTATTGATTTGGATAATATTTCATTATTTCCTGAGGATACCTGGGCAGGAAGAAAAAACGGACTTCGTAAAGATTTAGTGCAATTATTATACGATTTAAAACCAGGATTTTTACGTTTCCCGGGAGGCTGTATTGTAGAAGGAAGGACATTGGCAGAACGTTACCAATGGAAAAAATCAGTTGGAAAAGTTGAAGACAGAGAAACTGCAGTAAATCGTTGGAACATGGAATTTGCACATCGTCCGGCTCCGGATTATTTTCAAAGTTTTGGTTTGGGATTCTTCGAATATTTCCAGCTTTCAGAAGATATAGGAGCATCGCCACTGCCAATTTTGAGCTGTGGAATGGCGTGCCAATTCAACACCGGGCAATTGGTTCCGATGGATCAAATCGATCCTTATGTACAGGATGCTTTAGATTTAATTGAATTTGCAAATGGCGATCAAAGGACAGCCTGGGGTAAAGTTAGAGCCGATATGGGACATCCAAAACCATTTAATTTAAAATTCATTGGCGTTGGAAATGAGCAATGGGGACCAGATTACATAGAGCGTTTTAAAGTGTTTCAAAAAGCCATTAAATCAAAATACCCAAACATTACAATTGTGTCCGGAACAGGACCATTTCCTGACGGAGATTTCTTTGATTACGGTATGAAAGAACTTAAAAAACTGAATGCAGAAATTGTAGACGAACATTACTATAAAGATCCGGCCTGGTTTCGTAAAAATGTAACCCGTTATGATAATTACGACCGTAAAGGACCGAAGATTTTTGCAGGAGAATATGCAGCACAAAGTGTAGCAATCGCAAGTCCGGATAATAAAAACAACTGGGAATGTGCGTTCTCTGAAGCGGCTTTCATGACCGGAATGGAGCGCAATGCTGAGGTTGTTCATTTGACATCGTACGCACCTTTATTGGCACACGTAGAAGGCTGGCAATGGACACCGGATATGATTTGGTTCAACAACTTACAATCGTACGGAACGCCAAATTATTATGTTCAGAAACTATTTTCAAACAATAAAGGAACCGATTTAATCAATATTACAAAAGACGGAAAAGCAGTTACAGGACAAAACGATTTGTTTGCATCGGCAGTAAAAGATGTGAATTCAAAAGAAGTAATTCTGAAAATTGTGAACACCGCTGCAACAGCTCAAAATGTTTCAATTGATGTAAAAGGAGCAAAATTAGACACCAAAGGAACTGCAGTAATTTTAAAAGGAGACGGAATAAACGATGAGAATTCTTTTGATGCTCCAACTAAAATTAGTCCGAAGGAAAGCGAATTTAAGTTGAATGGAAGTAAAATTCAATATGACTTTCCGGCGTACTCGGTTACGGTTTTGAAAATAAAGATGAAATAATCGCAACAGAATAAATGTAAAACCAAAATTTATTTCTTGTTTTTATCTTAAAGGCTTGTTTTGATGCATTATCAGTAAAAATTAGCAAGCCTCATATTGTTAAGTGTTTTTTATACACTTATAAAATATTTATATTATATTTGTCGTCATTAATAAATGTATTTCGAATGAAAAATTACGTTATAGGATTGGACTACGGAACAGATTCTGTTCGAGCGGTGCTTATAGATACTGAAAATGGGCAGGAGTTAGCATCAAATGTTTCTCATTACAAAAGATGGAAAAACAAACAATATTGTGACGCGTCGATTAATCAGTTTCGTCAGCATCCTTTAGACCATATAGAAGGTTTAGAAATTACGATTCAAACCGTTATAAAAGAAAGCAAAGTAGATCCTTCGCAAGTGCGTGGTATCTGTATTGATACAACCGGATCTTCTCCGGTACCGGTTACGAAAGAAGGAATTCCGCTGGCTTTGACAAAAGGTTTTGAGGAGAATCCAAATGCCATGATGGTGTTGTGGAAAGATCATACCTCGATCAACGAAGCAAATGAAATCAACGAACTGGCAGTAAGCTGGGGCGGGGAAAATGTAACTAAATATGTGGGTGGAATTTACTCATCGGAATGGTTTTGGGCAAAAATATTGCACATCGCAAGAGAAGATGAGGCGGTTCGAAATGCAGCGTACACCTGGATGGAGCACTGTGATTTAATGACGTATTTGTTAATTGACAATAAAGACTTAAAGACATTCAAAAGAAGCCGTTGCGCAGCGGGTCACAAAGCTATGTGGCACGAGGACTGGAACGGACTTCCACCAGTAGAATTCTTAGAAAAATTACATCCATATTTGGCAACACTTCGCGGAAATTTATATGATGAAACCTATACTTCAGATTTAGTTGCCGGAAATTTAAGCAAAGAATGGGCAGATCGTTTAGGGCTTTCAACAGACACCGTTATTGCCGTTGGAACTTTCGATGCACACTCTGGAGCGGTTGGAGCTAAAATTGGCGAAAACACTTTAGTTCGCGTTATGGGAACTTCAACTTGTGATATTTTGGTTGGCTCTTATGATGAAGTAGGAACAAAAACCGTTCGTGGTATCTGCGGACAGGTTGATGGATCTGTAATTCCAGGATTCATTGGTTTAGAAGCAGGACAATCTGCTTTTGGAGATTTATTGGCCTGGTACAAAGAATTATTGCTTTGGCCGACAGAACATTTATTGACTTCTTCAACAGTTTTAAATGAGGCACAAAAAGAACAATTAAGAGAAGAATTCAGCGATAAATTAATTGTAGAATTAACCAAAGAAGCGGAGAAAATTCCGGTTTCAGAAAGTCTTCCAATTGCTTTGGACTGGATCAACGGAAGAAGAACTCCGGATGCCAATCAAGAAGTAAAAAGCGCGATTTCGAATTTATCTTTAGGAACAAAAGCACCACATATTTTCAAAGCTTTGGTAAATGCCATTTGTTTTGGAGCGAAGAAAATCGTGGATCGTTTTGAAGAAGAAGGAGTGAAAATTGACAGCGTAATCGGAATTGGTGGAGTTGCCAGAAAATCACCTTTCATCATGCAGACTTTGGCTAACGTTTTAAACAAGCCAATCAAAATTGCAGCTTCAGATCAGACTCCTGCTTTAGGAGCAGCGATTTATGCAGCAGTTGCAGCCGGAATTTATCCAAACGTAATCGAAGCAAGCCAAAAAATAGGAAGTGATTTCGATGGAGAATATTTCCCTCAATTAGACAAAGTAGCAGCGTATAACAAATTGTTAATCGCTTACGATCAATTAAGTGCTTTTGAAGATCCAACTATTAAAACAGCAAAACATGAGTTCTCTTTATAAAGATTTAAAGCAAGAATGCTACGAAGCCAACATGCAGTTAAACGCATTGAACTTGGTGGTATATACTTTTGGGAATGTTAGTGCGGTGGACAGAAAAAATGGTGTTTTTGCCATTAAACCAAGCGGCGTTCCTTATGAAGATTTAAAACCGGAAGATATTGTTATCGTGGATTTTGATAACAATGTTATTGAAGGAACAATGCGTCCGTCATCTGACACCAAAACACACGCCTACTTATATAAAAACTGGCCAAATATTGGAGGCGTTGCACATACGCACGCAACTTATTCTGTAGCCTGGGCACAGTCACAACAAGATATTCCGATTTTCGGAACAACCCATGCAGACCATTTAACAGCAGATATTCCTTGTGCTCCGCCAATGGCAGATTCGCTTATAGAAGGAAATTACGAACACAATACCGGAATTCAGATTTTGGATTGCTTCAAAGAAAAAAATCTTTCATACGAAGAAGTAGAAATGATTTTGATTGGAAATCACGGTCCATTTGCCTGGGGAAAAAACGCTGCGAAGGCGGTTTACAACAGCAAAGTTTTAGAAGTCGTAGCCGAAATGGCCTATCTGACTTTACAAATAAACCCAAATGCGCCAAGATTAAAAGATTCCCTAATAAAAAAACATTACAATCGTAAACACGGAAAAGATTCGTATTACGGACAGTAGTTTAGATAAAAGATAAAAGAATAAAGAACAAAGATTTTCAGCATTTCAAAACTTGAAACAAAGAAAACTTGAAACATAATAAACAAAAGAATATGATTGATATCTCTCAGAAAGAAGTATGGTTTGTAGTAGGAAGCCAGGAATTATACGGTGAAGAAACTTTAAGAAAAGTAGCAGAACATTCTCAAATAATAGCGAAAGGATTAGATGGAGCGTCTAATATTCCGGTAAAAGTGGTTTATAAAGATGTAGTAAAATCACCTGCACAAATATTAGATGTATGCTTAGCGGCAAATTCGGCTAAAAACTGTATCGGAATTATTGCCTGGATGCATACTTTTTCACCAGCAAAAATGTGGATTGGCGGATTGAGTATTTTGAAAAAACCATTGTGCCATTTACACACACAATACAACGCTGAAATTCCGTGGGGAACTATCGATATGGATTTCATGAACCTGAATCAATCGGCACACGGAGATCGTGAGTTTGGTTTTATTATGTCAAGAATGCGCAAAAAACGCAAAGTTGTTGTTGGACATTGGGAAGACGAAAGAGTTCAGAAAAAATTAGGTATCTGGACAAGAGTAGCTTTAGGTTGGGATGAACTTCAAAATTTAAAAGTAGCCCGTATTGGAGACAATATGCGTGAAGTTGCCGTTACAGAAGGAGATAAAGTAGAAGCTCAAATTCGTTTCGGAATGTCAGTTAACGGTTTTGATTCTTCAGATGTTACTAAATATATTGAGAAAGTTACAGACAAAGAATTAAATGATTTATTAGCAGTTTATGAAGCGTCTTATAATTTGACCGATTCTTTAAAAGAAGGCGGAGCGCAAAGAAGTTCATTAGCGGAAGCGGCAAAAATCGAATTAGGTTTAAGAGCTTTCCTTGAAGAAGGAGGTTTTGGAGCTTTTACAGATACGTTTGAAAATTTAGGTGTTTGGAAACAATTGCCTGGAATCGCAACACAAAGATTAATGGCCGATGGTTATGGTTTTGGTGGAGAAGGAGATTGGAAAACAGCTGCAATGGTTCGTGCTTTAAAAGTAATGAACGTTGGTCTTGAAGGAGGAACGTCTTTCATGGAAGATTATACATACCACTTTACGCCTCAAAAATCATATGTTTTAGGATCGCATATGCTGGAAATTTGTCCTTCTATTGCTGATGGAAAACCTTCTTGCGAAGTACACCCTTTAGGAATTGGCGGAAAAGAAGATCCGGCTCGTTTGGTGTTTAATTCACCAGCAGGAGAGGCAATCAATGTTTCTTTGGTAGATATGGGAACTCGTTTCCGTTTGATTGTAAACGAAGTTACAGCAATTAAACCAATGGCTGAATTGCCAAAATTACCGGTTGCGAGAGTTTTATGGGATTGTAAACCAAACCTTGAAATTGCTGCAACGGCCTGGATTTTAGCTGGTGGAGCACATCATACGGTTTACAGCCAGTCGCTAACAACAGAATATATGGAAGATTTTGCTGATATCGCCGGAATTGAATTATTGGTGATTGATGAAAAAACTACCGTAAGAGACTTTAAAGATAAGATCAATGCAAATGAAGCTTATTATCATTTGTTTCAACATGGATTATAATTTCTAGTTACAAAGGTTCAAAGCGACAAAGGTTCAGAGGTTTTAAATTTGTTGTTTAAATTTTTCACATCTTACATTTCACTTTTTACAATACTTAAAAACTATATTTATGAATGTATTAAAACGTTGTATTTTTGGGATAAGCCTTATGAGTTTGGCCGCAATTTCAGTTCAATGCAAAAGCGATAAAAAAATGGATGCTACAACAGTTTCGTCAGACGAAAAAGCTACAGTTACAATTGAGAAATCTTCTTATGGAACAACTGCAAAAGGAGAAAAAGTCGATAGTTATAAATTGAAAAACCAAAATGGGATGGAAGTTGATATCATCACTTTTGGCGGAAGGATTACAGATTTGAAAGTACCTAATAAAGAAGGTGTTTCTGAAAATGTGGTTATCGGATTTAATAATTTGGCTCAATACGAAAAAGCGAATCCATTTTTTGGAGCTTTGATCGGAAGATATGGAAACCGAATTGCTAAAGGAAAATTTACTTTAGATGAAAAAGATTATCAATTGGCTATAAACAATACTCCAAATGCTTTGCACGGTGGACCGCAAGGATATTTTAATGTTGTTTGGAAAGCTGATGAGGCAAAATCTGGAGATACTGCTTCTTTAAAATTATCTTATTTAAGTAAAGATATGGAAGAAGGGTATCCTGGAAACCTAAAGGTTTTTGTGACTTATATCTTGACAAATGATAATCAGTTAGAAGTATTGTACGAAGCGACTACAGATAAGAAAACAGTTGTGAATTTAACGCAGCATTCTTATTTCAATTTATCTGGAGATTTTACTAAAACAATCTTAGATCACGAATTGACTTTAAATGCAGATAAAATTGTTCCGGTTGATGCAACTTTAATTCCAACAGGAAAATTAGAAGATGTTGCCAATACTCCTTTCGATTTCAGAAAACCAAAACTAATTGGAAAAGACATCGCAGTGAAAAACGAACAATTAGAAAGAGGAAAAGGTTACGATCACTGTTGGGTACTGAATAATCCTGAAAAAGGAAAAACAGTTATCGCAAAAGTATACCACGCAGCCAGCGGAAGAGTTATGGAAATGACAACAGACGAACCTGGAATTCAGTTTTATTCTGGAAATTTCCTTGACGGAACTTTACCAATGCCAAACGGCGGTACATTCGCACACAGAACAGGTTTATGTTTAGAGACAGAACATTATCCTGATTCTCCAAATCAGAAAAACTTCCCGACAACGGTTTTAAACCCGGGAGAAAATTATAAAACTAAAACTACTTTTAAATTCTCTGTAAAAAAATAGTTTTGGAATTATGTTAATTAGTTAGTAATTCTCTAAGAAACCTCGAAAGTAATCCTTTCGAGGTTTTTTTATTTTAACCAAGATTTATACAGTTTCATTCTTATATTTGATCTTGATTCTCGAAAAGTTGGTTTTCAGATATGACAGTAGTTTTTAAATAACCAATTAATTATTTGGGTCCTAATCTGTTATAAAACAGAAAATAAATAAACAAGAATGACAACATTTCAAAATAGTTTTAAAAAGGCAGTTTTACTTCTTATTTTTCTGTCTTATCAATATATCAATTCCCAGATAACTTTAACGAATAATATTGGAACAACACTTGTTAAGACGGATATGTATTCTTGTCAGGATGATGAAAGCTGGTCAAGAGTATTCAAATTATCAGATTTTGGTATAAAACCAAATGAACAGTTTATTATTAAATCAGGTCAGATTGGAATTGCTAAATCAGATATTGGTGCAAATTTGTCTTTTGCGGTTTATATTGCCGACGATAGATTTCCTGATCTCTTTAGGACCTATTTTTCAAAACCATTACTAGGATCTCGAGGCCTTAAGCCAACGAAAGTTATTGATGGTAATCCGGAAATTGTGCAAATAGATTTTGATGAACCAATTATTGTTCCGGCTGGAACTCAAAGAATTTTGGTAACTGTAGGCAAGGGAAAAGACTATACTAATTATACAACAGCAGAAGTTCTTGTAGCCGGAACAGCAGAAGATACAGGAGATTCCTGGTATTTAGGTTGTGATAAAACACTTCCTTTTTCTCGCACTACAGATTTAACTATTCCTGTTCCAAATGCAAATTTTTATATAAATGTTACTGGTGAAGTATTTAATACAAAAAGTTTAGGACCAATTACGAGATTATCCCATAACCTCAATGATGAATTAATAGATACTGGTATACATTCTTGCACATCGACATATATTTATTGGGCAAGAGCTTTTAACTTGAAAGACTTTGGTATATCAAATAATGAGGAATTTGTAATTAATTCAGGACAAGTTGGAATTAATAAAACGGGTTGGTTGTCCAAAGTTAGTTTTAATATCTATGAGATAGATGATAATTTCCCTTGTTCTTTTTCTGAAAAAAAACTGATAGGAAGTAGTCAATATCAGGAACTTAGGCCCAGTATTGATGAGAATTCTCAAATTGTACAAGTAGATTTTGATAAACCAATCAAAATTCCGGCTGGTGTAAAAAAAATTCTGGTAGAAGTTCATAAAGGAATTGTTTACGGAGACGCAGTTGCTTTTATCGCCGGTACAACACAAAATGATGATGTATCATGGCAACGAGGCTGTACTGCTCTACCAGGATATCCTGATCTTGGAAGTGGCTATGTTTCGACTGCTGATTTTGGAAAGCCACAAGCTAATTTTTATATCAACGTAACAGGAAATGTAAATCAGGTTAGAAATACTATTTTTGAAATGAACGTTTCGAACATTTGTTCTGAATTTTTAAAAGAATTTAGTGTTAGTGATCAGTCAAAAGTAGCTTCGATTGAATGGAATTTTGGAGATCCGGATTCAGGAGCGAAGAATATTTCTACAGATTTGTCTCCTTTTCATGATTTTTCGGTAGATGAGAAATACACGGTGACTGCCTCGGTTACTGGAAAAGATGGAACACATGAGGTTTTAACAGAAACAATTGAATCCAAAGAGCCACCAAAAGCATATGGAATTAATAATATCTATGCTTGTGAAAATAATTTTAATACAGGATTTTCAGCCTCTTTTGATACTTCAACAGTTACAAAGCAAGTTTTAGGAGGGCAGACTGAAAAAACAGTTACTTTCACAGACAGTAAAGGAAACAAATATGGCACATTGCCAAATCCGTTCACGAATACGGTTAAAGACAGAGAAATAATAACGGTAAGAGTTTCTCATGATGATAATCCTTGCTGTTATTCTGAAACTACTTTCGATTTAATTGTAAACACATTACCACAGTTATCTGTTGATGACTTAAATGTATGTGACAATGATACAGATGGTTTTACTGTATTTAATTTACAACAAGTAAAAGCTTCAATTATAGGAACTGCAACTAATAAAAAGGTCGAATTTTATCACGCAAATGGTGAGCAAATACAATCTTCACTAAATGCCATTACCAATTTAATTACCAACGAAGAAAAAATTACTGTAAAACTAACAAATACAGATACAAATTGCTCTGGCGAAACCACTTTTAAATTAATCGTAAATCCTTTACCAACAGCAAACTCTTTACCAGAACTTTTGGGTTGTGATGATAATAATGACGGAATTTCAGAATATTTTGATACTTCAAATATTGAAGCTGTTGTTTTAGGAAATCAAATAGGAACGAAAGTTTCTTATTTTAATGCCATTGGAGCTCCATTACCAAGTCCCTTGCCTAATCCATACACAAACACGACTGCCAATCAAGAAACAATTATTGTAAGGGTAATTAATAGTTTGACTAATTGTTATGCAGAAACTTCATTAGTTTTAAAAACACGTTCACAACCTAAAATTAATAAACCGGTCAATAAGTATGCTTGCGACGAAGGTAGTGGTTTTGCTACTTTCGATATGTTCAATTTAGAAACCGAAATTATTGGCAATCAATCAGGTCTGAAAATAACGTATTTTGACAGTAATGGAAATCAATTATCAAATCCTTTACCAGCTTTGTTTAAAAACACGCAATCAAAATCCCAAACGATAAAAGTAAAGGTGGAAAGTGAAATAAATAGTCTGTGCAATTCTGAAACAAGTTTTGACCTAATAGTCAATGAACGGCCAAGCGTAAAGATAAATAAAACTTATTTCTTATGTAATTTGGAGTCTTCATTACAGATAGGCGTTGATAATAATTTAGATAGCTATAGTTGGAAATTTCAGGAAAGTGAAATTTCAAATACTAATGAAGCTACTTTAATAAACGCCGGAAAGTATACACTTGTAGTTGGAAAAATTCAAAACAACATTTATTGCGAAAATAATTTTGAATTCGAATTAATACGATCTGTACTTCCAACAATCAAAGAAGTAAAATATAAGGAATTGTCAGAAAATAATTTTATTGAAATTATAGCAGAAGGCAATGGTGATTTTGAATATTCAATTGATGGAATAAATTATCAGGATGGTAATTATTTTTATGATGTTCAAGGAGGAAACTATATTACATATGTTCGAGATAAAGAAGGCTGCGGTAATGATTCGAAAGCAGTTACTGTGATTGATTACCCTAAATTTTTTACCCCAAATAATGATGGTTATAATGACTTTTGGCAAATAAGTGTTATAAAAAATTTTCCAAATGCTAAAGTGTCGATATTTGACAGGTATGGTAGATTATTGAGTGAACTATCTTCAAATAATTCTGGATGGGATGGTTTTTATAACGGAAAGATAATGCCATCTGACGATTATTGGTTTAAAGCTAATTTTAGTAATAATGTTGTATTTTCTGGGCATTTTGCATTAAAAAGATAAGATATAAAAATGGCAATCAAACATCTATTCAAATCGGAATTAATTTGGGCTTCAAATAAAAATCAAGAAGGAATAATTTCAAGATATAATAAAAGCCATAAAATTGTTATCGAAGGGAAACCGATTTTAAATGTTTCGGCAGCCAAAGCTTTCAAAGGCGATCCGGAATTATACAATCCGGAAGATTTATTGCTGAGCAGTTTGATTTCTTGTCATATGATGTCCTATTTATATGTATGCGCTCAAAACGGCATAGAAGTTTTAGAATATTTAGATCATGCAGAAGCAACACTAGAAGTTACTGCGGATGGAAGCGGACGTTTTGTTGAGGTACTATTAAAGCCTAAAGTGAAAATTTCAAATTCGGATAAAATTGAATTGGCGTTAGAACTTCATAAGAAAGCCAATCAACTTTGTTTTATCGCTAACTCTTGCAATTTTCCTGTTTTGCATGAAGCGAGTTGTGAGGTTTAAATTTTAATATAGCCCACGGTTTCAACCGTGGGAACACAAAACATTGTCTCGATCCGTATCCCAAAGTTGAAACGATGGTCTGTAATCAAATCCAAATGTTATAAAACCAAAAAAACCTCTTCGAAAGAAGAGGTTTTTGTACCCGGAGCCGGAGTCGAACCGGCACGGTTTCCCACAGGTGTTTGAGACCAGCGCGTCTACCAATTCCGCCATCCGGGCTTAGCAGACGAAAAAACAACTAATAAATCAGTTATTTTAACGCAATAGAATAAGTAATTATGAGGTCATAACTGTGCTTATTCCTTTAACACGGTGCAAATGTAAAAAATTAAATTAAATGTTCTACTAAAAATACTTAAATTTTTCCTTTCAGTGTCCAATAAATTTTCTAAATTTGCACCTCGTTAAAACGACGCACACACAACTAACTACACCCGAGGCATTTATACACGTTTTGTTTTACCGAAAATGGTAAAGCCGAATTGTACGGAGCGCAGCGGAGCAAAAACAACAAATTATAATGTCGCACCTAGAACCAGAAGCTAAAATTTTTGCTTGTTCACAAAGTGTTTATCTTGCAGAAAAAATTGCCGATCATTACGGAATTCCGCTAGGCAAAGTAACGATGTCAACGTATAGTGATGGAGAATTTCAACCATCCTACGAAGAGTCAATAAGAGGTTTACGCGTTTTTATCGTGTGTTCCACTTTTCCAACTGCTGATAATTTGATGGAATTGTTACTAATGATTGATGCAGCAAAACGTGCATCTGCAAGACATATTACAGCTGTTATGCCTTATTTTGGTTGGGCAAGACAGGATAGAAAAGACAAACCAAGAGTTCCGATTGGAGCAAAATTAGTAGCTAATTTATTAGATGCTGCCGGAGCGACAAGAGTAATGACAATGGATTTGCACGCAGATCAAATTCAGGGGTTTTTCGAAAAACCAGTAGATCATTTATTTGCATCTACAATCTTTTTACCATATGTAGAAAGTTTAAAATTAGAGAATCTAACAATTGCATCTCCAGATATGGGAGGTTCAAAAAGAGCATATGCTTACTCTAAGTTTTTAGAATCAGATGTAGTAATCTGTTACAAACAAAGAAAAGCAGCCAACGTTATCGACACTATGGAGCTAATTGGTGAAGTAAAAGGTCGTAACGTAATATTAGTAGACGACATGATCGATACTGGAGGTACATTAGCGAAAGCGGCAGATTTAATGATCGAAAAAGGAGCATTAAGTGTTAGAGCAATTTGTACACATGCCATTTTATCAGGTGGAGCTTACGAAAAAATTGAAAATTCGAAATTAAGCGAATTAATAGTTACCGATTCAATCCCGTTAAAGAGAGAATCAAAAAAAATCAGAGTAGTGAGTTGTGCACCTCTTTTTGCTGAAGTTATGCACATGGTGCACCACAACAATTCCATTAGTGGAAAATTTATAATGTAAAAAGCAGTAAGCTTTAAGCCTTAGGCTGTAAGCTTTATTACTTAGTGCAGAAAAAGCCTAAAGCTTATTGCTTAAAGCTTATAGCAAATAGAATATTTATTAATAACTATATTTTTTTTACAATGAAATCGATTACAATTAAAGGATCAGAAAGAGAAAGCGTGGGCAAAGTGTCAACTAAAGCCTTACGTAATGCTGGACAGGTTCCTTGCGTATTATACGGAGGAAATCAGGCAGTACACTTCTCAGCAGACGCTGCAGCGTTCAAAAACTTGGTTTACACTCCAAACGCACACACAGTTGTGATTGAGCTTGGAAAAGGAAAATCATTCAATGCAATTTTACAAGATATCCAGGTTCACCCTGTGTCTGACAAAATTTTACACATTGACTTCTTTCAATTATTTGATGACAAAGAAATCACTATGGAAGTTCCAGTAAAAATCGTTGGTACATCTAAAGGTGTTCTTGCAGGTGGTGTTTTACGTTTAAACACTCGTAAATTAAAAGTTAAAGCTTTACCTAAAGATCTTCCTGATTTTGTTGAAGCTGACATTACTCCACTTGAAATGGGTAACAAATTGTACGTTACTAAAGTTGGTTCACCAGAATACAAAGTGATGCACCCTGAAAACACAGTTGTTGCACAAGTAAGAATTTCTCGTGCTGCTATGAAAGCTGCTCAAGAAGCTGCAAAAGCTGCAAAAGCTCCTGCAAAAGGAAAGAAAAAATAATTTTTTTCAAATCAATACAAAAAGCATCAATCGAAAGATTGGTGCTTTTTTTTTGAGGTTCTAAGTTGCTAAGGTTCTGAGGTTCTGAGAAAAGGTCCAAAGGTTCAGAGGGACAAAGTTGCAAAGGTTCTTTCCGCGTGCCATTCTTCGGGTACTTTGCGTAAAACCATCGCGCGCTTGCGGTTAAGGACAATACAAATCAATTATCTAATTGCCACATTTCCTAATTATCTAATTTTTCAGAAGCAGAAGCTCAAGGTTTTTCAAGATGTGACTTTCCTGCCATCCGCTATATCTTTTCCTTGCTAAAGGAGCAAGAAAAAGGATGCCGCTGCTGTCAGGGCTAGCAAGAATGATTCATTTTTTATAAGTTGAGCTACTAAGTTGCTAAGGCGCTAAGAAAAATCAGTTTAATCCGTGTCATCCGCGTTCCACTAATAGCGCACCTTGCGTAAGCCTTTGCGTACCTTGCGGTTAAGGACATTACAGAGCAAATTATCTAATTATCTAATTGCCACATTTTCTAATTACCAACATTAACCCTATTTTTACATCATGATAAAATGGATAACAAAACTGTTTTCATCAACACAAAAAAAAGAGAACATAGACAATATGAAACCGGAGGTTCACGAACACCCAAAAAACAATATAAAAAGCGTGAGTAAAAAATATTTAATCGTAGGACTTGGTAATATTGGAGCCGAATACGTAAATACAAGACATAACATAGGTTTTAAAGTCCTTGACTTTTTTGCCAAAAAAGAAAGCCTTTCATTCGAAACGGTAAAACTCGGTGCACTTGCCGAATATAAATTTAAAGGAAGAAGTTTTTTTCTGCTTAAGCCAAATACTTACATGAATCTAAGTGGTAAAGCCGTAAAATACTGGATGGACAAAGAAAATATTCCATTAGAAAATATTCTCGTAATTACAGATGATTTAAACTTATCATTTGGAACCATCAGAATCAAACCAAAAGGCAGCGATGGTGGCCATAACGGACTTAAAAATATCAATCTCGTTTTAAACACGCAGCAATATACCCGTTTCAGATTTGGGATTAGCGATCAGTTTAAAAAGGGACAGCAAGTTGACTATGTTTTAGGCGATTGGGATGAAGAAGAAAAAGCAAAATTAACGGAGCGTTTAGAAGTATCTTCAGAAATTATTAAATCATTCGGAACTGCCGGATTAGAAAATACAATGACCACTTTTAACGGAAAATAAAGATTTACAACTATTTAGAGGTTAAAAAAACAATTTATCAGTTAATTAAATTCAATTATAACGAAATAGTATTTTCTATTCCAAAGTTAAATGTTTAAATTTGGATAAATTATTATAAACCATAAAAATCATAATATCATGGCTTTTGAACTACCACAATTACCTTATGCATATGACGCATTAGAACCACATATTGATGCACGTACAATGGAAATTCACCATTCTAAACATCATAATGCTTATACTACAAATTTGAATGCAGCTATCGCTGGTACAGATTTGGAAGGAAAAACAATCGAAAACATCTTAATCAACTTAGATAAATCAAACGCTGCAGTTCGTAACAATGGTGGAGGTTTCTACAACCACAATTTATTCTGGACTGTAATGACTCCAAATGGTGGCGGATTACCAACAGGTGATTTATTAGCTGCAATTGAGTCTTCTTTTGGAACTTTTGAAGAATTTAAAGCAAAATTTGCTAAAGCTGGTGCTACACAATTCGGTTCAGGATGGGCTTGGTTATGTGTGCAAAAAGGTGGAAAATTAGACGTTTGCGGAACTCCAAACCAGGATAATCCATTAATGCCGGAAGTTGGTTGCGGTGGAACTCCAATCTTAGGAATGGATGTTTGGGAACACGCCTACTATTTAAACTACCAAAACAGAAGACCAGATTATATCGAAGCTTTTTTCAATGTAATTAACTGGACAGAAGTAGCTAGAAGATATGCTTTAGACAAATAGTCTAAGAGAGCATAGAATAAAGAGTAAAGAAAAAAGACGGATGGCTTGATGGCTATCCGTCTTTTTTGTTGCTATAGTTTTAATTATGGCAACAATCTTTCTTCTATTTTCTTTCCTCTCTATAATACAAAATAAAAAAGGCGGAATCTCTTCCGCCTTTTTTGCCCCAAATCTACCATAAACTTAACCTACTAATGTTATGGTTCGGTAAATGTATGTTAGTTGTATTTATATAAAAAACTTTCTAGACGAATGGCAAATATATCCGATTAAGTGTGTTAAAATTATAAAAGACTATATTTCAGTTTATTCCAATAAAAAAGGCGGAATCTCTTCCGCCTTTTTTGCCCCAAATCTACCATAAACTTAACCTACTAATGTTATGGTTCAGTAAATGTATGGTAGTTATATTTATATAAAAAACTTTCTAGACGAATGGTAAATATATCCGATTAAGTGTGTTAAATTTTCAAAGCACTATATTTCAGTTTATTCCAATAAAAAAGGTGGAATTGCTTCCACCCTTTTTGCCCCAAATCTACCATAAACTTAACCTACTAATGTTATGGTATCCCAAAAGTAATTTAGCATTTCGGTTTTGCCAAACATATAGGATGAACGGCAAAAAAAACCGATGAAATGCATATTTTAACCTTTTGTTAATACTTTTTAGTATGCTCTTGCGTCTTTTCCTTCGTAAAAATTCATAAATGCACGGTTCACTACACGATTTCCTCCAGGGGTAGGATAATCTCCTGTAAAGTACCAGTCCCCCAGGTTTTTAGGGCACGCAATATGTAAATCTTCTACTTTTTGGAAAATTATTTTTACTTCAGCGTTAATTTCAGGTGAACTTAACATTTCTGCAATTTTATCCGAAATTTCTTCCGGAGTAAATTGATCATAGATTGCCGTTACATAATTTACAACATCGGTATCAACATAGTTTTCCTGAGCCTTACATTTAGCATAAACTTCGTCTACGATATGATATAAATTTCTTTCTTTCAATAAAGCCAAAGCAGCTCTAAAAGCTACAAGGCCTTCTAGTTTTGCCATGTCAATTCCGTAACAGTCAGGGTAGCGAATTTGCGGTGCCGAAGAAACAATTACGATACGTTTTGGTTTCAAACGGTCCATCATTTTAATAATACTCATTTTAAGAGTCGTACCACGAACAATACTATCATCAATAATAACCAAATTATCAGTTGGTTTAATAACTCCGTAAGTTACATCATAAACGTGGGCAACTAAATCGTCACGGCTGCTGTCTTCTGTAATAAAGGTTCTAAGCTTAGCATCTTTAATAGCCACTTTCTCGGTACGGATTTTTACTGCCAATAACTCCTGAAGCGTTTCAGCTGTAAGCGTATTTCTGTTTTCTAAGATATAATTGTTTTTTCTCTGATTTAAAAAATCCTGGGCAGCTTCAACTAAACCATAAAAGGATGTTTCGGCCGTATTTGGGATATAAGAGAAAACAGTATTATCGGTATCGCTGTCAATTGATTTAAGAACAGCAGGTAAAATTAGTTTTCCTAAATTTTTACGTTCCTGATAAATTTCAGCGTCACTTCCTCTTGAAAAATAAATTCTTTCAAAAGAACATGCTTTTTTAACGGTTGGTTCCAGGATTTGTTCCATCGAAACTTTTCCACTTTTCTTAATAATCAAAGCATTTCCCGGATCAATTTCCTGAACGCTTTCAAAAGGTACATTAAATACAGTTTGAATAACAGGTCTTTCAGAAGCTACAACAACTACTTCGTCATCCTGATAAAAATAAGCTGGACGAATTCCGGCAGGATCTCTAAATACAAAAGCATCACCATGACCTAATAATCCGGCCATTGCATAACCTCCATCTAAATTTTTTGCTGAGCGGGCTAATATTTTTGCAATATCCAGTCGGTCTGCAATTACAGGAGAAGCTTCTCTTTTAGAATAACCTTCTTGTTTACAGTCCTGATAAAGTTGCATTACTTCCTTGTCTAAGAAGTGGCCAATTTTTTCCATAACCGTTACGGTATCCGCCATTTCTTTTGGATGCTGTCCAAGTTCTACCAGATTTTGGAAAAGTTCTTTAACATTTGTCATATTGAAGTTTCCGGCCAAAATCAAATTACGATGCATCCAGTTACTCTGACGTAAAAATGGGTGTACACTTTCGATACTGTTTTTTCCGAAAGTTCCGTAACGAACGTGTCCTAAAAATAGTTCTCCTATATAAGGTATGTTTGCTTTTTGTTTGGCAACATCATTTGCGTATTCAGGATGATTCGTCATTTCCTCATTAATACGCTCATTAATTTGTTTGAAAACGTCCTGAATAGGCTGTGCATGATTTGAACGAACTCTGCTGATATAACGCTCACCAGGTTCAACATCAAATTTAATGCTTGCAAAACCAGCGCCATCCTGACCGCGGTTGTGCTGCTTCTCCATCATCAAATACATTTTTTGTATTCCGTAAAAAGCAGTTCCGTATTTTTCTTTGTAATATTCAAGCGGTTTAAGAAGTCTAACTAAGGCTATACCACATTCGTGTTTTAAAGCGTCGCTCATTGTGTTTTGTATTTTGTGTTGTTGTAAGTTGTGTGTATTAACGTAATAAAAAAAGCCCCGTATTATCGAGGCTTTCGGGCATTATATTTCTATGTCAAACTGAGTTAACGACTTAAATTGCTGTAATCGAATCGCTACTTCTGCTTTGCTTAATGTTTCCATCCTTTCAGTTCCAAATTTCTCCACACAAAATGAAGCTAAATTCGAACCGTAAATGATTGCGTTTTTCATATTGCCAAACGAAATATTTTCGCTTTGTGCAATGAATCCGGAAAATCCACCTGCAAAAGTGTCTCCGGCTCCTGTTGGATCAAAAACATCTTCTAATGGTAAAGCCGGTGCAAAGAATACTTCTCTGTTGTGGAATAAAAGTGCACCGTGTTCTCCTTTTTTGATCACCACGTATTTTGGTCCCAATTCCTGGATTTTGTTTGCTGCTTTTACTAATGAATATTCTCCTGAAAGTTGTCTTGCTTCTTCATCATTAATAGTAATAACGTCTACACGTTTAATTACGTCCAATAATTCAGGAAGAGCGCAGTCCATCCAAAAGTTCATAGTGTCTAAAACTACTAATTTTGGTTTTTTCTCCATTTGATCCAAAACACTGCTTTGTACTAACGGATGTAAGTTTCCTAACATCACAACATCAGCATCTTTATAGTTTTGAGGAACTTTCGGCTGAAAATCTGCCAAAACGTTTAGTTCAGTTACAAGAGTATCTCTTGAGTTTAAATCATTGTGGTATAAACCGCTCCAGAAAAAGGTTTTTCCGCCTTTTACAATTTCGATACCAGAGATATCAATATTTCTTGACGTTAAAAGATCTAAATGTTCTTGAGGAAAATCGTCGCCAACTACAGAAACGATGGCCGATTGCAAGTTGAAAAATGATGCTGATAAACCAATGTATGTTGCAGCACCACCTAATATTTTATCTGTTTTTCCGAAAGGAGTTTCAATCGCGTCGAAAGCAACCGTTCCAACAATCAATAATTTATTCATTTTATGAATTTCGAATTAGGGTGCAAAGATACTTCATAAGTTACAATATTGCAACGGTTTAGGTTCTCAAAATTTTCATAAAAAAACAATATCGTTTGCTGGGCTAAAACTATTGTAAATGAGAGTATTATATTTGAATCTTTTAAAGGATTAAAATATGTTTTTTGGATTTAAGATGCAAGGCTTATTTTGGAAAAATAGGTCAAAATTTTTATAAGTTTTATAAAAAAAGAAGATTTTCTTCTTCCGATTAAAACACGAAGAATTTTTTGCGTATGATTTATTTAATTTATTTCTATATTTTTAATCCAATTGATGGCATCTTCCATAGGTTCTTCAGAGTCTGAAAATGCTGTATTGTGACCCAAGTTTGGAAACAGTTTATAGTCATAATGTTTTCCTTTAGATTTTAAGCTATCAATATATTCGATTGATAGCTTAACAGGCACTTGAATGTCTTTGCCTCCAAAAATCCAGATTCCCGGAATTGATAATTTAGAAAGAATATCATTGGGATCTGTGTCAATAAACTCATATCTATCCGGGTCATGGAATACATGTTTTCTTGTATCTTCTTCTGAGTGCGTATCCCAAAATTTTTTATCTC
Source organism: Flavobacterium sp. Root420 (assembly GCF_001427905.1). GTDB lineage: Bacteria > Bacteroidota > Bacteroidia > Flavobacteriales > Flavobacteriaceae > Flavobacterium. The sequence goes on from NZ_LMEF01000012.1 coordinate 91,122, forward strand.
CATCAGTATAAAATTGGAATCTCAATTGTTCTTTAACCGTTATAAGAGCTCCGCTAAATATCGTCATAAATTTGACTTTCTTATTTTTCTCTGCGGTCAATGGAATTATCCATCCAGCTTGACTACCTCCGATTAAACCTATTGTTATTTGATCATTTGATAAATATTTAGATAAAGTATTTACTGCAGCACTGGCATCTAAAGACAAAAGATTTAGATTTGAAAAATCAACATTGTTAGTTCCTACTTCAGGTCCTGCATATACACCAGCTGATTCTCCGACTCCACGTTTATCATACGTTAAAACTGCAATTCCATTATTGGCGAGGATCGTAGCAAAGTTTGTCATTCTTTTTTCTTGTCCAGATCCATGAACAATCACAACCGCTGCCTGTATGTTGTTAGGTGTGAAAATAGTTCCTGCGAGTGAAATTCCTTCAGTGACAAATTTTATTTCCTTAGTAGTAAAACTTGGTGGGACTGCTGATGCATAACTAGTGACAAAAAACAACAATATTAAGAGAGAATATCTACATGTTATTTTTGCTCTTAAAATGTGTTTAAAAATCACTGTTTTATTTTTCATTTTTAAATTTTATAGCTGATACCTCTTATCAAAATAATTCTTCAACAACCCAATCTGAATCAGAATCATAAAAGGAACAACCAAAAAAGCATACAATATGTTTTTTGAAATATGAATTCCGGAGAAAAATGCGAAAAGATTGTCTGCGTATGATTTTCCGATTTCCAAATTGTTTTCAGGCCCTGAAAAAAGAGAGGTATAAATTGCGATAGCTATTAAACAAATACCAATGAAAATCCAGGTAGATTTAGAGATCAAAGGTTGATAGCTTTTAATTTTGCTCTTTTCGGCCACTAAAACCTGCGCCATTATTTTTGAAGTAAAATCAATAGATGGCGACTCCAAAGTATTTTCGACCATCATTTTATCAATAAGATTTTCTATATTTTTATCGCTCTCTTTCATAACATGCTACTATTTCTGGTTCTAATTGCTTTTTCAAAATTACAGCTAATTTTTGTCGGCTTCTAAATAATTTTACTTTGACATTGTTGGCATTAATATTCATAATCTTCCCGATTTCCTCCAGGCTCTGATCTTCAAAATAAAATAAAGTGAGCAGGAAATTCTCTTCGCTCGGCAACAAATTCAAACAATTCTGAATGGTCTGCTTTCGTTCCTTATCTTCTAAAGCACTCAAAGCGTTGTCCATCGTTTTAATTAAATGTGCCGAAAATTCATCTATCGATATATTAAGATCTTCTTTTTTATTTTTCTTCAAACGATCTAAACACGTATTATATGCTATTTTATAAATCCATGTAGAAAATTTCGAATCGCCTTTAAACTTATTCAAAGAACTATAAATTTTGATAAAAGTGTCTTGTGCAACCTCTTCAGCTTCTTCTCTGTTTTTAATCATTTTCAAAGCCAAAGTAAAAATCATATCCTTATAACGATCGACCAGCACGGCAAAAGAATTGGTCTCGCCCTGCAGAATTTTATCGATATAATGTTGATCACTGATTGCACTCATATTATATAGGACGATGGTTTGTTTGTTTAGGTTACAAGAAATTTTTAAAAAAATGAAATTCCAATAAAAAAAAATCAAATTCCAATTTTCGGATACTAGCTTAGCCACAATATTGTCATCTCGACGAAGGAGAGATCACACGCGAAACTCGACAACGATTGGCGATTTACTTTGCGGAGCTTCTAGTGTGATCTCTCCTTCGTCGAGATGACAAAAATGGCAATAGCAACTTTGTAAAGATTAAAAAGATTTACAGACTAAAATTAACTGATAATCAGCAACTTTTGGAGTTTGGAATTTAAAATTTGGAATTTATTTTCAATTTCCTGTAACCTAAATAAAAAAGGTGTCGTCATATGGAGTATCAATCAATTAAAAACATAAAAAATTATGGGAGCACAAATTTTAATACCAATTAGCCTTTTCTTAATGATCTTCGGGGTTTTCTATCTTATTTATTCAACACGAAACAGAGAACGTTTAGCTCTTATAGAAAAAGGAGTCGATGCGAGTATCTTTTTAAAAGGAAGAAGTAATGGGGTTCCATCGTGGAAAATCATTATTTTAAATACTGCTTTTCTTTTAATCGGAATTGGACTTGGATTTTTTATTGCCTTATTTATTTCCACTTACACAGAAATGAATTCAGATGTTGTTTATCCTGCAACAATTATTACAATGTCAGGGGTAGGTTTACTGGTAGGGTTTAACAGAGCTAAAGATCTGGATAAAGAACAATAAGTTTTTTTTAAGTTAATATCGTTAAATAACGTATCAGGAAATAGTATCCCGATACGTTATTTTTTTATTCCATTTTTGAATCTATGGTTTCGTAATATTCATCAATAGAAAGATTGGGCTGCATGGACGCCATAACCGCCAGTTGATCGCAGCGTTCGTTTTGTGGATGATTGTTGTGGCCTTTAATCCATTTAAAATCGACCTGATGTTTGCGATAAACAATTAAAAATCGTTTCCATAAATCAGGATTTTTTCTGCCAGCGAATTTCTTTTTTTCCCAGCCTAAAACCCAGCTTTTCAAAACAGAATCTACAACGTATTTTGAATCTGAAATAACTAAAACCTTCATATTTGGGTTTTTCAGTTTCTCCAAACCAACAATCACAGCCAACAGTTCCATCCTATTATTAGTAGTCAGACGAAAACCTTCGTAATATTCTTTTTTATAAGATGTTCCAACCAATTCCATTACCACACCATAACCTCCGTTTCCGGGATTTCCTTTTGCAGCGCCATCAGTATATATGTGTACTTCGTGTTGGGTCATGTTTTATTTTTTTTCACCATATAAGTGATATAAGTTCATTTTAAACTTTCTCTACCAGCCTTTGTTCGTCATATAAGAAAAACAAGATTAGACATGCTATTATATTTACTGATATCACTTATATGGCTTAATTTTTTTGGAATTTGGAATTTATTTTTTGGAATTTTCTTTTATCGAGTCTTCCAATACAGCCTGAATAATTTCCGGAAAATATTTTTGTTCCAGTTCATGAATCTTTTCGGCTACTGTTTCCGGGGTGTCTTCCTCTGTTAAGGCTACATTTTTCTGGAAAATAATACCGCCTTCATCATAATTTTCATTTACATAATGAATTGAAATTCCGGTTTCTTTCTCCTTATTATTGACTATAGCCCTGTGTATGTGCATTCCGTACATTCCTTTACCTCCATAATTAGGTAAAAGTGCCGGATGGATGTTGATAATTTTATTAGGATATTTCTCAATTATATTTTCAGGAAACTTTAATAAAAAACCAGCCAGAACTATCAGATCCGGGTCGATTTCTTGTATTTTTTGTAAGACGTTTCGTTCTAAAAGTTCGTTTTTTGAAAAGATTTCGACTGGAATTTGATGATTTTTTGCTCTTTCGATAACTTTTGCCGAAGCATTGTTAGTAAATATTGAAACCACATTTGCAATTTTAGTTTTTGCAAAATATTTTATAATGTTTTCTGCATTAGTTCCTGATCCTGAGGCAAAAACGATAATTTTTTTCATAATCGAGTTTATTTTGAGAATGCAAAAAACGGAATAAAAATCGAAAATAAATAGTATTAAAAGGGCTTTCTTGAAATTAATTTTATAAATTAGTGTTACATTTATAAACTAAATCGTTGTTTTAAAATAAAGTTTTTTATTTTTGCCAACAAATTAAATTCTAAAATTAAAGATTATGTCAGACATTGCATCAAGAGTAAAAGCGATTATCGTAGACAAATTAGGTGTTGACGAAAACGAAGTTGTAACAGAAGCAAGCTTCACTAATGATTTAGGAGCTGACTCATTAGACACTGTTGAGCTTATTATGGAATTCGAAAAAGAATTTGATATTCAAATTCCAGACGATCAAGCAGAAAACATTGCTACTGTTGGTCAAGCTATTTCTTATATCGAGGAAGCTAAAAAATAATAATACTGCACCCGGTTTCTAAAAATACCAATTTTTGAAATTCCATATTCCGATTGGAATTTGTCTTTTGATTTTTGTAATTTCTAAGGATCGGGTGTTATTATTTTTTTTAAAATTTAAATTTCGATTGGTTTTCAATCAAAAAGATATATTTATATTGTAATGCCCATGGCTCTTAAGTAACAATACAATTAAGAAAGCGTGGGTTTTATTTGTTTAAAGTACAAAATACATATTTATGGCATTAAGGCGAGTTGTTGTAACAGGATTAGGTGCACTTACTCCTATCGGGAATAATATCCAGGATTATTGGAATGCACTTGTGAATGGGGTTAGCGGAGCGGCTCCTATAACATATTATGATACAGAGAAGCATAAAACGAAATTTGCCTGCGAAGTAAAAAACTTCAACATTGAAGACTACATGGATCGCAAGGAATCTCGTAGATTAGATAAATTTGCTCAATATGCAATTGCTGCCAGTGATGAAGCTATCAAAGATGCAGGACTTACAGATGATAATGTCGATAAAACAAGAGTTGGTGTTATCTGGGGAGCAGGAATTGGAGGTTTAGAAACTTTTCAGGAAGAAGTAATTTATTATGCTAAAGGTGACGGAACTCCAAAGTTCAATCCGTTTTTTATACCTAAAATGATTGCCGATATCGCTCCTGCGCACATTTCGATGCGTAATGGTTATATGGGTCCAAATTATACGACGGTTTCTGCGTGTGCATCTTCAGCAAATGCGCTAATTGATGCTTTCAACTACATTCGTTTAGGAATGTGCGATATTATTGTATCTGGTGGTTCTGAAGCTGCTATTACCATTGCTGGTATGGGAGGTTTTAACTCTATGCACGCTTTATCTACAAGAAACGAAAGTCCGGAAACGGCTTCAAGACCTTTTGATGCAACCAGAGATGGTTTCGTTTTAGGAGAGGGAGCAGGAGCTTTGGTTCTTGAAGATTATGAACATGCTAAAGCCAGAGGCGCAAAAATTTATTGCGAAATTGGAGGAGGCGGAATGTCATCTGATGCTTACCACTTAACAGCACCGCATCCGGAAGGAATTGGTGTTATTGCAGTAATGAAAAATACACTAAGAGATGCTGGAATGAATCCTGAAGATGTTGATCATATCAATACACACGGAACTTCTACTCCATTAGGAGATGTAGCCGAATTGAAAGCAATTAGTGCCGTATTTGGTGAGCATGCAAAAAATATCAATATTAATTCAACAAAATCAATGACAGGTCACTTACTTGGTGCTGCCGGAGCTATTGAGGCAATTGCTTCTATTTTGGCAATGCAAAACAGTATTGTTCCTCCAACGATTAACCATACTGTAGTTGATGAAAAAATTGATCCTGCATTGAACCTTACATTAAACAAACCTCAAAAAAGAGAAGTAAATGTTGCCATGAGTAATACTTTTGGTTTCGGTGGTCACAATGCTTGTGTATTGTTTAAAAAATTAGTTGACTAATTTCTGTATATGAATATTATCAAAAAAATATTTTCTAAATCCCGTTCTCTAGAAGACGGGATTTTTTTTGACACTATTCAGAAAATACTTGGTTTTCCGCCAGCAAATATTGATTTTTATAAGAAAGCATTTACGCACAGATCTTCAAATAAATTAGATCAGGCTGGACATCCAATTAATTATGAGCGATTAGAATTTTTAGGAGATGCTATGTTAAGTGCGGTAATTGCTGCGCATTTATTTAACAAAGCACCTAATGGTGATGAAGGTTATCTGACCAAAATGCGTTCAAAAATTGTAAGTCGTGAGCATTTGAATGAATTAGGTAAAGATTTGAATTTAGTGCGCTTTGTAGAGAGTAAAGTGCCTATTCAGCATTTTGGAGAAAATATTCATGGTAATATTTTTGAATCGCTTATTGGAGCTATTTACCTGGATAAAGGATATTCTTTTTGCGAAAAATTTATACAAAAAAGAGTAGTTACTCCTTATGTCGATATTGCCCGACTTGAAGGAAAGGTAATTAGTTATAAAAGTTTAGTTATTGAATGGTGTCAGAAAGAGAAGAGAGTCTTTCATTATGACATTTTTGAAGATAATGGTATTGACGGACAACGCCTGTTCGGTGTCAAATTAAGTATAGACGATAAAGTAATCGCAAGAGCGCGAGCAACTTCAAAAAAGAAAGCAGAAGAAAAAGCATCACAAAGAGCTTATTTTGCATTTCAGGAAAAAATAGATAAGAAATAACTACAAAAATACAGTTACTTTCTTAAAGCTATAACGTTTTCGTTTATAAATTAACAAAAACAAGCACATCTTAACTATTGATGGTCCGTTAGAAATAGTATATTTACACCTTGATTTTTCATGATATGGCTATTCATAGATTGGATTTAGACGAATTTGACGAGATTGATTATTATTTAATGGCAATTCATACTTCATTAGAAGATTATAGACTGGCCTATTTTATCAATAAAAACCTTCCGATAAACTTAAGTAAGAGCAAAAACGAGATCCATGCTCAGACTAAGGAAGGCGAAGCAAATTTTTCCAGATTTTATTACTATGATTTCGAAAAAGCCATTTCCTGGAATTTGATTCAGAATAAAAATGAAATCATTTCTGTGAGTACGAATGATTTCCAGAATTTGTTTTCTCATGAAACAAGTGAGGTTTCGACAACAATTCATTTACTTCCTGAATTCAAAAAGGTAGATTTTTTCCTGAAAATAGACAATAGCGATGAGGTTGTCGATTTTTCAGAAATTCAGCAACAACTAAATTCAATAGAAAGTATTGCAGCAATATATGCTGTGGATACCAATAAAATAAAATCAAAAAACAATCTAATTTTTTAAAAAAAATGTTAACAAACAAGAAAACCAAAATTGTTGCTACTCTAGGGCCTGCATGTAGTACGAGAGAGATTATCAAGGATATGATCGACGCGGGGGTTAATGTGTTTAGAGTGAATTTTTCGCATGCTGATTACGAAGGAGTAAAAGATAAAATTAATATTATTAGAGGCCTTAACGAAGAGTTTGGTTACACAACTGCAATCCTTGGAGATTTGCAGGGACCAAAACTTAGAGTTGGTGTAATGGAAGAGGGAACTGTAGTTCAAGATGGTGATCTAATTACATTTACAACTGCAGAAGATATTTTAGGAACTGCTTCTAAAGTATTCATGAAGTATCAAAATTTCCCAAATGATGTTAATCCGGGTGAGCGTATTTTGCTTGATGACGGAAAACTTATTTTCGAAATTATTTCTACTGACAAAAAAACAGAAGTTGTTGCTAAGGTTGTTCAGGGTGGAGAATTAAAATCTAAAAAAGGGGTTAATCTTCCAAACACAAAAATTTCATTACCAGCTTTAACTGAAAAAGATATCGCAGATGCAATTTTTGCTATTGAACAAAAAGTAGACTGGATCGCACTTTCATTTGTAAAGACACCTCGCGATTTACAAGATTTACAAGAATTGATTGCTAAGCATTCTGATGTTAAAATTCCAATCGTTGCTAAAATTGAAATGCCGGAAGCTCTTGAAAACATCGATAAAATTATTGCATATTGTGATGGTCTTATGGTTGCTCGTGGAGATTTAGGAGTTGAACTTCCTGCACACGAAGTGCCATTGGTACAAAAAGATTTAATTCGCAGAGCTAAAACGGCAAGAATTCCTGTTATCGTTGCTACACAAATGATGGAAACAATGATTACAAGCTTAACGCCAACAAGAGCTGAAGTAAATGACGTTGCAAACTCTGTAATGGATGGAGCTGATGCTGTAATGTTGTCTGGAGAAACTGCTACAGGAAATTATCCGGTACAAGTAATCCAGAAAATGACTCAAATTTGTGAGGCTGTTGAGGATTCTCCGCTAATTCAGGTTCCACAAAACACACCACAAATTAAAACAAAACGTTTTGTTACTAAAACAGTTTGTCACCAGGCAGCTTTATTAGCAAATGAAATCAAAGCAAAAGCAATTTGTACTTTAACAAATAGCGGTTATACAGCTTTCCAGATTTCGGCTTGGAGACCATCTTCTCATATTTTAGTGTTTACTTCAAACAAAAGAATCTTAACGCAATTGAATTTATTATGGGGAGTTAAATCATACTTCTATGATAAAGACGAAAGTACAGATGATACTGTAACTGATGTTAACGAAATCGCAAAACAAAAAGGATACGTTGTAAAAGGTGATTATTTAATTAACCTTGCAGCAATGCCAATTAAAGAAAAAGGAATGGTTAATACCATGAGAGTTTCTGAAATAGAATAATTTTCTTTTTAAGATTATAATTTACAAAGCCATTCGATACGTCGAATGGTTTTTTTTGGTTTAAATTTTAATGAATTTTGATTGTATGTTTTTAAACAATATGGCATAAATCTTCATTTCCGTCTTATTTACTTCCCCTCAAAAACGATAAACTGTTTAATTTTATCAAAAAACACACTTCTTTTTTAAATTTTGAAGAGAAAATTGGATTTCAACAATGGTGTTTTTTTAACACTTATTTGTACTTCTTCCATAAATTCTAAAATATAAGAATCGAAGGAGAACAAGCTTTCGGAAGTCCGCCATTTTATCTTTTGCCCGGAATCAATTTAAGAGGAATTCCAGCGGCCAGATACATGGGAAAAACAAGTATAGTTACTGAAGCCGAATTTAGATGGGATTTGTACAGAAGATGGAGTCTTATGGCTTATGGTGGTGTGGCGAGCGCTTTTAATGATTGGGATCAGGCTTTTGCGAAACCCGTTGTGTACAGTTACGGATCTGGATTCAGGTATTTACTGGCTCGTAAATTCAAATTACGAATGGGTGTAGATGTGGCAAAAGACCCGGAACAATGGGCTTATTATATTGTTTTTGGAAGCAATTGGATGCGATAAATCTTTAGAATATATAAAAACAAAACCCCGACAAGAATCATTTTGTCGGGGTTTTGTTTGGGAAATGGTTTCTATTTGTTATTGTTTGAATTCGCTTACTTGTATAACTACAGCAAGAAGACGACATTCTTTTGAATGTTTAATAAGATCATCCAAAATTATCTTATTATCTAATTAACCCATTTTCTAATTAATTTCTCTTTTGCATATTTTGTAGGTTTTTATAGATTAATAAAAACATTGTGTAAAAATTAACGGCAAAGCGTTAGTTTTATTAGTTAATATTTAATTGATTTGTAACAAAAATTAATTAAAGGTTACTAATAAGTTAACTATTTAAATCATTGATTATGTATAAAATTACGATGAAATCAGTTTTTGTAGCATCAGCATTTTTGGTTGGTGTAAGCAGCTGTTTTGCACAAGATGTTTTAGTAAACTCACTAAAGCTGAATGCGAGTGATAAAAGTAAAGAGAACTTTAAATTCACAGAGCAAATTAACCTTGGAACAACTTCGGTAAAAACACAAGGTTCTTCAGGAACATGCTGGAGTTATTCTACAAACTCATTTTTAGAATCAGAAATGATTCGTTTGGGGAAACAACCTGTAGAATTATCTCAGATTTATTCAGCAAGAAATGTATATGTAGAAAAAGGAATTAATTATGTGCGTATGCATGGCGCTGTGACTCTTGGTGACGGAGGTGCGTTGCATGACGTAATCAATATGTACAAAAAATACGGAACAGTTCCGAGAGAAGTTTACACAGGATTAAACTACGGAACTGATAAAAATAAATTTGGAGAAATGGCAGCACTTATCGAAGGCGTTTTGGGTGCTGTAGTTAAAAATCCAAATGGAGAATTGACTCCGAACTGGCAAAAAGCGTATGCTGCAGTAATCGATTCTTATTTAGGAAAAGTGCCGGAAAACTTTACATACAAAGGAAAAAATTATACGCCACAAACTTTCGCTAAAGAAGTAGTGGGAATTAATCCTGATGAATATGTAGAAATGTCTTCGTTTACAACTTCTCCATATTACCAAAAAACAACCATGATGGTGCCGGACAACTGGTCGTTTGATCAGGTTTACAACGTAAAAGTAAATGACATGACTGATGTTATTGATAATGCATTGAAAAAAGGATACACAGTAGCATGGGCAACAGATGTGAGCGAGAAAAGCTTTAGCTGGAAAAATGGTGTAGCGTATGTTCCGACAAAGAAATTTGATGATATGACCGCTGAAGAAAAAGCAGACATGTTCAACGGGCCAAAACCAGAACCGGAAATTACTCCGGAAATGCGTCAGGCTGCATTTGATAATTACACCACAACAGACGATCACGGAATGCATATTATTGGTTTAGCCAAAGATCAAACCGGAAGAGAATATTACATCGTAAAAAATTCGTGGGGGGAAACAAACGACTACAAAGGTTTCTTGTTTGTAACCAAAAATTTCGTAAAATATAAAACCACTGCTTTAATGGTAAATAAAGGCGGAATTCCAACTGACATTGCTAAGAAGTTAGGAGTTTAGTTTTAGATTGGTTTTTAAAAATAGAAAAAGCGCTGCAAGTAAAATTGTGAGCGCTTTTTTTTGTGATTTAGTGGCAACTAGACAAATAAAAATGAGAACAATGTTTTTATCCGTTTTCATTTTTAGATTAATAATGAATGTTTTTATTTAAAAAACAGCACTTAAACGTTTTTTAAGGTCGTTTACGGGAATAATAAAATATAAAAAGGAACTATAAGTACCTTTAAGTTAATATTTTAATGTTCAGAATAAATTAATCTAATCATCATGAAAACTTATGCAGCAAATTTTACACTAATTGCATGTGTTTTTTCTTTTAGCTGTTTTTGTTTTGCACAGCGTGCTGCTCCTAACACTCCTGTCATTGCACCAATAGCAAATGCACATTCACAATCTGACAACAAATCTGATAATGATCTTGTGCTGGATTATTATCATGTGGAAGAAACTATTAATATGACATTCGGAAGAAGAGTGATCAAATATGAAGTTTCAAAATTAGACATGGTTAATACCTATGATCTTGGTCCAAATAACACCAGAACTGTTACAGCCGTTTATCGAAAAGCCAAAGTAAAACCAACAGAAATCGCTCTGCTGTCAAAAACAATTACAGATACAGTTCCATCGACAATTAAGCCAGTTAAAGTTGAAGTGATTCCTCCGGCGCAAAAAGCAAAATATCTTATTGTAAACCGCACAAAAACCTATATGCAAGTTATAGATAAAGGTTATGCGTCTGCAGATATGCTCAAAAAAGTGGCAGATCAACATTATTTTGATGGAGAAATGAATGAAGCTGCAAAATTTTATGCACAGTTGCTTGAAATGTCTCCAGATATAGAGCCATCCTATTATTATAGATATGCCCAATCATTAAAAGAAATTGGTCAGCCAGAAAAAGCCAATGAAATGATGGTAGTATTTGAAAGTAAAAACATAGTCAATAAAATTGCGAAAGAATAGTTCCACGTGCCCCCAGAGCGAGGAAAAAGACTATCATGAAAGTGGTGGTCTTTTTTTAAGCTCTAATTTATCATTTTAAATTCCAACACACATACTGTTTAACCGCAATGTTCGCAAAGGGCGTACGCAATGAACAGCTTTGCGAACTCACTAAAGATCCTGCAAACACAGCAGAAAAAAAACCTTTGCGAGCTTTGCGGTAAAATTTTTACTGCTCCACAGGTTTTCGTAGCGATCCAAAGTATGTTCTATTTGTGTAAATGTTGGAGCTTATTAAAAAGACTATCATGAAAATGATAGTCTTTTTAATAAGCTCCCTCTCTTGGGCCCGAACCAACCCCGATAGCTATCGGGGCTCTGATTAACAGTTTACTTATATCTTTCTTTGAGTTTGATAATTATGTCTGGGATACTTAATAAGATTTTCAATATTTAAGCCCTGGGTTCTGTTTTCGCACGGTATTTTTAGAAATAATACCCAATCTTCAGCATTTGCTGTGAATTTGTGAGATTCAGCATTTTTATGAAATTCAATTCGGGCATCGAAATCAGATGTGTATCCAATGTAAAATCGGTTTAATTTAATTGAATGTAGAATGTAAACACAATTCATATTAGGGTAAATTATAAACAAAAAAAATACCACTTACGAAAGTAAGTGGTATTTTATAAGCTCCCTCTCTTGGGCTCGAACCAAGGACCCTCTGATTAACAGTCAGATGCTCTAACCAACTGAGCTAAGAAGGAATCACCTTAAAGGTAAATATGTTTGCTGAAAAAAGTTGCTCCCCCTCTTGGGCTCGAACCAAGGACCCTCTGATTAACAGTCAGATGCTCTAACCAACTGAGCTAAGGAGGAAGTTGTTGCTCTTTTTAGCGAGTGCAAATATAGTTGATTTTTTAATTTCCCAAAAATATTTTCACACTTTTTCTCAATTATTTTTACGGCTTCATTATTGCCTTGTAGATATCGTTTCCGTTAGCGAACAAAAGTAGTGCGATAAGTAGAACGAAACCAACCATTTGGGCGTTTTCAAGGAATTTATCACTTGGTTTTTTACCACTAATTATTTCGTACAATAAAAACATCACATGACCACCATCAAGTGCCGGAATTGGCAATAAATTCATAACTCCAAGCATAATTGATAATAAAGCAGTGATTGACCAGAAGGTTTCCCAGCTCCATGAATTCGGAAAAATGTTGAAAATCGCCGCAAATCCACCTACTTGTTTGTATGCTTTTGTCTCTGGATTAAAAATCATTTTCAATTGTTTTCCGTAACTTACTAATTGGTCTTTACCTTTTGTCAGTCCAACCGGAATAGATTCAGCAAAATTATATTCTTTTGTACTGATTTTATAGTAACCTAATTTTTGTAATGATTTAATGTCTAAACCACCAGGAATAACCCCAAGTTTTCCGTCTGCAGAAACTTTAACATTAACTGTAGTTTGTTTTAAATCACGCAAAACAACTGCAAGAATCGTTTTTCCTTTGTTAGCGTTTAAAATCACTTTTACCTGATCATAATACTTTGCTTCCTGACCATTTAATGTTACAAATAAATCTTTTGGTTTCAGAGAAGTGTTTTTAGAACTTTCATCCAAACCTCCAACAGCGAAAGGCATTCTAGGGCTTATCAATAAACCTTTTTCATGTTTTGATAACTTGTCAACAAAATCTGTAGGTATTTTGACAGTTTGCTGTTGTCCGTTTCTGTCAATCAAAATTTCTTTAGCCATGATGACTTTCATGTTAGTGTCGTCGTCAAAATTTTCGATTTTTTGACCATCGATAGAAATTATTTTATCGCCAGTTTTTATTCCAACATTTTCAATTGCAGGATTGGTTACCCAAACACCATCTTTTAAATCAGCATTTGCAACGTAAGTTTCACCGTAAACAAACGCCATTCCGATATAAATAATGAAAGCCAATATAAAGTTTACTGTAACACCACCCAACATAATGATCAAACGTTGCCAGGCTGGTTTAGAACGGAATTCCCACGGTTGAGGTGGTAATGCCATTTGTTCTTTGTCCATACTTTCGTCGATCATCCCTGAAATTTTCACATAACCTCCCAATGGAAGCCATCCGATTCCGTATTCTGTTTCTCCAATTTTCTTTTTTAACAGAGAATATTTAACATCAAAAAATAAGTAAAATTTTTCGACTCTGGTTTTAAATAATTTTGCAGGGATAAAATGCCCTAATTCGTGAAGAATAATAAGTAAAGATAAACTCAATAGAAATTGAGAGAGTTTGATAACTATATCCATTTTGTATTTTTAGTTCGTAATTTAACGCACAAAAGTAACGTTTCTATTTTAATTTGATAGTGCAATATAAGACATAAGGTTTTAAATGTTTGTTAATTAATAAACATTTAGATTTCTACTTTTAACAAGAAGCTTTAACTTTACTTTTTTAAGCACTATCTCACTCAATTGGTAGTGTAAAACCATCAAAAGTTACATTATATGGCTTCATTATTATTTTCTCCACTTACTATAAAAAAAATTACATTAAAAAATAGAATCGTTATTTCGCCAATGTGTCAATATTCTTCCGTTGACGGATTTGCAAATGATTGGCATTTGGTGCATCTCGGAAGCCGTGCCAGTGGAGGCGTGGGTTTAATCATTCAGGAAGCCACAGCCGTTTCTCCTGAAGCGCGAATCTCTCCTTCAGATCTTGGAATTTGGAAAGACGAACACATCGAAAAACTAAAACAAATCAACAAATTTATCGTTTCTCAAAATTCGATTCCCGGAATTCAATTGGCACACGCAGGACGAAAAGCGAGTGTTTCAGCTCCTTGGGAAGGCAATAAAAAGTTAGATTTCGCTCAAGGCGGATGGCAGACGGTTTCTTCAAGTGCGATTCCGTATCATGATGATGAACCGTTTCTTCCAACAGCTTTAGATGAAAACGGAATCCAAAAAGTAATTTCCGATTTTAAATCGGCAACCAAAAGAGCCGTTGAAGCGGGATATCAGGTTTTAGAAATTCATGGTGCGCACGGCTACTTGTTGCATCAGTTTCTTTCTCCTTTAACTAATAACAGAACCGATGCATACGGAGGAAGTTTCGAAAACAGGATCCGTTTTACTTTAGAAATTGTACAAGTAGTTCAGTCAGAATGGCCTTCAGACTTACCTTTATTTGTCCGAATCTCAGCTACTGATTGGGCAGAAGGTGGCTGGAATCCGGAGGAATCAGTAAAACTTTCCGAAATCTTAAAAGAAAAAGGAGTAGATTTAATTGATGTTTCGTCAGGCGGATTAGTTTCGCATCAGCAAATTCCGTTACATCCAAATTATCAGGTTCCGTTTGCTGAGAAAATCAAAAAAGAAGCAAATGTTTTAACAGGAGCAGTTGGTTTAATAACGCATGCCATACAAGCCGAAGAAATTTTAAATAACAATCAGGCCGATTTGATTTTATTTGCCAGAGAATCTTTAAGAAATCCTAACTTGCCGTTAGATTTCGCCAGAGATTTAAACGAAGATATTCAATGGCCAAAACAATACGAACGAGCTAAAATAAATAAACCATAAGGTTTTTATTTGAACCATTAAGACATTAAGTTTCATTAAGCTTTGAACTTAATTTTTCTTAATCTCTTAACGGTTAGAAAACAATAAAATGTGAAATTAATTCAAATCACAATGATATTAGGTTTCATTAAGCAGCTAAACTTAATTTTCTTAATATCTTAATGGTAAAAAAAAAATTAAAATTTATTTTAATAAATACAGAACAATGCAAAAAATTAGAACAGCACTATTATCATACGGAATGTCGGGGAAAGTTTTTCACGCTCCATTTTTAGATATTCATCCCGGATTTGAATTATTAGGTTCCTGGGAAAGAAGTAAAAATCTCATTCAGGAAGATTATCCTTATGTAAAAAGTTATCCAACAATCGATGATTTATTAGCAGACGATGTCGATTTGGTAATCATAAACACGCCAGTTGGAACACATTATGAATATGCTAAAAAAGTGCTTTTGGCCGGAAAACATGCCGTTGTCGAAAAAGCCTTCACAACAACGGTTGCTGAAGCTGAAGAATTAGCTTCAATTGCAAAAGAAAAAGGATTAAAATTAGCCGTTTTCCAAAACAGAAGATGGGACAGTGATTTTAAAACCATTCAGAAAATAATTCAAGATGGTGTCTTGGGAGATTTGGTTGAAGCCGAATTCCATTTTGACAGATATAACCCAATATTGAGTCCGAAAGCCCATAAAGAAACAGCCAATGATGGTGCCGGAATCTTAAAAGATTTAGGGCCGCATTTAATCGATCAGGCAGTTTGTTTGTTTGGTTCGCCAAAATCTGTTTTTGGAGATATTCGTTACACCAGAGAAAATTCTTTGGTTGATGACTGGATCGATTTAGTATTGATTTATGAAAATTTCAGAGTACGTTTAAAAGCAGGTTTCTTTGTGAGAGAAGCCTATCCTGCGTATACAATTCACGGTAAAAAAGGTTCTTTCCTAAAACCGCGAGGTGATGTTCAGGAAGATGAATTAAAAATTGGTAAAAAACCAAATTTAGAATCGTGGGGAACAGAACCTGAAGACCTTCAGGGGCTTTTGCATACAGAAATTAATGGGGAAGTAATCCGAGAAAAAATACCAACGCTTCAGGGAAATTATTTCTCATTTTTTGATGGTGTTTATGATTGTATTGTAAACAATAAAACAGAACCCGTTACCGCACAGGATGGCGTAAAAGTAATGCAGATTATCGAAGCGGCTATTGCGAGTAATGCACAACAGAGGTTAATTAACTTATAGATTTAAACACATAGAGACATAGTTTTCTGTGTCTACAGAAGGCGTTTCGCTTGCTTAAAAACACATAGCTATGTGTCTTTTTGACAAGTGAAACGCCTTTTTTATAGTTGGAGAATAAATCTATGTTTCTATGTGTTTAAAACTTTTGTAGCGTTGTAACTTATAAACATATAACGTTATAAATTGAGGAACTGGTGGTCTTCGTTAGTGGGTAAAGTCATTTTTTGTATTTTTATAGTAGAAATCCAAAAAAGCATTATTTTGATCAACTTCAATCCGTTATCACTTTTCCAAACTAAAGGAAAAATTAAGAAAGTCTATAGAGAAGCAAAAGCTTCTTATTTAAACCGAATTCGTTTTGCTGTTGGAATGTTTTATTTCGGAATGGGGTTAAGTTTTGCAACCTGGGCAAGTCGAATTCCGGATATAAAAACCGCTTTGCATTTGACCGAAGGAGATTTAGGATCTATACTTTTTGCACTACCGATGGGACAATTAGCCATTATGCCTTTTTCAGGAAAAATGGTAACCAAATTTGGAAGCCACCGCATTTTGGTTTTCTCCCTAATAATGTATGTTTTTTGTTTAGCCAATTTAGGCTTGGCAACAACAGCATTACAATTATCTTTAGGTTTATTTTTGTTTGGCCTGTTCGGAAACTTGGCGAACATTGCCGTAAATACGCAGGGTGTCTATACAGAAGTACTTTTCAAAAAAACGATAATGTCAGCTTTTCACGGTATGTGGAGTTTTGCCGGATTTACCGGAGCTTTGGTAGGTTTAGGAATGTTAGCTTTAAAACTGTCGCCGTTGCATCACTTTATAATTGTAGGTGCCATTGTGCTTTTGATGGTTGCATTTAATTTTAATTTTTTGGTCAGAGCCAAAGAAAAAATCAAGCATAAAACAGAGAAGAAAAAAATATTTGTAAAGCCAGACACAACCCTATTATGGCTTGGTGTTATTGGTTTTTGCAGTATGGCGAGTGAAGGTGTAATGTTTGACTGGAGTGGTGTATATTTTAAAGATATTGTAAAAGCGCCCGGAGCGTTAGTAATTTTAGGATATACTTCGTTTATGATTATGATGGCCAGCGGACGTTTCTTAGGAGACAATCTTATTAACAAATTTGGCCGCGAACGCGTAATGCAAATCAGTGGGGTTATGATTTCTGCCGGACTTTTTACAGCTGTTTTTCTTCCTTATATTATTCCGTGTACGATTGCTTTTATGGCTGTTGGTTTGGGAGTTGCGACTATTGTTCCTACGGTTTATAGCATAGCAGGAAAAAATCCTACAGTACCACCCGGTGAAGCGTTAACGATAGTTTCAAGTGTTAGCTTTCTTGGTTTCTTAATGGGACCTCCGGTAATTGGACATATTGCTCAAAATTTCGGACTTCAGTTTTCGTTTGCTTTTATCGGAATCTTTGGCGTTCTGATCGCTTTTATGGTATCTAAAATTAGAACGACAGCTTAAAATTTAGCTCCTAAAAAAACAAAAAATAGGCAAAGCTACATAATTAATTTCAAATTTCAATTAAAACATTAGTAGGAATTTATTTATATTTATAAATATTTTACTTTCATTATTACTTATTTATGGCTGTAATAATGATATTGAAACTCCCAAATTAGATTGTACGCAACCTGATTTGACAGTCAATAAAACAGTAGAAAAAGTGCATGATTTTGCAGGTACGGTTGCAAAACAATATGTCTATGATGATATTATAGAAGCTTATGTAGTGTCAAGTGATGAGGATGGTAATTTTTTCAAGACCATTTCGTTTCAGACTTTGGCAAAAGAAAGAATTTCTGCAATCGGTTTTAGTGTTCCCGTAGATGCTTCAAACACTTACATTGATTATCGTGTGGGAAATAAAGTATTTGTAAAACTTAAAAATCAGTTTACAGATTTATTTTATGGCGGACTGCGAATAGGTAGTCTGAATGTGAGTAATGCCGGAGATCCTACTATTGGCAGAATTTCGCAGAATGATTATAAAAATGTATTGAATGCTTCTTGTACAATTGTTGATAAAAAGCTATTGGTTAAGAAAATTTCTATTGAAGAAGCATTAGATGATAATAAATTAAATACGTTGATAGAACTTACCGATGTAGAATTTACAGAAGCGGCGTTGGGTCGTCATTATTTTGAAGAAACTAATAATGTTGGAGGTTCGACAAATTGGAATTTAAGGGATAAAACAGGCAATCAGATTATTTTCAGGACCAGTAGTTTTGCCAGTTTTTCAGATCAATTGGTTCCCGAAGGAAGTGGGACGGTACGTGGTATTTTGACAAAATTTGGTTCTGATTATCAAATGGTGATTCGGTCAAAAGAAGATGTTGTCATGAATAGAAAGAGAAATGTTCCGTTTTTTGCCGAAGATTTTCAAATGGTAAAGAACAATGTAAATTTTACATTACCCGGTTGGAGCAATATTGTAGAAAAAGCATCAAAATTATGGAAAAGCATGGTTTATGGAGGGAATGGTTATGCAGAGTTTAATACGACAAGTACAACAGCTGCTGAGAATATTGCCTGGCTGGTTTCTCCTAAAATTAATATGACAAGTTATAAAAATGCAGTATTATCTTTTAGAAGTGCACAACATGATTTGAAGATGGATTCTCCATTGAATGCATTGGAAGTTTATGTTTCTACCAATTTCGACGGCTCGAATGTTACGAAGGCAAATTGGAAAAAATTAGAAGCAAAATTTCCTTCTTTATCAACGCCGCCCCGCGCTTTTATAAGTTCCGGAGCAATTGATTTATCTGCTTATTCAGGAAATATTCATATTGTATTTAAATATATTGGTTCAGGGAAAGACAAAACTTTAAATGGTGCTTTCATGGTTGATGACATTAAAATTTTTGGCGAAAAGTAGGTTGTGTTTTTTTTTAAAATGAATTTAAAGTGTTGGTTTTTTGGGCGATAATTTAATAGTGTATTTTTTTTGAGATTTAAGCTATTAAAATTTGATGGAATTTTGTATTTTGGTCATCCCAAATTGATACTTAAAATTATGAAAACCTACTTTATCGCCATCATGATGATGGTACTTCCATGCTTAGTGCATAGCCAGGACGACACTGCTCCTGTTCGTTTAAAACAAATCAATATTGTAAAAACAAATTACCAGAACTCTACAGATGGTGAAATTATAAATAAAACTGTAGTGTTTAAAGATGGAAAAATACAAACCATTACCACTTCAGATGTTGTACAGCATTTTTTTTACAATAAAGCCGGACTGCTAGACATGACCGTAAAAGATAAAGTTGGAAGCGACTGGAAAGAAGTTGTAAACTACACTTATGATGCAGACAATAATATTACAAAATTTGTAAAAAAATACCAGGAAGGGCCGGATTACATTACTAAAGTAGTGACTTTTGGCTATGAAGGAGCGAGAATAAAAGTAACAACTAAAAAAAGTACCAACCATCAAAATTTACTTGATGATATTGAATATATTGTTGAAAACGGTATTATTGTAAGACGTACTTCACGTGATAAAAACAAACAGATTATTGGTAAAATAGAGTATGTTTATACGAATGATAATGTGGTAAGACACAAAGGTCTGGTGGGAGATAAAATCTCTAAAACCTATACTTTTGATGATAAAAAATCGGTAGATCAACTTATTGTTCAGAGCTTGTTTGGCGATAATTATAAAGTAATTGTACCAATGATTTCGTATCACGAAGATGAGTTTAGCTTTGAAGCAATATCCTATAATAACGAAGTGAATTTTAGCCCTTCGTCTACAGCTTTGGTTGCTGTAAGCAGAAAGTATAAATACAACAAATTGAATTTTCCAATTTTCTGTACTCAAATTGAAGAGAACGGAATTGTAAAAACAGAGAAAACATTTATTTACGAATAAAACTGTACTTTCAGTTTTTCTTAAAACCATTTAGAAATTAACTTTCTAAATGGTTTTGTTTTTTAGAATGGGTAAAATTCTTAAATAGAACTTAAAAACAGAATTCTATAAGGGTTAGTGTCCTACAAATCATTAAATTTGCACCTTATTCAAAGCTATGTTAGAAAAAGAAGTTATAAATTTTGAGAGAACGGCCATTGTTGGTATTGTAACTCAAAATCAAAGTGAGGAAAAACTTAACGAATATCTTGACGAATTGGAGTTTTTAACTTACACCGCTGGAGGTAAAGTTATCAAGCGCTTTTCACAAAAAATGGAACGCCCGAATCCAAAAACTTTTATGGGAACGGGAAAAATTGAAGAAATCAATCTTTTTGTAAAAGAAAACGATATATCGACTTTAATTTTTGATGATGAATTGTCGCCTTCACAACAAAAAAATATCTCTAAAATTATAGATTGTAAAATCTTAGACAGAACCAATTTGATTCTGGATATTTTTGCGCAAAGAGCCGAAAGCTCTTATGCCAGAACTCAGGTTGAGTTGGCGCAATGTATCTATTTATTGCCAAGGCTTTCTGGGTTATGGACACACCTTGAGCGTCAAAAAGGAGGTATTGGTATGCGTGGACCCGGGGAAACGGAAATCGAAACAGATAGACGTATTGTCCGTGACAGGATTTCGTTACTGAAAGAAAAAATCAAAACGATCGATAAACAAATGGGTGTTCAGCGTAGCAATCGTGGTGCGATGGTACGTGTGGCTCTGGTTGGTTACACCAATGTTGGAAAATCGACTTTGATGAATGCGGTTGGAAAAAGTGATGTTTTTGTTGAAAATAAATTATTCGCAACACTGGATACAACAGTTCGAAAAGTAGTGATTAAAAACTTGCCGTTTTTGCTTTCAGATACTGTAGGTTTTATTAGAAAATTGCCAACGCAATTGGTAGATTCTTTCAAAAGTACATTAGATGAGGTTCGTGAAGCCGATTTACTATTGCATATTGTAGATATTTCGCATCCTGATTTTGAGGACCATATTGCATCTGTAAATCAGACTTTACAAGATATCAAGGCACATGAGAAACCTGTAATTATGGTTTTTAATAAAATTGATGCCTATAAGCATTTGACGATCGATGAAGATGATTTAATGACGGAGAAAACGCCAAGACATTATACGCTTGACGAATGGAAAGCAACCTGGATGCATCGTTTGGGAGAAGAAAATGCATTGTTTATTTCGGCTACCAATAAAGAAAATTTTGAGGAATTTAGAGAAAGAGTTTACGAAGCAGTTCGCCAGATTCATATTACCAGATTCCCTTATAATAAGTTTTTGTATCCGGATTATAAAGATGCAATCGAAAAAGATGACGAAAAAGACGAGGAATAAATAAAACCTTACCGCAAAGAGCGCAAAGTTTTTATACAAGTATCATAAACACAAAGTTCGCAAAGCTAGATCAACATCCAGCTTTGCGAACTTTTTTTATAAATTAAGCTTTGCAAAAAGAAATCTTTGCGCTCTTTGCGGTAAAATTTAATATTAAAATCCGAAATTAAGCCCTAAACCAAATACTTCTCTGGTTTGAAGACCCTTATAGGCATTGTCATCATAAATGGCCTGAAAGGATAAATTAGCGGACAAAAATTTGTTGACTTTCATGATAATATTCAGTGAGTAATCGATATCAACATTTTGAGGATCTTCTAAATAATTAGAATATAAATTCAAAGTATTTTCGGCTGTTACGTTAGTCATAATCGCGAGTTTGTAATATAAGGAAGCATAGAAACCCAGTTCGTAACGCATACTTTTACCCTCATCAACGCCAAAATACTCTCCGTCTACATAAGGCAATCCAGTTAGTTGATTTATTCCTGTTGTATAAGCGCTGTCTACAAAAGTGAATTTTGAAGTAAGTGGTGCAAAGTTAATTTTTAGATTAGCATCTTTTGTCCAGTAAATTCCCGGACCAGTTGTTAGATAACCCGGAGACATAAACTTGGTGCGCTCGGTTCTGATTTCTTTTCCGTTAGGATCCTGACTATAAATGTAACCTGTTGAAAACTGAGTTCTAAAATTCAGAAAATAAGAGTAATACCATTGTCCAAATGCTTTTTTCCCTACTATTGAGTTGAATTCTAAACGGTCATCTGTTTTTTTTGTGAAGTCATCATTCTTGGTCTGTAAAAGTCCGTAGGAAGCAAGAATTTTATTGTCCCAAGTTATATCGTTTTTTTTGTAATTGAAATCGTAATTGATTCCGAGAGTTCCTGAAAAGCTGTCTTCACCTCCGGAAATCCAGTTGTTAAAACTCGATTGATTTAATAAAAGTGAAACAGTTCCCTTTGTCTTCCAACCTTCTCCTTCAATAGTATCGTTAATTTTTTTTACTGCTTTTTCAGTATTCTGAATTAATTCTTTTTCGGAATTTTGGGCTTGTACAAAAGTAAAGTTTACTAAAATGAAAAGTAATAACGTTAGCTTTCTCATAGTCTTTAGTTTAGAAGTGTATTAACAAATATACTAAAAACCGTTAAAAGGTTCGGTATTAATTGATCGTAAAAGAAAGTTATTTCTTAGTTTCTTTGTACAAAGGAACCGCTGAACAAGCCTCTCCGTACATAATGCTTCTGGCAAAAGGTTGCAGATAGGTTGTCGCTAATATATACGCACGCATTGGTACAGGTTTTCTCGAACAGCCTTTTACGATAACAGGTTTGTTTTTGTAGATAGAATAATCAAGCTTGCTTAAAAGCTCTTCGTATAAACTTGCATCTAAATCTTCGATAGTTCCGTTGACTACTTTCTTAGCATAAGGCGCCAACTGAACGGCTACTAAAATGAAAGACCAAGCCGGAACAATAGCATCAGTACTGCAATTTACAGCTACATATTGATCCTGATATTGCGACCAATTATGATTTTTTAAATGCTCTCTAAAGTCTTTTTCTTTCAATAAAAAACCTTCTAAAAGCCATTGCGAAATGTCAATTTGCACTCGCATTCCCTTTGGATAATAATCTTCCAAATCAAACACTTCTAAGGCGCTATTGGCAACTTTATTGATGATTTCTTCCATAAATGAAGTCTTAAAGTCCAATGTCGAAAGTCATAAAGTCTTTACTTGTAGACTTTATGACTTTTGACTTTATGACTAATTTAAAGCATTCCTAATTCTAATTTTGCTTCTTCGCTCATTAAATCTTTGCTCCAGGGCGGATCGAAAGTAATTTCAACATCCACATCTTTAATATGTTCGATTGTTTTTACTTTTTCTTCCACTTCTCTGGGTAAACTTTCCGCAACCGGACAGTTTGGAGAGGTTAATGTCATTAAGATTTTTACTTCATAATCTGTGTTAACCATTACGTCGTAAATTAATCCTAATTCATAAATATCTACAGGAATCTCCGGATCGTAAATGCCTTTTAAAACTTTTACAATAGATTCTCCTAATTCGTTTGTGTCAATTTCTTGTTCCATTTTGTTTTGTTTTTCTTTCACCATATAAGTGATTATAAGTTCATTTAAATACGGTGTTTTTTTCTAACCATTAAGATATTAAGAAAAATTAAGTTTTATTTTAATGATGCTTAATTCTAATTTTTAGAATGTTAAGAAAATTAAGTTTACTTCTTAATGAAACTTAATATCTTAATGGTTTAAATTAATTTTTATTCTTTGAGTTAAAAGCCAAAGCGTACATTTTAATGTTTTTAATCATCGACACCAATCCGTTTGCACGTGTTGCAGATAAGTGTTCTTTTAAACCAATTTCATCAATAAATTGAGTGTCGGCATTTATGATATCTTCCGCCTTTTGATTCGAGAATGCACGGATTAAAATCGCAATTATTCCTTTGGTTAAAATTGCATCACTGTCTGCGGTAAAGATAATTTTATCGTCCTTTTGCTCACCATGCAACCAAACTTTCGATTGGCATCCTTTGATTAAATTCTCGTCAGTTTTGTATTCTTCATTGATTAACGGAAGACTTTTTCCTAATTCGATGATGTACTCGTAACGTTGCATCCAATCATCGAACATTGAGAATTCGTCTATTATTTCGTTTTGTATCTCTTTTATTGTCATAATTATTTTTTAGCAAAATCCGTCAGCAAATTTACCAATTTTTCGATTTTCTTTGGAGGAAAACCATTGTCGAAACCTGTCGTTTCGTATGTTTTTGGATTCTGAATTATTTTTAAATTTCCAATTGCCGCTCCATCATAAAATCGTTTTTCAGTTGGCGCTTTTAAAGTAGAAAGACTATCTAAATTTATTTTCTCAAATTCAGATACAATTTTATTCCATTTTGCATTATCTATTTCACTTACAATTGCTTCGGTATCTCTTCCATTTGTTACCGTCACTTTTTGATCTTTAACTACAATTCTTTTGTAAAGTCCTCGAGACATGGCTGTGTATTCAATTTGAGTTCCTGTCATATCTGTTTTTTTTTGGCTTGAACAGCTCGTTCCAATAAAAAGAATCAGGAGTAATAAAGATATCGTTCTCATAAAATGTGTTTTAGCTTAACATGGTTTTTGCTTTCTTAACGGCTTCAACCATTGCATCAATTTCTTCTTTAGTGTTGTAAAAAGAGAAAGAAGCACGAATAGTTCCCGGAATGCAGAAAAAGTTCATAATAGGTTGCGCACAATGGTGTCCTGTACGAACGGCGATTCCTAACTTATCAATAATAGAGCCGACATCGTAAGGATGAATTCCATCAATATTAAACGAAACGACAGAAGCTTTATTTTTTCCGGTTCCGTAAATTTTCAGGCCTTCGATTTCTAATAAACTTTTTGTCGCGTATGCTAATAATTCGTTTTCATATTGCTGAATATTTTCAAAACCAATATTATTTAAATAATCAATAGCGGTTCCAAGCACAATTCCACCAGCGATATTTGGAGTTCCGGCTTCAAATTTATGCGGAAGATCAGCATAAGTCGTTTTCTCGAAAGTCACTTCTTTGATCATTTCACCACCGCCCTGATAAGGAGGAAGTTTGTTTAACCACTTTTCTTTTCCGTATAAAATTCCGGTTCCGGTTGGACCACACATTTTATGTCCTGAAAAAGCATAAAAATCACAATCTAATTCCTGAACATTTGGCTTTAAATGCGGAACTGCCTGTGCGCCATCAATCAAAACGGCAGCACCAACGGCATGTGCTTTATCAATAATATATTTGATCGGATTTATGATTCCCAATGCGTTCGAAATATGATTTACCGTTACGACTTTTGTTTTTTCTGATAACAAAGCATCAAAAGCTTCCATGATCAATTCACCATTTTCGTTCATCGGAATCACTTTTAAAGTGGCTCCGGTTTTTTCGCATAACATTTGCCAGGGCACAATATTGCTATGGTGTTCTAAAGACGAAACAATTACTTCATCGCCCGATTTTAAAATCGAAGCAAAACCGTTCGTTACTAAATTGATTCCAAATGTTGTTCCTGAAGTAAACAGTACTTCGTGAGCAAATTTCGCATTAATATGTTGTTGCACTTTACCGCGAGACACCTCGTAAGCATCAGTAGCTAATTGACTTAATGTATGAACACCTCTATGAATGTTGGCATTTATTTCCTGATAATATTTCACTTCAGCGTCGATCACAATTTGTGGTTTTTGCGAAGTTGCTCCGTTGTCGAAATATACCAATGGTTTTCCGTTTACTTTTTGTGAAAGTATTGGAAATTCAGCTCTTATTTTTTGGATATCTAGCATGTCTTATTTAGAAAAATTCTATTTACAAAAGTACTAAAACTAAATTTGTTTCTACGGCAATTCGATAATTTCCTTTTATAGTGCCATCAATTGCAGGCTTAAATATTGATTCTTTAAAATTAGATTTGATTTTATAAATTATCTGAAATGGAAATCTAAATTAGATAGTAATATCGTGAACATAAATTATTTATATTGCATAAAAAATAGCTGTTATCATTATGAAAAAATTTCTCAAATTACTTGTGCTTGTCTTAGCTCTGGCATTTTTGTATTTCGGATTTACGACTTATCCGAAACTGGATTTGATTTCTGGTTTTTCTGCTAAAAGTGTCGCTTCCGGTCATTTTATGGATAATCGATCGTTAGATTTAATTCAGAAAACCGACAATGATATTGATATGATTGATTTGGCAACGAATTCAATCGATGAGGCCGGGAAGTTTGCTACTTCTGCTGTTTATGGTTTAAAAGAAAGAAAAGCGATTTACAGAGAAGGTTTAGGAGCAACTTTAATTAATGATGGGTTCGATGTTTCGAAACCTTATTTACTTCCGAAAAGAACCAAGTTAACCAATAATCTTCCTTTTCCTTACGGTAACAATGAACCAAAAGACACAGTATTTTCAAATGTTGATTATACAAAATTGAAAAGCGCTGTCGATGATTCATTTGATAAAAGTGGAGGAAAAGCAAAGAGAACACGCGCCGTTGTGGTTTTATATAAAGACAAATTGATCGCTGAAAAGTATGATACGGGTTTTAATAAAGACAGTAAAATTTTAGGCTGGTCAATGACAAAAAGTATCACAAGTTCTGCTTTTGGTGTTTTAGCCAAACAAGGAAAAATTGATATTTATAAACCGGCTCCAATTGCAGAATGGCAAAAAGACGATCGTAAAATTATTACGATTAATGATTTATTGCATATGAATTCTGGTTTAGAATGGGAAGAGAATTACAGCACGATTTGCGATGCGACAAAAATGCTTTTTCAGGCAGAAGATATGGGAAAAGTGCAAATGGATAAACCGGCACAATTTAAACCCAACACACATTGGAATTACTCGTCTGGAACAACCAATTTATTATCCCGAATCTTAAGAAGCCAGTTTAAAACGCAACAAGAATATCTTGATTTTTGGTACAGTGCTGTAATTGATAAAATTGGAATGAACTCGATGATAGTCGAACAAGATATGTCAGGAACTTTCGTTGGTTCATCTTACGGATGGGCAACACCAAGAGACTGGTCAAAATTTGGATTGTTATATCTTCATAAAGGGAACTGGAACGGAGAACAAATTTTAGATGAAAGCTGGGTTAAATATACGGCAACACCAACGAATACTTCTGAAGGAAAATATGGAGCACAGTTTTGGTTAAATGCCGGAGGGAAATTCCCGGACGTTCCTCGTGATATGTTTTACTGCAGTGGTTACCAAGGACAAATGGTAGCGATTATTCCGTCATTGGATATGGTAATTGTGAGAATGGGAGTGAGAGAGGGTGATAAAAGTTTTGATTTTAATGGGTTTTTGAAGGGGGTAATTGATAGTGTGAAGAAATAAGATTGTTTTATTCCTGCAAGGTTTCCAAAACCTTGTAGGTTTTATGTTTGCGTTTCGATGCCTACAAGGTTACGGAAACCTTGCAGGAGAGCATAAAAAAACCGATAAACTTAAAAAAGCTTATCGGTTTTTATTTTTTAAGAATAGAATTTTCTACAAATCAAATCCTAAATTCACGCCCAATTTCATGGCAATGATTTTAGTAATTCTTTGTTTTAATTCCGGTATTTTGATGCTTTCGATAACGGCATTTGAGAATGCGTACATCAATAAAGCTTTAGCTTCTTTTTTAGGAATACCACGAGATTGCATGTAGAACATTGCTGTTTCGTCTAATTGTCCAACAGTACAACCGTGAGAACATTTTACGTCGTCAGCAAAAATTTCTAATTGTGGCTTTGCGTTGATAGTGGCTTTGTCGCTCAATAAAATATTGTTGCTTTTTTGGAAAGCATTTGTTTTTTGAGCTTCTTTTTCTACCAAAACTTTTCCGTTGAAAACTCCAGTTGAACGATCAGAGAAAATTCCTTTATAATCCTGGAAACTTTCGCAATTTGGCGTTGCGTGGTTTACCAAAGTATAATGATCAACGTGTTGTTTTTCGCCAATGATTGTGATTCCGTTTAGTGTGCTTGTCAATCTCTCTCCAAAATGATAAAAGTTCAAATTGTTACGAGTCAGATTTCCTCCAAAAGAAAAGGTATGCACATAAACGTGGCTTTCCTGTTGTTGCGAAACGTAAGTGTTGTCAATTAAATTTGCTTCAAGATTGTCGTTTTGAATTTTGTAGTGATCTACAATTGCACGTTTTTGAGCAAAAATCTCTGTAACCGAATTGGTTAAAACCGGATTCTCATTCAAACTTTGGTGACGTTCGATAATTTGAACATGTGAATTCTCACCCACAATAATCAAATTTCTAGGCTGAACTAATAAAGCAGATTCATTTCCTGTTGAGAAATACATGATCTCAATAGGTTTGTCAGCGACTTTCTTTTGCGGAATATTGATAAAAGCCCCTTCACTTGCAAATGCAGTATTCAACGTAGTCAAACTTTCGTCTTTGCTTGCAATTTGGTTGAAGTATTTATCAATAATCATTTTATATTTTGGTTTGGTCAATGCCGATGACATCAAGCAAACATCAATTCCGTCATGTGTTGTAGAAGACAAGTGTGAACTAAAAACACCATCAATAAACACTAATTTATAAGTGTCAATTTCGTGTAAAAAGTATTTTTTTACATGGTTAAATTCGATTGCATTTTCCTGCTTAGGAAAAACCGTAAAGTCATTTTTTAAGATGGCGTTTAGGGATGTATATTTCCAGGCTTCTTCTTTTTTGGTTGGGAAACCTTTATTTTCGAAGTTTTTTAAGGCATTGGTGCGAATGTCATGTAAATCTGAATGTACATCGACACGCTCTTCAAAAGCCATAAAAGACGATACTAATTTTTCTTTTAAATCCATTTTCGTAGTTGTTTCCTTCGGAGTTTCAGGTTTCAAGTTTCAGGTTGATCTACTGGAACTTATTTCCTTTGAACTCTTTCTTATTGAGATAAGTGATAAAGTTTTTTATTTTACCACTTAAGTTTTCATAATCTGTTTTTAAAACTTCGAATTTTTGTTCTGAAATGTATTCAAAATCAAAAACTCTATAAAGTTGAGATCTTGTTTCTCCGGCCGAACCTTTTGCGATTGATAAAAATTGTCGAAATTCTAAATTTCCATCTCTTTCAAAACCTTCAGCAATATTATCCATTACTGAACCAGAAGAATCTTTTATTTGATTTTTAAATCTTAAATCTGATTTTAATTCTGTCTCAATAGCAATTGAGTGAATTTCTTTGCTAATCGTCGAGCTTCTTTCCAGATTTCTAAATCTTCAAATCTATTAATTGTTGCTATAATTTCTGTTTTATTATTTTAAGTTTAAACTTACAAAATACAGTTTAACTTGAAACTAAAAAAAACATGAAACTTGAAACAAAAAATTTAGTTTTCCGCTTTAATCCAGTCGTACCCTTTTTCTTCCAATTCGTAAGCCAATTCTTTTCCGCCTGATTTTACGATTCTTCCGTTGTAAAGAACGTGAACGAAATCAGGAACGATATAATCTAACAAACGTTGGTAGTGTGTGATCACGATAATCGCGTTTTTCTCGCTTTTCAATTTGTTAACTCCGTTAGCCACAATTCTTAAAGCATCGATGTCTAGACCAGAATCGGTTTCGTCAAGGATAGCCAATTTTGGTTCTAACATTGCCATTTGAAAAATCTCGTTTCTTTTTTTCTCTCCTCCGGAAAAACCTTCGTTTAAAGAACGAGATAAAAATTTACGGTCAATTTCTAATAATTCCGACTTCTCACGAATAACTTTTAGCATTTCGTTAGCCGGCATTTCTTCCTGACCGTTTGCTTTACGAGTTTCGTTGATAGCCGTTTTCATAAAGTTAGTTACACTTACTCCGGGAATTTCTACAGGATATTGAAACGAAAGGAAAACTCCTTTGTGTGCTCTTTCTTCAGGAGCCAGATCAGCAAGATCTTCTCCGTCAAGGAAAACTTGTCCGTCAGTAACTTCGTAGTTTTCGTTTCCGGCAATAACAGCCGAAAGTGTACTTTTTCCGGAACCGTTTGGTCCCATGATCGCGTGTACTTCGCCAGCTTTAACTTCTATATTAATTCCTTTAAGGATTTCTTTATCACCAATTCCGGCGTGAAGGTTTTTTATTGATAACATTGTTTTTTAATTTTTATATAAATGTCAATTCTATTTTTGTTGTTTGGTTTAGAATGTTGGCATTAAAATGCGCGTGTCCTAAATATTCCATGCCTAAATAATCGGCTGATTTTTTGAACGGGATGTAAAAGCTTTCTTCGATTTCATCGTCGTGCGAATTTGATATCACACCAATTTTCTTTCCTCTAAGTTTTCTTCCGGTTTCTTTTTCAATTCGGATTAAATCCGAAAAACGATCAAAGAAAACCTTCATTATTCCACTCATATTATACCAATATATTGGCGTTGCAAAAATTAAAGTGTCGTACTCTTCAAGTATTCTTCTTATTAAAGGAAGAAAATCATCTTCTTTGTTTTTGCTTTCGTAATCATAATAGGAAATATTATAATCACTCAGATTAATTACATCTATTTCGTGTTCTTTAGAAATCTCGTCTACAATTTTTGTTGTGTTTCCGTTTTTTCTGGATGAACCTAAAATGATTACTTTCTTACCTTCCATTTTCTAATTAACCTACAGAGCCTTCTAAAGAGATCTCTAATAATTTTTGAGCTTCAACAGCAAATTCCATTGGTAATTTGTTCAATACATCTTTACTGAAACCGTTTACAATTAAGGCAATCGCTTTTTCAGTTGGGATACCTCTTTGGTTACAATAAAAAACCTGATCTTCTCCAATTTTACTTGTAGTTGCTTCGTGCTCGATTTTAGCCGATGGATTTTTACTTTCGATATACGGGAAAGTATGTGCTCCGCAATTGTTGCCCATTAATAATGAATCACATTGCGAAAAGTTTCTGGCATTTTCAGCTCTAGGGCTAATTTGCACTAATCCACGGTAACTGTTTTGTGATTTACCAGCCGAAATACCTTTAGAAATAATAGTCGATTTAGTGTTTTTCCCTAAATGGATCATTTTGGTTCCAGTATCTGCTTGTTGGTAATTATTGGTAACGGCAATTGAATAAAATTCTCCTACCGAATTATCTCCTTTTAATATACATGAAGGATATTTCCAGGTTACAGCTGAACCTGTCTCAACTTGTGTCCATGAAATTTTAGCGTTTGTTTCGCATAAACCTCTTTTGGTTACGAAGTTATAAACTCCACCTTTTCCTTCCTTGTTTCCTGGGAACCAGTTTTGAACGGTAGAATATTTAATTTCTGCATCATCCAAAGCAATTAATTCAACTACAGCAGCGTGCAATTGGTTTTCGTCACGACTTGGAGCCGTACAGCCTTCAAGGTATGAAACATAACTTCCTGCATCAGCAATAACAAGTGTTCTTTCGAATTGTCCTGTTCCTGCCTGATTGATTCTGAAGTACGTTGAAAGTTCCATTGGGCAACGAACGCCTTTTGGGATATAACAGAAGCTTCCGTCAGAGAAAACCGCTGAATTTAATGCTGCGTAGAAGTTGTCTTTTTGAGGGACAACAGTTCCTAAATATTTTTTTACCAATTCAGGATGTTCTTTGATAGCTTCAGAAATCGGACAGAAAATGATTCCTTTTTCTCCCAATGTCTTTTTGAAAGTAGTAGCTACAGAAACAGAATCGACAACAATATCCATAGCGACATTGTTCATCATTTTTTGTTCATCGACAGAGATTCCTAACTTTTTGTACATTTCTAAAAGTTCCGGATCTACATCATCCAACGTTTTAGTAGGATCTACTTGTTTTGGAGCTGAATAATAAGAGATGGCTTGGAAATCTGGTTTTACATAATGAACATTTGCCCATTCCGGCTCAATCATTTCTTTCCAGGCACGGAAAGCTTCGATACGCCAATCGGTCATCCATTCCGGTTCTTCTTTTTTAAGAGAAATAGCTCGCACGATTTCTTCGTTTAAGCCAATAGGAAACGTCTCCGATTCAATATCGGTGTAAAACCCGTATTCGTATTCTTTAGTTTCGAGTTCGATTTTTAAATCGTCTTCTGTGTATTTGCTCATTGTTTTTTTATTGTCTTAAAGTTTTATTGTCTAAAGTTTGAAAGTCAATTGCAGTCTTTAAGATTTTCTGACTTTCGACTTTTGACTAAAGAGAGAATGATTCTCCACAACCACAAGTTCTGCTTGCATTTGGATTATTGAATACAAATCCTTTTCCGTTTAGCCCTCCAGAAAATTCTAAGATTGTTCCGGCTAAATAAAGAAATGATTTTTTCTCCACTGCAATTGTTATGTCGTTGTCTATAAATATTTTATCGTCTTCGCCTTTGGTTTTATCAAATTTTAAATCATATGACAAACCAGAGCATCCGCCACTTTTCACACCTACGCGTACATAGTCGTGTGCGGCATCAAAACCATCATCTTTCATCAAGTCGATGATTTTCTTTTTGGCTGTATCAGAAACTTTTATCATTGTATATTAGTATTTGTTTTTTCTTTCATTTTTAAATCACTTTTAAAATAGTAATCAAGAAACATTACATTTTTAAAGTACTGTGTTTCAATGTTCAAATGAAATTGTCTGCAAAGATACGACTTAAAAACCTTTTTCCATAACGGTTCACATTATTATAACAAATGTTAAAATAGATAGAAGTTATTTTGTTTTATAAAAATCTATTTTACTATAAACAAAACTTATTTTTTTAAGCATTTGAAATGAGTTCTTATTTTTATTTGAAATTTAGTAATAATGTTTGTTTTAAGTTAAAATACCGTATTTATACGTATTTCAGCTAATAAAATTGTAGTATTTTTGCGT
This sequence comes from Flavobacterium sp. Root420, assembly GCF_001427905.1. Lineage (GTDB taxonomy): Bacteria > Bacteroidota > Bacteroidia > Flavobacteriales > Flavobacteriaceae > Flavobacterium. The sequence continues at coordinate 124,054 of NZ_LMEF01000012.1, forward strand.
AAAATTAGGAGTAATTATGAAAAAACATTATAAAAACGGGTGGGTAAAAACACTTTTTGCACTATTATTTGTTTTTGGATTAGGTGCTACATTTTATATTTTTAGTAAAGAGTCAGGTCTTGATTTTAATTTGTCTAAAAATATAACAGATAAAAAACAAAATACAATACTAAGTGAGCGCGAACTCGCTCAAAAAGATATACTAGATTCTTTAAATATTCTAAAATTGGCCTATGATGTTGCAATTTTAGAGAAGACATCATTATCGCAGCAATTAGAAATTGAGAAAAGAAATGTTGAAAATCTGATGGAAATCATCAGAGCATCACAGGATCCTTCGACAGAACAAATAGTGTTGTATCGCAAGCAACTTTCTGACCTGAGGCTTTCACTAACTTCCAATGTTGTGGAAGTTAAAAAACTAAAGTCTCAAAATAAAAATTTATTAACTGAAATTGAGAATCAAAATGTGGTTATGTATCAACAAAAGGCTGAAAATGACACTTTAGTTTCTAAACAAAAAAAGTTGGAATCAACTTTAAAAGATGCTTCAAAACTAACAATGAATAATTTTAAGGCGGTGGCACTTCTTGAGAAAAAATCCGGAAAAGAACTGGAAACAGATAGAGCCAAAAATGCTCAAAAGCTCAAAGTAAGTTTTACCATAAATGGAAATTCGATTGCAAAAACTGGAAAAAGAATTTTTTATGTTCAGGTTTTGGATCAAAAAAATAATGTTTTAGGAGAAAATAAACTAATCGAATTTGGAAATGATAAAGCTTTAGTTTACAGTTTTATAGTAACAGTTGATTTCCAGGGAAAACCAGCAAATGTATATGGAATTCTGAATTGTGATGAAAGTCATTTTCCAAAGGGAACTTATTTTGTCAACTTCTTCGACAAACAGGAAATTTTCGGAAACACTTCGATTACACTGGAATAAAACTCTTGTAAAGATTTTAGGGAAAAATTTCTAGTATAAGGAAATTGGATTTCCTAGATTTGTTCTATAAGAAATTTACTCTCATGAAACTTTACCCAATAGAATCCGGAAATTTTAAATTAGACGGAGGTGCTATGTTTGGTGTTGTTCCTAAAACAATTTGGAATAAAACCAATCCGGCCGATGCGAACAATTTAATTGATATTGCAGCACGTTGTTTGCTTATTGAAGATCAAAATCGCCTGATTTTGATTGATACGGGAATGGGAGACAAACAATCAGAGAAATTTTTTGGTTATTACTCGCTTTGGGGATCACATTCGATTGATAAATCGCTCGCAAAATATGGTTTTCAGCGAGATGATATTACCGATGTTTTTATGACACATTTACACTTTGACCATTGTGGCGGAAGTGTACAATGGAATGCTGATAAAACCGGATATGAGCCTGCGTTTAAAAATGCTACATATTGGACAAATGAAAATCATTGGGAATGGGCAACCAAACCAAATCTAAGGGAAAAAGCTTCTTTTTTATCCGAAAATATTTTACCGATGCAGGAAAGTGGGCAATTGAATTTTATAAAACGCCCTGATGTTGATTTTGGACCCGAGGACGAAGGACGAACTGGCGTAGCATTTTCTGAAGAAATGAATTTCGGAATTTTTTATGTTGATGGCCATACCGAAAAACAGATGATTCCGCATATTCAATATAACGATAAAACGATTGTTTTTTGTGCCGATTTATTGGCGACAGCCGGGCATATTCCGCTTCCATATGTAATGGGTTATGACACCCGACCTTTATTGACCATGCCTGAAAAGTCAAAATTACTAAACGCCGCCGCTGATCAAAATTATTATTTATTTCTGGAGCACGATGCTCATAACCAAATCATAACTGTAGAACATACTGAAAAAGGTGTTCGATTAAAAGAGGTCTTCACTTGTGAAGATATTTTCTAAATTTTTTTAGAGTTAAATAATTGTAGGGTTTTTTTTAGGTTTTTAAAGAAGAAAAGCCCTGTTTTTTATTTAAGTAAAATCTGTACTTCATCAATGCATTAACAGGATTATTTAGGTTAATTTCTACTAAAATTTGTAATAAATAAATTTTTATAACTGTCTGATTGATTACGCTTTAGGATTGTGTAAAATTAATGCGAACTTCATTCTTTTACAGGGTTTTAAAGTTGCTTTTTTAAAATATTATAAATAGGTTTGTAGCTCAAAATTATTAATAATTAACCTATGAAAAAAATCATTACTTTTATTTTATTCATGTCTATTTTTAGCTCCAAAGCCCAGAAAGTAGATTTGGATCGTTTTTACTTTAACGTCAGTTATCAAATTCTTCCAAAAGAGCCAGTGTCTTTCGAAAAAAGAACTTTTTCTTCGAGAGTAAGATTAGGTGGAGCTTTACAAAGCTACATAGATCCAATCAGTCTAAATGACAAGATTAATATATTTGGCTGGAAAAAAGTAGAGGAAAATGGGACAGTTGACATTGAACTTAATTTAGAAGATTTTGTCGAAAGTGGTGCTTCTCCTCAAACCAGAGTTGATGAAAAGAAAGACAAAGACGGACGAGTGACCAGCAGAACAGAATACTATTCTGTTACATCAACGTATGCTGCCAGAGGTTATGCTAAAATAAAAGGGCCACATACACCAACCGAAACAGATGCAAAAGTTCAGGCAGAAAAAACGATACAAGCTGCTGCACCAACCAATAGATTTTTGAAAAACGCTATTGTTAAAAAAGATACTACAGCTGTTACTGATGGTTATAACATTAGTTTTAACGGAACATTAGAGTATAAGTCAAAAGAGTATACAGATCCTTCTGCACCAATGAAGGAATTTCGTCTAAACAGAGGTGCGATCCGTGACCAAAAACTTAGAGAATTTGCAGACAATTCATTAAATAGTTTTAATTCGAATATCAATTATACTTACGGATTTAAGCCTAAAAATGATAACGAGATTCTTTGGATTTTGGATGCTAAAAGCGATGAAGGAAATGCTCAAATTGAAGCAATACAAGCAGTTAAGGCTTTGTTTGCTACTATGAAGGCTGATGAGCCAATAGATGATTTAAAATCAAACATGCAGCCTTTAATTGAATATTTTGATTCTTTGAAAACGAAATATCCGGAAGACAACAAACCTTCTCGTAAATTGAGATATTCTGCTTACTATAATTTGGCTGTGATTTATATAATGTTAGATCAGCCAGAGAAAGCGATTGCTGAATCTGAAAAATTAATTGCTAATGATTATGATAAAAGCGACGGAAAAGGTTTAATCGAAAAAGCTAATAAATTAATTGCAAGTTTTAAAGCGTCGAAATTAAATACCACACATAACCCAGCCCTTAAATAGAAATACATGAAAAACATTACAAAAATTATTTTATTACTGGTACTTACTGGTATAAATCAAACTGTTTGTGGTCAGATGACTTCAATGGCTTTTGGTAAGACGACTGCCGTTACAAACAGATTAAATTTACGTGGACCTGTTCCACCAGTAGACACTAAGTACGGAAAGTATAAATCATACCAAATGGTTTTAGACCTGTCTCCAGGTTTAGAAAGCAGTTTTAATCTTAGAAAACTACCTTTTTCTGCAGAAAAATTCAATGAAAGCTTTGCAATCTCAGGTTTAAAAAAATCTAACGATGGAGATTTTAAAATCAAATACAATTTAACTCGTTATGAGCTAATACACGACGAGGATTATTTAGAAACTTATTACCAAAAAGCACCGGCTTATTATATTGGTTTAGAGTCTAATTTAGAAATCTCAGATAAATCAGGAAAGGTAATTTACAAAAGATATACTACTCCTAAAGTATGTATGTTTGTTACAAATCCATCAGATACTTATGACAATTTAGCCTTTAAAATATTAAGTGATAATTTTAATGCGATGATTGCTGAGTTTGAAGGATTCTATTTGTACGGTCCGGCGATTAACAAATTAAAATATGTTGATCTTGAAAAGAAGAAAAAATCAAAATCTACTTTTAATGTAGACGAGTTCAATCAATCTGTTCAGGTTTTGCCAACTTTAGTTGATGTAGACAGAGAAAATTGGGCAGATTTATTTGGAGAAGCACAAAAATATTGGTTAGAATATGTGAACTTTCAAGATAAAGAAGATGAAGATTTAGCTAAAAAAATAAGATTTAGTGCCAACTATAATCTAGTTGCTACTTATATTCTTTTAGGAAATGTTGATGAGGCAAATAAATATATGCTTGGAGTAAAAGAAAATGAAAAAAGCTTTTTAGGTATGAGAGATGATTATCCTTACTTAACACGTGTAATCGAAGATATTGATAAATATAAAAAGATTACTGAAAAAGCATTTACAATTGAAGCTATTCAGGCAGAGCCAGTTTTGGCTGCTTACAAAAAATCACCTAATGCGTTTAAATATGCTGAGTTTGACGGTGAAGTTTTAGACGTAGATGCAAAAGTTTTTAAAGGTAAAGTTAGAATTATCAGTGATTTTCCAGAATTGGTAGATTTGAGAACAGAACAAACAGTGTCTGGTTTTAGAGCTATGATGGACGGTATTGGTTCAGAAAAAAGCAGTGTTAGAATCTATATTGACGGACAGAAAAAACCTGAGAAAACAAATTTGAAAAAGGTTGTTAACATTAAAGATAATGAAGGCAGAATGTACATTGTAGGTAAAGCTGGAAGAGGAGTGCCTCTAGTATCATTAGGTGATAAAGTGGAAACCAATACAAAAAGATATTCATTGTTCGAAGAAGTTAAAAAAGGAGGTAAAGTTTCATTGTATCATGAATTCTTTCCACAGGATGATTATTCTTTGAAAAAACCAGCTCAGGATGAATTCTTTAGTCCACCGGTTTTCCTTGGAAGAAGAAAAGCATTAAGAGAATATTTTTCTGATTGTCCACAAATGATCGAAAGCATTGATAAAGGTGCTTATGACTTTGAAAACAAAGAAACGTATATCAAAATGTTTGATGATTATACTAAATTATGTGGTAACTCATAATTCTGTTTCAGAAATATTTTAAGAAAGGGCTGTCATTTAGACGGCCCTTTTTTATGTGTTTAAATTAGAAGAGATCGTAATAATTCTAATTTCGACTCACCTGTTGTCCAAAAAACATAATTGTTTTTTGGAGTACCGCCTTTAGGTTTGTTATCAAAATTATAAACCAAGGAACATTTAATGTAGAAATCAAGAGGTAAATCGTATTTTGTGCCGAGGTTAAAAGTCGATATGAAATCTTTTATTTTGTAGGGTTTGGAAAATATAAAAAAAATCCCATTTTCAACTGAATGAAATGGGATTTTTTATTGTAACTAAATTGTAATTTTTAAATTCTAATTGGTCTTAAACTTCCAAACCTGACCAATAGTTTCTCCTCCTTTATTGTCTTTTACAACAACACTCCAGTAATATTGTTTTGTAGGTTCAACAGCGGTAGTGACCGTAAGTGCCGAGATGTTATCGCCAATTTTTGCAGTTGGCGGATTGGTTGTTCCAAAATAAACATCATAAGTAAGTATATCGACAGTATCAACATCAGATGCTGTCCAACTTAGTGTTGCTGTTGCAGTATTTATTACACTGTTTATTGCTGGTAATCCTATCGTTGGTGAAAAAGGCAAATGATTTACCACAGCTACACCAGCAGTATAAAATTTATAAGTTGCTGTATAAGCACTTGCCAAACCTTTAGCATCTGTTGCTTTTACTCTCCAATAATAGGCAGTATTTTTATCTAACGTAGCAGTATTGGTAAGGCTGGATGTTCCGTCAAGAGTGGATACAATTTGAGTAAACCCATTATCTTTTGCAACCTGAATTTGATAAACAACAGCGTCTTTTTCGGTATCAGTGGCCTGGTTCCATTGAAAAACAACAGTATTGTCTAAACATAATTTATTATCTGTCGGACTTGCTAATACAGGTACGGTTGGAGCAGTGTTTACCGGGGCAACAGGATCGTCGTCGCCACCGCTTCCGCAGGCTGAAAATAGTAAACCAATGATTGATAGGTATATAAAATTCTTCATCTTTATTTTTTTATGATTTTAATGTGTTCTGGAGTTTCTAAATAGATTTTGGCTGCATAAATTCCTGATGGTTGATTTTCAAGATTTAATTTTGCAGTTCCATTTTCGATAGTATAGGTTTTGCTTGAAACTAATTGACCTCCAAAATTGTATAATTCAATTACAACTTCATTTTTGTCAGTTGGTATTTCAATCTCAAAGCTTCCACTAGTTGGATTCGGATAAGCAGAAAGAATTGTTCCTAAGATCTCTGTTGTTTTAACCTTTTTAGCATAAACTCCTTCACAAGCTTTTGCAGTTGCAACTTCGATTAATCCTCCTTCGCTAAGTTCTAATGAGAAATTAGAATCTGTTGTTTGAAACTGTTCTGCTCCGTCAACAAAAACTGTAAAAGGCGCAGTTCCTTCAGTAATTTCGATATCTACTTTTTTAGATGTAATACTAGATTTTCCAGCAATTGTAGCTCCTTTTGCAATTGTTACATTGAAGTTTTGCTCGAAAATCATATTAGGAATAGTAATCTTGATTTTGTAAACACCCGGAGCTAAAGTAACTTTTAAACTATTGTTTGTAAAAGTATAAGGCTTGTCATTAACGGTGGCAACATAGTCAAATGCTGTTTTGGCTACAATACTTATTTCTCCATTGTTTTCACCAAGGCAAGACTCGCCTTTGGTTTCTATAGCAAAATTGTTTGCCGGTAAAGTTAATTCTCCGGTGCATTCTGTGTTGTAAGTTACATACGCATCTTTGCTATTTGACCAATTGGTATTAGAATATGCAATGTCATCAACAAGAACACAATATAATTTTGGATTTGTATAAAGCGTGATATTTCCGTTCTTTATCAATGTGTTTTTACCATTTCTTAAATTCAGGCTTGTTAATTGGTTACTAGTTACACTTAAGAATGTTAAAGCTGGGTTTTGTGATACATCAAGTGTATTTAAAGTATTTTCAGATATTCTTAGAATTTTTAAAGCAGCATTTTTAGAAACATCCAAACTTGATATTTTGTTAGATGATACTTCCAATGTGTTCAATAATTTATTGTTAGAAATATTTAAACTTGTTAAATTATTCGAAACTGCCAGCAAAGATGTTAATGCTACGTTTGATGATAAATCTAGCGTGTTCACTTTATTATAATTAATACTTAAAGAAGTAAGGTTTGTGTTTTTCGAAACATCTAAACTTGTTAACTGATTATTAGTACTTACCAAGCTAACTAGATTTGTATTTTTTGAAACATCAATAGTTGTTAATTGATTAAGTGAAACGTTTAAATCAGTCAATGCTGCATTTTTTGAAACATCTATTGTTGTCAATTTATTAAAAGATACATCAAAATCTTTTAATACTGTATTTTGAGATACATCTATAGTGGCTAATAAATTGTTAGAAATTAAAAGTTTCGTTAAAGCTGTGTTTTTCGAAATATCTAAAACGGCTAGTTTATTTCTATAAAGAGATGCACTGTTTAATGCTATATTTTGTGAAATATCCAATGCTGTTATCTCATTTGTAGAACAATCTAAAGATTGTAGATTTGAATTTTTTGTTATGTTTAACGAGACTAATTTGTTATCAGAACATCTTAGTGTTTTTAAACTTAAATTTTTAGAAAGATCCAATGTCGTAATTGCATTATAAGCACAGTTAAGCGACTCTAATGCTATGAAATCCTGTATACCTGTTAAGTCTGCAATTTTCGCTGTTGGCGCATAAACGCTTAAAGAAGTCAGGTTCGAAATACTCCCAGTCCTTATTTTTCCATTTTTACCATCTTTATCAATTTGGCTTGCAATTAAAAGATCTTCAAAATTAGGGTCAGGAATCAAGGTATAAGTTGGTTCAGCACAAGCGCTTATAGAAAATGTAGCAGATGCGTCTTTTTTTGTAGTCCAATTTGCTTTAGAGTAATTTTCGTCATCAACAACTATACAATTCAAAATTGGATTTTTAAGAAAACTTAAATCTGCAGTTACTAGCAATGTGTTTTTCCCGTTTTTTAAATTTAAATCTGTTAAATAATCCGAATCTGCACATTTTAATGTTGTAATCAAATAGTTTTTAGAAAGATCAAAAGAAGCAAACTGATTTTTTCCACAATCTAAAGTAGTTAAAGCTTGATTTTTTGAAACGTCTAAAGTTTTTAAAGCATTCTCATAACAACTCAAAGTGATTAATTTTGCATTGACTGAAGCGTCAAAGCTTGTAACTTTATTATATCCAAAATCAATTGTTGTTAATTCAGGATTTTTTGACGTATTAAACGCAGTAAGACTGTTTCTGGAAGCTATAACGCTTTTTAAGTTAGGCGAATTAGAAATATCCAAAGAAGCTAAACTATTATTATTACATTTTAACGTAGTTAAAGCAATGTTTTTAGAAATATTCAGACTTGTTAACCAATTCTGATTACAGGTTAAATCTGTTAAATTTAAATTACTGGAAACATCTAAAGAAGCAATTTTATTACCAACTAATTCTAATTTAGTTAACATTAAATTTTTAGAAACATTTAAAGTTGTAAGCTGATTAAAAGAGCAGTTCAATCCTGTAATGTTTGTATTTTGTGACAGGTCTAAAGAAGTAAGTTTATTTCCGCTTAAATTTACACTTGTTAAAGCGGTATTGTTAGAAAGATCTAAAGAAGTTAAATTATTTGAAGACAGGCTTAAATCTATTAATGCCAAACAACTAGAAATGTTTAAAGTTTCTAAAACTCCACTTGTACAATTTAATTTTTTAATTTTTGTGTTTTTTGAAAGATCCAGGTTTTTTATTAAAGATCTGCTGTTTGGAGGTAATGATAATTCTTCAAGTGCAGCAAAATCTTCAATACCAGTCAGAGTGCTAATTTGAGGATCAGAGCTGCCTGTATATAATGATACGCTGGTAATAGTAGCAATTTTACTTGTAATAACTTTTCCATCTATTGTACCATCAACTCCTATGGCAACTAAATGCTTCTCAAAATTTGGGTCTGGTATTAAGGTGTATTTTGGTTCTTCGCATACAGTCTCAGAAAAATTAGTAGTAGCATCTTTAAAAGTGGCCCATTTTGTAGTAGCATCTGATACGTTATCAACAAGTATACAGCTTAAGTTACCGATGCTTTTTAGATTTATTACCGTGATAATGCTGTTTTGCCCGTTTTTTAAGTTCAATTGCTTTAAAGAATTATTATTGTTGCACTGTACACTTGTAAGCAAAGTATTTTTAGAAAGATCTAAAGAGGTAATCTTGGTGCTTGAACAGCTCAATGTAGTTAAAGCTTTATTTGTAGAAAGGTCTAATGTTTCTATAGGGTTTCCATCACATCTTAAAGATGTTAATTTTGGGTGTTTTGAAGCATCAAAACTAGCAATTTTGTTAGAATAGAAATCAATTTTTGATAATTCAGGATTGTTTGAAGTATCTAATGTAGTGAGGAGATTTGAAGAACAAACTAAATTTTGTAAATTAACTAATTTAGAAACGTCAAGAGTCGTTAGTTTGTTATTATTACAATCTAAAGAAGTTAAAAGTAAATTTTTAGAAAGATCTAAATTTGTTAAGCCGGTACCATAACAATCTAAATTTGTTAATTCTGGATTATTTGAGAGATCCAGAGTACCAAGATTAAAATTTTGGCCACAGCTTAGCGACTTTAACTTAGTGTTTTTAGAAACATTTAAAGTTGTAAGCTTATTCCAATATACGCCTAATGAAGTTAACTCTGTAAAATCTTGAATTCCGGTAAGATCTACAATGTAACTATCGCCAATATTTAAAGATCTTATCGTATTCACATTGTTAGTTAATACTTTTCCATCCGGGGTACCTGAATCAATTCCTAAGCTAATAAGTTTTTTTTCAAAATTCAAATCAGGAATTAGTGTGTATTGTTCTGTACCCTGAACGTAAACTTCAACGTGATCAATTAAAACTTTAAAAGGTTTATTGTCAAAACTGAAGGTAGAAATGGATAATTCATACGACATGTCTGAATCTGCTGTAAAAGTTGTTTCTTTTTCAGTCCATGCATTATTTGTTGCAAAAGTACTGCTAGAGATAGAACTGGCACTTCCGTTTTGTGATATTTTTAATGCAATAGGATGATCGCCACTATAGTTGTCACTTACATACTTGTAATCAAATTTTACTGTATAGGTTACCCCAGCTTTCAGTGGAACAAGAGCAGTGATCTTTGGGGGCAAAGTAGCATTCACTAATGTTAGTTCTGCACTATAAACATTTACAGAGTTAGGACCATTCCAGTATCTTGCGATACTATTTTGACTTGTCCAATTTTCAGCTGTTGTAGTGTTCGTCCAGTTTTCAAAATTTGGATTCGGAACTAAACTAGTTTGCGCATAAATAGAAAAATTTGCCAATAAAATCAATAAGAGTAGTTTTGTTTTCATAGAATAAGTTTATGATTCGGTCGCGCAAGTGTACAGGTTTTAAACTAACTTTCCTTACGGGAAGACGTAAAGGCTGTGTTATTTCTTTACTTTTATATAGAAGCAGAAAAATAAAAATAATTTTTGCTGTAATTTTTCGTACGAAATAGAAGTAAGTGATTATAGGAAAGGTACTTGTCAATATTCGACGATTTCTTAAATTGCAATCAAAATATTCATAAGACAGTGTTAATGGTTAGTATTTTGTAACAAAAAATCATAATTTAGGCCCATATTTTAACTTTTATCATAATTATATACATGAGTCATATAAAACTAAATAGTTTATCTGCTTTTGCATTACTTGTTTTAGCAGGTTGTAGTGTAACCTTACAAGCACAGGTGTCAACTCCTAAAGCAGCGATTACTGCACCTTTTGCTATTGTAAAAAAAGCTCTGGTTACAGAAAATGAATTGAAAAGATGGAGTCATCTTGATCTGCTAAAAGATACTATTGCCGGTATGAGTGTTGATAAGGCTTACGCCGAATTATTACAAGGAAAAACCGGCGTAAAAGTAATCGTTGGTATTGTTGATTCCGGTGTTGATATCGAACACGAAGACCTGAAAGGAATGATCTGGACAAATCCAAAAGAAATTGCAGGAAACGGAATCGATGATGATAAAAACGGTTTTATTGATGACATTCACGGATGGAATTTCCTGGGTGATGCCGTGCATGAAAATCTTGAAATGACACGTGTCATTAAAAAAGGAGACGACGGTTCTGCCGAGTATAAAAACGCTTTGGCACAATATACGGAGAAATACGAAAAAGCTTTAAAAGACAAACAGCAAGTAGATTTTTTATTAGATGTTCACAATACTATTAAAAAGGCATTAAATAAAACAACCTATAAGCTTGAAGATTTAAGCACGATTACTTCAACCGATTCAAAAGTTTCGCAAAGTAAAATGATCATGACCCAAATTTTCACTAATGCAGGTCCAACATTTGATCCTGAAGCAGAATTGAAAGATTATAGAAAACAGGTTTATGATCAGTTAGATTACAATTTAAACAAAGAATTTGACGGAAGAAAAATCGTAGGCGATAACCCTGAAGACATCAAAAATGATCATTACGGAAATAATGTGGTTTTTGGTCCCGATAAAGAAGAAGCACTCCACGGAACTCACGTTGCCGGAATTATTGCACAAGTTCGCGGTAACAATTTAGGTGGGGATGGAATTGCTAATAATGTTGAGATTTTAACTGTTAGAGCTGTGCCGGACGGAGATGAATATGATAAAGATATTGCATTGGCAATTCGCTATGCTGTAGATAATGGCGCAAAAGTAATTAACGGAAGTTTCGGAAAAAGCTTTTCTCCACACAAGCAATGGGTTTATGAAGCTTTAAAATATGCAAAGAAAAAAGATGTTTTAATTGTTCATGCTGCAGGTAACGACGGATATAATATTGATGAAACCAAAAACATTAATTATCCAAATGATTCTGAAGACAATGTAAAAGAGTTTACAGACAATGTAATTACAATTGGTGCAATTAATAAAACGTACGGAGAAAATGTAATAGCTCCATTCTCAAATTTCGGAAAAATAAATGTAGATGTTTTTGCTCCGGGTGAAGAAATTTATGCAACGGTTCCGAACAATAAATACAAATATTTGCAAGGAACATCAATGGCATCACCAAATGCTGCCGGAGTTGCTACGTTAATTCGTTCTTATTATCCAAAATTGAAAGCTTCTCAGGTAAAACAAATTTTGATGGATTCAGGAGTGGCACTTCCTCCACAAGTAGTTTTAGGAGAAAATCCAAATCCAGATGTAGCACCAATAGCGGTTTCATCAGCTGAATCATCAAAAACAGCTAAAATGGTAAACGCTTATAACGCGTTGTTGATAGCTGAAAAAATGTCGAAGAAATAAAAAAATATAAAAACACTAATCACGATGGAAGAGTGGCAACTCTTCCATTTTTATTAAAACAATGATGCGAAAAATTATACTATTATCCTTTTTGAGTTTTGGTTTAAACTCAGCATTTGCACAAAACGCTCCCTATTGGCAACAACATGTCGATTATAAAATGGAGGTTTCTATGGATGTCAAAAATTATCTGTACAAAGGAAAACAAGAATTGGTCTATACAAATAATTCGCCCGATACTTTAAGAAAAGTGTTTTACCATTTATATCCAAATGCTTTTCAGCCAGGAAGCGAGATGGATGCACGTTTGCATTCGATAAAAGATCCTGATGCAAGGATGGTAAACAAAATTAAAGATGCTGACGGCAAAGAAGTAAAACAAAGCCGCATCGAAACTTTAAAACCAAACGAAACTGGATTTTTAAAAATTACAAATTTCAAACAAGATGGCGTAACAGCGCAAACCAGAACTTCAAGTACAATTTTAGAAGTGACTTTGGCTAAACCAATTTTACCTAATTCTAAAACAACTTTTACATTAGATTTTGAAGGTCAGGTTCCGGTTCAGATTCGTCGTTCAGGACGTAATAATAAAGAAGGTGTCGAATTATCGATGTCACAATGGTATCCTAAATTAGCCGAATTTGATTTTGAAGGTTGGCATGCAGATCCATATATCGCAAGAGAATTTCACGGAGTTTGGGGAGATTTTGATGTAAAAATCACAATTGACAAAGAATATACAATTGGTGGTTCAGGATATTTACAGGACAAAAATACAATTGGTCATGGTTATGAAGATGCTGGTATAACTGTTGTTTATCCGAAAAAAGCAAAAACTTTGACCTGGCATTTTATCGCACCAAATGTTCACGATTTTACATGGGCTGCTGATAAACAATATACACACGATATTGTAAAAGGACCAAATGATGTTGATTTGCATTTCTTCTACAAAAATGATCCGAAAACAACTGGAAACTGGAAACAATTGGAGCCTTTAATGGTGAAAGTGATGGATTATTACAACCATAAAGTAGGAGCTTATCCGTACAAGCAATATTCATTTATTCAGGGCGGAGATGGTGGAATGGAATACGCAATGTGTACTTTAATGTTAGGAAGCGGTACACTTGAAGGAATTTTAGGTACTGCAACCCACGAATTAGGACACTCCTGGTTCCAACATATTTTGGCTTCAAATGAGTCAAAACACCCATGGATGGATGAAGGTTTTACAACTTACATCGAAGACAGTGCTTTGAATGAATTGAAAGGAGATAAAAAAGAAGAAAACCCATTTAAAGGAAATTATGCGGCTTATTACCAATTAGTAAATTCTGGTAAAGAACAACCGCAAACAACACATGGTGATCGTTACGATGAAAACAGACCGTACAGTATTTCATCTTACATAAAAGGAAGTCTCTTTTTAGCGCAGCTGTCTTATGTAATCGGACAGGAAAATTTAAATGCTACCCTAAAAAGATATTACAACGATTTTAAATTCAAGCACCCAACTCCAAATGATATCAAAAGAACAGCTGAGAGAGTTTCAGGAGCTGAATTGGATTGGTATTTAATAGATTGGACAGAAACTGCCAATACTATTGATTACGGAATAAAAGACGTTGTTGATAATGCAGGAAAAACAATGGTAACATTAGAAAGAATCGGTAGAATGCCAATGCCAATCGATTTGAAAGTTGAATATACTGACGGAACTTCTGAGACTTTTTATATTCCGTTAAGAATGATGAATTTTATTAAACCAAATCCAAATCCAAATGTAAAAAGAACTGTTTTGGAGGATTGGGCCTGGGCTCAGTCAAACTATAGTTTTACAATCAACAAAAACAAAACAGCAATCAAAAAAATCACAATTGATCCAAGTGGATTAATGGCTGATATAAAAGCTGCGAACAATGTTTTTGAAGTAAAATAAGCAAAATACTCATTATACAAAAAGCCCTTATTAATTTTTTTAAGGGCTTTTTCTTTTTTTCAAATTTATCTAATGCATCAAGATTATACTGTTTTTATTTCAGTAACAACCTCAGATTGTGTTTTCTTAAAAGGAAATAATTTCCAGTAACTGGCAGATCTCCAAAGCCATTCAATTGGGCCATAATTGTATTTGGAAAGCCACCATTTACTGAAGAATAATTGAAGAATAAAAACAAAAATTGCTAAGAAAAAATAAAACCAATAAGGTAAGGTATTGTATATTTTGAAACCCATTCCTGAAAACAGAAAAGCAGCAATAATGTTTTGCATCATATAATTCGTCAATGTCATTTTACCGCTAACCCTAAAATAGCTAAAAATTGTTTTCAGTTTTCCGGTTGTATATAGTAAACATATTGACGATGAAATGAATACCATCGTGTTAATTATGATCCAAAAAACGGGATGAAAATATGGGAAAGTTACTTTCTGCTTAATGGCAATCTCAAAAAGAACACCGGAAATTATTGCCAGAATCAGTGTTATTATAATAGTTTTTTTTAATAGGTTTTTAAATTCAGGCAAACGATTAAAAAAGTTGATTTTTTGAGCATAGAAACCTAAAAGCATAAGAGCAAACATCACGACATGTACTGTAACAGCATAAGCAAGATTAATCATTTCCTGATAATACGTTCCCAGCAAATTAAATTTAAATACATCGAGCCAGTTATCAGAGTAAAATAATTTCAAGTATTTAGCCGTAGATTGTACATCGGGTAATGTTTGTTTTATCGAATGAATATAAGCAGTAAGAAACGGAACGGTTAAAAGAAGTATTCCGCACGTTATTAGAATTGTTTTGGATGAACTTTTGTAAAAGAATAAAAGTAATAAGCCTAAAAAAGCATAATCTTTTAAGATATCGCCCAGCCAAAAAGCAGAATTTATAAAAGCAAAAACAAATAGAAGAAACATTCTCCAGCAAAAAAAGTAAACAGGATTTTTGCCTTTTTCAGCTATATTATTAATAAGTACAGCAAATCCATATCCAAATAAAATACTTAATAATGTCCATGATTTGGCTGAAAAAAAGTACAGATTAAAATAGCTTATAACCTCAGAAAAAATACCTTTTTTTAGAATAAAACGTTCTAATCCAATATATCGAAAATCAACATAATTTCCTATTGCGACTCCCAATAAAGCCCAGCCTCTTAAAATATCAACTATTGCTGTTCTCTTATCTTCCTGAATGGGTTGAAATGTATTTGTCATAGATTTAAACTGGTTTTTGGTTCAAAAGCAATTTCAAATGTAAGAAAATAATAATAAAATCATAGTGGCTGTATGGGAAATGAAATGGCAAAAAAAGACTCGTTTAAAATTCATTTCTGAAAATTAAACGAGTCTTATATTTTTCCTTTTGGAGTTTATCCTAAATGCTCCAGCATATCTTTTGTCATCGTTTCAAGATCAAAAGTATGTTTCCAGTTCCAGTCTTTTCTTGCCTCAGTATCATCAATACTTGCCGGCCAGCTGTCCGCAATTTTCTGACGGAAATCAGGATTGTAAGTAATCTCAAATTCCGGAATATGCTTTTTAATTTCTTCAGCAATTTCTGTCGGAGTAAAACTCATTGCAGCCAAATTGTATGAAGAATGTATTTTGATTTGTTCTACAGGCACTTTCATGATATTGATGGTTGCATCAATGGCATCATCCATATACATCATTGGCATTTTGGTTTCTGATGATAAAAAGCATTCGTATTTTTTATCGGCAATAGCCTTATAAAAAATATCAACAGCATAATCTGTAGTTCCACCACCTGGAGGCGTAGACCAGCTTATTAAACCCGGATAACGGATGCTTCGAACATCAACTCCATAAATATTATGATAGTATTCGCACCATCTTTCTCCGGCTTGTTTACTAATTCCGTAAACTGTCGAAGGTTCCATAACGGTATATTGAGGGGTATTTTCTTTTGGAGTTGTTGGCCCAAAAACTGCAATACTCGATGGCCAGAATATCTTTTTTATTTTTTTTGCTTTTGCTAAATTTAAAACATGAAATAAGGAGTTCATATTCAAATCCCAGGCAAATGCAGGATTTTTTTCGGCTGTAGCAGACAAAAGTGCTGCCATTAAATAAATATCGGTAATTTGATGTACCTCTACCAGATGTTCGATTTGGTTAAAATCTAAAGCATTGACCACTTCAAAAGGCCCGGAATTTACAACGTCAGTATTTAATTTTCGGATGTCAGAAGCAATTACATTTTCTGTTCCGTACAACTTACGCAATTTCTGGGTTAATTCTGTCCCAATTTGACCGCAAGCGCCAATGATCAAGATTTTTGGATTCATTTTGTAGTTTTTTTAGAGATACAAATATAACGTTTTCGCAATTACATACGTTTTTTAGAATCATAAATTGTAAATTCAATAATTAAAAAGTTTGTTTGTTGGATAATTCTCTTTTTCAAGGGTGTGTCTTTGTGCCTATGAAGATGTGTCTTTGTGCCTTTGAAAAGTCTTTGTTAAAAATCATATTTAGTGATGATAAGCCCTAAAGAAATTACCTTAATTTGTTATCTGAAAGTTATTGGGAGAAGAGAAAAAAACAATCTTGATTTATAGAATCTTTGGCAAAAAACAGAATTCGTAATTGTAAATTTACTTTGTAACTTTGTAGCTTAATGTTTTATCAAATGAAATATAAAATCTCTCTTTTTTTGCTTTTAATCTTTGTGTTGAATTCATGTCAGAATGATGATGAAAGACGCCTTGCTGAAAACGCAAAAGAAGCAAAGAAGAATGAAAAAATCTTCAATAATATTAATAAAGCCTGGATTTTTATTGATGAGCCGATTAATGAAGTTTCAGAAAAAAATGCAGCTTCATGGAATGAATGGCGTGACTTTCTAGAAGAACTAGGCGAGAAACCAAGAAAGACAATTGGTGCATTTCAGAAAAAATCGACTGCAATTTCAAAAAAAGCACTTGCACTGAACAATAATATTCCTGCAGAATTTAATCTGCCTCAAATAAAAAGCCGAATCTCAATTTTGATTACTAAAGTCAAAATGATGGATTTGTTTATTCATTTGAGTACTATTCCAGATGAAAAAGTGACTTTTTTAATTGGAGAAATCAACAAGGAATTGGTTTCATTAGAAAGACAAATGGATAAAATTGTCGAGAAAAATAAGATTCCAAAAGAAGAGGGAGAAGCTGATTTCTTAAGAATGTTAGATACAACACGAGCGATTCCGAATCAGGTTAAAGATCCAAATTTATCAATAAATTGAGTAAAAACGCCTTATATACAACGTATGACAATCTGCCAAAAACACAGCAGATTGCCACAGAATTGCTAGAACAAAATCAGGTAAAAATGCATCTTAGCGGTTTGTTAGGATCGGCAGTTTCATTTATAATACGTGCTGTTTTCAAAAAAACCGAATTACCTTTTTTGATTATTTTAGACAATAAAGAAGAAGCCGCTTATTATCTGAACGATCTCGAACAAATGATTGGTGAGCAGGATGTATTGTTTTATCCTGCATCATTTCGTCGTCCGTATCAAATTGATGAAACAGACAATGCCAATGTTTTGCTTCGCGCTGAGGTTTTAAACCGAATCAATTCCCGTAAAAAACCAGCCATAATTGTTACCTATCCCGAAGCTCTTTTTGAGAAAGTAGTAACGCGACAACAATTGGATAAAAACACTTTGAAGGTTTCTTTAAATGACAAAATTTCAATTGATTTTATTAATGAAGTTTTGTTTGAATATGAATTTAAAAGAGTCGATTTTATTACAGAGCCTGGCGAATTCTCGGTTCGTGGAGGAATCGTCGATGTATTTTCTTTTTCAAACGATCATCCGTATCGAATTGAATTCTTCGGAAATGAAGTTGACAGCATCAGAAGTTTTGATGTTGAAACTCAATTGTCGGTAGAAACCCATAAAAAAATCACGATTATCCCGAATGTCGAAAACAAGATTTTTCAGGAAAACCGAGAAAGTTTCTTAGATTATATTGCCGAGAAAACAGTTCTTTTTATTCAAAATACCGACGGACTTTTTAGTCAGCTAGACAAACAATTCGCAAGAGCAGAAGAAGCTTTTGAGAAACTTTCAGGAGAAATAAAACACGCTACACCAGAGCAATTATTCTTAAATCAGAGTTCGTTTATCAAACGGGCGCTGGATTTTTCGATAGTAGAGTTGGCTTCAAAACCAATTTTCAAAACAACTAAAAAATTCGAATTTCATTTTCAGCCACAACCATCTTTCAACAAACAATTTGATTTGTTGCTGAATAATTTGAGCGACAATCATTTTAACGGCTATAAAAATTATCTGTTTTGTTCAAATGAAACACAGGCAAAACGTTTTCACGATATCTTCGAATCGCTTGATGAAGCGAATTCAGAGAATATTCGCAAGCAATATCACACTATTGTATTGCCTTTGTACCAGGGTTTTATTGACGAAGAAAATCAAATTACGGCCTATACCGATCACCAGATTTTTGAGCGTTATCATAAATTCAACATCAAAAACGGTTATTCTAAAAAGCAAAATATTACGCTTAAAGAATTGACGGCACTTTCGGTTGGCGATTATGTAACACATATCGATCACGGAATTGGAAAGTTTGGCGGTTTGCAGAAAATTCAGGTAGAAGGCAAAACGCAGGAAGCCATAAAATTGGTTTATGCCGATAATGACATCGTGTATGTAAGCATTCACTCGCTTCATAAAATTTCCAAATACAACGGAAAAGACGGAACCCCTCCAAAAATCTATAAATTAGGATCGAACGCCTGGAAAATTTTAAAACAAAAAACCAAAGCACGTGTCAAACATATTGCTTTCAACTTAATTCAATTGTATGCAAAACGCCGTTTAGAAAAAGGGTTTCAGTTTGCACCGGACAGTTATTTGCAGAACGAATTAGAAAGTTCGTTTATTTATGAAGATACGCCGGATCAAACGAAATCAACACAAGAAGTAAAAGCCGACATGGAGAGCGATCGCCCAATGGATCGTTTGGTTTGTGGCGACGTTGGTTTTGGTAAAACAGAAGTTGCGATTCGCGCTGCTTTCAAGGCAGTTGATAATAGCAAACAAGTCGCGATTTTGGTTCCAACAACTATTTTGGCGTACCAACATTACAGAACATTTACGGAAAGATTGAAAGATATGCCGGTTTCAGTTGGCTACTTAAACCGATTTAGAACAGCAAAACAAAAAGCACAAACTTTAAAAGATTTAGCCGAAGGAAAACTGGATATTGTCATCGGAACACATCAATTGGTCAACAAAAATGTAGTTTTTAAAGACCTTGGTTTATTGATTGTCGATGAGGAACAAAAGTTTGGTGTAAATGTGAAAGATAAATTAAAAACGATTGCCGCGAATGTTGATACGTTGACATTAACCGCAACGCCAATTCCGAGAACACTTCAGTTTTCATTAATGGCCGCGCGTGATTTATCAGTGATTACTACGCCTCCGCCAAATCGTTATCCGATAGAAACCAATGTTGTTGGATTTAATGAAGAAATAATTCGAGATGCAATTTCATATGAAATTCAGCGAAACGGACAGGTTTTCTTTATCAATAACCGAATCGAAAATATCAAAGAAGTAGCCGGAATGATTCAGCGTTTGGTACCAAATGCTAGAGTCGGAATTGGTCACGGACAAATGGAAGGCGCCAAACTCGAAGAATTGATGTTAGGTTTCATGAACGGAGATTTTGATGTTTTGGTGGCAACCACAATTATCGAAAGTGGTTTGGATGTGCCAAATGCCAACACCATTTTCATCAACAATGCCAATAATTTCGGATTGTCAGATCTGCATCAAATGCGTGGTCGGGTAGGACGAAGCAACAAAAAAGCATTCTGTTATTTTATCTGTCCGCCGTATTCATCGATGACCGAAGATGCCAGAAAACGTATTCAGGCTTTGGAGCAATTCAGCGAACTCGGTAGCGGTTTCAACATCGCCATGAAAGATCTTGAAATTCGTGGCGCTGGGGATTTATTAGGCGGAGAACAAAGTGGTTTCATTAACGAAATTGGTTTTGATACCTACCAAAAAATCATGAACGAAGCCATCGAAGAATTGAAGGAAAATGAATTCAAAGATTTATATCCGGAAGAAAATAATATCGATACTAAAGAATACGTAAAAGACATTCAAATCGATGCCGATTTTGAGTTGTTATTCCCGGATGAATACATCAATAATGTCTCTGAACGTTTGGTTTTATACAACGAATTAGGTGCCATAAAAGATGAAGCTGGTTTACAGGAATACGAAAGAAAACTGATTGACCGTTTTGGACCGTTGCCAAAACAAGCAACTGCCTTATTAAACAGCATCAGAATAAAATGGATCGCCACGAAAGTCGGAATCGAGAAATTAGTTTTGAAACAAGGTAAAATGATTGGTTATTTCGTCTCAGATCAACAATCCGATTACTATCAATCTTCGAAGTTCAGAAACGTTTTGACCTTTGTACAAAAACATAGTTCACTTTGTAAAATGAAAGAAAAACAAACCGTAAACGGATTACGTTTGTTATTGACTTTTGATAATGTGAAGTCGATAAAACGAGCATTGGAATTGATGGAGCTGTTTGAAGAGTAAAGAAAAAGTTTGCCACGAATTTCACAAATTCTTTATAAAGCAAGCGATTTAAATTCGTGTAAATTTGTGACCCGAGCGACAGCGAACAGGCGAAGCAAATTTGTGGCTAAAAAAATAAATAAGGCCGGATGAAATTTTCATCCGACCTTATTTATAAAACATTAGAGGGTGAGAAATATTTTGAATTAATAATTAATTCTTCAAATCTTTAATCACTTTAAAAGCAACATCAACCTGATCTTCTCCCACTAAAATGGTAAATTCATTTGAAGTCGAAATTACCTCGTTTATGATAATTCCTTCCCAGGCTAAACGTTGAAAAATAAAGTAGTAAATACCAGGAACTACAATGTTTTCTTTTGGTAATTTTACTGTAATTGAAGCTAAATTATCCAATTTCTGAATCAGTTTTTCGCGCATAAAGTGTTTTTCAACTAAATGATTTACACTACTGCTGACCACTATATTTGTTTCATTTACACCACGAGATGAGGTATAAAAAATATCAGATAAAGCATTAATATCAGAGATTAAATCGGCTTGTTTGTTCAGGACAGTTTCTGAAGCTGCAAAGGTGTAATCTGTCAACTCAGAGCGAACCGTAATTTCACCAATATTCTTGATTACTTTATTGATTTTATGGTTCAATTTAAAATCTAATTCTTCGGTAAGTCGTTTAAGAGACATTACAACAGCGCCTTGTTTTACTTCTTTACCAAATTCACTTTCCAGTTCGGTCATAATATTCCGGGACAGAGAAGTTAAATTAATAATTCCGAGAGATAACGCATTTAATAAAAACGGCTTTGTTTTGATGTAATTTTCGACGATTGAAGAAACGGTTTTCATAATTTTTTTTCTTTTTTTGTAACTTAATTGTGTTGGTTTGGTTTAATAGTGATGTTAAAAATCTTTGCAAATATAAATAAAAAAACAATTTGTTACAATTATAACAATAAAAAATTATGTTAAAAATGATAAAAAGCGTCGGTAAGATGTTCAATTGCAAATGTTTCGCCGGTTTTATGAATCGCGATAATGTCAAAACGAACCTCAATCGTATCTTCAAAATCCATTTCCCTATCGTTTATGTAGGCATTTACTGCTTTTATGAGTAATTGAATTTTTTTTGGTTTCACAAAATCCTGCGGATCTCCAAAATCTAAACTCGATCTTGTCTTAACTTCGACTATGGCCAAATAATTCTCTTTTTTTGCAATAATATCAATTTCGGCTTTCTGAAAAGTCCAGTTTCGATCCAGAATTTCATATCCATCATCTTGCAGGTATTTTGCAGCCAATTTTTCTCCTTCTTTTCCTAGTTCATTGTGTTCAGCCATTTTTTTGAGTTATGAATTATAAGTTATGAGTTATGAGCTTGTCATGTGCGCACGCAAAGACGCAAAGTCGCAAAGAATTAAATTAAAACTTTGCGACTTTGCGAGATTATTTTATGTGGTATTTAGATATCCCTAAATAAAGAATATTGGGCAGGAATATTACTTTTTAAAAGTAAGTGTACTTCCGGATGCATTTACATCAATAGTAACAGTGCTTCCCATAATTAAAGCCCTGTTATCCTGAATATGTCCGGCAGGGAAATTAAAAATCACAGGAATATTGTATTTTTTGGTTACGTCATCCACAATTTCAAGTGCGTTTTTTCCCCACGGCACTTCGTTGTCTTTCATTTTGGTCATGGCGCCAACAACAATTCCTTTTAGGTTTTCGATACATCCATTGCGTCGCAGGTTCATCATCATACGATCGATATGATACAGATATTCATCTAAATCTTCAATAAATAAAATCTTATCCTTGCAATCTATCGCCGATTGTGATCCTAATAAACTGTATAAAATAGATAAATTTCCCCCAACTAATTCACCGGTTGCCGTTCCAAAACGATTCATTTTATCCGGACCAACAGAATACGATAATGGTTCTCCAAACAAACTCGATTTCATGGAGCTAACGGCCGCCGGAGTAGCACGCGGAATCGTTACAGGCATTATACCATGAATTGATTTATAACCCATAGTGTTCAAATGATTGTGTAAAACTGTCACGTCACTAAACCCAATAATCCATTTTGGATGTTGTTTGAATTTTGTAAAATCAAGAAGGTCAATCATTCTAACCGTTCCGTAGCCACCACGAACACACCAAATCGCCTTAATATTCGGATTGTCTAATTGCTTCTGAAAATCAGCCGCACGCTGTTCATCTGTTCCAGCCAACTGGTTTACATCAAGTCCAATTGTACTTCCAATAACAGCTTCCAGACCCCAACTGTGCAATAAATCAATAGTGGGTTTAAGATTGTCATCAATGTTTTTTCGGGCAGTTGCTAAAATCGCTATAGTATCTCCTTTTTGTAAATAAGGTGGTGTGATCATGTTTTGTTGAGATTGACAGGTGAATGATTGTAAGACAAAAATAAGAAATAGGAGTGTACCACGAAATAAGTGTTCGCTATTATATTGTCGATTGTCTGTGTTCATGATTTGTTTTTATAAGTAGTAAAAAACAAATATAGAAATTTTAGCAAACAATTTTATTTGAAATTTCCTACAAAGTGATAAATTCTCTTAATTTGTAACTTAAAATAAAATATATGCCATTATTCAGATCTTACTTTAGCTTAATTGTTCTATTTTCAATTTCGCTTCAGGCACAACCCAAAAAATATAGCATTCATACAGTTGCATTTTACAATTTCGAAAATTTATTTGATACCAATAACGACATTCATACGAATGATGACGAGTGGATACCAACTGGAGCACAGTATTGGACAGAAGAAAAATACCATGAGAAATTAAAAAATCTTGCCAGAGTAATTTTTGAAATAGGAACACCGGAAAACCCAAATGCACCAACAATTATTGGTGGTTCAGAAATTGAAAATCGCGGCGTTTTGGAAGATCTAATTAAAGAACCAAAATTACTTCCTTTTGATTATGGAATCATTCATTTTGATTCACCCGATAAACGCGGAATCGACGTTGCTTTACTGTATCAAAAGAAATATTTCAAACCAACTTCATTTTCAAATATTCCATTATTAATTTATAAAAATAAAACTATAGTAAAAGAAGAGAAAAAGAAGAACCTGATGATGAACTTGAAGATAAAACAGAAATTGCAAAAGATAATAATCGTGTTTTTACCAGAGATCAGCTTTTAATAACCGGATTTTTAGAAGGCGAAGAAATAAGTATTATTGTAAATCACTGGCCGTCGCGATCAGGTGGAGAAAAAGCTTCGAGCCAATTTCGTGAAGCCGCCGGAAGATTGAACAGAAAGATTATTGATTCATTGCAGCGAATTAATCCGAATGCTAAAGTTTTTACAATGGGAGATTTGAACGATGGCCCCTATAATAAAAGTATAAAAATAGCTTTGGGAGCAAAATCAAAAAAGACAGAAGTTCCTGAATTTGGTGTTTTTAATCCCTTTGAGGAAATGGCTAATAAAGGCATGGGAACTATTGCTTTTAGAGATTCCTGGGATATTTTCGACCAAATTATGATGACACAATCTCTAATACAACCCGATTTTACCTCTTTTAAATTCTGGAAATCCGGCATTTTTAGCAGGTCGTATCTGGTTCAGACTTCGGGCCAATATAAAGGATATCCACTACGTCATAGTCAAACTGAAGTTGGTTTTAGCGATCATTTTCCGGTTTATATTTATTTGATTAAAAAAAAAAATTGTAGAGGCGCACACCAGTGCGTCTTAATTCCAATATTCAATTCTTACCTAAAGACGCACTGCTGTGCGTCTCTACAAAAACTTTTCCTTAACTTAGCTACATATAAATTCAGTACTTCAAGAAAATGGCAATAGCAAAACCCTTCAACCTTACCAAATGGATAGATGAAAACCGTCATTTATTAAAACCACCTGTTGGAAATAAAAATCTATACGTAGACTCCGGCGATTATATCGTAATGATTGTAGCAGGCCCAAATGCCCGAAAAGACTATCATTACAACGAAACCGAAGAGCTTTTTTATCAGCTTGAAGGGAGTATAAAAGTCATTATTCAGGAAGACGGACAGCGTAAAGAAATGGAATTGAATGCCGGTGATATGTACCTGCATCCTGCTAAAATTCCACATTCTCCGGTTCGTTCTGCGGGTTCAATTGGATTGGTAATAGAACGGAAACGTGCTGGACAAGGATATACTGACGGACTGCTTTGGCATTGCGATAACTGTAATCATAAATTGTACGAAGTGTATTTTGAGTTACACAATATCGAAAAAGACTTCTTACCTCATTTTGAACATTTCTATAATTCCGAAGATTTAAGAACCTGTGATAATTGCGGAACTGTTATGGAATCTGATCCGAGGTTTGTTGCGAAGAAGTAGTTTAATTAGGAGCTAATCCCGCTATCCGTTCCAATCTTTTGTCCGCCGCGGCGGACAAAAGGATTTCCACTTCTATCGGGGCTAGTGCATCCGTTTTCGAAAGAAATTTTAATTTTCAATATTCATAAATCTTTGTCAAAATTCAAAACTTTGACAAAGATCAAAAAGAAAATCTTTTTAATCTAAATGATCTGTGGCAAAAAAAAACTACAATTCAAATCTTTTCCCTTGCTCCGGATAAATAAGCTGAACTCCTAAATCATTCTGATTTTTAAGCTGTTCTTTAAGCTTGACAATATTCTTAGTTGGAGGTTTTAAATGCGTAACAATAATTTTGAAACCTTTCAAAGTATCTTTTCCTGCTAACTCTTCTAAAACATGAAGTTCTTTCATCAAATAATTTGGTGTCAGATGCCCAAATAAAAATTGGTCTGGCTGTTCATTGGGAAAGGAGACTTCGATAAAAATTCCTTTTAATTGTTTGCTTTTTACAAGCGGAGCAATTGCGGTCCATAAATCTTTCAAATCATTACTTTTTTCAACAGCATCAGGTCCGGTATCCCCTAAATATAGAGCGTAAGAATCTCCATTTTTAATTAAAAAAGCAGTACTCTCAAAAGGATTGACATGGCTTAACGGATAAGCTTTAACTGTCATCGAGGTATTGGTGATTGGCGTTTCTTCTCCAATATTTAAAGTTTGAAAATGATATTTTTTCAAAGGAGTTCCAGGGCCTTTGTCTCCAAAATTTGCCCAGGTTTGATCGTTGAAATAATGGTTTTCCATCATTTCCATACATTTATTTGTAGCATAAATAGTTTTAGCTGAATCGGCAGGAGAATTAATTATTAACCCCGAAACGTGATCCAAATGAGCATGCGAAATAAAGTAACCTTTTATATGTTTTCTGAGAAATTCACTTGTTGAAACTTTGAAAACTTTATTTTCAATGGCCTTTTCAATTCCGGCATTTATAGTTCCGGCATCAAGGCTGATAAAATCATTCGTATTAATTGGTGCTAATAGATAAGCCGATAGATTTTTTTCGTCAATACCACCTTTAACTCCCAAAGGAACAACCTGAAAGGAAGATTTTTGTTCTTTTTGAGAAAAAGCATTTGCTGTAATTAGAAGAAAGCAAATTAATAACCGATTGAAAATGGACATGTTTATATAATTTTGTTCCTGCAAATTTCATGAATTAATGCGAATAAATTAATCCATATTTCAGAAATAGACATTTATTAATCCTAAATTTACTTTTATTTTTAACGATACAATTTCATTGAAATTCATCTCGAAATAATATCTTTACTAAAAAATATAACAATTTTAACTAAAAAAGTTACAATGACAACAATAGCATCACAATTTGGAATGAATGAGGCTCTGGATAAATTGGGCATCAAATTGATTAATGACGGAACATCAACAGGTTTACAAAACTTTTCATCAGGAGAAATTTTAGATAGTTTTTCACCAGTTGACGGAAAATTGATTGCTTCAGTAAAAATGTCAACACAAGAAGATTATGAAAAAGTAATGCGTTCAGCAACGGAAGCATTCAAAACATTTCGTTTGATTCCTGCGCCACAACGTGGTGAAATTGTACGTCAGTTTGGAGAAAAATTACGTCAGAATAAAGAAGCTCTTGGTAAATTGGTTTCTTATGAAATGGGAAAATCATTACAGGAAGGTTATGGAGAGGTTCAGGAAATGATCGATATCTGTGATTTTGCAGTGGGATTATCTCGTCAGTTGCACGGATTAACCATGCATTCTGAAAGACCAGGGCACCGTATGTATGAGCAATATCATTCATTAGGAGTTGTTGGAATTATTTCAGCATTTAATTTCCCAGTGGCAGTTTGGGCCTGGAATACGGCTTTGGCATGGATTTCAGGAGATGTTTGTGTTTGGAAACCTTCTGAAAAAACACCTTTATGCGGAATTGCATGTCAAAATATTATTGCTCAGGTAATTAAAGAAAACAATCTTCCGGAAGGAATTTCATGTTTGATTAATGGGGATTATAAAATAGGCGAATTAATGACAAAAGATACCCGTATACCCTTAATTTCTGCAACAGGTTCAACCCGAATGGGGAAAATTGTGGCACAAGCTGTGGCCGGACGTTTAGGAAAATCATTATTAGAATTAGGAGGAAATAATGCCATTATTGTAACTCCGGATGCTGATATAAAAATGACGGTTATTGGAGCTGTTTTTGGAGCTGTTGGGACTGCAGGACAACGTTGTACTTCAACACGCCGATTGATTATTCACGAAAGTATTTATGATAAAGTTAAAGACGCTTTAGTGGCTGCCTACAAACAATTACGCATTGGAAATCCGCTTGATGAAAACAATCATGTGGGACCACTTATTGATACGCACGCGGTCGAAATGTACGCGATCGCTTTAAACAAAGTTGTTGCGGAAGGCGGGAAAATTTTAGTAGAAGGCGGAGTGCTTTCAGGCGATGGTTACGAAAGCGGCTGTTATGTAAAACCTGCTATTGCTGAGGCTGAAAACTCATTTGCAATTGTACAACACGAGACATTTGCTCCAGTTTTATATTTGATTAAATATTCAGGTGAAGTGGAGAATGCAATCGAAATTCAAAATGGGGTAGCACAGGGATTATCATCTGCAATTATGACTAATAATTTGCGTGAGGCAGAAAGATTTTTATCTGTAGTGGGTTCTGATTGCGGAATTGCAAACGTAAATATCGGAACTTCAGGTGCTGAAATTGGTGGTGCTTTTGGTGGCGAAAAAGAAACCGGAGGTGGTCGCGAATCAGGTTCTGATGCCTGGAAAATCTATATGCGTCGTCAAACGAATACAATCAATTATACGACAAGTTTGCCTCTGGCACAGGGAATTAAATTTGATTTGTAATAATTTAAAAGATACATTAGACTATAATATAAAAGGCTTCCAAATTTGGAAGCCTTTTACTTTTTAGAATTGTCTTAAAACTTTATTTTTTAAGAATAGTTTGGTTGAATGAACCATCATTCGTATAGACTTTTACCAAATAAGTTCCTTGAATAAGGTTGCTTAAATCGATAGTTTCAGCATCTTTATCAGCACTCTTAACTAATGTACCAGACATATTGTAGACCTGAACTTTTTCTACTGTTTGAGTTGACTTAGTAAGATATAAAACATCAGCAACCGGATTTGGATATAAAATTATTTTTGCAGTTTCAGGCTCTGCAACAACTTCTGTTGTTTGCGCCATACGTGCAGTTCCTCCGGTATAGTGTGTGCCGATATAGAATAAGTTTGCAACAGATCCTTTAGTTATCGTGTTTGAACCTGTAGGAATTGAAGCCGTAACGATTCCAGCTGACGCAGTGTAAGAAACATTATTTACTTTAATTGTTCCTGTAAAGTTAGAATCAAAAACCAAAGTTAAGGTTGAAGCACTTGTAGTGGTATAAGTAATTGAAGTACTTGATTCAATTTTTAAACGAGCGGTCAAAGTCAGTCCTGCATAAGTTACTGATCCCGGAGTTGAATTCATATTTCCTGTAATAGTATAAAATGAACTTGTTTTTCCTGAAGTGGTAAAATTATGATTTTGGTCTCCGCTTGGTGTTCCGGTTGTAACTGTAATTGTTCCTGATCCTGTGGCTGGAGTACCAGTACCAGTCGTTGCAATTGAGTAAGACAATGTTGCAGTTGGAGTTCCTGTAATCGTGATTGTTTTAGCCGTAGTATTTTTTACGAAACTAATTCCTGAAGCGGGCAATCCGGTAACAGTTGCATCCGTTGCAGTTCCTCCCCAAGTGAAAACAATTGAGCTTATTGCAGTACCACTGGCAACAGTTTGGTTGTTGTTACTGGTTGAAGTTAAGGTTTGAGTTCCTGCCGGATTAACTGTAATTGTTCCTGATCCTGTTGCAGGAGTGCCAGATCCCGTTGTAGCAATAGAGTAAGACAATGTTGCTGTTGGAGTTCCTGTAATAGTAATTGTTTTAGTCGTACTATTTTTTACAAAAGTAATTCCTGATGCAGGTAATCCCGTTACAGTTGCGTCTGTTGCATCGCCGCCCCATGTAAATACAATGGATGCAATTGCAGTTCCACTTGTTACGGTTTGATTATTATTGTTTGTAGAAGTTAGTGTTTGTGAACTTGCCGGAGGATTTCCTTCTCCCTGCACCGCTACTAAAGTTCCGCTATAATTAGTTAATGCTGATTTAAGTGCTGTAATTACAAGTGAAGAAGTGTCATCTACACTATTGTCAAAAGTCCATTTTAAATCTCCTCCGGAAACACGACCTGCGTATTGTGTTGTTTTTGTTTTAGCAGTGGCAGGTTGGTCTACTACTAAATTTTTAACGTAGAATGCAGCATCAGTATCAAAGTTATTGTAAACGTTTGCTCCAGATTTAGACTTAACGGTACTGCTTACAGTCTCACCTCTTGTGGTAGGAACATAAGCATCGAAGTCAGTTGTTGAACTAATTTTTCCTGAGATGTTGTATAAAGGATTTGGGTCATTGTAAGCAACAAAACGCATATTATTTGTTCCGTTTGAAGCATCAAAAGTATTATTGAAAGCTTTGATTGATCCACCAGCTTCACCTGAAAATGTTCCCATTGTTCCAGCATTATTAACCTGATTCGCTTCATCCCAAATGTCGGTTCCTTGTAAAGATGTTAGCATCGGATGTTTACTATTTCTGAAATAATTTCCTTCAACAAATAAAGAAGAACCTAATGTCGAACCTGAACCATATTTTGCAACGCCATCAAAATAGTTGTTATAAATGTGAGCAGAATAGTAGCGTACACGAGGATGACGAGAATCAGAGTGATCAAACCAGTTGTGGTGATACGTGATATATAAACCGCTGGTTGTTCCTTCGCTCAAACCTAAAAGGCTGGCTTTTCCGTTGTCCCAAAAGTGATTGTAAGACAAGGTAATATACGTTGATGTTTTGTTGTCTAAGGCACCGTCACCTTTTATTTGATCAGCGTCGCTTCCTGCATTTCCATAAAACAAATCGCAGTTATGAACCCAAATGTGATCGTTATCTTGTTGCATTCCAACATTATCTCCCGCTGTACTGTTGCAGTTCATAAATCCAAGATTGCTAACTTCAATGTTAGAAGCCGATTTCAGTCTTACGCCCCATCCATTAGCTACGGCATCAGTTCCAACACCTTCAATAGTTAGATAACTTGATGCATTGTTCGAATTTTCGATTACAACATCTCCACCTTCCATAATGGTCATATCTGTAATATTTCCAATTAGACGAATGATAAACGGGCGAGTATCTTGTCCTTTTTTAATGGCATACAAAATATTTTGTAAACCAACACACGGATTTGAACTTGCACCAGTAATATTCATCGAAATGGTGTTTTTAGTGTTTTGAGTAATGTAAAGGATTACTGCATTGTCTTTTGGAGTTCCGTCGGCTTTGTATCCACCCGGAACGCGCCCGCCAGCAAATGCAAAACCGTTACGGTCCTGAGCTGAAACAGTCAAATTACCAGTTGTTGTTCCGCTTCCTTCTACACCAGAAATTACAGGTTTTATTTTTACAGTGTATGTTCCAGCTTGTAATCCCGGAATATCAGCTCGTAAATAACTTCCATAACTTCGGATGAGCTGGTCGTCAATTTTTTTGTCTGTAACACCTTGCCCTGTGTAGTAGACATTATAAGTTTGGGCGCCGCTTACGGGCTGCCATTTTACAAAAGCTGATTCCAACCAGCCGGAAGCTTCATTAATTTGTTGTGCCCAAATTTGAAAAGTTGCAAAAAAGAGCGCTAGAAAAAGTAGGTTTTTTTTCATAATTGTTTGGTTTAAGTGGTTAATTGTTAATAAAGTGGTTTTTGTTTATCAAATTCAATATTTAATTGTAATCGATTACACAAAAATAAAATGTTTTTTCTTAATTCGTATTTATTTTAGAATAAAAAAACACATTATGTATAAATATTGATTTTATATTGGTAATTATGTAATAAGTTGCATTAATTGTAATTTATTACATACAAAATGTAAATCCTGTGAAGCATTATTTTTGCTGAATTTTTTTGAAGTATAGTATAAGAAATTGAACTCCTGAGGTAGTAATTTTTTATAAAAATGAAAGAATTGTGGGAGAATACTATTTTGAAGGAAAAAAGTTACTTTTAATTTTTTAGAGTTAAAATTTTTTAAGTAAAGAATGAATTTTTACGATAATTTGCTTTACTTTTTTACTAGAATTTTAGCTGAAATAAAAAGATTAAGCACAACTACCTATTGTAGTATTTAATTGTTTTTGAGAATAGTTTAGACATAAAAAAAAGCCTTTTTGAAACTCAAAAAGGCTTTTTAAATATGTTAAAAGTAAAAAACTTAGTCTTTACTTGATAATTTAGATAGTAATCTTAAAAATTCAATATATAACCAAACTAAAGTAATGATTAATCCCATAGCACCATACCATTCCATAAATTTTGGCATTCTTTGCTGAACTCCTTTTTCGATTTGATCAAAGTCTAAAAATAGGTTTAAAGCAGCAATGATAATTACAAAAACACTAATTCCAATACTCATCATTCCGTTTCCATAATGTACTGGAGTAAAATTAAAAATTAGTGATGCCAGCCACGAAAATAAATAGTAAGTTGCAATTGCCAATGTTGCAGCAATAACTACTGACTTAAATTGTTCAGTAACCTGCACAATTTTAAATTTATATAAACCTAAGCAAACTAAGAAGGTTACTAAGGTTGCACTAACAGCGTTGACAACAATTCCGGGATATTTAATTTCAAAAATGGCAGAGATTCCTCCAATAAATAAACCTTCAAATAAGGCATAACCTGGAGCTAGATAGGGTGAAAGCTGCGGTTTGAAAGAAGATACTACAACTAAAATTAAACCAATAATTGCTCCTCCAAAAGCAGGTATAATTGGATTCATTCCGGTAAATGCCATCCACCATGTTACCATAGCGGCAGCCGTTAAGATTAAAAATAAAATAACTGTTTTATTGATAGTACCTGACAAAGTCATTTCCTGATTGTAATCAATAATCTTTGCTTCGTGTACTTCTTCAGCTTTTGAAACAGCATTTGATGAAAAACGCTTGTCGC
The DNA here is from genome assembly GCF_001427905.1 of Flavobacterium sp. Root420. GTDB lineage: Bacteria > Bacteroidota > Bacteroidia > Flavobacteriales > Flavobacteriaceae > Flavobacterium. The sequence goes on from NZ_LMEF01000012.1 coordinate 156,547, forward strand.
TTAAAAATGGATTTTTTGAATTGAAGTTCATATTTCTAATACATTTAATTGTACTCAAATATATGGAGTTTTTTTGAAGTGCAATTATTTCTGTAAAATTTTTAACATGAAATTTTCTTCTGAAAGGATTGGCCTTAAAACAAAAAATCCATCAAAAAAATATTGATGGATTGATGTTATATTGTAGTTGAATTTTTAGTTCAATAAATCTAAAACTAAAGATGGAAACAAACCTAAAACAATATTTAATGTAATTGAAACGATCGCAACAGCATAAATAAGGAATGGTTTTCCGGTACGTTCCTGATTTGGTTCTTTAGAATACATGGCTAAAATCAATTTGAAATAATAACCAACACTAATGATTGAGTTGATAACAGCTACAATTACTAAAGCGATGTAACCAGCTTCGATTGTTTGGTTGAATAAGAATAACTTAGCAAAAAATCCGGAGAAAATCGGGATACCTGCCATAGATAATAATGAACCAGTTAATATAGCAGCCAATAACGGATTCGTTTTTCCTAAACCATGAAAGTTTGTGATATCTTCGTTATCCTGATTTTTGCAAACATATAAAATAACGCTAAATGCAGCAATTCCTGCTAATGCATAAGCTGCTGTATAATATAATAATACCCCTGCCGAAGTTGCTATCGTTAACAGAGTCATCAACATAAAACCTGCATGTGAGATTCCTGAGAATGCCAACATACGTTTTACATTTACCTGACGTAATGCCATTATATTTCCAACAGTCATAGAAGCGATAGAAATGATAACCACGATAGTTTCAAATGTTCCTAATAAATCCTGATTTTCAAGTGATGGAATTAAATTCAATGCTGAAACTAATTTATAAAGTGTTGCAATAGCTACAACTTTTGCCAAAGTACTCATTAAAGCAGTTGTCAAAGCAGGCGATCCTTCATAAACATCCGGAGCCCAAAAGTGAAATGGAACAGCAGCTACTTTAAACAACATTCCGATCGTCATTAATATCATTCCGATTGGGAACCAGATTGGTAATTCAGCAGATAAAGAGCTCTCGCTAATTTCAACAACATCAAAACTTCCCATTGCACCGTAAATTAAACAAATACCAAATAAGATAATTCCTGAAGCAAATGATCCCATCAGGAAGTATTTCATCCCAGCTTCGTTACTTTTCAGGTTCAAACGTTCACTTGCAGCAAGGACATATAAAGCAATTGATAGAATTTCGATTCCTAAGAAAAACATCGCTAAGTTTCCAAAAGAAACCATTGCAACTCCTCCGGCTAATAAAAATATTTTTATAGCAACAAAATCTGAAATTTTGGTTGGATGATTTTCATAGAAATTATGACTTAATGCCACTAAGAAAATGGTCAGGATTATAAACAGTGAAGAGAACGCAGTCGAGAATTTACTCACTGTGATCATATTATTGTAGTAACTTTCTGTTGATCCAAATTCAGAAAAACTAAGTGCCAAAACGCCCAATAAACCAAGAATGGTAATTGGAACAATGGCTTTTCTTAAATTAAGAATTTCAAATAATAGGCAGAAAATACCCAATCCTGTTATAGCTATTAATGTATTCATTTTTGCTTTTTTGATTTAGGAAATCCAAAACTACAGATGTCCTAATTTATTTTTATTTAAAATATTAATTTTTATTGATAACGTTCAAAATCGTTTCTAAACTTGGTGTAATCAAATTTGTAATTGGTTTTGGATAAAATCCGAAGAAAATTAAAACAGCGATAATTACAACTAATGAAATTCCTTCATTAACAGATACATCTGCAAAAGTTTTCGAATCTGTTTCTCCCAACATTACATTTTGAAACATCTTAAGCATATAATAAGCTCCTAAAATAATAGTTGTTCCACCTAAAACAGCGAACCAGATATTGATTTGAGAAAGACTATACAAAACAGTAAATTCTCCAACGAAGTTAAAAGTACTTGGTAAGGCTACAGAAGCTAAAACCAAAATTAAAAACATAGAAGTGAATTTTGGCGATTGGGTACGAATACCACCCATTTCTGAAATGTTTCTCGTTTCGTATCTTCTGTAAATAATTTCAGCTGCGTAGAATAATCCAACAACAACAAAACCGTGAGCAATCATTTGTAAAACGGCTCCACGTAAACCATCGATAGTTAACGTATAAGTTCCTGCAGCGATTAATCCAACGTGAGCAAGAGATGAATAAGCTAATAATTTCTTTAGATCTTTTTGTCTCAAAGCAACAATTGATCCGTAAATAACACCTGCAATTCCTAAAGCGATGAAAATATCCATGTATTCTTTTGCAGCAAGAGGTGCAATTGGCAATTGCCAACGAATAACACTATACAATCCCATTTTTAGCATAATACCAGATAAAAGCATCGTTCCAACTGTTGGTGCTTTTTGGTAAACATTCGCCTGCCAGGTGTGGAAAGGAATAATTGGAATTTTGATAGCATAAGCTAAGAAGAAAGCCAGGAAAATCCAAAGTTGCTCAGTAGCAGATAAGTTTAATTTGTATAAATCTTCGATTAAGAAACTTCCATTTGCTTTTTGTGACAAATAGATGAAAGCAACCAACATGAACAATGAACCGGCAAGAGTGTAAATAAAGAATTTAACTACTGCTTTTCTACGTTCTTCAGCATCTCCATTACCCCAAATAAGCGCAATAAAGTAAATCGGAATTAAAGCTAATTCCCAGAAAATATAATATAAAAGACCATCTGCTGCCAGGAAAGTTCCTGTCATAGCAAATGCCATAAATAAAATTAATGCATAAAAAGCTTTAGCATTTTTATATTCATTTCCGAAAGAAGAGAATATAATAATTGGAGTTAAGGCTACAGTCAATAAAAGCATAGCAATTGCCAATCCATCAGCATTTAGCGCAAATGAAATTTTAGGTTGTGTGATCCACGCATTGATTACGCTGATATTTTCACCAGCACAAAAATGATTTAACAATACAACCGAACAGCCCAAAGCTGCCAAACTAAAGAACAAAGCTACTTTTGATGCTAGTTTATCACCGACAAAATAAGTGACAAATGCACCAATTAAAAGAATAATTAATATGAGAGAAACGTTCATAGTTATAAAATTATTGAGCTAAAAATATATAGGAAATAATGGCACAAAGACCCAAGACAAAAGCAAATAGATATAATCCGATACTTCCGTTTTGTAATTTTTTACCTTGAAAAGCCAGTTCATTAGTTACTTTACCTAATCCAAAAACAACTGCAGATAAACCAGTTTCAACATAGTCTCTAAAGAATCTTGATAATCCATTTATAGAGCGTACAAATATTGCATCGTAAAGTTCATCTACATAATATTTGTTGTATAAAACTTTGGCTACGCCAGTAATATTTTCATCAGCTTCAGGAACATTGTCTTGTTTGAAATATTTGATATAAGCAATAAAAGTACCGATCAATCCACCTAAAACAGCAACTCCCATAAGAGTATACTCTGTTGTGCCTAAATGATGTTCTTCTCCAGCCACTTTCGTGAAAAGAGGAGCCATATATTCGTTCAGCCAGCTATTTCCAGGAAGACTGATAAGACCTCCAAAAGTTGCTAAAACTGCCAAAATCATTAAAGGGAAAGTAATTAATCCGTCACTTTCATGTAAATGGTGTTTTTGTTCTTCAGTTCCTCTAAAATCTTTAAAGAAAGTAAGGAACATCAATCTAAACATATAAAATGCCGTCATGATTGAAGCAATAGATCCAATAATGTAAAGCGGAATACTGTGGTGGAAAGCAGTCATTAAGATTTCATCTTTAGAGAAGAAACCTGAAAACAAAGGAACACCTGAAATAGCTAATGAAGAAATCAACATGGTCCAGAAAGTGATAGGCATTGCTTTACGCAAACCTCCCATTTTACGCATATCCTGTTCTCCGTGCAATCCGTGAATTACAGATCCTGATCCTAAAAACAAACAAGCTTTAAAGAAAGCGTGTGTGATTACGTGAAAAACAGCTACTTCATAAGCACCGAATCCAAGAGCTAAAAACATTAAACCTAATTGAGAAACGGTAGAGTAGGCCAGTACTTTTTTAATATCAGTCTGAACCAAACCAATTGTTGCAGCAACTAATGAAGTTACAGCTCCAACTATTGCAATTACAGTCTGAACGTCTGGTGCTAAATCAAAAACAAAGTTTAATCTCGTTACCATGAAAATACCTGCAGTAACCATGGTCGCTGCGTGAATCAATGCCGAAACCGGAGTTGGTCCAGCCATCGCATCAGGTAACCAGGTGTATAACGGAATTTGTGCCGATTTACCACAAGCTCCAATAAACAAACATAAAGCTGCTAATGAAAGTAAAGGTAAGTTTAGGTTTGTTGCTCCGGCAATTGCCGTTTTTAAAGTTGCATAGTCTAAAGTGGAGAACATTGAACCAATAATGAACATTCCGATTAATAAACCTAAATCTCCAATTCTGTTCATGATGAAAGCTTTTTTCGCAGCATCATTGTAATCCTGGTTTTTATGCCAAAATCCAATTAATAAGTACGAACAAAGTCCAACGCCTTCCCAACCAATAAATAATACTAATAAATTACTTCCGATTACCAATGTAATCATGAAGAATACGAACAAATTCAAATACGCAAAAAACTTATGCATATTCTCGTCATCGTGCATGTAGCTAATGGAATATAAATGAATCAACGATCCAATTCCAGTTACAAATAGCAACCAGAGAACGGATAATTGATCTAATAAAAATCCTAGATTAATATGAAGATTACTAATTTGGATCCAGTCAAATAAAGTTACCTGAATGACTTTTCCAGTTGAAGTAATTTGATTAAAAAATATAAGTGTAACTATAAAAGAAACTGCTACAGCAACTGTTCCGATAATACCCGAAACTGTTTTTCCTAAGCTTTTCCCGAAAAAAACATTGATTAAAAATCCTAAAAAAGGAGATAAAACTAAGACTAAAGCTAAATTGGTATCCATTTCCATTTATCCTTTTAAATTTTTTAAATTATCGATACTAATTGAGCCTAAATTTCTAAAAATAGAAACGAGAATGGCCAATCCTACCGCAACTTCTGCTGCAGCAACTGCCATCGAAAAGAACACAAAAACTTGTCCCTGTGCATCTTGATGATACGTTGAAAAAGCAACAAATAAAAGGTTAACCGCATTCAACATGATTTCGATAGACATGAAAACGATAATAGCATTTCGTCTGTACAATACACCAAAAACACCAATACAAAAAAGTACAACACTTAAAAAGATGTAGTTTTCAATACCTATTTGATTTAATATATTACCCATTATTTATTTAATTTTTCTTTTTTAGACAATAATACTGTTCCAATCATGGCTACTAAAAGCAAAATCGAAGCAAATTCAAACGGAACCATATATTCGTTCAATAATATTTTACCCAATACTTTGATAGACTGAAAATCTTCACCGGTTGAATCATATGCGCCTACAATTGGTTTCGAATTAATGAAGATTGTAATTAGTACAATGCAAATCAAACAAAAAGAAACAATGGCACCTAAACGTGTAATTCTAGGCCTGTGAACCTGATGGCGTTCGTTTAGATTCATTAACATAATCGTAAACAGGAACAAAATCATAATCGCACCCGAATAGACTATAATATGTACGATAGCCAAAAATTGAGAGTTTAATAATAAATAATGACCAGCAATCGAAAAGAAACAGATTACTAAATAGATCGCACTATGAATTGGATTTCTGCTAAAAATGGTCAAAAATGCGGTAATTACCGTAATAAACGCTAAGAAACAAAATATAATTTGTACAGTTGTTGCGTGTGCAAAATCAGGAATATGTATCATTTAGTTAGCATTATTAAGTTGAGCATTTTTGATCGCCACATCAAGAGGCATCACTAATCTGTCTTTTCCAAAAATGAAATCTTCTCTTTCATAACTAGAAGGAACCAAAACTTTTGAAGTCGTCAAATAGATTGCATCTTTCGGGCAAGCTTCTTCACAAAGGCCACAGAAAATACATCTTAACATGTTGATTTCATAAATCGAAGCATATTTTTCTTCTCTGTACAAATGTTTTTCATCTGGCTTGCGCTCAGCAGCTTTCATAGTAATGGCTTCTGCGGGGCATGATAAAGCACACAATCCACAAGCCGTACAGTTTTCGCGACCTTGTTCATCGCGCTTCAACTGGTGTTGACCACGATAAACCGGACTCATTTCACGTACTTGTTCAGGATAATGAATGGTTACTTTTTTTCTGAAAAGGTGCTTAAGTGTAATAAGCAATCCTTTCACAATCGCCACAAGATACAATCGTTCCCAAAAAGTCATCTCTTTGTTCGAGACCACCTTTTTTCTACCCGATAATGATATAGTTTCTATTGACATTTTTTAATGTATGATTTACGATTCACAATTTGACGTTTAAATCAAATTCAAAATCTATTTTATTTTTTATTTGAAGCTAATCCTGCTATCCGCTTGTATCTTTTATGGTGAACCCCACCATAAAAGGATACCGCTTCTATCGGGGCTAGGACACTCAGGTATTAAAATCCTAAGTAAACTGCGATATCATGTCTTAAAATAACAACTCCTGTAATCACGATATTAATGATCGAAAGCGGAATCAAAATTTTCCAGCCTAAGTTCATTAACTGGTCATATCTAAATCTCGGAATTGTCCAACGTACCCACATATAAAAGAATATGAAGAAACATATTTTAGCAAATAATACTGCAATTCCTAAAACGTTAGCGATATTAACTCCAACATTTTCTACCATCCATTGCATTCCCGGATAATTGTATCCTCCAAAAAACAATACCGATATAATGGTTGCAGAGATAAACATATTGGCATACTCAGCAAATAAATAGAATCCCATTTTCATGGATGAATATTCAGTATGATATCCACCAATTAACTCAGATTCACATTCTGCTAAATCAAAAGGAGTTCTGTTTGTTTCTGCAAAAGCACAAATCAGGAAAATCAAGAAGGATAACGGTTGGTAAAATACATTCCAATTCATTCCTGCTTGTTGTTCAGAGATTTCTTTTAAGCTTAAAGTTCCAGTCATCATCAATAATGCAATCATCGATAATCCCATAGCAACTTCATAAGAAACCATTTGCGAAGCCGCACGAACAGCTCCCATCAATGAGAATTTATTGTTTGAAGCCCATCCACCAATCATGATTCCGTAAACTCCCACAGAAATTACTCCGAAAACATATAATAAAGCAATATTTACATCTGTTGCCTGCAATAAAACGTCACGTCCAAAAACATGCAGTCTATCGCCCCACGGAATTACAGCGCTCGTCATCAAAGCCGTACTCATGGCAATTGCCGGACCAACAACGAATAAAAATTTATTTGGTGTGTTTGGTTCAAATTCTTCTTTTGAGAATAATTTCATACCATCTGCAAGTGGTTGTAATAAACCTCCCCAACCAGCACGGTTTGGTCCTACACGATCCTGAAGAAAAGCCGCAACTTTACGTTCAGCCCAGGTAGAATACATCGCCATAATCATTGTTATAGCAAAGACCACAACAATTACAACACTTTTCTCTATAATAAACGTACCATCTACCATCATTAAGAAATTTTGTTGTTAGTATTTAATGGAATTTCAGCCATACTAATTTTTTTACGGTCAATATCTCTACCCATAAGGATAGTTTTTTCAGTATCAATTTCTACTTTCTCTAATTTTTGAGTGTAGTTATTTTGGTTGATAACAGAATCCTTTTCAAATTCTCTTGGTCCTTCAATAACCCAGTCATTTACGTTTTTGTGATCAAAACGACAAGAGTTGCAAATGAATTCTTCTACTTCATGATACTCGTCTTTACGACCCGTTACACGTTGAATTTCTCCTCCAAACATCCAAACGGTAGTTTTTCCACAACATCCAGGAGTTGTACATTCTCTGTGTGCATTGTAAGGTTTGTTGAACCAAACTCTTGATTTGAAACGGAAAGTTTTATCAGTTAATGCTCCAACCGGGCATACGTCGATCATATTTCCAGAGAATTCATTGTCGATAGCTTTTGAAATTCCGGTTGAAATATTAGCGTGATCTCCACGATCTAATACTCCGTGAACTCTGTTGTCTGTTAATTGATCTGCAACTTGTACACATCTTTGACATAGAATACAACGGTTCATATGTAGTTGAATATTCGGACCAATATCTTCTGGTTCAAATGTTCTTTTTTCTTCGATAAAACGCGATTTTGGATTTCCGTGCTCGAAACTTAAATTTTGAAGATCACATTCTCCGGCCTGATCACAAACCGGGCAGTCAAGCGGGTGATTGATCAATAAAAATTCTGTTACAGATTTACGGGCTTCCGTTACTCTGTCAGAAGATTTACTGTTTACTTCCATCCCGTCCATACATCCTGTTACACAAGATGCCATTAATTTTGGCATTGGTCTTGGGTCAGCTTCACTACCTTTAGAAACTTCAACTAAACAACAACGACATTTTCCGCCGCTGCCTTTTAATTTTGAGTAATAGCACATGGCTGGCGGTACCAAATCTCCACCAATCATACGTGCAGCCTGCAGGATCGTTGTTCCTGGCTCTACGTCTATACTTTGACCGTCTATGGTTACTTTCATCTCTTATTGATTTGAATGTTGAAAGTCGGAATATTTAAAAAGATTTGCTGTCCTTTTTTATATTATTAACTTTATAACTTTCTACTTTATATTTCTTTATACGATTACTTTACCGCCTACCAAATGTTTCACTTGCGAGAAAGGTTCAGCAACAAAATGATCTCTGTGTTTAATTTTTTCAGGGAAACGAACGTGATATTCAAATTCATCTCTAAAGTGACGTATCGCTGCTGCTACTGGCCAGGAAGCTGCGTCGCCCAGTGGGCAAATTGTGTTACCCTCGATTTTACTTTGAATACTCCACAATAATTCGATATCTTCTTCACGGCCCTGACCGTTTTCAATTCTCCATAAGATTTTTTCTAACCAACCAGTTCCTTCACGGCAAGGTGTACATTGCCCACAAGATTCGTGGTGGTAAAAACGTGCAAAATTCCACGTGTTTCTAACCACACAGGCAGTGTCGTTGTAAACAATAAATCCTCCTGAACCTAACATCGATCCGGTAGCAAAACCACCATCACTTAAAGATTCGTAAGTCATTAATCGGTCTTCACCGTTTGCTGTTTTGAAAATTAATTCAGCTGGCAAAATTGGCACAGAAGAACCTCCGGGAACAAATGCTTTCAAAGGTCTGCTAGAAGACATTCCTCCTAAATATTCATCAGAATTCATGAATTCATCAACACTTAATCCTAATTCAATTTCATAAACACCAGGATTTTTAATGTGTCCCGAAGCAGAAATTAATTTAGTTCCGGTTGAACGGCCCACACCAATTTTTGCATAATCATCTCCGGAATTGTTGATAATCCAAGGCACTGCTGCGATAGTCTCCACATTGTTTACTACTGTCGGATTTGCCCAAAGTCCTGAAACCGCCGGGAAAGGTGGTTTAATACGAGGATTTCCTCTTTTACCTTCCAGTGATTCTATAAGTGCAGTCTCTTCCCCGCAAATATAAGCACCTGCTCCACAGTGAACATGTAGTTCTAAATCGTAACCTGTTCCTAATATATTTTTTCCTAACCAACCGGCAGCTTTAGCTTCGGCGATTGCTCTTTCTAAAATTTTGAAAACCCACATATATTCTCCACGAATGTAGATATACGAAAGGTTAGCGCCTAAGGCAAAACTGGAAGTAATCATTCCTTCAATCAATAAGTGAGGAATAAATTCCATCAAATAACGATCTTTGAAAGTTCCCGGTTCAGACTCATCGGCATTGCAAACTAAGTGTCTTGGTTTACCTGATTTTTTATCAATAAAACTCCATTTCATTCCGGCAGGGAAACCTGCGCCACCACGACCACGAAGTCCTGATTTTTTTACTTCTTCAACCACTTCGTCTGGCGTAAGTGTTTTTAAAGCTTTTTCTACAGAAGCATAACCACCATTTTGGCGATATACTTCGTAGGTTTTAATACCCGGAACATTGATTTTATCTAATAATATTTTCTGTGACATCTTATTTATCGTGTAATATTATTTTATCATCTCTACAATCAGCGATTAACTGATCGATTTTTTCTTCTGTCAATTTTTCTTTGTAGAAATCGCCTAACTGCATCATCGGAGCATATCCGCAAGCACCTAAACATTCTACTCCGGCAATGGTAAACATTCCGTCCGGAGTTGTTTCCCCCATTTTAATGCCTAATTTTTCAGAAGTATAATCCATTAAATTTTCAGCACCATTTAAACAACAACAAGAAGTCTGACAGAATTCGAACATGTATTTTCCAATTGGTTTTTGGTTGTACATGGTATAAAAAGTAACCACTTCGTAAACCTCAATTGGTTTGATGTGCAAAATTTCAGCAACCTTATCCTGTAACTCGATACTTAACCAGTTATCGTGCGCGTCCTGCACTTCATGCAAAACAGGTAACAAAGCCGATTTTCTTTTGTCTTCAGGATAATGACTGATTAATTCATTGATACGGGTCATCAATGCTTCAGTCATGTTTATTTCTTGTTTGTAATGTTTTCTTTCCATTATTAATTTTAGATTTTAGATTTTAGATTTTAGATTTTTTTCAATCTTTGTCCATAATCCATATTCTGCAATCTTTGTTTTAGTTTTAGATTTTTCAATCTGAATTCTTCAATTCTTATAATAGTCTTCGATTTCAATCTAAATTCCGAAATCTAAAATCTACAATTTTCTAGGCGTCTAATTCTCCTGCAATAACATTTAAACTTGAAAGGATAACGATTGCATCTGATAATAAAGCACCTTTAATCATTTCCGGATATGCCTGATAATAAATAAAGCAAGGTCTTCTGAAATGTAATCTATATGGAGTTCTGCTTCCGTCAGTAACTAAATAAAATCCTAGCTCTCCGTTTCCTCCTTCAACAGGATGGTAAATTTCTGCAACTGGTACAGGAACTTCTCCCATTACAATCTTAAAGTGATAAATTAAAGATTCCATTGAAGTGTAAACATCTTCTTTTGGAGGCAGGTAATAATCTGGGACTTCTGCATGATATTCATTTCCGGCAGGCATCTTGTCTAAAGCCTGACGAATGATGCTTAAGCTTTCGCGAACTTCGGCATTACGAACACAAAAACGATCATAAGTATCACCTGATTTTCCAACAGGAACAATAAAATCGAAATCTTCGTAAGACGAATAAGGTTGTGCAACACGAACGTCATAATCAACACCGGCAGCACGTAAATTTGGACCTGTAAAACCGTAGGCCATTGCTTGCTCTGCTGAGATTGCACCAACGTTTACAGTTCTGTCAAGGAAAATTCTGTTTCTTTCGAATAAGTTTTCAAATTCTTGCCAGGCGACAGGAAAATCTTTTAAAAACACATCTAATTTGCGGAAAGCTTCTGGTGACCAGTCTCTTTCGAAACCACCAATTCTTCCCATATTTGTTGTTAAACGAGCACCACAAATTTCTTCGTAGATCTCGTACACTTTTTCTCTAAATTGAAAAACGTATAAGAAACCAGTATACGCACCAGTATCTACACCCAAAATCGAGTTACAGATTAAGTGGTCTGTAATACGAGCTAATTCCATTACGATAACTCTTAAATACTGAGCACGTTTTGGAACTTCAATTCCTAACAATTTCTCTAAAGTCATCCACCATCCCATATTATTAATAGGAGAGGAGCAATAGTTCATACGGTCTGTTAAAGGCGTAATTTGATAGAAAGGACGATTTTCGGCAATTTTTTCGAAAGCTCTGTGAATGTAACCAATAGTTGGTTCAGCCTCAAGAATTCTCTCTCCATCCATCAATAAGATATTCTGAAAAATACCGTGTGTCGCTGGGTGTGTTGGGCCTAAATTCAGTACTGAAAGCTCGCTTCCGTCTTCGTTTAGTTTCTCCTTTATTATTTTAGCATATCGATGCTCTGGTGGTAATAATAGTTCTGACATTTTATAATGTTGAATTATTTATTTTTTAGCAATTTGTTGTTGTTCTTCCAAAGAATCTGTCGTCTTTATCCGTTCTTCCGCTGTCTTCCAAAGGGAATTCTTTTCGCATTGGGAAAGAGATCATTTCATCCATATTCAAAATACGTTTCAATTGCGGATGTCCAATAAAGTTGATGCCGTAGAAATCGTAAGTTTCTCTTTCCATCCAGTTTGAACTTAGGAAAATATTTGAAATTGATTTTATCTCTGGTTTTTCGCCGCTTAAATATACTTTAATTCTAATACGTTTGTTTTCGTACCAGTTATGTAAATGATATACTATTGCAAACTGACGATCAGCTTCGTTATCCGGATAATGAATACCGCATAAATCGGTTAAAAAGTGAAAACGTAAATCAGAGTCGTTTTTCAAAAAAAGGATCAAAGCAGTGATTTTATCAGCTGTTGTTTCTATTGAAAAAATATCTCTTTCTTCTTGAAAGTTAAAAACACTTGTGTCAAATGTTTCCGTAAGTTTATCCTGAATCAGGGTATTTTCTAAAGCCATTTTATGAAATGTTATAAGAAGCTAATAATTCTTGGTATTCTGGAGAGCTTCTGCGTCTAACAGATTCGCTTCTTACCAATTCCTGAAGTTTCATTACTCCATCAACAATTTGTTCTGGTCTTGGCGGGCATCCCGGAACGTAAACGTCAACCGGAATTACTTTGTCAATTCCTTGTAAAACAGAATAAGTATCGAAGATTCCACCTGATGAAGCGCAAGCTCCAACAGCAATTACCCAACGAGGCTCAGCCATTTGTTCGTAAACCTGTCTTAAAATAGGTGCCATTTTTTTAGAAATAGTTCCCATTACCATTAACATATCTGCCTGACGAGGAGAAAAACTTACACGCTCAGATCCGAATCGTGCTAAATCGTAATGTGAAGCCATTGTAGCCATAAATTCGATACCACAGCATGAAGTTGCAAAAGGCAATGGCCATAATGAATTGGCTCTTGCTAAACCTACAACGTCATTTAGTTTTGTAGCGAAGAAACCTTCTCCTACAACTCCTTCCGGCGGCGCAACCATATTTACATTTGAATCGCTCATTTTATTTTAGATTTTAGATTTCAGATTTTAGATTTGGGTAAATCGTATAATCAAAATCAATTTATTATCATTAAATCTTTGAATTTGAGAAATCTAAAATTTGAAATCTCAAATCGTAAATTGTTATTCCCAGTCTAGTGCTTTCTTTTTGATGATATAGAAGAAACCAACTAAAAGAAGCGCCATGAAAACAATCATTTTCAACATTCCTTCAATTCCTAATTCCTTAAAGTTTACTGCCCAAGGATAAAGGAAAATAACCTCTACATCAAACAACACGAACAAAATAGCTACCAGAAAGTATTTTACTGAAAATGGGATACGAGCGTTACCAACAGATTCGATACCGCACTCGAAGTTTTTGTCTTTAACTTCAGAGGTTCTTTTTGGTCCTAATTTTCCAGAAATTATGATTGTTCCTACCACAAAACCAACAGCTAAAATGAACTGCATTAAAATAGGAATGTAACTGTATTGATCAGATTGCATAAACTTAGGGTTTTTACTTAAAAAATAAGCCACAAAGATAGTTCTCAACTCTGTAAATCACAAGCTAAAAAATGATTTAAGTAAGCTCAGAAACGACGTTTGCATCTAATTTTTATTGATTATAAATAACATCCTTAAATTTTAATATTATTTTAAGATTTGAGCAAAAAAAAACGTTTCGAAATAAATCGAAACGTTTTTAAAACCATTCAGAGGCAAAAAAAATAAATTGCTATATTTTTCTTAGATTACTGCTACTTTAGCAGCAACTTTCCCTTTTCTTCCTTCTTCTTCTTCATAGCTTACACGGTCACCTTCGCGTAATTCTTCCGCGTTAATTCCTGAAGCGTGAACGAAGATATCTTTTCCTGTTTCTTCGTCTGTAATGAATCCATAACCTTTAGATTCATTGAAAAATTTTACTGTACCTGTACGCATTGTAATTGTAATAATAATTTATAATGAAGCAAATGTAAGATATAAATTCATACAAAAGACAATAAGGTGTTAATTTTTTATAAAAATTATTGATTCACAGTGTTTTCGCTATTTATATTGCATCAAATCATGTACAGATGTGCTTTAATTGAGAATCATTAATTGTAAGAATAGAACTAAGAAAAACATGTCTCACATTAAGGTCATTTTGACAATTATCGCAATTTGTTCAATAATTTAGAATTAATTATTGTGAAGGCTTTTGTTTATTGTTTTTTTTAAGAATTTCACTAAATCACAAAAAAGAAATAAAAAAACTGCAACTAAAAAATAATTGCAGTTTTATATTTAAAAAATTCTAAGAATTTATGCTATATCAACTTTAATGTGTAATTCTTTTAGTTGAGCATCATCAATTGTTGCAGGCGCATCAATCATAACATCACGACCAGAATTGTTTTTTGGGAAAGCAATAAAATCTCTAATCGTTTCCTGGCCTCCTAAAATAGCAACAAGTCTATCCAACCCAAAAGCCAATCCTCCGTGTGGTGGCGCTCCAAATTGAAAAGCATCCATTAAGAAACCGAATTGTGCTTTTGCTTCTTCTTCAGTAAATCCTAAATATTTGAACATTAATTGTTGCGTTGATTTATCGTGAATACGAATTGATCCCCCTCCAATTTCATTTCCGTTTAGTACCATATCATAAGCATTGGCACGAACTTTTCCAGGTTCAGTTTCCAATAATTGCATGTCTTCTGGTTTTGGAGATGTAAATGGGTGGTGCATGGCATGGTAACGTCCGCTTTCTTCATCTAACTCTAATAATGGGAAATCTACAACCCATAATGGAGCAAACTCTTCCGGATTACGCAATCCTAAACGAGTTGCCAATTCCATACGAAGTGCTGAAAGTTGCGCTCGTGTTTTATTTGTTGGTCCTGAAAGTACAAAAATCATATCGCCAGGTTTTGCACCTGTAATTTTTGCCCATTGTCCTAAATCATCCTGATCGTAGAATTTATCTACAGATGATTTGAAAGTTCCATCGTCATTACATTTTGCATACACCATTCCTGATGCTCCAACCTGAGGGCGTTTTACCCAGTCAATTAACCCGTCAATTTCTTTACGAGTATAATTTCCAGTTCCCGGAACTGCAATTCCTACTACCAATTCTGCAGCATTGAATACCGGAAAATCTTTATGTTGTGCAAATTCGTTTAACTCACCAAACTCCATTCCAAAACGAATGTCCGGTTTGTCATTTCCGTATGTTTTCATAGCATATTCGTAGGTAATTCTTGGGAATTTGTCTACTTCAATGCCTTTAATTTCTTTTAATAAATGTCTTGTCAATCCTTCAAAAACATTCAAAATATCTTCTTGCTCCACAAATGCCATTTCGCAGTCGATTTGTGTAAACTCAGGCTGACGGTCTGCACGTAAATCTTCATCACGGAAACATTTCACGATTTGGAAATATTTATCCATTCCACCAACCATCAACAATTGTTTGAAAGTTTGCGGAGATTGTGGTAAAGCATAAAACTGTCCTTCGTTCATGCGGCTTGGTACAACGAAATCTCTTGCTCCTTCCGGAGTTGATTTAATTAAATAAGGAGTTTCAACTTCGCAGAAATCTAAATCAGATAAATACTTACGAACTTCCATCGCTACTTTATGACGGAATAATAAACTGTTTTTTACAGGATTTCTTCTGATGTCTAAATAACGGTATTTCATTCTGATATCTTCTCCACCATCTGTTTCATCCTCGATTGTAAAAGGAGGTGTTAAGGCTGCGTTTAAAATATTCAATTCAGAAACTAAAATTTCGATATCACCAGTCGGAATATTTTTGTTTTTGGCTTCACGCTCAATAACAGTTCCTTTTACCTGAATTACAAATTCACGACCAAGTGTTTTTGCCAATTCAAAAACAGTTTTATCAGTACGACTTTCGTCGAAAATAAGTTGTGTAATTCCGTAACGGTCACGTAAATCAACCCAATTCATAAATCCTTTATCGCGTGATTTTTGAACCCAACCCGCTAGTGTAACTTCCGTATTAATATTTGAGGCGTTTAATTCGCCACAATTATGACTTCTATACATGATCAAAATTTTAGACTGCAAAAGTAAACACAAAAATCAAATTAATTATGAAAAGTGCGCAACTAGATGACTATTAATTTGAAATATTTTGTTAATTGATAAAATTTGAAGTTGTTATTTCTTTAGATTTGAATAACTAAAAACAAATCTTACTATATATGAAGAAACTTTTTATTGCCGGTTTGGTTCTTTTCAGCACATTAAATGTTGTTGGACAATCTAAAAAATATGTCACTTTTGAAGCAAATATTGCGAATAGAAACGGTGATGTTATTAAGATTATCAATAATGGAAAAATTGTAAAAACAATTAACGTTAATCAAAAAGGTATTTTTAAGGATACTTTAATGGTTGATGGCGGAAGAAGCCGTTTGTCAGATGGAGTAGAAACTACTGAATTATTTCTGAAGAATGGGTATGACATCAAATTAAAGATGGATGCAAAACAGTTTGACGAGTCTATTGTATATACTGGTAAGGGAAGTTTAGAAAATAATATTTTGGCGCAGCGAATTTTGGCTGATGAGAAACTTTATGATAATAGTATCGCAAATGTAAATGATGAGACTTTTAATAAATTAATAGATGCTAAAAGAGCAGCTGATGCGGGTCGATTGAGTAATAAGAAATTAGATCCAGAGTTTGTAAAGATCGAAACTGAAAATGGAGCTGATGCAATTGCTTATATCTCACAACTTCGTCAAAAAGCGGTGGAAATGGCAAAAATGAATAACACGCCATCAGCTGATTTTGATTATGAGAATCATAAAGGTGGAAAAACTAAGCTTTCTGATTTAAAAGGAAAATATGTTTACATTGATCTGTGGGCCACCTGGTGTGGACCTTGCAGAGCTGAGATTCCATATCTTCAAAAAATTGAAGAAAAATATCATGGAAAAAATATAGAGTTTGTAAGTGTTTCTGTGGATACTCCAAAAGACCACGACAAATGGCAAAAGTTTGTGGCAGATAAACAGCTGGGAGGAATTCAGCTTTTGTCTGATAATGAATGGAAATCTGCTTTTGTAACTAGTTATAATGTAACCGGAATTCCTAGATTTATTCTAATTGATCCTAAAGGTAATATTGTAAGTGCTGATGCGGCAAGACCTTCTTCTCCAGACCTTCAGACACAGTTAGATGCATTATTGAACTAATTTCTGTATGAAATTATAACGATATCGTAATTTTATATTTTTTATAAAATCCCAGTAAAACCAATGCTTCAGCATTGGTTTTTTTGTATCCGGCTGACTTCCAATGTTAAGTTTTTATTCAATGTTACCAAATTGTTAACTAAAAGTTTGTTTAATGTAAACAATTAACTATATTTGATAACAATTTGATAACATTAATACCTAAAGATATGAAAAAATGTGTGATTTTAGTTGCAATGATGTTCTCTGGAATTTTAGTTGCACAAGAGGTAAAACCAGAATTAGAAGCTGTTGGAAATAAAGTAAAAGCTACTTATTACTTTGAAAATGGTAAAGTACAACAAGAAGGTTTCTTTAAGGATGGTAAACTGGATGGCGTTTGGGTATCTTATGATAACAAAGGAAACAAAGTTGCCGTGGGAGAATACACAGACGGATTGAAAACTGGAAAATGGATTTTCTTTAATGAAAACAGCCTATGCGAAGTTGCTTATGAAAATAGCAAAGTTAGCTCAGTTAAAAACTTACAGAAAAATGCTTTAGCCAATAGAAACTAAGGTAATTTCGAAGATACTTTAAAGAACCGCTTTTCTAAGCGGTTTTTTTATGCCTTCAGTTTTTTACGCTTTTTCTTTCTTCTTCCATACCAAATTACAAAACCCGTTACTAGTAATGCCGCTGCTATTAAACTTACTATAAAAGCAAGAGGCAAATATTTTGTTTCTTTTCAAATAAAGAGATTATATATTGGAACGTTATGATGCTATTTCACGCAAAGCCGCGAAGTCGCAAAGAACACAAGAACTTTGCGACTTCGCGGCTTTGCGCGATTACTTAGAATGTATTGTACTATTTCCCTCGAACAAAAAGTAAATCGATTTCCATTATTTTTCGGCAATAGCCTCTTTTTTCGGTTTTAAATGATAGGCAACATAAAATGAGATTGAGGCCAGAACAATCCAGAAAACATCAATAAAGAAAACCTGAATTTTATTTTGCATAAACGAAGTCCAGAACCAATTTCCGGAAATGATTCCGTTTGTAATCGGAATTAAGAAACCTAAAATACTTCCGGAAATCAGACAAAATTTATTGGTGAAAGCATCGTTCTTTTTAAGGATAAAAAAGACCGTAAGGATCAGCCATCCAACAAAATAAACAGTATAAAGATTTTCCTGAGTCAGCGGATAAAATATTTTTGTAACGATAAAGGCTAATGCTGTAATTGGATACATACTTAAGCAAATAGCCAAATAAATACGAACAACAGCTGCGTTGAAACGTCTTTTCTTTTCCGGCATATTGTTTTTTTGTCTTGCCACCAACCAAATCATGACTCCTGAAATAATCACGAAACAAGTAATAATTCCTAAAATAAAGCTAATAATTTTTAAAGTGTACCCGCCATAATCTCCAAAATGTATTTTGTATAAAACATTTTTTACGACATCTAAATAGTTGTTTTGAGTAACAGGGTTTTTCCTTGCAATTTCTTTTCCATCAGCAATTCGGTAAATTACTTTTCCTATTCCGGTGAATTTTTTGTGGTCTGGCATTTCACCTTCAACTAAAACATGCATGTTGGCATCGCCATAATTTTGGATGAAAACACGTGTAATTTCAAAATCTGACCAATTACTTTTTGCTTTTGCAACCAGTTTATCGATATCAAAAGGATTTACTAATTTTTTATTTTCAAATTTATAATCAGGATCTTTGTATTCTAACTCTTTGTATAATTTGTCCTGATCCCCTTTATACAATGCCATCACGGCAGGTGCTACAATAAGCAGTTTAATCATAAAAAAAGCGCCGGTAACTGCATACACAAATTGAAAAGGAAGACCAATCATTCCTAAAGCGGTATGCGCATCTGTCCACAATGTTTTTAATTTTTCCTTTGGACGGAAAACATAAAAATTAGAAACGATTTTTTTCCAGTGTAATAAAACACCGGTAACAATTGCAAACAAGAAAAATAAAGCGACAAACCCTGAAAGATAATAACCTACGGGATAGGGTACCTGTGCCAGAAAATGTAATCGGTATAAAAACTCACCTAAAGAATAAGATTCTTCGTAAGTAAAAGTTTTGAAGTTTTTAGTATCCAGATAAAAAAAGGAACCATCTTTTTGTTTGGCCGGAGCCAATGTGTCTTTGGTACCTTCCATATAAACAGCAACTCTACGTTCGTTACCTGGTTTAGAAAAAGTAATATTTCTGCCGTGTAATACATATTGTTTGTCCAGCTTTTGCAAAGCTGTATTGTAATCTAATTGAATTTCTTTTGTAATGGCTGTGGATTCATTTCTTTCCCAATTGATGATTTCATCTCTAAAAAAAGAAAAAGATCCTGCAAAGAAAATTACAAAAAGCACAACGCTAATAACGATTCCGCTAACAGTATGTGTATGAAAATAGATATTATAATTACGGTTGCTCATGGTTATTGTGGCATTGGATTATAGGTTTGACCCAGATAAATGAAAAGAGAAAAAACTAAACTTAGAAGGATATAGATACCCCAAATTTTCCATCCGCTTTTTGCCAGAAAGGCAACTACCATTAAAGCAACCCAAAGAATGAAACCCGTAAAAGCCATTGTCATCAGGATATTTGCCCTGTTAAACCAGGAAGCAAGAGCCAGATGAAAAGTGACTGAAACAAAATAGCCACCCAGAATGGCAGCAGTAATTTTGGCAAAGCGTTGCCATTTTGATTGGGTTAAATATTTTGGATTTGCCGGCATTGGTTGGTTTAGGTTAGTGATAATAAAATTCTAATAGAGCAGCAATTATCAAAACAGCCAAAAGTATTTTGATATTTACTTTTTTTAATGGTGTAAGGATGATAATTAAACTTCCAATGGTCATTAACTGAATAAAGAACATTAAAGTTCCGCAACATAATGATTGTGTAATAAGCCACATTGCATAAGCTGTAGCAAGGAGTAATAATCCGGTAATTTTGGTTTGCTTTGGATTGTTTTTCATCCATTTTTCAAAACCTAAATCATACGACAAAGCAGCTCTTTTTGATGTATAATACAAAGTATAAAAAGCTAAAAAAACGATAAGACTAGCTATTGTTATCATAATTTTAAAAATTTAAAAACACCTTTTTGGATTAACAGAAAGGTGTTTTGTTTGTTTTATTAGAATTTGTATGAAAAATTCGCAGATACGCTTCTCATGTTTTTTGGGTGGATTGTAGACCAACCATCATAAGTATCAACGTTTGCAATATTATCAAGTTTAAGAGTCAAAACATACTTTTCAGTTCCGTAGAAAATAGATGAATTTAAAACAGTGTAAGATGGCAATGTAAATTGACCTGTTACAGTTCTGTTCATGATTTTATTCTTATCAGCATAATTTCCTCCAAAACCTAAACCAAAACCTTGTAAATCACCTTCTAAGAATTTATAGCTTGCCCAAAGGTTTGCTGTGTTTTGCGGTCCTGCACTTTCTGGTCTGTGTCCTACGAAATCCGGATCGCCAGCAGTTAGAAGGGCATCATTATAGCTGTATCCGGCAACAATGTTTAAACCATTAATTGGGTTAGCTACGATTTCAGCTTCGAAACCTTTGTTTCTTTGTCCGCCGTTTTGATAAGAGGTTTGAGTTGTTGCAGTATAAACTGTATAAACCTGATCTGTTACTTTAATATCATAATAGCTGAATGTAGCATAAAGTTTGTCTTGAAAAACATTCAATTTTGTTCCAACTTCAAACTGATTTGCATGCTCTGGAGAGAATGTTCTAGGCTGAGAAGTTCCGTCAGGTAAAACATCATTTACTGGAGCTGTGTTAGCAAAACCATCCATGTAGTTAGCAAAAACCGAAACTTTGTCTAAAATTGGTTGGTAAACCACGCCAAATTTAGGAGAGAAAGAAGTTTGATTATAGTCATCTGTATTTGTAGTAACATCACCTTCAGTCATAAAACGGTCAACACGTACACTTGCCATTGCAGATAAGGCAGGAGTAAAATTGATTACGTTAGATACATAAGCACTGTAAACTTCTTGCTTTGTTTTGTTATTGTTCATTGGAGCTGAAGCTAAAAGGGCATCAGAACCAGCTTTTGTCAATTTTCCGTTATCACCATTTGTGATGTATTTCGTTGGGTCGGTAATTTTATAAAGGTTTTCGTTTACTGTTTTCAAATCAAGATTTCCAATATAAATAGTCCCATTTGTTACATACCCTGATCCATTGTCAATAGCCCCTCTATTGAAGTAATCTAAACCGGCAACAATTCGGTTTCTCATGTTTCCGATCACAAAGTCGCCAATAAAATTTTGTTGAATGTCAGTTGTTAAAGTTGTAGAGTTTTGGTAATTCATGTAACGTGCTAAAACAATACCTTCTGAAATTTCATCTGGTGCAAATTGAGTTCCTTCATAAATATAAGAGTAGTATCCTTCAGATTTTGATGAACCTCTTGAAACTACAGTTTGTGAACTCCATTGATCAGAAAACTTATAGTTCATTTGCCCCTGAAGGTTAAATGAAGGAGTTTCAATTGCCAATTCATTACTTGTATAAGAACGTTTGTTGTCATAACCTAATTCGTCAATATTGTGAACTCTCAATTCAGCACCTCTGTCTAAGAATAACATTGTTGGATTTGTAGCTTTGTTGTTCATGAATTCGGTATTGATGAAAAACGAAAGTTTGTCATTAACCTGGTAAGATAAAGAAGGAGCAAAAAAGAATGATTTTTTGAATCCTGCATCCTGAAAACTGTTTTCTGTATGATAAGCTGAATTAACACGAACATTGATTTTGTGCTCTTCGTCTAATGGAGTATTTACATCAACAGTAACACGGTTTAAACCATAACTTCCTGCTGTGTAATCTACTAATCCACCAAAATGGTCATAAGGTTTTTTAGTTGTTAAGTTGATTAAACCTCCATACGAAATTAAACTGCTTCCAAATAAAGTTCCTGATGGCCCTTTGATTACTTCAATTTTATCAATATTGGCAGGATCTATACTTCCGTTTGTTAACCCTGGCAATCCGTTGATCATAGTTGGCTGTACAGCAAATCCTCTTAAAGAGAAATAACCTGCACCGTCACCTCCACGTCCTGTAGAAGCCCAAAGAGGAGACAATCCCGGAGCATTTTTAAGTGCATCGTCAATATTAGTTACAACTTGTTCTTTTAAAAGTTCACTTGTGATTGTGGTATAAACTTGTGGGTTTTCAAGATTTTTAAGCGGTAATCTTGATACTTGTTGTGTTTCTTTACGGGCTAATGGATTTTTTTTGGCACCACCGCTTACTACAATTTCGTCTAATTGTTCAGAGTTCGAAATGATTGTAAAGTTTTCAATAATTTCATCCCCGCTATTAAGTGTAAGGCTTTTTTCTTTAGAAGAATAACCAACTGCAGAAACTCTAAGAACATAGTTTCCTGGTTTTACGTTTTTGATTTCGTAATTACCATTGTCATCCGTATTAGTTCCTATTTTTGTTCCTTTTAAAACTATTGAAACGTTATCTGCTGCCTGATTGTTAGCTAAGCTAATTTGCCCCTTAATAGTTGCTTTTTCTTGCGCCCAAGTTGAAGTACCTGCTACTAGAAAGAAGCAAAAACTTAAAAAAGAAATTGTAAATTTATATCTCATTATTATTTAGAATTGATTTTAATAGCGCAAATTTAAGTTTTGAACGTCAACTAAACAAGCTATTTTTATTTATTCTAAATAAAACATTTTTCAAAGGGTTAAATTTATATTTCCTTAAAAAATTAACATCTTAAGCAAGTCTTAAGCTAATATTAAGCAAAAAAAAGCCTGTTCATTTATTTGAACAGGCTTTTTATATTGAGAAAATTACTTACAATTACAATTCTAAAGCACGTTTAGCATCGCCATTCATCAATAATTCTACTGGATTTTCTAAAGCTTCTTTTACAGCAACCAAGAAACCAACTGACTCACGTCCGTCGATAATTCTGTGGTCATAAGAAAGTGCAACGTACATCATTGGGTGAATTTCAACTTTACCGTTTACAGCGATTGGACGCTCGATAATGTTGTGCATTCCTAAAATTCCTGATTGAGGAGGGTTGATGATTGGAGTACTCAACATACTTCCAAAAACTCCACCATTAGTAATAGTGAAAGTTCCCCCTGTCATATCGTCAACAGTAATTTGACCATCACGAGCTCTTAAAGCCAATCTTTTGATTTCAGCTTCAATTCCACGGAAAGTTAAAAGTTCAGCATTACGAACAACAGGAACCATTAAACCTTTTGGTCCTGAAACCGCAATAGAGATATCAGCAAAATCATAAGCGATTTTGTAGTCACCATCCATCATTGAGTTAACATCAGGATATAATTGTAAAGCTCTTGTTACGGCTTTTGTAAAGAAAGACATGAAACCTAATCCTAATCCACCATGTTTCGCTTTGAAAGCATCTTTGTATTCATTACGAATTTGGTTGATTGGCGTCATGTTAACTTCGTTAAAAGTAGTTAACATTGCTGTTTCGTTTTTGGCAGCAACCAATCTCTCAGCTACTTTACGACGTAACATTGATAATTTAGTACGCTCAGTTCCACGGCTTCCTCCAGTTGGAGTTCCCATAGAAGGTACTGCATTTACAGCATCATCTTTCGTAATTCTTCCACCTTTACCAGTTCCTGAAACTGTTGTTGGTGCTATATTTTTTTCGTCTAATATTTTTCTTGCTGCCGGAGATGGAGTTCCTGCTGCATAATTTGTAGCTGCTGGCGCTTGTGCCGGTGCTGCTTTTGGTGCTTCAGCTTTTACTTCAGCCTTAGGAGCCTCAGCTTTTGGCGCTTCAGCTGCCGGAGCATCTCCTGCTGGTTTTACACCATCGGTATCAATTAAACAAACTACAGCTCCTACAGCAACTGCATCACCTTCTTCAGCTTTTAGCGTAATAATTCCGCTCATTTCTGCCGGTAATTCAAGAGTTGCTTTATCTGAATCAACTTCAGCAATAGCTTGATCTTTTTCTACATAATCTCCGTCTTTTACTAACCAAGTTGCAATTTCAACTTCTTTTATTGATTCCCCTGGTGATGGGACTTTCATTTCTAAAATCATCTTTGTTTTTGTTTAAGGTTTTTATGGTTTAAAATTTCAGATTATTAAACGTGAAATTTTAAACTTGAAACATTCTTTTTATCTGAATAAATTTTTATCGAAAACCATTCTAATCGCATCTGCATGACGACGTTTGGCTCTTGTATAACTTCCTGATGCCGGAGCAGCGTAAGCTTTTAATGAAGCTAATCTCCATTTTACAAGATCAAAGTTCATTAACATGAAGCTGTAAGCTCCCATGTTTTTAGGTTCTTCCTGTGCCCAAACATAATCATCAGCATTTGGATATTGTGCAATGATTGCTTTTAATTGTTCTACTGGTAATGGGAATAATTGCTCGATACGAACAACTGCAACATCATTTCTTCCGTTGTTTTCTCTTTCAGCAACAATGTCATAGTAGAATTTACCAGTAACAAAAACTAATGTTTTTACTGCTTTTTTATCTACTGTATTATCGTCAATTGTTTCCTGAAAACTTCCTTTTGCTAATTCTTCAACTGTAGAAACGCATCTTGGGTCACGCAATAAACTTTTTGGAGAGAACACTACCAAAGGTTTACGGAAATTTGTTTTCATTTGTCTTCTCAACAAGTGGAAGAAGTTGGCTGGCGTTGTACAATCAGCAACGTACATATTTTGTCTTGCACAAAGTTGTAAGTAACGCTCCATTCTTGCAGAAGAGTGTTCAGCACCTTGTCCTTCATATCCGTGAGGCAATAATAAAACAATACCGTTTTGGTTGTTCCATTTATCTTCACCACATGAAATATATTGGTCAATCATAATTTGAGCTCCATTAGAGAAATCTCCAAATTGTGCTTCCCAAATAGTCAATGCTTTTGGATTTGCCAATGCATATCCGTAATCAAAACCAAGAACTCCGTACTCAGATAAAAGAGAATTGAATACGCCGAACTTTCCTTTTTTGTTTTCGATAGCATCCAATAAAATTACTTCTTCTTCAGAATCTTCAACTTTAACTACAGCATGACGGTGAGAGAATGTACCACGCTCTACGTCCTGACCAGAAATACGAACATCAAATCCCTCTGTTAAAAGAGAACCATAAGCTAATGCTTCAGCTGTTCCCCAGTCGATAGTATTATTGTCGTATCCTGCTTTTCTATCGGTAACAATTTTAGTTATTTTGTTGATGAACTTTTTGTCTGATGGTAAAGTTGAGATGGTATTGATGATAGAATCCAATCCTTTTTTATCAAAAGCAGTATCAACTTTTTGAAGCATTTGTGTATCAGTTACCTGAACAAATCCATCCCATTCATTTTTCATGAATGGTGTTATGATAGTTAAATCTTTTTTACGGGAAGCCTCTAAATTCTGTTCCAGATCAGATTTGTATTCTTTTTCTAAGGCATTTACATATAAAGCATCAATTACGCCGTCAGACAATAATTTCTCAGCATAAATATCTCTTGGATTTTTATGTTTTGCGATGATTTTATATAAAACGGGTTGTGTAAAACGAGGTTCGTCACCTTCGTTATGACCGTATTTTCTGTATCCTAATAAATCGATAAATACGTCACGTCCAAATTGCATTCTGTAGTCTAATGCAAAAGATACAGCGTGTACAACAGCTTCGGCATCATCAGCATTTACGTGTAATACTGGTGAAAGCGTTACTTTGGCAACGTCAGTACAATAAGTAGAAGAACGAGCGTCTAAATAATTGGTGGTAAAACCAACCTGGTTGTTGATTACAATATGGATTGTACCTCCGGTTTTGTAACCGTCAAGTTGCGCCATCTGAATGATTTCATACAAGATACCCTGTCCTGCAATTGCAGCATCACCGTGAACGGCGATAGGTAATACTTTAGAGAAATCGTCAGCATAATATTTATCTTGTTTTGCTCTTGTGATTCCTTCAATTACAGCTCCAACCGTTTCTAAGTGTGAAGGGTTTGGTGCCAAATTGATGTTGATGCTTTTTCCTGATCTTGTTTTTTTGTCGGCAGTAAGGCCTAAGTGGTATTTTACGTCACCATCAAAATATTCCTGATCGTAATCTTTACCATCAAACTCACCAAAAATATCCTGAGTTGATTTTCCGAAGATGTTTGCCAAAACGTTCAAACGACCACGGTGAGCCATTCCCATTACGAATTGTTCAACACCTTTTTCAGCAGCTTGTTCAATCAAAGCATCCAAAGCAGGGATTATAGATTCTCCACCTTCCAGTGAAAAACGTTTTTGACCAACATATTTAGTATGTAAGAAGTTCTCGAAAGAAACTGCTTCGTTTAATTTAGTTAAGATTGTTTTCTTTTCTTCTGAAGAAAAATTAGGCTGGTTAACATTAACTGCTAATTTGTCCTGAATCCATTTAACAACACCAGGATTTCTGATGTACATATATTCAATTCCAATATGCTGGCAGTAGATCGATTTAAGACGGGTTACAATATCCTGTAAAGTAGATGGTCCAACTCCAATTGTTTGAGCTGCATCAAAAACTGTTGAAAGATCGGCAGTTGTTAATCCGAAATTTTCAATATCTAAAGTTGGGGATGATGTTCTGCGATCACGAACCGGATTTGTTTTTGTGAACAAATGCCCGCGCGTACGGTAACCATCGATTAATTTTAGAACATTGAATTCTTTTTGAAGTTTTTCTGAAACTTTGCTGTAATCTGTGTTGTCGCTAGTCACATATTCAACAATCTGTTGAACCGGATTTTCGTCATTATAAGTGGTCATTCCAAAGTCAAAACCTTGAAAAAAACTTCTCCAGCTAGGCTCAACGCTGTCTGGGTTAACTAAATATTGATCGTATAATTGTGCGAAAAACTCTGTATGCGCTGCATTTAAAAATGAAAACCTATCCATAATATTAGTGAATATACTTTTTGTTAAATAGAATGGCAAAAGTACAACAATCACATTTATTTAAATCTTTTTTTTACGTACTTTTACGTAAAAATTTGTTAAAAATAGATGTAACTATGAAGAAAAATCAAATTTCAATCGTTTTCAAACCAATTTTTGTGATTATGATACTCTTCTTTTCGAGTTATGTCACCGCTCAGCAAAACTATACTATTAACAACAATACTAATTTTTGGGATAAAGTTCAGTTTGGAGGTGGATTAGGATTAGGTTTCGGATCCGGATACACTAATATTTCAGTGATGCCAAGTGCTATTTATAATATTAATGAAGTAGTGGCGATGGGAGTTGGATTGCAGTTTGGCTATTTATATCAAAAAAATTATTATGAATCTTTTGTTTACGGAGGAAGCTTTATTACGCTTGTAAATCCCATTCCCCAATTGCAGTTATCTGCAGAACTAGAACAAGTAAGGGTAGATACAGACTATGAAGAAAATTATTATCACCCCGGTTATTCCGATGCTTATTGGAATACTGCCTTATACCTAGGAGCTGGTTACAGAACCGGGAATGTAACGATTGGTGCACGCTACGATGTTTTGTATGATCCGAATAAAAGTTTATACGGATCAGGTTTTATGCCTTTTGTTCGAGTTTATTTTTAAAGGTGCTAAGTTGCTGAGATGCTGAGGTTCTAAGATTTTAAGTACAATAACTATGTTTATTCCATTCATAATAATTTCAAGTTTACTCCTCCTATTAATTTTTGGTACTAAATCTTTAAACAAAACAAGAGAACAGCAATATGAATTTCTAATTGAAAACATTACTAATGAAGTAGATCTCTATTGTGAGCAGGTGAGAACTTTCAATTTTACAATAGGATTAAGGAATACTAATTTTTTATTTAATCATTGTGATTTATACATAACCAAAAATGCAATTATAATATTGGGATTTAAGAAAGATAGTTTTTTTAAGCAACTTTCGTTTCCGATAATTTTAACTAATGATTTAAATTATTTTCTGAATAAATTTCCTTTTGCTTACGTCAAAAAGCCTGGCAAAATTTATTTTGAGAATGGCATGGTAAAAATTTATTTTGGAGAAAAAGGAATTACCAAAACTGATGTAGTCCTTAAATTAAAGTCGTTAAATGAGAATGAAATAAATAAAATCAAAGAATTAGCAGAAAAAAATAAATGGAATAAGATTTAAATTTAGCTTGCAAAATAAACTTTCACAATCAAAAAACCTCAGAACCTCAGCATCTCAGCAACTTAGAACCTCTATTTATAATAATTTCGAAACCAAACCTTCTGCCATTCTCTTTTTAAAATCAAAAACGAAACCTGTTCGGCCAGAATAACTAAATCAGAACCGTCTAGTTTTTTGATTTCACTTTCCGAAACATCAATAATATAAAGTAAATTCAAATATTCAGCAAATTTGTACTGAATCATTCGGTAGATTTTTTCGTGCAGCTGAATCTTTAATTCATCAGGAGAAACACTTAATGGAAAATCGATACCTTCGTTGGCTAAATTAAAGTCCTTATTAATTTGCTCAATCAGGTTTAGATATAAATTTTCTTTTTCGGCATCAGCCAATAAAAAATCGGTATTTTCAGGAATTGGAAACATTGATGCTTTTTAAGAATTGACGCAAAGTTAAAACTAAAAAATCATTTAACTGTCGATTCTCTTTCAATGATTCTTGTGGGAAGTTCAATAATTTGATGCGTTACAGGCCGGTGTTCTTTTATGTCGACTATTTCATCAATTAAAAGGGAAACCGCCTGATGTCCCATTTCAAATCCGGGTTGATCAATTGTCGTTAATTTTGGTGAAATAACCGTGCTCATAAACCAATTGCTAAATCCGAAAACGGCTACTTGCTCCGGTGTTTTTATTCCGGCTTCATTAAAATATTTAATAATTCCGATGGCGACCAAATCGGTAATTGCAAAAATGGCATCGATATCCGGATGTTCGGTCATTATTTTTTGAGCATTTTCGTAACCATCTTCAAAATCGGTATTGTTATCACAAACGTAAACCAATTTCGAATCATACTCAATTCCGTGTGCTTCCAGAGCCCTTTTATATCCTAAAAAACGATCAATAGAATTTTGCGGAACATAAGAGCCCCTAAAATGGGCAATTTTTTTATATCCTTTATTAATAAGATAGGTAACAGCATCATAAGCCGCTTTGGCATCATTGATCACTACTTTGGAACAGTCGACTCTTTTTGCAATTTTATCAAATAAAACAACAGGAGTATTTTTTCGGATTGCTTCATTAATATGAGTAAAATCATCCGTTTCGTTCGAGAGCGACATCAAAACGCCATCAACGCGTTTTTGAATTAAGAGGGCAAGCTGTTTTTTTTCGAGTTCGTATTTTTCATTCGATTGTAATATAATGACCAAATAACCTCTTTTTTCTGCTTCTTCTAAAATACCATTCAAAACGCTGGAAAAAAAATGATGCACCGTTGCCGGAATAATGACGCCAATGGTTTTGGTTTCGTTGGTTCTTAAATTTACCGCAACAGAATTGGGCATATAGTTCATCGTCTCGGCCATTTCGATAACTCTGGCGCGGGTAGCCTTACTAATATCTGTATACCCTTTTAGTGCCTTTGAAACCGTTGTAACCGAAATTCCTAATGCTGAGGCTATATCTATTAACTTAGTGTCATTCATGAAATAAAAGTACTAAAAATAAAGTTGATTGATAAAAAATTAACTTCCGAAAACGTTTTAGGTCATTTCGAAAACGTTTTCGATTTATAATTCTTAAATTGATGATTCATTAGTGATTAAGTTTACCATCATAAAAGAAAACTTTACCAACTAAACCAAAAAAAATGAAATCAAAACAATCTTATTTAGGTATATTATTTTTAATAATGTGCTTGATCTCTGTTCCGGATAACCTGTTTGCTCAGGTACAAAACACTGTTTCCGGAAAAGTATTCGATGACAGTGGAGCAACAATTCCCGGAGCAAATGTATCTATTAAAGAAACAGGAAAAGGAACTATTACGGATGAAAACGGAGGATATTCATTCTCCAATATCGCAGCCGGAACCTACACTATTATAGCGACAAATGTGGGTTATAAAACTTTTGAGAAAAAAATCTCCGTAAAAGAAGGAGAATCAGTAGTGGCAGATTTACTGCTTGAAGGAGAATCACAAAGTTTAAAAGAAGTGGTGGTTACCGGATCTTCAAGTCCGAGATCAAAATTGGAGTCCAGTGTTGCTATTACTACAATGGGCGCAAAAGCAATCGAAGACAGAGCGCCATCAAGTACGGCAGCTTTACTGCAAACGATTCCCGGATTTGTGGTTGAAGCATCCGGAGGGGAAATTGGAAACAACCTTTTTGCAAGAGGAATTCCGTCAGCGGGAGCTTACGAATATGTGCAGATTCAGGAAGATGGATTGCCGGTTTTTGAAGATGGCGCTTTGCAATTTGCCAATGTGGATACTTTTTACAGATTGGACGAAACGGTAAGCAAAATGGAAGCTGTTCGTGGAGGTTCTGCATCAATTTTCGCTAATAATGCTCCCGGTGGAATTATCAATTTCATTTCCAAAACAGGTCAGAATGAATTTATGGGAAGAGCTAAATTCACGACTTCAGATTACGGAATGTTCAGAACAGATCTTAACCTTTCAGGTGCCTTAATTCAGGATAAATTATTTTTTAATGTCGGAGGTTTTTACAGAGTTGATAATGGAGTGAGAAACACGGGTTTTACAGCCAATAAAGGCGGACAAATCAAAGGAAACATTACTTATAAATTTGATGACAGCGATTATTTAAGAGTAAACTTCAAACACCTTGACGACAGAAATACATTTTATTTACCAATTCCACTAAAAAGTAATAACGGAAAAATTGAAGGTATAGACGGATTTAATCCGAATTACGGAACGTTGACTTCAGTAAATTTCAGTCATTTGAATGTACCTCAATATGGTGGCGGAACTTTTAGTGCCGATTTAGAAGATGGTTCTCATCCTATAATTAAGTCTATTGGAGCTGAATTTAAAAAGAAAATATCGGAGAAAGTGACTTTCAAAAATGCATTCAAACAAACCAATATTGATTTGAATTATAATGCCATTTTTCCGAATGGAGGCCCTTGGACACAAGACGCTTATGCAACTGGAGTTCAAAATACAACCGCCAGTAATCTGACGTATTCTTATGTAGACAACGGGCAAACTCTTGATCAAAATGCTTTAATTATGAGAGCAGACCTTTGGCATATCGAGAAAAAGATGAACAATTTTGCTAATAATTTCTCTTTTTCTTTTGATTTAGATCCAGTGCAATTGACGGCTGGTTATTACTATTCAAACTGGAAATCGAACCAATACTGGAACTGGAATTCTTATTTAGTAGGTGTTTCTGATAATCCAAGATTGTTAAACGTAAAAGACAATACAACGGGAGTTGATCATACCTGGAATGGTGTAGAGAGAATCACCTGGTTAGAAAGAGATGCACAAACAAAAGGAATTTTGAACGATATTTATGCTGATGCCGAAATTAAAGCGACAGATAATCTAACCTTCAATGCTGGTTTAAGATACAATAAAGACAAGTATTCGGGATACAGAGATAATGCGAGATTTTTTGCAGAAGATTTAGGAATTCTGGACAACAATACCGCCGATGATGCCGTGACTACTGTAAAAGGAAATCCGTACGCGTATTGGAGATATGATGTAAGCGAATGGTCTTACACAGCAGCAGGAAATTATAAATTTAATGATAATATGGCTTCGTATGTTCGTTATAGCCATGGTTTTAGATCGCCAATTGAAGAATCATTTTATGATAATGCAGCCGATTTAAGTAAGTTAGAAAATACAGAAGTAAACCAATTCGAATTGGGTTATAAATATTCTAATTCTTTCTTCAGTGTGAATGCCAATTTATTTCACATGAATTTGAAAAATGTGGCCTTCACCGATATTTTATCTGACGGATCTTCAGAAAATAAATTTGCCGACGTAAACAATATTGGACTTGAAGTAGAAACCAATGCGAGATATGAAATGGTGAAACTGAACTTTACATTCACCGTTCAAAAACCAGAATATGATAATTTCACCGGTACCAATGCAGATGGTTCTGCTTTTGATTTCAATGGAAATACTGCGAGGAGAATTCCTAAATTTTTCTGTAACCTAAGACCAGAAGTTGATATCACAAAAGATTTTACAGCTTACGTTCAGTTTTCTTATTATGATAAAAAATTCACGAATCAGGATAACAGACAAGTTTTGCCAGCTTATAAAGAAGTAGGAGCAGGTTTAAATTATACGTACAACAATCTTCGTTTTGCAGTTGATGCTTCAAATTTATTTAACGAAATTGGTTTGACAGAAGGAGATCCGAGACAAACAACAGCTGCAGCAAGCGATGTGTTTATGGCAAGACCAATTTTAGGACGTGCCTTTAGATTTTCTGTAGCCATTAATTTTTAAATTCAAAGTACAATAGATACGGCACTGTAGAGACGCACAGCTTTGTAGAGACGCACAGCAGTGCGTCTCACACACCGTAACCACAATGCATAGATAAATAAAAAAAATGAAAAACCTAGGAATTAAAATCTCGCTTTACCTCAATTATTTTGTCTTTGCTATTTTATTAAACAGCGTAGGAATTGTGATTTTAAAATCACAGAGAAATTATGGCGTAGACGAAGTTCAGGCGAGCATTCTGGAAGCTTTTAAAGACATGCCAATTGCCATTGTTTCTTTTTTTATCGCTTCTTTTTTACCAAGAATTGGCTATAGAAAATCGATGCTTATAGGCCTGGGTTTAGTTACTGTGGCTTGTATTTCTATGTATTTTGGAAATTCTTTTGACAATGCTAAAATTCTCTTTGCAACCGTTGGGGTTTCCTTTGCTTTGATCAAAGTTTCGGTTTATTCGCTGATAGGAACCGTGACCGAAACCAAAAAAGAGCACAATGCTTTAATGAGTAGTATTGAGGGATTTTTTATGGTGGGAATTGCCTTGGCATACTTTTTATTTCCCGCTTTTAATAATGAAAATGATCCTAATTCATGGCTGAACGTCTATTGGTTTTTAGCAGCATTATCATTCCTCTCATTTTTATTTTTGCTCTTCGTAAAATTCGAAGAAACCGAAGTTTCAGCAGGTGCAAATCTCAAAGACGATTTCATGCAGATGTTCAAATTAATGGCAAAATTGCTTACGGTCATTTTTGTAATTAGTGTTTTTTTGTTTGTAATGATTGAGCAGGGAATCTTGTCCTGGCTGCCAACATTCAATACAAAAGTGCTTCATTTACCAGAGAATATCAGCATTATGATGGCTAGTATTTTGGCTATTTCTTTGGCCATAGGAAGATTGATTGCTGGGATTATAACCAAAAAAGTAAATTGGATTTGGGTTTTGAGTTTCTGCATACTTTCTGCCATGTTGATTGTCATTTTTGTACTTCCAAAAACAGTTGGATTAGAAGTAAAGAGCATCAATACGCTTTCGGATATTCCCTTAATTGGTTTCGCATTTCCCTTAATCGGATTGTTTATTGCGCCGATTTATCCATTATTAAATTCGATTGTATTAAGCGCTTTGCCTAAAAATCTGCAAAGTTCCATGACCGGATTAATTGTGATTTTTTCTGCTCTTGGTGGAACATTAGGTTCCAGAATAACGGGTTGGCTTTTTAAAAACGAAGGACCGGAAAACGCCTTTTATTTTACATTAATTCCAATGACCTTTTTACTGATATCCTTTTTTATTCTTAAAAAAATAACTGCAAAAGATGAAATTTAAATTACATATAACCCAAACCATCGAAAAATTATTGACTCAGGAAGATACTGATGGCGATAAAAAAATAACGATTGATGATAATGGTCCAAAAAGATTTTTATTGAATGATGAAAACGGGAATTCTGTAGTTATTGAAGGAACGTATCAACTTTCAAATTTATTGCAGGAATTGGCGCTAGCGAAAAAAGGCAATACCGAATTTGCAGAAATCAATCTAAATGAAATTACCGAAGACCCTGTAAAAAGGATTTCAAGAAAAATAAAAGACTTGTATTGGAATGGTCTTACCCGAACAATTGACGCTATTGGAGTAAAGAAAATTCTGGAAGATGATAAAATCGAAAATGAAACTGCTTATTTGTATGTGCCATTTGGAGATGAAATCGTTTTTGATTATTTCAGGAAATTAGAGGCTGCAATTCCAAAATTAAAAGTGGTGCAAATGCCGAAGCATATTACACCAGAATATGTATTGTCCCTCAATAAAAAACCCGGAATTTTAGCTTTGGCACTCCAAATAAAAAACAACGAAGTTTCAGGAGTTCCGTTTGTGGTACCAGGTGGAAGATTTAACGAAATGTACGGCTGGGATAGTTATTTTATTGCCAAAGGACTTTTAATTGATGACAAAATTGAGCTTGCTTTAGGTATTGCAGAAAACTTTAAATATCAAATTGATCATTACGGAAAGATACTGAATGCCAACCGAAGTTATTATTTAACGCGAACACAGCCGCCACTTTATACGTCATTAATTATAGATGTTTTAGAAAAGTCAAATCCGGATATTTTTTGGATCGAAAGACATTTAAAAACGGCCATAAAAGAATACCAGGCCGTTTGGATGGAAGAAGGAAAACGACTTACGGCTAACGGATTGAATCGCTATAAAGCAGAAGGAATCGGGCTTCCGTTTGAAGTTGAAGAAGGACATTTTGATGATATTTTAGAACAATTTGCTCCAAAATATAATTTGTCTACCCGTGAATTCGAAAAGAAATATCTCGAGAGAGAAGTTATAGATGCAGAACTCGATAAGTACTTTATTCACGATCGGAGCATGCGGGAAAGCGGTCATGATACCACTAATAGATTGGTCGGAATTTGTGCTAATTTGAATACGGTTGCTATTAATAGTTTGCTTTATAAGTATGAAACGGATATTGCTTTTTTAATTAAGAAGTATTTTAAGAATGAATTTCAATATTTTGAAGACCAATCTTTTTCGAGCGAGTATTGGATTTCAAAAGCGGCTTCCAGAAAAGAAAAGATCAATAAAATGTGCTGGAATCCCGAAAACGGAATTTATTTTGATTACAATTTTGTAACTGAGGAACAACATTTCTTTGAAGCTGCGACAACATTTTATCCGCTTTGGGCAAAAATAAGTACACCTGAACAAGCAGAGATTTTGGTAAAAAAGACACTTCCAAAATTTAAAATGAAAGGCGGAATTGCCGGAAGTACCAAAGAATCAATTGCAGAGTTAGATGACAATTCGCCAATTCGCCAATGGGATTACCCTTTTGGCTGGGCACCGCATCAAATGCTTTTGTGGGAAGGTTTGCTAAATTATAATTTTAACGAAGAAGCGCAGGAAATGGTGTATCGCTGGCTTTGGCTAATTACCAGAAATGCGGTAGATTATAATGGAACTATTCCGGAGAAATTTGATTTATCCATCAGTTCCCACAAAATTTTTGCAGAATATGGAAACGTAGGAACCGAGTTTGATTATATAACCGAAGAAGGTTTTGGATGGATGAACGCTTCTTTTCAATACGGCTTAACGATTTTAAAAGAGGATTTAAAGCAAAAATTATCGGATTTAGTTGATCCTGATGAGCTTTTCTAATATTCGTAAATGACAAACCCGACAGGTTTTTAAAACCTGTCGGGTTTACTATAAATAGCTGAGAAATATCAACTTATAAATGTGAAAATTTGTTTGCCACGAATTACACGAATTTCCGCGAATTAGTTATGTATAAATTAGTAAAAATTCGTGTAATTCGTGGCAAAAAATTAAACTTTTCGTCCCATTAAATTTTCACCAAAAGTCCTCAGAATATCTTTCTTTTCGGCGTTAATGTCCATTTTTTCTAAAGTTTCAAAAGCTTTAAAAGTGTACATTTCTATAGCTTCCTGCGTTGCTTTTGAGGCACCTGATTCGTTAAAAATAGCTTTTGCCGTTTCTATTTTTTGTGAATTATCATCTAATTGCAATCCGAATAATTGTTGTAATTCTGCTGCTTTTTCTTCAGGTGAAAATTCAATTGCTTTTAGATATAAATATGTTTTTTTGTTTTCGATAATATCGCCACCCACTTGTTTTCCAAAAGTTTCCGGATCTCCAAAAGCATCTAAATAATCGTCTTGTAACTGAAATGCCAAACCTAAATTAAGCCCGAAATCATAAATTAAATCCGCTTCTTTTTCAGAAGTTTTGGCTACAATTGCGCCCATTTTCATGGCTGCGGCAACCAAAACAGCTGTTTTATATTCGATCATTTTCAGGTATTCCGGAATGGTTACGTTGCTTCTTACTTCAAAATCAACATCCCATTGTTGTCCTTCGCAAACTTCAAGAGCCGTTTTACTGAATAATTTTGCTAAATCCCTAAAAATCGTTGGTTCGTATTGTTCAAAATACTGGTAAGCCAGAATTAACATCGCATCGCCAGAAAGAATCCCGGTGTTGATATTCCATTTTTCATGAACCGTTACTTGCCCTCTTCGCAAAGGTGCATCATCCATAATGTCATCATGAACCAATGAAAAGTTATGAAAAACTTCAACCGCCATTGCTGCCGGAAGTGCTATTTTATAATCGGCATCAAAAACTTCTGAAGCCATTAAGGTAAGTACCGGACGCATTCGTTTTCCGCCAAGCCCTAAAATATAGGTAATAGGTTCATAAAGATTTTTGGGTTCTTTGTCTATGCTTTGGTTTTCTAAATAACTAATGAAAAATTCCTGGTACTGACTTATATCGTGCATAAAAATGAAAATCTGATTATCGAGGCTCAAAGATACAACTCAAATATGAATTATTCCCCGCTAAATTTAAATGTAAAATCAAGCTTTAAATCAGACAGAATTAAACTCAATTTTTAACCCGTTAAAATTATTTTAAAAAAAAACTTGGAAACTTGTTTGGTGTTTAGAGTTTCCTGTTTATATTTGCATTTTTAAATGGAAACCCAGAACACTGTAAAAGTTTCCTTAAGAGGTTTAAAAGATTTATAAACCAAACAAAACCAAATAATATGAAAACAACATGGACCTTAGATTCTAGCCAATCAGATGTTTTGATTAAAATGAGACATTCGATTATTGCCTACTTAGGAGGAACTACAAATAAATTTGACGGTTATGTTAATATTGAAGACAATGAAATTGAAGATGCTTCAGTCGAATTTTCATTAGATATTAACAATAAAAATGACAGTTTTCAACATGTGGATTCTCATATGCAGTTGAATGATTTATTCAATGTAAATGAGCATCCAATTATCAGTTTTAAATCGACATCCTTTCAGAAAATTAATGACAACATCAATTTTTTCAAAGGAGATTTGACTATAAAAGATGTTACTAAAGTAGTAGAACTTGATGCAGAATTTATTGGTGTTCACTCTTACAACGGGCAAAAGAAAGTTGCTTTTGAAATTAAAGGTGATATAAAACGTCAGGATTTTGGTTTAGATTATAATGCACTTAACTACAATGGTGGTTTGGCATTAGGGAAAGACATCAAACTTATCGCAAATTTAGAATTTAGCATATAAATCTTACTTAATGAATAAATTAATGTAAAATTATTACAAATATAATGGAAACTATTTTTAAGATTTTAGTTTCCTAATTATATTTGTAATGCAATTTGAATTAAAATGAAAGAGAAAATCATATCAAAAGCGAGTGAATTATTTTTAAGACTCGGTTTTAAAAGTGTTACGATGGATGATATTGCAGGTGAAATGTGTATTTCTAAAAAAACGATTTACAAATATTTCTGCAATAAAGAGGTGCTAATTGAAGAGAGTACTTCAATGGTTCATAAACAAGTTCATGAGGTTATTGATACCATTGTTGCAAAAAATTATAATGCGATTCATGAGAACTTTGAAATTCGTGAAATGTTTCGCGATATGTTTAAAAATGCAAGTGATACTTCACCTCTCTATCAGCTGAAAAAACATTATCCGGAAATCTATCAAAATGTAATGACACACGAAATAGATCAGTGCAATCATTATTTTAAAGATAATATCGTAAAAGGAATAAGTGAAAAATTATACAGAGCAGATTTGAATATTGATATTTATGTGAAATTTTATTACACCCTTATTTTTCATATTAATGAAACAACTGTCTCTGAAAGAGAAGCTCAAAAAATAGAATTAGAAGCTTTGGAATATCACACCAGAGCTATGGCAACCGAAAAAGGAATAATCGAATTAGAAAAACAACTTAAAAAAATTAGTACTTAATTAATCAATCTATATGAAACGAATAATTCTTATATTTTTGTGTTCAATTGGCTTGACTGCCAACGCACAAGTCAAAACCCTAACCTTAAAAGAGGCACTTACATACGCATTGCAAAACAAAGCGGATGCTAAAAAATCTAAACTACAGGTTGAAAATAGTGAGTATCAAATTCAGGAAATTCGCTCAAAAGCTTTGCCACAAATTTCAGGTAATGCGAATTTAACCTATAATCCAATTCTACAAACCAGTGTAATCGATGGGGGATCTTTTGGTCAGCCGGGAACTTCTATTCAGGCTACTTTTGGTCAAAAATGGACTTCCGGAGCTGGAATTTCTTTGAGTCAGGCATTGTTTGATCAGTCTGTTTTTACAGGATTAAGAGCAGCCAAATCAACTCGTGAGTTTTATCAAATCAACGATCAGTTGACTGAAGAGCAGGTTATTGAAAGAGTTGCAAATAACTACTACGGAGTATATGTGCAACGCGAAAGATTAATTTTATTAGATAGTAACTACGTTAATACTACTAAAGTTCGTGATATCGTACAAGGGCAATTTGACAACGGTCTGGCTAAAAAAATTGATTTGGACCGTATTATTGTAAAAATGTCAAACATTGATACAGAACGTCAACAAATTAAAAATCAAATTACTTTACAGGAAAATGCATTGAAGTTTTATATGGGTATGCCAATTGAAACTCAAATAGAGATTCCAAAAGAAGAATTTGAGGTAGTTCCTGCTGCATTAACTGAAGTTCCGAATGTTGAAAACAGAACAGAATATTTGCTTTTGAAAAAACAAGAAGAGCTTTTAGTGTTCAATAAGAAAGCTACTGAGGCGCTGTATTATCCAACATTAAACTTGGTTGCAGGTTATAATTATATTGGTCAGGGTCCTGAAATGCCTCTTTTTGCTAAACCAAAAGATGGAGTATACTGGTCTGATTACTCTTCAATTGGATTGAATTTACATGTGCCAATCTTTACAGGTTTTGGAACCCGTGCTAAAGTAAGGCAAGCAGATGTTCAAATCAGATCGCTTCAGGAAGATATTAAAGACACCAAACTTTCATTGGATCTGGATTACAGAAACGCAATGGCTCAAATTGAGAACAACCTTATCACGATTAATAATCAAAAGGAAAACATGCGTTTAGCTAAAGAAATTTTAAGCGATACAAAAAACAATTACCTTCAGGGATTGGCATCATTAACCGATTTATTGGATGCTGAAAACGAATCTCTTGAGGCTCAAAATAATTTTACAAGAGCAATTTTAGATTACAAAATTGCTGAAATAACACTAATCAAATCGAAAGGCGAACTAAAAACTCTTATTAAATAACTAATTACAATGAAGAAAACTATTATAACAATCGTAATCATAATCGCAGCCTTAGGGGTGATGGGATATGTCTTAAATAATAATAAGAAGGAGAATAAAGCAAAAACAGATATCGTTGCTGAAAAAAATGCTGCAGTTTCAGTAAAAATTTCTCCGGTAAAAACAGAAGAAGTTTCATTAGACTTCGTTGCAAATGGAAACTTCCAACCAATTCAACAACTTACTTTCTCTGCTGAGAAATCAGGAAAAGTAATCAGTGTTTTGGCAAAAGAAGGAGATTACGTAAGAGTGGGTCAAACATTATTGACAATGAGAGGTGACGTAATCAATGTAAATGCACAACAAGCACAGGCTGTATATGCAAATGCAAAATCGGATTATGCGAGATATGAAAATGCTTTTAAAACGGGCGGTGTTACAAAACAACAATTGGATCAGGCAAAATTAACCTTAACAAATGCTCAATCTAGCTTAACCGAGGCAAACATTAATGTTGGAGATACAAGAGTAAAAGCGCCAATCAACGGATTTATCAATAAAAAATATATTGAGCCAGGATCCATCTTGACAGGAATGCCGGCAACTGCATTGTTTGATATTGTTAATGTTTCTAAATTAAAATTAGTAGTTACCGTAAACGAAAATCAGGTTGCAAGTTTAAAAGTTGGAAATACTATCAATGTAACTGCTAGTGTTTATCCTGACAAAACTTTCTCCGGAAAAATCACTTTTATTGCTGCAAAAGCAGATGAGAGCTTAAACTTTCCTGTTGAAATTGAAATTGCAAACAACACCAATAATGACCTGAAAGCAGGTATGTACGGAACTGCAAATTTTGCTTCGAACCAACAAAAACAACATTTGATGGTTGTACCTAGAAATGCATTCGTAGGAAGTGTAAGCAGCAACGAGATTTTTGTAGCTGAAAACGGTATTGCAAAATTGAAAAAAGTAACCGCTGGAAGAATTTTAGGAGATCAGGTAGAAATCATCAATGGATTATCTGATGGCGAAAAAGTAATTACTACTGGTCAGATTAACTTACAAGACGGTAACAGAGTAGAAATTATTAAGTAAGCTTTAAGCTATAGGCAATAAGCTTTTTAAAAAAGCCTATAGTTTACAGCCTAAAGTCTAAAACAAAATATGAAATTAAACCTTAAAGCTTAAAGCATACAGCCTAAAGCCTATAGCATTAAAAAAATATGAAATTAGCCGAAATATCCATAAAACGTCCGTCGTTAGTAATTGTATTGTTTACAATTCTGACACTTGGTGGATTGTTCAGTTACAGCCAGTTAGGTTATGAGCTGATCCCTAAATTTGAGCAAAACGTTATTACAATTTCTACCATTTATCCCGGAGCTTCTCCAAGTGAGGTAGAAAATACAGTAACCAAGAAAATTGAGGATGCGATTGCGTCTTTAGAGAATGTCAAGAAAATTGACTCGAAATCATACGAGAGTTTGTCTATTGTTTCGATTACATTGACATCAAATGCAAAAGTCGATTTCTCATTAAATGATGCGCAACGAAAAATCAATGCGATCATTAGTGATTTACCAGATGATGCTGAAACGCCTTCGTTAACCAAATTCTCGCTGAGTGATTTACCAATTATGACATTGGGTGCCAACGGAAAAATGGACGAAGCAGAGTTTTATGACTTAATTGATAAAAAAATTGCCCCTATTTTGTCTCGTGTGCAAGGTGTTGCTCAGGTAAACATTATTGGTGGTGAGGAACGTGAGATTCAGGTAAATCTTGATGCATTAAAAATGCAGGGTTACGGATTATCTATTCCACAGGTTCAGCAAAATATTTTGAGTTCAAATTTAGATTTCCCAACAGGAAACATCCAAACGAGAAATCAAAAGATATTAATTCGTTTAGCGGGTAAATATAAAAATGTTGAAGAATTAAGAAACCTGGTTGTTTCTTCTCAAAACGGAATTCAGATTCGTTTAAGTGATATTGCTGATGTTCAGGATACTCAAAAAGTAGCTGAGAAAATATCTCGTGTAGATCAAAAAAGTGCAATTGTTTTACAAATCGTTAAACAATCAGATGCAAATGCGGTTGCGGTAAGTGAGCAATTATTGAAAACAATTGCCACTCTTGAAAAAGATTATGAAAAGAATCATTTAAAGCTAGAAGTAGCAAAAGACAGTACAATCTTTACTCTTGAAGCAGCAGATTCTGTTGTTCACGATTTATTGATTGCGGTAATTCTGGTAGCATTTGTAATGTTGTTCTTCCTGCACAGTATTAGAAACTCGTTGATCGTAATGGTTTCTATTCCGGCATCTTTGATCGCGACATTTATTGGTATTTATTTAATGGGATATACTTTGAACTTAATGAGTTTATTAGGACTATCTCTGGTGGTTGGTATTCTGGTCGATGACGCGATTGTGGTCCTCGAGAATATTTATCGACATATGGAAATGGGTAAAAGCCGAATCCGTGCATCATACGATGGAACTGCAGAAATTGGTGGAACCGTAACTTCGATTACCTTAGTAATTGTGGTGGTATTCTTGCCTATCGCGATGAGTTCTGGTTTGGTTTCTAATATTATTACACAATTCTGTGTTACGGTAATTATATCAACTTTACTATCACTTTTAGCTTCATTTACTATTATTCCTTGGTTATCATCTCGTTTTGGTAAATTAGAGCATATTGAAGGAAAGAATTTGTTTGGAAGAATTATTCTTGGTTTCGAAAGTTATTTGACACGTTTCACTAACTGGGTTTCTGAATTATTGACTTGGTGTTTAGATCATTATATTAAAACTATTTTAGTTGTTTTGGTATTGTTCTTTGGATCAACAATAGGATTAATGGGCGGAGGTTTCATCGGTGGAGAATTTTTCGCATCTTCTGATAGTGGAGAGTTCTTAGTTCAAATCGAAATGCCAAAAGATGCTTCGTTAGAACAAACGAACTTCATGACTCAAAAAGCAGAAGCTTATTTGAAAGCTCAGGAATATGTTCACAGTCAAATTACAACAGTAGGACAAACTTCTGAAGGTTTTGGAGCATCACAAGCTACAGCTTATAAAGCGGAGATTGACGTAAAAATGATCGAACAAAAAGATCGTACGGATGATGCAAATGTTTACGCAGCGAAAATCAAACGTAAACTTGAAAAAGTATTAGTTGGAGCAAAAGTAAAAACGGTTCCGGTTGGTATCCTGGGTACTGCTGAAGATGCAACTTTAGGATTAATTGTAACTGGTCCTTCGACAGAAGCGGCTATGGCATTTGCTAAATTAGCAGAAGCAGAATTACGTACTATTCCTGGAACAACAGAGATCAAATTAACAGTTGAAGATGGTAACCCTGAAATTAACGTAAAAGTGGATCGTGATAAAATGGCTGCTTTAGGATTAACACTTCAAACAGTTGGTTTAACGATGCAAACCGCTTTTAGTGGAAATACAGATGGTAAATACAGAGCCGGAGAGTATGAATATGATATCAACATCAGATACAATGCATTCGACAGAAAAAGTATTACGGATGTTAGTAATTTGATTTTCATCAACGCAGCTGGTCAACAAATTAAATTATCTCAATTTGCAACCATTACAGAAGGTTCAGGACCTAGCCAGTTAGAGCGTAGAGATAAATCAGCTTCTGTTACTGTAAAAGGACAAAACGTTGGGGTTCCTTCAGGAACAATTGTAACACAATGGCAAGCTAAGTTAGACAAACTTCAAAAACCAGCAGGTGTAAACTATATCTGGGGAGGTGACCAGGAGAATCAATCTGAAGGTTTTGGTACTTTAGGAATTGCTTTATTAGCCGCTATTATTTTGGTTTATCTGGTTATGGTGAGTTTATATGACAGTTTCGTTCACCCGTTTGTGGTATTGTTTGCAATTCCGCTTTCATTCATTGGTGCGATGTTGGCATTGGCTTTAACAAATAACTCATTAAACATCTTTACCATTTTAGGTATCATCATGTTGATTGGTCTGGTGTGTAAGAATGCGATCATGCTTGTCGATTATACCAACCAAAGAAGAGCAGCTGGAGAATCAATCAGAACGGCATTAATTCAGGCGAATCACGCTCGTTTGCGTCCGATTTTGATGACTACAATTGCGATGGTATTTGGTATGTTCCCAATTGCATTAGCATCTGGAGCAGGAGCAGAATGGAAAAACGGTTTGGCATGGGTAATTATCGGAGGATTAATTTCTTCTTTATTCCTAACCCTGATTGTGGTTCCGGTTATTTATAACATCATGGAGAAAATCATTGCTAAAGTTAGCAAAGGAGATAAAATCGATTACGAAGCTGAAATGGTTGCAGATTATACGCCAACCGAATTAAGTGAAGACGGTTTTAATCCTAAACATACCCATTAATTGTTGATTTAATTTTAGATTGAAAAAATCCCAAATTCCGAAAGGAGTTTGGGATTTTTTATTGTTTCCAAACGAAGCATCAGCTTGGAATTTGGACTCGAGCGCTAGCGAACAGGCGAAGCAATTTCTTTTATTGGAATTTAACTCCCCTTATTTCTTCGCATTTGACTGTTTTTGTTTTGCATTCTGATTTCAATTTTAACAAATAAAGCCCTGAAAAAACATTTGACAAATCAATTTTAGAGTAATCAACTTTTCTGAATAAGAATAGTTGTTCTTTATTTTCAATTTCCGTTCTTGTTTGACATACAATTTAGATTGAAAAAATCCCAAATTTCCAATTAAGGAGTTTGGGATTTTTTCATTTTTATGAGTTCTTAATTTGGAATTTAAATATTGGA
Organism: Flavobacterium sp. Root420; assembly: GCF_001427905.1. GTDB lineage: Bacteria > Bacteroidota > Bacteroidia > Flavobacteriales > Flavobacteriaceae > Flavobacterium. Next base: position 201,319 of record NZ_LMEF01000012.1, read on the forward strand.
ATTTAACCTCTATTATTTCTTCACAATTTTGACTGTTTTCGTTTTGCCTTCTGATTTTACTTTTAACAAATAAACCCCAGAAGAGACATTTGATAAATCAATTTCAGAATGCTCACTATTTATTGTTTTAGATAAAATAGATTGTCCAAAAGCAGAGACTATTTCAATCTCATCAATTATAGTATTATTGCTTATCGTTAAATTATGCAATACTGGATTTGGATAATATTTGAAATTGGGAAGAACAAAATCAGGTGTTGAAAGGGATCCATTCAATTTTACGGTTACTGCAAGACGTTCTTTGCTTTCAATTCCGTTTATGGTTTGAGAGGCATAATAAGTTGTTCCGTCGACCAAAACTGTTGATAAAGGTAGCGGAGCTTCTTTTGTTTTACTTGTGCTTCCATCCGTGATATTTAAACTCATATACCATCTGATATTTTGTCCATTAACAACTATGTCTGCTAAAGTTAGTCCGGGTTTTAATTCGATTACGAACTTGTTTAAACCATTTATTACGGGCGAAGGAGGGTCAACCAAAACATTTATTGTCGATTTGCATCCATTTAAATCAGATGTAACCACAGTATAAGGGCCGGGAGCTAATTGCGAGAAAACATTGTTTGATGAAAATTTATCCAAGTCGGGAGATATAGCAAATTTGTAGCTGCCAGCTCCACCAAATGCCTCAATAGTAATCGTTTGGTTCTGAACGGTTATCCCGGAAATTAATGGTGAAATAGGTTCTGTAATAACAACTTGATGTGTTGCCATGCATCCATTAGCATCTTTAACTGTTATATTGTGGACACCAGCATTCAAATTAGAAGAAGTTATACTATTTCCAACAACACTCATAAAAGCTCCATTGTTTAGAGAATAAGTATAAGGGGCTTGACCAACAGATACATTAGCCGTTATCGAACCATTAGTTTCGCCTTTACAACTAATGTTGGTAGCTGTTGCAGTAATTACAGGAAGATTTGCCTGCTTAATTGACGCAGTGAGAGAAATTATAGTGTTTTTATAATCACGAACTTTTATAGCGTAATTTCCTGGTAAATAGGTTGAATATACATTTGAATTTCTATAAGTTACACCATTGTCAAATGAATAATAATAAGGCTGAAAGCCTCCTGTAGCATTTACGGTTATAGTTCCGGCATTAACACAGTTTGTAGCAAGAACGTCAACAGTGGCAGAAAGTGGAGGTGTCGGAATAACGTTAAGGCCTGATATAATGTAGCCACATCCGTTTGCATCTGTAATTTGTGCACCGTAAAGCCCCAGAGGAAGTCTGGCGAATACTCCATTGTCTTGTGGACCTGCAACTACAACTCCACCTTTATCCTGTAGAAAATATTGATAAGGAGCAGTTCCACCTTTTGCATTTACGACTATGGACTGATCATTAACAGGGAAAGCAGTTGCTGATAACGCTTCAACGGGTTCGGTTAAAGCAATAGTTGTTGTAGAAAGACAGCTATTGGCATCTCTAAGGGTGATAATATATGTACCACTACGTAAATTTGTAAAGGTATTTGTGGCGTTAAAAGCATTCCCATTTATAGAATAACTGTAAGGGACTTGTCCTCCAATGGCGATAGCTGTTATGATTCCTGTATTATCACCTTTACAAAGTACATTTGAAGTAACAGCTGCTGTAACAGAAGGTGCACTTATCTGAGTTATTGCTGCAACAATTGGGCGTAGGTTATTGGCTGAATCTCGAACCGTTATGGTATAAGTACCCGGTGCCACATTAAAAATGTTTGAAGAAACATAATTAACGCCATCTAATGAATATTGATAAGGAGCTATGCCTCCCGAAGCCGTAATATTTATTGTTCCAACAGGATTAACGCATGTTGCTGATGTTGTGATAAAAGAAACTAGAAGAGCATTAGGATTACTTGCTATTTCAATATTTGTTTTTGAGTTTATACATCCGTTTGCATCTTTTACCTGAATAGTATATAATCCGGCCTTTAGACCTGTAAAAACATTAGACGTTTGAAAAGGACTAATTGGTAATCCAGAATTGTCTGTAATAGAATAGACATATGGAGCAACTCCGCCTGTAGTGGTAACTGTTATTTCCCCATCATTATTACTTGCGGTTGTATTTGTAGTAGTAGCAGATATAAAGATAGCTTCAGGTTGTGTTATTCTTATATCTGATGTAGTAAGACAGCCGGCAGCATCTTTTACATTTAATGTATAATCTCCAGCAGTTAAAGAACTAAAAATAGTACTTGAACTGTAAGCGCCATTATCTATCGAATACAAATAAGGAGCTATTCCTCCTGTTGCAATTATTTCTGCAGATCCATCATTAGAGCCAATGCAGCTTACATTTCTATAACTAACAGAAGTTGTTAAAGGAGAATAAGGCGGAATTATAAAAGTATTTGTCTTTGTATTATTATTGGCATCTTTCACAGTGGCATTATACGTTCCTGCGATAAGATTTGTAAAAGCGTTAGTGGCTTGGTAAGTTGTCCCCCCATCTATAGAATAGGAGTAAGGTGACAGACCTCCAGCAGCAGTAATTGTAATTGCGGCATTGCTTTCACAATCTATTGTTTTTGTAATAGCTATTTGAGATGTTATAACAGCAGGGCCGGTCATATCAAAGCCTATTCCAAAACCAAAACACCCTAAGGAATCATATACTGATATATAGTTAAAGTCTCCACCAAGGTTAGGAAAAACATTATTAGTTTGTAATTCACCATCATTTAGAGAGTAAAGGTACGAACCGCTTCCTCCTATAACATTTATTATACTTGCAGTTTTACCTTCCAGAACACCTTTGCCAATCATTCTGGCTGGCTCTTGTATTACATAAGGTAAAATGAAGATACAGCCGTAAGCATCTTTTACTTTGATCGTATAAGTTCCAGCTTTAACATCAGTGAATTCATTGTTGTTGGTATAAATGTCATCTTTTAGTGAATACTGATATGGAGCTTGCCCACCGGCAGCATTAACTATTACTGGAACGAAACTTCCTCTGCATACTATTGGTGTATGTGAAGCAGTTGCAGTTAATGTAACAAGCGGATCTATAACTATTATATTTACGTCTGAAACGGCTGGAGAAGTATCTTGTACATTTACAGTATATGTTCCGGCAGCTAAATTATCAAAAACATTACTCTCTTGATAGGTTATACCTCCATCTATTGAATATAAATAGGGAGCTTTTCCTCCATAAGCAGTAACAGTTATTTGTGCATTGCTATTACAATTTATTTGTTTAGTAATAGCAGCTGTCGAAATTAAAGTATTTTCATTTGCAATTACAGCCGAAAAACTCCCGTGCTCACAATTATTTGAATCCTTTAATCTTATAGTATGAATTCCGGGTTTTACATTTGTAAAGACATTGTTGGTTTGAAAAGTACCGTTGTCGATTGCATATTGATAGGAGCCAGTTCCTCCCTTTACATCAATAACCGATATAGTTTGACCTTCAATAAGAATATCACCAGATACAATTTCTGGCTCCGAAATTACATGAGGTAACGCTGTTATACAGCCATTAGCATCTTGTGCTTTAATAAGGTAATTTCCAGCTTTAAGTTTTGTAAAAACAGTACTACTTGTATAAGCGCCGTCATTTATTGAATATTGAAAAGGAGCATCTCCATTTGCGGTTATTGTTAATGATGAGGTTTCACCCGCACATAGTATTGATGTATTTGCAGCTGTTATAGTTGATTTCTGAGCAGGAATTATTGTTTTTGTTATGGAAGGAGATAAACATCCTTTACTGTCTTTTACAATTATAACATAAGTACCAGGATTAGGAGTGCCAAAAATACTAGAAGAGATAAAAGTCACTCCGCCATCAAATGAGTAAATATAAGGCGCTTTTCCTCCTGTTGGCATAGCGGTTATTGTTCCTATACTGCAATTTGTTGGGTTTGTAACAAGAGCAGTTGCAGTTAAAACAACAAGCGGATTTATAGTTATTGCAGTTGGATTTGAAATCGTATTTACCGCGTCTTTCGCAGTTATAGAATACGTTCCAGGAATTAAATTACTAAAATTATTATTGACTTGAAAAGGTCCGCCATTTAAGGAATAAGTATAAGGAGATTGTCCGCCAGCAGCAGCTACAGCTATTGATGCATTACTATTTGCGGTACAATCCATTTCCTTGGTAATAACAGCTGTTGTAGTTAAAGCAGGTAAAATAGTTGCCTGAACAGTTGCAATACAACCGTTAGAATCTTTTACCATAAAAATATGGTTTCCAGGTGTTAAGTTTTGAAAAATTGGACTTGACTGATAATTAACTCCATCAAGGGAATACTGATAAGTTCCTGTTCCTCCTGACACATTAATAATTGCCGTTTGATTTTCAATAAAGGCTGTAGCAGTTAAAATTTGTGGTTCCAGTATCTGAACAGTATAAGGCATTGTTTGACAACCTATAGAATCTTTTAAGATTATAGTGTGTGGACCCGTTAATAAATTAGTAAAATTGCCCATTGGGCTACCATTAGTCACGGTAAAAGGCCCGCCATCTAAACTATAAGCGTAGGGCGTTTTACCACCTGATGGAATAACTTGTATTCTTCCATCCTTCGAACCAAAACAAGTGTAATCTGTTTTTAAGGCTGTCGCAGTAAGTGGCTGTATAGGATCCACAACTTTTGTAGAAGTTACTATACAGCCATAATTATCCTTAACGTATAAAGTGTAAGATCCTGGACTTACATTATCAAATGTACTCTCTGATTGGTAGTTAACTCCGTCTAGAGAATATTGATAAGGTAACCTACCTCCGGCAGCACCAATAGTCAATCTTGAATTTCCACAGACTGGGTTTGTAATATTGCCGTAAGCAACATTTAAAGGATAATTCAAGATCACAAGAAAAGAATTCATATAACTGGCCCCACCGCTAGTATTTATTCTAACATGAATTTGTAGTGAACTTTCATTGAAAACAAAATGTTTCGGATCTTCAAGTGCATACTCATCATTTGCCGCATAAGTATTTTTTGTGTAATATTTAATAGTAATCGTTTGATTAGGGGCTATATCTTTAGTCAATTCAGCATATCGACTAGTTAAATCAAAAGTATTATCACCAGCACAGTGTATGATACTGCTAATCTGAGCATAAAATAAAGAAGGCAACAAGAAAAGAAAACAAAGTAAAGTTTTTTTCATAGTATTAGATTTGTTAAAATGGACTTAACAAATATAATACAATAAATATTGTTAAAATTGAGGTTTCCCGTAAATACATAAAAATTTGAACCTAAAGTGAAACCTTCATTTCAAATACAAATAATGATTATAATAATCTATAATAGCCTTACCTTCCAACAGAACATCCGCACCTATAATACCGTGAACTGCTTTTGCTTTATAAGCTTCCAAAGCTTCATTGACATGCGAAAGATCAAAAATAACAATACTAAAATCCTGATTTTTCCAGCTTCCCAATTGTAGTAAATTGTTGCCCGAAATTTCAGTTTTCATTCCAGTTCCGCCGGCACCTGATGCTTTGGTTTTAGATTTTTTTGAAGAGATTTCAAAACGTTCCATACTTTCAAAACCAATACACGTGTTGGACGCTCCGGTATCTAAAATAAAATTCCCCAAAACACCATTGATTTTGGCTTTTATTAAAAGATGCTGGGTTTTGGTGACTTTGAATTTTATTTTTTTGTATTCCTCTTTTTTGAGAACCTTGTGAAGATTTTCCATTTTTGATAATGATTGAAAACCAAAAATAAACCAATTACAGTCAAAAAGCTAATGATGTAATAGATATAATTATTTGATTTTTCTTCAGGTGAAATGGAGCCGTAATACACAAATGAACTCCAGTAATAAGGTGATTTCTTTGCATTCGGAATGGATTTATCATTCAAAAAAGCAATTTTGGCATCGGCATTGGCTTCAAAATAAGGAACATCATTTTTGATGTTTTTATAGAAGTCAGTCATAAAAACTGATGTTGTATAGTCGTTTACCTTCCATAAAGAAAACAGTAAATTCTGAGCTCCTGCAAACTGAAACCCTCGCGCTACACTCATCGCACCTTCTGCTTTATACAATTTTCCGATTCCGGTTTCGCAGGCACTTAAAACTACTAAATCCGGATTGATATTAAGGTTATATAATTCTGTATATAAAATTTCCTGATCATAAAATTTAATGCTTGCAGGAGTTTCAATATCGCCCGAAGAGGCGTGCGTACTCAAATGCAAAATCGAATAATTTTGAGCATTATTTTTGAAATTCGAAAAACTTGCTTCCGAATTTTCTAAATATTTTCCCCTGAAGTTATTTCGGATTGATTCTAATTCTTTCTTCGAATAACGCAATTCATAAGCTGTTTTTTCGAAAACAGGAAAAACGCCCAAAACTGTTTTTTCTGAATTGGAATTTGGTTTTGAATTCAAATAAAAATTAGCCGAAGTATTATAAGCAATCTTAAAGTCATTCAACAAATAATGCATTTTGGCAAAATTGGTTGTTGATGATTCGTGAGTAATCAAAGCTTCAAAAGGAAGGAAATTTAAAATTCCGTCAGGAATGATTAAGAGATTTTTATAAATAGCATTTTGTGGCAATTGCAATAAATCGTAGACTTTTTTACCATAATAGTTATAACCTGAAATATCATTTGTAATGGCATCTGAAGTATTAAAAAAGTCAATAAATTTCATAATATCGAACATTGCTCTGTGGGCTGTGTAAGTATGACGTAGCGTGATTCGATCATTGTTCAAAGTGAAATAAAACAAATTTTCATTTCCCATAAAATAATAGACCATAACGGCTTTGTCTTTTTCTAATTTTGAGAACAAAGCTTTTAAATCACATTTCTCAGGAACAGAATTTGGATTTTCAAACTGAATTTTCTTCAGCGAAATCATTAATTCGTTTTGCTTTTTTAGTGTCGAATTAATTTTTGAAATATTAGCCAAATTTCCTTTTTGTTGTTCCTTTAAAATATTATTATTTAAGTTTTGAAGTTGTTGTAAAAGCTGTTTTTCTTCTGTGGAAGCATTTTTAATATTTAAGCGATAATCTTTTAATATTCCCGATTTTGTTTTTTCTGATAGTTGAAAAGCTTCTTTTAAATATTGAATTTTGTTTTCTGCCTGATACAAACGTTCGTAAATCGAGAGACATTTTTCAGTTCGATTACGATTTCTGATTTGAGTAATAATTTTAGAATTTTCATACACCAATGAATTCATCAATAAATCTTCAATGTAAAAGGAAAGTTCAAAGGCTTTTAATGCTTTTTTAGGTTGTTTGAATAATGAAATTTCTGCTTGTAAATCGAGAGCATCTATTAAAACCGTTTCTGCATATAACTGATTTTGATTTGGAAGTATGTTTTGAGTATTATAATTCGGAATCAAAATTCTAAAAATTTCCGAAATCTGTTTTGTACTTTCATCCTCTTTTCCTTGGTCAAAAAGTAATAACGCTTTTTCATAATACAGTTTTGCAACTTTTCTGGGTTGCTGATTTGGTATTGTAAAAAAGAGTTTTTCTGCTTTTTCGAAATAAGAAACAGCAATTTCAAGTGGATATCTTTGACGATTAAGTGCCGCCAGATTTCGATAAGAATTAGATAAAGCTTCCGATTGTCCCTTCTCATTCTTGAGATAATTTTCGGCCGACTTAAAAGCATTTTCGGCCTTACCATAAATCTCCGGGGGCATTAAATTTCCTCCAAAACTTAACAAATAATTATTTCCGAGATTATTCTGTAAAATTCCTTTTTGAGGATTTGATAATTTTTCTGTTTTTAAAGTATTTTCCAATAATTCAATCGCAAAAGAAATCTTGCCAGAACTTTGATAAACATTCGATAAATTCAAAATCGCAGCAAATTTTTGTTTTGCTGCGTCAGGATAATTTTTAGTAGTATTGACGATAAAAAAGTATTGCTTAATCGTATTTTCGGCGTTGTCATAATCACCTAAAACAGTATATAAATTACCCAAAGGTTTCAGGCAATATTCAATAATATCATAATTAGAAAGTTGCTGCTTCTGATAAATCTGCCAGGCTTTTTCATAACTCGAAATCGCTTTTTCCGTTTGTCCGAATTGATTTTCATAATACGCTTTATTGCAGTTTAAAACCACAATTGCCAGCAAGCCGTCTTTGGTTTTCGGAGCAGTATTTTTCCAGAAATCAGCTTCAATTTTGGAGAGATTTTGTAACGCTTTCGCGGAAGGATGAGCAACAAAAACATCGACCGTATTGTATATTTTATCTTCAGAAGAAATAGGTTTCTGCCCGAATAAAATCATAGTAGAGAAGATGAAAATATAGCAATATAGTTTTGTCATTCTTTGAAATTTCCGCCCCGAATTCACGAATTTTATTTATTAAAAAGGATAATAATAATTCGTGAATTCGGGGCTAATTTTTTGATAAATTCTGTGTATCTCTGCGAAAACCTCCGTGTAACTCTGTGGTATAACCCTTAAAACTTCCAAATCCCATAAAACTGGAAATAATTAAAATTCTGTTCAAAGTTTATTACATAACGCACACCCAAACTCGGACCAATCCTCGCGAAACCTGCTGTTAAATCCAATAAAAGACCGGTTTTAAAATCAGCAAAAGAGTTTTTTACCGTATTGGCTGATGTGGTTGTGCTGATTAGAAAATTTTCTTTGTCGCCTTCAAAAGTCTCTACTTTTATATTCTGATTTTGTTCTTCAGAGACATTGATATTCGCCTGAATTCCCGCACCAATTCCGATATAATTATTAATGTTGTAGCGAATCAAAAGTGGAACTTCCCAATTGACGTTTTTGTTTTCAGTTGCTGTTGTTGTCCGAACCAATTGTCTTACTCCGTTTGCGTTTGTATTTATTACATCTTCCACTTTAAGGGCACTATCATATTTGTTTAAGGCATTTACCCATTCCGCCTGCCAATAAAAACGATAGGATTTAAAAGGTGAAATTGTGGCGCCCACAAAATAACTCGTCGATTTTTCTAAATCAGGATAGAGATTGTAACCTGCTTTGGCTCCAATCGAAATTCCGGGTAAGAAGCGGGTAGTAGCGTAATTGGTAATTATAGGCTCGTTTTTATCAAAAATAATCGCAGTCCGGCTTCGGGTTTTTACTTTATGAAAATCCTCGGCAAACTTCATCGAATATTTTACAAACCCTTTGGTTGAATCTTTTTCGTGTACGTTTTTCTGCTCGCTTCCCGGTAAATAAATATTTTTGAAAGTAAAGAAAATCTGTTTTTGTTTGATGATGGTATCTAGACAACTTACCATTGGTTCTTCCCCTTTTGGGCAAATTGGACATTTAGGGTACATGTCTTCAATCTGAAATGTTTTTTTATCAAACATATCTGGAATATCCGTTTCTAACCGAATCATTCTCGCAGGACCTTCGCCGTTGTTTTGAAAACGGGTTTTGAAATTCACTCTTTTAAAACGCACCAATCTGTAATTCATAAAACTTCCATTAGATCCCATTTTGTTCGGATCGTGAGAAGTGACAATTTCCATTTCCAGATTTTTTATTTTGTGATTTTTATAACTTCGATTCGGAACAAAAATTCCACGCATCGTAACTGTTGCGCTGGTATCTTTAATCATTTCCGGCGTAGTTTTAAACGTATAAAAAATATTGTGTGTTTCTCCCGGATTGGCATCATCAAATTCTAAAATCGAAACATTATGATAGGTTTTATTGGCGTCTAATAACGAAGCATCCAAATCTTCTTCGGCAGTTGTATTTCGGTATTTTTTGAGTTTGATTGTGTTTTCGGCGGAAGCCAGATAATTTTTAGAATCGTCCAGATCATCGACGGAAGCAACAGGGTTTTCTTTTACTTCACGTTCGTTGGCATAGGTTCGAAAATCGACCAATTCGAAATTATTGTTTTTGAATTGCTTCTCATTATAAAACAAATACAGCTTTCCGCTCGCAACATAATTCTCCAGATTTTGATAACCTACTACGACTACCATTTCCTGTTCCGGAATAGGATCGCAGTTTTTGATAATCGCAAATCCGTTCTGATCTTCTATTGACGCTATGTCTTTATAATTGGTATCGGTAATATCGTTTATAGCTACTTTTTTAGGTCGCGTTGCAGGTGGTTTTCCGTTGTCGTAATTGTTGGTTACGGCAAGTTTTGTGGTATATGTTCCTTTGTTTTTATAAACATGTTTCGGTTCGGCTTCTTTGCTGTAATGGCCGTCGCCGAGTTCCCATAAATAAGAATAACTTGGTTTTGGCGCACCCGCAATCGGAATCAAAGGCGGCGTTTCTGGCTTAAAAGTAACGGCATTTCCGTTTTGGATAAAACCAATAGTGGCTCTTCGGGTTATGGTGTCTTTTACTTTGGTTTGTCCTATTGAGAAAATAGAAAATAGAATAAAGAAAATAGACGTTAGTGGTTTCATAACTAGAGGTTTTTTAGCTTTAAAATCATCTGAATTAATTTCAAAACAGGTTTAAATGTAAAAAAAAGTGATGAGCAAATCACCACTTTTTCTTAAAAAATATTTTGTAAGTTACTGAATAGCATTGATTGCAGCCACCAGTTGCGCTTCAGTACCCACTACAGTTTCAGCAAGTGTAAAGGTATAAACATCGTTTGCAGCAACGGTTACGGCTTTTATTGCGTAACGCCAATTGCCATTATCTTCGGTCGCAAAAATCACGTGGCATTTTAAACCAACCGGAATTTGACCGTAATGTTCGCTGAATAATCCGGCAGCAGTGTAAGTATCTAATTTGGCCAATGCATTTTTTCCTTCTCCATCATAAGACAAATAAACGGCACTATTGTTATTGTCATAACCATCAGGAGCATCTACAAGTAGGGTTGTTTTAGGTCTTGGGTCGCTGTAGAAACGATCCACATTTGTCCATCCAAAGTTTCCAAAAGTCACATAATAATTGTTTCCTTCGCCCTGAACGCCACCTTTTCCACCCGTTCCATCAGCATTTGGTTTATTGGCATCTCTCCAGGCTAATTCTCCTTTTTCGTCGATTACACCTGTCCATAAAGTCATGGCATTGTCAAGACCATCTGTTAAAACAGTCGGAATCATCATATTCATAGTACAGGAATTTTGAAGTTCAACGCCGCCCTGTGTGGCTTTAATGAAGATTTCACCTCCGGAAATTAACAAGTTTTTCTTTCCGTCAGCTGTAATTCCCATTGTTGGTTTGTTGGTTACCAACATATTTCCTTTGTCAAAAAGTTCGATGTATTCGATGTCTACAGTTCCTGTTACCGGATTCCCATTTTTGGTTAAACAATTTCCGTTGATGTTTACTTTTACTCCTTTTGCAGAGGTAAAGGTTACGGCCCCGGCTCCGGCTGTGATGGTAAAGTTTTGTGTATTTCTTTTAACTCCTTTTTCGCTAATACTTTTAAAGGCTGCCGAAGTTGGAGGCGAAATAATAATGTCATCGCCATCGCTGCTAGTGTCGCAACTTACTAAAGTGATTACTAATAAAAATAAAAGACTGATAGTTTTAAATTTTGTGTTCATGATTTCTGGTTTTTATAAATCTGTCTTGATTCGTTTCAAGTGGTTTTCAGATTCTGATTGTTAATGTTAATTTTATATTCCTATATCAATTCGGGTTTGATATTGTTACCCTTATTTTTAAAATTTATTTTTCGGCTTGTTTTATATGGTTATATCAACTCACTATTAAAATTGTTACCCCTGTTTTTTATTTTTTTTTAATTTATGCGGAAAGGCATTTGTCTTCAAAGAGATTTCCGTCTTCGTCGACAGCAACCAATATGTTTTTCTTCCGCGAAAGCGTAATTATTAGATACAACCAGATAAATGACCAAAGTCCAAATGTGAGACAAGTCAAAAAGAGATGAAAAGAATGTTTGATGGCTTTTTTTTCTTTGGATAAAACCACATAAGGCAGCTTCTCGTTATGCTCGATAACCACAAAACCATTTCGTTTTTTGGCCGAAATCATTTCGTAAAACTGATCCAGATTTTTATTGTTTGTAAATTGATACATTTCCATTTCTCTTAATTTTTTATGGTTTTAAAAGATTATTGTACCGTTATATCAATTTGATTGAGTAATTGTTACCCTTGTAAAAGAGATTTAATTCAGATTCTTTTTCTAAATTAGCTATCAAAAAGTTTTTTATGGGCGCAAATAAAATTCATCCTGACCAAATGTATATTGAGGGGCTTGCTGCAAATGATTCGGCAATCATTCAGTCTATATATAAGAAGTTCGTTCCAAAAGTTGTTTTTTTCGTCATGAATAATTCCGGCGATAAAGAACAGGCGCAGGATATCGTTCAGGAAGTCATGATTTTGCTTTTTAATCAGGCGAAAGCCAACACATTAAAACTAACATGCCCGTTTGATGCTTACTTTTTTTTATTGTGCAAAAGGAAATGGCTCAATGAGTTTAAAAAAAGATCTAATAAAGGGGTAACAATTAATGAAGATGTGGTATCTATGAATGAATCTGCATTGGATTTGATTGGACAGACAGAAGAATTTGACGAAAAACAGCAACTTTTTGATACTATGTTTCAGAAATTGGGAGATAAATGTCAGGAGCTCTTAAAACTAAGTTTTTCAATTAAATCGATGGAAGAAGTTGCTGAAAAACTCAACGTTACTTACGGCTATGTCCGTAAAAAGAAATCGTTGTGCGTGGGTCAGTTAACGCAGTGGATTCAGGAAGCGAAAAATTTTAATTCTCTAAAAAACAATTAGTCATGAACGAAGAACGCTATATATTATTTGATCAATATCTTCAAAGCGAAATGACTGCTGCTGAAAAAACTGATTTTGAAAAACAGTTAGCAGAAGATCCGGAATTTGCATCAGAATTTGAAACTTTCAAAACTGTTCAACTCCAATTGGAAAACAAATTTGGATTTGAAGCCGAAAGAGAAGCGTTTAAGGAAAATCTGACTCAAATTTCAGAAAAGCATTTCAATAAGAATAAACCAAAAGTGGTATTGATGCGTCCGTGGTATTATGCAGTGGCGGCCTCGATAATTATTTTATTTGGATTATTCTTTTTTGACTACAATCAGAATCCGTCTTTTAATGATTACAATCATCCGGGACAAGCTCATTTTACAGAAAGGAGCACTACCAATGTGCATTTATTACAAGCCGAAAAAGCTTTTAACACCAGAAAGTTTAAGGACGCCATCCCGTTTTTTGAAGTAGCTTTAAAAGAAGCCAAAACACCGGAAATTCAATATTATTATGGAGTTTCTTTACTAGAAACTAGTGAATACAAAAAAGCTGAAACTGTTTTTAATGAATTGAAAACCACAAGCCCTGTTTATAAAGACAAGTCACTTTGGAATTTAGCTTTAATCAAATTAAAACAAAAAGATTATAAAGGCTGCAAGCAAATCCTGCAAACCATTTCTCAGGATTATGAGGATTATGATGAAGTTCAGGAGCTTTTAGATGCTTTAGATTAGGGTTGTTTCATAGAGATACACGGAAAATTATACAGAGATTCGCAGAGTTTAAAATGCTTTGCGAATTTTTTTTAGCCACAGATTAAAAAGAGATTATAGATAAAGCTTTGTGATCTTTTACAATTATAATAATAGCAGATCAAATTAAACCTTTATGAATCTCTGTGAAAACTCTTTGTGCACTTTGTGGTATAATCCATTTTCTTTACGTAAAACCGTAACACTATTCGGATTTTAATACTTACTTTCGGATTTATTTTATACCAAAACCACCCAAAACGATCTAAATTCTAACCTTTATTGAATGAAAAAAATTACCCTCTTTTTTCTCTTAGTTCTTTCACAAATCACTTTCGGCCAGGCCAAAATTTCAGAAACCGAGAAACTTGTTGCAACTTGTAAAGTTTGGGGTTTCTTAAAATATTATCATCCACAAGTGGCCAATGGCAATTTTAATTGGGATCAACAACTTTTGGATATTTTGCCTAAAATAGATAAAGCACAAACTAAGGCAGAGTTCTCTTTAGTTCTGGAAAACTGGATTGATGATTTAGGCGTTGTGCCAGAAATAGCACCAATTGCACCACCAAAAGATGTAGCGTATTTTGATAAAAACTTTGATTTATCATGGGTTAAAAGCAATAAATTATTTTCGAAAAAACTTTCAAAGAAATTGAAATTTATAGAAGATAATAGATTTCAAGGGGAGCAGTTTTATATTTATGGAGAAGAACATGTTGGGAATGTCCATTTGAAAAATGAAAGTTATAAACATCCGGACTTTGCAGATAAGAATTCAAAACTTCGAATGGTATTTATGTACTGGAATCTGGTAGAATATTTTTTCCCGGATAAATATCAAATGGATCAGAAATGGGATACAACTTTAGAGAAAATAATACCGCTTGCGATTCAGTCGGAGAATCTGGATGATTTTTACCTGACAATGAAAAAAATGGTATCCAGAATTGATGACAGTCACACAGAATTCTTTATATATCCATCTTCGACAAATCCTAAAATAAAACGATATTTTCCTGCTGACGGAAAGATAATTGATGACAAACTAGTGGTTACAGAAATTTTGGGCGATAGTCTGGCTCAGGCAGATGATATAAAAATTGGGGATGTAATTACTAAAATAAATGATAAAACAATAAAAGAGATTATCTTAGAAAATAAAGACTTGATTTGTGCCTCTAATGAACCTGCATATTTAGATAAACTGGTTAAGAATATTTTATTAAGCAGTTCAGATATTGTAAAAGTAGAATTTTTAAAAAATGACAAGTACATTACAAAAACGATGACATGGTTTAATTATCATGATTCTCACCGAAATGAATTTAAAAAAGGAGCACAGAAAAAGAAGGAAAAATTTAAGCTTTTAGATAGTAATATTGGATATGTTAATATGGAAGTTATAAAACCCAGACATATCCCAGATATGATAGGAGTCTTAAAATCTACTAAAGCAATTGTTTTTGATATGAGAAATTATCCAAATGGAACTTTTGAAGAAATATCAAAATTTATAAATCGTAACGAAAAGGAATTTGCCATTTATACACGTCCAGATTTAAGTTATCCCGGAAGATTTAAATGGAGCGACGGCAGCACGAGTGGTTTTGACAACAAAGATTATTATAAAGGGAAAGTAATTGTATTACTAAATGAGGATTCGATAAGTCAATCAGAGTGGACTGCAATGTGTTTTCAAACTTCAGGCAACACAACCATTATTGGAAGTCAAACGGCCGGCACCGATGGAAATGTTTCTCAATTTGATTTTGAAGGATTTCATACTTTATTCTCAGGAATTGGCGTGTTTTATCCAGACAAACGCGAAACCCAAAGAATTGGTATTGTTCCGGATATTGAAGTAAAACCAACGATAAAAGGAATTCAGGAAGGAAAAGATGAGGTCTTAGATCGCGCTTTGACTTTTATTGAAACTGGGAAATAACGCGTATTTGTCATCCTGAGGAACGAAGGATCACACGCGTAACTCGACAAAGATTGGCGAATTTCTTTGCGGAGCTTCTTGTGTGATCCTTCCTCCGTCAGGATGACAACATTGAGTTCAAACAAAAAAATCCGCGCCAAATCCGCGCTTTGTGCCAGCAAACCCGCGTTATCCGCGTGCCATTTCCTCAAGATTGGGAAAGTTTTTAATATTGTCGTAATTTTGGCTTTTTAAAAATTTCACCATTGAATTCAACAACCATAATTACCGATACACATACCCATTTATATTCTGAAGAATTTGATCAGGATCGTGACGAAATGATGCAAAGAGCTATAAATGCCGGAGTAACACGTTTTTTTGTTCCCGCAATTGATGCTGCAGTAACACAATCTATGTACGATTTAGAGCAAAACTATCCGGACTATGTTTTTTTGATGATGGGTTTGCATCCCACTTACGTAAAAGATAATTATGAGGAAGAATTAAAACACGTTGAAACCGAATTGTCCAAAAGAAAGTTTTATGCAATCGGCGAAATCGGGATTGATTTATATTGGGATAAAGCGCATCTGAAAGAACAGCAGATTGCGTTTAAAAGGCAAATTCAATTGGCAAAACAATATAAACTACCAATTGTAATTCATTGTCGTGAAGCTTTTGATGAAATTTTTGAAATTTTGGAAGAAGAAAAATCAGATGATCTATTTGGAATTTTTCATTGTTTTACCGGTACTCACGAACAAGCTTTACAGGCAATATCCTATAATATGAAGCTGGGAATAGGCGGAGTCGTAACTTTTAAAAACGGAAAAATCGATCAGTTTCTAAATCAAATCGATTTAAAACATATTGTTTTGGAGACTGACTCTCCTTATTTGGCACCGATTCCATACCGTGGAAAACGAAATGAAAGCAGTTATTTAGTGAATATTTTAGCAAAATTATCTTATATTTATACTATTTCTGAAGAGGAAATAGCAAAAATTACCACGCAAAATTCAAAAGACGTTTTTGGTATTTAATAGACAACTAACAATACTTTAAATTTTTTTTTGTTCTTTTGCCCACCTAAATAAATAAAATAGATATTTATAATGCAGAGATTTGATGCCATTCGACCGTTTTATGATTCAGAAATAAATGAAGCACTTCATGGTGTTGCTAATCATCCGATGATGAAAGCCATGATGAATTTTACTTTTCCGGAGTTAGAAGATGATGTTTGGAAAGATCAATTGAAGAAAACACATTCGATTCGTGATTTTCAATGCAACTTTATTTATAATACAATACAAAAGGTTCTTGAAAAAAGTTCTGAAGGTCTTACAACTTCAGGATTTGAAAAACTTGAAAAAAATACATCCTATTTATTTATATCCAATCACAGAGATATTCTTTTAGATACAACATTGCTGAATGTTTGTTTGTTTGAACATGGTTTGGTCATGACAGCATCTGCAATTGGAGACAATCTGGTTAAAAAAGCATTCCTAAGTACTTTGGCAAAATTAAATCGAAACTTTTTGGTTTTAAGAGGTTTAACGCCAAGAGAAATGTTGCAGAGTTCTAAATTACTGGCAGAATATATGGGACAATTATTGCTTCGCGAAAATCGTTCGGTTTGGATTGCTCAAAGAGAAGGAAGAACAAAAGACGGAAATGACGAAACGAATCCAGGAGTTTTAAAAATGATCGGAATGGGCTCTGACGAAGCTAATTTGATGGATTATTTTAAGAAATTAAAAATTGTTCCAGTTTCTATTTCATATGAATATGATCCGACAGATGTTTTGAAAATGCCACAATTAATGGCTGAAGCAAACAACGAAGTTTATATTAAAGAAAAAAATGAGGATTTCATGACCATTTTAAGTGGTATTATGGGAACCAAAAAAAGAATACATATTTCTGTAGGCGATGTTTTAGATACTGAAATTGATCAGATTGTTGCTGAAAATGATAACACAAACAAACAAATCCAGGCTTTGGCACAAGTTATTGATGACTCCATTTTATCTAGTTACCGATTATGGCCAACAAACTTTATTGCTTACGATATTTTAAACGAAACGGATAAGTTTTCTCATTTGTACAGAGAAAGCGAAAAATCACTTTTTGAACGTCGTTTAGAAATGCGCATCGGAAGCGAAAATCCGGTTACAAGACAAGGATTTTTATCCATGTATGCCAATCCGGTTGTCAATAAATTAAAATATCAGGATGTCATCTAAAGCTAAAATACTCTTGATTTATACCGGAGGAACCATCGGTATGAGCAAAGATTTTGAAACCGGCGCACTCAAAGCGTTCAACTTTGGGAAATTGTTGCAAAAGATTCCGGAAATTAAACAACTGGATTGTGAGATCGAAACCGTTTCTTTTGAACATCCAATAGATTCCTCTAATATGAATCCGGAAATGTGGACCAAAATTGCCACAATTATTGAGGAAAGTTATAGTGCTTATGACGGATTTGTAGTACTTCACGGATCAGACACCATGTCATATTCTGCTTCAGCATTGAGTTTTATGCTGGAGAATTTAGCAAAACCAGTTGTGTTTACAGGATCGCAATTGCCAATTGGAGATTTGCGTACTGATGCGAAAGAAAACCTGATTACAGCAATTCAGATTGCTTCACTTCAGGAAAACGGAAAACCGGTTATCACTGAAGTTTGTTTGTATTTTGAATATAAATTATACCGAGGCAACCGAACTTCGAAAGTAAATGCAGAACATTTTAAAGCATTTACAGCACCCAATTATCCTGAATTGGTAGAATCCGGAGTTCATCTTAAATTAAACCGACATTTATTTCTTCCGATAAAAAAAGACGCCAAACTGATTGTTCACAAGAAATTAGACAATCATGTAGCGATTATAAAAATGTTCCCGGGAATGAGCGAAGTTGTTTTGTCTTCGATTTTATCCATTAAAGATTTACGCGGAATTGTTCTTGAAACCTACGGTTCCGGAAACGCTCCAACCGAAGATTGGTTTTTGAATTTGATTCAGAAAGCCATTCAGTCTGGTTTGCATATTGTAAACGTAACACAATGTTCAGGAGGAAGCGTCAATATGGGACAATACGAAACCAGTACAGCATTAAAATCGCTAGGTGTTATTTCAGGAAAAGATATTACTACAGAAGCCGCTATTACAAAATTGATGTATTTGTTAGGACATAATATTCAGCAGGAAAATTTTAAAACTATTTTTGAAACTGCGTTACGCGGGGAGATTTCGTTATAAAAAGAAAAATTCCAATAAAAAAATTCCAAATTCCAAACGTGAGAGTTAAAGCTCTAGATTGGAATTTGGAATTTTTTTGTTTTGGAATTTCCCTTCCTAAAATTGGAATTTGGAATTTAATTTTTGGAATTTCTATACGAAACTGGACAACTTTCCAACTCTTCTTCAGCACTATGTCTTTTATAATAAACATAAACAATTACAGAAATAATACAAATGATTCCCTGAATCGCAACTGTATTTCGGGTTCCGATACTATGCGAAACATATCCAATGATCAAACTTCCCACAGGAATCATTCCCTGATACGCCATTAAATAATAGCTGATACTTCTGGATCGCATATTGACTGGACTTTGTGTTTGGACATAAATGTTTATAGCTGAGGTTTGCGCCATCATCCCCACGCCGCTCAGAGCCATACAAATAAGAGCCACAGTCAAACTATTTGAATAAGCAAGTATAATAATGCTAAAGCCTAATAATAAGCTCGCAGCGATCATTATTTTGTTCATGTTGTCGGCTTTTTTAAGATTAGCCAAATAGATGGCTGATACAATGGAACCAATTCCCGCAGCGCTTTCAAACCAGCTGAAAGTTTGGGCGTTTCCGCTAAAAAGGTCTTTGGCAAAAACCGGCATTAAAGTATTAAAAGAAATCACGAATAAGCTACTGCACATTAACATCAACAGCATTTTTGCCATATCGGTTTCTTTTTTAACATAATCTAATCCTTCAATAAAATCATCCCACATTTTTAATTTGTCGGTCGCTTTAATATGCGGCGTGATTTTCATCAATAACAAAGAAACCAAAACCGGAATATAGCTTAAGAAGTTTCCAATAAAACAAATGTCTTCGCCATATTGATGCAAAATAATTCCCGCTAACGCCGGACCCGCAATTCGGGCAAAATTATTTAATGTTGAGTTTAAAGCAACTGCATTTGGTAAATCTTCCTTATCATCAACAATGTCTATCATCATAGTTTGTCTACAAGTCATGTCAAACGAATTGATAATTCCTTGAAAAAGACTTAAAGCCAAAATAAAATTAATGTTGTATATTTTTAAGTAAATCAGCAAAGCCAAAGCTCCAGCCTGAAACATTGATAACGATTGTAGTACAATCATGCTTTTATGCCTGTCGTAACGCCCAATGATACTTCCGGCAATTGGCGCAAGAAATAAAGACGGAATCATACTTAGAAAAGTAGCTAAACCTAATAAGAAAACAGAACCTGTAACGCTGTAAACCATCCAACTTACAGCTGTTTTTTGAAGCCACGTTCCAACAACAGAAACTGATTGTCCGTAAAAGAACAATTTGAAGTTTTTTGATTTTAACGCTTTAAACATAACCTTTGATATTTTTTTACAAAGTTCGGGATTATGATTTCATTAGAAAAATTAATAATTTTACTGATAATAAGTAATAAAACTTATTAATATGGAAATCTATCAACTGGAATATTTTATTAAAACCGCTGAGGTCTTGCATTTTACTAAAGCAGCCGAATTATGTTTTGTAACCCAATCGGGACTTTCGCAACAAATAAAAAAACTGGAAGAAGAACTCGGAATGCCTTTGTTTGTTAGGATTGGAAAAAAAGTACAGCTAACTGAAGCAGGATCTGTTTTTTTAATTCATGCAAAGCAAATTATAGAAAATGTCCAAAGCGGCAAACAAGCTATTGATGATTTAAATCAGATGATTGGTGGAGAATTACGAATTGGAGTAACATATATTTTTGGACTTTTGGTTTTGCCAATCGTCGATTTGTTTGCTAAAACCTATCCACATTTAAAAATTGTTGTCGAATACGGTACAACTGAGCCTTTGGAACAAAAACTACTGAATAATGAGCTTGATTTGGTTTTAGTGATTTCTTCTAATGAAATTGAATTACCTTTTCAAAAAGTACCATTGTTTACTTCCAAGTTGGTTTTGGCAGTTTCAAAAACGCATCCATTAGCCGTTTTAGATAAAATTTCCTTTAAAAAAATAGAAGACCTTCCACTTATTTTGCCTGTTAAAGGGTTTAATTCAAGAGAATTTTTAGATGAATTGTTTTTAAAAAATAATATGAAGCCTACAGTTTCGATTGAATTAAATGCGGTTCATGCTTTATTACGATTAGTGGGAGACAGCGATTATTGGGCGACGATTGTAACCGAGAAGGCCCTGAAAGGCTGGGATAATATAAAATCGATCAACATTACAGGAGTTGCAACGCAAAGAGATTCGTTTATGTTAACGATCGAAGGAGCGTATCAAAAAAAGGCAGTAAAATTATTTATGGAAGAATTCAGAAAAAGTATGTAAAGTAATTTTTGATTTTGTTTTTGTAACTCATTTTTTTTTGTGTTCTTTGCAGACCAATAAAGAGAGGTGTCCGAGTGGTTGAAGGAGCTAGCCTGGAAAGCTAGTATATGGGTAACTGTATCGTGGGTTCGAATCCCATCCTCTCTGCAATAAAAAAATCCCTTATGAATTATCATAAGGGATTTTTTGTTTTAAAAAATTATCAAAGCTTAATCTCAAACAAACTAAAAGACCCTTCTTTGTAATGTTCCGGTAATTCTTTTGTCCATTCGATAGTACTTATTCCTTTATAATCGAAACCACAACTCGTGTAATATTTATTTATTCTTTCGTTTCCACTGTGTGTGTCGAGTCTGATGTATTGCTTGCCATTTTCTTTAGCATAACTTTTAGCCCATTCTATAATTTTTGTGACATACGATCGCCCTCTGAATTTTGGATTTGTTGCAATACGATGTAAGTATATTGCGGGATCTCTAGCAGCTTCTTTCCAGATAATTAAATCATTAAAAGTAAGTACAAAGGTGCAGGCCACTTCATTTCCTTCTTTGATTATAAAATGACGATTTTCATCAATTTCTTTTTCGATAAGGGCTCTTTCAAAACCTCTCCAGCTTTTATTGTTGACTGTTTTTTGATAGGATGTAGCTTCATTATAGATATTGAAAATAGCATCTATATCTTGTTCTGTAGTTTTAAAAAATTCCATTATTGGGTTGTATTCTGTAGATTAATCAATGCTTCAAAGGTAAATCTTCAGCTGCTTAAAGTTTGATGAATTGTATTAGTTTTAACTTTTTTCATCAGAATTTAACCAAACTACATTTTGCTCTGATTTGTGATCTTGACCAATAATATCTCGATATAATTCTGGTCTTCTAGCTTTTATGTAACGATTTCCTCCCGCCTGAAAGCATTTTTCAGGAGTAATTATTGCAGTTGCGAAAGAGTCTTCGAAAGTTCTGCATTCGGCTAAAACATCTCCGAACGGGTCAATAATCATAGAACAACCATTTTTTAATTGATCATCATCCATTCCAATCGGGTTAGAAAATATAGCATAAATTGCATTGTCGTATGCTCTTGCAGGTAGCCATTTCATTAGCCAGTCGCGACCTTTCATTCCGTCGAATTCTAATCGTAAAGAAGTAGGATCAGCTTCTCGGTTTTCCCAGAGTTGAGGTGCTACAAAGCCAGCACCAGGTCGTGTAGAAGGTGTGCACATTGTTACATGTGGCATGAAAATAATATCGGCACCTAAAAGTTTTGTAGCCCGAACATTTTCGATAATATTATTATCATAGCAAATTAAAATCCCGCATTTCCATCCTTCAATTTCAAAAACACAATATTGATCGCCTGCTGTGAGATTCGGATTTATAAAAGGATGAAGTTTTCTGTATTTTGCAACTAAACCATTTTTATCTACACAAACATAAGCTTTGAAAAGATTGTTGTTTTCATCCTTTTCAAAAAGCCCGGCCAGAATTACAATATTATTCTTTTTTGCAATTTCAATGAGTTTTAAAACACTTTCGCCACCTGGAATGCTTTCCGCCAAATCCAGCATTTGTTCTTTCGATAAATGCCTTGCAAATGTATATCCTGTAATCGAACATTCGTGAAACGAAATAACATTACAACCTTCGCTAGCTGCTTTTTGTGAAAGCTTTTCGATTACAGATAAATTGTATTCTTTATCACCACTTTTATTTTCAAACTGAGCGGTGGCTATTTTTATATTTTTCATTTTTGTGCTATTAATTTGAATCAAAAATAACAATAGGAAAAATCTATAAATTGTATAAAACCGACATTTTAGAGTATAATGGAAGGAAAGGTTTTCAGGAGATTATTGGTCAATTTCCCCGTATTATGTAAATATTCTGTTGGAGTAATTCCGGTTTGTTTTTTAAATTCTTTTATCAGATGCGATTGATCTGAAAATCCTGCTTCGTAACAAATTGCTGTCAGATTAAGATCTTCGGATTTGTATTTTAATAATTTTAGGAAATGATGTAGCCTTACAACGTTGCCAAATTTCTTCGGATTTAATCCGATGCATTCCTTAAATTTTCTTTCAAGATGCCTTTCGGTATAACCGGTATGATTAACTAATTGTTTTACAGAAAAATATCCTTTATTAGCCAGAATAAAATCTAAAGAACTATTTATTATTAATTGGTTTGATTCTGTTTTTTTAGAGATAAGGGTTTTAAAAAATTGATTTAAAAGTTTGATTTTCTCATCATTATCATTTTGTTCAGATAATCTTTCCTCAAGAGAAATACCTTTTTTGCCAAAAACAACATCTGTACTAATAATAGAATCCTGAAATTCATTGGCAGGAATTTGTAACAACTGATTTATTCCGTTAGGTTGAAAAACGACAATTACTAAAGCAATTTCATTATCAGAATAAATATCTTTAAAACCATTGAGTTGTCCGTACAAAAAAGAGCCTGGCAGATAGTTTTTTATTTCATGATTATTAATATCAGAAATGAGTTTGCTTTTTAAAGAAAATACAACACCCATATTACCATCAGAAAACAAACGCAGTTTTTGAATCGTCGTTTCCTTATTATCCAAAAAAAGATAATGTTTGATATAGAGAGATAATTCTTTTGATGGTAAAACTTGCATGAAAGTATTTTAATCAAATTTAAAAAGAAATTCTGAATTCGGTTTTAAAACGATGAAAAACAGGATCAATTTATATGGAAATTCCGAAAAATCTTAATCCTGCAAAGTCATTTTTACCTGAGGCAATATTTTTTCTACAAACATTTTATAAGCTGTTTCTGAGGGGTGTAGCCCATCTGATGCAACTAAACCGGGATTGTTTAATCCTTGTCTGGTAATATCAGTTATCGAAACAAAAGTGATTCCATTCATCATACAGTAATTTTCTGCAAAAGTATTGTATTGGTTTATTCCGGTACTAATTTTTTCCTGATTCATTGACATTTTTCCAAAAGGGGTATAGGCATAATCAGGAATAGAAAGAACGATGACATTTTTTTTATCTCCTTTCGCTAAAGCAATAGATTTGGTTACTAATTGCGGAAACTCCTTTTCATAGATTGAGAAATCTCTGCCTTGATATTGATTGTTTACACCAATTAAAAGGGTCACCAAATCATAACTAGAATCTGGATTTTGAGTGTTTATTGCAGACATTAAATTAGAAGTTGTCCAGCCAGTTGTCGCGATTATTTGTAATAAAAAATTACTTTGTGGATAAATAGATTTTAAACTTGATTTAAGCTGTTCCGGAAAGCGACAGGTCTCGCAAACGCTTTGTCCGATGGTGTAACTATCCCCTAAAGCTAAATAATTGATAGAAGCTGAAATTGGTGTAGTTGGAACAGAGGTTGTTGGCGGAATAACAAGAGGAGGATTTACTGCCGTTTCTGAATTTGTTTCATCAGCACTGCAGCTTAACAAAAATATCGAGAGAAAAACAATAACTATTTGTTTGAAATGTGGTTTCATAATTTTATAAATTATAGGTTATTCTAAAAAATAGTTACGTTAAATCTATTGGTTTGGTTTTTTTTGATATTAAATTGAAACCAATTTCGGATTATGGTTTTTCTGCTTCTTTATAAATGTTTCTGTCCATAACGATATTTAATCTTTCAAACATTTCGGAAATATTAAAACCTTCTTTTTTGTATTCGGCCTGCACAGTTTCTTTTGCTTTTTTCAAAACAGTTTCGTTTTCCCAAACGGCAATTGTCATATAAATTAAATTTCCGTTTTCATCGGTGCGTTCGTAAGCTTCATCTTTTATAAATCCGTTTAAGTGTTTAATAAAGTTTCTGTTGATGTGTACTCTTTCTAAGAATTCTTGTTTTGATTTTTTGGGAACAATAAATTTATCGATAAAAATTTGTTTCATTGTTTCTGATTTTTTGGCTTCTGTTTGTGAGTTTACAATTGCTGTCTGTGCATATGTTTTGGTAGTAAACAATGCCAAACAGATGATTCCGATTAAAAGATTTGTTTTCATAATTCTTAATTTTTGTTACTGTAAAATTCAGAATTGTAAGCACTAAATCATTGTAAAAAATCAGTGATTTACCAGAAGGAAGGAAATTTGAAAAATTCAGACGGAGTTTGTCCCGTAAATAATTTGAAGTCTTTATTAAAATGAGGCTGATCGAAATATCCTGTATCAAATGCCAGATCGATGAGGTTTTGATTGTCTTGTTTTTGGTCGATAATTGATTTTATCCGAACAACATAACAAAACTGTTTTGGAGATGATCCAATTGTCTTTCTAAATCTTTTTTCAAAAGCATCCTGACTGATATAAAGTGTATCGGCGAGTTCTTTTATTTTGATGACACCTTTTTTAGATTGAATTATGGCAATTGCTGCAGAGATTAATTTATCGGGTTTGTAGTCGTGCAATCTCGATAAAAGAAATTGTTCTATGATAGCAATTTTTTGGTTGTTGGTTTTTGCTTCCGCCAAAAGTTCTTCTATGATTGCTATTTTTTTCTGCGGAATAAAATTATCCAGTGAAACACTTTCTTCGAATAATTCATGAAGCGGTTCTTTAAAAAAGGCTTTAGCTCCGGCTTCTTTAAATAGAATGACTATTGTTACAGTCTGTTCTGAGTAATTGATTAAACGCACAGATTTACGAATTCCGGAAATGGTAGAAATTGGTAAATTGTCGTAACGATTTTCTCTGATATAATTTACATTTCCTTTGCAGCGAAAGGCGATAGCAAGAGAAGTGTTGGGCAAAACCCGATTTACCAATTCATCCTGACTTTCTATAATTCGGTAAGTCCTTACAAAAGGTTTTAATTGCTCAGTTGGGATGAAATCTACAATTTTCATTTTGTATGTAGTTTACAATCAAGGAATACCAAAGATAAGGAAAACAATTTTTAGAATAAAACGGTATTGTAAATAATAAAATCCCAAAACTTAAAATGAAGCGATGTCCAATTAAGTTTTTGGGATTATTTTAATTATGTACTTGAGTCAATACTATTGTTCTGGTTTTATACCATCTCTGCTTTCATGATAATTTCTTCTTCAATGGCATTCCAAAGTCCGATTCGTTTTTCTAAGGCGAGAATCGAAATTTCTTCAACATCTTTCCATTTTTGAGCATCCTCTTCGCATAAGTCGGTGATCATTTGCATTGCCATTGGACCATGTTCATCGGCATCCAATTCAATGTGTCTTTCAAAGTAATAAAGTAATTTGCTTAAATCAGTTTCAGGTAGATTTTTTTGAAAGTTTTTTAGAATTGCAGTAAACATACTCGGAATCAGATCTTCTCTTCCAAAAGTAAAAGCTGCGGCGATTTCATGCGGTTTTCCTTGTTCGATAACTCTGAAGGTAAAATCTAAAAAAGCTTTTACATCGGGATGTAAGGAGCTCTGTTTTATGGCAACAAAAATATTATGCAGCGAATGTACTTCTGATAGAAATTTATTGATTCCGGTCGTTTCAGCACCGCAATCTTCCATTGCTTCAAGATACATTTCATAATGGCTTTGTCTGCGTCCGTCCATTGTCAAATCAGTTTCTTCGGCAAGAACAATTTCATTAATCAAATATCTTGTTTCAGGATTTTTTGTAGCAAACCAAGGGGTTGTTGTGCAGGTAAGTTTGGCTTGTAAAGCTTTTAATAGTGACATAAAATCCCAAACGGCAAAAACATGGTTTTCTAAGAAAACATGCAAATCATCAATGCTTTGGATTTTGTTGTATAAAGAATGTTGTAAAAGTTGTTCTTTTTGAGGTTGAATGCTATTATTGATAGTTTCAATATTCATTTGCGGTATTTTTTGCAAATATAAAAAGCTTCCCGGTTAGAAGAAGCTTTTAGTATTGTTTTTGTATATATTTTAATAGTTTTCTATTATTTAAAGGCCGAAATTCCAGTTACATCCATTCCGGTAATTAATAAATGAATGTCATGTGTTCCTTCATAAGTAATCACACTTTCAAGGTTCATCATGTGTCGCATAATCGAATATTCACCGGTAATTCCCATTCCGCCTAACATTTGTCGGGCTTCGCGGGCAATATGAATCGCCATATCGACATTATTTCGTTTGGCCATCGAAATTTGAGCAGTTGTAGCTTTTCCTTCGTTTCTTAAAACACCTAAACGCCAGGTTAATAATTGGGCTTTGGTGATTTCGGTAATCATTTCGGCTAATTTTTTCTGTTGTAATTGTGTTCCTCCAATTGGTTTTCCAAACTGAATTCTTTCTTTTGCATAACGCAAAGCAGTATCGTAACAATCCATTGCCGCACCAATTGCGCCCCATGCAATTCCGTATCGGGCAGAATCTAAACAACCAAGAGGTGCTCCTAATCCGGATTTATTTGGTAAAAGATTTTCTTTCGGAACTTTTACATTATCAAAAATTAATTCTCCTGTAGATGAGGCGCGAAGCGACCATTTATTATGCGTTTCCGGAGTTGTAAAACCTTCCATTCCGCGTTCAACGATTAAACCGTGAATTCTGCCTTCTTCATTTTTGGCCCAAACTACGGCAATATCAGCAAAAGGAGCGTTAGAAATCCACATTTTGGCACCATTTAAAAGATAATGATCTCCCATATCTTTAAAATTGGTAATCATGCTTCCGGGATCTGATCCATGATCAGGTTCTGTTAAACCAAAACAGCCAATGAATTCTCCAGTTGCTAGTTTTGGAAGGTATTTCATTCGCTGTTCTTCATTCCCATATTTCCAAATAGGATACATAACTAATGAAGACTGAACAGATGAAGTCGATCGTACACCAGAATCACCGCGCTCAATTTCCTGCATAATTAAACCATATGAAATTTGGTCTAATCCCGCGCCACCATATTCAACCGGAATATAAGGTCCGAAGCCGCCAATTTCTCCAAGTCCTTTTATAATTTGTTTAGGAAATTCTGCTTTTTGAGCGTATTCTTCTATAATAGGAGAAACTTCTCTTTTTACCCATGCACGTGCAGATTCGCGAACTAATTTGTGTTCGTCTGTCAATAAATCGTCAAGGTTGAAATAATCTGGAGCCTGAAATAAGTCTGGTTTCATTTTTTGATAGTTTTACAAAACAAATTTACGCAATAAAAATATAACAAAACAAAGCTAAATTGTTATATTTTTTTAATTTCGTAACAAAATTAACAACAGTATGGCAAATAAATTTTAGTTTATTGAAAATTTAAGCGTTATTTTTGAAATCCAAAAACAAATAAATGAGGCTAATCATCTCTTTTTTGCTATTTTTTGTTCTCAATATTGGTTTTTCTCAAAAAAAACAAATTAGCGAACAAGAATATTTAGTGTTGCAAAGTAAAATTCGACTTCATTTTAATGCAAATGTCGACAGTGCTCTTGTGTACGCCTACCAAATGGAGAAATCGAGTAACAATAAACATTTGGCCTTTGCAAATGGTGTAATGAGTGTTTTTTTTCAAAGAAAGGGTAATACAAAAGAAGCACAAAAAAGATATAAAGCAGCATTTTATTATCTTGAAAAAATTCCGGAATCTAATGAGAAGACTCAGATGAAGTCTTATATTTATAATTATGGAGGATTAGCAGAGTGGACAAGAGGTAATTTTAGTAAAGCTCTTGAAGATTATCAAACCGGCTTGAAGTTCTCTACTCAAATAGGCGATGTTAAGCAGATTATTAAGATTAAGGGTAATATTGCTTTAGTTAACGAGGCAGTTGGAAATTATCAATTATCTATAAAAAATTTAAAATATCTTATTGCTTTTGTTGATGAAAATGAGAGTGTTTTTACTAAAGTGGAATTGTTGAATTATAAAAGTAGTTACAATCTTGGTTTAGGAACAGCTTATGAAAGCTATTTCATGAAAAATTTAAGCAAGAGATTTTTACTTGATTCGGCCGAATACTATTATAAGAAGACTATTAATTATTCTCAAAATTTTGTCGATAATAAAATTTCAGCGCAATTGAATTTAGGAAATGTATACAACTGGAAACATGATTTTAAAAGTGCTGAAAAAACGTATTATGATGTTATTTTTTTGGCACAACAAAATAATATAATAGATGCTGTGTGTATCGCAAATTATAATTTAGGAGATATTTATTATACCACTAAAAAATATGATAAAGCTTTGGTTTTCTTTAAAAAATGTGATTCAGTTGCAGCAATATCAAATACCAATAAAATTGCCTATTTAAAATCTAATTTTTACCAGGCTAAAATTTATAATATTCTTAAACAGCCTGATTTGGCTTATAAACATTCCAAGATTTATTTGGATAATTATGAGGAATACGAAGCAAAACTAAGCGAAGAGGCTCTAGAAGTAAACTACAAGCAGGGAGTAGATGATTTGTCGACTGAAATGATTTCTATTGAAAAAAAATATAAAAAAGATGTTTTTTTAAGTAGAGGATTGAAAGTTTTTTATGTCCTGATGTTTGTGGGAATTGTCTTTTTGCTAATAAAAAACATAAGGGATAAAAACAAAGCGAATAAAAAAATGAATGCTTTAATTGAAGAATTTAAAGCAAATATTGAGAAGAAAAACAATCCTGAATTCGAGATCCAAGAAAAAGAAGAAGTAGTATTTGAACACGAAGAAATTTATCTTAAAAAAGAGAATGTAAATTTAAGTATCGACGAAGCTAAAGAGAATAAAATCGTTGAAAAATTATTAGCTCTTGAAAGTAAACATGAATATTTGAATGCTGATTTTACGTTGCCTTATGTGGCTAAAAAAATAAAAACAAATACAACTTATTTGTCTTATGTTGTCAACAAACGTTTTGGTAAATCTTTTGGGGAGTACTCCAATGAATTAAAAATTAACTATGTAATCAACGAGATGATTACCAATCATATGTATAGGAAATACTCTACACAGGCTATTGCAGAAAGTGTAGGTTTTAAAAATGCAGTTTCTTTTGCAAAATCTTTCCGTAAAAGAACGGGGGTGTCTCCGGCACAATTTGCCAGTAATATTTAGTTTGTTAATGTTACGGATTATCTCGACCTTTTCAAGAACTAATGCAATAAGACTACTTAGCTGTCTTATTTCCTTTCTTATTTTTAGTACAGGATTTTCTCAACAGAAAAACACAGTAATTGAAGATGATTACGAAACCTTGAAAGATAAAATTCGATTCTATTTTAATGCATCCAATGATCGTTCTATGATGTATGCCGAACAGATGGCTAAATCGAGTAATTATGAACATTTGGCTTTTGCAAATGGAGCAATATCCTTTTTTCTGCAAAGGAAAGGCGAAATAGAAAAGTCTAAAGAAAGATATAAAATTGCACTTGTTTATTTAGATAAGATGCCAGACTCTAAAATTAAAAAGCGTGTAACAGCTGACGTATATAATTATGGTGGACTAACAGAATGGTATAGAGGGAATTATAGTGCAGCCCTGGAAATGTATCAGGCAGGAATTAAGCTTTCCTCTAAAATAGGAGATGTTAAGCAGATAATTAAATTCAAGGCAAATATTGCATTGCTTAATGAATCTGTGGGGAATTACAAGTTGTCAATCAAAAACGCTAAAGATATTCTTGATCTTATTAACAAAAATGAAGACTTATTTGGTGAAACGGAAATTTTAAATAGGAGAAGTAATATAAACCTAGGATTAGGGAGTGCTTATGAGGCTTATTTTGTAGATAAAGGCAGAATTGAAATACTGGATTCAGCAGCATATTTTTATAAAAATGCAATTAAAAATGCTGACAATTTTCCTTATCTCAAGGCAAGTTCAAAATTAAGTTTAGGAAATATTGCTTTATGGAAGAAAGATGATAAAACAGCAGAAAAAATATATTATGAGGTTATTGACCTTGGGTTAAAAAATAAGCAGTTAGATTTATTGAGTGTTGCTTATTATAATTTAGGTGGTATTTATCGTCAAAATAAAAAATATACTAAGGCGCTATCTTTTTACAAAAAGAGTGATTCAATTGAGGTTTTAACGAATTTAAATGAGCTACTTTATTTGAAATCTAATAGCAATCAGGCAAGAATATATAATGAACTGAAAATGCCAGAGCTTGCATATAAGCATTCCAGAATTTATTTGAATAAATTAGATAAATTTGAGAATAAATCAAGAGAAGAAAGGTTAAAGGTAAATTATATACAAGGAGAAGAAAATCTAACAGCCGAAATGCTTTCTATAGATAAAAAATATAAGGAAGATCTTTTTTTGAACAGGTTTCTTAATGTTTTATATTTTATTCTATTTTTTGGAGTTGTTTTTCTATTGATAAGAAACATAAGAGATAAAAACAGAATACATAAAAAAATAATTGGTTTAATTATTGAACCTAATGGAAGGCATAAGTAAAATATTCAGTTAATAAATGACAACTTGAAGGACTTGTCTAACAATAAGAATTTAAAAATGAAAATGCTTTTTCGAAATTATTTCTCAAATTGAACTGAAATGTCTTCAGTTCAATTTGAGAATAATATTTACTATCTATAATGAGGTAACAATTATATGTTTGGCAGTATTTAATTTTAATTAACTTATTTCCATTTTATCCATTACCACCGCCTCCTTTTCTCGGTTCTGGATCAGTTTCTCCATCACCCCCTCGAACCGTTTTTTGTTGGTTCTTAGATAATTTTTCTGCTTCGAAATCTTCGAATTTTAATTTTTGATTTGCCATGTTATTATGTATTAGGATTATTACATACCAAAACTAGACAAAAAGGAAAACGCTTGATCGAGATTAGGGGTTCAAGGCTTTTTTTTGAACATGTAAGAGTTTAATTATTTGTTTGTCAGTTGTTTATGTTTTTATTCAGACTGATATAATTTATAAATTGTATGTAGTATAATTGATAAAATGTCTGGGTTCAGCGTTTTTTTTTGGATAAAAACACTAATCTTTGTACTGTAATCATGATTTAAACGATTCGAAAAGATGTTAAAACTTGTCCAAAAATTTTTACAAATAAATAGATACTCAGATATAAAAAATGAGTTTAAGGATTTGTTTCTTTCTCATCCAAATTATCCAAGTTTATTTGCGATAACAGATTCGTTAGATCTTTTGTCAATAGAAAACGCAGCAATAAGAGTTCCGAAAGAACAGATAGTAGATTTGCCGGCAAATTTTCTAGCTTACTTTCAGGATGAACTTATATTGGTAGAAAAAGCCAAAAATGATGTTCGTATTACGACAGAAAAAAAAGGACCATTTAAAATGGCTTATGAAAAATTCCTTTTAGATTGGAATGGAGTAATTGTAGCGATCGAACCAAATAACGTAATTGCAAGAGAGAATTTAAAAGTAGAATATAATTGGTTAAAATATTCTTTACCTCTTTTTCTTTTAGTTGGTCTATCATTTTTTTATAATACCTATAATTTGTTTAGTCTTGTTTTTTTAACAACATCTATATTAGGTCTTATTGTTAGCATATTTATAGTACAGGAGAAGTTAGGTTTTAAAAATAGTGTAATTACGAAATTTTGCAATCTGAGTTCCAATTCTTCATGCAATTCTGTTATGAATGCCAATGAAGGAACTCAAAACAAATTGTTTAATTTTTCAGATTTACCGTTGATTTTTTTCAGTTCAGGTTTGATTTCAATTTTAGTAAGCCCTTTTAATTCGACAATTTTTATCGGATTTTTAAGCATGTTGGCTATTCCTGTAATTGTATCGTCTATTTGGATTCAGAAATTTGAGATTCAAAAATGGTGCGTAATGTGTCTGGTAGTTTCGTTCTTAATTTTTACTCAAAGTGCAATATGGTTTGCATCAGACTTTTTTACACTGACTTTTGCTTTTGAAAGTATATTTCCATTCTTGTTTTCTTTGGCTCTTCTTGTTCCAATGTGGCTTGTTGCAAAACCAATGATAAAAAATATACTGAAAAGTGATAACTCTATTAAAGATCTGAAAAAATTCAAAAGAAATTATTCCTTATTAAACTTCTTGTCCAGAAAAGTTATAAATACAAATGGTTTTGATGATTTGAGAGGTTTGAATTTTGGCAACAGAAATGCAGCAGTACAACTCTCTGTAATTATTAGTCCGAGTTGTGCACATTGCAATACCACATTTCAGGAAGCATTTGATTTAGTTTTGAAATTTCCGGACAGAATATTTTTAAAAGTTTTATTTAATATCAATCCGGAGAATACGGATAATCCATATAAAGCAGTTGTAGAGAGGCTTTTAACAATAAACAGATCAACACCCGGAAAAACGGTTGAAGCAATTTCGGATTGGCATATCAAGAAAATGAACCTGAAAAAATGGTTGAAAAAATGGCATGTAGAATCTGTAAGTATGATGATTAATCAGGAGATTAATAAACAATACGAATGGTGTTCTAAGAATAATTTTAATTATACACCGGTTAAAATTGTAAATGAAAAATTATTCCCGAACGAATATGAACTAAATGAATTGAAATATTTTCTAAACGATTATGTTGAAGATATAGAAGTTCTTGAAAAAATCGCCTAGTTAGGAGAAAAGAAAAAAGACAGAAGCTTCAAATGTCTTAAAAGGATTGAAGCCCAAAAAAATAGAACCTATGTTAAAGAATATTTTAAACCTTGAAGGGACACAGGAATTAACAGCAAATGAGCAAAAAATGATTATTGCTAGTAATGTAAAAGAAGCATCTCCAAGATGTGAGGCCTGGATTAACGACGAAGATTGTGCAGCATAGTCTTTGGTTGAAAATTAAATTTGATTAAAAATTAAAGCGCAAATCGCCTTTGCTGTTGATTTTTAATTTTTTGTAAGTATTACAATATAAAGCCTTATCAGAAATTTAGTCATGTTTTTTTTTGAATTTGTAGGCGCTCAATCGTGGAACATTGAGCAAATATCCCAACATTGATGATTGGTGTCGGGATTCTCAGGAA
>NZ_LMEF01000012.1:235264-626513 GCF_001427905.1 Flavobacterium sp. Root420
AATTTAGTCATGTTTTTTTTTGAATTTGTAGGCGCTCAATCGTGGAACATTGAGCAAATATCCCAACATTGATGATTGGTGTCGGGATTCTCAGGAAAAWTRGTCACTGTGTTGATTTTATTTGGTTAGGATTAACCAGTGCCGTCTCCTAGAGAAATTGTATTGCTAAATTTTTATTTTTTAGATAGTTAAACAGAGAAGATTTATTTCTTCTCTGTTTTTTTTTACTATTAAATCAAAAAATATAATCTTAAATTGCTCCTGAATAAATTAATTAGAAATTGAAAAAATTTACGCATTATAAACAAGCTGATTTTAAAGATTGCGGACCAACATGTTTGAAAATTATTGCCAAACATTATGGTAAAACAATCAATATTCAGGATTTACGAGACATAAGCGAAACAACTCGTGAGGGAAGTAATTTGCTTTTTTTAAGTGATGCTGCAGAGAAAATTGGTTTTAGGACTTTAGGCGTAAAATTAAATTTAGAGCGATTACAAGAGGCACCTTTGCCATGTATTTTGCATTGGAACAAAAATCATTACGTAGTTCTCTATAAAATCAGGAAAAATAGGTATTATATTTCAGATCCTGGTTTTGGGCTCATTGAATACAATAAAGAAGATTTTATTAAATTCTGGATTGGAAATAATGCCGATAATACGACGAAGGAAGGTGTGGCATTATTGATGGAAGCAGCCCCTAAATTTTACCAGTCTGACTTTGATAAAGAAGAAAATAAAGGATTAGGATTTAGATTGTTATCACAATATGTATTGCGTTATAAATCTTTTCTCACTCAGTTAAGTATTGGCTTAGTTGCGAGTAGTTTATTAATGCTTATTTCGCCATTTTTAACTCAGAGTATTGTTGATGTTGGTATACAGAATCAAAATATTCATTTCATTTATTTAATACTTTTTGCGCAATTATTCCTTTTTGCAGGAAAAACCGGTTTAGAACTTATTAGAAGCTGGATATTACTTCACCTTTCTACCCGAATCAATATCTCACTCATTTCAGATTTCTTTATTAAACTGATGAATCTGCCAATTTCGTTTTTTGATGTCCGAATGACAAGTGATATTATGCAGCGTATTAATGATCATCGGCGTATCGAGAAAATCCTGACCACATCATCTTTAAATGTCTTGTTTTCAGTGATTAATATGGTTGTCTTGGGAGCTGTTCTGGCTTACTTTAACCTAAAGATATTCCTGGTGTTTTTTATAGGGAGTCTGCTGTATTTTGGATGGATCACTTTATTTTTAAAAAGGAGGGAAATTTTAGATTACAAACGTTTTGCTGAGGTCTCGCAAGAGCAAAGTAAGGTGATGGAATTGATAAACGGAATGCAGGAAATCAAACTTCATAATGCCGAGAAACAAAAACGCTGGGGTTGGGAATACGTACAGGCAAGACTTTTCAGGGTTTCAATAAAAGGTCTTATTTTAGAGCAAACCCAGACAACAGGCTCTTCTTTTATTAATGAATTGAAAAACATTTTCATCATATTTCTTTCGGCTAAATTGGTGATTGACGGCTCAATTACACTTGGAATGATGTTGGCGATTAGTTCAATTGTTGGAAGTTTAAATGGGCCAATAACACAACTTATAGAATTTGTACGAGAATTGCAGGATGCTAAAATATCATTGGCACGACTGTCTGAAATTCATGAGAAAGAAGATGAAATACAACAGGAAATCCATCAGACAAATGAAGTTCCGATTGATTGTGATATTACGTTAAAAAATGTTTCCTATCGCTATTTGGGATCCGACATTCCTGTTTTGGATGATTTAAATTTAATAATTCCAGCCAATAAAGTAACGGCAATAGTAGGTGTCAGCGGAAGCGGTAAAACAACTTTAATGAAATTGCTTCTTAAATTTTATGAACCCGAAAAGGGAGAAATAAATATTGGAAATGCCCAGTTAAAAAATATTACCCAAAAAGCCTGGCGATCGAATGTTGGTGCAGTAATGCAGGAAGGTTTTATTTTTAGTGATACGATTGCTAATAATATTGCTTTTGGAGTTGATAAAATAGATAAAGAACGTTTGGTATACGCATCAGATGTCGCCAATATAAAAGAATATATTAGTGAATTGCCTTTGGGCTATAATACCAAAATTGGAGCAGAAGGATTAGGAATGAGTACCGGACAAAAACAAAGATTATTGATTGCAAGAGCAGTTTATAAAAACCCCGAAATATTGTTTTTTGATGAAGCAACTTCGGCCTTAGATGCTAATAATGAAAAAGCAATTATGCAAAAACTGGATACATTTTTTAAAAATAAAACGGTTATCGTGATCGCACACCGACTGAGTACAGTAATGAATGCGGATCAGATTGTGGTTCTGGATAAAGGGAAAATTATCGAAATTGGAAACCATTCAGCGCTGGTAGAACAAAAAGGAAATTATTTTGAGTTGGTTAAAAATCAATTGCAACTAGGGAATTAAATTATGGCAGAAGATAATACTACATTCGAATTAAGAAGTGAAGAAGTTCAGGACATTCTCACCAAAGTGCCGCATTGGATGATCCGATGGGGAACTGTTTTGATATTTGCCATCATTTTTATACTCTTTTTTGTTTCCTGGTTTATAAAATATCCTGATGTTGTAAATACGGAGATTGTAATTACAACCAATATTCCACCGGAGAAAATTGTGTCAAAATCATCGGGCAGAATTGAAGCCATTTTAGTAAAAAATAAAGCCATAGTTTCAAAAAATACGACACTGGCTATTATTGAAAATACAGCCAATTATAAAGATGTTTTTTTGCTGAAAAGCATTGCAGATAATTATAATATCAACGATTCAAAAAAGGCATTTCCGTTTGCTTTATTAAAAAACAAACAATTGGGAGAAATTGAAAGCGCTTTTGCGGTTTTTCAAAAAGATTATGAGGCGGAGCAGCTCAATAAAAACTTACAGCCTTTTGAAGTTGAGAACAGGGCCCAGCTTTCAGAAAAAATTCAGATTAAAGAAAGACTCGATATTCTGCAACAGCAAAAAGTGATAAACGAAAGCGAGCTACAACTACAGAAAAATGAAATTGCCCGTTTTGAAACCCTGTTCAATAAAGGAATTATTTCAGCCCAGGAAATGGAAGCCAAGAAATTAGGCTATCTTCAGGCTCAAAAGAGTTATAGGGGCTTATTAACGTCAATATCTCAATTACGGTCCTCTTTGATTGACAACAAAAAATTGAGCCAGAATTCGCAGATAAGTGGCACTAAGGAGGAAGTTAACCTTGGTAGGAACATGGCGCAGTCCTTTTATCAGCTAAAAAAAGTAATAAAAGACTGGGAATTGGCCTATACCTTAAAATCATCTGTAAATGGCGTGGTTACTTTCTTGCAAGTCTGGACAGAAAATCAAACTATAAATACCGGCGATAATGTATTTTCAATTATTCCTGACACAAAAAATGGTTTTATCGGAAAAGTAAAAGCTCCAGCACTAAATTCCGGGAAAATAAAAGTGGGACAAAAAGTGAATATCCGCCTGGCGAATTTTCCAGATCGGGAATTTGGGGTATTAAGAGGTAAAATTCAAAATATATCGCTTGTTCCGGATAAAGATGGAAATCTGCTTTTGGATGTTGCACTTCCAAATGGTTTGTTGACTTCATACAACAAACAAATTGTATTTCAGCAGGAAATGAAGGGAAGCGCTGAAATTGTAACCGAAGATTTACGATTAATTGAAAGAATTTTATATCAATTTAAGAGTATATTTGAACAAGTTTAAAAAATAACCACAAACTATTTAACCAACCACAAACCATTTTCTAATGAAGAAAACTTTATTTATTGTTCTTGTTTTATTATTTCAAAATGCATTTTCAAAACCCATAACCGAAACTCAAAAACTTGCGATGACGTGCAAAGTTTGGGGTTTTTTAAAATATTACCATCCAAATGTTGCTGACGGAAGTAAAAACTGGGACGAACAATTGTTTCAAGTTTTACCAAAAGTCGAAGAAGCACAAACGGCCGAAGCTTATTCTTTGGTAATAGAAAATTGGATAATTTCTTTAGGAG
The DNA here is from genome assembly GCF_001427905.1 of Flavobacterium sp. Root420. Classification (GTDB taxonomy): domain Bacteria; phylum Bacteroidota; class Bacteroidia; order Flavobacteriales; family Flavobacteriaceae; genus Flavobacterium. The sequence continues at coordinate 239,331 of NZ_LMEF01000012.1, forward strand.
AAGTTAAAGCGTATAAAATTGCGACACCTGCTTCAAAAAAAATATATTTTGACAAAAACTTCGATTTGTCATGGTTTTCAAAAAATGATTTATTCTCTAAATCACTTTCAAAAAAATTAAAGTTTATTGAAGAAAACAGAATTCAGGGACAGCAATTTTACTACACCTCAGAACCTTATATAAAAGTTCAAAATGAAATTAAATATCCTGATTTTAAATGGTCAGATAAGAATTTGCGTCTTTTGGCTCTTTTTCGATATTGGAATCAGATAGAATATTTTTTTCCATATAAATATAAAATGGATGAAAATTGGGATGCTGTGTTAATCGAAATGCTGCCAAAATTTGTAAAATCAGAATCAGAGATGGATTTTGTTTTGGCAATGCGTGAAATTTCAATAAAATTAGATGACACACATTCTTCTACTTCAACATTTAAGCTGTATGATTATTTTGGTGATAAATTTGTCTCTTTTGATGTTGCCTTTATTGATAATAAAGCTGTTGTTGTCAAATTTAAAAATGATTCGCTGTCTAAAAATGATGATGTTAGAATTGGAGACGTAATTACAAAAGTGGACGGGAAAACGGTGGAAGATCTACTGAATGAAAAGCTGAAATATGTTGAAGGATCAAACAGACCTGCCATTTTAAAAAATATTTACTGGACAGTTTTTAATGGAAAAACAGAGTCAATCGAAATTGAATTTAGTCGTGAAAACAAGGTTTCCAACAAAACAATTAAGAGATATAAATATCAGAATTTAAAAATTCAATTTCCTGATAAAGAGAAGTGGAAACTTTTAGAAAATAACATTGGATATATTGATGTTGAATCTATTAATGAAAACGAACTTCCTGCTGTTATGGAACAATTTAAAAACACAACAGCCATTATTTACGATGTCAGACATTATCCTCAAGAACCTAATATCGAGGAAGCTCTTGCAGCCTATCTATATCCTGAAAATAAAGCATATGCAAAATTTATTGACGCAGATTTGACATATCCGGGCCGATATGTTTGGAGAGAAGATCAAAAAACGGGAAAAACAAATCCAGATTACTACAAAGGAAAAGTGATTATTTTAGAGAATGAATATACTCAAAGTCACGGAGAACATTTGGTAATGTGTTTGCAAGCGACACCAAATGCTGCAATAATTGGCAGTCAGACAGCTGGTGCTGATGGCGGCGTCTGCCAGTATGAAATTATAAAAGGATACAATACAATATTTACCGGTTTTGGTATTTTTTATCCCAATAAAAAAGAAACCCAACGCATTGGGATTGTTCCAGATATCGAAGTAAAACCAACTATTCTAGGCATTCAGCAAGGAAGAGATGAGGTTTTAGACCGAGCAATTCTTTTTGCAAAAAATGAAAAATAAAAATTATGTAATCTTTGTCAAAGTTTCAAACTTTGACAAAGATGTTTTTTTTACATCTTCAAATAAAATTCCTTTGTCAATTCGATATATTCAGGAGTATAAACATGTCTGGCGATTTCGATAATCAATTCATCGATTTCAATTTCCGGATTTTCATTTCGGCTAAAAGCCAATAAACTGCGCTTGATTTCAGATTTTGGAGTTCCTTTTACGCGGGTAATTTTTATTGGATATAATTCGGATTCCCTTGCTAAAGCAATAAAATTTTCTTCTTCTTTGAAAGGTAGAATTAAAGCGAATATTCCGTTTTCTGAAAGTAATAAATCGGCTGCTTCAACTAAGTCTTCAAAAGGCATGGCGTCTTGAAAACGGGCTAAATCACGTTGTTCGTTTTCTGTTTTGTAATCTTCAGCATAAAATGGAGGGTTCGATACAATCAGATCATATTCATCCTCAGGTTCTTCAATAAATTCATCTAAACCTGCATGAAAACAAAATAATCGGTCTCCCCAGGCAGAATTTTCGAAGTTTTCTACCGCTTGCTCATACGCATCTTCGTCAATTTCAAGAGCATCAATTTGTTCCGCATTCGTTCGTTGAGCTAGCATTAAGGCAATAATTCCAGTTCCTGCACCAACATCCAATATACTAAAAGGATTGTGTTCAATTGGAGCCCAAGAACCCAATAAAACACCGTCTGTACCAACTTTCATAGCGGTTTTATCTTGTTGAACCGAGAATTGTTTGAATGTAAACATATAAAGAGAAATTTCAATTTTTTAAATTCCAAATTCCAACTCAAAAGGAAATTCCAAAAAAGAAATTCCAAATTCCAAAATCGGAAAGATTTTTTTTCAATTTTTAAATTCCAATTTCCAATTGAAAAGAGTAAATTCTTGAGATTGATTTGTTTTGCAAAAATAAGATTAAAATTGTCGTAAATTATTTTGATGCTTTGGTAATTATTGCTGATAGAATTTTCCTTAATTCTTCTATTTCAAATAATAATGATTCAGAAAAAATAGCTTGATCAGGGTTTAATTCATGTAATAATCTCAACCAAAATTTAGATTCTTTCGCTTCTTTTCGAGATATTTTAAGTCTAAATAATAAATCCTTGTCTCCAAGCTTTTCATTCGCTTCAATATAATTGGCACCAACAGAGCCTGAAGATCTTACTAATTGTTTTCCGTCTTCAATATTGGATGTAGTTTTTGCTAATAATCTGATGTAAATTCGACACTCTTTAGCGAATAGAAAAGTTCTTTCCTCTAAGTTGTAAGGTTTATTCATAAAGTAAAATAAATTCCAATTTTTAAAATTCCAATTTCCAATTAATTGGAGTTTTAAAGATATAGTAAAAGTTTTAAAATATAGTATTTTTCTTTCAAATTTATTTTAAGTAAGCCAAGGACTGAATTTTAGAAATAAAATTTAAGACTTTCTCCAGTTTTTGGAATTTGGAATTTCAACAATTTGGAATTTTCCTTTTACAAGTACATTTCAACAAGTCCTTCAGGCAAGTTCATGATAACCTTCTTGTTTTCTCTGTCAATTTTTACAAGGAAATGATCGATCATCGGAATTAGCATTTCGACTTCGCCATTTAAAACTTCAAAAAGAGGTTGTGCTGTAGTATCGTTTACAGCAACTATTTTTCCAAAAACACCTAAACGCTGGTCTTCGATTTCGAAACCAATAACTTCATGGAAATAAAATTTATTGCCGGAAAGTTTTGGCAACATACTTAAAGGAAGATAAATAGCATTACCCATAATAGCATCTGCATCTTCTTCAGTGTTCATATCTTCAAAACGGATTCTAAGGAAATCGTTTTTGTGTAAAGAACTTTTTTCAATAAAAAAAGGAACCAAGTGTTTGTTGCATTCAACAAACACTGATTCCAGGTTTTCGTATAACTCAGGTTCGTCCGTGTCTAAATAAGCCAGAACTTCACCTTTGAAACTAAATTTTTTAGCGATTTTACCTAAATAAAAACATTCTTCTTTACGCATTCTCGCTAAGTAAAATTATGCTTCAGTTGTTTCGTTATTTTCTTCAGCAGCAGGAGCTTCTTCAGTAGCAGCTTCCGCTTCAACTTCAGCAACTTCTTCTTCAACTGCAGGAGTTGCAGCAGCGATAGCATCAGCTTCAGCCTGAGCTGCAGCAGCTAAACGTTTAGCGTTAACTTCTTGTTCTGCTTTAAAAGCTTTAGCTCTTGCATCAGCTTGCGCTTTTGTTAAACCGTCTTTTTTAGCATCAACTTTTCCAGCTTTAGCTTCTAACCAGGCAGCTAATTTAGCATCAGCTTGTTCTTGAGTTAAAGCACCTTTGCGAATACCTCCATCAAGGTGGTGTTTCAATAAAGCACCTTTGTAAGAAAGAATTGCTCTGGCAGTATCAGTAGGCTGTGCACCATTGTGCAACCATTTTACCGCGCTATCAATGTTTAATTCGATAGTTGCAGGGTTTGTGTTTGGATTGTAAGTACCGATTTTCTCTAAGTATTTACCATCTCTTTTTGAGCGTGCATCTGCAGCTACAACCCAGTAAAAAGGTTTTTGTTTTTTACCGTGTCTTTGTAATCTAATTTTTACTGACATAATCTTATGATTAAATTTTGAGGTACTCGACCTCTGTTAATTAAGGGCGCAAAGATATAATTTTTTTGTGAATTATACGTTCCAAACAGTATTAAATATATTTGAGATAGATTTTTGCCGTTTTTTGAGGTTTTTAGTCTCTAATTTTTAAATATCTATTTCAAATAAAAAGGTACTTTTGTATCAAATTCATTCTATATGAAAAAAATCTCTTATTTTTTATCACTTCTTTTTATCATTACATCTTGTACTGAAGACGTAAAATTCAATAATCCGGCATTTCAAACCTTAAAGGATAATGTTTTTTGGAGAGCTATTGGGTATAAAGCGCAATCAGTGACAAACGGAAATATGACTATTGAAGGAACTTTAGGATACGAAAAAGTGAGTTTACAAATACCTTCACCTATTGTACAAACATATGTTCTTGGACGTGATAATGTTGCAAAGGCATCTTATTCAAATACTTTTCCGGGACAATTGGCCGAATTTACTACTGGTGAAAACAGAGGCACCGGTCAGATTGTTGTAACAGAATTTAATACGGAAACAAATACGATTTCAGGGACATTTAAATTTACTGCTATTAATGAGGATGAAACTGATGTTGAAAACCCAAGAGTTACTTTTACAGAAGGTGTTTTTTACAAAGTTCCTGTTTCCCTGACGAGTAACTTCCTTGCAAATTAATTTTTTAATTTGTGATAGATTGATTTTAGTGGATTCTGCTTTTTAAATCAAAATAAAAACATAAATAAACTAATATATAGTAGATTACGGAAAAATAAGACTACATTTGCTACATTATTATAAATAAGTACATATGAACATTTTTGTTGGAAGCCTTCCATTCAGTATTGAGGAAGCAGATTTAAGAGAGTCTTTCGAGGCTTACGGAGCAGTAGATTCAGTTAAGATTATTACTGATAAATTTACAGGAAGAAGCAAAGGTTTTGGTTTTGTTGAGATGCCAAACGATGCTGAAGCTCAAAAAGCAATTGATGAATTGAACGGAGCTACTGTTCAAGGTCGTGCAATTGTGGTTAATAAATCTGAACCGAAACCAGAAGGGGAAAGAAGAAGCTTCAACAATAACAGTCGTGGTGGAGATTCACGCGGAGGTTATGGTGGAGGAAACAGCCGTGGTGGAAATGACCGTGGTGGTAACAGAGGAGGATATTAATATTTTTTTCTAAATATATAAAAGGGATCAACGAAAGTTGATCCCTTTTTTTGTTTAAAATTGTTTCAAGTTTCAGGTTTCACGTTCCAACATAACTTGAAACCTGAAACCTGAAACAAATAAAACTATAGATTCTCTACAAGCCAATCTCCAACTTCGCTGGTTTTGTATGCTTTTGATCCTTTTGGAGCTAAATCTTCAGTAACAATTCCTTGCTCTAATGATTTATTTACAACTGCTCTAATAGCTTCGGCTTCGTCTTTTAAACCAAAAGCATCTTCGAACATCATCGCTGCAGATAAAATAGTGGCTAACGGGTTAGCAATATTTAATCCGGTAGCTTGTGGGTAAGATCCGTGGATTGGTTCGTATAATGAAGTATGTTCTCCAACTGAAGCAGAAGGCATTAATCCCATAGAGCCTGAAATTACAGACGCTTCGTCAGTTAAGATATCTCCAAATAAATTTTCTGTAATTAAAACATCATAAGAGTTTGGCCATTGCACCAAACGCATGGCAACAGCATCAACAAATTCGTATGAAACTGTAACTTCAGGATAATCTTTTTCCATAGCCTGAACTGTTTCTCTCCATAAACGTGAAGTTTCCAAAACGTTTGCTTTATCAACACAACAAAGTTTTTTGCTACGAGTCATCGCTAATTCAAAACCTTTTTTAGCCAAACGCTGCACTTCAGCTCTGGTATAAACACAGTTGTCAAAAGCAGTTTCTCCATTGTCTTTTCTTCCTTTTTCTCCAAAGTAGATTCCGCCAGTTAATTCTCTTAAGAAAACTAAATCAGTTCCTTCGATTCTTTCTCTTTTTAAAGGAGAATTATCAATTAAAGAAGGGAAAGTAAAAGTTGGACGTACATTAGCAAACAATCCTAATTTTTTACGCATCAACAATAATCCCTGTTCCGGACGAACTGGTGCACTTGGATCATTATCATATTTTGGGTGACCAATAGCTCCAAATAAAACAGCATCAGCAGCCATACAAACTTCGTGCGTTTCATCAGGATAAGGAACTCCAACTGCATCAATAGCACAAGCTCCTGTAAGAGCCGGTGTCCATATTATTTCGTGATTGAATTTTTTTGCAATAGCATCAGATACTTTTACAGCTTCATTAATTACTTCTGGTCCGATTCCGTCACCGGCTAAAAGGGCTATGTTAAATTTCATTTTTTTTATTTTTTATTTTAAGGTTCAAAGGTTCAGAGGAGCAAAGGTTCAAAGTTTTAAAAGACAAAGAGAAAACCTTTGTGCCTCTGTAACTTTGACCCTTTGCACCTTTTTTAAGCAATTACATTAAGCATTTTTTGCGTCGCAATAATTGCTGCAACAGTTTGATCAGAATCTAAACCGCGGGTTTTAAATTCTTTTTCATTATTTACCCAGGTAATGATGGTTTCGCATAAAGCATCAGAACTACTTCCTGGCGGAATTCTCACGGCGTAATCAATCAATTTTGGAAGCGTTAGTTTTTTGCTTTTGTAAATTTTGCCTAAAGCATTCATAAAAGCATCAAACTGACCATCGCCCTGAGCATTTTCTTCAATGACTTCGCCATCAATTTTTAAAAGCAAAGTAGTTGACGGACGCATTCCCTTTGAATGTACTAATATATAGGATTCAATTGTAATTTTATCTTCGTAGGTATGACTATCCAAAACATCAGAGATAATGTATGGTAAATCTTCCTTAGTAACGGTTTCTTTCTTATCGCCTAGTTCAATGATTCTTTGGGTAACCAATTTCAAGTCTTCCTGGTTTAATTTCAAACCTAATTCCTGAAGATTTTTTTCGATATTGGCTTTTCCGGAAGTCTTTCCTAAAGCGTATTTTCTTTTTCTTCCAAAGCGTTCCGGAAGCAAATCATTAAAGTACAAATTGTTTTTATTATCTCCATCAGCATGAATTCCGGCAGTTTGCGTGAAGACATTATCACCAACAATTGGTTTATTAGCAGGAATTCTATATCCGGTAAAAGTTTCAACAAGCTTACTTACGGTATATAAAGAGGTTTCCTTAATATTAATGCTAACCTCTGGCAAATAATCATTTATTACGGCAACAGTACTTTCGAGCGGCGCATTTCCAGCACGTTCTCCCATTCCGTTTACGGTTACATGAAGTCCGTTTATGCCAGCTTTTATCGCTTCCATCACATTGGCAACGCTTAAATCGTAATCGTTATGCGCATGAAAATCAAAATGAATGGTTGGGTATTTTGCCCTGATTTTTGAAATAAATTCGAATGTAAACGACGGAATTAAAACACCTAAAGTATCAGGCAATAAAATTCTTTTAATAGGCTGAGTGGCTAAGAAATCCAGAAACTGGAAAACATAATCGGGAGAATTTCGCATTCCGTTGCTCCAATCTTCCAAATAAACATTGGTTTCAATATTATTTTCTTTTGCTAATGCGATGATTTGAGCAATTTCTGAAAAGTGTTGTTCCGGAGTTTTTTTTAATTGATGCGTTAAGTGATTCATTGAACCTTTGGTCAACAAATTTTGCACTTTGGCACCTGCTTTTTTCATCCATTCAATTGAAACTCCTCCGTCTACAAAAGACAATACTTCAATTCGATTGATGTAACCTTTCTCAGTCGCCCAGGTTGTAATGCCTTTTACGGCCTGAAATTCGCCTTCGCTTACGCGGGCAGAAGCAATTTCGATTCTATCAATATTTAATTCCTCCAACAATAATTGTGCAATGGTCAATTTTTCTGCAGCAGAAAAAGATACTCCTGAGGTTTGTTCACCATCACGGAGCGTTGTGTCCATTATTTCAATTTTTCTTTTTTCCATATTGATTTTCTATATTCCTTTAAAATGAAATTATAGTTGTGTTGTCTTGGTTTTGTTTAACTTATAAAGACCCGACAGGTTTCAAAAACCTGTCGGGTCTCATAGGACCGAACCTGATTTTTTAGTAAGGAAGTTTATCGGCGAAAGCCACAATATCTTCCTTAATATTTTGCAAATAATCAATGTCGTCAAATCCATTGATCATGTTGTTCTTTTTGTAACCGTTAATTGCAAAAGATTCTGATTGACCAGTTGCCAATAAAGTAATCGTTTGGTTTGGCAGGTTGATTTCTAATTCTGTTTTAGGATCAGCTTCGATTGCTTTAAAAATAGTATCGGCAAATTCAGGGCTAACCTGAACTGGCAAAACACCAATATTCAAACAGTTTCCTTTGAAGATATCTGCGAAGAAACTCGAAACTACAGCTCTAAAACCGTAATCGTAAACTGCCCATGCAGCATGTTCTCTTGAAGACCCTGAACCGAAGTTTTTTCCTCCAACCAAAATTTTTCCATTGTAAGTTGAATCGTTTAAAACGAAATCAGCTTTTGGAGTATCATCTCCGTTATATCTCCAGTCTCTGAAAAGATTATCTCCAAAACCTTCACGTTTTGTAGCTTTTAAGAAACGAGCCGGAATAATTTGATCTGTATCTACGTTCTCAATTGGCAGTGGCACTGCACTGCTGGTAAGTATATTAAATTTATCGTATGCCATTGTTTTTTGCTTTAAGCTGTAGGCAGTAAGCTTTAGGCCTTTCCTACAGTGTATTTGTTTTTTTTTTTGCTTTAGGCAGTAAGCTATAAGCTTTATGCCTTTTTCTAATCTTTTAAAAGCTTAAAGCCTATTGCTTAAAGCTTATAGCAAGAATTAAAATAATTCTCTCGGATCTGTCAATTTTCCTGTAACAGCAGCAGCGGCAGCCATAATTGGGCTTGCTAATAATGTTCTTGAACCAGGACCCTGACGACCTTCAAAGTTTCTGTTTGATGTACTCACCGCATATTTTCCAGCTGGAACTTTATCATCGTTCATTGCTAAACATGCTGAACATCCCGGCTGACGTAATACGAAACCAGCTTCAGTTAAAATATCTAAAATACCTTCTTCTTTAATCTGAGCTTCAACAACGTGAGAACCCGGAACTAACCAAGCCGTAACATTATCTGCTTTTTTTCTTCCTTTTACAATTTCGGCGAAAGCTCTAAAATCTTCAATACGGCCGTTTGTACAACTTCCCAAGAAAACATAATCAATTGGTTTTCCAATCATTACATCATCTTCCTGGAAACCCATGTAAGCAAGAGATTTTTTATAAGTTTCCTCACCGCCTTCAACCTGATTGGCATTCGGAATATGTTTTGAGATACCAATTCCCATTCCAGGGTTAGTACCGTAAGTAATCATTGGTTCAATATCTGAAGCGTTGATGTTTAATTCAGCATCAAAAACAGCATCAGCATCAGTCTTTAAAGTTTTCCAATATTCAACTGCTTTAGTCCAAGCTTCTCCTTTTGGAGCATATAATCTTCCTTCTAGGAAATCAAAAGTTTTTTGGTCAGGAGCGATCATTCCACCACGGGCACCCATTTCGATACTAAGGTTACAAACCGTCATACGACCTTCCATTGTCATATTTTCGAAAACATCTCCGGCGTATTCAACAAAATAACCTGTTCCTCCAGAAGTAGTTAATTGCGCAATGATATAAAGTGCAACGTCTTTTGGACCAACACCTTTGCTCAATTGACCGTTTACGTTGATACGCATTTTCTTTGGTTTTGGCTGCATGATACATTGTGTAGAAAGTACCATCTCAACTTCAGAAGTTCCGATACCAAAAGCAATAGCTCCAAAAGCACCGTGAGTAGAAGTATGTGAATCTCCACAAACAATAGTAGCACCTGGCAAAGTAATTCCGTTTTCAGGACCAACTACGTGTACAATTCCATTTTTAATGTGACCTAATCCCCAGTGCGAAATTCCGTATTCGGCAGCATTATCTTCAAGCGCTTTAAGCTGATTTGCAGATAAAGTATCTTCAACTGGTAAATGTTGGTTTATGGTTGGTGTATTGTGATCTGCAGTTGCAAAAGTACGTTCTGGATATAAAACCTTAACGCCTCTGGCTTTTAATCCTAAAAAAGCAACAGGACTCGTAACTTCATGAATGAAATGACGGTCAATAAAAAACACATCTGGTCCATCTTCAATTTTACGCACTACATGTGAATCCCATACTTTGTCAAATAATGTCTTACTCATTTTTTATTTTTTTTAATTGTAATTTCTATAATCACAGCAATTTTCTGATAATAGCAAAACAAAAGTAAAAAAAGATACAAAGTGGTCAATTTCAATATTTCATTATATACGATACCCAAACTAAATACAAATTGCTCTTCGTAATTTAGTACGTTTAATTTTGGTCGGAAAATGAATGATAAATCGCTTTTGTTTTTCTTTTTCAGATTAATTTTGACTGGATTGCTTTTAATTTTAATAGTTTGCAAATTTATCTCAAAATCACTATAAAATATCGGTTTTCATTCGAAAAAATGTAACAAAATGAATAGAAATAGTAATAATTGTTAGTTTTTGATTCTTTAGAGGAATTTCAGAAGTTGTCAATTAATATGATTTTGAAGGCTAAAAATTCAATTTAGAATGGATATTGGTAAGTTCAATTTTAATTCAAATACTACGACATCCAAGAAGTGTATTTTTATGAAATTTTATGAATTTTAAGAGGAAAACTGATTAATTGATAAGAATGATTTTTTGGTATAGATGGATTTTCTTTCTTCCAAAAAAAGCGTAAATTTGAACCTCCTCCATTTTCTATAAAGCAATTTTTTATCCTCCATATAATCAAATGTTTATATTGGTAAAATTGGAATTTGGAGTTTTAATTTTTGTTATTTAACGCTATGTATTTAATATTCGATACCGAAACAACCGGATTACCAAAACGCTGGGACGCTCCAATAACCGATTCTGATAACTGGCCTCGCTGTATTCAGATCGCGTGGCAGCTGCATGACGAAATGGGACAGCTTATCGAACATCAGGATTATTTGGTGAAACCGGACGGATTTAATATTCCGTATGATGCTGAACGTATTCACGGAATTTCGACCGAACTGGCTGAAGCCGAGGGAATCACGCTGGCCGAAGTTTTGGAGAAATTCAATATCGCCTTAAGCAAAACCAAATTTATTGTTGGTCAGAATTTAGGTTTCGACGTCAATATTATGGGAGCTGAATTCCATAGAATGGGCGTGGATTCTCCAATGAGTACAATGCCGGTTTTAGATACCTGTACCGAAGTTACAGCTTCATTATTACAACTTCCCGGAGGTCGTGGAGGAAAATTCAAACTTCCAACCTTAACCGAATTACATAGTTATCTTTTTAATAAACCTTTCGCGGAAGCCCACAACGCAACTGCCGATGTTGAGGCAACTACGCGTTGTTTTTTAGAGTTAATCAGAAGAGAGGTTTTTACCAAAGAAGAATTAGATGTTCCGAAGGATTATTTCAAGGAATTTCAGGATAGAAATCCACAGGAATTTCCTTTAATTGGTTTAAAACACATCAATTTAAAAGCGGCTTCTGATAAAATCAGAGAGCAAATTAAAGCTTTACAAGTTGATGATATACAAACTACAGTTTCAGCCTCTGACAGAGCAGATTTTAAAGCAGCAAAATACGCGCATTTACACAATCATACCCAGTTTTCGGTTCTTCAATCGACTATAGGAATTGGAAATATTGTTGCTGCTACAGCCAAAAATGGAATGCCAGCCGTTGCCATGACCGATACCGGAAACATGATGGGAGCTTTTCATTTTGTGAGCGCTGTTATGAACCATAATAAGGCAGCATCCGGAAAAAATAAAGCTTTAGTTGAAGCCGGAGAAGAACCAACAGAAACTGAAATAAAACCAATCGTAGGTTGTGAATTTAATGTCTGTGATAATCACTTAGATAAAAGTAAAAAAGACAACGGAAATCAGGTTGTGTTATTAGCCAAAAACAAAAACGGTTATCACAATCTGGCAAAAATGTCGTCGATCGCTTTTACAGAAGGTTTTTATTATGTTCCGAGAATTGATCGAAAGATCATTGAAAAATATAAGGAAGATATCATGGTTTTGTCCGGGAATCTATACGGAGAGATTCCGAGTAAAATTCTGAATATCGGTGAAAACCAGGCCGAAGAAGCTTTAATTTGGTGGGCAGCACAATTTGGTGATGATTTCTATCTGGAAGTCATGCGCCACAATCAGGAAGATGAAAATCGTGTAAACAAAACCCTGATCGAATTTTCTCAAAAGCATAATGTCAAATTAATTGCTACAAACAATACCTATTATTTAAATAAAGAAGATGCCAATGCACACGACATTTTATTGTGTGTAAAAGATGGTGAAAAACAGGCAACACCAATTGGTCGTGGTCGTGGTTACCGTTACGGATTACCAAATCAGGAATACTATTATAAGTCGGAAGAAGAGATGAAAAAACTCTTTGCCGATTTGCCGGAAGCGATTATCAATATTCAGGAAATTGTCGATAAAGTTGAAGGTTACTCACTTTATCGCGATGTATTGCTTCCAAAATTTGATATTCCGGAAGAATTTATTGTTCCTGAAGATGAAGCTGATGGTGGTGTAAGAGGTGAAAATAAATATCTGCGACACCTTACCATGGTGGGTGCGAAAAAGAGATATGGCGAAATTACAGAATCTATTCAGGAACGTTTGGATTTTGAGTTATTGACGATTTCAAATTCCGGATATCCGGGTTACTTTTTGATTGTTCAGGATTTCATTGCCGAAGCCAGAAATATGGATGTTTCGGTAGGACCGGGGCGTGGATCTGCAGCCGGTTCTGCGGTGGCGTATTGTTTAGGAATTACCAATATAGACCCGATTAAGTACGATTTGCTTTTTGAGCGTTTCCTTAATCCGGATCGTGTATCTATGCCCGATATTGATATCGATTTTGATGATGAGGGCCGTGGTCGTGTTATGGATTACGTAATCAATAAATACGGAAAAAATCAGGTAGCACAGATTATTACGTATGGTAAAATGGCAACCAAATCAGCGATTCGTGATACGGCACGTGTATTGGATTTACCTTTATTTGAAGCCGACAGAATTGCAAAACTGATTCCGGCAATGATGCCGTCGAAGTGGAATTTGGCACGTTTTATTTCTGAAAACGAAGATGAAGTTAAAAAAGCGCTTCGTTCTGATGAATTCGAGAATGTAAAAGAATTGATCGCCATTGCCAATGAAGATGATTTGGCTGGAGAAACCATTCAGCAGGCAAAAATCCTGGAAGGATCAATGCGAAATACCGGAATTCACGCCTGTGGGGTAATTATTACGCCATCGGATATTACGAATTTCGTTCCCGTTACAACCGCAAAAGATTCCGACTTATATGTAACACAGTTTGATAACTCGGTTGCAGAAAGTGCCGGATTGCTTAAAATGGACTTCTTGGGTCTGAAGACCCTTACATTGATAAAAGATACCGTAAAACTGGTAAAATACAGAACAAATATTGATTTGGATCCGGATACTTTCCCGATTGACGATGTTGAAACGTATGCACTTTTCCAAAGGGGAGAAACGGTTGGAATCTTCCAATATGAGTCACCCGGAATGCAGAAATACATGAAAGATCTGAAGCCGACAGTTTTTGGAGATTTAATTGCAATGAATGCCTTGTATCGTCCGGGACCTTTGGAATATATTCCGTCTTTCGTTCGAAGAAAAAATGGGGAAGAGGAAATCAAATACGATTTAGATGCTTGTGAAGAATATTTAGGTGAAACCTACGGAATTACGGTTTATCAGGAGCAGGTAATGCTTTTGTCCCAATCGCTGGCTGGTTTTACAAAAGGTGAGGCCGACGTTTTGCGTAAAGCGATGGGTAAAAAACAAAAGGACGTTCTGGACAAAATGAAACCTAAATTTGTTGAACAAGCTGCCCTAAAAGGTCACGATGCCAAAATTTTAGAAAAAATCTGGAAAGACTGGGAAGCTTTTGCGAGTTACGCCTTCAACAAATCGCACTCGACTTGTTATGCCTGGATTGCGTACCAAACAGCTTACTTAAAAGCGCATTATCCTGCTGAATATATGGCGGCGGTACTTTCAAATAATATGAACGATATCAAACAGGTTTCGTTTTTCATGGAAGAATGTAAACGAATGGGCTTGCAGGTTTTAGGCCCGGATGTGAATGAGTCGTATTATAAGTTTACTGTAAATGATAGTTACGCTGTTCGTTTTGGAATGGGAGCAATTAAAGGAGTGGGTTCCGGAGCTGTAGCAACAATTGTAGAAAACAGAAAAGACGGCAGATATAAATCGATTTTTGATTTGGCCAAACGAATTGATTTACGTGCTGCCAATAAAAAAGCGATTGAAAATCTGGCTTTGGCCGGTGGTTTTGATTCTTTTGAAGGAACAACAAGAGCCCAATATTTTCATGATGATGGTGACGGAATTACGTTTTATGAAAAGGCAATACGTTACGGATCAAAGTTTCAGGAGAACGAAAATTCATCACAGGTAAGTTTGTTTGGTGAAGCAAGTGAAGTTCAGATTGCCGAGCCTGTTGTGCCTCCGTGTGAAGATTGGAGTACAATGGAAAAACTGGCGAAAGAAAAAGAAGTTGTCGGGATTTATATTTCCGGACACCCTTTGGATGATTTTAGATTTGAAATGAAATACTTCTGTAATGCCAGATTGGAAGCGTTGAAAAGCATGGAATTATATGTTGGTAAAAATCTAAATTTTGCAGGAATTATTAATAATGTGCAGCATCGTGTCGCCAAAAATGGAAAAGGCTGGGCAGTATTTAATTTAGAGGGATATGATGAAAGTTATGAGTTTAAGATTTTTGGAGAAGAATATTTAAAGTTCAGGCATTTCCTGATTCAGAATAATTTTGCGTACCTGAAAGTTTTAATAAAAGACGGCTGGGTAAATCACGATACAGGCAAAAAATCAGAACCAAGATTGCAGTTTGTTGAGGTCAGACAATTACAGGATATATTAGAAGTTTTTGCCAAAAAATTAATTCTGTTGTTGAATATTAAAGATTTACAAACTGATTTTATTCATACACTGAATCATTTATTCAATGCTTATAAAGGAGATAATACTGTGACTTTTGAGATCATGGAATTAGAAAACATAAAACGTTTGGTTGAGGTCGAAACCAATACTGATTTTGAAGAAACTGAAGACGCTGTTTTTGCAGATGAAAGTGAAAATGAAGATGCTGATTCTCCATTAGGAGAAACCAAAATTCAGGAACTAAAAGAAGTTGAAGAAATAAAAGTAGTAACTAAATTAACCATGCCAAGCAGAAGATTAAAAGTGAGAATTTCTACTGAATTATTACAGGAATTAGAAAAGCTTCAGGTTAACTTTAAGCTGAATTAAATTTTAACAGTTAAAATTTAGAACTATGCGAAATTTTTGTGTTAAAAATATGCATGCATAGTAGTTTTTTAGTAATATTGCCCGAAATTACAACGATTTCGTACCAAGTCTAACTTTGCAAACCAAAAGAATGTGTTAAAATATTATAAGTTTGCATAAATTAATTAAATCAGAATTATGAAAAAGAACCTATTTTTATTAGGATTATTAGTTTGCTCTATGGCCACAATGGCGCAAACAGAAAAAGCAGATAAACCAGAAAGCTGGTATTTTAAATTAGGAGGATCTTATTTTATTCAAACTGCTGCTACTGAATTTCCAATTGTAAATGGTCAATTGCCTAATACAGATGTTTATGCACCTAATGGAACTACTTTAATTTCGAGAGAAACTAATCACGGATCATTTGGAGAAGGTTTTCGTTCTGGACTAACTGCAGGTTACCGTTTTTCTACTCGTTTAGGAGTTGAAATGGGAATCAACTATTATTCTAGTGCAGATAAATTGATGGTTGAAACTACAAATCGTTTAGTTGCTACGTCACCAACAAATATTTTTGTATCTGGAGATGCTGTAGGAAAAATTAGAGCATGGGATTTATCACCTGCATTAGTGTTATTTTTGGGAGAATCTAAAGGTTTTGAACCTTATACAAAAGTAGGAGTTATTGTTCCTATTCATGGAGATTTGACTATTGAAACTAATCGTACGTATTCTACTGCTGCGGGAGTAATGGCAAAAACGTATTCTGAAGATGTTGTAAAACCTAATCCAACTATTGGTTTTAGTGCTGCAATTGGAAGTTCTTATAAATTAGGAAAAAAAATAGCTTTGTATGCTGAAATTGAATATAGAAACTTTACTGTTCACGGAGATACAAAAGAAACTACTGTGTTTACTGAAAATGGAGTAGATAAATTGAATACACCATCTACTTTTAGACAAGATGCTTCGTATTCTGCTATTCATACTAATTATGTAGACAAGATTGATACTTCGTCTAACAGCAAAGTAACAAATGCTGCAGGTTTTGATAGTACTAAAGCTACTGACGATATTAGTTCTTATGTAGGTATTAGTGGTGTAGGTTTGACTTTTGGATTAAGATACAGCCTATAATTTTCTAAAGAAAAATTTATAGTTTATAAAAAAGAGGATATTCATTCGAATATCCTCTTTTTTATTTTACGGCTTTTTTGTCCTCCTGAGTAACGAAGGATCACACAAGAAATTCCGCAAAGTGAGGTACCAATCTTTGTCAAGCTCCTAATGCGATCCTTCGTTCCTCAGGAGGACAATACTATTCTACAAAATCATTCTATTTTGAATTCCTAAACTCCTTCAAAACTTCATCAATAACCCAGCTTGTTCTGGAAGCAGAAGTTCCTCTTGACGGATTCACACCATCATTACCCAAAAGCTCGCTAACTACAGTTTCAATAAGTGGTTGTTGAATATGAAGCGGATTTTCAATTGTAATACTTTCTTTTTCTCCGTTTGTATATTGAATATGGATTGGATCATTTCCGAAAGTCGAAAAAGAAATCTTGCCTTTATCTCCCACAATTTCAGTGTTATCATAACGCTCGAAACTCGCAAAATTCCATAAACCGGTTCCGTGAATTCCGTTTTCGAATAAAAAGGACATCGAAACTGAATCTTCAGCAGGATAAGCTTTAAGCTGGGAACTTGCGTGCCCGCGAACAGATTGAATCGGACCTAAAACGAAATCAAGAAAATCTAAAGTATGACAAGCTAAATCGACAAATATTCCGCCACCTGAAATATGCGGTAAAACGGTCCACGGCAAATTGATTTCATCGTCATAACGTTCTTCAAATGGATGATATAAAACACAGTTTACATGTCTTACAGTTCCAATTTTATTCTGATCGATTAGTTCTTTTATTTTTAGGAATCTTGGCAAACTTCTTCTGTAATAAGCCACAAATAAAGGAACGTTGTGTTCTTTGCAAACGCTTATCATTTCGTTACACTCTTCAAACGTCAAAGCCATTGGTTTTTCGACGTAAACAGGTTTTCCTGCTTTGGCGCACAAAATCGTATATTCTTTATGAGAAGATGGAGGAGTGGCTATATAAACGGCATCTACTTCCGGATCATTAATCAGGTCAATTGCATTTGAATACCATCTTGGAACATTATGGCGTTTGGCGTAATCTTCGGCAAGTTTGGCATCTCTTCGCATTACAGCAACTAATGCTGAATTTGGAGTTTTTTGAAAGGCCGGACCGCTTTTAACTTCGGTTACATTTCCACAACCTATAATTCCCCATTTTATGATTTCCATTTTTTGGCTTTTTAATTATTATCAAATTTAAAAAAAGGTTTACCACAAATTGCATTAATTTTCGCTAATTTTTTGCTGTTAAAAAAAACCTGCCATAGCGATCAGGTGAAGCAATTACTAAATTATTTTTCACGCAGATTTAAAAAAGATTTAAGCAGATTTAGTAGATTTTTTTATTCAATCAAAAAAATCTACTAAATCTGCGAGATCTGCGAGAGTAAATTTTTGTAATTAAATTTGTGATAATTTGTGTAATTTGTGGTAAAAAATACAGCCACAAACTCACAAAATAATTCGTGAATTCGTGGCTATAAAAAATTAGATTAAATTTTACTTTTTCGGTAAAGCCGTAAAGCCCATATTGTAAAGCGTGAATGCCTGAACATCTACATTTTCCTGAATGGTTGCCGCAACAGATTTTCCTGCTCCATGACCCGCTTTTACATCAATACGAATTAAAACAGGATTGTCTCCTGTTTGTTTTTCCTGCAATTCAGCAGCAAATTTAAAACTGTGTGCAGGCACTACACGGTCGTCATGATCACCAGTTGTTACCATTGTTGCAGGATATTTAACGCCAGCTTTTACATTCTGAACTGGAGAATAACCTTTTAAATATTCAAACATTTCTTTATTATCCTGAGCTGTTCCATAATCGTAAGCCCAACCTGCTCCGGCTGTAAAAGTATGGTAACGCAACATATCCATAACACCAACTGCCGGCAATGCTACTTTCATTAAATCAGGGCGTTGTGTCATTGTTGCTCCAACTAATAAACCTCCGTTAGAACCTCCGCGAATGGCTAAGAAATCTGATGAAGTATATTTTTGAGCGATTAGATATTCACCGGCAGCAATAAAATCGTCAAATACATTTTGTTTTTGCAATTTCGTTCCGGCATCATGCCATTTCTTTCCGTATTCACCACCGCCTCTTAAATTGGCAACAGCATAAACGCCACCATTTTCCATCCAAACTGCATTTGCAATACTGAAAGCCGGTGTTAAACTGATATTAAATCCGCCATAACCATAAAGAATTGTTGGGTTTTTACCGTTTAATTTTAATCCTTTTTTATAGGTAATAATCATCGGGATTTTAGTTCCGTCTTTTGAAGTGTAGAAAACCTGTTTTGACTCATAATCTTCACTTTTAAAATCTACTTTAGGTTTTTGATAAATTTCAGATTTACCAGATTTTGGTTCCAATGAATAAATCGTTCCAGGCGTAGTGTAGTTGGTAAAACTGTAATATAAAGTTTTTTCGTGTTTTTTTCCGCCAAATCCGCTTGCAGTTCCTACTGCCGGAAGTTTGATCTCACGAATTAATTTTCCGCTATAATCATACTGCTGTACAAATGAAACAGCATCTTTAGTATAATTGGCAAAAAAGTATCCACCACCTGTTGAAGGCGATAAAATGTCTTGCGTTTCTTTAATGAAATCTTTCCAGTTTTCTGGTTTCGGATTGTTCACATCTACCGTTACAACACGTTTGTTTGGTGCATTTAAATCGGTTTCGATAAACAATTTACTTCCTTCGTTTTCTATAATTGAATTATCACTATTGAAGTTGTCTACAATAGTTACAATTGGACTGTTTGCAGTTGTTAAGTCTTTAATGTAAAGCTCGTTTCCATAAGTAGAATTTGATGCTGAAATAATTAAATAACGGTCATCTTCAGTCACATAACCGCCAACATATCTTCTTTTTTGATCGACTCCAAAAATTAGTTTGTCTTCTTTTTGAGAAGTTCCAAGTTTGTGGAAATACAATTTATGCTGATCTGTTTTAGCAGATAATTCGCTTCCTTTTGGTTTGTCATAACTTGAATAATAAAAACCTTCATTTCCATGCCATGAGATTCCGCTGAATTTTACATCAACTAAAGTATCTTCTAAAACTTTTTTAGACAAGGCATCAATAATAATAACTTTTCTCCAGTCGCTTCCGCCTTCAGAAATGGCATAAGCTGCTTTTGATCCGTCTTTAGAAAAATCCAATTCACCAAGTGATGTTGTTCCGTCTTTAGAAAAAGTATTAGGATCTAAGAAAACTTCTTCTTTGCCATCCTGTCCTTTTCGGTAAATAACCGATTGATTTTGAAGTCCGTTGTTTTTTGAATAATAGGTATACTTTCCTTCCGTAAAAGGAGCGCTTATTTTTTCATAATTCCAAAGTTGTTCCATGCGTTTTTTCAATTCATCACGAAACGGAATTTTATCCAAATAGCCATAAGTAACTTTGTTTTCAGCTTGTACCCAGGCACCGGTTTCAGTAGATTTATCATCTTCAAGCCAACGATATGGATCGCTTACTTTAGTGTCAAAATATACATCTACAGTTTCGCCTTTTTTTGTTTCCGGGTATTGAATTTTATTTTGTCCAAATGAAATTCCTGCAGTTGTAATAGCCATTATAAGAAATGTTTTTTTCATTGTTTAAGTTTGTCAATTGTAACAAAAATAGTGGTTTTTGTAATATAGGGATTGTTTTTACCACAAAGAACACAAAGTTTTTTACCCATGCTTGGTTTTGTAAAAACGCAAAGTTCACAAAGCTTTGTGTTGATTTCTTACTTTGTGAACTTTGTGTTTTCTGAAGATACTTTTAAATAAAATCTTTGTGTACTTTGTGGTAAAAATTTAAGTGCTGTTTAACCTCAAGGAGTTCGCAAAGTTTCGTTTTAAACTTTGCGAACCTTGCATAATTCTTAGCATTCCTTGCGGTTAAATTAAAAGTTATAGATTAAAATTAACTCCTAAAACAATGTTTCTTCCAATATTCGGGATACCGTCTGTTTTTAATCTGGAAAGGTGTGCAATATATTCTTTATCAAATAAATTGTTTCCGTTCAGGTTTACATCAAAAGCAGTTTTACCCAATTTTACCGTTCCTCCAAAACCTAAGTTAACCAAAGTATAACCTTTTGAAGCTGTTTCAAAACCACTTACATTATCCTGCTTCATAGTTGATGAAACGTTTAATGAAGCATAGCCTTCCTGAAACCAATCTTTGATTTTGAATTCAGTTCTAAGCGTATTATTCCAATTGTTGGCAGGAATTAATGGCAAATAATCTTTGTTGTCTTTTTTACCGGTTACAGTTTCAAAACTTGTTTCAAAATGCAACCAGTCTAACGGGTGCGGGTGAAAATGCAATCCGATTTCACCACCATACAATTGTGCGTTATCCTGTACGTAGGCAAAAACGTCATTGTCATCACGAGTTTCTCCGGTCGGCGAAGTATAGATATAATTGTTTATGTGATTGTAAAATCCGTTTACGAAGAACTCAAAGTGTGAATTTTTATATTCTAAGTTTAAATCCGTCTGAACGTTTTGTTCGGTTTTCAAATTAGCGTTTCCAATTTCATAACGGTTAGTTCCTTCATGAACTCCATTTGAAGTCAATTCGGCTAAATTTGGCGCTCTAAATCCTGTTGCCACATTCAATCGAAGTGTTAAAGGCTCTGCTAATTTGGTTTTATATCCCAAAGAAGCATTAAAGCTGTCGAAAGATCTGTCTAAAGCTTCAAAATAACCTTCTTCACCTGAAATTCCATGCGCTTCTGATGTAATATTTCTATTGTCAAAACGTAATCCGGCTTGTAAAACGCTATTATTCCATTCGTAATTCGCTGTTCCAAAAACACCAAAATCATTTGTTGTTGCATCCGGAATCAAATATTCTTCACCAAAATTAGCATTGGTTTGATGCATTCCCTGAACGCCTAAAATCGTTTCAATTTTGCCCATTTTCGGAAAATGATATTTTGCGTTGTAATTGAAAGTATTTAGTTTCATTCTTAAAGAGGCGTTGTTACTGTCTTCAAATTCGCTTCTGTCATTAGCGATATAGCCCAAATCAACGTCTAATTTTGAGTTTTCAAAGAAAATAACATTATTCAAACTCAACAAATGATTGAAAATACCCTGTCTCGGAAATTGGGTGTCTTTGCTTGAAGATTGCTCTGCAATTCCATCTTCCGGCATTCCAAGATCCAATTTGTTGTAGTTATATCTTAGGACACTTGAAAAACTTGAATTGCTGTATCCAATTCCGGTTTTAAAATCAGTTTCATTGTAACGCGAATTCGTTACGCGATCGCCATCGGCAATTTTATAATCAGAGTGTGTGTTGAAACTTCCTCGGGCCAAAAATTTCCAATTGTCAGTTGATGTTTTTAATCCAATAGAAGAATTACTTCCTTGTGTATTGGTAAAATATTTTTGACTGAAATTAGCTTTGAAAGTATTCGCATCGGCAAATTTTTCAGGATTAAAATATAAAACACCACCTAAAGCATCAGAACCATATAATAAAGAGGCAGGTCCTTTTATAACTTCGACACTTTCAATTCCGGCATCGTTTAAACCCAGACCATGTTCGTCTCCAAACTGTTGATTTTCGATACGGACACCTTGAGAATAAACCAAAACACGATTACCGCTCAAACCGCGAATAACCGGTTTTCCGATAGAAGTTCCCGTTGAAATTTGGGAGACTCCGGGAATTGTTGCTAAACCTTCAATTAAAGTTGAAGTCCCTTTTTGTTGTAAAGTTTTAATACTTTCATGTTCGACTTTCATAACATTTTGCGATTGCAATTTGTTGAAAGGAGTAGAAACCACAACTTCATCCATTTCAAAAACAGATTCTGAAAGTGTAATGTCTAAAGTGTTTTCTTTTAATAATTTAGCAATTGTCTTGTTTTGAGTGGTAAAACCAACAAAAGTAAAAGCAACCCTAAAACTTCCGTTTGGAAGATTGGTAAATTCGTATTTTCCGTTTGCATCAGTGGTTGTTCCTTTGTGCAATTCCGGTGCATAAACCGAAACTCCCGGCAATGGCTGATTCTGAAGATCTGTAACGGTTCCGGTAACAATATTTTGAGCAGTAAGTATGCCCGAAAACCCTAAAATAAGGGCTAATATGATTTTTTTCATTTGAAAATGATGCTATAGTTGAATTGATTTTTTTTAGAATAAAAACAGAAATCAGAACAAACTTGCCAATCCTGATAGGTTTCAGGATGGAAAACTTATTCTCTTCCGAGTTTTATAATTAAGAATTTAGTTTACTTAGAGTATTTCGAAATCTAAGAAACTATAACAGCAGGAGGGCCACGCAGTAAATAAGCACTTCCTGAAAAAGAAAGGATGCTTTCTGAGAAGACAAAGAAAAAAGGTATTTCTTCATGAAAAGTTTGAAATGCAAAGGAAAAATTTTCAGGAACAATATAACTTCCAAAAGCAAAATGACATACATAACACAAGTCATAATCATGATGCTGATGCGTTATTTCACCACTCGGATCACTATAGTCGTGATGACATTGTTTTTCTGAAAGCTGTTTTACAATATGCTCATAACTGTGTATCGACTGAAACAATATCGAGAACAATATTGTCAGTGCGAAAGAAACACTTAATATGAGTTGCTTTTTTTTCATGCAGGACAAAGGTATAAAAGAGCAATGAAAAATGGATTCATTTTTTAAATTCTATTGCTAATTTGTTGAAAAAAAAGCAACAAATAGTTTTATTCGTCGTGAAAAAGAGAATAATTACTTTCAAATGGTATCCTGAACTGGCATTATATTATATTTGTGTGAAATAAATCAACGCTAAAAAACGTTTATTTGAAAACCACTTTAAAACCAAAATACGATATGCGATTCCTTTTTAGTTGTTTGTTTTTAGTTTCGTTTTTAAACGTTTTTTCGCAGGACGAAGTGAAACCTGAAATAAAACCAGTGGTTAAAATTGATTCTTTATATCGCGAAGATCAGTTTTATTTCTCCGTTACCTATAATCTTTTGGTTCAGGGACCGGATGGCTTAAAACAAGATAAATTTTCTGCCGGACTTTCCGGAGGTTTTCTGCGCGATTTTCCCCTCAATAAAAAACGAACATTTGCCATAGCTCCTGGTTTAGGAATAAGTTATCAGAATTATTATCAAAATCTGACGGTCTCAAAAAGCGCTGACGGATCATTAATATATGGAGTCAATAGTTATGATGAATTTGTTGCAAATAGATTCAGGCAATATTTAGTTGATGTGCCAATAGAATTTAGATGGAGAAACTCAACTTATGAAAGTACCAAATTCTGGAGAATTTATGCAGGTTTAAAATTTAGCTATGTTTTTGCTGCTAAATCAGTTCTAAAAGATGGAGAGAACATTTATAAAATTAAAAATAATCCTGATTTAAATGATTTTCAATACGGGGTTTATCTTTCAGCGGGATATAATACCTGGAATATTTATGCTTATTATGGCTTAAATACATTGTATAAATCTGAAGTTAAGACATTAAGTGGCGAAAATGTCAGCATGAGAACAATGAATCTGGGTTTGATTTTTTACATTTTATAACCACAAATACAAAAACAGTAACTGCGGTAATACACCCAATAATAACCCAATTAATACTTCTTTAGCCGTGTGAGCTTCCATTTCTAATCTTGAAGAAGCCACAACTCCGGTCATTAAAATCAAAAGAGCTGACCAATACGGATTTTGCATTTGCAAGTGAATGTTTAAGCCAATCACAAAAATGGTAAAACCACTCATTGCCATAGTATGTAAACTTGCTTTTATTTTAAATAACGAACATATTAAAGCTAAAATAGTACTGAACAGCGCACCCAGGAAAAAGAAATGAAGTTCAGGGTAACGCACAATCACAATGCTTCTTTTTACCAGAAGGATATATAAAAAACACTGCAAAACAAGCGGAATTTTACGTTGCGATGTTTCTGCAACCATTATAGAATCGACGTGTCCAGTGGAGCGAAGCAGCAAGAAAAACAAGACAGGAACTAAAATAGTAATAATCAGAATTTGGAATAACACATAATATTTCTCCTGATTGGTAAAAATATCTCCTTTGCAAAAAAGATAAAACAAAGTAGCATACATCGAAATAAAAATCGGATGCAGGATATAAGAGAATATAGGAAGTATCTTTTTCAAAACGTGAAATTTCGGGTATTCAACAAATATAATAATGTTTTTTGCCGCGAAATATATAAATTTTCACAAATTATGTTTAAAATATTTTAGATCTGTGGCAAAAATAATTTGCTAATTAATTCCCCTGTTTGCTATGGCTCGGGTCATAGTAAACCTTTTTTTAAATTTATTTAGAATTTACTCTCGCAGATCCCGCAGATCCTGCAGATTTTTTTCCCCCAACAGAATCTGCTAAATCTGCTAAATCTGCGAGAAAAAATAATTCGTGATTGCTTCGCCTATTTGTCAACGCTCGGGGTGCTACTTTTTTAATCGCAAAGAATTAGCGAAAATTTGTGTAATTGGTGGCAAACCTTTTTTTAAATTTGACAAAAGAAACTTTCTAAATGAGCATAAATTTAAAAAACCTTATTTCGGTTCTTGACGCCAGATGGATCGGTCCTGATACTGATATTTTTATTGATCATATTTCTATCGACAGCCGTTCGTTGCAAAACGGATCAAAAACATTATTTTTTGCTTTATCAGGCATTAATAATGATGCTCATTTATTTATTCCGGAGTTGATAGAAAAAGGAGTTAAGAATTTTGTAGTTCACCACATTCCGAAGAATAGTGAAGGAAAAGCTAATTTTCTGGTGGTAAAAAACACTCTCAAAGCTTTACAACAGTTCGCAGGTTATTACCGTGATCTTTTTGATTTTCCTGTGCTCGGAATTACCGGAAGCAATGGAAAAACAATTGTAAAAGAGTGGCTTAATTTTTTATTAAGTCCCGATTATAATGTTATCAGAAGTCCTAAAAGTTATAATTCTCAGGTTGGTGTTCCTCTTTCTGTGATTGCTATTAATGAAAAACATAATCTGGGTATTTTCGAAGCCGGAATTTCGACGGTTAACGAGATGAATAAACTCGAAAATATCGTTAAACCTACAATTGGCATTTTAACCAATATTGGTCCGGCGCATGATGAAGGTTTTGAAAATTCAGAACAAAAAATCCGAGAGAAATTATTGCTTTTCAAAAAATCAGAAGTTATTATTTATCAAAAAAATGAACTTATTGATCAATGTTTAAAGACATTTTCAGAGCAATATCCGATAAAGGAAAGAGCACTTTTTTCCTGGAGTTTTAGTGATAATTCTGCTGATGTGTTTATTCTGGAAAAGGAAAACAGAAATGAAAAAACAACAATTCAATATCAATATCAAAACGAATTTTTCGATTTAGAAATTCCTTTTCAGGATTCTGCTTCTATCGAAAATGCGATTTCCTGTTTATTGGTTTTACTTTACTTTAATTATGATTTTGAAACGATTCAGGGCCGCATGAAAATGTTGTACCCGGTTGAGATGCGTTTGGAAGTAAAAAACGGAATAAACAATTGCAGTATTATTGATGATAGTTATAGTTCTGATTTTCAGTCATTAAAAATCGCTTTGGATTTTCTGGAAAGTCAGCAAAAAAAGAATGCAACAAAAACCGTTATTTTATCTGATATTTTCCAAAGCGGATTTTCAAACGAAGAATTGTATTCTAAAGTAGCGCAACTTATTGCTGATAATAAAGTTAATAAGGTAATTGGAATTGGAACAACTATTACATCTTTTAAAAACAAATTTCCGGCTATTATTACATTTGAGAATACAGCCGAATTTATTTCGAAGTTCGAAAGTTTAAGTTTCAATAATGAGACGATTTTAATTAAGGGTGCGAGATCATTTCAGTTTGAAGAAATCGTTTCCTTGCTGGAAGAAAAAACGCATGAAACGGTTCTCGAAATAAACTTAGATTCTATTAGTCATAACCTGAATTTCTTTAAAGCGAAACTAAATCCGGAGGTAAAAATCATGGTTATGGTGAAAGCTTTTGGATACGGAAATGGAGGTTTGGAAATTGCGAAATTACTCGAACATCATAAAGTAGATTATTTAGGTGTGGCTTTTGCCGATGAAGGAATCTCATTGAAAAACGGTGGAATTAAATTGCCCATTATGATTTTGAATCCGGAATCGACTAGTTTTCCTTCGATTATTCAGTATCAATTAGAACCTGAAATTTACAGCATAAAAGGATTAAATGCCTTTTTGAAAATTGCCCGCGAAAAGAATCTGAAGAATTTTCCAATTCACATAAAATTAGATACAGGAATGCATCGTTTGGGGTTTGAAGAAAATACAATCGATGAATTGATAGAAACTTTAAAAGGAAATTCAACCGTTCGCATTCAGAGTGTTTTGTCGCATATGGCAACAAGTGACGAAATGAAGCATTATGAATTTGCGCTTTCTCAGATTAATTTGTTCGAAAAGTTGTCTTCAAAACTGATTTCAGCATTAAACATTAATCCAATTCGCCATATTTTGAATACTTCCGGAATTAGTAATTTCCCAAATGCGCAATATAATATGGTACGATTGGGAATTGGTTTATACGGGGTTTCCAATGATCCATCGGAACAAAAATATTTAGAAAATGTTGGAACTTTAAAATCAATTATTTCGCAGGTTCGAACAATTCCTGCGTGCGATAGCGTGGGTTATGGACGTCGTTTTATGGCAGAGAAAGAAACAAAAATTGCCACAATTCCAATTGGGTATGCTGACGGAATCTCTAGATTATGGGGCAATCAGGTTGGATTTGTTACCATTAAAAACCAAAAAGCATTTATTGTTGGAAGTGTTTGTATGGATATGTTAATGGTTGATGTTAGCGAAATTGACTGCAAAGAAGGAGATTCGGTTATTATTTTCGGCGAAAGCCCTACAGTGAATGAAATGGCAGAAGCGTTAAAAACAATTCCATATGAAATTATGACAAGTATCTCGCAACGTGTAAAAAGAGTATTTTTCAGATAGATTTCAGTATTTTTTAAAGAAAATTATGTATTTTCGATATACTTAATAAATTTAAAGAAACAATTATGAGTGTACTTTCAGAATTTAAGGAATTTGCAATGAAAGGCAACGTAGTCGATTTGGCTGTGGGTGTCATTATTGGAGCTGCTTTTGGTAAAATCGTAAGCTCATTAATTGAAAATGTAATTACTCCATTGATATTAAAACCGGCGTTAGATGCGGCGCATTTATCGACGATCGAAGAACTAACCGCTTTTGGAGGGGTAAAATATGGTTTGTTTATTTCGGCTGTAATTAACTTTATAATTGTTGCTTTTGTATTGTTTTTAATTATTAAAGGAATAAATAAAGTGAAAAAGAAAGAAGAAGTTGTTGCGCCACCAGCAGGACCAACGCAAGAAGAATTGCTTACTCAAATTAGAGATCTATTAAAAAATAAACAATAATATATATACCGCTACACTAAGTCTAACTTAACCGTTCCTTAATTGGAGCGGTTTTTTTGGACAATGTTTAATTTGTAACATTTTGTTATTTTTTGTGAAGCGTCTTGTTTTGACTTTTATTATGTATACTTTTGCATTATAATTTAGATTAATTCATACTAAAAATATAAAAATGAGAATAGCGGTTGTAGGTGCCACTGGTATGGTTGGCGAGGTAATGCTTAAAGTTTTAGCGGAAAGAAATTTTCCGGTTACAGAATTGATTCCTGTTGCATCTGAAAGATCAGTAGGAAAAGAAATTGAATATAAAGGAACAAAATATAAAGTTGTCGGAATGCAAACAGCAGTTGATATGAAAGCTGATATTGCGGTTTTCTCTGCCGGAGGTGATACTTCATTAGAGTGGGCGCCAAAATTTGCTGCAGCCGGAACAACAGTTATTGATAATTCATCGGCATGGAGAATGGATCCTACTAAAAAATTGGTAGTGCCTGAAATTAATGCTAATACATTAACAAAAGAAGACAAAATTATTGCAAATCCAAACTGCTCTACTATTCAAATGGTATTGGCATTGGCTCCTTTGCATAAAAAATACAATATTAGAAGAGTTATTGTTTCTACTTACCAATCGATCACCGGAACTGGTGTAAAAGCGGTAAAACAATTAGAAAACGAATATGCGGGAATTCAGGGAGAAATGGCTTACAAATATCCAATTCACAGAAATGCAATTCCACATTGCGATAGTTTTGAAGAAAACGGATACACTAAAGAAGAAATGAAATTAGTTCGTGAAACTCAAAAAATTCTTGGTGACAACACCATCAGAGTTACAGCTACTGCAGTACGTGTTCCAGTTGTTGGCGGACACAGTGAAGCAGTAAATGTTGAGTTCACTAATGATTTTGATGTAAATGAAGTTCGCGAAATTTTGCATAATACTGATGGAGTAGTGGTGCAGGATAATTTAGATACTTTTACTTACCCAATGCCGCTTTATGCTGAAGGTAAAAATGATGTTTTTGTTGGAAGAATCCGTCGTGACGAAAGCCAGCCAAATACATTAAACATGTGGATTGTTGCTGATAACCTAAGAAAAGGGGCAGCTACAAACACCATTCAAATCGCTGAATATTTAATTGCAGCAGGTTTGGTATAAAGGAGAGATTAAAGAAAATTGTTATAAAGGAAAAACCGTAATTGCAGTGATGTAATTACGGTTTTTTTGATGTTTTAATGGTATATTTGGTTTGTAATCTTAATTCGAAAATGAAAGATATAAACCTAAAATACATTGAAGATAATTATCTGGAAGTTGAAGAAATTATAAGAATAATGAATCTTACTTCGGATCAATTAAATCGACTTATTGAAGAAAAACTTATTCCTGAAGCTTCGTATGTTATTAATTCAGAAATAACAATAAGTTCTTCTTTAAGCGATAATCATAAAATTGTTTCTTCTAAAAAGTATTTTCCTAAAAGTATCCTGCAACTTATTGCGGACAATATTTTGCATCATAATCCTGAGAAATTTAAAAAGGATTTTAAAAAAAATCTCTTGTCTAATTTAAAAAATCATGAATACAAAGCATTTGCTTATGGAAATGTTTTTGACGAAAATGGAGAAATTGATTTGATAAAGGCGGATAAAGCTCTGGAAGAAGAATGGAATTATTTCTGTAAAGGAATTTACGGTATTTGTACTTTAGAAAGCAATGAGGAGGCGATTATTGAGAAAGAAATCGCAATAAAAAGAATATTGGATTTTATTGAAAATAAAGCTGGAAGTATAACTCAGGAAAAAAGGAATCAATTAAAAGAACTGAATGATGTCTTTAATGAATATACAAGTAATTTTGCACCATACCAGCGAGACTTAAGTAGTAGAGGAAAATATCTGGATAAATTGCTCAAAGAATTCTCTTTGGAAGAACTTATTAAAAAATACGATTAATTCAATATAAAAAAAGCGAGAACCTAAATTCTCGCTTTTTTATTTTTTAATATTCTGGAGTCAGATAGTTCCAAACAAAAATTCCAATAGAATTTTGGAATTTAAATTTTGGAATTTATTATTTAATATTCAGGAGCCAGTTCTAATTCGAGCCCTTCTAATTCTGTAGTAATTGGAATCTGACAGCCTAAACGACTATTAGATTTAACATAAAACGCTTCTGAAAGCATGGCTTCTTCTTCATCTCCCATTTCTGGTAATGCAACATCATTTAGAACATAACACTGGCAAGAGGCACACATGGCCATTCCGCCACAGGTTCCTTCAACAGGAAGTTCGTATGCTTTGCATAACTCCATTATATTCATTGCCATATCAGTTGGAGCCTGTAACTCGTGTATAACTCCTTCTCGATCTTTAATCTTTATTAATACATCCATTTTTTATTAATTGGAATTTTTATGGTTAGGATTTTATAACGTGAAAAAATCCTTATTTTTTTATGTTTAACTATTTGGTTTCAGGCTAAATGCAAACTCTTTTTTGCTGCTTTCTTTTAGATGCATTTTTAAGCCAAGCGTATTACCGTTTTTTTCCAGTATTGTTACTATCGCAATAACAGAATAATAATCTTTGTCTGACTGAAAAATTAAAGTTCCCTCATATGTTGAGTTTACTACACCTTGTTTATCAGTTGTTACAGTTAATTTTCTCGGATGTGAAAATTCTGCTGCACTATATGTTGCTTTGTTAGAAAACTTAGCTTTTCCTTCGCAGATATCATATAGAAAATCATAATTGCCAATTCTTAAACTTCCTTCTTCAGTAGCACTAGTCGAAAAAACGATTTGTCCTGCATATTTAAAATCCGACCATTCTTCAGAATCATTTACCCAGGCTTTGTCAACAATTAAAGTTTGACTTTGCTGTGCATAACTTACAGACACAAAAAACAACAATAAAAATAGAGCGTAGTAGTTCTTCATAATTTAAGTTTTAAGGGTTGTTGCAAAATTAAGTTAAAATGCAGTAAATCCGTAACTTAAACTCTTAAATCTTTGGCTTGTTTTTTGTCAATTCTGTAATATCACATGCTTTTTGAGTGATTTATTTATGATTTATAAAGAAAATCTTCAAAAGAGCTATTATTCCTGTTAATGACCTGGGACTTAAGGAATAAAGAAAGAGGGCCTGTTTGTTACATTATATTTACTACAGTTTCAATCTGTGGTGCATATTTTTTTATGGTTGTTTCAACCCCTGCTTTCAGCGTCATTTGATTTACGCTACAGCTAATACATGCGCCTTCAAGACGAACTTTAACATGTTTGTCATCGTCTATAGAAATAAGCGTAATATCTCCTCCATCAGAATTTAAAAAAGGTCTGATTTCATCAAGAGCCAGTAATACGTTGCTTGTTAATTCTTCTGTTGTCATAATTTTATATATCAATTAGAGAATTAGATAATGAGAAAATGTGTCAATTAGATAATTGTCTTTCGGTCATTATCTAATTATCTAATTTTCTCATTATCTAATTTTATCTCAATTATCTAATTCTTTTTAACCGCTGAACATCCAGCCATTGTTGTAATTTTAATGGCTTCTGTTGCTGGTAAGCTATCGTTTCTGTTTACTACTTCCTGCACCACATTTCTGGTAATTTCTTCAAAAATAGTTTCTATTACAGAGGCTGTTTGCAAAGCTGCCGGACGACCGTAATCTCCTGCTTCACGAATGGATTGTACAATTGGTACTTCTCCTAAGAATGGAACACCTAAGTCTTCTGCAAGGTTTTTAGCTCCTTCCTGTCCAAAGATATAGTATTTATTGTCAGGTAATTCTTCTGGTGTAAAGTACGCCATATTTTCAATGATCCCCAAAACAGGAACATTAATATTGTCCTGCATAAACATTGAAACTCCTTTTTTAGCATCTGCAAGTGCCACAGCCTGAGGTGTACTTACAACTACAGCTCCGGTAATTGGCAATGATTGCATAATCGAAAGGTGAATGTCTCCGGTTCCAGGAGGTAAATCGATTAGCATGAAATCTAATTCTCCCCAATCTGCATCAAAGATCATTTGGTTTAAAGCTTTTGCAGCCATAGGACCTCTCCAGATTACTGCCTGACTTGGTGCTGTAAAGAATCCGATAGAAAGTATTTTGACTTCAAAACTTTCGATTGGTTTCATTTTTGATTTTCCGTCAACAGTAATCGAAACTGGTTTTTCGTTTTCAACGTCAAACATAATTGGCATTGAAGGTCCGTAAATATCAGCATCTAAAACTCCAACGGCAAAACCCATTTTGGCAAGTGTTACGGCAAGATTTGCAGTAACGGTTGATTTTCCAACACCACCTTTACCAGAGGCAACGGCAATAATATTTTTGATTCCGGGAATTGCTTTTCCTTTTATTTCATTAGGATTTTCCTTTGCTTCAACTTTAATGTTTACTTTAACTTTAGCTTCAGGAGATACCAATTCATGAATTGTTTTTTTGACGTCATCTTCGGCTCTTTTTTTAATGTGCATTGCCGGTGTGTGCAATAGTAAATCTACGACTACTTCATCACCAAAAGTAATAACATTGGCAACAGCACCGCTTTCAACCATATTTTTTCCTTCTCCGGCTATGGTAATTGTTTCCAGAGCTTTAAGAATTTCTTTTCTATCTAGTTTCATTTTTAATGTAGGTGTTTTCTATTGGCGAAACGTTTTTAAACACTATGTTTATTTAAACTCGTTTCAGACTGCAAAGATAACAGATTATGTTCGGATTTCTATCCTTTTTGAATCGTATTTATTGATATCGAAATTATTCAAAATGATACTATTGCTCTTATTGGCCAGCAAATAAAAAATATAAAGCATAACAACTTAGATTTATAAGAAAGAAACCCGTCAGATTTAATAAATCTGGCGGGTTTCTTAAAAAAAATGGTCTACAAGTTCTATTCGTATTTTAAATATTTTAAAATGTCTATTTTGGTTACCTGATACGCTTTTGCCAAAACAATCATTAACGTTAAAATCAATAAAGAAACTAACGCAATGCTGAAAGGTATTACGGAAACATTGATTCTGAAAGCAAAATTCTCCAGCCATTTTTGCAGCAAAATGTAAGCCGGAACAATTCCGATTGCAAATCCCAACAAACAAAAAATTACGTATTGTTTTGATAATTCTTTTAGCAAAATATCGGTTTCCGCTCCTAATGTTTTTCTTATGGCAATTTCTTTCAGTCTTCTTTCCATCGAAAATGATGCCAAAGCAAACAATCCAAAAATAGCGATGACAATAACAACAAGATTTAAGATGAAAAACAAATCTTTTTGTTTTACCTGTTCCTGATAGGTTCTGGCAAAGCCTTTATTTACAAATTCATAATCAAAAGGGTAATCGGGATTTACATTTTTCTCCCAATAGCTTTTTAGTTTAGCTAAAGTTTCGCTTAAATTATTTGGAGAAACTTTTACATAAACATTATTAAAGTTATTCCATTCTAATGTTTTAAGGTTGACGAAAACCATCGGAGGAACTT
Source organism: Flavobacterium sp. Root420 (assembly GCF_001427905.1). Classification (GTDB taxonomy): domain Bacteria; phylum Bacteroidota; class Bacteroidia; order Flavobacteriales; family Flavobacteriaceae; genus Flavobacterium. Next base: position 272,909 of record NZ_LMEF01000012.1, read on the forward strand.
TGTCCTGAAGTCCTGTAATATGAAAATCTTTTACAACCCCCACGATTTTAAATTTCAAATTTTCTCCATCGTCATCTCCCCAGCCAGATGTTATGATCGTATTTATTGGGTTTTTAAGGTTTAAAGTTTTTACCAAAGTTTCGTTCATCAGCATATTACTAACAGTGTCGGAGGCAAATTCCGGAGATAAATCACGGCCCTGAACGATTTTGATTTTCATCATTTCAAGAAAGCCAAAATCCATTTCAACATTTCTTGGCTGTACGGCAATACCGTTATGTGTAAATCCTGAACTGGAATTAGTACTGTTTCCAAAAGTTCCAGCAAAAGTAGAAATTTCCTCAACTCCTGAAATCTTCCTGATTTCCTGTTTCATCGTCAGGTATTTGTCTGTTCTTTGTTTTCGTTCAGGAGTATTAAACGGAATTCTCAATACCTGATTACCGCTAAAACCAAGATCCTTGTTCATCATATAATCAACCTGAGAATTTACAATCAAAGCACCAATGATAAAAAAGGCCGCAATCCCGAACTGAAAGATCAACATCGAATTTCGAATCCAGATTCCGCTTTTACTTCGGGAAAAATTACCTTTTAATACTTTTAAAGTTTCAAAATTGGAGATATAAACGGCAGGGAAAATACCCGCAAGAACAATTACTAATCCAAATATAAAAATGAGCTGCAGGTAAAATTCACCACCATTCATGGTTAAAGTTTTCTTTAAAAAGGTGTTGTAATAAGGCAGGGAAAGTTCAACAATTGCCAAAGCGAATATTATCGATAGAATAACAATTATGGCCGTTTCAAAGATAAACTGCGTTGTAATCTGGCCTTTTGTAGCACCTACAATTTTACGCACACCCACTTCTTTGGCACGTTTTATTGCTGAGGCTGTTGCCAGGTTAATATAGTTTACCAAAGATAAAACCAGAATCAAAATAGACAAACCAACCATGATATAAAGCAGCTGCAAATTACCTCTTCCTTCAGGAAAATTAATTCCCTGAGAAGATTTTGTTCCATGTAAGCGAGCCGTTTGTAATTGATCGATAATAACGGTTGTTTCGCCATTTTCCTTAAGATATTGAGCTACAGTCTGACCACTTTCTTTTGCGTCTTTTACTGTTCTGTTGACAAAATTTACATTTTGCATCTTCTTTAAAAGTGCAGTAGGATCTGTGCCTTTTTTAACCTTAATCATCATACCGTAATTGAAATTTCCCCAGCTGTCTATATCCTGTGGACGCTTTACGCTACCAAAAACGTAGTTAGGTTCGATGGAAGACGGTCTCATTAAGCGGTAAACCGACTTTACGGTATAAGACTTATTACTATAATTGATCGACTGACCAATTGGGTCTTCATTGTTAAAAAGCAATTTGGCTGTTTCTTCAGAGATTGCAACACTGTTGTCTTCTTTCAGGATATTAGTTTTGGCTCCCTTTACGATTGGAAACGGAAAAACATCAAAAAAGCCATTGTCGGCAACTGTGATTTTGTTAGCCATTATTTTTTTATTCTGATATTTTATTGGTGCATCATCATACCAGGTATTGTTAAAAAAACAAATAGATTCAATCTCAGGAATTGTGGCTTTGCAGGTTTCTCCAAAGGGAATGGAATTGGATGCCCAGGTATTGCCTGTCATTCCTATCTTGTTCAAAACCTGATATGTGTTTTCTTTTTCAGGATTCCATTGGTCGTACGCGTTTTCGTTGTTCCAATACAGGATTGCGAAAATCACACCGGCAATCCCGATGCTTAATCCTAAAACATTTAAAAACGAAAACAGTTTGCTTTGCTTTAAATGATAAATAAATATTTTAAACCAGTTAAAAATCATGGTGTATTTTTTATAGTTGTTGTTAGTTTTTTTTTTAAGATCTAAAGGTTTTATACCCATTAGGTTTTTAGATCATTGCTAATATCTGGCAAACAAATCCAATTAGAATTGTGATTGCGGTTATAATAAATTTTATCATTTTGAAATTATTTAGCGTCCATAAAAACATCTACATTTCTCTGATTGAATCGCTCAGAGAATATTACGCCGTCTTTCATATGAATCGTTTTTTGCGAAAACGAAGCATCATAATCAGAGTGGGTTACCATCAAAATTGTTGCGCCTTTTGCGTGTAAATCCGTTAAAAGTTCCATTACCTCATTACCGTTTTTACTGTCCAGGTTTCCGGTTGGCTCATCGGCCAAAATGATTTTAGGATCATTTACCAAAGCCCTTGCAACAGCAACTCTTTGTTGTTGTCCACCGGAGAGCTGTTGCGGATAATGTTTCAAACGATGAGAAATATTTAGTTTCTCGGCAATTGCCTCAATTTTTTGTTTTCTGTCAGCTGCTTTTACATTGTTATAAAGCAAAGGCAATTCGATATTGTCGTAAACAGAAAGCTCATCGATCAGGTTGAAATTCTGAAAAATGAAGCCGATGTTTTCTTTACGAACAGCAGCTCTTCCTTTTTCTTTTAGGCCAATCATTTCCTGATCTAATAATTTATAACTTCCATCACTAGCGCTGTCCAAAAGTCCGATGATATTTAGTAAAGTCGATTTTCCACAACCTGAAGGCCCCATGATAGTTAAAAAATCACCTTTTTTAATTTCTAAAGAAATACCGCTTAATGCTGATGTTTCTACTTCTTCTGTTCTAAAAACTTTGGTTAAATTTTGAATTGTTATCATAATGGTAAAGGTGTTAAATGTTATTATTCGTTTTTTGATTGATGATTTTGATTGATGATTGAAACTCTTTATTAATTGTGAATTGTAAATTGTGAGTTGGCTTTGCAACTTGAAACCTGCAACTTGAAACCTGCAACCTTTTTTATTGGGAACTAATCGACAACTCCTCAACATCTTTATAGTCCGTATAAGACGAAGTAATCACAGATTCTCCTTCTTTTAAGCCTTCCAGAATTTCATAATACGAAGGATTTTCTCTGCCTAATTTGATGTTTCTTCTTTCGGCTTTATTTCCTTTTACTACAAAAATCCATTTTCCGGCGGTTTCCTGATTGAAACTTCCTTTTGGAACGACTAATGTTTTGTTTTTCTCAGATAAAATCAGTTTTACGCCAAAACTAAGTCCGTCCTGCAAAACGATTTCTTCTTTAGAAGTGAAAGCCAATTCAACTGTAAAGTGTCCGCTTTTAACCTCCGGAATTACTTTAGTGACCAAAACTTCCAATGTTTTTCCTTTAAATTCTACCTGACCTTTTAAGCCTTCGCGAACTTTTTCCAAGTAAAATTCGTCAACATCGGCAGCCAGTTTGTACCCTTTTTTAGAATCGATTTTTCCGATGCTTTCTCCCGCTTGGAATGTTTTTCCTAAAACGGGTTCAAATGATGTTAATCTTCCGGTTTCCGGTGCAGTAATCAAAAAGTTCTTTTTGTTGTTTCTTAAAATATCCAAACTTTTCTCCATCGTCTGAATCGAACGGTTGATTTGAGAGATCTGAACCTGATTGGTTTGTTTCTCTTTTTGAATACTTTGCTGAATCGTTCTTTTTCGTTCTTCCTGAAAACGTAAACTTTCTTTGAAGGTATTCCAGTCGTTTTTTGAGATCACTTCTTTCTCATATAAACGAGCATTCATATCGTATACTCTTTTGGCGTCGTTATAATCGTGCTCGATCAAAACCAAATCTTTATTTAAATTCAATTCCTGATTTCTAATATTCAGTTTCCCGGTATTTAAATTGTTGATTTGCTCAATAATAGCGGTTTCCTGAGTCAGGTAATTCAGTTCTGTATTCGGATTGTATAATCTTGCCAGCGATTGTCCTTTGGTTACGATCGCACCGTTTTCAACAAAAATCTCTTTTACAGATCCTCCTTCGGTAACGTTTACAAGCATCACGTTCAAAGGTTCAACTTTGGCCTGAAAAACCACAAAATCTTCAAAAAAGGCTTTTTCAATTTTTTGAACGGATAGTTCTTCTGCTTTTACATTCAAACTTCTTTTGGTGTTAAATGAAAAAAAGATGATGACAGCCAAAACTAAAAAAACTCCAATTGCTATTGTGAGATATCTAAATTTTCTATTTTTACGAGGAATTACCTTGTCCATTTTATAAATAATTTGTTGATTACCAATAGGTAAATATTGTGCCACAAAATTTATTATTTGTAAAGCCTTGATTTTAAAGAAGCTTTAAAAACCATTCAAAAAAAGGAGTGTTCGATAATGAACAGTTGACCGTTCAAAATCGGACAAAAAAAGACAGATGCGAAAAAAATTAGCCCAAATATTAATTGTTGACGATCAGGAAGAAATTCTTTTTTCAGCAAAAATGATTCTCAAAAAACATTTTGAAACCATTTTCACGACCAATAATCCCAAAAAAATCATTTCTCTTTTAAGTGAAAATGAAATAAATGTGGTTTTATTGGACATGAATTACCGAATTGGTTTTGAAGACGGGCGTGAAGGAATTCATTGGCTAAAAGAAATCAAAACACTTTCACCGCAAACCATCGTGATTTTAATGACAGCGTTTGGTAAAATAGAAACCGCTGTTGAAGGCATAAAAATTGGTGCTTTTGACTATGTTTTGAAACCCTGGCACAACGAAAAATTGCTGGAAACCATTGATAAGGCTCTCGCCGAAAGCAGAAAAAACACTAAAAAACCAGTAATTGAAAAAACCGAAAAAAGATACTTCGTCGGAACTTCCCAAAAAATAAAACAAGCCTATTCTATAGCAGAAAGAGTTGCCAAAACCGATGCCAACGTGTTGATTTTAGGAGAAAACGGAACTGGAAAATATGTTTTTGCCGAGTTTATTCATCAGCATTCAGCACGAAAAAGCCAGCCTTTTGTTCATGTAGATTTGGGGTCTCTAAGTGATAATTTATTTGAAAGCGAACTTTTTGGCTACGCAAAAGGTGCTTTTACCGATGCCAAAATTGATACTCCGGGAAGATTCGAAATGGCTTCAAATGGAACTATTTTTCTCGATGAAATCGGAAATATTCCATTGCATTTACAGGCCAAATTATTACACGTTCTACAAACTAAAACCGTAACACGCTTAGGCGAAAGCAAACCAAGACCGTTGAATGTCCGAATTATTTCGGCAACAAACAGCGATATTAAAGCAGAGGTCAAAAGTAAAACCTTTCGTGAGGATTTATTATACCGAATCAATACAATGGAAATTCAGTTGCCGTCCTTACGAGAACGAAAAGATGATATTGTTCCGATGGCTAATTTTATTCTCGATCAGATTGCCGAAAAATACAATCATGGTCCCGAAGCTTCGGGATGGCAGTTTGAAGAAAATGCAGGCCCTTATTTAGAAAAATACCCGTGGAAAGGGAATGTCCGCGAAATGGAAAACAAGATCGAACGCGCCTTAATTTTAGCCGATAATAATACGATAACGGTTCACGACTTAGATATTTTCGATTTTGAAGAAGTTCAGCAAAACGACGAAAACCCGTTATCTGAAATGGAGAAAACTGCGATCGAAAAAGCCTTATTCAAACACCACGGAAACATCAGTAAAACTGCCGAAGAATTAGGTTTGTCAAGAGCTGCCTTGTACAGAAGAATTGAGAAATACGATTTGAAGAATGGTTAAAGAGCCAAGAGCCAAGAACCAAGAACCAAGAATCAAGAATCAAGATAATTTTTATCTGCTAAATCTGCGAGAGAATTATGCCAAGTAAAAAATCATTTTTAATCTAGTAATTTCACTAGCATCAAAACACATAGCTTTGTGATCTTCTATTAAGTTTAGTCTCAAAGCAAAAATTAAAGCTTAGCGACCTTTGCGTAAACCATTTGCGACCTTTGCGGTTAAATTTTCATCAGCATAAAAAAATAAAATAGTGAAAAATTGGAAGTTTTATAACGCCTTATTTGTGAGAATCTTGTTTGTCATGATGCTTTTTTTCTTTTGCGTTTTTCTGATCTATAAAATGTTTTATTACAATGCCATTTTGGTTGGACTTTTTGCCGTAATAATGCTTTTCGAAATGTATTTTTATGTCAAAAATCAACTATTGTTTTATGACAGAACATTGCTTTCCATGCTTCAAAAGGATTTTTCGACCAATTTTCCGGAAGAGAATAAAAAGGACAATTTCAAAAGTTTATACCTTTTATACGATGCTTTAAAAAATCAGCAGCAGGAACAAACCTCAAAAGAATTGGTGTATCAATCCATTTTAAACAGTATTGATACCGGCGCTTTAATTTTAGAAAAAGAAAATGAGGAGTGGAATATCTTTTTAATGAACGATTGTTTCTCCAATTTATTTAAAGTTCCAAAAGTGAGCCATTGGAGTTATCTGAAAAACTATTTGCCATCGCTTTGCAATGAAATAGAGAAGTCTGATTTTGCCGAACTAAAATCAGCGATTTCGATTAAAATTGAAGATCAGGATTTACAGACTTTTATGCTTCAAACTTCATTGACGAAAACCTATAACAAAGAATATTTCATTATTCTATTAGACAGTATTCAGCGTGTAATTGAGAAAAAGGAGAAAGAAGCCTGGATTAATCTGATGAAAATTATCTCGCATGAATTAATGAATTCCTTAACGCCAATTCGTGCGCTTTCGCAGAATTTGCTCCAAATTGTCGATCAGGAAAAATTGGAAGAAGATGATTTTGAGGACATCAAAAGCAGTATTTCGACGATTATAAACAGGAGCGACCACCTTCAGGTTTTTGTGGAGAATTATCGAAAGCTGGCGATGCTGCCGACGCCAACAAAAGTGATGACCCCTATAAATGCTCTTTTCGAAGATTGCCTGCGTATTATGAATCCTATTTTAAAGGCGGAGAATATTGAGCTGATCAACGAAATCAATAGTTCGCGTTCGATTTTGATTGATAAAAATCAGATGGAGCAGGTGATTATCAATTTGATTACGAACAGTATTTATGCCTTAAAAGAGAAACAGGAAAAGAAAATGTTTCTCTCCAGTTATACCGAGAATAATAGATTTTTCATCACGATTTCGGATAACGGAAAAGGAATTGATTCGGAAATCAGAGACAAAGTTTTCCTGCCGTTTTTTACCACCAGAAAAGACGGTGCCGGAATTGGCTTAACACTTTCCAAAAACATCATCGAAGCTCACGGTGGATACTTAAGTTACCAAACCGATGAAGATAAGACGAGCTTTGTTATTTGTTTGATTTAGTTTTTTCACCATATAAGTAATGTAAGTTTATTATGGATTGCGTATAGATCTCTCGCAAAGTCGCAGAGTCGCAAAGAAAACTTTAAAGAAAAAACTTTGCGCCTTCGCGCCTTTGCGAGATTAAATGACCACAGTGAGTTAACACAAAACTTTAAATAAACTTATATGGCGGAAATTTCCGGCTGCCAGAAGTGTTTTTCGAGATCTATAATTTGATTGTTCACGACTTCAATGCCTTCGCTTTCAAGTAATTGCTGCATTAAATTCGTTCCCTCAAAATGGTGTTTTCCGGTTAAGAGTCCTTTTCTGTTTACAACGCGATGCGCAGGAACATCATCTCTGTTATGACAAGCATTCATCGCCCAGCCGACCATTCGGGCAGAGCGAGCCGTTCCCAAAGCTTTTGCAATAGCGCCATAAGAAGTCACTTTCCCATACGGAATTTGTCTGGCGATCTCATAAACTCTTTCAAAAAAATTATCTTCAGCCATAGTTGTTTTTGCCACGAATTACACGAATTTTCACTAATTATTGGATTGCTTTAAATCTGTGTGAATCTTTTTAAAATTGTTCTCTCGCAGATTTAGCAGATCTGGCAGATAAAAATAATTTAAATTTAAATAATCCGCTAAATCTGCGAGAGAATATTTTTTATCACACGAACAGAAAATCATTCTAATCTTCTAATCTGTGGCAAAAAAATTACCCGAAATAGTAATTCAAAATATTAAAAAGAGTAACCACAGCGACCAATCCCGTAATACTTCCAATAATGGTATTCATGTTGCGCATCAGGTAATCGGTTTTCTTTTCTATCTTTCCGAAGAAGCCGATGTAACTGTATAGAGCCGCAAATGAACCCAAAACAGAACCCATTACAAAAGTAAAAATGATATTGTTTTCAAATACAAAAAGCTGGTAAGAAGCTAAAGTAACGCTTACCAAAACGTAATATGGAATAGGGAAAAAGTTCAGGCCAGAAAGCAGCATTCCTAAGAAGAAACGGCTTTTTTTACTGCTCTTTTTGATCTTGGATTTCTTTTTGGTTTTTGGCTCTTTGGCAATAAATAAGAAGTAAATCGTTAAAATTGAAAAAATAACGAATCCCACTTCACGCAGCAACGTTACAACATCTGGGCGATTGTCAATTACGTGAGCAAATAAAAGAGCTACATAAACCTGAAAAAAAATCACTACAAGCGCTCCCAAAACAAACCACAATGCATTCTTTTTTCCTTCTTTCAAATTTACTTTTGCTGCGGTCATGTTGATTAATCCGGGCGGAATAATCCCAATGAAAGCGGCAATAAAACCTGAAAGTAATGGAGTAATTAAGACCATTCAGTTGTTTGATGGGTTAGTAAAATCTGTTTTCAAAATTAAATTAATCTTTAATTTTGAAACGAATATACGTAATTGCCTTGTTAATTTCTAAATATTGTTTTTCATAAAAGGTCTGAAAAGCAGTAACTTCTTCCGGACTTCCTTCGTTTTTATATACATTATGGTTGGCGTATAAAACCTCGTGCCCTTCACCATGAAGCAATCCAAGGGTATAACCGTGCATGAATTCACTATCAGTTTTAAGATTTACGACACCGTCTTTTTTAAGTATTTTTTTATACAATTTCAAAAATTCAGAATTCGTCATTCTGTGTTTTGTTCTTTTGTATTTGATTTGCGGATCCGGGAAAGTAATCCAGATTTCGTCTACTTCATTATCAGCAAAAATATGATTGATCAATTCGATTTGAGTTCGAACAAAAGCAACATTATGTAGTCCGTTTTCAACAGCGGTTTTAGCACCTCTCCAGAAACGGGCTCCTTTAATATCGATTCCGATAAAATTTTTGTCCGGATATCTTTCTGCTAATCCAACAGAATATTCTCCTTTTCCACATCCTAATTCTAAAACTAATGGATTGTCATTTTTAAAGAAATCAGAGTTCCATTTTCCTTTTAAAGGCATTAAATCGCCTACAACTTCTTCTCTGGTTGGTTGAAAAACGTTTTGAAATGTTTCGTTTTCTCTGAATCTTTTTAGTTTATTTTTACTTCCCACTTTTACAAAAATTTTCAGCAAAATTAAGGAATATAAACGAATGAAAATAGCTTGAATTCGGTTTTAAAATTTTTAGCCACGAATTCACGAATTTTAATTATCTGTTGTAGTAAATACAAGGAGAAAAAATTCGTGAATTCGTGGCTAATTTTAATGCAAAGTATATTTTTTAACCGTAATGCGGTTCTGTAATTGGTTTTGATTTTGGATCAAGTGTTTCATCGTGTTGAGATAAATCCAAACCGATGTGTTCTGATTCTTCCGAAACTCTTAGCGGAATAATAAAGTTCGTTACTTTGAACAAGAAATAAGCTCCGAAGAAAGTAAAGATAGAAACCAGTACCAACGCCATCATGTGATGTCCGAAAACATTCCAGCCGCCGTGTAGTAAACTCGCATCTTCACCGTGAGCGAAAATAGCAGTCAGGATCATTCCCATAATTCCACCAACACCGTGACAGGCAAAAACGTCCAGTGTATCATCAAATCTTTTTGAGAAACGACAGTTTACAACAGAGTTTGAAACTAAAGCGGTAACGAATCCGAAAAACATACTTTCAGGAACCGATACAAATCCTGCAGCAGGAGTTATGGCAACTAAACCTACTACAGCACCAATACAGGCTCCTAAAGCGGAAACTTTCCTGCCGTTCATTCGGTCAAAGAAAACCCAGGTTAACATGGCTGCTGCCGATGAAGTCGTTGTCGTTGCAAACGCCATTGCGGCAGTTCCATTAGCAGCAAGTGCCGAACCCGCATTGAAACCAAACCAGCCAAACCAAAGCATTCCGGTTCCTAATAATACAAACGGAATGTTGGTTGGAATATGGTCGCTGTTTTTTCTTTTTCCTAAAACGATAACTCCGGCAAGTGCAGCAAATCCTGAACTCATATGTACTACAGTTCCTCCGGCGAAATCTTTAACGCCAAAATAACTTCCTAAAACTCCTGTAGGATACCAAACGGCGTGACATAACGGAGCGTATATGAAAATAGTAAATAAACTGATGAAAATTAAATAAGAGATAAAACGAACGCGCTCTGCAAACGAACCTGTAATAATTGCCGGCGCGATGATGGCGAATTTCATTTGGAACAAAGCAAAAAGCATGAACGGAATTGTGCTTGCCAGTTTTTTATGTGGTAAAATATTAACGTAATCCATAAAAGCAAAAGTGGTCGGATTTCCGAAGAAGCTGTAAAAATGTTCTCCAGATCCAAAACCTACCGGATCTCCAAAAGCTAAACTAAAACCAACAACAACCCATAAAAGCGTCACAACGCCCAAACAGATAAAACTTTGCAACATGGTCGAAATGACATTTTTCTTGCCTACCATTCCGCCATAGAAAAAGGATAATCCCGGTGTCATGATCAAAACCAGACAACAAGAAGTTAACATCCAGGCAACATCGGCAGGAACAATTTGATCTGTAGTGCCAAATTCTGATAAGACATAACTGTTTTCAGTAACCGTTGGCCAAAATGCACCCGTAATACAAACAATACTAATAATAATAAAGGAAATGATCCAGCGTCTTTCTATTTTCATTTTTCAAATACTTTATTGGGCCCTATTTTTTTTGGGGTCAAAGTTAAAAAAAAATAAAGATTTTGATTTTGAGGGCTGTAAAAATAGAGGCTAAGTTTTTATTTTAGTCAATATTGTAAAATTCGGGTTGTTTTTTTGAGACAATGTTATTTTGAGCTTCTAAATTTAGGCTAATATTGTCAATTGTATTATAATTGATTTGATATGTTTTTTTGTAAAGCCTTAGAAAAGTTAGGATTATAAGAAGAAACTTAGAAAATGTTTTATTTTTTCTTTAGCTTCTCAATCAAAGCGTCTTCGATTGGTGCTTTTATTTTAATTGCCGCATTTACTTCGTCATTCGGAACGGTCATCGATAAAACGTAATGCTGAATTTTCCATTCTTTTCCCACCTTAACCAAAACGCCTGAACCGCGACAAATTTTCATTTGTGTGTTAAGCAATTCATCAAACCAGGCAACATTTCCGGTTTTATCAAAAAAGATATGACGTTCTAATGCCGTAAAATTCCATGCTTTTCCTTTGTCAAAAAAAGGTTTTGCCCAAATCTTGAAATCTTTTTTATTCCAGTTTTCGGTAGCATCCGTTCCAATAAAAATGGCATCATCAGCCATTAAATCAAAATAAGCATCAAATTTCACATCACCCGCAGCTTTATGCCAGGCGTCGAGTGTTTTGTTAATTTTTTCCTTTTCGGCATTTTGTGCATTAGCAAAAACTGTTACAAATAATAAAAGGAGAACTGATTTTTTCATGGTTATCTTATTTGAGTTAAAGATAAGAATCTAATGCCAAAAGATAAAAGTTTCACGCAGATTTTGCAGATTTAGGCAGATTTTTAATGATTTTATCTTAATCTATAAATAATCTGCGACGATCTGCTTAAATCTTTTTAAATCTGCGTGAAACAAAAACTTTGCGCCTCTGCTCCCGATAGCTATCGGGATTGCGAGATTAACCGACAAAGAAAAGCAAAACTTAAATTCTCTTATATTACTTATATGGTTTAAACATAAACATTCATTTACTATATTTGAATGCTCTAAAAATACCACATCATGAATCCGAAAATATTTATCAGTTCGATCGTTATTACTTCTTTGCTTTTTGTGTCCTGCAAAAAGGAATTAGAACCTCAGGAAAGTACGCCCACTTCTGAATTAGTTAAATTGGGACTGGTAAAAGATACGGCCAAAGTCAAGTCGGTAGTAGAGGCGACACAGCCACAAACCAATCCGAATACGGTATTGGGAGAAACAAAAGGATTAAATCCGGCACACGGACAACCAGGACATCGTTGCGATATTGCAGTGGGTGCGCCATTGAATTCGGCACCAACGCAAGGACAAACGGCAACTGCACAACCCACACAAACGGTACAGGTAAATCCGAATCAGAAAAATATGGTCACCACAACAACTGTTGCGGCTCCGGTAAAAGTGGCTAAAGGAATGAACCCGTCGCACGGACAACCAGGTCACAGATGTGATATTCCGGTTGGAGCGCCTTTAAATTCGCCGGTTGCAAAACCAGTTGCGGCAACACCAGCCCAAAGCGGAAGTACATCGAAAACTTTTACGGTTACACCACCAGCGGGTACCGAAAATGCAGTTCCGGCTTTATTAAGTACCGAAGCACCAAAAGTTGCTGAAGGAATGAATCCGGCTCACGGACAACCCGGACACCGTTGCGACATCGCAGTAGGTCAGCCTTTGCCAAAATCATAAAGGAAAGGGGCAAAGCTACAAAGGCTCAAAGGCACAAAGGAAATCAGACCTTTGTCCCTTTGAGCCTTTGAACCTGTTTAAACATAAAAAAAAGACGTTTCAAATCGAAACGTCTTTTTTTTATGAAATCTTATATCTAAAATGTTTTTTGCTTTTCGAAAGTAGTCGTCAATGTTTTTTTGGCTTTAGCCAAAGCACCGCTAAAAGCTTTTTCAAGTGTATCAGAGTGTTCTGTAACGGTTATGGGTTGTAGTTTTGCAGTACGGACTTCGATTACACATTTTTTATCGTTTAAGCTGAATTTCTCTCCATTTTCATCTCCGAAATGTACTTCAACGCGGGTTATTTTTTCTTCAAAACGGGTAAGCCCTTTTTCTAATTCTCCGGAAAAATAAGCTTCTAATCTTTCGTGTCCTTCGATGTTTTTGTCGGTATTGATTTGAATTTTCATATGGTTTATATTTTAATGATTGTTTCTCAAAGCTATCTTATTTAAGATGAAATGCCAAGTGAGTTAATAAAACATTATGAAATTTGTTGGGGAATTTTTAACGGCCAGTTTGTCAATCTGAGGAACGAAGAATGACACTCGAAACTCCGCGACGATAAGCAAACTAAATATCAAGAATTGAAGTTTTTTTGTTTTAAAAACTAACCTATCGACATTTTTGCAGACTCTGTCCAAAGGTAATTTGGTATTGGTTCATTTAGTTCCCATTTTATATTCATTGGTTTTGAACCTTCAGTTTCTTTAAAAACACCTTCTCCAATAAAAACATATCCGAGTGTGTTTCCATTTTCATCTTTACCTTTTTCTCTGACAAAAAGTAATATTTTTTTATTTCTTTCAAGATGTTTTATGTATGAAACTCCTTTGTCAGTTTCTGGTCCATAAGCATTATGTGACTGCCAATGAAATAATGTCTCATTTATTGCATAGTCCTCATACATAGTTGTAGGAGAAAAATCCTCTTCAGATTTAATTAAATTGATAAAAAGTATTTCAGTATTTAAACTTTTGTTTTCGGCGGCACCTTCTCTATTAGATGATTTTTTATCAAATGTACTTAGGCCGAAAGCTACTAATATTTGATCTCTTGTATAACGTGCATGCAACTTTAATGGTTGGTCATAAGGTAATTGAATGTCAATTTCTTTAAAACCAATTTTATCAATTAATATTTCTAAAACTTCTATAATTTCATTAACAAGAGTTTTGTTTTTTCCTATTTGGACTATACTTTTTTCCAAAGAATCGAATCCACCAGCATTTTGCCAGACATCATAATGTAGCATTAGTAACATAGTTTTTTGATTTTCGTCAAAATCAGAAATTCTAATGTTGAAACCTTTTCTGGCAATCATTAAAATGAAATTGAAATAACTAGTAGAGTTGGTAGATAACCATTTTTTATTGATCGCAGAAAGTATCTGTTTTTCATTAGTGTTTTCAAAATCTTTAATTATTCCTGCTCGTTGTAGTAATCTAGACCAGCTATCTTTTTTATAAATCGTTTCAATAGGAATATGGTATAGCCCAATAAAATTATTTAAAGTTAATGGCAATTCAGTTTGATGTTGAAAATTTGTGATTTTAGTTATTAATTGATTTACATTTAAAGATGTTGCCTTTTTTATGTTTTCAAGAATTGTTTCTTTTACTTTTTTCTCCAAAACAACAGAACAACCTAAAGGTAAATGTGGAAAGTCATCTTCAATTTCTTTTTGAACAGATGTTGTCGTTTTGCCGATTAAGGCTCTAAATTTGTTCTCAAAATCATATTCTGGTCTTGAATTTCCAACAAAATCTAAAACAGTCAAACAATCTTTTCCTTCTGCCAAACGCAAGCCTCGGCCTAACTGTTGAAGAAAAACTGTCAAGCTTTCAGTTGGTCTTAAAAACAAAACGGTATCAATTTCAGGAATATCTACACCTTCATTGAAAATATCAACTACAAATAAATAATTAAATTCTTTTTTCTTGAATTGCTCTCTAATTCTATCACGATTGTTAGAATTTTGAGCAGTTAAATATTCTGCTTTTAAACCCGCTAAATTGAATTTTTCTGCCATAAAAGTGGCATGTTCTATTGTCACACAAAAGCCAATAGCGCGCACATCATTTATGTCATTCGTGTATTTATTTAGGTTGGAGATTATTTCTCCAACTCGTACATTGTTTTTTGTATACAAACTTGTTAATTCGCTTGCTACATATTTGCCTTTTTCCCAATTTACATTGGTTAAATCAATACTGTCAGTAATTCCAAAATACTGAAAAGGGCATAATAACTTTTTATTTAATGCCTCAGGTAATCTAATTTCAGCAGCGATACGATTACAAAAATCCGCCAAAATATCTGCATTATCCATTCTTTCAGGAGTTGCGGTGAGTCCCAAAAGCACTTTTGGTTTGAAATAATTTATTATTGGTCTATATGTTGCTGCAGAAATATGATGCACTTCATCAACAATGATAAAATCATAATATTCAGGAGAAAGTTTAATTTCTTTAAGTCTATTGTTTAAAGTTTGAACAGAAGCAAAAACATATTCGTTAGAATTTGTTTCTATACCATCAACCCATAAATCTCCAAAATTATTATCTTTTAGAATGCCTTGAAAAGTGGTTTTTGCTTGTTGTAAAATTTCTTTTCTATGTGCAACAAAAAGTAATTTTGATGACTTATTGTTGTTTTTAAAATTTTTATAATCAAATGCAGAAATAACCGTTTTTCCTGTTCCTGTAGCGGCAACTAAAAGGTTTCTGTTTCTATTATGAACTAATCTTTCGACTTCTAATTTTTCAAGGATTTCACTTTGATAATGAAAAGGCTTGATGTCGAAATATGTTGTTGAAAAAGTATATTCCTTTGAAAATCGGCCTTGTTTAAGAGCCTCAACTAATTTTTCAGAATGAATGTTGATGTCGTATAATTCAAAGTCTGCATTTTGCCAATACGCTTCGAATGTTTTTTTAAATTTATCAATAATATGTCCGACTTCTTTGGTTGTAACTTTTAGATTCCATTCTAATCCATCAGTTAAAGCTGAACGAGAAAAATTTGAAGAACCAATATAACCAGTATGAAACCCAGTATTTCTTTGAAATAAATAAGCTTTTGCGTGTAAACGTTCATTTCCTGTATTATAGGAAACTTTTACTTCTGTATTATTTAATGATGCTAAGAATTCAATTGCTTTTGAGTCCGTTGCACCAATATAAGTAGTCGTAATTACTCTTAACTTTCCACCTCTTTCTGTAAATTCTCTCAATTCACGTTCAAGAATTCTGATTCCTTTCCATTTAATAAACGAAACCAATAAATCAATTTTATCAGATGATAAGATTTCCTTTCGCAATTCACTTTCAAGTGTTGTTCCAGAATTACCTCCTGTAAAGAGTTCACTATGAATAAGTCTAGTGTAAGGAGTAATTTCTTTTAAATGCAAATCTAAGTCCGTGAAATGTGTGTCTATTTTTGTAAAAACAGCTTTTAAAATTTTTCCTTCTGTTTCAATTAAATCATCTTCGAATTCTTCTTTTTTAAGTTCTTCTTTTAGAAATAGAATAATCTTATTTGCAATTTCAATTTGTGTCTCAATCGCATCTTCACCTTTAATTAGTGTGAAAGCATGTTTTATAGTATTACCAATATGTTGGGATAAAATCTGAGCTGCTTCTGCTTTATCTATTGGAGTTTTTTTTACTTGAAATGTTTCTTTATCTAGCTCGTTTATTTTATAGTTTATTAGTTTAGTAACTAATTCTTCATATAACCCTTGGTTCATATTTCAAGTTTTAAAAATTCTTCAACGATTGGTACATCTGCTTCAGCCCAATCAAGATTTAATAATTCAGATTTCTCTAACAATTTATAATTTTTGTGTTCTGCTAATTTAATTTCACCGGAAAGATAGTGAGCTAAAAAAGGAATTAAATTAATTTTAAAAGTACCATAATCATGAACACTATGGGAAAGTTTTTTTAACACTGTGATTTCTATGTTTATCTCTTCTTTTATTTCTCTCTTAATACAATCAACTTCATTTTCATTAATTTCTAATTTGCCACCGGGAAATTCCCATTTTAAAGGTAATTTCATTTTTTCATTTCTTTGGGCAACTAATACTTTATCATCTTTTAAGATAATTGCACATGTGACATTTATAATTTGAGACATTTTGACTACGATGTTTTGCAAGCGAGAATTAATATTTTTAATAATAATGAAAGATAATCATTATTGAAGATGTTTCGTTTCTCTTATTATAAGAATTTAAGCTTTCTCATGAAACCAAGTCCCTTAGCCCTGATAGAAGCGGTATCCTTTTTAGGCCATCGGAAATATCTCGCTTACCGTAAATGATCTGCCTAAAAAGATACAAGTGGATAGCAGGAAATAGCTCCTAATTAAAAAGAAATTCCAAAATTTAAATTCCAAATTCCAATTCTTTCTTGTGTTCTGTGCTAATCTTTATCGAGTTTCTTGCGAGGATTTCTCCTTCGTCGAAATGACAAACTGGGTGTTTATACACGGGTGTAATGGCAACCTTGATTACACTATAGTGCCAATCTTTGGCGAGTTTCTTGCGTGGCTCTTCGACTTCGCTCAGAGTGACAAACTGGGCTATTAGTATGCTTTATTATTAGACTTTAGTGCCAATCTTTGTCGAGTTTCTTGCGTGGCTCTTCGACTTCGCTCAGAGTGACAAACTGGGTTGTTAGTATGCATTATTATTAGACTTTAGTGCCAATCTTTGTCGAGTTTCTTGCGTGGCTCTTCGACTTCGCTCAGAGTGACAAACTGCGTGTTGTTAGGCGTAATAAATGGATTACCTATCTTTTTTATTCTTCCCCTTATCCTTCTTCCCCCACTTAATTTTCATTTTCCCACCATCATCAACGGCAAGTAAATGCAGGACAATGCCACGGTCGCGGACGGCGTCGCGTTCTGCTTTGGTTGCCATTTTGGCGTCGCCTTTGGAGTTTCGGAGGGGTATGGTGAGGGCTAAATTGGTGCCACGGCCAAAGGAATAAATACCTTCGGCATCGAAGTTGAGCACGCTGGAACTTATGGTGAGTTTATTGACATCGACGAGTTCTCCACGAAGTTTGAAATCGCCGGATAAATCGCTGAAGGTGATGTTTTCGACATCGCGAAACGGAAACGCAAACTTGCCCACTTTCATAATAGGTTCAAAGTTTACTAAAGCGCCATGAACGACATTGAAAGTCAGATTTCCGTGTGCCGAATTCGGGACCAATTCGCCGTTGCTGTTGATCATACCGGTTAAATTGGCATTGCTGGTAAGTCTTCCACGGATGTTATTTGGAGAAAACGATTTGATTCCGAAGTTGCTAAACGACTTTAAAAAACGGGTAATATCTACCTGATTGACCTGTGCGTTGGAGGCGAAACTATAATTTTTGCCAGTTGGAGAAAGTGTGGTGCTAAAATTAATGCTTCCGTTACAGGTTTGCAGTGAGCCGTTTTTGATCACCAATCGGGAATCGATCATCTGGATTTGGGCTTTGGTGTTGGTGGCGGTCAATTTATTGTACGTAATTTTATCGGCTTTGAGGTTAATGTCGACTATACATTTTTCGATCGCGTTGCGCAATTGATACGACATAGATGGTTTTTTGGAAGTTACTTTCTTTTTTTGAGAAGTAGCCAGAACGCCCAGAAACTGTTTGACATCGATATTGGGGCAATAGATATTCCAGTTTACGACCATCTTTTCAGGAGCATCGTAATAGAGATTCAGGAAATTATTGATTCTTCCATCTATATAAATAGTGTTGTTTTTGTGCTTGTA
This sequence comes from Flavobacterium sp. Root420, assembly GCF_001427905.1. Taxonomy (GTDB): domain Bacteria; phylum Bacteroidota; class Bacteroidia; order Flavobacteriales; family Flavobacteriaceae; genus Flavobacterium. The sequence continues at coordinate 291,252 of NZ_LMEF01000012.1, forward strand.
ATCAATTTTATTAATGATTAAAGCTTCTTGCGTAAAATCAAGTTTCACATTGATTTTTTCGGCGTGAACGTTTTTAGGAATAAAATGGAAAGAAACGTTTTTAACGTCTACATTCCCAATAAAACGCGGTTTGGTGATGTATAAATTGACAATGTCAAACTGAAATTTTAAGTTAAGCGTGGCGTGGCCTTCGGTAAAATGAATCCATTTTTCGGTGTTTTCTTCGTTGATAACCGGAAGATCAAAATCAGAATTTACGATTCCGGTTGCCAATGGTTTTTCGAGATTGTTGATCGATAATTGCGCAATTTTAAGCGGTACATTTCTGTATTTTGCAGAAAAACGCGTTAGGATTATAGCCGAATTAGCATCATTAAAGCCTTCTTTTGGTTTGAAATTATTGGTAAAAATACCTTTGAAATTACAATCGGTCAATAAGCCATCCGGAATACTCAATTCGTTATTGTGCACTTCGGCCTGAACGACGATTCTCGGATCACCTTCGGCATTAAAATCGCCTTTGATGTCGCAATTCACATCAATTTCTTTTTTTAAATTAAAATGGTTCAGCTTCGAACTGATGTTTGCCGATAATAAATTAGAAGCATTTTGCCATAAAATTGTAGTGCTGATATTAATGCCGAACAGTGCGCTGCCTTTGGCTAAATTGAAAAAAGCCACAATATCAAAGGAATCGGATCCAATTTTTAAATCATCCGTTTTAACATCTATTTTTTCTCTTTCGGCCGAATAAGAAACAGCGAAAGTTCCTTTGAGCTGTTTTTGTTTGGCAAAACTTCCGTGAACAGTATTAAAAGCCAAACTGGTTATTTGAGTGTCTAAAAACACATCGGTTTCCCAATCGTCTCCATCATAATTTACTTTTGATTGTAAACTGGCCACATCAAAATCAAATAATTTATGCCCCACATGATTGTCTAAAATAAAATGAACTTTGCTGAGGTCGACCTGGTCAATTGTGGTTTCGGTATCGGTTTTATTTTCGGGTGTTTTTTTCTTTTTTGGTTTAAAAATGTCAGAGTTTGAATACCCATTTTCGGCTTTATACAGATAAATCTGGGCGTCGTTGATCAGGATTTTATGAATGCTGATTTCCTTTTGCAATAAACTCCAGACGTTTAAACGCACTTCTATTTCTTTGGCTTTTAGTAAAGTATGTTTATGGGTTTTCCATTGTTTGTCTTTGAGTTCGACCTCTTTTAAGGCTAAAGTGAAATTGGGTAAACCGGTTAAAAATTTATATTGAAAATCGCCAATATGAAAATCGCCATTTATATTGTCGTTGATTTTGGTATTGATTTTGGCCATTATTTCGGTTTTGTTCCGATTAAAATAAATGGACAGTCCGCCACCGGCAAGAAGTACCAATGCGATAAGTCCCAAAACAAAAAAGCCAAAACGTTTAGCGTATTTTTTAAAACGTGCCGATTGTAAAAATTGTTTTATTTTATGTAAAGATTCTTTCATTTGGACGAATTTTCTTAATCATTAAAGATATGATAAAAATTAGTGCCGTTTTTAATAATTTGGTTTTCAATTTATTATGTTGAAATAGTTTTTTGAATAACTGATATGTAAATTATATAACTATTGACAATGCATTTATAATCAAAACTAATTTGGGAATGGTGTTTCATTCGTATTTAATTTTTAAATTTGTACTCTAGTTTGAAGATTAATAATTCAGACATAATTTAAACCTAAGATATTATGGCATTAGCAATAACAGATGCTACTTTTGACGAAGTAGTTTTAAAATCAGATAAACCGGTAATGGTAGATTTTTGGGCAGCATGGTGTGGTCCTTGTAGAATGGTTGGTCCGATCATTGACCAATTGAGCGATGAGTACGCAGGTAAAGTAGTTGTTGGTAAGGTAGATGTAGATGCAAACCAGGAATTCGCTGCAAAATATGGTGTGCGTAACATACCAACCGTTTTGGTTTTTCATAACGGTGAAGTAGTAGGAAAACAAGTAGGAGTTGCTCCGAAACAAACCTACGCAGATAGTTTAGACGCTTTGTTGTAATCGTAAGATTATAATTTATATAAAAGAGGTTTGACGAAAGTCAAGCCTTTTTTATTTTAAGGGTTTGCCACGAATTATAAAAGGTTTGCCACGAATTGCACGAATTTCCACGAATTAAAAATGGTTTGAAATTGGCCCTTTTTTTTACCACAAATTACACTAATTTTCACAAATTAAAATATTTGAAAATTAGGACGGATTTTTGCCACAGATTAGAAGAATTAAAAAGATTTTTTAATCTGTAGCAAAATAAAAAATTTGTGGAAATTAGTGTAATTTGTGGTAAACCCTTTTTTTAAGTGTAATCAAAATGAAATTCGTGCAATTCGTGGCAAACCCTCTTTTAATCCGAATCCTTTTTTTATTTTTAACGAATCTTATATTTCTTAAAAATGAAAATCCGCTACAGCTTTCTTTGTCTTTTTACTTTTATTACAATTGGTTTTTCGCAATCCAAACAAAATGGCAATCTTGTTTTAGAAAATGGCGTTTCAGAGCAAATGGCTATTTTTCGTAAACATCAAATTTCTAATGTTTCGTACGGATTGTCTTTTGAAATTCCGAATCAGAAAGAGCAGGATATTATTTCTACTTTAAATTTGGATTTGATTTTATCCGATTTAAGTCAGCCTTTGTATTTGGATTTTAAGGAGAAGACGGAGAACATAAAATCAGTTTCAGCAAACGGGAAAAATATCGTCATTTTACACGAAAAAGGACATATTGTGATTCCGGTTGAAAGTTTGATTTCAGGAAAAAATACGATTACTATTTCTTTTATAGCAGGCAATTTATCGTTGAATCGCAACGACGATTTTCTATATACTTTATTGGTTCCGGATCGGGCGAGTACGCTGTTTCCGTGTTTTGATCAACCGGATATTAAAGCGACTTATAAATTGAGTTTAACGGTGCCAAAGGATTGGTCGGTTTTGGCTGGAGCCGATATAAAACAGAAAGTCGAGAAAGGGGATTTTACGGCCTACACTTTTGGAGAATCAGACAAAATGAGTACCTATTTGTTTTCGTTTGTAGCTGGAAAATTCAAAAGCGTAACACAGAAACCGGGCAATTTAGAAATGACGATGTTGTATCGTGAAAATAATCCGGAGAAGATTCAGGTTAGCACCGATACGATTTTTAAATTACACCAACAATCTTTAGAATTCTTAGAAAAATATACCAATTATAAATTCCCATTCCAGAAGCTGGATTTTGCTTCGATTCCTGTTTTTCAATATGGCGGAATGGAACATGTTGGGGCGATTCAGTATCGCGAATCGACTTTATTTCTAGATAATAGCGCCACGGACAGCGAAAAATTAGATCGTGCAAAATTGATCGCGCATGAAACTTCGCATATGTGGTTTGGCGATTTGGTGACAATGAAATGGTTTGATGATGTCTGGATGAAAGAGGTGTTTGCGAATTTTATGGCAGACAAAATCATGAATCCAATTTTTCCCAAGGTCAATCATAATTTGCAGTTTTTTTCGGCGCATTATAATAACGCTTACGCGGAAGATCGTTCGTTGGGCACACATCCAATCAAACAGCATTTAGCCAATCTGAAAGATGCCGGTTCACTTTATGGAGCAATTATTTACAACAAAGCGCCAATCATGATGCGTCAGTTGGAAGCTTCGATGGGGAAAGAAGCGTTCCAGAAAGGAATTGAGAAATACATTAAAAAATACTCCAACGACAATGCGGACTGGAATAATCTGGTTGAAATTCTGGATGCCGAAACGCCGCTCGACATGCAAAAGTGGAGCAAGGTTTGGGTGAATCAATCGGGCAGGGCTATTTTTAGTGATAAAATAGAATATGATGCTCAAAACAAAATCAAGAAATTTGAAATTCAGCAAAAAGCAGAAGACAAATCAGGAAATGTCTGGCCTCAGGTTTTTCAAATTGGATTGGTTTATTCGGATAATGTGAAGGTTTTAAACGTCAATATAAAAGACAAGAACCTTCTTTTGAAAGAAGCTGTCGGACTTGAAAAACCGAATACGATTATTTACAATTATAATGGTTTTGGATATGGTGTTTTTCCGCTTGACGGGAATCATTTAAATGCTATTTCAACCTTGAAAGATGAGGTTGCAAGAGCTTCGAGTTACAGTAATCTTTATGAAAACACTTTAATTGGAAACCTTTCGCCGATCAAAGCTTTTGATTGTTTTTTGAGAGGAATTCAAACAGAAGAAAATGAGTTGGTTTTAAAAATTGCCTCCAATAATCTGAATTCAATTTTTTGGAGATTCCTTACCGAGAAGCAACAGCATAAAGTTCAGCAACAACTTGAGGCTATTTTATATGAAAGATTGCAAACGAATTTGACAAGTAATATCAAAAAGACGTTGTTCAATTTATTCAGTTCTATTGCCTACTCAGATTCGGCGAAAGCCAAATTATATCAGATCTGGAACAAAGAAGTTTTGATTTCGAATTTGAAACTAAACGAAGACGATTACACCAATATCGCGATGAATCTGGCCATATTCAAACATGAAAAAGCAGATGAAATTCTGGAAAGAACCAGAACAACCATCACCAATCCGGACAAACAAAAACGATTCGAGTTTTTGCTTCCTTCGTTATCTAAAGATGAATCGGTTCGTAACGCTTTTATGGAATCGTTAAAAGAGGATAAGAACAGAGAAAAAGAAGCCTGGGTTTCGGTTGGTTTGGCGAATATTCATCATCCGCTGCGTCAGGAAAGTGCGCAGCAATACATCCGATTTTCATTAGATTTGACAGAGGGAATTCAGCGCACCGGAGATATTTTCTTTCCGAAAGACTGGCTGAATAATACGATTGGGAAATATTCGTCGAAATATGCTTTTGATGAAGTGCAGCGTTTCTTAAAAGAAAACCCTAATTTTAGTCCGATATTAAAACGAAAATTATTTCAGGCGACAGACGGTTTGTACCGCGCTCAAAATATTAAAAAAGAAACCGAATGAAAATTGAATCGGAAATAGAAAAAGTCTCCAGTTTTCAGCATCTTGAAATGCTGGCGAATCAGGTTGTGGAAGGTTTTATATCCGGAATGCACAAGAGTCCGTTTCATGGCTTTTCGGCTGAATTTGCCGAGCATAAAGTCTACAATACCGGAGAAAGCACCAAACATATCGACTGGAAATTATTTGCCAAAACCGATCGTTTGTACACGAAACGTTTTGAGGAAGAAACCAATTTACGCTGTCATCTTATTGTCGATAATTCGTCGTCGATGCATTATCCGGAATTAAAATCGAACCAGCCATTCTATGAAAAAAAGATTGGTTTTGCAGTTTTGGCTTCGGCCGTTTTGATGAATATTTTAAAGAAACAGCGCGATGCCGTTGGTTTAAGCGTTTTTTCCGATAATTACGAATATTACGCTCCCGAAAAAGGAAGTGATCGTCATCATAGAATGCTGCTTAACAAACTGGAGCAATTATTAGAACAGCCAAAAGTCAAAAAAAGTACCGATACTATTACGTATTTGCATCAGATTGCAGAGAAAATGCACCGCCGTTCGATGATTATTTTGTTTACTGATATGTTTCAGTCAGAAGACGATGAAAAGCTTTTTAATGCCTTGCAACATTTAAAACACAACAAACATAAAGTAGTTTTATTTCATGTGGTAGATAATGAAACCGAGCTCAAATTCGATTTTGATAACACGCCAAGGAAGTTTATTGACCTAGAATCGGGCGAAGAGGTGTCGATTTTTGCCGATAATGTAAAAGTAGAATATGAAAAAAGGGCAGAAGCGTACTTTAAAACCCTGGCTTTAACCTGTGCCAAGAACCAAATTAAGTACGTTCCGGTCAATGTTGGTGATAATTTTGAAAAAATCCTGACTACATATTTAGTTGAAAAACAAAACTTTGGCTAAGGATTTAAAAATATATTTATTTTTTTTTAGCAAAATACTTGCAGAAATGAAATTCTGTACTATCTTTGCAACCGCAATAACGCAGAGGTTTGGTAGTTCAGTTGGTTAGAATACATGCCTGTCACGCATGGGGTCGCGGGTTCGAGTCCCGTCCAGACCGCAATATTGGGGAAAGCCTTTCTTTTAAGAAAGGCTTTTTTGCCCAAAAATGGTATCTAAGATTAGTTGTGTTGTTTGCTACGACTTTGTAACTCGTAGCTGGTTTAGTAGTTAGACCAATGAAAAGCTTTCCACTTTTGTGGATGGCTTTTTTGATTTACGACACTTTTGATTTAACCGCAGAGGGGCGCTATCGGGATACGCAAAGTCCGTAAAGTTTTTTAAAGCTTTGCGGACTTTGTTGTTTATAATGATTTATTGAATTGGATTTTTATACATAGCCCGTGGTTTCAACCACGGGGACACAATCATGGTCACAATCGGTATCCCCGTGGTTGAAACCACGGGCTATGTTTAGCAAGATGATGGATGTTTCTATACGAAAAACCTTTGTCAAAGTTTCAAACTTTGACAAAGGTTTGCGTATTAAATTAGAATTTGGTCCCGAAGCCTCGGGATAAAATATTGGAATTTAGTCTATTAAAAGATTCTCAATTTTAATTCCTAAAAACCCTTGCAGAATCAAAGTTCTATTGTATTTTTGCAGTCACAATAACGCAGTGGGTTTGGTAGTTCAGTTGGTTAGAATACATGCCTGTCACGCATGGGGTCGCGGGTTCGAGTCCCGTCCAGACCGCAATATTGGGAGAAGCCTTTCTTAACGGAAAGGCTTTTTTGTTTTTATAGGGATTTATAACTTAACCGCAATCCCGATAGCTATCGGGAGCTAAAGATTTACGCAAGGTTCGAAAAGTTTTTTCTCATTTTGCGTCATTTAGATGGAAGAGAAATCTCTGCAACGAGAATCCAATCTTTATAAAGCTTTTCACTAAGATTTCTCGTTTCGAAATTGACAAACAGCACGCTTAATGATTCCTTTAAAAATAAACTTTGCGCCTCTGCGCCTTTGCGAGATTAAAAAAACTCTCCGAATTTCCGCGAAAAACCTCCGCGAATCTCTGTGAAATAAACCTTTATTACCTATCTTGCAGCCGTTAAAAAAACAAAATATACAATGAAGCAGCAATGTGTGATTTTTGATATGGATGGCGTTATTTGTCACACGAATCCACATCATGCAAAAGCTTTCGAGGCATTTTTCGATAAATATCAAATTCCTCACTCAGAACAAGAGTTTGAGGAACATATGTACGGAAAACACAACGGTTATATCATGTCGCATTTCTTTAAGCGCCCTATTACCGGAGAAGAACTAACAAAACTCGAAGACGAAAAAGAAGGAATGTTCCGTGAAGTTTATAAAGATAAGGTTGAAACGATTCCGCATTATTTGGAATTTTTAAGCGAATTGAAATCTCGTGGATTTAAAACAGCTGTTGCAACATCTGCGCCGCGTGCGAATTTGGATTTGATTGCCAATGTTTTAAAACTAGACGAAAAAATGGATTCGATGATGTCAAGCGAAGATGTAAAAGCTCATAAGCCAAATCCGGAAGTATATCTAAAATCGGCAGAACGTGTTGGAGTTGCTCCGTCAGATTGTGTTGTTTTTGAAGATTCTTTTTCAGGAGTTACAGCGGGTTTAAATGCAGGAATGAAAGTAGTTGGTGTTTTGAGTACACATACAAAAGAACAATTGCCTCCGTGTGATTTTTATATCAATGATTATAGTGAAGTTAATGTGGATAAGGTTTTGGAATTATTGAAGGGCTAATAAATTCCAATTCACACACAGTTTGTCATTTCGAGGAACGAGAAATCGCACCTGTGGCTCTACAAAGATTGGCGATTTTGATTGCGGAGTTCCTAGTGTGATTTCTCGTTCCTCGAAATGACAAACCAGACGGATTTATCCTGAACTAAAAATAACCTTCAGTTTAACTGGAGGTTATTTTTAGTTTTCTTCCCAAAACATTTTTTTATTATGCTCTACCAGATATAAACAGACGTTTCCTTTTTCATCTATTTGTTTTTTTAAATCAAAGCTATAGGATCCTTTAGATTTTGTATTTCTTCCCGTACCGCACCAGCTCCAATTGAGTTGATGTGTTTTTTTATTATTTATAATCGAGATAATTTGTTCGTATGGGAGTTCATCATCAAAGCGGAATTCTTTAAAGTCAATATATTCTGTTGAACTATTACTTTTCAGATGTCCAATCAAAGTTCCTGCTACAATTAATGAATCAAGATCTTCTCCAGTTTTGTTGTGGAATTTTACATGAATGTTTCTAAAATTTATAAAACTACTTAAGATGATTAAGCTTAATAATCCCACAATAAACAGTTCGATCTTTCTCTCTTTGGATATTTGCATCTTCTTATAGTTTTTTTATTTTTTTAGATAACAGAAAAAAGATTTTAGCCAAAAAATTATTCGTTCTTAATCCCTTTTATCTTAATATCCCTGAAATCAATTGGTGAGCGCTCATAATTCAAAGAAATTTTACCTTCTGTCGAAGAAGCCTCCGTACACTCATTTACCAATTTTCCGTTTAAGTATTGTGTAATTATCCCGTTGAAAGACATAATAATAACAGAGTTCCATTCACCATACGGATTCTCATTGGCTAAAAACTTAGGAGAAACAACACTTGATCCGGCTTCAATTAATTTTCCATTTACTTTTGCCGTTACCTGATCCAGGAAAATAAAATCACCCGTAGTATTTTCTTTTATTTGAAACTGAATTCCTTTTGGCCAAATTTTGTCAGATGCATCTAGCGGAATATTATACATTACACCGCTGTTTTTTGTGCTGGTTGTTTTGTATTGCTCTTCCAAATTCCATCTGTATTCTAATTCAAGTTCAAAATTTTTATAGCTTTTTTTGGTCATCAAACAGCTATTGTCATTTCCATGCATGCGAATCATTCCGTCTTTAAACTCATAAATTTCTGATGGTTTTTGTTGTGCTGTATTGGCTTTAGTAAAAGCATACCAATCATCCATTTCTAGGTTTTTTTGCTGAACGGCACAGGAACTTAAAATAAAAAGAATAATAATGGGGGAAAGTGTTTTTTTGAACATATGTAAGCGTTAAAATGAATTATCTTATGGTTTTGTCGGTTTTTATTAAGTAGTTAACAACCACATTCTCCATAAAATGCCTTTATAATTGTTTTTCCATTGTTATTTGTCAATTTGATTTTACCTGTTTTTAAATAAGTTTCATCGCCATTTTGTTTTCCATCTTTCACTTCAAGTGTCATATTTAAATTTCCACTTTTGTATTTTGCTATAGTATTCAAAGAATCAATTTCTTTAAAGTCAGTTTGGATAAATTTAGTTAAAATTCCATTTACTTTTAAAAATGACGTTTCTGCAAAGTTATTAATGTAAATGTATTTTTCTTTTTTGAATTCTAATGAGTCATTAGAAAAATAGCAGGAACATCCATCAATTTCAGGAGGGAAAGTAGAAAATGTATCAATAGACAATGCTGAATTGCTAGTAGTTGTGTTTTTTTTCTGTGATATATTTTTGTTGAAGTTATTTCTTTGGCAAGAAGTCAAAATTATTATTACAATTAAAGTGGTTGGGATAAATTTGTTTTTTGACATCATCTTTTGTTCCGTTTACTATTGGTATGTTAAAAAATATTCACGTAGGTTTTTAGTTTTATTTCTGAAAGAAACGACTTTAACCTGAAACGTATATAAATATTTAAAATTCTCAGAATTATAGAATACTTCTAGCGCATCCATCCTTCAATTTTATAATTTTTGACAAATAATTTTCGTTCTGTTTTGCCATTGTCTGGTTTGAACCAAACTTCGAATCTTGCTGCATATGGATCTCCCCAATCACCTTCGTAAATTGTAAAATCATCGGTTGTGCCAAACTTTTTAATACTATCCGTGGGATTGTAAATTTTAACCGAACTGCTTTTTGGTAATCTTTCATCAGAAAGTGCTATATTTTGAGTAATCTCAAAAGCTTTTAAATAAACTGTCCCACGTTCTATTTTTCCAATCCAAAAATCATATTCATAAAGTCCAGGTTGGAATGAATTATAAAGCTGAAATTCTGTTTTACTTGCAGTTTTATTTGTTATGCTGTCAGGTTTCGTAAAATCATTTCCTGTATCAGACTCCATGTTAACAGGGTTATCAATATTTATGTTTTTTGGAATTTTTAAATTTTTAGCCCAGGTGTCAGGTGTTTCTTGTTCTATAAAAAACAGAGTAACAATGTATATTATAGTTATAAATACTGTTCCTCCAAATAAAAATAAGGTTATGATGGTTTTGAGCCATTTTCTTTTTGATAATTGGTAAAATATGGAGATTAATAAACTTAGTAATGCTAATCCAAATATTATAAAACAAATAATCTTAAAAATAGAATTTTCAAAAATGCTCGAGAATATCAAAAGTAGAATAGAAATAATCCAAAAAAGTATTGGTTTCCACCAGTTATTAAAAAAAAATGAAAAATACTTTTCCATCATTGTTTCCTCTTTTTTTGTTTTGTTGCTCTACCTTGAAAAGGATTGACAAGATAAAATTTTATGCCAAATGTATGAAAGAATCTAATAAAACAATAAGTGAAAACATAAAGTGTGTAAAAACAAAAAAGCTTCTGATTTCTCAGAAGCTTTTTAAGTGCGGATAATAGGACTCGAACCTACACGCCTTGCGGCACCAGATCCTAAGTCTGGCATGTCTACCAATTTCACCATATCCGCGTAATTGTGGGTGCAAAGATAAGCATAAGTTCGAATTTTCAAAGCAATTTTGAAAAAAAATATTAATTCTCTTTTTTGTATTTTTGAATTTCTATAAAAATCTTTTAAATGGAAAACATAAAGTCATACGTTCAACAACATAAAGATCGGTTTATCAATGAATTGATCGAATTATTAAAAATTCCGTCGGTTAGTGCCGACACCGCATATTCGCAAGATGTTATCGACACAGCAGCCGCTGTAAAAGAAAGTTTATCAAAAGCAGGCTGCGATTTTGTCGAAACTTGCGACACTCCGGGTTATCCAATTATTTATGGAGAAAAAATAATCGACCCAAAATTACCTACCGTTTTAGTTTACGGACATTATGATGTTCAGCCGCCAGATCCAATGGAATTATGGACATCACCACCATTCGAGCCTGTTATCAAAAAAACCGAAATTCATCCGGAAGGAGCAATCTTCGCGCGTGGTGCCTGCGACGACAAAGGGCAGATGTACATGCACGTAAAAGCGTTGGAATATATGGTACAAAGCAACACTTTGCCTTGTAATGTAAAATTCATGATCGAAGGCGAAGAAGAAGTAGGTTCAGCAAGTTTGGCCTGGTTCGTAGAACGCAATCAGGAAAAGTTGAAAAACGATGTGATTTTAATTTCTGATACGGGAATGATTTCTAACCAACAACCATCAATTACGACAGGTTTAAGAGGTTTGAGTTATGTTGAGGTCGAAGTTACAGGTCCAAATCGTGACCTGCATTCAGGTTTATACGGTGGAGCAGTGGCGAACCCAATTAATGTTTTGGCTAAAATGATCGCTTCATTGCATGACGAAGACAATCATATTACCATTCCTGGTTTCTACGATAAAGTACAAGAATTATCAACTGAAGAAAGAGCCGAAATGGCCAAAGCACCTTTCAGTTTAGAAAAATATAAAAATGCATTAGCGCTAAACGATGTTTATGGTGAAAAAGGATATGTAACAAACGAACGTAACTCAATTCGTCCAACATTAGACGTAAACGGAATCTGGGGCGGGTATCAGGGAGAAGGAGCAAAAACAGTTATTGCGAGCAAAGCTTTTGCTAAAATCTCGATGCGTTTGGTTCCAAATCAGGATTGGCATGAAATTACAGAACTTTTTACTAAACATTTCACAAGCATTGCTCCGGCAGGAGTTACGGTAAAAGTAACGCCGCATCACGGAGGTCAGGGTTATGTTACGCCAATTGACAGCATTGGATATCAGGCAGCCAATAAAGCGTACACTGAAACATTTGGAGTTCCTGCAATTCCAGTTCGTTCAGGAGGAAGTATTCCGATTGTGGCTTTGTTTGAAAAAGAACTAAAAAGCAAAACCATCTTAATGGGCTTCGGTTTGGATTCTGATGCCATTCACTCACCAAATGAGCATTTCGGAATCTTCAATTACTTAAAAGGAATCGAAACTATTCCGTTGTTTTACAAATATTTTGTGGAATTAAGTAAGTAAGGTTTTGCCACGAAGGCGCTAAGACGCTAAGTTTTAATATATAAAATCCGTTCAGAAATGAGCGGATTTTTTTTGTTCCCACAACTTTGGAATTTGGTCCCGAGGCCTCGGGATTAAAATTGGAATTTCTTTTTTAGGGCGTTCCCTCCGGTCGGGCTTTCGGCTATATCTTTTATTCCGTTCCACTTCATAAAAGGATACCGCCTCAAATATATTCACTGAACTCCAATGACAAATAAAATTTAGTGAAGTAATCCCTAACGCGCACTCAGGTAAGTTGAAGTTATCAAGTTCTAAGCAAAAAAAAATCATTCCTAAAGACTCAGGATAGCATTTCTTTCCCATCTCTTATAAACCCAATCTAAGCTGGGTACTAGTAAAAAACTTTGTGTCTTTGAGCCTTTGTAGCAAAAAAAACCTCAAAACCTTAGCAACTTAGTCCCTCAGAACCTTTTTTCAAAAAAAACTTGCACATTAAAAATTTATCTCTACATTTGTAGAACAACATCTATGAGTGTAGAGTGAAAAAAGAAAGTATGCGTTATCTATTTATGATATTTTTTTTCGGAATGCTGCTTTCAGGCTGCAAAAGCAAACCCATCAATCAGAAGATCGATCATAAAAAAGAAGGCGTTTGGCTTGATGACTACACGCAAGATAATGTCAGATACAAATCGTTTGAATATTATAAACATGATGAACCTGTAAAAAAGTGGAAATCCTACATTGGAGGGAAAATCTACAAAACAGAGAAATACAAAAACGGAATCTGTACGGTTAAATATTATTATGAAAACGGAAAAGTACAATCAACAGGAAAAACTAAAATAGAAACTAATTCAAAAGAAACACATTGGTTTTACTTCGGAGATTGGAAATTCTATTCGGATAAAGGAAAATTAATTGAAGTCAAAAAGTATAATAATGGCGATTTGATCTCGGAAAAAAAAATCAAATAAACTATTAACTTTAAACCTATGAGAAAAATAATTGCTTTCTTTTTTATCGTAATGAACATTAGTTTAATACAAGCACAGAACTATAAAGATTTTGTTCAAAAAGCAGACTCATGTTATAGAGCAAAAGAGTATAAACTGTCAGTTGGTTACTATGAAAAAGCATTTAATATAGAGCAAAAAAAAGCAACAGATTTGTACAATGCATCTTGTTCTGCAGCTTTATTAAAAGAGGATAAAAAAGCATTTGAGTGGTTAAATCTTGCAATCGATAATGGTTATGAAAATATAACATATTTGCAAAATGAACGTGATTTAGAACCTTTGCATGTTAAAAAAGAATGGGAACAAGCAATCGGTAAACTTCAAAAGAAGTTGGATATTATTGAAGTAAATTACGATAAACCTTTGCAAAAAGAACTATTGGCTATTTATGTAGACGATCAGGAGATTCGTAAAGATTTTATGAAAATTTACAAAGAGAAAGGTTCCGGACATAAGCTAGTTGATAGCATTGGTAAAATCATGATCTATAAAGACAGTCTGAATTTAATTAAAATCAGTAAAATTTTAGACGAAAAGGGTTGGGTTGGAAAAGATGTTGTAGGTTCACAGGCCAATCAAACGCTGTTTTTAGTGATACAACATGGAGATTTAAAAACGCAGCAAAAATATTTGCCCATGATGAGAGAAGCAGTAAAAAAAGGAAGTGCAAAAGCTAGTTCGCTGGCACTTCTTGAAGACAGAATTGCTTTAAGAGAGGGCCGAAAACAAATTTATGGAAGTCAGATTGCAACAAACTCCATAACAAAAAAATCATTTGTTTCACCGCTCGAAGATCCTGATAATGTAGACAAAAGACGTGCAGAAGCAGGTTTAGGACCAATAGCCGATTATGTAAAAAAGATGGATATAATTTGGGATGTTGAAGCCTATAAAAAAGAACTCCCTGAACTGGAAAAAATAAGTCAACAAAAAAAATCAAAATAAAACTCAGTACCTTAGAATCTTAGCAACTTAGAACCTTATAAAAAATGCAATTATCAAACTCAGAAGAACAATTAATGGAACATCTTTGGAAGCTTGAAAAAGCTTTCATGAAAGATTTGCTGGAAGCGTATCCGGAACCAAAACCTGCAACGACAACTGTTGCCACGCTTTTGAAAAGAATGATCGACAAGAAATTTGTTGCTTATAACGAATTCGGAAATTCGAGAGAATATTATCCGCTGGTTAAAAAGACAGTTTATTTCTCGAAACACGTAAACGGATTAATTAGTAATTTCTTTAATAATTCGGCTTCACAATTTGCTTCTTTTTTTACTACCGAGACGAATTTGTCGACGTCGGAATTAGAAGAACTTAAGAAAATAATTGATTCAGAAATTAAAAAGAAGAAAAAATGATAACCTATCTTTTAAAATCAGGAATACTGCTTTTGGTTTTTTATGCCGTTTATAAATTGCTTTTAGAAAACGAAAGGATGCTTCGTTTCAATCGCGCTTATTTGTTAGGGAGTTTAGTTTTTAGTTTGATAATTCCGTTGCAAATTATTTCGTTTGAATCTGATTTCTCCAACAAAACCGGACTGATTCAACTCGATGAATTGGCGATTCAAAAAAACAGTGAAAATCTTGCATCGATCTCCTTAAATGATTTTTTAACTGTTTTAATAGCCGTTTCTTATGGCGTGGTGGCTTTGTTGTTAATGCTTCGGTTTGTTTTGAATTTATATTCATTTTATAAAAGAATAAAAAGAAATGAAGTGCAATTTGTAAAGGGGGATAAAGTGGCTCTAATAGACGAACCTATTTTGCCGCACTCTTTCTGGGATACAATCTTCATCAATAAAAATGAATTTGAAAATGGTAAAATTCCATCAGAATTAATAGCACATGAAAAGGCGCATTTAGATCAAAAACACACGTTGGATATTCTTTTTATTGAGATTTTACAGATTATTTTTTGGTTTAATCCGCTTCTTCTTTTCTACAAAAAAGTGATTAAACTGAATCACGAATTTTTGGCAGATGAAGCCGTAAATAAGCAATTTGGTTCGGTTAGAAATTACCAGAACTTATTGCTGCATTTTGTCTCCAATAAAAACACAATTTCGCTTGCCAGTAATATCAATTATTTAATAACTAAAAAACGTTTACTAATGATGACCAAAAAAAAATCTCCTATTAAAGTTGTTCTAAAGGTTTCTGCTGTAAGTGCTGTGTATGTTTTATTGCTATTTGTTTTCAGTGCAAAATCGATGGCACAAACAGGTGCTAATAAAGGAGAGGTTAAAGAAAAAGATTTATACACGATGGCTTATATAGAAAAGACACCGGAGTTTCCTGGAGGAATTGCCGAGTTCTATAAATTTGTCGGTAAAAATTTTAAAACACCAGATGCGGCAGTAAAAGATAAGTTTGAAGGAAAAGCTTATATGCAATTCATTATTGAAAAAGATGGAACCTTATCTGATATTAAAACGGTAAAAGATGCTGGTTACGGAATAGGCGATGAGGTAATTCGGGTATTAAAACTTTCTCCAAAATGGACGGCGGCAACTTATCAGGGAAAGCCTGTTCGTGTAATGTATAGTTTGCCAATAACGATTCAGGCCGCGAAATAAGTTTTGAAAAAAAGGGGCAAAGGAACATAGGTTCAAAGGGACAAAGGTTATAAAAAAGAGAACCTTTGAACCTATGTCACTCTGCACCTTTGAACCTCAAAAGAAAAAAATCCGCTTCCAGACATTAGAAGCGGATAAAATTAAAAACTAAAAAAAAATTCTCAAAAAAAAGTAATCTGAACTAAAATAGGTCCGGATTATATCCAAAGTAAGGCATGGTTTGTTCGTTAAAAACAACACCATACTCTTCTAATTCTTTTAAAATTGGCAAATAAACTTCTTTTTTAATAGGAAGCTGTACGCCGGGAGTTGTGATCTTTCCATTCAAAATCA
Organism: Flavobacterium sp. Root420; assembly: GCF_001427905.1. GTDB lineage: Bacteria > Bacteroidota > Bacteroidia > Flavobacteriales > Flavobacteriaceae > Flavobacterium. The sequence goes on from NZ_LMEF01000012.1 coordinate 307,415, forward strand.
ATAAGGTAGCCATAGCAACCGGAAGTCCGACAGTTTTTGCCATTGCAGTATAGGTTTGGTCGTCTCCAATACAAACCATTTTCGAATCGATTTGTGTTTTTTCGCCATACAATTCATACCCGAATTTATGGTACATCACAATCATATCTTTGTCATCTGGTGCTAATGTCCAGCTGTCAGACAATATTTTTTCTAATATTTGGGCAGGAGTGGCATTCGGTAAATTCACTTTTTTGTCCGGATTAAATAAGTCCAGTTCCAAAAGTTTGTCCCACATAATATCGTCCTGATCAATCTTTAAGATCAATCGCATTTTAATTTCAACAGAATCCGTTGGATGATAGGGCAAGAAGGAGTTTGTAAATTGTCGGTAACTCATGTTTTCAGAATCTTCCATACTATAGCTGTCATCTGTCATTCCGAGTTGTACAAACATATTCCAGGCTTTCGAAAAACCAACCCTTCTGATGGTGCCTCTGTATAAAGTCAGTACGTCATCCAATCCATAAATTGAGCGATATTTAAGCGAATCACGGTTGGAATAGGCTTCAAATTTACCGTAGCCTTCTACCTCAAGAAACTCTGTTCGGCGAAATAAACTTCCGTATGGAATGTATTTATAAGTACCTTCCTGTATAAATTTTGCTGCACCACCCTGACCCGCCAATACTACATTTCTTGGTGCCCAGGTAAATTTGTAATTCCACAAATTGGTATCTGATTCCGGAGCTACCAAGCCGCCACAAAACGATTCAAAAAGCAGCATATTGCCACCTTTTGACCTAATTTCATCAATAACTTTCATGGCACTCATATGATCGATTCCGGGATCAAGACCAATTTCATTCATGAAAATCAGATTGTTCTTTTTAGCTTCTTCATCAAGTGCCATCATTGCGTCACTTATATAAGAAGCAGTTACAAGATGTTTTTTGAACTGAAGACAATCTTTTGCAATTTCTATATGTAAATGAGCCGGCAACATCGAAATCACGATAGAGGCGCTTTCTATCGCTGCTTTTCTTTCGTCGGTATCAAATATGTTTAAAGCAATGGGAGTAGCATTAGGATGGTTTTCTGTCTTTTTTTCGGCTAAAGCCAATGATAAGTCGGCTACAATAAGATGTAGATTTTCGCTTTCTGATTTTGATAGTAAATAACGTATCAATGAAGAGGCTGATCTTCCGGCTCCGACAATTAAAATGCTTCTCATGTTTTAAATATATAACACAAATATATTAAATTGTTACAAATATAACAATTGAAATGATTTAAAAAAATGAATTCTTTTTTATTTCTAATAAAAAAGTAAAGGATTCTTTTTCTGCAAAAAGATTCTGGAAAGTAAAAAGCTTTTTGAATACTTTGAAGTATTTTTGCTTTAAAATTAAAAGTATAGAAAATTATGAAAAGAAGAATCATACTCACTGGTGCATTTATTGGAATGCTGGCTATTATTTTAGGCGCTTTTGGAGCACATCTTCTAAAAAAATACTTATCAGTTGAGCAGCTGGTTACTTTTGAAACCGGAGTCCGTTACCAGATGTATCATGCTTTCTTTTTGCTTTTTATTTCAACCCGAAAAGAGTTTACTCCCAAAGCTTTAAAAACAATCTATAATTTAACGGTTGCAGGCGTAATTCTGTTTAGCGGTTCTATCTATTTATTAGCTACAAAAAATCTTACATTATTCGATTCTAAAATTATCGTATTCGCAACACCTTTGGGAGGTTTTTTATTAATTCTCGCTTGGTTGGCATTATTCGTTAGTATTTTTAAGCAAAAATCATAAAATACAGAATAAAAAATTCTATCTAAAAATTAATCTTTAATTTTGTCTCATAAATAACATAAAACTTTGCTTCTGTGAATTTTTATTCTTTTTTGTCGTTATCGATAAAAAATATAACAATTTAGTATTCTTTAATTTAAGTGTTTCAGAATCAGAATAAAGAATGTTTTTGTACTCAAAAAATAATATACACAACGACAAAATTATGGACACTCACACACTTTTTTCGCAATCGATTTCGTTAAAAGAATTAGGAATTGAAAATGCCAAAGTTCACTATCAATTATCAGCAGACGAACTGCATGCTATTACAGTGCAATCAGGACAAGGTGTCGAAAACTCAACAGGAGCATTGGCAATCAATACAGGCGAGTTTACAGGACGTTCTCCACAGGATCGTTTTATCGTAAAAGATAGCATTACAGAAGATAAAGTTTGGTGGGGAAATGTAAATATTCCGTTTTCATCAGAAGCTTTCGAAAAATTATACAATAAGGTAACAAAGTTTTTATCCAATAAAGAAGTATTTGTTCGCGATTCATACGTTTGTGCAGATGCCAATTATAGATTAAATGTTCGCGTAGTAACAGAAACAGCCTGGTCTAATTTGTTTTGTTACAATATGTTCTTAAGACCAGAAGAGTCTGAATTAGCTAACTTTACTCCAGAATGGACTGTAATTTGTGCGCCAAGTTTTATGGCAGATCCTGCTGTAGACGGAACACGCCAGTCTAATTTTGCTATTTTAGATTTTACTAAGAAAGTAGCTCTTATTGGCGGAACAGGATATACAGGAGAAATGAAAAAGGGAATTTTCTCTGCTCTAAACTTCATTTTACCGGTTTTCGAAAATACATTACCAATGCATTGTAGTGCTAATGTTGGAGAAGCGGGTGATACTGCGATTTTCTTCGGATTATCAGGAACGGGGAAAACAACTTTATCTGCAGATCCTGCACGTAAATTAATTGGTGATGATGAGCACGGCTGGACAGCTGAAAATACTGTTTTCAATTTTGAAGGTGGATGTTATGCTAAAGTGATTAATTTATCTGAAGAAAACGAACCGGACATTTTTAGAGCGATCAAAAAAGGAGCGCTTTTAGAAAATGTGGTTTTCAAAGCGGGAACAAACGAAGTGGATTATGATGATGTATCGATCACTCAAAATACGCGTGTAAGTTACCCAATAACACATATTGATAATATTCAGCCAGGATCTATCGGACATAATCCTAAAAATATATTTTTCTTAACGGCAGATTCTTTCGGAATTTTGCCTCCAATCTCAAAATTGACTCCTGGTCAGGCTGCTTACCATTTTATCTCAGGATATACTGCAAAAGTTGCCGGAACTGAAGCTGGTGTAACAGAACCACAACCTAATTTCTCTGCTTGTTTTGGAGCGCCATTCATGCCTTTGCACCCAACGCGTTATGCAGAAATGCTAACTAAAAAAATGAAAGATGCAGGAGTAAAAGTTTGGTTGATCAACACAGGCTGGACAGGCGGACCTTACGGAACTGGAAGCCGTATGAAATTAAAATATACACGTGCCATGATTACCGCTGCATTAAACGGTGAATTAGATAACGTAGAATTTAAAAATCACGCCGTATTTGGAATTGCAAAACCACAATCTTGCCCGAACGTTCCGGAAGAGATTTTGAATCCTAGAAATACTTGGGAAGACAAAGATTTATACGATAAAAAAGCGTTAGAATTAGCTGCGAAATTCAAAGCTAATTTTGCCAAATTTGAAGAGTTTGCGAATGCTGAAATCTTAGCAGGCGCACCGATTACAGAATAAAAGGGATTATTTGATTCAAAGTAAAAAAGCTGTTCATTATGAACAGCTTTTTTGTTTGGTCTTCAATCGCAGTAAAAAAATAAAAAAATAAAACACTGAAACCTGCGACTGAAAAACCTGAAAAATTATTTTTTACCTTCATCAATATGTTGTTGTATCAAATCCCAGGCATAATAATGAAAGGTCATTCCGTTGCTCATGGCTACAAAAAGGCCGTTTTTATATTTCCCTCCTAAATTAATACTGGTTACATCAGCGCCATCGCATTCAATTGTTGAAGTTGGAATTTCGGCCAATAAAGGATAATTATTCGGATTGCCTTTTGCGCCCTCTCTCGGATAAACCATAAAAGTATTGGCTTGTTGATTCGAAACTAAAATATATCCCGTAGAATCTGTTTTTTTATAAATGGCGATTCCTTCATTATCAGCTTTAAAGCCTGTTTTTCCGAAAAGAGCCATTTCTTTATCATCATTTAAAGCAGGATCAGCTTTGTATTTTCTGATTCCGAATTGCTCATCACAATATAAAATTGTTCCCAATTCATTGTCAACCGCAATGGCTTCGATTTCTTTTTTTCCGCTGTAAGCTCCAAATTTTCGAACCACTTTTGCAGTTGCAAATTTTCCGTTTCCGGAAAGTTCATATTGCCATAAATAACTTCCTGAAGGTCCTGATTTTCTGCCTACAATAGCAAAAATTTTGTGGTCAGTTGGTCGTGTATACAATGCAATCCCCATTGGATCGCGTAACTCTTCGTTTTCAAAAACCGGAATTCCACCGTTATCAATTGCTTTTAAATCAGGTAAACTGAAGATTCTTATTTTGTTGCTTTCACGTTCTGTTGTAACCGCGACGTCAACTTTTTTTCCGTCAATTACTAAACCGTAAGCGATATCAACATTATTCGGGCGTTTTAAAACTTCTGATTTCGCAATGATTTTTCCATTTAAATCAAAGGCGTACAAACCGCCATCAGTATCTTTATCGGTTCCGATAATTAAACTTTTCGTGGAATCAGTTGGGTGAATCCAGATTGAAGGATCATCTGTATCGTGAGGCAAAGCTTCGGTAACTGTTGTTGGTTTGACTGCATTTTTGGCAATTGGTGCTAATTTATCATCTTTACAAGAAATGAATAAAACACTTAAAAGTAAAAAAGCGATTATAGAATTATTTTTCATTCTGATTTTCATTTAATAAAATTAGACAGAACCCCAAAGCTCTGTCTAATTTAAGAATTTTAAAATTGGTTATTACAAGTCAAATTTCAATCCCAGATTGTATCGAGCCTGATAATATTCTACTTGCTTGGTGTGTGCTTCAACTCCTTGGTAGTAACGAAGCGGTTGGTTTGTTAAGTTGTTGGCTTCAGCAAAAACGCGAAGTTGTTTTGTAATTTTGAAAGAAGCATTCGCATCTAAGAAAAATTGCTTGTCATAATAACTGTCTTTGTAAGACTCAGAACCTAATTCATCTAAATAATCTGAAGTGAAATTGGTTGAAATTCTGGCAGAAAAACGTTTATTTTCCCAAGACAATGAACCATTAAACATATGTGGAGTTGTTCCCGGAAGACTAATGTCATTTCTTTCATTTCCATCTTCGTCGGCAATTCCTTTTGCTTTTGATTTTGTATACGTGTAGTTCAAATAGATTCCAAAACCTTTCAGGAATTTCCCGGGCAAGAAATCTAACTGACGTTGAAACGCCACTTCAAAACCGTAAACATCAACTTTGTCTCCGTTTCTTGATTGTACAAATGACCAGTTTTCGCCTGTCGGAATTGGATTATTTTGATTTGGAAAATCAGCAGCAAATTTTACGCTGTCGTATTGATTATCGCTGTAGTTGTAAATGAAATCATTTAGTTTTTTGTAGAAAACACCACCAGAAATCAAACCAACTGATTTGAAATAGTTCTCTGCCATGAAATCATAATTATAAGAATACGTGGCATTCAAATCTGGATTTCCAGCTGTAATTTCTTTGTCTGCCGCAATATTGTTTACATAAGGAGCCAGCGCATAATAGTTTGGTCGGGCCAAAGCGGTTGTTGCAGCTGCTCTTAAAACTAAATCTTTTGTAGCATTATATTGAAATGAAATGCTTGGCAATAAATTAGTGTAAGAGTTTGTAGTGTTGATTTGGCTCTCTAATTCTTCTTCATCCAAAACTCTGTTTCCTGTATAATCAATATGAGTATTCTCTAAACGGAAACCCAAAACCATTGAAAGTTTGTCGTTAAAATCCTGATCCCATCTTACATAGGCCGCATAAATATTTTCCTTTGCATTATAATTTACCGCTAAATATTCTGATGGACTTGCTTCTTTATCAAATAAAGCAGGATTGTTTAAATCTAAACTTCCTAAAAAACTTGCAGAGGCAAAAGTTCCCGGAACATATTTACTTCCCGGATTAAATTTGGCACCATCATAATAACTTGTTGAAACTTCAGATAATAATTCCATTCCGTCATTAATTGGCTCATAAGAATAGAACATATTGTTTCTTTCTTTTTCTTTCAGACGTAATCTAAGACCAGTTCTCAATCTTCCTTTTTCAGATGGAATAATCGTGAAAGGAAAACGAATATTGACTTTTGCACCAAATTCACTTTCACTCGTTTCATCTGTATTTTCGGTAACCGAATTAAATTCGAATTCATCTGTAGATTCGCCAACCGTTGTCATTAAAGGAAATCTCGGATTAGATAAATCTTCCATCATTTCTAAACCTTTTTGACGGTATTCGATATAACGTTCCTGCGGACGATATTCTCTCGCTTTTGCATAATTCGCAGACCAGTCTAAGTCTAATTTAGAGTTGATTAAATGTTCCCCACGAATCGAATAATTCTGAACGCGCTGATCTTCCAATCTTCTGTTTTTGTTTCTGTCGCTGTCAACTCCACCTTTTGTCTGGCGTTTTATGCGTCCTTCAAAACCAGTGATTTCTTCGCCGTTATATATTGGTTCGATATCATCATAAGTAGTTCTGAAACGATTTTCTCTATCATCTCTCCAGTTATAAATCGCATTAGCGAAAATGGTGTTGTTTTCGTCAAATTTATAGTCTAACGCCACAGAACCGCTTCGGCGAATACGTTGTACGTCATACTTTCTAACTTCAGAAGCTTGTAAATATTCATTTCCGAAATCATCTTTTACCCATTCGTTTTCAATATTATCAGATCCATAATCTACATTATTGTATGATCCGCTGAAAACAGCTCCTAATTTATTGTCGAAAAAACGATTTCCGTAAACCAATCCAGCCGTGTAAGAAGCATGCTCGCGAATTGGCAAATAACCTCCTGCAAGTGTTGCTGAGATTCTCTCACCGTTTGGAGTTGCTCTTGTAATTAAGTTTACAGAACCTCCAATCGCATCGGCATCCATATCTGAAGTTAGGGTTTTGTTTACTTCGATTGTAGAAATCATATCAGACGGAATCAAGTCCATTTGTACGTTTCTGTTGTCTCCTTCTGCAGATGGAATTCGGTCACCATTTAAAGTTACTGAGTTCAATGACGGAGCCAAACCTCTAATAATAATGTTACGAGCCTCGCCCTGATCATTTTGCATCGTGATACCCGGAACACGTTTTAAAGCGTCTCCAACGTTGGCATCCGGAAAACGCCCCATTTGATCAGATGAAATTACGTTTCCGATATTCTTATTGTTTTTTTGCTGATTCAGTGCTTTGGCCTGACCTTTTAAAATGTCTCCAACAACCACTTCGTTCAATTCTGTTCCTGAAGTTTTAAGTACAAAATCGATAACGTTATTTTTGCCTGCTTCTACTTTGATTTCCTGAGTTATTGCAGTGTATCCTATATATTTTACTTGTATCTGGTAAGTTCCTTCGTTAATGTTAAGCAATTCAAAACGACCATTGTAATCTGAAACGGTGTATTTGTTTTCGCCTACAATCTGAATCATTGCTCCCGGCAACGGAAGTTTGTCATCAATATCTAATACTTTTCCGGAGATTATCGCTTTTTGAGCATAACCAGAAAAGGCAAATAACATAAAAGTTAGTAATAAATAAATTTTTCTCATTTTGGTTTAGTTTGATTTGTTGCGAAACTATAACCTTAGTGTTACTAAAACCCTTTATAGGAATTAACATACTGTTATGATTAATCTTATAAAAAACAAACTTATTAATGTTTAAATAACTTTAATCAAACCTAAATAATCTAGTCGCAAGTAAAAACAAATCAACTATTTACCTCAGAATTAAATTTTTGGCGTTAAATTTGCCCTATCAATCACAATCAAAAATCATCAATCATGTTAAAACAATTTTTTATCCTTTGTTCTGGTGCCGACAGAGATCTTCTCGAAGGCTGTTCAGAAGGCGAACAAACCAAATATGTTGGTATTGGAGCCACCGTTTTTTTTACCGCAGTTATGGCTTTTCTTGCCAGTGCTTATGCGCTTTTTACTGTTTTTGATTCTATTTATCCTGCCCTTATTTTTGGATTTGTCTGGAGTTTACTGATCTTCAATTTAGACCGGTTTATTGTTTCGACGATCAAAAAAAGAGATCGTTTTATGGATGAATTTTTGCAAGCAACTCCCCGAATTATGTTAGCGATTATTATTGCAATCGTAATTTCGAAACCATTGGAAATTAAAATTTTTGAAAAAGAAATCAATACCGTTTTATTGAAAGAAAAAAACGAAATGGAATTGGCCAATAAAAAACAAGTTGGGAATTATTTCAAATCGGATTTAGATAAAAACAAAGCCGAAATTGCTTCTTTAAAAGCAGATATCCTGAAAAAGGAAAAAGAAGTAAACGCTTTATATTCAACATACATTACAGAAGCCGAAGGAACTGCCGGAACCAAAAAGTTAGGTAAAGGCCCGGTTTATAAAGAGAAACGAGAAAAACACGACGCATCTTTAAAAGAATTTACTGAATTAAAAACAATCAACGAAGCTAAAATTGCCGAGAAAGAAAAAACAGGCAAACAATTACAAGCCGATTTAGATAAAAAAGTTTCGCAAACGCAACCCATTATTGAAGGTTTTGATGGTTTAATGGCCCGAATTAATGCCTTGAATAAATTACCGTGGATGCCGTCCTTTTTTATAATGTTATTGTTTCTGGCGATTGAAACCTCTCCTATTATTGCCAAATTATTAGCACCAAAAGGTGAATTTGACATCAAACAGGAAGAAGCTGAAACAGCAATGAAGGCGACATTGGAACAGAATAAATACCAACGTGAATTGTTGATTAAAACCAGTGCAGAAATGCACGACAGAGTTTATGCTGATATTGCAGAAGATAAAAGCCTGTACGATTTGCAACGTAAAAATGCAAAGGAATTATTAGAACTGCAATCGAATAATTTTGTAGAAAAACAGAAAGCGACTCTTTAAGTCATAAAGTTTGAAAGTCGAAAGTCTGAAAGTCGAAGTGGATACTTAAAAAGATAAAGCCAGAAATATAAAAATTATATTTCTGGCTTTTTTATTTTAGACCAAGTCAAAAACTTTAAGACTTTCGACTTTTGACTTTAAGACTTACATATAACTCAAAATCTCTTTTTTATAAGCATCATATTCTCCCTGAAGAATCAATCCGTTATCAAGAAGTTTTTTATAATTCTGTAATTTATCAAAAAGTTCTTCTTTAGATAATTCACTTAATTTGCGTTCTCCTGTTGAAGGTTGGGCTGGCTGAATTGGCTCAAAAGTTTCTGTGTAAGAAGGTGTTATTGCCGGCATAATTTCAGCATAATTCGTTACTTCTTCTGTTTCAACTTCTTCAATTGCTTCTTCTTCCTCTTCATATTCCGGTTCAACAATTTCCTGAATAGGTGTTGCCGTTACAACTGGGTTTTTCAAAATATCCAATTGTTCTTTAGCGTAAGTGAAAATTTTTCTCGCCTGAATTTTCGGAATATAATCGATAGAAGCCTGAATGTCAGTTTTGGTAGAAAAAGAAAATTCTGAACCTAAAATATTTTCTTTTACAAAAGTCCCAACGATTTCATCCCAGGTATAATCTGTAAAGTCCATCGAAAGACCTAAGTTTTTAGGCTTACAGATAATAATTCTTTTGTTTGTTAATACAATACTATCTGGAAAAACAGTAATTGCTGGTTTTTTTTGAACCGCGATATATCCAACTTCTTCACCTTTCATCAATAAATCATTGAGTTTTGAAGTGATTTTTTCAATCGCTTTTGGATCTTGTTCTTCGTTTAGAAATTTTTTAAATTGTTCTTTCATGTTTGATAAATTGCTAAGTAACTGAGTTGCTAAGTTTTTGATTGACGCTGCAAATGTAATGCCTAATTTTCTAATTCGATAATTTCATTCTGAATTTTCTTTGTCAAACTTTTGAAAACCAATTCATACGAATGATCGATGAGTTCTTTGACAAAAGCGGTCGATAAATTTCCGTTCAAAGCGATAGTGTTCCAATGTACTTTACTCATATGAAAGCCGGGTTTTATCTCATCATATTCGGCGCGCAATTCCTGTGCGCGTTCTGGATCACATTTTAAATTGACTGACGGCTCATTCTTTTCCCATTGAGATAAGGAAGACAATGCAAACATTTTTCCGCCCACTTTAAAAACCAAAGTGTCTTCATCAAAAGGAAAATGTTCGCTGACCCCTTTTTTCGAAAGACAATATTCATAGTATGTTTCTAGATTCATAATGCTTAATTATTTACCAATTTCACCTAAATGTGTGTACTTAAAACCACTTTCATATTTTAAACCATAACCAAAAATACGATCCATTGCCGAATGTGAAAACAAAATAATCCCGAGCAATTGTAAAAGTTCCATTTTTAAATAACAGCCTAATATATAAAGTAAAACCGCAATTCCACGATGATGAAATATATTATAGAAAAATGCTCCGCTCTTATTTCCAAAGATATAACCCAGCATTGATAAATCTGGCGCTAAGATTAAAACCAAAAACCACCACCATTCAAAATTTAACAGACTGAATAAGTAGATTCCGAGGATAAATAATCCTAATTCTTCAAGTTTGATTATTGTTTTCATAATTTCTTTTCCATCATTTTTTCCGGATGTTCCAAAGCTTTAAAACCAAATTTCTCATATAAAAAATGAGCATCAGTTGTAGCCAGTCTCCAGATTTGAATATTTTTTAATAGAGGTTCATTCATCATATTTTTGATTAGAATCGACGAATATCCTTTCCCACGCTGTTCTTCTGTAATAAAAACATCCATCACATATCCAAAAACCACATAATCTGTAATGACACGAGCAAAGCCAATTTGTTTGTCATCTAAATAAATTCCGAAACAAAAAGACGCATCAATCGTGGTTTGTACTTCTTCAATTGTTCGTCCGGCGGCCCAATAAATATCTTTTAGAAAGTTTTGTATGAAGGGAACATCAAGTTTGTTTTTATCAGTCGAAACGGTAATTTGATTCATGATTTTGAATAGGTTCTGAGGTGCTAAGGTTCTAAGGTACTGAGAAAATTTAGCTTCTTAGTATCTTAGAATCTTAGTAACTATTTTATAACATTTTAATTTTATCGTCAATTTTTTCTACCGGTTTTGCAATAAAACCCGGCGCATTAAAACGGTAACCAAAATACAATAATCCATAAACTTTATCATTACTAATAACATTATTTTTATCTTCATTATAAGAACTAACGCTGAAATTTAAACTGGCACCAAAAAGTATTCGATCCGAATTATATCCTATCTTTAAGCCTCCATCCAGATTTCGGGTGAAATAGGTTTCTTTCTCCACAGTCTCAACACCAGAATCCCTGCTTTTGTCCTTCATGAATTTTACGCCTAAAGAAGGAGACAAATTTGGAGCCATATAAAACTTCTTATGAATAATAAAATTGTAATAATAGCCTGCAGCCAGCTTAAGGTCAAACTCTTTTTGTTTCCCGTCCAGATCGTCTGATTTTGATCTAATGGTGTTGTAACTGTAAATTAGCGATGGAAGAAAACTTCCGTCGCTCTTTTTTTGCCATTCTGTAAAAGAGGTAATACTTTTAAGAGAAAATTTGGAATTGAAAAGATAAGAAGTCGACATTCCGAATTGCATCGTTTTAAAATCTGGAAACTGCAGATACGGATCTTTTCCTTTAATCCAGTTCGGATCAAATTCAGACATATTGGCCACGTAATAACCTTTTGTTTTGCTGTAATTTACGGTTTGAAGCCACCTTCCTAAAAAGAAACGAAAGTTATAATCTGAAAAAGAAGATTTTCCTTTTAGATCTTCGTCTTTATTTCCACCAAAAAACTTCGGGTAAAATCCGTAACTGAAACCGATAAATTTATAATCGATACTCAGAAAAAGTTTGTAGCTATTATTGGTTTCCAAGTCCAGATTTGTTCCTTTTTTATCCTTCAGAAAATAGTCATCGCTTTGAGTGCTCAAATTAGCCCTGACCATAATTTTATCCGGATAATAAATAAAATTTGCGGTGTCTTTTGGTTTTTCGTTCTGACTAAATAATGCAGATAAATTCAAGAAAAAAGCCGCCAAAAAACTACATATAAGTGCATGTTGATTTTTCTGATTTGCCTTTTGTTTATTAGCCGTTTTCACTTCGAAAAAAGTTACTAATTAGTACTAATATAAAACTACTAATTAATAATCAATAATTTACTACAGAATATAAAATAGGTTTACTCGGACTTGCGTCGTTTTCAAAAGAAGCGATTTGCAGGTTTAAAACGTAATTTCCGTCTTCAATTTCGTCCGGAACAAAAATCATTTCGGTAATTGTTGCGTTGAATCGTGCATCGGAATTTAATTGATGCGTGTCTTTGACATTCCAAAAGGCTTTATGAGCTAGTAATTTCCCTTCATCATGCTCTTTATCAACGCTTGGCAAATCGATCAATAAATGTTGAATTTCGCTTTCGCGGATGAAAATCGCCGCGTCTTCAGATAAATAAGGCGGATTTGTATTCGAATATTTTCTTGATTTTTTGTCTTTTTGATTTGGAAGTGTTCTGATAATTAAAGCCTCTGTTGTCACACTGAGCGATCCCGAGGCTTCGGGAGAAGTGCTTATTATTTTTTGAATTTGCTCTTTGGTTATAACAAAATCATCCCCAATCTTTTCAGGCTCCACTGTAATCAATTTGGCAAAAAAGAAAAACTGTTTTAAAGCTTGATTGATGCTGTAAAAATCATTCGTAATATGCCCCAGACATTCCGTATGTGTTCCATGCCCATGCGGATTAAAGAAAATATTATTGAAGTTCGTTGAAGATTTTCCTTCCGAAACTTTCCCAATCCAATCACCAAAAACCACAGGTTCAATAATCGGTTTTTCAATATACCAGGCAATCGGATTTTCGTCTGTATTAGTCAACGGAATAGAAATATCAATGGGTTTTGATAAGTCGATTTGATATTTATTGTCAAGAAGTGCTAGCATAATGGAACGCGGATTTTACGGATATTCTAACGCGGATTTCACGAATTTACAATCAGCGTTGCTTGCATCCGTTTCATCAGCGTTCTAATTTTATTCTTCCAAATTTAAATAAAATAAATCTGAAGCAATTCCATCGGTTAAGAATTTTCCTTTTACAGTTGGTTTTAGAATGTTATTTTCAATCGAAAGCAAATCATCGTTTAAGAATTTTTGACTTTGTTTTTGCAGATAGTCTAAATATTCAAGACCAAATTCCTTTTCGATTCGTTCTAATGAAACGCCCCAAATAGTTCGTAATCCCGTCATAATATATTCGTTATACCGATCCGATTTTGACAAAATCTCAGTTTCAATCGGTAAAATATTTTCCTGAATCGATTTTAAGTAAAGTGAATTATTGGCCACATTCCAGCCTCGTTTTTCGCCATCATAACTGTGTGCCGACGGACCAATTCCGATGTATTTTTTACCTAACCAATACGCTGAATTATTTCTCGAGAAATAATTTTCTTTTCCAAAATTCGATAATTCGTAGTGTATAAAACCGTTTTTTTGAAGTGTGTCGACCAAAATCATAAAATGATTCGAAGCGACTTCGTCTTGTGGTTCAGCAATCTTTCCGGTATCAATTAATTTTCTTAAAGCTGTTTTGGGTTCAACAGTCAAAGCATAACTCGAAATATGTGGAACACCAAAACTCAAAGCGGTTTCAATATTTTGCTTCCACATTTCATCTGTTAATCCTGGAATTCCGTAAATTAAATCAAGCGAGATATTATCAAAATATTTGGTTGCTTCTTCCAAACATTTTTTGGCCTCCGCCGAATTATGAGCCCGATTCATCATTTTCAGATCTTCTTCATAAAAAGACTGAATCCCGATGCTCAAACGGTTTATAGGGCTTTTGGATAATTCGAAAATTCGTTCTGTAGACAAATCATCCGGATTGGCTTCCAATGTAATTTCCGGATTCTCCGAGACTTTATAGTTTTTATAAACTTCCGAAATTAAAAAGTTGATTTCGTCATTTGTCAAAACGGAAGGTGTCCCTCCTCCAAAGTAAATTGTCTCTACAACATCATTCTTAAACTCATTTTTGCGCATTACAATTTCCTTAGCCAAAGCCAAAACCATCTCATCTTTCTTCTTCATTGAAGTTGAAAAATGAAAGTCGCAATAATGGCAAGCCTGCTTGCAAAAAGGAATATGGATGTAGATACCAGACATTTTTAAATTAGATAATTTGTCAATTAGAAAATTAGATAATAATGTAGAGGGTCAATATAATGCGAAAATAGATAATTAGAAATTTGATAATGAGATAATGTAATGCTGGAATGTTGAAAATTATATTTTAGTTATTCTCAATTCAATAATTATCTAATTTTCTAATTGGCACATTTTCTAATTAATAAATTTTCTCATTTCCTCACTTTGTCTTCATTCTGTTTCACAAAAGCATCCCAGCCTGTATAACTTTTTCCGGCAACGATTTTTCCTGAATTAAAGAAATGGCAAACTGCTGCTGCCAAACCATCGGTTGAATCCAGGTTTTTAGGCAATTCTTTCAAACCTAAAAGTTGTTGGAGCATTTTGGCTACTTGTTCTTTGCTGGCATTTCCGTTTCCGGTAATGGCCATTTTTATCTTTTTTGGTTCGTATTCTGTAATCGGAATATCTCTTGAAAGTCCAGCTGCCATGGCAACGCCTTGTGCGCGCCCCAATTTTAACATTGATTGTACGTTTTTGCCAAAGAAAGGAGCCTCAATCGCAATTTCGTCAGGATGATGCGTGTCGATTAATTCGATCGTGCGCTCAAAAATGATTTTTAGTTTTTGGTAATGATTGTCATATTTGGACAATTGCAGTTCGTTCAACTGCAAAAACTCCATTTTTTTATTGGTGACTTTAATCAGTCCAAAACCCATGATTGTGGTTCCGGGGTCGATTCCTAATATGATGCGTTCTTTTGTCAAGATTTCTTTTGTTTCAAGTTTAAAGTCTAGAAAATTAATTCATTTTCTAATTTTCTAATTGGCACATTCTCATTGCCACATTTTCAAATTGATTACTTTTGCGGCATGATTTCAATTCCTCACAAAGCTAAGCAATTCCTTGTTCTTCTGATCAAACTTTTGATTGTAGGCGGTGCATTTTATTTTATTTACAATCAGCTTGCAAACAACGATAAACTCGATTGGCAAAAGTTCATTATCTTATTTCGTAAAAATCAATCGGTTTTAGGAATTGGCTTTATATTGCTTTTGAGTGTTTTAAATCGCTATTTCGAGATCTTAAAATGGCAGAATCTGGCTAAAGTTATTCATGAGATTTCTTTAGGAGAAGCCACAAAACAGGTTTTAGCTGCCTTAACCGCCGGAATTTTCACTCCAAATGGAGTAGGAGAGTACGCCGGAAAAGCGTTGTATTACCCAAAATCGGATGCTAAAAATGTCGTTTTCCTCAATTTAATTTGCAACGGAATCCAGATGATTTTGACAGTTGTTTTCGGTACAATTGGCCTTTTATTCCTAGGATACTGGAAATGGGTTCTAATAATAATCGCACTATCTTTCTTCTTTCTTCTTTTCTCTATATTCTTAAAAAAAATAAAAATCAAAGGCTATTCCATCGAAAAACTGATTCAGAAAATCAATGAAATTCCCAAACCAATTCATCGAAGAAATATACTGTTAGGAATTTTGCGTTATTTGGTTTTCTCACATCAATACTACTTTTTATTTTTGGCTTTTGATGTCGATTTACCTTATTTAACCTTGATTTCTACAATTGCTGTTGTTTACTTTTTGGCTTCTTCATTACCAACTTTTCAGTTTTTAGATTTTGCAGTTAAAGGAAGTGTTGCGGTTTATTTCTTCGGAATTTTACATGTAAACGAATGGATAGTCGTTTTTATAAGTACACTAATGTGGTTTTTAAATGTGGTTTTGCCAGTGGTTTGGGGAAGTTATTATGTGCTGAATTTTAAAACAAAAACAGTAGAATGATTTTGGTATTATTTGTCATATTAGTCATTTATTTCATCAGTATCAGTCTGTTGATTTTTGGCTTTAGCCGAATAAAAAAATATCAAAAAAAAGATTTAAAGCCGCAAACTAGTTTTACGGTTATAGTTCCGTTCCGGAATGAAGCCGAGAATCTTCCGAATCTTTTAAATAGCTTTTCAAACCTAAATTATCCAACAGATTTATTCGAAGTAATTTTAGTTGATGATAACTCTCTGGAGAAATTCCAATTTTTATCCCGAGGATTCGGGACCAAATTCCAAATTAAGATTGTAGAAAACATCCGTGTATCAAATTCTCCTAAAAAAGACGCCATTACAACCGCGATGCAACACGTAAAGACCAATTGGGTTATTACGACTGATGCGGATTGTCTTGTTCCTGCAAATTGGCTTTTAACGTTCGATAATTATATTCAGGAAAATAAGGTTTCGATGCTTGCGGCTGCTGTTTCGTATGAATGCGAAAATTCGTTTTTAGATCATTTTCAACAGTTAGATTTAACGAGTTTGCAAGGAGCTACGATAGGAAGTTTTGGGCTTAGTAAAGCTTTTATGTGCAATGGCGCTAATTTTGCCTACACAAAATCCTTGTTTGAAAAAGTAAACGGTTTTGAGGGAAATAACAAAATAGCAAGTGGAGATGATGTTTTTTTACTGCAAAAAGCGGCAGAGCAATTTCCAAAAGAAGTTCATTATTTAAAAGCGGAAGAAGCGATTGTAATAACTAAACCGACAGAAAACTGGAAATCGTTATTTTATCAAAGAGTGCGTTGGGCGGCCAAAACAAGTTCATACAAAAGCAGTTGTGGAAAGTCTTTGGGATTAATTGTTTTCTTCGGAAATCTAAGTTTTGTAATTGGATTTGTCTTTTTGCTGTTCGGAATTTGGTCGTATTCAATTTTTGTCTTGTTTGCCTTTTTTAAATTTCTGATAGACTTTGTTTTGCTTTACATCACCAATCAATTCTTGACGAAAACCCGAATAAAAAGCTTGTTTTTAAGCAGTTTGTTTTATCCTTTTTTTAGTTCGGCTGTGGCTCTGTATAGTTTGTTTGGATCTTATGAATGGAAGGGGAGAAGGTTTGGGAAATAAATTCCAAAATGTAAATTGCTTCGCCTGTTCGCTAGTGCTCGAGTCCAAATTCCGGGAACTTATAAACGTAATCTTTTCATCCTGAAGGAGGAAGGATCACATTAGTAGTTCTGTATAGTAAATTGCCAATCGTTGTCGAATTTCGAGTGTGATCCCTCGTTCCTCGGGATGACAAAAAAAGAAAAGGCGACAAACTTTTTTATGAAAATGAGTGCCCTAGCCCTGATAGGAGCGGTATCCTTTTTCTTGCTTCTTTAGCAAGGAAAAGATACAAGCGGATAGCAGGAATAGCTTCTAAAAATAATAATTAAATGATCTTATATAGACTTATATGGTGAAAACTATTTTTTATCTTTTTCTTTAATAATAACAGGCAGAATAAACTGTGTTTTTACCGGAATTCCGCGCTTGATGGCTGGATTTACTTTCGGGAAATCAACTAAACGGGCGTGCAGAATACTGTCAATTTTGATAGTATCGTAAGCAACAGAATCTTTAGGAAACTGAGGTTCAAATTTCATCGTTGCATTTGGGAAAACGGTTACTTTAACTTCAATAGTGTCCAATTCCGGATATAGGATTGACAAAGTATCAATGTCCAGTTTTGCCTCAATAAGTTGTCCCATAACCTCAAAAAAGCATTGTTGGCGCAGTTTTTTGTCGGCTATTTTTTCGCATTCGGCAACTGATGGATATTCGTCAACTTCTTTCCAGTTGATCGCTTTTAATTCTTTTTGAAGTAATTCTTTTTCAGATGGAACCTGCTTGTCAAAATATTGACAAGAACCGAAAATGATAAAAACTAAAAAAATAGGAAACTGCTTCAAGACTTTAAGATTGATTGTAAACGAATTAGATTATAAAAATACGATTATTTTTTTTGAGATGCTTTGTATTGCAAATATTCTTCGTAGCTTTCTGAGAGCCATTTTTCTTTGTTTGTCGCCGCAATTTCCTTTTGATCGGGATATAAATGCGCCAAACGATCTGAAAAAGTAGCGATCTGAACGGTATAGCTGTAAAACTCAGTTTTCGTTAAAGTGATACCTGGGTCATTTTTTCGATTAAAATATTCGAAGAAAAGTGCATCAAATTCCTTCATCGAAAAATTTAATACTTTTTTCTTATTACTTTTATAAATACTGTCCTGAAGTAATTGGTCACCGACAGATAGTTTTTTAACTTGTGCATACATAATAGCATTGATCGGGAAGATCAAAAAACAAATAAAAGATAATTTTAAAAGTCTTGGCATTGTCTAATTTTTCTGACGGCTTATAAGACAAATTTACAAAAAAATATATGGATTTACTACTGTTCACGCTTGGTTTTGTATGCATTATTATTGGGATTTTTGGAAGTTTTATGCCCGTTTTACCTGGTTTATCGAGTTGTTGGGTTGGATTGCTATTGCTGTACTTAACAAAGGCGGTAGAAAATAATTATTGGGTTCTGGGAATAACGCTTTTAATAACTATTGTAATCACAGTTCTTGATTACATAATTCCCGCAAAAGGAACCAAAAAATTTGGCGGTAGTTCGTACGGAATCTGGGGAACCAACATTGGTTTAATTGTGGGGATTCTGTCTCCAATTCCATTTGGCGTTATTATCGGACCATTTGTTGGGGCACTTATTGGAGAACTTATTTACGATTCTAAAAACCACAAAAGAGCATTAAAAGCCGCGACCGGATCTTTGCTTGGTTTTCTGGCTTCTAGTTTTATTAATTTTATGTTTTGTATTATTTTTCTAGGTATTTTTATACATATAACATGGGAATATCGAAACTTATTGTTTTAATTATGTAACATTGCCCTAAGCTTTTTCCTATTTTTTAGAAACTTTGAGGTAAAGTTCATACTTTTTTTAAAAATATTTTCTTTTTATTTTGATAACTAAAGGGTTATGTTTATTGATGGTACGAAGTTTTTGTATAAAATAAATGTTAAATTCACCATTAAATTTTTAACTTAATCTTTGGAAATGTTAAAATATTTTATATTTTTATCCTGATAAACGATAAAAAAGCCCCTTTTATCGATTATTTTGAATTAATTTAAATAATTTTTAAATGATTAAATTATGACTCCTAACCTACAAATTGAACTTAGACGTTTTATTTCTTCTAATGTTGTTTCAAAATTGAACAAGTTTTATTTTGAAAATGATGCACTTTTAATAAAAGGGATCGATGTCTCGATCGGAACCGTTTTAATGGGATTGTATAATAGGGCCGAGGAGTCGGGTTTCTACAAAGAACTTACCACATTAATTGCAGACGATTCCACCTTTTACCAGGAAGTCGATTTTACATCAGGCAGAATATTATCAGTTGACGACTGTTATCGTTTAGAAGGAAATGCTTTATTGAAAGGAATCTTTACTGAAAAAAAGGGAAGAATTTCTGAAATGATTTCAAACGAAGTCGGAATCAAAAGTGAAACCGCAAGAGAAATACTTAACTTCTCAGCATTACTAGTAGTTTCTTACCTTAAGAACAACATGCAATTACTAGACAGTTTAAAATTACTTCTTGAAGAACAAAAAAGAGAAATTTTAAACAGTATTCAACCCGGAATCAAAATTATCTTAGGATTTTCATGTCATGAAGTAGTTGAAGACAAAAATCAAACCATGGGAAGATCTATTTTTACCCTTTTTGGACATAACTTTTTTAGTTTCTAAATAAAAAAATCCCATCTTACAAAAGTAAAACAGGATTTATTTTCTTGAATTTGAATCGTTTCTTAAACGTTTTTCAAATTTATAATTTCTTGCTCAGTCAAAAAGCGCCAATTACCTCTTGGTAAATTCTTTTTGGTTAAACCGGCAAATGAAACACGATCTATACGTAAAACATCATAATCGAAGTTTTCGAAAATAGCGCGAACTACTTTTACATTCGATGAACGTAATTTAAGGCCAATTTCGCTCTTTGGTTCATTATCAATATAACTAACTTCTTCAACAAATACGCGGTGTCCATCAAGAACCAAACCTTTGCTGATTTTTTCTAAATCCTCAAATTTTAAGTTTTTGTCTAGTGAAACCTGATAAATTTTAGACGATTTCTGACTCGGTAAAGTAAATTTACGAATCATATCTGTATCGTTGGTGAACAACAATAAACCAGTTGTGTTTTTGTCCATTCTTCCAATCGGAGCAATTTTTGCCGTGGTAGAACCACGAACCAATTCTAAAACATTACGGTATTCCTGACCTTCGTCAAGTGCAGTGGTAAAGTTTTTAGGTTTGTTCAGTAAGATGTATTCTTTCTTTTCAGGAGTTAGAGTAACGCCGTCAAAATTTACGACATCGTCTAATTTTACTAAATAACCCATTTCAGTAACCGGAACGCCATTTACTTTAACGTTTCCAGACTGAATGTATATATCGGCATCACGACGCGAGCAAGCACCTGAATTAGAGATGTATTTGTTCAAGCGAATCTCGTCTGCAGCTTTCTGTCTTTTCGGAGCCTGATTTTGTTTTTTAATTTTTTCTGCTTTTTCTTCTTCGGCAGCTTTAACAGCCGGTTTCACTTTTTTTGGCCCTTGCGCACGCTTCGCCATAGGAGGTTTTGGCTTGCTAGAGTTTGATTTCGAGCTGTTTGGTCTCGAACCTCCTCTTTTATTATTGCCTTCCTTATTGTTCATAAATTCTGTAATTTGTGCAAAGATAGTTTATTCTTGCTAAATAATCTTAAGTTCATTGTTCTTAGATTAATAGCTATCGGTTTTTGAAGTTTTAGGAGCATCACAATTGGTATTTTCAGCATTTGAATTGTTGTTATTTCGTAGTGTTTCACAAAGGTAACACAGAGATACACGAAGCTTTCAAAGTTCTTCGTCTATCTCTGTGGAATAATCTATTTAGAATTTAGAAATTAGAGCCTTGCCGTGCCACAAAACACTTGGATTAATCAAAACAATACAACAAACACCCGATACAATCAGAAATTTCAAGACATTATGAAGCAGTAAATATTGTCCCTTCGAATTCGATTTCCATAAATAGATCAGGAAAAAAAGTAATACGCCAAAGCATACATAAAAGTAAATATCCATATAACCAACATCATAAATGTTGATCAAAACATAAACAGGAAGTACAGTCAAAATGGTCAAAACCGTAATAATTTGTTTAGAAACCGTTTCGTTATAAAGTATCGGAATCGTTCTGTAGTCGTTCGCCAGGTCACCTTTTAAATTTTCTAAATCCTTAATCATTTCCCGAATCAGAAGTAATAAAAATAAGAAAACCGCGTGTGCCGAAATTACCATAAAATGACTCATATGATCTTCAATTTCTTCAAATGAAATCTTGTTGTAGAAATATAAAAGAATCGCAAAAAATGGTATAACAGCCATGAAAGCTGCCATTAAATTACCAATAATTGGATATTTCTTAATTTTATGAGAGTAAAACCAAATCAGGAAAATATAAGCCGAAAAGAATAAAAATGCACGCCAGGAAACAATGAATGCCATTAAAACAGCAAGAAAATTCAAAGTAAAATAAACAGATAATTTTGTTTTCTGACTAACCAAACGATCCAGCATTGATTTATTGGGGCGATTGATTAAATCTTTCTGGCTGTCGTAAAAATTATTGATAATATATCCCGAAGCAATTGTAATAGCCGATGCAAAAACAATCAAAAATAAATTAAAATCAAGCAAAATATCCAGTGCTCTTTTCTCTGGAGCAAGTATAAAAATAGCAGATAAATATTGCGCCAATATAATAATCGGAATGTTGTAACCTCTAACCACAGAGAACAAACTGACAATTTTCATTACTAAAAGTTTGTGCTGTCTGCTTAACATTTTTTGATCGAAGTTTTTAGATTGAGGTGTAATTTAAGATTTTTTACTGAAGGGAACAGTATCATCAAAATTTATTTTTTAATAATGCAGCTGAGCCATAACCTAATTTTCGGATACAGGCCAAAGCTTCTTTTTGAGAAATACCGACTTCAGTAATGTCTTTTTTCTCTACAAAAACTACAGAGCCACTCCAAGGATTTGGAGCATCCGGAATAAAAACGGCAAATTTGCCCTCGTCTATTTTTTCAATCAAAAAGGCAAATTGCAAACCAGCATCTGTCGGTACCAGAATAACTTTTAAATCCTGATCAGATTCAAATCCCATTATGTTTTCATTTGTTTTTTTATGAACGAATAACCGGGGATGAAGCTTAATATTCCGTCTTCTAATTTTCGAACCAATTTTTGCGCTTTTGCTGTTCTGCCGAGTATGCCCGCGAGGAAGTAAATAATGATAATGATGATTATGCCGGTAAGTTCCTGAACTGCCAACCCTAAAAATTTAATTCTAGGCAAATGACTTACAAGCGGGAGCGTTATTTTTTGTACAATGTTATAAGCTTTTTCAAAAATAACAACCAGTAAAATTAAAGGTGCTAAAAATAGAATTCCTCCTAAAAAAGTTGCTTTCATAATCTTTAAAATACTTTTCATATTCAATAACTTTTTTAGAGTAAAATTTCAGGAAAATGTATTCAAATAATCAGCGCTTTTTTGAAGATTTAAACTTAAAACTGATAAACTACTTCTAGTTTATAGTCTTTCAAAGAAGCTTTAGCACGTTCTAAATCTTCAGTGAAACCCAGAATATAACCACCGCCTCCAGAACCGCAAAGTTTTAGATAATAATCATTAGTGTCAATTCCGTTTTGCCAGATTCCGTGAAATTGCTCCGGAATCATTGGTTTGAAGTTATTTAGAACAACCTTAGAAAGTTTTTTAGTATTGGTAAACAAAGATTTCATGTCGCCATGTAAAAAGTTTTCTACACAAGCATCCGTATATTTCACAAATTGGTTTTTAAGCATTGCACGGAAGCCTTTGTCTTTTAAGTTTTCCATGAAAATGTTAACCATTGGAGCTGTTTCGCCTACAATTCCTGAGTCTAATAAGAATACAGCGCCTTTTCCGTCAAAACTTTGAGTCGGAATTCCGGTTGCTTCAATATTATCTTTAGAATTAATTAAAATCGGGATACTCAAATAACTGTTTAAAGGATCTAAACCAGAACTTTTTCCGTGGAAAAAACTCTCCATTTGAGAAAATATATTTTTTAGTTGTAACAGTTTTTCACGAGTTAAATTCTCTAAAACTGTTATTTTGTGAGTTGCATATTTATCGTAAATTGCAGCAACAAGAGCGCCACTGCTTCCAACGCCATATCCTTGTGGAATACTTGAATCGAAATACATTCCGGTTTCAACATCATTTTTTAAAGCTGCCAGATCAAAAGCAACCAATTCCGGTTGTTCTGTTTGTAAAGTTTCAAGGTAAGTTACAAAACGTTTTAAACTTGCATTTGATGCTATTGCTTCTGTCGAAGGATCTTCGATTTTCTTCAAAGCACCATTGTAAAAATTATAAGGGATAGAAAGTCCTTTAGAATCACGAATGATTCCGTATTCTCCAAAGAGTAATATTTTTGAGTAAAATAATGGTCCTTTCATGTTTATTTTATGTCTTTCTTAATTTTATTTGGGTCTTGTTGTGTGTCGAAAATGGCATGAATTCTAACTTCATTTGCACCAAAACTATACAAGAGACTTGATTGTTTTGTTATAACACATTTTCGATATTTTTTATTTACTGACGATTTAGGAAAAATTTCAGGATTCATGCTAATTATTGAAATTGCTTTTTCAAATTTAATAATAAACATTTCTTTTGCTTTTTTAGACCATCTCGCTTCAATAAAATTTAAAACAGTGTCTAAATTTTTCTCAGCTGTTTTTGAAATATTTACTCTAAGATTCACTACCTAATATTTTTTCATCACATCTTCAAAGCATGTAAATTCTCCTCTTTCAAATTCTAATTCACTTTGAGCAACATCTTCTTTCTGGGCCTCAGTCAAATCATCCCACCAATCTTTTTTCTCTTTTCTTAGTAATTTTGCAACAGCCATAATAATTGAAGGATCATTAGTCTCTTTCAACATATTCATTGCCTCAAGTTTTTCTAATTGAATATCCATAATTCTAGAATTTTAATTAAAGATACGAAAATTATTTCTTCATTGCACCATCTCCAATTTGATCACAAATGTAGTAACCATTCTGACAAAATACAACTAATTCGCCCTTAATAAATTGTAATACTTTTTCGCTAACGTTTTCGGGATAAAGGACATGCACATTTGCACCGGCATCAAGCGTAAAACAAACGGGAATCTGGGTTTCATTTCTGAATTTCCAAATTGCATTTATGATTTGCAACGTATTTGGTTTCATTAAAATAAAATACGGCATTGAAGTCATCATCATCGCATGCAAAGTCAAGGCTTCGCTTTCGACAACTTTGATAAATTCTCCTAGATTTCCACTTTCAAAAATGGCAATTAACTGATCCAGATTTTCATGTGCCTGAGCAAAACGTCTTTCGGCATACGGGTGATTGTGCATCAAATCGTGACCAACTGTACTTGAAACTTGTTTTTCGCCTTTGTCAACTAATAAAATAGTATCCTGGTAATTCTTAAAATTTTCATGAATAGTGTACGGAAATTCAACCCCAAATAAATCCGAACTTCCCTCAATATTTACCTGATTTCCCCAAACCACAACATTTCCTTTTACACTTCGGCAGGCACTTCCGGAACCTAAACGCGCTAAAAAAGAAGCTTTTTGATAAAAATAGTCATCTGTCATTTCAGGATTCAGCTCTCTTTCCAAACTCATAAAATTCATCGCCAAAGCCGCCATTCCAGATGCTGAAGAAGCGATTCCTGAACTGTGTGGAAACGTATTTTGAGTATCGATCGTAAAATGATAATCCTTCAAAAAAGGCAGGTAAATTTCAATTCGCTCTAAAAACTTCTGAATTTTTGGTTTGAAATCTTCTTTTGGTTTTCCTTCAAATAATAAATCAAATGAAAATGAATCGTTTGTCACATTTAGCGATCCCGAGACTTTGGGAGAAATGTCTCTTTTTTCAAAACCCAATTTAGTAATCGTTTTACAATTATTCAACGTAAAACTCACCGATGGATTTGCCGGAATTTGATTGTCTTTTTTCCCCCAATATTTTACTAATGCAATATTACTGGGAGCGCTCCACCCAAAATTTCCGTTTTCGATTGTAGAAGTATAGTTTTTAGGAATAAAATCAGCTGCTGTAAACATGAAATATAAATTTTGGCAAAGATAGTTTTTAAAATATTTCACCATATAAGTTATATAAGAAAATGTAAGCAGGACTAAAACTAAAATGACTTGTCTGACTTATGTGGTTTAAACTTTCTTTTTAGTTATTTTTGAATAAAAAAAAGAAATAAAAATGAACAAAATAACACGAATCGCGATCGCTGTAATCGTTTGTTTAGCAGTTGGATATTCTTCGTCTACTGTTACCAGGGAAGGGGTGGAAACGTGGTATCCAACAATTTTAAAACCAAGTTTTAATCCGCCAAATTGGGTTTTTATGCCCGTTTGGACATTACTTTTTATTTTAATGGGAGTTGCAGCCGGTTTAGTTTGGGATAAAATAAAAGAACAAAACGAAGAAGTAAAAAAAGCTTTGGGTTTCTTTTTGGCCCAATTGATCTTAAATGCGGTATGGTCGTATATTTTCTTCGGATTAAAAAATCCGATGCTGGCTTTAATCGAAATCGCACTTTTATGGCTTATGATTTACGAAACGTATTTGAAATTCACCAAAATCAATAAAACTGCGGGTTATTTACTGATTCCATATATGGCTTGGGTAAGTTTTGCAGGGATTTTGAATGCGAGTATTTGGTGGTTGAATAGGTAAAAGTAGTTTCAAGTTTAAGGTTTTTTTAGTTTCAGGTTTCAAGTTTAACTAATACGTTTTTTATGAATAAATTCAGGGCTTTTCTAGTTGTTTTGTTTTTTGTTTCGTTTAATTCTTTTGCCTGTTTAAATGGTGAAACTAAGATTCTTAAGAATGGAGCTTATGTTTATATAGATTATAGAGGGCTTGTTCCACACGGACATCATTTTTTAAGTAGGGAATTTCCTCAGATTATAAAACAACTTGACAGCTTATATAGAAAGACAAATGATATTGATTATTTGTCTGATAAAGGATATATTTTAATTGTTCAAAAAAAGTACGACGAAGCACTAGAATTATATTTGAATATTGAAAAAATTAAGCCTAATCGATATTCAACAGCTTCCAATATTGGAACTCTTTATGAGTTAATTGGAGAAAATCAAAAAGCTTATGAATGGATAAAAAAATCGATTCAAATAAATCCGGAATCCCATAATGGTTCTGAATGGTTACATCTTAACATATTACAAGCAAAGATTAAAAAGATCGACGATGCTCATTTGGGAGAATTTTTAATAAACAATAGTTTTGGCAAAGATGTAATTCCAAAAATCGATTTGCCAAAAGAAACGTTGAAAGAGCTGGCTAAGTCAATTTATTACCAAGCTAATGAGCGAATGAGTTTTATAAAACCAAAAGACAAAATTATTTCTGCCTTGCTTTTTGAACTTGGTAATGCGGTTAAGATAATTGGGGAAAATGAAAATGCTATTCGAATTTATAATTTAGCTAAAGAATATGGTTTTCAAGATGAATTAGTTAATCAGAGAATAATTTATTGCTATCAAAGTAAAAATAAATATGTTGAAAAAGAAAATCAAAAATTATACGAAAATATTATAAAGGTAAAACGAAGTAAACAAGGTGTTGATGTTGATTACGTTGGTCAAATAGAAAGTGTATTAGTTATTTTATCCATTGTAGCTGCACTTTTATTAATTGTTTCAATTATCCTTTATTTGAAATGGAAGAATCTAAGGGATTAATATTCTTCTAAATGATTTTTCGAAATAGTTTAGTTTTTAATCTCAACTTTCAACTTCTTAAACTCATCATTTTTAGCAGTCAAAAAATCCATTGTTGCCAAAATATTAGGATGGTCCAGTAGTGTTTTAGATTTTGGATCGGCATCACAAAATTGAAGAAAAAGTTCTTTTTCTTCAGCGTTTAATTTTAAATCTTCAGAAAAAAAAGTTTCCGAAACTGATGTCTGGATAAGTTTTTTAAAGTCAATCTTTTCTATTTCCTTTTTAGGCACTTCTTTTTCTTTTTTAAATAAATCAGAAATTAGACTCCCAACTGCTATAAAATTTACACCATTTGTAATAGTTCCGTCATAAACTCCTGTATATTTTTGCAAAGAGCGAGACGGTAATACAGTTGAACCTTCGCCAGCAGCGCCTACGTGAGGAAAATTTATTTTTGTTATTACTACTTCATCTAATTCTTCTGGCTTTAAAATCATATTAACCACAAGATTATTAGTTTCAAAATTTTGAGATGTTACTTTTAATCTTGAAAAGAAATAATCCTTAGAAAAGAAAATCAAACTGTCATTTACTTTGACCAAAATATCGAACTCTCCTAAAGTATTTGTAGTTGTGCTGGTTTTAGCTGTTTTATTAATAACCTCAATGCCTTTGAGAGCGGAGTTTTGAGAAAGAACTTTTCCATGAAGCAATTTTTCTGTTTGTGAAATAGAAAGCTGGTAAGTGAAAAAAGAAATTGTGGTAAGTAATTTTACTTTCATCTAATAGATTTTTAGTTTTTAATTTCTGTTTCCAATTTCTTAAACTCTTCATTCTTAACAAATAAAAAATCCATCAAGGCCAAAACATTCGGATGTTCTAAAAGTGTTTTAGATTTCGCATCGGCATCGCAGAATTTTATAAAAAGTTCTTTTTCTTTAGATGTAATATTTAAATTTTTAAGAAAAAACTCAGGTGGACAAGAGGCTATAATTAGTTTTTTGAAACGGTCATCATGCGGCTCAATTTTTTTCTTTGGTTTGTCAAAAATGGGGTAACTAAAATTTATAGCATTTTTAATTTTACCATCATAAACAGTAACTTTTGTAGTAACATCATCAAATTGCTTGCGAATTTTGATTTTATTTATTTCTTCTCTATTATTGGCAATTTTTTTAAGTTCAGTTTTATTAAAAGCAGATCTATAAACTACAACATTCTCCAATTCTTCGGCTTTTGGAGTCATCTCAACAATGAGATGGCTTTTTTCCAGATCTTTCAAAGTTAGCTTCAATCTTGTAAATAAGTAATCCTTTGAAAAAAACAATAAACTGTCCTGCTCTTTTGCTAAAATAGAAAACTCTCCCAATTCATTGGTTCTAGTGCTTGTTTGAGCTGCTTTATTAATAACCTCAACTTTATTAAGCGGATCATTATTGGAAACAACTTTTCCGTGAAGCAGTTTTTCGGTTTGAGAAATAGAAAGTTGGTAAGTGAAAAAAGAAATTGTAGTGAGTAATTTTACTTTCATCTAATGGTATTTAGCTGAGAGTAAAATTATTAGAATTGTCTTAACGAAAACTTACAGAATCTGTAAATTCTTGTTAATTCGGGTTTTTAAGTTTTCAGTCGCAGTCTCAGTTTTCAGTCATAACGCCTCCTGTGACTGAAAACTGAGACTGTGAACTTTTACAATATTTCAATTAATTCTGATGGCGTATTTATTACCAATTTTGCACCGCTAGCGATCAGTTCTTCTTCTGTGCGATAGCCCCATGAAACACCAAGCGGAAACATATTAGCATTTGTTGCTGTTAACATGTCAATATCAGAATCGCCTATAAAGATGATTTCTTCTGTTTTTAAATTCCAGTTTTTGCTTATTTCGACAGCTTCAAACGGATTAGGTTTTTTAAGCGCTTCAGTACTTAAACCAACGGCAGTATTAAAATAATCCGGGAATATTTCTGATGCTATTTTTTTGGTAAGCTCATCAGCTTTGTTTGAAAAAACTGCTAATTTGATATCTCTTGAAACTAAATCATCCAGCAATTCAACAATACCTGCGTAAGGTTTTGTTTTTAGCGTGCAAATTTTACGATATTCACTAATGATACAATTGAAACAATTTTCAATATCGGTTTCTGTATTGTTTGAAGAAGGCAAAGCTTCGCTTACCAAATTTCGCAAACCGCTTCCGATAAAATATTGGTAAGCCTCATAAGTATGTGTTGGGTAATTTAGAGTCGTTAGAACATTGTTCATTGCATCTGAGATGTCTTCTAATGAATTGACTAAAGTTCCGTCTAAATCAAAAATAATTCCTTTGTATTTCATTCTATTAAATATTATTTGCCAAAATAAACCCGCTTGTCCAGGCATTCTGGAAGTTGAAACCCCCTGTTATGGCGTCGATGTTTACAATTTCGCCAGCAAAATAAAGGTTTTGATGTAATTTGCTTTCCATGGTTTTGAAGTTGATTTCTTTTAAATCAATTCCGCCGGCTGTTACAAATTCTTCTTTAAAAGTGCTTTTTCCGTTTACCTGAAATTTTGCTTTTGTCAATTGAGAAGCTAAATTTTGTAATTGAATTTTAGATAAATCAGCCCATTTGGTTTCCGATTCAATTTCAGAAGCTAAAACCAAACTTTCCCATAAACGATTAGGGAAGTCGAAAGGAGATTTTTTTGAAACGGCTTTTTTAGCATGCTCCTGTTTTAAATCTTTTAGGATTTTCTCTGCATCTTCAGTATCAACATCATTCAGCCAATTGACGAAAATAGTAAACTGATAATTTTTGTCGAATAAAATGCGTGCTCCCCAAGCCGAAAGTTTCAAAATGGCGGGACCACTCATTCCCCAATGTGTGATTAACAACGGCCCGGTTGACTCTAGTTTGGTATCTTTTACATTTACGGTAACTTGTGCCGCAACACCAGGCAATTCTTTAATTCGTGGATCTTTGATATTGAAAGTAAATAGGGAAGGTACCGCGCTCACAATAGCGTGTCCTTTCTCTTGGAGCATTTCCCAGATTTTAGGATTGCTTCCGGTGGCCATGACCAATTTTTCTGTAATAAATTTATCGTTTTGCGTATCAATTTTCCAATGATTTTCTGCTTTGTAAATCGATTGTACGCTTTGTCCTGTCAAAACTTTGATACCTAATTTTTCGGTTGCTTTTAAGAAACAATCGATTATGGTTTGAGAAGAATTAGAAACGGGAAACATTCTTCCGTCGTCTTCGATTTTTAATTCTACGCCATGTTTTTCGAACCATTCTATGGTATCCCCAGAACAAAATTGATGAAAAGGACCGCGAAGTTCTTTTTCACCACGCGGATAAAATTTGACCAATTCATTTGGTTCAAAACAGGCGTGTGTTACGTTACATCTTCCACCACCGGAAACGCGGACTTTAGATAGTACCTCTTTTCCTCTTTCTAAAATGGCGATTTTCAGTTTCGGATTTTTCTCTGCAATATTTATCGCGGAAAAAAAACCTGCAGCGCCCCCGCCAACAATTAGGATGTCGAAATTTTGAATCATATTTTTTTGGTTAGCCACGACCCGAGCGCTAGCGAACAGGCGAAGCAATTTCACGAATTGGCACTAATTTTAAATCTTTAGGATCTTTAATTTTTTTATAATTTATCCGGAAAATCAGAGATCATTCCGTCTACTTTATAGCTTTTTATTTTTTGAATATCTTTTTCACTATTTACTGTCCAAGGCAAAACCAGAAAACCTTTTTTCTGCATCTCTTTCACATTTTCCTGATTCAATAAATGAAAATAAGGATGAATGGCCTTTGCTTTTATTGTTTCGGCGAAAGCCAAAGCTAAATCGAGATCTGTTTCTGTCAAAACACCAATAGGTATTTTAGAATCTAAATTATGAACTTCCTGCAAGACATTCCAATCAAAACTCGAAATAATAAAATGAGCGTAACTCCAGTTTTTTTCTGAAACATATTCATCAATAAGAGAAATAACTTTCGTTACAGTATCTGCATTTTTTAATTCGATATTGATGAAACATTTTTTGTTTACAAGGTCAAAAACTTCTTTTAAAGTTGGAATTTCATGCTTTTCAGCAATCAAAAACGATTTTAATTCCGGTAAAGATAAGGTATTTACAAAACCTTTTCCGGTGGTCATTTTGTCGATGGTTTCGTCGTGAATGACAATTATATGTCCATCAGCACTTAAGTGAACATCGAGTTCAATTCCGTCAGCATTTAAGTCTAATGCTTTCTGAAAAGCTTTTAAAGTATTCTCGGGTTCGTAGCCTTTGGCGCCGCGATGTGCAATCTTGAGCATTTGTTGTGAGTTTAAACGCAAAGGTCGCAAAGTTTTACGCAAAGGTCGCAAGGAATTATAAAAATTAAATAGCCGCGAATTACTTCGTCTGTTCGCTATCGCTCGAGTCACGAATTATTTTTTGACAATCTTTGAAGATTTAAATTCGTGAATTCGTGGCGAAAAAAACTTTGCGACCTTTGCGTAAAACTTTGCGTTCCTTTCGGTTAAGTGCGTTCCAATAAAGCGACATCGAAATCACTATCAATAATTACTTTTCCATCGATAACTTCGACGTTTTGATCCGAATAAGTGTCTCTTAATTTTGTTCCATTTTCGAAAATAGAATTTACGGGGATTTCTTTTTTGCCTTTTGGCAAATCCAAACCAATAATGACGTTATCTTCGAAAGCTCCTTTTGAGAAAGTTCTGGAGAAAACATAAAATTCTGAACTAATTTGCTGATGAATTCCAGCGCCAATTGCAGGATGATTTTTTCTGAATTGCCCTAATTTCTGCCAATGCAAAAGTGTATTTTTGGTTTCCTGATTGTTCAGAATATCATCCCAATTCATGTTCGAGCGAAGGGTTGCATCACCGTTTGTGCCTTCCACAACCAGCGATCGTCCGGATTCGTCGCCATAATAAACCTGAGACATACCCGGAGACAATAATAATTTGGTACCAGCTTCAATACCCTTTGTTCTGTTGGCATCAAAAGGCTGGCCATCGTCGTGTGATGACATATAGTTTAAAACCGAATATCCCTTTAATTCATTATTTAAAGCATTCGAATATTTTGTAAACAGACCTTCGTAATTGTTTTGAGCCGCGTTCCATTTGAATTCAAAATTAATCATGCTGTTGAAACCATTTTGGAAATAATTTACTTTTCTATCTCCAAAATCATAATCCTGTCCGCCACTAATTCCGTATCCGTAAACTTCAGCAATCGTATAAAACGGATTTTGATCTAAAACCTGTAAAGGATGATGTTTTTTCCAGGCTTCGAAAGCGTAATCGCATTCTTTTTTAAAATCGGCCCAAACATCTTCGTTGGTGTGTTTTACAGTATCGGCCCGGTAACCGTCAATTCCGAATTCAACGATATAATCTGTCAGCCATTTTATAATGTAATATTTTGGTGTTCTTGGATAATTGGTTCTTTTGAAAAATTCATCCAACGAAGCGATTTCTTTTTCATAACGGCCTTCTTTTTTCCATTTTTCAGTTAAAAAAGGAGGGAGTTGCACTTCCTGAGTACTTTCTGTTCTTACATCCGGAAGGTTATCAACTAAAGTACACATCGTTGTGTTTTCAAACGATTTGTAATCGCAAACCACTCCAGTTCTAACCCAATCCGAAGGCCAAACAGGATCTTCAGGAGTTACGGGGCCAGTATGATTGATAACACCATCCAGAATAATTCGGATGCCTTTTTCGTGTGCTTTTTTAACTAAATTGGCTAAATCTTCTTTTGTTCCGAAGTTCGGATCCAAAGCTGTCCAGTCTCTTGCCCAATACCCATGAAATCCATAACTCAAACCCGTTCCTTCGTCAACGCCATCGTGAATTTGCTCCACAATCGGCGTAAGCCAAATAGCATTTATTCCTAATCGCTCAAAATAGCCAGATTCGATTTTTTTTGTAATTCCGATAATATCTCCGCCTTCAAAACCGCGTAGTTTTCCAGGTGTTTTAGTTCGGTTGAAGTTTAAATCATTGGCTGTATTTCCATTATAAAAACGATCGGTAAGTAAAAAGTAGACATTTGCCCCTTCCCAAACGAAAGGTGTTTTTGAAGTATTTTTGTTATGCATTGAAACTGATTTTGAGCCAGAACAACTCGTGATTAAGAATACTAAAGGTAAAAAAAGGAAAGTGTATTTTTTCATTTATTCTGAATTTAACGAACATTTATAATTTGTTCTAAATAAAATTTCCGCCACGAATTCACGAATTTATATTTTCATAGAGTATTAAAATAATTCATGAATTCGTGGCGGAAAAATAGTTATCTAAATTTTAAACACATAGAAACATAGATTTTCTTCCTTTCGAAAAGGACAAAATAAATGACAAATTATTTACACATAGCTATGTGTTTTGATGCAAGTGAAATGCCTTTTTTTAGCTCTAGAGAACTATGTTTCTATGTGTTTTAATATTTATTCCAATTCTAAAACTACAGCCGATTTTGGCTCCAATGTAATTTCAGTAGCTAAATCAAATGTTTTTCCGGTCAAAACATCTTTTCCAGATTTAAAGTTTTTGATGTTTTCTTTAAAACGGTTTGTTTTAACTGTTTGTGCTTTTGCATTGTTATTGAAAACGACCATTACGGTTTTAGCATCGGTATATCTAAAATAAACATAAGTGTTATTCTCCGGAATATAATGCGTCATTTTACCGTTATGAATGGCTTTATTGGCTTTTCTCCAATTGAATAATTTTGAAGTAAAATCGAAAAATTGCGCTTGCTGAGCCGTTCTTCCTGCTGCAGTCAATGCATTGTTTTTGTCGCCAGCCCATCCGCCAGGAAAATCCTGACGAATATCGGCGTCGCCTTTGCTTTTTTCACCACCCATTCCAATTTCTGAACCGTAATAAACTTGTGGAATTCCACGAACTGTGGCCAATAAAGTCATCGCCAGTTTGTATTTAGGAAAATCGTATTTAAACTTCTCATTCATACGATCAGTGTCATGATTTTCGGTAAAAACCAAAATGTTATTGGTATTTGGATATAAATAATCCATTGCAAAATTGTTATAGAATTTAATCAATCCGCTGTCCCAGCTTGGTTCGTCTTCATTGAAAGCGGATGTAACCTGACTTTGAAGGGTAAAATCCATTACACTTGGCAAATTCGAATTGTAGTTTTCGATTGCGCCAATTTTACTGTCTTTTTGCCAATAGGCTAAATTCGCCTGATTGTGCATCCAGATTTCACCAACAATATTAAAATTAGGATATTCATTCGTAATTGATTTGGCCCAATTGGCCATTGCCGTTTGGTCAGAGTAATTATAAGTATCAACTCTAAATCCGTCCAGATTAGCATATTCAATCCACCAAATGGCGTTTTGAGTTAAGTATTTCGCGACTAAAGGATTTCTCAAATTCAAGTCTGGCATAGAAGGAACAAACCAGCCGTCAACACAAATTTCCTGATCAATTTTTGAAGCATGTATATCTGTAATAACTTCACGTCTGTGATGCGTTTGAGTGAAGTTTTCGAATTGATTGAACCAGGTTTTAGTTGGCATGTCTTTCATCATCCAGTGGGTAATTCCCCAATGATTGGTAACGTAATCCATTACCAATTTCATGTTTTTCTTGTGCAATTCTGATGATAAACGAACATAATCTTCATTCGTTCCGTAACGCGGATCTATTTTGTAGACATCAGATTGTGCATATCCATGATAGGAATGCTGTTTGTCGTTGTCTTCGCATAAAGGAGTATTCCAGATCGTAGTTACACCTAAAGACGAAATATAATCTAAGTTTTTAATGATTCCTTGGATATCTCCACCATGACGACCTGCTGGTTCCTGACGATTTGCTTTTTCAGTTAAAGAAGCATTGCTATCGTTTTTCGGATTTCCGTTCGCAAAACGATCCGGCATAATTAGGTAAATCAAGTCTGAAGAGTCATAACTTTTTCGGTCTGCTGAATTGGCTCTTCTTTCTTTAAGGGAATATTTTTGTGTAAAGGCAATTTTATTATTGGCTTTAAAAGAGAAAACCAATTCAGAAGCTTTTAAATTTTGTATGTCAATTGTTACGAATAAGTAGTTTGGATTTTCTGTTTTTTCTACATTTTTAATGACAACATTATTAGAAACAGCAGCTTCGTATTGTGCAATGTTTTTTCCGTAGAACATAATCTGCAACTCCGGATTTTTCATTCCTGCGTACCAAAATGGCGGTTCAACTTTCTGAATTTGCGCTTTCGCGGAAGCAGAAAATAGTAGGATGAAAAGGAGTATTTTGTAGAATGTCTGGTTTGCCTGAATTCTCATAATCTAAGTTTTAGGTTTCCTGCAAGGTTTTCAAAACCTTGTAAGTTTAAATAGGAATTACTTGTACAGTTTTTAATATTAATCAATAATACCTCCAAGGTTTTGAAAACCTTGCAGGATAAAAAAATATAAGATTTAAAAAAAAAGACAAGTAATTTTGGGAAAAATCACTTGTCTTTGAAAAAATTATTTTGTTTCGATTATACTAATCGCATAACCTCCGCCCGGAGCAGACAACTGTGATAATTTTGATTTATTAGTTACAGCAATTTTCTTGATCGTGTAAGCCTGCGGATTAGTTTTATAATGTGCCTCTTTTGCATCAGCATAAATTGTTGCGGTGTATTTTTTGCCTTTTTCAAGGAAACTGAAATCAATGTTCGAAGTACGGGAATTGTCTCCGTTTACGTTTCCAACAAACCAGTTGTTTGTTCCTTTTGCTTTACGGGCAACCGTAATAAAATCACCTGGTTCAGCTTCGATATATTTGCTTTCAGACCAATCTACCGCTACATCTTTAATGAATTGGAAAGCATCTGGAAAACGGTTGTAGTTCTCTGGAGTATCTGCCGCCATTTGCAACGGGCTGTACATCGTTACATACAAAGCCAATTGATTACAAATCGTGCTGTTTACATGCGATTTATTATCAGGATTCATTTTGCTGATATCCATTTCGAAGATTCCGGGAGTATAATCCATTGGACCTCCAATTAAACGTGTAAATGGCAATACCGTAACGTGATTTGGTTTAGAACCGCCAAAAGCCTGATATTCTGTTCCTCTTGCTGCTTCGTTTCCAATTAAGTTCGGATATGTTCTGCAAATTCCTGTTGGACGAACAGCTTCGTGAGCGTTCACCATAATTTTATAATCAGCTGCTTTTTCAATCGCATATTGATAGTGGTTTACAATCCATTGATCATAATGATTTTCACCGCGAGGCAAAATATCTCCAACATAACCGCTTTTTACAGCATCGTATCCGTTGTCTTTCATGAATTGGTACGCTTTGTCCATATGGCGCTCGTAGTTGCGAACCGAACCAGAAGTTTCGTGGTGCATGATGATTTTGATTCCTTTAGATTTTGCATATTCATGCAAACCTTTTACATCAAAATCGGGGTAAGGCGTTAAGAAATCAAAAACATAATCTTTTGAATGTCCAAACCAGTCTTCCCAGCCTTCGTTCCATCCTTCAACTAAAACAGCATCGAAACCATTTGCAGCGGCAAAATCAATATATTTTTTTACGTTAGCATTGTTTGCTCCGTGTGTTCCGCTTGGTTTTGCTTTTGAGAAATCAGAAACGCCTAATTGAACCGTTGGAAAATCGTTTGTGTAAGACCAGGAGCTTTTTCCTGTAATCATTTCCCACCAAACACCAACATATTTTACCGGTTTAATCCAGGAAGTATCATCAATTTTAGACGGATCGTTTAAGTTATAAGTCATTTTTGAAGCTAAGATTTCTCTGGCATCATCGCTAACCATAATCGTTCTCCAAGGAGAGTGACCTGGTGCCTGAATATAACCTTTGTCTCCTTTTGCATCTGGCGTTAACCAGGATTCGAAAATCATGTTTTTGTCATCCAAATTCAAATGCATACAAGAATAATTGATCAAAGCCGCTTCGTGCAGGTTGATGTAAATTCCGTCATTGGTTTTTAACATCAAAGAAGTCTGAACTCCTGTTGGAGAAAAAGATTTTTGAGAAACATTAGCCGTATATGCCTTTTCTGATAAACCTCTGATTTCAGATAATTTCGATTTGGTATAATCGTATTCCTGAGTGTCATAATCTCCCGGAATCCAAAATGCTGTGTGGTCGCCAGCCATTGCAAATTGTGTTCTTTCTTCTTTGATTACAAAGTAAGTCAGATTTTTTTGAGTTGGGAATTCATATCTAAATCCAAGTCCGTCATCGAACAAACGGAAACGAATTACGATTTGTCTGTCCGTTCCTTTTTGATTTAAAGTAACAGCAAGTTCATTATAATGATTTCTGATATTATCCACTTCTCCCCAAACCGGTTTCCAGGTTTCATCAAAAGTGGTAGTTTTGGTATCAACAACAGTAAAGTCATTCAATAAAGATTTTTTGTCATCTTTAAGTTCAAGACCTAATTTACTGGTTTTGACAACTTCTTTATTTTTGTATTTTAAATTGTAAGTTGGAGTTCCGTCGTTTTGAAGCGAAAATTCCATTACGAACTTTCCTTCGGGAGATTTTAATTGCTGCGCTTTTGCAATTGAGCTGAAAGCAAACAAGATTAAACTTGCGAAAAATAAGTTTTTCATGTTTTTTATTTTTAAGTAATTAATCAATTTGTGCAAATTTACTTGCAGTTATGGGTTTTCCGTTTACTACAATTGTTAAATCTTGATCGCCATCAACGGTAAAAGTTGTTTCGTCGTGATTTACAGCTACTTTCAAAATTTGATTTCTGAAGTTTATTTTAAACGAATAGCCTTTCCATTCTTTTGGAATTTTTGGAGCAAAATGAAGCTGGTCATTTTTTACGCGCATTCCGCCAAAACCTTCTACAATGCTCATCCACGTTCCCGCCATTGAAGTAATGTGACAGCCTTCTTCTACCTCTTTGTTATAGTCATCCAAATCCAGACGAGAAGTTCTTAAGTAGAAAGTATAGGCCATGTCCATTTTATCTAAATGGGCAGCCTGAATCGAGTGAACGCAAGGCGAAAGTGAACTTTCATGAACCGTAAACGATTCGTAAAAGTCGAAATTACGTTCTAATTCTTCTTTGGAGAAATGATCTTCAAAGAAATAGAAACATTGTAAAACATCGGCTTGTTTGATATACGGCGAACGTAAAACACGATCCCAAGACCATTTTTGATTGATTGGTCTCTGTGAACGGTCTAAGTCTTTTACCGGAACTAAATCTTTGTCTAAGAAACCGTCCTGCTGTAAATAAATGCCCAATTCTTTTGAAACCGGGAAGTACATATCGTCAGCTACTTTTTTCCATTCCTGGATTTCATTAGCAGATAACTTCACTTTTTCAAGAACACGTTTGTGATCAGCAGGATATTCCAGTGCCACTTTATTAATTTGTTCAGCTGCATAATCGATACACCATTTTGCAATATAATTGGTGTAGAAATTATTGTTGATGTTATTTTCATATTCATTTGGACCTGTAACGCCCAAAATCACGTATTGATTTTTTTCTTTAGAAAAAGAAGCTCTCTGATGCCAGAAACGCGCAATTCCGATTAAAACTTCTAAACCTTTTTCAGGAATATAAGAGTAATCTCCGGTGAAACGGTGGTAATTGTAAATCGCAAAAGCAATCGCGCCATTTCTGTGAATTTCTTCGTGCGTGATTTCCCATTCGTTGTGGCATTCTTCTCCATTCATGGTAACCATCGGATAAAGAGCCGCGCCGTTTTTGAAACCTAAATTGTCCTTCGCATTTTCAATCGCTTTATCCAATTGATTGAAACGATACGTCAATAAGTTTCTTGCTACCTGCTGATCTTTTGTCGCCATGTAAAACGGAATACAATAAGCCTCAGTGTCCCAATAAGTAGATCCGCCGTATTTTTCT
This sequence comes from Flavobacterium sp. Root420, assembly GCF_001427905.1. Lineage (GTDB taxonomy): Bacteria > Bacteroidota > Bacteroidia > Flavobacteriales > Flavobacteriaceae > Flavobacterium. The sequence goes on from NZ_LMEF01000012.1 coordinate 346,302, forward strand.
CCGGTAAAACCTTTAGGCCCGATGTTCAATCGGCTGTCTTTTCCTAAATAGGTTTGATTTAACTGGAAGATGTTGAAACGAATTCCCTGCTGTGCTTTTACGTCGCCATCAATGGTAATATCTGACATTTCCCAGATTTTGCTCCAGGCGTTAATTTGATTTTGAAGTAACTTTTCATATCCTAAATTAACAGCAGCTTTAATTGTTTTTTCGGCTGCAGCCAAAGTGTTTTCGTGATTTAAAGAAACCGTATAACCACCAATTTTCTGAATGGATGAGGTTTGTCCTTTAGCGATAATCGTTCCGTAAGTAAACTGAACTTTATCTGAAGTGGAGTCGATTGTTGAAGGCGAAATGTTTACGTTTTCTCCGTTTGCAAAAATCGTGTTGTGCATGAAAGTTGTAACCTTAAAATGCGTCTTAAAAGTCTGCGCCGTCACAAAAGCCTCATTTGATCCTTTTTTTACTTCAAGAGGTTCCCAGAATTTTTCTTCCCAGTTCGCATCTTCATTGGTAACTCCTGCGTCGATATAAGGTTTGTAAACAATTTTGGCATCTTTGTTTAAAGGCGTGATTTCGTATTTGATAATACCGGCTTCATCCAGATCCAAAGAAAGAAAACGTCGAATGTTTACGGCGATTTCAGTTCCGTTTTTCAACGTTGCTTCAAAAGAACGGTTGTACCATCCTTCTTTCATATTCAATTCTCTGCGAAAGTTTTTAACTTCTGTACAGGTGTTTAAGTCTAAGTTTTCTTCATTGATTTTAACGTCAATTCCAATCCAGTTTGGAGCGTTTAATACTTTCGCAAAATATTTTGGATAGCCGTTTTTCCACCAACCCACTTTAGTTTTGTCCGGATAGTAAATTCCGGCAATATAACTTCCCTGAAAAGTTTCGCCAGAGTATGTTTCTTCAAAATTGGCACGTTGTCCCATAGCACCGTTTCCGATACTAAAAAGACTCTCAGACGATTTGACTCTTTCAACATCAAATCCTTCTTCTATGATGGACCAATTGTCTGGTTTTATATAATCTTGATTCATTTTTTTTAATTAGATAATTGGGCAATGAGATAATTCTTTAATTAGAAAATGTGCCAATTTGATAATGAGATAATTACTTACTTTGGCTATTCTAATTTGATTTTATCTGATTAATTGCTCGTTTGTACTATTTTACTTTTTTAATTAGTTGATTTATATTTCAATCAATTAGGTAATCTGTCAATTAAACAATTAGAAAATTCACGTTCGAAAAATTATCTCATTATCTAATAGGCACATTTTCTAATTAATTAGCTTCTCGATAAACGTCGGGTTTATTTCAGTGAAATCTTTAAAAATATAATCAGCTTCATGTAAAATTGTTTCCTCACCAATTCCTACACTTATCATTTCTCCTATGTTTGCTGCCTGAATTCCGGCAACAGAATCTTCAAATACAATTGCATTTTTTGGATCAATATTTAATAATTGAGCCGCTTTTAAGAAAACTTCCGGATCTGGTTTGGCATTGGTAACGTCGTTTCCGTCAACAATAACATCGAAATACGAAAGGATTCCCGTTTTTTTAAGAATTGGTCGGGCGTTTTTACTCGCAGAACCCAACGCAATTCCCTGGTTTTTATCTTTTAATAATTGCAGAATTTTAAAAACTCCAGGAAGAATCTCGCTTTCGTCCATGTCAACTAAATAAGATAGGTAATCTTCATTTTTTTGAATTAACCATTTGTCCTTGTCTTCCTGCGAAGCCTCAGCATTTCCTAATCCAAGTATAATATCTAACGAACGTACTCGGCTCACGCCCTTAAGTAACTCGTTGTCTTCATGCGTAAAATTGATGTTTAAGGCCTGAGCGATTTTCTGCCAGGCTAAAAAGTGGTATTTGGCAGTATCAACGATTACGCCATCAAGATCGAATATGAATGCTTTTTTCATTATAAGGGAAATTCTTATTTATGATTTTTGAATAGTGTCGTCTACATCTTTTACTTTATAAACTAAGAGAGCAGCAATTAAAAAACTTACACCGCTTGTTATTAAGGCATAAATTGCATCGCCATTGTAAAGATATTTTACAATTGGCCCTCCAATTAGTGCATTTACAATTTGTGGAATCACGACGAAAAAGTTGAAAATCCCCATATAAACTCCCATTTTTTTAGGAGCAATTGATCCTGCAAGAATGGCGTAGGGCATAGCCAAAATACTAGCCCAGGCCACTCCAACTAAAATCATTGGCAACACTACCCAGTCTTCATTCGGCATAAAATAAATGGAAATTAATCCGATTCCTCCAATGATAAGTGATACGGCGTGAGTTGATTTTCGGCCGATTTTTTTAGCGATAAACGGTAAGAAAAATAAAGCGATAATGGCAGAAACTAAATTGTAAACTCCAAATAAAATTCCGACCCAGTCACCTGCATCCTGATACTGTTGGCTTGAAGTGTCATCTAATGGTAATCCGTAAATATGATGCGCAATCGCGGGGGTTGTAAATACCCACATTCCGAATAATCCAAACCAGGAGAAAAACTGAACCCAACTAAGCTGACGCATTGTTGTTGGCATTTTTGCAAAATCGGTAAAGATGTCTGTTAATTTTGATTTTTCTTCAGGAGGAATATCAATTTCACTTTGCGGATCTTCAAAATGGGCTAATTCTTCCGGAGTATATTCTTTTGTTGTAAAAAGTGTTACCAGAATGGAAGCAATTAAAACGGCTGCTCCAATAATAAATGATAATTTCAGATTTAGAGGAATACTCCCAGGAACGGCATTGTTCGAAATGTGAAACCATTTTGTTAAAACATAAGGTAAAGCCGAACCAATTACAGCTCCAAAACCAATTAATGAAGTTTGAATACTGAATCCTGCAGTACGCTGATCTGTTCTTAAATTGTCACCAACCAAAGCGCGAAACGGCTCCATAGCAATGTTGAAAGAAGCATCCATAATCATTAACATTCCGGCTCCAACCCATAAAGCAGGCAGGACAGAAATGAAAATGTTAGCCTGAGGCATTAAAATTAATCCAACTGAAGCTAAAATGGCACCTACAAGGAAAAAAGGTTTTCGTCTTCCAAACTTTCCCCAGGTTTTATCACTGTAATGACCAATAACAGGCTGTACTATCAATCCCATAAGAGGAGCAATAATCCAAAACCATGATAGTTCATGTACGTCGGCACCAAAAATTTGAAGAATTCTGCTGGCATTTGCATTCTGAAGTGCAAATCCCATTTGTATTCCTAAGAAACCGAAACTCATGTTCCAAATTTCCCAGAAACTTAATTTACGCTTTTCCATTATCGTAATTAAAAAATTAATTAGACGATAAGCGCTTTGCTTATCAAAACTTACTGTTTTTTCGAAGTAAAAGTAAAAGCCTTGATGGGCGTAAAAGTATTAATTATTTTTTTAAATAGCCTAATAAAAAAGCCATAAATATTTTTTATGGCTTTAGAATATGTTGATTTTAAGAATTTTAGTCAGTAGATTCTCTTTTTATTAAGTGCGTTTCGATGACTTCAGTAGTGTAATTTTCATTTTCTTCTTCCTCATCATCATGTTCAGCTTCCAGTCTTTCAATTAGCATTTTAGCGGCTTTATTACCCATTTTTTCACCATTTTGACTTACGGTTGTAATGCTTGGAGTTGAGTATTTAGAAATAATTCCATCCGTAAAAGCAATTACGGCTAGATCTTCAGGAACTTTAAGCCCCATTTTGTTAGCTGTTTTGATAATTGTAACCGCAAAAAGTTCATTTACAGCAAAAACGGCATCAAAAGCTCTGTCATGTAAAAGCTGACTAATTGTAATTTCGCAAGTATCGACATCTTCAATTTTGATGATTAAATCTTCGTTGAACGGTAATCCGTTGTCTAAGAGTGCTTTTTCGTAGCCATCTGTTCTTAATTTTCCCACACTTACATAATCGACAGTAGTCACCAATGCGATCTTTTTTCGGCCATTATCGATTAAACTCTGAACCGCTTCATAAGCAGCTGCTTTATCATCGATAATTACTTTATCGCATAAAATATCATTGGTAACACGGTCGAACATGACCACGGGCATTCCCTGATTTATAACCTCGGTAATGTGATGAAAGTCGCCTTTATACTGGGTTTCTTTGGAAAGAGACATGATAAAACCATCGATACTTCCGTTGGCTAACATTTCCATATTTAAGACTTCTTTATCGAAAGAATCATCCGATAGACAGATCACAACACTATAGCCATTTTCGTTAGCAACCTGTTCAATTCCGTTAATTACGGTAGAGAAAAAATAATGTACAATTTCCGGAATGATAATACCAATACTTTTGGTTTTTCGATTTTTTAAACTAAGGGCAATATTGTTGGGTTTATAGTTGTAAAACTTTGCAAAAGCCTGCACTTTTAAGCGTGTTTCTTCTCCTATTTCAAGACTATTTCTTAGTGATTTTGAGACAGTTGAAATAGAGACGTCTAGTTCCTTTGCAATCTGTTTTAAAGTGATTTTGCGTTTCATGTGTATTATTGAAAAAAATCTAATTAATAATAAAGGTATCTTTTATTTTCTGATTTAGCATTTTTTGACTTAAAAGATTACAAAAAATAGAAAGTTTTCAACACTACCACGTTTTCGTAAACCAATAAAAAAGGTGTCTGGTTGTTCGTGTTAATAAATTCCTAATTTTGAAATTCGAAGTAAAATTAAAAACTTAACTAACAATCACAAACTCAAACTAATTTAAACAAAAAGTATGAAAACAATTTACAAAAAGTTGTTATTTTTATTCCTATTGTTGCCGTTTTCTGTGTTCGCTCAAAGCACTCTAAGCGGGACTGTTGTCGATAAGGCAACAGGTCAGCCAATACCGGGAGTAAATGTAAATGTGCAAGGTACTCCAAGCGGTACCTCAACAGGATTTGATGGTACTTACCAACTGTCAAATGTAAAAAACGGAAATAAAATTGTTGTTTCTTTTATTGGATACACAACGCAAACCATTAATTATAATGGGCAAAAAACTTTAAACGTTTCTTTAGAAGAAGACACCAACCAACTTAAAGAAGTTGTGGTACAAGTTGGTTATGGTACAGTTAAGAAAAAAGACGCAACAGGTGCTGTAACAATGCTTACAACTAAAGATTTTAATAAAGGACCAGTTGTATCTGCAGATCAGATGATTCAGGGTAGAGTAGCTGGTTTACAAATTATTAATAATGGTGGCTCTCCTGGTGAAGGTTCTATTATTAGAATCAGAAGCGGATCTTCTTTATCTGCAAACAATGATCCTTTGTATGTAATTGATGGTATTCCGGTTGCCGCTGGAGGAGTTGAAGGAGGTAAAAACCCATTGTCAACAATTAATCAAAATAACATTGAATCTATTGCTGTTTTAAAAGATGCTTCTGCGACGGCTATTTATGGTTCAAGAGCTTCTAATGGGGTTATTATTATTACAACCAAAAAAGGAAAATCTGGTGATTTGAAAATTAGCTATAACGGAACTTTTCAGGTTTCTGAAGCTAAGAAAACGGTGGATGCTTTATCAAGTAATCAATTTAGAGATTTCGTAAATGCTCATGGAACCGCCAATCAACAAGGTTTAATGGGTGATGCAAATACAAATTGGCAAGACGAAATTTATAGAACCGCATTTGGTCAGGATCATAATATTGCTGCAAGTGGAGGTAAAGACAATATTACCTATAGAGTTTCTGCAGGATACAATAATTTAAATGGAATCCTGAAAAATGATAACATGCAAAGAACTACTCTTGGAGCTAGTCTTGTTGGAGATTTCTTAGACAAACATTTAAAAGTTCAGGTTAACAGTAATACTTCATATATTAAAAGTAATTATAGTAATACAGATGCTATTGGTGCTGCTATTTCTTTTGATCCTACTCAATCAGTTAAAAATGCTGATGGAACTTATTTTCAATGGATGACTAATCCTACTGAATTTAACCAATTAGCAGGAAGAAATCCCGTTTCTTTGATTAATCAAATTCATAAATACGGAAGTTCTTTCAGAAGTATCAGTAACATTCAGTTTGATTATAAAATGCATTTTTTACCAGAACTGAAAGCTGTTGCTAATTTCGGTTACGACGAATTAAACGGAACAGGATATGGTAAAAATGATGCTGATTATTTAGGGGGATTAAGTGGTTCAACAGCACGTAATACTTATAGTAATGATGAAACAAGGAATAATAAGTTAATGGATTTGTATTTGAATTATAATACAAAAATCAATTCTATTGATACACAACTTGATGTAACAGGAGGTTATTCTTATCAGGATTTTAGAGAGTCGAAAAATAAGTCATCTTATAATGCTCAAAATGACATAACAAATAAAGAGCTTTTTACTCCAACTCGTATTAACCTACAATCATTTTTTGCAAGAGCAAATGTAACTGTTGCAGACAAATATTTATTGACATTGTCTTACAGACGTGATGGAACTTCCAGATTTACAGAAGAGAATCGTTGGGCAAATTTCCCAGCTGTTGCAGTTGCCTGGAAATTAAATGAAGAAAGTTTCTTAAAAGATGTTACTAGTATTTCTACTTTAAAATTAAGAGGAGGATGGGGTATTACAGGACAACAGGATATTGGAGTTAGTTATCCATCGATTCCTTTGTATTTAGCTTCTAACGGAACTGCTCAATACAAAATTGGAAATACTTTTTATACGACTTACAGACCGCAACCATATAATAGTAATTTAAAATGGGAAGAAACTACAACGGTGAATGTTGGTTTAGATTTCGGATTCCTTAATAATAGAATTACAGGTACAGTTGATGTGTATAAAAGAACAACTGATGACTTATTATTATTTACAAATAATCCATCTTTCTTTGGGTTCTCAAATGCTGATAACTACAATATTGGATCTATAGAGAATAAAGGTATCGAGATTTCTGGAGAAGTTATTCCGGTTAAAACAGATAAATTAGAATGGATTGTTGGAGGTAACATTACTTTTCAGGATTCAAAAATAACAAAGTTGACTACTAGTTTGCCAAATACTCCAGGTATTAATTATGGTGGATATGAAGGCGGAACTGGAAATACAATTCAAAACCACCAGGTTGGATATTCTCCAGGGGCATTTTATGTGTACGAGCAAGCTTATGGGGCAAATGGAAAACCGCTTGATGGTGTGTATGTAGACAGAAATAAAGACGGACTAATTACAGAACAGGATAAATATCGTTTTCATAAACCAACAGCTGATGTATTTTATGGTTTCTATACTACTTTAAACTATAAAAACTGGGATATGTCTATGAACTGGAGAGGATCTTGGGGTAATTACAATTACAATAACGTTGACTCAAGCAAAGGTTCATATCAAAATATATTACTTAGAGAAACGGATTTATCTAATGGAGTTGCAAATGTTTTAGAGACAAATTTTGCTTCAACAGATTCTAAAAGATTTGAATCAGATTACTACGTTCAGGATGCTTCATTTGTAAGATTAGATAATGTTAGTGTTGGTTATACTTTTAATCAAAAGCAAAACTCAAATACTTTAGTGAAACTTACTTTGGCAGCTCAAAACGTATTACTTATTACGAAATACGAAGGATTAGATCCGGAAGTTGCATCAAGTACTGATAAAACTTATGGTATTGACAAAAACATCTATCCAAGACCAATCACTTTTACGTTAGGTTTAAACGTTAGTTTCTAATAAAATAACTAGAAAAATGAAAAAGATACAAATAAAATTATTGGGAATTTCATTAGTAATGATGCTAACGTTTTTTGCTTCATGTACAGATGATTTAAACCAATCACCAGATAATGGGGATTCTGTTAGTGGTGATGAATTGTTCAGTAATCCAGAGTCATATAAGCAAAATTTAGCAAAATTATATGCAGGATTTGCTACTTCAGGACAAACAGGTCCATCAGGAACTCCCGACATTTCAGGAATTGATGAAGGAGAAAGTCAATATGTTAGGGGATTGTGGTTGTTGGAAGAATTAACAACTGATGAAGCGGTAATTGCTTGGAATGATGGAACTATCAAAGATTTGCACAGTCAAACCTGGACTTCTTTAGACCGTTTTATCACGGCAGTTTTTGCACGTTTCTCTTTTCAGATTGTAAATTGTAATGAGTTTTTAAGACAAACTACAGATGAGAAATTAGCGGCAAGAGGAGTTAGTGCTGAATTAAAGGCTGAAATTCAGACTTATAGAGCTGAGGTGCGTTTTTTAAGAGCAATGACATATTTTCATTTAGTTGATAATTTCGGAGGAGGTTCATTAGTTACAGAAGATTCACCAAGTACTTTTTACTATCCGGAATATGCTACCAGAGCAGAGTTATATAAATTTATTGATGAGGAGTTAACGGCAATTACACCGTTATTAAAAGCACCAAAAACAAATGAGCAATATCGAGTTGATCAGGCAGGTGCATGGATGTTACAAGCAAAATTATACATGAATTCAGGTGTATATATTGGAACTGATAAATATGCAGATGCTTTGCCACTTATTAATAAAATTATTGCATCACCTTATAAATTGCATACAGATTATAATCAGTTGTTTTTAGCTGATAATGATAAAAATGGTTCTCAAAATGAATTTATTTTCGCTGTCGCTTTTGACGGGCTTCATACTCAAACTTATGGAGGAACAACATTTCTGACACATGCACCTGTTGGAGGAAGCATGGTTGCATCTGAATTTGGTATCAACGGAGGTTGGGGAGGTATTCGAACAACATCAGCTTTCGTAAATAAATTTGATGGTAATACAGCAGATAAAAGAGGTCAGTTTTATACTAATGGACAATCTAAAGAAATCGCTAACATCGGAAACTTTACGGATGGTTATGCTATTCAGAAATTTAGAAACGTTGATGTAAATGGTGTTCAGGGATCAGATAAAGCTGGAAATTTTTCAGATTCGGATTTTCCAATCTTTCGATTGGCAGATGCTTATTTAATGTATGCAGAATGTGCGGTAAGAGGAGCTGGAGGAAGCACATCTACTGCAACAGATTATATAAATGCTTTGAGATTAAGAGCTAAAGGAAATACAATATCTCAGGGAGATTTGAATTTAAACTTTATTATTGATGAAAGAGCAAGAGAATTGCATTGGGAATGTCATAGAAGATCTGACTTAATTCGTTTTGGGAAATTCTCAGGCGGAAGTTATTTATGGCCTTGGAAAGGTAATGTTGCTGGTGGTGCGCCAACTCAATCTTACAGAAATTTATTTCCAATCCCTGCTAATGCTTTAGCATCAAACCAAAAACTACAACAAAATCCAGGATATTAATAATTAAAAATATACGAAAATGAAAAATATAACTAAATCATTAATTGCTTTATTTGCCTTAGTTGCAATGTCATGCAGCGTTGAAGACGTACAGGATAGACCTGTTATTGAAGGAGTTGATACACCGGTATTAACAGCTCCTACTGAAGGAAGTGCTTATGTTTTGACTCCAGAGGTTGCTGCAAACCAAGCAGAACGTTTTACATGGCAATCTGCTAATTACGGAGGTGATGTTCAGGTTAATTATACCGTTCAAATAGATAAAAAAGGAAATGAGTTCAAGACTGCAAAAGTTTTAGGTTCTGTAATTTCTCAAAATCAATTATCTGTTTCTGTTGAACAAATGAATGGTGCTGCTTTGTCTTTAGCAGCTACACCATTTAAATCGGCAGAATATGAAGTTAGAGTAAAATCTGACATAGCCGGTGCAAATCCTATGTTTTCTAACGCTACTCCAATAACTATTACGGCTTATACTACAGAAACTCCTAGATTATGGCTTCCAGGTGGATATCAAAATGCAAGTGGTTACGGATCAGATTGGGCACATTCTTCTGCTCCAACATTGTTAGCTGAAGGTTACGGAAAAACTGCTTTTGAAGGTTATGTATATTTTGCAACTGCACAAGATGGTACTCAAGATGGAAAAGGATTTAAATTGTCTACTCAGGCAAATTGGGACGGAACAAATTATGGAATAGGTGCAACAGCTGGTACCATTAGTACAACTGGAGGAAACTTATCAATTGCCGCTCCAGGTTACTATAAAATAAAAGCAGATACTGATCCTGCAAAATTAACATATTCTGCAACTAAACTTTCATGGGGTATTGTTGGTAATGCTACTCCTGGAGGATGGGATGCTGATACTCCTATGACATACAATCCAGCTACTAAAAAATGGACAATTACAGTTGTTTTAACTGCTCAATCCGCTCCTGATAATGGTTTGAAATTTAGAGCAAATAACAGCTGGGATTTCAATTTTGGAGATACTGGAGCTGACGGTAAATTAGAAGATGGTGGAACTAATATTGGAACCACTGCTGGAACTTTCTTAATTACTTTGGATTTAAGTAATCCAAGAAATTACACTTATACCATGGTAAAACAGTAATGAGTTAAATAAAAAGAGGCTATCTACGGATAGCCTTTTTTAATAAAGAGGTTAATTATGAAAAAAATTATACTATTATTTTTCTTTTTGTTTTCAGTATTTTCATTTGCACAGCTGAAACAAGTTACCTGGTCAGTAAGTCCGTCAACTTTTGAAGAAACGACTCCAATTACCATTACTATTAATGGAAATAATCTGGATGAAAGTTCTTGGGGAGTTACTGATAATTCTCTGTATCTATGGGCTTGGGCTTTTGACACAAATGATACAACTCAAAAGGGAACTCCAAATAATGGAAGTTGGGAGGCTTCAAGCGAAGCTAGTAAATTTACATATAATGCAGGTTCTGATACTTACACGAAAACAATAACGCCAACAGTGTATTATAATACTACAGGAATTGGTAAAATTGGTTTTTTAATAAAAGCAAAAAATGGAACCGGAGATAAGAAGTCTCAGGATATTTTAGTCGAAGTGGGCTCTTTTCAGGTAACACTGACTTCGCCAACTGAAAATAGTGCTACAATTATTGGCTCCGGATCTAATTTTAATATTGCAGCTACAAATACAAACGGTGTAGCCAGTTATACATTAAGAGCAAACGGAATGACTATCGATACTAACGCAAGTACATCAAGTTATTCTTATACAGCTACTACTATTACGACGAACCAAAATTATGAATTAGTAATTGTACAAGGAACAGTTACAATCTCAAAAAAGTTTTCAGTAATAGTAAATCCAAACACGATTTCCGAAGCTATGCCTGCGGGATTAATCGACGGAATAAATTATAATACAGACGCAACAAAAGCAACTTTAGTTTTAGATGCACCCCTGAAAGATTTTGTTTATGTTGCCGGAAGTTTTAATAATTGGCAGCCTTCAACCACCTATGCTATGAAAAAAGATCCGACTTCTGGTAAATTTTGGCTGGAATTAACCGGATTGGTTTCTGGCGTAAATAACACGTATCAGTACTGGGTTGTCGATGCAACTCCACTTGCAAATTCGCCGGCAATGGTAAAAACAGCCGATCCTTATTCGACTTTAGTTTTATCTCCTTATGATGATTCTTCGATTCCTTCGGCATCCTATCCAAATATGCCGGTTTATCCGGCAGGGCAGAACTTTGAAGTTACTGTGCTTAAAACAGGACAAACTCCGTACAATTGGCAGGTAACTAATTTTACTAAACCTGAAAAAGATAAATTGGTGGTTTACGAGGTTTTGGTTCGTGATTTTGATGCAAATAGAAATTATCAAAGTTTAATTGACAGAATAGGTTATTTCAAAACACTGAAAATAAATGCAATCGAATTGATGCCGGTAATGGAGTTTGAAGGGAATGAAAGCTGGGGTTATAATACTTCATTTCACATGGCTTTGGATAAGTTTTATGGCACTTCGGATAAATTAAAAGAACTTATTGATATATGCCACCAAAATGGTATTGCAGTTATTCTTGATGTAGCTTTAAATCATGCTTTCGGAAGAAATCCGATGGTGAGAATGTGGATGAATGATCCTGATGGAGATGGTTTTGGGTCGCCAACAACAGAAAATCCTTATTTTAATACTGTAGCAAAACACAGTTATAGTGTAGGTGAAGATTTTAATCATCAATCGGCTAGAACACAATATTATGTCGAACGAGTGGTGAAACAATGGATAGAAGAATATAAAATTGATGGTTTCCGTTGGGATTTAACCAAAGGATTTACCCAGGAATGTACTGCTGCAGATGAATCTTGTACTAACGGATATCGACCGGACAGAGTTGCGGTTTTAAAGAAATATGCCGATTATTCCTGGAGTTTAGACCAAACACATTATACTATTTTTGAGCATTTAGGATCAGATACAGAAGAACAGGAATGGGCAAACTACAGAACCACTGAAACGCCAAGTAAGGGAGTTATGATGTGGGGAAAAATGACAGATCAGTACAATCAATTGTCAATGGGATATTCAACAAGCAACAATATTTCGAGAATGATGAGTTCCAGCCGTGGTTTTACAGCAAACCGTTTAATGGGTTATGCCGAAAGTCATGATGAAGAGCGTTTGATGTACAAAAATGTACAATACGGAAATTCGGCGGGAACTTACAATGTAAAAACATTAAATACAGGATTGTCAAGAATGTCTGCAATTGGAGCAGTTTCATTATTGATTCCGGGTCCAAAAATGATCTGGCATTTTGGCGAATTAGGCTGGGATGATTCTATTTTTACCTGTAGGGATGGAGTTGTAAATGATGCTTCGGCAACACTTTCTGGTGATTGCAAATTAGATACGAAGCCACAACCTCAGTGGAATGAAAATTGGTTAGGAGACACCAATCGAAATAAAATTTATTACGATTGGGCTAAAATGATCAATTTAAAAGTGACAGAGCCGGTATTTTTGGGAACAGCTACAATGGCCGATACAAATACCCTAACAGTTAATGTGAAAATTGCAAACAGTACTCTTGCAGCAACACAATTAAAAGACGTTCTAATTCTGGCCAATTTTGATGTGACAGCACAAAATGTTCCTACTGGTTTTCAATATACTGGAACATGGTATAATTTAATGGATAATACTTCTATCAATGTTACCGATGTTAATGCAACAATGAATTTAGCACCGGGCGAATATAGAATCTACGGAAATAAAACAGCCAATTTAACTATTCCTGAATTCGAAAAAAGCAATACGGTTAATTTATATCCAAATCCGGTTTTAAACCATTTTACATTAAATATTGCAACAACAAAAGTTCAGGTATATGCAATGTCCGGTCAATTGGTAAAAAGTTTTACTCCAAATGGAAATACAGATTTTCAGTTTGGTGTAAGCGAATTAAAAACAGGATTATATATTGTGAAAGCAATTGATGAAAACAATAAGATTCAGGTTATGAAATTTATTAAAAAATAAAATTAAAAGCACAGTCATTATTTCTAATGATGGATGTTTGGTTAGTTTAGTAATTCGAAAGGGCTGTCAATTTTTTGACAGCCCTTTCAATTTTAAAGTTAATTTGGTTATTTTTTCTGATCGTATTCGCCAATCACAGAGAAATAACCAAAAGTTCCTAATCCTAAAACTATTAATGGGGTAAGGACAAAGAGGATAATAATTCCAAAGACTAAATCATCCTGCTGGTCCGATAGGAATTTGGGTAAACCAAATTCAAAGACACAAAAATAAGCCGCGGCAATGGATAGTATAATCCACAAAACACCTAAAATTTTTTTAACTGTATTCATATTATGTAGGTTTTAAAGGTGATTCGTTTTGTTTTTATTATCGATGTAAACCATTCCAATTACAAAGCAGACCGAAGCAATAATAATGGGGTACCAAAGTCCGTCAAGATAAAAGTCGGCTTTTCCATTGGCTTTTGCATGTGTTACAAAATAGGTTGAAATTGCAGGAAGCAAACCTCCAAAAATTCCATTTCCAACATGATAGGGCAGCGACATCGAAGTGTATCTGATTTTTGTTGGAAACATTTCTACTAAAAATGCCGCAATTGGTCCGTAAACCATTGTTACAAACAACACCTGAATAAAAACCCAAAAAATTAACGCCCACTCATCTTCAGAATTTATTTTGATTGAAATAGTACTTTGAGATGCTTTTTTATTGGCAAAATCTGTTTTCTTTTCTATGTAAGAGGTTCCATCTGTAAAGGTTTTAGAGATAGTTGTTACGATATCATTATTTTTCGTTGTTTCAATATTTTTCGTTGTTTTTTCAACGATTTCGGTTTTGTAACTCACATTAGTGGTGTTGTACATTTCCTTGTAAATAGATCTGTAAGATAAAATCGCGAGTAACATTCCGAACATCATAATGTATTTTCGACCTACTTTGTCGCTCAGCCATCCAAAAACTATAAAAAATGGAGTTCCTATTAAAAGTGCAATTCCTAAAAGCCCATCAACTTGTGAAGAATCTACATTCATAACCGTTTTCATAAAACTCATGGCATAAAACTGTCCCGTATACCAAACAACACCTTGTCCCATTGTTGCTCCAAAAAGGGCCAGTAAAACGAATTTTAAATTGTATCGGTTACCAAAACTTTCTTTAAGCGGATTGGTACTTGTTGTTCCTTCTTTTTTAGCCTTGGCAAATACGGGAGATTCATCCATGTTTTTTCTTATCAAATAAGAAACTCCAACCATCACGATAGAAACCCAAAACGGAACACGCCATCCCCAGGCATCAAAATCTTCTGCTGAAAGTACATTTTTAGTAGCTAATATGACCATTAATGAGATGAACAAGCCAACAGTAGCTGTAGTTTGAATCCAGGAAGTCCAATATCCTTTTTGTCCAACAGGAGCGTGTTCTGCAACATACGTTGCTGCTCCTCCATATTCACCACCAAGAGCAAGTCCTTGTAGCAAACGTAGAATTAGGACTAATAAAGGAGCTAGAAAACCTATAGTTTCATAACTCGGAATACATCCTATTAAAAACGTAGAGCCACCCATTAATAATAAGGTAGCCATAAAAGTATATTTTCTTCCAATAATATCACCAAGTCTTCCAAAAAACAAAGCACCAAAAGGACGAACTACAAACCCCGCAGCGAAAGTCGCTAATGTTGATAAAAAAGCAGCAGTTGGATTATCACTTGGAAAAAATTTGGTAGAAATTACAACAGCTAAGCTTCCAAAAATATAGAAATCATACCATTCAATCATTGTTCCCATCGAGGAAGCCGAAATAACTTTCCAAATGCCTTTAGTCGAAGTTTTGCTCATAAAATGCTCTGTGTTTTTAATAGTAAATAAAATAGTAAAGTATGATTTCACGAATATATAAGATATTTTTTTATTTAGTTGATACTTTTTTAACAAAAACACTATAATTGTTAACTTTACACTTTTTAATAGTATTTAAGTTTCAAAGAGGAAGATTTTAACAGCGAAGACCGCTGAGGTTTACGCAAAGAACGCGATGTTTTTATTTCTTCAAAAATTAAAAAGGATCAAAATAAATCTATATAAGCAAGAACATAGCCAACGGTTTCAACCGTTGGGACACCGTATGTAAATAGATAGTGAATATACATGCATTAAAATATGTATACCTCAATTCGTTCGTCGATACGTCCCCGAGGTTGAAACCTTGGGCTATAATTGAAATGAGATTAATTGGAGTTTGGAATTTAAAAAAAATGGAATTTAACCTTGCGAACTTTGCGTAAAACTTAGCGTTCCTTGCGGTTAAGCTTTATTGGAATTTGGTCCCGAAGCTTCGGGAGAACCAAGGACATATTATGATTTTCTTTTGGATAAAACGTCTTTTAAAATAGACGGATCTGTGATTATTTTGTTATTAAAAGTTTTGCTTTTCATTCTTTTTATAAACTTTTCCAAATAAATAGCTTCTTCTCTGTTTAAGCAATCAAAGGCTAGAACAATTCTCCAGTCAGTGGCGATTTTGGTAAAAGAATTTTGGTAAGAATGATTTTGATGTTTTAAAATGCGCTCTTCAATATTGTTTGTTTCTCCAATATAAAATTTTTGAGATGAATCTGAGTAGAGAATATTTAAGTAATGCATTTTGTGAAAAAATATTAAAAACAAAAAACCCACTCAGTTGAGTGGGTTTTGGTGGTACCTCCAGGGATCGAACCAGGGACACATGGATTTTCAGTCCATTGCTCTACCATCTGAGCTAAGGTACCGTGTTGTGCTCATTGCGGGTGCAAAGATAGAATCATTTTTCGTTTATCCAAAACATTTTTTTAAAAAAATCAATTCGTATCTTCGCGTTGATAAAAAAACAAACATGGTTTTAACGGTTGATGTTGGAAACACTCGAATTAAAGCGGCTGTCTTTGAGGGAAGTACTGTCCTTGAAAATTTTGTTTTTGAGAAAAATGAACTCGAAAAAAAAATTAAAATAATTTTAGAAAAATTTCAAAATTGCACCGATTTGGTCGTTGCTTCGGTTGGAAATGTCGAAAAACAGTCTTTTTTGACATTCGAAGGTCAGCTAAAAATTCATTTTTTAACTCATGAAGATGTTTTTCCTTTCATTAATAAATATGCAACGCCAAAAACATTAGGTATTGATCGAATGGTTTTGGCTGCCGGAGCTACTTTACAATTCCCAAAACAAAATAGATTAGTAATTGATGCCGGAACTTGTATAACCTACGATTTTATCGACGAAAATGATAATTATCTGGGCGGAGCGATCTCGCCGGGTTTGCGATTGCGTTATGAAGCATTACATAATTTCACGGCCAAATTGCCTTTGTTAACATTAGATACGCCCGAATCCTATATAGGAAACTCTACTAAAGAAGCGATTCATTCTGGTGTTGTCAATGGATTCGTCTATGAGATTGATGGTTTTATCGATGAATATCGGGAGAACTTTTCAAATTTTATAATAATTTTAACGGGCGGCGATGCAGAATTTTTGGCTAAACGATTAAAAAATACCATATTTGCCAATTCAAATTTCCTTTTGGAAAGTTTGAACCAAACATTTCAATATAAAATCGACAATGATTAAAAAAATTATAATAAGTGCTTGTTTACTTATCTCGTTCGTTTCATTTGCTCAGCAAGGTACAGCTTCTCCTTATTCTTTTTACGGAATTGGTGATGCAAGATTTAAAGGTACTCTTGAAAACAGATCCATGGGTGGCGTATCAGTAGAGCAGGATAGTATTCACTTGAATATTGATAACCCTTCAAGTTATGCGAGTTTAAGACAAACTACATTTACGATTGGAGGAACTTTTGGAACATCTACATTAAAAAATACTAATGAATCTGCAAAAGCCCAAAGATCTACTTTTGATTATTTAGCAGTGGGAATTCCGATGGGTAAACTTGGAGCTGCTTTTGGTTTGGTTCCGTTATCTTCTGTTGGATATAAAATTATAAATAATAATTCTGATGTAACTGGTGCAACAAATAGCCAGTTTGAAGGAAAAGGTGGTGTTAATAAGGTATTCTTTGGTTTAGGATATAAGATTTTGCCAAATTGGAATATCGGAGCTGATGTACAATATAATTTTGGACAAATTACAACAACAAGTATTGAAGGTATTACAGACGTTGCGAGTGTAACCCGAGAAACGAATCAATCTGAGTTATCTGGCGTGAATTTTAATATTGGTACTATGTATCAAAGAAAGATTTATAAAAAAACGACTTTATTTACTAGTTTAAGTTACACTTTTGCAAGTACTTTAAAATCGGATAATGCGCGAGTTATTT
This sequence comes from Flavobacterium sp. Root420, assembly GCF_001427905.1. Taxonomy (GTDB): domain Bacteria; phylum Bacteroidota; class Bacteroidia; order Flavobacteriales; family Flavobacteriaceae; genus Flavobacterium. Next base: position 363,995 of record NZ_LMEF01000012.1, read on the forward strand.
CAGTTTCCGGCGATCCTGATCCTTATGAATATCCATCAACAGAAACTAATTTAAAACTACCTAATAAATTAACGATTGGTGTTGGTATTGGAGAGGCGAGAAAATGGTTGGTAGGTACTACATTAGCTTTTCAGGGTGATGGACGATATGCAAACTACTATAACTCTAGTGATGATGTACGTTATGAGAAGTATTCAAAATATGCAGTTGGAGGATATTATATTCCGAATTATACTTCGTTTTCAAGTTACTTCAGCAGAATTACCTATAGAGCTGGTTTGAAATATGAAAAAATTGGTTTAGTGATTAATAACCAATCAGTTAATGATGTCGGAATGACTTTAGGAGCTGGATTCCCAATTACCGGATCTTTTTCAAATGTAAATTTAGGAATTGAATTTGGTAAAAGAGGAACTACATCTGCAGGTTTGATTCAGGAAAATTATATGAACTTTAGTGTAAGTTTCTCTTTTAACGACAGATGGTTCGTGAAGAGTAAATTCAATTAAACATAAACGGTTATGTTTTTTTAAGCTCATTACAATTTACTACATTTGGCAAATGAATTTACCAAAAAAATATATTATAAACGCTGTCACAGTTCTTGCTGTGACACTGTTTTTTGGGTGCGAAAGTAATTTTAAGGAAGTTCAAAAAATTAACTTTTCAGAATTTGTTCCGGGAAGCGATGCAGACACGGTTAATATAAAATATACTGATTCAGGACGCATTACAGGAGTTCTTAAAAGCCGAAAAATGCTGGATTATTCTAATCTTGAATTTCCTTTTACTGAATTTCCAAAAGGAATTGATGTTACACTGTATGATAAAAAACAAAAGCGTACTTTTATAGTAGCAAATTACGCGGTTTCCTATAAACAAACCGGAATTATAGATTTGCAGGGTAAAGTAAAAATTACTTCAGAAACCGGTCAGATGCTCGAAACAGAACAACTGTATTTTGATCAGAAAAATGAATGGTTTTATACCGAAAGAAAATTTAAACTTACCGATGCTAAAGGAATATCGAACGGTCAGGGAATTGATTTTAGTAAAGATTTTAAAGTGATAAATTCACAACGAATAACAGGCGAATTAGAAGCCAACGAATAAAACAATTATGGGTTACTTGAAATATACACAATACGTTTACATTGCATTTGCAGTTTACTTTATTTACGACGGAGTTATTAAGTTAAATGAAGGTAATGAAAACTATGCCTTGAGCTTTATAATTGCCGGAATGGCAGTTTTTATGTTTTTCTTCAGAAGAAAATTTGTCAGGAAATTTGATGATCGCAATAAAAAACAGTAAAAATGGAAATTAGTATTATAATACTTTGTTTAATACTATCCGCCTTTTTTTCAGGAATGGAAATAGCTTTTATTTCCTCGAACAAAATTTATCTTGGGATCGAAAAAAAACAAGATAATTTTGCTTCTCAAATTTTGACCAAACTTACAGAGAATCCCTCAAAATTTATTGCCGCAATGCTTATTGGTAATAATGTTGCTTTGGTTATTTACGGGTTTTTTATGGGTGATTTAATTTTAAAATGCATCACCAAATTAGGATATCATTTTTCAGATATTACCAGTTTATTGATTCAGACCCTGATTTCAACTTTTATCGTTTTAATTACTGCTGAATTTCTTCCGAAAGTTTTTTTTCAGATTTATGCGAATTCATTAATTAAGATTTTGGCTGTTCCAGCGTATTTGTTTTACAGATTATTCTATTATATCTCTACCTTTTTTATCTGGATTTCAGATTTTGTTTTGAGAAAATTTTTAAAAACAGAAGGAGATCAGGTACAATTGTATTTTAGTAAAGTAGAACTGGGTAATTATATTACAGAGCAAATGAATTCAGTTGAAGATGACGATGAAGTAGATTCTGAAATTCAGATCTTCCAGAATGCATTAGAATTTTCAGGTGTGAAAGCGCGCGATATTATGACGCCGCGTACCGAAATTGTTGATATAGATTTATTTGACAGTATAACAGATCTTAAAGAACTTTTTATCGAGACCGGTTATTCTAAGATTGTAGTCAGTCAAAACTCACTTGATGACATTGTGGGGTATGTGCATTCATTTGATTTATTCAAAAAGCCAAAAACGATCAAATCTGTTTTAATGACAGTTGAGTTTGTTCCTGAAACTATTTTGATAAAAGATGCCTTGAATCTTTTGATTAAAAAGAGAAAAAATGTCGCTGTTGTTTTAGATGAATATGGAGGCACTTCCGGAATTATTACAATAGAAGATATTGTAGAGGAATTGTTTGGGGAAATTGAGGATGAACATGATTTAGATGAAGAATTAATCGAGCAGGAATTGGGTGAAGGTAAGTATTTGTTTTCTACAAGATTGGATGTTGAATACCTAAATGAAACCTATAAATTAATGATCCCTGAAGAAGATTCATACGGGACCCTGGGAGGGTTTATTGTGAATTTTACGAAGGAAATTCCGCAGAAGGGTGAAGAAATTGTAATAGATAACTATCATTTCGTGATAGAAGAAGCTACAAACAAGAAAATTGAATTGGTGAAAATGACAATAAAAGAGTGATTTCTTTTATTAATTAAAAAAATTGTGCAAAATAAATTGCTAGTTGTATTGTTATTAACTAGATAATTGTATTTTCGCAAACTGAATATAAAATTAACGATAATAAAAATGGCAGTTTTAGCAAAAATTAGACAGCGTTCGGCTTTATTGATAGGAGTTATTGCACTTGCATTATTTGCATTTATAATACAAGATCTAATTGGTAAAGGAACATTTAGTCAAAGTTCAAAAGATGTGGGAAGCATCGATGGAAAAGATATTTCATTTGAAGACTTTAGAGTTAAAGTTAGTAATGTTGAAAAAAGTGGGCAAGGAATTACTTCCACTGAAGCTGCAAACAGAGTTTGGGATCAAGAAGTTTCAATCGCATTATTATCAGCTCAGTTTGATAAATTAGGATTGAGAGTTGGAGAAAAACACTTAATTGAAGTTTTGAAAGCAGATCCAAATATTGGAAAAAACCCAATGTTCCTTAATGCAGCAGGTATGTTTGATATTGTGAAATTTAAAGAGTATTTCAAAACAAATCCTGAAGCAGCTCAATATATTTCTGCAAAAGAAAAAGATGCTGAATTAAATGCAAAATTTCAAATCTACAATACGTTAATTAAATCGGGACTTTACACAACTGCTAGTGAAGGAAAGTTGAAATACCAAATGGAAGCTAACAAAGTGAACTTTGCTTATGTTGGTGCATTGTATTCTTCTATTAAAGATAGTGATGTGAAAATTTCTGATGATGAGATTGTAGCGTATATGAAGAAAAACGAGAAAAAATTCAAAGCGGATGAAACTCGTGAGATTCAATATGTTTTAGTAGAAGATAAAGCTTCAAAAGAAGATGAAGCTGAAATTAAAGCTAAAATTACAGGATTATTAAACGGAAGTGTAGTATATAATGCTAAAACCGGTAAAAATGATACTTTAGCTGGTTTTAGAAATGCAACAAACGTTGCTGAATTTGTAAATGCAAATTCTGATGTTCCTTATGACTCTACATACGTGCCTAAAAATAGTTTGCCAGCAGTTGATGCTGATAAATTATTCAGTTTGCCTGCCGGAGCAATTTATGGACCTTACGTTTTTGGCAGATACTACGCTATCTCTAAATCTTTAGGATTTAAAGCTGGAGTAAATGCAAAAGCAAGTCATATCTTAATTGGTTACGAAGGATCTCAAACTCCAAACCAAAAAGAAAAAAGAACTAAAGAAGAAGCTAAAGCTAAAGCTGAAGAAATTTTAGCTCAGGTTCAGGCTAATCCGGATAGTTTCATGATGTTGGCTTTTACAAGTTCTGATGATTCATCTGCACAACAAGGTGGTGATTTAGGGTATTTTGGTCCAAACCAAATGGTAAAACCATTTAATGATTTTGTATTCAGTAACGGAATTGGAAAAGTTGGTTTAGTAGAAACTCCTTTTGGTTTCCACATTATCAAAATTACAGATAAACAAGACGGAATTCGTTTAGCTACAATCGCTCAAAAAATTGAGCCATCTGAAGCTACTTCTGATAAAGTATTTACATTGGCAACTAAATTCGAAATGGATGCTGCCAATAAAGATTTTGCTGCTACAGCTAAAGAACTAGGTTTAAAAGTTGCTGCTCCGGTAACTGCAAAAGCTATGGATGAAGCATTTGGACCGTTAGGAAACCAACGTAACATCGTAAGATGGGCATTTGACAAAGAAACTAGTATTGGAGATGTAAAACGTTTTGAATTAGCTAATATTGGTCACGTAATTGCGCAATACAAAAGTGAAAACAAATCAGGTTTAGTATCTGTAACTATGGCAAGACCGTATGTTGAGCCAATCTTGAAAAACAAGAAAAAAGCAGAGATGTTAAAAGCTAAATTGACAGGATCAAGCCTTGAAGCTATTGCTAAAAGTGCTGGTGTAGCTGTTCAGCAAGCTGTTAACGTTACAATGGATAATCCTGTTTTACCTGGTGGAGTTGGGCAAGAGCCAAAAGTTGTTGGAAATGCATTTGCTTTAACTGCAAATAAAGTTTCTGCTCCAATTGAAGGAAATACAGGTGTATATGTTGTAAAAAACATTAGTACTATAAAAGCTCCGGCAATTGCTAACCATGCAGAATATGTAGCTAAAGTAAAAGCTCAAAGCGCATCTGATGCAAGTAGAATTTTACCAGCGTTAAAAAACAATGCTAAAATTGAAGATAACAGACTGCAGTTTAACTACTAAATAGTACTTAATAAAATATGAAAACCCGAAACATTTTAAATGTTTCGGGTTTTTCTGGTTTTAATGGGATTAGCACTTGTTTTTTATCATAAACATCTAATTGCTTTTCTTTATTATGTAGGAATAATCGAAATATAATTTAAAAAATTTGTGATATTCAAAATTATACAGTTAATTTGCTCGAATTTTTGCTTTAGAAAAGTAGATTTGATTTAATGAATGTTAAATAAAAAAACGCGAAGAAATGATAAAAAACTACCCTGATAATCAAGTATTTAATGTTTAGTTTTTTTAAAAGAAAACCGAGAGTATATTCCAAAATAGAAAATCATATCTATGGAATAATAACGGAACTTTTAAAAGTCAGCAGTACCGACATCAATGTAGATGAGCTGGGAGGTAAGTACTATTTAAGTAATGAAGAACAGCATTTTAAAGTTACTATATTAAGTAATGATTATGTTATAAGGTTGACTAATACACGCGATTCTGTTGCTGAAAAGTATGATAAGATTTTTGTAGAAGATGTTTTAAAAGCGGTTAAGGAAGAGAAACATCGCAGAATGGAACTGGTATATGATTCTATCAATAGCAGTATAGAAAAAATGGCAGAACGTTTACATAATACGCTTATTGAATCTAATGAACAGGAAAATCAGAAAGTTCGTCGCCTGGAGACAAAAGATATTAAAAACAAAAAAATGAATTATTAAATTCATTTTTTTTATTTGAAAACGTATCAATAATTTTATTCCTGTAAAATCATTTCATCATAAGTAAGAATTGTTTCATATCCTTGTGAGGTGAAATATTCTTTTGGATTTTCTTTTGAAATTGCCATTACAAAATCACCCCCCCAGGCACCAAGACTTTTTACAACTCCATTGAAATCTGGAAATGCAATTTCTTTAATGGTTTTTAATTCCAGAATGTTACTCAAATGTATTTCATGTTTTTCTACAAAATGTGTAAATTCGTTAAGTGTTTTTGCTTCCAGAATAGCTTTGGTAATTTTATTGTTATCCAGAATGTTTTCGGCTAAATTTTCATTTTTGTTGTTGTAATAAGCTTTGATGGCAATTTTACTGCTTTGTTTTTTATTTAAATAAACAAAAAATATGTTTTTAGTAAATTCAGGATTAAATTCTACCTTTTCTACGATTGGCAAATTTTGCTCTAATCGATAAATAATAGGAGTATTATTTTGAGCGCAGGCAATATCATAACCACTACCTCCAAAACTGTTTTTAAGCAAAGTAAAAGGATCAATTTTAGTCCACTGCGCTACATTGTTTAATAAGGTTGATGAAGTTCCTAATCCCCATTTTTTTGGAAAAGTAAGATGAGTGCTGATTTTATATCCGTCAGAATTAGTGATAAAATCGGGATTTAAAAGATAGGCTTCGTGTAAAATGTTAGTTAAGGTTGTTTTTACAGTTTCGATTTTTGCCTCAACATTATTTATTATTTCAGAAAATGAAATAGAATCTTCAAACCACAAGTGATTATCAAAATTGTAACTTTTCCATTGTATTTCTTTGTTTGAGCCATTTTCGACAACTAAATTCTGGCCAAATTTTGTAGGTAATGCAAATGCTTTGGCACCATCTAAAACTAGATATTCGCCTGTTATTAAAAGTTTTCCATTACTATAAAAGGTCTCTTTCATTCTGTGTTTTTTAGCCCCAAAATATGTTTTATAAATTCCAATATTTTGAAACCCCAAATTCCAACATAATTGGGATTTGGAATTTTTTTGGAAACTATAATATTTGAAATTTTTTATTTATTTTATTTTCGTAGATTTTCGATAAATTCAACAACAGCACTATGTGAGACGACATTTTTCTTAAAATGTGATTTAATTAAATGGCGTTCCTCTTCGTTGGCTTCAAATTGATTGATAATATTGTTTAAGTGCATTTTCATATGTCCTTCTTGAATTCCGGTTGTTGTTAAAGAACGTAAGGCCGCAAAGTTTTGTGCCAGACCTGCAACCGCAACGATTTCCATTAATTCTTGTGCCGATGGCTTTTCAAGCATTTCTAAACAGAGCTTTACTAACGGATGTAAAGAGGTTAATCCGCCAACAGTTCCTAAAGCAAGTGGAATTTCTAACCAAAAAGTAAATATTCCGTTTTCGATTTTAGCATGCGATAAACTAGAGTATTGGCCATTTCTGGACGCGTAAGCGTGAACGCCGGCTTCAACTGCTCTAAAGTCGTTTCCGGTGGCAAGAATTACGGCATCGACTCCGTTCATAATACCTTTATTATGTGTTACAGCTCTAAAAGGTTCGACTTCGGCAATTTGAACAGCCTGAACAAAGCGTTCAGCAAAATCTTGAGGATCGGTGATATGTTTTTCAGTTAAATCTTCAATTGGGCAGGAAACTTCAGCTCGAACAAGGCAATTCGGAACATAATTGGATAAAATGCTCATAATTACTTTGATGGTTTCGCTTTCTGAAAAAAGATCAGAATCCTGAAATTCATTTTTTAAAGTTGTCGCAAATTGCTCTAAACAGGAATTAATGAAATTAGCTCCCATACTGTCTTTCGTTTCGAAAGTGGCATGAAGCTGGAAATAATTTTCTAATAAACTTCTTTTGTCTTTAAGTTTGATGTCTAATATTCCACCGCCACGTTGTTGCATATTTTTGGTTATGCTTTGGGTATCAGAGAAGAATTTAGATTTTATTTGGTCAAAGAAAGATTGTAATTTTTCTGCATCTCCATTAAATGTAAAATGAACCTGACCAATTTTTTCGGTATTAATAACTGTTGTTTTAAACCCGCCACGAGTAGCCCAATATTTTGCTGATTTTGAAGCTGCGGCAACAACTGAACTTTCTTCAATTGCCATTGGGATTGTTTTGTATTTTCCGTTGATTAAAAAATTAGGAGCAACTCCCAGTGGGATATAAAAATTTGTAATAGTATTTTCGATGAATTCATCATGCAATTGTTGAAGCTTCTCATCTGAATTCCAGTAATTTCTTATGATATTAAGTGCCTCATTTGGAGTAGAGAAATATTCATTGGCGATCCAGTTTATTTTTTCTTTTTTGGATAATTTAGAGAATCCGGCAACAGCATTGTTCATTTTCAGTATATTAAATAATAATGTAGCGACAAAGATACCAATTTAAGAGTTTTGTTTACAATCTATTTGAAGTTTGAAAAATACGCAATCGTTATTTTTTTTAACATTTAACACTTAAAATGTGTATTATGTTTATTTTTTTTACTAAAATTGGGCTCTTTTTATATTTAAAATAATTCTGATGAATACAAATAAAATAACGGTAGTACTTTTATTTTTAGTTGCTACTGTATTTGGACAACAAAAAATTACTGTCGAAAACATTTATGGAGGGACATTCAAGGCAAAAGCAATGGATGAACTTCAATCACTAAAAAATACGGATCAATATACAGTTTTAAATGTTGATCAGGCCAGCAGAAGCATGCAGATCGACTTATATGATTTTGCAACCTTAAAAAAAGTTTCTAATTTAATTGACACAAAAAATCATAAGGAACTTTCAAATGGAATTGACAGTTACACTTTTGATGCTTCAGAAAAAAAGATTTTAATTGCTTGTAATACGAATAAAATCTTCCGTCACTCCTTTACTGCAGATTATTTTTTATATGATATCACCTCAAAATTATTAATTAAACTTTTTGATTTTCAGGTTCAGGAACCAACTTTCTCGCCTGATGGAACTAAAATTGCCTATGCTAAAGAAAATAACCTTTATGTATATGATGTAGCTTCTAAAAAATCTACAGCAGTTACTACCGATGGAAAGAAAAATGCCGTTATTAATGGTATTACGGATTGGGTATATGAAGAAGAATTTGCATTTGTCCGGGCTTTTGACTGGAGTAAAGACAGTAAAAAACTAGCTTATATTCGTTTTGATGAAAGCGCTGTTCCGGAATTTTCTATGTCAATGTTTCATAAAGATTTGTATCCAACCATTGAAACGTTTAAATATCCAAAGGCAGGAGAAAAAAATTCAGTAGTTTCATTACATATATATGATGCAGCTTCAAATGCAACCAAAAAAGTTGATTTAGGAAATTATAATGACTTTTATATTGCAAGATTACAATGGACAAATGATAATAATGTATTATCAGCTCAGGTTTTAAATCGCCATCAGGACAATCTTGATTTATTATTTGTAGACGGAACCACAGCTGCTGCAAAAGTGGTTTTAAATGAAAAAGACAAAGCTTATGTAGACGTTACAGATAATTTGACATTCTTAAAAGATAACAGTTTTATCTGGACAAGCGAAAAAGACGGTTTTAATCATATTTATGTATATGATAAAACGGGAAAACTTAAAAATCAGATTACAAAAGGAAACTGGGAAGTGGTATCTTACTACGGTTTCGACGAAAAATCAAAAACTATTTTCTATCAATCTACAGAAAATGGTTCAATTAACAGAGATATTTACAGAATTGGTTTAGACGGAAAAAACAAATTACGTTTAACTACAAAGATCGGAACAAGCGCGGCAACTTTTAGTCCTAATTTCCAATACTTCATTACTACTTTCTCAAGTAATTTACAGCCTACAACTTATACTTTAAACGAGGCAAAAACGGGTAAAGAAATACAGGTTATCGAAAATAATCAGGCACTTGCTGATAAGCTAAAATCGTATAATCTTCCTGCAAAAGAATTTTTTGTTTTGAAAACGGCTAAAGGGAACGAACTTAATGCATGGATTTTAAAGCCAAAAGATTTTGATCCTTCTAAAAAATATCCTGTTTTCATGTACCAATATTCTGGTCCGGGATCTCAACAAGTAAATAACGATTGGAATAATTCTGATGATTATTGGTTTTTATCACTTACTCAACAAGGTTATATTGTTGCTTGTGTAGATGGTAGAGGAACAGGTTTTAAAGGGGCTGATTTCAAAAAAGTTACTCAAAAAGAGCTTGGAAAATATGAAGTTGAAGATCAGATTGATGCTGCAAAAGTAATTGGAGCATATCCCTATGTTGATGCTTCAAGAATTGGAATCTTTGGATGGAGTTATGGAGGTTTTATGGCTTCAAACTGTATTTTTCAAGGAAACGACGTTTTTAAAATGGCAATTGCAGTAGCTCCGGTAACAAACTGGCGTTTTTACGATAGTGTTTACACAGAAAGATACATGCAGACGCCGCAGGAAAATGCAAGCGGATATGATCAGAATTCTCCAATAAATCACGTTGATAAATTAAAAGGTAAATTTTTATTGATTCACGGATCAGGTGATGACAACGTTCATGTGCAAAACTCAATGCAAATGATGGAAGCCTTAATTCAGGCAAACAAACAATTTGATTCTCAGATATATCCAGATAAAAATCACGGTATTTTTGGTGGTAAAACGAGAATTCAGCTTTATAATAAAATGACTAACTTTATCAAAGAAAACTTATAATCTAAATCTTTTAACCTTAAATAAATAATGAATAATATGGGAGAAACTCAAGTAAAAACTGCGCATCCAAAAGGACTTTGGGTATTGTTTGGAACGGAGATGTGGGAGAGATTCAATTTTTATGGAATGCGAGCTTTATTGACTTTATTTCTTGTGAACTCATTATTAATGAAAGAAGAAGAAGCTTCATTAATTTATGGTGGTTTTCTAGGGCTGTGCTATTTAACGCCAATGTTAGGTGGTTTTGTTGCTGACCGTTTTTTAGGAAACAGAAATTGTATCTTATTAGGTGGATTATTAATGGCAACAGGGCAAATGTTGTTGTTTACTAGCGGAAGTATTTTTGAAGGTAATTTAGAAATGGCTAAAGCTATTATGTACTGTGGATTAGGTGTTATTGTTTTTGGTAACGGATTCTTCAAGCCAAATATTTCGAGTATGGTGGGAAGTTTGTATCCTAAACAAGAAAAAACAAAACTAGATACCGCTTTCACGATTTTCTATATGGGAATTAATATGGGGGCTTTCTTAGGGCAGTCTATTTGTCCTTTGTTGGGAGATGTAAAAGATGCTGGCGGAATTAGAGATATTCATGCTTTCAGATGGGGATTCTTGGCTGCTTCAGCGGCAATGCTTATCGGAACAGTTCTTTTTTACTTCTTAAAAAATAAATATGTTGTTTCTCCGGAAGGAAGACCATTAGGAGGATTGCCTTCTAAAAATGTAGCAGCTGATTTTGAAGAAGGAGAAGCACAAAAAGCTAATTTTTCTTCTAAAGCATTAACTATTGCCGGAATTGCATTTATTGCTTTAGGTTTCTTTTTTCACTATGTTGTAGGTCAGAACTTAATTTATACTTTAATCTATTCTAGTGGTTTGGCATTGGCTGGATTAATTATCTCAGATACTTCATTGACTAAAATTGAAAGAGACAGAATTATTGTAATTTATATTGTGTCATTCTTTATTGTTTTCTTCTGGGCTGCATTTGAGCAGGCTGGTTCTTCATTGACTTTTATCGCGGACAATCAAACTGACAGACATTTCTTTGGTTTTCTTATGCCTCCGTCAATGGTTCAGATTTTTAATGGATTATTTGTAGTGATTATGGCAGTTCCTTTTAGTATTTTATGGGATACTCTAAGAGCGAAAGACAGAGAGCCTATTTCTCCGGTAAAATTGGCTGCGGGATTAGTAATAATTTCGATCAGTTTCTTTATGATCGCAACTCAGGTTTCATACATTGGAACTTCTGGATTGTTGTTAGTAAAATGGCTTATTTTATTGTATTTCTTAAATACATGTGCTGAGTTGTGTTTGTCTCCAATTGGTTTGTCGTTGGTAGGTAAATTATCTCCAAAGCGCTTTGCTTCATTACTTTATGGAGTATTCTTTTTGTCAAATGCCTCGGGTTATGCTTTGGGAGGGACGTTAGGTTCTATCTTGCCTGCAACCGGAGATAAATTTGAAAAAGCAAAAGAATTAGGAATCGATCTTCAGGCGGTTTTAGATAATAAAATTGTGCCGACTGCAGAGCAATTGTCTCTTTTAGAAAAACATCAGATTAGTGCTCATAATCACTTTTTTGCCGGATTCGAAATTCATAACTTATATGAGTTCTTTATGGTATTTGTGGTTCTTACAGGTATCGCTGCAATTATATTATTTGCCTTGACTCCATTCCTGAAAAAAATGATGCACGGGGTTAGATAATATGGAAAACAATACAATTACATTAGAACAAATACAAAATTTTGAAGGCAAGTACCCAAAACAATTGTGGTACTTGTTTTTGGTTGAAATGTGGGAGCGTTTTTGTTTCTACGGAATGAGAGGTGTTTTGGCGTTTTTCATGGTTGATCAATTAGGTTTACTTGAAGGAAAAGCTAATCTTCAATACGGGGCTATTCAGGCTTTTGTTTATGCCTTTACTTTTATTGGTGGAATCTTTGCTGATAAAGTTTTAGGTTTTAAAAAATCATTACTTTTTGGAGGTATTATCATGATTTTGGGGAATTTGCTTATTGCTGCTTCACCTCATGACTTCTTTTATTATGGAATAACTTTATCGATTATAGGAACAGGTTTCTTTAAACCAAATGTTTCTTCAATGGTAGGTGAATTATACCATGAAAGCGATGGACGCAGGGATGCGGGTTACGGGCTTTTTTATGCGGGAATCAATATTGGTGGCATGCTTGGAGGTGCAATTCCGATTTATTTAGGAAAAAATTATTCCTGGAGTTTATGTTTTCTTTCTTCGGCGGTTGTTATGATTATTGGAGTGGTTACATTTCTTTTAACCAAAAAACATTTGGCTCCAATTGGAAATTCTCCATTAGAAGGACAGACTCCTAAAAAGAGAAGAATGAACGAGATTGCAGTTTATCTAGGTTCAATAGTAGTAATTCCGTTTATTTATATCATGGTGATTAATTCTGATTATACAGATTATTTCATGTATACTATCGGGGTGATTGCACTAGGATATTTTTTCTTTGAATTATTAAGAATCAAGGAAAGAAAACAGCAATATAAATTATTAGCGGCTTTCATTTTTATCTTTGGGTATTTTATGTTTATGGCGATCTCTGAGCAATCGGGAGGATCTTTGTCCTTATTTGCAAAAGATAATTTATCAAACAAATTGTTGTTTTTTAATATTGATCCAAATGTGGTTAATAATAGTATTAATTCGCTGTATGTTATTATTTTTAGTCCTCTGGTTGGTATTTTATGGATTTTTCTCTACAAAAGAAAAATTGAGCCTAATACCGTAATCAAATTTGGACTTTCTTTTATATTATTGGCAGTTGGTTTCTTTATTTTTTACAGTGCCAGATTTTTTATTAATCCGGAAGGATTAAGTTCTTTAAATGTTTTTGCTTTAGGATACCTGATTTACACACTTGGAGAATTATGTATTGGCCCAATTGGAATGTCGGTAATTACTAAATTATCGCCTAAACGTTTGTTCGGAATGATGATGGGATTATGGTTTCTTTCAAGTGCTTTTGGTCAATTAGCGGCAGGAAAGTTAGGTTCAGAAATGTCAAATGCAAATACGGGAGCAACTTTAATGTCTAAACTTATTGCTTATACAGATGGGTATTATCAGTTGGCGCTTTATTCGCTTATTGCGGGTATCGTTTTGATTGTAACTACGCCTTTAATTAAAAAATTAATGCAAGAAGTAAAATAGACGGTATTTTGCAATGTATATTTTGTTTAAATTTGTAAAAAATTAGAGCAGTATGAAAAAAATATTTTTGATTACCTTTTTTTTAACGGGTGTGTTTGCAATGCAATCACAAGAGTTAAAATGGTATACTGATGTAAAAGAAGCTATTACTGAGAGTAATAAAGTACATAAGCCAATGTTGATGTTTTTTACAGGAAGTGATTGGTGTGGATGGTGTATTCGTCTTCAGAATGAAGTTTTAAAAACGCCTGAATTTACAAAATGGGCTTCTGAAAACGTGGTTTTAGTTGAATTAGATTATCCAAGAAGAACACCTCAAACGCCTGAAATCAAAAATCAGAATAACGAATTACAACAAGCTTTTGGAATTCAGGGATTCCCTACTATCTATTTTACAAGCGCAGAAGCGAAAGACGGAAAGGTAAACTTTAAAGGTCTTGGTCAAACAGGATATGTTGCCGGCGGACCTAGTGCATGGTTAGCAGTTGCTAATGGAATTGTTACTCAAAAAAGCACTAATTAGATAAAATTAAATTAAAAAAATACTTTAAACCCTTATACTTTGTATAGGGGTTTTTTTTGTTTAGTAAGAAAAGGTATCCTTAATTTTGAGACATATTGTTGATTTGTTATTTTAACGTAATTAAAAAAACACATTATGTATTTTTTATATTAATTAAAATTGGAAAATTAAAATATTATGTTAATTTCGTCTCACTAATCTAACCAAAACCAAAATCATATGACCAAAAAATTACTTATCCTACTATTTTTTTTAGGTTCATTTTTTACGCATGCTCAGAATCTAGTTTGGAGAACTAATATGACTGACGCAATTGCTATCAGTAATGAACAAAGAAAACCAATGTTAATTTTATTTACTGCCTCAGGTGTAGGGGAAAATCTTCAAAATGAAATATTTAAAACGCCCGACTTTGCGGTATGGTCGCGCGATAATGTCATTTTAGTAAAACTTGATTTGTCTGATTCAGCTGCATCTGATGGTGATAAGGAACAAAACATAAAACTTAAAAATGCTTTTGGAGTTGAAGAGCTACCTGAAGTATGTTTTGCACTGGCATCCATCCGAAAAAACAAAACTACCTTTAGTGCTTTAGGGAAAATTGCCTATAAGCCCGGTGGAGCAAAAGCGTGGATTGCAGAATCAAACGCACTATTGCATCCGAGTGAATAGTATGCTTTGAATTAAGTCGCATAATTTAATCTCTAGAATCTCCTTTTGCCTGATGTAAAAGGGGATTTTTTTTATGAAATAGATTGTAATTGTTACAAAGAGTTTTGTAATTTATTGCATGATTTTTTTTCATTTCCTTAAAAATTTGATGTTTTATTAATAAATTTCGTTTTTTTGTATTTTTATTAACTTTTTTGTCTAAATAACACTTGTTTGATAGAGATATTATATTAATTTAGTCGCGTAAACCTACTTAAAACCCAAATTATTATGATCAAAAAATTACTTATCTTACTGTTTTTTTTAGGTACATTTCTTACGCATGCACAAAACTTAGTTTGGAAAACGACTATGACGGATGCTGTTGCTGCAGGTATGGAACAAAAAAAACCGCTCCTGATATATTTTACAATTGAAGGTGCACCACAAAAAATTCAAACTGAAATATTTAATACTCCAGATTTTGCAGTTTGGTCGCGAGAAAATGTTATTTTAGTAAAGCTTGATTTGTCAGATCCTAAGATTTCAGATGCAGAAAGGGAACAAAATGTTAAATTAAAAAGCGCATTTGGTGTAGATGAATTACCTGAGGTTTGTTTTACCATAGGTTCTGTCAGAAAGGAGAAAACTACTTTCAATTTATTAGGCAAGCTTCCATATAGACCTGGAGGAGCAATTCCGTGGCTAAAGCAGTCTAATCTGATTTTGAATCCGGAATAATATTTTTCAATTTAATTTGTAGAATCCCTTTTCATTTGTAGAGTGAAAAGGGATTCTTTTTTTATGACAAGAACTTTTCCAGTATTTTTGAAGTGAATACGAATTGGAGCCATCCGCAATAACTATTTTTGGATGTAAGTCTTTTAAAACACGATCGAGGTTTATTTTTGGAGAGGCTGTCAACAATAGAATGTCTGGTTTAATTCTATTTTCAGAGATGCCAGAGCTATCTATTATCAATATCTTTCTTCCATTAAAAAACAAGACGTTTTTGATTTTATTTATTGATTTTAAAACCCCGAAGTTTGCAACTAAATAAGCGTCCAAAACGTTATTTTTTGATTCTTTTCCTGAAAGAACATCACTTGTAAAAAGTGAGATGTCTTTACCAATTCTTTCAGTGATGACTGTTTTTTTTCTTTGCGTTGTAAACAATTAATTCTTGCTTGCTTTCGATTTCTTTTTTGGTTTGAATAAATGAAACCTGAATCATAATTATTGTGACAAGGACGATAATAAGTTTATTATGAGAAGGTTTTTTAAACAAAATAATGGCTGCAATTAAAAACAAGTAAAAAGAAATTAAATGGTAGGAATTAAAACTAATATTTTTGATTACAAATGATTCGAAGGAAGCTACATAATGTATAATTTGATTTAAAACATAAATGCTTTTTTCAAAAATCTGAATTAGAATCAAAGGGCAGCTTGTGAATGCAGAAATGAGCATAACTACAATGCCAACTATCATTATAAAGGATAGCACTGGTAGAATTAGAATATTGGTTACAAAAAAAAGTGCCGGAAACTGATAAAAGTAATAAAGGCAAATTGGGAATGTCCCAATTTGAGCTGCGAATGAAACAGTTAATCCTTCCCAGATATATTTAACGATTTTGTTTTTAGGAAGCCAAATGTTTTTTAATAATGGCTGTAACCAGAGTATCGAAAATAATGCGATATAACTTAATTGGAATCCGACGTCAAACAAAAAATAAGGTTCGAAAAGTAAAATTAGTAAAATGGAGACTAATAAGGTATGGTAAGTATTGCTTTTTCTATGCAAATGATTTCCAATAGCTAAAAATGAAAACATTACTACTGATCGCAAAACGGGTGGCGAGAGCCCTGAAATAATTGCAAAAAGGGCTAGTGAAATTAAAATTGTAACTAATTTTATAAAAGAACCTTTCTTAGTGTTAGGGATTGGTTTGAGAATAAATAATATAAATAACATTATGAAACCAACATGTAATCCTGAAACAGACAAAACGTGAGTTGCGCCTGAATATTGATAATCCTGAATAATATCTGAAGAAATTTCTTGCTGTTGACCGAGGATTAATGCAAGTGCAACATTCATTTCTGAATTATTAAATTTAGCTTTTTCAAGATTGTGAATTATCCTTGTATTTAAACGAGAAGCATAAAACCAGATGTCTTTTTTGATTTTTTTGTTGACGTCAATTTCTACTTTTGAAGTATAGATTTGAGCATATATTTGTTTATTGGCAAGATATTGAGCGTAATCAAATTGATTTGGGTTTTTAGGTGAATTGGTATGTTGAAGGATGGTTTTAGTTCTGATGTTATTTCCAATAACGAAATAATTTTTGAAACTGTCTTTTGCTATGTTTACTATGATTCTGCCGGAATAATATTTGTTATCGATGCTATTTATAAGGGCAATGTAACGATCATTATAAGTATTACTTTTTAGTTTTTCGCGCAATGTAATGTCAATACAATGCTGACTTTCGAATGCATTTTTAAAATGTGTATAATTGGAGTTTTGAAAAGAATCGGTGTTAATTGATAATGCAATTATGCCAATACAAAATGAAGTGTAACAAGTACTTAAACCGAAGAATAGATTCAGTTTTTTATTCTTTTTTGACAAGAGATAAAAAGTTGAAAGAAACACTAAGCCAATAAAAAGATATAGTACTGAAATTGTAATTGAAGGTAGCCAATAATACGCGGCCACAATACCAAAAACGAAGCTAAAGGTTATTTTAGCCAATGGAAAATCTAATACTTTCATGGCTTAAAAGTATTAAAAAATTGTAAGAAAAATAATATTATTTAAATAATATTTATTCGACGACTCTGTTAATCTGAGCAAAAGAATTTTTGTAATAAAGTTCTTTTGTAGAAGAAATGATAACTCCTTTTGAAGTGGAGGAGTGCACAAATTTTATCTCATCAGATTTAATTTCCGTGATTAATCCAACGTGATTAATTTGTTTGCTTTTATTGGTTTTAAAGAAGATTAAATCGCCTTTTTGAGCATCGTCAATATTAATTGTTTTTCCAATTTTAGATTGCTCATAGGAGCTACGAGGTAATTTTATATTCTCAGATTCGAAAGTGGTGAATACTAATCCTGAGCAATCAAAACCGCTTTTTGTGGTTCCACCCGCTTTGTATTTTACTCCAATATTATCAGTTGCATTTTCAACTAAATGATTGACAATATATTTATTTTCCCGTTTAGTATCTCTATTGTTTACCGCAGTAGAAGTTGATTTACAAGAAGTAAAAACAATAGAGAGAAGAAGAAAAATCAGTATTTTTTTCAAAACAATAAATCTTTTAATGTTGCTTTAAATCAGCTACAATTAGTTTTGCGGTTTTCTTACTGGCACCAACCCCTCCTAATTTTTGTTCCAAAATATCATAATTTTTAAGTAGTTTTTCTCGATAATGCGGTTCAAGTAATTTTTGAAGTTCTTCTTTAATTCGTTTGGTGTTGCAGTCAGCCTGAATTAATTCGGTTACAACCTCTTGGTCCATAATTAAATTGACAAGCGAAATGTATTTCAGTGTAATAATTCGTTTTGCAATTTGATACGAAACAGTGCTTCCCTTATAACAAACTACTTCTGGAACTTTAAAAAGAGCTGTTTCTAATGTTGCTGTTCCGGATGTTACTAACGCTGCTGTTGAGGAGCGTAATAAATCGTAAGTTTTATTCGAGACAAATTTGATGTTTTTATTGCTGATAAATTGCTGATAAAAATCGTATTCCTGGCTTGGAGCACCTGCAATTACAAATTCATATTCCTGAAAATCATCAACAACACTTAGCATTACGCTTAGCATTTTTGTGATTTCCTGCTTACGGCTTCCCGGTAAAACAGCAATAATTGGTTTTTCTCCCAATTGATGTTCTTTTCTAAAAACAGTTTCATCAAAAGAAGGTTGATTCTGAATCGCATCAATCAACGGATGTCCCACAAAATCTACCGGAAAATGATGTTTGTCTTCATAAAAGCTTTTTTCGAAAGGTAAAATCACATACATTTTATCGACATCTTGTTTGATGGCTTTAATTCTGTTTTCTTTCCAGGCCCAGATTTGAGGTGAAATATAATAATGTGTTTTGTAGTTCAGTTCTTTAGCCCATTTTGCAATACGCATGTTAAAACCAGGATAATCAATAAATATGATAACGTCAGGTTTGAACTCCAAAATATCTTTTTTACAAAAAGTAATATTGCTTAAAATAGTTTTCAAATTAAAAACCACTTCAATAAAACCCATAAATGCCAGTTCACGATAGTGTTTTACTAAAGTTCCGCCAGTTTTTTGCATTAAATCACCGCCCCAAAATCTAATGTCAGCCTGAGAATCTTCCTCATATAACGCTTTCATTAAATTGGAACCATGTAAATCTCCGGAAGCTTCACCAGCAATGATGTAATATTTCATATGATTTTTTTTTGCAGTGCAAAGATAAGATTTAAATAAACAAAGTTGAAATTGCCAAAACAATCACAGCTAAAACAACGCCTCGTGCCATTAATTCTTTGTCTCTTTTTAATAAAATTAAAAATACAGCCAGGTCTAAAAGAGTACCCAGAGTAATTATTTTTCCTAAATAGCCATAATGTTTAATGGTCTCAATTCCTGATGAAAGATCAAAAGTGGTAAAGAACGTGATAAACAAATAACTGCCAAGAAGCGCTGTAAAAATTCCGATAATAAAACCAATAAGAATGTCTTTTTTATTCATTTAATTTCCAGGTATTAAGTTGTTGCATAGTATGATGTGCTGTTAAATCAAATTGTACGGGAACGACTGAAATGTATCCATTTTCCAAAGCCCATTCATCAGTGTCTTCGCCTTTATCTTCGTTTGTGAATTTTCCTGTAAGCCAGTAATAATCTTTTCCGTAAGGGGTTTGGCGTTTGTCAAATTTTTGAGCATAATAGGCTTTCGCCTGACGGCAAATTTTTATTCCCTTAATTTCTTTTTCCTTTAATTTCGGAAAATTAACATTTAAAACCACTCCGGCGGGAAGTTTATTGGCAAGGGTTTCGAGTGTGATTTTTTTGACAAATGATTTAACGGGCTCAAAATCGGCATTCCAGTCAAAATCTAATAAAGAAAAACCAATTGCCTGAATGCCTTCAATTCCTGCCTCAACTGCGGCACTCATCGTTCCCGAATAAATGACGTTTATAGAAGAATTTGAACCGTGATTGATTCCTGACACACACAAATCAGGTTTCCTGTGCAGGATTTCATTTACTGCCAGTTTCACACAATCTACAGGTGTTCCGGAACAGCTATATTCGGTAATAACGGCATTTTCTTTTGAAATTTTATCCAGAAATAAAGTATTGTTGATGGTAATGGCATGTCCCATTGCGCTTTGAGGTTTGTCAGGGGCAACGACGATTACATCGCCAATAGTTTCCATCACGCTGATCAAAGTTCTGATTCCGGGTGCTAAAATTCCGTCGTCATTAGTAACTAATATTAAAGGTTTTTCATTTTTCATGCCGGGATTTCATTTTTGATTTGTCAAAATTAAAGCTTGTTAAAGCAAATGTAGTAACAGATTTCGGTAGATTACTAACAAATAAATAAAAATTGTCAACTAAATTAAAGAACGTTTTTGTACATCAAACATTTTTATATCTTTAACAAAAAATTATAGTGAACTTGGCTGTCTTGGCATAGTTTTTACCGTAACTTAGATTAAAAAATTGATGAATGCTATTATTAAATTTATGAAAAGAAATTATAAAATACTTATAGCCGTATTATGCTTGTCATTAACATTATTTGCTTTTAAAATTAATGCAGATAAGTCAGTAGATCCGGATCCAAACAGAGATAAAACACTTTTAGAATTACTTGCCTTTGTTATTGAAAAAGGACATTACAGTCCGGCTGAAATAAATGATGAGTTCTCTAAAGGAATTTTTAAAGATTATATTGATGCTTTAGATCCTTCAAAAAGGTTCTTTTTACAGTCTGATATTGATGAATTTAAACAATATGAGTTGCAATTAGATGACCAGTTTTTGAATAAAGATCTGACGTTTTTCAATCTGACTTATACAAGATTAATGAAGAGAATGGAAGAGAGCAAAAAACGTTACAAAACGATTTTGGCACAACCTTTCAATTATAATGTTGACGAGACTTTTAATGCGGATTATGAGCATCTTCCGTATGCTAAAAATGCAACCGAAATTAATGAAAGATGGAGAAAACAGATTAAATTATCTACACTTTCATCTCTTGTTACTAAACAAAAATTAGAAGAAGATAAAAAGAAAACAGATGCCGCTTACAAAGCAAAATCTTTTGAAACTCTGGAAAAAGAAACTCGCGAGAGTTCTTTAAAATCTTTAGATGATAATTTTAGTTTAATTAAAGATTTGAACAAAGAAGATTGGTTTTCTGTGTACGTAAATTCAATTATGACACGTTTCGATCCGCATACAAGCTATTTTGCACCTGAAGAAAAAGATCGTTTTGATGTAAATATCAGTGGAAAATTAGAAGGTATCGGAGCGAGATTAACTAAGAAAAATGACTTCACTCAAATTGATGAATTGATTTCAGGAGGACCAGCATGGAAAGGAAAACAACTTGAAGCTGGTGATTTAATTTTGAAAGTAGCTCAAGGAAACGAGGAACCTGTAGATGTTGTAGGTATGCGTTTGGATGATGTTGTGAAAAAAATTAAAGGTCACAAAGGAACTGAAGTAAAGCTTACAGTTAAAAAGGTTGATGGAAGTATAAAAGTAATTTCAATTATCAGAGATGTGGTTGAAATTGAAGAAACATACGCAAAATCTAGTATTGTTGAAAGAAACGGATTGAAATATGGTGTAATTTATTTGCCTAAATTCTATATTGATTTTGAAAATAAAGATGGTCGTGATGCCGGAAAAGATATCGCTCTTGAAGTGGAAAGATTGAAAAAAGAAGATATCAACGGAATTGTGCTTGATGTTCGTGATGATGGTGGTGGATCTTTATCTACAGTAGTTGATATTGCAGGTTTGTTTATTGAAGAAGGACCAATTGTTCAGGTAAAATCTGCAGGGAAAAAGAAAGAAGTTTTATACGATAAAGATAAAAAAATCGAGTGGGACGGACCATTAGTAATTATGGTGAACAGCTTCTCGGCTTCGGCTTCAGAGATTTTGGCAGCTGCAATTCAGGATTACAAACGTGGCGTAATTATTGGAAGTAAACAAACTTACGGAAAAGGTACAGTGCAAAACGTTTTAGATTTAAATCAATTTGTTCGTAATGCAAATTATGGAGATTTAGGTGCCTTGAAAATTACTGGTCAAAAATTCTATAGAATCAATGGTGGTTCAACTCAGTTAGAAGGTGTACATAGTGATGTGGTTATGCCGGATCGTTATGCTTACTTAAAAATGGGTGAACGTGATATTGACAATGCAATGCCATGGGATAAAATTGATCCGGCAGATTATAACATCTGGACTTCAAATGAGAAATTTAATCAGGCGATTGCAAACAGTAGAAGTAGAATTGCAGGTAATGCTCAGTTTAAATTAATTGAGGATAATGCGAAGTGGATTGATGTTAAAAACAAAGAAAACACTTATAGCTTAAACATCAATAGCTTTAAAGCGACTCAGGAACAAGTTGAAAGTGAAGGTAAAAAATACAAACCAATTGCAGATTACAAAAACAATCTGGTTTTTAAATCTTTACCGTACGAAGAACTTGAAATGAATAGCGATGCTACTTTAAAAGAAAAAAGAGACGCATGGCATCAGTCATTAGCAAAAGATGTTTATGTTGAAGAAGCATTAAACGTGCTAGACGATTTACAAACTAAAGGGTTAGTAAAAAATAGTGTTACGCCTAAAATGAAAAAAGATAAATTAGTAAAATCTTAATTTTATAAAAGATAATTTGTTATTAAACGCTCCAGAAAAGTTTATTTTTTGGAGCGTTTTTTTTGTAAGTTTAAGGCATAAAGATATTCTGTAGATGAGAAATTATATTTTGTTAGGTTTGATGATTTTGCTATCGATTTCCTGTAAAAAAGAAATGATAAATAGTAATGTTAAAAATGATTTGAAAGAGACTGAATCCAATTTTGTGTCCAATCAGAGTCGTACAGATTCGGCTTATACTTTTGCTTATTTGCCAACTTCAACAACGAAACAAATTGTAAAACATAAATATTATACACTTTCGTATAATGAGAAATTCGAGCAGGCTGAATGGGTTGCTTATGAGTTAAAGAAAGAATATCTCAAAAATAACGATTTTAAAAGACCTTATTTTATCGAAGATCCTAAAGTAACCACCGGTTCTGCTGATTGGAGAAATTATAAAAAATCAGGTTATGACAAAGGACATCTTTGTCCTGCCGGTGATATGGAGTTTGACAAAAGTGCTTATACGGATACTTTTTTTACTTCAAATATTTCTCCTCAAAAACATGATTTTAATAGTGGTATCTGGAATAGGTTAGAGCAGAAAACACGTTATTGGGCTGAAAAATACAATGATATTTATGTCGTAACAGGGGGAATTCTGAAAAATTCAGATAAAAAAATAGGAACAGAAGAAGTGTCTGTTCCTAAATATTTTTATAAAATCATTTTGGCTAAATCAGGAAAAGAACACAAAGCAATTGCTTTTTTGGTTCCGAATGAAGATAGCGATAAGTCACTTTATGATTTCGTTGTTCCAATTGAAACTTTAGAAAAAATGACCGGAATTGATTTCTTTCCGAATTTGAAAAATTTAGAAAGTAGTAAGGGCTTTTAATTCAGCTATAGTCTGAGTTGGATCTTCGGCTTTAAATACAAAGCTTCCGGCAACCAAAACATCGGCTCCGGCTTCTGCTAATTGTTTTGCATTTTTGCTGGTGACGCCTCCATCAATTTCAATAATAGTTGAAGCGTTTTTACGAGTAATTAAAGCTTTAAGCTTCGCAACTTTAGCATAAGTATTTTCGATGAATGATTGTCCTCCAAAACCAGGATTCACGCTCATAATAAGTACTAAGTCAATATCGTTGATTACATCTTCTAATAAATCAATATTAGTATGAGGATTGATTGCAACTCCTGCTTTCATTCCTTCCGCTTTAATAGCTTGTAAGGTCCTGTGTAAGTGGGTGCAAGCCTCATAATGCACAGTTAAAATGTTTGCGCCTAAATCTGCAAAAGTTTTAATATAACGATCTGGGTCAACGATCATTAAATGTACGTCGATTGTTTTTTTAGCATGTCTCGAAATGGCTTCCAAAACAGGCATTCCGAAAGAAATATTCGGAACAAAAACTCCGTCCATAATATCAATATGAAACCAATCAGCCTGGCTGTTGTTGATCATTTCAATATCGCGTTGCAAATTAGCAAAATCAGCAGCAAGAACAGAAGGAGCAATAAGTGTATTCTTCATTTTTTGTAGTTGTGTGTTGTTTTTGCAAAGATAAATTTTTAAGCGCAAAGTTCGCAAGGATTTGCGCAAAGTTCGCAAAGCTTTGTGAACTCTACGTTATTGAAAATCTCAAAAAGATAAAAAAACCTTTGCAAACTTTGCGGTTAAAAAAATCTTCAATTAGGGCCAATAAAAAACTCCGGTAATCAGCCGGAGTTTCAATCATCAATCAAAAAACGAACAGTCAATCAAACTGTTGTTTGCTTTAAGGTCCAATATAAGTAGTTTTGCAATAAATTCCAAATTCCAATAAAATAATTGGGATTTGGAATTTCTAATATTGGGTTTTGTGGGTTTTTTACCCAAGATAAGTTTTAAGAATTTTACTTCTTGAAGTATGTTTTAATCTGCGGATTGCTTTTTCTTTAATCTGACGTACACGTTCACGGGTTAAGTCGAAAGTTTCTCCAATTTCTTCTAATGTCATTGGGTGCTGATCGCCAAGACCAAAATACAAACGAACAACATCAGCTTCTCTTGGAGTTAATGTTTCTAATGAACGTTCAATTTCAGTACGTAATGATTCGTGAATTAACTCTCTGTCAGGATTTGGAGATTCTCCAGAACGTAAAACGTCATAAAGGTTAGAATCTTCTCCTTCAACAAGAGGTGCATCCATTGATAAGTGACGACCAGAGTTTTTCATAGACTCTTTTACGTCATTTACAGTCATGTCAAGTTCTTTTGCAATTTCTTCAGCAGAAGGCGGACGCTCATTAGATTGCTCTAGTAACGCATACATTTTGTTGATTTTGTTGATAGAACCAATTTTATTTAATGGTAAACGAACAATACGTGATTGTTCTGCCAAAGCCTGAAGGATCGATTGACGAATCCACCAAACTGCGTAAGAAATAAATTTAAAACCACGAGTTTCATCAAAACGTTGAGCTGCTTTAATTAATCCTAAGTTTCCTTCGTTAATTAAATCAGGAAGCGTTAAACCTTGATTTTGATATTGTTTAGCAACCGATACTACGAAACGTAGGTTGGCTTTTGTAAGTTTTTCTAAAGCTCTTTGATCACCAGCCTTTATTCTTTGTGCTAATTCTACCTCTTCATCAGCGGTAATTAGGTCAACTTTTCCGATTTCTTGTAGATATTTATCTAACGATGCAGTTTCACGATTGGTTACCTGCTTGGTGATTTTAAGTTGTCTCATTTTCTTGTCTCCTTATTTTTAAAGTGTACAAATGGTTATACGTAAGAAGTTTCAAAAAAGTTACAATAATTATAAAAAAAAATAAAAAGATCCGTTTCAACATGCTGAAACGGATCTTTTTATTTTAAGTATTGAAGTTTTAATTTGAGATTAAATCCTGTATTTCAATATTTTCTTTTATAAAAACTGGTTTTCCTGTAGCCGAAAATCCTTCTAAAATTATTTCATATTTACCTGAAACATCAGATGCATAAAAAGATATTTTTGAATCTAAATTACTCAAATCAACTTTTGGCATCCATAATAATTGATGCCTGTAATCTGGAATTCTTGAATATTTGCTATCTGCATAATCTGGCTGAAAATATTCTTTTTTATATTGAGGCCTTAAAATTTCTGGCCTAATTATAAAATTACCTTTAAGACTGGTGTCATAATCTCCATTTTTGGTTGTAAAAGCAACAATTCCGTTGAATGATTTTGAGCCATAATAATAAAGTCCTTTTACAACATTAACTTTATAAATGTTCTTAGGATTATAGGTAAACAATTCATTTACATTTTGAATAATTAATCCGTCAACGACTATTAAAGCAGGTATTGTTGATTCATAATTAGGGTCATAATCGTAAACGTGTATGGAATAATCGTTGTTGATTTTTTTGAAGTAAACACCAGCTACGACTTCTGTAATTGTTTCTGTCATTGTTGGGAATCTTGTAAATACATCCAATTTAAATTCTTTAGATAAAGAACCATAAAATGCAATACTATCGTTAGGAATTATAATACTGTCTTTCTTTTTGGTATAATAGGCATTTTCGATTTGAGTAGAAACTAAACGTTCCGTTACATTATTTACAAAGTCTGAATTAAACTCAAAAACGGGGAACATCAAATTTGAAATATCAATATCTTTCTCTTGGTCAATTGCTACAGTATATTCTTCTTTATTGTCTTCAATTACCTGAACAAGAATGTTTGAATTTGCATTCGGTTTTTCTAAATTAAATTGAAATTTACCCTGATCATCTGTCTTCGTCAATTTCAAATCATTGTATTTACCTACAATAGAAAGTGCCACTTTTTTATTTTTAACTTCTGCTGTGTTAGAGGATAATTTTCCACTTATTATCTCTCCACGTAATTCAGGAAGTGCAAAATCAATATTGTTAATTTCGGTACTGAAATTTCTATTTTGATTTTCCGCTTGTAATTCTTTGAAATTTATTTTATTTTGAGATAGTAAGCCATCTGTTTTTCTAACAGATAAGATATAATTTCCTTTAGCAAATTCCTCAGAACCGGTATTGATTTTAAATTCTATTTTATCTCTGTTTTTGTATGTTTTACTTTTTAGATCAAAAGAAATATTGTCATTTGTTATTGCTTCTGTCTGGAGAACTTTCTGAGAGATAAGATTTTTTGATTTTTCTTTGTATGGATTTATTATAAAAATATCTTGATTAAAATATACTGAAGCATTTTTGTTCAACATCCAACTGGTATAACCAATTATTTTATAGCTTCCGGTTTCTAAAGTGGTTGGAATAAAAAAGTCACCATTTGCGACTCCATTTTCAAGGAATAATTTATGGGTAAAAATGGTTTTCTTATTACTGTCTATTAGTTTAAGATAGGCTACTTTACTATATTTTGATGGAATATTTGTTGTACTATTTATACAGAAAAACTTGTAGAGTAAAGTTTCTCCGGTTAAGAATGAGTTTCCATTTGTACTAACGTAAATTGACTCGTTTAACTTTTTGTCTATCTCATTCAGTTCGTTTATAGTATTGTTTTTCTGAGCAAAACAAATTTGCTGATAACTTACTATTAAAGCTATGACTAGTATATATTTTAATCTATCCAAAATGATGGTTTTATATTTGATGAAAATGATGTGCAATCTCCGCATTCTATAGGGTACAATAAATACTGAGGACCTTCATTAGGAAAAAAGACTTTAATTTTTGTTCTAATTAATTCTACTACCAAATTTCCCTGACAGCCTGCATTTGGATTTGCAGAAAAGCAATAATTGAAAAAGTACTGCCCAAAATCTGATTCTGGTATTTCTGTAGGACAGTCATACTGATATTCTGGTCTTCGTTCTTTCGGGAAAAGATCTGTAAAATTGAAAAATATTCTTTTTTCAGAGTATGACGATACATCAAAATATCCTATTACTTTTTCTGATGGATTATTTTCTGATTTAATATTTCCATAAAAAAATCCAGGTTGCGTTTGAGATAAAATACTTCCATTATTTGATATTTCTTTTAGTGTTTCAGAAAAAGTATGAGCAGCCAGGCTCTGAATATATTGTTTTACTAAAATGCTATACCTGTTTCTTATAAATTTATCAGCACTTGGAATGAATCTAACTGGGAAATTAGTTACTTTATCTTCTGATAAATCGCTTGTACTGGTTAAAAGCAAAGTGTTTGATTTCTCAGTTTTATAGCAAAATTTTGCCTCACTAGTTCTGTTTTGAAGAGTCACCCCTCCATTATTTACCACTAATTCTTGTGGGTACCATTTTGGTGCAATAATTTGAGAAGTTTCTTCATATTCATATCTGTAATATTTTGATGAATTAGTTGGGTCATTACTATTTACTGTAATTTCTGCTCCAAGAACTCCTTCTTTGGTAACTGCGGCAACGTTTACACTTTCAATCTGGGTTTGTTGTGGTAATTTTTCTGCGCTTGAAACGTATGATCTTCCATCTTGTGTGCGAATATGCAATTCATAAGTTCTGCCCGGACTTGCCTGAAATTCATTTATTGAGGTATAAGATGCTGCATTCTCTTTAAAATCGTATTTGTTTCCCTGATCATCGGTCACAAAAACAATAGCTTTGGTTTCGAATGTTGGTATTTTTTCTTCAAGCTTATAGGTTCTGGTAAGTTTTATTTCCTGAGTTTTATATTGATCAGTTATAGTGGCCTCTATTGTAATAACATCATCAAATCCGTTAGTTTGATATTCATACGGAGTGGTACACCCAACAGTTGTTGAGAGTATTAATATTGTGAGAAATCTGAATAAGACTTTCATAATCTTTAAAATTTAAAATTATAAGTAATAGTTGGTATCGGAACTGCAAAAATAGAGGTCTGATAGGCTTTAATCTGTCCTTCTTTTGTTACAAAAAAGATGGAGTAAGGATTGTTTCTTCCCAATACATTGTAGATCGAAATATTCCAGAAACTATGTGCTAATTTTTTTATTTTATGATTTCCTTCAATGTTAAGTCCTATGTCAAGTCTGTAATAATCAGGGATTCGGTATTTATTTCGGTCGCTGTACATGGTATATTCAGCGCCTTGATAAAAATATTTACCTATTGGGTAAGTAACAGGTCTGCCGGTTTGATATACAAAATTAGAAGAAAAGCTATAGCGATGTGTAAATTTATAATTCATTACAATACTAAAGTCGTGTGGCTTGTCAAAATTGGTTGGGAAATATTCACCGTTATTTACTTTTTCATCATTAAACTGACTGTCCAATTTTATAAATGTTCTAGAATATGTATATCCAATCCATCCGTTAAGTCTTCCGTTCGGCTTTTTCAATAAAAACTCAACTCCGTATGCTTTTCCGTCTCCTTGCAATAACTCAGTTTCTAAATCCTTATTTAAAAGAATATTGGCACCTACTTTGTAATCTAATATGTTTTTTGATGTTTTATAATAGCCTTCCAGACTTAGCTCAAGGTCTTTGTATTCTAATTTTTTAAAAATACCTAATGAATATTGTAATCCACTTTCTGGTTTTACATTCAAATCAGATAATTTCCAGGTATCGGTTGGAGACTGAGTTGTATTATTTGTTAGTAAGTGAATATATTGGAAATTTTTATCGAGACCAGCTTTTACAAATAAACTTTCATCAAAGATATATCTCAAACCTATTCTTGGCTCAAATCCACCAGATGTATTGATAACTTGATTATTAGTATATGTCTTTTCTGCGGTTACAGTCGAAGGAGTCATAGGAACGCCTTCTTCATAAATTTTTTGTGTGGATGGTCCTAAAGCTGCATAAAGAGAATATCGGGCTCCAATATCCAATAATAACTTTTCAGTAATTTGAAATTTATCAGAAAAAAATACAGCTGATTCCAGTCCTTTTTCATTATCTACTTTTGTAGGAGTCACAATTGAAGAGTCTCCATTTGGGCTTAATTCTCCCGGATTAACTTTGTATAATTTACTCGTTATTCCGTAAGTGAATTTATGGTTAGTATTAAGTTCGCTATTGAATTTTAAATTTGCCTGAGTCTCATTTATTTTATATTTGAAAATAAATGATTCAGGATTAGTAGATTCATAATTAATACTGAATTTATATTCGCTGTTTGTAAAGTTTAGTTCGCTGCTGTTTTTTTCATTAAAAGCATGTTTCCATTTTAGAGAAACAAGGCTATTGCTGTATCTGTAAATAGAGTCAGGAGTTATACTATAAACATCTTTACTGTAATATCCGGTTCCTTCTACCGAATTGTTTTTGTTTATCTTGTGATTGTATTTTGCAAATAAATCATAAAAAGAAGCCTGGCTATTTTTCAGGTTTTCATCATCCAATTGCTTTAAAATCCAATCTGAATAGGTGGCTCTTCCGCCTATTAATAAACTTGCTTTATCCTTTACTACAGGAATTGAAACCGTAAGATTGCTTGTTACTGGACCGATTCCGCCTTCTCCCGATATTTTTTCGGTATTCCCATTTTTAGAAACAATGTCAAAAACAGATGATAACCTGCCTCCAAATTCCGGAGGTATTCCACCTTTGTAAATGTCAACTTTGTTTATAGTATAAGGATTAACAGAGGAGAAAAATCCAAAAAGGTGTGTCGGGTTGTAGATGGTTGCATTGTCCAATAATATCAGGTTTTGATCTTCTTTTCCTCCTCGGACATTAAATCCTGAAG
Source organism: Flavobacterium sp. Root420 (assembly GCF_001427905.1). Classification (GTDB taxonomy): domain Bacteria; phylum Bacteroidota; class Bacteroidia; order Flavobacteriales; family Flavobacteriaceae; genus Flavobacterium. The sequence goes on from NZ_LMEF01000012.1 coordinate 394,205, forward strand.
AACCTTCACCAGCAGTTTTGATCCCGGGAATAGTTAATGCAACTTTAAAAATATCCCGTTCTCCAAGTACTAAGGGGATATTTTTAATTCCCTCAGCTTCGATAGTTGTAACACCAGTAATTGCTGTTCTTATATTTTGGCTGTCCTTTCCTTTTACCAATACTTCATCTAATTGATTAATTTTTTCGATGATTGAAAAATCCAAAGTACCGTTACTATAAATCATGATTTTTCGAGAAGTACTATTGTGAAATATGGACTCGATTTCTATTGTACTCAGACCGGTAGGAAGTTTTAAGCTATAAAATCCTTCAGTATTTGTAATAGTAGATATGGCAGTATTTTTTGCTTTTACAGTGATATCCGCCAGAGGTTTGCCATCTTTTAAATCTGTAATATGACCTGAAAGTGTATAAAGTTCAACATCTGAATCTAATGTTTCTTTACCGATTAATGCAATAGAAGCTGATTCTAATTTATTTTTTTTGACAGAATCATATTGTTGGAAAAAGATTGGTACATTAGAATCTTTTGTTCCGTTACTCGGTAATTTGCTATAAATAACACTGTTTTTTGTTAATATGATTTTGTTTTTACTAATAAAAAAATTAAGATCAGTGTCTTCTAAAACTTTTGACAATAATTCTTCAATAGTCTTATTTGAATAATCACCTGAAATTAAAACAGTATTGTCGAACCAATCGTCCTGGAAATAAAATTTATAATTAGTAGACGCTTCAATTTTTTTTAAAACATCAACTCTGCTGATGTTGTTGTAATTAATGTTAATTGTGTTTTTTTGAACTTGTGAATACATTAACTGATTAAAACCGAAAAATAATAAAAGGATTGTGAATATTCTCATTTGGATGATTTCTGCAAATTTTAATTATTAATGTACTTGATAAGGTTTTTCATGAATAAGGAAGGATTTACTTTTCTTAAGTCTCTATTCATAAGATAGAAATCATTTATTTTTCTTTTACCGTCAGGAAACAGCGTTATGATTTCTTTTTTTTCAGTTATCAAATTATACTTGTTTTCTTTTAATAAGACAAACTCGTATTTGGGTACATAATCAATTAAATTAATTTCATCTTTAACGCTTTTCTTTTTTTCTTTGTAATATTTGATATAAAGCGTAATGTTATTTCCAATTAATATTTCCTCATAATATCCACCTTTGAAGATTGATGTGTTTAATACTTTAAGGTTAGTAAATTTATCATTACCAATAGTAAAAGACTTGATTTTATCTTTAACAAGGTTGATTTTGGTTGTGTTAGCTTCATCATAAGGTCTTAAAACCAATTCGTCACTATAAATGTCGTATTTGAGAAACAAATCAAAATACAATTGGTCATTGTAGTTAATACTTCCTTTCTTGAATTCATCAATCAAATAGCGATTTTGATTAGTAGCCGTCTTGTCAAAATTCAAATGTGCTAATCCATTTTTGAAATCTAAAGATTCTAAACCTAAATTTTTATCGAACCAATTATAGACTGTAATGTCATCATTTGTTTGACCTTGGCTAGAGTGAATATTTAAGAATAATCCAAATAAAACAAGGAAAATAGTTTTTTGTTGATGATTTTTCAAAGGATTGGTCGTTTTAGTGTTTTGTTTTGGTTGATTTCAAAAGTATTAAAAAAATGTTATAGATTTTGACTATAATTGTTAAAATGTGATAAATTATTTGTTATTATTAACGGAAAATCCCAATTCAAATGAATGAATTGGGATTTTTGTAAATATTTTATTAACTAATATGATTACTTATCTTAAGAACAAAATGTTTTTAATTAGCAATTACATTTTTACTTCTATCGTTTCTTTTAAAGAAACCGGCGATCCGTTTTTTGCAAAACCTTCAAGCCTTACCTCGAAAATTCCGGAAATATCTGATGTGTAAAAAGAGTTATTGTTCTTGCTGTTTATTACTACTTCAGGATTCCAGAACAATTGATTTCTGAAATCTGGAATTGTTGCATTATCGCTAGAATTAGTATACTCAATTTTGTTGTATAATTTTTTTGGCTGTGGTCTTAATACGGTTGGTTTTGCAATAAAACTTCCGGTTTGTGTGTTTTTAAAATCTTTATCAAAAGTGATGAAATTAATTAAACCATTAAAAGATTTTGAGCCAACATAATATCTTCCAATAATAAGATCAATCTTATAAACATTTTTGATGTTGTAATTCATCAAACCATTTTGATTTTCTAAGTACAAGCCATCAACCAAAACTAAAGCTGGGTCTGCTAATTGTGGAAAAACACTCGGATCGTTTACGTGTAGATATACTTTGTCGCCTACTTGTTTGTGATAAATTTCAGTTGCAACTTCTGTCATTGTTTCTTTTAATGTTTTAAATCTGGTATAATCATCTAAAATGTATTCTTTGGCAAGTGGATAATAGAAAGTTTCAAGTATTGGCGTTTTTTCAATATGATCTATTTTTTTATGGTAATATGCGTTTTCAACCTGACTAGAAACGGATCTGTCTAAAAGACTTTCCTTAATCGTATACGATAAATTAGCATTTTGCTTAAAAGATAATTTTGAGTAATCTATTTCCGGAGGATTGTTTATTGTCAGATTATAATTAATAGCTTTTTCATCAATAACTTGAACAGTAATATCTGATGTGTAATAGGTTTTATTAATGCTAAATATAAAATTTCCTTCGGTATCTGTTTTGACTACCTTAAAGGCAAAAGATTTTCCAGGAATAGATAAGCCGATACTTATATCATTAACTTTATCAGTAATATTTTGAGCTGTAATTTTGCCGGTAATAGTTTCTCCTCTAAGTTCCGGCAAAATTATTTTTTGACCGTTATTTTGTAAATCAAGCAAGACCGGATATGATGATTTCATAGCAAATTCTACAGCAGAGATTTGACTTATAGTAGGTATGTTGTCTAATTTTCTAACAGATAAAGAATAATTTCCATCTATAAAATTGGCGTTTGCAGATTCAATTTTCAAATCAACTAATTCACGATTTGAAAATGTCTTTTTTTTCAAATTAAGTTTGACATTATCGTTTGTGATGTTTTTTTGATTTGATGAGATTTCAGAACTAGTTGAAGAATTAACTTCATTTTCAATTAAAGTGTTTTCAGAAGTACTTTTCTCTGTTGTCTTGTAAGGATTAACAATATTGATGTCTAATTGAAACAACTCAGAAACTGGTTTGTTTAACATCCAATTGGTGTAACCTATAAGTTTGTAATTTCCTGTTTTTAAAGTAGTAGGAACGAAATAATCGCCTTGACCAATCCCATTTTCTAAAGAAACCTTTATTTTAAAAACAGATTTTTTATTATTATCTACAAGTTCTACGTAACTAACTTTGCTAATGTTGCTTGGTGTTTTATCTGTAGATTTTAAACAATAAATTTTAAACAATAAGGTTTCACCCGAAACAAATGTCGTGGCATTTGAATGGATAAAAACAGCCTCGTCTAAAAAGATGGTTTGTTGTGCACCAACGAATTGTGTACTTATTAGTACAAACAATATGATAAAGTGTTTTATTCTGTCCAAAATGAAGGTATTATATTAGATGAAAATGATGTGCAATCTCCGCATTCGACCGGCACCATAATGTAATCTATTGGATGATTTAAAAAGAAATATGTTATCCTATTGTCCTTTAATCCATTAATTAATGTAATACCCATGCACGGAGGATCTCCAAAACCAAAACAAAATCTATAAGTAGACAATGTACAATCCGTGAAATATGGAGGAATTTCTTCACCAGGAAATAGGTCTTTATAATTGAAAAATATTCTCTTCGACGAAGCAGATGAAACATCAAAAAAGCCTATTACCTTTTCATTATTATTAGTTATGCATTTGATATTACCATTTAGTATACCTGGTTGCTTTGGTGATAAGGTGCTTAAGCTGGTTGATATTTCCTTCATTATTCTATAAAAATTGTACGACTCCAAACTTTGCACATATTGTGTCACAAGAATGCTATATCGATGGCTAATAATATAGTTTTGATCGCTAATAAATCTTACCGGGAAATTTACTCTATCTTCATTTAAATTTATAGTACTAGTTAAAATTATGTCATTTGATTTTTTTGTGCTGTAACAGGTTTTAGTATTTAGGGAATTTGGTTCTAAGGTGATTTGTTGTGGACCGGTGACAATTGCTTTGGTATCGCTCCACTTTGGAGCAATTATTTTATATGTTTCTTCATATTTGTATCTGTAATATTTAGAAGTATTAGTAGGATCATAACTTTTTACATTTATTTCCACACCCCTTCCTTCATTATTTGTAACAACCTTCGGAGTAATACTTTCTATTTCATTTTTTGTTGTTAAAGTTTGGTTTGATGATTGATATCTTTTTCCATCAGATGTAAGAATATTAAGTGTATATTGTATGTTGGGCTCTGCCTGAAATTCATTTTCAGAAACATAAATTCCTGATTCTTCCTTAAAGATATAATTCTTGCCTTTGTTGTCATAAACATTTACGGTTGCTCCAAGTTCAACTTGAACATCTTCATCTTCAAACTTAGATGTCTTAGTTATTTTTATCTCTTGTTTTTTAAACTCATTAGTTATAGTCGCTTCTACTACTAATAATTCTTCATAATTATTGGTTTGTAAATTATATGCTTCACTACAACCAATAAAAATCGAACTTAAAAGCAATAATAGAACTATTTGATAAATAAAAACCCTTCTTATTTTTGTTAAATTCATTTGATTCTGATGTTAAAATTTAAAATTATAAGTTATACTGGGTACAGGAATAGAAAAGATAGATGTTTTATGACCTTTCACTTTTCCGCTTTGGTCAGTAACAAAATAAATCGAGTACGGATTATTTCTTCCTAACACATTATAAACTGATATGTTCCAGAAACTATGCGCAAGTTTTTTTATTTTATGATTTCCTTCAATGTTAATTCCCATATCTAAACGAATATAATCCGGAATTCTATAAGCGTTTCTGTCGCTATATAATGTGTATTGCGCATTTCCATATTGATAAGTTCCAATAGGATAGGTTATAGGTCTTCCGGTTTGATACAAGAAATTGGTTGATAAACTGTAACGTCTTGTAAATTTATAATTTAAAATGGCACTTAGATCGTGAGGCTTGTCGAAATTTGCCGGAAAGTAATCTCCATTATTTACCTTTTCGGAACTAAATTGGCTATCCAGTTTAATAAGTGTACGGGAATAGGTATATCCAATCCATCCATTTAATCTTCCTGTAGTTTTCTTTAATAAAAGTTCAACTCCATAAGCTTTTCCTTCACCTTGTAATAATTTGGTTTCAACATTTTGATTTAACAAAAGTTGTGCACCAATTTTATAGTCAAGAATATTTTTAGATTTTTTATAGTATCCTTCAAGACTAACTTCATATTCTTCATCTTTTAGATTTTTAAAGAATCCTAAAGAGATTTGTTGTGCAGTTTGAGGAGCAACATTTGAATCTGATAATTTCCATGTATCTGTGGGGGATTGTGTTGTATTACTTGATAAAAGGTGTATGTATTGTCTTGTCATATCATATCCGGCCTTTATCGAGAAATCTTCCGTAATAAAATAACGTGCTGCAAGACGAGGCTCAAAGCCTCCATATGTTTTTATAGCTTCATTTTTTTTATAATGTATGGTTCCTGTTACAGTTTCGTCGCTTAAAGGTAAGCCTGCCTGATAAGAATTTATATCAGCTTCTCCTAAAGCTGTATAATAAGAATATCTCAAACCTAAATCAAGCAATAATTTCTCGCTTATTTTGTAGCTGTCTGCTAAGTAAATTGCCGATTCTAAAGCTCTCTCCTTTTCAAGATCAGTCGAAATTAAAAGAGATTCAGGATTTTTAGAGTGTTGATATCCTGGTGAAATATTATAAAGTTTGCTTGAAATTCCGTACGATAAATTATGTTTTGGAGTTAATTGATAATTTAGTTTTAACTGTAATTGCGACTCGTTTACTTTATATCCAAAATCAAATGAATTAAGATCATCAGAGTCATAATCAATATTAAACTTATATTCACTATTAGTAAAAATTAAAGCGGCTTTACTTTTTTTGTTAAAAGTATGATCCCATTTTAATGAAGCAAGTCTGTTACTGTATTTATAAATAGAATCTGAACTTAGACTAAAACGGTCATGACTATAATATCCTGTTGCTTCAATATTGTTGTTGCTGTTAATTGCATTGTTGTATTTCAGGATTCCGTCATAAAATCCGGCTTGACTATTTTTTAGATTTTCATCATCCAACGATTTCAATATCCAGTCAGAGTAAGTGGCACGGCCTCCAAGAACAATACTCGATTTGTTTTTTTCGATTGGTAAACTAAGTGTCAGATTTGATGTAATTGGACCAATTGCGCCTTCACCGGAAAATTTTTCAGCATTTCCGTTTTTTGTACTAATATCAAATACAGATGATAGTCTTCCTCCGAAATCTGCAGGAATACTTCCTTTATAAATGTCTGCTTTTTTAACGGTATACGGATTTATAGATGAGAAAAAACCTAAAAAGTGTTGTGGGTTGTAAAGTACTGCATTGTCTAAAAGTATTAAATTTTGATCATCTTTTCCACCTCTAACATTGAACCCTGCCGATCCTTCGCCGGTAGTTTTAATACCTGGAAAAGTAGTTGCAACTTTTAAAATGTCTCTTTCACCAAGAATTAACGGAACATTTTTTATTCCTTCAATATCAATAGAAACTAATCCAGAAACAGTGGTTTCGATTTGTTTTTTCCCTTTTTTATTAATTACAACTTCATCTAACTGATTTGATTTATCGTTAACATTAATATCAAAAGTACCATCATCATAAACCATTAAAGTCTTTGTTACTTCTTTATGATTTAATGACTGTATTTCGATAACATTAATTCCTCTTGGAAGTTGTAAAGTATAATTTCCATCAGAATCACTAGAAGTACTGATGTTTTTTTTTCTTACTTTAATGTAAATGTTGGCTTCAGGTTTACCAGTTTCGGCATTTTTTATTGAACCTGATATAGTATAATTATTCTTGGCAATATTTTTATTCTCTTTACCAATAAAAACAATTGATGCTTTTTTCGTTACGCTATAACTGTTTAATGAATCATATTGCTGATAAAAAACAGGATTATCGCTACTGTTATTACTCAAGGTTTCAATTGGAGCATCACTGAAATAATTGGAAGGTAAATCATCGTGAATAGTCCTGTTTAATGTCAGGATTATCTTGTTTTTTAAAATGATAAAATTTAAATCAGTTTGATTTAAAATTTTATCCAGTAACTCATCGATTTTAATATCGGTATAAGTTTCATTTATCAAAGTTTTATTTGAGCTGAACCAGATAGGATCAAAATAAAATTTGTTTGATGTTTTTACTTCAATTGCCTTTAATGCGCTTTCTAAAGTATCATCTTTGAATGTAATAGATATTCTCTCATTCGAATTTTGGGCAATAGATAATTGAAATGAGAATAAAATTGCCCAGACGAGTATAAATTTTTTCATTTGTCTTATTTAGGTTCAATAGAAAGAGAATTACTAATGTACTTCATCAAATTTCTCATAAATTGATTTTCGTCAGATTTTCTAAGTTCCCTATTCATTAAATAAAACTCATTGATTTGTTTTTTTTGATCTGGAAGAGATTTTATTAGATTGTTTTTATTTTTAATTGGATATATTTTATTTTTTAAATTAAGATAATATAAGTTATTCTCTTTAAAAAGATAAGAGAGCATACCTTCATTAATAACTTTTTGTTGATTTTTGCGATGTTTAATATAAAAAATGGCATTAGTTGCAATTTTGTTTTCTTCGTAATATCCTGTTGCGAATTGAGGAACTAGTGAATCTTTTTTATCAATATTAACAAAATTTTTATCTTTAATTGAAAAAGATTTAACCTTGTAAGTAGTAATATTAACACCAAAATTTTCGGATTCGTTTAAAGGGCTTATAACTAACACGTCTCTGTAAATGTCATATTTCAGCTTTACATTATAATAATTTAGTCCTTCGTAGGTAAGATTTCCTAATTCGTATTGATTGATATAATACAAATGGTTGTTGTTAATTGCTCTGTAAGGATTCGTATGGGGTATGCCATTAATAATATCCAGATTCTCTTTTCCTACTATTTTGTCAAACCAATTATAAATAGAGATATCGTTGTTTGTTTGACTGTAAATTATTGAAATATTCAAGAATAATCCAAATAAAGTAAGGGAAATCGATTTTTTTTGATAATTTTTCAAAGGATTCTGTAGCTTTTGATGAATTGTTTTAGTAATTTCAAAAGTATCAAAAAAATGTTATAAATTTCACGTATAAGTGTTAAATTGTAATATAATATATATGTTTTTAAAACGAAAAACCCCAATTCAAATGAATGAATTGGGGTTTTCTATGAATAAACCTTTAGTAAACTAAGATCTGATTACTCTTTTTTCTCCTCACGTGGAGGTCTTTGTAAAAGCGCTTTTCTTGACACTTTTTCTTTTTTCGTTTTAGGATCAACACCTAAATATTTCACTTCAAAAACGTCACCCATGTTAACTACATCAGTAACATTTTCAGTACGTTCCCAAGCTAACTCAGATACGTGTAATAAAACTTCATTTCCTGGTGCAGCAGTATATTCTACTACAGCTCCAAAATCTAGCATTTTAATTACTTTAACTTCGTAAGCTTCTCCCATTTGTGGTTTAAAAGTGATTGACTTAATTTTAGCCAATACTGCTTCAATTCCAGCAGGATCTGTACCTAAGATTTCGATAACACCTTCTTCGTTTACTTCGTTGATTACAATAGTTGTTCCAGTAGCTTTTTGTAATTCCTGAATTACTTTTCCTCCAGGTCCAATTAATGCTCCAATAAAGTTTCCAGGAATAGTTCTGGTAATGATTTTAGGAGAATGTGCTTTAACATCTGCATTTGGTTTTGCAAGAGTTTCAAGTAATTTTCCTAAAATATGCAAACGTCCATCACGAGCCTGAGCTAAAGCCTGCTCCATGATTTCGTATTTCAATCCGTCAATTTTGATGTCCATTTGACAAGCTGTAATACCTTCTGAAGTTCCAGTTACCTTGAAATCCATATCTCCTAAATGATCTTCATCACCTAAAATATCAGATAAAACTGCAAAACGCTCACCATCAGTAATCAATCCCATCGCAATTCCAGAAACTGGACGAATCATTTGAATACCAGCATCCATTAATGCTAATGTTCCAGCACAAACTGTTGCCATAGAAGATGAACCATTTGATTCCAATACTTCAGAGACAACTCTGATTGTATATGGATTTTCAACAGGAATCATGTTTTTCAAAGCTCTTTGAGCTAAATTACCATGTCCAACTTCTCTTCTTGAAGTTCCTCTTAACGGACGAGCTTCTCCTGTAGAAAATGGTGGGAAGTTATAATGCAAATAAAATTTTTCTTCTCCTTGTTCAGATGGTGAATCAATTTGGTTTGCTTCTCTAGACGTTCCTAAAGTTGCTGTTGCCAAAGCTTGAGTTTCTCCACGCGTAAATAATGCTGAACCGTGAACAGATGGTAAATAATCTACTTCACACCAGATTGGTCTGATTTCTGTAGTCTTTCTTCCGTCAAGACGAGTTCCTAAATCTAAAGTTACATTACGAACAGCTTCTTTATTAGTTTTATAGAAGTATTTAGAAACTAAATCTCCGTTTTCTGCCAATTCTTCTTCCGTAAATAATGCTTTTACTTCTTCTTTTACAGCATCAAATGCAGCAGAACGTTCATGTTTAGCTGAACCTTTGCTTGCAATGGCGTAAATCTTATCATAAGCCGCTGCTTTTACTTTTGCGTAAATGGCATCGTCTGTTTTTTCAGTTTCATAAGTACGAACTTCTTTTTTTCCAAAAGCAGCAGCTAATCTTTCCTGCGCTGCAATTTGTACTTTAATATGTTCGTGAGCAAATTTAATTGCTTCTAACATTTCTGCTTCTGAGATTTCTTTCATTTCTCCTTCTACCATTGCGATAGAATCAGTCGAAGCTCCAATCATCATATCAATATCAGATAATTCTAATTGTGCACGAGATGGATTGATGATAAATTGACCGTCAATTCTTCCAACTCTAGCTTCAGAAATTAAAGTTTCAAAAGGAATGTCAGACAAAGCAAGTGCTGCCGAAGCTGCCAATCCTGCTAGTGCATCTGGCATAACTTCATCATCATGAGACATTAATTGAATCATAACCTGAACTTCTGCGTGATAATCACTTGGGAAAAGTGGACGTAAAACACGGTCAACTAATCTCATTGTTAATACTTCGCTATCACTAGGGCGAGCTTCTCTTTTAAAGAAACCTCCAGGAAAACGACCTGCTGCTGCAAATTTTTCGCGATAATCTACCGTCAATGGTAAAAAATCGATACCTGGGCTTGCTTTTCTTGATGATACCACTGTTCCTAAAATGACAGTTTTACCAATTCTTACTACTACAGAACCATCAGCTTGTTTGGCTAAACGTCCTGTCTCGATTGTGATGCTTCTGCCATCACCTAAATCGATTTTTTCTACAAATAATTGTGGAATCATAATTTTTCCTTATTGGTTATACAATGGGTTTTAGTTGTGTTGTAGTTGTTGTGTGTAGTTGTTGTTTCTAAAACCCAATGAAAAACCAAACTTTTTTTCTTAAAATGCTTGTAATGTAAAAACAAAAAGAGGCACTCTCGCACCTCTTTTCTATATTGATTATTTTCTGATATTCAATACTTTGATAATCTCACGATATCTGTTGATCTCTTTCTTTTTCAAGTAATCCAACAAAGCTCTTCTTTTACCTACTAATAGTACAAGTGAACGCTCAGTGTTGTAATCGTGACGATTTTTTTTCAAGTGCTCAGTTAAGTGTGAAATTCTGTAAGTGAACAATGCAATCTGACCTTCTGCGCTTCCAGTGTTTGTTGCAGCACCGTGTTGAGCGAAAATCTCTTCTTTCTTTTCCTTAGTTAAATACATTCCAATATTATTTAATGATTTTTATGTATGTCTTTACAACTTTTGTAAGACGGGTGCAAAATTAGTTTAAAAAAACAAAAGAATCAAACAAAAATAAAAGAATCTGAAAAAAAGAGACTAAAACTGCGATTACTGCTTTTTTGCCATTTTTAAAATACCCAAAAAAGAGCTTTTTATAAAGTAACAGTAATAGGTATAGAGTAGAGTACCCGAACAGTAACTCCTCGTTGTTGTCCTGGAATCCAGTTTTCATAACCATTAATTACTCTTATAGCTTCTTCATCAAGTCCGTATCCTAAAGACTTAAGGATTTTAGGTTCAACAATTTTTCCTTCTTTATCAATTATAAAGGAAATAATTAATTTACCAGTTATTTTATTTTGGATTGCCTCTGGGGTCTTTGTGAAATTTTTACCTACATAATTATAGAAGTCCTGAATTCCTCTTTTAGGGACTGCTCTTAATTCGAGAACATTATATTCGCGTTCAACCCCGGAAGAGTCTGTACTCTTCCCGTTAATAAATTCACCTTTTTTGTAAACGTCAGTATATTTATACTTGTATTTGTTATTAACTCCAGTCCATATACCATCTTTAACTCCGTTTTTTACTTTTCCTCTTACAATTCGGTCCTCTTCATTTTCTTCAAAATCACCGTTGCCGTCTATTACAAGATGTTTGTTTTTAGAATCCCAATACTGATAAATTTTAATGTCAGAATTTAAACCTTTTTCAGATTCTATATGTTCACCCTCTAATTTTGGATTTCCATTTTCGTACCATTCAAAAAATTTTCCACTTATTCTGGATTTAGAATAATTCTCTGCTATTTTTTTATTTCCGTTTTCATAATAGTAAATAAATTCCCCTTCTCTTGAATTTCCATTATTTGTTTTTGACGTTCCTTGCATTTGCAAAACACCAGATTTATAGTAATCAAATACTTTATAGAATTCTTTGTTAGCGTAATAATCTTTTATGATTCTGTAAAACTTGTGATTTTCTTTTGTGGTTTCTTTCCAAATAGAATCAAAATAAACAACTTTATCTGTTGCGTTTTGAGAGAAAAGAAAAATAGGGACTAATAATAGGAGTATAACTAAAGAATAGTTTTTCATAAATTGATTGAAGTAGGTTTAAAAACAGCTAAAAGGGGTATTAAAATAATTTAGCAACTTCCTGATTTACAAATTCTAAAAAGCGTTCATCAGCTTCAGTAAACGGGTCAATAACATGGCTGTCAATATCAATTTGGCCAATATTTACTCCATTCACAAATAAAGGAACTACAATTTCAGATTTTACTGTAAAACTACAAGCAATATAATTGTCTTGCGCAGCAACGTCAGGAACAACAAAATTGGCATTGCTTTCAGCAACTTGCCCACAAATACCTTTTCCAAAAGGAATTACAGTATGATCTGTTTCTGCACCTACATAAGGACCAAGATGTAAGGTTTTATTTTCATGATTCGCAAAATAAAAGCCAACCCAGTTATAGTATTCTACATTTTTGTTTAATAACTGGCATATTGCCAATAATTTTTCGTCTCTAACGTTATTATTATCAGCAACAATAGCGCTTATTTTTGGTTGTAATTCCTGAAATGTCATGATATAAAAATTTTATACAAAAGTATTTAAAGCTAATATCAAAAAATACATAAATTTGAAAAAAAATTCTCTTGAAAAAATATTTAGTACAATTTAAGCCTTTCTTGATTTTTATAGGCACTTTCTTTTCGGCTTATATTGTGCTGACCTTACTTTATAAATTTTATTTAAACAGCTTTGCTGCCAATGATGTTGATGGAATAACTACTATTGTTAGTCATAATGTAGAACAGGTAATGCAGTTATTTAATTGTGATAGCATTATTCAGAAAAGTGTATTACATCCTTATTTTGAAGTGTGGTATAATGGAAAATTTACGATTAGAATTATAGAAGGTTGCAATGCAATAAGTGTTATTATTCTATTTGTCTCTTTTGTAATTGCTTTTTCCGGAAAATTTAAAACAACTTTATTGTTCATAATAGCAGGAAGTGTTTTAATTTATATTTTAAATGTGCTTCGCATTGCAATTTTAACTGTTCTGCTATTTTCGTTTCCTGAAAATGAACATATTTTACATGGCGTTTTATTTCCTTTAATTATTTATGGATTAGTTTTTATCTTATGGGTATTTTGGGTTAATACATTTTCAAAATATGCTAAGTAAATTATGGGAACATAAGATTAAAATTCTAATCGCAATATTTATTGTAATGTGTTTTGGATTGATAAGAACTTTTGAAAGTCAATTGTTTTATGATCCATTTCTGGATTATTTCGAGTCGGATTTCAAAAATTTACCATTCCCTCAAGTTGCTGTTTTTAAGCTTTTTTGCGGACTTTTCTTTCGGTATTTTTTAAACACTATTTTATCGTTGATACTTATTTACGCACTATTTCGCGATAAGGAGATTTTAAAGTTCACTACTTTTCTTTATGTGTTTTTTTTAGGACTACTCTTAGTGTTGTTTTTTGTGATTCTGAATTATTTCCCTAACGGGAATTGGCTTCTTTTTTATGTGCGACGGTTTATTATTCAACCGATATTTGTTTTGCTTTTCATTCCTGCATTTTATTATCAGCAAGTAAATTTTAAAAAATAACATTTCATTTAATCTTTTCTGCGGTTTTTTAAATAGTTTTGCAGTATGAATTTAAAAAAGTGCACAGGATTATTTTTAGCGTTCCTATTGTTGGTTTCCAACATTGGGTTTGCTTTTGATGTGCATTATTGCGGAGGAGAAATTGCCTCTGTCTCATTAAATACGTCTGTTTCGGCATCTCCAGAAAAGAGTTGCTGCGGATCTTCTGAGAAAAAATCATCTTGTTGTAAAGATAAAGTAGTGCATATCGAAAAGAAATCGGATAATGCTACTTTTAAAATGTTCTTTTTTCAAATTGCTTTTCCACCAGTAATTCAAGAGTATAAACCAATTGCGTTTTTATCTGTTCCAAATTTCAAAAGCAATCAAATCACTTCGTATTACTCTGATGCGAATGCGCCCCCCTTATTCAAATTATACAACCAATATATTTTCTACTCCTGATTTTAATGTTTTAGAGTCAAGTCTTTTTGTGGCTTGAAGTGCACTGTTTTAGTTTCTCTAAACAGTTTTCTAATTACTATTAAAATCATTTTTATGCAAAAAAATATCATGTTTTTTAGTATGATTTTGCTTTCAGTATCTGTTTTTTCACAAGAAGATTTACAGGAAGTAAAAGTGACTAAAAAGCAAAAAGGAATAAAAAAATCCTATACACTTACTGCCAATACAACCGTAATTACAAGTAAAGAATTACTAAAAGCGGCTTGTTGTAACCTGGCCGAAAGTTTCGAAACAAACCCGTCAATAGATGTCAATTTTTCGGATGCTTTAACAGGAACCAAACAAATAAAAATGTTAGGTTTAACAAGTCCGTATTTAATGATTACGGAAGAAAACATTCCGTCAGTTCGTGGAGCTTCTCAGGCTTATGGATTATCTTTTACACCCGGAACCTGGATCGAAAGTGTTCAGATTACCAAAGGAGCCGGTAGTGTTATTAATGGTTATGAAAGTATTTCGGGACAAATAAACACTGAGCTTTTAAAGCCCTTAAGCGATATTCCGTTTTTTCTGAATGCTTACGGATCTACCGATGCCCGTTTTGAATTGAATACACATTTCAATAAAAAAATATCTGATAAGTGGGCGACAAGTTTATTCGTTCACGGAAACACTCGTGTAGCCAAAAACGATATGAATAATGATGGATTTCTTGATAATCCATTAGGAAAACAAATTAATGTTTTAAACCGATATCAATATTATAATCCCGAAAGTGGTTTGGTGAGTTTTATCAATTTCAGATATATGAATGATAAAAAACAAACCGGAGAAGTTGATTTTGATAAAGATAGAGATCGGGGAACAACCAATCATTGGGGTTCAGAAATTAATACTGAACGTTTTGATGTGTCGACTAAAATTGGGTATGTTTTTAAAGATATGCCTTACCAGAGTATTGGTTTTCAAAATGCTTTTAACAGTCATAATCAGAACTCTTATTTTGGTTTGAATCTGTATAATATTAAGCAGAATAGTTTTTATTCGAATTTAATTTTCAATTCGATTATAAATAATACGAAGCACAAATTTACAACAGGTTTAAATTTCAGTTATGATCAATATCAGGAATTTGTAAACGTAACAGACTATAGCCGAATTGACAACTCAATTGGAGTCTTCTTTGAATACACTTATGATAATACAGATAATTTCAGTTTAATATTAGGTGGAAGAGTGGACAATCATAATCGATTAGGTTTTTTTGTAACACCTCGCTTGCACATGAGATATAACCCATGGGAAAACGGGGTGATTCGCTTTTCTGCCGGAAGAGGAAAACGTTCAGCTAACATTTTTGCCGAAAATCAACAACTTTTTGCTAGTTCCAGAACGTTTACAATACTAGATAATAATGGTAAAATTTATGGTTTGAATCCTGAAATCGCATGGAATTATGGAGTAAGTTTTTCGCAGAAATTTAGACTTTTTAATAAAAATGCCGAAGCTGGTTTTGATTTTTACAGAACTGATTTCCAAAATCAGGCTGTTGTCGATTTGATGCAAAGTCCACAGGATGTTTTGTTTTATAATTTAAAAGGAAGTTCATTTGCGAATAGCTTTCAACTGGAATTCAATTACGAGTTAATTCATAATTTGAATTTGAGAACGGCCTACAAATATTATGATATCCAAACAGATTATTTAAGAGGAACTTTTCAGCGTCCTCTTCAGGCCAAACACCGTTTTTTAGGAAATTTAGAATATGAGACTCCATTAAATAATGATAAACAATGGAAGTTTGATTATACTTTTAATTGGTCCGGAAAACAGCAATTGCCCTATACCGCATCAAATCCGGTAGAAGATCAATTTCCGGATTTTTCACCTTCATATGCTGTGATGAATCTTCAGGTTACCAGAGTTTTTTCACCTGTTTTTGAAGTGTACATTGGAGGAGAAAACATTGGAAATTATAAACAGGAAAAAGCAATTTTAGGAGCCAATGATCCTTTTGGTCCCAACTTTGATGCCTCTGTAGCTTATGCCCCAATATTTGGACAAATGTATTATGCAGGGTTACGGTTCAAGATAAAATAAAAATACAATAACAATATCACTAACATTAAATAAATAATAAAATGAAGAATTTAATTTTAATTGCAATGATCGCTTTTTTAGGATTTTCAGTTCAGGCTCAAACTAAAAAAAATAAGAATTTAAAATATACTACTGAAGTTAACGGTAACTGTGAACAGTGTAAAAAGCGTATCGAAAAAGCGGCATTTAGTGTACCTGGAGTTAAGACTGCCAGTTGGGATATTAGTTCGCATCAGTTGACGGTTATTTTGAATGAAGAAAAAAGTTCACCGGAGGATTTGAACAAAGCCATTGCGAAAGTAGGGCATGATACAAAAGAGGTAAAAGCAACCCAAACAGATTACGATAATTTACATACGTGTTGTAAGTACGAAAGAGACTAATATTTTTTAGAAAGCCAAGCCAATGCTTGGCTTTCTTTATCGTTAATTTATCTTTAAAATGCCGTAATTTATTGTGGTTAAACTAAATTATTCTTACTTTCACAAACTTATAAATGTAACCAAACTCATTTTATGAATAATTTTGATTGGACTCAATTAGTCAACCCTGAATTTTATATAACTTTAAGTATCGGTGGTTTTCAAATTGGTTTATACATAGTGCTGTTTATCGTTTTTGCTGAAACAGGACTTTTTGCTGGTTTTTTTCTTCCCGGAGACAGTTTACTTTTTTTAGCAGGTATTTACAGTCGTGACTTAATTCAAAATGTGTTTTATATTCCTAATGATTTTTTAAATGTTTTTTTACTTTCAACACTAGTGGCCATCATGGGTGTTTTAGGAAACATGACAGGTTATTGGTTCGGTGCTAAAAGCGGTTATTATTTATTTAAGAAAGAAGATAGTTTTTGGTTTAAAAAGAAGTACTTATTACAATCAAAAGATTTCTTTGAAAAATACGGTGGAAAAGCAATAATTTACGCTCGTTTTTTACCGATTTTTAGAACTTTTGCTCCAATTATAGCCGGTATTGTTTCTATGGATAAAAAGAAATTTATGTTCTATAATATTTTGAGCTCTTTTTTATGGTCTTTTATATTAATTTTTTCAGGACATTATTTATACGGCGTCTTTTTAGAGCATGGGATAGATCTAAAAGAACATATAGAATATATTATCATAATTATAATTATTATATCTACTTTTCCTGTTTTGCTTAAGCTATTAAAGAAAAGACCAATAGAAAAGATATAAAATACAAATTCAAGTATAAAAAAATCCTAAGTTCATAAAACTTAGGATTTTTTTATGTTTAAGAAACTTAAAGCGGGACTCTACAGTTTCTCAAGTCGATTTTATGTAAAGTATTTAAATTATAGCCCACGGTTTCAACCGTGGGGATCATAATCGAAATTATATCTCACAGTTGAAAACATTAATTTTTTTAATTGTTACCATTCATTTACTTTATTGGCATCCATTTTTAAGAATATAAACAGTAAAATAGTAAAGCCCCAGAGTCCGGAACCTCCATAAGAAAAGAAAGGTAATGGAACTCCAATTGTTGGAAAAATCCCGATAACCATTGCAATATTCACAAAAAAGTGTGTGAATAAAATGGCAGCAACACAATACCCATAGACCCTGCTGAATTTTGTTTTTTGTCTCTCAGCTAAGTATATTACACGTAAAAACAGACCTACAAAAAGTGCAATTACCACAAACGACCCGGCAAATCCCCATTCTTCACCAACTGTTGTAAAAATGTAATCGGTATGCTGTTCAGGTACAAAACCACCTTTGGTTTGGGTTCCTTCGAGAAAACCTTTTCCAACCCAGCCACCTGATCCAATAGCAATTTCTGACTGATTTGTATTGTATCCGATACCCTTCATATCGACTGTTTTACCTAATAAAATATTAAAACGATCTCTATGGTGTTGTTTAAAAACGTTATCAAAAACGTAATCTACAGATAAAACAAAAGCCGAAATCCCAACTAATATTAATCCGCTTAAAATTATGTTTCTGTCTACAACTCTACCTTTAAAATGAATAATCATTAATACTCCTAAAGCGATTAGTATAACTACATAAGGTTCTAAAACAAGTGTCAGGACAAACAATAAAATGGTAATAAAACCTGTCCATACATACCATGACGGCAGACCTTCTCTATATAATACGATAATAAAAATACTGTAGATAAGGGCGCTTCCAGGATCGGGCTGAGGTAAAATTAATAATACAGGTAAAAACACGATTGCTAAAGCCTGAACTTGCCTGTTTACGTCTTTTAGATTTATTTGGGTGTCACTTAAATATTTGGCCAATGCCAATGAAGTTGCAGCTTTTGCAAACTCAGAAGGCTGTAATGTGAAACTTCCAATTGCATACCAGCATCTTTGTCCGGCAATCGTTTTTCCGAATACAAATAATCCTGCCAATGATAATAATGAAACTCCGAAAATAATACTGGCGTATTTTTCGTAGAATTTTCCATCAACAAAAAGAACAACGAATATTAAAGGTATAGTACAACCAATGAAAATTAATTGCTTTTGATAGGTTCCTTCAGTCGATAATAGTGATGATGAATAAATATTTAGCCACCCTAATGTCACCAAGGCAATATAGATAAAAACGCTTATCCAGTCCAGGTTATTTTTTACACTTTGATTTTTCATTTGAAATAATCTTTGTTAGTTTTCTTTAGTGGTGTCTACAGGTATATTTTTGACTTCTACTTTCGGTTTTACAATTTTAGCTCTCATAACAGAATCTTTTGGAGTAGATTCAATTGCACTCGCTGCCGTTATACCACCAACCTTAGCATACTCGCTTAAAAGGCTTTTGTTTAAAACACGAATTTCTAAATCATTTCTTGTGATTTTCTTTCTCAAATATTTTTCGATCATCAAACTGGCAATCGGACCAGCGACAGTTGCACCAAATCCTCCGTTTTCAATCATAATAGCTATAGCTATTTTTGGATTGTCTTTTGGAGCAAAAGCCACAAATATAGAGTGATCTTTAAGCTGAGTTCTTTTTCCGTTTATTTTAGCAAAGTTTTCTGCCGTTCCTGTTTTTCCACAAATATCAATACCTTCTACTCTAAGGGCGTAAGCTGTTCCTTTGTTGTACACATCAAATAAACCGCTTATTACAGGAGGAAAGTATTTTTGATCAATTGTTGTAACGTGTTTAGTCGTGAACTTAGCATCAATTTTTTTTCCTTCAATCTTTTTAATGATATGAGGTGTATAATAATAACCCTGATTGGCAACTGTTGCCATCATATTTGCTAATTGAATAGGCGTCATTAAAACTTCTCCCTGACCAATAGAATTGGATATAATTGTTGTGCTTCTCCAACCTCCATTAGGATAAATTTTCTTGTAGGTTTTAGATGTTGGGACATTTCCTTTTTTACCTGTTGGTAAATCATATCCCATAAACTGACCTAAACCAAAACTCTTTACGTGATCACTCCACACATCAACAGCTTTGCCCGGATTTGAATATTTATTAATCGTTAGCATGTATGCATTTGCAAAATAGGTATTACATGAATTGTAAATACCATTATGCAATTGATGCGGACCAAAACCGTGGCATTTCATAAAACGGCCTCTACCATAACTAAATCCATGATGACACATGAAAGTCGTTTGCTCATTAATTACGCCTTCCTGAAGCGCCACCAAACCTGTTAAGATTTTAAATGGAGAACCAGGAGGATATTCTGCCAGAAGTCCTCTGTCATATAAGGGTTTTGCAATCGAATCGTGATATAAAAGGGTATAGTTTTTAGATCGTTGTCTTCCTACCAAAATACCAGGATCATAAGATGGCGCAGTAACTAATGCTAAAATTTCACCAGATTTAGGTTCAATAGCAACAATTCCACCTCTTTTATTAATCATCAATTCCTCTCCGTATTTTTGAAGTTCAGAATCAATGGTTAAATTTATGTCTTCTCCGGCAACAGCGATCGTATCATATTTTCCATTTTTATAGGAACCTATTTCTCGGTTGTATTTATCTTTTTGGATGTATTTTACACCTTTTATACCGCGTAAGATTTCTTCGTAGCTTTCTTCGACACCTTGTTTTCCAATTAAATCCCCACTATTGTAATAAGGGTTCTTCGCAATTAATTTTTCGTTTACCTGAGTGATAAATCCAAAAATATTAGCGCCATAATCTACTTCATAATCACGGAGTGATCTTTTTTGGAAATAAAATCCTTCGAACTTTCTGATTTTCTCCTGAAAAGCAGCAAATTCACTTTTGTTTAATTGTGATAAAAATACAGAAGGTAAACGAGGGCTGTATACTCTCGCTTTAGCAACTCTTTTTTCGTAATCTTCTTTAGTAATGTTAAGTAAAGTACAGAATTCATCAACATTAAGGTCTTTCTTAATGTCGCGGGGAATAACCATGATGTCATAAGAAGCCTGATTGGCGACTAATAATTTACCATTTCTGTCATAAATATAACCTCTTTCAGGATAGTCATACTGTTTTTTTATTGCGTTATTTTCTGATTTTAATTTAAATGAATCATCAATAACTTGCAAATAAAATACCCTGATCAGCAGCAAAGATGCTGCGATAATAATTAAAGAGGGCAGCAAAACTTTTCTCATCGTTTATTGGGCTTAATAAGATAGATTATTATGATTGAAATAATTATGGTAAAAATGGTACTAAACAGAGTTCTGAGTAAAATATCCCAAATAAATTTAAACTGAAAAGCTTCTAGTATAAATAATATTATGTGATGCAATAATACAGAGACCAGAATGAACGAAAAGCGTTCAGGTGTGAGGGATTCGTTTAGTTTTATCGTCTGATATTCGTAACTCAGTCCAAATGAAAATTTAAAAATATAAGGTCTGTAGTAGGCGAGAATAACACACGCAGTAGCATGGATACCTCCCGAATTACAAAACATATCCATAGTAAGACCAAGTAAAAAGCTTGAAATTATCAACCCGGATCGATTGCTGTTTACAGGATAAAGAATGATATATAGAATGTACGGAAAAGGACTTATGTATCCTAAAAAATTCATATTATTAAAAATAACAATCTGAATTGTCAGTAACATAATAAATCGAAAAATATTGACTAACAATGCGCTATTCATCTTTTTCCTTGTTTTCTAAATTAATAAGTTCTTCTCTGTCCTTGCTTTTAATGATATATACGTGTCCAAGATTTGTCATATCATTGAATAACTTAACTTTTATAACATAATAACTTGTACCTTCTTTTTTGTATACAATATCTACCGTTCCAATATTAATTCCTTCAGGAAAAATTACAGACTGTCCTCCTGTAACGATTGTATCTCCTTTTTTTACAGAAGCTAACCTGGGAACATCTTCTAACTGAACAAATCCTGTACTTTTTCCATTCCAGGTCAATGAGCCAAAGTGATTTGATTTTTTTAGCTTCGCGTTGATTTGCGATTTCATATTCAAAATACTTATCACTGTTGAATATCTTGGTGATGTATTGTCTATAACCCCAATAATTCCTAAACTATTGATTACTCCCATGTCTGGTTTAATGCCGTCATTTGATCCGGAATTTAACGTAATATAGTTTTCGTGTCTGTTATAAGAGTTATGAATTACTTTTGAAACAATAATATCAGCAGGTTTTACTCCTTTTACGCTATCCGCCAGCGGTACTTTAGTAGTGTCCTCTTTGTTAAAAAGAAGACTTTTTAATCTGGCGTTTTCAAGTACAAGTTCGTCGTTTTCAGTTCTTAGATTCAAATATTCATTAATATGATTAATTTTCTCATAAACACCTCCGCTTAAAAAATTAGCTGAACTGATTACTTTGCTTCTGTGATAGGAATGAGATTGAATGCTGAGAACCAACGAAATACCTAAAAGCAGCAAAAACAGCAATCGGTTACTGTTTCTTATAATGAAATTAAAAATTTGCTGCATTTCTTGTTTGGTTATTTTGTTTCAGGATATGCTTTATGGGTTCAAATTTTATGAGAGTCAAATTTGATCATTGACTCTCATGAAAAAAATATTAGTTATTATTTTGAATCTTATTTAATTAAGATACTTTTAAATTTCGCAATGTTTTTTAATGCCATTCCGGTTCCACGAACTACTGCTCTTAAAGGATCTTCGGCAATGTAAACAGGTAAGTCTGTTTTTAGTGAAATACGTTTGTCAAGACCTCTTAACATAGATCCACCACCAGCTAAATAAATACCTGTGTTGTAAATATCGGCAGCTAATTCAGGAGGAGTTTGAGATAAAGTCTCCATTACAGCATCCTCAATACGTTGAATTGATTTATCTAATGCTTTTGCAATTTCACGATATGAAACATCTACTTGTTTTGGTTTTCCGGTTAGTAAATCTCTACCCTGAACTGACATATCTTCCGGAGGTCCATCTAAATCTTCGATAGCAGCCCCAATCTGAATTTTTATTTTCTCAGCAGTACTTTCTCCCACAAAAAGGTTGTGTTGTGTACGCATGTAATAAACAATATCGTTTGTGAAAACGTCACCTGCGATTTTTACAGATTTATCACATACAATTCCACCTAATGCAATAACAGCAATTTCAGTTGTACCACCTCCAATATCAACAATCATGTTTCCTTTTGGTTGCATGATATCGATGCCAATACCAATTGCTGCTGCCATCGGCTCATGAATTAAGTAAACTTCTTTTCCGTTTACTCTCTCACAAGATTCTTTTACAGCTCTCATTTCAACCTCAGTAATTCCAGACGGAATACATACTACCATGCGTAAAGCTGGAGTAAACATTCTTTTTTTCAATGCCGGAATACTTTTAATGAACATATTGATCATTTTTTCTGAAGCATCAAAATCGGCAATTACACCATCTTTCAAAGGCCTTATGGTCTTGATGTTTTCATGCGTTTTACCTTGCATCATGTTGGCTTCCTTACCAACAGCAATGATTTTGCCTGATATTCTGTCACGTGCAACGATTGACGGACTATCAATAACAACTTTATCATTATGAATGATTAAAGTGTTTGCGGTACCAAGGTCTATCGCAATATCCTCGGTCATGAAATCAAAAAATCCCATAAGTTTTTTAGGGGTTTAAAATGTTATAAATAATTATCGAACAAAGTTAAACAAATTAATGTTTAAAATGACGTGTTCCTGTAAATACCATTGCAAGATTATTTTCGTTGCAATAATTGATGCTTAATTCATCTTTTATTGATCCACCAGGCTGAATTACAGCGGTAATTCCTGCTTTTTTAGCTAATTCTACACAATCCGGGAAAGGGAAAAATGCGTCACTCGCCATTGAAGCTCCTGTTAAATCAAATCCGAAAGCTTTTGCTTTGTCAACAGCCTGCATCAAAGCATCAACTCTTGATGTCTGACCAGTTCCTGATGAAATTAAAGTTCCGTTTTTAGCAAATACGATTGTATTTGATTTTGTGTTTTTACAAATCTTCGAAGCAAAAATCAAATCCTCTATCTCTTGAGCAGTTGGCTCTGTTGTTGTAACGGTTTTTAAATGCTCTTTAGTATCTGTAATAGTATTTCTATCCTGAATTAACAAACCATTAAGACATGTTCTCACTTGTCTTGAAGGCAATTCAACTTCATTTTGAATTAATATAATTCTGTTTTTCTTTTCTTGTAAAACAGCGATTGCATCGTCATCATAACCTGGTGCAATTACAACCTCACAAAATAATTTATTGATTTCCTGTGCTGTAGCTAAGTCGATTTTAGTGTTTGCAATTAAAACTCCGCCAAATGCTGATGTTGGGTCGCAAGCCAAAGCAGCTAAATAAGCTTCGCTAATTGTTTTTCTTGAAGCTAAACCACAAGCGTTATTATGTTTTAAAATAGCGAATGTTGGTCCGTCAGTTTTAAATTCATTAATTAAATTTACCGCAGCATCAACATCTAACAAATTGTTATAGGACAATTCTTTTCCATGAACTTTTTTGAACATTGCGTCAAAATCTCCAAAGAAAAATCCTTTTTGATGAGGGTTTTCTCCATATCTTAAAACTTGGCCACCTGCAATGCTTTCTTTGTAAATAGTTTCGTCAGTATTAAAATAATTAAATATAGCACCATCGTAATGAGAAGAAACATGGAATGCTTTTGTAGCAAGCAATCTTCTGTTTTCTAATGTTGTTGCTCCATTTTGTTCTGTAATCAAATCTAAAAGTAAACTGTACTCATTTACTGAAGCTACAATTACCGTGTCTTTGAAGTTTTTTGCACCGGCACGAATTAATGAAATTCCGCCAATATCAATTTTTTCAATAATATCTTGTTCGCTTGCACCTGATGCAACCGTTTTTTCAAAAGGATATAAATCAACAATTACCAAATCAATCTGAGGAATATCAAATTCTTTCATTTGCTGAACATCACTTTCATTATCCTGACGATTTAAAATTCCTCCAAAAATTTTCGGGTGTAAAGTTTTTACTCTTCCTCCAAGAATTTCAGGAAATGAAGTAATATCTTCTACAGGAACTACAGGAATTCCAAGGTTTTTTATAAAATCTTCAGTTCCTCCAGTCGAATATAATGTTACGTTTTGTTCGTGCAATTTTCTAACGATTGGCTCTAGTCCATCTTTCGAAAAAACAGATATTAATGCTGATTGAATTTTTTTTGTTGTGCTCATTGTGTAGTTATGTTTTTCAGACTGCAAAAGTAGTTTTTTTAAATATTATTTTAAAGAAAATTAATGTAACATTATCTTAAAAAAAACTACTGATGAGTAAGTTAACTTTTATTAGGTTTTTGATTTTAATTTATTGAATTTTACTTTATTGAAAAATACGAAAATATGCTACTTTATTTAAGATTATTAAAGGAAAGTCTGAGCTTTGCCATAAATGCTTTGCGAAATAACAAATTGCGTACATTATTATCGTTGTTAGGGGTTACAATTGGTATTTTTTCGATTATTGCCGTTTTGGCTGCCGTTGATTCTCTCGATCGTAAAATTTCTAAAGATTTGAGCAGCTTAGATAAAAATACAATTTATTTAATGAAATTTTGCTTTGGGCCTTCTGAAATTCCACAATGGAAAAGAGAACAATTTCCAAATGTGAAATATGATGAATATATCGCTTTGAAAAACTCCTTAAATAATACAGAACAGGTAGGGTATCAGCTTTTTGTAAATAGAGAAAGTTTAAAGTATGATTCGAAAACTGTTGCAGATGTAAATATTGTTCCTTCTTCTTATGAAATGGTTGATATTGACGGATTGAGTTTTGATAAAGGAAGATTTTATACCGAATCTGAATCGAATTCGGGATCGCCGGTAATTGTTTTAGGATATGAAATTGCAAACGGACTTTTTGGCTCTGATGATCCTATCGGAAAAAGTATTCGCTTATACGGACAACGTTTTTCTGTTATTGGCGTTATGACAAAACAAGGAGCTGGTTTTTTTGGAGATAGTAATGACACCTCTGTTTATTTGCCGGCCAATTTTTTGCGTAGGATGTACGGTGATAGTGATGCGATGACACCGGTAATTGTATTAAAACCTGTGAAAGGAATCGATATGGATGCTTACAAGGCTGAAGTTGCACAGAAATTAAGAGCTATTCGTGGTATGAAAGCCGGTGAAATTGATAATTTCTTTGTTAATGTACTTTCTGGATTTACAGATTTTATTGACGGGATTCTAGGTCAGATGAATGTTGTTGGATGGATTATCAGTGGATTTTCTCTTTTAGTAGGAGGGTTCGGAATTGCGAATATTATGTTTGTTTCGGTTAAAGAGCGAACAAACTTAATTGGAATTCAAAAATCACTCGGAGCTAAAAATCGTTTTATATTATTTCAGTTTTTATTTGAAGCCATAATCCTTTCAGTAATTGGGGGAATAATCGGACTTTTAATGGTTTGGGGGATTGCATTGATTTTAACGAAAGTGCTTGACTTCGAATTTGTTTTAAGCTTTGGGAATATAATTTTAGGAACTACATTAGCAGCTATTATTGGATTAATATCCGGAATTCTTCCGGCAATTTCTGCAGCCAATTTGGATCCGGTTGAGGCAATTCGAACTGGAATGTAGTACATTGTTTTTGTGTTATTAATTGTGATTTTTTTTAAAGGACTAGATAATTAAATACCTACCTGGCAGGTATGCAATTTAAATCAATAAATAAATGAGCTTTAACTTGAAACCCGTCGATACCGTTGAGTCTATTTCTAGAGAAGATTTTAAAAAAAACTATTTAGACAAGAGAAAACCTTTAATTATAAAAGGATTAACAAAAGACTGGCCTGCAAGAGAAAAATGGTCAACGGATTATTTTAAGCAAATTGCAGGAGATATTGAGGTGAAACTAGTTGATAATTCCAAAGCAGATCCTACAAAAATAATTAATGCTTCTATAGCCACTATGAAATTTGGTGATTACCTTGATTTAATAAAAAGAGAACCAACACAATTACGCATTTTTTTCTTCAATCTTTTTAAACACAGACCCGAATTAATTAATGACGTGAAAATCCCTAAGGAATTAATGGGCGGTTTTATAGAAAGTATGCCCGCCATGTTTTTTGGAGGCTCAAGTGCTTTTACCTTTTTGCATTATGACATCGATTTACCTCATCTTTTTCACACGCACTTTGGAGGAAAAAAACATATTATATTATTTGATTATAAATGGAAGAAAAGACTTTATTGCGTTCCAAATACTACTTATGCCTTAGAAGATTATGATGTTGCCAATCCTGATTTTGAAAAATTCCCCGCTTTAAAAGGTGTCGAAGGTTATGAGGTTTTTCTGGAACACGGAGATACCTTATTTATGCCAACCGGAATGTGGCATTGGATGCGTTATGTAGACGGTTCTTTTTCCCTGAGTCTTCGTGCATGGGATCGATCGATAATCCGAAAAATGGCCAGCGTATGGAGTTTATTCATGCATGGAGCAGTAGATAGTGCTATAAAAATAGTTTTTAGAGAACGTTATGCGATATGGCGCGAGAAACTAGCTTTTAAACTAGCTGAAAAAGAATTAAAAAATAACAGACCAAAAAATAGTGCGGCTTAGATTTTGAGATGACAAAACATAAAAAAAATCCCAGAAAATATTTTCTGGGATTTTTTTTATGTTTTTAGAAGTTTAAAACTATCTAATCGTATTATTTTGAATCAAATCGATATACAAGTTAATCTTGTCTTTCAATTCTTTTCTAGGCGTGATAAAGTCTAGGAAACCGTGCTCTAAAAGAAATTCAGCAGTCTGGAAACCTTCTGGTAAATCTTTACCAGTTGTGTCACGAACAACACGTGGTCCGGCAAAACCAATCAAAGCACCGGGTTCAGAAATATTAATATCTCCTAACATAGCATATGATGCAGTTGTTCCTCCAGTTGTTGGGTCAGTACAAAGAGAAATATAAGGTAATTTAGCTTCGGCTAACTGAGCTAGTTTTACTGATGTTTTTGCTAATTGCATTAACGAATAAGCAGCTTCCATCATACGAGCTCCACCTGATTTAGAAATCATAACAAAAGGTAATTTGTTTTTGATCGCGTGATCAATACCTCTTGCAATTTTTTCTCCAACAACAGCTCCCATAGATCCTCCAATAAAGGCAAAATCCATACAGCAAATTACAAGCTCTTTTCCTTTAGATTTTCCAACTCCCGTACGTACAGCGTCTTTAAGGTGCGTTTTTTCCATTACATCTTTCAATCTTTCTGCATATTTTTTTGTATCCACAAAATGCAAAGGATCTTTTGATGTCATGTTTTTATCTAATTCAACAAATTCATTATTGTCGAATAAAATTTCAAAATAGGTTGCGCTTCCAATTCGAACGTGAAAATCATCTTCTGGACTAACAAATAAGTTTCTGGCTAATTCGTCAGCATCAATAATTTTTCCGGTAGGAGATTTGTACCACAATCCTTTCGGAACGTCCATTTTGTCTTCTGTAGCGGTTGTAATCCCTTTTTCCTGTCTTTTAAACCAAGCCATTTTTTTAATTTTAGAATGTAGATTTTAAAGTTTAGATTTTTCAATCTGATTTAAAACTTAGATTCCAGGCTTTTTAGAAGTCTGAAATCTAAATTCAAAAATCTAAAATTTAAAGTGTATTTACGTTATTCAAGTCTGCAAAAGCTTGCTCAAGTCTTGCATTGAATGTCACTTCGCTTTCACGAACCCATCTTCTTGGGTCATAATATTTTTTGTTAGGAACATCAGCACCTTCCGGGTTACCAATTTGAGATTTTAAATAGTCAATGTTTTTAACCATATAATCACGAATTCCTTCAGTATAGGCAAATTGTAAATCTGTATCAATGTTCATTTTGATAACTCCGTAGCTGATTCCTTCTCTGATTTCTTCAAGTGTAGAACCTGAACCTCCGTGGAAAACGAAATCTACCGGGTTATGTCCAGTGTTGAATTTGTTTTGAACGAAATCCTGAGAATTTTTTAAGATTTTTGGAGTTAATTTTACGTTTCCTGGTTTGTAAACCCCGTGAACGTTTCCAAAAGCAGCTGCAATTGTAAATTTAGGACTTACTTTAGATAATTCTTCGTAAGCATAAGCTACTTCTTCTGGTTGTGTGTATAATTTTGAACTGTCAACATCAGAGTTGTCAACACCATCTTCTTCACCACCTGTAATACCTAGCTCGATTTCTAATGTCATACCCATTTTACTCATTCTGGCTAAATACTCTTTACAGATCTCAATATTTTCTTCGATTGGCTCCTCAGACAAATCGATCATATGTGAACTGAATAATGGTTTCCCTGTTTCTGCAAAATGTTTTTCAGATGCATCTAACAAGCCATCAATCCAAGGTAATAATTTTTTTGCACAGTGGTCAGTGTGTAAAATTACAGTTGCTCCGTAAGCTTCTGCCAATGCGTGAATATGTTTTGCTCCTGCGATTCCACCAGCAATTGCTGATTTTTCACCTGCGTTAGACAATCCTTTTCCTGCGTTAAATTGTGCTCCTCCGTTTGAAAATTGAATGATAACTGGCGCATTAAGTTTCGCTGCAGTTTCAAGAACTCCATTAATTGTGCTTGACCCCGTAACATTTACTGCTGGAAGTGCAAATCCTTTTTCTTTCGCATAATTAAAAATCTCTTGTACCTGATCTCCTGTAGCTACTCCTGGTTTAATATTGTGTGCCATTGTAATTTTTTTTAGTTGTTTTTAGGTTTTTAGGTTGCAAAAATAAGAATTAATTAGCATTAGAAAGGATAATTTATACCAAAATTTAAAACCGAGTGGCCAAAATTGTACTCTTTGAACCAGCGGTCTCCCTTCTCATGTGCCGGATTATAAGTCTTGAAGCCTAAATCTAATCGAATTACAAAAAAGCTTAAATCGTATCGTAATCCGAATCCTGTACCTAAAGCAATTTCAGCTAAATCGTTTACGTTGGAGAATTTTGCCTTCTCATCGGTGACATTATCGAGCACATTCCAGATATTTCCGGCGTCTGCAAAGATAGCTCCCTTAACATCTCCGAAAACTTTGAATCGGAATTCGGCACTCAGTGCAATTTTCATATTTGCCTCATTAAAATCATCCAAAGCATCAGTACTTCCCGGACCTAATGAGTAAGGTTGCCACGCACGATTATCATTTGAGCCTCCGGAATAATAACTTCGTGAAAACGGAATATAATCTGAATTGCCAAAAGGAATCGCAATTCCGAAAAAACTTCGAACTGCTAAAACTTTCTCTTTTCCGAAATCCCAGTGTTTGATATAATCGAACTCCGTTTTAAGATATTCTGAATATTCCAAATTGAATATTTCATAATTGCCATTTACGTTTTTTTGAAGATTTGCTATATTCGAAACAGCAGATAATAAAGTTCCAGCTGATTCTATTTTGGCTTTAAATTGATAAAAAGTATTGTCTGCAAGATCTTTTTTTGTTGTTTTGGTAAACGTATAGCTTGAAGCCAAAATGAAGTCATTTTCAGTTAAACGAACTCTTCGTTCTTCTATACTCTTTACGTCTTGATATTGCTCATCTGCTGGTGTTAAGGCTGTCTGTTCTGTTAAAACATCATTAGTAAAGCCAGTAGTTCCCTTCGGAATAGTTAGATTTTTTTTATCTTGTTCTTCTGGTACATCTCCCCAGTTGAGAGGGTTGTTATTATAGCCTTTACCAATGTTATTTAGTTCATCATAAGAAGAAGTATAAACATTAAAGTAATTATCCGGATTTAAGTTACGCACAAATTGTGCATTCAATACTTCTAGCTTTGCAGTATTTAAACGCTTTGGAGACCAGTTGTAAGATAATCCACCAGTAAAATTCTCTTTGTCCAAACCAATATTCCGCTGCTTTGAAAAACCTGCAGCGATAGTGGTCGAAGGAATCATTCTTTTCGGAATAATTTTTTCTGTCCCAAAAGGCATTAAGATCCTTGGAAAATTAAGTTTTGTGTCAATTCCGTATTCCGAAACATTAAAGAAATTATCATTCGGATTGGCCATGTCTTTAGATGATCCGACATTTACACGTGCTGAAATCTCTAATGTTTCAGCTCTGTTGAAGACATTTCTGATCGTTTCTGAAATACTTGCTCCAATTCCAAAATCCTGAATGTTGGAGTGTGTAAGATCAAAGGTGGCACCGAAACTATATTTTTTCCTTGGTGTCAGATAAACATTCGCTATTAATGACTGAGCTGTTGAATCTCGTTTATCAACTTCATATTGTATAGATGGATAATTGAAAATCTTCAGGTTGTTTAAATAACGTGATGAAAGTGTTGTTCTTGTGTCAGAATAGGTGCTTCCTTTATTAATAAAAATGGCATCAGTAATGGCACGCGGTTTATATTTTAATTTTTTGTAACTGTACAAATTAAAGTTTTTATAAGTCGTACTATCGTTTATTTTGTTTTTTGCATTAGCCGCTGAATAATCAGTATAAATATTGACGTCACTTATTTTGTACAATTTAAATGGTTCCGTTCTGCTTGAATCTCTTTCCTGAATATTATTATTGTTAATTTTTAAATTAATGTCTGCCTTATTTTTTTTTCCAATTGTATCTATATCAAAAGTAATATAAGTTGGCTGGAAGAAATAAGCACCATGATTTCTGAAATAAGTGGTTATACGATTTTTTTCTTCTTCAAAATCTGAAGTTTTATATTGCTTTCCGGATTTTAAAACTGAAGGTTCCGGATTTGTTTTATATAAGGAATCTAAAGCCGGAGTTAAAATGGTTGTTCTGATAGAATCTAAAGTGTAGCCGGGACCAGTAATAATATTGTAATTTATTCTCGCTTTTTTTGGCGCTATGCTATCAATTGTGTAATCAGTTTTTACATTAAAATAGCCATTATTGAAATAATAGAATTTCAAACGTAATAAAGATTTTTTTGTTTTTGTAGTATCAATAATAACTGGCGGTTCACCTGTGTTTTTTAAGAATTCATGGAAACCTTTGTAAAAAAATGATTGTCCAAGTCGGTCCACTTGTTTTGCAGATAAAAATTTTGCCTGACGCTCGTACAAACCGGGATGATTTTTAAATTTTGCCTGATAAGTAGAATCTGGATTTAAATTGGCTAAATTGTACAAATTTAAACGCAATTTATACCCTAACAGAGTACCATTTGGTTTTTGATACATCTGATTTGATGCAGTTTCATCATTGGTATTCTTTCCATTAACAAGAATATTATTTTTTACAAGAAGCTTTTTTCCATCAGGAACTCTTTTTACAGCATCACAAGCGCAAATAAATATTGCTATTAGAATAAATGCTATTATTTTTGTGGAATTATTTTTCAAGTGTTCTAAAATATTTAATTCAAAAGTACATTATTTTATGGTTAGTAAAAACCAAATAAAGCTTATAACAGGTTTGCATCAAAAAAAGCAACGTTTTGCCAATCAATTATTTTTTGCCGAAGGAGTAAAAGTAATTCAGGAATTGTTGCAATCCAATTTTGAATTAGAGCATTTATACACGACTTTAAATGATTTTGAGACTGTTCAGTCTTCAAAGCGCACTCTTGTTAATGAGCAGGAACTTAAAAAAATAAGTGCTTTGGCAACTCCAAATTCTTGTTTGGCTGTATTCAAAATCCCTGCCGAAAATAAAATAATCGAGTCAGGATTAATCATTGCGCTAGACGATATTAGAGATCCCGGAAATTTGGGAACAATTTTACGTCTTTGTGATTGGTTTGGTATCAAACAAATCATTTGCTCTAAAGAAACAGTAGATATTTATAATCCAAAGGTAGTCCAGGCCACAATGGGGTCTATTGCCAGAGTAAATGTTAACTATATTGATTTAAAAACTTTTATCACACAAACAAAATTACCGATTTTTGGAACTTTTATGGACGGTGATAACATCTATCAATTAGGTTTGCCTCAAAACGGAATCATTATTATGGGTAATGAAGCCAATGGTATTTCAGCAGAAATTGAAAAAATAGTAACCAGCCGAATCTCAATTCCAAGGTTTGGAGAACTACAAAAAACGGAAAGTTTAAATGTAGCTACCGCAACAGCAATTATTCTTAGTGAATTTAAACGAAATAGTTAAGAATTTGTTTTAATGAAAAGTGAAATTAATTAAAATTGCCCGTGATTTCATGGAGTCGATATTATCTGTCCATGGACTTGGCCCTTTTGCAGGGTTATCACGAATTAATTCGTCAGTAATTCCAAACATACCTCTGATAGAAGGAGAGAAAATAAAATATTCCGAGAAGATATCAATCCCAAAACCTATTTCATAAGCTGAAGTCCAGGGTTTAACTCTAAATTTTCCTTCAAAATTATCATCTTGCGATTTTGAATTGCTTGATAAATTTAATGTAGTAGACATTCCGCCAACTAAATAAGGACGAATATTCCCAGTTCTTAAGGCTGAGAATTTCAATAACAAAGGAAAGTGAATATAAGTACTGTTTACTTCTCTTAAGTAATCTTGCTCTGAGGCCATATTTTGATAATACAAATCACGTTTTGTATAATACAAACCTGGTTCAAAACGTAAATTAATATATTCATGCAATCTTAAATCGGCAACAACGCCGACATTAAAACCAGTAGTCTTTTTTACCTGAATATCAGGACCGGGATTTTTGTAGTCAAATTTAAAATCAAAACTATTAAAACCTAAATAATAACCAAAATACAGGCGTTGTTTTTGCCAGTTTTCAAGATTGATTATAGGGTCTTTGCTAAACATACTTTTAGCAAATTGCGAATATCCTTTTGTCGATAAGACTAATAAAAGTAAGATTACTGTTTTTTTCATACTATTTTTTAGAAGCAGAATAAATGGTTGCAACTCCAAAAGTTTGAGGCATTGCCACAACATCTATAAACCCAATTTTTCTCAAAATATTGTTTAAGGCTTCTCCGTAAGGAAAAGCGGCTGCAGATTCTGATAAATAGCCGTAAGCCGAATTATCTTTTGAAAATAATTTTCCGATTATTGGAAGTATATTTTTGCTGTAAAATCTATAACCTTGTTTATATGGAGTTTTATCCGGAACTGAAGTTTCTAAAATAACAAATACGCCGCCTGGTTTTAAAACTCTTAAGATTTCAGAAAAACCTTTTTCTAAGTTTTCAAAATTCCGTACTCCAAAACCAACAGTAATGGCATCAAAGTAATTGTCTTCAAAAGGAATATTTTCAGAATCACCTAAAACTAAATCTATAATATTAGAAAGGTTTTTATCTTCAACTTTCTTCTTACCAACTTCAAGCATTCCTGCCGAAATATCCAAACCAATGATTTTTTTAGCCTTAGTCTGAGCCATTAAAATAGCTAAATCGCCAGTTCCTGTTGCAATATCAAGAATAATTTTCGGATTAGTGTCCGATACGATTTTTAATACTTTTTTTCGCCATTTAATGTCGATCCCAAATGAAATTACGCGATTCAAATTGTCGTAATTCCCAGAGATGTTATCAAACATTTGGGCAACCTGTTCTTTTTTACCTAAAGAAGAGTCTTTATATGGGGTTATTTTTTCAGACATTTTTTTTATTTACGCAAATATAATACAAACTGTGTTAACTGTAATTGCGTTTTTTAATTTGTAAATCAAATGTTTTAGAATAAGCTTTTTAGAAAACACCCGAGTTGTGTTTTTGCTTCTCACTAAAAGTAGGTATTTTCAAAAAATCACTAAAAGTGGGTATTGTGCAATTCTTGATTTATGGCCACTTTTGTTAAAGATAAAATGATGAAAATTTTAATGATTGGTAGAATAAAATGACTTAAATCAAATGAATACTTTCTTGCACTGGTAATTTCATTTGTTCTTGTAAGTAGTTTTGAAAGTGTTGTCTTAAACCACAATACTGTTTTTTTAAAATTAGTGCAAAATACGTTCTTAGGATTAAATTTGTTTTTGGAAATTTTAATTTTCTTGCCTTTAATATCTTAGTGGTATTTGTTATTAAAGGCTCTTTTTGAGATTTATTCTCAAATAACTTTAAATGTTATTCAGTTAATTCAAATGTTTAGACATTTGTGATTTTTACAAAAACTACTTCCTGAAAGAGTCAGATCTAAAAAAATCAATCATTTTTAAAAAACATCCTTCAAAAGAGGATGTTTTTTTATTTATCGTCGAATGTAAGTTTCGTAAGTGTAATCATAAAGATGTTTTTCATCTTTGAAATTTTCTTCAGATTCCACTAATTGCCAATCGGTTTTATCAATTTCAGGAAAATAAGCATCAGCATCAAAGCTATGGTGTACTTTGGTTATTTCTAATATATCCGCATGCTCCATTCCTAAATTGTAAATTTCCCCTCCGCCAATGATGTATGAATCTTCATTTTCAGGG
This sequence comes from Flavobacterium sp. Root420, assembly GCF_001427905.1. Taxonomy (GTDB): domain Bacteria; phylum Bacteroidota; class Bacteroidia; order Flavobacteriales; family Flavobacteriaceae; genus Flavobacterium. Next base: position 429,246 of record NZ_LMEF01000012.1, read on the forward strand.
CAAACAGCAATCGCTTTTTCTATACTATCAACAACAATACAACCTTCCGGATTGTAATCTTTTTGTCGTGTTATTACAACATGAACTCTGTTTGGTAATGGTTTTGGGAAGCTTTCAAAAGTTTTTCTTCCCATAATAATATGATGATTTGTTGTAAGCGATTTGAATCTTTTGAAATCATTTGGCAAATGCCATACTAATTCATTATTTTTCCCAAGAGCATTATTTTCGGCAACAGCCGCTATCATTATAATCATGGTATTCTAACTAAATTTTATTATCAGTATCCTCATTTACTCTGGACTCTAATTGACTAATTCTTTTTTGCTGTAAAGCAACAAGTCTGTCAATTTGTTCTCTTTCCCATTTTTTATTCATGAAACGGTCTGTAATATAGACTTTTATAAAGTGTAGAATGAAGATGAAAAACCATATTGTGATACCCCAAATACACCAATTTTGATCTGTGTTAGCGCCAAAACCAAAAAATCTGTTCGCAATAAATAAAAATAAACTGCCTAATAGAAAAAGTACAAAATGGAAATATAGAATTTTTTTTTGTCTAAGTCTTCTTCGGGCGTATTCGTATTGTTCGTGCACTTCTTTTTCCATAAGACAATTAATGAATAATAAGGTTATAAAGTTAGAATTTATTTTGAAATCATAGTATTTTTGAGTGTAGAATATTTGTATTCAGGTGAATGATAAATGAGAAACACAAAATTTTAGGGGGTTTAAATTATTAATAAGCCTAAAAAAAATAGTTGTTTTTGCTATTATCATAAATCGGTAAGGTGGCTATTGAATGTTCAGTTGATTTTCTGTAATTTAGGTGTATAAATCTAAAAACTAAATAGTTATGTCTCTAAAGAAACAATTTATCAAAACAAAACCAGTGTGTAAAGTTACATTTTCTGTGGAAGCTAAAGATGCAAATTCAGCTGCTGTAGTTGGAGATTTTAACAATTGGAATCCGGAAGAAGGGACTTTAAGCAAGTTAAAAAACGGAACTTTTAAAGCAACTTATGACTTAGTGAAAGATGCGATTTATGAGTTCAAATATGTAATTGACGGATTGTATGTAAATGATCCCGAAGCTGATTCTTATAAATGGAATGACTTTGCCGGAAGCGAAAATAGTGTTTTAGTTGTATAAAAAATCTGCTTAATGTGAGCGGATTTTTTTTATTTATACAGCAACACTTCCTTTTATGCCCGCATGTGGTTCATAGTCTAAAAGTGTGAAGTCGTTATAATCAAAATTAAAGATATTTTTAATCTCTGGATTTAAAATCATTTTTGGTAATGGTTTTGGCTCACGGCTTAATTGCAGCTCTAATTGCTCAATGTGATTGTTGTAAATATGTGCATCTCCAAAGGTGTGAATGAATTCGCCTGCCTCTAAATCACAAACCTGAGCGATCATCATAGTTAGCAATGCATAAGAAGCAATATTAAAGGGAACTCCTAAAAATATATCAGCACTTCGTTGGTATAACTGACAAGAAAGTTTGCCTTTTATCTCACCTTTTTCAACATCGGGACTCGAAACATAAAATTGAAAAAAGGCATGACAAGGAGGTAAAGCTGCCTTGTTATTGGCTACGTTTTCTTCAAATGATTTTTTTGTATCCGGCAAAACAGATGGGTTCCAGGCTGAAACCAGCATTCTTCTGCTATTTGGATTTGTTTTTAGTTCTGTAATCAACTCAGAAATCTGATCAATTTCTTCGCTATTCCAATTGCGCCATTGATGACCATAAACAGGACCTAAATCTCCATTTGAATCTGCCCAGGCATCCCAAATTTTCACTCCGTTTTCCTGAAGGTATTTAATATTGGTATCGCCTTTTAAGAACCAAAGCAATTCGTAAATGATAGATTTTAAATGCAGTTTTTTGGTCGTAACCATTGGGAAACCTTCACTTAAATCAAAACGCATTTGGTAACCAAAAACACTTTTTGTTCCTGTTCCTGTTCGGTCTCCTTTTTGGCAACCGGTTTCTAAAACATGTTTTACTAAATCTAAGTATTGCTTCATGATTGCTTTAAGCTTTAGGCTATAAGCTTTAGGCTTTTTCCTAATTGCTTGTAGCTTGTTTTTTATGTTTTACGCTTTACGCTTACAGCCTAAAGCTTACGGCGTATAGCCTTAAAATTATCTTTTCGATATTTCGTCTCTAATTTTTGCTGCTTTTTCATAATCTTCCTGAGAAACGGCCTGATCTAAAAGCTCATTTAGTTCCTGTAAAGTATGTTTTGCATACACATCACCAGATTGATTGCTTTCTTCTTCATGACCAAAAGTCTCCGGGTTAGAAAGAACGTCGTCAATTTCCTGAGCGCCGGAATCGGTGTCAGCAGTATTCGATTTTAAGTAAATTCCCGCTTTGTCCAAAATGTTTTTGTAAGTGAAAATCGGAGCATTAAATCGGAGTGCCAAAGCAATTGCGTCAGAAGTTCTGGCGTCAATAATTTCTTCGATTTTATCTCTTTCGCAGATTAGACTTGAATAAAAAACACCGTCAACCAATTTGTGAATGATGACTTGTTTTACAACAATATCAAATCTTTCAGCGAAGTTTTTGAATAGATCGTGCGTTAATGGACGAGGAGGTTTAATTTCTTTTTCTAAGGCAATAGCAATCGACTGGGCTTCAAAAGCACCAATAACAATTGGTAATTTTCTTTCACCATCAACTTCATTCAAAATTAGAGCATAAGCGCCATTTTGAGTTTGACTGTATGAAATTCCTTTTATGGACAATTTTACTAGACTCATATATGTGGGTAAAAAAGGGCAATTAATGCCGCATTTTAATACTTTTTTTGATTGAAAAATAAAGGTGCAATTTTAATCAAAAAATATGGAACAAAAAAGCTACCTAAAACAAAGATACGATTATCTTGTTTTTAGGCAGCTATATTTTTATAGAGAATTTTAAATTAAGAATGTTGAGCTTTAAAAGCTTTTAATTTCTCAATTAATTTTGGTACAATTTCGAATGCATCTCCCACAACACCATAATCAGCCACTTTAAAGAAAGGTGCTTCAGGATCACTATTGATTACTACTTTTACTTTTGAAGAGTTGATTCCGGCAATATGCTGGATGGCTCCTGAAATTCCAACTGCAATATATAAGTTTGTTGCAACTGGTTTTCCTGTTTGTCCAACGTGCTCGCTGTGAGGTCTCCATCCCAAATCAGAAACTGGTTTAGAACATGCTGTTGCAGCACCTAATACAGCCGCTAAATCTTCGATTAATCCCCAGTTTTCAGGACCTTTTAATCCACGACCACCAGAAACTACTACATCTGCATCAGCGATAGAAACTTTTCCGCTTACTTTTTCTACAGATTCTACTTTTACACCAAAGTCATTGTCTCCAATAGATGGATTAAAATCTTCTTCAGTTGCAGATCCTGCGCTTTCGAAAATTCCATAAGAGTTTTTAGCTAAACCAAGAACTTTTACATCTGTACTGATTTCAGTAATATTGAAAGCTTTGTTTGAGAAAGCATTTCTTTTTACTTGGAATGGAGAAGTGCTAACTGGCAATCCAACAACATTTGAAGCAAAACCTGCATTTAGCGCCACTGCAACTAATGATGAAAGATAAATACTATCTGTTGTAGAAGAAAGTAATACTAATTTTGTTCCTTCTTTTTCAGCAGCTTGTTTTATAACATCGGCGTAAGCCTTAGCTGTAAAACCTGCTAATTTATCGTTGTTTACTTTTAGAACTTTATCAACTCCGTATTTTGACAATTCACTTACATCGCTCGTGTTTACAGTTAAAGCCGTTACGGTTGTTCCTAATGATTCTGCTACTTTTTTAGCGTAAGAAGCTAATTCAAAAGCTACTTTTTTAAATTTTCCTTCTGCAGATTCTGCATATATTAATATTGACATGATAATTTTAGATTTTAGATTTTAGATTTCAGATTTTTTGAAAATGAAACCTAAAAAGATTATTGATTAGATTTGAAGTGAATCAAATGTTTAATTTAGATTTTACCTTGCCGAATGCAATCTAAAATCTAAACTCTACAATCTTAAATCACTTTAGCCTCGTTGTGTAATAAATTAACTAACTCATCTAAATTATCAGGAGAAACTAATTTCACTGCTGATTTAGGAGCTGGTTTTTCAAATTTCACTGCTTTTGTATTTACAGGAGCGTCAACTGGCTCAAGAATAGTCAGGGCTTTTGTTCTTGCTGTCATAATTCCTCTCATGTTTGGAATACGCAAATCTTTTTCTTCGACAAGACCTTTTTGTCCACCAATAATTAAAGGCAGAGTAGTACTAACAGTTTCTTTTCCACCATCGATTTCACGAACTGCTTTTACATTGCTTCCGTCAACTGTTAATGAAGTACAAGAGTTTAAAAAGTTAGAACCTAAAATTCCTGCAATCATTCCAGGAACCATTCCGCCATTATAATCTAAAGATTCTTTTCCGGCAATTACAAGATCGTAACCTCCGTTTTTAATTACTTCGGCTAATTGTTTTGCAACAAAAAAACCATCAGTTGGATTAGCATTTACACGAATAGCTTCGTTTGCACCAATTGCCAATGCTTTACGCAAAGTTGGTTCTGTATCAGGACCTCCAACATTCACAACAGTTACAGTTGCTCCTTGTTGTTCCTGAAACCAAATTGCACGTGTTAAACCAAACTCATCATTAGGATTAATTACATATTGTACACCATTGGTATCGAATTCTGAATCACCATTGGAGAAGTTAATTTTTGAAGTAGTATCAGGCACATGGCTGATGCAAACTAATATTTTCATAAGTATATATTTTGATATTTATAATATGCTTTGACAAATTTAGAAATTAAAATCGGAATAATATACTATGCATGCATAATATTTTTTAAAAACTATTACGTTTTCGAAGATTATGGAATTTGAAAGTGCTTTTGTTGGAATATGAAATTGAAAATTCAGTTATTTAGTCTGATTCTTAGGAATTTTGCAATAGTGTTTCATTGAACAACTGTTAAACTTAAAGGCAATTTATACTACTTTTTGATTTATTTCGTTATTACGATGGAATTTGCTGAAATCAGAATTAAACAAATAAGCCAGAGTTTGTCTGAAAAATGTTTTTATGTACGGAATAACCACAATTATATCGATTTCGTAAATATCACAATAAAATTTTAAAAGTTAAAAGCAGCGAAGAGGAGGATGTTCGTGTGATTTTAAATTCAATTTATGCTTTTAAGTTATTTAAAATATTTATTTTTGCTCTTCAGAAAATTCAACATACAATATAAATATGAGAACAATACAATTTAGAGAGGCCATTTGCGAAGCGATGAGCGAAGAAATGCGTCACGATGAATCCATATATTTAATGGGCGAAGAAGTTGCAGAATACAACGGAGCATACAAAGCTTCAAAAGGAATGCTTGCTGAATTTGGCGAAAAAAGAGTAATCGATACTCCAATTGCTGAGCTTGGTTTTACAGGAATTGCAGTAGGATCAGCTATGAACGGCTGTCGTCCTATTGTTGAGTACATGACTTTCAACTTCTGTTTAGTTGGTATTGATCAAATTATAAATAACGCTGCTAAAATGCGTCAAATGACAGGAGGGCAATTTAATGTGCCTATCGTTTTTCGTGGACCAACTGCTTCTGCAGGTCAATTAGGAGCTACTCACTCTCAGGCTTTAGAAAACTGGTTTGCAAATACTCCGGGTCTTAAAGTTATTGTACCTTCTACTCCTTATGATGCAAAAGGACTTTTGAAATCGGCTATTCGCGATAATGATCCTGTAATTTTTATGGAATCTGAGCAAATGTATGGTGACAAAGGAGAAGTGCCAGACGGAGAATATACAATTCCATTAGGAGTTGCTGATGTTAAACGTGAAGGAACAGATGTTACTATCGTTTCTTTTGGAAAAATTATCAAAGAAGCTTTTATTGCTGCTGATGAATTAGCTAAAGAAGGAATTTCATGTGAGATTATCGATTTAAGAACAGTTCGTCCAATGGATAACGAAGCAATCTTAAAATCAGTTAAGAAAACAAATCGTTTGGTAATTTTAGAAGAAGCGTGGCCATTTGCAAGTATTTCATCTGAAATCACTTATATCGTTCAGGAGCAAGCTTTTGATTTTCTAGATGCGCCAATTCAACGTATTACAACTGCAGATACTCCTGCGCCTTACTCTCCTGTTTTACTAAAAGACTGGTTGCCAAATGCAGCTGATGTAGTAAAAGCAGTAAAGAAAGTAATGTACAAATAATCAAACAAACAATACTTATAAAACTTCATCAGTCATATTAATTGATGAAGTTTTTTTTTGCCAGATGATGAAGAAAATAATTTTACTCAGCCTATTTTTTGTATTTGCACTTGCGAATATTGCTACTGCACAAACTAAAGTGAGCGGAATTGTTTTGGATAAACTAAATCAACCTATTCCGTTTGCAAATATTGTTTTTAAAGGTTCAAATACTGGAATAGTTTCCAATGAAGATGGTCGTTTTTATTTAGAATCACCCAATACTTATACCGCTTTATTAGTTACATCTGCTGGATTTTCGGATAAGGAAATTCCATTAGAAAAAGCTGTAAATTATAATTTTAAAATAGTTTTAGGTGAAGCAGAAGCTTTAAACGAAGTTGTAATTTTTACCGGAAAAACATCTAAAAAGAATAACCCGGCATTAGATATTTTGAGGAAAATTTGGGAAAGAAAACGTAAAAACGGTTTGTACCAATTCAATCAGTATGAAATGCAGAAGTACGAAAAAGTCGAGTTTGACATGAACACGATCGATAGTGCTTTTATGAAAAATAAGCTCTTTAAAGGAATGGAGTTTGTGTTTGATCATGTGGATACTTCTGATGTTACCGGAAAAACGTATCTGCCAATCTTTATCAATGAATCAGTTTATGACGTTTATGGCGACAATAAATTAAAGAAAGTAAAGGAGAATATTAAAGGAAGCAAAACTTCTGGTTTCAATGGAAATCAACAGATTTTATCTTTTGTAAAAGATCTTTATTCAGATTATAATATTTACGACAATCACCTTACGTTTTTTGATAAAAGTTTTACAAGTCCGCTTTCAAAAACCGGAATTGATGTCTATAATTATGTCTTAAAAGACAGTGCCTATATTGATAAAAAATGGTGTTTTAATATTGTTTTTTATCCAAGACGTAAAAACGAGTTGACTTTTAAAGGAGATTTCTGGGTTAACGATACCACTTTTGCCATCAAGAAAATTAATATGGGTGTTACTAAAAGCGCCAATATTAACTGGGTTAAAGATATTTATATCGAACAGGAATTTGATGTAGAAAATGATTCTGTTTTCCTTTTGACCCGTGATTATATGATGTCTGATTTTGCCTTGAATAAAAAGGAAAAATCAAAAGGAGTCTACGGAAAACGAACGACTTTATATCGAAATCATAAATTCAACATTCAAAAACCGGAGAAGTTTTATAAAGAAGAAGTCAACTTTATAGACAATGCCGTTTACGACCGACCGGATGAATTTTGGGATGAAAACCGTTTCGAGAAATTAAATAAAGATGAACAAGGTATTTACAAAATGTTAGACACCTTGCAAACTGTCAAGCGATTCAAACAACTTTACAGTTTAGTTTCTATTCTAGGAAGCGGTTACGTCGAGTTTAAAAACTTTGATTATGGTCCTATTTTCTCCACATTTGGATACAATGAAGTCGAAGGTTTAAGAGTTCGCGTAGGAGGAAGAACGTATTTTGGACCAAATGATCCGTGGCGTGTACAAGCTTATACGGCCTATGGTTTTGATGACAGTAAATTTAAATATGGTGTTTCCGGAAAATGGATGCTTGATAAGAAAAAGCGATTTATTATTTCTGGAGGAAACAGGCGCGACATCGAACAAATTGGAGCTAGCTTAACCACAACAAACGATATTTTAGGACGAAGTTTTGCGTCTTCTGCGTTGTTTACAACAGGAAGTAACGGAAAATTAACCAATATTAATTTGAGTAACATTTCCTTTGAAATGGAACCCATGAAGAATTTTGTTGTTCAGGCGGGTCTTTCCTATAGAACTTTAGAATCGGCTTCGACTACTTTTAGTTTAGATTATTATACTACTTTACCAAGTCCTTCAAATCCTGCGGGAGTTATTGCAAGTGGGGTAACACAATCTGAAGCTAATATTCAGTTTGAGTTTATGCCAAACCGAAAAACTATTGGTTTTGGAGTAGAACGTGATCTTGTTGATAGCCCGTTTAGTCATTTCTTTGTGAATTTTAGCTATGGTTTAAAAGGAGTTTTCAATAGTGATTTTGCTTATGAAAAAATACAGATTTACTACAAACAACCTATTATTATTGGTGCTCTGGGAAGATCGAATATTATTTTGGAAACCGGTAAAACTTTTGGTACAATTCCGTTAGGATTAATGAGTGTAATTCCGGGTAACCAGACTTATTTTACAATTGAGAATACGTTTAGTAACCTGAATTTCTACGAGTTCATAACAGACCAATATACTACTTTGCAATGGAATCATGATTTTGGAGGAAGGTTATTTGCCAGAATTCCATTTATGAGAAAATTAAACTGGAGGGAATTTGTAGGTGTAAAAGGAGTTTACGGAACCATTTCCGATGCTAACAGAGCAATCAATGCTTCAGATCAGCCTTATAATGCACCAGAAAATGTATACTGGGAATATAACGCCGGAATCGGGAATATTTTCAAAGTTTTCCGAATTGATTTCTCCTGGAGAGGAAGTTATTTAAACGCTCCGGATGCTAATAAATTTGCAGTAAAAGGATCTTTTGGATTTTATTTTTAAAATATAAAGCGAAAGCTTGCAATTTAATAATCTCGCAAAGCCGCAGAGGCGCAAAGAATTTAAAACTTAGCGACTTGGCGCCTTTGCGAGATTCTTTTTTTATTTAATTTTGAAATAGACTTAAAGCCAAAGAAATGCAAGAAGCAATCGATTTTCTATCAACTAAAAATCCAATATTTCAGGAAATTATTGAGAAATATGGTTTGCCGCCAATTCCGAAACGTCCTCAGGGTTTTGAAACGTTGGTATTGCTGATACTTGAACAACAAGTCTCTATAGATTCGGCGAAAGCCACATTTTTAAAAATCAAAGCCTATACAACTTGCAATCCTGAAAACATGTTTGCTTTATCTGATGAAGAATTTCGTGCATTAGGTGTAAGTCGACAAAAAACAAAATATATCAAAATACTTTCGGAAGCCGTTTTGAATAAAGAACTGGATATCGAAAGTTTAGCTGTAAAATCGGCAAAACAAGTTCGGGAAGAACTCATAAAGTTAAAAGGAATCGGTAATTGGACGATTGATATTTACTTAATGTTTTGTTTGCAGGAGCCGGATTTGATTCCGCTAGGAGATATTGCAGTGGTCAATACAATCAAAGAATTATTAGATATTCACGACAAAAACGAAATGGAAATTCATGCTGAACAATGGAGTCCTTATCGCTCTTACGCAACCTATTTATTGTGGCATTATTACTTAAATAAACGAAATCGAAAAATTACGTATTAACTATCTGTTATATAAAAGGAAAGTATATTAATTTATCAATAAAATCCATTGATTAATGTACTTTTTTCATTGTAAAAAAGGATTCTTTAGGTTACTTTTGCAATCGAATTTATAGAAATAATAAAAAACGAAAATGACCGCAGACAAACTAACGACTTTCGATGTATTAATCGAAATACCAAGAGGAAGCAGAAATAAATACGAATACGATTTTGAGATCAAAAGAATGCGTTTTGACAGAATGTTATTCTCTTCAATGATGTACCCGGCTGATTACGGATTTATTCCGGAAACTTTAGCTCTTGACGGTGACCCTCTTGATGTATTGGTTTTGATAAATGAACCAACTTTCCCTGGATGTGTTATAGAAGTAAAGCCAATTGGTGTTTTCCACATGGCAGATGATAAAGGACCAGACGAAAAAATCATTTGTGTACCAGTTTCAGATCCAATCTGGAATTCATTAAATGACCTTTCAGATATTAACGGACACTTATTGAAAGAAATCGAGCATTTCTTCCAGGTTTACAAAGACCTTGAAAACAAAAAAGTGGATGTTGAAGGTTGGGGAGATGTAAACGAAGCATTTGCAATTATTGCTGAGTGTACAAAGCGTTTTGACGATATCGAAAATAAACCAGAGGGATTATTTAGTATTAAATAATTTTTACCCTATTCTATTATAAAAAAAGCAATACTCCGTTAGGAGTATTGCTTTTTTGTTTAAATTCGTTTTGTTAGTTTATTTACTATTAACCAAAACCATTACTATATTATGAATGCATTTATGATTTACTTGCCAATTGTTATGGCAATTTTAGGATTACTTTTCATGGGAATAAAAAGGACTTGGGTTTTAAAACAAGACGCCGGAGACGGTAAAATGAAAGAAATTTCAGATCACATTTATGAAGGTGCCCTCGCATTTTTAAAAGCTGAATATCGATTATTGACTTTTTTCGTAATTGGTGCCAGTATAGTATTAGCAGGAGTTTCTTTTGTCGTTCCTACCACACATATATTAATAGTAGTAGCATTTATTTTTGGTGCCTTTTTCTCAGCCTTAGCTGGAAATATGGGAATGAAAATAGCAACTAAAACGAATGTCAGAACAACTCAGGCTGCGCGTACAAGTTTGCCTCAGGCTTTGAAAGTTTCTTTTGGAGGCGGAACCGTAATGGGTTTAGGCGTTGCAGGTCTTGCAGTTTTAGGATTAACGGGTTTCTTTATCGTTTTCTTTCAAATATTCATGAACGGTACCTGGACATCATCTGAAGATATGACAAAGGTTTTAGAGACTTTAGCCGGATTTTCACTTGGTGCAGAATCTATTGCATTATTTGCGAGAGTTGGAGGTGGAATTTACACGAAAGCAGCTGATGTTGGTGCCGATTTAGTAGGTAAAGTAGAAGCAGGAATTCCGGAAGATGACCCTCGTAATCCAGCTACGATTGCTGATAACGTGGGTGATAATGTGGGAGATGTTGCCGGAATGGGAGCCGATTTATTTGGTTCATATGTTGCAACTGTCTTGGCTGCAATGGTTTTAGGGAATTATGTGATCAAAGATATGGGCGGTTCTATTCAGGATGCTTTTGGAGGAATTGGTCCAATTTTACTACCAATGGCAATTGCCGGTTTCGGAATTTTATTTTCGATTATTGGAACTATGTTGGTAAAAATCTCTGATGATAATGCCAAAGAAGCACAAGTACAAAAAGCATTAAATATAGGAAACTGGGTTTCAATTGCTTTAACTGCAATTGCTTGTTTCTTCCTGGTACAACATATGTTGCCGGAAACAATGCAAATGAGTTTCTTTGGAGAAGGTTCTAAAGATATTTCATCAATGCGCGTTTTTTATGCGACTTTGGTAGGATTAGTTGTTGGCGGAGCTATTTCATCAGTAACAGAATATTATACAGGATTAGGTACAAAACCAGTAATGGCAATTGTACAAAAATCATCAACTGGAGCTGGAACAAACGTTATTGCAGGTTTGGCAACAGGAATGATTTCTACTTTTCCAACCGTTTTATTATTCGCTGCAGCAATCTGGATTTCTTATGCTTTAGCCGGTTTTTACGGAGTGGCGCTGGCGGCTTCAGCAATGATGGCAACTACAGCCATGCAATTAGCAATTGATGCTTTTGGGCCAATCTCTGACAATGCCGGAGGAATTGCCGAAATGAGTGAATTGCCGAAAGAAGTGCGTACCAGAACAGATATTTTAGATTCAGTTGGAAATACAACAGCTGCAACCGGAAAAGGTTTTGCAATTGCATCTGCAGCGCTTACTTCATTAGCATTGTTTGCAGCTTACGTAACTTTTACAGGAATTGACGGAATTAATATTTTTAAAGCACCAGTTTTAGCGATGTTATTTGTCGGTGGAATGATTCCGGTAGTTTTCTCAGCTTTGGCTATGAATTCTGTTGGAAAAGCAGCGATGGATATGGTGTACGAAGTACGTCGCCAGTTTAAGGAAATTCCGGGAATTATGGAAGGAACCGGAAAACCAGAATACGGAAAATGTGTTGAAATTTCTACTAAAGCCGCTTTACGCGAAATGATGCTGCCTGGAATTTTGACAATTGGTTTCCCGATTGCAATTGTGTTATTAGGTAAATTGGTTTATGGAGATAACAATCAGTTAATTGCTGAAATGTTAGGAGGATATATGGCAGGAGTTACAGTTTCAGGTGTGCTTTGGGCAGTTTTTCAAAATAATGCAGGAGGTGCGTGGGATAATGCTAAAAAATCTTTTGAAGCCGGAGTTATGATCAACGGAGAAATGACATACAAAGGTTCTGATGCACACAAAGCTGCTGTAACTGGAGATACTGTTGGAGATCCGTTTAAAGATACTTCGGGACCTTCAATGAACATTTTGATTAAACTAACTTGTTTGATTGGATTGGTAATTGCTCCAATTTTAGGAGAAGGCCATTCGTCTTCAACTATGGCCGAAAAAGGTTCTTGCTGTAAAATGGAGATGCATGCAGGTGGTGTATCTAAATGCGGAGATTTGTCCGGAATGACAAAAGAAGAATGTATTAAAATGTGCAAAGAAAAAGGATGTACCGCTGATGAAACAGCAAAATGTCTGGCTCATTATGATGCAAACGGAAAATATATACATCAAAAAACAGATTGTTTTGATACAACCAAATACAGTAAAAATAGAGTTGAGGTTAATTTGTCTACCACAAATGGAGTTACAGTTGGAACGGTAACCAAAACTGAAAATGGAAAAACAACGACTGAAGTTTACGAAGGAACTGAAGACGAAGTGAAAGCAAAAATTGAAGCTGCGAAATAAAGAATGACTGATACCTTTCAAAGTTTTAAACTTTTACAAAGGTTTTAAAAACAAAAAATGCCTCTAAAATTTTAGAGGCATTTTTTGTTTTAGTGTAAATTCGTGGAATTTGTGTTTCTAAAACAATCCGTTTAATTCAGCATCAATTCTATTAATGATATTTCCTAAGTCTTCAGGATTATCAACAAAGTTTATATTGTCAACATCAATAATCAATAGCTTTCCTTTAGTATAAGTCTGAACCCAGGCTTCGTATCTTTCGTTTAATCGGCTTAGATAATCAATAGAAATAGAGTTTTCATATTCGCGTCCACGTTTGTGAATCTGTCCTACTAAATTCGGAATAGAACTTCTTAAATAAATCAATAAGTCAGGAGCTTTTACCAACGATTCCATCAATTCAAAAAGAGAAGTGTAATTTTCGAAATCACGACTAGTCATTAATCCCATTGAATATAAGTTGGGAGCAAAAATATAGGCATCTTCATAAATCGTTCTGTCCTGAATGATTTTTTTTCCGCTTTCGCGTATTTGTTGCACCTGACGAAACCTGCTGTTTAAGAAGTAAATCTGCAAATTAAATGACCAACGCTCCATTTGGTGGTAAAAATCATCTAAGTACGGATTATCAACAACATCTTCATAATGGGGTTCCCATTTAAAATGTTTGGCCAATAATTTAGTCAAAGTTGTTTTTCCAGCGCCTATGTTTCCTGCTATTGCTATGTGCATTACGGTGTTACGATTTTATAATTGGTGATTTCTTTAGCTGTAAAAATAGATAAAATTTGGTCTTTGTAGCAGAATTTATCAAAGCTTTTTTGCAAAATTTCAATTTCAGAAAAGGTATCCAAGGCAGCACTTGTTTTGTCTTTAAAATACAGCAGATTAGCTTTCCTGAAAATGTAAGAATTTGGATTTATAATTTCGATTTGGTCAAAGTCAGGTACTTTTCCTAAAGCAGTGGTTTTTCCAAAAATATCACAAGAAAAGAAATTGTTTTTTTTATCAATCCAATAAAAAGTGTTAAAGTCAGTCTGGTAATATTTTATACCTTCTGTTAAAGGCGTAGAAACCGTTTTATATTCATTTTTTAAATAATCAAATAGACCAATTTGTTGATTTAAGGTATTGAAAATCCACAACTGATTTTGAGTCGACATTCCAATTGCCGGTACAACAATAGGAGTACTGTTTTGAGAAAAATTAATTTCTGTCATTTTATTTAATTGATTGTCTAATAAAATAACGGTATTGAAATCTTCATAAAACAAAACTATTTTAAGAGGATTTAGAATGTCAACTTTGGTAATATTTCCCAATGAAACATTTTTGTACTCAAAAACCTCATTTTCTTTAGTTTTTCTAAAAACATTATTTTTAATATAATAAGAGAATCCAAAAGAATCATATCCTAAGAAATCATCAATATCAGTATTAAATTGTGAGATTAAAGTTGCGTTTATTTTTTGATTTTGTGCCGAAACAGCTGATAATGAACAGGCGATAAAAAGTAGAATTAAAATTTTGCGCACTGCTTTGTTCATAGTAAATTAGGTTTCAAAAGAGCCAAATTACAAAAAACTATGTACGAAATGGTTTAAATAGTCTATTAAGTTGGATTTTTTCTTTAAAACGTTTCAGAATTGCAACAGTCTAATTAACAGCTGATTTCGTCGATAGGTTATTGATATTGATATATTTAATTTTTAGTATTTTAAAATTAATAATACATTTGAGAGAGTAAGTTTTATTGATTTACTCAATTTAAAAAAAAATGTAATGAAAAAAATATTCTTATATATGTCTTTAATGCTTGTATTTACTCAAATGCGTGCACAAAAGGATTTTCAGGGAATGGCTGTTTATGAGTCAAAAACGCAGGCTCCTAAAATGGATGGAATGCGTGCGAATAGAGATATTACGCCTGAAATGCAGAAAAATATGGAAGAGCGCATGAAAAAAATGCTGGAGAAAACCTTTATTTTAAATTTTGATAAATCGGCTTCTATTTATAAAGAAGAAGAAAAATTAGAAACTCCGGGGCAGCAAGGCGGCGGAATGCGTATTATGATGAATTCTTTTATGGGTGGCGGTGGCACTTTTTATAAGGATGTAAAAACTAAATCATATACAGTTGACAAAGAATTTATGGGAAAAGAGTTCTTGGTTATAGATTCTCTGCCGAAATTAAACTGGAAAATGGAATCTGAAACCAAGCAAATTGGAGGTTATACTTGTTATAAAGCAACAGCTGTAAAGGAAGCGAGTAAAACCGATTTTAGAAATTTCAGACCTAAAAATGATAACGACAAAAAGTCTGAAGATAAAAAAGAAGATACAAAGAAAACTTCAGGAGAAACAAAAACTAATTTTGCAGACAATTTTGAAATTCCAAAAGAGATTATCATAACAGCTTGGTATTCTCCGGAGATTCCGGTAAATCAGGGACCTGAAAATTATTGGGGTTTGCCCGGCTTGATTTTAGAAGTTAATGATGGAAGAACAACAATCCTATGTTCAAAAATTGTTTTGAATGCGAAAGATAAAGCTGAAATAAAAGCACCTACAAAAGGCAAAGTGATTTCTCAAAAAGATTACGATGAAACCGTAATTAAAAAAATGGAAGAGTTTCGAGAAATGAACCGTGGCCGCGAGGGTGGACCTGGTGGAGGTCCAGTAATGATCAGACGTTAATTTAACTACATCATCCTTTAGATTTTTCCCATGAAAAATATACTTCTCTTCGTTATTTTATTAATGACGTCTATAGCCTTTGCCCAAACTGTACGTTTTGATGGTGTTATTCAGGACGAACAGAAAAATCCGTTGGAGATGGCTAATATAATGGCCGTGAACAACGGAACAAAAGCAATGGATTCATACGGAATTACAAATGATAAAGGAAAGTTTCAGCTGACTTTAAAGCCTAATACTTCGTATACAGTTAAGGTGAGCTATCTAGGAATGAAATCAAAAGAAATTGCTGTCTCAACGAATACTGAAAATATAGTTCAGAATATTGTGATGGACGGCACCGGAATTGAACTCGAAGGTGTCGAAATTGTTCGTGAAATGCCAGTTTCCATAAAAGGGGATACAATTGTGTATAATGCCGATTCTTTTAAGTCCGGAACAGAAAAAAAACTGGAAGATGTCTTAAAAAAATTACCCGGAGTTGAGGTAAATGCCGACGGTGAAATTGAAGTTGAAGGAAAAAAAGTCAGCAAATTGATGGTGGAAGGAAAAGATTTCTTTGATGGAGATACCAAACTCGGCGTTAAAAATATTCCTGCAGATGCGATTGATAAAATTCAGGTTTTGCGAAATTATAATGAAGTTGGCGCCTTAAAAGGTTTAGAAAACGATCAGGATAATGTAGCGATGAATATTAAACTGAAAGAAGGGAAAAAGAACTTTTGGTTTGGTGATGCAACGGCCGGAATTGGCGTCGCAGAACTCGACAGCCGTTATATAATTAATCCGAAATTATTTTATTACAGTCCAAAATATTCCATTAATTTAATTACCAATTTTAATAATATTGGAGAATTGCCCTTGACAGCTCAGGATTATTTTAAATTCACAGGAGGATTTAAAAATATGATGAAAAAGGGCGGAAGCAATTTTAATGTTTCGTCAAATGATATTGGAATTTCACTATTAAGAAATAATCGCGCTAAAGAAATCGAAACAAAATTTGGAGCAACCAATTTTGCTTATTCAGTTACAAAAGCCTGGAATATTAGTGGTTTCGGAATATTATCTGCTTCAAAAACAGATTTAGAAACGAAATCCCAAACGACTATTTTAGATTCGGGAGATCAGCAAAAAAGAGACGAATCAACACATCAAAAAAATAATTTGGGACTTTTTAAATTGAGTTCAACGTATAAACCAAATGATAAGTTTCAGTTTGATTATGATATTTTAACCAAATTATCCAAACAAGATGAGGATACAGAATTATTACGTGAAGCTGTAGAAAGTAATGTAACTTCAATTGAAACAATCTTCACAAATAAAAAGCAAAATCCCACATCAATAAACCAAAATTTGAGTTTGTATTACACGCAAAGGGATAAGAATATTTTTGCTTTTGAGATACAACATTTGTATCAGGATGAAAATCCGTTTTACAATGCCAATTTAAGAACATTACCTTTTGATTTGTCAGGTTATATCACAGATCCAAAACAAAATAGAAACGATCTTAATCAGGATCGTTTTGTAAAAACAAACAAACTCGATGCAAAACTGGATTACTATTATATGGTAACGCCAAAAAGCAATATTAATATCACTTTAGGAAATACCTATTCTTATCAGGATTTCAACTCGCATATTTTTCAGATGTTGGATAATGGAGATCGAAATGATTTGAATGATACTCAAAATAATAATCAGGTAAAATATAATTTTAATGATACTTTTTTAGGCTTTCATTATAAGATTTTGTCTGGTAAATTTACATTGACACCGGGAGTAATTTTGCATTCCTATTCAATGACAAACACACAGTTAGAAACAGATTATTCTCAAAATTTCACAAAGATATTGCCTGATTTTTTTGCTTTATATCAAATCAAGAAATCAGAGACATTGACTTATAATTTCTCCTTATCGAATGATTTTACAGATATAAATCAGTTGGCAGCTGGTTATGTTTTATCAGATTACAGTAGTTTGTTTAGAGGAAATCGTTTCTTAGAAAATGCCACTTCACAAGTCCATTCGCTGCGTTATTTCAAATACAATATGTTCAATTTTGAGAACATTTTTGCCAATGCAACGTACACCAAAAAAGTAGATGCAATTAAAACCAAAGCTGATTTCGATGGAATTAATCAATCATCAGTTCCTTACAATTCAAATTTAGCCGATGAAACTTTTTCAGGAATGGGAAGTTACGGGCGCTCTTTTTTAAAGAACTATAAAGCATCTGCAGTGGCAAGTTTCAATTGGTCAAAATTCAATAATATTCAAAATAATGCATTGGCCACGACGGAAAGTTTTACTCAAAGTTACACTGTAAAGGCATCAACAAATTATAAAAATTTTCCAAATCTGGAGGTAGGATATAACGCCTTAATCAATCAATACAGTGGTTCGACTTATTATACAGACAAACCTTTTGCAAGATTAGATTATTACTTTTGGAATAGTTTCTCGTTTGTTTCAGAGTATGAATTTTATCATTATTATAATACTGATAAAACGGTTGACAATGAATATGATTTTTTAAGTGCCAGTTTGATTTATCAAAAAAAGGATAGTAAATGGGAATATAAAGTTGCCGCCACTAATCTTTTAAACACGAGATATCTTAATGATGACAGTTTCTCGCAGTTTTCTACACGAGTTTCACAATACACGGTTCAGCCACGTTACATTATCTTTTCGATGAAGTATAATTTATAGTATTTTAATTACAAAGATTCTTTTTTGTGATTTGTTTAATCAGGAATGCAATATCTTTACGCATGATATTAACAGCCAAAAATTTTAAGTATGCGTAATTTTAAATGGAGTTTCTTATTGTTTTTTTGTGTAACATTTGTTTCGTTTTCTCAAACAAAAGGCATTCAAAAAGGAACTTATCTTTCTGCAAATAAAGGAGAAAAAATCAAATTAAATTTATTAGAGAATAATAAATACGAGCTGGTTTTTTATTCCGGAGATTATGAGATTAAAGGGGATTCACTTTTATTCACTCAAAAAGTAAAATCAGAAAATGCTTTTGATGTTGCTTTTGCAACTGATAAAAAAGCGCAAAAAATTAAAATTAAGTTTTTAGAGCCTTCCTACTATTCGTTCTATATCGGAACACAAAATTCAAATGATCCTGTTCAGTATCAAAAAATCAATGATATTAGAACTAAAGTTGATCCGGATTTTGTACAGACCAATTTAGAATTTGAAATAGATAAAGCAGATTATTTGTATTTGGTTTATGAAGATTACAATGGCGAAAGTAAATTGTCAAAATTTGCTTTGCCAAAAGATGTCTCTGAAGTGACTATTAATTATGAATTAGCCGCTTTAGGTGATCTAAAACTTGCTGGTTTTTTTGATCAAAAAACAAATGAGTTGAGAATTTCTGAGCAAAAAGGAAAGAACCCATTAGTTTTTTTAAATGAAAAAGATGTCCCTCAGGCTGCAGTTTCAAAAGTTATTCCAGTTGAAAGTCAAACTATTTCGAACTGGACTTATCCGGGAAAGGAAGCACTAATAAGTGATAATTTTGGTGCAGATGCTACGGTTGATAGTGCTAACGTTGCTATAGATTCTTATCCTTCAACTAAATTTGATTTTAAATTTAAGATTGAAAACAATTTAAAAAATGCTATTTCAGCCACTAAAAACAAGCTTTTGGTTGTGTATGTCGATAGTAAAAGTCCTTCAGCAAAAACTGATTTTGATACTTTTATAAAAGATCAGGAAGCGCAAGTAGGATATACTATGTATGATGCTTATCATGCTGAATACGATCTTTTTAATTATTATTTGGCTTCCGCCGAAGATAAAAAATGGTTGAAAACGAATAAAATTACAGACAATCCAGGTATAGTTGTTTTAAATGAAAATGGAGATATTTTAGCAACTTCGAAATCTAACTTGAAAGACAAACAAGCTCAGTTTAATTATTATGACGGATTTTATAAAAAAGCGCAGCGAGTAAATGCTCTTCTGTTTTTTGATAAAGTGATTAAAAATAAAAAAGCTACGGATGTCGATTTGATAAAGGCTTTTAATAAAGCAGCGGTTCTCGAAATGCCTTACGATTATGATTATGCTGAAACAGGTACGGAGAATCCTGAGGATTTTAAACTTGTAAAAGTAGCGCTGGACAAAAAAACAGTTTCTCAAACCTGGAAAAAATTAATTGAAGCACATCAAAAAGATGCAAAACCAAATATGTATTTGGTAGAGACGATTCTGAAAGAAATTAAGAATCAAGGTTTTTACAAGCAATTTTTTAATGAAGATAAAGTATTGACAGATACTGATTTTCTGGCCATTGATTATTTGATAAAACATGCTGATGCTATAGAAACTCAAAGAGTAGCTTTTAATGAAAAAGAAGGAGAAATACATTTGGTTGGTAATGTAATTGCTGAAATTACTGTGGCACTGCAACAAAATACCTATATTGAAGCAGATGGAATTTCCGGACAAGCAAATAAAGACAAAACAATATCAGTTTATAAAAAACTAATTACTGCCGGGAAAGGAAACTTTGAATGTTATAAAAATTACTTTGCCTATTTAGGTGAAGTCGAAGATAAGGATGGTTCGAATACGAGTTACTTAAAGGAATTTAGCAGTTATTTCAATGCCAATTTAGCAATGGATAAAGGAAGTGCCATTGAACGATTAGATGAAATGTATGCAACTTTAGACCCAATTTCTGATTACTCTTATAATGGATGGAACGTGTTTAAAGAATACCATTCCAATTTATGTAATTCTGCTGCCTGGACTGTAGTTTTGAAACCTGCTAATGCTAACTTTTTAAAGTCGGCAATTACCTGGTCTGAATATAGTTTGGTAGTTACTAAAAACAATCCTTATTATTTAGATACTTTGGCTCAGCTATATTACAAGGACGGACAAAAACAAAAAGCGATCGAAACTCAAACACTGGCAGTAAAATATTTAAGCACTGAGATAGAGCAGGAAACAGCTACTGAAATCCATGAGACCTTAACTAAGATGCAAGACGGAACGTACTAGATTTCTGTTATTACATAAAAAGTAAACCCGACACATTTTTAATCTGTCGGGTTTTTATTTAATTATAAGAAGAATAGTTTTCTTTAGGGATCTTTCAAATTTAAAAAGACCGTTTTTTGTAGATAAATTAGTAAGTTTGGAAGACTAAATTAAAACTTATGAAAAATAAAATGATCTTAGGTTTGCTTATTTGTGGAGGACTTGCTTTTTCGCAAACAATCAAAAAACCTTTAGTTGCGGCGATAACTGATAAGGACCTTAGAACTGATATGTACGAGATGGCTGGTGACCATTTTAACGGTCGTGAGGCAGGAACATTAGATGAGTTAAAAGTATCGATGTGGCTGGCTAATAAAGCAAAAGAAGCTGGAATGGCTCCGGCAGGAGATGACGGAACTTATTTTCAGTTTTTTGATCTATTCAGGCATCAGGTAACTCCTAATACTAAATTTAAAATTGGACAAAAAGAATACAAACTTTGGAAGGAAGTTTTGGTAGCAGAAACAACCAATATAAAAGTAGAAGGCTCTTTAGTATATCTGGGTGCGGCAACAAAAGAAGAAATCGAGAAAGCCGATGTTAAAGGAAAAGTAGTTGTTTTATTGGCTTCAAAAGAAGGAATTGCAGATGATATTTCGCTTTTTGACAGACGTTATCCCGGATTGGTAAGAAACAAATATTACGATCTTGTAGTTAAAAAAGGAGCTGTAGCACTTATTATGGTGGCTGATGAATTAGCAGAACAAAGCTGGTCTCAGGTCGAACCACAAATGACAAGAGGAATTTATGGAATTGAAGGTTTCCGTGATAAAATTGGTGCAACAATGCCGGTTTTTTGGGTACATGGTGATCAATTAGACTATTTAAAAAATACGAAAGATATTTTATCTGCAGAAGTGGTTTCGGAAACCTATAAATACCCGTCAGTAAATGTGGTGGGAACTATTGCAGGAACAGATCCGAAATTAAAAAACGAATATGTGCTTTTCAGCGGCCATCAGGATCATGATGGTGTAAGACAAAAATATGGCAAAGATTCAATTTATAACGGGGCTGATGATAACGCAAGTACCTGTGTGGCGATGTTGGCCATTGCAAGAGCGTATAAAAAACAACCAGGAAAAAGAACGGCTTTGTTCGTATTTCATGGTTCTGAAGAGAGAGGTTTGTTAGGTTCAAGATGGTATGCAGCGCATCCTACGGTTCGTGAAAAAGATATAGTAGCAGTTTTAAACGGAGACATGATCGGAAGAAATAACGTGAATCAGGCCGCTTTATTAGGTTCAAGTTCGCCTCATGAAAATTCTTCTGATTTGGTGGCTATTGCTAAAAAAGCAAATGATGAAGGACCAAAATTTGATTTGGATAAACTTTGGGACAGACCAGAACATCCGGAATATTTTTACTTTCGTTCAGATCATTTGCCTTACGCCCGTAAAGGAATTCCGTCGGTGTTTTTTACCAGTGTTTTACACAGTCAATACCATACGCCAATGGATGAAGCGGAGAATATCGATTACGTAAAACTGCGTAAAATGACCGAGTGGATGTATCGTACAGGATGGATTTTATCTAATGATGCAGGTCGACCTAAAACATTGCCGAATGTACAATTAGAGCGATAGAGTCTATTGAACGCGGATTAAACGGATTTACTTCGTAAAAACGCGGATTAAAACGGATTCCTTTTAATTTAAAAAACAATCAAATTTGCGCAAAATAAAAAGAGGCTGTCTAAAATTTTAGACAGCCTCTTTTTGTATATAAATGTTTCAGATTGAATTACAATCCAAATTCTGATTTTACTTTGTCAACGAAATCAAGTTTTTCCCATGTAAACAATTCAACGGTAACCGTTTTTACATTTCCTCCCGGAGCAGAAAAAGTTTTAGTTACTACTTCTGGTTTACGTCCCATATGTCCGTAAGCAGCAGTTTCACTGTAAATTGGGTTTCTTAATTTCAAACGTTGTTCAATAAAGTAAGGACGCATATCAAAGATAGCTTCTACTTTTTTAGCGATTTCACCGTTTGTTAAGTTTACTTTAGAAGTTCCGTAAGTATCAATAAAAATACCCATTGGCTCAGCAACTCCAATTGCGTAAGAAACCTGTACTAAGATTTCGTCAGCAACACCTGCAGCAACTAAGTTTTTAGCGATATGACGTGTAGCATAAGCCGCACTTCTGTCTACTTTACTTGGATCTTTTCCAGAGAAAGCACCACCACCGTGAGCCCCTTTTCCACCGTAAGTATCAACGATAATTTTTCTTCCTGTCAAACCAGTATCTCCGTGAGGTCCTCCAATAACGAATTTTCCTGTTGGGTTAATATGGTAGTTGATTTTATCATTAAATAAATGAGCGTGAGCTGGATTTTTAGCGATAATTCTTGGAATAAGGATTTCGATAATATCTTTTTTGATTTTAGCCAACATGGTAGCTTCTTCATCAAAATCATCGTGTTGCGTTGAGATTACAATCGCATCAATACGAGTTGGTTTGTTATCGTCGCTATATTCTAAAGTTACCTGAGATTTAGCATCCGGACGTAAATAAGTGATTTCTTTGTTTTCACGTCTAAGAATTGCTAATTCCTGTAATAATTTATGAGATAAATCTAGTGCCAAAGGCATGTAATTTTCAGTTTCGTTAGTTGCGTAACCAAACATCATTCCCTGGTCACCTGCACCTTGCTCTTCTGGCTTAGCTCTGTCAACACCCTGATTAATATCAGCTGATTGCTCGTGAATTGCTGATAAAATTCCACAAGAATTTGCTTCAAACATATACTCGCTTTTTGTATAACCGATTTTACGGATTACATCGCGGGCAATTTGCTGCACATCAAGATAAGTATTCGATTTTACTTCACCTGCTAAAATTACCTGACCTGTAGTAACAAGAGTTTCACAAGCTACTTTTGAGTCAGCGTCAAATGCCAAAAAGTTATCAATTAATGCATCCGAAATTTGATCTGCAACTTTGTCTGGATGCCCTTCACTAACAGATTCTGACGTAAATAAATAAGCCATAATAATTTATTAAATTAAAATTAAGCGAGGAGAAATAATTGCTGAAAAGGCTAAAGGAGAATTCCTGCTTTAGCATTTTTTAATACTGAAATCAAATCTTCAGCATTCATAATGAACCATTTCATTATGAAGAGGTTGCAATCAGTTCAAATTTTTCCTCTGTATTCGCGTGCAAAGGTATGAAACCATTTTGATTTGCAAATTAAACTTCAACTTTTTTTATTTTTATAAGCATAAATTTAACATAAACATACTACATTGATAGGGTAATAGAAATTAATTTGATTTTTGTTTGGTCGATTAAAAAATAGTTCGCACATTTGCCTCATCAAAATAAAAGAAAAAATGAAATTAACAATTTGCAATATGTCTTGTATGATGCCGGAGCCTTCCGCAGAGACGCTATTGTAGTTTATTTTCAAACATCATATATAGAACCTCTGCACATCGCAGAGGTTTTTTTTTGTTCAAAAAATGAAATGAAACCAAAATTTTATTGGCTAATTGATGGTATTATTAAAATGATAAATTTTTTAATGTTAAATATCAATATTTGATTTGGTAGTTCGAAAAATACTTATTACATTTACTCTATCAAATTAGTAGAATTTAAAAAAGAATTAATTTTAAATAAAATGAAAATGAAAACAATAGCAAGAACAAATATGATGTGCTGTAGTATGATGCAAATGTGCATCCAATCTTGCTGTTGCCAAAAGTAAAAGATAGAATCTTTGTTATAGTTAAACTATAAGCCCTTTTGGTCGCCATCCGGAAGGGCTTTTTCATTTCAACATTTTAAATTTTAAATCATGAATACATTAGATATAAATACAATCGCATTTCAGTACTTATTGAGAACAGATTCTCAAAAAAACAATAATAAATCTGAAGAACCAGCAAATGAGGCTATAAAGTATGATCCTGCACAATATATAAAAGGTCAAAAATCTTTATTATTTCATATGTATAATCTTGAAGAAGAAGATCTATATGTTTAGGGAATCTCAATATTCAATTTCAACGAAACAATTTCAATAACAATATATAATAGTACTAACAATACCTAAAATTAAGAAATCATGAGCACACAAAAATTTGCAACAAACGCATTACACGCAGGACACGATGTAACAAAAAACGGAAGCACAAGAGCAGTGCCAATCTATCAAACATCTTCGTATGTTTTTAACAATGCAGATCACGCTGCCAATTTATTTGGCCTTGCCGAAGCCGGGTTTATCTACACCAGATTAAATAATCCAACAAATGATGTTTTAGAACAACGGCTTGCAGCGCTTGAAGGCGGACTTGCGGCTGTTGTGACGGCATCTGGAGCTTCAGCTATAGCAACAACTTTTTTAACCTTGCTAAAAGCAGGAGATCATATCGTGGCTTCGAATAGTTTATATGGAGGAACTTACAACCTTCTGAAAGTAACTTTACCAAGATTAGGGATTACAACCACTTTTGTAGATCCTTCAAAACCGGAAAATTTCACAAAAGCGGCGAAGGAAAATACGCGTGCTTTCTTTGTAGAATCTTTAGGAAATCCGAAATTAGATGTTTTGGATTTGAAGGGAATTTCGGCGGAAGCCAAAAATTTCAAAGTGCCATTTATTGTAGATAATACGGTAGCTACTTCTTATTTACTAAAACCAATTGAGTACGGAGCCAATATCGTTATTCATTCCTTAACGAAATATATTGCCGGAAACGGAACTTCATTAGGAGGAGCTATTATCGATGCCGGAACTTTTGACTGGTCTAACGGAAAATTCCCTGAATTTACAGAACCTTCTGCAGGATATCACGGATTAGTGTATCACGAAGCTTTAGGAAATGCAGCCTTTATTGCGAAAGCGCGAATTGAAGGTTTGCGTGATTTTGGTGCAGCCTTAAGTCCGTTTAATGCTTTTCAAATTATTCAGGGATTGGAAACTTTGCCAATCCGAATCAAAAAACACAGCGAAAATGCTTTGGCTTTAGCCGAATGGTTAGAGAAACAGGAAGAAGTAGTTTGGGTAAATTATCCAGGTTTGAAATCGAATAAATATTATGATTTAGCACAGCAATATTTGCCGGAAGGACAAAGTGGAATCATCACTTTTGGATTAAAAGGTGGTTTTGAAGCAGCTAAAAAGGTTGTAGATCAAACTAAATTGTTCTCGCTTTTGGCGAATATTGGCGATACAAAATCGTTAATTATTCATCCTGCAAGTACAACCCATCAGCAATTGTCTGATGACGAACAGTTAGAAACAGGAGTTTCAAAAGATTTGATCCGACTTTCTGTTGGAATTGAAGATATAGAAGATCTTATTGCTGATTTGCAAACCGTTTTCGAAAGCGTTACGCAATCACAATATACCATCAATAAGAATTAGGTTTTTTTGTTTTTTGTTTGAAAAATTGCCTTTAGCAATGTGGTGTTGCTAGAGGTGATTTTTTATGAAAAGAAATTCAGCATAAATTTTCACCATAAGTAGAGACGCACAGCAGTGCGTCTCATATTCAAAGTTGATAATATAAATTCATTTATATGACTTATATGGTTCAATTAACCTCAATAAATAAAAATTATGTCAAAGCTTAAAATAAACATCATCCTTTTCGGAATTGGAAATATCGGAAGCACTTTGATTAATCAGATTATTGAAAGCCAGGAATTTTTTCTTCAGAGTAAAAATATTGATTTTCATTTCCCGATTATCACCAATTCTACAGTTGCCTTTTTTGAGAAAGAAGGAGTCGGATATGCTTGGGAAACCAATTTTAGACAATTGGCTGTTCCTTTTAAAATAGAAGATATTGTAGAATTTGCTAAAGAAAATGAATTCGAGAATCTGATTGCGGTTGATGCTACGGCCAGCGACGAATTGATTGGGCACTATAATACATTGATACAAAACGGATTTAATATTGTAGCGGTAAATAAAAAAGCCAATACACTGCCAATTGATCTTTATAAAGAAATCAGGGAGAATCTTAAAAAGTATGATAAAGAGTTTTTGTATGAAACTTCGGTTGATACTGGTTTTCCGGTTTTGCAAACCCTGAGAGATTTATATTATTCGGGAGAGAAAATCACAAAAATTAGAGGTGTTTTCTCAGACAATCTGAGTTATGTCTTTAATCGATTTTCTACTGAAGAATCTTCTTTTTCATCAATCTTAAAAGATGCGAGTCTGTTAGGATTAATGCGGTCTACTTTTAAGGAAGATTTATCCGGAAATGATACCGCAAGAAAATTACTGATTTTGACAAGAGAAATTGGGAAGGATTTCGAGTTTTCAGATATAAAAATCAATTCTCTTATTAAGGAGGAGTATTTAGAGAAAAACGGAATCTTAAATAGAGAGGCAGTCGACAGATCCTTCAAAATTGCAAAAATCACTCAGGCTGATAATCATGTTTTACGATATGTAGGAGAATTTGATGTGGAGCGAAATTTATTAGAAGTTAAATTAATTTCGGAACCCATTACCTCTGCCATTGGTCAATTAAAAGGTTCTGATGCTATTTTCGAAATTTATACGCAATCGTATGCTAATGTTCCAATTGTTATTCAGGGCGCGTCTCCTTGTAAACAAGCGATTTCAAGAGGAATTATTACAGATATTTTGAAAGTGGCTGAAAAAATTAAAAATAAGGAAGCAGTCTGGCTTTAAAAACCAATGTCTAAATGACTTTGTGAAGTTCTTTGATAAACTGATTTGTGGAGATATTTTAAGTAAAAGCAAGTTTTTGTAAGTTTTTTACCTTGGTTATATAAAACAAAAGTTTTGTAAGATGTTTTATATCTTAAAAAAGTAGTTTTTTGTCGGATTTTCGTATTAATTTATTATTTTTTATTTGTGTAATTAAAATAATATTTGCATATTTGTTAAACCCAAAAGCTACTGAATCAATGAACTTAAATGTCTATAAAATGTTTTGCGCCATTTCGGTTAATACCGTTGGGAAGTCTTTTGCTTAAATTGTAAGAAAACAACAATATTATATGCAAAGCCTCCCAATAATTTTAGGAGGCTTTTTAATTTTATATGAAAATGCAAGAATTTAAATTAATAAATAAATCACAGATGAATAAATCCCTACAGATGAACAAGATGTTCACTGTCGCATTTATTTGCGTACGCGTCTGTTGATTCCAAAAGAATATATGAGTTTAAAAACTTAAACCCTTTTGGCATCCTGATCCAAAAGGGTTTTTTTATTTCATACAGCTGGGTTAACATTAAAATAAACGAATAATAAAGATAAATACACAAACTAAACTAAACTTAAATATCATGAGCACATTGAACTACTTATCAAGGACATTTTCAACATTGAAAAACAGGAAGAAAAAAAATAATCCTCCTCCAAAAAACGAATTGATCCATCCAAGATTCGGAATAACAGAAACGGATCAAAAAGCAGATAAAAAAGAACCAAACTCTTTATTGTTTTTGATGTATTCAAAAGAAAATGAAACGCTTTTTATTTAAATCTAAAAGTATCATAAAATAGGGGAATACCTGCTTAATTTTACTGGGCAATTTGTTCGGTAATTTTTTGCGTATACTAGTTTTGTTTTGAATTATATTTATGAAATTGAGGAATCAGTTTCGATAAAATTTGTTTGTTTAAGAAAATAGTAGTTAATTTGCACCTTTAAGTTCAAAAACGTATTGAAATGTTATAAAGAAAGGACGAGGGATTAGACCCGATGAATCCTTAGCAACCCTTCGGTAAAGCGAAGAAGGTGCTGCATTCTACCACGCCCAAACGTGGAAAGATAACAACAAGAATTTTTCTAGTTTCACTCTAGGCTTTTCTTTCTAATATTTCCAGATACAAATCAATAATACAACAGATTTGAAATTGGAAAATGTACCAAACCCCATCATAATTCAGGATTTCATCACAGAAAGTGGTGCATCGTATCCGTCATTACCCTTAAGTTTTACACTTTCTGGCTTACCATTGCATACTGCGCCTATTGTTTTAGTCAATCATGCTTTGACTGGAAATGCACAGGTAACGGGTGAAAATGGTTGGTGGAACGATTTAATTGGCGATGAAAAAACAATTGACACCAAAAAATACACTGTTTTGGCATTTAATGTTCCGGGAAACGGAAACGATTCATTTATAATTGAAAACTATCAGGATTTTACCACCAGAGATATTGCCCGAATATTTATAAAGGGAATTGAAGCTTTGAAAATTGAGCAGGTTTATGCGATTATTGGAGGTTCTGTTGGTGGAGGAATTGCCTGGGAAATCCTGGCATTAGAACCCAATATTACCGAAAATTTAATTCCGATTGCAACTGATTGGAAATCGACCGACTGGATGATTGCGAACTGTTATCTCCAGGAACAAATTCTGAACAATTCATCAAAACCAATTGAAGATGCCAGAATTCATGCAATGTTGTGTTATCGCTCTCCAGAATCATTCAAAGAAAAATTTAAGCGTACGATCAATCAGGATCTTTTAATTTTTAACATAGAAAGCTGGTTGGCGCATCACGGCAAAAAGCTACAGCAACGGTATCAGTTATCATCTTATAAATTGATGAACCAATTGCTCAAAACAATAGACATTACTCGAAATAGCGCTGATTTCGAAGCTTTAATATCTAAAACAAATGCATCGATTCATATTATCGGAATCAATTCGGATTTGTTTTTTACACCAAAAGAAAACCTGGAAACCTTTCAGGAGTTAAAGAAGTTTAAAGACAATGTTTTTTACAGCGAAATAGATTCGGTTCACGGACATGACGCTTTTTTAATCGAGTACAAACAATTAGATCATTTACTTGCCGATATTTTTAAGGCAGAAACAATAGAAAAATAAAATGAAAATATTAAAATTTGGAGGTAAATCGTTATCAAACGGAGAAGGACTAAACAAAGTAGTTTCAATCATTTCTGATAAAGTAAATCAAGGAGAAAAAATTGCCGTTGTAGTTTCGGCCCGAGGAAATGCTACAGATGAATTAGAAGATATTTTAAGAATTGCAGCGAAAAACGGAAACTACAAACCTTTATTAGAAAGTTTTAAAGCGTATCAGACTTCAGATTATCCGGAAGTCGATTTATCAGAAGAGTTTAATATTTTAGATAAGCTTTTTGAAGGTGTAAGCTTAATTGGTGATTACAGCAATAAAATTAAAGATCAGATTTTGTCTAAAGGCGAATTGCTTTCTGCTAAATTACTGACTTCAATTTTAGTTGGAAAAGGAATTCCGGCAAATTTTGTAGACACAAGAGAATTACTTAAAACCGATTCAAAATTTGGTGATGCACAGCCATTAGAACAGCTTTCTAAGAAAAACGTAATCAATTATTTCAAGCTTCATAACGGCTCAACTGTGAATATCGTTACAGGTTTCATCGGATCAAATAATAACAACGACACAACCACTTTAGGAAGAAACGGAAGTAATTACACAGCATCATTAATTGCAAATTATTTAGATGCCGAAGAACTTCAAAACTTTACACACGTTGACGGAATTTACACTGCAAACCCTGATTTAGTTGCTGATGCCAAAAAAATCGAATATTTGTCTTTTAATGAAGCAAACGAGTTGGCTAATTTTGGTGCAACAATTCTTCATGCAAAAACCATTATTCCGTTATTGGAAAAAAATATACCGCTTCGTATTTTAAATACGTTCAATCATGAAAATCGCGGAACCTTAATTACCTCAGATTCTGCTAAAGAAGGAATTAAAACCTTATCAGTTTTAGAAAATGTTTCTTTGGTAAATCTTGAAGGTCGAGGTTTGCTTGGAAAAGCCGGAGTTGATGCCCGAATTTTCAAAGTTATGGGCGATCATAATATCAGTGTGAGTATCATTTCGCAAGGTTCTTCAGAAAGAGGAATTGGGCTTGTTGTGGCAACTGAAAAAGCAACAACTGCAATGGTCGAATTAGAAAAAGAGTTTGAAAACGACTTTTATTCTAAGGATGTAAATCAAATTACGGTGACAGATAATGTATCGGTAATTTCGATTATTGGTCAGGATTTGAGTACTTTCCATAAACCCTATACCGCCTTAATCAGAAATAAAATAGTTCCAATTTTATTTAACAACACTGTAACGGGTAAAAACGTGAGTTTAGTTGTTAAGAAAGAAGAACTAAACAAAGCCTTAAACGTAATTCACGGAGAGATTTTTGGAGTTTCTAAAAAAATCAACATTGCTATTTTCGGACACGGGTTAGTTGGAGGAACTTTAATCAACCAGATTTTAGAATCGGCTTCGGCTATTGAAAAACGTAAAGGTGTTAAGCTGAATGTTTTTGCAATTGCGAATTCTAAAAAACTGCTTTTAAATAAAAACGGAGTAGCTTCAGACTGGAAAAATGATATTACCAGTAAAGGTGAAGGATATACAATAAAAGAGATTATTGACTACGCAAATGAATATCATTTAGAGAATTTAATTGCGATCGACAATACCGCAAGTGCGACTTTCGTAGAAAACTATATTCCGCTTGTAGAAAGTAGTTTCGATTTGATTTCTTCGAATAAAGTAGCTAATACATTGAGTTATGGTTTTTATAAAGAATTAAGAAAAGCTTTGGCAGATAATCAAAAGAATTATTTGTATGAAACCAATGTTGGTGCTGGCTTACCATTAATTGATACTATAAAATTATTACACCTTTCAGGAGAAAATATTACTAAAATAAAAGGTGTTTTCTCTGGAACTTTGAGTTATTTATTTAATAATTTTTCTGCTAAAGAGGTTCCGTTTAGCGAAATTTTGAAAGAAGCAATTGACAACGGATATACAGAACCAGATCCGCGTGAGGATTTATGCGGAAATGATGTGGGAAGAAAATTATTGATTTTAGCAAGAGAATTAGATTTACAGAATGAATTTGAAGAGATCTCCATTCAGAATTTAATTCCGGAACATTTACGTGACGGAAATGTGTCTGATTTCTTAACGAAACTAAAAGAATTCGATCCAATTTACGAGAAAATAAAAGCAGATCAAAAGCCAAATCATGTATTAAGATACATTGGAGAATTGTCTGGAGATTTGCAGAATGACAAAGGAATTCTTGAAGTAAAATTAGTTTCTGTCCCTTCAGATACGGCGCTAGGCGGATTGAAAGGTTCTGATTCTTTCTTCGAAATTTATACAGAATCTTATGGAGATCGTCCAATTGTAATTCAGGGAGCCGGTGCAGGTTCTGCAGTTACTGCAAGAGGCGTTTTTGGAGATATTTTGAGATTGTCGGATAAAGGATAAAATAATTTTAGATTTTAGAGTTCTGATTTTAGATTGTTGAACTCGAACCACAAAAACAAAAAACAAAAAAACAGTTGAGATCCGCGTTTGAAAATCCGCGTCATCAGCGTTCAATAAACAAAAAAAATGAAAGTAACCTTAAACAGAGTAAACGACGCGTTTCATTTCAAACTAAAAAATGAAAGAGGTCATGTAGTTGATGTTGATAGCAGAGCCGAATTTGGTGGAAGCGATTTAGGTGCAAGTCCAATGGAATTAGTATTGATGGGCGTTGCAGGATGCAGTGCTATCGATATGATTTCGATTCTAAAGAAACAACGTCAGGAAATCACCTCATTTAATGCTGAGGTTGAAGGCGAGCGTGTTCAGATTGAAGAGGCAAAACCTTTTAAGGAAATTAATGTGGTTTTCTATTTAGAAGGCGACATCAATCCAGAAAAAGCACAAAGAGCAGCACAACTTTCTTTCGAGAAATATTGCTCAGTTGCCAAAACTGTAGAGCCAACAGCTACAATTAAGTATAAAGTTGTCTTGAACAACGAAATACTATAAATTAGAAAATGAGTCAATTAGAGAATTAGATAATTTTTAAATTGGCTAAAAAGATTCACTTGTTTAAGTTTCAAATCATGTTTTTGCTCACGTATAAACCTGAAACCTGAAACTTGAAACAAAAAAAAAACAAAAATTAAAATGAACGAACAAGAATTTGGTTTTGAAACCCAGGCCATCCGTACACATTTAGAAAAAACACAATTTCAGGAACATTCAACTCCGTTGTATTTATCATCAAGTTTTGTATTTGAAGATGCAGAAGATATGAGAGCGTCTTTTACAGAAGAAAAAGTACGTAATATTTATTCTCGTTTTAGCAATCCAAATACAACAGAATTTGTTGACAAAGTTTGCGCGATGGAAGGTGCTGAAGCTGGTTATGCCTTTGCAACCGGTATGGCTGCGATATACTCTACGTTTGCTGCATTGTTAGAATCTGGAGATCACATTGTTTCTGCAGGAAGCGTTTTCGGATCGACGCATGCGCTGTTCATGACTTATTTCCCAAAATGGAAAATTGAAACAAGCTATTTTGATATCAATAAACCGGAAACTATTGAAAGTTTTATAAAACCAAACACTAAAATTTTATACGCAGAAACACCGACAAATCCAGGTGTAGATGTAGTGGATTTAGAATTGTTAGGCGCGATTGCAAAAAAGCATAATTTGATATTAATAATTGATAATTGTTTTGCGACGCCTTACATTCAACAACCTATTAAATATGGTGCCCATATAGTAATTCATTCAGCAACAAAATTAATGGATGGACAAGGTCGTGTTTTGGGAGGAGTTGCAGTTGGAGAAGCGGAGCTAATTCGCAAAATATATTTGTTTTCAAGAAATACAGGTCCGGCAATGTCACCATTTAATGCGTGGGTTTTGTCAAAAAGTTTAGAGACTTTGGCTGTTCGTGTTGACAGACATTGTGAAAATGCTCTAAAAGTGGCTGAGTTTTTAGAAAATCATCCAAATGTAAATAGTGTGAAATACCCGTTTTTAAAATCACACCCAAAGTATGAGATTGCCAAAAAACAAATGCTTTTAGGCGGTAACATTATTGCAATCGAAATTAAAGGCGGTCTTGAAGCAGGTCGAAAATTTTTAGATAAAATTAAATTATGTTCACTTTCAGCAAATATTGGGGATGTAAAAACAATTGTAACGCATCCGGCCTCAACAACACATAGTAAATTGTCTGTTGAAGAAAAGCTGGCAGTAGGAATTACAGAAGGTTTAGTACGTGTTTCTGTAGGTTTAGAAACAGTAAAAGATATTATTGCCGATTTAGATCAGGCACTTTCTTAATTTCAGATTGTTGATTTTAGATTTTAGACTATCTCAAATCAACTTATAAATACTTAGAATAACGATTTTTGACTGTAATTTTACTGTTGAAAATCGTTATTTTATTTAATAATTGTTTCAGTAAAAAGTATATTTTTGTTTGTAACGAAATCAAAAAATATTCTTAACCTTAAAAATAACCTTAACCGCTTATGAGCAATTCTACTTACATTTTAGATGATACATTATTGGTATCCAGTGGAACACGTTTTTTGAATTACATTATTGATCTTGTCTCTTTTTTTGTTGTCTTAATTGCAATTGGAGCAGTATTAGGAATTTTAACAAATTTATTAGGAATGACTGCGCTCGGTCTTTGGGTCGACGGTTTGGGTGATTTGGGATGGAATGTTGTAGCTATCACTGTGTCCATAATTTATTATACTATTATGGAAGGATTGTTTGGCCGGTCTGTAGGCAAATTTATTACAGGCTCTGTTGTTGTAGATGAAAATGGAGAAAAACCTAGCTTTGGAACAATTTTTAAAAGAAGCTTATGTCGTTACATCCCTTTTGATGCCTTTACTTTTTTAGGAGGTTCAAGAGGTTGGCATGATTCTATTTCTGATACCTATGTTGTAAGTAAAAAAGGATTGGATGAAAGTGTAAAATCGTTTCATGATTTCAATTTAATTGGTGTTCCGGAAACCGAATTAAGTTAAACTATACTAATTTAGTAGAATATAGTTACTCATTATATTATTTTCTCGTTCAAAAAGCATATTTTTGTGGCAGAAAAATATCTAGAATGTATGTTTCAGAAATCTAAAATCTACATTCTAAAATCTAAAATATTTAAAACGTGCTTTCAAAGAAAACAAAATACGGAATTAAAGCTTTAACTTATTTGGCCAGACGCGAAAATAACGAACCTGTACAAATTGCTGAAATTGCCAAAAGCGAACATATTTCGATTAAATTTCTGGAAAGTATTTTATTGCTACTTCGGAACTCTGGTTTTCTGGGAGCAAAAAAAGGAAAAGGCGGTGGCTATTATCTGATCAAAGATCCAAAAGATATCAGCATGGCCAAAGTGTACCGAATTCTCGAAGGGCCAATAGCACTTTTGCCTTGTGCCAGTCATAATTTTTATGAAAAATGTGATGATTGCGACGATGAATCAACCTGTGCCGCAAGACGTTTAATGACTGAGGTTCGTGATAATACCCTTAAAATTCTTGAGAGTAATTCTTTGGCAGATATTGCTTTTTAAGTAATTCTGTTCCAAATAAATCATAAAAAAAGACTATCATGAAATCGAAAAGGTCTTTTTTTTATATTTTAATGGATTCTTTCTTCTAAAAAACCAATTTATATCCGGCCAAAAATAACATTACTGCAATAGCGTTTCTTAATAATAAATCAGGAACTTTTCCGCTTAACATACTTCCTATAAAAATCCCGGGAAGTGATCCCATTAATAATTGGCCTAATAATCCTAAATCTAAATTTCCCATAGAGGCGTGCCCTATTCCGGCAACAAGAGTTAGAGGTACGGCATGAGCAATCTCTGTCCCAACCAAACGTGGCGTTGGTAAAAGCGGATAAAGGAAAAATAAAGTAACGGTTCCTAACGCGCCTGCACCAATAGAAGTAAGTGTTACTGTTGCTCCTAACAATACGCCAATTCCGATAGTCAACATATTTTGAGTGTGGCTTTCGCTATGAAATTTATCTCCCGCATGTTTTTGAGAAAACACTAAAAGCTTCTTTTTAAACAAAATAGCTATTGATGTAAAAAGAAGTGCCCAGCCTAAACTGTATTTGATTACGGCATTTATAGTAGAAATATCTGTTTTAATGCTATGTAAAATCCATAAAGTAAGTAAAGCAGCAGGAACACTCCCTAAAGTAAGCCAGCCCGTTATCTGCCAATTGATATTACTTTTTTTATGATGTACAAATACGCCTCCCATTTTAGTAAAAGCCGCATATAATAAATCGGTACCAACGGCTGTTGTCGGAGGGATACCAAACCACAATAAAATGGGTGTCATTAAAGAACCACCGCCAACACCTGTCAACCCCACTACAAAACCAACGAGTAAACCCGCTATAACAAGACCGATTTGAAAATCCATAATAAAAATTTGCCGTAAAAATAACAACAATTTTATAATTATCCTATGGAAATGGTAGACTTTAAAAAATGTATTTAAAAACCAAATATTCTTTGCGTATTTATTGTTTGAATACATCGAAATAAAGTATTATTTGTTAAAATAATCCGCTAAAGCCTTAAAGATCTCTCTAAGATGTAATTAAAGGATTCTTAGAGGGTTAAAAAAATAAAAATATTGTTTTGATATTTAGAAATAAATAGTATTTTTGCAAAGTAATCTACTAAGCCGATAGGGTAATGGATTTTTATAAAAAAGAATAGTAGAAATATGGAAAAGGAATTAAAAATAAATAGTGTTGATGTTAAGTCTGATACGTCATTAAAAGAAAGACTATGGGTTATTATACCTGTTGTTTTGTTGGTAGGTTTATTGACTGTATTAGTCTATAATCATCATGCTGAATTTTCATGGAACAATTTTGTTTCAGGATTTAATCAGGAGTTTTTAGTTTTTTTCTTTATTGGTGTTTTTGCACAGTTGGTAGACGGAACATTAGGAATGGGTTACGGAGCGACTTCAACTTCTTTTTTGTTGGCTTACGGAGTACCACCGGTAATTAGTAGTACGGGAGTTCACGTTGCAGAAATGTTTACAACCGGAGCATCTGCGATTTCGCATCATAGATTTGGGAATATCAATAAAAAACTGGTAAAGCATTTGTTGATTCCGGGAGTTTTAGGATCAATTACAGGAGCTTATTTGTTGTCAGATGTAATAAATGGCGATGTTATAAAACCATTTATTGCAGTTTATATGATTGTTTTGGCGATCATCATTATTAGAAAAGCATTGAAAAAAAGTATTATAAAAAAGAAAACCAAAAAATTAGGAGTGCTTGCCTCTTTTGGAGGTTTTATGGATGCAGTTGGCGGCGGAGGCTGGGGGCCAATCGTAACTTCTACATTGTTAGGAAGAGGTAGAAATCCTCGTTACACTATTGGTTCAGTAAACGCAGCTGAATTTGCAGTTTCATTTGCAAGCGGAATTACGTTCATGCTTTTTGGAGGAATTCACGGTTGGCAGGTTATTATTGGTTTAATTATAGGAGGAGTAATTGCAGCACCACTAGGAGCTTATCTGGTAAATAAAATCAAAAGAAAACCAATGATGATTGCGGTTGGAATCCTAATTATATTATTGAGTTTAAAAACATTATCTAAATTATTGTAATCAATTTTTAGAAAGGAAAAGAGAATATGAACGCGACAATTATACAATCATTATTAGATAGAACAAAAGATCTTTCGCTTGATGAAACTTTGGCTTTTCTAGCTGAAGAATATCCGCGAAAAGTGATTTTTTCGACATCTTTTGGTCAGGAAGATCAGGTAATTACAGATTTCATTGCAAAAAGTAATCAGGATATTGCCATTTTTACCTTAGATACCGGAAGATTGTTTCAGGAAACTTATGATGTTTTTCATAAGACATTAAAAAAGTATAAAAAACAAATTGAGGTTTATTTTCCTGAAGCAACAGCAGTGGAAAATTTATTAAAACAAAAAGGACCAAATAGTTTTTATGATTCGGTTGAGAATAGAAAAGAATGTTGTTTCATCCGAAAAGTGGTTCCGTTAAGGAAAGCTTTGGCAGGAAATTCAGTTTGGATCACAGGTTTAAGAGCTGAACAATCTGAAAATAGAAATGATCTTCAGCTTTTTGAATATGACGGAGGTTTTGAAATCATCAAATTCAATCCATTATTAAAGTGGACTTTAGAAGAAGTTGAAACGTATTTGTCAGAAAATAATGTTCCGCAAAATGCTTTACACAAACAAGGTTTCGTAAGTATAGGATGCGCGCCATGTACAAGAGCCATTTTTCCTGGTGAAGATATCAGAGCCGGAAGATGGTGGTGGGAATCAAGTCATAAAGAATGTGGATTGCACAGCGCGAAGAAAGAGTAAAGAGAATAGAGCAAAGAATATAGAAGCAAGAGACAAGAGAATAGAATAAAACAATAGTTGAGAATTTCAGAGTACACCACAAAACTTGCAACCTGAAACTTGAAACTTGAAACTTGAAACAAAAAAACACAATGAGTTCAGTATTAAAAACAAACGCTTTAGAGAGTGAAGCAATATACATTTTCAGAGAAGTAATTTCACAGTTTGACAAACCGGTTTTACTTTTCTCTGGAGGAAAAGATTCTATAACATTGGTACGTTTGGCGCAAAAAGCTTTTTTCCCCGCTAAAATTCCGTTTCCTCTTTTGCATGTTGATACAGGACATAATTTTCCTGAGACAATTGCTTTCAGAGATAAATTGGTAGAAGAATTAGGATTGGAGTTAATCGTTCGTAATGTTCAGGATGCTATTGACGAAGGAAAAGTGGTTGAAGAAACTGGAAAATATTCTAGTAGAAACAGCTTACAGACCATTACACTTTTAGATGCAATTGAAGAATTTAAGTTTGATGCCTGTATTGGCGGAGCGCGTCGTGATGAAGAAAAAGCAAGAGCTAAAGAACGTATTTTTTCAGTTCGTGACGATTTTGGTCAATGGGATGAAAAAAACCAACGTCCGGAATTGTTTGATATTTTGAACGGGAAAATAGAAAATGGCCAAAACGTTCGTGTTTTTCCAATTTCAAACTGGACAGAATTAGATGTTTGGAGTTATATCGAAAAAGAACACATCGAGATTCCATCAATTTATTTTTCACATAAAAGAAAAGTTTTTTTGAGAGACGGTTTAATCTGGTCGCATTCTCCTTATGTGTACCAAGAGGAAGACGAACAAATCGAAGAACGAATTGTTCGCTTCAGAACCGTTGGAGATATGAGTTGTACAGCCGCTGTTGAATCTTATGCAGCAACAATTCAGGAAGTTGTTGGAGAAATCAGAACTTCAACTATTTCTGAAAGAGGAGCCAGAATCGACGATAAACGTTCTGAAGCTGCAATGGAGAAAAGAAAACAACAAGGATACTTTTAATAATTATTAATTGTGAATTGTAAATTATTAATGCAATTCGGAACGTAATTAAAGTCAAAATCAGAAAAACAAAAACATACAGATTTAAACTTAAGTTCAAAGGTAAGCAACTTGAAACTTGAAACCTGAAACAAAAAATTTAAACCTGAAACAAAAATATTAGAATGGAAGTTTTAAAAATAGCAACAGCAGGAAGTGTAGATGATGGAAAAAGTACTTTGATCGGAAGATTATTGTACGATACAAAATCATTGACTACAGATAAAATCGAGGCAATCGAAAAAAGCAGTAAACAAAAAGGGTACGATTATCTTGATTTTTCATTGGCAACTGACGGATTAGTAGCAGAGAGAGAGCAAGGAATCACGATTGACGTAGCACATATTTATTTTTCGACTGCAAAGAAAAGTTATATTATTGCCGATACTCCGGGTCACGTAGAATATACAAGAAACATGGTTACAGGAGCTTCAACTTCTCAGGTTTCTATCATTTTAATTGATGCCAGAAAAGGAGTAATTGAGCAAACCTACCGTCACTTTTTTATCAATAATTTATTGAGAGTAAAAGAGGTAATCGTTGCGATCAATAAAATGGATTTAGTTGATTATTCTGAAGAAGTGTACAACAAAATCAAAGCCGATTTTCAGGCATTAAATGCTAAAAGTACTTTCAAAGAGCAAAACGTAAGTTACATTCCGTTAAGCGCAATCAACGGTGGAAACGTAGTTGATAAATCGGAGAATATGCCATGGTATGATGGTCAAACGGTATTGGAACATTTAGAAGGATTACATGCTTCAGATGTTTTTGAAGCAGGAAAAGCACGTTTCCCGGTTCAGACAGTT
Source organism: Flavobacterium sp. Root420 (assembly GCF_001427905.1). GTDB lineage: Bacteria > Bacteroidota > Bacteroidia > Flavobacteriales > Flavobacteriaceae > Flavobacterium. Next base: position 469,000 of record NZ_LMEF01000012.1, read on the forward strand.
ATTCGTCCAAAAACAGAAGAATACCACGACTTTAGAGGTTACGCCGGAAAATTATACGGAAACTCTATTAAAGTTGGAGATGCTGTAACAGTTCTTCCTTCTTTAACGGAATCAAAAGTTTCAAAAATTCACTTTTTCGATAAAACATTTGATGAAGCTGTTGCAGGTTCATCCATCACAATCGAATTAGAAAATGATATCAATGTGACAAGAGGTGATATGATTGTAAAATCATCAGAACTTCCAAAAATTGAAAAAGAAATCAATACAACAGTTTGTTGGATGGACAGTAAAAAACTGGTTGCAGGTACAAAATATATTGTACAACACAACACCAACTCCGTTTTAGCAAAAGTAGAAAGTATTAAAAATACCATCTCAACCGATTATTCAGGAACAAAAGAAGCATCGCAATTAGCGATCAACGAAATTGGAGAAGTAACCATCAAATTAAGCAAGCCCTTATATTTTGATGCTTATAACGATAATAAATCAAACGGAGCTTTCATCTTAATTGATACCGCAACGAACACGACAGCAGGAGTAGGATTTATTAGATAAACCTGCAGTACGCTTTAAGCTATAGGCTATAAGCTCAAAAAAATATCCAGGTATTTAGGTAAGCTTAAAGCTTACTGCCTAAAGCCTAAAGCAAGAATGTAAAAAAGCTTAGAGCCTAAAGCTTAAAGCCTAAAGCCCAAAAGAAAATGGAAAGTTTTAGAACAGAAATAGAAAATCCGATAGTTCAAAAAGAGATTATCGATTTAGAAAAAAAGATTCATTTATTCCGTGGAGGAAAAATTGATGATGAGCGTTTTCGTAGTCTTCGTTTAGCACGTGGAATTTACGGACAACGTCAGGAAGGCGTTCAAATGATTCGTATTAAATTGCCTTACGGTAAAGTTACCAGCGAGCAATTGGTGCGTATCACTAAGGTTTCTGACGAATATTCTACAGGACGTTTACATATTACAACGCGTCAGGATATTCAGATTCACTATGTGAGTTTAGACAGAACACCAGAACTTTGGGCAAATTTAGCTAAAGACGATGTTACGTTACGTGAAGCTTGTGGTAACACGGTTAGAAATATTACAGGAAGTGAATTGGCAGGTGTCGATGTAAACGAACCATTTGATGTTTCGCCTTATGCACACGGCATGTTTCAATATTTATTAAGAAACCCTATTTGTCAGGAAATGGGACGTAAATTCAAAATTTCGTTCTCATCATCTGATGAAGATACGGCTTTGAGTTATTTACACGATTTAGGATTTATTCCAAAAATTGTAAATGGCGAAAAAGGTTTTAAAGTTGTTTTTGGTGGAGGTTTGGGTTCACAGCCAGCCCACGCCGAGTTGCTTTCAGAATTTATTCCGGTAAATCAAATCATCCCGACAGCAGAAGGAATCATCCGTATTTTTGACCGATATGGCGAGCGTGCAAAAAGAATGAAAGCGCGTATGAAATTCTTAATCAAAGAGATGGGAAGAGATGTTTTTCTTGATTTAGTTGAAAAAGAGAAAAAAGCAATCGCTTTTGAAACCTACGAAATTGACACCACTGCTTTTGACGGTCCAATTCCGGAGCCTTTATTAGAAGTGCCACAAGTTACAATTGAAGATACTGCAGCTTATGAAGCGTGGAAAAAATCTAATGTAATTGCTCAAAAACAAGCGGGTTATTATGCTATTGGAATCAAAATTTTATTAGGAGATTTTTATACGGATAAAGCTAGGTTATTAGCCGCTTTAATTAAAAATTACGCAGCAAATGAACTTCGTTTTTCATTGCGTCAAAATATTGTAATACGTCATGTAAAAGAAGAGAATCTTCCTTTCTTTTACCAGGAATTAGCCAAATTGGATTTTGTTCATTTAGGTTACAATTCTACAGTTGATATTACGGCATGTCCCGGTACTGATACTTGTAATTTGGGGATTGCAAGTAGTACCGGTATTGCAGAAGAATTGGAAAAAGTGATAAGCGCAGAATATCCGCAGTACTTAAACAACCGCGAAATCGAAATTAAAATTTCTGGTTGTATGAACGCTTGTGGACAACACAACATGTCTGCAATTGGTTTTCAGGGTATGTCAATCAATTCAGGAAAATTAGTTGCGCCGGCATTACAGGTTTTATTAGGCGGAGGAAGATTAGGAAATGGAGAAGGACGTTTTGCTGATAAAGTAATCAAAATCCCAAGCAGAAGAGGACCAGATGCTTTGCGTACCATCTTAAATGATTTTGATGCTAATGCAAACGGAGAAAAATTCCTAAACTATTACGATCAAAAAGGAGAGAAATATTTCTATGAAATTTTGAAACCTTTCGCAGATGTAACCAATTTAACCGATGCTGATTTTGTGGATTGGGGTAACGCCGATAACTATGTAAAAGCAGTTGGAGTTGGAGAATGTGCCGGTGTTGTGATCGATTTAGTGGCGACTTTATTATTAGAAGCTAAAGATAAATTGACTTTCGCACAAGAATCTTTCGACGAAGGAAAATGGTCAGACTCTATTTATCATGCTTACGCCGGATTTGTAAATGGTGCAAAAGCATTGTTACTATCTGAAAACGAAAAAACAAACAATCACGCAGGAATTGTTGATTTGTTTGATACTGTTTTCATCGCAACTGGTAAAATTGAATTGCCAACATCATTCAAAGAATTAGTGTATCAAATCAATAAAAATGAGCCTTCAGAAGCTTTTGCAAAACAATACATTCAGGAAGGAATTGCATTTTTTGATACCATTGAAAAATATAGAGCTCAAGAATTAGCAAATGCTTAATATCAAACCAAAAGTAACTTTAGTCGGTGCAGGTCCCGGCGATCCGGATTTGCTTACGCTGAAAGGCGCAAAAGCATTGGCTGAAGCGAATGTGGTTTTGTACGATGCATTGGCCAATGAAGATATACTAGCGTACGCATCCAAAAATGCCATCAAAATTTTTGTTGGGAAGAAAATTGGAAATCACGCTTATACGCAAGATCAGATCAATCAATTAATTGTTGATAACGCTTTGACTTACGGAAATGTAGTTAGACTAAAAGGCGGTGATCCGTTTATTTTTGGACGTGGAGGCGAAGAAATAGAATTTATTGAAAGTTTCGGAATCGAGACTGTTGTTGTTCCTGGAATTTCTTCGGTAGTGGCAGTTCCCGCAAGTCAGGGAATTTCGATTACAAAAAGAGGTGTTTCAGAAAGTTTCTGGGCGATTACAGGTACAACTTCTGATAGAAAATTATCTGTAGATGTAGCCTTGGCCGCACAGTCATCAGCAACAGTGGTTATTTTGATGGGAATGCACAAATTATCTCAAATTATCGATTTGTTTCAAAAAGAAAACAAAGGAGATTTGCCCGTAGCGATCATTCAAAACGGAACAACGGCTGATGAAAAAATAGGAGTTGGAACCGTAAATTCGATTTTAGAAATTGTAAAAGAGAAGAAACTAAGTTCGCCAGCGATTATAGTTCTCGGAGAAGTGGTGAGAGAAAGCAATAAATTAAAAGGCTTTTACGAAGAATTTCTATCAAAAGAAATCGTTCGATAAGATATAAATCATCTAATTTTGATTAGATGAAAATAAATTAAAATGGAACAGAATGAATTATATCCAATATTCTTAAAGCTGCACAATCTGAATGTGTTGATTGTGGGTGGAGGAAATGTTGGATTAGAGAAGCTTTCTTTTTTGCTGAAGTCAAGTCCAAATGCAAATGTTGAGGTGGTAGCGCCCGACTTTCATTTAGAAATTAAAGTTTTAGCAGAAAATCATCCTTCAATTAAATTGACGGAATCGAAGTTCAAAAAGAAAATGCTCAAAAAACGCCATATGGTAATCGCTTGTACCGATGATTTAAAAGTTAACAAAAAGGTATACGATTTATCCCGAAAGCGTTATTTGATTTGCAATATCGCAGATACGCCAGATTTATGTGATTATTATTTAGGCGGAATCGTAACGAAAGGAAATGTAAAAATCGCCATTTCGACCAATGGAAAATCGCCAACAACTGCCAAAAGATTGCGAGAGTTTTTCGAAGAGGTAATTCCGGAAGACATCAATCAAATGGTTGAAAATCTGAACGAATACCGAAAGACACTGAAAGGCAATTTTGAAGACAAGGTTAAAAGGATGAACGAAATTACCGCTTCATTAAAAAATAAAGAGTAGAAAATTACGCAAAGAAATCAATGACAAAAATCATTGGCAGTAAAATAATTTATTCGTTTCTTTGTGCTATTAAGAATGATTATAAACAACAACCATAATGATTAAAACAGATATACTTATAATTGGAGCAGGGCCAACAGGTTTATTTGCCGTTTTTGAGGCAGGATTATTGAAATTAAAATGTCATATTTTAGATGCTTTACCACAAGCAGGAGGACAACTTTCAGAATTGTATCCAAAAAAGCCTATTTATGATATTCCTGGTTTCCCGGAAGTTTTAGCAGGAGATTTAATTGATAACCTACAAGAGCAAATTAAGCAGTTTGAGCCAGGTTATACATTAGGAGAAAGAGCTGAAACAATCGACAAACAAGAAGACGGAAGTTTCATTGTAACATCAAATAAAGGAACTAAATTTCACGCGCCAGTTATTGCTATTGCTGGAGGTTTAGGAAGTTTTGAGCCACGTAAGCCACTTATTGAGGATATCGAGTTTTATGAAGATAAAGGAGTAAAATACTTCATCAAAAATCCAGAGAAATTCAGAGATAAAAGAGTTGTAATTGCCGGAGGAGGAGATTCAGCTTTAGACTGGAGTATCTTTTTGGCGAATATAGCTTCAGAAGTAACTTTAATTCACAGAAGAAATGAATTTAGAGGAGCTTTAGATTCTGTAGAAAAAGTACAGGAATTAAAAACGTCTGGAAAAATTAAATTAATTACACCGGCAGAAGTAATCGGAATCAACGGTGCTGAGCATGTTGAGTCTTTAGATATCGAAGAAAACGGAGCACACCGTAAAATCGAAACAGATTTCTTTATTCCACTTTTCGGATTGACACCAAAATTAGGTCCAATTGGAGACTGGGGATTAGATATCGAAAAAAACGCCATTAAAGTAAACAATGCCTTAGATTACCAGACGAATATTCCGGGAATCTTCGCGATTGGAGACGTAAACACATACCCAGGGAAATTAAAATTGATCCTTTGTGGTTTCCACGAAGCAACTTTAATGTGCCAGGCAGCATACCAAATTATCAATCCGGGTAAAAAATATGTATTGAAATATACAACAGTTTCCGGAGTAGACGGTTTCGACGGAACACGTAAAGAAGCGCCAAAAGCGGTCGTTAAAGCGATAGTTTAGTTTTTAAAGCTTCTAAGATACTAAGGTTCTGAGGTTCTAAGTTTTTTACTTAGCATCTCAGAACCTTTCTCGTTTACGGTCTTTTATGGAATATTAATTTCAAAACTTCGTATCTTAGTAACTCAGAATCTTAGAACCTTAAAAAAATGGCTTTCGACGAAGATAATGCACAACGAATCCGAACGTTTCTACAGCATAAAGAAGCTGACTTTTTCGAAAAGAAAATGTTTGGCGGACTTGTTTTTATGGTAGACAATAAAATGTGCTGCGGAACCCGACTTGACAAACAAACGGGAGAAAATCTCTTGCTTTGCAGAATTGATGATAATGTCTATGCAGATGCAATAGAAAGAGACGATATAATACCAATGTCAAGCTCTGAAAGACCAATGAAAAACTACATTTTCGTCACAGAAAATGGCTGGCAAAGAAATAAGGATTTAGAGTTTTGGTTACAGCTTTGTTTAGATTTTAATCCGTTTGCAAAAGCAAGTAAGAAAAAATAGCTAAGAATTTGAATTTAGAATATTTAATCCCAGAGGGATGGAATATTTATAGAATAAACAGAATATGTTTTTAAAACCCCATCGGGGTGACATATTAAATTATAATAATAAGATATCGCTCCTCTGGAGCTTTGGTCAAACGGGTAATTTTTGGCTATAAATATTATGCTCCGCTGGAGCTTTATGTAAGCAAATACAAATTTGAATTCCAAACTTAGAGCCTCAGTCCCGAAGCTTCGGGATTGCACCTTAGAACCTTAAAAAAAAACTTGCAAGTCGCAAGGCTATTTCATACCTTTGCACCGTTCCTAAATTTATTGAAAGTTATCACGAAAGGCGGAGGGATAGACCCGATGAAACCTTAGCAACCCTTTATCATAAAGAAGGTGCTAAATTCTACTTTACACTAATTCATAGTATTAAAGATAGATAACACAAATACATAAAGTATTTCCTCAACTTTTCCTGACAACCTTACAATATTATTTTACTGAATTCACAGTATCATGAGCGAATCATTGGCGCATTTTTGCCATCATCGTTCCCGCTGTCCACAATATCTTTTATTCTGAACCCCAGAATAAAAGGATATTTGCTCCCATCGGGGCTAATTAGCCGGCAATAGTGAATTTTTGGAATTAATGTGAATCAAAACGAGTATCCTAACAGGTTTTCATCCCGAGGCTTCGGGACTGTTAGGTATGTTTCAAATAATAGAATAAAAACTTAGCATCTTAGTGCCTCAGCACCTTAGCAGCTAAAAGACAAAAAAAATGGCAATAACAATTCAGGAAGCAATTAAAAAAAATATCCTAATCCTTGATGGAGCAATGGGAACAATGTTGCAGCGCTATAATTTCTCAGAAGAAGATTTCAGAGGAGAGCGTTTCAAGGATTTTCCGCATCCGTTAAAAGGAAATAACGATTTACTATCCATAACACAACCACAAGCGATCCGCGATGTTCACACTGCGTATTTTGATGCTGGCGCAGACATTGTAGAAACCAATACTTTTTCAGGAACTACGATCGGTATGGCCGACTATTTCCTGGAAGATTTGGTTTACGAATTAAACTACGAATCGGCTAAAATTGCCCGTGAAGTAGCAGATGAATTCACCGTTAAAAATCCGAATAAACCACGTTTCGTGGCCGGATCCATCGGACCGACAAACAGAACGGCAAGTATGTCGCCAGATGTAAACGATCCGGGTTATAGAGCTGTAACTTTTGATGATTTGCGTATTGCTTACAAACAACAAGTAGAAGCGCTAATGGATGGCGGATGCGATTTACTTTTGGTAGAAACAATCTTTGATACCTTAAATGCCAAAGCTGCACTTTTCGCCATCGAAGAAGTAAAAGACGAACGCAATCTGGATATTCCAATCATGGTTTCAGGAACGATTACTGATGCTTCAGGAAGAACACTTTCCGGGCAAACTGTTGAAGCGTTTTTGATTTCAGTATCACATATTCCGTTATTAAGCGTAGGTTTCAATTGCGCTCTTGGAGCCGATTTATTGAAGCCATATTTAAAAACATTATCACAGCATACACAGTTCAACGTTTCGGCGCACCCAAATGCTGGTTTACCAAACGCATTCGGACAATACGATGAAACGCCAGAACAAACTCAGGCCTTAATCAAAGAATATTTAGAGGATAATTTAATCAACATCATCGGTGGTTGTTGCGGAACTACTCCAGATCATATTCGATTAATTGCTGAAGTTGCAAAGGATTATAAGCCACGTGTTGCGCCGGTATTGTCGTAAGCTTTTTGATAATTATGAAGAAAATTTCATTTCTGTTTAGTTTGATATTTATGAGTTGTAATTATACGACTAATACGGTTTTTCAAAAAAGCATTAAATGTGAAGATTGTTTAGTTACAAAAGAAGAGACAGCTGTTGGGATAGCAGAGCCAATTTTGTTTGAATCATATGGTAAAGATCAAATAGAAGATCAAAGACTTATACAGTAACAATAGAAAATGATTCTATTTGGCATATTGAAGGTACTTTTAATAGCATTGGTTTTGGAGGTGTGTTTGATATTAAAATCTCAGCAAAAAACGGTAAGGTTCTTTATATGATGCATGGAAAATAATTAAACTAAACGTTTTTAGAGAAGTTCCGGAGGAACGAAATGTTGGTAGCAACGGAATTTATTCCGTTGAAAATGATGAAGGATCAAAACAAGAGTTCCGTAGGAACGAAATATAAAATTGATTCAAAGATTTGAAAAATTTATTTCAAAAACGACAATTGAAATCGTGAAAAAATAAATCGTTTTATGAAACCGATACCGCGTGAGGGATAGAAGTGAAAAGCCCGCAGACCAATGCAGTGATAACGAAATTGGTCGAGGACTTGTAACGGATAGCCCGACCCGGAGGGACACGCCCAAAATAAGATTATAAAGATAAAAGGTTTTGACCTTATAAAAAATAGAATAAAAAAACTCAGAACCTTAGAATCTTAGGGCCTTAGTAACTTAGAAAAAATGGCAGAAAAAAGAAGAGACCTTGTATTAGCAGGATTAGAACCGTTGATTATTACGCCCGAAAGTGTTTTTGTAAACGTTGGGGAACGTACGAATGTAACCGGTTCACGAAAATTCCTTCGCTTGATTAAGGAAGAGAAATATGACGAGGCGCTTGATATTGCAAGACAACAAGTAGAGGGTGGAGCACAGATCATCGATATTAATATGGATGAAGGAATGCTTGATGGTGTTCAGGCAATGACAAAATTCCTGAATTTAATTGCATCAGAACCCGACATTTCGAGAGTGCCGATTATGATCGACAGCTCGAAATGGGAAATCATTGAAGCGGGTCTGAAAGTAGTACAAGGAAAAAGCGTTGTCAACTCGATTTCGCTGAAAGAAGGCGAAGAAGCCTTTATTCACCACGCCAAATTAATCAAACGTTACGGAGCGGCGGCTATTATCATGGCTTTTGACGAAGTAGGTCAGGCCGATAATTTTGACCGAAGAGTGGAGATTTGTCAGCGTTCGTATGATATTTTGGTTAACAAAGTTGGTTTTCCTCCGCAGGATATTATTTTCGATTTAAATATTTTCCCAGTTGCAACCGGAATGGAAGAACATCGCTTAAATGCTTTGGACTTTTTTAGAGGGACAAAATGGGTTCGCGAAAACTTGCCTCACGCGCATATTAGCGGTGGTGTGAGTAACGTTTCGTTTTCTTTTAGAGGAAATGATCATGTCCGTGAAGCGATGCACTCGGTGTTTTTATACCACGCGATTCAGAACGGAATGACAATGGGAATCGTAAATCCGGAGATGCTTTCGATTTACGATGATATTCCGAAAGACTTATTAGAACACGTTGAAGACGTAATTCTGAACAGACGTGATGACGCAACAGAACGACTTTTAGATTTTGCAGAGAACGTAAAAGGCGAAGTAAAAAGTGATGAAAAAGCGATTCAGGAATGGCGTTTGGGAACGGTTCAGGAGCGTATTACACATTCATTGGTAAAAGGAGTTGATGCTTTTATTGAAGAAGATGTTGAAGAAGCGCGTTTGGCCGCAACAAAACCAATTGAAGTTATCGAAATCAATTTGATGACAGGGATGAATGTGGTTGGAGATTTATTCGGAAGTGGAAAAATGTTCCTGCCTCAGGTGGTAAAATCAGCGCGTGTAATGAAAAAGGCCGTAGCGTATTTATTGCCTTATATTGAAGCAAGCAAACAAGCCGGAGATAAACAAGGAAACGGAAAAATCTTGATGGCGACTGTAAAAGGTGACGTTCACGATATTGGTAAAAACATCGTTTCGGTGGTTTTGGCCTGTAACAATTACGAGATTGTAGATCTAGGTGTTATGGTGCCTCCGGAAAAAATTATTGCGGCTGCGATCGAACATAATGTTGACATTATCGGATTAAGCGGATTGATCACACCTTCGCTTGACGAAATGGTGTATTTGGCAAAAGAATTAGACAAACAAGGAATTAAAATTCCGATTATGATTGGGGGAGCAACGACTTCACGCGCGCATACTGCGGTGAAAATCGCTCCACAATATAGAGAAACTGTAATTCACGTAAACGATGCTTCACGTGCCGTTACCGTTGCAGGAAATTTATTAGATCACAATCGCAAAATATATGCAAGTGATATTCGTGCAGAATACGATTCGTTTAGAGAAACGTTTTTAAACCGTTCAAGAGATAAAAACTTCCTGACGATTGAACAAGCGCGTAAAAACAAATTACAATTGGATTGGAGTGAATATACACCGACAAAACCAAAAGTAAGTGGTAAACAAATCGTTGAAGTTGATTTGGATGTTTTGGTTCCATACATTGACTGGACACCGTTTTTTAGAACGTGGGAATTGTTCGGGAAGTATCCGGCGATTTTAACGGATGAAGTTGTGGGAGAACAGGCAACTTCTGTTTTTGCAGATGCTCAGGAAATGTTGAAAGTGATTTTGGCAGAAAAGAAATTAACGGCAAAAGGTATTTACGGCATTTTCCCTGCAAATCAGGTTGACGATGACGATATCGAATTGCGTGATGAAAACGGAAAAGTGTTGGAGAAATTCTTAACGCTTCGTCAGCAGTCACAAAAAACGAAAGGTGCTCCAAACATAGCTTTGTCTGATTTTATTTTACCAAAAGACAGTGGAATTACAGATTACATCGGAGCTTTTTGTGTAACAACAGGTTTTGGTGTAGACGAATGGGCAGCCGAATTCGAGGCAGCTTTAGACGATTACAATTCGATTATGGTTAAAGCTTTAGCCGATCGTTTTGCTGAGGCTTTCGCCGAATATCTTCACGAAAAAGTACGTCAGGAATTCTGGGGTTATGATCCTGAAGAATCACTTTCTACAGAAGATTTGATCGAAGAAAATTATAAAGGAATTCGTCCGGCACCAGGATATCCGGCATGTCCGGACCATTTGGAAAAACCAACAATCTGGAAGCTCTTAAATGTGGCTGAAGAAATTGGGGTAACGCTGACGGAAAGTATGGCGATGTGGCCAGCATCATCTGTTTCTGGTTATTATTTTGGAAATCCGAAAAGTAAATATTTTGGACTCGGAAAAATAAAAGAAGATCAGGTTGTAGATTATGCTAAACGACGCAACGTCTCAACTGAATATGCATCAAAATGGTTAAACCCTAATATAGCAGATTAAAATAATTTATGATTTTAGAGTGTAGATTTTAGATTTGAACTCACTCATAATTTTAAAGCAAGAAGATATTTGATTTATGTTTTTGATTCAGATTTTTTACACAAACAACTCAAAACTCATAATTCATAACTCATAACCTAAAGAATGAAAGTAACAGAACATATAGAAAACGCCAAAGGAAATACCTTATTCTCATTTGAACTTATTCCGCCTCAAAAGGGGAAAAGTATTCAGGAATTATACGATAATATTGATCCGTTGATGGAGTTTAAACCACCGTTTATTGATGTAACGACTTCGCGCGAAGAGTATATTTATATTGATAAAGGCAATGGTCTTTTAGATAAAAAATTGACTCGTATGCGTCCGGGAACGCTTGGAATTTGCGCTTCTATAAAACATAAATACAATGTAGATACTGTACCGCATTTGCTTTGCGGAGGTTTTACACAGGAAGAAACAGAATACATGTTGGTAGATTGTCAATATTTGGGAATCAACAATGTAATGGCGCTTCGTGGAGATGCCATGAAAGACGAACAATCTTTTGTGCCTAAATTAGGAGGAAATAGTTTTGCTATAGATTTAGTTAGACAAATCAATAACTTGAATTGCGGAAAATATCTGCATGAAGTTATGGATATCGATAACAAAGCTGATTTTTGTATTGGTGTTGCGGGTTATCCGGAGAAACATTTAGAATCACCTTCGTTACAATCAGATTTAAAGAGATTAAAAGAAAAAGTAGATGCAGGTGCTGATTATGTGGTAACGCAAATGTTTTTTGATAATGCTAAATATTTTGAATTTGTAGCAAAAGCAAGAGAAATTGGTATAACAATTCCAATTATTCCCGGGATTAAGCCAATTGCTGTTCAAAGACATTTACAAATTTTACCACAGATTTTCAGAATCGATTTGCCTGAAGATTTAATTGATGCTGTCGATAAATGTAAAAATAATGCTGAGATCAAACAAGTCGGAATCGAGTGGGCGATTCAGCAGTCTCTTGAATTAAAAGCAGCCGGAGTTCCGGTTTTGCATTATTATTCTATGGGAAAATCTGAGAATATTCGCCAGATCGCGAGTCAGATTTTTTAAGGGTTTTTGCTCGTTTTAGCCATTTGCGTATAGTTTTGTCATTCCGAGGAACGAGGAATCCCCGCAAGTAACTCTGCACAGAAAAGCGGACAATCTTTGTCGAGCTACTTGTTGGGATTCCTCGTTCCTCGGAATGACAAAAAAGACGATGATGTCTTGGAATTTGGAATTTTTTAATTGGAATTTAATTTTAGTTTTATGAAAAAAGAAGAATTACAAGCAATCGCGGCTCAGCTAAAACATCCAACAGGAGAAAAAGGAATAGAAATGGCCAACATGATGCATGAAACCAACATCAACATGACGCGTCATTCTGTTCAAAATCTCAATATAAAAGCCGGAAATTCTATTTTAGAATTAGGTCATGGAAATGCGGGACATGTCGAATTTATATTCGAACAGGCTGAGAACCTGAAATACTACGGACTTGAAATGTCTGAATTAATGTTTCAGGAAGCGCGCCAGATCAACAGAAATTTTGTTTCTCAAAAACAAGCTTTCTTTTCACTTTATGACGGAAACGCAGTTCCGTTTCACGATGACTTTTTTGACAAAATATTTACAGTAAATACCATTTATTTTTGGCAGGAACCTGAAAAATTGCTTTCAGAAATATACAGGGTTTTAAAACCAAATGGAGTTTTCTGCATCACTTTTGCAGAAGAAAGTTTCATGAAACAGCTTCCGTTTACCAAATTCGAATTTGAACTTTACAGTACTGAAAAAGTAGAGCAATTAGTGCAGAAAACGCTGTTTAAAATCTTAGACAAAGAGACTTTAACCGAAAAAGTAAAAACCAGAACAGGAGAATTAGTTGATCGGGACTTTACTACGATTGTTTTAGAAAAATAGTTTTTGAACTCTTTTTTTGAGTAATTTAATTGATTTTTATTTGAGGTGCCTATTTCGGCAAATCCTAATACTTTAAAAAATTATGGAGGTTAAAAAAATCAATTTTCTTCAAAGCTACAGCAGTATTTTATTACTTCTTGGCGGAATTATTCTCGGCAGTATTTTAGGGTTATTTTATGGTAAAGATGTCCTGGTTATAAAACCACTTGGAGATATTTTTCTGAACTTACTTTTTACAGCTATTATTCCACTTATATTTTTTACAATAGCATCTTCTATTGCCAATTTAGAAAGAACAGAAAAGTTAGGGAAACTGTTTGTAATTATGATTGGCGTTTTTCTGGCGACAATTCTAATTTCTGCTATTGTGATGATTTTGGCTGTTTATCTCTTTCCAATTCATCAAAGTATTATACTTTCTAAAGTTCCAATTGAAAATATAAAATCCGGGAGTATTGGAGATCAAATAGCGCAATTGCTGACAGTAAATGATTTCTTCGAATTATTGTCCCGAAAAAGTATGTTAGCGCTTATAATTTTTTCTTTTTTAATTGGATTTGCAAGTTTGCAATCGGGCGAGAAAGGAGGTGCTTTCAGAAGTTTTCTGGACTCAGGAAATGAAGTCATGAAGCAACTTTTGAATATGATTATGAAATTAGCCCCAATTGGTTTGGGAGCTTATTTTGCCTATCAGGTTGGGGTTTTTGGGCCGCAATTATTTGGAGTGTATGCAAAACCTTTGGGCGTTTATTATGGCGCTTGTATTTTTTACTTCTTTGTATTTTTTAGTTTATATGCTTTTGTTGCAGGTGGAAAAAGAGCTTTCATTGTATTTTGGAGCAATAATATTACGCCGGCTTTAACCGCAGTCGGAACTTGCAGCAGTATTGCCACAATTCCGGCAAACCTTGAAGCGGCTGAAAAAATGAACATCCCAAAACATGTTCGAAATCTGGTTATTCCACTCGGAGCGCCTTTGCATAAAGACGGCTCTAGCATGTCTTCCATTTTAAAAATAACCGTTCTTTTTGCCATGTTTGGAAAGGATTTTACAGAACCTTCAACTATACTTTTGGCACTTGGAATTACGGTAATTGTTTCCATTGTTGAAGGCGGAATTCCGAATGGAGGATATATCGGAGAAGTTTTGGCTATTACTGTTTATGGATTACCAATGGAACAGGCTTTACCGGTTGCTATGATTTTAGGAACATTAGTCGATCCCATTGCGACCTTATTAAATGTCAATGGCGATTTGATTTGTTCAATGGTGATTTCGCGGTTTTCCGAAAAAACAAAATGGTAGTTTAAAAAAAAACAATTTTTTAAAATTCCAAATTCCAAATCCAGAAATTCCAAATCCCAAAATTAAATCTGCTTTCTGTATAATCTGTGTGAAACTAAACTAGCACTTCTTTCAAATAAAAACAAGATGAATTTAATACTACAACACGATCTAAACGATCTCGAAAATATTTTAGAAAAAACAAAACAACAAGGAATAGATTTTTTAAATAACCTGGAAAATGTTCCAACTTCTAATAAAAATTCAATTGATTATACCAGAGAATTAAACGAATTAGGTTTAGGTTCTTTGGCTACGCTGGAGGAATTTAATGAACGATTAGCACCTTTAATGGTTGCTTCGCCAGGGCCAAGATATTGGGGATTTGTTACCGGAGGATCAACCCCTGCTTCAATAGTTGGTGATTGGCTGGCTTCGGTTTATGATCAAAATACGCAAGCTATAAAAGGACAAGGTGGTGCGTCGGCTTTAATTGAATTTGAAACTATTAACTTATTATTACAGTTATTGGGTTTGCCGGATTCTTTTTTAGGCGGATTTGTAACAGGTGCAACAATGTCGAATTTCACTTGTTTAGGCGTTGCCAGACAATGGTTTGGAAATCAACTTGGGAAAGATTTTGCAAAAAACGGAATTTTTGAAACAATCAACATATTAAGCGCAACGCCACATTCTTCTTCAATAAAATCATTGGCAATGTTAGGAATTGGAAGTAATAATTTTACCACAGTTAAAACTGCTGAAGGCAATCGTGAAGCTATTGATATTGTCGATTTAGAGGAAAATATTAAAAATTTAAATGGAAAACCTTTCATTTTAATTTCAAGTGCAGGAACAGTAAATACAGCCGATTTTGATGATTTTGAAGCTATTTCAAAACTAAAAGCAAAATACAATTTCTGGTGGCATATTGATGCTGCTTTTGGAGGATTTGCTGCAGTTTCGGATAAGTATAAACATTTGGTTGAAGGCTGGGAAGGAGCAGACAGTATCACAATTGATTGTCATAAATGGCTAAACGTACCTTATGAAAGTGCTTTTTATTTGATTAAAAAAGAGCATACCAGTTTGCAGATAGAAACATTTCAGAATTCGAACGCGCCTTATTTAGGAAATCCGTTAGAGAATTTTAATTATTTGAATGTATTGCCGGAAAATTCACGTCGTTTAAGAGCATTGCCAGTTTGGTTTTCGTTATTAGCATACGGGAAAGAAGGTTTTTGCGATATTGTGGAGAATAGCACTTCATTGGCGATGCATTTTGGAAATGAATTGATCGAAGAAGGGAATTTTGAATTGCTGGCTCCAATTCGCCTTAATAATGTTTGTTTTACTTTGAAGGGAAATCACAATCAGGAAAAAGTAAGCGAGTTTTTGACGCTTTTAAATGATAAAGGAAAAGTATTTATGACGCCAACGGTGTATCAAAATCGTAAAGGAATCAGGGCCTCATTTGTAAACTGGCGCACAAACGAAACTGATATTGAAGTTGTTATAGGTGAAATGAAAGAAACATTAAATGCTTTATAGTATATTTATAAATCAGTTTAAATGATTCGACATGAAATCAGAAATTAAATTTTGTCTTTATCTATTTTTTTTCATTTTTTGTAATCAGGGATTTTCACAACAAAACGGAACCAAAATTGGCTTGTGGGAAAATGGGGCTCCGGGTTTCGAAAATCGTAAAGATGAACCTGAACAAGCTCAGGATTGGTGGGTAAGGAATATTCATAATCCTTCTGTAACAGCTTATTTTCCAGAGAAGCCAAACGGAATGGCAGTACTTATTTGCCCGGGAGGCGGACATGAGAATCTGGTTTTTAATTCAGAAGGTAAAGATGCCGCTGCTTTTTTAAATAGTATTGGAGTAACTGCTTTTGTTTTAAAATATCGTTTAGCAAGAACTAAAGATTCACCTTATAAGTTAGAAACTCATGTTAAGCAGGACGCTGAAAGAGCGATGAGAGTAATTCGAAGCAGGGCTGCTGAATTTAAAATTGATGCTAACCGAATTGGCGCAATGGGATTTTCAGCAGGCGGAGAAGTAGTCGCTTTGATCGCTTATAATGCCAATAACGTTTTGAAAAATACTTCTGATCCAATTGATAAAATAGACTCGCAACCCAATTTTCAAATATTGGTTTATCCCGGGCCATTGTTTATCCCGAAAGAAATTAAGGCAGATGCACCACCCGCTTTTTTATTGGCGGCAAATGATGATTCCTGTTGTTCGGCTCCCATAATTGAACTGCTTAACGGATATCGAAAAGCAAATGTTCCGGTGGAAATGCATCTGTATTCAAAAGGCGGACATGCATTTAATATGGGAAAAAGAGCAAAAACAAACTCCTTAAAAACATGGCCGCAACGATTGGCGGACTGGTTCGAAGACAATAATTATTTTGTGAAATGATTTTGCTAAAAATAATTTTGATACTATGAACGCTCCAATTATAATGGGTATTACTTCGGGAGCGGCATTTCTGTTGGGGTTTTTATTGTTTGCCAATCTCCGAAAAGTAAATGTAATTGCAAACAGCTATCTGGGATTGTTTATCATTACCCTCGGTTTGGCAATGATTGAAATACCTTTGTTTTATACCAATTTTCATTTAAAACACCCAAATTTATTTGAAGCGATTGGTTTGTCGAGATTTTTAACGGCACCATTTCTTTACATCAGTATTCAATATTTTACTTCATTTTCTAAAAAAATCCATCATAAAGATGTATTGCATTTTCTGCCTTTTATTTGCTTTTTGATCTTTAGAATTCCATTTTTTGTCACAGGAAAAAATATTGAATTTGATGAGGACGAAAGAAAAATAGTTTTTTTTGTTTTGAGGAACGCACTGCCATTACAAATAATTATTTATTGGATTTTATCTTTTGCAACACTTCAAATACATTTGAAAAACATAAAACAGTTTTCATCTTCTGTTGAAAAAAATGATTTGTTATGGCTGAAATATTTTCTGCTGATTTTGTTGGTTATTGTATTTGCTTGGTTTAATCTCTTGTTTTTCGATTTAAAAAAGCTAGTTGATCTAACACCATTTCTGTACTTATCCAGCATTTTTTTTCTGGCGTACTTTTCATTGCAGCAACGGGAGATTTTTGATTTTAGCCAAAGTGAATTACAGGAACTTTCATCCCTCAAAATAGATAAAAAAGAAAATTCAAAAAGGGTTTCAGATACTCGAATGGCTGAATTAAATGAAAAATTAAAAACGCTTATACAGTCAGAAAAAATATATTTAGAAAATGATTTGAGTCTGCCGAAATTGGCTAAAAAATTAGACGCTACCAGTAATGAAACTTCGTTTTTAATCAACGAAATGTATCAGGATAATTTCTACAATTTTATAAATAAATACCGTATTGAAGAGGCAAAAACCTTACTTCTATCTGAGAAATATAGTCAATTAAATATATTAGGAATTGCTTTTGAATCTGGTTTTAATTCGAAAACAACTTTCAATACTACATTTAAAAAATACATTGGATTATCTCCAACAGAGTTTGTGAAATCTAATACAGACCTGATGAAAAAAGAAGTTTAATTACGTTCGAAAAGGTACACCCGAACATTTGATTTTTGATTAATATTCAAATTTGCTGAATATTAACTCAAAAATAAAAACCATGTTAGAACCATCTTTAGAAATTTCAAATTCAATTTTAAAAAAAAACGGCGCTTCTTTAATTCTTGGCCTTCAAATTGCTGCTTTGCTTTTGTTGCTGGGCAATGGTGGAAATGTTCCGTGGCTGCCGCCAGTTTTAGTTTTTTCGGGAGTTGGAATTGCATTGCTCCTGTCTGTTTTATTTCCGTTTGTATGGCATTTTTTGGAACAAAGACAAAAAATAAATACAGCCAAAGTCTACGCCATTTTATACAGTGGTATTCGATATTGCATTGCTTTTAATATTGCGAGTTTCGGGTGGAAAAAATTCTACGGACTACAATTTATTGTTCCTGCGGAAATCTCCAGTATGCCTATGAATCAGCAGTCAGGTGAATGGCTGACTTGGTATTATTTTGGATATTCACACGCTTTCGGAATAATAATAGCATTGATTCAAATTATTGGCGGCTATATGTTATTATTTATACGAACATTATTAATCGGAGCAATAATTCTGTTTTCTCTGCTTCTAAATTTAACCTTAATTAATGTGTTTTATCAAATGAATGCCGGCGCGCTATTGCAATCTGTATTGTTAACCATTGGCGTTTTCTATCTGGTTATATTGGATTCAAAAAAATGGATTGATTTCTTCTTTAAAACAAAATCGAGTTTACAATCAATACAAGTTAATGGAGTTTTTCTGAAAAACATTTTACGGCTTTCAGCAATTTTGCTTTCCTTGTTATTTACAATTTATCTGAAGAATTTAATGAAATAAAAAGAGCTCGTTTAAATTATAATTTAAACGAGCTCTTTTTATGTACAACTGCAACTGCGACTGAAAACTACTTAGTAATCTCTCTAAAAACAGCCTCCAGATTTTTATTTTTCTGATTTAATTGTAGTGTTTTCAAACCGTTTTCATTAGCAAAATCAAAAATAGCGGGACGCATATCTTTATCTGCCACAAAAGTCAATTCCCAAGTCATATCATGGGTGTTTATGTATGAAGTAATATTTGGGAGCTTTGCTAAAAGCTGTTCTTCAACCTGATAATCAAATTCAACTTCTATAACTTGTTGTTTATCTTCAGAAACTAAATGGTCTAATTTTTTATCTGCAACAATTTGGCCTTTGTCAATAATAATGACACGATCACAAATAGCTTCCACTTCCTGCATAATGTGAGTTGATAAAAAAACTGTTTTATCTTTCCCGACATTTTTAATCACATTTCTAATTTCCATTAACTGATTCGGATCCAGGCCGGTAGTTGGTTCATCTAAAATTAAAACATCCGGATTGTGCAATAAAGCGTTCGCAAGCCCCACACGCTGGCGGTATCCTTTAGATAATTGTCCTATTTTTTTATGGCTTTCTGCTGACAGGCCTGTCAGTTGAATAACTTCTTCGATTCTTGATTTGGCAACTTTATAAACATCGGCATTAAAAGCCAAATACTCACGAACATACAAATCCAAATACAACGGATTATGCTCTGGTAAATAACCAATAGAACGCTGAACTGCTTTTGTGTTTGTCATGACATCATGACCATTTACAAGGGCTGCGCCAGAATCTGCAAGTAAATACGTAGTCAAAATTTTCATCAATGTAGATTTTCCGGCACCGTTTGGGCCTAAGAATCCTACGATCTCTCCTTTTTCAATTTTAAAAGAAATTCCATTTAAAGCTTTTTGTGCTCCGTAACTTTTTGATATACTGTTTACTTCTATCGACATGACTTTTTATTTGCTACAAAAGTAAACAGAAATAGTTTTGATTGCTAAAATTTGCTCTGTAAAGAATTTAATTTTTAGCCAAAACAACGGCATCGTTATTGTTAAAGGAATGCTAAAATAAAACAAATTTCAATTATGAAAAAAATTCTAGTGATGGCTGCATTGGCTATCTGCAGTTTTGCAAATGCTCAAAAAGGAACAATCTTAGTAGGTGGAAGTATTGGTTATTCTTCAGAAACAAGAACTCTTGGGAATAACGAAGTAAAAAACAATGAATTTGACTTTTCTCCAAAGGTAGGTTACCAGTTTCATGAAAATTGGACTGTGGGAGGTGAAGCTTCTTTTGGTTCTTCTAAAACCAAACAAGGAACAAACGAAGACAGATTCAATACTACGAAATTAGGCGCATTTTTACGTTACACAATGCCATTGAATCCAACTTTTTCATTCTTTGCAGAATTAGGTTTAGGTTATCAAAGTGAAAAAGACAAAACGTATGCAGGACCAATTACTACAACTGCTAAAGGTGATGGTATGTATGTTGGTGTAACACCAGCTCTTTTTATCAATATGAAAAAAGGTTTTGGTCTAAACTTTAATATTGGAGGTTTAAACTACGGTACAATAAATTATGAAAACAACGGACCAGAATATAAAAACTTCGATTTTAATTTTGGTAAAACATTTAATATTGGGGTTTCTAAAAATTTCTAATCTTAGATTATATTTCAATTTTGAAGAAGCATCTGCCGCGGCAGATGCTTTTTTGTTTTCTGCCTGAAATCTTATGAAAACTAAACATTCTCATTTAGCCCCGATAGAAGCGATATCCTTTTTCTGGCTCCTTTAGACAGAAAAAGATATAGCGGATAGCGGGACTGGTCGTGTTTTGAAAACGAAAATTTTCTGCTTCAAAAAACGAAAATTGTATATTTTTAAATACGCTCTATTAGATCATAATTTGCTTTCTCTAAATAAAAATGCCAACTTAAGTGAAATCGAAACTAAATCATAACTACAAGAATTTTCGATTCCACTTGTTGGCACTAAAAAACAAAAATATATTCAAATGAAATTATACGGTTGCGCCGTTTTCAACGACAGCTCTCATTTCCTGAGCAGCAGCAACCATTTCGATTAAGGCTTTTTTAGTTTCATCCCAATGACGTGTTTTTAAACCACAATCCGGATTTACCCATAATTGATCTACCGGAATAACTGCCGAAGCTTTTTCTAATAATCGAACCATTTCGGCGCTTGAAGGCACACGTGGCGAATGAATATCATAAACTCCAGGTCCAATTTCGTTTGGATATTTAAAGTTGGCAAAAGCATCTAAAAGTTCCATTTGAGAACGCGAACATTCAATTGTGATAACATCAGCATCCATATCGGCGATGTTTTGAATGATATCGTTGAATTCGCTGTAACACATATGTGTGTGAATTTGTGTATCGTCCTGAACGCCACTTGCAGAAATACGGAACGCTTTTACAGCCCAACTTAAATAATTTGCCCATTCTTCTTTTCTTAAAGGTAATCCTTCGCGAATTGCAGGCTCATCAATTTGAATGATTTTGATTCCGGCTTTTTCAAGATCTACCACTTCATCACGAATCGCCAATGCAATTTGTGTACAAGTTTCAGAACGTGGCTGATCGTTACGAACAAACGACCATTGTAAAATAGTTACCGGTCCTGTCAACATTCCTTTTACCCATTTTGGAGTTAAAGACTGCGCATATTTCGACCATTTTACTGTCATTGGGTTTGGTCTTGAAACATCGCCATAAATAACCGGAGGTTTTACACAACGGCTTCCGTAACTTTGCACCCAGCCATTTTTTGTAAAAGTGAATCCGGCCAATTGTTCTCCAAAATATTCGACCATATCATTACGTTCGAATTCTCCGTGAACCAAAACATCAATTCCGGTTTCTTCCTGAAAACGAATCGTAGCTTCGGTTTCTTTTTCGATCAGATCGTTGTATTGTTCTGTGGTTAATTCTCCTTTTTTGAACTTTGCTCTCCAGCTTCTTACTTCAGCCGTTTGTGGAAAAGAACCAATTGTGGTTGTCGGGAATAAAGGCAAATCTAAAGCCTCAATCTGGCTTTTCCTTCTTATTGCAAAAGTACTTTTACGTTTGTCATCAGAAACTGTAATTCTGGCGACACGCGCTTTGACTTCATTGTTATGAATTAATTTTGAAGTTTTACGATTGTCATTTGCTATTACGTTTCTTTCAAAATCAATCGAATTTTTTACATCAATTTCGTTCGAAGCAAATTGTTTTAAAAGTACAATTTCGTTGATTTTTTGTTTGGCAAAAGCCAGCCATTGTTTGATTTCCGGCGTAAGTGTTTCATCATTTGTCTCTAAATCTAAATCGCACGGACTGTGAATTAAAGAACAAGACGGTGCTACTAAAATTCTGTTTTCACCCAAAGCATCAATTGCTTTTTGAATTAATTCTAACGATTTTTTGAAATCATTTTTCCAGATATTTCTTCCGTCAACAACTCCCAAAGAAAGATTTACATTTGAAGCCAATTGTCCTGATTCTAAAATATCATCTAATTGAGAAGGACAACGTACCAAATCTAAATGGAAAGTATCAACAGGCAAAGCCAATGCAGTTGCCAAATTCTCTCCAAAGCAATCAAAATAATTCGCTAGAATGATTTTAATTTTAGGAAAACGAATGTTGATTTCATTGTACACTTTTGTGAAAGTATTACGCTCTTTATCTGTTAAATTCAAAGCTAAGAAAGGTTCGTCTAACTGAATATATTCCACATTTTCGGCTTGTAATTTTTCGAAAATTTCGAAGTAAACGGGAAGCAATTTATCAATAAGATCAATTCGATGAAAACCTTCTTCTTTTTCTTTTCCCAAAAGCAAATACGAAATCGGTCCAATTAAAACTGGTTTTGTTGCGATTTTTAAAGCATTTGCTTCTTTGAATTCATTAATTATTTTTTCAGAAAACAATTCAAATTTTTGGTTCTTCGTGAATTCAGGAACGATGTAATGATAATTGGTATCGAACCATTTTGTCATTTCCATTGCGACAACATCCTGTCCGTCTTTTTGGGCACCTCTTGCCATTGCAAAATACAAATCGATAGCCGAATTAGTTTTAGCGAATTCCTGATAACGCTGCGGAATTGCTCCAACAGTCAAAGTCAAATCCAAAACCTGATCGTAAAAAGAAAAATCGTTAGACGGAATTAAATCAACCCCGGCTTCTGATTGTAAATGCCAGTTTCTGCGACGAATATCTTTTCCGGTTTCGATTAATTCATCCACAGAAATTTTCCCTGCCCAATACAATTCTGAGGCTTTTTTTAATTCTCTGTTGCTGCCAATTCTTGGGTAACCTAAATTATTTGTTTTCATTTTTGATTCAGTATTTTTTACTGAACAAATTTATTGTATTAGATTATAAAACTTATATTTGGTTATTATTTAAGTAAATTGTCTTTTAAAAGTGATTTTTTGAAGATTATAATACTGTGAAACTCTTTTTAAAGAACCTTTAGCCGTAAAAATTACTATGGAAAATTTAGATAAAACCGATTTATTGATACTGAAACACCTTCAGGAAAACTCAAATATCAATACAAAAGACCTTGCCAGTAAATTATTTCTGACAGTTACGCCTGTTTACGAGCGTATAAAAAGATTGGAAAGAGACGGATATATTACCAAATATGTTGCCTTGTTGGATAAAAATAAAATGAATCGAGGGATGACTGTTTTTTGTAATGTTCGTTTAAAAGAGCACGCAAAAAACGTGGGTAGCAATTTTGTGAAAGATATTGTGGCACTTCCTGAAATTATAGAATGTTACAATATTGCAGGCGATTATGATTTTATGCTGAAGATTTTAGTCAAAGATATGGCTAGTTATCAGGATTTTGTAATGAATAAATTATCGACGATTGAAAACATCGGGAATACGAACAGTATTTTTGTAATGGGAGAAATAAAGCATAGTACGGCATTGGAGTTTTAATGACTTTAAAATCCTAAAATAAAATGTATTTTTAGCTTTCCTAAATCAGAAATAAAAATGAAGAATGAAGATTTTGAAATCTCAAATTATTTATTGGCATCAAAACAAAAGCGATTTTTAAACTTTATTATTGACGGTATAATAAAGGTTATTATTGTTAGATTGGTAATAATTTTTCTAATTAATTTGGAGATTTCAAAAGGAATAAATCTTTCTGGTATAATTGAACGTTATTTGTTTTGGAGTATTATTAGTTTTGTATATTTTGGAATTACAGAGGCATTTTTTGCCCGGTCTCCAGCCAAATATTTTACTAAAACAATTGTTGTAATGAGAGACGGTTCAAAACCGACTCTTATTAACATCTTGGCGCGAACTTTAATACGCATTTTTCCCTTTGAACCATTGAGTTTTTTAAGAGGTCGTGCTTTAGGTTTGCATGATAAAAATTCTCAAACTTTTGTTGTTGTAAAATCTAAACTCGAAGAGCAAATAAAAGAACATCTCGAATTAGTATCTTTAGAAAAGTCCTAAAATAAAATGTATTTTTGGCGTTTAGATCCTAAATCTAAAATCAACAATCTGAAATCTAAAATTAAAAAATGAACTGGGAACAACTTTTATCACTAAAACGCCAAGGCGATACAAGCAAAAGATTACGTGTAGAACAAGACGACACGCGACTAGGTTTTGAAGTTGATTATGACAGAATTATCTTTTCGGCGGCATTTAGATCTTTGCAGGATAAAACACAGGTTATTCCGCTTTCAAAAACAGATTTTGTGCATACAAGATTAACGCACAGTTTAGAAGTTTCAGTTGTCGGACGTTCTTTAGGACGTTTGGTTGGAAAAAGAATCATCGAAAAATATCCGTATTTAAAAGAAATTCATGGTTATCATATGAATGATTTTGGAGCTATTGTGGCTGCAGCTTCATTAGCGCATGATATTGGAAATCCTCCTTTTGGACATTCTGGTGAGAAAGCAATTGGCGAGTATTTTTCAATCGGAAATGGATTGAAGTATAAAGATAAATTGACGGCTAAACAATGGCAGGATTTAATAGATTTTGAAGGAAACGCAAATGGATTTTCAGTATTGACTGCAAGCCGTCCGGGAATTGAAGGCGGGTTAAGAATTTCATACGCGACTTTGGGCGCTTTTATGAAATATCCGAAAGAAAGTCTTCCTAAAAAACCAACCAATAATATTGCCGACAAAAAATATGGTTTCTTTCAGACAGATAAAGCATTCTTTGAGGAGGTTGCCCATGATATGGGAATGATTCCCAACAAATCTGATGGCGATATCGGTTTTGAAAGACATCCTTTAGCTTATTTAGTTGAAGCTGCAGATGATATTTGCTACACGATTATCGATTTTGAAGATGGAATAAATTTGGGATTGGTTTCTGAAGATTATGCGTTAGAATACCTTATAAAACTGGTGAAAGATAATATAGGTGTTGCCAAATATAAATTATTAGAAACCAAAGAAGATCGAATTAGTTATTTGCGTGCTTTGGCAATTGGTGCGTTAATTAATGATGCAGTAGATGTTTTTATTGAAAATGAAGAAGCAATTTTGGCTGGAGAATTTCCCTATGCTTTAACTGATAAAAGTAAGTACAAAGCTCAGATGAACGATATTATCAATTTAAGTGTGGAGAAAATCTATCAGAGCCGCGAAGTAATCGAGAAAGAAATTGTGGGTTATCAAATTATTCAAACTTTGTTGGATAAATTCATAACAGCATTCAATAATAAATATGACGGAACGGCTTCAAACTACGATAAACTGATTTTGAAAATGCTGCCGGAAAAACATCATTTGGATAAAGGCAATTTATACGAGCGTCTGCTTCATATCTGTCATTATGTTTCGCTTTTAACGGACGGGAACGCGTTGGAATTATTCGAAACAATTAACGGAAGAAAAAATAATTAAATAGAGCTAATTAGGTTTCAGTAAAAAAAATCACCCCATAAAAATATCATTTTTATGGGGTGATTTTTTTATTCTCTTACTATTGGAGAAATACCATTTTAATTATTGAAAAGCATAAACCAAACCAACTCCTAAAACTTGTCTCAACTGGGCTCTTGGACCGTCATTTACCTGAGTTGTTGCTCCTGTAGTGGCATCAACAACATCTTTTTTGGTTTTGATGTCGTCATCATATATTAAATGCAAACCAATATTTGCTTTAACATAGGCATTTACAACAAGATCCAGGCGTGTGTCATAATCGACGTCGACGTTACCGAATTTGTTTAGATAATCAGTATATAAACTCAATCTGTTTTCGTAAAATACATTTTTGTAAATCTCGCTTTTCATATATCCGGTAAATAAAATACCAAATTCGGCCTTTACCTTTTGTCCTTCTTCAATTAATATCTGAGCGGTAGGGTCAAGAGGATCTGGTGCATACACTGCTTTTTTAACACCAAAAGATCCCTGATTAGCCAAGTAGTCATCCAGTACCAAAGTGGTCTTTAAAGTAATTGGAGAGAAATAAAATGTTCTGTTTTTCTTTTTGTTTGAATTTTCCGCTCCGGCTCCTAAAAAGATATAAGCTGGTGCAAAAGGTTTCGAAATTGCGATATCTCTGTTTGGATAATTGTAACCGTTCGAAAATTGTGTATTGAAATTAAATTTCGCTGAATAATACCAGTTTGAAATGGTATCCTTTCTAAATCCGTAAGTGGAGTTAATCAAAAGAGCGTCGTCAGTTTTTCTTAATTCAGTCCCGTCTTGTTTGTTTAAACCGTATTTTACAATAAGTTCGTTTACCCATTTATGATTTCCTTTGGCATAAGTTCTTCCAAATTCACCTTTGAATAAACCCGAAATAGAACTTGTTCCCCCGGCACTCCAGTTCACAAAAGCAATTTCTGAAATATCAAAACCAACTTGATTTTTTTTAGTCCAGTTAGAAGGCAGTTTTGGTAACTGATTAGGGTCTAAAGTAGTTTGTATAATTTGAGCAAAGTTATTTGAAGTACACAAAAGCAACAGCAATAAAAAGGTAGAACGCAATAATTTCATTAGGTTGATTTTAATATTTTGGTTGTGCAAAATAATTATTTTGAATCGGTTGAAAAAAGATTTATCAAACTTTTAACGTCAATTTTACACAATTGTTGTAATTGATTCACGGTTCCATGCTCAATAAACTGGTCAGGAATGCCTAAAATTTTGATCTCATTTTTAAAGCTATTTGCTGCTGCAAACTCTAAAATTGCGCTTCCAAAACCTCCATTTACAGTCCCGTCTTCGATCGTAATAATACGTTCAAAAACAGAAAAAATTGATTTTAATAGTTTGATATCCAATGGCTTAATAAATGGAAAGTCATAATGTGCAATCGCACTGGAATTTGAACATTCATTCAGTGCTTCAATAACATTATTGCCAATACTTCCCGTTGATAAAACCGCAATTTTTGTGCCGCTTTTTAGGCAGTCTGCCTCGCCAATTTTAATTTTTTCATAATGTCCGAAATTTTCTACTTCCCACTTTGGTAAAACACCTCTGCCGCGGGGATATCGAATTGCGATTGGGTGATTTAGCCCTAATTGAGCGGTATATAATATGTTTTGAAGTGCAATTTCGTTGATTGGTGCGTAGATAATCATATTCGGAATTGCTCTTAAATAAGCAATATCAAAAACACCATGATGCGTAGCGCCATCTTCACCAACCAAACCGGCTCTGTCCAAACAAAAAATTACCGGAAGATTTTGTAAAGCGACATCGTGAATAACCTGATCGTAAGCACGCTGTAAAAAGGTAGAATAAATGTTACAATACACAATCATACCTTGAGTTGCCATTCCTGCGGCAAGGGTTACGGCATGCTGTTCTGCAATTCCAACATCAAACGCACGTTCCGGAATTTCATCCATCATAAATTTTAAGGAACTTCCTGATGGCATTGCAGGCGTGATTCCGATGATTTTTTCATTCTTTTTGGCTAAATCTAAAATGGTTAAGCCAAAAACATCCTGATATTTTGGAGGTAAATTTTCTTCTGATTTTAAAAGGAGTTCTCCAGTTAAAGCATCAAATTTTCCAGGAGCATGATATTTAACCTGATTTTCTTCTGCTTGCTGTAGACCTTTTCCTTTTGTAGTAACAATATGAAGGAATTTAGGGCCTTTTATGTTTTTTAATCTGTTTAATTCTTTAATTAAAGTCGGAAGATCATGACCGTCAATTGGTCCCGAATAATCAAAATTCAGAGACTTGATCATGTTATTTTTCTTCGGATTTTTACCTTCTTTTACAGCAGTAAGATATTTTTTAAGTGCGCCAACACTTGGGTCAATTCCGATAGCATTGTCATTCAGGATAACCAGTAAGTTAGCATCTGTTACACCGGCATGATTTAAACCTTCAAAAGCCATTCCGCTTGCAATCGAAGCGTCGCCGATTACTGCTATATGCTGTTTGTTGAAATCGCCCTTTAATTTGGATGCAATCGCCATTCCGAGTGCGGCAGAAATTGAAGTGGAAGAATGTCCAACACCAAAAGTATCATAAATACTTTCGCTTCTTTTTGGAAAACCGGATATACCTCCAATTTGTCTGTTGGTATGAAAATTTTCTCTTCTTTCGGTTAAAATTTTATGCCCATAAGCCTGATGTCCAACATCCCAAACCAATAAATCTTCGGGGGTATTAAAAACATAATGTAAGGCAATGGTCAATTCAACAACGCCTAAACTCGCGCCTAAATGTCCTTCTTTCACAGAAACAACATCAATTATAAATTGACGTAATTCCTGAGCAACCTCTGGAAGCTGTTCTTCTTTTAAAAGACGTAAATCGGCGGGATTGAATATGTTGGAGAGTAAATTGCTTTTCATTGTAAGATAAAAAGCAAATTTACGGTTTTAAATTTAATTTTATAACTGCGATCTCATTCCAATACAATTGGTAAAGAATATTGGATTCTTATTTTTTTTCCATTAGATTCTCCTGGCTGCCATTTTGGAGATAAACTTAAAACTCTAATAATCTCTTGCTCTACAGTTTTGTCAATAGCTGGTATTGATTCAATATAGGACAAAGACCCGTTTTTTTCTACTGCAAAAGAGATTCTAATTTTGAGATTTTTGGTATTTATATTTTCCGGTTTTTTAAATTCATTTCCAAAAAAGGTATAGAATGGGTCAATACCTCCGGGAAATTCTGCATTTGTCTGCAATACAGCATCTGTAACAAATTGTGAATCATCTTCTTTAACTTGCTTTGAAGATTGTTTTTTGTCTTTAATGGTTTTATTGGAATTTACAGAAACTGGTTTTACAAATTTAACATGGTCTACTTTTGGAGGTGGCGGAGGTGGCAGTAAAAAAGCTCCATCTGAATTTTTGCTTTTAGATGTCGTTTCTCCGACGGTAATATGTTCTACAGGAGCATCGTCTTGAACAACTTGTACTTTCTCAATTTTTTGCTTGTTTCCATTTTCGTCTTTACAACTAAACAAAGTTGTTCCCATTGCAATAAACAATGCCAATAAAAATAATTTATGATAATGCGTTTGCGTATACAAAATACGACTCGGAATTTGAATCGTTATCGTATCCAATTGAGATTTTTTAAATCTTCCACAAACTTTATTATTTTGATTTTCAATGAAAAAATGCTGTACTTCATCTGGCAACATTGCTGTAAAATCAACAACAGTTTTAGAACAGCTTAAGCAGAAGCGGCCATTTTCTTTAGGTGTCATTTCGTCCCAGTTCTCTGTGCAAGGTTCCGGTATCGTTAATTTGTATTTTCTTTCCATTTTTATTGCTTAAATGAAATTGGTAAGTTGTAAGATGTTCTAACTAGATGATTATTTAATTTCCCCGGAATCCATTTTGGAGCCATTTTTAAAACCCTAATAGCTTCTTCTCCAGTTCCGGTTCCTGCATCTCTAAGTATTTTGAAAGTACTTAAACTCCCGTCTTTTTCTATGACAAATGAGATGTATATTTTTCCAGTATATTTTTCTTTTTTATTCGGAATGACATAATTATTATTAACAAAGGCATAAAATTTTTCTATTCCATTTTCCGGAACCGGTACAACATCTAAATTTACCGGATTAAAAATATCATCATAGTCAATAACTTTTTCTATGTCCTTGTCTTTTATTTGATGATCATCGGGAACTACAACCATACCTAGTGTCGCAGAGGACTTCGGATTATCGTCAACAATTTCTACTTTATCAATTTTTTGTTTCTTTCCGTTTTTATCCTGACAACTAAATAAAGTTGTTCCCATAGCAATAAACAATGCCAGTAAAAACATTTTATGATAATTCGTCTGTGTATATAAAACCTGACTTGGAATCTGAATCATTAAGCTTTCTAATTGTTCATTTTTAATCCTTCCACAGATTTTTTTGTTTTGATTCTGAATGAAAAAATGCTCTATTTCATCTGATGACATGATAGAAAAATCAATAACAGTTTTAGAACAGCCCATGCAAAAACGACCATTTTCGTTTGGAGTCATTTTGTTCCAGTTTTCTGTACAAGGTTCCGGTATCGTTAATTTGTATTTTCTTTCCATGTTTGAATATCAGTATTTAAATGTAATAAAAAATAGATACGAAAATCTTTTTTAAAAATTATGAGGCAATTAATTGTGTTAATCGCCTCAAAAACACACCTTATTTGAGGCGATTAATTTTGATAAGTAATAATAGGAAGGGAGAAATCTAAGGTTTTAATCAATGTTTTTTAGATCTATAATTCAGAAATAATTATTTCAAAAACGTATTTTTGCATCTATGATAAATCCTTTCACCGACGAATACTTTATGAAAAAAGCTTTGCAGGAAGCTGAGATGGCTTTTGAGAAAGGCGAAATTCCTGTTGGAGCCGTTATTGTGGTGGCCAATAAAGTAATTGCAAGCAGTCATAATTTAACCGAATTATTAAACGATGTTACGGCACATGCCGAAATGCAATCCATAACAGCAGCAGCCAATTTTCTTGGAGGGAAATACCTAAAAGATTGTACTTTATATGTGACGCTTGAACCTTGCCAAATGTGTGCAGGTGCTTTGTATTGGAGTCAGATCTCAAAAATTGTTTTTGGTGCTCGTGATGAGCAACGTGGTTTTATGATTATGGGAACAAAACTACATCCCAAAACTACCGTCGTTTCAGGAATTATGGCCAATGAAGCTGCCGATTTAATGAAACGGTTTTTTATTGAAAGACGTAAATAATCGCTTCCTTTTTTACTTCAAAAAAATAATTTCACTTAGCGAATTTTCCTCTTAAAAAATCACAGAAAATACTTTACATTTACTACAATATAATTGGCATTTCGCTAGTTATGGTTTTAATAGTGAAATGTTAAAACGTTCTGTCATTTTTTAAAATTCGTAACCCATTAACTCTAAATAAAAGTGAAAGCAAAAGGATTAGTTCTCGTGTTTTGTGTGTTTTTTATTTTTCAATCTTGCGGTAGAAAATCAGCTGCCGATTTCAATTCCGATTTTTCATTATTTAAAGAGTATATAGTCAGTTTCACGGGGGGATTAGTCTCGTCGGAATCGGACATTCGGGTAGTTTTGGCCTTCGATAAAAAAGAGTGGAAAGCCAATCAGGTTTTAGACAGCGATTTATTTGATATCTCTCCAAGTGTAGATGGTAAAGTCGTTGCGCTTTCTCCTAACACCATTGCTTTTATTCCGGAAAAAAAGCTAAAACCGGGAACAGAATATCAGGTTACTTTAAACTTAGATAAACTGATTACACTTCCAAAAGAGAAAGAAAAAGAGCTTTCTGATTTCAATTTTACGGTCAAAACCATTAAACAGGATTTTACGATAAATACGGCTGATATTCAATCGTACAGCAAGGAATATCAATACCTGAACTGCGTTTTAAAAACAGCAGATAATATTGATATTGAAACCGCTAAAAAGTTAGTTGAGGCTAAGCAAAAAGGCAATGATCTTAAAATTAAATTTGAGAAAAACTCCGGTTCCGGAAAAGAATTCCATTTTATAATTGATAGTATTCAACGTTATACTGAAGCCACAAATCTGGAGATTATTTATGACGGAAGTGATTTTGATATTGATCAGAAAGGACAAATCGATGTTCCGATTACCAATATAAACGAATTTAAAATCGTCAAAGTTGAGGTTCCGGACGGAAGCAATCAATCGGTTTTAATTAATTTTTCAGAACCTTTAGAAAAAGGGCAGGATTTTAAAGGTTTGGTTTCAATTCAAAATACCAATAATCTGAAATTTTCAACTCAGGGGAATTTACTGAAAGTATATTTTAATAATGAAAAAGCACCAGTTCAAAAAGAAGTTACTGTTTCAGTACCTGTTGAAGAAACTGCAGTTTCATTGGTTGATTCGGCAACAGTTGTAGTTGATAGCGCTGCGGCGGTTGTTGATACCGTAGAAGTCGTTCAGGAAGAAGAAGAAACCGCAGCTGAACCCGAACAAATTTTGGCCGGAGATTTATTGATTGAAGTTTTTCAGGGAATCGAAAGTCAGTACGGCAAAAAAATGGACTCCAATTACAGCGATAAAATCTCTTTTGACCAGATAAAACCAAGTGTTCGTTTCATTAAAAATGGAACTATTCTGCCAAGCTCCAATAATTTAAAACTGAATTTCGAGGCAGTAAACTTAAGTGCTGTTGATGTAAAAGTCTATAAAATTTACAAGAATAATATTCTTCAGTTTTTGCAGTACAATGAATTAAACGGTGCTCAAAATCTCAAGAAAGTGGCGCAGCCCATCGCCAAAACCACACTGAATTTAATTGAAAGCAAATTGATTAATCCGAGTAAGTGGAACACCTTTGCTTTGGATTTATCTAAAATAATCACGCCGGAACCCGGAGCAATTTACCGTGTAGAATTCGTTTATAAAAAGAAATATTCTCTATACAAATGTGAAACTTCAGAGGCTGATCAAAATGAAGAAGAGGAAGAAGAAGTAGATGAGAATGATGTAAATTACAGCGAGAACTCCTATGATGACTATTACTATGACGATTACGAATGGAGAGAAAGCCAGGATCCTTGTACAGGTTCGTATTATTACAATGCTAAAATAGCAACCAACATCTTAGCAACTGATTTAGGCGTAATAGCAAAAAGAGGTGAAAACAAATCGTATTTATTTGCTGTAAACAATATTGTAACTACCGAACCGGTTTCGAATGCCAGAGTCGATTTGTATACCTATCAGCAGCAAAAAATAGCAACTGTAGCTACAAGTAGTGAAGGAATTGCCTCTTTTCAGCTAAATAAATTTGCCTATTTTGCTATTGTTTCCTTAGGAAATCAATCCACTTACGTGAAGCTGGATGACGGACTTTCTTTATCTGTCAGTAATTTTGATGTTGCCGGCGAAACCTTGCAAAAAGGTTTAAAGGGCTTTATTTATGGAGAACGTGGCGTTTGGCGCCCGGGCGATAATCTGTATTTGTCTTTCATTTTGAATGATGCTTCAAACAAACTTCCGAAGTCACATCCAATCAAATTCAGATTGAATGATCCGAATGGGAAAACGGTTTATCAGACCGTTCAAAAAACAAATGAACTAAATCATTATGCTTTTACTGTTCCAACAAGCCAGGATGCACCAACAGGAAATTGGGAAGCAATGGTAAGTGTTGGTGGCGCTAAATTTTACAAAAGCATCAAAATAGAAACGATCAAACCAAATCGTTTAAAAATCAAAAATACATTTACCAGAAAAACACTTTCATCTTCTTATCCAAATACCGATAATCTCGAAGTAACCTGGCTTCACGGTGCGATTGCTAAAAATCTAAATGTAGAAATGCAGGCGAAATTTTCTCAGCAAGCAACCACTTTTAAGGGATATGAGAAATTTAGTTTTGATGATTTAGTGCGTCAATTCAGCACAGAAGAAATAAATGTTTTCTCCGGAAAATTAAACGAAAATGGAAAAGCATCGGTAAATATCCAGCCAAAATTACAAGGTCAGGCACCGGGAATGCTTCGTGCTTCCTTCATCACAAAAGTGTATGAAGAAGGAGGGGATTTTAGTACCGATGTGATTTCGACAACGTATTCTCCGTACAAAACCTATGTTGGAATTAAATCGCCGGAACCTAACAAATATGGCATGCTGGAAACCAGAACCAACAATCGTTTTGATATTGTCACAGTTGATGAAAATGGAAGACCAAAATCGGTTAGAAACCTTGAAGTAAAAGTATATAAAGTAGAATGGCGCTGGTGGTGGGATGCATCGAGCGATAATTTATCGAATTACAACTCTTCGAATGCAACGACTTCATACAAAACATTTGTAATCAATACCGATTCAAGTGGAAAAGGAAGTGTTCAGTTTTCGTTAACCGATGAAGAATGGGGACGTTATTTGATTCGTGTTTCAGATAATACAGATGGTCACGCAACAGCTTTAACAGTAAATATAGACTGGCCAATTTGGTCTGGTAAAACAAGAAACAGAGATGCTTCAACTGCAAACATGTTGGTTTTTTCTACAGATAAGAAAAATTATGCAGTAGGTGAAAAAGCGCAAATCTCTTTCCCTTCAAGTGAAGGCGGACGCGCTTTGATTTCTATAGAAAATGGCTCAAAAGTGGTGCAGACCATTTGGGCTAAAACGCAAAAAGGAGAAACAAAAGTGGAAGTTCCGATAACTTCGGCAATGGCTCCAAATGTGTATTTTAATATTACATTGTTGCAGCCACACGCTTCAACTAAAAACGATTCGCCTATTCGTATGTATGGTATAGTTCCGATTGAAGTTGTGGATAAAAATACCATTTTGGCTCCAACACTTTCAATGCCTGACGTTTTAAAACCAGAGCAGACCTTTACGGTAAAAGTGGGCGAAAAAACCGGAAAAGAAATGACCTATACCATTGCAGTCGTTGACGAAGGCTTATTGGATTTAACCCGTTTTAAAACACCAAATGCTTGGGATAGCTTTTATGTTCGTGAAGCTTTGGGCGTTAAAACCTGGGATATTTACGATGACGTAATAGGAGCATATGGCGGAAAAATAAATCAGATTTTCAGTATTGGTGGAGATCAGGATTTAGGCGGTGGAAAAGCTAAAAAGGCAAATCGTTTTAAACCGGTAGTGCTTTACTACGGACCATTTAAATTAGAAAAAGGACAGACGAAATCACATCAGTTAAAACTACCAAAATATATTGGTTCTGTTCGAACTATGGTGGTTGCGGGCGATGCAAATACAAGCGCCTACGGAAGTGTTGAAAAAGCAACTCCGGTTAAAAGTCCTTTGATGGTTTTGGCTTCATTGCCGAGAAAAATTTCACCTTCAGAAAAAGTAACGATTCCGGTTACGGTTTTTGCGACGGAAAATAATATCAAAAACGTTTCGATTCAGATTAAAACGAGCAATGGCTTAAAAGTAATGGGAAGCGCAACACAATCCTTGACTTTTGCTTCGCCTGACGAAAAAATGGCCTATTTCAATCTAGTAGTTGGTTCCGCTACCGGAATTGCAAAAGTGCAGGTTATTGCAACTTCTGGAAAAGAGAAATCAGTTTACGATGTCGAAATTGATATGACGAACCCGAATCCGGTTACGAATACTTATACCGATGTGATGCTGCCTCCAAATAGCACCAAAACCATTTCATGGAAAACTTTTGGAGTTTCAGGAAGCAATAAAGCACGATTAGAGGTTTCGTCAATGCCAACGATGAATTTGAATGGAAGATTGCAATATCTTATTCAATATCCTCATGGATGTGTGGAGCAAACGACTTCTTCTGTTTTTCCACAGTTGTATTTGAATGATGTTGTTGATTTGGACGCGACGCGAAAAGGCATTATTCAAAAGAATATTACAGCCGGAATTACAAGATTAGGAAGTTTTCAATTGTCCAATGGAGGAGTCGCTTACTGGCAAGGTAATACGATTGCAGATGATTGGGGAACTTCTTATGCCGGACATTTCTTAATTGAAGCAGAGAAAAAAGGGTATGTTTTGCCAATTAATTTCAAATCAAAATGGATTTCGTACCAACAACGTGAAGCTAAACAATGGCGTTTTGAACCAAAATACGGAAATGATTTAGCTCAGGCGTATAGATTGTACACTTTGGTCCTAGCCGGAAATGCCGATTTATCTTCTATGAACAGATTGCGAGAAACAAAAGGAATTTCGAACGAAAGTAATTTGCGTTTAGCGGCGGCGTATGTTTTGGCTGGACAAAAATCAGCCGGATTGAACTTGTTTTTACATAGCAAAATTGAAGACGAATCGAGTAATTATAATTATTACTATTATGGTTCAAGCGAGAGAAACAGAGCAATGGCGTTAGAAACAATGTTGCTTTTAGGGCAAAAGCAAAAAGCATTTGTGATGGCTACAAAATTGGCAAAACAAATGTCAAACAATCAGTGGATGAGCACGCAGACAACAGCTTATTGCCTTTATGCAATGTCTAAATTCGCCGTTAGCAACGGGCCAAAAGGAATTAATATTCAGTTTAGTAAAAATGGAAAAGGCGAGACAATTAACACTCAAAAAACAATTGCTGACAGAAGTCTGGTTGTTCAAACTGGTGCTAATAGCGTAACACTGAAAAATATTAAAAACAATACCGTTTACGTTCGTGTTTTGAATACCGGAATACTGCCAATCGGGCAAGAGAAAGCAATTCAGAGTGATGTTTCGGCTTCTATTGTTTTTAAAAACAGAAAAGGAAGCGTCATTAATGTTTCAAAAATTAGTCAGGGAACCGAGTTTATTGCTGAGGTTACGATAAGAAATCAAAGAAATGAACATGTAGAAAACGTAGCATTGTCACAAATTCTGCCTTCAGGTTTTGAAATTGTAAACACACGTTTTACCGATTACGGAGATGCAACAAACAATATTGCTGACTATATTGATATTCGTGACGACAGAACCAATTTCTATTTTGGAATGAAAGCCGGAGAAACAAAAGTCTTTAGAATTTTGTTGAACGCTTCTTATCTTGGGAATTATTATTTGCCTGGTTTACAGTGCGAAGCCATGTATGATAATACTTTCTTAGCTAGAACAAAAGCTTTCTGGGTTGAGGTTGTGAAGTAACGTATCCTAACAGGTTTCCAAAACCTGTTAGGTATTATTGAGTTAGTTAAAGAAAGAAAAAGATACCTAACAGGTTTTAAAAACCTGTTAGGATAATAAAATTAGAGAAGGTGAAGAAGGATTTTTTCGAAGAAGGACAATATTATCACATTTATAATAGAGGAAATAACAAAGAAAATATTTTTATTGAAGAAAAAAATTACGGTTATTTTCTGGAAAAATTGAAAAAATATATCGTTCCAATTGCGGATATTTATGCCTATTGTTTACTTAAAAATCATTTTCATATCGTTTTAAGAATTAAGGATAGAGCAGATATACCAGAAAAATTTAAAGAAAAAGTTCATTTGCCATTTTCGAATTTATTTAATGCTTATTCTAAAAGTATCAATAAAGCATATAATAGAACAGGAAGCCTGTTTCAGGAACATTTGCAACGAAATAGGATAGAAAATGAAAATTATTTAAAGCAATTAATCATTTACGTTCATTTGAATCCTGTCAAACACAGATTTACTGATAACTTTGGGACTTATTTACATTCATCGTATCGTTCTTATCTATCGGATAAGCATAGTAGTATTGATAGACAGTTTATTCTTGAATTATTTGATGATTTAGGAAACTTTAAATTTTGTCATGATGAAAGAAGTATTATTTATGAAGGAGTGATTAATGACGTAAGTTTAAGTGATGGATAAAAGCTGCTTAGTTTTCCTAACTGGTTTCTAAAACCTTTTAGGTATTTATATAGAGATGTTTTTTTATTTTAGAAATCTAAATTGATACCTAACAGGTTTTGGAAACCTGTTAGGATAGTAAAAACTTACGAATTACGTTGAAAAATAAATTAATAGCGTTCTCGCAACGTATTATAAATTGGATAAAAAAGAATAAAATAAAATCGGCAATTGCATTTCTGCTTTTGCTGATTTATTATTTTTCCATACCTCGTACTTTATTTCAGGAACCGTATTCTACCGTAATTGAAAGCAAAGAAGGAGAATTACTTGGTGCGAAGATAGCTGATGACGGACAATGGCGATTTCCAGCTCAGGACAGCGTACCTGATAAATTCAAAAAATGTATTGTCTATTTTGAAGATGAATACTTCTACAAACATCCCGGATTTAATCCTGTGGCGATGGTTAATGCTATCAAACAAAACAATAAAGCCGGAAAAGTGGTTCGAGGTGGCAGTACATTGACACAGCAAGTTATTCGATTGTCCAGAAAAGGAAAAGGCAGAACCTACTTTGAAAAATTCATCGAAATTATTCTCGCAACCCGATTAGAATTGGGATATTCAAAAAACGAAATTTTAGAAATGTATGCGGCTCATGCGCCATTTGGAGGGAATGTGGTTGGTTTAGAAATGGCTTCTTGGCGTTATTTTGGCGTACAATCTAATCAGTTGTCGTGGGCGGAGAATGCAACTTTAGCCGTTTTGCCAAATGCTCCGAGTTTAATTTACCCCGGAAAGAATCAGATCAAGTTATTGAATAAACGCAATCGATTATTATTGAAATTGCATCAGGAAGGTATAATTGACAAACAGACTTACGAACTTTCGGTAGAGGAGCCATTGCCACAAAAGCCATATGATTTGCCTCAAATTGCGCCTCATTTATTGCAGCGTGTGGCAAAAAATGAAGAAGGAACACGGGTAAAAACTACGATTGATTATGCTTTGCAAAATAGGGTCAATCAAATTGCTAAATATTATTACAATCAATACAAACAGAACGAAGTAAATAATTTGGCGATTTTGGTGATAGATGTTTCGAATAGAAATGTGATGAGTTATGTTGGGAATTCTCCAACGGACAATAATCACCAAAAAGATGTTGATATAATTGATGCGCCAAGAAGTACCGGAAGTATTCTAAAACCGCTTTTATATGCCGGAATGCTTGATGACGGAGAGTTACTGCCGAATACCCTAGTTGCTGATGTACCGACTCAGATTGCGGGTTATACGCCACAGAATTTTAATCTAACATTTGATGGAGCCGTCCCGGCACATCGCGCTTTATCAAGATCTCTGAATATTCCGGCAGTTTTAATGCTGCAGGATTTTGGTGTGAATAAATTTTATGAAGAATTGCAAAAATTTAAATTGCGAGACATTAATAAAACACCCGATCATTACGGATTATCGCTTATTTTGGGTGGTGCCGAAAGCAATTTGTGGGATTTATGCCGAACGTATGCAGGATTATCTTCAACAGTCAATTATTACACTAAAAATCAGGCAAAGTATCGAACAAAGGAATTTGCAGAACTTAATTATAAAAATGATTTTGAACCCGATTTTGGTTCGGAAACGGATCAGAAGAATATAATTGGCGCAGGAGCAATTTGGTTGACATATAACGCAATGGAAGAAGTGAACAGGCCCGGAGGAGATGAAGCCTGGAAGTTTTATGACAGTTCATTAAAAATTGCCTGGAAAACCGGAACAAGTTTTGGAAATCGAGATGCCTGGGCAATTGGTACCAATTCAAAATATGTAGTCGGAATCTGGGTTGGAAATGCGACAGGTGAAGGAAGGCCAACTTTAACTGGAGTGACCAGTGCAGCACCCATTTTATTTGATGTTTTTAATTTATTGCCAAGACAAAAGTGGTTTGAAACCCCTTATAAAGACATGGAAGAAGTTGAGGTTTGTCGTTTGAGCGGTTATTTAGCAAAAGAAGATTGTCCGAAAATTAAACAGTGGGTTTCTAAAAAAGGAAAATCAACTGCCGTTTGTCCTTATCATAAAAAAGTTCATTTAGATAAATCGGAGCGGTTTCAGGTCAATAGCAGTTGTGAAAGTGTTGATAATATTGTCACTAAAAGCTGGTTTGTTTTGCCTCCGGTTATGGCCTGGTATTACAAAAGTCAGCATATTGAATATTTACCTTTGCCGCCATTTAAGGAAGATTGTCAGGGAACGCAAACTACCACAATGGATTTTATTTATCCGAAAACGAACAGTAAAATTTATTTGACGAAGAATTTTAACAGCGAAGTACAGCCGGTAATTCTGAAAGTAGCTTATTCAGAAAGAGACAAAGAATTGTTTTGGTACGTTGATGATGTTTATAAAGCAACAACCAAAACGTTTCATGAATTGCCTATTACACCAACTTCGGGAATTCACTATATCACAGTTGTAGATGCTTTCGGAAATGAAATTAGAAGGAAAATTGAAATTGTGAGGGAATAATGCTTTTTTGATTTACATCAAAATTTTTACTTTTTTGTTTATACACCTTTGCCGTGAATTAATTATTAAACAAAATTTAAAAATGAATAAAAAATATTTTAAGTACATCAACACGTTGTTTGTTGTGATTCCAATGACATTAATTATGGCTTTTGTTGGGCTAATGCGTAATTATGGTTTTGGTGAAGATTGGTTTTTGAAATTTCTTAAAGCTTGGAGTGTTATGTTGCCGGTTGCTTATTTAGCGGCTTTCGTTATTATTCCAAATGCTAGAAAGTTGACCGAAAGAACAACCTCGAAATCATAATTTACGGAATAGGTTTTTTGTATATTCGTAAATATTAGAAATTGATAAATGATAGAGCAGGTCAGCAATTACATTAAAAGCATTATAACTGTTACAGACGAAGAGTTAGCCATAATTCTTTCTTATTTTAAACCGCTAAAGGCGGAAAAGAATGAGTCATTAGTGGTTCAGGGACAGATGAATCAAAGAAGCTTTTTTGTAGGTTCAGGTTGCTTACGAATATATTTTATTACCGAAGACGGACAAGAAGCAACGCGATATTTAGCATTTGAAAATAACTTCGCCACGGCTTTGTGTAGTTTTATTTCAAACGAGCCATCGTTAGAATTCATTCAGGCGTTAGAACCAACGGAATTATTGTATATCTCGGGTCAGGATTTTTATCATTTACTTGAGATTATTCCGGCATGGGAAAAATTCTACCGCTATTATTTAGAAAATGCCTATGTAACTAATACCAATAGGCTTATGTCTTTCTTGACTCTTGATGCAACAGAAAGATACAAACAATTGATGGATATAAACCCGAAAATTATTCAGCGTTTGCCAAACAGAATTGTAGCAACTTACTTGAATATTTCACAAGAAACATTGAGTAGATTAAAGTCTAAACGCTATTAATTTTCAGCTTATTCAAATTACATTTCTAAAAAGATTTTGTAAAAGATAAAATTACTTATGAAAAATACTGCCTAGCCCAGATAGGAGCGGTATCCTTTTTCTTGCTTCTTTAGCAAGGAAAAGATACAAGCGGATAGCTGGAAGTAGCTCCTGATAAAAAACAAATTCCAATTTAAAAATTCTAGAGTTAAAAGTGAATGCAAAATGAGATTGCTTCGTTCCTCGCAATGACGCATAAAAAAACCGCCAATCTTTCGAGAGGCGGTTTTTATTTTATTCTGAAATAGCATTTCCTTTTTTATCATAGAAATGGTATTCTAAGTACGTGTAAGCGTCACGAGGTATGATTTTCACCCATTTCTTATGTTCAAAAAACCATTTTGAACGTAATGATGGAAAACCTTTGCTGAGGTATGCAGCCACAAACGGATGTACATTAAGTACAACATTTTTGTGGGTTTTTAAAAGTCTGTCCAAATCAAGTGCGATTTTATCAATGATCAAAATTGGCGCTTCAATTTCGCCATGCTCATTGTTTGGATCTTCTTCTCTGGTTTTAATATTAACTTCTGGTCTTACGCGTTGTCTGGTAATTTGAACTAAACCAAATTTACTAGGCGGTAAGATTTTATGTTTTGCTTTATCGTCGCTCATTTCTTCTCGCAAGAAGTCGAACAGGACTTTCCTGTTTTCAGGATTAGACATATCGATAAAATCAACTACGATTATCCCGCCCATATCACGCAAACGAAGTTGTCTGGCAATTTCAGCGGCTGCAATCATATTTACTTCCATGGCGGTATCTTCCTGATTAGTCGCCTTATTCGAACGGTTTCCGCTGTTTACGTCTATAACGTGAAGAGCTTCAGTGTGTTCGATAATAAGATAGGCG
The DNA here is from genome assembly GCF_001427905.1 of Flavobacterium sp. Root420. Lineage (GTDB taxonomy): Bacteria > Bacteroidota > Bacteroidia > Flavobacteriales > Flavobacteriaceae > Flavobacterium. The sequence goes on from NZ_LMEF01000012.1 coordinate 510,818, forward strand.
CCTTTACTCATGGAAACGGTACGTCCAAATGAAGTTTTGATTTGTCTCTCTATATTGTATTTCTCGAAAATTGGAGTATCGTTTGATTGATAAAACTTTACAATCGATTGTTTTGAAGGTGCAATTTCTTGCAGATATTCCTTCGTTTGGTGGAACAACTCTTCGTCATCTATCTGAATACCACTGAAGGTATCATTAAATACATCTCTTAATATCGAAGAAGCTCTGTTAAGCTCTCCTAATACTTTTGATGGATGATGAGCAGTTGGTAATTTTTTACACATTGCAGTCCATCTGCCAAGCAGGTTCTGCAAATCTTTTTCTAATTCGGCTACGTTTTTGCCTTCGGCTACTGTGCGAACAATAACACCAAATCCTTTAGGTTTGATCGATAGAACAAGTTTTTTTAGACGATCCTTTTCTTTTTTGTCTTCTATTTTTTGAGAAATAGAAACACGGTCAGAAAACGGAACGAGAACAATAAATCTTCCTGCCAATGAAAGCTCAGCGCTTATCCTTGGACCTTTGGTCGATATAGGTTCTTTAACAACTTGAACTAAAACAGATTGATTGGCACTTAAAATATCAGTAATGATGCCATCTTTGTCAATCTCTTTTTCAAACTGAAAGGTTTTTAGGGAGAAATCTTTTATTTTACCTGCGCTTACAAGTTTTATGAATTTCAGTTGGGAAGCTAAGTTAGGTCCTAAATCGTGATAATGTAAAAAGGCATCTTTTTCGAAGCCTACATTTACAAAAGCAGCATTAAGCCCGGCAACTGGTTTTCGTATTTTGGCAATAAAAATATCACCAACCTGAAAGTTGCTTTTCTCTTCTTCTTTGTGTAATTCAATTAGTTTTCCATCTTTTAATAAGGCAAAATCTACGGCTTCAGAACTAGATCTAATGATTAATTCTTTATTCACACTGTAAATTTTTATCCGTGAATTGGTTGTCGGTTGTTTGTTGATAGTTGTTGGCAAAATAACCAATAACCAAAAACCAAAAACCATCAACTTCTACAAGGATGGATTAAACAATATTTTTAACAGGTATTGAACCCGGGGAAAAGAAGATTAGTAGAGAATAGAACAAAGAGCATAGACTTTTACGTCTATATTCTATTTTCTTTACTCTTTCATCTTTTTTCAATTTCAATGAACGTTTAAAAAGAAAAAAGTAGTTTAAAACTACTTTTTCTTTTTGTGACGGTTAGCTCTCGCTCTTTTTTTTCTTTTGTGAGTAGCTACCTTATGTCTCTTTCTTTTTTTACCACTTGGCATATCGTGTCGATTTTATGATTAATTAATAGTATTATTTTGCTTCGTTGTTCGTTTTAACTCCCTCTACAAATACTTTTGCAGGTTTAAACGCAGGAATGTTGTGTGCAGGAATTTTGATTGTGGTGTTTTTTGAAATGTTTCTTCCTGTCTTTTCAGCTCTGGTTTTTACGATAAAACTTCCGAAACCTCTTAGGTAAACATTGTCACCAGTTTCTAAAGAAGTTTTAACTTCTTCCATAAAAGTTTCTACTGTTGCTTGAACATCTCCTTTTTCAAGACCTAGTTTCTCTGAAATTTTCGCTACGATATCTGCTTTCGTCATTTTCTTTCCTATTTTATTTTATAAATGATGTACTATTTTTTTGAGTTTGCAAATATAGGAATTAAAAAAATAATTAATCAAGCTAATTCGTTAAATTTTAATTACATAAACATTTACTTTTGTTTTCAAAGGATTTTACAATGGATTTTCATAACATATTGATAAGTTGGTATTTACAGAACAAGCGTGATTTGCCGTGGCGAAATACGGTCGATCCGTACCTAATTTGGCTCTCAGAAATTATGCTTCAGCAGACAAGAGTCGCGCAGGGAATGCCTTATTTTTTCAATTTTACGCAAGAATTTCCTACAGTGTTTGATTTGGCAAATGCATCAGAAGAACAGGTTTTGAAACTTTGGCAGGGATTAGGATACTATTCCCGGGCCAGAAATTTGCATAAAACAGCTCAATATGTAGCAAATGAGTTAAATGGAGTTTTCCCGGAAAACTATACGGCGTTATTAAAATTAAAAGGTGTTGGTGAATATACGGCTGCCGCGATTGCTTCTTTTTCTTATAATGAAGCTGTTCCGGTTGTTGATGGAAATGTTTTTAGAGTGCTTTCCAGATATTTTGATATAGAATCGGATATTGCTTTACCAGCGACCAAAAAGGAATTTACAGAACTGGCTTTCGAATTAATGCCAAAAAATAACCCGGCAATCTTTAATCAGGCGATAATGGAATTTGGTGCTTTGCAGTGTGTGCCTAAAAGTCCGAATTGTATGATTTGTGTTTTTAACGAAAGTTGTGCGGCTTTGCAAAAAAAGAAAGTGGATGTTTTACCAATAAAATCAAAGAAAGTAAAAGTCACGAATCGGTTCTTTAATTATTTGGTTTTGGAAGACGCTTTAGGAAACACTTTAATTCAAAAAAGAACAGCAAAAGGGATTTGGCATAATCTATATGAATTTCCTCTTTTGGAAACAGATGGAATTGTTGGTTTTGATGTTGTCTCAAAAGCAGTTCAATTTGATATTTTTCCCTCCTATACTATTATAGGTATGGAGGAATGTGCGGAAACGACTGTTATCCATAAACTTTCGCATCAGCATCTGCATATTCAGTTTTGGAAAGTAAAAATTAGTGATAAATTAGTGAATGGTATGAATACCAGTGATTTAAAGGCTTTTCCTTTTCCAATTGTGATTTATAATTTTATAGAAAAGCAGGAAATAAATTGCTAAAAAAATGTATCTTTGGGGTAAATACCACTAAAAACTATGAACGGAACTTTAAATAAGGTGATGCTGATTGGCCATTTGGGCGATGATGTGAAAATGCATTATTTTGATGGAGGAAACTGCATCGGTCGTTTTCAGTTGGCTACAAATGAAGTATACATCAATAAGACGACCAACGAAAAAATAACTTCTACAGAATGGCATAACTTAGTTGTACGCAATAAAGCGGCAGAAATCTGTGAGAAATATTTATCTAAAGGCGATAAAATATATGTTGAAGGCCGAATAAAATCCCGCCAATGGCAGGCTGAAGACGGCACAACGAAATATACTACCGAAATTCAGGTAACTGAATTTACTTTCCTGACTACCAAAAAAGAGACAGGAAATCATAAGCCACATCAGGATCAGGAATCCGTAAAAAACACTAACTTTGATGCGTCGAACGAAAGCTTGCCTATAAACGACTTGCCTTTCTGATTGTTTAACTAATCTTTTTTAATTTGGACCCGGAGCCCAGTTTATTTTTTACTACAACTTTAGACATCAATTTAATAATTGGTTTTGTCGGAATATTTATTTTGCTGTTTCTATCGGCAATTGTTTCAGGTGCCGAAGTAGCACTTTTTTCTTTATCTCAAAAAGATATTAATGAGACTTTACAGGACAATCACTCAAAAGGGAAAATCATTTCCAATCTTTTAGATAAGCCCAAAAAACTTTTAGCAACCTTATTAGTAGCCAATAATTTTTTAAATATTGGAGTCGTAATTCTATTCTCCTTTATAGGACAAAATATTTTTAACGATATCAGTTCTCCGGTTTTAAAATTCATTTTAGAAGTAATTCTTGTTACATTTTTGATTTTGTTGTTTGCTGAAGTTTTGCCTAAAGTTTATGCTAGCAGAAATAATATAAAATTCGCTAAATGGGTAGCGTATCCAATTTCCATTTTAGATAAATTACTCTCGCCTATAAGCTTGCCAATGCGTAGTGTTACGTTATATTTGCAGCGTAAATTGGGGAAACAGAAAAACAGTTTTTCGATAAACCAACTTTCTCAGGCGCTTGAGCTTACAGATTCTGAAGGAACATCAAAAGATGAACAGAAAATATTAGAAGGAATTGTTTCCTTTGGAAATACAGATACAAAGCAGGTTATGAGTCCGAGGATTGATATTTTTGGTTTAGAAATATCAGAATCGTTTGAAGCCATTTGTCCGAAGATAATCGAAAAGGGATTTTCAAGAATTCCGATTTATCGCGACAATATTGATCAGATCGAAGGCGTTTTATTCGTTAAGGATTTATTGCCACATATTGATAAGAAAGAATTTGACTGGACGATTTTAATGAGAGAAGCTTTTTTTGTTCCTGAGAATAAAAAACTGGATAACTTGCTAAAGGATTTTCAGAGCCTTAAAAGTCATTTGGCGATTGTGGTGGATGAATATGGTGGGACTTCCGGACTGGTTTCTTTAGAAGATGTTATTGAGGAGATAGTAGGGGATATCAGTGATGAGTTTGATGATGAAAATTTGAACTTCTCACAAATTGATGAAAAGAATTTTCTTTTTGAAGGGAAAATTAACATGAAGGATTTCTATAGAATTGTTGATGTTAATGAAGATATTTTTGAATCGCATAAAGGCGAAGCAGAAACATTAGCCGGTTTTATTTTAGAAATTTTAGGTAATTTTCCGAAAAAAGATCAAAAAATTGCTTTTGAAAACTGTGTTTTTACCATAGAGACGGTTGATAAAAAGCGAGTAAAACAAATAAAAGTAACCATAGAATAAAATGCTTAAAAGAATAATTTCAATAGCTTTAATTTTATTAGCATTAATAATTGTAAGCTGTAAGGATGATGTATTGCCAAAACCGGCAAGTTTTCTGCGCTTAGATTACCCCGAGGCTAAATATGTAAATTTTGAAAACAATTGTCCATTTACTTTTGAAATGAATGAGGCGGCTACTATTAAAGGTGAAAAAGACTGCGGTTTCGCGATTACCTATCCAAAAATGAAGGCTACAATTTACCTGACCTATAAACCGGTAAATGGTGACATAGTAAAATTGCTAAAAGATGCTCAAAAACTAACTTATGAGCATGTAATTAAGGCTGATGATATTTTAGAGCAACCGTATTTAAACCCACAAAAAAAGGTTTACGGAATGTTTTATCAGGTTGATGGAAATGCTGCGACAAACTCACAATTTTATGTGACTGATAGTACAAAACATTTTATAACAGGGTCGGTTTATTTTTACGCTAAACCCAATTTTGATTCGGTTATGCCGGCAGCAAGTTATATTAAGAATGACATGCAGCGATTGATGGAAACATTGAAGTGGAAATAAATTTCATAAAAAAAGGCGTTCAATTTGAGCGCCTTTTTTATGCTTAATCATTTTAATTACGATTTTATATTCGAAACCTTATACGTTTTTCCATCTCCTGTTGCCTGAACAACTTTCGTTAAGTTTTCCTGGTTTTGAACCGTTTTGTCAAATACAACAGTGGCTGTTTTTTTATCAAAATCAACAGTTGCTTTTTCTACTCCGTCAAGATTAGTTAGTTCTTTTTCAATTGTTTTTGCACATCCCATTGCGCAAGTCATTCCTTCGATTTCGAAATTTGCGGTCTGAATATTTTCAGCAGCAATTGCTTTGTGTTCTTTTGGAGTCGTTTCTATGGCTTTTATATTTGCTAAATTTTTATCTTCTTCTTTTTTGCAGCTTACGAATACTAAACTTGCAATTGCTAATGTTGCTATTATTTTTGTGAATTTCATCATTTGTGGATTTTAAGTTGTCAATAAGTTCGTTGCAAAATTAATAAAAATGAAGTGGTCGGTTCGTAAAATTATTACAAATTTGTAGTAAAATACTATTTATGGATGCAAAACAGTTAAAGTGGGCTTGTTTATTGGTTCTCTCATTAATCTGGGGAAGTTCTTTTATTTTAATTAAAAGAGGATTGGTTGGATTAACGGCGATTCAGGTGGGTTCATTCCGAATTATTTTTGCAGCCTTGTTTTTATTGATTGTTGGTTTTAAAAGTTTGAAGAAAATTTCTCGTCGTCAATGGAAATTTGTTGCCATAACATCTCTTTTCGGAACTTTTACTCCAGCTTATCTTTTTGCAATTGCCGAAACGGAAGTAGATAGCTCAATTGTGGCTATTTTGAATTCGCTAACGCCTTTAAATACTTTAGTTTTAGGAATTCTTATCTTCGGAATCCAATTTCAAAAAAGACAGGTTTTAGGTGTTTTTGTTGGACTCGTTGGCTGTTTGCTTTTGGTTTTAAGCGGCGCATCTGCACATCCGGGACAAAATTATTATTATGTTGTTTTGGTGGTAATTGCTACCATTTGTTATGCGATAAATGTGAATTTGATTAAAAAGTATCTGTCTGATTTGAATTCGGTGAGTATTACAACTGGAAACTTCACGGTTTTACTAATACCTGCATTAATCATTTTAAGTACAACTGATATTCCACAAAGAGTAAATTTTGAAGCCACACAGCATTCTATATTTTTCGTTATGATTTTGGGTGTTTTAGGAACCGGAATTGCGAATGTATTGTTCTTTAAATTGATCCAAATGTCTTCTCCGGTATTTGCAACATCGGTAACGTATTTAATTCCGATAGTCGCTTTTTTCTGGGGATTATTGGATAACGAAATGCTGACGCCAATTCAGTTTTTTGGTGCATTTATTATTTTAATTGGCGTTTATTTGTCTGCTAAAAAATAACTTGTAAAATGATTTTTGTAAAATGTGAAATGTTTCAGTCATGTCTTACTTAGTCTTAAGAAGTAACGTATAAAAAAAAGCTTTGCCAAAGTTTCAAACTTTGGCAAAGCCTATAAAAATCTTAGAGCCTTAGTATCGTAGTTCCTCAGAACCTTTCTCTAAAGAAAATCTGCATCAGAAACTCCTTCGTTAATCTTAATATCAGACATTTTAATATCTAATTCGAAACCAACATTCTGAATTAAGTTAAAAGGAACTTTTACACCTTTTACTTCTTTATAATCATTGAAGTTTGTTATTTGTGTTGATGATTTCCCGTCTTGTTCGCGAACTTTAGATTCCGCTACTTTTAAACCAGATTTTACGTCATAGAAATAAGTTGTTTTTCCGTCTTTTATAGCATATGCATCGCTTCCGTTAATTGGCTCGATTGAGTCTACTTTTAGATCAGTTCTTTTGCTTAGTTGTAATTCTTCAAACGGAGCAGCATTGGCTTTCATTTCGGCAAGATCAGTGCCTTCAAGATTTTTGCGTTGTCCTTGCTGTTCGATATACGCACCTTTTTCGTTTACCACTTGTTTCATTAAGGTCATGGTTCCCATTGCAAGCGAAACCATCATTTTTCCTTTTGAATCTAATTTAGAGGTAAAAGTCAACGGGGCGGGAGCTTGTGGAACAGTAGTTGTTCCATTCATTGCCAATGTTTTTACGGCTGAAACTGCTTTTTCTCCTCCAATAGCCTTAAGGTAATTTTCAAAAACTGTTTTCGCAGTAATTCCGGTTGGAGCTTCTTTTTTAGTAACTGGTTTTTCAATCGAATTTCCGTATTTATCAAAATAGTAAATCGGAATTTGAAGTTTTTCTAAACCAGGAATTACATCAGAACCTTTTCCTGCAATTACAATTCGCATATTATCCAAAAGGAAATATTTATTGGCTACACGGTAAATATCATCTGCAGTAACATTATTGATGGTTTGAATGTATTTTTCGTAGAAATCGGCTGGCAATTTTTCAGTTTCGATGTTCAATGCATAACGTGCAACAGCCTGAGGTTTTTCAACCTGCATTACAAAACGTCCAATATATCCGGCTTTTACATTTTTTAATACATCTTCAGAAACCTTTTGAGTTCTGATTCGTTTAATTTCTTCTACAAATTGTACGACAGCACTATCTGTAACAGTATTTCTAACAGCAGACGAAGCTTTGAATTTGGTCACGTATTTTCCGCTTCCAATGCTAGAACTTGCTCCGTATGTCCAGGCATGTTTTTCGCGTAAATTCATGTTTAAATAACTATTGAAATCACCCCCTAAAATTTGATTTGCAATTACAGCAGGGAAAAAATCAGGGTCGCTCATTCTTAAATTTACCGTATTTACCAATGAAATTTCAGATTGAACCGCATTTGGAACATCAACAAAATCAATTTGGAGTTTAGAAACATTTGCAGGATTCGGATAAGTGTTTTTTGGAGCGGTTTGTTTTTTCCATCCGCCAAAAAGCTTCTCAACTGCTTCTTTTGTTTCTTTAAATTTAATATCTCCAATAATTACTAAATAAGCATTTTCGGGAACGAAATAAGTAGCGTAGTTAGCCTGAACGTCAGCCAATGTAACATTTTTAACTGTTTCTTCAGAAAGATATTCTCCTGAAGGATGATTTTTTCCAAAAGCTAAAACATCGACTACACGATTGGCAATCGCCGGAACACTTTTTTCGTCGGCTTTAAGTCCCTCAATTAATTTTGCTTTTTCTTTATCAAATTCAGTTTGTGTAAAGTTTGGTTGTAAAGCGCCTTCGGCTAAAAGTTCTAAAACACGTTCTGAATATTTTGAAAGTGAACTTGCGTATGCACCCTGAGAAGTAAAATTGATGTTAGCACCGTAAAAATCAATCTCTTCGTTAAAAGCTTCTTTGGTAGTTTTTTTAGTACCATTTCCAATTAGGCTACTGGTCAATTCATCAACACCTTTTTTGCTTCCTTCTGTAAAAGGGGCATTGTCTAAAGTAAGATTGAAACTTACTCTTGGCAGTTTATGATTTTCAACCACCAGAACTTTCATACCGTTTGCCAAAACAAAAGTTTGTGGTTTTTTGATATTAACTACTGGCGAATTGCCTGGTTTTGGTTGTGGACGATCTTGTGCTTGCATAATTCCAGTTAGGAATAAAAGGATTAAAACTGTATGTATTTTTTTCATGATTCGATGCTCTTAATTTTGAACTTTTGTTGATGGAACATATTCTAAAACTAAACGTTGATTCGGATTTAGATACTTTTTGGCAACGGCTCTGATTTCTTCTCTTGTTATAGAATGATAGAGATCAATTTCGGTGTTGATAAGATTTACATCTCCATAAAGTAGGTAATAAGAAGCCAGGTTTTCAGCAATTCCCTCTACAGTTGCATTTGCATTCACAAAATTATTGTCGAATTTATTTTGTAATTTTTCATAGTCTTTTTCAGAAATCAAATCAGTTTGGATTTTCACAATTTCTTCATCCATTTCTTTTAAGATATCAGCCATGGTATACGTTCCCATTGGCAGACCGTATAAAATGTACATTCCATAATCTTCCTGACTAAAACCTACAGCACCAATTTGAAGTGCCATTTTTTTATCATCAACTATTTTTTTGTACAATTTTGAACTTTTTCCATCACTTAAATAAGAAGAGATCAAATCTAGAACTCTCGCATCTCTGGTTTTCATTGATGGAGTTCTATATGATGCAATCACCATCGGGATTTGAATATTTGGATCCTCGTAAGTTGCTTTTATTGTTTTATTAATGGGTTCTTCAACAAAAGTTTGTTTTTTAACTACTTCTCCTTTCGGAATTGGACCAAAATATTTCTGTATCCATTCTTTTGTTTTGGTTTTATCAAAATCTCCTGCAACTACCAAAACAGCATTGTTTGGCGTGTAGAATTTTTTATTGAAAGCCTGAAACTCTTCCAGAGTTGCTGCATCCAAATCTTTCATAGAACCGATAGTGGTCCAGCGATACGGGTGATTTTTGAACATATTTTCCTTAACAACAGGCAAAATGTTTCCATAAGGCTGATTGTCATAGCGCATTCTTTTTTCTTCTTTTACAACTTCATTTTGTGTATCAACACCAATTTTATTGATGATAGGATGCATTAATCTTTCAGATTCCATCCATAAACCTAATTCTAAACTGTTTGATGGAAAAACTTCGTAATAATAAGTTCTGTCGTCTGATGTGTTGGCGTTGTTAACTCCGCCATTTGCAGTAACAATTTTCATCCACTCACCACGTTTGATATTTTGAGTTCCTTCAAATAATAAATGTTCAAAGAAATGTGCAAAACCCGTACGGTCCGGACGCTCGTCTTTTGAACCAACATGATACATTACCGACGTAATGACAACCGGAGCAGAAGGATCGTTATGTAAAATCACATGCATACCATTGTCTAAATTGTATTCTTCAAAAGCTACTTTTTGAGCATGAGCAACTCCGCCGAGCATTAGTGCAGCACTTAACATCATTATTGAATTTTTCATAGAGATTAATAATTTATATTTACCTAAATAAATAGGTAGCCAAGACTTGTTTATAGTTACATCAAAAATAAGTTTTTTTAGTTATCTATTGGGAATCCGTATCCATTTTCATGATACTTTAACAGTCCTTTACTCTAAAAACGGTTTTTTATGCAGCTAAAACACCTTGAAAAACAGACTTTAAGACGAAATAAATATTTTTGAAATAAGAGATTGCACAGTAAATTATTAATTGTATATTTGCAACCTTAAAAATCAATAAATCAATTTGGTATGTATGCAATCGTAGAGATAGCAGGGCAACAATTTAAAGTAAGCAAAGACTTAAAGGTTTATGTTAACCGTTTGGCTAACGAAGAAGGTTCAAGTATTTCATTTGACAAAGTTCTTTTATTAGACGATAACGGAAACGTAACTTTAGGCGCCCCAGCTATAGAAGGTGCTTCAGTAGAAGCTAAAGTGTTACAACACTTAAAAGGAGATAAAGTAATCGTTTTCAAAAAGAAAAGAAGAAAAGGTTACAAAAAGAGAAATGGTCATAGACAATATCTTACTCAAATTGTAATTGAAGGTATTACTGCAGCAGGTGGAACTAAAAAAGCAGCAGCTAAAAAAGCGGTTGTAGCAGAAGATGCTCCGGCAACTGAAGTTGAAGCAGCTCCAAAAGCAAAAAAAGCAGCAGCTCCAAAAGCAAAAAAAGAAGCTACTAAAGAATAATAACAATATTTAAACTCATACGTCATGGCTCACAAGAAAGGTGTCGGTAGTTCGAAGAATGGTAGAGAATCAGAATCAAAACGTCTAGGCGTTAAGATTTTTGGTGGACAAGCTGCTATTGCTGGGAACATCATCGTTAGACAAAGAGGTTCAAAACATAATCCAGGTGAAAATGTTTACATCAGTAAAGATCACACACTACACGCAAGAGTAGCTGGAGTTGTTAAGTTCCAAAAGAAAAAAGATAACAAATCTTATGTATCTATCCTTCCATTCGAAGCATAATCATTAGATTACTTATTATAAAACCCGTTCGCCAAGGCGAACGGGTTTTTTGTTTTCTATAGAAATTGAAATTGATTATCGGCGTATATAATACAATAAACGGTAAAATTTATTCTTTTATTATAGAAGGTAATATCAAAAGCTATAAATATAATTTACAATAAAACAAAAAACCTGCTCTTAATGAACAGGTTTCTAGTATTTTAATCAGTGTAATTTCCTTATTCCAAAAGTCAGATTAGTAAAGAATTGGAATTTGGAATCTAATTGAATTATATTATTCTGTATCTTTTGTTTCTTCCAGATCTTCAGATTTTCTTCCGACTTTTATTTTTGGATTATCCTGTGTTCCGCTAACGGTCAGAGGAATTCCAAAAATCCCTAACGGAGGAAGTCCTAAACGCATTTTTAGGTTTAATTTCCCATCCAAACTTGTTGTGCCTTCGATTCTTGGTCTGAAGCCTGCAAACTTAAATTTAAAACGTTCTACAGTCATAATATTGTTTTTGATTGTAGTTTTAATCTCTACTTTTGAAAGATCAGGGTTTTTCATGGCTTCAGAGCTTGTTTCTTTACTAACGGCATTGAACATTTTTAAACCTCTTACCTTTACATCCTTTACAGAAAGTGTTCCGCCTCCAGTTAATGATGGATAAACAGGTTCCATATTTCCATTTAAACGACCTTTTAATTGGTAATCTAAAGAAACAATTCCTTGTGCTTTTTCGGCAGCACTGGCCATTTTTCTGAAAACTTCAATTTCGTTATACGCTCTTTTAATATCAAAATCAGAAGCTTTGATGTTATAGTCAAAATTTGCTTTTTGTGGTGTTATAGCCTGATAATTGGCATTCATAACAACATTACATCCAATTAAATTGAAGCCAGTATTTTGCATGGTTAATTTGCCTTTGTTCAGGTTTAAATTTCCAGTGGCATTTTGAAGAATCAATTTGTCAAAATATACTTTTTGGGCATTTGCGATTAACTGCAAGTTCAAATTAGTCGGAATTATAATAACTCCGGTTTGTTTTGCTTCGGTTGGAGCCGGAGCTTCCTTTTTTGTTTGCGTTACAGGTGTGTTTGTTGGCGCACTTGACATAAATTCATCTACGTTAATATATCGTGCCGTAACTTTAAATGAACCTTTCAAAACTCCTGTATTTGTTGTTGCATAGTTGAAAACGTTCTGTAAATAACCATTCATTCTAAAATCAGATTGGCCGTAAGAGGCCAAAAAGTTATTGAATGACATTTTATCCTGATTGATTTTGAAAATACCTTCCTTAATGATGAATTTCTTCGGAAGATATTCAGATGCAATCCCAATATTTCTTAGTTCAAGTGTTCCTTTGTTGTACAGTTTGCTGTAATTTGCTTTTTCGGCATCACTTTGTTTTCCTTTCAAAACCAAATCGGCTTTTACAAAACCATCTAAATCAAGTCCTTTTTGAGAGAACACTTTATAGATTTTGTTGACATCCAATTCTCCTTTTGCTTTTATATTATAAGTCAAATCATCAAAGTTGCTTAAATCAGCTTCAACAAAAACGGGTTTTCCTTCAAAGGTAAATTGAGCAGGTTTTAGATTGATTTTCAAATCATCAAAAGTTCCTTTTTGATTGTCAATTTTTGATTTTACAGTGATATTGGTAATTGGATTTGGATAATATTTAGTTTTTAAATAGCCATTTTCCAAATCAATATTGCCGCTTGTAACGGGAAAAAGCTTGTTTTTTTGATCAAATTTTCCATTTGCTTTTACGTTTCCAACTAAATTTCCTTTTAGTTCAATGTCAGGAATTCCTAAGGCTTTTGTTAGTTTTTCAAGATCAATTTTAGCCTTAAATTCGCCATTGATATCTGGAGTATTGGCGCCTTTTACGTAAAATTTAGATTTTAAATAATCCTTATTAATGTTTAAAGATAAATTTTTAGCATCGACAATTAAGAGGTCCGGATTTAAGGATGGGACTTTTGTTTTTATATCAAGATTCAGGTTAGAAACCGGAAAAGGGCTTTTATTATAATTCACAAATCCGCTGTCTATTTTAATGTCTAAATTAAGATCTGGAGCAATATTTTGCGAAGCGATATAATCTCCTTTTAGAGTAAAAAGCAAGTTTGTGTTTCCTTTTATCTCTGTTTTTGAAAGCCAGGTAATATATTTTGGAGGAAAAGCGGAGAAAACATCCTTTAAATTACTGTTGTCCGATTTTATAACAAAATCCATATTGTAACCGTCTTTCAAGAAGTCAAAATTTCCTTTAAAATCAACCAAAAGCTGATTGATTTTCAAGTTATTCTGTTGGAAGAAAAAAGATAGAGAGTTTACATTTACTTTGGTAATTAAATCGGCATCAACCTTTTTATTCATTAAATAAGGTTCGCCTTCGTAAATGATATTTAGTTTTTCAATCTTTGCAACAGAATATAAATCGAAAACGGCTTTATCTAAATTTCCTTTTCCTTTATAATTAAATCCAAAGGCATCAAAATGAACTTTTGTCGATTGGTCATCATAAATAATTTTACTGTTTAGAATTTCAATTTGTTCCAGTTTTAAAGCTGTCTCGGTGCTGTCTTTTGGATTGGAAACTTGAGATGAAGATTTGTAAACGTTATAATTGGCTTCACCTTTTGCATTGACTTTTACATTAATAAAGGAATCTGATAAATAAATTTGATCAATTTTTACTGTTTTACTAAAAACCAAACTGGCTACATTTATTCCGAAGGAAACCTCTTTTGCTGTAATGAATTTTTCGTTTTTGTATGGAGCAGATCCGTTAAGATTTAGGTCGCTTAAAGTTAAAGTCAACGACGGAAAATGATGAAAAAATGAAACGGAAACATCAGAATAATTCAACTCTGCACTTAATTTTTCGTTGGCAGTTTTTTTAATTTGCTCTTTAATTGTGTCGGCAAAAATTATTGGTGTCAAGAAAAGCAATCCTAAAATAACGACGAAGGTTATTCCAAAATATTTAGCGATTTTTAATAAAATGGACTTCGTTTTACTTGTAGTCATAACAAATTGTAGTATTTAGAGATAGATAAGATTCGGATAAGAAAATAATTTATCCGTGAACAGTTTCGTTTTTTCCGTAATTCGTAATAATCGAACCTTCATATTCAATCCATTCTTTCCAACGCTTGTCAACATCAACATTATCAGCGTACTTTCTTGCAAATCCTAAAAAAGTGGTATAATGCCCGGCTTCAGAAATCATTAAATCACGATAGAATTTTGCTAATTCTTCATCTTTTATATTTTCAGAAAGAACTTTAAAACGCTCACAGCTTCGGGCTTCAATCATGGCCGAAAATAATAAACGATCGCAAAGTGCGTCTTTTCGGCTTCCGTCTTTTTTCATAAATTTAAAAAGTTCATTTACATAATGATCTTTTCTCTCACGTCCTAAAGTCAGCCCTCTTTTTTTAATTAGGTCATGAACCATTTGCAAATGCTCTAGTTCTTCTCTAGCAATAACAAGCATTTCGGTTACTAATTCCTCTAATTCAGAGTTATAAGTAACTAAACTGATGGCATTTGAAGCTGCTTTTTGCTCACACCAGGCATGATCCGTCAAAATTTCTTCGATGTTTGATTCGACTATATTTACCCAACGCGGGTCTGTGGCTAATTTTAATCCTAGCATAATTTTATAGAAAAAAGTATTTTGCAAAATTAGTGTTTTTTTATGACCGAAAGTCAGTAAATATGGTGCAAATCCGCGTAAAATAGTATTATTTTGTAACTTGAAACAATTAAAATGAATCAGATAAAAAAACTTTTAATTATTGGTTTTGTGTGGCCCGAACCAAATTCGTCTGCGGCTGGTGGCAGAATGATGCAATTGATTTCTATTTTTAAGGAAAATGGATTTGAAATTACATTTGCAAGTCCGGCTTTAGATAGCGATTTTATGGTTGATTTATCTGAACTTGGAGTAGAAAAAAAATCAATCGAATTGAATAATTCAAGTTTTGATGATTTTATAATGGATCTTAATCCGGATGTTGTTTTGTTTGATCGATTTATGATTGAAGAGCAATTTGGCTGGCGTGTGGCTGAAAGTTGTTCAAAAGCGATTCGATTATTAGATACTGAAGATTTACATTGTTTGCGCGTTGCAAGGCAAAAAGCATTTAAAGAAAACAGAACTTTTGAGTTAAATGATTTATTATCTGAAGAAGTAGCAAAACGTGAAATTGCCAGTATTTTAAGATGCGATTTGTCTTTTATTATTTCTGAATTTGAAATGAATGTTTTGAAGGAGGTTTTTAAAATTGATTCGGATGTATTGTATTATTTGCCATTTTTGGTTTATGAGATGTCTGACCTGGATCTTTTGAAATTGCCTTTATTTGAGGAACGCAAAAATTTTGTTTTCATCGGAAATTTTCTTCACGAACCCAACTGGAATACTATTCAATATTTAAAAGAATCGATTTGGCCTTTGATTAAAAATCAATTTCCAGAAGCCGTTTTAGAAGTTTACGGCGCTTATCCATCGCAAAAAGTATTGCAATTACATCAATCAAAAAATAGTTTTTTTATTAAGGGAAGGGCAGTAGATGCGAATGAAGTAGTAAAAAATGCCAGAGTGGTTTTAGCACCGATTCGTTTTGGAGCAGGTTTAAAAGGAAAATTATTAGAAGCCATGCAATGCGGTACGCCAAGTATGACGACTACAATTGGTTCTGAGGCGATGTACGCGAATTTACCCTGGAATGGTTTTATTACAGATGATATTGAAACATTTGCGAAAAAAGCAGTTGAATTATATCATGATGAAAATTTGTGGAAACAATCTCAAAAAAATGGAGTTGCAATCGTCAATGAATGTTATCAGTTAAGCAAATACTCGACTGCTTTAATAGCGAAAATCAATTCGCTGCTGAATGATTCTGAAAGCCACCGTCTTCAAAATTTTATGGGAAGTTTGTTGCAGCACCATACTTTAAAAAGCACCAAATATATGGCGAAGTGGATTGAAGCTAAAAACAAAAATTAGCCTGTCATTTTTCCAAATCCTACTGTTTCTCGGTACAATTGAGGCGAAACATCGGCGTTGGTTTTAAAAAAATCCCCGATTAAATGAACAACCGGGGATGTAAATTGTAAACTGTGACTGAAAACTATTTCAATAAATCACCAACAGCCTGTACGGTTGTTGCATGATAGCCAGATTTTGCTTTATTAAAAATCTGTTTTGCCCAGATTTTTCCTTCCGGAGTTTTAACCATTTCTTTATAAAGCGACATCAATGATCCAGTTCTGCTCGTTGCAATCATAAATTGCTCGATCGCAGGATAAGCCGTTTTGTATTGATGACGAATCGCCTGAATGAACCATTGACGTTTGATAACGAAGTTTCCGTTTTTAGTAAAGCTGAATTCATTATCAATAGCAGTCATTTCTTTAGCAGTAATATCAGACGGAAGATAATCGATAAAATGCTGCTTTTCTGTAGTTGATTTTATCTTTTCGCTCAATCCTTTAACGCCGGTTGTTCTCCAGTTTTTCTGAATATTGTCTATTGCAATAAAATCTTCAGAAGAAACAGCTGTAATGTTTGATGGAACTCCAGGTTTGTAAATCCAATCATCTAACTTGATTTTATCAGCCAGCGCTTTGTCATCTTTAATAAGATTCTCTTTTAGGTATTTTACAAAGTCTTCTGTTGTGATAGATTGAAAAGCGTGTGCATCAAAATAGTTTTTAATAAACGGATCAAATTTTTCACGGCCAACAGCGGCTTCAATTACTTTCAGGAAGTTGTATCCTTTTACGTATGGAATTTGACTGATTCCATCATCCGGGTTTCTGTTGGTAAGGCTTACTTTTAATCTTGTATCAGGATTGGTTGCTCCGTATTCAGCAATATTGTCATCCAAATCTTTACGAGTTAAAACATCCTGCATTTCGGCTTCTTTCTTGCCGAAAATTTCTTCTCCGATTCGGTGTTCAACATAAGTTGTAAATCCTTCATTTAACCAAATGTCATCCCAGGTTGCATTAGTAACTAAGTTTCCGCTCCAGCTATGACCTAATTCGTGTGCTAATAAACTAGTTAAAGAACGATCTCCTGCAATTACGCCTGGAGTTAAAAAAGTTAGGTTTGGATTTTCCATTCCACCATAAGGGAAACTCGGAGGTAAAACCAAGACATCATAGCGTCCCCAACGGTATGGACCGTAAAGTTTTTCTGCAGCATGAACCATTTTTCCTAATTCGGCAAATTCCCAGGCTGCTTTATTTATTAAAGAAGGTTCTGCGTAAACACCAGTTCTATTGTCAATCGATTTGAATTCAATATCTCCAACAGCAATCGCCATTAAATAAGACGGAATTGCTTTGTCTTGTTTGAAAGTATAAACTCCGGTATCATTTTTCTTTTGTGGATTTACAGCGCTCATTACTGCCATTAAATCTTTAGGAACCGTAACTTTTGCATTGTAAGTAAAACGAATTCCAGGTGAATCCTGACATGGAATCCAGGTACGTGACCAAATACTTTCTCCCTGAGAGAATAGGAAAGGTTTCTTTTTATCTGCCGTTTGCTGTGGATTCAACCACTGTAATGCAATCGCTTCTTTTGAGGTACTGTAATAAATATTTACTTTCGTTGTATTTGGTTCAATTGTAATGTGAAGCGGTTTTCCGTGGAATTCAACTGCTGCACCTAATTCAAATTTCGTTTCCTTTTCTTCGTCTCCTAAAGTTACTTTGGTAATGTTTAGTGTATTCTCATCGAAGATAATTTCATTTCCTTTACTAATATTATCAATTTGCCAGGAAGCTTTTCCTGAAATAGTCTGTGTGTCAAAATCAACTTTGATGTCGAGATCCAAATGTTTTACTACTGCAAGTTCTGGTTTAGAGAAGGAGTGTTCATCTGTAACAACAGCTGGTTTTTCGGTTTGCTCTTTTTTCTCACAGGCTATGGCTGTCAGGAATAAAGTTACAAGGATTAGTTTTTTCATTTTATGAAGTATTGAATTTTGAGGATGAAATTAAATAAAAAATCCCGTTTTGAATAAACAAAACGGGATTTAAATATAAAATTAACAGCGATTATGCCAACATTGTAACTGGGCTTTCGATGTATTGTTTTAATGTTTGTAAGAACTGAGCACCAGTTGCACCGTCAATTGTTCTGTGGTCGCAAGCTAATGATAACATCATTGTGTTTCCAACTACAATCTGACCGTTTTTAACTACTGGTTTCTCCACAATTGCACCTACAGAAAGGATAGCAGAGTTAGGTTGGTTGATAATTGAATTGAATTCAGTTATACCAAACATTCCAAGGTTAGATACTGTAAAAGTACTTCCTTCCATTTCTTGTGGTCCAAGTTTTTTGTTTTTAGCTCTTCCTGCAAGATCTCTTACTGAAGCACCAATTTGAGATAAACTCATAGCGTCTGTAAATTTCAATACAGGTACTACTAATCCGTCTTCAACTGCTACGGCAACACCAATATTAACGTGGTGGTTGATGATGATAGCATCTTCTTTCCACTGAGAGTTAATTTTTGGATGTTTTTTTAAGGCTAAAGCGCAAGCTTTAATTACCATATCGTTGAAAGATACTTTTGTGTCAGGAACCGTATTGATTGTCGCTCTTGCACCCATAGCTTCGTCCATGCTTACTTCGATCACTAAATTATAGTGAGGTGCAGTAAATAATGATTCAGCAAGACGTTTTGCGATAATTTTACGCATTTGAGAGTTTTTGATCTCTTCTGTGAAAACTTCTCCGGCAGGAACAAATACTTTTGGTGCAGCAGGAGCAGCAGCTTCTTGTGGTTTAGCAGCAGAAGTTGCAGCAGGCTGAGCTTGTGCAGATGGAGTAAAGTTTTCGATATCGCTTTTTACGATACGTCCGTTTTCTCCAGATCCTTTAACCTGAGTTAATTGGATTCCTTTGTCAGAAGCGATTTTTTTAGCTAATGGTGAAGCTAAAATTCTTCCTCCGTTTGAGGAAGTATCTGCAACAGCTTCAGTAGCTTTTTCAGCAGCGGGAGCAGCTTTTTCTTCAGTTGCAGGAGTACTTGCAGTTGCAGCACCTCCGGCAGTATAGTTTTCAGCAATTCCGGAAATGTCAGTTCCGGCAGGTCCGATGATGGCTAGTAAGCTATCAACAGGAGCTGTATTTCCTTCCTGTATTCCGATGTATAATAATGTACCTTCATTGAAAGACTCAAACTCCATTGTAGCTTTGTCCGTTTCAATTTCAGCTAAAATATCACCTTCAGCAACAGCATCACCTACTTTTTTCAACCAGGTTGCTACAGTTCCTTCCGTCATTGTATCACTCAAACGAGGCATCGTTACAACCACAACACCTTTAGGTAATGCAGCAGCAGCTTTTGCGGGAGCAGCAGTTTCAGTTTTTGCTTCAGCAGCAGGAGCCTCTTTTGTTTCAGCCTTTGGTTCCGAAGCTTCGGAACTAGCAGCAGGAGCATCACCACCAGCCAATAAAGCCGAAATGTCTTCTCCTTCGTTTCCAATAATTGCTAATAAGGAATCAACAGGAGCAGTTTCTCCAGCCTGAATTCCGATATGTAAAAGAGTTCCTTCGTTAAAAGATTCGAACTCCATTGTTGCTTTGTCTGTTTCAATTTCAGCAAGGATATCTCCTTCGCTAATTTTGTCGCCTACTTTTTTAAGCCAAGTCGCTACCGTTCCTTCCGTCATAGTATCGCTCAAACGAGGCATTGTTACTTTTATCGCCATAATATGTTATAGTTTATGAGGTGTAAATGGATAGTCTTCTTGTGCATATACTACATCGTATAATTGTTGTAATTCAGGATATGGAGATTCTTCAGCGAATTTCACACATTCTTCAACCAGGTCTTTCACTCGTTGGTCAATTACTTCAATTTCTTCTTCTGTAGCATATTTTTGATCCATAATTACATCTAAAACTTGTGTAATAGGGTCAATTTTTTTGTACTCTTCAACCTCTTCTTTAGAACGGTATAGTTGTGCATCAGACATAGAGTGTCCTCTGTAACGGTACGTTTTCATTTCAAGGAAAGTTGGTCCGTCTCCACGACGGGCTCTGTCAATTGCTTCAGTCATTGCTTCAGCAACTTTTACAGGATTCATTCCGTCAACTGGTCCGCAAGGCATTTCGTAACCTAAACCTAGTTTCCAGATATCAGTGTGATTTGCAGTTCTTTCAACAGAAGTTCCCATTGCATAACCGTTGTTTTCAACGATAAATACAACTGGAAGTTTCCATAACATTGCCATGTTAAAAGCTTCGTGTAGTGAACCTTGTCTTGCAGCTCCATCACCAAAATAAGTCATGGTAACACCGCCAGTTTCAAAATATTTATCAGCAAAAGCTAAACCAGCTCCTACCGGAATTTGTCCACCTACGATTCCGTGACCTCCGTAAAAACGGTGTTCTTTAGAGAAAATGTGCATAGAACCTCCCATACCTTTAGAAGTTCCTGTTGCTTTTCCTAAAAGCTCAGCCATTACACGTCGAGGATCAACGCCCATACCAATTGGCTGCACGTGGTTTCTGTAAGCAGTAATCATTTTATCTTTGGTCAAGTCCATAGCGTGCAAAGCACCCGCTAATACAGCCTCCTGACCATTATATAAGTGTAGAAAACCTCTAACTTTTTGTTGAATGTATAATGCTGCAAGTTTGTCTTCAAACTTTCTCCAAAGCAGCATGTCTTCGTACCACTTTAAATATACTTCTTTTGTAACTTCTTTCATCTGAATTCTTTCTTTTGCTAAAGTTGTTTGTGTTATCAATTGTTGCCTATAACGCAAAATAGTTTCC
Source organism: Flavobacterium sp. Root420 (assembly GCF_001427905.1). Taxonomy (GTDB): domain Bacteria; phylum Bacteroidota; class Bacteroidia; order Flavobacteriales; family Flavobacteriaceae; genus Flavobacterium. The sequence goes on from NZ_LMEF01000012.1 coordinate 531,735, forward strand.
TCCCACAAATTTGCGCCCGAAAGGTCGGGATGCAAAAATAAGACATTACATTTAAGAACTAAAATTTAAACGCTGTTTTTTGGCTTTTTTTTACAAGAACTTTTTATCAAACATAAATGGAAGCAGATTTTTTAGGGATGCTGATTGATAAACTTCACCTGTTTCGCCCATAAAATAGATTTCGATAGGGGTGTCCTGCTTGATTTCATATTCTGCAATTGATTGTCGGCAAGAACCGCAAGGTGGAATTGGAGCTGTAGTTTTATTCGTATCTGAGGCTGCGGTAATTGCCATTTTTAAGATTTTAGCTTCAGGATAAACACTACCCGCGTAAAAGATGGCCACACGTTCTGCACATAAACCCGAAGGATAAGCTGCATTTTCCTGATTTGATCCGACAACTATTTTTCCATTATCTAGAAGTAATGCAGCTCCAACTCTAAATTGAGAATAGGGTGCGTATGCTTTTTTGCGAATTTCAACAGCCTGATTCATTAAATCCTGAATTTCAGCTGTAAGCTCTTTTAAGTTGTCGTATACTATAAATGATGATGTGACGCTTATTTCTTTCATTGTTTTTATGGGAAAAAAAATCCAAATTCCTAAAAAATAGAAATTTGGATTGTTATTGTTTTTTTTATTTTGTCTTTTTAATATTCTTCGTATTTGTCGCCAAAGTTAAACGTTAAAGAAAAACGAAGTGTGTTTTCTAACGGATTTTTAACTTTTGAAGTAGAGAATAAATAAGAAACATCGATTTTTACGATATTATATTTGAAACCAGCGCCTAAGGAGAAAAACTGTCTAGCTCCTTTTTGCGGACTTTCATGGAAATAACCTGCTCTTACAGCAAATGAGTCCTGATACATATATTCTCCGGCTACACTATAGGTAATTTCTTTTAATTCTTCGCTAAAGCCACCCGGAGCATCTCCAAATGATTTAAAAATTCCTTCAACCCAACCGATATCATTGTAATTGTTATAATTGATAGTGTTAGCCTGTTCCTGCGAAATATCTCCCGGATCTGTAAAATCCCCATCTCCATTTGCATCGACTGGTGTTCCTGGTCCCGGAGGAGTCGGTACTAAGAGTTTAGCGAATTCAACGCTAACGCCAACTTTATTATAATCGTCCAGAATAAAATCGAAACCTCCACCTAGACGTAAATTGGCAGGTAAAAAGTTAGCGCTCAAATCATCATTATCATAGCTGATTTTTGGGCCTAAATTTTGAACATTGAAACCTGCTCTCCATCTCCCATTAAAATCTGAGTACGCAATTTCTTCTGTTTGATAAAATCCGGCAACATCGACAGCGAAAGATTTTGCAGCGGAAGCATCAATATCTTCTGAGGCAATTTTTAAATTGGAACGAATATATCTTCCAGCAACTGCCATAGAAAATTTTTCGCTAAGTTTTAGAGAGTAAGAACCATCTAAAGCAAATTCGTTTGGTGAAACTATTCTGGCAGCTTCATTAGGATCTCCTGTTGTTCTTAATTCTATATCTCCAAAGCCAAAATAACGAAAGCTTCCTGCAAAGGCACTTTTTTCGTTGATCCTATTATAATAGGTTAATTGACCAAGTGAAATATCATTGGCTAAATCTGTTAAATAAGGCGTGTAACTAATTGAGAGACCTTGCTTGTCTAATGCAAAAGCATATTTTGCAGGATTCCATTGTTGAGAATAAGCGTCAGCAGAAGTTGCTACACCCTGATCTGCCAAACCTGCTGCTCTCGCATCAGCGGCTACTAATAAAAACGGAACTCCAGTTGTAATAGGTCGATCTTGGGCTTTAACGTATGCAACAATTAAAAAACAAAGTAATAAAAGTGATATTTTTTTCATTTATAGGGCTAATGGTATTTATGATACAAATATATATATTATTATAATATGACAAGCTTTTCGTACTTTTCTGCTTTTTTATTTGTTAAATTTGATTTGACAGTGAGTTTGTAAATGTAAACTCCTTTTCCAATTCGGTCCCCAAAATCGTCTTTTCCGTCCCAGGTTATTTCTCTTGATAAGAAACCTTCCGTAGTAATGATTTGATTTTTTGTCCAGACAACCTTTCCGGTAATAGTCATTACCTGAACCTGCACATCCAAAGGTTCATAAGGCCTGTTATGTGAAAACCAGAATTGGGTATAAGTTGAAAATGGATTCGGATAATTAAGAACATGGGTTAATGTCAATGATTCATCTCCAACGACGATAAATTGTATTTCACTTGTAACGGGATTGTTGTAAACATCCCAGGCTGTGAAACTTATTGTGTGCATACCTGCGGACAGATTTCTTAACGGAAAACGTAAATTTCCATTCGTATAATCGTCTAATTTTGTTTGATAATAATCATTCAAAATGTACGGATTGCTTACATCTCCATCTAAAATTGCAACAATATCATGACCAATTCCACTCGCGGTATTTATACCATTTTCATCTTCTAATAGCGCCAAAAGAAAAGGTGAGCTATTCGTAATACCACCTGAAACAAAAGTTTCGTCGTTCATATATAACTTCACTTTTGGACTAATATTGTCCTGAGGTGCATTTTCATTTATTCCCCCAATTTTAATAATATTACTATAACCCGATTGATTTTCTAACAGCTGATTTTTTTTCGAATAAAAACTAATTTTCCCATAATCAACAGGAATTCGAATGTCTCTCGGAACAACAAAACTAAATTCAAACTGGCCATTGGTTACGGTCGCATTTCCCCTAAAAATAGTTTCTCCAAGAGTTTTGAATGACATTGCAGGGCTATATCCATCATTATTTAAGGTCGAAGTTGTAATTAATTTGTCAAAAATAGCTGTAGCTAATTCACCGTTGTAATTGCTTAATAATGTGTTGTTTTCATCTGTAATTTCACCTGTAATTTTAATTTTTGAAAGCGATTTAAGGTCTGGAATCGGTTGTGAAATCACAACATCGTTTACTTTTGTTAAATTTATTCTTGGTTTCGGTATCGCCAACATCAAAGCGGGATCTCCAATGTAAAAAATAACATTACTGGAATAACTCGGGTTTTCATTTTTTGAAATTCGAAGTGCTTCTGCAATTGTTGTGTATTGATTTGAGCCGTAAGAAAGCAGGTTTTTGCTTAAATTATCATTGAAGTTTTCGGCATTAAACTGACCAATTGCCCTGATCGTAGTCAGCATCGAAATAGCACCTCCTTTTGGATTCCAAAAAGTATATTCACCGGCCGTTGGTCTTGTTGGGTCGTCAAATCTTGAGAATTCACATGTAATAGTGATGAATAAAGGATATTTATATTGGTTGTTTAAGTTTTGACCATCTGATTTTTCCCAAATTCGCTCACTTGCCAAACCATCTTCACCACCATGTCCTAAATAATTAAAAACTAAAGCTCCTTTTTCAAAAGCATTAAAAAGATCAGTTCTTGCTTTTGGATATCTTGATCCTCCTGCTGAAGCTTCTTGAGTATAAGAATCTAAAATAATTTTATCGATATTAAAAAACGGTTTTTCAGTTGCAATAACATCAGCTAAACTATTTTGGCGCGACTGTAAAGAAGCGTCAGAACTTTGGTCTGAATCATCACTGACTAAAACAACATTATTTCTCCAGTTGCCATACGACTTTGTATCATGATATTCCAATACCTTATTAACCATTTCTCCCGCCTGAGCATTGTCTGAAACCAACATCCTTCCTACGGCTATATCAATTCCGCCAAAAAACGAAATGATATTTCCTTCATCCGGATCCATGAGCCCGTAAAAATCATCAGAAGCAAATGAAGATTCTCCAATTGTATTACTATTTAAGGAATGATATATAGGTACAATATTCGTGTTGTTCGAAATTCTATCCTTATAATCAAATGAAGCATCTCCAAATAGATTTACATATTTTATTCTTTTTTCTGGCGAAGAAGCATTTTCATAAATGTATTTAATGCAATTGCGAATAGCTGCAATGTCTTGTTTTCCTGAAGCGAATTCCTGATAGATATTCTCTAAGGTAATTACCTTTGTGTTTAAATTAGAATAAGTACGATGAAAATTAGCTAATTTTTCAGCCTGGGAAACTAAAAACTTTGGAGCAATAATTACATAATCGATATCCTGAAAACTATTTTGTGCATTTTTAAATATGGTTCCTTTTAAGTTTTGATTGGTGATTTTTGATTGACTCTCTTTTAAAGGAGTGAAATAATCTGCAGGATCAATGGCGATATATTTTCGAACTTCTCCTAATGAAGCCTTGAAGCTGAAGGTTGCCTGATTTGGGTTTTCTATTTTTGATACATTATATAGGTCTGTAATGTCCCAAATTTGAGAAATGCCTGAAGCGTTTCCAATCGTGTAATTTGCAATTCCGGTAGTTGAACCGGCTAAATCGTATTGAAATTTAAATTGTTTTCCTGTACCTAATAATTTTCGTCTGGCAATCAAATTGATGTAATCGAGATATCCTTTCGATCCCGGAACTCCGTTATTATTATAGGTAAGTTTTATTTTTACGCTTTCAGTTCCTGTGAAAACGGTATTAACAGGTAGTTTTCCGGTATAAAACTTTATATCTGAACTTGAAACTAATGCATTGAAATTAATAGTGCCAATACTTTGACCATTAGCAGCAATTGCAAATGACGTAGGAGTAAAGGCAGCCGATGCAGCACTAACTTCAATTTTTACAGGTACGGAAACATCAAGATTTGGGAAAGTGAATGAGAATTCCTGTTCCTGATTAATATCAAATGATTCCCCGAACCATTGACGTCCCAGATGAGCAATATTGGTCTGGTCGATTTCGTGAGATTGATAGTCATCAAACGTGTTTAGCTCGAGAGTGGTATTTGAAGAAGGCTGATTCAGGTTTGGAATTCGCTTTCCATCTCCGCCAATTACTGTTATATAATAATATGATTTGGTATCAAATAAATTGAGGTTTGTCTGACTCTCGGTATTCCAGTTGTCTGTTCCCTCAGCATAAAAAAGGATATAGTCTTCATTGTTAAAGACGCCATCGGATTCACCAATAATCTGAATGGCATTTTCAATTAAGTCGTCTGGGTAATAAGTGTTGTTCATTAAAGGAAGCATTCTTCCTCCGTTGCCATAAATTTTGATTCTTTTAGGACCAGTTTTAGAAGGATCAAACCCTAAGCTTTGCAAAAAAGCTCTTGAAATTTTATAAACGCCTGATTTTTCGATGTAAAAGCGATACCAATCTCCACTCGCTAACACTGAATTTTGAATAATATTTAATTTTTGTGTGAGAGAAGTACTGTTGCTTTTGGATGTATTATTGTTTAAATTATAAGAAAATGATCGAATTCTTTTAAAGCTGTTTCCTTCTTTAATAATAGGTGAAAGTGAGATAAAAATTTGTTTTTTATCTCTTGAAGAGGCGATTTTTAACGTTTCATTTGGTTTTTCGGGGATGTTTCCCAGCGATAAATCACCCAAATCAGAGATAGAGACTGATTCATAAATAATGTTGGAAATTTGAACAGAAGAACTGTTGGAATAATCAGATTGATTCAAATTAAGCAGTAATGTTATGCTTTTTTTTGAAATATCATACCTGAAACTATTACCTGAAAAATAAGGTACGATCATTTTAAAATCGCCAAAACTCATTTCTTTTTTAGTTTGCCAATCTATTGTGAAGTCCCTATTTATTTGGGAAAAAGCCAAAATTGGAACCAGAAAAAAATGTAAGATTAAGGCTTGTTTCATAAGTTGAAAAAACGAAATTATTTTTAAAATATTTTAGTAAGTAAAAATATAGTATTTCATGTTATAGTAAATAATAAAAAGTATATTTTTGCGTTCGTAACTATAGGTTATTTTCTGGTAAAAAAACAGTGAAATAAAATTATTAGAACAGATGTTGCTAATTAAATGTTAATTATTATATTGCAGCACCTAAATTTATCACCTAAGAATGAGTATGAAAGTAAACAAAATTGTAGCCTTGCAATTAATGATGTCAATGGTATTGATGTTAGGCACGGCTAGTTGTAGCAAAAAATCGAGTTCCAGTCACGCTTCTCGAGCAACAGGTTGGGACGTAGATAGTCAGAATGGAACTTCTGCCAGAAATGCAGGGAAAAAACAACAGGCTGGTCCTGGTTTAGTTTTTGTTGAAGGAGGTACATTTACTATGGGTAAAGTACAGGATGATGTTATGCACGATTGGAATAACACGCCAACTCAACAACACGTACAATCATTCTATATGGATGAAACTGAAGTTACGAACGGTATGTACTTAGAGTACCTGGAGTGGTTGAAGAAAGTTTTTCCTCCAACAGAAGAAAATTACAAGAATATTTACGAAGGAGCATCGCCAGATACTTTAGTATGGAGAAATCGTTTAGGATATAACGAAACGATGACTAACAACTACTTAAGACACCCTTCTTATGCAAACTACCCTGTAGTTGGTGTAAACTGGATTCAGGCAGTTGAATTTAGTAAATGGAGAACAGACCGTGTAAATGAAGCTGTTCTTGAAAAAGACGGATATCTTAAAAAAGGTGCTAAAACTACAGACGTAAGTGCCGAAAGTTTGTTTAATACTGAAGCTTACCTTGCTTCGCCTTCTACTACTTATGGTGGTAACGAAGAACTTGTATTAAAGAAAAATCCAAACGGAAGAAGACCAAAAGCTAATAAAGATGGTGTAGTAGAGGAGAAAAATGTGTACGCACAACGTTCTTCAGGAGTTATATTACCAGAGTACAGACTTCCTACTGAGGCTGAATGGGAGTATGCAGCTGCAGCTGATGTTGGACAAAGAGAATATAATATCTATAAAGGACAAAAGAAATATCCTTGGTCTGGAGATTATACACGTTCATCAAAACGTAAAAACAAAGGAGATCAATTGGCTAACTTTAAACAAGGAAACGGTGATTACGGTGGAATTGCAGGTTGGTCTGATGATGGAGCTGATATTACAAATTCTGTAAAAAGTTATGCACCAAATGATTTCGGATTATACGATATGGCAGGTAACGTAGCAGAATGGGTTGCCGATGTTTACAGACCAATTATTGATAATGAAGCGAATGATTTCAACTACTACAGAGGTAATCAATACGCTAAGAACAAAATTGGTAAGGACGGTAAAATTGAAATCGTTTCAACAGCAAGCATTAAATATGATACTTTAAGCAACGGTAAAGTTGTAGCAAGAAATCTTCCGGGAGAGATTGCTCAGGTTCCAGTTGACGAACAAGAAACATATTTGAGAACAAATTTCAGTACAAGCGATAATATCAATTATAGAGATGGTGACAAACAATCTTCAAGATATTTTGACTTTGGAGATTCTGAATCAGGACCAAAAACAGATCAGGCAATGTACAATTCTCCTAAACATAATATCACTACTGATAGTTTGGGTAAGATGATTAGAAAATATGACAACTCTAGCAAACGTACTACTTTAATCGATGATAAAGTAAGAGTTTACAAAGGAGGTTCCTGGAGAGACAGAGCATATTGGTTAGATCCGGCTCAAAGAAGATATTTCCCTCAGGATATGGCAACAGATTACATCGGATTTAGATGTGCTATGTCTAGAGTAGGTTCAAAAGCTGAAAAAAGAAAATCGCCTAGAAACTAAGTCTTAGAAATTTCAATTACAAAAATTCCAAATTCCAAAAGCTGAACATTTCAGTATGGAATTTGGAATTTTTTGTGTTTATTTTTTTCTATTTTTACGGTCTATTAAAAATTTTATAAATGAATATTCAGGAAATTCATAACCTCTTTTTACAATGTAAATCTCTTTCAATTGACACAAGAAAAATTGAAAAAGATTCGATGTTTTTTGCTATTAAAGGCGAAAATTTTGATGCAAATACTTTTGCGAAGCAAGCACTTGAATTAGGTGCTTTATTTGTTGTTATAGACAATGAATCTTATTTTATAGATGAAAGAACAGTTTTGGTTCATAATAGTTTAGAAACGCTGCAGGAATTAGCAAAATTTCACCGAGCCTATCTAAAATTACCCATTATTGCCCTGACAGGTAGTAACGGAAAAACTACAACTAAAGAGCTTATTAATGTTGTTTTGTCTAAAAAATACAAAACGAAAGCTACAGTTGGAAATTTGAATAATCATATTGGTGTTCCGTTAACATTATTAAGTTTTAATGCAGAAACTGAATTTGGAATTGTGGAAATGGGGGCAAATCATAAAAAAGAAATTGAATTTTTATGTGAAATTGCTCAACCAGATTACGGATATATAACCAATTTTGGAAAAGCACATTTAGAAGGTTTTGGCGGCGTTGAAGGTGTAATAGAAGGTAAGAGCGAAATGTATCAGTATTTGGCTAAGAATAATAAATTGGCTTTTGTAAATCTTGAAGATCCTATACAAATTGAAAAATCTGTTGGTATAAAATCTTTTACGTTTGGTATTGATAATAATAAGGCTAATGTCAAAATCAAAAAGATTACTGCAAATCCTTTTGTTGTTATTGATTATGATCAATTTAGTGTTCAATCGCATTTAATTGGATTGTACAATGCAAATAATATTAATGCAGCAGTTTCTATCGGGTGTTATTTTAAAGTGGATGACAAAGCTATAAAAGAAGCAATTGAAAGTTATATTCCGGAAAACAACCGGTCGCAGTTATTAAAAAAGGGATCGAATCAAATTATTCTGGATGCTTATAATGCAAATCCGAGTAGTATGGCTGTTGCTATTACCAATTTCCTTCAATTGGATAGCGAGAATAAAGTAATGGTTTTAGGTGATATGTTTGAATTGGGAAGAGAGAGTCAGCAAGAACATAAAATCGTTGTTGATTCATTAATAAACCAAAATAAATCAATTTGTTATTTTATCGGGAAGTCATTTTACGAAAATAAGATTTCAAGTGAAAACATTCATTTTTTTGAGACTTTTGAAGATTTCTCAAATCATCTGAAAACGATACATTTTGAAAATAATAGTATTTTAATAAAAGGTTCCAGAGGTATGGCTTTGGAGCGAACTTTGGAATATATTTCATAATAGCAAAAAAGCCAGTCTACGACAACGAATGGCTTTTTTGTTTCTTAGATACTCATTAGAAAACCAATTAGGTTTTCTTTTTTATTCAGGCCTAATTTTTTTCTTAAACGGTATCGTGCCAGCTCAACCCCTCCAGTCGAAATATTCATGATTTCGGCAATTTCTTTAGTTGACATGTTCATCAATAAATAAGTTGATAAGTCAAGTTCACGTGGTGAGATAGTTGGGTATTTTTCTTTTAAACGCTTCAAAAATTCAAAATGAACGTTCTTGATGTGTTTTTCCAGGTCTTTCCAGCTTTTATCAGTATTTACTTCTTTTACAATACTCTTATTTAGTTTGCTAACTTGAAACTTCGTAGAATCATCAAGGGCTTCAACATCAATTTCTTTTAGTTTATGAATAATTCCGTTTAAGATTTTGTTTTTCTTTACAACTTGTAGGGAATTGTTTACTAGTTCTTTATCTTTTGCTAAGATTTTGATTTGAAGCTTATCATTTTTCAGTTTTTCAATTTCTTTTTCCAGATCATATTGTTCTTGTCTGATTCTTGATTCTTTTTCAAGATACAATCTTCTTTGTTCTATCGTTTCGTAATATTTGTTTTTTCTAATCTTCATTTTAATTCGGTTAGAAATAACATAAATTCCGACTATAATCAAAACAAAATAAAGGATAAGGGCTAAAAAATGCCTGTACCACGGTGGAGAAACCGTGAATAAAAGCGTAGATGGTTCAGATTGAATTCCGTAACTGTTTCTAACTTTCACATTCATTTTATAATCTCCTTCACGAAGATTTGTATATTCTTTAATTGAAATAGTTGACCAATTGCTCCATTTATCATCAAAAGGTTCCAGTTGATAGGAGAATTCAACGTTTTCGAGATTTTCATAGGTTGGAGAAGAAAATGTAAAACGAACGTGATTAGATGCATAAGGAATTCGAATATTCTCAATTTTATTCTGATTATTTCCTAAAATAATGGTGTCGCCAGGAAAAGAAAAGCTTCTGATAAAGGCTTTCGGTTTTGTTACAAAGTTGTTCAGCAATTCAGAGTCATAATGTGCTAATCCGTCGGTTAATCCTATAAAAATATTCTTAGAATCAATTGTGTTTACGGATAAGTAGTTACTAACCAAATTCCCTGTTAAATTTGAAAATGGAGCAACAATATTAGTATAATACTTGTTTCGCTTCATTAAAACGCCAACAGATTCATCAAAGGCATACCATAAGTTTGATTGAGAATCTTCGCTTAAAGCATTTATGATTGGAATATTTTTAAATAATTTAGTCAGGTTCTTATCTTCATAAAATAAATCCTGTTCCTGAGAATATTTGTAAAAATGATTATTGGTTTGGAAGTATAATTGGTTGTCAATTTTCTGGATACTTCCAATGTTTTTATATTTAGGAGTTAGCCTGTCTATTTTTTTGATGGATGAGAATGTTGTCAAATCATTGCTCAAAGACATGCGATAGATTGATTCATCTTTTTTAAGCCATAAATAAGATTGGTCAAGTTCAAAACTATTTGATGATTTGTCAAAACCAATAACCTGATTCTTGTATATTAATCCGCCAGGTGTTTTTTGGAAGACTGCAAATCCGTCATAATTTGATCCTATAAAAAAGCCGGGGTGGCTTGGAATGTTTTTAAAGCCGAAGTAACCTTTAGAGTCTATCGTATTGGTTACCCTTCCGCCTTTTATAACTAAAGCGCCCCTGTTGTTTGAGCAAATTAGTTCATTGTCTATGACTTGTACGTTCCATGATTGTGCAGTGGTTCCTTCAACAAGCTTAAAGGTGTCAGCTTTAAAACTGTTGTTCCAGGCATGATAAAAAACGCCTTGGTTTGTCGCTACATATAGATTACCTTCATGAATCACGGAAGCATAAACAGTACTAATGTCGTAACTGAAACCAAAGTAGGTAAAAGGCGATCCTTCATTTACAAAAGCAATACCATTGTCGAGACCTAGCCATAGGTTGTTTTTATTGTCAATAAAGGATGTTAGGACAGTATTATTCTGCAAGCCCTTTTTGCGATTAAGATGTTGGATTATTTTACCATTAAAATCACAAATTGCAATACCATCTAATACTGAGTTTAAAACAATAAAGTTATTTTTAATTGTAACTCCGCCCAATGAATTGTTTTTTTTGACAAAATTATTGGCTTCAGTATTCCACGGTTTTACCGTATTGTTCTCGTATATAAATAGTCCTTTTTCAAGCGTTATAATTAAGATCTTGTTTTTATCAAGCGCATACATTGCCCAGATTTCTGTGTTGTTGAAACTAGTGGTATTTGGTAAGGAATATAGCTTGCCATTTTTATATTCTAATATTCCTTTTTCTTCATCCTGAAAATAGAGTTTGTTTTCAACTACGAATGAAAATTGGAATCGCTTGGGAGCTTCTAAAATGGTCAATTTATTGTTCTTAAAAATATAAGCTCTGGCAAAAGACTGAAAAATAGTTTCATTATTTAAGGTGTGAATCTTCCAGATGAAGTCAATTATTTTGATTTTGTTTTTATCTACGCTCTTTGCTAACGATGTATATTTAAGTTTTCCTTTTTCATTTGGTTGGAAATAGCCAAATTCATTATAGCCACCTACGAAAATCTTGCCTGAATCATCAATTTTTAGACAACGTACAGAAGTTAAATTAGGTAGTGGATATTTTCTCCATGAAGAACCATCAAATTGTAACAGACCGTTATTATTCGCAAAATATAAGTTTCCATTCTTATCCTGTCCAATATTCCAGTTTTGTGTTCCTCCTTTATATTCGTTTCGCTTGTAATTTCTTACATCAGGCAAACCGATGCTTTTAACTTGCCCAAAAAATGATATTGAGAATAATGTAAAAAAAGTAATAATAAAATATGATTTAATCAATTTCATAAATTTTTTAATTTATTTCGGTTTTTATTATGTAACTAATTGTTTTTCAGTGTTTTGATGTGTTTTTGTAATTGCTACATCGAATAGTATGACGTTTCCCTGATAAAAATAAGCAATCTAATACTAGTGTAGTGTTTATTTTTGTAATTAACATTTTGATAACATCTTTAATTTTGTTTTTAATATATTAAAGATCAATTAATTATAAAAAAAATGATGTGTTTTTGTAATGTGATAAATTTTACTTTGATGTGTTTTTGTAATGAATTTTAATTGTTGATAGTAAAAAAATAACATTATTATTGCATCAAATTACTAATTAATTAACCAAAATTTTTAGAAAAATGAAATTAACAAAATTACTTATTTTTTGTGTTTCGTCTTTGTTATTCTCGGTTATAGCTGTGGCTCAGGATGTCACGGTAAATGGGATGATAAACGATGAGAGTGGAATGCCAGTTCCAGGTGCAACAGTTGTATTAAAAGGAACCACAAAATCAACAGCATCAGATTTTGATGGAAAATTCCAAATACAAGTACCTTCAAATGGTGTTTTGACAATTACTTTTATTGGTTACGCTACTGTCAGCGAAGCAGTAAATGGAAGAACAAAGATTTCAATTCAATTAAAACCAGAATCACAATCATTAAATGAAGTTGTGGTTGTAGGATATGGTACTCAAAAGAAAGCAGTAGTAACCGGAGCTATTTCTAGTGTAAAAGCGGCTGATCTTGAAAAAGTACCAAACGGAAGAGTTGAGCAGGCTTTACAAGGTAGGGTTGCAGGTGTTACAATTGCTTCTAGTTCAGGGCAACCGGGTGCGGCTTCGACAATTCGTATTCGTGGTATAACTACTTTTGGCGATGGCGGAAACAATCCTTTATGGGTAGTTGACGGTAACGTTGTTGATGCTGGAGGAATTGGTTATTTAAATCAATCAGATATTGAATCTATTGAGGTTCTTAAAGATGCTGCTTCTGCTGCAATTTATGGAACACGTGCTGCAACAGGGGTAATCTTAGTTACTACTAAAAAAGGAAAATCAGGTAAAATATCAGTAAACTATACTGGTTTCTCCGGAGTTTCTTCTGCGGCAAAAAAACTTGATCTATTGAATGCGACACAGTATGCTACTATCATGAATGAAAAATCATTAGCAGATGGCGGAGCAATTAAATATGCAAATCCTAATGCTTTAGGAAATGGTACAAATTGGCAAGATGCGATCTTTAATGATCAGGCTTACAGATATTCTCATGAATTAAGCATTAGTGGAGGTGGAGAATCTTCAACTTTTTATGCTTCTTTTGGAGTTCAGGATCAACAAGGTATCGTAACAAGTGAAATCTCTAATTACACAAAAAAGAGTTTTCGTTTAAACTCTACACACAAAATATCTAAATATTTTACTTTTGGGCAAACTTTTGGCTACACAAAACAAAAGACTTTAGATGTAGGTAATAAAAACAGTGAATTTGGCGGACCTTTAAGTTCAGCTATCAACCTTGATCCTACTACACCTTTGGTAGTTACTGATCCGGCTGTTGCTAACGCAGCACCATATTCTACAAATCCTGTAATGCGTGATGAGAATGGAAATCCTTATGGTATTTCTACTGTTGTTGGTCAGGAAATGACAAACCCTCTTGGATATGTTCAAACTAGATTAGGAAGATACAATTGGTCTGATGATTTTGTTGGAAATGCTTATCTTGAAGCAAACATTATAGATGGCTTGAAATTTAGAACTACAATAGGTGGTAAAATGGCATATTGGGGAGACCAGGGATTTACACCGGTAAACTTTTTAAGTGCAAACGTAAATACACTAAAAAATAGTTATTATCAAAACAATAATAAATCATTTGCATGGAATATTGAAAATGTTCTTACTTATGCAAAGAAATTTGGTGATCATAATGTGAGTGTTTTATTGGGACAGGGAACATATGTTGAAAATATTGGTGGTGCAGTTGGAGCGACAATGTTTGGTTTGCCAATTACAAGTTATAAAGATGCATCATTTGATTTTGATATTCCACAATCAGACAGAAGCAGTTCAACAGATGATTTTATTCAGCATAAAGTAACATCTTTATTTAGCCGTCTTAACTATGATTATAAGGAGAAATACCTTTTCATGGGAGTTGTTCGTCGTGATGGATCAACTCGTTTTGGAGAAAATAATAAATTTGGAGTTTTCCCTTCATTCTCTCTTGGATGGGTAGTTTCTAAAGAAGATTTCTGGAAAGAAAACAACGTAGTTAATACATTAAAATTCCGTGGAGGTTATGGAGTTGTGGGTAATGACCAGGTAGCTGATTTCAGATATATCTCTTTAGTATCTGGTGGATATAACTATTCTTTTGGAAATACCGGATCTATAACAACTGGGTATGCTAATGTAACTCTTGACAACCCTGATTTGAAATGGGAAGAAACTTCTCAGGTAGGTTTTGGTATAGATGCAAGATTGTTTAATGATTTCAACTTCACTTTTGACTATTACAAGAAAAAAACAACAGGTATCTTAAGACCAGTAGTTATTCCTGGATATGTAGGTGTTGCAGAACAACCATGGGCTAACGTTGCTGATATGAACAATAGCGGTCTTGAGTTTGAACTTGGCTACAAGAAAAGATTAGGTGAGTTTAACTTAGGAGTAAACGGAAACGTTGCAACTTTGAAAAATGAAGTTACTTATGTAGGACCTGATACTCAATTTATCATTGGAGACGCTTCTTTCCAATCTATGGGACCTGTTACAAGAACTCAGGTTGGTCATTCATACAATGAATTTTTTGGATACAAAACAGCAGGTATTTTTCAAAACGAAGCCGAAATTGCTGCTTATACAAATGCTGCTGGTGGATTAATTCAGCCAGGTGCTAAACCAGGAGATTTCCGTTGGGTTGATAATAATGGAGATGGTTCTATTTCTGATGACGACAAACAATTCTTAGGAACAAGTTTACCAAAATTAACTTTCGGTTTAACTGTAAACTTAGATTACAAAAACTTCGATTTCATGGCATTTGCTCAAGGAGCTTCCGGAAACAAAATTTTTCAGGGATTACGCAGATTAGATATCTTAAATGCGAACTATCAAACAGAAGCTTTAGGACGTTGGACAGGTGAAGGAACATCAAACGATTATCCTAGACTTGCAAACAATGACGGAAATGGAAACTTTAGTAAAATGTCTGATTTCTATCTTGAAAAAGGAGATTATGTACGTTTGAAAATTGTTCAATTTGGATACACACTTCCTCTTAATTTGTCTTCTAAAATTGGTGCAGATAAGATTCGCTTCTATGTTACAGGAGAAAACTTAATAACGTTTACTAAATATACTGGATACGATCCAGAAATTGGAGGTCAGGTATTAGGTATAGACAGAGGTATTTATCCACAAGCAAAATCATTTATGCTTGGAGCTAACTTACAATTTTAATACATAAAGAATCATGAAAAATATAAAATTTAAATATATATACATTGCTGTTGCAATCGCTGCATTGGCAGGTGCTTGTTCTGAAGACTTTGTAACCATTGAGCCAAAAGGATCTTTCCTTTCAACAAGTTATTATTCTAATGAGCAACAAGCAACAGCCGCGCTTGTTGGGGTTTATGATCCGTTGAGAAAAAATACTGGTGGATTTGAAAATTTAGTAGCAATGCTGAACGCCGGTTCTGATGATTTTTACGCTGGTGGTGGTGGTGCTTCGGATGGTACTGGAATTCAGAATTTCTCTACGCACTCATTAAGTTCACTACTTATTCCGGGAAGTTTCTGGAATGATCACTACCAAGGTGTTTACAGAGCTAACGTTTTGTTATCAAAAATGTCTGGTGTTGATATGTCAGATGCATTAAAAGTAAGATTCACAGCAGAATCAAAAGCATTAAGAGGGTTTTACTATTTTAACCTGGTAAGATTGTTTAAAAATGTTCCTTTAATTCTGGAGCCGTTAACAACAGCTAGCATCTTAGATGTAGAACAGGCAACACCTGAGGCCGTTTATGCTCAAATTGAAAAAGATTTATTAGAGGCAATTCCTGGTTTACCAACAAGTGTTGATGCTACAACAGGATCAGGACGTTTGACCAGAGGTGCTGCTCAGGCATTATTAGGAAAAGTTTATTTATTTGAAGGGAAAAAACCTGAAGCTGCTGCTATTTTGGCACAGGTAAACGGAACTCCCGGAGCAACAAATCAATATGGAAATAAATTGCTTGCCAGCTTTAGCGACTTATGGGTTACTACTAACAAATTTAATGCAGAATCATTACTTGAAGTATCACACACTAGTGCCGGTAACTCTGATTGGGGATTCTGGGGGTCTGGTAGAGATGAAGGAAATTCATTAAATGTTATGGTAGGGCCAAGAGGTTATTCAATACCTGCAAATTCTACAGCTCCTGATCTTCCTTCAGGATGGAGTTTTAGTATACCTACACAAAAATTGTATGATGCGATGAAAGATGATCCAAGATTTGCGGCTACAATTTTAGATGTAAAAGCATTAAAAGCAGCTGGAAAAGCAGATTATATTCCGGGTTATCAGGACACAGGATATTTCCTAAACAAATTTTTACCAAGAAAATCTGATGTTCGTACTGGTGGTGGTGCTGCAGAGTTAAACTACAAACAAAATTCGTATATCATCAGACTTGCTGATACGTACTTAATGGAAGCTGAAGCACTGGGTTCAGGGGCAAGAGCTCAGGCATTATTAGATGCTGTTAGAGCAAGAGTTGGATTGGCACCTGTTCCTGTAACATTGGCTGCTATTAAAAATGAAAGAAGAATGGAACTTGCAGGTGAAGGTCACAGATTCTTTGATTTAGTACGTTGGGGTGATGCTGCAACTGCTTTAGCTGATAGAGGTTTCAATGCTGGTACTGATGAAGTTTTTCCAATTCCATTTGTTGAATTGACTGGTACTAAATTGAAACAAAATCCTAATTACGAATAACCAAAAACCAAAAAAAAATGAACCTAAATATAAATTTGAAAAAAAGTGTATTCCTAATGCTGGCTTTAGCATTAGGTACACTAACAAGTTGCGAAGATGAAGTTGGAAATGGTAATGGCTTAACGGCTACTAATGTTGATGCTTCATTTACTGTAACTCCAGTTACTGGTGCTGTAAATACTTATCTTTTAACAGCACAACCAAAAGGTGTTATTTCATCAAAATGGAATACAGGCGATGGTGAATATGCGGGTAAAATGAATGAAACTATCGTATTGCCAGATGCAGGAACTTATACAATAACACATACGGCTATTGGAGCCGGAGGAGCGACTGGTAAAGCTACTCAACAACTTGTTGTAGCAAAAACAGATCCCTTAAAAGGGAATTTAGTTCAGGGTGGATCTTTTGAAACTGCAGCTGATCAGGCAAAATGGACCGTATTAAACCTTAGTGCAAATGGATCGGCTTTTTGGTCATATGCCAATAAGAGTGCAACAATTCATTCTCCTGGAGGATGGGCACAAGAAGGAATTTACCAGGCAATTGATGTTATTAAAGATAAAGAATATACAATCGATATGTTGGTTTCTTGTCCTAGTGGTTCTGATGAAACCTGGTTTGAAGTTTATGCAGGTACATCTGCTCCTGCTTCTGGAGTAGAATACAAAGACAATAAAGTTATGGGATTAAGCACTTGGGACGGTTGTGCCAAAGCTGCATTCTCTGGAAAATTGTCTACTGTTGGTTGCGTGAAAAATGATAGAACCGCTACAGTATCGAATGTTGTGAAATTTGCCCAATCTGGTAAAGTTTATCTTCTAATCAGAAGTGGTGGTAATACGTTTACTAAAGACGGAATTACGGTTACTAAAATCGAGTTTAGAGGAAAATAATAAAGATTAAGTTAAGTTTAAGTTTGGTTGTAAATAGCCCATAATCATTATGAGTATGGGCTATTTTTTAAATCCTTAAGCACAAAGAAACTTGTTTTTTGAAAAACAATTTCTTTAAAACTTCAATTTAGAATTTAATAATAAGGAAAGAATGAAAAAAAATAGTTTTAAAATTCTATGCTTTTTGTTTTCGTTGATGGCTTTTGCCCAACAACCAAAAACAAAAAAAGAGTTTACAACCAATGAAAAAAAAATAACAGTTTATACTACTGCTGAAAATTCAAATTTAAGAATTACTTCTACAGATAATTTAACCTTTTCAGCATCAAAACAACCTCTTGAAATTGAAGCATCAGTTTTTGTAGAACCATCAAAAAAATTTCAGACTTTCATGGGAATTGGTGGAGCTATTACTGACGCAAGTGCCGAAATTTTCGCTAAACTTTCAAAAGAAAAACAAACTGAATTCTTAAATGCCTACTACGATAAAAATAAAGGTATTGGCTATTCTTTGCTAAGAACAACGATACAAAGTTCTGATTTTAGCAGTGGAAGCTATTCTTATATTGAAGAAGGTGACAAAGATTTAAAAACGTTTTCTATTGATCATGATAGACAATATCGCATTCCGTTAATAAAACAGGCAATTCAGACTGCCGGAGGAAAACTGTTAACTTATGTTGCTCCATGGTCACCAAATGCTTTCATGAAAAGCAACAAAGATGTCTTGAAAGGCGGAACATTATTGCCGGAATATTATCAGACCTGGGCAAATTTTTATGTAAAATTTATAAAAGCCTATGAGAAAGAAGGAATTCCAATTTGGGGAACTTCAACTCAAAACGAGCCAATGGCTGTACAAACATGGGAATCTTGTATTTACACAGCAGAAGCAGAAAGAGATTTTATTAAAGATTTCCTTGGACCAACATTGAAAAAAGAAAAATTAGGTGATGTAAAAATCATCGCGTGGGATCATAATCGTGATTTAATGAACCACAGAGCCAATGTTATTTACTCTGACCCTGAAGCTTCAAAATATGTTTGGGGAATGGGATTTCACTGGTATGAAAACTGGTCAGGAGGGGCTTCAATGTTTGATAATGTTGCCAAAGTAAAAGAGGCTTATCCTAATAAAGGTTTGATGTTTACTGAAGGTTGTGTTGAAAAATTTGATGCAAAAAAATATCAATTTTGGGGTAACGGCGAAAGGTACGGTATCTCTATGATTAATGATTTTAACAACGGAACTGCTGGTTGGACAGACTGGAACATTCTTTTAGATCAAAATGGTGGTCCTAATCATGTTGGAAATTTTTGTTTTTCACCAATCCATGCTGACACTACAACGGGAGAGTTAATTTATACGCCTTCTTATTATTATATCGGACATTTTTCAAAATTCATTCGCCTGAATGCTGTAAGAGTAAGTTCTGCAGTAAGCAGAAGTGCTTTATTAAGTACTTCATTTTTGAATACTGACGGAACTATGGCAACGATTGTTATGAACCAAACAGATAAAGAAGTTACTTATAATCTTATAATAGCTGCTGAAAAAACAGTAGTTAGAATTCCTGCGCATGCTATACAGACACTTGTATATTAATGTTTTATAAAGAGTAAGAGGGTTGAATTGAATCATCCATTTTAGCCCTCGATTACTTGAATTTTAAATTAAATCCTTTTTTTGAAAAGTAACAATGAAAGCCATAAATAGAATTTTAATAGCTCCCATACTAGTTCTGCAATTAAGTTGTTCTTCATCAAAGGTTGTGGATAATACTACTGTTTCTGCATCTAAATCAAACAAAAAAGTTCAGGTATATACTACTGCCGAAAACACTAATTTGAGATTATCATTATCTAACAATTTAATTTCAACTACGCAACAAACAATTTCAACAGTATCTATTGTTATAGATGCTGCAAAAACAGATCAGACTTTTTTAGGAATTGGTGGTGCCATAACAGATGCAAGTGCTGAAGTTTTCGCCAAACTCTCTCCTAAAAAACAAAAGGAATTCCTGACTGCCTATTACGATAAAAGCAAAGGAATTGGTTACTCATTAGCCAGAACCAATATTCATAGCTGCGATTTTAGCAGCGAAAGTTATACTTATGTTTCTGAAGGCGACAAAGAATTAAAAACCTTCAATATTGATCACGATAAAAAATATAGAATTCCATTACTCAAACAAGCAATTGAAACAGCCGGCGGGAAATTAACCTTATTTGTTAGTCCGTGGAGTCCCCCAGCTTTCATGAAAGACAATAATGATATTTTGCACGGCGGTGTTTTATTGCCTGAGTTCGCACAATCATGGGCAAATTATTATGCCAAATTTATAAAAGCATACGAAAAAGAAGGTATACCAGTTTGGGGATTGACGATTCAAAATGAACCAATGGCCAAACAAAGATGGGAATCTTGCATTTACACTCCGGAAGCTGAAAGAGATTTCCTGAAAAATTTCCTTGGACCTACTTTAGAAAAAGAAGGACTTGGTTCTAAAAATATTATCATTTGGGATCACAATCGTGGTGATCAGTTAGAAACCAGGGCTAATCTTGTTTTTTCAGATCCTGAAGTTTCAAAATACGCTTGGGGAATTGGATTTCACTGGTATGAGACCTGGAGAGGCGGACCTCCGCAATTTCAATCTGTGGCGAATGTACACAAGGATTTTCCAAACAAAAATTTGATTTTTACAGAAGGCTGTGTTGAAAAATTTGATGCCACAAAATTTCAATTTTGGGGAAATGCAGAACGTTACGGCCTTAACATGATTAATGATTTTAATAACGGAACTGTTGGCTGGACAGATTGGAATATTCTCTTAGATCAAAATGGAGGACCTAATCATGTCGGAAATTTTTGTTTCGCGCCGATTCATGCTGATACATCAAAAGACGAATTGATCTTTACTCCAATGTATTACTATATAGGTCATCTCTCAAAATTTATTCAGCCAAATGCTAAAAGAATAAATCAAACAATTAGTGATCAAACCCTTTTAAGTACGTCGTTTAAAAATGCTGACGGAAAAATTGCCACTATCGTTATGAACCAATCCGATAAAAATGTTGTTTATAGTTTAGTAAACAACACTTTAAAAACCATTATAACTATTCCGCCACATGCTATGCAAACCATTGTATACTAATGGCACTACTAACTAAAAAATAAAAAAATGAAACTAAATTTTAAAAATACCATCAAAGCATTATTTTTTGCGATAGCCATATTCGCGCAGATAAAATGCTCCTCATCAAACGATGCAACAGACCAGGCACCCCCTCCGGTTGTACCCCCAGTTGTAGTAACAAATGATGTAGATTTCTGGTTGACAAAAGGAGATCAAAGTGTTTTATTGGCAAAACAGACCGGAATTTTAGGATTTGGAACTGCCACTAATAGCTATACAAATATCGAAGTAAGTGAATCTCAAAAATATCAGACTGTTGATGGTTTCGGTTACACTTTAACAGGCGGAAGCGCCGACATGATTAATCAATTAAATGCTGCAAAAAAGAGTGCCTTATTGCAGGAATTATTTGGTTCAGGCGAAAATTCAATTGGCATAAGTTACCTGAGAATCAGTATTGGTGCTTCAGATTTAAATGCAACTCCATTTACCTATAATGATCTTCCTGCTGGAGATACTGATTTAGATTTAGCAAAATTTAGTTTAGATAAAGATAAAGCTGGTGTAATTGCTCTTTTGAAAGAAATTCTGGTAATCAATCCAAAGATTTTGATTTTAGCAACACCATGGTCAGCTCCTGTTTGGATGAAAGATCTGGATAGCTTTAAAGGAGGAAAATTACAAACAAAATATTATGATGTTTATGCGAAGTATTTTGTAAAATATATTCAGCAAATGAAGGCTGAAGGAATTACAATTGATGCCGTAACACCTCAAAATGAACCTTTACATGACGGAAACAATCCAAGTATGTATATGTCTGCAGGAGAACAAGCTAATTTTATTAAAAATAATTTAGGTCCGGCTTTTAAAGCAGCAAATCTTAAGGTAAAAATTATAGCTTACGATCATAACTGTGACAATCCAAATTATCCTAAAGCAATTTTGGCTGATGTCGATGCCAATCCTTTTGTAGACGGATCTGCATTTCACCTTTATGCAGGAGATATTAGCGCGCTTACAAATGTTTACAATTCATATCCAAGCAAAAATGTTTATTTCACAGAACAATGGACTTCTTCTGCAGGTAGTTTTAATGGTGATTTAAAATGGCATGTTCGAAATGTTATAATTGGTTCAATGCGAAATTACAGTAGAAATGCATTAGAATGGAATTTAGCCAATAATGGTGCTTTTGAACCTCATACTGATGGTGGCTGTACCATGTGCAAAGGTGCTTTAACAATAACAACAAGTGAAACTTTTCAGCGTAATGTTGCTTATTACATTATTGCACATGCTTCAAAATTTGTTCCGATGGGTTCTGTTAGAATTGGAAGTAATTCGAGTGGAGATCTTCAAAATGTTGCTTTTATTACACCATCAGGATCAAAAGTTTTAATTGTTGAAAATGACGGAACAACAAGCCAAATCTTCAATATCAAATTCAATGATAAATGGGTTACAACTTCTTTAGATGCAGGAGCTGTTGGAACTTATACATGGAAATAGCCATATAACTTATAACGAAAAATAAATCATTTTTCAGATGAAAAAAATAATTATAGCAGTACAACTTTTGCTTTCGATTACCGCTTTCGGGCAAGGTTTTTTGCATAGAGATGGCCAAAATATTGTTGACGGAAACGGTAAAAATGTAATATTAAGAGGTCTTGGTTTAGGTGGCTGGATGGTTCAGGAAGGCTATATGTTACAGACACAATCTTTTGCGAGTCCACAATATCAGATTAAGCAAAAGATTCAGGAAGTTGCCGGAGAAAAAGGAATGAAAGAATTTTATGCCGCTTATAAAGCAAACGGAATCACAAAACGTGATATCGATTCGCTGGCAGCATGGGGTTTTAATTCGGTTCGTTTGCCTATGCATTATAATTTGTATACGCCATCAATTCAGGAAGAAAAAAATGGTGAAATTACCTGGATTGAAGAAGGTTTTACCATGACAGATAATTTACTGAAATGGTGTGCCGAAAATAAAATCTATCTTATTTTAGATTTACATGCGGCTCCTGGAGGACAAGGAAACGATGCTGCAATCTCTGATTACGACACTACAAAACCAGCATTGTGGCAAAGTGAAGCCAATCAGAAAAAAATGATTGCCTTATGGAAAAAATTGGCTTCACGTTACAGAGATAATCCCTGGATTGGAGCTTATGATATTATCAATGAACCAAACTGGAATTTTACAGGAACTAATAAAAACGGTTGTGACGAAAATTCAAATGGTCCATTAAGAGATTTAATGGTAGCTGTAACGAAAGCAATTCGTGAAGTTGATACAAACCACATGGTTATCATTGAAGGAAATTGCTGGGGAAATAATTACAATGGAATTTTTCCTTTATGGGATGAAAATATGGCATTGAGTTTCCATAAATATTGGAATTACAATGACAAGGAATCTATCCAGAAAATGTTGGATTACAGAATACAATACAATGTTCCGATTTGGTTGGGAGAAAGTGGAGAAAATTCTAATGTTTGGTTTAAAGATGCACTTACTCTAATGGAAACCAATAACATTGGATGGGCATTTTGGCCAATGAAAAAAATCGAAAATATTGCAGGCGTGACTTCGGTTACAAAAATTCCTGAATATGATATTCTATTGAAATATTGGAAAAATGGAGGACAAAAACCATCAGAAGATTTCGCTAAAAAAGCCCTGATGAAAATGGCAGATAATTACAAAATGAAAAACGTAACGGTTAAGCCAGATGTTATTGATGCGATGTTCAGACAAGTTCAGACTAATGATACTAAGTCCTATAAAAAAAATGTAATTCCGGGAAAAATTATGGCGACGCAATATGATTTGGGAACAAACGGATATGCGTATTCGGATAAAGATTTTGTGAATTACAGAGTGGCAACCGGAAATTTTGACCAATGGAATAAGGGAAATACTATGAGAAATGATGGTGTTGATATTTTGCCTTGTAAGGATTCAGCATCAAACGGTTATCAGGTTTCTTTTATTGAAGATGGAGAGTGGTTGCAGTTTACTTCAGAAGTTAAAAAGCAAAATACATACAAGGTTGCTATTCGTTATTCAAGTGAAAGTTCAGAAGGTAAACTTCATTTAGAAACAGAAAACGGAAATAAATCTGAAACTATTACACTTGCTCCAACAGGTGATAATAACAAATGGAAAACGGTTGTTTTATCTGGAATAAACCTGAATGCAGGAACAAATAAAATCAAAGTGGTTTTCGAAAAAGGAGGTTTTAATCTGAATTCTCTTGATTTTTCAGAAGATAAAAAAAGTGCTTCAAAATAATTAACTCAAATCAAAACAAATGAAAATTAATAGTCACATTAAGAAGTTAGGCTTTTTAGCAATTGTTTTATCATTTGTCTCTCAATCCTGCAGCGGCGGTAATGATTCTGGTGATGAAACACCGGTTATTGCGGCTCCTTCAAATCTTTCGGTTCAGGTTGATGTAATAGGTAAAACCGTTGCAAATCCTGATGGAGATGGAAGTGGAAAAGTGCATTTTACCATTAATGCAGCGAATGCCATTTCATATAAAGTTTTGATTGATGGTCAGACAAAAGACTTGACAACAGGCGATTTAACGTATGAATTTACAGCTTCAGGAACTAAAAATTATCCTATAATTGTTTCAGCTTACAATGCCGCAGGTCAATTTGTGAGTACGACAACTTCTGTTAACGTTTTTGTTGCCAGAAAAATTCTTTGGGCAGATGAATTTGATGTAGATGGTGCGCCAAATACTGCGAAATGGGGATACAATACAGGAACAGGCGATGGCTGGGGGAATAACGAATTAGAATATTACACAAGCCGACCTGAAAATGTAATTATTTCAAATGGTACTTTAAAAATTAAAGCCATTAAAGAAGAGTATATGGGCAGCCATTACACTTCAGCAAGAATGCTTACAAAAGGTAAGTTTTCATTTAAATACGGAAGAGCAGAAGTTCGTGCAAAACTACCTGTTGGCGGCGGAACATGGCCTGCATTTTGGATGTTAGGAGACAATATTGATACTGCTGGCTGGCCATTGTGTGGTGAAGTAGATATTTTAGAATCGGTTGGAAATAATCCAAATGTAAATCATTCGTCGTTGCATTCGCCCGGACGTTCAGGAAATACGCCAGACACTGCGATTATAACCGTTCCAAATTCGGCAACAGAATTTCATGTTTATGCCGCTGAGTGGTCTGCAGAAGGTATTAAGTTTTATGTAGATGATAAATTGTTTTACACCTATGCAAATAGTGCCACAACGCCTTTTAATCAAAACTTCTTTCTGATTTTGAATTTGGCAATGGGCGGGAATTTTGGAGGAACAGTTGATCCAAATTTCACGACTGCAACCTTCGAAGTCGATTACGTAAGGGTGTTTAATTAACATAAATTTCAAACTAATTTTTTTCAGTAAGACGTGGGAAACCCTAGCTTTACGAGATTAAAATTTTTTAAAGATGAAAAAGATAAATACAATTGTTTTTGTGGTAATACTGCTTTTGGTAAGCGGTTCATTTTATGGTCAAAATTTAAAGTTAATGACCTATAACATTCGTTTAGATGTAGCTTCTGATGAAGAAAATGCATGGCCAAACCGAAAGGATTATTTTACTTCTCAAATACAATTTTATAGTCCGGATATTTTTGGCGTTCAGGAAGCACTGCCAAATCAGGTTATTGATATTGCCTCGGCTTTTCCAAAATATAACAAGTTTGGAATAGGACGGGAAGAAGGAGGAACCGGAGAAGCTTGTACGATTTACTATAAAAAAGATCGTTTTAAAGTTCAGGACTCCAATACATTTTGGTTGTCAGAAACCCCAAATGTAGTTTCAAGAGGATGGGATGCCGCTTGTAACAGAGTTTGTACCTACGGGCTTTTTACCGATTTAAAAACAAAAAAAGTATTTTGGGTTTTTAATCTGCATCTGGATCATATGGGTGAAGAAGCAAGGGTAAAAGGAGTACAGTTAGTGCTTTCGAAAATTGCAGCGATTAACAGCAAAAAATATCCTGTTTTTTTAATGGGAGATTTTAATTCGGAACCTGATACCAAACAAATTGCAGAGATTAGAAAAGTGATGGATGATACAAGAGCTGTTTCTAAAGAAAAACCTTTTGGGCCATCGGGAACTTTCAACGGTTTTGAACATGATAAACCAGTAACATTATTAATAGATTACATTTTCGTTTCAAAAAATAGTGGACTAAAAATTGAAAAACACGCAGTGCTAAGTGATTCTAAAGATTTAAAATATCCTTCAGATCATTTACCTGTTTTAATAGAAATAGATTAAAAATGAAAAAGAGCACCAAAAAACTTCAAATTTTACTTTTACTGCCTCTTATTGCAGTTCAGATAAAATGTGGATCTTCAAAAAATGCAGTTGCCAATTCCGGTAAAGCAGAATCCTGGATCACCACTACAGATGAATCATCAAAATTGCAAAAACAGAACGATTTGGTTTTTAATTCAGAAACGAATTCAAACCAAACTATTTCAGTTGACGCTTCTCAGAAATTTCAAACTATCGAAGGTTTCGGATTTTCATTAACAGGTGGAAGTGCTCAGACAATTTTGAAATTGGATAAAGCGAAAAGAGAAGCATTGCTTCAGGAGCTTTTTTCGAGAAAAGAGGATGCCATCGGTTTGAGTTATTTGAGAATTAGCATTGGTGCTTCTGATTTGAATGAAACTGTTTTTTCGTATGATGATATGCCAGAA
This sequence comes from Flavobacterium sp. Root420, assembly GCF_001427905.1. GTDB lineage: Bacteria > Bacteroidota > Bacteroidia > Flavobacteriales > Flavobacteriaceae > Flavobacterium. Next base: position 558,450 of record NZ_LMEF01000012.1, read on the forward strand.
GGCCAAACCGATTTAAAACTGGAGAAATTTAATTTGGGTCCGGATTTAAAAGATGTCGTGCCCGTTTTAAAAGAGATTTTAGTCCTTAATCCGAAGATAAGAATTATGGGTTCTCCATGGTCGCCACCAGTTTGGATGAAAGACAACGGAAGCTCAAAAGGAGGAAGTTTACAACCGCAATATTATCAGGTTTATGCAGAATATTTTGTAAAATATATTCAGGCAATGAAAGCGCAGGGAATTGTAATTGATGCGATTACACCTCAAAACGAACCTTTGCATCCTGGAAATAATCCTAGTATGTACATGACAGCTGAACAGCAGGCAGAATTTATTAAAACCAATTTAGGTCCCGCTTTCGCGAAAGCAAATATTAAAACTAAAATTGTGGTTTACGATCATAATTGCAACAAACCGGAATATCCTTTGGCAATTTTAAATGACCCAAAAGCATTGCCTTTTGTTGCTGGTTCTGCATTTCATTTATATGAAGGAGATATTAGTGCTTTAAGTACTGTTCATGATGCATATCCAAACAAGGATTTATATTTTACAGAACAATATACGGGATCAAAAAGCAGTTTTGAATCAGATTTGAAATGGAGTGTAAAAAATGTTGTGATTGGTTCAATGCGTAACTGGAGCGTAAATGCGCTTTCGTGGGGATTGGCAAATGATGAATTTTACAAACCGTTTACGCCAGGCGGTTGTTCTACTTGTAAAGGTGCTTTGATGATTGATCAAAATCAAAACATCAAAAGAGAAGTTGGGTATTATATTATCGGTCATGCTTCTAAATTTGTTCCGGAAGGATCAGTAAGAATCGGAAGTAATATTATTGGAAATCTTTATAATGTCGCTTTCAAAACACCATCAGGGCAAATTGTTCTGATTGTAGAAAATGATGGAACTGTAGCAGAAACATTCAATATCAAATACAATCAAAAACAAATTTCAACTACTTTAAACGCTGGTACGGTTGCAACTTACGTTTGGTAATTCAAAATTAAATTCATGAAATTCCAAATATAAATTGGATTGAAAAATAGCGATTCCATATTCCATTAAAAAGAAATATTAACTTCATATGAAAAAATTAACCGCATTTACCTTGTTGATGGTCTCGTTTTTTGCGGCCGCACAACAGGAAACAATCGACCAGAAAGTAAATGCCTTATTGAAGAAGATGACTATTGAAGAAAAAATAGGTCAGCTTAATCAATATACAGGAGATAATTCTGCAACGGGGCCCATCACTATAAATCCAAATAAACAAGCCGAAATTAAAGCAGGTTTAGTGGGTTCGATGCTAAATATCATCGGAACAAAATATACCAGACAATATCAGGAATTAGCGATGCAATCACGTCTTAAAATTCCGTTGTTGTTTGGACAAGACGTTATTCACGGTTATAAAACAACATTTCCAATTCCGTTAGCAGAGGCTGCAAGCTGGGATTTACAAGCAATTGAACTGGCTGCCAGAGTTGCTGCAACAGAAGCATCGGCAAACGGTATTCACTGGACATTTGCTCCAATGGTAGATATTGGGCGTGACCCAAGATGGGGAAGAGTGATGGAAGGTGCCGGAGAGGATACTTATCTGGGGTCTAAAATTGCTTATGCAAGAGTAAAAGGTTTTCAGGGAAACAAATTAGGCGATTTAAATTCGGTTATGGCTTGCGTAAAACACTTTGCGGCTTATGGTGCTGCTGTTGGCGGAAGAGATTATAACTCCGTTGACATGAGCGAAAGAATGTTACTTGAAACGTATTTACCTCCTTTTAAAGCGGCTTTAGATGCTGGTGCGGCAACATTTATGAATTCATTTAATGATTTAAACGGAATTCCGGCAACAGCAAATGCTCATTTGCAGCGTGATATCTTAAAAGGAAAATGGAACTTTCAGGGATTCGTAGTTTCTGACTGGGGTTCAATTGGAGAAATGGTAGCACACGGCTATTCAAAAGACCTTAAAGAGGCAGCTTATTCAGCAATTACTGCCGGAAGCGATATGGATATGGAAAGTAATGCTTATCGATATAACCTTGCTCAATTGGTAAAAGACGGACGAGTTTCAATTGATTTAATCGACGATGCGGTGAAACGTATTTTACGTAAAAAATATGAGTTAGGCTTGTTTGATGATCCTTACAGATACTCTGATGAAAAGAGAGCAGAAAAAGCATTAAGCAATCCTGAAAACAGAAAAGCAGCATTAGAAGTAGCTGAAAAAAGTATTGTTTTGTTAAAGAATGAAAACCAGACTTTACCACTTTCTAAAAGTGTAAAAACAATTGCTTTTATTGGTCCAATGGTAAAAGAGTACAAAGCCAATATGGGGTTTTGGTCCGTTGAGCTGCCAGATGTAAATTATGATAAATGGGTTATTTCACAATGGGATGGGTTGCAAAATAAAGTGAGTAAAAACACTAAATTATTGTATGCTAAAGGTTGTGAAGTGGATGGAGACAACAAAAATGGTTTTGCTGAAGCTGTTGCAACTGCAAAACAAGCAGATGTTGTTATTTTGAGTATTGGCGAAAGACGCGACATGAGTGGTGAGGCAAAAAGCCGAAGCGATCTTCATTTGCCAGGTGTTCAGGAAGATTTAGTAAAGGCGATTCAGGCAACAGGAAAACCGGTTGTCGTTTTAATTAATGCGGGCAGACCACTTATTTTTAACTGGACTGCAGATAATGTTCCGGCAATCGTTTATACGTGGTGGTTAGGAACTGAAGCGGGAAATGCAATCGCCAATGTTTTATTTGGAGATTATAATCCGTCTGGAAAATTGCCTATGACTTTCCCGAGAGAAGTGGGGCAGGTGCCAATTTATTATAATCATTTCAGCACAGGAAGACCAGCTAAAGATGAAGATTCTAAAAATTATGTTTCGGCTTATATCGATTTAAAAAACTCACCTAAATTTCCTTTCGGATATGGTTTGAGTTATACGAAATTTGATTATACAGGTTTGAAATTATCTTCAACAAAAATCAAAAGCAACGAAACGATTAAAGTTTCTTTTCAATTATCAAATGTTGGAAAAGTTGCCGGAGAAGAAGTAGTTCAATTGTATTTAAAAGACAAATTTGGATCTGTTGTAAGACCAGTTTTAGAATTGAGAGATTTCCAAAAAGTAAAATTAAATGCAGGAGAATCTAAAACAATTGAATTCACAATTGACAAAGAGAAACTTTCTTTCTACAATAATAAATTAGAATGGGGTGCTGAATCAGGAGATTTCGAAGTAATGATCGGAGCTTCGTCGGCAGATATTAAACTAAGATCTGACTTTGAATTAGTACAATAGAGTAAAGTCAATTAAAATTGGCGTTATGGATTTTATAACGGTTTTGGATTATTTCAAAACGGTATTTATAAAATCCATAGCGCCAATTCCTTTATAGGTTGCATACAATGCTTTATCAAAAGCTTCGCGTTTTGCTTTTTTATCTTTTGCATTATTTTCAACAATCATCTCGTTAAAAATCTTTTCCTGCTCTTGACTATATTTTATGGATTCTTCTAAAAGATATGTTTTAGAAACAAATCCGAAGGAAGTCCAGATTTTAGTTCTGATTTTTTGATTTATATTTTTTAACGGATTGGTACTCATATCTTTTGCATTGACTTTTCTAAAAAATAACAAATAATTTAAATGTGTTATAATGACGCAATGTACTTATTTTTTTTAAATTTGATTTTAATTTTAAGTTAAAATTGTAATCCACACACTTCTTTATTAAGCACATGTTTTTATTGATTTCTTATTTTGGATTCCAAGAAAGGTTTGGTTCTGTAAAAATGAATTAAATTGCAACGTTATTCGCAGCAAAAAAATGTATTTAATTGAAATTGAATGTTAAAAGACATTATAGAAAACAATCAAAATTACCAACCCGGACTGTCGATCGACTGTGTTATTTTTGGCTTTCATGACAATCAGCTTAAGGTTTTATTGATTAAAATTCCACATAGTGAAACGTGGTCTTTGCCCGGTGGATTTATTCCGATTGATCAGGATATTGACGTTGCGGCGGTCACGGTTTTGAACGAAAGAACTGGAGTTGATGGTGTTTTTTTAAGACAATTTGCGACTTTTGGAAAAGTAAAACGTAACGACCAGCACTTTGATAAAAAGGTATTGGAATATTTACAAATTGAAGAAGAAAAAGGGAAATGGCTCATGCGTCGTTTTGTTACGATTGGATATTATGCTTTAGTTGATTTTTTAAAAACAATTCCCAAGCCGGCAAACAAAGATGAAGTGATTGAATGGATTGATCATAAAGAAGTTCCTGAACTTATTCTGGATCACAAAGAAATTCTGGACAAAGCCTTAGATACCTTGAGAATAGAATTAAATTTAATGCCAATTGGTTATAACTTATTGCCAGAGAAATTCACCATTCCTGAACTTCAAAAATTGTATGAAACAATATTGGATAAAAAACTGGACAGAAGAAATTTTCTCCGAAAAATAACCAATATTGGAATCTTGACAAAACTCGACGAAAAGAAAAGTAACGTTGCTCACAAAGCACCAAATTTGTATACTTTTGATAAAGATAAATACGAAGAAGTCCTTAAAAACGGTTTGAATCAAGGTTGGTAAAATTAAGGTTTAACTTTAAAAATAACGATTATGGTCTCAATTGAAACATTTAGACAATTAGCGATGTCGTTTCCGAATGCAACAGAAGAGCCACATTTTGAGAAAACTTCTTTTCGTGTCAACAAGAAAATCTTCGCCACTTTTGATGAAAAAAATAATCGGGCAGTTTTAAAATTAAACGAAATTGATCAATCTGTTTTTTGTGCTTCTAGTGAAATGATTTTTTACCCAATTCAAAATAAATGGGGCAAACAAGGCTGGACAATCGTAGAACTTTCAAAAGTAAGACCAGAAATGTTCGAAGATGCCTTGATACGATCTTATGAAAATGTAATTACAAAAAAGAAATAATTTTCTACCTGACGATAGTTCTAAAAGTCAAATTTACTCGAGGTTTTAATGTTGTTTTGGTTGGCGGTAAACGATGGAGCCAATGCGTTTGTGTAGTATCTTTCATGACCAACAAACTTCCATGTTCTAAAATTAAAGAAACAACTTCTTTAGTTTCTTTGTGTTTGAAAGCAAACTTACGTTCAGCACCAAAACTAACCGAACCAATTGCTCCATTCTTTTTTAAATCTTTTTCGGCATCGCTGTGCCAGGCCATTCCTTCATCACCGGAATGATATAAATTCAATAAACAGGAGTTGAAAGTTTCGCTGGTTTTTTCCTCAATAATTGCTTTTAATTCTAATAATTCCTTCGTCCACGGAAGTGCTTTTTTAGTAGTATTCGAATACGTATATTCAAAACCAGAATCTCCGTACCACGCCACTTTTCGTTTGGTCAAAATTAATTTCCCGAAGATTATCGCTTCGTCATTTTTCCATTCGATAGTATTCAAAAGCACTTCTAAATAATGATTTGAATCTTCTCTGGAGAATAATTTTCCGTAATAATTCACCGTTCCATCTTTCGGAAGTAAATTGGTAGTTTCGTCTGTATGCGGATTAAATAGGTCCATTTTTCCAGTTTTGATATTCGGTTTTCATGCAATGTCCGCAAGGTCTGAAACTATTTTGTCTTGCTTCATTTTCAGATAAAAAGAAAACCCGATTTTCGCGTTTCATTCTTTTTCCTGAAGAACATTTTAGTGTTCCGTATATTTTTAGTTTTCGGTTTCCACCAAAGCAAATTTCCGCATTTTTAATTTTATTTCGGAGGTCGGAGTCGGGAATTTTATCGTGATGGATCATTTATTTATTAGATTTTTATTTGGAAAGGCGCACAACTGTGTATCATTCGTACGAATTAATCTCGCAAAGACGCAGAGTCGCAAAGGTATAATCCTGGCTAACGTTTTAAGTTTTTTTAAGGAGTTTGATTTTATTTACAAATCCTTATTAATCTTAATGTTTAAATATAAACTTTGCGACTCTGCGTCTTTGCGAGATTAAATTTATCACGACAGGGCATCATGAAAAATAATCCCCAACGTATGCCTTTCACCCGAATGAATTTCGCTCACGCCATGTTTCATATTAACGCGATAATATCCTTTTGATCCTTTTACTGGTCTGAAATTTGTCGTAAAAACCAAAACGTCACCTTTTTTGGGTTTCAAAACAATCGCTTTTGATTGCGCTCTTGGCGTTTGCTGCGTTAAGACAAATTCGCCACCTGTGAAATCTTCATCGGGTTCGTTTAGGAAAAGGACTATTTGAATAGGAAAATATACATCTCCGTATAAATCCTGATGCAGAGTATTAAAACCACTTTTACCATATTTTAAAATTAAGACAGTTGCTTTTAGTTGATTGTTTTCATGACATTGCTTTAATAATTCGTCATGTGATTCGGGAAAAAAGGTATTGATATTTAATACTTTCATCCACGCATTTGCAATTGGTGCCAGTTTTGGATAAATCGAAGAACGAATGCTTTGAATCAAATCCGGAAGCGGATAATTAAAGTATTTGTATTCGCCCAAACCAAATCGATAGCGTTCCATAACAACTGTTTTTCGATATAAATTTGGATTATCGTAATCGAATTTTAAATCTTCACATTGCTCGTTGGCAAGCACATTTGGAATAATTGCGTATCCATTTTCGTGCATAGATTCGGTGATGCTTTCCCAGTTTTGAGAAGCAATTTTTGATTGTATATTTTGCATTTTAAGATGTTGCTATTTCGCAGAAAATAGAAGATAATTCTTCAGGTTGACTAAAAAAAGGAGAGTGGCTGGTTTCCATTTGATATACTTTCTGGCAAACGGTTTCCGTATACATTTTTCTTTGGATAAAAGGTGTTACCTCTTTATCTTCAGTACATTCTATATAAAACCTTGGAACACTTCCATATTTTTCTTCCGATAATTCTAAAGCTGTAATACCAGATTCTACAGATTCGTGACTTAATAGTAATTTTGCGAGTTCAGTAATTGTTTCATCACAATCATGATAAAGTCCTTCCTTGTAAATTTCTGGTTGTAGAGTATGGGCATTTAATTCAGGATATCTGGTTACAAATGGTTTTAAAACACCATTGATATCCTGAGCAGAATATTCACTTTGAGTTTTACCATTCGGAATTAGATAAGCGGCTAAGTAAATTAATTTTTCAATTTTATCTGAACGATATTCTGCAGCCTGAGAGATCATGATTCCATTTTTGCTATGACCAACAAGTATAACTTTAGAATCTAAAGTGTCAATTAATTCGCAAATTGATGCTACAGATTTTTGAAATGTTACTTCATTGATTGGAGTTTTATCTCTTCCCATTCCTGGTAAATCAATTGCAATTACTCTGTGACCTTTGCTTTCTAAAATTGGAATTACTTTATGCCAATTCCATGAACTATGCCACGAACCATGTATTAAAATGAATGTTTTCATGTCTTAAATATTTAAAATTATAAGACAAAATTACCTTCGAAGTCAGTATAATAAAATCCGTTTCTTGCTCAATTATAAATTGCTTTGCGCACCTTCCCAGCCGATAATTGCTGTTTTTCGGGTATTTCCCCACATATAACCACCAAAAGTTCCTGTAGATTGAATAACGCGATGGCATGGAATCAAAAATGCCACAGGATTACTTCCAATTGCAGTTCCGACAGCTCGTGAAGCATTTGGTTTGTCAATTTGATGTGCAATAGAGCCGTAGGTTGACAATTGCCCCATTGGAATTTTAAGCAGCGTTTCCCAAACTTTCAATTGAAAATCAGTTCCTTTTAAATGCAGTTTGATTTCAGATAATTTGCTCCAGTCGTTTTGAAAAATAAATAAGGCATTTTGCTGTACCAAATCTAATTTTCTTGAGAATGCTGCGTTGGGAAATTTGTATTTTAAATTTTCAAAACCGAGTTCTTCACTTTCGGCAAAAGCCATAAAACAAACCCCTTTTTGCGTTGAAGCCACAATAATATTTCCAAACGGACTTTCGGCAAAGCTGAAATTGATTTCTAAATTTTTTCCGCCGTTTTTATATTCCGCCGGAGTCATACCTTCAATGTTAACGAATAAATCATGCAGACGGCTGGTTCCGGAAAGCCCGGTATCGAAAGCGGCGTCAAATAAAGTGGCCTGATTGTCTTCTTTCAGGATTTTTTTAGCATGTTCGACACTAATATATTGCAAAAACTTTTTCGGACTTGTGCCGGCCCATTCGGTAAACAAACGCTGAAAGTGAAACGGACTCAAATGCACTTTTTCAGCAACCTCATCAAGATTGGGCTGTGCTTTAAAATTAGCTTTGATATAATCGATCGCATCTGCGATCCGATTATAATTAATGTTTTCTTGTGTGTTCATTTCTTTCAATTTTATAATGCAAATATCGACCTGTTTTTGCAGGGATAAAATCCGAAACTTGCTTTATTTTAATCACATAGGAGAGCGAAGATTTTATGCAAAGTTTGCGATGTTTTTTGCTCGCAAGGTCACAAGGTTTGCGAAATATTGTCATCCTGATAAAGGAAGGACCGCATTAGAAACTCCGCAAAGATTGGAAATTGTTTCTAAATATAATTCGTGTATTTCTTCTAAATGATGCTTCTTAAAATTGAAAATTAATGTGCCGTAGTTTTAGAAAAGACATTTATGATTACAACACCAATCATAATTAATGCCAATCCAATAATAGCCGGTAAATCCGGAATTTGTTTAAAAAAGACAGCACCAATAATAGTAATTAATACAATTCCAACACCGGACCAAATAGCATACGCAATTCCAACCGGAATAGTTCTAATTGCAAAACTCAAAAAGTAAAAAGCTCCAAAATATCCAATAAAAGTAATGATGCTCGGAATTAGTTGTGTAAACTGCTCTGATTTTTTTAATGCCGAAGTGGTTATGATTTCGAATATAATAGCTATTCCTAAAAAGAAGAAGTTTTTCATATTTTACGTTTTTTTACAAAGTTAATCTTTGTATGGCAACGAATGCTTTAATTTTTCTATTTCAAATTAGTATTTAAATTCTTATTATAATAAAAACAAAATTACATTACTTCAATTAATCTGTATTTTAATTGATCATGATAGAATGCTGTATGCAAAGTCAATTCAGTTTCGATGTTGTCGTTGGTAAATAGTTTTGCTTCAATTCCAAAACCTTCTGTAGTATCATATTTAAAGACACTAAATTTGGATTCTAAAATTTTTAATTTAGGAAAGGCTGCAGTTTTAAAGTAGTCAAACAATTCTTCTTTGATTTCACCAAGCACTGCGGGTTTAATTCCGAATTTAGTTTCTAAATTGTTAGCATTCATTAAATTAATTTCATGGACTAATTCACAATTTAATTTGAAAGCTATTTTTGAAATTTCTTGTTCTGTCATGAGAAATATTATTTATTTCTTTCCTATTTTTCTTTTTCTTTTTTGGCCTTTTCCTCTTCTTTAAGTCTTTTTTCTTCTTCGTGTTTTTTGGTAAGTTCTTCTTTTTTAATTTTTGCCGTTGCAATTTGGCTTTGAAAATTTTGAATTTTTTTTGAACTTTTTTCTATATCAGTTTTTGATTGGAGTACCTTTTCTTCAGACTTTGCAATTTCCTTTTTTGATTTTTCTATTTTTTTTGAAAGATCTGTGTTGTTTTCAGAATTTTTTTCAAGAGAAGCTAATTCTTCTTGTTTCGATTTTAATTCGGCTTCCTTTTCCGTTGATTTGGTTTGTAGTTTTTTTAGCTTTCTTTCTTCATTTGCCAGTTTATCTTCTGACGTTTGAATGTTATTAAGATTACGGGCAATATCGCGCTGTTGCTGTTGTTGCCACATAAACATTTGGTTTTGCTGTCTGACCATGGCATTGTTAGACTGCATTTGTCTTTGCATACTTGATTGCGCAGTTGAAAAAAAAGGTAAAAGCGTAAGTAACATTAAAATTAGGCGTGTTCTCATAATTTGGCAGGTATTGGGAATTTTAATTTCAAAAGTAACGCTTAAAATTAAGAGTCGTGTATATTATCTGATTAAAATTAAGCTCTTGATTTATGTGGCACGCCCTAATTATTTTAGATTGTAGATTTCTGATTTTAGATTAAAAACAAAACCCGACAGATTTTAAAATCTGTCGGGTTTGAAGTATGTAAGTAGATAAATCTAAAATTTACTAGTATCTGTAGTATTCTGGTTTGAATGGACCTTCAACCGGAACGCCAATATAAGCAGCCTGATCGTCACGTAAAGTTTCTAATTCAACGCCTAATTTAGCTAAGTGCAAAGCAGCAACTTTTTCATCTAAATGTTTTGGCAACATATAAACGTCATTGTTGTAAGCAGCACTGTTTTTCCATAATTCGATTTGAGCTAAAGTTTGGTTTGTAAATGAGTTACTCATTACAAAACTTGGGTGACCTGTAGCACAACCAAGGTTTACTAAACGACCTTCAGCCAAAATGATTATATCTTTTCCAGCGATAGTATATTTGTCAACCTGAGGTTTGATTTCGATTTTAGATGCACCGTGGTTTTTGTTCAACCAGGCCATATCAATTTCGTTATCAAAGTGTCCGATGTTACAAACAACAGTTTTGTCTTTCATTTGCTCGAAATGACTTCCAAGAACGATATCTTTATTTCCTGTAGTTGTAATGATGATATCAGCATTAGCAATTACAGTGTTTAATTTTTTAACTTCATAACCGTCCATTGCAGCTTGTAAAGCACAAATTGGGTCAATTTCAGTAACTGTTACGATAGATCCAGCACCTCTGAAAGAAGCAGCAGTTCCTTTTCCAACATCACCGTATCCACAAACGATAACTCTTTTTCCAGCTAACATTAAGTCAGTTGCACGACGTACAGCATCTACAGCAGATTCTTTACAACCGTATTTGTTATCAAATTTAGATTTAGTAACAGAGTCATTAATGTTGATAGCAGGCATTGGTAAAGTTCCGGCTTTTACTCTTTCGTAAAGTCTGTGAACTCCAGTTGTAGTTTCTTCAGATAATCCTTTGATTCCAGGAACCAATTCTGGGAAACGGTCAATAACCATGTTTGTTAAATCTCCACCATCATCAAGAATCATGTTCAATGGTTTTCTGTCTTCACCAAAGAATAAAGTTTGCTCAATACACCAGTCAAATGATTGCTCATCAAGACCTTTCCAGGCATAAACCTGAATTCCGGCAGCAGCAATAGCAGCAGCAGCCTGATCCTGAGTAGAGAAAATATTACAAGATGACCAAGTAACTTCAGCACCAAGAGCAATTAAAGTTTCGATCAAAACAGCAGTTTGAATCGTCATGTGCAAACATCCAGCGATACGAGCACCTGCAAGAGGTTGTTCGTCTTTATATTCAGCACGAAGTGCCATTAAGCCAGGCATTTCAGCTTCAGCTAGTTCAATTTCTTTTCTTCCCCAAGCCGCTAGAGAAATGTCTTTTACTTTGAAAGCCACAAAAGGCGTAGTTGTAGTACTCATTTATAGTATATTTGTATATTGTAAAATTTTTGCAAATTTACGGAATACCTTTTGAATTTTTACTATTTCTGTAAGATTTGTGAAATGTTTAATTTCTTAATCTTTAGAGTATTAGTTTGTAAATTGTTTTTTAGAAGCTAATCCTGCTGTCCACTATATCTTTTGTGGTGAACCCCACCACAAAAGGATGCCGTTCCCATCAGGGCTAAAAAGACGAGACATTAAATTACCAGTTTAGTTTCCAAAAGGAAAAATAATTTCATAATTAACCATTTATAATTTACAATTAAAGAAGTAATGCCTTTATTTAAAACCATACAGTGTAACGAAACAACCAAACTTTTAATTTGGGAAATAACAGAATCTTTTGAGGAGTTGTTGAGCAAAGTAGTTTTAAAAGAAAAAACGCAACGCCGATTAGACGGAATGAAGTCTCAGTTACATCAGCGTGCTTTTTTGAGTGTTCGTATGCTGATTCAGGAAATGGGTTTTACAGATAAAGATTTACATTATGATGAATTCGGGAAACCTTATTTCGATTGTCATAATTATATTTCGATTACGCATTCGTATCATTTTGCAGCTATTATTATCAGCCATGAAACAGTTGGAATTGATATGGAATTACAGCGTGAAAAAATCCTCAAAATTGCTGATAAATTTGTCGATACCGAATTTGAATACTTAAATCCGAATGTCTCAGAGGAATATATCAAGAAACTTACAGTGATTTGGGGTGCTAAAGAAGCGATTTTTAAAATTAGAAATGAAAAAGGGATCAGTTTTAAAGATCATATTAGGGTTGGAGATTTTTCTTTGAATAAAAAAGAAACCCAGGCCAGTCTACATTTTGATGATTTGATTAAAGATTTCAATGTGCATTATGAAGAAATCAAATCTGATAATTTTGAAGGGAAATTTACTTTGGTTTATGCTTTTGAGAAATAGTATTTATAATAAAATTCCAATTATTGAAATTCCAAATTCCACAATCTTGTCATTTCGACCGAAGGGAGAAATCACACTCGGGGCTCGACAAAGATTGGCAATTTTATTGCGGAGCTTCTAGTGTGATTTCTCCCTTCGGTCGAAATGACAAAAAACTACACTTGGCTTTCTTTTTTACGATGTTCAAACATGCTCATGTACAGAAATGTACTCATTTTTCGAGCACGGCGTTTAAGTGTGTCTGCGTTTTCTCCTTCAAAATGTTCATCGATAGTTTGAAACCAATGATTCAGCCAAATTCCGAATTCGTTTGAAGTAATTTTACCATCAAAATGGGCATCCACTTCGTTGTGTACTTCATGTGGATTGCCTTTGTATTTTTTTACTGCGAATAAATTGGTCTCCCAAAAATCAGTCAGTTTTTCGAGATGTGCGTCCCAATCTTTTATTATCGTATTAAAATAAAAGCCGATTTCTTCATCGGCTCTTATTTTAGCATAAAACTGATGTACCAGAAATTCGACATCAGCTCTATTTTCTATCTGTTTTTTCATAGTACAAAACTATTCAGAAATATTAGTAAAACACTTAATATGGTGCTTAAAATAATAAGGTTAAAAACTACTTTATGTTTCATTTGTGCTAAGATTGAAGTGTTGGCAAAAACACAAGCTAAAACAATAATTGCCAGTTGAATCATTTGTCCAATAGAGGTTCCGTGTGAAAGAATATACATTGCAGCTGCGCCGCCTAAACAGCTTTGACCAATTACAGCCATTGCTGCAGAACCCATGTAATTTTTATTGAAATTTTCGAATGTTGTTTGGTATAGTGTCATGATATTGAGATTTTTACACTGCAAAGGTACATTCGCAATAGAACTCCATTTTATGACTTTAATCATAAAACAGGAACTATTTTATCTGTATACTTTTCTGTTTATAATCTTCAAAAGACCTTTTTTTTCCAAAGCTTTTATTGTTCTTATTACGGTTTCGACACGCAGGCCGGTTAAATCTCCAATTTGTTGTCTTGTGAAATTAATAAGGAAACCGTTGGTATCTTTCTTAAAATTAAAATAAGCGATTCCGTGATCAATTAATTTTAAAACTCTGTGCTCTGGTTCCTGAGTAGACATTTCGGCCGCCATAACCGATTTATAGTACAATCGCTGTGCTAAATTTTCAATTATTTTAAGACTTATCACTGAGTTTTCTTCCAGTAATTTCAGAAAATTATTTTTGGGAAGAAGAAAAATTTCTGAATCATCAACCGCAATGGCATTTGCCGGATAATTTTGATTCAAAAATAGGGGAGGTTCACCAAAGGGTTGTTCTTTATAAAAAATTCCCTGAATGAATTCGCGACCATCATCATTATAATTATTCATTTTTACTTCTCCCGAAATAATTTGATAGTAATGGGTTGGCAAATTTCCTTCTTCAAAAATAATTTCATTTTTATCGAAAGATTTCTTTACAGCACCATATTTTACTAACAATTCAGAAGTAATCATACATTCATTTCTTTATTTATCAAAAGCGATTGTACAAATATAATTCATTCAAAATAGTTCTTCTGCATTAAAAAACTTTTACTTTTACGGCCGTTATGAAACAAAGAATATCCAATATACACCAACAGATTTTAGAAGCTAAAAAGAATGGTCAAAAATTACTGGCCATACTTTTAGATCCGGATAAAATTGTATGGGAAAATTTAGATCATTTATTACATAAAATAAATCAATCACCTGCAACACATATTTTTGTGGGAGGAAGCATTGTACAGGCTACAATTTTAGAAGATTTAATTGCACAATTAAAACAAAATACAAACCTGCCCGTTGTTATATTTCCAGGTGATCCATCGCAAATTTCGGCTCAGGCTGATGCAATTTTGTTTCTGTCTTTATTATCAGGGAGAAATCCGGATTATCTGATTGAATATCAGGTTCAGGCGGCGCCAATTCTTAAAAAAACTAATTTAGAAGTAATTTCGACTGGTTATATTTTGATAGAAAGCGGCAATGAAACAGCTGTTGCACGTGTTAGCAAAACAAAACCGCTTAATCGTGAAAACCTGGATTTGGTTTTGGCAACTGCGCAGGCCGGAGAAATGCTAGGAAATAAATTGATGTATTTAGAAGCCGGGAGCGGGGCCAGGAATGCAGTGCCGTTGAAAATGATACAGTTAATAGCGCAAAATATCGAAATTCCTATCATTGTTGGAGGAGGAATTGTAGATTTGCACGGAATTCAAAATGCCTACAAAGCTGGTGCCGATTTAGTAGTTATTGGAACTGCTTTTGAAAACGACAGCCATTTTTTTGAATTATAAAAACATAACCAAACAACCAACACAAATGATTGATTTTTTTCTTGACAGTTACAAAAATGCTCCTTTATGGCACATTGCTTTAGAGTTTTTGGTTTTTGTATGCGGAATTTTAAGTGTTTGGTTTGCTAAAAAGGAGAATATCTGGGTTTATCCAACAGGCTTAATCGCTACTGTAATTTCAGTATATCTTTTATATATTGCGGGTTATATTGGTGATATGATTATAAACGGATATTTCTCAGTAATGAGTATTTATGGCTGGTATGTCTGGGCAAAAGGTGGAACAAAGGAGGACAGTATGCCCATTACAAGGACAAATAGTAATGAAAAAATAATAGGGATCGTTCTGTTTATTGTTACTGTTTTTGTAGTTTTCGGGATTTATAAATATTTTGATTATGAAATTAAAAATGACAATTATGTCGATATGATTTCGTCTGGAATATTTTTTGCAGGAATGTGGTACATGGCCAGAAAAAAAATCGAAAACTGGACACTTTGGATTATTGGTGATATTATTGTAGTGCCTCTTTATGCTTATCGTGGCTTAGGAATGTTGTCACTTCAGTATTTAATTTTTACAATTTTAGCTATTTCAGCTTATTTAGAATGGAGAAAAATCTTAGACAGCAAAAAACAAATATCATAAAAATTGCTTTATTTGGCCCCGAGAGTACAGGGAAAACCACTTTGGCAAAACAACTTGCAGATTACTATAAAACCGACTGGGTTCCTGAATTTGCACGTGATTATTTACAAGAAAAATGGGAAGAAAATCAGCATATTTGTATTGCTGATGATATGCTTCCTATTGCGTATGGTCAGACTGCACTAGAAAATGAAAAACTTTCTACAGCGAAGAAATATTTGTTTTGCGATACCAATTTAATGGTTACCAAAGTTTTTTCTGAAATGTATTATGGTTTTTGTGATCCGCTATTAAATAAGGCAGCGTTGGAACATGAATACGATTTGTTTTTTCTGACGGATATTGATGTTCCTTGGGAAAAAGATGATATCAGAGATACACCTAATGGTCGGGAAACAGTGTTTTCGGTTTTCAAACAAAGTCTTATAGATACCAATAAACCGTTTATCACGCTTTCCGGAGATAAAGAAAGTCGCCTGATAAAAGCGTCTTCAATTATCGATGATTTGGCTATAGCTAAACATCATGGCTTTTCTTCAGCAGATTTTGTTTACATATATAATAAAGGAATTCCTTTTGCTACTATCTTAAAACAATTAGATATTTTAAAAAACGGAATTACAAAAAGTAATTTGGTAAGCACTGCCACAATTACAAACGGAATTCTAAGTTTGTCAGAAGTAGAATTCGAAGAAAAAAGTAGTTTTTTTGACTCTCAAAAGTCAAATTTAAAAATAAAGAAATTTGTTCCGGCTTCTGGAGCGGCAACAAGAATGTTTAAGTTCCTGCGAACTTTTTTGAACGATTTTAATATCGAAAAAGAAACTATAAATGCTTATATCAATAGGAAAAAAGATAAAGAATTGCCTATTTTTATTGTAGCAATGGAAAAGCTTCCTTTTTTTGAAGCTGTATATTTAAAACTAAAAGAAATTTATACTGATTTTGATACTCTAGACAGAGATTATAAAAATTATTACTTTATAAAATTATTGTTATCTGCTGATCATTTTGACTTTGCCAATAAGCCAAAGGCTGTTTTACCTTTTCATAAATATAAAACACATATTGCAAATCCTCTGGAAGAACATTTAAACGAATGTGTGCATTATGCTTCATCAAACCAGGTTTCTAATCTTCATTTTACAGTTACCGAAGCGCATCAAAATTTATTTGAACAAGCAGTTGAACTCGTTAAAGAAAAAGTAGAAAAGGATTCAGGAATTCGAATCAATATTAATTATTCATATCAAAATAAAGCTACTGATTCAATTGCTGTAGATCTTGAAAATAATCCTGTGAGGGATAATAAACATAATGCATTGGTTTTTAGGCCAGGCGGACACGGTGCTTTAATTGAGAATTTAAATGAGCTTGAATCGGATATTATTTTTATCAAAAATATAGACAATGTAATTCAAAATCATATTGAGAAAATTACCTTATATAAAAAGGCGTTGGCAGGTATTTTAATTGAAATTCAGCAAAAAGTTTTTAGTTATCTTAAAGCTATTGAAAAACAAGAAATTAAAGACAATAATATTGACGAAATTATACGTTTTTTATCGGATAAGCTCAATATTGAGATGAGCAATGATTTTAATAAATTTACTTTTGAAAATAAAATTTCTAAGATAAAAGAATTACTGGATCGGCCAATTCGTGTTTGCGGAATGGTTAAAAATGAAGGAGAACCCGGAGGTGGACCATTTTGGGTAATGAATAATAAAGGTATAGTTTCTTTGCAAATTGTAGAAGCTTCTCAGGTTGATGTGAGTAATAAAAAACAGCATAATATTTTAAACGAAGCGACACATTTTAATCCGGTAGATTTAGTGTGCGGAATTAAAAATTATAAAAACAATAAGTTTGATTTAATGCAATTTACAGATCAAAATGCAGGGTTTATTGTAGAAAAAAACTTTGAAGGAAAAATGGTTAAAAGTTATGAATTGCCTGGATTATGGAATGGTGCAATGGCCAATTGGATTACCGTTTTTGTGGCGGTTCCGTTGATAACTTTTAATCCGGTGAAAACAGTAAATGATTTATTAAAAGCGGCACATCAACCACAGTAATGGATAGCGAAAAAATCATATCTGAATTAAGTTTTAAGGCCGTTCGAAGCAGTGGTGCAGGCGGACAGAACGTCAATAAAGTATCATCAAAAGTGGTGTTGACTTTTGATTTGAATGTTTCGCAAGCTTTATCTGAAGAAGAAAAAGCACTTTTATTGACGAATATTGCACCAAGGCTAACAACTGAAAATATCCTGATTTTAAATTGTGATGAAGATCGGAGCCAGCTTAAAAACAAAGATATTGTCATAAAAAGGTTTTTAGAAATCATAAAAAAAGGATTGCATGTTCCGAAAGTTCGAAAAGCAACTAAAGTTCCAAAATCAGTTATCAAAAAGCGAATCAAGGACAAAAAGAATATTTCTGAAATAAAACAATCCCGCAAGAAACCAAATTTGGAGTAAATTCCAATTTAGAAATTCCAAATTCCAAACAAGGCTTACTTCATGTAGTTCTCATTGGAATTTGGAATTTAATTTTTGGAATTTGTTTTTTAACACTACATTTGCACTGTCTCAAAGGGGTGCTCTAAATAACGAGCTGAGATCATACCCAAAGAACCTGAGCGAGTAATGTCGCTAAGGGAAAAAACGACAATGGTTTAGTGTGCACACTATATCTTGTCGTAAGAAACACATTTATTAATTTAACAAAAAAGAATAATTCCCCCTTTTATTCGTAATTTTTTTACGGATGAAAACTTCTCTTAAAGGTACAAAGGTACTAAGTTACAAAGGTTCAAAGGTGAACCAAAAGTCTATTCTCTTTACTCTATTTTCTTTACTCTTTACTCTATTCTCAATTGCTCAGGAAAAAGATTCTGTCAAAGTAAATTCTCTTGATGAGGTTTTGGTTTCAGCAGTTCGTGTTACTACAAAAACGCCGGTTACGTTTAGTAATTTGGATAAAAAAGATATCAAATACAGAAATCTGGGTCAGGATATTCCAATTCTTATGAATTATTTGCCTTCAGTCGTAACTACTTCTGATGCTGGTAACGGAATGGGTTACACCGGAATTCGCGTCCGCGGAAGCGATGCAACACGTGTTAACGTTACTATAAACGGAATTCCATACAATGATGCTGAAAGTCAGGGAACATTTTGGGTAAACATGCCTGATTTCGCTTCTTCGGTAGAAAGTCTTCAATTACAGCGCGGTGTTGGAACTTCAACAAACGGTTCTGCTGCTTTTGGCGCCAGTTTAAATATGTTGACAGATAATTATGCTTCAAAAGCAAATGGCGAAATTTCAAGTTCTTACGGAAGTTTCAATTCTCAAAAAAATACAGTAAAATTCAGTACTGGTTTATTAAACGATCATTTTGAATTGGCCGGACGTTTGTCCAGAATCAAATCAGATGGTTATGTAGACAGAGCGAGTTCTGATTTGAAATCTTATTTTTTACAAGGAACTTATGTTGGTAAAACCACTTTAATTAAAGCATTGGTTTTTGGCGGAACAGAAAAAACATACCAGTCCTGGAATGGAATTGATGCTGAAAAACTAAATGAAAACCGCACCTATAACTCTGCAGGAGAATTTACAGACGAAGCAGGAAATACTCGTTATTATGATAACGAAACTGATAACTATCAGCAGGATCATTATCAATTGCATTGGAGTGAATCGTTCTCTGATAAATGGAGCTCAAACCTGGCGGTTCATTATACCAAAGGAAAAGGATATTACGAAAATTATAAAGAAGACGCTGATATGGCCGACTATAGTTTACTACCAGTTGGAGCGATAACAACAACCGATTTGGTGCGTCAGAAATGGTTGGATAATGATTTCTACGGAACAACATTTTCTGTGAAATATAAAGATGAGAATCTGGATGTCATTTTTGGCGGAGGCTGGAACAAATACGAAGGTGATCATTTCGGAAAAGTAATCTGGGCAAGATATGCCTCTCAATCGGAATTGGGAGATCATTATTACGATGATTTTTCAACTAAGACAGACGGAAATATTTTCGCAAAAGCCAATTACCAATTCACAGAAAAATTAAGCTTTTATGGCGATTTACAGTATCGAAACGTAAAATATAAAGCCAATAGTGCAGAAACTGGTTTAGTGGATGATAACTTCAATTTCTTTAATCCGAAAGCGGGTTTGAACTACGAAATCAATCAAAAAAACACCCTTTATTTCTCCTACGCAAGAGCCAATCGTGAACCTAACAGAACGGATTACGAAGGCGGAAATGTAAAACCGGAAAAATTAAATGATTTTGAATTTGGCTGGAGATTCAATTCAGAGAAATTTCAACTGAATTCGAATTTCTATTATATGGCTTACAAAGATCAGTTAATTTTAACCGGAACATTAGACGATGTTGGAGCGCCAATTCGTTCCAATACAGATAAAAGTTACCGTTTAGGATTTGAGGTTGATGCTACTATTAAATTGTCAGATCAATTTATACTTCGTCCTAATTTCACTTTAAGCAGTAACAAAAATGTTGATTTGGCTGTTGAAGGTCAGAATTATGGAACAACTAAAATTGCCTATTCACCAGAAGTAATCGCAGGAAATATTATTGTTTATAGCCCGCTTGAAAGTTTACATATTTCGTTATTACAGAAATATGTTGGTGAACAATACATGAATAATATCGAATTGCCATCAGCAAAACTAGCTGATTATTTTGTGAACGATTTGAATGTGTCTTATGAAATTAAGCCAAAATCTATTTTTAAATCGATCATGATTACAGGTTTGGTAAATAATATTTTAGATAAAAAATATGTTTCTAACGGGGCAATGTGGGATGTTTATCCTTATTATTATCCACAGGCAGGAATCAATTTCTTAGCCGGACTGACTTTGAAATTCTAAAATAGGTCAAAAACAAAAAAGCCTGAAAATTTAAACTTTCAGGCTTTTTTGTTTTTAATTATAAACGTGAATCAACGTTCCGGTAACTTCTACTTTATACTGTTTTAATGGGTATTCCTTACCTCCAAGTCCGGTAAATAGACTGTATGCAGTTTTATCGCAAGAGCAAACGGCATTAATACCATCAATAGTCATAGCTGTGCAAGAATTTAAAGCCTGATTTGGGCACGCAGCATCAAATGCATTGTATCCGCTTCCGGCGTTAAAAATGATAACGCCCTTTGCTCCAAAATTCGGAACAATAACCCCGTTGCTCACAAATTTAAGATTTGAATAAGCAGGCAGATTCATATCTACAGATAAATTTACGGAATAATTAGGTATATTAGGATTATTATTGCTTCGTTCACTATCACCACAAGAGAAAAGTACAGAAACAAATACGATTAAGAACCAGAATTTTTTCATTGATTTTAATAAGAATTGGTGAAACAAAAATAAATTATTTAGTTTTGAATTTTATATGATTAACATATAATTATGTACTATTAAAAATAATAGTATATTTGTAATAAGAAATCCCGTCCCGATGGGATTTTTTGTATTTATATAAACGATGAAGTTATGAGTAAAGTATCTTATTATACCGCAGAAGGATTAAAAAAGTTGAAAGATGAGTTGGAGCATTTAAAAAGTGTAATGCGTCCGAAGGCATCTCAAGATATAGCAGAAGCAAGAGATAAGGGTGATTTGTCTGAAAACGCCGAATATGATGCAGCAAAAGAAGCGCAGGGTTTATTAGAAATGAGAATTGCTAAGATGGAAGAAGTGTATTCTAACGCCAGATTAATTGATGAATCACAATTAGATGTTTCGAAAGCATTGGTGCTTTCTAATGTAAAAATTAAGAACCAAAGCAACGGAATGGAAATGAAATATACACTTGTTGCTGAAAGTGAAGCCGACCTTAAAACTGGAAAAATCTCAGTAACGTCTCCTATTGGAAAAGGTTTACTTGGGAAATCAGTTGGGGAAGTTGCCGAAATTACGGTTCCAAACGGAGTTCTGAAATTTGAAATTCTTGAAATCTCCAGAGACTAAGTCATTGCGAGGAACGAAGCAATCTCACTATTAGATTTTTAAAAATTACACAATGAGCATATTCACGAAAATAGTAAACGGAGAAATTCCTTCCTATAAAATTGCAGAAGACGATAATTATTTGGCTTTTTTAGATGTAAATCCAAATGCAAAAGGACACACGCTTTGTATTCCAAAACAAGAGATCGATAAGATTTTTGATATGGATGATGAATTGTATTTAGGACTAATGAAGTTTTCTAAGAAAGTAGCAATTGCTTTAGAAAAAACCGTTCCTTGTAAAAGAGTGGGTGTGGCAGTTGTTGGTTTAGAAGTTCCTCACGCACACGTTCATTTGATTCCTTTAAATCATATGGATGAAATGCGTTTTCAAAATAAAGTATCACTTTCTAAAGACGAATTTGAAGCTTTGGCAAAAAGTATTCAGGCGAATTTGTAAAAAAAACAGAAGTATATTAAAAGAGCAGTAAATTAATTTACTGCTCTTTTTTATTTAGTGAAATCTGAAATGTAGTCCCTTTTCCAATTTCAGAATGTAAAACTTTTATTTTACCGCGGTGATATTCTTCTACAATTCTTTTGGTTAAAGAAAGTCCTAATCCCCAACCGCGTTTTTTGGTTGTAAAACCGGGTTCAAAAATGGTTTTGAATTGCTTTTTTAAAATCCCGGTTCCTGAATCTTTGATATTTATTTTAACATGATGTACATCTTGTTCAATATGAAGATCTAAAGTTCCTTTTCCTTTCATAGCGTCAATAGCGTTTTTAACGAGATTCTCAATCGTCCAGCTATGAAGCGTTGGATTTATCATGGCGAAAATTGGTTCTTTCGGAGCATCATAAGAAAACATGACTTGTTTTGAAAATCGGGATTGCAGATATTCGTAACTACTTAAAGTTTCAGAAATAATATCATGGATTTCTAAAGCAGGAACAGAACCAATTTTAGAAAAACGATCTGTAATAGTTTGCAATCGGTCAATATCTTTTTCAATTTCCACCGTTATGGAAGGATCAATTTCTTCCGTTCTTAAAATTTCGACCCAGCCGATTAAGGAAGAAAGTGGCGTCCCAATTTGATGAGCCGTTTCTTTTGCCATACCCGCCCATAGCTTGTTTTGCGTGGCCATTTTAGTGCTTTTGTAAAAATTGTAAATCAGCGCACCAAACAAAACGATAATCAGCAGTAAAGCTATTGGGTAATATTTGAGTTTATTGATTAACTCAGAGTTTCCATAATATAATTTCTGAAATTTCCCCGGAGCGTACTCAATAACAATTGGTTCATTTTCTCGCTTTAGATTATTTAAATAGGAAAGCGATTTTTTTTCATCTTCCATTATTCTTTCCGGTACATTGACAGAGCTGATAATCTTATCGCCATACATCGTTAGCATTACCGGAACCGAGTGATTGTTGTTTAAAATTTCAAGCGGTAAATCTAAGTCTGTGTTTTCATCTGCATTGACCAGCGCCTTCTGTGCATTCGCTAAAAGATTCATTTTTAACCTTTCTTCATTTTTGAAAACCTGAAAAAAGATATAGGTATTCCAAAGAATCAGAGAAATGATTAAAAAGGAAATGGAAATGATAATCCAACGGGTCGTATTTCTTCTTTCGGAAAAAGACATAGGTATTTTTTTGAGGTATAAATATAACGAAATAAACACATTTTATATTTTGTTATTTGCTAAAGATTTTTGTTTTTATATCTTAAAGTATTTCTTTGGATTAAACGATTTCTCTACTTTTGCAGATACCGAAATGAGGTTCGGTTAAAAAGAAAAAATATGATTAGCATTGATCCAAAAGAAATACCAACGGCAAAATTACATGGTTATCTGCAAAGTGCTGTAGGGCCAAGACCAATTGCTTTTGCCAGTACAATCAGCGCAAAAGGAATTCCGAATTTATCACCTTTTAGTTTCTTTAATGTATTTAGTGCCAATCCGCCAATTTTGGTTTTTTCGCCGTCACGACGCGTACGTGACAATACTGTGAAACATACGTTGATTAATGTTGAGGCAACTCGCGAGGTTGTTATAAATGTGGTTAACTATGATTTAGTGCAGCAAACTTCATTGGCAAGTACAGAATATGCAGAAGGTGTAAACGAATTTATCAAAGCAGGATTAACACAAATTCCATCAGATTTGGTAAAACCGTATCGTGTAAAAGAATCTCCGGTGCAGTTTGAGTGCAAAGTCACGCAGATTATTCCGTTAGGAACAGAAGGCGGAGCAGGAAATCTGATTCTTTGTGAAGTGGTGAAAATGCATATTCATGAAGCCGTTTTAGATGAAAATGGTGGTATTGATCAACATAAAATTGATTTGGTTTCAAGATTGGGAAATAATTGGTACTCAAGATCAAACCAAGGACTTTTTGAAGTGCCAAAACCATTAACGACTTTAGGAGTTGGGGTAGATATAATTCCGAATTTTATCAAAGAAAGCTCCGTTTTTAACGGAAACGATCTTGGAAAATTAGGAAATATAGAAGCCTTGCCTACAACGGAAGAAGTTAGTATATTTGTGAAAGAAAATTTTTCAGTGAAAGGAGTTTTAAGCTCAGATGATCAGGAAAAAATTCATTTAGAAGCCAAAAAATACTTGGATAATGATGATATTTCATCGGCCTGGAAAGTGCTTTTAGCTAAAAAATAAGAATAGAAACAATAATTAATATAGACGAAGATGGAAGTTACAGGAAAAGTAAAAGTGGTTAATCCAGAGCAACAAGTTAGTGCTGCATTCAAAAAGAGAGAGTTGGTTGTTACTACAGATGAGCAATATCCTCAACATATTTTGATTGAATTTACTCAGGATAAATGCGATTTATTAAGCAGCTACAAACAAGGTGAAGCGGTAAAAGTTTCTATCAATTTAAGAGGAAGAGAATGGGTTAATCCACAAGGAGAAACCAGATATTTTAATAGTATTCAAGGTTGGAGAATCGAAAGATTAGCTCCGGAAGGTCCTGGTCAGACGCCACCAATGCCTGCTGCAGAAACTTTTGCTCCGGCAACAAACTTAAACGAAGACGAACCAGACGATTTGCCTTTCTAAAAGTTTAAATTCCAATATAAAAAATTCCAAATTCCAATTCGCAAAAATGTGTATTTGGGATTTGGAATTTTTTGTATAAACACCAGATTTTGGGATTTGGAATTTCACTATTGGAATTTAAAAATTGATTATTGTAAAAGATGTATTATTTATTTGATGATATAGTTTTTCCTCCCGTTTCAGAAGCCGATGAAGATGGTGTTCTGGCAATAGGCGGTGACTTAAATCCGGAAAGATTAAAACTGGCTTATAAAAGTGGAATTTTCCCTTGGTTTAATGACGGTGAACCTATTTTGTGGTGGTCTCCGGATCCGAGAATGGTTTTGTTTTTGGATGAATTAATTGTGTCTAAAAGCATGCGTAATATTTTGAATAGAAACCAGTTTAAAGTGACCTTTAATCAGAATTTTGAAGCTGTAATTTCAAATTGCCAAAAAATAAAACGCGATGGGCAAGACGGAACCTGGATTTCAAATGAAATGATAGAAGCGTATTGCAAACTTCATGCTCAGGGAATTGCAAAATCAGTTGAGGTTTGGCAGGATGAGGTTTTAGTAGGTGGTTTGTACGGAATTGATTTGGGTGATATTTTTTGTGGTGAAAGCATGTTCTCAAAAGTATCCAATGCTTCAAAAGTTGCCTTTATCTCTTTGGTGAATAAATTAGAAGAGGAAAATTATAAACTATTGGATTGTCAGGTTTATAATCCGCATTTAGAGAGTTTAGGATGTCGCGAAATTGATCGTGATGCATTTATATCTGTTTTAAAAAGTAAGTAAAATGAGTACAATTCATGTTGTAAAAGAAATTTATATTTATCCTATAAAAAGTTTGGCTGGAATTAGCTGTGAAAATGCTAAAGCAGAAGAAATGGGATTTGAAAATGATCGTCGTTGGATGTTGCTGGATGCAGAAAATCAAATGATAACGCAAAGAGAATATCCTATTATGAGTCAGTTTTATCCGCAAATTTTTGATGGAAAAATCAGCATTACTTTTCAGGATCAAAAACATGAATTTTCTACAGCAGAATATTTAGATACTCCATTTCAGGTAAATGTTTGGGAGGATCAAAGTGAGGTTGTTGAGGTAAATAAATCAACTTCAAAATGGTTTAGTGAGCAATTGGGTTTTGAATGTAAAATGGTTAAAATCATTAAAATTGGAGATCGTAAACATGAAAGTTCCCGACTAAAGGAAACTTTCAATGTAAGTCTTGCTGATGGTTATCCGTATTTGTTAATAGGCACGGAAAGTCTTGACTTTTTGAATAATAAATTAACGGAAAAAATTACAATCAAAAGATTTCGTCCAAACATTGTGATCAGTACTCAAAAAGAACATGAAGAAGATGGTTTTAATACTTTCAAAATTGGCGAAGTTCAATTTAAAAATGTAAAACCTTGCGGGAGATGTATCATGGTAAATAATGATCCACAAAAAGGTATCGTCAAAAAAGAACCTTTGAAAACCTTAAGCAAATATCGAAATGTAAATAATTCCGTTTTATTCGGAACTAATATTGTTAGTTTGAATTCAGGAATAATTCAAGTTGGTGACGCCATTGTTTTTTAGAAATTCAATTTTGTAAAACTCCAATTCAACGTATTAAAAAGTACCAATTCATTTTTTAGAGTTGGTAATTCTAAAATCAATTTGAGTGTTTCGTGTGCCATCATGGTTCCGATGATTCCGGGCAAAGTTCCTAAAACACCATTCAAATTACAATTTGGAACTTCTTTAGGATCTGGCATTTCAGGAAATAAATCACGCAGGTTTTTACTTCCATTATGATTAAAAACAGCAATTTGTCCTTCAAATTTCAAAATACTTCCGTAGACTAAAGGTTTTTTATATTTCACACAAGTATCGTTTACCAAATAGCGTGTGGCAAAATTATCAGAACCGTCAACAATAACATCGTATTGCTGAATAATTGTTGATGCATTTTCTAAAGTCAATTTCTCAGGTATCGCCAAAACTTCAATTAAAGGATTTAATTTTGAAACGACTTCTTTCGCAACATGAGCTTTCTCTTTCCCAATTTCATTTTCAGTATATAAAATCTGACGGTGTAGATTGTGAATTTCAATAATATCAAAATCCATAATTCCAATAAAACCAACTCCGGCCGTTGCAATATATTGTAAAATAGGGCAACCCAAACCACCGGCACCAATTACTAATACTTTGGCTTTTTTGAGTTTTTCCTGACCTTCGTCTCCAATTTCCGGAAGAATAGTTTGTCGATTGTAACGCAGAAATTCTTGTATAATGCTCATTTTTTTTAGTCTTAAAGTTTGAAAATCGAAAGTCGAAAGTCGTAAAGTGAAATCAAATTATAAAGTAAAGTTTGGGCTTTATGACTTTCGACTTTAAGACATTTGACTAAATGTTTTATCCCAGTCCTTCCACACGGGTTCATAGCCTGATTTTTTTATGATTTCTGATATTTCTTTCGCAGATCTTTCGTCGCTGATTTCAAATTGTTCCAACGATTGTGGATCAACAACATAACCACCCGGATTTGTTTTAGAACCTGCACTCATACTTGTAACTCCAATCGGAATAATGTTATTTCTGAATTTTTCGTTTTCACGAGTCGAAATGGAGATTTCGAGATCTTCATTCCATAAACGATAAGCGCAGATTAACTGTGTCAGATCTTTGTCATCCATGATAAAATTGGGTTCAATGATACCTTCTGCCGGACGAAGTCTTGGAAATGAAACCGAATATTTAGTCTGCCAATATTTCTTTTGCAGATAATCTAAATGAAGGGCGTTGAAAAAACTGTCGGTTCTCCAATCTTCCAAACCTAATAAAACCCCTAAACCAATTTTGTGAATGCCGGCTGTTCCAATTCGGTCCGGAGTTTCTAATCTATAATCAAAGTTTGATTTTTTTCCTTTGGTATGATACTTTTTATAAACTTCCTGATGATACGTTTCCTGATAGACCAAAACCGAATAAACACCAGCTTCATGCAGACATTCATAATCTTCGGTAGAAAGTGGCTGAACTTCGACAGAAATAATCGAAAATTGTTCTCTTATCAAGGCAATGGCATTCAGGAAATAATTAATATTTACGGTATAATTTGCTTCACCGGTAACCAATAAAACATGATCGAAACCAACTTTTTTTAATGCTTCGACTTCGAGTTTAATCTCAGTGTCAGTAAGTGTTTTTCGTTTGATTTTATTATCTAAGCTGAAACCGCAATACGTACAAATGTTCTGGCATTCGTTGCTTAAATACAACGGCGCATACATTTGAATGGTTTTTCCAAAACGCTTCTTGGTGATTTCATGGCATTGTTGTGCCATTTGCTCTAAATAATTTTGAGCAACAGGAGAAATCAAAACTAAAAAATCATCGAGATTGCGTTTTGTTTTTGCCAATGCACGTTCGACCTCCTGATAAGTTGTCTGGTATATTTTAGATTGAATGGAATCCCAATTGTAATTGTCAAAAACGGATTTGAATGTTTTCATTGGATTGTGTTTTTGTTTCACGCAGATTTTGCAGATTTAAGCAGATTAAAAAATGATTTTAATCTTTATAATATCTCTATTTGTGTATGTTTATACCTTATTTGCAATTCGTTTTATATCATCTAGTATGTTTAGAGTATTGAAATTAACAAGCAAACCTAATTTCTTGTTTGAGAGCCTTAAATAAGTAGAAAGCTGTTTATAATGTATTGGTGCCAATTCTTCAACAGATTTTAATTCAATTATTACTTTATCTTCTACTAACAAATCAAGTCTGAATGCGCCATCTAATATTATTCCTTCGTAAGAAATAATAATTTCAACTTGTTTTTGAACTTGTAAATCTGTTTTTGTTAATTCATAAAACAGGGCACTTTCATAAACTGATTCAAATAATCCAGGCCCTAAATTATTGTAAACTTTAAAAATTGCTCCTCGAACTAGATATGATATTTCATTTTCAGTCATTATTCTTTAATTTAAATTTAATTCAAAATTAAAGAATTTTCTTTCTTTTTTAGTTGACTTCTTATCCCATATTTTATAGTTTTCAAAATTAGAAATCATTTTTAATCTGCTTAAATCTGCAAAATCTGCGTGAAACAATCTTATTCATATAAAAATGATGTCAAAGGACTAGAAGCAACAGCATAATTTTGTTGATTAGCAATTTTAGCTTCAAAAGCTTTTCTTCCTGCAATAACAGCTTCCCTAAAAGCTTCGGCCATTAATTTTGGATTTCCGGCTACTGCAATGGCGGTATTTACCAAAACAGCATCGGCACCAATTTCCATTGCTTTTGCAGCGTCGGATGGTGCTCCGATTCCGGCATCGATAATTACAGGCACATTACTTTGTTCGATAATAATCTCTAAAAAATCAATAGTCTTTAAGCCTTTGTTACTTCCAATTGGAGAACCCAAAGGCATCACAGCCGTAGTTCCTGCATTTTCTAAGTGTTTACACAAAACAGGATCGGCATGAATGTACGGTAGCACAAAAAATCCAAGTTTTGCCAGTTCTTCCGTTGCTTTTAAAGTTTCGATTGGGTCCGGCATTAAATATTTCGGATCCGGATGAATTTCGAGTTTTACCCAATTTGTTTCAAGTGCTTCTCTGGCTAATTGAGCTGCAAAAACAGCTTCTTTTGCATTTCTGGCTCCTGAAGTATTGGGTAATAAATTAATTTTTGGATGTTTTAAATGTGACAAAATAGCGTCTGTATCCGTCTCAAGATCGATACGTTTTAAAGCTACCGTCACCAATTCACTTTCTGATGCCAGGATCGCTTCTTCCATCTGGATATTTGAACCAAATTTTCCCGTTCCCAAAAACAAACGGGAGGTAAAGGCCTTATCACCAATATTAAACAATGACGTTTGCATATAATTTTTCGTTGAGTTGTTGAATTAATTTTTCTTTTTGATCACTTTTGGTAATCATTCCGGAGACTGCTATTCCGTGAATTCCGGTTTCCATTAGTGGGTTTATATCGTTTAATGTGATTCCGCCAATGGCATAAACAGGAATCTTTATTTTACTATCTTTCATTTTCTGAAGAATAGCATAATAACCTGATAGACCTAAAATTGGGCTTAATTTTTCCTTTGTACTGGTAAATTTAAACGGCCCTAATCCGATATAATCACAGCCATTTTTTACGTGATTTTCAATATCTTCAAATGTATTGGCAGTTCCTCCAATAATTTTTGTGTTTCCTAAAATTGCTCTTGCCTCTGCAATATTCATGTCAGTTAAGCCTAGATGTACCCCGTCTGCAGCGATTTGTTGTGCCAGATATAAATTGTCATTTACAATAAAATTGGCGAGATATTCTTCGCATAAAAATTTTACCGCTTCCGCTAAAGCAAAAGTGTCTTTAGCCGTTTGATTTTTGAAACGCAGTTGTATCCAATCGCATCCGGCATCTAAGGCGTGATGAATATTATACAGTTGTTCTTCGATTGTATTTCCTTGCGAAATGTATTGCAGTTTATGGTACATAGTGATATCCGATTAAAGTTGATGTTGAACTCAGGTATTTTTCTATGTAGGTTTTGGCATTTTTACAAGCTTCTTGCAAAGTTTGATCTAATGCCAGATTTGCGGCGATTGCTGCTGATAAAACACAGCCGGAACCATGTTTTTCAAAGCATTTTTTTTCTGATGGGGCTAATTCAATAATTTCATCTTTTAAGAACAAACGATCAGTACCCATTGCTGATTCGTTATGCCCTCCTTTAAGCAAAATGTTTGTTGGAATTTCATTTTGGAGCCAAAGTTTGTTTGGAACAAAACCAGGAAATAAAATTTCAATTTCGTTGTAATTAGGCGTAATCAAATCAATTTTTGAAAGGATTTTATTGAGATTGCAATCTTCTTCGAGTTTCAAAAATTCGAATTTTGTTGTCGATTTTAAAACCGGATCCCAAACAATTTTGGTCGTTGGAGACAACAATTTTATCGTCGAAAGAATCCGGTTTAAATAATGCAGGCTTGGCATAATCCCGATTTTTACTGTTTTGATTTTATAGCTTAGAAATAGCGTTTCGATCGAACGAATTACAAAACTCAAATTGGTCCATTGAATTTCATAAAAGCCATTTTCTGTCTGAATTGTATTTGCCGTTACAACAGCAAAACCTGTAACCTGATGCTGCTCGAATGTTTTAACATCTGCCAAAACACCCGCGCCACCACAAGGATCAAATCCTGCTATACTAACTACGAATGGGCGATTTGCTGACATAATTTAAATTGTTTTACAGGATTTTCACTACACCAGATGCTTCCTAAAAGTGCGATATCATCAAAACCATTTTCAAGTGTTTTTTTAATATTTTCAGGATCAATTCCACCTAAAGCGATGACTTTTGTCCTGAAATTTGTTCTTGATTTTATAGTATCAAAAAGATCCTTTTCCGGATGATAATTTTCTTTAGAAATGCTTTTAAAAACTGGACTTAAAAAAGCATATTCAAAATCTTTTTCTAAAGAGTTAAAATCTTCTATAGAATGAGTTGACGTTGAATACCTACAAGGTTTTAAAAACCTTGCAGGAAAGTCGTGAGAATGTTTTCTGTCTTTTTCAGAAAAATGAATTCTATTAATTCCGAGGTCTTCTGCCAATTGATGATGACTGTGTAAAACCAAACTAGATCGAAATTTCACTTTTATCTGATTAATAAACTGAGCCATTTCAACCTCACAAAAATCAGGTTTCCGAATATGAAGCAAAGACAATCCTTCCTTAAACAAAGAATCAATAATGCCAATTTCGCCAGAAATTGCAGAAGGATTTGTAATCACAATCATATCTTTACTCTTTACTCTTTACTCTTGATTCTATCCTCTTGATTCTATTCTCTTTATTCTTGACTCTATTTTCTACTAAATATAAATCTCTTTCCCTTGTTCAATAAACTCTTCTGATTTCTCTTGCATTCCTTTTTCGGCGGCAGCTACATCCCTAATTTCCTGAGATATTTTCATAGAACAGAATTTTGGACCACACATCGAACAGAAATGAGCCACTTTTGCACCATCGGCAGGAAGGGTTTCATCATGGAATTCTCTCGCAGTGTCAGGATCTAACGATAAATTGAATTGATCTTCCCAACGGAATTCAAAACGTGCTTTGCTTAAAGCATTGTCGCGATATTGCGCACCCGGATGTCCTTTGGCCAGATCTGCAGCGTGAGCTGAAATTTTATACGTGATGACACCATCTTTTACATCTTTTTTGTTTGGCAAGCCAAGATGCTCTTTTGGCGTTACGTAACACAACATCGCACAGCCGTACCAACCAATCATGGCAGCTCCAATGGCAGATGTAATATGATCATAACCCGGAGCAATATCAGTAGTTAATGGTCCAAGAGTGTAAAAAGGCGCTTCGTTACAATGCTCCAATTGTTTGTCCATATTTTCTTTAATCATGTGCATTGGCACATGCCCTGGACCTTCGATAAAAACCTGAACATCATGTTTCCATGCAATTTTGGTTAATTCTCCAAGCGTTTCCAGCTCGGCGAATTGAGCAGCGTCATTGGCATCGGCAATAGAACCCGGACGTAAACCATCTCCTAAAGAAAAAGCAACATCATACTGTTTCATGATTTCGCAGATTTCTTCGAAATGCGTATATAAAAAGTTTTCTTTATGATGAAATAAACACCATTTTGCCATGATCGATCCGCCACGAGAAACGATTCCGGTAACACGATCTGCAGTTAAATGAATGTAGCGAAGTAAAACTCCGGCGTGAATTGTAAAATACGAAACGCCCTGTTCTGCCTGTTCGATTAAAGTATCGCGGAAAACTTCCCAGGTTAAATCTTCGGCAATTCCTTTGACTTTTTCCAAAGCCTGATAAATGGGAACCGTACCAATTGGAACCGGTGAATTTCGGATAATCCATTCTCTGGTTTCATGAATATTTTTTCCAGTTGATAAATCCATAATCGTGTCAGCTCCCCAACGACAAGCCCAGACTGCTTTTTCTACTTCTTCCTCAATACTCGAAGTCACGGCGCTGTTACCAATATTGGCGTTTATTTTAACCAAAAAATTACGGCCTACAATCATCGGTTCGCTTTCAGGATGGTTGATGTTGTTAGGAATGATTGCTCTTCCGCAAGCAACTTCAGATCTTACAAATTCAGGTGTAATTTTGCTTTTTGGTGTATTGGCTCCAAAACTATGTCCGGCATGCTGGCATTGCATTGCTTTGGTTTGTTCGTTTAAAAGTTCAATTCGTTGATTCTCACGAATCGCAATATATTCCATTTCTGGGGTAATGATTCCTTGCTTGGCGTAATACAACTGCGTTACGTTTGCACCTTTTTTAGCACGTTTTGGCTGATGCAAATATTCAAATCGAAGGTGATTTAGACTTTCATCTTTCAAACGGGTTTGCCCATAATCAGATGAGATTTCTTCTAGAATTTCTACATCATTTCGATCCAGGATCCAGCTTTCGCGTAAGCGTGGAAGCCCTTTTCTAATGTCAATTTCAATATTTGGATCAGTATAAGCACCTGAAGTATCGTAAATCGTTACAGGTGGGTTTTTCTCAATTCCGCCATTTGAAAGTTTGGTGTCGCTTAAAATGACTTCGCGCATCGCCACTTTTATGGGATGAATTTCACCATTGACGTATACTTTTTTAGAATTCGGAAAAGGTGTTCTGGAGATTTGTTCTTCTGTTGTCATAAGGAAAGAAGTTGTGAGTTATAAGTTATGAGTTATTGTAGAGGCGCACAGCAGTGCGTCTACGTCCTGTACGAAATTGGAATTTGGTCCCGAAGCTTCGGGATCTATTGGAATTTAACTTCTATCCTCCTTGCGTGGCAGAAATAATTAAAATTTCGTCGGTTTCGTGTACGAGATGTTGGCTCCAATTTATTTTTGGAACAACGGTGTTGTTAATGGCAACAGCAATTCCGTTTTGTTTGTTGGGAATTTCGAGATCGAGCAATGATTGAACGCTTAGCGAGTCAGCATTGAACTTTTTGATTTGTTGGTTGATTTTTAGTTCCATTCCTTTTTGAATTAGTATAGTTATACTTTAGGAATGGCTACAAAAACGCATAAAAATGCGTGCAGAAGTCATCTTACTTTTCCCTACGCTAGTATGAACTAGATCAGGTTCAGAGGGTAAAATCTCAGCCTGCTTATTTAGCAGACACCCCTAAAGTGTGAAGCAAATGTAATAAAATTTTGTTTGGTTGTTTAAAAAAGTTTCAAGTTTCAGGTTTCAAGTTATCTCTGGGAACTGAAAACTGAGACTGTTTACTGGCTTCTTTTCCAGCAATCTTCGGCGTGATCATTGACCATTCCGGTGGCTTGCATGTGTGCGTAAATTACGGTTGAGCCTACGAATTTAAAACCTCTTTTTTTTAAATCTTTGCTGATTTCATCAGAAAGTGGAGTAGTAGCCGGAGCGTCTTTTGACGTTTTGAGGTTATTTATAATTGGTTTTCCATTGATATATCTCCAGATATAATCAGAGAAACTGCCAAATTCGTCTTGTACTTTCATAAAAGCCTGCGCGTTGGAAACTGCGGCTTTTATTTTTAGTTTATTTCTGATGATTCCTGGATTTTGCATTAATTCTTCGATTTTATCTTCAGAATAATGCGCTATTTTTTTATAATCAAAATGATCAAAAGCATTTCTGAAATTCTCTCTTTTGTTTAAAATGGTAATCCAGCTTAGTCCAGCCTGAAAAGTCTCTAAAATTAAAAATTCAAATAAAGTAGGATCGTCATAAACCGGAACGCCCCATTCTTCATCATGATATTTTTTATATAAATCGCTGGAAGTGCACCAGCCACATCGAATTAAATTTTCGTTTTCCATTATTTACCAATTTGCCAATGATACCCTTTTACGCTGGGTATATAAGGGGGAATGGCCTATTAAATCATTATAGACTCTTCTATTGTATTTAATACCAATTGCTTTGCCTGACATGAACATTTTATTGGCCTGAAATCTAATTTTCATTTTACCATCTTCAAGTTCGGCATCGGATAAATAGTAATATAACATTAGTTTTTTTATAACAATATATCTTTTAATCCTTATGAGAAATATCTCCTTTCAAATATTTTTTAATCAAATGATGTCCTGCATAAATTAATGGTGTCAATAAAACGGCTATCGATAATTTAAAAGTATATCCAATCAATGCTGACGAAAGAAACGTATCGAAGTCGATTTTTCCAGGTAGCCAAAACGCTATTCCAAGTACGATAAAAGAATCAAATAATTGCGAAACGACGGTTGAGCCTGTTGTTCGTAACCATATTTTTCTTTCGCCTGTTCGTCTTTTAAAAAACCAAAATATCCATACATCAATTAATTGAGATACCATAAAAGCAATTAAACTACCGACAATAATCCACATACTTTGTCCAAAAACAGCCTGAAATTGTTCGTCATTTACGGGGCTTATTCCTTTTGCTGCCGGAATTACAATTGCCATAAATAAAATCAAAAAGGCATATGCAATTAAGCAAGCTGTTATAAAAGAGAGTTTTTTAACTCCTTTTTCTCCAAAATATTCATTTATTAAATCGGTTGTCAGGAAAACCACTGGCCATGGTAAAATACCAATACTCATTACAAACGGTCCAATCTGAATTAATTTTCCTCCAATAAGCTCTGCGACAACTGCATTTGTTATAAAAATTCCCGCCAGAATTACAAAAACAATTTCTTTTTTGGTTTTGAACATAAATACGTACTATAAAATCTGATAAATCAAAGTTAACTATTTTATGCAGAAAATTGATTTAATATTCTTCGCCAAGTGATAATTCCTCTTCTTCTTTTTCTTTTTCAAAACTTGCTCTGATATGATCTCCATTCAAAGTTTCATTGATAATAAGAGCATATGTCTTTTCTGAATCCTCTTCAATATTTATTGTTTTTATGGGAGCAGTAGTGTAGGCTAAAGGATTTATTTTTTTGTTTTCGTTTAAAAAAGCAATGGTATATAGTTGTTTTTTGACCGCCTTTGTTTCATCATTTTTTCTATGTATTTGATAAAAATAGAATGAAATTTCATGATTGTCCTTTTCTACAATTTGTTTTTTTAATAAAGTTATAGAATCCTTTTTAGACAGATTTTGAAAATTTAAAGCAGCAGATTTTGCAATCTCATCGTCTGTAAAATGAATCAGGTCTTTTTTGTTTTGATTTAGCAACAAATTGATTGTTACAAATTGAGTTTTAGGATCGTTTAAAAAACCTTCAATTTCAGTTGTATTTAGTGCGCTATGTGTAATTCCTAATCGGGCTAACTCTATGTTTAATTCCGGAATATCGAGGCTTTTTATTTTTTTCAATATTTCCTTTACGGCATTATCATCGGCATAATTATAGATTAAATTGGTGTAATTTATCAAATCTGTCAATGATTTTGATGACTCAGAATAAAAAGTTACTTCGTCTTCTTTTGCTGTAGCTTCTTGTGTCGCTTTGTTTTTTTGGTTCCAGCTTGCGACTCTTTTGTATTCGAGTTTTGTATTGGTCAGGATTATTTTTTTAAATGCTTTTAATTTTTTAACCGAAATCAATTTTTGCTCTAATAAGGAATTGCAAAAGCTAATGATTGGTTTGTTGTATTCTTTGATACTGTAATATTGAAAAATTTCTGGAAATAATTCCTTACTGTTTTCCGGATCTTTTTCAAACGTGTAAAAGAGACTTCCTATCTCATACTGTAAATCGGATATTGGTAAATCGTATTCTAATAATTCATTGATTTTTTTATAGGCTGCTTTTGATTTTTGATACGAAATACTCTTTAAGATACTGATTTGTACATCGGTTTTCGTCGATTCTTTTTTATAATAATGCTCCAGATACGGAATCACTCTTTCATCATCAATTTTGCCAATTTTTTCCAGCAATGAAGTTATAGCATCGGTTTCACTTTCTTTAAAATTAAAAGTGTTGATGAAATTGGTAATAACTTCAAAATCATTTTTTGTAATATCCAGATTGGCTATTGTGTTTAAAGCCGAATAACGAATGGTGTCTTTTTCGCTTTTTGCATCTTCTATAAAAAGTTTGACTTTATCTTCAGCTGTATCCGGTTTGATGTTCTCAACAAAATCTAATGAGTTAAAGGCTTTCTCTATAAAAGGATCGTCATTTTTGTAGTTTTTCTCAACCAGAGTATTCAGTAAATAATAAGCATTGTTTTTGTAAAGAACTTTGTATTTAATAGATTGAGTAGCGTTTGGTTTAGAAATGAGTGCATTAATTGTATAACTATTTTGTTCTTTGTTAAAAGTGGTGCTTTCAGATAAAAACTCATAATTATCTTTTTTGTCAGCAAGAATTTCATCCCACAGAGATCTTGAAAATCCTTTTTTAAGAAATAACTCCGGACTTAATAAAGAAGTTGCAGTTTCATAACTTTCATCTTCTGCTTCAAAATAATTTTGTTGAGGATCTTCATCGTATTGATTTAAAAACTCTTTTTTGAGCATGCGCTGAAGAGAATCAATAGATAATGTTCTTTCGTATTTTGGGAATTTATGATAAGCCAATTTAATTTTCCGACCCGTTTCAGAATTAAATGCCTGATACTGGTTTACAACCTTAAAAGCATTTTTTGTTTCGCGTTGGTTTTTGTTTAATTTTAAAAATAGATTTTCGTTTTCCTCTTCCGGAATTTCGATTTTATAGTTTGTGATTGAATCTATTAAAACTTTCGATTTAGATTTATAATCAAACGGAATTAATACAAATGAATTAAAAAAGCGATTGGCGTTCGCTTCTGATGCATTTACAGAGCCCAACATATAATATTTGTTTCCGGAAATAAAAGTTTTTAATTTGATATTTCGGTCACCAATTTTAGAGGATGAAACAAAAGAATTTTCAATTTTGTTATATTGAGTAGCAGTTGAATCCTGATTTTGTTGCAGATAAAATTGGTAGTGAATTTGTTTTTGCTCGTATTCAGAATTTTCAAGAAAACTAGTATCATTTAATGTTTTTTCCCTTAAAAAGTAATAGGCTTTTTCCTGATTATCATACGCCTGAATGTCAATATTAGTTCCTTTTTCGACACTGTTTCCAAAAACAAAATTAAACGAAGGAACTTCTGTTTCAAAACCGCCTTTCAGAGGTTTAATCTTTTCCCATTCGTTTTTAAAAGGTTTTATTTTAATATTTTCAAAAACTTCATTTTCGTATTGACGAACGTAATTTGCAGGTCCGGTCATCGCAATAGAGATAATTTCTAAAGGAGTGATGTAAAATTTAGAATGTTGGGCGTTTCCTGTTTTTGTAATGTTTTTTATATCATAACTAGCAAAATTAGGTTGTTCAGCATATTTTTTTTCAATTATATCCCCGGGAATTTTTTCAAAAAACAAACTATCCAATGATTTCGGATTATATGTAATAATGTTGTTTTTTAAGAAATAGTTTAACGGAATTCTCTTTATCGTGATCGCGCCTCCATTGGTGAAATCCGGCGAGCCCATACTTTCGTTTTCTTCGATAGTAGTTTTGTATAATGGCAATTGTACCATTTTATCTTTGGTTTGCGAAACAGTAAAATTGGGATTTGGAAAATAAGCTTCAATCGTTTTCTTCTGGTTTTTTCCGTTTTCACTAAAAGTATCAATTATAGGTTTTACGGTATATCCTTTTTGTCTTAAAAGTTCGATTATACCATCATTCCCTGCTAAATGCGCTGCTCCAACGGCTGAAAACAAACTTCCTGTTTTGGCAATAGAATCAATGCTTTTGGTCATGATTTTGTTGCGATTAACAATAAGGGCATCATGTGCTTTTTTTGAAAATATTAGTTTATAAACCGAGTCAAGCATAATGATATCCTTCTCTCTGTAATATTCTTTCAGAACCTCCTGAGGATTTCTGTTTTTTAAGATTTTTACTAAAGCAAGTTTGTTCTCTTCCTTTGGTTTTGCGTCTTCATCAATAATTTGTAAGATGGAAAGCATCGATTCTTTGGCGTCTTCCAAACCAACAATTTTCTTTTTGTATTTTTTTCCGGTTTGAAAAATAAACATATCTAATACAGTATCTTCCTGAAAATCTGCCTGATCTCCTTCAGCTCCGGATAACATGTTTCTGAAATATTTGGCATTGTCATTAATAAAAATGGTCTGAATATTCTCTTTTGTTGTTGGGAAGAGATAGAATTCAGTATAGAACTTTTTATAAGAATTAAAATCATTGTTCTTCATCAAATCATTCAAATCTCCCCATGTTTCAGGATTACTTTCGTTGGCCACAATATCTGAGCTTAAAAGATTTTTAAAGAACGAATCTGACAAATGAAAAGAAATCTTATCATTGACATGCATCGTACCGTACAAGTAAGAGTTTTTGGTTAAACCGTTGCCGGATATTTCCCAAAATAAACTTTTGTTTTGTGCCTGAAGGACTGAAGTTATTAGTAATGAGATGTAAAGTAGTTTTTTCAAGAGGGTCGGTTTAGTGGTTTTGCTAAACAAATATAAAATACATTGCGGTCTTTTCGTTTATGAATTTTACTTTTTCTTTGTTTTTTATCAGGGATTTTCTTAAAAACCAGAAATGGCTTTTAAGAACTTTAATGGTATAGCTAATCAATCTTTTTTAAGATAATTGAATTTGCTTTTGATTGGTAATTTTTAGGTACTTTTGAAATAAGAACAAGTTCTATTATTTAAAACAAAATTAATGAGAATGAAAAAATTAATGTCAATTTTTATCATGGGTACAACCTTTTTTGCGGCTACCGCACAAAACAATTCTGATAACCCTTTGCTTAAACCATGGACTGGCCCTTATGGGGGAGTTCCTGCTTTTAATGAGTATAAGGTATCAGATTTTAAACCGGCAATTGAATTTGCTATTCAGGAAAAATTAAATGAAGTTGATGCTATTGCCAATAATCCAAAAGCGCCAACTTTTGATAATACGATTGTAGCTTTAGAGCTTTCGGGTAAAACAATGACCAGTATTTCTACATCTTACGGAATTTACAGATCTACTTTAAGTACCCCGGAGTTTAATGCCATTGACAGAGAGATGTCTCCAAAATTTTCTGCGTTTTCAGATAAAATCAATCAAAACAAAAAGTTATTTACCAGAATAGAAACGCTTTATAATTCGAAGGAAAGTAAAAAACTGACGAGTGAGCAGCAACGTCTAATATGGTTGTATTATACTAATTTCGTTCGTCAGGGCGCTAAGCTAAATGATGCGGACAAAGAAAAAGTGACTAAGATTAATCAGGAACTGGCAACGCTTTTTACCCTTTTCAGTCAGAATTTATTAGCTGAAGAACATAATCAATATCTGGCTTTAAAAACAGAAAGTGACTTTGATGGTTTGCCATTAGAAGTAAAAAATGCTGCAATTGCAGAAGCAAAAGACAGAAAATTGGATGTTATGGGATGTATTGCCAATACGCGTTCCTCTATTGAGCCATTTTTGACTTTCTCAACCCGTAGAGACCTAAGAGAAAAAGCATTTGATATTTTTGTGAAACGTGGGGACAACGGAAACGCAAATGATAACAATTCGACACTTGTTTCTATTTTAGAATTGCGTACGCAAAAGGCTAAATTACTTGGATATCCAACTTTTGCTAATTGGAGTTTGTCTAATAAAATGGCAAAAGATCCTCAGAAGACATTAGATTTAATGATGTCAGTTTGGGAACCAGCGGTAGAAAAAGTGCATCAGGATGTAGCTGAAATGCAAAAAATTGTGGATGCAGAAGGTGGGAATTTTAAAATTCAACCTTGGGATTACCGCTTTTACGCTGAAAAAGTTAGAAAAGCAAAATACGATTTAGATCAAAATGAGGTTAAGCCTTATTTACAATTAGAAAACTTACGTGAAGGTATGTTTTGGGTTGCAGGAGAATTGTTTAACTTAAGTTTTAAACAAATTACAAATGTACCGGTATATCATCCTGATGTTCGTGTTTGGGAAGTAAGTAATAAAGTTACCGGAAAAGTAGTTGGATTATGGTATTTTGATCCTTATGCTCGTACAGGAAAACGTTCCGGAGCCTGGATGAATGCGTATCGCGATCAACAAAAGTTAGGTGGAGATGTACTTACTATTGTATCTAACAACTGTAATTTTATTAAAGGAACCGCAAACGAGCCGGTTTTAATCTCATGGACAGATGCAACAACTTTGTTTCATGAATTTGGTCACGCGCTTCACGGATTGTGTTCAAATGTTACTTATCCAAGTTTAGCAGGAACAGCTGTAGCAAGAGATTATGTTGAATTTCCTTCGCAATTGTTAGAGCACTGGTTGTCTACTCCCGAAGTATTGAACAAATTTGCTTTGCATTATAAAACAAATCAACCGTTGCCACAGTCTTTAGTTGACAGAATTAAAAAAGCGGCTAATTTTAATGAAGGATTTTCTACTGTAGAAACCATTTCAAGTTCTTTAGTTGATATGAAACTGCATTTGACAACAACACCTATCGATCCGCATAAATTTGAAAAAGAAACGTTAGATGCGCTTCATATGCCATCAGAAATTGTAATGCGTCACCGTATTCCACAATTTGGACATATTTTCTCAAGTGATGGATACGCTGCCGGATATTATAGCTATTTATGGGCAGATGTAATCAATGCAGATGCCTGGGAAGCTTTTACAGAAGGAAAAGGTCCATATGATAAAGTGGTAGCAAAAAGATTATATGATACTGTTTTTAGTGTTGGAAATACTATCGATCAGGAAAAAGCATACGAAAACTTTAGAGGAAGAGCTCCTAAATCTGATGCTTTAATGCGTGCAAGAGATTTTCCAATCGTAGCGAAGAAAAAATAAAAACATTTCAATATAAATTATAGACGACGCACTCCGGTGCGTTTTCTTTTACAATTAAAGAATAAAAAAGCCCGAATAAATTAATATTCGGGCTTTTTGGTATTGAAAAAATAATATATTAACCTAAAGTAACTCTTTTGAAACCTGTAATTTCAACGTTGAATCCTTTAACGTAATCACCAACTTTTTTACTATCGTCTTTAATGAAGTTTTGATCTAATAAAGCTTTTTCCTGATCTAAAGTAGTGTTGTCAGAAATGAAACGTTGTACTTTTCCTGGAATAATTTTATCCCAAATTTGCTCTGGTTTACCTTCAGCTTTTAATTCAGCTTTAGCATCTTCTTCAGCTTGTTTGATAACTTCTTCAGTTAATTGAGAGTAAGAAATATATTTAGGAACATTTTTTAAAGTTTTTCCTAAACGTTTTGCCTCTTCATTATCCTTTTCGATTACAGCAATACGAGCAGCAAGTTCAGATTCAACGAAAGCAGGATCAAAATCTTTGTAAGATAATGTATCAGCTCCCATAGAAGCAACTTGCATAGAAACATCCTTAGTTAAAACGTCAGCGTTAGGAATTGCAGCAGAAATTGCAGTTAATGCAGCAATTTTGTTAACGTGAACATAAGATCCAACAAAAGCACCTTCTAAAATTTCGAAACCACCGATTTCGATTTTTTCTCCGATAACTCCAGTTTGCTCGATTAATTTTTCAGCAACAGTAATTCCGTTGAAATCTGAAGCTAAAAAATCTTCTTTAGAAGAGAAGTTAATAGCTCTTTCTACTAATTCTTTAGCCAAAGTTACGAAAGCCTCATTTTTACCTACGAAATCTGTTTCGCAGTTTAAAGTGATGATAGCTCCTTTAGTTTTGTCAGCATTAACAAAAGAAACAGCAGCTCCTTCAGAAGACTCACGGTCAGAACGGTTAGCAGCAACTTTTTGTCCTTTTTCTCTAAGGACTTGTATAGCTTTATCGAAATCTCCGTCAGCCTCAACTAAAGCTTTTTTACAGTCCATCATTCCGGCACCTGTAGTTTGTCTTAATTTATTTACGTCTGCAGCAGTAATTGTTGCCATAATATTTTGAATTTTAATGTTAAAAGTAAAAATTCCATCTTTTAAATTCTAAACTCCAA
Organism: Flavobacterium sp. Root420; assembly: GCF_001427905.1. Classification (GTDB taxonomy): domain Bacteria; phylum Bacteroidota; class Bacteroidia; order Flavobacteriales; family Flavobacteriaceae; genus Flavobacterium. Next base: position 600,956 of record NZ_LMEF01000012.1, read on the forward strand.
TTTTATTAAATTATCAACATAACGTTTTTAATTTGTGTTTGGATTTTAGAATTTAAAATTTGGAATTTAAATGTTTATTTATTCTTCAGTTGCAGGAGCAGCAGCCTCAACAGCTGGAGCAGCTTCAACAGCCGGAGCAGCAGCTTCAGTAGCTGGAGCTTCTTCTGTGAAAACTTCAGCTTCTTTGTCAGAACCTCTGTCAGAAAGACCGTCGATTACAGCAGCAGTAACTAAAGATAAAATTTTGTCAATTGATTTAGAAGCATCATCATTTGCAGGAATAACGTAATCAACCTCTCTTGGGTCAGAATTCGTATCAACCATTGCGAAAACTGGAATGTTTAATTTTTGTGCTTCTTTTATTGCGATGTGTTCAGCTTTGATATCTACTACGAACAATGCAGCTGGTAGTCTGGACATGTCAGCGATTGAACCTAAGTTTTTCTCTAATTTAGCACGTAGACGATCAACTTGCAAACGCTCTTTTTTAGATAACGTCATGAAAGTACCATCTTTCTTCATTTTATCAATAGAAGACATTTTTTTTACTGCCTTTCTGATAGTTACGAAGTTAGTTAGCATTCCACCAGGCCATCTTTCAGTGATGTAAGGCATGTTTGCAGCCTTTGCTTTTTCAGCAACGATGTCTTTAGCTTGTTTTTTGGTAGCTACGAATAAGATTTTTCTACCTGATGCAGCGATTTTTTTCAAAGCTTCATTAGCTTCTTCAATTTTTGCTGCAGTTTTATATAGATTGATAATGTGAATACCATTACGCTCCATATAAATGTAAGGAGCCATGTTCGGATCCCATTTTCTAGTCATGTGTCCAAAGTGAACACCTGCTTCTAGTAAGTCTTTTACTTCTATTTTGTTTGCCATTTTTGTACTAGTTTACGTTCTGTTGATTAGCAATGTATAAATGGCGGTTTCCCAGGCTTTATACATTTAGATGCTAAACTATTTCCTACCTCGATAGGAGAGCAACAACAACTGTGTTTTTTAATTTCAATAAATTGATGATGTCTTGTACCATATGCACAAGACAGGTAATATTAACGTTTAGAGAATTGGAATCTCTTACGAGCTTTCTTCTGACCGAATTTCTTACGTTCAACCATTCTTGGATCTCTTGTTAATAAACCTTCTGGTTTTAAGATAGCTCTGTTTTCAGCATTTACTTCACACATAACGCGTGCCAATGCCATTCTTACAGCTTCTGCCTGACCAGTTGAACCACCTCCGTAAACGTTTACTTTAACGTCAAAGTTGTTTACATTTTCTGTCATAGACATTGGTTGTAAAACTTTGTATTGTAAAGTTGCAGTTGGAAAGTAAGTTGCGAATTCTTTTTTGTTTACAGTGATTTTTCCTGTTCCTTCAGAAACATAAACACGTGCAACAGCGGTTTTTCTTCTACCGATTTTGTGAATAACTCCCATTACTTAAGATCGTTTAGGTTAACAGTTCTAGGTTTTTGAGCTCCGTGAGTATGCTCAGCACCTACAACAACATTTAGATTTCTAAAAAGTTCAGCTCCTAATTTGTTTTTAGGTAACATTCCTTTTACAGCTTTTTCTACTAATAATGCAGGGTTTTTAGATTGCAATACTTTAGCAGTTAAAGTTCTTTGTCCTCCTGGGTAACCTGTATGACGCATGTAAATTTTGTCATTCATTTTTGTACCTGTAAGGTTAATTTTTTCTGAGTTGATAACAATTACGTTATCTCCACAGTCAACGTGTGGTGTGTAACTTGGTTTGTACTTACCTCTTAAGATCATCGCAACCTTTGAAGCAAGACGACCTAAGTTATGACCCTCAGCGTCTACAACGATCCACTCTTTCGTTACAGTGGCTTTGCTAGCTGAAATTGTCTTGTAGCTTAATGCGTCCATAATATTATTTTAATTAAACATTCCATCCCCAATAAAGGGGATGCAAAAGTACAATTAATTATTTTAAAACCAAATACCTGAAAAGAATATTTTATCTGTTGAAAATCAGGCCTTCAGTTTTTTATTTAAAAGAATAAAAAAAACCACCTTCACAATTACGCGAGGGTGGTTCTGTTTTTTTGAAATATTTTTTGCTATACAATAAATATTTATTTGTGATATATACAACCTGTTGTGTTGTAAGTAGCTCATGATTAGCTTTGATCCTGCGGCTGTCCCAATTAAACTGGCAATATTATAACCGGCCTGCATGGTAACGCCTTCTCCATACATATACTGTTTGTGTGGCTGCTGGCATTGCGAGCGCCTCTTTCGGGATTCTTCTGTTATTCAGTGAAGGATCAACTTCATGAATTTTAACTTCGTTTTTCATAAGCAAGGTCTTTTAAAAGGTTAATAACATATATTAAGGTATTAACGATTTAAAGACCACCGGTTTTGAAAAACAGATGTTTTTTAAATTTATTCTAAAAAGCCTTATAATTTTAAATACTGGTAGGTGCTTTTTGTTTTATTTTAGGTAATTCTACTATATTTGTATTAATTACATAAAATTTTAATAGATGAAAGCTAAAGCAACTCTAAAACAAATTGCGAAAGAACTTGGTGTTTCTGTATCTACGGTGTCTAAGGCATTAAATGATAGCCCGGAAATTAGTGAGCAAACCAAGGTGAAGATTAAGGAGTATGCCAAACTCAAAAATTATAAGCCAAATGTTATTGGTCTGAATCTGAAGAATCGTAAAACCAAAACGATTGGTGTAATTATACCTAATATATTAAACTCCTTTTTTGCAAAGGTTTTTAGTGGTATCGAAAAAGTAGCTGATAAAAAAGGATACAATGTAATTACTTGTATTTCGAACGAATCTTTAGAGAAAGAAATTCATACGCTTGAAATGTTGAGTAACGGTACCATTGACGGATTTATTCTGTCGGTTTCTCAGGAAGCTCAGAAATTACAAGATTACAGTCATTTTTCTGCCATTATCAATGACGGAACTCCAATTGTAATGTTTGACCGAATTGCAGATGAAGTGGAATGTGACAAAGTTGTAGTTGATGATTTTGATTCGGCTTTGAATTCGACACAGCATTTAATCAATTTAGGATGTAAAAATATTGCCTTAATTTCTTCTGTAGATAATTTAAGTGTTGGGAAATTAAGAGCTGATGGATATTTGAAAGCTTTGGCAGATAATAATATTCCGGTAAACGAAAAAATTATTCTTCGTACCGATTCAGAAGATGATATGAAGAGTAAAATTGATGCCATTTTTGACAATAAAATTGACGCTATTTTTGCTTTGGATGAAAATGATTCAGTTGCCGCTTTGAGAGTGAGTCTGAAAAAAGGGTATAAAGTTCCGGAAGATATTTCAATAATTGGTTTTGCTGATGGAATTTTAGCATCAAGACGTTTATCACCAAGTTTAACAACCGTAAGTCAACACGGAATTGAAATTGGAGAAGTTGCTGCCAAAAAACTAATTGAAAGATTAGAAGAAGCTGAAGGTGAAACCTCAGATTACGAAACAATCGTAATTAAAACAAAATTGAAAGAACGAGAGTCTACAAGAAAAGCTTAAAATAAACAAAAAACCATTCGCCGCGGCGAATGGTTTTTTGTTATAATGAATAGGGGAATTTAGAATTTTTATACTTTTTCAATTTTTCAAACGGTACTAAAAAAGATTCTTCACAAGATCTGTCTACTCTGGGAAAGTAAGGCGTAAATTCGATACCTTTTTCAGTATAGTTCCACGAAATAAAATCCCAATATTCTGTATTGGTATAATCGCAGGAATCATCTCCGTCTTTTGGTTTTACGAAATGCTCAATTGAAGTGATGACAGCAAGTAAATTTGGTGCAAAATAAGTTGATCGATATTTTGAAAAGCTTGAAAAATCACTTTGTTTCTCGGTTGTTACACTTTTGTCAAAAGCAAGAATTTCATCGATTTCATAGTCTTTCCCATTATTCAAATCAATTAAATAACCATTTGTTCCAAAATCGGGATGAGCACCTCCACAGTCCCAAAATCTTGAAATTTCAAAGCCTAATAAATTTTCATTTAAAAAGTTTATGGTCGAATTTCTTTCAATTCCTTTTCCTTCGCTATATTCAAAACTAGAAGCGCAATTAAGTTGTGCTAATGTGTTTTCAATATGTATGTTTTCTAAAATAGGATTAATGAGCGCTTTGTTTTTCTCGGAGAAATTATTTCCCAATCTAAAAAAATCCGAATTACAATGTTTCTCAGAATACCAGATAAATTCTTTGTGATTGTAGAGGGTAGTTTTTTGTTTTTTGAATTCCAAAAACTTACATTTCACAAGATTTAATTTCTCATCTGCATAATATGGGTCCAGGTTTGATTTGTAATTTGAAAAATTGATCGGTTGTAATTGAACAGGAAGTTGTTTTCCATCAGTATTATACCAAGATCCTTCAAAGTGGTTATTAGCCACTTTCTTCAAATAAAATTTTTCAGTTATTACATTGTCCGGCTTAAAGAAGAAAGTATAAATGTCGTTTTTTAAAACGGCTTCTAACTTGATGTCTTTTAGCGAATTCTGATAAAAATAAGTGCCATTTAAGTTTGTTTCTTTGCCATCTTTATAAACTTCAATTTTCATGTAGATTTTACTTTTTGCCAAAGTCCCTTCCAAATAAAAGGTTTCCTGACAAAAAGTAATTGTTGAATAAAATACAAAAAACAGGAAAAAAGCTTTCTTCATTATTCGTTTATCATATAGTGGTTATGAGAAAATCTAAAATTTTTTAATGCGCCGCCAGCCAATCTGCACCCATGCCTAATTCCACATCCAAAGGAACGCTCATCATAAAGGCGTTTTCCATTTCGTGTTTAATCATCGGTTGGATTTTTTCTAATTCATCGTTATGTACATCAAACACAAGCTCATCATGAACCTGAAGCAACATTTTAGATTTCCAGTTTTCTTCTGTCAATTTTTTATGAATATTAATCATTGCAATTTTAATCACATCGGCAGCGCTTCCCTGAATTGGTGCATTTACAGCATTTCGTTCCGCAGCACTTCTCACTACAGCATTTGCCGAATTAATATCTTTTAAATAACGACGACGACCTAAAATCGTTTGCACGTATCCTTTTTCGCGCGCAAATTCAATTTGTTCATTAATATATGATCTTAATCTTGGATATGTTTTATAATAGGCTTCGATCAATGCCGAACTTTCGCTTCTTGATAATGAAGTCTGATTGCTCAATCCGAATGCAGAAACACCGTAAATAATCCCAAAGTTTACGGTTTTTGCATTACTTCTTTGTTCGCGTGAAACTTCTTCTAAAGGAACATTAAAAACTTTAGCTGCGGTCGCTTTGTGAATGTCTTCTCCATCCTGGAAAGCTTTAATCATATTTTCTTCACCACTTAAAGCGGCAATAATTCTTAATTCGATCTGAGAGTAATCGGCAGAGATTAAAGTATGATTTTCATCGCGTGCGACAAAGGCTTTACGAATCTGACGACCTCTTTCCGTTCGAATCGGAATATTTTGCAAGTTTGGATTATTCGAACTCAAACGTCCGGTTGCGGCAACAGTTTGCATATAATCCGTATGAACGCGTAATGTTTTCTTGTCGACTTGTTCCGGCAAAGCCAAAATATAAGTGCTTTGTAATTTTACCATTTGACGCCAATCCAGAATTTCTTTTATAATCGGATTGTCATTGGCTAAATACGTTAAAACATCTTCGCCGGTCGCATATTGACCGGTTTTGGTTTTCTTTTGTTTGGCACCGCCAATTTTCATTTTATCAAATAAAATATCTCCCAATTGTTTTGGTGAAGCCAAATTGAATTTCTCGCCGGCAGTTTCGTAGATTTTTTGTTCCAAAGATTTAATTTCAACTTCCATTTCAGTCGACATTTGTTTTAGAAACTCAACATCCAAACGAATACCTTCGGTTTCCATAGCGGCTAAAACGCTCACTAACGGAATCTCGATTTCATCAAATAGCTTTTTGGTTTCTGTTTTGTCTAATTCTGCAGTAAAAAGTTCTTTTAATTGAAAAGTTACATCAGCATCTTCAGCGGCATATTCCTTAATGTCTTCAAGGGCAACATCACGCATCGTAATTTGATTTTTCCCTTTTTTACCAATTAAAGTTTCAATTGATTTTGGAGAATATTTCAAATAGGTTTCCGCTAAAATATCCATATTATGACGCATATCCGGATTAATCAGATAATGCGCAATCATCGTATCAAAAAGCTTCCCTTTTACAGTAATACCATAATTAGAAAGGATTTTTAAATCGTATTTTAAATTCTGACCAATTTTTTCGATGCTTTCATTCTCGAAAAATGGTCTGAATTTTTCAATTAAAACCTGAGCTTCTTCCTGATTTTCCGGAAACGGGACGTAATATCCTTTTCCTTTTTCATATGAGAATGAAATCCCTACTAACTCCGCATTTAAAGCATCTAATCCAGTAGTTTCGGTATCAAAACAAACAGAAGTTTGTTTTTGTAAATTTTGCAAAAGTAATTTAACTCCCAAATCGCCTTCAATTGCCTGATAGGAATGTGGTGTGTTTTCTAAAGTATTGTAGAATGAAGTTCTGGCAGTTTCAGGATTTTCATCAGAACTTCCTCCACCAAATAAATCAAATTGATCCTCATTTTTAGGTTGTGGTTTTTTGTATAATTTAGCATCAGAAGCAGGAGTTGATGAAGTGGCTAATTCATTTCCTCCACCAACTTTAAATAAATTATCAAATTGTTCTGCCATTCTTCTGAATTCTAATTCCTGAAAAATAGCATCTGTTTTTTCTATATCCGGACGCGAAAGTTCATAGTCGTTTTCATTGAAAACAACATCACAATCGCAGATAATTGTAGCCAATTTTTTAGATAAAATTCCTTTGTCTTTATTGGCTTCGATATTTTCTTTCATTTTACCTTTCAGTAAATGTGTGTTTTCCAGAAGATTTTCCATCGTACCAAATTCCTTCAGGAATTTTTTGGCAGTAACTTCACCAACACCTGGTAATCCTGGGATATTATCAACAGCATCTCCCATCATTCCAAGAAAATCGATAACCTGATCCGGTCTTTCGATTTCAAATTTTGCCAAGACTTCGGGAACGCCCCAAATTTCTATTCCATTCCCCATACGGGCTGGTTTGTACATAAATATGTTTTCAGAAACTAATTGAGCAAAATCTTTATCAGGAGTTACCATAAAGACTTTGTAGTTTTCTTTTTCGGCTTGTTTTGCAATAGTTCCAATTAAATCATCAGCTTCACAACCTGCTATTTCGATAATCGGAATGTGCATGGCTCTTAATAAGTCCTGAATATAAGGAATCGCAATTTTAATCGCTTCCGGAGTAGCGTCACGATTGGCTTTGTATTCGACAAACATTTCGGTTCTTACGTGACTTCCGCCTTTATCAAAAGCTACAGCTAAATGATCTGGTTTTTCACGTTTAATAACATCCAAAAGCGAATTCATGAATCCCATGATTGCTGATGTATCCATTCCTTTAGAGTTAATTCTCGGATTTTTTATAAAGGCATAATAACCACGAAAAATTAATGCATAAGCATCGAGAAGAAAAAGACGTTTTTGAGTAGACATAAAAAAAATATTAGTCTGTAAAAATAAACAATTGGGTTCTCAAAAATTAAACTAAAAAGATTTTTTTTCCACCATATAAGTAATATAAGTTCATTTTATTATTCGAGGCTATCTTATATGCCCTGCTATATGTTAACCAAACTATTGACACACTGCTAAGCGCCATTGTTAAAATGAACTTATATTACTTATATGGTGGAAAAACATAAAAAGCGTTAATATCAAGTTAAAGTATTTATGTTGATGCAATTCTTCATTTTGCCTTCATTTTACGAGAGTACATTTGATCTATAAAATAAAAGGTATTAATTTAAAATTTAGAAATCATGAGAAATTTATTGATGTTACTAGTAGCCGTTTTAGGAACAAGTGCAATGGTACATGCATTTCCTCCTGCTGTAAAAGTAGGTCCTGCAAAAGAAGTAAAAGCACTTCCTGCAAAAGAAGTTAAATCTACCAGACATCCTAAACACAAATCTGAAAAAAAAGCGAAAACTGAGAAAAGTGAAACTTCAAAATCAGAAACAGCAAAAGTGAAAAAATAAGTATTGCTTTTGTTTTGTTTTCAAATCATGGTAGAAGGAAACAAAACAGGAATAATGGTTATGGAATGTGGATGAGAAAGCTGATGAAGAAATTTGTCAGCTTTTTTTTGATTCGTTAATTTTTTAATAATGCACAACAAGACTTTTTTTAATTGCTTAAATTTAGTTGCGCTTAAACGCTGTTTTTATGAATATTTTAATTGTTGAAGATAATAAGGAGCTTGCCGTAGAAATTTACGATTTTTTGTGTAATGCCGGTTATATATGTAAAATTGCAAATACTTGCGCTGATGCCCTTGAAGAAGCAGCTAGTAATGATTATGATGCGATGCTGCTTGATCTTGGTTTGCCTGATGGTGATGGTTTTGAGGTTTTGAAAACCATTCGTAAAACAAAATCTAAAATGGCTGTAATTGTCCTGACGGCGCGTGGAGAATTAGATGACAGAATAAATGGATTGCATTTAGGAGCTGATGATTACTTGACAAAGCCATTTGCTTTGACTGAATTAAGTGCAAGATTATTTGCGGTTATTCGCAGAATTCATGGTTTTACTTTGAACAATTTAGAAGTGCATGGTTTCTTATTGCAATTGCAGGATTATAAAGTGAGTTATGATGAAATTCCAATTAATTTGACTAAAAAAGAGTTTGATATTTTTCAATATCTTGTATTGAATAAAAATCGTGTCATCACCCGGCTACAACTTACAGAGCATATTTGGGGAGATATTTTAGAAGTTAATTCTGATTCAAATTTTATTGACGTTCATGTTCGAAATCTCCGAAAAAAATTGGACAAACACACTACAATAAATTGGTTCGAAACCGTACGGAATGTAGGTTATCGTATAAACGAGTAAATAAATTTCTGTGAAAATAAAACACCAATTGGCTATTTTTAATGCACTGACAAGATTGTTGGTGATTTTGATTTTATGGCTGATGTTACCCATTTTAGTCGAAAATGTGGTGTACAGACATATTAATAATGGATTGGTAGAGAAAAAGAAAAAATTTATTGATCATTTGAATCAAAATGAGATCAATGATTTTATCGAAAATTCAGATGATTCTACCGAAACGTATTCGCAGTTTTCCACTTTGCACAGTGAATTTTTGGTGCTTTCTAAAATTCCTCTAAAACCAAATCAGAAGAAAACAACTTTCAGCAACGATTACCGGGTGATTGAAGGTGAAGAAAATGAATATCGAATTTTGCAATATCATTTTACCTATGAAAACCAGGGTTATCAGTTGGAAATTGGAAGTAGTTTAGGTGAAGTAAACGATCTTACATTTATAATTAGGTTCTTCATTATTATCGTTTTGGTCGTTATTCTTTTAGTGACTTTTTTGGCAGATACAGTTTATATCGAATACCTGCTCAAACCTTTCTATAAAATCATTGATACTAAAATTAGGCGCGTTAACGAACCTGAAGCTTTTGATCATACTCCAATTAAGGCAAGATCAAGAGATTTTCGTGAACTAGATTTGGTTTTAAATCAAATGATGGACAGGATTACGGAGCTTTTTAAAAAAGAAAAACAATTTATTTCGAATGTTTCCCATGAATTGTTAACACCAATTGCTTTACTAAAAAATAAGTTCGAAAATTTATTACAGAATGAATCTTTAGACGACAATGCTTTTGATAAAATCGCCGGTGCATTGAGAACATTAGATATGCTGAAAAAAATTATCAATAACTTATTGCTGATTTCCAGAATCGAAAACAATCAGTATGAGGCTAATGAAAAAATCAATTTCAAAAATATTTTCAAAGATTTAGAAGAAGATTTACAAGATAGAATTGAAGACCGAGAAATTCAGTTTTTGAACAATATAAACCATGATTTTGTCTTTACCGGAAATAAAACCTTGATTCACATATTGATTTATAATTTAGTTACAAATGCTATAAAATATAATAAACCAACGGGCAGTATTATAGTTGAAGACGGGTTTTATAATAGTCAATATTTTATTGCTATAAAAGATTCCGGTATTGGAATGAATGCCACACAAATCGAAAAGATATTCAACAGATTTGCCCGAATAAGTTCTGATCAGGACGGGCAGGGTTTAGGACTTGCCATTGCTGAGAGTATTGCTCTTTTTCATCATATTGAGATTAAAGTTACTTCTGAAATAAATGAAGGAACCAACTTTACTCTTTTGTTTCCGGAAGTGCAATTACACAATTAAAAGTTAAATTTTGAAAACTGCTTCAATCTTCATTTTGTCTTCATTTTCCGATTATATCTTTGAGCTATAAATAATAAGATAATAATCATAAAAACTTAAATCATGAAAAAATTAGTAATGTTAGCAGTAGCTATTTTAGGAACAACTGCAATGGTAAGCGCTCAAACAACTCCTGCTCAAACAGCTCCGGCAAAAGAAGCTAAAGTTTCTAAAAAGGATAAAAAAGCAGATAAAAAAGCTAAAAAAGCAGAAGTTAAGCCAGAAGCGGCAAAAGCTCAAAAATAAGAAGGCATAAGTTTATTTATAAACTTTATTGTGGATTAAAAGGTTTTAAAAAATTTGGTAGAGAAAAAGCTGGTGGAGAAATTTGCCAGCTTTTTTTGTTGTTATTTGAGTTAAATTTTTGATAATAAAAAGTGATAAGATTTTCATTCTTTGTTACTTTGCTTAAAACTACACCTACATGATCCTTCGTTTTGTAATTCTATGTGCTCTATTTTTATTTATTGAGTTTTATTCTTATCAGGCTTTCCGAACTTTAATCAAATTAAGGTGGGTTTTGATAAGTTATCAGGTTATAAGTTTACTTCTTCTGGTTTTTATTGTTTATTCATTTACACAGTTTGATCGTTCTGTTGGACAAACCAAGCAAACCATGTTTACAATGGGTTTGATGTTGTTAGTATATGTGCCAAAAATTGTACTAACTCTTATAATGTTTGGAGAAGATATTTTTAGAATAGGAGCAAGTCTTTTAAATTATTTTATGTACAATGCTCCAAGAAAAGAAATGATGCCAGACAGACGAAAGTTTATCAGTCAGATAGCATTAGGTTTGGCAGCTGTTCCATTTTTATCTTTGATTTACGGAATCTTCGAAGGAAAATATAATTTCAAAGTATTTAAGCAAACCGTCTTTTTTCCTGATTTACCAGATGCTTTTGATGGTTTTAGAATCACTCAGATTTCAGATGTTCATAGTGGGAGTTTTGACGATCCCGAAAAGATAAATTATGCAATTGATCTAATCAATGAGCAGGAAGCCGATATGATTTTGTTTACAGGAGATATTGTAAATACACACGCAAAAGAAATGCATCCCTGGCTGGAGACTTTTAATCGAATTAAAGAGTATAAATACGGTAAGTTTTCAATTTTAGGAAATCATGACTATGGGGAATATGTTACCTGGCCTTCTGAAAAGCAAAAAAACGAAAATTTTCAGGAGATTAAGGGTCTTTATGGAAAAATTGGATTTCAACTATTGCTAAATGAACATACTTATATTCAAAAAGGGGATGATAAAATTGCCTTAATTGGAGTGGAGAATTGGGGGGTTAATTTTAAAAAGGCAGGCGATTTAAATAAAGCATCAGAAAATGTTCCTGAGGATGATTTTAAGGTTTTAATGAGCCATGATCCTAGTCATTGGGAAGCTGAAATTAAAGACCATCCCAAAAACTTCCATTTAACATTGTCAGGCCACACGCATGGTATGCAATTTGGAATAGAAATTCCGGGTTATTTTAAATGGAGTCTGGCGCAATATATTTACAAACAATGGGCTGGTCTGTATGAAAATGTTGGCAGATATGTTTACGTGAATCGTGGATTTGGTTTTCATGCGTATCCGGGACGAGTTGGTATCATGCCGGAAATAACAGTCATCGAACTAAAAAAAGGCAAGAATGTGGCTTAATTCGTTAAAAATGCTACATTTGTATTAATTATCTCTTTTTAATAGATTAAAAGAATTAAATTTTTGGTTTATGTCAAAATTTGGAGAACTTATAAATGCTCAGGTTCCAGTGTTAATAGACTTTTACACAGATTGGAACGAATCATCTGTATCAATGCATCCTGTTATTAAGGATGTAGCTGCTGCACTAGGCGATAAAGCCAAAGTAATTAAAATTGATGTAGATAAAAATCAGGAACTTGCTGAAGCCTTGCGTATAAAAGGACTTCCTACTTTAATGATTTATAAAGAAGGACAAATGATCTGGAGGCAATCAGGAGAACTTGATGCAAATACGATTATAGGAATTGTCCAGGATCAATTCAGTATTTAAAACTCCTTCTTCTCAAGTTGGTATTGTTAATGAATAATATCAAACGTATATCCATTTTCTTTTAAAAAGTGTAAAGTTTTAGGTAACGCAAATTTTAAATTCTGCGATGCTTTTATACTGTCATGAAAAACGATTACACTTCCCGATGTTACATTTTTAGTTACGTTTTCAAGACATTTTTCTGGTGTAATACTCTGATCAAAATCCGCACTTAAAACATCCCACATTACTATTTTGTAGCCTAAACTTCGTAAAATTTTAGATTGTGCTTTTTTTATTTTCCCATAAGGAGGACGAAATAGTAAGCCATTCAGCCTTTTTTCATTTGATAAAATAGAAGCACAAGTTTTTACATTCTCAATATAATCATTTGTTTGGCTTTTCCATCCATTGATATGATTCATGGTGTGATTTCCAATAGAATGTCCTTCTGCGATTAATCTTTCAAACAAAGATGAATTGGCATTAATGTTTTTTCCAATACAAAAGAAAGTGGCTTTTGCATCAAATTTCTTTAATTCGGATAAAACCCAATCTGTAACTTCAGGAGTTGGACCATCATCAAAAGTGAGGTATATTTTCTTTTCTTGATTTGGAATATCCCAACAATACTTAGAAAACACCCTTTTTATAAATGAATTTGTTTTTACCCAATAAAAGCTCATTGTGAAATGATTTAGATATATGTAAAAATAAAAAATGCAGCGCTATTTAACTAGTAGCACTGCATTTTTTTAATCAGTATATTTTTCGTATCTTATTATTCTTTTTCGCGTCCAAAACGTTCGAAAACATTTACATACGTATTAAACGTAACCTTGTGTTTTTCGTAGAATGCTTTATCCTTGTTATGTTCCATAACCTGTAGCAGACTTCTGTAACGCTCAATATCAGTGATAATATCCATAGCTAAATCGGTTTGATCGCCTGGAGTCAATGTTGCATAATAATTTAAGTTCTCTTTATATTTCTGAACTAATTTATTTAGCAGGTCATGTGCTTTTGCAGTTTCACCAACTTTGTAATATCCATTTGCAAAAGGCTCGACTAATGAGTAATATCCAAACTTGTCCACAGGTAATTTTGTCATTGCCAGATTAATCACATTTTTAGCTTTGTCTATTTTACCTTCTGCAATTAATTGATCACTTAAGCGAGATAAATTAGTGCGGTATGTAATGCTGTTTCTTCTGGTTTCAGGATCGTGATAAATTTTATCACTATCACTATTACCCCAGTCCCATTTCATTACAATATCATACATTTTATCTGCATCAATTTGTCCCATATCCATTGGTCCGCCTTCTTTTGAAGGGACATTTCTAATAGGAACTAATTTGTATACCATTCCATCTAATTGTAAATAATCTTTTAACCATAAATAATCTTCATCGTCAAAAGCACCACCACTAAAATAGATTGGTCTTTTCCAGTTGTTATTGGCTAAAATATCAAGCATCATCAAACGATTTTTGTAGATCGCGCTTCCTTTGATATCGATGTCCATATACGGAACGATAGAATCGTTGTATTTTGGGTTAACAACTTTGTTTTTGATGATTAGATTTTTATCTACGGGAACTCTAATTTTATTCGTTGGATAAAAATGAATTGTTTGTCCGTTTTGTAAACCTACGGTCGATTTTGGATTTTTAATAAAACTAATAAAGTCATTGACATTCCAACGAGTGTCTATTTTCTGAATGTAAGCCACGTAGTCTAATTTATCTCCCACATATTCATCATGAGTGAATGATATTGGTAATGGATCAGATTCATATGATTTTGCCTTCATTTGATCAATATACCAATCCGTCATAAACAGACTTGTATTTACGATTTTTACGTCTGTCCTAATGCCTTCGATTTCCTGGGCATACCATAGCGGGAAAGTATCATTGTCTCCAATAGTGAATAGAATAGCGTTTTTGTCGCATGAAGTTAAATATGCTTTAGCCATTGCAACTGCAGTATATTTGTTTGATCTGTCATGATCATCCCAGTTTTGAGACGCCATTAAAATAGGCGCAGCTAATAAACTTGCGGTAATAATAATTGGCCCGGCGATTTTTGGAGCAATGTATTTCTGAATACTTTCGTATAAGGAATAGACTCCAAAACCTATCCAGATTGCAAATACATAAAATGATCCTACCAGTGCATAATCTCTTTCACGAGGTTCAAAAGGCCTTTCATTTAAATAAATTTTCAATGCAATACCAGTAAATAAAAACAATGCCAAAAGCACATAAAAGCTTTTAAGATCTTTATTGGCATGATACATTATTCCAATAAGTCCTAAGATAAATGGAAGGAAAAAGTAAACATTTCTTCCTTTGTTGTTTAAAACATCAGAAGGTAAATTGTCCTGAGATCCAAGATGTAATGAATCAAGAGCTTTGATTCCGCTAATCCAGTTTCCGTCTAAATTATCGTATTTTCCTTGTTCGTCACTTTGACGTCCAACAAAATTCCACATCAAATATCTCCAATACATGTATCCAAACTGATATTCGAACATAAAACTGAAGTTGTCTGCGGTTGATGGTTTTTCTATGATTAAATAATCTTTATAACTATTTAAGAACTTAACATAGCCTTCATTGTCAATTTGTTTTTGCGAGTAAGCTTTTCTGAATTCAGAAACAGTTTTTTCAACCTCGTTTCGTAATTGGGCTGTAGCTTTATTGTATTCCTCTTCACTTAATTGACTCGCATCAATACCGTATTTTGCTAAATCATCTTCATAAGGATAATTTGGATTTATTTTAAAGGCAGGAGGATTAGTGAAACTGATATAGTTTTGAATGTGCCCGGTTTCGGTACTCCACATTCTTGGCAAAATCGTTTTTTGATTGTCATCAGAATTTTGATCTGCGTTTTTGTAATTGTTGGTAATCACATATTTACCAGTTTTATAATCTCTTTCGTAGTTAGGTTTTTTATCTAAATAAGGAGTTTTTTCGTCAAGTCCGGAAAAAACTTCAGTATACTGAGGTCCATAAAATAATGGATTTACACCATATTGTTCACGATTATAATACGCTAAAACCTCTGTAGCATCTGATGGTTTGTTTTCATTGATAACTGTATTGGCATTTGCACGAACAGGCAGCATTATCCAGGTTGAGAAACCAATCAGGATAAATAAAACACAAAGAATAATAGTGTTATAGAAAACCAAGCCTTTTTGCTTTGTATATTTTAATCCAAAATAAAAGAAAGCGATAAAAAGTAAAGCAACGAAAATGGATCCTGAATTAAAAGGAAGTCCCATACTGTTTACCATGAAAACTTCTGTTTTTCCAAAGAAAGCCATGGTTAAAGGCAAAAGTAATTTGAAAATGAATAATAAAATAGCAATTACAACAGCGTTCGCAATAATAAAATTTTTAACAGTGACTTTTTCGTAATGTTTAAAGTAATATAGAAAACCAATTGCAGGAATTGTCAATAAAGCCATAAAGTGAACTCCAAAAGAAAGTCCGACAACAAGTGAAATAATTAACAGCCATTTATTTCCTTTTGGCTGATCCATATCTTGTTCCCAACGAAGACCAAGCCAGAAAAGCAATGCAATTAATAAGGAAGCCATTGCATAAACTTCGGCTTCAACAGCATTAAACCAAAAACTATCAGAGAAAGTATAGGCCAATGCACCAACAAATGAACTTCCTAAAATAACAATTGAATTGTTTTGATCAATTTCTGCAAAACGAGATACAATTTTTTTCAAAATCATAGACGATGACCAAAACATAAATAAAATAGTGAAAGCACTAGAAAAAACAGACATCATATTTACCATCACCGCTACATGTTGATTGTCTATGGCAAACATGGCAAAAAAAGCTCCCATCATCTGGAATAAAGGTGCTCCCGGTGGGTGACCAACTTCTAGTTTGGCGGCTGTAGCAATATATTCGCCACAATCCCAGAAGCTCATAGTAGGTTCAACAGTCAGTGTATAAGTAGTTAAAGCGATTGCAAATGCAAACCAACCAATAATTGTATTCCATTTATTGAAATTGAATTGTGCCATATTTAGATGTTAAAATTTTGTATGTTTTCTATTCTACAAAGAAAATGTTTTTTTGTGTAAAGAAACGAGCATTAACAAAAAATTCTACAAAACTATTTGGCGAAAGTAACGCATTGTTTGTGAAATACTTGCAGTGATATTACAGAATCGAAAGAAAAAAAAATGAAAAAAAAATGATTTTTTTTCTCAAAAAGTTTGCGCAAACTAAAAAAAGCTTTAAATTTGCACTCGCTTAACCGCACTGCTGGTCTATGGTGTAATGGTAACACAACTGTTTTTGGTGCAGTCTTTCTAGGTTCGAGTCCTAGTAGACCAACATAAAAAGCCTCTCGATTGAGAGGCTTTTTTTATGGAACAAATTCAAGTGAATCCTGATAAATCTGATTTACTTTTAAATTTTTAAAGTAATAACAGGCCGAACGGCATGATTTACTAAGCCTTCACTGATGCTTCCGTTAAAAAAGTGTGCAAAACCGGTTCTTCCGTGAGTGCACATTCCTATGATGTCTGCATTTATGCTATTTGCAAAATTGATAATTCCTTTTTCAATATTAGTGTCGTTGTAAATTTGAGTGGTGTAATTGGTAATATTGAATTCGGTTACGAAATCTTTCATCGCTTTTTCGATAACGTGTGTCGGTTTGAAGCTGTTTGGTGTGCAGATTGTAACCAGATGTATTTTTGCTTCAAAGAATTTGGTAAAGTTTAGGAGTTTTTCGAATGGTTTTTTTGTTTCTGCAGAAAAATCAGAAGCAAAAACAATATTAGATACATTAAAATTAGAAATGTCTTTTTTGATAATCAAAACAGGGATTTCTGAATTTCGAACAACTTTTTCAGTGTTGGAGCCAATTAATAATTCTTCAACACCAGAAGAGCCATGTGATCCCATGATGATTAAGTCAATGTCGTAATCCTTGCTAACTTGTGTGATTCCGTGAATGGGTTTGTCCATTTTTACAATTTCAGTAACAGGAATTCCGTCTAAATAGGGTTTTGATGAGATCTCGTCAAGCATTTCGTTTGCTTTTTTCATGAAAAGCATGGTTTCAGGAATGCTTGCGCCGCCTAGTATGGCATCATTCATTTGATGTGGCAGTTCGAGCATGTGTAAAACGATGATTTCGGAATCGTTTTTTTTAGCGATTTGAGCGGCAACTTTTAGGGCATCTTCTGCGTGTTCTGAAAAGTCAGTAGGGACTAAAATTCGTTTCATAATTTTTTGAGGTTAAATTATTTGAATAATCCGTGATTTTAATGCTTCTATAAAGATAAGAAATATTTTTAGAGCAATCAATTTATTTTGATTTATAAAAAAAACACTATATTTGCACCGTTATTTATTAAAATCTAAATAATGAGGGGACTAAGTGTCCCCTCTTTTTATAAAATTATGACATTTAAAGAAAAAGTAAACGGATTAATCGCAGAAGCTCTTCTGGAAAAGCCTTCAGTCTTTTTGATTGATTTGTCTATTTCGGATTCTTTCAAAATTAGTGTTGGTTTAGACGGAGATAATGGAGTGGCGCTGCAGGATTGTATTGATATTAGTCGTGCAATCGAGAATAATCTGGATCGTGAAGAACAGGATTTTTCGCTTGAAGTAGCATCGGTTGGAGTAGGGTCTCCTTTGAAAATGACAAGGCAATACAAGAAAAATATTGGTAGAACGTTGATTGTTACTACAAATACTGAAAAAATTGAAGCAGAATTAGTAGAAGCTAACGATGTTTTTATAATTTTGTCTTGGAAAGCAAGAGAACCTAAAAAAGTAGGAAAAGGAAAAGAAACAGTTCAAAAAGAGCAACAAATACCTTATACAGAAATTAAAGAGGCAATTGTTACAGTAACATTTTAATTAAAGAATTCGCATGGAAAATTTAGCATTAATCGATTCATTCTCAGAGTTTAAGGATAATAAACTTATTGATCGTGTAACGCTTATGGCAATTTTAGAGGACGTGTTTAGAAATGCATTGAAAAAAAAATACGGTTCTGATGATAACTTCGACATTATTATAAATCCTGATAAAGGGGATATGGAGATTTGGAGAAGAAGAGTAATCGTTGCTGACGAAGATCTTGATTTTGAGAACGAGGAAATTACCTTGACTGAAGCTAGAATGATCGAGGCGGATTTTGAAATTGGTGAAGAAGTTTCTGAAGAAGTTAAATTGATCGATTTAGGAAGAAGAGCTATTTTGGCTTTGCGTCAAAACTTAATATCTAAAATTCACGAACACGATAATACAAATCTTTACAAGCAATTTAAAGATATTATCGGTGATATTTATACTGCCGAAGTGCACCACGTACGTCCTAGAGTAGTTATCTTAGTAGATGATGAAGGAAACGAAATTGTACTTCCGAAAGAAAAACAAATTCCATCTGACTTTTTCCGTAAAGGAGATAATGTTCGTGGAATTATTGAAAGCGTTGAATTAAAAGGAAATAAACCTCAAATTATTATGTCCAGAACTTCTGAAAAGTTTTTGGAGAAATTATTTGAACAAGAAATTCCAGAAGTATTCGACGGATTAATTACAGTTAAAAATGTAGTTCGTATTCCTGGTGAAAAAGCAAAAGTAGCTGTTGATTCTTATGATGACAGAATTGATCCTGTTGGAGCTTGCGTAGGTATGAAAGGATCTCGTATTCACGGAATTGTTCGTGAGTTAGGAAACGAAAATATTGATGTAATCAATTATACAAGTAATATTCAATTGTTTATTACAAGAGCATTAAGCCCTGCGAAGGTTTCTTCTATCAAAATTGATGAAGAAAATAAAAGAGCTGAAGTTTTCTTGAAATTAGAAGAAGTTTCTAAAGCAATTGGTAGAGGAGGTCACAATATTAAATTAGCAGGTCAGCTAACAGGTTACGAATTAGATGTTATTCGTGAGGGAGATGTTGCTGGTGCAACTGCTGATGAAGACGATGTTGAATTAACAGAGTTTTCAGACGAAATCGAAGACTGGGTAATTGAAGAATTTGCTAAAATAGGTTTAGATACTGCAAAAAGTATTTTAAAACAAGAAGTAGAAGATTTAGTAAGAAGAACGGATTTAGAAGAGGAAACTATTCTTGACGTTATGAAAATACTAAAAGAAGAGTTTGATAACTAATTATCTACTCTAACAACACAACGAAAAAGGTAATAATAAAAAGGTTATATGTCTGAAGAGAGAGTAATAAGAATAAACAAGGTTTTAAGGGAATTAAATATTTCGTTAGAAAGAGCTGTTGATTATCTAAAAGATAAGGGAATTGCTATTGATGCAAATCCAAATGCGAAAATTTCTGATAGCGAATTTAATATCCTACAAAGCCAATTTGCGGGCGATAAGGGGAATAAGGAAGCTTCTAAAGAGGTAGGAGAAGAGAAAAGAAAAGAAAAAGAGGCTTTACGTGTTGAACGTGAGAAAGAAATTGAGGACAAACGCAGACAAGACGAAGAGCGCCAAAAACAGCAAGAGATTATAAAAGCGAGAGCTGTTGTAACCGGACCTGTTCAAGTTGGTAAAATTGATTTAAATCCAAAGAAACCTGCAATTGTTTCTGCTCCTGCTGAGGAACCTGCTAAAGCAGAAGAACCAAAAGCAGTTGTTGCTCCAGCTCAACCAGAAAAACCTGTTCAAAAAGAAATTGTACAGCCTGAGCCAGTTGCTCCTGTCGTTTCTGAAGAGAAAAAGGTAGAAAAACCTATTATTACAGAGAAAAAAGAGGTAAAATCTAGTCCGGAAGTTTCAGCACCAAAAGTAACGCAAGAGCCTGTTGTTTCAACAGATCCTGCAACTGCTGAAGAGACTATTACTACTCAATATCAAAAATTATCCGGAACTACTTTGACTGGGCAAACAATTGATTTATCTCAATTTAATAAGCCTAAGAAAAAGAAAGAAGATCCGAAAATAACTCCTAATAAACCAGGAGCTCCAGGTGCAAATAATAACGCTAATAAAAATAAGCGTAAAAGAATTGCTCCTAAACCAGGAGCGCCAGGTGCACCAAAACCTGCTACAGGAAATGCGCCGGGAACTCCAAACCCAAATAAAATTACGCCAAATACTGGTGGTGGAGGCTTTAATGCCAACAGAAGTGCAAGACCTGGTTTTGTAAAAGGAAACCGTCCTGCAATTGTAGCTAAGGTTGAGCCTACTGAAGAGGAAGTAAAAAACCAAATTAGAGAGACTCTTGAAAAACTTCAGGGGAAAGGTGGAAAATCTAAAGCTGCTAAATACAGAAGAGATAAAAGAGATACACACCGTCAGAAATCTGATGAGGAGCAAAGAGCTATTGACGAAGGAAGTAAAACTATAAAAGTTACGGAATTTGTTACTGTTGGTGAAATTGCAATCATGATGGATGTGCCGATTACTAAAGTAATTGGAACTTGTATGTCTCTGGGTATCATGGTAACCATGAACCAACGTTTAGATGCTGAAACTTTAACGATTGTAGCTGATGAGTTTGGTTACGAAGTTGAGTTTATCACAGTTGATATCGAAGAAGCTATTGAAGTCGTTGCTGATAGAGAAGAAGATTTAGTTGTTAGGGCGCCTATTGTTACTGTAATGGGTCACGTCGATCACGGTAAAACATCTTTACTGGATTATATTCGTAAAGAAAATGTTATTGCTGGGGAGTCTGGAGGTATTACACAGCACATTGGAGCTTACGGAGTGACTTTAGATAATGGTCAAAAAATCGCATTCTTAGATACACCGGGTCACGAGGCGTTTACCGCAATGCGTGCACGTGGAGCTCAGGTTACCGATATCGCTATTATTGTTGTTGCTGCGGATGATGATATCATGCCACAAACAAAAGAAGCAATTTCTCACGCACAAGCTGCGGGAGTGCCAATTATATTTGCAATCAATAAAATTGATAAACCAAATGCGAATGTTGAGAAAATCAAAGAACGTTTGGCTGGTATGAATTTACTTGTTGAAGATTGGGGTGGAAAAATTCAGTCACATGATATTTCTGCAAAAGTTGGAACAGGAGTAAAAGAATTATTAGAAAAAGTTTTATTGGAAGCTGAGATTTTAGATTTAAAATCGAATCCAAACAAAGCAGCTCAGGGAACTGTAGTTGAGGCTTTCTTAGATAAAGGAAAAGGATATGTGTCGACAATTTTGGTTCAACATGGAACTTTGAAAATTGGAGATTATATGTTAGCTGGAAAACATCATGGTAAAATTAAAGCGATGCATGACGAAAGAGGGCATATTGTTTTAGAAGCTGGTCCTTCTACTCCTGTATCTGTTTTAGGTCTTGATGGTGCTGCAACTGCGGGTGATAAATTCAACGTTTTTGAAGACGAAAAAGAAGCGAAACAAATTGCGTCTAAACGTTCTCAATTAATGCGTGAACAATCTGTACGTACACAACGTCATATCACACTTGACGAAATTGGTCGTCGTATTGCTCTTGGTCAGTTTAAAGAACTTAATGTTATTCTTAAAGGAGACGTTGATGGATCTGTTGAAGCATTATCAGATTCGTTCTCTAAACTTTCTACTGAAGAAATTCAAATTAATATTATCCATAAAGGTGTTGGAGCAATTACAGAGACTGACGTTATGTTGGCTTCTGCTTCTGATGCAATCATTATCGGATTTAACGTTCGCCCTGCTGGAAATGCGAGACAACTTGCAGATAAAGAAGAAATCGATATCCGTTACTATTCTATTATCTACGCCGCTATTGATGACTTGAAAGATGCAATGGAAGGAATGTTAGCTCCTGAGATGAAAGAAGAAATTTTAGGAACTGCTGAAATTCGTGAGATTTTCAAAATTTCTAAAGTAGGTTCTATTGCAGGATGTATGGTAATGGATGGTAAAATCATGAGAACTTCTAAAATTAGAGTTATCAGAGATGGAGTAGTAGTGCATACAGGTGAACTTGTAGCATTGAAACGTTTCAAAGATGATGTTAAGGAAGTTTCTAAAGGTTACGATTGTGGTATTCAGATTAAAGGTTACAACGACATTGAAGAAAGAGATGTTATTGAAGCATACCATGAAGTTGCAATTAAAAAGAAATTGAAATAATATTCAGTAATTATATTTTAAAGCCTCAATGAAAATTGGGGCTTTTTTGTTGCTATATTTTATTCTGATTCGAGTCAAAAAAAACAGTTTATTTATTTCAAATTTTAGTATTATTTTTGGTAAAATTATTTGATTATGAAACTAGTAATATGTTCAATCCTATTATCGATATGTTTTTCTACGCTCTCTTTTTCACAGGAAGCAGTAGAAAAAAAATCTCCGCCAGCAGGGAATGCCATAGTAGGAGATTATTATGGTACTGATGTTTCTGAAATTTCGGAAAGCAAGGCTATTTCAGTAGAGAAATTAGAAAATGAATTAAAGAATACAAAAAAATCAGAAAATGTTACTGTAAAAGGATTGGTGACAGATGTCTGTGAGAAAAGGGGATGTTGGTTAACTATTAAAACAGAAGACGGTTCTGGCTTTTTTGTAAAAATGAAAGATTATGCATTTTTTGTCCCTACTACATTAAAGGGAAAAAACGTTGTTTTAGAAGGTACTGCAGAAAAAATGATCACATCCATAGAGGAGTTGAAACATTATGCTAAAGATGCTAAAAAAACAAAAGCAGAAATTGACGCTATTATTACACCCAAAGAAGAAATACGGTTTTTAGCAGCTGGAATTAAGGTAGTAGAATAATAGATTGTTAAGTTTTTATGCAGTATAAATTTATCGAATGGATTTATACAATCATTATATTCAAAGCAAAAGGCCTCATTTAGAATTGAGGCCTTTTGCTTTGAATATGATTCTGATTTTCTGTGATATTTGATTTTAGAATTAATTAAAAAATTTCATTTATTTTATTTTCCAAAATGTAGTTTGATGGAGTTTTGCCTAGATTTTTTTTGAACATAAAAATAAAAGCGCTGGTTGTTTCGTATCCTAAATCAAAAGCTATTTCTTTTATGGATTGTTTTTCTCCTAATCTTTTTATGGCCTCCAATAGTTTTAATCGGATTCTCCAATCACTAAAATTCATTCCCAATTCTTTAATAAAAAGCCTGGATAATGTTCTGCTGCTCATGCAGGACAAATCAGCATAATAGTCTATTGTGTATTTACTGGATACATCATTTATTAAAAGAGCAATAACGTTTTTTAATTGTATATGATTGCTGGTAGGTAAAAAAGTAGAACTCGGTTCGATTAACGTTAATTCATCTAAAAAAACATCCATGATTTTTCTTTGTGAAAGGGTAATATCTTTATCATCGTCAAAAGAAACAATTTTAAAAAGCAGCTGTTTTAAAAAAGAAGAAATATCAAAAGAAAAACTATTCGTTGGCAGATTATTAGTAAATGAAGGATCAATAAAAATACTATATAAATTTACATTCTGCTGAAAAGAAACTTGATGTTCAAGTCCTTCCGGAATCCATAGTCCTTGTAATGGATTGACTACCCAAATTTCATTTTTTATAACAACATTCATAACGCCGCTAGTGGCGTAAATGAGTTGTGCGCGAGGATGCGAATGTGATGAGCAAATGGCATTTGTGATTGTTGTAGTATAACCTACAACAGGTAAAGCGGCATTTATTATATATCCGTAATCAACGACCAGATGTGTCTGATATTCATTATTCATTGTCCAAATGTAGTAATTCCGACAATATATTTTAATGCCATCTTTGTAAAAAAATAAATATTTAAAATTTATTAATGTATAAGAAAATAAAAAATAATCTATGACAACTACCAAAACGCAGCCTGAAATTATTCAGAAAACAATTTATTCTATCCTTTTTATAATTAGCTTTTCCCATTTTATAAATGATTTACTGCAAGCTGTAATACCTTCTGTTTATCCACTATTTAAAGAAAAATTTAATTTAAGTTTTGCTCAAATAGGTATGATAACTTTTACTTATCAACTTACAGCATCTATTTTACAGCCTTTTGTTGGTATGCATACAGATAAAAAATCTAAACCCTATTCATTAGTTGTTGGAATGAGTTTTACATTGCTGGGTTTATTTTTTATTTCTGTTGCTAGTAGTTTTATCTATTTGTTGGTTGCTGTAAGCTTCATTGGTATTGGCTCTTCTATATTTCATCCGGAATCTTCGAGAGTGGCTCACTTAGCATCGGGAGGAAAAAGGGGGCTGGCGCAATCTATTTTTCAATTAGGAGGAAATGCAGGCAGTGCTATTGGGCCTTTATTAGCTGCATTAATTATTATTCCACATGGACAATCTTATATAATTTGGTTTTGTCTAATTGCTTTGATCGGTATTTTTGCTTTGTATAAAATTGCGATTTGGTACAGTGAACATTTAGAAATAAAACGAGTAAATAATACAGTTACAAAAGAGGCTGTTGTTCATCATCTATCTAAAAGAAGAGTGTGGTCATCTTTGGTGATTTTACTGATTTTAATTTTTTCTAAATATTTTTATATGGCAAGTATTACGAGCTATTATACTTTTTTCTTAATAGATAAATTCCATGTATCGATACAAGAATCTCAAATTTATTTATTTGTTTTTCTGGGTTCGGTTGCTGCAGGAACTCTTATAGGAGGTATGGTAGGAGATAAGTTTGGTAGAAAATATGTAATATGGATTTCTATTTTGGGAGTTGCGCCTTTTACGCTTATGTTTCCTTATGTTTCTTTATTTTGGGTTGGTGTCTTATCTGTATTGATAGGGCTAATTCTTTCATCTGCTTTTTCGGCAATCTTGGTCTATGCCACAGAGTTGTTGCCGGGTAAAGTTGGTTTGGTAGCAGGTTTGTTTTTTGGATTTGCTTTTGGAATGGGAGGTTTGGGATCTGCCATTTTAGGTAAGCTCGCCGATTTGACTAGTATTGAATATGTGTTTAAAATTTGTGCCTTTTTACCGTTAATTGGTGTAATTGCAGGTTTTTTGCCTAATATTGAAAGTAAGAAAGCTTAATAGATTTAGATATGTAACAAAAAGTAGCTGTCTCAAAACTGAGGCAGCTATTTTTTTTGAGTTTGTTTTTTTCTGGTCAATTTTGTATATTTAATCAGTGATTAACAGCTGATTATATATGAGATTCAA
>NZ_LMEF01000013.1:0-231 GCF_001427905.1 Flavobacterium sp. Root420
AGGTTCCGGATTGGGATCATCCTCATTGTCTAAACTTTGGGCATAATTCCATAACTCTTCAAGCTGGGTGAGCATTTTGGCTTTATTGGTTTTGATACTGTTGCCCCATACAAAAGTATATCTGCCCGCCTGAGCTTCTATCTTGGTGCCATCGGTATAAATCTGTTTTAGATTCACAAGGCCTTCTGATGCCAGCATCAGCACCACTTGTTTGAAGATTTCCTTAAAGCT
>NZ_LMEF01000013.1:241-63700 GCF_001427905.1 Flavobacterium sp. Root420
AGCTTCTATCTTGGTGCCATCGGTATAAATCTGTTTTAGATTCACAAGGCCTTCTGATGCCAGCATCAGCACCACTTGTTTGAAGATTTCCTTAAAGCTGTCTTTTAATTTATCGCTTCTGAAGCGGTTAATGGTATTATGATCTACAATAGTCATAGAAGTAAGCCACATAAAATTAATGTTCTCACGAAGAGCTAGTTCTATCTTACGTGAAGAATATACATTGGTCATGTAAGCATACAACATCACTTTGAGCAGCATTTTTGGATGATAGCCCGGAGTTCCTTCCTTACTNTAGTTCTATCTTACGTGAAGAATATACATTGGTCATGTAAGCATACAACATCACTTTGAGCAGCATTTTTGGATGATAGCCCGGAGTTCCTTCCTTACTRTAGGCTTTTAAAAGGGGGTGGATATTAATAGACTCCACAACCTGATCTACTATTCGAACAGGATGTTTCTCCGCAATCAGATCATCAAACGAATAAGGTAAAAGTATCGTTTGTTGTTGGTTATAATGTTTGAATCTCATATATAATCAGCTGTTAATCACTGATTAAATATACAAAATTGACCAGAAAAAAACAAGCCTAAAAAAAATAGCTGCCTCAGTTTTGAGACAGCTACTTTTTATTCTATTATAGTCTCAATAGTGACTTTTAATGCGCCATAGCCTCTGCTTCCGCTAATGTCCATGAAAGCTCTTTTTGAGAGGTCTAATTCACGTGTTTTTACAAATGGACCTCTGTCAGTTATTCTCACAATAACAAACTTTCCATTTGCTTCGTTTGTGACTTTGATTTTAGTTCCAAAAGGGAGTTTTTTGTGTGCAGCGGTATATTTACTGTTGTTAAATCTGCTTCCGTCAGCTGTTTTTTTACCATTAAATCGGTCTGCATAGTAGGAGGCATGTGCCGATTTTTTATAGGGTTTTAATTTTAAATTTTTATCAATAAAAACAGAATCTTTTACTGTAATTGTCTGATTTTTTGCTCCGGTTTTTACCGTGTCCTGGACAATTTTAGGCTCTGTTGGCCTGACTTGTTGACTCGTGACGTATGTAAAACAACTTAAACAAGTTATAGTAAATGCGCTGAGTAAAATGTTTTTTTTAATTCTCATGGGTTATTCTTTTTCAGACTTGGGGAGTTTGTACAAATAATATGCCGAGATAAAAAAAGCCCTATTTTTTAGGGCTTTAATTGGTTTTTTAGAACCATAGGTTCCACGGGATTCTACTTAATATAAGTAATAATCCTAATCCGTAAAAAATAGCAAATGTTTTAAACTTCGCTTCGCTATTAATTAATTTTTTATGTTTTGACCATCCGATAGTGATCAGAATAATGGCTATAAGATTAATTAAAGGGTGCTCTAATGAAGTCAATCTAAGTTCAGCATTCGACATTTCTCCTAAAGCTGCTTTTCCAAGCGGTGATACAAAATAAAGAATTAAACCAATCAATAATTGAGTATGCGTCCCGATTAAGGCAAACAAAGAAATCTTACGATCTTTAGCGGTAAACTCTTTTTTAGAAGTTAATCCAAGAATGGCATTTACAACGGCGATCAATAAAAGTAATAATGCCAGATAAGCCCATCCAGAATGGAATTTTTGTAGAAAATAATACATAAAACAGTTTTTTTGTTCAAAACAAATATAACAAAAAAGGCTATAAAAAAAACGGCATCAAACTTAAAAGTCAATGCCGTTTATGATATTTATTAAGATTCTAAATATTAGAACTCATAACGTAATGTAAAGTTCCAGGTTCTTCCGTAACCAAAGTAAACTTTGTTACCAGTAGCAATTCCTTTGTACAAAGCTCCTGCTTGTGCATAAGTTACTGCTGGAGTCGTTCCTACTGCCGGTGTTTTGATATCATCAGCAAAGATGTTTGTAAACGATTCATTTATGAAAGTTCTGTCGAAAAGGTTGTTTACATTAAATCTGAAATTTAAAGCGTTTGCTTTGTCTTTTCCAAATAAAAATTTATATGATAAACCTGCATCCGAAGTAGCAAAACCAGGTAATTCTAATGCTCCTTTATTAGTAGCACTTGCGAAGTTAACAGGTGAGATGTTACCATATAATTTTTCAGAATAGTTAAGGTTATAATCAACATTTAAACCACGTAATATTTCGTAAGCTGCTCCAATTGCCATTGTAGTTTGAGCATTGTTTCCAACTTTTACTCCATCTAAGTATAATGTTTGTGCAGTTCCACCAGGGAATGGGTTGTTAGAAGCGTCAAAACGGTTACTAGTTGCGTTACCATTATATTTATAATCTCCGATAGAGATCATACCATTAAGTTTTAATTTCTCAAGTAATCTAGCTGTTACTTCTAATTCTACTCCAGTATGAGTTTCATTTACTCCTTGGAAAGTGTAGTATCCTCCTGGGTTGTTAGCCTGATCGCTATCAGTTCCAGGTGTAAACCTGTCATCCCATTGTGTGTAATATGCGTTAAATGTTGCATTGAAGATTCCTGAACGGAAACCGTATCCAATTTCAGCAGCTTTAACTTTTTCATTCGTAATGTTATCATTAATAATAGAAGCATTATTAGGATAAACAGCATTAAAAAATGGTTGTTTTGAATAGTAACCAGTGTTAAAGTAAACATTATGTTGTTCATTAATGTTATAGTTTACACCAGCTTTAACGTCTCCACCAGTAATGTTTTTGAAATCAGTTTCCGCAAGTGGTGTCCCAGTAGCATATTTAAAGTGATCAATTCTTTTGTAACCTTGTTGAGAAACTGCTCCTTGTAAGAATGCTGTAAAGTTACCTTTTGAATATTCTAATTGAGTAAAAGCACCATAATAGTTTACTTCACTATCATTCCAGTAGTTGATTCTTTCTTGGTAATCAGTACTAACGAAAGGGTTTCCACTTGGTCTTGGAGCATAAGTAGTGCTGAAGTAAGCAGGGTTTGGAACACTGTTTACGTTTGTAGCATCTCTATAGTTTGTAGCACCAAATAGGTCAATTAAGTTTTGGAAGTGAATACCTTTGTACATTCTTCCTTCAACTCCAATATCCCATGTTAGGTTTTCAGTAAGTTTTTTATCTAAATTGATAACACCACCATACCAGTTGTGTGAGTTAACTGAAGCAATTTGTGTAACACCAGTATTAGTTACTGTAGCACTACCACTTGCTGAACTATTTTGATATTGTCCGTTAGTTTGTGTTCTTGTACCTAATGTAGTAGGTTGTCCAGAGTTCCAGTTTTGGATTAAATCAAAATTGATTAAACCATCAGCTGTTCTCAATGAATTATTTGTAGAATATGGATTGTTTCCTTTAATACCTCCATTTGAAGTAGTTCCTCCTCCACGACCCCAAGAAGCGTAAAGTACAGTAGACAATTTTGTAGTTTCATTGATGTCATAATCCCAGTTTAAAGACATAACTGGTTTATGGTAGTAATTTGTTTTTAAGTTGTATTCTTCACCATTTTTATAACCCCAATCAGAGTTGTATTTAATGTTTGGTGTTTTACCGTCACTTCCGTATTTCAAGAAATCACTTAAAAGAGGAGATGTAGATCTTTGATCGTGCCATTGAGGCGCTCCTGTAAATGTAAATTCTAGACTATGTTTGTCGTTGATTTTGTATCCAAGAGCTACGAAGTAGTTATATCCTTCAAATTTTGTTCCGTCAACATATCCGTTTCCTTCAGTTCTGCTAAATAAAACAGAAGCAGAAAGTCCGTTTTTCATTAATCCTGTACTGTAAGAAGCTTGTGCTTTTAAGTAGTTGTCGTTACCAAAGCTTGATGAAATAGATCCACCTTCTTTCATGTCTGAAGTTTTTGTAACGATATTGATTGTTCCTCCAACAGAAGAAATAGCCAATTTAGAAGCCCCTAAACCTCTTTGTACCTGCATTGCAGAAGTTACATCAGAGATACCGGCCCAGTTACTCCAGAAAACAGCACTGTTCTCCATATCATTGATTGGCACCCCGTTAATCATAACGGCAATGTTTTTTTGGTCAAATCCACGAATTGCAATCCTTGAATCTCCGTATCCACCTCCAGCTTTTGAAGCATAAACTGATGGAGTACTTTTTAAGATTTCCGGAAATTCCTGAGATCCTAATTTTTCCTGAATTTCAGCAGCTTTAATTGTAGAAACTGCAACAGGAGTTTTTCTGTCTTTTGCGATATCTACTACACTGCTTTTAACCACAATTTCACTTAATTCGTTAGAATTAGATACCAAAACTATCTTTCCTAAATTTGTAGTTGCACCGTTTGCTACTGCAAATTTGATAGTCTGATTTTCGTAACCTAAGTAAGAAATAACGATTTCCCCTGTACTTGTTGTTGCATTAAGAGTAAACTTACCGTCAAAATCTGTCGAAGTGGCTGTGGTAGAGCCTTTAATCACTACATTTGCTCCCGGTAACGAACCTGTACCGTCGGTAATTGTACCAGTAATTTTTCCCTGAGAAAATGCGGTTGAAACTATCATGAACAACAGTCCAGTAAGTAACCAATTTTTCATTGTCTTCATTTGTTATTTAGTTTATTGTTTTTGGCAAAATTATAACAAATAACTCAGATAGTGTTATCAAAATGTTAAGAAAAACAAGTTTTATATATTGTGTTGCGCATTAAAATGATTTTTTCTTTTTTCGTTAAACAAAATAATGATTTTTTGAATTTCGGTACTTGTTTTTTGTTAAAATCATATTAATATGAACAGTGCTGTAGGTGTTAACTTGCAATAGTCGCGGCTTTGGATATAAATAGCGATCTATTTATACGAAAAAACGCCTTAATTTTAGTTAAATCAAGGCGTTTCAGTTTATTGTGAAAAACGATTAAATCGTTCTTATTTGTTCTTCAAAAAGTGATTTAGTAAAAATGATGTTGAGCTATCGTGATTTTTTACCGTTTTTGAATTTATCTCGTCTAAAATAGAATTAGCCAATTGTTTTCCTAACTCAACTCCCCATTGATCAAAGCTGAAAATGTTCCAGATAACACCCTGAACAAAAATTTTATGTTCATATAAAGCAATTAACGAACCTAAAGATTTTGGTGTTAATTTTTGAATCAAAATGGTATTAGTTGGTTTGTTTCCTGTGAAAACTTTAAATGGCAATAAGTATGATGCTTTTTCTGTAGAAAGCCCTTGTTTGTCAAATTCAGCCTGAACTTGTGCCGGAGTTTTTCCGTTTAACAAAGCTTCTGTCTGAGCAAAAAAGTTTGACATTAATTTATCATGATGATCTTCGTTTCCATATAAAGGTTTTACGAATCCGATGAAATCTGTTGGAATTAATTTTGTTCCCTGATGAATTAATTGGAAGAATGCATGTTGCGAATTGGTTCCTGGCTCTCCCCAAATAATAGTTCCCGTTTGGTAGTTTACAGGTTTTCCGTCACGACCAACACTTTTACCGTTACTTTCCATAGTTGCCTGTTGCAGGTACGGAGCTAGTTTTTGTAAATATTGAGTGTAAGGAATCAAAGCTTCGCTTTCAGCTCCGAAAAAAT
Source organism: Flavobacterium sp. Root420 (assembly GCF_001427905.1). Lineage (GTDB taxonomy): Bacteria > Bacteroidota > Bacteroidia > Flavobacteriales > Flavobacteriaceae > Flavobacterium. The sequence continues at coordinate 5,764 of NZ_LMEF01000013.1, forward strand.
TATTGTACCAAATGCTTAATAAAGCTAAGATTACCGGAATGTTTTCGTCCAATTCAGCCGATTTGAAATGATCGTCCATTTCGTTCGCACCTTTCAATAATTCATTATAATTATCAAAACCAACGGCCAAAGCAATACTCAAACCAACGGCACTCCATAAAGAAAATCTTCCTCCAACCCAATCCCACATTGGAAAAACGTTGTCCGGATTAATTCCGAATTCGGTTACTTTTTGAATGTTTGTTGAAACAGCCACAAAGTGTTTTGCAATATCTTCCTGCGAAGCTGATTTCAAAAACCATTCTTTGATGGTTTCAGAATTTGATAGGGTTTCCTGAGTCGTAAAAGTTTTAGAAACAATTAAAAATAAGGTTGTCTCCGGATTTAATTTTTTGATAACTTCATTAACATGATCCCCATCAACATTCGAAACGAAATGTAAATTCAAATGATTTTTGTAGAATTGTAAAGCTTCAACCGCCATAACCGGACCAAGATCTGAACCTCCAATTCCAATATTAACGACATCAGTAAAAGCTTTTCCGGTAAAACCTTTTCTTTCTCCCGAAATAACTTCGCTTGTAAAGCTTTTGATTTTATTTTTTACTTCATAAACTTCCGGAATTACATTTTCGCCATCAACTTTTATAACTGCTGATTCTGGCGCGCGCAATGCAGTATGTAAAACCGCTCTGTTTTCTGTTTGGTTGATGATTTCTCCGCCAAAATATTGAGAAATTGCATCTTTTAATCCAATTGAATTTGCCAGCTCTAATAAAAGAGAAATAGTTTCCTGACTGATATTATTTTTAGAATAATCTACTAAAAAGTCATTCCATTGTAAATTGAATTTTTCAACACGAGCATTATCTTGTTGAAACAATTCTTGTATCGTTGTTTCGTGAATTGCATTATAGTGGTTTTGCAGATTTTTCCACGCTTCAGTCCCGGTTGGGTTTGTTGTGTTTAAAGCCATTTTTGTATTTAATTGAGAAGTGGTTATAAGTGGTTTTTAAAAACACAAAAATACTGAAATAAGTCGTAATAGGGTAAAGCTTCACAATTATATAACAAATAGTTACGAAAACGTTTTATGAATCTGCATCACAATTTTTTCCAGACAACTTCTGCCGTAACAGATTTTCCGCCTTGCGTTGTGTTGGTTACAATATATTTAAGTTCATTATTTAGAAAAGTAAAAGATCTCTTTTGAATTGTTCCTTCCCAGTTTGGGAACGATGCGGTTTTTATTTTAAAGGTAATAATCTTGTTCGTTTCATCAATTTCATATTCACCAAAATGGGTATTACTTCCCTGAACAATCGATGCATTTTCTTCTGGTGTACATTTGTTTTTATCGCCCGAAATTATTTTTGGCCTTTCATTTTTATATATTTCAATGGCGTAATTCCCCTTTTCATCAAAAAATAAAATGCCCTTCGGGTTTACATCATAGGGAAGATTTTTTGTTCCATCTGAATTTATGTTTTCAACAGAAACCAAAGTCCAGGAACCTAAAATTTCTGTTTTCATAACTTGTTTTGTTTTCTGAGCAATAGCTGTATTTAGAACTAAAAGCAAGAATAATATAGTGGTTGACTTTTTCATCTTTAAAATTTTAATAGTTTACTTTAATAATTTCTCCATTTATTGGCTCATCCATACTTTTTGAATAAGCGCTAATTAAATCTTCAGTCGGAATGTCTGAAACTTTTGCAGGACTAACGGAATTTATTCTAATTCCTCTTTCTAATTCAAGTGAAGCTGAAAGCACAAAACTGTTAATTGCGCCATTAACAATTGCTTTACAACTATTGTTCTTTATTGGTTTATCGGCCATTTTTCCGGAAGTAAGTATAAATAATCCGTTATCGTTTAAGTGTTTTTGTCCAATTAAAACCAGATTGATTTGTCCCAGCAATTTATTTTTAATGCCAATATTTATTTTTTCTTCGTCAAGCGAAAGCAAATCTCCGGTGTAACAATCGCCAGCAACACATATACAGACATCAATATTTTTAATTTCGTTGAATAATTTTTCTATCGAATTTGAATCTGATAAATCAATTCTAAAATCGCCGCTGTTTCGTCCGGCTGAAATAATTTCATGGTTTTTTACCAAAGCTGGTCCCAGTATTTTACCAATTGTCCCGCTTGCTCCAATTAAAAGAATTTTCATTTTGTAGTTTTTTAGTTTTTATCCGAAACAAAATTAGGACATTAGCTTTCGCCGAAAATTGTACTAATTGGTACTAAAATTGTATTTTAGCAATATGACAGATAAGAATTTATATCTTCCTTTTGAAGTTGATTTTAAGGAATTGGAACAGTTTCCGAAGACAATTCGGAAAAACAATTTCTTTGAATTGATTTATGTTGTCGATGGAACCGGAATTCAGATTATAAACAATAATAAATTTCAATACCGAAAGGGAAATCTGTTTCTTGTAACACCGCAAGATGTTCATTCATTCGAAATTTTAACGGTAACGAAATTCTTTTTTCTTCGGTTTAATGAATATTATGTCAAAGCAAATTCTCAAAACCCACAAAGTGAAACGGTGCTGCGAATGGAATATATTCTTCAAAACGCAAGTCATCGGCCAGGATGTATTCTCAAAAACAAAATTGACAAACCTTTGATCGCTTCACTAATTGAAAGTATTATTAATGAGCAAAGTAATCAGCAGATTTACCATCAAAAGATTATCGAGCAAATTGTCAATGCAATTATAACTGTTGTTGCAAGAAATATAGCTTTAAAATTACCAAAGAATATTAAGGAAACTACGGGAGAAATGGTTCTTGAAATTTTGCATTATATTCAGGAAAATATTTACGATCCAAAGCAGTTAAAAGCAACTGTAATAAGTGAACAATTTAATATTTCACTTCATTATTTAGGAAAATATTTTAAGAAACAAACTGGCGAAACGCTTCAGGAATACATTTCAAATTACAAATTAAGACTGATTGAAGCCAGACTTTTAAACAGCGATATGCGCATTAATGAAATTGCAGATGAATTACATTTTTCAGATGAAAGTCATCTGAATAAAGTTTTCAGAAAACATAAAGGAATTAATCCATCAGAATTTAGAAGGAAGTTTTGTAAATAGCAATATTTAAAATTTTCTGGCTTCGGTTACAAACTGTTTTTGCTTTTATAAAATTATTCTAAAAGCTTTGTCTGTCGCCAATATGACAATTGTCAAAATACATACTATTAAAGAATTATAATAGTGATTGTATTCCTGATGTGCCATGTGCGTAGTAAATGCGCCTATAGCAAATGGGAATAGAAATAATATGCCGGCATTTTTATATTGTGGCTGAAAAATTCCGATCAGAATAAGTATAACACCAATTAATTCAAATACTCCTATTGCAATTGTCCACGTTTTATTAAATCCCAAAGACCGCATACTTTGCATCATAGATTCTTTTTGAAAAACTTTGAATAGAGATGCGTATGCAAATACGTATAAATAGTAAGCGTAACTTAACCAGTGAATTGCAATTTTAATTGTGTCCATATTTTAATTTTTTATAATAACAAATGTATTTATTAACTTGCAAAAATATAGATACATACATAATTGTATGGTACACACAAAAAAGTAAGTATGGGAAATAGAAAAGAAAATTCAACTAATACTATCAATGAGATTTATTGGAAGGAAAACTGCGGAATTGCATTTACGTTATCTGTAATTGGTGGAAGATGGAAAATAAATATACTGTCGTACCTTTTGAATGAACAAAAACTTAGATACAGCGAATTAAAAAACAGACTTGTCGGGATTTCTGAACGAATGCTTATTGCAAAGCTCAAAGAACTGGAAAAAGATAAATTGGTAAATCGAATCGTTCATCAACAAGTTCCTCCGAAAGTGGAATATGAGTTAACAGAACTAGGACATTCTTTGAAGGAAATTCTGTATATGATGGATGAATGGGGAGAAAATAATGTTTTTAAATGATGGTAATTTTGGATTACCAAATTTTCCACCAGGGCTTTTTATCAACCTCAATGGTTTTTTTCTCGGTATTGATTTCGATTCTTTTAGGCGATTCAATTTTGATTTTGGAATCATCAAAAAACAATTCACCATTATCATTCATCCCAAGAGGAGACTTTGTTCTTTCTTTCCAGTCTGCTGTTTGTAATTCTGGAACTAACGCCAAATGAATTTTATCCTTAAATTTTTTTTGTGCTTTTTCTGTAATTTCTTCTTCTAAGTTTGAAGAGGAGTTTTTAAAAAGCGAAATTGAATTATCTGGAATGTTTAAAAGAAAAACCTGCGTTTTATTTTCAATTTTCTGAATATCCAATACTTTAAAATAAGCAATAGTATCTAAAAGAAAATGACCAATTTTTGCAGAGTCAGGATTGAATTTTGATAAATCTTTTGGATGGGCACTTGCTATTAAATACCTTGTATTTCCGGAAAGCCCGCCGCCCATAGAGGACATATCGGTAAAACCTTTTTCCTGAATTATCTGTCCAATTTTGTAGTTTGAAATTAAATGATCCGGCAAATCAGTATCTCTGTAGAATAATTTTAAACCTGAAAAAGTTTCATTATAAATTGCTTTAATACGTGCATTTTTCATTCGACTTTCGATTTCAGAGATTTACAAATTTCCAATACTATCCAATTCTCTTTTCAAAGGTTCCATTTGTTTTAAGAAACGATTTTTATCATTTCCTGTCAACGATTCTCCGGTTGGCAAGTTCAATCGAAGGGCATCAACCTGAATTCCGTTTTTCCAGAATCGGTAACAAACATGTGGGCCAGAAGCTAATCCTGTGCTTCCAACTAATCCAATAGTTTGTCCTTGCGTAACGCGTTGACCGCGACGCACGAGAATTCTTGACATATGCAAATATTGAGTAGAGTAGGTGCCGTTATGTTTTACTTTTACGAAATTTCCATTTCCTGCAGTATAGCCTGTGGCTTCTACAACTCCGGATGCCGTTGTAGAAATTGGTGTTCCGGTTGGAGCAGCATAATCAGTTCCTTTATGTGCTTTCCAGGTGTGTTGCACCGGATGAAATCTATTCATTGTAAATCTCGAAGTGATTCGGCTGAATTTGATTGGTGTTTTTAAGAAGAAGTTTTTCAGTGTTTTACCCTGATCGTCATAATATTCTACTTTTCCTGAAAGTGTATCTTTTTCGAATGGAAAAGCATAAACGATTTTTCCTTTGTATTCAAAAAAGGCAGCTTCCAGATCTTCAACACCATCATACGTTTTATTATTGATAAAACGCTCGGTAAAAATTAAACCATAACGATCTCCTTTTTTAAGTTTGAAGAAGTCAATAGACCACGAAAATACTTTGGTAATTCTGCTGGCCAAAGCCGTTTCTACACTTGCGTTTCCTAAAGTTTCAGACAATGAACTTTTTAAAACGCCACCTATTATTTTGCGTTTGAAGGTAACGGGTTTTATTTTTTTATAAGCTTTTGCAGTACTATCTCTGAAATCAACGACATAATACGTTAGTGCATCTGGTTGATAAATAAAAACTTGTAGTTTGTTGGTTTTATTTTTAGAACGAAGAAGTGTATAAGGCTTATTATATCGAATAGTTCTAACATTAAAAGAATCTTTTACTTGCTCGACAATATTATAAACCTGTTTGTCTCCAATATTTTGATTTTGGATGATAGATCCAAAGGAATCTCCTTTTGATATGGTATCATTAACAACATTAAAGTCGGCGTAATTAAAACCAAATTCTACTTTTTTAGTTTTTGGTTTGGTGATTTTAGTTTCAACTTTTTCATCGGTTTTATTGCATGAAAATATTGATAATAAAACGATTATAATTACGAATGCTTTTTTCAAACTTTTTAATTTTTTTTGGGAAATTAAATGGTTTCTTCATTTCCCCAATTGGACAATTCATCTTCGGTCCACAATTTAGGAAAAAAGATGCGTCTTTGGTATTTTGGATGCATATATTTTTGCCAATCACTTCCGCCGGTGGCTTCGCCGTTACCTTTTCCGCTTTCCAAAATGTACTTTCTTGCAGTATTTAAATGCTGCATAACCCAAGTAATATTCACGGTTCTGTCGTAATGACGCATTGCCTGAATCAATTCATCATTCTGTTGATCTTTTTCTGGTAATTGTGTGAATTTTTTCCAGATGTTTTTAGTTTTAAACGAAGACATTTGTCTTAAAAACTGATCTTTATATTTTTTTTCGAATTCTTGCAGTAAATATGATTTTTCGCCTGTTTGATAATCTTTACCAGCTGCTTGCCAATATAAATGCTCGAAACTAGTTTCTAAATCGGTATTTTCATCAAAGTTTGCTTTGTATCTGTGATCTGTTAAATTGATAACTTCAGTCGAAGCAAATTCAATTAAGCGATATTGTGCACTTTGAAATCCACTTGCCGGAGTCAGCGTATTTCTGAATTTCATGTACTGATCGATATCCATTCCGTTTTCCATAATGCTGAACGAATTGGTCAACATATCAAAATAACGGGTGATTCTTGATAATCTTTCACTAAAAAAATCAACCTGAATATTTTCTGTGTCGGCGATTTGATCAATTTCCCACAAAATCATCTTAAAAATTAATTCATTTACCTGATGATACATAATGAAAACCATTTCATCAGGAAGTGTAGTGCGTTGTATTTGTAAATTTAAAAGCGCATCAGTTTGAATATAATCCCAATAGGTAATTGGTTTTGACCAAAGTAAGCCTTCAAGCTGCACATCTGTTTTTTGATTTATAGCTTGAAATTTAAGGTCAATTTCTTTTAAGATTGATTCTGAATGATCAGTAAGGTTCATTATTTTTTTGCTTTAAATGGATATTTCAATCCTTTATATTCGTCGAGATCTGCTTTGAGGGATCCAACGGCAAGATCCGCTTTTATTCGTACCGGAACTTTGTTGTCGTCGTCTGTTATCCAGAGTGTTACACTCTCTTTTTCTTTAAAAACTCTTCCTGTTTGTACGAGTGGTTTAAATACCATTGTAGAAACGGTTCCAAATTTAGTTGTAATATCCTGACGACCTATATATTTTAACTTAAATTTTGTGATTTCTTCATCAAAAAACATGTCAATTGTAATGGCATCGCCCGATTTAAGTTTGTCAATATTAGGATGATTTCGCAGATAATAAAAAGAAGAAATTATATCCTGCACATTATCAGTAATAACAATGGTTTTTTCAGATTTTCGTTTATAATCTTTTACTAAAACCCGATTTTCTGTCTGATTAAAAATTCCTTCCTGATTTTTAGTATAACCACCTTCGTCAATTTTTCTAATATAACGATATGGACTTCCGGTTTCCTTGTCAAAATAACTTTCGTATAAATCTTCTACTTTAAAGAAAAATTTGGACATGCCGGTTGTATAGCCTTTACCTATAGCATGATGTACCTTTTTGTTATTTATTGTAGCTTCTTTAATTTCGAGTGTAGCGTAACCTGCATTGACAATTCCGTAATGAATTCTGAATTTGAAGTATTCTCCCGTACTAAATGCATCTTCTTTTTGAGTGTCAAATGCCAGAGTGGTGAGAATTAATATGATGAGAACTAGCTTTTTCATAGTACAAACTTTACATTTATTATAAAGGTACTTAAATGCAAATTCTATTCCAAATGTACCTAAACAAAAAAACTCAGTCAAGGAATGACTGAGTTTTTATGCTATTAACTAACCAAAAAACTATAAATTATGAAATTTATATCAATTCAGAAGGAAACCACCCCTTCTTGATTTGCGAGTGCAAAGATATGCAGAAAGTTCAAAAAAGAAATAGCAAAAGGCAAGTTTAACATAACATTTGCATAAAAATCATCGTTTCACAGAGAATTTTTCTACATAATGTAAAAATATTGCGTTTTTACAAAGTTCCTCTCAATTCCTGTTCTCTCTCAATCGACTCAAAAAGGGCTTTAAAGTTCCCTGCGCCGAACCCTTTTGCTCCCATTCTTTGGATAATTTCGAAGAAAAGTGTTGGTCTGTCCTGAACTGGTTTTGTAAATATTTGTAATAAGTAACCATCTTCATCGGCATCGACCATAATGGCCAATTTCTCAATTTCATTTAAATCTTCTTTCATCATATCCATGTGAACCCCTAATCTTTCCGGGATCGCCTGGTAATAAGTATGCGGTGGAGCAGATAAAAATTCAACACCGCGTGCTTTTAAGTCAGAAACTGTTTTGATAATGTCATCTGTCGCGATGGCAATATGCTGAATTCCAGGTCCGCCATAAAAATCTAAATATTCTTCGATTTGAGATTTTTTCTTTCCTTCAGCTGGTTCGTTGATTGGGAATTTAATTCTTCCGTTTCCGTTAGACATTACTTTACTCATCAAAGCTGAATACTCCGTATTGATTTGCTTGTCGTCAAATGATAAGAAATTGACGAATCCCATAACTTCTTCGTAGAATTTTACCCAGGTATTCATTTCGTTCCAACCCACATTTCCTACCATATGGTCAATATATTTCAATCCGGTTGGTGCTGGATTATAATCTGATTTCCATTCTTTGTAGCCGGGCAGGAAAACGCCATTGTAGTTTTTTCTTTCCACAAAAATGTGAACCGTTTCTCCATAAGTATAAATTCCGGAACGAACTACTTCTCCAAATTCATCTGACTCCACTGTTGGTTCCATAAAAGAACGAGCGCCACGTTTCATAGTTTCTTCGTAAGCACTTCTTGCATCTTCAACCCAAAGCGCTGCAACTTTTACACCGTCGCCATGTTTTTGAAGATGTGCATGAATAGGAGAATCCTGTGTTAAAGGTGTTGTCAGGACAATTCTGATCTTATCCTGTTTTAAAACATAAGATGCTCTGTCTTTTACGCCTGTTTCCAACCCGGCGTAAGCCAATGACTGATATCCGAAAGCAGTTTTATAATAATGTGCAGATTGTTTTGCATTTCCTACGTAGAATTCTACATAGTCTGTTCCTAATAATGGAAGGAAATCTTGTGCTCCTTCGAATATTTTTTCTAATCCGTATTCTACTGATTTTACTTGTTTACTCATTGTGTTTATTTGTTTAATCGGTTAATCGTTTATTTGATTTTCCGAAATGTTTTTTAAGATTTATTTTTTTAACCGCAAAGTTCGCAAAGTAAAAATCGCAAAGTTCGCAAAGTTTGTAATGGCGATCTTTGCGTAAAATCCTTGCGAACTTTGCGGTTAGATCGAAAGTAGAATTACTCCGTCCAGGACTTGTAATATTTTCCATCATCAAGCCCCATTGCCTCCTCAGTAACCATTAATGGTCTGAAAGTATCAACCATAACGGCTAATTCCTGGGTTTCTTTATGACCAATACTGCGTTCCATTGCGCCAGGTGCGGGACCATGCGGAATTCCTTTTGGGTGCAAAGTAATATGACCCTGCTCTATATTATTACGGCTCATAAAATCGCCGTCAACATAATAAAGTACTTCGTCTGAATCTATATTACTGTGATTGTATGGCGCCGGAATTGCTTTCGGGTGATAATCATAAAGTCTCGGGCAGAAAGAACAAACGACAAAAGTGGCCGTTTCGAAGGTTTGATGTACCGGAGGCGGTTGGTGAACACGTCCTGTTATAGGTTCGAAATTATGAATTGAGAATCCGTATGGGAAATTGTAACCGTCCCAGCCCACAACGTCAAAAGGATGTGTGGCGTAAACCACTTCGTGAATCATACCTTCTTTTTTGATTTTAATTAAAAAATCACCTTTTTCGTCGTGTGTTTCCAACTCGTTTGGCAAAATAAAATCACGCTCGCAAAACGGGGAATGTTCTAAATGTTGCCCTGATTGGTTTTTATAACGTTTTGGAGTATAAAAAGGAGAATAAGATTCGACATAAAAAAGTCGGTTTTCTTCAGTTTCAAATTCGATTTGATAAATAATACCTCTGGGAATAATAAGATAATCACCATATTCAAATGGAATATTTCCTAGCATGGTTCTTAATTTTCCTTTTCCTTTATGAATGAAAAGCATTTCATCGGCATCGGCATTTTTATAGAAATAATTGCGGAGCGATTCTTTTGGAGCGGCCAATCCAATAATACAGTCCTTATTAACTAACATGGCTTTTCGACTGTCTAAAAAATCGTTCTCCGGTTTTAATTCAAAACCTTTAAAAAGTAATGATTTTATGTTTTTTCCGATTGCAATTTTTGGTTCAACCGAATAAGAGTTTAAAATTTCTTTAACCTGAGTTGGTCTGTGAACATGGTAAGACAATGACGAATGTCCGTGAAAACCTTCGGTACCAAACAATTGTTCGTAGTAAAAACCTCCAGTTGGTTTTTCGAATTGAGTGTGTCTTTTTTGAGGAAAATCTCCAAGTTTATGATATAATGGCATGGCTTTTCAATTAGATAATTTGTAAATTAGATAATTCGAAAAATTTGAATTGTGTGAACAGATAATTAGCTCAATTTTGCAATTGACCAATTATCTCAATTCGGTAGTTTTATTCAGGATTTCTCTTGATAAGGAATTGAAGATACTCTAATAAACCTGTCCATTTTGTTTTCATTATAACAAATGTCGTAATTTTTATCGAGTAAAATTATAAATTATATCAGTTATAAAAATAAATTCTTTCAATTTTTTTGAAATAAATTTTATATAACAAAAAAATAGTACGATTTTTTTGAACTATTGTTGAATAGAATATTAAAACATAAAGCCGATACTAAACCACGTAAAACTTTTAGACATTTCAGGCGACCAGGATTGTTTAATTTCGATTGGGCCAATAATGGTTTCTAATCCGTAACCAACGGCATAACCTGAATATTTCGGCATTGATACCCAATCAACAGTAGAGAAAATATCGTCACCTAAGTTGGCAAAATTTGCAGAAAAGTTGACGTGATTCTTTTTGAGAATTTCATAATCCAATGTAATTCCCGCTTTTATAAAACTATTTCCAGAAATACTTAAAAAATCATACCCGTAGAAATAATTGAAGTTATTTATTTTGTTATAACCGTAACCTCCTAAGATATAATCGAAAAAAGGAACGCTGTCGTTTCCAAAAGTCAGTCCTGCATCTGCTTCAAATTTAAAAGTTGCTCTCCTAAATAAAGTATTGGCTATCGCAATTTCGGCTTTTGCCATAGAATATGGTTTGAACGTATTGGTATAATCAGAAGATCCTAAATACGTTTGTACATCCGTAGAAAAATACAATCCCGAATGTGGAAAGCTTTTATTATCGAATGAATCGTATTTTAAATAGCCAAATGCACTAAAATAACTGCTTTTATCTATTACATTATCTGTATTAGATAAAGTTGGTGAATTGATTTTTAAATATTTGTATTCTAAACCACCGCCCATCAAAAATTTTTGTACAAAAATGGTCTGAAAATAAGCCTGATTACTAAGATCCAGAAAATCAACATTAATTAAATTGACACCAGGATTTGGAGTAGTTAAATTACCAAGATTGCTGGTTACATTTCGGTTAAACTGATTTAATCTTGAACGGAATCCAAAGCTGATATTAAAACCATTTTCGACATAATAATTTAAATCATATCTGAAATTATCTCCTAAAATAATATCTAACGAAGTAATGTCATTTTTTAGAAAAGTTTTTTTGTGAGTAAGATTTAATAGAATTGCACTTTTATAAAGTCCATCATAATGCAAACCCAGTTTTAAATAAGTTTGAGTTGGATTTTCTTTCAGTACAAGATCCAAATCATCTTGTTTGCCGTCAGGTTGCAGGCAGTATGAGATAGTGCTAAAGTTTTGAGTGGCATTTAAATTATTGATTCCAGTTTTGAGATCATTATAAGTTATAGTGCTCCCGGGTTTAAAACGAAGTTTACCATTGATGTATTCTTTGGTATAATTATCTAATTTTTCGTTGTTTATTTTTTTGATCTGAAGAGTATCTGAACTTACTTTTAATTTTGGCTTTTTATAAAAATTATCTTCGTTGACCAACAATTTAATTTTTTCATAAACGGCAAATGTAGCTTCTTCTCCTTTTCTGATAATTTCTTCACCCTTATCAAATGAAATTACACCAAAATCACGAATGTCCGGTTTTACATAAACATCAGTATCTTTTATTTTGCTTTTCATTTTATCGATCGACTGAAGATTGGTGATCTGCACTAAAATACGAGTTGCATTTTTAAGACTTTTTCTTTTCAATAAATCGTCCTGAACGTCAACACCAATTATGATGTCTGCACCAAGATTACGAACTTCTTTAATGGGGTAGTTGTTGACAACACCACCGTCGACTAATAAATTTCCATCAATTTCTACAGGAGTAAATAACGATGGGAATGCCGAACTAGCCATCATGGCCTGAACGAGATTTCCTTTGTTTAGTAATACTTCTTCACCCGTTTCGATATTGGTTGCAATACATAAAAACGGAGTTGGCAGTTTATTGAAATCACGGATGTGACGCACATTTCTGGTTAGACTGCTTAATAAATTGTAATTGTACATTCCTTTTGAAAGTGCCTCCGGAATTCCAACCCTGAAATTACTAAATGGTAAAACGATAGCGTATAATTCGTCATTTTTTTTGCCATAAAAGTTTTTCGATGATCTTGGAATGTAGTCGTTAATCAATTCATCAAAATTAGTTTTTTTGAAAATGGAATCAATTTGAGAAGCATTGTAGCCAGAAGCATAAAGTCCGCCAATTACGGCTCCCATACTGGTTCCGCCAATATAATCGATTTTTATTCCTGCCTCTTCCAAAACTTTTAAAACACCAATATGTGCAAAGCCTTTAGCACCACCACCACTTAAAACCAAACCAATTTTAGGACGTTTTACACTATCTTGTTTTTGTTCCTGTGAAAAAGATTTTTCAGGACTAAGTACTAATAAGGTAAGAAACATGGTTATGCTCCAGAAAGTGCCGATTGTTATCGGGGCGAAAAAAAATCCTTTTGACCGGGACCGGGTATTGGAAATGGGAAGTTGGTTTGGGCACATAAAAAACAACTAGTTGGTTTTGTAAAAGTCGGCAATTTTTTTTGCTTTTGATCGATTATCTTAATATGATTCTGTTTTTGAAAGTATTAATTTTTTATTACGATCATATTTCCAGATGTCATTGTGTGTTCTTGCGCCGCCCCTGCAACTTGAGGTAAGTGTTTTTTTAGTTTTATCTACTTTTACATCGCAAAACATATCACATTTTGGATTGAAATTAGTTGGAAACTCTAAGAGGTCAAATTGTTGCGTTTTTGGATTGAAAATAAAAATCTGATAGATGGAATAAACTCCCATTCCATCATCTGTATGAAAAGAAGCAAAATCGGTGAAACCATCAAAATTATAATCGTTGGTTTCTAAGTGGGAATCTTTTCCGGTTATCGAAGCTTCAATATTTTTTATTATTTGAGTTTTTGCGGTTTTGGAACTTTTTACTTCTAAATTTTCAAAATTATTGGTGTAGTGTACATCGATTTTATTTTTGTCTTTTTGCAAAAATGAAATGTCGTTTTGGCTATACGAAACGGTTAAATTGCACAGCAGAAAAATAGATAAAATATGCTTTTTCAAAATGAATCAGTTTTCTTTAGGATGATAGAATTCGACAATTTTTTTTGCTCTTGATACTCCTATAACGTCAGATATCTCTTTTTCTGAAGCTAATTTTAATCTTTTAACACTTTTGAAATGTTGTATTAAAGTCAGCATGGTTTTTTCGCCTATACCAGGAATGCTTTCTACAGACGAATTAAGTGCCGCTTTGCTACGTTTATCACGGTGAAATGTGATTCCGAAACGGTGCGCTTCGTTACGCAATTGTTGAATTACTTTTAATGTTTCCGATTTTTTATCCAAATATAATGGAATAGAATCGCCGGGATAAAAAAGCTCCTCAAGACGTTTTGCAATTCCGATAATCGCAATTTTTCCACGTAAACCTAAATCGTCAATACTTTTTAAGGCTGCTGATAGTTGTCCTTTTCCACCATCAATAATTATAAGTTGCGGCAGAGGCTCATTTTCATCGAGTAATCTTTTGTAGCGGCGATATACAATTTCAGTCATCGATGCAAAATCGTCAGGGCCTTCAACGGTTTTTACATTAAAATGACGGTAATCTTTTTTACTTGGTTTCCCATCTTTAAAGACAACACAGGCTGCCACCGGATTTGTTCCCTGAATGTTCGAGTTATCAAAACATTCTATATGTCGTGGCTCCGCCGGCAAGCGTAAATCTTTTTGCATTTGCGCCATGATACGCTTTACATGTCGGTCCGGATCTACAATTTGTAATTGTTTCAATTGTTCGATTCGATAGAATTTGGCATTTCTGATCGATAAATCTAAAATCTGTTTTTTATCTCCATGTTGCGGAACCGTGGTTTTGATTTTTTCTCCTAAATCAACTTCAAACGGAACAATAACTTCTTTTGATAATAAATGAAAGCGTTCTCGAAGTTCGATTATGGCTAATTCTAATAATTCTTCGTCGCTTTCGTCGAGTTTTTTCTTGATTTCTAAAGTGTGCGAACGAATAATCGATCCGTGTGAAATTTGCAGAAAATTGACATAAGCAGCACTTTCATCAGAGACAATCGAGAAAACATCAATATTGGTAATTTTCGGATTAACAATAGTAGATCTTGATTGGTAATTCTCGAGGACTTCTATTTTTTCCTTGATTTTTTGGGCTTCTTCAAAACGTAAATCCTGTGCATATTGATTCATTAAACGTTTGAAATCTTTCATGCTTTCTTTGAAATTTCCTTTCAGAATTTCACGAATAGCATCAACTTGTCGCTGATAATTTGCTAACGATTCTATCCCTTCACAAGGACCTTTGCAATTACCAATATGATATTCCAGACAAACTTTAAATTTACCCGAATTTATATTCGATTCACTCAAATCATAATTGCAGGTCCGTAAAGGATACAATTCTTTGATTAACTCTAAAATCGTATGTACAGTTTTGAAATTGGTATATGGGCCAAAATATTCAGAACCATCTTTTACCATTCTTCGGGTAGAAAATATTCTTGAAAAAGGTTCTTTTTTAATACAAAGCCATGGGTAACTTTTATCATCCCGAAGCAGCACATTATAACGCGGTTGCAATGTTTTGATTAAGTTGTTTTCTAATAAAAGCGCATCGGTTTCGGTAGGAACAACGATGTGTTTTATGGTTACAATTTTTTTTACGAGTACATTCGTTTTTGCCGTATCGTGAATTTTATTGAAGTAGGAGGAAACTCTTTTTTTTAAATTTTTGGCTTTTCCAACGTACAATATTTTTTCGTCTTTATCATAATATTGATACACACCGGGATTGTCCGGCAAGGTTTGTATTTGAAGTAATAAAGACGGTTTTTGCATTCTGTTTTTGTTTCTGAAGATGGTCGAAAAGCACTCTGAAAAACCACTTTGTTTTTCCTGAGAAGCTTAACATGGATTTAGAGTCAAATTTACGAAATCAAAAGAATAATTTCTATATTTAGATTTTATAATTCTATATGAAAAATAACAAACCCATGATTATTTTTGGCGAACCGGTTTTGCCAGGAGAAAATAGAACAATAAACGTTGAAATTGCCCGATTGCATACGACGACAAAATTGAATATTCCGGTTATTGTGCGTCGTTCTAAAATAGATGGTCCGGTAGTTTTGTTCTCAGCCGGAATTCACGGCGACGAAATAAACGGAGTCGAAGTTGTACGCCAGTTAATCAGCAAAAAAATAAATCGGCCAACACGAGGAACGATTATTTGCATCCCAATTATCAATATGTATGGTTTTGTAAATAAATCCCGTGAGTTTCCAGACGGTCGCGATTTAAATCGGGTTTTCCCGGGAAGTAAAAAAGGTTCTTTGGCGAGTCGTTTTGCGTTTCATATTGTGGCTGAGATTTTGCCAGTTATAAATTATGCCGTCGATTTTCATGCCGGAGGTGCCAGCCGATTTAATGCGCCTCAAATCAGGATAACCGAAAATAATCCTGAATTGAGACTTCTGGCGGATGTGTTTAATGCGCCATTTACCTTGTATTCGAAGAATATTGCTGGCTCGTTTAGAAATACATCTGAAAAAGCCAATGTAAAAATGTTGCTTTTTGAAGGAGGAAAATCATTAGATATCAATAATGTAATTGCAAATGAAGGTGTAATGGGGGTGAAGCGCTTACTGAATTACCTGAATATGCTTGATCCAAAACAAATTGTTGAAGATGCTGTTCATCCTTCGATTTATATCAAATATTCGGTTTGGTTGCGAGCAAAGTGTTCGGGCTTGTTGCATGATTACAATTTGATTGGAAAGTTTGTAACCAAAGGAACTATTTTAGCCATTATAACAGATCCGTTTGGTAAATTCGAGCAAAAAGTAAAAGCGCCGCATGATGGCTACATTATCAACGCCAACCATTCGCCAATTGTTTACGAGGGCGATGCGATTTACCATATTTCTAAAACCCTTCCTGATGGCGACGAATAAAAAAGAATTACGATTGCATTATAAAAATCTTCGGGCAACACTTTCCATGGATGAAATCGAAGAAAAGAGTTTGGCCATAGCCAATGAAGTATTGCAATTGCCCATTTGGGATAAAATCTATTACCATGTTTTTCTTCCGATTGAAGAACAGAAAGAAGTGAACACCGAATATATTTTACATTTACTCTCCGGAAAAGACAAAGAAATTGTGATTTCAAAAAGTGATTTTGGCTCGAGAAAAATGGCTCATTTTTTATTGACAGATAATACCAAAATTAAGAAAAATGAATATAATATTCCGGAACCTGTAAATGGTTTGCCAGTTCCATCAGAAACAATAGAAGTGGTTTTTGTTCCACTTTTAGCGTTTGATGTTTTTGGAAATCGTATAGGTTACGGAAAAGGATTTTACGATAAATTCTTAGCCGAATGCAAACAAGAAACCATCAAGATTGGACTTTCGTTTTTTGAAGCCGTCAAACAAATAGATGACGTTTTTGAATCTGATGTAAAGCTGGATTATTGCGTAACGCCTGACTTGGTGTATAAATTTTAAAATTTTCACCATATAAGTGATATAAGTAAATTTAAGTTTTAGATCACTGCAAAGCAAAATATACTTATATCAGTTGTAAAAATGTAAAATCCCAAATTCCGATTTTAAAAGTTGGAATTTGGGATTTTTATATTGTAATTTTAGAAATCTTATTTCACTTCTTTAATTGTTGAAGCATCAATCCAGCCTTCGGTTCCGTCTGTCAGTTCTATTTTTTTCCAGTTTAAAAGTGTTTCCGTAACGTATACTTTAGCTCCTTCATGCAATAAGAAAATAGCAGATCCGGCTTTTTGTGGTTCACTTCTCACTTCGCTCACTTCTGAAAAAACAATTGCCGGGCGATCGTTGTCATAATGATTTTTCTCTGACATTGCCGCTGCAACACTTAGAAGTACAGCAAGCAACAATATAAACATTCCAATGAAATACATTCTTTTTGAAAGCGTATGCTGTGAAAAGTAATATCCAATAAAACTCAATAAGAAAAGAAAAGCAATTCCGATAGCAATTTTAGCCCACGTATTATAGTCAAAAATCCCGGTAAAATTCTGAATCAGTTTTGCAAAACCTACTTTCGGGATTTCTTTAATCTCATCAATAGTTAGTTTTTTTGCAAATTTTAAGTTGTTTAAAGTCTGTTCATCATGTGGTTTTAAAACCAATGCTCTCTCATAATTATAAATAGAAGGCGCCACTTTATTGAGTTTATAATAACAATTGCCCAAATTAAAATACAATTCAGCCGAATGTTGCTTATTTTCTTTAAGAACATTTTCATACTCCTGTGCGGCCTGCTCAAACTTATTATCCTGATACAAAAGATTCCCTTTCTCAAAGCTGCTTTGAGCAAAGAAAATCTGAGTAATTAATAAAAAGAGATATACTATATTTTTCATTCTTATTTTATTTAAATAGGAAAGCTTTTCGAAAACTTTCAAACTTTGTGAACTTAAAATCAACACAATCCAAATCACTTTTCTTAGCGCACTTTGCGGTAAAATAATTTGCGGTTAAAATTTAAACAATCTGTTTTTCTAATTCTGAAATAATTAAAACAGCCTTATCGTAATCCTGCTGAATCGAAGCGCTTGAAGCCGGAGCATAACGTGCAAATTCACAGTTTTCTGTCAAATTAATGAAACTCTGAACTGTTTCCGGATTTGCTTTTCTTGACAATAGTAATTCTCGAATATTGTCTTTGCTCATTTCTGAAGTTTCAATATGCAGTTTCGCTTTCAGGAAATTATGCATTGCTTTTTCCAAAGCAATATAAAATGGCTCTTTGTTATTAAGTTGTTTCTTGGCTTCAGACAGATATTTCTTCGCCAGTTTATTGTTCATTTTAATTCGGTTTCCGGTAACATCGCTGTCAATTGCTTCTTTTTTCTTTTTAACTAAAACAATAATTGGTAAGATTAAGAAAGGAGCCAGCAACAATCCGTAATATAAATTCGAACCATAAAAATCGTTTTTAGCCATTGAGACTAAAGTAGTTTTTAGCTTGATATATTTGAATTGCTCTGTTTTTGTAATAACGTTTTTAGCAGCATTTGCCGTTGCGTTTGCTTCCGCCTGCATTGGTCCGTCTAAAACATCAACCGTAATTTCCTGAGAAGTTATCGTTTTGTATGATCCGGAGCTCAAATCAAAATACGAAAACTGCATTGGTTTGATAGTATACTTCCCTTTGTATTGCGGAATTATAGTATACTTATCCGATATTTTTCCTGACATTCCAGACAATGAAGTAGTCACTTTCTCGTCATGAACAGGATCGTACATCTCTAATGCATTTGGTACAACCGGTTTTGGAAGTGTAAACAATTTCATGTTTCCGCTTCCAGCAGCACTTACAACCAAATCAAGACTTTCGCCATTTTTTAAAGTAGTTTTTGAAGGTGTAACCGTAAAATTAAATTTACCAACAGCACCTGTAAAACCTTCTGGCTTACTACCTTCTGGAAGTGGTCTCACATTGATGGTTTTAGCTCCTGCCGAAACAACTTTATTGTCCTCAGACAGAATCATTTGGCCAAACATGTCACGTCGATTTGTAGGTAGTTGTACCCCAATATCGAGTGAAAGAGGTTCAATTGTGAGTTTTCCTGATTTTTGAGGATATAAAATGGTCTTTTTCAATACCACAAAATAGCATCTTTGCCCTTTGTAACTTCCTTCCTCAATAGCTAACTGTTTGATTTCTATATTCTGATTCCAGAAATCATTATATTTTGGTTTTCCAAGTTCTTTAAAACCGGTAACATTAATGTTGTTGAAGTATAATTTATAAACCACAGTGATTGGTTCATTCAAATACGGATTTGTTTTTGAAATTTCAGCTACCAGATTCAATGTCTCGCTTCCTGCACCGCCTTGTGGTCTAGGATCGCTTGGATCTCTTTCCTCAGCAACCGCATTGGTTACAACGATTTTTTGAGGAGTCGTTTTGTATTTCTGCCCATTAAACTCGATTGCAGCCTGTTTAATCGTTAAAGTTCCTTTTTGTGCTGGCTGTAATATATAAGAATATATTTTTTGAAAAGAGCTTCGTCCGTTAACCCAGGATTGACTTATTTGCTGACTTGGTCCTGCTACAATTCTAAATCCGTCAAATGAAGGCTGTTCGAAGTTATCCCCGTCAACATTCATGATGAAGTCAATACGAAGTCTTTCGTTTATACCAAGCGAGTTCTTGCTTACTCTGGCTTCAAATTGAACTTGAGCCATAAGCCCCTGAAAAGTGAATAGTAATAGAATTAAATATCTTTTCATTAATTTGTTTCAGTTTTGTTTAACTGTTTAATTGTTATTTGTTTAATCGGTTTTTTAAAGTTTTATTGTCTATTCGAATAAACACTTAAACGAATAAACGATTTACCACAAAAAATCTACCAGTCTTTTTCTGTTTTCTTAGGACTTCCTTTTACTTTTTGAGCATTTACTTTGTCCTGAATTTTCTTTTCTTCGTTATTAACGGCGTCTAATAAATTTTGAACACGTTCTTTTGAAATTCCGCCAGGCTGTGGTTTTGGTTCTCCTTTGTTGTCTGATTTATCATCTTTCTTTGGATCATTTTTACCATCTTTTTTGTCCTTGTCTTTGTCGTCTTTTTTGTCCTTATCCTTATTTTTGTCTTTGTCCTTGTCCTTATCTTTGTTTTTATCCTTGTCTTTGTCTTTATTCTTATCCTTGTTTTTATCGTTTTTCGGAGGATTTTCTTTTAATTTTTGTTTGGCCAAAGCATAATTATAACGCGTTTCATCATCTGTTGGATCATTGCGTAAAGCTTGCTTATAAGCTTCAACAGCTTGCGTATAATCTTTCTCTTTCATCAGGACGTTTCCTAAATTATGAAATGCCTTATGTTTTTCAGGTCTTGTTTTGGCATTTTTAATCGCATTCCCATAAGCAAATTTTGCTTCAGAAACCTGATTTTGTTTGTAAATAGTATTTCCTAAATTATAAGAAGCTGCCGCTTTCTTTGGGAATTTTGACTGCGAAATTCTATAATTTGCCTCAGCATCAACAAATTTATTCTGCTTATATTCTTCATTGGCATCAGGCAATGTCTTGTCCTTTTCCTGAGCTGAAACTGCTAAAGAAAATGTTAGTAAAATATAAAGAAGTAAATTTTTCATTCTAATTTTTTTAATTTTTTGTTCCGAAATAAATTCCAAAACAATTATTTCTTTTCGTTAAATAAATTCAATTCTTTTATCCAGTTTGTTTTTCTTTCCAAAAGGAAAATATCGACAAACAACAACAAGAATGCAAAACCAAGAAACCACTGAAATTGCGATTGAAAATCAGCCATTTGTGTTGCTTCGAATTCTGTTTTCTGAATGTTATTTAATGCATTTTTTACGTAATCTAAAACCTCTTTGGTACTTCCACCATACACATAACCACCTTTCGTTGCTTTTGCAATTGCTTTCAGCCCTTCCTGATTTAGTTTTGTAATAACAACTTCTCCGTTTTGATCTCTTTGGAAACTTTTTACAACGCCATTTTCTTTTAACGGAATGGTTCCGCCTTTTTCTGTTCCGATACCAATGGTGATGATTTTCATTCCCAGTTTGTTGGCTTCTTCCGCTGCTGCGGAAGCTCCTTCAGAATGATCTTCACCATCAGAAATTAAAATCAATAATTTACTTGTTTTGCTTTTTTCGTCAAAATAAGTCGATGATAATCGGATTGCTTCATCCAGCGAAGTTCCTTGTGACGAAACCATATCCGGACTCATGCTTTGAAGAAACATTTTGGCTACGCTATAATCTGTCGTGATAGGTAAAACTGGAAATGCACTTCCGGCATAGGCCACAATTCCTATTCGGTCGCTCCCTAAATTATTGATAATCTGCGAAACCAATTGTTTACTTTTCTCTAAACGGCTTGGTGCCACATCTTCAGCCAGCATACTTTTAGAAACGTCAACTGCAAAAACAATGTCAATACCTTCACGTTTTACCGTTTCCATTTTAGTTCCAATCTTCGGATTTACTAATCCGATAATCAAACACGCAAGTGCTAAAAGTAGTATAGATAATTTCAGTACAGGTTTAAAAACAGAGCGTTCAGGGCTTAATCTTTTAACCATTTCCAAGTCACCAAATTCGCGTTGTTTTTTTCTTTTCCAATACATATTGAAAAGGAAAATACACACCACAATTGGGAGTAAGAATAAAAGGTATAAATATTTTTTTTCGTCTAATTCCATATAATTTTTAAATTCCAATTCCGATAGCTATCGGAACAAATTCCAAATTCCAATTCTTCTTTTTATTTAAAACTTTTCAAATTCCAAATTCCAATTTGTTATTTGGAGTTTCAAAATTGGAATTTTTTAATTTTGAAAAAATTAAATAAAGCTTCTGTAAACTGTATTTCTTAAACCAACTTCCAACAATAATAAAAAGGCTGCCAGTAAAACAAATACTCTGTATTTTTCGTCGTAATCATAGAATTTTAATTCCTGAATTTCTGTTGTTTCTAATTTATTGATCGCGCTGTAAATTTGAGCTAGTCTGTCGTTGCTTGTTGCTCTAAAATAGGTTCCATCGGTTTTTCGGGCGATACTTTTCATTAATTGCTCGTCAATTTCAACTTTTTGCATTTTGAATAAGAAACCTCCGTTTGGAGCGTATGCGTACGGAGATGGTGCCATTCCGTTAGTTCCAATTCCTATCGTGTAAACTTTTATTCCGTATTGTTTAGCGATATCTGCAGCTGTTTCAGGTTCTATAAATCCGGCATTGTTCACACCATCAGTCATCAAAATGATTACACGGCTTTTTGCTTTACTGTCTTTTAGTCTGTTTACAGCTGTTGCCAATCCCATTCCAATTCCGGTTCCATCCTGTAGAGCGGTATCGTATTTAATATCTTTTATAGCTTCTAAAATGATCGCTTTATCACTTGTAACAGGAGTTTTGGTATAAGCTTCAGATGCATACAAAACCAATCCAATTCTGTCATTTGGTCTTTCTTCAACAAATTCTCCTGCAACTCTTTTTAAAGCCTCCATACGGTTTGGCTTTAAATCTTTTGCCAGCATACTTCCCGAAACATCAATTGCCATTACAATATCAATTCCTTTCGTGGTTTTGGTCTGATTGCTAATGTCTACTGTTCTCGGCCTTGCCAATGCAATAATCAAAGAGCTTAGAGCAATAATCCTGAATACGTATAAACAAGGTTTTAATTTGGTCAATAATGACTCGCTGTTTTTAAAACCCTGAGTTGAACTCATTTTTAAAGTAGGCGACTGCTGATTACGTTTCCAGAAAAACCAGGCGATTGCGATTGGAATTAAAAGAAACAACCAAAAAAATTCCGGATTTAAAAAAGTTATTTTTCCCATTAGTTACTAGCTTTTCTAAGTTCAACAGAATTTAAAATTCGGGTTGTAATGTCATTTGCATAGGTATCACCTTCTTCATGTAAAATCATGATTTGCTGTAATCCCTGATCTTGTTTGAAAAGCAAAATTTCATAATAGGCTTTTGTGCTGGTTTTGTTAACAGGATTAATGATAGTCATTGTACCATATCCTTTAAGTCCCTGTATTCCTGCATTAGTCTGGAAATCTTCTTGTTTCACAATTATATTTTGACCGCCCTGAGCTTCGATTACTTTCAAAGAACCCTCCAAAGCTTTTGCTAAATCAATATCGGTTGGGTTTTTAAATTTAGCCGTTGAAACTGTAATAAAGAAATTGTCAATCATACTTCCGTACGCAAAAAGCTGCATTTCCTTAATCAAAGCCATAGTTTCTTTCGGAAGTACTTTTTGAGTGTCCATACGTTTCAAAACTTTTGGAGTTTCGATTAAAACGCCAGGATTTCCGTATTCACTTTTTACCCATTCTCCTTCTAATAATTCTTTTGAAGGATGACCAATAACATTGTCTTTTACATAGGTGAAGCCTTTCGTTACAACGAAAAAGGTTGTTGTTGCAAACAATAAAAACAAGACAGTTCCAACAGTAATAGCAATACGTTTGTTGCGTTTTTTTCTTAGTTGAATTTTGATTTGCTTTTGTTTCTGAGCTTCATTCAGTAATTGATCTTCTTCCTCAGCCGGAACTTCAGTCGGAATTGCATTATCAAGCGTTAAAATTACTTTCTGAATTTTATTTCTATCATCCGTAATTTCAAAATCCAAAGGTTTAGATTTTGCGAATTTTACTAAATCGGCCTGACGTAAAACACGTTCTAAATTTTCAACAGTTTCAGGAGTCAAAGTCATTTTCTTTTTGGTAGAAGCCAGTCTTATCGCCTGAATCAATTCAGAAGTGGTACTTTCCATTGCCGGAATATGAATGGCTTCTTCAATATAATTACGGGCAATATCAGTTAATTCACTGTAATATTCTTTGATTTCGCCTTTTTGAACCAATTCTTTTTGCTCCAGGTTATTCAATAAACTTGTCGCTTTTTCAATTGGAGTTTTATAAACTTCTTCTTCGATTTTTTTCTTCTGATGTTTTTTTACATACCAATATACAAAAGCACCAATTGCAATAATTACGATTAAAATCAAAACATAAATCCACCAATCGTTATTGCTGTCGGCGCTGGAAATATCTTTGATATCATACATTTTCTGTTGTAGTGTATCCACTTTTATATTGGCCACTTCAACTCGAATAGAATCTGATAAATAAGGTTTTTCATCTATTAAAATTTTGATACCCGGAATTGTGTATTTTCCTGAATCAAATTGGGTTAAGCCATATTTTTTGATTAATTCGTAAGTGTCGTTTTTCTTAACGGTGTCAATTGGGTACGATTGAATTACTTCTAAAGGACCAATGGTTTTTAGTTTCGGAAAAACAACTTTCGATTTTGAGCTTACAACCGTTTTAAGCGTTAACTTAAACTCGGCTCCAATTTTATTTTTTGTAGTATCAATACTTGTTTCAACCTGTTTTTGTTGTGCAAAAACAGCTGAAGTAAGCAAAAATAGAAATATGTAAAATTTTAATTTCATTTGATTTTTGATTTCAGATTTTAGTCTAAAACAGTTGCTTAAATTGGCACGCGGATGACGCGGATTTGCTTCGCCAGTTCGCTGTTGCTTGTGTAAGCGGATTTTTACTTTTGTGATTTTTGGCAGAAATAGTTAATTGATTTTCAAAAAATCTAAAATCTAAAATCTGCAATCTAAAATTATATTTATCTTGATTTGAAATATCCCAATAATTTCGTTACGTAATTTTCATCGACTCTTGTGTTTACAACTCCAGCTCCGGATTTACTGAAAATATCTTTGAAATAACTGACTCTTTCGTGATAATGTTTTTCGTAGTTCATTCGCACTGTTTTTGAGCCTGTATCGACCAACTGAACTTTCCCGGATTCAGCATCCAGCATACTTACCATTCCTAAATTCGGGATTTTTTCTTCACGGATATCATATACACGAACACCTGTAATGTCGTGTTTTTTAGAAGCAATTTTTAAAGTCTGCTCGTAATTTTCAGACATAAAATCAGAAATCACAAAAACGATAGCTTTCTTTTTTTGTGTTCCTGATAAAAACTTCAAAGCTTGCGCAATATCCGTTTTGTGGCTTTTGGGT
Organism: Flavobacterium sp. Root420; assembly: GCF_001427905.1. Classification (GTDB taxonomy): domain Bacteria; phylum Bacteroidota; class Bacteroidia; order Flavobacteriales; family Flavobacteriaceae; genus Flavobacterium. The sequence goes on from NZ_LMEF01000013.1 coordinate 30,896, forward strand.
TCAAATTCGATCAATTCACGAATGATTCTCAAAACGTGTGAACGGCCTTTTTTTGGTGGAATATACAATTCGACATTATCTGAAAATAATATTAATCCGATTTTGTCATTGTTTTGTGTAGCCGAAAAAGCCATCGTTGCCGCAATTTCGGTGACGATGTCTTTTTTGAATTGACTTTTTGAACCAAAACCTTCAGAACCTGAAATGTCAACCATTAAAACCATGGTCAATTCTCGTTCTTCTTCAAAAACTTTTACGTGGGCTTCGTTATAGCGTGCGGTTACATTCCAGTCGATGTTACGAATATCATCGCCATATTGGTATTGACGCACTTCGCTAAAAGTCATCCCGCGCCCTTTAAATGAAGAATGGTACTCTCCCGAAAAGATGTGATTGCTCAGTCTTTTGGTTTTGATTTCTATTTTCCGTACTTTTTTTAAAAGCTCTTTTGTATCCATTTTTTCGGATTGCAGATTTTAGATTTTTTGATTTTAGATTGAAACTTAGATTGCAGATTTTAAATCTAAAATCAGCAATCTAAAATCTAAAATTTTTTAAGGTACTTCAATCTCGTTTACGATTTTGTTGATAATGTCTACAGAAGTAATATTTTCGGCTTCAGCCTCATACGTTATCCCGACTCTGTGACGTAAAACATCATGTACAACTGCACGAACGTCTTCTGGAATTACATAACCACGACGTTTGATGAAAGCGTAACATTTTGCCGCATTGGCTAAGTTGATACTTCCACGTGGCGATGCTCCAAAACTGATAAGAGGTTTTAAGTCCGCAAGTTTGTACTTCTCTGGATAACGAGTAGCAAAGATGATATCTAAGATGTATTTTTCGATTTTTTCGTCCATGTAAACTTCACGAACAGCTTCTTGCGCACGCAAAATTTGTTCTACAGAAACTACAGGATTTACTTTTTCGTAACTTCCTTTTAGGTTTTGACGAATTACAAAACGTTCTTCATCAATTTTTGGGTAATCAATTACGGTTTTCAACATAAAACGATCGACCTGTGCTTCGGGAAGTTGGTATGTTCCTTCTTGTTCAATAGGATTTTGAGTTGCTAATACTAAAAACGGACGATCAAGTTTGAAAGTTGTGTCACCAATAGTAACTTGTTTTTCCTGCATCGCCTCCAAAAGTGCTGACTGAACTTTAGCAGGAGCACGGTTAATCTCATCGGCAAGTACGAAATTAGCAAAAATTGGCCCTTTTTTAATAGAGAATTCGTTTGCTTTGATGTTGTAAATCATCGTTCCGACAACATCGGCAGGTAATAAATCCGGAGTAAACTGGATACGGCTGAAAGAACCCTGAACTGCTTGCGACAACGTATTTATCGCTAAAGTTTTGGCCAATCCCGGAACACCTTCCAATAAAATATGCCCTTGTCCTAAAAGCCCGATTAATAAACGCTCGACCATATGTTTCTGGCCCACAATAACTTTGTTCATTTCCATTGTAAGAAGGTCTATAAAAGCACTTTCTCTCTCAATTTTTTCATTTATCGCTCTAATGTCTAAAGTCGTTGTATTTTCTTCCATATAAATATTTTTAAAACCTTTTTAAACCTTTGATTTTTACGCCTTGTTTTTGAGAGTGCAAATTGAATATTTTTTGAGAAGTAAGATGTTAAAGAATGGTTAAAACTTCGACCAATGCACTAATTTTAAGGACGAATTGTGAATCTATTTTTATATTTTTAAGAACTTTGGTGATTATGCTTTATAAAAGCATATTTATTACCAAAAATAACGCAATAAAACCATGAGCAAAACAACGTTATCGCCTATAATTTCGGGCACTATGAATTGGGGAGTTTGGGATAAAAACCTTACAACTAAAGAAATGGAAAATATGATACAAATCTGTATCGAAAACAAAATTACCACTTTTGATCACGCCGATATTTACGGATCCTATACCACAGAAGCCGATTTTGGAAAAGCTTTCCACGCAAGTAAAATTTCTAGAGAAAAATTACAGATAATTACCAAATGCGGAATTCAGATGATTGCTGAAAAACGTCCGGAGAACAAAATCAAACATTATGAATATTCGAAAGAATATATTATCTGGTCTGTTGAAGAATCGCTTAAAAAATTAAAAACAGATTTTATTGATGTTTTTTTATTACACAGACCAAGTCCGTTAATGCAGGCTGACGAAATTGCTGAAGCAGTGGAGAAATTAAAAGCAGAAGGGAAAATTATCGATTTCGGACTTTCCAATTTTACCAGTTCTCAAACAGAGTTAATTCGTTCCAAAACAGAAGTTAGTTTTAATCAGGTGCAATTTTCGGCTACACATTATGAAGCAATGATCGATGGAAGTTTAGACTATATGCAAACACACGGAATCCGTCCTTTGTCATGGAATCCGCTTGGAACAGTTTTTAGAGAAGACACCAAGAAAACACGTCGTTTGAAAAAATTACTTTCAGAGTTGGTTCAAAAATACAGTTTTGGTTCCGATACACTTTTATTGGCCTGGATTTTAAAACATCCTGCCGGAGTTGTGCCAATTGCGGGGACAGTTAATATTGCCAGAATTCAATCCTTGATGAAAGCAGTAGAATTGGAAATGGATAAGGAAGACTGGTTTGCGATTTGGACAGAAAGTATGGGCGACGATGTGCCATAAATAATGCATAGTAAAAATGATACATTTAGAAAAATTTGATAAAAAGTTTTATTCTGAATTGATCAATTCCATCAATAACGCAAAAGATTTAATGCAATTTGGCGGTCCGGAATTTACTTTCCCGTTAACGGATGAGCAAATAGATAAAACACTTTCGGATGAAAACAGAATTGCTTTTAGAGTTGCCAATATTTCTGATGGAAGTACTATTGGGCATTGTGAAATTTATTTTAAAGATGATTCTGCAAAACTAGGCCGAATCCTGATTATCGATAAAAACCAGAGAGGAAAAGGAATTGGTGAGCAAATGGTGATTTTATTATTGGAATATATTCTTAAAAACAGAAAAGAACGAAATATAGAATTGAATGTTTTTGATTTTAATGTTAGTGCTATTAAGTGTTATGAAAAAGTTGGTTTCAGAATTAATCCGGATAAAAAACTGTTAAGAGAAGTTGATGGTGAAACATGGACGGCGTTAAATATGGTGTTGAATTTAGAAGATTGGAAAAATAAAAAATAAAAATATTAGCCACAGATTAAAAGATTCTCACAGATTGAAAAAAATCATTTTTAATCTTTTAATCTGTGGCTAAAAAATTAAACACATAGACACATAGATTTTTATTGTTTTAAAGAAGGTAAAAATAAATGACTAGTCATTTAACACATAGCTATGTGTTTTGATGTCGAGTGAAACACCTTTTTCTAAGCTTTTAAAACTATGTCTCTATGTGTTTAAATAAAAACCTAAACAAGAATGAAAAAAACAGTTTTAATTACTGGAGCAACAAGCGGAATTGGAAAAGCAACCGCACAAATAATGGCAAAAAACAATTATAAGATTATCCTTTGCGGAAGACGCAAAGAACGTTTAGCTGAACTTGAAAAAGAACTTTCGGCTTTTACAGAAGTTCACTCCCTTTCTTTTGATGTTCGTGATAAAGAGGCTGTTTTTTCAACTATCAATTCATTGCCAACAGAATTTTCGCAAATTGACGTTTTAATTAATAATGCCGGAAATGCACACGGTTTAGATCCAATTCAGAATGGAAATATTGACGATTGGGATGCGATGATTGATATTAATGTAAAAGGACTTTTGTATGTTTCAAAAGCGATTATTCCTCAGATGATTGAAAGAAAGTCGGGGCATATTATCAATATTGGATCCATTGCCGGTAAAGAAGTTTATCCGAACGGAAATGTATATTGTGCCTCAAAACATGCTGTTGATGCTATCAATAACGGCATGCGAATGGACTTGAATCCGTACGGAATTAGAGTCGGAGCAATTCATCCGGGAATGGTTGAAACCGAATTTAGTGAGGTTCGTTTTAAAGGCGATGCCGATAGAGCGTCAAATGTGTATAAAGGTTTAGAAGCCTTACAAGCGGAAGATATTGCTGATATTATTCATTTTGTAGTATCAAGAAAATACCATGTAAACATTGCAGATTTAATTGTATATCCGACGGCGCAAGCCTCGGCAACCATAGTCAACAAGAATATTTAGATTATTAGACATTGGACTTCTTAGATTTTTAGACTAGCTTAGACAGCTAGACATACAATTATTAAGTGTGAAATTTAAGAAGTCCAATGTCTAGAAATTTAAAAATCTAACATCTAAGAAGTTTAAAGAAATGATCAATAAGCGCCTTTTAATAAAAAACCTGCTTGCTCATAATGATGAGAGCAGTTTTTATGACAAAAAAAGGCAGTTGAATTTGCATACACGCGAAGGAAAAGGAAAGTTCTTAAAACACATTTGCGCACTATCAAATTCTAACCCGACAAATAATTCTTATATCGTGGTTGGTGTCGAAGATCAGGATAATGAAATTGTTGGTGATGATTTTTTCGATGACAGCCGAATCCAGAATCTCGTCAATGCTTTTTTAGAAAACCCACCTAAAATTCAATATGAAAATATTCCGTTTCCGAATCTTCCAAAAGATAAGGTAATCGGATTGGTAACTATTAAACCTAAAAATAAAATTTCTTATTTCAAAAAGGGAATTCATACCATACTCGCCAATAGCGTTTTTATTAGGCGCGGGAGTAATTCGGTTCCAATTGAAGGTGAAGTAGAGAAGAATTATCAGAATACCGAAACGGTTATAGGGATCGAAAATAATTCCCGAAATAGCATTCAATATACACTCGACGGCGTAATCGACTTTATGAATTTCAGACATAAAGACATGTCGCCGAAATATAATGTTTTTAAAGAATTATTTGTGATTTGTTGGGCGGGAGTTCCTAAAAAATCGCGTGACAAAACCTTTCTTTCCCGAGTTGATATTGAATTGATCAACGAACAAATTAAACTTTTTTATTCGGCACAGGATGTAGTTACGATTGTTTTTGATGATGATAGTTTTACAATTACCGAATATGTTCCGCTAGGCTTAAATGATAAAACAAGCTATTATCCGTTAGAGGAGCAAACTATTCGTTTCTTTGATAATGGTTATTACAAAATCGATCGAAAAATGCTTTTTCAGCCTCCGGAATTCAATCGAAAAATGCTGTACCATATTTATAATTCGAATATGGCATTACTTCAAAAACTTCAAAAAGGATTTACATTATCACCACGTGAAATGGTTGATCTGGAAAACCTCCCATCTACTTTTATGATTTGTTATTTGAATGGTTTTGAGGAAGCCAAACAAAAACTAATTGATTCAAAATTGCATTTGAAACCTTTTTCTCAGGTGTATTTGTCGTTTAAAGAAGCGCTCCGAATTTTGCGGAAGATGAAATATGATTTTCAGGAAGGTACAAAGTAGCAAGGTACAAAGCGACAAAGGTTTTCTGTAGAGGCGCACCGCAGTGCGTCTAACTCAAAATGTGTTTTTTGAATTGTCTCCAGCTTTAGCCAAATGTTTTTTTTAAATCACTGATACAATAAATATTTATTCACTTCATCATACGGAAATAAAAGTTCTTTTGGGCCATCTGCATAGGATGCAGCCTCATAGGAATTGTAATATAATAATAAACCTTCTTCTGTATAAAAAATATTCTGAGGCAGCTGAAATTTGTCATTTTCGAACATTAAACCTGTTGCGTTAATGTTTGATTTTTCTGAAATTTTATATTTCTGGCGAAAGGCTTTTTCGGCGAAAGCCTTAAACTCTTTTTCATTTTTAAAAAGCTGATCAGAAAAAATGGTTTTTCCTGTTTTCGGATTAAATAATAAGGATTGATATCCCTGATATCCATGTGCGCCTCCGGTAAAAGTATAATGATCAATTTTTATATTGATAATTTGGCCTGATTTAAATTCAAGATTTCCTTTTATTTTACCTTGCCAGCCGAAGGTTTCATTTGGGAATTTTTTATGCATTTCTTCATAAGAGCCAATAAAAGAAGAAGTTAATGCATTGTAATCATTTAATTTTACTTGTTTTTCTCCAAAATAGACAATTTCTTTTATGACCGAAAAGATTTTTTTGTTGATACTATCAGCAACAACAGGAATATTTTTTGCAATCGGAATTTCAATTGTTATTATTGGGCAATCTGTTTTGCAGGAAAGGCTAGATTTTTTTTCAAACGTTTCGTTTTCAAATGAAAGTTCTTTGTTGCAACTAATAAATAATAAAAACAAAAAGACTAAAAAAGTATACTGTTTCATATATGTAAAAGTTATTTGTTATTGGTCATAATAGGGTATCGCATTTTATTTATATGTTTTTGCTTTCGCAAAGCACTGATTATTGGTGATTTCGTATCTCAAAGTGTTAATTATATACAAAGGTAAGAAGTTGTGTCAGGATTAAAATAAATTAAACGGTAAATTTGTAGCCTAAAATAGCGTTTTAAAAACATAACTATATGAAATTCAATACTAAAGTGATTCATGGTGGTCAGCATCATGACCCAAGTACAGGTGCAGTGATGCCTCCCGTATATCAAACTTCAACTTATATTCAGACAAGTCCGGGACAGCCTTTAGGCGATTATGAATACAGCAGAGCTTCAAACCCAACTCGTACAGCATTAGAAAATGCTTTGGCCAGTATTGAAAATGGTACACGTGGATTGGCTTTTTCATCTGGATTAGCAGCGACTGATTGTATTTTGAGAGGGCTTAAAGCCGGAGATGAAGTTATTGCCATGGATGATTTGTATGGCGGTACTTACAGAATGTTCTCCAGAATTTATAAAGATTCAGGGATTAAATTTCATTTTGTTGATATGACTGATATTGCAAAATTGAAATCATTAATCAATGAAAATACAAAATTGATTTGGGTTGAAACGCCAACAAATCCGTTAATGAAATTAGCAGATATTGAAGAAGTTGCTAAAATCACCAAAGAGCATAAAATTTTATTTGCTGTTGATAATACTTTCGCCACGCCATATTTACAAAAACCGCTTGATTTAGGTGCAGATATTGTAATGCATTCTGCTACCAAGTATTTAGGAGGACACTCTGATGTTATTGCAGGAGCTTTAATTGTAAAAGATGAAGCTTTGGGAGATCAATTGCATTTTCAGCAATTTGCCACTGGAGCAACATTGGGGCCAATGGATAGTTTTCTTGTTTTAAGAGGAATTAAAACACTTTCACTGAGAGTGCAAAGACACTGTGAAAATGGAGAAAAAGTAGTGGAATACTTAACTAAACATCCAAAAATAAAAACGGTTTATTATCCGGGTTTACCAAGCCATCCGTTTCATGAAATTGCCAAAAAACAAATGAAAGCTTTTGGCGGAATGGTTTCGTTTACTTTTGTTTCTGGTAAAAAAGAAGATTCAATTACCTTTTTAGAAAAATTAAAAGTATTTACTTTGGCAGAATCATTAGGAGGAGTGGAATCATTAGCGAATCATCCTGCTTTGATGACACACGCCTCTATTCCGGCAGATAAAAGAGCAGAAGTTGGTATTACCGACGATTTGGTTCGATTAAGCGTCGGTATCGAAGATGCAGAAGATTTAATCGCCGATTTAGAACAAGCACTGGCATAAAAATAAAAACCCCCAACTCGTGAGAATTGGGGGTTTTGTTTATAATAACGTTTTATTTTTAGAATTCTAAGTAATAAATATATCCTGCGTTAAACCAAACCTGAGAATCATTTTTCTTGTTTTCCTTAAAAAGATCTTTGTTAGGATTTAAACCATCAACCCAGTCAGAGCTAAAGCCTTGGTAACGAATATCAAACATTAAATCGCTCATAGTGGTTAGTTTGTAATGAACCCCAACTCCTGCAGTTACTGATAGTACAACTCCATTTTCATTTGAAAAACCATACTGACGACCGTCTGAAGGTATTAGGTATTTTGCGAAAGTTGTTGACGGAAGCCCTAAAGGCCCTAATTGTGAAGTCACACTTGTTGTGTAATAGCTCACCTGAAATCCTAAACTTACATATGGACTAAAACTACCTACTGAATTTTCGAAATCGTGAATTTTTATTGGAGAGAATTCTAATTGAGATCCAAGATTTACTAAGGTTGATTTTCCGCTCATTGCCCTAAGGTGGCGAACAAGTCCTTTTCTTTCTTCTGACTCCACCCATTTACCAAAATGTTCCAGATTGGTCTGATTGAATGATAGTTCAGATCTCACTTTGAAATGTTCTGAAAAAAAACTTTCTCTGTTATTGTTGGCAGAAAAGTTAATAAAATGAACGACCCCTACGCCAAAACCTGTGTTTCCAACGTTGGTGTCCATGTTATTACGTTCACCATAATCTGACTGAAAAGATACAGGGCCGAATATTATTCCTACTTCTTGTGCAATACCTTGTGCTTTCGATACTGTTGTAATTCCGATGAAGGCGAATAAAGTGAGTATTATAGGTTTAAGCATGTTTTTTGGGCTTTCAAATAATGGCAAATATATAAAAAACATGTGCGATTCAAAATAATATATTCGTCTATTAAAAAATAAGTAACAAAATACTTAATTTGTTAACTTTAAGTTGGTTGTTTCGATGTAAAATAAGTAGTGTAAAATGCTATTTTTAGTAAAGTTTGAAAAATATACAATTCACTCCCGTAAAATGAAAAAAATCACATTGCATCCGTATTTTGTTATATCTTTGTGCGTTGAAACGAAAACGTTTTCTTAAACGTATTCTCTTGTTTAATTGAGCAAAATTAAAATAATTTACCTGAATAATTTATTTAAAAATGGAACAAAAAATAAATGAATTTATGGCTCTTGTAGAGTCTAAAAATCCAAACGAGCCAGAGTTTCTTCAAGCCGTTAGAGAATTTGCAGAAACAGTAATTCCATTTATTGCAGAGCGTAAAAAATATGATGGAAAAAACTTACTTCTTAGAATTGCAGAACCAGAACGTTCTATAATATTTAGAGTTCCGTGGGTTGATGATAAAGGAGAAATTATTGTAAACAGAGGTTTTAGAATTCAAATGAATTCAGCAATCGGACCTTATAAAGGAGGAATTAGATTTCACCACTCTGTTAACTTATCGGTTTTAAAATTCCTTGCTTTTGAACAAGTATTCAAAAATAGTCTGACTACCCTGCCAATGGGTGGTGGAAAAGGAGGATCTGATTTTGATCCGGAAGGAAAATCTGATGCTGAGGTGATGCGTTTTTGTCAATCTTTCATGACGGAGTTATGTCGTCATATTGGTCCTGATTTAGATGTACCTGCCGGAGATATTGGTGTTGGAGCAAGAGAAATTGGATATTTATTTGGTCAATATAAAAGAATTAGAAATGAATTTACAGGTGTTTTAACCGGTAAAGGAATTGCATATGGAGGATCACTAATCAGACCTGAAGCTACAGGATACGGAGTTGTTTATTTTACAGATCAAATGCTTAAAACTATCGGGCATGACATTAAAGGTAAAAGAGTAGCGATTTCTGGATTCGGAAATGTGGCTTGGGGAGTTGCTTTGAAAATAAATGAATTAGGCGGAAAAGTATTGACTATTTCTGGTCCCGATGGATACATTTATGATGAAGACGGAATCTCTGGTGAGAAAATCGATCATATGCTTGAAATGAGAGCTACTGGTGATAACAGAGCGGAAGTTTATCTTAAAAAATATCCAAATGCTATTTTTCATAAAGGGAAAAGTCCATGGGAAGTAAAAGTTGATATTGCAATTCCATGTGCGACTCAAAATGAGTTAAATGGTGAAGATGCTCAAAAATTAATCGATAATGGTGTTTTATGTGTTACTGAGGCTGCAAACATGCCTTCGACATTAGACGCAATTAAATTATTTTTAGATAATAAAGTATTATTTGCTCCGGGAAAAGCGGCTAACGCTGGTGGTGTTGCTGCATCTGGATTAGAAATGACACAAAATTCAATTCGTCTAAACTGGACAAGTGAAGAAGTTGATTTGAGATTAAAAGATATTATGGTTGGAATTCACAACCAATGTAAAAAATACGGTGTTGGTGAAGATGGCTATGTAAACTATGTAAAAGGAGCGAACATTGCCGGATTTGTTAAAGTTGCCGATGCTATGCTTGCGCAAGGTGTAGTATAAAAAGTTGTTTTAGTTCTAAAGTGCCTTCATTTGTCGAAAGATAAATCGGAGGCATTTTTTATTTGTACAAGAACAAAATTCAAATACTTTCGTTTGTATTATATTTGTCTATCTGAATATATCAAATAATGAAGAAAAGTTTTCTCTATATTTTATTTCTGCTTTTTATGCAATTTAGTTTCGCCCAGAATAAATTGTCGTGGCAGGGCTATTTTTCATTTAATGAAATAAAAGATGTTTCAGAGTCTTCAACAACAGTTTATGCAGCTTCAGAGAATGCTTTGTTTTCTAAAAATGCCGCAACAAATACAGTTAAAACAACAACCACAGTTGACGGGCTTTCCGGTCAGACGATTTCTGCTGTATATTATAGTGAAGCTTTCAAAAAAACCATTGTAGGTTATGAAAATGGTTTATTGATTGCAATAAATGAAACTGACGGTAGTATGCTGAAAAAAGTTGATATCATCAATAAGCAATTGGCGCCGAATCTTAAAAAAATCAATCATTTTATGGAGCATAACGGTTTGCTGTATGTTTCTTGTGATTTCGGAATTGTGCAGTTCAATTTGACAACTTTGCAATTTGGTGATACTTATTTTATTGGAGATAATGGCACGGAAATCAGTGTAAAACAAACTGCTTTTTTTAATGGATTTATTTATGCGGCAACTTCAAGCGGAATCAGAAGAGCCAATAGCACAAGTCCGAATTTAAATGATTTTAGTCAATGGACAGTTGTAAATTCAGGAGATTGGTCAAGTGTTGAAACTTTGGATACCGAACTTATTGCGATTAATACTGTCGGATATATTCATAGGTTTAACTCAGCTATTTTTGTTGGGTTTTTGCAGCTTCCGCAACCTTCTGTTGATATGAGGGCAAAAAATCATAATTTGTTTATTACGATCCCGAACACAGTATATATCTATAATAATCAAATGATTTTGAATCGGCAGATTACAAATGCTCAGGTTTTAGATAATACAGTTAATTTTACTTGTGCAGCCGCTATTGGAGATGCAATTTACATCGGAACAAAAGAAAAAGGCTTGTTTTCATCGACCCTTTCAGGAAGTGCAGCTTTCGAAAACAATACACCCACAGGTCCGGCACGAAACAATATTTTTTCTTTAGATGTTACACCAAATGGGCTTTGGACAGTTTATGGCGATTATGATTCATTTTATAATCCATATCCTTTAGATAGTTATGGTGTAAGCAAATACAGTACTTCTGGCTGGTTGAATATTCCATATTCTGACGTTTATGACGCCAAATCAATGACAAAAATTATTGTAAATCCTGTTGATGAAAAACAGGTTTATGCGAGTTCGTTTTTCTCCGGATTATTAAAAATAGAAAATGATGTTCCGCAGTTTTTATACAACGAAAAAAATAGTGGTTTAGAATCAATTACTACTGAAGGTCCAAATTATATAGATGTCCGTATCAATGGAACTGCTTTTGATAAAACAGGAAATCTTTGGGTAACCAATAGCCGAATCAAAAATGGATTAAAAGTTTTGAGAACCAATGGCCAATGGGGAAGTTACTCGATGACGTCAATTATTGATGACGCAGAAGCTTCAAGTTATGCCAGCATTTTAATCGACAGAAATAGTATAAAATGGATTGCAACCAATAGGGATGGAGTTGTTGGTTTTAATGAAGCCACCAATACATTCAAAAAAATGACATTTGGTGCCGATGCCGGAAATCTTCCAATCGCCGATGTAAGATCGATTGCAATTGATACTAAAAATCAACTTTGGATCGGAACTACAAAAGGGTTGCGTGTTTTGTCAAACGTGAGCAGTTTTCAAAATGAAAGTCAGTTAAAAGCGAATCCGATTATCATTATGGACGATAATTTGGCTCAGGAATTACTTTATGAACAATTTATTACTTCAATCGCAGTTGACGGAGCGAATAATAAATGGATTGGTACAGCTGATTCAGGTGTTTTTATGGTGTCTCCAAATGGACAGGAAACAAAATATCATTTCACGATCAGCAATTCGCCTTTGCCGGGTAATGTCATAAATGATATTAAAATTAATAGCACAACCGGAGAAGTTTTCATTGCAACCAATAAAGGAATGATTTCTTTTAAAGGGATTGCAACAGATGCTAATGAAGATTTAAATAATGTTTATGTTTATCCAAATCCGGTTCGTCCAACCTATTCAGGAACTGTAAAAGTGGCTGGGTTAATTGATAAAGCCAATATTAAAATTACAGATATCGAAGGTAATTTGGTTTACGAGACAACTTCAGAAGGAGGAACAATAGAGTGGGATACAACAGCTTTTGGAAGATATAAAGTAGCTTCAGGAGTTTATATGATTTTTATTTCTGCCCAGGACGGGGGAGAAACAAAAGTTAAGAAAGTGATGATTATTCGATAAAGAGATTTAAAATAAAGAAAAACAAGTAATCAACATAAAATTATAAACCAATAGAATGCTTTTTAATTCCATAAACTTTGCCATATTTTTACCAATTGTATTTTTTTTCTATTGGTTTGCGACAAATAAATCACTCAAACTTCAGAATATCTTACTCCTTATATCAAGTTATTTTTTTTATGCTTGTTGGGATTGGAGGTTTTTATTTTTATTGATTTTCTCCACATTATTAGATTATTTTACAGGAATCAAGATGTCGGAATCTAAAAATAAAACTGCAAAAAAATTTTGGTTTTGGTTAAGTATATCTGTAAATCTCGGTTTTCTTGGTGTTTTTAAATACTATAACTTTTTTGTTCAATCATTTGCAGATTCCATCTCTAATTTTGGCTTGCATGTAAATCCTTGGACATTAAAAATAATCTTACCTGTTGGAATTTCATTTTACACTTTTCATGGTTTGTCGTATATAATTGATATTTATAAAGGCAGAATAAAAGCCGAAAAGAATATTGTTGATTATTCTGTATTTGTGAGTTTCTTTCCTTTACTTGTTGCGGGGCCTATAGAACGAGCGACACATCTTCTACCACAAATTCAAAAAAAAAGGACTTTTGATTATGATAAAGCGGTTGATGGGTTAAGGCAGATTTTATGGGGTTTGTTTAAAAAAATTGTAATTGCTGATCAGTGTGCCCAATACGTTAATACAATTTTTAATAATTCTGCTGAATATTCAGGAAGTACCCTTCTGTTAGGGGCGGTGTTTTTTTCGTTCCAGATTTATGGAGACTTTTCCGGTTATTCAGATATTGCGATAGGAGTTGCACGCCTTTTTGGTATCGACTTACTTAAGAATTTTGCTTTTCCTTATTTTTCTAGAGATATTGCAGAGTTTTGGAGAAGATGGCATATTTCTCTTTCTACCTGGTTTAGAGATTATTTATACATTCCGTTAGGCGGAAGCAAAGGAGGGATGTGGATTAAGGTTAGAAATACTTTTATTATTTTTTTAGTAAGCGGATTTTGGCATGGAGCCAATTGGACTTTTGTTGTTTGGGGTTTTTTAAATGCTTTGTATATCATGCCGTCTATTGTCTTGAATACAAATCGCAATAATTTAGATATCGTAGCTCAAGGTAAATATTTGCCAACTATTAAAGAAGTTTTTCAAATGGTTTTAACATTTAGCTTAACCGTTTTTGCATGGATTTTTTTTAGAGCAAATAATATAGAACACGCTTTAAGCTATATTTTGGAAATATTTTCAGGTTCATTGTTTTCAAAGCCAGTAATTATACCGAAAATTTTATTTGTTTTAATTTTAATGTTTCTTTTAATAGAATGGCTGGGAAGAGAAGAACAATTTGCCTTAGCTAAATTGAGAGTAAAATGGAAATCACCACTTAGATATGCATTATATTATGCTATTATAGTCGCAATTTTTGTATTTAGCGGTGAGAAACAACAATTTATTTATTTCCAATTTTAATTTATGAGAAAATTTATTTTTAAAACATGCTTTTTTGTAATTCCGTTCGTATTTCTTTATGTCATTACATCGTTGTTTTACAGCAGTTCTGAATCTCCAGATTTAATACGTTTAGGTTGTTTTCCAAATGTTTTCAAAGAATATAGAAGTGTATTCCATGATGAGTTTAAACGTAAAATTTATTTTAATGAATTTTCAAAAAGAAAAAACAAAAAAGAAAAAATCCTTACTATTGGAGATTCATTTTCTGAACAGGGTAATTATGGATATAAAAATTATCTTGCAGAAAAATATGGTGTTTTACACATAGATAGATTTATTTCCGGAAATCAGATACAAACGTTATACGAATTGTTAAATGGAGATTTTTTTGAAAAACAAAATATTGAATATGTGGTATTGGAAAATGTAGAGAGAAGTTTTGTTTCTAACGCAAAAAAGATAGATTCTTCAAAAATAATGATGACATCTCAATTAGATAATTTAGTTCGTAATCATAAACCTTCTAAAGGAGACAATGCAGATCCTTTTTTTTCAAAAAAAACTATCCAATTTCCTTTTTCAATGCTTCGTTATTACTTTAGTCAAAACTACTTATCCAATAGATATGTTTACAATATCGTTCTGAACAGAAATAATTTATTTAGCATTAATGAAAGTAATTTATTGTTTGTTTATAAAGATTTGTCTTGTTTGGAAGAAAATAATGATTTGGTGGGGGTTCAAAAATTAAATAATGTTTTAAATGATTTGTCGAATAAGTTGAGTGATAAAAAAATAAAACTTATTGTTTTACCAGCACCCGATAAATACGATCTTTACTATGATTATATTGCTGATAAAACAAAGTTTCCGCGACCATTGTTTTTTAATCATTTAAGTGCTCTTAAAAAAGATTATATATATATAGATTCAAAGAAAATTCTATCTGCTCAATTAGAAAGTAAAAAAGATATTTATTTTTATGATGATACACATTGGTCTCCAGTTGCTTCTAAAATAATAACAGATGAAATAAAAAAAGCAATAAATTGAACCAATAAAGTTGAAGTAATATCGGTAGATATGGCTTCAACTTTATTGGACAAATAAGTGTTGATTATAGGTAAATTCCAATCATTATGATCATTATTATGGAGAATTAGAATGTAAAGCGATGCAAGTCAAAACCAAAGCAATAGTAATCTCATCCTTAAAATTTCAGGAAAAAAGTCTGATTGTAAAGTGTTTTACACTTTCAAATGGGCTGAAGTCTTATTTTGTGCGTGATGCTTTTTCTAGTCGAAAAGCCAGTCAGAAAATTGCTTATTTTCAGCCTTTTTCTATTTTGGAGATCGAAGCGGTTCATAAAAATAAAGGAACTTTAGAAAATTTTAAAGAGATCAAAACTGCAGTTCCTTTTCAAACGATTCATACTGATGTTGTGAAAAGTACAATCGTAATGTTCCTTTCGGAAATGTTACATTATTCGATTCAGGAAGAAGAAAAAAACGAATCCCTTTTTGAGTTTTTAGAAACAGCACTAATCTGGTTGGATCATCATGATGAAATTTCTAATTTCCATTTAATTTTACTTTTAGAAGCGACTAAATATCTTGGTTTTTATCCGGATATTTCTGAAAGCGATTTACCGTATTTTGAAATGAATGAAGGTGTTTTTACACTTTTTCATGGCATAAATGCTTTAAGTGAGCAGGAAACGAATCTTTTAAAAAAACTGATTGATCTGAAGTTTGATAACGATCAAAAAGTTTTTCATGTAATAGAAAGACAAATACTGCTAAAAATCCTGATTGATTATTATAGTTTTCATTTGGATGGATTCAAAAAACCGAAATCTTTAGAGGTTTTAAAGGAGGTTTTCTCTTAAATCTGGAAAAAGGACATTTTTTTTTGCGGAATATACTTGAAATTTCCTTTCAGTGCTCTTTTTTCTGTCATCTTTTATCTATTTTCCTCAAAATTCCTTACTTTCGCACCTCGTTTAAGAAAAGGATAAAATGAGCACAAAATTTACTGAATACAAAGGACTTGACTTACCAACAGTAGCGTCAGAAGTTCTTGATTTTTGGAAGAAAGAAAATATATTTGAAAAGAGTGTAACTACTCGCGAAGGTGCAGAGCCTTACGTATTTTTTGAAGGTCCGCCTTCAGCAAACGGATTACCGGGAATTCACCACGTGATGGCGCGTGCGATTAAAGATATTTTCTGCAGATACAAAACTCAAAAAGGTTTTCAGGTAAAAAGAAAAGCCGGATGGGATACGCACGGATTGCCTGTAGAATTAGGTACTGAAAAAGAACTTGGAATTACAAAAGAAGATATTGGTAAAACAATTTCTATCGAAGAATATAACGAAGCGTGTAAAAAAACCGTAATGCGTTATACCGACGTATGGAATGATTTGACCGAAAAAATGGGGTATTGGGTAGATATGGAAGATCCATACGTTACTTATAAACCAAAATATATGGAGTCTGTTTGGTGGCTTTTGAAACAAATCTATGATAAAGGTTTGTTATACAAAGGATACACAATTCAACCTTATTCTCCAAAAGCCGGAACTGGATTGTCTTCTCACGAAGTAAATCAGCCTGGTGCTTATAGAGATGTCACTGATACTACGATTGTAGCGCAATTCAAAACTTTGCCTGATACTTTGCCTTCGTTTTTACAAGGTTTTGGAGATATTCATATTTTAGCCTGGACGACAACTCCCTGGACATTGCCATCGAATACGGCTTTGACAGTTGGACCAAAAATCGATTATGTTTTAATAAAAACATTCAATCAATATACTTTTGAACCTATAAATGTAATTTTAGCTAAAAATTTAGTTGGAAAACAATTCGGAAAAGGATTTTTTGCAAGCGAAGATGATGCTGATTTTGATAAAGTAAAAAATGGCGACAAACAACTTCCCTACAAAATTTTAGCCGAATGTAAAGGTTTAGATTTAGTTGAAATCAGATACGAGCAATTATTGCCTTATGCATTACCATATCAAAATGCGGAAGATGCATTTAGAGTGATTGCCGGGGATTTCGTTACGACAGAAGACGGAACAGGAATTGTACATACAGCTCCAACTTTTGGTGCTGATGATGCTAAAGTAGCAAAAGAAGCAAAACCGGAAGTGCCGCCAATGTTGGTTTTGGATGAAAACGGAACTGCAGTTCCATTAGTAGATTTACAAGGAAAATTCACTTCACATGTAGGTGATCTTGCTGGTAAATATGTGAAAAACGAATATTATGATGCGGGTCAGGCGCCAGAGCGTTCTGTTGATGTTGAAATAGCTATTCGATTAAAAGAAGAAAATAAAGCCTTTAAGGTTGAAAAATACGTACATAGTTATCCACATAGTTGGAGAACTGATGAGCCGTTATTATATTATCCACTAGACTCTTGGTTCATTAAAGTAACCGATGTGAAAGATAGAATGTTCGACCTGAACGAAACTATCAATTGGAAGCCTAAGTCTACTGGTGAAGGACGTTTTGGAAATTGGCTGAAAAATGCCAACGACTGGAACTTATCTCGTTCTAGATATTGGGGTATTCCGTTGCCAATTTGGAGAACTGAAGACAAAAAAGAAGAAGTTCTTATTGGTTCTGTTGAAGAATTGTACAATGCGATTGAAAAATCGATTGAAGCTGGTTTTCAAAAAGAAAATCCGTTTAAAGGTTTTGAAATCGGAAATATGTCTGAAACAAATTATGATTTAATCGATTTACATAAAAATGTTGTCGATCAAATTACTTTAGTTTCGGTCTCCGGACAACCAATGAAACGCGAAAGTGATTTAATTGATGTTTGGTTTGATTCTGGAGCAATGCCTTATGCACAATGGCATTATCCTTTTGAGAATAAAGATAAAATTGACGAGAATAAAGATTTTCCTGCGAATTTCATTGCAGAAGGTGTCGATCAGACTCGTGGATGGTTTTATACCTTACATGCTATCGGAACTTTGGTTTTTGATAAAGTAGCCTATAAAAATGTAGTTTCGAATGGTTTGGTTTTGGATAAAAACGGACAAAAAATGTCGAAACGTTTAGGGAACGCAACGGATCCTTTTGAAACAATAAAAGAATATGGTCCTGATGCCACACGTTGGTATATGATTTCGAATGCAAATCCGTGGGATAACTTAAAATTTGATATTGAAGGAATTGCTGAGGTTCGCCGTAAATTCTTCGGAACTTTATACAACACTTATTCATTCTTTTCGCTATATGCCAATATCGATGGGTTTAAATATGCTGAAGTGGAAATTCCGTTAAACGAAAGACCGGAGATCGATCAATGGATTATTTCTGAATTACATTCCTTAATCAAATTTGTTGATGAATGTTATGAAGATTATGAACCTACAAAAGCAGCAAGAGCTATTTCTGACTTCGTTCAGGAGAATTTAAGTAACTGGTACGTTCGTTTGTGTCGTCGTCGTTTCTGGAAAGGCGAATACGCTCATGATAAAATTGCGGCCTATCAAACGCTTTATACTTGCTTATTAACGATAAGCAAATTAAGCGCTCCGATCGCTCCTTTTTTCATGGATAAATTGTACCGGGATTTGACCAGTTCTACAGGATCTGAGCAATATAGCAGTGTTCACTTGGCTGAGTTTCCAAAATTTGTCGAAAACTTTGTTAATAAAACGTTAGAGAGCAAAATGCAGAAGGCTCAAACCATCTCATCTTTGGTTTTGTCACTTCGTAAAAAGGAAATGATTAAGGTACGTCAACCTTTGCAAAAGGTAATGATTCCGATACTTGACGAAAATCAGAGAGCTGAAATTGAAGCCATTTCTGAGCTTGTAAAAGCAGAAGTAAACGTTAAAGAAATCATACTTTTAGATGATGATTCTGGTATTTTGGTGAAGCAAATCAAACCTAATTTTAAGGCTTTAGGACCTCGTTTTGGAAAAGACATGGGTCTGATTTCCAAAGAAATACAAGCTTTTTCAGCAGATCAGATCAACCAGTTGGATAAGCAGGGGACGCTAGATATTGTTATTGCTGAAAAAAATGTAACTTTATCACTAGAAGACGTCGAAATAACATCGCAAGATATTGAAGGATGGTTGGTTGCAAACTCAAACGGAATTACGGTTGCGCTTGATATTACAATCTCTGAAGAATTGAAAAACGAGGGAATCGCGAGAGAATTGGTAAACAGAATTCAAAATATCCGTAAAGATTCTGGATTTGAAGTTACCGATAAGATTAAGGTTCAAATACAAAGAAGTGGTTTATTAGAAGAAGCCATTCTGAAAAATGAAGACTATATTAAGTCTGAGACATTAACAGAAGATTTGATTTTTGTTGACGCTTTAGAAAACGGCACAGAAATTGAGTTTGATGATATTAAAACAGTGATATTAATTTCAAAATAATATAAATACCATGATAGATGAAATTACAAGATACTCTGACGCTGACTTGGCAGAGTTTAAAGAAATAATTCAAAATAAAATACAAAAAGCACAAGCCGATCTGGATTTAATTAAAAGTGCTTATATGAATGATTTGAATAACGGAACAGATGATACTTCTCCAACTTTTAAAGCATTTGAAGAAGGAAGCGAAACGATGTCAAAAGAAGCGAACTCACAGTTGGCTATCAGGCAGGAAAAGTTTATACGCGATCTAAAAAATGCATTATTCCGTGTTGAAAATAAAACATATGGTATTTGCAAAGTAACAGGTAAACTAATCGGTAAAGAAAGACTAAAAATCGTTCCTCATGCTACAATGAGTATCGAAGCTAAAAATTTGCAACGATAATATTTTATAAATTACAAAAGAATTAACGCTCCTTTAGGAGCGTTTTTTTTGATTAAATTACTACTTTTGCGCATCAAAAATCCATAAAATGTCATTACGAAAAGCGTATCTCCTTATATTTTTAGTTTTACTTGTTGATCAGATTTCAAAAATCTATGTGAAAACCAATTTTATTTTAGGAGAAGAAGTTCCTGTTTTTAACTGGTTTAAAATTCATTTTATTGAAAATGAAGGAATGGCATGGGGAACCAAAATACCTGGAGAATACGGAAAATTAATTTTGACTGTATTTAGGATTTTTGCTGTTTTCGGAATTGGATATTGGTTGGCTGATGCAATCAAAAAACATCATTCGACTTATTTGATTGTAGCAATTGCCTTGATTTTTGCCGGAGCTGCAGGAAACATTTTAGATTCTGTTTTCTACGGAGTTATTTTTGATGACAGTACACATAATTTGGCAACACTTTTTTCTCCTCAACCATATGGTACATGGTTTCATGGGTTAGTAGTTGATATGTTTTATTTTCCTATCTGGGAAGGTAATTTGCCAACCTGGATGCCGATTTTTGGGGGTAAGCATTTTATGTTTTTTAATGCTATTTTTAATGTTGCTGATATGGCAATTTCTACAGGTGTTGGTATTTTGCTAATTTTTAATAAAAGAGCATTTCCAAAATCATAAGTATTTTTTAATTCCAAAAAAATAAAAATTCCAATATCTGCAGACAATAAGCACTTCAAGTATTGGAATTTTGCATTATTGGGTTTTAATATTTATTGTGCTATTTTTACAATACTAAAACCGACCTTATGCAAAGTCCATCTTTTTCAATCTACGATGCATCTGCAGGTTCAGGAAAGACCTATACTTTAGTTAAAGAATATCTTAAAATAATTCTTTCATCACCTAAAAATGATGCTTATCGAAATATTTTGGCTATCACTTTTACCAATAAAGCGGTCCACGAAATGAAAAGCCGTATTGTTGGAAGCTTGTCTGAATTTACTAAGGACGAGCCTTCAGCGAAAGCTACGGATTTAATGGAAGACTTATCTCGTGAAACGGGACTTTCCGTGATTAAAATTAAAACAAAATCTCAAAGTATTATTAAGCACTTGATTCATAATTATGCTGCTTTTGATATTTCTACTATTGATAAATTTACACACAAAGTGATTCGTGCTTTTGCACACGATTTAAATTTGCCAATGACTTTTGAGGTAACTCTGGATACCGAGAATTTATTGATAGAAGCTGTAGATGCAATTATTGCACAAGCGGGTCAGGATGAAACGCTAACAAAATTGCTAATTGATTTTACAATGGAAAAAACCGACGATGATAAAAGTTGGGATGTTTCGCGTGAAATTCTGGAAACAGGAAGATTGGTTTTGAATGAAAATAATCGAAATGAAATCTCTCATTTTCAGGATACATCTATTGAAGAATTTGTTGTCATCAAAAAGAAAATGTCGGTTTTGTGTGCCGATTTGGAAAAGGAATGTGCCGAACATGCCTTCAATGCTCTTGCTTTAATTGATAAAAACGGAATCGATGTAAAATCATTTTCAAGAGGAACTTTTCCAAATCACTTAGAAAGTATTAGAGATGGTAAATTCAATCCACGAAATAAAACTTTCCATGAATTTGATGACATAGCAATTAATAAAACGGCGACAGATCGGGCGTTGATAGAAAATATTATTCCTGAATTACTTCTGGGTTTAGATAAAATCTATAGAAATTTTGAGAAAAGAGATTTCTATAAGGCATTCCTAAAAAATATAACACCACTTTCATTATTAAATACTGTTAGTAATGAATTAGCAAAAATTCAATCAGAACAAAATATTTTGTCTATTTCAGAATTCAATGCCATTATTCACCGTGAAATTCAAAACCAGCCTGCACCTTTTATTTATGAGCGTATGGGAGAACGCTATCGTCATTTTTTTATTGACGAATTTCAGGATACTTCAGAGATGCAATGGCAAAATTTAATTCCGTTAATTGATAACGCACTTGCAGGTCAGGATGATTTAGGGAAAAAAGGAACACTAATGATTGTAGGAGATCCCAAACAATCTATTTATCGCTGGCGTGGAGGAAAAGCTGAACAGTTTATCGAGTTGAGTAAAGATATAAATCCGTTTAGCAACCCGGATAAAGTAATTGAACATTTAGATACTAATTATAGAAGTTATAGTGAAGTAATTGATTTTAATAATGCTTTCTTTAAATTAATTTCAGCTGAATTTTCAAATGAAGATTATAAAGATTTATATGAAAATCATAGTCATCAAATTTCAAATGCTAAAAAAGGAGGATATGTAAATATTTCTTTTTTGCCAATAATCGAAAAAAATGATTTTGCAGATGATGAAGAGATTGTCGAAAAATCAGATTTATATGTTTTGGCAACTTTAAATACAATTCAGAATGTGCTACGGGAAGGTTTTGAATATAGGGATATTGTTGTTTTAACGCGAAAAAGAGATCAGGGAATTGCGATAGCGAATTATTTGACAGAACAAAATATACCGCTTTTATCTTCAGAAACTTTGATGATTCAGAATGCAACAGAAGTTCGTTTAATTATCCATTTGCTAAAATACCTGAACAATAATATTGATTTGGAGGCTAAAGCTAATTTTCTTCATTTTCTGGCGAATGTAAAAGATATTCAGATGCCAATTCATGATTTTATAGCTAAAGGAATGGGGTATAAATTCGAAAATGAGTTTGAAAAATGGCTTTTAAGTTTTGATGTTTCGCTTTCGTTTGAAGATGTTAGAAAAAAATCTTTGTACGAAGCAGTCGAGATTATCATATCGAAATTTGCCCTTTCGTCAGAAGGGAATGCTTATGTGCAATATTTTTTGGATATTGTTTTAGAACGCGATATTAGAAATCAGGCCGGGATTGCAGATTTTTTGAATTACTGGGGTAAAAATTCGGAAAAATTCAGTATTCCATCTCCCGAAGGCAATAATGCTGTTCGTATTATGACGATTCATAAGTCTAAGGGTTTGGAATTTCCTATTGTAATTATGCCATTTGCAGAAGAAGATTATAGTAGAAAACCAAAAGATAAATTATGGCTTGATACAGAAAACGCTGATTTAGGCGTTCCGAAAGCATTAATCGATAATAGTAGTGCTGTTGAAGGTTTTGGTGAAAATGCTTCTGCTGTTTTTAATTTGAAAAAACAAGAAGAATTACTGGACAATATTAATGTTTTGTATGTGGCTCTAACGCGTGCAGAAGAACAATTATATATTATTTCTCAAACTATAAAAGAGAGAAAAGACGGGGAATTCCCAAGTAATATGGCTTCTTTTTTTATTAAATATTTAATACATAAAGGGATTTATGAGGAAGAAAAATTTGAGTATGAATTTGGAAACAGAATAAAACTTTCTCCTTCTCATCAAACATTAGATTTAATAAAAACGATTCCCATTGTTTCGGAAGTTTTGAATCCGAAAAATATTAAAATCGCCCAAAAGGAATCTTTAATGTGGGGTACACATCAGCAAGAAGCGATTTCTTATGGAAATGTAATTCATGAAATTTTAGCGTTTGTAAAAGATAAATCAGATATTGAATTGGCGGTTACAAAAGCAATCGAGAATGGTTTAATAACACTTGATCAAACTGAGAAAGTTTTGAAAACACTACAAGAAATTGTTTCTCATCCTGAGTTGAATGTTTGTTTTGATGGGAAAAATACTGTTCTTATGGAGCAAACTATAGTTCAAAAGGAAGGAAGAATTTTAAAACCAGATCGAATAGTTTTGACTCAAAACAAAGAAGCTTATTTGCTTGATTATAAAACAGGTGCAATAAACTCGAAATATGCACAGCAAATTCAGGAATATCAAGATGCAATTGAAGATTTAGGATATAAAGTGTTAAAAAGAGCTTTGGTGTATATTGGAACCGAAATCGATGTAGTAAATTTGTGAAGAAATTAGTCAGTTGTTAATGGCTTAATTAGTGTAAGTTGTTAACTTTTAACATATTAAATATAGTAAAATGTACGGTAAAATTAAAGAGCATTTGCAAAATGAATTGCAAACAATTGAAGACAGCGGAATTTTTAAGAAAGAACGCATCATAACTTCAGAACAAGGAGCAGAAATAACTATCTCAACAGGAGAAAAAGTTTTGAATTTTTGTGCTAATAATTATTTGGGACTTTCCTCGCATCCTGAAGTGGTTCAGGCGGCAAAAGATACAATGGATACACATGGTTTTGGTATGTCTTCAGTTCGATTTATTTGCGGAACACAAGATATTCATAAAACATTGGAAAAAAAGATTGCTGATTTTTACGGTACTGAAGATACAATATTATATGCTGCGGCTTTTGATGCAAATGGTGGTGTTTTTGAACCTTTATTAGGAGAGAATGATGCGATTATTTCAGATAGTTTAAATCATGCTTCTATTATAGATGGAGTTCGTTTGTGCAAAGCGGCTCGTTATCGTTATGAAAACAGCAATATGGAAGATTTGGAGCAACAGTTAATAAAAGCTAATGAAGCTGGTTCTCGTTTTAAATTAATTGTTACTGACGGAGTTTTTTCTATGGATGGTCTTGTGGCGCCATTAGATAAAATTTGCGATTTGGCTGATAAATATGATGCAATGGTAATGGTAGATGAATGTCATGCCGCCGGATTTATCGGAGCAACAGGTAAAGGTACTCTTGAAGCAAAAGGAGTTATGGGAAGAGTTGATATTATTACCGGAACACTTGGGAAAGCGTTAGGTGGTGCAATGGGAGGATATACAACGGCAAAAAAAGAAATAATCGAGTTATTGCGTCAACGCTCACGACCTTATTTGTTTTCAAATTCTCTTGCGCCAGCTATTGTAGGAGCTTCGATTAAAGTTTTTGAATTATTAGAAAAAGATACTTCGTTAAGAGATAAATTGGAATGGAATACTAATTATTTTAAAGAAGGGATGAAAAAAGCCGGTTTTGATATTATAGATGGAGATTCTGCAATTGTTCCTGTAATGTTATATGATGCAAAATTGTCTCAAACAATGGCAAATGAACTTTTAAAAGAAGGTATTTATGTTATTGGATTTTTCTTTCCGGTGGTTCCGAAAGAGAAAGCGAGAATTAGAGTTCAATTATCAGCTGCGCATTCTAAAGAACACTTAGACAAGGCGATAAGGGCTTTTAAAGTTGTTGGAGAAAAGTTAAAAGTTATATAATTCCCATTTTAAATAATTTTTGTAGGTTTTTTTTAACATTTCATTTTGTATTTAAAAATTTTGGTGTTACTTTTGTCTGTAATTAACTAAATTGTAATTAAAAAAATTAAGTATGAAACATCTTAACAAACTTTTAGTTGCTGTGATGATGGTGATGGGTTTAAGTTCTCACGCACAAGACAGTAACAATCCATGGGCTATCTCTTTTGGAGTTAATGCCATTGACACTAGAACAAGTTCTGGGTCAGGAAGTGGTTTCTTTGATCAACACTTTTCTCAACCATTTGCTGTAGATGACAACTGGAACATCCTTCCTTCTTTGTCTTATATTGGTGTGAATAGATATGTAGGTCATGGTTTCTCTGTTGGTTTACAGGGTTCTGTAAACAAAATTGATAAATTTGTTACTTTCAATCCAAGTGCTCCAGGGCACGACTCAAGAGGAAATGTTGTAACTAATCCTGGTGATTTGATGTATTATGGAATTGATGCTACTATTAAATATAGCTTCCAGGAATTAATCAAATCTAAAGTTATTGATCCTTCGTTATCTGTAGGTGGAGGTTATACTTTCTTTGGAGATAATAGTTTTGGAACTGTTAATCCAGGAGCTGGTATCACTTTTTGGTTTACTGATGCTATTGGTCTTGAGCTTGCTACAAAATACAAATGGGCTGTGGCAGCTAATGACGAGAAAACTTATGATAGATCTGTTTTCCAACACACTGCAGGTCTTATTTTCAAATTTGGAGGTAAAGATACTGACGGAGACGGAATTTATGACAAAGATGATGCTTGTCCAGATGTTGCTGGTTTAAAACAATTCAATGGTTGTCCTGATACTGACGGAGACGGAATCGTTGACGCTAGTGATGCTTGTCCAGATGTATTCGGTTTAGCTGCATTAAACGGATGTCCTGATACTGACGGAGACGGAATTGCTGACAAAGATGATGCTTGTCCAGATGTTGCTGGTTTAGCTGCTTTAAAAGGTTGTCCAGATGCTGACGGTGACGGAATCGCTGACAAAGATGACAAATGTCCTACTGTTGCTGGTCCTAAAGAAAATGGTGGTTGTCCTTTCTTAGATGCTGACAAAGATGGTGTTGCTGATAAAGATGATGACTGTCCTACAGTTTATGGTCCTGCTTCTAACAGAGGTTGTCCAGAAGTTACTGCTGAAGCTTTGGAAGATCTTAAAGTTCAAGCAAGAGCAGTTTACTTTAACTCAGGGAAAGCTACTTTCAAAACTGGAGATAAAGAAACTCAAGCTAGATTAGATGCAATCAAACAAATCCTTATCAACTATCCAAATGCTAAATTTAGCATTGAAGGACACACTGATAGCGATGGTTCTGATAAATTGAATCAAAAATTATCTGAAGATAGAGCTGCTGCTGTAATGAACGCTTTAATCGAAAGAGGAGTAAGTGTTGATAACTTACAATCTAAAGGTTTTGGTGAGTCTCAACCAGTTGCAAGCAACAAAACTGCTGCAGGTAAAGCACAAAACAGAAGAACTGAAATTAGACACATTGGTTCTAAATACCAAGGTAAACTATAATTTACAGTTTAAAATAAATACTAAAAGCCATTCTTAATTGAATGGCTTTTTTTATTTTTATCAAATGATAAATACTTCTTTTTTAGAAAAAATAGCTACTGTTGTAATTCAGAATTTTTCTGCAAAACTTGCTGAAACCACTATCATTTTACCAAATAAAAGAGCTAAGGTTTTTTTGATAGAAGCTTTAAAAAAAGAAACGAATCAAACAATTCTTTCTCCTGAAATTACCAGTATTGAGGATTTCGTACAGGATGTTGCTTCTATTCGTTCTGTGGACTCCATTGAACTATTATTTGAATTCTATGAAGTTTATCTTTCTGTTACAGAAAAACAAAATCAACAATCATTTGAATTATTTGCTAATTGGGCAAAAACACTTTTACAGGATTTTAATGAAATAGATCGCTATCTTTTAGATCCCTCACATGTTTTGTCTTACCTAAAAGATATTGAGGATATTAAAAAGTGGGGAATTGAAGTTGAAAACAAAACAAAGCTTCTTGAAAATTATATTGATTTTTGGAAACTTCTTCCGCTTTATTATAATTCTCTTTATGAACATTTACTGAATAAATCAATCGGATATCAAGGGCTGATTTATCGTGAAGCAGTCAACAACTTAAATCATTTTTCGAACACTATTTCGAATCGTACTTTTATTTTTGCCGGTTTTAATGCCTTGAATGCTGCTGAAGAAAAAATAGTGCAACATCTTCTCGCTCTCGATCAGGCTAAAATATATTGGGATGTAGATCAGACTTTTTTAAATGATCCTTATCACGATGCTGGTCTTTTTGTACGACGTTTCAAAGAAAACTGGAAACATTATAAAGCAAATCCTTTTGAATGGATTGTAGATGATTTTTCTCAATCAAAAAACATTCAGGTAATCGGAACTCCAAAAACTATTGGACAGGCAAAATTAGCTGGGAGTATTATAGAAAACATAATTACCGAAAACGAAATTTCATCACTTGACAAAGTTGCAATCGTTCTGGGTGAAGAAAATCTTTTAATGCCAATTTTATATGCTTTGCCTTCTTCGGTTGGAGCATTAAATATTACAATGGGATATTCAGGTAAAAATAACCCATCGCAAATATTGATAGCCAAATTGTTTAAAATGCACACCAATGCGCTTTCAAGAAAAGGAGAGAGTTATGTTTTTTATTATAAAGATGTATTAGATGTTTTAACACATCCATTAGTTGAACCTTATGCGAAGGCTAATAATTTGGTTAAAATCATCAAAGAGAATAACTATACTTTTATTACACATAACAAGTTATTCGAACTTAATACTTCTCCATCAAATTTATTTTTATTGCTATTTCGTAAATGGGAGAATGGTGCAATAGCAGTTCTTGAGAATATTTCAACACTTTTAATTTTAATAAAAGAAAATTTTAGCAACGATAATGAAGATGAAAAAATAGCCAAAGCTTTTGTTTATGCTATTTTTAAAGTCATCAATAAGTTGACTAATTATTATTTGCAACATAAGCATATTGATAATATAGATACTTTGTATGCTATTTACAAACAGGTTATTGATGTCGCTGAAGTTTCGTTTGAAGGAGAACCCCTTCATGGATTGCAAATTATGGGGGTTTTAGAAAGTCGTGTTCTGGATTTTGAAACCGTAATTGTAACTTCTATGAATGAAGGCAAATTTCCGGCAGGGAAATCTCAAAATTCTTTTATCCCGTATGATGTGAAGAAGGAATTAGGTTTGCCAACTTTTAAAGAAAAGGATGCTATTTATACCTATCATTTTTATCATTTATTGCAAAGGGCTAAAAATATCTATTTGATTTATAATACGGAAAATGATGGCTTAGATGCTGGCGAACGAAGCCGTTTTATTACGCAGTTAGAAGTTGAAAAACAGCAGAAACATAATCTAACTTTTGATATTTACAATCCTGTTTTGCCTACAACTGCATATCAGCCTATAGTTGTTCCGAAATCAGAAGCGGTTATGGAGCGTTTGAGAGAAATAGCAACAACGGGGTTTTCTCCTTCGGCATTGACAAGTTATATTAGAAATCCGATTGATTTTTATTTCCAAAAAATACTTCGCATCAGGGAAGTAGAGGAAGTAGAGGAAAATATTGCCTTAAACACACTGGGAACCATAATTCACGAAACCTTAAGAGTGCTTTATGAGCCTTTTATTGGCAAATTTATTTCGGAAGATGATATTGCGAAATGTTTTAAATTGTTAGACGATGAAGTTCTAAAACAATTTAAAGTGGTTTATAAAGAAGGCGAAATTAAAAAAGGAAGAAACCTTTTGGCCTTTGAAGTTGCAAAACGCAATGTTTCAAATTTCCTTAAAATGGAATTAGAATCCATTCAGAATGGAGATGCAATTCAAATCATTGCTTTAGAACAAACATTCGGACGTGAGCTCATTCATCCAAATTTGCCATTTCCTGTCTTGATTAAAGGAAATGTCGACAGAATTGAGCTACGCAACGGAAAAATAAGAATCATTGATTATAAGACTGGGAAAGTCGAAAAAACGAATGTTATCCTTAAGTCCTGGAATGGATTAACCCAAGAGCTTAAAAACGACAAAATTATCCAGGTCCTGGCGTATGCGTTCATGTTTGAAAGTGAAGCTAAAGATTTTCCAATCGAAGTAGGTATCATTTCGTTTAAAAACCTAAAATCAGGATTTTTGCCTTTTGGATTTAAAGAAGAAAAAGAATTGAATATGACTATTACAAAAGATATTCTGAATATTTACCTGGAGGAAATTGTATTACTATTGAACGAAATATTTGATATCAATATTCCTTTTGAAGAAAAAATAGTATAAGAATAATAGAATTATGTCAGGTTTTGCTTTAGTATGATTTTTCTTTTAAAATTTGTTTGACTTTTTTGTTTTCAAAAGGCATTCCAGACGTTTTTATTTGGCGAAATATTTAACAATAACGAAAAAATAGACTTTATGCGAAAAAATAAGGTCTAATTATCAGCTTGTTAATTAAATTTTCCGAAACGTAATGTTGTATTTTTAAATGATTCTTCTCTTTTTGTGCGTTTTTATTGTATACTGTGTTTTAATAATGATCAAAATGTATAGTATAGATAAAAGTGATTTTGAGGCTTCAAATTTCCTGTTTTTTAACAAGTGTTTGTTGAACAATTACAATTATTAAAATATCTTTGGCGCATCTTATAAAGGGCTTATTCAATTTGATAAGAGCAGTCTTATTTAAATTTAAAATATATATTATTACCTAATTTAAAATTTTTGCCCCCAACAATAAGAAAAAGGCTGTCTCGAATTTTTTGAGACGGCCTTTTTTGATTTTATTTGCTAAAGAATTCGGCTAATATGGGTTTTAATTCTTCCTTGTTCTCAATTTGACTCATATGTCCGTCTTCAAAGGAAACAAGTTCGACAGTTGTATCATCAATTTGTGATAGACTTTCTTCATAATTTAAAACAGGATCTTTTTTGCCTAAAACCAATAAAACCGGGAATCTATTTTCATGCAAAAGTACTTCGCGATCTTTTCTGATTTTCATTCCTTCAAGAGATGCCACAATTCCTTGCAAAGGTGTTTTTAAAGCCTCAACTTTTACTTTCTCAATTTCATCAACCAATCTGGTTCTGTTGTTTTCACTGAATAAATTGGAAATGGCTAAACTAACAAAACTCACATAATTTTGTTTTACGGCTTTTATGGCGCGAGTTCGATTCAACTTTTTCTCGGCACTATCTTCTTTTGAAGTTGAATTCAGTAAAACTAATTTTTGAATATGCTGCGGATATAATTCGGCGAAAGCCAAACCAACATAACCACCCATGGAATGTCCTAGAATAATTGCTTTTTTAATTTTTAATGATGCTAAAACTTCGTGAACAGCATTTGCATTTTCTTCCATAGAATGTACATATCCTAAGCAATCTGATTCGCCATGACCCAATAAATCAATAGCGATAACGCGATATTGTTTGGAAAAAAGAGCAACATATTCCTGCCACATTTTTTTGTTTTCCAAAAAGCCGTGAAGCAATACAACCGCAGTTCCCTCGCCTGAATCTGTAAAAGATATTTTAGTGTTTTTATATGAAATGTTTTTCAAAATAATGTTTTTAAAGTATAATCACAAAGATAACAAAAGGCAAAACGATATCAGAAGTATAAAACTTTTTGAGTTACAATATTAGTCAATCAGTTCAATTTTAAATGAACTTATATCACTTATATGGTAAAAACAAAAACGGCCAGCATTTCTGCCAGTCGTTTCTGTCTTTTTTCTTTACTCTTTATTCTATTTTCTCTTTCTAAGAATTCATCAAACTTTCA
Organism: Flavobacterium sp. Root420; assembly: GCF_001427905.1. GTDB lineage: Bacteria > Bacteroidota > Bacteroidia > Flavobacteriales > Flavobacteriaceae > Flavobacterium. The sequence goes on from NZ_LMEF01000013.1 coordinate 61,890, forward strand.
ATTTCATCTGCTTCAACTGGAATATTGCGCATCAGGTTAAAAGGTGCTCCTTTTTCCTGAACCACAACGTTATCTTCCAAACGAATTCCGAAACTTTCAGCCGGAATATAAATTCCTGGTTCAACCGTAAAAACCATATTCGCTTTCATAGGTTCGTGAAGCAATCCGTAATCATGCGTGTCCAATCCCATGTGGTGTGAAGTTCCGTGCATAAAATATTTTTTGTAAGCCGGCCAATCCGGGTTTTCATTTTGAACATCAGCTTTGTCAATCAAACCTAGACCTAATAATTCCGAAGTCATGATTTTACCCACTTCAATGTGATATTGTTTCCAAAGTGTTCCTGGAGTTAACATTGTTGTAGCTTCATTTTTAACTCTTAAAACCGCATTGTAAACTGCTTTTTGTCTTTCAGAGAATTTTCCCGAAACCGGAATCGTTCTTGTCATGTCGCTTGAATAATTAGCATATTCCGCTGCAACATCCAATAAAATCAAATCTCCGGCTTTACATTGCTGATTGTTTTCGATATAGTGTAAAACATTTGCATTATTTCCCGAAGCAATAATTGGTGTGTAAGCAAAACCTTTAGAACGGTTACGAATGAATTCGTGCGCCAATTCAGCCTCAATTTCATATTCGGTAACATTTGGTTTTACGAACGAAAGCAATCTGCGGAAACCTTTCTCCGTAATATCACAAGCGTGCTGAATCAAATCGATTTCTTCGCTTTCTTTTACTGAACGAATACGTTGCAAAATTGGATTACTTTTTGCCACATTGTGCGCTGGATAACGTTCTTTCCACCATTTTACAAAACGAGCTTCACGAGTTTCTGTCTCAATAGTCGCGCGATAATGTTCGTTGGTGTTGATATACATCGTATCTGCATAGGTCATCATTTCGTTCAAAACTTTATGAAAATCCTGCAACCAATAAACTGTTCTGATTCCCGAAACCTGATAAGCACGTTCCTTAGTCAGTTTTTCACCTTCCCAAATCGCGATATGTTCGCTGGTTTCTTTCAGGAAAAGTATTTCTTTTTGGTTCTCAAAAGGCGCATCCGGAAACAAAAGCAAAATGCTTTCTTCCTGATCCACACCGCTCAGATAAAAAATATCACGGTGCTGCGCAAACGGCAAAGTACTGTCGGCACTAACCGGATAAATGTCATTTGAATTGAAAACGGCAACACTGTTAGGTTTCATTTCTGCCGTGAATTTTTTGCGATTTTTTACAAAAAGAGCGCTGTTTATTTGATGATATTTCATAATAAATTGATTTTTGAACTTCGAATTTCAAAATTACTATTTTTTGAAGACGTAATGCAAAATTGAATTATTAAAGTTTTCTTATTTGTTTTGGGGTTTGCCACGAAGACTCTAAGTCGCTAAGTTTTTTTAATTGAAAAGTATGCTAGGGTTGAGGGAGAGTAGCTAAGGTTATTTTTTTACTCGCATAGTTTTGTCATCTTGACGAAGGAAAGATCACACTAGAAACTCCGCAAAGATTGGCAAGTTTGTGTTATGCAGATTTTTAATCTCAGCAACTTAGCAACTCAGAATCTTAGAATCTTAATAAGGGCGTGTCCCTCCGGGTCGGGCTTTCGGCTAAATTCCCGATTAACAAAAACTACGGCTAAAAAGCTACCGTCTGGACACAAATATTTTTTTTTAATTATATTTGAGAAAAAGTGCAGACTAGATATTTTGAAAATTTAAAAGACAAGCGATTGTTGAATAGAGGTAATTCTATTCTCAATCGCTTGTTTGCTAATAGTATTTATTCGATAAGACAATTAGCAGAAAGTG
>NZ_LMEF01000014.1 GCF_001427905.1 Flavobacterium sp. Root420
AGAAAACCTGGTATCACAACCTTTTGGATTGGCCTGCAAAAATTCAATTCAGTCATGCAAGGCTGGATACTCTTTAGAGATGTGTCCAGACGGTAGGCTAAAAAGCCTTGTTTTTCTAAATCGGGAGATACCGCTTCTATCCCTAACGCAAATAAGTGACCGTTTTTCAGGAAACAATCAAATGTAAAAGTTACAACATATACAATAGTAAAGTATAACACCACAACAACATTGATTCCTTAATTTTAATGAAATAGAAAAACGAAAATAATATCCATTTAAATATAGAAATCATGATAAATTCAGACGATAATAACCCAATTAAAGAAGATCAAATTGAAAAAAATCTGGAAAACCTAGATTATCCGGCAAATGAAGATATTTACAATCAGGAAGATCAATTAGAAGACATTGATCCCGAAGATATTTCCGGTGAAAGAATCGTCAATCAGGATAATCATGAATGGAAACAAAACAGTGATAAACTCGGAAATGACTTAGATATACCAGGCTCAGAACTTGATGATAAACAAGAAGAAATTGGGTCAGAAGACGAAGAAAATAATTTCTACAGTGAAGGTGACACTAATTAAACCCCTATTTCAGATACATTTTAAAAACGAAATCAAAGTCCCAAAAGGGACTTTTTTTATTTAAATTTTCAATAAAAAACGATACAATTAAGTTATCTCGCTCAAGATATCTAAAACATTTCGGTCTTTTTTTCAGGATCAATAAAAAAAGCGGTGGAATTTAACAATTCCAGCAAACTAAAGCAAAAAATCATTTGTCTCCCCGCAAAATAAAAATTACTTTTGCTCCAGTTTAACTTTTACATATAAAATGAAGCCTAACACACAACAATTAAGCGATTTAACTATCCAAGTAAGAAGAGATATTCTTCGAATGGTACATGCTGTCAACTCAGGACACCCAGGTGGTTCACTAGGTTGTACTGAATTTTTGGTAACCTTATACCAAAATATTATGGAGCGCAAAGAAGGTTTTGATATGGACGGAATTGGAGAAGACATCTTTTTCCTTTCAAATGGTCATATTTCTCCAGTATTTTACAGCGTTTTAGCACGTAGTGGTTATTTCCCTGTTTCAGAACTTGCAACTTTCAGATTATTAAACTCTCGTTTACAAGGGCACCCAACAACTCACGAAGGATTACCTGGAGTTCGTATTGCATCTGGTTCATTAGGGCAAGGTTTATCTGTAGCTCTTGGAGCAGCTCAGGCAAAAAAATTAAATGGAGACAATCATTTGATCTATACTTTACATGGAGATGGTGAATTACAAGAAGGTCAAAACTGGGAAGCGATCATGTATGCTTCTGCAAAAAAAGTAGACAACCTTATTGCAACAATCGACGTTAACGGAAAACAAATTGACGGTACAACTGATGAAGTTTTACCAATGGGAAGTATCCGTGCTAAATTTGAAGCTTTTGACTGGGACGTTCTTGAAATTAAAGAAGGAAACAACATCGACGCTATCCTTGCAGGCTTAACAGATGCTAAATCAAGAACCGGAAAAGGAAAACCAGTTTGTATTTTATTATATACTGAAATGGGTAACGGAGTAGACTTTATGATGCATACACATGCATGGCATGGTAAAGCACCAAACAACGATCAGTTGGCAAGTGCTTTGGCTCAAAACTATTCTGCAGATCAAATCGATTATTAAAAAAGCTTTAAGCTTTAAGCAGTAAGCTTTATGCCTATTGCCTACAGCCTATTGCGTACAGCAAAAAAACAAAATGAAAAAATATACAAATACAGGAAGTAAAGATACCCGTTCAGGTTTTGGAGCGGGAATGACTGAATTAGGTCAAAAAAACGAAAATGTGGTTGCATTATGTGCGGATTTAATTGGATCATTAAAATTTGATGATTTCAAGAAAAATCATCCGGAGCGTTTTTTCCAAATTGGAATCGCAGAAGCTAATATGATTGGTATTGCTGCAGGTTTAACAATTGGAGGAAAAATTCCTTTTACAGGAACTTTTGCTAACTTCTCTACAGGAAGAGTTTACGATCAAATTCGTCAATCAGTTGCTTATTCTGATAAAAACGTAAAAATTTGTGCTTCTCACGCTGGTTTAACACTGGGTGAAGACGGTGCAACACACCAAATCTTAGAAGATATTGGTTTAATGAAAATGTTACCTGGAATGACTGTAATCAACACTTGCGATTACAACCAAACTAAAGCAGCAACTTTAGCATTAGCTGATCACCATGGTCCTGCTTACTTACGTTTTGGTCGTCCGGTTGTAGCTAACTTCACTCCTGCTGACGAGCCATTCGTAATTGGAAAAGCAATTTTATTAAACGAAGGAACTGATGTTACAATCGTAGCAACAGGACACCTAGTTTGGGAAGCGCTTATTGCTGCTGAAGCTTTAGAAGCAAAAGGAATCTCTGCTGAAGTAATCAACATCCACACGATCAAACCACTTGACGAAGAAGCGATTCTTAAATCATTGGCAAAAACTAAATGTGTGGTAACTGCAGAAGAGCACAATATCCTTGGAGGCCTTGGAGAAAGCATCTCAAGAGTATTAGCTTTAAACACTCCTGCTCCACAAGAATTCGTAGCAGTAAATGATAGTTTTGGTGAGTCTGGAACTCCGGAGCAATTAATGGAAAAATACAAACTAAACAATCAGGCGATTGTTGAAGCTGTAGAAAGAGTTATCAAAAGAAAATAATTTTTTACTTTTCTTACTTTATAAAAAACCTCGAAAAGTGATTTTCGAGGTTTTTTTATAATTATAAATTACGCTTGTATTTTTCATTAAAAGCACACGAACAAATAACCACGTAAATTCTTAAAGCTTAAAAAGAACTTCCATGGAAATATTACTTATAAAAAAACCTCGAAAGTGATTTCGAGGTTTTATATTTATAGGAAATAAATTTAATTCTTTTGAAAAGGATAGGTTTTATCCACATGCATTCTTGTACGTCCAGGAGCTGTATAATCTTCCGGCACAAATGCTTTTGAATTAGTAATAGATTCCGGTTTCGTAGGATCAGCAAGCGCTCCAGTTGGTCTTCTTGGAATACCCCAAATTTCAGATTCATCAGTATTAGGTGTATTCGGATTATCTAAAATTGGATCGTAAGGATAATATTTACTTACACCTGAATAGGTAGCGCCTGTTGGTTTAGTAAGTTCAAATCTTGTTGTATAACCATCTCCATCATCATCTCCATCAACAAAGTCAGCAATACCATCTTTATCAGTATCGTCTACTAAATTATCTGTCGGCTTCGGATACTTCGCCGTATCTCTAAAATCATATAAATAACCATCGCCATTAACATCTTCCTGATAATCATAAACACCATCCTGATCATGGTCTAATCTTTGCAAGTCATACAATTTAAAACTAAAGACCAAAGGCGAATATGCAGGAATATCTGTTTTAACTTCAGCATAATAACCAAGTCCGGAAGGTAGAAACATTACACCAGCGCCAAAATCAGTATAGGTAATTACACCATCACTAGCAGTACTCGAAGTACCAGTTTTAAATTTTGGAAAAATTTCTGACCAACCATCAATTACAGGAAATGCGTCTGCTGTGGGTTGATCATATGGCCATAAAAAAAATCTTCCAGGAATTCCTCCATTAGAAGAATCAAAAACAGTCCCATTTAATAAGTTCCCTTTATAAGTAGCTACAACCTTATCCGTATTGATAGGATTTTGTCCCGTTCCTTCTCTTAAGATCAAATAATAAATTTTATAAGTAATACTATCATTATAAACATCTCTAGTCAACAACTTAGGAAAAGAAGCACTATTAAGATATGACATAATAGAAGGCTGCGTTGCAGGATCTGTAATCTTACTAATAACAACGTCCTGATCTTGCGGAGTACCGGAACTATTAGTAACCGTAATATAATTAGTATTTAAATATTTAACAATAGAGTCGTTATCTGCCTTATATTGTACGGTATAATCATTCAAAGGAACTACCACTGCATCATCGTCATCATCACTTTTATTACAAGAAACCAAAGAAATCCCGGCAAGCAATAAAATAAAATAATATTTAAATTTATTCATTATTGTTAATTTTTTAGGTGCGCAAGATACAATATTGATTTATTTTTGTAAAGAATTTAACTTTGATTTTAGAAAAATTATGAGAATAGATAAATACTTATGGTGCGTGCGCTATTATAAGACCCGAAATATGGTAACTGAAGCATGCAAAAAGAACCATATTACTGTAAATGGGCAGGTTGCCAAGCCATCGAAAGAAGTTTTTCCAACGGACAGAATTACCTTCAGAAAAGATCAGATTACACAAATTATTACTGTACTTGATATTCCTGAAAGTCGTGTTGGAGCAAAACTGGTTGACATATACCGCAAAAACGAAACGCCAGCTGAAGCTTATGCACATTTAGAACTATTAAAACTATCTAAAGAACATTATAGAAAAACCGGCGCAGGAAGACCAACTAAAAAAGATCGTAGAGATATTGATGAATATGGGAATGATATTATTGATGAAGAAGAAGAGAATTAAATTCCAATTTTCCATCTGAACAATTCCATTCAAAAATCTGAAATCTAAATTCTAAAATCTAAAATTCTTATTTGTATTTTAGCAAAAAAATAAATCATGAGCAAAAACATCATCTTAACCAATCAGGAAATCGAACACAAAATCAAACGTATCGCTTATCAAATTTACGAGACCTTTGTTGACGAAGAAGAAGTTGTGATTGCCGGAATCGCTTCTAACGGATCTATTTTTGCCAAAAAAATTGCTTTGGCGTTAAGTACTATCTCAACACTTAAAGTTTCGACCTGCGATGTCAAAGTCGACAAACAAAATCCGCAATCGCCAATTCAGACTTCTTTGACTAAAGAAGAGTACCAAAACAAAGGTTTAGTATTAGTTGATGACGTTTTAAACTCAGGCACAACTTTAATCTATGCTGTTCGTCATTTCTTAGACGTTCCGCTTAAGAAATTCAAAACAGCAGTACTTGTAGACCGAAATCATAAAAAGTATCCGGTAAAGGCCGATTTTAAAGGCATTTCACTTTCAACTTCTTTATTAGAGCATGTTCAGGTTGTTTTTGACGACAAAGAAGGCGATTACGCTTTTTTAAGCTAATAAAGCGACAATATCCTCAACCGTTTCTTCGACCGTTTTATCATCAACCACAACTTTATGTTGCGCATGGTTGTAATAAAAGCTGCGATCGAATAAATGCTTCGCGATAAATTCTTTCATTTCCTCTTCATCCATATCTGCAATCAAAGGACGCTTACTTTTATTGTGCACTAATCTATTATATAAAGTCTCGATAGAAGCTTTTAAATAAACAGACATAATATCATCTCTTTGTAACAATAAATGATTATTTGCATAACATGGAGTTCCCCCACCTAATCCGATAATGTTATTTTCTGAAGATTGAAGTAATTCAACAAACATTTTGTGTTCTAATTTTCTAAAATAGATTTCTCCATGTTGTTCAAAAATTTCATTTATGGATAAATTGGCTCTTTTTTCGATGCATTTATCTAAATCTAAAAACGGAATATTTATAATTTTTGAGAGATTTTGGGCAATTGTTGACTTTCCGCAACCCATATATCCTAATAAGATGATTTTTTTCATTTTAATAAAACCCTATAAACTAGGGCGTTGTAGACGTTGGTTAAAAAAAGACAAATTTATAATAAAAATGCTTGCAAATAATAAAATAAACTCCTTATATTTGCACCCGCATTCAAGAAACATAATGACTCGATAGCTCAGTCGGTAGAGCACATCACTTTTAATGATGGGGTCCTGGGTTCGAGCCCCAGTCGGGTCACAAATTATGTGATTAACAACATAAGTTTCTTGAAAGCAATGACTCGATAGCTCAGTTGGTAGAGCACATCACTTTTAATGATGGGGTCCTGGGTTCGAGCCCCAGTCGGGTCACAAAGGTTGTTCGCCACGGCGAATGACCTTTTTTCATTTTTGGCCACGTGGAGAAACGGTAGACTTGCCATCTTGAGGGGGTGGTGCTCGTAAGGGCGTGTGGGTTCAAATCCCACCGTGGTCACTATAAAAAAGAAAAAGCCTAAGAATATAGATTCTCAGGCTTTTTTTGTTCGAAATCTTATTAGGTTTTTTACTTTTTAAAAAGTCAGTATTTGAGTGGAGTATTGGTTTGAACTCCGTCATGGGATCTTCAATTTCTAAATCTAACAATTGTTGTTTTTACTATATTTGTTTATAATATATCTAACCATGAATGATTCTATTTCTTCAGAAATCGTTGAAAACTGGCTTAAAGCCTGGAGTATTTCGAGAAAATTGCCATTACCTGTTAAATTTAAATCCGGCTTAAAGGTGGATGTGGGTCTTGAAAAACAGAAAACTCGCTATGTCTTTACAGAACTTAATACCGATTTTATCCAGCTTTCGAAAGATATAGATGAACCGTGGGTCTTTTTAAAAGTTTGTGCTTCCCCAAGCGAAGTAAAACGTCATATATCGAAGAAATGGATAGTTCAGCCTCAAGGTTATATGATGTCTTGTTTTCATCCGATGACTATTCCAAATATACGTTTACATAACGATTATAAATTAGAAACAACTAATTATAATTCAACTTTTGTTATTAAAATAGTTACTCACAAAGGCGAAGTAGCATCCACAGGTCGCCTTATTCTTGTTGATCAAATGGCGGTATATGATAGAATTTTGACTGATGATAATCATAAAAGAAAAGGGCTTGCAACATTTTTAATGAAAGAACTTGAAAAAATTGCATTATCAAAAGGTATTTCCAAAAACTTTTTAGTTGCCACAGAAGAAGGAAAACCTTTGTATCAATCACTAGGATGGAAACTTTATAGTCTTTATACTTCAATCGTTATTCCTGCCTAATTTGACACTTCTTGTAAATTGATTTTATTACTTCATTGCACAACATTGACCTATCAGGTGAATCTTTTCCAAAACGACCGGAGAAATTTTTAGTTGAGGTAACTCAATAACTTTGGATGAAGTGGCAGAAATAGTTTCCATGAATAAAACTGCTTTTGCCGTTATTTTAAAAATAGAACAAAAAAAACTTTTTCATCTTTTCTAAATGAAATACGAATTGGATATGCCTGCAAATTAATTAGAGAAGATAATTATGGAATTACTGAAGCCGCTTATTTAAGTGGCTACAATAGCCCTTCCCATTTTAACAAACAATTCCGTTTAATAAAAAAAATATCACCATCAAAATTTTATCAGGATTCAAAAGATATCATATAAACCTTTGCAGGAACAAATTTGCTAATTTCCCTGAATCACTATAAATACTCTTTTTTCATAATAGGCACTAATTTTAAATCCTTCAGTAATCCTTTTATTAAAAACAGTGCAAAACAGGTTTTCAAATGCATTATTTATTTTAAAAACATACAAGACTATTCCAAAGTAAACTCATAAACGACAGATTTCTTGTCAATTACAAAAAAATAGCTCTAAATATTTGCGTAGTTAAATAACTACACATATATTTGTAGCCAAATAACTTCATAATGAATTTAAGACGAGATGTATTTCAGGCAATAGCCGATCCCACAAGAAGAGCGATTTTACTTTTGGTGACTTCGCATTCGATGACGGCGGGTGCTATAGCATCCAACTTTGACACAGCGCGACCAACCGTTTCAAAACATTTAAAAATCCTAACCGAATGTGAATTGCTTCAGCAAACACAAAACGGCAGGGAAGTTCATTACACTATAAACGCAGAAAGAATGAGAGAAGTAGCCGAATTCATTGAACCTTTCAGAAAAATGTGGGACGACAGATTCAATAAACTTGAGGATATAATGAAAAACTATAAACCAAAAAACTAAACCAATATGGAATTAAAAACAAAAATAAGTGCCGAAGACGGGAAACAGGAACTCGTCATTACAAGAGATTTTGATTTACCTGTTTCCCTACTCTTCAAGGCTTATATAGAACCCGGAATTGTAGAACAATGGATGGGAACCAAAGTATTAAAACTGGAAAACAAAAAACACGGCGGATATCAATTTGAGACCAGTGACCCTAATGGAAATGTAGTTGTTCAGATGAATGGCGCCATTCATGAGTATATTCCCAACCAAAAAATTACACGAACCTTTGAAATGGAGAATTCACCGTTTGCAGTTCAATTAGAATTCTTAGAATTTGAAGCACTTACAGAAAACACCAGTAAACTAACTATGCAAATTGTTTACAAATCGAATGCTTTAAGAGATCAAATGCTGCAGCTTCCGTTTAAACAAGGCATCAATATGGCGCACAATCGACTTCAGGAAATAGTAAATAAATTAAAATAAAACATCATGACAAAGAGAAACAAAATTATATACTGGGTTGCCACACTTTGGCTGGCATTAGGAATGACTGCAACCGGAATAGTGCAAATATTGCAAGTTAAGGAAGAAGTAGATATGATGGCACATTTAGGTTATCCGCTTTACTTTATGGTTATATTAGGTGTTTGGAAATTATTAGGCGTTATCGCAATACTGATTCCAAAATTCCCGTTACTAAAAGAATGGGCTTATGCGGGTTTCTTCTTCGCAATGTCTGGTGCTATTTTATCACACTTTGCCAAGGGTGACGAAGCTATTGCTTATTTTGGTCCAACTTTATTACTTGTTTTAACTGTTCTTTCCTGGTATTTTAGACCTGCAGACAGAAAAACTATTTCAGTTTAACCCATAAAACAAACAGCATGAATCCGAAAGTTGATTTTTATTTTAGCAAAGCCGGTAAATGGCAGGAAGAATTAGAACAATTAAGAACGATTGCACTTGATTGTCAATTGACAGAAGAGTTAAAATGGGGCACTCCTTGTTATACGCACCAACAAAAAAATATTGTTTTAATACACGATTTTAAAGAGTATTGCGCCTTTTTATTTTTTAAAGGCGCTTTATTAAAAGATACTGAAGGCATCCTGATCCAACAATCGGAGAATGTTCAGGCCGCACGTCAAATTAGATTTACCAATCTTAAAGAAATTGTCAAGTTAAAAAGCGTTCTAAAAACCTATATCTATGAGGCTATTGAAATAGAAAAAGCAGGCTTAAAAGTCGAATTAAAAAAAACCGCAGATTTTCCGGTTTCTGAAGAATTTCAAAAGCAGTTAGATGAAGATTCTACATTAAAAAAAGCTTTCGAAGCCTTAACTCCCGGTCGTCAAAGAGCTTATCTGTTACATTTTTCTCAGCCAAAACAAGCCAAAACGCGAGAGTCAAGAGTTGAAAATGCTATTCCACAAATTCTTGACGGAAAAGGATTAAATGATTAATTATCTTTACAATACAAAACAGAATCAAAATGAAGGCAAAAGATATATTAGCACAACTTGAAGCTCTTGGTGACGAAAAAATGCGTGCGCAAAACAAAAAGCGTGGCGCAGGAGATAATCAATTTGGTGTTAAAATGGGCGACATACGAACTATTGCTAAAAAGATAAAAACCAATCATGAACTAGCCTTAGAACTTTGGGATACCGGAAATGTTGAGGCCCGCTTTTTAGCTGCCTTAATTATAGATCCCAAAAAGCTTTCAAACGACGAAATTGCCAAAATGGTTTCTTCAGAAAAATTCACGCATATTGCCGATTGGTTTTATTCGTATGTCATAAAAGAATATCCAGACAAGGAAACTTTACGACAAAAGTGGATGCATACATCTGATATTATGCAGGCACGTGCCGGCTGGAGCCTTACCAGCGGCTGCGTAACCCGCAATCCTGAATTAGTCGATATTCCGGCTCTTCTCGACAGAATTGAAAACGAGATGCCAAAAGCAGCTCCGGAAGTGCAATGGACAATGAATAGCACTTTGGCACAAATCGGAATTAATCATCCTGAATATCGGGAACGCGCTCTTGCTATTGGAGAAAAATTAGGTATTTATAGAGATTACCCAACTTCAAAAGGTTGTACCTCGCCTTTCGCCCCAATCTGGATTAACGAAATGGTTCGCAGACAGGAATAAACAAATAAAAATATCATGAGCAAAAATAAATTATCACCAGAACATCAGGAGGAAATTATCAGCATCCTTAAAACGCGTTTTGAAAAAAATAAAACACGCCATGCCGATATTGAATGGAATAAAGTACAAGAGAAGCTACAAGCAAATCCAACAAAACTCTGGTCACTCCTTGAAATGGAAAAGACTGACGGCGAACCAGATGTTGTGGGTTATGATAAAAATACAAACGAATATATTTTTTTCGACTGCGTGGCTGAAAGCCCAAAAGGACGTAGAAGCTTGTGTTACGATCGTAAAGCGCTGGATTCACGAAAAGAGCACAAACCTAAAAATAGCGCCATAGATATGGCTGACGAAATGGGTATCGAAATCCTGACCGAAGAACAATATAAGGCATTACAGGAATTAGGGAATTTCGACACCAAAACTTCAAGCTGGATCGCCACAACTCCGGAGGTTCGCAAATTGGGCGGCGCATTGTTTTCTGACTTCCGTTACGGCAGAACCTTCGTGTATCATAATGGCGCCGAATCATATTATGCGGCAAGAGGTTTTCGTGGTTGTTTAAAGGTTTAGTTTTTTTCAGGAGCTATTTCCAGCCATCCACTATATCTTTTATGGTGAACCCCACCATAAAAGGATGCCGCTCCTGTCTGGGCTAGGGCATTTGTTTTCATAAGAAGTTAATAAACTTTTAATTTAATCACGATTATTTCACAAAAGAATTTCTCCTACAAATAAAACTTTCATAAATTCGTTTCCGAATTAATTAACCTACTAACCTAATCCCAAATTGGTTTATGAAAAAATTATTACTAGTATCATTTATTATGATCAGCTGCTCGACCTGGGCACAATCTGCAACGGCTTATTTTGACAAAGCCATGAAAAAAGCCGAAGCCGGCAACACAAAAGGCGCCATTGTCGATTACACCAAAGCTATAGGCATGAATCCAAAGTTTGTTGAAGCTTACCAAAACCGCGGTGTAGCAAAATTCAAACTCAACGACTTAAAAGGAGCACTCGCTGATTTTAGCAAAACAATCGAATTAAATGACATGAATGCAGATGCTTATACAGGAAGGGCAAATGTAAATTACAAATTAATGAACTTTAAAGAAGCCATCATAGATTGCACTTCATCTCTCGATTTAAACCCAAAAGATTATATCGCTTACAACTTAAGAGGTTTGGCTTATAACAAAATTGGAGATAAAAAGAACTGCTGCAAAGATTTCTCAAAAGCTATTGAATTAGGCAGTCAAAGTGCCATAAAAAACAAAGCAACGTTTTGTAGATAAAACAAAAAATAGCTGGCAATATCAAAAAGCAATCAGTAAAACGTATTTTTACTGATTGCTTTTCTGTTTAAAACCAATCGCATTTTCTTATAAAAGATATCATTACATTTGCTCTTTAAACTAACCTTGAATGGCACTTCTTAAAAAAATAAATAACCAGGCAAAAACCGATAAAAATTCAGGATTCGGAACCAATGCAAACAGTTACGGTGGCAGATTTGTAAATAAAAACGGAACTCCAAATATCGAAAAAAAAGGAATGAATATCCTGCGTCGTATCAGTTGGTACCATACCATGATCGACATGCCCAATTGGAAATTCATGCTTATTTTATTTATGTTTTATATTGCTATCAATTTTGTTTTTGCAGTACTCTATTACGGAATCGGAATTGAACATCTTGACGGAATTTCACCATCGCAAAGTGTACTTACACAATTTGGGCAAGCCTATTTTTTTAGCGCACAAACTTTTACAACAGTGGGGTACGGACATATTAGTCCAAGCGGTTTTTTAACAAGTGCATTATCTGCCGCAGAAGCTTTAATTGGTTTATTAAGTTTTGCCATTGCTACAGGTCTATTCTTTGGAAGATTCAGCAAACCAACCGCTTTCTTAAAATTCTCACATAATGCGTTAATTTCTCCATACGGTGAAGGCAAAGGACTAATGATTCGTCTTGTACCTTTTAAAAACACCAATTTTACAGATGCAACGGCCAAAGTAACACTCGGAATGAGCATCGAAGAAAACGGCCAGAGAACAAACAAATTTTACACTTTAGATTTAGAATTGGACAGAATAAATGCATTGTCTTTAAGCTGGACATTAGTTCATCCCATAACAGAAAAGAGTCCATTGTATAATTTTACCAAGGAAGATTTTAAAAGAATTCATGGCGAAATTTTAGTTTTCATCACAACCTTCGATGACATGTACAGTAATACCGTAGCAGCCAGAACATCCTACACTTTTAATGAGGTTATTTATGGTGCAAAATTCGTTACCATGTACAACAGAAGTAAGGATAACTCTAAAACAATTCTGTATCTGGACAAATTAAATCAGTATGATACTACAAACTTTTAATAATCTATCATTTTGATCAGGTTTTAAATGTAATCTCAGATTTTATTCTATTTTTGTTCATCCAAAATAGTAATAATGATAAACAACATAAAGACCGTTTTTAGCATAAAAGACCTTGAAAATTTATCAGGAATAAAAGCGCATACCATTCGTATTTGGGAGAAAAGATATAACATTCTTGAACCCATGAGAACTGATACCAACATCAGACTTTATAATGTACAAAATTTACAGAAACTCCTAAACATAACGTTATTACACGAATACGGTTATAAAATATCTAAAATTGCTACTTATCCCGAAGAGAAAATTCCGCAACTAGTTCGTGAAATTATTTCAAAAAAGAACTCTCAAAATTATGCCATTACATCCTTTAAGATGGCAATGATGAATTTTGATCAGGAATTATTCTTTACCACATTTGACTGGCTTATTTCAGAAAAAACTTTTAGTGAAGTTTTTAAAGATCATTTTCTTCCTTTATTAAAAGAATTAGGGTTATTATGGCAGTCTGAAACCATCACTCCGGCCAATGAACATTTCATGAGTCATTTGATCAAACAAAAGATTCTAATTTATACCGAAAGCCTTCAGATATTAAAACCTACCAAAACCGACCGCGTATTTGTTCTTTCATTACCTCTTAATGAAATTCATCAAATTGGATTATTGTACATACAGTATGAAATCCTGATGAAGGGATATAAAACCATTTATCTTGGTGAAAGCATGCCAATTGAAAATTTACAGGATCTTACCAAATATTTTGAGAATATTACTTTTGTCTCTTTTATGACTATTCAGCCAGATCGCAGCGTAATTAATCAATATGTAAAATCAATGGGCCAAAAGTTATTGGCAAAAAACAACGAAATCTGGCTTATGGGGAATATGGTCGAGCACATCGACGAAACAGTTTTACATGAAAGAATAAAACTTTTCTATAGCATGGAAGAGACTCTCGAAAGAATATAATTATTTTGTTTAAAGTTTTTGTACATTTGTTAAACAAATGAAAAAAACTATCGCAATAATAGGTTCGGGCTTTTCCTCTTTAGCCGCTTCTTGTTACCTGGCACAGCAAGGAAACCAGGTAACTATTTATGAAAAAAACGAATCTATTGGCGGAAGGGCAAGACAATTTAACAAAGATGGTTTTACTTTTGACATGGGACCAAGCTGGTACTGGATGCCTGATGTTTTTGAACGTTTCTTTTCTGATTTCAACAAAAAAACTACTGCTTATTACGAGCTCATCAAACTAAATCCGGCTTATCGGGTTTATTTTGGCGTAAATGATTTTATCAATATTTATGATAATCTTGCAGAAATAAAAAACACTTTTGAAGGCATTGAAAAAGGAAGTGGTAAAAAATTAGAAACCTTTATCAATCAAGCCAAAAGCAATTATGAAATTGCAATTAAAGATTTGGTTTATCGCCCCGGAGTTTCTCCATTAGAATTAATCACTCCACAAACTGCATTAAAATTAAATCAGTTCTTTAGCAATGTAAGCATTGACATTCGGAAGAAATTTAAAAACGAGCGATTAATTCAAATTCTGGAATTTCCTGTTTTATTTTTAGGAGCAAAGCCAACCAAAACACCTTCCTTTTATAATTTTATGAATTATGCCGATTTTGGATTAGGAACCTGGCATCCGAAAACCGGAATGTTTGATGTGGTTCGCGGAATCGAGAAACTGGCAATTGAACTAGGAGTTAGGATTGAAACCAATTCATCAATTGAAAAAATTATAGTTGAAAACAAAACGGCTACCGGAATCATAATTAACGGAAAAATAATAAAAGCCGATATCATTTTAAGCGGTGCCGATTATCAGCATACTGAAACTTTACTCGATGAAACGTATCGCAATTATTCAGAAAAATATTGGGAAAGCCGCGTTTTTGCACCTTCTTCTTTATTGTTTTTCGTTGGCTTCAATAAAGAGATAGCGAACATTACACATCATGCTTTATTTTTTGATGTGGATTTCAACCAACACGCAGCCGATATTTACGATGAACCAAAATGGCCTGACGAACCATTATTTTATGCCAATTTCCCATCTAAAACAGATTCAACAGCAGCTCCTGAAGGAATGGAAAGCGGATTTTTTCTTATTCCGCTAGCACCTGGAATCAAAGATACCGAAGAACTTCGGGAAGAATATTTCGAAAAGATAATTACTCGTTTTGAGCAGCTAACGCAACAAAAAATTAGAAATAATATTATATTTAAAAGATCTTTTTGCAAAAATGATTTTGTAACAGATTATAACGCATACAAAGGGAATGCTTACGGAATGGCCAACACACTTTTACAAACTGCTTTTTTAAGGCCAAAACTAAAAAGCAAAAAAGTTCGTAATTTATATTTTACAGGGCAATTAACTGTTCCTGGTCCGGGGGTTCCGCCTGCCCTAATTTCTGGAAAATTAGTAGCTGAGTTAATTCAAAAATCTCTAACATCGTAAAAAGATGAAATCACTATTCGATGCCGTTTCTATAAAATGCAGCAAATTGGTCACCCAAAGCTACAGCACTTCTTTTTCGCTTGCGGTAAAAATGCTTTCTCCAAGTATCCGAGACGGTATTTACAGCATTTATGGTTTTGTTCGTTTTGCCGACGAAATCGTCGATTCTTTTCACAATTATGACAAAGAAAACCTCATCAATGATTTTGAGAAAGAATATTACAAGGCTATCAAAATGGAAATCAGCCTCAACCCTATTCTTAACTCTTTTCAACATACTGTAAAACACTATAATATTACTGACGATTTAGTTCAGGACTTTTTAAAAAGCATGAAACTCGATCTCGTAAAATCAAATTACAGCACCCAAACAGAATACGAAGATTACATTTATGGTTCTGCCGACGTAGTCGGTTTAATGTGTTTAAAGGTCTTTGTTAAAGGAAATAATCAAAAATACGAACAGCTTAAAAATGAAGCGATGCGTTTAGGATCTGCTTTTCAGAAAGTAAATTTTTTAAGAGATTTGAAAGAGGATAATTTAGTTTTAAACCGAAATTATTTTCCCGGAGTCGATTTGAAATCTTTTGATGAAAATGCTAAAACGACAATCATCAAAGAAATTGAAGAAGATTTTAAAATTGCCTATCAGGGAATTGTGAAATTACCAATCGAAGCAAAATTTGGCGTTTATACTGCCTACATTTATTATAAAAAGCTACTAAAGAAACTAAAAAACACGCCTTATTATGAAATTGGAAATTCAAGAATCAGAGTTTCAAATTACACTAAAGCCGGACTTTTAGCACAATCTTTTGTAACTTACAAACTAAAATTAGTCTGATCCTTTATAGCTTAATCTTTTATATTTTTAAGCTAAAATCTCAGCCAGTTTAATTGCAACTTTAATATTTCAACAAATACAAAAATGATTTCTTTCTTAATCTTTTTAGGTGTTTTTCTCTTTATGGAATGCGTTACCTGGCTTACGCACAAATATGTGATGCACGGATTAATGTGGTATTTTCACGCAGATCATCACCAACCCAAGTACGATCATACTTTTGAGCGCAACGACATTTTCTTTGTCATTTTTGCCATTCCGAGTATTGTTCTTTTTTATTTTGGCGTTCAGGACGGATTCAATTATTTGTTTTTCATTGCCTGTGGTGTAACTTTATATGGTGCCTGTTATTTTTTAATTCATGATGTTTTAATTCATCAGCGTTTTAAATGGTTTAAAAACACCAAAAATAAATACCTAATCGGATTGAGAAAAGCGCATAAAATTCACCATAAACATTTAGGAAAAGAAGAAGGAGAATGCTTTGGGATGTTATTTGTTCCTTTTAAATATTATAAAATGTAAAAGATTTTGGGTTTTCGCCGCGGCGAATGGGTTTTCCGTTCCCGTTTTTTTATGTCAGGCAAAAAAGCAAACTAAAAACCATTTTTGATTATCGCCATAATAAAATTGAAGAATTGTTTACTTCAAAGTATTAGTTGAAAATCAAACCGATTAATTTTTAAACACATAGAAACATAGTTTTCATTAACCAGAAAAGGCGCTTCACTCACATATAAACACATAGTGCTATGTGTAAAAAGCTAGTTTCTTTTTAAGGTCTCTTATTATAAAATTAAAAATCTATGTTTCTATGTGTTTAAAATTACATGAAACAAAATATTTCTTCAGCAAAGATTAAAGATGGCAAAACAAAAAGTTACCCTTTTCTGGTTTAGACGCGATTTGCGTTTAGAAGACAACACCGGATTATTTCATGCTTTACAATCAGACTTTCCCGTAATACCATTGTTTATTTTTGATGATGATATTTTGGAGAATCTTCCTCAAAATGATGCGCGGGTAAGTTTCATTTATGATTCACTTCAAAAAATGAATGAGCAACTCCAGGCAATTGATTCTTCAATTTTAATCAAAAAAGGAAAAACTATTGAAGTCTGGAAATTACTTTTAGACGAATATGATGTTCAACAAGTTTTCTTTAACAAAGATTACGAACCTTTTGCCATCAAACGTGATTTAGCAATTTCATCACTTTTAAGAGATAATAATATCGAAGTTTTTTACTTTAAAGATCATGTAATTTTTGAAGAAAAAGAAATTACAAAAGCAGATGGGCTTCCCTATACCATTTACACACCCTACAAAAATAAATGGCTCGAGAAATATCATCTTTCAGGCGGCGTATCAGAATATAATTCAGAATCACTATTTGGCAATTTTGCTAAAAATCAATTTCCGTTTCCGGGATTAAATGAAATCGGTTTTGAAAGAAGTGCGATAAAAGTCCTTCTTCCTAACTTAACGCAAATTGCCAATTACAAAGAAACCCGGGATTTTCCTGCTTTAGACAGCACTTCTTATCTTTCACCACATTTACGTTTTGGAACCGTTAGCATCAGGAAATTAGTAAATTGGGCCAATCGAAAAAACCAAACTTTTTTAAGTGAGTTGATTTGGAGAGAGTTTTTTATTCAGATCCTTTTTAGCTTTCCGAATGTCGTGAATCACAATTTCAAATCTGCTTACGATGGCATTCAGTGGCGCAATAACGAAGATGATTTTAAACGTTGGTGTTCCGGAACAACGGGTTACCCGATGGTCGACGCGGGAATGCGACAACTTAATGAAACCGGTTATATGCACAATCGTGTTCGCATGGTTGTGGCCAGTTTTTTATGCAAACATTTATTGATTAACTGGCAATGGGGCGAAGCTTATTTTGCAGAGAAATTATTAGATTTCGAATTGGCTTCGAACGTAGGGAATTGGCAATGGGCCGCCGGAACAGGTTGTGATGTCGCACCCTACTTCAGAGTGTTTAATCCTGAAATCCAACAGAAGAAATTTGACGAGAAAGGAATTTATATCCGAAAATGGATTCCTGAATTTGATTTGGGATATGTCGAACCTATGATTGATCACGCTTTTGCGAGAGATCGAGCTATTGCGACTTATAAAAAGGGAATTTTGAAATAAGTTTCTTTTGTTTCAGGTTTCAGGTTTAACCGCAAAGGTCGCAAAGAGTTTACGCAAGGCACGCAAGGTTATATTCGCAAAGCTTTGCGAACTTAATAAAGCCAATTGCAACACGCGCCACAAAAATCTTCGCGCACTTTGCGTTAAATTAACCGCAAAGTGCGCAAAGCAACTACATCTAGTTTGTCACCACGAGAACCTGAAATTTGAAACCTGAAACAAAAAAAACTATTTTTTAATATTTCAAATAATTCTCAACAACAATCTTCGCTTTCAAATCAAACATCAAATTGTACAAACCAAAGAAAGTACGATTCATATAAATAAAGTGCTTAGAACCGCGATTTCCGTTCATTTTTTTGAGATTGGTATCATTTGAGAAACGTTCTCCTAATTTGGCAATGCTTTCGAAAAAAGTTTCATCGGCAAAATCGAAAGTTTCGTTTTGGAATGGTTTCGTAAAAAGTGATAACAAATCATGAAACATCTCCGTAAAATATTCAATTTCTGAAGGCGAATCGTCTGAACGCAGAATTTCCAATTCGAATAATTTCTGATTGAAAAGCTTTTGATCCGTGATTACATTTTTGTTGATTAATTCGAAATAAGGCTCGTAAAATTCATTCGGAATTTGTTTCATACAACCAAAATCCAATGCAATTAATTGGTTCTGTTCATTTACTAAAAAGTTTCCCGGATGCGGATCAGCATGCACTTTTCGTAAAACATGAATTTGATACATATAGAAATCCCAAAGCGCCTGACCAATTTTATCGCCTACTTCCTGACCTGTATTCTTAGCCGTAAACTCAGAAAGATGAATTCCGGTCATCCAATCCATCGTGATGATTTTCTCTGATGAAAACTCAGGATAATAATTCGGGAAAATTATATTTTCAATTTTACTGCAGGCTTTAACAACTTCTTGGCTTTGTTGTAATTCTAATAAATAATTGGTTTCTTCAATCAGTTTGTCTTCAACTTCCTTGAAATATTTATCAGAATCTTTTCCCTGTAAATTAAACATTCGGATGGCAATGGGTTTTACCAAAGCCAAATCTGACGAAATACTATTGGCAACGCCTGGATACTGAATTTTTACAGCCAGTTTCTTATCGTTTTTCTTCGCCAAATGCACCTGACCAATACTTGCTGCATTTACAGAATTGGCATTGAATTCATCAAAGATTTCATAGGGTGTTTTCCCAAAATTCGTTTTGAATGTTTTTAAAACTAATGGAGCTGAAAGTGGCGGAACAGAAAATTGTGATAACGAGAATTTCTCGACATAAGCCTGAGGCAAAAAGTTTTTGTCCATGCTTAACATCTGAGCAACTTTTAAAGCACTTCCTTTCAGGCTTTTTAATCCGTCATAAATATCTTCGGCATTATTTTCGTTTAATTTATCTCTGGTTAAATCTGGATTGACCATTTTTTCGGCATAATGCTTCACATAGTTTACACCTATTTTAGCCCCAGTTTGCACCAATTTTCCCGCTCTTTCTATTTTTGATGTTGGTATATAATCGATTGTTTTCATTGTTTGCTATATATTTTTTCTTTGAATAGAAATTTTCCAAAATCTATCAAATGATTTAGAGGCGCAACATTCATCAATTCAAATGAAGCATTAACTGATTTTTCGATAAAAATATCTGTTTTTTCAAAAGCGGCAGATTCATCGTCCATCCAGAATTTTATCGTCATCATTAATTGTAGCCAGGCCGATTCCTGAATTCCTTTTTCCTGAAATTTTTGAAGTTTTTCCACCTCTAATCTATAATCATCCGTCAGGATTTCAGAAACATATTCTTTAAACGATTCACGAAGAGAAGTCAGTTGAACTAAATTTTTCAATGGATTTCTGTCGAATTTCAACGATTGTAAAACATAGCTTCTGTTGGCCGTCAAAACCTCAAAGAATGTAAAATAGAAACTCAACATTTTGTTCTTCATATCATATTCCTGATAATCTGAATTTTTATGAAGCAAATCAATTGTATTAGCAAAAAAGAGTCTGAAAATCTCTTTTTCCAAACCTTCCAATGTTCCAAAAAAAGCATAAAATTCCGCTTCTGTAAAATCATTTTCTTTTGCGAAATGATAAACTGATTTTGGTTTTTGCCCCTTTTCTAAAACTTCATTCATGTACATTGAAACGATTTCTTCTTTGCTGATTATCTTCTTTTTAGTAGCCATTTCATTTAAATTTAGAATTTGCCCTAAAGGTAAGCAATGTTTAAGTACCTTTACTAATCGCTAAACAAGATGCACTGTTAAATATATTATAATATAATGACTAAGAATGTATTGCTTACAGGAGGAACGGGATTTGTTGGTAAACACCTTACAGATGTCCTTATTGACAATGGTTTTTCTGCATCTGTTTTAAGCCGTTCTCCAAGAAAAAACACGCCATCGATTACGTACTATAAATGGAATCTAAAAGATAATTTTATTGAGAAAGATGCCATTCTGAATGCGGATTATATTATTCATTTGGCAGGCGAAGGAATTGTAGAAAAACGCTGGACTAAAAAACGTAAAAAAGCAATTTTAGAAAGCCGTATCAAACCTATTGAACTTATCTTTTCTATTTTAAAAGAAAATAATAAAACTTTGTATGCTTTTGTTTCAGCCTCTGCAGTTGGAATTTATGGTGCTGTTACAAGTCAGGAAATTTGTACCGAAAACACACCTCCGGCTAATGACTTTTTAGGAACAACCTGCCAAAAATGTGAAAATGCTGCCGATCAATTTACTTCATTGGGAATAAGGACAGTAAAAATCAGAACTGGAATTGTTTTGGGAAAAGACGAAGGATTTCTTAAAAAGATAACACCAGGTTTTAAAGCCGGCTTTGGCGCTATTTTAGGTTCGGGAAAACAATATATACCCTGGATTCATATAGAAGATTTATGCCAGATTTATTTAAAAGCACTAACAGACATTGAAATGCAGGGCGCATACAATGCCACTATTACAGACAATACAACAAATGCAACGCTCTCAAGAATTCTGGCGCATTTGTACGGATATACCATTTGGTTTCCCAATATACCGGCGTTTCTAATCAAACTTGGATTAGGTGAAATGAGCATCGCTGTTCTGGAAGGACAACGTATTTCATCAGAAAAAATACAAAAAGCAGGTTTTGAATTTCAATATACAGATATTGAGGCAACACTCTCTACCAGCCTGACCTGATTTATTTTAAAGTCACCAGAAAAGCATCATTGTTTCGAATTACTCCAATCAAATCAGTATTAGCCGTTTGTGAAATTTTTTCGACTATTCTGTTAGGGATTTGAATATTAAAATCAGAAAACGAAATTGGAAAATCAGAATGAATCTGGATTCCTTCATTTACTCTTTTCAAAAAAGCTTTCACTTCAATTTCTTTCGATTTTCCTCGAACGGTCAATTTACCCTTTATCGTATATTCTTTTTCAGTTTCATTGATATCTTTCAAATCAAACTTGGCAATTTTACCTTTAAAAACCGCTTTAGGATAGCGGTTACTTTCCATATAATTGTCATTAAAATGTTCTTGCATCAAGTCCAGTTTAAAACGAAAATCTTTGACAATAACAGTGCAGATGAAAACGCTTGTTTTAGGTTCCAAAACAATCGCAACAGATCTATTTACAGCTTTTATTTCCTCAAACAAAGGGACGGATGCTTCAAAATTCACAGTTCCGGTATTGGTTGTAAATTTTTCCTGAGCAAATAAAGAAAATGCTGAAAAAAGCAGGATTAATAATGTAGTTCTTTTCATAATCGTCAGCAATTAAACAATTATGTCATTCGGTTTTCTTAGTAGGATTAACTAAAAAAAGAATCAGATTTTATAAAAATCGAATGGCAATACTCCGTGAAAATATAGTAACTTATCTATACACTTAAAGTTACGAAATTTTCGAGCTATTAGTTGCTGAATTTATGCTAAATATTTGTGAAAAGTTTTTTTTGTGTTAAATCTGAAATGTTACTTGTGACATGTTTTTAAAAACTATTCCATTTCAGTACAAATCTCTACTAAAAAGCCATCTAAATCCCTAATATAAGCCACTACTTGTCCCCATGGTTTTGCAGTTGGCTCTTTTACCAGCACCGCCCCAAAAGAAGTTGCTTTTTGTACCAACTCCGGAACATCGTCTGTAATAAAGCCTATTTCAATTGCAAAAGGCTTATTGTCTAAGTTACTTTCAACAAAACCATCTTTTAAGTTTTGACTTGCCAGTTTTTTTGAGGTAAATGAAAGTGTAGTTTCACCTGTGATTAATTCACCATAATCATTATCAGGAGTTATGAATTTTCTTGAGAACCCAAATACATTTTCATAAAACACAATTGACTCTTCTACATTTTCTACATATAAAATTGTATATCCAAATTTTACCATTTTGATTTAATTAAACTTTTTATTCCTAACTAATTTCTAAAAGTACATTATATTTATCCAAACTTGCCAAATCCTCAATCGAATTTACATTGGTAATTTTGGCGTGTTCTTCAACTTCTTTACGTACTTCAATATGTTTAACTGCTTTTCTAAAACGGCGAACCTCTTCTAAATTAGATAAAATAAGCCCGGGAACAACAACACTTTTTCCTTCTTTGTCTTTGGCCACCATTGTAAAATAAGAAGAATTACAATGTTTAACAGCTCCTGTCTGAATATTTTCTGCTTCAACACGAATCCCGACAACCATCGAACTTCTTCCAACATAATTTACAGAAGCTTTCATGGTAACAAGCTCTCCAACTTCAATAGGTTTCAAAAAGTTTACCGTATCAACCGAAGCTGTAACGCAATAATTGCCGCAAAATTTTGAAGCAGAAGCAAAAGCGATTTGATCCAGTAATTGTAAAATATAACCTCCATGAATTTTACCGCTGAAATTGGTGTGCGATGGCAACATTAATTCGGATATACTTATTTTCGATGAAGAAACGGGTTTGAAATCTGCAGTCATATAAATTGTGGTATTATTAAGTAGGTAAATATTTTAGTTTAGTAGTTGATTTTCATCTGTATTTGAGGCTCTTGCAATAATATTTTCCGGAAGCGCCTTTTTCGCCTTTGCTCCCATTTTCTTTAATTTTTCGACACTCGAAATCAGGTTTCCTTTTCCGTCTACCAATTTATTCATGGCGCTGTCGTATTCATTTTTAGTGTCTTTTATTTTGTTTCCAATTCTAACCAAATCGGCAACAAAACCTTCAAATTTATCGTATAAAGCTCCGGCTTGTCTGGCAATTTCAAAAGCATTCTCCTGTTGTTTTTGGTTTGCCCACATGCTGTCGATCGTTCTTAAAGTCGCCAGTAAGGTACTTGGTGTTACAATCACAATATTGCGATCAAATGCTTTATTATATAAAGCCGAATCTTCATTTAATGCAATCGCAAAAGCGGGTTCTATCGGAATAAAAAGCAAAACAAAATCGGGGCTTTCAATTTGATATAGATCATGATAATTTTTATTTCCGAGTTGTTCTACGTGTCTTTTAATTGAATTGACATGCTCTTTCAGATAATCAATTTTAAGAATTTCAGATTCTTCGTTGATCCATTTCTCGTAGGCTACCAAAGAAACTTTAGAATCTACAATCATTTTTTTACCGTCGGGTAAATTGATTACAACATCAGGGAAAACACGCGTTCCTTCACTGTTTGTAAAACTTTGTTGTACTTCGTATTCACGTCCTTTTTCTAAACCTGATTTTTCTAAAACACGTTCTAATACCAGCTCTCCCCAATTACCCTGCATTTTACTGTCACCTTTTAACGCCTTAGTCAGGTTTAACGTTTCTTTGCTCATTTGGGCGTTCATTTCACTTAATCCCACAATCTGCTGACGCAAAGCCGCGTGATAATCGATACTTTCTTTGTGTGTTTGTTCGACTTTTTGTTCAAATCCATGAATTTTATCCTGCAACGGCAACAAGATGTTTTTCATGTTCTCGCTATTTTGTTCGGTAAACTTAGCCGACTTTTCTTCAAGGATTTTATTGGCTAAATTTTCAAATTCTTTGGTGAATTTCTCCTGAAGTTCTGTAATCTCTGCTTTTTGTTCCTTATGTCTTTCCCATAAATTTTCAAAATCGACTTCTTTTTTAGAAAGTTGAATCGCCAGACTATCTTTTTCAGTTCTGATACTTTCTTTTTCTACATTATTTAATTGCAGTGCTTTCTCAAAATTTCTTTTTTCATTTTCAAATTGCTCTTTCTGCAATTGCAATTGATTGATATTGGCATTTAGTCTTTCCTCTAAACTTACCTTTTCTGATTGAAATTTAGCCGAAAACAGCATTCTTCCTAAGTAAATACCCAGAAACAAAGCCACAACAAAAGCCAATAAAAACGGAAGAAAATCAAACATAACTAAGTTCTTTTTTACGTAAAAGTACGCAATAATACGTAGTACTTAATTTTTAAAATTAAAATTTCACGAATTATTGCCGATCTCAAATTAAATAAACATTCTCAAAAAAAACATCATAAAAAATATTTCTGCACGCAACCATTTCAAAAAATCACATCTACTAAATATAACCTATTAAAATATTACCAATGAAAAAATTAATGTTAAGCTTGTTTATAGCTTTCGCATTTAGTGCCTGCTCTCTTAGTAACGATGATATGAATGTAGATTGCGGAGTAAACACAGAAGTAGCTTTTACAGGATTTCCACTTTTATGCAATTACACCGTTAAAAGCTTATCTCCTAACCCAGCCGCTATAATAGTAAACACGCAAGAAAGAATGGAGAACTACTTTACCAAACACGAAAATACTTGTACAGTTCCAAGTGATCCTAATATCGATTTTACTCAAAAGTTCTTAGTAGGAATTTTTGCAGGCGTAAAACCTACAAGTGGTTATGCTATAAAAATTACGAGTATTGTAGAAAACAATTGTCAGATTGTAATTAACTTTTACGAAAAAAGTCCACAGAATGGCGAAACTTTATCATCTGCACCAACTTATCCATCAGATTTCATTTTGATTCCTAAAACTTCAAAACCTATCGTTTTTAACAGAACAACGGAAAGTCCTGACAACATCGTAATTGGAAGTTTCAACAGTAAATGTGTCGGTTCAGATTGTCAAAAATTCTTTCAGATAAACGATTATAATATTCAGAAATTTCAAAATGTAGTAGCAGGCAATTATGATTTTAGCCAATATAAATATAGTACTACTACAAAAAGAGACGAATATACTTTGTTTTCGAAAAGTATACCAACTGAAATTTTAAACTTAAAAGGGCAAACGAAAACCTACGGAACACCGAACTCGGCTGATCAGGGCGGAATCTATTTTGAATTTACTCAAGGTTCATCAGTTACTAAAATTTATATCGACAACGCCGACACAGCAGATCAGGGTACAGAGGTTAAACTTTTCAAAAAAGCTATTCAGGATAAAATCACTAGTTTAAAATAATAAGATTATGAAAAAACATTTTTTATTTTTTATTGTATTTGGCCTTTTTACGGCAGCATATTCGTTAGAGACTAAAGGTTTTGCGGGTTCTATTATCAACACCTGGATTTGGGAAAAATCAATTGGAGGATCAAGTAATCCTTATATGGCGACACCAAAGACCATCGGTTTCAATAAAAAAATTGTTTTTACACCCGAAGGGAGAGTGATCACTTATAAAAACAATGTAGAAATTAGAAACAGCACCTATCAAATAGAAAAAGGTATTGGATTTTTTGACCATTCAGAGCATGACCTGATTACCTTTGAAGGCAAAACTTATATCATAGAAAATGTTGATAATCAAAACTTAACAATCGTTAGCAATAACCAGGATGCTACTCGTAGTATTTACAAAAGGTAGTTTTTTACGTTTATAAAAACTATTTTTGCAAAACCAAATTTAACCATTTTTGAAAGACGATTTAGAAAAATATATCAGGCAATGTATGCAAAATGACAGAGGAGGGCAACTGAAAATTTATCAGTTGTTCTCTCCTGTCTTATATGGCATTTGTCTAAAATATATGAAAAATGAAGATGATGCAAAGGATGTTTTCCAGGAAGCGTTTGTCATTGTTTTTCAAAAAATTGGCCAATACAAATTTGAAGGAAGCTTTGAAGGCTGGTTAAAACGAATTTTCATAAATAAGCTTATCGAAACTTTAAACAAAAAGAAAAAAGAAAGTTTCTTTTTGGATGTTTTTGATCCTGATACCGATTTTACTGAAGAGGAAGAATTAGATACAATTCCGATAGAGCAAGAAAAATTACTGGAATATATTCGGGATTTACCTGATCAATACCGGACTGTCTTTAACTTGTATGTTTTTGAAAAAATGAAACACAAAGACATAGCCGAGTTACTAAAAATTTCAGAAGGAACATCAAAATCAAATTTAAACAGAGCGAAGGGCATTTTGCAGAAAAGGATTTTGAGCTTAAAAAAAAATTTTAAAATAGCATGAAAAAGCAGAATATAGAAGATATTTTTTCATCAATGGAAAACTTTTCAAGTGTTCCACCGCCTGAATTGTGGGCAAACATTGAGAAAAAACTTGACAAACCAAAAAAGAAAAAAAGAGCTATTCTTTGGTGGTCAGCAGCGGCATGCCTTTTATTAGGCTTGTTATTGCCTTCTGTTTTATATTTTAGCTCAAACAACGGAATCAAAACTATAAATAATGGTGCCGGAGAAAACAATGGCGTTGTTATCGATGAGCACAAAAAAAATAGTAACGATATAAAAACAATATCTACAGAAAAAAATATCGAAAATAAATCCGGAATTGTAGAAAGTTCTTCTGAAGAAAGCTCGAAAAACAGCTCTGGTAATTCTGAAGAAAATCAAACAACAGAAACTGCAGTAGCCCATACTGATTCTAAAAATAACAGTAATCCTGGTCCTTCAGAAGTAAATATAAATTCAGAAAAAAGAAATACAAATCAAACTGTAGCTGAACAAACAGCTGTTTCAGAAAAAGGAAATCAGTTCAATTCACTTTCGAAAAATAAAAATTTAAATTCGGAGAAAAGAAACGTAAATCAGGCTGTAGCCGAAAAAACGTTTACTACCGGAAATCAAAATCAGTTCAATTCACTTTCAAAAAATAAAAACTTAAACGCTGAGAAAAGAAATGGAAATCAGGCGGTAGCCGAGAAGACTTTTACTACCGGAAATCAAAATCAGTTCAATTCTTTTTCAAAAAATAAAAACTTAAACGCTGAGAAAAGAAATGGAAATCAGGTTGTAGCCGAAAAAACGTTGACTGCCGGAAATCAAAATCAGTTCAATTCTTTTTCAAAAAATAAAAACTTAAACGCTGAGAAAAGAAATGGAAATCATGTTGTAGCCGAAAAAACGTTGACTACCGGAAATCAAAATCAGTTCAATTCTTTTTCAAAAAATAAAAACTTAAACGCTGAGAAAAGAAACGGAAATCAGGTTATAGCTGAGAAAACTTTTAAGACCACAAAACAAAGTCAATTTAATTCTTTTTCAAAAGATCAGGTACCAGGTTCTATTTTTGAAAATCAATTGAATTCAAATCCTGCAGCTATTGCTTTAGGAGATTCAAATTCAGTTTTCAACAATAAACAAAAAGCAATAACTGATAACAAAAAAGAAGCTGCAACAACTATTAAAACAGAAAAAGCAATTGCCGATAATGCTCCCAAAAGCAATTCTAAATTCAGCAATGTTTTGAGTAAACAAGACTCTGTCCAGTTGGCAGAACTTCAAAATTTAGAAAAAGGTATAAATCCTGAAGTTAAAAAAGAAAACGAGAAAAATCCGAAAACCTCATCAAAAGCTGAAAAATGGGCTCTTGAAGTTTTTGCAGGAATTGCCAATTCTGAAAATTATAAAAATGACAAAACTTTAGGCAACGTAAATGACTCGAAACAAAGTAGTACTTACGGTGTTAAAACTAAATATAAAATCAATAAAAAATGGGCAGTTGGTTCTGGTTTCAAAATCAATGAATTAGGTCAGAGTGTGGCTAATGTCTCGTATATAAAAACTGCCAACAATGCTTTTTTAACTACTGGTGATTATTTTATGAAAAACCCAACGGTTCCTCAAATTGCAAGTAATGACAGTTATGTATTAGTTTCAAACAATACTAAAAATGCCGTGAGCAGTACTAATGTACAAAGTGGAAATTTAGATCAAAGTTTACGATATGTTGAGATACCTTTAGAAGTTTCGTATGCTGTTTTTTCTAAAAACAAAGCTTCTATCAGTCTGAATACAGGTGGTTTTGTGGGTAAATTGATCTCTAACAATGTTGCCATAGACGGAAATTCATTAGGTAAAAATGTAAACGCAAATGATTTTGTATACGGCTCAACATTAAGTAGTACAGTGCAATACCGGGTTTACAAAAAAACAAATGTTTTTGTAGAGCCAGCAATGAATTATTATGTAAATCCATTAAATAGTCAGTCCTTTAATCAATTTCAATGGGGATTAAATTTTGGGCTAAATGTTTCATTTTAAATAAAAAAAACAATATATTTAACACTCAAAAACCTACGTAAACCCTAAACCTACAATAATTTTGAAAACAAGCTTAAAAGCGGGTCTTTTCAAAATGATCGCAAAAAACCATTGGACTAACCACAAATCTATGCCCAAAGATTTGCTTTTAGCCAAAGAACTGGTTTATGATTGTTTTGATTTTGACTGTTCGCAACCGCAGCAGGAAAGCGAGAGCATTGATTACAGTGCTTATCGTTTTTATCTCAATGAGAAATTTATTTGTTACAGAGAAGCCAAAATAACCCCAACAAAAACTGGCCAATTTGTTACTTTGTGGAAACGAAGCAGATTAGGAACAATTGAACCCTTTGATTCAACTGATTTAATCGATTTTGTTTTTGTCAGCGTTCGAAAAAATGATCTCTTTGGACAGTTTATTTTCCCTAAAGATGTTTTACTCGAAAAAGGAGTTTTTTCGACAGCAACCACCGAAGGAAAAAGAGCTATAAGAGTTTATCCGCCCTGGGATGAAACAAACAATAAACAGGCTAAAAAAACGCAAAATTGGCAGGTGAAATATTTCTTTGAAATAACTCCTGAGCCCGATTTTGACACTTTTAAAGAATTAGTTAATTAGTATAAAAAATGGCTGTCTATTACTGGACAGCCATTTTTACTTTAAATCTTTTTTCTGTTTATTTTTTTATGATTTTATTGCTATAAATAACCTTATTGTTTTCACTTAAGGTATAAACATAAATTCCGGATCTAAGATTACCTAATTGAATTACAGCATCTTTTTTTTCCCCGGTCTCTTTCATTTCAATTGGATTACCAACTAAATGTCCGGAAATATCATAAAGTCGCAATTTTAAAATTTTATCTTCTTTCGTTTTTACTGTCACATTTACAACATCGGTTGCAGGATTAGGATAGGCTTGTACAAAATATCCATTATTTGTTCCGAAATCAATGGTAGACAAAACATCTTTTTTCAATTCAAAACGGGCAATTACAGGACCATGATCTGAAGTTGTATTGGTATAGTCGGTAATATCATTACGCGGATCATAAACAGCAATAGAATTCGGAATATATTGATCTGTCAATTCATTCGAAATAACAATATGATCTAAAAATCCATTTGAACTCAAAAAACTATAGGCACCAGCCTTGCTAATCTCTAAAGTAAGTGTATTATAACGACTTGTATCTTCAACTATTTTTTGATAAGACGAAGGTTTTCCTGCAATAACAGATGCTTTGACATCATCGTTAAAATCTCCCAAAATCATAAAATTAGCATTTGGAAACTCAACATCCAGACTATCTTTCAACAATTCAACATCGTATTTACGCATATTATATCTCGAAATATCAGATCCGCTATTGGCGCGTGCATGAAGATCAATCAGATTAATCTCTTTTTTAATTCCGCCAATATTTGTTTCTATTTTTACCAGATATGGCAAACGTCCTGATGAGAAAAAGCTGTCATCATTACCATCCGTGCTCGGATAATTAGCCAAAGTTTTTGTTCCTGCGCGAACCTCATCATATAACTTCTTAAACATAACACGTGTACTTTTTACTGTCGTTGTTTGTGTATTATAAAGTACGACCAATTTTTGCGGAGGAAAATTAGGATCGGCAGCATTAAACGAATACGACCATGAAGTTGAAATTGATTTATCAAATGTTTTTCCGTTGATATTAATTTTCCCAATTAAAATATCTATAGACGGATCATCTGAAACTTCCTGAACAACATAAACATCGGCATTTAATTTGTTCATTACTTTAGCGACATTTTCAATTTGCACGGTGTCATCTGTTGGACCGAATTCTACATTATCTGTACCTTTTACATCAGAACCAAAAAACTCCAGGTTATAGGTTACAATATCAAAAGTATCTGCTTTTAGCAACGAAGATCCTGTTAAAGATCCAATTTGTTTATTTAAATCAGTTCCGGTAACCGTTAAAGTGCCAGATATAGTCAATGTTCTTATAGAAGGTGTAAATCGAACATAAACTGTTTTTCCTGCCATTGCCTCAGCTGAAGTTATCAAAACATCTGACTGAAATGCAGCGTTATCCAAAGACAATTGATAATCTGCAGGAGCTTTTATCGTAATGTCATTGTAACCCTCTGCCTTGAAAACAAAAGACTGACTTGCTGATAGTGTATTTATAGTAACCTCTCCAAAATCTAAAATAGGATTTGCTGCTACAAAGCCAGCTTCATTTGTTATAGCAACATCATCTAATGACCATTCTGCCGCATTATTTGCCCCTCCGGCTGTAGTTACATAAACCCAGGCAACATAAGTATGATCCGTTTTATAGGGTCCTAAATTTATGAATTGCGATTGTTTATAAGTATCTGTAATAGTCGGGAAATCTCCTGGTATTTCTGTCCACGTTGCTGTTTCCGGATTGCTTTTACCATCATAATTAACAGAGACCATTAACTTCAAATCTGAACCTCCGTAATACTTGCGGGAATAAAAAGATAATAACGGAATTTGGGTAAAATTATCCAAACGCAATCTAGGCGAAATCAACCAATCTTTGCTTGCACCACTATCAGAATATCCATTAACAAGTACCGCGCCGGTTCCTGAATTAACGTTTCGTGCCACTGTTATACTTATCCAGGCATTTACAGTCCCTGCTACATTATACTGCGTCCATCCGCTATTAGTTAAAACGGCCGGATCGTTAAAGCCCTGTACATACGGATTGATTCCTGTTCCCGAAAGCGTAACTATTTTACTTGTCGCTCCCGTCGATTCGTGTGTTATCTGTCCAGACAAACTACCTGTAGCCGTTGGTGTAAAACGAACATAGACAGTTGGTGTTGCATTTGCAAAATCAGCTATGGTGTATGTTAAAGAAGCTGCAAACGAAGTATTATCTTTCGAAATAGTAAAATTTCCTGTAGCATTCACTGTTACATTGGCTGAAAGATTGGCCGCCTGAATTTGATAACTTGCACTTTCTGAAGTAAAACCTGCTTCTGAAAACCCTAAATCAAGAGAAGCAACAGTTGTTGTTATAGAAGGAATTACTGCGGCTGAAGTTGTGGCGTCAACTTTAACCACATTTGTCTGAACGTTACCATATGGATCTTCTGAAATAGAAAAAACAGAATAAACGGTACTAATTGAAAGTCCGGTAAAACTTTTTAAATATATCTGATTTGGATCTGTGATATCAAAAAAACCTGATTGCAAAGCCGCAGTACCGTTTGCATCCTGACCTGCTTTTATTTGAACTACACTTGGAGTCGCACTTCCACCAGGGAGTAAAACATAGTAAGTCTTTCCGATTTCGTCTAATTTATTGGAAAAATCAAAACTATTGGATAAAATATTATCTGCTTTTGGATAACCCACAACGCTTATTGGTGCAGCAACATCACTTTTTATATCAATATTATCGATTGCAAAGGATGGTCTTGAACCTGATCCGGAAACTTGTCTGGAAATCCATCTTATCTGAACTTCAGACTGATTATCACATTCAGCAGGCAACGTAATGTTATAACTTTTTAGATTTTGAGAAGTGGTAACAGCCGTTATTTGTTTTACATCGTTATTACTATAGGCAGTTGATAATAATGAAACAAAAGGAGCACTTGTTCCTACTCTGTATTGCAAAACCATCTCATTAATACGCGTATTGTTTGTTGCATCATAAGGATTACGGATTGTCACAGCATCATATTGAACCTGTATTGCTTTTTGGTTTGTAGCATCAAAAGCAAATCCAATTGTCAAATCAAGGTCACTATTATTTAAAAAACCAATTTTTCCATCATAATTATGAAAATTACCGCTAGTAGTAGAGGCTGTGCTACTTGCTATCAAAGGTCTGTCGGCAATTAGAGTAGCATTTATATTAAAGGCCGAACCCGGCTTTATACTTGCTGTCCAGCCCTGAAATCCATCTGGATAAACGGTAGCAGTTGCCGCTAATCCATCAAAACTTTGTGCATAAGGTAATGTTCGTTTTGCTGGAAACGTCTGAGCAAAAACAGATAACGAGCAATAAAAAAAACAAAAAAAAGCCATTAAATGGCGAGCCGAGTAGATCTTTTTCATAGGTTAAGAAATAGAGTTTTTAGAGGTTAAAGTTATCGTCTTTAAAGTTAAGAGAATATTGTTAAAACATGAAATAATTGTAAGATTTTTATAACAATGTACAAATAAGGAAAATAGTCCTCAATCTTTTCCTTCTTGAATTACTTATTAATAAAACCAGAAATAGCTGCCTTTAAATTCAGGCAGCTGTTTTCGTATTTTATATTTATGGGCAGTTAAAACAGAATCACTTATTTTCAAAATCATTCATCTAATTTCATATTTCCGCGATCTTCATGACTTTCCGGATTTGAATTTGGATAACGATTTGGTGTGATATCAGAATTTAGATCTTTATTTTCTACCGTTTTTTTCGCTTGTTCTTCTGTCGAAACTCCGCGATTGGCATTTGGATTGTTTGAATCTATATCTTTTGAAGTTTCTTTGATACTTTCGTTTTCATTTCGGGCTCTGTCTACAATTTCTTCATTTCCGCTTTTGTCAGTTACTACTTCTTGTTTTATTTCTGATTCATGAAATTCAGCATCGTGTGAGATATTTTTGCCTTTTGATTCATCGATATTTTTTTGTGCTCCGTTTATTTTTTTAGAACCTAGATTATTATTTTCCATGACATTATATTTTTTCCATTACTACATAATATTACGAATTCTAAATGGGAAAAATAAGACCTTTAACATAGCTTTTGGATTCTTAATTTAATTTAAAAATCGCATTTAAAACTCATAACACAATAATTATCAAAATAATAGTAAATTAGTAGCACAGATTTTTAAATAACGATAAAATCAATAATTATGAACTTTTTCAATGCAAAAACGACTTGGTCAAATGCCGAATTTATCATTATAAAACTATGCATAGCTTCGGCTTATATTTTAATTGGAAGCTATTTTCATGATTTTTTCAAGGATTATTATCTTCCATTATTTATAATTTTCGGAATCACAGTAATTTGGTTTGTCTTTTTATGGCTTAAGAAAATGACAAACAGAGCTTAAGTATTAGTTGGAAATACTTCACAAACAAGACTATCTTTGCAGTCAAAAATTTAAAACATGCACCATCATTTCATTCTTTTTAAACCTTACGGCTATTTAAGCCAATTTATCTATGAGCTAAAAAGAAAGAAAAAACTTTTGGGCGAATTATTTGATTTCCCCCAAGGAACAATGGCAATTGGCCGTTTAGATGAAGATTCTGAAGGATTGCTTCTACTGACAACCGACGGAAAAGTAAGTGAACAAATAAGAAGTAAAAAAGTCGACAAAGAATATTACGTGCAAGTTGATGGCGTCATAACTCCTGAAACAATAGAAGAACTGCAAAAAGGAGTTGAAATTGGTTTTGATGGCGGAAAATATAAAACCAAACCTTGTAAAGCATTTATTATTACTGAAATTCCTGATTTTGGACCAAGAGCAAAAAAAATTCGTGACGAGCGCCACGGCCCAACATCATGGGCTTCTATAACTATAAATGAAGGCAAATTTCGTCAGGTTCGTAAAATGACGGCTGCAGTTGGTTTTCCTACTTTAAGATTGGTTCGTGTTAGAATAGGAAATGTATATTTGCAAAACTTAAAAGCCGGAGAAGTTCTGGAAGTTTCAGATTTTAAATTAGAAAACTAATTAGATAATGTGTCAATTAGATAATTTGATAATTATTTTGAAACTCAAAATTCATAACTTATAATTCATAACTCAAAAAAATGCTAAACGTTGTTCTTGTAGAACCGGAAATACCAAATAATACCGGAAATATTGGGCGCTTATGTGTGGGAACCGAAAGTCGACTACATTTAATTCATCCTTTCGGATTTGTGATTAACGATAAAAACCTGAAACGTTCGGGTTTGGATTATTGGGTGCATCTTGATGTGACCGAATATCAAAATATAGAAGAATGGATTCAGCAGATTCCGGATCAATCGCGTGTTTTTTTGATGAGTTCGCATGCAGAGAAATCCTATTTAGAAACCGATTTTCAGGATGGAGACTGGCTGGTTTTTGGAAAAGAAAGCGTGGGTTTAAGTCAGGAAGTTTTAGCTCGTTTTGAAAATCATTTAACGATTCCGATGTCGAATTTAATACGCAGTTTTAATATTGCAAATTCTGTGGCTTTTGTGGTTGGAGAGGCAAAAAGACAGATTGGGTTGAAGACTTAATTTATTTTGAAGCTCCAGAGGAGCATAATATTTATAGTTATAATATTAACTTAGGCCAAAGCTCCAGAGGTGCGATATCTTAATTTTTATTTTGATAGATAAATATTTCACCCCAATGGGGTTCTACCAAAATGCTTTTATAATTCTATAAATATAATGTCCCGCTGGGACTCATAATTAATAGAATTTATTAAAAAAACACTCTAAGTAATCACAAACTTACCTTTTTCAGCATCAAAAATAATATGTTCATCTTTAAACAAAGTGGCAAAACTTCCCTTTGAAATTAAATTACATGGTTCATCCTGAACAACAAATTCCGGCGTCATAATAATCATTTCGTCACTTAACTGAATCGCCAAATCGATATCATGTGTTGAAAATAAAATACATTTTTGGGTTTCCTGAGTTAGCTTTTTAAGCAATTTGAAAAGCGAAACTTTATGTAATAAATCTAAATGCGTTGTCGGTTCGTCAAGAATAATTAACGGCGTGTCTTGTGCCAAAGCTCTTGCGATCAAAACCTTTTGCAATTGTCCGTCACTAATTTCAAAATGCCTTTTTTGTGCCAAATGTTCAATTTGGGTTAATGCCATTGCATCCTGAACTTTTTCTATATCTGTTTGGGATAAAGTTCCAATCCAATTCGTATAAGGCTGTCTTCCTAAGGCCACTAATTCAAAAACAGAAAGGTTGCTGGGTGGTAATTTTTCGGTTAAAACCAAACTTAGATTCTGTGCTAAATCTAAAGTATTATAAGTATTTATATTCTTTTCATTCAAAAGAACTTTTCCTGACAATGGTTGTTGAATTCCTGTAATCGTCCGTAATAACGTTGATTTCCCTATTCCATTTGCACCAATTAATGAAATAAGTTTTCCTGAATTTAAACTCAAATTTAAGTTTTCAGCAATTGTCACAGTTGCTTTCTTGGACTTGTAGCCAATTGTTAAATTTAAAGTTTCAAGAATTTTTTTCATTTTTTTGAAGTTGCTAAGTTTTTTCTAGGAATTAAAATAATATGCGAAAATCCGTTTCATCTGCGTAATCCGTGGTCAAATATATCTTACTTAAAATTTCTTTTTCTTATTAATAACCAAATTACTACCGGCGCACCAATTATAGACGTAATAGCATTTATCGGAAGCGTAACATCAAAGCCCGGCATTTGAGAAACCATATCACAGAATAATACAATAATAGCTCCAAAAAGCAATGTGCTCCAAAACAAAATCATATGATTACTGGTTTGAAAAGTCAGTTTTGCGATATGTGGAACGGCAAGCCCAATAAACGCAATCGGACCTGCAAAAGCAGTGATACTTCCGGCTAAAATACTGGTTGCAAAAATAATGATCAAACGGGCTTTATTGAAATTCAAACCCATGCTTTTTGCATAATTTTCGCCTAAAAGTAACGCATTCAAAGGTTTGATGCTACCCGCACTTAAAACTAAACCCAAAAATACGCTAACTGCCAAAACTGTAATTGATTTCCAGGAAAGATTTCCAAGATTTCCCAATGACCAAAAAGTGAATTTCTGAAGCTGTTCAGCTGTACTAAAATAAGTTAAAACACTAACAATTGCAGTAGTAAAACTTCCAAACATTAAGCCGACAATTAAAATTGCCATCGTATCCCGTAAACGTTGTGAAACTACTAAAACCAATAATAGAACAAGTGTACTCCCTAAAGTCGAAGCCAAAACAATTCCATATGACGATAATGCAATAGTTCTCAAAAAAGAAGGCAAAAATCCAGCACCAAGAATCACAAAAGCCACTCCGAGACTTGCGCCCGAACTTAATCCTAATACATAAGGTCCTGCAAGCGGATTTCTAAATAAAGTCTGCATCAACAAACCGCTTATTGAAAGTCCCGTTCCTACTAAAATTGCTGTAATCGCTTTTGGCAAACGGTAATTGATAATGATATATTCCCAGGTCGTTTTACTGGCCTGACCTCCAGTTAAACTCGTATAGACATCTCTAAATGGAATATTAACGGAACCCAAACTAATACTCGCAAAAAACATCAGAAGAAGTCCTAAACCCAGAACGATAAATAAAATGGTATTTCTTTTTTTATTCGCCAATTTAATTCAGTTTAGATGCAAAAGTAAACTCATAACTCGGCAGCAAATCCGGATGAAAAATTTTGATATAATCTTTCAAAACCAAATCTGGCCGACTTGGTGATAATTCATAGTAAATGGTTCCGCCAGTTGCTCCAAACTTACTTTCTAAAGTATAGATTGATTTGTTTTTAAAAGCATCAAATTCGCTGTAATGGGGATTTGCTTTTTGCAATTCGGCTAAAGTCAGAAAAGATCCCGAAGCAATCCAAACGTTTGCCGTTTTCGCTTTGTCTAATACTTTTTCGAACGATAAACCCTGACTTCCTGTTCCTTTTAAATCGGCCCATAAATAATTAGACTGTGCGTCTTTCATAAATTGCGCCACCCAGCTGTTTCCTTTGGCCACATACCAAACATCTTCATACATAGAACCATACAATACTGTGGTAGTTGCAGGTTTATTAGCTACTAATTTCTTAGCCTGATTATAGCTTGTTACAATTTTATCAAACAATTCTTTGGCTTTATCTTCTTTCCCAAATAAGGCTCCGTAGAGTTTAATCCATTCAGCTTTTCCAAGTGGAGATTGTTCCATCCAGTCGGCCTGAATCATTACATTTAAACCACTTTTTGTCAAATTATCCAACATCGGATTGTTGTTATCTACGCCAAAAGTCACAATTAAATCTGGCGACAATTCTATTAGTTGTTCAATGTTTAATTTTTCATTTTGTCCAACATTTTTCACGGCACCTTTATCAATTAATATTCTGGTTTTTTCAGATGAAATATAATCGGTATGCGGAAAACCAACTAATTTATCTTCGACATCCAGCATTTCAAGATAAGGAATATTGGTCGTTGATGTTACTACAACCGATTGTAAAGGAACCTGAATAGTCGTATACTTTTGTAGACTATCCGGAACTTTAGCTTCTTTTTCTTTTAAAATATAAGTAAAATTTTTATTTGCATTTGGCCAGGGATTTGTCACCGTTACTACTGAAAATCCTTCGTGTTTTACAATAGAAAGTCCAGAAGCATATTCAATACTATTTTTAGCAATTGGAGATTTTGCAACTTTAGCAGTTTCATTTTTTTTACATCCGATTAGAAGAAAAAAAGATAGAATAAAAATGGATTTAGGTAATAGATTTTTCATATACTGGTTATACTATTTTGGAGCATGAAATCGTTAATATGCAATATCGGCACAGATTTTGAATATCACAATTTCATTATTTAAATTTTCGATAGCGACAAAGGTAAGGCAATTTCTAAATTTTTTGTTTACCTTTATTCTTACAAATTTCAACAAAATTATCTTTTATATTTATGAATACCACAAAAACCAAAGTTTGCTCAAGTTGTGAATCTACTTTTAGCTGCGGAGATATTTCTGTTGAAAACAAATGTTGGTGTAATGATTTCCCTCCTATTTTTAATCTTTCTGAAGGAGGCGATTGTCTTTGTCAGACTTGCTTTAAAGAAGCCTGCGTAGACAAAATAGATGCTTATGTCGAGACTATGACTCCAATAAAAGCACTACATAATAAAGCTCTATCTTTACCAAAAACCGGAAAACTTATTGAGGATATCGATTATTATACAGAAGATGGCAATACCGTTTTTACTAGTTGGTTTCATTTGAAACGTGGAAACTGTTGCGGAAATGATTGTCGTCATTGCCCTTATTAATTATAAATTGTTAGTTGTTAATTATGAGAAACAACGTAATCAAAGACAAAAGTTTTGATTTTGCTATTCGAATTGTCAAATTATATCAATATTTATCTACTGAGAAAAAAGAATTTACACTTTCCAAACAACTGTTACGATCAGGAACAAGTATTGGTGCGATGGTTCGAGAAGCAGAACATGCCGAAAGCAAAAGTGATTTCATTCATAAATTTGCGATTGCACAAAAAGAAGCAAATGAATCAGTTTATTGGTTAGAATTATTAAAAGCTACTGATTATTTAAATGATAATGAATTTGAGAACATCAACAGCGATGCCATTGCAATTTTAAAACTAATAACAAGTATTCTCAAAACTACAAAAAGCCAACTCATTTCCAAAGCAGTTTCTACCACAAATTAACAATTTACAACTAACAATTAATAATTATAATGATTTACTTAATTACCGGAGGCGAACGATCAGGAAAAAGCAGTTATGCCCAAAATTTAGCCCTAAGACTTTCAGATACACCAATGTACGTGGCAACGGCCAGAAAATGGGATGATGATTTCCAGACCAGAATCGACAGACATCAGCAGGAACGTGACGAGCGCTGGACCAATATTGAGAAAGAAAAATATTTAAGTGAAATTGATTTTTCGGAAAAAGTAGCTTTGATTGATTGTGTAACACTCTGGCTTACAAACTTTTTTACTGATCATAAATATGATGTAACTTTAAGTTTGGAAGAAGCCAAAAAAGAATTTCTGGCGATTGCAAATCAGGAAAATGCGACAATGATTATTGTGACCAACGAAATTGGAATGGGTGTTCATGCAGAAACTCATATCGGCAGAAAATTCACCGAATTACAAGGCTGGATGAATCAGTTTTTGGCTTCAAAAGCAGATGAAGTTGTTTTGATGGTTTCGGGAATTCCAGTAAAAATAAAATAAAATTCCAAATTTTAAATTCCAAATTCCAAGGCACTGCCTTAACTTTACATAAATTCAAACATTCAGATTGATTTTTGAAATTGGAATTTGGATTTTTTTTATTGGAATTTTAACCCCAACAACATGACTAATTTAGACGATATTTTAAAATCGCGTCGTGATACCCGGCATTTTACCGCTGATGAAGTTCCTGATGAAGTGATTGAAAAAGCTTTACAGGCAGGACATTGGGCACCTTCTGTTGGACTAACGGATGCTACACGCTATTATATCATTAAATCGGCAGAAGTAAAAAATGCGATCAAAGATTTGTTCTTAGATTATAATAAAAAAGCTGAATCACTAACCGATAATCCGGAACAGAAAGAACACTATAGATCGCTGAAACTCGAAGCTATTGAAGAAGCACCAGTTGGACTTATTATAGCTTATGACCGTTCCGTTTTAAATCAATTCACAATTGGAACCGTTGGCAGTAATGAAGCGGTGAAATTTAGCTCGGTTTGTGCGGCTCAGAATATCTGGCTTTCCCTTACCGATCAAGGTTATGGCATGGGATGGGTTTCAATTTTGAATTATCATCAGTTTAAAAAAATACTCGATTTACCTGAAAACATTGAACCTTTGGGTTATTTCTGTGTTGGAAAACCGGCCACAAATTATGATAATCAGCCGATGTTGCAACAATTGCACTGGAAACAGAAATCAGAAGCACCAATTTGTTCGGAAATTAAAAATGTAACAGAAAGTTATATTTCTGATTTGAAATTAAAACCTCAAACTGACGTTGAGAATAAAAAAGATTTCAGCAGACTTTTACAAGAAAAAATAGACGGTAAAACCAAACCCGTTGGGGCTTTGGGAACTTTAGAATCTTTGGCTTTTCAGATGGCAACTGTTTTTGAAACATTAAATCCAAAAATCATAAATCCGAATATTGCTGTCTTTGCGGCAGATCACGGAATTGCAAATCACAGCGTGAGCGCTTATCCGCAAGATGTAACCCGCCAAATGGTTGGTAATTTTTTGGAAGGCGGCGCGGCGATAAACGTTTTTTGCAAACAAAATAACATTCATTTGTCGATTGTTGATTCGGGTGTCAATTATGATTTTCCGACAAATGCGAATCTCATAAATGCCAAGATTGCAAAAGGAACCCAATCGTTCCTGCACGCGCCCGCAATGAGCAAAACCGAATTGCAATTGTGTTTTGAAAAAGGAAAGTCAATAGTCGAAGATATTGCTAAAACGGGTTCGAACTGCATTGGTTTTGGTGAAATGGGAATTGGGAATACTTCTACCGCTTCGGTTTTAATGAGTCTTTTAACTGATTTCTCTATTGAAGAATGTGTTGGAAAAGGAACGGGAGTTGAAAATAAAAAACTAATTCAGAAAAAGCAATTTCTAAAAAAAGCAATTGAAAATTATTTCGGTCAAGCCGAATTAAAAGAACAGCTTGCTTATTTTGGAGGTTTCGAAATCATACAAATGGCAAGCGGAATGCTGACGGCTTTTGAAAACAAAATGCTGATTCTGGTTGACGGTTTTATTTGCAGTGTTGCTTTTTTAATTGCTTCAAAAATGAATCCTGCTATTATAAAAAATGCTATTTTTTGTCATTGCTCTGCTGAACAGGCACATCAAAAATTACTTCACTATTTAAATGCGAAACCAATTTTAAATTTAGATTTACGTCTGGGTGAAGGAACGGGTTGCGCGATTGCTTTTCCGATTTTGAAATCGGCTGAGGCTTTTTTAAATGAAATGGCTAGTTTTGAGAGTGCCGGGGTTAGCAGGAAGTGAGAAAAGCACCTTGGTTTGTCATTTCGAAGGAGAAATCACATCCAGAGAGCGACGCACTGTGTGTGAGCTTCTAGTGTGATTTCTCCTTCGTCGAAATGATAAGATTATCTAAATTGTATTCATTAAATATTAAAACAAATATCTTTCATAAATGAAAAAAGAACTACATATTTTCTTCACCTGTTTAATGTTTTACACCCGAATTCCATGTCCAAAAAACATCGATCATAATCCTGATTATTTAAATAAAGCCACACGTTATTTTCCTTTTATTGGATGGATTGTGGGAAGTATTTCTTTTTTGGCTTTTTATATTTTCGCTCAGTTTTTGTCTGTTGAAATTGCTGTAATTTTAGCCATCATCGCCTCGATTCTAACAACTGGTGCTTTTCATGAAGACGGTTTTGCGGATGTTTGTGATGGTTTTGGCGGAGGCTGGACCAAAGAAAAGATTTTAATGATTATGAAAGATAGTGCCATTGGTGCTTATGGAGCAATTGGATTAGTTTTATTATTTTTATTGAAATTTAAATTACTTTCTGAGTCAATTTCTATTTTTCAAATAGAAAGTTATAATGGACTTCTGCAGATTTTTCTTTTGTTTATATCAGCTCATTCTCTAAGTCGTTTGGTTGCTATTTCTATCATTTTCACACACGAATATTCGCGTGATGATGCTACGAGCAAAAGCAAACCAATTGCTAAAAAACATACCTGGAAAGAAATTCTAGGCTCTTTTTTCTTCGGATTATTGCCCCTTTTAGTGCTTTCTTATTTTCAGTACAAATTCTTGTTT
This sequence comes from Flavobacterium sp. Root420, assembly GCF_001427905.1. Taxonomy (GTDB): domain Bacteria; phylum Bacteroidota; class Bacteroidia; order Flavobacteriales; family Flavobacteriaceae; genus Flavobacterium. The sequence continues at coordinate 41,994 of NZ_LMEF01000014.1, forward strand.
CTCTTAATTCCCGTTTTTATAACACGTTATTTTTTGGCGCGTTATTTTCAAAAATGGATTGATGGCTATACTGGGGATTGTCTGGGTGCAACACAACAGGTTTGCGAAGTTGTTTATTATTTAAGCTTTCTTTTTATATGGAAATTTATCTAGTTCGTCATACCGAAACTGCTTGTGAAAAAGGCCTTTGTTATGGCCAATCTGATGTAAACATAGCCGAACCTTTCGATTCCATTTTTAAAAATATTGTAACACAATTACCTTCAGAAGCAATTGTTTTTTCTAGTCCCTTAAAACGTTGTGTTCTTTTGGCAAAATATATTCAGGATAACATCAAAACAATATCTTATCAGGAAGATAAACGTTTAATGGAAATGAATTTTGGCGATTGGGAAATGAAAAACTGGAATGATATTCTGCCCGAACAACTCAATCCATGGATGGAAGATTTTGTAAATGTTCCGGCTTCAAATGGAGAATCTTTTGTGGAATTACATAACCGCGTTGAAGACTTTTTAACTGATTTAAGGTCAAAAGAAATCAATCAGCCAATTGTTCTTGTTTGTCACGCCGGAATCATCAGAAGTATCTTATGTCATTATTCTTCTTTGCCGTTAAAAGATGCTTTTCAGAATAAAGTAGATTTTGGTGAAGTCATTAAAATTGAGCTCTAAGAATGATTTTGTTTAGAATTTGACTTAAAAAGTAAAACAAATTTGATAATTCAACATTTTTAACTTTATCTTTGCCCGAAATTTAAGGTTGTGTTTTAATTTTAAAAACGCATTAAAAGGGAATCAAGTAAAATCTTGAGCTGTACCCGCAACTGTAAGCTAAGTTCTGAAAAGAATGCTTGTTGTTAACTACAAAACCACTGTTCGCCCGGCGAATGGGAAGGTAAACAACAAGACGCAAGCCAGGAGACCTGCCTTTATAACAAATATCGAACTCTCGGGAAAAAGAGTGTAGAAATTATGACTTTAAAAAAACGCTTTGCTTTTTGTTTGCTGTTGCTGTGCCAGATTATTTCGGCGCAAAACGATTCTATTACAAATCTAAAAACGGTTGTAGTTTCTGATGCTAATCTTAAAAAATATTCCACTTCACAATCGGTTTTAAAGCTTAATGATTCTGTCATCAATAAAAATGAAGCTTTATTAACGGATCTTCTAAATTTCAACTCAACTATTTATTTCAAGGAATACGGACGCGGCATGCTTTCGACAGTTGCTTTTAGAGGAACAACTTCATCGCAAACGGCTGTAATCTGGAATGGAATCAATATCAATTCTCAAATGAACGGAAGTACTGATTTCAATACGATTTCTGGTTCCGATTATAATTCGGTTAGTGTAAAAGCCGGTGGAGGAAGTGTTATTTATGGAAGTGGAGCCGTTGGAGGAACCGTGCATTTAAATAATGATCTGAGTTTTTACAAGCGTTTTGAGAATAATTTGAAATTGGATTACGGAAGTTTCAATACCATCGGAATTAATTATAAAACTACTATTTCGAACGAAAAATGGAGTGCTCAAATTGGTTTTTCTAAAAACAGTTCGACAAACGATTATAAATATCTGAATCAATATACCTGGAAAGGCGAACAACGCTGGAACCAAAACGGGCAATATGATGTTGTAACTATGAGTGCTAATTTGGGTTATAAATTTGATGCCAAAAACAGTCTGAAATTATACAGTCAAGCTTCTAACACAGATCGAAATACCTCATTAATAACAGAAACAGAAACCAAAAGCAAGTATGTGAATGGTTTCAATCGAAATTTACTAGAATACGACGGCGATTTTGGAAAATTCAAAACCAATTTCAAAACTGCTTATATTTTTGAAAATTATCAATATTACGCTGATAATTCACTTAATCAATACACTTTCGGAAAAACGGAAAACTTCATCGCCAAAGCTGATTTAGGTTATACGCTTTTCAAATCGACACAGGTCAATGGAATTTTAGATTACAACCGAACTAAAGGTTTTGGAAGTGGTTTTGGTGATAATACAAGAGAAATTAGCTCTGCAGCATTATTTATTAAACAAGATTTTTCAAAAGATTGGAAAAACGAATTTGGCATCAGGAAAGAATTCACGGATAATTACAAATCACCGGTTTTATTCTCTTTGGGATCTTCGTATCAATTTGGAAAATTATATAATTTAAAATTGAATTTGTCAAGAAATTTCAGAATTCCAACCTTCAATGATTTGTATTGGGAAGAAGGCGGAAATCCGGATTTGAAACCTGAAAGTTCCTATCAGGCAGAAATTGGAAATGTGTTTACTTATAAAAACATTTCGCTCACGCAGACTTTCTACTATATCAAAATTACCGATTTATTACGTTGGATTCCCGGAAGCAACGGAATCTGGACACCGCAAAATACGGATAAAGTCAACACTTACGGAACCGAAACTTTACTAAGCTGGAAAAAACAATATGGCAAAAATTATTTTGGTGCCAATGCCACTTATGCCTACACGGTTTCTGAAGATCTGGAGACAAACAAACAACTCTTTTTTGTTCCTTTTAATAAAGTTACAGCAGCTGTTTCTTATTCAAGGAATAATATTTCAGCTTATTATCAATTTTTGTATAACGGTTTTGTTTATAGACAAGCTGATAATGATCCAAATGAAATTGTAGAGGCTTATATGGTTTCAAATATAGGAATCGATTATGATTTTAAATTTTTAAGCTCTTTCAAACTAGGGTTTCAGGTTTTAAATCTTTGGAATGAAAATTATGAAAGCCTTGAAAACAGACCAATGCCGGGAAGAAATTTTAACATGTACTTAAACCTTAAATTTTAATATAATGAAGTTAACCAGATTATTTTTAGTAGCATTAAGTGTATCGCTTTTTGTTTCTTGTTCAAACGATGATGACAACAATGATCCGAAAGGAGTTTATGATAATGGTTTTTTCATCTTAAACGAAGGAAATTCTGATGGTGGTTCAGTTTCTTTTGCAAGTGATGATTTAGCCAATTTTACAACAGATGTTTACAAGACTGTAAATGGAGCTGATTTTGCTGGAGTATATCTTCAAAACATCTTTTTTGATGGAGATAAAGCCTATATTATTGCTGGTGGATCAAACGTGATTAATGTTGTAAATCGTTACACTTTTAAATTAATTGCAAAAGTTGAAACAGGACTTGCAAGCCCAAGATATGGAGTTGTAAAAGATGGGAAAGCATATGTAACGAATGCTAATACGTATTCTTACATTAACCCGGCTACTGGTAATACTGATGATTATATTGCAATAATCGATTTGGCTACTAATAAAGTAGAATCTAAAATTGAGTTGGGCGCAACTGCAAATAGAATTTTATTGGAAAACAATAAACTATACATTACAGATTCTTCTAATGACAAGGTATTGGTAGTAAACCCTGCGACAAAAGCATTAGAAACTCCGATAACGATTGGTGATAGTGGTGACAGTATGGAAGTTGAAGATGGTATTTTGTATGTTTTGAGAGCTCCTTATGGTAATAACAGAAGTGAAATTGTAAAAGTAAAATTATCTGACAAATCGGTTACTAAAATTACTTTCCCTGCATCTTTAGACAGAGCCGGATACTTAGACATTTATAATGATAAGGTTTATTATACTTCTAACAAATCAGTATACGCAATTACGACTACAGCAACAGAAGCTTCAACTACAGCAATTGCAACTGCTAGTCTTCCTGCAGGTGGTTCAATTTATGGTTTTGCTGTAAACGATGATAAAATATTTATTGCTGATGGGGGCGATTTCGGATCCAACAGCAAAGCTTACATCTACAACTTAAGTGGAAGTTTGCAAAAAGAATTGACAGTTGGTGTAGGACCAAATGGTTTTTACTTCAACGATTAATACCTTTATTTTTTTAAATTAGTTTTTGGATTTTTTGTAAAAAAGGCTTTCATTTCTGAAAGCCTTTTTACTTTTTATTTCTTATTTACATCTATTTTAATGCTCTTAAAAGCCCTTCTGGTGCTCTTTCAGTATACATTTGATTTCTTATTCCGTTCATTGCTTTAACATTCGTGAACGTTCTTAAAGCCTGAGTTCTGTCCTGCTGGATTTTCTTCGCAGTTGAACCTGTAATTTTGGAAATTGTTAAATTCAATAATGGCTCTGACGGATCTCCTAAAACCCCCATATTATTAATATACTCCAATTGCTCATAAGTTGGTGTCAAACCGTCTGTATATTCTCCAAAACCAGCAGAGTTCACAATTTTTAAAACTAAAGGCTGCATAGCATATTTATGATTTGGATTTCTATTTGTTTTCCCGAAACTAGGTGAATCATACAAGGTAACCGAACCTACATTTTTACCAACCGTCGTCTCTCCTACCTGAACTACAGAAATATAAGGTACAAGTCCGTTGATAACCAATTCACTTGCAGAAGCAGTTCCATCTGTAGTAATGATATATATTTTAGATAAATTCAGGCTATTGATTGCAGCTCCGTCTATTTTATCCGGAAACCTGACATTCAACGATTCGGGATCTTCGCTTTCGTAATATTCATTCACCTTTGGATTCCATTTTTCTTTGGCAAAAATTTTAGTTGCAAACTGACCAGTAATCATACTTGCCAGCCTTGATGCTGTTTGAATCGAGCCTCCGCCATTGTATCTTAAATCTAAAACAAAATCAGTTATTCCTTGTGATTTTAATGTCGCAAAAGCGTCATTAAGTTGGGCATCATAATTAGCATAAAATCCATTATACATTAAATAACCAATTTTATGACTTCCGGAAACAATCACTTTATTAATAAAAATTGGATTTTCATCTAATGTAGTTTTAACCAAAGCCACTGTTTTACCATTAGAAGTAATGGCTGTTCCATTCATAGTTGCCATATTCAGTGTATAGCTGTCAGCATTCAAAAGTCCTTTATAATTTGAAACTGTTAGCTGTGTTCCGTTTACGGCTGTAAAAAGATCACCACGTTTAATATCTTTAGTTGAAGCATCAGAATTTGGAATAATATAACGAACAAACCCAACTAAATCTGTTGTACTTCCCGGTTTGTAACTCAATCTAAAATCTACTCCATCATTTTTTGTAGTTCCCTGAAGTTCTCCTTCCAAAACAGTATAATCGTCAACAATCCAGCTAAAACGATCAATTGCCTGTCCTTTTGGGAATTTACTACTTGGTTTATTCAGTAAATCCTGAAATAAATCATCGGGTTGAGAATATCCTTTTAAAAAAGAGTTAAGCGCTTCCTGAGAACTAAAACGATCATCAGCTAAATTAGGAACATCAGGTTGCCATAAATAAAACTGATTTAATCCTTTCCAGATAAAATCATTCACCTGCAAATCTGCCGGAGCAGCAACATCATCCTGATCTTCGCACGATTGCAAAGCAAAAGCAAGCAAAAACGCAAGTAATAAACTCTTTAATATTGTTTTCATATAGGTAAGTATAGTGGTATCAATAATATATTAACGTAAAAATACTACCTTTAGTTTTAACATTATTCAGTTTAAGTTGTTTTTTCAAAAAAAAATTAAAAATACGTTGTAACAAAAATAATAGTGCCTCGTCTTGACTATATAAGCTTACTTATAAATATTGATTAATTAAAAAAAATCATACTAAGAAAGTAACTTATAACCGACCAAAAACCAACAAATAACCAATTATGAATCAAGTTGCGTTTATAGAATTGATCAATCCTTTTAAAGACAAAGTTTTTCGTCTGGCAAAAAGATTGCTCACTAGTACTGAAGAAGCTGAAGATGCGACACAGGAAGTAATGGTGAAATTATGGAACAAAAAAGAAAATTTAGACGCCTATAATAATATTGAAGCTGTCGCAATGACAATGACCAAAAATTATTGTCTGGATCAGTTAAAATCTAAAAGAGCAGGAAATCTAAAAATAGTTCATAATAATTATACAGATCGTGAACCACAGTTAGACAAAAAACTGGAAGATTCTGATAGTCTGGAGTGGGTCGAAAAAATAATAAATCAGTTGCCCGAGCAACTCCAAATATTAATTCAGCTTCGCGATGTTGAACAATATGAATTTGATGAAATTGCAAAAATTGTCAACATGAATGAAACGGCTATTCGGGTAGCACTTTCGAGAGCGAGAAAAAAAATAAGAGAATCAATGGTTAATACACACAGTTATGGAATTAGATAAAATAGAAAATATATTAGAAAAATACTTTCAGGGAGAAACTACTATTGCAGAAGAAAACCAATTAAAAGAATACTTTTCTTCGCCGAATGTTGCGCAGCATTTAGAGCAATACAAACCAATGTTTGGTTATTTCTCTCAGGTAAAACAACAAAAATCGAAGCAAGAGATACCACTACAAACTAAAAAACGTAATGTGGCGTGGTTATCAATTGCAGCTTCAGTTGTTGTTTTACTAGGAATTGGAACCTTTTATTATGTGAGCCAGGAAACTACAACTCCGGTTGTAGCGCAATCAGAATTAGGAACCTATGATGACCCGGAAGAGGCACTTGCTGCAACGCAAAAAGCTTTAGCCTTATTATCAAACAATGTGAATGTAGGTATTGAAAGTGTACAATACATTGAGGAATATGAACAATCAAAAAACAAAATTTTTAAACAGTAATTTAAATCAATCAAAAAAAATAAACAAAATGAAAAATTTCATCATAACACTAGTTTTCGCATTCGTTAGTACCGCCTTTTATGCTCAGGGAGCCTTTGACAAATTTGATGGTCAGGACGATGTAACCTCAGTAATTGTAAACAAAAAAATGTTCGATTTAATGAGTAAAGTAAAAGTTGACGCTTCTGATAAGGAAATGCAGCAATACATCAGTCTGATTAAAAAATTAGACTACCTAAAAGTGTTTACAACAAAAAACCCTAAAATCGAAGCTGAAATGAAAGCTTCAGCAGATAAATATGTTAAAACAGCCGGTTTAGAAGAATTAATGAGAATTAATGACGGTGGCAGAAACGTAAAAATATCAGTAAAATCAGGAGCAACAGATTCTCAGGTAAGAGAACTACTGATGTATGTTGACGGAGTTAAAGGTGACGAAACGGTTTTATTATCTTTAACAGGTAATTTTGACATCAACGAAATCTCAGTACTTACAGACAAAATGCAGCTTCCTGGAGGTTCTGATCTAAAAAAAGCCTCTAAAGGCAAAAAATAATCATGAGAACCAGCATCTTTACCACAGTACTTTTAGCATTATTAACTTTAGTAAGTTGTAATTCTGAACCATCATTACAAAAATATTTTGTACAGAATACCGATAATAAAGATTTTATCGCTGTTGATGTTTCGTCTAATATTTTAAACTTAGACAAAGCAAAGTTATCAGCAGAACAAAACGAAGCTTTAAAATCGTTTGACAAAATGAACATTTTAGCTTTTAAAGCAGACGATAAAAATCAGGCTCAATTTGAAACGGAAAGAGCAAAAGTAAAAGCAATTCTAAAAGATCCAAAATATCAGGAATTAATGAAAGTTGGTTCTGGTAAAGACGGTGCTTCTATAAGTTATGTTGGCTCTGATGAAAACATCGAAGAGTTTGTAGTTTTTGCCAACAGAAAAGAAAATGGTTTTGCAGTAGTTCGCGTTTTAGGAAAAAACATGAACCCGAACAACATCATGACATTAATGTCTGTTTTGCAAAAGTCAAAAATTGACATGGAACAATTGAAACCTTTGCAGCAATTGGTTAACACCAATAAATAATACATCTTACTTTAAATTGAAAAAGCTCCAATTTTCATTGGAGCTTTTTTTTGTATATCAGAATTTGTGTTTCTATTTTATTTACTCAAATACATTTTTCTTCTAGAATACAACTCGTAGAATTGATCGTCTTTTAAGTCATCAATAAACAAGATGCTTTCTCCAGTCGATTTCATTTCTGGCCCTAATGCTTTATTTACATTTTGGAATTTACTGAAAGAGAAAACCGGTTGTTTGATCGCATATCCTTTCAATTGCGGATTAAAATCGAAGTCTGTTACTTTATTGTGCCCTAACATTACTTTTGTAGCGTAGTTTACATAAGGCTCTCCGTATGCTTTTGCAATAAATGGAACTGTTCTAGAAGCTCTTGGATTAGCCTCAATAATATAAACTGTATCATCTTTTATAGCAAACTGAATGTTAATCAAACCAACTGTTTTTAAAGCTCTCGCTATTTTATAAGTATGATCTTTAATCTGCTGCATTACGAATTCCCCTAAGTTGAAAGGAGGCAATGTCGCATTACTATCTCCAGAGTGAACTCCGCAAGGTTCGATATGCTCCATAATTCCGATGATGTAAACATTCCCATCAGCATCACAAATTGCATCTGCTTCCGCTTCGATTGCTCCGGCCAAATAATGATCTAAAAGCAATTTATTTCCAGGAATCGTTTTCAATAAATTAATAACGTGTTCCTCCAGTTCTTTTTTGTTGATAACGATTTTCATTCCCTGACCTCCTAATACATAAGAAGGACGAATCAATAATGGGAAATCTAAAGTATCTGCTAAGGCAGAAGCCTCGTCAGCTGTTTCTGCAATTCCGAATTGTGGGAAAGGAATATGTAATTCTCTCAATAAGTCTGAGAAACGTCCTCTGTCTTCCGCTAAATCAAGCGCATCAAAACTAGTTCCGATGATTTTTACTCCGTATTTAGATAATTTTTCAGCTAATTTTAAAGCGGTTTGTCCACCTAACTGAACAATAACACCTTCCGGTTTTTCATGCTGAATGATGTCATAAATATGTTCCCAGAAAACAGGCTCAAAGTATAATTTATCCGCTGTATCAAAATCAGTCGAAACTGTTTCCGGGTTACAGTTTATCATGATTGTTTCATAGCCACATTCTTTTGCTGCCAAAACTCCGTGCACACAAGAATAATCAAACTCAATTCCTTGTCCAATTCTGTTTGGTCCTGAACCCAAAACGATGATTTTCTTTTTATCAGTAACAATGCTTTCGTTATCTACATAACGTTCGCCGTTTGCTTTTTCGATCTCAGCCTCAAAAGTCGAGTAGTAATAAGGTGTTTGTGCCTTAAACTCAGCCGCACAAGTATCAACCAGTTTAAACACACGGTTGATATTTTTTTCCATACGCAAAGTATGTACTTCACTCTCCAGACAATTCATCATGTGTGCGATTTGTCTGTCGGCAAAACCTTTTTGTTTCGCTTCAAGCAAAAGCTCTTTTGGAAGGTTCGAAATTTTATAGTTCGAAATTTCTTTCTCTAAAGTATAAAGTTCTTCGTATTGTTTTAAGAACCACATATCGATTTTTGTGATTTCATGAATACGGCTCAACGGAATTCCCATTGCAATCGCATCATAAATTACAAAAACACGATCCCAGCTTGCAAAAGTCAGTTTCTCAATAATTTGCTCGTAATTCGTATATCCTTTTCCATCAGCACCTAAACCATTTCTTTTGATTTCTAACGATTGTGTTGCTTTGTGTAAAGCTTCCTGAAACGAACGGCCAATCCCCATAACTTCACCAACAGATTTCATCTGAAGTCCTAAAGTTCTGTCAGCACCTTCAAATTTATCAAAGTTCCAACGTGGTATTTTAACAATTACATAATCCAATGTCGGTTCGAAAAGAGCCGAAGTCGATTTTGTAATTTGGTTTTGCAATTCATCTAAATTGTATCCTAAAGCCAGCTTAGAAGCAATTTTAGCAATTGGATATCCAGTCGCTTTTGATGCTAAAGCAGAAGAACGAGACACACGAGGATTAATCTCGATTGCTACGATATCTTCTTTTTCGTCTGGGGAAACTGCGAATTGTACGTTACATCCTCCTGCAAAATTTCCGATACTACGCATCATTAAGATCGCATAGTCACGTAATTTTTGGAAAGTTGTATCTGATAAAGTCATTGCTGGTGCAACTGTAATCGAATCTCCGGTATGAATTCCCATCGGGTCCATATTTTCGATCGAACAGATAATCACAACATTATCATTTTTATCTCTCAAAAGCTCCAATTCATATTCTTTCCATCCTAATAAAGCTTTGTCAATCAGCACTTCATGAATTGGTGACATTTCTAATCCGTAGGTTAGTTTTTCGTCAAATTCTTCTTTGCTGTGAACAAAAGCCGCTCCGGTTCCTCCTAATGTAAACGAAGGGCGAATTACTAACGGAAACCCAAATTCCTGAGCAATTTCTTTTCCTTCAAGGAAAGAAGTTGCCGTTTTTGCAGGTGCAGTTGGTACATTTATTTTTTGAAGCAATTGTTTAAATTGCTCTCTGTCCTCAGTAATATTAATAGCATTTACATCAACACCAATTAATCTTACTCCGAAATCCTGCCAAATTCCTTTTTCATCAGCTTCCAAACATAAATTCAAAGCCGTTTGTCCACCCATTGTTGGCAAAACTGCATCAATTTGCGGATGTTCCTTTAGAATTTCAATAATCGATTTTGTAGTTAATGGTTTCAAATATACATGATCGGCCATGGTTGGGTCGGTCATAATAGTCGCTGGATTTGAGTTTATCAAAATAACTTCAATTCCTTCTTCACGAATAGAACGTGCAGATTGAGATCCTGCATAATCGAATTCGCAAGCTTGACCAATAACAATAGGTCCTGATCCTATTATTAAAACTGATTTTATTGATGTGTCTTTAGGCATTGTATTTGTATTGTGTAGTTATATAAAGTACTTTAAAAAACATTCGTAGTATATTCTAAACTAGAACGTTGCAGCTTTTTTTACCGACAAGGTATAAAAAAAGGCGATACTAAAAAAGTAATCGCCTTATGTATGTTTATACAAACATTATTTTTTGTGTCTAGGCTCGCTAGAAACAGTTAATTTATGTCTTCCTTTTGCTCTTCTACGCGCCAGAACTTTTCTTCCATTCGCAGAAGCCATTCTGTCCATAAATCCGTGCTTATTTCTTCTTTTTCTTTTCGATGGTTGAAACGTTCTTTTGCTCATTGCTTTGTATCTTTAAAATGGTATCTAATATCTCTTTTCTGTTTTACAATAACGTTATTCTAAAACCGAGTGCAAATATACAAAGACTTTTTTTTCTGGCAAGTACTTTAATAAAAATATTTTTAATTCATTTTACTATATTTGCAATCTCAAATATACATCTATTATGTTTAACAAAAATATTAAACTTATTTTAGCCGGACTTCTTGTAGTTGCTGGCGTTTGGCAATTTACAGAGAGTAATATCGGGAATGGTATTTTCCTTATATTATTGACTGCAATTCCGATTTTTCTTTATTTCAAAAACGAATTTATTCTTTTAGCCTTCCTTAAATTAAGAAAACAAGACTTCGAAGGTGCTAAAAAATGGCTAGCATACATCAAAAATCCGGAAGCTGCATTAGTAAGAAAACAACAAGGGTACTTTAATTACCTTCACGGAATCATGTTATCTCAGACCAATATCAACCAGGCTGAGAAACATTTCAAGAAAGCAATCGAACTTGGACTATCAATGGATATGGATTTAGCAGTAGCAAAATTAAACCTTGCCGGAGTTGCAATGTCACGCAGAAGAAAGCTTGAAGCGACTAATTTATTGAACGAAGCTAAAAAACTAGACAAACAAGGCATGCTGAAAGAGCAAATCACCATGATGAAAGATCAAATGAAGAAAATCTAAACTTCTTTAAACTACGATATTTAAAATCCCAAATTCCAATTTATGGCGTTTGGGATTTTTTTGTCATTGCGAGGAACGAAGCAATCTCACTCAGTGTTTTTTGATAAATCATGGAATTTATTAGAATTTGGCTTTTAATCAGGAGCTATTTCCTGCTGTCCTTCCAATCTTTTGTGCCGAACCCCGGCACAAAAGGATTCTCCCTCCCATCAGGGCTAGGGGAATCGTTTTCAAAAGAAGATTTACCCCCTTGAACTATTAATTCTCATTTTTTATCAGAAATGACAAGATTGTGCATAATAACTTTGCTCGTAAACCTCATCAAAGCTCAAAAACCTTAACAAAGATTCTAAGACCCCCAAAGAATTGGAATTTAGAATTTAAAAAAATTGGAATTTTGAAGATTTCTAATCTTCCAATATGATCGAAGGCAAATTCTCATTCAGCCATTTGTATTTATTAAGAATCATAACATGCGTTCCTCCTTTTACAATAATACAGCTCTTAATATACTTTATAGGAAAAACATCGTCCTTGTCGCCATGGATATGGATAACGTTTTCATCTCTTTCATCTCTGTCCCATAAAATTACATTTTCAACAGCCCATTGCAAATAATTAAGATCCCGCATGGCCAGAAACTTCTCATACAGCTTAATACGTTTGTTTATTTTTTCCCCAAAAGAATATTTTGCAAGATTTTCGATATTCAAAATCAACTTCATCGGGATCAACTTATACGCCTTTGTCGTTTTCCCAATCTTCATTCTTCTCGGAAATTCAGTATTACTTCTTACACTTGAAATAATGATTATTTTCCGAACGGGAATATGTTTTGCCATTTCCTGAACCAGAATTCCTCCAAAAGAAACGCCAATTAAAACCGGATTTTCATGTTTAATGTTTTTAGTGATTCGCAGTGCATAATCAGACAATGATTCTTTAGGCTGCGGAATCTCCCACTCCAGCAAACACATTTCAAAAATAGATTCATCTAATATAATTCTTTCAAAAATGCTTGAGCTTGCGGCCAAACCAGGCATAAAATATACAGGAATTTTAGTCATTTGCTGGAAAAGGAATTTTAATTACAGTTTCAATTTCAAGTTAAATTTACTTTTTTATAATATACACAGCAAATCTCACACCATAATTCGATATTAAAACAAATAAAATTACAAAAAGAGAATTAAGCAAGCACTTAAAAAAATAATTTCATATTGAAAATCAAATGATTACCTTTGTATGCCAAATGATTCGTATTCAATCTTCACCAAAACAAGTTTGAACGAATTAAAACCCTAATCTATATTAACATTTTTAACCTACTAAAAACATGTAAAATTATGGAACCTATTGAAACAATTATGGAAATCAAAGACAACACTTTCGCAAGACAATTTGAAACCATAACCCCCGAAGGACTAATTTCTGTCGAGTATTCATTTCAGGAAAAGAAAATTTTCCTAACAAAAATCAATACTCCGGAAGGTTTTGAAAATCAGGAGTTGATTAATACATTGCTTAAAAGTATTATGGAAATTGTCATCGAAAAGAAATTCAAACTAATGCCTATTCATCCAAAAATTGCACTTTTTATTAAAAAAAACCCAAAGTACAAAGAATTACTCCCTCCTGGAATTAGACTTTAATTTCACGATTTCTCACAAAATAAAAAAGCACAAGTTAATCCTTGTGCTTTTTCGTTTTATATATGTTCAAAAATTATTTTTCGATCTCTCTCATAGAATCCATTTTTTTATGCGCTAAGAAACCGGCAACATCTTCAAAATGTTCTTTCACTCTTTTGTTTCCAAATTCAAAAACCTTAGTAGCCAATCCGTCAAGGAAATCACGGTCGTGAGAAACCAGAATCAAAGTTCCGTCGAAATCGCGCAACGCATCTTTGATAATATCCTTAGTTTTCATATCTAAGTGATTCGAAGGCTCATCCAGAATCAGTAAATTAACTGGCTCCAGCAATAATTTTATCATTGCCAAGCGCGTTTTCTCTCCACCTGAAAGCACTTTTACTTTCTTGGTAATATCATCACCCTGAAACATAAATGCCCCTAAAATATTTTTGATCTGAGTTCTAACATCACCAACAGCAATATTATCTATAGTTTCAAAAATGGTAGCATTTTCATCTAACAATGAAGCCTGATTTTGGGCAAAATATCCAATTTGTGAATTATGACCAATATCTACACTTCCTTCATCGATACCAATTTCTTTCATGATCGCTTTGATCATAGTCGATTTACCTTCACCGTTTTTACCTACGAAAGCCACTTTTTGACCTCTTTCGATAACAATATTAGCATCTTTAAAAACGACATGATCTCCGTATGATTTAGACAAATCCTTTACCACAACAGGATATTGTCCTGAACGCGCCGCCGGAGGGAATTTTAATTTTAAAGCCGAATTATCTACTTCATCAACCTGAACAATCACCAATTTCTCCAACATTTTAACACGTGACTGAACGGCATCGGTTTTAGAAAACGTTCCTTTAAAACGATCAATAAAAGCCCTGTTATCAGCAATCATTCTTTGTTGCTCATCATAAGCTTTTTGCTGATGAATACGACGATCTTTTCTCAATTCTAAATAATGAGAATATTTTGCTTTGTAATCGTAAATTCTTCCCATTGTAACTTCAATAGTACGATTCGTAATATTATCTACGAATGCTCTATCGTGCGAAATTACCACAACTGCCTTTGCAGAATTAATCAAAAACTCTTCTAACCACTGAATACTTTCAATATCCATGTGATTCGTTGGCTCATCCAGCAAAATCAAATCCGGTTTTTGCAAAAGAATTTTAGCCAATTCGATTCTCATTCTCCATCCTCCTGAAAACTCAGAAGTCTGACGCGTAAAATCTTCACGTTCAAAACCCAGACCAACTAAAATTTTCTCAACTTCAGCTTCATAATTTACTTCTTCAATCGCATAAAATTTCTCACTTAAGTCAGAAACTCTTTCGATCAATTTCATATAAGCATCACTTTCATAATCCGTACGAACTGTCAATTGCTCGTTGATTTCGTCGATTTCAGCTTTCATTTTAAAAATCTCACCAAAAGCTTTTGAAGCTTCTTCCATTACAGTAGAGCCATCTTTAGTCAATAAATGCTGAGGCAAATAAGCCACAACAGCATCTTTTGGAGTCGAAATACTTCCGGTTGAAGGTTTACTTTGACCTGCAATTATTTTTAGAAGTGTCGATTTTCCCGCACCATTTTTACCCATAAGGGCAATTTTATCATTTTCATTTATAGCAAAAGAAACATCGCTAAATAATGTAGTTCCACCAAACTGAACCGAAATATCGTTAACTGTAATCATTACTTTTTGTGAATTTGTTTAATCGGTTAATCGTTTATCTGACTACCCCTTTTTTTCGTGGTGCAAAGATAGATTTTAATTAGATAATGTGCCAATTCTAAATGTGGCAATTTGTCAATTAGATAATTAGATAATTTCAATAATTAGAAAATGTGCCAAATAGAAAAATTATATAATTTTAAAATTCATCAAAAAGTAAAACCGGACAAGTTCTAAAACTTGTCCGGTTTACCAAAATTATCTAATTGACTAATTTTCTAATTATCTAATTAGTCTTTTCTCCATTTTTTCGTTTCTTCAAAAATATGTTCCAGGATTGTAGATTCTGTTTCGTCAAACTCAATGTTTCTTCGTCCCATAACCAATTTCGCCGTTTCAAAAGCTTTTTTGGTTATATAAGTTGTAAACCCGGCTGCACCGCCCCAAGAGAAACTCGGAACAAAATTACGAGGAAAACCACTTCCAAAAATATTAGCACTCACTCCTACTACAGTTCCCGTATTAAACATCGTGTTGATTCCGCATTTACTGTGATCTCCCATCATCAAACCACAAAACTGAAGTCCGGTTTTAGCAAAACCTTCCGTTTCGTAGCTCCATAATTTCACTTCTTCGTAATTATTTTTTAGGTTTGAATTGTTACTGTCTGCGCCAATATTACACCATTCACCCAAGACAGAATCACCTAAGAATCCGTCATGTCCTTTATTTGAATTAGCAAAAAGAACCGAATTTTTAACTTCTCCCCCAATTCTTGATCCAGGGCCAACTGTAGTAGCACCATAAACTTTAGCATTCAGCTTCACCTGCGCATTTTCGCATAAAGCAAAAGGACCACGAATTACAGTTCCTTCCATAATTTCGGTATTCTTACCTATATATATAGGACCAGTGGACGCATTTAAAGTTACAAACTCTAACTTTGCTCCTTCTTCAATAAAAATATTTTCAGGCGCAATTACATTTACACTCTTTGGAATTGGCTGTGATTTTCTGTCTTCTGTTAAGAAATTAAAATCAGCGCGAATGGCAGCATCATTTTTAGAGAAGATATCCCAGGTATGTTCAACTGTTAAACAATCACCATTATATTGAATGATTTCATAAGAATCGAAATCAACCTCTTCCTGATTTTCAGTTGTAAAAAAAGCAATTACATCATCACCCTTAAAGATTGCCTGATTTTCTCTTAAATCAGAAACCATTTCAGCAAGCGTATCATTTGGTAAATACGCTGCATTTATCATGACATTTTCTTCCATTTCCACCATCGGAAATTTGACAGATAAATAATCTTCGGTAATGGTTGTAATTGTTGAACCCAAACGTGCTTCCCATTTCTGGCGAATTGTCATAATTCCAATTAGAATATCTGCTACAGGCCTTGTAAAAGTAAAAGGTAATAATGCATTCCGGACGGGACCGTCAAAAAGAATGTAATTCATAAATATTAAAAATTTGGTACTTAATTAAAATCTTGATTTGGTTATCGAGTCCAAAGTTACAAATATTTTATTTGTTTAAATAAATCAGACTTTTACTAAATCAATACCAAAGTAAGAACATTCCATAAAAAAGAAGCCGTCTCAAAACAAAATTTGAGGCGGTTTTTTATTTGTTGTCCATTGTGGTTTTTAATGTTTTGATTTTAAGGAGAGGCAAAAATTGCCCTTA
>NZ_LMEF01000015.1:0-49335 GCF_001427905.1 Flavobacterium sp. Root420
TTGAATCTCATATATAATCAGCTGTTAATCACTGATTAAATATACAAAATTGACCAGAAAAAAACAAGCCTAAAAAAAATAGCTGCCTCAGTTTTGAGACAGCTACTTTTTTTATATGTTCTTCAAAAGAAGAATTTAATCAAATTCAGAAGTGAAAAATAATTTTACACTCGGATATTTGCTTTGTGTCATTTGGATTGTAAAATCAGAATCAGCTAGGAAAACCAATTGGCCGTACTTATCATGAGCTAAGAACTTTTGTTTGATACGTTTGAATTCTTTAAACTCGTCATTTTTGGCATCATCAGGTTTTACCCAACAAGCTTTATGAACCGGGAAATTTTCATAAGTACATTTTGCACCGTACTCATGTTCTAAACGGTACTGAATTACCTCATATTGAAGTGCTCCGACAGTTCCGATTACTTTACGATTGTTCATTTCTAATGTAAATAACTGAGCAACACCTTCATCCATCAACTGATCTACACCTTTATCCAATTGCTTGGCTTTCATTGGATCAGCATTATTGATGTATCTAAAATGTTCAGGAGAGAAACTAGGAATTCCTTTGAAACTCATTATTTCTCCTTCTGTTAAAGTATCACCAATTTTAAAATTTCCTGTATCATGTAAACCTACGATATCACCAGGATATGAAATATCTACGATTTCTTTTTTCTCAGCAAAAAAAGCATTTGGGCTGGAAAATTTTAAATTTTTCTTTTGACGAACGTGATAATAAGGTTTATTTCGTTCAAAAGTTCCGGAAACAATTTTGATAAAAGCTAGACGGTCTCTGTGTTTTGGATCCATATTAGCATGGATTTTAAATACAAAACCAGTCATTTTTTCTTCTTTCGGATCTACTAAACGTGTTTCAGAATCTTTTGGTCTTGGAGAAGGAGCGATAGTTACAAAACAATCTAACAATTCACGAACTCCAAAATTATTTAAAGCCGAACCAAAAAACACTGGTTGAATTTTGCCATCTAAATAATCCTGACGTTCAAATTTTGGATACACTTCATCAATTAATTCTAACTCTTCACGTAATTTATCTGCAGGTTTTTGACCAATTATTTTTTCTAATTCAGGATTTTGAACGTCTGAAAAAGCAATAGTTTCTTCAATATTTTTACGGCTGTCACCGCTAAAAAGATTGATGTTTTGTTCCCATAAATTATAGATTCCCTGAAAATCATAACCCATTCCGATAGGAAAACTTAAAGGCGTAACTGTTAAACCTAATTTCTGTTCTACTTCATCCATTAAGTCAAAAGCGTCTTTACCTTCACGGTCTAATTTATTGATGAAAACAATCATCGGAATGTTTCTCATTCTACAAACTGCAACTAATTTTTCAGTTTGTTCCTCAACCCCTTTTGCAACATCAATTACAACAATAACGCTGTCAACAGCCGTTAAAGTTCTAAAAGTATCTTCAGCAAAATCCTTGTGTCCCGGAGTATCAAGGATGTTGATTTTTTTGTCTTTATAATTAAAAGCAAGTACCGATGTTGAAACCGAAATACCTCTTTGGCGTTCGATTTCCATGAAATCACTTGTTGCTCCTTTTTTTATTTTATTATTTTTTACCGCACCAGCTTCCTGAATTGCACCTCCAAATAACAATAATTTTTCAGTTAAGGTTGTTTTACCAGCATCGGGATGCGATATAATTCCAAATGTTCTTCTGCGTTGTATTTCTTTTAAAAAGCTCATATTTTGTATAAATAGGTTTGCAAAAGTACTATTAATTGCGGCTTAATAAAAATATTCACTTCTATAATTTAGAAGACATTACTTTATAAACAGAAACTTTAAAGCAAAAAAAAGACTGTTTTTTTAGAACAGTCTTTTAATTGTTGTTTTTAGAATTATTGATTAATAGACCAAACCGAATATCCTTTTGGCGGACATTGAATTTTTACCCATTTATCTGCTTGTGTAGTTGGGTACCAAGTTGAATTTCCGGTAAAATCTTTAATTTGAGTATTTGCCCAATTTGTCTGAATCCATCTTTCCTGCCAAACAGTTGAGTTGTTAATGTAAACAACCAATCCGGGATTTCCATTATATCCATTTCTTCTTGCAACATATTCATCATTGTCTGAGTATAAAATAGATGTAGTTCCGGTTGCTTTGTTATTATGAATCCAAATCAAATTGTTTAGTTTAGTTTTGTCCAGCCATTCTTCGTAATCTCTATAGAAAATTGTCGGGTATCCTTCATGTGTTAAAATATAAGAATACGCCAATAATTTATTTGAAATCTCATCGGTATCATGATTCGTAACAAATGTCACGGCTTTGTATGGATTTCTTTTCCACATCATATCATCATTTAGAAGCGCAAGATTATTTCCGTCAAAAGCATCGTTCATTTTGTAATAACAGGCAAAATCAAAAACAGAACTGTTGGCACTATTAGCCCAGTTATTTAATATATCTACATTAGAATCCCATAATTCACCAACAGAAAATCCACCAACATTTGCATTCCAATCGTATACAACCCAAGGAGCAAAACCTTTCACATAATCAAATCGCCATCCGTCAAATTTCATGGTGTTTTTATAATATTTACCAACTCCATCAGTTCTTTTCCATAACCAGTCTTGTACATAAGGATCAGCATGGCATAAGTCTGGAAAACCTCCAAAAGAACCTTCGTCGTTATTACCGTAGCTATTCTTATAAAAATTCACATAAGTACGCTTGAATTTTCCAGATGCAATTCCATTAAAATTAGTCCAGGTATTGGTTCCTGTAAAAGGATTTGCTTCTGATTGTCCTCCACTATTGTGATTAATTACAATGTCCGCATACACTTTCATGTTTTCAGTATGAGCTTGTGTGATTAAATTTACTAACTCGGTTTTAGAACCAAATCTCGTTTCTATAGTTCCGTTTTGATTGTAATCTCCAAAATCAAAATAATCCGTTGGATCGTACCCCATTGAAAATGCTCCGTTTTGCGCTTTAGAAGCAGGTGGAAGCCAAATAGAACCGATTCCGGCATTAGACCATGCGGTCACTTTACCATTAACGGTATTCCACCAATTTCCTCCGGCCGGAACATCCCAATAAAAAGCTTGCATCATAACTCCACCACCCGGATTATCAACATATTTTCCTGTTGATGATGATTTAGCTCCTGTACTAAAAGGTTTTCCATCATGATGTGTCACATTAATAATTTCAAATTGTTGACTTTCAGCTCTTGAGTCAACTTCATTGGTTTCATTTGGCGAACACGAACAAAAAAATGCCGAGATCGCAGTCATTACATAAATTTTTGCATTGTGGTTTTTCATAATTAAGATTTGGTTAAAAGTGGTTTAATAAAGTTTTGTAATTATTTATTTTAAATGTTTAAAAAGAGATATTCTCAATTTTACCGTCTAAAAATTATTAATTACGCATCTAAAGTATGTGTTTTTTAATTCGATCCGTTTTTACCAGAAAATAGTTATACAACGAAAACGTTGTAGTGTTAAAAACTTTTTTTATTTAATTGAAATTTAGTTGTTTGTATTTTCAACCAAGCTATCTCTTAAAAATTTCAGAAGTGAGGTTTTCTTCTCGTTTTAGCTAATAATCGGTAGGAAATGGGTTGTATTTATGAAATCGAAATGTTATCCCTATAATTTTTTGTTAATAGTATGGCTGATAGTTGTATTATGTGATTGAATTGTTATTTTTGTTCGTTATAACTTAAAAAGAACTAGATCTTAATTATTTAGTGATTTTTACTTTAAAAACGAAGTACGAAGGCAAGATCTTTACATTCAAATTAAATTTAAAATAATGTTATTAAAAAAATTACAGCTAAAAACAATTGATTACAAACTAGTGTTGACAATGTGTTTTTTACTTTTTTTCAACTCAATTGTTTCGGCTCAGGAAATTATTCCAGATGTTGTGGCTCAAAAACCAGTTGAAGTTCCTACTGGACAGAAGCTAAAAGTTGACGGTATCATTGCTACTGTTGGAGATTATATTGTTTTAGATTCAGATATTGATAAAGGATTTTTAGAAATTACTGCCCAGGGAGGAAATGTAAAAGACATTACAAGGTGTCAGATGCTTGGTAAACTTTTAGAAGATAAACTATATGCACACCAGGCGATTCAGGATAGTATTATAGTAAGTGATGCAGAAGTAAGAAGCATGATGGAAGACCGACTGAATTATATGGTGAAACAAGTTGGTGATATCAATAAAGTAGTTGAGTATTATAAAAAAAGTTCTGTAGAGGAATTTAAAACTTATTTTGCAGATATTTTAAAAGAACAAAAATTATCTTCAGAAATGAGAGATAAAATTGTTGATGGTGTACAAATTACGCCCGAAGAAGTTCGTAATTTCTTTAAAAAAATACCTAAAGAGGAACTGCCAACTTTTGGAGCAGAGATGGAAGTAGCACAGATTGTAGTAGAGCCAAAAGTTTCAAAAGAAGATGAACAAAAAGTAATCGATAGATTAAATGCTATTAGGAAAGATGTTCTTGAGGGTTCAAGTTTTGCTACAAAAGCAGTTTTGTATTCGCAAGATCCTGGATCATCGTCTAACGGAGGTTATTACAAAATGACCAGAAGAACCCCTTTTGTAAAAGAATTTAAAGATGTGGCATTTAGTTTGCAGGAAGGCGAAATTTCAGAGCCTTTCAAAACAAATTTTGGATATCATATTATTATGATTGATAAAATTAAAGGACAGGAAGTAGAGTTACGTCATATTTTAATTTCGCCAACGGTTTCTGAGGATGCATTGAAAGAAGCAAAAGAAAGAATTACCAACATTAGAAAAAAGATAGAATCTAAAGAGGTAACTTTTGCAGATGCTGCCAGAACAGAGTCTGACGAGAAAGAAACCAGAGCAAATGGAGGAGTGTTAATAAATCCTAATACACAAGACACCCGTTTTGAGTTAACTAAGATGGATCCGACATTATACGGCCAGGTTTCAAATTTAAAAGATACTGAAATTTCTCAACCACTTTTAAGTACAGATGATAAAGGGAAAAAAACGTATAAATTAATTACTGTTACTAACAGAATTGATGAACACGTAGCTGATTATGCTAAGGATTATACCAAAATTAAAGATTTAGCATTGAAAGAAAAACAAATTAGCGCCATTGGAAAATGGTTCGATACTAAGATTAAAGATACTTACATTAAAATTATTGGAGAATATAGAGATTGTGCTTTTACGAACAATTGGTTGAAAAAATAATTTTTATTAAATAAATAAAAAGAGTTAGTTTTATGAATTCATAGAGCTAACTCTTTTTCAATTAAAAAACATACTTAAATGTCTGACGTAGCAGCAATTCATAATTTAGTTCAAAAACGAAACGAATTAAAATCAGAAATAGCAAAAATCATTGTAGGCCAGGATGCAGTTGTAGATCAAATTTTATTGTGTATATTTTCAGGAGGACACGCTCTTTTAATTGGTGTTCCGGGTTTGGCAAAAACTTTAATGATAAATACGTTGTCACAGGCTTTAGGTTTGGATTTTAAAAGAATTCAGTTTACGCCGGATTTAATGCCTTCAGATATTTTAGGAAGTGAGATTCTGGATGAAAACAGGCAATTTAAATTTATTAAAGGACCTATCTTTTCAAACATTATTTTGGCAGATGAGATCAACAGAACTCCACCAAAAACTCAGGCAGCTTTACTTGAAGCAATGCAGGAGCGTTCAGTAACTATTGCAGGACAGAATTACAAATTAGATTTACCATACTTTGTATTAGCAACTCAAAATCCAATTGAGCAGGAGGGAACTTATCCGTTACCAGAAGCCCAATTAGACCGTTTTATGTTTGCTGTAAAATTAGAGTATCCAACTTTTGAAGAAGAAGTTCAGGTTGTTAAACGTACCACATCGGATGCAAAAACAACGATTAATCCATTATTTACGGCACAGGAAATTATTGATTTTCAACATTTAATTCGCAGAATTCCTGTAGCTGATAATGTTATTGAATATGCGGTAACTTTGGTAAGCAAAACTCGTCCGGATAATAAATTATCTAATGATTTTGTGAAAAATTATTTAGACTGGGGTGCCGGACCAAGAGCTTCTCAAAATTTAATTTTGGCAGCAAAAGCACATGCAGCTTTTAATGGTAAATTTTCACCAGATATTGAAGATGTAAAAGCAGTTGCAACCGGAATTTTACGCCACAGAATTATTAAAAATTATAAAGCAGATGCTGAGGGAATAACAGAAGACATTATTATTCAGAAGTTGCTTTAGAAATAGATAAATTTTTTAAGGAAGCCTGTCAAATTTAATTTGACAGGCTTCCTTATTTTAAGCTTTACTTGTTTCATTAATTAGGCGTACAGGTTTGTTATCGAATAATTTTATTAAAAGGACTTCAATAAGTGAAGTGTACTTTTTACTATTGCATTCATACCACCAATACGAGTAATATAGGATTTGATCTTTCTCTATTTTAGCCTGCCAAATTTTTTCATTTCCTTTTTTAACTTCTTTTGATTCAATTATTTTATACCCGGCACCTGTCCAGCAAACTAATGGGTTGTGATTAGAAGTTTTAATATAAATTAGTTTGTCTGGCATCACAATTTTAAAGACTTCCTTATTTACCCAAATTCCTTTTTGATTTTCATATTCCGGATTTAGATTTTCAAGTAAATCGTAATGCTGTTCTTTTTTAATTTCAAAGCTGGTTGCAAATACTATTAAAGTACCAACTAAAGTAAAAAGTACTGGATATAGACTCCTGGTTATTTTAATTTCTTCTTTTTTCGGTTTAAAGAATCGGATCAAAAAAAGCATTGGTATAATTTGATAAAAGACAAAACAGAGTATTCCAATTGTATGATGCAGTACATTTTCTTCGGTACAATTAAATAAAACCAACGTAATGATTCTGAAATAATTTGAAATAATATTCAGGACAATTAAGACACAGCAAAAAAGAAGAATTTGTATAATAGTAAAATATTTCCGATGTTTCTTTTCTTCCAATGTCAATACAAGTGCTCCCGAAAGCAAACCGGTTTTAAACATGGACAAACCCATACAAGCAATATCAATAGTGATTTTTGCATTATTAATATAAAAATTTACACCTTCGATTTTATTTATTGGCATAAAATTTTTCAATGTCAGATAGACATAATAACAAAGAGATTGTTTTATTTCGGTTGTCAGATATTCGAAAAAAGTACTAAACAACGAAGAAAATAAAAGAATACAGATAAAAGCTATGAATGAAAATTTTTGAGTTATGTTGTAATAGATAAGACAAACAAATAAAGCCAAAGCTAAAAAATGTACTGATTTGGTATGCAGGCGGTAGCTTACAAATTCTAATATAAAAATCATTGTAAAAAGAGGGAAGTTTAGATTTAAGGTCGTTTTTCTTCCCCCAATAAAAAATAATGCTATTGAAAATATAATCCCGAACAAATTACTGTCAAGTCCTGTTATTACAATCTTATAATTAATGATTAAAAGACAGAAAATAGTAAAGAGGCCGATTGCTTTTTTATAGGACAATAAGTGATTCATTTAGACAATTTGGTTTTTGTTTTTTCGGTAATAGAAATATAATGTCGAAATCCCTATAATAATTAATAACCATTCATGAGGCTCAGGAACAGACCCGTCGTTGTTTATGGAGGCATTTCCTAATGTATTTACATTTTTCTCAATACCATTCTTTTTATAATCTTCATCGGTTTCAAGTACAATTAATGAAGAAATTGGAGTTACTATATTGGCATCTTTTGCTAATTCAACATATTGATTATTGGCTAAAGTGTCTCCTTGAATTTTTACCTGTTCTTCCATAACTTTTCCAAAGGCATACATTCTGTAAATATGATTTGGACCATTGTTTTTTGAATTACTGTCCTGTATTTTTTCCTGAATAGAAATATTTGCAGGTTCAATATTTACCAGGTTTTTATCTGTTTTAAATTGTACAAATTGATGTTGTGCGATCATCTTTAAACTGTTTTGCAAACTGGTCTGATAATAGTCGATATATTTTTGCTCCTTAATAGTTTGCCAAAATGGATTAATGTCTGCCGAGATATTAATAACCTTGATGTTTCGTTGTTTCGTTTGGGTTTTAATTT
Source organism: Flavobacterium sp. Root420 (assembly GCF_001427905.1). Lineage (GTDB taxonomy): Bacteria > Bacteroidota > Bacteroidia > Flavobacteriales > Flavobacteriaceae > Flavobacterium. Next base: position 8,136 of record NZ_LMEF01000015.1, read on the forward strand.
TCTTTAGATAATTTGAGTCTTCCAATTCTTCAAAATTGGCAGAAAATGTTCCGGATTTTGTAATGATCAAACTGTTTTGGGCTAATTTATATAGAGGCAGTAAAGAATAATGGAAGTCTTCAAAATCTAGCTGAATCGCTTTGAAATTCTCTTTATTAATTGCTGTTTTTTGACCATTCACAAAAACGTAAATATTTTTTTGATTCCCGTTTACAAATGACTCAATTTGTTTGGTAGTCCAATTGGTGTTTAAATCCAGAATAATTTCAGAAGGAGTAAATGGAATAATTGTTTTCTGAATGTCTTTAACTTCATACATTTTGTTTTTCCATACAAATGAATTAGAAAGTACCTTATTCAAAGACATATTTGCATACCAATCGTCCAGTCCTTTTGATTCATTTATATAAAAACCATTTTTTAGTTCAAAACCTTTGCTGGTTTCAATTTTAGTATTTCCAACTATTTGAATTCTTGAAATTGTTTTGGCATTTGAAATATTAGGACCTTTTATAGAAAGACTTTGATATTTCATTTCATTATCTTCAACTTTTAAAGGGGTTGTAAAACCACATTTAAATGTTCTTGGAGTTTTGTAATTTACCGGAAAAACTCTCACTACAACTTTGTTTCCTTCTTTCCACTGCATTAAAGAGGGATCGCGGTATTCTACACCAACAATTTGTGTGTACGCTTTTTTTGCTTTTTCTTTAGTAGTCAAAACACCCTTTCGCTCAATTCCGTTTACCCAAAGTGAAAGCGAAGTCGCAACAGAACCTTCTGGTAATTGAAATGAATAAATAGCTTCACCATTCCGCCATGAATCTTCTGCGGCAGCAATATTGATTGTGATTTCGGTATAAGCTAATCGGCTGTCAGGATAGATTTTTACATCTTCTTTAATGTTTTTGGTGAATAGATCTTCACCGCTCCATAATTGTTCTTCTGTTTCTAATCTTTTATCAAAATTCGATTTCAGGATGTTTATTTTATCATCGTTACTCAGGCCCGCATCTTTACAGAATAAATAGGCGATACTAATAAAAGGATTGTGTGTTTTTCTTTCGTTGAATTGTTGATTACTAAAAGAATTAAAATTATCAAAAGAAAAGAAATCATCAGGTCCTGTGTAAACAATATCCTTTTTTAATAGTATTTCATTAAAAAAATTGGGCTTAAGGTTTTGTGAAACAGTTATGTAATTTGGTAAATCATCATTGTCGTTAAAAGATTGGACCATTGCGGTTTTTACTATTTTATTACTTTCGAGACTTAATCCGATTGTAAAAACTATTAAGCTGATTACTACAGTTGAAAATCCGGCACTGAAAGAAATAAAATAAATTCGATTTCTTGTTAAATAACGAAGAACAGTCAGCGAATGAATAATGATAACCAAGGCAGGAACCAAACCATAAAACCCTAATCCCAATGCAATAATTCCAATAAAAGAATAAGGCATAACTGGTATAAGATATAGGGTAAAGTATAGTATTATCGTAAAGGAGAATCCGTTAATGAAAAAGTAAACATAAGTGTTAGGTCTGCCTTCTGAGTTGTTGTAAATAAAGAAGTTAGAAACGCAAAATGCAAAAGTTGCTATATATACCCAAATAGGCAAATCCTGAAAAATCGGAATTAATGTATTTAGGCAAAAACATCCAATAAACCAATTCAATATTAAAAATGAAGTAAGATGAATGTAGGTTTCTTTATTTTTTAAAATTGAAAAAGAAAGTACGGTTCCGTAAACAAATTCAAATACTAAACTAGGTATAGCAATAGATTCATAGTTGTAGAAGTGGAATTCTCTACTTATAAGAGAGCTGACTAATAAGATAGTGCTGAAAACGGTTACAATAAGACTAATTAAGACACCTGGTTTTTGAGTGTAATTTTTTAAAATTTCTATTTTGTGTTTCATAGTTATATTTATTTAAAAGTACTTTGAGTTGCAAAGTTAATAGAAAAATTGAATTACAAGTTTTTTATTTCATTTTTTTTAAAACAGTTTAAAGTGGTTTCAATTTTCAGGAATTTGAATTTGAAAAGAAGGAAAAAACACAACTATAACGTTATAATTCTTTATTTAGAAAGATTCTTAGCGAAAATAGATGTAAAATCCCACTTCAATTGTAACAACAAATTCCGACTTTGTTAAAGAAAAGATTTTAAAATATCAATAATTCATTATTTTAATGCAAAATTGAGTTATTAGCAAAAACAAGCAGTCAAAATCGTTTTTTAACAATAATAATTTTTGAAAAGGCTACTTCTATTATATTTTTTTTAATTCTCGGCTTTAATAGCTAAATTTGCGAACAAAAAAATAAAATTACCAAGAAAAGACTTTTATTATGAATATTTATCAGGATTACATCCAAGAGATTGAAGAACGAAAAGGTCAAGGGCTTAACCCGAAGCCAATTGATGGTGCTGCATTATTAAGCGAAATCATTGAACAAATTAAGGATTTGAATAACGAGTACAGAGAAGATTCTCTTAACTTCTTTATTTATAATGTTGTACCCGGTACTACTAGTGCTGCTGGTCTGAAAGCTAAATTTTTAAAAGAAATCATTCTTGGTGAATTCGCAGTAAAAGAAATAACACCTGCTTTTGCTTTTGAATTATTATCACATATGAAAGGTGGACCTTCAATTGAAGTGTTGCTGGATTTAGCACTTGGTGCTGATACTTCTATTGCAAAAGAAGCCGCAAATGTTCTTAAGACACAAGTTTACCTTTATGAGGCAGACACAGACCGTCTTAAAGAAGCATTTAAAAATGATAACGCAATTGCAAGAGAGATTCTTGAAAGTTATGCAAAGGCAGAGTTTTTTACTTCACTGCCAGAAGTTGTTGAAGAAATTAAAGTAGTTACTTATATAGCTGGTGAAGGTGATATTTCGACTGATTTATTATCTCCTGGTAATCAGGCTCACTCACGTTCTGACCGTGAACTTCATGGTAAATGTATGATTACTCCTCAGGCACAAGAGGAAATCAAAGCATTACAGGCAAAACACCCTGACGCAAGCGTTATGTTGATTGCTGAAAAAGGTACCATGGGTGTAGGATCGTCAAGAATGTCAGGAGTTAATAATGTGGCGCTTTGGACTGGTAAAAAAGCAAGTCCATATGTTCCATTCATTAATATTGCTCCAATCGTTGCCGGAACAAATGGTATTTCTCCAATTTTCCTAACAACTGTAGATGTTACAGGTGGTATTGGTTTGGATCTTAAAAACTGGGTTAAAAAGCTTGATGCTGAAGGTAATATTATTCGTAATGAAAATAATGAACCTGTTTTAGAAGAAGCATATTCAGTTGCTACCGGAACTGTACTTACGATAAACACAAAAACGAAGAAACTTTATAATGGCGACAAAGAGCTGATAGACATTTCTAAGGCATTCACGCCTCAGAAAATGGAATTCATTAAAGCTGGAGGATCATACGCAATTGTATTTGGTAAAAAACTTCAGACATTAGCGGCGAAAGTTTTAGATATCGAGGCTCCGCTTGTATTTGCTCCATCAAAAGAGATTTCTATTGAAGGACAAGGTCTTACAGCAGTAGAAAAAATCTTCAACAGAAATGCCGTTGGTATAACTCCGGGTAAAGTATTACACGCGGGTTCAGATGTTCGTGTAGAGGTAAATATTGTAGGTTCACAAGATACGACTGGTCTTATGACTGCTCAGGAATTGGAGTCTATGGCTGCTACTGTAATTTCACCAATTGTTGATGGTGCATACCAATCGGGTTGTCATACAGCTTCGGTATGGGATAAAAAAGCTCAGGCTAATATTCCAAAATTGATGAAATTTATGAACGATTTCGGTTTAATTACAGCTCGTGATCCGAAAGGTGTTTATCACGCAATGACCGATGTTATTCATAAGGTTCTAAACGATATTACAATAGACGAATGGGCTATTATTATTGGTGGTGACTCTCACACAAGAATGTCTAAAGGTGTTGCTTTTGGTGCTGACTCAGGAACTGTTGCTCTTGCACTTGCTACAGGTGAAGCTTCAATGCCGATTCCAGAATCAGTGAAGGTGACATTTATAGGCGAAATGAGAGATTATATGGACTTCCGTGATGTGGTTCATGCTACACAATCTCAAATGCTTAAGAAGTTTGGTGGTGAGAACGTATTTCAAGGTCGAATTATTGAGGTTCATCTTGGAACTCTTACAGCTGACCAGGCATTTACTTTTACAGACTGGACTGCAGAAATGAAAGCAAAAGCTTCTATTTGTATCTCTGAGGACGATACTTTGATTGAGTCGTTAGAGATTGCAAAAGACAGAATCCAGATTATGATTGACAAAGGAATGGACAATCATAAACAAGTTCTTCAGGGATTGATTAATAAAGCAGATAAGAGAATTTCGGAGATTAAATCGGCTGAGAAACCGGCTTTGACTCCAGACTCAAATGCTAAATATTACGCTGAAGTTGTGGTTGATCTTGATCAGATTATTGAACCAATGATTGCTGATCCAGATGTAAATAATGTTGATGTTTCAAAAAGATATACACACGATACCATCAGACCTCTATCTTTTTATGGAGGAGTGAAAAAAGTAGATCTTGGATTTATTGGATCATGTATGGTTCATAAAGGAGATATGAAAATCCTTGCTCAAATGCTTAAAAATATAGAAAATCTGCATGGTAAGGTTGAGTTTAAAGCGCCGCTTGTAGTGGCACCGCCAACTTATAACATTGTGGATGAACTTAAAGCTGAAGGAGACTGGGAAGTTTTACAGAAATACTCAGGTTTCGAATTTGATGATAATGCTCCTAAAGGGGCTGCACGTACTGAATATGAGAATATGTTGTATTTAGAGCGTCCAGGATGTAACCTTTGTATGGGTAATCAGGAAAAAGCTGCAAAAGGAGATACTGTAATGGCAACTTCTACTCGTCTTTTCCAGGGAAGAGTGGTAGAAGATACTGAGGGTAAAAAAGGAGAATCATTACTTTCTTCTACGCCTGTTGTGGTTTTGTCTACAATACTTGGTAGAACTCCTACATTGGATGAATATACAGCTGCAGTTGATGGTATCAATTTGACCAGATTTGCACCTTCTCATAAATTATTGGTTATGTAATCATAAGATTAGTTAATTATATGCAAAAGCCCGAGTTATTCTCGGGCTTTTTCTTTTCTGGCTCCTCAATTATTTGTAACTTGTCATGTTCAAAAATAAAACAAAAACAAAAACAAAAACAATTATACTTATGGCTTTTGATATTGAAATGATTAAAAAAGTGTATGAGAACATGCCAGGCCGTGTTGACAAAGCACGCGAGATTGTTGGTCGTCCACTTACTTTAACGGAGAAAATTTTGTACAATCACCTTTGGGATGGGAATCCAACGAAGGCATTTGGAAGAGGAGTTGATTATGTTGATTTTGCACCGGATCGTGTAGCCTGTCAGGATGCAACTGCTCAAATGGCATTATTACAATTTATGCACGCTGGAAAGAAGACAGTTGCTGTTCCGACCACAGTTCACTGTGATCACCTGATTCAGGCAAAAGTAGATGCTGCAACCGATTTGGCCCGTGCAAAAACACAAAGTAACGAAGTTTTCGATTTCTTATCGTCAGTTTCTAATAAATACGGAATTGGTTTCTGGAAGCCAGGAGCTGGAATTATCCATCAGGTAGTCCTTGAAAATTATGCATTTCCAGGCGGAATGATGATTGGTACCGATTCTCACACTGTAAATGCAGGTGGTTTAGGAATGGTTGCTATTGGTGTTGGTGGGGCCGATGCCGTAGACGTTATGTCTGGTATGGCTTGGGAACTTAAATTTCCTAAATTAATTGGAGTGAAATTAACTGGTAAATTATCAGGATGGACTGCTCCTAAAGATGTTATTCTTAAAGTTGCCGGTATTCTTACTGTAAAAGGCGGTACTGGTGCTATTGTTGAATATTTTGGCGAAGGTGCAACTTCTATGTCTTGTACGGGTAAAGGTACTATTTGTAATATGGGAGCTGAAATTGGAGCTACAACTTCAACTTTTGGTTATGATGCTTCTATGGGGCGTTACCTGCGTTCTACAAACAGAGCAGATGTTGCTGATGCTGCAGACAAAGTAGCTTCTTATTTAACAGGAGATCCGGAAGTTTACGCTAATCCGGAAAAATATTTTGATCAGGTTATCGAAATCAACTTAACTGAATTAGAACCCCACTTAAACGGACCTTTTACACCAGATTTAGCTACTCCAATTTCTAAAATGAAAGAAGAAGCAATCAAAAATAACTGGCCATTACAAATTCAGGTAGGTTTAATAGGTTCTTGTACCAACTCTTCTTACGAAGATATTTCTCGTGCAGCTTCTTTGGCCAGACAAGTAAGTGCTAAAAACTTAAAAACTAAATCTCAGTTTACCATTACTCCGGGTTCAGAGGTTGTTCGTTATACAATTGAAAGAGATGGTTTTATCGATACTTTCGAAAAAATTGGGGCTACTGTTTTTGCTAATGCCTGCGGACCATGTATTGGTATGTGGGATAGAGATGGAGCAGAGAAAGAAGAAAGAAACACCATTGTTCACTCTTTCAACCGTAACTTCTCAAAACGTGCAGATGGTAACCCAAATACTTTAGCCTTCGTAGGTTCTCCGGAATTGGTAACCGCTATGGCAATTGCAGGTGATTTAGGGTTCAATCCATTAACAGATACTTTAATCAACGAAGATGGAGAAGAAGTAAGGCTTGAGGCTCCAACAGGAGACGAATTGCCCCCAAAAGGATTCGATGTTAAAGATCCGGGATTCCAGGTTCCGGCTGAAGATGGGTCAGGAGTTCAGGTTGTTGTTAGTCCAACATCTGAGCGTTTGCAATTATTAGCTCCCTTTGATGCCTGGGATGGTAAAAATATTACAGGTGCCAAATTGCTAATCAAAGCATTCGGAAAATGTACTACAGACCACATTTCTATGGCTGGACCGTGGTTGCGTTTCCGCGGACATTTAGATAATATTTCTAACAATATGTTAATTGGTGCTGTAAATGCATTCAACCAAAAAACAAACTCGGTTAAAAATCAATTAACCGGAGATTACGATGCAGTTCCTGCCGTAGCCCGCGCATACAAAGCAGCTGGAATTCCATCTATTGTTGTGGGAGATCACAATTATGGTGAAGGTTCATCTCGTGAGCATGCTGCGATGGAACCACGTTTCTTAGGAGTTAAAGCGGTATTAGTGAAATCTTTTGCCCGCATACACGAAACAAACCTTAAAAAACAAGGTCTTTTAGGATTAACTTTCGCTAACGAGGCTGATTACGATAAAATTCAGGAAAACGATACTATTAACTTTACTGATTTAACTGAGTTTACTCCGGGAAAACCATTAACATTACAGTTTCTTCATGCAGATGGTACTAAAGATATTATTTTAGCAAACCATACTTACAACGCTGGTCAAATTGGCTGGTTTGTTGCTGGATCTGCATTAAACCTAATTGCTGCCGGAAAAGCTTAATTCTTAAGATTCAATTTAAAACGTCCTGTGAAAACAGGGCGTTTTTTTGTTTGCAGCTAATCCTGTTATCTCTTCTATTTCTCGTGTGCCCATCGGAACAAAGAATGTTCGTTCTTACTGGAGCTTGGGGTACTCAAGTTTTAAATTGAATTCCGTAACTACCTGTAAAATATTGTTTTGCTATTGAGTTAATTTTTAATTTGACTATTTAAGTGAAATTAGTTGTTAAAAAATGTGCTTTTTTTACTTTAAAAAGTTAAATTCGCCTACCCCCAAAACATAATTCGTTTTTTTAAGTTTGAAATAAGAAGATTAAGCTTAAGAGAACGAAGATTAAATAGAATAAAAATGGTTTTTAGATTAATAATAGTATTGTTTTTTTTTAGTGTTGGTGTCTTTTCTCAGGAAAAATATATCAAACATAAAATCTCAAAAGGAGAAAATCTAACTGTAATTGCTAAAAAATATGGAGTAAAAGCCAAGGATATTTCAAAAGCAAATCCAAATGCTCCTAAAATTTTAAAATTAAATTCAATTTTATTAATACCGGATAACAACCAAATTTCTGAAAGTAAACTTCCGGAAACCGTTGCAAATAATACTCCGGGTTTACATGAAGTTCAGGCCAAAGAGACTCTTTGGGGAATATCAAAAAAATACAACGTCTCGGTTGATGATTTAAAAAAGGCAAATCCATCATTAGAAACAGAAGGATTGAAAATTGGTCAGCAAATCAATATTCCGTCAAATTCAATAGCAGTCTCAGAAAAACCAATAGATGATCTTAAGATTGTAACCGATGTTGAAGTTGTAGTTGAGGTTCAGCCCAAAGAAACGAAATACGCCATTGCAAAAAGATACGGATTAACAGTTGCAGAATTAGAGAAACAAAATCCATTTATTAAAGGAAAATTACCTGTTGGATATGTTTTAAAGATTCGTACTTCAAAAGAAAAAGCAGATGCTGCTCAGGTATTAGCACAACCAATAAATACTGTAGTAAAAGATTCTTTGTCAACCCCTAAAAATGTTCAGATCGCCGAGAATTCGGAAATCAAAAAAGATTCCTCAACAATTATAAGAGTTAGTAATCATTCGGATTTAATTAATCAACTGGTGATGAATGCTACTGAAAATATTGGGGTCAGATATCGATCTGGCGGAACTACAAAAGCTGGTTTTGATTGTTCCGGTTTAATGATTTGTACTTTTAGTAATTTTGATATTAAATTGCCAAGAAGTTCTATCGAACAATCAAGAATCGGTGTAAAAGTTAATTCAGATGAAGCACAAAAAGGGGATTTAATCTTCTTTAGAACCAATGGAAGACGCCACATTAACCATGTAGGAATGGTAATTGAAGCGGTCGATGGAGAAATTAAATTTGTTCATTCTTCAACTCATGGAGGTGTTATGATTTCCTCAACTAAAGAGCCATATTATGAAAGGGCTTTTTCACAAGTAAATCGCGTTTTAGAAAAGATTTAGGCATTCAGATAAATTTTATTTCTAAATGCTTCAATAGGGAAAGGTTTGCCTAAAAAATCAGTAACATAGATACTTTCGCTAATTTCCTTAATTTCATCACAATCTAACGTCGAAGAAAGTACGTAGATTTGATTGCTTTTTTTTAGTTCGCTATCTAGTTTGGCGTAAGCCTTCAAAAATTCAAAACCATTCATAACAGGCATTTGTACATCGAGAATAATAATAATCGATGGATAAAGTTTGCCATTGGTCTGAAGCCACTCAATGCCTTCTTTGCCATTGTTGGTTATATGAACTTCATCTATGCAAAGCACTTTTTTAAGTAACTGTTTGATGACAAGCTGATCTATAAGGTTATCTTCAATTAATAGAAATACATTTTTAACTGGCATAGGCGTAGGGGATTGTTACAATAAATTTACTTCCAATATTACTTTGTGAGCTTACCGAAATGTTTCCTTTAATATTTTCTACTGCTTCTTTGACTATATAAAGACCTAATCCTGATCCTTTGTTTTTGTTTGTTCCAAAATACATTTGAAAGATATTGTCTTTGTACTCGTCATGGATACCAATTCCGTTATCAGCCACTTCAATTTTATTAAAACCGTCTATGAAATAGGTTTTAATTGAAATACACATTTCTTGTTTATTATTGTCGGCATATTTTATGGCATTTGAGATTAAATTAGAAATGATAATTTTTAATCGTAAGTTATCACTATGAATTTTATCTACTAATAACTCTTTGGTGAACGTAATTTGGTTTGCATTTTCAATATGCATAAGTTGTGAAATAGCCTCGTCAAATAATTCCTGTAGGCTTACGGATTCCATAACTACCTCTTTCCGCTTATTTTTAGAATAATCTATAATATCACTAATAAAGCGATCTTGTTTAGTAAGACTTTGATGCATTAAATTCAGATACTTTTTGATCTGATTTGGATCATCTTCTAGTTGTGTTATTTCTATAAGTCCTTTTAATGAAGTAATAGGAGATCGTAAATCATGCGATGCGCTATAAACAAAGTGATCAAGTTCGTGATTAACAAGTGTTAAGTTTTCATTTTTGGCTTCAATTTCCTTTTTAGAAACAATAAGACGTTTTACCATTATGGAATAATACAAGCAAACACTACAGACAATGATTAAGATGAAAAAAATATTCGTTATAATGAGTAAGCTTTTTATTTTGCGTGTCCCTTCGCCTAATGTATTCGAAAAATTACGTTCATTAATAGTCAGTTTATCACTAATTGTACTTATGTCTTTTAGGAATTGTTCGCGATTATCACTTGTTAATATGTCCTTTTTAATTTTGGTATTAATTTGTTGACCAATAATAAACAATTGAAAAATCAATTTGTCACCTTGTTCCCATTCATGAATGGCTTTTGCTAAAAAGGGAACTTCTTTAAAATTTTCAAAAAGCCATATAATATCATCTAAATCCTCTTCATGATTTCGCCCTATCAGCAATCCTTTTCTGGCCACTTCATTATCTCCTGCTTTTAAAAGTGTTATTCTTGCAATTCCATCACCTTGTGGAACTTTTAATTCTTGTAAGTATAATTTCCATTGATTTGGGTCTTTAGTGTAGAGGTAAGTAATTAAATGCCTTGAAGCATCTTTTTGACCTTTAGAATAATGCGATTCTCCATTTACGTAAGCTCTGTTTGCAGATAGGGTTTTGATAGTGAAAAAATTGATACATATTAATAAAGCACAAGAAACAAATACAATCAATAAAAGAATGAAAACATTCGCACAGCGTAATTTCTTAAAAAAATGGAGCTTAAGCATAGTTTCGAATTTATTGGTTAGTAATTCGGTTTCCTGGATTCTGATGAATATCTAAGGATTTTTTACGTTGCAATAATCGATTGGGGTTGATTATTTGAAAAAAAAATAAACAATTGTTAACGAAATGTAGGCAATTTATAACTTTTGACATCTCTTTCAAATTTAATAAAAAAGAATTGATTTTGATTAAATAGCACGAATTTTCTTTTAAGTTTAATTTTATTATTTTTTTTAATTAGTTGAAAATAAGATATTTATTGTTTTTATTTTTATTGAATTTAAAAAAAATACGATAATCAAAAGACTGAGTTAAAAACAATGTGAAGAAAAAGGACACTAAAAAAGATCCTAATTTTGTTTAACTATTGAATAGATGAAAATTGATAAGAGTAAAAGTAAAAAAAGATCGTTCTGTTTATAAAAGAACGATCTTTTTTGAAATGTGAAATTGAAGCTTAAATTATTTGTAAACTTATACTTCTAAGAATCTGCAGAAAGATTCTGATTTTCTAACTTTCTGTTGTTGATGAATTCACGGATATTAATAATAAATCCTGCTAACATAATGAGGCCTAATACGCCCCAAAAAATTCCCCAATACAGATTTCCGGTTGCATTATTTTTATCTTTTTCCGCCTTTAAGTCACTTTGCGGATTAAACGTATTAAAGTTTGGGTTTTCCTTTAAATAAAAAACTTTTGTTTGACTGCCTTTAGGTAATTTATTGAATGTTTTTTTGCCTTCATAATGTTGATTGCCGACTTCAAAAGAATAATCAAAATCATATGTTTTTATTGGTAGTCCAGCTATTTTTATGGTGCTTTCTTTGTAAATTGGACTAAATGTTGCCGTCGTAAAGATATTTTCTGAAATGATTTTTTGATAATTGCTAATAACTTTATGGTCGCCCCCTTTAATATAATCGTTAGTACAGGTTTGGCAAAATACAAGACATAATGCAATCATACCGAGCTGAACAAGCTTTTCAAAAACTTTTTTCATGTTTTGGGTTTTAATTTTGAGTTGTTTAAATGATAAAATACAGTAACGTTCTGTAGCTATGTTTGCGTAATTATTTTGGCAAATATTGGCTGGGATCTTCGTTATCAAATTTATTGGTTACAATTCCTTCTTTAACAAAACTTAATTTAGGCTCAGCATCAGTTTTTTTAAATTGAGAATTCGAAATTGCCGAATTTTTAATTTTAAATAGTGTAATGCTAAAATATACTAAACACGCAATTCCTATGAGAATCAAAAAGATGTTGAGGTAAAGTTCAGTTCCTTGTTTGTCTAAAGTTTGAGCTAACATAACGAGAGCAAATAATGGAAATATGATTCCCCAATATTCCATATTAATCCAAAACAGACCGTGATTACTTTTGAAATTTATTTCTTTACCAGTCTCTTTATCAATAAATATCTTTAAAGTTTTATTCCATTTAATTCCGAAAGTATAGCTGAAAATTGCAGCAATATAAAGCGGAATAACGAAACTTTGGGTGATATATGTTTCGGATAAAATGGGGATAAATAAAAAAATAGAGATAAATAAAATTAGAAGCGAGAGAAATCCTCTTCCTGACCAAACTATCATAATTGTTTAATTAAAATTAGATTGCCTACTACTTTTAACGTCTATTTCGGCTTATTTTGACTATGTGTTTTAGATTACGTTACTATTATGAATTGGCATTAATTAGTCCTTTAAAGAACTGAATTCCGCCAAATAAAATAGCTCCCCAAAAAATAAAGCCAATGTCAGCAATAGTTAAAATTGTACCGCCACAAAACCACAATGCACCGTACACCATATCTTTTCTGGCTTTTTCGTGTTTTGCTTCTTGTATTTGAATTTCTACGTTTTCTACTATCAGTCCCGCAATATCACTGCTTAATCCTTGTTCTACAAGTCGGGCTTTAGTTTCGTAGGCCGATTTGTTTTCATTTAAAAGTAAATTCGCTGCGAAACTGTAATGATGACTTGAGACGTCTTGCGATTGTACATTGGTGGTTTCCATAATGTTTTCGGTTGGTTAAGTTTTTATAGTTTTTTTGATTTTCAAATATAAATAGTTGAAATTGTATAATGTTACGGGAAGACGTAAAGTGTTAAAATTTTATTTTTAGACTGAATTTCAGCCTTTGTTTATGTGCTTTTTGAGCATAAAAAAACTGCAATTTTTTTAGATTTGCAGCTTGTTGTCAGTAATTTTGAAGTAAATCTTGCTTATTTTATTTTTATAAATTTATATTCACAACCTTCAAAGCATAATAAATTAATAGGTGACAAATGCATTTTTCCATTTTCTATTTTATAATTTTCAATGAAAGTTCCAGCCGGTTTTTCTCTCATAATAGTAAAGCCGGGACATCCGTAAATCATGGTTAAAGTTGCATTTTCCAGTTTATAAGTTCCATTTGTGCATGCTGAAAATTGCGTTGAAGTAAAAGTTCCGTCGCTTTTAAATGTATGAGTATAGCCATTTTTCACAGAAGTCCATTTTGTTGCCATTCCTCCTTCTCCCACTAAACTTTCAGCTAATTTCCAAGTCCCCACTATTCCTGTATCTTTGGGTTTAGTTTCTTTATCATTATTACAGCTTATTTGAGATATTAAAATGACTAGTAAAAGTATTATCTTTTTCATGTTTGCTTTTTTAGTTTGTTAGTTTTTACTCTATTCTTTCGAATCCGCTACCAATTCCGTCGTGATAATTATCATCAATTGAAAGTTTATTATCGTCTTGAACTGTAATTATACCTTTTGTCACAAAATATCCAGCTTTCGGGTTTTCGCCTATATCACATGTTATATATTTTTCCATTTCTCCAGAATAAATAGCTTCTTTCATGGTGATTTCGTATTTTCCAGTCACAACTTCTACACTATTTTTAAGTATAGAAAAGGTATTGTTATTCATTAGATTCAACTGGTAGGTGTTTCCTGTTGAGGCCGGTGTGTCACGAATATGGAAAGCAAAACCTCCATGGGTTCCGGTTCAGTTCCATTTTCCAACAAAACCTGAATTTCTGGACTTATCATCCGTATCAGAACTACAAGAAATAAGACTAAATGCAATAATTAGTAGTGTAATAAATTTTCTCATAATTATTGGTTTTATTATAAGATGAAGAAATTTTGAATTGGTTGCGTTGGGCTATGTAAGTTATGATTAATTAATTCTTATTCTCTGCAACAAACCAAGAAGCAACATAGGCTGTAAATGTGCCAAATAATCCAACACCGGCAGTCATTAAAACAGCAGCAATAATTCTTCCTTCTGTAGTTACTGGAAATTTATCTCCATAGCCGACGGTAGTAATTGTAACATAAGCCCACCAAATTGCATCTTCGGCGGTTTTTATATTACTATTTGAGGCATTTTCAACTTGAAGAATTCCAATTGCAGAGAAAATAACAAGTAGAATTGCAATAATTGATATTGAAGTGAATGCACCTTTTGCTTTGTTTGCAAAAACATGGTCGACAATATTTTTTGTTGTTTTAAACGCTCTGACGATTCTTATTAACCTAATAAGACGCAACAAACGTCCAGCCCGAAGAGCATTAATCATAGGAATACAAGAAATTAAATCGATCCATCCCCAATGCATAAATTTTAATTTGTTTTCTGCATTTTTAAGACGAATGCAAAACTCAATAAAAAAAAATATACAAATAACTTGGTCAATGTAATTCAGAAGATTAGAAGTTTCTGATGGAAGAATATAAACGGAATCAATTATTAATGCTCCAAGTACATAAATTGATAGGATTAAAACTAGAAGATTTAGTAGACTAAGTTCGTTGGGAATAGATTCTTGGTGATTTGTCATTTTTAAAGTATGGGAATTAAAGATATTTAGGTGTACGTTTTCGATTTTTTATAAAATATAATCTTGTATTTACTTATTTAGTGCTCAAATGTAAATATCTAATCATTGATAAATTTATGGTAAACCGTAAAACTGAATTAATATTTGGTATATCTCATGACCGGGATCTTTATAAGGTATAGACACGGTATTCCTTTAATCAGCGATGTAAGTAAAAGATATAGCTAATCTATTTTCTTAGCATATTTCTTTTTAATGTTTGTACTGATATAAGTACTTAATCCCTGTCCTTTAATTGCTAATTTTTTCATTCGCTCCACATGTGATGAACCGGGAATTTGATAATTGTATAAATAACTTCCATCGTTTATAAATTGGACAATAATAAAATCTGAACCTATTTCATAAGATTGAACTCCCGAATCACCATTCCTGTTTTTATATTTTTCCATTTCGAATCAATGTTGAGGATTATTTTATTGATTACGTGTAACTTATCTGAAATATAATAATTTTATGGAAACTAATAAACAAAATTAATATCCAAGGTTTTTTATGAGAGCAAAGTTTCGGGACAACTGATGTACAAGACTAAAAAAGCTGTACAATCTAAAATCTGCTTTCTGCAATCTAAAATATTGCTTTTAAAACTTTTTAAAGATGTAACTTTCTATAACAAAAGGTAAAACAATGATTGCAATTAATATAAACAAAGAATAAAAGTTATCAATTTTATATTTTGGGAATTTTCCAAATTCAGGTTCTCTATTGAATATTTTAAAGTAAATATTTCTTGTAATTTTTTGAAGAATTAGAAAAATAAAAAGCATTTGTGAACCAAAATAACTGAGACTTCTCATTTCATTATTAGAGTTATCTTCAATTAGTACTCCTGCAATGATCAATAAAATTGAGATTGAAATCCAAATTATAAATATTTTTTTCTGGTTTAATTTTTTTATTTGAAATCCCACAATAAATAAAGGAATTATAAAAATTATATATAGTAAAACATCAATAGTCATCTTTTTTATTTGGAATTTAAATTACTGCTAAAGTGTAAAATATCAGTTTGAATTAACAGTTTCGTCTTATAAAACCTGTATCCGCATGAGGGATAGAGGCGGTATCCTTTTACCAGCGAAGCAAAGTAAAAGATATAGCCGAAAGCCCGACCCGCCTTTTTCGGCGGGACATGCACAAATTATTATATTAAAGGTTTTTGTTTTTAATTGGAATTAGGAATTTCAAAATTTGGAATTTGAAATCACGAGATTTCCAAAAAAAGTATATCTTTAGCCAACCCAAAACCAAAAAAATGCAAGAAAACGAACAAGACCAGGAACATTTTAAAAGAGAACTCGGATTACTAGATGGAACCATGCTTGTTGTGGGTTCTATGATTGGCTCCGGGATATTTATCGTAAGTGCCGATATCGCCAGACAAGTAGGATCTGCCGGCTGGCTGACGTTAATTTGGCTTATCTCCGGATTAATTACTATTATTGCGGCCGTGAGTTATGGCGAGTTGAGTGCCATGTTTCCAAAAGCTGGTGGACAATACGTTTACCTTAAAGAAGCTTACAATAAACTGATTGCCTTTTTGTATGGCTGGAGCTTTTTTGCTGTAATTCAAACCGGAACAATCGCTGCCGTTGGTGTGGCTTTCTCAAAGTTTGCCGCCTATATATATGAACCATTAAGCGACGAAAATATATTATTTGTATTGGGGGCTTTTAAACTCAACGCTGCACAATTAGTTTCGATTTTTACCATTATTTTATTGACTTACATTAACAGTCGTGGAGTGAAAAACGGAAAAATTCTGCAAACCGTTTTAACGATTATCAAAATTTTATCATTATTAGGTTTAATCGTTTTCGGATTAACACTTGCTGCAAAAGCTTCAGTTTGGGATGCCAATTGGGCAGATGCCTGGACAACACGTTCGTATAATGCTGAAACTGGTTCGTGGATTCCAATTAGTGGAACAGCTTTGATTACCGGAATTTCGGCTGCGATGGTTGGATCCTTATTTTCAAGTGATGCCTGGAACGGTGTAACTTTTATTGCTGGTGAAATTAAAAACCCAAAGCGTAATGTTGGTTTCAGTTTGTTTTTAGGAACTTTTATTGTGACTATAATTTATGTTTTAACCAATTTGATGTATTTGGCTGTAATTCCACTTGACGAAATTGCAACAGCAAAATCTGATAGAGTAGCGGTTGTAGCTTCACAATATATTTTTGGAAATATCGGAACATTGATTATAGCAGTCATGATTATGATATCGACTTTTGCCTGCAATAACGGATTAATCATGGCCGGTGCAAGAGTATATTATACAATGGCTAAAGATGGTTTGTTCTTCAAAAAAGCAGCTGTATTAAATGAATCCAGTGTTCCTGCATGGGCACTTTGGGCACAATGTATTTGGGCGTCGGCTCTATGTTTGACAGGGAAATATGGTGATTTATTAGACTTCGTAATCATCATCGTACTGATTTTTTATATTTTAACGATCTACGGAATCTTCATTTTGCGTAAAAAAATGCCAGATGTAGAAAGACCTTATAAAGCTTTTGGATATCCATTTTTACCAATGTTGTATATCATTATTGCATCGGCAGTTTCTATTTCATTGTTATGGACTAAATTCTCAACTTGTGGTTGGGGAGTGTTGATTATGCTAACAGGAATTC
This sequence comes from Flavobacterium sp. Root420, assembly GCF_001427905.1. Lineage (GTDB taxonomy): Bacteria > Bacteroidota > Bacteroidia > Flavobacteriales > Flavobacteriaceae > Flavobacterium. Next base: position 25,496 of record NZ_LMEF01000015.1, read on the forward strand.
CGGTTTATTACTTAACGAAACCAAAGGAGAATTAGAAAAAAGGTGCTAAGGTTCTGAGATTCTAAGTTACTAAGATTTTAATATAGAAAAGCGCCTTGTGATTAGCAAGGCGCTTTTCTGTATAAATCTGCTCAATCTACAGAATCTGCGTGAGAAATAATCGCGCAAAAGGCGCAAAGTTTTTTTAAGCTTTGCGACTTTGCGGCTTTGCGAGCAAAAAAACTCCAGCGAACTTTGCGTAAAACCTTTGCGTTCCTTGCGGTTACATTCACGACATTTTAAAAAAAAAGACACTGCTTATTTCTAACAGTGTCTTTTGATTTAAATAATCCAGAAACATTTTTGTGATTATACCACTTCAGTTTCAGTAGATGATTTTATAGTTGAATTAATAATGTTTAAAGTAAGAGGATCTGTTTCTCCAGAGAAAAAAGCATCTAATATTTCCTGAAATACAGGATTAGTATTTTCTACCAAAGAAAAAAGTGTCATTGAAGAACGCAATTTACGGGCATCTAAATCACCTAAAATTCCATCAGCTGATTTTCTTTTAAAAGTCAAAAACAGTTCAGAAATTTCGATAAGATGTTTTCCTAAAATAGGATGTTCTAAAAATTCAGTAGCTTCTTTAATATCGGTAATCGCATAAAGATTTGCAGTATCACTACTCCCTAATCCTTTAATCTGAGGAAAAATGAACCACATCCAGTGTGTCTCTTTTTTTCCTTTTTTGATTTCAGAAAAAGCAGTAAGATAGAGTTTATTTTGCGCATCTAAGAAACGCGATAAATCATTGTTTGTGTAAGCCATTATGGTATTAATAATTAAAAAAGGGTTGCAAAAGTACTAAAAAAGATAAGGTCTGCCTAATAAAAGGTTCACGCAATGAGTAATTTAACTTTTCTCGACAGAATTTTCTTCGTGGTTATCAAATGATAAATAATGTTATTTTCAGTCCTTTATAAATCATAAATTTCGAAGGGTTTGTCTAAAAGTTAAATTAATTCTTGGCAAAACATCTCGCGCCGTTTTCGGAACCTGATGCTGCCAAAAACTATTTGTTGTTCCGGCCATTAACAAAAAAGAACCATGATGCAGCGGAATTTCGACTTGCGGAATTTCTTTACTGAATTTATGACGAAGTCTGAACATTCTGGTTTCTCCAAAAGTCACCGAAGCAATAACAGGGTTTGGCCCCGTATTGTGCTCTTTATCGCTGTGCCAGCCTACACCGTCATTTCCATCTCGGTATAAATTAAGAAGTACAGTATTAAAATCAAGCTGCGTTTCTTTTTCTACACGACCTCTAATGGTGAGTAATTCATAATTCCAGTCAGGTCCGTTTGGATCTGCTCCGGGATTATCTTTGTCTTCATACCAGGCAATCATTCGGGGAACAGTATATATTTTATCATAAATTTCCATTTCATATTCTCTCCATTTCGTCTTACGAAGCAGTCTTTCATAAAAACGATCAGACTCTTCTTTCGTGAAGAAATTATCAATCAAAATCAATTCAGAATCAGGAATGTCAAATACTTTTTTTCCTGCCAAACCAGTTGCAAATAATTCGGTGTCGTTAAATAAGGTCATTTTTTCTCCTTTATTTTTTGTCAATTTCAATCCATACAGGTGCATGATCGCTTGTTTTTTCCCAGCCTCGAACATGACGATCAACTCCGCCGGAGCGTAATATCGTTGCTATTTCCGAACTCAGCAAAAAATGATCAATTCTCAAACCTGCATCTCGCTGATAAGCATTTCTAAAATAATCCCAAAACGTGTAAATTTTCTCTTCTGGATATAATGTACGGATCGCATCGGTCCATCCTTGTGAAACAATAGTTGCAAAAGCCTCTCGTACTTCAGTTCTGAAAAGTGCATCGTTTACCCATTTTTCTGGTTTATAAACATCTAATTCTGTTGGCATCACATTATAATCGCCAACCAATATGACAGGAGTTTTTAAACTCAACAAAGTTTCAGCACGATGCGCCAGACGATCAAGCCATTTTAATTTGTATTCGAATTTAGGTCCCGGCGCAGGGTTTCCGTTTGGCAGATACAGACAGGCGATTAAGATTCCATTAATCAAAGCCTCAACATACCGACTCTGAACATCTTCTTCATCTCCCGGAAGTGCACGGGTTATTTCTTCAATCTCCATATTCCGGGCTAGAATAGCAACACCATTCCATTGTTTTTGTCCGTGCCAAATAGCATTGTAGCCTGCGTCATTAATCGCTTTAATGGGGAATTTATCTTGTGGCGCTTTTAATTCCTGCAGACAAACAATATCAGGTGTGGCTTCTTCAAGCCAGCGTAATAAAACATTTAAGCGCCCATTGACTCCGTTTACGTTATATGTTGCTATTTTCATGGTATATTTAATTAATTGTATTCTTAAATTTACTGATTATTAAGCATTTAATTTAAATGAGGTTATATTTTTATTTTAGGAACTGCTTGTTAAAGAATACTTTACCCGGATATTTTTCTGCGTAAGCAAAAATTAATTGCACCATGTATTGATTGCTTTTGTAAGGTGTGACATAGTTTTTTACTTCTGATGGATCAGTAATCGCAACATCTGACGGAATATAGCCCATCCCATAAAAATGACCGTTTTCAATCCAGATACAGCTGCGTTCCTCTTTCGATCTTCCTTTATCAATAATGGCAAAGCTGGGTCTGTTGCTTAACAGAAAATCAATTGCATTGTCGACTTGCTCGTTGTGCAGCAAAACATCCGGGAGACTTTTGACTTCATTATTCTTAAAAAGTTCTCCTTCTTCGGGTCTGGAATATTTGCAGAATCTTTGATCAATTTCAAATTGTTCAGCCAAACTTCTTAGTAAATCTATAGCGTTATACAAACTATTAAATTCATGAATACAAGTCTGAAATTTGCTTAGTTTTCCAACGGCTAAATATTTGTATCCGTTTCTTGCTTCATATTGATAAATGCCGAATTTGGCTTCAAAACGTTTTAATGCTCTGTTATAGGTTGGCCAAAGCTGTTTTATTTCGGTACATTCTAACAAAAGTGCCATTAATTCGGTGGCACAGACTTCAAAAGAAATACTATAGATATCCCTTAAAAAATGTTGCCTTTGCGGATTGATTTTATGGCCACTAAAATGAGAAGCCACGCGTTTTTTTAAGTTGATCGCTTTTCCAACATAGATTACCTTTTTTACCTGATTATAAAAATAATACACACCTGGTTTTTCGGGTAAATTATTAAAATCTTCAGGAGGCAGGTTAGGAGGTAAGCGCTGATCTTGCGAAGTCATCTTGACCATTTTTGCTATTTCGCCTTCAGCGTCCCATTCGAGTAATCGGGAAAATAATATTGCAGTAGCATCTGCATCTCCGCCAGCCCGATGTTGATTCTCTAAAGGTATATCTAGCGAATAACAAAGTTTTCCGAGGCTGTATGATGTCAGTCCAGGTCTTATTTTTCTTGCTGCGCGAACGGTACACAGTTTTCTTGCAGTCCATTTAAATCCCGCCTGTTCAAGCTGATGACGCACAAATGAATAATCGAAGTTGACATTATGAGCAACAAAAATACGGTCGGTCAACATTTCCAGTACTTTCTCTGAAATAGCATCGAAAATGGGTGCATTGGCGACCATTGCATTATTAATACCCGTTAATCCAAAAATAGAAAGAGGAATTTCCTTTTCCGGATTAACAAGCGTTTCGAAGCGGTCGATTACCTTTTCGCCGTCATGAATAATGATGGCAATTTCAGTAATGCGGCTGCCACTGGCGTTACCACCGGTGGTTTCGATATCTACTATGGCGTATTCCTGATTTTTCATCTCTTTAATATAACGCAAAACCTCTTTTTGTTCTTGTAAAATCATCGGTGTTATTTTTGAAACTTCATTCGGTGTCTTGGTAAGTTGATTTCATGTCCCTGCGGATAAGGTTCCCGATGCGTCGGACTCACATCTTCCTTAATCTGATTTTGTGTTTTAAACTGATCTTTGGCATCCATATAACGGGGATCAGGAATAAAAGGCATTTTAGCCATTTTAATAATGGTGATTGTCGGGAAATGATAATCGACTTCGACATTTCCTAAAAGCAAATAACAGCCTCCGCCCTGAAAAGGATATTGCGCCAGACAATCGGGAAAATGTGCCGTATCAAAATAAGTGCCTTCGTGATCGATCCAGGTCCCAAAATACATATTTCCTTTTTTGGTCGGAACTTGTTTTCTAGAGATTAGATATGCCAACATTCGAACCTGTTTTTTATGATGTGCCACTAAATCTTTGGCCATAATATCACCACGGTATTTAATCTGGAGCAGATCAAAAACGGTACATGAAACAGGAAAACTCAAGAGTTCAATTTCATCAAAAGCATCTTCAAATAAAGAACGTTCCAAAGTTGGAAGTTTATATTCTTTAACAGGCTCCTGCAACAGCATCAAACTTCTGTTTTCGGGTTTGAAATTGTTTAAAAGCAAACTCGCAATCACCAAAAGCTGATTTTTAGTTTTTCCGGTAAACCGAAAAGCGTCTATGAAAATCAAAATTTTAATGCTCTCAATTCCGATAGGAATACGATTGATAAAATCTTCCAAAGAAAGAAAAGCACCGTTTTTCTCCCGATCAGATTCAATTAACTGAGCGATTTTAAATTCCAAACCCTGCAAATGCATAAAACCCAAATAAATATCATTTCCATACACCGTAGTTTGATATTCGCTTTTATTCACACACGGATTAAGAATCGTTCCGCCAGACATTCGCGCTTCATGTACATAAACTTCAGTCCGGTAAAATCCGCCCTGATTGTTGATGACCGCCACCATAAACTCAACAGGATAATTAATTTTGAGATACAAACTCTGATAACTTTCAACAGCATAAGAAGCCGAATGGGCTTTACAAAACGAAAATCCGGCAAACGATTCAATCTGACGGTAAATTTCCTGACTCAGTGCTTCTGGATGTCCTTTTCTGGCGCAAGACGCAAAGAAATTATCTTTTACTTTTTGTAAAGCTTCCTTAGAACGTCCTTTTCCAGACATAGCTCTACGCAGAATATCGCCATCTGCAGCAGGAAGGCCTCCATAATGCTGAGCAATTTTGATAACATCTTCCTGATAGACCATAATGCCATACGTTTCGCCAAGATGTTCTTTGAAAGCCTCATGAAAATACTCGAATTGATCCGGATAATTATGACGGAAAATATATTCTTTCATCATTCCGGATTGAGCGACACCGGGACGAATGATCGAAGAAGCGGCAACCAGAATTTTATAATTATCGCAATTCAATCGGCGTAATAAACCGCGCATGGCGGGGCTTTCAATATAAAAACAGCCAATCGTTTTGCCTTGCGCCAAATGAATATTGCATACCGCCTCGTCTTTAGAAATAGAAGTATTTCGAATATCTACTTTAATTCCTCTGTTTTTCTCGATCAGTTTTACGCTGTCGTCAATATGACCAATACCACGCTGACTCAGAATATCGAATTTTTCAAAACCAATTTCTTCGGCAATATGCATATCAAAAAGTACTATGGGGAAGCCTTTCGGAGGCATTTCAAGCGGCGTATAATTGGTAATGGGCTCTTCAGAAATGATAATGCCACAAGCATGCATACTGCGCTGGTTTGGGTATTTTCCGAGCATCATTCCATATTCCTGAACCAATTTTACAATAGAATTAGTCTGATGCAATTCCATCGGATTTTTGGCCAGCATATCTAATTCTTCTTTGGGAAGACCAAAAACTTTTCCGACTTCCCTAAAAATAGATCGGTATTTAAATTCAACATTGGTTCCGCAAAAAGCGACATGTTCACGGCCATATTTGTCAAAAATGTATTCTAAAATAGTGTTTCGTTCTTTCCAGCTCCAATCAATGTCAAAATCAGGTGGGCTTTTTCGATTTAAATTCAAAAAGCGTTCAAAATACAAATCCAGTTCTAGCGGACAGATATCTGTAATTCCCAGACAATAAGCTATAATACTATTGGCGCCACTTCCTCGGCCAATGTGCATAAATCCCTTACTGGTGCTGTATCGGGTAATATCCCACGTAATTAAAAAATAACCGCTGAATTCTAACTCATCAATGACTTTAAGTTCCTTTTCTACACGCTTTTTTGCCAGTTCGTGATTCTCTCCATAACGCCAAATCAAGCCTTCATAAGCTAATTCTGTTAGTTTTTTTATATCACCTTCACGACTTTCAGTAAAAAACTTTTTATTTTTTGGAGTTGTAAAATCATATTGAAAATCGCAAGAATCGATTATTTTCTGCGTGTTGGCAATAATTTCAGGATAATTTTCATAGAAAGGCAAAAGCGATTCTAAAGGCAACATTTTCTCCGAAGTTCTGCAATAATCTGTTTCTGTCAATTTTGATAAAATAATATTGGTATCAATAGCACGCAGAATTTTATGCAGATTGAACTCTCTTTTAGTTTTAAAAGTTACCGGTTGAAACACAACCATTTTGGCCATTTTAGTTGCATGTTCCGATGTAAAAAGTTTTGAAACTTCATCTGTCCGGATTCCGATAAATTCATTTTCACGAAGAAATTCCGGAGCATTATCTAAAGTATAAATCACAAAAACCGATTCAAATTTAGGAGCAATTAAAGGCAAAGCTTCTCCGCTGAAATTATGATTTGTTAAAAACCGATTCATTTCGCCTAAACCTTTAGCATTTTTTGCCAAACCAATATATCGAAATTGATGATGGTAACGAAACTCTATTCCAACTAAAGGTTTGATTCCAACTTTATCACATTCTCTTATAAAATCATAAATTCCGGTAACGGTATTAATATCCGTCAGTGCCATTTCTTTTACGCTACAAGAAACAGCCTCCTTGATGAGTCCATCAAGAGAAATTGTGCCGTAGCGTAATGAATGATAGGAATGACAGTTGAGGTACATGATTATTTGATACGTTTTAAGATTTCGTCTTTATTATTCGGTTTAAAATGGGCTCCCGCGCAACGCATTACGGCATCAAAGCCATAACGGCTTTTCATTCTATCCATCGCGGCGTAAAGCGACAACATTTCTTCAGTATCTTCAAAAAGATCAATTTGATACGTACCACGAACCAATCCGCTAAAGCGAATACCAATTAAACGCAATCGCATTCGGCGTTGGTACACTTTTTCAAAAAGTTCCATTACATTTTTGGTTAAAATATGATCTGCTGAGGTGTAGGCTATTTTACATTGTTTGGTTTCAGTATCAAAATTGGCGTAACGTATTTTAACCGTAATAGTTGAGGTTAGCCATTGTTCTGATCGCAATTGAAAAGCCAGTTTTTCGACCATTCCTATAAGTACTCTTTTAAGTTTTGCGATATCGATAGTATCCTGAGAAAAAGTATGTTCGGTAGAAATTGATTTTCTTTCGGTGTAAGGTTCTACAGGTTTATGATCAATACCATTGGCTTTTTTCCAAATATCCAATCCATTTTTGCCAATCATCTGTTGTAAAACTTCAGGAGGCATTTCAGATAAAGTTTGAATTTTACGAACGCCAATTCGGGATAAAAGCTGAAAAGTGACAGCTCCAACCATAGGAATTTTTTGAATTGACAACGGATTCAAAAAAGCCTGTACTTCATTTTCAGGAACTTGTAAATTTCCTACTGGTTTGCCTTCGCCTGTAGCAATTTTAGAAACGGTTTTATTGATGGATAACGAAAAACTAATGGGCAATCCGGTTTCTTTAATTACAGATTGTGCCAGTTCATTCGTCCATTTATAACTTCCGTGAAATTTGTCCATTCCGGTAATATCAAGATAGAATTCGTCGATACTGGCTTTCTCCAATACAGGAGCTTTTTCCTGAAGCACATGAGTAACATCATGCGATAATTTCGAATATAATTCCATATCGCCTTTCATTATTTTGGCTTGCGGACAAAGTTTCATCGCCATATGAATAGGCATCGCAGAACGCACTCCAAATACTCGTGCTTCATAAGAACAAGAGGCTACAACACCGCGATCGCCACCACCAATAATTAGAGGTATGCCTCTTAATTCTGAGTTGGTTAGCCTTTCGCAGGATACAAAAAAGGTATCCAAATCCATGTGTACAATCGCCCTTGCCATTTCCTTTGTTTTTGTACAACAAAATTAGTACAGATGATAACATTTTTTTGTATATTTGATGTTCCAAATTATAACAAATTAATTATGTCCTTATTTTCAGACAATATCAGAGCATTGAGGGTTAAGCATAAAATATCACAAGAGAAATTAGCTGAAAACCTAAAGATTACCAGAGGTAGATACGTTAAATACGAAGACGGAACTTCAGAAGCACCGTATGATATTTTAAAGCAGATTGCTTTATATTTTCATATGAGTATTGACTTGATACTGTCTGTCGATATACGTAAAATAGATGTAGAAAATTTAATAAAATTAGAAGGCAACCGACTCATTTTGCCCATCCAAGTCGATCGATTCGGAGAAAATTATATAGAAATTGTAAGTCAAAAAGCAAAAGCAGGCTACCTAAACGGCTATGCCGATCCGGAATATATTGAAAGTTTGCAACAGGTTTCGCTTCCGTTTCTAGGCCCGGGCAAACACAGAGGTTTTCCTGTAGAAGGCGATTCAATGCCTCCGCACGAAGACGGTTCTATCATTATTGGCCGTTATGTCGAAAGGCTGGGCGAGGTTATGGATGGAAAAACCTATATCCTGATTACCAAAAATGAAGGAATGGTGTATAAACGTCTCAATAAAAACAAAAAAAATGCTTTGGTGTTAGAATCAGACAATCGTTTTTATCCGAATTATGAAGTGAAAGCCTCAGATATTTTAGAAATCTGGGAATACGAATGCAATATCGGAAGAAGCGACAAACGCCATGAATTGTCTGAATCTCAATCGATGAAAGAATTGCTTTTGGAAGTGAAAAGAGAAGTGATGGAGATTAAGAATAATACTGCGGGGACGAATTAATTTTCAATGTCAATTTCAATTTCAAATTTCAATTGTATTGGAAAGTCCCAGAGGGACGATATGTTTATAGAAAATTAATTATCACATTTTAATAAACCCCATCGGGGGTGACATGTTTATTCACGATGAATATCGCTCCGCTGGAGCTTTTATTAAAAATATAATCTTTTAATCTGTGCAATCTGTGGCAAAAAGATCAAAACACTTTCACAAATCCCAATCCATATTGCTGACCATTATAAAAAGGCATTATCATAGAAGTTGACTTATTTTCAGAAGGCGATTTGAATAATTTTTTGGTAATATACGGGTTCATCCAATAAGCAATTTTGGTACTCAAAATCCCGATTCCGGCTCCGGCGGCGACATCCGTCAACCAATGGCGATTGTTATAGATTCTAAAAAGTCCGGTTCCGGTTGCTACGGCGTAACCTGCAATTCCATACCAAATGGATTTATCTTTGTATTCCTGCCATAAAAATTCAGCTCCGGCAAAAGCAGTTGCGGTATGTCCGGAAGGAAAAGAGTTATTTGAACTTCTATCAGGTCGTTCTTCATGTACAATCGATTTTAAACCCAAAACGGTTGTTGCCATAATCGCGTACGAAGTCACAAATAGTACCGAACGATCTCTCATATTATTTTTGCCTTTTACACCAAAAGCATTCAAAGCATAAACAGACGCCGCTGGCGCATATTGAGAGAAATCATCAATCGTAATTTTCTCGTCAATATCTTCGGTAACTTCTGCTTTGATTTGCGAATTGAAACTTAAAAGCTGATCACTTTCCAGACCAATTACGCCGTAACCAATTAATACTGCCGGAATAATTAATTGTTTGTAGTTGAATTTTAAGTTATGTGCAGTACTGTCAATTTTAACAATAGAATCATTTTGTTGTGCAGTTGCAGAAAAGAATCCGAATAGAAATACCAGAGAAATCGTTTTGTAAAACATCTTTTGTTATCGTTATAAGTTGCAATAATAATGAATGTCTGAACTAACTATTTTTGGCTTAATTGAACCTTAAGCGAATGTTAATCAGTTGTGCTTGAATGGAGTAATTGAATTAAGATTGGCTAAATATTAGAGAACGAAAAGATCAATTTCAATGACAATTTCAATATCAAAATGATTTTATATTCTGATGTTTCTTTGCGTCTGAACTGGACTGAAGTCCAGCCCTACAAAATTGGTCGAGCCTTTGGTTCTTTTTAAACTTTCAATGAAAACCAAAACGTACTTCCCAATCCCAAATTACTTTCTACGCCAACAATTCCATTCTGAGCTTCAATAAATTCTTTGCTGATTGCCAATCCCAATCCTGTTCCAGATTTTTGACTTCCAGGAACCTGGAAATATTTATCAAAAACTTTGTCTTTGTAGCGTGCATCAATCCCTTTTCCGGTATCGATAACCTGAAATACGATTTGATTGTTTTCTTTTTTTAATTGAATGACAATCGTACTTTTTTCAGAAGAATATCGTATTGCATTCGACAAATAATTAATTAAAACCCAGCCTGTTTTTTCGCTGTCGGCTTTTACATCTTCCAGATTTTCATCGGCATTAATTACCAGTTTAATCTGCTTTTGATCGGCCTGAACTTTAACGGCTTCTACAGCATAATTTACAATTTCGTGTGGATTACTTTTTTCGATATTCAGCTGAATATTTCCAGTTTCTAATTGTGATAAATTCAACAATTCGCCTGTAATTTTCAGTAAACGCTGACTGTCATCTTTAATGCTTTCGACCAATTGTTTTTGATCATCGTTCATGTCGCCGGTTTTTGCATTTTCAAGCAATTGAAGGCTTAGTTTTATAGACGCAATTGGGGTTTTCAATTCATGCGAAACGGTGGCAATAAAATTAGTTTTAGCAAAATCGAGTTCTTTAAAAAGGGTAATATTTCGCAGAATAATTACATCGCCAATATTGATTTCTTTTTCTTCTCCCGTTGGAATTATGGTAATATTTAGAATTTCTTTCTCGAAATAACTTTCCTTTCCGTGTGCGTAAATTTTAAGCGGTTGCTTTTTAGGAGAATCAACTTCTTCTTTTAAAATCAAAGAACGAATTAAATCATTCGACAAGGCTAGAGTAGAAGCCGATTTCCCGATAACATCTTCTAATTTCAGACCGATAATCTTCAGTGCTTCATCATTCACAAACAAAATAATCCCGTCATTATCCAATCCAATAATAGGATCATTCATGTTATTGATAAGTGTTTCAAGGCGCTTTTTCTCAAAGAATAACTTATACAAATTGCTGTCGTTGTATTCCTGAAGTTTCTGCGCCATAGTATTAAACGATTTTGCCAAATCGCCATATTCGTTGTGATTGGTAAAATGCACGCGCTCCGAATAATTTTTATTCGCAATTTCTTTAATACTCTGGGTTAATTCCTTAATTGGATTTGCAATGTTGTTTGGCAGATTCACTAATAAGTTAAAAGCGATCAAAAAACATAAACTTCCCACAATGGCAATCCATAAATTGGCATTTTCGGCGGTATGTTTCGCAATATCACTTTTCTGTTTTATGGCATCCAGATTGAGTTTCATAATGGCAAAAATATCCTGTCTGATTTGCGCTTTTATGGTTTCGTCGGCGCTGTTTTTTTCTAAAAGCGAAAAATCATTTTCAAGTTTAGTCGTTGCTTCTTTTTCGCCAGGTTCGGTAACATTTTGCGTCTGTTTTTCAAGATATTCTTTGAAAACATGAATCTTATTATCCGGACTTTCTTTAATTTCATCCAAAGACAAAATCATATTTCGCGAATATTCCAGCGTGTTATAATTCGCTTTCAGAATATTTTCAGTGTCCGCTTTTATCAAAAAAACAGAATAGCCGCTCACTAACGAAAGTATAATGATCATTAAAAATAACAATCCAACCCCCAGATTCAATTTGGTTTTAATTCTCATGATGTTTAAAAACAAGTTTTTTATATTGAACCATTAAGATATTAAGTTTCATTAAGTCAAAGCTTAATTTTTCTTAATCTCTTAATGGTTAGGAAATTTTATGACAAAATAACAAGGTCGACATTTGATAAAGACAGGCGATTTAATAAACGTCTGAAAATCGTTGTCGACAAAATTACTTTAAATAAATTCAAATGCGGTTTTCCGATGCAGACAGTTGTAATTTGTTTTTCTTCAACGGCAATCAAAATCGCATCTGCGATATTTTTATGTTCAATTTTAATCACTTCGGCGCCGAGTTGTACGGCCAGTTTAAAGTTATTAATTAAATGTCTTTGTTTGTCTAACGCAATTTTGGTACTGCTTTCTTTCGGTGTTTCTACATACAAAACATACCAGGCTCCGTTATAATAACTCGCCAATCGTGCGGTTTTCCGAATCACAATTTTTGCGGTTTTATCGTTACTGCTAATGCACGCCAACAATTTTTCGTGTTTCAAAGCATGCAGTTGAGGTACTTCATTTTCGACTTTTCGAACCACTTGGCTTGCCACTTCTTTCAGTGCCAATTCACGCAATTGTAAAATTTGTTCCGATTTAAAAAAGTTAGTCAAAGCGGTCTGAATTTTATCAGCCGTATAAATTTTGCCTTCTTTCAAACGCGCAATCAAATCTTCTGATGTCAAATCGATATTCACTACTTCATCCGCCAAACGTAAAACATTATCCGGAATTCGTTCCTGAACGTCAATTCCTGTAATGCGTTTTACGTCTTCATTTAAACTCTCAATATGCTGAATATTAACTGCCGAAATCACATTGATTCCCGCTTCCAAAATCTCTAAAACATCCTGCCAGCGTTTTTCATTTTTGCTTCCCTCAACATTGGTATGTGCCAATTCATCTACGATAACTACTTCAGGACGAAGGTTGATAATTGCTTGTACATCAAGTTCTTCGAGCTGTTTTCCTTTATAGAAAATGGTTCGCCTCGGAATCACAGGCAAACCAGTTAAAAGCTCATGCGTTTCCTTTCGCATGTGCGTTTCGATATAACCGATTTTCACGTCAATTCCATTCTTCAACAACGAATGCGCTTCCTGAAGCATACGATAAGTTTTGCCCACACCGGCACTCATCCCAATGTAGATTTTAAACTTTCCTTTTCGTGATTTTTGAATTAAATCGAGAAAGTGTTGTGCGTTATTTTCTTTTTCCTGTTTCATATGGTTTGCCACGAAGGCACTAGGGCACTAAGTTTTTTTTATTTTACCATTAAGATATTAAGTTAATAAAGGCAAAGCTTAATTTTCTCAATATAGGCTCATTAAGACAAAACTTAACTTTCTTAATTTCTTAATGGTAAAAAAATAATGTTTAAAAAGAAATCGCCAACGAAGTCGTTATAAACGTATTCGTATTCGTTGGAAGATTGTCTTTTGTAAATATTTCATCTTTGCTCGAAAGATTTCTGGCTTCGACTCTAAACATAACATTATCAGTAACCAAGTAATCAAAGTTAGCTGAAAATCCGTAAGTTTTAAAACCATTTGGCGTTTCTGTCGCGATAATTACCCCTTTTTCATCACTGTAATATTCGCCACGCATAGCCAACTGAATTTTATCTGTCGGTTTGTATTGCAGAATCAAAACAGGCGAAAACCAAGTGTCGTATTTAATACTGTTTTTAGCCGATTGTTGCGAACCAACATCAAAACCAGCCGTAATATTTGTTTTCTCTGTTACTTTAAATTGCCCGTAAAAATTGTTGAAATAACGCCACTTTTTATCAATATCCGGTTGCTCGTTACCAACATAAGTACTCCAATTCAAAATTACTTTATCAGTTGGTTTATAAGTGATTTGCGTTCCAAATGCCGGAGTGTGATTTCGGTTTATTTTCTGAATGCGTTGCCAGCCATTCAAATACATTCCTGCCAAATACCACGCACCAGATTCTGATGTATAACCAATTTTGGCTCCCGTTTCATAGTAAGGAGAATTTTCAGCCAAAATACTTCGCGTTAAAGTTTGGCAATCTTTTCCAATCGCACTTTCAAAACCAATATGTGCCGGCATAATTCCCGCATCAATCCACAAATTATGGCTTTTCGAAATCTTCACACCAACATTTGCTTCATAAACATTTTTAAGCAAATCCTGCTCTGCCGACATATTATATTGCGCATAAGTTCCTGCCATCAAAGCAAAATTTCCACGAATATTATCTTTCGTATAATTCACTTTTGCCATACCTAAATTTAGGTTCACTTCGTTACTTCGGTTATAATTATAAAAAAATCCTGGGCGCGTATGATTGTCTGGTTTCCCAAAATCATAACTGTAATAAACATCAATATATCCAGAAAATGTCAACGGACTTTTCGATTCTTCCTGTGCCTGTAAATTGCTAATACCGAAAGCGATTAAAGCGGTAAGTATAATTTTTTTCATTTTTCATTTTTATTATTTGGGTAAAAAAGGCGTTTGTTTTCCTGCAAGGTTTTCAAAACTTTGTAGGTATTATTTCTTAGTAGGTTTTAAGGAGCTGTTTCCTGCTATCCGCTATATCTTTTTAGGCAGATCGTTTACGGTAAACAAGATGTTTTCAATTGCCTAAAAAGGATACCGCTTCTATCAGGGCTAGGGCACTCAGTGTAAAAGGACGTTTTTCGTTCTAATTTTTCCATCCAGTTTGTCATTGCGAGGAACGAAGCAACCTCACGAACAATGAGATTTAAAGCTGATTTTGTAAATGTGGTTGCTTTCACCGCGGCGAACAGGTCTTCCTCGTAATGACCAAAATTGGCGATCATCTTTGTCAAACCGGACAGGTTTTTAAAACCTGTCGGGTTTGAAAACGTATCATTTCATCTGATCCAAAGCAAGATTCAATTCCAAAACATTCACAGTTGGAGTTCCCATAACTTTTGGAGTATTGATATTAGCTTCCACCAAAGCCTTCACTTTATCTTCAGCTAATTTTCGTTCTTTGGCAACACGTTTCACTTGAATCAAAGCACCTTCCGGAGAAATATTCGGATCCAATCCACTTCCTGAAGCCGTTACCATATCTGATGGAATATCCGATTTTTTCAAATAAGGATGAACGGTTAAAAACGTATCAATCCTTTTTTGAACCAAAGCCAAATATTCAGCATTGCTTGGTCCTTTATTACTTCCGGCGCTTCCGGCAGCATTATAATCTACAGCCGAAGGTCTTCCCCAGAAATAATTCGACTTATCGAATTTTTGACCAATTTTTTGGTATCCAACCACTTTTCCGTTAACGGAAATAGTTTCTCCTTTTCCTTGATTCGGAGCAAATTGTGCAATTCCGTAAATTGCTAAGGGGTAAATAACTGCAAACAGAATTACGGTTAGCAGAGTCAATTTTAATAATGAGAATATAGTTTTCATCTTTTGAGATTCTAAGGGACTAAGATTCTAAGGTGCTAAGATTTTTTTCTTCGAAGCCTAATAATCAAAGTCCGTGTTTTTTATTTTGAGTTCTTTTTAAAGGTTTAAAGATTTTGAGGGACTAAGTTTCTAAGGTTTTTTCTTAGTACCTTAGAACCTTAGCCTTTCAGAACCTTACATAAATAAAGCTACTAGTAAATCAATTATTTTAATTCCGATAAAAGGGACGATTAGACCACCCAAACCATAAATCAAAAGATTTCTTTTTAAGATGGCACTCGCACCAATTGGTTTGTAATCAACACCTCTCAAGGCAAGCGGAATCAGGATTGGAATAATAATCGCGTTAAAAATCACTGCTGATAAGATGGCGCTTTCAGGACTGTGCAAATGCATAATATTCAAACCTTGCAAAGCCGGAATTGCCGTGATAAATAAGGCAGGAACAATAGCAAAATATTTCGCGACGTCATTCGCAATTGAGAAAGTCGTAAGCGTTCCGCGGGTCATCAATAGCTGTTTTCCAATTTCGATAATTTCGATTAATTTCGTTGGATCATTATCAAGATCTACCATGTTTCCAGCTTCTTTAGCAGCTTGAGTTCCGCTGTTCATGGCAACTCCCACGTTAGCTTGCGCAAGGGCAGGAGCATCGTTCGTTCCGTCACCCATCATGGCGACAAGTTTCCCTAAGTTTTGCTCATTTTTGATGTAGTTCATTTTATCCTCAGGTTTCGCTTCGGCAATAAAATCATCAACACCGGCAGCTTCGGCAATAAACTTAGCCGTAAGCGGATTATCTCCGGTAACCATTACCGTTTTTACACCCATTTTTCTCAATCGGTCAAAACGTTCTTTCATTCCGGGTTTAATAATATCCTGTAATTCGATAACACCCTGAACCTGATTGTTTTTTATCACAACCAATGGTGTTCCTCCGTTGGTAGAAATGTCAATTACTTTTTGAGCAGTATCTTCCGGAAAAGAATTTCCTGCCTGAAGTGCAATATTTTTTGCAGCATCCTGAGCCCCTTTTCGAATATTGGTTCCGTCTTTTAAAACAACTCCGGAAGTTCTGGTTTCTGCGGTAAATTTGATTAAAGTAGCACCTTCAATTGATAATTTATTGGCAGTCTCGGCTCCTGCCAGTTCCACGATACTTTTCCCTTCCGGAGTATCATCTGCCAATGAACTTAGTACAGCAGATTTAATAAAATCTTCTTCTGAAACTCCTTTTGTAGGATAGAAACTGGTTGCCTTTCTGTTTCCGATAGTGATGGTTCCGGTTTTATCTAAAAGCAAAACATCAATATCTCCGGCAGTTTCAACCGCTTTTCCAGATTTTGTAATGACGTTTGCACGCAACGCTCTGTCCATACCCGCAATTCCAATCGCAGAAAGTAAACCGCCAATCGTAGTTGGAATCAAACAAACGAATAAAGCAATAAAAGCTGCAATGGTTATCGGCGCATTGGCATAATCAGCAAAAGGTTTTAATGTAACGCAGACAATCACGAAGATTAGCGTAAATGCTGCTAACAAAATAGTTAAAGCAATTTCGTTTGGTGTTTTCTGACGGCTTGCACCTTCAACTAAAGCAATCATTTTATCCAAAAAGCTTTCGCCTGGTTCTGAGGTTACGATTACTTTAATTTTATCAGACAGCACTTTTGTTCCTCCGGTAACAGAGGATTTATCACCGCCAGCTTCCCGAATTACAGGAGCACTTTCTCCGGTAATAGCACTTTCGTCAATGGTTGCCAAACCTTCGATAATTTCACCATCGGTAGCAATTAAATCGCCTGATTCACAAACGAAAATATCTCCTTTTTTTAATTCAGATGAACTGATGTTTTTGATTTCTCCGTTGGGTAAAATCTGTCTTGCCGGAGTTTCTTCACGTGTTTTTCTTAAACTGTCGGCTTGAGCCTTTCCTCTGGCTTCGGCAATGGCTTCGGCAAAATTGGCAAACAAAAGTGTTGCTAATAAAATGAAGAACACAATTAAATTATAAATAAAACTGCCCTGATCTGTAGCTCCCATTAAAATGGAAATACAAACAGCAAACATAATGGCAGTTCCAATTTCTACGGTAAACATTACCGGATTTTTGATCATCAATTTTGGATTAAGCTTCACAAAAGACTGCACTAAGGCTTCTTTTACCTGTTTGCTTTCAAATAATGATGCGGATTTATTAGTTGTCATTTTCTTGTAAAAAGTTAAATGTTATTTGTTAAATGTTATGCGTTGGAAAACCCATAGATTATAAAATATAGCCAACGGTTTTAACCGTTGGAGACGTAACGGATATGACAATCTATGTCCCCGTGGTTGAAACCACGGGCTATGTTTATTGAGCATTATTTTAGTGTAAAATACTCCGCTAAAGGCCCAAGTGCCAAAGCTGGAAAGAATGATAAGGCAGCAATAATTGCGATTACGGCGAAAACCATTATTCCGAAAATAGAAGTATCAGTTTTTAAAGTTCCTGCACTTTCCGGAATGTATTTTTTATTAGCCAATAATCCTGCGATTGCCAGTGGTCCGATTATCGGAATGAAACGGCTTAACAGCAACACAATTCCTGTAGTGATATTCCAGAACGGATTATTATCTCCTAAACCTTCAAAACCAGAACCATTATTAGCAGCGCTTGAAGTATATTCGTATAACATTTCAGAGAATCCGTGATTGCCAGGATTGTTTAGCCAACCTGTAGCGTTTCCGCTGAACCAATAACCCATCGCTGTGTCATGTGCAGCAAAATATGAAGCCAATGCTGTTCCTGCTAATATCAATAAAGGATGAAGAATGGCAATAAAAGCAGCAATCTTAACTTCTCTCGCTTCGATTTTCTTCCCTAAAAATTCAGGGGTTCGACCTACCATCAACCCAGAAATAAATACAGCGAGAATGATGAAAATATAAAAGTTTAGAATACCCACACCACAGCCTCCATAAAACGCATTCACCATCATGGCAAGCAATTGCATCGCTCCGGAAATCGGCATAGAACTATCGTGCATACTGTTTACAGAACCTGTAGAAATTACGGTTGTCGCAATACTCCAGAATCCTGAAATGGCCGGGCCAAACCGCACTTCTTTTCCTTCCATCGCTCCGGTTGCCTGAGCAATTCCCATTTTTTCTATGGCCGGATTCCCATTAAGCTCGGTAACTACAGTCGGAATAACAAGGAGTAAAAAACCGACAGTCATTACTCCAAAAATCACATAGGATAGTTTTCTTTTCTTTAGATAAAAACCAAGAGCAAAAATCATGGCAAACGGAATTATTAATTGTGCCCAAAGCTCAACCGCATTGGTAAAATAAGTTGGGTTTTCTAAGGGATGTGCCGAATTGGCTCCAAAAAAACCTCCTCCATTTGTACCGATATGTTTGATAGCAATAAAAGCTGCAGCCGGTCCGCGTGAAACTTGTACTGAATCGCCTTGTAAAGTGGTAATTGTATCTTTTCCTTCAAACGTCATAGGAGTTCCGCTAAATAATAGAACAACTGCTACAATAGCTGAAAGTGGTAATAAAATACGAGTACAACTTTTGATGAAATAATTATAGAAATTTCCCAGCTTATCAGTACTTCTTTCTTTCATTGCGGTAAAAATCATTGCAGCAGCGGCCATTCCGACACCAGCAGAAACAAATTGCAGGAACATCAAAACCATTTGCGACAAATAAGAAACTCCGGTTTCACCTGAATAATGCTGTAAATTACAATTTACTACAAATGAAATAGCCGTATTAAAAGCTAAATCTGGCGTCATTGAAGGGTTGTTATCAGGATTCAAAAATAAAGATCCCTGAAAAAGTAAAACAAAAAAGCAAAGAAAGAACCAAATCATATTGATGCTTAAAAGAGCTTTTAAGTGTTGTTTCCAGTTCATTTCTTCAGTGGAATTGATTCCACTGATTTTAAAAATAAATTTTTCAATTGGATTGAAAATCGGGTCAAAAAGGGTTTTATCTCCCAAATAAACTTTAGCGATATATTTCCCTAAAGGAATTGCTAAAACTATCGAAACAATAAAAATGCTAATGACACCAAATAATTCTGTGTTCATAATATGTGAGTTTTTGTAAAATGTAAAATGTGAGATGTAAAAGGAGACTGATGTGCAACATCTCACTTATAACTTTTACTTTAATTAGAATTTTTCAGGTTTGATTAATACATAAACCAAATAGCCAAAAACAGCGATGGAAATAATAAATAGTGCAGTCATAATTTAGATTTTTTCGAAGAATTCAACTGATTTAAAACAAATGGCAAAAAGCAAAACAGCCAATGCGAGTAAAAGAAAAGTGATTAACATATATATGATTTTAGATTTTAGTCCCGAGGCTTCGGGATAGATTTTAGATTGGTGAATCGATTAACCAGTTAAACGATTAAACTTTTTATACGCCCGAGGTATTAACCTGCTTGATATATTCCGCTTTAAGCGTTTGAGGGAATAGATGTGAAATATTGCAGTGACGCATTTCCATAAAAGAAGAAACCGAGAAAATATACACATTAGAAATAGCGTTTTTAGTTTCGATACTTCCATTGATAAATAGACGTTCAGCAAGAGCCAAACATTTTTTAGCACGAACGATATTTCCAGAAATAATTGATTTTTTGGTTATCTCGGCGAAGCGTTCAGCTTGTTTGTAGATTGAAGTAACTTGATTTTTCATGAGATGAATTTTTATGTTCTTTCTTCTTATGCCAAAAGATGTTCCGAAAAAGTTGATGTGTGGTTAAAGTGCTGTCAATAAAAGGAATGTATTTTTGTGCCAAAAATTAGGCATAAAAAAAGCCTATCAAAATGATAAGCTTTTCTCGTTTTGATAAGCATTGAATGTTTAATTTCAAGAATTTGAGTCCCAGCGGAACGTCATGTTTATAGAAAAATGCAAGGATAGGTTATAAAACCCCATCGGGGTGACATATTTTAGGTTCTAATGAAAAATTAAGATGTTGCTCTGCTGGAGCTTCGATCAAAGAATCGATTACATTTGCTATAAATATTTTGCTCCGCTGGAGTTTTAAAATTGGAATTTATCCTGATAGCCATAGGGATTGGAATTTAAATTTATTATTGAATTCCGTACTCTTCTAATTTTCGATATAAAGTAGCAATCCCAATTTCGAGTAAACGTGCAGTTTCAGCCTTATTTCCTTTGGTATAGTTGAAAACCTTTTGAATGTGCAGTTTTTCAATACTCTGCATAGAAAAAGCCGACATTGATTTTGTAGTTTTTTCAGGTTGATGTTGCATTTCATACGGTAAAACATCTGAAATTAAGGTATCGCCATTGCTCAAAATAACAGATCTTTCAATGATATTTTTAAGCTCACGAATATTTCCAGGCCAGGAATAATTTTCTAATTTCTGTAGAAAATCATCTGAAATAGCCAAAGTTTTTTTATTCGTTTTTTCAGAAAACTGTTTGACGAAATAATTTGTAATTTGCGAAATGTCTTTAACCCTTTCTCGCAAAGGCGGTATTTTGATTTCGAAAATATTCAATCGAAAATATAAATCAGAACGAAAACGATGTTCGTCACTTTCTGTTTTTAAATCTCTGTTTGTCGCGGCAATTAATCTGAAATTCGATCTTTTTGGTGTTGTATCGCCAATGGGAATATACTCACTGGTTTCTAAAACGCGTAATAATTTGGCTTGTAGTTCTATTGGCATTTCTCCAATTTCATCTAAGAACAAAGTACCACCATTGGCTTCTTCAATAAATCCTTTTTTGTCTTTTAAAGCTCCGGTAAAAGCGCCTTGTTTATGACCAAAAAGTTCGCTTTCTAAAATCTCTTTGCTGAAAGTACTGCAATTCAAAGCTACAAAAGATTTCCCAACCCGATTACTGTTTTCATGAATCGCCTGTGCGAAAACTTCTTTTCCGGTTCCGGTTTCTCCGGTAAGCAAAACGGTAGAATCTGTTTTGGCTACTTTCTTGGCAAGATCAATAACTTGTTCAATCCCTTTTGATTTTCCAATAATGGTATTAAAAGAATATTTATCGCCAATGCGTTTTTCAAGTTGCTGTACTTTTTTCTGCAACTGTGCTTTTTCAACAGCTTTATATAAAAGCGGAATGATTTTATCGTTATCGTCGCCTTTTACAATATAATCAAAAGCGCCATTTTTCATAGCTTGCACACCATCCGGAATATTTCCAAAAGCAGTTAATAGAACAACTTCTACTAAAGGGAAACTGTTTTTTATATTCTGAAGAAAATCAACGCCATTTCCGTCAGGTAATTTGACATCACACAAAACGACATCAATTTCTGTTTGCTCCAGTTTTTTAAAACCCGATTTTAAATCTTTAGCTTCAAAAACATCAAATCCTTCCGATTTTATAATTCGTGCGAGCAGACTTCTCAGTTTTTCTTCGTCGTCTATAATTAAAATTTTGTGTGTCATTTGAGGGAAAGGCTAAAGTCGAATTCATTTATTGAAGTACAAATTTAGGTTTTAAATCATTCAACTTTTTTCATCGATACGAAATTCTTGCGAAAAAATATTTTACGATCATAAAGTTGGCGCTTCTAATATAAAACTACGTTTTAAATTATCAAATGAAGATATTTCAATTAAATAATAACGTTGTTAAAATATTTAACACCGATAAATTTTATAATTCTATTAACATGAAAAAATTTAAGCTTTGTTCCAAATGAATTAATTTTGCATAAAAGCTACATTAAATATGAAAGACTCAATTTCAATCTCAATATTAGAATTAGCTATCATTACGCAAGATAGCAATGCAAAAGAAACATTTCAAAAAACAAAAGAAATAGCGCAATTAGCAGACCGATTAGGGTATAAGCGTTTTTGGTTCGCTGAACATCATAATATGGCACATGTTGCAAGTACGGCAACGGTTGTTTTAATAGGATATATTGCTGGTCATACTAAAAATATCCGTGTAGGTTCTGGCGGAATAATGTTGCCGAATCATTCTCCTTTAGTAGTAGCAGAACAATTTGGAACCTTAGAAACACTTTATCCAAACCGAATCGATTTAGGTTTAGGAAGAGCACCGGGAACAGATCAGCCAACTGCCGAAGCCATTCGAAAAGACTTTTTTGAGCAGGCACAGCGATTTCCTCAAAATGTAACCAAACTTCAGGATTATTTTTCCGTAGAAAATGCAACAGCAAAAGTTAGGGCATTTCCAGCAGAAGGCACGAATATTCCCATCTGGATTTTAGGTTCAAGCATGGAAAGTGCTGCCTTAGCCGCTGCCTATGGATTGCCGTATGCTTTTGCCGGACATTTTGCGCCAAGCCAAATGATTCAGGCATTTGAATTCTATCGTGATAATTTCCAGCCGTCAATGGTTTTAGATAAACCCAAAACAATGGCATGTGTCAATATAATTGCGGCAGATACAAATGAAGAAGCTGAATTCCTTTCAACCAGTTTGTATCAGATGTTTCTAAATTTAATACGCAACGATCGCAAAGGGTTACAGCCTCCTGTTCCGTCATTAGATGATATCATGGGCGAAGAAGAACGTTTCCATGTGAATCAAATGACCGCCTGCACCTTTACCGGAAACAAAGAACAATTAGAAATCGATCTTAAAAAATTTATTAACTACTCCCAAATAGACGAGCTAATGGTTACAAGTCCAATCTACGATCATCAGGAAAAACTAAAAAGCATTCAAATCACAAAAGAAGTCATTGATAGTTTAAACTATAGTACACATATATAAGTGCATTTTCTACTATTATATATAAGGTACATTTTTACAACACCCCGATAGATTCCAAATCTATCGGGTTTGTTTTTTATACATATATATAAGAGGGAATATTATTATTACTATATAAGGATGAAGTTTAATACGCTGAGCGAAGTTAAAGCATTTTAAAATTTGGAATTTGGGATTTCAAAATTTGGAATTTGGATTTTATTCAGGAGCTATTCCCGCTATCCGTTCCAATCTTTTGTCCGCCGCGGCGGACAAAAGGATTTCCTCCCGAGGCTTCGGGACTATCGGGGCTATGGGAGTCGTTTTCAAAAGAAGATGAAGGTTTCCAGAAGAAAAAATAGCCTTTGCTCCTTAGTGCATTGATAATAAATTACAGAAAACAAAGTAAAATCCAGCTTTGCGACCTTTGCGAATATAAGTTCAAAGAGAGAATACCTTTGCGTCTTTGCGGTAAAATGGCCCAAAATAAGGAAAANAAAACAAAGTAAAATCCAGCTTTGCGACCTTTGCGAATATAAGTTCAAAGAGAGAATACCTTTGCGTCTTTGCGGTAAAATGGCCCAAAATAAGGAAAAACCAACAAAGCCTAAAAAAACTTCGTGTTATAAAAACCGCCATACCAGAGAGTTAAGAAAAAGATTGAAATTATATAATAAAAAAGCTTGCAGAACTCAATAAAGGTGCTACTTTTGCACCCGCAAGAGCGATAGACGTTCACTGAAATACTGACAGGCATTAAGAATCAAACG
>NZ_LMEF01000015.1:49388-50079 GCF_001427905.1 Flavobacterium sp. Root420
ATTTTTTTTCAAAAAAGATTCCAAAAAGCTTGTGAGATTTGAAAACGGATGTTACATTTGCACCCCGCAAAACATTGGAAAGTTCATTGATAGATTGGTAAGGTTTAAGAAGAAATGGAAATGAAAATTTTCCAAAAAAAAACTTCAAAAAACATTTGCCGGTTTGAAATAAGTTTTCTACTTTTGCACCCGCTTTGAGAGACAAGCGAAATTAAAAAGAAGACACGTTCGTAGACATATTGAATTGACAGCCGTTTTAACAGAGATGTTAGGACAAAAGAATAAGAGTAATGGAATCNGAAATAAGTTTTCTACTTTTGCACCCGCTTTGAGAGACAAGCGAAATTAAAAAGAAGACACGTTCGTAGACATATTGAATTGACAGCCGTTTTAACAGAGATGTTAGGACAAAAGAATAAGAGTAATGGAATCGAGAGATTCGAAAAGAACCGATAGAGAAAACATCAAATAATAATTAGTCTTAAGCAATTAAGGCAAACAATATACGATGAAGAGTTTGATCCTGGCTCAGGATGAACGCTAGCGGCAGGCTTAACACATGCAAGTCGAGGGGTATAAGTCTTCGGATTTAGAGACCGGCGCACGGGTGCGTAACGCGTATGCAATCTACCTTTTACAGAGGGATAGCCCAGAGAAATTTGGATTAATACCTCATAGCATAGCAGCTTCG
>NZ_LMEF01000016.1 GCF_001427905.1 Flavobacterium sp. Root420
AAAACCTGGTATCACAACCTTTTGGATTGGCCTGCAAAAATTCAATTCAGTCATGCAAGGCTGGATACTCTTTAGAGATGTGTCCAGACGGTAGCTTTTATAACGATTGTTTTAGTTAATTTATTAAAACGGGCATTTTAAAATATAATAACTTCATGCGGTGATTAAATTGTTTTTTCACCGCAATCTTTAAATAAGCCATTTGAATACACTCCTTTTTTAATTTTTTGAATCAAAAGCTTTTAATTATAGCTATTAAATTAATCTAAACTTTAAATTAGTTTTTTCAAGTGAAAACCAATCTATTTGTAAAACATCTTTAATAAGTGATTTCAGATCATCGAATGTATTGGGTTTTACAGCATAAAATGTTGCTCCGAGATTAAATGCTTTGTCTATAACTAAGGGATCACTGGAAGTGGAAAGTATGATCACGAATAATTCTTTCAAATTTCCACACTGATTTCTTATTTCTTCCAAACATTTAAGCCCATCCTGTTTGGGCATATTAATATCCATGAAAATAATATCGGGTAAAGGATTTGGCTGTTTATAAAGAATATCCATCAATTGTTGACCGTCCTGGGCTTGGGTTAAAATAGCTGTACTGTCTATTTCAAACAGTGCTTCTGCAAACATTACCCGATCATCATCGTCATCATCTGCCAGATAAATATTTTTTTTAGAGTGGGGATATTGTAAAGTCATATCTATTTTTTTTATTATTAGAATAATGCCAAATAAGATAAGGATTTAGAAAGCTACAAGTGTTTATACAAAATATACATCTGTTAATTAATGAGAAGATGAATTATGTTCGTATTAAGGATAATTCCTGGTTGTAATTTTTTAATTTAAGAAATAAAATACATAAAAAACGATGTTGTTGTAATAGCTTCAAATATGATCACATCACATTGGGACTAACTTCCTAAAAAAACAGAAATATTTGTTCAATTGAAACTCAATGAATGTGGTAATTTCAGAATGATGTATTGACTTTTACAATTAGCAAAAATTATAAAATATTAAATATAGGCGAAAGTGTCTTCTGTTTTAACCATTAAAGTTATAAAAAAAAACATTTAGTTTCAAAGTGCAATCTAATTAATGTGGTATCAATTCTGAACTGATACCACATCGCTCACAAATCAAAACCAACAGAAAATTGCCAAACCCTATTTTGTGCTTTTCCTTCGTCATATAAGTCCCCTAAGCCTAAGTGGTAGCGTGCGGATAAACTTATACCGGAATTTGTTTTAAATCCTCCACCAAAGTTTAATCCCCAATCAAAACTATTAGGATCATACTCTTGTGAACTGCTGAAAAGCCCATCATATTCTTCTTTATGTGATACTGCTAATCCAATTTGTGGTCCGGCTTCTAAAAAGAAATTTTTAGAAGGGTAGGCTTTAAGCATTATTGGCAAGTTTATATAATCTAACTTCTGGGTAAAAGTCCCGCTACTATTTGTTATTTTATATCCTTGTTGAGAATATAGTAATTCAGGTTGTATAGAAAAGCTTTCGCTAATAAATGATTCGCCATAAAGACCTATATGAAAAGCATGTCGTTGTCCGGTTTCTCCATCTCCGTCAAAACTTACCGCTGCCAAATTATAGCCTCCTTTTATCCCTGCGTTCGATTTGGGAATAGTGTTGTCCTGTGCATTTATTGTTGTTACTATACCAAAAAATAGCGCTATTATAGAAAATTTTATTTTCATGTGTTTGGTTTTATAATTGTTTGTTAATTAAATTTTTATTTTCCTCCATTGGCACGAAGGTCCGCAATGCATTGCGCATCTAATTGAGGTACAGTACCTGCTGAAAGCATATCCGAAATACCGGCATTGGATTCTGATGACCAATACATTAAGCAAGTTTTTTCAATGCAGTGTTTCGCATGTTCTGGATCTTCATGATTGCTTTGCAGGGGCGTTCCAAGGTTTGTGAGCCCTAATATATGTCCAAATTCATGGGTAATTATAGTAGTCTCTAATAAACTTCTGTTTGGTTCAAACGGACTGTCGCTTAGATTCTGAATAGTTTGTTCGAAAATAACAAAAGAAGTATTTCTGTACGCCGTTCCAAGAATAAGCGAAGTTTCAGTGTCCTTTGAAGATTTTCCGTCTGCAAAAAATGCCCAAACTGCTATTTGGTCAACATTGTTGTATTTTGTACGATTAGCATTTTCAATATTTACGATCTCCTGATCGGTGTAAGGCGAATTTCCTGGAGATGATATCGCATGTTTTACAACACTGATACCGTTTGGTTTGTATGTTCTTGCGGTAAGAAAGTTTACAAAATTATTGATTGCTGTACTGCTGGGTTCAAAACCGGTTACATACACCACTTCAATAACCATACTCTTAAACTTTTTATCCGATAGTAGCTCATTAGCTGAACTTCCGGTTTGTTGCCTGTTTGCACTAGCATTTAGCGCAACTGAATTATCTGTGGTATCATCCTTTGAACAAGACCCAACAGAGAGCAATATAATAATGGTTAATAGAGAAAATGTTTTTTTCATTATTGTTTTTATTAATAAGTATTTATCACGGACAGCTACATTGTATGAGCTGCCCGCAATAAACTACCAGTCAAAATCCAGTTATATTTGTTTCAATACGAGTGTTGCCCCGGCATCAGTTGTGCTTTGTAAGGTGATTGTTGTAGCGGTAAAACTGGTTACTTTCCAGGTATTATTCAGCAAAGCAAAGGAAGCATTGCCTGAAAAATTCAGTTGTAGCAGCACATTTAATTCCGATCTTACTGCATAGGTTCCATTAACAGTTGTATTTAATAAATCCGTAGCTTTTACAAGTAAATTGTTTGTAAAATCGATGGTAAAATCTTTATAGTTTATTGCTGAGTTTACGCCTGCCTTTACAAAAGACTCTATTTTAAATTTTCCATTAACTAAAATAGGCTCTATTTTTTTTACATTTTCAGCAGCCAGAGTTAATGCTTCTTGTGTTTTTACAGCTGCATTTATAGTGGTTTGCAATTCAGCATCACTGGAAAGTGTTATTTTGCTTCCATCTGCAATTGTCGCTGAAATTGGGTAGTTTACAGAATATAATTCTGTACTGCTTAAATTAGACATATAGGTGAATAATTGTTGTTCTGACGTAATAACAACGTTTCCTGTTTGCTTAAAACTTAAATCAAATGTCAAAATTGTAATAGGAAAGCTGATATTTACAGAAGAAACGGCGTTCTGGCCAGAAACTTCCGCTGCTGTACAAGCAGTAAGAATCGCATTATATTCTGTTTGATTAGTAACAGTAACCTCACTGTAATTACTTAATTTAACTTTTAATGGAAATTGTAATACAACAGTATCCTGATCATCGTTAAATTGTCCCAAAATAGAAATAACTTGTTGGTAATCTGCCTGGCTCAGGATAGAAACCTGAACTCCGTTAACTTTAGCGGTAACGGGTAACAAAATTGAAGAACATGACGCTCCATCCAGGAAATCATCAAAGGAACCATCGTACATAGAAGTACGTTTAAGGTTACTTGTTGTAGTTGAATTGGCTGAATTTGTATTTGGATTTTCTCCTTGTTCATTATCAATTTCACTTTGGCATGATGTAAAACCTAAAATAGCCATCAATGCAATAGCGGTAACAATTTTTAATTTTTTCATAATTTTAAAATTTTATATATTTTTATAGTAACCAGCGATGTTTTTAGCGCCTTTCTATTGGTAAGACAACCAGGATTATTTTTACCCTATAAAAAATTTAAAAAAAATATAATTTTTTACAAATAAAATCATAATGTGTTGATAGTTAATATTTTGTGATTTTGATAATTTTTCATAAAAAAGCAATTATAATCAACTCAGCTCTTTTGAAAAATTAATTTACATTTACAAACTACAAAAAAAAAGAATTAATACTCAATGAGCGACAAAAAAGGTACACTTTGCGAAGAAAATAACTTTAGGGATTTTTATTTAACACATGTACAGTTAGCAAATAATTTTGCTTATTATAAATGTGGTGATGACCAGGCTGCATTAGATCTGGTGCAGGATGCGTTTGCCAAAATTTGGGAAAATTGTTCTAAAATAGACTTTAGCAAAGTCAAAACGTATTTGTTTACCAGCATTAATAATTTATTTCTTAATACAGTAAAACATCAAAAAGTGGTATTAAGGTATGCTAAAGATGCGCCTAATCTGGATATCCATAATCAAAGCCCTCACTATTTGCTTGAAGAAGAAGAATTCAGACTTAAACTCACCAATGCAATTGCATCATTGAGTGAAGTACAAAGGGAAGTTTTTTTATTGAATCGAATAGAGGGAAAAAAATACAGGGAAATTGCGGAGTTGCTCGATATTTCTCAAAAAACAGTAGAAAAAAGAATGTCTGGTGCGCTGCAAATATTAAAATCACAGATAGAAAATATATAATTTAATGATTTAGCTATAGGGTAATTTAAAAGTTAATTGTCTTATAAACACAGAGTATAAAATGAAAAACGAAAAAGAAATATTAAAATGGTTCAATAATGAGCTTTCAGGTAAAGAAATCGAAGATTTAAAACAATCAGAAGATTTGCAAACACTTGAAAAGATTAATCATTATGCATCGCAATTCGAAACTCCAAAAGTAGATATCCATGCTGCTCTGGAAGCTTTCGAAGCCAGAAACCATTCTAAAAAGAAACCAAAAGTAAGAACTTTAAACTACAAAGTTTTTTACCGCGTAGCAGCTGTATTGGCTATTGTATTAACTTCTGTTTATTTCTTGTTTTTTAATAACATCACATCATTTGAAACTTCAATAGCACAAACCAGATCAGTTACGCTGCCAGATCATTCTCAGGCAATATTGAATTCCGCTTCAAAATTAAGTTTTAACGAAAAAAAATGGGCAGCTAAAAGAGATTTAACCTTAGAGGGAGAAGCTTTTTTCAGGGTAAAGAAAGGACAGACTTTTAGTGTAAACACAGCTGCGGGAGTAGTACAAGTTTTGGGAACGCAATTTAATGTAAAACAGCGTAAAAACTATTTTGAGGTTACCTGTTATCAGGGTTTGGTAAGCGTTACCTATAAGCATACAGCCGTTAAATTACCACCTGGAAAAACCTTTAGGGTTATAAATGGCACCATTGAAGCCGTTGAAGATTTTAATGCCAAAAAACCTTCCTGGCTTGAGCAGGAATCTAGTTTTGATAAAATACCTCTGGATCAGGTTATTGCAGAACTCGAGCGCCAGTATGATATAAAAATCAAAGCGGAAGGTGTGGACACCTCAAAACTATTTACAGGAAGTTTTACCCATACCAATAAACAAATAGCACTTCAAGCCGTTACTATCCCACTTAAACTAAGTTACAGGATCGAGGGGGAAACCATTATATTTTATAATTATGGTGTCAAATAAAGGACTGATTTATTTATTGATTTGTATTAGCAGTTTTTGTTTTGGACAAAATACAGCCAAAAAAATGCCTTTAACAGAGGTTATTGTTTCAATAGAAAAACAGTTTAATGTTAAGTTCTCCTATGCTGTTGAAGATGTGGCAACAGTAAACATCGAGATGCCCAATGCCTCATTTACTTTAGAACAGACAATCGAGTATCTAAACCTGAAAACCCTTTTAAATTTTAAGGCCTTAGACGATCGGTATGTTACCGTTTCAGTACTAAACAAAACAATAGCCATTTGCGGAACCGTTTTATCCGACGAGAGCAAATCTGGTCTGCCTGGCGCTACAGTGTTTGTGGATAATACAGACAGGCATTCCATAACAGATCAAAACGGTAAATTTAGTGTGCAGGATATTCCAATAAATGCCACAGTGACTGTTTCCTATATGGGGTTTGAATCCAGGCACTTTACCGCTAAGGAATTGTTTGCTGCACAAAACAATTGCAAGGAGATCATTCTTACTACTAAAAACGAGGAATTGAATCAGGTTTTAATCAATGTTTATTTAACTCCCGGTTTGCAAAAATATGTGGATGGAAGTACGGTTTTAAATACTAAAAAGTTTGGCATCCTTCCCGGATTAACAGAACCTGATATCCTGCAGTCCATTCAGGTGTTGCCGGGAGTTGAAAGTACCAATGAAAGTATTGCAAATATTAATGTGCGTGGCGGGACTAATGATCAGAATTTAGTGCTTTGGGACAATATTAAGATGTATCATTCAGGCCATTTTTTTGGTTTGATATCCGCTTATAACCCCAATCTTACCAGTAAAGTTATTGTGAGCAAAAACGGAACAAGTGCTGAATACAGTGATGGTGTTTCCAGTACTATCAATATGTATACAAAAGATTTGGTTTCCAATACCTTTTCAGGTGGTGCAGGTATCAATTGTATTAGCGCTGATTTTTTTTTAGAAATTCCCATAACTAAAAAATTAGAATTTCACATCTCAGGACGTCGTTCCATTACTGATTTGTTTAAATCACCGACCTACACCAAATATTTTGACCGTAGTTTTCAGGATACTGAAATTAATGCCGATAGCGACCAGTATGACACCTCTTCTGATTTCTACTTTTATGATTATACGGCTAAATTGCTTTTCGATTTGAACGAAAAACATCAGTTTAGGGCAAATATTATCGGGATTAATAATGCCCTGGATTATTCGGAACGGCTGACAAATGCAGATCAGACCCAATCTAAAATCAGCAATTTATCCCAAAAAAATATTGGTTATGGGGGGAATTGGAAAGCACAGTGGAATTCAAAACTAAGCACAAACTTAATAACCTACTTATCGCGATATAATATTGATGCTACTGATTACAGGGTAGAAACAAATCAGCGCTTAACTGAAGCCAATGAAGTGCTGGAAACAGGAACTAAACTCAATACCTATTACAAAAGTAACGATAATTTGAGCTTTTTGCTTGGTTATCAATTTAATGAAACAGGAATGTTGAACCAAACCGCTGTTACTAATCCATCTTATATTAACACTAAAAAAGATGTCCTATTGAATCATGCCCTATTCTTTGAGACCCAATATAATAAAAACAATACCTATTTGAGAGTTGGATTACGTGCTAACTATTTTCAAAAGTTTGATAAGTTATTAATAGAGCCCAGGTTAAATGTTCGACAAAAATTATCAGAGCAGTTTGCTTTAAAATTGGAGGGTGAATTTAAAAATCAGTCTACGACTCAAATTGTAGATTTTGAAGATGATTTTTTGGGTGTCGAAAAAAGACATTGGGTTTTAGTAACCAATAAAGATTTGCCTATTGCCACAAGTAAACAAGGCTCTTTTGGGGTTGAATTCAATAAAAACAAGTTAAATGTTGAGGCTACAGGATTTTATAAATTTGTTGATGGCATAACAGCTGCAAGTCAGGGTTTCTATAACAACTTTCAGTTTACTAATGCCAGTGGAAGTTATACGGCCAAAGGCTTTGAATTTTTAGCCAATAAAACAGCCCGCCACTATAGTGTCTGGATGAGTTATACCTTCAGTACAAATAACTATGAGTTTGAGACTCTTACTCCTTCTGTCTTTCCTAATAATGTCGATATTAGACATTCTGTATCGGTTGGTTTTTATTATGAGTTTATTAAAAATGTAAAAATAGCTCTCGGGGGTATTTGGAGAAACGGTCAGCCTTACACAAAACCAATTGATGGTAATCCAACGGTACAAAATGGAAATAAGACTCTGGTAAATTATGATTCTCCAAATAGTGAGAATCTGGATAATTTCATACGCTTAGATGCTTCTTTAAATTATAATTTCAATTTCGCACCATCCACAACAGCTTCGCTTACTGCCGGTGTCATTAATCTTACTAATCGCGAGAATGTTATTAATCGCTATTACAGAGTCAATCCAAAGGATTCCAATGATGCTATTCAGGTAGATAACAAATCACTTGCTTTAACACCAAATATTAGTTTTAGAGTGAATTTTTAATATTTAGATACTCTTTTGACAATATGTTATATATACTTGAAAAAGAGAAAATTAATTGTAATTATCTAAATAATGATCGTGTACAATCACAAATTAAAACTCAAAAAGGGAAGAATGGGGTTTTCTTGTCTTGCACACATTTGGTGGCATATAAGTATAGTGATGCAGACCATGTTTGCCAATCCCGGCTTATTAAATTCGTTATATCGGGGTATCCAGTCTGCATCTTCAGGTAGGATAAAAGGAAACAGGTTCGGTGGCAGAGATAAATCCAATTTGCCTTTTTCTATCATCGAATCACACTCATTCTATAAATATTCAACTCCTGAGCGACATGAAATGTATTCGTGCACTAATTTACTTATGGAGATAGTTGAGATCCTAAATTCTAAGATATATTTTTCCTAGCTTTTTTCAATATTGATAATAAAACGACTCTGATACTTCACAATTTCTGATTTGTGATATAAGAAACCTCAATGAGTCTTAGGTTTGAATCAAAACAGTATTTTCTTGGCGTTGCTGTCGCTATTTCGATCTCATTAATTTGCTTAGGAGCTATCTTTTCCAAAAACATAATCAATGCACGCAGGCTGTTGCCGTGTGCAACAATGAGAATATTTTTATCCTGTTTGAGTTGTACAATTATTTCCTTTTTATAAAAGGGGACAACTTTTTGAAAAGTATCCCTTAAGCTTTCACCAAACGGTGGTGTGCTAAGATAGCTTCGACGCCATAAAAGATATTGGCGGTTACCGTATTTTTCTTCGACTTCTGCTTTGTTAAGCCCTTGAAGTTCTCCATAACTGCGTTCATTTAGAGCAATGATTTTCTTTACGGGAATTTTTGCATTGAGTGCCTTCAATATAATTTCAAGAGTGCGTACTGCCCTGATCAGCGTAGAGGTATAGGCCATATCAATTCGATATTCTTTAAGCAACTCCCCAGCTTGTGCTGCCTCCTGACATCCATGGGGTGAGAGATCGATGTCCATGCTGCCGGTAAACTTATTTTCAAGATTCCACAAGGATTGACCATGACGCAAAAGAATAAGAATTGGCATATGAATAGTTTTTAATTGTATTTATAATATGCTCTGGCAATGCGTCGAAGCGGCAAAAGTTCATCAACTCGACATATTATTTTAATATATTTATTTTTAGAATTAAAATAAACATGAATAGTTTTGTCCTGCTATTTTCCAATACAAAAATTAGCAAAAATATTTCCTAGCAGTTCGTCATTGCTGACCTGACCAGTGATTAGTCCAAATTGATATAAAGCCTCTCGAATATCAAGAGCAATTAAGTCACTTGAAAGATTCGTTTCAAGACCAAATTTCACCTTCTGTATCTCGTCTAAAGCTTTTAATAACGAGTCGTAATGTCTTGTATTCGTTACAATTGTTTCATTATTTCTTAAAGCTCCGGTATTTACATAAGAAAGTAATTCATTCTTTAATTCTTCAACCCCGATATTTTCTTTGGCGGAAATTTTCAGAAGTTTCAAATTTAAAGTTTCAAGTTTTTGGTTGATGTTTTCGATTTCATTTTCACTTAATAAATCAACTTTATTTACAACAACTAAAATAGGTTTAAGCGGATATTTATTTTTTACTTTTTCAATTTCGATGATGTAATCAGAACCTGAAACCTGAAACCTGAAACCGTCAAACAAAAAGACGACAAGTTGTGCCTGATCAATTTTTTCGAAAGTCTTTTTGATTCCGATACTCTCTACTACATCTTTTGTTTCACGGATTCCGGCAGTATCAATAAATCTGAAACCAATTCCGCCAATTAC
This sequence comes from Flavobacterium sp. Root420, assembly GCF_001427905.1. Classification (GTDB taxonomy): domain Bacteria; phylum Bacteroidota; class Bacteroidia; order Flavobacteriales; family Flavobacteriaceae; genus Flavobacterium. Next base: position 9,735 of record NZ_LMEF01000016.1, read on the forward strand.
GAGTTCATCTTCAATTGTATCTCTGGTTGTTCCGGCAATGTCAGAAACAATGGCACGTTCTTCGTTTAAAAGAGCATTTAGCAAAGTAGATTTACCTACGTTTGGTTCTCCAACAATCGCAACCGGAATTCCGTTTTTGATTACGTTTCCAACAGCAAATGAATCGATTAAACGTTTTAAGACAAATTCGATTCGGTTTAATAACTCATGAAACTGAGTTCTGTCTGCAAATTCTACATCTTCTTCCGCAAAATCCAATTCTAATTCGATTAAAGAAGCAAAATTCAAGAGTTCTTCACGCAGTTTGGCAATTTCGTTACTAAATCCGCCACGCATTTGCTGCATCGCAATTTGGTGTGAAGCTTCATTATCTGACGAAATCAAATCGGCAACAGCTTCTGCTTGTGACAAATCCAGTTTCCCGTTAAGGAAAGCTCTTAGTGTAAATTCTCCAGCATCAGCCATTCTGCAACCTTTTCTCAACAATAACTGAATAATTTGCTGTTGAATATAAGTAGATCCGTGGCATGAAATCTCAATCGTATCTTCACCCGTGTAAGAATTTGGTCCTTTGAAAACAGAAACCAATACTTCATCCAATGTTTTTGAATCATCTATAATATGACCCAAATGCAAAGTATGCGTTTTTTGCTTGGTTAAGTCTTTGTTTTTGATGGATTTAAAAACAGAATTTCCGATCGTAATGGCTTCGGAACCCGAAATACGAATGATAGCAATGGCTCCAGCTCCGGATGGAGTGGCTAATGCAACTATAGAATCTTGATTTATCATGCTGCAAAGGTATAAAAAAAGGGATAAAGTTTAGAAATTGAAATAGTTTACCAATGCTATTTTGAGTTTTAAAATATTGAAATTATTAAGAAATTATTAACTGTTAAATAACTGATAATTATCACGCTAGTTTGTTTTTATAATGATTAAATTTGAGTAACTAACCCTTAAAAGCAAAACAAAATGAAAAAGATATTATTTCCAACCGATTTTTCTGAAGCCGCTACAAACGCCTTTGTTCATGCTTTGGAATTTGCAAAAGTTGTCAACGCTGAACTTATTTTGTTGCATACTTTCGAGATTCCGGTTTATGACAGCCAGTTCTTTCCTGAAAATTACGCTTCTATTTACAGCTCAATAGAATTGGCGAAATTTGAAATGTTTAAAGATGAAATTCCAAAATTAAGAACAATAGCCATTGAGAGAAATTTAGAAGATATTGTAATCAAACATCGTTTAATGGATGGTGATTTGATTTATAACTTAAAAAATGCTGTTGAAGAAGACAAAATTGACTTTGTAATTATGGGAACAACCGGTGTTTCAGACTGGACCAAGTTTTTTACAGGATCTAATACAAATTCGGTAATTTCCGAAGTTAAAGTTCCTGTTTTATGTATTCCTGTAACAGCAAAATTCAACAAAATAAAGGTTATTGGTTTCACTACCCGTTATCGTGAAAAAGATAAAGTCGAGCTCAAAAAAGTTTTGGAGATCGCCAGAAAAACAAATGCAAAAGTCAAAAGTTTGTATGTTAGAACTTCAGATTCAGATGTTTCAGATACTACTTTTAAAGAATGGGAAAGAGAGTTTGCAAATGATAACGTAGAGTTTTTAGTTTTACCAAGTGATGAAGTTAAAGAAACCATTCTTGATTTTATTCTTTATAAAGACATTGATATCCTAACTACAATAACACATAAAAGATCCTTCTTTGAAAGTATCTTTGAATCTAGTTTTACAAAAAAAATCGCCAAAGAAGTTTCGGTTCCTGTTTTGGTCATGCATGAAAATCAATAAAATCGAACTATTATTAAATTATAATTTTGAAAGTGTAAAGCTTATATTTGTCTTTCATTAAATTTAAAAAATGGAAGCATATCAAAATAAAGTTGAGCATTATTCTGAACTTTTTAATAAAATCAATAAAAGATATAATAGCATAAGTTTGCTACGTTTATTAAGTGCTTTTCTCTGTTTGTTTATGTTGTTTTATTACATTAAAACCAATGAAATTCTTTACGTAGGACTTGCTTTTCTGTCTTTTGTTAGTTTTATTTTTTTGATGCGGGTGCATTCCAAATTGTCTTTTCAAAAACAATTAACCGCAGCACTTTTACAAATCAATAAAAATGAAATTGCTTTTCTGAAAAGAGAGAAGCTTCCTTTTGAAAACGGAATTGAGTTCAACGATTTTTATCATCCTTATGCTTACGATTTAGATATTTTTGGCGAACATTCCCTGTTCCAAAACTTGAATAGAACTGCAACTTATATCGGAAAAAAAACATTAGCTAACCAATTATTAATACAACTTCCGAATGAAGCAATTTTGGAAAACCAGGAAGCAATTAATGAATTAAAAACTAAAATCAAGTGGCGACAAGATTTTCTGGCATTGGCAACAATTAGTAATGATTCAAAACATTCTTATGAATCTATATTGTTTTGGAATTCATTTAAAAACAATAGCTTGCCTAAAGTATTAGTTTTACTTTCTTTTACAATGCCATTTTTGTTTTTTGGAGTTCTGGCGGCTTATTATATTACTTCGAAAACAATTTTGTTATCTTATCTAACTTATATTTTTATTGCTAATTTGATTATAGTAGGAAGGTCTTTGAAAAGAATTCAATCAGAAATTGCAAAAGCCGATAACGTTGATAAAATCATAAAACAATACAGTTTGTTAGTTCAAAAAATTGAATCGGAAACTTTTCAATCCAAAAAATTAATTGATTTACAGCAGCACCTTATTTTAAAAAATGCAACTGCCAGCGTGCATCTTAAACAATTATCTGACTTGTTTTCGAGAATGGATACAATTAGCAACTTAGTAGCAGCAACTTTATTTAACGGAACATTTTTATTTAATCTGCATGTTTTAAAAGCGCTTTTAAAATGGAAAAAAAATTATTCTGAAGAATTAGAAAAATGGGTTAATATAATTGGAGAATTTGAAGCTTTAAGTAGCCTGGCAAATTTGGCTTATAATAATCCTGATTTTGTTTTTCCTGAAATTAATTCAGAATATAAAATTGGTTTCTCAAACTTAGGTCATCCTTTGCTGAATCCGGCAACCAGAGTAGGGAATGATACCCATTTTTATCCGGAATCATTTGTGATTTTAACGGGTTCTAACATGTCCGGAAAAAGTACTTTTTTAAGAAGTTTGGGTGTGAATATGGTTTTAGGAGGAATTGGTTCAGTTGTTTGTGCTTCAAAAGCTAATATTCATCCACTTCCAGTTTTGGTTTCAATGCGATTATCTGATTCTCTAGCTGATAGTGAATCTTATTTCTTTGCTGAAATTAAGCGTTTAAAACAAATTATGGATGCTTTAGAAGAGAAACCTGCTTTTGTTTTACTAGATGAAATTTTAAGAGGAACAAACTCTGATGATAAGCGCAACGGAACAATTGAAGTAGTAAAAAAGATTATTACTAAAAATGCCATTGGAGCGATAGCAACTCATGATATTGAAGTTTGCCTTAAAACAAATGAATATCCGGACATCTTAACTAATCAATGTTTCGAAGTCGAAATTCAAAACAATGAACTCCATTTTGATTATAAACTTCGCAACGGAATCTGCAAAAATAAAAGTGCTACATTTTTGATGCAGAAAATGGGAGTGATATAGAGAATTTTAGATTTTAGAGTTCAGATTTTAAATTAGTCCAATGTGAGATTAACCTCAAAGGCAAAGGCTTTAAGCAGAGCTCGCAAAGCTTTGCGAACTTTATTTTATGTAAAATTGCTAATTAATATCTTTGCGGTAAAATCTCATAGTTCGCAAAGTGGCTAACAATCTAAAATCTGAACTTCCTTAATCGTATTCACAAAAGCCTCCACCGGCTGTGCACCGGAAACAGCATATTTTCGATCAAAAACAAAAAACGGAACCCCTTGTACGCCAATTTCCTGAGCTTCCTTAATATCGTCCTTCACATCTTTTAAATAAAGATTTTCATTTTGAACAACTTCTTTTACTTCATCAGAATCCAAACCAGCCTGAATTCCTAATTCAATTAAGGTTGAGGCGTCGTTTAAATCTTTTCCTTCAGTAAAATAAGCTTTGAAGAAAATTTCTTCCATTTCATCGCCTAATTTTTTAGCTTTAGCTAAATGTATAATACGATGTGCTGTCAATGAATTTGAAATAATAACTTTATCAAAATGATAATCCAAACCAACACTTTTCGCGCGTTCTGTGACACCATTATGCATTTCTATGGATTGTTCCACCGAAATACCTTTTCGTTCAGCTAAAAACGTATAAACATCTTTTCCTGATTGTGGCTCGATGGTCGGATCAAGCTGAAAGCTTTTCCACTCAATTTCAAAATCATTTCCTGGAAACGCTGCCAAAGCAGTTTCCAACTGTCTTTTTCCTATATAACAAAACGGACACATGATGTCCGACCAAATTTCTATTTTCATAGTACAAAGTTAAAAAAAAATGTTTCAGGTTTTATTTGTTGCTTCGCCAATTCCGCTTTCAGCCTCGGGTCAAGTTTCAGTTTCTCGATAGGCTTTGTCAAAGTTTTAATAGAAAGAATAAATAACATATCTGTTTTGTAAATGAAATAAAGTATTTTAGTATAAAAAATATCAGTAAAAATTAATTGCTGATTTAGAATAAAATATAATTCTGTTTATGAAGAAAACTACTTTTTATTTTTTGTTTATTTTATTTTCGGTTAGTTTGAATGCTCAGGTAAGAGCTTTTGCAGGGGGAACTTATTATCGTCATACTGATTTTCAGGAATCTGGTTATTTAGAAGTAACATCAGGAGTTGATGTTAAAGTTTATAAGTTTTTTAAACCTGAAGCTTCCGTAAGTTATTACTTCGGAAGATTGGAAGATTATAATAAAGTCGATCAGTCAGGAAATACAATAAGTATTTCACAAGTAACTACAAGTGCTTTAAATTTTGGTTTTACTCCTAAAATATGCTTATCATGGGGTGAGTTTAGTGCTGGAGATGCAATTGTACAAATCTTGCCTCGCTACAATATATCACGAATAGAAGCGCAGCAAAACTATATCCTAATCAATCAAAGTAATCCTGCTCAATCGAAAACTCAAAAAAATATTGTAACAGAATGGCAACATTCCTTTGGAATTGGTCTTGGTCTGGACATTATTCTTTCAGACAAAAAATATGATTCTTTGGCAATTAACTTATATTATACTGGCGTTAATATGGGTGAAGCTTTGACAGATGTAAAAAAGTCTAATACTAATTATGATAGTAGAACATTAGGTTTGGGAATGAATTATTATTTTGGTTTTAAAAAGAAAAAAGCATAAACCATTCAAGAAAAGTAGTAGAAATAAAAAACCGCAAATCTTTTAAAAAGAATTGCGGTTCCTAGGTATAAAAAATGGTTGGTTAATAGCGATATTTTTTTTTTACAATGATATGTCTTTAATTTGAAACTAAAAAAAATCCCTGTAACAAAAAGAAGTTTTGATGTTAACTATTTAACATTACAGGCATTACTAACATAGTAACAGTTTCTCCTTCTTCTAAACCATCAACTGGAGTAAGAATTCCAGCTCTGTTTGGTAATGACATTTCTAACATTATCATGTCTGATTGTAAGTTGGTTAACATTTCAGTTAAAAAACGAGAATTGAAACCAATTTGAAGATCATCTCCCTGATAATCACAAGTCAATCTTTCTTCTGCTTTATTTGAATAATCAATATCTTCTGCAGAAACATTTAATTCAGCTCCGGCAATTTTTAAACGAATTTGGTGTGTTGTTTTGTTTGAGAAAATGGCCACACGTTTAACAGAACTTAAAAATAAAGAACGGTCAATCATTAATTTATTTGGATTTTCTTTTGGAATTACCGCTTCGTAATTTGGGTATTTTCCATCAATCAAACGACACATTAAAATATAGTTATCAAATGAGAAAGTCGCATTTGAATCATTGTATTCAATTTTTACTTCTGCATCAGAACTTCCTAAAATACTTTTTAAGATATTCAAAGGTTTTTTCGGCATAATAAAATCAGCTACCTGAGATGCTTTTACATCTGTACGGGCATATTTTACTAATTTATGAGCATCAGTAGCAACAAATGTTAATCCTTCTGGTGAAAACTGGAAGAAAACTCCAGACATTACCGGACGTAAATCATCATTTCCGGCAGCGAAAATGGTTTTGCTTACAGCTGTTGCCAAAACATCGGCAGGAACTAAAGTCACAGATGGATCTTCAAGATTTACAGATTTTGGAAATTCTTCTCCCGCTGCGTATGCTAATGCATATTTTCCTGAGTTAGAACTAATTTCAACAGTATTGTTATCCTCAACTGTAAAAGTCAAAGGCTGCTCTGGAAAAGTTTTTAAAATTTCAAGTAAAAGTTTTGCAGGCACAGCTACACTTCCTTTACTTTTAGAATCGATTGATAATGTAGCCGACATGGTAGTTTCAAGATCTGAAGCCGAAACTGTCAACGCATCATTGTCTAGTTCAAATAAAAAGTTGTCTAAAATAGGCAACGTGTTGTTACTGTTAATTACACTACCTAAAACTTGTAATTGTTTTAATAAGTACGAACTCGATACTATAAATTTCATCTGTTTTGTTTTATTTTTTGCTCTTTTCTGTGTGTTTTCTTCAACTAAGAATAGGATTTACAAATATATCGTAAACAATCTTAGTTTCGCAATTTTTTTATTAACATCTATTTACTATATCTTCTTTTTCTAAGGTAGGTAAATGCCAATCCAAAAACCAATAAAATTAGAATTGGAAGTCCGATAGTTATGAATTGTGTTATCGTATAGTTTTCATAAACTTTATCTTTATCCAATAAAGGCAAATCAACATCTTTGCTTCTAATGTTAATAAGTCCGGTATCGTCTAAAAGATAATTGATGCAATTCATCATAAAATCTTTGTTGTCGTATAAATTTCCGGTACGCTGATCGTAACCTAATTCAACGGGCATCATGTTTTTATCCAATTGATTTCTTGCTAAATCTCCATCGGCAATTACAATCATTTTATTTGGTTTTCCTTTTGCCTGAAATGCATTTTCTTTGAAAGGTAAAACACGGTTTTCAAAAGCCGAATGAAAATCTCCTTCTAGTAAAACAGCCAAAGGGGAGTTTCCTTTATTTAGATATTCCTGCGGGGTAGTTTGCTCGGTTACAATATTCAAATTGATTTCTGTCGGAGTACCAATTTTCTTAGAATATTGAGACGATTGTAATAAAACCGTTTTCTTGATTCCGTTTTTCAAAGTGTCAATCGGACTCGCAAAATCAAATTTAATCTGCCCTAAATTTTTAACAATTGGGTGTTTGCCAGATGGGATTACAATTGGAGCGTATTTCCATTTAAATTCCTGATATTGGGTTGCGCTTCCTTGTTCGCCGGTAGCCAGTTTTATTGGACTTCCGTATTCGTCTTTTACTAAATCAGGATTAATTCTGAATCCGTATTTGAAGAACATATCATTCAGATTCAAATCTCTTGGATAAGCCAAAGTTGCTCCGGATTGATTGTATAAACTGTCCATATCAGCAGCAACCTGATCAATCAACCACAACGTTTTTCCGCCATTCATGATAAACTGATCTAAAACCTGTTTTTCTTCGTCAGAAAAAGTTTGAGTTGGTTTTGAGATAATTGCTAAATCGTATTTCTTTAAAGCATCTAAAGTTCCTGAAGGATTTTTAGCAACAGAATCTAAGGTGAAGGGCCCAATATAATAGCTTTCTTTGATTTGTCTCAGCATTTTAGCTACATGAACTTCGTTCATCTCACCATTTCCTTTTATAAAAGCAACCTTCTTTTGTTTGGCTTTGGTGATTTTATTGATAGCATCTGCTATAGAATATTCTAGATGCTGAATAGATCCAATTACTTTCTCTGTAGTTGAAGCGCCCATAATATTTTTCAACAATGGAATATTGACTTCTTTATTGTCATACACCGCAACTGCCCACGGAAAAACCATTGCCTGAGATTGTTTTCCTTTATCGTCAACAGTAATATTTATTGGTGTTAATCCTTTTTGGTAAAGCGATTTTACCATTTCCATACTTTCGTCTTCGTTTTCCATCGGATTTACAAATTCGAAAACAATATTGCTATTGTAAGCTTGAAATTCTTCTAATAATTGTTTGGTTTCAAGTTGTAAACGTTTAAAATCTGCCGGCAAATCGCCTTGCATATAAATCTTAATCGAAAGCGGATTCTTAACTTGTTTTACAATTTGCAGAGAAGTTTCGGATAAAGTATAACGTTTGTCTTTGGTTAAATCGAATCGGTGGAAAAATAAACTTCCCAAAACATTTAAAACTATTAAAACGAAAACGGTAATACCTAATATCTTGATATTTTGTTGAGTAGATGCTTTCATTACGCTTTAAAAGATTTTAATTGATAAACAGTAAAAGACAAAAACAATACAGTAATGCTCAAAAAATAAATAATATCACGTGTATCGATAACGCCCCGACTCATACTTTTAAAGTGATCCTGCATGCCAAATGCCGAAACAATATTAGAATCTCCAGGAATCAAAGAAGCCAGTCCCTGAAAACCAAAATAGAAGAAAAAACATAGAAAAACCGCAATGATAAAAGCGACTATTTGATTTTCTGAAAGGGTAGAAGTGAAGATCCCAATTGCAGAATAAGAAGCAATCAAAAATAACAATCCGAAGTAAGAACCAATGGTGCTTCCCATATCGATATTTCCTTCAGGCAAACCTAAATTCGAAATTACTTTTACATAAATAAATGTTGGTACAATCGCTAAAACGATCAGTAATAAAGAACCTAAAAATTTTCCGTTTACTATTTCCCAAATTGATAATGGTTTAGTCAAAAGTAATTCTAATGTGCCTTGCTTTTTTTCGTCAGAGAAACTTCTCATAGTAACTGCCGGAATCAGGAAAATCAAAATCCAAGGTGCTAATGTGAAAAACGGAGTCAAATCGGCATAGCCGGTATTTAGGATATTATAATCTCCTTCAAAAACCCATAAAAATAGTCCGTTGCTAATCAGGAAAATAGCAATGACCAAATACCCAATAGGAGATCCAAAAAAGGATTTTATTTCTCGTAAAATGATTGATTTCATGTACTTAATTTTGTTTCAAGTTTTTCTTGTTTCAGGTTTCAAGTTGACAAAGCTTTGCGAACTTTACGTTTTCTAAAAACCTTTAATATAGTCTTTGTGCACTTTGCGGTTAAATTGTCTCAATTTTTAAACTAAAGACACCACTTTGTCCACGCTCCAAGCTTCAGGTTTTGCATTGAATAGCTTTTTTGTAAAATCCCAAACAGAATTAAATAACTCAGATTGTCTGTAATTTTCTAAATTTTCTTCTGTTTCCCAATAACTGTAAGTAAAAAAGATGCATTTATCATTTCTGTCCTGATACAATTCTAAAAAACGATTCCCTTCTGCTTTTCGTATTTTGTCTTTCACAGTTTCAAAATTCTCCAGAAAATCCGGGATTTTTTCTTCGTGAAAACTCATTTTTACTATTCGAACGAACATATTGTGCAATTTTAGATTTTAAACTGTAGATTTTAGATTGAAAAATCTGCAATATGCGCGCAAAAGTACCAAAATTGATTGTTGTTTTTGCTATATTTTTCTACTTTAAAGAAAATATTAGCTTTCATAATAATTATTAAAGAAATGGCTATTATTGAACAGGTTTATCAAGCCTTATTATTGTTGTGTCACTTTCTTTAATTAATATAATTGAATCGTTATTGCTTTTCTTTACAATTCGAAACGGAGCTTCAATATCTGATAAACGAGGTATTTTTTTTGCGCCTTCAGGTCTCCAGAATGCATCATCTTTTATATTAAAATTTTTGATATTATTTAAAAGCATTAGCGAACTGTTTAAATAATATTTTTCATTTAATATGTATATTCCTCTTTCGTTATAAGCATCATTGACATTCAGATCTATTTGCGTCGAATTATCAATTTGAATTAAATTAGATTGTAAATTGTTACAAGATATATTTGTAGTACTCAATATAACTACAAAAACAATCATACTATAAAGCATTTTATTTAATTTCATATCTTATTGTTTTGTTGCAATCTCTGTTCATTACTAATTATAAAAATTGAATCGTAATAACATCACGATAATTCAATCCTAACAAACTATTTGCAGAACCCACTTTTGAAGGATTACTTCTAAAAATGGCAATTTCGAGAAACCCAGCTTCGTTAAAGATCGCTAATTTTTCGCCCTCATACGTTTTGATTGGATATTTCTCTGAAGTCGCAATAGCAGAGTAATTAGGTAAAATTGTTTTGATGCTTTTTGGTTTCATAACAATCTCGTACGGACGGCCTTTGGCAACTTCTATAAATTGCTGTTTTGAGATGTTGGTCACAATGTTTCCAAAATGGTCAATGTAAATAACATATCCTTTTAGCGAATTTCCATCGTTAGCAACTACAGCTTGTAATTCGGTAATCTGTTTAATTCCAGTAACTTCTTTACCAATAACATTCAGTAAACCGCCTTTTGCAATATGGCAGGCCACTTGTATGAAAATATCTAAATCGCTGAACTCAGCTGGAAAACGATCGTGAATATTAATTTCGACAATTTTCTGCGGAACGATTTTCTGCGTTAGCATACTCAGAATTCCGTTATCAGCACAAATAAAGTAATGATCGTTCCATTGCATAGCAATATGCTGATTTTCTTTATTTCGCTCAATATCAACACCAATAAGATGCACGGTTCCTTTAGGAAAACTTAAATAAGAGGCGCCAATAACATAACTTGCTTCGGCTGTATTAAATGGATCTATATCATGCGAAATGTCAATAATTTGAACCTCTGAATATTCAGAAAGAATTTTACCCTTTAGCGAACCAACAAAGTGGTCTTTTAAGCCGTAATCAGTAGTAAGGGTAATTATTGACATAATTTTGTTTATAACTATTGGTAGTATTTAAATCTAATTTTCATTAAATTTGAGAAATGCAAATCTAATAATACTAAATACAAATTGAAAGAAAGAAAAGACAATTTATAAATTTAGTCTCAGTTTGCGGTTTCAGTTTACAGTTTGTAAAAAAAGAAAGTAAACTGATACGATTAAAACTGCGACTGCGACTGAAAACTGTTACTCAAAAAAATACCCGACAACAATAGATTTACAAAACAAATTTATTTTTAATTTAAAACTACCTCATTTGAACGAGAGAATTATCGAGCTAATAGACATCGCTCCAAAAGACTTTTGGGGCGCTCAAGACACTCATCTTGAAATAATTAAAAAGTACTACCCAAAGCTTAAAATAGTAGCAAGAGGGACGACTTTAAAAGCATTTGGCGAAAAAGAAGTTTTAGATGAATTCGAAAAAAGATTTCAAAGGTTAATGCTCCATTTTACCCGATACAACAACATTGATGATAATGTAATTGAACGCGTAATTATGAGTGATGGTCAGGATGAAAGAAAATCATACGATCATGACAAAATATTAGTTCATGGTGTTGGCGGTAAAATAATTAAGGCCATGACGCCTAACCAGCAACTACTGGTAGATACCATCAAAAAAAATGATATGGTATTTGCTGTTGGCCCTGCCGGAACCGGTAAAACTTATACCGGTGTAGCAATGGCGGTTAAAGCGCTTAAAGACAAAGAAGTAAAAAGGATCATACTTACCCGACCAGCGGTAGAAGCGGGAGAAAATCTTGGTTTTTTACCCGGCGATATGAAAGAAAAACTAGATCCGTACATGCAACCTCTTTATGATGCTTTGCGCGACATGTTGCCGAACGAAAAACTCGAAGATTATATTTTAAAAGGAATTATTCAGATTGCGCCATTGGCATTTATGCGTGGGCGCACACTTGATAACGCCTTTGTTATTCTTGACGAGGCACAGAACACTACCCACTCACAAATGAAAATGTTTTTGACCCGTATGGGAAAAAACGCCAAATTTATGATTACGGGAGATCCTGGACAGGTCGATTTACCACGTAGAACTATTTCTGGGCTTAAAGAAGCCATTTTGGTTCTGAAAGACGTTGACGGAATCGGAATTATTTATCTGGATGACAAAGATATCGTACGTCACAGATTAGTGAAAAAGGTAATTGACGCTTACAAGCAAATAGAAAATCACGATTAATTTTATAGAATGTCAAATGTAAATCGTGAAATGTGTTTTGACATTTATATTCGTTTTATGCATATCTTTTTAGAAATGTGTAAAACGAATATTTTTTTTAATTAGAAAATTAGATTTTAAAATAAGCTTCTGAATGGCAATTAGAATATTTAGTTTTTTAGTACTTATGTCATTCACTTCATGTAAGAAACCAGAAATTCCAGTCAATAAATTTGCTGGGACTTGGTATGATACAGAATATATTGTTCCTGGCAGATCCAGTATAAAAATAAATAAAGACAGTTCTTTTTCTTATAGAAGTGCAGGCTGTGATTGGAGAGTATTATCAAAAGGAAAGTGGGAAATGATTGGAGATTCAATAGAGTTAAACAGTACAACTAGTGATACATGTTATAGAATGTTTCCTTTTGTTGAATGTATTCCTTTTGGAAAGTACAAAGGAAAAAATCTATTGACAATTCCAAATTGTAATCCTAAAGACGATGCTTCTTTTGCAATTTTCAATAAAGAAATATTTTACATCAAAAATGATTCTTTAGTTTACAAATTAAAAGCCAGTTCTAATTGTTCTGATACTCTGAAAATTGCTTACGCCAGAACTCAAAAAATTAGAAAATGAAACAAATAGATGATTTCTACTTAAAACAAGAAGAACCTGTAAAAGGTGTGTTTCTTGCATTGCGAGAAATTATTCTAAAACAAGATTATGAAATTACTCACGTCCTGAAATACGGAATGCCCTTTTTTTGTTACAAAGGAAAAATGTTCTGCTATTTATGGATTCATAAAAAATACAAGCAACCGTATATCGGAATTGTAGAAGGAAAGCATTTTGATGAATCTTTTTTGCTTCAGGAAGCGCGTTCCAGAATGAAAATAATGTTGTTTAATGGTGATGAAGATTTGCCTTTGGAGCAGATTGAAAGGGTCGTTCAGAAAGCATTAAATTTATACAAATCCGGAATTATAAAAATTTAAATTGTTTATAATTCAATATTTAATGAAATAGTTAAATAAATAATAAACTTATCTTATTTCCGGCTTTTATGCTATGTAATCTTTGTTCTTCTGGGCCTAAAGCCGTAAATTTGCATTTCATAAATACTTGATTTTTAATATGACTAAGCTTAAAAATATAAAAGTTGTAGTAAGTGACCTTGACGGAACTTTACTCAATCCTCAGCACAAAATTTCAGATTATACCAAATCAATTTTTCAGGAACTTCACAATCAAAATTATCTTATCGTTGTTGCTACTGGTCGTCATCATCTTGATGCCATGGCTATTATTGAAACACTTGAAGTACCTGTTTATTTAGTGAGTTCAAACGGAGCGAGAATTCATTCGCCAAATAAAGAAGAATTATTTTCATTCAACTTAGATAGTGAGGTTGTAAAAAATGCTTTAAACGTTGAAATTGACCCTGAAATTACAGTCGTTTTATTCAAAGAAAATGTTTGGCAAACAAACAGAATAAATGAAAAGTTAAATGCTTTTCAATCAGAATTAAAATATAAACCAGAATTGGTAGATTATAAAACTTTGGAAGATTTTGGTGCTATCAAGATTTTCTTCTCCTGTGACGATCATGAAAAATTAGTAAAACTAAAGGACGCTATTTTGGCCAATTCTTCAGAATATTTACATCACGCTTTCAGTTTACCAACTTGTTTAGAATTTATGGATAAAGCTATAGACAAAGCAGTTGCAATTGAAAGAGTTTTAGAAAAAGAAGGATTTACTTTAGAAGAAGCGGTTTCTTTTGGTGATGGTTTTAATGATGTTCAAATGTTATCTGCCTCGGGAAAAGGATTAATTATGGGTAATGCACCAGCTTTATTAAAAGAAACTTTACCAAATTTAGAAGTAATTAAAACTAATGCTGAAGACGGAGTAGCCAAATATATTTCTTCTAAAATTTTGAATAAAGAATATGCAACAAGTTAATTAGCAATTCTAATTTTTTAGGTTTTTAATAAAAATATAATCCTTGAAGGTAGTTCTTCAGGGATTTTTTATTTTAAATGCACAATTCATAAAGGATTTCGCAGGCAATTGACAAAAACATTTTTTTAATAATTTTCAAAGTGTATTTTTGTTTTCTCAAAATACTACTACCATGACAAAAAACATTTTTATCCTTGCCTTTTTATTTCTTTCGATTTCTGGTAAAAGTCAGAATCTAAAATTAGAAGAAATAATGAAAGGCGAATCTTTTATTGGAAATCAACCAACAAATGGACGCTGGTCTTTAGACGGAAAGAAAGTCTATTTTGAATGGAATCCGAAAGATGAATTAGGAACAAGTACTTATTTCTGGCAAAAAGGAATGACAAAACCAGAAGTTGTCTTGCCAAAAGAAGCAGTTTTTTCTCAAATGGATTTTAAAAGTAAACCAGGATCTGATGTTGTTTACTATTTAGATAAAGGAAGCTTGTATTCCTATTCAATTCAATCTAAAATTTCAAAAAAATTAATTCAGCAATCTACGGCAATTTCTAATTTGCAATTGGGATCCCAAGCCGGAATACTTTTTTTTGCACAAAACGATAACATCTTTAAATACAATACTAAGGAAGGAACGGTTTTGCAAATCACTAATTTTAGCAAAGGAGTTAAAAAAGAAATAAAACCGGAAAAAGAGACTTTTTTAAATACCCAACAAAAAGAATTGTTTCAATTCATAAAAGATAAAGATGCCAGAAAAAAATGGAATCTTGCCAAAAGCAAAGAAGTGAAATCTGATTTTGCCAAAGAATATTTTTATGGAAAAGATAATTTTAATAATTTAAAAGTGAATCCAAACGGAAATTTTGCCACTTTTAGATTGATAGAAGATACAGAAACCAAAAAAGAAAAAATGGAAGTTTTTATTACTGCTGATGGTTATAACCAAACTCCAGATACGAAGGAGAAAGTTTCTACAGCAAATTTTGTAAAAACTAAATTTGGAATTTATTCTGTTGCAAAAGACTCTGTTTATTATGTAAATTTTTCAACTTTAAGTCATATTCAGGATACGCCAAAGTATTTCGAGCAGTATGATAATTTAAAAAACAAACCAAAAGAAGATAGGTTAATTGTTCCTCAGGCACCCGTTTACAACGAAGGTGGATCATTGGCAATTGTTGAAATCAGAAGTCAGGATAACAAAGACAGATGGTTGGTAAATTTAAATTTAGATAAAGGAACTTTTGAAGAAATTGAACACCAACACGATGAAGCCTGGATTGGCGGACCTGGAATTCCGGGATATTCATTTTCTTCCGGAAACTTAGATTTCCTGGCTGATAACGAAACAATTTATTTTCAGTCTGAAGCTACAGGATATTCTCATTTGTATACTTATAATGTAAAAACAAAAAAGAAAACGCAATTAACACAAGGTAATTGGGAAGTTCGTGATGTTACTCTATCGAAAGATAAAAAAGTGTTTTACTTAAGTACAAACACAACGCATCCCGGAAATAGAAATTTCTACAAATTAGCTGTTGCAGATGGTGTATTACAACCAATCTTAACCAAAGACGGAGCGCACGAAGTAGTGCTTTCGCCGGACGAAAAATCACTTTTAGTTCGTTATTCGTATAAAAATATACCTTGGGATTTTTATGTAGCTGATAATAAAAAGAATACGAGTTTACAGCAAATTTCTTCTTCAACGACAGAGGATTTCAAACAATACCAATGGAGAACTCCTGAAGTAATCACATTTAAGGCTCAGGACGGAACTCCGGTTAACGCAAGAATTTATACGCCAAAGACAGAAGTTGCCAATAAAGCTGCTGTAATTTTTGTACATGGTGCAGGATATCTTCAAAATGCTCATAATTTTTGGAGCAATTATTACAGAGAATATATGTTTCATAATTTGTTGACCGATTTAGGTTATACTGTTTTAGACATTGATTATAGAGGAAGTGACGGTTACGGTAGGGATTTTAGAACCGGAATTTATCGTTTTATGGGAGGAAAAGATTTATCTGATCATCTTGATGGAAAGAAATTATTAGTAGAGAAATATGGTATTGATGCCAATAGAGTAGGTATCTATGGTGGTTCTTATGGTGGTTTTATCACTTTGATGGGAATGTTGACAACTCCGGGCGAATTTACTTCGGGAGCTGCACTACGTTCGGTTACAGATTGGGCACATTACAATCACGGATACACTGGAAATATTTTGAATTTTCCTGAAACAGATCCGGAAGCCTACAAAAAAAGCTCACCAATTTATTTTGCAGATAACTTAAAAGGAAACTTAGTAATGCTTCACGGAATGGTTGATGATAATGTAGAGTATAAAGATATTGTACGTTTGTCTCAACGTTTTATTGAATTGGAGAAGAAGAATTGGAGTTTGGCTTCTTTCCCTGTAGAATCGCACGGATTTAAAGAAACTTATTCATGGATTGACGAATACGGCAGAATTTTAAACTTATTTAATTCAACGCTGCTTAAAAAGTAGTTTTCAGTCGCAGTATCAAAACTGAAAACTGCGACTGAAAACTGAATACTTTCTTGTTTGCTCTTTTAATTAGTTTTAAATTTGCATTCGTAAAAACAACAACACAACTTAGGATAATGAGCAATACAATTACAACAACAAATTTTAATTTTCCGAATCAGAAATCAGTTTACCGCGGAAAAGTTAGGGAAGTTTATAATATTAATGACGAACTTTTAGTGATGGTAGCAACCGATAGACTTTCGGCTTTTGATGTGGTTTTACCAAAAGGGATTCCATACAAAGGGCAAATTCTGAATCAGATTGCAACCAGATTTATGGAATTGACTGAAGATATTGTTCCGAATTGGTTGATTGCGACCCCAGATCCAAATGTTGCTGTTGGGCATTTATGTGACCCATTTAAAGTAGAAATGGTCATTCGTGGTTATGTTTCAGGACATGCTGCTCGTGAATATGCTGCTGGAAAAAGACAAATTTGTGGTGTTACAATGGCTGAAGGTTTAAAGGAAAATGATAAATTTCCTGAACCAATCATTACGCCAACGACAAAAGCAGACAACGGTTCTCATGATGAAGATATTTCGCGTGAAGATATATTAGCAAAAGGAATTGTTACTGAAGAGGATTATATAGTTTTAGAAAAATATACTCGTGATTTATTTCAAAGAGGAACTGAAATCGCTGCAAGTCGTGGTTTGATTTTAGTAGATACAAAATACGAATTCGGAAAAACAAGAGACGGTGTTATTGTTTTGATTGATGAAATTCATACGCCGGATTCTTCACGTTATTTTTATGCTGATGGATATCAGGAAAGACAGGAAAAAGGTGAGGAGCAAAAACAATTGTCAAAAGAGTTTGTACGTCGTTGGTTGATCGAGAATGGATTTCAGGGTCAGGAAGGACAACAAATTCCAGATATGTCCGATGAATATATCCAATCTGTTTCTGAAAGATATATTGAATTATATGAAAATATTTTAGGAGAAAAATTCGTTAAGGCAGATATTGCAAATATTGATCAGCGTATTAATAATAATGTAGTAGAGTATCTTTCTAATAAGGAATAATTATTTTATACTTGCTTATAATACCCCAGATTAAAATAACTCTTTTAATCTGGGGTATTTTTTTTATTGCTCCATTTTGACTTTTAAATTTTCTAGCCCTTTTTGTAAATCTTCCCCAAGCATTGCATCCATTTTCATCATGGGCATCATGATATTCATTGGATAAGGAAAAACACCGTTGATTCCCCATTTTACTTTTGTTTGATTTCCCGAAACTGCTTCTGTAGACATAAAACCAACAGCGGTGTCATTCATTGGTTCTTTAAAACGTAATGCAAAATCAATACGCCTCCCTTCTGTTATTTTGGTAATTTCCTGTTCTCCAACTCCAACATCTTTTACATCACTTTCCCAGGCCGCAATGGCACCAATAGTTCCGTCAGTTCCTTTATAAGTTGATTTCATTTTAGGATCGATATTAGCCCAAACGCTAAAATCGTTTTGATTTTTTAAATATCTCACATAGTTAAAAACACTATCAACAGGTTTATTGATGGTAATTTCTCTTTGTATTGCATAATCTCTAGGCATAAAATAAGCGGCAATTAATACAACTGATACAATTAATATCAGGATTAGTAAAATTCTTTTAAGGATAAACATAAGCTGTAGTTTTAGGGTTAGTATTGATTATTTTGCTAATATTCAATAGAGTAAAGTTAAAAAAGTTAAACAATGATTTATAATATCCCAAAAAAAATATAAGATTTTTTATATTTTTTTGATTTAAACTGTAACATATTGAATAAACGAGCGTCTATATATAAAACGGTAATTTAACATTCGAAAGGGTTTATTAGGTTTTTATTAAATGAATGTTAAGAATTAGTTAAAACAAGGTACTTGGTAATGCATAATACAAAAAATAGAATTACATTTACATAGAATTTAAAAATCATCAATAATCAATCAATTTAACAATCAATCAACATGAAAAAATCAGTAATTATTTTAGGAGTAGCTTTAGTAGCTTTTGCCAATGTTTCAATGGCGGCGAATCACACATCATTAGTAGGAAACCCAAGTATCGAGGTTTCGCATAATTTTTCATCTCCACTACACGTTGCAGTTAGCAAAGGAGATGTAGAAGTAGTGAAAAAATTTATTGCTTATGGTGCAAACGTAAATGAAAAATCTGAAGAAGATATGACACCTTTAATGATCGCAGCGCGATATAATAAAGTTGAAATTATTAAAGTTTTATTAGAAAATGGTGCACGCCTTTCTGATAAAAATGAACAGGGTTTTACTGCATTAAAATATGCACAATTGTCAAATGCAACAGAGGCTATTGCAGTTTTGAAAGATTTAAAATAAGAGTTTAAACTAGTTTGAGTCAGTATAAAAAAACGACCTTCCTTGAGCAGAAGGTCGTTTTTTATTTTTTATGCTATGCGATAGCACTTAAAAATTTATTTTCTGAATCTGTTTATTCTGCATTTTAAAGAACAAAATCAAAGCTGTAATTGCTCCAATCGTTGCATATAACATATCTGATTGCGTGTCCCAAATATAACCCTGCGTTCCTAAAAAAGAATCTCCGCCTTCGCCTGTTGCTAGTGATACAAACCATTCTATAAATTCGTAAGCAGCACTAATGGCCAAACAAACACTAACAATAATAAAGTTGAAAAAGCTTTTATTATTGATTACTTCTTTTCGGATGAACAGTTCTCTGATTATCATTGCCGGAACAAATCCCTGGGCAAAATGTCCTACTTTATCATAATTATTTCTGCTTTGATGAAAAACTTCTTTTAGATAATCAAAGAATGGAACTTCTGCATACGTATAATGCCCACCAATAAATAAAATGATACAATGTATTAAGATCAAAGTATAGGTAAAATTCGTAAAACGAAATTTTTTGAAAGTGAAAGTTAAAATCAGAAACCCAATAATTGCCGGGATGACTTCAAGAAAACAGGTAAATCCCTCTTTTGGATTAATGATTGAAGCCAATAATGAAATTGAAAACAGCGTTATTAAAAAGTAAATATATCTCATAAATGATTTAATTGATGTAATGCAAGATATTAAACTAAAATGTAATGGAATCAAAAAAGCATCATTAACAATAATGATGCTTTTTCTTTTTAACCGAATCAAACTGATTTAACCAATCTATCAATTTTAGGTTTACTCAATAGGAGCATGTTTTTTGCGGTTGAAAACCCAAAATATAATTGGAAAAACCAATAACGTTAAAATTGTTGCTGTAATCAGACCTCCAATAATTACAATGGCTAATGGTTTTTGCGATTCAGAACCAATTCCGGTTGAAATTGCAGCTGGCATTAAACCTATTGATGCCATTAAGGCTGTCATAACTACAGCTCTTGTTCTGGCTTTTACTCCCATGAAAATAGATTCTTCGAGAGTGAATTTGGCCTTCAGATTATGATGAAACTCAGAAATCAAAATAACTCCATTCTGGATACAAATCCCCAAGAGAGCAATAAAACCAACACCAGCCGAGATTCCGAAATTCATTCCCGTAATATGTAGTGCCATTATCCCACCAATAATTGCAAACGGAACATTGGCCAAAACAAGCAACGAATCTTTGATATTTCCAAACAAAATAAATAGCAATACAAATATTCCAATTAAACTGATCGGTACAACTTGAGCCAAACGCGCACTGGCACGAACCTGATTTTCAAATTCGCCTGTCCAGCCTGTAGTGTAACCGTTCGGCATTTTTAATTCCGCCACTTTTTTCTGTGCTTCAGCAATAGTACTTCCTAAATCACGATCACGAACAGAAAATTTTACTCCAATAAAACGTTTTGTATTGTCTCTGTAAATGAAAGCCGGACCGGTAACAGTTTTAATGTCGCAGATTTCTTTCAACGGAATTTTAACGCCACTAATGGTTGGAACTTTAAGTTCGGCCAAATCTTCTTCATCTTTTCGGTATTCTTTTGAAAAACGAACTCTTACATCAAATTTCTTTTCATCTTCATATTTTTGAGTAGCCGTTTTTCCTCCAAAAGCCAATTCTAAAACTGCCTGAGCATCACTCAATGTAACGCCGTAAGCAGCCATTTTTTCTCTGTCCAAAATCACGCTGATTTCTGGCTGACCCACATTTCGTAGAATTCCCGCATCTTTTATACCTGGAATATCTTTGATTTTTGCCAGAACTTCATTTGATAATTCATCGAGTTTATCTAAATCATCTCCATAAATTTTTACTGCATTTGAAGCTTTAAAACCAGCTACAGATTCGGCTACGTTATCAATAACGGGTTGAGAATAATTATAGGTAATTCCCTGATGAACTTTCAGCTTGTTATCCATTTCATTAATCAACTCATCCATATTGATATTTCGTTTCCATTCTGATTTCGGCTTCAAATCAACCTGAAGCTGAATAAAACCAAATCCGTTTGGATCTGTTCCGTCGTTGCTTCGACCCGTTTGCGATAATACATTTTTGACTTCCGGAAAACTTTCCAAATCTTTTCGAATCATTGAAGCCGTTTGTACACTTTCAGGAAGCGAAGTACTCATTGGTAATTCTGCCGTTACCCATAAAGCACCTTCATTTAATTGTGGCAGGAATTCAGTTCCTAAAAAAGTAGCAGAGAAGAAAACTGCAACCAAAATAGTTATTGAAGCGATCAACGTTTTTACTTTATGTTTAAAAGTCCAGGCAAATCCTTTGCTTACAATTCTGTCCCAGAAATTCACGAACGGATTATTTTTCTCTTTTACATTTTTATTTAATAGAATATGTGATAACACCGGAACTAATGTCAAAGTAAAAAGTAAGGCTCCCATTAAGGCAAAACCTAAAGTATAGGCTAGGGGCGAGAACATTTTTCCTTCTACTTTCTGGAATGAAAATATTGGCAATAAAGCAGTAATGATGATTAATTTAGAAAAGAAAATAGCTTTACCCATTTCTGTTCCGGTTTTTTTAATCAAACTTCCTTTAGCAATTTTATTGTAAGCCGTCATTCCCAATTGATGCGCCCGGTGGTCCAATACCACAAACAATCCCTCGACCATCACCACCGCGCCATCAATAATAATTCCGAAATCGACTGCACCCAAACTCAGTAGGTTGGCACTCATTCCCATCATCTTCAGACATAAAAAAGCAAACAATAAGGACAACGGAATAACAATCGAAACCGTGAAAGTAGTTCGCCAATCGGCCATAAAAAGAAATACGACACAAGTAACCAGAATAATTCCTTCGAATAAATTGTGCATTACGGTTTCCGTCGTGAAATTCATCAAATTATCACGATCGTAAAAGGTTTCTATTTTGATGTCTTTTGGAAGAACATTATCATTTAAATCCTTGATTTTATCTTTGATCAAAGCCAATGTTTCCTGAGCATTTTCGCCTTTCCGCATCACAACGATTCCTTCAACTGCATCGTCGTTTTTACCAATTCCGGTTTGTCCAACTCTTGGCATAGAACTTTCGTAAACTGATGCGACATTTTTTACCAAAATTGGATTTCCTCCAGCATCATCAACAATAATATTCTCAATATCCGGAATAGATTTTAATAACCCGACACCGCGAACTACAAAGGCTTGTCCGTTTTTCTCAATAATATCTCCACCAACATTTAGGTTTCCTGCATTTACAGCATTGTAAACTTGTAATGGTGTAATGTTGTATTTGGCTAATTTGATAGGATCAACACCAACTTCATAAGTTTTAGTTTGGCCACCAAAAACATTTAAATCGGCAACACCGGGAACGGAACGTAATTGTTTGTCGATAACCCAGTTTTGATAAGTCAATAATTCTCTACTGTCTCTGCTGTTACTTTTTACAATGTATCTGAATATTTCTCCAGTCGGTCCGTACGGAGGCTGAACATCGGGTTCGACATCTTCTGGAAGTGAAACATTTTTCAATAAATTATTGACTTGCTGACGTGCAAAAGTATCATCAACTCCATCATCAAAAATGATTTTGATTACAGATAATCCAAACATGGTGATACTACGAACGCTGGTCTTTTTCTGCACTGAGTTCATCGAGATTTCGATTGGAGAAGTCACAAAACGTTCTACTTCTTCAGCACTTTTTCCATTCCATTGTGTAATAATGATAATCTGAGTATTCGTTACATCCGGAAAGGCATCAATTGGCATATTTTTGAAAGAAATAAATCCGGCAACCGCCAATAATCCCACCCAAAAAAAGGTGAATGCTTTATTCTTAAGAGAAAAAGCAATAATATTTCTGATGAATTTGTTCATGACTTATTCGTTTAAGGCGCGATAAATAAATAACTGATTGTTGGTAATGACTTTTTCATTTTCTTTCAAGCCACTTGAAATGTAAGTAGTGTCTCCGACAACGCTGTAAACTTCAACTTGTCTGGTTTCGATATTGTGACGGTCTTTAAAAACCATGACGAAATTTTTACTTTTATCAAAAACAATAGAGTTACTCGGAATAGCGATTAAAGATTTATCTTCTTTAAAAGATAATTTGATGTTGGCATTCATATCAGGTTTTAATAAATAACCCGGATTTTGAAGTTTTATACGCGCCTGCATTGCTTTGGTTTCCGGATCAATTACATTGAAAATTTTATCCACTTTTCCTTTAAATACTTTATCGGGATAACTCAAAGTGGTTACATCGGCATCAATTCCTAATTTTACTTTATCAATATCAGTTTCATTAATGTTCGCCATTGCCCAAACTTCGCTGATTTCAGCTATGTCAAAAATGTTTTCAGAACGGTCACTCCTTAAAAGCATATCCTGATTAATGCTTTTTTGAATAATAAAACCACTAATTGGGGCCGTAACTTCATAAATAGAGCCCGCTTTGATATTATAGATTTTATACGTTTCCTGAATTTTCCCCAATTGAGATTGCGCTTTGGTTACCTCAGATTTTGCCTGAAGCACATCGCTCTCTGAGTTTAATTTTCCATCAAATAATTCCTGAGCAACTTTCAAATTGTTTTTCGCCACTAATAAATCACTTTTTGCATCGAGAGATTGTTTCTCAAAATCGGCAATATCAGTACTTTTTATGGTTGCCAAAACTTGTCCTTTGTGTACATAATCTCCAAGTTCAACATTTACTTTAACTACATTTCCACCAACAAGCGGATAAACATCAATCATTTTATTATTGTCAGCTGTAATTTTTCCGTAAAAATTCAATTCATTTTTTACGGGTTGTGTTTGTGCGACAGCCGTTGTAGTGGTTTTTAGCATTGAATCACTTAATGCAAAAGAAGTATTGGTCTGCGGATTTTCGACTTCTTTTTTACAGCTTGTGAATGCTATACTCACAATTGCAATTCCTATAATTAGTTTATGTTTCATCTTTATTTAATTTTAAAATAAGTCTTTGTTAATCGTGCTGTTTAATTCTTCTCCTGAAAGTGCTAGTTTTTTCTTCAATTCATTAACCTGAACCGTTGCCTGATTGTAGCTCTCCATAAAATCCGTAAACTCTAGTAAACTCACGTTTCGTTTTTGAAAATTGTTTAGCATTCCGTTGTAAACTGCATCAAAATCAGAATTTACGGTTGGATTTATAACCGAGTAATTTTTGCGTGATTCATCCCATTTATTCCATGCCGATGTAATTTCTGTTTGCAATTGCAAGTCAAAATTTTGTTTTTCAACTTTAGATTGATCCAAAATGGTTTGGGCATATTTTATGTTTCCTTTGTTTTTATTCCAAAGCGGAAGTGGAATCCCAAGCGTTAAATTTGCTTCTTTATTAAAAGCACCGCTTCGTTGATCGTAATTAGCGCCAACGGTGATATCCGGAACGGAAAGTGATTTTTGCCATTTTACATTGATTTCGTTGGCATCAATTTCTTTTTGTTTGGCTAAGTAATCAGGGCGATTAGCGATGGCTTGATCCTCAAATGATTTTAAATCAAAATTGATAGTTTTAAGATATTTATTGAATTCTGTGTCCGATACAATCGGAACTATAGTTTCAGTTGAGTTCAATAACAATTTCAAATTGGCCTGCTCTTCAATATTGTTATTGACCACTTCCATTCTTTCATTTTTAAAATTCAGATAAAGTGATTGTAAACGAACAACATCTTTCAAAGGAATATTTCCTTTTTGTGCCTGAATAGAGTAGGAGTTGATTAAGTCTTCAATGTGAGCGAGTTGCTTATCAGTAGTTTCAAGACTTTTGGTGTTGTAATAAACGGTATAAAAGCTTTTGCGTAACTGCAATTTTAAGGTTCTTAGTAGATCATTAAATTGCAATTCGGCCAATTGCTCATTAGTTTGAGCCAGTTTTACTTCATTGCGTTTTTTTCCACCTAAATAAATAAGCTGTTCAATACCAAATGCTTTTTGTCCCTCTTTTCCAATGTCGAAATATTGATTTCTCTCCGGATTATAAGCATTTAATTCTGCGGTAATTGTCGGATTATCCCAAATACGGGCTTGAATGGTCAGCGCTTTTGAAGCGTCAATATTATATTGAGAGGCCAGCAAAAAAAGATTGTTTTTTAAAAATTGGCTTTCACAATCTTCCAGAGTGACTGTTTTTTGAGCCAAACCTACCTGACTTATTAAAATCAGAAATAGTAGTGCAAATAACTTTTTCATTGTATCGGTTTTATTTGATACAAAGATGCTATTGCAAGACTTTAAGACGCCTTAAGAACGACCTTAAAAAGACCTTAAAAATGTATTTAGATGGAAGCGGAAATGATTTTAATGAAAAATCAACTGAAAGAGATTGGTGTTTTTTCCAGGAATACTGTATTCGATTGAAGCTTTATGAAGCGTCAGAATACGATTCACAATGCGTAATCCCAGGCCAAAACCAGTTGTGCCTTTGGAATTGGCACCACGCATAAACGGCTGAAAAAGATTCTTTTGCTCGTTTTCGTCTAATGTATTTCCTGTATTTGAAATTGAAATGATAAGATGATTATTTTTAGTGCTTATTTTTACTTTGGCTTGTTTGTTATCAGAGTAAACACAAGCATTTTTTAAAACATTACTTAAAGCAATTTCGAGTAAGTTTTTATTTCCTTTAATTTCTAAAGCAGTATCCAGATTATCGTTTTCTTCCATTTCAAAAAGAATCACAAAATCAGGAAAGCTTTTATTTAAATTCTCAATTGCAGAAAACAGAATTTCATCCATTCGATGCTCTTCATGATTTTCATGATTCTTATTATCTATTTTTGAAAGAATCAATAATGAATTAATCAATTCTGTTAGTTGATTGACATCCCCTAAAATAGTCTTTAAGAAAGATTTTCCTTTATCAGAAGTAGCCGAATCAGTAATTGTATTTTCAATCTGCGAAGTTATTCTGGAAAGCGGAGTTCTAAGCTCGTGTGAGGCATGCGCCGTGAATTCTTTTTGTTTTTGATAGGAGATTTCAATTCGATCCATCATGAAATTAAATTCATTGGCAATCAAATCAATTTCGTTTTTAGTAGTTTTTGACTCGATACGAGTATCAAGATTGTTCTCGTTGATATTTTTTATTTTTTGATGAAAAAGACTTAACGGGCTCATGGCTTTTTTTACCATAAATGAAGTTAGTACCCAACAAATACACGTAAAGAATATATAAGAAACAATTAGGGTATATCTAAGGAAAAGCAATTTTCGTTTGCCATAATCATCTGTTGCAGATATTAAAGCGTAAAAATCCTTGTCTTTTGTATCATAAAAAACACCATAAACCTCATAATCGCCTTGTTGTTTAAAAAAGGTTTTATGTTTTTTAAGGTATTTCAAATCATCAATAGACCAATTTATTTTCGCATCGTCAATACTGCTGTAAATTAATTTGTAGTTGGAATCAAATACTAATGTTTTCTCGTCATACAATCTGTTAATTGAGTTTTGATCAATCATTTTCAAAAGCTGATCATCGACTTCCTTAACATTCACCAGAAGTTTAATGTTAGAAAGCGCTTTTATTTCCAGACGATCCCGAAATTCCTCTTTTCTAAAATTAGAATACAAAACAAATATCACAGTAGAAGCCAACCCAAATAGGATTGTAAATAGCAAACTAACTAAAAGTGATATTCGGTTTTTTAAAGTCATTCCTGATCGCTTAAATAATATCCGTAACCAATTTTGGTCCGAATCAGTTTTGTTTCGTGGTCTTTATCAATTTTCTTTCTTAAAAAATTGATATAAACTTCAATTGTATTCTGATTGGTTTCGATATGATAATCCCAAAGTTTCTCTGCAATAAATTGCTTAGATAATACTTTTCCTTTGACTTGAGCCAAAATCAAAATCAATTTAAATTCTTTTGGAGTCAGTTTGATTTCTTCACCTGAGCGAAATACTTTCATGTCATCTTCAAGAATTTCTAAATCCTGAATTATAATTTTTTTCTCTGATTGTTGCGGAATCTCTTTTCGTCTTAATAAGGAAGAACTTCGGGCATACAATTCTTCAAAATGAAAAGGTTTAACCAAATAATCATCAGCACCATTATCAAACGAAGCTAATTTATCTTCAATTTCGCTAAAAGCCGTGAGCATAATGATAGGTGTCTTTTTGTCAACTTCCCGAATTCCCTTGCAAACTTCAATTCCATTTGTGCCCGGAACATTAATATCAAGAATGATTAAATCATATTCGTTGGGAAAATATTTTTTCAATAACAAAGAACCATCATAATAAGGTACACACTCGAATTCTTTTGAAGTAAAGAATGCTGAGATTTCTTTAGATAAAGTAAAATCGTCTTCGAGTAGTAGTATTTTCATGTTGTTTTTTATGAGTCAATTCGGTTAATAATAACCGAATTGACGTTTTAAATTTACTTCTTATTTAAAATAAGAAAAAGTCTCATTGTTTTCAATCTTCAATAATGATTGGTAAATCAACTGAATTACATTTTCGACATCTTCTTTGTGAACCATTTCAACAGTCGTATGCATATAACGTAAAGGTAACGAAATCAATGCTGATGCTACACCGCCATTGCTATAAGCAAAAGCATCTGTATCTGTTCCGGTCGCTCTTGAAGTTGCGTGACGCTGAAATGGAATTTCATTTTCCTCTGCAGTATCTACAATTAAATCACGTAATTTATTTTGAACTGCAGGAGCATAAGCAATTACAGGGCCTTTACCCATTTTAAGATCGCCTTCTACTTTTTTGTCAATCATCGGAGTAGTGGTATCGTGGCAAACATCAGTAACAATAGCCACATTTGGTTTAATAGTTTGCGCAATCATTTCAGCACCACGTAAACCTATCTCTTCCTGAACTGAGTTTACAATATACAGTCCAAATGGAAGTGTTTTTTTGTTCTCATGCAATAAACGCGCTACTTCAGCAATCATAAAACCACCCATTCTGTTATCAATAGCACGACAAACGAATTTATTTTCGTTTAAAATCATGAATTCATCAGGATAAGTAATCACACAACCCACATGAACACCCATTTCAAGAACTTGTTCTTTGGTTTCGCATCCTAAATCAATAAAAATATTACTTAATTTCGGAATCTCCTCCTTGTCACGTAAACGAGTATGAATCGCCGGCCATCCAAAAACACCTTTTACAATTCCCTTTTTAGTATGAATATTAACTCTTTTAGATGGCGCAATCTGATGATCAGAACCACCATTACGTATTACATATAATAGACCATCATCTGTAATGTAATTAACATACCACGAAATTTCATCTGCATGACCTTCGATTACAACTTTAAAAGGAGCATCAGGATTTATAATTCCTACTGCTGTTCCATAAGTATCGGTAATAAAAGTATCAACGTATGGTTTTAAATAATTCATCCAAAGTTTTTGTCCTTCACTTTCATATCCAGTAGGTGAGGCGTTATTTAGGTAGCTTTCCAGGAAAGCAATTGAGGTATCTTTTAAGATAGATTCTGTACTCATAAAAATATTTTTTTGCTAAATTATAAATTTGGTATTAGAGTTGTGTATAAATATATAATTTTACATTTAAATTATGACTCAATGAGATTCACCTACATTCTTTTATTCTTTATATTGATTTCGTTTACAAGCCAGGCTCAGGTTACGCCAAAAGAAAATGAGCAAATGGGCTACATTCTAACAGAACGGGATTCGATTTTGGGCGATACCATTGAATTGCCTGAGATTATCATTACCAAAGAGAAGCTTGATCCCGAAGCCCAAAAGCAATTTATGATTCTTCAAAATAGAGTTTATAAAGTATATCCTTATGCTAAATTAGCTGCAGATCGATTGACCGCTTTAAATCAGGGAATGGCGCGTCTGAAAACCAATCGTGAAAAAAAGAAGTATTTTAAAATTGTAGAAGACTACCTTAATAACGAATTCGAAGCAAGGCTAAAAAAGCTGTCTCGTAAACAAGGTCAGATTCTCGTAAAGCTGGTTCATAGACAAACCGGAATTACAACCTATGAATTAATACGAACCCTAAAAAGTGGTTTCAAAGCATTCGTTTCAAACACCACCGCCAATTTATTCGATATTAGTTTAAAGAAAGAGTACAATCCATACGAAGTCAACGAAGACTATTTGATAGAAACCATTCTTCAAAGGGCATTCGAGTCCGGCCGATTGGTAAATCAGAGGCCAGCTAAACCAATAAACTATAACGACCTAATGAATCAATGGGAAGCAAAAGCGAAACAAGTCAAAACCGAAGAGGCTAAAGATAAATAGTATCTCTTTATATATAGTATTACGACCCGGCAGTTTTCCAAAACTGTCGGGTCTGTTTTTTATACCTATATATAAGGAGAAACAATACGAATATCTTTTTGTCAAGCGCAGCGAAGCCAAAGCATTTTGGAATTTGGGATTTCGTTATTGTAATTTGGATTTTATTCAGGAGCTATTCCCGCTATCCGTTCTAATCTTTTGCTTTTTAAAGAAAAAATCAAAAGGATTTCCACCCGAGGCTTCGGAACTATCGGGGCTAGGGGAGTCGTTTTCAAAAAAGATAATCGTTTTGCAGAAGAAAAAGGAAGACTTTGCGCCCTGGCGTCTTTGCGAGAACCTAACAAAAATGGGAAACCCCAGCTTTGTGCCTTTTTGAAAAGCAGGCATAGCTCAATAAAAAGGGAAAAGCGAAACTTTGTGTCTTAGTGCCTTTGTGGTAAAATGGCCCAAAATAAGGAAAATCCAACAAAGCCCAAAAAAACTTCGTATTATAAAAACCGCCATACCAGCAACTTATAAAAAAGATTGAAATTATATAATAAAAAAGCTTGCAGAACTCAATAAAGGTGCTACTTTTGCACCCGCAAGAGCGATAGACGTTCACTGAAATACTGACAGGCATTAAGAATCAAA
>NZ_LMEF01000017.1 GCF_001427905.1 Flavobacterium sp. Root420
TTACACGGAAAAGATAATAAAAAAGGAGTAGAAAACCTTTTGTTTTCTACTCCTTTTAATTAACAGTTTATTCGTGAAAAGACTTTTTCAGTGCCCTCCGTTATAGGATGCCTTTTTTATTGTTTTAATTTTTCTTCTTAAATAAACCATTTAGCAAATCGCTTGCTTTTTTTGTCACTTCCTGAGTCTTTTGCTCTTTTTCTGTTTTTGCAGCTTGTGTTGTATCTTTTGCTTTTGTGTTTTTATTAATCAAATCGTTAAGCGCCGATGCTCCTTTTTGAGTTAATTTCTCTTTTTGCTGATTGGCTACCTGAGAAGCTAAACTACTAACAGCACTTTTCATATCTGTTGAAACTTTCGGATTAGAAAAGTTTCCTGTAATCATGGCATTAATTGGAATGTTTTGCAATTTTGCCTGATCTGCAGGAGACATTTTAGCTAGAAAAGCATTCGCTTCACTTCCTAAATATTTAGCAGGAACATCTAATTTTAAGTTGTAATTCATTGTTTGATCAAAACCGTGAGTTCCTCCAACTGTAATTTTAATATCCTGATATTTAATATCAAATGGTTTTACATTTACTTTTCCGTTGTCAAAAGTTAATGCCGCTTTAATATCGTTCAAATTCATCTTATTCATGTCAATGAATTTAATGTTTGAACCTAAAGCGTTCAATAAAGTTGAGTTTTTAGAATTTATGGTAGTCGAAAGCAATTGCCCTAACAAATCTCCTGAAATTGATTTCAGGTCCGGAGTTAATTCATTCGCATCTAAATTTCCGTTCAGTTTAATTGTCGAATTCAATTTTCCGTTGATGATTCCTGCTATTGGTGCAATTTTTTTCATCATTTCTAATTGCGTAAATGTCTGTGCGATATCAACCTGATTGAAACCTAAATTCATGTCAAAAGTGGGTACTTTTTCTTTTGTCGAAACTGCTCCGGTTAAACCAATTGTTCCTCCAAAAATGGATGTTTTGAAGTTTTCTAAAAGGGCTTTTTCATCTTTTACAATTAACCTTCCTGAAACATCTTTTAGTTTTAAATTGTCATATAAAACAGTATTTGCTTTTGCATTTATAGTACAATTTAAGAAAGCAGGAATCTTCATGGCTTCCGTTGGTTTTGCTGCGGTTTTCTCTGTTGCAGGTTCGCCTTGGGTCATAAAATCGTCAACAGCCAATTGGTTAGAACTCATATTGAAGTTCCCTTTCAATTCCTGTTTTTTAAACATAAAACCATAGAAATTTTCCAAAACTCCGTTGATCGCGATATCAGATTTTCCGGTAGTGGCATTAAATTGTTTTAAGTTAATTTTACTCGGATTAAACTCAACCAAAGCTGTACTAATGTTCATCGACTTATTGTTTTCATCAGTATATTTAAACCCTGATAAACTCATAGTTCCGGCATTTTTGATATTTTGATATTGGCTTTTTTCTACTGAAGCCATATCAAATTCTGTAGTAACATCCGCTTTTAAAATACCTGCCAAAGGTTTGTCCATTTTTATTGGATAGGCTTTTGAAAGGTTTGCTAAATTGATAGTTCCTTTTAAAGCTGCATTTACGTATGGATTTACTGTTATGTTTTTAATATTCGCTTTAGCGCTAAAAACGTCCTGATCAATTCGGAATGAAAGTTTATCTAAATTGACGTAGGTGTCATTTAGAATCCCGGTTTCATTGATGATTTTAGTGTCAATTACAATATTCTGAACTGATTTTGGTAAATTCGGATATTGAAATGAAGCATTATTTGATGCAATAGCAATATTGAATTTAGGAACGGTAGTATCTGTTAATTGTCCTTTTGCAAAACCAACGATAGAAAAGTCTCCGGTTGTTTTTACACCATCTAAACCAGAAGCATACGCTGAAGGAATCAGACCTAAGAAGTTGGTAAAAGATGAGGTTGGAGTTTTAAACTTTAAATCATAAATCTGACCGGCATCAACCATCTGAATAAATCCATCAAATTCTAAAGGCAATTGGTTAATTAAAGCTTTATTCTCTTTAAAAGTATATTTGCTTTTTTCTAAGTCAATTCCTAAAACAGCGTCTAAAGTCAGTTTTACATTTTTCATGTAATTGATTTTATCCATATCCAATGATACCTTAGCTGTAGATTTTGTTGTTAAATCAAGTTTTGAATTGGTAAAATCTCCCGTTCCTTCGTGGTTTAAACTGTCGATTACCATTTTAATTTTCGAGCCCTGATCAATATATCTGAAGGTGAAATTCTCGATTTTGTAGTTCTGAATTTTTAATGAAAGTGGTTTGCTTTTATCATCTTTAGTGTCTTCTTTTTTGTCTTTCAAAGCAATGTCAAAGTTACCAACACCATCTTTATTGAAGATGATATTGATTAATCCATTTGTAGAACTAATTCCCTGAATGTTCAAAGGCTCATCTTTTCCCTTAAAAATTTCTTTGATACTCATTTTAAGGTTTAATTCACCTAATGAAACCAAAGTATCACCTTCAAAAGGAGCTTTATTGATAATGACTAATTTTTCAATTCCTACTGTTGCATTAGGAAAATTTTTAAACAAGCTTAAATCGGCATCGGCAAAACTCACTTTGGCATCGACACTTTCGTTGATGGCTTCTGCAATTTTTGCTTTTATCTGATCTTTAAAAAAATAGGGGATGGCAAATAATGCCGCTACAAATACCACGAGAACAATTGCGGTAATCTTTAAAATTTTCTTAAGCATAATTATTTATAGATTTGAGGGTTTATGTCGTTATTAATTGGTTGCAAAAATAATTTTTTTATACGAGTTTAGTACTAATTTTTTCACAAAAACAGAAGAATATAGACTATTTGTTAAAATTAAAAAATCCGTTTTGACTATGTATATCAAACGGATTTTTAATGGTTTTATGATTCTCAATTATTTTTTAATAAATGAAACAATCTTAGTAGTCATGATTTCAGAAAGAGGTAAGCTTTCGTTATTGTAACTTTCCAGATTGGCTTGTTTGTCACCTTCAATAATTTTCAGAATATGATTCATTTTATCTACAATCAAAAGTTCGGCATTTTTATTGGCTTGTGATAAAGTTTCAGCATCTTTTACAGTTACTTGCAAATCGTTGTTTCCCTGTACAATTAAAATTGGAACATTCAATTTTTTAATTTCTGCTTGTGGATTGTATTTAAACCATGAAATCAAATAAGGCTGAATACTTGGTCTAAAAAGAGCATTAAGCATTGGATCGACCTTGTTTACCTTATTACCACTTTTCAGACTATCAATAATTGGGAAAGTAAGATCGTTTATTTGTTTGTTTGCTTTTGATTCGATTTGTGTTTTGATCAGTTTATCTGCCGATTCACCCGGGCCTGCAATAGAAATAAATTTATTGGCCTTTGCTCCGGCAATCATTCCAATTAAAGAACCTTCGCTATGTCCGATAATGATAACTTCTGAAAAACGTTTATCCTGTTTCAATAAATTAATCCAACTTTTGGCATCTTCTGTATAATTTTCAAAAACCAGACTTTGCTCGGAAATGGCAGAGGCTTTACTTTCGCCAATTCCTCTTTTGTCATATCGTAATGAGGCAATTCCATTTTTAGCCAAAACTTCAGCCAGCATTTTCAATGAATTGTTTTTCATCATTGGGTTATTGCCGTTTCGGTCAGTTGGCCCGGAACCGGCAATAATTAGGGCAACAGGATATTTCTTTGTTAAGTCCGGAGTTGTCAAGGTTCCAAAAAGTTGGTCTGTATTAATTTTTAAGATTACCGGAGATTCTTTAAAAGTAACTGCGTTTTTATCCTGAGCGTTTACAATACTCAAAAATAAAACACTGAAAAACAGAAATATCTTTTTCATTTTTTAAATGGAATTATTTAATATTTATTCCAAAAGGAAGCATTGCCTGAACGCCTTGTTGTCTCTGAAATCTTTTTACCTGCTCAATCAAAAGATAGTTTTCTTCTCCAATTTCTTCTTTTATAAAAGCTTCTTTAGATTTTGCAAAAGGCATATTGGCTAAGAGATCACCAAATGTTTTTTCGTATTCAGGATAGTTTTGTGTACTGTATGTTTTTATTTTTGCAATTTTTGCAGCTTCGGCAATAGCGTCATTCAATCCTCCAATTTTATCAACCAAACCAATTTTTAGGGCTTCACTTCCAGACCAGACTCTTCCCTGAGCAATAGCATCTACTTGCGCAAATGTCATTTTTCGGCCCTGAGCCACATGTGTTACGAAAGTGTTGTAAATGTGTTCAACGCCTTCCAAAGTAAAAGCTTTGAATTTTTCGTCAACAGGAACAAACGGACTATAATTGGCTGAATTCTCGTGTGTTTTTACTTGTTCGGTATGGATTCCTAATTTAGTAGCCAAAGGAGTAAAGTTTGGTAAAATTCCAAAAACCCCAATGGATCCTGTAATGGTATTGCTTTCAGCAAAAATTTTATTGGCATTACAAGCAATATAATATCCCCCTGAAGCAGCATAATTACCCATAGAAACGACAACAGGTTTTACTTTTTTAGTTACTTCAATTTCTCTCCAGATCAAATCAGAAGTTAAAGCACTTCCTCCGGGACTGTCAATTCGAAGAACAATTGCTTTTACATCTTCATTTTTTCTGGCTTCCTGCAAAGAGCGACGCATTGCACCTTCGCCAATTACGTTAACATCGCCTTCACCGCCTGTAATTTCGCCCTGCGCATAGATAATCGCAATTTGGTCGTTGGCAGTATTGGTTAAAGCAGTAGTAACATTATTTTGTGTATAATCTAAGATCGAAATTTTGTTGTAATCGTCATCACCCGTTACTTTTAAAGCTTTTTTGATGGTATTGTGATACACATCTTCATAAGCAACGATATCGACCAAACCTTCTTTTTTAGCCATCTCAGGCGTTCTTGCTAATAGACCATTTGCAATCTCATTTAATTTCGGAAGCGGAATATTTCGGCTTTTTGAAATATCAGTAGAAACGGTTGTCCAGATAGAGTTCAAAAGTGCTGTAACTTGCTCTCTGTTGGCATCGCTCATTTTATTTTCTAAAAAAGGTTCAACGGCACTTTTATATTTTCCATGACGAATCACTTCCATATGAATCCCTGATTTATCCTGAAAATCTTTGAAGAACATTACCTCAGAAGAAAGTCCTTTAAAATCTAAATCTCCCGCTGGATTCAAATAAATAGTGTTGGCAACTGAATTCAGGTAATACTCTTTTTGAGAATAAGTATTGGCGTAGGCCCAGACAAATTTCCCTGATTTTTTAAAACTTTCAAGTGCGTTTCTTAAGTCCTTATATTGAGCCAATCCTAATGAAGATTCATCGTTTAGGATTGAAATTCCTTTAATATTATCATCTGTTTTCGCCGCTTCAATAGCATTGATAACATCGGTTAAACCAATTCCTTTTTGTTCAGAAAAAACAGTTACCCAAGGGTCTTTATATTTTCCGGCATAATCGTTTTGTATTTTTTTTAAGTCCAATTCGATAACCGAATCACTTTTAACGGAAACCGTATCATCTCCGCCAAAAATAGCCCCAATTAGGATTACCCCGAAGAAGAATAACATAATGAATACAAAAATACCAATCACTGTGGCAATTACATTTCCTAAAAACTTCATAATTATATTTTTTTAATAAGTCGTGAAAAAGGTTGGTTTGTTACAAATATAATCTAAATGACGGGTAAGTCTCTCACATGATTTGTAAAATACTTGTAACCTTATTTGCCTTTTTAAATTCTCTAAAATAAAGATATGTTATTTTTAGATTACACAAGTTTTTTAGAAAAATTTATGTAGAAAAAAGATTAAAAGCAGGTTTGAAATAATTGGAAACTTCTGATTCCTGAATAAATAATGTGAGTAATTCTGAAATAGTTTTAGTTAATTTGCATTATGAAGTCACAGCATCAAATCGTTTTATCTATAGGCAGTAACCAGGGAAATCGGTTAGAAAATATTGAGAGTTGTATTGCTCTGATACATCAGGAAGTAGGAACGGTTATTCAGGTCTCAAAGTTATACGAAACTCCTGCCTGGGGATTCGAAAGTGATGCTTTTTATAATTGCGTATTGCTGTTGCATAGTACTTCATCGGCACAAAAAATATTGAATCAGATTTTAAAAGTCGAAAAACAATTGGGTCGTATTCGCTCCAATCAGGAAGGTTATCAATCCCGAATTATCGATGTTGATTTGATTGTTTTTGATGATGAAATTATTGATTCTGAGAAACTTCAGGTTCCGCATCCTTTAATGCAAAACAGGAAATTTGTATTGATGCCCATGCAGGATTTAAAATTAAACTGGAAACATCCTGTTTTTCAAAAATCTATTTCAGAATTAATTGCCGTTACACCAGATGATAGTATTTGTACTGTTGTTAAGGAATTAAAAAATCCTTTGCAGGAAATTCCATTGGAAAGGTTTAATTATATTGCTTTTGAAGGAAATATTGGTGCAGGAAAAACAACATTAGTAAATAAAATTGCAGAAGATTTTAATGCCAAAACTGTTTTGGAGCGTTTTGCAGATAATCCATTTTTACCCAAATTTTATAAAGATCAAAACCGATATGCTTTCCCACTCGAGATGTCTTTTTTGGCCGACCGTTATCAGCAATTATCAGATGATTTAGCGCAATTTGATTTGTTTAAAGATTTTGTAGTAGCCGATTATCATATCTTTAAATCATTGATTTTTGCCAAAATTACGTTGGCTGAAGATGAATATCGTTTGTACAGAAATTTATTTGACATTATTTATAAAGAAATGCCAAAGCCTGATTTGTATATTTATCTATATCAAAACACAGAGCGTTTGCTTCAGAATATCAAAAAGCGCGGCAGAAATTACGAACAGAATATCGAAGCCGAATATCTGGATAAAATCAATACCGGTTATTTAGATTATATCAAATCACAGACCGATCTGAATGTTTTAATCATTGATGTTTCCGATCGTGATTTTGTGAAAAAACACGAAGATTATCTCTTTATTTTGAGTGAAATTCAGAAGAAAATAGGATAATGTGTCAATATGCCAATTAGAAAATTAGATAATTATTTTTATAGTATTGTCTTTCATTATCTAATTATCAAATTGGCACATTATCTAATTAGCATCATCTTTTTAAAGAAAAATGACCTCTCAAAACGGGCTGAGTATTGTCAATTTTTAAGGCATACCAATAATCGGAAGCTGGTAACGGAGTTTTGTTGAAAGTTCCATCCCAACTCATCCTTGAAATACTTAATTGGGCTAATAATTTTCCGTAACGATCAAAAATAGTGACTTGTGCCTGTGGATAATTTTCCATTCCGGTTACTTCCCAAAGGTCATTAAAAGTATCATTGTTTGGAGTAAAGAAAGCTGGAAAAACAAGTACTACGAAATTTTTAACAGTATCGCCACATCCACTTTTCTCTCTTACATAAGCTGTTTGTAGCCCTCCAGGAACATCATAAAACACGTTAGAATCCTGAAAATTAGTTCCGTCAACAGAATACTCAAAATAATCTTGTTCTTTCTTTAGGTAAATAACAACTCGGGTTCCATTAACATCAATACGATCTATTTGTGGAATTTCATGCTCATCAACTTTAATTGTTTTTTTACTCGTACAGCCTTCAGGTGCCGGACTTGTAACATCTACAGTATAAGTACCGCCGGTGCTTACTTCAATAGTTTGAGTTGTAGCTCCTGTAGACCATAAATAAGTCATTCCTGATATTCCTGCATCAATTATAATTTTTTGATTTTGACATAATGGAACTTCTTCATCCGTAACAACTGGCGGAGTATATATGCTAATATTAACAGGGGTACGATTGGTGTTGAGACAGCTATTATTTGAAGCTTCAGCGTAATATATAGTATTAGATGAAATTACAGGTGTTGTAAAATTATTACCAGTAAAAACAGGTATTCCTCCAGTTTCAGTAGTGTACCAACTTATAAAGCCAACATTTGTTGTTGCCTGAAGATTTAAGCTTCCAGGACCACATCTCGAAACATTCGAGGAAGCTACAGCTGGTGTTGCGGGTGTTTTATTAACAACAGCGACAACCGATTTACGATTTGATTCGCAACCAGCATCAACATAATAAGTTGTAGTAGTATTTATTACGGGAGTTGTAAAAGGACTTCCGGTTGCTAAAGGAGTGCCTCCTGTTGCCTTATCGTACCAGCTAATTGTAGCGCCAGAAGTTGCAGTTGCATTTATAGTAAAACTCCCTGAATCACAAATTGGGTTTGGAGTAAGTGCAGTCGCAACCGGAATTGTAATTTTGGTACTTGCAGCTATTTCTAGCGGAAGTTCACCAGCAGATCCTCCATATTCCACAACATAGCCTTTAGGTTGATAGTTGTCTCCGGGAGTTGTTGACCCGGTATTTGATAAATCATTCCAGGACCCTCTAATTCCTACTCCTGGTTGTGTAATATGGGCATAATCTTCATCGCCTAAGTTGTTTGGTTCGTTGGTATTCCAGAAAGTATAAGACATTACTGTTCCGGCTTCAGGACCGGTAACCCATTTCCAAGTACCTTCAGTTTCTTGGTCACTTCCTCCGATCCATCCTGTTCCTGAGGCTTGTTCCCCAATTAGTTTTGCTTCATCGGCAGATAAAATAGTAGCTAAATATCCTTTAAGCCCGTAGTAAGTGCTGGCATCCGCTGCGGCTCTTGCTGATGACCAGGTAATGCCAATACTAGGTATATATAAATAATAATGTCCAGTAGAAGGTAAGTAGTTGGCCTGGCCAACTGTTATCGAAAAAGTCCTGGTTCCCGAGGCTGTAGCTGATGAATTAGAAAATACCACATCTCTAATGGCAGCTTCAAAATCTGAATATAAAACATCAACTCCCGTTGGACTTGATAATTTAAGTTTTCCAGCAGTTGAATCCCAACTTGTTGTAATTGTGGGATGTGATCCCAAGTTTGAGAGAGTAAGCTGATCGAAGCCACTAGAATATCCTGAAGAAACCTGAATATAAACTGCTTGTGTTCCCGTTTCTAAAGGATCATGAGTTATGCTTATAGAAGTTACAATATTTATGGTGTTGAGAGGGCAATATAATTGATCTCCTGTTGCTTTAAGTACAGGAGGAGTAACTGCAAAGATAACTTTTGTGTTTTTTCGTTTATTTAATTTAAGAGTATCGTTGGCAGGTTTTATCTTGGCCTTATCCAATGTTTTAACTTTTTCATTTGCATGAGATTGGTTAAAGCATAAAACAAAAAATAAAATGGTTATTTTAAAGAAATTGATAGTTTTCATTTTATAAAAGTATCAATTTTATAATAATAAAAAAATATATTTCAATTTCTAACATCTAAAGGCGAGATGTGCCGAAAAATAACATTAATCAGCGTTTGGCCAGTTTAATTTTTGGAATAAATCCCAAACTACAATTCCTGCACTAACAGCAATATTTAGGGAGTGTTTAGTTCCTAATTGCGGAATTTCAATACAGCCATCACAAATAGCCACGGCTTCCTGTGCAACGCCATATACTTCGTTCCCAAAAACCAATGCATATTTTTGATTTTTCGCAACTTTAAAGTCCTGAAGAAAAACGGAACTTTCCACTTGTTCAATGGCGAGCGTCAATACATTTTCTTTTTTAAGATTTTCAATAACTTCCAATACATTTTCATGATGTTCCCAAGCTACGGTTTCTGTAGCACCAAGGGCTGTTTTGTGAATTTCTTTATTTGGAGGAGTTGCTGTAATACCGCATAAAATGATTTTTTCAATCAAAAAAGCATCGGCAGTTCTAAATACAGAACCAATATTGTGCAAACTGCGAATATCATCCAAAACTAAAATTAGAGGTGTTTTGTCTGATTTTTTAAAATCTTCAATTGATTTGCGATCCAGTTCGCTATTTTCAAGTTTTCTCATTGGTGTTGCATTCAGGTCATAAAAAAAGCTTCCAAAGATAAGGAAGCTTTTTCGATTATTTTATTTTCTTTCAGATTAGCTTTTTACAGGATCTGGTAAAACAGTACCTTTAATAGTAAGTACTTTTGTAGGTTGTCCTTCAGCATTAGAAGTAACAGTTACCGTTTTTGTAAAAGCACCAACTCTGTCAGTAGCATATTTTACACCAATAATACCTTTAGCACCTGGAGCGATTGGCTCTTTTGGTGTTGTAGGTACAGTACAACCACAAGATCCCTGAGTGTTTGTAATGATTAATGGTTTTGTTCCGTTATTTACAAAAACAAACTGACGGTTACCATCCGCATTGTGAGCGATAGTTCCGTAATCAATCGTTTCGTTTTCAAAAACCATTCCGGCTCCTTCAACTTTAGCAACTTTAGCTTTTTTAGCGCTTTGAGCGTTTGAAGCTGTAATTCCAATTACAGCAACCATAACAAATAAAATTATTTTTTTCATCTTTAAAGAGTCTTTGTTTAATTATGAACAAATCTATATAAAATTCTTATATCTCAACTTAAAAAATTCTTAAAAATATTTTAATTTTTGAAGCTCTTCTATATGCCGCCAAAATATTATAAATTCGCTGTCATAAATTTTCATTTAAAACATTACAATTTGGCAGCGAAAGAGAAAGAGGTGAAAGAAACGCCCTTAATGAAACAGTACAACGAAATCAAGAGAAAATATCCTGATGCATGTCTGCTTTTCAGAGTGGGTGATTTTTACGAAACGTTTGGAGAAGACGCTATTAGAGCTTCTAAAATTCTTGGAATAACCTTAACTAAAAGAGGTGCAGGTTCTGAAACTGAAACAGCTTTAGCTGGTTTCCCACATCATTCTATCAATACATACTTGCCAAAATTAGTAAAAGCCGGACTTCGTGTTGCAATTTGCGATCAGCTTGAAGATCCGAAAATGACTAAGACTATCGTGAAACGCGGTGTTACTGAATTGGTAACTCCGGGAGTTTCTTTAAATGATGAGGTTTTACAATCTAAATCAAATAACTTTTTGGCATCAGTTTATTTTGCTAATAAAAATATCGGAATTTCTTTTTTGGATGTTTCAACGGGAGAATTTTTAACGGCTCAGGGAAATGCAGAATATATTGACAAACTTTTGCAGAATTTTAATCCGAGTGAAGTTTTAGTTCCGAAGAATAACAAAGG
Source organism: Flavobacterium sp. Root420 (assembly GCF_001427905.1). Lineage (GTDB taxonomy): Bacteria > Bacteroidota > Bacteroidia > Flavobacteriales > Flavobacteriaceae > Flavobacterium. Next base: position 11,121 of record NZ_LMEF01000017.1, read on the forward strand.
TGATTTCAAAGCTGCTTTTGGAGATGATTTTCATAGTTTTTATTTAGAAGACTGGATTTATAAAGAAGATTATGCTTTAGAAACTTTGACGAAACATTTTCAAACCGTTTCCTTAAAAGGTTTTGGAGTCGAAGAGTTAAAAGAAGGAATTATTGCTTCGGGAGCTATTTTGTATTATTTGTCCGAAACGCAGCATAATCGGGTGCAGCACATCACGGCGATACAGCGTATTGCTGAAGATGCGTATGTTTGGATGGATCGTTTTACGATCAGAAATTTAGAATTATATCACAGTTATAATCCAAATGCTGTAACGCTTTTAGATGTAATTGACAGAACGCTTTCGCCAATGGGTGGGCGTTTGTTGAAGCGCTGGCTGGCTCTTCCTTTAAAAGATAGTAATAAAATAAAAGGGCGTCATGATGTGGTTTCCTATTTGAAATCAAATCCTGAAGTTCTTCATAATATTCAATATCAAATCAAGCAAATTTCAGATTTAGAGCGTTTGATTTCTAAAATTGCTGCCGGAAAAGTTTCACCGCGCGAAATTGTTTATCTGAAAGAGTCTCTGGATGCTATTATTCCAATCAAAACTTTAGCATTGCAAAGTCCGCAGGAAGCGGTGAAAATTATTGGCGACAGTTTGCATGCTTGTGATTTATTAAGAGAAAAAATAAAAGTAACTTTAAATCAGGATGCGCCAGTTGCTATTGCAAAAGGAAATGCCATTGCAAAAGGAATTAGTGAAGAATTAGATGAATTGCGTGCAATCTCAACTTCCGGAAAAGAATATTTAGAAGGAATTGAAAAAAGAGAATCAGAGCGAACAGGAATTTCTTCTTTGAAAATCTCTTTCAATAATGTTTTTGGATATTATATTGAAGTTCGAAATACACATAAAGATAAAGTTCCGACAGAATGGATTCGTAAACAGACTTTGGTAAATGCCGAACGTTATATTACAGAAGAATTAAAAGAATATGAAACCAAAATTTTAGGCGCCGAAGAAAGGATTCATAAAATTGAAACGGATCTTTTTGAGCAATTAGTAGCCTGGATTGCGACTTATATTAAGCCGGTTCAAATGAACGCTAATTTAGTGGCACAACTGGATTGTTTGTGTTCATTTACGCAATTAGCGATCGAAAATAAATATGTATGTCCGGAAATTGATGAAACTTTTGAATTGGATATCAAAAACGGAAGACATCCTGTAATTGAAAAACAATTGCCAGTTGGAACGCCGTATATCGCCAATGATGTTTATTTGGATAGAGAAACACAACAGCTTATTATGATTACAGGTCCGAATATGTCTGGTAAGTCAGCAATTTTGAGACAAACAGCTTTAATTGTATTGCTGGCTCAAATGGGTAGTTTTGTTCCGGCAGACAGCGTTCGAATGGGAATTGTAGATAAGATCTTTACAAGAGTAGGAGCTTCGGATAATATTTCGATGGGTGAATCCACTTTTATGGTAGAGATGAATGAAACGGCTTCTATTTTGAATAATATCTCAGACAGAAGTTTAGTTTTATTGGATGAAATTGGAAGAGGAACCAGTACCTATGACGGAATCTCGATTGCCTGGGCTATTGCCGAGTTTTTACACGAACATCCGGGAAGAGCAAAAACATTGTTCGCAACGCATTATCATGAATTAAATGAAATGACAGAATCGCTTCCGAGAATTCAGAATTATAATGTTGCGATAAAAGAATTAAAAGATACCGTTCTTTTTGTTAGAAAGCTGGTAAAAGGAGGGAGTGCTCACAGTTTTGGAATTCACGTGGCAAAAATGGCCGGAATGCCTCAGACTGTAATTTTGAAAGCACAGAAACTTTTAAAGAAATTGGAGAAGAATCATTCGAGTGATGCCTTAAACGGAATCAAAACTGCTAATGATGAAATGCAAATGAGCTTCTTTAATTTAGATGACCCTTTGTTAGAAGAGATAAAAGAAGAGATCTTAAGTCTTGATATAAACTCAATCACACCGGTTGAAGCATTGATGAAACTCAATGAGATTAAAAGGATGATTGTTAAGAAATAAATTTTCAGATTTAAAGTTTAGGTTATCAGAAGGTTATAAAATAAGTATAATTTTTTTTCGAAAAAGGCTTGTATAATTGAATAAATGTCCTAAATTTGCACTCGCAATACAGAACAAGTCAGTATTGTAGTTCTTACTAGAATTTGAAACGCGAAAATAGCTCAGTTGGTAGAGCGCGACCTTGCCAAGGTCGAGGTCGCGGGTTCGAGCCCCGTTTTTCGCTCAAAACCATATAATGCTCGGATGGTGAAATTGGTAGACACGCTGGACTTAAAATCCAGTGAACAGCAATGTTCGTGCGGGTTCAAGTCCCGCTCTGAGTACTAAAGCCTCTTCTTTTGAAGAGGCTTTTTTTATTGTGTAAACTCGTGCAGTGTGAAATAAATTTGTGAAGTAAATTTATTCAGAAGAATCTAAAATTAATAATCTAAAATCAACAATTCTAAATGGGTGCTTTTGTAATTAGTAAAAGATTTAATGATGAATATAAATTTGTATTTACTTCCAGGAAAGGGAAAGTGATTTTTACTAGTTTGAGTTATGAGCTGAAGTTTGAATGCGAAGAAGATATTGAAAAATTTAAAGTAAATATTGAGCAGGCTAGATTTTTGAAATTTAAAGGCTCTGGAGGAAAGTATTTTTTTAAATTGATGTTGGGTGAGCTTCATTTTGCTACAAGTCGAAAATATACAACAGAATTGCTTTTGCAAAAAGGAATAAAAGAAATTGTTACTTATGCTTCGCGATCAGAAATTTTAGATTTCTCTTCAAATGAATCGATATTTGAGGATGAAGAAGTAGTTGAGGATGAAATGGAATAAATAAAAAGGAAATTCCAAATTCCATTAGTATGTAGTTTTTTAGTGTAAAAAAAATAGTTTGATAATTTAAAATTCCAAATTTCAGTAATACAATGTGTGTTATTGGAATTTGGAATTTTAAAATATTGGAATTTATTAAATTTTGGGCATAAAAAAAACCATCTCTAAGGATGGTTTTAAAATCTTTAGAACTTAGGTTCTAATTATTTTTTTACTTCTTCTACTTTAGCAGCAGCAGAGTCAACTTTAGCAGCAGCAGAATCAACAGTTGCAGCAGCAGAATCAACTACAGCAGCAGCAGAATCAACAGCAACAGCAGTAGAATCTACAGCTGGCTCAGCAGCAGCATCAGCTTTTTTACAAGAAACAACAGTTAAAACAGCAACAACAGCTAAACTTAAAAATACTTTTTTCATCTTACTTTATTATAAAAGGTTAATTATTAATTCGTGGCAAAGATATAAATTTTTTAATATGTAAAATATTTTTTCACTTTTTTTTTAAAATATTTTCATCGCTCACGATTATCTTATTTATCAAATAATATGCCAAAATAGTAAAAAAATATTATATTATTGATTATTTTGTCTTAATTATTTTTTGTTGAATATTCTATAAGAGAATTGGCTGTTTTGATTCTCTTATTTGCACTTTATTTTGCTTTTGGTTGATTATTGCCTAAGCTTCTGAGGCTAAAATAATGCGATTTAAGCGATTTTTTTGCTTAGTATAGTACCGAAATCCATATTTGGTTGTTTTAAGCGCTTACGAAACGATTTTCATTATGCTTTTTGTGGCACCTTTATTCTCTTGAATATATGACTTGCAAATTTGGCTTTTTTCTTTCAGATAATCTTCATCTAAAAGTAAACGGTCAAAACTTTGTTTTAACTCTGCCTCATTAGAAATTACAATACAGCCTCCAATTTTTACCAATTCAACAGCTTCTGCAAAATTCGAATAATTCGGTCCAATTACAATTGGGATTCCAAATGTTGCTGGTTCCAGAATGTTATGGATACCAGGATTTCCAAATCCACCGCCAACATAAGCTATGGTTCCGTAACTATATATTTTGGTGAGTAAGCCAACAGTGTCTATAATAAAGACATTAAATTTTGATAAATCAGTTATATTGTCTTTTTCAGAAAATAAAACCGTTGCCTTTGTAATTTGAGATTTTAAACTTGAAATCTGGTCTTGTTTGATATTATGTGGTGCAATAATGAATTTTACAGTTGAAGGAGCCTGATTGATATATTCAGCTAGTAAAGCTTCGTCCTTTGGCCATGAACTTCCAATAACTATAGTTGGCGCATTGTTTTTAAATTTTTCAATAAAATCCACCGTATTGTCTCGCTCTAAAATTGCTGCAACCCTGTCAAAACGGGTATCACCGGAAACAATAACATTTTTAAATCCGATAGTTTCAATTTTTTCTTTTGATTTTTGATTCTGTACAAAAAAATAAGTGAAAGCTGATAATGCTTTTCGGTAAAAACCACCGTACCATTTAAAAAACATCTGATTGTCTCTGAAAATTCCGGAAATCAAATAAGTTGGAATTTTGTTGTTTTCCAATTCTTTTAAATAATTCAGCCAAAATTCATATTTAATAAAAAAAGCCAATTCAGGATGTGCTAATTTCAGAAATTTTTTGGCGTTGCTTTTAGTGTCTAAAGGCAGGTAAATAGTGACATCGGCAACAGTATTGTTTTTGCGGACTTCATAACCGGAAGGAGAGAAAAAAGTAACAATGATTTTATGGGAAGGATATTTTTCTTTGATTTTTTCGATCACCGGCAAACCTTGTTCATATTCGCCAAGTGAAGCCGAATGAAACCAAATCGTCTTGTCTGTTGGGGCTATTTTTTCTTCTAAAACAGTAAAAACATTTTTTCTTCCTTCAACAAAAAGCTTTATTTTCGGACTAAAAAATGCTACAATTTTCAGAAAAACCCCCGCAATAGAAACGACTAAATTGTATAGAAAAAGCATATATTTAATTTTGGCGCTAAATTACGCTTCTTTCAATAATTTTCATTGTCCAAAGGTATTAAATAACTATTTTTGTTCTTCGTTTTCGGGATTGGTTTTAAAATCGTATCTCAAAGTTTTAAATAAATAAAGACAAATGAAAAAAATTCAAATGGTTGACTTAAAGAGTCAATATGAAAAAATAAAATCTACCGTTGATGCTTCAATTCAGGAAGTTTTAGATACAAATACTTATATAAACGGACCATTGGTTCATCAATTTCAAAAAAACCTTGAAGATTATTTAGGTGCAAAACATGTAATTCCATGTGCAAATGGTACAGATGCTTTGCAAATTGCAATGATGGGGTTGGATTTAAAACCGGGTGATGAGGTAATTACTGCCGATTTTACTTTTGCAGCTACTGTTGAGGTTATTGCTCTATTGCAATTGACTCCGGTCTTAGTCGATGTTGATATGACAAATATGAATATTGATATTGATGCGATTAAAAAAGCAATCACACCAAAAACAAAAGCAATTGTTCCGGTACATTTATTTGGACGTGCGGCGAATATGGATGCGATTATGGAAATTGCTGCCGAACATAATTTATATGTAATTGAAGATAATGCACAGGCAATTGGTGCTGATTATATTTCTAAATCTGGCATAAAAAGCAAAGTAGGTGTTATTGGCCACGTTGCCGCAACCTCATTTTTTCCTTCTAAAAATTTAGGTTGTTATGGCGATGGCGGAGCGATTTTCACCAATGATGATAAATTAGCTCACGTTATCCGCGGAATCGTAAATCACGGAATGTATGAGCGTTATCACCATGATGTAGTGGGAGTGAATTCTCGTTTAGATAGTATTCAGGCTGGGGTTTTGAATGCAAAATTGCCGCTTTTAGATGAATATAACGCAGCTCGTCGTTTAGCAGCTTCAAAATACAATGCGGCTTTTGCTGGAAATGCACACATTATCACGCCGGAATTTGATGCAAATGAAAATGATCACGTTTTTCATCAATATGTGTTGAGAATTGTTGATGCAGACAGAAATGCTTTAATGCAACATTTGTTAGACAAAGCAATTCCGTGTGCGATTTACTACCCAATTCCGCTGCATTCACAAAAGGCTTACGTAGATGTTCGTTATAAAGAAGAGCAATTTCCGGTAACCAATCAATTGGTAAAAGAGGTTATTGCTTTACCAATGCATACAGAATTGGATGATGAGCAAATTAAATTTATTACAGATTCTGTTTTAGAATTTTTAAACAAATAAATTATGAAGAGATTAGGTGTTTTAATTGTGATGATTCTTATTCAGTTTTCTGGTTTTGCTCAAAAATCAAATACTAAAGAAGAAACAGCTGTAAGTAATCAGGTTGAAATTTTGCGTAAGGCAATGATTGATGCTGACGGAGCTAAATTAAAATCACTGACTTCTGAAAAGTTGAATTACGTTCATTCGAATGGTAATTTTCAAAATCAGGCTGAATTTATTGATGGAATTGTTAGTGGAAAATCAGATTTCGTAACCATTGAATTTCAGGATCAAACCATAACGATTCAGAATGATGTTGCGATTGTCAGACATGTTCTGGCAGCGCACACCAAAGATGGCGGTATTGATAAAGATATTAAAATCGGAATAATGCTGGTCTGGCAAAAACAAAAGAATAATTGGGTTCTTATTGCAAGACAGGCTTATAAATTAACTACATAAAAAACAACACAAAAAAAACCAAAAATGAAAGTATTAGTAACAGGGGGATTAGGATTTATTGGTTCTCACACCGTAGTCGAATTGCAAAATGAAGGCTTTGAAGTTGTGATAATTGATAACCTTTCCAATTCTACAGAAGATGTTTTAAAAGGAATTACGGCAATTACAGGAAAAACGCCTTTATTTGAAAAATTAGATTTAAGAGAAAAAGCGTCCGTTCAGGATTTCTTTAAAAAACATAATGATGTTACCGGAGTAATTCATTTTGCAGCCTCAAAAGCGGTTGGAGAAAGTGTTGAAAATCCGTTGTTGTATTACGAAAACAACATCAGCAGTTTAGTTTATCTTTTACAGGAATTACAGCAAAAACCTGAAGCAAGTTTCATTTTTAGCTCGTCTTGTACTGTTTACGGGCAAGCCGAAAAAATGCCAATTACCGAGGATGCTCCCGTACAAGAAGCAATGTCTCCTTACGGAAATACCAAGCAAATTGGAGAAGAAATTATAACAGACACTGCTAAAGTAACTAATATAAATGCGATTTTATTGCGTTATTTTAATCCGGTTGGAGCGCATTCATCCAATGAAATTGGAGAATTGCCATTAGGTGTTCCTCAGAACTTAGTGCCTTTTATTACGCAAACAGGTGTTGGATTGCGTAAGGAATTATCTGTTTTTGGAGATGATTATCCAACTCCTGACGGAACTGCAGTTCGGGATTATATTCACGTTGTTGATTTGGCAAAAGCACACGTAATTGCATTACAGCGTTTATTCAATAAAAAGAATTTACAAAAAGTAGAAACCTTTAATTTAGGGACCGGAAAAGGAAGTTCTGTTCTTGAGGTAATTCATAGTTTCGAAAAAGTAAGTGATAAAAAATTGCCTTACAAGATTATGCCACGTCGCGAAGGAGATATTACTGAAGCATATGCAAATACTGATAAGGCAAATGATGTTTTGGGTTGGAAAGCTCAACTAACATTAGATGAGGCGATGTCAAGTGCCTGGAAATGGGAACAAAAAATAAGGAATAAATAATTTCTTAAGTTAAAATTATAAAATTTTAAAATCCCAAATTATACGATTGTAATTTGGGATTTTTTTATTCAAAAGGCATTTAAATATTATGAAACAAAGTTTAAATTATAAATTACTATTTGCCTTAACAGCCGTAGGAATTATTTGGGGTACTACGTTTTTGGGAATTCGCGTGGCTGTAGAAACAATTCCGCCCTGGTTTGTAACATCAATCCGTCAGGGATTAGCCGGTTTGATTGTTATGACTATTCTGTTATTTAAAAAAGAATTGAAATGGATTGGCTGGGAAAATTTAAAACATCAGTTGGTTCCATCAGTATTAATGATTGTGATTGCGAATGGCTTTACGACAATTGCAGAACAAACACTCCCGAGTGGATTGGCATCTGTAATGAGTGCTTTGTCACCAGTGCTTATTTTTATTGGAGGCATTTTGTTTGGATTGCAAAAAGCAAGTTTAAAAGGTTTTGTCGGAGTTATAATCGGGTTTTCGGGCGTTGTTTTTATTTTCAAGGATGGACTTGGTTCATTTTTAGACGAGAATTATAAACACGGACTTATATTTATAAGTTTGGCGATTTTAGCATGGGCAGCGGGAACAATTTATATTAAAACGCACGCTCATAAACCGAATAATATTGCGCTAAATTTATTTTATCAGTTTTCAATGGCTTCCTGTATTCAGCTTGTTTTGGCTTTTATTTTTTCGCCCAATCCAGACCTAAGCTCATGGAGTTCCAGAAGTATATTTGCTGCTTTGTATTTGTCTGTATTTGGATCGGTAATTGCTTTTTTCTGTTACAATTATGCTTTAAAACAGGTAACAGCAGTACAGGTTTCTATTTTGTCTTATGTGAACACAATTATTGCTGTTTTTTTAGGTTGGTTAATTTTAGATGAAAAAATTACAGTAGATTTTATTATAGCAACCATACTTATTATTCTTGGAGTTTTTATTATCAACTATAAGAAGAAAGAAAAGAATGTTTAAACGTGGAAATTTTCAGACAACTTATTTTGTAAATTTGTAAGATAAAATTGTAGGAATAGTGGAAGCGGAAAAAGAAAATGAAAAAAAACACTTTTGATTTTGATGCTGAGTTTGAAAAAGCGTTAACTCCAGAGGAATTTAAAGCTGAAATGTTTAAAAGAATAAAAGGATTCTTGGAAGTAATAAGGAAATAAAAAAATCTTTGTCAGTTGAAAACTTTGACAAAGATTTTTTTTTGTACAACTATCTGTATTCTTATTAAAAACATAGCCAATGGTTTCAACCATTGGGACACAATATAATTACCAAGATACATTACCACAATTCAATTATATCAATCCGTCTTCCAAGGTTGAAACCTTGGGCTATATCAAATAATATAGAATCAAATATGTGTGTTTAAATTCTAAAAATCCCACAGGTTTTCGTATTGATCCTAAATTTAAGGATAATTAAAAAAATAAAATCCTCATAAACAATTTAGTTCATGAGGATTTTATTCATATTAGTCAATAGCTGAAAACTGAGACTTCGACTAAAAACTAATTAAGCATTAGCAGTAACCGCTTCCTTGTCAATTTTATTAATCAAACCAGCTAAGACTTTTCCAGGACCAACTTCAGTAAATAAAGTAGCACCGTCAGCGATCATTTGCTGCACAGATTGTGTCCATTTTACCGGAGCAGTCAATTGTATAATTAAGTTCTTTTTGATTTCGTTTGCATCAGAAACTGCGTTTGCAGTAACATTTTGATAAACCGGGCAAATAGGAGTTGAAAAAGTTGTAGCTTCAATTGCTGCAGCTAATTCTTCTCTTGCCGGTTCCATCATTGGTGAGTGAAATGCTCCTCCGACAGGTAAAATTAAAGCACGTTTTGCTCCGGCAGCTTTCATCGCTTCACAAGCTTTTTCAACTGCAGTAGTTTCTCCTGAAATTACTAATTGTCCCGGGCAGTTATAGTTGGCAGCAACCACAATTCCGTCAATAGAAGCACAAACTTCTTCAACAATATTATCAGCCAATCCTAAAACCGCAGCCATTGTAGATGGAGTGATTTCACAGGCTTTTTGCATTGCCAAAGCACGTTGTGAAACTAATTTAAGACCATCTTCAAAAGATAAAGTTCCGTTGGCAACCAAAGCAGAAAATTCGCCTAAAGAATGTCCGGCAACCATTTCCGGTTTGAAATCTTCACCTAAAGTTTTAGCTAAAATAACAGAGTGCAAAAATACTGCTGGCTGTGTAACTTTAGTTTCTTTTAATTCTTCGGCAGTACCTTCGAACATAATATCTGTAATTCTAAAACCTAAAATTTCATTAGCTTTTTCGAATAGTTCTTTGGCTAAAGCCGATGATTCATATAAGTCTTTGCCCATTCCTGTAAACTGTGCGCCCTGACCTGGAAATACGTATGCTTTCATTTGTCTAATTTATTTTTTTTATTTTTTTTGAAATTGAAAATTAGTTTCAATTGAAAGGCAAAAATAGTATTTTTTTAGCTCGTATAATCCTTAAACATATAAATCCATGCTAATCTTGAAAATCGAAGATTGAAAGAAGTGAGTAAAGTAATGACAACGGCAATAATGGGAATAATTCGTAAATCGAATGTTTGCTCGAAGAAAAATTGGGAAACACAATAAGTAGCAATACCTTGTGCAACTGTCAATCCGTAGTTTACATACATGGCGCCAAAGAAATATCCTGGTTCTTTTTGGAATTTGTAATTACAATGACTGCAATATTCATTCATTTTCGGAAGACCAAAATTCAGGAAAATATTTTTGTCTTTAAAAACTTTTCCTTTATGACAAATCGGACATTCGTTGCTCAAAATATGAGTTAATGTATTTGACATGACTTTGTTGTTTTTTATTTCTACAAAGGTAAATCAATGTAGAATAGAAGTCTTTTTTATATCTTCGCTTCTTATAGCACAATAAAGACATTTTGATTGAAATTCCAAATCCCAAATCTGACATTTCAAATTTGAAATCTGAAATCTGAAAATATGAAATCTACAATCTAATAGCGTATGAAAAAATATCCAATTTATAGTGTCCAGAATTTCAGTTGTAATGATGTGCATCGCGATTTTTATGTGAATACTTTTGCAGAACATTTAAAAAGTCACAGTTTTATAGAAGAACCACATCGGCATGATTCCTATTTGATGGTATTTTTTACAAATGGTTCAGGATTACATGAAGTAGATTTTGATCAATTCGAAATTAAAAGAGGAAGTTTATTCGTTTTACAGCCCGGACAAATACATCATTGGAGTCTGTCTGAAGACATCGAAGGATTTGTGATTATTTTTTCGCAAGAACTCTATAATTTATATTTCGGACAGAAAAAGATCAACGAATATAATTTTTATCATTCAATTCATAATCGCCCGGAAATGGTTTTTGAAGAAGAGGAACTGCCTAAAATAGTACCTTACTTTGATTTGCTGATACAGGAAAACAATCAGAATAATAAAATGCAATTAGATAAAATGCTGAATTTATTAGATTGCATTCACATCGAAATTTCGCGAAAATATAGTGAAACGTATTCTCATCAAACACATTCGTACAACATCAAAATCAACAAATTTGAATCGCTGTTAGAGCGTTATTTCAGACAAGAAAAATTGCCGTCTTTTTACGCAGAAAAATTAAATATCACGCTAAAACATTTAAATAGAATCTGCAATGAAATCCTGCAAAAAACCGCAACAGAAGTAATCATGGATCGTGTCATTCTGGAAATAAAAAGAATGTTAATCGACAAACAATTAGCGGTAAATGAAGTTGCATTTGCTGTTGGCTATGAAGATTACTCTTATTTCTCCAGATTTTTCAAAAAACAAACCGGAATGTCTCCCACAGAATTTAGAAATACAGTACGATAATTTTTTTTCGCCACGTATTCACGAATTTTTTTAGCGTAAGTTTGGAAAAATATAATTCGTGAATTCGTGGCGATTTTTCCTTTATTTCAACAAGAAAAACCCTGTACTTCCGAAAATGTACAGGGTTTTTAACCAACCAAATTAAAACCTATTTTTATAAGATTAAGCTTGTTTTGCAAATTGTAATTCAATGTTCAAACGAACTTCTTCTCCAACTAAAACGCCACCAGTTTCAAGAGCTGAGTTCCAGTTTAATCCCCAATCTTTACGATTGATTTTACCTTCAATATTTAAACCTACTTTAGTGTTTCCCCAAGGATCAGTCATGATTCCGCTAAATTCTACAGGAAATTTTACTGTTTTAGAAACACCTTTAATGTTTAAATCTCCAGTTAATTCATATTCTCCATCATTGATTTTTTTGAATGAAGAACCTTTGAAAGTTAATTTTGGGTGATTTTCAGCATCAAAGAAATCTCCACTTCTCAAATGCCCATCTCTGTCTGCATTTGCAGTGTCGATAGAAGCGATATCGCCAGAAAATTGAATATCAGCATTTTCGAAGTTGTCTCCGTCTGTAATAATTGTTGCATCGTAGGTTCCAAATTTACCTGAAACATTTGTAAACATCATGTGTTTAACTTTAAAACCAATTTCTGAGTGTGTTGGGTCAATTGACCATTTTGTAGTTGCCATAATTTTTATTTTTTAAATAATTAATTTCATTTTGATAGGACAAAGTTACGTTGGTAGTAATCGTAACGCACTTAACTTAGATTAAGAAATAAAAAGTGCGATTTTTTATTTTTAAATTGATTATCCTAAAAATACAATTCTCATGTAGATTGAAATTATCCTTTAGGAAAAGTTTAGTAAAAAAAGAAACGATAATAATCTGAATTACAGACTTATTACCGTTTCTTAAAAAAAAAGTATTAGTTGTGTTGCATGAATTAATAGTTCATCGGAATATCCATCAATAAGAATTCGGCATCCGTATTTGCTTTTATATTTAAGATATCAGTTCCTGAAATTCCAACAGCATCACGAGTGTTTAATTCCTGACCGTTGATTGTTACGTTTCCTTTTAAAACAAAAGCGTAAGCTCCATTTCCTTCTTTTTTGATTTTATATTCAGTTGCAATTCCGGCATCAAAATTTCCCATATTAAACCAGGCATCCTGATGAATCCAAACGCCTTCGTCATCTGCATTTGGAGACAAAATTTGCGCTAGTTTATTATGTCTGTCAGCAACATTCAATGTAATTTGTTGGTAACGAGGTGTTACATTTCTTTTGTTCGGAAACAACCAGATTTGCAACAATTTTGTTTGTTGATCTGCATTTGGGTTAAACTCACTATGTTGAACTCCGGTTCCGGCGCTCATTACCTGAATATCACCATTTTTGATGATTTCCGTATTTCCCATGCTGTCTTTGTGTGCTAAGTCGCCTTCTAGCGGAATGGTAATAATTTCCATATTATCGTGCGGATGTGTTCCGAAACCCATTCCGCCTGCGATGGTATCATCGTTCAAAACGCGAAGTGCTCCAAACTGAATTCTTTCCGGATTGTACCAGCTTGCAAAACTAAAACTGTGATAAGCGTTAAGCCATCCATGATTTGCATTTCCTCTTGTCTCTGCTTTGTGCAATACTATATTTTCCATGATGTATGTGTTTTGTTATTTTTATAGTACAAATTTACGATCAAGGTGGTAGAAAAGCACTTAATGTAGATTAAGAAAAAAGGGGCTGAGGTTCTGAGGTGCTAAGTTGCTAAGGTTTTTGTTTTGACCAAAATAAAAGAAAGTCCCAGCGGGACAATATGTTTATAGAAAATGATTGAAGCGAAGCATCAAAGCTCCAGCGGAGTGAAATGTTAATTTTAGGAAATAAAAAAATATCGTCCCGCTGAAGCTTTGATGTTGGATTGGATGTTTTTTAAGTTTTTTTTGAAGCAGTAAATTTGGTATTCAAAAGACGTCTAGTCCCGCTATCCGTTTCAATCTTTTGTGCCGAACCCCGACACAAAAGGATTTCCTCCCGAAGCCTCGGGACTATCGGGGCTAAATGAGAAGTTTCATTTTTTATAAGAAGGAGCAGAGGTTCAAAGTGCAGAGGTTTACAGCTTTTTTGCCATTCAGTTGTCATCTCGACGAAGGAGATCACACAAGTGGCTCGACAAAGATTGGCGATTGTTGGATCGGACTTTCTAGTGCGATCTCTCCTTCGTCGAGATGACAAGATTGTGTTCAGAGAATTATATTCAAAGGGAAATAAAACTTTGCGACTTCGCTCCCGATAGTTATCGGGATTGCGAGATTAAAAGAAACTCGTATTATTTAATCCTAATCAATTTCCCTTTTCCAACCACTTCATCAAGGTAATGAGCCGCCGAACTATGCTTATCATGCATGTAAAATGGAATAGTATCTTTTTTGATTTGATCTTTTGGAATACTTATGATTAAATCTTGATTGATGAAATTTTCCAATAGAATTACATTGCCATAAGAAATTTTTCCTTTTGGCATATACTTACTGTCAAATACAAAAACACTATCCTTAAAAGTGATTTTATCTCTCTGGTTATAGATATTATCTTCTTCTATTAAATAATTGTAACGGCCATTAAGTTTATCTGTTTCCTGATTTATGTTAATAGAAAGCAGCGTTATTATTAAAATAAGATATTTCATAACATTCTAACTAAATTGATTTATAAACTGCTGCACAACTGCATCCGTATTCTCATGACGTTTTTTCTGTTCCAAAGCAATTGGCGGAGCAGCTCTTTCCAAGCAATTTTTCACATCACAAGATTCGCATGTAACACCGACGATTCGTTTTACCAATGGTTTTCCTTCTATGAATTTGAACTTCTTTTTCATCGTCGGATTTATCAAAATTCCAACAGAAATACTTCGAATAGTATCATGCAAAAAAGGATCTTTTGTGGCTGATGAAAAAACCAAATATTCGTTGTTACTATGAGTATAACTCGAAATTTGAGCATCAAAAAAATGGGGTTTGTTTTGTTTGATGGCTTCATCTATAGTTTTAACCGAAACCCATCTTCTGCAGTAATGCTCGTTGGTTTCGTTGGCGTGCGGTTCCTGTTGATTGGTAATGTGTAATTCTTTTTTAATCTGATAAACGTCTGAACCAATTTTATGAGACATTCTTAAAAAGAATAAATTTTTCAGATGAAAATCTTTCGGTAGTAAATTAGTTAATCTCTGATAAAAAGATTCCGGAGAAACTTCGAAACTTTCAATTAAAGCTACAAATTCTTCCGGATTTGGTTTTTCATTGTTTAAGAAGTTGTTTATTTTACCAACAACTAATTGTCTTGGCAATAATAATGCTCCGGCAAAATAAGAAGCATAAAAGTTATGTAAAACCTGATCGAAATTATCAAATTTAATCCAGCTGAAAGTCAATAAACGATCCGATATTTTTAAGTAGTTATACGCGATTTCTTTTGCTAAAATAAAAGCTCTTTGGGGGTCATCAATTTCGGTTGAAAGCAATAACGTTTTGCTTTTCGGAACATAAATGGAACGCAAATCGCCCAAAGCTTCCTGATCTGTAAAAGCGATTTCTTTTAGTATATAATCGTATTCTTCTTTTAAAATGGCTTCTAGTTCTTCAATACTAATTTTGGAATCTAAATTGATCTGAAAGGATTTCGAAAATTCAATTACTTTCTCTTCTAAATCTTCAAAATAATTGCTGTGCGCTTCCTGATAAGAACGCAATGCTGCCAGAAAGAAACTTTCCCGGCTTAAATTATAATGTTGTGCGATTTCAATAATGGTGCTGATAAACGCATTGACTTTAGCTGGCGCATTGGCAATAATGTCAATTAAATCAGCTTCCTGAATTCCAAAAAGTTCGAGCGGAATCTCTTTTAAAATTCCTGATTTTAAGATTTCTCCAATCGGAGCGAGGTTGTTGTCGAGTTTTAAAGACACCATTTGGTCGTACGGAACGTCCAAATGAGAGCATAAAAGCAGAATTTTATCCGTTTTTGGATATTTTTTTCCCTTTTCAATTTCGTTTAAATACGATTTTGAAAGATTTGTCAATTTGGCCAAGCCAAAAAGGGAAAGATTTTTTTGAGTTCGAACCTGCTTCAGTTTTAGCCCAAAAATCAGCTTTATATAGTCTTTTTCGATATCCATAATTCAAATATAGCCATTTAAAAAATAATCGCCAAAAAATTATTTTCAATATTTAGCGAACGTTCGCTTGTTTTGTAAAAAACTTTTTTCTAATATTGTGGTGTAGAAATTATTAGATATAAAAACGTTATAATTAAAATATTATAAAAATGAATAGAAGTTGATGTAACGGAAAGATTTATTCTAATGAAAAAATAAAATTCACAGCTATGAAAAACCAATTAGAGATTACCGAGACGGCAATGGAATTTTTAGCCGAAAAGAACTTTTCTTATCCAAACATTTGGACAGAAGAAGCAACTGCTTTTATAACCGATTTGTGTCGAAAATTCGAATCGCAACGAAAATTGTTGTTGTTGCAGCGCGACCAAAAGCAAGTAACTTTTGATCAGGGCGTCATGCCATCTTTTCCTTCAGAAACCAAAACTGTCAGAGAGAGTAGTTGGACCGCTGGAGAAATTCCGAAAGATTTATTGGACAGAAGAGTAGAAATTACGGGACCAGTTGATCGCAAAATGATTATCAATGCATTAAATTCGGGAGCCAAAACTTTTATGGCCGATTTTGAAGACAGTACTTCTCCAACCTGGCAAAATTTAATGGAAGGTCAGGCGAATTTGATTGATGCTGTAAACAAAACGATTTCTTATACGGATTCGGCCAAAAATAAATCCTATCAGTTAAATGAAAAAACCGCAACATTAATTGTTCGTCCAAGAGGATTGCATTTGACCGAGAAACATCTTTCAATTGACGGAAATCCCGTTTCTGGATCTTTAGTAGATTTTGGATTATATGTTTTTCATAATCATAAAAGGCTTTTAGAAAACAATTCAGGGCCGTATTTCTATATTCCAAAATTGGAACATTATCTGGAAGCGCGCTGGTGGAATACTGTAATTGATTTTACTGAAGATTATTTAAAATTAGAACGTGGAACAATTAAAGTGACGGTTTTAATTGAAACCATAACGGCAAGTTTTCAGTTGGATGAAATTATATATGAATTGAAAGAGCATATTGTTGGGTTGAATTGTGGTCGTTGGGATTACATTTTCTCTTACATCAAAAAGTTTAGAAAAAATCCAAAGTTCATTGTTCCCGATCGTGATCAGGTAAATATGACTTCGCCATTTATGAATGCGTATTCGAATTTGGTAATTCAGAGATGTCATAAAAGAGGAATTCACGCCATTGGCGGTATGGCAGCGCAAATTCCGATTAAAAATAATGAAGAAGCCAATGCGGTCGCTTTTGCAAAAGTAAAAACCGATAAAGAACGTGAAGTTCGAAACGGTCACGACGGTACCTGGGTGGCGCATCCGGATTTGGTTTCATTGGCAAAAGAAGTTTTTGATGCCGGAATGCCAACTCCAAATCAAATTCATATTAAAAGAGAACATCGCAAAATAACAGAAGCTGATTTGATTGAACCACCAATCGGAATCATAACAGAAAATGGCGTTCGAAAAAATATCAATGTAGGTATTCTGTATTTGGCTTCATGGCTGAATGGCCAAGGCGCAGCTGCTTTGCATAATTTGATGGAGGATGCAGCAACCGCTGAAATTTCGAGATCGCAATTGTGGCAATGGCTTCAGAATAAAGTGGCTTTAGATAATGACAGAAAATTAGATTTGGCTTATTATCACGAATTGGCTTTAGATGAATATCAAAAAATAAAATCGGAATTAGGAGAAGAAAATTACGAAAAGCGTCAATTTCCTTTGGCTGAAAAAGTTTTGGAAAGATTAGTAGTAAATGCTGATTTTGTTGACTTTTTGACTATTCCATGTTACAAATATTTGTAATACGCAGTTTTTAAACACATAGAAACATAGCTCTGAAATTTAAAGAAATGGAGGTTTAAAAAAATCTAGATTTTCACACATAGCTATGTGTTTTTATACTAGTGAAACACCTTCTTTACCATAAAGAAAATCTATGTTTCTATGTGTTTGAAAAATGCAACATACCCATAAAAATGCTTTACTAACCACTTTAACTATAACATTTATGAAAACAACAGAAGACAGAATTCAGGAATTGATTAACGATTGGATCACGAACCCGAGATGGAAAGGCGTTGAGCGTCCGTACACCGCTACAGAAGTAGTTACACTTCAGGGGTCATATCAAATTGAGCATTCTATTGCCAAAATGGGAGCGCAAAAATTATGGAAAAAGTTAAAAAGTCAGGATTATGTTGCTGGTTTGGGCGCATTGACAGGAAATCAGGCGATTCAGGAAGTCGATGCTGGTTTAGAAGCGATTTATTTGAGTGGCTGGCAAGTTGCGGCCGATGCAAATTTGGCGGGAGAAATGTACCCGGACCAATCGCTTTATCCAGTAAATAGTGTTCCGATGGTGGTAAAAAAAATTAATAGCGCTTTATTGAGAGCTGATCAGATTCAGGTAGTAAATGAAGTGGAAGATAAAAAAGATTATTTAGTTCCGATTGTGGCTGATGCCGAAGCTGGTTTTGGGGGAAACCTAAATGCTTTTGAACTAATGAAATCGATGATTGAGGCGGGAGCTTCTGGAGTTCACTTTGAAGACCAATTGAGTTCTGCTAAAAAATGCGGGCATCTTGGTGGAAAAGTTTTGGTACCAACACAAGAAGCCATTAATAAACTGATCGCCGCTCGTTTGGCTGCAGATGTTATGGGAGTTTCGACTTTAATTGTTGCAAGAACAGACGCTGATGCGGCTAATTTATTAACCAGCGATGCTGACCCAAGAGATGCTAAATTTATTACAGGCGAAAAAACGAACGAAGGTTTCTTCTATGTTAACAGCGGTATCGATCAGGGAATTGCAAGGGGGCTGAGTTACGCTCCTTATGCCGATTTGATTTGGATGGAAACTAGTAATCCGGATTTGGTTTATGCAAAAAAGTTTGCCGATGCCATAAAAAAAGAATTCCCGGATAAAATGTTGGCGTACAACTGTTCTCCTTCATTTAATTGGGCTGCAAAATTATCTGTTGCAGAAATGGAAACGTTCAGGGAAGATTTGGCTGCAATGGGATATAAATTCCAGTTCATTACTTTGGCAGGATTCCATGCTTTGAATACCAGTATGTTCGAATTGTCTAAAGCATACAAAGAACGCGGTATGGCAGGTTATTCTGAATTGCAGGAAAGAGAATTTGCGCTACAGAAAAACGGATTTAGAGCGGTAAAACATCAGGCTTTTGTTGGAACTTCTTATTTTGATGCAGTTCAAAATACGGTAACAATAGGAAGATCTTCAACTACAGCAATGAAACATTCTACAGAGGTTGAACAATTTTAATTCAAAATAAAACCAGTTCATTGAACTGGTTTTTTTGTGTTTTTTTTCGCCACGAATTCACGAATTATTTTTTACAATCTTTGAGAATAGAAATTCGTGAATTGCTTCGCCTGTTCGCTATCGCTCGGGTCGTGGCGGAAAAAAACTTATTTCTTCAAAAGCCTGGCTTTCATTTTGCTAAAAAATTCTGGTGTTACACCAATGAAAGAAGCGATTTGTTTTTGAGGAACTTTATGAACCAGTGTTCCATATTTGGTAGTAAATTTTTCAAAACGTTCTTCAGCAGGTAAACTTAAATTATCCATTAATCTTTGTTGATTGGCAACTAATGAATTCTCAATTAAAATTCTAAAAAAGCGCTCTAGTTTTGGAATATCAAGATACAATTGCTCCTGATTTTCTTTAGAAAGAGAAACTACTTCAGCATCTTCTAAGACTTCAATAAAAAGCTGTCCCGGTTTTTGCGAAAAGAAACTGTACATATCGCTCATCCACCAACCTTGGCAGGCAAATGAAAGTACATGTTCGACAATATTGTCGTTAATATTGAAGCTTCTTAAAATTCCGGAATTTACAAAATACGAATGTTTGCAAACTTCGCCTGCATTTAATAAAATGGTTTTGGTTTTATAGGTGTTTGTTTCTAATTTAGATAAGAAAAGAGCCTGTTCTTCAGGTGTTAGCGAAACGTGTTTAGCAATATTTTCAAGAATTAACGCCATTATTTTTCTTTTACTAAAGTGAATGAAGTCACTTTAAAACGATTGTTTTCTACTTTTCCCGTAACAGCAGCTTTACGAATTGCATTGCAAAAACCATCTTTTGCATGTGCGTCACCGTGCTGGTCAATTGTTGTTCCGTCAACAAAATACGCTTTTCCGTCAATGCGAACGGCTAAATCACAGGCATTGCCTTTCATTCCAAATTGGCATTCTCCACAAGCGGTTTCTACAATTTGAGTTTTTTCAGCTGTTTTTTTATCCTGAGCCTGAGTTGCGATTCCAATAAAAAGGAATGCTATAAATAGTGTTTTTTTCATATTTAAGAGTTTACGGTTATTAATTTTGAAGTTGCTTTGGCGCGTTCTACAATTTCTTCGATTGGTGTTACTAAAGAATCGTGACTTAAAACAACTCCCATTCGGCGATACGGTCTTGAAGTTGGTTTTCCGAATATTCTGAAATCAGTTTTTGGCAATGCTGCTACTTTTTCAATTCCGGTAAAAGTGGGATTCGCTGAATCTTCAGAAGCTAAAATTACAGCGCTTGCCCCGGCTTTTTCCAAAGTAATTTCAAAAATTGGCAGACTTAAAATCGCACGTAAATGCAATTCAAATTCGTTGAAATTTTGAGTCCCGGCCAACGTTACCATCCCGGTATCGTGTGGGCGGGGAGAGAGTTCAGAGAAATAAACGCCCTCGTTGGTTAAGAAAAATTCAACGCCAAAAAGCCCTGCGCCACCAAGTGCTTCGGTAATTTTTTCGGCCATGTCCTGGGCTTCATACAAATCTTTTTCTGAAACTAAAGCAGGTTGCCAGCTTTCCTGATAATCACCTCGTTCTTGTCTGTGGCCAATTGGAGCACAAAATAAGGTGGGATTATTATTTTGCGTAATCGTTAAAAGGGTGATCTCTGAATTGAAATCAACAAATGCTTCCACAATTACTTCGATAACATCACCACGCGAACCAGCAACGGCATATTGCCATGCTTTTTCAATATCACTTTCGGTTTTAATTGTGGATTGCCCTTTCCCGGAAGAAGACATTAAAGGTTTTACGACACACGGAATTCCGACTTCCTGAACTGCTTTTTGTAATTCGGCTGCAGAAGTTGCGTATTGATATTGGGCTGTTTTTAAACCTAATTCTTTTGATGCTAAATCACGAATGGCTTTACGATTCATCGTGAAATTGGCCGCTTTCGCAGAAGGCACAACAGTGATTCCTTGTTTTTCGTAATCGTAAAAACGTTCGGTGCGAATCGCTTCTATTTCGGGAACAATAAAGTCCGGTTTGTGTTTGGCTACGATTCGGTCAAGCGCTTCGCCGTCGAGCATGTTGATGACTTCAAAACCGTGGGCAACCTGCATTGCGGGAGCATTTTCGTAACTGTCAACAGCAATTATAGTTTGTCCGATTCGTTGTGCAGCAATGACAAATTCTTTGCCTAATTCGCCTGAACCGAGGAGAAGTATTTTCATAGGGAATTTTGAAATTATGGAGTAGTAAAAGTAGGGAAAAATGTATTTAACCGCAAAGTTCTATTCACTTGTCTACACAATCTACATTTAACCGCAAAGTTCGCAAAGGATTACGCGAAGAACGCAAAGCTTTGTTTTGAAGTAAAATAAAAAGGTTCGCAATGATTATTAAAATCTTTGCGAACCTTGCGTATTCTCTTTGCGACCTTTGCGGTTAAGCTATTTAATGAAAATGATCTTCTTCAATTTCAAACTCGGCATCTTTTTCCCAAATTTCCATTTCACAAGGTTTACAGTTGAATTTTAATTTATACTCCAGTTCGCCTTGTTTTAAAACCAAAGGTTCTTTTACCTTGACACCTACGATATCCTTTTGGTGTATCGGACATTTTTTTAATTCGTATTTGATGCAATATTTTGTTGTCATTACACGAGATTTTCCCGGATCCCATTGTAATTCGAATGCTTTTTCTATTTCGGTAACACCGTGACGTTCGTAGAATTTACGAGCAACTTTGTTCGAAACATTGTACATGAAATCTAATTTGGTTTCAGGATACGGATGTGACGTTTTTACCAATTGGTGTTCTTCGCGTTTGTAATTTTTCAAACGAATTTCTGTTAACTGATCGTAAACCGTTCTTCGCATTTCGTTGATTTTTGAAATAGGAAGGAACCAGTTTTGAGAAAACATAATATTGATTTCATTAGCGGTATAAGGTGTGAAACCAGTTTTTGCTAATTGTATTTTGATATTTTCTTCGATTGATTCGCCAGTTTTAGTCTGCTCTTTTGAGTGTTCTAAATTTACGATGCTTACATTTCCGTCCTCATCGGTAGCGATTAATTCGAAACCAGTTTCATTTTCTGTAAGTAATAAAGTGGTGCTGATTTTTCGAACGGCACTATCTTCTCTTTCTACAATTTTAATGAAAGCTGCATCATTATTTCTGTAGATAAAAGTTCCGTCTTTTATTTCTTTTAGAACGTTCGGATATATTTTACCGTTTTCGGCTTTGTTTACATAAATTCCATCTGCTTCATTATTTTCGTTGATGAAACAAAGTCCGTCGCCGTTGTTTAAGAATTCGCCGTTTTCGATTTCGTAAGCGTTTCCAACAGTTCTGATTAATTTACCAATATATTGACCTTTTGATTTTGGGCTTTCCCAAGAACCAATAGAGCTGTGTCTTTCGTTTACAAAATAATCGGTATAACCGCGGTTGAAAGTTCTGCTCAAAGATGAATCAAAAGTATAGGTGCAAGTTCCAGATGAAGCTTTCATGTATTTGTCGCTTCCTTCGCCTTCTAAAAAACTGTCCAATTTTTGACGTAAATACGATACGTTATTTTTTACGTAAACGACATCTTTCAATCTTCCTTCGATTTTAAAAGAAACGATTCCGGCTTCAATTAAATTCGGAATCTGTTCTGAAATATCTAAATCTTTTATCGAGAGTAAATGACTGTTTTTGATTAAAGTTTCTCCGTTTCCGTCGATTAAGTTATACGGTAAGCGGCAGTTTTGAGCGCAAGAACCGCGATTAGCACTGCGTTCTCCATTAGCCACACTCATATAACAGTTTCCGCTAAACGAAACACATAAAGCCCCGGTTACGAAAAACTCTAATTCAACATCTGCCTCGTCGTATATTGTTTTAATTTGATGCAGGTTCAACTCGCGGGCTAAAACCACACGTTTGATTCCGGCATCTTTAAGGAATTTAATTTTATCTGCATCACGATTATTGGCTTGTGTACTGGCGTGAAGTACGATAGGAGGTAAGTCCATTTCCATAATTGCCATATCCTGAATAATCAGGGCATCGACACCAATATCGTATAATTCCCAAATCATTGAACGACATGTTTCTAATTCGTTGTCATATAAAATGGTATTCATTACAACAAAAACCTGAGCGTTAAATAAATGCGCATATTGCACTAAAGCGGCAACATCTTCAATAGAGTTGTTGGCATTTGAACGGGCGCCAAATTGCGGTGCGCCAATATAAACGGCATCGGCACCACTATTTATGGCAGCCATTCCCCCAATTAAATC
Source organism: Flavobacterium sp. Root420 (assembly GCF_001427905.1). Taxonomy (GTDB): domain Bacteria; phylum Bacteroidota; class Bacteroidia; order Flavobacteriales; family Flavobacteriaceae; genus Flavobacterium. Next base: position 34,389 of record NZ_LMEF01000017.1, read on the forward strand.
TTTTGCAGGAGCTAATATTTCAATCTTCTTCTTCATTTCTAGTACTTTAGGCTTTTGTGGTATTCATGCAAAAAAGTTTGCAAAGTTCTTATAAATAATTTGAGTTTGCTAATACTGAAGTGACTTTTTTTGAAATAGTTAATTAATATGGAATGATGATGGTTAAGGTTTATGTTTTATTTGATTGGCTCGTAGATAAGTTGTACAACGCCTGATTTGAAAGTATTTGTTTTAAGTAATTTTAATTCAATTCTTTCTTTTAAGTCTTCAAACAATGGTTTTCCATTTCCTAAAATGGTTGGGTGAACTGATATTCTATATACATCAATAAGATTTAATTGAATAAATGTCTTAATGAGACTTGCTCCGCCATATAACCAAATATCTTTTCCAGACTGTTTTTTAATTTCATTTACTTTAGTCGTAATATCAGAATTTATAAACGTGGCATTCTCATCTTTTTTACTTTGACTGGAAAAAACATATTTCTTTTTTGAATGTACTCCTTCCCAAAGTTTCTGTTCGGCTGGATCTGCGGTTTCTTCCGGTTGAAAATTACCCCACGTATCATAACTTATACGACCATAAAAAATAGTGTCTATGTCAGACAAGAATCCATCAAAATCCATATCGTCGTCCATGATACACCAATCAATTTCTCCATTGGGACCTTCAATAAAACCATCTAAGGTTACAGCTAAATCTAAAATTACTTTTTTCATTTGAGAATATTTTTATTTAATATTTCAATATAAAAATAATATTATTTGTTTGTAATAAAGAAAAAAAACTGTCATTTAATCTAAAGGAAAAGTATACCCTGCAGCAAGTACTGCATTTGATTGTTTAGCTGCTGGATGAAAGTAGCCAGAAATACCAATTTCGAAATTATTTTTTCGGCCAATAGCTAATCCTATACTAAATGGAATGTGAAGTAATACACCACTCTTGTCGAAATTAACCCCAGGTGTTAAAGTTTCTAACTTGCCTATTGAGGCACCAATACCTCCTTCTACAAAAGGCGCTACCCAAGGAATTGGAGCACAAAAACGAACTTTTCCCCCAATTAAAAAAGCATTTGTTGTGACTCTGTATTGAGGCTGGTTTTGTAATTCTGGATTTTCATCAACTGATGTAAAAATCCCTCCTGCATAAGGCCGTACACCAAACCATGAAGTTATTCCGAAAATATATTCTCCTTCTAGGTAAAGTCCACCTCCCATAACATCTACTTCATCCTGAGCACCATAATCTTCAATATAATAAGAACCGCTGCTGGCGAAACCTATAGATCCCTTAATAGAGCGACCAATTCCTGGCTGTGCTTTTGCTAGATTTGGAAATAAAATTATAAGAACGATGGTAATAAAAATGCTGCGTAAAGTTAGTGTCATAAAATTCAATTTTGGTTTAGAAATGGTTGCGACGAATGTAAGATTTATTTTTAAAATTTGATATAAAAAAACTACCCGGTTTTTATCACCAGGTAGCTTTCTTCTCAAAAAAAATAGCATCAATTATTATGACGATCTTTTCGCTTTAATTCTGTCCAATGTGCTTTGGATGCTGTTTAATTGTTTTGAAACAATAGCTATTTGGCTTCCATCGAGTTCATTTTTTTCTAAAGCCATTTTAAATTTTTCAACAGCAGCTTCTTCACCAGTGATGCAGGCATTAATGATAGCTTCTGTGTCTCCGCCGGTGAAAGAGGACTTAATATCAATCCAGGCACGGTGTAAAGTTCCTAATGGACCTCCGCCAGAGGTATCTGTTGATTTTCCTAATTTATTGATTTGATCTTGTAATTCAACTATGAATAAAGCTCTTTCACGAGCATACTCCAAAAATTCGGCTTTAATAGATAAGTTTTCTACATGCTCCGCTGCATTGGTATATCCTAGTTTTCCGTCTTCCAAAATAGAAATTAATCCTTCTAAAGTATTAACTGCTTCTGTTGTAGTTTCTTCTGTATGTATCATAACTTTTAATTTTAAATTAATGTATAATACAAAGTTGGGATTTTACAGCGCGGAATGTCTTATAGAATTATAGTGTCATTTTATAAGATTGTGGAATGGGAATTTTGAAAGAAAAAATTTGTTTCACGCAGATCTTGCAGATTTGGCAGATTTATTTTGATTTCTTTTGATTTCTTTTGAAATGAAACTTCTCGTTGACCGTTTTGCGTGAGGGATAGAAGCGGTATCTCCCGATTTAGAAAAACAAGGCTTTTTAGCCTACCGTCTGGACACAAATATTTTTTTTAATTATATTTGAGAAAAAGTGCAGACTAGATATTTTGAAAATTTAAAAGACAAGCGATTGTTGAATAGAGGTAATTCTATTCTCAATCGCT
>NZ_LMEF01000018.1 GCF_001427905.1 Flavobacterium sp. Root420
ATAAAACTTAATCTAAAAGGAATGAGCCCGATACAATATCGAGCTCATTATTATCAAATTTAATTATAAATTCGTCTAAACTTTTGGGTGCAGTTCATTTTGGAGGCTTTTTTGTTTGATTGTTACTGTTTATAACAACTTGATATCTTTATTTATATTTAATTTCCTTTTAATAAATTGATACTTACGGTAGCAATATCAGCATCTGGAAATCTTTTAAAAATTGATTTATCCGGAAATAATCCAGCTTCTGCGGCAATTTTATTAAAGACATCTATCTCGACAATATATTGATCTGAAAAACCATGAGTGGCATCATAGGCTGTTGCGGGAGTTTTTCCTAAATTACTGGCAGCCAATTTTGGATTTATCGTATGCAATTCAATCAGAAGCAAACCAAATTTACGTACATAAGGGGACCATTTTTGTAAATGTTCCAATAAATTATCTTCTACCAGATTGTTGCTGATTCTTTTTCCTCTATAGGCAAATGCACCAGTAGAGGTACTAATTCTATCTTTGTTGATGTGTTTTGGATTTGTCCAAATTCTATTGTGATCTAAAAAAGTCCTCACGTTAAGTAAATCTTTCAGGTCGATATTGTAGTTTTCTCTTAAGTCATCCGAAAGTAAATCCGGGCGTCCAATATCTCCCCAAATTACCTTTGCCCAAATATCTGCCTTTATAAGATTAGCCCTGGTTATTTTCAGGGCTGCCTGATTGTAGTCTGCCCCAACCAGAAACAAGGGATATTCATCCAGCATTTTTCCTCTTAAAGTTTGTCTGTCAATTACTTCGAAAATGTGTTGCAGAAAAGCACCGTTACCACAACCCATATCCAGGATTCCTTTTGGCTGTTCTTGAATTGGCAAGTTGAAAAGCGTAATAATAATTTCATCTACTACTTTAAAGTAAGTATCGTGAGCACCGCCGCTTCCCCATACATTCATTTCACGATCAACATGAATTTCGTTTTCACCATCGATTACCATCCGTAAGACAGCCGGATCGCCAAAAGTTAATTCTTCAATTTTAGCAAATGTTGGCAAATAAGAAACTGTAACACCGTAAGCACTAGCTCTCTTTGCAAAAAATAAACCTATTTCAGTAAATTGATAATTGCCATTTTTCTCCAAAAACCATCCCAAATGGACAAGAAAATCTAATATCTTTTTAAAATTTTCAGGAGATTTATGAAATTCTTCCGGCCTGAAAGAAGTTTCCATAAAATATTTATGAAACATTCCGTTCATGGCAAGACGCACTATTGTTGGTGCAATCAAATAACCTTCTATATGTTTTAAAATCTGGTCCTGAATAGTATTTCTAAGCACATCATCAGAGGGGGCTATTTCGTATCCTTTTTTATATTTTTCAAAAATAAGATTGAGTTTTTCAAATGGTACATCGTCAAAAATGCGTGTATGAAACCGGATAGAAAATTGAAGCAAATCAACAACATCTTCATAAAGATAAAATAGTGAAAAGGCTATAGCCGTCTTTTCATTTACTGATATCTTAATTTCCTGTGTTTTGTTATCGACTTCGTAATCTAAAAAGTCCTGAGAAGCCAAAATCCTCAAACCAACATTCAGATAACCTTCATTTGCCTTAAAAACAGTTACAAGTTCTGCTAATTGTACTTGCTTTTTGTTCAGAATAAAATCTAAAACTGCATTTTTTTTCAATGCCATTGCTACCGGAGCAACAGCTAAGCCGTCCAGATGTCTGAAAATAGAACTTCGGAGATGTGATTTATCGGTCATAGTAAAAGAATGAAGGTTTTTTAAAGTTAGTGATTTTTTTTAACAGAGGAAAGAATTCTGTACTGTGTTGAAATTCATAATTATTTGTGAGTATTTTTTTAATAATAGTATTTTTTAAGACTAAAATTAAACAAAACAACACTTTAGTATACCCTAAAACGGATTTATCGATCCCTCTCAGAGCCTTTTATTAATCAATTTTGTCGATGTGAATCACTAAACCATTAAACAGAATGTTACAGTGATTTTCAAAAACTAACTAATTAATTAACCAAAAATTACAAACCAAAATGACAAAATTTATTAGGATTAAAAAAAGTCCTGATTGCGTATCTGGATTTAATTTGAAAAAGAAGATGATGATTTTCTGTGTATTGTTTTCTTTATCTCAAATTCATGGATACGCTATTAGTTCTAAACGTACAACAGAGTTACAAAATGTAAATCAACAAAAAAGTATTAAAGGGCAGGTTAACGATGAAAACGGTGTGCCAATGCCGGGAGTATCTGTTTTAGAAAAAGGAAGCAAAAATGGTACTACAACAGATTTTGACGGAAAATTTACTTTAAAAGTCGAAAATGAGAATGCGGTGTTATTAGTATCCTATTTAGGATATGTAACTGCAGAGGTTTCTACAAAAGGGCAAGCTTCAATTACTGTGAAAATGCAAAAAGCTGCCGCATCATTAGATGAAGTTGTGGTAGTAGGGTATGGTAAAATGAAGAAAAAGGATTTAACGGGAGCAATTGTTCAGATAACACCTGACAGGCTCGCGAACCAAAATCCGCAGACCGTTCAGGATATATTGAGAGGTACTCCTGGTGTAAAAGTAGGTTATGATCCTTCTGCAAAAGGAGGAGGATCCTTGCAGATTCGTGGGCAAAGTTCTGTTTATACTGATGGAAGCCATAATTCACCACTTATTATTTTAGACGGAATGCAGTTCTATGGTGAACTTTCAGAAATCAATCCTGATGACATCGGCCAGATCGATATTTTAAAAGACGCTTCAGCAGCATCTGTATATGGGGCGAGAGCAGCAGCAGGGGTTATAATTATTTCAACCAAAAGAGGTAAGACCGGTAAGCCAATCGTTAGTTTTACTACAAACACGACCATTAGTAATAAGAGTGCCTATCGTAATGTGTATTCACCGGAAGGATACTTAAAATATCGTGAAGATTGGGAGACTGCTGCAACTTATGGTGGTAATACAGCAACCGGACAATACGAAGCCTGGATGATAGGAACAGTTGCTGCTGGCAAACCGGGATATTTTTCAAGCCCTGATGATTTAAGCAAGTGGGGTATTTCTCAAGCCCAATGGTTGGCGTATCAACCAGCTACTCAAACCGCAGGAAAAAGCACAAAAGAGGTATGGGGAGCTCGTTTGGGATTGAATTTTGATCCTTCACTGATGGCGAATTTCCTGGCAGGAAAAACACACGACTGGAATGACAGCTCTTTTAGAACAGGAATTAATCATGACAATAATTTGAGTATTTCCGGAGCAAGTGATAAGGTAAATTATTATATGTCTTTTGGTTATTTAACGTCTGAAGGAGCTATCGTTGGAAATGATTATAACGCAGCTCGTGCCAATATGAAAATTGATGCTAAAATTACGGATTGGCTTGACTTTGGAGCAAACGTTAATTTTCAGGATCGATCAGATGGGGATATTACGCCCTCTTTAGGTACAGGTGCAGGAGATAACAATATGTTGAGAACCAGTCCATTTGGGACCTTTATAGATGCAAATGGCAACTATGAGAGACAACCGATGGGGAAAAATGTTTCAGGACAGAACTATAATTATTACTACGAACGCCAGTTTATTGAGAAAGAGACAGGATATACTACATTGAACACCATTTTCAATACAAAGGTAACGTTGCCTTTAGGTATCACTTATACATTTAACATTGCTCCTCGTTATCAATTTTTTCACGATCGTTATTTTCGATCGACACAAAATCCGAACTGGCCCGCTGCTACCACTGGAGCAACCAGAAATAATAATTCAAGTTTCGATTATAACCTGAATAATACATTAGCATGGGATTATACATTTGCTGAAAAACACCATATTATAACAACATTTGTTCAGGAAGCTGAAGAACGCCGTTATTGGTCAGATGGAATGGATGCCTATAATATCCTGCCTACAGATGCTTTAGGATTTCACTATGTCGACACTGCAACAATGGCTAATAGCAAAATTAGATCAGAAGATACACATCAAACGGCAGATGGTTTGATGGCAAGGCTTTTCTATTCGTTCGATAATCGTTATATGCTGACAGCGACTGTCCGTCGTGATGGATATTCGGCATTTGGAGCTTCAAATCCTTACGCAACTTTCCCATCTTTTGGGGTGGCATGGAACTTTAAAAATGAAAACTGGTTTAATTGGGAGGCTATGAGTACCGGTAAATTACGCTTGTCCTGGGGTGAAAATGGAAACAGATCGCTTAATAATCCATATATTTCTTTGGCAAACCTGGTAAATACCGGAACGATGGGGTATTTAGACGCTACAGGAAAAGCTCTTGAGATGAAGTATTTAGCACTTGATCGTATGGCAAATCCAAATCTGGAATGGGAAAAAACAAGATCAACAAATATTGGTCTTGACTTAGGTTTTTTACATGATCGCATTACTACTTCTATAGATGTTTACAAAAAATCTACCATCGATATGATTATGAGTCAGGCTCTTCCTGGTTTTACGGGCTTTTCAACGATTGCAACCAATCTGGGAGAAGTTCAAAATAAAGGTTTTGAATTGAGTATTAACACTATTAATATGAGAAAACCAAACTTTGAATGGCGTACTACATTTGGCCTGTCTTATAACGAAAATACCATTGTATCATTATATGGCAATATGGTAGAGGTTAAGGATGGCAATGGTACCGTTATTGGCACTAAAGAAGGTGATGATTCAGCTAATGGATGGTTTATAGGCAAACCTATCACTCAAATTTGGGATTATAAAGTAACTGGAATTTGGCAAAAGGAGGAGTGGAAAGAAGCTCAAAAATACGGACAGCGTCCCGGGGACCCGAAAGTAGCAAACAGCTATACTGCAGACGATGTGGATGCGGTAGGAGCAGATGGTGTTCCTTATAAAAAAGCAGTTTATAATGAAAAAGACAAGCAGTTTTTAGGGAATTCAGCTGCTCCCGTGCAATGGTCGTTGCGAAATGAATTTAAGATTTATAAAAATTGGGATTTAGCTGTTAATATGTATTCTTATATGGGGCATAAATCACTTAATTCAAACTATATGAATACGTTCAACGATGCCAGTTTGTATAAATTCAACTTCAATCCCTATTTAAATCCGTATTGGACACTTGACAACTCAACCAACGATTGGGCTCGTCTTGATGCCAAGGGACCTGTCGGAACTCCAGTTGCACCAGGAAAATTATATGATCGCAGTTTTATTCGTCTGGACAACATTTCACTGGCTTATTCGCTTCCTAGAGAGCTTTTAGATCGTGTGCATATTAAAAATTTAAAAATTTATACTTCGGTTCAAAACGTAGCAACATGGTCAGCTTCTAAAGAATGGAAATATTATGGAGACCCGGAAACAGGAGGATTGGCCACACGACAGTTTAATTTAGGTTTTAATGTACAACTTTAAAAATTATTCAACCATGAAAAGATATATACATAATAAAATTTCAAGACTGCTGCCTTTTATCGTATTGGCTGCACTGTCTGGTTCTTGTTCAAAAGATTTTCTCGAAGCAGATCCACTTTCGTTTTACGAGCCTGAAGCTACATTTTCTACAGAAGCAGGATTACAGGCAACTTTAGCACTGTGCGATAAACAGCTGCGTAATAATTATATTCACTACGGTTATTCCGGTGTTAGTGTGCCTATTGGTTCAGAGTATCTTTTCTCTGACATGGCACAATATGGAAAAACGGACACGGGTAGTAATATTGCAGATTATGCTGCTACTATTGTTCCTACCGGAGATTTTCGAAGAGACCCAAGTGGTGAATCGCTTTATCTTGGGTTTCTCTGGACTGAAGCCTATACAGGTATTAAGAATGCTAATACCATATTATCGTTTATTGGCAATGTGACAAGTTTATCTGAGGATGTTAAAAATAAATATATCGGGCAGGCTTATTTTCACAGATCATACCGTTATCTTAATCTGGTATATCAATTTGGAGACATACCGTTGATTACTAAAATTTTGGAGGTTCCAAAGCAGAGTTATTATTCTACTAAAAAGGAAGCCATTATAGAAATGATTACAGCAGATATGGAGAAAGCGGTACAATTTGTGCCGGAGCAATCAAAAATAGGATATGTAGGTATGGTTAGCAAAGGGGCGTGCCGTCAGTTACTGATTAAGTGTTACTTGGCATCTGGCAGATTTGCTGATGCTGAAGCACAAGCAAACATTCTTATCAATCAATCGGGCTATTCTTTGGTGCAAAATACTCTTGGGATTTTTGATCCGGGAGGAAATCCTACAGCATGGCCAATTACACGAAATGTGATCTGGGATTTACACAGGCCAGAGAATAAAGTGATTACTTCTAATACTGAAGCTATATTGGTGGCGCCAAATGGAGGAGCACAGTCATTTTTAGCCTTTTCTTCGATGAGAATTTTTGGGCCTAACTGGAATGATGCCAATTTAATTACTCCTGATGGTAAAACAGCAGCACCACGTTTTCCATTGACCGATAAAACGAATTATAATGCAAAATATGATTATCAAAGAGCAATAGGACGCGGTATCGGTACTATAAGTGGGTCTTATTATTCACAGCATCCTATGTGGGTTGTGAACGGTATCGAGGACAAGCAGGATCTTAGGCATAACAGCACGGTTGGAAACTGGGTGAATATGGAAGATCTTAAATACGCTCCCGGGGCAGGTGGTAGTGCTACATGGGCTGGACAAAATTTTAGAATGAAGGATGCAATCGGTAAACTGTTAGCACAAGATTCTATTCGTGACTGGTTTGATTTTCCGCATTATAAAATCTTTTTACACGATGTTGTAGCTGAAGCTAATCCGGCAGCAAATGATTTTCAGGGCGCAACTGCTGGAGCCAGTGCGCATTTGTACATATATCGTTTAGCGGAGACCTATCTATTACGAGCAGAAGCGCGTTTTTATCAGGGTAATGCTACCGGAGCAGCTCAGGATGTGAACGTCGTAAGAGCAAGAGCGAAAGCTACACAAATGTATACCACTGTAACTATTGGTGATATTTGTGCAGAAAGAGGAAGAGAACTTTATCTGGAAGAATGGAGAAATGTGGAGTTAAAACGCATTTCACATTGTCTGGCGCTTAGCGGAAAACCAGATGAATGGGGTCATACTTACAGTAAAGAGACCTGGGACAAGCAATCGGGAACAGATGCAGCGGGAGGAAGTTATTGGTACCAGCGTATTGTGCATTATACCCTTTACAATAAATATCCGGCTGGTATTTCTGTTAAGCCAGGTGTAAAGTTTTATACGATGGACAAACGTAATAATTACTGGCCAATTCCGTACAGACTAGCGATTGAGCCTAATATTAAAGGTCAGTTAAGTCAGAACTTTGGTTATGATGGTTATAATCCTGGAGTCAAAGTCTGGGATAAATGGCAGGATGCTGTTGATGATGAAAGTAAAATTTAAAACTCTTTTTGCCTGAATTGAAGCTTGAGCATAAAAAGACATAATAAATAGCTTCGTAATATTCAGAAGAAAGTTAAAATACAAAACGAGTTAATATATTTAACTCGTTTTTTTTTGTTTTTATAATGTCTTTTTTGTGTTTAATTCTTAATTGATTAAAGTTTGTGTAGTTTTTTAATATTTTTTTAAGGATATAATTTTTAAAACCTAAAATTATATACAAAACACAAGTGCTGTATTTTTTTGTACCTAAAAACGTACTTTATTTCTCCTCTTCTAAGTTGTTAATAATCAACTTTACAGTGTTGATTACTAATTGCATAACGTACGAAAATGTGATTTGTAAAAAACTAACTATTTAATTATTAACCATTAACCTTTTAAAAATGAAAAAATTATTAAAATTAACAAGTTTGCTATTTATTACAGCAGTAGTGTTTAATTCCTGTGAAAAGGAACAAGATGCAGATATGCCACAAGCCATTAACAAAGAAGTGTCGAAAAGCGCTGGTGCAGATGCACCTCAAAGCGTCACCAAGGACACAGCCCCACTTGTCGCTGCTGCAGGAGGTGGTGCCGGAGCCAGAACGATCACATTGCAAACCAATACACTATCATGTGGTGGTGGTTTGTGTACATCGTTTGGCGTTTGGTCAGAGGGCATTTACACTGTTTGGTTCCAGATGAAATTTAATTCCGGATTTTATTGGAGCAGAGGAGGTAAATGTGGATATGGTATCCTAATTGGGGATCAGAATACCGGTGGCGATCCAGGATGGGATGGCAATGGCGGTAGTGCCAGATTTATGTGGTATTGTCCAAATGGATCAAACTCTGCCAAAGGAAGCGGAGCTTATCTCCAACCTTACGTCTATTATAAAGATCAGCCGGGAGAATTTGGTAATGATTTCGGAAAGAAGTATTATATACAAGAAGGAGTGACATACAACTGCCAGATATCTGTTAAATTAAATACTGGATCAAATACTAACGGATACGTCAAATATTATGTAAATGGTACGGAACTATTGAATCAAACCATTCGTTGGGTGACTAACGATGCTAAACGAAATGTTAATGCCGTAAGTCTTCACACTTTCCGTGGTGGTAGTCAGGAATACTGGAAAGCCCCGGTAACAAGTTCTATTTATTATGCCAGTGCGGCCTGGGATGCTCAATAGTATCTATAGGTTTTAAAGCAATTTAGATATCTATTATTATATCAAAATAAAGCCACTCCGTTGTTATGGAGTGGCTTTAGCTTTTATAATTTATATCAAACCTGCTTAACGCTCTTTTTTTTATTTTTTCTTGCTAACCAAATTAAAAATCCTGTAATAGGCAATGTCATGGCGAACAGCGTTACCAAAAACGCAATTATTTTAGTTGGAAGACCATAAAGGCTTCCGGTATGAATAGGGTAATTCAAACGCCTGATTTTGTCTCCGGTTGAGAATAATTCGTAATGCCTTGCTTCAATATTTTCAGCAGTGTATTTATCAAAATAAGCAGCACTAGATTGATTTGGAATCGACATTTCTATATTTTCCTTAAGCACTAAAATACTGTTGATTGTATCTACAGGCATTCTAATCTGAATGTTTCCTGTATAAGGAAAAATACTGTCTGTTTTGTTGTAAATACTTTGGTAAAAAGTAGCATTCTCTAGTTTAGGATCTATTTTGGTTGGGTTTTCTACTTTTGCAGAAGGCTTTTTTGTGGTACCATCAGCCAGAAAATAAACACCATCCTGAAACCAGTTAAAGGCAAAAGACAATCCGGTAAGTGAGATAATAAGCAGAATTAAAAAACTGTAAAAACCAAAAGTAGAGTGGAAGTTCCAATTGACTCTTTTGAAAGAGCCGCTCCATTTTACAGTTAATCTTTGCTTTAGATTTTTTATTTTTTTAGGCCACCATAATACGATTCCTGAAATGAGCATAAAAACAAAAATTAAGCAGGAAGTTCCCATAATAATTTCGCCGGTTTCTCCTAAAAGTAATTGTCTGTGTAACGATAAAACGACAACAAAAAATCTGCTTTCTTGTGGTGTTGTTCCCAGAACTTTTCCGGTATAGGGGTCGATGGAGAAAAATTGTGCTTTTTTATCTGAATCCTTTCCCAAAATTTGGAAGGTGCGCGAAGGATCATTAAAAGTATAAATTCGGGTTATTTTTTTTATGGAGTATTGTTTCTGAAGTATATCTACACAATAGTCAATGCTTTTTTTTGTTTTTCCTACTGTTGAAACATTATAATATTCAGGATTTACAGCTTTATCAATTTCTTTTTCAAAAACCAAAATACTTCCCGATAAAGCGGCTATAAAAACAATTATACCAGAACCAAGTCCTAACCATAAATGTAAAAAGCCAATTTTCTTTTTTAATGTTTTCTTCATATATAAGTCTTTAGTAGAAAATCTCAAATACTAACCTGAATGTGTTTTCTCAGGATCTGGCGCAAATTTAAGCTTATTTAGACTAAATATGGGTTATGTTGAGAAAAATAAATTAGGAATTTAACATTGGAATATTCCATTTAATAGTAAGCATCAAAAGAGAAAATCCTCGTAATTGACGAGTATAGGCGCCATTTTTTTTCAGATTAAATTGAAATTCACTTGTTAAACAATTATTAATTTTTATTTTTGAACTGTTTTTATTAATTCTAAATAAAAATAAATTACCTAACCAAAATTAAAAAATCAATGAAATATCTTAGTTTAAGAACATCAAAGTTTTTATTTATGATGGGGCTTTTATTTTCAGCCCTTTCTTCTTTTGCACAACAAAATCATGGAAAAATAAAAGGACATATCAACACTTCTGACGGGAAACCTGCATCAGATGTAAATATTATACTTAAAAATTCAAAATATGGAACTACTACAGATGAGTATGGAAATTTTGAAATCAGCAGAGTAAGCGAAAGCAGCTATACTTTACAAATCTCTCTGGCTGGTTATAAAACTTTGGAAAAGCAGGTTATGATTGAAATCAATAAAACGAATGTAGTTAATGAACAACTGAGCGTTTCTAATAAAGAGCTGCAGGAAGTTGTTATTAGTAACAGAAAGAGTCTTCTTTCCAAAAAAACACAATATGTTGCCAGAATGCCGCTTAAAAACATAGAAAATCCACAAGTTTATAATGTTATACACAAGGAACTAATTCAGGAACAAATTGTAATTGATGCAGCGGGCGCTATTAGAAATGCACCGGGAGTTGTACCGCTTAATTATCCTTCAGGCGGATTTGCTGTTATTTTTAGAGGTTTCACTGTGGGAATAAATTCCAGAAACGGAATGGAAACATTGTCAGGAAGATCAACTGTTGGTATTGCAAACGTAGAGCGAATTGAAGTTCTAAAAGGACCTTCCGGAACTTTGTTTGGATCGTCTGCTTCTTCTTTTGGAGGAGTTGTCAATCTGGTTACTAAAAAACCTTTTGAAGCATCAGCTACTGAAGTTTCGTATACAGGCGGAAGTTTTGGCGTAAACCGACTTACAGTGGACATTAATACTCCTTTAACTAAAGATAAAAAAGTACTTTTTAGACTTAATGCCGCGGTTAATAATGAAAAAAGCTTTTTAGATTACGGTTTTAATAAAACAATATCTTTTACTCCAAGTATTACTTTTAAAGCAAGTGAAAAACTGACTTTCAATATAGATGCCGAATTATTTAAGGTGAATAATACCAAACCCTTATTCCCAACGGTTACCACGGCATCTGGAATTACTAATCCGGGAGATATAAAATTAGATTATAAAAAATCATTGGTACATGATGATGCTGATGCAAAATCTTCTTCATCAAAAGCATTCGTTCAGGCAGAGTATGAAATATCAGATCATTGGAAATCAACTACTTTATTCTCTTATGTAAATGAAGATGTGAATTACAGCTATCAGGTTTTACCAACCTGGACGTCGCCTACTACCGCAACTATCCGTGCAACGGTTTTTGGACCTATTTCAAGTAATTATACCAATATTCAGGAAAATATTAATGGTGAATTTTCGACAGGAATTTTAAAACATAAAATAGTAGTGGGTGCTAATTATAGATATTATACGGATACATTTTCGTCAACACCAACACCTACGGCTCCATTTAGAACAATTGATGTTACAACCAATTTTACTCCGGTAAGAAGAAACGAAATTGATAAAGTATTGTTGGCACCGGTTATTAGAGCAGGAAGAGATGAATATACTTTTAGCGGTTATGCCTCTTATGTATTAGGTGTTGCAGACAGATTGTACGCCATGGCAAGTTTACGTTTAGATAATTTTGACCGAAAAGAAAGCGGAACAGTTCCGGGATATAACCAAAATTCATTGTCACCAAAACTAGGAGTGGTATATCAGGTGGTTAAAGATCAGGTTTCTATCTTTGGTAACTACATGAACGGATTCCAGAATTTAGCACCGGTTCAGCAACCAAGTGGTGATCAATTAATCTTAGATCCGCTTTATGTAAATCAATATGAGGCAGGCATAAAGACTGAATTGTTTAATAAAAAAATAAGTGCAACAGTTAGTTATTATAAAATTACGAATGATAACGCTGTAATAAGACAAGCTGATTTAGTTTACCAACAAGATGGAAAACAGGTAAGTAAAGGTGTTGAATTTGAATTTTTAGCTCACCCGCTTCCTGGTTTAGATATTACGGCCGGATATGCTTATAATGATAATCGTATCGTAAAAACAAGTGAAGCCAACAAAGCGATTGAAGGCAATAAAGCGCAGGATGCACCAGAAGATGTAGTCAACTTTTGGGCTTCTTATAAATTTCAAAATGTTTTAAAAGGATTTGGTATTGGAGTTGGAGCTAATTATGTAGACAAAAGTTATATGTTGACTGCGAATACTTTTTATATTCCATCTTACACGATTTTTAATCAAACTGTATTTTATGAGCAATCAAACTGGAGAGTGGGAGTTAAGTTAAACAATCTTACCAATGAAAAATATTGGAGTTCCTGGGGAGCACCTCAGCCACCAGCAAATTTCTTAATAAATTTGACTTTCAAATTCTAAAAATTCGCTTCAATTCAAACTAAAAAATCCTTTCTATTTAAAAAGTAGAGGGGATTTTTTTTTTAAGCTTTACTTCATAAGAATTTTCCAAAAGCTTCTTTAATGTTCGTGAAGTTTTTATTTAATCTCGCAAGTCGCAAAGCCGCCAAGTTTATGGGCGAAGCCTCGCGAACTTAATAAAGCCACTGTTAACACATCTGGAAAAGATACTTTGCGCACCTTGCGGTTAAAATCAGCTCTAACCTCAAAGTTTGTGACAGAGCCTTGCGAACTTAATAAAGCCACAGCAAACACACCTATAAAAAATACTTTGCGCCCTTTGCGGTAAAATATCTTGTTGTGTTAAAATAAAGATCTAGGTTCGAAAAGAGAATAGTTGTCAATACTGGCAGCTATTTTTTTATTTAACAGCATTTGTTTCCTAAAATTCTTACATGAATAATTTAGGAGCTCCCGTATTAACTCTCTTGTTTGTAGTAATTTAAAATTCACTAAAATTTTAGTTAACATTTTTTTTGCAAAAAAAAAACAATTAAACTTTTGGGGTTACTATTTTTAATATACTTTTGTTCTATCTAGTTAGTAGAGTTTAAGAATTCATCTTTAGTTTTGGATTGAATTCTTATAAAATCAATTCAAATAATAATAATCCAAAATAAAATAAAAATGAAAAAACGAATGTGTAGATAAGAAAAAACCATTTCTGTTGCAGCAGAAATGGTGAAGTTTAAAGAAATTGTTCATCTCTATAAGGAAAGCGAGAGTGGAGTAAATCCGTTTTCGGCTCACCTCATTTATTAAACCAAAACAAAGTAATGAAAAAAAAATTAAATAGATATGTCTGGTTATGCTTTTTGTTGATTTCCATTGGAATTAAAGCTCAGGAAACCAAACCGTTAATCCAGTCCAGACTCGACGGAACAGTAATTGATGCTATTACAAAGGAGCCTGTTATCGGTGCTTCGGTAAACATTAAAGGTACTACACACGGGGTTGTAACAGATTTGGATGGAAAGTTTTATTTCCAAACAGGACAAAAATTCCCTTATACACTAGTGGTGAGTTATTTGGGATACAAAAAAACAGAAATTGTAGTGAATGAAAATGCAGTTGTTATTGCTCTTACTGAAGAACAAAATGTTTTATCAGAAGTTGTAGTGACCGCCTTAGGTATTACAAAAGAAAAGAAATCTTTAGGATATACTACCCAATCCTTAAAAGGTAAGGATTTGGGAGAAACAAAAGAAACGAATTTTTTGAATAGCCTTACTGGTAAATTGGCAGGAGTACGCATCACCAATTCACAGGGTGATATGGGATCTTCACGTATTGTTATTCGTGGTGAAACCTCTATAGCCGGAAATAATCAGCCATTATTTGTGGTGGATGGAATTCCGGTAGACAATTCACAGTTGAACTTTGGTGGCGCAACCCGTGATTTCAAAAATGCGATTGCCGATTTGAATCCGCAAGATATTGAAACTTTAACGGTATTGAAAGGTCCTAACGCAGCTGCTCTTTACGGATCCCGTGCCGCACATGGCGTTGTTCTTATTACTACAAAATCAGGAAAAGGTCAAAAGGGACTAGGTATAAGCTTCAGTTCAGGTATAACTGTTTCTCAGGTTACTACTTTACCGGATTTTCAAAATTCATTTGGACAAGGATCAAACGGAAAGTTTAGTTATGTAGATGGTAAAGGAGGCGGAATTAATGATGGAGTTGATGAAAGCTGGGGACCTAAACTGGACGGACGCCTTATTCCTCAGTTTTATTCAAATGGTCAGGCAGTACCTTTTGTAGCTCATCCTGATAATGTGAAAAACTTCTTTAATACTGGTCTTACCTATGATAATAGTATTTCTGTGGCCAAATCAGATGAGAAATCAGATTTTCGCTTAGGAGTAAATAATCAAAAGCAATTAGGAACAGTGCCTAACAGTGAGGTAAACAAAACAAACTTTACGGTTAACTCTAATTATCAATTAACAGAAAATATAAAAGTGGGTGTAACAGCTAATTATATTGTTACCAATGCTCCGGCCTTGCCAGGTGGTCCATCAGGTAACCGTGCTGCCGGTGTAATGTTACAATTTCTTTGGTTCGGACGCCAGGTAGATATCAATCAGCTTCAAAATAACAGAGATGTTAACTGGAACAATAGCTATTACAGCAATCCGTATTGGAATGCCTATTATAATACTACCAGCCAACAACGTAACCGTTTAATAGGGGATATTCATTTGGATGCAAAGATTTTCGACGGACTTAATTTTAGATTCCGTACCGGAGTTGATTATTATAACGATCGCAGAAAGTATGAGATTAAGTATGGTACAAACGGAACGCCTTTCGGTTCTTATGCTGAAGATGCTTACACAGTAAATGAGCAAAACACAGAAGGTATTTTTACCTATACCAAAAAACTAAATGATGATTTTAGTCTGGATGCTCTTGCCGGTTTCAATGTGCGCAACCATAGCGATGCAAACAATTATCAAAAAGCACCACGTTTGGCGGTGCCAGATTTATATACATTGACCAATTCGCGAGATCCGTTAACTTCATCAAATTCATTATCAAGATTGAGAGTTTATAGTGCTTATGCGTCGGCACAACTTGGGTATAAAAATTATGCATTTTTGAATGTAACAGCTCGTAATGACTGGTCATCGACATTGCCAAGCAGTAATCGTTCTTATTTCTATCCTTCTATTAACGGTAGTTTGGTGTTATCTGATGCCCTAAAGCTGAAAAGCAATACACTTGACTTTTTAAAAGTACGTGGTGGTTGGTCAGAGGTAGGAAATGATGCAGATCCGTACCAATTGTCTACGGTTTATAATTTTCAAACTGCATTTGACGGAAATCCGATCCAGACCTCTTCACAGAAGAAATTGAATGAGAACTTAAAACCGGAAACAACCCGTTCTACCGAAGTTGGTTTAGAAGCCTCGTTCTGGAAAAACAGGCTGCATTTTGATGCCGCTTATTATAATACTGATAGTTTTGACCAGATTCTGGAGATAAAAACAACTGCTTCAAGTGGTTATACTTCGCAATTAATCAATGCAGGTAAAATAAATAATCATGGTATAGAAATTCAATTGGATGGAACCCCTGTTCAAACTGAAAATTTCAAATGGAACGTAGGGGTAAATTATTCAAAGAATATAAGCAAAGTAGAGATTCTGGATTATGATAAACAGATTCAAAACTACACTATTGGTACTTCGGGAGGTGTAGATGTGTTGGCATCTGTAGGTCAGGCTTACGGCGCACTGTATGGTACAGCTTATCAGCGTGACGACAATGGCAATATAGTAGTAGGAGCGAATGGATTGCCTAAGGCTGATCCGCAAAAGAAAGTATTAGGACATTACACTCCGGATTATTTAGCTGGTCTTACCAACACATTGACCTATAAAAATCTTGAATTTTCGTTCCTTATTGATGCAAGTGTAGGAGGAGAGCTTTTTTCAGGAACAAACAGAACAGGTAATTACACAGGTGTACTGGCTCAAACCCTTCCAGGTCGTGACGCAGCCAACGGTGGACTAAATTACTATCTGGCAGGTACTACGAAAACTTTATTACCAGCTGGTGCAACTGCCCCGGGTGGAGCAGTGGTATATGATGATGGAATGATTTTTAACGGAGTATACGCTGATGGAACTCCAAACACTTCAGTTCTTAGTGCACAGGAATATTACAAAGCGCCATACAATATTAGTGAAGCCTATATTTACAGCTCCACTTTTGTAAAACTAAGAGAAGTAAAACTTACGTACAATCTGGATAAGAAATTAGCTAAGAAGCTTGGATTTCAGGGAGCTAGTATTACAGCTGCAAGTCGTAATCTGTTCTTTATTTACAAAGACGCACCCAATATCGATCCTGAAACCGCTTTTAATACTGGAAATGCACAAGGTTTGGAAAGTTTATCCTTACCAACTACCAGAAATTTTAGCCTTAATGTCAACCTTAAATTTTAAAAACACGAAATCATGCTAAAAAAGATAGTATATATAACGCTGTTTGCATTGTCATTGACCTCTTGCAGCGATACTTTGGATGATATTAATAAAAATCCAAACGCAACTGAAACACCATTGGCACCTTACCTGTTAACAGGATCATTAAAACAAGGAGCCGATTTATATTGGGGGTCAACCAATAACTTTGACTCGTCTTTGTTGTTTGTGCAGCATTGGGCTAAAATCCAATATACTGAACCGGATCGATACGATGTATCTAACACGTCTTTCACTTCTTTGTGGAATACGGGATACTCAAGCCTGATTACGGATTTGAACACTATTATTAATTTTCCACAAGAGCAGGCAAATTCAAATTATAGAGGAATTGCATTGACCCTTCGTTCATGGACATTTTTATTGTTGACAGATGCTTATGGAAGTATTCCTTATAAAGAAGCAGGTCTAAAAGTTACACCGGCCTATAATACTCAAAAAGAAGTATACACCGGATTACTTGAAGATTTGAAACAAGCCCAATCTTTGCTAAATACAGCAAACGGTACGGTAACCGGCGATTTGGTTTATAAAGGTGATATTGCAAAATGGAAAAAATTAGTAAACTCATTTCGTTTGCGCATTGCATTGAGAATTTCAGACAAAGAGCCTGCCTTAGCGAAGCAAGCTGCAATTGAGGCAACAACCGATGCTGCAGGGTTAATAAGCAACAACAGCGAAACTTTTAAGTTTACCTACATCAGTTCCCCGCAGCAGAATCCTGCCTCGGCCTGGTTTGAAACCCGCGACGATTATCGTATTTCGAAAACAATGGTTGATAAGTTAAATGAATTATCAGATCCACGCTTACCTGTTTATGCGCAGTTGCCATCAGATGCTAGCGTAGGGAAATACGTTGGTGGTGCTAATGGATTATCAAATAGTGATGCCAATAGTCAGGGTTTTGCTAAAACATCAAAACCGGGAACTTACTTCCTGACCTCTTCATCGCCGGCTGTAATTGCTTCTTATTCTGAAACTTTGTTCAATCTTTCTGAAGCAGTTGCCCGCGGTTATATTGCCGGAGACGCAGAACAGCTTTACAAAAATGCAATTACGGCATCGCTTAATCAATTTGGTATTACTGATGTCGCCGCTATATCTAATTATCTTAATCAGGCTACTGTAAAATATGATGCTGCAAATTATGCTAAATCAATCGGTACGCAAAAATGGATTGCATTCTACGGACAAGGCCTTGATGCTTTTGTGGAGTGGAGAAGACTTGATTATCCTGTGTTGAAAGCAGGTCCGGCAACAGTTTTAGACGGACAGATTCCTTCGCGTTTCTTCTATCCCGGTACAGAGCAATCATTGAACGGAAATAGTTATCAGGCTGCTGTGGCTGTTCAGGGAAAAGACTTGCTTACTACAAAACTATGGTTTGATGTAAAGTAGGATTGAATTCCAAAAAAATATTCAACACATATAAAAATAAAAAAACTCCGCAAATGTTCTGACTTTTGCGGAGTTTTTTCTATTACAAGCCTGTAAATTGCTTAGGATCATAAAAAAACTTTTCCGAGTTAATAAGTTCGTCCTGCCAGTTTTGCCAGGCAATTTCTTCAATTTCAGAAACAGTCCCATTTTTCCATTCAAATTTGAAATACCATTGAATAGCAACGTGATCACCATTTACAAAATACGGACGAATGCATTTGGATACTAAGGATTTGACTTTTAAAAGTGTGTTTTTTTCATTGGCAACAAGATTATCTCTGCCAACCCGTGGTTCTGCCTGATTTTCCTGCATGGAAGCATCGGTAGTATAAAATTTTTCAATAGCTTTATCATGTTCATTAGATTCGACCATTGCTATAAATTGCTCTATTGTTTCTACTTTAGGCATAGGTTTTGGTTTTTAGTTTTTGAATAATTTCTAAATATCTATTTTCAAAAATCGATTGATCAACAGGTAAAACAACCGATTCAAATAGTTGCATTAAATCGTCTGAATGATTTGCTGCTTTTTTTGTCTGGACATTGTAAGGAATAAATTTTATCCATAGAATTGCTTTTAATTCTGTTTCATGTTCATTCCACATTTTCATTTCTACCAATAGAAGATTAGCGGTATATTGAATCAGCTGAGACTCAATTACAACGGTTTCCATTGTAGAAGCCGGTTTTAAATAGCTTATCTGATTAGAGGCAACAACCCAGCTAAGCCCTGTTTTCTGCATATATTTAAAGATGTCAAGATCATAATTTTCAGCAATTTGATCCTCTCTGGCATTAATAAAATACTCTAAATATTTTGAGTTGTTTAAGTGATTAAAAGGATCACAATCCTGAAATCTGACTTTTCTTTTGGTTTTTAATATTTTTTCCATTTTCGAATATATTATATCAAATACCGATCGGTATCTGATGGATTAAAAAATTTTTATTTCCTGATGCTTTGAATTATACTGTTATCTATAAAGTCCATTGCAGTATTTATATAGCTTGGATCATTATGGGTAAATGCCAAAAGTGAACTTCCTTCAATTAAGGATAAAATTATTTTAGCGTATTGAGCCGGATCTGTATTTGGCTGAATTTCATTATTATTTATGCCTTCATTGATGATAGCAGTTAAACCGACAGTAAATTTTTGAGATAAATTTTGTGCTGCCTGAAATAATAAGGGGTTGATAAATTTTGTATCAACTCCTGCACGCAACATTGGGCATCCGCCTCTGTCTTTAACTAAATCATAATACTTTCGTTGATAATCTGTTATTTTATGAAGTTTATTTATACTCCCTTGCTCAGCGGCAACTAGTTGGAATAAAGGTGTTATTGCAAGCTTTATATTCAATTGAAGTGATTTTAATGCTAAATCTTCCTTGTTTGAAAAATTACAGTAAATCGCACCTTTTGTAAGTCCAGTGGCCTTTGTAATATCAGTCAAGCTAGTACCAACATACCCTTGTTTATTGAAAATGGGGGCTACTTTGTTTAATATGATTTCTGAAGTATTCATGATTTCGGCATAACTTGATAGGATTCACAACAAATATAATACAAATACCGATCGGTATATGATAAATGTGAAAAAAAAACTTTCTGAAGAAATGGGATTATAAATAAGAATTTGAAAGAGTCTATGAAAAGAAATTAAAATGGAAAACGTTTTTTATGACTTTGTCATCTCATTTTTGATGTTGTTTTTATTTTAAAATACTCGATAATAGGTAGTTATTGTGAATTTTTTGATAGGATATGAGTGGGAGATAAACCATATTTCTTTTTAAAAACAAAGGAAAAATGGGAGAGATCTTCAAAACCAACTTCAAGATAAACTTCCGTTGGTTTTTTCTTTTTTTCTGACAATTGATAATAGGCCAATGCTAACCTCTTTTCTGTTAACCACTTCTGAGGTGTACTATTAAACTGTTTCTTAAAGTCTCTGTTAAATGTAGATAAACTTCGACCGGTCAAATAACCTAATTTTTCCATTGGCAGGTTGAACATAAAATTTCGCTCCATGAAATTAATTAAATCAACTTTGCCCGGTTCGTCAAAATTTGCCAAAATAGTATCTACGCTTTTATCAATTTCTCGTAAAATACTTATTGCTTCACTAATTTTTAGTGATGCAATATTTTCAGGAAACTTTCCTTCCAGTTCAAAATATGGAATTACTGAGGCCAGGCAACTTTCTAATAACGGATGATTGCTAAAACTATATATTTTCTGCGCGGTAACCTGCTTTTTGTCTACATCAATTTTTTCATAGAACTTTTTTAGGCGTTCCGTAGATAAATGCATTACTACAGTTTTGTGTGGCTGTCCATTTTTAGGATAATTTATTATGGTAGCCAGCAGGTTTCTTGGAATTAAAAATATATCACCCGTTTTAAAATAAAAAGTAGCATCAGCCTGTATTATTTTGGTTTCACCTGAAATAAACCAAATCAGCATATGGGCCTCAAAGATTAAATCCGATTTAAACAACTTATCATCGTAGCTGGAAAGCTTAATTTCAGGCGTTAAATATTTCGAAATGTGTTCCATATTTGTATTATATTATTATTTCAAAGATAATTATCTCTGTTGGCATTGCAATACGCCCCCAAATCTCACAACTGGCAATATGAGGTTATGGCAATGCCTTTCAAAGTTAGCTATTGATTAGGAAAACTGAAATGATATACCTGTCATTTTCTCACTTAAATCCCATATTTTTTTGGCATTGGTTTCATCAAGAGAATAAGGTTCTACGCCATATGATCCAGCACTATCCATATTATTTGATAATTGCGCAATATCATTATCTTCACAATAAACACCTCCAATATTATCAAGTAATGGACTTGTAGCACACCACACAGTTGTAGCAGCACCTTGTGGAATTGATTTTAACCTTGCAGCTACTTCAGGAAGCAGATTGCCATTTTCATCGAAAAAGCCCATTTTTTGGAATAACTCTAATGAAGCTTCTCTTCCCAATTCAGTTCCTGCGATTGAACCAGGATGTAAAGAGTATGCTCTTACATTAAATGCTTTGGCGCGATTGTCAAGTTCGAGAGAAAATAAATTACTAGCGGTTTTTGATTGTCCGTAGGCTTGTAGAGTTTCGTATTCCCTTTGCAGAAAGTTTGGATCTTCAAAATCGAAAGAAGCCATCTGATGCCCTAGAGAAGAAACATTGATTACTCTCGCACCATTTGCGTTTTTAAGCGCCGGAAATAATCTCGCAGTTAAGTGAAATTGCCCTAAATAATTAGTGGCCAATTGTGATTCGATTCCTCGACTGTCTCTGCGCAATGGAACCCACATAATACCTGCATTGTTGATAAGCAAATGCAGTGGTCTGTTTGATAGGTGGAATTTTTGCGCAAATGCATCAATAGAATCCGGATTCATAATATCCATTATCTCTATTTCTACATTTTTAATCCCTTCAAGATTTTTCTTAGCTTTTTCAACATTTCTGGCAGGAACGATTACAGTAGCACCTGCGTTTGCCAACGTTTTAGTGGTTTCAAGCCCTATACCTGTATTTCCACCTGTTACGATTACGATTTTCCCCTTAAGGTTAATCCCTTTAATTACGTCACTCGTGGTTGATATGGCATCAAATCCTGAACTTATTGGTTGCTGTAAGGCTCCCTGATAATTGTTGCGTCTCATATTTTAATTATTAAAAGTTATGGGACAAAATTAGCGACATAACAGTTCTTGCATTTTGTTTATAAAGTCAAATTACTTTGTTTAAAATGTCAGTTAACTTATGTCGGTACAGCTACCATATTTTTAGCTGAACTTTTGAATTAATTAAAATGATATTGTAAATTAGCTAAGCCACCTGATTTTATTCAGATCAGGAATTATCAGAATTGATTAAAATCATAAAATTATCAGCATATGCCCTGGAACCCGGAAATATATAATAAGTTTAAAGATCTGCGTAATAAACCATTTTATGATTTAATGGATTTTATCAAATTGCCGGAATCGTCAAATGCAATTGATTTAGGTTGTGGTACAGGGGAACAAACTTCAATATTAGCCAAAAAGTTTAGCAAAACTGATTTTCTTGGGATTGATTCCTCATCTGAAATGCTGGAAAAATCAAAATCTTTTGAAGCAAATAATCTTCGTTTTGATCAAATGTCAATAGAAAATTTAGCGGAATCAGATAAAAAGTGGGATTTAGTTTTTAGTAATGCAGCGCTGCAGTGGTCAGATCACCATGAGGTATTATTTCCGAAACTGATTGATGTTATTAATGCGGGAGGACAATTTGCAGTGCAGATGCCCGTTCAAAAAGATAATCTGCTCAATAAAATTTTATATCAATTAGCGGAAGAAGATCCTTTTAAAACTTATTTTAAGGGATGGAAAAGAGATTCTCCAATACTGAGCATGGATCAGTATGCTCAAATTATGTTTGATGGGGGACTGGAAGAAATTCAGATCATGCAGAAAGTTTACCCCATAATTGCAAATGATCATGATGCGCTATATAATTTTATTTCAGGCTCGGCCCTGATTCCGTATATGGAACTTCTTCAGGAAGATCAGAAAGAATTATTTATCAGCACCTTTAAAACCAGAATAACAGAGCATTTCCCAAAGCTTCCCGCCATTTATGCATTTAAAAGAATTTTGCTTTACGGAAAGAAAAAATAAGAAGTGATTATAACCAGTTTGTATTTTTAATTACAAACTGGTTATAAACAATTTTCTAATTTGTACCAGCTGCACTTTTATCTATAAGAAATAATAATTCTCCTGAAAGAGGTTTAATCAATTGCATCGGGTAAGTTGCAGGATTATACGATCCGGTTGTTACTTCTTTCAATGCAGGCGCTTTTTTCTCTCCGAAAGCTATTACAACAATCTTTTCAGCTTTGTTTATAAGCGGTGCAGTAAGTGTAATACGATGCATCTTTTGTGGTTCCAGATAGTAGGCAGAAACCCATTTGGTTTGTTCCTCCAATACAGCTTGTCCTGGAAAAAGTGAGGCTGTGTGTCCGTCATCTCCCATTCCTAATAAGATTAGGTCAAATCTTCCTTCATCTCCTAAAACTTTTCTAATAGATTTTTCGTAAGTAATGGCAAAATCTTCAGGTGTAACACCAGTTGCGTACATCTCAAAAATATTTTCAGCCGGAATAGGAACGTGGCTTAATAATGTAGCATAAGACATTTTTGCATTACTAAGGTCATCATTAAGAGGCACCCAGCGTTCGTCTCCCCAGAAAATAAAAACTTTGCTCCAGTCTATTTTGGTTTTGTAATCGTCAGAAGCTAATAATTTGTAAATCCCGGCAGGAGAGGAACCTCCTGTAAGTACGGCTGTAAATTTGCCTTTTTCAGCTATTGCTTTTTGTGCTGATGCTACAAAAAGAGCGGCTGCTTGAGTATTAATTTCTTCTGTAGTATTATATATCTGTATCATCTAAAAGTTCTTCTTTTGTTTGTGTGTTTGGAATCCATTTGTGTCCCTGACGCGCTAAAAGTTCGTCTGCTTCTTCAGGTCCCCAGCTTCCTGCTTTGTAATTTGGGAATTTGACAGGCACTGTATTTTTCCATAGTTGCTGAATAGTATCAATTGCATCCCAGGCTTGTTCTACCTGATCCCATCGCATGAATAGAGTCGGATCTCCTGCCAATGCATCGGCGATCAATGTTTCATAAGCTTCCGGAGACATTGTAGAGCAGGCGAAATAATCAAATATCATTTCTGCCGGTCTTAAAGAAAGTGACAGACCTGGTTTTTTGGTCATAAACTGCAGTTTTATATCCATTGCAGGCTGAATATTGATAATAAGTCTGTTTGGAGTCATGCCTTCTTTTCCGTATGAAAATGAGGAATGCGGAACTGGTTTAAACTGTATAATAATAGAAGATTGTTTTTCTTCCATTCTTTTTCCGGTACGCAAATAAAACGGAATGCCCTGCCATCTCCAGTTATCCAGATAAATTTTCATGGCCACGTATGTTTCTGTAATAGAATCGGGAGCAATCCCTTTATCCTGACGATATCCGGGAACAGGATTTCCTTTTATAGCACCTGCGTCGTATTGACCTCTGACAACATAATGATCCACTTCCTCCGGTTTGATACGGCGAATCGATTTTAAAACATCTGCTTTACGGTTTCGGATGTCATCCGCTTCCAATGAAGCCGGAGCTTCCATAGCGGTCATACATAAAATTTGAAGCAAATGGTTCTGAATCATATCTTTTAAGGCTCCAACTCCTTCATAAAACCCACCGCGTTCTTCAACGCCAACTTCTTCTGCTACTGTAATTTGAACAAAGTCGATGAAGTTTCGGCTCCATAAAGGTTCAAACATCGAATTTCCAAAACGGAAAGCAAGAATGTTTTGAACGGTTTCTTTACCTAGATAATGATCGATTCTGTAAATTTGTTCTTCTTTGAAAGTCTGCGAAAGCATTTCATTAAGGGCAATCGCTGAAGTTTTATCGTAACCAAAAGGCTTTTCAATAATGATACGATCTTGCTTAGGATTAGCAGCCAACCCGATTTTTTTAATATTACTGGAAATGGTACTTATGAAAGAAGGCGTAATGGAAAGGTAAAAAAGACGATTGGCACGTTCTCCAAACGTTTCATCAATATTATTTATCTTTTCATTTAGACTTTGATACGATTCTTCTTTGTCGATATCAAGGCTATGATAGGTTATGTGAGAAAGAAATTTTTGAGTTTCCGGATCCGCAATATCTTTCTTTCTTGAAAAGATATTTAGATTTTCTAGCACATAGCTTCGAAACTCTTCATTGCTTTTTTCAGCTCTTCCGAGTGCGATGATCTCAAATTTCTTCGACATACGGCCATCGAGATACAGATTTTGAAATGCAGGAAAGAGTTTTCTTTTTGCCAGGTCTCCGGTTCCTCCAAAAATGACAATGATTGTTGGATTTATATTTTTGAACTTACTCATTTGTGTGTTGTGTTGCTAAGGTTCCTTATTCAGACCATTGTGTGTGGAAAACGCCGGTAGTATCGATTCTTTCGTAAGTGTGAGCGCCAAAATAATCGCGCTGTGCCTGAATTAGGTTTGTTGGGAGATTTTCGGATCTGTAGGCATCAAAATAAGCTAATGAATTCATTAGTCCCGCTACAGGTAATCCTTTTTGAACTGCAAATTGAATCACTGCTCGCATTCCTGCCTGGTTCTCCGTTAGTTTTGAAGCAATTCCAGCATCTAAAAGTAAATTTGGTAAATCTGTTTTTGTAACATAAGCTTTTCTGAAATCTTCTAAAATGTTGGCACGAATAATACAGCCTCCTCGCCATATTTTGGCAACAGTTTCTAAATTTAATCCGTAGTTATATTCTTTAGAAGCAGTGTGAAGCTGCGCTAATCCTTGTGCATAAGTCACAACAATAGAAAAGTATAAAGCTGATTTTAAAGCAGCAATCGCCTCGCTTGTATTTACGGTAGTTTCGCTACTGTTCCAAATTATTTTTTTTGCAGCTTCAATTCTTTCCGGTTTCGTTTTAGACATATCGCGCATAAAAACCGCTGCATCAATAGTTGGAATCGGTACTTGCAAATCCATTGCGTTTTGAGAAGTCCATTTTCCTGTTCCTTTAGATTTTGCCCAATCTGAAATTTTATTGATCAGTCTGCTTCCGTCTTCATCTTTTTGTTTCAGTATGTTTCCGGTGATTTCGATCAGATAGGACTTAAGATCGTTCGTTTGGTTCCATTCTTCAAAAGTTTTCTGAATCGTATCTTCATCCAGATTATAACCTCTTTTCATCAGGTCATAAATCTCAGAAATCAATTGCATAATTCCGTATTCGATTCCGTTATGAACCATTTTTACATAGTTACCGGCAGATCCGTTTCCTAAGTATTCTACACAAGGTTCTCCATCAACTTTTGCTGCAATAGCCTCAAAAATTGGGCGAAGTCTTTCGTATGCTTTCTGATCGCCACCAGGCATCATAGCAGGGCCGAATCGGGCACCTTTTTCACCTCCTGAAATTCCCATTCCAAAGAAATGAATCCCTTTAGCAGATAATTCTAAAAATCTTCTGTCGGTATCGGTGAAATAAGTATTACCGCCATCAATGATAATATCTCCCTTGTCTAAGTGAGGAAGTAAGCTTGCTATTGCACTGTCAACAGGCTTTCCTGCAGGAACCAGCAGCATAATAGCTCTTGGTTGTTGAATAAGTTCTACAAAATGTTTAACATCTGTTGTTGCTTCAATGGTATCATCAGGACCGGCCTCTTGCTGAAGAGAATTAACTTTTTCGGTATCTAAATCTAAACCTGCTGCTGCAAATTTATGGTTCGCAATATTTAAAAGTAAATTACGACCCATTACACCTAATCCTACAATTCCAAAATCAAATTTGCTCATAGTTTTCAATTAACTAAAATTATTATAAAATGTTTTTCTGAAAAAAGGAGTGGAAAAAATAGTAATTCTTTTTCGTTCAGTTCTTTGCAGAAAAAACAAAGTTTGTCTCAATCTTAAATAGTAAGATCTACCCCGCTAAGTTAGAGAAAAATGATGAAACAGAGGATGATTTTTAGGTCACTTTAAGTCTTTATTGTTACTTTTTTATGTGTGAAAAACACATTTAGAGGCTCTCAATATTTTTTCTTTGAATTAAATAAATGTGTAAAAAGGAAGCAGATTAAGTTAAAAGAAAAACGATATTAACATTTGTTGTAGCTTATTTCTGTGGTAATACGCTATTAATTTAACATAAAGATAAATCAACTTTTTAGGTATTTTTTGTGTGTTAGTTTTCATTTGTTGTTTTAAAGCTATTATGAAAAACTATCTTTTGCAAATGTCTGACGAAGAACTCCAGAAATTGATTTTTCAGGAAAACCATGACGCGTTTGCAATTATCTTCGACCGATACTGGAAGAAATTGTATACGTATGCTTTTAAGATTTATAAAGAAGAAGAAATTTGTGAGGATATCGTTCAGGAAATTTTTATCAGTCTTTGGAAAAATTCAGCAAATACAGTTATTCTTAATCTCGAAGCTTATCTTTTCAGGGCTGTAAAATACAAAATTGCCAATCATATCAGAAGCTTGAAATTTGATCGTGAGCATCTTGAAGTTCTGGAGACTATTCCGGAGCCGAACAATACCGTGGATAACATCGAATATATTGAATTCGAAAACGGTATTATGAATCAGATCAGTCAATTGACACCCAAGTGTCGTGAGGTTTTTTTATTAAGCCGAATGGAGCACTTTTCGAATGCTGAAATTGCAGAAAGATTAAGCCTTTCTATCCATACCGTCGAAAAGCATATCAGCAATGCTTTAAAACAGTTGCGTCTTAATGGATATCATTATAATACACTGCTTTTTTACTGGGCAACCTTTCTTTATGTTAACTAAAAAAGTACTGTTTTAAGAAAACGTTAAGACTGCTTTTTCGACTACTTGTCTGAATCAAAATTGGTGACTTATCTATAAAAGCACTCATTTTGAAAAAAGAAGCCCTTTTGCTACTGGCAAAAAAATACACAGAAGGTACTTGCACACCCGAAGAAAAAATGGCTGTTGAAGCCTTTTTCGACAAAATGCAGGATGATTCAACTATTAGCCTGTATCAATTCCCTGATTCAAAGGGTGATATAATTCTCGGAAAAACATTCCATGAATTACAAACCAAAAAACAACCTGGAAATTTTAGATTTAAAAAAGCCCTCAGAATTGCAGCGATTTTAATTGTTGCCATTGCAGTTTCTTTTTCCGTTGTAAAATTTGTATTGACACCAAAGGAGATCATTCAGATTGCCCATAAAGGAGAAAAAAAAGAAGTTTTGCTGCAAGACGGTAGCGTGGTAGTGCTGAACTCCAACAGCAGTATTACCTATCCGGAAGAATTCGGGGACACCCGAAATATCAAACTCAGTGGAGAAGCTTATTTTAAGGTGTTTCGCGATGTAAAAAGACCTTTTATTGTACAAACTCATGATGTAAAAGTTAGGGTACTGGGCACTTCATTCGATGTTAACTCCTATAAACACAGATCTACCAAAGTAAGTGTTCTTACCGGAAGAGTTGAAGTTAGCTCTGCCTCAGGAAACAAGGTAGTTATTGTTAAAAACCAACAAGCTGATCTGAAGCATAATGCTGATTTTCATATTTCAACAGACGATAGTTCAGAAGGTATTGCCTGGGCCAGCAACACCATTATTCTTAAAAAAACAACACTTTCTGAAACAGCCAAAATTATTGAAAACTGGTACAATGTGGATATCACATTTGAAGATCAGGAAATCAAAAAATTTACCATTTCAGGAAAATTTAAAGATGAAAAATTAGAGAATGTATTGGAAAGTATTGCCTTTTTGAAACAGCTAAAAATAATTTACCTAACCCAAAACCATATTGTTATAAGAAGAAAGACGCCTAAAGATTAAATAATAAACCCGCCTCCGGTGCAACGGAAACGGGCATTAAAAAAAAGACTACAAATAAAAATTTATAGCCCAATAGTAATGAACACGAAACTACAATTTTTTTTCAATAACTATATGAAGATGAAAAATCTTTATATACTGATAACATTCTTTTTGACTCTTCAGGGATTTGCCATTACAAATTCGACAAAAGAAAGCCAAATAAGCTTAAATCTGAAGGATGCCACAATTACAGAATTTTTTAAAGTGATTGAGCAAAAAACAGCCTTCACTTTTGTTTTTGATGAAAAAATATCGGGGACTTCTCAGCGCATCACGATTTTTGCTGAAAAAGAAAGTCTTGATAACATCCTTTTAAAAATCTCAGAAAGAACCGGACTTTCTTTCAAAAAGATTAATAATACTATTATAGTGACCAAAAATAGGCACGCCCAGATGACCGTACGCGGAAAAGTACTTGATGAAAGTGGCTTTCCAATGCCAGGAGTTACAGTTCTTGAAAAAGGAACTCACACCAGTACTTTGACGGACATGGAAGGGAATTTCAACTTTGCAGTGTCAAACTCTTCAGCAGTTCTTACCGTTTCTTATCTGGGGTATCTTTCACAGGATGTTGCAGTAAGCAATTCGTTCCTTACCATTACCATGAAAGTAAGTACAAGTGAGTTAGATGAGGTTGTTGTAACGGCTTTAGGGATTAAAAGAGAAGAAAAACGACTTGGGTTTTCACAACAGACCATAAAGTCGGAAAGCTTATCTCAGGCCAGATCTAATAACTGGTCGTCTGCTTTGAAAGGAAAAGTTGCAGGATTGAGTATTACTTCAGCAGGTTCCGGACCAATTAACTCACAGCAGATTACACTGAGAGGAAACAGATCGCTGAGTCCAAAAGGAAACTATGCGCTTATTGTAGTAGACGGCGTACCGGTGAATGCAGAAATGACAACCTCAGGTTCATCAAGCGCTTACATGGGAGAAGATTCACCTATTGATTATGGTAACGGAATCTCAGATCTTAATCTTGATGATATTGAGAGTGTTACCGTTTTAAAAGGAGCAGGAGCTACCGCGCTTTATGGTAGCCGTGCTGCAAATGGAGCATTGATTCTTACCACAAAATCGGGCAAGAAAAACAAAGGACTTGGTATTTCGTACAGTACGAGTGCTGCTTTTGATAAAGTACAGAGATGGCCGGACTATCAATACAAATATGGACAAGGAACAGGTAATTCGCCTGATGCTCAGGGAAACCAGTATTATTCTTATGGAAATTCTGCCGACGGAACCAGTACTAGTGGAACCAGCAGCGCCTGGGGACCTGCTTTTACCGGACAAAATTTCTATCAATATGATCCAACACTCCAAGGTCAGTCAGCAAACAGGGTTCCGTGGACTTCTTATAGAGACAACCGTAAAGATTTCTGGAACACCGGGATAACCTTAAACAACAACATTTCTATACAAGGTGGTGATGAGAAAGGCTCTATGCGTCTTTCACTTGGTCGCCAGAAAAATGAATGGATTATGCCCAATACTGGTTTTGACAGGGTAACGGCTGCCATCAATGCCAATTATCAGGTATCGGAGAAAATCAAATTAGGAACTACCGTAAACTACAATACCAGAAACAGTGATAACCTTCCTTCAACAGGTTATAATAACGGTTCCATTGCTTATTTCATGATTTTCCAACAGCCAAACATTGATCTTGATTGGTATCGTCCTATTTGGGAGAAAGGAAAAGAACAGATTCAACAGTTGCATCCATTCAGTTCTTTTATTGACAATCCTTATTTAATTGCCTATGAAGCTACTAATACGTTGAATAGTGACCAGATTGTTGGAAATATTTTTGCCAATATTAAATTGTCCTCAAATCTGGATTTAATGCTTCGTTCAGCTCTTAATACTTACAATCAGACCAGAGAACAAAAAAGACCTTATAGTATCAACAGATATGCAAAAGGTTTTTATGAAAGACAGGATGTGTACAAACAGGAAATCAATACGGACTTTTTACTGTCTTATAAAAAGAATTTTGGAAGCAAATTCGCTCTGGCGGCTTCAGCCGGAGGAAATGCCATGAGTTACAAATACAGACGTACTGAAGCAGAGGTAACAGGTTTAGTAGTTCCTGGAGTTTACAAACTTTCAAACGGATCAAGCGCACCAATTTTAACTTTAGGAGATGCTTATAAAAAAATGAACAGTCTTTACGGCTTGGTTTCCTTGTCATATGGTGAAATGCTTTTTGTAGATGTAACAGGAAGAAATGACTGGACCAGTACATTGCCGGTAAAAAACAATTCTTTCTTTTATCCATCTGTAAATACAAGTTTAATCATTTCAGAAATGGCTGCCTTGCCAAAAGCGATTGATTATCTAAAATACAGGTTTTCTTATGCACAGGTTGGGAATGATACAGAGCCTTATAAAACTCAAAAGTATTATGGACAAAGTGCTTTTCCGAGTTCAGCCCAGACGTTGACGGTTTTATACAATGACCATTTTAAACCGGAGATTACCACCAGTTTTGAAACTGGTTTTGAAATCAGAATGCTTCATAATCGCCTGACAGTGGATGGAACTGTCTATGAGAGCAGCACAAAAAATCAAATTATTGATATTCCGATGGACTTTTCAACAGGGTACAGTGGAGCAGTATTAAACGGAGGTGAAGTTAGGAATCGTGGTGTTGAGCTTACTCTTGGCGGAAAATTCATAGATCATAAAAATTTCAAATGGAATGCAAACCTAAACTGGTCACGCAATTGGAATAAAGTAATGGAACTTGCAGAAGGAATCGACGGACAACAGATTATTGGTACAGGAGGAACAGCTTCTATCATTGCAAAAGTAGGAGGGACTACAAGTGCAATTTATGGTTTTGGTTTTGTGAGATCACCTGACGGGCAGATTGTATACGACAATGCAGGTCTTCCGGCTTATCCTGAACAAATACAATACATTGGAGATGCGAGCCCGGATTGGAAGGCAGGTTTGACCAATACTTTTACCATTGGCAATTTTACAATGAACGTAACTATTGACGGGCAGTATGGCGGTATGCTTTATTCAATGACACACCACAAACTTGCTGAGCAGGGTAAATTGGATTCTACTGAAATGGGTAGAGCCGATGGTTTTATCATTGGAGATGGAGTGATTCAGAATGCTGACGGCAGCTATGCGCCAAATACAAAGAAAGTGGCGACGGCAGATTGGTATGTTCGTTATTACAGAAGAGCCAATATTGAATCCAATTCATTTGATGCTTCTTATGCGAAACTGCGTGAAATAAGCCTTCAATATGCTATGCCAAAAAGATGGATTAAAAATACAGGTCTGCAGTCGGTTCAGTTTTCAGTTTTCGCAAGAGATTTAGCTGTTATTTCAGATTTCCCAATCTATGACCCTGAAACAGCAGCACTAAATGGTGACACTATTCTTCCTGGTGTAGAAACAGGACAGATGCCTTCGCCGACGACGTATGGTTTTAATTTAAGTTTGACTTTATAATAAGACAATGAAAAAAATAAAAATTGCTGCAATATTAGTATTGCTTACCGGAATGAGTATTTCCTGTACACAAGGTTTTGAAGAGCTTAATGAAAATCCTAATCTTATAACCGAGGTAAGTCCCGGTACACTATTGAATCCGATAATTTATGGGATTGCTTCTCAGAATGCGCTGCAAAGTGTTGATGTTACCTTCAATTTAATGCAGGTATCCCTAACATATCCAAGTATTACCGGCGGACTTCATCGCTATGATGTCAGTAATAATATTGGTAATTCAGCATGGAATAATTATTACAAATGGCTTAATAACATCAGAGAAATGCGTATGGCCTCGGTAAAAGCCAAAGACGGTAATTATGAAGCGATTGCTCTCACGCTTAATGCTTTGGTTTATGCCAATTTAACGGATCTTTTCGGACCTGTTCCGATGAGCGAAGCTACGCGTGGAGAAGAGGGAATTCTATATCCAAGATATGATAAACAGGAATTTATTTATGAGATCTTACTGGCAGATTTGGAAAGAGCCAATACACTTTATGATGTTAGTAAACCTATGATTTATGCCGAAGATATTTTGTTTCAGAATAAAGTGGCCAGCTGGAAGAAATTCACCAATTCGTTAAGAATGCGATTATTGTTAAGAGTATCAAACCGCACCGAAACGAAAGCTTTTGAAAAGCTGACGTATATGATTGAGCATCCTGAAATTTATCCGGTTTTTACAACTACAGCCGAAGGCGCGATTTTAAAAGTTACAGGTGTTTCTCCTAATATGTCTCCATGGGGAAGACCGCAGGATTTTAACCTTAATATAAAAATGGCTTCGTTTTTTATTGATAACCTTAATGCTCTTGAAGATCCGAGAAGAGCCATAATTGCCACGGGAGCTACAGCTCTGGTTACCAATGCGCCTCTTGGGTATAAAGGAATTACAAGTGCTTATGCAGGTTCTGATTCTCAGTTTAAGTACAATGCCTCAACATTAGTGAATGTGCAGGCGCAAAACCCTATGCAGATCTTTATTTTGACTTATGCCGAAGTGGAATTTATCAAAGCAGAAATGGCACAGCGAGGTTATGTTGCAGATGCAGCCGGACATTATGTAAAAGGTGTTAAGTCGGCTATAGAGCAGGTGAAGGCCGTAGCTCCTGCTAATTATTTCGATAATATACAGGCGCAGTATAATGGTACATTAGAGAGAATCATGCTTCAAAAGTATTATGCGCTATATTTTACCGATTATCAACAATGGTTTGAATACCGCAGAACAGGATTTCCGGTTTTGCCCACTACAACGGCAATGCTTAACGGAGGAATCATGCCTTCAAGATTTACCTATCCGGATAATCAGCAGATTAAAAACTACGAAAACTATATGGAAGCCATTCAGATGATTGAAGGAGATAATATCAATTCTAAAGTTTGGTGGGACAAATAAAAAATTAAAGATGAAAAAGACAATTATATTAGGCGCAATATTGTTTTGCGGGATTTTAACCGCACAAACAACTGTCAAAGGAAACGTATTTGAAGATTTGAATCAAAACGGGAAAAAAGACAAAAAAGAAAAAGGTATTGCAGATGTTGCAGTAACCAACGGACGAGAAGTAGTAGTTACAGACAAAAAAGGAAACTATGTACTTCCTGT
Organism: Flavobacterium sp. Root420; assembly: GCF_001427905.1. Lineage (GTDB taxonomy): Bacteria > Bacteroidota > Bacteroidia > Flavobacteriales > Flavobacteriaceae > Flavobacterium. The sequence goes on from NZ_LMEF01000018.1 coordinate 33,577, forward strand.
GGAAAACAACGCTATTATCGCTGTAATTAAGCCTTCAGGTTATAAAATAGGGGTTAACAAAGACAACCTTCCACAGTTTTTTTACAATTACAAACCAGAAGGTTCTCCAAAAAGTAAATTCGAAGGTGTCGCGCCAACAGGAAAACTTCCGGAGTCAGTTGATTTTGGATTGATAACACAAAAAGAAACGGCTGATTTTACAGCACTTGTTTTTGGAGATCCTCAGCCTTATAATTTGGAAGAAGTTGATTTTTTTACCAGAGGAATTGTTTCAGAGGTTGAAGGAATTAAGAACATTCCGTTTGGACTGAGCATGGGAGATTTGGTTGGGAATGACCTTAGCTTATTCAATCCCTATATTCAGGCAGTCAAAAAAATTGGGATTCCATGGTACAATCTTTTAGGAAACCACGATCTAAATTTTGATGCCAAAGCTGATAATCTTGCTGATGAAACCTACGAAGCTCATTTCGGACCTGCCAATTATGCTTTCAATTATGGCAAAGTACATTTTATAATACTTGATGATGTTTTATATCCTGACCCAAGGGATAATGAAGGATATTGGGGAGGATTTACAGAGGAACAAATGCAATTTATTGAAAACGATCTTAAAACAGTACCTAAAGACAATCTGATTGTAATGGCTTTTCATATTCCGCTTAGTGAGCCGGATCCTAAAGACGATTCTTTCAGGGACAGTGACCGTCAAAAGTTATTTGAATTGCTGAAGGATTTCCCAAATACGCTGTCACTTTCGGCGCACACCCATATGCAACGTCAGGATTTTTTCGATCAGAAGAATGGCTGGTTACAAGAGAAACCGCACCATCATTATAATATCGGAACAACATCAGGTGATTGGTATTCAGGAAAATTGGATGAGAAAGGAATTCCAATTTCAGTTATGAGAGACGGAACACCAAAGGGATATGCTTTCATTCATTTTGCAGGAAATCAATATACGGTAGATTACAAAACAGCTGGAAAAGCGCAGGATTATCAAATGAAGGTTTTTACTCCAAAAGTGGTTGCAAAAGGTAAACGTACCAAATCAGGTGTATTTGTGAACTTTTTTATGGGAAGCAAAAAAGATAAAGTGGTGTACCGTGTAGATCAGGGAGAATGGAAAGAGATGGATTATGTGCAGACAGAGGATCCGTCTTATGTAGCACTGGTTTATGAATGGGAGCTTTCAGAAGTATTGATGCCAGGAAGACGCTCATCAGATCCTGAAAAAAGCACGCATGTTTGGAGAGGAAATATTCCTTCTGATCTTGCTTTGGGACAACATACAATTGAAATAAAAGCTACTGACATGTTTGGTAAAACCCATACGGCCAGCAGCAGTTATCGAATTGACAAAGTAAAATAATTCAGAATCACATGATAAGAACAATAAAGGCCCTGTTTCTTTGTACATTAATAGTAACAGCCTATCAATGTGCTACCACAAGTCAGACACCTCAGAAACATGTTGTTGAGGTGCAGGGACATCGTGGTGACCGTGGCAATTTTCCGGAGAATACCATTCCGGCTTTTTTGAGCGCAGTAAAAAAAGGTGTTGCTGTTATAGAGCTTGATGTTGTGATTTCCAAAGATCAAAAAGTGGTGGTTTCGCATGAGACTTTTATGTCGGCCCAGTATATGTCAGATCCTGATGGAAATCCTATAGCAAAAGAAAAAGAACACAGCTATAATCTTTATGAAATGACGTATGACAGCATTAAAAGATTTGACAGCGGTTCCAGAGGAAATGTTAGTTTTCCAAGTCAGCAAAAAATGAAAACGTATAAACCATTACTTTCAGAGGTAATCGATAGTGTGGAGCATTACATCAAGATAAATAAGCTAAAGCCGGCCAGGTATAATATTGAAATCAAATCAGAAAAAGCAGATTACGGTATACGACAGCCACAGCCTGAAGTATTTTCTGCAATGGTGATGAAAATAATTAATGATAAAGGAATTGAAAAAAAGATGAATATACAGTCTTTTGATCCGGTGCTTTTAAATGTTTTTCATAAAAAATATCCTAAACCTACCATTGCCTTTCTTGTAGGTGAAGGCACTTTGACGGAAAACTTGGCAAGGCTTGATTTCATACCGGAAATTTATAGTCCGAATTATAAATTGCTGGACAAAAATCAGATGGGTCCGCTTCGAACTTTAAAGATGAAAATTATACCATGGACCGTTAACGAAGATGCAGCTATTGAACGAATGCTTGCCCTACAGGTTGATGGAATTATTACAGATTATCCTGAGAAAGTATTAAAAAAAATATAAAGACAATTAGAGTGATCTTGTGTTTAGGATCGCTTTGAATTTGTGTTCAGTTTATTTATTTTTTTTAGAAAAGCCTTCACAATGAACTGCACCCAAAAGTTTAGACGAATTTATAATTAAATTTGATAATAATGAGCTCGATATTGTATCGGGCTCATTCCTTTTAGATTAAGTTTTATTC
>NZ_LMEF01000019.1 GCF_001427905.1 Flavobacterium sp. Root420
ATGGCTTTAGGACACAACTTAAGAAAGAAAATTGCAGCATAAGGGCAATTTTTTTCCTTCCCTTAAAATCAAAACATTAAAAGCCAAAATGGGCAACAAATAAAAAACCGCCTCAAATTTTGTTTTGAGACGGCTTCTTTTCTATATAATTGATTTCTTATTTGATTAAGATAATGCAGCTTTAACCTGGTCAGCAGCTTCTTGAAATTGAACAGCTGATAAAATTGGCATACCTGAATTGTCAATTAATTCTTTTGCAATTTCAGCATTTGTTCCTTGCAAACGAACGATAATTGGCACTTTAATAGCATCACCCATATTTTTGTAAGCGTCAACAACTCCTTGCGCCACACGGTCGCAACGAACGATTCCACCAAAAATATTGATTAAAATTGCTTTTACGTTTGGATCTTTTAAGATAATACGGAAAGCAGTTTCAACACGTTTTGCATCAGCAGTTCCACCAACGTCAAGGAAGTTAGCAGGCTCAAAACCAGCATATTTAATTAAATCCATAGTTGCCATTGCAAGACCAGCTCCGTTTACCATACATCCTACAGTACCGTCAAGATCTACATAGTTCAAACCTACTTCTTTAGCTTCAACTTCGATTGGATTCTCCTCACGGATATCTCTCATTTCAGCATATTTAGGTTGTCTGTATAAAGCATTATCATCGATATTTACTTTAGCGTCAACAGCCATAATTTTGTTGTCAGATGTTTTCAAAACCGGGTTGATTTCAAACATAGACGCATCAGAACCAATGTAAGCATTGTATAATGAATCGATGAATTTAACCATTTCTTTAAAAGCATTTCCGGAAAGACCTAAGTTAAAGGCAATTCTTCTAGCCTGAAAACCTTGTAATCCAACAGTTGGATCAACTTCTTCAGTAAAGATTAAGTGTGGAGTGTGTTCAGCAACTTCTTCGATATCCATTCCACCTTCAGTAGAATACATGATCATGTTACGTCCTGTACCTCTATTCAATAAAACAGAAACATAAAATTCAGAAGTTTCGCTTTCACCAGGATAGTATACATCTTCAGCAACTAAAACTTTGTTTACTTTTTTACCTTCAGCAGAAGTTTGAGGTGTAATCAATTGCATTCCGATAATTTGTCCTGCAATTTCTTCAACTTGTTGAAGATTTTTAGCCAATTTAACTCCACCACCTTTTCCACGTCCACCTGCGTGAATTTGTGCTTTTATTACGTGCCATCCTGTACCAGTTTCGGCAGTTAATTGTTTTGCAGCAGCCACAGCTTCAACCGCATTATTAGCCACAATTCCGCGTTGAATGCGTACTCCGTAGCTAGCTAAAATTTCTTTTCCTTGATATTCGTGTATGTTCATAATATAGAATTTGTCTGGTTCTGAATTTATTTCAGAATAAAAGTGCGACAAAAGTAGCAAAATTCAACTTAATAGTAAAATCTTTTTCAATTAAAAATGAGTCAATTTCAGATTCCTTTATAATTATTTACGAAAGCAAATAAATCGTTAAACAAATGCTTTGTTAATGTTAACAGAAAAACACTATATCGTTTGATATTTAACAAAAATATCAGTGATTACAATACCTGACTGCCGATTTTTCCTAATATAATTTAAAACATATTGCCATTTTATCATTTAGCAATGGTTTAAATAAAATTATTATCATTTAAGAACCGTTTTTCTAATATTACAACAAAAATGTAAGCCAAATTACTATTTCAATACATTATATTTAACGAAATCTGTATTTTTGTAGAAAAAATATCAAGAATGAAAGTTAAAGAACAAGGGCTTTATTTGCCTGAATTTGAACACGACAATTGTGGTGCAGGATTTATTTGTAATTTGAATGGTATTAAATCTAACGATATTATTCACAAAGCATTGGATATCTTAATAAAATTGGAACATCGTGGTGCCGTTAGTTCTGATGGACGAACTGGAGACGGAGCCGGAATTTTGTTCGATATCCCACATGATTTTTTTAAAAAAGTATGTGATTTTGAAATCCCTGAAACACGTGAGTATGCAGTAGGAATGGTGTTTTTACCAAAAAGCAAAAACCAGGTTTCTTTTTGTATCAACACTTTTGAAGCAACTATTAAAGATCAGAACTTAAAAATCTTAGGTTGGAGAGATGTACCTGTTGAAGTGGAAAATTTAGGGCAGATTGCCGCAGAAAAAGAACCATCAGTTAAACAGGTTTTTGTTAGCAAAAACGGTCAGAATTTAACTGAACAAGAATTTAATGCAAAACTTTTTGCAGCTAGAAAAATTGCTGAACACGCTATTAGAGGCTCTAAAACCTCTGAAAGCCATATGTTTTATTTCTCTAGTTTATCGACAACTACCATAATATATAAAGGTCTATTGATGCCGGAAGACATCAGCCGTTATTATGTTGACTTAAAAGATCCAGATTTAGTGACTCGTTTGGCGTTAGTTCACCAACGTTTCTCTACCAATACTTTCCCTTCATGGGAATTAGCACAGCCATTTAGATACATGTGTCATAATGGTGAAATCAACACACTTCGCGGAAACGTTAGCCGTATGCGTGCTCGTGAAGAGCTTATGCAAAGCAAAGTTTTTGGCGATGATATCAAAAAATTATTCCCAATTATCTTAGAAGGAAAATCAGATTCTGCTTCTATGGATATGGTGGTTGAACTTTTATTAATGACGGGTCGTTCATTACCGGAAGCGATGATGATGGTAGTTCCTGAAGCTTGGGAAAAACACCAGACAATGTCTCCTGAGAAAAAAGCTTTTTACGAGTTTAACGCTTGTATCATGGAGCCTTGGGATGGTCCTGCTTCTATTCCGTTTACAGATGGAAATGTTATTGGTGCCTTATTAGATAGAAACGGTTTGCGTCCTTCTCGTTATACTTTAACAAAAAGCGGTTTCGTAATCATGTCATCAGAAATTGGTGTATTGGATATCGATCCGGAAGATGTTATTCAGCACGGTCGTTTGGAGCCAGGGAAAATGTTCCTGGTTGATATGAACGAAGGTCGTATTATTGAGGATGAAGAAGTAAAAAAAGCAATTGTAACGAAACGTCCTTATAAAGAATGGTTAGATGCTAATTTATTGCCTTTATCAAAAGTTCCTTACACAAATAATCCAACTCCGGTTGAGAAATTAGATTTCTTAACAAGACAAAAATTATTTGGTTATACTATTGAAGATTTAAAAACAATCATCAACCCAATGGGAGGCCAGGGAGCTGAAGCCATCAGTTCTATGGGTAACGATACGCCTTTGGCCGTATTGTCAGACCAGCCTCAATTGTTGTACAACTATTTCAAACAATTATTTGCTCAGGTTACCAATCCGCCTTTGGATGGTATTCGTGAGGAAATCATTACTGATATCAGCTTAGCTGTTGGTGGAGATTTCAATATTTTTGAAATTGAATCTAAACAATGTAAAAAATTAAAAATCCAGAATCCGGTTATCTCTAACGAGGATTTAGATAAAATCAGAAATATTGATCACGCAGATTTCAAATCGGCTACGATTTCTACTTTATATAAAATAGAAAAAGGAGTTAATGGTTTAGAGCGTGCTCTTGAAAAATGCGTTCAGGCCACTTACAAAGCAGTTTCTGAAGGATGCAACGTGATCATTTTATCAGATAGAGGCGTAAGCGAAGAATTAGCTCCAATTCCTATGTTATTGGCTTGTTCTTACATTCACCACTCTTTGAATATTTTACAGGTTCGTTCTAAATTCGGAATCATAATCGAATCTGCTGAACCACGTGAACCACATCATTTTGCTTTATTGTTTGGATACGGCGCTAGTGCAATCAATCCTTACATGGTAAACGAAATCATTCACGATCAGGTTAATCAGGGATTCATTAAAGGTGTAAAAGCAGATTATGCGATTGTAAACTACAACAAAGCGATTGCAAAAGGAATCGTTAAAATCATGAACAAAATTGGTATCTCTACTTTACATTCGTACAGAGCTGCTCAAATTTTCGAGATTTTAGGTTTAAACAAAACATTTACTTCTAAATATTTCCCTTACACACCTTCAAGAATCGAAGGAATTGGTTTGATGGAAGTAGAAAAAGAAGTAAAAAAACGTTTCCAAAAAGCATTTCCAAATTCAAAAGTAGCAAGTTTGCTTTCTTTAGAAATTGGAGGTATTTACAGATGGAGACGTGGTGGAGAAAAACACATGTTCAATCCAACCACAATTGCAAAATTACAACAGGCCGTTCGTTTAAACAGTCCTGAAAGTTATAAAGAATACTCTAATATGGTGAATGAGCAAAGCTCTAACTTAATGACTATTAGAGGAATGTTTGAATTCAACAATTTAGATCCGATTTCTATTGATGAAGTAGAGCCCTGGACAGAAATTGTAAAGAAATTCAAAACAGGTGCGATGTCTTACGGATCTATTAGTAGAGAAGCGCATGAGAATTTAGCGATTGCAATGAACAGAATTGGCGGAAAAAGTAATTCTGGAGAAGGTGGAGAAGATCCAAAACGTTTCCAGAAAGAAATTAACGGAGATTCTAGAAACAGTGCGATCAAACAAGTTGCTTCGGGACGTTTTGGTGTTTCGATCAACTATTTGACAAACGCTAGAGAAATTCAGATTAAAATGGCTCAAGGGGCAAAACCTGGTGAAGGTGGTCAGCTTCCTGGAGAAAAAGTGGTGCCCTGGATTGCTGAAACCAGAAATTCCACTCCTTATGTAGGTTTGATTTCACCTCCTCCTCACCACGATATTTATTCTATTGAGGATTTATCTCAATTAATTTACGATTTAAAAAATGCAAATCGTGAAGCGCGCATTAACGTAAAACTAGTTTCTGAAGTTGGAGTTGGAACTATTGCTGCCGGTGTTGCCAAAGCAAAAGCTGACGTTATCCTTATTTCAGGTTATGATGGAGGAACTGGTGCTGCACCATTAACTTCATTACAACACACTGGAATTCCGTGGGAACTTGGTTTAGCAGAAGCACAACAAACTTTGATCTTAAATGATTTAAGAAGCCGTGTGGTTTTAGAATGTGACGGACAATTGAAAACAGGCCGTGACGTAGCAATCGCTGCATTATTAGGAGCTGAAGAATTTGGTTTCGCTACTGCTCCGCTTGTTGCTTCAGGATGTATTATGATGAGAGCTTGTCACTTAAATACGTGTCCGGTTGGTATTGCAACGCAGGATCCTGAATTGAGAAAAAATTTCAAAGGAACTCCGGAGCACGTCATCAACTTTATGTATTTTATTGCTGAGGAATTAAGAGAGATCATGGCGCAATTAGGTTTCAGAACCTTAAAAGAAATGGTGGGCCAGTCACAAAAATTAAATGTGAACAAAGCGATCAAACATTACAAAGCCAATGGTTTAGATTTATCTTCTATTCTATACAAACCGGAAAAAGCGAAAACGGTTCCGAATCACAATACTACTGAGCAAGATCACCAACTTGAAAATGTATTGGATTTTGATATCATTAAAGAAGCAATTCCGTCTATCTATAGAAAAGAGAAAACAAGAGTTACATTTAAAATTAAAAATACAGACCGTTCTGTAGGTGCCATTTTGAGTAATGAAATCTCAAAAATATATGGCGCACAAGGTTTACCTGAAGACACTATTTTAGTTGATTTTGAAGGTTCTGCCGGACAAAGTTTTGGTGCTTTTGCAACAAATGGATTGTCGTTTAAAATTCACGGAAACTGTAATGATTATTTAGGAAAAGGACTTTCCGGAGGAAAATTGATTATCAAAGTACCTCCTACTGCAACCTTCAAACCTGAAGAAAACATCATTATTGGTAACGTTGCCCTTTACGGAGCTATTACCGGAGAGGCTTATATTAATGGAATGGCCGGAGAGCGTTTTTGTGTGAGAAATTCTGGAGCAACTGCGGTTGTTGAAGGAATTGGAGATCACGGATGCGAGTACATGACCGGTGGTACGGTGATTGTTTTAGGAAAAACAGGAAGAAACTTCGCAGCTGGTATGAGCGGTGGTGTTGCTTATGTTTATGATCCGGGTAAAAAATTCGACTCTACGTTATGTAACATGGAAATGGTTGCATTTGATCCAATGGAAGAAGAAGACGTTACCAAAATAAGACGATTGATCAAAAACCATTCATTGTACACCAACAGTCCATTAGCAAAAAGAATTTTAGCAGACTGGGAAAATGAACAGAAACATTTCGTAAAAGTAATGCCAACTGATTACAAAAAAGCATTACAGCGAATTGCAGAAGAGAAAAAAATAGAAGAATTAATAGCTTAATTAAATGATTTTAGATTTTAGAGTTCAGATTTTAGATTTGATTCACTTTACCTGAAAAGGATTGGAATTTGGAATTTAAAGATTGGAATTTAAAAAATATCATTTAGAATTTAATTAAAATGTCATGGGTAAAATAGGCGGATTTAAAGAATATAACAGAGCCGACGAAAGTAATTTAGCAGTTGTAGAACGTGTTTCGAACTACAACGAATTTACTATTCCGTTATCTGAAGAAAAGAAAAAAGAACAAGGTTCAAGATGTATGGATTGTGGTATTCCTTTTTGCCACAGTGCTTGTCCGTTAGGAAATTTAATTCCTGACTTCAACGACATGGTGCATCAGGAAGAATGGCAAGGTGCATTGGAGATTTTACAATCTACTAATAACTTTCCGGAATTTACAGGTCGCTTATGCCCTGCTCCATGTGAGAAATCATGTGTATTAGGTATCATCAAAGAACCGGTTGCTATCGAAAACATCGAGAAAAATATCATCGAAAGAGGTTTTGATGAAGGATGGATTAAACCACAGCCACCAAAAACAAGAACCGGAAAAACGGTTGCCGTTATTGGTTCAGGTCCTGCTGGTTTGGCTGCTGCTCAACAATTAAACAGAGCGGGTCATACTGTAACTGTTTTTGAAAGAGACAATGCTATTGGAGGTTTATTGCGTTACGGAATTCCGAATTTCAAACTTGAAAAAGGAATTATCGACAGACGTGTATTAATCCTTGAAGCTGAAGGAATCACTTTTAAAACAAATGTAAATGTTGGTGTTAACTTTAGCGTTGAAGAACTAAATGCTTTTGATTCTATCGTATTATGCGGTGGAGCAACTGAAAGAAGAAGTTTACCAACTAAAGGAATTGAAAGCAAAGGCGTTGTTCAGGCAATGGATTTCTTAACGCAACAAACTAAAGTTTTATACGGAGAATCAATTCCAGATCAAATTAAAGCAACAGGAAAAGACGTAATCGTAATTGGTGGTGGAGATACAGGTTCAGATTGTATCGGAACATCAAACAGACACGGCGCTAAATCAGTAACTAACTTTGAGATTTTACCAAAACCTCCGGTTGGAAGAAGCGAATCAACACCTTGGCCTTTCTGGCCTTTGCAGTTGAAAACGTCCTCTTCTCACGAAGAAGGCTGCGACAGAAACTGGTTAATCAATACTAAAGAATTTATTTCTAACGAAAAAGGTGAATTAACAGGATTAAAAACGGTTGAAGTGCAGTGGAAAATGACTCCGGGTCATCGTCCTGAATTAATCGAAAAAGAAGGCTCTGAGAAAATCTGGCCTTGCGATTTAGCTTTATTGGCTTTAGGATTTACAGGTCCGGAGAAAACTTTAAGCGAGCAATTAGGTCTTGAAGTTGATATGAGAAGCAACTATAAAGCAAAAAATTATCAAACGAACGTACCGCACATTTTCACCGCTGGTGATATGAGAAGAGGACAATCGTTAATTGTATGGGCTATTTCAGAAGGTCGCGAAGCAGCAAGAGAAGTAGATTTGTTCTTAATGGGCTCTACCAACTTGCCAACCAAAGGAAACGGAGACTTACCAAGTCTTTAATTTTAAGGTTCTGAGTTGCTAAGGTACTGAGGAACTAAGGTTTTCTTTCTATCCTACATCTTGAGAACTTAAAGATTAAAAATTATTAAGTCTTTATTCCGATAAACAACACACAGCAAAAAGCCTTGACTAACGTCAGGGCTTTTTTAGGTTCAAAGAGGCAAAGACTCAAAAGGGACAAAGGTAAACCCTAAAGTTTTTAATATAGCCCACGGTTTCAACCATGGGAGACGAATCGTGATAATGTATTGTGCTTACATTGCGCTCCCACGGTTGAAACCGTGGGCTATGTTTCTTGATTGGCAACAATCGACAAAGTAATTAAACGGATGAATAGTAAAATCTCAAGAATAAAGATTAGTGGAAGTTCGTGAAAGTTCGTGTAATTTGTGGCGAAAAAAATCTGTGCTAATCTTTTAATCTGTGGCAAAAACTTAGTATCTTAGAGTCTTAGTCCCTTAGAAACTATTTGGATTTTTACAAAAATCCAAAATAACCGACTTTTTGTTTAAAAACAAACAATTTGTTACAATTTGTTATTTTTCTACAATTAATTTGTCGTTCGTCAAAAGTGTAATAACTTTGCCCAAAATAGTTTATAAAAATGCAAGCAAAAGATTTACTGCAGTTAGCAGACCAATTTGGAAGTCCATTATATGTTTATGATGCCGAAAAAATCCAATCACAGTACAACAGATTAACCAAAGCTTTCTCTAAGGTAGAAAACTTAAGAGTTAATTATGCCATGAAGGCATTGTCTAACGTTGCGATACTTCAGTTATTAAAGAACATGGGGTCTGGGTTAGATACTGTATCAATTCAAGAAGTTTTGTTAGGACTTCATGCTGGCTATGAACCTGAAAAAATCTTTTTTACGCCAAACGGAGTTTCTTTGGAAGAAATCGAAGAAGTTGCCGCGATGGGCGTTCAAATCAATATTGATAACTTATCTATCCTGGAGCAATTCGGGACAAAATATCCTCAAATTCCGGTATGCATCCGTATCAATCCGCACGTAATGGCGGGTGGAAACGCTAATATTTCTGTGGGACATATCGATAGTAAATTCGGAATCTCGGTACATCAAATACCGCACATTTTAAGAATTGTTGAGAACACAAAAATGAGTATCGTTGGAATTCACATGCACACAGGATCTGATATCCTTGATATCGAAGTATTCTTGTATGCGGCTGAAATCTTGTTTGATACTGCAAAACACTTCAAAAATTTAGAATTTTTAGATTTCGGAAGCGGATTCAAAGTACCTTACAAAAAAGACGATATCGAAACAGATATTGAAGAATTAGGTAAAAAATTATCCAAAAGATTTAATGCTTTCTGTTCAGAATACGGCAAAGATTTAACGTTGATTTTCGAACCAGGAAAATTTTTGGTGAGCGAAGCAGGTTTCTTCTTAGCAAAAGTAAACGTAGTAAAACAAACAACCTCAACAGTTTTTGCCGGAGTTGATAGTGGTTTCAACCACTTAATCCGTCCAATGTTTTACGGTTCACAACACTATATCGAAAACATCTCAAACCCAAAAGGAAAAGAGCGTTTTTACTCTGTTGTAGGATACATTTGCGAAACAGATACGTTTGCCAACAACCGCAAAATATCGGAAATTACTGAAGGTGATATCTTAGCTTTTAGAAACGCCGGAGCATACTGTTTCTCCATGTCTTCGAACTACAATTCAAGATACAAACCAGCTGAAGTTTTATGGAAAGACGGTCAGGGTATCTTAATTCGCCAACACGAAACATTCGAAGATTTACTTAAAAATCAAATTCCGTTGCCACAAGAAATTGCTGCAACAGTTTAAAATAAAAAAAAGAGAATATCAATTGTTGAAAATCCCGTTTCTTATGAAGCGGGATTTTTTTTGTTATTTTTTTATTATAGCAAAAATCTAGAAAATCTATTGAACTTTTCTAAAAAAAAACAATTCAAAAAGACTACAAAAAATGATTTACATAATTGTTTCTTTTGTTGCAAAATCAATCTGTTTTTTCCATAATTTAGTTTTTAAATTGTCAGAAAAAACACAAGTCAACTTCATACAGCTAATTATTATACAGATTTTTGACTTTATTTTTTTGAATAAAGTCAAAATCTTAAAAACTTAAATATGAAATATAAACAATTAGGAAATTCCGGCTTAATTGTATCTGAGCTTTGCCTTGGAACAATGACGTTTGGACAAGGAGAGCATTTTGGATTTCAATCCACAATAGACGAAAAAAAAGCATCCCAACTAGTAGATAATGCTATTGATAATGGCATTAACTTTTTTGATACCGCAGACGGCTATGGAAATGGACAAAGTGAAATTATTCTTGGAAAGGTTTTGAACAAAAAACGAAAAGATGTTTTAATTACAACTAAGTTATCTTTTAGAACAGGAGAACAGGCTTTTAATGCCGGTGTAAATTCTAAACATATTATTGAACAATGTCACAATAGTCTAAAAAATTTGCAAACTGATTACATTGATGTTTTGTTACTCCATAATGATGATCCCATTACACCAATTGATGAGACTTTGAAAGCTTTAGAAAACTTAGTCCAGCAAGGCAAAGTTCGGTATATCGGATTTTCTAATTATCAAGCCTGGAAAGCAGCTGCCATGACACAGCGACAAAAAGATCAAAATTACAGTCCTTTTGTAGCATCACAAATGCATTATTCTATTTTAAACAGAGAAGTTGAACGTGAAATAATCCCTATGAGTTTGCATTATGGAATAGGAATGATGGTTTGGTCTCCCTTAAGCAGTGGCTTTTTGACAGGAAAATATACAAGAGACAATCCAACTCCTAAAGACAGCCGACTAAACAACTTTGACCTTGGACTTTTTGATAGAGAACTTGGATATACTGTTATTGACAAATTAACCGAAATTGCAAAACGCCACAATACCACTATTACAGCAATTTCTTTAAGCTGGCTACTAACAAAAAAAGTCGTTTCCTCTGTTATTATTGGTGTTAGCAAAACCGAGCAACTAAAAGAGAATCTAGCCTGTCAGGAAATTCAACTAAGCGAAAAAGAGATCAATGAAATTGACGAATTAACAAAAGTAGAACCAAAATATCCTGCAACATTTATTAATCTTCAAGATCCTATTTTATTGAATGCGAAAACAAAATAAAGAAGTATGGTAGATTTTGAGACTTACTAAACTCAATAACCTGAAACTTTTAAACCTGAAACTTAATAATTATTTTGTCTCTCCGTTGCCACAAGAAATTGCCGCAACAGTTTAAAATAAAAAAAAAGAGAATATCAATTATTGAAAATCCCGTTTCTTATGAAGCGGGATTTTTTTTGTTTCACGCAGATTCAGCAGATTTCGCAGATTTTATTCCATACAATCTTGTCATGCTTAGCGAAGTCGAAGTCCACGCAAAGTTTCATTTCGAAGTCAAAGCTCACGCAAAGTAACCACCCAGTATTATCATTTCGACGTAAGGAGAAATCACATAAAGCTGGCACGAACTGTTGCGGAATACTGGATGTGATTTCTCCTTACGTCGAAATGACAAGATTGTGAATAATTGGAATTTGAAATTTAAAAAATTGGAGTTTAGTTTTCTTTTGGGCGTCTCCCGCCGAAAAAGGCGGGCCGGGCTTTCGGCTATATCTTTTGCTCCGTTCCACTTCACAAAAGGCTCTATCCCTGACGCGGTTTGGTTTTTCATAAGGAAATAAAAATACATTTTAACATTTGTAAGTATTAATTTAATATTTTAGCTAGCATGAAATTTGATTTTAACGGCCTGCATAAAAGCTAAGAAAGCATAATTCAACAACCATGATAAAAAATCTTATTCTACTTTTTTTCCTTTTTTTTAATGCAATATGCTTTGGGCAAGAATATCCTGAAAAAGAAAAAAAATACGATCTGGATATATTCGAATTTTTAATGAATACAACCGAAAAAGATTCTGTTTCGTACGAGAATTTTCTAATTAATACAAAACCATTTTCAAAATGGGACATCAGACCCTTAAAAAGAGAAAAGGTCTGGGCTTTAGATACTATTCATTTGGCTAGTGAAGTTCCAAATTTCATTTTTGGTGCATTTTCAAAGAAATATGGGGTGTCACAAAAAGATGCAATGAATATGCCTAATCAATTTTTAGAAAAAGGACGAAATCAAAAAAATATTTTAGAAAATTATTTAAATGAAAATTTGAAAAAATTTGATAATCTCTCTAAACTTATTTCTAAAAATCCTGCTGATTTTTTTTTAATTCAGGATAAACTCCAAAGAGTCGGTAATTTATTTAAAGAAAATGGAACTTTCTGGAAATATACTTTACCCGAAGATTCTCCTTTTCCAATATCTAATGCAATAAATACCAATACAAAAGATCATTTTACTAAGGAACAAATCAAGACTTTAGAGCTACTTTTAGAATTGAAAATTTATTCAGCTTTTAAAACCAAAAACGGTATTTTTTATTTAGTTGATGGTTTCACAGATAATTCTTATGGTTTTTATTTTAATTCGGAAGGAAAAATAGAAACAGACAATTTTCTTTTTGAAGTTATGAAATATGAAAAAATTACTGAGAATTACTTTTATTATATAGCAAACTAATTCCCTTAAACACTGAAAATTAAAAAACTTTACGGTACGAAAGAGGCTATACACTTCTAAAAAAATAAACTTCTAATCTAGCCCCGATGGAAGCGGTATCCTTTTGTGTCCGCCGCGGCGGACATAAAAGATTTAGCGGACAGCGGGACGGGTCGTTCTTTTGAAAATGAAAACTGCTGCTACTAAAAATTCATCACAACATTTTAAAATAAAAACCTATTTTAGCTTGGTAAACTTCAAATTTAAATCAAAAACTACCACAGGTTGTCAATAACAACTATAAGTAGCACAATAACAACTATTGGTAGCTGACTTTATTTGCAAACAGGTTATGAGACACTATAGCTTTGCAGTATCAAATAAAAAATATAATTATGATGCTAAATTCAAAATCAGTAGGCAATAAAATTGCTACAGCCAGAAAGAAAATTAACCTTTCACAAGCAGACCTTGCACAACAAGTGTCAATTAGTTCTCAAGCAGTTGGTAAATGGGAAAGAGGTGAGTCAATGCCTGATATTTCTACATTAAACCGACTTGCCGAAATTCTTGGTGTGGACTTAAATTATTTTTCAGAAACATTCAAATCTAATGTCCCTGAAAACCAAGTTGAAACGACCAAAAAACAATCTATAGAGATTTCATCAACAAAACCTAAGACTAATTCAGGTTTAAGTTGGAATATGTCATCAGGAAACTGGGTTGACGCTGACTTTTCGGGGCTAAACCTAAAAGACAAATTCAGTACTTCAAATATGAAGAACTGTAAATTAGTTGATTCCGATTTGTCGAACTTAACACTTAAATCCAATAATATTGTAGGTTGTGATTTTTCTAATTCGGATTTGAGAAATAGTAAAATTCAGACTTCTGACTTACAAAACAATCAGTTTGTTGAATGTTTACTCATAGACACGGAATTTTCGTCCAGTGAAATTAAAAACTGTAATTTTTCAAAGGCGAATTTTTCAGGAGTTGAATTAAAGACATCAGAATTTAGAAATTGTATAATAGAAAATGCAGTTTGGAACCTATCGACATTTAAATTGTCGCAAATTTCTGATGTGGTTTTTAATGGTACAATAGAAGAATGTTCTTTTGAAAACTGTACTTTTTCAAAAGTGACTTTTAAGAATGCAACCCTTACCAATACTTTTTTTAAAGGCAATAAGTTAAAAGGCATTCAATTTATTGACTGCCAAGCTGACCGAATGACTTATGAATTCCTTAAAAATGGAAAAGCTAATTTAACGGGACTAACTTTATTAACATAGTGCCTACAAAACATGGAAGAAATAAAAAACTATTTTAACTTAGCAAATTAAATCCCAAAACCAATGAAAATTGCGATTCCCCTGTCGGCATTATTCCTGTTACTTACTACTACCCTATTCAGCCAGACTATTGCTGATTTAAAGCTAAAACCCAAAGAAATTCCTAAAAGCTATTTCTTAAGCGACGGTCAGATTTGTGTTACGAATCAAGCTTGTAATTTCTATACTGATATTGCTACTTACAGCAATATTGTTGGAGTTGTAAAAAGCAAAGAGATTCAAAGTTTCAAGAGTAAAGCAGACAGCGGTTCTATCATGTACATTGAATTTGAAAACAGATTTAAAGGTGATAAGTTTCTGCAAGGATTGTTATGGGGAAAAGACGGTGAGCCAACAGATGAACATCCGGAAGAGTATCTTGCAAAAGGAAAATTTCTGATCATCTGGAGTTTTCATCCGGATAGTACGATTAAAGAAAAATCGGAGGCTAAAATTGATGCGATTTTGCAGTAAAATAATCTCTCAAGTAAAAATGAAAATAAAAATCTTATTATTGTTAATGGCGTTTTGCTTTCTAAACTGTAAAAATTCAGATAAAGTTGAAAGAGAAAATCAACCTGATATTTATGGTGTTCAAGAGACTGACAAAGAAATGAATGAAGCAATGAAAAAAGCAAATCAAACATTAGCTGATTTCAATTCTGCTTTAATCAACCCAAAAATTGAGGTTAAAGCATTGAAAGTCAAATTTGAAAATGAGACTGATATTGAACATATTTGGATAAGTGATGTTAAGTTGAAAGATGGTAAATATTCAGGAATTTTAGACAATGCACCAGAATATATTAAAGATCATAAAATTGGAGACACAATTAATGTTGACAATAAAGATATTAGCGATTGGATGTATATTGAAAATGGAAAGTTATTTGGTGGTTACACTATAAAAGTATTGCGTAACCAAATGTCTGACAGCGAAAGAGAACAATTTGATGCTGAAAGCGGAATGCAAATAGATTAAAAAATAATAAAATCTAAAAAAAATAAATTTTGGAAATCCTTTCTTTTCTCAGTGATTCATTTTGGGATCTTTTTCTTGTCGTTATGGGTTTTCTAGCTATGGTTCTGGGAATTGACACTTATAAAAAAGAAAAAAAACTTCAGGAAATCGGTGTTAAAACTATTGCAAAAGTTGTCTATTTTAGTGATGAAGAAACTTCAGATGGTGTAAAAGTTACTGTGCCTGTTTTCGAATTTAATGACAGTTTCAACAATAAAATTCGTGTAAAAGGGGTTAGTAATTCTATTTGTAAAATTAATGAGACTACGATTGTTTACTATGATCCTAAAAATCCTGAAACTGAATTCTACTTTGCAAAAAAAGATTTTTTAGTAAAATATCTTTTCTTTTTATTCGGTTTATTTTTTCTGATTTTAGGTTTTGTATATTTATATAAGCATTTCATCGCATTCAATTCTAAATAAAAGAACTTTATAAAACATCCTAATGAAACCACAAATCCGAATCCTAATCTACTCCATATTATTCTTTTTATACCTTTCCTCAACGCCACTTTTATTAACGTTGGGTGAAAAATTAAAAACGGATCCTTTTATCACTTTAGGCTGTGGTTTTGCTTTATTAAATATTGTTTATGCTTTCTTCGCCTTAAAATGGACTGTCTTACTAAATCTAATCTGTGCTTTTGCCATTGCAGCTTTAGCCTTATTTTTAGCTTTGAAGTTTACCAATTTACATCTGTTTCTAAGTTACGATCCTTATCAGGTTAAAACCGCGATATTGGCTAATGCTGTTTTCTCCGTTATATTTTGGGAAATTGTTTATCAGGTAAAAATCAGAAAAAATACGACACGTTAGACGCACTGCTGTGCGCCTCTACGATTCTTATGAAAAATAAACCTCTAATCTAGCCCCGATGGGAGCGATATCCTTTTGTGTCCGCTGCGGACACAAAAGATTTAGCGGACAGCGGGACCGGACGGTTTTTTGAAAACGAAAACTTCTGCTCCTAACTAATTAAAAATCAAGAATTAGCAATACACCTCCTTTTATCTGTTTAATTTAAAATTCGTAAATTTATTATCCGACTATTTTTTAATAGTGAAAATAAGTTCTAATTTTTAAATTGAATAGTATGAAAACTAAAAAAATATGGGCCAATTTAGCCGTAGAGGATTTGGCACGAACTACCAAATTCTATAGCGAATTGGGTTTTAAACCAAACGGTACCAATACAGAGCTGACCAGTTTTTGTTTTGGAGATGATGATTTTATAATTCACTTTTTCACAAAAGACCGATTTAAGTGGGCTGTCAACGACGAAGTTGCCGATTTACAAAAGGGTAATGAAATAATATTTTCGCTTTCGGCTGAAAGTGTAGATGAAGTTCATCAACGGCTTTTGGCGGTTAAAAATGCTGGTGGGAAAGTTTTTGCTGAACCTCAAAGTTTTGAGAAGGGTTATTTCTTTGGATTCTCAGATCCGGACGGGCATAAATTTAATGTATTATACTGGCCTACATAATCCTATTCTAAAAAAATTATCATAAAAAATCACAAAAATATTTTGCGCAACCAAAAAGTTGCTTATATTTGCAACTGATTAGTTGCGTATTTAAATAATTCAAAATGAACAGAGATATTTTTCAGGCTATTGCCGATCCGACCCGAAGAGCAATTTTAGTATTGGTTGCCACAAATGCTTTAACACCAAATGCCATTGCAGAGCAATTTAATACGACGAGACAAGCCGTTTCTAAACACATTAAAATTCTCAATGAATGCGAATTATTAGCCGAGAAGAAAGTCGGAAGAGAAATCTATTACCAGCTAAAAATTGACAAAATGAAAGAAATTGACAAATGGTTAGAACAGTTTAAGGAAATTTGGGAAAGCCGTTTTAGTCAGTTAGATCAAGTATTAATAAATTTAAAATCTAAAGAAAATGAAATCTAATCTATTGATGAATTTTACCGTAGACAAAGAAAACAGCACGGTAAACGTAAAAAGAGAATTTAACGCTCCACTTGCTGATGTCTGGTCGGCCTGGACACAACCGGAAATATTAGACCAATGGTGGGCGCCATCGCCATGGAAAGCCAGAACAAAAAGTATGGATTTCAAAGAAGGCGGCCGAAGACTGTACGCCATGGTTGGCCCTCAGGGCGAAGAGCATTGGGCTATTGCCGATTTTACTTCAATAACGCCAAAATCTAACTTTAAATATCAGGATGCTTTTAGCGACAGTGAAGGAAACTTAAACAAAGATTTTCCGCGTTCTGACTGGAATGTGAATTTCTCTGAACAAGGAACTTCTACCATTGTTGATATTGCAATTAAACATAAAAACCTTTCTGATTTGGAAAAAATCATAGAAATGGGTTTCAAAGAAGGTTTCACTATTGCTATGGAAGGTTTGGATGAAATTTTTGCTTCAAGAGGGAAATAAAATCAAATAACAAATACAAAAATCATAAAAGCGAAGTATTCTCTGCATTGGGAGTACTTCGCTTTTTAAATACAGATTTCTTATCTTTATTTTTTTTAACAAAATGGAAAATAAACATACTACAGAACCAGATAATACAGCTGTAAGAACCGCTTTATGGCGAGCATTGCATCTTGAAGTTGATGCAAAACCGTTTATTCTTGAAGACGAGATAGGATTAAAATTGATTGCTCCGAAGGACGGCTGGCAAAACCGTCCTGATATGCATCCGGAATTTACAAAACGTCTTCGTGCTTCTATGGTAGCTCGTTCTCGTTTTATTGAGGATTTGATTATCGAAGAAAGCTCAAAAGGTATTAGTCAATATGTTATTCTCGGAGCCGGACTTGATACTTTTGCCCAACGCAGACCAGACATAGCTTCTAAACTTCAAATATTTGAAATTGATCAGCCTGGTACACAAAGCTGGAAACAAAAACGCTTAATCGAACTTGGTTTTGATATTCCGGACAGGTTGCATTTTGTTTCTGTTAATTTTGAAATTTCATCCTGGTGGGAACAATTATTAAAATCAGGATTTGATACCAGAAAACCTGCAGTTGTGGCTTGTACAGGTGTTACCTTGTATCTCACAAAAGGTGCAATTAGTGATACTTTAAAACAACTTGCTACACTTGCATCGGGTTCAAAAATTGCTATGACATTCTATTTACCAATGGAATTATTAGAGGAAGAAGATAAGCCACTACAACAAATAGCTAATAAAGGTGCCCGTGAAGCCGGAACCCCATTTATTAGTTTCTTTTCTCCAAATGAAATTTTAGATTTAGCCAATAGCGCAGGTTTTAAGGAATCGGAAATAATAACAACAAAAGACATGGAAAAGCTTTATTTCAAGGAAAGAAATGACCGTCTTTTGCCGTCAAGCGGAGAAATATTCTTACTAGCAACAACATAAAAATGTTTTTTTTACAATGATAATCTCAGAAGAAAATAAACTAGACAATCCGGTTTGGTATTCATTATCAGAAAACCATCAGGAATTTGCTATTGATTATGAAAATTCTAAGTTCTATAATCCTTACTATTGTCCGTTTGGAAGTTTTACCCATTTGGAAAATACTGCTATTGCAACCAAAGAATATTCAGCCTTAATCGATAATTTCTTTATTGTTGGTGAAAAGCCTGAAATAGCCGATACTTTAAAAATTGCAAAAGAATTGGTTTGTCTTCAAATGGTTATTCACGAAAAAATTCAACTTCCAATAGAATCCGAAATCGTCAAATTGACTGCAGGGCATAATGAAATTTTATGTGATTTGGTTAATTTGGTGCAGCCTGGTTATTTCAAAAATAAAACGATATTGCTTGGAGATTATTACGGCATTTTTAAAGACAATCAATTAGTCGCCATTACCGGTGAGCGCATGAAAATGAATTCTTTTACCGAACTAAGCGCGATAATTACACATCCTGATCATACCGGAAAAGGTTATGCAAAACAACTCATTACGCATATTGTAAATACCATTTTTGATCAGGGAAAAATTCCGTTTTTGCATGTTACCGAGTATAATACCGGGGCTATTGCATTGTACGAGAAACTGGGATTTAGTACCAGACGAAATATAAGTTTCTGGAATATCACTAAATAAATTGTATAACCCCATATTGCAGGCAATGAAATAGAATTAAAAAATATTTTTATCTTTGCAACCACAAACCAATTAGAAAATTCTATGTGAAATAAAGTTTTTTTCAGACAATTATAAGGGCAGCTGCAAATAGTTGCTTATTTGTTTATTCCCAAAAGAAAGAAATTGTGCTTATTTTACAAAACATTTCATATCTACATACGAATAGAGATCTGCTATTCGACAAAATTACTTTTACAGCCCATCAGCACGAAAAAATTGCCTTGATTGGTAACAACGGTGTTGGAAAATCGACACTTTTAAAAATTATTGCCGGCGAATTACAGCCTTCTGAAGGTTGGATTAAAGCCAATGCAAAACCCTATTATGTACCACAGATTTTCGGGCAGTTTAATCATTTTACCATTGGACAGGCTTTGCAAATTGAAGCCAAACTCAATGCCCTCAAAGAAATTCTGAACGGAAATGTAACCGAAGAAAATCTGGAGATTCTAAACGATGACTGGACTATTGAAGAGCGTTGCAATGAAGCGCTTGAGTATTGGCAACTAACTGATTTAGATTTATCACAAAAGCTGGAAACTTTAAGCGGCGGACAAAAAACAAAAGTTTTCCTTGCCGGAATTTCGATTCATCAGCCTGAACTTATTTTACTCGATGAACCAAGTAATCATTTGGATCTTGAAGCCAGGAAATTATTGTATCATTTTGTTCAAAACACTTCGGCTACTTTAATAATTGTAAGTCACGACCGAAAATTATTGAATTTGTTGAATACGGTTTACGAACTAAACAAACATGATATTACGGTTTATGGAGGGAATTATGATTTTTATGCGCAGCAAAAACAGATAGAAAACAACGCGTTACTACAGGATATTCATAGTAAGGAAAAAGCATTGCGAAAAGCCAGAGAAAAAGAACGTGAAACGATGGAACGCCAACAAAAATTAGATTCACGCGGAAAGAAAAAACAGGAAAAAGCAGGCGTTTCCCGAATCATGATGAATACTTTACGTAATAATGCGGAAAACAGTACTTCGAAAACGAAAAGTATGCATGCGGAAAAAATTGGCGGAATTTCGAAAGAATTACAAGAATTACGTTCTGATTTGCCTGAGATTGACAAGATGAAATTTGGTTTTGACAATGCTGATTTACATAAAGGCAAAATACTTTTTACGGCGACCGATATTAATTTTGGTTACAATGAAGAATTGCTTTGGAAAGAAAATCTCAATTTTCAGATTCTGAGTGGCGATCGTCTTGTTTTGAAAGGATCGAATGGTTCCGGAAAAACCACTTTAATCAAAATCATTACAGGAAAATTAATTCCGAAACAAGGAAGTTTTTATAAAGCTGAATCTATGATTGTTTATATTGATCAGGACTATTCGTTAATCGAAAATCAGCTTACGATTTATGAACAGGCTCAAAAATTTAATGTTTCGGGTTTGCAGGAACATGATATCAGAATGCGGCTGAATCGCTTTTTGTTTTCACAAAATGAATTGGATAAACCATGCAGCGCTTTGAGCGGTGGTGAGAAAATGCGTTTGATGCTTTGCTGTCTGACGATTAACAATCAAGCGCCGGATATTATTATTCTGGATGAGCCTACAAACAATCTGGATATTCAGAATATTGAGATTCTTACGGCAGCGGTCAATGAATATCAGGGTACTTTGATTGTGGTTTCGCATGATGAAGTCTTTTTGGAACAGATTAATATTGAAGGTACTGTTGCGCTTTCTGGGCGCTGATTTAACTGCAAGGGTCGCAAGGATTTTACGCAAGGGTTCGCTAAGCTTTGTGCATTATTAATCTCGCAAAGTCGCAGAGTCGCAAAGAAAACTTAAAAAGAAAAACTTTGCGACTCTGCGACTTTGCGAGATTTTTTTTCTAACCCAGCCAGCCGTCACGATCGAGGCTTCTGTATTGAATGGCTTCGGCTATGTGTTGGGAAATTACGGTTGGTGCAGCATCTAAGTCGGCTATGGTGCGGGCTACATTCAGTATTCTGTCGTAAGCTCTTGCGGAGAGGTTCAGGCGTTCCATGGCGGTTTTTAGTAATTCTTTTGATTGATCATCAATGCGCAATATTCGCGAATTAATTTACTGCTCATTTGTGCATTATAATGGATATTTTCGATTTCTTCAAATCGCTTGGTTTGAATTTCTCTGGCTGCAGTGACACGTTTTCTGATTTCGACACTGCTTTCTGCTTTTCGATCGTCGGCCAGTTTTTCGAATGGAACGGGCGTTACTTCGATATGAATGTCGATTCGGTCTAATAATGGTCCGGAAATTTTGCTTAAATAACGTTGCATTTCGTGTGGCGATGAAGTATTGGGCATACTTGGATCGTTGAAAAACCCACTCGGACTCGGATTCATACTCGACACTAACATAAACGACGATAGATACGTTACTGTGAATTTCGCACGCGAAATCGTTACTTCACGATCTTCGAGTGGCTGACACATTACTTCTAAAACATCGCGTTTGAATTCCGGCAATTCATCCAAAAATAAAACGCCATTGTGTGCCATTGAGATTTCGCCGGGTTGCGGGTAACTTCCCCCGCCGACCAAAGCTACATTCGAAATCGTATGATGCGAACTACGAAACGGTCGTTGATTCATCAATCCCACTTCTTTTAATTTTCCGGCAACACTACGAATTTTAGTGGTTTCAAGGGCTTCACGCAGCGTCATTGGCGGTAAAATACTCGGAACTCTTTTGGCCAACATTGTTTTTCCTGCTCCCGGCGGACCAATTAAAATAATGTTGTGTCCTCCGGCAGCCGCGATTTCCATACAGCGTTTGATGCTTTCCTGTCCGCGGACATCAGAAAAATCAAATTCAGGAAAATCTAAGGTTTTGTAAAATTCGGCTTCTACATTACTAAATGTAAGCTGGCAAAGCAATTACATTATTGCTCCTTTACGATTAAGTAATATATTACTAAAAAGAAAGACCAATCTGAATTTTAATATCTTCCACAATCTTACTCAAATCCAAACTATTTTGATGCGACCAAAGTTCGCTTTCATTCTGATTATTTCTAATGCATTTATGACATTCGATAGCTTCATAAGCATATCCTTTTCCGAGTGTCGGAAAATTAAATACTTCTTCCTCATTATCTTTCACAATCGAATATCCATCAGCAACATGCCAGGGAGCATTCAGTACAATATGCCCTTGTGTTCCTCCAATAACAGCTTTCATATCTGACTCAGAATTTATTGAAGCATTTAAAATCGATTGGGCTTTTTCATAATGTAAAATCATAGAAGTCTGCAAATCAATTCCGTTTTTACTGTAGATTGATTTCGCCATAATTTCTTTTGGAATTCCAAGCATTAAATAAGAAAGAAATAAAGGATAAACGCCAATATCATACAGGGCTCCTCCGCCTAATTTTTTATCAAAAAGCCTTCCACCTGCTGCTTCATCGGCATAAAAATTAAAATCGGCTTTTACATAATTTACGTCACCAATAATTCCCTGATTTACTTTTTCTAAAACTTCTTTTACAGACGGAATAAAACGCGTCCAAAAAGCTTCCATAAAAAATTTATTATACTTTTTTGAAGCATCAATCATCCGAGTTGCGTCATTATAAGAAAGCGCCATGGGTTTTTCACATAAAACATGTTTCCCATTCTCTAATGCCCTGATCGATAATTCGGCATGGGAATCGTGTGGTGTTGCGATATAAACAATATCAACCTGATCATCAGCAAAAAGCGCTTCATAGGAATCGTATGATTTTGGACAATTGTATTGGTTCGCAAAATCCTTGGCTTTTTCGATACTTCGTGAAGCCACTGCAACTAAATTAGCCTCTTCTATCAATACTAAATCGGCTGCAAATTGATTTGCTATATTTCCAAGACCAATAATTCCCCAATTTATTCTATTATTATTTCCCATAATGTCCATTTTACACTTCTAATCAAAAGGTTACTTACAAGCTTACTAAAATAGATAAAAAAAGAGTAGCAAAAACAAATTGGTTATAACATATATTTCATATTTTTAGCAAAAATTTACCCATTTACATATGAAAAAAGCCCTACTCCTACTCTTTTTGAGTGTTTTTTTAACAAAAACGTATGCTCAAGACTACTTCCCTGTTAATGAAAGTGTGCACAACAAAAGCAAAAATTACACTGTTTTTACTAATGCCACCATTTATGTTACCCCAACTCAAAAAATCGAAAAAGGAACTTTACTGATTCAGGATGGTAAAGTTGTTGCAGTTGGAACTGCTGTTTCAATTCCGAAAAATGCTATTACTATAGATTTAGCCGGAAAAACAATTTACCCGTCTTTTATTGATATTTACACCAGTTTTGGAATTGAAAAACCAAAAGCAAATATCACTCCCGGACGTAATCGAAATCCTTTGTACGATACTAAAAGAGTTGGATATTACTGGAATGAAAGTGTTCGCCCAGAAATAAACGGTTATGAAGCTTTTAAATACGATCAGCCAAAAGCAGATGAGTTATTAAAAGCCGGTTTTGGAGTTGTTGGAACTCATATTCCAGACGGAATTGCGCAAGGAACTGGAGCTTTGGTTGCTTTGAACAATGAAGATAATAGCAAACAAATCATTGCAAATAAATTAACGAATCATTTATCCTTCTCAAAAAGCGCCCTTACAAATCAGGCCTATCCAAGCTCTTTGATGGGATCGATGGCTTTGTTACGTCAGATGTATCTGGATTTAGACTGGTACAAAAAAGGGAATTCTGAAACTAAAGATTCATCATTAGAAGCTTTGGCCAACAATGAAACACTGGTTCAGATATTTACTTCTGAAGATAAATTAAACAGTTTGAGAGCGGCCAAAATCGCAAAAGAATTTGGTTTAAACTATATTTTGAAAGGAAGCGGAAATGAATTTGAAAGAATTGAGGAAATTAAAAATACTAACGCTAAATTCATTATTCCAATAAGTTTCCCTGAAGCTTATGATGTTTCAAATCCATATTTATCCAACCAAATCGAATTGGCTGATATGCTTTTCTGGAATCAGGCACCAACCAATTTAAAAGTACTTTCGGATAACGGAATTGTATTTGCACTGACTACAGACAAACTGAAAAAGATTGAAGATTTTAAACCAAATCTTTTAAAAGCCATAAAATTAGGTTTTGATAAAACGAAAGCTTTAGAAGCTTTAACGACAATTCCGGCAGCTATTTTAGGAAAAAGCGACGAAATAGGTAGTTTGAAAGTGGGTACGTATGCCAACTTCATTATTACTTCAGGAGAAGTTTTTGACGAAAAAACAGTTCTATATGAAAACTGGGTTCAGGGATCTAAATTTATCATAAACGATCTTAGTGCCAAAGATATCCGTGGAAACTACGACTTAACTGTTGGAAAAGATATTTACAAATGGAAAATCGACGGAACTGCTGATGCTCAAAAATCAGAGGTAACAACTGTTGATGCCAAAAAGGTAAAAAGCACTTTTTCTATTGCTAAAAACTGGATTTCATTGGTGATCAAACCCGCAGATACGATCAAATCTAATTATACACGTTTAACCGGATTCATCGAAAAAGCAGACGCTTTATCTGGAAAAGCAGTTTTATCAAATGGAGATGAATTGGTATGGAGCGCTGTAAAAACGAGTCCGTTTGTGGCTGTAAAAGATACTTCTAAAGTTGAAAAACCACTTCCAATTATGCCGGTAACGTATCCGAATGTTGCTTTTGGTGATACTAAAAAACAAACTGCCCAAACCTTATTATTTAAAAATGCCACAGTTTGGACGAATGAAAAAGATGGAATCCTAACCGAAACGGACGTCTTAATCAAAAATGGAAAAATCGCTGCCGTTGGTAAAAATCTTTCTAATGCCGGCGCCACTGTTATTGATGCTAAAGGAAAACACATTACCAGCGGTATTATTGATGAGCATTCGCACATTGCGATTTCTAAAGGGGTTAACGAGAGCGGTCACAACTCTACTGCTGAAGTTACGATTCAGGATGTTGTAAACTCCGAAGACATTAATATCTACAGAGATTTAGCGGGTGGTGTAACTATTTCACAGTTACTACACGGTTCGGCTAACCCAATTGGAGGTCGTTCTGCGATTGTAAAATGGAAATGGGGTTCTTCTGCAGATGAAATGTTATACAAAAACCAACCTAAATTTATCAAATTTGCTTTGGGTGAAAACGTAAAACAAGCGAATTGGGGAATTGATAATCCAACTCGTTTTCCACAAACAAGAATGGGAGTTGAACAAGTCTTTACAGATTATTTTCAATTGGCTAAAGAATATGACGAAAGCTGGAAAAAATTCAACGCAGGTTCTAAAAAAGGAAAAGCACCGCGTGTGGACTTAGAAATGCAAACGCTTGTTGAGATTTTAAACAAAGAACGTTTCATTACTTGTCACTCTTATATAGAGTCTGAAATTTTAATGTTGATGAATGTTGCAGAGAAATTCAATTTCAGAGTAAACACTTTTACACACATTTTAGAGGGTTATAAAGTAGCTGACAAAATGAAAGAACATGGCGTTGGAGCTTCAACTTTCTCTGATTGGTGGGCTTATAAATTTGAGGTAAATGATGCGATTCCGTTTAACGGACCAATTATGCACAATGCAGGATTGGTAGTTGCCTACAACTCTGATGATGCTGAAATGTCTCGCCGATTAAATCAGGAAGCTGCAAAAGCAGTGAAGTACGGAAATATTTCTGAAGAAGATGCATGGAAATTTGTGACTTTAAATCCTGCGAAACTTTTACATATTGATGATAAAGTAGGAAGTTTAAAAGTAGGTAAAGATGCTGATGTTGTTTTATGGAGCGACAATCCACTTTCTATTTATGCTAAAGCCGAAAAAACAATCATTGAAGGAGTTGTTTATTTTGATATCGAAAAAGATGCTCAAAAACAATTGGCTATTACTAAAGAAAGAAGTGAACTGATTGGACAAATGTTGCAGGAAAAGAATAAAGGAAACGGAACGCAACAACCAACCAGAAAAGAGAAAAAAGAATATCACTGTGATACTTTAGAGCAGTTATAAGAACTTTAGAAAATTCATAATGATAAAAAAAGACAACATGATAAATAAAAACATATATAAATTGCTGCTCCTGTTTTGTGCTTCGGTACAAATAAATGCGCAACAAATCCCGGCTCCAAAACAAACCAAATCCGTTTTGATTTTAAATGCGACTGCACATTTAGGCAACGGAACTGTTATTCAAAATAGTGCCATTGGATTCAAAGACGGAAAACTTACTTTAGTAGCCGATGCCTCAACGATCAGACTTGCGGCAGGAGCTTATGATACAACTATTAATGCTACAGGAAAACATGTTTACCCTGGATTCATTGCACCAAACTCTACTTTAGGTTTAGTAGAAATTGATGCCGTGAAATCATCAGACGATGAAGAAGAAATTGGAACTTTTAATCCGAATGTGAGAAGTATTATTGCTTACAATTCAGAATCAAAGGTAGTGGAAACAGTTCGCCCAAATGGTATTTTGATGGCTCAGGTTACGCCCCGAGGAGGAAGAATTTCAGGAACATCATCTGTAGTACAATTGGATGCATGGAGCTGGAAAGATGCTATTTTGAAAGAAAATGACGGAATCCATCTTAATTTCCCATCAGGTTTTAAAAGATCAGGATCATGGTTTGAACCGGGAGTCATTGAAGCCAATAAAGATTATACTAAACAAGTAGAGGAAATAAACGCATTTCTTATAAATGCAAAGGCTTACAATCAAACTGCACCTAAAGAAAGAAATATTGTTTTAGAAGCTACAAAAGGATTGTTTGATGGTACACAAACCTTATATGTACATGCTGATGAAGAGAAACAAATTGTAGATGCCATTCAGCTTGCGGCGGATCATCAAATCAAAAAAATTGTGATAGTGGGCGGATTTGAAGCTTACAAATCTGCTGATGTTTTGAAAAAATACAATGTTGGAGTTTTACTGAGACGTGTACACGACATGCCAACAAGCGATGATGAAGATGTGAATTTACCATATAAAATGGCAAAAATACTAACCGATAAAGATATTGTTGTGGGTCTAGAAAACAGCGGAGATCATGAACGTATGAGTGTTAGAAACCTGCCTTTCTTAGCCGGAACCTGTGCTGCTTTCGGTTTAGATAAAGAAGTAGCCTTACAATTAATAACTTCGAATACCGCAAAACTATTAGGTATTGATGGAAGTTGCGGAACTTTGGAAACAGGTAAGGATGCAACACTATTTATTTCTGAAGGAGATGCACTGGACATGCGAACCAATAAATTGACGACTGCTTTCATTCAGGGTAGAACCATTAACTTAGATACTTTCCAAACGAAACTGAGCGACAAATTCAAAGCGAAGTACGGACAGAAATAATTTAAATTCTTTTAAAAAAAGGCATCAGGTGAAGATTTTCATTTTGATGCCTTTTTTATTTAAAAATGAAATGATTTGACTATTTTTATAAATATTTAAACATAATAACTCTTAAAATTAGAATTATTTTCATTATTTTTT
This sequence comes from Flavobacterium sp. Root420, assembly GCF_001427905.1. Classification (GTDB taxonomy): domain Bacteria; phylum Bacteroidota; class Bacteroidia; order Flavobacteriales; family Flavobacteriaceae; genus Flavobacterium. The sequence continues at coordinate 27,437 of NZ_LMEF01000019.1, forward strand.
GTTAACAAGGCCGAAAAACCTTACATGTTTTTAATTTCAGATTAATAAATTGTAAAATTTAAGTTCATTTTAACAAATACACGCAAAATATAGGGGGTTAAATTTAAAAATTAACAAAAATTAAACAATAGAATCTATTTTTAATAGGGGTGTCGAATGATTTTATACTTTTATAAAAAATTTAAAACTAAATAACTATGCGAAAAATTATTTTAAGTGTGATTCTTATCACTATTTTGGTACTGACTTTTGTATCAAACTTCATCTTATCAGACAACCCAATTCCAGCAGAAGCTGTAAAGTTTGATACCGGAGATACAGCTTGGATGATCGTAGCAACTGCATTTGTATTGCTAATGACACCAGGTTTAGGATTTTTCTACGGAGGTATGGTAGGTAAGAAAAACGTTATCAGTACCATGCTTCAAAGTTTTATGGCAATGGTAATTGTTACTATTTTATGGGTTGTTGTTGCTTTTGGTTTAGCATTTGGTCCTACTATTGGAGGAATTATTGGAAATCCACTTCCAAATTTATTCTTTCAGGGCGTTGGTACAAGTACTGCCTGGAGTCTTGCCCCTACAATTCCTTTTATGTTATTCGCATTATTTCAAGCAAAATTTGCCATCATTACACCAGCGTTAATTACAGGTGCTTTTGCGGAGCGTGTACGTTTCTGGGCTTATTTGTTATTCATGGTTTTGTTTATCTTATTTATATATTCACCATTAGCGCACATGACGTGGCATCCTGATGGAATTTTCTTCAAAATGGGAGTATTAGACTTCGCTGGAGGAACTGTAGTACATATGAGTGCTGGATGGGCTGCATTGGCCGGAGCGATGTTCTTAGGAAAAAGAAAAGTTCAAAAAGTAAATCCTGCCAGAATTACTTATGTATTATTAGGAACTGGTTTATTATGGTTTGGATGGTTTGGTTTCAATGCAGGTTCTGCTTTAGGATCAAATGGTTTAGCTGTACAAGCTTTAGGAACTACTACTGTAGCTGCTGCTGCTGCTGCAATGGCATGGGTTTTCCTTGACAAAATATTAGGACACAAATTATCTGCACTTGGAGCTTGTATTGGAGCTGTTGTAGGTCTTGTTGCTATTACTCCTGCCGCTGGTTTCGTAAGCATTCCTCACGGAATTTTCATTGGAGCCTTTGCTGCAATCGTAAGTAACTTAGTAGTAAGCAAATTCCCTAAAGGAAAAATTGATGATGCCTTAGATGTATTTGCTTGTCACGGTGTTGGTGGTATGGTAGGTATGTTATTAACCGGAGTTTTCGCTTCAAAAGCAATTAATCCTGTAGTTGGGGACAATCAAGGTTTGATTTTCGGAACTCCAACTTTGTTCATTAACCAATTAATTGCTTTAGTAGGAGTTTCTATCTTTGCTTTTGTAGGATCATATATTTTATTCTTTGTTGTAAACAAAATTACTCCTCTAAGAGTTACTGAAGAGAAAGAAGAATTAGGATTAGATATCTCTCAACACGGAGAATACCTATAAAAATTAATTTCCGAATTTGCCCAATCAATAAAAAAGCACTCTGAGTTTTAAACTTAGAGTGCTTTTTGTTTTGAATTAACTTTTTAACCTTAATGCTTGATATTTATTATGAGTTTTGAGTTATGAATTATGAGTTAGAAGTAATAACACTCAAAACTCATAATTCATAACTTTTTTAATTATTTGAAATTCGAAATCCCGGTTTTTAACCAGGTCAAATATTCTTCAACATCTACATAACTAATTGTTGGTTTTGAATTGTTTAAATTCTTTCCTTCCAGATCAGTAATAACATATAGAGGCTGTGTATTTGTTTTATATTTTGAAATCATAAAATCAGTCCATTTATCGCCAATAGTTTCGATTTTATCTCCTGAAGCCGTAACAAATTGCTTATCTTTTGGCAACGGACGCTGATCATCAACAAAAAGAGAAATCAAAACAACCTCATTTTTCAAAACTGGTAAAACTCTATCATCAGACCAAACATTGTTTTCCATCTTTCTACAGTTGACACAAGCATGACCTGTAAAATCTAACATAATTGGTTTATTAATTGATTTTGCATACGCTAATCCATCTTCGTAATCAGTAAAAATCATTATACCATGCGGGCCTAATTCAGCTCCTTCCGGTAAACCTTTTATTTCACCATTATTGACACTTGAATTAGCAGAACCTCCTACTCCTAAAGGGCTTTCACTATAAGTTGGCGGTGGTGGAAAAGCACTAATTAATTTTAATGGCGCCCCCCAAAGCCCGGGAATCAAATAAACTGTAAAGGCCAAGGTGGTCAATCCCAAATATAATCTTCCTACGGAAATATGATTGGTCGGACTATCATGCGGTAATGTAATTTTTCCAAATAAATACAACGCTAAGGCACCAAAAATAGCAATCCAGATTACCAAGAAAACTTCCCTTTCTAATAAATGCAATTGCAAAACCAAGTCAGCATTGGATAAAAATTTGAAAGCAAAAGCTAATTCCAAAAACCCTAAAACTACTTTTACCGTATTTAACCAACCACCAGATTTTGGCAATGAATTCAACCAGCCCGGAAACATGGCAAACAACATAAAAGGCAAAGCCAATGCTAAAGAAAAACCAAACATTCCAATAATTGGCCCAATAACACCATTTGTAGCAGCTTCAACTAATAAAGTTCCTACAATTGGTCCTGTACATGAAAATGAAACAATAGCCAGAGCCAAAGCCATAAATAAAATTCCAATTATCCCTCCTCGATCCGCTTGTTGATCAACTTTATTGGCCCATGAATTGGGCAGCATAATTTCAAACCCACCAAGAAACGAAGTAGCAAAAATCACTAACAAAATAAAGAATCCTAAATTAAACCAAACATTTGTAGCTAATGAATTTAATGCATCAGCGCCAAAAATCCAGGATACTAAAAACCCTAAAGCAACATAAATTACTATAATTGAAACTCCATATATTATCGCATTTCTAATTCCTGCTGCCTTCGTTTTGCTCTGCTTTGTAAAGAAGCTCACCGTCATTGGAATCATCGGAAAAACACAAGGTGTCAACAATGCGGTAAATCCAAATAAAAATGCCACAAAAAACACTGACCATAAACTTCTGCTTGGTGCAGGAGGCGGAATATCATTATCTTTTGAAGCCGTAGTTATTTCCGCTTTAGCAGTTTCCGTTTTAATCTCTTTTGTTACAGCTGACAAAGTATCAATAGCAATTCCTGTTACTTTTGTTTCATCTTTTTTTGCTTCAGAAACCATTGCAACAGCTTCCATTTTGAAAGCTGCCGGAATCGCAATAGAGAATTTTTTATTCGAATTGATACAAACCTCTTTACACACCTGAAAGTCAAAATCGACATCAACGGTTTTTAAAGCAGGGTTTGTAATCGTGATTTCCTGTTCGATATGCGCTTTTCCTTCAAAGAAAGTTTCGTTTACACCAAAAACATCATTAAAAGCTGTTTTGGTTTTTCCTTCTTTGGCTTTCCCAACTAAATTATAATTTCCTTTTTGGTTTTTAAATACAATTTCTAACGGAAGCGGCCCTCCGTCCGGCGTAAATTGCGAATACATATGCCAGTCTTTTTCAATAGTTGCATCAAAAATTAAAACCGCATTTGTACCCGATTTTTTTTCAATTTTAACCGTCCATTTTACGGGTTCTAAAATCTGAGCGTTACCTTTTGCAAAAGCAAAAATGAAAAATAACAAAAAAACAAGGTTTTTATTCCAGACACTTTTTGAAGTTATCGCTTGATAGGATTGAGTAAAGTTCATTATTGTAGTTCTATTTTAAGTATTCTATTTGTGGTATCTTCTATTTTAAAACGTTCGTCCTGCCTGATTCCGATAACCCATACAATCTGATTATCTGAACACAAAATCCATGTTTTTTCCTTTTCGATCAGTGATAGCTTTTCATCTTTAAAAAGTTTGCTCACTTTTTTAGACTTGCCATTCATTCCAAACGGATAAAAAACATCACCTTCATTCCATTTACGTAAAACCAACGGAAATTGGATTTTTTCGGCGTCAACAAAGATAGCTTTATTTGAATCTAATGTAATGTCGTCTACCTGACAAAGCTTTAATTTTAAGGGAAAATTAACGTCTTGATCCTCTTTATTGATGTGATATTCGTCCTTTTCATCCTCTTCTGAAAGCGGACTTAAAATCAATGTATTTCTATTTTTTAGCAATCTAAATTCAGCAGAAAATACTTGTTTTCCGGATTGTCCATCCACTAAATCATAAATATCATTCCACGCCAAAAAGCCAAATTCATTCAGCCATTGATACAAATATGATTTATAATTGGGTAATTTTTGAAGCTGATTTAAATCGAAATGAATATCCTCACCGACTTCCTTCGCCACTTGCTGATAAATCATAATCGAAGCATCTTCTACCATTTCCTGAGATTCCTGCAAATACGATTGCGTTTTCTGAAAAGCATTCAAAAAGTTAGGATTAATCTCTTTCAATATCGGAACTAAATCATGACGAATTTTATTGCGTAGGTATTTATTGGATGCATTGCTGCTATCTTCACGCCATTCGATATTGTTTTCTTCGGCGTATTTAAGAATTTCTTCTCTCGAAAAAGGCAAAAGCGGGCGAATAATTTTATCGTTTTGTTCCGGAATTCCCGTTAAACCATCTAATCCGGTTCCGCGGGTTAAATTGATAATAAAAGTTTCCAGATTGTCATCTGCATGATGTGCTGTTAAAAGATAGTCGAAATTTTCAGTTTCCAGAAGTTCATAAAACCAGCTGTATCGTAGTTCGCGCGCCGCAACCTGAGTCGATAATTTATAGTCTTTAGCAAAAGCTTCGGTATCAAATTGAGTGGTGAAAATTGGAATATTATTTTGATTGCAATAGTTTTGAATAAAATCTTGATCACCAAAACTTTCTAATCCGCGAAGTTGGAAATTACAATGCAAAACGGCAATTTCGAACGGCAATTTCTGCAACAAATGCAGTAAAACCATACTGTCCAAACCTCCGCTTACAGCCAGAAATAGTTTTTTACTTTCCAAAAATGGAAACCTCGAAATAATGTGATTTTGAAATTTTGAAAACATTTGATAAATGTAAAGAATTAAATTCTATCAATTTTTAAATGAAATGTTAAGTGTATTTTTTTTTGCCACTCCTCGATAGCTATCGGTGAGTGGCAAACTTTTTACTGTAAAACTTCGTGCATTGCCTTAGCCTTCAACAAACATTCTTCATATTCTTTTTCAGGATCAGATTGTGCCGTAATGGCGCTTCCTACTGAAAAAGAAACGTATTGATTTTCCTGATTGTACAAAATACTTCTGATTACCACATTAAAATCGAAATCACCTTCCGGTGTAAAATAACCAACTGCTCCGCTGTATAATCCGCGTTTGGTTTCTTCCAGATTTTCAATGATTTTCATTACTGAAATCTTTGGTGCCCCTGTCATACTGCCCATTGGGAAAGTAGTTCTCAAAACATCAACCGGAGCATATTGAGCGTCTAGTTTTGATGTTATGGTCGAAATCATTTGATGCACTTGTAAAAACGAATAGATTTTGCAAAGCTCTGTAACTTCCACAGAACCTTTTTGTGCGGTATGCGACAAATCATTTCTGACCAAATCGGTAATCATGATATTCTCCGCTCTTTCTTTTGAATCTGATTCTAGGAATTGTTTTGATTTTTCATCTTCAATAGGATCCGAAGATCTTTTTGAAGTTCCTTTTATCGGTTGAGAAATAATCGTTTCACCAACTTTTTTCAGATAACGTTCCGGAGAAGCAGAAAGCAAATATTGTTTGTGATTTTTAAAGAAAATCGAAAACGGAGCCTTTGAAATTTCATTTAGTTTTTGAAATTTTTCCAGCGGATCTATCACAGCATTTTCAGCAAAAAATTCCATGCAAAAATTAGCTTCATACATATCACCAACGTGAATATGACTAAGCATTTTGTTTACTTTTTCAATATAAAATTCTTTTGAAATGCGCTGTTCAATATTTAGAGCTGCAGCACTTTCGCCTTTCGTCCCGACGCTTCGGGATTGACTTTCGACTATTTCCTGAAAATCCTCTTCAACCTCATCATCGCAAAGCAATAAATATCTAATTTCAAGCTCATTTCCTTTCAATAGGAAAATCTTTTTTGGCTGAAAGAAAAATAAATCCGGAAAATGCAATCCATCAAAATTAGCCGATTTTAAAGTTTCAACATCATTTTTTAAGTCATAGGTCAAATAACCAAAAAGCCAGTCTTTAGTCGTTTGCTGGTATTGTTTTAAATCATCAAAAGCGTTTTGGAAATCGGTTTTTAAAGAAGTGAAAGCATCGACAGCCAATACACAATCAAAACTGGAATATTCCTGTGTATGCGAATTGCTGTCTAAGAAAACAACCTCACGAAATTGCTGTGACCATGTTAGAAGTTGCTGCTTAAACTGCTCTGGATTTGAAATAGGTTTATGAATGGAAACTCTCAAAAAAGTATAAATTTTAGACTTCAAAATTACGACAAAAAAAATCCTTCAATAAAATTATCCCGAAAAATTATTGGCACACTTTTTAGTATATCGAATTAGTCCTAATTATTAAAACTTTTCCTGCCTATTTGATTGAAAAATTATTCGCGCTTTTATCTACGTACAAAATCCTGTTTACATCGTGTAAATAGTTTTATTTATTAATCAAATTTTATAACCTCTATGAAAACAATTGCACAAGTAGGTGTGACTACCCTGGTAATTATCGCATTACTATTTTCCTGTAAAAAAGCAGATTACGCAGCTGAAGAATCTGCCGATTACAAAACCACAGCAGACAGCACGGCTGTTTCCTCAACAGCCGCAGTAGAGCCCAAAAACAGCAAACAGAAATTTATTCGAACCGCTGATATCAAATTCAAGGTTAAAAACGTCGTCAAATCTACTTATGCAATTGAAAATGCCGTAGCAAAATTTGGAGGCTTTGTTACTTACACCAATCTGCAAAGCAACATTCACGATCAGATTAAAACTAAAATCAGTCAGGACAGTACGCTGGAAACCACTAAATTTTCAGTAGAAAACAATATTACAATTCGCGTTCCTAACACGCAGCTTGACACCGTAATTAAAAGCATTGCCAAGCAAATTGACTTTCTGGATTTCAGAGTCATTAAAGCTGATGATGTTTCATTAAAATTATTAGCCAATCAGCTTTCTCAAAAAAGAAGTACTACAAATGAAAAAAGAGTTGAAAAAGCAATTGATACCAAAGGCAAAAAAATAAATGATATTATGGAAGCCGAAAATGCTTTGGCCAATCAAAAAGAAGCGAATGATAGTAAGACAATCGAAAATTTATCCATGCAGGATCAGGTTAACTTCAGCACCATTACTTTACAGTTGTACCAAAATGAAACGATTAAACAAGAAATAACCGCTGGTGAAAAAGACAGTGCTTATTACAAACCCAATTTAGGAATCCAAATTATTGATTCATTAAAAACGGGCTGGTATATATTGCAGTCCATTTTGGTTTTCCTGCTTAACCTTTGGCCTTTTATTTTAATCAGTTTAGGTGGATTTCTTCTGTATAAAAAATACGGAAAGAAATAAGAAAAGTGTTAATAAAATAGCAATATCATAATGAAAAAAGCGTTATATTTGGTATAGCATTCAATTAATCCTAAGACAGGATTGTTTTGATTGTAAAATCCTCAATAAAGTGTCATTAAATTTTAAATTTCATTTTTATCAGGACAGGCAACATATACGATTTCCAGCAGATAACTATATTTTTTAACCTCTTAAAAATCCTAAGTATTATGAAAATTGCTACAATTATTGTCCGTGTCTTAATTGGTCTTTTACTGCTTTTTGCATCGATCAGTTATTTTTTCCACTTAATGCCAGAACCAGAAACCACAGGAAATTTCAAAGCCTTCAATGTAGGTTTAATGGCTTCAACTTATTTAATGCCTTTAGCTAAATCAATTGAATTACTTTGTGGTATTGCATTTGTAACGGGACGTTATGTAACATTGGCTAATATTTTGATCTTACCAATTACAGTAAACATTTTGTTTATCAATTATTTCCTTGCGCCGGAAGGCCTGCCAATTGCGGCATTATTATTCCTGGCCAACTTATTTTTGATTTACAGATATTGGGATAATTATAAAAGTGTTTTCACAGCATAAATATCTTAGAACTTAAAATAACAAGTAGCTGTCTCAAAACTGAGGCAGCTATTTTTTTTAGGCTTGTTTTTTTCTGGTCAATTTTGTATATTTAATCAGTGATTAACAGCTGATTATATATGAGATTCAA
>NZ_LMEF01000020.1:0-16307 GCF_001427905.1 Flavobacterium sp. Root420
GTTCCATCGCTGATCACATAAGGGATGCTGATGGCCGTTGCCGAGTTATAGTTSGCATYMGGTGTGAAGGTAATCACTCCCGTAGCCGAGATGTTTACYGTTCCGTTTGTAACTGTTATGGTTTGAACACCGCCTGTTAARGCMGTTCCGTTGATAGATATAATTGTTAATGTATCTCCGTCAAGATCCGTATCCAGGGCAAGCGGGTTTAATGTTACTGTTGCATCTTCTGCAACCGTGTAGCTGTCGTCAACTGCAACAGGAGTATCATTGACAGCTGTCACCTTGATAAGCTCATTGGCTGTAGCCGTAGCGGTTCCATCGCTGATCACATAAGGGATGCTGATGGCCGTWGCCGAGTTATAGTTGGCATCCGGTGTGAAGGTAATCACTCCCGTAGCCGAGATGTTTACCGTTCCGTTTGTAACTGTTATGGTTTGAACACCGCCTGTNNCCGTAGCCGAGATGTTTACCGTTCCGTTTGTAACTGTTATGGTTTGAACACCGCCWGTTAAGGCAGTTCCGTTGATAGATGTAATTGTTAATGTATCTCCGTCAAGATCCGTATCYAAAGCCAGTGGRTTTAGCGTAACTGTTGCATCTTCTGCAACCGTGTAGMTRTCGTCAACTGCAACAGGAGTATCATTGACAGCCGTAACTGTGATAAGCTCATTGGCTGTAGCCGTAGCGGTTCCATCGCTGATCACATAAGGGATGCTGATGGCCGTTGCCGAGTTATAGTTCGCATTAGGTGTGAAGGTAATCACTCCCGTAGCCGAGATGTTTACTGTTCCGTTTGTAACTGTGATTGTTTGTGCTGCACCCGTTAAAGCCGTTCCATTGATTGAAGTTACAGTCAGTGTATCTCCGTCAAGGTCCGTATCCAGGGCAAGCGGGTTTAGTGTTACCGTTGCATCTTCTGCAACCGTATATATATCGTCCACTGCAACCGGGGCATCATTTACAGCTGTCACCGTGATGCTTAATGTAGCGATATTGGATACAACTCCATGATTGTTGTTTACAGTATAGTTGATTGGCGTAGCAGTTCCATTGTAATTTGGCTCAGGGGTAAATGTTACCACACCTGTATTATCCACGCTGTAGCTTCCCTCGCCTGTAACGCTGAAAGTCGTTTGAATTCCCGTGGTAGCAGGATCCAGATCTACAGTTGCTACATCGGTGGTTCCACCAACATTTGTATCATTGGTTGTTACATTAACGGTTACTGCTGTATCCTCATTAGTAGTTGCGGTATTATTATTAGCAACAATCACAGATTTAGTTTCTGTCTCTGTTGGAGTGTCATTACCTATATTAGTACCTGAGTCATCCGATACTGGATTATTACTACCATCTACTCCGGTTGCATTTGCAGAATTTATAACTTTTCCTGCTATAAGATCAGCTTCTACAACTGTATGAGTAGCTGTAATATTTACTGACGCACCCGGAAGAATTGATGCTACAGTTGCAGGAGATATACTTCCAGCATCTGCATTAGCATCAGTAATATTTATGTTTATAACCGGTACTTTTCCAGTATTTGTAAGCACTAAATCATAAGTAATTACATCTCCTGCCTTGTTATATAATCCTGTCCTTGCTGTTTTAAGAAGTTTTATTTCTGCCAAAGGAGTAGCAATATCAGTGTCATTACCTAAAGTAAAGTCGATATTATCCCCCGTTATCGTGGCGGAATTTGTTACTGCACCTGTACCCTTTATAGTTGCAGTAATTGTTAACAAAGCACTTGCATCTACAGCGAGGTTACCAACATTCCAGACTCCGGTAACTGCATTGTAAGTTCCAATACCAGGCACTGCAGAAACAAAAGTGTAACCACTAGGCAAAAGATCAGTAACTTTAACATTTTGATCTACATTTGGTCCATTATTTTTGGCAGTAACAGAAAATACAACCTCATTGGGAAGAGTTCCATTTGCAACGGACTTTATTACTTCACGATCGCCGCAAACAGCAACATAAACCGCTGCAGATTTTCCGGTAACACCACAATCACGTGTACCAGTAATTGAATAATTTCCCGTTTTTATAGGAACTATAGATTGGTTGGTTGCTCCTGGTATTAGAACTCCGTCAAGATACCATTGATAGGGCTGCAACCCTGGGTCTGCAGTTATAATATTGATAGCACATCCATTACTGTCCTTTGTAACTTCGGGTAAAGCCGGAGTTTCATTAAATGAAGAAAAGAATCCTGACATAGAGAATCCTCCACCTTGCTGGACTATACCAACATTCATTCTTGCCGTAGAGGTAACGGTAATAGTTGCAGGATTACTAATTTGTAAATTGTCAAAACGAATTAGATAAACTCCTGTGGTACCTAACTGAAAACGTAAATTACCTGTAGTTGTTTCAATATTTGATCCATTTACAAAAACAGCAGCAGATGAAGATTCTACCAGTACAAATCCAAAATAGGGCAATACTTGATTATTATAACCTTTAAATTCACTAGTGGAAGTCCATTTTGACCCCGAACATCCTCCAACAGGAAGTACCGTTGCAATATCAACCTCACACGTCTGTGCTGATCCAGAATAGACCGCAATAGGTTTATCGGATTCAATTATTGAAGAAGAGTAACTATTAGTGGCGTTTCCGTGGTGAATCGATTGAAAACTTCCCCCAGCTGGAAGAGTATATGTTACTGTATTAATAAAGACTCCACTTTGATTGTAATTAGATACCTTAACTTGAGTATTTGCCTCAGTGGCAACTATTGTAGATTGTTCAGGTAAATTAGTTCCCGTCCCGGCAGTACCGCTTCCGCGAATTACGATATAACGCATTCCAAGTATACTTACCGGTGCCATTTGATCTACCGCTCCATCGCCGCATCCTCCCGGCGCATCTGTATAAGCACCCGTATTAGCAACAACTGGTTTATTAGCTTCTAACAAATCTCCAGTACCCGCAGGCTGAAATAAATAACTTTGTCCTTTATTTAATAATACCAGATCTGCCCCATTTAGCTTTACCTGTGTATTATCATCAATTGCCATTACCGAATATACAGGTCTATTTAATGCCCCGTTAAAACCCTGAATACCGGTAAAGTTCGTTCTATAATACCCTAATCGGAAAGATGTACCTCGTCCCTCATTACCAAAGCTCACCAGAGAAGCATTTCCTTTTATGGTTGCTCCTGAAGTATCACCACCACTGCCATTAGCCTGATCCGAAGCTACGTTTCTTAGATTTACGGAAACTTTGCCTCCTGTACTTTCTACTATTAGTCCTCTATCATTTAGAACGCTATTAACAGGATTACTATTTAATAGCCAAGGCGATCCCACGAAACGATATACATCAGGTGCTGCAGAAGTAAGCGTGCGGGTTGCCAGAAGGGTGCCATCGCTTTTCTTTAAAGTTACTGTAACTGTAGTAGTGGATTCAGTAGTAAGGACAATTTCATTGGCATTACTCCAGTATTGCCAGGGAGACGGCGCGATATAATGACTCGTTGAATATTGCGCATTTCCCTTAAACACCACAAAAAGCAGTAAAATTAAGAACAATAAACTTTTAGGTAATTTTTTTATCATAGTTAAGTATTTTAGCAATAGCAGGAATAAATTCTGGACATATACACTTTCTAAAGTTTTATAAAACTGCCCTTGTAACTGGAAATAGTAACGTGGCATTATTATAAAATTGAATTTAATTTAGCTATTAAAAATTCGGCGCGAAACTACCTATTACTTACTTCAAAAAATGATGTCATGCTTTACGTATTAAGCAATTGGTAAAATATCCACAAAGTCACCAGTATTTAATCAACTGATATAAAGCATATTGGCTAAAACAAGAAAAATGAAGAGTTAAATCCATTAATTCACATACTGTAATCTAACTCTGATAATATAATTATCATAAACAATAGCATTTCTTATTAGATGCATTAAATCATCTAGATCATCTGGAACAATGATTGCAGAAAAAAAGAATTTTATTGGATGAGTCTGTTAAATTAGTTTTCGATAAGGATATTGTATAACTTTATGAAGTTTCAAGCCTATGGATTTGTTCATATATAGCTCAACAAATTAGCAGAAGAATTTAATAAAATAAATTCCTAACATTAAAATAAATTGTTGTTAAAATGCAATTAACTTTTTTGGTATGATAAAAATATTGACTATTTTAGAGTATCATTGCAGATAACCGATACACCTGATGCAAATCCGAATAACTTCTATAAACATAACTATATTAAATTACTACATTAAAAAATTATCAGCCTGACTTTTATTTACATTAATCTCCAAAATCCAGAATTTTCTAATATAAATTGAAAATTCAAAAAACTATTCTATATGCACTTAAAATCTTTTCTCTTCCTATTTATAATTATTTTTTCTCAAAATAATTTCTCCCAGAATTCAAAATACGACAGTATTTTTTCTAAAACAGCGCAAGATTTACTGAGTTCCGATCCAAAAAAAGCTTTAAGCAATACTGATTATCTTTACAAGATTTCAAATAGTAGTTCAGAAAGAATTAAGGCTTCCATGCTGAAGGCAACTCTCTTACGTCAGTACGGTTTGCGAAATGAAGCAATATCTTCTTTAAAGCGTGCCGATAGTTTAGCTGATATAGCTAAGGATTATAATCTGCTGGCACGCATAAATGGGTTCCTCTCGACCCTATACCGTGAAAACGAAATTTACAGCTTAGGAACAATACATTTGCAAAAAGCAGTCGCAGTGAGTCAAAAAATTGAAGATAAAAACTTAGTGTATAAATTTCTAGGCATCTTATCTCAAGAAGTGGCCTATTATCATATGCATTCTTCCCAGTACTCAAAAGCTATTAAAAGCCTTAAATCAGGGAATAAACTTTTTGAAAAAGCGGGCACAAGTTTCGATAAGAATTTCCAGATCGCTGCAAATGACGAACTTATTGCTAAAAATTATCTTTCTCTTCATAAGGCGGATTCAGCATTAATTAACTATAAGAAATCTCTAAGGGAACTAGAGGCCTCCCAGTATCCGAATAGTCCTCTTAAAGGTTTTTTGTATAACGGACTTGCAAATCTTTATGCGCAGTTAGGAAACTTGTCAATGGCTACATTATATTATAAAAAAGCAGAGGAGATTGCAATAGCCTCTAATTTCTTTACATTAAAGCAGGAAGTATATAACTCTTTATTACAGTTCTATAAAAAGACTGACAATAAAAAATATATTACATATAATGAAATGAATATAAAGTTAAACAAGGAAGAAGAACACAACAGGAAAATTATTGCCGATGATTTAATAAAAACGCTACGTAAAAAACAATTGGACAGCAAATCCAATTATCAAAAAAGTACATACTTACTTATTGGTATTTGCATACTCGTTATTTTAATCACTGCAGGAATCTATATCTATAAAAGGAATCAGGATCATAAAAAGTTCAAGATATATATTAATAAAGTTGACAGCGATCCTGAACCTCTAATTCCCCCCCAGAAAGAAATCAGCAAACAGCTTATGTCAGAGACAACTGAAAATGAAATTTTAAAAAGTGTGAAGGAGTTCGAAAAGACGGATCTTTTCCTAAACAAGGAGATATCGCTAAATGTAGCAGCTGGCATTCTCAACACTAATCACCGTTACTTGTCATATGTCATCAATAAACACAAATCGAAGGATTTTGGAAGCTATATAAATGAATTGCGAATAAATTATATTGTAGATCGTTTAAAAAGTGATCCGAGTTATTTAAAGTATAAGATAAGTTATCTCGCTGATCAGGCAGGCTTTTTATCGCATAGCAGATTCACGACCGCGTTTAAAAAAGTGACAGGAGTATCGCCTTTAAATTTTATTACTTATTTGCAGAAGGAACAAGAAGGAAAATTTAAGAATTAATGGCGGTCGGCGTTAAACTGCCTGATCTCTATTCCCTGACTATACCATGTCATCATAATATTGGTGTTTTACGAATTTGATTACATAGTGGAAAAAAAACAACTATAGGCTTTGTAACAGAATAGTGGCACCTTGTATCTAAAAAAAACTAAAAATTCAGTATTGATTAGAACTACCTCAATGATTTCGAATGTGCAATGCTCCAGAGACAAAATAGCTTACGCAGCAGCTCTTAGCCCCGATAGCAGTGAAATCCTTTTGTGCCGAGGCTGGGCACAAAAGATTGGAACGTATAGCGGGAAAAAGCTCTTAAAAATAGCCCTATATACAATTGACAATGATGATCACTCAAAATTAGATTCTGGTAACAATTCCCAATACTCGATTAATTCAGGTCGTGCAGAATTCTGCCCACTCGTACATCAAAAAGAGAAAAGACTTTATTTTTCTACAGCAAAAGAAAGATTCCCCAATGATCAAAAATAGCTATTGGGTGAATTTCGATCAGCAGAAATACAATGATTCTGACCGTAAGCCACGCTAATCTAAATCGCGTTTTCGATAGCCGGAAGTTTATATAGGTATCTGTTCAGCAACCTAAAACTAAACTAAAAGAATTATATTTTTAGCTTTTTGGCTCTTACCTAGAAAAAAAGATTAAATTGACCATGCTTTTCATCATAAAAGTAATGAGGGGTTCGATGAGTTAAACGGAGAATAATCTCAAAAGATTATACCCTAGATTATTCTTAATATGCTTACTAGACTTCTTCTAAGCAAAATCATTACTATACAAGGTTTTATTTTTCGATCTAAGCAATTATTTTACAATTCCCATTGGTACTTTTGACTTACTTCTGATGTAGAATTAATTCTACATTACGCTATTAAACATTCTACATTATTATGATTTCATTATAAGTAATTTTATCCCTGAATAAGAATTAACTTATAACTTTTCTATTCTAGAAAAAAACAAAATCTTATAAACTTTGTCAATTATATTTTGAAAAACAAAATTATAAGCCAGCATTATTGTTGGTTAAATGAATATAAAAACATGAAAGCAAAGAAAACAAAAATGATGTTATTGTTTGTCTTCCTTGGATTAACTCACCTGTCGAGTGCTCAAACAGGTATAGGAACGACTACTCCAAATGCAATTCTTGAGGTGAAATCTGAAGAAAGCGGAATATTGATTCCCCGAATGACAGCTTTGCAGATAGAACAAATCAGTACTCCACATGAAAGCGAATTGGTTTTTAGCACGTCGGCAACAGGAGCTACTGTGAACCAGACCGGATTTTGGTATTACACTGGCTCTCTTTGGGCTCCGCTTATCGCAGTAAGCAGTACAGGCCAAAATATCTACAATAGTGATGGAGCTTTGCTCGCAGACAGAACCGTTACACTCGACGGAAAAAATTTAAATTTCGGGGCAGGGAAGCTTTTTATTAATGGAGGCAATGGCAACATCGGAATCAATACAGACCAACCCACAGAAAACCTGGATGTAAACGGTACTATGAGAATTCGCAACCTGGTTCAGGGCAACGTGGTGACTACAGCACAAGGAGAACTTTCTAATGATAACGGGCTTGTTCATAAATATGGAGACATCCGTTTTTCTTACCTTTCAGCAGACCATGATGGCTGGTATTTGCTAAATGGGAGAGCTATCAACACACTGCCTGCTACTGCACAAACGCAAGCTGGTCTTTTGGGCATCTCCGGAAACCTGCCTAATGCAGCAGGATTGTACATAAAGCAAGGCACAGCCGGTACAATAACCGGAGCAGCCAGTGTTACGCTACTACGGACTAATTTTCCAAATATTACCTATACCGGAACCTTCACGCTCTTTCAATCACATACATTTACAGCTCTGGGAACTAATGCTGTTAATACGGCTCCCGGTAACACTTGGGGGATGCAATTAGCGGGAGGATCACAAGCAGGATCTACCAACAGCAATCAGACCTATACTAGTTCCAGTAACGGAGCGCATTCCCATACGGTAACAATGCCTTCAGGAGGTTCCAATACACCTTTTGCTTTAAATCCCTCCAATATTCAATTTAACTATTTTATTTATTTAGGAAAATAAAGGATTATGAAAAAAAAAATTACTTTATTTCTGTTGTTTGCGATGGCAATCGTCAAAGCCCAGACCGGAATCAATACTATTACACCACAGGCAAGACTGGATATCGTTTCAACTACTAGTGGGATACTGATTCCAAGGATGACAGCAATTCAGGCTGAAAATATTCCCGCACCGGCTCTAGGAGAGCTTGCCTATTCTACCACTGCTAATGGAACTACCATTAATGATATTGGATTTTGGTATTATGATGGTGCGATTTGGAGACCTTTAAAAGCTAGTCTGCCTGCTCCTCAGAATATCTATACCGTCGA
Source organism: Flavobacterium sp. Root420 (assembly GCF_001427905.1). Taxonomy (GTDB): domain Bacteria; phylum Bacteroidota; class Bacteroidia; order Flavobacteriales; family Flavobacteriaceae; genus Flavobacterium. The sequence goes on from NZ_LMEF01000020.1 coordinate 8,310, forward strand.
TGGTACACTGGAAGCTGATCGTTCAGTAAATCTAAATGGTCACAATTTAAATTTTGATCCAAACAAGCTCGCACTAAAAGCTGCAACCCAGCGAATTGGAATGGGCGAAAATGCTCCCACCACCACGGCAGAGGTCAAAGGCAATGTACGTGTCAGAAACCTGACTGCAGGAAATGTAGTGGCTCTATCTAACGGAACACTAGCCATAGGACCCAAGTTTGCCTATGGAACAGTTAAGGAATCATTACGAACGGCCGACCACAATGGCTGGTATAAGTTGGATGGACGTGCTCTCAATACACTCCCAGCAGCGGCGCAGGCCAATGCGGCTGCCATAGGACTTAGCGGTACATTGGCTAATGCTGACAGCCGCATGATGAAACAAGGAACTCCATTTGCTACTGGAGGTGCTAATACTTATACTTTAACGAAGGTTAACATGCCTAACTTTACTATGAGTGGCACAACTAGTACCGCTGCAGCCCACACCCATACTTTTGGTTCCGGGGGATGGGGTATGGACTGGGCACCAGGTGGAAACAATCTGGTTGTCAGGACTGGAGGGCCTGTTGAAAGCACCAACAACGTTGCTGTCGATGCAGCTGCTGACCATGGCCATGCTCTTAGTTTCAATACAGGAGGAAGTAACACGCCTTTCAACATCCTGCCTGAATATATTACTTTCACGTACTTCATTTATTTAAGTCAATAATAAACTTATGAAAAAAGCCATTTTATATTTATGTATCATACTGTTAAACGGAGCATTCTGTTATTCACAGGGAACTCCAGTCGGTATTGGCACCATCAATCCGCAAGCAGTACTGGACATTGTTTCTACTGCTCACGGGATATTAATTCCCCGCATGACAGCACTTCAGGTTGAAGCCATTGCCAGTCCGGATGAATCTGAACTGGTGTATTCCCTGTCAGGTAATGGAACTGTTGTTAACAAATCAGGGTTTTGGTTTTATCAATCCGGGGTTTGGGTACCTATTGCAGGAAACTCAGCCGTTGCAGCTAATATTTATACTGTAGACGGTACCTTAACTTCGCAAAGGGTAGTTGACCAGGACGGAAAGTTTTTAAATTTTGGATCTAATTTATTGTACCTCAATGGAAACAATCCTGTTGTGGGTATCAATACTAACTCACCAACCAATACACTGGATGTAAATGGAAACGTAAAAACCCAGGCTTTAGCAGCTGCTAAAGCTGTAATTTCCGACTCCAATGGTGTATTGATGCATAATGATGTATTTTTTGATTACGGAGATGTCAAGCCTTCTTACTCAACAACAGATCATGATGGTTGGTATTTACTGGACGGAAGAAGCATTAGTACACTGCCTGCCAATGCACAGACTAATGCGGCCAGTGCACTTGGAAGCATCACCAATCTTCCCAATGCAGCCGGTCGATATTCGATGGGAACAACTTCAACAACGGGTAATACAGCAGGCAGCAATACGGTAGCATTGGTAAATGCCAACCTGCCCCATGCACCTACAGGTTTGCCTGCTGTTCGCACAACTTTAACAGCGACCGCAGCTGCTGCAGGCGCACATGCCCACACCTTTACTTTTCAAAATACAAGAATTCTTTCTCCTTCCGTAACCGGGGGGAATAATATCCATGTATTCTGGCTAGCTGGCCCTAGGTTTACAGCAGCAAATTATCCGCAAAACACAACTTCTACTTCTCATAGTCATACCTTTTCTTTGAATACCGGAGGTAACAACACACCTTTCAACATAACACCCCAAGCCTTAAATTTTAATTATTTTGTTTATCTCGGACAATAATTATCTTCATGATCATACAAAGAGAATCTATCTAAATTATTAACACTTCAACTCTAATTGGGAGAAAAAAATTGGTGAAAATCGATTTTTATCTACTCAGCCATTCATAACTATAGATAATCTTACACACTTTTAGAATGTTTTTTGTTTTTTGTAGTTCTGCAGCATTAGTGTTTTAATAAAATCAGCATTTTCCAACTCATTTATTTGGTGATATAATATGGTAAATATTTTGTGTAAATTATTCAAAAAAAAAAGTAATTCTTATATATTTTTATATAAAACCACTGTTCAGTAATTTTAGTTTGAATTTGAGATAAACATTTACCGCTAGTTTTGGTCATTTCAAAAATTACTAAAATGCTTTTATAAACCAAACTTTTGAAAAAAGGTATTTTTTCAGTTACACTTTCATATGATTACCAGCTATAAACTTTACTACATTTAACTGTTGTTTGATTACTCAAATATGCGTCGTAAGTACTATCATTTAATCCTTTAGCAAATTGACCTACCAGTAAATATGATTATGGAAGAATCAAAAAAAAAAGAGCTGCTATAATAAAATAACAACTCATAATTATCCATAATAATTTAAATTTTATTACATCGAAGTAATAATAAACTCACTGCGTCTGTTTGCTTGATGTTCTGCCTCGGTGCATGAAACTCCGTCGGAGCATTTGTTAACCAGCTGTGTTTCACCATACCCCTTTCCTGTTAGTCTGCCCGGATCAATTCCGTTTTTCTCCAGCCAGGCTATAGTAGATTTTGCTCTTCTATCAGATAAGGCCACATTGTATTTATGAGTTTGGCGACTATCTGTATGCGAACGGACATCGATTTTCATCATTGGATTCTCTTCCATCACAATCAGTATTTTTTCCAGCTCATAAGCGGCATCCTTTCTTATAAATGATTTATCCAGATCAAAATAAATAACCTTTATCCCAAATACTTTGGCTAAATCATCTCCTACTTTTACCGATTTTACTTTTTTCTCTAATGCTATTGACACATCTGTTTTTCCTGTTTCTTTAGTAACGCTGATTTTCTGTTCATTTGTATTATATTCCGGTTTACTGGCTCGTACATAATACGTTTCTCCACAAGTTACTTCAAATGTATAATAACCTTTATCATCGCTGAATATTCGTTTTAGTTCTTTAAAATTATGATCTAGTAGTATAACCTCAGTATTGGATAATAGTTCGCCAGTATCCAGATCCTTTACTACTCCTGACAATTCCTGTTCACAAATTAGTTTTCTGGTTTCTATAAATTTATAAATATCATCATATCCCTTACCTCCTTCTCTATTGGAAGTAAAAAATCCGGATCTGCTCACATTGTCTATCAATAATGCAAAATCGTCAGTCCTACCATTAACAGGTGCCCCAACATTTTGAGATTCTTCCAGGACTCCATCTTCTCCTATTTTGGATACAAAAATATCTAATCCTCCCAATCCAGGCCGTCCGTCTGTAGCATAGTACAATTCATTATCAGCACTAATAAATGGAAAAGTTTCTCTTCCAGGGGTATTGACAGAAACTCCTAAATTTACCGGTGCACCAAAACTTCCATCTTTGTTGATGGCAACTTTAAATAAATCAGATTGCCCTAAAGTGCCAGGCATGTCCGAAGCAAAATATAATGCTTTCTCATCAGGACTAAGTGCGGGATGTGCTACACTGAATTGTTCACTATTTAATGGCAATGCAATAACATCTGTCCATTTCCCTTCTTTTTGAGTGGCTTTGTATATTTTCAGCAGGATAACTTTATTGCCGTCTTTACCTTTTTTACCGTCTAAATAATTGTTTCTGGTAAAATACATGGTGGTACCATCTTTGGTAAAAACAGGCGTTGATTCGTGATATTTGGAATTTATACTCCTCTGGAAACGTTTGGGTTGGCTTAATTTCCCGTTTGAGTCTACTGTTGATTCGTATAAATTGGTAAACGATTGATTTGTCCATTTGAAGATTTTCTTGGAAACCCCACCTGTGTCTCTTGCCGAGGCAAATATTAGCTTCTCTTTCGAAAAGGAACTTCCATAATCTGAATATTCCGAATTAATTCCAGCATCCTCAATGGTATAGCGACCTGAATTGGCTTTGATTATTTCTAAATAATTTCTGTTTTTGTCAAATAGTTTTGCCCGCTCATCATTTCCTGATTTTTTGTTGAATTGGGACATCATTTTATCGGCTTTGTCGTATTGATCAACTGATTTTAAGCATTGTGCATAACGATAATAATATTCAGCGTCCTGATCATTGCTCATTGCAAAGAGTTCACTATACCACTTTTCTGCTTTAACAAAGTCGGCATTAAAATAATAGGCATTACCCAGCTTTTGAAACAGCTCTGCCGTTTGATACCCCTTGTCAGCAATGCGTTCATAGGTTTTTATTGCGTCTATGTAGGCATAATTATTATATTCCTTATCGGCGGAAGCTAATTTTGCTTTTTGCCCATATCCCTGAGCAACAATTAGGCTTAAAAAAGCAGTCCGTATTAACATTTGTATTTGTGTTTTCATCATGATAGGATCGTATTAAAAAAATCTCGGAGATATAATTTTATCAGATTGATTGAAAAGCTCATAGCGTAAAAATATTTCGTGAGAGCCTGAATTGTAATTGGCTAATTTTGTGGTTTCCAAATCGTATCCATAACCAATGAACCACGAATCACTTGCCTGGAATCCTACCATAGCACTTACCGAAGCACTCCATCTATAGGCCAGTCCGGCAACAAATTTTTCGTTTATCATAAAATTACCCGACAGGTCTACTTGTAATGGTGCTCCTTCTACCGTTTTAGCTAAAAAAGCCGGTTTAAACTTTATATCCGGAGTCAAATCAAATACATGCCCACCTATTACATATAAATTCATATGCTCTTTATTAATGGCTACAGTATTATCGTTATATCGTTTCGTTTCAAAGAAATTGGGAATCGATACTCCAAAATAGGACTGATCCGAATGAAGGTAAAGCCCTGCTCCTATATTAGGGGTAAAATTATTATTCAGGTTTTGAAATTCTTCATCTCCCTGATATTGAGGATTCAATTTATTAATATCTAAATTAAAAAAATTAGCAGTTGTTTTGATTCCAAATGATAACTTAAACTCTTCTGATACCGGAATCGTGTAAGACAGGTCTATTGAAGCCGTGTTCTCTACTGTTGGTCCAATACGATCACCCACAAAAGATACTCCCAGTCCTAAGTTATTATTGAGTGGAGTATTGATAGAGGCAGCATTGGTAACCGGTGCCCCATCTAATCCAACCCATTGTGTCCGGTGTAAAATAAAGGCACTCAGAACACCTCTTGATCCTGCATACGCTGGATTAACGTTAATGGTATTGTACATGTACTGGGTGTATTGGGCATCTTGCTGTGCAGTACAAAGAAATCCTGTTAGCATGATTGCCACTATCAAAAATTTTGTTTTCATATTTTTATGTTTAATAATTCGTCACTATTCAGTACCCAATCATAGTGCAGAAATATATTAGTTGTGTCTTTGGTCTAATTTGTTTCATTTTTAGTCTCTTAAAACAAATTATCTTCTGTTGATGTACAGATATCCCGCTTTCTTTATGGTTTGGGGGCTAGTACCCGAATACTTAATATTTAAAATATAAAAATAAGTACCTGCCGGTAAAAGTTCATTTTTGGAAACAGTCACCCTGCCATCAGAGTATCCTCTAAAAACATTTCCATTGGAATCATAGTTATGGGTCTCAAAAACTTTTACCCCCCAACGATTGTATATTTCAACTGTATTATCAGATGAACATTCTGTCAACCCATCAATTTTAAAGTATTCATTTTTATTATCACCGTTAAGCGATAATGCATTATAAACAACAAGGGCGTTGCATGGCGATATGATTTTCTCTCCAAAAATTCGCGCTAAAGTAAAAATTCCATATCCTGAAGGGGTTACCACACTAGTTACTTCTTTTGTCGCAGGATTGGCTGCACCTCCCTCGTCAATCCATAATTTCCGACTGGCATCCCAGCGGACAATATGTATTTCGTCATAAGGTGCTGCATATATAGCTTTAGGTGTCGTCTCTTCATTCCACGATAAGGTCAAAAGAACAGGACTTTCCCCATTCGTCCTGTCAATTGTCCAATATTCCTGATTATCGATTAGATCAATGATTCCTGTTCTATCCGCATGAGGATACAACGCATTTGAATTTTCCAGAAAATATTTACTCCTAAAAGTATCCGAAGTATTGTCTGGTGCTGATATAGAGGCATATCGAAACTGTCCTTTATCTCCGATAGGAAACTGAAAAGCATCATTCCCGTTTTTACGGACAAAACCATCAACATGACTGTTTTTATCAACATTAATATGATTTGCTGCATTCTCAAAAATGAGTAATCCTCCATAATTATCATCATCTACAATTCCCTGCTGAAAATCTGATGTTCCTGATATACTTACTTCATTAGACAAATGAAAAGCAGGTTGTACATTACTATTATAAAACTCTCCATCGTACCATTCCATAGGCATATTCCCCGATATATCCTGATAGCCAAGTTGTCCTCGCATGCGTGTTATGCCTGTTGTAGAACCTGTGGTAAAAGTTACAAGTCCATCATTATTATAATGACTGTACACATAGAAATCCCCATCGTTGAAAAAGTTACCGGTACTCTTGTTATCCATTGCTCCCACAGTAGACATGATACTGCCCGGGGTAATGTATAAATCGCCAATATTAATCGTTTGGGCATTCAATGCTGCAGTAAATAAGAGGGCAAGGATAAAACTGCTTTTATTAATTACTATTTTCATAATGATACTATTTTAGAAAACATTTTTCCAATTTCTCCAATCTCTCATTCATTGATTTAGCATTTTCTTTAAGTATTTCGAGCTCCTTATTTTTGGCATCTATTTGTTTTTGCTGCTCAATTACATATAAGTATAATTCCTCTATTTTTTCTAAAGATTGTACCGATAAATCTGTTAAGTTGAATGAATACCCATCTTTTGTTTTTATAAGATCTTTAATAGAAGTTACACCTGGTAAATGTTTGTTTTCTTTAATATAATATTCTACTTCGTTTAAAGATTTAAACTTATAATCTTCCTTTATTACAGATGATCCGGTAAAGTAATCTTCAAACACATAATCGGCATAAACACTGCTTGCCGTTCTGATAGAACCGTTTACCGCAAGCATTTCATCTGCAGGTATGCCAAACATTGCTGTTTGTCCTATAGCTACTTTGCCCATCATATAAATATCTTCAGTATTAAGTGTAGCTTGGGTACCTATAGCACTTTGCTTGAACCAAGGTTCTACTTTAAGTGGTGTTAAATCTACTGTCGCACCATTTATACCATTCACCGTTGTTAATAATAAACCATTCGTTGATGTAAAAGCATTTGACACACTGTTCACCGCAGGAGCAGTACTACTCACTCCATTTACAACTGATGTAATCGTATTATTCGGATTCGTTAAAGTATTTGTAGTTCCAGGTATAATAGTATTTACTACATAAGGGCTCGCTATAGTTCCTGAACCCGTAACAGATACATTAGTTCCTGCAATAGTTACACCACCTTGACCATCTACTCCATTGGTTCCGGATATACCTTGAGGACCTTGTGAGCCTGTTGCGCCATCAACTCCATTTGTTCCATTAGTTCCCGCAACACCTTGCGGTCCTGTCAAGTTAGAAGTTACGAAAGTAGTTCCGTCTGTATAAGTGATCGTAAAAGTACCGTTTCCGTTATCCGTTGTACTGGCGATACCTTTTCCATCTACTCCGTTAGTTCCGTTGCCTCCATCAACTCCATTTGTTCCATTAGTTCCCGCAATACCCTGTGGTCCGGTTAAGTTTGAAGTTACGAAAGTAGTTCCGTCTGTATAAGTAATCGTAAAAGTACCGTTTCCGTTATCCGTTGTACTGGCGATACCTTTTCCGTCTGCTCCGTTARTTCCGTTGGMTCCATCAACTCCATTTGTTCCATTASTTCCCGCAAYACCCTGTGGTCCKGTYAAGTTTGAGGTTACAAAAGTAGTTCCGTCWGTATAAGTAATCGTAAAAGTACCGTTTCCGTTATCCGTTGTACTGGCTATGCCTTTTCCATCTGCTCCGTTAATTCCGTTGGATCCATCAACTCCATTTGTTCCATTAG
>NZ_LMEF01000020.1:16354-17080 GCF_001427905.1 Flavobacterium sp. Root420
AGTTCCGTCAGTATAAGTAATCGTAAAAGTACCGTTTCCGTTATCCGTTGTACTGGCGATACCTTTTCCATCTGCTCCATTTGTTCCATTTGTTCCATTTGTTCCAGCAATACCCTCTGGTCCGGTTAAGTTTGAAGTTACGAAAGTTGTTCCGTCAGTATAAGTGATTGTAAAAGTACCGTTTCCGTTATCCGTTGTACTGGCGATACCTTTTCCGTCTGCTCCGTTAGTTCCATTAGTTCCCGCAACACCCTGTGGTCCGGTTAAGTTAGAAGTTATGAAAGTAGTTCCGTCTGTATAAGTAATTGTAAAAGTACCGTTTCCGTTATCCGTTGTACTGGCGATACCTTTTCCGTCTGCTCCGTTAGTTCCATTAGTTCCCGCAACACCCTGTGGTCCTGTCAAGTTAGAAGTTACGAAAGTAGTTCCGTCTGTATAAGTAATTGTAAAAGTACCGTTTCCGTTATCCGTTGTACTGGCGATACCTTTTCCGTCTGCTCCGTTAGTTCCGTTGGCTCCATTAGTTCCCGCAACACCCTGTGGTCCTGTCAAGTTAGAAGTTACGAAAGTAGTTCCGTCTGTATAAGTGATCGTAAAAGTACCGTTTCCGTTATCCGCTGTACTGGCGATGCCTTTTCCGTCTGCTCCGTTGGTTCCATTAGTTCCCGCAGCACCTTGTGCACCAGTTGCTCCTGTTAAATCTGAAGTAGTGAAAGTAGTTCCGTC
>NZ_LMEF01000021.1:0-423 GCF_001427905.1 Flavobacterium sp. Root420
CGAAGCTGCTATGCTATGAGGTATTAATCCAAATTTCTCTGGGCTATCCCTCTGTAAAAGGTAGATTGCATACGCGTTACGCACCCGTGCGCCGGTCTCAGGTTCCGAAGAACCCTACCCCTCGACTTGCATGTGTTAAGCCTGCCGCTAGCGTTCATCCTGAGCCAGGATCAAACTCTTCATCGTATATTGTTTGTTCTGATAAATCAAAACTAATTATTATGCGACAACTTCTCTATCGGTTCTTTTCAAATCTCTCGATTCCATTACTCTTATTCTTTTGTYCTAACATCTCTGTTAAAACGGCTGTCAATTCAATATGTCTACGAACGTGTCTTCTTTTTAATTTCGCTTGTCTCTCAAAGCGGGTGCAAAAGTAGAAAACTTATTTCTAACCGGCAAATGTTTTTTGAAGTTTTTTTT
>NZ_LMEF01000021.1:438-24229 GCF_001427905.1 Flavobacterium sp. Root420
GGGTGCAAATGTAACATCCGTTTTCAAATCTCACAAGCTTTTTGGAATCTTTTTTGAAAAAAAAATTTTTCGTTTGATTCTTAATGCCTGTCAGTATTTCAGTGAACGTCTGTCGCTCTTGCGGGTGCAAAAGTAGCACCTTTATTGAGTTCTGCAAGCTTTTTTCTGAACTATTTTGCATCTTTTTTATAAGTTTTTCTTAACACTCTGATAACAGTAAACTTACAGATTGATCTTTTTTACTGTTTTTAAGAATTTTCTGTAGTATTTATGTTTATCTTAATTCTCAGGTTCTCAAATGTGCCGCTTTTACGGACTTCACATCGTTGCATCCTCTTTAATGAGAACTTCACAACATTACCCTCCGCCCTTTTTATATCGATTTTAATGGTTTCAACTGTCTTTTGGTGTTTTGCCATGAAGGCATTAAGATACAAAAGCTCTTTTCTGCTTTTTTCTTATACTATATATAAGGAGCGCTTCTTATAAAAACAACTCCCCTAGCCCCGATGGGAGGGAAAATCCTTTTGTGCCGGGGTTCGGCACAAAAGATTGGAAGGACAGCGGGAAATAGCTCCTGATTAAAAAATAAATTCCAAATCTTTAAATTCCAAATTCCAATTGCAATGAGCTTCGGCTTCTCTCAGCCTCTCATATATATTCGGTAATATATATTAAAGTACAATCTCCCTCCTTATATATATGTATAAAAAAGCGTCAATTTTAGAATAACATTCATTCCATACATATATATAGTATAAACATGCATATATATATTGTATGTATTTTAGTAATGCGCTATATTTGCATTCACAAAATTATAAACAATGATTAAGATTACTTTACCCGATGGGTCGATTAGAGAGTTTGCTTCAGGCGTAACTCCGATGGAGGTTGCTAAAAGCATTAGTGAAGGATTTGCAAGAAATGTGATTTCGGCATCTTTTAATGGTACAACAATAGAAACCGAAACTCCATTGACGACCGACGGTAGTCTTATTTTATATACTTGGAATGATGCAGAAGGCAAAAAAGCTTTTTGGCATTCGACTTCGCACGTAATGGCGCAAGCCTTAGAGGAATTGTATCCTGGGATTAAATTAACTCTTGGGCCTGCAATCTCAAATGGATTCTATTATGACGTGGATTTTGAAGATCAGAAAATCGTTGAAGCTGACTTTAAAAAAATCGAAGATCGTGTTCTTGAGATTTCAAGAGAAAAGCATGAGTTCAAAATGCGTCCGGTTAGTAAAGCTGACGCTTTAGAAATGTATAAAGATAACGTTTACAAGACTGAATTAATTTCAAATCTTGAAGACGGAACTATTACTTTTTGTGATCATGCTACTTTTACAGATTTATGTAGAGGTGGACATATTCCGAATACAGGTATCATCAAAGCTTTTAAAATCATGAGCGTTGCTGGTGCTTACTGGAGAGGTGATGAGAAGAATAAACAATTAACTCGTGTTTACGGAACATCTTTTCCTAAACAAAAAGATTTGACGGAGTATCTTGAACTTCTTGAAGAAGCAAAACGTCGCGATCACCGTAAATTAGGCAAGGAACTGGAATTGTTTGCTTTCTCTCAAAAAGTTGGCGCTGGTTTACCTTTATGGTTACCAAAAGGCGCGGCACTTAGAGATCGTTTAGAGCAATTTTTAAAGAAAGCTCAAAAGAAAGCAGGATACGAGCAAGTCGTTACTCCACATATTGGTCAGAAAGAACTTTATGTAACTTCTGGTCACTATGCTAAATATGGTGCGGATAGTTTTCAGCCAATCAATACTCCAGCTGAAGGTGAAGAGTTTTTATTGAAACCTATGAACTGTCCTCATCACTGCGAAATCTATAATGTAAGACCTTGGTCATACAAGGATTTACCAAAGCGTTATGCTGAATTTGGTACTGTATACAGATATGAGCAATCTGGTGAATTGCACGGCTTAACTCGTGTAAGAGGATTTACTCAGGATGATGCGCATATTTTTTGTACTCCGGAGCAATTGGATGAAGAATTCAAAAAAGTAATTGATCTTGTACTTTATGTATTCGGTTCGTTAGGTTTTGAAAACTTTACTGCTCAAATTTCGTTAAGAGATCAAGAAAACAGAGAGAAATACATTGGTTCTGATGAAAATTGGGAGAAAGCTGAAAACGCGATTATCAACGCTGCTGCCGACAAAGGATTGAATACTGTCGTAGAATATGGCGAGGCAGCTTTTTATGGCCCGAAGCTTGATTTCATGGTAAAAGATGCTTTAGGAAGACAATGGCAATTAGGAACAATTCAGGTTGATTACAACTTGCCGGAACGTTTTGAATTAACATACAAAGGTGCTGATAATGAATTACATCGCCCTGTAATGATTCACAGAGCTCCTTTTGGATCGATGGAACGATTTATCGCTATTTTACTAGAACACACCGCAGGAAATTTCCCACTTTGGCTAATGCCTGAACAGGCTATTATATTGTCTTTGAGCGAGAAATACGAAATTTATGCTAAAAAAGTTTTAGATTTGCTAGAAAATCACGAAATTCGCGCCCTAATTGACAACAGAAGTGAGACAATTGGCAAGAAAATTAGAGATGCAGAAATGCAAAAAATACCATTTATGCTGATTGTGGGTGAGGAGGAAGAGAAAAACGGAACTATTTCTATTCGTCGTCATGGTCAAGAAGGAAAAGGGAATATTACAGTTACAATTGAGGAATTTGTCGCAATTGTAGACGAAGAAATAAAAAAGACATTAAAAGTTTTTACAGTTTAACTTAAATTATAAAGTCATAGCAATAAGAAGCAACAGAGGTTATCAACCTCGAGTAGAAAAAAAAGATGCACACAGAATAAACAACAATATTCGTGGTGTACAAGAAGTAAGATTAGTAGGCGAGAACATCGAACCAGGTGTATTTAAGCTTGCTGAAGCTTTACGTTTAGCAGATCAATTCGAATTAGACTTGGTTGAGATTTCGCCAAACGCTGAGCCGCCGGTTTGTAAAATCATGGATTACAAGAAATTTGTTTACGAACAAAAGAAACGTGATAAGGTTTTAAAAGCTAAGTCTACGCAAGTTGTAGTAAAAGAGATTCGTTTTGGACCTCAGACAGATGAGCATGATTACGAATTTAAAAGAAAGAATGCTGAAAAGTTCCTTAAAGAAGGTGCTAAATTAAAAGCATTCGTATTCTTTAAAGGACGTTCTATCATCTACAAAGATCAAGGGCAGATTTTATTACTACGTTTGGCTACGGATTTAGAAGAACATGGTAAAGTGGAAGCTATGCCAGTTTTGGAAGGAAAGAGAATGATTATGTTCATTGCTCCGAAGAAGAAAAAATAATTATTTGCTATAAGCAATAAGCTTTAAGCTTTAAGCAATCAGTTATTTAAACTTTGCCTAAAGCTTAAAGCCTAAAGCCTAAAGCTTTTGAAAATATAAGTAAGTAAGAATAAATTAAAACACTAGGAAAAATGCCTAAAATGAAAACAAAATCTAGCGCCAAGAAACGTTTTAAAGTTACTGGTTCTGGAAAGATTAAAAGAAAGCATGCTTTTAAAAGTCACATCTTGACTAAAAAATCTAAAAAACGTAAATTAGCTTTGACTCACTCAGCGCTAGTTCACTCTACAGATATGAAAAGCATTAAACAACAATTAAGAATTATCTAATAATTCTTTAGGTTAAAAAATTATTTATATAACCTTGGAGTATGGCTTTTAAGTTCCTTTGATTCAATTCAGGACGCCTGCTACAAAAACACATTAAAATTATGCCAAGATCGGTAAATTCAGTTGCTAAAAGAGCAAGAAGAAAAAAAATAATGAAGCAAGCCAAAGGTTTCTTTGGTAGACGTAAAAACGTTTGGACAGTTGCTAAGAATGCAGTAGAGAAAGCAATGTGCTACGCTTACCGCGATAGAAAACAAAACAAAAGAAATTTCCGTGCATTATGGATTCAACGTATCAACGCTGGAGCTAGATTGGAAGGAATGTCTTATTCTCAATTCATGGGTAAAGTTAAAGCTAACGGAATCGAATTGAACCGTAAAGTTCTTGCTGATTTAGCTATGAACCACCCTGAAGCTTTCAAAGCAATACTTAATAAAGTAAAATAAACGTTTTATAAACTCAATTTAGATTACTTACTTATCATAGAAAAACCATTCGCATTGCGAGTGGTTTTTTGTTTTGAAACAGTTTCTGTTTTTTTTAAAAATTAAATTTTAAAGGTACATTTGTCTAAATCAACAATCATATGCACGAAGCACTTTGTCGACATATCGAAAAATTCATCACTCTGGAGCCATCGGAAATTGACACTTTAGAATCATGTTTGCAGCTTTCTAAAATAAAAAAGAAAGAACATCTTTTAAAGGAAGGACAGGTTTGCACTACCATGTATTTTGTTGTTAAAGGCTGTATAAGGCAATATATCATAAATGCGAAGGGAAGTGAACAAACACTTCAATTTGGCATCGAGAACTGGTGGATTACTGATTTGTTAAGTTATCACAACCACACACCTTCTCACTTCTACATTCAGGCTGTGGAGAACTCAGAAGTCATTGCAATAGAAAAACCGACGCTGGAAGCTCTGTTAATTCAAATTCCGAAGCTGGAGCGTTACTTTAGAATCATTTCTGAGAAATCTTTTGGTGCCATGCAAATGCGGATTAAATTCTTATTTACTATGTCGGCAGAAGAACGATATAATCATTTCAACAATCTTTTCCCGGAATTCGTACAACGAGTTCCCCAATATATGATTGCCTCTTATTTAGATTTCTCGGCTGAGTTTATGAGTAAGATCAGGGCGGGAAAAGTATGATTCTAATTTCTTGAAGTAGTTCAAGTTTTTTTAAAGAGATATCCCTGAACTTTGTATCAAACTTTAAAAACACACAAAATGACACCAAGAATCGTTATCCCAACAGTTGCCCCACAAGCTTATCAAGCCATGATGAATTTAGAAAAATACATTTCTACTACTTCATTAACACCTGTACATAAAGAATTAATTAAAATTCGTGCCTCACAAATTAATGGTTGTGCCTATTGTATTAATATGCATACAGCTGATGCCAGAAAATATGGCGTATCTGAACAACGCATCTATTTATTAAGTGCCTGGCGTGAGGCTGATGTATACACTGAAGAAGAAAAAGCTATTTTAGCTTTAACTGAACAAGTAACTATGATTAGTAATCATGTTTCAGAAGAAGTTTATCAAAATGCGGCTCGATTATTTGACGAAAAATACCTTGCAGAAATCATTATGATGATTATTACCATAAATGCATGGAATCGAATTGGTGTTGCCACAGGAATGAGAGCTTCATAATTTTATAAAGATAAATTTTACAACATTCAAGCAAATACAAGCCCTCACACCAGAGGGCTTGTTTGTATGTACTTGTAAATGAGATTAAAAAAATTATCATTTTTGCAATAATTTAAAATACCGTATTTATACGCGTACGCAAGAATTAAAATTTTCTATTTTTGGCTCATGACTACAAAAAAGCCCGAAATAATTTTTTACATTACAATACTACTTCTTGTCTTTTTTTCTTGTCAAAAAAAGAAACAAACTGCTATTGTAGCACCAAAAAGCACTAAGGCACAAGTCGTGAAGTTAATCGCTATTGCCGACAAGCTTTATGATGAAAAAAACTTTGATAGTGCATTTTATTACTACAATGAAGTAAAATCAATTTGTAATCCGATGACTGATTCGGAAAATTTTGTCAGTACATTAGATCGAATGGCAGATATTCAACAAAATAGAGGTGATTATTCCGGAAGCGAATCTACAGCTACAGAAGCAATTCCTTATTTAAAATATATAAAAAATCCTAAACATGCATGGAACACTTATGTTATATTAGGAATCAATTTTTTAAATACATACGATTATAAAGCAGCATTAAACTATTTCAATAAAGCCCTAAACTTAAAAACTACAAATTGGAGAAAGGCAGCTGCCCAAAACAATATAGCTTGTACTTATATCCAACAACAAAAATATACAGAAGCCATACTTATTTTTGAGAATTTACTAAAAACGGATGGCATAAAAAAATTTGATGAAGACTATGCAAGAGCACTTGACAATATAGGTTTTTGCTATTTAAAAATAAAAGATAAAAAAGCTCTCTCCTATCTAAACAAAGCTTTAAAAATAAGAACCGAAATTAATGATAATATCGGCCTTGGTTTAAGCTATCATAATTTGGCGCAACTACATCTGGAAAATAATTTAACCCTAGCTAAAAAATATATGCTTCTTAGTTATGAAAAATATACCGGAACAAATCAAATAGATGGCAGAATGTCTTCTTTAAAATCATTAATAAATCATAGTAATGATAATGAATTAAAAAAATACTCTCTCTTATATATTCATTTAAACGACAGCATTACAGAAGTAAGACAAAAAGCAAAAAATCAGTTTGCAAAAATTAAGTATGACACTAAAAAAGAAAAAGACGAAAATTTAAAATTAAAAACCTATAAAGCTGAAAACGAGTTACAACTAGAAAGGCAAAAAAATCAAAATATTATTTCGTATACTCTAATTGCTTTAAGTTTAAGTTTGATTGTAGTTTTATATTTCTATTTAACTTCAAGAGGAAATAGAGAAAAAATTGAGGCTACCTATAAAAGCGAAACAAGAATCGCAAAGAAGCTACATGACGAACTTGCCAATGATATCTATCACACTATGGCTTTTGCCGAGAACAAAAATCTTTCACTATCTGAAAACAAAGAACAGTTACTAACTAATTTAGATACTATATATTTAAGAACACGGGATATTTCAAAGGAAAATAGCCCTATAATTACTTCTGAAAAATATACTTTTTATTTAAAAGAAATGATTTCCCGCTTTAATACTTCGAATACTACTCTTTTATTAAATGACATAGAAACTATTCCATGGAGTGAAATCGAAAAAAATAAAAAAATTACAGTTTATAGAGTTTTACAAGAATTGCTTGTAAACATGAAAAAGCACAGTAACGCTACTTTGGTCGGAATTAATTTCAAAAAAACAGATAAAAGCGTTATTATAAACTATACCGACAATGGAAAAGGTATTGATGTACATAATATAATTTTTAAAAATGGCTTACATAAAGCCGCATCCTTAGCATAAAAGGAGAAATTGATATTGATACTGCACCTGAAAAAGGTTTTAAGGTTTTTATTAAATTTCCATTGTAATGAAAAAACGTTTTTATTCTTTTTCAAAAAAGACGCTTCTAAGATATCTGTTATTAATAATGACATTATTATTAATAGCTGTATTGTTTGTACACTTTTGTCAAAGGAAAACAGTAGTAAAACAAAAACCAGATCATACAGAAGAAATAAAAAGGCTTACAGATAAAGCCGATACTTTTTATGATACAAATAAACTAGACAGTGCTTACATATATTTTAATACGATTCAACAATTATGTGATCCAAAAACAAACTATGTTGATTATGTGTATGCCTTATCTTGTATGGGAGAAATTCAACAATCATTTGGTAATTATATAATTAGTGAAAGTCTTCTAACTAAAACTTTGCCTTATTTACATAAAATAAAAAAAACAAGATATGCCTGGTTTGTGTATAATATGCAAGGCCTTAATTATTTTTATCGTTCCGACTATCATAATGCCCTGATATATTTTAAAAAAACATTGCACCTAAAAACAACTCTCTGGAGAAAATCATATGTTTTAGGCAACATAGCTATAACTTATATGGAACAGTACAAGTACAAAGAGGCAATAGATTTGTTGATTTTATTAACCAAGCACAAACAGATTTCAGAATATGATCTACTTATAAACGATCCTCAACAAGCAACTTTATTGGACAATTTAGGTTTATGCTACTATAAACTAAAAAACTATGAAAAGTCCTTAGATTGTTATAAGAAAAGTCTAAAGATAAGATTGCATATAAAAGAAGATCATTTAATCTCTCTTGGATATATTCATTTATCAACCGTTTATCAAAAAAAAAATCCTCAATTAGCAAAAAAATATGCTAAATTAGGATATCAAAAGGCTTTAGAGTTTAATAATTTTCCGCACAAAATTAGTTCTCTATCTGAATTAATTAAAAGTAGTCAAGCTAACGAATTGAAAAAATATTCACTAATCTACATACATCTGATTGACAGTTTTAACAAGGCGAACCAAATGACAAAGAATGAGTTTACCAATATAAAATATCATTTCAACAAAGAGAAAGAAGAAAACTTACAACTCACAGCCGAAAAAGTCGAAAACGAGTTACAACTAGAAAGGCAAAAAAATCAAAATATTATTTCGTATATTCTAATTGCTTTAAGTTTAAGTTTGATTGTAATACTATATTTCTATCTAACTTCAAGAGGAAATAGAGAAAAAATTGAGGCTACCTATAAAAGCGAAATAAGAATCGCAAAGAAACTACATGACGAACTTGCCAATGATATCTATCACACTATGGCTTTTGCCGAGAACAAAAATCTTTCACTATCTGAAAATAAAGAACAGTTACTAACTAATTTAGATGCTATATATTTAAGAGCACGGGATATTTCAAAGGAAAACAGTCCTATAATTACTTCTGAAAAATATACTTTTTATTTAAAAGAAATGATTTCTCGCTTTAACACTTCTAATACTAATCTTTTATTAAATGATATAGAATCTATTCCGTGGAATGAAATCGAAAAAAATAAAAAAATTACAGTTTATAGAGTTTTACAAGAATTGCTTGTAAACATGAAAAAGCACAGTAACGCTACTTTGGTCGGGATTAATTTCAAAAAAACAGATAAAAGCGTTATTATAAACTATACCGACAATGGAAAAGGTATTGATGTACATAATATAATTTTTAAAAATGGCTTACATGATTAATTTCAAAAAAACAGATAAAAGCGTTATTATAAACTATACCGACAATGGAAAAGGTATTGATGTACATAATATAATTTTTAAAAATGGCTTACATAATGTCGAAAGCCGCATCCTTAGCATAAAAGGAGAAATTGATATTGATACTGCACCTGAAAAAGGTTTTAAGGTTTTTATTAAATTTCCATTGTAATGAAAAAACGTNATATTATGTACATCAATATGTATTGATGTACATAATATAATTTTTAAAAATGGCTTACATAATGTCGAAAGCCGCATCCTTAGCATAAAAGGAGAAATTGATATTGATACTGCACCTGAAAAAGGTTTTAAGGTTTTTATTAAATTTCCATTGTAATGAAAAAACGTCTTTATTCTTTTTCAAAAAAGACGCTTCTCAGATATCTGTTATTAATAATTACATTATTATTATTAATAGCCATATTGTTTGTACACTTTTGTCAAAGGAAAACAATAGTAAAACCCAAACCAGATCATACTGAAGAAATAAAAAGGCTTACAGATATTGCTGATATCTATTTTGAAACTGATAAAAAAGATAGCGCAATATATACTTACAATAAAGTCAAGTCTTTATGCGACCCAAAAACAAATACCACAGATTATGTCTATGCATTGTCATGTATAGCAGAAATCTATCAAAAACAATCTAATTATATTGCTAGTGAGGCAAGTGCAACTGAAGCACTCCCCTATCTAAAGAACATAAATAATCCTCGATATTCCTGGATCGTATATAATTTACTCGGCATAAATTATACGCAGAGTTTTGATAACAAGAATGCTATTTTCTATTTCAAAAAAGCAATTCATTTAAATACGAGTGTCTGGAGAAAAAGTCTAGCCATAAATAACTTAGTCGCTGTTTACATGGAACAATATAAATATAAAGAAGCAGCAGTACTGCTTAATATATTAGCCTCTCAAAAAAACATTTCGAGTTATAATGCAGCAAATAATAATGACCACGCTTACATAATTGACAATTTGGGATACTGCTACTATAAACTTAATGAACCTAAAAAGGCATTAGATTCCTATTACGAAGGGTTAAAAATACGTTTACAGCCCCAAAATAGTGATGGATTATCAACTTCATATAAACATCTTTCTGTATTTTTTCAAAAAAGCAATCGGGCCCTGGCAAAGGAATATGCTAAAAAGGCTTACGATTATGCTTTGGAGACAAATAATAATATGGAAAGAGTTCGCAGTTTAGCATTATTGGTTGAAAACAGCGAGGGAACTGATTTAAAAAAGTACTTAATAAAATACATTCATCTTGTTGATAGTTTAAATCTTGCCAACAACAAAATAAAAAACCAATTCTCTAACATTAAATATAACTTTAATAAAGACAGGGCCGAAAACTTACAGCTTAAAGCTATAAAAATAGAAAGTAATTTACAATTGGAAAGGCAGAAGAACAGGATTATTATCTCATATGTAATAATAGCTTTTGCTTTAGGACTCATTTTATTCCTGTATTTTCATCTAACTTCCAAAGGTAAAAAAGAAAAAAATGACGCTATTTTCAGCAGTGAAATACGAATATCCAAAAAATTACATGATGAACTGGCTAATGATGTTTATCAAACAATAGCCTTTGCAGAAACTAAAGATCTCGAAAAGGAGAATAATAAAGAAATATTATTAAACAACTTAGATACTATTTATTTCAGAACCAGAAATATTTCAAAAGAAAATAGCAATATTTCTACAGATAAGAGTTTTCCTCTCGCAGTAAAAGAAATGATTTCGGGGTACCAATCTCCGGGAATTAACATATTAATAAATGGTTTTGATGCTATTCACTGGAATGAAATAGAAAAAAATAAAAAAATAATTCTTTACAGGGTTTTACAAGAGTTATTTGTTAACATGAAAAAACACAGTGAAGCAACTGTGGCAAGCATTTCATTCAATATAAAGAATAAAAATTTACAGGTTATTTATATTGATAACGGGGTAGGAATCAAAAATAACACCTTAATTTTAAAAAATGGGCTCCAAAATGTGGAAAGCCGTATTAAAACTATAAATGGAACTATTATTTTTGGCAATAATTCAGAAAAGAGTTTTAAAATAAGTTTCACTTTTCCTTTATAAAATATAAATATGTTTAAAAAAGTTTTAGTAGCCGAAGATTTAGATAGTATAAGTATAGCTGTTATACAAGTACTTGAAGACTTAAAAATACCAACCATACATCATGTAAAATATTGCGATGATGGTTTATTAAAGATAAAGAAAGGACTCAATGACAACGAGCCTTATGATTTATTAATTAGTGATTTGTCATTCAAATCAGATCATCGAAAAACAGAACTTTCTGACGGTGAAGATCTTATTAAGGCAATTAATGACGTACAACCTTCACTAAAAAAGATTGTATTTTCAATTGAAGATAAATCATACCGAATTAAAACGCTTTTTAATGATTTAGGAATAAATGCTTATGTTTCAAAAGGACGAAACAGTATTAATGAATTAAGAAAAGCTGTTGAAGCTACTTATAGAGGAGAAGAAAAAATTCTATCGTCTGACTTATCGTTTAGTTTTAACGATAAAGCTTTGATTGAAATTGAATCCTATGATATTTCAATTCTAAAATTATTAGCGCAGGGATATATCTTAGAAAGTATTTCAAGCGAATTTAAATCTTCTTCGATTACTCCTAATGGAACAAGTAGCATCGAAAAAAGAATCAATAAATTAAAAATATACTTTAAAGCGAATAATAATGTACACTTAATTGCTATTGCTAAAGATTTTGGCTTAGTATAAATTTAATTGCGTTACGGTTTCCCGTAAGGAAATGTTTTTTTATCCTTATAAATTTGTTTAAATCTATTAACCAACCAATGAAACCTAAATTCCAAATTAATTTTATCTCAAAAATTAATACAACCAAAAACAAAATCATTATGAAAACTATGCTACTATGTATCTTTCTTTCAGTAAGTTTTGCTTTCGTCTCTGAAAAATCGGGTTGGCTTGAAGTTGACTGGAAAATTATTTTTATTCCGGCACTTCTTGTTTTGCAAATCATTATTATTTCTACGGCCTTAAAGAACAGATATAAAAAACATTAAAAGTTATTTTTCAATCTTAAAATTCATTAGATATGAAAAAATACCTTTTAATTATATTATTATGCATTATTCTAATATTGCATTGGTATAACTCCAAAACTGAAATAATGATTCCCAAAGGAATCATCAAAGAAAATTTTAAAACTACACAACAGAAAAAGCATTCTCTCAAATAGATTTTAACTTTAAACAACATGTAAAAATTAGAGTAATTAAAATATGAGCCATTTTTAATTTACTTATATTTGATTTTTAAATTCTGCATGAAAAACATCTTAAGTTTTGTTCTCCTACTTTTTAGCATCTTCTCTTTTTCACAAACTAAAATCCTCTCCTGGAATTTAGAAAATTTTGGAAAATCAAAATCTAGTGATGAATTAAATTTTATCGCCAACACTATTCTTAATTACGACATAATTGCAATACAAGAGGTTGTTGCAGGTTACGGTGGTGCACAGGCTATAGCAGAACTAAATAAAATATTGAATGAAAAAGGCTCAAAATGGGATTATATAGTTAGTAATCCAACTAGTGGTAATAGTTATAAAAAGGAACGTTATGCTTTTATTTGGAAAGTCAAAAAGATAAAATTAAAAGGTAATCCGTGGCTTGAAAAAAAATATCATTTAGAAATTGATCGCGAACCTTTTTTCGCTACTTTCGAAATTGACCAAAAAACAATTACTTTAGTTAACTTTCATGCCATTACAAAAAACAAACAGCCAGAAACAGAAATTAAATACTTTAAATTTCTACCTTTTGAATATCCCGGTTTGAATTTAGTTTTTATAGGAGATTTTAATTGTCCTCAATCTCATTCCGTTTTTAATCCATTAAAAAAAACAGGGTATACTGCTATTTTACAAAATCAAAAAACGTCATTAAAACATAAATGCAAAAATAACAATTGCTTGTCATCAGAGTTTGATAATATTTTTTACAAGACAAATTCTCTAGACTATAAAGATTCAGGCATTATTCCTTTCTATAAGACTTTTAATTCTTTACAAGAGGCCCGAAAAATATCAGATCACATACCAATTTGGTTTGAGTTTTCTTTAAAATAAACTAAGTTTTAAGTTTTTTCTTCTTTGCCGCAGGAAATAAAACATTATTTAAAATTAATCGGTATCCTGGAGAATTTGGATGTAAATCTAAAACTGTTGGCGGATCTCCAACCTGATGCTGAAAATCTTCAGGATCATGTCCTCCAAAAAAGGTAAACATTCCCTTCCCTTTTTCACCGTGAATATATCTGGCTTCGCCATTGAGTTCGCAGCTCCCCATTATTAATACATTGGATTTTACAAATGCAGAATCAAATGATGTTGTTTGTCCCATAAATCCCTTTACTAATTGTGTATGGTTCTGACACAACATACTCGGAATTGGATCCCATTTTGCAGAAAACTCCATTAGCGAAAAATAATCCTTTTCAACAGGAATTTTGCGTTTTAACGTCATATCAATGTCTGAAAACTCATATTGTTCGGGTCTTCTTTCTAGCGTAAAATCTTTAAAAGCAAACGAATTTCCATAATTCAATTTTGCCTGATAATTGGAGTCGCTGGCATCACCATCAAACATTGCTTCGCAAATATCTACCCCATCAGCTGCAAGTGCAATATCAAAACTATCAGTAGCAGAGCACATTGCAAACATGAATCCTCCGCCAATAACAAAATCCCTAATTTTTTTTGCAACAGCACCTTTTTCCTGAGAAACTTTAGTATAACCTAATTTTGTTGCCAATGCTTCTGCATCTTTTTTCTGGTCAATATACCATGGTGTATTTTTATAAGCAGCATAAAATTTTCCATATTGCCCGGTAAAATCTTCATGATGTAAGTGTAACCAATCATAAAGTAATAACTGATCACTTAAAACTTCTTCATCATAAATTGGCGTAAAAGGAATTTCGGCATAAGTCAGCACAAGAGTTACAGCATCATCCCAAGGTTGTTTACCCTTCGGAGTATACACGGCAATTTTGGGCGCTTTCTCAAGAATTACAGATTCCATGTTTTGAGAAGGGCTTGAAATTTCATTTAAAATAGAAGCTTCTTCACTATCTGAAAGTATTTCAAAACTAACACCACGGATTTGGCATTCTTTACGAATCTCTTCTACATCTGGCAATAAAAATGAGCCTCCCCGATAATTGAGTAGCCAACTTGCTTTATAATCTTTACTTAAGCACCAATATGTAATCCCGTATGCTTTCAGATGATTTTGTTGCGTCGTTTCGTCCATTGGAAGTAAAATGAATGAAGCTTTTGACGTAAAAGAAAGCAACAGAATGAAAATATAGATTAAACTCTTCATTAGAAAATTATTTTAGTAAAGATATAAAGGAAGCATTAAAAAACACAATAGGCTTAAGTGTTTTTAAAGGAGAAATATTTAATAAAGAAATGATCATTTGTTTTAGTGTTTTTCAATGTAAAAACAGGTAAAAACACTTATGTCACAAAACGAAATTCTGTTTACATTTGATCTCTCAAATCATTGAAGTATTAACCGATAAAAGCCAGTACATGAAGTTTAATGGAAGTAATAATCAGCCGAAAGGGCTCAATCTTTTACAAAAAATAGGTATCTGTGTACTTGTAATTACTATAATTTTGTACTATGTATTATCAATTCAATTTTTGACCAGTTAGTTTTAAATTGTTAAAGAAGCAATTTCGTTCTGAATAGCATACACGACAAGACCTGCAATATTTCTTGATTCTGTTTTAAGTAATAAATTATTGCGATGCCCTTCTACAGTTCTGGGACTTAAAAAAAGATGATCTGCAATTTCAGAAGTTGTTTTTTGCTGACAAATAAGCTGCAGTATTTCTATTTCACGAGGTGAAAGAAAACTAGTCTCTAAATTTCCTTTTGAGTTCTTCGACGAGATAATTGTTTCCTGAATCGTTTTTAGTACATTTTCATTATAATAAAATCCTTTAATCATTACTTCATTAATAGTATGGATCAAATCTTTAGGAGTTGTATTTTTAATAAGATATGCAACCGCTCCCACCTGAATCATATTTGCAATAAACGATTTCGTATCATAACTGGTTAAGGCAATTATTTTAATATCGGGGAAAGATTTTCGAATGATTTTTGTTGCCTCAACGCCATTTAAAACAGGCATTTTTAAATCCATGATAATAATATCAGGTTTAATTTCATACTCTTCTAAATTCAAAAGAAGCTCTTCTCCGTTTGAGGCCTCAAAAATAATTTCGATATTATCTTCTCTTTGCAATAAAAAAGCAATCCCTTTTCGAAATAAAACTTCGTCATCAACTAAGGCAATTTTAATATCTGCACACATTATTAATTCTGTTTTTGGTCATTTGGTTTGTCGAAATTACAAAATATGCATTAGAAAACAGTTGAATTATTTCGATATAATGCTTAAAAAGCTGATTTATTTTTAAATATTAACTTAAAAAGTAAAAATCACAGAAATACCTTTGTTAATTTGAGAGTTTATTTTAATATTTCCATTCAAAAAAGAAACGCGACTATCAATGTTTTTCATACCTAAACCTTTTTTATTTTCGGCATTTTTACTATCAAAACCGACACCGTTATCTTCATAATTGCAAGTATCAATGGATTCAATATTTTTAAAAGAAATCCAAATTTCAGTAGCTTTTCCGTGTCGCAATGAATTATTCATTAATTCCTGTAAAATTCTAAAAATATGTAAATGACGATCGATGTCGTTATCATCAAAATCAATTTCATTTTTATAATACACTTTTACCGCTTTACTACTTTCAAATTCCACGCATAATTCTTCAACACCAGCATTAAGTCCAAATTTTTCAAATACAGGTGGTAATAAATTGTGAGCGATCTTTCTTGAATTCTCTAATGCTTTGGTAGTTAAACTAATGATATTCTCAGTGATTTCATTAGTTTCTGCTTCTGTTAAATTTGGTGCTGATAACAAATGTGTATTTAAAGAAACGATATTGAGTTTAGAACTAATATCATCATGAAGATCTTGTGCAATTCTTTTGCGTTCTTCTTCTTGTGCGATGATTACAGCATGCAGCTGTTCTTTTTGATATTGTAATATTAAGTCTCTTTTCTCTAATTCTTTTTGAATGATTTTCTTTCTGGAGAAATAGAAAAACACAATTAAAAAGACAGCAAGAATCATGAAAAAACATGATGTATATAAAATTATTGCAACAATTTCTTTATCAGGAATTGAATTACCATTCATCGTCAGGTATTTATTTATTTTCTGTTTGAGATCTCAAATATATTCTTTAAAATATTCATTACTATCATTCAACAAAATTTTTCTTTTGAAAACTTACTTTCCACTCATATAAAATAAATAATTGGTTGACTGCAACAAAAAATGCATTTAAATTCCAACTTATTAATCTTACTTCCTTACTCAAACCAATCGTAAGATTGCCAACCAAAAATAAAACCGTACTTGCTAATAAATAAATGATAATTCCCACCGTAATATAATAGTACCTTTTACTGTCTGTAAGCATTTTGTATAAATAAAGTAATGCAAAAACAACAACAAGTAAAGAGGTTAATACTATCTCAAATAAATTAAATTTAAAAAACAAACCAGGCTCTAATACATATTGGATTACTAATAGCAATAAACCAAAAAACAGAGAAAATGTTATTATTTTTTTTTGAAAGTCATTTTGCAAAAGTGTCTTGTAAAAAAGACCTAATAAAACAAACTGACCAATGAAATAAAGATGAATCAAATAGAGATTATTAATACTAAACGAAGTTAAAACCTCCATTGTTAATTGAATAATTACTAATAGAAAAAGATAAAAAGTATATATTTTAAAGGCTTTTCCAAATTTGAAAAAGCCTTTTGTATATAATATGAAATTGATTATTAAAACTAAATAACCAAAATAGGTGAAAAAAAGATATAACATTTAGTTCAATTAAAAAGGACTATCAGGATCTCCATTAGGTGGACATGGGCGAGTAGCATCATAAACAACATCTCCCTCGTTTTCAATTTCATTTGCAGGAAAGAAAACATCTCTGTAAATACCCTTTTCATCTAATTTTGTTCCGACAAAAAATAAAACTTGCTCACCAGCATTATTAATTCCTTTATATGCCCGAACAGCATCAATTGGATTTCCTAATACTGCTTTTAAAGTTTCTAACGGAATAAGATAACCTGTAATTTTATTCTTCTCATCTTCATCTGAACCAGGAGCTCGACGATATTTCTCTGCCCAAACCTTTGCTTCAGTGACAGGAATTTCAACGCTTCCAAAATTTTGTAATTCTTTTGACATAATTTAATTTGTTTTTGGTTATGTTTTACATTGTGCAATTGATTTTTAACAACTGCCGCGCTAAACTACTGATTTTTTGTTAACATTTTAACAATTGTTCATAAAAAAAAGCCTTACAAAAAGGCTTTTAAATTTTATTAAAAAGGAACATCACTATCATCATCGTCATCATTCAGATTGCTTCCAAAAGCTTCATTGGCGGAAGGCAGATTTTTAGTGATAAACGGATTATCATCATGATTCATTTTAGAAGGCAAATCATCATAACTACCAGAAAAATCATCAAGGTTATCAAATTTTCCAAGGTGACCCAAAAATTTCAATCGAACATTTTCGATACCACCATTACGGTGTTTGGCAATCATAATTTCTGCCTGACCAGCTGTTGGCGAAGCCTCATCATCATCCCATTCATCAATTTTGTAATATTCTGGTCGGTATAAAAACGAAACGATATCCGCATCCTGTTCAATTGCTCCGGATTCACGAAGATCCGATAGCAACGGACGCTTACTTGAACCACGTGTTTCAACCGCACGCGATAACTGCGAAAGTGCAATTACCGGAACATTTAACTCTTTTGCCAGTGCTTTTAAGTTTCTGGAAATTGTCGAGATCTCCTGCTCACGATTTCCTCCTCCTTTACTATTTCCTCCGGCAGTCATCAATTGCAAATAATCAACAATCACGATTTTGATACCGTGTTGCGAAACCAAACGACGACATTTTGCTCTTAAATCAAAAATAGAAAGTGATGGTGTATCATCAATATACAGCGGCGCTTTTTCTAAGTTTTTCACCTTAGTACTCAACATTTCCCATTCATGGGGTTCTAATTTACCAGTACGTAATTTCTCTGAAGACAATCCTGTTTCTGATGATATTAATCTCGTAATTAATTGTACTGAAGCCATCTCGAGAGAGAACAATGCAACTGGATGTCCAAAATCAATAGCCATATTTCTAGCCATTGAAAGTACAAAGGCAGTTTTTCCCATCGCTGGTCTGGCCGCAATAATAATTAAATCACTTGGTTGCCATCCGGAAGTAAGTTTATCTAAATTAGTGAAACCGGTTTCAACACCACTCAAACCTTCTTGTTTGGCAATTTCTTCAATACGTTTTTTTGCCTGAAGTACTAAGCTCTGAGCTGTTTCAGAACTACGCTTTATATTTCCTTGTGTTACTTCGTATAATTTTGATTCGGCCTGATCTAACAAATCAAATACATCTGTTGTTTCATCATAAGACGCTTCGATAATTTCAGAAGAAATTCGAATCAAACTTCTTTGAATAAATTTTTGAAGAATGATACGAGAGTGAAATTCGATATGCGCCGAAGACGCAATTTTTTGCGTGAGCTGAATTAAGTAAAAATCCCCTCCTGCTAAGTCTAATTTTCCGTTCTTTTTTAGCTGAGCAGAAACAGTTAACAAGTCAATTGGCTGCGTTTCTGTAAAAAGCTGAACAATTGCTTCAAAAATAAATTTATGAGCATCTTTATAAAATGCATCGGGTTGTAAAATATCAATTACATCATCTACCCCTTTTTTATCAATCATCATCGCTCCAAGCACAGCTTCCTCTAAATCAAGTACTTGTGGAGGTAATTTTCCTTTTTCTAAATTAATAATTGTGGTTTTATCGACCTTTACAGGATTTATGTTCTTGAAATTTTCCATATAGCGAAAGTAACAAATTTTAAAAAAAAATTGCTATCGAGTTATAACTATTAATTGTTTATAAATAAGATTTTTTTGTTCATAACCAAAAAAAAATCCGAAACTGTAAGGCTTCGGATTTTAATTAATCTTGTAAGAATTTACTCTTTATACTCGCCCATATTACTATATTTGTCCATTCTTTGGGCAATTAAGTCGGCTGTTGATAAGTCTTTCAATTCGTTATATCCTTTGGTAATGTATTCGGCTACTGTTTTAAAAGTAGTTTCGCGATCATAGTGCGCTCCACCTAACGGTTCCGGAATAACATCATCCACTAATTTTTGTCTTTTCATGTCAGATGAAGTCAATTTCAAAGCATCAGCAGCACGTTCTTTGTACTCCCAGCTTTTCCATAAAATCGATGAACATGATTCTGGAGAAATTACAGAATACCATGTATTTTCTAACATATATACTTTATCTCCAACACCAATTCCTAAAGCTCCACCAGAAGCACCTTCACCAACAATGATTGTAATAATTGGCACTTGCAAACGAACCATCTCAAAAATGTTTCTTGCGATAGCTTCTCCTTGTCCTCTTTCTTCAGCTTCCAATCCTGGATATGCACCCGGAGTATCTACTAAAGTTAAAACCGGAATTCCAAATTTCTCTGCCATTTTCATCAAACGCAAAGCTTTACGGTATCCTTCAGGATTTGCCATACCAAAATTACGGTACTGACGTGTTTTTGTATTAAAACCTTTTTGCTGACCCACGATCATAAACGATTGTCCGTTTACTTTCCCTAATCCGCCAACCATTGCTTTATCATCTTTAAAACCTCTGTCTCCATGAAGTTCTAAGAAAGTATCACCGCAAATTGCTCTGATGTAATCTAAAGTATAAGGTCTGTTTGGATGTCTTGAAAGCTGAACACGTTGCCACGCCGTCAGGTTTTTGTATATTTCTTTCTTAGTTTGCTCTAATTTTTTGTTGATTTCCTTGCAGGTTGGTGTTACATCAACGTCAGATTCTTTTCCAATTATAACACACTTTTCCAGCTGCTCTTCAAGTTCTTTGATTGGAAGCTCAAAATCTAAATATTCCATGGATTTTTGAATTTTGTTTGTAAATCGAACCGCAAATATAAAAATATTATATCATTGGCACAGTTAATTGTTAGTAAAGTATCAAATTGTGATTTAAAAATAAGTAAACTATTACACTTCTTTCTTATTTTTATAATGTTTAAAAACGCCATTTAAGATAACTGTAATTACAATTATTAAGGCGCCAATATAAAATTCTGTGCTCATTTTCTCCTTTCCTCCAAGTATAAAATAAGCCAGCATAATGCCGTAAACAGGCTCTAAATTAGTCGTTAACATAACGGTGTAAGGCGTTAATTTCTGCATTACTTTTACAGAAGCAGTAAATGCGTATGCCGTACAAACTGAAGCTAAAATGAGCAATAAAATCCAATTGTTTAATGACATTGTAAAAAAGTCTTCAGTAAATTTTCCTTGCACTAAAAAATAAATAGAAATAAAAAAAACTCCCGCGCCAAATTCATAAAATGTAATAACTGAAGGTTCGTGGTCTGATATTAATTTTCCGTTCATTAAGGTAAACAAAACTCCTAAAATAATAGATGCCAGTGCATAATACATTCCATGCAGGTATTTAACCTCGACTTGCATAATCAAAGCTAAACCTGCAATGATTATTAATCCGAAGAAAACTTCGTAGAATAATATTTTTCTTCCGTAAAAAAGAGGTTCTAATAAAGAAGCAAAAAAAGCACCTAATGAAAATATCGAAAGTGTTATCGAAACATTAGAAACATGAATTGCCTTGAAAAAGAAAATCCAATGCATGGCAATTAGCAATCCCACAAAAATTAATTTAGCAAAAGACTGAGCCGATATTACAAAAGATTGTTTTTTATATGCTATAAATCCGGCAAGAAAAATTCCGGCAAGGAGCATTCTGAACCAAACCAAATTTTCAGCATCAATTGTTATTAAGGCGCCCAAAATGGCTGTAAAACCCCAGATAAAAACAATTAAATGAAGATTTAAATAACTTTTTAAATTATCGTTTCGCATTACGTAATAAGTAAACTGCCAGAATTCCGAAAACAATATTCGGGAACCAAACAGCTAATAAAGGTGAGAAAGTAGATTTTTCGGCAAGTGTACCAAAGATTTTATCAAAAAACACAAAAGAGAAAGCAATTGCAATTCCGATAGCTAAATTGGTCCCCATTCCACCGCGTCGTTTCATAGACGAAACAGCAACAGCAATAATAGTTAAAATAAAGGCAGAAACAGGAACACTATATTTTTTATAAAGAACCACCAAATAGGTATTAATATTTCCTGAACCTCTTTTTCTTTCCTTATCAATAAACTTATACAGTTTACCAAGACTCAAAGTTTCGGCAATATAAACTACCGGAGTCAGATCTTCTAATTCAAACTTAAAAGGAATATGTTTTTCAGGGCTTTTTTCAATCACATCATTCAGTTCATCAACAGTTCTTTTTGTATAGTCATATAAAATATAGGTTTTCTTAACCGGATCCCATTTAATTCGGCTTGCCGTAATTTTATATTTCAGTTTATCTTTTTCAAAATGCTCTAACGAAAAATTAAAAGCTGTTTTAGATTCTTCCTGAAAACTATTAACGAAAATAAAATCATTATCATTAATTTGTCGGTAAACATTGGTGTTTTCACCACGCATTAACTCTTTTCCGTTTCCTTTTAAATAGGTATATCTAAAATTATTAAAGCCTTCGCTTGCTGCGGGAACAATGTAAAACCCCATTAAAAGCACAAAAACCGAAACAATAGACGCGCCTATAATATAAGGGCGAAGAAATCGTGTAAAGGAAATTCCAGAACTTAAAATCGCAATAATCTCGGTATTATTAGCCAGTTTTGAAGTAAACCAGATAACCGATAAAAACAAAAATATCGGAAACAGGGAGTTCGCAAAATAAATGGTAAAGTTGTAATAATAGTAAGCAATATCCAGAAACGGAATCTTGTTCTCCAGCATTTTATTCACCTTTTCAGAAACGTCAATTACAATTCCAATCGGAATAAATAATAAGATCATCACCGAGAAAGTGGCTAAATATCTTTTTAAAATATACTTGTCTATTATCGTTAACATAGATTTCTTTTGTTTTTTTTTGTTTCATGTTTCAAGTTCCAAGTTCTGTACATAACCTGAAACCCGAAACTAAAAAAACTTGAAACTTTTTTATAATCTTTGGCTCATATTTTTAACCATCATTTCTTTCCATGATCTAAAATCTCCTGCTAAGATATGTTTTCTGGCTTCACGAACCAACCACATATAGAAACCAAGATTATGAATCGTGGCAATTTGCTTTCCTAAATATTCGTTGGCAGCAAATAAGTGACGTAAATAAGCTTTTGTATATTCAGTATCCACGAAAGTGTGACCCATCTCGTCAATCGGAGAAAAATCAGCTTCCCACTTTTTATTTTTAATATTGATAGTTCCATTTGCCGTAAACAACATTCCGTTTCTCGCGTTACGTGTTGGCATTACACAATCGAACATATCAATTCCTAACGCAATATTTTCCAAAATATTAATTGGAGTTCCAACTCCCATCAAATAACGGGGTTTATCTTCTGGCAAAATTTCACAAACTACTTCGGTCATCGCATACATTTCTTCCGCAGGCTCTCCTACTGATAATCCGCCAATTGCATTTCCTTGCTGACCAGAATTGGCAATATATTCTGCCGACTGACGACGCAAATCTTTATAAGTACTTCCCTGAACAATCGGAAAAAATGTTTGCTCATACCCATATTTATAAGGAACTTTATCTAAATGATTGATGCAACGATCCAACCAACGATGTGTCATGTGCATCGAACGTTGTGCGTATCTGTAATCGCAAGGATAAGGTGTACACTCATCAAAAGCCATGATAATATCAGCACCAATAGTACGCTGAATTTCCATTACATTCTCCGGAGTAAAAAAGTGGTATGAACCGTCAATATGCGATTTAAACTTCACTCCTTCTTCCTTGATTTTTCTATTATTTGAAAGAGAATACACTTGGTATCCGCCAGAATCTGTCAAAATATTACGATCCCAGTTCATGAATTTATGCAATCCGCCTGCTTTTTCAAGAATTTCAGTCTGCGGACGTAAATATAAATGGTAAGTATTTCCAAGAATAATATCCGGGTTAATATCTTCTTTCAATTCGCGTTGATGCACCCCTTTTACCGAAGCAACTGTACCAACAGGCATAAAAATAGGCGTTTCAATTACGCCGTGATCTGTAGTAATACTTCCCGCTCTCGCTTTAGATTGCGGATCTTTTTGTAATAAATCAAACTTCATCTGTTTCTTTTTTCAGTCGGCAAAGATAAGCTAATTTCAGGAAAATTTAATTAATTAGATAATTTGCCAATTAGAAAATTAGATAATGATTTTCAGAAGGCTTAAAGTTGGGATTTGGAATTTAGAAAATTTGGAATTTTAAGTTTCATTTGGGCGTTCTCCGCCGCGGCGGACGGGCTATCCGCTATATTCCCGATTAACAAAAACTACGGCTAAAAAGCTACCGTCTGGACACAAATATTTTTTTTTAATTATATTTGAGAAAAAGTGCAGACCAGATATTTTGAAAATTTAAAAGACAAGCGATTGTTGAATAGAGGTAATTCTATTCTCAATCGCTTGTTTGCTAATAGTATTTATTCGATAAGACAATTA
>NZ_LMEF01000022.1 GCF_001427905.1 Flavobacterium sp. Root420
TGCAGAAGATGCAACAGTTACGCTAAACCCACTGGCTTTGGATACGGATCTTGACGGAGATACATTAACAATTACATCTATCAACGGAACTGCCTTAACAGGCGGWGTTCAAACCATAACRGTTACAAACGGAACGGTAAACATCTCGGCTACTGGAGTGATTACCTTCAYACCGGATGCCAACTATAACTCGRCAACGGCCATCAGCATCCCTTATGTGATCAGCGATGGAACCGCTACGGCTACGGCCAACGAGCTTATCACCGTTACGGCAGTGAATGATGCTCCGGTTGCAGTGGACGACATTTACACGGTTGCAGAAGATGCAACAGTTACGCTAAATCCACTGGCTTTGGATACGGACCTTGACGGAGATACATTAACAATTACATCTATCAACGGAACTGCCTTAACAGGCGGTGTTCAAACCATAACRGTTACAAACGGAACRGTAAACATCTCGGCTACGGGAGTGATTACCTTCACACCGGATGCCAACTATAACTCGGCTACGGCCATCAGCATCCCTTATGTGATCAGCGATGGAACTGCTACAGCTACGGCCAACGAGCTTATCACCGTTACGGCAGCGAATGATGCTCCGGTTGCAGTTGATGATATCTATACAGTTGCAGAAGATGCAACGGTAACATTAAATCCACTGGCTTTGGATACGGACCTTGACGGAGATACCCTGACTGTAACTTCAATCAACGGAACGGCTATAACAGGTTCAGCACAAATAATCACTGTACCAAACGGAACAGTAAACATCTCGGCTACGGGAGTGATTACTTTCACGCCTGCTGCCAACTATAACTCGGCTACTGCCATCAGCATCCCTTATGTGATCAGCGATGGAACCGCTACGGCTACGGCCAATGAGCTTATCACCGTTACGGCAGCGAATGATGCTCCGGTTGCAGTTGATGATATTTATACAGTTGCAGAAGATGCAACGGTAACACTAAANATCCCTTATGTGATCAGCGATGGAACCGCTACGGCTACGGCCAATGAGCTTATCACCGTTACGGCAGCGAATGATGCTCCGGTTGCAGTTGATGATATCTATACAGTTGCAGAAGATGCAACGGTAACACTAAATCCACTGGCTTTGGATACGGACCTTGACGGAGATACCCTGACTGTAACTTCAATCAACGGAACGACTTTAACTGGCGGAGTTCAAACTATCACTATAGCAAACGGAACAGTAAACATCTCGGCAACAGGGGTGATTACCTTCACACCGGATGCCAATTATAACTCGACAACAGCCATCAGCATCCCTTATGTGATCAGCGATGGAACCGCTACGGCTACGGCCAATGAGCTTATCACCGTTACGGCAGCGAATGATGCTCCGGTTGCAGTTNGCCATCAGCATCCCTTATGTGATCAGCGATGGAACCGCTACGGCTACGGCCAATGAGCTTATCACCGTTACGGCAGCGAATGATGCTCCGGTTGCAGTTGATGATATTTATACGGTTGCAGAAGATGCAACGGTAACATTAAATCCACTGGCTTTAGATACGGACCTTGACGGAGATACCCTGACTGTAACTTCAATCAACGGAACGGCACTAACAGGTTCAGCACAAACAATCACTGTACCAAACGGAACGGTAAACATCTCGGCTGTGGGAGTTATCACTTTTACGCCTAATGCCAACTATAATTCTGCAACGGCCATCAGCATCCCTTATGTGATCAGTGATGGAACCGCTACGGCTACAGCCAACGAGCTTATCACAGTTACGGCTGTAAATGATGCTCCTGTTGCAGTTGACGATATTTATACGGTTGCAGAAGATGCAACGGTGACATTAAACCCGCTTGCCCTGGATACGGACCTTGACGGAGATACCCTGACTGTAACTTCAATCAACGGAACAGCACTGACAGGTTCAGCACAAACAATCACTGTACCAAATGGAACGGTAAACATCTCGGCTGTGGGAGTTATCACTTTTACTCCTAATGCCAACTATAATTCTGCAACGGCCATCAGCATCCCTTATGTGATCAGTGATGGAACCGCTACGGGTACGGCCAATGAGCTTATCACAGTTACGGCAGTGAATGATGCTCCTGTTGCAGTTGACGATATTTATACAGTTGCAGAAGATGCAACGGTGACATTAAACCCGCTTGCTCTGGATACGGACCTTGACGGCGATATCCTGACTGTAACTTCAATCAACGGAACAGCACTGACAGGTTCAGCACAAACAATCACTGTATCAAACGGAATAGTAAACATCTCGGCTACGGGAGTTATCACTTTTACGCCTAATGCTAACTATAACTCGGCTACTGCCATCAGCATCTCTTATGTGATCAGTGATGGAACCGCTACGGCTACGGCCAATGAGCTTATCACAGTTACGGCAGTGAATGATGCTCCTGTTGCAGTTGACGATACAAATGCGGCAATGTTATCCACAGCGGGAGCTACAGCTATCAATCCATTAACAGCAACGGATATTGACGGAAATATTGTAAGCTTTACAATATTAAGTTTACCTGCTCATGGTGTTTTGGCTATATCAGGTATTCCGGTAACTGCCAATCAGGTACTAACACCAGCAGAAGCAGCAATGCTGACTTATGATCCTAGTGGAACGTTCACAGGCAGTGATACATTTACCTTCACTGCAACAGATAACCAAGGAGGCATAGATGCAAGTCCGGCATTGATAACACTGGTAATTTCAGAAGCAGTATTGGAAGCTGTAGCAGATCCGATAAAACTGGCAGATGGAATTAACGGTTCATTGGAAGTGCTCAATGTCCTGGATAATGACAAAATTAACGGCACTCCTGTGAATGCGTCAGATGTGATAGTTAAAGGATTGAATATGCCAGCAGGAATTACACTTAATTCTGACGGTACCATTGATGTAGCACCAGGTACTAAAGGAGGAAATCATACCTTTTCTTATCAAATATGCGAGACTGCGAATCCATCTAATTGCAGTACAGCGACCGTGGAGATTTTTGTTGAGATTCCTGCAATTGCAATAGTTAAAACAGTACAATTGAATGATAACAACGGAAACGGATATGCCGAGGCCGGAGAGACATTGACATACAGTTTTGCCTTAACCAATACTGGGAACGTGGATCTGGAGAACATTACAGTAGCCGATCCATTACTTGGAATTGTAATGAGCGGCGGTCCGATAAATCTAGGAGTAGGACAGACAGATAACTCATCAATTACAGGAACCTATACTTTAACGCAGGAAAATGTAAATTCAGGTAGTATCAGCAACCAGGCGACTGCATCAGGAACTACGAAAAGTGGAATCACTATCGTGGACAAATCAGATTTTAGTGATCTTGATGGAGATAAACCAACTATTTTGGAACTAAGCGGTTGCGTGGTTAAAATCTTTAATGCAGTTTCTGCAAATGGAGATAGTCAAAATGCAAGATTTTACATTCAGGGACTGGAATGCTATCCTGATAATACGGTACAGATTTACAACCGCTGGGGAGTTTTAGTATTCGAAAGGGATCACTATAATAATAGCGATATCGCCTTTAGAGGTATTTCAGAAGGACGTGTTACTATAAAAGACTCAAATGGATTACCGGAAGGCACTTACTATTATATCGTACGATATAAAGACAAACAGTCCAGCGCACACCAGGAAGCTGGATATTTATACCTGACTAAGTAATACACTATACAAATATGAAATGGCTTAGTGAAAGCTGGGCCATTATTTAAAAATAAAGTAAATGAGAAAATTAGTTTTAGTTTTATTGTTTTGTTCAGTTGCAGGTTTTGCTCAGCAGGATGCGCAGTTTACACAATACATGTATAACACCATAAATATAAACCCCGCCTATGCAGGTTCTCGTGGCGCCCTGAGTGTTTTTGGACTTTATCGTACGCAATGGGTTGGCCTAGATGGCGCACCGGAAACCAGCAGTTTTTCTGTAAATACACCGGTTGGCAATAATGTTGGATTAGGGGTATCTTTAGTTAATGATAAAATAGGTCCAACAAACGAGAATAACTTATCAGCAGATTTTTCGTATTCTATACCGACATCGGCTACAGCCAAACTTTCTTTTGGTATTAAAGGATCAGCAAATTTATTTAAGCTTGATCCCACAAAACTAACACCGGAAGATCAAGGGGATCCCCAATTTCAGAATCTCGAAAATAAGTTCTCTCCAAACGTTGGAGCAGGTGTATATTGGCACACCGACAAGGCATATGTAGGTTTATCTGTTCCAAATTTCATACAGACCAATCGTTATGATGACAATGAGGTTGCCATTTACAAAGATCGAATCAACTATTATTTTATTGCAGGTTATGTATTTGATTTAGACCGTTATGAAACTATAAAGTTCAAACCGGCCATCCTAACCAAAATGGTTGAAGGCTCACCACTTCAAGTAGATGCTTCTGCCAATTTTATGTTTAATGATAAATTTGTAATAGGAGTCGCATACAGGTGGAGTGCATCCGTAAGTGCTTTGGCAGGATTTCAGATTACAGAGAGTCTTTATCTGGGATATGCTTACGATCGTGAGACGACCAAACTGGCTAATTATAATTCGGGATCTCACGAAATATTCCTGCGTTTTGAATTCTTAAACAAATATGGACGAATTACCTCACCAAGATTTTTCTAATTATGAAAACTAAAAATTTAATTTACACTGTATTGGTATTTTGTGTCTGCTTTATAGGAACTGCTCAAAAGACAGTTTTAAATAAAGCGGAGAAACAATACGATCAATATGCCTATATAGATGCGATTTCTATTTATGAAAAAGTAGCCGAAAACGGGTATAAGGATGAAAAAATGTTTCAGCGACTGGGGAACGCTTATTATTTTAATGCAGAACTTACAAAAGCTCTGAAATGGTATGATGCTCTCTTTTTATTAAACAGCCAACAGGAAGCGGAATATTATTACAGGTATGCGCAAGCTCTCAAGTCAACGGGGGAGTATGCTAAATCTGATAAAATGTTAGCATCTTTTTATGAGAAGACTAAATTAGATTCGCGCGGTATCCTATTTGACAAGAATAAGAATTATCTGGATCAGATAAAGTTAAATTCTGGCAGGTTTGAAATAGCGGATGCAGGTATAAATTCTAACCAATCCGACTATGGCAGTACTATTAGCAATAACAAGCTTTTCTTTGCCTCTGCAAGAGATACGGGAATTGTAAGCAAAAAAACATTCAGATGGACCAACAAGTCTTTTACCAATCTGTTTGTTGCCGAAATGAAGGCAGATGGAAGTCTTGAAGATCCAATTCGATTTGAGAGAAAGATCAATTCAAAATTCAATGAATCCACGCCTGTTTTTACAAAAGATGGAAAGACAATGTATTTTACCCGAAATAACTTTTTGGGCGGTAAAAAAGGTAAGGATGACAGGAGAATTACCTTGTTGAAATTATATAAGGCAGATTTGGTTAATAACAAATGGACCAATATAAAGGAATTGCCTTTTAACAGTGATCAATACAGCGTTGCACATCCTGTATTAAGTTTGGATGAAACAAAACTTTATTTTGCTTCGGACATGCCAGGCACTTTAGGCCAGTCTGATCTTTTTAGTGTTGTGATCAACTCAGATGGCACGTATGGTGAACCAAAAAACCTTGGTCCGGCAATAAATACAGAGGGAAGAGAAACCTTTCCTTTTATAGCTGGGGACAATGAACTTTATTTCGCAAGCGACGGACGCCCCGGACTTGGAGGGCTCGACATATTTGTTGCAAAAATTAAGGATGACTCTAGTTTCGATAAGGTTCAGAATATTGGAGAGCCGGTCAATACGAGATTTGATGATTTTGCATTTATAATAGATAAGGATACCAGAAAAGGATTTTTCTCTTCAAACAAAGAAGGCGGCAAGGGGAGTGATGATATTTATAAATTTACTGAAACAAGAAAACTCAATTGTGAAAAAAAATTGTCCGGTATTATAACGGATTTGAAAACTGATGAAGTTTTAGCCGATACGAAAGTAATGCTGTTTGATTCCAATTTTCAGCAAATCGCAGAAACAACTACTGCAAACGATGGCAGCTACAACTTTTTGGTCAATTGTAATAATATGTATCATGTGAGGGCTTTGAAAACAGATTATGAGACCGTTGAAAAGAAAATTAATATCGAACCAACGGGGGACAAAACTGCGCTGGATATTAAACTGGATAAGCAAATAAGAGAAGTAGCAGTAGGTACAGATCTGGCCAAGACATTAGAAATCCCAATTATCTATTTTGATTTGGATAAATACTTTATTCGTAGTGATGCCGATTTTGAACTGGAGAAAGTGTTAGCTGTCCTGAAACAGTATCCTGCAATGAAAATAGATGTGAGATCTCATACCGACAGCAGACAAACTGAAAAGTACAATATGGTACTTTCCAACAGAAGGGCAAAAGCAACAATCAAATGGTTTATAGGGAAAGGAATAGCTGCTAGTCGTTTAACCGGTCAAGGTTATGGTGAAAGTAAATTAGTAAACAAATGCTCGGACGATGTCACATGTACAGAGCAGGAGCATCAGTTAAACAGAAGAAGTGAATTTGTAATTGTTTCTATGAAATAAGTACTAGTATATTTAAAAAAGTAAATGTAGAAGATTTGCCATATATTTTAAACTGCCATTTAAAGTGTAAAAAATAATTAAAGGATTTTTTATGACGAAATTAATACGGCATATTAGATACAAAAGACAAAACTACAATTCAAGCTACATACAATTCAAGTATTCTGATCAAATACTTGATCTCAATAAAAGGTGCACTAAGACCCACTTAACAAGTGGGTTTTGCATTTTGGCAGTGATATTATAGTGATTCATATTATATGAAGTACACCTCGTAGTATCCTGTACTATATAAATAAAGGTTTTTCTCTTTTGATGTACAAATGGGCAGAATTCCGTAAGGCTTGAATTAATGAGGCCCTAAGAATTTTTGCCAAAGCATAAAGCCCTTATGCTAATTTCTTCAATAGTAATAATGACCATTTAGCTGTGGAGGAGAAAACCAGGCTAAAGTTTTGGAGGCTTTTACTATTTCTGGCCTATCATGATCTGATATTCTTCCTACCCTTACAGACCAAAGTTATATCAAAAATAAGATAGAAACACAGATATAATTTTTATATCTTTGATAATCTGTTCTTTGTATTGCTTATTAAGTATCAGTGAATCTGGTAAGTATTATTAACGACAGCAAAGCGTAAATATATTTTTGAAGACAGGTATTTCCATCTACTTTTTTGATGTATTTATTTGCCAACTTCCATTTTGTATCTAAAAAGCAAATATTCGTATTTGCTTTTTTTTTTTTGATATGTAGACTGTTTTTTCTCTTGCATGAGGCTTCTACAGCTGATTTTCAATACAGTAATCCATCAGCTGTTAAATAGGATCGCAAATTGTAAGGCGTTATTTTAGAATTACGACACTAATTTGGCTAAAGTCAAAAAAATAACCATTTATTTTGTCCCTATGGTACTCAGAAAGCCATTTTTCCATTCTCTGGAGCAGCTGGATTTCTTTCGGGTCGCCTGTGGGTCTGAAAGTCCTGTTATGGTGCGGCTGTAATTGAATTTCCCCTGCTCAAAGCGGCAGGTAAATTTTGGCAGCTCATTATGGGAAAACATCCAGCTGCCTTTAGATATTTTTTTTATGTCAAACTTCTTCATTCCCTTCTCGGCAATAGTATTATATCGGTTCAGCAGTTATGAATTCAGGCCTTTTTAAAGTTTGGGAATTGCAGCAAGGATAACCCGATATTTGAGCCGATTTCAAATCTGTTTTCTGCATTTCTTTTTTTACAATACCTGTTATTGCTGTACTGTTTGACGTTTTTCCTTAAAGGTTTGGGAATCTGGATAAACCCGCCAAATACAGAAAATGCATCAGGCGGGGTGTCCATAAACATAATCTTCCATTTTATGTTTACTTAATTATCTAAGGAGCTGTAATGCTTTTTGCTGGGGTTTTCTTTAACGGCTTTGCACCAAAAAACTATTTATGGATGGCATCCCTGCACCGTCAAAGATGTACTTGCCTGACCAGTTGTGGTTAGCCTTGTAGTGTGTTGTTACAAAATTTGCATCCTTAAATTGTGTCGTTCGCAGGATGCAAGATATATAAAAATAATAGAAATGCAACATCATGCCGAGAAATAAACACGCGGGTTTGGTATGTCAAAGTAACTCCTCTAAGGGGCCGTTGTAGTTTTAATGAAGTCTTTTAGGAATCTTTCTTTTGCTGTCGAATAATAAAGCTTTTTCTCTCTTTGATGTACAAGTGGGCGGAATTTTGTGAGCTTGAATTAATCGGGTGTTAAGGATTGCTGCCGGAATCTAATTTGAGTGATCATCATCTTCAATTCTATATAATGCTATTTTTTAGGAGCTCATCCTACTTCTGACAATAAAAACCTATGATGACCACAAACTTTGGAATAATTTTAAATTCGGTTTGTGATAGAAGATTTTTCACCTCTTTTGATTAAGT
The DNA here is from genome assembly GCF_001427905.1 of Flavobacterium sp. Root420. Lineage (GTDB taxonomy): Bacteria > Bacteroidota > Bacteroidia > Flavobacteriales > Flavobacteriaceae > Flavobacterium. Next base: position 8,535 of record NZ_LMEF01000022.1, read on the forward strand.
AAATCTTCCCTATTAATTGTACTATATTTACAGTGTCAAATAACCTGTATTTTAATTTAAGATTTATATGTTTGAAGTTTTTGCTGAATATTTACAAAATAAGATAGAACTCAGCGATCAGGAATTACAAATGATCAGGGAAGTATGCGTAATACGAAAACTTAGAAGGAATCAATATCTGCTTCAGGAAGGAGATATTTGGCGTTTTAATGCCTTCATAATAAAGGGATGTTTAAGGACCTATAGTGTAGACGATAAGTCAGTTGAGCATGTTCTTAATTTTGCAATTGAAAATTATTGGGTAGGAGACAGGGAAAGCCTGTTAAACGGAACTCCGTCACGATTTAATATTGACGCAATAGAAGACAGTACTTTAATATTAATCAGTAAAGATAATTTTGCCGGACTCATGAAAAGCATACCGCAATTTCAGGATTTGGTTAATTTAATTATCGAAAGAAGTTTTGTAGCAAGTCAGGACAGAATCAATAATAGCATTAGTCTCAATGCAGAAGAAAAGTATATAAGTTTTATCGAAAAACAACCAAAGATTGCTTTACGAGTGCCACAGCACATGATTGCTTCCTATTTAGGAATGGCACCTGAAACGTTGAGCAGGATAAGAAAACAGAGTTCGAAAAAATAATTTGGAAGTACTATTCAATTTTGAGGTACTTGATATATATCAAGTGCTTTTTTATTTTATGTCAATTGTTTACAGCATTAATGAAATTAATTTTGTGCAATAATTCAATTCATAAAGATAATACCGTGACCATTTAATTAATATCATAATTTAATAGAATAATAGAAATCTGAAGGGAATATGAAAGGGAATATCATTTACCAAGCATGGCTTTTACAGAACAGGAAGATTAGCAATCTGATTATAAACTGGTATTTCACCTTAATTATGATCGCTGGAGGCCTTATCGGTGGTTATTATGGAGCTTCTCTTACACGAAAAATAACTCAGGAAGTATAAAAAAAAATAATAATCACAATTGGCGGAGTAATTACGGTCTATTTTTTTATAGCCAAATAATTAATAAAAAAATTAAAGCTGTACCTTAACTGGTATAGCTTTATAAATTTAGGCATAATTCATTTTGTTTAATTCCCAATAATAGTATCAGTCTGAAAGATATTTATTTTATTTCCATCAACGTCTTCGATCATAGTACAAAGCATTTTATCACTGGCAATATATAGTTCACGCCAAACAAATTTCACTCCTTTTTCTTCAAGCTCCTGTGAAGCTGTTGCAAGGTCATTTACCTGTAGCACAATAGATTTGTTTCCAATAGGGATGAGGTGATTTGGTGCTTCAGCAAACAATTCTTCGATTCGTTTTGCATTTTCAACCTGTAAAAGCTCAAGACGAAGTTCTCCTGATTTAATAATTGCTGTTTCTGCTGATCCGGAAGGAATACTAAATGTTACACGGCTTATAAGCTCAAAGCCGAATATATTTTTGTACCATGTGATAGACTTGTCCAGGTCTGCAACAGTAAAAGCAACATTGTAAAGAGAAAAAGTGGCAAGGCCATTTTTATTTTTTAAAGTAATTTTCATATTAGAAAGATTAAAATTTAGTACACATCACTTGACTGTGTGCATTTTTAAAGTACAAATTTCCGATATAGTTTGATTTCTTATATTGACATTTGATAGTAAAAGAATTGATAAATATCAAGATTGATTTTATAAGGTGATGATTTAAAAGTGGTATCTTTACATAATTGCGAAAAATTTGAGAACTAATCCAGGTTGTGTTTGCTATTTGGCACAACTAGGGGTATACTCAGAAATTAAGCCTTATAAAGTTTCGAACATAAACTTGCCAGACCTTGGTTTTGTTGGATTTCTAGTTTTCAAGATACCCATGTGCCACAATTCTGCTACAAAACTCGGAATATTTTTTTTATATTGTGGTTGCATCTGAAATAACTTCAAACATAAAGATTATAGTGAAGTTAATTCGCTATGATGCTTCCTTCTTTTCCAACGATGTTCAGAAATTAAGTGGAATTGTTAGTAAATTCAACATAATTGATTATTAGATTTAAGTTAATTGCAATAAACCTTACTATTTATTTTAATCAGACCTTTAATAGTGATGGAACTTCTGTCAGTATTTGAGTTTAAAAAGATATGACCACGATCATTCAAGAATATTAAAGCATCTAGGAATATTGCTTGTTTCTCGTTTTCATTCGACAAATTGTCTGTAAATACTGTTGTGAAATTGCTGACTTGTGTACAAAGATTAGTCAACTCTTCTAAAGTACAGTCAGTACCATATCTGACAGCAAGTATTTGCAGAATTTTTATTTGTAATATGAGTAATGTTTCCATAAATGAACCTTTATCTAAATTTACGAAAACTAGCTCAACTTTGATTGTTCTAAATATTTAAATTAGCATTTAAATTGATTTTTTCAGGTCTTACTGTAATTATTGTTGAACTTGTTTATGGAGGATTTTCCTGCCGACACTGTATTAAAAAACCTTTTATTAGTTAACTTTAGGCAAACTTCCGGAAAAAATGACCAACCTGTAGGTGATCTCAAAAAATGTTTATAAATATTCGAATCCTTGCAATGGTGTTATTATAAAGAATTAGTTGGAGTCAGGCTTGTAAGCCAATATTCTACAATGTTTTGTATAACGTTTTTAAAAGCTAGGAAATCATGCTCTTTTTTGAAATAGCCCTGTGCATGGCAATTATATGCCTTAAGTACATTTTCTCGGGTTTTGGATGTGGACAGGAAAATGTAAGGTACACATTTTACACTTATAATAGTATCAGCTAGAATTTCTTCACGCAATTCAAAACCATTTATTTTCGGCATATTAATATCAGAGAGAATTATAAATGGTATTACCAGTGGATCTGCAAGGTAAGCGACTGCATCCATAGGATCTTCTATAAACGTTATCTTATTAGGATAATTTAGACTGTAGAAAATATCCCTAAGTAGCATTCTGTCATCTTCATCATCTTCTATAATAATTATTTCGCCGTTTCTTTTCATACTTTAAAGATAATATAAATATAAATACAAATAATAAGCGAAAATTATTAAACAACTTAAGATGTAAAATGTTGGTTTTCAATTGATACTGTTTGTTTGGATTTGCATATTTTATAATATGCGGAGCAAATGGATACTAAAAAATTGAAAAAAATATAAAGTATACAGTATCTTCCATAATGATATAAAGTTTCGAACCCATTTTCTACAGCTATTGTCGTTACTAAGTTTTTAATTCTTAAAAATAGCTTGTGCCACGATTTTGCCACAAAAGTAAAATCGTTTAGAATTTAGATCTTAACAAACCTCAATATTTTTCTAGTCCGAAAACAGGCTGTTGGGGTTGATGTAAATTTGTACAAAAATTTAAATTTGTCTAAAATAGTTTTATCATTCTAACCGAAACCGTGACTCATTTTTCCGGATTCCAGCGGCCATCTGGGCATTAATCTCCCTTCAAAACTCAAGAGCCGACAAGCGCAACAATAAGCTGATTAGAACATAAGAAACAAATGAGCTTCTATAAGGTTATGTGTTTTAAAGAAATGCCTATGCATCTTTGCGGGAGAACAAACTTTAATTGATTCAGGAGCAATTAGATAGCTCCTTTGGATTAACTTATAGCCACAGATGCTACAGGTTCAAAAGAATATTGCCTTTAGTTTCTTCTCATAACGTTTTCTGTTACCTCATTTGAATGAATAGCCTATTCTTTTTGGTGTTATACTATATTGAATTATATTTTTTAGACGCATTGTTTTGCCCTGTTTTTGCTTACAAGCATTATGAATAAGAAAAAAATCAAATGAAAGAAGGATACGGAATTCGTAATCAAATTTTGCCACATTTTATAACACCAACGGTCGTAGATTGGATTGATGTTTTTACACGCAAACTTATATAGATACCGTAATTGAATGTTTAGATTATTGCATAAACAATAAAGCAATGATTTTTACTGTTATGTAATTGTGTGTAATCATACTCATTTAATAGTACAATCAGAAGAGGGAAAATTATCAGATTTAATATTGGATTTTAAAAAGTTTATCCCGTTGATTAATAGTCTGGGCAATTGCAGTAATAATAGTTGGATTACCATCATGATCTTTGATTATTTTACCGATGACAATGATCACTCTGGT
>NZ_LMEF01000023.1:0-35708 GCF_001427905.1 Flavobacterium sp. Root420
CTCATTTACACAATGAAGTTTAAATTCAATACTGTATTTTACTTTTCTTTCCATAAAAATGCCCCCAAATTGTGTCTAACATTTTGGGGGCAGTTCAAATTTCAAGGGCTTTTTTATGCTTTAAAGGAAATTATCCTTCGTCTTCTTCTGTTACTTTTTTTAATGAATCATCTGGTAATTCTTCATCGTCGTCAGTTGAGTTTAATTCGAAGAAACTAAAAAAGGAACCGCCATAATTTTTCTGGAAAGAAAAATTACTCAAATGTTCCATTTTGGTATATTTTGAATGTTCAATAATCATCATGCCGTCTTCGTGCAATAAATCTCTTTCGAAAACGGTTAATACAATTTTTTCAAACGCAGCCTGATCTAATCCGTAAGGCGGATCGGCAAAGATAATATCGTAAGAAGTTTTACAGTTTTCCAGAAATTTAAAAACATCACTTTTGGTAGCGGCGATATTAAAATCATATTCTGATGCAACTTGTTTAATGAATTTTACGCAGCCAAAATCTCCGTCAACAGAGGTTATGGGTTCACTTCCGCGTGAAGCAAATTCAAAACTAATATTACCGGTTCCCGAAAATAAATCTAAAACTTTTAAGCTGTCAAAACTAAAATGATTGTTCAAAACATTAAATAATGCTTCTTTACTCATGTCAGTTGTAGGTCTTACAGGAAGGTTTTTTGGCGGAAAAATGCGGCGTCCTTTGTATTTTCCAGAAATGATTCTCATGATTGAAATAAGATATAATGTTTTTGATTTTGTGCAGTAGAAAAGCTGTTTTTTTCTTGTAATGTGCTTACATCTAAGAAGGAAACATTACGAATGTATTTATACGCGATGGCATAAAAAGGGTCATTTTTTTCTATGGTACCTAACAATTCGAGTGGAAAAATCTCAGGATTTAAATTCGATTGTTCGGCCGTAAAAAGGATATAATAGATAAAATCTTCCGGTGTTTGATATTCAAAAGAATTGAATAACAATAGTTTTTGATTTTGAACTACGATAATTTCAAAATGCTCCGGATTAAAATTAACGATCATTTTTTTATCATCGTTATTTCTTGAAGCGTCAAGAATTTTTTCGACTAAAATACTGTTAACATGTTTGTAATCAAAAGATCCAACGTTGTCAATCAGGAAATTATTGATGTTTACATAAGGAATGTAAACCGCATTCATTTCGTAATTTGAAATGGTATCGAAAGTAAAAAAATCAGTTTCAAATACTTTTGTATTGTATTGTAGATAACTTCCCAGATAATTTTCATCAAAAAGCGCAGTTGGAACAAAAGTCGAAAGATTGTTATTATGAATTACCATAATTTCGTCATAACTCTCTTTTAGCTCCGGATATTTTTTAAAAGCATCACTAAATGATTCTTCGATTTTAGTCGTCTTTTGAGTCGGATCAAAATGAATTTCATTGAACGAAGTAATGGTATTATTTAAGGTGTCAAAACAACAAAAAGAGAATCCGGTCAGGGAAACCTGAATAGAAAGCTTTTTATAATTTTTGGATGTAATATTAGTATTTTGAAATGCCATAATTTGATTTTCAATTCATTACCTGTTGTAGTGTCAAGAAAGAATTTAATTCGAACACAAACTTACAAATTAAAAAGCAAGAATAATAATTGCAATTTCAAAAAACAATTTAATATACATTTTAAGGTAATGTTAAGTTTTTTTCCACCATATAAGTAATATAAGTTGAATTAAGCAGAGATGTATAGCAAGGTTTATTACTTAAAGGAATTTTAAGAAGGCGTAAGTGTAGAACTTAAATGACCTTATATTACTTATATGGTGGAAAATATTGATTTTGGACATTGAAATTGATATTTAAAAAACCGTACTTTGTAGTTCAATTTAACCCTATGAATTCAGCATTGTTTTACGGCGTTTTACAAAGAAAATTTCCTTTTGCACCTACTTATAAACAGGATATTTTTTTTCAAAAAATAGCTATTTTTCTAACCGAACCCGCTAACGATACCATTTTTGTACTCAAAGGATATGCCGGAACGGGAAAAACAACGGTGATTTCGACTATTGTAAATAATCTTGGGGAAATTAATAAGAAGTTTGTTTTGCTGGCACCAACAGGTCGCGCGGCAAAAGTAATTGCCAATTACTCGAATACGCCGGCATTTACGATTCACAAAAAAATATATTTTCCTAAAAAATCTTCTGGTGGAGGCGTGGCTTTTACCAAACAGGTCAACAAGCATAAAAACACAATTTTTATCGTCGATGAGGCTTCGATGATTTCAGACAGTAATTCGGATTCTAAGCTGTATGACAACGGATCACTTTTAGATGATTTGATTCAGTATGTTTATTCGGGGACCAATTGCAAAATGATTCTTTTGGGAGATACCGCTCAGCTGCCTCCGGTAAATTTAGATATTAGCCCGGCGCTTGATATTCAAACTTTGGGTGTTCACTACGATAAGGAAGTTGAACATATCGAATTGGATGAAGTAATGCGTCAGGAAGAGAATTCCGGGATTTTATTCAATGCGACTGAATTGCGAGAATTACTAAAAGAAAACTTTATTACGGAGTTTAAATTCAACGTTAAAAAGTTCAAAGACATCGTTCGTTTGACTGATGGATATGATATTCAGGATGCGATAAACACAGCTTATAGCAATTATAGTATTGAAGATACGGCTTTTATTGTACGCTCGAATAAAAGAGCAAATCAGTACAATGAACAAATCAGAACCCGAATTTTGTTTAAGGAAAGCGAACTTTCAGTTGGCGATTTTTTGATGGTCGTAAAGAATAATTATTTCTGGTTAAAAGAAACCGATGAAGCCGGATTTATCGCCAACGGAGATATTATTGAAGTATTGGAGATGTTCGGAATCAAAGAATTATACGGATTTACTTTTGCAAATGTAAAAATCAGAATGGTCGATTATCCAGATCAAAAACCTTTTGAAACGGTTTTGTTATTGGACACAATTAAAAGTGAATCTCCTTCTTTAACGTATGAAGAATCAAATCGTTTGTATGAAGAAGTAATGAAAGATTATGAAGAAGAGAGTACGAAATACAAGAAATTCCAAAAAGTAAAAGAAAACGAATATTTTAATGGTTTACAAGTGAAATTCTCGTATGCCATAACCTGTCATAAATCACAAGGAGGGCAGTGGGATACCGTTTTTGTAGAACAGCCGTATTTGCCAAACGGAATCGATCGCGATTACATTCGATGGTTGTATACCGCAATGACACGTGCCAAAAATAAGTTATATTTGATAGGATTTAAAGATGAGAGTTTTGAGGAATAAAAACACTAATTCCACGAATTAGCACGAATTTTCTTTTGAAATTTAAATTAGTGAAAATCTGTGAAATTTGTGTTTAATATTTATTACAATGACAACACTAAACGACTTACATTCGATTTCATCAACGTTTTCGAATACAGATAAAATGACGGTTTTGTTTTTAGGGCACGGAAGTCCGATGAACGCTATTGAAGAAAATCAGTTTGTGGCTGGCTTTCGAGATTTGGCCAAAACATTGCCACAGCCAAATGCTATTTTGTGTATTTCGGCGCATTGGTTTACCAACGGAACCAAAGTCACTTCGATGCAAATGCCAAGAACAATTCATGATTTTGGAGGTTTTCCGCAGGCGCTTTTTGATGTACAATATCCTGCAAAAGGAAGTCCGGAACTGGCTATTGAAACTAAGAAAATACTAGAACCCGTTCATGTCGATTTAGACGAACATTGGGGTTTAGATCACGGCGCCTGGAGTGTTATCAAACACTTATATCCGGAAGCAAATGTTCCGGTAATTCAGTTGAGCATTGATTACACGAAATCAGGTCAATATCATTTTGAGTTGGCTCAGAAGTTACAATCGCTTCGTCATAAAGGTGTTTTGATTATCGGAAGCGGTAATATCGTTCACAATTTACGTTTGGTAGATTTTAGAAATTTTGACAAAGACAATTACGGTTTCGATTGGGCAATTGAAGCCAGAGAAACAATTAATAATTATTTGCTGGATGAAAATTTCCAGCCCTTAATTGATTTCGAAAAAATGAACAAAGCGATTCACTTGGCAATTCCAACTCCGGATCATTATTTACCTTTGTTATATACTTTAGGTTTAAAAGAAAAATCAGAGGAGTTGAGCTTGTTTAATGATAAATTACTGGCAGGTTCATTGAGTATGACATCTGTAAAAATAATATAAAAAAAACTTTGTGAATCTCTGTGAAAGAGTTATTACACAAAGTGGCACTAAGATTTCACAGAGATTCACAAAGAATAAAATTTAAAAATATAAAATGAAAATAATAGCTGTAATTCCGGCGCGATATGCATCAACACGTTTTCCTGCTAAACTAATGCAGGATCTTGGAGGTAAAACTGTAATTCTAAGAACATACGAAGCCTCTGTGGCAACAAAATTATTTGATGATGTATTTGTTGTAACCGATTCTGATTTGATCTTTAATGAAATTGTTTCTAATGGAGGAAAAGCCATTATGAGTATCAAAGAACACGAATCAGGAAGTGACCGAATTGCAGAAGCGGTGGCAAGTTTAGATGTTGATATTGTAGTGAATGTTCAGGGTGATGAGCCTTTTACAGAAGCGGGGCCGTTAGAACAGGTTTTATCTGTTTTTAAAAATGATGAAGACCGTAAAGTTGATTTAGCTTCTTTAATGCGTGAAATTACAGATGAGGAAGAAATTAATAACCCAAATAATGTGAAGGTTGTGGTAGATCAATCGCAGTTTGCGTTGTATTTTTCGCGTTCGGTTATCCCGTATCCGAGAGATAAAGATGTGGGGGTTCGTTATTTTCAACACATCGGAATTTATGCTTTCAGAAAACAGGCTTTATTAGACTTTTATAGCTTGCCAATGAAGTCTTTGGAAGCATCGGAGAAATTGGAGCAACTTCGCTATTTAGAATTCGGAAAACGTATTAAAATGGTAGAAACAACTCATGTTGGAATCGGAATTGATACGGCTGAGGATTTAGAAAAGGCGAGGGCTGTTTTGGCTTCGAAATAGTTGTATTGCGGTGAATTGGCACGCGGATGACGCAGATTTAAACGGATTTTTTTAAACTATACTTTCTTTTGAAAATGAGTGCCCTAGCCCTGATGGGAGGGAAAATCCTTTTGTGCCGGGGTTCGGCATAAAAGATTGGAAGGACAGCAGGAACTAGCTCCTTAAAATCCCAATTATAAATTTTAAGCGTAAAGTTTTTAATCTAAAATCTAAACTCAGAAATCTAAAATAAAAAAAGCTCCAAATATTGGAGCTTTTTTATATCTAAAATCAAACTAAATCCTTAGTATAAATCCGGGAATTTAGAAGGATTAACTTCATGCATCATGCTATACACTTTTTCAAAGATATCTTCTGCAGAAGGTTTCGAGAAATAGTCGCCATCAGTTCCGTAAGCTGGTCTGTGCGCTTTTGCAGCAAGTGTTTGCGGTTTGCTGTCTAAATGAATATAAGCATCTTGTTCTTCAAGAATCTGTTGTAAAATAAATGCTGAAGCTCCACCAGGAACATCCTCGTCGATTACTAACAAACGATTTGTTTTTGCGATACTTTTTACAATGTCTTTATTGATATCGAATGGAAGTAGAGATTGAATATCAATAACCTCACAGTCAATTCCTAAGTCTAATAATTCAGTTGCAGCCTGTTCAACCAATCTTAAAGTTGAACCGTATGAAACTAAAGTAATATCAGAACCTTCTTTTAGCGTTTCAACAACACCAATTGGCGTTTTGAATTCACCAAAATTCAAAGGTGTTTTTTCTTTTAAACGATAACCGTTCAAACATTCAATTACCAAAGCGGGTTCATCAGTCTCTAAAAGAGCATTATAGAATCCTGCAGCCTGTGTCATGTTTCTTGGGACCAAAACATGGATTCCGCGAATAGCGTTGATAATCATTCCCATTGGTGAGCCAGAATGCCAGATACCTTCTAAACGGTGTCCGCGAGTCCTGATAATTAATGGTGCTTTCTGTTTTCCAACAGTTCTATATTGTAAAGTAGCCAAATCATCACTCATGATTTGAATTGCATACAGTAAATAATCTAAATATTGAATCTCAGCAATTGGGCGTAAACCTCTTAAAGCCATTCCGATTCCCTGACCTATAATAGTAGCTTCACGAATTCCGACATCGGCCACACGAAGTTCTCCGTATTTTTCCTGCATGCCCTCTAAACCTTGGTTTACATCACCAATGTTTCCAACATCTTCTCCAAAAATTAGCGTTTCAGGATATTTGGTAAACAAAGCATCAAAGTTATCACGAAGAATCATTCTGCCATCTGAATCCGGTTTTGCATTATCTGCGTATTCAGGAAGTACTTTTTTTACTGATGAAATATTTAATTCTGAATCAGAATGCAAATGACTGCTGAATCTTGGTTGTGTTTTTGAAATGTAATCCGTAATCCAGTTAGATAATAAAGCTTTACTGTTTGGGACTTCAACAAAACGCAATATTTTACGCGCTATAACTAACATTTCCTTTTTTAAAGGCGATTTAATAGCACTTAATTCTGAAATATATTTTCTAATTCTTTCTTTATGATTGATACTTGCTTCTGCAATTTGCTCCAACAAAGCCAAAAGATTTTTTTGATCTTCAATAATTGGATTGATGAAAGAGTTCCAGGCTTCTTTTTTAGCTTCGAGAACTTCTTTTTTCAATTCAAAATCAATTTCTGACAATTCTTCCGGAGATGCAATATTGATCGCAATCATCCATAAACGCATCTGACGAATACAATCGAAATCTTTTTCCCAAGCAAGTCTCTCTCCGTTTTTGTAACGCTCGTGAGAACCTGAAGTAGAATGTCCTTGCGGCTGTGTTAATTCGTTTACGTGAATTAAAACCGGAATATGTTCTTCGCGGGCAATGGCGCCGGCACGTTCATAAGTCGAAACCAGTTCAGCATAATCCCAGCCTTTAACCCTGAAAATTTCATAGCCTTTAGAATCTTCATCACGTTGATATCCTTTTAGGATTTCAGAGATGTTTTCTTTTGTGGTTTGATGTTTAGCGTGAACGGAAATCCCGTATTCATCATCCCAAACACTCATTACCATCGGAACTTGTAAAACTCCTGCAGCGTTTATAGTTTCAAAAAACAAACCTTCCGAAGTACTCGCATTACCAATGGTTCCCCAAGCCACTTCGTTTCCATCTACAGAGAATTTATCTTTGATGGTAATTCCATCAACATTTCTGTAAATTTTTGAAGCCTGTGCCAATCCTAATAATCTTGGCATTTGTCCGGCTGTAGGTGATATATCTGCGCTTGAATTTTTTTGTTTTGTTAAGTCTTTCCAGGATCCGTCTTCGTTTAAACTGTGCGTTACAAAGTGTCCGCCCATTTGTCTTCCCGCTGACATAGGATCAAAATCTAAATCGGTATGACCGTATAGACCTGCGAAAAATTGTTTTGGAGTCAGTTCGCCAATCGCCATCATAAAAGTCTGATCGCGGTAATATCCAGAACGGAAATCGCCATTTTTAAAGGCTTTCGCCATGGCAAGCTGTGGCACTTCTTTTCCGTCACCAAATATTCCAAATTTGGCTTTTCCTGTCAATACTTCTTTACGACCTAAGAGGCTACATTCACGGCTGGTTATTGCAATTCTGTAGTCGTTTAATACCTCAGTTTTGAAATCCTCAAATGTTAACGTAGTATTGTTTTTTTCTATAATCATAATCTGGAATGGTCATGTTGAGACTGCGAAATTACTTAAAAACAATCAATAATCATAATTCTTTAAAATAAATATAATTTAATTATTTGTATTTAAAATCCAAAAACTACGTATTTTATTTATGTATTGTTGAATAAAAAACACAATTTAATGATAATTATACATGTTTTTGATTAAAATTTATTTAATTAAAGCCATTTTCGGGTAAAAAGATTGACTAATGTTTTAGGGGACAATGTTATAACAAATCTTATTTTTTCGTTATATTTTGTTTGAGTAATTTCCCAGCCATTATTTGAATAAACCGGAAAATAAAGCTCAAAGTAATCCGGAACCAAATTTAATCGAACACCACTGTCGTAAACAAAATCAGCACTTTGGTGTTTACTTTTCGTAAAACCAATGTCTCCATAAAGCTCAATCCAGTTCCATACAGCATAACTTGCGTTTACTGTTGATATCCATTGATTGGCGTAAGAAGGCTCAATTTTCGATTTAAAACCACCTTCTGCCATTACAAATTGCTGACTGAAAAATCCGGTACTTTCAGATCTTCCATAAAAATTATAATCAAACATATAATCTGTTGGGCGGTCTAAGCCAAAACTGAAATAGTCTGAATTTGTTGTATTATAAAGGAAACTTCCAACGTATAATCTCAAATTTAGTTTGCGATTGTTTTCAAATAATCTTCTGTATTCAATTTCAGCAGATAATTTCCCGAAATCTCCGGAAAATTGAACATCAGTCATAAAATTAAAATGATTGATTAATTCGGTTTTGGTATTTGAATATCGTGCATTAAAAACAGAATAATTGGGCGTTGAATTATCTGTGATATAATCGCTTGCTTCACGATTTACAATAACCTGACGAAATAGGAAAAGTTGTTTTCTGTTGTCTCTGAAATTTTTCTCCCGAATTCTAAACTGAACCATCGGATTCAATCTTAAATAAGTGGCATCTGGCGCATAATGATAATAATTTTGACTTAAAGAATATCGTACATTATATAAGGTGCTGTTACGGTAATATTGATTCCATACGAAGGCAGAAGATCCTGAAATTGTTTGGGCTTTAAGAGAATAGGCCGGATTTATGTCAAACGTAAATGGTTTATCTAATATCGTTTTATTGTGAAAACGGAATCCAGGTGTGAAACCATCATAATAATTATAGGTAAGTGTTGGTATATATAGAATTTGGTTATAATACGGATCTTCCAGATCTTTAGCAAAATTAAATTTGATTGGACGATTGGTAATTACAACATTTTTCAGTGATTTCCAGTTATTTCTTTGATTGTATTCCGGAACTTCATTATCGTAATTAATGACAATTTTATCCGCATTTTTTCGCTCAAAGTTATAAATTGAATCATTGTTGTTTTTTGGTTCAATCCATGTTTTAAAAACGACTTCATTTTTCCTGATTCCATAAATCGGAATTGGAGCGTAAATGCCTGTTTTGTTTTTTATCTGAAATTGAACGCTGTCTTTGGTTCTTGAAACATTTGTGAATTTATAATCGATAATTTCACGGGAATCTATAATGGTTTCAAAAAACCAATTGATTTTTTTTGGACTGTTTTTAGTTAATATATCTTCAAAATCATATCGATTTGTTTGTCTCTTTTTATTTAGATTATAAAATTCCTGTACACTTTCAGGAACGATATTATGATTTAAGTAATCATCCAAATAACTCAAACTTAAACCTGCACGGTATTTACTGGCAATCTGTTCATTGAATTTGATCAGCGTATTTTTTGGGTCACCAATTGGCTGATCGAGATTTTTTCGAGCCATCAGCATATAGTAATAATTATATTGCTCGTTAAAAGTCAGATTCGTAATATTATAACTTTTAAAAAGTTTCATATCTGAAAGTCTTCCTAACATCTTTTGATCCAGATGATTTTCTTCCATGTATTTCATCATGGTATAAATCTGAATTCCGTCATAAACCCAATTGTCTCTTCGGGGATCTAAGCGTAAACTGGTTTTTAGATAATTGTTCAGATAGGTCTTTAAGAAAGTAATCTCAAAAATAAATTCATCTGAAAACGGGCTAATAAATGACGGCAATTGATTCAATCCATAAAAAGGGTTTCGATCATAATCAGCCTGAGATACCGTAATTTTTCGATGCGGATATTTCCCAATAAATTCATTGGCAAAAGTGGCAACTCTGTTGATTACAATGGCTCTCTGAACGTCGTTGAGTTTTTTCGTTTTTAAATCGGAAAGCACTTCTAAATCTCCGGTAGTATAACTCCTGAAACTATTTTGCTTTTCAATAAATAAATTAAAATCAGTTCTGTTGGTTCCCGAAAATAAATAAGAACTAAAGGCAGTATTTGAAACATCTTTCGAAACCGAATTCAAGTCGGTCGTAATCGAATAATTATTTGGAATTTTTATTTCAACTTCATAATCTGAACTTGCATTCGCAATATCGTCCAAATTGAAATTGTTGTTTTTGATAAACTTATGATTTTCAAATCGGGCAGGGGTTAAAAACCAGTTTTTAAGTTTCATTCCACCATTTTGACCAAAGCCGTAATGCGTAAATTTATCACTCGGAATTTTTGAAATATAAGTCAGGTGCAAATCAATTTTTTCGCCTGGATTTAATTTTCGGTTCAGTTTTACAACAATAAAATCCGGATTTTTATCGGTTCTTTCCCATTCCAGAGCCAAATTTTCTGAATCCGTCAGATTTAAGATCGTTGTACTTCCTCGTTCTTCCGGTTTAGCTACGTGAAACCCCCTATAGAATTCATCCGAAAAACGTTTGGCCAATGGCGTGTTTTTATCAGAGAAGGCATTATTCCAGTCATTCAAAACAATCGAAATCAAAGAATCGTTTGATGTATTATAAAAGGTAATATCCTGTTTTACATTCAGCGTTTTAAGCTCAAGGTTTACCGCCACTTCCATCTTAGACTGATGTTGTGCGTATTGTTTTATCGAACTGAATAAAACTAAAATGAAAAATATAATTTTATAAAATGATTTCAAGGATGGCTTAAAAATTAAGGGATATACTTAAGTTACGAGCGAAAAGTTGCTTTGGTTTTTTGTAAAAATAGTATAAAAAAAGCTGTTTAAAAAAACAGCTTTCAATTTTTATGTATTTAAACCATATAAGTAATATAAGAAAATTTAGTTTTGCTTAGTTTTAGTGCAAAGATTAAATGGACTTATATTACTTATATGGTAGAAAAAAATTAGAAATTTGGACTTAAATCGTATTTCTTATAGAATTTATCTAATACGTCAACAACTTCATCTTCAGTGTCTACGATTTTGAATAAGTTTAAATCGTCCGGACTTACCGTTTTCATTTTTTCAACCAAAACCGTTTTTACCCATTCGATTAAGCCTGACCAGAATTCAACTCCAACCAGAATAATTGGGAATTTTCCAATTTTCTTCGTCTGAATCAAAGTAATCGCTTCAAACATTTCGTCTAAAGTTCCAAAACCTCCAGGCATAACCACGAATCCCTGAGAATATTTTACAAACATTACTTTTCTAACGAAGAAATAATCAAAATTAAGGTTTTTATCGTGGTCAATATAAGGATTAAAATGCTGCTCAAAAGGCAATTCGATATTCAGTCCTACCGAAGTTCCGCCACCTAAATGCGCACCTTTATTTCCGGCTTCCATAATTCCGGGACCACCGCCTGTAATCACGCCATAACCTGCTTTACTAATTTTATAAGCAATTTTTTCGGCCAGTAAATAGTATTTATCGTCCGGTTTTGTTCTGGCAGATCCAAAAATCGAAACACACGGACCAATACGTCCCATACTTTCATAACCGTTTACAAACTCGGCCATGATTTTAAAAATCGCCCAGCTGTCATTGGTTCTAATTTCGTTCCACGTTTTTTGTTTCAAACGATCCTGAATTACTTTATCCTCATCATTATCAAAATCTTCTAATCTCATTTTTGGTATATTATAATTTATATTTTATTCTTATTTGTCACACTGAGCATAGTCGAAGTGAGGAGCTATTTCCTGCTGTCCACTGTATCTTTTGTGCCGAACCCCGGCACAAAAGGATGCCGTTCCCATCAGGGCTAGGGTACTCGTTTTCAAAAGAAATTTCGGTTTTATAAAAAAGAAAAAATCCTTACTTAATAGGTTTGTTCTTCAATTGATTTAGTAATATGGCTTTTAACTTTTCCGGTATGTTCTGTGGTTTTGGATTCAATAAGCATTATCAAACACTCCTCAACAGATGAAACCCTGTGATTTATTCCTTTTTTTACCACGAATAATTCACCTTTCTTCATAATGAATGATGGCTCATTTTCAATTTCCATTAAAAGTTCACCGTCGACAATATAAAATAATTCGTCCTCATTTTCGTGATTATGCCACGGTATTTCCTGACCTTTTATTTTAGCCACTTTAATATATTGATCATTTACTTCATCAATTATTTTAGGCGAAAAATATTGGTCGACATTACTGAATTTTTCTTTTAGATTCATAGATTTTATATTAGTCTTTGCCGGAATGAAAAAATTTTTCAAAAACGGCTAGCTAAATTAAGTCTTTTTTTGAGAATTGTCACAAGAATGTCTATTTATTAATTTAAATGTAACATTTGTGAATGGGTAGATTTTGGATTATACTTCATTATCAATAAATTATAGAAAATGAATTTTACAACAATTACAATATCTGATATAAAATATATGTCGTTCCTACGGAACTTAATTACGAAAGATGTAAAATTATCAATGGATTAATCCCGAAGCCTCGGGACGTTGCTACAAACATTTCGTTCCTCCGGAACTAAAGATTATATCGAAAAAAGCTGTAGGCTTGGTTAATATTAGCAACATATTTTTATGCACGAAAGTATTCGCATTTTTGTCATCCCGAGGGACGAGGGATCCCCGCAAGTAGCTCGACAAAGATTGGCGACTTTGCTTTGAGGAGATCCCTCGTCCCTCGCGATGACAATGATTGTGGTTATTGGCTGTTAAATGTTTATTTTTAACTTTTGTCAAAGTTTTAAACTTTGACAGGTATCATCACGAAAATCTTTTTACTCTAACTCTTTTTTCAAAAACTTCGCCGTGTAGCTTTTTTTATTTTTCGCAACTTCCTCAGGAGTTCCTTTAGCAATTAATTGTCCACCGCCTTTTCCGCCCTCAGGACCAATATCTATAATATAATCGGCAAGCTTGATTACGTCCATATTATGTTCGATAACCAGAATTGTATTTCCTTTATCAACCAATTTATTGATCACATCCATTAAAACACGAATGTCTTCAAAATGTAAACCAGTTGTAGGTTCATCTAGTATATAAAACGTATTTCCGGTATCTTTTTTAGACAATTCTCCCGCCAGTTTAATACGTTGTGCTTCACCACCAGAAAGTGTTGTGCTCTGCTGACCAAGTGTAATATAACCTAAACCAACATCCTGAATGGTTTTTACTTTTCTGTAAATCTTCGGAATATTTTCAAAAAATGGAACGGCTTCATCAACTGTCATATTCAATACATCTGAAATTGATTTTCCTTTATATCGAATTTCCAGTGTTTCTCTATTAAAGCGTTTTCCCTGGCAAGTTTCGCATTCTACATAAACATCCGGTAAAAAGTTCATTTCAATTGTTCGCACACCAGAACCTTCACAGGTTTCGCAACGTCCGCCTTTTACATTAAAACTAAAACGTCCGGCTTTGTAACCACGAATCATACTTTCAGAAGTCATCGTAAACAGGTTTCTTATTTCAGTAAAAACCTCCGTATAAGTTGCTGGATTTGAACGTGGTGTTCTACCAATCGGACTTTGGTCAATATCAATTACTTTGTCAATATGCTCCAGACCTTCTATTTTTTTATATGGTTGCGGTTTTTTCACGCCATTAAAATAATAGGCGTTCAAAATAGGATAGAGGGTCTCGTTTATTAAAGTCGATTTCCCACTTCCTGAAACTCCTGTCACACAAATCAATTGTCCTAAAGGCAATTCAATAGAAACATTTTTAAGGTTGTTTCCAGTCGCTCCGGTTAGTTTTAAAAACTTTCCATTTCCTTTACGGCGTTCTTTCGGAATCTCCAATTTCATTGTACCGTTCAAATACTGAGCGGTAATGGTGTTGGATTTTAAAGTTTCAGCCGGAGTACCAATACTGATAATTTCTCCACCGTATTTTCCAGCTTTCGGACCAATATCAATTACATAATCGGCACGTTCGATCATGTCTTTATCGTGTTCTACGACAATAACAGAGTTTCCAATATCACGTAATTGTTCCAAAGAATGAATCAGTTTTTCATTGTCTCTTTGGTGCAAACCAATACTCGGCTCATCCAAAATATATAAAACACCAACCAATTGCGAACCAATTTGTGTGGCCAGACGAATACGTTGGGCTTCTCCACCAGAAAGTGATTTTGAACTTCGGCTTAAAGCCAAATAATTCAAACCAACATTCATCAAAAAGTTCAAACGATCTTTGATTTCTTTAACCACTTCAGAAGCAATCAAAAGTTGTTTGTCTGATAAATGATTATTTAAATCCTGAAACCAAGTTGTTAAATCAGAAATGTCCATATCACACAATTCAGTGATATTTTTCCCATTTACCCTGAAAAATTGAGCTTCTTTTTTCAATCGGGAACCTTCACAAACCGGACAATTCACTTCGTCCATAAAATCTTTTGCCCAACGTTTTATCGTTGTCGAAGCACTTTCATCATATTGATTTTTAATGAAATGCGAAATTCCTTCAAAGTCAATTTTATAATCGCGTGTAATGCCTAAATCTTTTGAGTTTACGGTGAATTTATCTTTTCCGCCATGAAGAATCATATCCATCGCTTCTGCTGGAATTTTCTCTATCGGATCCGTAATTTTAAATCCGAATTTTTCTCCTATAACTTCTAATTGCTTAAAAATCCAGGAAGATTTATATTCGCCAAGTGGAGCAAAACCACCACTTTTGATAGACAATTTAGGATTCGGAATAATCTTTTTGATATTGATTTCGTGAACCGTTCCCAAACCATTACAATGTGGACAAGCTCCTTTTGGAGAGTTGAAAGAAAATAAATTAGGTTCCGGATTTTGATAGGATATTCCCGTTGTAGGGCACATTAAATTTCTGCTGAAATAACGTACTTCATTGGTGTCCTGATCTAAAATCATCAAAACATTTTCGCCTTGGTGCATTGCTGTATTGATACTTTCAGATAATCTTTTTTGATTGTCTTCAGTATCTTCTATCAACATTCTGTCGACTACAATTTCGATATCGTGTGTTTTATAACGATCCAGTTTCATTCCTGAAACCAAATCCTGCACTTCGCCGTTTACACGAACTTTAAGAAAGCCCTGTTTCGTAATTTGTTGGAATAATTCGGCATAATGTCCCTTTCTGGCTCTAATAATCGGCGCCAAAATAGTAATGCGTTTTCCAATAAAATCCTGCATGATCAAATCTTTAATTTGTTCATCAGAATAGGAAACCATTTTCTCGCCTGTGTTGTAACTGTAAGCATCAGCCCCACGAGCATATAGAAGTCGAAGGAAATCATATATTTCAGTAATTGTACCAACAGTTGATCGCGGACTTTTACTGGTCGTTTTTTGTTCAATTGCAATTACCGGAGATAGTCCGTCGATCTTGTCGACATCCGGACGCTCCAAACCTCCAAGAAACTGTCTGGCATAAGCCGAAAAAGTCTCTACATAACGACGTTGTCCTTCAGCATAAATTGTATCAAATGCCAAAGATGATTTTCCCGAACCTGACAAACCAGTTATTACAACCAGTTTTTCACGCGGAATAGAAATATCGATATTTTTTAGATTATGAACTCTTGCGCCAAGAACTTCAATAGTATTGTCTTTTTCTAACATAATTTTGAGCAAAACGCAAAGTTACCACTTTGATTTATTCTTTTTATACTAGAGTACAAAACTTTATGTTACAATTAGTAACAAAATAACGCTAATTAGATTTGATGTTGTTTGCTGACAAAATTTTATTAAAAGTATCTTCTTTTCCCTCTTTCTTCATTTGAGCATAAATCATTTGGATGATTTTTTCAGCATCTGCTCGGTATGGCGATTTTTGTTCAATATATAAATTGTAAGCTTTGCACATATTATCAAGGCCTTTTTCAGCGTCATTTAAATGAAGGGCATACATTTGTCCAATCCCATAAAAAACCTCTGGATTATTTGGTTCAATTTTGGCTAGTTTTTCATAGGTTTTTACAGCTTTTTTGTATTCTTTTTTATATGAGTACACAACGGCAATATTTTGTAATGGCATTAATCCGTTAGGATCAATTTTGAGCGATTTTTCATAAGAATCTATTGCTGAGTCGTATTCTTCCAAACGTCTATAGCAAATTCCCATATTGTCATATGCAAATGCAAAATTTGGATCAATTTTTACTGCCTTTTTATAGTATTCAATTGCTCCTTTAAAATTATCTTTTTTGGTTTCATCTATACCTTGATAATACAAATCCACTGCTTCCTGGTTTGTAGACATTGAATTTCTGTTTAATTGATTATTTGAAGCTACTTTATCTTTTAAAGTTGAACAGTTGTCCATTAAGTATTTCTCCATTTTATAATAAATATCCTTATACTCTTTCGAATTTTTATCAAGATTTAAAGTAATGTTAATCTCTTTTTTTTCTCCTGTTGGATTTGATAAATCTACGTTGGCAAATTTTTCAGTTATTTGATAAGCTCCAACTTTATCATCAATGCAGTGGCTAATATTTGCAGTAATAGAATCCTTAATTCGATTATAAGTCGGTATTGAATCAATACAAGAACAAGCCTGGTTGGTTAGCTCTTTGAATAATTTTGTAGTATCAATTTTATCTTTTGTTTGAGAAAAAGAAGATAAACTAAGAGAAAAAAAGAGAAAGAATAGAATTTTTTTCATTTTACAATAGGATTTTGGTTAGTTAGCGTTTTCTTTTTCTGGTTGCCATATATTCTTCAATGGCTTCTTTGGTTGTATACCAATTTCGGCCTTCTTTATAAGCGTCTATTTTGCCTGTTCTGGCAAGCAGGCTAATGTACTCGTGACCGTAAGGAGTCTCTGGCTCGCTTACAATATTTTGTATGGACTGATAGTCATAATTGCTTCCGGGCATGGCACTTAAATAAATATTCAGAGTACGTTCCAAAGCCTGACACATCAAAAGAGTGAGTTTTTGGTAATTGCCATTATTAGCCTGATTCAGTGCTTCATAATATTTTTTTCTATCATTCTTTAGAATAATAGCCGGAGGAAAACCACATCGCATTAATAGCAGATTCATGCTCAAACGTACAGTTCGGCCATTTCCATCAAAAAAAGGATGAATCCAGACTAATTTGTGATGATAAATGGTTGCGAGTTCGATATCATTTAATTCCAAAGGATTGGTATTGATAAACTCAATTAATTCATCGAGATAATCTGAAACTTTATTGGCATTTGGAGGCATGAAATTAGCACCTGAAATTCGGACGCCACCATTTCGTAATCGTCCTGCAAAATCGTCTTCAATAGAACGTAAAACTAATCCGTGAAGAGATAGAATATCAATGCTTCGAAGTTTGTAATTATCATCTACAATCGAGTACAAATAATCAATTGCTTTATCATGATTGTGAGTTTCAAAATGTTCCCGAAGTGATTTCCCTTTAATCGTAATTCCTTCCTGAATGACCATTTGCGTTTCGCGCAAACTCATCGTATTTCCTTCAATACTGTTTGAATTGTAAGTCCATTCAAGAGATAAACTCTCACGGATTTTATGCAAAGCAATATTGGGCAATGGTCTGCTGTTTTGCAAATCAAGCCTTTTTTGGTACAATCGATCAAATGTTGATTGAAATTCTGTTCTATATGTTAAGTCGATATTCCACATAATAGAACAAAGGTACTTCTTAATATCGGATAAAACAAAAAATTAACCTATCCGATATTAAGGTTATTCTATCGTCATAGAACGAAGTTTCATTCGATAAGCTTCAAGTGCTATTGATTTGGAAATGAAGCCATAGTATTTTTCATTTCGCAATACAGGTAGAAAAGCTGTTTTTGATTTTTCAAACTTGCTCATCACAATTTCCATGCTGTCAAAAGAGGAAATAGTGGCGGACGGAGTTTTCATAACATCTTTTATCAAAGTATATTTTACGCGATAAGTGTTGAAAATAATTTCGCGGATATCATTAAAATGAACTACACCAACGAGTTCTTTTTCATTGTTGACAACAGCAAAAACTACCTGATTTGAATGTGAAATAAGATCTACCAATTTACTTAAGTTTTCTTCAGGATGAACGGTCAGATAGTCACATTGAATAATAGTATCAATATCTAAAGTTGATAGAATATTAGAATCTTTGTTGCTTGTAAAGGCGTGCCCTTTTTTAGCCAGGTTTTTTACGTCAAGCGAATATTTCTCAAAACGTTTTGAAATGGCAAAACTAATAGAAGAAACAATCATAAGCGGAATCATCAAACCGTAACCACCGGTAATTTCTGCAATTAAGAAAATAGCAGTTAATGGGGCGTGAAATAATCCACTCAAAATGCCAGCCATTCCAACCATAGTGAAATTACTAATTGGCAATTTAGATAAGCCAATAAGGCTAATAAATTTTGAAAAGAAATAGCCTAAATAAGATCCTAAAAATAGAGATGGTGCAAAATTTCCTCCGTTTCCGCCACTTCCAATCGTAAGTCCGGAGGCGAATACTTTTACCATCATTGTACAACCAACAAAAAGCAATAGAACCCACTGGTTATTTCTAAAATCAGCAAACAAAGTATTATCTAATAATTGTCCGGGGTCACTTTCAGATAAAGTTTTAATGCTTTCGTAACCTTCTCCAAATAAAGTTGGAAAAATAAAGATCAATAAAGCTAATAATGAAGAACCAATCAATGCTTTTTTATAAGGACTCCATTTTGATTTGGAGAAATAATGCTCTACTTTTTGAAAATTTCGTGCATAATAAACGGCTATAAAACCTGTCAATACGCCTAACAGAACATAAAAGGGAATATTGTGAAAATTAAAAACTTCCTGTTTTTTAAAAGTTAATAAAATAGTTTCATCTAAAACAATAGCTGAAACCAGGGCGCCGGTTGCCGCCGAAATCATAATAGGAGTAAAGGCCGAAATACTGACATCAACCAACAAAACTTCGATAGCAAATAAAACGCCGGCAATAGGCGCATTAAATGCAGCTGAAATTCCGGCTGCAACACCACAGCCAATAAGTAGTGTTCTGTCTTTATATTGTAGTTTGTAATTTTGAGCAAAATTAGATCCAAAGGCAGCTCCCGTAATCACAATTGGACTTTCTAAACCAGCAGAACCTCCTAAACCAACCGTTAACGAGCTTGTTATAATTTGGGCATACATCTGTTTTTTCGGAATAATACTTGCCTTTTTAGCAACAGCATATAAAATTTGAGAAGTCCCTTTTTCGATCGTTCCGTTCAGAACTCTTTTTACAACAAAAACAGTCAGTACAATACCAATAATAGGCAAGATACTGTTGATAAAACTCAATTTTAAAATGGCATTAATATAAGTAGCAAATGAAAAAACGCTATGTGCAAAAGTTTTCAAAACAATTACGGCCAAAGAGCATGAAATACCAATTAAAACACTTGATAAAAAAATAAACTGCTTTGGAGTCATTAAGGATTGCGCCAAAGCAATAATGCTTTCTAGTTTTCTGAAATATTTTTTTAGCATTCTATTTGTAAAAATTAGGGGAATAGTGCAAATTTAACTCTTAACATTCAAATTTGTATAATTTTAAGTACAAATCTTTATAAAATTTAAAAACCAACCGCCGTATCATCGCCTCGAAAATCGGCACCACCTTCAAGAGTTTTGTTTGGCAGGACCAAAATGGCATCCACTTTACCAATTATTGGAGTTGCTTTTTCGTTGATCAAATATCCTTTTGCTTTTAGCTTGTCGATAGTGGTATTATCAAAAGTATTAGGCTCAAAAGTGATAAGATCCGGCAACCATTGATGATGAAATCTTGGAGCGTTTACTGCTTCCTGCATACTGAATTTATACTCATAAACATTTAAAATAGTCTGTAAAACAGATGTTATAATGGTAGAACCACCAGGAGTTCCCACAACCATAAAAAGTTTTCCGTCTTTCTCAACAATTGTGGGTGTCATCGAGCTTAACATGCGTTTTTGTGGCACGATACTGTTGGCTTGATTTCCAACTAATCCAAACATATTTGGAGATCCCGGTTTGGCACTAAAATCGTCCATTTCATTGTTTAAAAAGAAACCTAATTCATCGCAATAATATTTGGATCCATAACCATCATTTAAGGTTGTAGTCGCGGCAATCGCATTTCCAAATTTATCGACAATAGAGTAGTGAGTGGTTTCTGTACTTTCGTTATACGTTACCTGTCCTTCTTTTATTTCTGAGGATAAACTGGCTTTATCAACATTAAAAGTGGACATTCGGTCTTTTAAATAAGAATCAGAGAGTAACGCTTTCACGGGGATTTTTACAAAATCAGGATCGCCCAAAAACTGACTTCTGTCGGCGTAAGCCCTTCTTTCGGCTTCTACAATTACCTGAATTGCCTCTGCTGAATTATGCCCCATTTTTGCCAGGCCATAAGGGGCAATCATTTTTAATATTTGTGCCAGACAAATTCCGCCGCTGCTTGGCGGAGACATGGAAGTGATTTTTAAATCTTTATAGGTAAACTGAAGGGGCTTTCTCCATTTTGCTTCATATTTAGCTAAATCTTCAAGCGTAATAATACCACCTTTTTTCTGAAGATAATCAACTAATATTTTTGCTGTTTCACCTTTATAAAATTCATTTCTTCCTTTCTTTGAAATTCGCTTTAAAGTAGCCGCAAGAGCAGAATATTTAATTGTATCATTTTCTTTAAAACTAGTTGCTAGTAAAGTTGTTGATCCATTTACTTTTACAATGGCATCATGATAATCGTTCAGGCTCTTTTCTTGCTTTTTGGTTACAACAACTCCTTTTTCTGCTAAAGCAATAACAGGTTTTAAAATTTCAGACATTGGCATAGATCCATATTTTTTATGAACGGCAAAAACGCCGGCAACAGTTCCGGGAACGCCAATCGCTAAAGCGGTTTCGGTGCTTTTTCCTTTGATTACATTTCCGTCTTTGTCCAAAAACATATCTTTTGAAGCTGCCAAAGGTGCTTTTTCACGATAATCTAAAGATCCTACTTCGCCGTTTGCTTTTCGATACACCATAAAACCGCCTCCACCAATATTTCCCGCAAACGGAAAAGCTACCGCCAAAGCCAATTCTGTACCCACCATCGCATCAAATGCATTTCCGCCTCTTTTCATAATGTCAGCTCCTATTTTAGAAGCTTCTTCTCTGGCTGAAACGACCATAGCTTTTGAAGTGACTAATCCGGTTGGATTTTGTTGTGCAAAACTAAATGCAGAAATGAAACAGCATAAAAATGTAATTTTTTTCATAACGAGAAAATATTGATTTTTATAAAATCGTCTTGATTTATAAGGATAATAACTTTTGTTTGGATTGCTTTTGAATGTCTTCAAAGAAAGTGGTGAATTCCTGTTCAAATTCGGCATAGAATTCTTTTAATTCTTCACTGGCAAATTGCATTTTGGATATATTTTTTGACCTTCCATCCATCTGTGTCAAAATTTGATGAATGCCCTCGACTGTTCGATAACTCAAAAGCCAGTTTCTCTCAATCATGTAAGGCATGAGACCTTGTGTTTTTTCGGTTAAAATATCATAATTAGTATGAAGAGAAGTATAAAATCTATTGATAAAATCTTCTAATTTTTCATCAGAATATTTTGTCCAGTTTTTAGCTAAAAAATGATCGTAAATAATATCAACTATCACGCCGGCGTAATGATGGTATTTTTCATGTAATCTTTTGGTGCTTTGCCTAAAAACATCGTGCGAATCAGTATAAGTGTCTATAAAACGATGTAAAATAATTCCCTTTTGTACATCTTCAGGAAAATGTTCAAACTGTTTTCCACGAATACCATCCGCCATAAAATTGCCGATTTTGATAAAATCATTATCACCTGAAAGATATATATGGGCTAGGAAGTTCATTTCTTTTTTGAGTTGCTAAGGTTTTGAGATGCTAAGTTGCTAAGGTTTTTTACAGTTGCTATCCCGAAGTTTCGGGACTGAGACGTTAAGAAACTAAGTTCTCTCTTGTAAATGTATAAAAACTTTTTTAAATCGTTTTTATTACAAGAATTGGCAATATAAACTTAACGTTTAAGTTTATTTTTAAAACCTAAGCAACTTAGTTCCCGAAGCCTCGGGATAGTCGCTTAGTATCTTTTTTTTAAATCTTAGCACCTTAGAACCTTAGCATCTCAGCAACTTTTCTATATTTGTAACTGGTAACCATAACTTACAAAAATGACTTTAATAAAATCAATATCCGGAATTCGCGGAACTATCGGAGGAAAAGTAGGAGATAACCTGACTCCTGTTGATGCTGTAAAATTTGCATCGGCATACGGAACTTTTCTAAAAAATAATACTTCAAAAGAAAAATTAACGGTTGTAATTGGTCGTGACGCCAGAATTTCTGGTCCGATGATCCACAATCTTGTTGTAAATACCTTGATAGGTTTAGGAATTAATGTAATTGATCTTGGACTTTCGACAACACCAACTGTAGAAGTTGCTGTACCTCTTGAAAAAGCGGATGGTGGAATTATTCTAACGGCTTCTCACAATCCAAAACAATGGAATGCCCTTAAATTATTAAATGAAAAAGGAGAATTTTTAAGCGGAGCCGAAGGAGCAAAAATTTTAGAAATTGCCGAAGCAGAAGCTTTCGATTTTTCTGATGTTGATAATTTAGGTGAAATCACGGTTAATGATGCTTATATGGATATTCATATCGACGAGGTTTTAAATTTGCCTTTGGTTGATGTTGAAGTTGTAAAAGCAGCTAAATTTAAAGTAGTTGTTGATGGAGTAAATTCTTCGGGAGGAATTATTATTCCGAGATTATTAGAATTAATGGGAGTTGAAGTGGTAAAATTATATTGTGAACCAAACGGACATTTCCCTCATAATCCGGAACCTTTAAAAGAACATTTAACTGATATTTCAGAATTGGTTGTTAAAGAAAAAGCCGATTTAGGAGTTGTTGTTGATCCGGATGTTGATCGTTTAGCATTCATTTGCGAAGACGGAGAGATGTTTGGAGAAGAATATACATTAGTGGCTTGCGCCGATTATGTTTTGAGTAAAACTCCTGGAAATACAGTTTCAAATATGTCATCATCACGTGCATTGCGTGACGTAACTAAAGCGCATAATGGAAGCTACGAAGCAAGCGCTGTAGGCGAGGTGAATGTAGTTGAATTGATGAAAAAAAATAACGCTATTATTGGTGGTGAAGGAAACGGTGGAATTATTTATCCGGAATCTCATTACGGTAGAGATAGTTTGGTTGGAGTTGCTTTGTTCTTAACGCATTTGGCCAATAAAAAAATGTCTGTTTCAGCTTTGAGAGCTTCTTATCCGGAATATTATATGAGTAAAAATAAAATTGAATTGACACCACAAATTGATGTTGATGCGATTTTGGTTGCCATGACAGAAAAATATAAAAACGAAGATATAACTACGATTGATGGTGTGAAAATTGACTTCGCTACACAATGGGTTCATTTAAGAAAATCAAACACAGAGCCAATTATTCGTATTTATACTGAAGCTCCTTCTCAGGAAAAGGCGGATGTTTTGGCACTTCGAATTATAGAGGAAATAAAAGCGATTGCCGGAATTTAGTTTAGAAAAGATTCTAAGGTACTATCCCGAGGCTTCGGGACTAAGTTGCTAAGATTTTTAAATCTGTTGCAAACAAAAAACTCTTTCATTAATTTGAAAGAGTTTTTTTGACTTTTAATGTTTTAATAAAGATTATTATTCTACGCGATGTTTCCATCTTTTATGCGTCCATAAATAATATTCAGGAGCTTCGTAGATTTGTTTTTCAACTTCTCTTAAATATTTTTCTGTGATTTCAAAATTATCGTATTCTTTAGGGTTATCGGCAATTGGTACAATAGTCGCTGCATAATAACCTCTTCCCACTTTTTGTACTTTGATGAAAATGACACTTAAATCATATTTTTTAGCAAGCATTTCAGCTCCTGTATGAACCGGAACTTCAATCCCCATAAATTTCATCGAATGAAAAATTCTGTCCAGTTTTGGCGATTGATCACTGGCCAAACCATAAAGACTTAAAATTCCGTCACGTTGGTTTTGTGCCATTAACGGAATTGCTTTCTTGGTCTCAACCAATTCAGCATCATATTTTCCTCTGATTTTTCGAACTAACTTATCAAAATAGGGATTGGCTATTTTTTTGTAAACACCAACTCCATTAAAAAGCATTCTTTTATTAAGTGTCAAAAGCCATTCCCAGCTAGCATAATGTGAAGCTACTAAAACAACGCTTTTTCCTTTTCTTTCATATTCATGAAAAAGATCCATATTGGTAATGGTAAATCTTTTTTCCATTTCTTCAGGCGTAATGCTCATCGTTTTTATCATCTCCAGAAACATATCACACATATGCTGGTAAAATTTCTTTTCGATCACTTTTCGTTCAGCATCACTTAAATGGGGTAAAGTCAGTGCCAGATTTTCGCGGACTGTTTTTCTGCGATATCCAATAACATGATATACCAGAAAATAAACGAAGTCTGAAAACCAATAAAATATTCGGAAAGGAAGTATAGAAATAAGCCAAAGAATAGGATAGGCTAAAATATAAACGAGAAACTGCATCTAACTTTTTTTTACAAAGATAAAGTAAAAATGAATAACGTTACATGTTTTGGTGTGTACTCAAGTTGTGTTTGAGAATGACTATATTTACAGCTCATTTTAAATATTTTTTATGAATACCGTCAATACCGTTTTGGTTGGAATTATAGTTGCCAATGCCTTAATTAGTTACAAAGGTTTTAATGATTATGCATTTTTTAGAAAATACGAATTCCATGTTGGAAGTATTCGTTCTGGTGAACAAATCAGAATGCTGTCATCAGGTTTTTTACATGCTGATATGATGCATTTAATATTTAATATGCTGACACTTTGGTTTTTTGCGCCAGTTGTAATTGAGTGGCTTGGAACAATTTCTTTCGTTCTGATTTATTTTGGAAGTTTAATTTTTGGGAGCCTGCTTACAATGTTGTTTCATAAAAATGATTATAGTTATCGTGCAGTAGGGGCTTCGGGCGCTGTGACAGGAATTTTATATTCTGCCATTTTATTACAGCCAGATATGATGTTGGGAATCTTTTTTGTCATTCCGATACCGGCTTATCTTTTTGGAATTTTATATTTATTGTATTCGATATATGGAATGAAAGCTAAAAATGATAAAATTGGCCATACAGCACACTTTGGAGGTGCCATAGGAGGTTATTTGATTACTTTGGTAAAAGAACCTTCCTTAATTGTTGATCATAGTTTGATGGTTATTTTATTAGCAATTCCGATTTTGATTCTTTTTGTTATGGCTAAATTGGGGAAATTATAAGGCTGGCACAACTTTTGAAATGCTCTTGTCAATAATTTTAAATATAGCAAAAATGAAAAAAGTAGTATTATTTTTAACAATCATGTTTATGACTATGTCTTACGGCCAGGAAACCAAACAAATTCCACAGATCAATGTAAACGGAGAAGGAAAAGTGAAAATAGCTCCTGATCAGGTTTCTATTTCAGCTACAGTTGAAACAAAAGGAAATAATGCTAAAGACGTCAAAAAGCAAAATGACGAAAAAATGGATGCGGTTTTGAAATTCATCAAAAAAATGAATATTCCAACTGCAGATTTCAGAACAAAACAAGTGGCACTTAATCCACAATATGATTACGAGAAAAAGAAAACAAGTTATAATGCAACGCAGACAGTTGAAATTTTAGTAAAAGATTTATCTAAATATGATGAATTGATGGAAGGTTTGGTTCAACAAGGAATTAACCGTTTAGATAACGTTTCTTTTGAATCGTCTAAACTAGCCCAATATCAATCAGAAGCGAGAAAATTAGCTATTAAAGACGCCAAAGCAAAAGCAGAAGATTATGTTTCTGTTTTAGGACAAAAAGTAGGCAAGGCTTATACCATTTCAGATAATTCGCAAATTTATCATCCACAGCCAATGTATGCTGCTATGAGAATGAAAGAATCTGCAGATGCGGCACCTTCAAACGAAACTCTTGCCATTGGAGAAATCGAAATTACATCAAATGTTAGTGTTAGTTTTATTCTGGACTAAACATACATAAATTCCAATATGTAAAATCCCAAATTCCATCTTAACAATTGGAATTTGGGATTTTTTTTATTGGTGTTTTACAATTTTGCAAGCCCAAAGCTGAAATTCACTTTAATTTTTTCAGACACTTTTTTACTAACCAGTTTCGGAATTTCGATATCAAAGTCTTCTGGTTTAACATCAAAATTTCCGGTTATTGTAATTTTATCGCCCGATTTTAAAATCTTTGCGCTTGCAATTATTTTTTTAGTTTTTCCATGCAAAGTTAAATCTCCCGAAATCTTAAATGCTTTAGGGGTAGAGGAAAGCTTTGATGCGTCAAAATCTTCAACTTTTCCTTTAAAGGTTGCTTTAGGAAATTTATCTGATTCGATATAATTTTCATTAAAGTGTTCCTCCATTAATGCAATTTTAAATCGGAACCCTTTCATGAGAGTAAGCACGGCAATTTCTCCTGTAGATGATTCCAAAATAGCAGAAGTATTTTTGTTTTCTGCCGTAATTTCCTCAAAAGACTCAACAGAAGCTTCAAATTTTAAATTTCCGGTTTTTGTTGCATACTTTTGAGCTGAAACATGTAAAATTCCAACAAACAAAAATAGCAGTACAATTATTTTTTTCATTTTAGTATTGATTTAATTTTCTAATAATCCATCTGTATTCCATTGCAGAATTGTATTTATTTTGTCCTGTGGCATTCTTCCTGCTTTTGGCATTATACCAGGTGTTCCGTTTTGGCGCTGAATTCTATCTAATAAATTAGTATTAGACATAGCATTTTTTACCTGATCGTAAGTTACTAACGGTATAAGTGATCCACCCGCAGAATGGCAGCCAATGCAATTTTGATCAATAATAGATTTAACATTTGCTGCGTAAGTAACTTTGTCAACTATAACAGTTGGTTCTTGCAGACTTTCATAAGTATTCGATTCACAACTACATAATGACAGAATAAGGCCTGATAGATAAATATATTTTTTCATATTTTATACTTTTTAAAAAACTCTATATAAATTAAACCCAAAGAAAAAATCGCCTTTGCCCCAATCCCCGGCAGCACTTGTCAGGTAACCGCTTTCGGTCATTGACTGGGAATTTGTAAAAAGCAATTGAAATACATGACCACCGGTTTCTATGTCAAGTCCAACAGATAATGGGTTATTATAAAAGTCTGGTTTACTAAAATTTTGACCATATTCTAAATTAAGAGAAAGTCTTTTGGTCAATTTTAATCGTCCGCCAGCGCCTAAAGTAAATTGGTTATCGTTTTCTATATCTGGATTGTATAGATTTTTATGGATGAAGGAAGGGGCTAATTCTAAAGATAGTTTATCAGAGAATTTTCTTGAAATCAAAATTTGATTGATATAAGTCAATCGATCGGAAAATTCAATTTTCGGATAATCGTCCTTCTTTAATCCACTATTAAAATCTATGGTACTATAGCCAACAATATCAACAGGAAATTTTTCGCTTTGTCTTATAAGCCTATATTTTGCTGATGCTTCATTTATTTTCAGCAAAGTATGGTGTGATGCACTTACCGAAAGCCAATCTGTTACTCCATAAATTCCACCAATTTTTGTAGTAGCATCATCGAAACCAAAAAACTCAGAAATCCCACCCTTTACAGAACCAAATCGATGAGAAATCACCATGTAAAATTCTTTTTTGGCGGCTAATTTGGTAGATTGCAGGGTTATAATCTGCAAAGCTTTAAATGTAGCGGTTACGCTTTTATCAACCACTTGTGTTGAATCCAAAGTGGAGAGTAGATCGTCTTGAGCATTGCTATAAAGACAGATTAAAAAACTGGCTATTAAGAATATTTTTTTTTTCATATTTAATTTTGTTGAATACTGCATTGATCAAATTTTGCTAGTTCGAATAAATCATCATAACCAATGCATCTCCCTTTTATATTGATTTGTTTATTTAGCAAAGTCTTTTTTACTTTTCCATTCATTTTGCAAAATACTTTTTTGTCTACGACCATGGAAGAATCGGTAACTTCTGAAACTATTCCTTCAATTTCGATTGTTTTATTTAAGTATTTAGAATCAGCTTGTGATGGATTTGAAGCATATTCTTTTTCTAAATTTTCAGCAGTAATTGTTAACATTGATTTTTCACTATCGATATCTCTGGCATCTTTGTATAAAACATTTTGATAGATATAATAAGGGCCAAAACTTATCACTAATAAAAATATCAGAATCTTGATTCTTGTTTTATTCATGTTGATTTTGTGATTTAATTTAGCTGTGGTGTATCGGGATTTTCAGTCTTTATTATTTCAAACTAGCCCAATAGAAATTGGACTAATTTGAAATGCTCTAGTAGCAAATAATCCTATTTATATGGCTAGAGGTATGTCTTTTACTGGTACTGGCCAAACTCCAGGACTTGGGAAGCTAATTCCTTTATTAGCACCTCTTACGTTAGCATCTTGTCCAAAATAATACAAAGGCCAGCCATTGTAAACCAATTGAGATTTACCAAATACTGTAATAACACTAAATTTAGATTTGTCAAGTGTAGAAGGAACAACAATTTTGTCTGTTTCATATATTGGCCAAACAGCATTGTTAGAAAAATCTGCTTTTGTGAAATTATTTTTCTTGAAATTGTCATTCTTGAAAGTATATAGTGTAATCCCTTTAGCATCTGTAAAGTAGGTAGTTAAACCATCTCCAACAGTATAATCTGATTTATAGTTTTTACCATCATGTCCTACAAGCTGGCTTCTTACGATCATAATCGAATAATCTGGTTTTGCAATAAACCAAACACCACCAACTCCGTCACCTGTTGTTTTGCCTGCTGCTTCTAGTGTATTAGTACCTCCATTGCCATAAGTATCACTTCCGGAAACCGGTGCATAATAATACAAAGGCCATCCTTTATAGGTTACTTGTTTTTTACCAGACGCAGTGGTTATAGTAGAAAAGTCTGAGAATGTTAATCCTGTACCTAATTTATCAGCAGTTAAATTGTCTAAATAAAATGGAGGCCAAACTAGCTCACATCCGCCTGTACAAGTTACCTGGTCTTTAGAATCTGTTGAAAAAAAGTATAAAGATCTTCCACTTTTATCTGTAAGATAAGATCCTAATGTCGCACTTGTAGAAAGATTAACTTCTGTTTTTAATTCCGGAGTAGTAGGAGGAGCAGGAGTGTCATTGCTATTATCGCTACTGCAGCTTAGGAAAAATGTTGATACTATCAGGGCAACTAAACTGAATTTAATTTGTTGTAATTTCATTGTCTTTTTGATTAGATTAATTAGAGAAAAGGGAAAAAGTTACTTTACAGAAATAGTAAAGTATTTTATAATTTGATTATGTATCACGAAGTTATGCCGGTTTTTAATGAAGCATTTCGTTCAATAATCAGATCGTTTATCCTTACGAACTGTCATAAGAATATAGTATTAGGTTTTTAAGGGGAGTCATTTTTATTCTTTTACTAGGATTCAATAGTAAAACAGCTTTAATGCAGATTACCCTACCAAAAAAATGTTGTTTTATAAAAAAAAAATAAAAAGAGGACAAAAAAAAGTTACAAGCCTTGTAGAAATAGGCTTATAAAGAAACTCTAAAGCTCATATTCGGAGTTCTTTGCAGTGCAAATGTTTCAACTTCTTCTATAGAATTTGTTAAGGAACTTATTCTGTAATATTCGCTGATTTCATTTTTCCTGTTTAGGATATTTAAGATAGATATGCCTAATTTGTATTGAATTCCATTTGCGGTTTCCCACTTATAAGTAGAGGAAATATTTACCTGTGAAAAAATGTGCAAATTGGTATTGTTTGGTTTATTGTAGACTAACACAGGATCTGAAGGATCAATTTGAGAACTGTTGAGTGAGGTTTTTGGCCTGCCTGAAGACCATTTTGTTCCCAAAGCAATTTTGAAATTGTTTTTCTCATAAATCCCTGCCCACGATACCGTATGCATTACCTCAAAATTGTTGGGAAAACTTGGGTATTCATAAGTAGAAAAATGATAATTATTATGGTTATAAGTATAATTTAGCCAAGTTAGAAAGTGATTCATTTTTTTCTGAATCAAGATCTCTGTTCCCCAAACTTCATAATCACCAGTTGTTCGAATAAATTCTAGTTGGTTCTGAAAACCCTGGCTCGAGGTTGTAATTCCGGTTACTTTTTTATAAAAATTCTCTACATCTAAAAGCCAGTCATTCTTTTTGTAGTATAAATTTAAAGATAGCTGTTTGCTTTTTTGAATAGGAATTGTTGTATTGTTTGAGATAATCCAGCGTCTTTTTTCAATACCAAAATAATCTTTTTGCAAATCAATGATTTGTTGTGAATTTTGACTTTTTAGTTCGCCAAGCAGTTCTATATTTAAATTTTTATTGATGCCGTAGCTAAATTGCATTCGCGGTTCTACAATATACTTTTTAAATTTTTCAATATAATTAATTCGGGTTCCGGCTTTAAAATATATTCTGGAAAGTGTATCGTTATATTTTCCTTCCAAAATTAAGGCGTGAGTTCTCAGTACGTCTTTAACTTTACGATAGAAATCAGGATTAGTTACCTGCTCTAAACTAGTAACACCCATTTCATTATATTGATAGCCATTGTTAAAACTAAATTTTGAGGTAATTGTATGGTTGTTCTCTAAATTAATTCCATTGTTGTTAACCGTATTTTCCTGAATAACGATTTGATTTGCATTGGTCGTTTTTTGGTCTGCCAAAAGTTCATAGGAAGAGTTATAAACGTTAATTTTAGTCGTATTGAAGTTGTTCCAGTTCCTTTTCCATGATAAATTTCCACCATAATTTTGTTGGCGCAAAACATTGTTTTCAGACCTGTTCATGTCATATGCGGTAGCACTTTGAAAAACCTCCAGGTTATCTTTAATGGTAATTAAATCTAGAACTATTTGGTCTTTATCTCCAATTTTTTGAGCATATTTAAGTGTAGCATCGTAGAAGCCAAATTTTTTGTCACTTCGATAGTTGACATTTTGTTTTTCTGAAAAATCAGTTATAGTTGTGTTCTGAAATACTTTATTAAAATATTCTTTATACGTAGGTGTTTCGGCAAAATCAGTAATCGATTTACGTGTTGAAATTTCAATATAGCTTTTTTTCGAAAGATTGTATTTCGCATAAATATCAGCATTAATCATATTTATTCCTGCACTGAAAGCATTTTTTTCAGCTGTTTCAGGAGTAGAAGAAATAGCCACTACACTCGATACACTTTCTCCAAAAAATGCAGAACTTCCATTTTTATAAATAGAAATGGTATGTGCCAAATTAGGATTAAATACCGATATTAAACCAAAGAAATGTCCTGTTTGAAACATTCGTATTCCGTTCCATAAAAACAAATTCTGATCGTGCGTACCACCACGTACATTAATGCTCGAGACACTTTCGTCAATACTGTTTACGCCCGGTATTTGCTGCATTGTTTGCAAAGCATCGGGTTCGATAAGTCCGGGAAGAATACCAAATTTCTTGGGTTTAATTTCAAATGATCCATCTTTGTTTTTTGAAATCCCTGAAGCTAGAATGGCATTGGCTTTAATTTCCTGAAGTTCTGTGATTTCAGGTTCTAATACTATTTGGAGACAATTTTTGGAGTCAGGATTATCCGGTACAATTTTTTTGGTTATGAATCCCACATGACTAATCAAAAATAGGGTTGCATCGTCTTGTTTGCACTCAAAATAACCATTTGAATCCGTTGTAATCTGAGTTTTGTTTGATAAACTAATATTTGCGTTTTCAATAGGTTTTTTATCTATACCAGAAAAAATGTACCCGCAAATCATTTTGGATTCAGTATCTTTTTTATAAATGTTAATGAATTTGTTTCCTATATTTTCAAAAGATAAATTGGTGTTTTTTGCCAAATATTGCAGTTTCTGATCTAAAGAAAGTGATCTTTTTGGAGGATTTAATTGTAGTCCCGTAATATTATCTTCAGCATAATTAAAAGTAACCTGATGTCGTTGTTCAATATCAATTATGATTTTTTTAAAGGGCACAACTTTTCCTTTACCCTGAGAAAAAAGATTCAGTACAAGGAAAAATGTAAAAAACAAAAAAT
This sequence comes from Flavobacterium sp. Root420, assembly GCF_001427905.1. GTDB lineage: Bacteria > Bacteroidota > Bacteroidia > Flavobacteriales > Flavobacteriaceae > Flavobacterium. The sequence continues at coordinate 32,236 of NZ_LMEF01000023.1, forward strand.
GAAATTGTTTGGGGAGCAACATTTATTTTTCGTCAAAAATTATTTTATTTTCTGAGACTTTTCTAGCCTCTAAATGATACGTTGTGCTAATAATTTGCAAGGCTATATCCAGGTTTTTAGCGGGTAATTTTCCTGTAAATAAGGAAATTGTATCTTTTGTATTTAACTCGATCTTAATATTGTATTGTCTTTCAACTTCGTCTAACAGGGTTCTGATATTTTCTTTATAAAAACATATTTGATTTTCTGTCCATTCCGGTTTCGATGAATGTATTTTTATTTTAGTTTGTTTTCCGTTTTCAAAACTAACGCCTTGTCCGTGAGTTAACAGAATTTGAGTATTGGCATAATTTACCTTCACACGTCCTTCATAACACACTACATCAAACCTGTTTTTTCGGTTTTTAACGTTAAACTGAGTTCCTAAAACCGAAACTTTTCCAAGATTGGTCTGTACTTCAAATCGCCTGCCTTTTGCTACCCTGAAATAAGCTTCCCCTTTTAGTTCAAGACGCCTGTTGTTGTCCCAGTTCCATTTTTTATACTTTATTTGAGAACCTGAATTTAATACCACTTCAGAATTATCAGGTAAAGAAAAAGTTGTTTTCTCTCCAAAATTTGCTGTTTCGGTTTGCGGTACAAAAAATTTCAGCGCAAAGGTAATTCCAAGAGCAAGAACAAATATGGCGGCAGCTCTAAACATCCATTTTTTGTGTAATGGAATCACTTTTGGAGTTACTTTTTTCTGGCTCAGAATATTGGACAACATAGCGTTTTCATCCAAATCACTTATTTCTAAATGATCGGTATAATTTTTTATTTTTTGATATTTTTCAAAATCGGGGCTTGCTTTAAATTCAGCCAATTCATCTTCTGATAAATCATTATTGAGCCATTTTGCTAGTAAGCGATTTTTTTTCATTGTACTGGTATTATATCATTAAACAGTTGGAACTAAATTTACCCTACTTTTTATAAATCAATTTCTTTACGCAAGCTTAACAAAGCCAAATGAATGCGTTTTTCGACTGCCTTCACGCTAATGCTTAGCTCTACGGCAATTTCGCTGTATTTCTTTCCGTCAATGCGATGCATTAAAAAAGCAATACGTTGTTTTTCATTTAAGTTTTCAATAGCTTTCAAAAGTTTGGACTGAAATTGTTTTTCCTCTAAAAGATATTCGGGATTTTCATTTGTTTTATCTAAACCGGTAAAGTTTTTTTCATATCGCAAAACAACTTTCTGGTGCGCAATTTCGTTGAGACTACTATTGTTTGCAATGGTATAAATATATGATTTCGCTTTTTCCAGCGGTACAGAAGCACAGTTTTGCCAAAGTTTGACAAATGCTTCCTGAGCCACATCTTCTGCCTGATCTAGATTTCCAAATTTGTAAAAAAGAAAATTTCGAAGGGCTTTTATGTGACTTTTGAAAAATGACGAAAAGATTATTTCATCACAAGTGTTTGATTGGTTTTTATTTGGCATTGGTGTTTCATTTGTACGTGGCAAAAGTATTTGTTTTTCGTGTAAGTAGGGTAAAAGCAAAGACGATTGTTTTATAGAAGAATAAAATGCTATTGGCTTTTGATAATTTAGTATTAAAGAGGAGATCGATATCCTTTATGTTATTTTATTAAAAACCAGTTTCTTTAAATTTTATTACCTTTGTAAAAATATAAATATGTTCCCTTTAAAAAAATATTTATCAATACTAACCTTGTTGCTCTTATTGTCTTGTCAAAGTGACATGGATGAGCAAAAGAACGATGGACAGGCAACAATTACAAGTGTTTCTCCTCTAACGACTTATATGCAAAGGGTTGCGATGGTTCCAACTGTGCAGGATAATATAATAGACGGGTCTACATATTGCACTATAAAACTGCCTTATACCGTTACTGTTAATAATACTCAGATTGCAATTAACACCACTGCCGATTATCAAAAAGTATCAGATAATATCAGCGCAAGTGCTACTGATGATGATATTGTAAAAATAGATTTTCCTGTAACCATGGTATACTATAATTACATTGAAAAAAATATTCCGAATAAAGCTGATTTTGATTCTTTAATTGATTATTGGAATTTGTACCCTGATCTTTTATCTAAAATCAACGGACTAAACATTAATTATCCTATAACGATCAATATCTATAATAGCGCAAATCAAATAGGAAGCTCTGTATCTATTATAAGTGATCAGGCGTTTTTCAACTTTATAAAAAATTTGAGCAGCAGTCAGTATATTTCATTGCAATACCCGATTTCTGTAGTTAATTACCATAATCAGACAAAATCAATTACAAACAATTCAGATTTCGAAAATGCTATTAAGTATGCTATTGATTATTGCCCTGAAAATAATCTTGTATCACTTGATTTTGAAGCAACAATAACAAATGGTTCCTGGATAATACCTTATTTTTTTGTTGACTCAGAAAAAACAGCCTCGTATAGTGGATATTCATTTGTTTTTAAAAGCGACCAATCAGTAGTTGCTACCAAAGGCGCGATCTCAGAAACAGGTCACTGGGAATGCAATATACTAAATGGCGTGAAGGAATTAAAACTAAATTTCAATACAGAATTACTTGGTAAATTGAATTATAACTGGAAATTGTTTGAGTTTAATAATTCGCAAATAAGACTACGCGATGTAAATAATAGTACCAATTATCTTTATTTTGAAAAACAATAAGTTTTGATAACAGGCTTATCCCTAAATTAAGCATGTGTAACATAAAAGAATCGAAAAGATCATAATTAGATTCTATTTTTTTATTTGAAATCATTTTGATAATAGAATACACTTCATGTTTTTGATACTTTTCAAAAACAGACAATAATAATTTCATAATTTTTTATTCCTGCGGTTTCACTGACAGGAATAAGATATCCTAATTTTTTATTGAAGTAAACAATAAGATGCAATTATACTTAAGCTTCTTTTTAAATTGCTTAACGCAGATAGTAAAAATGAAAGTTCAGTGCGTACTCAGTATTTATCCAAAAAAGGTGTTAAGCTAAGATCACCTGATTTTGAAAAGCTTTTTTGGTGGAGTTAAATACTATTTTAATTTCTCCCTTCTTTTATGGATTTAAATATGTTTTCGATATAAAGTAAATATTGGCCTGTATGTCTTAATATATGTAAGTTGATATAAAACGATATATAATAGTAAGGAATTCATAATAACCCTCATTTTTAAAGGATGGTTTTTGGAGTAATACATTTAAAGTAGGAAAATACTTCAATGCAGAAAGAAAAAATTCAGACTTAAATCTTATGTTATCAGAAAGTTAAGAAATTTTTAAAAAAAATAGATAAAAAACTTTTCAAAAAGCCTTGCAGATCTCGATAAAGGGTGTACTTTTGCACCCGCTTTGAGAGACAAGCGAAATTAAAAAGAAGACACGTTCGTAGACATATTGAATTGACAGCCGTTTTAACAGAGATGTTAGGACAA
>NZ_LMEF01000023.1:35779-37631 GCF_001427905.1 Flavobacterium sp. Root420
TTTAGAGACCGGCGCACGGGTGCGTAACGCGTATGCAATCTACCTTTTACAGAGGGATAGCCCAGAGAAATTTGGATTAATACCTCATAGCATAGCAGCTTCGCATGAAGCCACTATTAAAGTCACAACGGTAAAAGATGAGCATGCGTCCCATTAGCTAGTTGGTAAGGTAACGGCTTACCAAGGCTACGATGGGTAGGGGTCCTGAGAGGGAGATCCCCCACACTGGTACTGAGACACGGACCAGACTCCTACGGGAGGCAGCAGTGAGGAATATTGGACAATGGGCGCAAGCCTGATCCAGCCATGCCGCGTGCAGGATGACGGTCCTATGGATTGTAAACTGCTTTTATACGAGAAGAAACACTACTTCGTGAAGTAGCTTGACGGTATCGTAAGAATAAGGATCGGCTAACTCCGTGCCAGCAGCCGCGGTAATACGGAGGATCCAAGCGTTATCCGGAATCATTGGGTTTAAAGGGTCCGTAGGCGGTTTAATAAGTCAGTGGTGAAAGCCCATCGCTCAACGGTGGAACGGCCATTGATACTGTTAGACTTGAATTATTAGGAAGTAACTAGAATATGTAGTGTAGCGGTGAAATGCTTAGAGATTACATGGAATACCAATTGCGAAGGCAGGTTACTACTAATGGATTGACGCTGATGGACGAAAGCGTGGGTAGCGAACAGGATTAGATACCCTGGTAGTCCACGCCGTAAACGATGGATACTAGCTGTTGGGAGCAATCTCAGTGGCTAAGCGAAAGTGATAAGTATCCCACCTGGGGAGTACGTTCGCAAGAATGAAACTCAAAGGAATTGACGGGGGCCCGCACAAGCGGTGGAGCATGTGGTTTAATTCGATGATACGCGAGGAACCTTACCAAGGCTTAAATGTAGATTGACCGGTTTGGAAACAGATCTTTCGCAAGACAATTTACAAGGTGCTGCATGGTTGTCGTCAGCTCGTGCCGTGAGGTGTCAGGTTAAGTCCTATAACGAGCGCAACCCCTGTTGTTAGTTGCCAGCGAGTCAWGTCGGGAACTCTAACAAGACTGCCAGTGCAAACTGTGAGGAAGGTGGGGATGACGTCAAATCATCACGGCCCTTACGCCTTGGGCTACACACGTGCTACAATGGCCGGTACAGAGAGCAGCCACTGGGCGACCAGGAGCGAATCTATAAAACCGGTCACAGTTCGGATCGGAGTCTGCAACTCGACTCCGTGAAGCTGGAATCGCTAGTAATCGGATATCAGCCATGATCCGGTGAATACGTTCCCGGGCCTTGTACACACCGCCCGTCAAGCCATGGAAGCTGGGGGTGCCTGAAGTCGGTGACCGCAAGGAGCTGCCTAGGGTAAAACTGGTAACTAGGGCTAAGTCGTAACAAGGTAGCCGTACCGGAAGGTGCGGCTGGAACACCTCCTTTCTAGAGCCCCAATTGTTAGTAGTAATACACGATGGGGAAAAAAGATGATTATCTTGAAAGTTCTGAATCACAARATTCAATTACTCTTGCTGTTAGTTCAAATAATAAATTTTAAGTAAAACAGAGTCTCGTAGCTCAGCTGGTTAGAGTACTACACTGATAATGTAGGGGTCGGCAGTTCGAGTCTGCCCGGGACTACTTTTTAAATTGTGAATTATAAATTATGAATTGTAAATTATAAAACACAGCCAAAAAAGACTGTACGCTTAAAAAAAAAGGAAATTTTAGAAGTTGAGCATTTATGAGCATTCATAACTCATAATTCATAACTCATCATTTAAAAATGGGGGATTAGCTCAGCTGGCTAGAGCGCCTGCCTTGCACGCAGGAGGTCAACGGTTCGACTCCGTTATTCTCCACT
>NZ_LMEF01000023.1:37708-583616 GCF_001427905.1 Flavobacterium sp. Root420
ATGATTGGTACAATAAGCAAAATAAGGGCGTATGGGGGATGCCTTGGCTCTCAGAGGCGATGAAAGGCGTGATAAGCTGCGAAAAGCTACGGGGACGGGCACACACCGATTGATCCGTAGATACCTGAATGGGGCAACCCACTATGTTGAAGACATAGTACACCGATAGGTGGGCAAACCCGCTGAACTGAAACATCTAAGTAGGCGGAGGAGAAGAAAACAAAAGTGATTCCGTAAGTAGTGGCGAGCGAACGCGGATTAGCCCAAACCAATGTTGTTACGGCAATGTTGGGGTTGTAGGACCACGACATTTTATGCACAAGGAACCGGAAGTTGCTGGAAAGTGACACCAAAGAGGGTGATAGTCCCGTATGGGTAACAAGTGTAATAGATAGTGGTATCCTGAGTAGGGCGGGGCACGTGAAACCCTGTCTGAATTTGGCGGGACCATCCGCTAAGGCTAAATACTCCTGAGAGACCGATAGTGAACCAGTACCGTGAGGGAAAGGTGAAAAGAACCGTGAATAACGGAGTGAAATAGATCCTGAAACCATACGCTTACAAGCGGTCGGAGCCCTTTCGTGGGGTGACGGCGTGCCTTTTGCATAATGAGCCTACGAGTTAACGTTGCTGGCAAGGTTAAGTGGTTAAGCCACGGATCCGTAGCGAAAGCGAGTCTGAATAGGGCGCTTTAGTCAGTAGTGTTAGACGCGAAACCGTGTGATCTACCCATGGGCAGGATGAAGCTGTGGTAACACACAGTGGAGGTCCGAACCGGTTGACGTTGAAAAGTCTTCGGATGACCTGTGGGTAGGGGTGAAAGGCCAATCAAACTCGGAAATAGCTCGTACTCCCCGAAATGCATTTAGGTGCAGCGCTGAATTTAAGTTATATAGAGGTAGAGCTACTGATTGGATGCGGGGGCTTCACCGCCTACCAATTCCTGACAAACTCCGAATGCTATATAATGTTTCTCAGCAGTGAGGGCTTGGGTGCTAAGGTCCAAGTCCGAGAGGGAAAGAACCCAGACCATCAGCTAAGGTCCCCAAATATACGCTAAGTTGAAAGAACGAGGTTTGTCTGCCCAGACAGCTAGGATGTTGGCTTGGAAGCAGCCATTCATTTAAAGAGTGCGTAACAGCTCACTAGTCGAGCGGACGAGCATGGATAATAATCGGGCATAAGCGTATTACCGAAGCTATGGATTTACAGTCTGACTGTAAGTGGTAGGGGAGCATTCCAGCAGGGTTGAAGGTGTATCGTAAGGTATGCTGGACTGGCTGGAAAAGAAAATGTAGGCATAAGTAACGATAATGCGGGCGAGAAACCCGCACACCGAAAAACTAAGGTTTCCACAGCTATGCTAATCAGCTGTGGGTTAGTCTGGTCCTAAGGCGAACCCGAAAGGGACAGTCGATGGCTAACGGGTTAATATTCCCGTACTACTAATTACTGTGATGGGGTGACGGAGTGATGAAAGCGCCGCGAACTGACGGAATAGTTCGTTGAAGTACCTACCTATAAGATGCGCAGGCAAATCCACGCGTCTTGGGGAAATACGATAGTACTCGGAGTCTTCGGACAAAGAGATAGTGCGCCTAAGGGCTTCCAAGAAAAACCTCTAAACTTCAGGTAATTAGTACCAGTACCGTAAACCGACACAGGTAGTTGAGGAGAGAATCCTAAGGTGCTCGAGAGATTCATGGCTAAGGAATTAGGCAAAATAGACCCGTAACTTCGGGAGAAGGGTCGCCCTGTAGCAATACAGGGCCGCAGTGAAGAGGTCCAGGCGACTGTTTATCAAAAACACAGGGCTCTGCAAAATCGTAAGATGAAGTATAGGGCCTGACACCTGCCCGGTGCTGGAAGGTTAAGAGGAGATGTTATCTTCGGAGAAGCATTGAATTGAAGCCCCAGTAAACGGCGGCCGTAACTATAACGGTCCTAAGGTAGCGAAATTCCTTGTCGGGTAAGTTCCGACCTGCACGAATGGTGTAACGATCTGGACACTGTCTCAGCCATGAGCTCGGTGAAATTGTAGTAACGGTGAAGATGCCGTTTACCCGCAGTGGGACGAAAAGACCCTGTGCACCTTTACTATAGCTTAGTATTGACCTTGGATAAATGATGTGTAGGATAGGTTGGAGACTGTGAAGTGGCGTCGCCAGGCGTTGTGGAGTCATTGTTGAAATACAACCCTTTGTTTATCTGAGGCCTAACCCCATATTGTGGGGGACATTGCTTGGTGGGTAGTTTGACTGGGGTGGTCGCCTCCAAAAGAGTAACGGAGGCTTCTAAAGGTTCCCTCAGTACGCTTGGTAACCGTGCGTAGAGTGCAATGGCATAAGGGAGCTTGACTGAGAGACATACAGGTCGATCAGGTACGAAAGTAGAGCATAGTGATCCGGTGGTTCCGCATGGAAGGGCCATCGCTCAAAGGATAAAAGGTACGCCGGGGATAACAGGCTGATCTCCCCCAAGAGCTCATATCGACGGGGGGGTTTGGCACCTCGATGTCGGCTCGTCACATCCTGGGGCTGGAGAAGGTCCCAAGGGTTGGGCTGTTCGCCCATTAAAGTGGCACGCGAGCTGGGTTCAGAACGTCGTGAGACAGTTCGGTCTCTATCTACTGTGGGCGTTAGAAATTTGAGTGGATCTGATTCTAGTACGAGAGGACCGAATTGGACAAACCTCTAGTGTATCTGTTGTCCCGCCAGGGGCACCGCAGAGTAGCTACGTTTGGAAGGGATAAGCGCTGAAAGCATATAAGCGCGAAACCCACCACAAGATGAGATTTCTTTTAAGGATCGTGGAAGATGACCACGTTGATAGGCTATAGATGTAAAGGCAGTAATGTCATAGTCGAGTAGTACTAATAATCCGTAAGCTTATGTACACCCTTTTCTCCCGACTCCGGTCGGGAGAAGAAACTTTCTAAAGCAATACTTTTTTCTTTATCTCAGTATGTTAAGATATTNATCCGTAAGCTTATGTACACCCTTTTCTCCCGACTCCGGTCGGGAGAAGAAACTTTCTAAAGCAATACTTTTTTCTTTATCTCAGTATGTTAAGATATTATTTTAATTATTAATGGTTAAGTATCAATTATTAATTAAAAAAGATTGCCCAAAGCAATTATAACTTCTTAAGGTGGTTATTGCGGCGGGGCTCACCTCTTCCCATCCCGAACAGAGTAGTTAAGCCCGCCTGCGCAGATGGTACTGCAGTTATGTGGGAGAGTATGTCGTCGCCTTTCTTTTGAAAACCCTGTTTCTATCGAAACGGGGTTTTTTGTTTTATAGCACTTTGTGTTTTTTTAACTGCAATCCCAAGGCTCCCAAATTATTCTCTATGAAATAACTTCCTGGATCATTATTCTCTTTAATTTTATATATTTGCTCTATTACTATTGTTCAAAAATTCAATAAATACAAAAATGAAAAATATTTTTCGTACAGAGGATTGTAATGAATTGGCCGATCGAATTAATAAGCTAACATCAGAATCACGTGCACTTTGGGGTAAAATGACTGTTGCTCAAATGCTTGCTCATTGTAATGTTGCATACGAAATGGTTTATGATGATATTCATCCGAAGCCTAATGTATTTATGAAATTTATTTTGAAAGCATTAGTTAAGAATAAAGTAGTAAATGAGATTCCTTATCATCGAAATAATCAGACCGCACCTCAGTTTATTATTAATGATAACCGTGATTTTGAAATTGAAAAAGCGCGGTTAATTACTTATCTTCATAAAACGCAGAATTTAGGTGAAAAAGAATTTGAAGGAAAAGAATCTCATTCTTTTGGTAGACTAACTGTTAAAGAATGGAATAATATGTTTTCAAAACATTTAGAACATCATTTGAGTCAATTTGGAGTTTAATTTATAACTTATTACTTTATGAGGAATTACATCATATTAGTTACGTTGTTTATTGGAATATTTGCCAATGCACAAAAACAAGAGGTTCAAAAAAGTATTGAGATTTTTTTTGAAGGATTTCATCAAAAAGATACAACTAAAATAAAATCGGTCTGTTCGGATAAAATGATTTTACAATCAATTAGCGAGAGTACTGTTAAGGGAAATAAGTTATCAGATGAGAATGCAGGAAAATTTTATAAATCTATTGCAACAATTCCTTCTTCTATGAAGTTTCATGAGAAGATTTTGAGTTATAACATTCAAGTTAATGGCACAATGTCGCATGTCTGGGCTCCTTATGAGTTTTATCTAAATGATAAATTGAGTCATTCGGGAGTAAATGCCTTTACTTTGTTTAAAGAAAAAGATACTTGGAAAATTATCTATTTGATAGATACAAGAAGAAAATGATATTCTATATTACTTCTGTTAGGTAATACTGACAGTAATCTGCTATTAAACATTCCTCACATTTAGGTTTTGGTCTGCAGGTTTCTCTTCCATGAAATGAAATTGCCATTCCGATTTCTGACCAAATTTTTTTTGGTAAAACCTGCATAAGATCTTTCTCAACCTTATTTCCGTCTTTACTTTCTTTTATAATTCCAATCCTCGGCGCTACGCGAATAACATGCAAATCGGCAATAATACCTTCCGCTGGTTGATGGGTTTCTCTTAAAATCACATTCGCAGACTTTCTCCCAATACCTTTTAAAGCTGTCAAATCCTTCATGTTTAAGGGAATATCTTCACCCTTTTTTATGGTTGCTGCAATGTCTAACAACCATTGTGCCTTTGTTGGATAATTCCTTACTTTACTAATATAAGGTATAAATGTCTCAGGATTGGCCTGGGATAAACTTTTGAGTGTTGGGAATTTTTCAAATAAAGCTGGAGCAATTTTATTGATGTTGGCATCAGAATCCTGCGCAGACAAAACTACCATCACTAATAATTGATAGGTGTTTTCATATTCTAAAGGGTGCTTTTTTCCTTTATATTTTTTTAAAATGGGTTTTAATTTTGTTTCCCAATCTGATGTTTCTCCAAATAAATCCATTTTACTTTTAGTTAGAATTAAACAAAACCATAGCTATCACAAAATTAAGTACTTTTAATGAAATCTATTGTTTTTTTAATTACATTCTGATTTCCAAGTATTTTTCGATGTCCTAAACCTTCTGTTAAGTATAAAGTCCCATTTTCAAGTTGTTTATGAATGTGAATTCCTGCCTTAACAGGAACTTCAGGATCATTATAATCATGTACTACTAAAACTGGAATTTTTACTTTTTGAGCAGCTTTGTAAGCAGAAAAATCATCCATTTTAACCTGATATTTGTTTTCAAAGTGATCTCGTAAAAGTTCACTGATTTCTTGTTTTAAGCCCAATTTCTCAATGAATTCATCTAAAATATCTTGTACAATATCGCCGCTTCCAATTATAATTGCTTTGTCTACATGAAGACCATCTTTAATAGCATTCAAAACAGACATTCCACCTAAAGAGTGGCCAATCGCAATTTCAAAAGGACCAAACTGTTTGTCAATTTCTAATATAGAATATATAAATTCAGACATTATAGTAGTTTTTCCCTTCGATTTTCCATGAGCAGGGGCGTCAAAACTAATTATAGAATATCCCAATTTTACAAGCTCATCGGCTATTCTAAATAATTGTGTACCTCTTCCTGACCAACCGTGAACAAGTAAAATTTTGCGGTTGTTTTTTCCATATTCGTATGTTACAACACTTTTATTAATTGCGGGAATATAAAGTAGTTGTTGGGTACTTTTATGTTCCATTTCAAATTCTCTTTTTGGAATCTTATGTCTTACAGGAGTTGTAAATAGTTTTGCAGCATATGATGTAGCTAATTTGGTTGAAATAAAGGCAGATATCTTAGCAGATAAAATTATAACCTGTGGAATTTTTAATGATTTAGTAGGATTTGTTTCCTTTTTTGTCATATTAATAAATTTTTTATATGGGCGAAATGTTGTTTATTTTTTCCTAAATTTAGGAAACATAAATGTAGTACAATAAATAGATGTTTATAAATTTCTAAAATGGAAATATTTCATATCAGTGCAGAGTGTTATCCAATGGCAAAAGTGGGCGGTTTAGCTGATGTTGTCGGAGCATTACCAAAATATCAGACAAATGCAGGTCATCAGGTTCGGGTTGTTGTTCCTGGTTATGACACAAAATTTAAAAAAGAAAATGATTTTGAATGTGTTCATTGGGGAAATGTAAAACTAGGGAATTTTGATTTTCCTTTCAGCGTTTTAAAAGAAACAAGTGATAAACTGGGTTATGAACTATATCTGATAGAAATTAATGAATTATTTGATCGTCCAAATGTATATGGATACGAAGATGATATAGAGCGTTTTTTATCTTTTCAGATAGCGGCTTTAGATTGGATTACCGCTCGTCAAACCGTTCCAAATGTGATTAATTGTCATGATCATCATACAGGATTAATCCCGTTTTTGTTGAAATATGGATATAAATATGAAAGTTTGCGAAGCGTAAGAACTGTTATCACTATTCATAATGGTTTATATCAAGGCTGGTTCGGTTTTGATAAATTGCATTATTTACCTGAGTTTGATTTAATCCACGTTGGATTTTTAGAATGGAATAATTCACTTAATTCATTGGCTGTTGGAGTTAAATGTGCGCATGCCGTTACCACTGTTTCGCCTAGTTATTTGAATGAAATAAATATTGCGGCAAATGGTTTAGAGGATTTGTTTAAAGATGTTAGAAGTAAATCTAAAGGAATCTTAAACGGAATTGACTTTGAAGTTTGGGATCCTGTAAAAGATCAGATGATTACAGCTAATTATTCGATTAACACTTTTGAAATTGGCAAACAAAAAAACAAAGAAAAGCTTTGTGAACAATTTGAATTAGATCCGACAAAACCATTGTTTAGTTTTATCGGGCGTTTATTTGAAGAAAAAGGAGGCGATTTATTGCCTCAGGCATCGGCTTTAGCTTTATCTGAAAATTTTGAAAATATCAATATTTTGATTTTAGGATCAGGTAATGCAATAATTGAAGAGCAGCTGGTACAATTGCGAAATGACTATAAAGGGAATTATAATGTTTTTATTGGCTATAATGAAGAATTAGCCCATTTGATTTATGCAGGTTCGGATTATATTTTAATGCCTTCCAGAGTTGAACCTTGTGGATTGAACCAAATGTATGCGTTGCGCTATGGAACAGTTCCGATTGTGAGAAGAACCGGAGGATTGCGCGATACCGTAATTGATTTTGGTGATAACGGAAATGGAATTTGCCATGATCAGGCTTCTGTTGGAGATATTTGCTATTCTATAAATCGTGCCGTGAAATTGTATGATGATAAAATTAGTTTCAATAAAATCATAAATAAAGGAATGGCAACAGATCATTCCTGGGAAAGAGTTTGCCAAGAATACATCGAGATATACAACCTAATAATTGAGAAAAATGAAATTTAAAAAGAAAAATGTAGTTGCTATTATTTTAGGAGGAGGACAAGGATCACGTTTGTTTCCATTAACAGAAACGAGATCAAAACCTGCGGTGCCAATTGGTGGAAAATACAGATTAGTTGATATTCCTATTTCGAATTGTATCAATTCTGATATTTTTAAAATATTTGTTTTGACACAATTTAACTCAGCATCTTTGAATGCGCACATCAAAAACACTTTTAATTTTAGTATTTTCAGTCAGTCATTTGTTGATATTTTAGCGGCAGAACAAACTCCTGATAATCCAACCTGGTTTCAGGGAACTGCAGATGCTGTTCGACAATGTATGTCACATTTTCTTAAACATGAATTTGATCATGCTTTAATTTTATCCGGTGATCAATTGTACCAAATGGATTTTAACGAAATGTTGGAAGCTCACATTGCAGCTGATGCAGCAATTTCTATTGCTACTTTACCTGTAAATGCAAAAGATGCTCCTGAATTCGGAATTCTTAAAACTAATCATGAAAGTTGTATCGAAGCCTTTATTGAAAAACCTGATGCTTCTTTATTGCCGCAATGGGAATCTGAAGTAAGTGAGCAAATGCAGGAGAAAGGCAAAAAATATCTGGCCTCAATGGGAATCTATATTTTTAATCGCCAATTATTGGAAGATTTAATGGCTGACCCGCACACTAAGGATTTTGGAAAAGAAATTATTCCACAAGCTGTTGGGAAACATAAAATCTTAAGTTATCAGTACGAAGGATATTGGACAGATATTGGGAATATTGAATCATTTTTTGAAGCCAATATTGGTTTAACAGCAGATATTCCAGAGTTCAATTTATTTGATAATGATAATAAAATTTTTACACGACCAAGACTACTTCCTCCATCAAAATTTAGAAATTCAATTATCAATAAATCTCTAATTTCAGAGGGATGCATTATCAATGCTAAAGAAATCAAGAGATCAGTAATTGGTATTCGTTCTAGAATTGGAGAAGGAACTGTACTTGAAAACTGCTATGTAATGGGCAACGATTTTTATCAGGATCTTGACGAACTAAATCACGAAGCAAGTGTTAATAAAATTCATGTAGGAATTGGTGAAAACTGTTTTATTCAAAATGCATTAGTCGATAAAAACGTACGTATTGGAAACAATGTGCATATCAGCGGAGGGAAACATTTAGATAATTTCACTAATGAATTATACAGTATAAAAGATGGTATTGTAGTTATTAAAAAGGGAGCAATTCTTTCGGATAATTTCAGAATTGAATAAAAGCATAAAAATTAATTATTGCCTTAAAAACCAAATATGTCTAAAGTAATCACGCATTCTCTATTTACTGATTTTGATATTGATTTGTTCAAAGCAGGTAAACACTTCAAATTATATGAAAAATTAGGAGCACATTTAGTTGAAGTTAACGGAGTAAAAGGTGTTTATTTTGCCATTTGGGCACCTACTGCACAATCTGTTGCTGTCGTTGGTGATTTTAATTATTGGACAGGAAACGAACATCAATTACAAGTTCGTTGGGATTCTTCCGGAATTTGGGAAGGTTTTATTCCAGAAATTACAAAAGGTGCACTTTATAAGTATAAAATTCAATCTAATATTAATGGCATTGTAACTGAGAAAGCAGATCCATTTGCTTTATATTGTGAAAAACCACCTCATACTGCTTCTGTAGTATGGGATTTAGATTATAAATGGAAGGATGAAAACTGGATGCAATCCCGAAAGGAAACAAATGGATTAGATAAACCTTATTCAGTTTATGAAGTGCATTTAGGTTCTTGGAAACGTGGGGACCATAATCGATTTTTGACTTATTTAGAATTGGCAGATGATTTGGTTTCCTACGTAAAGGAAACCGGTTTTACCCATGTTGAATTTATGCCGATTATGGAATATCCATATGACCCTTCCTGGGGATATCAGTTGACAGGATATTTCGCACCTACTTCTCGTTTTGGAAAACCGCAGGATTTTATGGTTTTGGTTGATAAATTACATCAGGCTGGTATTGGTGTGATTTTAGACTGGGTTCCATCACATTTTCCTGATGATGCCCATGGTTTAGGTTTCTTTGACGGCTCACATTTATACGAACACCCGGATCGCCGAAAAGGATATCATCCAGATTGGAAAAGTCTGGTTTTTAATTACGGACGTAATGAAGTACGTGCTTTTTTAATTAGTAACGCCGTGTTTTGGTTACAACATTATCATGCTGATGGCTTGAGAGTTGATGCCGTAGCTTCAATGTTATATTTGGATTATTCTCGTGAAGATGGCGAGTGGGAATCTAATATTTATGGAGGAAGAGAGAATTTAGATACCATAAGTTTTCTTAAAGAATTTAATGAGGTAATCTATGCTAATTTTGATGGAGTTCAAACTATTGCTGAAGAAAGCACTTCTTTTCCAATGGTTTCACGACCTACTTTTACCGGTGGTTTAGGTTTTGGAATGAAATGGATGATGGGATGGATGCACGATACTTTAAAATACTTTCAAAAAGAAACGGTTTATCGCAAATACCATCAAAACGATTTAACTTTTTCGATGACATATGCTTTTACCGAGAATTTTATGCTTCCGTTTTCGCATGATGAAGTCGTGTATGGAAAAAAATCGATTGCCAATAAAATGCCAGGTGATGAATGGCAGAAATTTGCCAATTTGAGATTATTGTACGGTTATATGTTTACTCATCCGGGAACTAAATTATTGTTTATGGGTTCTGAATTCGGTCAAAGCGATGAATGGAATTTTGAGAAAAGTTTAGATTGGCATTTATTACAGTACGATTATCATTCAGGTATAAAAAAGTTAATTACAGATTTGAATCAACTCTATAAATCTCGTCCTGCATTGTTCGAAAAGCAGTTTACCGGAGAAGGTTTTGAATGGATTAATTATTCCGATCATCAAAATGCTGTTTTATCCTATATCCGAAAAGGAAATAATTCAGATGAAAATCTAATTGTAGTTTGTAATCTTACTCAGGTTATTCGGGAAAACTACAGAATCGGAATTTCTCAAAAAGGTACATTAGAAGAGATTTTTAATAGTGATGCGAAGGTTTACGGAGGAAGTGGTGTTGGAAATTCAAAAGCTATAAAAATTGAATCTTCACCATATGATGGCAGAGATTATTCGGTTGAATTAACCTTACCTCCTTTAAGTGTGACTGTTTATTCCTTTACTTAAAATTTCTACATTCATTTTAGGAATGCCTATTTATCATTTTTTGATTCTAATATTATCGAATTGTTGATTTTTTGAGATGTAATTTGTTACTCATACAGAAAAAACGTTTTCGTGAATAAACCTCATATTCATAGTGCTTTATATAGTTTTTTTGTATGTTTGAAATAGCGATATAGTTAGAATAAATTAATGCATTAGCAATATGATTACAAATACATCATTAGAATATAAAGGCGATTTATATCCATCAAAAATCGTTTCGCATGAACATGAGGGCGATTCTATTTTTTTTCATACAGATAACAAAGTAATCTTAAAAGTCACTATTCTTAGAGACAGTTTAATTCGATTTCGTTTTACTACAAAAGGATATTTTAGCAATGACTTTTCGTATGCAATTGATAAAACACAGCTTCATGGTTATAATTTTTTAGAACTTACTGAAGAAGAAACTTATTTTTTGATTAGAACCAGCAAAGTAAAATGTAAAATTCAGAAAGCAGATCTTCGTTTGTCGATTTACGATTTAAATGATCTTTTAATTCTTGAGGATGAACTTGGCTTTCATTGGGAAGAAAGTTACGAGTATGGTGGGAATATCGTAAAAATGAGTAAATCTTCTAAAGATGGAGAATGCTTTTACGGTCTTGGAGATAAAGCCACGCAAATGAATTTAAAAGGCAAAAGATTGGAGAATTTTGCCACAGATCAATATGCTTATCAAAAAGATCAGGAACCTTTGTATAAAGTAGTTCCGTTTTATATCGGTTTACATAACAAACAATCATACGGGATTTTCTTTGATAATACTTTTAGAACCTTTTTTGATTTTTGTCAGGAGAGAAGAAACGTTGCCAGCTTTTGGGCTGAAGGCGGTGAAATGAATTATTATTTCATTTACGGTCCACAAATGCAGGATGTTGTAACAACTTATACAGATTTAACAGGTAAGCCTGAATTACCGCCACTATGGGTTTTAGGATATCACCAATGTAAATGGAGTTATTATCCGGAAAGTAAAGTAAAAGAAATCACCTCAAAATTTAGAGAACTTAAAATTCCGTGTGATGCCATTTATTTGGACATTGATTATATGGAAGGTTTTCGATGTTTTACATGGAATAAGGAATATTTTCCTGATCCAAAAAAAATGGTGGCTGAATTAGCCGAAGATGGATTTAAAACCGTTGTCATTATCGATCCCGGAATTAAAATTGATAAAGATTATTGGGTTTACCAGGAAGCTCTAGAAAAAGATTACTTCTGTAAAAGAGCCGACGGACCTTATATGAAAGGAAAAGTTTGGCCAGGAGAATGTAATTTTCCAGATTATACAAATCCCGTAGTCAGAGAATGGTGGGCAGGATTATTTAAAGAATTAATTTCAGACATTGGTGTAAAAGGAGTTTGGAATGATATGAACGAACCTGCTGTTATGGAGGTTCCTAATAAAACTTTCCCGATGGATGTTCGTCACTCTTATGACGGAAATCCTTGCAGTCATAGGAAAGCGCATAATATTTACGGTACACAAATGGCAAGAGCTACCTATCACGGTGTAAAGCGTTTTGCATATCCTAAACGTCCTTTTGTGATTACGAGATCTGCCTATTCAGGTGCACAACGTTATACTTCATCGTGGACAGGTGATAATGTGGCAACCTGGGAACATTTATGGATTGCCAATATTCAGGTTCAGCGTATGTGTATTTCAGGAATGGGATTTACGGGTTCTGATATTGGAGGTTTTGCAGAACAGCCAACAGGTGAATTGTATGCACGTTGGATTCAGTTAGGTGTTTTTCATCCTTTTTGCAGAACACATTCTTCAGGCGACCACGGCAATCAGGAGCCTTGGGCTTTTGATGAAGAAGTTATTAATATTACCAGAAAATTTGTCAGCCTTCGTTATCAATTATTGCCTTATTTGTATACCATGTTCTGGCAGTATATTGAAGAGGGTGTGCCCATGTTAAAGCCTCTTGTATACTATGATCAGGAAGATATTCAAACTCATTATCGCAATGATGAATTTATCTTTGGAAATCAAATTTTAGTTTGCCCAATTCTTGAACCTAATGCTGTAGGTAGACGTATGTATATTCCACGAGGAGAATGGTATAACTATTGGACAAATGAATTTTCAATAGGAGGGAGAGAAGTTTGGGTTGATACCAAATTTGATGAAATTCCGGTTTTTGTAAAAGCAGGTGCAATTATTCCAAAATATCCGGTTCAGCAATATGTTGGAGAAATTGAATTTGATGAATTAACCCTTGATTTGTACTTCAAAATTGGAAAAGAACAATCATTTGTATATGAAGATGCACAAGACGGTTATGATTATAAAAAAGGCCGTTACAGTTACTTATCTTTTAGAACTATCGGAAAAGAAAAGGAATTAATTATTCAATTACATAAAGAAGGAAAATACGATACGCCGTATAGCAAATATAAAATCAACTTAATTGGTTTGCCTTTTAAAGTGACTGAAATTGAAATTGACAATGAAAATGTAGCATTTGATAAAATTGCTTTTGATGAAAATAATTTCTTAATCGTTGATAAAGAGTTTAATGAACTTCATATTATAGGCGAATAAGTAAATTCTAATACGTTTACAGAAAATTATATAAAATAAAAAGTTAATATTAATTGTATTTTTGTGTAGTAAAATATCAAAAATCATGAAAAAACATCTAATATTAGGAATTTGTATAGCTGTTTTAATTGGCTGTGCAACCAATCCAATTACAGGAAAACAAAATTTAAATTTTGTTTCAAACAGTGAATTATTTCCAACTTCTTTTCAGCAGTATAATGCATTTATCTCTGAAAATAAGGTTATAACAGGAACTCCTGATGCCAAAAGAGTTGAAACAGTAGGTATAAGAATTAAAACTGCTGCCGAAAAATATTTAACTTATTTAGGACAAACACAATATTTAAAAGATTATCGTTGGGAATATAAATTGGTAGATAATAAAGAAGTAAATGCCTGGTGTATGCCTGGTGGAAAAATCGTAGTGTATTCGGGGATTTTACCGGTTACCCAGGACGAAGCTGGATTAGCAACAGTTATGGGACATGAAGTTTCACATGCATTGGCTAATCACGGGGCACAAAGAATGTCTGCGGCACAATTGCAGCAAATAGGAGGAGTTGCTTTAGATGCAGCAACGAGTAACAAATCAGCATCTACCAGACAAATATTTTCACAAGCTTACGGAGTTGGTTCTGAAGTGGGAGTAATGCTTCCTTTTAGCAGAAGCAATGAAAGCGAGGCAGATAAAATTGGTTTGACACTAATGGCAATTGCAGGTTACAATCCTGATGATGCCATTGCTTTTTGGAGCAGGATGTCAGCGAAATCCGGTGGAGCCGGAACACCGGAATTTATGAGCACGCACCCTTCAGACGCTACCAGAATTGCTAATCTTAAAAAATTAATACCAGAAGCAAAAGCAACTGCTCTTAAAGTAGGTACAATCAGATAAATTCAGTTTTATAATATTTAAAGTCATTCTTTTTTAGAGTGGCTTTTTTTTATGCAAAATTTTAAATTGTTTATAATTTATTAATACACGAATTAGACAAAAATCTATTTGATTATCATAAAAATTAGATAAATTCGTAGCGCATTAACAAAACCATTTCTATGAACAACCTACAAAAAGGAGATAAAAAATTATTAAATGCCTGGGCCTTTTATGATTGGGCCAATTCAGTTTATACGCTTACGATTGCTTCTGCGGTATTTCCCATTTTTTACGATGCCTTATTTCCAAAAGACAATCATTATATAGATGTTTTTGGTCTGCATCTAAAGAATTCAGCTTTAATCAGTTTTACAACCGCAGCTGCATTTTTACTGGTTTCATTTATGTCGCCACTGTTGTCCGGAATCGCGGATTATGTGGGGAATAAAAAATCATTCATGAAATTTTTCTGTTATCTGGGAGCGTTATCCTGTATGGGATTGTATTGGTTTGATCTTGATAATATTTATGTAGGATTAATATTTTATTTCCTGGGATTGATCGGATATTGGGGAAGTTTGGTGTTCTATAATTCTTATTTGCCAGATATTGCTTTTGAAGAACAACAAGATAAAATTAGCGCCAAAGGATATTCGTTAGGATACATCGGAAGTGTAATTTTATTGATTATTAACTTAGCCATGATCATGAAGCCAAAACTTTTTGGAATTACCGGAACAGAGGGTGAAGCTGCCATGAAGGCTATGCGTTATTCGTTTGTTATGGTTGGGGTGTGGTGGGTTCTTTTTAGTCAATATACTTATTACTATTTACCAAAAGGAAGCAAAGAAAATGGTCAAAAATTAACGAATGATGTCATTTTTAATGGTTTTAAAGAATTAAAAAAAGTTTGGGCTTTATTACAGGAAAATATTCCTTTAAAAAGATACTTAGGAGGATTTTTTGTTTCTAGTATGGCGGTTCAGACCGTTATGCTTGTCGCAACTTATTTTGGAGCACAGGAAATTCAATGGTCCTCGAAAGAAGAAGGTACAATTGGTTTGATTATCTGTATTTTAATTATACAATTGGTAGCGGTTGTTGGTGCTTTTTTAACTTCAAGAGCTTCTGCTAAATTTGGTAATATTCCAACTTTAATTGTGATTAATATAATTTGGGCAGTGTTTTGTGCTTTGGCATTTTTTATAACATTACCAATGCATTTTTATGTAATGGCTACCATTGCCGGATTTGTAATGGGAGGAATTCAGGCACTTTCGCGTTCAACTTATTCAAAATTATTACCTGAAACAAAAGATACAGCTTCATTTTTTAGTTTTTATGATGTTGCAGAGAAAATCGGAATTGTAATCGGAATGTGTATATATGGAGTTATCGATCAAATTACAGGAAGTCCGCGTGCAGCAATTGTGATTTTAGGAATCTTTTTTGTTACCGCCATTTTTCTTTTGAGACGAGTTCATAAAAAAGGCGCTGTAAATTAATAAAGCGCCTTTGATAGATTATTTAAAAGTGATTTATTTGATTGATGATATTCTTAATCTCATTGTTTACGGAAATTTATCTTTTACAAATAATTATACTTTTGAAATTTTTCCGGAACCAGAAACTTTTACATCTCGTTTTTCTGGATTTCCGGTGTATTTAATATCACCTGATCCTGAAACTCTTGCTGTTAAGCTTTCGTTACAATTAACTTTACTGTTTCCTGAACCTGAAACATTAACGTCTACAATTTTAGATTTTAAATTAGCTGCATCAATATCACCAGAACCCGAAAGTTTTGTGGTGAAGTTATCAGCGCTTCCTTTTAAATGAACATTTCCTGAACCGCTTAAATTTAGATCTAAAGTATTTGAATCTACTGCTAAAGTAAAGTTTCCTGAACCTGATAATCTTGCTGTGAATTTATCATTCTTGATACTGTCTTTTGAGGTAATATCTCCAGAACCTGATAGACTTAATTCGGATATTTTTTCAAAAGGAACCGTAATCTCAATTTTTTTGCCAGAGATGGAACGGATATTAGTATTTTTCTTTACCTGAATTTTAAGTGTATTATCTTCTACTTCAACGATAATAACATCCAAAATATTTTCTTCACCTTTTACCGTGATTTTACCTTCTTTTCCTGCAACCAGATCAACATTAAATGGTCCGGCAAC
Organism: Flavobacterium sp. Root420; assembly: GCF_001427905.1. Taxonomy (GTDB): domain Bacteria; phylum Bacteroidota; class Bacteroidia; order Flavobacteriales; family Flavobacteriaceae; genus Flavobacterium. The sequence goes on from NZ_LMEF01000023.1 coordinate 54,014, forward strand.
TTTTATTGCATCATAAGCACCTGTGTTTCTTGTTTGGGTAACAACGTTTCCATTTCCTTCAACTTTAGTATTTGAAGATTGTGCATTTGAAAGAAAACTTACTAGAAATGCGCCACAAACTACTAATTGTATTAATTTTTTCATTGCTTTAAATTTTTAAGATTATTGTTTTTTGATTAAGGTTACGTTTCCGTAATTTGAATTTATTAAGATTTTATTTTGGCCTTTTTTCTTATTGAAACCACTGATTCTTTTAGAAGCGTTTTTACTTTCGGTTACTGAAACATCTAAAGAATTATCACTTTTTATGTTTCCATATTTTGTATTAATATCAAAATCAAAAGCATAATTTGTATCATATCCCAATGAAACATCGGTATAACCAGTATTGATGTTTATATTATTTGCTTTACTAGTTATAGTAGAAATATTTATTTTGCTGTACGTGGCGTCTACATTTACATTGTTTGAAATTTCGGCAATAGAAATGGTAAGATAATTTCCAGATCCTGAAAACGAATTTATTTTCTGAAATTTTAAAGTTCCATAATTACAGTCATATTTGATGTTTTGTCCGTCAGCAACAACTAAATCAGTATAATTAGTATCTAGATTTAAGTTACCTGAATCATTTATTTTTAATCCTGAATAACGAGCTTCAATAGTGCCATTTTTAATATAATCAATCGTAGAATTTTGACAATACTCAATTTGGAATCTATTATTTGTATTATTTAATTTACCTGCTGTAACTTTTCCATATTTACAGGTAATATCTGAAGCTCCATCTAAGGTAAGAATGGTAATATTTCCGTATTTATTCATCAATTTTACAGTTCCATTTTTTGGAATTTTTATCACATAATTAATCTCAAAACTATTGTTGCTTCCTTTGCTTTTTAGAGAAGAACTACCCAGTTTTGTCACAGCGGTAACCATAGATTTCAATGCTGTAATATCAACATCAATACTATTTAGTCTTTCGTTTACCCAGTTTTCATTAGGCCCGGTAACTTTTATAGAAATATCAATATCAATTTTATCTTCATCCCAGGTTGATACTGAAATACTTCCGTATTTATTGTCAACATCAATTCCGGCATTCGAATTGACGATAAAGGTTTTTTTGATACTTTTTTGTTTTGAAATAAAGCTGTCATCATTTGAAAATCCCAGAAAAGGAATTAAGATGAATAGAATTAGTATTTTATAATGTTTTTTCATCGGTAGTGTTTTTTAGATTTTCGTTTTCTTCAATTCTTTTTAGAACAGTTTGCAAAAAAGAGATACGCGTCTGCAGATTGCTGATCATGGCATAAATGATTTGTTTATTTTCACCATTTTTTTGCAGTTCATTAATAATTTTTTGGTAATCAGCATCAAAAACTTTCATTTGTTTTAATGCGTCGTTAATAATTTGTTCGTTTTGAGGCGAACTTTTTTCTTTTAATTTTACTAGCTCGTTATCGATTAAAATGCTAAAAATTGAATCTGTTCGTTGTGTTTCCTTAGAGGCAAATTTGAATTCCTTCGGTTTCTCATTTTTATAAAAAACTGAAATCCCTAACATTAAGACAATTGAAGCCGCAATAGCAGTTACAAACCAGTAATTTTTTTTCTTTGGCTGTTTTTTACTTAATTTATTCAAAAAATCTACCTGATGATCAGAATTCATTTCCTGTACATCCCAATGATTCTCAAACTTGTTAAATAATTGATCTAAATCGTCATTTTCCTTTTTCATATATCCAAATTTTTATTTTTTAGAGGTGATATATGGTATCGCCTTTTGTTAATTTGTTTTTGTTGCCACAAAATTGTTGTAAGTGGCGATTTCATAATTCCTCTAATTTTTTTCTTAAGCTTTCTTTAGCTCTGCTCAATGTTGTTCTGCAATTGGCATAACTAATATTCAAAATTTCGCTAATCTCTTCCTGATCGTAACCTTCAATATAAAAGAGTGTCAATACCATTCGATAATTATCTTTTAGGCCTAAAATGGTATCTAAAACCTGTTTTACTTTAAGTGAATTCAAATCAATGTTTTCAGAATAAAAACTGTTATTTTCTTCGATTTTATAAAGCGTCTTGCTTAGATCTTCGACCTGAAAAGCATTATTCTTTTTATAAAAATCAATACTATAATTGACAATGATTTTTTTCAGCCACGCTCCAAAAGCGACCTCCTGTTTGTAATCGTTTATTTTTGTAAAAGCTTTCAAGAAACCTTCCTGCATGACGTCTTGTGCAAAATGTTCGTCTTTTACAATCCTGTATGCTACGTTGTACATAGCTTTACTGTAACGATTGTAAACTTCAAATTGTGCCTTTTGATTATTGTTTTTACAAAGCGTGATTAATTCTTCGATATTTTGATTAGTTATACTCAAGTAATGGTTGCTAGTTTTATATAAGGACTTTGCTTTTTTTGATATGTTACACTTTTCATAAAATTAATTTTATTTTTTTTGAAATAATTAGATTTGCCATTTAAAATTGAATTTCAAAACTGACTCTTTTGCATTTGGCATAATGATTGTCTATTTTTACCGCCTATGTTGTAAATGAAACACTTATTATGGTTTTATTAAAACCGAGAGTATTTAGGGGTACATTTGCAATTTGGATTTAACTTTTAATGACAAAACGACTTATATATTATTATGTCAAACCATAAAATACTTACTATTGACAATCTGTCACTTCAAGAATTTGATTCAGAAGCAGAATTAATTCCATTATTAACTCCAGAAGACGAAGAGGAAATGAATAACGAAGAGCTTCCGCTTTCGTTACCTATTTTGCCTTTGCGTAACACTGTTTTATTTCCGGGAGTTGTTATTCCAATTTCAGCAGGAAGGGATAAATCTATCAAGCTAATAAATGATGCCAATGCCGGCGGAAAAATTATTGGTGTTGTTTCTCAAATTAATGAAGAAGACGAAGATCCGTCTAAAGATGATATTCATAAAATTGGAACAGTTGCCAGAATTCTTCGCGTTTTAAAAATGCCTGACGGAAACGTTACGGTAATTTTACAAGGAAAAAAACGTTTCGAGATTGACGAAGTTGTTTCTGAAGAACCTTATATAACTGCAACAATTAAAGAAGTTGCAGAAGATCGTCCTGATGAAAATGATACTGAGTTTACCGCTATTTTAGATTCTGTAAAAGAATTGGCTATTCAAATTATAAAGGAAAGTCCAAATATTCCTTCAGAAGCGACTTTTGCGATTAAAAACATTGAAAGCCAGTCGTTTTTAATCAATTTTGTTTCTTCTAATATGAATTTATCGGTAAAAGAAAAACAAGGCTTATTATCGATAAATGGATTAAAAGAACGTGCGTTAGAGACGTTACGTTACATGAATGTTGAACTTCAAAAATTAGAATTGAAGAATGATATTCAATCAAAAGTTCGTTTTGATTTAGATCAGCAACAACGTGAATATTTCTTGCACCAGCAAATGAAAACCATTCAGGAAGAATTGGGAGGTGTTTCGCAGGAAGAAGAAATGGATGAAATGGGGCAGAAGGCGAAAACCAAAAAATGGGATGAAAAAACGCAAAAACATTTCGAAAAAGAATTGTCTAAAATGCGTAGAATGAATCCGCAATCTCCAGATTTTGGAATTCAGCGTAACTATTTAGAGTTGTTTTTAGAATTGCCTTGGGGTGAATATTCTAAAGATAAATTCGACTTAAAACATGCTCAGAAAATTTTAGATAAAGATCATTTTGGACTTGAAGAAGTAAAGAAAAGAATGATCGAACACTTGGCTGTATTGAAACTTCGTAACGATATGAAATCGCCAATTATTTGTTTGACGGGACCTCCGGGAGTTGGTAAAACTTCTATTGGTCGTTCAGTGGCAGAAGCTCTTGGTCGTGAATATGTACGTATTTCTTTAGGAGGATTACGTGATGAAGCAGAAATTCGCGGACACAGAAAAACGTATATCGGTGCCATGCCAGGCCGAATTATTCAAAGTTTAAAGAAAGCCGGAACTTCAAATCCTGTTTTTATTTTAGATGAAATTGATAAATTATCAAGCGGAAATAGTGGAGATCCGTCTTCAGCTTTGTTAGAAGTTTTAGATCCGGAGCAAAATAATGCTTTTTATGATAATTTCCTTGAAATGGGATTTGATCTTTCTAAAGTGATGTTTATTGCGACTTCTAATAATATGGCAACAATTCAGCCGGCATTGCGTGACAGAATGGAAGTCATCAAAATGTCAGGTTATACTATTGAAGAAAAAGTTGAAATCGCCAAGAGACATCTTTTTCCGAAACAATTAGAAGCACACGGATTAACTTCGAAAGATTTGACAATTGGTAAAAAACAATTAGAAAAAATAGTTGAAGGTTATACGCGTGAATCCGGCGTTCGTAACTTAGAAACTAAAATTGCTCAGGTTATTCGTAATGCTGCCAAAGCAGTTGCAATGGAAGAAGAATACAATAAAAAAGTTACAGACGAAGATATCATAACTGTTTTAGGTGTACCGAGATTAGAGCGCGATAAATACGAAAATAATGATGTTGCAGGAGTAGTTACAGGTCTTGCCTGGACAAGCGTTGGAGGAGATATTCTTTTTATAGAATCTTTAATTTCTGAAGGGAAAGGTTCTTTGACCATTACCGGAAATCTAGGGAATGTCATGAAAGAATCGGCGACAATTGCTTTGGAATATATTAAAGCGAATGCCAAAAAATTAGGTTTAAGTATAGAATTGTTTCAAAAGTATAATATCCATTTGCACGTTCCGGAAGGAGCAACTCCAAAAGATGGACCAAGTGCTGGTATTGCTATGCTAACTTCTTTAGTTTCATTACTGACACAAAAGAAAGTAAAGAAAAGCCTTGCTATGACAGGCGAAATTACACTTCGTGGAAAAGTATTGCCTGTTGGTGGTATTAAAGAGAAAATCCTTGCTGCTAAAAGAGCTAATATTAAGGAAATCATTTTATGTCACGAAAACAAAAGTGATATAGATGAAATTAAAGCTGAATATTTAGAAGGACTTACTTTTCATTATGTTAAAGAAATGAGCGAAGTTTTAGCTTTGGCTTTGACAGATCAAAATGCTAAAAATGCAAAAACTTTAAAGTAAAATTCCAATATTTAAAATTCCAAATTCCAATCTGATAGCTCAGTTTTGGAATTTGGATTTTTTTTATTGTAATTTTCTACGAGAGTATATTTCTGTAATTTAGATTTTTTTTACAGGAAGGACAGGTTTTGAATTTTAAAAACTTGGAAAAATAATTGATTTTTAGATAGTTATAAAATTTATTTTATAGTTATATAATTTTATATTTGTATTTGCGTTATTCCCATATAGGAATCGCCCCAAAAGCATGTTAAAACGATTTGTTTTACTATTTTTTATCTTGATTTGTTCGATTTCCTACGGGCAAATTGGAGGGCGCTACACTTATCAGTTTCTTAATTTGACCTCGTCACCAAGGCAGGCAGCGTTAGGAGGTGAAAACATAACAATTTATGACGATGACGTTAATCAGGCAATGTCAAACCCTGCAGCCTTAAATGAAGATATGGACAACCATTTAGCAATGAATTATGGGAGTTATTACGGAGAGGCTTCTTATGGAACTGCTTCATACGCTTATACTTATGACAGACACGTGCAAACTTTTTATGCAGGTGTAAGTTATGTTAATTACGGAACCTTTGAAGGTTATGACGAAAATGGTCAGGCAACTTCTGATTTTTCAGGTAGTGAAGGTGCACTTTCTTTGGGTTACGCTTATAATATTCCCTTTACAGATGTTCATATTGGAGCAAATGCAAAGTTAATAACTTCGACTTTAGAAAGTTATAATTCTGTTGGCGGAGCAATTGATGTGGGAATTATGTATCAAATTCAAAAAAATTATGTAAATTTGGCTCTAGTATTTCGTAATATAGGGACACAGTTTACTACTTATTCAGGAATACAGGAAAATTTACCATTTGAAATCATTGCTGGTGTTTCGCAAGAATTAGAACATGTTCCGCTTCGTTGGCATCTTTCGTTAGAAAATTTACAACAATGGAATATCTCTTTTTCTAATCCAGTACGGGGAGAAACCAATATTGATGGCACGACAAGTGAGGAAAAAGTTTCCTTTGTAAATAATGCTTTGCGACATGCTGTTATTGGTGTTGAACTTTTCCCGGGCAGAGCAGTCAATTTGCGATTAGGTTACAATTTTAGAAGGGCAGAAGAATTGAGAATAGATGAACAACGTAATTTCTCAGGGATTTCTTTAGGATTTGGCTTGAAAATGAATCGTTTAAAATTTAATTATTCATATTCAAGATATACTTTGGCGGCCAACACAAGTCTTTTTGGACTAATTTTAAACTTTCAATAGGTAATATTTATGAAATTATTTTATCTAATTCTATTTTTTACAGCAGGTCTTTTTAATACCTCAAATCTTAATTTTAAAGATGAATCCCTAAGTGAAATTGAAATCGAAAGAATTAACTATCATGTTAATACGGTAAGAGAAATGGTTTATGCCGGTCCTCAATACAATACTAAAATTGCTTTTTTAGTTGATATGAGAATCAAATCCGGAAAAAACAGATTCTTTGTTTATGATCTGGTCAATAATAAAATTCTAGATCAGGGACTTGTAGCTCACGGATCTGGTTCTGAAACCGGAACTAGAGGAGAACTTAAATTTAGTAATACACCAAATTCTAACTGCACCTCTTTAGGTAGATATTCTATCGAGAAATGCTACAAAGGAATATTCGGAAAAGCTTACCGCTTAAATGGATTAGATGAAACAAATAATAACGCTTTAAAAAGAGCTATAGTGCTGCATCATTATTCTGCAGTTCCACTTGAAGAGCAGGAGTATTATATTTCAAACAGCCACGGTTGCCCAATGGTTAATGAAGAATTCTTTAAAAGAATCGAAAAAATAGTTGATAATTCTAAATCGAAAATTATTCTGGATATCTACTATTAAGCAAATAGATGCCATATAATTTTAACTTTTATAATTTAATAACAAGTATCATATGAAGAAGATCTTAATCGTTTTTCTTGTGATACTTTTTGTTTTTATAGGCTATAAATTTTTTTATAAAACCAATAAACTTTCTTCATCTGTTCCCGTCACAATTGATGTCAATCACATAAATGAAGTAAAAGGATTAATAAAAAGCAATTCAAAATATAATAGACGATTTGCATTTTTTATTGATATGAAAATACCGTCTGGTAAGAATCGTTTCTTTGTTTATGATTTAAAAACAAATAAAATTATCGATAAAGGTTTGGTTGCTCATGGTTCTGGCTCAGAGACAGGAATTAAAGGAGAATTAAAATTCAGTAATATTCCAAATTCATTAAGTACTTCGATTGGGAAATATTATATCGGAAATTCTTATCAGGGAAAATTCGGAAAAGCCTATAAACTGTACGGATTAGATCAAACTAATAGCAACGCATTTAAGCGTGATATTGTTTTTCATTATTATTATGATGTTCCATATAAAGAGCAAAATGGATATATTTGCAATAGTTTTGGCTGCCCTATGGTGAACAGAAAATATTTTGATCGAATGTCTAAAATAGTAGATGGATCTGAATCAAATATTATCATGAGTATCTATTATTAATAAGGCTCTGAAACTGAAAGATATTAAAATTTAAAATTTAAAAAATTGGAAAAAATCACCATTGCTATCGACGGATTTTCATCAACAGGAAAAAGCACCTTAGCAAAACAATTAGCAAAAGAGTTAGAATATGTTTACGTTGATACCGGTGCTATGTATCGTGCAGTAGCTTTTTTTGCTATGCAAAATCAACTTATTGGAGCTGACTTTTTTGAAAAGGAAGAATTAATTAAGGTTTTACCTGCTATTAAGCTGGAGTTTAGGTTTAATGCTGATTTAGGTTTTGCTGAGATGTATTTAAATGGTGAAAATGTTGAAAAGCCCATTAGGACAATTGAAGTATCTAATTTTGTTAGCAGAGTTGCAGAAGTATCTGAAGTACGAGCTAAACTTGTTGAACAGCAACAAGAAATGGGAACGAATAAAGCGATAGTTATGGATGGTAGGGATATAGGTACGGTTGTTTTTCCAAATGCTGAACTAAAAATTTTCATGACTGCCAGTGCCGAAACCCGTGCGCAAAGACGTTTTGATGAATTACAGCAAAAAGGTGATGATGTTTCGTATGAAGATGTTTTAAAAAATGTTGTAGAAAGAGATTATATAGATACACACCGGGAAGATTCTCCCTTAGTAATTGCCGATGATGCTATTGAAATTGATAATTCCTATTTAACCAGAGAAGAACAATTTGCGGCTGTTTTGGAATTAGTGAATGATGTTGTTAAAACAGCATAATTTTTTGCAGATATCATTTTTAATGGTAGTTTTACCGCTTCATTTTATTTAAAAGACAATTTCATCATATGGGAATTAAAAACAGATTGATCGTAATGAGTTTTCTTCAATTTTTTGTGTGGGGAGCGTGGCTTATTACTATTGGAAATTATTGGTTTGGAACTAAAAATTGGGAGGGAACTCAATTTGGTCTTGTTTTCGGAACCATGGGAATTGCTTCTTTATTCATGCCTACTTTAACAGGTATTATTGCTGACAGATGGGTAAATGCCGAAAAATTATATGGTTTTTTACATATTGCTTATGCAGTAGTGTTATTTGGAATTGCGCAGGTTACAACACCAGATACTTTTATTGCTGTAATGCTAATTGCTATGTGTTGTTATATGCCAACAATTGCATTAAGTAACTCGATTTCTTATACTTCTCTGAAACTTAATAATAAGAATATTGTAAAAGATTTTCCGCCCATTCGTGTTTGGGGAACAATAGGCTTTATTGTTGCGATGTGGATTACAAATTTAAGCGGAAGTAAAGCAACTGAATATCAGTTTTATATTGCTGGAATTGGCGCTGTGATTCTAGGGATTTATGCTTTTACATTACCAAAATGTGAGCCACAACGTTTAACAAAAGAAAATGCTTCATGGGTTGAAACTCTTGGTTTGGAAGCTTTTAATTTATTTGGAAATTACAAAATGGCTTTGTTTTTTGTTTTCTCTATGTTTTTAGGTGGAGCTTTACAGTTAACAAACGCCTATGGTGATGTATTCTTAGATGAATTCAAACATTTTCCAAAGTATGCAGATTCATTCGTAATCAAATATTCGACTATTATTATGTCGATTTCTCAGGTGTCTGAAACCTTATTTATATTGGCAATTCCGTTTTTCTTAAGACGTTTTGGAATCAAGCAAGTAATGTTGATTTCTATGTTGGCTTGGGTATTACGTTTCGGATTATTTGCTTTTGGAGATCCGGTAACTGGTTTATGGATGATTATTTTGTCTTGTATCGTTTACGGAATGGCATTTGACTTCTTTAATATTTCAGGTTCATTATTCGTAGAAAGCAATACCGATTCTAAAATACGTTCATCAGCACAAGGCTTATTTATGATGATGACCAATGGAGTAGGAGCGGTTTTAGGAAGTTTGACTTCTGGTTGGGCTATTGATCGTTTCTTTACAAAATCGTTTAGTAATACTATCGAGTTATCTGGATTTTTGGAAACAGAAACTACAAATCCTAAAATGTTAGAATTTGTAAAAGGACAAGGAAATTCTATTTCTCCGGAAGGAATATTCAGTAATCCAATTTTAATGAAAGACTGGCATACGATCTGGTTATCATTTGCGGCTTATGCTTTAGTTATTGCGATTGCTTTTGCAGTTTTGTTTAAGCATAAACATGATCCGAAGGAATTGGAGAATTTGAGTCATTAAATTATAATCTTTATCAAAGTTTCTAACTTTGATAAAGATTAATTACATAAGTAAACCCGACAGGTTTTAAAAAACCTGTCGGGTTTGTTGATTTTAAAATAGTAGCTTGTAAAAGATTAAGATTCTATTAAAAAACTTAAATTTGATTGTGCTAAAAGCTTTCATTATGATTAGACAAATTTTAGGGGTAACAATTGGCTACACTATTTTCGTAATCAGCTCCATATTTTTATTTAAGTTTTCAGAAGTGAATCCGCATGAAGAGGCTTCGAAGCTATTTATGGTTTGGACGTTTGTTTACGGATGTATTTTTTCATTCATCAGCGGACTTGTGACTCAATTGATTGCAAAGACCAAAAACTTGAAAGTCAATTATGTACTTTTTATTATCATAGCAGGTTTTGCTGCTTTTTCACTTTTCAAATCAGGTGGTAGTTCGTGGACGCAATTGTTGGCAATCTTTGTATTTGCTCCGATTTCTGTTTTGGGAGGATTATTTTGGGTTAAGAGAAGTAAGGTATAATGAGATTTGAATTAGTTTTCGATAAAGATATCTACAATGAACAAATGGATGTGTTGTTTGACTTGGCTTGGAAAAGAAAGATTTCTTACCATAAAAACTCTCAATACTTAGGTTTTGTTTTAATCTTTATTGGTGCTATAATGATATATAAGCGACCAAATATATTTGGGTTTGGTCATGTATTGTTGTTTTCTGGTTTGTCTACTTTGATTCCCTTTGTATATTATTATTTTAAAGTAAAGTATAACTATAAAAAGACTAGTGTTTTAAGATCTAAAGAAATTGAAATCAATGAAGATTTAAAAGAGTTCGTTTTTGAATTTACTGAGAAGTCATTTATAATGAATGCTGGAAAACATTCAATAAGTATTAATTGGGAAGAATTTTTAATGCATTTGGTAAAGGAGAATAATTTGATACTAATTACTAAGGATTATCAATCTTATATTTTAGGAGAGATTGAAGTTGGAAGGGTGGACTTTCAAAAAGTAATTTCTTTTGTTAAGGAAAAAGTTAAAACCTGATAATGAAATTTTATCGTTTTTATTTGCTGATCAAAAAATAATAAAAAAAGATAGTTGTACATAGTAAACCCGACAGGTTTTTAAAACCTGTCGGGTTTGTTTTAATCTCAATGAAAAGGTTCTTAAAAACCGCTACTCGTACTTATCTAGCCCCGATAGAAGTGGAAATCCTTTTGTGGATCCCAAGGCTTCGGGAGGCACAAAAGATTGAAACGGATAGCGGGGACTGAACGTCTTGAAAAACCTAAAATCTTCTGCTCCTGAACAATTGGCTGATAATCATTTAGAATTGTTTTGCTATTACAAATATTTGTATTAATTTTGCAAACCTTTTGGCAAAGAAGAGTTTCCTTTAGGTATCAACTATTTATGTAAAACAACTTCTGTTTTTTCTACTGCTTTATGAAACTCGAGGAAAACAGAATACAAATTTTTTATCAGCATGTCTGAACAATTAAAATCACAAGAAGAGTTTTTAGCAAATTTTAACTGGCATAACTTCCAAGAAGGAATTGATGCAGTAGATGAGAAAAACTTACAAGAATTCGAAGAACTAGTTTCAAAAACTTTCATCGCTACAGACCAAGAAGAAGTAGTTGAAGGGGTAGTTGTTAGAATTACAGATAGAGACGTTATCGTTGATATCAACGCAAAATCGGAAGGTGTTATTTCTTTAAACGAATTCCGTTACAACCCGAACTTAAAAGTTGGTGACAAAGTAGAAGTATTAATTGACATCCGTGAGGATAAAACAGGTCAATTAGTGTTATCTCACAGAAAAGCACGTACTATTAAATCATGGGATAGAGTTATTTCTGCAAACGAAACAGGAGAAATCGTTAATGGTTTTGTAAAATGCAGAACTAAAGGCGGTATGATCGTTGACGTTTTCGGAATTGAAGCTTTCTTACCTGGTTCTCAAATTGACGTTAAGCCAATTAGAGACTACGATGTATATGTAAACAAAATGATGGAATTCAAAGTGGTAAAAATTAACCACGAATTCAAAAACGTTGTTGTATCTCATAAAGCGCTTATCGAAGCTGATATCGAAGTACAGAAAAAAGAAATCATCGGTCAATTACAAAAAGGACAAGTATTAGAAGGTGTTGTTAAAAACATTACTTCTTATGGTGTGTTCATTGACTTAGGTGGTGTTGACGGATTAATTCACATTACTGACCTTTCTTGGAGCAGAATCAACCACCCAAGTGAAGTTCTTGAATTAGATCAAAAATTAAACGTTGTAATCCTTGATTTCGATGATGAGAAAACAAGAATTCAATTAGGATTGAAACAATTAAACGCTCACCCATGGGACGCTTTAGATGCTAATTTAACTATTGGTGATAAAGTAAAAGGTAAAGTAGTTGTAATCGCTGATTACGGTGCATTTATCGAAGTTGCTGAAGGTGTTGAAGGTTTAATCCACGTTTCTGAAATGTCTTGGTCTACTCATTTACGTTCTGCTCAGGATTTCGTAAAAGTTGGAGATGTTGTTGAGGCTGTTATCTTAACTTTAGATAGAGATGATCGTAAAATGTCATTAGGTATCAAACAATTGACTCAGGATCCATGGACTGACATTACTTCTAAATACCCAGTAGGTTCTAAACATACAGGTATCGTTAGAAACTTTACAAACTTTGGTATTTTCGTAGAATTAGAAGAAGGAATTGATGGATTAATTTACATCTCTGACTTATCTTGGACTAAGAAAATCAAACACCCATCTGAATTTGTAAATGTTGGTGAGAAACTTGATGTAGTTGTGTTAGAATTAGATGTTGAAGGACGTAAATTATCTTTAGGTCACAAACAAACTACTGCTAATCCTTGGGATCAATACGAAGATTCTTTCGCTGTAGGAACTATCCACAATGGTGAAATTTCTGAAATTGTTGACAAAGGAGCTACTGTAGAATTCGGAGATGATATCGTTGCTTTCATTCCTACTCGTCACCTTGAAAAAGAAGACGGAAAGAAATTGAAAAAAGGTGATACTGCTGATTTCAAAGTAATCGAATTTAACAAAGAATTCAAAAGAGTAGTTGCTTCTCACACTGCTATCTTCCGTGAAGAAGAAGAGAAAAACGTGAAAGCTGCAACTGAAAATACTTCATCTAACTCTTCTAACACAAATGCACCAGCTGCAACTTTAGGAGATAACAATGATGTATTAGCTGCATTAAAAGCTAAAATGGAAAAAACTGAGAAAAAATAATTCTTAGTTTCCTCTAAATAGAAAGTCCCACAGCAATGTGGGACTTTTTTTGTTTATTATTGTTTCAAGTTTTCTTTGTTTGCTTCGCCAATTCAGCTAAAGCTCGTGTCAGGTTTCACGTTCCCTGTTTGAGAGTGACATTTAAGAATTGATTATCAGAATTTTTAGGAGCTATTTCCTGCTGTTTCTTCCAATCTTTTATGCCAAACCCCGGCATAAAAGGATTTTTCCCTCCCATCAGGCTAGGGCAACAGTTTTCAAAAGAAGTTTTGATTATTTTACAGCTAATAATTTTGATTCTTCCGTAGTAAATTCATTTACAATAGCATAAGTATCAATTTTTGCGATAGTCATTTCATCTAAAATATCGACCAAATTTTTAAAGTTGCATTTTTTGCTGGGTTTTATAATTACAATCACTCCTCCCCCAGGTCTGCCTAATTTTTCCGAATATTCACGAACAGAAGATTGTTTTTGTATTAATTCTTTACGAATTTCATCTTTACCGAATCTAACGTGCTTTGGAGACTGTTCAGGAAAATCTAAAAAACCTTCATACATTACTATTTTATCATTTTGATCTAATAAAACAGTAATAATTCGGTTCTCAACTCCCATATAACAGTGAGTAGTACCGTTCCATTCGTCATCAGAATATTTTTCTGGCAAACTTAAAGCCATGAATTTTGGTTTTGATAATTCACCAACGAGCATAAAAAATATAATCAGCAAAAACGAAACGCTGACCATAGCGGTTAAATCGACTCTTGTACTTAACTTTTTGCTTCTTACTTTTTTAGGTAGATTTTCCATGATGAATCAATTTATTTACTAAAGTTAACAATAAAAGTAATAAAATAAGATTGCCGATTTGAAAAATATTTAAAAATAAATTAGAATATTATTATGTTGTTTTATAGTAGTTTTTGGTGTTTATTCAATGATTTAGAATCTTTTTTTGAATTTTTAATAAAACCAAATAGAAAGCTATCCCGTAAATGAACTTATTCATCTGATATCAAAAATGTAATAGTTGGTCAAATCCCAACTTTCAAATTGGAATTTGGAATTTTTAATACGGTGATTTCAATGTATTTATCTTTTTGCCGTTAAGGTGGAGCCTGCAGAAGCTACAACTACACAAACGACGGCCAAAATTTCATAAAAATTTAGATTTTCCTGCAAGAATATAAAAGCACAAATTGCTGCAGCGGCAGGTTCTAAACTCATTAAAATGCTAAAAGTACGAGGAGGAAGCTGACCTAATGCCTTCATTTCTAAAGTAAACGGAATAGCGCTGGACAAGAGAGCAAGTGCAGCTCCCATACCCAAAAATTTTGGAGTAAGATTGGCAAGACCATTGTCGAAAAGTCCAAAAGGAAGGATTAAAATTGCGGCAAATAACATTCCTGTAGCAACTGCTTGTCCATCGTGCATGATTTTAGAAATTTTTCCGCCCAATATAATATAGGCAGCCCAAAGTGCACCCGCTAAAAGAGCAAAAAAGACTCCTAATAAATCTACTCTGTCGTTTGACCACGGGGCTATTAAAACGATACCTGAACCGGCCAGTAATACCCAACAATAATCTATTAAACGTTTTGATCCAATTATGGCTACTAATAATGGACCCATAAATTCTAAAGTTACAGCCAGACCAATTGGAATTCTTTCAATAGCTAAATAAAAAATTAAATTCATGGCACCTAAAGTCAAGCCATACGGAACTACAATTTTCCATTGACTGGGAGTGATTTGCTTTAAGTTTGGTCGGTACGCTAAAAGCAAAATTATGGCTGAAATTCCAATTCTTAGAGAAGCTGTTCCTGCCGCTCCAATTGCCGGAAACAGCGTTTTGGCAATTGCTGCACCACATTGTACACTGATAATAGATAATAGTACTGCGGGGACAGGAGGAAGGTTGAATTCTTTATTTTTCATGCGAAATTTAAATGGACTGCAAAACTACGAAATAAGTTTTGAAGGATCCATTTCTGCTCTATTCAAATAAGGAGAAATACGCTTAAAAGAATATATAAAAATCGTTTAAACTATTCTAAAGCACGTTTTGTAACATAAGCACGATAGCCAATAATAGCCATTTGCCATTTTTTTGCTTTTGAAATGTCTAATCCTTGTTTGGTAAAACTTGGTAAAAGGATTTTATTTATTTTGGCCAAAATTTTAAACATAGCAGGTTTGTTTTTTCAAAGATATAAAAAAAAGACTTCGCAGTTGTGCAAAGCCTTTTTTGAAGTGTTTTTCAAGTAATAATTTATGTCATTCAATTACTAAAAGCAAATTTTGATCTGGTCCCTTTTCTATATTTAAAGCATTTTTAGGTGCCTCGATCCAGCCAGTTTTGTTAATTACAAATTTGAACATTTTAATTTTATCATTTTCAAACTGTTTTTTGGGAAGAGAAAGCTCAAAAGTGTTTTTGTTTTTTCGGATTAGTTGGTAATCTTTATCATTTGGATTCCATTTATCAAAAGAACCTGTTAATGAAACGCTTTTTACTAAATTGGCATCTAATGACTTATCATGTTCATAAGAAAAAACAACATTTTCATTGACTATTTTATATCCGTAAATTTCTTTTTTAGAGTCGCCTTCAGATAGTAAAACTTGTGATAAATTTACAACAGCAGTTCCTAACGCATTTGCAGTTTTTTCACTGCTGATATTTACGATGATTGAAATTCCTAAACTACGTTCCGGATAAATCAACAACATATTTTGTGTCCCGAAAGCTCCTCCATGTTTCCAGCCATTTCTACCATTATTATCTACTTGAATGTTATCCCAGAAATAACCGTTCCAATCGGTATCAGAATTTAAAAGATTTCTTTGCGATTCCTGAACTAATTTATTTTTGATATCTAATTCAAAAGCAATAAATTTAGTCATATCACCTAAAGTAGATTTTAGATATCCTGCGGCACCCCAAAGGTTATCAGACAAGTTCGGCATCAGTTTATTATTACCGTTATAACCATTAGCAATAATGGTGTTTTTATCCACAAATAATTGCGTTGATTTCATATTCAGTTTTGATAAGATATTTTCTTTTAGCAAAGTTTCATAACTTTTATGATAGACATTTTCTAAAATGTGTGCTGCCAACTGAACACTTCCATTACTGTATTTAAACTTAGTTCCTGGTAAAGTGTCCAATTGAATTGTTTTTAAATCTGCAAAGAATTTTTCTCTGGAATATGTTTCATCCATTTTTCTAAAACCAATATAGCTACTGTCACTTGGATTTTTTCTAAATTCAGAATTATCGGGTAAATCTTTATTAAAACCAGTTCTAAAGGAAACTAAATCTTTAATTCTAATTGGGTGTCCATGATATTCCAAATTCGGATAGGAACCTGTAATATATTTTCTAATGTCATCATCGATCTTTATTTTATGATCAACGACTGCCTGAGCCATTAATAATCCTGTAAATAATTTGGTGATTGACGCTACTTCAAAAACGGTATTATTATTTGCCTGATTACCTTTTCCTTTGTCTATTTCACCATAATGCCTTGTATAAGTTTTTCCTTCTTTTACAATACCAATAGATGCAGAATTTGCTTTCGAAGTTTCTAATAACTTTTTAGCTGTGTTATCCATTAATTCGAGAATTTCTTTTTCAGAAATTGTAGCCTGTTGTGCCCAACATGAAAAAGTAAAGAACAGGAACAGTGCAAAAAATACTTTTTTCATTTTATTATATATTAGATTACTAAATCAAAAAAACCAGTGTTTTTTTGTACACTGGCTTTGTTTTTTAATTCTCAGAAATTAAGATTTTTTACTTTCTTTCTCAAATTTCTTCATTTCTTTTTCATAGGCTTTCATATCCTTTTCGTATTCCTTCATATTCTTTTCATAATCCTTCATGTCTTTCCCAACTGTTTCTTCGATGTATTTAGCATACTTTTCTATCTCAACGCTGAATTTTTCCATGGCAATTTCATACTTTTCCATATCCTTACCGTACACTGCTTCATGTTTAGCCATGATTTCATCAACTTGTTTTTCATAAGCAGAAAGAGTTGGTTCAAAAGCTTCCATTTTTTTCTCAAACTCTGCCATATCTTTCTCGAAATTGGCCATCGCTACTTTATCTCTTGGGTTTGCCGGTGGTGCTGGTGCTTTAGGCATTTTAGACATGTCTATAGTAGGTAACTTCGGCATAGATCCTCCAGGAAAAGCGGGTGCTGCTGGTGGAGCTGGAGGTACAATATTACCTATTCTTGCAGGAGGAGCCGGTGGAGAAGGAGGGGCAACATTTTTAATATCTGTACTGTTTACTTCTTCGACATCTGCGATGCGATCCTGAAGCATCGTTGATTCGTTTGTATCACCATCAGTAATAACGCCAATTTTCTTGATACCATTATCTTCGGTCGATACTGCCAGACCAAAGCTTTTTATTGGCTCATCACCGTCGATCTGAATGGTTTGAACTTCCTGAGCCCCTTTTTTAATGTTCATTTTAATGGCCGTCAGTTCCTTATTTGTGTTTCTTTTTACATTCGATATAGCAACATCAAAATCGTGGTTTTGTTTTATTTTTTCAGCGATTACTTTTAATTCCTGATCTGTTGTAGTTTTTTCGATTTTGTAAACATCATCTGAAGTAGTTTTTTGAGAAACTTTCTGATTTTCTTTTCTCTCCTGTGCAATGATTTCTATTTGAAATAAAAATACAAATGCAGCAAGTGCTGGAATAATGGTACAATACTTCCAGTAATTTGTTTTTTTTGATTGAGTTTTGTTTAACATGACAATTCGTTTTTTGATTAATGATTGATAAAAATGATTGGTGATGGCAACACAGTTTTCATGTGTTGTTATTTTTAAAAGCGTGTACTGATACGCTTTTTTGTCAGATATTTTTTTGGCGGCTTCACTATCAGCAATAAATTCAAGATTTTGTAGAATTGCTTTTTTGTACAACCAAATAATTGGATTGAACCAAAAAAGAACACAAAAAATTCTCGAAATAATAACATCAACGGTATGATGTTGATCGCTATGCACTTTTTCATGCTCAATAATACTTTCTAATTCTGATGCCGTGAACATTGATGAGTTGTAAACGATATAATCAAAATAAGAAAATGGAGCAATGTTTTCCTCAATATCTATAAATTTAAAATCTTGTTCTTGCTGTACTTCTTTTCCTTTTAAAACGGAATTCAAACTGTAAAAATCAGCAGCAAATTTTATAATAAGTGCCAAAAATCCAATGCCATAAATAATAAGCACTACATAGTCCCAATTGATTTCAATAGATTGTTCCGGAATAGTAGTATAAGTATGTGGAATATAACCTGCAGCATAATTCATAACAGGCGTTGGACTAGGGGCGACCCATACAATTTTAGTATAAACCAAAAATGGTAAAACTACAGATGTTATTAAGCCGGCCAATAGGAACCAACGATTACTGTTGAAAAACGTTTCTTTGCGAAGTAAAAAAAAGTAAGCAAAGTAAAATAAGATTAATAAGCCGCTTGATTTTGCAATAAAGATAAAAAGTGCTTCCATAATGATTATTTTTCTTCTTTTGAAGTTTCGATCATAGTCAGGATTTCGCGTAATTCGGCCGCAGAAATTTTTTCTTCTTTGGCAAAAAATGAAACCATACTTTTATAAGAACTATTAAAATAGTTATCAATAGCGGTGCTCATAAAACCTTTTCGATACTCTTCAATACTTACAATTGGGTAGTACTGATGCGTATTTCCAAAGGCATTGTGACTTACATATCCTTTCTCTTCAAGATTGCGAACAATAGTAGAAAGCGTATTATAATGCGGTTGATCTTCAGTAATCTCAGCCTGAATTTCTTTTACGAAAGCTTTTTTAAGCTTCCATAAAATTTGCATTGTTTCTTCTTCTTTGTTGGTTAATTTTAACATGGTTTTGGTTGGTTTTTTAAAAGAAAAATTGAAGATTTTTATTTGGTTTTAATTACAATTACACCATTTTTACCTTCTTCTCCATATTTTGTAATAGCATTAGCACCGGTCCATACGTTCATGGTCTTGATGTGAAGCGATTCTAGATCAACAGCAGTTACGGCAGGCGAGACAACGACCCCATCAACAATAATTAGTTTATTAAATCCTATTTTTACATTTGGTTGAGAGCTTGAACTAATAGCTATATTTGAATTGGTATTTTCATTAACGTTAGTACTTACAACTACATTAGTATTTGCACTACTATTTGTATTAATGCTTGTATGAGTATTATTAGTAGTTTTAACATCACAGTTAGTTTTAGAATTTGTAACTTTTTTTACTTCCACTTTGTGCTCTTTATCAATGATTTTAACTTCATCAATTTGGTTATCTGTTTTTAAACCTATTTTTTTAGAACCATCGCTGTCCGTTTCAATAACAATTTTACAATCCTTAATTGCCTTACTTCCTTTAACACGATACGACTGTGACTGTTCAGAACCTCTTTTCAGATCAAATCTGATAGCTATTAATTCATTATCTGAATTTCTTTCAATATCAGAAATCTTTGCATCAACATTATGATTTAGCTTCATTTTTTCAGCCATTTCTTTTAATTGCTGATCCGTTGTGTTTTTACTGATTTTGTAAACATCAACAGAACCATTTTCGTTTTTAACTTCTTTTGCAATTTGTCTTTTTTCTTTTGCAATTACTTCAACCTGAAATAAAATTGCAAAAGCTGCAAGCGCTGGAATCATAACATAAAGTTTCCATGAATTTCTCTTTTTTGATTGATTTTTGTTTAACATAACAATTCGTTTTTTGATTAATGATTGATAAAAATGATTGGTGATTGATAGACAACTCTCGTGAGTTGTAATTTTTAAAAGCGTGTATTGATAGGCTTTTTTGTCTGCTATTTTTTGAGCCGCTGCTGCATCGGCAATAAATTCAAGATTTTGAGTTATCGCTTTTTTATAAAGCCAAATAAAAGGATTGAACCAAAATAAGATACAGAAAGTTCTGGAAATCAAAACGTCGATGGTGTGGTTTTGATCACTGTGTACTTTTTCGTGTTCGATGATACTTTCTAATTCAGAAGCCGTGTACATTGATGAGTTGTACACGATATATTCAAAATAAGAAAATGGAGCTATGTTTTCGTTTATATCAACAAATTTAAAATCAGCCTGTTGTTTTATTTGTTTTCCTTTTAATATTGAGTTTAGGCTATAAAAATCAAAAGCAAATTTTATAAGTAAAGCTAAAAATCCAATACTATAAATGGCTATTAGTACTAAATTCCAGTCCATTTCAAAAATATCTTTTTCTATCCGAGCCGAATATAACTCTGCATAATTTACACTAGAAAGTGGAGCAGGATCAACCCAAATCACTTTAGTATAAACTACAAAAGGCAATATTGCAGAAGTAATTAAACCGGTCAATAAAAACCATCTGTTGTTGTTGAAAAAAGTTTCTTTGCGTAACAAAAAATAATAAGCGCAGTAAAATAATGTGATCAATCCGGCCGATTTTGCGATATAAATGAAAAGTGCTTCCATAAACAATAGTTTTATTATTTTTTGTCTTCTTTTGGATCTTCGATCATAGCAAGGATTTCGCGTAATTCTGCTGCAGAGATTTTTTCTTCCTTGGCAAAAAATGAAACCATATTTTTATAAGAACTATTGAAATAGTTGTCAATAGCCGTTTTCATGTATTTTTTGCTGTAGGCTTCTAAACTAATAATCGGGTAATACTGGTGTGTGTTTCCAAAAGCATTATGCGACACAAAACCTTTCTCCTCAAGATTACGAACAATAGTCGAAAGCGTATTGTAATGCGGTTGATCTTCGGTAATTTCAGCCTGAACCTCTTTTACAAAAGCTTTTTTGAGCTTCCATAAAATGTGCATGATCTCTTCTTCCTTGTTGGTTAACTTTTGCATGTTTTCTAATTTTAATTCAAACCTACAACTATTTTTTTAGTTACGCAACTATAAAAATAGTTATTTAACTAAAAATTAAGTTTGATTTGAATTAAAGGTGCAAAAAATCACTTCAAATTTAAAAGTAATAAATTGAATTTGAGTAATTTATGAGTTAAAATTAGTTAAGATTTTTTTTCGAGAATCAAAGCTTTTTTGATCCAAAAGCAACAAAGAGTCGCCACAACTCCAATGGAAGCCATGAAAAACCAGTTGATTTGGTATCCTAATCGAGTGATGATTTCAAAACCAACTTTTGAACTAATAATATGAGCCAAACTAAAACTCATGGTATAAAGTGCCATATAACGTCCTTCCTGACCACGTGGTGCACGGCTTAAGGCAAAAGCATTTGAAAAAGGGAAGGTTAGAATTTCTCCGATTGAAATACAAATCATACTAATAACCAGTATTCCGGCCCAAACATTTATTAGAAGCAAAAAGAAACTTGAAGCCATAATAAAAGAACCCAGAATAATGATTTTTATTTTTGGAAAACCTTTTCGCTCCAAAAAACCAACAGTTGGCATTTCCAGAGCAAAAATCAGAAGTCCGTTTAAGGTCATTAATAATCCAGTCTGAAATTCACTTAAACCAAATTTCTCATTATGATACAAAGGAAGCGTCGTGAAAAGCTGAAAGAAAATCATAGCCGTTACAAAACTCACAAATAAGAAAACCCAAAAGATTCGATCATGAAAAACTGATTTTTTATCTGTGGCACTTTCAATTTTATCGTCATGAGCTACTTTTTTCTTTTCTTTTACCAATAAAGCGAAAATTGAAATGGATATAATACACGAAGCTCCGTCAACCCAAAATAATCCGGAATAACCAATTCCCATAATAATCAATCCTCCTAAAGCTGGTCCGGCAGCGAAACCTAAATTTACAGCTAAACGCACTAAAGTCAAGGCACGGGTTCTGTTTTCGGGTTTGGCATAAGCGCCTAATGAAACAAACATTGCCGGTCTGAACATGTCTGCAATGACCATTAGAATAAACATGCCGATGCATAATCCCCAGAATGTCGTTATATATTGCACAAAGAAAAGCGAGACTCCACTGGTAAATAAGCTAAAAATCATGATTTTATAAAACCCGATTTTATCCGAAAGTTTTCCGCCAAGCCATGATCCTAACATAGAACCAAGGCCAAATGAAACCATAATCCAACCTACCTGATTATAAGAGAAATGAAGGTCCTCTTTTAAGTATTTCGACAAAAAAGGAAGCACCATTGTACCGGCACGATTGATAAAAGTAACCAATGTAAGTATCCAAATTTCTCTTGAAAATCCTCTAAAATTATTGATGTAGTGATTGGCGGCAGTTTTGAGCATTATAAAAATATATTATTTGCAACAAAGTTAGGAAACTTTGTCACGTATCTCGGTTGCTGCTTTGTTACTTTTAAACTATTTTTGTTCAAAATTTCCAAGATGAAAAAAATCGCATTTCTTACTTTATTATTAACTTTTAATTTTGGCTTCAGCCAAAAGAAATTTGATAAAAAAGAAACAGAGAAATTTCAGAAGACTATAAATTCAGAATACGCTGATCCTAAGACGAGTCCGTTAATGGAAGAAGATTTAAAAGTTTTTAAAACTTTAGATTTTTATCCTGTTAATGCTAAATATTTTGTCAATGCCAAGTTTGTAAAGGCAAAAAATGAAAAAGTTTTCGAAATGAAAACTACCGGAACAAGAACACCAAAATATATAAAATATGCTACTTTATACTTTACACTTGATGGTAAAGCACTGCAGTTGAATGTATACAGAAGTATTGATCTTTCTAAAACAGAAGAATACAAAGACCATTTATTCTTGCCATTTTCTGATTTAACCTGTGGTAAGGAAAGTTATATTGGTGGAAGATATATCGATTTAAAAGTTCCAAAAGGAAATACTATTGCGGTAGATTTTAATCAGGCCTATAATCCGTATTGTGCTTACAATCACAAATATTCTTGTCCGCTTGTTCCGCTGGAAAATGATTTGAATATCGAAATTAAAGCAGGAGTTAAAACTTTTCACTAATGGAATTCTTTAATTTTCATACGCATCAGTTTACGAATCAATCTAATGTTTTGGAATTGGTAAATCAATATCCAAATGAATTTGATGCTTCAATTCCGTTTTATTCAATTGGAATTCATCCGTGGTATATTGTTGATGACAGAATTGATGCCGATCTGAAAATTATTGAAGAAAAATTACAAACCGAAAATTGTCTGGCTATTGGCGAATGTGGTTTAGATAAACGAATTGAAATTCCGTTAGAAAAACAGATTATAGTTTTTGAAAAGCAATTGGCTTTAGCCGAAAAATATAAAAAGCCAGTCGTTATTCATTGTGTTGCTGCTTTTCAGGAAGTGATTGAAATTAAGAAGAAAATGAAAATTTCAGTTCCAATGGTCATTCACGGATTTTCTAAAAACAGTCAACTTGCCAATCAATTAATTGCGGCAGGATTTTATATTTCGTTTGGAAAATATTTACTTAGAAATCCAGAATTAAAAACAGTATTTCAGAATATTCCAAGCGATCGATTTCTATTGGAAACTGATACCATTGAAGAAAATATTCAACAAGTTTATGATTTAGCATCAGAATATAAAAACATTACAATTAAAGAGTTACAAGATATTATCTCAAGTAATTTTGAAGCAATTTTTCGAAAGAATAAAGAATAAAGAACAAAGAATAAAGAATAAAGAATAAAGAATAAAGAATAAAGAATAAAGAATAAAGATAGTTGATAGAAATCTTTAACTAGCGCTGTTAGCCGATGTGGAAAGCAACTTGAAACTTGAAACCTGAAACAAAAGAAACAAAATAACAAAAGATTTTATGGCAGAGTGGACAGAAAGAGCCGAGCTTTTATTTAAAAAAGAAGGATTAGAAAACTTAAAAAACTCCAATGTTTTGGTAGTGGGTTTAGGAGGAGTTGGATCATTTGCAGCTGAGTTTTTGGCCAGAGCAGGAGTAGGAAATATGACTATTGTTGATGGAGATGTTGTTGATATTACAAATATCAACAGGCAATTGCCAGCGTTGCATTCAACAGTTGGACAACCAAAGATTACTATTGTTGGGGATCGTTTAATGGATATAAATCCGGAATTGAAACTAACACGCGTTCAGGAATTTTTATCTCCGGAAAGAGCTTTTGAAATCGTTTCTCCGGAATTTGATTATGTTTTGGATTGTATTGATAGTATTACACCAAAACTTAATTTAATCATTGCAGCAAAACGCAAAAGAGTAAAAATCATTAGCAGTATGGGTGCAGGCGGAAAAATGCTGGCTTCTAAAGTAAAAGTTGCCGATATTTCTAAAACCATAAATTGTTATTTTTCAAAGGCAATTCGTAAACGTCTAAAAGCGGTAAAAATCAACAAATTGAAAGTGGTTTTTTCTTCTGAAATTCAGGATGAAAAAAGCTTAAAGTTAACCGATGGGAAAAACTTCAAAAAATCGTTCTATGGAACTAATAGTTATATGCCCGGATTATTTGGCCTTCACGCCGCAGAAACGGTGATCCGTCACTTGCTTAAAAAAGAGTAGATGCTTGTTTCAAGTTTCAAGTTTTCTTTGTTTCTGGTTGTATACGTTGTCTTGTTTAACCGCAAAGTTCGCAAGGGTCTACGCAATGAACGCAAAGTTATACAACTTGAAACCTGAAACCTGAAACAAATAAAACCTTAGAATCTTAGAACCTTAAAAAGAATGATAAAAACAGTAATTTTTGATATGGATGGTGTAATTGTAGACACTGAACCCGTACACCGTTATTCCTATTACAAACAATTTTCAGAATTAAATATTGAAGTACCTGAAGAAATGTATACTTCGTTTACCGGATTTTCTACCCGAAATACATTTCAGACTTTAAAAGGATTTTTTCCGGTGATTGAACATGAAGTAGAAGATTTGATTCAGAGAAAGAGAAGTATTTTTAATGATGCTTTTGACACTAAAGAAGATTTGTATTTACTGGAAGGTGTTGAAGATTTGATTAAGGATTTATATGCAAACGGTATCCAGTTGATTCTGGCTTCTTCTGCATCAAAAGTTACGATCGAACGTGTTTTTACGAGATTTAATTTACATCAATATTTCACACATATTGTAAGTGGCGAAGATTTTCCGCAATCAAAACCAGACCCTGCGATTTTTGTACATGCTGCATCATTGTCTGTTGCACCAAAAGAGAATTGTATTATCATTGAAGATAGTACAAATGGGGTAAAAGCAGCAAAAGCAGCGGGGATTTATTGTGTCGGCTACAATAGTCATCATTCTAAATTACAAGATTTGTCAGAAGCTAATTTAATTATCAATCATTTTAATGAATTGACTGCTGAAAAAATATCACAGCTTGGCGCCTGAATTAAGTTAAATTTAACATTTGTTACCTAATTGAATTTGTAAATTTGAACAAAACAAATAAAACCTAATAATGAAAAAACTACTTATTGCATTAGCTATTATAATAGCACCTTTTGCTACAGAGGCTCAGATAAAAACACCACAAGCGAGTCCTAAAGCTTATATCAAACAAACTGTTGGTTTGACAGATGTTGAAGTTACGTACTCAAGACCAGGGGCGAGAGGTAGAGCTGTATTTGGAAATTTAGTTCCGTTTGGTAAACTTTGGAGAACGGGTGCTAATGAAAACACAATTATTAATTTTAGTGATGATGTTGTTATCGATGGTAAAACATTGAAAAAAGGAAAATATGCAATTTACACTATTCCTAAAATCGAAAGCTGGGAAGTGATTTTCTATCTTTCAACTGACAACTGGGGATTACCGGAAAACTGGAGCGATGCTTATGTAGCTTTAAGAACTACGGTTAAAGAAAATGCATTACCAACTCCTGTTGAAACTTTCACAATTGGAATTAATGGCTTAGATCCAAATTTTGCATATTTAGAAATGGCTTGGGAAAACTCTCATGTAGCTTTGAAATTTGAAGTTCCGACAGCAAAAACAGCTACTGCAAGTATTGATAAAGTTTTGGCCGGACCATCTGCAAATGATTATTTTGCTGCAGCACAGTATTTGTTCCAATCAAACGGAAACATTGAAACTGCCAGAACATATGTTGACAAATCTTTAGATATGAGTGCTGACAGACCCTATTTTATCTTAAGATTGAAATCATTAATCCAGGCAAAACAAGGTGATAAAAAAGGTGCAATCGAAACTGCAAAAGCTTCGTTAGCTGCTGCTGAAACTGCTAAGAATCAAGATTACGTAAAAATGAATAAAGATAGTATTGCAGAGTGGAGCAGATAATGCTTTAGACTTCAAAATCCCAATATTTTTAAATTCCAAATTCCAAGGCTTGTAAAAGTTTGGAATTTGGAATTTTTTTTGAGTTTTGTGTCATTTCGACGAAGGAGAAATCACACTAGTAACTCCACAAAGTAAATCGACAATCATTGTCGAATTTCATGAGTGATTTCTCCTTCGTCGAAATGAGAATAGTATGGGTAAAAACACATAGACAGACTTGTCTGTGTTGTTTGAAAAAAGATGTATATTTGCCATTCATAAATTTAATCTGAATGTCACCGAGAGAACGAATTTTAGAAAAAACATTTACATTGTTTCATCAACAAGGCTATAATGCTACTGGAATTAATCAGATTATTGAGGAGGCCAAAGTTGCAAAAGCCAGTTTTTATCAGCACTTTAAATCGAAAGAAGATTTATGTGTTGCTTTTTTAAATGAGCGTCATTCTTTCTGGTTTAATCAATTGGAACAGTTTACTTCTAATGAAAAAGAGACTAAACCAAAAGTCTTGAGTTCGTTTGATTTTTTAATCTTTATGAATAAAAAGGAGAATTTCAGAGGCTGTAGTTTTTTAAATATACTTTCTGAAATCCCTTCAGATAACGTTAAGATTCTAAATGTACTTCAGAGTCACAAATACGATTTGAGAGCTTATTTTCAAAGCATTATAGATAACGAACTGCTGTCAGATCATATTTATTTATTATTTGAGAGTTGTATAATCGAAAGTCAGTTATTCAAATCAAACCAACTAATTGAGCAATCAAAAAAAATCATTCAAACTTTAATTTTATAAAAATGGAACAAAAACTACCATTGCCACCTTTTACTTTAGAAACGGCAAAAGAAAAAATTCAGTTGGCTGAAGATGCCTGGAACAGTCAGGATCCCGAACGAGTTTCAAAAGCTTACACGGTTGATAGCGAATGGCGAAACAGAGATCAATTTGTGAATGGAAGAGAAGAGATTGTTCGTTTCTTAACTCAAAAATGGAAAAAAGAAATCAATTATAAATTGAAGAAAGAATATTGGGCACATACCGATAACAGAATTGCAGTCCGATTTGAATATGAATATCAGGATTCTGAAGGAAACTGGTTTAGAGCTTATGGAAATGAAAACTGGGAATTTGATTCGAATGGTTTAATGCAAAAAAGATTTGCAAGCATAAATGATCTTCGTATTAAAGAAGAAGATCGAAAACTGAAATAGATTAATTCAAACTTGGTGGTTCAGGAATCTTAATATTTCTTTTGATCTTTTTTACAATTAAGAGGTAGAAAGTAATTCCTCCTAAAATAATCAACAATGCAATCTGTAATTGACCAAGACTATTATTATCGTTATACATTTTGTTGGCGCTGGCTAATTTTGCTTTGCCTTCTTTTACCTGAATTTGAGACAGCGATTCTAAAGTTTTCAAGGCTTCTTCGCTGGCAAAAGCAATTTTATTCCAGTTTTTATTTTCAACCTGATTGTTAATTTCTTTACACGATGCCAAAAAAACATCAAAATGTTCTTTTTCTTTATTTGTCAAAACTGTTTTGGCATACAAATCATCAATGCTGTGAACGATTTTTAAAGTATGAATAATTTCATCTTTTTTAGTGTTATCGCTTAAATTCAGTTTTTCGGCTTCACTTTTTATAAAATGAAGTTGTTTAGAATATTGAAAAATATAATGGGATACCATCAAACGGTCGTTATAAATCGCATTGATGTTTTCGTTTACTTTTTTAGAATTTCGTAACGTATTAAAATTGCTCAATAAAATAATGAGCATCACAATCAGTAAAATGAAAGCAGCTTTTGTTTTATTGCTGTATTTTTTTAGATCTTTCATAATGAATATATTGTGAATTTTTAATGACAATTTAAATAGAGGATTTCACATTACTATAAATTTACCATATTTTAATTGTACTTAAATAGATCCACACAATAAATAAAAGTTGCAATGGAACTCTGAACCACAAGTAAGTTATTCCTTTGCCATCAAAACTACCTTTTTGATAATCTATGTGCTTTACAGCTGCATAAATATTGGCAGGAAGCATAAAAATCAGAAAAAATAGTGTTGACCAGGCAGCATATATTTTTAAACCTGGTATCAAAAGACCGATTCCCAGAAAAATCTCAATTACTCCGGTGATATAGATCAATTCGGTTTTAAAAGGTATTTGAGGAGGGATCATCATGGACATTCCTTTAGTGAAAACAAAATGAGCAACAGCTGTAAAACAGAGCATGGCACACATCGCAATTCTCGCTGCTAAGAGTACGTTATATTGATCAGATGTAAATCTTATGAAAAGATTAGACAATAAAAAAACAGAAATTAAAACAATTAATGGTTTCATTTTTAGTGTTTTATTAGCGCTAAATTAGACCGTAAAAAGATACAAAACCATTTTTTAAATTTCGATTTTCTAAGATAAAATTTTTAAAAGGTTTATTAATTTATAAAACCTAGTGTACATTTTAAAGTTTCGTTTTGTTGTTTTTCGCGCGAAATTCTGGCCGAATCAACCATCGCACTAGGATAGAAAATAAAGATTTTATTAAATTTTTGTTTTGGTTCAAACAGAAAATAATCGCCGTTGTCTTTTACTGAAATTTTAGCATCGCTTTTTAATAATGAATCTGAAACTCCATTAGATTGATAAGAATACACCAACCAAATTGTAAATGAAATGGCAATAAGAAACCATATTCGTTTTACTATTTTCAGGATTGGGTGTTTCTTTTTGATCTTAATTAGTAAAACAAATTAATATTTAAGACTATTATTGTTTATCAATGTTTTAGTTTGCTTATTTATAATCTCTCGTGCTCTTGCTTCAAATTGTGAAACCGTACAAGCTGCTATACTAATATATATTATATGATTATCATCTTCAAGGTTTTCATTATTTTTTTGTGCTCTTTCATAACTTTCCATTCCCGTAATTAAGAGGACAGGGGTTCCTTCTCTAAATAATTGCGTCGCAATACCTCTCATTCTTTCTTCAGCTACAAGTTTTAGATCTTCTTTTTCATAGCTTAATAAAGCAATACAATACATTATAGAGCATATTTTTGCATTTTTAAACGCTGGATATTTTTCTAAAATTTCAGAACCTTGATTTAGATTTTCAAAACATTTTGTATAAAGTTGATTTGAAATTGAATTATTTTCGTCTTCTTCGATATTTTGTGAGTTTTGAGATTTAACCTGAAAACAGCAGCTAAACAATAGAATTAGAATTAATTTTTGAAACATAATTTTCCGTTTTCTTATTAAAATCCGAAAGCTTCAATTCTAGTTTTATATTTTTTCTTTTCTATAACCCCAATTACCTCATAAGCACCTGCGCCATCACTATTTGAAGACTGAATATACAAAATATCATTTACTTCATCATAATTCGCCTTTGAATTCAATAAAGTAGGTTCGTATAAATTTTGTAATGCTGATGGTGGTATTTCTACTTTTACTTTATTTATTTCAATTTGGATAGATTTATATTCTCTTTTTGGGACTTCTCCGTCAGTTCCGAAAAGAGGCAGGTTGTCAATTTTATCAAGTTGACTTGAATTGCTTTTGAAAAACTGCAATTTGTGTTTCTCTTTTAAAAATTTGGTTTCAGTAATTTCAATTTTTACAGACCCATTATCAAGTATAACTTTTCCATCTGGATTGTTTTTTAATGGGATCTGTTTAAAGTCAGTTATATATTTAATTTTGTCTTTATAAATATAACCATTCAATTCTTTTTCGCCTTTTTTATAATCAATGTTAGCCCAATTTCCTTGCGGTTCAAAATAATAAACTATAAATCCATTATTAAGTTTATCTGAAACATTATTAGCAATTTTTTCAGAACTGCGAACATTGACATAACCATCAGGATCAGTAATAATTGCAAATTGTGGATAGCATAAACTAAAATTGAATAAGAGCAAAATGAGCCAAATGTTCTTCATATAATTTTTAATTATTCCAAAACAACTTCCTCATCATCAGTCTTCCCTCTAAAGAACAAAACCTGCATCAATAAAGCCAAAATAATTGTTAGCATCGCTCCAATAAAATTCAGCCATAAATAGCCTAGTTTTTCCTGCGTATAAATCATGAAATAATAGATGATAAAAATGGTGATCTGACTAATAATCGCACTGTAAAACATTGGCTTAGCCTGAACTCTGCGCAGATAAAATCCAACTAAAAAGATTCCTAAAACAGTTCCATAGAAAATAGACCCAATGATGTTTACCAACTGGATTAGATTCTCAAACAAAGTTCCAACGCAGGCGAAAAGTATCGCTATAACTCCCCAAAATAAAGTAAAGAATTTGGTTGCATTCAAATAATGTTTCTCCGATTTTTCGGTTTTCAGATTTCGTTTGTAAATGTCGATTGCAGTTGTCGAAGCCAAAGCATTTAATCCCGAAGCCGTTGAAGACATCGCTGCTGAAAGAATTACCGCCAATAATAAACCAATCAAACCTTTTGGTAAATAATGCAGAATGAAATGGAAAAATACATAATCCTTATCATTGGTTTCACTATTACTATCGGCCTTGGAAATAATTTCTTTAGCACGATCACGAAGATCTTTTTCTTTGTTAGATAAAGCTACCAATTCTTTACGCAAAATCGGATTGTCGTAATCCTGATTCAACTGATCGATGTACAATAAATTGATTACTTTTTTATCTTCTGAAAGCGTAATCAGTTTTTTCTCTAAAGCGTGATATTCTTCTTTATAAGCCGATTTTTCAATTACAATTTTATTATTCGGATTAAAATTTAGCGGAACAGGATTGAATTGGAAAAACACAAAAACCATAACTCCGGTCAATAAAATAAAGAATTGCATTGGAACTTTTAAAAGTCCGTTCATAATTAATCCCATCTGACTTTCACGAACCGATTTTCCGGATAAATATCTTCCAACCTGAGACTGATCTGTACCAAAATAGGCGAGGGCCAGAAAGAAACCTCCCGTAATTCCACTCCAAAAAGTATATTTTTCTTCCGGATCAAAAGAGAAATCAACAATATTCATTTTATCATTCGCACCCGCAATATGCATCGCGCTGGTGAAAGTCATATCATTTGGAAGGTAATGCAAAATCAAAAAGAAGGTGATAAACATTCCCGACATAATCACAAACATTTGCTGTTTCTGTGTTACGTTTACAGCTTTTGTTCCTCCCGAAAAAGTATAAATAATAACCAAAAGTCCGATGATGATGTTCATAATGGTTAAATTCCACCCCAAAAGTGCCGACAAAATGATCGCCGGAGCATAAATAGTTAATCCGGTTCCTAAACCTCTTTGCACTAAAAAAAGAATTGCTGCCAGTGAGCGTGTTTTAACATCAAAACGTTTCTCTAGAAATTCATAGGCGGTATAAACCTTATTTTTATGATATAGCGGAATAAAAGTCACACAAATTACAATCATAGCAATTGGCAATCCAAAATAGAATTGCACAAACCCCATTCCGTCATGATAAGCCTGACCTGGTGTAGATAAAAACGTAATCGCGCTGGCCTGGGTCGCCATCACCGAAAGTCCCACAGTATACCACGGCGTTTCGTTGTTTCCCAGAATAAAATCTTCAACGTTTTTACTTCCTTTGGTTTTCCAGGAACCATATCCAACAATGAATAAAAGGGTAACAATAAGTACGATCCAGTCAAATAGTTGCATAGGTTATGAATATAATTGCATGATTAAGAAAAAAATTAGGATGTAAATGGCATTGGCTACCAAAACATAGGTGTAGCTTTTTTTCCATTTTTTTTCTTTTTTGGCTTCCATTTTTTTGTGATTTTTATTTCTTTAATTCTTGTTTAGGAGCTTCTATTGGTTGTTTTAACGAGATGATATTGGAGAGCAATCTATATGCACCAGCAACACCTTCAGGCAATTCTCTAAAAAAGCTTAAACCAGTGTAAATATAGTATCCTTTTCCATATGGTGCGACTAATAAAGCACCATCTTTAGCAGATTCTCCTTTATCATGTGACGATATGATAGGAGTGAAGGCAGGGTCATATTGGTTTGGATAGTACAAACCTTGTTCTTGTGTCCAGCCTTGAAAGTCTTTTTCAGTAATTTTATTAGGTGTATTTAAAACAGGGTGATTTGGAGCCAGGAAAGTAATTTTGGCATTTTCCTCCGTTACACGATCGTTTGATACTTTTAACGGATAAGGCGCAATCTGATCGGTTACCATTCTGCCATATGTATTATACTGTACAATCATGTTTTTACCACTTTTCACAAAATCAAAAAGTATTTTTTGTTTGTTGGCCAAAGCATTTACGGTATTGTAAGCGCGGACACCAGTTATAACAGTACTAAAGGAATCTAGTCTTTCAGGCGTAATTTCTTCGGGTTTCAAAATGGTAACTTTATATCCCATTTGGGCTAAACTTTCCGGAACTTCGTCACCAGCACCCATAATATAAGCAATGGCATCACCAGAAGTTTTTAAATCAACTCGGATACATTTTGACTCAGCTGGTTTTAAAACCATTTGTTTGGTAATATGGCTATAATCGATAATTGTTTCGTCTTTGTCAAAACGTTTGCTGTCAACAATAGCAATCGCTTTTGCAACAGTTTCTTCCTGATTTAAGGGAGGAGTAACTTCAAAATAAAAGGTTTGGTCATTCCCTTTTTTATTTAAAGAAAATGCAATCTCTTTTGGCGAAACTACCCAGCTTTTCGGCAATTCTAATTGCAATTTTCCCGTAATAACATCTTTGCCGGCGCGAACTTTTACCGGAATCATTTTGCTTTTGGTATCTTTGAAAATCAATACTTTTTCTGAAATTGAAGTCGTAACTTCTGGTACAATATCAAGGAAATTATACATTTCGCCTTTTACACCGTCATTGTATTTGTAAACAACATTGCGTTCAAACGGAATTTCAATTCCATTAATTTTTATATTAAAAACAACTTTTACTTCTCTAATAATATCCGGAATCCCTATGTTTTCCTGATTAGAAACCGTGTACATTCCAACAGTCGCTTTTTCTTTAAGCCAGTACGGCTGTGTGTATTCTAAATTCTCCGGAAGTTGTATTTGAAGAATACTTTTCTGGTCGTTATTATTTTTTAGAATGCTATTTTGAACTGTTGTTTTGTTATCCGGTAAAGAAGTTACACTTGTCAATTGCATTTCCACAGGACTTCTGTTAATCACTTCAAGACTTAGTTTAATAATACTTCCAGGCGTTGCTTCCTGTTCGCTGGCAACAGCTTCAAGATATAAGCCAGAGCAAGAGGCAATAATGTTTTTTATTGCTGTAGCCTTTAAAGGTTTCCAATGATCATCATCTAAAGCTTCGATCATGGTATACGCTTTTACCAAATCCGGAATACTTGCTGATGGATTGCTAAAATCGTACTTTGAGATGATTTTTGAAATTAATTCTCCAATTGGTTTACCGTTTTTAACACGGTTCCATGAAGTATCGATTCCATCAAATAAATCATCTCTTTCTGTTGGAGTTTCGCCATTGATAAGTTCCAGATATTCTGTTTCTTCACCACGAGCGCCAGTACTTCCAAAACCTTGAGACTGGTGACGGCTTCGACTTAAAGCGGCAATTTCCTGATTTGATTTTCCGATACCGGTATAATAAACACCAGTCTCTAATTTGGTAAATTTTGATTTATTGGCAGCGTCAAATTTTTCCTGGCTTCCATAAAACCACCAGGACGGATTAAAAAACTGTCTTTTTACCTGCCACGGTTTTACATATTTTAATTGTTCGGGATATACTTTAGGGTCATTGGTCAGTTTAAAACTTTCGACACTTAACATCGCTGATGATGTATGATGTCCGTGCGTTGTACCTGGCGAACGATGATCAAATCGATTAATGATTACATCTGGCTGAAATTTTCGTATTGTCCAGACAACATCAGCAAGGACTTTGTCTTTATCCCAGATTTGCAAAGTTTCATCCGGCGTTTTTGAAAAACCAAAGTCATTTGCTCTGGAAAAAAACTGTTCTCCACCATCAATTTTTCGGGCTTCAATTAATTCCTGCGTTCTGATTACACCAAGTAATTCACGCAATTGCGGACCAATTAAATTCTGACCTCCATCGCCACGTGTCAATGACAAATAACCGGTTCTGGCATTCATTTCGTTTGCCATATAAGAAATCAAACGTGTGTTTTCGTCATCAGGATGAGCGGCAACATATAAAACCGAACCTAAAAAGTTAAGTTTTTTTATTTGATTATAAATCTCAACAGAACTTGGTTTTTGTGGTTGTTGTGCAAAAGAAATTGAAATTCCGGTTAAAAAAAATAGAAGAATTTGTAACTGAATTTTTCGCATAGCGTATTTTGGTGTTTTTGAAAGAGGTTCAAAAATAGTAATTATATTGTTGAACACTATTTAAATGAAATGTTAATGTTTAGTTATTGACTTTCTTTCAACAAAATTTATTCCAAAAAAAGCTGCCAGATAAAATCTAACAGAGTTAGGAGAAACTATACATGCAAAAAAAAAGAGTATCAAATTTTTGATACTCTTTTTTAAATAACTATTTAGCAAATATTTATCTTCGTCCGTGTCCATGATCATCATCATGTCTATCATGTTTGTCGTGTCTGTCATGGTGATCATCATGACGATCATGCTTATCATAATGTTTATAATTTCTGTGATTATCATGACGATCACTATAACCATAAACAGGTCTTGGTTTATAAGGTCTTTGTGGCGCACCATGATATCCTTTGTAATATCTTACTCTATGACGATCAAAGTATGTATATGGAGTTCTACCGTGATAATCATTCAAGACTACTTTATAACCTCCATATAAATCATAATTTCTATATTGTCTTGGTAAATAAGTTGTTCTAACCCATCTTCCATCACCAAAATAAATGAATTGTGATGCTCTTACGTCGTAATATGCTTCAATGTCTGGCAAATAATAATATTCTGTTTCAGCATATCCTGAAGGACCCCAAGCTGGAGGTGTTCCTATATTAACATTAATTGATACTTGGGCTTGTGTTGCATTTGCAACCAAAAGGAATAATCCGGCGATTGCTATTTTTATTGTTTTCATTTTTTTTAAGATTTAATGTTATTCTTGTTTAGGGATATCCATATACTGTGCCAAAAATAAAAAACAGATACATTTGGTCGGATAAAACATGCAGTTTATCGATCGATATTAGGTTATGTTTTTTGTAAATATCTGATTTTTAATCTGTTTTGAAATGCTTAGAAAATGAAATAAAACTGAAAAATATTTCATTTTTATTTATAATCCACAATTTTTGGTTTTCCAAGTTCAAAACTTTGTAAACCATAATCTGTAGTTTCAAATGTATTGGTTTTGAAAACATTATCGCCTTCAAATGGTATAGTTGGATAGTATGACAATGACAATTGAAAAGAACTGAAAACTAAATAGTCATTACTGATTACCAAGCCAAGAGTCACTTTAGAATAAGCTTTATTTCGCCCCATCGCATTATTTGGGCTTCCTAATACTGCAATTGAATAATTAAAAAACGGATTCATACGAAATCCCCAAAGTGCGTGAGGAGAATAAGTTTGGGTTTGAAGAGATAGAAGCATTTTATTTGTTCCGTATACAGCACTGTTAAATCCGGCTAAACCATTTCGTTCGTTTATATTTAATTGATCTCCAATGATATCTTCACGATTTACTCCAATAACAATTCTCGGATTAACAAATTGTCTTAGCTTCCAATTTCCTATACGATATAGTTTTGTAAAATAATTGCTCTCAATTGCAAATGCTGTTTCGTAGGTTTTAGACTGATGAAAAAAAGTACCTGCTTCAAAATTAGTACTGAAAAATCCCCATCTGTAATAATTTCCAAAAGAAAATTGTCCGCCTATATAAGGCCGCCAAAATGTGTTTTTATACTGATAACCGAGTGTAATTCCATAAATTCGACCAATAGGAACATCTTCAGTTTGCCCGTTTCTAAAAATATAACTGTCTTTGATAAACTTTCTGGTATTGAGTCCAATTCCTGATAAAATTAGTTTTTGATCCGAATAAAAATTCGTCGGATCGTACAAATCTGATGGACTCTCACTAAAGTTCACATTTAGAAAACGAGCTGAAACTATCAGATTGGTTATGCCACCATTTTCAGTTTCAAATACTTTAGATGCTTTTCCAGCCCAAAAATCCTGAAAATTATATTTAAAAGGCTGATATTCATAAGTCATATCTGGTGCCTGTAAAGTATCTTTTCTAAAATCTTGTCCTACATATACGCCACCGGCCCATTTGGTTAAAGGAGAATAGAATAGACGTTCAATATTTATTGTTTTAGAATAATTATTGTCAAGATCAATATTGTAATGTAAGGTTGCTCCAATATAAGTATTTTTAATATTCGGTACGGTATACGTTACATCATTACCGTTTCTTCCGTCATCAAAACGATTGGTAAAACGGTATTCTAATTGTTGACCAGACCCAAAAAAATCTTTCTCTTTAAATCCAACAGAAACCCGATTGCTCGAAATAGAAAATCTCGGAATAGTACTCCAGGAGTCTAAAACACGAATAGTAATATCAATAGAATCAGAGGCTACTACCTGACGCGTTATTCGAACTGCAGTCACATATTTTTGAGCACGAATCAAACGTTCCGATTCCTGTACTTTATAACTGTCATAAACGGAATTTCGTTTAAATAATAATAGATTTTTAATAGCAATCTTTTTCGTTTTTAGGTGCAGCCTGTTTCCTGTTCTTTCGCCCCAATTTCGAGGTACCTGCGTGGTATCTGTAACAGAATGTCCAAAAGGATCTAATGTTACAATGTTTATTCGACGGATAATTTTCCCACTATAATCAGCAGTATCTTGAGGAACAATAAAATCTTCCTTTTTTCGAGGTTTTTTTGCTCTAAATAAAAGTTTATGAAGTGTTTGAGTAAATTTATTTTTCTTAGAGTAGTTCTGAATCTTTGTATAGATCTCAGTACTATCTTTTTTACCTTTACCGTCTTCTTTTTTAGTATTTATCTGTGCTTGAGTAATTTGCATACAAAAGCATAATGAGATAAAAAAAACTATTTTTTTAATTAGAGACATTCAGGTATTTTTTTGCTGCACAAGAGGATTTTTATATGAATATAAGTAAAATAAGAGTAACATTTTTGTTATTAGTTTATTTTCGATTCAATTTTAGCTTTTCTAATCTGCCACTTAAATTTTCTTGGCATATGATTGCCCATTAAATAGCCCCACGGTTCTAAAGATTCGATTCGTTCAAAAATAATTTTTAAAATTGCCAGTAACGGAATTGCCAAAAACATACCCGAAATTCCTGCAGCAGCACCCCCAACAATAATTCCTATAATAGATACAAAAGCATTGATCTCTACTTTTGAATTAATTATTAAAGGCACAAGCAGATTATTATCGATTAACTGAACAATAACATTTACAAGTAAAATACTTAAAATTACTGAAGTTTCAGGAGTTGCGGTTAAGGAAGCTAAAAGACTAATCACACCCGCAATTGTTATTCCTATATAAGGTATCAAATTTAATATTCCGGTTATTAATCCTAACAGAATAAAATATTTTACACCCACAATCCACAGGCCTAAACCCGTAAGAATTGAAACTGCAATCATTTCTAATAATAAGCTGACAATATAATTGTTTATTGAAAGTCTAATTTGTGCAAGAATATCTTTTAGGGCAGGGTGATCTTCTTTATTAATTAATTTTGCCAAAAAAAGA
This sequence comes from Flavobacterium sp. Root420, assembly GCF_001427905.1. Lineage (GTDB taxonomy): Bacteria > Bacteroidota > Bacteroidia > Flavobacteriales > Flavobacteriaceae > Flavobacterium. Next base: position 92,173 of record NZ_LMEF01000023.1, read on the forward strand.
ATAAAATGGTCTTTATAAAGTAGAAACAAGAAAGTGTAAATAGGGATGATAGTACAATCTAGAAGAAGATCTGTAATTGATAATATCGCCGAACTAACAGTACCAGCACCTCCATTTTTTACTGAATCTTTTGTTACGGTATCAATGTATTTTTTTTGTTCGCCAATGCTAATATGAAAATTCTCCTTTATAAATTTATGAACCTCAGTGATAAAATAATTGGTGTTTTTCTTTATGGCATCAAAATCGTTGGCAATATCTTTGACCTGATAAGAGATAAAAACTAGGATTCCAACAATAAGCGCGGCAAATGTTAGGACACAAATTATTGCAGCAAGATGCCGTGAAAATTTAAATCTTACATTTAATAAGGTGAAAATAGGGAGTAATAAAACGGCAAATAAAAAGGCCATTAATACAGGTGTAATAATATTTTTTCCAATGCAGAATATTGCAGCAAAACAAATTAAACTTACAAGTATAAGGGAAAGTTTTGCATAAAAAGGCAATTTGACTGAACGAATCATTTTGGTAGTAAAAAATTAGGTTTAGAAATCGGAATAAGATCTAAACAAATTTCCTTATTTTTTCCAAAAACAGCGTTGTACGTTTCTGTAGTAACGTTATAAAATTCCCATTCACATTTAATCGAAAAACTCTTTGTCTTCGTAATGCGTTGGCATAATAGAAATGCCTTTTTGGAGTAATAGATTATTTGGAAAAATGATTCTTTCGCCTTCTTTGGTTCTTAAGTTGACATGAAAAGCGCTAATATCTTCGATTTCAGCTTCAATTGGAAAGTCTTTATCATGAATTTTAATCGTGTCACCAATTTTGAAAGGAAACGAAAAAAACAAAATCATCCCAGAAGTAATATTGCTCAAAATAGACCATTGCGCGAACATAGCAACACCAATAACAGTTGTAACGGAGGAAACCGTAAAAAAAATATCCTCGGTATTAACGCCCCAAATGATAATCAAACTTATCGTAACCAAAATATTCATCAAAATATGAATGTATTTGATCACTAAATTTGTTCGATGTTCTAATAATTGACTGCTGCTAGCGTACCGACGAATCAATTTGGCAACAATAATTCTTAAAGCCGCCAGGGTTAAAAGAAGTATTATAGTTGTTACTATTTCCTGACTATATTCTTTAAAAGAAAACATAAATTATTTTTTTACACTAAAGTACTCAAATATTCGTAAACTTTTGCTGTCGGTAATCCCATAACATTGGTGTAAGAGCCTTCAACTTTTGCAACTGCCATAAAACCAAACCATTCCTGAATGCCATATGCACCAGCTTTGTCATAAGGTTTGTAATTTTCTATATAATACAAAATAGCTTCGTCAGATAAATCATTGAAAGTTACTTTAGTAACATCATTTAAAAGAGTAGAAGCAGTGTTGGTTTTAAAACAAACTGATGTAAAAACTTCGTGAGAGGTATTTGACATTGATCTGATCATTTCAAAAGCTTCATCAGCATTTTTAGGTTTTCCTAAAGCTTTATTTTGATGCCATACAATGGTGTCGCTGGTTATTAATATTTCATTTTCTTTGAGTTCACCTTCAAAAGCATTTGCTTTTAATTGGGCTAAAAAATCAGTGATCTCAACCGCTTTTAATTCAGGCGGATAAATTTCTTCAACATCTTTCAGTCTAATTTCGAAATCCAAATCTAAATCCTTGAAAAATTGCTGTCTTCGTGGCGAGCCAGAAGCCAGAATCAGGGTATATTTTTTTAATTTTTCTTTAAGCATTGAATTTGATATTTAAGGTAATAACTACTATTGATAAAATTCCGAAAAGTAAAATCAATTTTAAAACGGTACTTAAATGATGAAAATCTTTTTGTGATTTTGCACTAAATATTTTTACTATGAAATACAAAAGAGGAGCTAAAACAAAAGCAAAGGCATATAAAGTTACAATAAGAAGATCGTTTTCTACAAAGTATTTATTGATATAAAGCAACGATAATATAAACGGAACAATAGCAAATCCCAAGGCAATTTTTGCGGTTCTGCTTATTCCAATTGCAATTGGTAACGTATTCATTCCTTGATTATAATCGCCATTTACATCTTCAATATCTTTCACTATTTCACGAATAAAATTAATCATAAAAGCAAACAACGCATAATCAATTAATATTGAAAACAAACTCGCCATTTGCGCCTGATTGTCAACATCTGTTGCTGGAAAAATATCAAAAATACCAATGATAATAACACTTAAAGCAAGTAGTAATGCTACGACAAAATTCCCTAAAAGCATGATCTGTTTTAAAGTTGTCGAATAGAAATAAAGCAAAGAAGCAATTAAGATAAAAATAGTAGCAAAACCAGGTCTCATAATCACATTTGACAAATAAAATCCAATCGCAACACCCGTAATATTTAATCCGAAATAGATATTATAAGCACGTGTTTCGGTAATTCCTTTCCCAATAACAACATCATTTGGCTTGTTGATGGTGTCTGAGGCAACATCAAAAATATTATTAATCACATAACCCGCAGCGGCCAATAAAATGGTGCTTAAAACCAATAATCCATATTGCCAATCAGTTAAAGCTAATTGAATATCTTGTTGTTTTAAAAATGAATAACGAAATAATAGCTGCATAAATGCAAGCATCAATAGATTTTGGTACCGAATGAGTTTGAGGTATTTCATTTTTTTCTTTAGTTACAAAGGTTCAGAGAGACAAAGGTTCAAAGGTTTTATTGAATGAATAATTCACAATTAACCATTATTAATCATGTTTTCCGTTAAAATATTCCATCCATTTTCCCTGCACTTTCATTACTTGTTCAATTACGTCACGTGCAGCGCCTCTTCCTCCTTTTACGTGTGAGATATAACGGCTGATATTTTTGATTTCAGGGCTTGCATCTTGTGGGCAGGTTGGTAATCCAACTAATTTCATGACATGAAAGTCAGGAATATCGTCGCCCATGTATAATACTTGTTCTGGTTTTATATTGTAAATATCGGTGTATTCCTTAAAGGTTTCTACTTTATCAGGAGTTCCTAAATGAATATCAGTAATCCCTAAATTACGAAGTCTAACGCGAACGCCTTCATTGCTTCCGCCAGAAATAACGCAGACATTATAGCCGCTTTCTACAGCTGCTTTCATGGCATAACCATCACGAATATTCATTGTGCGAAGAATTTCTCCTTCATTGGTTACAAAAACTGAACTGTCTGTAAGTACACCATCAACATCAAAAATAAACGTTGTGATGTCATTCATTATTTCTTTATAACTTTTTGCCATTATGCTGTATAGATTGTGTTAGTATTTTATAAATATTCTTTTGATTTTCTGTGGTTAAATAATTCAAATGTGCTTTAATTGTACTGGAGTCATTGCGTTTTGCAGGTCCTGTTTGTGCATCAATTGGGTCTAAAGTTTTTATTTTTTCAGCAGTTTCCTGAATCAAGGGTTTCAAAATCTCAAACGAAACCTGATTTTCATCACAAATTTCCTGACCAATCTGATATAAATGGTTCGTGAAATTATTCACAAAAACGGCTGCTACATGCAATGCTTTTCGTTGTTCTGAATTTATTGGAAAAACGGCATTTGAAATACTTTTGGCGACAGTTTCCAAAACACGAAAGTCAAATGTATTTTCAGCTTCCAGACAAATCGGAATTACAGAAAAATCAATGTCTTTATTCTTTGAAAAAGTTTGAAGGGGATAAAAAACGCCTTTACGATTTTTATCGTCTAACGTTTCGATGGAAGCTGCTCCCGAAGTATGAACCACAAGTTGATTGTTAAACGGTATTTTTTGTGAAACTTCTGAAATTGAATTGTCTGAAACAGCAATAATATATAAATCAGCTTCTTTTAAATTTTCAAAATCATTTACAATTTTATCATAATCAATTAGAGAAGCCAAAGTTTCTTTTTTTCTCGAAAATACTTGTGCAATTTCGACAGCTTCACTTTTAGAGAAAGCTTTTATCAAATGCTGCGCAACATTTCCTGAACCAATTAACGTTATTCGAATCATAAAGCAAAAATAAGATTATTTTTTAAAGTAGGTTGTTTTTACCAGTTTGTCCTTCATTTAAAAACCTCTTAATTATTTAAATTTTTACACAAAATAAAAACCCGTTACTTAACTAATTATAAGTAACGGGTTTATTCTAAATTTTAGTGCGTTTAAAGTTTTACGGCGCCTTTTGAAACGGCTTCGCTAATAGTTGTTTTTTTAACATATTCTGTTTTTTTAGAAGAAATTAATTCTATTTTTTCACTTGCAGTACCATCAATTATAACGGCTTTTGGCGAAGTGGAGTTGAATTCAACATCTTTCAGAACCATATTTTTACCATTGTATATTTCGAATATCGTCGGATTTTTAATATCTAATTTGGCATTAGTAATTTTAATTCCGTTAGCATCAATTATAGAAAACCCTTTATCAGCGGTTATAATCAAATTAGAAAGTTCGATGTTTTGCAGATTCATTTCTGGTAAACCTTGTAAAAATACAGCCTGCTGTGCCCCTTTAATCGTAATATTTTTGATTGAAATATTTTTAAACTGAGGTGTTTCTTCGTTTACCGGAATTACCTGAGTTTTAATTTTAGTATCTCCTTCTGCCAATGTTTCTTCTATAGATTTTCCTCCATAATAGAGATTAAAAGAAATCGCCTGAGATGGAATATCAGTCATAAAAATATCCGAAATAAAGATATTTTCAACTACTCCGCCACGTCCTCTGTTGCTTTTAAAACGAAGTCCAACATCCGTCCCCATAAAAGTACAGTTTGAAACGTGAAGATTTTTTACGCCGCCTGACATTTCACTTCCAACAGTTACACCGCCATGTCCATGATATACGATATTGTTTTTTACAATTATATTTTCACACGGAACACCTCTTTCACGACCATCCTTATCTTTTCCTGATTTGATACAAATCGCGTCATCACCTACATCAAAACTAGAATTTTCTACCAATACATTTTTACATGATTCAACGTCAAGTCCATCTCCGTTTTGAGAATGCCACGGATTTCTAACGGTAACATTACGAACAATTAAATCTTCAACCATAAGTGGATGAATATTCCATGCCGGAGAATTTTGAAAAACCGGTCCGTCAAAAAGAACTCTTTTACTATTCTGGATACTCACCATTACCGGACGAAGAAAGTCATGAATAGCTTCAAATTCTTCTTTGGTTTTTAAATCAAGACGTACATTTTGATCGGCTCCAACAGAAGCTTTCATAAAAGTCTCAGATGGATACCAGCTTTCTTTTTTATCATTTAAAACACCTCCAGAAGCAATTACTTTTTTCCATTGGCTTTCGGTTAGTTTGCTCTTTTTTACTTGTCTCCAAACTTCTCCTGAACCGTCCCAAACACCATTTCCTGTAAAAGCAATATTTTCAAGATTTTTACCGTAAATAGGAGAGATGCAACGCCAGGTATTCAATCCCTCAAAACTGGTTTGAATAATAGGATATAAACTTTTATCGGTTGAAAATTTTATTAATGCACCTGTTTCAGCGTGCAATTCAATATTACTTTTTAAGATAATCGGACCCGTAAGCCAGATTCCTGGTGGAATTATTATTTTTCCACCACCTTTTTTTGAAACGGCATCTATGGCATCGGCGAAAGCCTTAGTGTTTAAAACATAACCACCGTTAATAGCACCAAATTCTTTTATGTTTACGGTATTATTTGGGATTTTTGGCTCTTGAATTTTTGCCATTTTAAATTCAATATTTTCGTACGAATCGTAAGGCTGTGAATTTTGGGCAATTGTATTAGTTGACCAGTTTCCTAGTAAAATGGTTAGAGCAATACAAAATAAGTTAATAGGTTTAGTTTTCATGCTTTTAATTATATGAAGTTTGGTTGTTAGTAGAAACAATTCTTATAAATAAGTTGATTTTTTAATGATAGTAAAAAAATAGCTCCAATAAAAAACAAATTTACAATGTAATCGATTACACAAATCTAATAAAAAATATTTACTATCAAAGAAATTATTGAATTCTATTTAATTCGGGTTTGTTAATGAAATTTAAAAATGAAACTAGCCTTTTTTGGTTTTTATTAACAAAAGGCAAATATTGGAACTCAACATTTTTAAGTACTTTTGTGGCACTTTTATACAATGTAATTCCTCAGAAATGGATAAAAAAATATTCTCTTTTTTGTTTTCTACACGATTAATGGCCGTTCTTTTTTTAACATTCGCAATCGCAATGGGTGTTGGAACTTTTATCGAAAGTAAATACAATACTGATACTGCCAGAATTTTAATTTACAATACCAAATGGTTCGAGGCTATAATGGTCTTTTTCATGATTAACTTCTTCGGAAACATCAAACGTTACCAACTATTAAGAAAAGAAAAATGGGCAACTTTATTACTACATATTGCCTTTATCTTTATTCTTTTAGGAGCTTTTATTACGCGTTATATTAGCTATGAAGGTATGATGCCAATTCGTGAAGGCGCTGCAGAGAATCAAATTTATTCTGATAAAACATTCTTAACTGTTTTTGCAGACGGAGAATACAAAGGCGAAATGAAACGCAGGGTTTTTGAAAAAAGCCTTTTGTTTTCGCCTGTTACCAATAATGATTTTACTCTTTCAGGTCAATTTGACGAAACTCCTTTTGAAGTTACTTACGTAAACTACATTATGGGAGCTAAAGAAACAGTAAAACCAGATCCTAAAGGAACTTTATATTTGAAATTAGTTGAAGCAGGAGCGGGAGGACGTGAAGAACATTATTTGAAAGAAGGTGAAGTTCAGAATATCCATAATGTTCTATTTGCTTTGAATAAACAAACTGACGGCGCTATCAATATTACGACAACCGGAGAAAAATATACAATTCAAACGCCATTTGAAGGAGAATTTATGCGAATGGCAGATAAATTGAAAGGAACTGTTACAAAAGATAATGTGCAACCTTTAATGATGCGTTCTTTATACAGTATTGGTGATATCCGAATTGTTTTTCCGGACCCGGCTGTTAGAGGAATTATAGATTATGAATCTAATAATGACTTCAAAGCAAAATCTCATCATGATGCTTTAATTGTAAAAGTAAAAGCTGATGGAGAAGAAAAACAAGTACGTCTTTTAGGTTCTAAAGGTTCAGTAGGAGAGCCACAAACAGTTAAAATTGGAAAAATAGAATACAGTTTATTCTACGGAAGTAAAGCATATGTGTTGCCTTTTAAAGTAAAACTAAACGATTTTATTGCTACTAAATACCCGGGAACTGAGAAAAGTTATTCGGCTTTTGAAAGCAAAGTTACCGTTCAGGATTCATCAGAAACCTTTGATGCCAGAATTTATATGAACCATGTATTAGACCATAAAGGATATCGTTTTTTCCAGTCTTCATTTGATCCGGATGAAAAAGGAACCGTATTATCTGTAAACCATGATTTCTGGGGAACTTCAATTACGTATTTAGGTTATTTTATGTTATTCTTCGGATTAATGGCCATTATGTTCACTAAAGGTTCTCGTTTTGCAGATCTTAAGCGAAAATTGGAGAAAGTAAAAGAGAAAAAAGAAAAGCTAATTACTATTTTGGTTTTAATGATCGGTTTGAGCGGTTTTGCTCAGGCACCACATGTTCATACGCCTGGTCATGATCACAATCATACAACAGATCCAAACGATCATGCGAATCACGTTACAGCTGCTCCAAGTCAGAAACAATTAGATTCATTATTATCGATCTATAAAGTCCCGGAAGCGCATGCAGCCAAATTTGGTCGATTGATTATTCAGGATGCAGGTGGTAGAATGAAACCTATTAATACTTTCTCATCTGAATTATTGAGAAAAGTTAGCCAAAGTGACACTTATAATGGAATGAATTCTGATCAGGTATTTTTGTCTATGACGCAATACGCTCAGGTTTGGATACAAGTTCCGATCATTTATCTTAATACAAAAGACGATAGTATTCGTAAAATTATTGGTATTGACAGAAAAGCAAAACTGGCACCCTTTGTCAAGTTTTTTGATGAAAACGGAAACTATAAACTTTCACCATATTTAGATGCGGCGTATAAAGCAGCAAATCCGAATAGTTTTGAGAAAGATTTTATTGAAACCGATAAAAAGGTAAACTTAATGGAATCTGCCTTAAGCGGAAGTATTTTGAGAATTTTCCCGATTCCAAATGATCCAAATAACAAATGGATTTCTTATTTAGAAATTGAACATGCAGGTTTAAAGGGAATGGATGCTACTTATGTGAAGCAAATTTTACCTTTATATTTCAGCGCGCTTAATAATGGATCGATTTCTAAAGATTTTAAAACTGCTGATCAATTAGTAGAAAGTATTGATGGTTTTCAGAAGAAATTTGGAAGTAAAGTTCGCCCAAGCGAAAGGAAAATAGATCTTGAAATCGCCTATAACAAATACAATATTTTACCAAAAATGTTTTATTGGTATTCGCTTTCGGGTATCTTCATGTTGATCTTTACTTTATTTAGTATTTTCTTCGATAAAAAGTTTTTACGCATTACTGTAAATGGTTTTCATATTTTAATTGGGCTAATATTTGCATTTCATACCGTTGCATTAATTGCACGTTGGTATATTTCGGGTCACGCACCGTGGAGTAACGCTTATGAAGCAATTGTTTATGTGGCTTGGTCAACAATGTTCTTCGGATTGGCTTTTGACAGAAAATCAAAACTTACGGTTGCATCTGCAGCATTTGTTACTTCGATGATTTTTATGGCAGCAAACGCCAACTGGATAGATCCTGAAATTGCTAATTTACAGCCTGTTTTAAATTCGTATTGGTTAATGATTCACGTTGCAGTAATTGTGGCAAGTTACGGGCCTACCGCACTTTCAATGATTTTAGGTTTTGTAGCCCTGATATTGATTTTCTTTACCAATGAGAAAAACAAAGCCAAAATGGAATTAAACATAAAAGAGATTACTTATATCAACGAAATGTCGCTTACAATTGGTTTGATCATGTTAACTATTGGTAACTTCCTTGGAGGACAATGGGCCAATGAAAGCTGGGGACGTTACTGGGGATGGGATCCAAAAGAAACCTGGGCTTTGATTTCGATCATGGTTTATGCGTTTGTGATTCACGCTCGTTTTGTTCCTTCTTTAAGAGGAAAATGGTTCTTTAATTTAATGAGTATGTATGCTTTTATTTCTATCTTGTTTACTTACTATGGTGTAAACTTTCACTTGGTTGGGTTACACTCGTATGCAAGTGGAGAAGCACATTCTTTAAGCTGGATTTGGTATTCATTAGGAACGATATCTTTAATTGGAATTGTTACTTATCCGAAATACAGTAAATATTATAAAAGCAAAAAAATCAAAAAATAGATAATTATAAAGTGTAATTATTAATTCATAAAAAAGGTTCAATGTAATGTTGAACCTTTTTTGATTTAAAATTATACCTGATGACAATTTTCGCATATTACTTCCATTTTATGGTATTTAATTCAAATAATTTTATCCGATTTTATTCTTTTTAAAGCCATTAGGAAACATAATTGCCAATAGTACTACAATTAATAAAAAATTATATTCAACACCATTTCTTCCGCCACCAACTACAAACCAGCCTTCCTGAAAATGAACTAAAACGATTCCCATAATTAAAACAAAAATGGTTATGAATCCGGCCAGTTTCACATATTTATTCAGAATTAAAAGTATCGCTGCAACAACGTGCGATAATTTGATAGACCAGGCCAGAAAAACACCAAAAGGAGCAAACCCAATCTGATTTAAATATAAATTTCCAAAGTCATTTATACCGTTGTTAAACATTCCAAAAACGGAATGCGTGAGAAGGATAATAGCGACAGCAATTCTTAAAAGTAAAGTTCCGTTCATTTTTGGTTTTCGTTAGTTAGTAGAATTAAAAATAATAAAAAAACGCACATTAAATAAATTAATATGCGTTTAAAGTTTTATACTAAGTTACTATTTAAACTTTTCCTAAAGTATACAATTGTGTCATTGTTGGAATTAAGCTTCCTCCGGCAGGTTCTAATGTTATACCAAAAGCCTCAGCTTCGTTAGTACGGTCTACAGCAAAGATTTTATTTGAATTTCCTTCAAAATCGCTCAATAAACCAATACTTGTCGGTGTAAGCACCGGACTTAATTTCAATGCCCAAACCTGATAAACCATTCCTTTTGGAGGTTTAGGTAAACCGGCAGCATCAATATAAGTGGTTTTGGTCTCTTTGTTCCAATACACTTTTGCAAATGATGCTGGCGAAACAGCCTGACCACCAAGTGTTACTCCTGTGTTTTTGATATCCCTAACGATTGTTAAACTTTTCTCAGTTTCTTTATTTTTTTGATCTAAATAAGCAAACTCTCTTTCGATTTTAGTTTTTTCATTACCAACAGTTGAAATAGCATCTTTGGTTTTTGTCAATTCTAAAGTTTGATATCCAAGTCCTAAAAGGAATAAAACTGCTGCGGCCCAGCCCACATATTGTGACCATTTCGAAGTCGGTTTTATTTCGACTACTTTGCCATGTTTTAGTTCTAAACGGGCTTTTATCTTCTCGAAATTGGCTACAGAATGAAAAGGAGAGAAGCTTGATGATAAAGCTACAATAGCTTTTTCTATCGAAATAATTTCCTGATCCACTTCCGGACTTTTTTTAGCCATCTCGGCTATTTCTAAATTTTCAGTTTCGGTTAATAAACCATAAACGTATAGTTCTAGAATTCCTGATTCTATATATTCTTGTGCTTCCATTAGATTTTTAAATAATTACGTAAATCATTGATACAATTTCTGTTTTGCGTTTTGATAGTTCCCAGTGGCAATGCCAATTCTTCTGAAGCTTCTTGTTGGGTATATCCTTTAAAAAATAACAAATCGATAATTTCAATACATTTTGGTTTCAGTTTTTTGACGAATTCCTGAATCCCAATGGTATCAATTTTATTAAGCAGTTTGTTACTGTCGTCTAACAGATTTACGAAATTATCTGATGAAAGGTTTTTTTTGCTGTTATTAAAGTTTTTAGATCTTAATTTATCTATTGAGGTATTTCGGGCAATATTAAGGATCCACGTATAAAAGCGGCCTTTACTTTCATTATACGAATCGATATTTTTCCAGATTTTCACAAAAACTTCTTGCAAAACATCTTCAGATTCTTCCCTATTTTTTATCAAAACATGGATGACCGAAAATAAACTTTTGGAATACATATCATACAAGTGGGTAAAAGCTCTTTCGTCTTTTTTGTAGATCAAAACTAATAGTTCTTCTTGACTCATAGATTAAGGTTTTAAAGTTTAAACAAAATTTATTAAGCAATATTGTATTAATTGAGATAAAGATAATTTATTTTTTTATCAAAAATAGATTTTTTTTAACAACAGAACCCTTAGTGAAATAAGGGATTTAGAAAAAAATATTGATTTTTTTTATTTTTTTTAAAACCAAAAGCAACCCAATTACGTAAATGCTGTTATAACATAAAAAGTACTATTCGATAAAACAACATTTTCATAAATAACACTTTTGTTTGCTTATAATTAGCATGTTAGAAATAAATCAAAAATATTTATTTTAACATTCGTTTAAAGAATTATTTAAAATTAATCGTGATAAAAAAGAATGATACTATGAAAAATCTGAATAAATTAAAAATTTTAATTATAGGTCTGACTAGTGTTTTAGCATTGTCAAATTTGAATAATAAAAATTTTCGAAAAGGAATGGTTCATCATTCGGCTTTAAATGTTGTAGTTTGTCAAAGCGATTGTATTCAAATTAACAGTTAAAGATTAATAGTTGATGTCCCCGGACTTCCAACCCGAAAATTATTTGCAAACTGTATTTTCCAAATTAAATCGAATTGAGATTTCCATATACACGCCATTAAAAAGATCAGCTGGGGAATATGAATTAGAGTTTTAAAATTAATTTTCACTATAACCGGAAGGCATCAACTATAATTTAAAGATAAAGTAACTATAAGGTAAGGATTCAGGATAGCACCAATTTTCTTATTTTATAAAATTAAAGGATAATATTAATTCATGGTTTGATTTGTTTGTATGGGAGAAGCCTAACGAGTGATTAACGTTAGGCTTCGTTTTTTTATTTAACTTATGTTTAATAAAAATAAAGCGATCAAAGTCTTTCTGTAAAACAGATTTTAACTAATTTTATAAAAAATTAAACGATGAATAAAATAGCATTTTTAGTTTGTAGTGCCGTCTTTTTAATGGCGTCACAACTTCAGGCACAAACAAGTATCAATAAATCTAAAACAGAAAAAGTTATGGGAAAACAAACCATCTATCAATTTAAAGTTGAAGATTTATCAGGAAACGTTTTTGATTTTGCTTCTTTAAAAGGAAAAAAAATCATGATTGTAAACACCGCTTCAAAATGCGGATTAACGCCTCAATACAAAGATCTTGAAGCTGTTTACAAAGAATATAAAGACAAAGGTTTTGTAATTGTTGGTTTCCCTGCAAACAATTTTGCCTCTCAGGAACCAGGTACCAATGAAGAAATTCAAGCGTTTTGCCAATTAAATTACGGTGTAACCTTCCCAATGATGGACAAAGTTTCGGTAAAAGGAGATGATATGTGTGAGGTTTATAAATTCTTAACACAAAAATCGAAAAACGGTTTACAGGATTCTGAAGTAGAATGGAACTTCCAAAAATACTTAATCAATGAAAAAGGTGAACTCGTAAAAGTAATCAAACCAAAAACACTAGTTACAGAACCAGAAGTGATTAATTGGATTAAAAGCTAATTCAAAATAATCTCAACCAAAAAATCCACAAATTTGAATTTTGAAACTCAAGTTTGTGGATTTTTTTATTGAAAAGCTTAATAGTTTACGACCTTAATAAAAACCTTGTGTTCTTTGCGTTTAATGGATTGAAGTGATTTAACCGCAAGGTTCGCAAAGAGTTACGCAATAGATGCAAAGTACTTACAAGCAAAGCTTTGCGAACTTTGCGTTTTCTAAGGGTAAGCTAAGGCAAAAAACCTTTGCGCCCTTTGCGGTTAAGCAAGGATCAACTGCATAAAAACCAAATCAAGCCAATGATCAAATTTGTAACCCACTTCACGAATTGTTCCCGTTACCACAAAACCAAATTTCTCATGAAAAGCAATACTTCCTGCATTATCAGCGTCAATAGCTCCAATCATAACGTGATATCCTTGTTCTTTGGCCAGGCGAATCAATTCTGTCAATAATTGAGACCCAATGCCTTTTCCAATCAAATGATCCACCACATAAACCGAATGCTCAACCGTATATTGATAACCAATTTTTTCACGGAACTGTCCATAGCTGCCAAAACCAACCACTTCGCCATCTAGATCAGCAACCACAATAGGAAGATTTTTTGCAGTTTTATCTTCAAACCATTTTGTTTGAACGTCAATAGTTTGAATGTCATAACTGTAGTTTGCAGTTGTATACAGAATGGAATGGTTTACAATGTCCAGAATTTTTTCTAAATCATTTTTTGTCGCAGGTCTCAGAGTAAGGCTCATGGTTTTAATTTTTTTTAGCCACGAATTCACGAATTTTTTATTTTAATAATTCGTGAATTCGTGGCTATTTTTTTTATTTAGTGTTCAATTCAGCTAATAAAGTGTCAACCTCTTTAGTGTTCCAGGTCATTTCGGTACAAATAACTTTGGCATCATTGGCATATTGCAAAGCTGATTTTTTGTCTTTAATTTTATGGTAAAGTCTTGCGACGAGCAAATTTCCATCGTAAGAATCATTTAATTCTAAAGAATGTTTTACCCAGAAAATAGATTTTTTCAGGCTTTCTGTATCTTTAATATGTTTCAAATAAGTTTGCCCAATATCTTTCAGAAAGCTGGCATCATTCCAAACTAATTTTTGTGTATTTTCTAGTGTCACTGTTTTATAGAACTGCCATTTTTCAGTTCTTTCTGCCAAAGTCAAATCAAATTTAAAAACCAAAGAATCTGTCTTTTGCAACCGAATAGATTTTGCAACTTCTCTCTGTTTGTAATAGTTTACAGTATCTAAATTGTCAACTAAAGGACGAAGTAATTCGGTAACAATACTTTCTACTTTACGATCTACACGATTTTGCGAAGCCACAGCAGCAAATTCCTTTTGATGTTTTAAAACGTATTGAAACTCTCTCGAATTAATATCCGTAACACCATTGGCTATAATTCGCCAATTCGTTTCACTAACCAATTGCATATCTGACTGTGTTTTTAGATAAATATGAGTGGGAACAGATAATTCCGTTCTGTCTTTTCCTTTTTTTAAAGTGTTTAGGTAAGCAAAAAACTTGTTAGAATTACTAGGGTCTGAAAGAAATTCTTTTTCTAAATAAGGCAATTGCATTCTTGAATTCAAGGCATATTTTACTTCGCTCATGAACTCGGCGGTTTTCATTTCGCCTTTCAGTGCATATAAAAGTGTTTCATTAGAATCTAAAAACAAAAAAGTAGGCAACGATTTGGTATTGTATTTATTCTTAAGCGCTAATCCTTCTTCTTTTTCAATGTTTTTCCAAATGCAGACATAATTTTCCTTCAAAAAATTGATCACATTCGGATCACTAAAAACTTCTTTTTTCATCAGATTACAATGCGGACACCAGTCGGCATAAAGCATTATAAAAAGTGGTTTTCCTGCTGTTTTTGCAGTTTCTAAAGCTTTTTTATAAGGCGTATCATCAGGTACAAATTGATTTTGTGACTTTACGGTTTGTATCGAAATACAAAGTAAAAAAAGATAGATGAAACGCATACAAAGTTTATTTTGATCAAAAAAAATGCTTTTACAAATATATTTCCTTTTTATAAAAACCGCCTTAATATCTTCCTAATTTATAAGTAAATCAAATGTGAAGTTTGTAACTTTGTGATGTCAAAAAAAATCTTCAAGTTTAGATTTTCTTTAAAAATAATACACCATAAGAATGATTTACCCCAAAATACCGCTTGCTCAGAGCATTATCGAAATTTGTTTAGCAAAAGGAATTACTAATATTATTATTTCTCCTGGATCACGAAATGCACCTTTAACGATAGGTTTTGCACAAAATCCTAATTTTACTTGTTATAGCATAGCAGATGAACGTTGCGCTGCTTTTTTTGCATTGGGAATCGCACAGCAAACTAAAAAGCCAACTGCCCTTGTTTGTACTTCTGGTTCAGCACTTTTGAATTATTATCCGGCTGTAGCCGAAGCCTTTTACAGTCAGATTCCATTGATAATAATTTCAGCAGATCGTCCGCAAAGTAAAATTGATATTGGAGACGGACAAACAATTCGTCAGGAAAATGTTTTTCAGAATCATTCGGTTTTTAATGCCAATTTAGCAGAAGAAGCTTCTGATGAAAATGACTTAAAAATCAACAAAGCTATCGAAACTGCGATTCTTCAAAAAGGACCGGTTCATATTAATGCACCTTTTGAAGAACCTTTGTATGAAACGGTAGAAACACTTTCTGTTCAACCAAAAATCACGAATTCAGAAGAAATCATCGGTACAAAAACTATTGAAAATGTGGCCGATTTTGTTTCAATCTGGAATTCAGCCAAACGCAAATTAATCTTGGTTGGCGTAAATGAAGCTAACGTTATCGAGCAGGAAATTATCGACAATTTTGCAAAAGATCCGTCTGTTGTAGTGCTGACAGAAACGACTTCAAACTTACATCATCCCGATTTTATTAATAGCATAGATACTTTAATTACACCATTTGACGATGTTGATTTTAAAGAGCTTAATCCAGATATTTTAATAACTTTTGGAGGTATGATTGTGTCTAAACGTATCAAAGGTTTCCTGCGTAAACACAAACCAAAAGAGCATTGGCATATTGATACATTGAGGGCTTACGATACATTCAATGCTTTGACAAAACATTTTGTAATGCAGCCAAATGATTTCTTTACCGATTTGTTTTCAAAAACAAGCTTTACAAAAAGTAAATATGCTGAAAAAATTGGTACAATTTATAAATTTCGTAAAATCAAAAGAAATCAATACCTGGAAAAAATACCCTTTTCAGATTTTAAAGTTTTCGAGAAAGTTATCGAATCGTTACCTAAAAACAGCCAGTTGCAAATTAGTAATAGTTCAGCCATTCGATATGCGCAATTAATTCATATTGATCCTTCAATAGAAGTTTTTTGTAACCGTGGAACGAGTGGAATTGACGGAAGTACATCAACAGCTATTGGTGCTTCAGTAGGAAGCAGAAAACCAAATGTTTTTATTACCGGAGACATTAGCTTTTTGTACGACAGCAATGCTTTGTGGAATTCATACATCCCAAAAAACTTCAAAATTATTTTGATCAATAATGGAGGAGGAGGAATTTTTAGAATTTTACCAGGCCATGAAGAAAAACCTGTTTTCAATACGTATTTTGAAACTTCACACCATTTAACTGCTGAGCATTTGGCGAAAATGTATCAGTTTGAATATATAACAGCTTCCGATACGAAATCATTGGAAAATGGAATTGATAAGCTTTATTCACAGAACGATAAACCTGTTATTTTAGAAGTCTTTACACCGACCAGAGAAAATGATGTCATTCTAAAACAATATTTTAAAGAGCTGGTTTAAGACTAGTATATAAAAAGAAAAGCGCCTTACAAGGCGCTTTTCTATTGAAATAAAATCTTAACGAATCGGAAGTGGGAAAACCGGTATGCTGGCATGGCCTAACGCATCAACTGTTTGTACGGCAAAGAAATAATTGTCTTTAGAATACGGGATCTCAGCTTTGGTATCTTTTACAAAAAATGTTTTTTCCCAATGAGATGATGATGTTTCTCTCATCAAAATCTGATAACCAAATTGCGGTTTATCTTCTGGAGCACTCCAAATTAATGTAGAAGAGTTAGAAAGGTTTTTAACTTCAATTCCAACATTGACAGGTGCTTTTGGAGACCATGCCAGATTAGCTAAAACCGCTAAGTTGGAGCAGGTATTTTTTCTTAAATAATTAAAATCCATAAATTCAGGAAGGTCGCCATATTTTATATTGTTTTCCGTTCTTAAATCCTGATGCTGGTGATCAAAATTTTCATTCATTTCGCAAAAGCGAACTGCTGTAAATCCGTTTTGACTAAAAGGAGTATGATCTCCTCCGCGTAAAAAACGATCATTTCTGTACACTAATTTTACAGAAAGCTGGTCTACATATTGTTCTGTAGTTGTTTTAATATAGCGTGCCAATAATCTCGAAGGGCTGTCATTATCACGATTAATTGATTTACGCATTTTGGCTTCATCTTCGGTTTCTAAAAACGGAATAGTTTCGCTAAAAACTCTGATTTGTGTATTGTCTCTTAAATTAGTTCCGCTGGATAAACTGTTTCCAATCATGTCATTATTAAGCATGGCGATGATATTCCAGTTTGATTCTTTAGCGAATTCAGCCAAATGACGGGCTCCAATAAGTCCTTGTTCTTCACCAACAACAGCAACAAAAATAATAGTTGCCGGAAAAGATCTTTTGCTCATTATTTTAGCCAATTCGATAACAGCTGCAACACCAGAACCATCGTCATTGGCACCGGGAGCGTCAGATTTTATATTCATTACATCAGAAACGCGTGAATCAAGATGTCCACTAATAATAAGTACACGATTATCATTAGGATCTGTTCCCTTTAAAGTAGCCATTACATTACCAAGCTGGCTATCTACTTTAACACGTTTTCCATCTGCCTTAACTGTAAAATAATCAATTGTAGAAGTTAATCTTCCACCAGATTCTAACGCATATTTGTCAAACTCAGATTTTACCCATTGTTGTGCGGCTCCAATACCTTTTGTTTTGCTTTTGGTATCGCTTAATGTATGTCTGGTTCCAAAAGTCACCAGTTTTCTGACAGTTGCTTCGAGGTTTTCGGCTTTAACTTCTGAAATCATCTTTTTAATTTCCGGATCCTCAGCAACCTGCGAAATACCCGTCTGAGAAAATAGTAAAAAGGCAAAAACGAAGTAAAAAGTAATTTTTTTCATTGATTTGGAGTTAATTTAGGTTCTCAAATTTAATTAAAAAGCATAAACTATAATAAGATGGGGATTGCTTTTTTTTAATCCAAAATATTTTTCGGTTTACCATTTTCAAACTTCGTACATTTGCAGCTAGAAACTTAGTCATTTATCGACTCAGAACTTAAGAATATGATTGAAATAGGAAAATACAATACACTTACCATATTACGCGATACCAAAGTCGGGTTATTTTTAGGAAATCCTGAAAAAGATCCTGAAGGAATTCACGATATATTATTACCGAATAAATACGTTCCAAACGAATTTGAAATAGGCGAGGAGCTTATAGTTTTCGTTTATTTAGACCACGAACAACGTCCGGTGGCGACGACACTTGAACCTTATATTTTATTGAATGAATTTGCACTTTTAAGAGTAAATTATATCAATCAGGTTGGTGCTTTTATGGATTGGGGAATGGAGAAAGATATTCTTGTTCCGTTTAAAGAACAGGCTCGCCCTATGGAAAAAGGAAAACGTTACTTAGTTTACCTTTATATGGATGAAAAAACCAATCGCTTGGTGGCTTCAAGTAAATTGAATCAATTTTTAAATAACGATCAGCTTACAGTTGAAAAAGGAGAAGAAGTTGATTTGATAGTCTCACACATTACTGAATTAGGTATCAATGTTATCATCAATGAACAACACAAGGGTTTGTTATATAAAGATGAAGTTTATGATGACGCGATTAGAACCGGAGACAGAATGATCGGTTTTATTAAAAACATTCGTCCGGATAATAAAATAGATGTTGCTCTACAAGTGCAAGGTTATCAAAGTATTGAGCCAAATGCTGAAAAGATTTTGGATGAATTACGTGCCAATCGCGGTTTCCTGAGACTAAATGACGCCTCACATCCGGAAGACATTAAAACGGTTTTAAAAATGAGTAAAAAAACCTTTAAAAAAGCAATTGGAGCTTTATACAAAGATAAACTCATCGAAATCAAAGAAGATGGAATTTATCTGGTAAAAGAAAATTAGATTTTCTAAAATTCCAATATTTAAATTCCATAAGAATTATTTAGAATTTATAGCTTGGAGTTTGGAATTTATTCGCAAGAATCATTATAACAAGAAAGGCTGCTCATTACAAGCAGCCTTTCTCTTTTTATTCAGTTTTAAAAAAAATTGTAATTAAAAAAAAACAGAAATAAAATAATTCGAATCCATTAAAAGAATAACAACTTTATAAATTTTAGGAGTTACGCTCTCATCTGGTATGTCTTTAAACAATCAATACGTTCATCTTAAAAGCAAAAAATCAATTTCGCGGCTAATCCATTTGGTTGATAAAATAACTTATAGAATGTTCTGGTTAGCATTTTCTTCTTTTTCGTAATCAATCTTATACTAATTACTTAAACAATTCTAGCATTTAACCTTAGGTGTTACTATCTCCTTTTTGAAGTCTTAACAAACGCATAAATCATTTGCTCATTAGTCAAAGGTTTACTAATAAAAACCGTAAAAAAATGAGCGACAAAATTTTTAATTTTTCTCAAAAAAAGTCATTTTTTAGGTTAATAAATCAGTGAAAGAAAATCAATCATAAATCAGTGAAATAAAATGTATCTCATTGATTTCTAGGGTATAAAATTACTTAATTATTTTTGAAATCCAATGTTAAATAATGTTATTTTTTGTTAGTAAATAGTTTCTGCTGCATTCTAAAGTTATTTTCATGCAGACTTAAGCCGATTTGAGTAGGTAAAAATGTAAAAATGCTTTATTTTTACACTATAATTATTAAAACTAAACAAATAGAAATGGATTGGATCACTGCCAGAGAATTTGAAGATATAACCTATAAAAAATGTAATGGAGTTGCCAGAATAGCATTTAACAGACCTAATGTTAGAAATGCTTTCCGCCCAAAAACAACTTCAGAATTATACCAGGCTTTTTACGATGCACAAGAAGATACTTCGATAGGAGTAGTGTTACTTTCTGCTGAAGGCCCATCAACTAAAGATGGCGTTTATTCTTTTTGCAGTGGTGGCGATCAAAACGCTCGCGGACATCAGGGTTATGTAGGTGAAGATGGACAACATCGTCTAAATATTCTGGAAGTACAACGTTTAATTCGTTTTATGCCAAAAGTAGTTATTGCCGTTGTTCCGGGTTGGGCAGTTGGTGGTGGACATAGCTTGCATGTTGTTTGCGATATGACTTTAGCCAGTAAAGAACATGCTATTTTCAAACAAACAGATGCTGATGTTACCAGTTTTGACGGAGGTTACGGATCTGCTTATTTAGCAAAAATGGTGGGGCAGAAAAAAGCACGTGAGATTTTCTTTTTAGGAAGAAATTATTCAGCTCAGGAAGCAATGGATATGGGAATGGTAAACGCTGTTATTCCTCACGACGAACTTGAAGCTACTGCTTATGAATGGGCACAGGAAATTCTTCAAAAATCTCCAACTTCTATAAAAATGCTAAAATTCGCCATGAACCTAACAGACGACGGAATGGTAGGACAACAGGTTTTTGCCGGAGAAGCAACTCGTTTGGCCTACATGACCGAAGAAGCAAAAGAAGGTAGAAACGCATTCTTAGAAAAAAGAAAACCAAATTTCGGAGAAAATAAATGGCTTCCTTAAAAATATTTTAGATTTTAGATTGCAGATTTTAGATTTTTAAAATCTGTGATCTTAATTCAGAATCTAATAATCTAAAATCAAAACTCTAAAATCTAAAATTTAAAAGAATGAAACATTGGATTGAAGCCGCCAGACTGCGCACATTGCCTTTATCAGTTTCCGGAATTATAGTAGGAAGTATATACGCCTTATCAAACCCAACTGCAACCATCAATACACCAACAGAAGTATTCAGTTGGAAAATTTTTGGTTTTGCACTTTTAACAACACTTGGTTTACAGGTTTTATCCAATTTTGCAAATGATTACGGAGATGGTGTAAAAGGTACAGACAATGAAGATCGTGTTGGCCCGCAACGTGCCATTCAAAGCGGCGTGATTACGCCTCAGGCTATGAAAAAAGCTATTATTATTACTGCTTCATTGACTTTATTGTCAGCTATCATATTAATTTATTTTGCTTTTGGGGAAAGTAATTTCGGTTATTCAATTTTCTTTTTATTGTTAGGAATTGCAGCAATTGCTTCTGCGATTCGTTATACCGTTGGTAACTCAGCTTATGGCTACAGAGGTTTTGGAGATATTTTTGTTTTCGTTTTCTTCGGATTAGTAAGTACTTTGGGTGTTAACTTTTTATATTCAAAAGAAATAGATCCACTTTTAATTTTACCGGCAATCTCTATCGGATTATTAAGTGTAGGTGTTTTAAACCTAAACAATATGCGTGATGAAGAATCTGATAAAAAATCAGGCAAAAACACTATTGTAGTGCAAATTGGTGGTGCAAAAGCCAAAATTTATCATTTCACATTGATTATTACAGCGATGCTTTTGGTGCTTATTTTTGCTATTTTGAGCGATTATCGTTTCGACCAATATTTATTTTTATTGGCTTATATTCCTTTAACTAAACATTTAATCACCGTTTATAAAAACCAAGATCCAAAGCTTTTAGATCCGGAATTAAAAAAAGTGGCGTTAAGCACTTTCTTGCTTTCAATATTTTTGACAGTATGTATGATTTCGTTAATTTCAGATATCATTGTTAATCTCTTCTTAGGAGGAAGATAAGATAAAGTTCAACTTTAAATTGTATAAAAATGAAAATCACATTCTACGGACACGCTTCTTTAGGCATTGAAGTTGGAGGAAAACATATTCTTGTTGATCCTTTTATTACAGGAAATCCACAAGCTGCGGGAATTGATATAGACACATTAAAAGCCGATTATATTTTGCTTACACATGCGCATGGCGATCACGTTTTAGACGTTGAAGCTATCGCAAATCGTACCAATGCAGTAATCGTTTCTAATGCAGAAATAACAAGTTATTATGCCAAATTAGGCCATAATGCACACCCGATGAACCATGGTGGAAGCTGGAAATTCGATTTCGGAATAGTAAAATATGTAAACGCTATTCACTCAAGTTCTTTTCCAGACGGAAGTTACGGCGGAAATCCCGGAGGTTTTGTTATTGAAGGAGAACATAAAAACATCTACATTGCAGGCGACACAGCTCTTACAATGGATATGAAACTGATTCCGATGCGTACCAAGTTAGATTTAGCGATTCTTCCAATCGGAAGCAATTTTACTATGGATGTTGAAGATGCTATTATTGCGTCTGATTTTGTAGAATGCGATAAAATCTTAGGTTATCATTTTGATACTTTTGGTTACATCGAAATCAATCACGAAGAATCAATTCGAAAATTTTTCGATAAAGGAAAAGATTTAATGCTTTTGGAAATCGGAGAATCTATTGAATTATAATTAATTGTCATTCTGAGCGAAGTCGAAGAATAAGGAGCTAATCCCGCTATCCGCTATATCTTTTGTGCCGAACCCCGGCACAAAAGGATATCGCTTCTATCGGGGCTAGGGGACTTGGTTTCAAAAGAACATTTATTTTGGCATAATATATGTCATCATTAAATGATCAAAATAAAATTTAATAATCCAGTTTTAATTCGTGCATTCGTGGCTAAAAAACTTATTACCATAAATATGAATTTCAAAAAAATAATTTTATCTCTTTTAATTATTGTTTCCTTTAATTCTTTTGCCCAAAAAGATGGTTATTGGGACAAAGAGCGTGCAACAACCAAAGAAATCATAGTTTCTGCACGCGACCGAATCACTTTAAAAACAGAAGATCTTCCTGTTGGAACCACAGAAATTGTATACCGAATTACGCTTTTAGATGAAAACCAGCAAATGGCGAATAGTTTGGTTTCGGTATTAAAAGCAATTCCGGACCCAACCGGAATAAGTCAGGGTTCTGCCGGAGCCGTTTTTCTAATGTCAAAAATTTCCGGTGACGACAACTGCACTTATGCACTTTTTACTTCAGAAGAATATGCAAAAAAATACATTGACGACGGAAAAACAGACAAAGCCTGTTACGCCCAAGTCGATGAAGTAAGTAAAGATGCGAAAAGATTATCATTAGACAAATCTTCTTGTTTAGGACAAGACATCAGCACAATTTGGTTTGGTTTTCACAGCAAAAACTGGCTTTTGAATCAAAAAATTGTTTTAGAAGTGGTGCCTTGGGTTGATACCAAATTGAACCGTGGCTGGAATCAGGATAACAAAAATGAAATCATCAGCTTATGCAAAACATCAACAATGGCTCAAAAAATGGCTAATTCTGATGATTTTTGCGTTTGTATTTTAGATAAAATTATAAAACAATATCGTTATTCAGAATTTCAAAAGTTATTGCCAATCGAAAAAAACAAAGTATATAAAGATTTTGGAAATGCTTGTTATAAAGACGCTGACATCTCTAAAAACGTATACGGCGATTTACGAACACAGGCTGCTACATTAATAAAATTGCAAAAATACAATGAAGCAATTCCGAAGTTAAATACAATTATTAACGACGGAAAAGCAACAGTTTTAGACTACAGTTCAATTGGTTACTGCTATATTTTGACCAAACAATATGCAAAAGCTATTAAATTCTTAAAAGAAGGCGAGAAGCTCGACGATACAGAATTGGAGATAAAATTAAACCTTGCTCATGTTTATTTATTAAGTGATGATTATGGTACTGCAAAACCAATTTACAAAAAATATCAAACGCAAAATGTAACCGACAGCCTAAGCTGGACAGATAAAACAAGACTTGATTTTACGAATTTCAAAAAAGCAGGTTTACCATCAAAAGACTTCGAAAAAGTATTGAAGCTTTATAATTAGTAAATTTTCCACCATATAAGTTATATAAGTTCATTTTATAGTGGGCTGAAGATTTAGCTTATATTTCTTTCTAGTTACTAAATTAAGCGAAACTTAAATTTTCTTATATCACTTAGATGGTGAAAAAAATATGAAAGCGACCTATCACAAATATATGCTTGAGTTTAAACGACCTTCCGGAACTTCCAGAGGCGTTATGACCGAGAAAGAAACCTGGTTCATCGTTCTTGAAGAAAATGGTAATAAAGGAATAGGCGAGTGTGGTATTTTGCGTGGTTTAAGTGCTGATGATCGGGATGATTATGAAGAAAAATTAAATTGGGCATGCCAGAATATTCATTTGGGAGAAACCGCTCTTTGGGAAGCTTTGTTAGAATTTCCTTCCATACAATTCGGAATCGAAATGGCTTTTATATCATTGAAAAGTAAAAACCCATATCTCTTGTTTCCTTCAGAATTTACTAATAATTCCAAATCTATTGTTATAAACGGTTTAGTTTGGATGGGAGAAGCTTCTTTCATGAAAGAACAAATTGAAGAAAAATTAGCACAAGGCTTTGATTGTATAAAGCTAAAAATTGGCGCAATTGATTTCCAGAAAGAACTCGAATTATTGCAATTTATCAGAAGCCATTTTTCTGCAGAGCAAATCGAAATCAGAGTGGATGCCAATGGCGCTTTTGCTTTAAATGAAGCTTTAGATAAATTAAATCAATTAAAAGTATTTCAGCTACATAGTATCGAGCAACCTATTAAAAAAGGGAATGTTCTGGCAATGGCAGAATTATGCAAAACAACACCTTTTCCGGTTGCATTGGATGAAGAATTAATTGGCGTATTTTCATTCGAAGAAAAAGAAAAATTATTACAAAAAATAAAACCACAATACATTATTCTAAAACCAAGTTTTGTTGGCGGTTTTAGAGGGACACAGGAATGGATTACATTGGCGGATAAATATAATATTGGCTGGTGGATCACCTCTGCATTAGAAAGTAATATTGGACTTAATGCTATTGCACAATGGACATTTACATTAAACTCAAAAATGCCTCAGGGCTTAGGAACAGGAGCACTTTATACCAATAATTTTGATTGTCCTTTAGAAGTTTCAAAGGGACAATTATGGTACAACAAAACAAAAAAATGGGATTCGTCATTTTTCGATAAAGAATAAAAAACTAACCTAATTCAGTTAAGAAAAATAAGATTTAAAATAACAAAGAGAAAAAAAAATCTTTGTTCCTTTGTTGCTCTGAACCTTCTCAAGTTTCATTCTTTCCCTCCGCGCAATCCGGCTTTCCATGCTTTAAGTTCTTCCCATTTACCTTCATAAGCTAATAAAGCCTGTTTACCCCAAGTGCTGGGATTATGTATTGCATAATTCTCTCCGCCACCGTCTAATATCGCTTGTAGTTTTTCAGTCGATGTTTCAGATAAATCTTTCCATGTTGTGATTCCGGCCGCATTAAATAAACCTTCTATTTTCGGTCCAATTCCTTCAACGATTTTCAGATCATTTTCTTTTATTTTTTTACCAAAAACTGTTTTGGCTATTCCTGCATCAAATAAAAATGTCGATGTTGAATTAGTTACAATAGATTTCTTTTTAACAGATTTCGTTTTCTTTGTTGCTAAATCAGCCTCGAGAGACGAAATCCTGGTAGTTAAACTTTTTGTATGTTTCTTGCAGGCATCTAACTCTGATTGTAGCGATAAGGCAAGTGAATGATGTATATTTGATGCTGATTTCTTTCCTAAAAAATAGCCTAAAATTCCAAAGACTACTCCCGTTAATATAGGGATTAAGATACTAGAGATATCCATAACAGTATATTTTTGATTGAACATTAAATTATTGGCCGAGAAGAATAAGGCTGAATGCTCTATCAAATTAACAAAAAAATAAATATAGACTGTATTAATAATCAGTTAATTTAATGTTATCGGTTTAATTTTTAAGCAGTTATATTTTTCGATTCTTATTGACATTATGTGATCTCAATTTCAGGACTGAATTAAATTGAGTAACTTGCATTAAAAATTAATTACGATATTAAAATGATAGAAATTGAAAGAAAGTTTCTTGTAAAATCCAGTGATTTTAAGGAACAGGCTTTTGCTCAAAATCAAATTGCGCAAGGTTATTTAAGTTCACTTCCGGAGCGAACCGTGCGTGTTAGAATTAAAGGAAAAAAAGGCTTTCTTACTATTAAGGGAATTGGTCAGCACGGTGGTATGTCTCGTTTTGAATGGGAAAATGAAATTCCGCTGGATGAAGCGCAGGAATTGCTGAAATTATGCGAAAAGGGAAAGATAGAGAAAACACGTTATGAAATACAATCCGGAAAACATGTTTTTGAAGTCGATGAATTTTATGGGGAAAATGAAGGTTTGATAATGGCTGAAATTGAATTGGAATCAGAAACAGATTCTTTTGAAAAACCAGATTGGCTGGGAGAAGAAGTAACAAATGATGAACGATATTACAATGCGTATTTGAGCAAAAATCCTTTTAAAACGTGGGAAAAACACTAATTTATGGCAGCATATGATTTGATAATTGTGGGAGGCGGTCCAATTGGATTGGCTTGTGCAATTGAAGCTCAAAAGAAAAAATTAAAATATTTAATTATTGAAAAAGGTGCAATTGTTAATAGTATTTTCAATTATCCGTTATACATGACTTTTTTCTCTACTGCCGAAAGATTAGAAATCGGAGATATTCCGTTTAACTGTCTGGCACCAAAACCTGGTCGTCAGGAAGCTCTTGAATATTACCGAAATATTCATCGTTACTTTAATTTTTCGATTCACTTGTTTGAAAGAGTACTTAGTGTTCAAAAACAAGAAAATTCAATCTTCAAAATCACTTCTGATAAAAATTCATATGAAGCTAAAAACGTGGTAATTGCAACAGGTTTTTATGATATTCCAATAGAAATGAAGGTAAAAGGTGAGGTGTTGCCTAAAGTTCGTCATTATTACAAGGAGGCACATGAATATGCTTTTAGAAATGTTTTAATTGTTGGCGCTAATAATTCTTCTGTTGATGCTGCACTGGAATGCTGGAGAAAAGGAGCAAACGTTACGATGGTGATTCGTAAAAACGAAATTAATAATAGGGTAAAATACTGGGTAAAACCCGATATCGAAAACCGAATTGCAGAGGGAAGCATCAAAGCTTATTTTGAATCGAATATTACTGAAATTCGGGAAAATGAAGTCGAAATTGCAACGCCAACGGGAAAAGTAACCATTGAAAATGATTTTGTTTTAGCTTTGACGGGATACAAACCAGATTTAACTTTCCTGGAAAAAATGGGAATTCAGCTTTCTGATGATGAATTGAAAATACCAACTTACAATCCGGAAACAATGGAAACCAATGTTGAAAGCTTATTTTTAGCAGGAGTAGTTTGTGGCGGAATGCAAACGCATAAATGGTTTATAGAAAACTCACGCGTTCACGCCAAAATGATTGTGGATTGTATTATTTCGAAATAAAAAAAATGCCACAGATTAAAGGATTTCAATGATTAATCTATGTAATCTTTGAATCTGTGGCAAAAACTTTTTACGAACTACAGGAAAGCATAGAGCAACCCACTTTTGAGCGTGCCCAATCTGGTCGTTTTGCGAACCATTTTTCTGATTGAGGTTGTTCATCATAAGGTTTTTGTAATAGTAAATATAACTCATTGATTGCAGCATAATCACCTTTGTCGGCTTCATCAATAGCCAATTGTGCCATATAATTTCGCAATACATATTTTGGATTAATATGATTCATTTTTTCTGCACGATCCCCATCAGAAAGCGCTTCCTTATTTAATCTTTGCAGATAAACAGTAAACCATTTTTTCCAGGAATCTAAAATATCCTCTTTAATTTCATTCGGTAAATAAAAAGAATCCTGAATTTTTTCAATTGCATTTTCAACAGAATCTGCCTTCGTAATCTTGCTTAAATTTCTAAAAAAGATAGTCATATCCGTTTCAGATAATTGTAAAACAGCTTCTAAACCCGCAATTAGTTTGCTATCAGTTTCAGTTGAAGTAAATAATCCCAATTTGCTTAAAAACATAGTTTTATATTCTTCTTCAAAATCAGTAATAAATGATTGAAGAATATTCTCTAAAGGTTCTGCTTCATTAATTAATGGATAAAGGGCATTAGCCAATTGATATAAATTCCATTGTGCAACCTGAGGCTGATTTCCAAATCGATATCGTCTGTTTTGCGAATCTGTCGTGTTGGGAGTCCAATTTGGATCGTAGTTTTCCAACCAGCCGTAGGGACCGTAATCAATCGTGATTCCGTGAATCGACATATTATCTGTATTCATAACGCCATGCACAAATCCCACGCGCTGCCAATCTACAATCATTTTACGAGTTGTATCTGCTATAGTTTTAAAGAACTGTAAATACTGCTCTTTTGGTTCCCCTTTTATTTCCGGGAAATAATGTTTGATCGTATACTCAACAAATTGCTTTAGATTTTTAAGTTCATTTCTTGCAGTAAGCATTTCGAAACTTCCAAAACGGATAAATGATGGTGCAACGCGACAAACAATAGCACCTTTTTCATACGCAGGATTTCCATTATATAAAACATCTCTCAATACTTGATCTCCAGATAACATTAAGGAAAGTGATCGGGTAGTGGGAACTCCCAAATAATGCATGGCTTCAGCACATAAATATTCACGTATTGAAGAGCGTAAAACAGCCAAACCATCTGCGGTTCTTGAATAGGGAGTTTTCCCTGCACCTTTTAATTGTAAGGCAAAAAACTCGTTATTGTGTTCAACCTCGGTTAAATTAATAGCACGACCGTCGCCCAATTGTCCGGCCCAATTCCCAAATTGATGTCCCGCATAACACATCGCATATGGACGGGTTTCCGGTAAAATTTCTTTTCCTGAAAAAGCATTCAAAAATTCTTTTGACTGAATTTCATCTGCTGTTATTCCAACCATCTTTGCGACTTCTTCAGAAGCGTGAATTAAAGTTGGATTTGAAGGTTTTGTCGGATTTACATAAGAAAATAGCGTGTTTTTAACCTGACGAATTTCATTGGCTTCATCGGGATCTGCAGGTAATTCAGTTGTAAATCGATTATTTATTTTTAAATTTTTCATTTGAATTTTTTCTTTTTTTTTTGCGGCCAATTACACGGATTAAAATTACTGCTATATGTATAAAAATAGCCACGAATTCACGAATGATTGCGCTAAGTATTTAAAAAATTCGTGAATTCGTGGCGGAAATTTTTATTCCAAAATTAATCCATGAAATCCTTTAATCTGTGGCAAAAACTTTTAAATTAGTTTACTAATCTCTCTGCGTACATTTTTTTTAATTTCTGCACTTTTGGGTCAATTACGATTTGGCAGTAACGCGCATCCTGATTGTTATTATAATAATTTTGATGATCTTCTTCGGCTTCGTAAAATACTTCAAAAGCAGTAAGTTCCGTTACAATTGGATCTTCGTAAAATGATTTCACTTCTTCAAAAACCTTCTCTGCAATCGCTTTTTGTTCTGTATCATGATATAAAATGATGGAACGGTATTGCGTACCAACATCTGCTCCTTGTCGATTGAGTGTTGTTGGATCGTGACTTGTCATAAATATAAAAATCAAATCATGATATGAAATTATGTCAGGATTGAAAGTGACTTGTATGACTTCGGCATGACCCGTTCTGCCAGTACAAACTTCACGGTACGGTGGATTTTTAATAAAACCTCCTGAATATCCTGATTTTAAGGATTCTACACCATTTAAACGCTGAATTACAGCTTCAATACACCAAAAGCATCCACCACCAAAAGTAGCTACTGATAAATTCTTCATAGAATAGTCTCATTTAAGTTTCTATTGCCCTATTAATCCGATAGAATATTATGATAATTTGTTAAAAAAACAGCATTTTAGTTAAATATACTAATCAGTTCTTGAATGTTTGAAGTTTACAATTGATAAATTCGCAATTTTGCAAAAAAGCAATTATATTTGCATCAAACTCAGGCACACTAATGAATAGCAAAAATAATACCATCACTTTAGAAACTTATTTTCAGGATTTTCGTAAAAATATAGTTGGAATTAATCAGGAATTTACGTCTCCATACGGTAAAAAACAGATTATTTATACCGATTGGACTGCCAGCGGAAGATTGTATCGACCAATTGAAGAGAAACTTCTGAATGATTTTGGCCCTTTTGTAGCAAATACACATACTGAAACTACTGTGTCAGGTACTGCCATGACAAAAGCCTATCATCATGCCAGAAATATTATTAAGCGTCATGCTAATGCGAATCAGGATGATGTTTTAATTACGGATGGAACCGGAATGACGGGTGTTATTAATAAATTTCAGCGTATTTTGGGTTTAAAAATTCCTGAAAACCTGAAAGATTTTACCACTGTTCCTGCTGAAAAAAGACCTGTCGTTTTTATCTCTCATATGGAACATCACTCCAACCAAACTTCCTGGCTGGAGACTATTGCACATGTTGAAATTATTCCGTCTTGTGAAAAAGGGCTTTTTTGTCTAGATAATCTGACTGTTTTATTAGAGAAATATGCAGATCGAACAATTAAAATTGCCTCAATAACATCCTGTTCGAATGTAACAGGCTTGAAAACGCCTTTTCATGAAGCAGCAAAATTAATGCACCAACATAACGGAGTTTGTTTTGTTGACTTTGCCTGTTCCGGTCCTTATGTAGCAATTGACATGCATCCTTCAGATCCTGAAGCCTATCTGGATGCTATTTTCTTTTCTCCTCATAAATTTTTAGGAGGTCCCGGCACTTCAGGGGTTTTGATTTTCAATAAAAAATTATACAATAATATGATTCCGGATTGTCCTGGAGGAGGAACAGTAAGCTGGACAAATCCCTGGGGCGAACATAAATATATTGACAATATCGAAGACCGTGAAGATGGGGGAACACCAGGTTTCTTACAGGTTATCAAAACCGCACTGGCAATTGAATTGAAAGAAGAAATGGGAATTGAGAACATCTTGCAGCGTGAACACGAAATCGTTGATTATGTTTTTGAAGCGTTGGAACCAGTTGAGAATATTAAAATTCTGGCCGGACAACATAAAAATCGTCTAGGAGTTGTTTCTTTTTTTATTGAAAATCTACACTTTAATTTAGGTGTAAAGTTATTGAATGACAAATTCGGAATCCAAACCAGAGGAGGATGCAGTTGTGCAGGGACTTACGGTCATTTTTTACTTCATGTTGATCAGGAAACCTCAAATAAATTGGTTGACGAAATCACAATTGGAGATTTGATTAAAAAACCAGGATGGATCAGAATGTCAATTCATCCAACTACCACCGATGAAGAAATCGCTTATGTTTGTGATAGCATTAAAGATTTAGCTAATAATCACGAAACATGGGCTTTAGATTATTCTTATAATAATAAAACCAATGAATTTGTTCATAAAAATGCTACTTCATTTGAAGATGAATTAGTTGCCGGGTGGTTTAAATCTTAGGGTTGGAATGTTTTTTTAACGCAAAGGACGCTAAGTTTTTTCCCCTTATGTGTTTACAAATGAAAAGTTCGCAAAGCTTTGAGGATAAACTTTGCACCTTCGCGTCTTTGCGCGATTTAAAATAAACTTTGCGAACCTTGTGGTTAAATTGGTAACGTTATGCTAAACGCATTATGAAAAACTAAACTTATAATTTAGCCCCGATAGAACCGGTATCCTTTGAGAGGAACGAACAAAGATATAGGCGAAAGCGGGACTGGTCGTCTTGAAAACCCAAAGACATTTGCTCCTGAAAAATATGAAACTACATAATTAAACGAACTCCACCTAAGTCTGAAACGCGGTACGAAAATTTATTTCCGGGTGAACCGATAAACATAAAGTTTTTTGGGATTTTCCATTTTTCAGAAAGCTCATCGATAATTTCAGGACCGAAAACACCGTGAATTTCCAGAAATTCGATATCAATATCGTCGTATGCGCGATCTAAAACTTCTAAATCTTTTTTAAGCTCTTCATTGTTTGCACCGTCACTTTTGATGTGAACTATTTTTAACTTTTTGGTAGTTTCATTATTTTCGACATATTGCAATACCTTGTTCAGGATTGCGATATCATCTCCTTTGGTAAAAAAGACAAATTCCTGCGAATTGATTTCGATACTCATTTTTTGTAAATATCGATTGCTGACAATTACCATTCGGCGTAAGGGCTGGTAGAAATACTCTAACGCTTCAATTAAAAGTTTGATCAGCATGACGCGATTAAGCATGATTGCAATAAAAATTAAGGATGGAATCATGTATTGCAAAAATGTGTAAAACGCATTGATGTTAAGCCTCATGTTTCCTATAAAGGCGGCGATAATAAACGAAACAGCTATTACCACAGCGATGCCTCGTGCGCGCTCTGGTCTTGGGAGTTTTCGTCGTTTGAATTTCAGTAGTAAATTCCCGATTCCGAATAAGGCCATCACAGCCAAAAATGAAAAAGTGTAGACACCTGCAAGCGATTCCAAATGTCCACTTGTAGCGAAAAGTACTGATATACAAAGAACTAAAAAGCTAATTACGATTCTGTAATGCGAACCTCTTTTATTTTGTTTCAGGAAGTAATTCGGAAGTATTCGGTCTAAAGTCATTCGGTTTAATAAGCCCGAAACACCGACAAATGAAGTCAAAACGGCACCACATAAAACGAGTACAGCATCTATAGAAATTAACCAGGCAAGCCAGGATCCGCCGGTAGTTTCTCCAAGATGTGCCAAAAGTGATTCTTTGTTTTCTCCAACTTCTGTCAGCGGAATTACACTTATTAATAGTATAGCAATTACCGGATTAAAAAAACTAACAATTGCCCACATGTTGCGAAGTGTTTTTGGAAAAACGCCATGTTCTTGCTCTTCAACAAAATTCGCAGAACTTTCGAAACCTGAAATTCCGAGCATGGCAGCAGAAAAACCCAGAAAAAGAGCTGTTTTTATATTTCCGGTGGCAATAGGGGTTTGCCAATTGATATGAAAGGTTTCTAAACCGTTGTGCATCAAAAACCATAATGATGCTAAAACGAGCAAAGTTAAAGTTGCAATATGCGTTAAGAAAATAATTACGGCAACAAATGCTGATTCTCCAATTCCTAAAATAGCGAGTCCTGTAAATAATACTAAAACAATGACAGTGGCGATGGTTACATTTAACCCTTCAAAAATTCCGTGTAAATAATGCATTCCTTCAGATGCCGAAATCACAGCTGTTGCCATGTAGGACAAAACAGTTAATGTAGCAGCGAGGGAGGCAAGACGTTTTGTTGACGTATTTAATAAAACATTGTAGGCGCCACCGTTTAAAGGAATTGCTCCAACAACTTCACCATAAATACGTCTGAATAAAAATAAAACGGCAGCAACAATTAATAAAGAAATCCAGGCATACTGACCTGCATACAAAATGGTTAACGCCGAAACATATAAACAGGAAGAACTAATATCGTTACCGCAAATTGCTGTTGCCTGTAATTGATTTAATTTTTTATGTATGACTTCTTTCATAAGTATTGAAAATTAAAAAACGACTAATTCAATATTACAAGCATCTAAAATAAAATCTCAATAAGGCAGATATTTAAATAAGAAGAAATATATTTTGACTAATCAGAATTTTGAAATTTCAATTTATGAAAATTATTTTGATTGCTGAAATTTTTTAAGAGACAATAAGGCCTGCTTTTGGATTTTGCCCTGAAAAAAACCTGTCCAGCCTAGCAAATATCCTGTAAGTCCGAAGGCTTGCTTAGACCATTTCCATACATCAAAACTATCAGTGTGTTTAATAATCAAACCGTCCTGAAAAACAAATTCAGCTGAAATTTTGTTGATTACTTTTCGATTTGTTTTGCTGAAGTTATAAGCAGCCACCCATTTTGCAGAGCCTGTAAATTCATCAGCCTTAATATCTGAAAATTCAATTTTAAGATTGCCTTTGCTCTTTAAAATTAACATTTCCCACATTTTAGAGACCTGATCTTCTTTTAGTAAACCAAAAGCAGGATCAATAAAATGCACTTTTGGGTGATAACATTCACTCATTGTTTTAGTATCGGCATTTGCAAAAGCAGTGTAGAATTTTGCAATTAAATTTTCGTTGGCATTCATTTAAATAAAATTAGAATATAAATATAAGATTAATTATACTAAATGTTTTATTTATAATGTACTAATTGCTGTTGCGGTATCAAATGTTTTTTTTGATTTATCGTATGCTGTAGAAAAGTAAGCTATTTTATTTACTGCAGTAAAGTAACCCGTTTGATTTCCAAAAGATTTTGAGTTTCCGGTTACAATAAATCTGATACCTTGTATGTCCGCTTTTTTTAGCTTAACCATTTCGGCTGGAGTGAAATAGTAATAAGATGTAGTTTTGCCGTCAACTGTTTCTTTTACATTTTTGTCAACACAGGCAATAACGTCGCCGTTCACCAGATCGACATAAACACCTCCGGAAATTCTTGCTTCACCATTGGCTGTGGCTATTGATAATTTTAAAATTCCACCTTTTTCTGTTTTGGCAATCTGAACATTTGTTTCTCCTGAAAAAGCATATCTCTCACAGATAAATGTATAATTTTGCGTTGCCGGATACACTTTTGAGCCTTTTACACTCATTGTTTCCTGGGCATTTGCAAAAGTTGAAAGTAACAGTAAGATTAAAAATGGTATTTTAAATTTCATAGTTTTTGTTATTGTCCTTCTAATTTAGAATCAAATTTTTCATCCCAATCCATTGATTTTATTGCAGAAACTAAATTGTCTTCATTTACAAAAACGCGTAACTCTTTGTTGGCCACTTTTTTGGTGTAGAGCGCATGATAGCGGTAAATGACTTCCTGTTTAGTTCTGTAAACACCGTCTAATTTCAAATCAATAAAACTTCCGTAATATTGTCTAAATCGCTGACAGGTTTTTGTCAATCGTTCTTCTGTCGTATTCTCCATAACCGATTGTGTAACCTCAGTTTCGTTAAACGGTTTAAATTTTGACGTATTGCAGGTTTCTAAAACCCGTTTACCTAAATCGTATGCTTTTTTCTGCTGATTGGCATTGATTTCAGCAGTTGAAACTGGTTTAATCTTTAAATCTTCGGTGTCACGATTTACGGTTTTAGATTTACATCCAATTAACAACAACAAACATATAATCAATCCTGCTTTCTTCATAACTATTTATGTTATTTTTAATAATAAGTTAGGGTCGGGGCAATTTTCGATGTAAAAATTCAAATCATTACTGTTGCAAACACCGGGATAATCTCCCCAATAATCTTCAATATTTTGTATAATCTGAAAATGTACGTGTGGCGCATAATCTCCGTTAATAGCTGCACTTCCAAGAGTTGCAATTTTTTCACCTGTTTTAAATTGCTTCCCAACACTGAGGTCTTCTATACTTTCTAACGATAAATGTCCGTATAAAGTATAAAATTTTTCATTTTCAATTTCGTGTTCTAAAATGATTGTAGGCCCATAATCACCTAAACCAATATTATTTTTAAAACTATGTACTTTTCCGTCAAGTGCCGCCAATACAGGTGTATCAACTTTTGTCCATAAATCAAGACCTATATGAATATTACGTTCCGGAATAGACTCATTTTTAAAAATGGTACTTCTTTTATATAAAGTTCGCCCTTCTATATAACCTCCAAAGGCTACTTCGGCATTATTATTTTTTAAATAATTAGAAATAAAAATTTCGAATTCAGTAGCATTTTCTGGTTTGCTTTCCATTAATTCTTTATTCGTTATTGATAAATCTAAAGGAATATATTGTGAAAAATCAATGCTGGAATCGATAATTTTAGTAGGTGGAATGGCTTTTAAAATAGAAACTAGGGTTTTCATAAAAGGTAAAATTTAGGCGACTTTTTCAATTATTATTAGTTCATTATGATCTTCAATGCGGGGCAACATTTTTGAAGAGAAAAGTTTAGAATTTATTTCTGCAATATACTTCCGATTTCTGACATTTTGTGCTTCATCGAGTATCATGGTATTAAAAAGCACAAATCCCTGATCTCTTAAAAGAGAACAAACCCGTTCACTAAAAAATCGTTCAAACAAAAAATTCGGCATTTTGGTATCTTCAAAAATATCAATGATAATTAGGTTATACCGATGTTTGGTTTTTAAAACAAATTCAAAAGCATCGTCAATTACAACTTCAAGTTGTTTGATCTGATTGAGATTAAAATACTCATTTGCAATCTGAATCATATCTGAATCAATTTCAACTCCGGTAATTTTACCTTTGTATTCAATTTCGTCTACCAAAGTTTTTACAACACTTCCTCCGGCAACTCCCAATAACAAAATATGATCCATCTCAAGAATGGTTTTATAACCAATATTTCGTAATCCGTACCTTAATATGCGTTGTAAACTTCCGTATGAATAATTTGTGTTTTCAGAATCTAAAACCAATTCGCCATTTGCCCAGGTAACTTCGATCATTTTACTTCTTGCCGATTTTTTTTTGAAAATTTTGATTGGAATCAGATAACTGAAAATTTTTTGGATCATTTGTAAAGCTTTTACTCAAAAATACCATTTTAAATCTTTTATTTTGCATGAAATAATAAAATTTAATGAAGAAACAGTTGTACAAATTCATCTTTTTTAAGCTAATGGGCTGGAAAATAAGAGGAATTGAAAATGTGGAAGTGAAAAAATGTGTGATGATGGTGATGCCACATACAAGTAATCATGATTTTTATTTAGGAATTTTTACCCGTGGCATTTCAGGATTAGAAATGAACTGGGTTGGAAAGAAAGAATTATTTAAATTTCCCTTCGGATATTATTTCAGAAGCGTAGGAGGTGAGCCTTTAGATCGTTCGGGCGGATTGAATAAAGTGGATTCTATTGCTGCAATTTTTGATCGCAAAGAAGTTTTTCGTTTGGCAGTCGCTCCTGAAGGCACGCGTAAGGAAGTAACCGAAATTAAAAGTGGATTTTATTATATTGCGCTTAAGGCAAACGTGCCAATTATTCCAGTTGCTTTTGATTGGGGCAAAAAAGAAGTTAATTTAGGAAAGCCTTTTCATCCGACCGGAGATTATGAAGCTGACTTACAAATTTTGAAAAAGCATTATGATGGCGTTTTAGGTAAAATTCCTAACGATGGATTTAAATTGTAAATTTTTAGATGTTTTTTGAATTACGTGAGAATCTCTTAAATCAAAAATATTTTGAAAAATTTTCAAATACGCGAAAATCAGAATTACGGGATATATACCTTAAATGTCCCGTTTTTATAAAAAAAGACGATTTTCTCAATTTCCCCTTCTTCTGAAATGAAATTTGAGTTTTTTACTTCTACTGAATTTCTTGTTTCTGATTTTTCAT
Organism: Flavobacterium sp. Root420; assembly: GCF_001427905.1. Taxonomy (GTDB): domain Bacteria; phylum Bacteroidota; class Bacteroidia; order Flavobacteriales; family Flavobacteriaceae; genus Flavobacterium. Next base: position 129,535 of record NZ_LMEF01000023.1, read on the forward strand.
CTTCTTTAAAATTTATCTGAGAAAATAAATTTCCACCTGTAAAGTTTTCATTTGGTGAAATAGGAGTGGGAGGTTTTACAGTTTCTGAAACAATTTCTTCTCTTGAAATTAAAGGTTGGCTTTCGGTTTTTGGGAAACTTCCTGTTCCATTTAATATCCAATAAAGATCAACATCCGGAAAAACGTCCAAAATTTTCATGACAAAATCTAAACTAGGTTTGTTTCTCCCAGAAAGTAGGTGAGACATACTGGAACGCTGCACCCCAATTTTATCAGCAAAAGAAGAGGCATTTAAACTATAATAATCCAATATAATTTCAAGCCGTTTTACAAAATCATCGATGTTTACCATTGTAAATTCTTATTTAAAAAATCTATGTTTACAAATGTAACTAAAAGGATTCAATAAAGCAATTTTACAGTTGTAAATCATCTAAATTAACTCGAAATTGATTGTATTTCACTTTAAGTAACTATATGTAACTAATTGATATACATCAATTTGATTTTTAATACATAAAGTAATAACAAATGTTAATCAATAATTTAATAGTGATCGGATTTAACTTTAAAAAACTGTTTACAATTATAAATTTCTTTCTTTTTTCACTGTTTACAATTGTAAAAATAAAGATGTTTACTTTTGTAAACTAATCAAAAGACAATGAATTTAGAAGAATTATTTAGCCATTACAAAGAACAATCTATAGAAGGACGATACCTCACATTAGAACATATTCAACCTTTATTAGACAAATTAAATACTAATAATCAAGTAAAACTTATTGGTAAATCTGTTTTAGACAAACCTATATATAGTTATGAAATTGGTTCAGGAAAAACCCGTATTTACCTTTGGTCGCAAATGCACGGAAACGAGAGCACAACAACCAAAGCACTTTTTGATTTTATTAATGTCCTAAATAGCGGATCAGATTTTGCTGAAAAATTACTTGAAACGTTTACTTTTTATGCAATTCCAATTCTAAATCCTGATGGAGCAGCACTTTATACACGTGAAAACGCGAATAAAATTGACTTAAATCGTGACTCGCAAAACCTGACTCAACCAGAAAGCAAGGTTTTAAGAGAGGTTTTCGAAACCATTAAACCACATTATTGTTTTAATCTGCACGATCAGCGTACTATTTTTGGCGCAGGTGATACCGGGAAACCAGCAACAGTTTCGTTTTTAGCACCTTCTTATAATGAAGAAAGAGAAATAAATGAAAACAGATTAAAGGCTATAAATTTAATTGCCGGACTTAACGATGTGCTGCAAAAGTATATTCCGGGACAAGTTGGTCGATTTGATGATTCATTCAATATCAATTGCATAGGAGATACTTTTCAATTTTTGGGTGTACCAACAATTTTGTTTGAAGCTGGTCATTTTCCTAATGATTATGAGCGTGAAACTACTCGAAAGTTCATATTTTTCTCACTTATTTCAAGTTTTAAACTGCTTAGCGAAAACGATTTAGTTGATAATAGAATTAATGATTATTTGAATATTTCACAAAATAAAGTGGTTTTTTATGATTTTATGTATAAAAACATCAAAATAAATTATGATGGTATCGAAATTATTACGAATTTTGTCGCACAATACAAAGAAGAATTGATTGAAAATAAGATTCACTTTAATGCCTACATCGCTGAAGTAGGTGAATTAGAAAATTATTTTGGACATTATGAATATGACGCTCAGGGAGCAATTTATTCTGATAATCACAATAATTTTCCGAAAGTGAATGAAAAAGCAGATTTTTATTTAAATAAAAATGTTAAATTTGTTAACGGATTGATAAAAAGTTAATTTTTATGTGAATTTGTTGTTTTTTATATATATTTTTATACTTTGTAATAGCAATTAGTAATATTAATTAAAGAATTATGAGTAAATTTCGTTTAGATGAAGTAGATCACCAGATTTTAGATATGTTAATAGACAATACGAGAGTTCCGTTTACTGACATTGCAAAAAAACTATTGATATCTGCTGGAACAGTACATGTTAGAGTAAAAAAGATGGAAGACGCCGGTATAATAATGGGATCTTCATTAGCCTTAGATTACGACAAATTAGGGTATTCATTTATTGCTTATGTGGGTGTATTCCTTAATAATACATCTCAAACAAAATTTGTATTAGAGCGAATCAATCAAATTCCATTCGTTACTGTAGCTTCTGTAACTACAGGAAAATTTAATATTTTTTGCAAAATCAGAGCAAAAGACACTAAACACGCGAAAGAAGTTATCTTCATGATTGACGATATTGAAGGAGTTTACAGAACAGAAACTATGATTTCATTAGAGGAAAGTATTAACGATAAGAAGCGTTTGATGCATACTATTTTTAAAAATATGTAATATTTTCTTGAATGCTATATTAAAATATAACCTCAAGTTTATTCTTGGGGTTTTTTTATGACTAATTAATCAACCAACTATAACACGATTATGTACACGTTGCCAAAAATTGAACGTTTTAATCAAGATGTTCTCTCAAAATACCACATTTATAATAGTGTTTTTATAACATTACCCTTCGATTCTATTGATAATACGGGAGTTTTGCTGCCGTTATTCACAGAAACATGCGAAACGGGATTTAGAAAACAAGAAACACCTAAAGAAATCTTTGATTTCTTTTCAAATAAATACCTGAATAACGCCTCTGAGACTGAAAAAATCGACTTAATGTTTCGATTTATTCAATATATAGAACGTCAGATTGTATTGTTTGATGCTATTGAAGACGCCGCTTTTCCTGCCGTTAATAATATGGAGGGACGTGGATCTTTGCGCGATATCAAAGAAAAAACAGATGCTAAAGAGAAAAACGAGGAATTAATTGAATTTCTTGAAAATTTTAATGTTAGAACCGTTCTAACAGCACACCCAACACAATTCTACCCTGGGCCAGTTTTAGGAATTATAAATGATTTAACGGATGCTATTCGTTTAAATGATTTATTAAAAATAAAACAATTACTGGCGCAATTAGGAAAGACACCTTTTATTCAGAACGAAAAGCCAAATCCTTATGACGAGGCGGTTAGTTTGATCTGGTACCTAGAGAATGTGTTTTATGCAACTTCTGGAGAAATTGTTCACTATTTACAGAAAAATATCCTTCATGGAAGCGCTATTAAAAACCAATTAATTAAACTTGGTTTTTGGCCAGGAGGTGACCGTGACGGAAATCCTTTTGTTACAACTGAAATTACCTTGAAAGTAGCAGAACGTTTGCGTACTTCTATTTTAAAGTGTTATTATGTTGAAATGAGAAATTTAAAAAGAAAGTTAACCTTCTCAGGAGTAGATACTTTGGTGTCTGAACTTGAACACAAGCTTTATCGTTCAGTTTTTTATTCTAAAGGTGAAATTTATATCACTTTAGATGAATTATTAGCGCAATTAAATAAAATCAGAACTATCATTATCGAAAAACACCAATCGTTATATTTAGACGAATTGGAAGCTTTTTTAGTAAAAATCAATTTGTTCGGATTCCATTTTGCAACTTTAGATATTCGTCAGAATAGTAAAATTCATGACGCAGTTTTCAAAGATGTAGTAAATCATTATTTAAACTCAGATTCAAAAATATTCCCGGAAAACTATTTTGAATTGTCTGAAACTGAAAAGTTAGTCGTTTTATCGAAAGTAAAAGGAGATTTAAATCCTTCTGATTTTAATGACGAAATCACAAGATCAACATTAGAGTCTGTACAAGCTATTAAAACTATTCAGGAACGCAACGGTGAATTTGGTGCCAATCGTTATATTATTAGTAATAACGAAAGCGCCTTGAACGTAATGGAAACCTTTGCCATGATTCGTTTGAATAATTGGGAAAATCCGTCTGTAGATATTATTCCGCTTTTTGAATCGGTTGACGATTTACAGAATGCGCATGAAATTATGGAGCAGTTATATACGAATCCTGAATATTCTAAACATTTGCAGGCAAGAGGAAACAAACAAACTATTATGCTTGGTTTCTCTGATGGAACTAAGGATGGTGGTTATTTAATGGCAAACTGGAGTATTTACCAGGCTAAAATTTCATTGACTGAGATATCAAGAAAATATGGTATTCATGCTATTTTCTTTGATGGACGTGGCGGACCTCCGGCTCGTGGCGGTGGAAAAACACATAAATTCTATGCTTCTTTAGGGCCGAAAATTGAAAACAATGAAATTCAGATCACGGTTCAGGGACAAACGATTAGTTCAAACTTTGGAACTTTAGATTCTTGTCGTTATAACATCGAAAACCTATTAAGTGCCGGTGTTACTAATCAGGTTTTTAGCAAGGAAGACAATGAATTGAATGCTGATGAGACTCAAATTTTGACTCAATTAGCTGATTTAGGTTATGATAAATACTTAAGTTTCAAAAATCATCCTAAATTCATTCCGTATTTAGAGAAGATGAGTACATTGAAATATTACTCTAAAACAAATATCGGAAGCCGTCCATCAAAAAGAAGTAAATCAGAATCATTAGATTTTGCTGATTTAAGAGCAATTCCATTTGTTGGTTCATGGAGCCAGTTAAAACAAAATGTACCAGGCTTTTTTGGAGTAGGTTCTGCTTTAAGATATTTTGAAGAAAGTGGTCAATGGGATAAAGTAAGTGATTTGTACCATAATTCATTATTCTTTAAAACGTTGTTAGAAAACAGTATGATGTCATTGGCAAAATCATTTTTACCATTAACAGCATACATGCGAAATGATCCTGAATTTGGTGAATTCTGGCAAATTATCTACGATGAATTTTCAGAAACAAAACGTCTTTTATTGAAAATTGCCGGTCATAAAACCTTAATGGAAAACTATCCTGATGGTATAGCATCAATTCAAATAAGAGAACGTATTGTATTGCCATTGTTGACAATACAACAATATGCGTTATTAAGAATTAACGAATTGAATAATGATAAAAGTGCTAACGAAGAGTTGATTAAAGTTTATGAAAAAATCGTAACAAGATCTCTTTTTGGAAATACAAATGCGAGTAGAAACTCTGCCTAAAAATTGAAGTCAATGAAATTACCTGAAACTGAATATTCCGGACCTTTTGCAAATTACATTCAGGAAGCCGGAGAAATTAATTTGATTGAGGAATTAGAAATTTCTCTTCATGATTTTATAAAATTTGTTCAAAATATTCCATTAGATAAATTTGATTATCGTTATGCAGAAGGAAAATGGACGATAAAAGATATTATTCAGCATATAATTGATTGCGAACGTATTTTTGCTTATCGTGCTTTGCGTTTTTCAAGAAATGACAAAACAGCTTTGCCTGGATTTGAAGAAAATGATTATGTAGACAATACAGATGCAAACGGAAGAAGCATTCAGGAATTATTAACGGAGCTTTCGGCAGTAAGACATTCTTCCTTATTGTTTTATAAAAGTCTTTCTGAAGAACAACTTAAACGAATCGGAACTGCTTCAACACATCAGCTTTCGGCTCGGGCTTTGGGATATGTTATTATCGGACATCAAAAACATCATCAAAATGTTTTTCTGGAAAGATATTTATAAGAGCTAAAAATATTTAAGAATAAAAAAATCCTGTGAAGAAATTTCACAGGATTTTTTGTTTTTGAAGTATTGATGATCGTTAGTTTTTACTAGTTTGTTCTATTTATTTCTCTCAACAATAGCCAAACCAAACCGAATCTTATCATAGGATAATTTTTCTTCAAAATGATCATAATATGTTCTCAATGCCGTAGGATATTCAAGCTCAATTTGTGCTTCATGTAATTTCATAACTTCCTTCTCGGTAACAAATTGACTTAAATCTATGTCTTCACCATCTACATATAATTTTGCTAAATGCGAAATGATTGTTGTTTGTCCTAAATTTCGTTTTTCGGCAATTTCTTCTACACTATTGCCCTCTTTATAAAGCTCTAAAGTTGTTTTATAGGTATTGCCACTCTTTTTAGCTTTAGTATTTGCCTTTTTTACTTTTTCGTAATAAGTAATTGCATCTATAAACTCAGAGCCATACTTTTCGAGTTTTGCTTTTCCAACACCTTCAATGGCAAGAAATTCTTCGTCACTCATTGGTCGCAGTGTTTCCATTTGTCTTAAAGCGGCATCACTAAAAATTACATAGGCAGGAACTTCTTCATCCTTAGCAATTTCGTAACGTAATTTTCGAAGTATTTCAAAAAGTGAGCTTTTAGTTGTTTTAGCTTTTGCTTCTTTGATTTCGTTTTTATCAATTACCTTCTTAACAACCGTGTTCAATTTTACTTTTTCGCCTTCAAACAAAACTTTTTTCGCAAAAGAAGTTAGTAAGATTTTGTTGTGTTGATGGAAGGCGATTTCGCAATACCCTAAATTAATGAGCTGAATTAAATATTGATTCCAATCGTACCATGAAATATCAGCGCCGATTCCGTATGTTTTTAAGCTTTGATAATTTTTTTCGTAGATATATGCGTTTTTTGAGCCTCTTAAAAAATCTACAATTACTGCTAAAGGTTCAGATTCCTGTAAACGGCTTATAGCTGACAAAGCTTTTTGCGCGAGAATCGTACCATCGAAAAAAGTTGGAGGATTTTTGCAAATATCGCAGTTACCGCAATTCTCTTTAACCAATTCACCAAAATACGAGAGTAGAATTTTTCTTCTGCAACTCAATGCATCGGCATATTGTTTCATTCTTTCCAACTTTGCCAGCTGTACATCAGAATTTAACCCTTCAGAAGCAAACTTCTGCAGCTGAATTACATCTGCATAACTTTCAAATAAAACTGTTTCCGCAGGCAAGCCGTCACGGCCGGCACGGCCAATTTCCTGATAATAGCCTTCAATATTTTTGGGTAAATTATAATGAATTACCCAACGTACATTCGATTTATCAATTCCCATTCCGAAAGCAATTGTAGCACAAACTACCTGACAATCATCATTTATAAATTCATCCTGTGTTTTGGCCCGTACTTTATTATCTAAACCTGCATGATAGGCTTTTGCAGTAATTCCCTGTTTTTGTAATTTATCAGCAAGTTCCTCAGTTGTTTTTCTGCTTAAACAATAAATTATCCCTGATTCATTTGGTTTCTTTTCAACAAAATCTATAATTTGTTTTACACGATCCAATGCCGGACGAACTTCTAAACTTAAATTCTTCCGGTCAAACGAAGCAATAAATGTTTTCGGATTTTTTAATTTGAGTTGTTTTGTAATATCGGTACGGGTTGCTTTATCAGCTGTTGCAGTCAAAGCTAAAACCGGAGTAGAAGGGAAGCGGCTTTTTAAATATCCTAAATTAGTATAAGCAGGTCTGAAATCATGTCCCCAGGAAGAAATGCAATGTGCTTCATCAATTGCAATTAAACTGATTGTCAATTCATTAAAAACAACATCGAGATAAGATAAACTTTCCGGAGCAATATAAACAAGTTTAAAATTATTCGATTTTAAATTATCAATATAAAATTGTTGTTCCTCGCTAGATTGGCTGCTATTGATATAACAGGCATTAATTCCGTTAGTTTTTAAACTATCAACCTGATCTTTCATCAGGGCAATTAGTGGAGAAATAACTATGGTTATTCCAGGTAAAACTAAAGCAGGTAATTGAAAACATATTGATTTTCCTCCACCGGTTGGCATAATGGCTAAAGTATCCTGACCAGAAAGTATCGTATTAATTATAGTTTCCTGATTGGGACGGAATTTTTCAAATCCAAAATTCTCTTTTAACTTGGCGTGTAGTAGTTCTGTATTCATTTGGCTGTTATTTTTTCAAACATTAAATTTAAAGAAATTTCTTATAAAATGTAAAAATATTAAATTTATTATTTAAATAAAATATCAAGTTTTAATCAGGTTAATAAAAAAAGGAACCCGAAAGAGTTCCTTTAATTTATTTTTAAAGAGATAAATTAATCTTCATCGTCTTCATCATCATCTTCGTCAGCAATATCATCCGGATCTCTATCCTCATCGTCATCATCACCACCGTCAACATCTGGCTTGTCTTCTTTTTCATCTTCCTCGTCATCATCAATATCATCATCAAGATCAAGACCTTTTACTGGTTCGATTGTATCAACATCAACGTCAATATCATCATCCTCATCGTAATTTTCAATTCTATCAGCAAGTTTAGTACTAATTTTTACTAAATAAATAGTGTCTTCAGTACGAACTTCAACAGCTTCGATCAATTCGTTTTTAGCATTTCTAAAACGGATTACATCCGAATCATCATAACCATCAGGAAACTTTTCTACCAAAAGGTTTAAAATTTCGTTGGTAAGTTTAGCGTAGTCAACTATAACTCTTTTCATAAATATCTATAAATCTAATAAATAAGCAAAAATTAACGGCGCAACAATAGTAGCATCCGACTCAATAATAAATTTCGGGGTTTTAATATCTAATTTACCCCAAGTGATTTTCTCATTTGGTACTGCCCCAGAATAAGAACCATAGCTGGTTGTTGAATCTGAAATTTGGCAGAAATAGCTCCAAAACGGAATATCATGCATTTCCATATCCTGGTATAGCATTGGTACTACACAAATAGGGAAATCTCCTGCAATACCACCACCAATTTGGAAAAATCCAATTCCGTTAGCGCTATTTTTTGGATACCAGTCAGCAAGGAACGTCATATATTCAATTCCTGATTTCATGGTAGATGCTTTTAAATCACCTTTGATTACGTATGATGCAAAAATATTCCCCATAGTACTATCTTCCCAACCCGGAACAATAATAGGCAAATTTTTCTCCGCTGCAGCATACATCCAGCTATCTTTTAAATCGATCTCATAATATTCTTCTAATACTCCGGATAACAACATTTTGTACATGAATTCATGAGGGAAATAGCGTTCTCCTTTATCATCTGCATCTTTCCAGATCTTATAAATGTGTTTCTGTAAACGACGAAATGCTTCATGCTCAGGAATACAAGTGTCAGTAACACGATTTAATCCTCTTTCTAGCAAAGCCCATTCGTCTTCTGGTGTTAAATCACGATAATTTGGCACTCTTTCATAATGAGAGTGTGCCACTAAATTCATAACATCTTCTTCTAGATTGGCTCCAGTACAAGAAATAATTTGTACTTTATCTTGTCTAATTATTTCGGCAAAAATTTTACCAATTTCTGCTGTACTCATAGCGCCAGCCATACTTACCATCATTTTAGCACCGTTTGCAAGTTGTTGTTCATATGCTTTTGCAGCGTCAACTAAAGCAGCAGAGTTAAAGTGTAAATAATGTTTTTCAATAAACTGACTGATTGGTCCTTTCATTTTTTTTGTTTTTTTGTTTTTTTTGAATTAAAAGTTTAACCTTTAGATGATACTGCAAATTAATAATTTTATAGATATTAACATTTAATTTGCAAGTTTTTTTTTATATTTTTTTTGTATAACCTAAAATCTTTAAGACATCGTCAGAAGTCTGTTGTTCTGAGAAAACTTCTGTTCCAATAATCCCATTTTCATCACGATCTATTAAAATATGTTTAGGTTGCGGAATCAAACAGTGGTGTAAGCCTCCATATCCTCCAATTGTTTCCTGATATGCACCTGTATTAAAGAAACCAATGTACAATGGCTTTTCTTTGTTGTATTTAGGCAGGTAAATCGCGTTCATATTTTGTTCTGAATTGTAATAGTCGTCACTATCGCAAGTCAAACCACCTAATAAAACCCGCTCGTAAGTATCATTCCAACGGTTAACCGCCAACATGATAAAACGTTTATTTATCGCCCAAGTATCTGGCAAAGTGGTAATGAATGACGAATCAATCATATTCCATTTCTCTCTATCATTTTGTTGTTTTTGATACAAAATCTGATAGATTGCGCCACCGCTTTCACCAACTGTAAATGATCCAAATTCTGTAAAAATATTTGGAACATCAACTTCGGCTTCATCGCATGCAATTTTAATCTGATTGATAATCTCATCAATCATATATTGGTAATCATATTCAAAAGCAAGAGAGTTTTTAATTGGGAAACCACCTCCAATGTTCAGGCCATCAAGAGTAGGGCATTCCTTTTTAAGTGCAATATATACTTTAATACATTTTACCAACTCATTCCAGTAATATGCTGTATCGTTAATTCCGGTATTGATGAAAAAGTGAAGCATTTTCAGCTCTAATTTATCATTTTCCTGAATTTGTTTTTTATAAAACGAAACTATGTTTTTGTATCCAATACCTAATCTTGATGTATAAAACTCAAATTTAGGTTCTTCCTCGGCTGCAATACGAATTCCAATTTTGAATTTTCCTTTGATTTCAGCCTGAAGCAAATCTAATTCTTCATAATTGTCAATAATAGGAATAGTATTTTTATGTCCGTTATTAACTAATCTTGCAATATTGGTAATATACTCGTCTCTTTTAAAACCATTACAAATTACATACGTACTCTTATTGATTTTACCATTCTCCAACAAATTTTCAACAATATTAATATCAAATGCAGAAGAAGTTTCTACGTGAATGTTATTTTTAAAAGCTTCATTCATAATGTATTCAAAATGAGAGCTTTTTGTACAATAACAATAGTAATACTTTGCTTCGTATTTGTTTTTTTCCATTGATTTTCTGAACCAGGCTTTTGCCTTATTAATGTTTTCAGAAATTTGTGGTAAGTAGGTAAATTTTAATGGGGTTCCGTATTGTTCAACCAATTTCATCAAATCGATATTGTGAAAATGTAGGTTGTCTTTGTTTAATTTAAATTCCTCCTGAGGAAAGTAATAAGTTTGATTAATTAGATCGGAATATTTTGTATTCATTTATTTTTAAATATTTAAGTTATAATTTTTAAATTTAGTAAACGGTCCTAAATCTAAAATTCAAACCCTAATATTGGCAAATACAATTTCCAGTTTTTCGTGTTCTGCTTTCGAGTCTAAAAATACATCAAAACCAAACGGACTTTTACTATTATAAAAACGGTTCAACATTCTAAGTAACGAACTATTGAGGCGGTTTCTATAAGAACTAAAGTGTATTTGTTTTTTGTTTGTTTTCATCGTGGCAAATGTAAAAAATAATATATACCTAAAGCAATGCTTTTGATTAAAAAAAGTTTAAGATTTATAATCTTGAAACGCTTCGAGAATCAATTTATTTTCAACGGATTGATTAATTTTTATTTTTCCTATTCCTTCAATCAGGGCAAATTGAATTAATCCATACTCATTTTTTTTGTCATGAATAAGCAATTCTAATATCGGATCGATATCATTTTCTTCAATTTGGACATCATCATAAATGCTTTTAAGAGCAGTTTTAATTTCAGCATATTCTTCAGCAGAAATTAAGCCTTTATGTAATGAGATATAACTTTCCAAAATCATTCCAATTGCAATTGCTTCACCATGTAATAAAGTGGTTTTGGTTTCGCTTTCCAAAAAGTAACTTTCAATAGCATGTCCTAAAGTATGTCCAAAATTTAGGGCTTTACGAATGTTTTTTTCTGTTGGATCCTGAATTACGATATTATTTTTAATTTCAACAGAACGATAAATCAATTCATCAAAATCAGCATAATCAATAGATTTTAAATCCAAAAACTGTTTCCAGTAGGCAGCATCATATATAAGTCCGTGTTTTAGCATTTCAGCCAAACCAGAACGCATCTCACTTTGCGATAGAGTTTCCAGATAGTTTGTGTCAATTAAAACCATTTGGGGTACATTAATAACGCCAATTTGATTTTTAAGATTTCCTAAGTCAACTCCCGTTTTTCCTCCAACCGAAGCATCGACCATAGATAACAGGGTAGTTGGAATATTGATAAAATTAACGCCACGTTTGAAAGTTGAAGCCACAAATCCGCCTAAATCAGTTACAACACCACCACCAACGTTTATTATAAGCGATTTTCTGTCAGCGCCAAGCTCCGTTAGAACATTCCAAATCTGAATACAGGTTTCTATATTTTTATTCGCTTCTCCGGCTTCAAATTCAATGATTTCAATATTCAAGTCGGTTTCAAGTAAAGGCAAAAATTTAGGTAAGCAATGTTCATTAGTCTCATTATCAACTATAATAAACAAATTAGAGTATTTATTTTCTTTTAAATGTGTATTTAAGGCTTCGTATGCATTTTGGTTGAAATGTACTAGATAATTATTGGCTTGAATTGATTGCATATTTCTTTTTGGTTTATGAAACCACAAAATACGGCATTTTTAACTAAATAATATTCAAACTTTGAGTATAATTTGTTTTAAAAACTGCTTAAATAAAATGGTATTAAATAACGAAATCTTATTTGTCATATTTTTTTGTCATTTTTTTGAAATGAGTTTTTTTGTTAAAGCTTACTTCATCACTTTAACAGTAGTGAATGCAAAATATGACCTGTTTTATTAAATAATATTCAAAACTCTCTCTATATTTGCACAAAAAACAACCTAAATGGAAAAAATATTTGATAACACTCAAGTAGCATTTTCGCTTAAAAGTGATACTGAACTTGACAGAGCTTATTTTCTTTTTAAAATGATTGATAGCGAACCTTTGGTAAGAATTGGAACTGCTGTAACTAATTTTGCTATCAAAGCGCATCTTCCAGTTGAAGGATTGATTCGTGCAACGGTTTTTGATCATTTTTGCGGAGGAGTAAATGAAGATGACTGTATAACTGTAGTAGATAAAATGTTTACAAAAGGCGTTTCATCTGTTTTAGATTATTCTGTTGAAGGAAAGGAAGAAGAAGCTCAATTTGATGCAGCTTTAGAAATGACTTTAAAAACGATCGAATTTGCTAAAGAACGTTTAGCAATTCCGTTTGCAGTTTTCAAACCAACAGGTTTAGGGCGTTTTGAATTATATGAGAAATTAGGCGAAAAACAAACTTTAAGTCCGGCAGAGCAAGCAGAATGGAATAGAGTAGTAGCACGTTTTGATAAAGTTTGCAATGAAGCGCATAAAAAAGATGTTGCTTTATTGATTGATGGTGAAGAAAGCTGGATGCAGGATGCTGCTGATGATTTGGTTACTGATATGATGCGTAAATACAATAAAGAAAAAGCTATTGTTTTTAACACATTGCAAATGTACCGTTGGGACCGTTTGGACTATTTGAAAAAACTAAAGGAAATCGCTAAAACTGAAGGCTTTTTTATTGGAATGAAATTAGTTCGCGGTGCTTATATGGAAAAAGAAAATAAAAGAGCCGAGGAGAAAAATTACGTTTCACCAATTTGCGTTTCTAAAGAAGCGACTGATGTGAACTACAATGCAGCTGTTCATTATATGTTAGATCATTTAGAGACAATGTCAATTTTTGCAGGAACTCACAACGAATTGAGTTCTTATAAATTGATGGAAATGATGCAGGAAAAAGGAATTGCCAAAAACGATAACAGAATCTGGTTTGGACAATTATATGGTATGAGTGATAATATTAGCTATAACTTAGCTGAAAATGGTTATAATGTTGCGAAGTACTTGCCATTTGGACCCGTAAAAGATGTTATGCCATACTTAATTCGTCGTGCTGAAGAAAATACTTCTGTAGCAGGGCAAACTAGCCGTGAATTATCTATGATTAAAGCAGAACGTAAACGCAGAAAAGGGAAATAGTTCTAATTTTAGATTTTAGATTTTAGATTTTAGATTTTAGAAAAAAATCCATTTGCTCTGCAAATGGATTTTTTTTGTTGGAATTTGGAATTTTCTTCCAAGGTTTCGGAATTGAAATTTCCTTTTTAAGAATTACTAAACTGTAGATTACTAAGGTTTTTATAAATTCCGTTTTCAAGATTTATTAATTCCTGATGTGTTCCTTCTTCAGTAATTTTTCCGTTATCCAAAACCAGGATTTTATCAGCATTTCTAATAGTTGAAAGGCGGTGCGCAATAATAATACTTGTTCTTCCTTCCATCAAAACTTCCAGTGCTTCCTGTACTAATTTCTCACTTTCACTATCTAAGGATGAAGTTGCTTCATCTAAAATTAAAATACTTGGGTTTTTAAGTAAAGCCCTTGCAATTGCAATACGCTGACGTTGACCTCCTGATAATTTTACACCGCGTTCTCCTACCAGAGTTTCAAATTTTTCAGGAAAACCTTCTACAAAATTTAATGCATTTGCTTGTTTTGCCGCTAACATGATTTCTTTGTCAGAAGCATCAGGTTTTCCGTAAGCAATGTTTTCTCTGATGGTTCCTCCAAATAAAATGACATCCTGAGGAACAATACTCATATTTCCACGAAGATTTTCTAAATCATAATCGTAAATATTTTTTCCATCAACCAAAATTTCACCTGAAGTTATATCGTAAAAGCGTAATAATAAAGAGGATATAGTAGATTTTCCAGCACCACTCGGACCAACAATTGCTATTTTTTGACCAAAATCGGCAGTAAAATTCACATCTTTCAACACTTCAACTTCCTTACGGGAAGGATAACTAAAAGCAACATTTTTAAAAGAAACTGTCCCTTTGATTTTTTCTATAGAAGATGAAGTTTTTGGATTCGCATTGATGGCTTCCGGGGTTTCTTCTAATAATTCAAAAACGCGTTCTGTTGCTCCAACCGCTTTCTGAATTTGGGCATACATCTCGGCAATTCCGCCAAAAGAAGCACCAATAAAGGTTGTATAGAGCACGAATGAAATTAAATCTCCGACACCTTCGACTTCTCCTTTTATTGTCAATGTGATTCCGTACCATACTACAGCAACCACGCATCCGAAAAGACATAAAATGATAAATGATGCAAAATAACCTCTGTATTGACCGCCTTTAATCGCAATTTTTACAATTTCTTTGATCTTATTTTTATAGCGCTGAATTTCGTACCATTCGTTTGCAAAAGCTTTTACATTGCTTATTCCCTGTAGGGTTTCTTCAACAATTACCTGACTTTCGGCCACTTTATCCTGTGTTTTTTTTCCGTATTTACGAATAAATCTTCCAAAAACAACCGCTGCAACAGCAACAATCGGAACAATGGCTAACATCATTAAAGTTAATTTCGGACTAATGTTTCCTAGAATAACAAAACCTCCAATAATTAATATAAACTGACGTAAAAATTCGGCAATTGTAGTAGTAAAAGTGTCTTGTAATTGTGAAATATCAGCACTAATACGGCTATTTAATTCTCCAACACGTTTTTGAGAATAAAACCCCATTGGCAATTTAACGAGGTTTTCATACAATGCAAAACGAATGTTTGATAATGAATTTTCGGTAAAATTGACAAAAAGTGATATCCTGAAAAAAGAGAAGATTGCCTGTAGTGCAAGAATTACCATAAGAGCAACAGCAATTTCATTTGCCCTGCTTAGATCTTTATTAGTAACGCAATCGACCAACATTCCCATTAGTTTAGGAAAGGCGAGGGCAGTAGCACTGGTAAGTAATAAAAAGAGTAAGCCCAGAAAAAATTTCCATTTATGATTTTTACCATATTTAAAAATTCGGAGTGCTTTTTGAAGTGAGTTAGAGTCTAATTTAGCTTTAGGTAAATCGTTTTCTTGAAATCTGGCCATTTGAGTTTACAATTAAGGTATGCAAATGTATGATTCTAACGAGTGAATACAAAAGAATATTCTAAATTCCCTTTTCAGATTTCATTTTTTAACTTAATACTAAGAAAACAGTATTTTTATTTACTTTTTAAAAAGCTGAAAAATAGATTAGTAAACGGAATCATTAAAAAATATTTCATTTTTTTTGTAAAAACACTTGCAAATACAAATTCTAGCTGTATATTTGCACTCGCTATCACAAAATAGCAACCTAGTAAAATAGGGCGATTAGCTCAGCTGGTTCAGAGCACCTCGTTTACACCGAGGGGGTCGGGGGTTCGAACCCCTCATCGCCCACACAAAGACAAACAACGCCATTGGATTCCAATGGCGTTGTTTTTTATACTTCACAAATTGCTTGCCTTAATTTTTTTATGGATCAATCTCAAAATCTGAAGAGAAATTTTATATCTCGTTCGTCCGGAACTCTTTATAAAATCCCGAAGGAATGATTTATTGCAGCGAAAGATTTTAATCCCATCATTTAAAATAAAATACTAAATGATTTTCTTTATTCCTGGAATTAATAAAATAAGTGATCCCAGTACAAAACTACTTAGCACTATTAATGGAGCAATAGCTAGAAGTTTTATTGCAGGATCAATAGACCAGCTTCTTACCGCTAATGTAAGTACTACAATTACAAACGGATGAAAAATGTAAACAGCAAAACTACAGCGTGATACTTTAGTAAGTAGTTTTGAATAAATATTCCAGTTTCTTTTTCCTTTAATTAATAATGCTGTTATTATCGATATACCGATCCATTGTTCCCAAACTGTATATAATAATGCCTGCCAATGAAGACCTCCGGAAAACCAAGAAGAGGGTGTGTTTAGCTTGAAACTAATGACAAAAAATAATGGAAAAAACAATAAACATAACATTGCCGATCTTTTCAGCTGTCTGCCTGTTTTTTCTGAAAGTTGATCGAACCAATTGTTTTTTGAAGCCAGTAATCCGATAATGAATAGTGCAATATATTGTGAAAAATGCCCAAGCTGAAATCCAACTGGTTCAAGAACCCATCCAACAGGAAATATAATTCTAACCAAGAAACTAATAATTCCTAATGCTAATGCAAATAATAATATGGCACGCGTGTTAGGTGCTGCCACAGGTTTGTCGAAGTTAATTTTGAATATTTTTTTTACTGCTGCATAAAGTAATGTAAAAAGCAAAAGTGCCGCCACAAACCATGTAACTCCTAAGTCAATCCAACTATCGTAACCGCTTAGATATTCAAAATAAGTGATATGATTTTTTGTAAAATAATAGACCAGATAACACATGAATGGTGTAAGGATAAAAGAATAGAATACTATAGGAATTCCTAATCTCGTTAATCGGTCTTTAATAAATTTTGAAGCTCCTTTTCTAGAATACGAAGAACCGGTAAAATAGGCTGCCAATAGAAAAAAATACCCCATAAAAAAAGACTGATTGATACTAACGAACATTGTCATAACAGCACGTGCACCTAAAAAGCTGCTTGGTTCATTATAATACCAGCCTCCCGAAGAACTGTAAGCAATTAAAGTGTGATGAAGTACCACTAAAATTGTCAGTAAAACTTTGATATTATCTATATATAATAATTTGTTTAAAGAGCCAGAATCTTCATTTGAAACAGCTGTTGCAGTTGGCATAATAAATAGGTTTTGCGTTATTTATGGCAAACGTACAACAAGAAAATACAGCCAGAGCAAGGGTTGTTACTAGCAACTAGCTTTTGTGATAAGCAACAAGCTTAGGCAATGTTTTTATTTTGAAGCTGCTGATAACAGCTATTAAAGTTATCGATTTGCTTTCTTGAAACAGGTATTTTTATGTCTGTTTCTTTAAATGATAATACATAACCCTGGGAGTTTCCAGCTACTTGTTTGATCTTATACATATTTACTAAATAGGTTCTGTGACATCTAAATAAGTGCGGGTAATCTGTTATTTGAGTTTCAAATTGAGTTAACGAAATTCTTTTTACTTCTGTAGTCATTTGATGGCCATTCGATTTTGTTAACTCAATGTAATTGCCATCTGCTTTTGCAAAGAGTAATTGGTCCATATCCAGTAAAAAATCATCTTGTTTTACCTGTGTGGTGATAAAAATATTAGATTTTAAAACTGTTTTTTCGGGTTTAACTGTCAGCGGGGTAAATTGCAGAACAAATGGCGATCCTTTTTTTGACTCAAAATAGAAAGTTGATAATCGTAGAAAAAAATAGAAAAATATACCCGCAACAAAACAATTTCTGATTTCTTCAAAGAAATAATTCCATGACCAGTTGTTTGGATTGTTATAAAGTAAATCTCGCATCAAGAAACTTGCTGTACCAATTAAAACTAATAGCGCTCCAATTTGAATGAATTCTTCAAGTAAAGTCCATTTAGTTTGATTCTTCGTTTTTCTGAAATAATTCAATACTCCAAAATAAACAAATAAAATTATTGCCGGAGCTAAAGCATGTAAAAAACAAATAAAGAAATAATGCATTTTCAGTTCCGGATCATAAACTCCAAATGGTTTAAACATTAAAAGAAAAAGTAGAATGATAAGAAATACAACAATAGAGCTTTTGATAAGATTTTCAAACTTATATCGTTGAGGATATTCAATTTCATTCCTCAAATGTTCTGTATTGATGTAGAATCGCATATTAAAAATTTATTTTGGGAATAAAAATACAAAAAACAGAAAGCGTATAGCTTTTGGAACTATTTAGATTTGATAATATCTAAAAAAAGCAAAACACTTTGAAAAGTACTTTTATTTTTTTTTGACTTAAATGGAATATTAACTTTGAATAAAACTATTTTAAGTTATCAAAAAATGTCAAAACTGAGATCAGGTGTTCGATTGTATTCCCTGACAGTCCACCAAGAAACTCCTTAAGAAATTAAGGAGTTTTTTTTATGCTTTATATTTTCCTGTCATTCTATCTATGGATCAGGTGCAAAAGTTCTATTGTGGGCACGGATTGCAAATTTGGGATCAATACGAATCAATACGAAAACTTGTGGACCAGCAAAAAAATTACCGCAAAGCACGCAATTTTTTTTTCTGCTGTGTTTGCAGAATCTTTATTAAGTTCGCAAAGCTATACATTGCGTCCCTTGCGTAACCCTTTGCTAACATTGCGGTTAAACAAGCCAAAACGTGGGAGAGAGTTAAAAAAAATTACCGTAGAAAACACTAAGTTTTATTCTTAACTTTATAAAAGGTATCCCGAAGCCTCGGGACGCAAGGCTTTGTATTGATCTAGCTTGTGAACTCTGTGTTTTCTGCGGCATTCATAGATAAAAATCTTTGTGTTCTCTGTGGTAAAAAATAATATTGTAAATGACCTTGCAAATTATCCAACCCATTGAAATAAAATATTTAATCTGTAAATTTGACTGAATTAAAGAAGATTAAAACGAAAAAAAAAATAGAAATTGACTGCACAGCCCATCATCGAAAATTTTAAAAATTATCTTCCGTTAAATAAAGAAGAAAGTTCATTATTAAACAAAAGGACGACACAGCGACAAATCAAGCGCAGACAAATGATTTTGCAGGAAAACTTTGTTTGCAAACATTATACATTTGTAGTTAAGGGCTGTTTTAAAATGTATAGCGTCGATGAAAAAGGCTCTGAACACAATATTAGTTTTGCGGTCGAAAATGAATGGATAGCAGATTTAGGGAGTTTCTATTCAGAAAAACCAAGTAAACTGTTTATTGAAGCAATAGAACCTTCTTTTATCCTGCAAATTGAAAAGCAAGACTTACTTTACTTATTCATTAATGTGCCGAAGTTTGATCGAAATTTCAGGGTTATTATTGAAGAAAAATTTATTGAGCTTCAAAATCGTTTATTACAAAATATTAGCTCAAATGCAAATCAACGTTACTTAGATTTTTTAGAACAATATCCACAACTTGCACTAAGATTGCCTAATACTCAAATAGCTTCTTATCTTGGCATTACACCTGAATTTCTTAGCAAAATTCGTAGTGAAACAAATATTAAATAGCTTTTACTCTTAATCTATATTAAGCCAATTTCTTAAGATTGTTTATTAGCTCATTGCAAATTGCCAGTGTACATTTACATTATAAATTTTAAAAATGAAAAAATGACAAATCACAAAAATTTCTTTAAGCAATTTGTTGAATTTATTAATACTGCTGATGAAAATTTAGCACAACAGCTTATTAATCCAACAGCAAAATTTTATGCGCCAGGTCAAGCAGAGCCTCTTATTGGTCCAGCAGGATATTTGGCGACTATTTTGATGATGCGTGAAGGATTTCCTGATATACAGTGGTATTTAGAAGAAATAATTTCAGAAAACGATAAATCTGCTATTCGTTTTACAATGACTGGTACACATAAAGGAACCTTTTTTGGAGTTCCTCCAACTGGAAATAGCATTAAAGTACAAGCTACTAATTTTTACCGTCTTACTGATAATCAGATTACAGAAGAATATGGACAACCTGATTTATTAGCATTATTGCAACAAATTGGAGCAGTACCTACAAATTAAAAAATAATATTCTGACAAAAATGAAAGATAATAAGCATAGGTTTCAAAAATAAACCTATATGACATGGCGGATAGTTTTTAGCATCCCTCTTATTATTTTCGAAGAATGTCAAAATTGGTATTAAGTGTTCGATTCCAGTCCCTGACATCCACCAAAAAACTCCTTAATTTCTTACGGAGTTTTTTTATGCTTTATATTTTATGGATCCGGTGCAAAAGTTAGGGTTATGTAAAAGATTAAATAATCTAAACAAGAAAGATTATAGTTGAATTTTGCACTTCACATACCTATACACAAAAATTTGTAATACAATGTATTTTATGAGTTCCATTATTTGAAAAATTCATCATAACTTTCATTCTTTGATTCTTGATACTTTTCAATATATGCATCTAAAAAACCACTTTGTTTTAAAAATAGCATTGGATCTTTTATATTTAGTATTTCTTCAATTGCTTTTTGTTTGTCTTTTTGTTTGTTGAAATAAGATTCTGTTATTTTATATCCCATCCAATATCCTAAATCATTTGGTCGGTCATCTTTCTTAGAGGTTCCGTATAACCAATCCTGATAATCAGGATTTTTTAATCTCGTTACAAATTCCTGAGATAATTTATCCCGATTTTGCTCTCCATATTTATATGAAAACTGATTTATTGATTCTCCTGAAATAAGTTCACCCATAAAGTCTGCACCTCCTTCGAGTAAACACCATTTCAACAGCATCTCTTTACCTGCTATCTTTTGTTGATAGTGAATAAGCTCGTGTGCAATTAAGCCTGAAATTCCATCCAAATTTTTAAGCATCTCAGTTCCAATGATAATTCCTTCAGAAGAAGAAGTTCCCCCCGAATTAAATCTTCCATAAACAAAATAAATTGGAGGAAATTTTGCATTTGGATACCAATATTTTAATGCACTTAAATGGCTCTTACTCTCTTTTCCTTAGAAGAAAGACCATCCAAAACATTTCTTGAAAGCTCATAATCTGCTTTTCTTTTTTTCACAACAGCAAAAAGAGAGTCTGCATTGATTATTCTGTTTTCAGTAAATCCTTTAATACCCGGAGAACCTTTTTGCATATATTCAATAAATGGATTTTGTTTTGATTTTTCCATTTTGTCAAATGCTTCCCAAAAATTCTTTGAATCTTTTGTTTCAAAAATTGCATCTAAAGGATTTTCCGAGAAATTACTTTGTCCAAAAATAAAATTAGAAAAAATAATAAAAAGTGTTGTAATAATAAGGTTTGACTTCATATATAATATTTAAAAATTAACAATACAGATTATTTCTGACCGGCTGTACTTTTAAAGTCGTTAATGGTCTTTCCATCTTATCGACAGACTCCACCTTCGGCGTTTTTAGAAAATCGAAACTATCCATTTCAGTAATTTTATTTTTTACTCTCTTTAATTTTTATGTTATGACCAATTAGTCATTTTTGGTAAGCTAAGATATAAAATATCTATTGATTATTAAAAACTACTTGTTTGAAAGCTTCCTTAAATCTTATAAAAAATGGTTCAAACAGTTTCGTAAGGACCACTAAAAAACTTCTTAAGAAATTAAGGAGTTTTTTTAGGCTTTATATTTTTTAAAGTTTTATTGTCAGGGGCACGGATTGCAAATCCGCGCTATCGGATCACTTCAAATTGTGAACTTCGTAGGATAAAATTCAAGCCTTTTAATAAAAGATTTAAGACTGTTGAGTGACTGTTATGGTGAATCCTAAAGATTTAAAATTAGCCTCTTTCCAGTAAAATTAGGCTCGCATTTTTTATATTGGTAATATTACATGAAATTCTGCACCAACATTTTCTTTTGCTTTAGAAAAAATAATACCATTATGATTTTCTACAATTTTTTTACCAATAGATAACCCAATTCCGTTACCAGTATACACTTCATTGTTGTGAAGTCTTTGAAACATAGTAAAGATCTTGTTTTCAAACTGTTTGTCGAAACCTATACCATTATCTTTAATAATTATTTCGCAGTAACCCAATTTTTGATCTAAAATTGGAAACTTTTTAATTTGAGTTAAAGTAAGTTCTCGTGAACTTATTTCTATTTTGCAAATTGAACCGTCATTTTTGCAAAACTTAAGAGAATTACTAATTAAGTTGTAAAAAAGTTGATTCATTTGCAGGGGAACAGCATTAATAAAAGGCAATTTATGGTGCTTAACTTCAATGCTTTTCTGCTCTATTAGCAACTCAAAATCAACAAGGATATTTTCAACAATCTTATTTAGATCCGTTTTTACAAATTGTTTGTCAGTATTATTAAGATGTGAATAAGCCAATAAATCTTTAATTAGCGTATTCATCCTTGTAGAGGATTTACTGATTTTTTCCAATAAAATCAGAGCTTCATCAGAAATTTTTTCTTCCATTCCTAACAATCTGCTGATAAACATTAATATCTTCCGTAAAGGTTCCTGCAAATCATGACTTGCTACGTATGCATATTCTTGTAGCTTGGCATTGGCAATATGTAGTTTTTTGACTGAGCTTTCAAGTTCAGTATTAGCATTTAGCAAATCTGCTGTACGTTCCAAAACCTTGGCCTCAAAGCCATCTGAAAGAACCTGTAGTTTTTTTTCAGCAATCCTTCTTTCTGTAATATCTTCAATAGCAAGCAGTATCAAATGTTTTTTACTTGTTTCATTTGTTACCTGCCTAACGTTTAACAGCATAATACTTTCACCGTAAGGCAAAAGATTTACATTCACTTGATAATCATCAATTTGAGATTTTTCTTTAAGTACCTTTTCAAGCATTTCACGCATCGGATTATTATCAAAAAGGTGATTTTGAATTTCATAAATAAGTTTACCGGTAGCCTCTTCTTTTGCAATATTATATTTTTTTGAGAATGCGCGGTTAATATTTTTAATTCTTAAATCGGTATCCAGCACCACTATAGGTTCTCTTAGTGTGGCTACAATAGCTTCAGTGTAATTTTTAGAAATATTAATCTCTTGCTGTTTATTTAAAAGTTCCTGATTAATCTGCAAAAGCTCTTCGTTACTCGACTGCAATTCTTCTTTAGAAGTCTCTAATTCTTCATTAAGGCTTTGCAGCTCTTCACTACCACTTAATAATTCTTCGTTAGCACTCTGCAGTTCTTCATTAGATGCCTCCTGATCCTCACTGATAGCATTAACATCATCGTGTATTTTTGCCAGTTCTTTTTCAAGTTGTGCAATTCTTCTTAAATTTACATTTTCAAACATCTCATCCACATTGAAATTGCCTGAGTCATTTTCTAGTTTACTAACAATGCTTTTATAAAACAGGACTAAAAAGTAAGGTTCGGAAGTATCCTTGAGTGGCTGCAATTCAATTGTAATTATACCAATAACTCCCTTACTTTTAATCTGTATGCCTTCTTTTTTTATAGGCAAACCAGTTTCTTTGACTTTATGCCAGGCATTACGAAGCTCAAAAGCAAGTCCTTCCCGAGCCATTTTCAGTAGATTAAAAGTTGGTTTTCCTATCGAAAGCTCAACAAATTCGGCAATAGATCCGTTTATATGGACAATATCCATTTGCTCATTCACAATTACGCTGGCCGGAGTATAGTTGGCGAGTAAAAGTGATTCAGCACTTTTTCTAAAATCTTCTTTTATAATTTCTTTTCTTTTTACAGCAGATTTGAGCGTTTTTAATTTCTCATTAACTCCTAAGCCCGAATGAACAAATTTTCCTAAGACATTTTTGCGAATATAAATTTTTCCAGATTTATCGAATGACTGAAAAAGTTCAGCAGCAGGAACTGCGGTTTCTGATTTTCCTAAAAGTAAAAATCCATTTTCTTTCAATGCATAATGAAATGTAGTCAGTGATTTTTTCTGCAACAAAGAATCCATATATATAAATACATTTCTGCAGGTTACTAAATCCATTTTGGCAAAAGGAGGATCGTTCAAAAAATTATGAACTGCGAAAACACATAAATCCCTAATTTGTCGTTTTATAGTATAACCATTGGTATTCGCTGTAAAATATTTGGAAAGGATATTTTCCGAAACATTACGCATTTGCGATTTCCTATAAAATCCAATTCTGGCTTTTTTAATAGCCACTTCTGAAATATCCGAAGCAAAAACCTGAATTTCCTTTCCTTGTAGATTATCCCCTAAAAATTCATGAAGAGCGATAGCTATTGTATAAGCTTCTTCACCAGTAGAACAGCCAGCAATCCAGATGCGTATCGTGTTGCCTTCCGTGATTCTCCCTGCTAATAATGGAAAAATTTTTTCTCTCATTATCTGGAAAATTTTAGTATCTCTAAAAAACTCAGTGACAGGTATAAGCAGATCGTTAAACAAATCTTCTGATGCTAATTTATCTCCTCTCAACAATTTAAGATAATCTTTAAGACTGACAATTTTGCTCAATGCCATTCGTCTTGCAATACGACGTCGCACGGTAGTTTGTTTGTA
This sequence comes from Flavobacterium sp. Root420, assembly GCF_001427905.1. GTDB lineage: Bacteria > Bacteroidota > Bacteroidia > Flavobacteriales > Flavobacteriaceae > Flavobacterium. The sequence continues at coordinate 154,107 of NZ_LMEF01000023.1, forward strand.
ATAAGTAAAATCAACTCCGCTGTGATGGCGTAAAATTTTAATAATTTCCTCAAAAACCTCTTCATCGTTAGGATCATTTTCTTTACCAATACTATCTTTTGATTTAGAAAGACTGATCAATTTTTCTATCATTTTTGCCGGTGGCATTACATAATCAACGACTCCTTCATTAATTGCGTTTTGTGGCATTTCATTATGGGTAGCATCAAGATCCTGCGCAAAAGTAATACCTCCGTGTTTTTTGATGGCCCTTAATCCGATTGTTCCGTCAGAACCATTTCCTGAAAGCAAAACACCGTATGCTAAATCAAGATGGACTTCAGCCAATGAAGTAAAAAAAATATCTATTGCCTGATTTTTGGTGTTTTTTACACGGGGACTTAATTTTAGTACTCCATCAAAAGAGGTTAGCATTTTATTTTCCGGAATAACATAAATATTATTTGGAGCTAAATGAATATCATCTGTAATTTCATTAATGGGAATTTTGGCAACTCTCGCAAGAAGCTTAGTAAGCATACTGTCATGAAGCGGATGCAAATGCTGAACAACTACATAAGCCATTTCAGAATCGGCAGGAATAGCATCAATAAACTGGCTAAAGGCTTCTAATCCACCAGCTGAGGCTCCAATACCAACAATGGGAAAATCCTGGCGTGTAGCCTTTGGTAAAGTATTTGTGGGGATATACATGATTTCAATTATTAATTTGTGAGATGTGTATTAAGGAATATAAATTAATACAAAATAGTACTGGCAAAGCATTGCATGGTTTAAACTAAACTGTGATGATGAATGATTCAAATTCTAAGTGCTTTAACTTTTCTTTCCAATCCATTTCAATAACCTTTTTTAATAATTTCTTTAAATCATTAAAATCAGTAGGTTTTACAATATAAGCATTAGCACCTAATCCAAAGGTATTCTTGATACCATCTTCTGTAGCCGATGTTGAATAAATCGCAATTATGGGAATGTCCTTAAATTTAGCATCATCCCGAATTTGTTTTAAGCTTTCAAATCCTGACATTACAGGCATATTAAGATCTAAAAATATGATATCGGGAATATCGAGTTCTTTATTGTAAAGACGATTTAAAAGTTCTAAGCCGTTTTCACAAAATTCAACTGGAAAATTAAGATGGATATCTGCTACTGCATCAGCAAAAAATTCCCTGTCATCAGCAAGTTAGCAAAATCCTCATATTCTCTTTATTATTCATTATATATTAATGATTTACTTTCAAATGTACGCTTTAATAAATGGCAGGAGTTCAATTACAATACTTTTTTCTTCCCATTGTAATGTAAATTAAAGCTGAAATGGAAAGTTTAACTCAATTTGTGTTCGACAAAACCCTCATATTGAATTTGTTTTTTATATTCTATTGAAATGCATTAAAAGAATATGAAACTATAAGATAACTCCACAGCTAACTTAAGGAAGTGAGATGGCAACAATTATTGGCGATTTCCTTTCACGTAAAGTCAGTAAATAAATAATAAAGAGAATTCAAATCCTGCTATCTATTCAGAATTAGATTGCAGGATTTAACATACAAACACAGTTACTTACTTGATTATTAAAGTTGTATCTTTATAAAACTTCTCGTTAGTGTTGGGGAAAATTGGTAAAGTTTTTTAGATCTTAAGGAAAAATAGCCAACTCTTCGGGAAAAACTGTCTAACCCCAACGACAGAAATAAGTGGAGCTTTGTAGTGTTTTAGATAATTAAAATTTTAATAAAATGAAAAAAATAGCAATTAATGGTTTTGGCAGAATTGGCAGATCATCACTAAAAATAATTTTGGATACTCCAGATTTAGATGTGGTAGGAATTAATGATTTAATGACAATTGAAAATGCAGTTTACTTATTAAAGTACGATAGTATTTATGGCAAATACAATAGAAAAGTAACTTTTGAAGGAGATTTTATATTGATTGATAATCACAAAATAAGATATACGGCTATAAAAGATCCCGCTGAATTACCCTGGAAAGAGTTACAAGTCGATGTAGTAATAGAAAGTACAGGTTTTTTTACCAATAAAGCAGATGCTGAGAAACACTTAACCGCAGGATCTAAATTCGTTGTAATTTCCGGACCTACTAAAGACACTCCAACCGTTGTTCACGGAGTTAATACCGAAGATGGTAAAGTGGCCGTTTTTTCATGTGCAAGCTGTACCACCAATAACATAAGTCCAATTATTGAAATTTTAGGACGAAGAATAGGAATTAAAAAAGCTATTTTAAATACAACTCACGCTTATACAGCATCACAAACATTAGTTGATGCTCCGTCTAAAAGAGAGCCAAGAATGGGGCGAACAGCAGGAATGAATTTAGCTCCAGCCGCAACGGGTGCAGCGATTGCAACAACAAAAGCTTTGCCTCAATATTTAGGAAAATTTGATGGTGTCGCTGTGAGAGTTCCGGTTGCTGTCGGTTCTATATCTGATATTACTTTTGTGACAGAGAAACCAACTACAGTTGAAGAAATTAATTCGGTATTAATAGAAGAAGCAAAAACAGATCGTTATCATAAAGTAGTTGCTGTAACCGATGAACCTCTTGTTTCTACAGATATTATACAAAGCCCTTTTGCTGCCACTGTCGATTTAGAAATGACAAGAGTTGTAGATGGTGATTTGGTAAAAGTAATGGCATGGTACGACAATGAATGGGGATTTACCAACCAAATGATCAGACAGATTCAGGAATTATAAAATTCCACATCCTCCAGAAATGAGTTAAAAAAATCTAGAATCTCAAATTATGAATTACGCACAATTAGCCTTTACAGATAATATTAAAAAGATTCAGGAAGAAGCGGGAAGCAGGAATTCTTATGACAGAATGGAAAAAATGTCGGTTGTGGATGGATTGACAGGCAATGAAATCAACTTTATTGGTGACAGAGACAGTTTTTATATGGCCAGTTTTGGAGAAAATGAATATCCGTACATTCAGCATCGCGGTGGACCCTCCGGATTTATTAAAGTCATTGACAACAAAACAATTGGAATTGTTGATTTTGCAGGTAACAGACAATACATTTCAACAGGAAATATTTCTAAGAATGAAAAAGTAGCACTCATCATGGTTTCGTATCCGCAAAGAGCACGATTAAAAATCTATGCAAAGGCAAAAATTATAGAATTGAAAGACAACGAAGCATTATATAATTCCTTAAAACCCGAAGATTATAAATTCCGTCCGGAACGAATGCTTATTTTTGAAATTCAGGCGTATGACTGGAATTGCCCACAGCATATTACACCACGTTATTCAACAGAAGAAGTTGAGAAGGCGTTATTACCTCAAAAAAAATACATCAATGATCTGGAAAATAAAATAAAGGAACTTGAATTGAAATTATTAGCAAAATAAGCAAACATGAATATTGATATTTTGGCTTTTGGTGCACATCCCGATGATGTTAGATTTATTATTATAAAATAACAAACTCCATTCGCCGCACCGAATGGAGTTTTATTAATAAATTTAAATTAGTTTTTTACCATGGACTAACTTCGCTTTCATCTTCAATATCATTGCTATAAAACATACCTGTTGGCGCAGTATCATCTGTCACGGTGTGTTTTATGATAAAAGTTGCAGCACTTTCAACAGTGCCGGGTCCGCTGTGGTGATTGAAATCTGTGGACGTATAGCCAGGATCAATTGCATTTACTTTGAATGATAAATCCTTGAGCTCATAAGCCAATGTAATAGTGTAGGCATTTAGGGCAGCTTTTGAAGTTACATAACTTGTAGCTTTAAAATTGTAATATTTCCAGTTTGGATCGCTGTGTAAAGTCAAAGATCCTAAACCAGAAGTAATATTGCTGATTCTTGGAGCATCTGACTTTTTAAGCAATTCTAAAAATGCCTGCGTAACACTTATTACACCAAAAAAGTTGGTGTCAAATACATGTTGAATAGCTACAATTGATGCATTTGACGCATTCTGAGGAAATTCGCCACTGATACCAGCATTGTTTATCAGAATATCCAATTTTCCCTGCTCTTTATCAATTATTTTTCTTGCAGCTTCTATTGAAACAGGCTTTGTTACATCAATTTCAATTGCTTTGATGTTTTCGAATCCTTCTTTTTTTAATTCTTGTACCGTTGCATTACCTTTTTCAAGATCACGAGCTCCTAAATAAACGAATAATCCTTTTTTTGATAGCTGTTTTGTTATTTCTAATCCAATACTTCTATTAGCTCCTGTAATTAATGCTATTTTCATTTTTTTATTGTTTTAAATTATTGAAGCAAAGTTCTTCCATTTAAAAATAGAATCATTTGCCAAATGACAAAAAGCATTTTTAACGAATATTTTTTCTAATTCTGCTCAATGAAGATTGTGTAATACCCAAATAAGAGGCAATATAAGAAAGAGGAATGCGATTGACTGCATTAGGATAATTTTTCAGAAACATCAAATATTTTGTTGTAGCATCTTCTGAAACCAAGTGGCTTATTCTTTCTATTTTTTTTCTCATTGCCCTTGAAATAATTTTATTTACAATGGCTTCCCACGGAATAATGATTTCCAAAAGTTCTTTCCAGTCTTTTTTAGAAAAAACCAGCATTTTGCAGTTTGTAATTGCCTGTAAATAGGCATTTGAACAAATATCATTGTCAAAACTCTCCCAATCAACTACCATATTATTTTCATCAATGAAATATTTGGTAATTTCTTCTCCTTTGTTGTTGTAGTAACAAACTCTTACTATTCCCTCTAAAACAAAACCAACTTCCTGCCCAATTTTCCCTGCTTCAGAAAAATAGTCATCTTTTAGAAGGGTTTTCTCTGTTGCTTTTTTTGAAATTAAATCAAGTTGTTGTTGATTTAAGTTTCCGAACTGCAATATATATGCTATAAATTCTTTCATACACGCAAGTTAGGAATTATTGACATTGAAGAATTTGTCATATGACAAAAAACGTTTTTTATAATTACAGCGTCATTTTAGATAACTCATTCTCAAGCCTATCAAAATTCTCTTCATTTTTATCTACCACATATGGTCTAAGTTTTGCGCATTCTTCAGGAGTGTCAAAAACCATTCTGAAAACTATTTTTGTCTGATCATCAGCTATTTTTTCAAAAGTAGCAACGATGTTGAATAGAGGTTTAGAAATTCGAATCCAGGCGATTTCGCTTGGCTTTTCAATTTTTACAAATTCACATTCATTTTGAAAATTTCCTTTATCCGGAGCATGCATTACAAATTTCCATCTGCCGCCAGGTCTAAGGTCAAATTCTTCAAATGTATTGGTAAAACCTTTTGGTCCCCACCAGTTTTTTAGATGATTTGGATCTGTCCAGGCTTTAAAAACAAGTTCCTGAGAAAAGTTTACGACTCTCGAACTTACAATTTCGCAGTCAGGAGTTGAAGGGAAAGTTACTGTTGCCATTTTTTATTTCTTATTAAATTCTCTTTTAATAGTTAATTCCATTATCGGCATATATCTGTCTTTAATAGAAGTTTCAATTTCTCCCACTTTCACAAAACCTAATTTCGAATAAAATGATTCTGCATTGGGTTCTGAATTAAGTGTTATTTTATTTGCATTCGTTTTATCGATGTTCAATAAAAAGTGTTTCATTAATAGCCGACCTAATCCTTTTCCGATATATTCCGGGAGAACAAATAAATTATCCAGTTTTACAGTCTTCTCATCTTGATTAAAAAAGGAATAATAGCCCACAATCTGATCTTCAACAGATAATTTATAAACCATATTTGCATCTACATAACCCGAAGTGACCGTTAAAAATTCGGACCAAATTTCAATTTGTTCTTCTGAATATCCCCAAAATGCTTTTGATTTCTTCGTGATTTGGGTTAAAATCTGGTGATCGGTATTAATCGCTTTTTCTATGGACATTTCTTTTATAAAACTAAAAAATTGAACACTAAAAATAGATAAAAAAGTTCTTTTTAAAAAACTAAAGCTTTCTTAAATTGGTTTGAATGCATATTTAGTTGTTGTAAATTAGCTACATACGATAATTTTTAAATATAAAAACCATGAAAAATAGAATCCTAACAGTCGTTTTATTACTAGGTTTTGTAATATCGACAAAAGCACAGAAAAAAATTGAAACTACTGAATTGCCTAAACCAGCACAGGAATTTCTTCAAAAATACTTTAGCAATACCACAGTTGATATTGCTAAAAAAGATGCTGAACACGGTGAAAAAGGATATGAGGTAAAACTAAAAGATGGAACTGAGGTTGAATTTTGGAAAGACGGATCGTATCGCGAAGTTGATGGTGATGATAAACCAATTCCAACCGAGTTTATTCCAGCGTCTGTCAAAGATTATGTGACCAAAAATTATCCGAATGAAAAAATAACGCATATCGATTATGGTCACAAAGATCTCGACGTCGATTTAACGAATGACATTGATCTTGAATTTACTAAAGAAGGTAAAATTTTAAAAGATAAAAATAAAGACGTCAAGTAATTTTAGAAAAAGAGAAGCCTCCAAAATCAATGAATTTGGAGGCTTTTTTTTTGAGTTTTTAGTATAAACTTTTCACAAGTGTATAATCTTTATACATCGCAATTTTAGCTTATAATCGTTAATCAACTCATTGTCAGTATAAAATGATAATGGCATGAGGCTTGTAAAATGGGATATAGTCATATTTTTTCGAATATATATTTATCATTTTTTGACATTAATTAATATTCAAAAGGAATGCCAATTTAATAAAAGCCATTAAGAAACAGCAATTGCCATTATGAAAAGCGAAACAATTATTCAGGAACAATTTTACACTTCAAACAATATTAGTGTCAAAAATGAACTTTCAATTAACAATTCCATTTTTAATATTAAAAATCAATCTTTAAACAAAGATTTAAAGAAAAACGCAAACTTATTACCTTTTATTGTGCTTATTGGCACTTTTGCATTAATGCTTGCGGGGTCATTTTTAGTTTATAAATTACAATCAGACTTTGATCAGTTTCACATAGAAAGAATAAACTCTTCGTGGGGTCTGCCTTTTTTAATTTTAACTGCAGCGTTATTCTTTTTTCAAACAGGTTCATTTCTATATAATTTATACCTGTATTTTAAATATAAGCCGATTGAATCCGTTTCAGATGAATTGTTACCAACTTGTACTGTAATTGTACCGGCATACAATGAAGGTAAATTAGTGTGGGAAACTTTATTAAGTCTTGCCAACAGCGATTTCCCGGAACAAAAACTACAAATTCTTGCCATTGATGATGGAAGTAAAGACGATACCTGGTACTGGATGCAACAGGCAAAAATTAAATTAGGAGATCGATTATCAATTTACCAACAACCAGAGAACAAAGGAAAACGTCATGCTTTACACCGTGGATTTGAACTTGGTACAGGAGAAATTTTCGTAACCGTTGATAGTGATTCAATTGTAAAGAAAGATACTTTAAGAAATCTTGTAAGTCCGTTTGTTGTTGATGAAAAATGTGGCGCCGTTGCCGGAAATGTTCACGTTTTGAATAATAAAAAAGCTTTGTTGCCTAAAATGCTAAATGTAAGTTTCGTAATGAGTTTTGAATTCATGCGTTCTGCAGAAAGTATGCTAGGTTCTGTTCTTTGTACTCCCGGTGCAGCAGCAGCATATCGACGTGATGCTGTATTTAATTGTCTCCCAGAATGGATTGACCAAACTTTTATGGGACAGCCGTCAGACATTGGAGAAGACCGCGCTATGACCAATATGATTTTGAAACAAGGATTCCATGTTTTGTTCCAGAGAAACGCAGTGGTTCTTACAAATGTTCCGGAAGAATATGTTGGACTGTACAAAATGTTTATCAGATGGGGCAGAAGCAATGTACGTGAGAATATCATGATGGCAAAATACGTTTTCAAGGATTTTAGAAAAGAGTCTAAATTTGGTGCACGTCTTTTATTTTTAAATCAATCGTTAAAGATTGTTATGGCGTATCCGTTCTTGTTTTTTATGCTGTTTTTTATAGCAATACATCCGGTGTTATTCTTTAGCTCAACACTTTTAAGTATTTTAATAGTATCAAGTTTTTCTGTATTGTTTTATGCAAAAAGATACAGCATATCTGAAGCTTTCTGGGCATATTCATACAGTATTTTTTATACTTTCAGTTTATTTTGGATTACGCCGTATGCTATTGCAACAGCCAATAAAAGAGGCTGGTTAACGAGAGGTTTATCGGAAGTAAAATAAAGATTTTTGTACATCAAAACGCCGCAAAATTATCTATTTTGCGGCGTTTTAGTTTATAGATTTAATGTCTTGAAATTATGTTTTATGAAGCGCAAAAGAAATATACTCACCATGAGCTGAAATGCCTTTGTCTGTAGCGACAAAACCTCTTTTTTTATAAAACTCAATAGCCCTGATATTCTTTTCTAAACATTTTAATGTAATTGGAGTTTTCATTATCTGAATGGCTTCTTCCAATAGTTTTGTTCCAATTTTATGCTGCTGAAATTCATCATCAATATAAAAATGATGAATGAAATTTCCCGGAAGCCATAACGAAATAAATCCGACAACTTTATTATCAAACACGGCAACCAGAACAAATTCACCCTGTGTTTCATGATCAAAATCTATAAGATTATAATTTTGAGTATCCAGCCAATAAAATGTCTTTTGGCGGACTTCCAGAAATATTCTTTGTAAATCGGCTATGTGATTTTTATTTTTTTCAACGATTCGAAGCATCTTTTTGATTTAAAATCATGCAACTCAAATTTACAATAAAAATGAGGCTTATTTACGTCTTAAGTTTACAAAATGTATCACTTTTAAATATAAAAAAAACTCCTAAAACCAAGGTTAGTTAGGAGCTAATATGTTTTTTTTTGGTTTTATTGTTTATTTAAAATTGGTGTACAAAGAAATTTCTGCTTATATTTTCTTAAATGTTAATTTCATTTCTCTGCTATCCAATATCAATTGATCATCTGTAATAGAGCTTTCACACGGATATGGAGTTCCTGTTTCATCTTTAATTACTAAACTTTTTCCTTTTTTTGTTAAGGCATAAGTTCCATCGGTGATTTCACTCTGTAAATATCCTGTTACATGGCCATCTTCTGTAAACGTGAGCATTCCATTTTTTAAAATCGCAGTTTTAGCAGAATCTGACAGTGGCATTTTAGGTTCTACGGCAGTAATCTTCCAGGAATTAACCAATTTGTTTCTCTTGTTATGACATGAAATCATAAATAATGTCAACAATGCAATTCCGAGGATAAATAATTTAGACTTTTTCATGGTTTTGAGATTAAAAATTAAACATGAAAAGTTACAAAAAAAATATATTCGTTTTATGTTTTTCTAGGAAAATATCTAATAATTAGTCTCTTACGATTAAAAAAAAATCTTTTTAATTTTCTTTTAAAGAGCGAAACCTAGTTCAGCGTAAGAGCTCCAAGAATCTCTTCATATAAAAATGGCCCACCCGGATAAGTCGCCGTATAATCGAGATTCATCCAGACCTGACCACGGTCGTCAATATGATAATGAATTCTTTTACCATAACTTTCCTTTACAAAAAGTACATTTTTTATAAGGTAATTGACTTTTTCCAGATCAATTAAGGAACCAATTAAAATTTCAGGGTAAATGTGTCCTTTTGTATGAATAAGTCTTGGTGTACCTCCAATAGAACGTATTGCAGCAGCCATTAAAATAGAATGATCATCACAATCTCCTGAAAAATAAGCCAATGATTCGCTTGCAGTAGCAATATAATCACCTTCCTTTGGATCATTTACATAATTCCAACGACTATTGATCTCTTTAAAGACGGCAAAACACTGAATTATAGTTCTGTAATCTGAATATCCTTTAACTCCTTTAAAATGCTTTGTCGTAGCCATAATAGCAAAATTACGAACCTTCGGATTTTGATATTCTATTGCATTGATGATTTTTGATTTGTTGGGGAACGGAAGTAGTTTTGCTGCAATAATATCTTGTGGAAAAGGATTATCAGACATGGTATAAATCATCGAATTATAATCTTCCGAAATTTCATTGAAACCATAATTCCCGATAACACTTCCGTAAAACAAAACCAATAAATACAAGGCTACACAAAGAATAATGATGGTTCGAAGCAACATCAAAAAAAAGAAAATAGCCGCAAAAACCAATATAAAAATAAAAACACGATCTAAATTGAAAGGCCATTTCAGATCAATTAAATTTTGATGCAGAATGATGAATACCGGAATGGTAATTAAAAGACTCAACAGCATAATAATAATCCTATCCCAGGGCGATTTCACCTGTAATTTGGATTTTAATTGCGGAAAGTCGATTTTAGGGAATTTCATCATAAGAATCAAAAGCAGTTTTTTACAGCGCTTTTACCGTTTCAACAAAAGTACTTTTTTTATCAATAATTCCCAGATCAAATAATTGATTTTGAATTTTATCAAATGCTTTTTCACTTAAATGTTTTTGAGACCATTGTGTTAACTTTAGCCATTCCTGAATATCTTCGATTTTTTGATTGAAAAGATCTGCCAAAGTTTTATCAATATCCGGAATCTGTGTAAAATCATGCGTTGTTTTGTTAATGATTTCAAGGATTTTCTCCACTACTTTTGGGTTCTTTTTCAAAAACTCATCACGAACCGTTATCACAAAAGAGGGCCAGGGAGTAGGGCAGTCGCCTACACGTCTAAAAATGCCTTTATCAACAAGTGGTTTTGTCATAAAACGTTCCCACATAAAATAATCAGCAGTTCCGTTTGTCAAAGCTTCAACAGCGCCATCAATGGTATTTATAATTGCAAATTGCAAATTTTCTGTTTCCCAGCCTTGTTCATGTGCATTTACATATGCCATTAACTGCGAACCTGAACCTAATCTGGAAATGGCTACTTTTTTGTTTTCAAGGTCTTTAACCGTATTAAAATTTGATTTTGCTGCAACGTGAATTCCCCAAATCAAAGGAGATTGCACATAAATCTGAACAATTTTACTTGGGTTTCCCGCTACAATATCTTTTACAATTCCTTCTGTCAAAATAACGGCAATATCGGCTTCACCATCTCGCAACATTTGGCACATTTTGCCTGTACCTTCAGGAATATTCTTCCATTGTAAATCAATATTTTCTGCTTCAAATTCGCCATTTTCAATGCATAGGTGCCATGGCAAATTAAAGTGCTCAGGAACACCTACAATTTTTACAGTTTTCATTAGTTTAAGTTTAAGTTGGGTTGTTTGGTATGCGTATTTTAAGTTTGTTTGTTGTCTAATTTTTTAATAAATCTGCTCTGTGTTTTTCAGAAAGACAAGGCTCTGCAAAATCTATTACCTCAAGTTCTACATATTCATTTAAAATACTTTTTACAACAAAATAATCAACTTCACGAGTTATTTCGACAGCAAAAAGAGTTTCGTTCATACCTTCAGATTCGCAATTAATTTCTTTGAGTTTCTCTCTAATAATTTCCTTGTCAAAATCTTTTTCTAAAATTACAACCTGAACAATTGAGTTTCCTGAAATTTCAATAGTTTCTCTATAAACCAGTTTTTGTTCCTCTTCATCAAATTCTGCAAAGAAAATGTCATCTGTTGCAATTAAAGGTCCAAAAAAAGGAATATTATCTAATTTAAAATATCCTTTTTCTAAATCGATAATTTCAGCCCACATGGTTTCTACAACCGTATCTTCTAGTAAATCACTATAATATCTAAATAGGATTTTTTTGTGCGTTTCTGCCATTATTTAATATATACTTATTTTTCAGCCACTCTACTATTTTTTTAGTGACAGCTTAATTATCTAATTTTCTAATTGACTAATTAATTTCGTCAATTATTGCTTTTAATGGTGATATAACAATTCGGTAACCATCAGGATCCTGAAACATTTTGCCATTTTCATTCCAAAACGGATTAATTGCAGTTATTATTGAAATATTGTTACGTATGAGCTTATTCTCCAATTCATTATAATCTAAAATTGTCTTCGGATAAAGTACAATAACATCTTCTTCATCAAAAGTATGTTTTGCTTTTGAATTTGATTGTGTAAATTCAAAATGCCAGTCCAAACCCGATTTCCCAATAAAAACGCCATCGTAATTATTGTGATTCTGAAAACCTCCTAATCGTTCAAAACCGAGAATATCCACATAAAAATTTTCAATTCTCTCTAAATCATTCGTATGTCGGGCCACTCTTAAAAACATAATCTATGATCTAATTTGATTAATATGATGTTCTAAATGTTCAACGTAATCCGTCATCAGAAATCTTAAATCAATAACAGATTCATCGCTTAAGATAATTTTATAATCTAAAGCTTCTTCATCAACAGACTTCATAATTCGTAAGATTTGTTTATTTAACGAAAACCATAATTGCGTCAGTTCATTAATTTCTTTTGCCTGATACTGATTTAAATTTACTAAATCAATTTGATTATAAGGCCTGTGACGATATGGTTTTTCGAGATAATTAATTTCTGTAAAACGAATTAAATTGTGAGTGGCAGAATCAACTAAATGTCCCAAAACTTCTTTTTTAGACCATTTTCCTGGTTTTCTTTCTTCTAAAATAATCGGATCAATTATCGGAAAATAATTGACATTTTCATTTAATAATCTCTCAAATGTAAGAATAGCGTTTTGCATGAATTATCTAATTTTCTAATGGATAAATTTTCTAATTATTTCTCAGCCAGTTTATTCAATGTATAAGCAATTAGCTCATCAACTGCTTTATAAGGATCTTCACTAAAAGTTCCTGAAGCACGATTGGCAATAATAGCATTTAAAGATAATGCATTATGACCTAAAAGTGCCGAAAGCCCATAAATGGCTGCTGTTTCCATTTCTAAATTGGTGATTCGATTATCATCAAAATTAAAATTATCCATTTTATTGTTTAATGCTGAATCCTGAATATCTAAACGTAATACACGCCCTTGTGGACCATAAAATCCACCAGCAGTTGCTGTAATCCCTTTGAATATTTTATCAGATTCAATAATTTTTTCTAATGCTTCAGAACACGAAATCGCATAAGGTCTTCCTTTTCGGATATCCCAATTGGTATGCATTATAAAAGCATCTTCAAGAGCATCTTGTGAAACATCATCAATCAAATAGGAGCGGAGCATATTGTCCAACCCCAATCCGATTTTAGACATTACAAAACTATCCACAGGAATGTCAGCGTGTAAAGAACCCGAAGTTCCAATTCTGATGATATTCAAAGAAGTCAAATTTTCTTTGGGCTGACGCGTTTCTAAATCAATGTTTACTAAAGCATCCAGTTCATTCAAAACAATATCAATATTGTCCGGCCCAATTCCGGTTGACATTACCGAAATTCGTTTTCCTTTATAAGTTCCAGTTTGGGTTTTAAATTCTCTTTTTTGTGTTGAAAATTCAATGGTATCAAAAAACTGAGTAATTTTTTCTACTCTATTCTGATCTCCTACAAAAATTATATCGTGTGCAATATGTTCAGGACGAAGGTTTAAGTGGTAAACACTTCCGTCTGGATTTAGTATTAATTCTGATTGTTTTATCATTTTTTTTGAGGTGCTAAGGTTCTGAGGTACAAAGGGACAAAGTTTTTTTAACTTCATGAACAACTTGAAACTTGAAACATGAAACTAAAAAAACTTTTTTACCCTCCAACTCTTTTTGTTTTAAAGCCTTTTTCTTTTAAAATGGCCATGATTTTGTCACGATAATCTCCTTGGATAATGATCGAATCATCTTTAAAGGTTCCACCAACGCTTAGTTTGGTTTTAATTTCTTTGGCCAGAATTTTAAAATCTTCATCAGATCCTTCGTAGCCTTCAATTATAGTGGTTGCCTTTCCTTTTCGCTTTTCAAATTTGCAGATCATAGGCTCTTTTTGAACATAGAGAACGTGTTCTTGCTCCTGAATTTCCTCAGGTTCATTTGATTCAACGTGATCAGGAAATAAATTTTTTAATTGATCTTGTAAGTCCATAATTTTTTTTATTCTAAAAAATAACCTCCAATAAATATAGTTCATAAAAATCAAATTCCAAACTCCAAGTTGAATTGGAATTTGGAATTTTAATATTGAGATTTAATAAGTTTACTTTTTAATTAAACCTAGATCTACTAAACGTTCGTATAAATAATCACCTGCTGTGATGTCTTCAAATTTCTTAGGATTTTCAGCATCAATACAATTTTCTAGACAATCTAAGCGCATATCGCTTACAGGATGCATGAAAAACGGCACAGAAAAACGAGATGTTCCCCATAATTCTCTTGGCGGATTTACAACCTGGTGAATCGTTGATTTTAGTTTGTTATTGGTATGTCTTGATAACATATCTCCAACATTAATCACTAATTCATCATCTGCTGCGATAGCGTCAATCCATTCTCCGTCATGATTTTGAACCTGAAGCCCTTTTCCCTGAGCACCCATTAAAAGTGTAATCAGGTTGATATCACCGTGAGCCGCTGCACGAATAGCATTTTCTGGCTCAGAAGTAATTGGAGGATAATGAATTGGTCTTAAAATTGAGTTTCCTTCTTTAGCATATTGATCAAAATAAAACTCGTCTAAACCTAAATGTAAAGCCAAAGCTCTCAACACATAAACGCCTGTTTTTTCAAGCATTTGATACGCTTCTTTACCTACGATATTAAAACGTGGTAATTCTTTAACTTCAACATTTTCAGGATATTCTGAAGCATATTTTGAATCTTTGTCAACATACTGACCAAAATGCCAAAATTCTTTCAAATCGCCCTCTTTGCGTCCTTTAGCATGTTCTTTTCCAAAAGATACATAACCTCTTTGTCCGCCAATACCGGGAATTTCATAATTATGCTTAGTTTCTACTGGCAAAGCGAAAAATTTTCTAATTTCGCTATAAAGCTCGTTTACTAACTGGTCGTCCAGAAAATGACCTTTTAGGGCTACGAAGCCAATGTTTTCAAATGCACTGCCGATTTCATTTACAAATTTTTGTTTACGTTTCGGGTCGTCCGAAAGGAAATCACGTAAGTCTACACTAGGAATGTTTTGCATACTTTACATTTTTTATTTAAGATGAAAGGTGTCGAAAAACCTTTCAATAACAAAGGTAGAGAATATTTTAGAATTGAATTTTAAAAGTTATAATAAAATTAAAAATATATAACAAAAATGAATAAAATTGTTATATTTTTCTATATTTGAAACACAAAAAAACCAAACAACCCTATGATCTTTTACAGACAAAACCTTACTGATGCAAAATTACTGGAATTATACAAAAGAATCCTAAAACCTCGTTTAATCGAAGAAAAGATGTTAATCCTGATTCGTCAGGGAAAAGTATCCAAATGGTTTTCCGGAATAGGGCAGGAAGCCATTGCAGTAGGGGTTACATCTGTCTTAGATGAATCAGAATATGTATTGCCAATGCACCGGAATTTGGGTGTTTTTACTACACGTGATATTCCTTTGCATCGATTATTTTCGCAATGGCAGGGAAAAGCGAATGGTTTTACAAAAGGAAGAGACCGCAGTTTTCACTTTGGAACTCAGGAATATAAAATTATTGGAATGATTTCGCATTTGGGTCCGCAATTAGGAATTGCTGACGGAATTGCATTAGCCGATAAGCTTCAGAATAATAAAAAAATAACAGCCGTTTTTACTGGCGAAGGTGCTACCAGCGAAGGAGATTTCCATGAAGCATTGAATATTGCTGCCGTTTGGAAATTGCCTGTAATGTTCATAATTGAAAATAATGGTTACGGACTATCAACACCTACAAACGAACAATATTTATGTGCGAATCTGGCTGACAAGGGAATTGGTTACGGCATTGAGAGTCATATTATTGACGGAAATAATATTTTGGAAGTTTACAACAAGCTTTCGGAGTTAAAAGAACAAATGCAAAATGATCCGCATCCGGTTTTATTAGAATTTAAAACCTTTAGAATGCGTGGGCATGAAGAGGCGAGTGGTACAAAATATGTTCCACAAGAATTAATGAACGAATGGGCTGAAAAAGATCCCGTTACAAATTATAGAAAATTTTTAACGGAAACCGGGGTTTTAACAGCTGAATTTGACGAACAACTTCACAATGAAATCAAACAGGAAATCGATGAAAATTTAGCCATTGCAAATGCTGAACCTGAAATTGTTCCAACTTACAGTGGAGAATTAGATGATGTTTATAAACCTTTTATTTATGAAGAAGTTACTCATTCTGAAGAAACTAAAAATATTCGGTTTATAGATGCAATCAGAAACAGTTTGGAGCAATCGATGCAAAATCATAGAAACCTGATTATTATGGGGCAGGATATTGCAGAATATGGAGGTGCTTTTAAAATAACAGATGGGTTTGTAGAATTTTTTGGAAAAGACAGAGTTCGTAATACTCCAATTTGTGAAAGTGCCGTGGTTTCAACTGGAATGGGATTATCTATTAATGGATACAAAGCGATTGTCGAAATGCAATTTGCTGATTTTGTTTCAACAGGCTTTAATCCGATTGTAAATTTATTGGCAAAATCACATTACCGTTGGGGCGAAAAAGCTGATGTTGTGGTTCGTATGCCTTGCGGTGGCGGTACACAAGCAGGCCCTTTTCACTCACAAACAAACGAAGCCTGGTTTACTAAAACGCCTGGTTTAAAAGTAGTTTATCCGGCCTTTCCATATGATGCAAAAGGTTTATTAAATACTTCGATTAATGATCCGAATCCGGTCTTATTTTTTGAACATAAACAATTGTACAGAAGCGTTTATCAGGATGTTCCAACAGATTATTATACTATACCACTTGGAAAAGCAGCTGTTTTAAAAGAAGGAAATACGGTTACGATTATTGCTTTTGGGGCTCCTGTTCATTGGGCTTTGGAAACCTTAGCCAAAAATCCTGAAATTGATGCGGATTTAATTGATTTAAGAACACTTCAGCCCTTAGATACTGAAACTATTTTTGCTTCAGTAAGAAAAACAGGAAAAGTAATTATTTATCAGGAAGATACCCTTTTTGGCGGAATTGCCAGCGATATTTCTGCTTTAATCATGGAAGAGTGCTTTGAATATCTGGATGCTCCTGTAAAAAGAGTGGCCAGTTTAGATTCGCCAATTCCGTTTACAAAAGCATTAGAAGATCAATTCTTACCGAAAAATCGTTTTGAAGAGGTTTTATTTGACTTGTTAAAATATTAATTGAGAAACAGTTTGCTTTACGTGATGACATTCTTTCTATCTTTAAAACATAAAAACTTAACTTATGAAAAAACTGTTTGTTTCAATTTTTGCCATTTCATTATTTTTTTCCTGTAATAAAAGCACTAAAACCACTACAGATAAAGCTTTAGACCAAAAATTTGACAAGTACAAAGACGGATTTGTTTCCGATTTATGGAAAATTAATCCGGGTTGGGCTTCGGGTGTTGGTTATCATAAATTAGATAGCGTTCTCGTCGTTCCGGATGCGAAGGAAACGAAAGCACAACTTGATTTTGCCAATGCCCAATTGGATTCATTAAAACAATATGATATTGAAAATTTGTCTGACAATAATAAGACCGATTTTCAAATGATAAAAAATCAGTTAGAGGCGACGATTTTCAGCTTTAAAGAACTAAAATCATCTGAATGGAATCCCGCAGAATATAATGTTTGTGGCGCTTTCGCGGAAATTTTAAACGGAAAATACGATGCTGTAGAAGTTCGCTTACGTGCTTTTAATATCAAAATGAATAACATTCCGGCTTATTATGAAGCTGCCAAAAAAAATATCAAAAATCCGACAATCGAACATACTGATCTTGCAATTGCACAGAACATTGGAGGCTCTTCTGTTTTTGAAGATGATTTAAATGCCGCTTTAGAACAAAGCAAACTGAGTGCTGCTGAGAAAAAAGAAATGCAGGACAAAGCAAAAGTTTCCATAAAAGCCATAAAAGATTATGCGGACTGGCTGCAAAAATTACCAAATAAAACACCTCGCTCCTTTAGATTAGGAGCTGATTTGTATGCGAAGAAATTTAACTTCGACATTCAATCCAGTTATACAGCTGATGAAATTTATAAAATTGCCGTTGATCACAAAAATGATTTGCATGACAAAATGTTTGTAATCGCAGATAAACTCTGGGCAAAATACAAAGGGAACGCGCCAAAACCCGCTGATAAACTGGATTTAATCAAACAGGTTATTGATAAAATATCCTTACAGCATACAAGTCCGGAGAAATTCCAATCGGAAATTGAAAAACAAATTCCAGAGCTGATAGCTTACGTTAAAACCAAAGATTTATTATATATAGATCCCTCAAAACCTTTAGTGGTCCGTAAAGAGCCAGCTTATATGGCGGGTGTTGCAGGTGCTTCGATTTCTGCTCCGGGCCCTTATGATAAAAATGCAGATACTTATTATAACGTAGGAAGTATGTCTGGCTGGACGGCTGAAAATGCCGAAAGTTATTTACGCGAATACAACAACTATATTCTTCAAATTTTAAACATTCACGAAGCGGTTCCGGGACATTACACACAATTGGTTTACAGCAATCAATCGCCAAGTATTATAAAATCTATTTTAGGAAACGGTGCCATGGTAGAAGGCTGGGCTGTTTATGCTGAAAAAATGATGTTGGAGAGCGGTTATAAAAACTCTGATGAAATGTGGCTGATGTATTATAAATGGAATTTGAGAGCAACTTGTAATACCATATTAGACAATAGTGTTCACACCAAAGGTATGCCTAAAGAAGATGCCATGATTTTACTTACCAGAGAAGCTTTTCAACAGCAAGCAGAAGCAGAAGGAAAGTGGAAGCGTGTAACGCTATCACAAGTGCAACTATGTTCTTATTTTACAGGATATACCGAGATTTATAACCTAAGAGAAGAACTTAAGAAAAAAGAAGGTGATAAATTTAATTTGAAACAATTTCATGAGAAATTCCTAAGTTTTGGAAGTGCTCCGGTAAAATACATCAAAGAATTAATGTTATCTAAAGAGTAACATTTTCAAAGATATTTAATTGAAAAGGTTTGATGAGATTAGTATCTTATCAAACCTTTTTCTTTTGTCAGATTGTTACAACTAAACGTTTACCATCTGAAACATCTGCATTCCATATTTGTTCAATATCAGTTAGATTAACTTCTTCGATATTTACTTTAATTTTCTTTTGAGCGGCTAAAAGAAACATTTCCGGAAGTATTTCTGACAACAACAATTTTAGTTCTTCTTTTGTCCAGCTGCCTAAACCAGAGCCTGATAATTGAAGATCAACACTTCTTAAAATTCCTGCTGACAACGGAATAGCATCTCCAGCCATACTTCCGATATTAATATAACGTACTTTATGGGTAAAGGAACCATTTCCTTTTAAAGCAGAAAGGATTAATTCCGCGGGATGTCCCCATAAATAATCTAAAACAATATCTATCGGCGTATTTAAATGAACTTCCTTAAGCTTTTTGATAATCGTTTCATCATCTTGTTTTAGTGAAATAATTTCGTCAGCGCCTAATTCTAATAGTTTTTGGAATGTTTTTTCATTTCTTGCAGTAACAATTATTCTTTTTGCTCCATAATGTTTTGCAATCTGAATAGCCATTTGACCTGTAAAACCAGCTCCTCCGTTTATCAAAACAGTTTCTCCTGGTTTTATCCCCGCCCTGAACTTAAGTGCCATCGCAGAGCCCGCTACTGCATTTGGCATTGCGGCCGCTATCGTATTGTTAATTCCTTCTGGTAATGGTACCAAAATATTTTTATCAATAATTGTTTTCTCAGCCATTGTACCGATAATGCCACGGGCATAAACTCTTGTTCCGTTTTCCAATAAACCTACGGCATCACTACCAACAATGAATCCGTTTTCATTTTGATTTCCTGAAGAATAGTGTTTACCGCTGGCTTTTCCTTTATCCAAATTGGTAATGGCTACGGCTTTGACCGAAAGTAAAATTTGATTTTCATTTTGTGGAATTGGCTCTGTAAATTCTGCATATTTTGGCGATTCGCCTTTTTTATAAACTACTGCTGCTTTCATAATTATTAAATTTTATGAGGCAAAGTTAGAGAGCAGGCGAGAAGCCGACGATAACATTTGTTATCAAATGAAATCTATTTTTTACTATATAAGTTATATAAGTTCATTTAAACCTGACTTATAATTACTTGTATAACTTATATGGAAATTCAATTATTTTTTATGAAGCAATTGGCTTTTGATTCTGCTTAAATGAACGGTGCTCACGCCAAGATAAGACGCAATGTAATGTTGTGACACACGCTGTACTACCTGAGGTCTTTCTTTAATTAAGTTAAGATAACACTGAGTAGGAGAGTCTTTTATAAAAGAAACAAAATGTTTTATATAATCAAATGTGCGCTCAAAAAGCATGTTGATGAAACGGTCTCTGAGTTCTGGAATTTCTTTAATTTCTTCGACAATATTATCCAAATCACTTTTTTGAATCCACCATAAAACACAGGGCTCGATAGTTTCAATAACAACCGGACTGGGTAATTTTTTCATAAAACTTTCGATAGAAGATACACTTTGATTCTCGAAGAAAAATTGGGTTGTTAGATCTTTTCCTTTATTATTAAACCAAACCCTAATACTGCCTTTTTCGATTATAAAAAGCTTTTTTGAGATTTCTCCTTCTTCCAGAAGAATGGTTTTGGCAGGAACTTCAAGGCGTTGAAAATAACTTGTATATTCATTCCATTTTGAATCGTCGAGAAGGAATTTATTTCGGAATTGATTGAACATCTATTTATATATTTCTTACAAATTATTAATCGACATTAGAATTATATCCTGTACGCGTCG
The DNA here is from genome assembly GCF_001427905.1 of Flavobacterium sp. Root420. Classification (GTDB taxonomy): domain Bacteria; phylum Bacteroidota; class Bacteroidia; order Flavobacteriales; family Flavobacteriaceae; genus Flavobacterium. The sequence goes on from NZ_LMEF01000023.1 coordinate 174,971, forward strand.
ATAAAATATGAATCATGATGTAATTAAGAAAATCAATATTTTCGTCATTAATCTCTAAATACATTTTTTGTGTGGAACTCCAAAATTTCTGTTTTATATCTGCAATTTTAATTGTTTCTGAAAAATAAGAGAAATTGGTATTGAAAGAAAAATAATTACCTTTTGTTTTCCTTAAGCTTTTATTGAGATTGAAGAACATATCAATTTCAGTAATTTCGCTAATATCTTTTGTTTTTTCTATATCTTGAAATAAGATTTTATATTTCGGTGAACTAAAAGGAGGTTCATAACTTTGAAGTTCTAAAATAAGATCATCATTAGAATCAAAAATTTTAACCAAATTCTTTTTTAACCAATTAAATTTTATTGTTGAATAAAATAATAACTCATCATTTTTATAAGCAAATAGACTTTGTTTTCTATTCTCTACAATTTCAATTTTCATTTATAAAACCTAATTCGAATTCGATTCCAATTCAAACAATTGCACCTGACTTTTCAAGCGATCAATTAATAAATTCATCATTCTTTTGTTTAGACTCGAAGAATTTTGAATGTAAGTTTCATATTCTTCAATCGTAAAAAGTGCCATGACAATTCCTTTTAAAGAATTTCTGAATTTAATATCTTTCTGAATGGAATTTTCTATGACCTGGAGTTTCTTTTCGACTGTGTACGAATAGAAATCGGCTTTGTTTTTATTTACATAGTTGATAAACACCGCAATAAACAAATCATTTTGCAGTTTTAAAATAGGCCTAATCGTCTGATTTTGAAACAACTCATCTGCCGAAGATTGAGCACTTACAGTTCCTAAAGTTTCGCCCCTGAATTCTCTTAAAAAAGTGTCTCTATCTGCCATGTTTTTTCTTTAAATTTAGAAAAAATTCCAATACAAAAAAATCTATTTTTACTCTTATAAATTAAAATTATGCGATTTCATACCAGAAAGTGGGTCAAACCCGAAGATTTAAATCCAAACGGAACTTTATTTGGCGGAAAATTATTAGCGTGGATTGATGAAGAATTAGCTTTATACTCCATTGTTCAGCTTCAAAACCCGAGAGTAGTTACCAAATACATGTCGGAAATCAATTTTAAAAGTTCTGCCCGCCAGGGTGACATTGTCGAAATTGGAATTGATGTCGTTAAATTCGGAAATACATCACTGGTTTTAAAATGTGCCGTAAGAAACATGATGACGCGTGAAATTATTATCACAATTGATCACACTACCATGGTAAATTTAGATGAAGAAGGAAAGCCAAAAGCCCACGGGAAAACCCAAATTGAATTCGTAAAAGATCGTTTGTAATTTTTTTACCTATTAAGTGATATAAGTTCATTTTAACTAAGCCTTAAAAACAAAAAAGGATGTTTAAAAATTGTATAGTCGTTTTTATCATTTTTATCTTATTGATTTCCTGTAATTCAAAAGAAGAAAAAGATAAATACAGTCGTGTTTTTTATCGTGCCGTGAATGGCAAAGACACCGCGATTTTAGACATCAAAATAAATGACAAAAGATTCTATGGACGTTATGAAATACTGTATCATAAATTCGGGAAGGACTCAGGCGATGTAAGAGGAGATCTGAGAGGCGACACGCTACGAGGTGACTTTCATTTTATCGCTAACGGAGGAAGCTGGAAAAGAATTCCAATAGCTTTATTAAAAAAAGATAATAAACTGATTCTGGGAAAAGGTGTAATCGGAACTTATTTTAATCTTCCGCTTTTTATTCCCGAAATACCTATAGAATACAACAACTCAGAGTTTGTTTTTGAAAAGACTGAAAATTAGTTTTTCAGGTTTTCTTTGTTTCAGGTTTCAAGTTATAGGGATATACTTAATCGTAAAGCTCGAAAAGGGTTTTTCGCAAAGGTCGCAAAGGATAACTTTACGTTCATAGCGTAAACCTTTGCGAACTTTGGGGTTAAATTATGTTCAAAGCAAAGAACCTGAAACCTGAAACAAAAAAATTAATCTAATCGACCAATCTTCGATGGTAATTCGAATATTTCCAAATCAAAATACTCTACGGAAGCCATTATGTGATCAAAAATATCGGCCATAATATATTCGTAGTTTGCCCAACGTTTATCACTTGAAAAAGCATAAATCTCTAACGGAACTCCATGCTCAGTCGATTGCAGCTGGCGACACATTATATGCATATCTTTATTCAAACCGGGATACGTCACTAAATACTGCATGATATATTTTCGAAACAAACCTAGATTCGTCATATTTCGACCATTTAAAGATAAGGTTTTATCAACACCGTGCATTGCGTTATATTTTTCAATTTCAGCTTGTCGGGTTACGATATAAGACGAAATAAGCTGTACTTTTTTCATCTGATTCAAATCTTCATTAGTCAGAAAGCGAATACTGCTGCTTTTGATTAAAACATGTCTTTTAATTCGTCTTCCTGAAGATTTTTGCATACCACGCCAGTTCTGAAAAGAGTCTGAACTTAAGGAATACGTTGGAATCGTTGTAATGGTATTATCAAAATTCCGAACTTTTACGGTCGTTAAATTAATTTCAATTACATCTCCGTCGGCGCCAAATTTATCCATCGTAATCCAGTCACCAATACGAACCATGTCGTTAATCGCAACCTGAACACTCGAAACAAATCCTAAAATTGTATCCCTAAAAATCAAGATAATAATTGCAGAAAGAGTTCCTAAAATGGTCAATAATTCACCTTTTTTAATTCCGAATAAAGTCGAAATAATCATGGCAACACCAAAAATCCAAAGCACAATCATAATAACCTGAACAAAACTGTCGATCGGTTTGTCGCTGTATTCGGGTTTTTGTTTTAAATAATCACGTAAGGCATTAAAAATCGTTCTGATAATCCATAAACTGATCAAAACGATATAAATACCAACTAGTTTTCCAAACAAAGATTCCCAATATTCATAGCGATCCAGAATAATGGGTACAGCCTTATAAATAAAGAAAAACGGAATTAAATAAGCGGTATATTTTGTAGTTTTATTATGAATCAGATAATCATCAAACTTTGTTTTGGTTTTTTGCGCAAAAATGGCGGTCAAAGTAACTAAAACAAATTTTGCAACATAATAAATGGCGTAAGCCAATGCGACCATAATGGCAATATTAAAGACAAGACTAATATAAGACGCAAAGTTGCGACTCATTCCCCAATCTCTAAAAAGCGGATATAAAAAGTTAAATATTTTATCCAAAGGCTTATGCATTATTTTCTAAATATTTTTTCTCGATGTAGAAAGTTCCAAACGGAATAAGAGACGCAATCAGGATAATTCCGAAGGTTTTTAAATCCCAGTTTTGAGATTTTCTTAGTAAAAATGCTAAAATAATATACCCAATAAACAATACACCGTGTGTCATCCCTAATGGACGTAATACAGTATGATAAAGTTCCGGATTGTTGTTTTTAATGATTAGCATGTTTGCGAATAAAACTAAATAGGAGATTCCTTCTAAAATTGCAGTAACTTTGAAAATCTTGAGCATGTATCTATTTTTTGAATTTATACGAGCAAAATTAAGTATTATGGTTGGTTTTTGCGATATGAATCCGGAAACTATTTATTTTTGTATTCTTAAACTTTGATAATGAGTAAGCGCGATTTAAAAAAATATTTAGCCGAATTAAATAAGGAACAACTCGAAGAACAAATTATCGAATTATACGAGAAGTTTATTCCGGTAAAAACCTTTTATGATTTTGTTTTCAATCCAAAAGAAGACAAACTCTTGCAGGAAAGCAAAACCAAGATTTCTCATGAATATTTTCCTGTCAAAAAACCAAATGCAAAATGGCGTCCAAAAGCAAAAATGCGTCGGTCTGTAGCACAGAAAATGATCAAGCATTTTATTTTGTTAGGTGTTGATCCTTTTATCATTGCCGATTTGATGTTATATAATATAGAAATAGCGCAAACGTTTTCTTCAGGAAATTTTATAAAGCAGGAATTGTTTTACAAAAGCATATTTAATTCTTTCGAGCAAGCTGTAAATTTTATAATTTCTAATGGAATTTTACCTGAATTTAAAACAAGAATTTTAGAAATTCAACAGCAAACTATTCAACAAAAATGGAAAAACAAGTATGATTTTGAAGCAATTCTCGACAAAATCGACTTATAAAAACGCTTCTCATAAAAAATCTTATTTAAAAAAAACATTTATTTTAAGTTAAAATAAGGTGAATAACTGTTTTTTAGGTGTATTTTTGCAAAAATCCAAAAATAAACAATGTCTCAAAACACTTTAGAAATAGAAAGAGAAGAGAAAAAAGAACTTTATGCATACCAAAAAGGCGATATTGACGCCATTTTTGAGCGTTTAGATAATGCTCCTGCTCAACATCATCTATTGTATCAATTACCTACCGGTGGAGGAAAAACAGTGATTTTTTCTGAAATCGTTCGTCGTTATTTAGCTCATAATGACAAAAAAGTGGTTGTATTAACACACCGCATCGAACTTTGTAAGCAAACTTCAAAAATGCTTAAAGGGTTTGGTGTAAGCAACAAAATAATCAATAGTAAAGTAAAGGAATTGCCTGATCAAAACGATTATTCTTGTTTTGTGGCGATGGTAGAAACTTTAAAAAACCGTATCAATGACGAGAAATTACATCTTGATAACATTGGTTTGGTAATTATTGATGAGGCACATTACAATTCATTCAGAAAATTATTAAACTCATTCAAAAATGCTTTTATTCTTGGAGTAACAGCAACACCATTGAGTTCAAATATAAAATTACCAATGCACCAGAGTTACGATGAACTTATTGTAGGAGATACAATTAGTTCGTTGATTGACAAAGGATTCCTTGCACGCGCTACAACTTACAGCTATGATGTTGGTTTAACTTCACTAAAAGTGGGTATCAATGGAGATTATACCGTTAAATCTTCTGATGATTTGTATACCAATACTATTATGCAGGAGAAACTTTTACACGCTTACACAGAGCGTTCATTAGGTAAAAAAACTTTGATTTTCAACAACGGTATTCATACTTCATTATATGTATATGAAACGTTTAGAGAAGCAGGTTATGACATTAGACACCTTGATAACACTAGTAGTGCAGAAGAGCGTAAAGATATTTTAGCATGGTTCAAGAAAACTCCGGATGCGATTTTAACATCAGTAGGAATCTTAACTACCGGTTTTGATGAGCCAACTGTTGAGACCATCATCCTAAACAGAGCAACAAAATCGTTAACTTTATACTATCAGATGATCGGTCGTGGATCTCGTAAATTACCTGGTAAAGATGAATTTACGGTTATCGATTTAGGTAACAATGCCGCGCGTTTTGGATTGTGGAGTGAGCCGGTAAACTGGCAACATATTTTCAAATCACCTGAATTTTATTTGGAAAATCTGCGTGATGATACTGAAATCGAATTGTATTTCAAATACAGTATGCCTCCGGAATTACATGCGAAATTCAGCAAAACAGCCGATGTTACTTTTGATGTTGATGAAGAACATAAATTAATCATCAAACAAAATTTACGTTCTAAAGTAGTATTAGACAAATCGTTAGAGCAGCATGCTGCAATGTGCGTAGACAATACTGAAACATTACAAGAAGCAAAATCATTAGGAAAAGAGCTTGACGACGATATCGAATGCCGAATCAAACGTTACGCAAAATGTTTGAGCCAATGCAGTAAAAACTACCGCGAATGGCTGGTTGACGATTATAAATTGAAAATGGTTTTATTAATCGGTAAAAAATACCGTGAAAAAATCATGAACGAACCGGATTGATCTGAAGAAGGTTTAATGTTAGACGTTTTTTAGAGTTTGTCATTTCGAGGAACGAGAAATCACATCCAGAGAGCAACGAACTGTAAATCCATAAAGTATATCGTTTTTTGAAGTTTAAACTTTGAAAAAAATAATTTTGAAGAAGGAGAAATCACCTTACAAAGCATAGCAGTGCGTGCCATGTATAATGTGATTTCTCCTTCGTCGAAATGACAAAAAAAATCATTTTAATCTGAGTAATCTGTGGCAGAATCTAAAATCTAAAATCAGAACTCTAAAATACAAGTTATGTCTAAACAATTTTCAGCATTAGGAGTTTCAGCACCAATTTTAAAAGCATTAAGCGAATTAAACATTGTTGAACCAACAGAAATTCAACAAAAAACAATTCCGTTGCTTTTAGCTGAAAGCCATGATGTTGTGGGGTTAGCCAAGACCGGAACCGGAAAAACAGCTGCCTTTGGATTGCCATTATTACAGCTAATTAATACTGAAATAACAACAGTTCAAGCTATAATTTTAGTTCCGACAAGGGAACTTGGACAGCAAATATTTAGAAATTTAGAAGATTTTGGAAAACATATTCCAAATATATCTATAGCTTCAACTTGTGGTGGAATCCCAATAAAACCACAAATTGAACGTCTAACACAACCAACACAAATTGTTGTGGCGACGCCAGGACGTTTAATTGATTTGATTCAGCGTAAAGCAATTGATTTAAAAGAAACTCAATATTTAGTTTTAGACGAAGCTGATGAAATGGTTTCCATCTTAAAAGAAAGTTTAGACGAAATTGTAGCTGAACTACCTAAAAAACACCGCACTTTATTGTTTTCCGCAACTTTGCCGGGAACAATCAAACAACTGATTCAAAATTACTTAAATAAAAATGTAGTTCAGGTTAGCGCCAACATGGAAACTGTTGGTAACCAAGGAATTGATCATGAATATATTGTAGTTGATCCGATTGAAAAATTAGATGTTTTAATGCATTTTTTAAATTCTAAAGAAGGTGAACGCGGAATTATTTTCTGTAAAACGAAAGCCGCAGTTAATAAATTAGCTAAAAATCTGGCAATAAACCGTTTTTCTTCAGGAGCACTTCATGGAAGTTTATCTCAGGGAATTCGTGACAGAATTATGGAGCAATTCCGTGAAGGACATATTAATATTCTAGTGGCAACTGATTTGGCTGCAAGAGGAATTGACGTAAAAGAAATCTCTTATGTGGTAAATTATCACCTGCCGGACACTTATGAAACTTACGTTCACCGTAGCGGAAGAACGGCAAGGGCAGGAGCAAAGGGACTTTCGTTAACCGTTTTGCAAGAGGAAGAAGTAATTGAAATTCCGGAGTTTGAAAAAGAATTAGGAATTAAATTTACTAAATTCCAAAAACCTTCTGTCATTAGTTTAGAAGAAAACAATACACTTTTATGGGCAAAACAAATCTTCAAAACCAAACCAAATCACGATATTTCAGCGGAATTAAAAATAAAAGTAAAAACCGTTTTTCATCATCTCACCAAAGATGAATTAATAGAAAAATTAATGGCTAATTATGTTTTGCAAAACAAAGTTGAAGTAACGGAAAAACCTGTTAAAAAATTCAAAAAGTAATATTTGGAACCATTGCTTTAGCTGATTTATGTTGTATTTTTATAGGCAAATGAAAATTTGAATTATAAAAATACAATTATACAATGGCAGAAAATATCCAAATAAAAAAAATATCCTTAAACGAGATTGACCAATTACAAAAAATTGGGCGACAAACTTTTCAGGAAACTTTTTCGGATTCAAATTCCGAAGAAAATATGAAAAATTATTTAGAAGAAGGATTTTCATCTGAAAAACTAACGGCTGAACTTAATAATAAAGATTCAGAATTTTATTTTGCAACTCTTGAAAATAACGTAATTGGTTATTTAAAAGTGAACTTTGGAGAATCTCAAACCGAATTAAAAGACAGTAAAGCCCTGGAAATTGAAAGAATTTACGTTTCAAAAGAATTTCATGGAAAAAAGATCGGACAATTGCTTTATGACAAGGCCATTGAAATAGCAAAACAAAAAAATAGTGAATATGTGTGGCTGGGTGTTTGGGAAGAAAATCTCAGAGCATTAAGTTTTTATAGAAAAAATGGATTTGTTGAATTTGACAAACATATTTTTAAACTAGGAGATGATGAGCAAACTGACCTTATGATGAAACTAAAATTGGAAAATTAATTCCAAAAATATTTAACATAAATCTCCAAATTGGTTTTTGTATGTGGAATTATAATGTTAAATTTATACAACTGCTATAAGCAGAAATAGTTTTATTCAGAGGCCTACTTAATAACAACATATATGAACATAGTAATTATAGGAGGTGGTTTTGCAGGAATCAATCTTGCCAAAGAACTTGTAGACCACCCACAAATACAAGTAACCCTTGTAGACAAAAACAATTACAACTTTTTCCCACCACTTATATACCAGGTTGCTACGGCATTTTTAGAACCTTCAAGTATCAGTTATCCTTTCAGGAAGTTTTTTGCGGGCAAAAAGAATCTGCAATTTCGTTTAGGGGAATTACTTTCTGTTGTTCCGGAGGAAAACAAAATAATCCTTAGCAATGGAGAATTAACCTATGACCATTTGGTTTTTGCTACAGGAGCCGAAACAAGCTATTTTGGTATGGAAAATGTAATGAAAAACGCCATTCCGATGAAAACCTTAAATGATGCCATCGAAATGCGTAATGCGTTGCTTAAGAACCTTGAAAAAGCTGCTATTTGTAAAGATATTAGAAAACGTCGTAAATTATTAACGATTGTTGTCGCAGGAGGAGGGCCTACAGGAGTAGAAGTTTCCGGAATGTTTGCCGAAATGCGCAAAAACATTTTACTTAAAGAATACCCGGAATTAGAAACTTCTGCCAGTAACGTTTATTTAGTAGATGGAGGTGATGCGTTACTTGCTCCAATGAGCGAAGCTTCTCAAAAAGACACTTTAGAAGCGCTTACAAAATTGGGTGTTGTGGTTAAACTACATACTCGTGTTACAGATTACGTTGACGATACTGTATTTTTTGAAAATGGTGAAACAATCAAAACCAAAAATTTAATTTGGGCTGCAGGAGTTTCTGCTAAACTTTTTGAAGGAATTCCGAAAGAAAGTTATGGTCGCGGAAGACGTATGGCAACTGATCAATATAGTAAGGTAAACGGACTTCAGAATATTTATGCTATTGGCGATACTGCTATCTTAGCCGGAGATAAAAATTTCCCTGATGGACATCCGCAGGTGGCTCAGGTTGCTATTCAGCAAGGATTAAATTTAGCAAAAAACTTTAAAGCAATAGTTCAAAATAAACCTCTTAAACCTTTTGTTTATAATGATAAAGGCTCAATGGCCATTATCGGAAAAAACAAAGCTGTAGTTGATTTACCAAATCCAAAATGGCATTTTAATGGTTTTTTTGCCTGGATTATTTGGTTGTTTATTCATTTAATTTCGCTAATAACTTATAGAAACAGATTAAATACTTTTTGGAACTGGATGGTAGCTTATTTCGCGAGAGATCAATCTCTTAGAATGATTATTAGACCAGATAAAAAACAACAAATCTAATAACACAAGTCTAAATTGCATAAAAAAGCCAGAATTTAATTCTGGCTTTTTTATTTATTCGGCGGTTGTTGGGTCAATAATACCAAAAACCTCGCTTACTGAATTGGCAGGAAAACTACCTAATTTAGCATGTTCATAAACCATTTCTTCATTTGGTGCAATGTATATACAATAGAGTTTATCACTTGTAATATAACTGTTTACCCATTGAATTTGAGTTCCTAATTGATTAAGTACACCACATGAAGCTTGTGAAATACTTTTTAACTGATCAGATGTAAGTTTACCGGCATTTGGGATTTCCCTTTCAATAACATATTTAGGCATAATAATTAAACATTTATTTTCCTACTCGTGTGGCTTTTCGGTTTCGCCCCGTTTTTCAAATGGTTTCTGGATTCCATCTAATTTTAAGCAGTATAAAATTACGAAATAAAGAACAGTAAAACGCTTAAAAACAGTATTTTAAACAGATAAAAATATTAATGCCCGATGGATATTTCATTTTCGCTATCTATCGAAACACCTTCTTTGATAAAACGTTTTCCAATATTCAAAACAACAAGTGCAATTAAAGTCGTTACAGTCATAATAAGAACCATAGGAGCAACAGAATCTTTTACAAAAACTCCGACAGCAAACGAGGCTAACGCCCCTAAACCTAACTGAATAGCTCCCATCAAAGCGGATGCACTTCCAGCATTTTTAGCAAAAGGTGCCATAGTTAATCCAGCAGTATTTGGATTTGAAATTCCTAAGCAGCCCAGAAATAAAAACAACATGGTTATTGTTTGATATAAACCCAAAAGATTGTTTAGTGCCAGTATTAAGAAGATAATACTAATTACAGACTGAGAAATTAATGCTGTTAAAATCATTTGCTCACTAGAAAATTTCTTTAATAAGAGCGAATTTAACTGGCTAGAACCAATAAAACTCACAGACATAAAAGCAAAAATCCAACCGTATGTTTTGGCATCAACATGATAAATATCCATAAAAATTATAGGAGAGGCCGCTACATATGTAAATAACCCGGAAAATGCAATAGAACCAGTAAAAGCGTAAGTATAAAATTGTGGTTCTTTCAACACTTTTAAGAAATTAGAAATAATTGGCTTTGGTTTTAGTGAAATTGTAGTATCCGGTTTATAACTATTTGGCAAACCAACTTGTGAGGCAATTAAAATAGCAATTCCCATACACATCAAAATAAAAAATACGGTATGCCAACCATAATCTTCAGTTACATAACCACCAATTGTTGGTGCTAACATCGGCGAAAGCCCAAGAACAAGCATTAATAAGGAAAACACTTTCGGAATATCTTTAACCGGAAATAGATCACGAACCATTGCCACAGAAGCTACGGTTGCAGCACAACTACCAATAGCCTGAATAAAACGTAATCCGATAAAAGTATCTATATCAGTAACATAAACACAGCCCAGTGAAGCTAAAATATAAACCATTAAGCCGATAAATAAAGGTTTTTTTCGCCCAAAACGATCTAACAAAGGTCCGTATAGCAATTGCCCGGCAGAGATTCCTATAAAATAACTTGACAAACTCATCGAAACTTTTGCGACAGTTGTATGTAAATCTTTTGCAATACCAGAAAAACCAGGTAAATACATATCAATTGAAAAAGGACCAAGCGCTGTCAATGAACCTAAAATAAGAATTAGCTGTATATATTTCTTTGTTGTCATTTTCTTAAAAAATTGCTTTTTATTTTCGGCAAAGGTAAATATTTAGTACCTTGTTAGGTAGAGAAACCCTTTAATATCTTTAAAAAGACTTGTTTTTCTGCATATTCGGCTTTCAAAAGTGTTTTGAAAACGATTAATTTAAAATTAAAAATATGAAAAAGTACATTTTACTATTAGCCTTTATTACATCAACCATTTCATTTGCTCAAACAATTACATCTAAACAAGAAGATGCAAACGCAGCGCAATATGCTTTGCTTCAAAAAGTAAACGAATTTTATCCGGACATTACATTGAGTAAAACAGTAACTAATTATTATGCTGATGGAAAAATAATTGATTCACAACAAGAATTTAAATTAAAAGGAACAAAATTTTCCAGTTATAAAATTGGAATTGAACCAGATAATAAAAAAGTATTGTTCGAATATGTTTCAGATGAAAACGGAAAAGTTTACGGAGATGTTTCTCTTTTTAAAGGAAGTGTTTTAAGAACAACATTTACTGAAAAAACCGGAGAAGTTGAAGTTTCTTTAAATGGTAAAGCTGTTTACCAAACAAAAATTTAGTTCCGAAATGATATTTTAAACTATTATTTTTGATACAAAAAGAGCATCACTTTGTGATGCTTTTTTGATTTATATTTGAGTCACAAAATAAATGTCAAAAATTTTCTCAAAATGAAAAAAATCATCTTATTGTTATTATTTATTTCTTTTTCAACATACGCACAAACAAATCTGTTTACAGGAACTTGGAGCAATGAAAATTGTAAGGACTGTAGCAAAAAATATATTTTTAAAATTACTATAGCGCAATCTAATAATAAGATTGTGGGAACTGCAGAAATCATAAGTGATAACGTAGAATTAAATTCCGGTGTTATGGATATTACTGGTTATGTATATGTTCTTGGTGAAAAAGCGCAAATAAAAATTAAAGCTGAAAATGGTCAGTCAGCAAATGCTGTATTATATGCAAATGAGAATCTTTTACAATTTATCAAAAGAGGCGGCTCTGATTTAGTGCCAGATGAAACGATTTTAACAAAGTTGTTTGAGTAAGACAGCCCTTTTAAGTATGTTTTATTTTGACCTATAATTTATATTATGTAAAATAGAATATTCTTAAAAACCTATTACTCTTCAATCATACCAACAGTTACTTTATTTACACCAATAATAACGTATATCAAAATATCATAAATGCAATTGAATCTAACACTTTAAATCCTACTAATATTTAATAATTTATTGTTATTAAATGCATTACAATAAAACGAAAGTTAAATAATAAAGAAATTAACCAATAAAAAATCATTTTAAAGCTTAGAAGACTATAAATTTTAACATTTCTTTAAAATAAATACATTCTCATAAAGATGCTTTCATTGTAAGAGTTTATTTTATTATTTTTACATTCGATACTTTAAAAAAATTATCAAAACGTATGAATACAATTGCTGAGCATATTGCCGATTTTTTAAAAGAATACCCGCCATTTGATAATTTGACTTTTCAGGAATTATCTGATATTGCAATCAATATCAGAGTTATCAATTTAGAAAAACATACCGTATTGTTTCAAAACAATGACGCGCTTCATGATAGTTTTTATGTTGTGGCGTCTGGTGTCATTAATTTAACTACAATTGCTGATGCTGAAGAAACAATTATCAATAAATGTCATGAAGGAGATATTTTTGGTTTAAGACCATTTTTTGCCAAAAATAACTATATGATGACTGCGAAAGCACGTGAAGAAAGTATTATTTATGCTATTCCAATCGCTGTTTTCAGACCTTTTGTGGCCAATAATTCTGATGTTTTAAACTTTTTGCTGGAAAGTTTTGCTGTAAATTCAAGACATACTAAAGACAGTGTAAATTCAAATGGAAAAGTAATTTCTGACACCTCTTTTTATGTAGATCAGCAATCAGAAATGCAATATATACAGTCGCTTAGCTATAACAATTCACCTTTAACAACTGAAGCAAATCATATTGTTAAAGATGTTGCTATTTTAATGACCGAGTCTATGGTTGATAATATCATTGTATGCGAGAAAAACAAACCAATTGGGATTGTTACTGCTACAGATTTATCATCTAAAATTGCTACAGGGCGTTATCCTATTACCGAAACGATTGATAAAATCATGTCTTCGCCGGTTGTTACCGTAATTGAAAATGTATCACTTGCCGAAGCTCAATTATTAATGTTAAAACATAACGTAACGCACTTATGTGTTACTAAAGATGGTACAAGTAAATCTGCAGTCAAGGGAATTATTTCTGAGCATGATCTAATTGTTGCCCAAGCCAGTAATCCTGGTGTTTTAATCAAAGAAATTAAGCGTTCTCAACTTCCGAAAGATTTAAAACAAATTCGTGATCGTTTGTCTGATTTGATTCAGAATTCGATTCAGAAAAATATTCCAATTTCACATATTAGCAATATTGCGAGTGAAATTAACCTTGCCATAATTAAACGTGCTGTTGAATTATCAATTTTAGACTTAGGCTCTCCTCCTGCTCGATTTGCATGGTTAAGTATTGGTAGTCAAGGACGTAAAGAGCAACTTTTGCTAACAGATCAGGACAGCATTTTAATATTTGAAGATGTTACACCTGAGAAATACAGAGAAACAAAAGATTATTTTTTAAGACTGGCTAAAAGAACAACGGCTATATTAGAAAAAGTGGGTTACGAATATTGTCCAAATGGCCATATGGGAAGCAATATGTTATGGTGTAAATCATTGACTGACTGGACAAAACAATACAACAGTTGGATGAATACTCCAGGTGAAAACAGTAATGACCTAAGCAGTATTTTCTTTGATTATGAGATTATTTTTGGAGAGCCAAAAATTGAGGAAGTAATTGAAAACGTTATTTTTAAAAATGCTGTAAATAATACTTTATTCTTTGACTTTTTAGGAAATGATGCTTTAAAGAAAAATTCGCCGTTAAGTTTCTTCAAAAAATTCATTGTGGAAGAAGAAGGTCCGCATAAAACAAAATTTGACATTAAAACCCGTGCATTAATGCCTTTGATTGATGGCGCGCGTTTATTAATTTTGAATGCCAATATAAAAGGAATAAAAAATACCTATTTAAGATTTAAACAGTTGGCAATAACCGACTCTAAAAATGCTGAAATATATTTAAGTTGTGCTGAAGCTTTTTTAACATTATCAAAATTTAGAACTGTTGAAGGATTGAAAAATGATGATTCAGGACAATACATCAATCTTAGAGAAATGTCTAAAACGGATAAGGAAAAATTGAAAAATGCTTTAACACCAATGAAAGATCTTGAGGAATTAATTAAGAGTAAATTTCAACTTACCCAATTCTCATAGTATATGCTAGACTGGCTGAAAAATATTAATAAAGAGTATCCGGATTTCTGGAAAGACTATTTAACCAAATTCGAAACAAAACCCAATAGATTTGTGGTTTTGTCGACTGAAACTTCAGGACTAAATCCCAGTAAAGATGTGATTTTATCTTTAGGAGCTTTTTCAGTTGTTGATGACGGTATAGTAATTAAAGATAATTTTGAATCGGTTTTACTGCAATACAAATTTTTGCAGGACAATGGCCTTTCTAATGAGTTTATCATTGAAAGTAAAATGATAAAAATGCCGGAACCAGAGGCACTAGAAGCTTTTATAAATTTTCTTGGAAATGCAATTTTAGTCGGACATCATATTAATTTTGATATCGAAATGCTGAACTCAGCCTTGGAGCGTCTGGACTGTGGCAGAATAAAAAATGAAGCTTTGGATGTGGATGTGATGTACCGAAAGCTAATGGATGTGAATGATAAACAGTTTTCACTGGATGATTTATGCGAAATATATAAAATACCTAAAAGCGATCGAAATTCATCTGCTGAAGATGCGTACAGAATTGCACTTTTGTTTTTGAAATTAAAATCGAGATTAGGAATAAAATAAATAAACCTAAACCATATAAAAAATGCCTCTTAAAATTAAGAGGCATTTTTATTTCTATTTATTTCAGAATTAAGAAATTCTTTCTTTCATAATTTCTTCAACAATCTCAGGATTCAATAATGTTGAAGTATCACCAAAATTAGAAAAATCTCCTTCAGCTATTTTACGTAAAATTCTACGCATAATTTTTCCGGAACGTGTTTTTGGTAAACCAGAAACAAACTGAATTTTATCTAGTTTAGCGATTGGTCCAATGTGGTCTGCAATATATTGATTAATCTCTTTAGTCAGGTTTTCTTTATTTCTAACTTCTCCGGTTTCCTTTAATATTACATAACCATAAAGAGCATTTCCTTTAATATCATGCGGGAAACCAACAATAGCAGATTCTGCTACAGCCTGATGTTCGTTAATTGCATCTTCAATAGGAGCTGTTCCTAAATTATGGCCGGAAACGATAACCACGTCATCTACCCTACCAGTAATTCTATAATATCCAACTTCGTCTCTAAGCGCTCCATCTCCCGTAAAATATTTCCCAGGAAAAGAAGAAAAATAAGTGTCTTTGTAACGTTGGTGATCTCCCCAAATAGTTCTGGCAATTCCAGGCCATGGAAATTTAATACATAAACTTCCAACTACTTGGTTTCCTTCAATCTCATTACGCTTTTCGTCCATCAAAACAGGCTGAATTCCTGGTAATGGTAAAGTTGCGTAAGTTGGTTTTGTTGGTGTTACAAAAGCAATTGGCGAAATCATGATTCCACCCGTTTCTGTTTGCCACCAGGTATCAACCACCGGACATCTTTTATCTCCCACGTGGTCATTAAACCAGTGCCAAGCCTCTTCGTTGATTGGCTCTCCAACAGATCCAATAACTTTTAATGATTTTAGAGGATACTTTTGAATATAATCTAAACTTTCTTTTGCTAAAGAACGAATTGCAGTTGGCGCTGTATAGAATTGTGTGATTTTATGTTTTTCAATAATATCCCAAAAACGGCTAAAGTCAGGGTAAGATGGAACTCCCTCAAAAATTACAGTAGTTCCTCCGTTTAATAATGGTCCGTATAAAATGTATGAATGACCAGTAATCCAACCAATATCAGCAGTACACCAGAAAATATCATTTTCTTCGTGAGCAAAAACATTTTTAAAAGTATATGCTGTATAAACCATATATCCGGCTGTAGTATGCACCATTCCTTTTGGTTTTCCGGTAGAACCTGAAGTATATAAGATAAATAATGGATCTTCAGCATCCATTATTTCAGCAACACTATTATCCAGAGCTGCATCTAATAAAGGCTGCAACCATTCGTCACGACCTTCTTTCATTTTAATATCAGTTTGAGTCCTTTTAACCACTAAAACTTTAGAAACTGATGGACAAGTATCTAATGCTTCGTCTACAATTCCTTTAAGATCAATCGTTTTGTTTCCTCTATAACCACCATCAGATGTGATTACCATTTTGCATTCGCAATCGTTAATTCTGGCAGAAACAGCAGAAGCTGAAAATCCGGCAAAAATCACAGAATGGATAGCTCCAATTCTCGCACAGGCTAAAACAGCAACAGCCAATTCCGGAATCATTGGTAAATAAATACAAACTCTGTCTCCTTTACGAACTCCCTGATCGCGCAAAACATTGGCCATCTTAGATACTCTTTCGTAAAGTTCGTTATATGTGATATGTAAAGCTTCTTCAGACGGATCATTCGGTTCAAAAATAATTGCCGTTTTTTCTCCTCTTTTACTTAAATGTCTATCGATACAGTTTTTTGTAATATTAACTTTAGCTTCAGTAAACCATTTTACTTCGGCATCAGCCATATTAAAATCAACTACTTTTTCCCATTGTTGATACCAAGTGAAATTTTCCTCAGCTATTTTTCCCCAGAATTTCCTTGGTTCTCTTATTGACTTATTGTAATGTTTAAAATATTGTTCTAAATTTTCAATTTTATAATAACTCATATGTTTTTGGAATTTTTTTATAAATGTATTAAATATCAGCGTATTCTTAAAATTATTTAATTCATAAATTTTGGCAAAAAAAAACACATATTAAAAAAAACACAATCTTTTAATATATATAATTTAAAAAATTAGTTTTTCAACCAAAATTACATATCGCAAAAAAGGCATGGTAATTAAATACCACGCCTTTTTAATTTTAACAATTTCAATAACAATTAATTTTTTGTAATCTGTATTACAATCTGCATCTCTATTTTGAAAATAGCAGCAGCTTTATTAATTAAAATAGAAATCTCAACAAGTACATTTATTACTAAACATACCCCATTATAAGGGATTACCTCACTTAACTTACTTAAAGAAGTTAAGTGAATGCAATATTGCATCTATATTCATTTTTCTTAATAAGTGCTTACTAATTCAAAATATTAAATAAAACAGAGATACAGTGCAAATCCCATCACAGTCGAATGTGTGGTAATTCCCCAATTTATTATCCAATTTTTTTCATTGCAGTCATAGATTCTCTCAACCACGCTCCTACTTCTTCGATAGGGTGTTGACGAATTTCTTTGTTAACCGCAATTAAAATAGCATTATCTACTCCGTTTGAAGTTGAAAATGGTTTTCCGATTACATTTGTTTCAACAGTTTTCATGTATTCAGTTAATAACGGTTTACAAGCGTGATCGAATAAATAACATCCGTATTCAGCTGTATCCGAAATAACGCGGTTCATTTCAAACAATTTCTTTCTTGCAATTGTATTAGCGATCAATGGCAATTCGTGTAATGACTCATAATAAGCTGATTCTTCAATAATTCCAGCTTCAGTCATAGTTTCAAAAGCTAATTCAACACCAGCTTTTACCATTGCAATCATCAATACTCCATTGTCAAAATATTCTTGTTCAGCTATTGGAGCATCAGTTGGAGGAGTTTTTTCGAAATTAGTTTCTCCGGTTGCAGCTCTCCATGTCAATAAATTTTTATCATCATTAGCCCAATCAATCATCATTGTTCTTGAGAATTCTCCAGAAATAATATCATCTTGGTGTTTTTGGAATAATGGACGCATGATATCTTTTAATTCCTCAGCAATTTCATAAGCTTCGATTTTTGCAGGATTAGAAAGACGATCCATCATATTTGTGATACCACCATGTTTCAAAGCCTCAGTGATAGTTTCCCATCCGTACTGAATTAATTTTGAAGAATATCCTGGTTCGATTCCTTTTTCAACCATTTTATCAAAACATAAAATAGATCCAGTTTGCAACAATCCACAAAGAATAGTTTGCTCACCCATTAAATCTGACTTCACTTCAGCTACAAATGATGATTTCAAAACTCCTGCTTTATGACCTCCTGTTGCTACAGCATAAGCTTTTGCCTGATCTAAACCAAAACCGTTTGGATCATTTTCAGGGTGAACAGCAATTAAAGTTGGTACACCAAATCCTCTTTTGTATTCTTCACGAACCTCAGATCCAGGACATTTAGGCGCACACATAATTACTGTGATATCTTTACGAATTTGCATTCCTTCTTCAACAATATTAAATCCGTGAGAGTATGCTAAAGTCGAACCTTGTTTCATTAATGGCATAATAGCCGTAACTACCGCAGTATGTTGTTTATCCGGCGTTAAATTACAAACTAAGTCCGCAGTCGGGATTAATTCTTCATATGTACCTACAGTAAAACCATTTTCAGTAGCATTTTTATAAGAAGCTCTTTTTTCAGCGATTGCATCTGCACGTAATGCATATGAAATGTCTAAACCTGAATCTCTCATGTTTAAACCTTGATTCAATCCTTGTGCACCACAACCTACAATAACAACTTTTTTTCCTGCCAATGCTGCGATTCCGTCTGCAAATTCAGATTGCTCCATAAATTCACAAACTCCTAATTGTTCTAATTGTAATCTAAGTGGTAATGTGTTGAAATAATTTGCCATTTTTTTTTAAAATATTTAATGATATGTAATTTATAATTGATACTAGTTAAGAGCTTCTAATAATGATGAAATTTCCATCTTTTCTTTAGAAACAGATATTCTGCCTGAACGCACAAATTGCATGATACCGTAAGGTTTGAATTTGGCATATAATTCTTCAATTTCTGAACGTCTTCCTGATTTTGAAATCACAAAGAAATCACGAGAAACGGTCACGATTGTAGATTGACTTTCTTTGATGATATTCTGAATTTGTTTTTCATCAAACAACAAACTTGACTGTATTTTAAATAAAGCATTTTCCAAATAAATTGTTTCTTCATCTGTATGATAAAATGCTTTTATTACTTCAATTTGTTTTTCTATTTGTCCCACAATATTCTGAACCCATTTTTCTGTTGTATCTACTACAATAATAAAACGAGAAACATTCTCAATCTCTGATTCTGAAACGTTTAAACTTAATATATTAATGTGACGCTTTAAGAATATTCCTGATATTCTATTCAATAAGCCCACATTATTTTCTGAGTATACCGATATGGTAAATGTTTTATCTTCCATTTTATTTTTAGTTTATTTTGTTTCAGGTTTTACGTTATACAACCTGAAACTTGAAACCTGAAACTTTTTTCTTTAGCTTAATCTGATTTCAGAAACACAAGCTCCTGTTGGAATCATTGGAAAAACGTTGTTTTCCTTTTCTACCATAACCTCTAAGAAATATGAATCTTTTGAAGCCATCATTTCGGCTACAGCAGCATCCAAATCTTCTCTTTGTGTTACTTTTTTAGATTTAATATGATATCCTTCAGCGATTGCAACAAAATTTGGATTAATCATTTTTGTTGAAGCATATCTGTTATCAAAGAACAATTCCTGCCATTGACGTACCATTCCTAAAAACTCATTATTTAAAATGACAATTTTTACCGGCACTTTTGTCTGGAAAATAGTTCCTAATTCCTGAATGGTCATCTGGAATCCACCATCACCAATAATAGCAACAACTTCACGATCTGGTCTTCCCATTTTTGCTCCAATCGCAGCTGGCAAAGCAAATCCCATGGTCCCTAAACCACCAGAAGTAATATTACTTTTAGTCGAATTAAATTTTGCATAACGACAAGCAAACATTTGGTGTTGACCAACATCTGAAACGATAATCGCATCACCTTTTGAGTGTTTGTTGATCATTTCCATGGTTTCTCCCATCGAAATACCTTTACCATTGGTTGGATTTAATTCTTCATTTATAACAGAATCAAATTCAATTTTATGAAATTCCTTAAATTCATTATGCCATGAATCGTGTGATCTCTTTTCAATTAAAGGCAATATTGCATTTAAAGCTTCTTTAACATCACCTAAGACAGCTACTTCAGTTTTTACATTTTTATCAATTTCAGCAGGATCAATTTCAAAGTGTATTACCTTGGCCTGTTTGGCGTAAGTAGCTAACTTTCCGGTAACCCGGTCATCAAAACGCATTCCCAATGCAATTAAAACATCACATTCATTAGTTAGCATATTAGGCCCATAATTTCCATGCATTCCTAACATTCCAACATTTAAAGGATGATCTGTTGGTAAAGCTGAAAGTCCTAAAATAGTCCAACCTGCCGGTACACCCGATTTTTCAATAAAAGCTTTCAGTTGTTCTTCGGCCTGACCGAGAATAATTCCCTGACCAAAAACAATAAAAGGTTTTTTAGCATTGTTAATCAAGGCAGCAGCTTCTGCAACTTTATCTAATTTTAATTTTGGAACCGGATTGTAACTTCTGATTCCTGTACATTTTTCATAACTAAATTCAAACTCATCAAACTGAGCATTTTTAGTGATATCAATCAAAACAGGACCTGGACGACCAGAACGAGCGATATAAAACGCTTTTGCAATGATTTCCGGAATTTCTGAAGCTTCTGTAATCTGATAATTCCATTTCGTAACCGGAGTTGAAATTCCGATAATATCCGTTTCCTGAAAAGCATCAGAACCTAATAAATGTTTTCCAACCTGACCTGTAATACAAACCATTGGCGTTGAATCGATTTGAGCATCTGCAATTCCTGTAACTAAATTTGTTGCTCCCGGTCCAGAAGTAGCAATTGCCACCCCTACTTTTCCTGTAGCTCTGGCATATCCCTGAGCTGCATGAGTTGCACCTTGTTCGTGACGTACTAAAACGTGGTGTAATTGGTCCTGAAATTTATACAATTCGTCATAAACCGGCATTATGGCTCCTCCCGGATATCCGTAAACTAAGTCTACTCCTTCTTCTAATAAACATCTTATAACGGCTTCTGCCCCTGATATTTTCATAGTATATTTTTTTTATCACAAATCAATGTTATTTCAATTGCTATTGATTTGTGATATTTTGTTATTTTAATAATTAGTTATCGGTTACGCAACCTGTGGAAGCGCTTGAAACCGATCTTGCATATTTAAGTAAAACTCCTTTTGAAACTTTTAACGGTGGTTGAACCCAAGCCGCTTTTCTGGCTGCAAATTCTTCGTCAGATATTTTCAGGTTGATTGTGTTTTTCACAGCGTCGATAGCAATTAAATCACCATCATTTACAAGTGCAATACCACCACCATCATAAGCCTCTGGTGTAATGTGGCCTACCACAAATCCATGTGAACCTCCGGAGAACCTTCCGTCTGTAATAAGAGCAACGCTGCTTCCTAGTCCAGCTCCAATAATGGCCGATGTCGGTTTTAGCATCTCAGGCATCCCCGGACCACCTTTTGGTCCACAGTTCCTGATGACGACTACATCACCTGGTTTTACTTTTCCGGCTTGAATACCAGGAATAACATCAAATTCACCTTCAAAAATTACAGCAGGTCCTTCAAAAAACTCACCTTCTTTTCCGCTTATTTTTGCAACGCATCCTTCAGAAGCTAGGTTACCATATAAGATTTGAATATTTCCTGTTGTTTTTAATGCTTTTTGGATTTCATGCACTACTTCTTGTCCATCTTGTAAATCTGGCACTGAAGCTAAATTTTCAGCAACTGTTTTTCCTGTTACAGTTAAACAATCACCATGAATAAGTCCTTCTTTCAACAAATATTTTAATACTGCAGGAACTCCACCAACAGCATGTAAGTCTTCCATCATGTATTTACCACTTGGTTTTAAGTCAGCAAGTACAGGAGTTTTATCGCTAATTTTTTGAAAATCATCGATTGTGATTTCTACATCAACTGAATGAGCCATAGCAATTAAGTGCATAACTGCATTTGTAGAACCTCCTAAAACTGCTACAAGAGTAATAGCATTTTCAAATGCCTTGCGAGTCATAATATCTCTTGGCTTGATATCTTTTTCCAATAAATTTCTGATTGCTTTTCCGGCATCCAGACATTCTTGTTTTTTTTCTTCACTCAAAGCAGGATTTGAAGAGCTGTAAGGTAAACTCATTCCTAATGCTTCAATTGCAGAAGACATAGTATTTGCAGTATACATTCCGCCACAAGCACCAGCTCCCGGACATGCATTCTGAATAACACCTTTATAATCTTCAGGAGAAATTGTGTTGTTGAATTTTTTTCCTAATGCTTCAAAAGCGGAAACAATATTCAAAGATTCACCTTTCCATTTTCCTGAATGTATTGTTCCTCCATAAACCATAATAGCCGGACGATTTACTCTTCCCATTGCAATTAAAGCTCCTGGCATATTTTTATCACAACCTGGAATAGCAATTAAACTGTCGTAAAATTGTGCTCCCATAACAGTTTCAATAGAATCTGCAATTACATCGCGGGAAACCAATGAAAAACGCATTCCTTCAGTACCGTTTGAAATACCGTCACTAACACCAATGGTATTAAAAATAAGTCCGACTAAATCTGAATCCCAAACACCTTTTTTAACATCTTTTGCTAAATCATTCAAGTGCATGTTGCAGGTGTTACCATCGTAACCCATGCTCACAATACCAACTTGTGCTTTTTTCAAATCTTCTTCAGTTAAACCAATACCATACAACATAGCTTGCGCCGCAGGTTGTGTTTGATCTTGAGTGATGGTTTTGCTGTACTTATTTAATTCCATTATGTATTAATTTATTTTAATTTTTATTCAAAAAAAAACCTTCCAGTATTTGGAAGGTTTATAATATAGTTTTTCAATTATATTTATACCATTCCCGATGCAGATGTGAAAATCACATTGACAACAACGACAGAAGTAATAATAATTGAGATTTGCATCTTGTTATTTTTTTAGTGTGACAAAAGTATGCAAACTTAAGTGACTAAAAAAATAAAATCTCAACATTTTAGATACTTCTTGTTATTTCTTTAAGTTTTAACAAAAAATATTAAACAATTGTCGATTGTCCGATATGAACGTTGTCATTATTAAAATACAATAAGTCGTCTTTGCTGAAAATAAAATTAGAAACAAACTCCCCTACTTCATTTGTACCGAATTTTGAATCTGGTTTTAAATCAACAGTAACAACTTTAAATTCAATTGCTTTTTCAATTGCCTGATAAATTATATTGGCTTCTTTAAACAAACCAAAATGCTCTAACAACATTGCTGCTGATAAAATAGAAGCAATAGGATTGGCAATATTTTTTCCTTTAGCTTGTGGATATGAGCCGTGAATTGGCTCAAACAAAGCATTTTTTTCTCCTAAAGATGCTGAAGCTAATAAACCAATAGAACCTGTAATAACACTTGCTTCATCTGATAAAATATCTCCAAATAAGTTTTCTGTCAAAATCACATCAAATTGCCTTGGATTTAAGATGATTTGCATCGCTGCATTATCCACAAATAAAAAGTCTAAAGCTACATCAGGATAACCTTCGCCCACTTTCTGAACTACTTTTCTCCATAATCTAGAAGTTTCCAAAACATTTGCTTTATCTACCATTGTTAGCTTTTTACGACGGTTTTGTGCCGATTTAAAAGCTAAATGTGCAATTCGGGTGATTTCTTCTTCTGAATATTCACATAAATCAGAAGCATGTGTTCCTTCTTCATTTAATGTTTTTGCGCCAAAATAAGCACCACCTGTTAATTCTCTGAAAATAGTAAAATCAGCTCCCTCAATAATTTCTCTTTTTAAAGGAGAAGCATCAATTAGTGATTTATAAGGTTTTATTGGACGAATATTTGCAAACAACCCTAATTCCTTACGTAATTTCAATAATCCCTGCTCCGGACGAACTTTTGCATTTGGATTATTGTCATATTTAGGATCTCCAATCGCTCCAAATAAAACAGCGTCAGTGTTTAAACAAAGATTTAAAGTTTGCTCCGGTAGCGGATTACCTGTTTTGTCAATAGCAATCGCACCCATGAGCGCTTCTTCAAATACAAATTCATGATTGTAAACCTCGCCAATCGCGTACAACGCTTTTTTAGCTTGTAAAATTACTTCCGGTCCAATTCCGTCTCCTGGTAAAACTGCTATTTTCAAATTCATAACGTCTCGTTCTTTATGTATTTAAATCTTTTTTTTCTTTGTTCTTTCTTCTTTATTCTATTTTCTTTTTAACTAGCTTCTGATCAAGTCACCCTGAATTTTAGAAGCTTCTATAATCTGATGAATATCAACATCTAAAACTTCTTTTTTAATGTCGGCGAATTTCAAAAACTCAATATAAACAATATCTAATTGCACTTTTGTCAACTCGTAACCTACTTTTTTAGCACGATACGCCAAAGCAGCTCTTCCGCTTCTTGCCGTCAAAATAATAGAAGATTCATTTACACCCACATCAAGCGGATCCATGATTTCGTAAGTTGCTCTGTTCTTGATAACTCCATCCTGGTGAATTCCTGAACTATGTGCAAAAGCATTTGCTCCTACAATAGCTTTATTTGGCTGAACAATCATTCCCATACTTTCAGAAACTAAACGACTCATTTCGTTCAATTCTCTTGTATTGATGTTTGTATCTAAATTAAGGTAAGGATGTTGTTTGAAAATCATTACTACTTCTTCAAGTGCCGTGTTTCCTGCTCTTTCGCCAATACCATTAATTGTACATTCTATTTGTCTCGCTCCATTTATTGCACCTGCAATAGAGTTTGCAGTTGCCATTCCTAAATCATTATGACAGTGACATGAAAGGATTACGTTTTCGATTCCTTTTACGTTTTCTCTTAAATATTTAATTTTTGCTCCGTATTCTTCCGGTAAACAATATCCTGTTGTATCAGGAATATTTAATACTGTTGCTCCGGATTTAATTACTTCTTCGCAAACTTGTGCTAAAAACGCGTTATCTGTTCTACCAGCATCTTCTGCGTAAAACTCAACGTCTTCTACATATGATTTTGCGTGAGAAACAGCATATTTTGCTCTTGCTATAATATCTTCTCTGGTAGTATTTAATTTATGGAGTATATGAGATTCAGATGTTCCGATTCCGGTGTGGATTCTAGGTCTTTTAGCATGCTTTAAAGCTGCTGCGGCAACATCAATGTCGTTTTTTACGGCTCTTGTTAGTCCACAGACGGTTGCATTTTCTACAATTTTACAAATCTCAGAGACCGATAAAAAATCGCCCGGACTTGACACAGGAAAACCTGCTTCGATAACGTCAACTCCCATTTTGTCTAGTCGTTCTGCGATAACTAATTTTTGTTTAGTATCTAACTTACATCCTGGAACTTGTTCACCATCGCGCAAAGTGGTGTCAAAAATTTGAACTTTCTCTCTATTCATATTCATTTATTTAATGTAATTTCACATCTTGATAACAAATATATATTGTACTTACGTAGTATGAAATTCATTTTAATGAAATTATACTGTTCATAACACAATTTATAATGAGTTAAATAGTTAATAATCAATAAGTTATATTATTATATTTTACAATGGCTAACCATCAAAAAGATTTCTTATTTGTTCTGATAAAATCGCTCTCCAAATCCGAAAAAAGACAGTTTAAAATTTTTGCAAGCCGATTGGAAACAAGTTCGAATACTAAATTTATCGAGTTATTTAATATTTTAGATAAGTCTGAAACCTATGATGAAAAGCTTATTCTGAAAAGTGGCATCATTAAAAAAATACAGCTATCTAACTTAAAATCATACCTATACAAACAAATTCTGGTCAGTATTCGACTGAACATTCCGAGTCAGAATATTCGATATCAATTGCGTGAACAAATAGATTTTGCAGGGATTTTGTATAATAAAGGATTGTATAAACAGAGTTTGAAAATTCTGGATAAGACAAAAATCATTGCGCTGGAAAATGATGAAAAATATATGGCGTATGAAATTGTAGAATTCGAAAAATTAATTGAATCACAATATATTACCCGAAGTATCCAGGGCCGTGCAGATGAATTGGTAATTCAGGCAAAAGAATTAAATTACAGAAATACTATTTCGAGTAAATTATCAAATTTATCGCTGCAGTTATACGGAATCATGCTAAAAACAGGTTATGTAAAGAATGACGAAGAATATAAATATATTGATGATTATTTTAACAGACATACCGCAAAATTAGACGAAAGTAAATTTGGTTTCAGGGAAAAGTATTGGTTTTATAATGCCAATCTTTGGCGCAGTTTCCTTGTTCAGGATTTCTTGGCAAGTTATAAATATGCTTATAAATGGGTTACACTGTTTTACGATAATCCAAATATGATTTACCAAAATCCGGTATTTTTCTTAAAAGGGAACCATTACTTTTTGGAATCGCTTTATATGCTGAAATACAAATCGAATTTCAAAAAATATCTATCACTTTTAGAGGAAACGATTCAGGATGATAAATTTCCGGTAAACGATAACATTGCATCACTATCATTTCTATATGTTTATAACAATAAATTAAATTTACATATACTAGAAGGTACTTTTGCCGAAAGTGAATATTTGATTCCGGAGATTCTGGAAAAAATAAAAATTCACAGTGATCATCTTGATGAACATCACGAAATGTTGTTTTTCTATAAAATTGCTTCTATTTATTTTGGAAACGAAAAGTATAACGAATGCATACTATATTTGGATAAAATCATCAATAACAAGAACTTAACGATGCGTGAGGATTTAATGTGTTTTGCGAGACTATTATCGTTGATTGCACATTATGAGTTAGGAAAAGATTATTATTTAGAAAATCATCTTAAAAGCACGTACAAGTTTTTACTGAAAATGAATGATTTACATGAAGTTCAAAAGGAAATCATTAAATTTTTGAGAAACCTGAATAACTTCTATCCAACAGATATTAAAAAGGAATTTATTAAAATGCGCGAGCGTTTTATTGAATTGGAGAAAAACACTTATGAAAAAAGGGCTTTTCTTTATTTAGACATTATTTCGTGGCTGGAAAGCAAAATAGAAAACCGTAAAATTGCTGATATTATTAAGGAAAAGGCAAAATTGAGTAGTCGATAGAATTGAAATTCCAATTTTTTATCCCGAAGCTTCGGGACTAAATTACAATAAAAAAGGCGGTGAAAACTATGTTTTCACCGCCTTTTTGTCATTTCTCCTTCATCAAAATGACATACTTTGTGAATATGTAAACATTTATCTAATCTACAATAGCTAGTTCTTTAAATATTGATTTGGTAATCTCTTTTCTGCAATTTCCAAAATTAGCTCTATTATTGTTTCTATTCTGTAAAAGTCTCGTTGCAAAAAAATAGGTTCCTTTTTTATTTTTGATATAGCCAACCCACCAGCCAATATTAAAACCATTTTCCCGTGTCCAGCCAGTTTTAGAATGAATGCTATATTGCTCGTTCTGCTCACTAAGCATCACTTGTTTTACTATTTCAATATTTCTTTTTGAAAAAGGTAATTTCCCTGAGTATAATTTTTTAAGAAATTCAACCTGATTGATTGGTGAAATTCCAAAAGCTCCAAAGTTCCAGAAATCGGCATCTTTTTGAGACAGATTAATATTTCCATAATTGGCTAGCGTTAAATATTTTTTATAATTTTCCTTTCCTATTTTCTTTGCTAATTCCACAAATACCCAACCAGCCGAAACTTCAAAAGCTTCTTTAATACTCATATCATGATAAATTTCGGGTCTATAGCCATATTTTATCGTATCTGTTGTTTTTACCAATTTCATTATTTCATTCTCATCAGATATTGTTTTTGTTTCAAGTGCAATAAGAAGGTTAATAATTTTAAATGTAGATGCAGGTAATGTTTGTACATTAGTATCAATAGTATCAGACAAAATCCATTTTTGTTTCACATTATCATAGATAGCAATAGATCCGGTGACACTACATGAATCAAAATATTTCTTAAATTCCTGATGTACAACAACTGTATCATTTAACCCTAAGACCGATTTAGATGCCTTTTTCTTACTTGAAATACAAGAAATAAATAATCCCAAAGTTAATAAGTTTAAAACTATATTTCTTAATTTCATCTTTATCTGAATTTTGCAGCGTCTCTAAAAAGCATAAATTTAATTACTCCACAATATTAGAACTCGTTACATAAAAATCTTTATCAACTTCTAAAGTTCTATTTTCATTGCTTGTTTTCATCGATTTCCATTCTGTTGTTGGTTTCAACCAGGTTTCAATGCCATTTATTTTTACTTTTACCGGCATATCAAATTTAGCTACACAATTTGTCCAGTGATATCCTAAAGTTCCGTTTTTAAACATATATTCAAAAACCGGAATTTGAGTCGTAGTTAAATATTGAGCAAATACTCTGTTGAAATTAATTCCCGATTGCGTATTGATATAATCTTCAATTTCTTTAGAAGTAACGGTTTTATGATAAAAAGTACTATTCAAACCTCTTAAAATCGATTTCCATTTTGCATCATCATTAATAATTTGACGAATCGTATGCAACATGTTTGCTCCTTTTGGATACATATCACCTGATCCTTCGTTATTTACATCATAATGTCCAATGATTGGTGCGTTGTTCTGGATGTTTTTTCTACAACCTCTAACATATTCCGCTCCAGCTTCTTTTCCGTAATAGTACTCCACAAAAAGGCTTTCTGAGTAGTTTGTAAAACTCTCGTGAATCCACATGTCTGCGATATCTTTATACGTAATATTGTTTGCAAACCATTCGTGTCCAGACTCATGAATAATAATAAAGTCGAATTTTAATCCCCAGCCAGTTCCGCTTAAATCACGACCTAAATAACCATTTTTATATGCATTCCCATAAGTCACACTACTTTGGTGCTCCATTCCTAAATAAGGAGCTTCAACCAGTTTGTAACTATCTTCATAAAACGGATAAGGTCCAAACCAATTTTCAAACGCTTTTAGCATTCTTGGAGCATCTTTAAACTGTTCTTTGGCTTTAGCCAAATTATCGCGTAAGACATAATAATTACAGTCTAGTTCTCCTTTTTCTCCTTTATATTTTTCAGAGAAATTAACGTAATCTCCAATATTGATATTTACTCCATAATTATTAATTGGGTTTGAAACATACCAATTAAAAGTTTTAGTACCGTCTTTTTCTTTTTTAACGCTTTTCAATCTTCCGTTCGAAACATCTGTCAAATCTCCCGGAACGTTAACGCTAATCAACATATTCTCCACTTCATCATACATATGGTCTTTGTTGGGCCACCAAACACTGGCACCTAAACCCTGACAAGAGGATGCGATGAAGTCTTTATCGTTATTATCTTTTTTCCAGGTAATTCCCCCGTCCCAAGGTGGTTTTACGGCTTCTTTAGGTTTGCCTCCAAAAGAAATTACAATTTCTTTGGTCTCTCCTACTTTTTGTTTTGCCGTTAATTGGATGAAAAAAGCATTACCGTCTCTTTCAAACTTCAATTCTTTTCCGTCCTGTGTTACTTTGTAAATCTGCATTGGTTCCTGCAAGTCGATCTGCATTTTATTGTATTCTGTTAAAACAGTATATTTAACAGTATTTGAACCTTTGATCGTTTTATCTACAGGATTTACTTTCACATCAAGATGATAGTATTTTAAATCCCACCAGGATCGTTCTTTAGTAATGCTTCCGCGTAAAGAATCCTGATGTGTAAAAACGGTCTCAGACTTATTCAGAAGCCCTTGCGCATTGGCATTAAAACCGACCAAAAAGGTGATAATAATGCCTCCAAAGTAATTTTTCATAAATTAGAAATTTGAAATAAATAAGGTATTTAAACGAACTTAATCATCAACAAAAGTAAACATTCGAATCAAGTTTTTAATAATTTTATAATTTCGATTCGAAAAAATTAATGTTAAAGTTTACAATTCTTCCTTATTTTAGCCCTTTCAAATTTCCATTATTGTTTTATGAAACCTATTTCTATTGCTTCTTTTTTATATTTTATGTGCTCGATAACAGTACATTCTCAAAACATACCAATTCATAAAACAACTGATCAGCTAATTATTGACGGAAATTTATCAGATTGGAAAACAGCTTTTCAAGGTCCATTCATAATTCATGATTCTGGTGCAAATGCTAGCCAGAATACAATGGTTTCACTTTCGTGGAATAATGACAATCTATATATAGCTTATAAATCATCTGATTCTAAAATAGTTGGATCTACCCAGAAAAAGGATTCGCAAATATTTAATACTGATGATTTAGTGGAAATTTTTATTGATCCTGACGGAGATAGCCAAAATTATATTGAAATTGGAGTGAATGCCTTTTCGACCCATTATGATATGTTATTGAAATGTATTTCTCCTGATTGTGGTGGATGGAAAACGTCAATGACATTTGATATTTCAGGACTTGAAGCAGTAAGTAAAATAACTCCTGATGGTTATGCTACAGAAATTAAGATTCCTTTTTCAAGTTTGGAGAAAATTCAAAATGGTAATTTTTCAAAGCCTAAAACTGGAACAAAATGGAAAGGAAATACTTTTAGAATCGATTACGGTACTACTACTGAATATCTCGCCTTACAACCTTATAAAAGTTTAAAATTTGGATTTCATCAACCGGAGGAATTTGCGATGTTTGAGTTTGTGGAGTGAATGTTTAATCGTTTATTTGGTTAATCGTGTAACCGACATTATATTTTACGTTTGAATATGTCAAATCATTAACTAAAAAATCGAAAAATTTATTGTTGCTTCTCATTTTATAAATTTTAAATATAGATTTGCTAGACATAAAATAAACATTCTGTAAAAACCGATCATTTAAGTCTCCATAAAGATTGAAGGTTTCAACAAACATTAAAACACCTTTTTTTAAAATTGCAGGATTAGAAAAATCTTTGGGAAGAAATATATCTATGAACTTATCATTATCTACGTATATCTCTCCAGTGCTTTGATTAATTGGAGAAAAATTACCATAAGCTGTTTTTTCTAAAAATAAAATCAATCGCTGTCCGGGTTTTAATTCCTTAATCCTTGGATCGCAAAGCCATTCTTTCCAAATGGAAACATTAATTTTGGAACTTGATTTTCCTTTTACAAATTGAGTAATTGTAAATTCATATTTGTCATTTGAAACTTTTGATACTACTCCGTCAACAATTAAATCTGCTTTTGAAATAACAATCGAGTATGGTAACACATTTTTCTTAAAACCATAATTAAAATAGGAATTTAGAAATAACAACAAACAGATATACAATCTCATAAAGAATATTTTTATGTATTAAAAGTACTTTTTTTTCAAATATTAAACATAAAAAAATGCATCATGTTTAGAACTGTATCTCTAAATCACAATGCAATCTATTTTTTATTTCTAATAAGATTCGAAACTACTTCTGGCGTTTCTTCAAAACATCCACAACATCGCTCAATTGAAAGCCTTTTGCCTGCAATAAAATCAAATAGTGAAATAATAAATCAGCACTTTCGCTCAAGAACAAATCATCATTATCATCTTTTGCTTCAATTACTACTTCTACAGCTTCTTCACCCACTTTTTGGGCAATTTTATTGATTCCTTTTTCGAATAATGAAGCTACGTAACTTTTCTCAGAATCGGCATTTTCTCTTCTTGTTTTGATCGTGTTTTCTAAACTAGAAATGAAACCGTAATTTTCTTTGTTTTCTTCCTGCCAACAAGTATCAGCGCCCGTATGACACGTTGGCCCAACAGGTTTTGCCTGAATTAACAGCGTATCGCCGTCGCAGTCATTTTTAATATCTACAAGTTCTAAAAAGTTTCCACTCTCCTCGCCTTTTGTCCAAAGTCTTTGTTTGGAACGGCTGAAAAAGGTAACTTTCTGGGTTTCTATAGTTTTTTGAATTGATTCTTCATTCATATAACCCAGCATCAAAACATTTTTTGTCTCTGAATCCTGAATTATGGCTGGAATCAAGCCGTGTGAGCTTTTAATATCTATGTTCATTTTATTTTAGATTTTAGAGTTCAGATTTTAGATTTACTGAATTCTTCATTTTTATTTCTTGATTCTTGATTCTTTGTTCTATTTTCTTGACTCTATTCTCTTAAAGCCTAACCTCAATACCATTATTTCTCAATTCCTCTTTCAAAGCTTTAATCTCAATTTCTTTAAAGTGAAAAACACTCGCTGCTAAAGCTGCATCCACCTTCCCTACTTTAAAAGAATCTACAAAATGCTGAATATTTCCTGCTCCGCCAGAAGCAATAATCGGAATATTGATTAATTCTGATAATTTAGCCAAAGCTTCATTGGCAAAACCATTTTTAGTCCCGTCATTATCCATGGAGGTGAATAAGATTTCGCCTGCTCCACGTTCAGCAACTTCTACAGCCCAATTAAATAAATTTAATTCTGTTGGCACTTTTCCTCCAACTAAATGTACGATCCATTGTCCGTTGATTTGTTTGGCATCAATAGCAACAACCACGCATTGGCTTCCAAATTTCTGTGCCAAATCATTGATCAACTGAGGGTTTTTGACTGCCGATGAATTAATGGAAACCTTATCAGCTCCATTATTCAACAGAATTTCAACATCTTCTACTGATGAAATTCCACCGCCAACCGTAAACGGAATGTTTATTTTCTCCGCCACACTTCGCACCATATTAACCAACGTTTTACGACGTTCTTCAGTAGCTGAAATATCCAGAAAAACTAATTCATCCGCACCTTCAGCCGAGTAAATTTCCGCCAGTTCCACCGGATCACCAGCGTCGCGCAAGTCAACAAAGTTAACGCCTTTTACGGTTCTTCCGTTTTTTATATCCAAACAAGGGATGATTCTTTTTGCTAACATTTCTCTACTGTGTCTATTTATTAATGTGCCAATTAGAAAATTTGATAATTAGATAATTTATTCGCAATGCGGGAATTATCTAATTTTCTAATTGACAAATTATCTAATTTTTTCTACTCAAATACAGGACTTAAAAAAGTCCTTTCATAACTTATAATACATCTTGTATCTTCTGCAAGTTTAAATGCGTCTACACATTCTTTATCGTCTTTTGAAAACATTGCTTTTCGATAATTTTCATAATCCGCAAAACTTGGAAATGAAAATAAAGCATACGCAATATTATTTGCTCCTTCCGAAGGCATAAAATAGCCGTGATGCTGACCCCCTAAACGATTCACAATCTTAATCCATCTCTTACCATAATCTTCAAATACCTCTAATTGATAAGGATCTATAACGTATTTTAAGTGACAAGTTATCATATATTTTTTTTTAATGTGTCAATTTTTTAATGTGCCAATTAGAAAATTTGATAATTAGATAATTTAAACGCAACGCCAAAAATTATCTAATTTTCTAATTGGCACATTATCTAATTCATCCTTATTTTCTAATTATGTAGTTCTCTAGTTGTTTTAGAGAAATTCTACCCTCATAAATCGCTTTTCCGATTATTGTTCCTTCACAACCCAGATGCGCCAACTTTGGTAGTTCTTCAAATGTTGAAATTCCTCCGGAAGCTATTAATTTTACACCAACGGCTTCTTTTAATATTTTTTCATACAAATCAAAACTTGGGCCTTCCAACATTCCGTCTTTGGCAATATCCGTACAAATAACGTATTGAATTCCTTTCATTTGATATTCCTGAATAAACGGAATCAAATCTTCGTCAGAATCTTCCATCCATCCTGAAACTGCTATTTTTTCGTCTTTTGCATCAGCACCTAAAATGATTTTCTCTGAACCGTATTCAGAGATCCATTTTTCGAAAATTGCTCTGTTTTTTACCGCAATGCTACCGCCCGTAATTTGACTTGCACCACTTTCAAAAGCAATTTTTAAATCTTCATCGGATTTTAAGCCTCCACCAAAATCAATTTGCAAACTGGTCTGTGTTGCAATTTGCTCCAGAATTTTATAATTGACAATTTTACTCGATTTTGCACCGTCTAAATCTACTAAATGTAAATATTCGATTCCGTGTGCTTCGAATGACTTAGCTACTTCAAGTGGATTTTCGTTATAAATTATCTTTGTATCATAATCGCCTTTTGACAAACGAACACATTTTCCGTCAATGATATCTATGGCTGGTATTATTCTCATTTATTTAAGTCTTAAAGTTCGAAAGTTTAAAGTCATAAAGTCTCTAATCTTTCATTATATTTTTAAAAAATTCTCAAGTATTTTCTCTCCTAAAGCGCCACTTTTTTCTGGGTGAAACTGTGTTCCGTAAAAATTGTCTTTTTGCAAAGCCGACGCATATTCTAATTCATAATTGGTCGTTGCAATTGCTTCGGTGCAGTTTGGAGCGTAAAAACTATGCACCAAATACATAAATTCATCTTCAGAAATCCCCTTAAACAAATCCGATTTTAGATTATAAATCTGATTCCAACCCATTTGTGGCACTTTTACTTTTGGGGTGAATTTAATCACATCAACATCAAAAATCCCTAAACCTTTGGTATCGCCTTCTTCAGATGATTTGCACATCAATTGCATACCAAGACAAATTCCTAAAACCGGCTGTTTCAATGTCGGAATTAAACTATCCAAACCGCTTTCCTTTAGTTTTTTCATCGCAGAGCTCGCTTCGCCAACCCCAGGAAAAATCACTTTATCAGCCTGCTGAATTTCTTTGGGATTATTACTCAAAACAGCTTTAAAACCCAGTCTTTCAATAGCAAACATAATGCTCTGAATATTTCCTGCTCCGTAATTTATAATTACTATCCTCAATT
This sequence comes from Flavobacterium sp. Root420, assembly GCF_001427905.1. GTDB lineage: Bacteria > Bacteroidota > Bacteroidia > Flavobacteriales > Flavobacteriaceae > Flavobacterium. Next base: position 210,099 of record NZ_LMEF01000023.1, read on the forward strand.
TATTTTAGATTTTAGATTTTAGATTTTAGATTTCTCTACAATATAAAATCATTAATTACTATTTTAATATTAAGTTCAATACTATCAATATAATGAACTTTTTTATCTCTACACAGCTCCGGAGGAGCATACTATTTATAGCTAATAATTCTCGTTATTTAATCAAGCTCCAGCGGAGCGATATTTCGGTTTTTAAATTACTCACTAATTCCACCCCCGATGGTGCCTTTTTACAAACAAATTCACAATGTTCTATAAATATAGCGCCCCTCTGGGATTTAATATTTTAAGAACCTGAGGCATTTTTTTTATTTACAGGTCGGTATAGTGTGCAATCATTTTATTTACTAACCCGTTTTGATCGAAAAACATAACTTCGATTGCCATTTTATTCATAATCGATTTGTAATAAAGTGCCACAGAATCTACTCCTGATGTAACATTAACTAATTCAAAATGCAAATCCGGAACCTTTGTCAAAGCTTTCTCCCAATAGGTTCTCACCTGCTCTTTTCCCTGAAGTGAACCACTTTCAATTCCCGCTGCCAATTTTATCATTGGTGTTGTAATTTCAATATTATCAGCATAATGCTTCATGATATCATTTAAATCATGAGAATTCCAGGAGTCAATCCATGCTTTGGCAAATTTTTTAGGTTCCATAAGTTAATTCCGTTTATGATATATTTATTTTGAAATAAAAATTAGATTATACAAGAAAAAACAAGTTGTGACGAAAGTTGTTGTTATTGTAAGTAATGAGAATAAATTTGTTTTATTTATACTCCTTCTGTTATCTTTAATTTCAATTAATGTTTTTTCTCCTGATTTTACATCAAAACGTCCCAGTTCCATCATCCTAAATTCAATGTAAACTATAATTATCAAATTAAATATCGGAACTAATATAGTCCATAAGGGAACAGAATTTTCAATTTTAGAAAGTGCAAAAGACCCAGCAATAATAATATTATTAAAATTAAAAAGTTTGTCATGTATTCTATCAAAATACTTTATGATATTTTTTTGACCTTCGTCTACGATTTTATCATGCTTTGCTATTGCTTTTTCAAATTCAATATCTAACCTCTGGGATTCTAATTCTTCTTTAGTCATTTGTTTTAAAATTTCTTACAACATTCCCTTTGTACTTGGCAATATCATTTTTTCTGTATCTCTTTTCACCGCTACTTTTATCGCTTTCGCGAAAGCTTTAAAAATCGCTTCAATTTTGTGGTGCTCGTTGGTTCCTTCTGCTTTTATATTGATATTAGCTTTAGCACCGTCTGAGAACGATTTAAAGAAATGATAAAACATTTCTGTTGGCATTTTACCCACCATTTCGCGTTTAAATTCGGTTTCCCAAACTAACCAGTTTCTTCCACCAAAATCAATGGCAACCTGCGCCAGACAATCGTCCATTGGCAAACAGAAACCGTAACGTTCTATTCCTAATTTATTCCCTAGTGCTTTTGCAAAAACTTCGCCTAAAGCAATTGCAGTATCTTCAATCGTATGGTGCTCATCAACTTCTAGATCACCTTTTACCAAGATTTCCAAGTCCATTTGTCCGTGACGCGAAATCTGGTCTAACATATGATCAAAAAAGGCGATTCCCGTATCTATTTTACTTTTTCCGGTTCCGTCTAAATTCACATTAATGAAAATATCGGTCTCATGTGTTTTACGTGTAATCGATGCCGAACGTGCTTCCAACTTCAAAAACTCATAAATAGTCTTCCAGTCCGTCGTTTGCAAGATTATCGTATCATTCAATTCCTCACGTTTCGACGAAATTTCATTACTTCCAATTCCGTCTGTCATATTCATAAAAATCGCTTTCGCACCAAGGTTTTTCGCCAGTTCAACATCAGTCAGACGATCACCTAAAACAAACGAATTTTTCAAATCATACTCAGGATTATTCAAATATTTCGTCAGCATTCCGGTTCTGGGCTTGCGTGTTGGCGCATTATCTTCAGGAAAAGATCTGTCAACAAAAATTTCATCAAACAAAACCCCTTCATTTTCAAAGGCTTTTAAAATAAAATTCTGCGTTGGCCAAAACGTATCTTCCGGAAAACTATCTGTTCCCAATCCGTCCTGATTGGTAACCATAGCTAATTCATAATCTAATTCAATGGCAATTTTAGCCAAATATTGAAAAGCTTTTGGATAAAACTCTAGTTTATCCAAGCTATCCAATTGCAAATTTTCAGGTTCTAAAACAATCGTTCCATCACGATCGATAAAAAGTACTTTTTTCATATTTTATTATTTTGTTCTGCCACAGATTAATCATTAAATCTGTGGCAAAATAACTTGCGTTCCTTGCGTAATATTCTTTGCGAACTTTGCGGTTAAACTTTTAGCTCAACAACTTCAATTCTTTAATTAATATTGCATTTTCGTCTGGAATTCCAATCGTAAAACGTAAACAATTTTCGCATAATGGCTGAGTTGTTCTATTACGAATAACAATTCCTTTTGCAATTAATTCGTCATATCTTTTGTTGGCATCGTCTACTTTTACCAACACAAAATTGGCTTCTGTTGGATATACTTTTTCTACAAAACTAACTTCAAGTAAAACTTTAAGCAATTCTTCTCTTTGCTCAATAATTGAAGCTATTTCCTGTTTTATTTTATCAGAATCTTTCAAACGAGAAATTGCTCTCTGTTGTGTTAATTCATTTACATTATAAGGAGGCTTGATTTTATTTAAAACCGAAATTACAGCTTCAGAAGCATAACAAATCCCGAGACGAATTCCAGCTAAACCATACGCTTTAGAAAGTGTTTGTGTAATAACTAAATTTGGATATTCATCTATTTCTATCAACCAGCTTTCTTTGTCTGAAAAATCAATATATGCTTCATCAATTACAACCAACCCTTTAAAGTTTTGAAGTAATTTAACCACACTTTCATCAGAGAAAGAATTTCCTGTCGGGTTATTTGGCGAGCATAAAAAGATGATTTTTGTATTAGTATCAATAGCTTCTAAAATTTTCTCTACTTGTGGCTGAAAATCTGTCGAAAGTAAAACTTCTCTATTTTCTACCGCATTAATATTAGCCAAAACACTGTACATTCCGTACGTTGGTGGTAACGAAATAATATTATCAATTTTAGGTTCACAAAAAGCTCTGAATAGTAAATCCAAAACTTCGTCGCTTCCGTTTCCTAATAGAATCTGGCTTGTTTTTACATTATTATTCTTAGCTAAAATTGCCTTAACCGAACTTTGCTGTGGATCGGGGTAACGATTCACACCATTCTGAAACGGATTTTCATTGGCATCCAGAAAAATCATCTCGGCAGTATCAAAATCTTCAAACTCATCTCTTGCTGACGAATAGGGTTTTAATGTTTTTACGTTTTCACGTGTTATTGTGTTTATATCGAATTCCATTATTTTTATTTTTGAGAGAGAAAAGAGTCAAGAGGCAAGAATAAAGATTCGAATCTATCCTTTAACTCTTTCATCTTGCTTCTTACCTCTTTATTCCATGTTCTAACTTCTATTTTCTTTACTCTATACTCTTTAATCTCAAGGTTACAGCATTTTTATGCGCTTGTAAACCTTCGGCTTCAGCCATAATTTCAATAGCTTTTCCAATGTTTAGAATTCCGGTTTTAGAGATTTTCTGAAATGTCATCGATTTCATAAAGCTATCCAGATTTACTCCGCTATAATTCTTCGCGTAACCGTTTGTAGGCAACGTATGATTTGTTCCTGATGCATAATCTCCAGCGCTTTCCGGCGTATAATTACCGATAAAAACAGATCCTGCATTTACAATTCCGTTGCAATAAAAATCATCATATTCAGAACAAATAATAAAATGTTCGGGACCATATTCATTGATCAAATCCAATGCAATCTGGTCATTTTCTACATAAATTAATTTCGAATTTTCTATAGCTTTTTTTGCAATTGCTTTTCTTGGAAGTTCTTCAATTTGGGTTTGAATTTCCGCTTCAACAGCATCAATCAATCTTTTTGAAGTTGAAACTAAAATTACCTGGCTATCAGTTCCGTGTTCTGCCTGAGATAATAAATCGGATGCTACAAATGCAGGAACTGCAGTATCATCAGCCACAACCAACAATTCTGAAGGTCCGGCCGGCATGTCAATTGCTACTCCAAATTGTGTTGCTAATTGTTTTGCCACCGTTACAAACTGATTTCCTGGCCCGAAAATCTTATATACTTTCGGAATCGATTGTGTTCCAAACGTCATTCCGGCAATTGCCTGAATTCCGCCCACTTTTAATATTTTGGTAACACCGCATAAATTGGCTGTATATAAAATCGCCGGATTTATTTTTCCTGTTTTGTCTGGAGGTGAACATAAAACAATTTCTTTGCAACCTGCAATTTCTGCAGGAACGGCCAACATTAAAACTGTTGAAAATAAAGGTGCGGTTCCACCCGGAATATACAAACCGATTTTTTGGATTGGTCTTTTTTCCTGCCAGCAATTTACGCCTTCAATAGTTTCGACTGAAATTCGCTCTGTTTTTTGAGCAGTATGAAACTTTAAAATATTTGCTTTCGCCAATTGAATTGAATCTTTCAACTCCTCTGAAATGGAATTTATAGCTTCTTCAATTTCTTCTGGAGTAACTTCATAATTGTCCAGAGCAATTCCGTCGAAGATTGAAGTGTATTTTGCAACAGCTTCATCACCTTTTTTCTGTACTTCCTTAAAAATTTCCTTAACCGTAACTTCGATATCATCGATTGTTTTGGTTGGTCTTTTTAATATATCTGACCAGGTATCTGGTTTTGGATTATCTATTTTATTCATTTTTATTTTTTGCTTTAAGCTTTAAGCTATAGGCTTTAAGCTTTATTAACTTTGTGTTTTAATGGCTTAAAGCTTATTGCATAAAGCCTAAAGCGGACGAAGTCCTACAGAACCATTTTCTCAATTGGGCAAACCAAAATTCCTTCAGCTCCGGCTTCTTTTAATTTATCGATTACGTCCCAAAAAGTATCTTTGTCGATTACGGAATGAACGCTGCTCCAACCTTCCTGAGCCAATGGCAAAACGGTTAAACTTCTTAAAACTGGTAGAATTTTTCCAATCTCGTCGATTTTTTCATTCGGTACATTCATCAAGATGTATTTTGAATTTCTTGCTCTTAAAACCGATTGGATTCTGAATTTTAAAGTATCGATGTGTTTCTGAATTTCAGGAGAAACTTTTGGAGAAACTGCTAAAACAGCTTCACTTTTCAGAATCACTTCCACTTCTCTTAAATTATTTTTGAATAAAGTGCTTCCACTTGAAACGATATCTACAATAGCATCGGCAAGACCAATGTTTGGTGCAATTTCTACAGAACCTGAAATTTGGTGAATATCAACCGTCAATCCGAAAGAATTAAAATATTCGTTAACAGTGTTTGGATAAGAAGTTGCAATACGCAAACCTGCTAGATCCTGAATAGAGTTGTATTCAAAAGTTTTTGGAACAGCTACAGAAACCTTGCATTTTGAGAATCCAAGTTTCTGAATCACTTCGATATGTTTTCCTTTTTCTACTAATAAATTATCGCCGACAATGGCTAAATCTACTACTCCATCAATTAAATACTGAGGAATGTCTGAATTTCTCAAGTATAAAACTTCTAAAGGAAAATTGGAAGCTTCTGCTTTTAACTGATCGTTTCCGTTGTTAATCGAAATACCGCAATCTCTTAGAATTTGAATGCTGTCTTCGTTTAAACGACCTGATTTTTGAATTGCAATTTTTAAAGTACTCATTTTTTAGTTGTTTGTTGAATTAATAGTTTGAGTACAAAGAATTGGAATTAAAAAACCCGCTTGATGTACTCAAACGGGTTTTAAAATATGATGATTTACATGCATACCATTAACACATCGCCTGAGAGCAATAATGAAAATGATGATGATGTAATTGATTTGAAATCATTGTTTGGTTTATTTTATAATTCTTCGATTCGGTTGCAAATATACTAGTTAATTTCATAAAAAAGCAATTTTTAATTTAACTTAACGATAGTTTATTGTTAAAAAATATTTTAGATAACCTTTTTATTACATTTTTTCAATTTACGATAACGTTTTCATTTTTTCGTTAAAACATAAAATAACGGTGGTCCCTACTTCTATTTCGCTTTCAATTTTAAACTTTATACCAAGCAAGTCTGTAGTTCTTTTTACAATTGACAAACCTAGTCCAGTTCCTTTAATTTCGGGGTGATCTGTAGAATTTGATCTGAAAAAAGGATTTAAAATTGCTTCTAAATCTCCTTTAGCAATTCCGATGCCGTTATCTGAAATTTTACAAATTGTCTCCCCATTTTCTTTTGAAAGTAAAATCAAAACTCGCCCACCAATACTGGTATATTTAATTGCATTTGAAATAATATTTCTCAAAATCGTAATCACCAAAAAATTATCAGATTGAATATAATAATCCTCTTCAGCATCAAATTTGACACTGATTTCCTTATTGTTTATTTTTTCAGAATTTAGCGTTAACACATCCAAAATTAAGGCATTCAGATAAACAGATTCTGTATTTACATTTTGTTTTTGATTTTCGAATCGAGCCATTAAAAGAAGCTGATCAACTAGCATATTTAGATGATCTACCTCGTTTATGCAATAATTAATTTTTTCTTCATATTCTTTATTATCACGAGGTTTACGAATTAAAACTTCAAGAGTTCCTTTAATAACTGTTAAGGGTGTTCTTAATTCATGGGAAGCATCGGAAGTAAACTGTTTTTCACGTTCAATTGCATCTTCAATTCGGTTTAATAAATTGTTTATGGTTTTTGAAAGCGTATACAATTCGTCGCGGGTTTTGGGCAACGGAATTCGCGTTTTCAGATTGTCTTTTGTAATTATTTTTGAAGTATTTATAATCGAATTTATCGGCTTTATACTTCGTCCGGCAAAGAATCTTGCAATAAAAAATAATAATAATAAAATCGCTAAAAATGACAAACACATGATGTCAAATAAATTATTTAAGACCAATTTGGAATCAGCCAATGACATAGCAACAATAATATACCCTATTTGTCTTTTTTTTACATGAAGCGGCACCTGAATTTGCCTAATAGCATGATCTCCCATTTTGGTATCAAACAACTCATAATCTTCGACTGAATCTTTAAATTCAAGAGTTTCTGTTTTTAGATTAGGCGCTTTTTCGATAATCTTTTTATTCAAATCTAAAAACTCAACAAAAACCGGATTAACATCCACAGTATTGTGTTCGCGCTCATTCCATTCTTCTTCATCAATTAAAATTACTTTGTTGCCAACAACCTTAATTTCTGCTAAATGGTTCCGAATTTCAACGTTTATATTTTCATCAATGTGACTGTAAACAGTATGTTTTACTATCGAATAAATCACTGAAAAAACCACTAAAATCAATAAACCAGTAGTAATTATATAGTTTAAAGCTATTCTGTTTTTAAAGGAAAGCTGTGCCATTTATAAGTCGTTTGCAATGTAACCAATACCGCGAATTGTTTTAATATAATCTTCTTCAATCTTTAAATTGAGTTTTTTTCGAATAGCATTCATAAAAACATCTATAACGCCAGTATCATATTCAAAATTAATTTCCCAAACATCTTTTAAGATTTGATTTCGTGTACAGACCTTTCCTTTATTTTGAATTAGATATGTTAATAATTCAAATTCTCTTTGCGTCAATGCTATTTCTTCGTCATTTTTGAGCACAATATGTTTAGATAAATCTATTTTAATAGTCCCTAAAATTAGAATTTCAGTTCCTTTTCTATTTCTAAAATGAACTTTAATACGTTCTACCAATTCTTCAAAACTAAAAGGTTTTTTTATATAATCATTTGCACCTGCTTTCAAGCCTTCAATAGTTTCCTGAACAGTATCTTTTGCAGTTAAAAAAATTATTGGTGTTTTTTGATCTTTAATTCTAATGGCTTTACATAAATCCAAACCATTGATTTTAGGCAACATCCAATCTAATAAAATTAAATCAAATTGCTGATTCTGAACCAATTCAAAACCTTTTGAACCATCATTGGCAGTTGTTATTTCATAACCTTCCTCTTGCAAACCTTGTTGCAAAAACTGAACAATACCTAACTCATCTTCAACTATTAAAATATGCATTATCTATTTAATTTAAATTAGATTTCTTTTGAATTAGTCAAAGATAAATATTTTAAGACGCATTAAAGAATCAAAATGTTAGATTAAAACAAACTTAATTGCCTTAAGAAAACATTAAGTTAACATTAAGTAAGGTAAAAGCGTAACTTAATCCCGAATTAATCAATCAGAATTAATTTTGTAAAAAAATAATATACATGACTTTTCACAAGAAACTTTCCCCTTTTTACAATCTTGCTTTTTTCTATTTTGCCATAAGTTTTCTGCTAAGAATTGTGCTGTTTTTTCATCCCATTACGCAAAGCTCTTTTACAATTCTTCAGAGCGTGAAAATCTTTAGCTTAGGTCTTGTTTCAGATTTTTTTGTATTTGTTGTAGCGAGTGTTTTTTTATGGTTGTATCTAATTTTTATTTCGAATTCGAAATACAACAAACCTTCGGGATATATTATTCTTGGGTTTTTTATTAGTTTATTTCTATACGTAGCTTCTGGGAAAAGTATTTTTGATGAATATGGAGGGGCACTGCCAGAGATTGTTCTAATTTTTATCGGAATTAAAACTTTACTTTTTACACTATTACTTTTTCTTCCAAAATGGAGAGATAAAATCAGATTTTGGCTATTTGCTTTTGTGATCTTTCTGTACGTTTTATTAATTCTTCAGAATGGTTTAAGCGAATATTTTTTTTGGAACGAATTTGGGGTAAAATATAATTTCATCGCAGTTAATTACCTGATTTATACAAATGAAGTTATTGGAAACATCATGCAATCCTATCCCGTAATTCCTATATTTTCAGCTTTATTTTTAGTAACAGGAGTTGTTACCTATTTTATTCTTAAAAATTCCAGAAATTACATAGATAATATTCCAACCGTAAGTGAAAAAGTAAAAATCACTTTAATTTACCTTAGTTTATTTGCCCTTTCCTTAATCGCTATTCCTACGTTGGCCAAAACAGAAAAATCAAAAAATGTTTTTGTCAATGAATTACAAGCAAATGGATTGTATAAATTCTATTTGGCTTTTCAGAATAACAAATTAGATTACTTTAAATTTTACAAAACACTTCCGAACGACAAAGCCTTCGCAATTTTAAAACAACAGTTTGCTACTATTTCCGGAGAAAATACAACCCGAAAGATTACTGGAGATTCTCTCGAAAATCATAAAAACGTAGTATTAATTACTATTGAGAGTTATAGTGCCGATTTTATGAAAGCTTATGGTAATGAACAAAACATTACTCCTTTCTTAGATAGCCTGGCCCAAAAAAGTCTTCAGTTTACCAATTTATATGCCGCAGGAAACAGAACTGTTCGTGGATTAGAGGCCGTAACTTTATGCTTGCCTCCAACCGCTGGAGAAAGTGTTGTAAAAAGAGAAGACAATAAAAATAAATTCTCTACGGGATTTATATTCAAACAAAAAGGCTATAATCTAAAATTCATGTACGGCGGAGATGCTTTTTTTGATAACATGCAGGACTTTTATTCTGGAAACGGATATCAAATTGTAGATAAATCTAGTTTTTCTCCTGAAGAAATCACGTTTTCAAATGTTTGGGGCGTTTGCGATGAAGATATGTACAACAAAGCCATAAAGATTATGAACGACGAAGCTCAGCAAAACAAACCTTTCTTTAATCATATCATGACAGTGAGTAATCACAGGCCTTTTACTTATCCAAACAATAAAATTGATATTCCGGGTGACATTAAATCTCGTGACGGTGGAGTAAAATATACCGATTATTCATTGAAAAAATTCTTTGAAATGGCGAGTAAACAACCGTGGTTTAAAAATACTGTATTTGTAATTGTTGCTGATCACTGTGCTTCAAGTGCAGGAAAAACACAACTTCCGTTAGGCAAATATAGAATTCCGGCTTTTATTTTTGCTCCTGGTGAAAAACCTTCAAAATGTAATAAACTAATGTCACAGATTGATTTAATGCCAACACTTTTTGGATTACTACATTTTGATTACCAAAGTAAGTTTTTTGGTCAGGATGTTTTGAAATCTGATTATAAACCAAGAGCTTTTATTGCAACTTATCAGGATTTAGGATTAATAAGAGATAATGTTTTAACCATTTTATCTCCAAAACAAATAGTAAAACAATACGAACTGAAGCTGAGTCCTAAACCAGGAATTGCTACGGAATATCAAATCTATTATGATGAAATTCCGTTGCAAACAGAAAGAACTGATTTAGTCAATGAAACTATTTCGTTTTATCAGACGGCCTCGGATATGCTGAAGAAGAAGAAATATCAGAAATAAGAATATTTGTTTCAGGTTTACTTTGTTTCAAGTTTCAGGTTTAACCACAATGTACGAAGGATTTACGCAAAGTTCGCTATGATATAATAAAAAGAAAGCCTCAAATTCAATTGAATTTGAGGCTTTCTTTTTATTTATTATTTCTCATTTCAACCTGAAACCTGAAACCTGAAACCTGAAACCTGAAACTTGAAACTTGAAACTTGAAACAAAATTTAATCATTTTGATTCTGCATTCCGAATAGATCTCCGCTTTGATATAATTGTAAATCGTCTTTCAGTGCCTGATTGTTTCTTTGCGTAACTGCTGGTGAATCTAAATCACTTAAATCAGGTTTTCCGGCATTTACCCAGGCAGTATACCAAAAACTTGCAGTTGCTGTAATGGCTTTTTTCATTTGATTTTCAACCATTCCGTTTAATTCTTTATGCAGTTTTTTAGCATATTCATCAGAGAAAATAGCCGAATTATATTTACTTTTTAACACTTTCCCGTCAGCATCCATTTTAAAAACCTGGTTTTCAGGAGTCGCAGTTCTTAGTTTTTTATCAATATCTAATAAAGGCTGCGCTAAACTGTGTGTGTCATTAATCATATCCCAGGTTGCTTTATGAACATCTTCATAATAATGAGCTTCGGGAACATTTAATTTATAATTTTTAGCAAACAATTCAGGCAATCTGCTTTCCCAAAGAGAATGAATTCCTTTTTGATCGCTCAATTGTCCATCATGATTTGCAGAAGTATGCAATGGCATGTGCGCATCACCTACATAATGTCCTAAATCTGCAGCAAGAAATAAAATTTCTGCTCTATTTTTATCTTTAAAAGCTTTAGTTAGTTTAACCATCAAATCTTCAATATACCAAGGTAAAATTCCGTTGTCGTTCAAGAATTTAGCATCGTATTTTTTCTTTGCTTCTTCCATGGTTTTTGGCAGGCTGTCAGCAGAACCAAAATTTTCCATATCAAAATAATGTCTTGGATTTTCGTCTTTGTAATTCAAGGCATATTTACGAATGTCCGGAACAGAAGCTTCCTGTGTAATAAAATCAATATGATTATAGAAGAAAATTTGAAGTGGTCGTGGCAAAGCCATTACTGCGGCTTTGTTAATACGTTCGTGACCAACGATTCCCCATGATAAGGTTAAAAATCCAATTCCTAATGCAAAAAAGGCGATTAGTCTTGGTTTCATTTTAAAGTTTTTCATTTGTAAATTTGTTTGAAGTACAAATTTATTTTATTTAACGATAATTCAAAAATAAACCGACAAAGATTATGTTAATTTAATTCTTTATAAAATTTGAACCATATATATGAAATAAGTTCATATTAAAAGTTTCTTTGTAAATTCGTTTTATATTTCTCCTAAATTTTAATATATGAGCCTTATTCGCTTTAGTTTTCTTTTTTTGACATTTACTTCTGTTTGTTTTGCACAAGACGATATTGTGCAATTAAAAGGCGTCAGCGATACTATTTTAAATCCAAAAAGAACGCTGTCTATTGCCGATCCGCTGGATCCTGTAAAAACAATGCAGAAATTATTTCCGGGAAAATTATACCATCTTTCTGATCATAATACTTTTGTAAGCTGGAAATGTAAAAATTGCAAGCCTTTGCCTTTTATTGATGCAAATGGTGAAGAAGGTGATCAATTGTTTCCGTATAATCAGGGCGTTGCAACAAGACTTTTGTCAAATATCGATTATGAGGATTCTAAAGGAAATAAATTTAAACTATTATTTTTTAATCATTCTGTTTATGACGAAGACGGATTACAAACCAGCAGGTTTACAGGAGGTCTTTTAGGCGTTGCTAAATTTACAAAAAATGGAAATGTATGGGAAATAAAATCTTTTCAACCCGCTGTAGCTGCATTTGGCTCTTTTGCCCAATCGCCAAAACCTAAACTTTTAGAAATTGGAGAAGATCAGTATGCTTTTACGTTGGTTCATTCAAATGGTGGCGCAGGCGGTCCATATGAAGGTTTTTTCTATATTATCGCAGGACTTAATGGCAAATATCAATCTATACTTGAAACGTCCGGCTACCAAATGGCAAATGTTCCAAATACTGATTGGTCAAGTTCTTATAAGACTGCAAGCGACAGCAATAAAAAATATTTCAGAGATATTATCATTACAACAAAAGGCTCTTATAGTAAACCAAAACCTAATGATGAATTTGAAGTGAACCTGCCAGACGAAACAGCAGAAATGGCTAAGACAAAAAAGCAATTTACATTTAGCATAGAAAAAAGATATACTTTTAGTGGCAAACTATACAAAGCTGTTGGTAAACCTGTTGTGAAATTTTCGAATGTGAAATAAATTATAGTGAGACCTTAATTCAGATATAACACCGATGCTAAACCTAAACCGGCAATAAATATCCAAAGGAAAACTCCCTGCAACAAGGGCTTCACTCCTACTGATTTTAAAGTATTTATATTTAAGGTTGCTCCAATTAAAAATAAAGTTATAGTCAAACCAATTTTAGCAATTCCCACAATATGTGGTGCAATAATAGTAGTTTCAGGTACATAAGTATTAAAAAGCATTGCCAAAATAAATAAGCCAATAAAATAAGGAATCTTGATTTTTTTTCCGGTACTTCCCGATTGATTATTGAAAACCAGGGCAGTTCCAAGTGAAATTGGGATAATCCATAAAGCTCTTGCTAATTTTACCGTTGTAGCAACCTGCAAGGCTTCTGCCCCATATTTATTGGCAGCACCAACTACAGAACTGGTATCGTGAATAGCAATGGCGCACCATAAACCAAAATCTTTTTGAGATAAATCAAGTTGATGCCCAATAAAAGGGAAAACAAATAAGGCAATTGAATTCAGAATAAAAATGACACCCAAAGCAATTGAAGTTTGATTTTCATTCGATTTTATTACCGGAGAAATCGCCGCAATAGCACTCCCTCCACAAATTGCTGTTCCGCATGAAATTAAATGCGATGTCTTTTTCTCTGTTTTAAGCCATTTTCCTAACAGCGTTCCGAAAATTAAAGTGCTAAAAATTGAAAATATCGTCAATAGAAATCCTTCTTTTCCCGCTGAAATAGCTGCTGTCGCATTCATTCCAAAACCTAAACCAACAACTGAAAACTGTAATAAAAAAGTAATGGCTTTATGATTGAATGCAACAAATGGATTTCCGAAAACATTTACAGTCAAAACCCCTAACAACAAAGCGATTGGTGGAGAAATAATTGAAAACAAACACAATCCGATCACCAGAACAAAAACAGCTTGCTGGAAATAAAGATTAACCGTAAATAAATGAGTTTCGGAATGTAGTTTCGTTTTCAAAATAGGCTATTTGATAATTATTGTACAAAGGTCAACCATATAAATTGAAAACACCAATCGTAAAATACAATTGATTATAACTTTAAATTATAGTAAGAGAATAAATTTTGAATAAATAGTTCCGTTAAAGAATCTGATTTTCCAACTAAAGTAATAATGTAAAAATATCTTTCAATAATCAAATCCTCAACATCTAAAACAATTAATTCATTATTTTTTAATTCGTTACTGACCGCGTGTATTGACATGAAAGCAAAACAATCTGAGTTTAATAAATACGATTTAATACTTTCAGTACTTCCTAATTGCATCTCAATTTGTAAATCCGTTAATTTTACATTTACTTGTTTTAAAGCATATTCTATAACTTCAAGTGTTCCGGAACCTCTTTCACGTGTTATGAATTTCATTGCTTTTAAATCTTCTAATGCAATTTTATGCTGTTTGACCAACGGATTTTTGGTATTGCAAACCAAAACCAATTCATCTTTTAAAAAAGGAATGTATTTAATCGATTGATTTTTAGACTGCCCTTCAACAATTCCGATTTCAATTTCTTTATTGATTAAGGCATTTTCGATTTGTTCCGTGTTTCCGTTTAACAAATTGACTTTGATATCTTTTTGCTTTTGATGAAAACGAGCCAAAACGGGAGAAATAATATATTGTGAAATTGTCGTACTAGCTCCTAATCGCAATAAACCCTGACGTTCGTTAATGAACGAGCTCATATCAAAGTCAATTTCTCTATAAATCTCGAAAATGTTTTTAGTATGTTTTAAAAGAATTTCTCCGGCTGGAGTTAAAGCAATTTTAGAACCGTTTCGTTCAAAGAGCTTGGTTTTATAAGTTTCTTCGAGTTCCTGAATGTGTTTTGAGACTGCAGGCTGAGAGATATATAATTCTGTTGCCGCTTTAGTAAAGTTTAAGCGGAGTGCAACGGTGTAGAATACTTTTAGCCTGAAATCCATAATATAGTTATTTTTGTTTCATGTTTGCTTCGCCAATTCGGCTTTTAGCCTCGGGTAAAGTTTCAAGTTAAGCAAAAACGCTGAACCTTTGTCCCTATGAACCTTTGTATCTATTTAAAGTAATCCATTATACTTTCTCACAAACCATTCCGTAGTTAGTAACAAGGCTATTAAAATCAACAACCAAACCCAATCAATTAATGGAGTTTTGGTTGAAACATTTTTCTCAATTGATTTGTATTCTTTGTTTTCTAAAAGTGTATTGATTAAATCATCTGCCTGATTTTCGAAGAATGCTCTTCCATTGGTTTGTAACGCTAATTGCTTCAATTTTAAAACATCCGGATTAACAAATTGTTTTTCGATATCGAAATCCAAAATTTCAAAATGACTTGAATAGGATGTGTTTGAATTTAATTCTTTTACTGAAAAATTGTATTTTCCAGCTGTCAAACCATCTAGATTAACAGAGAAAGAATTATTTCCTTTTAATAAATCGTAATTTTTACTTTGTTTTGTTTCAGCATTCGTAACTGTAATGGTCAATCTGGCTTTTTCGTCAAACTCGTAGTTTTTGTTGAAATATTGCGCATTGATTGCAATTGCTTCTCCGGAATTGTAAAAGCTTTCATGTGTTACTACCAAAGATTTCTTTGAATTCGATGAAGCCAAATATTGAATAATCTTATCTATAAAAACATCGTATTTTTCAAATGACTGATTGTCGATATGACTTTGTAAACGCCATTTCCAGCTATTTTCTCCTAATAAAAAAGCAGTTCTTTTTCCTTGATTTTCGGCAAAAGCCAATAACGGCGCATTTGTAGCGACATTTCTGATTTTTGAAGAAAGTAAAACCGATACATTTCCATTTGATGAAATCGTTCCGAATAAATTTTGCAAAGGCGGAAAATTTTCAAAACCAAAATCTTCAATGGCAAACAGATTAAACTGAGATTGGAATTCAGGTAAATAATCTTCTCTCTGTCCGCTCATTTTAAAAATCAAATTGTTTTGTTGTTGGTTTAGAAAATTAAAATCGGTGTTGTTTCCGGTAATGATAAAAGTGTTTCTTCCTGCTAATTTATTATTATCAAATACTGCCTTGAAAGCTGTTGTTGGCTGGTATAAAACCAAAACAGAAACATCTTGTAATTGACTTATATCATTTGGTTTAACCAAAATCACTTTACGTTGCGCGTTAACTTCAATTGAGCGTTTTAACGATGCTATATCAGGATGATTTATTGATGAAACAATGGCGATTGTTGATTTTTGATCAATCACTTCGACTGCAAAATTCTTGATATTATTATAACTGTTTTTCTCTTTTGCGTTTGAAGAAATAGTCGCTTTAAAAATTTGCAAACCCACTTTATCAGCAGGCAAAAGTAAACTTATGGTGGCTGTTTTTTTAGAAGGTGAGAAAGAAAGCTTTTCTTTTGCGACAACTGAATTTCCTTGCGAAATTGTAAAATCTGCATTCGTAGCTTTATCTCCCGCATATTGTAGAAATACTTCAACCGGAAATTTATTTTTATGAAAAGCGTATTTGTTTACGTTAAGCTGATTGATTTTTAAATCAAAAAACGTGGTTGTATCTCCCACAACCAAAGGATAGACTTTATTAACAGGATCAAATCGATATACATAATCATTTCCTGTAGTTTGATTTCCGTCCGTAATTACAACCGTTGGGAAAATCAGGTTTTTGTTGATGCTTTTCAGATTCTTGGCAACTTCATCGAGATTGGTTTGTTTTCCTTTGAAATCGAATTTGTCTGAAGGTTTAAAATCGGCATCAAATTGATACGACTGAATGTCAAATTTTTCCTGAAGCGCAGGATTTGAAATTAGTTTTTGATATAATTCATTAACCGTATTATCTGATTTTAAAGCAACAATAGAACTCGAATTATCCACCGCAATAGCTAGCGGTGTTTTGGTGATTTCTAACGAATTTTTAGAAACTATCGGATTTATCAATAAAACCAATAATCCAAAAATGGCCAAAAAACGTAAAAAAGCCAAAAACACAATCACATTGGATTTGTTTTTGGCTTTAAAATAATATTGAAAATATGACAAACCACCCGCTATTACTAAAGAAAGCAATAATAATAGAATCGTATTTGTAGTCATATTTATTTAGTATTCAGTATCAGTTTACAGTAATCAGATTTCAAAAGTCAACGTTTGCGACTATTCGGTTCCAGCTTCATTCTAGAGTCAGATAAACTGATCACTAAAACCTTTGAACCTTTGTAACTTAGAACTTCAGTACCTTAGGTTAACATTCCTCCACAAACATTAAGCACTTGTCCTGTAACATATGCACTCATGTCCGAAGCTAAGAAAAGACATGCATTTGCAACATCTTCAGTAGTTCCTCCACGTTTCAACGGAATCCCTTCTCTCCATCCTTTTACTACATCTTCAGGTAGTTTTGCAGTCATTTCAGTTTCAATAAAACCAGGAGCGATTGCGTTACAACGAATATTACGAGAACCCAACTCCAAAGCAACAGATTTAGTAAAACCAATTGCACCGGCTTTAGACGCTGCATAATTTGTTTGTCCTGCATTTCCGGAAACACCAACTACTGAACTAATATTAATAATAGAACCTGCACGTTGTTTTAAGAAAGTTTTTTGAATCGCTTTGGTCATATTAAACACTGACTTTAAGTTTACGTCAATAACCTGATCGAAATCAGCTTCTGACATACGCATCAATAAATTATCTTTTGTAATTCCAGCGTTGTTAATTAAGATATCAACCGTTCCAAAATCAGCCAAAACAGCATCAACAAAAGTTTGCGCTTCATTAAAATCGGCCGCATTCGATTGGTATCCTTTTGCTTTAACTCCTAAAGCATTTAATTCAACTTCTAAAGCCTCTGCAGAAGCAGCAGATGCGCTATAAGTAAAAGCAACATTTGCTCCGTGTTTAGCAAAAACTTCAGCAATTCCTCTTCCAATTCCACGACTAGCGCCCGTAATAATGGCAACTTTTCCTTCTAGTAATTTCATATTCAAAATTAATTTTAATATTTATTTGTAGCTATTCCTGCTATGAATGACACGTCAAATATATGATAATTCCCTTTTTAAAAAAATAACAATCGCAATAACCTTTCAACATTTCAAAATATAAATACTTTAATAGACTGTCCAAAATCAAAAAAGCAACTCAAGATTGAGTTGCTTTCTCTTCAAAATAAAAATAAAACTAAAATCTTAAATATTGTTTTGTCTAGTTATAAAAAAGAAAACAATTAGCAAGACAGCCATAAACAGCATTCTGTAAATTGACGTTTGAAACTCTGTTGTATTATTGAGCTTGTCTTGTTTTCTCTGCTTTATTAGATTAAAAATCGCAACCGGAATGATTACTATAATAGATAAGTACAAATAATATCTTGTATAATCTGGATAGAATCCTGATATAACAAGAAGTAATAAACCCCATAAAAGGACAGCTATATTTATTGGAGTGATATATTTCTTCATCATATGTTTAACTATTAAAAAAAGCAGCTCAGCAATGAGCTGCTTTCATTCAAAATAAAATAAAACTAAAACTGTTTATTGAAAAGCGTATGTGGTCATTCTAAAATTACTTGTTGAACTTGTAAATGTGTAAATGTTATTTGTAAAAGCGATTTTGAAAGCTTCTTTTTTAATATATAATCCACTAGGATTCATAAGTTCAGTGTCTACTTTTTTAAGTAATGCAGGTTGTGCAATAACTGCTCCCGTATTAGCTTGCCATGTACCTGGAACAAGTATTAATTTCTTATTAACAGCATCTTGCTGTACTGTAAAGTTGTGATAAATAGTAGTTTTACCACCTGTAAATGTATATGAAATGTAACTTTCACCAGCTGCATCATTAAAAGTGAATTGAATTCTATTTACTTTTTGAGTTGAAGGTAAACTTGCGTGAATTTCAGCAATTAATGAATTAAAAAGCGACGAATTACTTGGTGCAGTAGCTAAATTTGCATGAATATAAGCAAAACCTGTTTGAGGAGCCTGAAGCATTACCCTATAATCATCAGTTAAGATCAATGGTTTGTTGCTATATTTAATTACAGCCGTAACCCCATTCGTTCCAGTTGCAGTAAAACTTCCATCAACATCATTGTATACAAAATTGGTTAATTTTTGTCCGGCAACTTCTACAGCCGGGCTTACTACAATTCCGGTTGGTGTGTAACCAACTCCCATGTTATAACTTACAGAATAACCAGTTTCTATGGAATTTGCTTCTGCATAACGAGTTACATCTGAAAATGAGAAATCAAACTGGTGTTTTGCTGTTCCGTCATTGGTTTCTAATAATCTAAAAAGCGGACGAGTATCATCACCAATTACATTGTCAATCATGTCAATGTTTTTTGGCAGATCAGTCCAGTCTTGTGCAGTTGCCTTTACAAAACGTATCTCTGCACCATTTCTGTTGGCTTTAAAAATAATCTGCCCATTTTCTTGTCCGTAATACAAAAACTGAAAATCCCCCAAATAACCTTTTGCTCTTAGTGCTGCTATTGGATAATTATCTGATTCAGATAAAAGGTGTATTCTGTTTTTTGTGGTAAAGGTCAAACTTACCGTACTTCCAAGCTGTACCTGGTATTCGCTTTTATAAACAGCTGTATCATCATCAAAATCAGAAGCCATCTGAACTGTACCATCGGCTGCAAATTTAAATAAATGTGTATAACCTCCCAAAATCGTGTTATCTGTAAAATAAACGGCTTTCCAACCAAATTCTGAAGAAAGCAAAGCGTCGTTCAATTCTGTTTTCTGAGCATTTAAACGCTCGGTTGGCGTTTTATCAAATTTTGGATCTGCGTCTGTATTATTATCGCAGGAGCTTAATTGCAAAGCCAAAAAGGCAGCAAATAAGAACTTATATATGTTTTTAATTTTCATAATACCTTTTTTTAATTTGTTATTACAGCATTTGTGTTTATTTCAGCAGCATCTCTTAATGCATAGAAATCCATGTCAAAAGCTTCCTTAAAATATTTTACTACAAGTGCTTCTTTTGCTTTTAAGGCAGCTAAAGCATCAGGATCATCAATACCGGCCAAAAAAGCAGCATACTCTGCTTTTGAATAAATTAATATCATAGAAGCTGTTTCTGCAAAATCTTCATTAATATTTGATCTCGCATAACTTGTAATAAATCCAATCTCGTTTGATTCCGGAATATCATAATTATACCAATCTGAAGTATAGCCACCAGGAGTTATTGCAGCCCATGATTTTTCATCAAAAGGTTTATGCTGATTCAAAATATGAATATACTCGTGCTGAATTGTGTGAATAAATTCTGAGACATTATCACGATCAGACTGATCTATATAATCAGTTTCAAATAAAGTAACTCGCTGTCCTCCTTCCGCTATACCTAAAGTTCTTGTTCCAACACTATTTAAGTTTACACCACCAATTAAAACAATTTCCCTTGGTGCAATTTTCTTCACGAAATCTGCTCCTCCAATTTGGGAATAACTTCTAAGCCATATTGTTTCAACAATTTCAAGGGCAGGCTGCACTTTATCAATTGTTGGAGGAAATAAATAACGACTGTTATCTACCGTATTTTGATTCCATTTATATTGAACATTGATATTGTACGGATTTAAATAAGTAGTCGTAATCCAATTATCTAATGCCGTTTTAGTTGGTTGTGTGTAATCTAGCTGACTATCTCCCGGACGTTCATCGTTTGCGCAAGAAATTACAGCCATAGAAACCATAACCAAAAATGCTATTTTACTATATTTTATTAGTTTCATAAGAATTTGCTTTTAAAGATTATCTAGGATTTAGCTCAACACCTGTATTCGACGCGTGAAGCGGAATTTGTAAAGCTCTGCGATTGTCACCTTTAACCAAAATGTTAACAGGCTTATTAGTAGTTTCATGTCTAACTACAATATTAAAACGCTTAACATCAAACCATCTCATTCCTTCATGTACAAAATCTCTACGTCTGGTTTCAGCAATAGCTTTTACATAAGAGGTTTGTACGGGAGTCATGGTGTAAAACGGTGTATATTCATCTGCTATAACCGGATATTTAGCTACTACTTTAGCTTGTGTTACCTTATCTGTAGCTACATAACCTACTGTTCTAGTTGATAAAAAATATTCTAATTCATCGTTTGCCACTTGTATCTGGCCTTTCATTACATGAGCTTCAATTCTATTTAAGAAGAACTCATCATTGCTTAGCAGAACTTCAGCAACATATGGATCTCCAATTCCGGCTGTTACGTTTGAATATTTAAAATATTCATAAAACTTAGGAAGAAACACTGTTATACTACTGTTTGATGAATAAAAGTTATAATACCATGGTTTTGCTAAAAGGTTTGTTGCTGTGCCGAATATTTCCGGATAACGTGCCCCTGAAAGATAAAATCTATTTGAGTAGTACGATCTGCTTACAATCGTATTTGCAGAAACTACCAATAAATTTGTTTCAGCCGCACTGCTTGCATAACTTAATCTCTGATCATTGATCGCCATAACATCATAAGATGCAAAGTCTCTTAATTTACCAACAGGCCTGTTTCCTAAATCATCAGATAAAGCAATTACTTTGTCCCAATCTCCTTTTACTAAATAAAAACGGCTGGCAAAAGCTTTTGCAGCATTTTTGGTAAAATGAAATTTAGGTTCTTTATAATCATTGATAACATACTTTAAACCTTCCTGAATATCTTTTTCAATAAATTCAAAAACTTCAGCTACGGTATTTCTTTTGTATTTCGTTACTAATTCGGTTTCCGGTTTTGTAACATATGGAATTCCTAAATCAGTACTTGCCGTTGCCGGATTGTAACGTTGCGACCAAAATGAAACCAACATAAAATGAGAATAAGCTCGTGCTAAAAGTGCTTCTCCTTTTTGAGGGTTTAAGTCAGCCGTATTTCCTAATTGATCTATAGCTTCCAAGGCTTTATTTGCATGCGCAATGGCCTGATAACAAGCATCCCAATAATAGGCTTGCGTATCTATATCTGCAGTTTCTGTTTGAAGCTCCCAGTTATAGTTTTGCTCATTTTTAATTAATGTCTCTGGCATATTACTATCAAAAACATTATCAGACATTGTTTCTGCAATGTCGAAATAACTCATTTGAGGATAAGCCCCAACCAATAATTCAGAAATTTTATCAGGAGTATCTATTTCGGTTCTATTATCTGGCTTCTCAGACAAGAAATCATCACAACCAGTAATACTTATAAGTATTAATAGCGATAAAGTTATTTTTAATTTTTTCATGTTTTTGGACTATTATAATGAAATGTTTAAAGTAAAAGTGTATTGAGATGTAACTGGCATAGCAACACCACCGGCATTACGAAACTCAGGATCCTGGCCATTTAATCTTTTGTCTGAGTAAATTAACCATGGGTTAACGGCAGAACCTTTTAAAGTAAATGTACTTAGTCCAAGTTTTCTCTTGAAATCATTTGGAAATTCCCAGCTTAAAGAGATATTTTTAAGTCTGACAAAATCTCCATCAGCAATACGTGCATCAGAATAGTTGTAAGTGTTATAAGCTCTTGCCAATGTGCGTTCTCCTCCATAATTAGAATTCAAACGTCTGTCTGCAATAACCGGTACATTTGTAAAGTTCTCATCTCCCGGATTAATCCAACGATTTGTAAAATCTTTTGTAAATACGGTTAAGTCATCATAAGTACTATCATAAATAGGATTCAAACGTACTTTGTTACCTCCTGATCCCACGAAGAAAACATATAAAGACCAATTTTTATAAGTAAATGTATTTGCTAAACCAATAGATTTATTAGGTTCGATTGACCCTTCATATTTCAAATATTTAGTTACATCTAAATTGTCCTGAAAATTAGCTTCTGTAATATTATTATCAGCTCCGTCTTGTAATATAAAAGTTGGTAAACCTTGATTATTCAAACCTGTAAACTGATAAGAGTACAATGAGTTTCTTGGATGCCCGATTGTATTTCCTCCATTTGCATCTACTAAATCAAATGCTGTTGGTGTGTTTTCAAGCTTTGTAATTTTTTGTGAATAAACAGAAAAATTAAGCGTTGTTGACCATTTGAAATCACGATTATCAAAATTTTTCGTTGTAAATCCAATCTCAAGACCTTTAGTTTCCATATCGGCATTATTTCCTTGTCTGATTCTTTGACCACCAATTCCTGAAGTAATCACATAATCAACCAAATCAAAAGCTTTACGGCTATAAACATCTGAAGTAAATTGTACTCTGTTGTTAAACATTCCAAGATCAACACCTATGTTGGTCTCAAATTGTTTTTCCCAGGTTAAATCGCTGTTTTGCAATTGGTCAATATTAATTCCTGATTCTCTGTCATCAAGATTAAAACGATCTGTTATATAACTTTTATAAATTGCTAACGAGTTTGTTGCCGGACCTGCTGTTGCAGTAAGTCCATAAGAAGCTCTTAATGCCAAAGTATTTACAGATTCAATATCTTTCATGAATTTTTCTTCGGCAACATTCCATTTACCACTAAAAGTATAAGTTGGCAACCATCTTGAAGAATCACTGTTTCCTTGTCTGTTCGATCCGTCATAACGACCTGTAACCGAAGCAGTATAACGACGATCATACGTGTAACCTACTTTTCCGAAGAAACCTACTGTTCTTTCTTTTTCTTCATTAAACCCATAATATGAATCTCCTCCGTTGATAATTTTTTCAATTAATCTTGGATCAGTAAAGGCGGTAAGACCTCTGTCGTATTGTAAACCTGCAGCTGTAAAATTATCACTACTTCTATCAACAACTCTTAACTCAGTTCCAAACAAACCTTCTAATTCATGTTTGTCATTTAAAGTATTTCTGTAGCTAATGCTGTTTCTTAAGTTATAAGAAGTCATATCGTTGGTGAATTTTCTCAAAAAACCACCATTTGGCAATACAGAAACTTTTGGAGCAGTTAAATCATTAGGATCCTGATATAAAAATATATTCTGGTCTCTAACTAATGTATTAACTCCATCTTCACCTTCCGGAGTACCCGCTTTGTAAGCCCCAACTACGTTGGAATTCTCCATAATTTTGTGTTCACGGCTTGTATTAGCGTAACGAGCAGAACCAGTAAGATTGTAGTTTAAATGTGGGGTAATTTTATAATCTAAATCCAATTGAAAACGAATATCTTTAACCTGGATTTCCATGAAGTTGTTTTCCAATTCATTGATAATATTCATTTTAGCCCAGTTATTTCTATAATACTCTAAATTTCCGTTTTCATCATATGGTCTTAAAGTTCTGCTTGTATTTAATACATAGTTGAATGGATTGATATCAAAATCACGAGTTACTTTACCAAAAACAACATCTTTTTCACTTTCATAACTTCCAGGGGCACCCTGATCACGAACCGAAGCTAAAGTTGAAAGCGTAAGATTTAATCTGTCATTTACATAAAATGTCCCTTTAATATTTGATGATATTTGTTTTACATCGTCAGCAAGAGTCCATCCCGGATCAGTATAATATCCCAAAGAAGCATAGAATGTATTGTTTTTTCCACCACCAGAAAAACTCAAAGAGTGATTTTGCGTGATAGAAGGTCTAAATAATACACTAAACCAGTCTGTATTTGCCAATTCG
This sequence comes from Flavobacterium sp. Root420, assembly GCF_001427905.1. Classification (GTDB taxonomy): domain Bacteria; phylum Bacteroidota; class Bacteroidia; order Flavobacteriales; family Flavobacteriaceae; genus Flavobacterium. The sequence continues at coordinate 234,505 of NZ_LMEF01000023.1, forward strand.
TATTTTCTTAAGAAGTTATTACGGCTAACAGGATCGTTATTCACTAAATAGGTTCCTGTTTCAGGATTATACGTATTTATTGCTCTCCCTAAAATATTATATGCACCACCGTATCTTCCATTTACGGTTGAAGGTAAATCCAAGTATCCTTTAGCCTCCATTTCTTTAAAAATACTCATGGATTCCTGAGAATTTAAAATATCATACTGGCTATAGTTTGGAACTGCTCTAATAGTTTGTTCCAATCCGTAAGTCACTTTTAAAGGCGCATCTCTACGGCCTTGTTTTGTTGTAATTACCACAACCCCATTCAAAGATCTTGATCCGTAAATAGAAGTTGCAGAAGCATCTTTCAAAATCTCAATGTTTTGAATATCATTAGCATTTAAACCTGCTACAGACGAACTCAATAAAGTTTCTGAATTACCAGAAGCTAAATCTGCAAATGAAACATTAATAATATCCTCTTGTACAACACCATCAATCACCCATAAAGGTTTTGTGTCTCCAAAAATAGAAGATGATCCACGAACTGTAATTTTAGGAGCAGTACCAAAAGTTCCTGTAACGTTTTGCACCGTAACCCCAGCCGCTTTTCCTTCAATCATTCTACTAACATCTACCACTCCATCTACTTTTAACTCGGCTCCTGAAATTTTACTAATCGCACCTGTAAAAGTTCTTTTTGAGGTTTTTTCATAACCTGTTGTTACAATAACCTCTTTAAGGTTTTGACCAGCTTCATTTAAAATAATGGTTGGAGAAGTATTTTCTATACCAATCTCTTTAGTTTCCATTCCAACATATGAAATAACTAATGCAGTACTATTAGCAGGCATTTCGATAGAAAAATTCCCATCAAAATCTGTTAAAACGGCAACTTTAGTACCTTTTACCAACACCGTTGCTCCCGGTAATGGAACTCCGCTGGGATCAGTAACTTTTCCTTTGATAATAGGGCCTGGTGCCAATATTTCAAATAAAGAAGGATTGTTTTCTATATTTGAAAATGGATCCATTGCATTATTTTTTTGTAAAATAATCTGGTTACTTACTTCTGAAAAAGTAATATTAAATGGTTTTAAAATTCTGTTAAGTACACTTGACAAAACTTCCTGATCAGCCTCTATAGTCACTTTTTGATTAAGCTGAGGCAATCGGGAATTATACGAAAATTTTACGTGCGCAGATTTTTCCAACTTAGTTAATGCATTATCTAAAGTTAAATTTGCAACAGTAATAGTAACTTTTGTATCTAATTTTCTTTGTCCATTTACACTGTTTGCCATTGTAACACTTGAAAACACAAGTGCTAAGACAAACTGAAATAGCGTTATTTTCATGATTCGATGGAGTAATCGTTGTTTAACAACTGGTTTTTTCATAATTTTGGTTTGTTTTGATTAATACTATTCGCGTGTATTTTAAGAAACGTACTGAATTGCTCTTTACAGAGAGGAATTCAATTTTATAAGTGTCGATAATGTTACAGCATTTCGGCACTTTTTTTATGCATTTGGTTTTTACATAGGCAATCAAAGTGAATTTTAAGTTTGGTTAATTTTTAGTTTTTTTTTGGTTTTGCATTTTATTTGTGAGCTTATTCTGTACAATTACAGTTATACAGATTAAATTAATTACAACCTTCTGATGTGATCGTGATTTGGTTTCCGTTCATCTCAAAATTGGTATTAGTTCCAATACTTTTACAAACAATTTTTAGTTTTTCTGTTAAGGGCTGATCACTGAGTGAAGTGGTAAGATGACAATCTTTAAGTTTATTTTTTGGATAATCGATGTCAACTAAATAAGCTTGTTCTATTGTTTCAAAAATTTGCGAGACGGGAATATCCGTAAATTCAAAGCTTAGCTGCTCAATATTGCCAACACTTTTCACTAAGGTCTCATCTTGGGTAATATTTGTTATTTTGTTGAATTTTAAATCACTCCTTAAAAATCGAAGCGCCTGATTAGGAAGCAGCACCACTTCCTGTTGATCTGATTTAGCTATAAGGTCATTTGATTTAACCTTAACTTTACCGGTGCGAACAAGAACTTCAACGTCAGGTTGATCAGAATAAGCTTTTATTCTAAAACTAGTTCCAACTACCTTGGTAACGATCTCGTTTGCATAAACGTAAAAAGGTTTTCTTGGATTTTTACTAATTTCAAAGAAACCTTCGCCGGATAAATAAACCTTTCTCTCGTTTCCGGTAAAGATTTTAGGGTAACTTAATTTACTATTGGGTTGTAATAAAACCGAACTGCCATCAGACAAAGTGATAATTTGCGGTTTACTTGAATTATTAGTTTGTTCAACTAACCCTTCGTTATTTTCATCGATTAATTCTTTGTAGGTAACAATATTGTCTGTCTTAAAATGATTATTATAAAACCACATTGACATTAAACAGAGGAGTAAACTTGCAGCAACTCCTGCAAGAAAGTATTTTCTTAAAAAAAATGTTTTTGAATTCTCTTCAGTATTACTTTGATTTTCTTTCTCTTCAATTTTGCGCCATACCGCTTGTAACGCGTTATGGATATCTGAGGAAGACAAATCAGATTCCGGAACTTTCATCGCTAACAATAAAAGTCTTGCATCCTGAACCAACTTAGCACGTTGGCGACTTTCTAAAGTCCATTCTTCCCAACCGTTTTCATCAATTTTAAATAAAATCCATGACTGGAAAGATTCGTCAGACAAAAAATCTTCAATTTGGGTATATGTGTTACGTTTTTGCATCTAAAAATAAGGTTACAAAAACATAGAGGACAGCACTCTTATTATATACTCATCAAATTGTGATTTTTTTTATCTTTTTTGAAATAAAATTAAAAACCACTTGAAAATAGCATAAGGAATATGGTAAAACTTCCCTTCCATTCCTTGCGAAGACTAAGCAGACCACGATGTAGCAAATTACTGGCAGATTGATAATTAACATCCAACATCTCTGCAATTTGCTCAACAGTCAGACCTTGATGATAACGAAGATATAGCGCTTCTTTTTGTCGTGCCGGTAAATCTTTCAGTAAATTATTTAAATGAATAACTTTTTCTTTTGTAGCATAGTCATCGTCAATAAGTTCATAATCAACTGAAAACTCTAAAAGAAATGCAATAGAATCTGTACTGGTTGTTTTACGAAAAATATGGTCTCTTTCATACAAACGAGCAATTCTTTTACGTACGCTGGATAATAGGTATGCTTTGACAATTACCGAACTTTGAAGTACATTTCGATATACCCAAATATCTGTAAATACATCCTGAATACAGTCCTGTACTTTTTCTTCATATGGAGAAAGTGAATTGCCATAACGCACCAAGTCGGTGTAGTATCTTTCAAACAGCATCGAAAATGACTTTTCATCACCATCTCTTAAATTATTCCAAAGCATTGCATCATCAACACTACTGAATTTTAAAATCGTATTCTTCATCTTCTAATTTGGGGTGATGTGCTTAATAGACTTTTTACTTAAGGAATGCATTTATTTAACATTATCCTTCCATTTTGTTTGCTAAATATATAAAAGCTTCTATTTAAAAGCCAATTTTTTTACATAAAAAAAACAGTTTCTTAATATAAGAAACTGTCTCATTATTAGATTTTGCAGGGCTTTCAGGCAAATGTTAAAATTATATTTTCCTTAACATATATTTATGACTTGTAGGATTTTACCTCTTTACGTGTTTATTCTATTTTTTAATTCTTAATCCAAACTAACTAATAATCTAACGGATAATACTACGTTTAAAACTATAACTGCGATATATAATTCTTTAACAACAACAAAACAAAAAAAAGAATGAAAAAATAATTCCATAAAAAAAGCCTTACTAAATACTTAGTAAGGCTTTTTTGATAATTTTTTATCTAAATAACTTTTAAAAAGCTACGTTCCATCTTGGTAATTTTGCATTTTCATCTAAGAAATTTTGCAAAACCTGACCTTCAACAGCAGTTGGAATCGCTTTTACATCTGCATTAAAAGTCTCGTACCATACCACTTCTAAAGTTTCAATACTTTCCAACTTCATTTGTGCTGGCCAAGAATATTTTCTTCCTGTTTTAGCAAATTGATGACCGTTTACAATTTTATCATATAAACCTCCGTTTTTACTTTTTAGAGTTCCATCATTTTGAACAGTTCCTGTAGAACCAACCATTATTAACTCTTTTGCATCACTTTCAACAGCATATACAACAAAAATTCCTGCACCTCCTTCAGGAGCATTACAAACTTGTTCTAAACTATCTTCAATCGTAAAAGTAAAACTATTGCTTACTTTAAACTTTTTTAATTCTTTACTCATCTTTCTTATTTTTAAGCTACTACGATTCTTAGTATCTAAGTTGCTAAGTTTAATTATATTCCACACATTTTAAAAATGTAAAAAAGTCTCAACACAATATTGAGACTTTTTTTTGGAATTTTTTATTTTAATATTGGAGATTATCCAAGTACTTCTTTTACTTTTTTACCAATTTCAGCTGGCGAATCAACAACGTGAATTCCGTTGTCTCTCATAATTTGTTTTTTAGCAGCAGCTGTATCATCAGAACCACCAACAATAGCACCTGCGTGACCCATTGTTCTACCAGCAGGAGCAGTTTCTCCAGCGATAAAACCAACAACTGGTTTACGGTTACCATCAGCTCTAACCCATTTAGCAGCATCAGCTTCTAATTGACCTCCAATTTCACCAATCATGATGATAATTTCAGTTTCCGGATCGTTCATCAATAATTCAACAGCTTCTTTAGTAGTAGTTCCAATAATTGGATCTCCACCAATTCCGATAGCTGTAGTAATTCCTAAACCTTGTTTTACAACCTGATCTGCAGCTTCGTAGGTTAAAGTTCCTGATTTAGAAACGATACCAACTGTACCTTTTTTGAAAACGAAACCTGGCATGATACCAACTTTAGCTTCTCCCGGAGTAATAACACCTGGACAGTTTGGCCCGATTAATCTAGAATTTCTTTCTTTAACATAATTATTTGCTTTAATCATATCTGCTACAGGAATTCCTTCTGTAATAGCAATAATTACTTTAATTCCAGCATCAGCAGCTTCCATAATTGCATCAGCAGCAAAAGCTGGTGGTACAAAAATGATAGATGTATCAGCTCCAGCTTGATCAACAGCATCTTTTACTGTGTTAAAAACCGGACGATCTAAATGGCTAGTTCCTCCTTTTCCCGGAGTAACACCACCAACAACATTAGTACCGTACTCAATCATTTGAGAAGCGTGGAAAGTTCCTTCGCTTCCTGTAAATCCTTGAACAATTATTTTGGAATCTTTATTAACTAAAACACTCATGATATATATTTTATGTAGTTTTTAAAATTGTGATGCAAAAGTAAGGTTTTGTAATGTATTTTAATCTTTTTGTCTTCAAAAAAATTAAGAAAATTGACTCATTTGATAACCACGGTATAATTTGTCATCCTTAATTTGCCAAATTGTAGAAAAATGGGCCAATAACATCTCTTCTCTTGGGTTTTCAATCGTTTTCACAAAATGAGAATAACGTATTGAAACCAAGTCATCTTCGGCAATAATATGACTAATTCTGACTTTCGAACGTACATATGCACGACTTAATTCAGTAGCCATTCCAAGCATAGAATCATAATCCATCTCAATTAATCCTTTGGTGCTATTCCAATCTAACTTTACATCAGGATGTAAATACGTTTTCATGATTTCGCTATCAATTAAGGCATCCGACTTATAAAATTTCTGTACAAACTCTTTTATAGACATATTACTTCAATTTATTTAGAATTTCAGGAATCTTTTTGATATTGGCTAACTGTTTTAACTTTTCTCGTGATTCTTCGATTGGTGTACCAAAATAAGATTTTCCACCTTCAACAGATTTAGTAACTCCGGTTTGTCCCATAATAACGGCCTTCGCTCCTATTGTTATCCCACTGGTTGTACCAACCTGTCCCCAAATAGTTACTTCGTCTTCAATAATAACACAACCAGCAATACCAGTTTGTGATGCTATTAAACATTTTTTCCCTATAACAGTATCATGACCAACATGAACCTGGTTATCGATTTTTGTTCCTTCTTTAATTGTTGTATCTCCGGTAACACCTTTGTCGATGGTGCAAAGTGCGCCAATTCCAACATTATCTTCAATAACAACTCTTCCGCCGGATATTAACTGATCGAAACCATCCGGACGTTTTTTATAATAAAAAGCATCAGCTCCCAAAATAGTTCCGGCGTGGATAATTACATTGTCACCAATTACAGTATGATCGTAAATAGAAACATTTGAATGTATTATACAATTTTTACCAATTGTAACATTATTTCCAACAAAAGAATTAGGCTGAATTACAGTTCCTTCTCCAATAACTGCAGAAACGGCTATTGCTACATTGGTCGCTTGAAAAGGTCTAAAATGTTTGGTTAGTGTATTAAAATCTCTGAAAGGATCATCAGAAATTAAAAGTGCCTTACCTTCCGGGCAATCTACTTTTTTATTAATTAAAACAATAGTCGCTGCTGATTGCAAAGCTTTATCATAATATTTAGGATGGTCAACAAAAACAATATCTCCCGGCTCGACAACATGTATTTCGTTCATGCCTGAAACTGGGAAGTTTTGGTCACCAATAAATTCGCAATTAAGCAAACTTGCAATTTCTTGTAAAGAATGAATCTTTGGAAATTTCATATTTTATAATTAGAAAATTTGTCAATTAGAGAATGTGTCAATTAGAAAATGTGTCAATTAGAAAATAAAAATTCTTCAATTTCTGCTTATGTATCAATTTTCTAATTGACTCATTGACAAATTATCCAATTAAAAATTACTCTTTTACACGCTCCATATAAGAACCTGAAGCTGTATCAATTTTAATTTTATCACCTTCGTTGATGAATAACGGAACGTTTACTGTTGCTCCGGTTTCTACCGTAGCAGATTTTGTAGCATTTGTAGCGGTATTTCCTTTTACTCCCGGCTCAGCATAAGTAACTTCAAGAATTACAGAAGATGGCATATCTACTGATAAAGGCAAATCAGTTTCAGTATTTACCTGAACCATTACACTTGTACCTTCTTTTAACAATCCCGGAGCATCCAAAATGTTTTTATTCAAAGAAATTTGCTCAAAAGATTCTGTATTCATAAAATGAAATTCATCTCCTTCTGCATATAAAAACTGGTAATTATGCGTCTCTACACGCACATCGTCAATTTTATGCCCGGCAGAAAATGTATTATCTAATACTCTTCCTGTAGTTAAACTTCTCAATTTTGTTCTTACGAAAGCAGGTCCTTTTCCAGGTTTTACGTGAAGAAATTCAACGATTTTATAAATATCGTGATTGAATTTAATACACAATCCGTTTCTAATATCTGATGTAGATGCCATTTTGTTTTGTTTTATTTAATATTTTGTTTAATCGTTAAATCGTTTATCTGTTTTCGACTTAACGAATAAACAAATAAACGATTAAACTTTTATTTAATAGTTTCCTGAATAACCTTTCATAATTCCTCTTGATGAATTTCGAATAAAATCTAAAATTTCATCTCTCTCAGGAGTAGCTTCCATTTCTGCTTCAATAATACTTAAAGCCTGAGTTGTATTGTAATTCTTTTGATATAAAATTCTGTAAATTTCCTGAATTTCTCTAATTTTTTCTGTGCTAAAACCTCTTCTTCTTAAACCAACTGAATTGATTCCAACATAAGATAACGGTTCTTTTGCTGCTTTTGTATAAGGCGGAACATCTTTTCTTACCAAAGATCCACCAGAAATCATGGCATGATCTCCAATATGAATAAATTGGTGAATCGCTGCCAAACCTCCAATTACAGCGTGGTTTCCAACCACTACGTGACCTGCCAAAGCAACTCCGTTTACGATAATGGCATTGTTTCCAATTTCGCAATCGTGTGCAATGTGAGCATAAGCCATTACAAGACAGTTGTTTCCAAGGATAGTTTGACCTGAAGCAACCGTACCTCTATTTATAGTTACGCATTCTCTGATCGTACAATTGTCTCCAATAATAGCCAATGAATCTTCTCCTCCAAATTTTAAATCTTGTGGCACAGCTGAAATGACCGCTCCTGGAAAAATATTACAATTTTTACCAATTCGAGCGCCTTCCATAATGGTCACATTTGAACCAATCCACGTACCGTCACCAATAACAACATTATTGTGAATTGTTGTAAAAGGCTCGATTACAACGTTTTTAGCGATTTTAGCGCCAGGATGAACATATGCTAATGGTTGATTCATCTGTATGTTTTATATTTTAAATTAAAATAGTCTAATTTGGGCAACAAACGTAAACAATAATTTTGATTAAAATTATTGTTTTTTTACAATTTGAGCCATTAATTCTGCCTCGGTAACTAATTTACCATTTGCGTATGCATTTGCCTGCATATGACAGATTCCTCTTCTGATAGGAGAAATCAATTCGCATTTGAAAATTAATGTGTCACCTGGCAATACTTTGTGCTTGAATTTAACATTATCTATTTTCATAAAATAAGTCAAATAATTTTCAGGATCCGGAACTGTACTTAATACTAAAATCCCTCCTGTTTGTGCCATCGCTTCAACAATTAAAACTCCCGGCATTACCGGAGCCTCAGGAAAATGTCCTACAAAGAAATTTTCATTCATCGTGACATTTTTCAAACCTACAACGTGACGGTCAGACATTTCTATAATCCTGTCAATCAACAAAAACGGTGGTCGGTGTGGCAACATCGCCATGATTTTGTGAATATCCATCAAAGGCTCTTTGTTTAAATCATAAACCGGCACATGATTTCTTTGCTCAATTTTAATGATTTTTCCAATTTTTTTAGCAAACTGGGTATTTACGTAATGACCTGGTTTGTTTGCTATAATTTTTCCCTGAATTCTTACCCCAATTAAAGCCAAATCTCCTACAACATCTAATAATTTGTGACGAGCTGCTTCGTTTGGATAATGTAAAGTAAGATTATCTAAAACACCATTTGGTTTTACAGAAATTTTATCTTTGCCAAAGGCTTTCTTTAAATTCTCCATTGTAGAGTCAGAGATTTCTTTATCTACATATACAATTGCATTGTTTAAATCTCCTCCTTTAATTAGTCCGTTTTCTAATAAAGATTCTAATTCATGTAAAAAACTGAAAGTTCTTGAATTAGCAATTTCATCTTTAAAATCGGCTATGCTTTTCATCGTTGCATTTTGCGTACCTAATACTTTAGTACCAAAATCAACCATTGCAGTAACCTGATAGTCATCGCTTGGCATTACCAGAATCTCGCTTCCTGTAGCTTCATCAGTAAAAGAAATCACTTCTTTTACTACATAAACGTTACGTTTGGCATCTTGCTCTTCAATCCCGGCTTTTTCTATCGCTTCAACAAAATATTTTGAAGAACCATCCATAATAGGTAGTTCTGAAGCATTTAATTCTATGATAACATTATCCAAATCACAACCAACCAATGCAGCCAGTACGTGTTCCGGAGTTTGAATTTTCACCCCTAGTTTTTCTAAATTTGTACCTCTTTGTGTATTAACAACATAATTGGCATCAGCTTCAATCACTGGCTGACCTTGCAAATCTACTCTTACAAAAGTGAAACCATTATTAATTGGAGCTGGTTTAAAAGTCATTGTAACTTCTTTTCCAGTGTGTAATCCAACGCCTGTTAGTGAAATTTCATTTTTGATGGTCTTCTGTTTAACCATTATTTCCATTTTTTGGGTTTATTATTTGTTTTTTTAATTCTTCCAGTTCGGACACAATTTTAGGGAAGTTCTTGAAATGAACATATGATTTATTAAAATCAGCATATCCAAGTGAAGGAGATCCTTGCAAAATTTCATCATCCTTGATATTTCTTGCTACTCCTGATTGTGCCTGAAGCCTAACATTATTACCTATAACTAAGTGTCCTGCGATACCAACTTGCCCGCCAATCATACAGTTTTCGCCAATTTTTGTAGAACCCGCAACGCCTGATTGAGCAGCGATTACAGTGTTTTTACCAATTTCTACATTATGGGCAATCTGAATCTGATTGTCTAATTTAACTCCTTTTCTAATAATTGTAGAACCAAGAGTTGCTCTGTCAATTGTAGTATTGGCACCAATATCTACATTATCTTCTATAATTACATTACCAATTTGAGGTACTTTACTATACACACCTTCTTCGTCCGGCACAAAACCAAAACCATCTGCACCTATAATAGTTCCAGAATGAATGGTACAATTGTTTCCAATTATCGTTTCTGAATATATTTTAGCCCCGGCAAAAATATACACATTGTCACCAATAACAACATTATCACCAATAAAACTGTTTGGATAAATTTTTACATTATCACCTAAAACCACATTTTGTCCTATATAGCTAAAGCTTCCCAAATATAAATTTTCACCATATTTAGTTCCTTCAGAGATAAAAGACTGCGCTTCGATTCCGTTTTTATTCAATTTTACCTGATTGTAAAACTGCAAAAGTTTAGAAAAAGAGGCATACGCATCTTCTACTTTTATTAAGGTTGTAGTAATTTCCTGTTCTGGTATAAAGCTGTCATTTACAATTGTTACTGATGCTTTTGTAGTATATATGTAGTTGATATATTTGGGATTAGCCAAAAAAGTAAGCGATCCTTCCTCGCCTTCTTCAATTTTAGACAGCCGAGAAACTTCTGCATTGGGATTACCAACAACTTCTCCTTCTAAAATTCCTGCTATTTGTTCTGCTGTAAATTTCATTGCGACAAAAATATAAAAAATAGATTTTAAATGTTAATTTTAGATAAGTTGTTTTGGAAAACAGATGTAATATTTTGTCACCAATTTAGATAACGATTTCAAATTCAACTGATCAGATGCTTCTACAACATCTTCAATTGTTTTATCTTTTTTCAAAATCCGTATCGGTTCAGCTTCTTTACTATAGGCCTGGTTTTTAATTTTCCCTCTAAAAATAAAATAACCCGCTTCTAATTGCGAAATATGATGCTCTTCAGCAAATTCCTCTTTCATTGATTGCGATTCTTCCATCGGAATCTTTTCGGCACTTAATTTAATCTTTAACAAATCTCTGTTAATGATCATTTTACTTAAAGTAGAAAGTATAAAATCATCTTGTTTTTGCCACGCTTTTAAAGCACTTATAATATCAAAATCATCTAATTGAGAGAATAAATCCAGTTTTTCGGCATCAAAATCTTCTAAGGCAACTTTATTCTGCATAAAAAACAACAGTGGTTCGCTGCAAGGTAAAGAAACTCCTTTTAAGGTTAGTTCTTTAGCTCTTTTTAGTACTTTCATCAAAATTAATTCGGCCACCAAACTCGTTTTGTGCAAATAAGCCTGCCAATACATTAATCTTCTGGAAAGCAGGAATTTTTCAACAGAATAAATTCCTTTTTCTTCAATAACCAATACACCATCGACCACATTCATCATCTGAATTAATCGCTCTGAGTTTACATTTCCTTCTGCAACTCCGGTGTAAAAACTATCACGTTTTAAATAATCCATTCGATCCATATCTAATTGACTAGAAATCAATTGCAACATGAATTTCCTATGATATTCACCTTTAAAAACCTGAATTGCCAAGCTTAATCTTCCGTCAAATTCTTCATTCAGCTGATTCATAAATAATAAGGAAATAGCCTCATGATTCACATCTTCAACAATACTTTTTTCCATAGCATGTGAAAATGGTCCATGACCAATATCATGCAATAAAATAGCTATTAATAAGGCACATTCTTCATCGTTTGAAATTGCAACTCCCTTAAAACGAAGTGTTTCAACAGCTTTCTGCATCAAATGCATACATCCCAAAGCATGATGAAAACGGGTATGATTAGCACCCGGATAAACCAAATACGACAATCCCATTTGCGAAATACGGCGTAAGCGCTGAAAATACGGGTGTTGAATTAAATCGTAAATAAGTTCGTTCGGAATGGAAATAAACCCATAAATGGGATCATTAAATATTTTTAACTTATTAATATGAGTCACTATCTGGTTATTTTTTGGTCAACAAATATAAGTAATTAACTATAAACACCTTTGGGTTTTTCCATTTAAAAATCAACAATAATTCACATTGATTTTCAAAAAATTATCTTAATTAAAAAAGATTTTTAATCTAAAAACAGTATTAATTATTCTGAATTTTATACTATTTTTAATACTTTTTAAGTTCTATACTTCTAAATTGCATAAAAATTAAAATACGTTTATGGACAAGATAAAAATACTTTGGGTCGACGATGAAATCGATCTTTTAAAACCACATATATTATTTCTGGAGAAAAAAAACTATGCTGTAACTACTTGTAACAACGGCTTAGATGCTATTGCTTTGTTTGAAGAAGATAATTTTGATATTGTTTTTTTGGATGAAAATATGCCGGGAATGAGCGGTTTGGAAACACTTTCGGAAATGAAAGAAAAAAAATCGGCCATTCCAATGATTATGATTACCAAAAGCGAGGAAGAATATATAATGGAAGAAGCGATTGGTTCTAAAATCGCGGATTATTTGATAAAACCGGTAAATCCTAATCAGATTTTATTGAGTTTGAAGAAAAACCTGGATCATTCAAGATTGATTTCTGAAAAAACAACTTTAGATTATCAAAAAGAATTTCGTAAAATTTCAATGGAATTAGCAATGGTTAATTCTTTTGAAGATTGGGTTGAATTGTATAAAAAATTGATTTTCTGGGAATTAGAATTGGAGAATATTAACGATCAGGGAATGATTGAAATACTTGAATCTCAAAAGGTTGAAGCCAATTCGCAATTCGGAAAATATATCGAAAGAAATTACGAAGACTGGTTTGTTCCAAAAGCAGATAAACCTATTCAATCTCACAACTTGTTTAAGGAATTAGTTGTTCCGGAAATCAAGAAAAAAGACAAACCAATTTTGTTTGTGGTTATTGATAATTTGCGTTATGACCAGTGGAAATCTTTTGAAACAGTGGTTTCTAACTATTATAAATTAGAAAAAGAAGTTCCTTATTTCTCGATTCTTCCAACAGCAACTCAATATGCCAGAAATGCTATTTTCTCTGGATTATTACCAATCGAAATGGAAAAACAATTTCCACAATACTGGAAAAACGATGTTGAAGACGGCGGAAAAAACCTTTATGAAGCCGAATTTCTTTCTGCTCAATTAAAACGTTTAGGCTTAAATATCAAAGAAGATTATTTCAAAATCACGAATTACGTAGGCGGAAAAAAACTGGCTGAGAACTTCAAAGCTTTAAAAGGCAATGATTTAGTTACAGTCGTTTACAATTTTGTAGATATGTTATCGCATGCCAAGACAGAAATGGAGGTTGTAAAAGAGTTAGCTTCTGATGATAAAGCCTATCGTTCATTGACATTAAGCTGGTTTAAAAACTCTCCGCTTTTAGAAATTATCCAACAGGCACAGCTTTTAGGTTTCAAATTAATTCTGACCACAGATCACGGAACTATCAATGTAAAAAACCCTTCGAAAGTAGTTGGAGATAAAAATACAAGTTTAAATTTGCGTTACAAAACCGGTCGTAGTTTGACTTACGAACAAAAAGATGTATACGTTGTAAAAGAACCGAAAGATATTGGATTACCAGCTATAAATATGAGTAGCTCCTTTATATTCGCTAAAAATGATTCCTTTTTGGCTTATGTAAACAACTATAATCATTACGTGAGTTATTACAGAAACACCTACCAACACGGAGGGATTTCGTTAGAAGAAATGATTATACCTTTTTTGGTTTTTAATCCGAAATAAAAAAAAAGTTTTCAGTCGCAGTTTACAGTCGCAGCTGAAAACTGTAAACTGAGACTATATAATAAATAAACACAAATGAATATCGTTTTTTCATTAGATCAAATTCAGGAAGTAGCGGAGCAAATTATAGCTTCAAATCCAAAAAAAATCATTCTTTTCAATGGAGAAATGGGTGTCGGAAAAACTACTTTAATCAAGCAATTATGCAAAAGCTTAGGCGTTCAGGATGCTACAAGTAGTCCAACCTTTTCTTTAGTTAATGAATATTACACGTCTAACAATCAAATCGTTTATCATTTCGATTTCTACAGATTAAACAAAGAAACCGAAGCGCTTGATATGGGTGTTGATGATTATTTATATTCTGGAAATTGGTGTTTTATTGAATGGTCTGAAAAAATTGCCAATTTAATTCCGGAAGAACATTCTACAGTTACAATTGAGTTGTTGACTGATGGAAAGAGAAGTTTAGAACTGGTTTAATTCCACAGAGATTCACAAAGACTTTATAGAGAATCGCAAAGAATATTTTAAAAAACTTTGCGAACCTTTGCGAAAACTTCATGTACCTCTTAACAACTAATATTATTATGAATACCCAAAATACAGTAGAAATAATCCCCTACTCAGCAGATTTAAAAGAACACATAAAAACTTTAAACATAGAATGGCTCCAAAAATATTTTAGAGTTGAGGAAAAAGATGAATTAGTACTTTCAAATCCGCAGGAAGAGATTATAGATAAAGGCGGAATGATTTTTTACGCTAAATATAATGATGCAATCCTCGGAACAGTTTCTCTGATGAAGATAGATGAGAACACTTTCGAATTGAGCAAAATGGCGGTGTCAGACAAAGCACAAGGTCTCGGAATTGGAAATAAATTATTGGTTCATAGTGTAGCTGTCGCTGAAGAAAATAATATCAAAAAGTTACTTTTATATTCAAATAGAATTTTGCTTCCTGCTCTTCATTTATATGAAAAATTTGGTTTTGTTGAAGTTCGATTAGAAGATGTCAGCTACGAAAGAGCCGACATAAAAATGGAAAAAACAATCTCTTAATACTCACTTTTAGTATTAGCAGAAAATTTGCACTAATTTTAAAACTTTTTACGTAATTTGTACTCTTAATTTTTTGCACAACCCATGTCAATTACCTTAACTCCATTTACGAAACAACAATTGTTACCACAAGAAGAAAAACTTGAGGTGGGCCGATTTAAAAGAGAGCTTTTCATAGGGATACCTAAAGAAACAAGTTATCAGGAACGTCGTATTTGCCTGACACCAGACGCTGTTAACTCTCTTACATACGAAGGACATCGTGTAATGATTGAATCTGGTGCCGGCGAGAGTTCGAGTTATTCTGACAAGGAATATAGTGATGCGGGTGCGGAAGTGACAAAAGACACCAAAAGAGTTTTTGGCTGTCCAATGTTACTTAAGGTAGAGCCACCTACTCTGGCTGAAATTAAAATGATTAATCCTGAAACGATTATCATTTCGGCTATTCAGTTAAAAACTAAAAAGAAAGAATATTTTGAAGCTTTAGCTCAAAAAAAGATAACCGCACTAGCTTTCGAATATATTAAAGATGAAGACGGATCTTATCCTGCAGTAAAATCTTTAAGTGAAATTGCCGGAACAGCATCAATCCTTATTGCTGCCGAATTAATGATTACAGATGAATTTGGAAAAGGATTATTATTCGGAAACATTACCGGCGTCCCCCCTACCGAAGTTGTAATTTTAGGCGCTGGAACTGTTGGCGAGTTTGCTGCTAAAACTGCCATTGGACTTGGTGCAAATGTGAAGGTTTTTGACAATTCGATTACAAAGTTACGTCGTTTGCAAAATAATTTAAACCAAAGAATTTTTACTTCTACAGTACAACAAAAAGCATTATTAAAAGCGTTAAGACGCTGTGATGTCGCAATTGGCGCCATGCGCGGTAAAGAACGCTGCCCGATTGTAGTGACAGAAACTATGGTTGAACACATGAAAAAAGGAGCCGTAATTGTCGACGTTAGCATCGATACCGGAGGTTGTTTTGAAACTTCAGAAGTTACCACACACGAAAAACCGACTTTCATAAAAAGTAATGTTTTGCATTATTGCGTACCAAATATCCCATCAAGATACTCCAAAACTGCCTCATTATCAATTAGTAACATATTAACTCCATACTTACTTCAGATAGCAGACGACGGTGGTTTAGAAAGCTCTATCAGATGCAATAAAGGATTAAAAAACGGAGTTTATTTATACCACGGAATCCTAACAAATAAAGCAATTGGTGATTGGTTCGATTTGCCAGACAACGATATTAATTTACTTGTATTTTAAAGGAACTTTACTGTACCTTTGCAAAAATTTTATTTCATGAAGTTCGTACATCGTTTTGCTTATTATTTGATTGGTTTAGTTATGGGATGCTTTTTTGTAGCCCTTGTATTTAGTGGGAAAGATACCCGTTGCAATTACTTCCCAAACGCCCGGGTTTTAAATAATTTACGCACAAAACCTTTTCAATATTCCGATAAAGCAATCCAAACTTTGAATGAAAAATGGGTTGATACAGTTGATGTTAAAAACACACTGACTTTTGGAGATGTTGATTTTGATCAAAGTAATGTTCCGTTCAAAAAAGGAAAACTTTATATTATTGAAGGAAAAACAGCTAAGAATCAAGAAATTATTTTAAAAGTAATCAATTTTGAAAATAAAGCGATTTTAGACGAAATTGTTAAGAAATAAACAAAGCCAATAACACAAATTTCACGAATTATCACAAATTATTAATTAGTGCAAATCTGTGAAATTTGTGTTTATTACTACCACTCTATTTCTTTCAGTCCTTTTGATCTCAAAAAATCATTTGTTTGGCTAAAATGCTTATTTCCAAACCAAAATCCTCTGTTAGCACTTAAAGGAGAAGGATGTCCGGATTTTAGAATATGATGTTTTGACGCATCAATTAATGCAGCTTTCTTTTGAGCAAAACCTCCCCAAAGTAAAAAAACTACATTTTCTTTTTCAGCGGAAATCTGCTTAATAACTGCATCAGTAAATTTCTCCCAACCTTTGCCCTGGTGGCTTCCAGCCTCAGATTGTCTCACTGTTAAAGTCGCATTTAAAAGAAAAACACCCTGATCTGCCCAGCGTTCTAAATTACCTGTCTTGGGAATCGGTTTGTTCAAATCTTTTTCGATTTCTTTAAAAATATTATAAAGAGATGGAGGGAACGGAATTCCGTCATTTACAGAAAAACACAATCCATTCGCCTGATTTGGGCCATGATACGGATCCTGGCCTATAATAACCACTTTTACCTGATCAAAATGACAATGGTCAAACGCCGAAAAAATTTGACTCCCTTTTGGATAACAAATCTTAGTGGCATACTCAGATTTTACAAAAGCAATTAATTCCTTGAAATAGGCTTTTTCAAATTCATCACTTAAAACTGGTTTCCAGGAAGAATGCATTTTTATGTCCATAACTTTTTTTATGCGAATTTCCGGAATTTTTAAGTAAAATCATATTTAAAGCAATAAAATTTAGACCTGAACTTTCTAGAATTCAATGCTACTAATTTCGTACTTTTGCATGTACTTTATTAAAGGAATTAAATGATCAGTATTACCGAAAAAACATTACAAGATTTACAATTTCCAACGGTGCTCGAAACCATTTCAGCAGGTTGTAACACAGATATTGGAAAAGAAAAAGCTTTACAAATAACACCATTTAGAGATAAAGAAACTTTGATGCAGGCTTTATTGCAGACATCAGAATATGTTTCCTCTTTTCAAAATAATAACGCAATTCCGAATCACGGATTTGACGCCATTACACACGAAATCAAATTCTTAGCTATTGAAGATAGTTTTTTGGAAGTAGGCAGTTTTAGAAAAATTGCTACACTTTCGTCAACATCCAATTTCTTGCTAAATTTCCTTAAAAAGTTTGACGATTATTACCCAAATCTAAACGCGAGAGCTTCAAGAGTAGAATACACCAAAGATATCGTTACCTTAATTGATGCTATTGTAGACAAATATGGAGAAATAAAAGACAATGCTTCTCCAGCTTTATTGAGCATTCGCCAAAATATGAATATTGTTCGCGGTAAAGTAAACCAAAGTTTTGGAGTTGCTCTTTCTCACAATAATAGCCTTGGTTATTTGGACGATATTAAAGAAAGTTTCGTGCAAAATCGTAGAGTTTTAGCGGTTTTAGCGATGTATCGTCGTAAAGTAAAAGGTTCAATTTTAGGAAGTTCCAAAACTGGAAGTATTGCTTATATTGAACCGGAAGCTACTTTACAATACTCCAGAGAATTAGCGAATCTGGAATACGAAGAAAAAGAAGAAATCACGCGAATTCTAAAACAATTATCAAATCAGATTCGTCCGTATTTGCCTTTACTAATTGAATACCAGGGATTTTTGAGTGATATTGATGTTGTTGCGGGAAAAGCAAAATATGCCAATAGAATTAACGGAATTTTACCAACAATAACCGAAGAAAGAAGATTGTTCTTTAGAGAAGCTTATCATCCGATTTTGTATTTGAATAACAAAGAGAAAAACGAAGTTACGCATCCGCAAACTATTGAATTAAAACAAGATAATCGAATTATTGTAATTTCAGGACCAAATGCAGGTGGAAAAACAATATCGCTCAAAACAGTTGGTTTACTACAACTGATGTTACAGTCCGGCATGTTGATTCCGGTTCACGAACGAAGTGAAACTTTCTTATTTGATAGAATTTTAACCGATATTGGAGATAACCAATCTATTGAAAATCATTTGAGTACTTACAGTTATCGTCTGAAAAACATGAATTATTTTCTGAAGAAGTGCAACAAGAAAACCATGTTTTTGATTGATGAATTTGGTACCGGTTCTGATCCTGAATTAGGAGGCGCTTTGGCAGAAATTTTCTTAGAAGAATTTTACCATCGTGAAGCATTTGGAATTATTACCACACACTATTCAAATTTGAAAATTTTGGCTAACGAATTGCCTTTTGCTACCAATGCGAATATGATGTTCGATGAAAAATCACTTGAGCCAATGTACAAACTGGCTTTAGGCCAAGCCGGAAGTTCGTTTACTTTTGAGGTTGCCTTGAAAAATGGTATTCCGTTTGGATTGATTAATCGTGCCAAAAAGAAAATCGAAGTTGGAAAAGTTCGTTTTGACAAAACCATTGCAACACTTCAGAAAGAAAGATCGAAGCTCGAAAAAACTTCTATCAATTTAAAGGAAGAAGAAACCCGAGCCCGTGAAGAAAGCAAAAAGATGGAAAATATCAATGTAAAAATTAAACAGAAACTGGAAAGCTATCAGGAATTATACGACAGCAACCAGAAGACTATTTACATTGGTCAGAAAATTGAAGATATTTCAGAAAAATATTTTAACAACAAAAATAAGAAGGAACTTATTGGAGAATTTTTGAAAATTATTGAAATTGAAAATTCAAAACGTAAAAAAGCAACTCCAAAAGAAGCTAAAGCCATAATCGAAAAGAAGAAAGAAGTTATCGCTGAAGTTTCTGTTCAGGTTGAAGAAATACGAAAAGAGAAAAAAGAAAAGAAACTGAAACCTATCATCGAAAAACCAAAACCAATTTTGAAAGTTGGAGATCGTGTAAGAATGTTAGATGGAAGATCTGTTGGGAGTATTGATTCAATAGAAAAAAATAAAGCAACTGTGAATTACGGGATTTTTACTTCGAAGGTAAGTTTGGATGAATTGGAATTTGTTGAGGCTGGGAAGAAATAAAGTTTTCAGTTTTCGGTCGCAGTTTTCAGCCTGGAATTATGATTAAAAATTGTCAAAATTAAAATAAAGCGATTTAAATGAAGATCTTCAAAATTACGAGAAAGAAGATCGTTGTTTTTTAAAAATGGCTTAAAATAAATTTATGACAGCATGTTTTGATTTGTAAATTTTATATGAATTTTCATTTTAATAGATAAAACAAATACCTATAAAACATTGCATTTTAAAACCTAAAAATCTAACACTCATGACTGACTTTCCACCAAATAAAAAAATAATTCTCTTCGATGGCGTTTGCAATTTATGCAACAGCGCCGTTCAATTTATCATCAAAAATGATAAAAAAGATATTTTTCGTTTTGTGGCTTTGCAATCAGATTTTGGGAAAGAGATTTGTAACTATATTGGTGTTGATCAGAATAAAATTGATAGTATAATTTTATATAATCCTGGTGTTGCTTATTACTATAAATCTTCAGCTGCTATAGAAATTGCAGAAGAACTGGGAGGAATTTATAGTCTAATATCTATTATTAGAATCTTTCCTGAAAAACTTAGAAATTATATTTATGACTATATTGCCAAGAATCGCTACAAATGGTATGGCAAAAAAGAAAGCTGTATGATTCCTACTCCGGAATTGAAAGCTAAGTTTCTTTAAATTCCAATTTACAAAATTCCAAATTCCAATTATCACTTTTTTTGTCATCCCGAGGAATTACAAGATTGAACATAAAAAAATCCCAAATTCAAATCACTTAAGATTAGAATTTGGGATTTTTAAATTTGAAATTTATTAGAAATTATCTAATCAACTTTCTGTACTTCAAACGTTTTGGAGTTAAATCACCACCTAAACGTTTCTTTTTATTTTCTTCGTATTCAGAGAAACCTCCTTCAAAATAGTAAACTTCAGAATCTCCTTCAAAAGCCAGAATGTGTGTACAAATTCTGTCTAAGAACCATCTGTCGTGAGAAATAATTACAGCACAACCTGCAAAATTCTCCAGACCTTCTTCAAGTGCACGAAGTGTGTTTACATCTAAATCATTCGTAGGCTCATCCAGTAAAAGTACGTTTCCTTCTTCTTTTAAAGTCATTGCTAAGTGCAAACGGTTACGTTCACCTCCTGAAAGCATTGAAACTTTCTTGTTTTGCTCACCTCCACCAAAGTTAAAACGAGATAAATAAGCTCTTGAGTTTACTTGCTTTCCACCCATCATAATCAATTCCTGACCATCGGCAAAATTTTCCCAGATCGATTTATTCGGATCAATATTAGAGTGCGACTGGTCAACGTAGGCAATTTTCACTGTTTCTCCAACTGAAAATTCTCCACTATCCGTTTTTTGCTCGCCCATAATCATTTTGAAAATGGTTGATTTACCAGCACCGTTTGGCCCAATAATTCCAACAATTCCAGCTTGCGGTAAAGTGAAATTTAAATTATCATACAACAATTTATCTCCAAAAGCTTTTGCTACATTTTTAGCTTCAATTACATTGGTTCCTAAACGCGGACCGTTCGGGATATAGATTTCCAGATTTTCATCCAGTTGTTTTTGATCTTCGTTTAATAATTTGTCGTAGTTCTGTAAACGCGCTTTTTGCTTCGTTTGACGCCCTTTTGCTCCCTGACGAACCCAGTCCAACTCGCGTTCTAACGTTTTTCTGCGTTTAGAAGCTACTTTTTCTTCTTGTGCCATACGGGTTGATTTTTGGTCTAACCACGAAGAATAATTTCCTTTCCATGGAATACCTTCTCCTCTATCCAGCTCTAAAATCCAACCAGCAACATTATCAAGGAAATATCTATCGTGCGTTACGGCAATTACAGTTCCGGCATATTGCGCTAAATGCTGCTCTAACCAAAGTACAGACTCTGCATCTAAGTGGTTAGTAGGCTCATCAAGTAACAATACATCAGGCTGCTGTAACAACAAACGACATAAAGCCACACGACGACGCTCACCTCCAGAAAGGTTTTTAATTGGCGTATCTCCTTCCGGCGTACGCAAAGCATCCATTGCAATTTCAAGTTTTGTATCGATTTCCCAAGCACCAAGAGCATCAATTTTATCTTGCAAAGCGGCCTGACGATCCATCAACTTGTCCATTTTGTCCTGATCTTCGTAATTCTCCGGAAGACCAAATAAGTCATTAATTTGATTGTATTCTTCTAAAACCGCCATTGTTTCTGCGGCTCCTTCACGAACAATTTCGATGACTGTTTTAGAATCATCAAGAATAGGCTCTTGTTCTAAATAACCAACCGTATAACCAGGCTGAAAGACAACATCACCCTGATAATTTTTATCTACTCCGGCAATAATTTTCAAAAGAGAAGATTTTCCAGAACCATTTAAACCTAAAATACCAATTTTAGCTCCGTAAAAGAAACTCAAATAAATATTTTTAAGCACTGGTTTGTCTGCTCCTTGATAGGTTTTACTCAATTTTTGCATTGAGAAAATTACTTTCTTATCGTCTGACATTTTATATATTTTTTATTTTAATTAATTATTTTCTATTGAATTTTAATATTGTTATTGCAATTGAATTTTTCTAAACTCTTCCTTTCAAAGCATTAAAAACCCAGGCATTCGCTAAAAAGCCAACACCAACGGCCACAAAACCCCAGCCCGATACTTCGCTGTATCTAAAAGCGCCAAGACCTATAAGTAACAATCCCATAAGTATCATTATAAAAGTAGCCCATCCTAAAACGGTATTTTTATTCATTCCCATAATTGTAATAATTATTTTTAATGTGATTTATTTTTAGAAGTGCAAATATCGTGAATTTCCACGGCTTAATTAAATATTTTATATAGCATTTCTTTAAGCAAATCTGATTGTGGTAAAGCATTAGCGCCAACACCCTTGCTTTTAACATCCACATCACGCAAAGCACCAACAATCTGACTCACTTTCCGCATCGGATAATTTTTTACAGCCAAATCATATTCTTTTAGAAAATAAGGATTTACGCCAATTGCTGAAGCTACATTTTTTGGGTTTTTATCTTTCAATCCATGGTATTTCAAAAGCTGAACAAAAAAACCAAACACCAATCCGGTCGTCATTACCAGTGGATATTCTTTAGGATTATGAGCAAAATTTTCGGCAATTTTATATGCTTTTAACTGATTCCGCTCGCCAATAGCTTTTCTTAATTCAAAAACATTATAATCTTTACTAAAACCAATATTCTCCTCAATATGTTGTGGCGTAATTACAGTACCCTGTGGCAAAATAATTTGTAATTTTTCCAGTTCGTTATTAATTTTACTCAAATCTGTTCCTAAAAACTCTACCAACATAGCGTTTGCTTTAGGATCAATAGTATATTTTTTACCGGCAAGAACTCGTTTTATCCAATCACCAACCTGGTTTTCGTATAATTTTTTACTCTCGTAAACGATACCATTTTGTGCTAATAATTTGGTTACTTTTTTACGTTTGTCCAGTGTTTTGTATTTATAACAAAAAACCAAAACCGTAGTTTGCATTGGATTATTAACATAGGACTCGATTTTATCTATTGTTCTGGATAAATCTTGTGCTTCTTTCACAATAACAACCTGACGGTCAGACATCATAGGATAGCGCTTGGCCGTTGAAACAATATCTTCAACAGAAACATCTCTTCCGTATAAAACCGTTTGATTGAATCCCTTCTCTTCTTCTGAAAGAACATTTTCCTCAATATATTCCGATAATTTATCAATGTAATAAGGTTCTTCTCCCATTAAAAAATAAATTGGCTTTATATTTCCCGCTTTGATATCATTAACAATTTTTACAACTTCGTCCATTTTATTTTAAGTGCAGATTTTAGATTTTAGATTTCAGATTGAAAACCATAATCTTTATTTTATATTTTTGCTTTATGTTAAAGCTAAATTTTCCTTCATATCCTTTTCGATTCAAAAATAGCGAAAATAAAGTGTCTATTTTTGATGAAATCAGAAAAAAATTCATCATTCTTACTCCTGAAGAATGGGTTCGTCAGCACGTTGTTCATTATTTAATGAATGAAAAAAAATACCCAAAATCCCTCATAAACGTAGAGAAAGTTTTAACAGTCAATGGCTTACGAAAACGCTATGATGTAGTGGTATTCAATTCTGACGGTTCTATACATATATTAGTAGAATGCAAAGCACCAGAAGTAAAAATATCACAGGCAACTTTTGATCAAATTGCCCGTTACAATATGACAATGCAGGCACGGTTTTTGAAAGTCACAAACGGTCTGAATCATTTTTATTGTCAGATGGATTTTGAAAATGAAAAATATGAGTTTTTAAAATCATTGCCGGATTACAAAGAAATTTATTAAATCATAACATCACATACTTTTGGATAAAATAGCAGTTGTCATTTTAAATTGGAATGGAAAAAAATTGCTTGAGCAGTTTTTGCCTTCAGTTCTTCAATTTTCAGCAGAAGCTACTATCTATGTAGCCGATAATGCTTCTACAGACGATTCAATACATTTCGTCAAACAAAATTTCCCAACCATAAAAATTATCCAAAACAATGGCAATCATGGTTTTGCAAAAGGGTATAACGATGCTTTAAAGGAGGTAAATGCCGAAATATATGCCTTAGTCAATTCAGATATTGAAGTAACAGAAAATTGGTTAAAACCAATACTTGAAACTTTTGACGCTGAAAAACAGACCGCAATTATTCAGCCCAAAATTCTTGATTATAAAAACAAAGACTATTTTGAATATGCCGGTGCTGCTGGTGGATTTATTGATAAATATGGTTTTCCTTATTGTAGAGGACGCATTTTTGATACCATTGAAAAAGATAATGGGCAGTATGATGATAACTGTGAATTATTCTGGGCTTCGGGAGCTTGTTTCTTTATCCGAAAAGAAGTATATGATGAATTGAAAGGTTTTGATGAAAGCTTTTTTGCGCATCAGGAAGAAATTGACTTGTGTTGGCGTGCTGCAAATGAGGGACATATTATTAAGTACAATTCTAAATCAGTTGTTTATCATCTTGGAGGCGCGACATTGCAACAGGGAAATCCGAGAAAGACATTTTTAAATTTTAGGAATTCATTGCTAATGCTTGTAAAAAATTTACCAAAAAAAGGATTGTTTTTTAGAATTTTCTTTCGAATGATTTTAGATGGAATCGCTGGTATTCGTTTTCTTACACAAGGAAAATTCAGCCATACTTTAGCAATTCTAAAGGCCCACTTTTCTTTTTATTGTATATCTTTAAAATATCTTCGGGAAAGAAAAGATTTTCAAATACAGCAATACTATACCGTAAAAAGTATCGTTTACCTATATTACATTAAGAGATTGACTGTATTTAAAGAAATCTTTAACAGTAATCAAAATATTAAAAACTAAATTTGTAATCAACGTTTAATTAAATATAATACCTATGAGAAAAATAGTTATCGCACTATCAGTATTAATGGCCTTAACTTCTTGTGTATCGAAAAAGCAATACGCAGCATTAGAAGCTAAGAACAAAGAGACACAAGATTTATTAAACTCTTGCACAGTTAAATTAAATTCTTGTTTAGAAGAAAAAGCAGGATTAGCAGCTACAGCTGAAAGTTATAAAGCACACAATCAAGACTTAATAAACAGCTCTAAAGATTTAACTGTATTAACTACTAAAGGAGCTGAAAACCTTGAAAAATCTCTAGAGAGTTTAAAAGAAAAAGATTTAAAAATCTCCAGACTTCAGGATGCCTTAACTAAAAAAGACAGTGTGACATTAGCATTAGTTACAAGTTTAAAAGGTGCTGTTGGAATCAACGATCCGGATATCGAAATCAATGTTGAAAAAGGAGTTGTATTTATTTCTATCGCAGATAAATTATTATTCAAAAGCGGTAGTTATGAAGTAAGTGATAAAGCAAAATCTGTTTTAGCTAAAGTTGCAAAAGTAGTTAATGACAAGCCAGATTTCGAATGTATGGTTGAAGGTCATACTGATGATGTTCCATACAAAAGCAATGGTATAATTCTGGACAACTGGGATTTAAGTGTTAAACGTTCTACTTCTATTGTGCGTGTATTAACAAATGATCTTGGAGTTAACCCTGCAAAATTAATTGCTGCTGGTAGAAGTTCATATGTACCTTTAGTTGCAAATGACAGCGCTGAAAACAAAGCACGTAACAGAAGAACTCGTATTGTGGTTATGCCAAAAATCGATCAATTCTACGATATGATTGAAAAAGAAATGAAAAAACAAGCTAAATAATTAGCGTTTTACATACTTTAAAAAACTAAAAAGCAGGTCAATTGACCTGCTTTTTTGTATTCTTAATTCTTTTAATTCGGCAATTAAATGCAAATCAAGAACAACATTATTTTTAATTAACTAACTAAATTTTAACTATCCTAAAGTTAGTTATTTATTTTAAACTTTTATGCAATTTCAGTATTTTTTTACAAAATATCAATATCTCCCTTTCCTTCCCTTACAATTACAGGCTCGTGTTCAGATAAATCAATAATTGTCGACCCTACATTGTCACCATAACCGCCATCAATTACCATATCAACAAGGTTCTGCCATTTCTCAAAAATCAATTCCGGGTCTGTTGTATATTCTATTACATCATCTTCATCACGGATAGAGGTTGAAACTATTGGATTTCCTAATTGACGTACAATCTCTAAAGCAATATTATTATCCGGAACACGAATCCCTACCGTTGTTTTCTTTTTAAATTCTTTAGGCAAATTATTATTCCCCGGCAAAATAAAAGTATAGGGACCAGGTAATGCCCTTTTTAAAATTTTAAAAGTTGCCGTATCGATCTGTCTTACATAATCTGATAGATTACTCAAATCGTGACAAATAAAGGAGAAGTTTGCTTTTTCTAACTTTACTCCCTTAATCTTAGCAATTTTCTCTAAGGCACGTGAATTGGTAATATCACAACCCAAACCGTAAACAGTATCAGTTGGATAAATTACCAAACCGCCATTTTGAAGCACTTTTACCACTTTTGCAATTGCAGCTTCACTTGGTTTATCAGGGTATATTTTTATGAACTCAGCCATTTTTTTTTAGAATAAAGATGTTAGATTATAGAATAAAGACTAAAGTTTATTCCTTTTAAAACTTTTAGTGTATATAGTTAATTCACATGCAAATAAATTCAATTAAAATGAAGAATATTTCCATTTCCACGGAATATAAAGAAAAAATGTGAACAATGAAAATCAAGTCCCTGCAAAAACATCATGAGTTAAAAACTAAATATGTCGTTATCAACAAATAAGTACCCTCCAAAAAACTGATAATTTCAATTAAATTAAGTTTTATGAAAAGTCTTTTTTCTTGCCTCTATTTATTTTCTTTCTTCTATTTTTTAACCTATTATATCAAGCTTTGCAAATCTCAGTAATAGTTTTTTAATTCCACCAACTTCAAATTTTATTTCAGCTTTTTTATCGGGACCAAAACCTTCTAAATTAACAACTTCACCTTTTCCAAAACGTTCGTGCATTACTACATTTCCAATAGTTAGTTTACTATCAAATAAATTCGCATTTGAGGCACTTGGTGCATTACCTGCAACAGGTTTTAGCTTGCGAATATTTAAATCCGGTTTTGGCTCGTTATCGGTAATATGTTTTGGTGGCGTTCCTCCTATTGGTTTTGCCAGTCGTAATTTAGATTTATCAACATCTCCAAAAATATCACCGTCAATCATCGGTTTGTAACGGTAATTACTTTCTGCAGGCGTTAAATATTCTAAATACTGCGGATCGATCTCTTCAATAAAACGCGATGGCTCACTATCTGTCAGTTTCCCCCAACGGTAGCGCGATTGCGCATATGTCAGATACGCCTGATGTTCTGCACGAGTTAAAGCTACGTAAAATAAACGACGTTCTTCTTCTAATTCACTTCTGGTGCTCATACTCATCGCACTTGGAAACAAATCTTCTTCCATACCAACCACAAAAACATGAGGAAACTCAAGTCCTTTTGCCAGGTGAATCGTCATTAAGGCTACACGATCTTCATCAGAAGTATCTTTATCTAAATCAGTTGCAAGTGCAACATCTTCCATAAATTCAGATAAAGCTCCTCTTGCACCGTCAATTTCTCTTTGGCCTTCAGTAAAATCTTTTATACCGTTTAAAAGCTCTTCAATGTTCTGAATTTTTGCCATTCCTTCAGGTGTAGCATCTTTTTTCAATTCCTGAACCAAACCTGTTTTTTTGGCAACGTGATCTGTAATATAAAAGGCATCCTGGTTTTCATTGATTACCTGAAAACTCTGAATCATCGTCACAAAATCATTCAGTTTATTCTTTGTTCCGGTATTCAGTTTTAAATCGATCTTATCAATATTTACCATTACTTCCCAAATCGAACGTTTGTAATGATTCGCAGCAATCGTAAGTTTTTCAACAGTTGTATCTCCTATTCCACGAGCTGGATAATTAATCACACGAACCAAAGCCTCTTCATCTTTTGGGTTGATTATCAAACGCAGATAACACAAAACATCTTTGATTTCTTTACGTTGATAAAAAGACAATCCACCATAAATTCGATACGGAATATCGCGTTTTCTTAATGCATCCTCCATCGCACGCGACTGAGCATTAGTACGATACAAAATGGCAAAAGCTCCATTATGAAGCTGATTTTGCATTTTCTGTTCAAAAATGGTACTGGCCACAAAACGTCCTTCTTCTGCATCCGTCAAACTACGATGAACCTTAATTTTTGCTCCAAAATCATTCGCCGTCCAAACTACTTTATCCAGTTTGGTTTTATTATGTTCCATTACAGTGTTTGCCGCTTCAACAATATTTCTGGTCGAACGGTAATTTTGCTCCAAACGAAACATTACAACACCTTCATAATCCTTCTGAAAATTTAGGATATTATTAATATTCGCTCCACGAAAAGCATAAATACTCTGAGCGTCATCTCCAACTACACAAATATTCTGAAATTTATCAGATAAAGCCCTAACAATCAAATACTGAGAATGATTTGTATCCTGATACTCATCAACCAAAATATAACGGAAACGATTCTGATATTTCGCTAAAACTTCTGGAAAACGAGTTAGTAACTCATTAGTTTTCAATAATAAATCATCAAAATCCATGGCACCGGCCTTAAAACAGCGCTCTACATATTGCTGGTAAATTTCTCCCAATCTCGGTCTTTTTGCCATTGCATCGGCTTCAACCAATTCAGGATTGTTGAAATAGGCTTTTACTGTAATCAAACTATTTTTATAGCTTGAAATTCGGCCTAAAATCTGCTTTGGTTTATAGATATCACGATCCAGCTGCATTTCTTTAATAATAGAAGAAATAAGTCTGGCGGAATCTTGTGAATCATAAATCGTAAAATTGGAAGGGTAACCCAAATGATCCGATTCTGAACGAAGAATACGGGCAAAAATTGAGTGAAAAGTTCCCATCCATAGGTTTTTAGCCTCCGTTGCTCCCACAATATCCGAAATCCTGTGTTTCATTTCACGGGCCGCTTTATTTGTAAAAGTAAGCGACAAAATGTTGAATGCATCAACACCCTGCGCCATCAAATAAGCAATTCTAATAGTTAAAACACGGGTTTTTCCAGATCCTGCACCAGCAATAATAATCATTGGCCCGTCTTTCTTTAAAACGGGTTCTCGTTGTGCTTCGTTTAGCTGGTCAATATATTTTTGCATGAAATTTTTCTCCTTTTATGCAAAAATAGCAATTAAAGATGTAAAAAGAAAGATACTAAGAGACTAAGGTTCTAAGTTACTAAGATATTTTAAAATTGGTTAATTAGGTCATTATAAAATATTTGTCCGAAGCAAAACAAAGGGCTCTTTTTCAGACAGCATTCCCGCTTTCGGCTATATCTCTCCTCCCGATAGCCATCGGGATGCGAGGATACCACCTCTATCGGGGCTCAGATACAAACAATTGGCTTCTTTTAAATATCTTGAAAGAAAATTCCTTAATTTTAAATAATCTTATATTTGCAAAACTTATGAAATAAAATGAAAATAGTAATTACTGAAGTAGCTGAGAAAACATATTTTGACATCCTGTATAAATACTCTGAAAGTAAATCAGCTTCTTTTTCTAAAATACTATTTCAATTCTGCACATGATTGAACATAATAATCAAATTGGATCTAGATATAAAAAAACTTCCTATCGAAAATTCTTAATATCAAATCAAGTTTATTTGTTTTACAAAATCGAACTTCAAGTAATTTATGTAGTTCTTTTTTGGGACAACAAAAGAAATCCAACAAATTTAGATATTGTACTTAGCTTTTAGTTTTTCTTTAAAATCTGAAAAATCTATCGTTCTCCCTGCTTTAATATCTTCTTCGCTTTTTTCTAGCTGCTGAAGTAAAATTTCTTCAGGAAATAAAAGTGTAGTAATTAGCTTAACTTCTTGATGAGTGAAGTTTTTCGATTTTAACTTTCTATAATAAGTTGCGTGTTTTAAACCTAATTTTTGCATAAAAAATTCTGCTTTATAATACGACTTACCTATTAATTCAGGTAGACTATTGATGTAATTCTCGTAATTTTCAACTATTTCTATCATCTTATGATACCATTAGTATTAATATAATACAAATATACTCCAATTAAATGATAGTAAACAAAAAACAGAATAAAACTTAGCACTCAGAATCTCACCCTCTTATACCTTATTTAAAAAACACATCATACGCAAATCGAATCAAAGTACCGATTACCACAACCAAAAAGAAAATCCGAATAAAGCCATTCCCTTTATTGATTGCCAGTTTAGCGCCAAGCCATCCTCCAAGTCCATTGCTGACTGCCATCGGAATCGCGATTGTCCATATGATTTTTCCTTTTATCATAAACAAGCAGATTGAACCGAAATTAGTAGCCAGATTTACCATTTTAGCATTCGCAGAAGCATGCAAAAAATCGAAGCCTAAAAGCGCTATAAAAGCCACAACAAAAAAACTTCCGGTGCCAGGACCGATAAATCCATCATAAAAACCAACAATCACACTGATAACAACTGCGTAAATTATTTGTGTTGTTGGTGAATGATCTTTTGCAACATGCTGACCAAAATTTTTCTTCGCATAAGTATATATGAATAGTAAGGACAAAACCACGAGCAAAAGCGGTTTCATAAAGTCATTACTCACCATTGTCAAAATTGTAGAACCCAAAAATGCTGAGGGAACGGCTAAACACATCATAATCAAAAGTAATTTCCACTGAATAACTACTTTTTTCAAATATTGGAAAGCAGCAAAAGCAGTTCCGGTAAAAGCTGGTAATTTTAAAGTTCCAATAACTGTAGAAACCGGTAAATTGGGCAATAAAATTAATCCCATTGGTGTTTGAATGAGTCCTCCGCCACCAACAATTGCATCAATAAATCCTGCAGCAAAAGCAGCTAAACAAAGTAAAATTATAATATAGCTTTCCATTAATATTGTGTTTCATTTGGTTTTGAGAACTGTACACAAAAGTAAACTTCCCTTTTATTTATTACAATAGAATTACTATTGTTTTCTCAGCAAAAATTATATTTTTGTTGAAAAATTAAACCAAATGGATTTTACAAGAATTATAGAATTAGCGAGTTATACTTTACCAGCCATCGTTACCGGATTTGTGGCTTATAGTTTTTTTGAACTACATATTAAAAACAATGATAAAAAACGTAATTTTCTGTTAAACAGGGAATATCAAAAACAATCTTTACCTATACGTTTACAGGCTTACGAGCGTATGACTTTATATTTAGAGCGTATCAACCTGACCAAATTATTGATTAGAATTGCGCCAATTTCAAACGAAAAACATGATTATGAAAACTTCGTAATCGACCAAATTGAACAGGAATTCGAACACAATTTAACGCAGCAAATTTATATGTCTGATGAATGTTGGACAATAATTACAACCGCTAAAAACTCAACGATACAAATTATCCGTAAAGCTGCAATGAGCGACAGAGTCGACAGCGCTGATAAATTAAGAGAGAAAATCTTGAATGATTTATTAGAGAAACAATCTCCTAGCAATGCTGCTTTGGGTTATATTAAAAATGAGGTTTCAGAACTTTGGTAACATTTTAATTTTAGAGTTCCGATTTTAGATTTTAGATCCCGCACAGACAATCTAAAATCTAAAATCAACAATCTAAAATTACCTATTATCACTCATAACCTCAGACTTATTCTGAGCGTATTCATAACCTTGCTCCCACCATTCTTTCATCACTTCCTTATTAAAAATTAACGCATTATCAGTCAGTTTTGTGGGCGTATAATATAAGTTAAGTTTCACATTCTTATTGTTTGCCATAAGTTTTCCTATAGCAATATCATGTTTTTCAACCTGATCCAAGGCTATTCGGAACAAATCAATCATTAGTGAAAACGGATTTTTACCAATAACAGTTTTATCCATATTTACTTCAGTTTCTAAGATAATTACATCAATTTCTGTCGCACCACGGTTGATCGCTTCCCGAATTGGCACTAAACTTGAAAACCCGCCATCGCCATATTCGCAATTGTCTTTCTCCACCAAACTCATAAAAGGCACGTAGTTACTGGAGATCCAGGACCAATCGCAAAATTCCTCATACGTACAATCTTTTACCGATTTGTATTCTGATTCGTTTTTAGTAAAATTAGTTACAGTAATAACGACATCATTATTCAGTTTTTTTAGTTTATTAAAATCTGATAAGGAAAAATTATTTCTAATATATTTCTTCAAACCTTTGCTTTCGCCAAAAGTTCTTTTTCCTTTAAAAAACTGACGTATTACATTAAAGTGGTTAATCGTTACAATATCAACTCCATCTTTATTTTTAACTACAAATGGGCAAATATTGAAAATGCTTCCCATGGTAACATTCGTATAAACTGAGTGAATTTTTTTGATGTGACCTAAAGCCAAATGCGGAATAAGTAAACTTCCTGTAGAAGTTCCTAAAAACAAATCGTATTCGTAATTTTTTTCTTCTATTAGGTATTGCGCAACACCGCCGGCAAATGCTCCTTTACTTCCTCCACCAGAAATAACCAATGCTCTCATATATTTAATGTAGGTTTTGTATTTATTTAGAGAATAGAGCAAAGAAGCAAGAGCAAAGACTTTCCTATTCACTTTTTAAACTTTTGCTCTTTACTCTATATTCTATATTCTATTCTCGTCAATCTTTCCTCTTGTTTCTTGCTTCTACTTCTCTATCTCTTTCAACAAACGATTCAATTGAAACTGTTCATCGGGGGTCAAATTAGGCAAAATTCTTTCAAACGAAGCACGCATTTCAGGATTTTTTAATAACAATCTTATTGTATCTCTTCCAAATTTTGAAAATTGCCACATATGATGCGTTGTTGCTCCAACTAAATTACTCAAAACCTGATCGTTAATAATTTTAAAAGCAATTAACTTTTCGAGTGCATTTTGTCTTGTTGTGGCTTCATATTTTGTAGATGAAAATGCGGTTAATTCGGCAATTAAAGATTCCGGATTATCTGCATAATTTGAGGTTGACAGAGCCAATGAAAGCCATAAAGTGCGAAGATTATAATCGTTGAAACCAATCCAATCTTTCGATTTATTGAGATAAGCTATGCGATGCTCCGGAAAATTTCTCCATAAATAATACAAAGCAATTTCCTGGGTTTGGTATGATTTATCATCAAGTAACGTTTCATATTCTGTTCTAAAATCTTCGGGTATTTTTGATAATGAAGCAGCAACAGCCTGACGAACCTGAATATTATTCGTCTGCAAAGCAATTAGTAATAAGGCTTTTTTTACTTCAAATTTTTCATTTTCCAATTGATCAACAATCGCTTCTTTTATAGAATGATAAATATCTGATTCTAAAGTTTTTTTAAGGAAAGCTTCCTTTTCAGTCAACGGTGTTTTCTTCAATTTATCTATTTCCAACCGAACCTGAATCGCTTTATTCTTACTCAATAAAGCATTGGCCGCCGATGTATCAAAAACAGTCGATTCTAACCAGGTTTTCTGTAATTTATCTAGATCAAAATTAGATACTTTTCTTATTTCATCGAAGAAATTTTGTGTGTTTACGGTTTGATAAGCATACTTTTTTAAATAACTTTTTATTGCTTTTTTGAAAGCTTTGTCTCCAATCGATTCATGCAAAACAAACAAGACCCATGCTCCTTTTTCATAAAAAGTCAATGAACTCGCTTTGGCATTTAAAACCGGAATTGTATCTGTTCTTGAGGCAAATTTTATCTGTTGTGCTGTATCGTATAACTTCGAATAGAAATAATCGTCGCCGTAAATTTCTCTTTCAGCCAAAGCCGCGTAATAAGTTGCAAAACCTTCCTGAAGCCAGTGATGTGTACTGCTTTCGGCTGTAATTAAATCACCAAACCAATGATGAGCCAATTCGTGCGCGTCGACATTAGTATAATTTCTATCTTCAAAACCAATTGAATCTACCACATATCGCGTGGCAAAAAGCGTTGAAGTTGTATTTTCCATTCCGGCATAAAGGAAATCGCGAACCGGAATTTGTCTGTAAATTTCCCAAGGATATTGTACTCCAATTTCTTTCTCCAAAAAATCAAAAATACGTTTTGAATAACGATAGGTTGGTTCAAAACGATTGGCATCTTTGTGTTCTAAATAATATTCTAGCGGAGTTTTAGATTTTGCCGTAAATTCTTTTTTATCATATTTTCCAACGGATAACATTACTAAATAAGAACTCATTGGTTTTTCCATTTCATATTGCCAATGAATCAAATTTCCAGTTGAGTTTTTCTCTTTTAAAATTCCATTCGAAACGACCTGATATGATGCATCGTATGTAATCCCCAAATTAAAAATCACCTTTTCGTTGACATCATCAAAACTCGGAAACCAATTACTCGTGTATCTTCCCTGTCCCTGCGTCCAGATTTGTACTTCATGATTTTCAATAGCAACAAAATACAAAGCCTGTTTGGGTTTAACAGAATATTCAAAAGTTAAATGATTTTCTCCTTTCTGGAAATTATTTACGATTTGCAATTGCTTGCCAGTATTTACAAAAACAGCCTCTTTATTATTGAGTTGAACTTTAGTAAACTCCATGTTTTTGGCATCGATCTTAATAGTATCAATTGGATTTAAAACCTCAAATTGATAATCAACAGAACCTGAAACAGATTTTTCCTTTGCATTTAAAGATAATTGCCCCGAAACGGTTTTGAAATCTACAAATTTGGTTTGCTGTGCAAAAATAAAAGTGGTAAATATTAAAAAGATGTATTTCATTGAAAATTAGAATTTATGGAATCCATTTCCCAAGACCTTGGATTACTTTTTATATAATTATAAATCGTTTCAAATCTTTTGTAATTACGAACAATATGATCGTGATAATTAGATTGCCATATTTTTGTGGAATTGGCTTCGTTTTTCACTTCACGAATATTATTAATTTGCATTGTTGTGACTGATTTGAATAACGTCACAAATGATGAAATTGATTTGGGTGTACGGGATAATTTAATTTCCAAATGATTTTGACTCCTATTCCCGTCTCGATTATCACGTAGAGGCGCACAGCAGTGCGTCTCGGCAACGTTTGACCCAATCTTTGTCGATATGCCGGGCGTAGACGCACTGCTGTGCGCCTCTACGATATGCATTGTGGATAAAACATCATTTATATTTTGAATTTCTATCAACAAATGCACATGATTTGGCATCACAATCCAATTATGGAAAAACCAGTTTTTACGAATTCTAATAGATTTCAGAAGCTCATTCTCTACAATTTGACCATTTTCATTTAAAATCATTTTCTCATTCTCGATAGATCCAAAAATACATTCTCGATTTTGAGCAACTATTGTTATGAAATAAATCGCTTCGCTGGAATAATCCCAATTTTTCAGTCTTTTGGAATCAATTTTATATTTATCCTGAAATAATGTCATTTATTGGCGTATAAGAATCCAAAGTTACAAAGGTTTCACCAACAAATCGAATGAAATTTGTAAGTTTACCACATAAAATAATAACAGCGTGCCAACACCAAAAAAAGCCTTATTTAGCTGGAGCAGCGGAAAAGATTCTGCTCTTGCCTTATACAAAATTCTACAAAATCCTGATTATAAGATTGAATGTTTATTGACGAGTGTCAATCAGCAATTTCAGCGTATTTCAATGCACGGTGTTCGTGTGGAGCTTTTAGAAGAGCAAGCAAAAAGTATAGGATTGCCTTTAAAAATTTTACAGGTTCCAGAAATGCCAACGATGGAAGTCTATGAAAATGTTATGACTGAAACCTTAACCGAAATAAAAAAACAAGGTATTACACATTCTGTTTTTGGAGATATTTTTCTGGAAGATTTACGCAAATATCGTGAAGACCAATTGGCAAAAATTGGTTTTGAAGGCGTTTTCCCAATTTGGAAAATTCCAACAAAAGATTTAATTCAGGAATTTATTTCTTTAGGATTTAAAACTATCGTCGTTTGTGTAAACGAACGTTATTTAGACAAAAGTTTTGTGGGCCGAATTATCGATCAGGATTTTATTAATGACTTACCAGAGAACGTTGATGTTTGCGGTGAAAACGGAGAATTTCACACCTTTGCTTTTGATGGTCCAATTTTTTCAAAACCAATTGACTTTGAAATTGGAGAAATCGTTTATAGAAAATATGAAAAACCTAAAAATGAAGATTCATCAGATACCGCTTGCGATACAAGTGCCAGCGATGCTTTTGATTATGGCTTTTGGTATTGTGATTTGATTCCTAAATAAATTAAACAATCGCCACGAATTCACGAATTATTAATGCCGAAAAGTAAACTCAATTCGTGAATTCGTGGCTTATTTTTTTTAAAAAAATTAATCTTCCGAGTACATTTTAAGCAGATTAGTTACCGTATTCCAATTCCGCATTGTAACGATTACATTTAATTTTTTCTCAATATACTTGCCTTCTAATCTGGTTTTTCCGGCTCCTATAGCATATTTAATAAAAATTCTGTTTCCGTCGATGCTCGCTTCGTCAGGTTTAAACTGACTGATTTTTAAATCATTTATATTTTCGCTTTTCAATGCAGTCGATACAAAAGCAACATATAATTTTTTAGTATCAATATCTTTCCCTTTTAGATATGGACTGTTTTTAAAACACAATTCCAGATCTTCTTTAGTAATAACAATCGTCGGAACTTCATGTCCAAAGACTTTAAAAATTTCCTGTTTGATTATAAATCCCACTTTTGATGCGCTTTCTTCTTCAGTATCAACAAAAACATTCCCAGATTGTAAATAGGTTCTCACATTTGTAAAACCAATATTCTCTAACATTGTTTTCAAAGCTTCCATTTTCATCATGTTATGACCTGAAACGTTGATACCGCGTAAAAGTGCTAAATGTGTTGTCATCTTTAAAGTTTTTAAAAACAAAAAACTATTCAATTTAATTACTGAATAGTTTTTATAAGTTATTGCAAATTTACATTTTTTTATCTCATTTTTTTATAAAACAAACCCGGTCCGTCAAACATTCGCCATGTACTTGTTAATAAACCTTCTGAATTTACATATAGATCTTCGCTTAAATCTCCAAAACAGCTTCCAATGATGTCATTGTCTTCCTTGTAAGTCAATTTTATATGTGTCTTATTTTGATTTTTTATAATCTCAAATTTTCCAGACGCATAAGTTTTTGTTGTTTCTTCTATTCTTATTTTTATAAAAGTACTATCTTTTTTAAAATCATAAAATTCCTGCCATTGGGGATTCCCGTTAATATAAAATGACGGAATAAAGACTCCTGTCATTTTAGTCAGTTTCCATTTTCCGTAATAATTTGGTGCGACCACACGATCAACCTCATTATTAGAACAAGAAATATGGCAAAACATTAATATAAAAACAACTCCAAACTTCTTCATAACTATTTTTTAAGTTTTTTGATTTACTTACTAGATAAAGGTTTCGTTAAAAGGTTGCTTTTATTTGTTAAAATTATTTATTAAACGAAAAAACTCTACTATTTAAAAGCAGAGTTTTTATATAATTTTACTATAAAATTTAATTTATAATACAGTTGCAATTTTAGATTTTAAAGGAATATTACTGGAATTTAAGCCTGGCTTTTGACCATGCATATCAAACGCAAGCTTTACCTGAGGACCAAAAAATAGACAGTGTGTTGAACCTCCAAAATGAAACATTCCAAGTTGATCTCCTTTTTTGACATGTTGACCTTCATAAACGGTTATTTCGCAGGAAGAAACTTCGGCCATTCCAACCGGCATAAAACACATTAATCCTATTTTTGGATTGTCAGCTTGTATAAAAATAAGTGCTCTTGTGGCTAGTTCAGTAATATAACCTTGAGAATCATTTGGCCCCGCATCGTCAAACCCTTCAG
Organism: Flavobacterium sp. Root420; assembly: GCF_001427905.1. Taxonomy (GTDB): domain Bacteria; phylum Bacteroidota; class Bacteroidia; order Flavobacteriales; family Flavobacteriaceae; genus Flavobacterium. The sequence goes on from NZ_LMEF01000023.1 coordinate 272,577, forward strand.
AAATTGCTTCTGCATAATAAGTTCCGTCAACAGTATATGCTTTAACGATGGTGCCACTCACCGGGCTATGCCAGCGATGGTAACTTAAAGCACTCAAAAAAGCCTGATAGATAGTTCCGCCAATAAATTTTTCTGTAAAAGAATCTCCAGCCATCATATGTTCAACAGAATATGGCTGTGCTTTTATCCAAAATTTATCCCTGCCATTTACTTTTTCAGCAATTCTGTAAGGAGCAGATTCGCAGGCGTTAGTAATTACATTATTATCGTCCGGACTTGCCAAAGGTCTCCGTCCCGGTCTAAATTCACGAGTAAAAAAATTATCCCAGGATGTAAATCCATGATGTTCTAATTCAGGCTGGCAAATAAATTCGGTATCAAAATTAGGCATCGCTTTCATCGCAGCTGCTCCAAACCAGCCTTTTTTAGGATCTTTATTTAAAACAGCACAAGAATCAGCTGATTTTAGGAAAATCCCCCATTCGTTCAACATTTTTTTGAATTGCTTATTTACTTTTTCACTTAAAAATGCAGCGTAGCCAGCTTCAGTTCCCATTGACCAGTCTAAAATGGCATTAATAGGGAAACCAACAACTCCCGTTGTATTAAATTCAGGAGCATTCGTCATAATAGTATTAAACAATTGCAGCATATGATGATAATCACGAACCTGTTTATTTCCGGCAGGATCTTTTCTGTACTTCTTTGGAACCTGACTAAACATCAAATTAAAATACATAAATACTTCGGGGTCGTTTTCTATAAAAGACTTAAATTCAGCAATAACAGGCAATAATTGTTTTGGATTTTTATCCGTTTCCTCAATTAAAACATTCATCCACTCCTGAAGAATCTTTTTATCAGAAGGAAGCCATTCTCCTACTCTAAAAGGTGCCTGAACATGGTTGTTTTCGATTGTTTCTGTAAATTTGATTGTTTCCATAATAAAGAAAGTTTAATGTTAGATTTAATGTTTTTGGCAGAGATTTTAGAAATCAATTTATTTATCTTTAACTAAAACTCATAAACAAAGATACTATTATGTAGGATAATTTTTAGTTTTAAATATAGAATTATTTAAAAATCAGGTATTTATACGTACAAAAAACATTTTAATTTTCAACCCAAAGCAAAGTACTTCTTTTTGTCACAGTATAAATTCTAAAAAATATTGATTTTCAAATTTCCCAATTAAAATCTATCTTCGCTTTTCCAAAGATGAAAGAAAATAGAGTATAGAATAAAGAGAATAGATTCTGCCTATGTTCTTTATTCTATGCTCTATTTTCTAAAATCTAAATCGTTTCTAAAATCTAAAATAATTAATGTCTAACAATCTCCTTGAAACCCCGATCGAATACTTAAAAGGCGTTGGTCCGAGTCGTGGCCAGTTGCTTCGTAAGGAATTGGGCATTCATAAATACGGAGATTTAGTTAATTTTTTTCCGAATAGGTATATTGACAGGACTCGTTATTATAAAATAAATGAGCTTCAAAATACTGGAACCGAAGTTCAGATTATTGGAAAAATCATCAACATAAAAACAGTTGAATTTGCGAAAAACAAGAAGCGTTTGGTTGCCACTTTCGTGGATGATACAGGCCAAATTGATTTGAATTGGTTTCAGGGCCATAAATGGATTCGTGAAAGTTTAAAACTGAATGAAGTTTGTGTGATTTTTGGAAAATGTGCTTTGTATGGAAGCCAATTTAGTATGGCGCATCCGGAAATTGAGTTATTAAGCGAACACGAAAAAAGCCTTCGTTCAGCCATGCAACCGATCTATCCTTCTACAGAAACACTTGCAAACAGAGGGATTTCAAACCGAACTATTAATAAAATGATGGAGCAATTGTTTTTGGAAACCCAAGCCTTGTTTACTGAAACTTTTCCGCCTTATTTAATTGAAGAATTAAAATTAATTCCAAAAAGAGCGGCCTTATTTAATATTCATTTTCCAAAAAGCACTGATGCTTTGGCGAAAGCCCAATTTCGATTAAAATTTGAAGAATTGTTTTTTATTCAGCTTCAATTAATTACTAAGAACCTAATTCGGAAACATAAAATAAAAGGGCATCCCTTTACCAAAGTGGGTGAACTTTTTAATGAATTTTATCAAAATCACTTGCCATTTGAACTTACGAATGCTCAAAAAAGAGTAATAAAAGAAATTCGTGCAGACATGGGAAGCAATGCCCAAATGAACCGATTATTACAAGGAGATGTGGGTTCCGGAAAAACTATTGTGGCTTTTATGAGCATGCTGTTGGCTATTGATAATGGTTTTCAGGCATGTTTAATGGCTCCGACAGAAATTCTGGCAAATCAGCATTTTATTGGTTTATCTGAATTGGCTAAAACATTAAATCTTACTATCAAAATACTGACAGGATCAACCAAAACTGCGGCTAGAAAAGTAATTCACGAAGAACTTGAAAATGGCAGTTTACACATTTTAATAGGTACTCACGCTTTACTGGAAGATAAAGTACAATTTCAAAATTTAGGTTTGGCTGTAATTGATGAGCAACATCGTTTTGGTGTAGAACAACGTTCGAAATTATGGAAGAAAAATGATATTCCGCCACACGTTTTAGTAATGACCGCTACTCCTATCCCCAGAACTTTGGCGATGAGTTTATACGGAGATTTAGATATATCTGTAATTGATGAATTGCCACCTGGCAGAAAACCAATTCAGACTGTACATCGTTTTGACAGTAATCGTTTGAAAGTTTGGAAATTCCTTCGTGACGAAATTGCTTTAGGAAGGCAAATTTATATCGTTTATCCGTTGATTCAGGAATCTGAAAAAATGGATTATAAAGATTTGATGGACGGTTACGAAAGTATCTCGCGTGATTTTCCGCTGCCTCAATATTCCATTTCAATTTTGCATGGAAAAATGAAACCAGCAGATAAAGATGCTGAAATGAAACGCTTTTCTGAAGGAAAAACCAATATTATGGTGGCTACAACCGTAATTGAAGTTGGTGTAAATGTTCCGAATGCGAGTGTAATGATTATTGAAAGTGCTGAACGTTTTGGATTGTCACAGTTACACCAATTACGTGGCCGTGTTGGTCGTGGCGCCGAACAAAGTTATTGCATTTTAATGACGAGTCACAAATTAAGTGCTGATAGTAAAACCCGTATGGAAACTATGGTTCAAACGAATGATGGTTTTGAAATTGCAGAAGTCGACCTGAAACTACGTGGTCCCGGAGATTTAATGGGAACACAACAAAGCGGTGTTTTAAACCTTCAGATTGCGGATATAGTCAGAGATCGTGATATTTTAAGTTTAGCCCGAAATTATGCAATGAAAATTCTAAAAGAAGACGGCCCTCTCCAAAAACCAGAACATGCTGTACTAAAAGCTGTATTTATAGAATTGACGAAGAAGAAAAACATTTGGAATTATATTTCTTAAGGTTCAAAGCTATAAGGGCTCAAAGGGACAGAGGTTTTTGAAAACCTAAAGCTAAAAAAACTCAGTGTAATTGTCTTTGGCAAGAGTGGTTAGACTGGGTGCAAATTTTTGATTTGAATATTTTCTTCGATACAATGAAGCTATCAATTTTAATTATCTCTTTTTTGGAATTATATTAGTTAAGTTCCTAAGTCTCTAAGATTCTAAGTCACTAAGCTTTAATCTTAGTGACTTAGAATCTTAGAGACTTAGGAACTTAAAAATTATTTCTTTTTAGGCGCTTCTTTCTTTTCAAAGAGACCATTAAAAAGACCTTTACTCACTTTGTTTTTATCATCTTTTCCTGTTGCAACAAGATGATCAATATATTCCATATATGTTTTTTTGCGTTCCTCTAAAAAGCCAGTCAAATAGTCTTCAGCTGCTAACATTCCACTGGCTTCTTCGATATGTAAAAGCTTTTTATACAGAGGTTCGATGAACTTTACAATAATATCCTCTGAAACGGATTTTCTTGTTCCAAAATATCCCACGATCTCACCATCAGAATCGGCTACGATTTTAAAATCGGTAATTACCCAATAATATCTACCCGTTTTAGACATATTCTTGATGATGGCATGAATGTTTTTACCCGATTTAATACTATCCCATAGCAATTTAAAAATCACTTTAGGCATGTCAGGATGGCGAATTAAATTATGAGGCTGTCCAATAAGCTCAAATTCATCATAACCGGAAACGTCAATAAAATCTTCATTGGCGTATAAAATGGTTCCTTTTGTATCTGTTTTACTGAGTAGTACTTTATTCTTATTCCAATCAACTTCTCTGTCTGATGGGATCGGGCGGGTAATTCTGGTATCCATAAATTTTGTATTTAAAATTAATATGTAATTACATTCTGAGTATAGTATTCAATTGCATAAAGTATAAATTATTTGATTACAATAAGTTAGAAATCTTTAGTGTGATGGTCTACTATTGATTGACTTAACATGAATATCATTAACCATATCATCAATTTTTTTGGCACTTTCACGCATCATATCTAAATAACTTAAAAGCTGATCGTTATCCGTATGGTCTTTTGATACATCAATAAGTTTTAACACTGAACTTACTGGCAATTTCAGATCTAATGTGGTTCTGTGTACAAAATCATTATATTCTTTAGTGGCAGATAATGAACTATATTTTGCCGATGCCAATTTCATATTTTCCAATTCATATTCATCAGATATTTTAGAAATATGGTTTTGGCTATGCGCTTTAAAATAGTAAGCCCAATATCCGTTCATAAAGAAAACGACAGCAGCTAATATTACATGAATAATAAACGTTTCCATATCGAAATTCACTTGCGAAAAATACAATTGTATTCCTTTTGGATCTGTGTAAATAAAGTTTTGCATATAAGCCAAAACTCCATGATGCAAGACAACTAAAAGCGTAAGTGGAATTTGTAATTTCCAGTTTTGATAAATAATCAGGATTGTGCTGGCAATAAAAACCGTAAAGTGCATTTCGAACAAACCATGCATCTGATAAATATATTGCGCCATAAAAATGGCAAGCACAACCGATAATACATATTGATAAAATTTGGATTTTTTAAGAAAAAATTTTGCCGAATAATACGCTAATAGATTTAATGTTCCCACTCCTGCTCCAATCTCCCAGGTATCATATTTAAAAGCCAGAGCGATCCCGAGTAGAAAATAAATGGCAAGAACATAATTAATAATCGTATCTGATTTTTGTGTCATTGTAGACATAAAATTGTACAGGTAATCCTGTTCATTCAAACTAGCTTTTACTTTCATAATTTTAGGTAATGTTAAGGTTAGATTTATTTAGTGCATTTTGGTAACGAACATCCATAAGCCCGGAGGGCTAACGCATCAAATGAAGGGGCATTTGTATGACTTAATAAAGAATCTATTGCCTGCTGGGCATAATTACTATCGGCATTGGTGCAATATCTGGTTTTATTGTAATTGCCGCGATAATATAAGTTTTGAGAAGCATCGACGAGAACTGCCTGAGGCGTTGAGAAAACACCACAATTTTTTGCTATTTCTTCATCAAAATAAACAGGGATTTTTGCGTCAAATTTGTTCTGAATTTCTTCTATTGTAAAAGTTTTTTCTTTGTTTAGAACCACAATTTTAAAATTGATTCTGTCTCCGTATTTTTTAATCAGGCCACTAACGTGGGGTATATTAAAACGTGAACACGGACAATCAGGATTAAAAAAATGGATAAAAACAGGTCTTTGATCTGTCACACAACATTTTAAATCAATTTTACTCCCCATGGCTATCTCATAGTAACCTTTAGGAACTGGTGTAGGCAAACTGTATTTAAATTCATTTTGCCAAAACAAATAAGAAATTGCAACAAGTAAAAAAGTAAACCATAAACCAAGAAGTAATTTTTTCTTCATAAATAGACGATTTTTAATTTAAAATATAAACAGTTGTTAATTTATTGACCTGTAAAAACAAAAAAATTAACTCAATAGAAATAAAAAACCTACACATATTAACGTTTAACATGCAAAATCATTAATATTCTCACAAAAAAATCATAATATTGTTTAACGTTATCAATGTTACAAATAAAATCGATAAACAACAAAATAAATCAGACAAAATACAGCAAAAAAACATTATATACGTTTTTTCTTACTTTACAAACGCGTAATTTTACTTTTTTTTTAAGTAAAAACTTAATAAAATTGTATTTATAAATACTGTTTCTTCACTTTTTTACATCAATTATTTAAGTATAAAAAACTTTTTTTGCCACTACATTAAACCTTTGTAAACAGAAACAGTCTTATATAGAATCTAATTTAAAAACTTGTACATACAAATGTTAAATAATGGCCCAACCTCTTTCGATTACGGTTCAAAAAGTTAAATTTGTAAGCTACTAAAAACAATCCCAAAAAACATTTACCTCAATTTTATGAAAGTAAAAAATCTAGTTTATGCCCTGTTAATTATAGTACTCGGAGGGTTTATTGCCTACAGAGTTGTTTCTAACAAAAGTAAAAACGACGAGTCTAAAAAGTCCGGCGATAAAGACCGCCCTACAACTGTAACAGGTATTGTGGTTAAAACTTCCACATTTGATAATAACCTGTCATTATCCGGATCTGTGGAAGCCAATGAGCAAATAGAAATTCACAGTGAAGTTTCAGGAATTGTTGAAGGTATTTATTTTACTGAAGGCACATATGTAAATAAAGGCCAGGTACTATTTAAGGTAAATGATATTGAATTAAGAGCACAACTAAGACAAGCCCAAACTAAAGAAGGTTTGGCAGCTGAAAATGAAAGAAGAGCAAAATTATTACTTCAAAAAGAAGCTATTAGTCAGGAAGAATTTGATGTTGCAAATGCAGACTATGCTTCTATGAAAGCACAGACGCAATTAATTAAGGCTCAAATTGCCAAAACTTCTGTAAAAGCACCATTTTCAGGAAAAATTGGTTTACGCTCTATTTCGCCAGGAACTTATATAACGCCAACTGTTTTGGTAGCAAAATTAGTCAATACCGGAAAATTAAAAATAACGTTCTCTATTCCTGAAAAATATGCCTCGCAAGTAAAATCAGGTTCAACTATAGATTTTTCAGTTTCAGGATCTGATAAAGTGTATTCAGCAAAAATATATGCTATTGAACCAGAGGTAGAAGTAGCAACCCGTACTTTACAAATTCGCGCTATTGCAGATAATATAGATGGAAAACTTTTTCCTGGAACTTTTGCTGATGTAAAACTACCTTTAAATATTATTAAGGATGCAATTGTAGTTCCTTCAGAAGCTATAGTTCCTGTACAAGACGGGAAAAAGGTGTATATCGCCAATATGGGAAAAGCTAAAGAAGTTATGGTTGATGCAACAACAAGAACAGATGCTTCAATTTTAATTCTTTCAGGATTAAAAGCAGGTGACACCCTGATTACAAGTGGAGTTATGTCATTGAAAAATGAAGCACCTATAAAAGTTCAGGTTAAAAAATAGTTTTGAGTTATGAATTTTGAGTTATGAGTTTTTCAACCCATTCTCTATATTCTATTTTCTTTATTCTAAAAATCTAAAATCAATCCCGACGCTTCGGGACTAAAATTTAAAACTTAACATGAGTTTATCAACTACAAGTATAAGAAGACCTGTTTTAACCATTGTACTGAATCTTTTGATCATTTTATTCGGTTTCATTGGTTATACATTTTTGGGTGTTCGGGAATTTCCCTCAATTGATCCGGCGCAGGTTTCTATCAGAACAAACTATACCGGAGCCAATTCTGATATTATTGAATCACAAATTACTGAACCCTTAGAAAAAGCAGTAAATGCCATTGACGGAATTCGAAATATTACTTCATCAAGTAATCAGGGAAGCAGTAATATTACCATCGAGTTTAATTTAGATAAAAATCTGGAAGAAGCTGCGAATGATGTTCGTGATAAAGTTTCGCAGGCTATTAGAAGCTTGCCACAAGATATTGATGCGCCACCTGTTGTATCTAAAGCTGATGCTGATAGTGATGCCATTATTTCGATGACTGTTCAAAGTGACAGCCGAAGTTCGTTAGAATTAAGTGATTATGCAGAAAACGTAATTTCGCAGCGTTTAGAAACGATTCCCGGAGTAAGCGGTGTCCAAATCTGGGGACAAAAACGTTACGCCATGCGTCTGTGGATTGATCCTGTAAAATTGACTGCATACCGTTGTACTGTTGCTGATGTTCGTAATGCCCTTAATGCGCAAAACGTAGAATTACCATCTGGAAAACTAACAGGAAACAACACCGAATTAACAGTAAAAACAGTTGGAAACCTTTCTAAACCGGAGGAATTCAACAATATTATTGTTCGTACCGATGGAGACAAAATTGTTCGTTTAAGTGATGTTGGCGGAGCTGAATTAGGTCCTGAGAACATTGAAACTAAACTGAGTCAATCCGGACTTCCTATGATTGGTTTAGCCATCGTTCCGATGCCTGGTGCGAATTATCTGGATATTTCAGCTGAATTTTATAAAAAGTACGAAGCTTTAAAGAAAGATCTTCCAAAGGATATTAAATTAAACATTGCCCTTGACAATACTATTTTTGTAAAAAAATCAGTTTTAGAAGTTGCTGAAACCTTAGGGATTTCTATCATTTTGGTAATAATCATTATCTATTTGTTTTTTAGAGACTGGGCAATTGCGTTCAGACCTTTAATTGATATTCCGGTTTCGTTAATTGCTACGTTTTTTATTATGTGGCTTTTTGGATTCTCAATCAACGTTTTAACCTTATTGGCAATTGTTTTAGCCACAGGTCTGGTCGTAGATGACGGTATTGTTGTAACGGAGAACATTTTTAAGAAAGTCGAAGAAGGTATGTCACCAATCGAAGCAGCTATAAAAGGTTCTAATGAAATTTTTTATGCTGTAATTTCGATTTCAGTAACATTGGCTGCCGTATTCCTACCGGTAATTTTCTTAGAAGGTTTCGTGGGGCGACTCTTTAGGGAATTTGGTGTTGTAATTGGTGCCGCAGTATTAATTTCTGCCTTTGTATCCCTGACCTTAACGCCAATGTTAAATGCCTATTTAATGAAAGGCGGCGAACAGAAAAAATCTAAATTCTACATTAAAACAGAACCGTTCTTTGAAAAATTAAATAGTGGCTACGCTGACGCCTTAAATCGTTTTATGGATAGAAAATGGATCAGTTTTCCTATTTTAATTGCTTGTTTTGGATTGATTTATCTATTTTTTACCATTCTTCCAAAAGAAACCGCTCCTTATGATGACCGTAGTTCGGTAACTATGCGTATGACAACTCCTGAAGGTTCATCTTATGAATATACAGATCGTTTCATGCAGGAAATTTCAAGATTGGTAGATGATTCAATTCCGGAGAAAAAAGTAAGTTTGGTTATTACGGCTCCAGGCTTTGGTGCTTCAGCAACAAATACCGGTTTTATCAGGCTTTCTCTTAAAGAACCGGACGAAAGAAAAAAATCTCAAAAAGATATTGCCGATCAACTAACAAAATGGACAAAACAATACCCAGATGCTAAAACATCTGTGATTCAACAACCCACCATCGCCGTTAACAGACGTGGCGGTTTGCCAATTCAGTATATTATCCAGGCTCCGAATTTTGAAAAACTAAGAGAAAAAATTCCGGTTTTTATGGATGAAGTAGGTAAAAGTGATATTTTCTCTATTTCGGATGTTAATCTAAAATTTAATAAACCTGAAATCAACGTTAGTATCGATCGTGAAAAAGCAGAAAGTTTAGGGATTTCTATCATTGATATTGCTCAGACACTGCAACTTTCATTAAGCGGGCAACGTTTTGGTTATTTCATTAAAAACGGAAAACAATATCAGGTAATTGGTCAGTTTGATCAAAAAGACCGATCTAAACCTTTGGATTTAACATCGATGTTTGTAAAAAGCAAAAGTGGAGAATTAATTCAGATGGACAACGTTGTTAAAGTTGAAGAACAAAGTAATCCGCCACAATTGTATCACAACAACAGATACATGTCGGCTACTGTTTCTGCAGGTTTAGCACCTGGAAAAAGTATCAGCGATGGTATTCAGGAAATGGATAGGATTAAATCGAAAGTTTTAGACGAAAGTTTCACCACCGATTTAAGTGGAGAATCGAGAGATTTTGTTGAAAGTAGTTCGAATACTTCTTTCGCTTTCGGATTGGCTTTATTATTAATCTTTTTAATTCTTGCCGCACAATTTGAAAGTTTTATTGATCCGTTTATCATCATTTTAACGGTACCAATGGCGGTTGCCGGAGCATTATTCTCTTTATGGTTATTTAATCAGACATGGAATATTTTCAGCCAGATTGGAACTGTAATGCTTATTGGACTGGTAACTAAAAATGGAATTTTGATCGTAGAGTTTGCGAACCAGCTTCGTGAACAGGGAAAACCAAAATTAGAGGCCATTTTAGAAGCTTCAGAAGCACGTTTACGTCCAATTTTAATGACGAGTTTAGCGATTGCCTTAGGTGCGTTGCCAATTGCAATGTCACTTGGAGCCGCATCTACAAGTAGAATCGGGATGGGAGTTGTAATTGTTGGAGGAACTATTTTCTCTTTAGCATTAACACTTTTTGTTATTCCGGCGATTTATTTGATGTGGTCTAAAGCCAGAAAACATTATCCGGAATTCGATCACATTGATGAATACGAAAAAGAAAGTAAATAATTTATTAGCCGCGAATTTAAGTCAATTGAATTCATGGCAAAAGAAAACAAATATGAATACTAAAATTTTGTTCCGCAGTTTAATATTCTTCTTTTGCATTACAAATATAAATGCTCAGGAAGTTCTGACTATTGGAGATGCTATGAAAATAGCTTTAGAAAATAATTTTGAAATTAAGATTGCCAAAAATAATACAAAGATAAATGAGACCAATGTTACTATTGGAAATGCAGGAATGTTACCTGTCGCTACTGCTTCAATAACAGATAATAACAGTATTCAGAATTCGTCGCAAACACGTCAGGATGGTACTTCAACCTCTTTGGATAATGCAAAAAACAACAGTTTGAACTATGGAGTAAGTTTGGGCTGGACTGTTTTTGATGGTATGAAAATGTTTGCCAGACTTGATCAGTTAAAAGAACTTCAAAAATTGGGTGATTCTCAGTTAAAACAAACAATTTTAATCAAGATTGGTCAGGTTAATTCTGCTTATTATGATTTGGTTCAGCAACAGCAGCAATTGGCCGCTTTAGATACAACAATCGTTATTTCAAAACAACGTTTAACATTAGCGCAAAACCGTTTTAGCATTGGAAAAGCTTCAAAATTAGAAGTTTTAAATGCACAGGTAGATTTAAATTCAGATCAGGTTGCCTTGCTAAGACAAAAAGAGTCATATGCAAATGCTAAAATTTTACTGAATCAATATTTAGCCCGTGATCCAAAAATTGATTTTAAAGTAACTGACTTGGTTACCGTTGATAATTCGCTGGTTTTAGCCGATTTAATAAATTTGGCACAAAAACAAAACCCAGGTTTAGAAGCTCAGATCATCAATAAACGAATTGCCGAATTGCAACTAAAACAAGTAAAAGCAGACCGATATCCGGTTGTAAATTTGACCTCTGGCTACAATTTTTCAGAAAACCAATCTAGTTTAGGATTTACAAGCCAGTCATCGGCAAGAGGTTTAAACTACGGTTTTAATGCAACATTAAATATATTTGATGGTTTTAATCAGCATCGAAATGAAAAAGTAGCAAAACTGCAAATCGAAAATTCTCAAATTGCAATCGAGCAACAAAATATGATTCTGAATACGCAATTAAGCACTGCTTTTCAAACATATCTAACCAATTTAGAATTAATTGACCTTGAAGAAGATAACGAAGCTATTGCCAGACAAAATTTAGAAATCACTTTGGATAAATTTAAAATTGGAACTATCACTACGCTTGATTTCAGAACGGCTCAGCTTAATTATGTTAATGCAAAAGTGCGTTACAGTAATGCTCAATACGAAGCTAAATTATCTGAAATTGCATTAAAAGAATTAGCCGGAAATATGAATTTTTAAGTAAATTTGTTTCAAAAACTAGTTATAAATGATTGCATACAATACTAAGGAGTGGTTCACTTTTATATTTCATTTTCATAAATCGGACACTGTCCGAAAGTTATTTCCGATAATGATTGCAATCGGAATTTATTCCGGAATTGTAGGTTATTTAGAGGTTGTTTATTTAGGGATTGATACCAATCATTACATCAAAAACATTCCGTTAATGCATGGAATATTGGGATTTGTAATTTCGCTTTTATTAGTGTTTAGAACAAATACTGCTTACGATCGTTGGTGGGAGGCAAGAAAACTTTGGGGCGGATTAGTCAATAACAGCCGCAATTTTGCAATTAAACTTTCTGCTATTTTAAAAGATGAGAACGATCGTAAATTCTTCAGAAAATTTATTCCGGGTTATGCCTCGATTTTATACAAACATTTAAACAATTCTGATACAGCCAAACAGCTTTTTGACGATGTTGATTTAGAACTTGATCATCATAAACACAAACCGAATCAGGTGAAACGTATGATGTCGCATAAAATTAATGATCTATACGAAGCGAAGAAAATTACAGGCGATCAGCTTATTATTTTAAATAACGAGCTGGTTGCTTTTACTGATATTTGTGGTGCGTGCGAGCGAATAAAAAACACACCTATTCCCTACTCTTACAGCGCTTTCATCAAAAAATTCATTTTCTTTTACACAATGACTTTACCTTTTGGCTATTCTTTAAGTCTGGGTTATTACGTTGTTCCTGTAGTGGTTTTTATCTTTTACGTACTGGCAAGTTTAGAATTAATTGCAGAGGAAATCGAAGATCCTTTTGGAGATGATGAAAACGATTTACCTATTAAAAAGATTTCTGAAAATATCAAAAAACATGTTGAGGAACTGATTTAAAAAATAGCTTCAAAAATTCCATTAAATAACCTGAACTGCAAAATAAGACATACTTAAACAATTATTTGGTTTTCAGGAAATTAAAAACAGTCAGAAAAAACCAAATAAATTGTTTCTTACTCCAACCCGCAATCCTTATATTTGTATCCTTATACAAGAATAATATAGTTAAAAATGAAAATATCTTACAACTGGTTAAAACAATTTATTAAAACAGATTGGACATCTGAGCAAACTTCAGAATTACTAACAGATTTGGGTCTGGAAGTCGAAGTTGTCGAAAAATACCAATCTATAAAAGGTGGTTTAGAAGGAGTTGTTGTAGGACACGTACTTACTTGCGAAAAACATCCTGATGCCGACAGATTAAAAGTTACAACTGTAAATATTGGTTTAGAGGCTCCTGTACAAATTGTTTGTGGTGCTGCTAATGTTGCTGCCGGACAAAAAGTTCCTGTTGCTACCATCGGAACGGTTTTATATGATAAAGAAGGCGCTGAATTTACTATAAAAAAAGGAAAAATTCGCGGACAGGAAAGTCACGGAATGATTTGTGCCGAAGATGAATTAGGTTTAGGTACAAGCCACGACGGAATTATGGTTCTTGATGATGCCTTAGAACCTGGAACTCCTGCTGCAGTTGTATTTAAAGTTGCAAATGACGAAGTATTCGAGATTGGATTGACTCCAAACCGTGCTGATGCCATGAGTCATTATGGAACTGCTCGTGATTTAAGAGCAGGAATGCTGCAACGTGGTGTAAACGTAGAATTGATTACGCCATCTGTGACCAATTTCAGAGTCGATATGCGTACTTTAAAAATTGACGTTAATGTTGAAGAACCGCAATTAGCACCAAGATATTGTGGTGTAACGATTTCAGGAATCACCGTTCAGGAATCTCCGGCCTGGTTGCAAGATCGTTTGAAAGCTATTGGGTTAACTCCTAAAAATAATATTGTTGACGTTACTAATTATGTATTACATGAATTAGGACAGCCTTTGCATGCCTTTGATGCTGCAAAAATCAACGGAAAAATAATTGTAAAAACACTTCCTGAAGGGACTAAATTTACAACTCTGGACGATGTCGAAAGAACATTGCATAAAGAAGATTTGATGATTTGCGACGAAAAAGGTCCGTTATGTATTGCGGGTGTTTTTGGAGGAAAAAAATCAGGCGTTACAGATGGTACCACTTCTATATTCTTGGAAAGTGCTTATTTTGATGCTGTAAGTATTCGTAAAACAGCTAAAAGACACGGTTTAAACACAGATGCTTCTTTCAGGTTTGAAAGAGGAATTGATCCGACTATTACAGAATATGCTTTAAAACGTGCTGCCATTTTGATTTTGGAAGTTGCGGGCGGAAAACTTACCTCTGATGTTGTGGAAGTTTATCCTAAAAAAATAGAGGATTTCTCTGTTTTATTGAATTTCAGCCATGTTTATAAAATTATTGGACAGGAAATTCCAAAAGATACTATCAAGAAAATCCTGGTTTCTTTAGACATTAAAGTAAACAGTGTTTCTGATTCTGGCTTAGGGTTGACTATTCCGGCTTACCGCGTTGATGTGCAACGTGAAATTGACGTAATCGAGGAAATCTTAAGAGTTTACGGTTACAATAACATTAATTTTTCTAAGAAATTCAATGCAACTGTTGCCAATTCACCAAGAACAGAAGATTATAAAGTACAAAATGTTATTGCTTCACAACTGAATTCCCAGGGTTTTCATGAAATGATGGCCAATTCGTTGACTACTGCAGCCTATGCAAAATTATCTGCTTCATTAAAAGAAGAGCACAATGTAACTATGCTAAATCCGTTAAGTAGTGATTTATCAACTATGCGTCAGTCTTTACTGTTTTCTGGTTTAGAAGCAATATCGTATAACATCAATAGAAAAAATGCGGATTTAAAATTATTTGAATTCGGAAAAACATATCATAAATATCTTAACGGATATGAGGAACATAAACATCTTTCTTTATTAATTTCAGGAAACAGAAATAAAGAAAGCTGGACAAATCCTCAAAAAACCACCGATTTCTTTTTATTAAAAGGATTTGTTAAAGGAATTGTTACCCGTTTGGGGATTGATAAAATCTCAAATGCCCCGGTTCAATCTGACATTTTTTCAGAAGGAACTGCGATTTGCTACAACAATGATACTTTAGTAGAAATGGGTGTTGTTAAGAAATCTATTCTAAAACATTTTGGAATCAAACAAGATGTTTATTATGCTGATTTCAATTGGGATTTAGTTCTTAAAATTATTACAGGAAAAATCAAATATTCTGAGATTCCTAAATATCCTGAAGTTCGCAGGGATTTGGCTTTGCTAATTGACCAAAGTACAACATATGAAAGTATTTTCAATTTGGCTAAACAAACAGAGAAAGCCCTTTTAAAAGACATTAATTTGTTTGATGTGTATGAAGGAAAAAATCTTCCGGAAGGCAAAAAATCATACGCGCTAAGTTTTACCATTCAGGACAATTCCAAAACGCTTACAGACAGTCAGATTGATAAAATCATGTCTAAACTGCAACAAACTTTTGAAACTGAACTTGGAGCAAGTTTAAGATAAAAAAGTTTAATTCATAAAAAACCCGACCATAACAAGTCGGGTTTTTCTATTTTAAAAAGTAACGCGGGTTGATAATCTTCTTGCTCCTACCGAATTTGGATGGATTTCGTCTCTCCAATATTCAGATGAATTTAAAAGGCCACGATAATCTATTATTCTGCTTTGAAAACGATAACCGTAATAATTGAAATGATTTTTTATTTGCCATAAAAGCGCATAAAAACGATCCAATAATCGGATTATGATATAACATCTCAAAATTTCATCTGTAATCCCCAAGCGGTCAAAAACAGGTTTTATCCACGGTCCTAAAGGCAAACTTAATCCGGCAACTGAAGGCTGTACACCAAGTTTGAATAACGGATAATCATAAGTATGCATATAAAATATGGTGTTTGGCGTGCAATGTGCGTTTACAATGCTTCCAAATCCCAGATAATTGCGCATAATGGTAGTAAAAATAGAATTGAGATTGGCGGAATTAAAAAGCGCACTATCAAAAGTAGTGGTATTTAAATATCTTTTGTATACAATACATTTTTGATATAAAGCATCTCCGGACAAGCTTCTTAGTTCACTTAATTTTGTTGTGTCAGTAAAGAAACCGGGATTAAATGTAGTTACTCCGGCATTTAATATTCTGCCAAGTTGTGGAAAAACATCATTTCCGCCTCCGCTAAAATAAATTCGGTCAATTCGATAACCGCTCACATATTGCACAAAATGAGTTTTGTCAGCATACATTTGTGAAGTGGTTTCTCCAAATTTTGCCAGATGAAGGCAATTTAAATTAAGCCTTTGATTATGATCTGTAATCGTATCGTACAAATCCAAAACTCTCGGCACAGGATAATCTAACCACGAATCTCCCTCAAAAATAACATTTAATGTATTGGCATTTCCCGCATTTCTTCTGAAGAAAAATGAATTGGTCAGAAAAGGTTGGTGCAGTGATTCGTCTTCACTTTCTGTCAGTGCTGTAATCACTCTGGGCAATTGTTTCAAAGCAATATAAGTGGCATCATTCGGATTAATGATTCCAGTGACCTGTATATTGTTATTGGCCTGAAAGTTCAAAATTGAAATAATAGTGCTGTCGGTCTGACTATTAGCAATATTTCCGCTTACAGTAACCGGATAACCTAACTCTTTAAGATAATTTTGAATTTGAAGAACATCCTGCGGATTATTCATGGCATTTAATCCCACGCTGTTCCCCAATAATTGTGGAGGTGAAATCGTTGCAGGATTCTGATTTATAATTGTTGAATTAGAAACTAAATTTTCCATAACATTTGATGTTTACATTATTTTATTCGGATTGATATAACCATGTCCGGCTCTGAATATTTCAATACTATTTTCTTTAAAAGAGGCAGTATCACAAGCTTTAAAAAGCTTTTTCCTGATGGAAATAATATCAAGTTGTGGCTCTTTTTCAAGAATTTTCATTACCAGAGAAGCTACATAAGGAGCTGCCATACTGCTTCCGCTTTTAGAAGTCAGTTTATTTGATGCCCTGTTTTCTTTGCTGGAAGAAGAACAGGAGGATCTTATTTTAAAACCTGGTGCTACAACTTCAGGTTTCATGCGCCCATCGACAGTAGGGCCTGAACTGCTAAAAGATAAAATAGGTTTTGCATCATCATTTTGATTGTAAGCCCCAACCACAATGCTATATTTTGAATTACAAATAGAATTCGTCGTATGGGTTTTATTGGCAATTTTAGGTAAAAAGATAGATTGTCCACCGTCATCGCGTTCTATATAACAATGATAACGCCCATTTTTCACCTTATTTCCAACCAATTCAATGGTCCAGAATTTAGAGTTTAATTTGCCGTTGACCAGAATATTAATTTGGTTTTTACCTGTATTGGGTTCTTTGCATCTGTGAAGGCAAATACCAACTTCATCGCCATCTTTTAAAATCAGTTCATCTTTAAAGGGGGTTGACGAAAGCAATATTTTGTGATTGTCATCATACACGTTCATGCTCAAAATATCGTCTCCATGATACCAAATTTCCATTTCGTTTGCGGTGCGATCGTATTTTTTAAACATCCACGGTATTTTAATTTTTTGATTGTTTTTAATGTCCCCATAAGTATGCACATTTGCCTGATGATAATTTCCTGTACTTTGTACAATAGCAGTTCCTTTTCTGGTTGCCAAAATATGGTCAATAGCCTGTTCGACTACAGTTTCTCCAGTGTGTGCGTCTCCATGCCCACCAAGACTCATATTTATTACAATTGGACGATCTCCTGCTTCTGTCAATAAAAAATCAATTCCTTCGATTAATTTCACCGAATCGCCAAGAGATAAATTACAGCCGTTAACAAGATTTGTCCCCATATCT
Source organism: Flavobacterium sp. Root420 (assembly GCF_001427905.1). Taxonomy (GTDB): domain Bacteria; phylum Bacteroidota; class Bacteroidia; order Flavobacteriales; family Flavobacteriaceae; genus Flavobacterium. The sequence continues at coordinate 290,472 of NZ_LMEF01000023.1, forward strand.
ACGGCTAAAATCTCAACATTTGGCGCGAAACTCTTTTGAGCTACAGCACCATTCCCGCAGGCAATTCCGAGAACGTGCGTGCCATGCGTGCCGTTTCCAAACAAATCTGATTTTCCCGGATGGTACCCCAACTTTTTAAACGGAAATTCATCAAGCAACGCCTCATTAATCTGGGCTTTAGAAATAATTCTTCCGTAGCCAAATTTATTCTCTTCATAACGATCAGACTGAACCCAAATTTTGTCAAAACGAGTCTTATCATTTTTGATAAAATCCGGATGTGTAAAATCAAAACCAAAGTCTATGATTCCAAAAACAACATTCGATGTATTTTCGTCTGGAATATCGTTTTTCTTATCTAAAATTTCATTTGATGAATTTTGCTCTATTGCCATATTAGCGGGAACCACCCTAGGTGCTTTTAAGCTTTTTACCTTTTTACTATTGTATATTCGGCATAAATAACGACGCTCTGTTCGAATGCTTACAATCGTTCCAAATTCCGAAATAATTTTACAATGTTCCGGATATTCCTTTTCCTTTTCTAAACGCATTAGTAACGATAATTCTTCATCAGGATTACCATATAAGATAATTTTGAGTCTTGGATCCATGAGCTTATTTATTAAGGATTTAAACGACGAATATCATCTAGTTTATATTGGATATTTCGCAATTCAGAACTTAGAAAATTGAAATAAATACTTTCTCCGATAAAAAAATTAAAAAAAGCATCATTTAGATTTTCTTCTTTTTGTGCCAAAACATTCATTTCATTTACATATTGGCTTTTTTTAAACCCAATTTTCTCCAGATCTAAGATAAAATCCAGATCAGTTTTTTCTAATTTAGATAAATTCGTATCATCTAAAATTTTGTTGTAATCTGATTGGATTTTATTAATACCCAAAACTCTTTCAGGGAATAACTTCTTGTAAAGAAACAGTTTCTCTTCTTTCGCTTTCTTTGAAAACTTCAGTTCATTTTTAAAAAAAATAGGGCGAATACTGTTTATTGCATCCATAATTTGCACTAATTTTTTTTCAACCTGATCAAAACTGCCCGTTTCGGTGTTAGATGTTACTGTTTTCATTTTGAGCTCTTTTTAGTTAAAGTTCTTTGATCAGAAACATCTTTATTTGACACTATCTTATCTGGAGCTGGTGCACCTCTTGAAATTTCATCTAATCTTTCTTTAATTTCAATAATAGCTGCATTTAAAGCTGTATTGGTCTTTTCTAATCCTTCAATTTTTGGATTTAAAGTTTCTGCAACAATTTTCTGCAACACTGTTTCTGAAATCTTTGCAATTTCTTCTTTTAGGTCTTTAGTACTTTTTGAAATTTCTGCTTTTACATTTTCTAAGGTTACAACATTTGTAGGAGCAGTTTCTCCAGTTGGAGTTCCTTTAGGTGTTTCATTTGTGTTTTTTGGATCATCTTTTCCAGTTGTAGAAGGGCCAGAAGCTGGCGAACCTTTAGTGTCTGTTCCGGCAGGAATTTTTATAACCACTGGGACAACAGTTTTTTCACCTTCAATTTTGGCTTTGTTATCGATAATTAAATAGCTCAGCAACGGATTTTCAGAAACCATACCAGTCAAAAGTGCCGTATTGGTAATTTCCTGATTGCCCGGGACATTATAAAAAGTCGCTCTGCTGTTGGCTATTACATAATTGATTAATAAATTAAATGGATTCATCATTTCGCATTTTAAGGTTAATAGAAATAAAAGGGCAATTGGGTATCAACTGCCCTTTTTACATTTACTTATTCATCATCATCATCATGGCAATAGGCAACATTGTATTGTTGTTATTGGTATTACCCTGATTTTGTTGTGACATGATCAAAACTAATGGTAACATCATGTTCGAATTATCAGATTTTCCAGAACCTGAATCGCCCATTGTAGTCATCATTGGCAATAATAAAGACATTGTCTGATCTACGTAGATAGCACTTGTATTTGGCTTCTCAATTATTTTTGCCTCGTGTGCAGGTCCAGTAGTATCAGCTGCTTTTGCAGGAATGAATTCTAAATTTTCAGGCTTTAATTTTGGTTGATTCAGCAATGATCCCATCATGCTCATCATTTGCATATTTTTTAAAACCTTAGTTTGATTATCACCTTTACGGGCATCTAACTTGGCAAGTTCTGTATGTTTTTGATCTAAGGCAACCAAAGTTTTATTAGTAGCTAATGAAGTCTTTTTAAGCTCATTTACCTGATTGGAAATGGCATCTAATGATTTTTTTAATTCGCTTTTTGTAGCATAATCATTAGCTCTTCCGCTCAGGGCTTTTCCAAAGTTTGATCTTTGTTTTACCGCTGAACTTACATTTGGTCTAATCCCTTTTATAGAAGGTCTTTTTTTTGCGGCTTCATCATAACTTTCGTCATAACTTTCTAATAAATCTTCGCCTAAAAGGTCTTCGTTGAAATAATCTTCATTTAATAAATCTTCGTCTAAATAACTTTCGAAATAGCTCATAATTTTAAATTTTTAATGGTTAATTTTTATTGAAATAATGTTTGTTATATTTCTGGATTGCAGGCTGAATATATTTATTGAAAAGAATAAAATCAGGAATGCTGTTGCCTGGTTTGCCTGTTCCAAAACATTCCGGGCAATCCCCATTTTCCCCGAAACATTCCGTACAGGCTCCAATAGCTTTTGCTAAATCATCATTTTGATTTAATTCAAATTCAAGCTGAAATTTCAGTCCTTCGATAATGGTAAAAAGTTTATGATTGATTTTTTTAAGCTTCCTGATTCGTTCTTCAAGCGCTGGATCAATTTTTGGAATTTCTTTTTCCTCTTCAGGTTCTTTTTTTTCCATCATGGGTTGCATCAGCTCAAAATATTTAGCCATTTCAGGATTATGTTCTTTCAAATATTCTAAATAAGCATCCATTGTTATAACTTTTAGGTTTTATAAACTGGCAATAGAATTTTCAAGTCTATTGATTCTGTTAGGGGTATTTGTACCAACAAACTGGCCGTATTGGTCAACATAATAATCTTCCGTCGGAATTAATCCACCGTTGTAATATTCATACAGAATATTTTCGGTCAGATAATTAACGCTTTCGATCAATTCTGCAAAAGAGTGGCTTTCAATTGGTGAGTTTGGACTTGCGGTTCCTAAACTTTGTTGTGCCTGACCCGCCTGAAATTGAGGGTTATTGATTATACCTCCTAATTGATTGTACAAACCCTGCACTCTGCCAATATCCTGAGCAGCCTGCGGACGCAATTGCACCGGATTATCTTGTACGTATTGCTGAATTGCCGGAAGAGCTGCTCTACCTGCATCAGCAAGATATCGGGTTGTGTTACCCCAGGCTTGTCTTACTGGCGAAGGAACCTGTCTGCGTTGTTGTGGAGGTGCTTGTCTGCGTTGGGGTGCAGGTCTGCGTTGTTGTTGGCGACTATTGTCTAAGGCATCGCTTCCCGCTCCTGCAAGATTACTTACTAGTCCGCCAACAGCTCCCCCAATCTGTGGTGCCCCAAAATAAGTCCCAACAGCAGTTCCTACTATTGGAGCAACGGCCGATACGCCACGTAAAACTCCGGAACCAATACTGCTGGCTACGTTTCCTAAACTTGACCAAAAACCTTCTGCTTCACTTTCAGACATTTGGTCTACTCTTGATAAAAGGACATCCTCGAGCTCACTTTCGCTCAAATTAGAATATTCTGGTCCTAAAACATATCGTACAGCTTCAAAATAATTGTCTTCGCTGAATGATTCTCCCTGAAAAACTTCGTGATATAAACTCATAATTTTTAGTATTACTATTAACTCCTACTCTTTTAAACAGGCTTTTCAGATTTCGCCTATCCATTTTGTGCACAAAAAGGAACGATGTAAAATTGATTTTTTATAAATTACTACAAAACAGTACTTTAACCCAATTTTTTAAATAAATTTACCCTTACAAAAAAGGGTATATTTCCCCTTGTCCGTTGTAAGGCTTTAAAATAATTTTGCTCCTAATATTTATTTAAAACATATTTAACAATCAATTAAACCATTAACTATTAAAGATTCAATTTTAACATTATGAAAAAAGAAACCGGAAGACCGACCCAATTAATTACTAGAAAATTCGCTAAAGAATTACACTCGAATTTTATGAAGTACCGAGCCAGCATTATTGCTAAATACATTAAAAAAGAAGATGCAAATGCGGTTTGGTTTTCTGTAGAAGAACTGGAAAATTACATTCATTACATCAAATCTAAAGGTGAAAAAACCGGATATGACGTAAACGGAATTCGTATTTACTTTGGAGTATATCCTGAACAGAGAAAATATGCCGAAAAAGCAGGTTTAATGACCGTATTTTTACAAGCTACCGGAAAAAAAATCAGAAAAGCTGCTAAAGAAGGAGAAGTACAAACTTTAGCGTTAGTTATGGACAATGGTGATGGCGACATATCAAGTATTGAACCAATGAATTATGGCAGTATTGGAAGACCGCCTAGCCTATTATACTAAAAAATTATGTTTGAATTTTTACGATTTTATACTTTTTATTTAGCTTTATTCTCTGGAATTATTGGATTGATTTCAATGCACAAACTTCCTGGTAATAGAGCTAAATTTTTAGTAATTTTAATTTGGTTTTCTGTTGTAATTGAAAAGGTTGGATATTATTTTACAGAATGGACCGGGTTATTAAATTACTATGTTTTCAATTTTTATATGCTCGTTAGTTTCTCTGCCTATATATTGCTTTTGAGGAGTTTATTGTCAAAAGTAAATCATAGATTAATAGCGATTCTTTGTTTTATGGTGTTTATTATCTCCTATTTTTTGAATATTTTATATTTTAAAGAAGATATAAACCACTCCTATACTTATAGTTTTGCTATTGGAGTTATATTAATTATGATATTAGCCTGTTTATATTTGGTTGAAATTTTTAATTCAGACAAAATATTAAATTTTAAAAGATCCGTCTTTTTTTGGTACATATTAGGAATTTTAGTTTTTCATGTACCGTTTTTGCCTTTTATGCTGGCGCTAAACTGGTTTTTGATCAAACATGATGAATCTATTTTTAGTTTAGTAGTTTTTATTTTAAATGTCCTGGCACATAGTTGCTATATTATCGGATTTTTATGGAGCGAAAAGAAATACAATTATTAGTCATTTCATTAGGTATCGTTTTCTTAACTTTACTTATCATTCTGCTTGTTATATTCTTTTATTTTTTGAAAAAGAAAAACAACTATCTGGTTGAAAAAATGGAATCAGAACTCTACTTTCAATCAGAATTAGTCAAAACCAGAATAGAGATCAAAGATCAGACGCTGAGCGAAATCAGTAAAGAACTTCATGATAATATAGGCCAAATTATTTCTGTTGGTATCATGCAGCTTAACATGTACCTCAATAGCGGAATACCTGTTCAGCAAAATGAACTTAATGATTTAAAAGAAGTATTAGCCAAATCATTAGATGAAATAAGGATTTTATCACGAATCATCAATAAAGACAATTTACTGCAAAGCAATTTTATCGAAGCCATACAACAAGATTTAGAGCGTATAAAAAAGCTAAAAAATATACAATACCATTATCATCTTACGGGCGAAATTCCGAATATTAGCCAGGAACACGATTTGTTCATTTATAGAATTTTTCAGGAAGCATTACATAATAGCCTAAAACATTCGCATAGTGATTTATTTGAAGTAAATATCAATACAACTGATACCGTTTTTCGTTTAGAAATGAAAGATTTTGGAGTTGGATATGATACAAACCAGACCAATTCAGGATTAGGTTTAAACAACATGAAATTAAGAGCCAAGTTAATTGGAGCCAGGTTAAATATGGATTCAGATCCATCAGGAACAAGAGTACTTTTAGAATACCCCTTAATTAAAAACAATGAAACCAAATACTAAAAACAAAATTATTATTGTAGATGACCATCAGCTTTTTTCGCAATCTCTGGAACTTTTAATCAATAGTTTTAAAGATTTTGAGGTCATTAACCGCTTTGAAAATGGAAAAGTTTTTCTTTCGCATTTACAGGAATATCCTGATACAGAAATCGACCTGATTTTATTGGATGTCAATATGCCCGTTTTGGATGGAGTAAGTACAATGAAATGGATTAAAGAAAACAGACCTGATTTAAAAGTCATAGCCCTTTCAGTCAATGACGATGAAGAAATCATTATAAAGATGATTACTAATGGAGCCAAAGGTTATTTGCTAAAAGATACTTCACCCGAGATTTTTAAGGATGCCATGATATCCGTCATTGAAAAAGGCTTTTATTTTACAGAAATGGTTTCGGGAATGCTGATTAAAAAAGCCAATGATGATTCTAAAAAGGTTAATTTAAAAGAAAAAGAAATCGTTTTTATAAAACATGCCTGTACTGAAAAAACCTATAAGGAAATAGCTTCCGAAATGTGTTTAAGTCCCAAAACAATTGATGGCTATCGGGAATGTCTTTTTGATAAACTCGAAATCAAAACCCGAATAGGCTTGGTTTTATATGCCATTAAAAACAAAATTGTCTTAGTATAAACTAAAACAATTTTTAAATTTTTAATCAAACTGAATCAATTTATCATTTGGTAAATCATATTCATATAATTCTCTGTTTTCATTATCCAGATATAACCACTGAATTATATTGGTATGATGCTCGAAATCATTTGAAATTCCTAAAACAATATATGAATGCCCTTCCCTGTCTTTTTCTTCAATAGAATAACTTAAATCAGCATTCGGGTTTTTTATCGCAGTTTTTACAAGTTCGTTTTTAGAATTTGCCAAATAAAATTCAACTTGTTCGTATAAATAATCTTTAAAATCGGTTGTATAATCTTCTTTGTCTGTGTAACATTTTATTGGTTTTGGATGTTTTTTTCGAAACAGACTTACATTTCCGTCTTTTACTTTTTTGGCATTTACAAGCCATTCTGCAAATTCTTGTTTTTCTCCCTCGCCCGCTACGTAAATGGTATCCATTTTCCAGGCTGCGTTAAGTACATCTCCTCTTTTAAATTGACCAGCGTTTGCGAAATCTGTATAAAACGAAATTAATTTTTTGTTTTTTTGAACTGTGAATAAAGCGTAATCACCGTTGCCATCAAAATTGACAAACTCAACTTCATCATGATAAACTTCTTCAAGTTTTAGTTTTTCATCTGGTCTTAAATCACTTACGAGATTTAAATTTGAAGATTTATCTGTTGTTTCTCTTACCTTTATGGTATCTTTAGGAATATCTTTATTTAAATTTTCAGATGTCGTTTCCTTATTCTCTTTACAGGAAAATAATACTGTAAGTAAGGCTAAACAATACAATTGCTTCATAAGTAGGGTTTATTAATAGGTAATTGCAGCAAATATAGAATTATCGTTTATTTTATTTCTTCCGTTTAAAAAAGAAAGTTCCATTAAAAAATTAAACTGAACGATTTCGCCGCCTAATTCTTTTACTAAATCGCCAAGAGCTTTTGCTGTCCCGCCAGTTGCCAAAACATCATCATGAATGAGAACTTTATCACCTTTTTGAATAGAATCTATATGGATTTCTAATGAATCTGTTCCGTATTCTAATTCATAGAGTGCTGAAATTGTTGTAAAAGGCAGTTTTTTTGGTTTACGAACTGGCACAAAACCAGCATTTAATCGATCTGCCAATAACATTCCAAAGAAAAAACCACGACTCTCCGCTCCTACTACCTTATCTATTTTTTGTCCTTTTAGAGATTCAAGCAATATCGCGAGGCATTCAGTTCGGGCAATAGGGTCATTTAGCAACGGCGTTATATCTTTAAACAAAATTCCTTCTTTAGGAAAACCCTGAATATCACGTATATAATTTTCAATCTTCATTTTTTTTCATTTTTATGTTATTTTTCGCTTGTATATATCACATTTATCTCTATCTTTGCACCCGCAAACAGCGTTCAACAAAGCTACGAAATATTAGTGTAATTGAAAACAAAAGGCCTCGTGGCGCAACTGAATAGCGCACTTGATTACGGCTCAAGAGGTTACTGGTTTGAATCCAGTCGAGGTCACTCTACGGGACAAGGAAGAAAAATCTTCTTTTGTCCCGTTTTTTTTATCTTCTAATTCGTTGTTAATCAGGTAAATACGACTGGCTATTTCATTAACTCGAGCGGTTTGAAAATGGTTATTTCGGAATGTGAAATTTTCGGGATAGATTAAACCAATTATCTCTCTCGCCTCTGATAAATTAGTATTTGTATAGGCAAAATTAACCTGCATTAATCTGTCAATTCCCATTTTTAGTAGCCCTTCAATGCTTTGTTTGTCATCAGAAATATTTTTGAGCTGAATCTCTAAACGGTTTAAAATTTGTCCATACTCCGTTTTCATCTTTTGGTAATCATCTACATCTATCTGTGAGGTTACAAGAAGTTCTCTTGCGTTAGATAATCTCTTTTCGTAATTACTTATTTGTGTTAATAATTCTCCTTTTTCATTTTTAGCTGCATTTGTATTATTTTTGTAAGATTCCAAAATCAAGGAGGTGTACAATTTCTTTACCGCCGGTTCTGGTGCGAACTTTTTTAAATTGTCAATGAACATTTCGTTGGCATTTTCAGAATTGATTCTATAGCCACAGCTATTTTCACAGTGATAATAGTAATAATATTTACTTCGTCCTTTACATTTACTAGCTGTAAGTTTTTTTGAGCATTTCGGGCATAAAAAGAAGCCCCTTAGAGGAAATTCTTCTATAGTTTGTACTTTAGGCCGATAAACTCTTGCCCTGCCTTCCAGGACATCTTGCACCTTATAAAATAAATCTTCTGAAATAATTGCATCATGCTGTCCAGTAACAAAACAACTATTTTCATCCTTATACTTAGGAACATAAATTTTACCACAATACAGAGGATTTTTGAGCATTATCCAAAAGCCACTTTTAGTCAATGTAATTCCTTTTTTCTTTGCTAAAAAATATACAGATTCAGTGTTAAATAACTGCTTTGCAATTTCATGGAAAGCCCATCTAACAAGTATAGCTTGGTTCTCATTTATCATTATAAATTTTCGTCCGTCATCCTTCGTTTTGTTCATGTAGCCAAATGGTGCGGTACCCATGTATCTTCCTTCTTTTCTGGCCCTTCTCATACCATGCATTGTATTTAACGCTCTGCGGTCATTCTCAACTTCAGGTGCAGCAAGATAAAAAGCTAACATCATTTTGTTCTCTGGAATACTGAGATCAAGTGGCTGCTCTATAGCTTGAGGCTCAACACCTAATTTTCTAAGAAGATTAATCATCTGATATGCGTCTCCAGCATTTCTGCTGAAGCGGTCCCATTTTGTGAATAATACCAAATCAGTCTTGTTTTTAAATCTTTTTAAATTTAAGAGGATTCTCTTCCATTGTGGTCTATTAAAAGTTTTTGCAGAATAATCTTCATAGATTACATCTCTAATTTGTATGTCATTTAATCCGCAAAACTTTCTCAGCATCTCTTCTTGATTTCTTTGAGAATAACCTTTATCTGCCTGTTCATCCGTGCTGACACGTATATATAAATCTGCTGTTTTCATTTTTTATCTAAGTATTTGAGCACCGCTATATTAGCTAATTTTCTCAAAAAATGCAATATCTCTTTTGCCTCTTCCAATGTTACATTCATTCCCTCATCCTTTAACATCTTTTGTGCTTTTTCGGGAGTGATCTTCTCTCTAAAGTCATCAATTTCATTTTCCATTGCATCAAATTTTAAATAATAAAAAAAGCCCTTAAGGGGCTTTTTTGTTTCATTTCCATGTTTTTTACTCTAAAAAATATATTTTGCTCCCTTGCGTCTTTTTTGAGGATGCTTCATATTTCAAATATCCATAATCGCTCAATTCGCGTATACATTTATGGTAAGTATAAGCAGACGCTATTTTCGCAATTGGAGTAATATCATATCTATATACTTCTATTGGATTTACAAAACCTTTGCAAACACGGTACTGTAATAATGCAGCATAAATAGCAATATGCGTAGTACTGATACGAAAGTCATTTTCAATTGCAAAAAAGAAATCTGACAAAGGCTTTAAATGTTCCATAATTTATAAATTAAGTGACTTTCAAAAAATTTAATAATTAACTTTTACTTAAATTGAATTTGTCTGTTTTCTTTTTTGCTTCTTTCCCTTCTCGCCATTTTCTGATGCTTCATCAGCGACATCATGCTTCTCCTTCGAATCTTGGCTTATCGATTTACCTTCTAATTCAGATTTCTTCTGATCCTTGCTTTCACGATGATTAATTCGCTGAAAATTATCGTCGTACACATTCACAGTTTTGAATTGCGGATTTGCCTCTACATACATTTTACTTTCCACGCCAGCTACAACAAAAGTAGCAGACTGCAGGTTTCCTTTTTTTAGCGAGTTTAAAAGATCTTCTTTGTATTTTGAAGTATTTAGTTCTTTAATTGAATGTTTCTCAAGACTTGCTTCCAGGTCGTAACCGTAATTTTGGTGGTAGTGATCTAATTTGAAGTTTCCATTGTCGTCGGTTACCTTGAAATCGATTTTCAACCACGAATTATAGGCTTCTCCTTCTCTGGTTTTCAGGTCTTTATTCACTGATCGGCCTTCCATCAAATTGTAAGCTTCTTTGAGTGTAATGTTACTGCTGTTATTACTAATGTAAAAAGTCTGTTCGAGCCCTTCTTTGGAATCCTCTTTTTTAAGGTTCACATGATAGGAATTAAAAAAGTATAAATCGCTCTGATCTGATTTTTTAAAATTTAGCACTGCAGTCATGGAATCTGTTCCGTAGACACCTTCTTTCATAAGCTTAAATTCTTTCTCTCCATTAAGCATTTTCTCTTTCAAGTCCTGATCGAACGTTTCTCCAAAGCCAGTATATTTCAGCTGGTCTTTTAAGAACTCTAAGTTTTTCTGATTCATTGTGTTTAAATTTAAGTTATTTTCTAATTTTTCCCTACTTTCCATTTGCTGTCTGGCAAATCCATTAAGATCAAGCTCCTTGTCGCAGTACGTGTGAATTCCACTGTGTATAACTATCTTTAAGTTATTTATAAGCGAATCGATCGGCATACTTTTAAAGTAGTCGATATCATTAAGTCCAACAAGACAGTAATCCTCTGCGCCCATTGATGTTTTAAAAAACTGAATAGTATCGCTGTCGCTTAGCAGAGTTAAAGGATATGCTATGTAGCGATATTTGTAAGATGCCATTTCCTGAGCTAACGACAACAGAATTTCAGCGTCAGCTGTATTTATTAACATATAATTTATTTAAAGTTTAAAAAGTATCATCGTGGATTATTTGATTGGAATTACTTTATCAGTCAGATTATTATTAATATTAACCTCTAAATGCCTTCCTCCGCTCGTTTCCATAAGCTGAATTGTCAGGTACTTATTCTCAGCGATAGTAAATTTCTCCAGTGCATATACTTTTATTACTTCAGATTCATAAGGAATCACGTCAGATGATGAAGTGGTAAAAATGGGCTGAATTTCAATTTCCTGTGATGCCGTGCGTTTTGATTTTCTCTGGTCTCTAATAAAAAAACGAAATTGATCTATATCGTAATTGATCTTGGACTTATTTCGTAATACTACTCTCAAATAAAAAACATCCTCATGGATAAAAATACCGTTTACCTCCAGACTGATATGAAACTTTGACTTTTTCAAACCGCTGATCTTTTTCTTTTTTAATAAAGCAAGTGAGGCAAACTGTTCTATTTTTTTTTGATTATCGTTCTCCATTGAAAACAAAATATTCCCACTTACAGCAGCTGTGTTATCGGCTTTAATATTTAAATCAGGACATGCTTCATCATAGTTAAGAACAAATACATATAGCCTATTGTCAGCTGTCACTACAGTGAGGTTGGTCTGAATGAAATTCTCCTTTGCCGCTTTGACCAGTAAAATATTCTCAACTCCTTTAGCTTTCTGCATTAAAACATCCTGACTTCCTTTATCGATACTTTTAATAGCATATGGAAAAACGATACTGGTAGTTTTCGAATATCCTATCTGAAGATTTTTAAACTCTTGTTGATTCAAACTAATTTTTTCATTCACAAACTGCGCATAGCCTGACAGCATTGTCAGCAAACAGCATAACAAAAAAGTCCAATTTCTAATTTTCATCTTTTTATTTTTTAATTATTCAAATTCTTTTGTTTCTCATCATACAGCAGCACCTGATACCCGGCTTTAACAACCACTTTAATCAGTTTTACTTTTTTACTCATCAGGCTTTTCGCCGCCTCAATTCCCATTCCAGCTGCCTGCGCTCCCCAAGAATCCGTAACTCCGGTCAGTCCTAGGGTCTGAATAGACCGGTCAGCCGAAGTCTTGGCGACATCCCTGTTGATAGCACCTGGAATATAAATCCCGTCAATACCATCCATATCATACACCGTTAATTCCACCGGAAAAATTGAATTTCGAAACTGAATGTTGTTGATTTTTACTTCCAGCCTCTCCCCTTTTAAAGATGCTATTCCGTATAAAAATGTATTTTTTGGAATCAAAGTACCTTGCACAGATACATCATTACTTAGTCTGAGCTTGACCACAGACCCGTTGACAATAGTCTGAGTCTCATGGATCACAGCCCCTATTGAATTTTGCTGTTTTTCCTCGTGCTCCAGGCTCTCATCAGCTTTATAAAAGGAATTACTCTTTAAAGAACTTGAGATAGAATTGTCCTTCTGAAGCGATGTTGTATTATCTTCTTCTTTTTTACGGTTAACCGTAAAGATTTTTCCTTTTTTATTATCTGAAGACTCTTTTAGTCTTTCCTGCACACGCGATGGGTGTTGAATATCCAGTATGTTCTCAAGCATTCCTCCAAGCTGTTTGAGTTCCGGGTCAGGCTCCTGTGATTCTCCCATCGTACTCATCATATGCTCTAAGTTCTTTATCTCATCGGAAACTCCTTTTGATGAGCCGTAGTTTTCAAACTCTCTCATGTCCTGATCGTAATTTTCAGTTACAGCGGGCTGGCTGATTGCTTTTTGAAGGGCCTGCAGTTTTTGGTAAACTTTCTGTTCGTTCCTGTTTTGAAATGATGACGAATTAAAACCTGTTTTGTCTTTTTGAAATCGTTGAACTTCAAAATCCGTATCTGAAAACTCTCCTATAGATTCTTGTACTATTTTTTGATTGGAATAATTAGGATCCTTTTTGATCTGTTCCTGAAGTTTAATAGAATCTACTGCTGCCTGATCATAATAACTCATTTTATCAAGTGCTGAATCTTCTTTAAATTTTGGAAGAGGCAGATTAAAATTAAATCCCTTTTTAATTTCATCTTTTCCTCCCATCGCTTCCATTTTTCCTCCTCCCAAAGTGTAAAAGAGAATAGTGATGAAAGGAAGTGTTATAAGGGGCAGAGCCAAAAGCATTTTTCGCTTTTTGGATTCTTTAGGTGATATTGATTTATGTTCCATAATTTTACTTTTTAAAATTGATAGTTTTAATTTTTGAAATGACAGCTGTCTTTTGAGCGGTTGGAAAATCACTTTCTGAAAATGCTGTGTAAATGTTATAGATAAAGTAACTTCCTGTTAGAATGGTAAATGAAATCAGCAGGCAGATAAGCTTTCTTCTGGAAAGGCCATTGATTAGTACATCCATTTTCTGAGCCCATTTTGTCTGTGCAGAATGATAATACCTGTGATACACAAAAGGCGTTTTCTGTTTTTGGAATAGTGATTTCATCAACGTCTATTTTCTATTCTCAACTGTTAGATCTTTGTTTTCGATGGTATTGAAGCGTTCAATTAAAAAACCGTGGGGATTATTATCGCTTCTTGAGACATTGCGAAGAGACCCTTCTGTTACAAGTTTTCTTTTCAAAATGCTGGTTGTTCGTATAATGTTCTGTTTTGCAAAACATTTAAAGCGGTATGGATATTCATGTGTATCAATCACGATACTGTCAATCTGAATGGTCTGGCTGATATTCCCCGATATAATTCCGGAGTAAAAGCCATTTTCTTTCAGGTCATCATAAATCCGTTTGGCACTGTCATCAGCCAGATAAAGCGCTTTTGTAACATTGGTTTTAATGACTTTATCATCGGGATCAAGGGTAAAGAAAAACTTGTGAAAGGTCTTTACGTGATCTCTTGCTTCCACCGGTACATTATCTTTTCTCTCCGACGCGTAAGCTTCAAGCGCTTTTCCATTTGCCAGTATATAAACCTTATCCTGCATCTGGGTTACAGACTCAAAACTTTTGTAAAGTGTATAACAGCATATCATAATACATCCCACAATAACCAGCATCGTAAACCCTCTTACATATCTAAAAGCAGTATCTATATTTTTCATTTTGGTAAACATGAGCAGATTTTTTTTGATTATTTTGAATTCCCTTTAAGCCTGTCGCTCATATAGTTTCCTTTCTCCTCAAAATAAGGAGCACTTCCGGTCGATGATGACATGCTTTGGGACATCCGCCCTGCTGCATTTCCCATTGAATCCAGCACCATACCAGCTCCCATTGATGTTTTGGAAACTACTGAACTGGTTGAATTACTGAAGAGTCCGGTAACTTTCTGACCTAAGGCGCCTCCTCCAGCAGCGTGGACTATATAGTTGGCAACCGATGGAACCGTAAAATATCCTATTATTCCGATAATCATAAAAATCAAGTATGAGATATCGGTTCTGCTGAAAAAGGTGTCCCCTGTTGCCTGCACCTGGGACAGATCCAGTTTTAGCATCAGTTCCTGAATTTTCCCTATAATACTTCCGAAGATATTGGCAACAGGAAGCCACAGGTAAATGTTGATATATCTTGCCAGCCATACCGTGAGTGTATGCTGAAAACCATCAAAGACAGCTATTCCAAAGACAAGAGGTCCCAAAATAGAAAGCACCACCAATTGAAATGTCCTGAGCGTATCAATACACAGTGAAGCAGCTTCAAATAAAACCCTCAGCACTTCACTCATAAATTCCTTGACAGAATTTCGAAAATTATAGGAAGCTTTTTCCATTGCAAATTTGACATCGTTGCCGATTCCTGCCAGCATGCTCTCATTGGACGGATCTTCATCATGGGTGTACTTATACCATTTATCCCTATCCCCTGTTCCTGTCGTACCGACATACATTTTCCATGGATCAGTTTCTTTGATGGCTTTTTCTTTCTCTTTGAGAAGGACTGCAACAGCATTATTGGAACCGGTAACCATAGCGGCAGTTGCTGTAACCGTTGGTTTCATAACCCCGTTAATTAGCGCCAGTACTGATGGAAAAATCATAATACAAAATCCAATCACAAATGGTCTGAATAGCGGATAAAAATCAATGGGTTCGGCGTTGGCAATATGTCTCCATACTCTCGAAGCTATATACCAAATCGTTCCGAATCCGGCTATACCCTGTCCAACCGCTAAAAGATTACTGCATAACGGCATCATTTCATCATACAACTGTTCCAAAACAGAGTGAAGGCTCTGCATATTATCTCCAAGTCCTTGTGCATGGATAAAAAAAGGCATTAAAAATGCGACGGTAATAAAAAGAACCGTTTTGCAAGATTTAAAAATGTTCATCGCTTTAGTTTTTTAGTTCCTGAAGTTCTTTGGAAGCATAAACATCCTTCGCTTCTTTTGCTCTTTGCAGTGCCAGCACATTTGATGTTGCATTTAAGTTTCTGAGAAACAAAAGCTTATCCTGCATCTGCAGATAAATATCATCTACCGCTTGGAGCCTCTCGTCATCCGACATCCTTAGTTTATCTGCTGTTACAACCATTGTAAGTTCATCGAGATTCCTTAAACTCTGGCTCAGAAGATTTCCATAAACCTTTTCAAAATAGCTAATTTCTTTTTCGCTAAAGTTGCCACTCTTTACGAAGCGATTCAGTCCATTTTTACTTTCCTTCATCAGTAGCAGCTGAAAATTTATGATGTCCCCTACTCTTTTGTAATTTTTTACAACAGGGCTCACCTGCATAAGGGCATCCAGAAAAGTTTTATGCAGGCTGAAATTTCCCTCCGACATATCCTTGACTGTTTTATAGCCTCCCGAGAGCAGTTCATAACCCTTTTTCATATCGCTTAAGATCTTTTTAAACTGGGAGAGTTTTTCAATGTTTAAGATGAGCTGCTGAATCTCTGCTGACTGTGCATTTGTTTTGTGGGAAACAATTGTCATTGAGACTGTCAATATCAAAATCAATATTTTTTTCATAGCTTTTTATTTTATAATCCATAGATATCCTCTACATTCTCAGCATCTCCTTTTTCACGACTCTTTGATAAAGACAGAAGTTTCGCTTCATTACTGAAAGACAAACAGAAATTATAATCCTCCAGCATCATTTTGTGCAGCGCATCAATACGCTCGATCCTCTGGTCATCTTTAAGCTCGAGTTTGGAATCGGTAGTAATAATCAAAAGTTGGTCAAGGGTATCGTTGCAGTTCTCAAGCAGTCTTTCAAAAGAACGCTCTATATAATCCAGTTCATTTCCGTGAAATAAATCACTTGACTTAAGATCACTATAAGTTCTTTTACAGATTTTCATTATTTTAAACTGCATGGAGAGAATTTCGGCTGTCTTATAATAATTTTTAACCTTGGGATTAATCTTCAGTAAAGAAGTAAAATAATCACCATGAAGATTCACTTCTCCCCTTTTTGCATCGCCAATAAAATTCAGTCCTTTCGATACAACTGAATATCCTTTTTTAGCGTAATCAATATAAACCTGAAGAGCAGCGATCTGCAAAAGCAGCTCCTTTCTCTGCTTGGCCTGTGCCTGAATTCCTTGTTGGGAAACGAACACTACCAACAATACTAGAATTAGTTTTTTCATGATATTTTTATTGAATTACGGAATTCCGTAAAATTGTTTGACCTGATTTACCTCTGCCTCTGTTTTGGCCCTCTGAAGACTGAGCATTACATTCTGCTGATTAAAAAGCGTGAGATCATCATAATTGGCATCAATCTGATCTGCAGCTTCATTAATGATTTCGAGTCTTTTCAGATCGCTCATCTGCGTGCTGAAAGAATCAAGTATTAAAAATATCAGGTCAATATTCTTCACGCTTTCTTCCAAAATACCCGAATAAACACGTTCCATATATTGGATTTCATTCTTTTTAAAATGAGTATCCTCTTTGAACAAATTCCATGCTCTTTCATATTCCACTACCAGTTTTGTCTGCTTCTTAGTAATATCTTTTATCCTTTGGTAATAGGTTATAATCGATTTCACCTTTGCCAGTTCTTCATAATAGCCCTTATACAACTCTTTCTGTTTCTTAGTCCAATCCGAAATTTCATCCAGCTTTAATTTAGAAAGTACATTTTCAATCTGTTTCTGGGCATTCTGAAGCCAGATAGTTTTATTCTGAAGTTTCTGAATCCTAAGGTCAATTGCTTTAATAACTTTTTTGGTGACCGCTTTTACAATTTCCAGTATTGGCAGTGCAGCTGTCTTTTCCGCTGGTCTGGCCGGAGTGCTGATAAGCAATAGACAGATTATGCACGTAATTATTTTTGCTTTCATTTTTCATTTAATTAGTTTCCATTCCTCATATCCTGCGCCATAGCTGCGATTCCTTTTTTGATGTCACCTCCAAACTTTTGGGCATAGGCATTCATTTTCACTTTCTCGCTTTCCTCGGTTGTATAGGCTAAATACTCCTCCAGTGAAACTTCTGTTCGGTACACTTTTGAAAGCATACTTCCCAGTGAAATAAACACTTCTTTATATTTCTTATCAGGATCATTAGCTTTATTAACCGATAACAAAAGTGCCTTTTCTTTTTCGGTCAGCCCCAGCAATTCCTGTATTTGATCAAACTTGTTTTGATATTTGCTTTGATCCAGCAGGATTTTGCAGTCACTGTTATTGATAATGGCCTGTTTGACAACTGGCGATGAAATAATATCTTCAACCTCCTGAGTGACTACAATCGCTTCTCCAAAGAATTTCCGCACAGTCTTGAACAAATACTTAATATATTCGGACATCCCTTCTTTGGCAATCGCTTTCCATGCTTCTTCAATCAGGATCATCTTACGAATGCCTTTGAGCTTTCTCATTTTACTTATAAAAACCTCCATGATAATGATTGTTACCACAGGAAATAGAATCGGATGATCCTTTATATTATCCAGTTCAAATACAATAAACCTTTCCTTTAAAAGTTCCAGATTCTCTGTGGCATTTAATAGATAATCAAACTCTCCTCCTTTGTAATATGGCCGTAGTACATATAGAAAATTGTTTACGTCGAAATCCTTTTCTTTTACCTTATCGCCTTCCAGTATCTTTACAAAATCATCTTTCAGGAATTCATAAAAGCTGTTGAAACAGGGAAAAAGATTAGTGTTTATCACCAACTTCTCATAATATAGCTGAAGCGCATTTGATAAAGCTACATACTCGCTCCGATTAAAGGTTTCATCGTCTTTTTTCCACAGTGCCAGCAGCAGTGTTTTAATACTTTCTTTTTTCTCGGTATCCAGAGTATCTCCTTCTGAAATATAAAAAGGATTAAAGCGGATCGGGTTCTTCTCGTCGTAAGTGAAATAATATCCGTTAACCATATCGCAAAGTCCCTTGTAACTGTGACCGACATCCACCAGAACAATATGTGTCCCTTGCTCATAATAGCTTCTGACCATATGATTTGTAAAAAATGATTTACCGCTTCCCGAGGGTCCGAGTATAAATTTATTTCGGTTGGTGCAGATTCCCATTTTCACAGGCTCATCGCTGATATCCACATGAACAGGCTTTCCCGTTAGACGGTCACCGAGTCTTATTCCAGTCGGACTTAAAGATGACCTATAACCTGTTTCCATATTCAGGAAACATACGGCCTGCTCTGTGAAGGTGTCAAAAGTATCATTCATGGGAAAATCTGCCGCATTGCCCGGAATTCCTGCCCAGAAAATCTGCGGAGCGCCGACAGTTTCCTGCTTGGCTGCCGCATCCATCTGAGCCAATGCTGATGATACTTTGTTTTTAATATCCTTCAGTTCTTCTTTATCTGTGCTCCAAGCCAGGACATTAAAATGTGCCTTAACCGGAAGTCTCTGCTGGGATAGCGCTTCATTCAGAAAATCATTCGTTGCATCTCTGGCAATCATATTTTCCCTGCTATATGCTGACAGAGACTGAAGCCTTAATCTTTTGCTTTCTAATTTTTGAATAGTCTTCTGGGCGTCTTCTATAAACAGATATTGATTATAAATATGATTGCAGGATAAAAGCTGTCCCAGAGTCGATGCAAATCCAATACTGAATTTGGTTTTATCTGTTGAATAACGATCAAAATTGATTCTCGAACCGCACAACGCCGGCAGATCAGCAGCATCTCCCAGCGTAAAAAGCTGGCAGTGTTTATCGCCGACCGCTAAACCTTCATCAAATTTGATATCCTTAAAAACAAATGAATCCTCCCTCTCTGATAAAAAACAGTACTTTTCAATCAGTCCCAATTTTCTGCTTTCACTTTTAAGTGAATCATTTTTCATTCGGGTAAGCTTGACAAAACCGCTGTCTTCCATGATTCTTTTAAACTGTCCGGTAATGTCAATAAAATCTTGTAACAGCTGTGCTTTTACAGTTTCTTCCGGCACAATTGAACGTCGCAAAAGATTTGAAAAAAGGGAGCTTGAATTCTTCCTTCCCTGTGGTTTCTTGGTCAGCATAATGTAACAGGAATGATCCAAAAAAGGTCTTTCATTAAAAAACCGCTCACTGCTCCGGGTTAAAAAACTGCTGTCGTCACTTGTAAAATTAGCTTTGTGACTCTTTTCTAAAAACCAGTCCTGCTTATGAAAAACACAGAATTTGGGAAGCACCTTTATAGCTTTTATCCAGGACTGATGAAAAGCTTCATACTCCTGATCTGACAAAGTAAAAATCTCTGGCAACTCAGCCTTGAAAATAATTGTTACATCGCCCTGTTTTGATAAAATACAGTCATGCTCCACTGCCATAATCGGCAGTAAATCTTCCATCCTCTTCTCCATCTCCTCTTCATTTTCATTATTAACATTCTATGGCTATATCTTTAAAAAAATACCCCTGCTGTAAACTTTAATACATTTTGGAACCTGCTTTTTGGCCAGCGCCTTCATCATGCCGTATTCTCCGTACTGATTGCTCATTTTGTATATTTTAAAAACAAGAAAAGCACCAGCTGTCCCAACGAGGCCAACACACAATAATGATGGAACACCAATAATATACATGACTGCAAAAAGTATCATAAGTGATACAACACCTCCTCCCAAATACCAGATGTACTGAGCTTTTAAGCCTTTAAATTCTATACTCTGATTGATTCCTTTGTTGATGTGGTAAACACTGTTACTCATAAGATCTATGCCTAAACCCCGAAAAAGGATTTAATTACTGTCGCTACCACAACTAAAAACACACAGCTGCCGAACCAGGCGGCGGCTACTTTACCTGTATCAGGATCTCCTGCATTCCATTTCTGATAAACCTTAACCGCTCCTATAAGACCCAGTATAGCACCAACAGCATACATAAGTTCTGTACCTGCATCAAAATAACTCCTTACTTTTTGGTTAGCTTCATTAATTCCTGCTACACCATCCTGCGCATAAATTCTCGTCTCGTACACTAACATCAAGGCAAGAATGCAATATGACATTACTTTTTCTTCGTCTAATTCCTTTAATTTCCACCAGCATTTTCTCATCACACATCATTTTTAAAGTTTATATCAATTTTAAAAAGCAGAGGAATATCGCCGTTGCAACTCTATTTCCTGTCACATAAAGCCATACCGCACCAGAGAGAACAGGGATTATTCCTCCGCTGAATTTTAAGAAATAGTCTCTTCCCACAGCGTATCCGCTTCGGCAAACGTTAAATAGAACTGCGGATGCTTTTCGCTTTCAGAGACTATTAGATTATTTATGTTTTCACGTAAAGAGGAGATCTTCAAGTATGGGTACTCTTCCAATACCATTTTAAGGTAATTTTGAAATTGTTCTTTTGATAAGTTCATTTGAGAACTTTCTTCTACTGCCTGCACTATACGAGTGGAAAGTTCCTCAGCATCTTCTAAAGTATCAAACGATTCTGAAAAAGAGGAAGACAAAGACTTTTGGTATCTTTGGCTTTCAAGTTTGTTAGAAGTTTTTTTTAATATAGGAAAATTGAGTTTCTTCTCTCCCGAGAAAAGTTCCCGTAAATCTTTACTGTAATATTTTAGTATTAGTACTAAATACCAGATTAATAAAAGTACACCTACAGCAGCGAGATAGCTGCCCCATGAAACATTTGTAAACATAGTCATCATCATTTATCATTCAACATTCATCTCGTCTATGTAAATCATTATCTTAAAATTGGATATGATTTATTCTACAAGTCAAAGGAACGATTAAGATAAGTCTGCTACAAGTACAACTTTTTTGTACCCCAGTTGTACCCTTCCAAAACTCCAATTAAACGGTATGAAAAATAAAACAGCCTTCGTAAAGAAGGCTGTTTCAATTAATGTAATAAGTGTTTTAATTCGAGTATTTCAAAATCTTTCCGATCTACAATCTTCCACTCATTTTCAATAAGCAAAAAATACGCCTTGTATTCATATGTTCTTTTCTTCCATGGTGCTAATACTGCAAAGATATTAGTGTTCCAAATTGTGATGTATGTCGCAATCGCGCTCTTTCCTTCACTACTGATCGTTAAATCAATAATCCTGTCAAATACTTCATCACCAATCTTTACTTTTTGAATTTTATGTTTTCTGTCTTCGAGAGAAGTTGGCAAAAAAAATGGTTTTGAGGCATCTTTGAAAACAATAAATGGTTTTCCTATATCTTTTGTCTCCTGAACTTTAACAATAGAGACAAATCCTTTTTCTTCAAATCCTGCATCGAGCATTCTCTTAGCATGCACAGGATCACCGCAAAAAATTTCATACTCCAGATTTTTTGGATAATGATTTAGATTTTTTATAAGTTCTGTTGCTTTTTCTGCATCCAGTTTTTTATTTGTGCATCCTGCAATGAAAATACTCATTGCAATAATAATGTGTTTTAAGTTTTTCATGATAGTAATTTTTAAGATTATAATTAACAGCTAAAATTCCCTAATATGCTTAATAATTCGTTCAAGTGTTTGAATGGCAATTTGCTTATCTCTTTCCTCAGCTGTATAGGATTTACTTCGCATAGAATCGTATGATAAAACCTTTTTCCGCGTCGTTGAAAGATAGGGTACGATCGTTCTGAAGACCTGGTTCATTGATTTGGCTTTTAAAATCCTAGCCTCATCACCTGCCCGCAGAATTAGTCCTATCTGATCAGTAGATAATACACATTCAACTTTATTCTCTCCTAAGTTAAAATTTTGCTCCGATTTATTATAAATGCTGTCAAGATCTGGATTTAGAGCAATTTTTCTTTCCAAATAACGAATTTCATGCTGGAACCAATTACCAAGAACGTAGCTTATATGTTGCTTAGTAGGATCAAACGAAGTTTGTTCTGTAGATAATAACTGACTAAACGCTTTATAGTAGAGTAAAATTTCACTAAGCTTTTCAGTTGAAGTTTCCTGCAAATTTAGATGATTCTCGATATGTGTAATAATATAGTTAACATAAGACTGGTAGTTAAAATTTAGCTCAATTAGCATTTCCTCAATTTCAGAATACATACTTTTTTTAAGTTCATCAAACTTCACTAAATCTAATTGTTTTAAAAGTTCTTTTTGATACAATATTTCTCTATAAGTGACTTTGTATCCGGACTTGTTTTCAATAGAAGATGATAAAGCATCTGTCACGATTTTCATGATCTCAGTATCAGTTGTAGAATAGATCTTTTTTCTTTTAATTCTTTCCAATTTTAATAGCATCTCTTTTCTTGAAACTGCCAGATAAGGAATTGGAACTCTCTCATCTAGGCTCAAATAGGAAGAATAGCGATTTTCGACAAAAGTGAGTAAATCATCCAGTGTACTAATGATGGATTCAATTATTCCGGAAAAAGTTTCTTTTTGAAGATCTGGATCCTTTTGTTGCTCTATCACATTATCCAGAAGATAAACCAACGTGGAGTGATACTTTCGAACCAATAGTCGGATTTGCCTCTTTTTCTGCAAAGCAAATATTTCATTTTTCAGTTGTATTTGAATCTTGTGAGATTCTTTTGAAAGGTTGTCGGCGATTAAGGCTAAATCATTCTGGGAAAGATCGCTGATATTTGTTTTCTTTGGATTTAAGGTCTGCAATATCAATGAATCTATCCACTCTAAAGGATATATAGTAATCATGATAGTATGGTTTAATTTTCATATGATGTAATGAAACTAGCTGCTTTTAAATCTTCCAAATATATTATGTCGATATTCAGATGGTGTAATAGAAGTATGTTTTCTAAAAAAGGCACTAAAATTAGATGGGGTACTAAATTCAAAATCTTCGGCTATAAAAGCTATAGAAGAATGTGAATTTTCAAGAAGGTTTTTAATCTCATTAATCACTGTCTGATCTATAAGGTTTTTGACAGTTTTTCCAGTAATCTCCTTGACAGTCTTGTTGAGATACCCTCTTGTCACAAATAAAGCACCTGCATAAAATTGAACTCCTCGATGTTTTTTGCAGTGAATTGTCAGTATCGTAAGAAATTGTATCGTTAGACTTTCTTGACGGCTAAAATTACTGGTCAGTTCCGAATTGTATCGGTTAAATATAAATTTAAGCTCATATAAGAACAGATTAAAACTTATGCGCTGCAGTTCTGCATCTTGGCCATTCTGCTGAACATCCTTATTCACATAATGAATTAGTTTATAAATTAGCGACAATACTAAAAAGTCCTTTTCTTCGAGGGTAATTTTTGGTGATGGTACACCAACTAAGAAGGTAAAGGAATCAACCAATTCTTTTTTTAAACAATTTTCGAAAGCAAATTCAGAAGTGAAAGAAATCAGAAACAACTGAAGTTTGCCCTTTACTTCAAGGAATGTGCAAAATGAATTCTTAGGTATTATAATTAGATCATGAGATGCCAGTTCTTGCGTAATGTCCTTCAATCTAATTTTAAACTGTCCTGATTTAATTAAAATAATTGAGTAGTTTTTAACTAAAAATGATTCGTCATCTGCTGTTTTAATCACATACTTTTTGATGATATTTATGTCAAGACCTTTTATGGCAAGATCCTTCAATTCTATATTGATTAAGTCTTTGATCATATTGCTATAGTTTCATGGTAGAAGTAAAAAATAAAACACTTGTTGGTATCATGTCTTATTTTTAAATGATTTTTCTATCAGAATAAATGATAAAAAATAAAGATTTAACAGGCATGTTAAAAATAATAAGTAAGCCAGTTTTTTGGGATCTGTGACTTTCGTTCCACCGCTGATAAGATAGCCTACAATTTCATCATAGCTAAAAAGCGCTATGATGAAATAAAGGCTCAAAAGATTAAAAATAACCAGTAATATATAAAGGATAATTCGTGGATTCATCTTAAAAGAATATGGATAATCGAAAAAATTAGATGATCTTATCAAGAAGTGCTATAATGGAAATAATAGAAGCTTCATTAGTAGAAAAGAATGCTTTACCGGGTTTGTTGCCCGCTGACGACTCCCAATCCCTGTCTTTACGTTCAGACTCCGAATACAAAGAATATCTGGAAATTGAAGCAACCGTTAAAATTGTATCTCGGTCGTCTTGAGTCCATGTACTACAAGCTAATATAGTATCCTCGTAATCTACAATATAATTATAAGTAATTGAAAATTCTAATAGACGTTGGGTTATAAGACCCTGAAGAAAATTCATTAAACTTGTTTTCGCAACAGAACTAAGTGTACTGTTTTGAACTATAATTATCATACTGTTATCAGGATCTGCCATGATGGCCTGCACTATTTCATCATTAAAAATTATACTATTTTTACCAGTGATAGGACGTTTTCCAATTTGTGATGCAATAAATCTTATTTGATTTGAAATTTCAGAAATAGAATGAGGCAGATGATTTTCCTCTTGGTAAAGGGCTAATGCATCAAAGTACTGTTTTCCTTTGTAGTCAAAAGGATTAGATTTATTTTCTGCAAGTGATAAATTTCCATATGATTTTATGACAGTTCCTTTCAGTTCCGAGGAATTAAAATCGGAATCCGTTGAACAAGAACTCAATTGAAATAATAGAATACTACATAATAATAAATTTTTCATGATTAAAGTTGTTTGAATGTGAATGAGAATTGCTTCTCAGTTCATTTCATCCGGATAAGCGGAACTTTTATCTGGCACCATGCCAGACTTCTTCGCTTTTGAATTCATGACAAAGCTATCGGCTTGAAAAACTTCTTGCAACCATAGTATTGTGGGTTTCACGTATTTTAGGTATGGATTTATAATAAATCCATACCTCTTTTTTATCAATAAAACACTACAATTCAATTGTTTATATTAAATTTGAGATAAGTAATGGTAAAATTAGTGTGACGGCTATTTTGAAGTGATACTAGTATACTATAGAAGGTAATTAGTCCCCAAAACTTTTGTATTATGAATCAAAATCATTTAGTCCTATTAATTCTTTTTATTTCTCAATTTACGGCAGGTCAAAAAATAACAAATAAAATTCCTGACTTTTTAAAAAATAAGAGCTACAACTACCTAGATGATAAAGCTTATGAATTGAAAAAAGACTCCTCAAAAGCAGCAGTCTATCTTTATGCATATCTTCAAAAAGCAAAAAATGAGCAGAATTGGAAGGAAATGGTCAACGGTTACCAAAATCTACTGCATCAATCTCCCGATAAATTACGTTTTATATATGCTGACAGCATGGTTTCTGCTGCTAAAGAATCCCACGACAATGCTTTGATAGGTTCGGCCTATCTGTCAAAAGGGATAGAACACTATAGACAAAAACAGCAAAATTTTGCACTGGATAATTATATTATAGCTAACAACTATATATCTCAAACCGATGACCAATATCTAATTTATAAACTGAAATACCATATTGCTCTGGTTAAATATTATTTAGGTTACTATGATGAAGCGATCTCATTATTAAAAGAATGTATATCTTATTTTAAGAGTAAAGAACCTAGACCTTATTTGAATTCTTTACATTCTTTAGGCTTATGTTACAATAGAGCCGGTAATTATGGTCTCTGTACCGAAACTAATGCTTTGGGCCTTCAGGAATGCAAGAGACTAGAAATTAATGAAATGGAGGTTTATTTCGTTCATTCTGAAGGAATTAATGATTACTTCAAGGAAAATTATGCATCAGCGATAAAAAATATTGAGTCGTCCATTGATGATTTAAAAGAAAAAAAAGATTTTGGAAATGAATCAGTAGGATATTTTTATATTGGAAAGAGTTATTGGCAGGTAAAAAAATACGAAAAAGCTATCCCGTATTTTGCAAAAGTTGATGAGTTATTTAATAGCAAAGGTTATCTCAGACCAGATCAAAGAGAAGTGTTTGATTGCTTATTAATTATTATAAAACTACAAATAACCCAAAACTTCAATTATATTACATAGAGCAGTTACTGAAAGCCGATACTGTATTAAATGAAACCTTCAAATATTTAGTTGGAAAAATAAATAAAGAATATAATACACAGGAATTATTAATTGAGAAGGAAAAACTAAAGAAACAACTCCTTAAAAAAAATCAAAACTATACTGCATTGATTGTCTTCACCTCAATCTTATTCACAGGTTTCATATTGTTGACATACAGATATTTTAAAAAAAGAAGGTTTTATAAGCAAAAATTTGATGAGTTGACGCTAAAAAATGGTCATGTAAGAGATAAGACTAAACCAAAATTACGAGCTGAACAGCCTGTAATTTTAGACATTAATCCGGAAACTATTTCTATTATTTTAAAGCAACTGGATAAATTTGAAAATGATCAAAAATTTCTAGAAAAAGATTGGAGTCTTTCAAAATTATCTATAGCTTTAAATTCAAACCCGACTTACCTGTCATCAATAATTCATCATTATAAAGAGAAACGCTTCAGCGATTATATTAATGATCTTAAAATTGATTATATTATAGAGTTATTATACTCAGACAAGAGAGCTCGCAACTTCACAAATAAGGCGCTGGCACAAGAAGCTGGTTTTAGCAGTACTCAAAGATTTGCAAATGCTTTTAAAGCAAAAACAGAAATGCCCACAGCCTATTTTATTGGGCAAATAAAAAAAGAAAAATAGAATGTTAAATCGAGAATAATTGTGTTTATTTAAACTTCTATTTATTATTTAAAAATAAATCCGCAATGAAAACATTACTAGAATTGTATACTGATCTGGACGAAGAGATTTGGGATTATTACAAATCCGTTGATCCGCATACAAATTTAAACAATCCGTTTTCAGCTGGTAATAATCTTATAGACCATAAAAATTTTATAAAAAATTATTTTGGTTGTTCAGGAAAAAGAGAAATATTAAACGATTTCAAACAGTACTTTCCTAATGATAATGAAAGATCAATTCACACAAATTCTGTTTTTTTCTTTGGTATTCTCCTACGCGAAAATACCATTTTAAAAAAGAAATTATTTAACGATGCGAGATCACAAAGAGATTATCCTTTATTTCCTTTTATATGGTTTTTATCTATTTTATTCCATGATCATGCTATGGGTATAGAAGATAACTCCAAAGATTATTTAAATCAAATTAAAAGCATACAAGATGTCTACAAAGTATTTGATATTAAATATAAACTCTTCGAATTAAAAAACATAGCAAGTAATCAATTTAGTGAATTAATCTCTAATTACTTTCATCATCGAAGGTATTCTTCAAAGAAAATAGATCATGGAATATTGGCAGGAATCTATTTTTATGATAGACTGGTTAAAATAAGAAAGAAAAAGGCCAAAGTGGCAGATTCTGAATTAAATTGGAATGTATCTCTCGAAAAGCATTACTGTCTTGCTGCAACTGCGATTGCTTGTCACAACATTTGGACTGTAGCTAAAATGTCATCTTATGAAGCGGACTATATAAAATTTGAACTTCATGATCTCATAGTTCCTGATTTTAAGGAAATTTCAATAAATAATTTTCCTTTATTATTTCTGTTCGGACTTGTTGATTCAATTGATCCAATTAAAATATACACCCGTGAAGGGCACAAACCAGACGAAATTCTAAATAAAATACAAATCGAATTCTCTGAAAATTCTTTTACGCTTAAGAACAAAATAGATTCAAATTTGAATTTCCAAACAATAGTTAGAGCTGCAAGTGGACTTTGTGGGTGGCTTGCAGTCAATATAACACATTCTCCTTCTAACGAACTTCTGATAGAGTTTAAAATTACTTAATAACCTGTATATCTGATTAATGCAACAAAGAACAAAATAAAGACAGTATCTATTTAATAGTTTTCAACAGAGGCCATTAGTAAAATAAGTGTAATCCCAGCAAATTCAAATGAAGGCAGAATTAATAAAAATATTTTATAGCATAGAAATTTGTTTATATTAAGCCTAAATTTGCAGAAAATACTATCTTAAATTTCTGTACTTTTAAAGACAATAAAAAATAAAAAATGACTCCTATAAGAAGCAAAAGAATTGAAGCTGTAATAGATGAAATCATTGATCAGTATGCCTATGCAGATCAGTCAGATAGGCCATGGATTATCGGATTTAGCGGAGGAAAGGATTCAACAGTTTTACTAACACTTGTCTGGATCGCATTATTACGTATCAGACAAAATCTTCCATTTCCATACCAATTACGCAGACCGGTTTATGTCGTTTGTAATGATACAATGGTTGAAAATCCTATTATTTCGAATTATGTTGACGACGTTCTATCAAAAATAAGTGAAGAAGCCAGAAATCAGGATTTACCAATTTTTGTAAAAAAAACAGTTCCAAAACTTGAGGAAACTTTTTGGATAAATGTAATTGGAAAAGGATATCCTGTGCCTAATAATGCCTTTCGATGGTGTACAGATAAATTAAAAATAAGACCTACTTCTAATTTTCTTTTGGAACAGATAGATGAAAAAGGTGAAGCTATAGTTTTACTAGGGACCCGATACGAAGAAAGTGCCTCAAGAGAACGTTCCATGAAAAAACACGAGGTAACGGGAAATAGATTATCAAAGCATAATAGCACTGCTAATACATATGTTTACCCTCCTATTCGCGACTTGATGCTTGAAGAGGTATGGTATATAATCAATGCTGTACCATCACCATGGGGCTTTGATAATTCGATCTTATTTAAGATATATGCTGACGCAAGTGCCGATGATTACGAATGTCCAACTGTTGTAGTTAATAGAGAACATAGTTCATGTGGTCAAAGCAGATTTGGTTGCTGGACATGTACTGTAGTTAAAAATGATAAATCTATGACTGCACTTGTTGACAATGGACAAAATTGGATGCAGCCATTGTTGGATTTCAGAAATAAATTGGTTGAAAACAGAAATCTTACTGAGAACAGATCTGAAACAAGAAGAAATGGTCAGGAGGCTATTAGAGAAGATGGAACTTTCAATGGTAATTATACTGCTCATTATAGATATCAAATATTAAGAGATTTGCTAATTGTTCAGAAAGAGATTCAAAATGAAAGACCTCATATCACTTTAATTAACAATCAAGAATTGATTGCTATTCAAGTTACTTGGAATAGAGATGGAATTTTTGATTTAAGTGTAGGTGACCTGTACAAAGAAATCTTCAATAAAGAGATCAGTACAAACAACATAAAAACTTTAGACGATACTGAAAGAAGAATTTTAAGAGAAGTTTGTAAAGATGAACCAGATTATTATCAACTAATAGATAATTTAATTGCATTACAAGAAACAAAAACATTAATGATTTCCAAATATGGTCTACATAATGACGTTGAGAAAAGAATTGAAAGTTTTGTAAATGAGAGCCCAATATGAAAATTAATAGAATAAAATTTCAAAACTTTAGAATATACAAAGGAGAAAATGAAATCCTCCTTGCACCCCATGCGAGCAAGAATATAAGTATAATAGCTGGTAAAAACGGTTTTGGAAAAACTACATTTTTGACTTCACTAATTTGGGTTTTCTACGGAAAAATGATGAGTGAGGTTGAGGATAAATACAAGAAGGATATTAAAAATGCTGGTGGATACGAAAAATTTGTAAAAACCCTTTTAAATAGAGAAGTCAAAACTGAGTTCGAAGCGAATCGTAATGTAGTTCCTATTCTTTCTGTAGAAATAGAACTAAAAGATATTTTGATTCCTTCAATTCCTTGTAAATCTGTCGTAATACAAAGATCATACGATTTAAAAACTGATAAAGAAGAATTAAAAATTTTCATTGACGGCTTAGAAAATGAGTTAACTAAAGAGGTAGGCTTTGAGGTTTTCATCAATGACTTTATATTGCCTCGTGAAATTGCTAAATTTTTCTTTTTTGATGCAGAAAAAATCGTTTCTCTTGCTGAAGCTAAATCAAAATCTGAATTAAAAAATTTAAGTAAAGCTTATTCAGAAGTTTTGGGAATTAAAAAATATGAAGATCTAAAAAAGAATCTTGAAACCTTATTAACAAAACTTCGAAGAAGTGGGGCATCTCCTTCTCAACAGACAAAGTTATTTGAACTAACTGACGCAGAGACTGAAACACTTGGATTAATTGAAATTAATCACGATAAACAGTTAAATATTGATCGTGAAATAACCAATCTTAAAATCAATAGCGATAATCTGCAGGAAAAGCTAATTCGTGAGGGAAATGGAATTACAGTCGAGGAACTGCAAAAGTTAAAATTAGAGAGAGATAATTTAAAACTCACCTCAGAAGAAATAAAGAATAAATTAAAAAAACTAATGGATATCGCACCATTGGTAATAGCCGGGAAAAAATTAACTCAGCTTCATTCTCAACTTCTCTCTGAGCAAAATGCTAGTACCAAATTAGTTGATAAGATAGTATTGCAAGATGAAATTAATATGTTTTCGACTCTTTTTTTAAAGAAATTAGGATCTTTAAATTTGGATAAGGAATCTCATTCTAAAGTAGAAGAAGTATTAAAACTAACACGAATTGAAAAAGAAAACCAGGCTTACAATTCTGATAGCCATAATATAATACTTTTAGATTATTCAACTGAACAGTTTAGAAACTTTGAAGCTGTTTACAATAATATTAAAAGTACCTTTTCAAGCCAGTTTACTGCTGTCGTACAAGAAGAAAAAAACAATCGAATTTTACTTTCTAAAGTATATCAATTAATTAAACAGGCAGAAGTAAGAAAAGACAATCCTTTGGCGAAAAAATTGCGTGAGGAGAAAAAAGACACTGAGGACAGAATTAGTGTATTGACGCTTAATAAAGGTAAATTGATTGAAGAATTGGATGGCCTGAATACAAGGTTATCATCAATTAAAAAGGTTCTTTCAGAATACGAAAAGAACTTTAAATTAGTTGAAACCGATAAAAAGAAATTTCAGGTTACTGAAAATTTATTAGATAAAATTAATTTGATAATTCAGAAGATAAAAGATGATAAAAAATATTCCCTGCAAAAATCAATTATGCTTGGACTAAAAAAAATCATGCATAAAAGCGATTTTATTTATAACATTAGAGTCAACGTTGTGGATGATGTAATGGATATTGATTTACTTGATAAAAATAATGAAATAATTGATAAAGACAGCTTGTCGAAAGGAGAACAGCAATTGTATGCCACTGCTCTATTAAAAGCTTTAGTAGACGAATCAGGAATTAAATTTCCAGTATTTATTGACAGTCCTCTTCAAAAATTTGACAAATATCATTCAAAAAACATAATTAAGGAATTCTATCCAATGATATCTGAGCAAGTTGTATTGTTTCCACTATTAGAAAAAGAATTATCTGAATTCGAATATGATTACTTGAAACCTAATGTAAATAAAGTTTATATTATCGAAAATGAAAACAATGGTTCCAGATTTAAATCTCTAGAAGTAAACAAATTATTTACACATTTAAAAGAAGAGCAGAATGTTTACGCAAATTAAAACCAGTAAAGAAAACAAAGAAATTGTTGTAGCGTTAACACGAAAATTAGGACTAGGTGCAGAGAATGTCATTGCCCGAATTGCATATTCATATTCTTTATCTCAGGAGAGAAAACTTGATTTAAATAATATACAAGATGCTGGTGGTAAAGAGTACTCAAAATCTGTTCTTTTTGGTGATTATTATGACATCTATCTTGGATTAGTTTGCGTTCATTACAATTTATACAAAACGGATAAAGATATTGGTCGCTATATAAAAATGCATGTTGATGATGGCTTAATACTCTTAAATAAGGAAGTCAATGAACGCTCTAACATTGACGGTTTTGATTTTCTTACAGAATTAATTTCAGCAGGCTTAAAAGAAGTACAGTAATTTAAGCAAACCTATTTGTTTTAACAAAAGTATTATTTAAAATGATGTTAGTTAATGAGGATGAAGCTGCTATTTATCTTGGTATTACAAAAGAACTTTTATTTTCTTTTGTAAAGAAAGGTTATAATGGGAAGAAATTGACAGTCAATTCTAATATCAATAATAACTTTTTTGATATAAATGATCTTCAAAATTGGAATTTTTTTTTACATGAACCATTAATAAATGGAATAGAAAAAAGACCTGATATTCCCTTATCTATTCGAGAATATTTGAAAGTTGAAAGTAATGGAAAATGCGCAAGATGTGGAAGTGGGCATCGTTTAGATAATGCTCATATCAACCCATGGGCCGAGTCCTTTTCACACCACCCTCATAACTTAATAAGACTTTGTACTGATTGTCACACTAAATATGATGATGGAATAATTTCTAAAGAAGAAATTCTCAAATTAAAAGAACGATTAATTGAGAAACTAAAAGCTGAAAACACATCTTTTAATATTGAAATGTCAAATCACAGACTACCAAAATTGACTGCTGATTTTAAAGGCAGAGAGATTGAACTGAATGAATTGTCTGATATATACGCTCAAAATCATTTGATTAGTATTGAAGGAGTTGGAGGAATGGGAAAGACTCAACTACTCTTAAAATTTATTGAAAAAGAAAAACTCGACGTTAATTGGTTCAGTATTGAGACCTTCACAGGATTTCAAGATTTTGTAAGTGAATTATTTCATCGATTTCACGTCAATAATTTTGATCAATTATTAGAGGTCATCAATAATGAAAATGCAATTTTAGTTTTTGACGGAATTGAAACATTATGGAGCGAGTTTCAAGAAAAGGTGACGCTTCTTTTAAAGCAATTAAATGATTATGCAGACAATGCAAAAATTATTTTCACAACACAATTTAATTCTCTTGGATTTGATACAAGTGTAGGCATACTTAAGCTATCAGATGGATTAAGTGAAAAAGACAGTTTTAATCTACTATCAAGAAAAAACTCAAGCATAAAAAATGATGATAAAAGCGTTTTAGGATTAATTTCATTTTCAGGTGGTCATCCTTTAGCCTTAATCCTTATATCGGGACTAATCTATATGATAAAATCTCCAGAAGAGGTATTGAAATCTATCAAAGAGGCTGGAGTTGATTTTATTAAAAATCCAAATAATAAAGAACAAAAAAAATCAACTTCCTTAGAATTGAGTTTTGATTTAGCGTATACAAGTCTGAGTGAGAAACAGAAGTGGTTGTTAATGTATCTTTCACTATTTCCTGCTGGTTGTAAAATACCATTTTTAGAAATCTTGGTATGTAAAGACTGCTCCTTTAAGTCTAAAACGGAATTAAAAATGTCGATAGCATTTCTTTCACAATATAATTTGATTGAAATTCATGAGGATTATTTAGGCTACGAGAGAACGTCAATTCTTAATCCAATCCGGGTTTTTGTTAGAAAAAAAACAGGTAATAGTTCACGAGAATTACTTCATGAAGTTCAATTAATAGCATTTCAAAACTTAGTTTTTGAAGCAATCCACTTGTATACTACATATATGCTTTCTGATGAAATACAATATGCTATTGTTCGCTATGAGATGGAACTTTCAAATTTTCTTTTTGCATTTAAGAAATCTGTTCATGCTTCATATTGTGAAGAGTGTAAAAAGTATAGCAATAGAGAAAAGTATCTGAGAATTATAACTGGGCTATCTGCAGGATTGTATAAGTACTTATTTACTAGAGGTAAGTTTTCTTATGGTATAGAAATTAATAAGCAGGGAGCAAAAGCCCACTTAGAATTAAAAGAATTTGATTTAGCTATAGATGATTTAACACAAGTCGCTACCCTAAATTGGAGAATTGGCAATAAAAAAGAAACCGAAAGAGCACTTTTAGAGATGCGAAAATGCGAAGAACTAAGTGGAGAAAAATTCTCGAGCGTTTGTATTATTGAAGGGGAAATTTTAAGATCAACTAATCCTAAAGTTGCAATCGAAAAATATGAGGAAGGAATTGCAATCTGCAAAAGTGATTTGAGGAAAAATAAAAATGCAGAAGCATCTAAAGCTAATATTGGTATTATTTTATCTGAAATAGGTAGAACATATGAAAGATATTTAAATGATAGTAAAATCGCTTTAGATTATTATTTACAAGGGTACCACATACAGAGAGAAATGAAAGATTATGCAAATATGTTTTGCAATTCTCATCATATTGGAAATTGTTATGCTAATAGTGGTCTTCTTGAAAAGTCATTGAAATATTATCGAGAAGCAATTGAAGGGTTCATCCTTTATGGACAACAGCAATATATTGGTAATTCATTGTATGAAATAGGAAAATTGAGAGTTACAAATCCAGATTTAGATTATTCTTTCCTTACCAAAGATTTACTTATAACAGGATTAAATGATATTCAATATGAAATTTTAATAACAGAAAAAGTTAGTTTTGGTTTAGAGGACAAACTATGGAAAATAATTGGAGTGGTAGCTTTATCTGAACATTCATTGATATTAGCTAATTGGTCTAAAAGTTTCGTCCATACACTTGAAAAAAAGTGTCTTTCTCCATGGTCACTACCTTATCTTTTTATGAGTATTGCAATTGTTTCAAATGAGTTGGAAAATGACAAAAATAATAGTGAAAAACTTCAAGAATTAAAGTCCTTATGCGACTTAAATGGAAGTGAGGCAGAGCATGAAATTTTAGAGCCTTTTTCCTGGTTATCATTATGGCTTAAAGAAAAAAATATTGAAGATATTAGTAGAGGAAAACTGTATTCGGAAA
The DNA here is from genome assembly GCF_001427905.1 of Flavobacterium sp. Root420. GTDB lineage: Bacteria > Bacteroidota > Bacteroidia > Flavobacteriales > Flavobacteriaceae > Flavobacterium. The sequence continues at coordinate 325,736 of NZ_LMEF01000023.1, forward strand.
TAGAAAATGAATTTTGGGATAATTATGAAGAAGAGGATTGGGACGAGAAAGATAATGATTGACTTTCAACGATTGAAGGTGAATAAAAAAGGAGAAATCCTCCTTTTTTATTCACCTTCAATAAGTATTTTATTTAGTTAAAATTTATTTTATTAATCTTAGAATTGCTACTTTATCACTTTCATTTTCTATTTGATCAATTGATTTTAATTTATTTAAAATGAAAATAATATTTCGAATTCTTGTCTTTCCTACACCTGAAGCTTGAAAATAGTTATCTGAAAAATCAACATTAGATATTGAATCAATAATACTAGGATTTAATACTTTATTTTTTTTCAGAGATTCTTTCAAAAGATCAAATAATACTTGAATTCCTATAGTTTTTTTTAAATGAGAAGAATTATCCACTTTTAACCATATTTTTTCATTGACAATTTTAAAAAAAGTTGAGATTACATTTTCAATATAGTCATCTTTATAATTTAAAAACTCATCTCTTAGTGGACTGGAGTCTTTTAAATTTTTAAGCATTTTTCTGTCCCTTCCATAGAAAATTTTTTTGTTCATCATCTCAATCCTGTCTCTTTTATAATTTGAAGTAAATAAACTTAAAATTCCCTCTATCATAGCTGATGTAGAAATTAACCAATTTGCTTTATTTAATTGTATAAAATCATCATTGTTATAAATTGGAGCCAATTTTATCAACGAATATAAAGGTGATGCTTTATCAAAATTTAATTTTCGTGCTATATTAGCAGCAAGTTTTTCAGGAGTCCAAGATTCATTACTTTCATTTTCAATAAAATAACCAAACTGTTCCAATGCTAAGCTCTTGTCTACTTTCTTTTGATTTCCATTTATTGTTGCAAAAAGATATGCTTGATAAGGATTAGGTAAATCAAAAAATATGGAGCATAATAATTCCATATCTAATCTTGACTCATCGTTAATATAATCAAATCCTTTTAATCTATGTTGACCATCAATAATTGAAGCGGACTTAATATCTGGAGGGAACTCTAAAAAATACTCATTATTCTCATTTATTAATTCCCAACGATTTTCAGTATTTTCAATTATAGAACCATCTTCATTATTATTTACTGAAAGAATTATACTATTAGGGAATGTCATTTCAGCTGTGTCTATATATTTGCCTATTTCATTAAGTCTCTTTTCATTTATAGGTCTTTGACTGCCTTTTAAAACACCATCTTCCGTCAAATAAGTTAACGGCTCTGAAAAAGATATTTTTTTCAAAATACTTGCTTTTACACTTATTACAAAAAAATCACCAAGCGGTTGAGAAACTTTTAATGCTCTTAATTTTATTTTTTCCATTATTTTAAATTTATTTACCTAAAGCCCCAGTACCAAAACTTTCATCTTTGTTCGCAACAAACCACATTCTCCATGAAATAAGACATCCTGTAAAACTTAATATAATAGGAAGCCAATAACAGTAAAATTTTGTTTCAAGTGTGACAATATAATTAATAACTAATACAAAAACTATTGATCCAATTATATAACCAATGTGATCAAATAGTTTACTATTAAAGCTGTCAGAACCATCAGATGAATTTATTATTATTGTATAAATAGAAGTGATTAATATTGAAATTGAGTATGTAACAACATTGAAGACAGTTTCTTCAAGAATTAGTATGTTATTACTTTTCTGAAATATCCTTACAATTATTGGCATGTAAATACCCAACATTCCGAAGAAAACTATAGCCCAGAAAAAATATTTATTTTTTATTGTCTTTTTCATTAATAATTTATTTTTTGATGTTCAATAACTCCCAAAATGCTTTATCCTTAATCAAAATTGGTTCAGACCCAGCCAAATTAACAATACTTTGGTGCTTCTCTAAACCTTTGATGGTTTTAATCAAATTCTCTTTTTGTAATTTACTGTCTAATGAAAATAGAGATTCGACCTCTTTCATTTTGATTTCATTTACCCTGTGGATAACCCAAGTCAGAATATAATTGGAGTATTCATTTTCACTAGTAGCAAAATGGTTTAAAAATTGAGTAGAAAGTATAGTTCCAACACCAAATTCTCGTCCTTCTTTTAATATTTTTCTAATAGAATTGAAATTTTTACTTAAGAAATTATCAGCTTCATCAACCAAAATCATCTTCTTAATCTGACGATTATTTCCCTTTATTAAACTATGACCGTGTCGTTGCATTTGAGTATAAAAAGCATCAAGGGTAATAGCGACGATCAAGTTTTGAATAGATTCATCATAACCGGATAAATTAATCACTACAACACCTTCAATCAAAGAATAAAGAGATTGTGTTTTAGTAACATCAGGCTCAAAGATTTCAAATTCAGAAAGATTTGAAATAGCAGCGTACAAACTGTCTTGTGAGTTTTTTTCACTTCCTAAATAAATATCACAAACATCACCCAAAGTTGGAGGATTTCGTGTCCAGGAATCTTTAATGGCCTTATGGATGCCTTTGTCTTCATATGCTTCAACGATAACATCCCGTAAACGTTGTTTTTGAACATTTCCTAAATTAAAGGCATTGGCAATAGTCTCCTTTAAATCATTGGCCGTATGAAGAGGCAACATTGGTTTTGATGATTCACTAGCATCGAGTGCCAAAGGATTGTATGGTAAATGGTACGGATTCAAGACCGTTGCATTTGTTTTCGAAACAAAATCTTCCTTAATATAATCTCCCTTATAATCAAAAATTAAAATTCCGAGTTTTTCATCTCCAATATTTTTATTGGAATCACTATTTAATTGTGTTATAAGTGACTTAGTAAATTGTGTTTTTCCAGTACCCATTGTGCCAATAATACCGGTGTTAGTATGCATTACTTTGTTGGTATTATTAGGTTCCCAATAAATAGTTTTTAAACTATTCAAATCAGTGCCAAATTCAATCTCAATTCCTTCACCACTATTATTAACTAAAAGTATTTCATCTGATTTAAAACTTTCTATTGGCTTTGCAGGAAGTTCATCTGGTCTATTATCCTCTTGTTCAAATGATTCTTCATCTAAAAGGTCAACAGGTGTAAATAACTCTAAATTTGCGTTTGAAAAGGTATTTATTAATAAGTAGTCCTTATCAATGGTAGTTTCGGTGCTGTGAAAGAGAAGAATTAAATCATCGATTGATTTTACAAGAAAGTTATATCCATCAGCTTCTTGCAGATCTACCCTCATATATTCTTCGGTAACGCTAATTTTTCTTTTAAAGACATCATTTCCAAAATGAATCAATCCAAAAGTTCCAATTGTATTGTTTAATCGATTGCTTATTGTGAAGTTATTATTCAATAAGTCATTACGATAATTTTTGGTAATAGTATCCCAGTTTTGATTATCCCATACGTGAAAAAGTTTCATTTTCTCAGCATTGGTAAGGGCAATTTTGGCAAAGAAATTTTTGTAAAACTCACTTAAAAAACCTTCTCTGTTTAAGTGTTCATAAAGTAAATGAGCGGTGCGTTTACCTTGATCAATTCCTTTTTTTACAATACCTAATCCGCCTATTTTTAATTCAACAGGGTATAAGTGCATTAATAATTGATTTTCAAATTCTTCCAATCCGATAAATAATAAATCATCACTAAAAGGACCGATCGCACCAAGATTTTTAGTAGAAAACAGACCTTCTCCCATATTTAATCCGGCATTACCGGAAACTCTTAAAATTTCTTCTAGTGAGATTGGAATCCAAATAATATTAGGGTGATGCAAAAAAGTTAATGAAGTTTTAATACCAGACAAAAGACTTAATTTTTCTCTTGGAAACTGGCTGTGTTGACGAATTAATTTCAATAGCCATTCGCCATTGATAGCATTAAAAAAATTAATGATATTAATTGTATCTGTAACCGCATTAAATTGGACTTGATGTTTCTCTAAAAATTCTTTAACAACAAATTCATACTGACTGGTTTTTCGGCTGACGGTTATAGCATCATACCCATTAGAATTATTGTATTGGTCGCTATAATGAATGATAACTAAATTCTTATTCTCCTTAAAAAAATCTAAATCAACCTTCGGATCAATATATGTTACCCATTGTGAATCATGGTATAACTTTTCTAATTGTTTTTTAATATCATAATCAATAGTGGTACAAAGTGCATTGTTACGGCCATAAGGGTCATTATTAGACGCAACGCGAACAAATGAATTAAATAAAGAAGTGAGTTTTATTAATTCATTTTGATGTTCAGGCAAATCCAATGTACCAAATCCAGTCCTGTAATTTTCATGTCCAGGAGTAGAACCAACATCAGCCATTAATCCATTAAAAGAAATGCCGGTTTTCACCAAACTCATTTCGTCATACGATTTTTCAGTTTTAGTTACATCAAACTGATAAAAAGTAATATGGGCATACTCGTAATTCTCTGATTTTTTTGGCTGCTTTTTAGAATAGAATTTTACTCGTTCAAGAAAAAAATTCAAAAGGTCTTCCTTTTCAAAATTTTTTGTTTTCAATTCTATCTTCAAATGTTTTTCGATATCATCAACTCTTTCGTAAAAAGTTAGTTCTTCAAATTTGGTAACTAATTTTTCAGAACCATAAATACTTACTTCAATAGGCAGTAAGTCAGTCAAACGCTTAGTTAGATTACTGTTTAAATATTTTCTGTAATATTCAAATATTCCATCTACAACTTCTCTACAATCACCAAGATTTATAACATTGATTTTTATGGGTGATTTTTTAGATTGATCAAAAAGAAATTCAAAATTTGTGGTAAAATCCTTAATCTTGTCTGTAACTAAATTAGATACAAAACTCTTTGGTACAGCTTGCTCTGAATTTAAATAAACAGTATAATAAAGCCATTCTGGCGAATGACTTGATTCGATTGGTATATAGATTTCATTTGGTTTTCCTTCAATATAAGGAATCAAATTACAAGGGCTTAAACGTTTTAAGATAGCATTATAAATTTCTTCATTTTTTAGGTCATTATTTAATTGAAGTTGATACGCTATATTGAGTGGATGTAAGGGAGTAAATTTAATTTTTTCTTCACCGCCAATTTCTTTAATAACCCCTAACCATAAAAGATTTTTTTGTTTATAGGTTAACGGCTTGTTTTCTTCTAACTCTTCCAATTGCATTATAAAGCAGCTAACGTATTCCAGTGCAATTTGCTTCAATTCTTCATTCAGGTATACTAAACTAGGCTGTGTTTCTTTAGTTTTATAATAAGCTCTGAGTTTATTAAAAGCTAATTTCACATCATCACTCAATTCTAAGTCATTAGTAGTAATGGTATTTTCATTGCCTAAGAGCCATGAGTATCCTTCAGAATTTATAATTTGTTCTTCCTGTATCAAATTATTTCTAAATTCACCACTAACCGTTTTTTCATTATTTTTAAACAATAGTTTAATTATGGTTCCTTCTTTTTTATATTTAAAATCAAGACAATTAACTCTTTTTTCTTTCCATACATCAAGTCCTGATATTGGTTTGGGTGCCTCAAAATCAGTTTTAAAAGCAATAGGTATTATAACATCAAATAAATCTATTTTAAAATGAATCAGATCCTCCTGAGCCAGAGAATAATCATAGTTCAGTATTAATTTATTTTCTTCATTTATTTTGAAAGTTGTGTCTAAACTTAAAATCTCAGTAGTCGGTATTTCACCATCAGGATTAAAAACTAATACTGGACTTTCCTTTATTTGAAGGTAAGAGTTTGATTTTTGTATATTTAACTGAAAGTTTCCTTCAAATTGCGAGATAACATTTGGCTTAAATGGCAGATGCAATATCTTGATTACATACTTTTTATCCGTTTCAGAATCTTTGTACTCAATTAAAGTAAATAGATTGTTAGCATCCAATTCCTTAAATTCAATAACAATACTGAATCCGCTATTGGTTACACCAATGTTTTTTGAACCCAGCTTAATGTTAAGTCCTTCTTTTTTTATAAATTGATCATATTTTACATTTATCTTGAATGGAAGCTCTAATGAAGGGTTAAACACAATAAGATTTACATTCCTCTTTTTAGATACTGAATCACCATCAGTATTATACCATAAGGTTTGAAGTAAATTATCCCCTTCAATATTCTGAAATACAGGTGGAGCTTTTTCTTTCTCCTTGTCCATCCATTTAACTATTTCCGAATAATCAAAATCATGCCAGTCCTCTTTTATAATTCTGGTAAGCGCTGCACTTGGTAAATCTTGTTCTAAATCAGAAGCAGGATTTCCGTTTAAAAAAATATTTTCAAATTTTTCATAAAGACTAAAATTACTAGTCAAATCTTTTGAGAGGTCACCATGTTTACTGCCTAATTCTTCTTGCGAAAAAAGCCCTAAAAACCGATAATCTTTTAAATCAATAGTACCTTTTTGCAATGAATTAATAACTTGTTCATAATCAAAAATAGAGTTATTGTCTTCAACAACACTTTTTGTTTTTCTATCTAATACAGATTTTAAAATTTGCTGCTCGTACTTTTTTAAAGTAGAATTATTTTCAATATCATGTTCTATTTGATTTTTAAATCTTGAATAATGCAAAGGCATTCCTTCTTTGATTAAACTACCGCTGCCACCTAGCAAACTATCCAATTTCCCGCTAAATAAAATTAGAATAGCAGTCCCTTCGAAAATATCATTTTGGTCAGCTACTTTATTTCTAAGCATGGTGAAGTAATCCTCAGACGCAAAAGTACTGGAAGCTATAATTACTTTAGTTTCATCAATTAATAAACAAAAAGTAGTGTACGCTTCGCCTCCTTCAGGATGAATATATGAAAATGGCTCAATAGTTACCGTTGAAGAGTGTTCTAACGACTCATAAAGAAATTCAATATTTTCCTTGTCTTCCAAATATAGGTTGAAACGATCGCCAGGTTGAATTTTCTGGGATTTAAAATATCCGATTATTAAATTCGAAACATATTTATATAGTTGACTTGACGTATTGTGCATCTCCGCTATCACTTTTTTTCTCTATTAAATTAATTTTTTCAAACAATTTGGTAATTTCCAATTTTGTCGTTTCATCAAAGACAATACCCCTGTCTTTAAATTTATCCCATAATGTTTTTAGTCGGATTTTATCTTCACTTCCAATACATATTCTTGTTAGGAATAATAAAAGTTCTTGTGATAAAACAGTTGTATTACCTAATCTTCCTCTGAACTTAGTGTAATTTACTTTACCAAACTGCGAATACCACTTTGAATAGTCGCTATAAGGTTTGCTTCTGGACGAGTTTTCAAATTGGTATTTTATTTTAAACCAAAGTGAATAAATATTTTGAAGTATATTATCTGAAAGATTGTTATAAAATAAATCAAGCTCCAATAGTCGTTCACAATCTGTCCAGTTTTTTCCTGTGTCAAAAACGGTAATATTTTCTGTGTAAAAAATGATTAATTCATTTAAACAATCTTGAAATTTTTCTTTTTCATCAGGACTCAAGCTGTTGCAAATATTTATAATGTTTTGGTAGTCTTCAACTGGTTTTCCATCAACATAGATATAATTTAATAATTCTATAGTGTTTACGTGGGCAAAAACCGATTCTGAACATTTGTTTAATTGTTTCCAACCAACTGTATGACTTAGTAATCTGGTTTCCGATATAGTTTCCCAATCCATTGTGTAATAGATAGGTTTTATTTTTGCTTTTGAAATACCAAAATCATTAAAACGAAGTATTAACTGATTTAAATAGTGAAAATAATAATATTTAAAAAAGTCTTCAACGTGCTTTAATAGAAATGAATTATTTTTTGCTAAAAATGCAAAGTCCTCTACAAAACGATCCTTTATTTCTGGAAATAAATTATGATAAGTTAAACCCTTTGATTTAGATGTTAAAACGGATAATTCAGGTAAACATTGAAGTATTAATTGATGCAATATGTTTTCATGATTTGTATCCTCATCTAAACTATTTGGATCAAAATTGTCATTTAAAAAAACATCAAAAATAAATTTTGAAACTTCTTTGATGGCATTATTAGAATTAATAAAATTCATATAAGAAAGAGTCTTAATGTTGAATTTTATTAATCCATTTTCTTCATCAAAGAATATTTTGGAAAGCATGTTTTTTAATTCCTCAATATTTTGAGTTTCAACTTTAGATATGGCTTTTTTTACAATAGTTTCTTTAAGCTCAATCTTGAAAGAACTATTAGTTTGATTCAATTCAACCTGTGATTTATTATTTAAAATTCTAAATAATTCACCAATAATACCTTGAAAGGATTTGAAATCTTCAGTAAAAGTATCACCGCTGGGATTCGTTTTAAATGGCAATAATCTTATTTGATTTCCAGTGACATGACTAAAAGTTTTGTTCTTAAAATATCTTTTTTCAAGACTATTTGATCCGGCTTTATTTAATTCTATTTGCATCATATCACTTGAAATTTATAGCCGCTAAAAGCGTCTTTGGAAAATTTGTAATCCACTGGTTTTCCAATATTAACTTCGTCAATATACAATGCGGCTTTATTGTTGTTCTGATTGATTAAAATATTGATGGAATTAACAAAATAAACATAGTTATTGTTGTCTTTTTTATTCGGCCTATATCCTTGCGAAATCATTTTCAGTATCTTAAACAAACTGAAATCGACATGAAGTCTTATAGTTTCTCTTTCATTATTTATTTTAAAGGACAAAGAAAATTCTTGTGTGAATTTATTTATTATGGAATCCTTTTTTTCTTTTAATGGATTCACATCTGGAATGACTTCAAAATCCTTAAATACCCTATACTGAGTTTGTTTTTTTCCAACATTTATAACGACTTTATCATCTGCTTTTGGGTCCCCATTCCAATTCCTGGCTGCATTTTCAACAAGGTTATATATTTTTTTAACATAACTAGGATTGTGATTATTATAATGAAAGAGCCAAACTAAATACTCATTATAATCAGTGTCTTTCAAATAATCTTTTTCAAAGTAGTTACTAAAGTAGTTTAACCTCATAAAGAATCGGGAGAGGTCAGGTTTTGAAATTGCTACCTTTATTAGTTTCGATTCAATTTTCTCCAAATATTCATTTTCAATATGTTTTGAAAAAATATCAAGTGCATTCTCCGCATTTATCAAGGTTAATAATACATCATCGGTAGCAGCATCTCTATGGAGACAAGGGTCCAAAGTCTCAATTTTTTCAAATAAACTGGAAAGCTCTGGATGCTCAAATAAATAGTTAGGAATTAAATTTGATATATATTGAGATCCATTCATTCTTTCGATTACTTTGAAATAATCAGCTTCATTAATTACAGATAGATCAACTGGGACGATTATGTCGTATACAAAGTTTAATAAAGTACGAATCGATACAATTTCTTTACTTTTAATGATGGATTTCACTATGAGTTGTGATACAATATTTCTGTTGTTCTCACTAAAGAGAAATTCGTAATTGTAAAGTATTGGACAACATAATTTATCGGAATTAATAACTTTATACTCTAGGTATGCTTTGTGAATTGTGTTTGCTGAATTATTCTCAACTATTTTTCCAAGTAGACTAGAAATTACTTTCGAGGTTGGTCCTTCTTCAGTCAATGAATACATATGATAATCTGTAAAATTGACATGGTGAAAATTACTTTTACTATCAAATTCATCATCATGAATTAAATCTGTATCTAATATTTTACTTGATGAAATATAGTTTTTTAAGAATTGAAATTCATCACCAAATTCCTCAATAAACTTACTTAAAGTACCTAAATTGATTGCTAAAATAATTTTGTCTTTTGATGCTGTTATATTGTCATCCCTAAATCCCTGTAATAATTTATAAAGTGTTTCATTGGAAGATTCATTTGGGTTGTGGGATTCTGTTGCATCATTATGAATTCTAAATTGTGAGATAATACTTTCTAACTCATCATGCAGATGCGAAAGTATATGTGATTTCCCATCACCAACATTGCCACAAACAAGCAATAATTGTGCATCAGCTTTCTCACTTGCCTTTGAAATGATTTTTTTTAATTTTTTCTCGACGTCTCGTTCAATATGTAGATACTTTTTAAACCCATTTAAATTTGAATAGGCACCTTGCGCAATTGCATATTTAGATGATTCTCTTAATTTTTGTAATTCGATTAAAAATTTATTTTCCATTCTTATTATTTTTTCAAGGAGGTTTCAGAAATTAAATTTTTTATTATTTCTAAATATTATCTTCAAAATCAAATAATGATTTTGGATTTATGTTTAATCCATTTGAAAGTTGTAAAATAGTTGACAATTGAATGTTTATCTCCCCTTTTTCAATCTTACTAATGTTACTATGATCTATGTCGCATCTTTGAGCTAATTGTCTATAACTCAAATTTTGTTCTGTTCTGAATTTTTCGACTTGCTTACCGAATGCAAGCTGAAAATCAGTTTTTTTTATAATATTATTCATCGCTTTTTTTATTAAAGCAATTTCAGTAGAAACATAAAAAATAGTGTGGGTTTTTAACACCACATTTAATATTTTTGTTATATTTGCAACTAATTGTATACATTTGCGATTCTTCATAAAAATAATTTGAAGCATTCGCTTAGAATCTCGACTTGAAAACTGGAAATTTAAAAGGAACGAGAGGATAAGTAAGATGCTCACGCCTATGGCGTGGGCTCACTTATTGTTCCTCGGTATTTCCAGTACCTCAAGTCGATAAGCTGAGTTCCGCGCCTTTTTTTATGCTTAAAAACTCACTTACGACTCTTAGCATTTCGACTTCAATTTTCCTTTAAGTTTCGCATCAGAAAAGTCAAACCTTTTAAAAAATATCATTGCCTGTGGATTAAATAATTTCTTTTATGTTTATTAAGCCGTCTACTTAATACATAAAAAACGATCCTCTACTTCGTCGCCAAACAACCATAGAGGACCGTAGCTAATCAAATCACATTTAACTAACCAATCCCAATATTATGAATAATTTTTCATTTTACAAGGATGGGAAAGCTGTTTATTGCCTGTTTTTTATGGGTATATTCTTGACTTTTTCATCTGTTCAAGCCAAAAATTCCAATCGGACTGGCTCTTCATTTTTCCAACAACATCAAATTCAGGGTACTGTCACCGATGGTACTAACCCTTTGCCCGGAGTTACAATTTCCATAAAAAACAGAGTTAATGTTAATACTATATCGGATTATAGTGGACAGTATGCTATATCTGCGTCCGCAGATGATGTATTAATAGTTTCTTTTATAGGTTTTAAAACAGCCATAATTCCAGTTCAGGGAAGGACCAGTATAAATATCAAATTAGAATTTGATACCACTACTCTACAGGAAGTGCGGGTGAATGCTGGATATTACTCCGTAAAGGAAAGCGAGCGTACAGGAAATATTGCTCGTATAACCGCAAAAGATATTGAAACGCAGCCTGTAACCAATGTACTTGCTACTATGCAGGGTCGAATGGCAGGTGTCAACATTGTACAGAATACAGGCGTTCCTGGTGGTGGCTTTGACATTAAAATACGTGGTCAAAACAGTATTGGCAGTGATGGTAATTCTCCTCTTTATATAATCGACGGAGTGCCTTTCGGCTCCGATCCAATTGGCTCCAATTATACGGGTACAACATTTCCAAATGTAACAAGTCCGCTCAACAGCATTAATCCCGATTCCATAGAGAGCATTGAAATACTAAAAGATGCCGATGCTACCTCTATCTATGGTTCGAGAGGCGCGAACGGAGTTGTACTTATAACAACAAAAAAAGGAAAATCAGGGAAAACAAAATACATCTTTACTGCCTCCACTGGCGCTGGAAAAGTTACTAAGTTTTTGAAACTTATGAATACACAGCAGTATCTGGCAATGAGAAAACAGGCATTTCTAAATGACGGTATACCTTACAACGACTGGGACTATGATGTTAATGGAACTTGGGATCAGAACAGATATACAGACTGGCAGAAAAAACTTTTGGGAGGTACCGCCCAGATCACTGAACTGCAGGGGAGCATATCAGGCGGTTCCGATAACACCCAATTCCTAATCAGCGGTAATTATCATACAGAATCTACCGTTTTTATTGGTGATTTTCTTTATAAAAAAGGCGGAAGCCAAATAAATTTGAATCACCATTCTGATGATCAAAAATTTAAATTAAATTTTTCAGCAGGCTTGAATCTTCAAAACAATGATCAGCCTTCCTACGATTTTACCTATGATGCTCGATCACTGCCTCCAAATGCTCCTGTTCTTTATCAGGCGGACGGTCAACTGAACTGGGAAAATGGAACTTGGGAAAATCCACTACGAAACATCAATACTAAATTTGAATCCAAGACAAATGACTTGGTTGCTAATACTGTGGTGTCTTATGAATTAATACCGGGTCTGACTGTAAAAAGCAATCTGGGATATACCAATTTGACAAATAAAGAAACAAGAATAATACCTTCAACCATTTACAATCCTGCCTACAATGTCAGCGCAGCCAATTCAGTAATATTCCTTAATAATACAGATCGTTCGTCATGGATTGTAGAACCACAAATAAACTGGAAAAAAGAAATATTAAACGGTAAACTCGATGTTATTCTCGGCTCAACCTTTCAAAACCAGAAAACCACAAGATTTTTTCAGTCCGGATCGGGATTCAGCTCTAACAGTCTCATTTACAACCTCGCAGCCGCATCAATTACTCGCGTACTTTTAAATGATGAAACTGAGTATAAATATCAGGCTTTTTTTGGAAGGCTTAATTACAATTGGCAACAGCGTTATATCATAAATCTTACAGCAAGGCGGGACGGATCAAGCCGTTTCGGTCCCGGAAATCAGTTTGCAAATTTTGGAGCAGCAGGTGTAGCATGGCTTTTTTCTAATGAAGATTTTCTTCATAACAGTTCATGGCTGAGCTTTGGTAAGATACGCTCCAGTTATGGAACAACGGGAAATGATCAAATCGGAGATTATCAGTTTCTAAATACCTATACCACCACAGGAGTTCTCTATAATGGTACTGTTGGTCTTAAACCCTCGAGACTATTTAATCCTGATTTTGGATGGGAAACTAATGAAAAATTAGAAGCAGCAATTGAATTAGGTTTCCTTCGGGACCGAATTTTTACCACAATAGCATGGTATAAAAATCGCTCTTCCAATCAGCTTGTAGGTGTTCCGCTTCCCGGTACAACAGGATTTACACTTTTACAGTCCAATCTTAATGCAACTGTTGAAAATTCGGGCTTGGAGCTAACACTTCGGACTATAAATTTAACTAAAGGTTCTTTTAATTGGACGACCAACCTAAACTTAACGTTTGCTAAAAATAAACTTATAGAATTTCCGGGACTTGAAAGCTCGCCTTATAATCAGCAGTATCGTATAGGACAGCCATTAAACATTGAGCTTCTTTATAAAAATAACGGGGTTAATCCGCAAACAGGAGTTTACGAGTTTGAAGACGTAAATAAAGACATGAGGATATCTTTTCCTGAAGACCAACAGACTATAGCAGATTTAAATCCAAAATATTACGGAGGAATTCAAAATCAGCTTACATATAAAAATTTAACCTTAGATTTCTTATTTCAGTTTGTAAAACAAAAAAACAGAAGCTACCCAATGGGACCAGCTGGTATGATGTCCAATCAGCAGGAGCGTATAATCAACAGCTGGCAAAATCCTGGCGATACCAAACCTTATCAAACTTATACAACAGGCTACAATAATGATGCGCTGACTGGTGATTATTTATATTCAGAAAGTGACGCATCAATAACCGACGCATCATTTATCCGATTAAAAAATATTTCCCTCAACTATAATGTCCCACTTCATTTAAAAGAAATACAATGCAAAATTATGCTGCAGGGACAGAATCTTTTGACTTTTACCAAATATAAAGATGGCGATCCTGAATTTACCAGCTACGGATTTTTGCCTCCCTTAAAAGTTATAACAGCTGGAATACAATTAACATTCTAAATCTATAACTATGAAAACAGTATATATTATAACAAAACACCTTCTCCTCAGCTACATTATTATAGCTATTTTTTCCTGCGATTCATTTGTTGAAGTTGATCTTCCAAAATCACAATTAACTAGTGTGGCCGTTTTTCAAGATTATGCTACTGCCGACGCAGCTCTTACGGATATCTATTCCAATATTAGAGACATTGGTATTTTAACAGGAACCGGATACGGTATTTCCAATCAGTTAGGAAATTACACTGATGAAATTACAAGTAATCAGAATCCAAATAACACTAGCTTAAATTTTTATAATAATGCACTCTTGCCCTCAAATACAGTTGTTAGCGGCTATTGGAATGCATCATATAATCAGATATATGCCTCAAATGCTATAATTGAAGGTGTCGAAATAAGTAATAACCTATCTGACCAGCAGAAAAAACAGTTAAAAGGTGAAGCGCTTTTCATACGCTCTTTACTGCATTTATATCTCGTAAATATTTTTGGTGATGTTCCTTATATTACCCAGACGGATTATAGAAAAAATAGTGTTGTTAGCAGAACCTCATCTGAAAAAGTATATGAAAATATAATTTACGATCTCAATGATGCTATTACATTACTATCAGACAATGGAAATGATTTTGAAAGGGTTCGTCCTGGCATATCTGCAGCAAAAGCCCTGCTCGCGAGAACTTACTTGTATAACCATTCATATCCTGAAGCGGCTAACATGGCTTCGGCTGTTCTGAATCAGGAAGACCTGTATGCTCTCGAAGATATCAATATGGTTTTTCTAATTACTTCTAAAGAAACAATCTGGCAGCTGCAGTCAGGCGAATCAGGGCGAAATACATTAGAGGCTTCTTTTTTTACTTTTACTTCAGGACCGCCTCCTCAGGTTTCCCTGAGCAATGAACTAGTAAATTCATTCGCTTCTAATGATCTCCGACGTACTCAATGGATAAAAACTGTCAGTGATGGAACATCCATATGGTACCATGTATATAAATATAAGGAAAACAACTCCACATCAGTTTCAAAAGAATATTCGGTTGTATTCAGGCTTGCTGAACAATATCTTATAAGAGCTGAGGCCCGCGCAGAACAAGGAGATCTTATTGGTGCCAAAGAAGATTTAAATAAAATCAGACATCGTGCCGGTTTAGATGATACCGATGCCATATCGAAACCAGAAATTCTGACTGCCATATTAAACGAAAGAAAATGGGAGTTTTTTACTGAGAGAGGTCATCGTTTTTTTGATCTAAAACGTTTTGGACAACTTGATAATGTTTTAAGCAATGTGAAGTCCGGATGGAATACTAGTGATAGTTTATTTCCAATTCCACAGACTGAATTAAGTGCAAACCCAAATCTTCGCCCTCAAAATCCCGGATATTAAATCACTAAGTATGTTAGCTCCTATTTTAAGAATTTATTATAAAGTCAAAAGATTTTGTTCTATGCCTTTTACAGCAGTTTTATTTTTATTTTTTATTTTGCCATTAGTAACCTGTCCCTCTTGGGGACAGGTGGTGCAAAAAAAACAGCTTACCCCTTTTGATTATCATCTCTGGGGCGAGGTTCATTTGGATAAAATTTCACCAGATGAACAATGGATAAGTTATAGCTTAACTTATGAAAATGGTGTTGATACAGTATTTGTACGCAACATTAACAATCTTAAAACCTATCATACTGCGGGTGGTTACAATACAAACTTTACCCGCAATCTTTTTTTTATATCTCAAAGCGGAGAAAATCTGGAGCTTCTAAATCTACAGACAGGTACATCGGAAACTATCTCAGGCGTTCATGAATATTCATACAACCAAGAAACTAATCATTTGATTTATTTAATTACATCAGATTCGAACAAGAATACCTTGGTAATTCGATCTCTGGCAGACGGCTCAGTTAAGGAAATACAGGAAGCTGAAAAGTATTCAATGAGTCCTAAAGGGAATTGGGTGGTATATAGCAGTATACTAAAGAAGAAAAAATTATTATCCCTAATTAATCTGAAGAAATTAAATACTGAAAAATGGATTCATATAGACTCCGCTGATCAGTTAGATGGTTTTACATGGCAGATGCAAGGAAATTCAATTTCGTTTCTAGCGAGCTCTGCAGGGGAAATTAGTAACATTTTTTTCTATAATTTAAATACTGATAAATTAAGCAGACTCAATCCGCAGACTCAACCAAATTTCCCCTCAAATACAGCTATCTTGTATCAGAAAGGTTCAGTTTATAACATCTTGATTTCCGCTGACAGTCAAAGAGTCTTCTTCCATGTAAAGGAAAAAACTTCTGATAAAACAAAAAAAACTGAATCAGACGTTGAGATATGGAATGGCAACGACAAATGGATTCACACCCAGGAAAAACATGTCGGAGATTTTAAAACATCGCCAAAAGTCGCTGTGTGGCAGCCTCCATTAAATCAGTTTAATCCAATTAGTTCGGAAGAACTGCCTTCGCTTATGCTTTCTGGAGATTTTAAATCCGCTATATTATCAAATCCTAAAGACTATGAGCCCCAGTTTGAAGATGAGGGCCCAAGAGATTATTATATCTTGGATCTGAGTACTTTTGAAAAGAAACTGCTTCTCAAAAGGCAATCCCTAATGACAGGTGCAATTATCCCTTCACCAAGCGGAAAGTACATTGCATACTTTAAAGAAAATAACTGGTGGGTTTATGATATTTCGACAGGTAGTCATAAAAATATTACAATTCGAACCGGAGCTAAATTTATTGCAAAAGAAAGACAGCTTGCACCTGAAACTTTCTGCGGTAGTCCGGGCTGGACAACCGGTGACAAAGAAATTCTAATTTATGATCAATATGATTTGTGGGCTATCTCGCCGGATGGAAATAACTTTAGAAAACTGACTCATGGACGAGAATTAAAAATCTCCTATCGAATAGCGAAACCTTCTGATAAAAAAGGCGGCGGTTATTTATACAATGGGCCAACGGCTGACGTTTATGATCTCTCAGCAGGTCTTTTTCTTAGAGCAAAAGATGAAGATCTAAAGACCGGGTATTATAAATGGAATGAAAAAACCGGTGAAAAACCGATTGTATTTGAAGACAGGTTTATTGATGAACTTCATTACAATTTTAATGGAAAACACATCTTCTACAGAAATCAAAAATTCGACAAATCTCCTGAACTTTTTGTAAAGAATCTTTTCGGAAAAACAATTTCTTTATTTGAAAGCAATCCTCAGCAGCAGAAGTATTTTTGGGGAAGATCAGAACTAATTAAATACAAAAATTCAAAGGGGGAAAATCTGCACGGTGCACTCTTCTACCCTGCCAATTATGATCCACAAAAGAAGTACCCAATGATTGTGGAAATTTATGAAATCGAATCTAAGAATCTTCACATTTATGATAATCCTACTCTTTACAATGAAAATGGTTTTAATATAAGCGTGCTTACAACTCAGGGCTATTTTGTTTTTTTGCCGGATATTATCCATGAGGATCAAAATCCTGGGATTTCGGCCGCTGATTGTGTTATATCAGGAACTAAAGAGGTACTTGAAAAAAAGATAATAGATCCAGATAAAATTGGTCTTGCGGGCCACTCATTCGGGGGATATGAATCTGCTTTTATTATTACGCAGACTTCGATCTTTAAAGCAGCCGTTGCAAGCGGTGCTATTACAGATTTAAACAGCTTTTTTTATACAGTAAGCCAGCTCTCTGGAAAGCCTGACATGTGGCGATTCGCAACCGAACAATGGCGAATGAAAGCAGCGCCCTATGAAGCTCCCTTGTCCTATAATGCAAATTCACCTATAACGATGGTCGATAAAATTACAACCCCGGTTCTTATATGGACTGGAAAGAAGGATGAGGTCGTTGATACAGACCAAAGTCAGGAATTCTATTTAGCATTACGCAGATTGCGAAAGCAAAACATAATGCTATTATATCCAGATGAAAGCCACCTTATCGTGAAGCCTGCAAACCAAAAGGATATATCTCAGAGGATACTAAACTGGTTTGATTATTTTCTAAAAGAAGACCATTCTTTTCAGTGGATCAATGATGGCATAGAATAACTTATTAAGGGTAGAGCAATTCAAAAAAGAACAGCAATACCCTTTTTAATATATAATAATGTCTTATGGCCGATACAATATTTCAATACAATTACCAGTATTATCTTTACCATAGGCAATTGGTCCGGAGGTAATTCCAAGACGGCAAATAAAAGGACTTAAATCACCGCAGTTGACCGGAATGTCCGTGCAATGCCCCTGTGCATTTATCACGTATCCTATCCTTGGAACAGCTATTTTTTCAAATACTTTCTGTGTATTTTTAGTTGCGATAGCTCCTAAAATCCCCAATATAGAAAAGCTAATTGGAAGTATATTTTTTAATAATAAATTTTGCATATCGTGATTTTTAAATTCAATTTATAATAACTTTTACCTAAAAACAATGCAGTTCCAAATGGAACTGCATTGCCCTTTTGATCTGAACTTTAGTACTTCCATCTTATGGGCGATACAATGGTTGCACACAGTTATTTTGTGCATCTTTGTTGTATGCCACGGGTCCTGAAGTAATTCCAAGGCGACAAAGGAAAGCGCTAGGGGTATCATCACAATTCACAGCTGTGTCTGTACATTTACCCTGAGCATTTGCAAGATATCCAATCTTAGGCGGAGCATCACTTTTCGATGCACTTTGCATAGATGTTGTTACAAAAGCTCCTGAAATTCCCAACACGGCAACAGCAATAGGCGCCATGTTTTTAATAAATAACTTTTTCATGATATTGAATTTTTAAATTATTATTTGATCTACTTTTTTTTACAGGTGTTCGATCTTTTTCCTGACACTGGCCAGTATATTTTTCATTTTCAATATGAAATTAAATAGATTTCATTTCTTTTTTAAGTACTTGTTGCAGTTCGTAAACCACTAGGTCATTGCCTACTAAGGCATACAAATGTGAAGGAGTCACAATAAAAGAATTAAGCTTATTACTTTCAGTGTGGTAAATTGGAAAACTCATCAAGTAGGAGTTCTTATTTAAATCATATACATCAATTATAAATGATTGTGCCCATAGCTTGTCATTTTCAAATTTTCCTTTTACCTGCGAGTGAACAAAAAGTAAATTTTTACAGACAGCAGCATGTGCATTGACAACAAATGGCGGTGAGGACATCGCGTATTGTTTTCCATTATCAAGTGATGATACTTTAATTTTAGCATGCCTGATTGTATCTATCGTATGGCTTCTATAAACCAATTTGCCCGTGTTTCCAATGACCATAAATTCATTGCGGTAGTAATACAGATAGATAATGTTTTTTAATTCTTCACTGAAGAGCATAGTCCCGTCTGTATCAAAAATTCCACCGCCCTGCGCCTGCAGCAGCTCTCTGCTGTATTTTATTTTCGGAATACTGTCGTTGTTGAAAATTCCCAGAACATTTGCCGCATTTTTTGCATTGTTGGATCTGAATATAACTGTGCTGCTATCAACCGGTGAAACTAAGGTAAAATAAGGAACCCCCTTAAGTTCTTTTGTTATTCTCCAGTGGCTTATATTTCCTCTAAATATAGCGGGAACAGAACCATCCGTCAAATAAAAATAGGATCCCTTAACTAAAATCTTTACGTTTCTAAAAGGTATCTTTTTAGGATCAAAAGCGATGGAATGTTTTACTAGATTTTGCATGCTGTCCATTGACAAAACATGCAGCGGATCAGTGTAATTTCCGAGAAATATCTTGCTGCTATTAGAACCCGCCAGATAAAAAGAATTAAACTTTAAATCCTTTGCAGAGCTGAACACAACCGGATGTTGTGTATAACGTCTAATGAATGGATTATTATGATGCATTATATCTTCAGAACTCAAAAATAAAATTATAACGCTACCGATGCTCAAAAAAACAATAACCGAAATCCATTTGATGGAACTAAAACGTCTCGATCTATTGCCAAAGTAGTCTGGGAAATCACTGCTGAATTTGATAGCTGTCATGGCGAGAATCATAAACACAATATTAAAAATCAAATGCACGTTCCAGCTCATCTTTTCCAATATCCCGCCGCATGAACAAGGAACAAAAGAACTATAATGCAATATGATAAAAATATAAGCAGTAAACATTGTCATCAAACTTAATGATGCTTTTAAGCCTGTCCTACGGCACTTGGGAATGATAAGCAGTGCCGTTATTGTCAGCTCAAATAAAGGAACCAGCCATGACACCCAGGAAGCAAATGCACTTAAAAGAGGTGATTGCCCTAACTGGACCTGAAAATTCTCAAAATCTAATAACTTACTTACTGCTGCATAAACAAATAGCAGTACATATAAAAGAGCAACAACTTCTACAAAAACACTTTTATAATTGAATTGAATTTTCATAATCAAAAAGTTTTACATGTGTTCCTTTTATACAATACAATCAGAAAAAGATCACATACAAATGTAGGAGTGTTATCTCAGAAAGATATAATTAAAAACGTGCCAAAAAGATTAAGAAACGTGCCAATTTCAATACACGATAACCTATTAAATGAAAAGCGTCTAATAAATTAATGCAATCTATTAAACGCCTATTTTTCATTTTTTTTTAACTATGCTTTACATGCGTCGCTCAAGGTTGTTAATTTTTGGTTGAGTTCTACAAGACCTGCTTTTTGCAGGCATTCATCGGAAAGATTTTTGAGTTCAGATAATCCTTCTTGAGAGATACTTGACAGCAGGCCGGCATCATCTTCCTTCAAATCCAATCCTTTGCCAATTACATGGCTGAGAAGTAGTACATTTTTGCGTGAAATTTTCAAATCAATCTTCACCACCTCACTCATTCCAGGGATACTCAATACTGTATCATACACCTTGGAAACTTCATCTTTTGTAATCATAATTTCAGCGTTTTATATTAATAATTTCCTGATGTAAAATTAAGAAGCTCCTCTGATATTATTCACTTCAAAATCTGGCGATGATTGTACAGCCTTTTAAGCTTTGCTAATTTCGTACTGTGATTAATAAGTCAAATTAAATTTTATAATTTTTAAACCGCAATTAATTAAATTTCATATTTAGCCATTTATTTAATAGAAGCTTAAAGATTGCCACGTTCCTGCAATCGGCCAGATGAACGGTTGTCGGACAACCGGATCTGGCTGATCTATCCTCGGAACTCGGGATCAGTGACACTGAGAAGCCAAAAAAGAGTTTGATAACAATGAAAATTAATGATGATGGAAAGAGAAAATTCAAACAGATCACGTAGAATTACCCTAAGACTGACACTGGAAGAATATGCTAAAATTGAGCGCAAATACAAAGAGAGTACGTGTCGTAAGCTTAGCGATTATATACGCAGGCATTTATTTAACAAGCCCATAACAACCTATTACCGAAATCAATCTATAGATGATGCTATGGAAGAAATTATAATAATGCGTAATGAGCTTAATGCCGTTGGGAACAATTTAAATCAGGTCGTAAAAAAGATGCATACCCTGCAGCAGATTCCTGAATTCAGAGAGTGGATTGTCCGTTATGAAGAGGAAAGAAAGATTCTTTTTCAAAAGATAAATGAAATTCAAAATCATATTTATAAAATCACGGAGATATGGTTGCAATTATAAAAACAAGCCATGCCATCAGAAGTGTTTTAAATTACAATGAAAATAAAGTACAAAAAGGTGTGGCAGAGTGTATCGGTGCAGGAAACTATCCCGTTGATGTAGAAAAATTAACTTATTTTGCAAAGCTAAATCGCTTTACAAAAAGACTTGCATTAAACGAAAATACCAAGAGAAACAGCGTACATATATCCCTCAATTTTGATCCGTCAGAACATCATTCCAAAGATAAACTAATGGGTATTGCGGAAGTATATATGGACAAAATAGGCTTTGGAAAACAACCCTATCTCGTCTATCAGCATCACGATGCTGGACATCCGCACGTACATATAGTTTCTATAAATATCGAAAGGGATGGCAGACGAATTGATCTGCATCATTTGGGTATAAGAAAGTCAGAACCTGCGAGAAAGGAAATAGAAAAATTATTTGGACTTGTAAAGGCAGAAGGGCGAAAAAACAGAGAGCAGTTTAATTTAAAACCCATTTCAATAAGCAGAGTTCGCTACGGAAAGATTGAATCCAAGAAAGCCTTAAGCAATGTTATAAACACAATAATAAATGAGTACAAATATTCTAGCCTTCCCGAACTTAATGCGGTACTGAAACAATACAATGTTTTGGCTGATCGTGGCAGTGAAAAATCAAGAGTATTCTTAGCTAGTGGACTAGTGTATAGAACATTGGATGAAAAAGGAAATCCTACAGGTGTTCCCATTAAAGCCAGTGATTTTTATTTTAAACCTACCTTAAAACTGCTGGGAGAGAAATTTAAGCAGAATCAAATAAGAAAAACATCCGACAAGGTGCGGGTAAAAAATGCTATTAATATGGCATTGCTCAGAGAGCACGCAATGCCAGTAAGCAAACTTGCAAAACTATTAGAAAAAGAGGGAATCTGTACTGTTTTTAGAAGAAGTACTGAAGGTATGCTTTACGGTGTTACATACATTGACCACACGACAAGAAATGTTTTTAACGGAAGTAGTCTGGGAAAAGAATACAGTGCAAAAGCTATAGAAGAAAGATGTGGATTAAGGGATGCAGTGAAAGATAAAAATAATCAGATGTATGAAAAATTGCCTTCTAAAGAATCTTTAATTGACAACCTTCAATATCAAAAAGAAAACTTAAATATTCCTGATCTGGTTAAGATATTGGATTTGCTGACACATGCAGAATATACTTCCGACTACATACCAAATCATTTGAAAAAGAAAAGAAACAAGAAAAGGAAAAGAGGACTTTCTTAATAATTAAAAAATAACTTAAGTAATAAAATTTTTTATTACATCCTGTTTATCCTCTTTATTTTACTTGCATATTAGTTTGCTCCTTTGATAAATTATTGCATTACTTGAATCTTTTTATTAAGCTTTTATTTTTGTATATTTCATTAGTTTGCTTTTTTAAATTTAAGAATAAAATTGTCGTTTACGACTGTAAAAAGTTCATTATCCGTAAAGGATTTTCCTTTATAATCAAACAATCCTTGTATTTTTTCAATTTTTAATTCTGATATATTATCAATGTTTCTAACGAGAAATACTTCATAGTTTCTCTTTAGTCTTTCTCCAACCTTAACTTCATTTGAAGTTATATGAAATGCATCTTCCCATCCGACTACTTTTACTTCTACCTTTCTTGAATGTTTGGCCCCTTTTGGTAAATACATCAGATCATATCCTAACCCATCGACACCATCCAGATTAACACCGCAATCCTTGGCATAACCCGAAACCCATTTTACATCAGATTTGTTTTCACTAATTTCTAAAAGATGTTTGTAAACAATATATTCGCCTAAAAAACCTATTTCTTCTTTAGGCTTTTTCGTATTTAAGCCTCTTGATCTTCCACTTCCTGATGGGCTGCCTTTTCCATTTATAATGTCTTTTTTAGCAATTTTTACATTGGCAAATCCAATTTTTTTTATTTCTACATCAGATAATAAATTATCTATTTGTTTTTTTAAATCTAATAAGTCATTGTAAAATATAGGTTCTTTACCAAATACAATTCTGTTGGATTTTGATGGAGTTGTATTTGAATCTGATTTTTCAGCAATATTTTTTCCAAGCCAGGTTTTAAATGATACATCAATTTGAGGAAATTCATTTTCAAAAAACAGTAATGATTGTATGGAATAACTCTCTTGAATAAATTGGTTGAAAAGCTTCTTATCAAGATCAGGTGTCTTAACCATTTCCCATACTTTTTCAGTATTTAAAGCATACAGAACACTCCAGTCGATTATTTCGCCACCTGCGTTCAAGTCAATCTCAAATAATTCATTTGTAATTGTTTTTAAATCGCTTATTACATCAAAATTGACTTCATTAAAAGGTTCAGAAGTTAGATTTAAATAGGTATTAACCATCTCTAAAAATCTATTTTTAGGTAACTTATTGGCTAAACAAAAATCATATAATATGCTCTTAAATTTTTCCAAGTTATCATTAACTGCTTCTTTAAAATTAATTTCATAAAGCAGTGAAATATTAATAGATGGATAATGAAAGGTATTGAATTGAGAAATTGTAATACCTGTCCTTTTAAATAAATTGATTATAAGTTCAGCGCTGACTTCTTCATTTAAATCCTGATAATTAATAAAATCAATAGTGTTTAGAATTAGTTCCTGATTTTTTGGAAAATGTATCATTAATGCTTCTAATATTGCCTGATCTGTATCAGTCTTAATATTTAGCGTTTTGTTTTTAAAACACTTAACAAAAGCTTTCCAAAAATCGATTTTAGGGTTGCTGATTACACCTAATTTCTTTCTTGCATCGTTAAGTTTTTCCAAATTGATATCATCCGTTTCTGAACGTAATAATTCATCTCTAACCGAAGCACTTTTAGAGAATAGCTCTCTAATTTGAAGTCTCTGTGCGTCAACATCTAAGATTGCCGAAAAAACTTCTGCAATTGTTGAACAGAAAAATATGCTCTCTTTCAGATCAATAATTTCATCAAAGAATATTGGAACTTTAATGAAAATTATATTTCTTTTTTTTATGTATAAATATTCAAAATCATCTAATTCAAATATTTTTTGTTGTCCCGATATACTTAGTGTTGCAGTTAAATTAGATACTAATTGAAACTTTGTATTTTTAATTATATTTTTCTCATTGCCACTGTCTTGTTCTTTTCTCAATACATAAACATAAGGTTTGAAATTTTCAATTTCCAATTCAAATTTTGAATTTAAAGTATGCACCTCGGGAATACCAACCACATTTAAGTCAATATTGTCTAATGGCTGAACTCCAAATATCTTTTTAATTTTATCTTTTCCTCTTCGTCTCTCAATCTCAATGATATTGAACTGTTTTATTACTGTTTCACCATATCTTTTGTCATTAACATAATAAACTTCATTTAAAGGATAGTCAACTCCATCTTTGCAGAAAACCCTTCCTGATGTCATATAATTTTTATATTCACGATCCAGAGTGCTTATTTTAAACAGTGCTTTTTCATCATAGTTAACAGCAATTTGATTGTAAATTGTTTTCGCTTTTTTACCTGATGGATCTATCTCGGGTAATTTATGAAGTATAGTATAAATCATTTCAGGAGAAAGTGTATTTATAGTTTTATGAACTCCCACTAAACTTAAGATATAATCAACTTTTTCTCTTTGAACTTGTTTTGATTTAAGAACATCATAATCAACTTTAGGCTTTTCAATTAAACCACTAAATTCCTCGTTAATATATGCTGCTGATGAACATTTTGAAGGCTCTGTTTTAATAACTGCTTCTGTTTGCAACCAAGTAGAATGTTCTAATTTCCATTTAATGTAAGAAGTCATCATACTGCCATTTATTTTACGGTAATTCCTCGTATTAAAAAAATCAAAATATATTAAACTGGAATGTGGTTCTATATTTTTATCGATCGAATTAAAGATTTCTAAATCCTTGTCAATTAAGTTAATAATTGATTCTGATGTATTATTCAATAAAATTTTATCAAAATCATCAATTGATAAAACATTCACCGGACCATATCCACCTGTTAATGTGTCTTTAAATTGTTTATAGCCTTTTTTGAAAGTATAATCACCTACAGAATTTCTGTAATTATAATTTTTCATAACGTAATCAGCATAATCATCTTTAACTCTAACAGTTTCTTTTCTTGGATAATATGCTACACCCAGCCACTCGATATATTTTTTCCATTTGATTGTATTGAGAGCTTCTATTTCAAATTTCAGATGAGATGCTATTAATTTTGCTTTGTCATAACTATAGATTTCCTCCGCCAGCGGATTACCATATTCTTTTCCGAAGTATAATTTATTAGCCAGTTCAATTTTATTTTTTTTATTGATTATATGAATAGCTGTGCCCTTCCAATTAGAATCTGTGTGAGGTTCCAATTTGTAAATATCAAAAAGTGTTTTATGCAGGTTTTTCACATCATCTAACGAAACCTCTTCATGCTGTGAATAATGTGAAATTAAAGCTTCAACAACCTCATTAAAATTAAACTCTTTTAAGTTGTATTTTGAAAGAGCTTCTGCTAGGTTCTTGAAATCGGAACACTGATATACTTTTAATAATTCGGCTGCTAAATCATTACTGATTATTTGAATTCCTAGTTCATGAGGTAAGTTGTATTTTACCCCTTGATTTGGCAGAAAAATTGGTTTATCAAAAGACAATAAATTCTTTTCGTTATCAAAAAATACGCCCTCGGTTTTTAATAATTCCGTATCTTTTCCAATATAATTACCAATCGATTTTATTAAAAGTGCATAATCCGGAAGGTTAATATCCTTTCTATGGGCAGCAATACTAGGAATTACGACTTCGACATTGTAATTCTCATATCCCAGATTTTCTAAAAAATTTAAAACAAATTCATCTTCAGTATGCAATAGCAAATCAGGGTATTGATCGGGATTCAAATACTTTGGAATAATTTGCTCAACAAAATAAACTGGTTTATTATCATTATCCCATTTTATATATTGATTGCTTGTAACTGGAAAAATATTTTTATCTTTTATGAGGTTTAAAATATTATTTTTTAAATCTTTATTATCTGCCAGATGGTTTAAAGACTGAAAATCGGCTTGTAAAAAACTTACTGATTTAAAATTAAAATTATCATTTTCAATTTGGGCAATTTTCTCAGAAGCTTCTGTAAGTAAGTACGGAATTAAAGCGGTTAGTTTTTTATTATAATCTTCTTCATCATCAATAATAAGATTTCTATCAGCATTCAGTTCAAATGATCCATGAATAATTCCTTTGCATTGAATAGGCACTTTTGTTCTGAAATAGGAATAAACCACATCTTTAGTTTGAACAAAATCATTTTGCCATGCAACGCTCAAATGATAATCTCTTTTGATGTCTTCAAATTTGCCTTCGATATTGTAAATGTTCCAAATATTATCAGTTACGCTTTCTTCTGTAGTATTTATAATTTTCAGAATATCTTTTGATATATTTTCTTTTTTATAACTGCATTGTATCCCATTGATATCTATATAAATGGATGTAAGATTATTTAAAAACAATAATACTTCACTGTCAATATCCTGACTTAATTGTTTTATTACCTGCTCTATTGCATTGTCTAATAAATCAATTTGAATAATGGTGTCGAAATCTTCCTTTCCTTCAAAATAGTCAACCACAGCACCTTCTACCTCTGGACAAACTAAAGTTGAAATAGGAAATTCTTCCTTGTTTTTTAATTTTTCGAAGGCTGTCTTAAATTTTTGATTTTGTAAAAGTTCAAATAATACCTTCTTACTATAATCTTTTGAAAATCCAACACATAAGTCATGACTATCAATAGTCACTTTTTTTGCCCAACTTAAAATAGAACGAAATCCTAATCCTTTTTTGCCGATTTGGCCTTCCATCGCTTCTTTTGGACTTAAATGACTGTGGAAAATGGAATTTAAACCTTCTTCAGAGAAACCATATCCAGTATTAGCAATAATTAATTTTTTACCCGTTAATTTGATTAAAACTTTCTTTTCTTTCTTTGCTTCAGAAGCAGCATCATCGGCATTTTGAAGCATTTCTAAAAGCTGCCTATTGTTATAGTTTTTAACATTTTCTTTTTCTCCTTTAAATTCGGAAAACATTCTATTAGGGCTTAGTAAATATACTTTTTTTGTTATATCTAATTGATTTTTAGCTATTTCCTGAATTGATATAGTTTGTTCTTTTTCCATTTGAATAATTTTAAACAATGTTATTTAGTGATTAGGTTCCGAAAAGCTATAGATAAGCTGTTCAAAATTTATCATTTGCTGCTATTTATAAATTAACTTTTAATTTACAGTACTATAGTTCTCAATAACAGATTCCAAAAACAAATATTAGAATTTATTCTAAAAGGTTATTACGTAAAACCATAATTGATTTATTAATCTCAAAAATATTAACTAACAAACAAAGAAGAGCAGGTAGTTTTACGCGTTTATTTAATAAAAATGGATATAAGATTAGGAATTCAATTCTGAAGAAGATTGATATTAATATTGTTTCCCACCATATTTTGACTAAAATAAATCATTAAATCATCATTAAATTTAATGCTTCAAATTAAAGTAAACAACATTTTTTTTTATGTAACCTTTTGAATAATTGATGATGCAGACAGGAGAAAATGAACAGGCACTGAGAAAAATTTTAGACATGACCCGCCTTATCAGCATTGTGCTTTTGGGTATACATTTTTACTACTACGGTTATAACGCTTTTAAACAATGGCAGCTTGTAAGTCCATTAAGTGATACCATTCTGGACAATATTTATAAAACAGGACTCTTTAATTTTTTTCATAAATCAAAGCTCTTAGTACTTGCTTTTCTTCTAATTTCTCTATTGGGTGCAAAAGGGAGAAAGAATGAAAAACTGCAGTTAAAAATGGCTTTATACTATTTAATATCAGGTGTATGTCTTTACTTCTCCACTTATGTATTTATAATATTACCTCTTCCTGCAAACATTAGGGTAGTTCTGTACATGTTTTTTACTACGTGTGGATATCTCCTTCTTCTGACTGGCGGTATTTTACTCACTCGAATTATAACGAGCAGAATAAATCATAAAGATATTTTTAATAAAGAGAACGAAACATTTCCTCAGGAAGAAAGGCTGCTTGAAAATGAATATTCCATTAACCTGCCGGCGCAATATTATCTGAAAGACAAAATCCGAAATAGCTGGATCAACATCATAAATCCTTTTCGGTCTTTACTCGTTGCAGGAACACCTGGATCAGGTAAATCATACTTTGTAATCCGTCATGTTATTACCCAGCATATCAGAAAAGGATTTAGTATGTTTATCTATGATTTTAAGTTCGATGATCTATCCAAAATTGCTTACAACACATGGCTTAACTCAAAGCATTTCTACCCTGTTGAACCAAAATTTTATGTCATAAATTTTGATGATCTGAGCCGGACTCACAGATGTAATCCCTTAGATCCTTCAGCTATGACAGATATCACGGATGCAGCTGAATCAGCCCGCACAATATTGCTTGGTCTTAACCGCGAATGGATTAAAAAACAGGGGGATTTTTTTGTAGAATCCCCCATTAATTTCCTGACTGCCATTATATGGTATCTGCGCAAATATAATGATGGTGAATTCTGTACCCTGCCGCATGTCATTGAACTGATGCAGATGGATTACGACAATCTTTTCACCATTCTCAGAACAGAAAAAGAAATTGATGTTCTTATTAATCCATTTGTCAGTGCTTATCTAAAAGATGTTATGGATCAGCTGGAAGGACAAATTGCTTCTGCTAAAATCTCTATGGCAAGACTTGCTTCTCCACAGCTTTATTATGTTTTATCCGGAAGCGATTTTTCTTTGGATATTAATAATCCCCTTGAGCCAAAAATTGTCTGCATGGGAAATAATCCGCAGAAAATTCAAACGTATGGAGCTGTTCTATCCTTATACGTAAGCCGATTAATCAAACAGGTAAACCAGAAAGGAAAACTCAAAAGCAGTCTGATATTTGATGAATTTCCTACCATTTATCTCAATAATATGGACAGTTTGATCGCCACTGCAAGAAGCAATAAAGTGGCCACCTGTTTGGGGATTCAGGATTTCAGTCAGCTTAGAAAAGATTACGGACGTGAACAGGCTGACGTAATATTAAATATCTCTGGAAATATAATAAGCGGTCAGGTAACAGGAGATACAGCCAAGCAGCTTTCAGACCGTTTTGGAAAGATCATGCAGGATCGTGAGAGTCTTTCAATTAACAGTAGCGATACCTCAATCAGTCGTTCCAAACAATTGGAATCAGCAGTTCCGGCTTCTAAAATTTCTTCATTAAGTTCAGGCCAGTTTGTGGGTATGGTAGCAGATGATCCCAACTGTAAAATTGAGCTTAAAACATTTCACAGCGAAATTTTAAACGATCATAAGGCACTCGAAAAAGAAATAGATAACTATGAGGAAATTGCACAAATACGAAAGATTGATAACTCTATTGTTCAAAGAAATTATTTGCAAATTAAGCAGGATATACAAGATGTTATAAATTCTGAAATTGAAAAAATCATAAACGATCAAGGGCGTGCTCATCTCATTATTAAAAAGTAAAAAAGTATATTATAAAATTCTAAAATTTGGATAAAAATACTACATTTAGCAAACGGCTGATATTTTACACAGGCTGAACATTCACATAAATTTATAATAATTCCAAAACTTATGAAGCATCTTATTGTAATTGATGACACGGGATCACCTGGTAACTTTAATGAAACACGGTTTTTAAAAGAAGATAGAAAAACGCTTGTAGCTGTATTTATTCACGCAGAACTACGTCATATCTTAGAGAAAATTCTATCTGAAATTTTAGATACTTTGAAAAAAGATTATCCTATTACCGAATTTCACTTTAAAGATATAGTCAATAAAAATAATGAATTTTCAGGCTTTACTTACGAGCAAACGATAAAATTGGTCGATGAGATAGCAGATGTTTTTGCTCAATTTAAGCTTCCCTTTTTTGTACAGACTATTCATAAAAAAACCTTACAAGAAAACGGGATTTTTATTTCAAAAGAACTAAATCTGGGCAATTTAAATCTTAAAGAAAGTGAAGATAATGCAATATTTTCACTCCTACTGACCTTAAGAGAATTTGCGAAAAAAAAGTACGCAAATGATAGAATAGAGATTTTCATGGATCAGAGAGCAAATAATAAAACTGAATTTGAAAAATTTGAATTTCTGGGAGGAGTTGCCGATAATACCGTACACTATAAATCATCCGCAGAATGCACACTAATTCAGGTAGCAGATTTTTTTGCTTATGCTGTCAACAGGATGCAAACTACTTCAGCAAAAGAGAATCGAACTAATCTTGATAAAGCACTGTTATTCTCATTTTCTAAAGCTTTAGCAAGACAACCATCTACAGGAGTTTTAAAACTGGAAGTTGATATAGATGAATTTAAAAAAGATGATTATGATTATGAACTATATCAGAAAAGACAAATTGATGGAAATTTAGAATTTTGGAAAAATGCTCAGAAAGATGATTCTAAAAAGGATTAGATAAGTAATCATTGAATCTAATTCATAATCCTCTTGAGTATAACAGTTTTAATATCAACTTACAAAGCAAAGCATAAAACGAACATAAAAAATGGCAGAATCACATTCTTATTTTCTAAACAATTTACTTGACAATAGGAAAAAGGTTATTGAACTTATCATCATTTCACTTGTATTAGGAATTGGAGTAAGTTTCATTAGTTCGAGCTTATTTGACTATATCAAAATCGAAAATAAAAACAATACCTATTTACTTCTTGGAAGTATAATGACTATTGGAAGCATGATTTATTTAGCATCAAATTTGTTTGGTAGGAGAAAATTTGAAAAAAAAATTGAAGGTTTTTTTATTGTTGACCGTGAAAACAAAAATATTATAAAAATTGATAATTACCATTACTCCAATAATATTCTTGAGTATTTGGACTCTGCACGAGCAGAAGACGCTCGTATAGATGATAATTGGTTAAAAACTGATTTTGGCAATATCCATAGCGAACGACAAACATTATTGCCGATCATTGAGAGTATATCAGAATATTATTTTTTGAATAACTTGTCAATGCATTTGTCCGCTTTTTTTAATAATACATCTTTTAGTGATGATAGGCTAAGAACATACGAAAGAAAAGACATAACCTACATACTTCTCACTAATTATTTTTTGGAATTATTTTCTAAGCCTGTAGATCAGAGAAGCAAGTTTCAGGACAATGATCAACTTCGTAATGTTACCTATTTTAAAAGAGGAGAAACTGAGGGGAAAGTTACATCCAGTTATCACAACGGAGCAATGTTTCAGCATTTTAATTTAGTATTACCTAATGAAAGTAAAGTAAGCCGGGAGAAAAATTCTACAATAATTATTCAAAACGATCGCTTTAAAATTACTGTTGAAACTATAGTAAGCGGTGTCAACACATATATTCCAATTGAGTTTAAAGAATTGTACTTAAATTTAAAACCTGATCATAATCCTGCTTTTATTACAACTTACAGAATAAATGTAGAATTCAGTAAATTTTCGTTTCTAAAATCATCAAGCTGGGAATATTATAAATGGCTGGATTCATACTTAGAGGATTTCGAAAGGAAAGTCTCCGAAAAATATTATTTCGACAATCAGATTCAATGGGATAAAACATATCCAATTTTGAAAGTCCTTTCTTTTAAATTAAAAAGTTAACATTACTAAAATCAAATGTCCGATGAATTTGTTTCTTCTAAAGCAATCTATTACAAACTAAAAATGAAAACATGACAACATTACTTCAAAAAATTGAAAAAACAGAAAGTGAATTGGAATTTGTCGAATCAAAAATGAAATTTCCTCAAGTATATAATTCTGAAGATATTGAAGAAGAACGCAAATTATTAAACGAAAAACATCTAAAATTAAAAGAAGAAGCTATTCAGATAACTGAAATAAATTCTCTTAAAGAATTATTGTATCGCCAACTCAGCGAGTATATTGAAACACTTGAAAAATTCACAGATCATCCTTACTCAAAATCTCAGAGTTTGAGTTTTTCGAAGTTTTATACCTCACCATTGACGGCCATTCAAGATATTCTATTTTCAAATTTAAAAGGAATATCTGGAGTTAATTTAAATACTACACAAGATCCAAAGGATATTGTTACTGATAAAGATGATTTTGTAGTTTTATTAAAACAAAAAAGGAAAGAGTTTTTTAATGCTGAAAATTTATATGATATAAATCTGGCATATAGAAATTTTTCAAAGGAAGTCAAAAAATTCAGATGATAAACTAAAAATGGATAATTGATTTATCTTCAAAGATTAAATTAAAGTCATTCAATACTTTTGACTGTAATGAATAAATAGATGTGTTGTAATATTTGACAAACAAACCACTAATCCAAAAAAAGTATGAAACCATCAGAGGCATTATTTAACAGGGATCTTTATGAATTGGAGTATGAATATCTCCAGGAATTTTTTTCAACATCAAAAGATGAAAATTTGTATCTGGAATTTAAATCCTATGATGCCAGAGGAGCATACAAAGAAAAGGAGGATACCATTAAAAAGGCGGTTTGCGGCATGCTGAATTCAGAAGGAGGTATAATTATTTGGGGCGCCCCAATTGAGACCCGAGATGAAAATAAGAATACGGTTGCTATAGGAGAATTAACCCCTTTTGCGTCTGCATTAGACAGAGACAAACTCATTAATATCTTGTCTTCGAGCATTATTCCATTGCCTGTCGGTATCAGAGTTCAAGCCTTGCAAAATGAAAACCAGGATTCAGTATTTGTTATTGAAGTAGAGAAAAGCCCTGAGAAACCGCATCAATTTGATAATAGATATTATATTCGATTAGACGGGCAGACAAGAATTGCACCACATTATCTTATAAGCGCCCTGATGAAAGGGATAAATTTCCCTGTCCTAACTGGTCATCTCCGTTTAAAGCAAATTAGTAATGATGGGAGAAATAATATACTCTTATACTTTAGAAATGTATTGTTCAATACTTCAGCATTTAACAATGATATTAATGTGCAAAAGCGAATAGTAACATCAAAAGGTCAGTTACTTATTAATGGTGAATATCATGATTTAATGTATTTCAATACGATGCCTTTACTAAGTCACGGTGCTCCTACATCTTTAGACTTTATACTTCAAATTCCAGCTGCTCATGCACAGGGAGAACTTACCATCGTATTCCAGTTTGGAGGTGAAAAATCGCCATCAAAAATGTCGACGTACAAATATCGATTTGAAAGGTTTATGTTTGGAAATGTAGCAGATGAAAGTATTTATCTGGTGAAAAAAAAGGAAAACTCACTTCCTAAAAGTGATCATATGGATTCTATGCGCAATGTTGAAGACGTACTTAATTCATAACCTGATTTATTGAATATTCTATAACAGCACTATTGAGTAGAGTTTTCCATCTGAGCTATAATCTTATTGACTTCCGATTCTGTAGATTTCAGTTTTGCCTGGCAGAATGTAATTAGATCCGAAGCTCTTTTGACTTTAACAGCAAGCACATCTACTGAAATGGTTTCATTTTCGATTTCAGAAGCAATTAGAGCCAGCTCTTTATAAGCTTCTTCATAAGTTAGTTTTATCTTTTCCATTGTATGGTATTTTTTCTTTAATAGTTGATTTTATAAGGGTATCTGCAAGTATGATTTCCATTTCGCTTCCAATTTTTAAGTCGTCAGGATTACTTGTAATTTTATCATTGACCCTGACAATAGCATATCCCTTCTTTAGAATGTTCTCAGGTGCCATCATTTTAATAAGGGAACCATAATGACCCAAATCTCCTTTTTTATTTTTCTGATACTGATTGCTGAAGGTTTTTAAATTACTGATTGTGTTTTTAATATCACTGATCCTGCTGTATAGAATAATTTTAGGTTTTGATATTATCTGTGAGGATGTATTCAAAAGATTTCTGCTGTGATTAAAAAGAATAGATTTAGAGCTATTGATCGTTATCTGATTAATCGCCACGATCTCATCTTTTTTCTCATTTAGAATATCTCTGGCAGTATTTACAATGGTACTCTTTATTGATCCGAGTGCCTGAAAATTTGTTAAAAACAATTGCTGCGACTTAATGAGGATAGATTTTTGAAAAGAAAGCAATTTTTGTTCAAAATCTCTGTTATGCGCTATAATAAACTCCGCTGCTTTAGTAGGTGTTTTGGTTTGGGTATGGGCCATTAAATCAACAATTGAAATATTCTTCTGATGTCCGATGCCGGTGATAATCGGTATAGGAAACTTAGCCACTGCCCTTCCAATCTGGTAATCATCAAAAATAAGAAAGTCCGTCTGTGCCCCTCCTCCCCTTGTTATTACAATTACATCGTACTGAATTTTAGAATTATAAATCTGAATTAGTTTGTCTAAAAATAATTTCGAATTATTCTCCCCCTGTACATGGGTGTAATAATTATCTACAAAAAATTGATACCCGAAATTATTAACCTCAAGGGTATGCCTAAAATCCTCACTTCCAGCAGAATTAACGGACGACAGCAAAGCAATTCTCTGAACAACAGGATTTAATTTAAGACGGCTATTTGTAGTCTGATAACCATCAGCTACTTTTTCTATAAATTCATTTTCTGAAACTAATCTCTGTAGGGTTTCATTTCTTTTTTGTTCTAAAAGCCCCATGGTAAAATTCGTATCCACATCCACAACAGTAGCAGAAAGACCATAAAGTGGATGAAACTCTATGGAAACCTGTACCAGAACATTAATGTTGTTGGTGAATTTCTGCCCGGTATTTTTTTCAAAATCAGAAATGCTCAGAGAACCATTTCCCCAGGCCTTCCCTGCAATTTTTGCAACAATATTATTCGAATTTGAATCCTTTTCTACTAAATCAAAATTGTGATATCTTTTATCTGCCTTATAGGAATGATTGGTAATATCAGCTACTACCCAGTATTTTAGGGCACTGAATTGTGCTCTGATAGTATTGGAGATAATATCTGTTAGCTGTGATAATTTTATATGCGTGCTGGCTTCCAATCAGTTCAAATTTTCTATTAAGATGTTATGGTTTCTCATTTTTATTGATAAACCAGGCAGAATGTAAAATTACATAAAAGCGGATTGCCATCAATACCGGTTTTCTGGTTTAAATTCAATTTTATTTTGTATTGGTATTAATTCTATAATCTTAAGTTTCGATAGTTGTAAAGGATCCAAAGTGGACTTAAAACAAAGTTTAAGAATAAACACATTAAAAAATTGACTTCATTAAATCTGTTTATAATCATCGTACTTGACAAATCTCAATGTTTACAAGCAATTATCAAATTGAAAAAACATGACTGCTAATTTTGTTCCAAAATGGAACATCTGTTTTATGTAAATATGTTATGATCTGTACTAATTTTGTCAGGTATAAAATGAGAAGATTATGGAAAGGTCAATTGTACATATCGATATGAATACGTTTTTTGTGTCCTGCGAAAGGCTCACAAATTCGGCCTTAAATGGTATACCGCTCATTATTGGAGGTGGTGATCGTGGTGTTGTAGCTTCTTGCTCATATGAAGCAAGACGTTTTGGTGTACGCTCAGCCATGCCTATTTACATGGCTATGAAACTCTGCCCGCAGGCCAAAATAATGAAAGGAGATATGGAATTGTATTCCAGACTATCTCATGATATTACTGAAATTATTCAGGAAAAAGCGCCGGTGGTTGAAAAAGCCAGTATCGACGAATTTTATTTGGACATCACCGGTATGGATAAATTCCACGGCAGCTACAAATGGACAAACGAACTCGCCCAGACCATCATAAAAGAAACAGGATTGCCCCTCACCTTTGCCCTTTCCATTAATAAAACAGTTTCCAAAATAGGTACCGGAGAAGGAAAACAGAAGCAGAACCTTGAAATTCCCCAGCATCTGGTACAGTCCTTTTTAAATCCGCTTTCCATTCAGAAAATACCAATGGTGGGCGACAAAACCTTTCAGCTGCTTTCCCGAATCGGAATAAGGACTATTCAGACCCTATCGGAAATGCCTGCAGGCGTTCTACAGCAGATGATTGGCAAAAATGGAATAGAACTCTGGAAAAAAGCCAATGGCATTGACAACAATCCGGTAGAACCTTATACCGAGAGAAAGTCCATATCCACTGAACATACTTTTACACAGGATACCATCGATATGGACCGCCTTAAAAGAGTACTGCTGGGAATGGTAGAAAAGTTAGCCTTTCAGTTACGTTCTGAAGAGTGGCTGACTTCCACTGTAACGATTAAAATACGGTATGCCAATTTTGATACCGAAACCAAACAGTGCCGGGTGCAATATACCTCAGCTGATCATATCCTGACCCAGACCGTAACCGATCTCTTTGAAAAGTTATACCAGCGCAGAATGAGGCTTCGTCTTATTGGAATCAGATTCAGTGGACTGGTTCGTGGTACCTACCAGATTGATCTTTTTCAGGATACCGAAGAAATGCTGGCCCTGTATCAGGCCATGGACCGAATGAAAAGCCGATATGGTTTCGATGCTGTGATGCGATGCGCCGGAGCTTCTTTTAAACCCAACAATAAAAATGAAATTTTAAAACGTAAATCAAAATAATTCCATGTATCTCAACTGTCATTCTTTTCACTCCCTTCGCTATGGAACTATTCCTTTGGAGGATTTGATTACGCAGGCTGCTGCCTGCGGTATTACTGCTATGGCACTAACCGATATCAACACTGTAACCGGAATTTATGATTTTATCAAAGGCTGTGCTCGCGTTGGTATCAAACCGGTAATTGGAATGGAATTGCGCTCAGAAAACCAGCTCCGTTTTATCGGACTGGCTAAAAACGCCTCAGGGCTTGCAGAAATGAACCGTTTTTTAACCCGGTACAATTTCGATGGTACATCCCTGCCCCCTTTTGCTCCAGATTTTAATGATGTTTTTGTTATATATCCCTTAGAGAATGTCCCTTCTGTTTTAAAAGAACATGAATATATTGGAATCCGTCCCGAACAATTACAGCAACTGGTATTATCTGAGTGGAAAAACAGAAAGGAAAAAATGGTCATACTCCAGCCTGTTACCTTTCGCACCAAAAGAGAATACAATCTTCACCGCATACTGCGCGCTATAGATCTGAATCTTATCTTATCCAGGCTTTCAGTAGAGGATCAGTGTAAGGATTCAGAAGTTATGGTTCCTCAGGAAACTTTGATTGGTTGTTATGAGCATTATCCTCAGATTATTGCCAATACAAAGAACTTACTTGAGAACTGTAATTTTGAATTTGATTTCAAAACACCAAAGAACAAGAAGTTTTATACCAACAACAGAAAAGACGATATGACCCTACTCACTACTCTGGCCCAGCAGGGTTTGGAGTGGCGTTATGGAAAAAACAATGCAGAGGCCAAATCACGCATGTTCAAAGAACTCAAGGTTATTGACCAGCTCGAATTCAGCGGCTATTTTTTAATTACCTGGGATATCATCAGATTTAGCAATTCTCAGGGATTTCTGCATATTGGACGCGGCAGTGGAGCCAACAGCATAATTGCCTATTGCCTGAGCATAACAGACATCTGCCCTTTGGAACTTGATTTGTATTTCGAGCGTTTTTTAAACCTGAATCGCAAGAGTCCGCCCGATTTTGATATTGACTGGAGCTGGAAAGAGCGTGATACTATTCTGGAATATATCTTTTCACGATACGGGTACGATCACGTAGCCTTCTGCGGGACC
Organism: Flavobacterium sp. Root420; assembly: GCF_001427905.1. Lineage (GTDB taxonomy): Bacteria > Bacteroidota > Bacteroidia > Flavobacteriales > Flavobacteriaceae > Flavobacterium. The sequence goes on from NZ_LMEF01000023.1 coordinate 364,187, forward strand.
AACGTGGAATTTAAATACCGTTCCATTTTTCGTGAAGTGGGCAAAGTTTTTGGGCTTCCTAAAGAGGAACTCGATGCATTGGCCAAAAATCCAATGGAGCTTCATGCTACAAATAAAGTAGTGAAACAGGTGCAGCAGTATGGTATGCTGCTGGAAAAATATCCCAATCAGAGAAGCATGCATTCCTGTGGCATCTTGATTTCAGAAGAGCCCATTACCAATTATACGCCGCTGGAAATGCCTCCTAAAGGTTTTCCTATTGTACTTTTCGACATGCACATCGCAGAAGACATAGGCCTTGAGAAATTTGATATCCTAAGCCAGAGAGGTATCGGTCACATTGATGACAGTGTGAAACTCATTGAAAAGAATCGAGGCATACGACTCAACATCCGAGATACCTCAATTTCAAAGAATGAGATCAGGTGCAATGAATTCCTGGCAAGAGGAAAAACAATAGGTTGTTTTTATATTGAAAGCCCAGCTATGCGTGGACTACTTCGTCGTCTGAATTGTGATAACTACAAAACACTTGTTGCTGCATCATCAATTATTCGTCCGGGTGTTGCACAATCCGGAATGATGAAAGAATATATTTTCCGTCACAATTATCCCGATAAATTCGAATACTATCATCCAGTTTTTCAGGAACAGTTAGGTGAAACCTATGGCATTATGGTGTATCAGGAAGATGTGATTAAAATTGCATTGCACTATGGAGGTCTTCCCGCTGCTGACGGAGATATACTTCGTCGTGCCATGTCAGGAAAAGGAAGGTCCAAAGAAGCCCTTCAGAAAGTAAAAGACAATTTCTTTGCCTGCTGCGCCGAGAAAGGACATCCACTTCAACTCAGTGAGGAAATTTACCGTCAGATCGAATCCTTTGCAGGCTATTCTTTCTGTAAAGCCCATTCCGCATCCTATGCCGTAGAGAGTTATCAGAGCCTTTATCTTAAGGTTTATTACCCTGTAGAATTTATGGTAGCAGTCATCAACAATCAGGGCGGATTCTATCGCACTGAAGTGTACGTTCATGAAGCTAAAATGTCAGGAGCTTCGATACACAATCCCTGTGTTAATAAAAGTGAATTTGAAACAACGCTATATGGTACAGAGGTATATCTGGGCTTCATGCACCTGCAGAGTCTTGAATCCAAAATCGCCCTTCAAATACAGAGCGAACGGGAGAATAAAGGGCCATATAAATCATTGGAGGACTTTATCAACCGTATTCCAATCGGAATTGAAGGCTTACAAATTTTAATCTTCATCGGCGCATTCCGTTTTACAGGGAAAACAAAAAATCAGCTGCTGGTAATAGCCCGACTTATACTGGTTAATTTTAAACCCGAAAACAGGAGCCTAATGCTGATTCAGGAACCTGTGAGAGAATATGAGCTTCCTAAACTGGAACGCTCTGAATTTGAAGATGCCTTTGATGAGATTGAACTACTGAGCTTTCCGGTTTCTATTTCTCCCTTTGATCTTCTCAAAACCAAATTCAGAGGTGATGTAATGGCAAAGGATCTTCTCCAATATCACAAAAAAACAGTGCGTATGATGGCCTATCTGATCTCCAGAAAACACGTGCCTACAAAAATGGGGGCCATGTATTTTGGTACCTGGATTGATGCCGAAGGAGAGTTTTTTGATACGGCCCATTTCACCGGAAGCTTAAAGGACTATCCTTTTCAGGGAGGCGGCTGTTATCTGCTGCTGGGTAATGTTGAGGTAGATTACCATTTTCCAACAATTACGGTAACGAAAATGGCCAAGATGCCTTTTATTCCAGATCCACGCTACTCCAATGCGGATGACCGTCAGTTTACAGCCCATGAAAAAATTAAGGAAGATGTGAGCATGACGCATCGCGCCCCTTATCCACAGGAGCATGAAATCAATATTCCAAGACAGAAAATGAAGTAAGAATATATAGAATTATTAGATATTTACTGAACTACCCTCCAAAATTATCTTCATAAGAATTTGAATCTTGAGCAAAGTTTTCAAGCATATTGAAATATTCTGTTTCGGAATAGGATAAAAAAGTTTTTTCAGCATTCGGATCAAAACTTATGAATAAATTTTCTTGAGGACTATCTATATTTTTTAGACAAAAAGCTGAATAATTCAACTCAGCCTGTATTACGAAGCTAATACTAAAAGAAGCAGGTCTATTCATCCCCATATCAATTACATAAAACAGTAAATCTATATAATCCTTCACGTATTGTTGATCATAAATGATCTCTTGAATTTTCGCTTCTTCAGAATTTCTATCAACATCAATAATCAGTAATTCTTCGCTATTAACAATTCGAAAACTTATGGCCTTCATATTATGATCCTTTGATTTAAGTGAATTAAAGGGTATTTCATATACAAAGTGTGGAAGTAATATGTTCGTATTAGTTAATTCTGACCAATTAAATCGTCTCTGCCTTTTTGGGAACATTACACCAACATGTTTATTTGCTCTTTTAAGCAATTGTCTGTCAACATAAGTAAATCTAATCATGTTTCGCTTTGAAGGTTTTTGCGTTATATAAGTATCTGACCATTTTCCCGATCCCTGATAATTATTTATCAATCTGCTTTCCTCTATTAAAATACTTTTGGGAGATTTTGGCCGAGGATCATCTACTGCATAAAATTTTTCCTCTTCACTATCCAAATAGCCAACAATTGCAATAAAGTGCCCCGTACCATTAGACCATGCAATGCGAGCGCCAATTATTCTACCGTTATTAATTTCTCTTACTATTACTGGAAAAGCAACCCAGTAATTCCAATGTGCTTTTAAATTATCTGTTATTCTTAATGCATAATCTAACGCCCAAGGAACATTGCAAAAGGAAGGCAGATTCATATCACAACAGCTACTTTCTTTAAGGCTGTTTGATACTACCCTACACTGGGTCCAAAGGGAACTTTTCCAATAATGTTTTGAAATACTAGATGTAACAGCTGCCCAACACCATTTAGTATTTTTCTGGGGTTGCATGCGAAAAGCAAGAATTTTTGAAGGCATATAATCATCTTATGTACAGGCTAAAATACGAAAATAAACATTGAACGCTATAATTACATAAGGTCTTATTTTTTATTTAGAGTAACACTTTGAGATATCATCTCATTTTTGTCATTTTTTGTCGATACTCTAATAATAATCGATTTATTAAAATCGACGTCTCCGGTATCTGAAACAAAACTTACAGATGTAATTTGACCGTTATCATTTGTTGTGGCCTCAGCAAGACCTGTAAACCTCCCAACCTCGAATTCAATACCATTTGCATCTGCTTGAAATGCCTTATAATAAACTGCAGTGCCAGTACTCACCTTCCCGATATCTCTGGTCAGATATGTTTTTACCTGAACCTGATCATCAGCTGAATCAATTGACAAAGTATTTGGTTCTAAAATTAAATGGTCTGCAAAAGCCCTTGATAACAGCATTGTTTTATTTAAAAATATGTTGCTCTTTGTCGATGCCGAAGCTTGTAGATACAACTCTCCCACACTTTTAGAAACCTTGTATTGGATGATTGCAACTTTATTTTTAATCACTACAGTATTACTCTCGTTATTAACACCTAAAAAAGTACCCCCAGAAGCTGAAAATTTAATTGAGCCTATAGCATCTGCATTAAGATCTACAGTAGCTTTTAATGTAAGTATCGTAGTTGCATCTGCTTTAATTTCACCACTTATGGGAGTGGAATTTTGATCCAGAATTTCTAACTTAATGATCTGCCCGGGATCAATAAGTTTAATCTGCTTTTCAGATATATACTTATCCGAATCACTTCCGATTTCAGCTGATAAATACAATGGCCCACTATCAAGCGGTACTTTGACGTAAACCTCCGCAATACCATTATTATCAACAATTTTCTCAAATTGAGTGCCAGAGGCAGTGGACATAAATTGTCCCTTGGAAATCTTGAAAATTACTTTTCTGTATTTATCATCCGCTTCAGGAGCAATTCTGGCCTGCAATTTTAATAATGTTTCACCATCACCAGCCAGTTCACTTATCTGCTTATTATTTTGGTCAAACACATCAAGAACAATTATAGAATCATTTGAAATCTTAGTATGTTCCTCATCACATGAAATACAAAACATAGAAGCTAAAAATAGAATCACCACAAAATATCCTGTCGAAAATTGCTTATAGATATTCATAACATACAATTTAAATAACGTTCAAATAAATTCTTTGTTCTCTTTTAATATTAGAATTAGAACAATCATGGGCAGTCGCAACTAAAATAACTGGTGATGCCCAAGCCTTAATAGCATCAAGGGACTGTTGAGGTACCAGATAGAAAGTAAACGTATCAATCATACCATTGCCTATTTTACCATAATGTCTGTATATTTCAAACATATTGGAATCCGGAGTATTAGGTTCTATCTTAAAATAATTGTTTTGGGATTTGGCAATCCCAACCGTTAATCCACAATCCATTTCATCACCATGCAGAAAATTAACTTTCACACTAATCGTGCATTGTTCACTGATCAACCTCCCATTTTTTATACCAAACTTTATATTCAAAAGAGGAAATTGGTTTTGGATCGTAGGTTTTTGTAATACTACTGTTGGCATAGTAACTTTATTTAATTAGCTCCTGCAAAGAGCCCCCCCACATATCCCAGCGCAGATGATAAGGCCGAGTTTATGGTGATGGTAAATGCAAAAGAACCTTTGGTTATTTTATCTGTTATTATTGGATTGTCATTTTTTTGTTGGTAAAGAATCACCCCACCGCTTAGTCTTACAATCCTGTTGACCCTAAATCCTAAACCAACGTAAGGCGTACCTAAATCTCCAGTTAAAAATGTATCATAAGAATCATCACTTGGTCCTAATCTTTGAGCAAGACCAATCTGAAGACATGCTTGCTTAAGAAACTTATCCCAGCCTTTTAATTTGGAAAAAATTGCATTCCTGTTGACCGGTTTTACGTGAAAATTTACCGTCTGCAGGGCGAATGCATCATTTAATTCACTCGCATAAAGAAAACCTAAGTCCAGGTTAATAAAGGGAGTTGCCTTAGATTCCACATCAGGAACTGCATCGTAATGTGTAAGCCATTTGGTTTGTGAATATTTATTGGCTAGTACATCAGGTATCTCCGCATTAAGTGTCGAAATTATTTTTTTATTTTTTGTAATATTTTGAGAATACTCAATCATTTGTCCAAGTAACGTAGTAATACGAGAATCAATACTTGAATCAAAATAAGGTTTATTATTCTTTTTTGTCCTGAGGCTACTCATTACGTCAATAGATGCCTTTAATAATTCCAGCGATTCCGCATTTTGATATATATTATCTTTGTCAAGACGCTCCAGCCCAAGATTAGTAATAAATTTTACATTACCCTTAATTATCTCTGAAGAATAATTAAAACCTTGATTGCAGTTCCGTCTGTAGAACACGGTCATCTGATTTAATGTAACATCACTAAAACCTTTGATCAAAAGATTCATGGGATCATCCAATAAACTTGCATTGCTGATATCCTTTGCATCCATTTTTTTCAAATAATAGCAAAACGGGTTCCCCAAAAATAAAGGAAGAATTTGCCTTGACGCTGATGTATAATTATCAGTCTCACCAGTAATCTCTGAGTTTGCTTTGGTTAAGCCTTTCGCATAATCCCTTAGATCGCTCTTAAAAAGATCTTGAGGTCCTACAATACGTCCACTGTCGTTGTAGAGCACTTTAACATGTTTTTGCAATACAGTAGAGAAACGTTTCACAATTGTATCAGGCACAGGTAAAACTTCGTTCTCAAGATACAACCAGTTTATTGTCTTTTTTATATCTGCCTTAAGTGCGTTTGCAGCATTCTCACTCACATTAATTTTTTCATAAATAAAAAATTCAAATTTATAAGGTACATTGGGATGAAGTGGACCTATTGCAGATATTGAAAAATTTTGCACGGAAAGATTCAGGTCTTCCTTGGTAATATAGGCATTAGGATCATTTTTATCTGGGAATTGAAAATAATACTTTTTGATAAATTTTTCATCAATAGTATCTGGTAGATCGATCTTATAACGTACGTGTATCCCCGATATAACCTTATTAGATTTAAACTTTATTTTAAAAACTTCATCGAAAGGTAATTCACTTTCAAATTCACGCTTATCTATATCATAAGTAACTACAGTTTCCTTAACCTGAGCATGAATCGGCGCTAAACTTACCAGCAACAGAGCAAAGGCAATTAAAATCCTATTTTTTCTATTATTTGATTTTTTTGACATAGTGCATTTATAGGTTAAAAGGATAATACAAATAAACTACAAGCTTTATCATTCTTACAAGTTGTAAAATTGGTATTTAATTTCTTGCTAAATTTAGTCTTACTATCAAGAACTATCACAGGTATAAATACCTGTTTTTCATCAGAATTTTTATTGTAATATTTCTTAAGTATGCGATAATAATCATTTTCAATCGAAACGGACTAAAAGGGCAGCTAAGATAGCAGCACCGTTTTACTCCATGCGCATAACGGGCTGCGCTCCCCTTGCCCGCCCTTCGGGACTTATAGCACTCCATTAAACAGTACTGCTGGTTTCTTGCTTTCTTTTTTTCCGTTTTTTCTTTTGAAAACAGTTTTCGCTGGCGGATCTGAAAAAGAAACAGTATCAACCCTAAAAAACAGTACTATGGAAATTACAGGACGCATTACCAAAGATGCAATCCTTGCCAAAATCGGCAAAGACAAACAGGTCATCAATTTTAGCATTGCCATCAATGATGCCTACAAACCCAAAGGCGCATCAGAAATCAAACATGTGGTTACTTACATCAACTGTGATTACTGGCTCAGCCCCGCTTTGCTTCCCTATCTTAAAAAAGGATGCCTCGTATCCCTATTTGGCCGTATTGGCCTGAGCGTTTATCTCTCGCATGAAGGCAACCCGCTGGGGTCTCTGACCTTTCATGTCAACCACCTGAAAATTTTAGCTTTTGCAAAAAAGGAGTCTGAAAATATTCCATCTGCAGTTCCCTCGCAAAACTCTTCTGATGAAGATCCCGACGATCTTCCTTTCTAATCAATTATTAACTTAAAACTTTACATATCATGTCACATCAAATTCATTTTAACGAGATTACACAAAAACACTCTTTCTTTTCCGTAAACCAAAAACCTTGGCATAATCTGGGTCAGCTGGTTTCTGAGTATCCTACCAGCAGTGAGGCAATTGTGCATGCAGGGCTGGACTATGAGGTTGTAAAAAAACCATTGTACACAGAAACCTCTGAGGATGGGCGTTTTTGGATTCCTGAGTACTGCGCCACAGTGCGCACCGATAACCATGACGTGCTTGGGGTGGTGGGAAAAGATTACCACATTGTACAAAATAAAGATGCTTTTTCATTTTTTGACAGCATTGTCGGGGGAAACGGCATTCTCTATGAAACCGCAGGCGCACTTGGAAAAGGCGAGCGTATTTTTATCACCGCCAAACTGCCCGACTATATCCGTGTGGGAAAAGACGACCTAATCGAAAAATATCTCTTTTTAACCACCTCGCACGACGGGAGCGGTTCCATTACAGCCGCCTTTACACCTGTTAGAATCGTTTGTGCCAATACGCTTAATGCAGCGCTTAAAACCCAGAATAATACGGTACGAATCCGCCATACTTCCAATGCCAAGACCAGACTGGAGCAGGCACATAAAGTAATGGGAATCACTGATAATATGTCGAGTCAGTTAGAGCAGGTCTTTAATAAATGGTCAACAGTGCGTATTAGTGATAATGAAGTAAAAAAACTCATTTCCATGGCGCTGGCACCCTCTGCGGAAGTATTGCAGAATTTGAAAAATGACGAGCTTGACGGCCTTTCGTCCTGCTTTTCCAACATTGTCGAAAATGCCTTTTCGTATGCCATGAGTGATGAAACCCAGCTTATGCCTACCACCGAAGGCACCCTCTTTGGCGCCTATAATGCCGTAACTGGTTATTTCCAGAATGTCCGCATTTACAAAGACGATGAGGCTAAATGCAAGTCCATCCTTTTGGGCGGGAATGCGCAACAGCGTTCACAGAATGCCTTTAACCTCTGCACCGCCTTTGCTCAGAAAGGAAACGGCATACTTTCGAATTAACAGCCCTACAGGGACAGCGTAATAAATGCGTTGTCCCTGATTTGGCGCGCTGCAGACATCTGAATCTTTGACAGAGTATTATAGGATTTTAAGAAATTTAAAAAGATTAGAAGGCGGTCAGGGATTCGAGCACTTCGCTTCTCTTATAGTACCGCCTGTTTCCTAGTCCGTAGCTTTTTAGTTTTCCTTTATCAGTCCATTTCCATAAACTTGTCAGGCTGATCCTCAGCAGCTCTGCCGTTTCCTGACGGGTCAACAACAGTTCAGGATCTTCCGGTACTTTTGGATTTGTCCTTTCTGACAGTTCTTTTCGCACCGCTTCCTGAATCAATTCTTTCAATTCTTCCACACTCAGACAGTGCAGCAATATTGTTTTTTCCATAACCTTCTGATTTAAATTATCAGTACTGAAAATACAAATTCCGGCATCCTTTTCAAAATGCACTTCTTTCTTTATCGCTTAATTCCATCACAAAGTTCGGGCACAGCCGGCGGTTCGCTTTCAAAAAATTCCCCCATAAATGCAGGATTCCATCCTGCTTTATTGCGTTGCTTTTTGCGCTCGCTTCTCTCTGCCCGGCATAAGCGCTGTATTAATCCTTAAATATTGGAAATCATGGAAAATTTAAATCAAAACAGCAACTGGCAGATGGTATCTGAAATTGAACTGATCTACAAAACCAAAGTCAAAACTTCAGACAGACCACAGATTAAATCCTCACGCGATGCCTATAAGATCGCAGTGGCATCCTGGGATCCCGATAAAATCGAATTTTTCGAACAGTTCAAAATCATACTGATGAATCAGGCCTATAAGGTTCTGGGAATTTACGAAGTTTCTTCCGGAGGAATTACTGGTACAATGGTAGATCTAAGGCTGATTTTCTCGGCTGCCTTAAAAGCCAATGCCACCTGTCTTATGATGGTACATAACCATCCTTCAGGGCAGGTCAAAGCATCAGAAGCCGATAAACAAATGACCCGAAAAGTACGCGAAGCGGGAAAATTACTTGATATCACTCTTATAGATTCACTTATTATTACCCCTGAAATTTATTACTCCTTTGCAGATGATGGCGCCCTATAGCGCCATTATTTTTTAATGAAAGATTCTCAGGGCACCTGCCCTTAAATTTCTTAATAGGCTCCTTCAGTTTATTTCTTCTGCTTATATTATATTTACACCCTGCTGTCAAGTATATCCTCCAGAGGCTAATTTCGCATATGCAATTGTTGTAGTGAGAGGCGTTATTCTTGAACTAATAGCATACAACATATTAAAATATATGAATAAGAATCTTAACTTCTAATCTATTTTTTATTTACCATCCGCTTTATTAATTTTTCTCCACTTTATAGAGTAAATTAAAAAAAAATGATACGAATTTCGCATCGCTATGATTGCAGTAAATATATAATTTGTAGTTTTATTATTTACTCCATTAAATCATCATATCTTCAGATTACTAATTCTAATATATAAACTTATTGCATGAATGTTTTAATATTAACAAGACTGGAACTGTATGAAAAAGTATGGTCAACTCCAATGGTTGTTTTAGCCAAAGAATTCAATTTATCGGATAACGGGCTAAGGAAAATATGTAAAAAGCACAACATACCTACACCCTTAATGGGGCACTGGCAGAAAATTCAATATGGAAAAATGACTACTGTCATTAAGTTGCCAAATAGAAATAAAGAAGAGCAAATTAAAATTAATATTGATCAATCAAAGTCAAGCTATTATCAACAAGATCCGAAAATTGATCTGATTTCTAAAAATATAAAAAACAATAAGAATCTTGTATTGAAAGTTGCAGATAGAATAAGCAAACCCGATATTATAATAATTAATACTCAGAACTACTTAAAAGAGATAAAACTAGATGACTACAGTCGCATTAAAGGGGCTGTACAGACAGGCAGAGGAATGCCAAAAATTATTGTTGCTCCAAAAAACATTTCGAGATCTTTAAGAATACTCGATAATCTTATAAAAAACTTTCGCACGTTAAACTATAAAATTGTTTTAAAAGAAGATGGGTTAACTATCATTGCGGATGAAGAGAACGAAATGCAAATTTCTATTAGAGAAATCTGTAATTCTGTGCAAGTAGATAGTGATTTCGGATGGAAAACCAGAGAGCTTATTCCTAACGGAAAACTTGCGGTAAAAGTGGGACGATTTGGAACTTATGAATTTGTCGATTCTAAAAAAAAACTAATTGAGGATCAAATTGCAAAAATTCTTATCAAAATTGAAAGTGATTTTTTGGCAATGCATGAAATGAGAGAGCGCAGAAAACTTGAAGAAGCAAAAAGAAAAGAATTAGAAAAAATAGAACTCACAAAACAACTTGAAAAGGAGAGTGAATTAAATAAATTCAAACAGTTCTATAACAATGCGCACCGGTGGAAAAATTATAATGTCTTAAAAGAGTATTTTGATTTTATAAACACTCAGCCAGACAAATCATCTCAAACAGAGGAATGGCTTAATTGGGCATCAAAGAAATTAGATTGGTATAATCCACTGACGAATACTAAAGAGGATTTTTTAGATGATGTGGATAAAGATACCTTGAATTTTAAAATAAAACATGGTATTTACCATAATTAAAAAGTAGAAAGAATTAAAATTTTAGTTCAGCTTACATCTTACTCAATTTGAAAGTCTTGGCTGACCATCTTTAAATTATCGCCAGTCATTGGCTTTAAAATACTTTTTATCTTCCAGAGATTTTAAAAGTTTATTTCTATATTTTAATTATCTCATTTTTGAGAAACCAGCCTTTGTTAATTACCGCATTTTCTAATTTATTTTGATCACTAGTGTAAGCTATTAATGCTAAACTTTTTTCAGCTCTGGTGCAAGTTACATATAATAACCTTCGGGTGTGATCTACATTACTTTCTTCATTCTCCATCTTTTCCAGATCATTTGGCGTAAGATCTTGTACGCCCAGCAATTTTTCATAATTAAATGTAAACCCTCGTGCCGCAGAATCATCAATCACAACCATTACTCTTTCAAATTCCAATCCTTTTACTCCTTGATGAGTATCAAAAGAACCTACACTCGTTACATAATCTGAATAAGGACCTATCTGATTGAATTCAGTTTGTAAAAAATTTCCCCACGCTTCTAAACTTGATGTCTTTTGTTCTTCATCTTCCTCATCATCATGAACAAAAGTGGTAGGTTTTAGTTGGGAGTCGTTTACAAACGATTGCAAACTATTTGGAATCTCAAATAAATTATGCTTTGCTACACATTGCAGTATATCAAAAAATGTAACCTTGCTATTGTTGTCAAATTTCAGTAAGTCGTTAACTGCTTTCCTTACTTTTTTAAGGGGATTTATAGAAGCTTCGCTAGTTTTAAGTATATATTTATTCAATAGTGGTGAATAATTCCTCAGCAATGCCATAACAGCAATATCATCTTCTCTTTTAACAGCATCAAATAATGGCTTTACACGTTGTGAAAATAATCTTAATCCTGCAAGTTCCCCACTTCTAAGACCAGTTGACAGGCTTGTAGATTTATCCAGAGTGGAAAATAGGGCAAAAAAACCCATTCTAACAGCAGCCATGTGATGCTCTAATGTAAGAGATTTTACAAATTCTTTTGGTGTAAGCCATTTATCATCTAAAGTAATTTTGGCCATCATTTTAGCAGCTTCGAATTCTTTTTGTTGCTTGTTTGCAGTGTCAGACGGTAAAATAAAAAGTCTAACAAATCCTTCTTCACCATCATCTCTTCCCATTTGTTCTTCTCCATCTAATCTTAAAGCATTTCCTAGCTGTATTACACGATGAGGACAACGGTGATTCATGAATTTCTTTGGCTTTTTCCAATGGTCCGGGATAATATCCCCCAGTTTAATTTTTCCATCAAGATAGATTCTTTGCATTGTGTCACCTACTAGACCAAGAGAGAAATTTCCAGTATGTGCAGATTCTAACTTAAAAAAAGCATCAATTAAATGTTTATTGGTGTCTTGACTTTCATCTATTAATAAAAAGGGGAACTTATTAACTAACAATACCTGCATTGAAGGTTTATTACTTATAAAGTAAGCAGTTATTTCAATAACTTCATTGTGCGTTAATGAAGACTGTCCAAAATTGTCTCCATTTGGATTATAGTTAAATTCTCTTGGTGTTTTTAAATATTCAAGTCTCTGATATGTATTTACTAGGCTTTTCTCTCTTTCATATGCTGCTTTTGTACCTGCCCTACCTTTTATTTGTTTATCTTCTAAATCCAGAATTTTTAAAGGTAAACTTGTGAGTAAATATTTTTGGATATCAGAATGAAATGAACTTATTTGTGACCAACAAAAACTATGAATTGTGGAGATATGAAATAGTGCATTTTCTTCTACCCGCGAGATAATTTCATTCCGAGCTGCTTTTGTATAGGTAATCACAGCTACTTTTTTTGATGTTCTTCTAAGAAATTCTCCATGTTTATCTCTTATTTCAAGCAAGGCATTTTTTAATGAACGTGTTTTACCTGAACCAGCTCCAGCATATAAAAAAAAGCTTTGTGGCACAGAAGGATTCAGATAGGTAGCAATTTCAATATCTACAGAATTATCTGTATCTGCTGGTGCTAGAGTTAAGGGATTTAATGTCATTTCTTTATGGTTACTTGTTTAGTATTTTTACCATCTAAAGTGTCTTCCAGCCAGGTAAGACCATTTTTAACATAGGTAGGAGGTTTTATTTTTGTTGGCTCTTGCGTCAAAACGCAATCAAGTGCGAAAGCGGCCTTTTCAGCATCCTTTAAAAGATCATATATTGCATCGGCAAGATCTTCACCTGTTAGCCCGTCTGAAATTATCTCTTTCACCTTTTTAGTAGTCGATGAACCATCTATTGAAGCGAGGGATACTTGGTTTTCAAAAATCAAGGCATCTTCAAAAGTTCTGGGAATAAAAGTATCTTTATTAACCTTCACTTCCTTTTGGTACGCGACGAAAAGATCACATCCATCACTTATAGGTGTAATATGTTTAGTTGATGGTAAAGCAAGTAAAAGATCTATATTTTCTAATTTTGGATGCCAAGTCTTTAAAACAGGATTGGAAGTTTTCTGTCCTTTGCCTTTCTGTGGTTTTACAGATTTGTTTCTAGTACTTTTTGTTCCATTTTTTTGAGTTATTTTAGTTGGAACGACCGCATCCAAATCTGCAATTATAAGTGTTGTTATTCCAAGCTCTTCTACTAATTTCTTAAAACTATGTGCATGACTACCACCAAGATCAAGCAACGTTATAAACCTCTTAGAAAGATTACTAAAATGATGTCTAATAAAATGCGGAACCAAGATTCTTTCAGCTTGTCCTTCCACAAAAATTGCAGCGTCAGCAAAAAACAAATCGCAGTGAGTTGCTTTTAAATATCTCTTAACAAACTTTGTTGTTTCATTTTCATTTCCAAACACAGATGAAAGATTTGCAACTGTTGTAGTTGCTGTAACATCTTTAGATTGGGCTTGACGTCTGCGGAAGTACCGTAAATTTGCAAAATCTGCTTCATGAGTAATGTGACTAGAATGCGTGCTAACAATTAATTGCGTAGATAGAGTATTGCCCTTGCCTAGTAGAGGATGTTTCCTAAGTAAGCTGTAAGCGTTTTTTATAAAGACCTGCTGAACCTGAGCATGTAAATGGGCTTCTGGCTCTTCAACAAGAACAAGATGCAAGGGCTCTATAAAATCTTCCGATGGACTTCCAACATCAGCTTGTGATTTATACTTTTTCATCCAACCGTCTCGAAAACTCATTAACATAAATACCATTGAGATCAATCTTTGATATCCTAATCCAGAATAGCTTTCAGGTAATAATAAAGGATTAGATCCATCTCCACTAGGATCTGCCACTTCATATTCGACTGCTGAACCATGTTTAAGTCCATCAGTTGCTCTTAGAAGTGTATTGATATTTATTTTAGGATTGTTGACCCCGGGATATCCTAAGTCTTCTAGGTCTTGAAATGCAAAAGAGAAAGCATCTTTCAATCTTTCGTCAAAGGTTTTTTCTGCTTTTTGTATTGCATTTAATGCATCTAGGTCTTGGTCCGAAATCATCTTTTTCATAGGATCAAGATGACGGTCATAATATGAGCGAAGTTGTTCTGATAGCGGTTTTTTGCTTTGTTGATAACTTGGTTCTTTTTGCTCGTCTATTTGACCAAAACTTCTTTTATCATTAGCAAAATCACTATGAGCACTAATTTCATCTATTTTTATAATATTTCTAAAAGGCTTGTTTTCTAAAACAATTGCATTTTTCGAAAGCGCTTGAGGTTCAGCAACACCATCTTCTAGATTTAATTGTAAAAGCTTAGAATCCAGATTGTATGCATTCAACACAAGGTGTTTAGAAGATTTATTTTGAAGAAAGTCAGTTAAATCTAAAGGCCAAACTTTAGGAGTACTGTCTTTATCTTTAGCCAAAAGTGCAATTCTCAATGCTTCGGCTGATTTCCTCTCACTTAAATATTCTATTTTTAACTTTTCTATATCTTGAACCTCATATTGAAGACGTACGCCAAGCAATCCACCGCTCCAGTCAATTGTAGGAACAATATGAATGACATGGTAAATTTCGTTAATAGGCACATCAAGCCAGACGTCGAGCTTAGGTAAAAACTCAGTAATGTTGGAAGTTGAAAGGTGATTCTTTTCCCATGCATGACCTACTTTATTAATCTTTTCCCAATTTCCTATTGTAACATCTCTCATTGAAAGATGCATAGGTGAGATTAAAAAGAATCTTAATGCAACCATAGCTGAAGTTTTACCGCTATTATTAGCACCAACAAAAAGAGTCGTTTCACTATCAAAATCAATTCTAACAGAATTAAGTTTGCGGAAATTTTGTAGTTCTACAAGTTTTATTTTCAAAGTTGTCTTCTTAAATTTTTAGTACTAAAAATATTATTTTGGGTTTTATATCTAAATCTTAAATACAAATACAGGCATCAATTAATTTCTATGAGTTCTTTACAAATATTACTCTTTAACTTTTGAATTTCTTACGGATATCCGTAAGAAAAATATTTTTTTTTCAAAAATATTGAATTACTAGAATTACGAAGCAAGTATATATACGTGTTTATAACAGTTAATTTGAAGAATTATGAATCTTTATAGTTATTTGTTAGGGTTAACCTGATATAGCCAAAAAATGTTCACAATTATGAGACTAAATTATGATGCTAATAATCAAAATATATTTATCTAATTTTAAATATTGAATCAAATTCCTAAATCATAAATTGCTTCTACTTAAAAATTCATTCATTAATGCTCTTACAAAAATTGAAGTTTATTAAAAAATAGGCCGTTTTAACATTTTACCCCTATGTAACATTAAACCGTTTCAAAACATATTTTTAAAAATTATCTTGCAAAATATTATTAAAAGTATGCCAATTTCTTCAAATCTTGGAGAAAATGGTTTGAAATTTGTATCTTTGGGGTCACTACTCGGGACAAAAGAAAAATATCATCTTTTGTTCCGTTTTTTTTTGCCCGTAATCTATTGTTTACCAAATAGATACAGTTAACCATTTCATTGACTCGAGCGGTTTTTATTTTACTTTCTTGAAATGTGAAATTTTCGGGAAAAATTAAACCAATCATCTCCCGAGAATCAGCTAAAGTGCCATTATCAAAGGCGTCCCCGAGTTTTAAAAGGTTTTCCAATCCAGTGTTCGTTAAATGCTCTATATTAGCAGTGTTGTCCTCGACATTCCCAATGTCCTTTTCTAGTTTATTGATAATTGCATTGTACTCAACTTTCATCAGATTGTAATCTTCAGCATCTATTTTCTCGGTAACTAATAAATTTCTGGCCACTGATAATTTCTTTTCATAAACTGTAATCTGCTCAAGGGATTTCTTTTTTTCACTGGCAATTACCCCGGTATGTTCTCGATATCCTTCAAGCAGAACTGCCGTATATAGTTTCTTGACTTCTGGTAGAGGTTTAAATTTATTTAAATGTTCTTTAAATATTTTATTAGCTACCTCTGAGTTAATTCTCCACTTACAATTAATATCACAGTGATAATAGTAATAAAATTTGCTCCTTCCTTTGCATTTACTACCTGTTAACTTCTGACCGCACTTTGGACAAAGAAAAAAACCTCTCAAAGGAAAATTCTCAATAGTCTTAATTTTCGGCCTATATGTCCGTGCTTTACTATCAAGAACATCCTGTACCCGATAAAACAATCCCTCACTGATAATTGGCTCATGCTGTCCATTGACCCGGGATGAAGGTTATAATGAAAAAGCTGACTTAAAACAATTGCCATTGACGGACTGATATTTGCTTTTTTGTAATAATTATTAACTTTATTGTCAGGACTTAAAAAAGTAATTAAACTAGTGTCAACAGAAAACAGCGCATGAAATTTGTTAATCGAAACAATAACAGAAATGACCCACGAATTTGGAGAAAGCTCTAAATGAAGTGGTAAATCCCATTGTGCATTGTACAACAGCAATGATTTTTCTTCATTCAATTCCAAATCATAATTAACATCATTGGACGAAAATTTGGCATTACCCTTCAGTACAAAATGAAACTGTATTAGAGCACTGTTTAATTGACAGCGCGTAAAAAAAGGTTCTGAACTGTCATTCTGAAAACAGACAATAGTAAAGTCCTCTTCGACTTTTATTTCTTCTTTCATCTTAGATCTTTTATTTTAAAACTGCATTGATTAAGATGTTAACCTTATTGGATAGCTTACCTTTAACCAGACTTGGAATTTCTATATTAAAATCACTGGCTAGTACGGTAAAATTTGATAGAATACTAATTCCTGATATTGACTTGCTTACCTTTGCCTGGATGTTTATGTCTTTCAATTTTCCGTGAAGTTCTAATTTACCTTTTATGATAAAATCTTTAGGATTTGCGCTAAGGTTATCCAGGTCAAAGGCCTCTATTTTTCCTTTGAATGTTGCTTTTGGATACTGATCGCTCTCCATATAATTTTCATTAAAATGTTCTTCCATTAAGGCTACTTTAAAGCGAAATCCTTTCATTAGGGCTAAAGCTGCAATTTCCCCTGTTTTCGGATTTAAGACAAAAGTGACGTTAGTATTCACTGCCTTTACTTCTTCAAAAGAAGCAACAGATGCTTCAAAAGTTATTTTACCTGCTTTACTGATCATTTTTTCTTGCGCGAGACCAATAGAGCAAACATAAAGCATTGCAAAGAGTATAATTTTTTTCATGGTTTTCTTTTATATTATGTTAGTTTAAAAATCCTTTTAATTTTTTTGCTTATTTTAAAACAGCAATAATTTGAACTTTTACTCTATCATCAAGTTTATACTTAATAAGTGATGGAATTGGAATGCCAAAATCACTAGCATTAACAGCAAAATCTGAAATAATAGTAATTCGGGAACCTGTCCTGGTGATTTTTGCACTGGCATTTATATCTCTTGATTTCCCATGAAGTTCTAAATTTCCTTTTATTAGGTAATCTTTATAATCTTCAGTTAAATTATTCGAATCAAACTTTTCTATTTTCCCTCTAAAAATAGCTTTTGGATATTTATCGCTCTCCATGTAATTTTCATTGAAATGTTCTTCCATCAAAGGCATTTCAAACTGAAATCCTTTTATCAGGGCTAAGGATGCAATTTCACCTGTTGCCGGATTTAAAACAAAAGTTACATTGGTATTGGTTCCTAAAACCGGCTGAAAAGACGGGACCGAAGCTTCAAAAGTGATTGTTGATGATTTAGTTAATATTTTTTCCTGCGAAAAAACAAGGAACGAAGCCAATATCATTGGCATTACTATGATTTTTTTCATGTTTTTTACTATGGATTATTGCTCTAATAATCCATCTTGTTCCCATTTTTTAATAACATCAATTGTGGTTTGAGGCAATCTTGGCCCTCCCTGTGGCATTAATGAACTATTTCCATTTTCTAAAGAAATCCGGTTGAGCAGCCCGCGATTTAAGACCGCATTTTTAACCTGGTCATAAGTAACCAGGGACATAGGTGCCCCATTTTTGGGAACAGCTGCATGGCAGACAACACAATTATTATCAATGATGGATTTCACATTCTGATTGTATGTGGCAACGCCGGTAATTGGTGGAGTGTCAATTAAAGTACTAGGATTATCATCTGTACAACTTACTAGTAGTAAAGCAAATGATGGAATAAGCAAACGAGTTTTTAAATTCATGGGATTGGTTTTTAGTTTTAGAAAGGCTAAATGATTTTAATATTTAAAGCATTTTGAAATCATATACGGTGAAATGGATCATACAGATTTAATAACAGTCATATTTGATCATTTAAATCCAATAGGTATTTTTTAACGTAGATAATCCAAATACTAAAAACCAGCCATGAGAAAAAAAATACTTATTATTATTCCCCTCTTCCTGATAACCGGGATCTCAATTTACCTCTACAGTTACAAAGGTCATAGGAATATCGAATCAGAAACTGCAGATTATACTGTAACGGTTAAAGGACTTGAAAAAGAATTTACTTTCAATGACAGCCTTGCTACTGTCAAATACCAGGACAAAACAATTGAAGTAACTGCAATTGTAACGGATGTTGAACCCGCGAGTAAGGGAATCGTTATTGGCGAAAAGATATTTGCAACCTTCAAAGACAGTTTGCCCAAAGACATTGCAATTGGCAGAATGCTAAAAATTAAAGGACGGTTTTTAGGATATGATGAGCTCTTACAGGAATTTAAAATAGATCAATCCTCCCTTGTACACCAAAACAAATAACAATTAAAATTAACCACATGAAAAAGCTCATTCTATTACTGTTTTTATTTCCATTACTAACCTATTCGCAAGACGACCTATTATCCGGAGTTGAAGCGCCAATCACAAAAGAAAAGGTGGCATCTGCATTTAAAGCCCTGAAGATTGTCAATCTCGAATCGACCAAACTGGCGGCAAAAGGGGATTTGTATTTTGTTGTAGCACACCGGTTTGGTTCTATAAAAGACGGCTTTGAGGGATTCTATGGACTGGATAACGCCAACACACAAATAAAATTCATATACGGATTGACCCCGGGGATTAATATAAGTGCCGCCAGAAGTGAATTTGCTTATGACTTTGCAACAAAATATATGTTATTGCCGCAAATAAAAGACGGATTTCCGGTGACTATTGCAGGGTTTAATAGCTTGTCTATCAACAACACGCTAAAGGAAAGTCTATATCCTAAACTTGAATTTAAAAATAGGCTCACCTATGTAGCCCAGCTTTTAATTTCCAGAAAATTCTCTGAAAAATTATCTTTAGAAATAGTTCCATCATTTTTCCATGAAAATTTTGTGCTCGACCCCGAACAGAGCAATTCACAATATGCCATTGGCTTTGGTGGTAGATACAAGTTTGCAAAACGCTGGTCATTGAATATGGATTATGCGGCACACTTAAACAGGGCGTCAAATTCTATTTATAAAAATCCATTATCCATTGGTTTTGACCTGGAAACCGGCGGACACGTTTTTCAAATGCATTTTACCAGTTCTCAAGCCATTGATGAAGCCGGATATCTTGGAAGAACTACAGGGGACTGGACCAAGGGAGATGTTTTCTTTGGGTTTAATTTGGCGAGAGTTTTCTAAAAACCCTGTAATTCAGCGTGTTGTTATTTAAAATAAATCTAAACTACTATTTAATCGATTTAAATAAAACCAAGCCAAAAAAGGGTTCGTATATAATCTAGAAAACCTAATATCATTTTAAAAATCAGCTTTATGAAAATTAACAAATTTATTAAAAAAGGCCTTTGGACGGGATTGATCATTTTGGTACTATTTTTTGCCATTTTTCTATTCCACATTATTACCGCTAAGCCTGCTGTTTATGAAAGCCCAAATCTGCAGGTAAGCCGAATTGATTTTAAAACAAATATAGATTCGTTGCAAGCCAAACAAATATGTTCAGATTTGAGATCTATCAAAGGATTAACCTCTGATTCTATAATCGTAAAAAGAAATGTGGTTGTTTACTTCCATAACAACAAAATCACTAATTCTAAAAAAGTATTTGACCAGTTGATAGCCATAGGACATTATGATGCTCAGCGTTATATTTTACCAGAAAATTTGGCTGGCAAAGAAGTTTGTCCAGTGAATCAAAATAGTTTGAGCTACAGATTGTCTCAAAAACTAAACCGTTTTTTTAATTAACCTTTAATATTTTTATTATGAAAATTTATTCCAAAATTACACTTAGTGTATTACTCGCAGCTTCTGCAACCCTGGCTTCGTGCAGTAGTAATGATGATGACGCCCCGGTAACTCCTCCTGTAAAGGCATCTATTTACGAAAGATTAGGCGGAACTAAAATGGTTTCAGATCCAGATAACGCTGGCCAAATGATCGAGCAGGGGCGTTTGAGTTTCCGCAAGGTGGTAAATTCAACTATAGGATTAATTGTTGCCGATGTTCAGTCGAATGCAGCGGGGAATCTACAAGCGCATTTTGCCCCGGTATTAGCCGAAACAGGAACTACCCAGTCTACAAATATTGCTAAACTATCAGACAATCTGACTGATTTCTTTTCGTTTAACACTGGTGGTACAAATACCGTAAATACCTATTCTGGTTTGAATATGGTAGCTGCGCACGATCCTGCGAAAAATCCTCGTATGGGAACAAAATCAAGTACTGCGGATTATACAAAATTTGAAGGATATGTAGGAGCAGCTGCAAATGCAAATGGTGTGGCTTCAAATACAGAGCTTTATACAGATATTGTTGCGGTCTTAGAATCACTTAGAACTCCAATAGTTCAAAAATAATTTCTCTTAAACGCTACCTGTTTTTCAGGTAGCGTTTTATATTTAAATCCTGCCGGCAACTTATATACAATTATGTCTGAATCCATTATTCTTTAGGACTAAAGGAGATTTCATCGTGTTTTGCAATAACCTACTAATATTTTTTTGAACTTTAAGAAAAGCATAATATGGAAAAATATAACATGTCCAAAAATACCACTTTTTATGCTTTAGGCTTAAGTTATAAAAAAGCAGATGCAGCAATTAGAGGGAAGTTTAGTTTGGACAATAAAGCACAATCTGATCTTTTGTTGCAGGCAAAGGCAGAAGGGATCGAATCATTAATTGTCACTTCTACTTGTAATAGAACCGAAATATATGGTTTTGCCAATCATCCATATGAATTAATCAAATTACTTTGCCAAAACAGCAAGGGCTCGGTAGAAGAATTTCAACAAGTCGCTTATATATACAAGAATCAGGAAGCTGTTAACCATATGTTTCGTGTGGGAACGGGTTTAGATAGTCAGATTTTAGGTGATTTTGAAATCATTAGTCAAATTAAAATCGCTTTTAATAATAGCAAACGCGAGGACTTAATCAATACATTCCTTGATCGTTTAATAAACGCGGTTATACAGGCTAGCAAAAAAGTAAAAACAGATACTAAAATTTCATCCGGTGCCACATCTGTTTCATTTGCAGCTGTTCAATATATTATCAGAAATGTAGAAGATATTAGAAATAAAAATATCTTACTATTCGGAACAGGGAAAATTGGCAGCAATACGTGCGAAAATTTAGTAAAACATACAAAGAATACCCATATTACCCTTATAAACAGAACAAAGAACAAGGCCATAGAATTAGCTGGTAAACTAAACGTTATTGTAAAGGATTTTCTGAATTTACAAGAAGAAATAAAACAGACCGATGTGCTCATAGTCGCAACAGGTGCACAAAATCCAACTATAGACAAAACACTACTTAACAGAAAGAAACCCTTACTGATTTTGGACTTATCGATTCCACGAAATGTAAATCCAGATGTAGCGCAAATTCCAGGAATAACTTTAATACATCTCGATTATTTGTCTCAGGTTACAGATGATACGCTTGAGAGAAGAAAGCAACATATTCCTGCTGCAGAAGCTATTATTGAGGATATGAAATTAGAATTCAATACATGGATAAATGGTCGAAAATATGCGCCAACTATCCATGCGTTAAAAGCTAAACTTAATGATATTGTGGCAAGCGAATTGGCTTTTCAGAGAAAGAAAACAAGCAATTTTGATGTCGCTCAGGTTGATTTAATTAGCGCCAGGATTATTCAAAAAATAACAAACCACTTTGCAAGCCACTTGAAAAATGAAAATACTTGCGTGGATGAAAGTATTGACTTTATTGAAAAAGTATTTCAAATTGGACAGCTTTCACCGACACACGCTTCTTCTCAAATTGAAAAAACATACAAGATCAATCTTTCATAAGCAGTAAACGTATTGTAATTTAATTATTTTAAAAAAAAATATTCAAAATAAAAACAAAAAACCCGCCTTATATATTTAAATACAAGCCGGGGTATATTATTAATTTTGTGGCAAACATGGTTCGAATATTTATAACTCTTATCTAAAAAATAAAAATTAGATATAAAATGTACACCATCCCCAACAGGACATCCAAACCAAATTCATAAAGCCAATGAAAGACAGCCTCTACTTCCAGTAAGCCAATCTCTTTAAATCCTCCATAAAATGGTGCGTAATTTGTCCTTTATGGGTCACTTAAAGAGACAACTAGTAAATAGTTGTCTCTTTTTTTATACACAAATATGTAGATTTTTCGGATCAGGTGCAAAAGTTGGGGATTAAGCAAAAAGATTGGATAATCTGAACAGGAAGAAATCCACGAAAACCTCTGGAGCAATAAAATCTCCGTGGCAAAATCGTGACAGTTTCAGTCTGGAGGAAAAACTGCCACAGAATTTTGTTCAATCCCTTATATAAAGGAGTTAAAGAAGTTAACGACTTGTTTTTTATGCTATAATTCTACATTTATTAATCTAAAAAAGTTGAATTATGTTAGAGAGTAGCTTCGGGTTGGCATTTTTCCCAAAAAAGGAGTAAAATTAGAGCAGTTTATTTGAGTATAACTGTATATGAAAAAATCAGAAAACTTAAAACCCAACTTAGCTGACAATAGAGTCACCGGGTTTATATTTATAGCGAACTTCAAAAAATATATCAGGAACCCAACTAAAATACTTCCAGAAAAATTACAATCTATCCTTTGAGTTGATAGTCGTAATCTTTACTTTCTATTTTTTAATTTCCGTTTCAATAAGATTAAATTTAGTTTTATATTATCATAAATTAATCCTCCTAACAACACAAAGCCCCCAAGAAATAAGACCTGTAGTCCAATTCTTGAATAAAGAACACCTCCTGCAATGCCACCAATAAAAAAAAAGCTGATAATTGCAATTCGTAACTTAATTGAAGAAAAAAGCTCGGCTTTCTTATTTTGTTCCCTGTAAAAGAAAAGTTGAGATAGTTCAATACCCAAATCGGTAAAAAGACCTGTTAAATGAGTAGTTCGAACAATAGAATTTGAAATCCTTGTAACAAATGAATTTTGCATTCCCATAGCAAAGAGCAATGTAAAAGAAATTAGATTGGGAAAACTGACGATTAGATCATCTCCAAAAGTGGCAATAAAAAATAAAATTACAATCTCAATGGAAGCAGGAATGAGATGTACAATATTTTCTCTTCTACGGACTACTAATTCCATCAGAAGACTCGATGTGAAAGAGCCCATAAAAAAGAAAAAAATATAACCAAAGTAGATAAATGCTGTGAAGAAATCAAGTTTGAAAATTTCATCTACAAAAAAAGCAAAATGTCCCGTGACATTTGTTGTGAGGGTCTGAACTGAAAAAAAACCTGCTACATTTACCATCCCGGCAACAAACGATAAAAGAGAAGCAATTTTTAGATTATGTTTTAAATTTCTTTTTTTTCCGTGGTGTTTGAACATTTATAATCCTTTTTTAAGTTTGTATCGTTCTTAACTACCAAAGCATTATATTCTAAATGCCTTTTCTAATATGAATTATGTACTCTTTTTCTCTGCTCCTAAATTATTCCTATAAACAAAGTAATTACCCGGATTTTAAATAAATTTTTATTCTTTACCCGCCGAAGTGCTTAATTTTCCAGCAATTTCCTTAATAAAAATTGGCTATATGGGTTAATTGCTGAAAATTCATTAACTGAATTTTACGTCCCTCCATCCAAATAAGATTTTCATTCTTAAAATCATGAAGTACCCTTGCCAGGGTTTCATTTACAGTACCTACCATATTGGCCAAATCTCCTCTGGAAAGTGTAATAAAAACATCTTTTTGATCCTTATTTATTTTATACTTGTCGTGCAAAATCAATAAGCTAAGCGCTACACGTTCTCTCACAGTTCGCTGCGATAAAACAGCCATCAAATTTGCCATTACACTAAACTCATGACTAAGGCATTTTAAAAGTAAGCGCGAAAATACTACAGAATTATTAAGGACATTAAAAAAGTCGTCTTTAGGAATAAATGAAATAATTGAATTTTCAATAACCACGGCAGTATCTCCATATGCCTGCTCACTCAGTATAGCTGTATAACCAAAAAATTCACCTGAATTGTAGATATAAATAATTTGCTCCCTTCCATCACTATCAACCTTGTACTTTTTTACCTTACCGGTTTGAATATAAAAAATACCAGTAGGCAATGTACCTTCAGTGAATATTGTCTGGTTTTTAACATATTTTTTACTTTGCATTATCTTTTCAAGCAGATCCTTATCACACTGAGGTAACTCGTTTAAAACATACTGATTATTGAAGATAAATTTTGAAATCATAGCTAATTTCAAAGTTACGATATTTTTCCCTTCTCTATATAAACTTGATTTAAATCAAGTTTTATATACCATTTTAATCAACTAAATCGATTTCAAATCTATCTACTTTTGTAGCATTGAAAATGAAATTTTATCTCAATGAGAATCATGAAACACATAGAACAACCCAAAAGTATTGGTATTGATGCCTCTAAAAAAAACCATTGGAATTTAACGCAACTGTTGTTCAGACTCCCTTTATTTAAATTTAAATCTTTATAATATGTATATTCCCAGAGCATTATATTATACTAAAAATCACTTGTGGTTAAGACAAATTGGATTATTCGATTATTTCGTAGGTATCACTGATTTTGCCCAAAAAGAAATAGGCGAAATCAGTTTAATTGAACTCGAACTAAACAGTCAGCACATGAAAAAGGAAATTTTATGGGGAAAGATCTATGGACTTAATCAAACTTTTACTCTCCTTACCCCTTTTGATTGCAAGGTTATGGAAACAAACTTTCATTTAGATAAAAGCCCTTCAAGTATTAATCGAGATCCATACAATCACTGGTTATTAAGGGTTTCGACAGTTGCCAGCACTTACGGATTATTAACCAATGAAGAATATACAGCACTTATTCAATGATATTTAAATTCCTCAAATTAAATATAGCTGTTGAGGACATCACCTTCAACGAGCTCTACCCAAGTAGAATAAAAAGACTTGCAGCGCGCCATTGGACCCCTGTTGCAGTTGCCAAATTTGCAGCTGAGTATTTAGCTGATAAGCCTCATAAAAAAGTATTGGATATAGGTTCTGGGGTAGGCAAGTTTTGCCTTGTGGGAGCGGCCTCTACCAAAGGCAAATTTTACGGTGTGGAGCAAAGAGAATCACTTGTTAGGCTATCGAAAAAAATTGCTGACAAGTACGATGTAACTAATGTGGAATTTATCCATTCCAATATCAATAAAATTGACTTTTCTGACTATGAAGCCTTCTATTTTTATAATTCCTTTTATGAAAATATTGATTTTTCATGTTCCATTGATAAAACAATAGTTCCTGAAAGAGAATTATTTTATTCCTACTCCAAATATGTAAAAGAACAGCTTGAGAAAACACCAATCGGCACCAGATTAGTTACCTATTGGAGTAATTGGCAGGAAATCCCGGATAGTTTTGAACTGGAATATGCTTCTCGCGGAGGCTTATTACTCTTTTGGCAGAAAACATCTTAACGAATAAAGAAATAAACTTGCTGGGATTAAAAAAGCAAAGCAGTACTGCTTTGGAAATCCAAATCCATTTACAAAATATTTCATTTAATAACCACACTATTGTCCTTTAGGTCATTAGAAAAAAACAGAAAATAAGATAACGAGATTTAAAAAAAAATAAAAATTATAACCATTCAATTTAAAAATATTATGACTATAATGGATAAAATAAGCATCCGTCCTGGACCATTAGGCGATCATGCTCATTATGCACATGGATATTATGCCTACCCGAGACTCGAAGGGGAGATTAGTAATACAATGCTTTTTAATGGTAAGAAAAAATTGGTATGGAGCCTGAACAACTATTTAGGATTGGCCAATCATCCTGAAATCAGGGAAGCCGATAATGAAGGCACCAGGTTATATGGTCTTGCCTATCCTATGGGGGCACGTATGATGAGCGGAAATACCAAACTGCACGAAGAGTTTGAGCAGAAAATTGCAGACCATGTTCAAAAAGAAGATGCCTTTTTATTAAACTATGGCTATCAGGGAATGGTATCTATCATTGACAGCCTGGTAGATCGAAAAGATGTTATTGTTTATGATGCAGAATCGCATGCCTGTATCCTTGATGGAATGCGCCTGCATCTGGGAAAACGTTTCGTTTTCAAGCACAATAATATTGAAGATTGTGAAAAACAGCTCGAGCGTGCTAAAAAAATTGTCAAAGAAACAAAGGGTGCAATCCTGGTAATAACAGAAGGTGTTTTTGGTATGCGAGGTGATCAGGGCAAATTAAAAGAAATTGTAGCCCTTAAAAAGAAATATAATTTTTCACTCCTGGTTGATGATGCCCATGGGATTGGCACTATGGGCAAAACCGGTGCGGGAACTGGCGAAGAACAGGGTGTTCAGGATGGTATTGATTTTTATTTTGGAACATTCGCAAAATCTTTTGCAGGAATTGGCGCTTTTGTTGCCAGTACTAAAAAGGCAATATTATTCTTAAAATATAATATGCGTTCACAGATATTTGCAAAAGCATTACCAATGCCAATGGTTTTCGGGGCTTTAAAACGATTGGAAGTAATGCGTACCAGGCCTGAACTCAGGGAGAAACTTTGGGAAATTACCCACAGTCTGCAAAATGGCCTGACTGCTGCAGGTTTTGATATCGGCAATACCGATTCTCCTGTTACTCCTGTTTACCTCAATGGCACCCTGGCTGAAGCAACCGCTCTAGTCAGCGATTTGCGGGAAAACTACCAGATTTTCTGCTCAGTAGTAGTATACCCTGTTGTACCAAAAGGGATGATTATTCTACGATTGATACCCACTGCAGTGCACACCTTAGAGGATGTCCAAAGGACCATAGATGTGTTTAAAGAAATCAGATCTAATCTGAATTCAGGACAGTACAAAAAAGAGCAGCAACAGGAAAAGGCGACAGTTTAAATCATAAAATATGAAAACAGATCAATTTATAACGCGCCACAGCGGTGCAAACAAAAAGACTCAAAAGAAATGCTGGATATTATAGGGGTTTCTAGAGTTGAATTAGTAACACTCAAAAATTAAAATTGGATCCAGAAAAAGTAAATGTAAATGGTGACGCTGTTTCTTTAGCACATCGCTAGGCTATTCAGGTGTGTGTATTGTATTACATTAATTAAATATAATTAAACAATGGAGGTGCGAATGAGTAATATAAATAATACGCTATCATAATGCGAAAAACTAAAAAATGTCACCCAATACTCTGATGGCTAATTTTAAAAAGGGAAGAGTATTAATTAAAGACTCTCCCTTTTCTAAGTCAGGTGTTTTTTTTAAACTAAATCTCTTTTATGGTTGTTTTTGGATCATAGGAGATAAACATATTGATGTAAATATTCCTGGATAATCTCAGCAATACTGGAAATAAAATAATCAGTACCACAACAATTGCAATAAACGATGTTTTTAGACTGGAATTAAAAATAAGATATGAGATAATGAAAGCTGCAATTCCCACAGCAACATTCAATCCATAGCTTACATACATTGCTCCAAAAAAGAAAGAAGGTTCTATCTGATATCTTAGCCCGCAATGGCTACATTTCTCGTGCATTTTTAAAACAGAACCTAAATGCAGTGGGTTTTTATCCACATACATATTTTCATTTTGACATTTAGGACAGCTTCCTGTTAAAATACTATTTAATTTAGATCCCTTTTTCATCTGCTACTAATCTATTATATTCACAACAAATATATAACATTTGTTATAAATGATAATACTATATGTTATACTTATTTATTATATTTGTTGTATGAAAGATTTTTTTACCCAATTTGATTTTCAGAGCAACCTACTTTTTCAGGAGTTAACACCTGAAGAAAATCAATTAGTCTGCAATGTTATGGAGCCCCTTACTATCAAAAAGGGAAATATGCTCTTTTATGAACAGGGAATCCCTACGGGCATTTTCCAAATAAAACATGGTAAAGCAAAAAAATTCAAACGCGGCTTTAGTGGTGATGAACAAATTTTTTACATCTATACTGATGGCGATGTATTAGGCTACCATGCTTTGTTGGGTGAAGAGCGATACCAGGATTCTTGTCAGGCCTTAGAAGATTTAGAAGCAAATTTCATTGCCAAGGATGATTTTTTAAGATTACTAAAAGAAATTCCCTCTCTACAACACACTTTTATAAAAAACATTAGCCATGAATTTGGGGTACTGGCCAATACCATCGCAGTACTGGCACAAAAAGATCAAAAAACCCGATTGGCAATATTTTTGTTGCTATTGGAGAAGAGATTCAGTCAAAACTCTGAAAAGGTTCAGGGAATTGATTTGACTCGTGACGATCTGGCAAATATTATTGGTACATCGCAGGAAAGCCTGGGAAGAAACCTTAAACAGTTTAAAGAAGAGGGAATTATTGAAATTGACAAACGAAAGATTTACATAAAAAATAGATATCCCTTATTGCAGTTTCTAGATCTTAAATTAGCTGATTTACAATAACTTAAAAAACAACTTAGGTAATTGATTGCGAAGATACCTGGTCATGCTAATACCACGAAAACTTCAGAGTGGCTTACCTCTACTCCTGCTCTTGCTATTCCTAAAGCATTGCAACAGGCAGGTCTGAGTATGCGGAAAATTGATTGCTTTGAAATCAATGAAACCTATGTTGCCGTGATGCAGCCGCAATCTGCAATGAAGATGGTGGAGTCTCAGCAATTGTTTTAGAAAATAAATTCACTAATATATGTCGGATTTTTTGTAATCATAAATAGTATAATGATTCTGTAGGATTATTAAAGTCCAAGAATCTATTATTATAATTAATGTTTGTGGTCTTCTTCCATTTTTTGTTCTTTTATTTCTTTCAAATCCATTCCACATTTAGAACATTTGCCAGATTCATTAGAAGTTGTACCATCCATTGGACAAACATATTTTGTGACAACATAACTGCGAGATTGACTTCCTTTAACAGCGTGATCGTATTTTGTTACTTTAGTTTTCACCAACTTCATTCCGCATTTAGAACATTTACCAGGTTGTTCAGAAGTTATCCCATCCTTCGCACAAACATATTTTGTCACAATTTCACTTTTGGGTTGACTTCCCTTTGTAGCATGTGTATCAACTTTCTCGGTGGTTTTCACCAATCCCATTCCACATTTAGAACATTTCCCTGGTTCGTCAGTCGTTGTGCCGTCCATTGGGCAAACATATTTCGCCACAATTATACTCATAGGTTGACTTCCTTTTGTGGCATAGGTATCAATTCTTTCGGTGGTTTTTACCATTTCCATTCCACATTTGGTACATTTTCCAGGATCTGAATTAACCTCATTTGGATGCATAGGGCAAGTGTAAGTTACTTTTTGAGCTTCATTTTGCAGAGCTTGTGAGACTTCTTGAGCTTTCACCAATGTATTTACTGCTAAGAATACGCTTAGTACGATAATTAATTTTTTCATTTTTTTAATTTTACATGATTACTTGTATTATTATATCAAATTCATTTTTGGAAGAATACGCAAGAGGTTTTTACAAATGCCTTAAAAAAGACAGGTTCCCGGATATATTGCCAAAGCTACAAATACAAGAGTTTTGGCTCAATTTATCTTTAATTCATACTCCGGAGTATGGTTACGACAACAGCCGCAGAAAGAGATGAGCAGGTTATGAGCATATTGTCATCAGCATGTTTTATCTTCTATCGTTTAAACAGTAAAATTAGCCTCAATTATTATATGATTGAGGTTTTTAATATCGCGGTAGGCCTGCTTAAATAACCTCTTTGCACTATTTTAACTGTTGCAATGCATCTTCCAGTTTATATTTCCCCCGAAGATAGTCCTCTTCTAATGAGTCAATTGTAGGTTGCAAAGATGGATCATAATGTTTAATATCAGCTGCAAACTCTTTTGTAAATTTCACTTTTTTCTTCAATATGTCAAGCTCTCGCTGAGCATCTTCTATGCACGTATTCATGTACTCACGCTCATCCTGTGGGTGAGATTCGACTTCTTCTCTTTGCTGATTAATAATCAACTGTGCCGATCTAATTATGCTGTCTGATTCTCTGTTCAATGAGAACCATTTCCTAAGCAAATTATCATTGATGCCGGACATTTCAGCAGAATCTATTCCTGTGTCATTTTCATTTGAATCTGTCCAATCCTTTTTCTGGCAGCAACATAGAAGTGTAATGATAGCTAATATGTAGAACTTTGTTTTCATAATATTACTTTTTTAATTTCCCTGAGATCTGATGTTAAAATATTATTACTGAAGGTTTTCCTGGCTTTTATTCGCGTCAAGAGCTTGCATGTGTTGCTGTTTCCTTTCTACGATTATTTTTTGAGTGTGATTCATCATCAGTTTTTTGCTGCAATGCAATGCTTTCCATAACGGGCATATTCTCTGGTAATGAAATTCCGATGTCTTCAATTGCCATACGAGCTTGTAATCCAACAGCAAAATGAATACTATTAGCCTTTGTACTTTCGTGGACATTCTCATCGTTTAGTTTTTCAGTTGTTTGGGCAACACGAAATAAATTGACCGCTAATTCCATACTGTCCATATGATCCAGAATGTTTTCATCTGGATCAAGACTTCTTATCTCTCTGATCGCTTTTACATCCAGACCTCCATAAAGCCCACGATAGCCGTGGTTTTGAAAAAATGCAAAATCCAAAGGCTTCACAATACCGGCTTTTCTGGCGGCTCCGGCTAATTGCAGGTTTCTCTTAGCCAGTTCTTTGCGAAGAAAATATCTTCGGTCTTTAACTATTTTAAAATTTTTACTTTTCTGCTGACTCAATTCCTGCAGGCGAGCCTGCACAGCAAAATAGGCTTGTCCAAGAGCTACCGGTTTTAAAGCAGGGTCGGCATTTTGAATGATAAGATAACAGCCATAGCGTGATAATTTAACATCACCTCCATTTCTTTGTAAATCATGACCTACTGATTTTATTGCACTAAAATCTTTAAAATGCAATTCCGTTTCCTGATCTGTATTGATGCAGGCAGCTCTTGCCTTATCTAGTACCTGAATAAATGAGCTATACTTTGAATAACCCAATAATTTGGCAAGTCCTTTAGCGCTCCAGTATTCATTACCGTTATTATCGGTTTTTTTAAGTTTCTCAAATATAGATATGCTTTTGCGTTGTGATTTATTTGCTTTCATATTGCTTTTATTTAAAATCTGAGATTGTTTTCTAACTTATCTTAAAATAAAATTACCCTCAATTACATCTTAGTTATAATCGAATACAGCAAATATCATCTATTAATCTAAGTAGTAAAATGATTTCCATCACCTTATAAGATAGATTTAAATATGAAAAAGATGATCGTAATCATTTTCAATTTTTACCTGTCAGACTACCTTTAAAAACAAATTTAAAAGCCATAAAAATGATTTAAAAGGAACGAAAATGGAAAAATATATTTTAAAGTTTTGTGATATCGGTATTGGAGATATTAGTAACGTTGGAGGGAAAAATGCTTCTCTGGGAGAGATGTACAATAATCTTAGCCCTGAAGGTATTAGAATACCAAATGGTTTTGCCATAACTACAAGCGCTTATAAAGATTTTATAAAATACAATAACTTAAATTTTGCGCTAAATGAACTGATGTTACTTCTGGACAAGAAAGACTTTAGTAACTTAACCGAAATTGGCTCAAAAGCAAGAAAGCTGTTACTTGATGCAAAATTCCCCCTGGATCTTCAAATTGAAATTTCAAATGCGTACTCCTTCCTATGTGAAAACAAAGAGTTCGCTGTTGCCGTTAGAAGCAGTGCTACAGCAGAAGATCTAGTCAATGCAAGTTTTGCGGGACAACACGATTCATTTCTAAATATTAAAGGTACAATGCCGCTGATTTATGCCGTAAAATGCTGTTTTGCATCACTCTATACAGACAGAGCCATAAAATACAGACTCGATAAAGGTTTTGATCATGACAAAGTATTTCTTTCTGTGGGTATTCAACAAATGGTTCGCTCCGATTTAGCTTGTTCGGGCATTGGATTTACACTGGAACCCGAGTCAGGATTTCTGGATGTCATTCATATTGCAGGAACGTGGGGACTTGGCGAAACAATCGTGCAGGGTACAGTAACTCCCGATGAGTTTCTTGTATTTAAAAGATCCATTAAAAACAATAAAAAAGCTATTTTACAGAAAAATCTTGGAGCAAAAAATAAGATGCTTATTTATAATGATAATCCTTCCGGTATTAATTCGACGGTTCTAAAAATTACACCCCGAAAATGGTGTGACAAATTTGTCCTTGAAGATTCTGAAATTGAAAAATTGGCCAGATGGGCTCTTGTAATTGAAGAACATTATAATAAACCCATGGATTTTGAATGGGCAAAAGATGGCCTTAATGGAGAGCTTTATATTATTCAGGCCAGACCAGAAACGGTGCATTCCCTTGTAAAGCCTATATCCATAAGTACTTATAAACTCGAGAAAAAAGGAATCGCATTAGTTCAGGGCGAGGCTATAGGAAATCGCATAATTTGCGGTACTGCGAGAATTTTATTATCATCACAAGAGGCTTCAAAACTCCAAAAAGGAGAAATTCTGGTTACTAATTTTACCAGCCCGGATTGGGATCCTATCCTTAAAAAAGTCGCAGGAATCATTACCAATAAAGGAGGAAGAACAAGTCATGCCTCTATCGTAGCCAGAGAAATGGGAACCCCGGCCATAGTAGGAACTGGTAATGCTACCGAAATTATTAAAGATGGGGATCTTGTTACAATGAGCTGTGCAGAAGGGAAAACAGGCTATGTCTATGAAGGCAAACTGAAATACCTTCAAAAAACTTTTCCGCTTAGCAAAATACAGCTTCCGCAGGAACCAAAAGTACAGCTGATAATTTCTGAACCGGAAAAAGCATTTGAATTATCATTTTACCCAAATGATGGCGTAGGATTACTTCGTATTGAATTTATAATAAGCCACGATGTAAAGATACATCCGATGGCCCTTATTCATCCAGAAAAGGTACTTGACCCTGAGCAAAGTCTAGCGATAACAAAACTCACACAAAACTACAATAACAAACCAGATTATCTCATTGAAAAACTCTCGCAAGGTGTTGCTACAATTGCGGCAGCCTTTTATCCCAAAGAAGTCATTGTGAGAATGAGTGATTTTAAAAGCAATGAATATTCCGGGCTTCTCGGGGGAGCTTATTTTGAACCTCAGGAAGAAAACCCAATGCTTGGGTTCCGCGGTGCCTCACGTTATTACCACGAAAAATATAAGGAAGGATTTAAACTCGAATGTCAGGCGATGAAAATAGTTCGGGATGAAATGGGACTTACCAATGTAAAACTCATGATCCCATTTTGCCGTACACCCGAGGAAGGAAAAAAAGTAATTGCTCTAATGGAGCAATACGGTTTGAAACAGCACAGTAATTGCCTTGAAATATACGTTATGGCAGAACTGCCATCTAACATTTTACTAGCTAAAGAATTTGCTGAAATTTTTGATGGTTTTTCTATAGGATCAAATGACTTAACGCAACTCACCTTGGGTATAGATCGTGACTCTGAATTAATTTCAGATTTATTTGATGAAGAAAATGAAGCTTCGAAACAGATGATTTTTCAAATGATTCATACAGCAAACAAGATAGGAAAGAAAATAGGACTTTGCGGACAGGCACCAAGCAATTCGCTAGCTTTTACATTTTTTTTGGTTGCAGCAGGAATTAGCAGTATCTCATTCAATTCTGATGCTTTGATAAATGGTATTAAAAATATAAATGCGGCATTAAACGCCTCTAAAATACAGCAGATATTGCCTGCTAAAATGGCAATAGCACATTTCAATAAATAAAGAATGTAGGCAACTGATTATCAAAAACATTTCACGATATTTGTTATACCAAAAATCGATTGCAAAATGAAAAATCAGGCACTCCTAAATGCAATTATTGAAAATGCAATCGATGGAATAATCACAATCAACGAAAAAGGAATTGTAGAATCTATAAATCCCTCTGCGTGCCGACTTTTTTTATATACTCCTGAGGAAGTTATTGGTAAAAACATTTCACTGTTAATGCCGTCTCCTGACAGAGAAAAACACGACACTTATATACAAAACTATAAATCTTCAGGAATTCCGCATATTATTGGACATGACAGGGATGTGCTTGGGAGGAAAAAAGACGGAAACATATTTCCTTTTAGACTTGGAGTAAGTGAAGTTAAATTTGAGGGAGAAAGAATTTTTGCAGGTTTCATTCATGATATGAGTCACCAAAAAGAAGCAGAAAACCGTTTAATGCAATACACTCAGCATTTAGAAGAGCTAGTAAAAGATCGTACACAGGCTTTAAACGAAACCATTGAAGCCTTAACCCTCACAAAAGAGGAAGTCAGCAACACCCTTGAAAAAGAAAAGGAACTCAACAAAATTAAAAGCCGTCTCTTATCAATGGCCTCTCATGAATTTCGCACACCGTTGAGCACGATTCAACTCTCCACATCTTTAATCCAACGATATATTGAAGATTTAAACAACCCAAAAATTGAAACACATATACATAAAATAAAAAGCGCCATTGCCAACCTGACCGCAATTTTAAATGATTTTTTACTGCTTGAAAAAGCAGAATCAAATAAAATTACATTGGAAATATGTACTTTTAATCTCCATGATTTTATTAAAGAAATTATAGGAGAACTGAAGCTTCTCACAAAAAAGAAACAAAAGATAATCAGCATCCCAAATACTGAAATTACTTTGGTAAAACTAGACAAAAACCTAATCAAAAACTGTATTATTAATCTTGTATCAAATGCTATAAAATATTCAGGAGAGGAAACCGAAATCGAATTGTGGACCTCTATAACTGACAAAACGATAACCCTAAACGTAAAAGATAATGGCATTGGCATACCTGAGGAAGAGCAAAAGCATTTATTTGAAGCTTTCTTCAGAGCCCATAATACCGGTACTATTCCGGGAACAGGCCTTGGACTGCATATTGTCTCACGTTATGTGTCATTAATGGATGGTACTATCTCATTTAAAAGCGCCATTGATAAAGGAACCTTATTTACTATTGAACTTCCCCGTTATGACTAAAATACTAATTATTGAAGATAATGACAATATTAGAGAAAATGTTATTGAAATTCTCGAACTTTCAGGTTACGAGGTTTTTGCCGCAGCTAATGGAAAGACAGGAGTTGAAACCGCCCTTAAAATGTTGCCCGATCTTATACTATGTGATATTATGATGCCTGAACTTGATGGATATGGCGTTTTACATATTCTTCATAAACACCCTGAAACACAAGCAACACCTATTATATTTTTAACCGCCAAAGCAGAAAGGGCCGATATTCGAAAAGGCATGGAACTGGGCGTTGACGATTATCTTACCAAACCGTTTGATGATATCGAACTCTTAAAGGCAATAGAAGCCAGATTGAAGAAAAAAGAACTGCAGCAACTTTTTTATGGACAGAGTGCTGAAAACCTCAACGCAGTTATTTCTAAAGAAGACGGACTCGTAAAACTAAAAGAAATCATGCTGGATCGCAGTACCCGACACTATAAAAAAAATCAATATATTCATTATGAAGGAGATCATGTCTTAGGGATCTATTATATTATAAGCGGAAAAGTCAAAACCGTAAAGCTTACTCAGGAAGGACGTGAACTTATTACAGGTGTTTATAAAGAAAACGATTATCTGGATATTAGCATACTTTTTTCAAATGATACGTATAACGATACGACTATCGCGCTTGAAGAAACCGTCTTAAGCTTTTTGCCAACAGAACAACTTGATAAACTACTTTTTCTGTATCCCGATGTAGGTGCCAAATTCATTAAAATTCTCGCAAATGATATGCGGGAAAAAGAAGAAAGATTGCTGCAGATTGCCTATATGTCAGTACGAAAAAGAATTGCCCAAGGCATTGTACACCTCCTAAAGCAGCATAGCCCCGATGGAACCAGTATTAAATTTTCCAGAGATGATCTTGCAGCTTTTTCCGGAACTTCACCTGAGACTGTAAGCCGTACATTAAGCGATTTTAAAGAAGAAGGGTTAATCGAAAAGACTTCCAGTACGATACACATCCTTAATTTAGAAAAACTAAGCAGAATAAAAAACTAATTCTTCAAATGTGATGAGTATCAATTTCTCACATGATTTGCGTCATCTTATCTGCCGATAATCTGCTATAATTTTGATTAACTATTCAATTAAATGTTTAATTTAAATTTTAGAATATCATGACTACACTAGTGCCAACCAAGAAAAACGTTTCTCTACCAAACGTTTTTGATGATTTTTTTAATGATGGCTTTCTGGACATGCCATCTTTTTTTGCTTTTACAAATCAAAAAGGAGCTTTTATGCCCAATGTTAATGTTATTGAGAATACCGAAAATTTTGAAATTGAACTTGCTGCGCCTGGGCTTCAAAATAAAGATTTCAAAGCAGAGGTTAAAAATGGAGTATTAACTATCAGCGCAGAAAAAGAAGAAGAAATCAAAGAGGAAGACAAAAATTTTAGAAAAAGAGAATTCTCTTATAGCTCCTTCAGCCGTTCTTTTGTTTTACCTGATAATGTGACAGCTGATAATATTGATGCTAATTATAAAAATGGTATTTTAAAATTGACACTGCCGAAAAAGAACAGCAGTCCAAAAACTCCTGCAAAACAAATTAAAATCGGATAAACCTAAAAATAAGATGTGCCTATTGGATATATTTCCCAGACACATCTTATTTTTTGATTAACTAAATCAGGATCTGCTGTAATATTGAATAAAATGAAAGTAATTAAGCACTCAGGACATGTTGTACCTTTCGATATTGAAAAGTTGAAACTTTCTCTTCAAAAATCCGGAGCTTCTCCTGATCTTATTAGGGAATCCCTTGTACAGATACAAAATCAAATGTATGAAGGCATTACCACCAAGCAAATATATAAGCTGGCATTTGCGATCTTAAAAAAAGCATCAAACGGGCATACTGCACGATATAACCTGCGCTACGCACTACAAATGCTAGGTCCGGCAGGTTTTTTCTTTGAAAAATTCATATCCAGACTGTATGCTGCTGAAGGTTATAAAACAAAGACAAATCTAGCCCTGCAAGGAAAATGTGTATCGCATGAAGTAGATCTAGCACTCAAAAAAGAAAACAGGGTATGGATGGTTGAATGCAAATTCCACAGTAGCAGAGAAGGCGCTTCAGATGTAAAAGTACCGATGTATATCCTGTCCCGGTTTAATGATCTCAAATCAAAACAGCATACTATTTTTAGCGGAAGCGAAAACATCGATTCCTGTATAATAGTAACTAACAACCGATTTACCAAAGATGCTGAAAATTTTGCCATATGTAGCGGAATAGCTCTTTTAAGCTGGGACTATCCTGAAAATGACAGTATCAAAAATAAAATAGACAAAGGAGGACTCTACCCTATTACCTGTCTGACAACACTATCAATGGTTGAAAAAGAAAAATTACTTATTCTGGATCAATTACTTGTCAAAGATCTTATCAATGATTCCAAAAGTCTTAATAAAATAGGAATTAGTGAAAACAGGATTCGAAATGTATTAAAAGAAGCCTCGCAAATTTGTAAACTTATTTAAAATGAAAATAAAATT
Source organism: Flavobacterium sp. Root420 (assembly GCF_001427905.1). Lineage (GTDB taxonomy): Bacteria > Bacteroidota > Bacteroidia > Flavobacteriales > Flavobacteriaceae > Flavobacterium. Next base: position 402,490 of record NZ_LMEF01000023.1, read on the forward strand.
TATTGGAGGTGCCGGGACTGTAACAGGTTCCAAGACACTCATCGAAACTAATGGCATTAGAATATTGGTTGACTGCGGCCTTTTTCAGGGTCTTAAAGCACTTAGGGATCTTAACTGGCATCCTTTGCCGGTTTTGCCTTCCACCATAGATTATGTACTTCTTACCCACGGTCATTTGGATCATTGCGGATGGCTTCCAAGACTTGTTGCACAGGGATTCACAGGCAAAATATATTGTACTTCCCCTACGAAGGATGTGGCCAAACTTGTTCTTTTAGACAGTGCTAAAATTCAGGAAGAAGAAGCCAATAAAGCCAACAAAGAACATTATTCCAAACATGAAAAAGCAGAACCGCTCTATACTTTACAACAGGCTGAAGCTGTTCTTCCATTTTTTAAAATCGTGCCGCCTGACATTTCAACAAATATTGCTTCGGATATTATTGCTACTTATACTAGTGCAGGACATATTATTGGTGCCTGCACTATTACACTAATACTTGAAGGTAAAACTTTAGTTTTTTCCGGAGATATTGGACGCGATGATGATGTCTTGATGTTTCCGCCAACAAAACCCCTACTGGCAGATTACATTTTTTTAGAAAGTACTTATGGTAACCGCCTTCATCCAGATCTGGATGCAAAAAAAGAACTTGAAAACTATATTAATACTACAATAGAACATAAAGGAACGGTCATTATTCCAGGATTTGCTGTAGAAAGAGCACAATCTATAATGTATTTGATATGGCAGCTTAAAACGGAAGGCAGAATTCCAAATGTACCTTATATTCTGGATACCCCAATGGGCGCCAGTGTGCTGGATATTTTTTTACAGAATATGCAATGGCACAAACTTTCTGCCAATGACTGTCATGAAATGTGCAAAATGTTTAAAATAGTTTCTGAGTACGAACAGACTATGCGAATCATTGAAGATCCTCAGCCGAAAGTAATCATTGCCGCAAGCGGAATGGCCACAGGAGGACGTATATTATCCTATTTTGAACATTATATAGGCCTTGAGAAAACTACCGTTATAATGGTAGGATATCAGGCAGAAGGCACTCGTGGAAGAAGACTTCTTGAAGGTGCCGATGAAATTAAAATCTACGGGAACTACTATAACGTAGAGGCTAAAATAGTTCAGATTGAAGGACTCTCTGCTCATGGAGATCAGCAAGATCTTGTCAACTGGCTTTCAGCTCTTAAGAATGTTCCTAAATGTATTTACTTAGTACATGGAGAAAATCTTCCGGCAGATGAACTTCGAATTAAAATTCAGGATCGATATGGTTTTAACTGCAATGTTCCGCTCATAGGAAGTGAAATAGAAATCTAGAAGATTCTTCATTTCCTTCTCAGATATTTTGGGATCTCAAACCATAATACGGATACTGATCCTGCCACAACACATAAAATGAGCTGAAAAATTGTAAGTATTTCAAAACTAAACAAAGAACGCAAAAAGGGTACTGCAAATAGTAATATAACCAAAAGTACAGTAATGCCTATTAACAACGAAACCATGAAATTTTTATATTGAAGTGTTACCCATAATGAATAATAAAAAGATCGGTTTACCAATGTGAGCACAACATTGGCCGTAATCAAAGTCAAAAAGACCATACTTCGCGTGCTGTCTTCATTCCATTGATTGTATACCGACCACTGGTATATGCCTAATACTCCTATAGTAATAACAACACCCTGCAAAATACTTGTTATCAATTCTTTTGTCTTAAAAAAGGTGAAGGTCAATGCTCTCGGTCTTCTTTGCATCGTATCTGCTTCAGTAGGTTCATTCTCATAGAGTATCGAACAGGTTGGTCCCATAATAAGTTCGAGCAGAATTACATGCAGCGGACTAAATATATTGGGATAAATCCATCCTAAAGCAAGAGGAAGAAAAACAATCAGAATTATAGGTATATGTATTGATATAATATATTGAATTGCCTTTTTTAGATTCGTATAAATTCTCCTTCCCATTGCTACAGCATCTACCATTTTAGAAAGATCATCCTCTACAAGAATCAGCGAGGCAGCATCTTTTGCTATGGCTGTTCCTTTTTTCCCCATGGCAATACCTATGTGAGCTGCTTTAAGTGAAGGTCCGTCATTGACACCGTCACCGGTCATGGCTACAATTTGCCCATTTGCTTTCAAAGCATTGACAATCCTTAGTTTGGCTTCGGGAAACATTCGGCTAAACAAATTGATATTCATTACATTACTTTGTAATTCTGCATCACTCAACTTCATGAGCTCATCTCCTGTAATGGATTTATCAAATCCTTTAAAGCCAATTTGCTGAGCAATAGCATTTGTTGTGCGGGAATTATCTCCCGTAATAATCTTTACCCCTATTCCCGCTTTGTAAAAAGACTGTAGTACCTCATAAATATTTTCCTTTGGCGGGTCATAGAAAGCAACCAGGCCTTTAAATACAAATGGAATCGCCTGCTGCGTTTCAGGATAACTATTACCTTCCAAAACACCTTTGGCAACACCAAGAACCCGATAGCCTTTTCCAGTTAGCGTATCCATAGCCAATAGCACAACTTCTCTTTCATTATTTGTCAGATGGCAAACTTCAAAAATTGCTTCAGGTGCCCCTTTTGCAGCAACGATACGATTTCTTGCTGCATCTTCAAAAATATGGGTCATCATTGGTGGCTTTCCGGATAAAGGATATTCATGAATCATTTTAAAGTTGGCCGTCAAATCTTTAGCTGTAAACTTTTTATAAGTCGTATGCAAGGCTATTTCCATCGGATCAAAAGGTATGGGTTCACTTGCCCACATAGCGATTGTTATGAGATCCTCCGTTTCTTTTAATTCTCTAAAAGTATTAACGTCAACCTCTAACCCTGATGGCAGATAAAGACTTGCGAGTTCCATTTTATTCTGAGTTATGGTTCCTGTTTTATCTGTACAGATAATAGTGGCACTGCCGAGGGTTTCAACTGTTTTCATTTGTTTTACTACGATTCCCATTTTCATTAACCGGCGCGCTCCCAGTGCCATAAATGTTGTAAAAGCAACCGGAATCTCTTCTGGTAATATACTCATTGCCAAAGTAAGGGCTACTAAAAGACTTCCTAAAACATTACCCATTCTGGCATAATTAATAGCCCATACCAAAATAAAAACCACAACTCCGACAAAAACCATTTTTTTTATAAAATTCCCGATCTGAAGTTCTAATGGGGTCTTTTCTTCGGTAATAGCTTCGAGGCTACTTCCTATTTTGCCCAGCCTTGTCTGGTTGCCTATTTCTGTTACTTTAATTATAGCCAGTCCACTGACAACGGTAGTTCCCGAAAACACTTTATTATCTTCTTTTTCTTTATCTTTAAAAACACTCATCGATTCACCAGTAAGTATTGATTCGTTTACTGAAAAATCATTTGAACGCATGATTACACCATCAGCCGGAACCAATCCTCCTTCTTCTACCATTACCAGGTCACTAACAACAATATCTTGTGTTTTAATATTTTGCTGTTTGCCCTGACGAATAACTTTGCATAAAGGTTCTGTAAATTCCTGTAATTTTGCCAAAGCATTTTGGCTTCTCTTTTCCTGATAAAGTGATATGGCTGCAATTAATAAAATTGAAACGGTAAGAAATATGGCATCACTATATTGTTTATTGATAAAATAAATTCCGGCGGCAACGAGTAACAAAAGAATCATTGGTTCTGCAAAGATGCTTTTTAAAAAAGCTAAAAACCTGTTCTCTTTTTTGTAATTATATTTATTGATTCCAAATTTTGCTCTAAAGTCAAGTACTTCTTCAATATTTAGTCCCTGTAATTCTTGTTCCTTATTATTCATAGCTTGTACATAAATTAGCATCGCCGTATAATATCTTAAAGATACAAAATAAGTTTGCTTTAAACAGCGGCTTCAAGTATTGAAAAAATATAGCTTTTTTATTCCAGACTAACCGATGGAAATATGTGCAGTCGTACTTTTAAGGCCTTTAAAACCAAACAATGTTCTTTACAAATTGATAAAATTTTCAATGTTTTGTTGACCATTTTACTTTCCTCAATAACGACCATAGGTTTGAGTACAATATCCGTTAACTCTGAAAACTCATCTGATAGTAGTATAGACGCACGGGCGATACTTTTGAACCTTTTAAATTTTAATCCTTTATGTCTGGCTGTATTAAAAAATGCTGTCATATACGAACTTTCTACGGCAGCGAGAAATAAATGTTCTGCTGACCAGCTATTTTCATCGAGATTTTTCAAACACGAATAAGACGATACTTCTATATCATTATTAAAGATGACGGCGCTTACTCTTGCAGTTCCATTTACATGACATTCCAAATCTACCTGATATTCCTGTGAAGTTTTCATATAACTAAATTAGTTAGTTGTTCATTAGTAATAAATGATATTCAACATATCTTTTTATCTGGTAGTAAATTAAAAACTAAAAATAAAAGTGCTACAAGTCATTAATACAAATGATCCAGATCATTTTTATTTTTTGCGTTATAATGCAATTTTACATAGCAAATCAAAAGGAAATAATGGCGATTCTAGATTTTAAGAGTTCCAGAAGCTTCTAATTTCTAAAAACCTTATAGAATCTTATACTAACCAAAAAAAGATAGCCATGGAAAATCAACAATTATTCGTGGCAAATTATAAATCACTACAGCATGCTGAAGGTGCAATCAAAAAATTAAAAAAAAGTGGATACGACATTACAAAACTTTCAATAATTGGTAAAGATTGCTATACGGAACAAAATGTTCTTGGATATTTTAACATTTACGATAAAATGGAAAAATGGAGTACTACCGGATTATTTGTTATAGGGTTATGCGGTTTATTGTTCGGATTACTTTTTATTTTCAACCTTACTGCTAGTCTTCCCTACTTTAGAATACCGATAATATACGCCTGTGTGGCTATCCTTCTGGGCGCTACATTGCCGCTTATCGGTATGGGATTTTCAAAAGACAAAACCATAAAATATAAAACCGAAGTAAAAGCCCGTAAATATGTGCTCTTTGCTCAGGAAACAAATGCCAACATTGAAATTATGAGAACCATACTTAATACTCATGTTCCTAAAGAAAATTCGGTAGGAGAAAAAGAAAACCAAACTTTATTAGAAAACGAAGCTTTTCACCTCTGACAAATAAAAGCTAAAAATTTCAAATTAAGCAACTATTACTATTTAACTATCTAAATGAAAATCATATGAAAACAAATGAAGAATTGCAAAGAGATGTGCAGAATGCTATCAAATGGGAACCACAGCTTAATGCCGCAGAAATTGGTGTAACCGCGAAAGATGGTGTAATAACCCTCATGGGAACTGTAGACGCCTATTATAAAAAAATTGAAGCTGAAAATGCTGCCAAAAATGTTGATGGTGTCAAAGCAGTTGTTGAAGAAATTGAAATTAAATATTCCAGTAATACGAAGTCTGATGAAGATATTGCCAAGGATGCCTTAAAGGCTCTAACAGATAACTGGAATGTACCGCAGGAAAGGATTCAGATTAAAGTTGAAAAAGGATGGGTAACCCTTGAGGGTCAGGTAACCTGGAATTATCAAAAAGAAGCCGCCAATAAATCCATCGGCCATCTTACCGGTGTGAAAGGCGTAACCAACCGTATCAAAATAAAATCTGAAATACAGGATGAAATTGAGAAAAAAAATATTGTAAGAGCCTTAGAAAGCAACTGGACACTGCATTCTGAGAACATATTCGTTAAAATCGATGGTACAACGGTGACCTTAACAGGAGCTGTTTCTTCACTTTTTCAAAAAGATCTTGCAGAAAAAATAGTTTGGAAAACCCCGGGAATCTGGTCAGTCAATAATCAGCTTGTTGTGGAACATAAATATGCTATATCAGAATAACTTAAAAATGGAGAAGAAATTCTCCCTTTTATTCCAGTTTTTAAAAGGCATAAAGAGGTTTGATTTTGACAGTTTTCTTAACAATTATTTTTAAAATAAAAAATCATGAAAACAATCATAACCTTAATGGTAATTATAGCAATCACAACTGTAATTCTGATTAATAATATAAGACAAAATCCAAAAAAAAATAACTTTTAAATAGCAATACCATGGAACCAGGCTGGATCATATTAACATTTCTGAGCATCGTAATTTTAATTGTGATGATTTACATCTTTATACAAAACAATAAAGATCGTAACCAATACGAAAAAGATTTAAACATACCTTCAAATGTCTATGAAGAAGAATCTGAAGTAAATGACTGTGATAAATTTTGATTTTATATTCTGTAAATATTTAAAAATATGAAAACTACAATACTATATGTTCTGTTTTCCATAACGACGGCACTTACGCTAGTAAATCGTTATACTTCTTTTTATATCAATAATTCAATACTTCATTTTATCATCCTTTTTATTGCAGCTTTGACTTTTGTATTTATTATTGGCCAGTTAGTTGGAAAATTAAAAAGGACAAAATCACAGTTACTGGCATTCATTATTGTTGGGCTCTTATGTTTTACTAAATCCTTCCTTACCTGGGGTGGTGACTGGAAAACACAAACAATTTTATACAAGAACCTGACAAATGATAATAAAACTATAGAGTTTCAAATGCGAGGGGACCGCTTTTCATTTGGATATAAAAAACGTGTTGTAAACAGGTTAAAATTATTTCCCGGATTTGACTGGACCATTGATATTGATACCACGACAATCGATCACAAACACTGGAAAAAAATGAATCTTTATGTTAATGAAATGAAGTTTGCTTCAAAATAATACTATACTGAATTCCTCATTAATTAAAATAATTAGGGCTTCGTTTCCCGTCTAAAAATCTAGAAAGCATGAAAAAAATACTTGTTACAACCGACTTATCTCATAGCTCCAAAGTAGCCCTACGTTTTGCCATTCAGCTCGCCTCTCAAATAGATTATGAACTTACATTTCTACATGTAAATACATCATTTATTATTGATCCCTTTTCATCTGTTACTTTTGTAGATCTTCCGGAGCCAGATAACAAAAAACAGGAACAAGCTCTTATAAAATTTGTACATACACTCTACAGGCAAACCAATAAACAACCAGGTAAAACAACCTATATTGCGGAAAATAAACTTGATGTAAGCGAAGCCATTTTAAATTGTGCCAAAAGAATTAAAGCTGATTATATATGTATGAGCACAAGAGGAGGTGGTCTTGTAAATAAGCTATTGGGAAGTCATACGATCAGAATCTTACATGACTCTCCAGTCCCACTTCTGGTTGTTCCAAGGCACTACAGAATGAAAAAATTAAGTACCGTTTTGTACCCATCAGATTTAGAAAATCTAGAAAAAGAACTACCGTTGATTAAAAAATTTGCATCCTCATTTGATGCTTCAATTGCTGTATACCATTATGATTATTTTACAGAGGAAGAAGAAATCAACAAAAAACTGAATAAAATAGAGCATAAATTTAAGTCTGACAAAGTATTTTTTCATTTCAAAAAGCTAAATCCAGAAGTATCTTTGTTACGTCATCTGCAAATAGACATTATGAAAACGAAACCTTCCATTATAACAATGTTTGCCAAAGAAAACCGAAACTGGCTGGAACAATTATTTCAACCACTTAAAACTTCTGAAAAAGGTTTTAATACCAAGACTCCAATGCTTGTTTTTAGAAAATAGCACGATACAGATCCATCATTTATTATTTTGATTTAACTGCTATTGCATGCCGATCTTAAGTAGTAAACGTCTTTTAAAAACAGCGTCTAAAATTTAGCTTCATAATAATAATAATAATAATAATAATAAGAGTGTATCTGCAATTATATTTTTCGCCAAGTCCAAAAACCGTAATTTATTCTATAAATAGAAAAAATTAATTCAAAACGATCAAAATGAGAAGAATTAAATGGATTGTTATACTGTCTTGTGTTTTATTGGTGCAATGCTCCAGTTCAAATATAGTCAGTTCCTGGCGGTCATCAGATCCAACCAATCTGAAAACTGGTCGTATTGTTGTAGTTGGACTGATAAAAGAATCGGACCAATCACTTTATAAACAAATGGAAAATCATCTGGCTGATGATCTTTGCAATCTTGGTTACGATGCCATTTCGTCTAACGAACTTTATGGCAGTAAAGCATTTGAAGGACTTGATGAGAAACAGATTATTTCGAATTTAGAGCAACATAACATAGCTGCCGTTTTAACAATTGTATTACTGAGCAAACAAAAAGAAAAATACCATGCACCAAAAAATGCATTTGAACTTACAGCCCCATTCAATGATGATGATTTTTCGGTTTACTATACTGCTATTTACAGCAAAATTTATGAGGAAGGGTACTATATCAATGATACCTATTATTTTTGGGAAAGCAATCTCTTTATAATGCCTGAGGAAAAGTTAGTATATTCAGTACAAACACAATCCTTTAATCCTTCAGGCAAGACAATTCTCGCACATGAGTATGGAAAATTAATTATACACGATATGCTTGAAAATAAAATAATTGAGGAATTTCATAATCAAAAATAAAATACAGTTGTTGTCAAAATTGTACTTATCTAAAAAAAGAAGTCCTTAACTCGACAAAGAACTTAAATTACGATATTGATAGTTCAAAACGATCAGGTTAAATTAAATGGTACTGGTTAAAATTTTGGTTTTAGTCCATAATATTTAATGCTATGCTCAATAATAAAAAGCCTTGCCTGTTCAATATCGTCTGTTATCATGAATAATTTTGAATCAGCATCATTAATGGTTCCCTGCTCTTTCATAACAGCAATATGTTCAATGAGCGCCCTATGATATTGGGTATTAAAAATTATAACCGGAAAGTTTCTAATTTTGCCAGTCTGTATTAGGGTAATCGCTTCGAAATATTCATCCAGGGTTCCAAAACCTCCAGGCATTACTACAAAAGCAAAAGAGTATTTTACCAACAGTATTTTACGAATAAAAAAATGTTTTGCCTCCACCCACTTATCAAGATAAGAATTAGGCATTTGATCGATCGGAAGTTTGATATTACATCCTACGGATTTCCCACCAACTTCTTGTGCGCCGCGATTTGCAGCTTCCATAAGACCTGGCCCGCCACCTGTCATTATCGTAAAGCCAAGTTTGGCAAATTCACCTGCCGCACTTCTGGTAAATTCATAATAAAAATGATCTTCCTTAAACCGGGAAGATCCAAAAAAGGTAATGCACGGACCTATCGAGTGCAGTTTACGAAAGCATTTTATCAATTCCCATAACGTAAAAAATATAAATTTCATTTCAGTCAACCGCGATTGAGGACCTTCCAGGAATTGGATTTCTGATTTATCACTTTGATTTTTTTGCTGCACCATACTTTGAAATTTAACACAAATAAGGCTGTTCAAGATTCACTTTTAAATGATTAATAACACTGATTACTCCGGGCGTTTTATACGCAATCCTTTCTGCTTCTTCTTTTTGAAAGATCGAACCAACCGTACCGGATAACTGAACCGTTGCCCCTGCCACTTCAATATCAATTTCGTCCACATCAAAGGCCCAATGTCGTTGCAATGCCTTTTCCAGTAATTCTTTTTCTACCTGATCGTAGACCTCCCTTTTTAATTTAATATTGTTGATCACTTCCCTTACCCCTCTCTGATTTCTAATAAGCTCGAGAGCGATTTCTCGCTGAAAGTTCCATGGCACAATTCCTTCTGCCGTCACACTTCCTTTTTCTACAGTTATGTTAACGGTATTTTGTGGAACAATTTGATTTTCTTTAAATTTTGTGACAATCTGGCTGGCAATTTCCTGATCAGAAGTACTGCTGCCTTTTTCGAGTACTACCTTTATTTCATCGACAATTGCTGCTACCCCTTTAATTTTCTTGGCAGCATGAAGAGCTTCTGCTTTTTTAACAAGCATGTCAACATTTCCCATAAGGGTAACGACACCTTCTTTTACGATAACACCAATTTCGGCCGCATGCAAAAGGGGTTCAAATTTGAGCGCCTCCTGAATTTCTCTTTGCAAAATATCATTACTTTTCATTTCTTTTATTTATGTCTTGTATACATCAATCTAATTCAACTAAAATCTCATTATCTACATACCACACACCAGGTGTATTCCATGCAATTCGTTCTGCTTCTTCTTTCTGAAAAAGCGAACTCACAATACCACTTAAAATTATGGTCTTATCTTCCACTCTAACCCTAATATTATCGATATCCAGAATCCAGCTTCGGCGAAGTGCTTTTTCAACGAATTCCTTTTTTAATTCATTTTTTATTTCAGCTTCAATTTTTATCTTATCAATTACCCCCCTGACACCTTTTAAATAACGAATGGCATTGTCTGCTGCTTTTCTTTGAAAATTCCAATGTAAAATACCTTCAAGAGTGACCCATCCGTTCTCAACCGTTACTTTTAACCTATGATCAGGAACTGCCCAATTTTCATGCAGGGCTTTAATGACTGAAGCAGCTATTTCTGTATCACTTTTAATAGCTGAAAAATACAGGTCAACTTTTATCTCATCCACGACCGCCTTTACTCCGGCAATATTTTTAACAGCTTGTTCGGCCTCTTTCTTCTGAGTATAATTATCCACTGTTCCTCCAAGGGTAACAATTCCATCGTCGACACTAACATCAATTTCATTAGAACTTAAAAGAGGTTCCCATTTAATGGCCTCTATTACTTCTTTACACAAAACATCATTACTTTTTTTCATGGCTAAAAAAATTAAAAATTTATAACTTTACAATGAAGTAAAATTGAAAAAAGCAGATTGAAAAACAAATGATTCCCATCAGTTTCAAAAGTGATGCAAATCATTATCACTAGTTAAGAGATTTAATATATTTACAGAAGTATTTGAGAAAAAAACTGGTTTATTTAAAAGTAACCGGACAATATTTAAAAAGAATTAGACACCTAAAAACAATTTGTTTTCATTCAATAAAAATTAATCAAATCTTAAGCACTAAAAAAAAATAAGAAAGGCAACAATTCGTTATTTCGCTAGTAGCCAAAAACAACTGCAAATGAAGCTAATTACATTATTCCTGTTATTAACAGTGCTTCCTATAAATTGGGAACCTGATTTTAACAATGCAAAAAAAATTGCTAAGGAAAAACACGAATTAATTTTATTGAACTTCTCCGGATCTGACTGGTGTGGACCTTGTATAGTGTTGCGCAGAGACTATCTTGAAAGTGCTGTTTTTACAGAAATGGCAAATGCCAATTTAGTATTGGTTAATGCTGATTTTCCAAGAAAAAAGAAAAATATAGGCACACCGGAACAAGTAAAACGCAATGAAGATTTAGCCGAAATTTACAATAAGGAAGGGAGTTTCCCCCTAACTCTTCTTCTTGATGCTGATGGCAAAGTGCTTAAAACCTGGCACGGCAAACCTGAAACTACACCTGATGAGTGGACTGCCGAAATAAAAGCGATCTGTGATAGCACAAAATGACATACTGAAAAATAAAAAATATTCGCAATCCCTGAAACTCATGGGAAACAACTTTACTATTACTGTTGTTGCCGCAAATGAGAAAACAGGAAATGAGAATATCAATCTTGCTATTGAAGAAATCAAGAGAATCGAAAAACTGCTTACTACTTATAAAGAAGACAGCCAGACCAATCTAATTAATGAAAACGCAGGAATTGAGCCTGTCAAAGTAGATCAAGAAGTTTTTAATCTTATTGAAAGAGCTACAGGGATTTCGAAAATTACACAAGGTGCATTTGATATTTCGTACGGAAGTCTTGACAAAAGTCTGTGGAATTTTGACAAAACAATGACCAGTCTTCCTGACCCCCAGATAGCAAAAAAAATGATTCACCTTATTGATTATCGAAATATCATTCTTGATAAACAGAATTGTACTGTTTTTCTAAAAGAAAAGGGAATGCGGATTGGTTTTGGTGGCATCGGAAAAGGATATGCCGCAGAAATGGCAAAACAAGTACTATTAAAAAATAATGTTCAGAGCGGTATTATTAATGCCAGTGGTGATCTTTGTGCATGGGGACTACAGCCAAACGGGCAAAAATGGACCATTGGTGTTGCCAATCCTGACGCCCCGAATGCTGCTTTTTCTTATATGGAAATATCCAACAAGGCAGTTGCCACTTCTGGAAATTATGAAAAATTCGTCACCATCAACGGAAAAAAATATTCACATACCATTGATCCAAAAACAGGACTATCAATAACCGGAATAAAAAGTGTTACCATTATCGCTTCAAATGCTGAATTTGCTGATGCAATGGCCACTCCAATAGCGGTTATGGGAATTAAAGCAGGACTGTTTCTAATTGACCAGATTCCGGATCTATATTGTATTATCATTGACGACAACAATAAAATTTACACTTCAAAAAACATCAACCTGAAATGAAAAAGCCAAAACAAAAAGCGCTCGTACTATTGTGTAGCATTGCTTTTACAGGTATTCTGCTGACCTCCTGTACTTCGGTAAAAGAATACCAAAAAGGAAAAATCAACGATTCTGAAATGGTATTATCTAACAGGAAAATCGAAAAGACAGAACTCAGCTTTCAATCCTACCGTGAAGGAGCTTCCGGAGCAAATTCAGGAAAAAGCGGCGGTGGCTGTGGTTGTAACTAATTTTTCATAAAATTAAAAATGAAAAGAATATTCATAACAGGATTTGCTTTATTGGCACTATTTCAATCAAAAGCGCAAAACGTTACTACTGATTCTACTAGTTATAAAAGCAAAAAATTAAAATTGGAAGAAGTAAATTTAGTATCAAGCTACTATAGTCAGGATGGAAACAATTCTGCCGTTACCGGAGGGATTGGTTCTGAACATCTTACCGACATTGCCAATACTATTGATGTTAAATTAGTCAAGTATGGAGAAACAGGCATTAAGCATACCTTTGATATTGAAGCAGGCATTGATCATTATACCTCTGCATCATCAGATATGATTGATTTGAGTGCCAATTCATCTGCTTCATCTTCAGATAATCGTTTTTATCCCTCTTTGACATACTTCAGAGAAAATGAAGAAAAAGGACGAACAATTGGAATTGGCGTATCATCATCAACTGAGTTTGATTACCAGTCTTTTGGAGGAAACATCAGTTTCTCGCAAAAAACAAAAGACAAAAACGGAGAATTTACAGCTAAGTTTCAAACCTTTATCGATCAGTTAAAACTAATTGAACCCGTTGAAATTCGTCTTCCGGGAAGTGAAGGCTATGAGAGTGCCAACCGAAATACTTTTGCAGGAACTCTAAGTTACGCTCAGGTTGTAAACAAAAATCTGCAAATAATGATCGTGGGTGATGTTATCAGTCAAAATGGTTATTTGAGTCTTCCGTTCCACAGGGTTTATTTTACAGATGGTTCTGTTCATCAGGAAAAAATGCCGGATACCAGACTAAAAATTCCACTAGGAATCAGGGCCAGTTATTTCTTAGGTGATAATGTAATTATCCGCGCTTACTACAGGTATTATACTGACGACTGGAGTCTAAAAGCCCATACCGCTGATCTTGAGATTCCTGTAAAACTAACTCAGGCATTCTCCTTAAGTCCGTTTTATAGATATTATACTCAAACCGGAACTAAGTATTTCAAACCATACGGAGAACATACTGCTGCCGACGAATACTACACCAGTAATTATGATTTGTCAAAGTTTGACAGTAGTTTCTTTGGAATGGGTATGAAATTTACGCCACTAAACGGAATCTTTGGTCTTAAGCACTGGAATACTTTAGAGATACGTTATGGACATTATACAAGGACTACTAATATGACATCTGATATTATAAGTATCAATATTAAATATAAATAGTTAAAAACTTAATTCATATTACATTCATTAAAAACCACCAAAGTTGTTGACGATGGTGGTTTTAATTTTAGCTAATCAGTGCTCTTTTGTTTAAGAATCATTTTGCTCAGGAATTGACCAAACTTTAAAAAAGAACTGTATATAATTTTGATCTAATAAGAAATTGGAGCGATACCTTTTTTACCACAAAAAAATAAGGAGATTTTAATGCAGTTCTCATATAAAAAAAATAAAGTTACATACAAATTCACATCAATCCCCAACAGGACATCCAAACCAAATTCTTTAAGCCAATCAAAGACAGACCCTAAACATAATACGCCAATCTCTTCAAATCTTCGATAAATTTTATAGAAATTTGTCCCGTCGATCACTTAAGGAGACAACTATTATATAGTTGTCTCTTTTTTTATACACAAATTTCTAGATTTTTCAAGCCTTTACAACCTAACATTTTATGGTTCGAATTTTTCATAACAATTCTTAGTCTGTTTGAAATAAACAGTCTAAAAGTGGCTTTATTTGAGATTTAATCGGAGCTGAACGATGGTTCGAAGTCCTCTTAAGGATATAGGATTTTTTTCTCTTTTGGTTTATCGCAGTTTTTGATGTTAAATATAAAATAATCCCAAAATGGACTTAATACATTTTCTGTCACAAAAGCTAAGGCGAATTTCAAATAAATAAGCTATCGCGGAACTATCCATACATATTTTTTACCTCAGACATAACAAAGGTACTTTGGGTACTCCCTATACTTTCAACTGATCCCAATTTATTAAACACAAAATCCTGATAATGCTTCATGTCTTTGGCGGAAACTTTCATTAAAAAATCGTAATCACCTGAGATATTATAACATTCCACAACTTCTTCTATTTTCATAATATCACTAACAAATTGATTCCCGATATTACGATCGTGCTGTTTAAGTTTGATATTACAAAAAACAATGAAACCTCTATTTAATTTTTCTGCATCAAGCAGGGCAATATATTTTTTAATATATCCGCTGTTTTCCAATCTTTTAATTCGTTCAAAAACAGGCGATGCAGAAAGATTTACCATTTTAGCAAGCTCTTTTACAGTGTATTTAGAATTATCGTGAAGTATATTTAATAACTGAAGATCAATATCGTCTATTTGTACCATAGAATATTACTTTAATTATGTTTAATTTATTTTTAAATCAGAATAAAATTCTTCAAATATAACCCAAAACAATACAAAAATCTTATTTTACAGAGGTAAAAAACACAACAACCTTCAAAACGTATATTTACAGTATAAAAATCTTAATGGTAATATTTTATAGCAGGGAGCGCTATCCTTGGTGCCTTTATCAAAAAAAGAGAAAGGGCCACGTCATTAATAAAACTATAATTCTTTTCGTCGAGCCATACCCTGAGCAATGATGCTGGCGGCAATCAATTGCAAGGCATGGTAAAGCATGAGCGGCAGCAATACGATGCCGGTGATAGTACTGTGCTGAAAAAGTACTTTTGACATAACGGTGCCGTGTACCAATGACTTTTTAGACCCGCAGAATAAGACAGTAATACGGTCTTCATCTGAAAAACCAAGCAGGCGGCTCAGTAGTCCGACACAAAAGAATACGGCAAAAAACAACGCCATCATCCCTGCAGCGAGTCCGGCAAGTTCAAGGGCGGTGAAGCCTTCAAAAAGATGTTCGGAAAATGACTTGCAAAACGACGTGTAAATAATCGTTAGAATAACTGCCTGATCGAAATATTTGAGCTGTTTCTTGTATTTTTCGGCAATGACGCCGAAACGGGAATTGAGACTTATCCCAATGATGACAGGCAGCAAAACTTGCAGAATCAACTTTATGACGATTTGAGTGACATCAAAATCGCCTGTCGCAGAAGCAATAAACAGTCCAACCCAGAGAGGCGTAACGACTACTCCAATCAAACTGGAAATGCTTGCATTGAAAATGGCTGCAGGAATGTTTCCCTTAGCGATGGAAACCATGACCACCGAAGATGAAACTGTGGACGGTAACGCTGCCAGAAAAAATACGCCCCGCCAAAGCAACTCGAAGCCGTTATTAACAAACAACGGGCGAAATGCCAAAACAATGAGCGGAAAAAATAAAAAGGTTGTCAACTGGACGACAATGTGCATTTTCCAATTGGAAAGTCTGGCTTTTAGTTTCTCAACACTTAGACGTAAGCCATAAAACAAGAAAATCAACGAAACGCCTACATTGGCAATCTCCTCCAGCGAAACAGGTTCTTTGACCATACCTGGCTTTGGCAAAAAATAAGCCATCAGAATCATGGTGGCTATCATTAACAGGAAACCGTCGAAACCTGCTTTTTTTAATACTTCTAATAATTTCTTCAATGTGTTTAAATATTATTCCTCCGTGGAGGCACGGAATTCATTATTAATATATTGAGACTAAATTCCAAGTTCTTTACGTATAATTTCTGCTCCTGCGCTTAAAGCACTTAACTTGCCTCTGGCTACATCTCTAGATAACGGTGCCATACCGCAGTTTGTAGAAGGGTAAAGATTTTCGGCATCTACAAACTCAAGAGCTTTACGCAGGGTAGCAGCTACTTCTTCTGGTGTTTCGATATTGTTGGTTGCCACATCAATGGCACCGACCATTACTTTTTTACCGCGAACAAGTTCCATTAAATTTAAAGGCACATTGGAGTTGTGACATTCTAAAGACACCACATCAATTTTAGATTTTTGAATTTTCGGAAAAATTTCTTCGTATTGTCGCCACTCTGAACCTAGTGTCTTTTTCCAATCAGTATTTGCCTGTATTCCATAACCATAGCAAATATGAACCGCAGTTTGACAGTGTAAGCCTTCAATGGCTCTTTCTAATGCCGCCATTCCCCAATCGTTTACTTCATCAAAGAACACATTAAATGCAGGTTCATCAAACTGGATAATATCTACCCCTGCGTCTTGAAGTTCTCTTGCTTCTTCATTGAGTGCTTTCGCAAATTCCCACGCCAATTTTTCCCGGCTTTTATAATGGTCGTCGTACAAGGTATCTACCATCGTCAGCGGGCCTGGCAATGCCCATTTTATAGGCTTATTGGTCTGTTTACGTAAAAATTTAGCATCTTCAACAAAAACTGCTTTTTGACGTGCAACCTCACCTACAACCACTGGAACACTCGCATCATAACGGTTACGGATTTTTACTGTTTTACGATTTTCAAAATCTACACCGCTTAAATGCTCGATAAAAGTCGTTACAAAATGCTGACGTGTCTGCTCGCCGTCACAAATGATATCTAGATCTGCCAATTGTTGTTCCTGCAGAGAAATTCGTAAAGCATCTTGTTTCCCTTCAAGTAGCTGATCGCCTTCTAATTTCCATGGTGACCAAAGTTTTTCGGGTGGAGCAAGCCAGGCAGGTTTGGGTAAACTTCCAACAATAGAGGTGGGTAATAATAATTTCTTCATAATAGTATAATTTTAAAGCGTTGTAATCAATTAAAGGGCAAAATTAGCAGACCATTGTTCCAGGAGACTTTTGTAAGGCTTAATGAAATGCTCTTCTGCATATTTACCCTGTTCAACAGCCAGTCGGCTGCGCTCTTCGCGGTCATAAACCACGCGAGTCACTGAATAATCTTCGTGTTTAAGAGTAGGTTGATAGATTTTCCCCGCCACTGAATTTGCATTGTAAATTTCAGGGCGATAAATCTTCTGGAAAGTCTCCATTGTGCTGATTGAGCTGATTAGTCCAAGATCAGTATAATCAGCAAGTAGATCTCCGGAATGATAAAAAGCCATCGGTGCCACACTATTGGGAGGCATGAAAAAACGAACTTTTAAGCCCATTCTAGAGAAATATTCATCAGTGATAGAATACTGATCCTGCAGATACTCAAAACCCAGAACCGGATGCTGATACGCAGTGCGAGTATAAGTTTTGTTGCTCGATACACTTAGACAAATGATCGGTGACATCTTAAAGTGCTCTTTATAAGTGGCTGAACTCACAAAGCATTTATAAAGTTTTCCGTGCAAATCACCAAAATTTTCAGGAATAGAAAAATTAGATTTATTTTTATTGTGCTCGGTCAATAAAATACTGAAATCATAATCACGAACATAAGAAGAAAAATTATTTCCGGCAATACCTTCGATACGCTGACTAGTCTTGCGGTCAAAAATATTCGTTTTTAAAACTTCAATCAACGGCAGATTGTTAATACCATTCTTATCATCAATACTCATCGTTACTGTGATGATTTCAAGTTCTACAAGGTAACGATCAGCTTTTGGATTATCCAAATGAGCCAATGCATTGAATCGATTGTTAATCATATTTAATGCATTACGTAAGTTTTGTTGGCGATTACCTCCTCTGGCCAGGTTTGCAAAATTGGTTGTCAAACGCGTTTCACTTGAGGGGTGATAGTTTTCATCTAAACAAGTGCTCTTTAGTGTGAATGCAAAATTATTCTTGATTGTATTCTGGGTGTTTTCAATATTTTGCTTTTCGTTTATTCCCCTATCTTCTTGTATGTTAGCTTTCATTTGACGATAATGTTTAGTTTTTTTACCCTGCAAATTTGAATATAAAAGATTAAATATTTTTATTTATACACAAAATCAGTTAATTATTCTTTTTACATCAATATTTAAAGATTATTAATCTTTAAATAAATATAATAATGAATGAAAACAGATAAATATTCTTTAGTAACCTAAGATGATTGATTTGGAGTTTCCCAGAGCACTTCAAAAACTCGAAAAAGAAAACAATATCATTTATATTTGCCAAAATTTAAGATAGACATAGTAATGAATTTGATAGAAAATTTAAAATGGCGCTACGCCACAAAAGCTTACAATAACATTAAAGTAACAGAAGAGAAGATCGATCAGATCTTAGAGGCTATAAATCTTTCAGCATCTTCTTGTGGTCTGCAATCTTACCGTGTTTTTGTTGTAAGCAACCCGGAAATCCAAAAGAAATTAGGTGCTGATTCGTATAATGGACAGATTAACTCTTGCTCTCATTTGTTGGTTTTCGCTGCATTCACTGACATGTCTTCGACTTACATTGACGATTATATGGCAATGACAGAAAAGCAAAGAGATCTTGACGCTGGTGCCTTATCAGGATTTCGAAATGGATTGCATTCATATTTCAGCGCTATTAACGCAGAGCAAAAAGCACTTTGGGCTGCCAAACAGGCTTATATTGCACTAGGAACTGCACTTATTGCTGCAGCAGAATTGAAAGTGGATGCCACTCCTATCGAAGGATTTAATGCTTCTATTATCGATGAGGTTTTGGGTTTGAAAGAGAAAGGGCTGCATTCTGCAGTTATCCTCGCTTTAGGATATCGTGATTCGGAAAAAGACTATATGGCAGCTACGAAAAAAGTTCGTTTACCTATAGATGAAATGATAACGAAAGTTTACTAATAGCTACTAAATTTATTATCGAGAAATTTATCAAATGCTATTACAACTTAATAAATTTACAAAATTCATACGTTTTAACATTTAACCTTAACAAGACATACAAACTGCTTCTTAATAAAAAAGTAAAATAATTATCTTACAAATCAACTTGAAAATAAACCAATTTCTTTAAATCCTGTATAAAATGTTCATGAAATTGTGTCGTCGAGGTCACAACGACAAAAGCTTCAGAGAAATCTGGAGCTTTTTTGTTTATTTTAAATTTATAAAATAGCACCTGATTGAGATGCGGGTGGTACGTCTGAGACATTCGCACAGCATTTCGACTGAACTCTTCGAAGAACAGGGAGGTGTATTTTCTAAAAACCATGTAAAACATTTCCATAAAAAAGCCCACAAAATATGCACCTTGCAGGCTTTTAAAATTTCAGAAGAATCTTGACGATTCGTAATTTGAAGTTTAATTCAATGAGTCCATTATAGGAACTAACTCAGTATCCTTTAATTGGAAAATTTCTTCGCCTTTTAGATTGATTAAATAATCTTTTCCGTCTTTTTGCGCGATTAAACAGCCATCATTTTTCAGATAACCAATTTCCTTGTATTTTGGCGCTAAGATGATTTCGCCTTTTTTGTCTATTAATCCAACAATTTCATCATTGTATTTACCCATAGAAGAAAATCCTCTCTTGTTATAATAGGCTACGCCGTTTTTAAAAGGCCAGACATTTCCAGTAAATTTGAAATCGATGATAGTTTTGTTAGTAGGATCTACAAATCCCCAATAGCCATTTTTTAAAACAGCAATTAATCCTTCTGTGCATTCATGAGCGCCATCATAAATAAGGGGAATTATAAATTCTCCATTTTGATTGATTAAGCCGAATTTTTTGTCTTTTTCAACAACTGCCAAACCTTCACTGAAATCTTCTACTTCGTAATATTCAGTTGGCAGAATTTCTTTTAAATCACTGTTTAGGTAGCCTTTTTTCTTGTTTTTTTCCGTTTCATAAAACCCTTTGTAGTAATAAATGTTGGTGAAAGTAGGATCAACTACAAATTTTCCGCTTTGATCAATAATTCCGTATAATTTATCTACAATTGCAATGGCATAATTATTATGGAAACTATATGCGCCGTCAAATTTTGGTGCTATAATTTCTTTTTGCTGTCTGTCTAAAAATCCAGATTTACCGTCTTTCTCAAAAACGATCTTGTTTTCGCTGTAGCCAATTTCCTGAATGGCATCGCCTATACCAAATGTACTGTATTTAAAATCAATAATTACTTTTCCATTTTTATCGATTAACCCAGTCTTTTCATTTTTAGAAGCAATAAATGTTCCGTCGTTCAATAATGTTATTGAATCGTAAATAATAGGAATAACCACTTTATTTTTAAGATTTATCCAGCCATATTTTTCGTTTAATTGTACTCTGACTAAATCATTCTTCATATGATCAACATAGTCATATTTAAAAGGGACAATTACTTTGTTATTTTTGTCAATAACGCCGTATTTTCCGTTTAATTGAGCAGGAAAGTAGCCGTTTTCATCTTGACCAAAAGAGTCGTAAATTGCTGGAATTACGATTTGGCCTTTATAGTTTACTTTGCCAAACTTGCCTTCTCGTTCAAATTCGTAGTAGTTTGGAATTTTATATTGTTGCGAAAACATTGTAAACGTTGTCAACAGTAAGAGTATTTGTTTTTTCATTTAAAGTTTTTTTTGGAATTGGGTAAAAGTTATTGTTTTATCTGAATAAAAATCAAAAGCTTAGTTTTAAGGCTAAAAATCATTTCAAAAATAACATAAAAATTTAGGTTTTAAAAATGAAAGAATCGTATTCTAAAATTAAGATGCACATGCGATAATACTATTACATTACTAATTTCATCATTTAGTAAATGATAAAAATTTCATAGTCTCGAACGACTCGATTTTTAATAATTGTACCTTAAAAAAGAAAGATTCAATAACTGTGAGAAAGGCGTTTGAAAAGGAGTTTAGAAAGCTTCCTGACAACTTAAAACTGTCTTTGACCTATGACAACGGAACAGAGATGGCGCAACACAAAACCTTTACTAAAAACTCCAAAGTAAAAGTCTATTTTGCCCATCCCTATAGTCCGTGGGAAAGACCAACAAATGAGAATACAAAAGGATTAATTAGAGACTATTTCCCCAAAGGAACTGACTTTAATTTAATATCAAAAAAGCAACTCAAAGAAGTGCAAAATCAGCTTAATGAAAAACCTAGAAAAACCCTAGAATATGAATCACCACTAAATACAATTAGCCGATTATATATGAACCAAAATTTTATTTAATAATTAGCTAAATTCAAATCCCAAGTTATTGGGGTTATGCATTTTTCTAGAATTTATTTTACGATAACTTTTTTAGTAACACGTTTTGCATTCTCTTTTTCGATTACAATAAAATAGATCGCTGGAGAGAGATTACTACAATCCACTGCCAAAGTACAATTACCTATTGCAAATTTTTGAGAAGCTATGTCTTTAACCGCAGCCCCACTAGAATCAACTAATCGAACAGTTATATTTTGTTCTTTTTCATTATAAAACTCTAAATTCGTATTGCCATCAATAGTTGGGTTAGGAAATACGATTATTTCGGTTTCGTCCGATTCAATTTGCGTTACAAATTCTTTTGATGTTGCCATACGATTGGTAGCAGCTGCAAATGCAATATAACCATTACAATGCATCATCTGGCTGCTTCCGCCACCACCACAAGCGTTGTTTGAATAAAATGCTGTATTAACCGTTTGATTTTCGGCTTGTAAAACCGCACTATCCACTTGCAAATAATCTACTTCTACATCTCTATTTGCGATATCATTTACAACTTCTAGACGTACAGCACCTGTAGTTGTTGACGACGTGCTATAATTTGCAAAAGCCGTAGTGAGGTTGTATGTAGCAATTACATTTCCGTTGATTCGCAATTGTAATTGAGCACCAGTAGCAGTACCACGAGCTCTAGTTACAAAATTACGAGTTACCACAGTAGTACCACAACCACCAAATGGAGCGGGTGCAGGACAACAAGAAAGCGATGGGCGACCGCCTAAATAAGATTTTAACCATGTCATTGCTGGGCGATCTACAAAATTTCCATAAAGTAATCCAGAATCAGTTCCGCCAGCACCAGAGACACCATTACCATTGATCCAAGTATTTCCTTGAATATAACCCCACAATGTAATACCGGCTACTCTTGGATGTTCCCAGGCTACTGGAATTAGACTAGCGTAAACATCTCTTTGTTTGGTCTCGTTAGGATTAGCGGGTTGGTCAAACTCAGTAATATGAATTGGAACACCAGTTTTTGTCCAGATTTCATCGATACATGCTTTAAAATTTGCAGCAGTTAAATTTTCAATACCATGTGCCTGTAAACCTACACCATCAATCAGATTTTTTGTTCCATTTGTAAGGTTTGGAGCATTTTTTACAGCATTTACCATCGCAATATAAGGTGCACGACAGTTGTTCCAGTTCATTTCTACATTGTATTCATTAATCAATAACGTAGTATTTGGAAAATTTTTTCTAGCCAATTGAAAACACCAAATTACCCAACCATATTGATTATTGATATCACCTGCATTGGCTGGTTCTGCTCGATAACCTGCAGTAAGAGCTGCCTTATAATTAGCTGTCATTGGGGTATTTACTGGCTCATTTAATACATCAATCATTTTTAGACCGCCCAAAGGGTTGTAATGATCAGCTGTGGCTTTTATGAAGGCTTGTACCGAAGCTTGTATCGTTGCTATACTAGCACTTGCAACCCAACCTGGTGTTTGATTACCCCAAACTAAAGTATGAAACTTGAATAGTCCGCCACTGTTTTTAGCTTGATTGTAAGACACATCCGAACCAGACCAATTGTAAACTCCTTTTGTACCTTCAATCGAGCCCCATTTTGAAGCATTTTCACTAGTAGTCTGATTCCAAAATGTATTGTAATTACTTGGAACACTGTTTTGAATAATATTTCCAAAATATTTTCCTTTACATTTTCCCAATTGAGCTTGCGCATTATTGCCCAATACTATAACTACTATTACTAACAATACCCACTGAATTCTAATTGAAATTCTATTATTTTTCATAATTATGTCTTTTTATGTTTTTTATTAATATTATATGTAATCTTTATTTCTTAAAAGTTTTGCATTAATCCTAAATCGTAAGGAATTTTGATATAACTACCAAAATTTCCATTTACCACACCTTGTATAAGGACTTCACTTACGAAATATTAATTATTAAATGGATTTTAAGAAATCATCTTTAATCTACAAAATGTATATGCTTCCTTGTTCTTTTTTACAGTATCACATTATGAATATTGATATAAACGAATTAATAAATTTAATCCTACTTAATATATTCCAAAAGTAATTGGAAATTAAAGTTCACACCTATCGTAATGTTACAAATGCTTTACACTACGTAACATTCCTTACCAAATTGAGAAATAAGAATATCTTTTAATGAAAGCCCATTAAAAAAAATGAGGTTTGAGAATATCTCGATCTTGAAAAGTAGTTTAATTTTTATTGCGTTATAAGAAAGTTTAAGAATCTAGCAAGTCAAGTTTTTTGTCGTACTAAGGTTCAAAACTTTATATTGCCTTAAAAATAAAATAATTCTTGCTTCGATCTTCTAGAGGACATCCAAACCAAATTTCTCGTGACATTGAAAGACAGGCATTACTAATAGTAAGCCAATCTCTTCAAATCGTCCATAAATTTTACAGAAATTTGTCCCGTCGAGGTCACTTAAGCCAAATGGTGTCAATTGAAGACAATTGACGCCATTTTTTTATTTAAAAAACTATAATAAATATATTAGCTAATTTTGTTTTCGTTTACTTTTTTTATTACCTCTAATGCATGATATAAGCTTTTTTCAAAAAAGCTTTTATAACATACTTTTCTAATAAGAGAGTTCCTTGTTATATACTCATCAAGTAACTAACTAAATTTTCCTTTGTATCCAATCCAATTTTTTTTCTTAAACGGTGACGTGCAACTTCTACGCCTCCACTCGAAATATTCATGATTTCTATAATTTCTTTAGTAGACATATTCATTAGTAAATAGGTAGACAGGTCCAATTCCCGGGGTGAAATTGTAGGGTGTTTTTCTTTTAATCTTTTCAAAAAATCAAAATGGACATTCTTAATGTGTTTTTCTAAATCTTTCCAGCTCTTATCTGAATTTACCTCTTTTACAATACTTTTATTTAATTTAATAAATTGGATTTTGGTTTCATCATCAAATGATTCGGCATTAAAATCTTTTAGTTTGTTGATGATTCCATTTAGAATTTTGTTTTTCTTTACCACTTGTAGGGAATTGCTAACCAGCTCTTTGTCTTTTGCTAAAATCTTGGTTTTAAGCTTGTCATTTTTTAATTTTTCAATTTCTTTTTCCAGTTCATATTGTTCTTGTCTGATTTTTGATTCTTTTTCCAGATAAAGTTTTCTTTGCACCACAGTTTCATAATATTTATTTTTCCGGATTTTCATTTTTACCCTGTTACGTATAAAAAATATTGATGTAACAGCAAGTAAAATATAAACTAAATAAGCTAAAAAATGTCTGTACCATGGAGGCGAAATTGTAAAATTCAATATAGTTTGCGCCGATTGTTTACCAAAATTAGTCCGGGCTTTTAATTTCATTATATAATTACCCTCCCTTAGATTGGTATATTCTTTATTAGTATTAGTCGACCAAGCGCTCCATTTAGTATCGAAACCTTCCAGTTGATATGAAAATTCAAGATTTTCAAGATTTTCATAAGAAGGGGATGAAAATGTAAACCTAACGTGATTTGAGGCATAGGGTATTACATATTTTTCAGCTATTTTTTTCTTGTTTCCAAAGATTAGCGTATCACCTGAAAAGGCAAAACTTCGTATAAAAACGGTAGGTTTAGTTTGGGTATCGTTAACTAATTGGGAATTATAATGCGCTAATCCGTCTTTTAATCCTATAAATATGTTACGCGAATTAATGGTATTTACAGAAATAAAATTACTAACTAAATTCCTGGTTAAGTTGGAAAATGGAGTAACAATATTTCTATAACTGCCATTGTGGTTTTTCATTAATTCACCTAATGATTCATTGTATGTATACCAGAGATTTCCAATGGCATCTTCTGTTAAAGAGCTAATTTTAGGAATGTTTTTAAATACCTGACTCATTTTTTTATCTTCATAAAACAGGTCCTGCTCTTTTGAATACCTGTAAAAATGATTGTTTGTTTGAAAATAAATGCTGTTATTTATTTTCTGAATCGTGCCTATCCCTTTTTCATTAGCCGTTAAATCATGTCTCGTTTTTATGAATTTAAATTTTGTAAAATCATCTGATACTATCATCTGATATAAGGACTCGTCTGTTTGTAACCATAAATAATCGCTGTCTAGTTCGAAAGATATTGATGATTTATTAAAACCCTCAATTTGATTTTTAAATTTTAAACCACCAGGTGTCTTTTCAAATACAGCAAACCCCTTATAATTCGACCCGATAACAAAATTTGGCCGGCCAGGGATCGTTTGAAATCTGAAATAACCATTTTCGTCAAGCACTTTTATAACCTTTCCTCCCTTAATTACTAATGCTGCTATGTTGCTGGCGCAGATCAGTTCGTTATTAATAACCTGTACATTCCATGCCTGGGCAGCTGTGCCGTTAACCAGGGTAAAAACATCTTCTTTAAATGTGTCATTCCATGAATGATAAAATACGCCCTGATTTGTAGCAACATACAAATAGCCACCATATATTACCGAGGCATATACAGTGCTTATATCATAACTGAATCCGAAATATGTAAAAGGGGAGCTTTCATTGATAAAGGCGATTCCATTATCAAGGCCAAGCCAGAGATTATTTTTACTGTCAAGGAAAGAAGTAAGTACCGTATTGTTTTGCAGTCCTTTTTTTCGATTAATATGCTGGATTATTCTCCCCTTTAAATCACATATAATAATCCCGTTTAAAACTGAATTGAGTACAATAAATTTATCTTTTATGGCAACTCCGCCAAGCGAACTATTCTTTTTGATAAAACCATTCGCTTCAGTATCCCATGGTATTATTTTTTCATTATCATAAAGAAAAAGTCCCTTATTTAAGGTAGCAACGAGCAGTTTGTTATCAGGCATAGGAAAGATACCCCAGATTTCTGTATTATTAAAAATGTCCGTGTTTTTTAGCTGAAATAATTTCCCGCTTTTGTATTCTAGTACTCCCTTTGTAACATCCTGAAAATACAAATGGTTGTCGACCTGGAATGAAAATTGGAATCTGGCGGGCGCTTCCAGTATTTTGAGTTTGTTGTTTTTAAAGATATAGGCCCTTGTAACTGACTGAAAAAGGACTTCTCCTTTATGTATGTGTATCTTCCAAATAATTTCACTTAAATTGATATTTTTTTTCTTTATCATTTTAGATAACGAAAAATACTCCAGCTTTCCTTTAGAATTAGGCTTAAAATAGCCAAATTCACCATAACCACCCACAAAAATTTTACCGGATTCATCAATTTTCAAAGATTTAAGGGCTGTATCTGTCGTATTTGGCAAAGCATAACTGCTCCAGGAAGCCCCATCAAACTGAAAAAGACCATTATTATTAGCAAAATACAAATTGCCGTTTTTGTCCTGGTCAATATTCCAATTCTGCGTACCGCCCATATAATCGGATCTTTTATAATTTCGAATATCGGGAAGTCCAATGTTTTTGACTTGACCAAAAAAAGGCATTACAAATAATAGAAAGAAAAGTATGCTAAATTTTATCTGATTCATAATTATCTATTTTTAGTGTAGCCGCCAATTCACTATAAAAAATGATTGAACATTTTAACCCTAACTTGTAATACTTGCTATTACCAGCTTATCAAAAGGCTAAATTATCTTTTTTTTTAGCAATGTAATTTTATTTTGTTTTAAAACATTTTGACTTGTAATACAACTAAATTACAAATATCTATAAATCAGCGTATTAAAATAAAAATGCTAAGATTTTGTTTTGGTCTTATTGTAATGTAAAATTGAATTTGATAAGGTTTTGTTTGGGCATAATAATTCCTAAGAGCAAATAAATAGTCCTAATATCGCATCAATTACTAATTATTTAACCAAAACTTTAGAAATAATGAAATTATCAAAAAGATTATTTTTTTGTATTTCGTCAGTATTAATCTCAGTTTATGGCCACGCGCAAGATGCTACCATATCGGGGAAAGTACTTGATGATAAGAGGATGCCGCTACCTGGGGCATCCATAGTACTACAGGGAACAACATCAGCAACTGCAACAGACTTTGATGGGAAGTTCCAAATAAAGGCCCCAAAAGACGGAACTTTAGTAATTAGCTTTATAGGCTACAGGAACGTACAGGAAAAAATTAACGGAAGAAATGAAATTCAGGTTGAACTCCATCCTTCAACGCAAGACCTGACCGAGGTTATCGTTGTAGGGTATGGCACGCAAAAGAAAGGCCTACTTACAGGAGCAAGTTCTAATTTTAAAGGCAAAGATCTCTCAGCATTGAATACCGGAACGGCTATGGAAGCCCTTCAAGGAATTGCAGCAGGTGTAAGTATTACCAAAAACAATGGAGCGCCAGGTGCAGGAACCAGAGTAACCATTCGTGGATTAGGGACAATCGGTAATTCGAACCCTCTATATATTGTAGATGGTATAGCTGTAGGGAGTATAGACTACTTAAATCCCTCTGACATTGAATCAATTGATATTTTAAAAGATGCAGCTTCAGCAGCAATATATGGTTCCAGGGCTGCAAACGGTGTTGTGTTGGTTACAACTGTAAAAGGGCATAAAGGTAAAGCTGCAAAAATTAGCTATGATTCCTATTTTGGAATACAAAATATATATAAAAACCTGGATCCGTTAAATGCACAGGAATACATGTACATTATGGATGAAGGAAGAGTTAATGATGGTCTTGTACCAAATGACTGGAATGCAATCGTGCACAACAACAACTGGCTGGAAACTAATTATCCGGGAGCAGGCAAACAATTGGGTGATGACATCTCGAGTCAGCTTCAGGCTGATTGGAAAGGGACAAATTGGATTAATGAAATGTCAAAAAAGAATGCGCCAATAGTGAGCCATTCCTTAAACATTACCGGAGGCAGCGAAGATATTGTTTATTCTATGGGTGTTTCCTATTTCGATCAGGATGGTATCATTGGCGGAAACATTACAGATGCAGGTTTTAAAAGACTTACAACAAGATTAAACACTCAAATGGTGTTGAAAAAGAATGAACAGCATAGTATAATTACAGTTGGGGAAAATTTCACTTATACAAATACAGAAAACAGAAATGTTGCTACTGGCAATATCTATTATAATGATTTACATAATGCTTTAGTGCAGAATCCATTGCAGCCTGCTTATTGGCAACCCTCTGTCGACAGGAATATTAATGAATTTGGATATGCTCCTACATTAGAGGGTTTGAATGCCGGCCAAACGAACCCTTTAGCCGTAATGTTTTACAGAAATAACTATAATTATGGAAAAGGTAATAGTATCACAGGAAATGCTTTTGTCGAAGTTGAGCCAGTATTAAATTTAAAATTCAAATCAGTTTATGGAATGGATTCCTGGTTTGGACATAGCAGATCGATGAACCCAACCTATCATTTAGGGTTGCTTTTTAATGATGCTGTGGACGGGGCTTCACAATCCCAGTACTTTGGTGCTAACACAACCTGGACCAATACACTTTCATATGACACTAAATTTGGAAACCATAAAATTGCTACTGTACTAGGAACTGAATTAATTCGAAACCAAATTAATGATAACGTTAGTGGTTCTAGAAACAATCTATTGTTTCCCGGAGATCCAAAATATGCTTACTTGAATAATACGCAAAATCCTGATTCAATAAATGAAATTAGCACCAGCGGTGCTGATTGGGCTGCCGGAGGCGGAGCTATTCAGTCTTTCTTTGCAAGAGCTCAATATGATTACAAAGAGAAATACCTTATTTCAGCAACTATGCGTGCTGACGGTTCATCGAATTTTGCTGCGGATAACAGATGGGGTTATTTTCCTTCTGTATCAGCAGGTTGGGTGATTACAAAAGAGAATTTTATGTCAAACACCGCAGGGGTGCTTAATTTTGCCAAATTGAGAGGGAGCTGGGGGCAAAATGGAAATCAGTCAATTGACCCCTTTCAATATTCTGCCCAAATTGCTTATGTATCCCCTGGATACTTTTTTGGAGACACTAAGCCTGTTTCTGGCACAACTGCCTATCCTGCAAAAGTTACCAATCCTGATATTAAATGGGAAACTTCAGAGCAGCTGGACTTTGGCATTGATGCCAAAATGTTTGATTCAAGACTGGGAATTACTTTTGATTGGTATAAAAAGACAACGAAAGACTGGTTAGTTGTGGCTCCTATTCTGGGTACATTTGGCGCTGGTGCCCCTTATATCAATGGTGGTGACATTGAAAACTCAGGTGTTGAATTGTCTATAAACTGGAATGATAAAGTAGGTGATTTTAAATATGGCATTACAGTAAGTGGCGCCCATAACAAAAATAAAGTTACTAAAATTGCCAACGCTGATGGAATCATTCATGGACCAAGCAATGTACTTTCTCAAGGGACTTCTGAAATTTCAAGAGTACAAGTTGGACAACCAATAGGCTTTTTCTATGGCTTCCAGACTGCCGGTATTTTGCAAAACCAAAGAGAAGCGGATGCTTACGTGAGTCCCGTAAATGGCTCACCTTACTTTAATGATCAGCGTCCCGGAGACGTTCGTTTTGTTGATCAAAATAAAGATGGTTTCATTAATGAGGATGATAAGGTTTATTTAGGGAATCCAAATCCAGATTTTGAATTGGGTATTCAGTTGAATTTTGAATACAAAGGAGTTTATTTAAATACTACGATGGCGGGTAAATTTGGAATGCAGGTTATGCAATCTTACAGATCATTTGCCGATAATTTTGATCAAAACTATACCTCTGATATTTTCAATCGCTGGCATGGGGAAGGTACTTCAAATACAATGCCCAGATTGTCGGCTACATCAAACAGAAATACCAATTATGTTTCTGATATTTTCATGCATAATGCTGACTATTTGAGAATTAACAATTTAACCCTTGGTTATAATTTTAACGAGTTACTTTCTAATGTTAACTTTATGTCTAATCTGAAATTATACGCTGCAGTAAATAACCTATACACATTTACTGATTATAAAGGTATGGATCCGGAAGTTCGTTTTGGACATGATGCAAGCTGGGCTTCAGGGATAGATCTTGGTCTGTATCCTCAGGCAAGAACCGTAATGTTTGGATTAAGTGCCGATTTTTAATATAAATAAAAAGACAATGAAAAAATTACTATATATAATCGCTATTTCAACAATTCTTGTTGCTTCAGGTTGCTCTGATTATTTAGATTCTGAGAATCTTTACGGAAAAAACCTGGAAACTTTTTATAAAACACCTACAGACATCAACGAAGCAATGGCCGGTGTGTACAACGCAATCTACACTTCCAATGTTCACAGTGAAGAACAAATAGCGGCCAATTTGATGGATAATATGATGTTAGGCGGTGGAGGTCCTGATGATAAATCAGCAAAGTGGGTTGATAATTTTGAAGATCCGGCTGAAGACACTTATCGCGATATGTGGATACAATCGTACAATGGAATTTCAAGAGCTAACGCTATCATCGAAAAAACCCAGGATGCTGATTTCACAACGTTTTTTAAGACTACTGAAGAAGCTGACCAGTTTAAAAAACAGGCAATTGGCGAGGCTTTATTTATGAGAGCGTTTTTTTACTTTAGATTGGCTAAGTTTTTTGGAGGGGTTCCCCTAATTGTTTCTCTTGATGGGTCAAGGACTGTTGGAAGATCAACTTACAGCGAGACTTTTGCACAAATTGCTTCCGATTTAAAGTTAGCGATCGAAACAATGCCCGCTACATCATTTCCAAGTATTCCGACAGCCATGTATGGCCATGCTAACAAATGGGTCGCTGAGGCCTATTTAGCACGTGTCTATCTGTTTTACACAGGATATATGACCAATATAGAACAAAAAGCAACAACAGATTTGCCATTAGTTGGAGGTGCAGTGCTGAATGCTACAGATCTTACCTCTTATTTAAATGATTGCATCAATAATAGTGGTCATGCTCTAGTTTCAGATTTTAGAAATTTATGGCCTTATTCATACGTAAACAAAAGTGCGGGTAAAACTGTATTGCCTTGGGCTGCAGCTAATAATTTATCATGGGTTGGTCAGGATGGCAAAGCCCCTACTTTCGGTACAGGTAATCTGGAAACTATGTTTGTACAAAGATTTTCTTTTGGGGACTGGTCATGGAGTAATGGTAATATTTATACCAATAGGCTTTGTTTGTTCTCTGCAATACGTGATAATTCAATGGTTCCTTTTGGCCAAGGTTGGGGATGGTGCACTATTAATCCTAAATTATGGAACAATTGGTCAGATCTTGATCCAAGAAAAGCAGGGTCTATAATTCAGGTTGGTATAGCTGAACAGGGAACGGATAGTTATGCTGCCGATAAAGGGGATCACGAAACAGGGTTTTTCAATAAGAAATATACAGCTTTGCAACATCCTAATGCTGCCGGCAACAATGTAGGTATGTTTGTACAAATGTATAATTGGTCAAATACAGATATGCAATTAATGCATGCACAGGATTTTATCTTTATGCGTTTTGCGGATGTTTTATTAATGCATTCGGAAATTACCAAAACACCTGCCGGGATGAATGCTGTAAGAGCAAGAGCGGGATTGGGTGCGGTTGGTTATTCATTAGATGCTATTAAAGAAGAACGTTTACATGAATTTGCATTTGAAGGTTTGCATTGGTTTGACCTGATTCGTTGGGGAGATGTTACTACAGCATTCAATGATTCTTTCCCGGTAAGGAATTCCGGAACCGACGCAACTTATAATGTGAAATACAGAGCCGAAACTAAAGGTTTGATGCCAATTCCTGAAACGGAAGTGAGATTGTCAAATGGAGCTTATAATCAAAATCCAGGCTGGTAAAATCGAATAACTATCAATAAAAATATAATTATGAAAAATAGTAAAGTATTGTATCTCCTCCTTGCTTCGTTTATGTTGCTTTTTTCAGCATGCGATCCAATTGTAGAGGAAGATCATTTAGGGAACAATGTTAAAGTTGAAGATGTAGAACTCAAAGCCACCCAGACTACCACAGGTGGAAATAAAATTGTTCTTGAATTGCTTACCCCGGGGATTAGCGGACATTGGGATTATATGATAGGAAAAGCGCTAACTAATAGATATACAGTTACTTTTCCAGTCAAAGGGACTTTTAATTTTAAATACAAAGGGACTTTAGGGGCAGAGTTTTTCGAAAAAACAGTTCCTGTTACCATTAATGTATTGGATCATCCTGTAGCACCTGAATGGACAGCCTTGTTAGGAACAAATGCTGCTGCAGGCAAAACCTGGGTTTTTGATAAAAGTACACCTGGCAATTTATGGTGGTTTATGTCGCCTGGAGGTAATCCGGATGGTGCCATGACTGTCTGGTGGAATGCTGGAGATTGTTGTGGTCCAAGTGATTCTAACGGAAAAATGCACTTTGATTTGAATGGAGCGACAAATTATAATCACTATGAAAGTAATACAGCTGCACCAACTAAGGGTGGCTTTGTACTTGATGTAACAAATAAAACTCTTACAATTGTAGATGCAAAAATGTTAGGATCAGCAGCAGGGAATAAAAATGGCGTATATTCTATTGTATCGCTTACAAATGACAAAATGGTTCTTTATCTAAGCAATAGTGAGACCTATAATACCGGATGGACCTTTATTTTCAAACCTGAATAAATATAGTTAGTTTATTTTCGAAAGGGGACGATTAAATTCTTTCCCGTTTCGAATTTTTGCATCCTCAAGGTTATTAACATTGACCCTATGCGATTGCAGAGGTTAACACTAAAATAACCCAAAACTTTATTCATTTTTAAACAAGAAATAATACTACTGAAATTTATGCTTAAGAATATTTTAAGAAATAAATTATTAATAATAATTTATTGTACAGTGACAGTTGCAAGTGCTAATGCCCAGGATATTAATAACACCAAATCTGTAGAGGCTAAAATAGACCAAATAATGTCGTCACTGACCATGGAGGAAAAAGTGGCAATGTGCCATGCACAATCTAAATTTAGTTCCCCGGGAGTTGAAAGACTTGGTATTCCAGAATTATGGATGTCAGACGGTCCTCATGGAGTTCGGGGAGAAATTAATTGGGATAATTGGGGATACGCTGAATGGACAAACGATTCTATAACTGCATTTCCTGCATTGACTTGTTTAGCGGCAACATTTAACCCTAATTTATCAAAAGATTATGGAAGAAGTATTGGAGAAGAAGCCCGCTACAGAAAAAAAGATGTGTTATTAGGTCCAGGCGTGAATATGTATCGTTCCCCTTTAAATGGCCGAAATTTTGAATACATGGGAGAAGATCCCTTTTTGGCTTCGAAAATGGTAGTTCCCTACATTCAGGGTGTGCAGCAAAATGGAGTTTCAGCATGTGTAAAACACTATGCACTTAACAATCAGGAATTATGGAGAGATAAAATAAATGTTGAAGTAAGCGACAGGGCTTTACACGAAATTTATTTACCTGCATTTAAAGCCGCGGTTGAAGAAGGAAAAGTCTGGTCAATTATGGGATCCTATAACCAGTATAAAGGCCAGTTTTGTGGCCATAACAGCATATTGTTGAATACGATATTAAAGAAAGACTGGAATTTTGACGGCGTTGTAATAACGGATTGGGGTGGTGCCCATAATACAAAACAAGCGGCTCTCAATGGTCTGGATATAGAAATGGGAACAGGCACAGATGGTTTAACAACATCTACAAAAAATGCTTACGATTCTTATTATCTAGCTGATCCTTTTTTAAAATTACTTAAAAGTGGTGAGATAAAGGAAGAGGTTTTAAATGACAAAGTCAGAAGAATTTTGCGCCTAATGTTACGAACAAACAAGAACCCGAATCGTCCTTTTGGAAGAATGAATAATCAGGAACATATAGATGCTGCCAGAAAAATCGCAGGTGAAGGCATTGTGTTATTAAAAAATGAGGCTTCTTTTTTCCCCATCAATACATCAAAAAAGATGACTATTGCCGTTATTGGCGAAAATGCTACAAAATCAATGACAGTTGGTGGTGGTTCATCCGAATTGAAAGCCAAAACCGAAATTTCTCCATTAGAAGGGTTGAAAAATCGATATAAAAATGCCACTATAATCCACGCAATGGGTTATGCCTCCGGTCCTTCTGCCTATGACAGGGTTATTCCTTCGACATTAGATGCAAACAAACTAAAACAAGAAGCAATTGAAGTGGCTTCAAAAGCGGACATTGTCTTGTTTTTTGGTGGATTGAATAAAAACCATCTTCAGGATTGTGAAGGCGCTGATAGAAAAGAGTTTAAATTACCATTTGGGCAAGACGAGTTATTAAAAGAGCTTTTAAAAGTTAATTCAAATATAGGAGTTGTATTAGTTAGTGGGAATGCTGTTGAAATGCCCTGGATTTCCAAGATTAAAGCCTTAATGCAGACCTGGTATTTAGGCAGTGTTGCCGGGGATGCAATTGCCGATGTGATTAGCGGAGATATAAATCCTTCAGGAAAATTACCGTTTTCTTTCCCTAAAAAATTAGGCGACAATGCGGCACATTCCTTCGGGGAACTGAGCTATCCCGGAGATGGTATCAATCAATATTACAAAGAAGACATTTTGGTTGGTTACAGATGGTTTGATACCAAGAAAATCACACCTTTATTTGCTTTTGGGCAAGGAGAGTCTTACACAACATTTGAGCTTTCTAAATTGAATACAGAGAAGAAAGAATATGCAAAAAACCAAGCCATTTTAATTTCAGGAAATATTTCCAATACCAGAAACAGGGATGGTTCAGAAGTCGTACAAGTATATATTGGCAAACTAAATTCAAAAGTTAAAAGAGCTGAAAAAGAGTTAAAAGGCTTCCTGAAGATTGCAGTTGCGAAAGGTTCTAATGCTGATTTTACAATTTCCATTGATGTAAATAGCCTGAGCTTTTATGATGAGTCCATTTCAAATTGGAATCTGGAAAAGGGTGATTATTTAATTTATATAGGAAATTCATCAAATAATATTTCAAAAAAAATAAAAATAACAATCAAATAAGTAAAGAAAGAATAGAGAATACTTACTTCTTTCTTATTAGTTTTAAAAAAGTGCTGCCCAAAACACTGGCAAATGCAATGTATAATGGCGGCACTTTAAAAATTAAAATATATGAAAACAACCATCTCAGTGCTGATCGTACTAGTTTCATTTAGTATATATTCCCAGCAAAAAAACAAGTCAAAACCATTTTCAGCGAGCGGCAAAACAGTTACTGTTTATACTACAGCAGACAGTACAAAATTAAGATTGGCACTGACAGATAAATTAGTTTTTTCACCCTCAAAACAACCTTTAGAATCTGAAATATGCGTTTTTGTTGATCCTAAAAAAACGTTTCAAACTTTTATGGGAATTGGAGGTGCAATCACTGATGCCAGTGCTGAAGTTTTTGCAAAATTAACAAAAGACAAGCAGCAAGAACTTATCAACGCGTACTATGATAAAGAAAAAGGAATAGGTTACTCATTGGCCAGAACAACAATTCACAGTTCGGACTTTAGCAGTGACAGCTATACGTATATAAAAGAGGGAGATGCGGCGTTGAAGACTTTCAATATTGACCATGACAGGCAATATCGCGTCCCAATGCTCAAAGAAGCCCTAAAAACTGCCGGAGGAAAATTATTGATTTATGCCTCACCATGGAGTCCGCCCGCTTTTATGAAAAGCAATAATAATATGTTAAAAGGAGGGACATTATTGCCGGAGTTTTACCAATCGTGGGCAAATTATTACACAAAATTTATCAAAGCATATGAAAAGGAAGGCATTCCAATTTGGGGACTTACGCTTCAAAATGAGCCTATGGCAGTTCAAAGCTGGGAATCTTGCATTTTTACCGCTGAAGCTGAAAGAGATTTTCTGAAAAACTATCTTGGGCCAACAATGAAAAAAGAAGCATTAGGGGATAAAAAAATTATGGTTTGGGATCACAATCGCGATTTGATGAATCAAAGGGCGAATGTTATTTTCTCAGACCCGGAAGCCGCAAAATATGCTTGGGGCATGGGATTTCATTGGTATGAATCCTGGTCAGGCGGAACACCAATGTTTGAGAATGTACGTAAAGTCCAGGAAGTTTATCCAACTAAAAATTTATTGTTCACTGAAGGCTGTGTTGAAAGATTTGATGCCAAAAAATATCAATTCTGGGCAAATGGA
This sequence comes from Flavobacterium sp. Root420, assembly GCF_001427905.1. GTDB lineage: Bacteria > Bacteroidota > Bacteroidia > Flavobacteriales > Flavobacteriaceae > Flavobacterium. Next base: position 439,291 of record NZ_LMEF01000023.1, read on the forward strand.
GAACGCTACGGAATTTCTATGATTAATGATTTCAATAATGGAACTGTAGGCTGGACTGACTGGAATATTCTTTTAGACCAAAACGGCGGCCCAAATCATGTGGGAAATTTTTGCTTCGCACCAATTCATGCAGATATTAACACGGGAGAATTAATTTATACACCTTCGTATTATTATATAGGTCATTTTTCGAAATTTATTCGCCCTGATGCCAAAAGGGTCAGTACAGCAGTAAGCAGAAGCAGTATGTTAAGCACTTCTTTCCTCAATACCGACGGAAAAATGATTACAGTAGTGATGAATCAGTCTGATAAAACAATTACATATAATTTGATTATTGATTCAGAGGAAACAATGATAGTAATTCCTGCTCATGCGATTCAAACGTTAGTTTATTAATCATTTTTGAGAGTTATATTGACTATTTAAGGCATATCAAAATACTAAAAAAAGAGATAGGATGGCATAAAATTAAAATGTCATGCGTCCTGGACAGTAGAAACTGTATATTACAGGATTATAGATTTTATTTGACATTTACAAATCATAATACAAATCTTTTAAAAATTGTTTTGAATTATATGGCAGATAATGGCACAGCAAAAAAGAATATTAGAAATGTAGTATAAAGCGGGATGCGACAATTTTGTCCGAATCTCGCTTTATCATCTGCTCTTCATTTGAGTTAAGTTTGATTGGTAATAAAATCACATATCAAAAAAAAGATATAAATTTACATCAATCCTCAACAGGACATCCAAACCAAATTTACAAAGTCAATGAAAGACAGCCCCTACTTCCAGTAAGCCAATCTCTTTAAATCTTCGATAAATTTTATAGAAATTTGTCCCGTCGAGGTCACTACTCGGGACAAAAGAAAAATATCATCTTTTGTCCCGTTTTTTTTTGCCCGTAATCTATTGTTTACCAAGTAGATACAGTTGATGATTTCATTGACTCGGGCGGTGCGGATTTTGTTTTCTGAAAATGTAAAATTTTCGGGAAAAATTAAACCAATTACTTCTCTAGAATCGGCTAAGGTCCCACCATCAAAGGCTTCACCTAGTTTTAAAAGGTTTTCCAATCCAGTCGTGGTTAGGTGCTCTATACTAGCCCTGTCGTCTTCTACATTTCCAATGTCCTTTTCCAACTTACTGATAACTGCATTGTACTCAATTTTCATAAGATTGTAATCTTCAGCATCTATTTTCTCGGTAACTAATAAATTTCTGGCTACTGATAATTTCTTTTCATAAACTGCAATCTGCTCAAGGGACTTCTTTTTTTCGCCAGCTATTACTCCAGTATGCTCCCTGTAACCTTCAAGCAGAACTGCGGTATATAATTTCTTAACTTCTTCTAAAGGTTTAAATTTATTTAAATGGTCTTTAAAGACCTTGTTAGCTATTTCGGAATTCACTCTCCATTTACAAACTTTATCACAATGATAGTAATAGTAATATTTATTTCTTCCTTTACATTTACTTCCTGTTAACTTCTGACCGCACTTTGGACAAAGAAAAAAACCTCTCAAAGGAAAATTCTCAATGGTCTTAATTTTCGGCCTATATGTCCGTGCTTTACTGTCAAGAACATCCTGTACACGATAAAACAATCCCTCACTGATAATTGGCTCATGCTGTCCATTGACCCAATGCTGTTGGTCATAAGACCAGCAGCGGGGAAATTTCCCGTTTAACAGATCTTTAGAATGATAATATCCTCATCAGTTGATTTTTTTATTTATCCGCTTTCATTCGAACTATCGTGAATGAATAAGGGGCGAAAGAATATAAAAAATCATTACCAGGGAAATTATAGACTTCCTCTTTTGGAGAGATTTTCATGGGATTTTCAAAAGAATTTTCTTCTTTTTCGTTGTTCGCTTTCATGGAAATAATTTTTCCTGTATTTTTTATACCAGTGGCTCCGTCTAATTTAATATTCAGGTCATAAGGAAGATTACTACTGTTCACCACCTTCACGATTACTTCCCCTGAGGCTTCGTCATAACCTGCCGCATAAAACTGCTTCGGAGCCGAAATGTTCCGGGAAGCGATTACCTGTTTCCCGTCCATGTATAAAATTGCTTCGTCCGATTTTACGATCAGCTTCATATCATACCATTTGTTTGTCTCAATGCTATGATTTTTCTTAGAAATGACATCACTAAGCCATTCCCCCGATGCTTTTTGTATAGCGGTAGAAGTATTATTCCACCCTCCTACATTAATCGCAAATCCTTTCCCCTCATCAGAGATCGCAAAGTAAACCAGAAAGCCTTCATTGCCGCCTGTTTTACGGGCTTTAAATTCGAGGGTATAATCCTTTCCTTTGAACCCGTTAAAGATCCCTTGTGTGTTAGCTTCCGATGAGGTTTGAATTAAGACTCCGTTTTCAGTATTCCAGTTTCCTTTTTTACCCTTGAATTCTGATACATCTAAACTGATTGATTTGTCACCCTGAATAATTCGAATATCCTTATATTCTGCCTGGGTTGAATATGTACCAAGACCAACGCTTCCTGCCTCGAAATCCTGAGAAGACCTGGCGCCTTCCGTAACATTGGTTTTAAGGTTGTAAGAAGGTTTATTTTCGGCAAACATTTTCTGAACATAATAAGAACTCCTCCCCATCACCTGATCGCTGTTCAGCCAGATAAGATTTACAGACCAGTCGCGCTTATTGCTGTTTTCAATCAGGGGTGCATAAGAAGCCATTTTTACAAGGTCGCTGTTTCGCTCCATACCTGTTAAAAAGGCAGCTTCCGATAAAGCCGCATTCATGTTGCCTGTACCTACTCCGTTATTGCTGGCATATTCCCCTACATATACAGTATGATTCCCTCTGGAATAATTATCAAAAAGTTTAGCATTCTCAAAGAAAAAATCAGGGTTGACGTACCAGTGTGGGTCTATCATATCGGTTTTTGCTATTTTACCGGTTCCCCCTGTACCATGATTTGAGATTAATATGAGTTGCGGATATTTCTTTTTAATCGCCGCGTAGAACATGTCGAATCGCTTGTCGTATTCATCGCCCCAGTTTTCATTGCCTATTTCTATATACTTAAGTGGAAAAGGTTTTGGATGGCCGGCAGCGGCGCGTTTGGCACCCCATTCGGTGTTTTTATCACCTAAGGCGTATTCAATTGCGTCAAGGCAATCGTCAAGGTAATACTCTATTTTTTCTACACTACACGCATCGCCCATTCTGAACTGGCATCCGATACCTACACTGGTGACAAACATGGCTCCGGCGCCTGTGTCTTCGCAGAATTGCAGGAACTCATAATACCCAAAACCATATGTATTCCTATATCCCCAAAGACTGTATTCGCCGGAACGTGCGGCGGGATCCCCTAGTGTTTTTTTCCATTCAAAACGGTTATGCGTGGTCGCTCCTTCTACCACACAACCGCCGGGCCAACGCACAAACCCAGGTTTTAAGCCTGCTAGCATGTTTGCTACATCATTGCGGAATCCATTTTCCCTGTTATGAAATGTTTTTTCCGGAAACAAAGAAACGTAATCCAGGTAAACAGTCCCTTCTCCCTTGAACTCCAAAGCCAGCTTTGCCTTAGGGTTATGTGCCTTTGCAAGCAAGGTGGCATTGTATTGATTCCATTTATTATTCGCTTTCAGTCCTGTCAGCGGCGCCCTTGCCAGTTCTGTTCCATCCTGCGATAAAAGTTTTGCAGTTACTTCTACTTTGTATTTTGCTGAAGCTTTTATAATTACCCGAAGGTTGTATTTTTCATCTCTCCTTATTCCCATACCCCAATATCCCCCATTAATAAGTAATACGGATTTTGAAGCGTCTGCAATAGAAATTTTCAGGTTATTAGGAGCGGTTTCATACCTCGGATTTTCTTTGGTAAGCTTCATCTCGGCTACAGATGAATCGACATTCAAAGACCAGCCAGGCACAGGTTCCGTTGTCCACTGTGAATAATAGTCAACTATTTTTCCCGTAATATGGTTTTCTACCTGAACAGGAATTAAACGATCGCCCTTTGCCGTATATCCGGAAGGCATTTCAAGTTCTTCAAAGCTTCTGTTCTTTATCAATTCCCCATACAATCCTCCGTCTCCAGCGTGGTTAATTTCTTCAAAAAATATTCCGTACATCGACGATGATACATCTGCGCCTTTCCCTTTAACATTGATAACCAATTCGCCTGTTTGCGCAACTGCTCCTGTCGAACAATATAACAACAACAATAAACCCGCCACATAAAGTGCTTTTTCATATTTACTTTTTAATTTCATTGTCATTTAGTCTGTTTATATTAGTTTTATAGTAATTAATAAATACTGCTGATTATAAGACCGACAGCGGCGGAACCTTAAGTTAAAGCAGCAACCATGATTAATAAATAAATTTCCATTCATCAAATAAGAAATCTTCTCCATTAAATACAAAATAGATACTCGCTGTTCCTTTATCTATTTTCTGTCCTATTTTCTTTGAGAGCGTAGTCCAATCCTTTCCATCAGATATAATGGAAACAACAGCTTTATCTTTAAGATTATTTAGATAAACATCGATTCTGCCTTTACCTTTAACCCTTGCTTCGAATTTGGCAGGAAGCTGTTTGCTAAAATCAACTCCTCGAACCATCAGACATTGTTTGTCTGCTTTTCCTTTGGCAACCATATTACCTGCATTTCCAACGGCTTCGAACTGAACCTGCCCCGAAGTACCTGCAGTAGTTTCTGCCTGCTGAACAGCGAATGGATTTAATGGGCTAATTTGTGAAGGACCTTTAAAAGTTGCTTTGACCATGGGGAAATTCACGTTCTTTTCATCCACTTGCATTTCTTCGATACCCGCATTACGAAACCCGCCCTTAGTGTCAAAATAATCCTGTAAATACATGGCATGGTAAGCAAGATAATATTTCCCTTTAAACTTGAACACGTGAGTATGATTGTTTGTCATAGGTCCCACATTAACGTCGCCTGTATTCTTAAAGTAATTATCACGATACTTCCAACTATCCGGAACTAACGGTGTTTTGCTTGTCATATAAGATATGTTGCATGCGGTTGGTTTATCAATATTGGTATAAGGCCATTCGGTGCGTTCATCCCAACTTGTGCAATAACTATAAACCCAGGTTCCGTTGATAAAGTTAAGGTCGCTGGCCTCATTAAAATAAGGAGCAGGTATTTTAGCAATATTGCTGGCCAAACTGATCATATCGGTTCCTAATTTGACGATTCTGGCATTATCCGGCATATATTTTGTTTTAGGTGTTCCGGCTCCAAAACTCAGCCAGCCTGTACCCTGGTCGTCAATCAAAACTCCGGGATCGAATGGAGATCCGACATCCACACCGGGGACAGAGCGGTCTACTATGTTCTTTCCTAATGGGTCACTCCACGGGCCAACAGGCGAAGTGGAAGTAAGCACGGCTGATCCGCCACCACCATTGGAGTAATACAAATAGAAGTGCGTCTTATCATCTGCTTCCAGTCTGGATGTAATGGAAGGCGCCCATGAATTCTGGCTCCATGGTGCGAGCTTTGCAGTATCTATGAGACCATGATACGTCCAGTTGACCATATCATCGGTAGACATCATGACCAGTGTACGGATATCTCCGTATGTATTTTTTCCATCCTTCCCTACATGCTCATACTGTTGATGATCATTTGTGGCATACACATAAATTCTTCCATTGTATTCTACAGCTGTAGGATCCGCCGTAAACATAAAATCCAATAATGGATTCGCATTATCCGAGGTAAGTTTCGGCGAAACATTTGCGAATTTTTCTTTCAGGTTTTCTTTTACCACTATCGGTTTACCTGCACTTGTCTGAGCTTCTACAGATTCTCTGCCTCCCAGAAAAGCCATAATAACTGTACTTAACAATACTTTTTTTCTAAACATGCTTTTTTTATTTTACCTAAAAAATGGATACTCTTTTAGGTTAATTTCAATTGGTTAATTATTCTTTAAGCCACCGTAAAAAAGATAATCATTCCTCAGAACTGGCTAACACTTAATCAGATCTCAGGGAAGGAAAATTACCTTATGTTATAATGGCACTAATACTAATAGTTTCTTAAGTAAACAAAGTAATAAGAAAACAATGCCACGAAACGTTTCCTTTTGTATCGCAAGAGTGCACTAATTGTATTAAATGAAAAACCTATACTATCAAATACATTTATAGTCATCCTTTATGAAAATATATAAATTGAAGATTAAAACAGTAATAATTCATTGAGCAGATTAAAAATATAAGTGGCATCAAAAAAAAGTAGTAAGCTAAGCTTACTACTCTCTAAAATTGTACTTGTATTTGTTATTTAGCCCTGCATAATTTTTTAGACATTTAATTCCTCTCCAACAACCATTATTTCTGTTGCTTATAAATACTTAAATATTCCGAAATTAGAAAACAAAACTCTCCCCCTAAATTTGAAATTAGATAATTCTTAGATCAATCCCCAACAGGACATCCAAACCAAATTGGTGAAGCCATTCAAAGACATGCACTACCAGTAGTAAGCCAATATCTTCAAATCTTCCATAAAATTTATAGAAATTTGTCCCGTCGAGGTCACTAAAGCCAAATGGCGTCAATTGAAGACAATTGACGCCATTTTTTATTTAAAAAAGTATTAATAAATATTTTAGCTATTTTTTAAATTTCGTTTCTTTTTTTAGAAAGTGACGACAAGCCTTAGTATTTCATATCTTTACATATTCCCTATTTCCAGATTTTTTTGATGATCCTAAGCGCATTAAGGCTACTGTTTCTTCATGAGAAGGCGGGCGTTCAGCTTTCATTAATTTGTCTATAATATAATCCCTTCTTGCAGGGGCTGCTCCTTTTTCAGCTTCGGCAAGTGCTCCTTTGAGTTCGTCTGCATTTAGTTCCGTACAAAAAGCCGGAGTTCCCGGTTCCTGCCTCCATGATAAGGTAAGAGTTCCACCATCTACAGTATCAAAGCCTGTTTGATCAACTATTTCAGCGGCTAATTTCTTATGCTTATCATTATCAGCGGCTACCGATATAGCTATCCTTCCTACTTCCCCAGCAGCTTTACCGTTATGCTTGAGCGTGTGACCCAGGACAATATTAAAAACTTTGACAACCGGTCTTCCCAAAATTTCGGAAATATATTCACTTTCAGTTTTTCCTCCCAATCCCGGCAACTCTCCATCACGCAAAGGAGAATAATTAGAGGTATCCATAATGATAACATCTTGAGGCACATCTTGCAATAAACTTTTCGGCAGGTCTTTATATGCTTTGAAAGGAATAGACAAAATAATGGCTTCCACATCTTTAACAACGTCCTTAAGTGTTGCAGCCTTTGCTCCCAAACGTTCTGCAATTTTGCTAAGCTCAGCAAAATCCTGAGTGTTGGTAACTTTCACCTGGTGTTCTGCATGAGACAATTTTTCTGCCAGTGCGCTACCGATAGCACCTGTTCCAATAATTCCTATTCTCATTTTTTTATCTTTAATTTTTTGTTGTATACTGTTTAATTTCCTGCATCCCGATACAAAATAAAGTGCTTAAGTATCGGCTCTTTGTTTTTGCATTCAGGATTTCAGCCTTTATTTAGAAGTTAATAACCTTTAAGAATACTCAATACTTCCAAAATCACCTTGTTTCAACATATTGATAGAAAACATCTTAACAATAACCAAGCCTGATTAGTGCTAAAATATTCTAAACCAAATGCTATAAAAACGGACGAATTGCCTCGTCAGCTATTTCAAGATTGAGCACGCTTGCTTACATCAGCTTCCTGTAATGCGGCTGTTAAGGCTTCCTTATCAAGATCGTGACAATAGGCGGGAGTACCGGGCTGCTGTCTCCATGATCCGGAAAGCGATCCACCATCAATAGCATCAAAGCCCATTTCGTTAATAAGCGCCTGAACGGTCTGTTTATGTTCTTCCTTATCACCTGCAACAGATAAAGCTATTCGGTCAGGGCTTCCTTCAGTTTTTGATTTTGAAGCCAGACTTGTTGAAAGAATATTGTTGAAAGCTTTGATAACAGGGTGGCCTAACACTTTTGCAGCCCATTCACTGTCTGTCAATCCATTCTTGAGATTAACATTTGCTCCGTCACGGGCAGGATAGTAATTACCAGTATCTATGATAATAGCCTGTGATGCGGACAAGATTTCAACCGGAAGCTTTTCCATTGCCGTAGGAGGTACAGCAACTATTACGATGTCTTTAGCTGCTGCCGCCTGTTCTACGGTCACAGGCGTTGCACCAGTTTTTTCAGCGACTTCTGCTAATGATTCCGGTCCTCGTGAATTTGCAATTATTACTTTATACCCCAAGTCGGTCAAATGTCCGGCAAGTGTACTTCCAACGTAGCCGGATCCGATTATTCCTATTTCCATAATATATTTAAATTTATCTGTTGTTTGTTATTATTCTTTAATCACACGGGAGCACTCTGTATTTCGTCCAAGGTTTAGGATAAAATTACAGAAGGGTATTTCCTTGTATTTTATAAGATGTGTCTGTTAATTTAAGCTACTGCCTTTGAATTCGTTTGGCGTGCTGCCTACTTCCTTTTTGAAAAGGCGGGAAAAGTAGGTTACATTTTCAAAGCCAAGCAAATGCGAAATTTCAGTTACGTTGAATTCGCCTTCTTTCAACAGATTTTTTGCCTCAGCGATTAAAAAAAGATGAATGAGCTCCAAAGCCGTCTTTCCTGTTTCCTGCTTTAGCAAATCGGTTAAATAGCGGGAAGATATATGTAGCTTCTCTGCCATTAGGGATACTGTTGGCAATCCCACGTTTTTAGTTTTTCTTTCTTCGAAGTTAGCAGCCAGTAACGTATTAAACTTAGTGACTGTAGAGCCCGTCAGTTCTTTACGGTTAATAAACTGTCTTTTATAAAAACGCTGTGCATATTTAAGCATCGAATCCAGATGACTTACAATAATAGCTTTGCTTAGTTCGTCAGTATTATTATGGTATTCTTTTTCAATGCTGAAATACAAATTCCAGATGATATCCTCTTCCGCAGGTGAAAGATGCAATGCCTCATTGACCTCATAATCAAAATAACCATATTTCCTGATTTCGTTATAAAGGACTGTTCCTGGCAAAAAATCTTCATGAATAATAATCAGGAATCCCTTTTCTTCCAGTTGAACATTTTTAAAAACCACTTTCTGCAGGGGCTTTACAAATGACATTGAACCAAGGTCATGGTCGTATTTTGTTTTTCCGTAATGCATACTGCCGGATTTTAATTTTTTAAATCCGATGATGTAAAAGTCTGAAGAAAATTCAAGAATAGTATTAGCGTCACATTTTCCACGTTCACCATAAGCCGCACTAAAAAGAGGACTTTCAGGAGGTTTTATACCAAGAGCTTCATGCAAATCGCTGATTTTTTTGAAATGTTTCATTGTTCTCAATTTTAAAAACAGAATTAGTAAATTCGGATTCTTACAATTTTAAATTTCTATTAACCGTGTGCTGCCACAGAAACATCCTGCCATGATTCCCATGTTTTCAAGCGTTCTTCATAGGTATGTTTTACCCAAGGGTATGTAGTTTTTCCTAACAACAATCTTAATGGAGGATTTTCAGCATCTACCAAACTTAATATTGCTGTAACTGTAGCTGCTGGATTACCGGAATCCTGCTCATTAGCGTGCTCATAAAAATCTTTTCTAATGTCATCGTAAGCCGTTATTGATTCGCTCAATGCGAGAGAAGTAGTACCGAAAAAATCTGTAGAGAAACCACCTGGTTCTAATATCGTGGTTTTAATACCAAATCCACTTACTTCGCCGGCCAAAGTTTCGATAAGGCCTTCAACTGCAAACTTGGATGCACTGTATAATCCCATTAATGAAACGGTATTCAAACCCAAAGCACTTGAAAGCTGAATAATTTGTCCTGAATTTTGCTGACGCATAATAGGCAGAACTGCCTGAATAGTCCATAATGAACCCAAAACATTAGTTTCAAACTGTGCTCTGATGTCCTGCTCTTTTAGTTCCTCTACAGCTCCAATGTGACCAAAGCCGGCATTGTTTATCAATACGTCGATCTTTCCAAAATGCTTTTTTGCAGCTGCAATTGCTTTAAAACTTCCGCTTTTGTCAGTAACATCAAGTTTTAGCACCAACAGATTTGAGGAAAACTCTTTGGTCAGTCCTTTTAATGTTTCAGGATTACGAACCGTTGCAACGACATTATCACCACGTTTTAAAAATGCTTCTGTCCAAATCCTCCCGAATCCGCGGGATGCACCTGTTATAAAAATTGTTTTTGCCATTATTTTAATTTTAAAATTATAATGACAAAGTTCTGATTATTAGCAGTAACGATTGTGATACAAAAGTAGGCAATAATGAAACGTTTTAACGATTTGACTCTATTCCTAAAGATTGTCTAAGATAAATCTTATTAGAAGCAAGATCTATCTTAAACAATCGGTTTTCTTTAAAAAGATTTAGGATTTTTTTTAAACAAGCCTCTATTATATTTTACTACATCCTGATGAGAAGGATAAGATGGCAGCGAAAGATCAATAATAGTCTTATCTCTTAACAAAGGTGCTTCTTCTTTTACAGCATCAAAAAGTGCCTGTTTTAATTCTTCTGCAGTAAGTTCAGTACAATAAGCTGGCGTTCCTGGCTGATGTCTCCAGGATTCAGAAAGATTTCCAGAGTCAACTGCATCAAAACCGGCATCATTAATTAATCCTTCAATTGTTTTTTTTGCCTCTGTATTATAACCTGCAACAGCCATTGCTATTCTGTCTTTAGCACCAGGTTCTTTTCCTCCGTTTGCTAATGTTTCTGCCAATAAATTGTTGAAGGCTTTGATTACTCGTCTTCCTAGTTGCTCAGACACCCAGACACTTTCTACTTTTCCCTTTTTGATCTCTTCGATATCGGCATCACGAAAAGGATAATAGTTTGATGTATCAACCACAATTACATTTTCCGGAACGTTAGCAAATAAATCTTTGGGCAAAGTTGGGATTGCTATTGTCGGTACTGACAAAATGATGACATCTACATCTTTTACGACATTTTCTATTGTTGCTGGTGACGCACCTAATTCTTCAGCGCGAGCATTTAGCTTATCAGCATCACCTGAATTATTGACCTTTACTCTGTGACCGGCGGCCACCATTTTTTTTGCGATTGTACCGCCTATTGCGCCGGTACCAATTATTCCTATATTCATTTTATGTATATTTTATTTGTTAATAATTTAAATTTACACTCGTGGATCAATTCCGTACTGATCCGGAGCTCCAACATGTTCACGTAACGTTTTGCCTTCGTATTCTTTATGGAAAGGACCACGCTCTTGCAAAATCGGAACTACCTTATCCACAAAGGCATCAATTCCGTCTGCATTTACATCTGGTGAAATCCAGAATCCATCTGCTGCTGCTCCTGCTTCAAACCAAGCCTGCATGTGGTCTGCCGCTTCCACACCAGGACCTATAATTACAGGATGATAATCTATGACACCGTGGGCAAGAATATCACGAAGACTCCAGCCTTCCTTAGCAATTTTTAAAGCATTAGGAGAACGAGGATCATAACGGGATGGACGTGCTGTGTTCAGTTGCGCTTTTAAGAGTGGCTCGTTCATTCGGGAAGGATCAATTGGAACACCCAACATCTGCTGAAGGTAGTCAACTCTTTGCGTAAGCGATTGCCCTCCTAATTGTATTCTCCGGTCAAGTGCCGTGCGTCTGTCTTTGGCAATGGTGGTCATTAGTCCGGCAATGTATTTGATTTCATCAGGATCACGTCCGTATCTTTTTGCCGCAGCTCTAAATAAATTACGCTGAGCTCTTGCATCTTCAATGGTAAATACAGCTCCTATAACCACATTGGCAAAACGCCCTGCCAATTCGTGTGCATTAGGACTGCCGCCGGCGTGAAAGATAATAGGCTGCCCTTGCTCCGAAGGAGGAATGTAAAGAGGACCTCTTGAACCGACATATTTGCCTTGTAAGTTAATTGGAAGAATTTGATCTTTTTTTGCAAACTGTCCACTCTGTTGATCGTGTATCCAAGCATCTTTTCCCCAGCTGCCCCAGAGTGACTGAATGAGTTGAATAGTCTCGTGTGCACGGCCATAACGATCTTCGCTCGACGGAATTCTTTTTCCGTAGTTGGCAGCAACATCTTCGCCGCTTGATGTAATCGCATTCCAGCCAGCCCTGCCGTGGCTCATAATGTCCAAAGCCTTAAATTGTCTGGCCAAATTAAAAGGTTCATTAAATGTGGTTGATCCAGTGGCAACCAATCCAATATATTGCGTTTCTCTTGCCACGGCTGCGAGGGTCATCATGACATCAAGATTAAAAACGGGAGATTCGGTTGCTATATCCGTCATCACTGTGCCGGGACCATCCGGCAAGAATAAAAATTGAAATTTTCCACGCTCTGCAGCCTGAGCTTGTTTTACACGGGCATCAAAACTCGTATAGCTTTCGGGATCAACACCTGGCATACGCCAGGCTCCCGATTGAGATCCATATCCATTTCCTAGATGAAGCCCAATAAGCATTTTTCCGGCAACATTCATAATTTAAAAATTTTGATTAATTCTATTGCAAAATTAACCAAAATTACTTTCCTTTGTATAGTGCTTTCCCAAAGGAAAGCGAAATAAACAATTTGCAATGTCAAAAAAGAAACCATACTGCGAGTGCCTCAATACCGTAAAACCTGTAAGGGACACGCTAGAAGTAATTAATGGGAAGTGGAAATTATCCATTATTATTTCAGTAGGTGTAGGCAATAGCCGATTTACAGAAATTCAGGAAAGTATTCCTGGACTAACACCAAAAGTTCTTTCTAAAGAACTTAAGGAACTTGAGCAGCACCAATTGATCAAAAGAGTCATAACAAACGATTATCCGGTCAAAGTAACGTATAGCCTGGAACCCTATGCCGATACTTTAACACCAATTATTTATGCTATGAAAGATTGGGGATTAAACCACAAGAAGAAAATTTTTCAGGAAAGTTAATTCGTCAAAAGTTTAAATTGCATCAATCCCCAACAGGACATCAAAACCAAATTTATAAAGCCATTAAAAGACAAACACTAAACATAGTAAGCCAATCTCTTCAAATCTTCCATAAAATTTATAGAAATTTGTCCCGTCGAGGTCACAAACAAGCCAAATGGCGCCAATTGAAGACAATTGACGCCATTTTTTATATAACCTTCTTATTTTTATTAGTCAAAAAACAGGGCTCCTCCAGCAGCCCTAGCCCCGATAGCAGTGGAAATCCTTTTGTGCCGGAGTTCGGCACAAAAGATTGTAACGAATAGTGGGAAGAGCTCCAAAAAACAATATCAAACCTAAAAAACTAATATTAAATACCTTTTACTTTGATATAGGTTTCATCCAATCTCCAGCTTGCCCCCACTTTGACCTTTCTCTTCTTCATCTCTGATTCAATGAAAGATGTAAACTTATAAACCCAGCGTTGGATTCTGGCACAATCACAATCACAGCCCTAACCCTCATTATTTATCCAACATCCTGATAACCTAAAGTAAACCTAAGCTTAAAATATACTGCCTGCAGAATGATAGAATTGGATAGCAATGACCTTTCGTATTCATTTTTCGATGGGTTTAAAATTCTAAAGATAAAAGTTATTGATGCAACAGGACCCCCTTTAGCTGCAAGCATAAAACCCGTCATGGATATTATTTCGGTGCGATAATTAAAATGTATATTTACACCAGCAATCCGTACTTTTTTTTTATCTGTTATCCAACCAAAACCACTACATGAATTTTATTACTCTAAAGCTTTCCAAAGTACTTCCTGCCTTATTGCTTTTCATTCTCTCATTGCATTGCACGGCGCAGCATTCCAAAGAGGAACTGCTCACTTTAACTAGTAAAAAGGATCTGACTTTAGAACAAAAGGTGGAGTATCTGTGCGAACTGAGCTGTCATTTTAGAAGAACTGATACAATCAAAGCATATCAGTATGCGCAGTCAGCACTTACAGCAGCACGAAATGAAGAAGCTCTGGATCAGCAGGCCATTGCGTATGAAGCCCTGGCGGATGTTGCGAGGTATCAGGACAATGTACCTTTGCAGGTAAAATATGCAGATTCCAGCTATCTGCTGGCCGTTCGTTCGCGGGATCCTAAGGCTATTGCATACGCAGGTTATGCCATTGCCTACAGACACGAGGCCGTTGGCATTACAGATAAATATATCTACCATATGCTTAAATCGCTCGCTTATTTTGAAAAACAGAAAATAAGATACGACAAACTGGTAAATGGATATGAAAATCTGGGGGCCAGTTTCAGCGACAATAATGATTTGAAATTCAGCCGGAAATACAATAAAAAAGCATTGGAATTAAGTTATGAAAGCCACAATGCGATTAATATTGCCAATGCTTCGACCAGTTGGGCACTATTTCTTGTAAGGAGCGCAGAGCAAAAGTCCCCTGCAGACCCGAAGCTTTTAAAAATCGCTGAGTCTTATTATTTAAAAGCTATTTACTTGTTTGAAAAAGAGCAGAAAAAAGGCACTATCAACGCCTCATACGGCAGGACCTGCCTGAATTTGTCAAACCTTTATCTATACCACTTTTTTGAATCGCAACCAGACAAAACTTTATTCTATCTGAACAAAGCAAAACAGGTATGCATGAAGATCAATGTTCCTGTACAGCTCATGGTGATGTACGGACAGCAGGCACAGTTCTACACCAATTTAAGTGACATACCGAATATTGAAAAAGTATTGCAGAACATTGAGATGATCATTGCAAAAAATCCGACTGTTAACTCCAGATACCGTGCCCTTCTCTATAAAAACTACATGGATCTCGCCGAGCTTAAAAATGATTTTAGCGCCTATAGAAAGTATTTCGAACAGTATGACAAAGCAGTCAGGGTTATGACCGAAAAGGAAAACCGAGCCAAAGAGTACAATGCTTCGGTGCGATTTGAAACTGAAAAAAAATCACAGCAAATTGCAATGCTGCAGGAAAACCTTTCATCACGCCAAAAAATCAACTACCTTTTTACTGCACTTTTAATTTTTGTATTTTTTACCTTTTTATTTATGCTGCGCTCCTACCATTACCGCCAGAAATCCTATATAAAAAATAACCTGCTGCTTCAGAAAGCAAATGAAGAGGCAATACTTTTATCTAAAATTAAAGAGGAAGAAACAGTTATTGCCGTATTGGAATCGGAGCTTATGGAGAAAGAACTTCGCATTGCCCTTCAGGAGAAAAAATGGAATGAAGAGCAAAATAATAAGCTGCAACAGAAATTAATGACCAATAATCTTCAGCTGGACAAGAAAAATGAAGTTTTAAAAGACATTAAAACTAAATTATCTGAAATGAAAGCAGAAAAATATGCTGATATTAATACGCTTGCCAAAACAATAGATAGAAGCATGGAAGTAGACGAGGAATTTGAATTATTAAAAACAAGCCTCGAGAATACAAATCCGGTCTTTTTCTCAACGTTAAAAGAAAAAGCATCCGGCACACTTACCAAACTTGATTATAAATATTGCGGTTATATCAAATTAGGACTAAGTACTAAAGAGATTGCCAATCTAATGAATATTGAGCCACAAAGTATGCGAATGGCCCGATATCGCATCAAACAGAAATTAAATCTGGACCGTGAAACAGATTTGGATTCTTATATTACATCTTTAGAATAATGGCAGGCTATATTTAGCGTTCTTGTAGATAGAAAATATATGCCCAAAAAACGTTATGTAGATAGTTTGTATATGCCCTTATTGTTATTTGACAACTCAATAGATGTAGTTTTGAATTGAATTTAAAACTAAATCAATGAACAAGAAAACATTATCGATCCTTTCGTATATTACAATAATCGGATGGATTATCGCTTATGTAAATTACAACAAATTAACTGTAAAAGATTCTTTAACCCGATTCCATCTTAAACAGGGATTAGGAATTGCAATCTTAGGTATACTATTTGCAGTTGCTCTAACTATTATTGCTGTTATTGTACCCACTCTTGCAAGTATTTTAAGTTTATTACAGCTTGGTATTTTGGTGTTATGGATTATGGGAATCATTAATGCTAACAATGAGCAGGAAGTTCCTGTACCTGTAGTAGGAAAATTATTTACTGACAAATTTGACTTCATTAAATAAAATTATTTAGCCAGTATGATCGAATAGTTCATACTGGCTTTCTGTCATTTAACCATAAACCGTTACTTATGAAAACCAGTTACTTACTTGGAATCTTGCTTCTCTTCTCTAATCTGATAAACAGTCAGGTTATAGATAATAAAATACAGGGGTACTATCAAGCAGGGTCTGATTCTAATATGTATTCATTTTTTGAGTTTGATGGCGATGGTAAAGTAAATATCGCCGGCTTGGGGACCGGTGATTATTTTACCAAGGCAGACTCCCTTATTATCTATCCGGATAAAAGCATTTTTAAATTTAAAATAAAAGGGAAGACGCTGTTAGGAGTTTCGAGCTGGGTTGAAAATAAAACCTGGGTCAGAAAAGATACTCTAACCACAGATAATAGAAAAGATGCCGCCGTGTCTCAAAATAAAGCAGCTTTATTATATGAATATTATAAGCTTACCGGCACTTCCAAAGCACTTGATTTTATGCTGGCTGAGAAAATTAAGGACTCTTATACCGAAAAAATCAGCGTGCTGTGCAATAAAGGACTTGGAAAAGCCTGTCTGGATTATTTCGGAATACTTTTAATTCAGGATCAGGGATTGGGATCTCTCTTGAAACCTGAAAAAAATAAAAAAGTAAAACCTGCTAATAAACAGCTCATTGCTTTGGGAAATAAAATTATTGCACAAGGTGAACCGGAAGGCTACACTGTATTGGGTTCTTATTATTACATTCTGGGAGACCAAAAAAAGGCAGAAGAACTGTGGAATACAGGAGCAGATAAGGGTAGCCAGAAATCGGCAATGGCCTTGTTTCAACTAGAAATAGGTCAATAAAAATAAGCATGGTACAATTTATACTAAGCATCATGCTGTTTATGAGTCAGTTTGTCTATAACCTATTATACTAAATAGTTGATTACAGCTGCTTACAAATTCACTATACAAATACCATCCAAATGAAAACAAAGACACTCCTTCTTGTCGCTTTGGTGTTTCTTATCTTTCAATCCTGTAAAATGGAAAATACGCCCGAGGAGTATTTCGATATTACCACACTGAACACGAACATTTTCTTTGAGTTTGGCTCCGGGGATTTTAAAAGAATGCAGCAGGATAAAAATGGAGGCCAACTCATGGCTTTTGATGATAAAAACACTTTTGTTGCCAAATCATATGAGGATCATATTCTTCGATTTAAAATTCCATATCTGCAACAAGCAATAGAGAAAATTAAAGATTTAAAACCCACAGATGAAACGGCTCCTATGATTAACGCCTCGCTGGATCTCTTTAATTTCGTAAAAAAGAAATACCAAACCGACTATCTTGAAACAGCGCGCCTGCTGGACCAGAAAGTGTCAAAGGAAGAAATTGACAAAGCTATTTTAAAAATAGATACCGATAATGCACGTGAATTTGCCCGCAGGTATAAAAAATTACGGGATCTGGCACTTCCATATGCTGCAAAACACGGAATCCAAGTGAAAAATTTTTAAACTATCCTACTACCCCATTTAGAATATCAGAGCTTGTTTACAGTAAAAAAACGCATGCAGCTTAGTATTATGAAAATTTTGGAATAGGTAACATTTTTGCCACAAAAGTCAAGGTAATTTTAACAATATTCAACACTTTAAGTTTTTTGAAAAATCGTGTCACATGGTTATTTAGAAAATATAATTCCAGCAATATCAGGTTAAAAAAGTTAGGTTCGACGCTAATATATTCCATCATAAAGAAATAAAGAAATAAAGAAATTAAAAGTTATACAATTTTAAATCAATCCCCAACAGGACATCCAAACCAAATTGTTCAAGCCCTACAATGACATCTTTTTACCAGTAGTAGGCCAATCTTTTCAAATCTTCCATAAAATTTATAGAAATTTGTCTGGTCGAGGTCACTCTTAAAAAAAAGTTAAAACGAAAGTTTTAGCTTTTTTTTTGGCCTTTTCCTATCTATTTAACCAGTTAATACCTCTAAAAATAATGGTTTGGGTGTCCTATAGAGTTGTCCTTATTGGATTCAAACCGCTTCCAAAGCCTGTAAATATGATACTTGTAGAAATTCCTTATCTTTATATTAACAATAATTTACGTTTATGGAATCTCAAGAAGAAAAGGTCAAAGGAAAATTACACCCTCAGAAGACTCAAAAAAATGCTTAATGATGAAGGAATCAATATTACTTTGGAATAAGCTGTAGAAATTTTGAGTTTCTTAAAAAAAAATGGCAAATGCTGTAGTAATAATTTTTTTTAATGAAAAAGACAAAGATTTGTAAACATGAATCACATAATAATTTACGTAGCTGAATGGTCTATTTTTTTTTAGAATTAAAAGGACTGTAATGCAAAAACTGTTATAGACATGTTCAAATATAAAACTTGCTTCAGTAAAGTTATTTACTCTATATAAAATAAAGCAGGATATTATTGGATGTGTTGGCTTGGCTTGTGCTCTGAATTTTGCTTAAAAATTCAGTTAGGAATTTTTATTTGTAATCTTTTATTATAAATTTACGCAACTGTCGCAAAGGGCAAACCGTTAGTTAGAATTCAATAAAAAATCAAAAAAAAATGAAATCA
Organism: Flavobacterium sp. Root420; assembly: GCF_001427905.1. GTDB lineage: Bacteria > Bacteroidota > Bacteroidia > Flavobacteriales > Flavobacteriaceae > Flavobacterium. The sequence goes on from NZ_LMEF01000023.1 coordinate 458,060, forward strand.
ATTCAATCAATCACTTTTATTTTATTATTTATAACACAATTGGTTTTTGCACAAAGTAAGAAAGAAAAATTAGAACAACTTTTTGAATTTTACAATCAACAAAATCTATTTAACGGTTCTGTTTTTATTTCTGAAAAAGGAGAAACTTTACTAAATAAAGGTTATGGATTATCAAATGTAGATTTAAAAAAGGAAAATAACGCTAACAGCATTTTTCAAATATATTCCATAACAAAAACTTTTACAGCAACGGTAATTTTAAAATTAGTAGAAGAAAAAAAACTTTCATTACAGGATAAACTTTCAAAGTTCTATCCAGATTATCCCGATGCAAGTGCTATTTCAATTGAAAGTTTGTTAACCCATACCTCTGGAGTTTATGACTATACCAGAGGAAATGATATGAAAGACCAAACGGAAAAATCATTTATTGAATTTCAAAAAACAAAACCTTTGGATTTTCCAGTTGGAACTGATTGGAGTTATTCTAACTCGGGATATTATTTTCTAGGCTATATAATTCAAAAAGTTACTGGAATAAGTTACGAAAAAGCAGTTGAAAAATACATATTTAAACCATTGAAAATGAAGCAAAGTGGTTTTGCTTTTAAAAATCTAAAAAGTGAAAATAAAGTCATTGGCTATGAGATTTTTTCTGAAAAAGAACAAAAACCATCGATTGTTTATGATCCACCTATGCCTTTTGCAGCTGGTGGAATATACTCAACTGTTGAAGATTTAAACAAATATTATAATGGACTAAAAAATTACAAAATTATCTCTAAAAAAAATTTAGAAAAAGCATATACACCTTTCAAAAAAAATTATGGTTATGGTTGGATTATAATGCCAATGTTTGGAAAAATGACAGTTGGTCATAGTGGTTATGGAGCTGGTTTTTGTAGCAATTTTGTTCAAATTCCCGAAGATGATATCTGCATTATACTGCTTACAAATACAGAAAGAGGTTTAAACACTGCCACTTATGCTATTATGAAAACTTTGTATAATTTGTATAATAAAGATTATAAAATTCCAATTGTAGCCAACATAAGCTCAGAAACTTTAAAGCAATATGTGGGAACTTATCAAGTAGAAAACAATTTTGTAATTTACCTTACAATTGAAAACAATAAATTAAAATTGCAAAGTGGAAACGGGCCCACAACTATTCTATATCCTGTAAAAGAAAATTTATTTTACGCTGAAGAATTAATGGGTGATGTAATTTTTGAAAGAAACAAGACTTCACAAATAGAGTCATTAAATTTTCATATAGGAAATCAACTAAAAAAAGCAAAAAAAATATTTCCTTCTTGGGGAATTGTAGGAAGTGCCACAGAAAAAGGCTGGGAAGGTCCTGATGCAAAACTTTTTGAAACTGAAACAAAAGGAATTTGGACAATTAAAAATGTGACTTTAACAACAGGAGAGCTTAAATTTCGTTTTAATGACGATTGGACTTTAAATTTTGGAAAAGATATGAGCGACGGAATAATGCCAAAAGGAAATAGTATAGAAATTTTAACAGGCGTTTATGATATTATTTTGGACATAACTGATTACGAAAAACCAAAATACAAAATTTTCAAGAAAAGTTAAAAAACAGCCTACAACAGCTAAGGGATTCGTTGCCGTGCGTAGCACGAACAATGATGGACTTGATACTATTTCTGCCACAAAAAGCTAAGGCGAATTAAAGACTAATATGTTGCAATTCTATACGTTTTTAACTTTCTTGACTAAATCATGGCACACAACTTAATAAATATTTATAAATGCAACTTAGTCATGGGGCAAATGCTTAGGTTTCGAATCATCCTCTCCACTCTAAACCTTAGCCATGGGTGAAAAAAATAAAATTGTCATCAAATTTTGACTTGAATAATTTAATGATAATAGTTTAATTTTACTTGATCAAGGTATAATTCTATGAAGCATTACTTTTCCTCAAGTAGATGTTTTTTACTTGACTTTATTTAATCAAAAATTTTAATTTTAACTTTTTTAACATTTAACCCCTACAATACATACAAACCTCTCTTGAATAAAAATTCAAAATAATTATCTTACAAATTCACTTGAAAATAGGCTAATTTCTTTAAATCGTTCAAAAAATGGTTTGTAAATTGTTCAGTAAGTCACTTAAGGAGACAACTAGTAAATAGTTGTCTCTTTTTTTATACATTAATTTGTAGATTTTTTGAGCCTTTACGATCAAATATTTTATGGTTCTAATTTTTCAAAAGGAATCCTTAGTCTGTTTGAAATAAACAGCCTAAAAGTGACTTTATCTGAGATTTAATAGAAGCTGAACGATGGTTCGAAATCCTGTTAAGGATATAGGATTTTTTTCTCTCTTGGTTTATCGTAATTTATTGATACTAAATATAGTAATTCCAAAATAATTTTAGCTTCCTTCTCATCTATCGATGTATCATTTCAGTTTTTAGAGACTGCTTTTTGTTTCTTCTTGCAAGTTATTTATAAAATCTTCAAAGCTATTAGCGACTAATTCAAAAGTATCTTTTTTTGTTTTCCACTCTATTTCCATTTGGTATAATAATATTTATCAATTGATTCATCATCAAATGATATACAAAAAACCCAGCCTCCATTATCTATTGCAAAAGGTAGTTTTTTTCCCAAACCTTGTTCTTTGAATTCTTTAACAAAATCGTACATCATCTTATAAGTTCTAAATTGTGAAATTTCAAACAACTTCCCATCACTATTTATATACTTATTTTCCTTTACTGACAAATCTGCATATTCTGAAATAAAATCTTTAATATTATCAGGAATTTTTATACCGGCTTCATTTTCAATTCTACTGTATTGATGCGGTAAAAAGCGATCATTTAAAGTTAACTTCCTCATAGTTTTTTTGCTTGTACTTTTTCATTTAAATGCATTATTCTCCCACGGCAGTTGCCAATAAAATCAAATATAGGGAAATAAATCATTTTTAGCTCCAGTGAAACAACAATCAATGAGTGAGCTTAAATATTTTTATCTGTAACTCAAATTAGCTAATATGATCATCTAATTGTGATCTGAATATTCTCAGAATTATTATTTAATTTTATTAAAAATTTATTTGGATTCTTCAATTAAATACTAAATTATATGTTCTGATTTAATTGTAGTATAATTTATTTACTAAACTAGAACATTCTTATTGTTTTACATTTTTTAACATTTAACTTCTACGATACATACAAAGCGCTTCTTAACAAAAAACAAAAGCAATTATCTTATGATTAAGTTGAAAATAAGCCAATTTCTTCAAATCATTCATAAATGATTTGTAAATTGTCATTAAGGTCACCACAGCAAAATGGCGCCAATTGGCGCCATTTTTTTTATACCTATTAACAAATGAGTTTGAATTGTTTTTTGCTGTATTTTTCTTTTTTACAATCATATTATAATAAAGAAAAAACTGTAACAAATAAGTGTTTACACTAAAATAAGACAAATTCAAATTTAGCGTTCGATAACTTAACAGTATTAGAACACCAATAATGAGGAACAGAAATTAAGTTTTATGTTCTTCTAGATTATTTTCAACTGCTATTCAAAGGCAAATAATGATATCTCATTTAGAAAATAGTTTATCATTTCATTATTACTTAAATCTTCCGCTACCGTTGAGCAAGTCAAAAAAATAGACTGATTTTTTAATCAGTAACATTAAACCTGCTACCATATTTTAAAGCTATTTGCTTTTAAACTGCATTATACGCCTTCTGTACTTCCTTTCCAATAAAACAGCATTAAACCTAATCCTGTCATATAAGAGTCCTAAAAGCAAAGCCATAACTCCTATTAATAAAACATGTAATCCCATATTGGAATAAAAAATTCCACCTGTTATTCCCCCTATAAAGAAAAAACTGATAATGGTCATTCGTAGATTTATCGATACAAACAGCTTTTTTCTAAAGGAATCTTCATGATAAAAAAACAGTTGGGACAATTCGATTCCCAAATCTGTAAAAAGACCTGTCAGGTGTGTTGTTCTTACAGTAGCATTAGATATTTTTGTTACCAAAGAATTCTGTAAACCCATTGCAAATAATAAGGTATAGGCTATAAAGTCAGGATTCCGTATAATTAAATGCTCTCCAAAGACAGCAGTCCCTAACAAAATTATGCTTTCAATTGCTGTTGGAATTACATAAGTGTATTTTTCATTTCTTCGCAAGAGAAACTCAACCAGTAAACTTGAAAAAAAAGATCCCAAGAAAAAGAAGAAAATATATAAAAAGTAAATAAATCCCTGTTTGAAATTAAGTTTAAAAATCTCATCTACAAAAAAAGCAAAGTGTCCTGTAACATTGGTTGTTAATTTTTGAACTGCCAAAAAACCCGCTACATTTACCAATCCTGCCACAAACGATAATAAAGAGGCAATTTTAAGATTATGTCTTAGATTTCTTTTGTTTCCATGATGTTTGAACATTGTATTTTACTATTTTATAATTCTTAAATTATAATTATCACTGAACGGTAAGATTCCACTAAACTAAGTAAGACATAAACCGTCAGCAAAAAAATGGTGTCGTACATAAACGATCTATTGATCTTAACTATTAGCTAAAAAAGTAATCGCATCTGTTAGATTTTTCTTTATTACTAAATACTGCAATAAACTCTTGTAATTCACCAATAGTTTTAAATGGTATTTCAAAAAATTGAAATATTACCATCCTGATCCAAAATACGTACAATTTTGAATATATCCTTAAAAGTTAAACTTTAATTTAATTATAGTTGAGTTTGTTGCCTAGTATCCAGTTCCTTCAGAAAATCGTTTATTCCCATGTAGTGCTGGTTCTACGTCGAGAGACATTGTATCTGAAAACACTCAAAATATAATTCTCAATTAGCTCCAAACCATTTTATAATTTGGAACTGAAGGCGTTTCAATGTAAAAACAATTCACCATCTATCTCAACCTTCACTTCCAAGTTGAATAACAGTTCTGATTACAAAGATATAAGTTTGATTTTTTGACGAAACTGTATAAAAAAAACGTCAGCAATTGAATGCTGACGGTCTCTCTTGGCAAATAAATTATAAAAATTTAGAAACTAAAACTCAATCTCGCAAAAACAAAGCGTCCGTTTTGACCAAATTGAGATACATTTCTGGAATATACAAATTGATTTTGATTGGATAAGTCGATAGCAGTTGCGGCCGGGGCATACGTGACATTTCCACCTGCATCAACACCATTAGCTCTTCTTGCCGTTTGTGGCCCTAAATTTTTGTCCGGATAAATGTCAAGAATATTATTGGCACCAATTACGACTTTGGTAATAGCAGAAATTTTAAAACCAACAGAAAAATCAGTAATAATTTTACCTCCCCAAACAGGATGCTCATTTTCTACGGCTTTACCATTTACAATAGTTGCGCCTACAAAACCATCACCATTTACATCCGCGACGTTTGGATCTGTAACTTCTCCAAAATAAACATTTCTCAAAAAGAAATCTAATTTTTTATAAGTAAGATTGTTGGTCAGGTTTACTTTTACTCTTGGTATGGCTTCTTCCAAATAAATTCTGGATGATTCAGAAAAATAAGTATTTACCTGACCTGCAGCTTCAAGGACTGGTGAGGCATGAATTTGTCCTACCTGACGGGTCTTGGAAAAAGTTCCTGATAAATCATTTTTCAGAGTCATATTTTCATTTAAGTTAAGCTTGTTGGTAATCACAACATCAATTCCTTTTGATTCGGTATCGATGGCATTGGCAAAGAAAGTTGCCGCATTTGCACCCGCCTGATCATATAAAGGCTGCGTTACTGGTGTTGGAGTAAATTGATCTGTAAGTACAACCCTGTCGTCTATTTTTATGTAATAAGCATCGGCAGTTATGGTAATATTGGCAGAAGGAATTTTAGCCGTAAATCCGGCGCTGTAACTTGTAGATTCTTCCTGTTTCAGTTTAGGAATTCCCAGAAGTTCGGCAATTTTAGAATCATTACTGAAAGTTCCTACTTCAAAAGGAATGCCTCCTGTAAATTGCGTAGCTGTTGATTCGTAATAAATTTGGTGTAAAGACGGCGCTCTAAATCCAGTTGAAATAGCACCACGTAAATTGATATTGTCTGTTAATTTATAACGAGTTGCTATTTTATAATTGGTTGTATTTCCAAAATCAGAATAATTTTCAAAACGAACAGCGCCATTCAATAACCACTTATCGGTAATATCCCATTCTAAATCTGTGTAAAAAGCATAACTGTTTCTGTTTTCTTCTTTTGCATTTTCTGCTCTGTATCCCGGAAAAACCTGAGCTCCTCCAGGCCTTGCAGCGCCAAAGAAGTCAGTAACCCGAATATTGGCTGGAGTTGTTCCTGTAACGACATTTCCATTTATATCATATTGACTGTAAGAATCAGGAACCCCGGCATTAATTCCGTATGTTTCATAACGGTATTCAGCACCAAAAGCAACGTTTAGTGTACCGAATTTTTTACTCATATCAAAATTCGTAGTGTTTTGGGTAAAACGCAAACCTCCAGCATCAAATTCATTGGGAGAGCCCTCTCTTAAGGTTGCATTTACGGTGTTTTCTATATTATAATCAAAGGCATTTCGACCATACGTATTACTCAAATCAAAATTCCAATCTTTGAAAATAGTTCCTCTTAGCCCTGTCGCAGCAGAAAGATCATTTATTGTCGAATGAATTTCAGGTAAAAAACCATCTAAATACAAGCCTGTGTACGATCTGGATTGATTAGGTCTTCTGTAAAAGCCGGCAGATTCACCTTCTCTGTAACTGGTTCCTCCAAATACATAAACTTCCAATTTGTCATTTATAGGATAAGCAGCATTCAAAAAGAACTGAACACTTTCAAACGAAGACTGACCGATTCTCATATTAAAATTCTTTCTTTCAAGATTTCTATACGCCAGTTCTCCATCGGTGGCATCAAAGTTTAAAGCGGTTTGCAATTGCGCAATAGTGGTCGCATTGCTGATCGCAGTTTGTTGTGCCCCTGTAAAGTAGCTTACTTGCGGCGCATATCCTTTTATTGTATTGATGATTTGAGTAGAATTGGGTGTGTTAGAAATATTTCCAAAAAGAGAATTGATATTAATTCCGTCTTCCGAAGCTCTTTGTTCAATAGCGTTATAAGCATTGTAAATTGTACCTGTTGCATCATTAGCCCTGCTTGTTGCATCGCGTAATTGTAAGCTTCCTGTTAAGTTAATAAAGCTTTTTTCTTTACCTAAATTTGTACCATAGTTTAGATCCAATTGATAATGGTTACCGTCATTACCGCCTCTGTGATCGTTCGCATTTCTCGAAAAATTACTTCCTGAAAAGAGATTGATATCGAGTTTTTTAGTGTCTTTTTTTATATTAAGATTGATCACGCCCGCAATCGCATCTGATCCATATTGAGCAGAAGCTCCATCTCTTAAAACTTCAATTTTATCAAGGGCAAAAGACGGAATAGCATTCAGATCTGTCCCTACAGATCCTCTTCCCGGCGTCCCGTTAATGTTTACCAATGATGAGGTATGTCTTCTTTTTCCATTTAATAAAACCAATACCTGATCAGGGCCTAAACCTCTTAATTGCGCAGGGTCAAGATGGTCAGTTCCATCAGCTACCGTTTGGGTATTGGAAGTAAACGAGGGCGCCACCATATTCAAAATCTGATTTAAATTGGTTTGTGCGCCTTGCGTGGCAATATCTTTCATTGCAATTACATCGATAGGAACGGCTGATTCTGTTACTGTTCTGGTAGGATTACGCGAGCCAATAACAACGACGTCTTGCAGCGTTTCACCACTTCCTCCCGATAATGTAATATTTACAACAGTTCCATTGACAGTTATGGTTTTTGTTTCTAAACCTACATACGAAAATTGCAGAACATCACCAATTTTGGCTTCAATAACATAATTTCCGTCAATATCGGTTACGGCTCCTTTTTTGGTACCAACTACCAAAACGCTAACACCAGGTAAGGAAGCGCCAGTCTCGTCGGTAACTTTTCCTTTTACAAGATCAATTTCTTTGTTTTTAAAAGTTGAGTTTCTGTTTTTTTTGCTGTCTGAATTCTCTGCAGCCTTTACACTAACATCAGTCAAAATAACAACTACAATAAATAAGGGAAAGGTTGCTTTTTTGAGTCGAAAGAACATTCTGTTTGTCAATAAATCGTTTTTCATAATTTTTATATTTGTTACTTATTTTAATCTTGAATGGAAAAGCAAAAAAGGTGTATAAAGTATTTCTGAAAACTTTATAATTATAAAAAATGAGGATTATATTTATTCTTGAAATCTATTTTAAAAGAACAAAAATTAAGGGCGACGTAAAATAGTTTTCTTTTTTCAATATTTTAGGATCGGTTTTCTTAGCAATTGTTTGTACGTTATTCATGCCATTGTATTAAGACTACACCAAAAACAATACAGTTTCGAATTATAAAAGTATGACAAAATCCTTACTTTTTGTTAAAAAACTACATTATTTTCAATAATTTAAAAGCAATCACTTGATTATGTTTTTTTTTAGAACTGCTTTGGATTAATTTCGGCGATCTAATCAAAATCTTCTTTTATCAAATTTTTAAGCATAGCTGCTACCATGTCTTTTTCAGAACGGTGATTCCACACCACATAAAAGTCAGTTCCAATGAGTCAAAAGAATTTTATAAAAGAAAAATTTAAAATTTTAAGTACTTTAAGTTTTGTGGCAAAATCGTGGCACATTGGTTTTGGAGTGGATACCTTTTTTACCATTAAAAGCAATGCCTGTTAAACTGCTTATTATCTAAATTGTCAACAGAATAAGTTTTCTGGCAAAATCGTGGCACAAACGATCTGAAAAATTAGAAATCCAGCAAAATAAACCTTTGCCAATTTAGAGTTCGAATGTGTAGGTAACAGGCTGATGAACATATAAGGCAGCTGAAAAAGCTTTGAAAGTCCTTTCCGCAGAATAATATCGACCTGCCCTCGCAAAAAGGACCTGTATCGCAGTGAGGCCATTATCTGATTCCAATTTACCCGTAGCTTCAAAGAGTAAATCTATATGTTAAACAATAAATAAAATCTCACACAAAAATATAATTTTTGTATTTTTTTGTGAGATTTTATTACTTAATAACTTAAAAATAAAATATGAAATTTATCACATTAAACTATGGAAGTCCAACTCTTTTGGTACTAGTTGAAGAAATACTTTACGTGGTACCAAAAGATGACGAACAGGGAACAAATACAATTAAGTTCAAATCTGGCCAAGAAATTTATACAACCAATACTATTGCGGAAATTTTAGCTCTAATAGAAGATCAGCCATAAGTAAAGTACCACAGTGTTCTAGATTTCATACCTAAAAGTGGACACAGAACACAAGAGCTTTGGTGTTAAAAGAAGAAAACTTAAAACAAAAACAATGCTTTAAAATATTTTGCTAATTACACTTACAGAAATTAGTTTTGCACTATTAAATAATATAAAATGCTTTTAAAGTACCTATAAGATACAAATTCAAAGATCATTACTAAGGGCAGAAAAGATACTTTAAGTTTTGTGGCAGAATCGTGACACGATCTATTTTGAAAAACTAGAAGCTCAGTAAAATCAAGCATTGACGAGTTTAGATTCGAAACTTTAAAAAGTCAATTTTATTTCCCTATGTGTCGCTTGATGTTTCTGTAAAAGTTTTAGATCAAAAAATTGCTAAAGCAGCAAGTTATTGGTCATGTTAATATAATGGCGAAAAGTACATAAACAATAAAAGGCATCTGAATACAGATGCCTTTTATAAGTTAACCGTTATAGTATATTATGCTATCACTACGTTTACTGCGTTTGGACCTCGGCGGCCTTCTTCAATGTCATAGCGTACTTCATCGTTTTCACGAATGTTTTCTGATAGACCTGAAACATGAACAAAAACTTCGTTTCCTCCATTACTTGGAGTTATGAATCCGAATCCTTTTTCTTCATTGAAAAATTTTACTGTACCTTCTTGCATTTTAATGTATTTAATTGCTCAAATGTACCGCTTTAAAATGAGAAGTTACTGAAATTGAGATTTTTATTTTACATTCATATAATTCTACATCTCAAAGACAACCTCATTGTAGAAAAAAATAGAGGTTTAAAGAGGACTTCTATTGGAAAAGAGAATGATATCGGCGCAACAATAAGGATGAAAGCGCATCTAATCATGATACGCAAAAAGAAAGATTATTATTTAATCCTTATGAGAAATATTCTTTTCAGAAACAAAAAATATATTTTTAACCGGATTTATTAAAGCCTTTGTCCAATGGAGAATGAATACTTTTTTCAGAATGAGAATAAAGCCGGTAAAAGAACTTGGTTTTTGTATATATAGGTTTGCTCCCTTGTTAAAAGTCTCTTCAATATCATTGGGGTGATTGGAAGTAGAAAGCATAACTGCAGGGATATCCTTAAGTTCCTGATCGCTCTTTATTTCTTCGAGTGCCTCCTTGCCTCCTTTAACGGGCATATTTATATCTATAAAAACGATATCAGGTTTTGGTTCAGCCGGATCTTTCAAGGTGTTAACCAATTCCTCCCCGTTTTCTACCGTAATAACTTCAGAAGGGACTTTTGTTGCATTAAGCGCTTCCATAAATAATTCCTGATCATCCTGATCATCCTCAGCCAATATAATTTTTACTGGTTCTTTTCCTTCTAGTTCATTAGAAGTCATGGCTGAATTTTTAGAACTTATCATATTGAAGCGGTTTTTATAATTGCCAAAAGTACTATAAATGTTTAATAAAATTTCAACAAAGCAATAATATTAAAATATATACATTTTTAACATTCACAGAACATAACCGTTAGGGAATTAATTATATTGAAGTTGTGCAATCATTAGTATTAAATCATATAACATGACTTTTTAGGCAGCACACTACTTTAGCATAAACCATAAAGCTAATAGATGTGCATAATAATTTAATTTTTCTACAAGATATATTAGTACATACTCCACTGCCCACTGCAGTTTATTGTACTGACGATTTAGTAATTTCCTTTGCTAATCCCGCCATGCGTAATTTATGGAATACCGGCGAGCAGGTTATTGGTAAAAAAATCGCCGATATCATTGCTGATTTTCATAAAGATTCGATTAGCGAAGAAATTCTCAGGGTAATGAAAACGGGAATACCTTTTCAGGCCAACGACCGAAAACTTGACATCCTTATAAAGGGAGTATGCGAACCACATTTTTTTAATTATAATTTTACCCCTCTTCGCAATGAAAAGGGAGTTGTTTATGGCGTAGTACATACCTGCATAGAAGTAACTAAATTACATGAAGCAAAAAGTCAAATAGTAAATTCTGATGAAATGCTGAGCATGGCAATAGAAGCTTGTGGTATGGGAACATATGAAGTCGACCTTACAACAAACAAGATTAAAACTTCTGATAATTTTAAAAAGCTCTGGTCCATCGACTCTGAAATTACTATAGAAGCACTGGTAGCAAAACTGCACCCTGACGATCGCCACCTTCGGGAAAAAGCTCATAAAGATGCCCTGGAAAACGGAATAGTCTGCTACGAAGCCAGAATTATACAGAAAGACAACTCCGAGAAATGGATTAAGGTTTTTGGAAAAATCATAAAAGATGAAAAGGGTGATCCATCAACAATTTTAGGAGTTGTACAGGATATACATGACCAAAAAGAATTTGAAGTTGAACTCAAAAGAAAGATCGAAGAAAGCACCTCGGAGCTCAGACGATCTAATGATGATCTACTTCATTTTGCCAATGTGGTGAGCCATGATCTTCAGGAACCGGTCAGGAAAATTAAAATCTTCAATGCCTTCTTAAAAAAGGAGATTGCCGGCCAGTTACCTGACCGTTCTGTTATGCACTTAAACAAAATTGCCCATTCTGCAACTCGTATGCAATGCATTATTGAAGGACTCCTTGCCTACTCTACTATGGACAAAAGCACTCAACCAGTTGAAAAGATTTTCCTAAACGATCTATTGGAGAACATCAAAACAGATCTTGAGCTTATAATAAAAGAAAAAGATGCCATTTTAATCATAAGCGATCTTCCTGAAATGGAGGGAGCATCTATTCTCATTCATCAGCTATTTTATAATCTTATCCAAAATGCACTCAAATTCACAAAAGCCAACCAGCCTCCCAGAGTTATTATTACATCGACACTAAAGACTATCAATTCGGTTGAATCTATTGAAATTTCCTTCAAAGACAATGGTATTGGACTGGATCCTATTTATGCAGACAAAATATTTAATGCTTTTGAAAGACTTCATTCCAAGAATGAATACGAGGGCAATGGGATTGGCCTGGCACTTTGCCAAAAGATAATTAACAGGCATAGTGGAACTATAATGGCTAAAGGAGAAAAAGAAAACGGTGCTGAATTCATAGTTACCCTCCCCCTAAAACAAGCTACTGAAAAAATCTAGAAATAACTATTGTTACTTACGGCTAGAATTGCATTATAGTGTTAATATAATATATGATTTCATACTAGTACCACATACTAAGCCAAATTATTTTACATAATTTAGCAAAAACAATTTTGCCTGTATTGTTATGTAGGCTAACTTGAAGGGCAGTAATAGAGAAATATAAATATGCTTTTACCTATAAAGGTGATAATAGAGTTTTAGCTATTTATGAATGCAGCAGAATTTGTGATTTTAATCTTATTTTTGATGCCCCGTAAATACTCTGCTACAAAATTTTCAAAAACGGCAAGATGTAAAGATATGTCCCTACTTGTAAAAGGCATCCGAAACAAACTTAACCCAAAAAAGCGGAATGATATATAAAGAGTTTCAGCCTGACAAATTACTAACCAATTTCGTTAAGGAGTATTGGTGGTTTGATAATTCAACAACTCAACAACTTGACTTTACAATTTTGCCCGATGGATGTTTTGACCTTATTGTGTCGCTTAACAATTACAAACAGGAAGGGATTTCGCTAACAGGACTTTGGACTAAACAAGTTGAAGTTTCCATTGAACCAAATCAGCAACTTTTCGGAATACGGTTTAAATTATTAGCGGTCGATTATATTTTGCAACATAAAATTTCGCCTTTTTGTAATAGCGAGCAAACACGCGATCCGGATTTTTGGCAAATAGACCAATTATCATTTACAGATTTAGAAAGCGTTACTGAAGAATTAAATAAAATTATGATTTCAATTCTGAGTGCGAAAAAAAGCATCGACAGAAAAAAACAGAATTTATTTAACTTATTGTATCAAACCCAAGGGCAACAGACTGTAGAATGGTATTCTCAACAGGTTTTTTGGAGCACCCGACAAATTAATCGATATTTCAAAGACAGATTTGGTGTTCCACTAAAATCATACTGCAAGATTCTAAAATGTTATGATGCATTTAAACATATAAAGAAAGGACAGTTTTATCCTGAACAAAATTATTTTGACCAGTCACATTTTATCAAGGACTTAAAAAAATATACAGGAAACAAACCAACAGAATTGTTTGAAAACAAAAACGACCGATTTTTACAATTAACGACGATGAACGAAAAGTAGTTTTGCATCTAAATAATTTAAAAAGCAACAAAATGAAATTCAGTAACATTAGACTTTTAGTAAACAACTTTGACAAGTGCTTCACTTTTTATAATGACATCCTTGGTTTAGAATGTAATTGGGGCAAACTTGGAGAAAATTATGCTAGTTTCACCGTTGGGGGTACATCAGTACTTGCGTTGTTTAAGGCAGAATTAATGAGTAGCGCCATAAACAAGGGCGAGGTCAGGGAAAACGAAATTCTGCAAGACAAAATCGCAATCATAATTCAAGTGGACAATGTCGATGAAACATATACTTCCCTGCAAGATAAAGGTGTAATATTCCTGACAGAGCCAAAAGATATGACCGCTTGGGGAATTAGAGTTGCACATTTTAGAGACCCGGAGAACAATTTATTCGAATTGTATTCAGACCTACTATAAAAACGGACAACTAGGTAATTTTGGAAGCCAAAGTCTCTATACAAGACATGTTAAGAATACTTTAAATGATCTATATTTTGAGTTTTTATAATTGGATATTTGAAAAAATAGATCAATAAATTTTAAATAGAAAAAAAATCAATCACTCATTCTCATATGACCAATCAAGATACCAATCCCCAACAGAACATCCAAACCAAATTGTTGATGCCATACAAAGACATGTCCTACATGTAGTAAGCCAACCTCTTTAAATCTTCCATAAAATTTATAGAAATTTGTCCTGTCGAGGTCACCACAGCCAAAAGGCGCCAATTGAAGACAATTGGCGCCTTTTTTATATAATTTATATAAAGTAATCTCAAAACCATCAACCAACTGATTTTTATTTTATAAATCTTTATTTTCGCTATTGATTACATTAAGCTTCAACTTGTACCCATCCTTCTAGTTTTTCGAATATTGTAATTAATTTTGATGGGATTTTTTTCTCTTCCACTGTATTAAGTTTAAGAATTGAAGTGATTTTATCTTCTTCTCCATTTTGGGTTAATTCTACCCAATCAGGATTAACAATCAAAGTTCTTCCGATTGCCACCATAGAAACACCATAATCTACAACCTGATCAGCCATTGCTGGTGTTGTAATACCTCCGGCAACCAGAACAGGAACTCTGCTGTTAACATAATTGTTTAGTACAACTGATATAGGTTCTTTAGAAAACTCTGAATCAATTGTTTTTTGATTGACAGCATCCAGCAACGAAAAATGTAAATAATCAATCTTTTCTTCAATCAGCTTATCCATTAGAATGAACGTATCTGGAAGCCCATAAGTTTGTTGTGGAAATTCTTCAGGTGATATTCTGTATCCTATCAGAAAAGGGCGATCAGCATATTTTGAAACTACATTTTTTACTTCTCTTAAAATTTCAAGGCTAAGTCGCAAACGATTTTCCAGAGAACCTCCCCATTGATCATTTCTATTATTGAAAAAAGGCGATATAAAATTTTGAAGCAAAAATCCGTGTGCTCCGTGAATTTCTACGCCATCAAAACCGGCTTCAATTGCCCTTCTGGTGGTCTCTCCAAATGCCTTTATAATTTCCAGAATTTCATTTTCACTCAATTCTTTTGAAAGATTTTCTTTTTCAAAAAGTACTATTGGTCCACTTGAGACAGCGCTTGCACTTACCACTTCTCCATCTGGGATAAGTTCAGGAATTGCTTTATTGCCTGCATGAAACATCTGTAAAATTGCCGGTGCTCCACCATTTTTAGCAGCATCCGCCAACTTCTTCAGACTTGGAAGGAAAGTATCGTCATATCCTGCAAATTCGTGGGTAAAACCAATGCCATTTGCTGTAACATGGGTACATCCTGTGATTACTAAACCAACACCATTTACTCTTTTTTTGTAATATTCTATTTCTTGATCAGATATAGTAAAGTCTTCATTAGATGACCAGGTAGTCATAGGCGACATCACAATTCTATTTCTCAAATTAATTCCGTTCCCAAATAACAAGGGAGCAAACAACTTATTATATTTATTCATTAGTTATTTTATTTTTAAACGCAGAGCTCCACTGAAAGCAAAACGATACTCCCAGTAAAAACTTTAACGAAATGATTTTTAATTATTTAGTATATAGATGAAAAAGCTTTGAAACAACTTTCCATTCACCATTAATTTTGATTAATGAATGATAATCGGTGAAATCTTCACCTGCTGCATCATGTTCCATTTCAATGCGAACAATTGCTGTGGTAGGTGTTTTGTGTAAAACCGTCAGATTGGTTTCGATGTTGGGTGCTGCACCAAATTTCTTCACGTAAGTATACAGATTATCTATACTACCTTGTGAAAAGTCATTACCTAAATAACCATACATAACCGCATCCTGATGAAAAGTCTTCTTTAATTCTGCTACGCTTCCTGTTTTTAATCCATGAACATAACCTTCCATTGCCGCCAAGACATCTTCATAATCCTGAACGGTATTTATATTTTGATTTACTGCCATTATTCTTATTTTTTAATTTGATAAATTTTACTAATGATTTTCCAATCGCTGCCGTCTTTTACCAGGGTAAACATATCTGCATATTTGTCCGATCCAAACTGAGATTCGATTCTCACTATTGCTGCATTACCTTCTACATCCAGAGTGGTCAATTTGTACTTCGCTTCCATTGGCTTCGCGGCAGAAAACCCATCAAATAGTGCTTGGATAGGAACACTTTTTAATGCTCCATTTTCAGACCACGACATTGTTGCAGTTAATGCAAATGCTGGTTTTGCAATATTGCCATCACCTTTTTTTCCTGCTTCTACATATAAATCTATTGCTTTCAGGATACCTTCTTTTTGTTCTTGATTGTTTTGCATAACTTCTGTTTTATTGTTTTGATTATTTTTGTCTTGACAGGAAACTAATAAACCGCCAATTGTTAATGCTGAGATAGTAGCTACGGAGAATATTTTTTTCGAAATTTTCCCAGTGCCTTGCCTAAAGCCATTAGTATTAAGATCTGTGGAACTTGGAACTGCGTTTTTTCGTTCTGGAATGTTTTTCATAAATCGTTTTGTTTTAGTTGAATATTGTTAATTCTTTGAGCATAACGAACTTTACTGCCTGACAGAATAGTTGTGCTCTATTTCTAAAACAAAGGTACAATGACCAAATCATGAAGTTTTTTCTAATTAGCTCAAAGATTTTGACTAATTAGTCCTTTTATAGAATTGGAAATTATGCAATGTGGAAGTTTCTCAATTAAATAAGATTTGTTATAAAAACTTTTTTAGTGAGAAATTGAGAATAAGATGGGACTTTAATTCAAATAATTGAATACTGAAATTTTATCGAAGTTGATTTATGCTTCAGCAATCACTAACGAGAGATACTTGGTGCCTGCCCGTGAAATTCTTTGTAAATTCTTGAAAAGTGAGAGACGTTTTCAAATCCTAGGGAATAACAGATGTCTGAAACCGACAAAGCAGTAGTTTCCAGCATATTTTTTGCCTTTTCCAATCTCTTTTCTCTGATCCAGGTTGCTGGTGCAACATTGTATATATTTTGAAAATCTCTTTTAAAACTTGACAGACTTCTTCCGGAAAGATAAGCCAGTTCAGCAACAGAGACTGGTGAAGCATAATGCTGTTCCACTACATTACGGATATCAGTTCTTACAGGCTCGTGCAACTGGAGAATTTGTAAAAACATATTTCGGTTGCATTCTGCAACATCATAAAGTAATTCCATAATCTTCAGGCGAAGCTGTCCGGGATGAACTACAGAGTGATCAAAAAAGTAAGGCTTTAGAGAATGGGCAAATGCAACCAAACATTCATTCATTGGGTAAACTCCTGTCTTAATTTCTCCTTCAGGTTTTGAGAACTTAATTTCTGAAGTTGATAAAAAAGATTTTAGAACATCATCTTTGATACTGAACATGAAACTATCGTAAATATTATCATTTTCACTATTTCCGAATTTGTGATACTTTACAGCAGTTGCTTTTTTTAGCAAAATCATATCATTCTTTCCAAGCTTATATTCCTGCTTTCCATAAGTAAGATCAACGGACCCTTCCAGTACAATAAGGAGCAAATGCTGTTCTAGGTACATGATTCCTTTAACTTCTGTACTGTGTATACACTGCTCAATTACTGAACAACCATCTAACATCAAAAAGTTTTGCGGCGCATCGCACCCAATTAAAGAAGTTGGAACTTTAATCATTTTTTTCATACCACAACTGTTCAAGCTCTAAAGCGGTTATAATTTTGTTCTAGAAAATCTTTTGAAATTTATCCTAAAATAGCATAGACTCAACTGCAAAGATACAAGCATTGTAAAAAATATATTTTTCTATTTAGTCCAAATATTCTGCCCTTTTAGTCCCAAAGACAATTGATGTTTAAAATATTAGGCAAAAATAAAATAAGTTAACCCTCAGAAAAAAGATACCAATCCCCAACAGTACATCCAAACCAAAATACTGAAGACATATAAAGACAGTCTCTACTTCCAGTAAGCCAACCTCTTTAAATCCTCCATAAAATTTATAGAAATTTGTCCTGTCGAGGTCACCACAGCCAAAAGGCGCCAATTGTCTTCAATTGGCGCCTTTTTTTATTTAAAAAATCATTAATCAATATATTAGGGATCAGGTGCAAAAGTTGGGGATTAGGCAAAAAAAGTCCCAATCTCGAAATTTCCGGATTGGGACTTTTTTTGGTAATAATTCCGTTAAGGCATCTTTAACTAATCAACTTTACAGAACGAAACTAAATCTTCATAAGTTCCTACGCCGCCTTCACCATTTGTAAGATTTGCTGTTGCTGTTGCTTTGATTGTATAAGCACAAGGCAATAAATCATTGACAGTCTGTGTTGGAGGCGTAAACACCAATTCTGTTGTCCCAAAAGTTTCCGGAGCTGCCATAAGAGCAATAGGATTAAAATCAAAACTTTGACCTGGTTTGTGAGGACCTATAATAGAAAGGCCAACGCTACCCAGATTTTCATTTCGAGCGCCATATTTTATATGCAACGCCGTTGTTATTTTACTGCATCCGCTCATGCCTGATATTATTTCCTGTATATCCAGAGATAATGCTATACGCTGGCCATTGACAGTTGCTGGAGCCCAACTTCCGTGTTTGTTTACATTGTTATAAATAACATTGTATATACTAATGGCTTTAGAAGTACCGGCTACAAGTTCTGTCGCACTGTTATTGCCTTCTCTTTGTCTCATGCGAATCGCAAAATAACGATTCAGAGTATGAGGACGTGCAGCAGAAACTGTTGAATTCCCAATACCTGACGTTGGCATTGCCATATCAATATTTGTTACACCGGTAAGTGTTTCGGTGTCCAAATATAATATTTGGGCATCTGTATGCGGTGCAAAATTGGATTCCTGAGGTACTTCAATCCAATTACCGTTAAAAGTAACTGTTTTTTCTGTTCCTGTACCATTAATATAGTATGGCTCCTGATCAAACGGATTTGCCGGATCTCCTGAAGGAGTCCACAAGTATCCAATATTTGTTTTAGCAATCATATTAGGTACAACCGGATGCCAACCTGCCGGATTAAGCGCTGTTGCAGGAGTTGCTACCTCCTGATATTCAAATAGATATTGCATCGGGTTTCCATTAATTTTTTTGCTGATAGAACCCACCATATTAACGGATGAAAAGAATGCAAATCCACTGGCTTTACCATCTGTGATTCCTGCCTGGATAGGAATATGCTGTATCAGTCCAAAATGGGTAAAGGAAGGCGGGATCGGAGGATCAACAGGTATAAGTTTATCAGAACATAATTTCACGCATAAGCAATATCCCACATTGTTTCTTCGATTAGCCGCAGTTTCCAAGGCAAATCTCTGCCCGTTATATTCGAGTTGAAAATACACATCCGGACCGCTGGCAAAAGGAAATGTAATATCTGTCTCAATATTGAAAGCTGGTGAAAGAAACGTTTTTTTGAATTTGAGAGAATCGTAATAAATGATAAAATGCCCATTATTATCGGTTAATCCCCTACCAAGCTCATCATCCGTAACAAAATCGGCATCCATGGCAATCACGTTAATTCCAATTAATGGCTTACCGGTTTTGCAGTCTACTAATTTTCCGCAGATAGTCCACACATCAAAATACCGTCCTTTAATTTCGCACCACCATCTGTTCGGAATCGTATAAGAATATTGTCCGATTCTGGTATCTGCTGTAGCCTGGCCTTCAGCATCCCATTTCGGATAAAATGTAGTAACGTGGAATTGTCTTATTGGAAATTTTTTCGGTGGCAGGGCCCCTTTAGGCACTGTACCACATTCAAAATCAAATTCTAAGGCTGAATCAGCATAATCTCTTTTTAATTCAATCAGGAATTCACCCGAATCCTCAGTCATACCCTCACCTACTAATCTGCCTTCTTTCTCCTTAACTTCCTGTGGAGTTAATAATCTAAATGTTTCTTTTTCGGAAGCAGCTAGCGCACCTTCAACATTTGTTCTCTTTTCAGGCAGGTACAAACGTACTTTAACCTGACTGACATTTTCTTCACAGTCTTCGCATAAACGTCCTAAAAGTCTTCCTTTAATAAAATTTCTCATAATAATTAACTTGTTGTTTACCTACTCTATTCCCTTTTCGGCATACGGTTTAATATTAAAATTACGAGACAAACTTATCAACTATTCAACTGAAAAACAGCAGGATATACACCCAATTCCAAAGGGTAAATTTCCCCTTTTTAGACATCACAATCATAACAAGGAATTCTATGATTTACAAAATACATTATCTCCTAATTGGGAAAAATGGAAAGAAAAATTAGAACACGCTCTTTCATAATTTTAGCTTAGGAATATGCAGTAAACGTTCCAAATCTTCCATAAAAAAGTTTGACATTTGTTCCGTCGAGGTCACTGCTATTTACAATATACTAATGGGAATTACATAACTACCAACCCTTTAAGTATAACAAATAGACTTAAGTTGATACTATCTTTACGAAAAATAAAACCTGCCATGGAAAACTTAAATATTCAAACTCAGAAAATTCAAAAATGTCCGTATCAGGTTATGGCTTACGGTGACAATAATTGTGATGTGGCCTACCGCACTCCATATAAAGGAGACTGGGGTCATTGGGATGAACCTACTGAAGATTTACTGCCTAATATAAACACAGAGGATACTGAAATGGTTCTGAATTAAACTTCGTGAAATTCAGAACTTCCTGTTCACTTATAAAAAATAAAAAAGCCTATTTTATAATAAAATAAGCTTTTTTATTGTCTTGTTTTTGATGACAGATTTCAAAGATTGCAATTCTGACAACTATACTTTATGCGTACTTCGTGCACTTGCTTTATAATTAATAATAAACATAAAGCATAATTTTTGAATTAGAACTGTCGATAATTTTCTCCAGCCTTTTAAAAAACATTTCGTTTACCATTGGGCAGCCGTGACTATTGCTGATATAATAATCCTGCTCCTCGTAGGGTACAGCCGAATACTGGTGCAGCACAACAGCTCTTTTTAAGGCATTGCTGTTGGAATCATCCAGTCCGTTAAGCCTGTAGGCTTTTCCGAAAATACCAGTATAGGATTTCTCGACCGAGTATCGGCCAAGGGAAGTGCAATTTGAATTGGGAGTATTGCTGAATTTCAATTCTCCTCTTATTCCGGTTTCCGATCCGCTTCCATGGGCTACAAGACCCTGATCAAGTATCTTGTTATTTTGAAGGTCGTAGACAAAAAAACGGTTCTTGCCCGATTTAATTTTCATGTCAACCAAAAAGGCAATCTTAGTATTATAACGACCATTATTGCCTAGTACCGATTTGATCTCGCTAACGTGATCAGCAAGCCTTAAAAACTCGAGCTCCGATAATGCTTCTTTTTTATCAGTTGCATTGTAGGTGGTAAAGGAACTCAAAGAAACAAACAATACCATAAAAAATATTTTCATACGCACTATAAAATTGGGTTAAGTAAATTGAGATTTGGGAAACTGTAAAACTTAAACTTTCATTTTTTGATGTTGCAAAATTATGCATATATTTTATATAATTCCCATGTTGCCCTTGTTAAATATTTTATAAATAACTGATTTACTGATAAATATACTTTCTAATACAAAAGCTTTTTTTAAGCTTTTCTTCTCACAATCTATCCGTTTCCTGATTTTCTCATCCCCCCTTCTCTAATTAGTTCTACTGCATCGTGGGTTTGCTAAGTTATCTCCTGAAGTCTTATCAGGATGGGTTAAGATAATTATTTGATCTAATCGACTATATCTATTAGTTTATTCTTTCAGACTTTCAAACATCTTATTTATTCTCCTTTTTCTTATAGCCCAAACTCGGTGCAATACGTAAATTTGAACAGGAATAACAAGAGAAATAAAACTTAAGGAAACCAATTTTTCATTGGTTAACGATATAGTTGAGATAAAATAGCCCAAAAGCATTACAATTGCAAATACTCGTGTAGCAATAGAAATAACAGCATAGTTTTTAATTTTGATTAAGTAATTTTTTAATGATTCCAGAATAGTTTCTCCATTTATGGGATTGCCTACGATTTGAAATCCCAATACATTATGTACCAGTATAAAAATAACTGAAACGACAAGCAGGAAGTTCCAAAGAGAGGATTTTAAGTGTCCGTCAAAAATATTATAATATACCGCCAGGAAAATAGCCCAAAGAATCGTTTCTATTAGCAGTTGTATTTTTATGCCTTTTAATACCGGATTATTGTTTTCTAAAATTATTTTTTGAATGTCTGTTTTACTCAATGCTGCTTTTCCTGCATTTTGATACTCTGATTTTAAGTTTTCTAATTCCATAATTATGTATTTAAAATTACCTTTAATTTTTTCTTAATTCTGTTCAAGCGAACTCCTATGTTGTTTTCTGAAATCCCAATGATTTCTGCAATTTCTACATAACTGAAATCGTCCAGATAAAGTCCGATAAGTGCCCGTTCATCATCACTCAGTTGGCGAATCGCCGAAAACAGGAGTTCCTCTCGCCAGTGTTCTGCGATTTCCGGGACGATATTTTTATCCGGAACAGTATCAGAATACAATAATTTGACTTTGTTTTTTCTAAATGATGCCATGGCAGTGTTTAATCCTATACGATACATCCATGTTGATATTTTAGACTTTCCCTGAAATTTGGGATAGGATTTCCAAAGTTGATAGATTATCTCCTGAAAAAGATCTTCCTGATCTTCGGGCGTGTCCCTATACATTCGGCAAATCTTATGAATCAATGCCTGATGCGGAAATATTACATCTGTAAATTGATCTTTCATAATTGATTGTTTACTTTCTTCATAATTTCTATTTTATGCATTGGTTGATAAAAACTTGAAAAACTTACAGTTGCGGTATTTTTTTTCTAAATTACTATTTTAAAACAAACAATAATACATCCTTTATTCAGGTTAGAGGTCACAAAATTAAATGCCCTTTCATAACGAAGGGATATTTTATTCCGTTACAGAATCAATCTGAGGCGTTTTTTTATCTTCTCAACGCCCCTCTCTCTGATCAGTTCTACTGCATCGAACATTTTGATTAAATGAATATAGGTTAGATTATGGAACAGAAAACGTAAAACGTTTCAGAGAAATGCTTAACATAAAACAGGAAGCATTAGCTTTTGATCTGGGAGAAGACTGGAACCAAAAGAAAATTTCTATGCTGGAGCAGAAAGATGTAATTGAAGACAGCCTGCTGAAACAAATTTCAGCAGTATTAAAAATTCCTGTTGAAGCTTTTCAGAATTTTGATGAGGAACAAGCGGTGAATATTATTTCGAATACATTTGACAATTGTCAGCAACCTGCATCTGTATTTTACAATTCTACCATTAATCAAATTGATCAATTGATTAAACTACATGAAGAGAAAATTGCTTTATATGAGCGTATGTTGAAGGAGAAAGATGAAATGATGGCGAGGCTTGGGAAATTAATCAATAAATAATTATTTATAAAGATATATTATTCTATAAAGAGACTTTCGAGTCTCTTTTTTGTTTTAGACCATTATTTACGGGTGCGAAGTCAGGAGACATTCACACAGATTTTCATAAGAACTCTTCGGAGAGCGGATTTAGTTTTTTAGATTATAATAATTAGTTTTTACAATTGTTTGCGAAAACACAAAAAAAAAATCAATCCTTATTAGTGACCTGAAAAATAAGGCCATCTTTAATTAACTGGAGTTTTAAATTATATTTTTTAACCTTGTTTTGTATTTAAAGCTCCAATTATCAAATTATCCTTTATGTAATAGGCACCGCTGAACTCCAACATGCCTAGATATTTTTTTCTAAAAGTACTACCTCCAATAACTTCTTTTTCACCTAGAATTGTCCAGGCAATTTTTAAGTTATTTTCCTCAAGATACTTTAAAAACGGCTCTTTTCTAATTAAAAAGTTAGCTGTAGAGTTGTTGTTAGCACTTGTATCAAAACAAATTAGATCATCATTCGAATTTAGAAATTCACCTTCTTTATTTGAGTACTGGAGTTTCATACCTGTAAAAATCCCTAAACCTGGCTTCATAAAAGTGATTGTTTCTTCTTTAGATTTATCAAATTCTTCTTCCCACATGTATGTTTCTACAGGTATAAATACTGAAGAAACTAATTTACCCGTTTTTCTGTCATGTACATCCCACTTATCATTAACATAATTTTCATAACAAATGTCTTTATAAGCTTGCGACCAATAATATTCTCTATTAAAAACTTCATACTTTTCTCTGTTCTCGGGCATCCATCTTCCCATAAATTCTTGATTCGCTGACCAACTTGTAAAAGTATCAAAATCCTTTTCTTCTAAAATATAAGCTCTGATTTGACACCACATCCTTTTGTGCTGTTTATCCCATTTTTCTTCGCCGATTTTTTTTTCTTCTGCCCATTCGGGATGTCCTTCTAAAACAAGCCACTCATTACCATCAGTATCATTTAAACTGATTAAATTTTCAATAACTGGCAGATTGTCGGTTTTCTTTACCCAATCTTCAAAAGAACAATCCCAATTAAATGTATCTTTATAGGTCCACCAATATTCTTTTTTTTCATCTTCTTGATAAGTTGTCGTTGCTTTTATTAAAATTGTAGGATCTATATCTCTTACGTAAGGATTCCAAGGTCCTTGGTATAGCTCTTCTTTTTCGTCATTAGCCCACCTTTCAAATTTCCTAAAATTATCAGATACTCTCGCTGCTAGTTCGTATAATGCAAGCCATTGATATTTTTTACCTATTCTTTCAATAGTGGCCGCTTTTCTTCCAATGTATTCTAGATTGTTATCATATTCACCATGTTTTTCAACATCGTAACCGTACTTATTAAAAATCCATTCAACCGCAATATTACTTAGGTCATTTGGGTTTACATCCCACGTTCTTAATGCGCTCTGAAAAGTATAACGTCCAAAATCACCATATCCACCAGTACCTCTTCCATATTCAGTTGTCATCGAACTTAAAATCGCATCCTGTGACCAATATATTTTTTTGAAATTGGGATCATCATAATCAATTTTATATAATTTGTCTAGTTCTTCATTTGACAAGACCGTTTCTGGAAAATTACTTCTATAAGGAGGTCTTACATCCACAATATCGAAAGATAAATTCATCTTTAAATAATAACTATATTCAATAACTCCTCTCGCATAATCACGCAATAAAATATGTGGATAAACTTCCTCTTTTTCCTTGAATATTGTTTGATATATATATTCACTTAAGCTAGTAAGTTTTTCTATCTGCTTAGTTCTTAAACTGCATCCATAAGCCACAGCAAAAAGTCTTTCATAAACTGATGGATCGTTAACGTTCTCAAAAAAAATCAAAACCTCAATTAATACATCAATTCTATTTTGAAGCAAATTTACTAATGCCTTTGTAGAACTATCCCTTAATTCTCTGTTTGTAGATGTATGAAACCAAGCTAACGTAATACTTGTTAATTTAATCGATTCATCGGAGATATGAAGTTTATCCTCTTGATTCCACGCCCAGTCAACAAGCCTTTTAAAAGAAGAATCATCCTCAAATTTATCTTTTAATATCGTAGTCCATGATGCATCTCGATCTGCCATGCTGAGACCAGATAAATGATTATTTAGTGAATATGCGTTATAAAAATGTTCTGGAACCGAAGTTATGGAGATAATTGTTTCCCAAAATAAATGATCAGTCTCATCGTAAGAAAACACAACTTTATTGATATACTCCGTTGAACTTTCATTTATAGTTTCATGTTTTCGCCAAAGAAGACTTTCAACAAATGAGTCCGCTATTGTGTATTCATCTTTTAAATGAGGAATTAATTCATAAAATTCTTTATTAATTTTTTCAGGTATCTGAATAGAAAAAGCATCAATTAAACCTTTATTAAAATATAAAGCATTTTCATCCTCAATATACTTATAAAAACTTCCTCCGTCTTTAAATTCAGTTTCCAAATCTAAATCTGTATTCAATAAATATTTACATGTAAGATGATCTTCAAACCTTTCATAAACCAAATAAATCCCTTCTTCATAACTATCTTTCTCAATCCAAAATAGATTCTTAGCAAAAACTCCTTCCGAAACAAGTTCATCCAAAAAAGTTCCTCTTTTACTAACAAATTTTGAAACAATTTCTTCAACAATCTCTATTGCTTTTTCGTAATTTATATACTTTAGTTCATTATCTAACTTGTAACGTATAATAGCATCTACGCATCTATCAACTAAATTAATACTGGATGAGTAATCAAACCTTTTAAAACTTGCCAATACAGCATTCACATTCTTGATGAAAAAATTAATGATTGAGCTGATTCCTTGAACACCATCTGGTATTTTATTTTGGCCAGATTTAGATATGCCTTCACAAAAAAGTTTTAGGAATAATGGATTATGAAACTCCGGATGCAAAAGAGGTATATTCGGCAGTTGGATTTTATAATTGGAAAAAAATAATTTACAGGCATCGTATGCATTATTTCTAAATCCATAAAGCTTATTCTCGATGAGTTCTAATTCTTGAATGTCTTCTTTTGGAAATATTAAGTCCTTATAAGAAGATCGAACACTTAGAACCAAACCTAAATATTCATATTTTTTTACTTCCGAAATAAAACTTTTTATGTTCTCCGGCCAAATATACTTTCCTCTTCCTTCATTTAAAGCATCAACAAAAATTACAACTCTCTTTTTTGTCTTTTTTGCTCTCTCATTAATAATAGTTAAAAATTCTTCTGAAGTTGTGTTTTTTATCTGTAGCCAGTTAAATATTTGAGTCCAAGTATTATCTTCTGTAGTAAATTGCTGCCCTAAAAGAAAAATGCTTTCGTACCCATTTTCAATTCGTTTCGTTACAATATCTCCCAGCATATGAGATTTCCCAATCCCTGCCTCACCTTCCAAAATTAAATAAGGATTATTAGCTGTTTCACATAAGCCATCTTCAATGAAATCTCTAAATTTATAAATATTACTTTCAAAATCTCTAAGATTTCTTAGTTCCGTTCCATATTTATGATAATACGAAAATTCATTTTTTTCCTTTTGTAGTTTATATTCTTCCTGACTATAATACTGTTTTAATTTATTCGCAATTTCTTCAATTGAATCCAAAATGGTTATAAAATTGCTAAATCCTATTTCTTCATTATTTTCAAAATCTATTGCAGAGTAGAGCTGATAAATTTCATCAAACTTCTGCTCTAATAATTCAACATCTTCTTTTACTTCCTCTTTCTTTTTTAATACTTTTCTTCCTTTAATTAACAGTTCATCAACGTTAGCAGATATAGTTTTTTTAAAATCAGAAGTACGTCCAAGAGCATCAAAAATTTTTGACACTTCAAGAACGAAATTAAGTTCGGGAGTATATCGTTTTCCTAGAACAAGGATTGATTTTTCGCATTGATTCTTAAACCACACTTCATCAGGAACAAAATTCAATGAAGAATTTATAGCTGTAACCTTTTCGCGAATATCATCAACTTTAACTTCAATATCATTTAATTTTTCAACAATTTCAAATATTTTGGGTTTATAGTTTTCATCAAAAAACAAAGACTTCAGTTTTTTGTCTTCTTTTATTTTGGAAGTAAACCTCTCGTAGAAAAATTCCAATTCTTCACTACTAGGAACTATAATGTTAGGGTTTTCTTGAAATCTATGAAGCAAATCATCATAATTAATAGTCTGTTTTGCAAACAAAACATATTTATTCAATTCCTCAAATATTATCTGAGATTGAAAAAAATAAAACTTAGAGTGGTCTTCTCTTTCTAAATAATGCTGGCGAAATTCTGCTATCGTTTCAAGAATAATTTCTATTAATTGATTTTTATATTTCTTTTTCGGGAAAAATAAGTTTTTAATTCTACCGTAGCCTTCTTCTTTTGTGAATTGATCAAGAAATTTTAAACTGACGTAACCTGCAATCGTAATTAAAGTAATTGGTTCCATGTATGTTAGCTTTTATCTTTATTTAAGTGTTATTATATTTCCTTTTATAAAATACTTTAACATTAAGGTTTACTAAAAAAACACCTTTTTTGAAATTAATTTTGATAATAAGCTTCTATTATATTCTCTTATTTTCATTTCATTTTCTTAAATCACATGCTAAGTTAAAATTATCTCTTAAAAACGTAAAAAAAATGATACATTTTTAAAATTAATTAAAAATTAAATAAAAAAATAGTTTAATCTACGTGAATTTTTGGAGCTTCTTTTAGTAGTACGGCATAAAAAACTCCGATCGCACGGATTTGTAATCCGTGCCCGCAAAGTATATCCTAACAGATTTAAAAAAAGAAAATCCGGTTTTTATTAATATAGCAACGGGGACAGAAAGAATTTCCGCGCTATTGTTACGCATATCCGAGCGATCGGATAATCGAGATGTGATTGTATTTGAAACAAAAATTCATTTTTATCAATAAAGATGCCTTCCTTTTCCAAATACTGGAAAATGTAATTGTAATTCTCGGTCATTGTTTAGGATTATTTTAAATTTTTTTTGAGGAATTTTTCTAAATCTTCGGGGCTAATATTGCTTGCAACTATTTTACCTTCGGGGTTAATTAAAAAATTTGATGGGGTAAAAGAAATGTATTTTTTTACAGCTTCGCTATTGTCAATACCTCTTTTTTCAATCAAATTTTTCCATTTTAGATCATGCATATTCAAGAAATTTTGCCATTGTTGCAAATCTTTATCAACGGAAACTGCTAAAATTTCAAAATTCCTGTCTTTATATAAATCATGAATCTTTTGTAATTTAGGAAATGCAGCGATACAGATACTACAATAAGTTGCCCAAAAATCTATAAGATACCATTTCCCTTTTAAATATACAGTTTTAAATACAATATTGTTTTCATCCGGCAATTCAAAATCATAAACCATATCGTTTACATTTATGTCGTTTTTAGGATATAGTTTTTTTTCTATAATATAAATAGTGCTTTCTCGTTGATTTTTTTTATCTAATTTACTATATATTTTTTTTAATTGATTTTTATCCAAGGTGCTATCCCAACACATTTCCTCTATTAAAGTACCCACATAATAATTTTTTGGGTTTTTAACTGCCATTGTGTTTAGCTTTCTGTATAACTTTTGATGTCGATCTTTAGCATATAAATTACTAGCAGCAAATCTTTCATAATCGTCCTGTATTAGAGCTGTTTTTGTACCTACAATTGAAGTTGCATGAAAAAAAACTGTCGTATCTCTGTCTTGGATTTCATCATAAAAAGCTAAGTTGATTTTAATGTTTTTATTTTCGAGAAAAAATTCTTTTTTCATTACACAAGTTTTTCCTTTCAACCAGAAAAATACATTTGTCATGTTACCTGATATATGCCCTTTGAAAGAAAATTTATTATTTTCTAGTAAACAACTATCTTTTTTATCAGCATAAGAAACGTATAAATACCCTTTGTAATTATTTTTTAAAACACCCTTTAATGTAAAATAATCTTGACTGTTCTTTTGTGCTTGAATTAGATTAATAAAAAAAAATATGATAATAATATAGGTTTGCTTTTTCATGGGTAATCTTCTTGTAATTAGAATAATTATTGAGATTTAAATAAAAACGTTTATAAAACCCGATCGCGCGGATTTGTAATCCGTGCTCTACGAAGTGTTCTTCTTTACGCGGTGCAATCCCAATTTCTAAGGAACAAAAAAATTGCGAAAAGTCAGTCCTGAAGGCTTTCGGGATTGCACAGCTTTTCATGAGAACACTCGAAGAGCTGGGGAATAAAGATGCGGGATTTTTCGGTTAAACACAAATTTTCCAAATACAAAACCATCTTTAAATTCATCCTAAAACCCCAATCTCGCCAAACGGCTGTTAACTGTAGTGCTTATTCTGGTTTAAAATTAATTCCATTTAAATTAATTCCATTTTTAGTAACAAACCCTTTGTAAGTTTTTTTGTCTAATGACTTTTTTGGCTTTCCTTTTTTATCTACTGAATAAAAAACACTACAACCTTTACAGTTATATGCATATGCAACAAACTCTAAATTGTTTTTTTCCTTTTTAACAAATCCTTTGTATTGATAGCTAGACTGCTTTTTTTTAAAATTCAAAGTGTCTTTGTCAACGATAGAAATTAAATTTTTTACCACTAATACGCTATCATCTTCGAAAGTTAATATTGTTTGAAAAGTATGCCCTGGAGAATCAAAATATACATCTTCCTCAAACCCAATAAATTTTTTCCCATCTAATACATTGCTGTTTTTATTTTGACAAGATGCAAATACTAAAATAGATAATGCTATTATTATTTGAATTGTTTTTCTCATATTGAATATTTTTCCCCCGCTCCCCGAAGTGTTCTTCTTTAAGCTGGCAATCCCGAAAGCCTTCCGGACCGACTTTGCACCATTTTAAACAAATATAAATGAAAAACAGAGACCTCATAAGTCTCTGACTTTAAAATTAATAGAATATTCCTCCTGAATGTAAAAAATCCACGACAATAATAAGAAGTAACCTTAAAAAGTCAGGAGACTTTTATCAAATTTAATTATAAATTCGTCTAAACTTTTGGGCGCTGACTAGTCCCCGAAGGCTTTCGGGATTGCGCAGCTTTTCATGAGAACACTTCGGAGAGCGGGGGAAATTAAACTAGAAAACAATTGCCAGATAAAAAACAAATATTTCAAACTACTTTAAATTAAGTGCTTTATCAATTTTATCTTGTCCAATAGTTAGTATATACTGTTGCTTTTCCTGTACCATTATATCTACTCTATGGGAAATATTGACATCTTGATGCTCCAAAGCATCCAGAATTGCCTCATCTTCAGTGTTTCTCCATTCCTTATTGAGATCTTTTTCCTTACAAACTGCTTTGAATTTACGCACTAATGTAAAGGAATCACTTTTTAAAATGTTATTTTTTGCCATGATGTTAATTAGTTAGGGTTAAAATTTATTGGGAAAACCAAACGTATACCAATGTTGTTTCTTTCAATTAATGTATAATCTACGTCGTTAGAATTAAAAATATTAGTGAAATTATAATACAGTTCAGCATTGATATTTGATTTTTCTTTCTTTTTATCAATAAATGGAAATACCACACCAAATCCGGCGTTGTACACTGGTTTTATGTTTTGGGTATATTTACTTTTTGGAAAAATATGAAATCCTATGGCACTTTTGCTAAATGGAAAATGATAAAAATCAACATCGACATTTAATTCAGTTACACCGGTTTTATAGGTTCCTGAATAAGCAAAGAATTTATCAGAGGTTTCCCTTATTTGATTTGAACTTGTTCCAATAGTACTGGTTTGGGTTACTTCCACTTTCTTTAAATCATTAAAATTACTTTTATACTTCATTGTTAAAGAGGATGTAAAGTAGGTTGTTTTGTAATTTGTTGGATTTAAATTGACATAAGAATATTGTGTTTTAAACTCATGGCTTATATAATTGTCTTTGGTGATTTGATTCTCATAAACTTCCTTTGAATCTAATAATCTAAATTCATCATTTTTAAGTTTATACGCCAAAGAAAACCAAGAGAATTGATAACCTGCTACTTTTAACTTTGAAATATCATTTTCATTTAGTTTGTCAGCTCTGATATTATTAATTTTGAGTAGTTCTTTTAATTTATTGTAATCATTATTCAGCAATTTATTCTCAGCAATTTTAGCTGTATTTTGATTCTTTTTGAAAGTTTTATTATCAACTTGGGCAGTAAGTAATTCTTTTTCATAGGCTGTGATTGGAGTATTCAACTTTTGATTGAGGGCTGTAATATCGGTATCAAGTGTTTTATTTTCCGTATTTAATTTATCGTTTTCAATTATACGTTCATTGTTATCGAAGGACTTTAAGATTTTAGCTTTGGCCGCAGCGTGGTCTTTTACGATTTTAGTGCTATCTTCCAGGTGTTTATCATAGTCACTTTGATAATAATATATTGTTCTTGGAGTCTTTTTATATAAAAAATGATACTGAACTTCTAAACTTATATTGGTATTTAACTTTGAGTTGTTAAAAATGGCATAGGTTCCATCCGATATTCCTCCCATCATTTTGCCTGTAATGATATTACCATTTTCAAGAATAAATGTAGGACTGAAAGTCACTTCAGTTTTCTCAATATCCACACCTGCATAACTACCAACGTTATTAGCGGTTTGCCCGGTAATTAGTTTTGAAAAACTGGTTTGAATTATTGCATTAAAATCTTTATTGGATAAAGTTGTGTTTGTCTTTTTTTGCAATACAATACTATCCTTATTCTTTAATGGCTTTTCTTTTACCGATTGTGAATAAATAGCAGTATTACTTAAAATAAAAAAAAATAGTAGAAGTTTTTTCATAAGATTCAAATTTTAATATTAACTAAAAAAGGTATGTCAGGTTAAAAAAATAGATCTCATTTTAATCAGAATATTTTCTTCTAAATTAAGAAAGTTTTTTCTCCTGAGATTAGGTATTTATACGTATTTTTTTACAAATGTTTTTATCTGGTCCTGTCGCATCTGTCAGTATATTAAATACAAGTATTTAAGTAATTTTAAAAGTTAAGCTGTTAATTTACAGAATGATTTAAACATAGTTATCCGGGCGATCGGGTTAAAACTTAAGATGTAGAATATTTGAAATTCTTCTTTACTTTGCTTTTATTATTACGTGCAATTTCACATCATACAGCTATAATTTATTTATATTAGCTTATTACTACGAATAGTTTTAAGTATTATATTAAATTTTAAATAATGGGTGTTTACACATATATAGAGGTTTATAAAAAAGATATGAGTTATATTAAAAGTGTAAACTCCATTTTAGGAATATTTCAAGTAGATTTTGAGGCCAAAGAAAAATTTAGAATAAGCGATAATTCAAAATCATTTTACGGAGGTATTAGGTCACTAGATAAACTCAAAAATGTTGATCTGGGATATACCTACGAAATTTATGAGGACTATCTTAACCTATTTATGTTTTATGTACTTGCTAATGGAGATTATGGTGAAAGTGCAACAGAAGTGAATGGAAAAATCGAAAGTTTGTTGTTTGATCCTTCTCGAGTGATTAAAGGAATCGATACTTTATTGCAGATAATAAAATATTTCGAGCAAGAGGATTTAGATGAATTGCAAAAATATGGTGAAATAGAAAATTTAAATGAATTACGTGATATACTAAAGATGGCTGCCGAAGAAGATAGTTTGATTGGCTGTAAAACTGCGTAAATTATAATTTTTGATGACGTCTATCTTATTTCAACAACATTCTTTCCGTAATTGTTTTATTTGAGGAAGTTTCAATTCCGGTAACTTCGGCATACTTTACATTTGGTAACCAAAAAGAACCTCCTTCAATGCGCACAAATATTTTTTCTACCTGTATTTTTTTCTGATTTACATTTACGAAAACATAATTTTAAAGGATTTCATTTATATTAGCATTAAAATTATTAGCTGTCTGATATCCTTTATGATGCACGAAATTTTAGAAATTAAAGAATTAAATACTGATGATATAAAATTTCTTAAGAGAGAATTGAAAAAAACATATCTGTTTTTATTTTTTTTATCACTTTTTTCTATTGTACTGCCAATTTATATTATTTACCTAATTACTAACAAGCCAGATAACAATGATAAAGGATTTGCATTCCTGATGGTGTTAGTAATTTTTGGCTTTTGGACTTATACTGCCATCAAAGCAATGATAAAAACCAGAGAAGAAAAACAGGGATTGTTATTGCAAAAAAAGATAGAAGGAAATGTGAAAGTCGTAGAAAAAGAGATTGTAACCAATGAAGGCTATGAATCGGACACGCTCTCTTATGAAATAGCAATTTATTCGCAGATTGAAGAGAAATATAGGAACATTTCAATTAAAAAAAAGGAATATGATAAAATTGAGATTGGAGATTTTATAA
The DNA here is from genome assembly GCF_001427905.1 of Flavobacterium sp. Root420. Taxonomy (GTDB): domain Bacteria; phylum Bacteroidota; class Bacteroidia; order Flavobacteriales; family Flavobacteriaceae; genus Flavobacterium. Next base: position 492,088 of record NZ_LMEF01000023.1, read on the forward strand.
GCATCACGTACTTTACAGACAATACTTCTATAAAAACATTAATTTTTAAGGAACAACATTTAAAGTACAAGTCTTTTACCAGCACTAGAATCTCTGGCAGATAAGAAAACATTATCCAAATATATAGGATACCCTATTTCAATAACATTCTTTCCGTAATTGTTTTATTGGAAGAAGCATCAATTCCGGTAACTTCGGCATACTTTACATTGGGTAACCAAAAAGAACCTCCTTCAATACGTACAAATATTTTTTCTACCTGTATTTTTTTCTGATTTATATTTACGAAAACATGATATTTTTGATCTGAATCTATCTTTTTCAAGGTTAAGGGTAACTTTTTATACGATACAAATTGAAGCTCAAACTCCTCATTATTTAAGGATTTACTTTCTATTCCGTAGGCAAATTTGCGTTGTATATAATTAAAATCTTCTTTTTCTCCTTTCTCAGCATACCGAATCCAATACGCTTTTATGGGATTACTTTTGTTTATTTTTCCATTTTCCTGATAGTTTATGGCATAAATAGCAGTGTTTGTATTGGGGTCCCGCTGAATGTAAAACAGCATATTATCTACGTTTTTAGGCGTTGGAAAATGTAATGGCGATGGATTTTTGGATTGTGCCAATAGATCTTGAGAAACTATATTTAATAAGATCGTTATAACGATTAGTGCTTTTGTAAAATAGTTAAAGGGTAATTTATTCATAACGAAATTTTTATATAAACCGTTTATTTAAACACATAGAAACATAGATTTAGGACGATTAAAAAAGGCGTTTCACTTGTTTAAAAAAACATAGTTGGCTATGTGTTAGAAACTAAGTTTCTTTTTGTTTTCTTTTTTTACATAAAAAATCTATGTTTCTATGTGTTGAATTACTTTTTTTTAAACTACACGAATTAATTTGATTCCATTACCTTCTGTTTTTCGTTTGCCCTAAAAACCCAATATTTAATCAGTGGATAATTAAATCCATAAGAAACAAAACTATCCGTGATTAATCTTCCGATTCTGTAATCGATTTGAAATACTTTTTGCAAAATAAGCGTACCAAATGATTTTAAGGAAATGCTTCCCAAGACAACTAACGCAAATTTAAAAAGCTGACTATTGATGTGGCTGCTATAACCAGATTGATTTTTGAATACCCAAAATCTATTGATGCTGAAATTGATAACGGCACCAACGGTTCCGGAGATTAAAATAGAAAAGGTAAAATGCAGTTTAAATACTTCTGTTAATAAAATCATTAATCCATAATCGGTAATGCCGCCTAAAAATGCCGCAACTTGTGCTTGTAGAAAGATCAAAATGGATTTTTTCCTGAACATATCAATCTGGGTTTTTATCTTTTAAATCGCCCAACTTTAAAAGCTTTAGGGTATCTATGATGTTGATTACAAGTAATATCATAGTGATTAAGCCAGCCAAATAGGTAATTGATCCCTGAAATAAAATTTCTGCAATTAAAATGAAAGCAATAATAAATCGAAGTTCTGTTGGGCCAACAAAGCCGGAATCTATACTGTATTCATTTGTAATTTTGTAGCGTAACTGGCTGATGATGATAGACCAGCCATACAATGCAACAAAAGCAAAGGCTACTATTTGTGTGCCATTTTCAGCATAAATGTAGAAGCCAAAGCCTATAAGTACAATACCAATCCAATCGGCAATAATATCGAGTGCAAAACCATACCAACGGCGTGGAATATTTCTATAATAAGCCAGTCTTCCGTCTAAAGAATCGCCTAACCAATTTATAGCCAAACCAATAATACCCAAAAGCAAATACCAATTTGCTACATAAGTACCTAAAACAAAAGCTAAAAAAAGTAATCCCGAACCCAATGTCCCCATTAAAGTGAGTACGTTTGGCGAAATGAACTTAGGCACCTTTGGAAGCAAAAATACAATTGTTAACTGTTCTGCTTTTTTTAAAATATTAGTTCGCTTACGGTCTGAAAATGTTCTTTGCGCAATTGTATTAAAACCTTCAATCTGTGTTTCTTTTCCCATTAATAAAACAATATTACTAAGCCTGAGAGTAAGCCAATTCTAGTTTTATAATTTTTAACTTTATTTTTCTTTGCGTATTTTTAAAGAAATCGGTGGTTCTTTTTAGCTTACCTGATCTAACCAGATAACTAAATGCGAGGACAATCAGCATAATTATTTAACAATACCTGCAAAACGTTGATAAAAAACCGTCGGGCTGTTCTCATCTTTAGGAGCATATTTTCCGGCTATAATGGGAACATAAATAACTCTTCTCCTACTGTCTTCGCCACGGATAGATGATTCTGCAACCCTGTGCCACAAACGGCCATCGTGAATGGTTAAATCTCCGGCTTCCGGATTGATAGCAACCTCCTGTGGATCTGGTTTATTATCTAAAAAGTACTTTTTACGAAAAAGCATTTGATAAATACTTTGCTTGTGCGTACCCGGAATGATTTTAAGACCGCCGTTTTCGGGTTTTAAAGTACTTAAGTGGATACCCACATTTAGCATAGGGTTTAATTTTCCTCCATAAAAAATGTCTCTCAAACCATCTGTATGCCAGCCCATTTTAGTAAACTTACTTTCTGGGCCATTGATATAATGATTAAAAACCATTCCGTCTTTTTCTTCAGTACCTAATCTTGCACCCTCGCCTGCCAATGGTAATAAACTATTAAATCTCGGATCAAGCAAAAGGCCGCTTAAGGTTTGATGATGTTGATTGATAAAAGCAAAACGTTGTACAATAGGAGAACCATCTAAATCTTTTCCATATTTAATTGGAACACCATTTACTTTTTGAAGGTCATTGTCAATCCATTTTTGCTCCACTTGTTTTGACGCATCAATGATGGATGAAACCGTTTCCGGATTTATAAATTTTTTGAAATGGATAAAGCCATGTTCGTTAAAAAAGTCAATTTGCTCAGCAGTTAATTGCTCAGTAAGCATAAAGGTTTTATAAGAAGATACCATGATAAATATATTTAATAAATGAAAAAATAGTGTTTGTAATTTTATCTAAGTGATTTGCAACAGCAACAACAGCAACACATTCGCATATTGTTGGCGTGCATTCGATCTTTAGTAAAATTAAACATATTTCTTTTATTAGACATGCTCTATAGAATTAGTAGATATTTAAGCAAATGTAATATAATTTCTCTTTTGCAAAGATTTTTTTTTATTTTTTTTTGAAAAAATTAAATTTTATAGACCCCAGCTGCCGTTTTTTCGATAAATGCCTTTGGCAGTATACGGGTCGCATAAACCGAAATGATATTTGTAAAACCCGGAATAACTTCTGATTTTTTGCTGAACATGGCTTTTAATGCCATTTTTGCAACTTCATCAGGCTGCATATTAAACTTTTCAGCCATTTTGCTAAAAGGGTTTAAACCAGCTCTCGCAGCAAAACCAGTATCAACCGGGCCCGGACTAAAACAGGTTACTGAAATTGAAGTTTGGGCAAGTTCGAAACGCAAGGCACGGGTAAACGATAAAACAAAAGCCTTTGTAGCGGAATAAACAGCCAGCGTAGGCACAGCCTGGTAGGCAGCTGTACTTGATATATTTAAAATGTACGCTTGTTTTTCTTGTGAAAGTATAGGTATTAATAAATGCGAAAGTTCTACCACTACATTCATGTTAAGCTGCATCATGCCAAGCTGATCGGTTAAAGAAGACTGACTAAAATCGCCCCACACTCCATAACCGGCATTGTTGACTAAAATGCCAACGGGATAGTTATTCCTTTTTATCCAATCGGTTACTTTTAGCGATGCACCATTTGAAGAAAGATCAATCGATAAAAAAGGAGCATCAATACCGAATTTAACCTGTAGATCATCAGATAATGCTTTTAATTCCGCTTCACTTCTTGCAACAAGCAATAGCGGATAACCCTGTTTAGCCAATTCATAAGCAATAGCTTTTCCAATGCCTTTGCTGGCGCCGGTTATTAAGGCATACGGTTTAGTTTTTTCGCTCATTTTATTAATTTAATCATCCAAATATAAAGATTAATTGTAAACCGTTGGGTGTGCAACCTGCATAATGGTTACCCTCTCCCTCCCTATCCTCTGGGAATTATTGTACTCCGCATCCTTTAAGCAGGCAGGTTGTTCGCCTAAGGTGATTATCCAACTCTAATTATTTATTTTATATATCCTATCAATCCCCAGCAGGACATCCAAACCAAATTCATAAAGCCAATGAAAGACAGAAAAAGTAAAAATGAGTTCGTTAAATGCAATCACTTATTATCCTTCGCAGTAATCTGAGAGAAATAGAGCAAATAATAATCACGATTTATCCCCTTAAATAAATTTCTTAGCCTTTTGTTAAAACTTGCCAAAATAATACTTAAATTGCTTATATAGAAACAAATAAATGAAAACTATTATTTTATTCATCCTGCTTTTCTTAACCGCTTTACCTGTCAGTGCACAGAAAGATGAGTTGCGCCTCCCACAGGCAAATATTGATTCTATGTCTTATGTGAAGCCGTCCAACGTAAGTATTGAACATTCAGATTATGCTCTGGTTGCCGGTGGTAGCAAGGGAATTGGTTATGGCATTGCCGAGGCTCTGGCAAAAAGGAAATTTAACTTAATCCTGATTGCTCGCCATCAGGATGCGCTAGATAAGGCAAAAGAAAGATTAGAAAAGGATTACCAAGTTCATGTTGAATTATTAAAACTAGATTTAGAGCATGAATCAACTGCCGATTCAATCGCCAGATGGTGTACAAGCAAAAATATCCGCTTAAAAATGCTTTGCAATGTGGCCGGGTTGGGAGGGCCGAAGGATTATTTATCCCTACCTCTTGATTCATTGCGGTATATGGTGCGTCTAAATGTGGAGTCGTGCATGGCCTTGACTCTTACCTTGTTGCCACTTCTAGAGAAAAATAAACCGTCTTATATACTGAATGTTGCAAGTATGGCCGGACTTGCTCCTATTCCTACCAAAAACATGTATTCTGCAACTAAATCAGCGGTCATCTTTTTCAGTTACGCTTTGCGTCAACAATTAAGAAAAAAAGATATTAGTGTGAGTTGTCTGAGTCCTGGTCCAGTGTTTACCAAACCAGAGATTGTTCAATATACAAAGGAACAACTTGGCTGGTTTGGTATGAAGATGGCCGTGCCGCCGGAAAGAGTTGGTGAAATTGCAGTTCGTGGTACGCTGCGGGGAAAAATGATGATCATTCCCGGAACTCTTGCGAAGATCAGTTCATTTTTTATTCGAATACTTCCACGGAGGTGGGTTGTATCCTTATATGGAACAGCTAACGATTAAATACCATCTCTGAGAAAATTTTCCTAATCGAGGATGATCTGCGCGAGGAATCGAAACTGACTACCGCATAGCGCGAACAGCGAAGCCCTTGTCCTTACTATATTCAGGTAAGGGACGCGCCGCATAATAGTTTAAGTGATTTCGTTCTTTATTATTTCAATACTACATCTACAGCTTAAACAAGCGTGGAATGACAACCCGACTTTGCTTTGCCCAAGCCTTTCCTTATCATAGCCAATTAAAAAGTTGGAAGTAATTACTCCAACAATTTCCTTAACAAATCAACAACAACCGATATTCCCCTTCATTTTCTATTGGTGCTCTATGAATACAAGGCAGCACTTGTTGTTTTGGATGATCGACGGCCAGTCGCCAAAGATGCCCTACTCCTAAATTTGTAGGCTGCACATCTGCATGTGCCTGATAATGCAAATCAAAATAATTCTCTTTCAAAAAATTTTCGAATTCTTCCTCTGGTCCATCATACAGCTCTTCCAGCTTTGTTCGGATTTCCGGAATCAGAATTTTTTGGGCTGCCTGTGAATTAGAAATAATATCACTTGCCGCGCCGTGATAGGTACATAAAAAAGTATCTATTGCAATGGGCGAACGATCAACATGAAACGAATACACATCAGTCGATATGAAATCAAATTCATCATCACGTTCATAACACTTCAGTAAATTAAGAGAAGGCGAAGCTCCAAAATCAGCTAATAATTGTAAATCATTTAAGATTATTTCTCTTGCTATATTCCCCTTTTCTGATAGTTGGAGTGCGATTAGATCTTCAGGATAAACTTCCGTTATATTTTCTTTTAAGGATAACTGGGCTACAATATCGTTAAAATCGCCATCCAAATTTCTGTACCAGCATAGCGCATTCACTTCTCCCTTGAAATCGGTATGTATAAGTTCAGGGAAAGTAGCTACCATTCCAATTTGGCTGCTGTCAAAAAATGTATTGCTCATAGTATAAGAGTAAGAAGCTAGTTACTTCATACATTACAAAATTATGTAATAGTAGTCAGTTGCGGCATTTTTATTGCTATAAACTTTTGGACTTATACCTTTTTTCACCCCAAAAAGTTAAGGCTGTTTATTTTACTTTAAGTAAAAATTATCTAATCATATTTTATTTGCAAAATCATTTTAAAACTAAATATTTTTTTCACATCAATCCCCAACAGGACATCCAAACCAAATTGTTGAAGCTATTCAAAGACAGGGGGGCTACATATAGTACACCAATATCTTCAAATCTTTCATAAATTTTTTAGAAATTTGTCCCGTAGAGGTCACAAAACTAAAATCCCATTCCTAACGAAATGGGATTTTTTTTGTGTCTTTTTTTACTATTTTAAGACAATATCTAACGCCAGCCCAATTCTGGGGCAATATATTTTAGTATAGCCGACAGTATATGTACATTGTAGTCAACGCCCAATGTGTTGGGTATAGTCAGCAGCAGTGTATCGGCTTCCTGAATAGCTTCATCCTGGGCCAACTCTGAGATGAGTTTATCTGGTTCAGCTGCATAACTCTTTCCGAAAATTGCCCGTTTATCACTTTCTATATTACCAAAACTATCTGACCCTTTGCCCTGATTTCCAAAATAGTATCTGTCCTGATCATTAACCAGTGCAAAAATTGAACGGCTTACTGAAACCCGTGGTTCGCGCTGATGACCTGCTTTTTTCCATGCTTCTTTATACAACCTGATCTGTTCCGCCTGTTGAATATGGAAAGGTTTGCCATTTTCGTCATACTTCAAAGTAGAACTTTGCAAGTACATCCCGTTTTCGGCCGCCCAAACAGCAGTAGCATTAGAGGCAGCTCCCCACCAGATCCTGTCTCTCAAACCTTCTGAATGTGGTTCCAGACGCAATAAGCCTGGTGGATTTGGGAACATGGGATATGGGTTTGGCTCCGCAAATCCCACACCGTTAAGCCTATCCAAAAATTCCAAAGCTTTTCTGCGTCCCATATCGGCATCTGTTTCACCCTCCGTAGGTTCATAACCAAAAGAGCGCCAGCCGTCAATGACCTGTTCCGGTGATCCTCTGCTGATTCCTAATTGTAAACGTCCCCCTGAAATTAAGTCCGCAGCACCGGCATCTTCTACCATATACAGTGGGTTCTCATACCGCATATCGATCACTCCTGTCCCAATCTCTATTCGGCTCGTTTTAGCACCGATAGCTGAAAGTAAAGGAAAAGGCGATGCCAACTGCGTTGCAAAATGATGGACTCGGAAATAAGCACCATCCAAACCTATTTCCTCTGCAGCAACGGCCAAATCAATGGACTGAAGCAGTGTATCGGATGCTGTGCGAGTTTGATAGGAAGGATGATTGGCCCAATGCCCAAACGATAAAAATCCTATTTTCTTCATAGATAGCATTATTATTATTTACAATTCCAAATATACGCATCATTATCGAGCGAGTCTATAACCTTTGTGTAGAAAGTATTTATCATTTGCCATGAAGGCTTCTTAGTTTTATGTCGATCACCGACGAAGCTTAATTTTCTTGACGAATGAAAGAGCCTCCAAATTAGTGTTGAGTTCTGAGGAATAAAATCTAAAGCCTCATATTTATATTAGCCATTTTAAACTAGAGAGACAAAAAGAAAAATGCGGAATGACATAAAAAATTCTGTTATATAAAATATTCTTATTTAGTTAGCTGACTAACTAAATTTCATTATCTTTGTTGGTATGAAATCAAAAAAAGGACAAAATTCAATCAGTAATTTACTTGTACAAATCTGTAAACTGCGAAGAAACAAAAGCAATATTTTATTGTCAGATGCAGGTATTCATGGCGGACAGGATATTCTTCTTTATTATTTAAGTATTGAAGATGGTCAGACTGTTTCGGCACTTGTAGAAAAAATGTGCATTCAACATGCCACAATTTCAACTATGATAGATCGTATGCAGGCAAGTGGTATGATAAAAAAAGTAAAAGATAATATTGATAAGCGAACTTCAAGAGTATTTATTACAGAACAAGGTCAGCAAGCATACAAGCAAATTGCCGAAATATGGAAGATAATGGAAACCACAGTAATTAAAGGATTAGACACAAATCAACAAAAGACTTTAAATGGGCTTTTGCAAATTGTTCTTAAGAATTTGAGTTAACTTTTTTTTGACTAAATAGTTAGTCGACTAAACAATATAAACTATTAAATAAAAATAAAATGGAAACTAAAAATAAAATTACCGTATTTGGTGCAACGGGCAAAATTGGTAAAGAATTATTGGCTTTTCTTTCAAAAGCAAATATTCCAACCATTGCTGTAACAAGAGACAAAAGCAAGATTAAAGTTCTTCCAAATATAGAATGGATGGAAGCAGATATGAATAATCCAGAAACACTCACCCAGACAATGATTGATAGCAAAGCTGTATTTCTGGCAACAAATGTTAATCAAAAATTTGTGCAAGAACAAAATAATGCAATTGAAGTTGCAAAGAAGTGTAATGTAAAACATATTGTAAAAGTGTCATCACCCGGAGCTGACAAAGATTCTCAAAACTTTATCGCAAAGCCTAATGGCGAAGTAGAAGACCTTCTGAAATTGTCTGGTATTGGTTTTACAATCATTCAACCGAACTCTTTTATGCAAAATTGGTTTGGTCATTTTTCAGAAACTATTCAAAAAGAAAGGAAAATATTTGAAGCAACAGGTGATGGGAAAAAGCCATTTATTGACACTAGAGATATTGCCGAAGTTGCTTATACACTTTTAACAAATCCAATTGAACATCTAAACAAAACCTATTTACTAACCGGTGGTGTTGCAATAAGCTATGGTAAGGTTGCAGAAGCCATCAGTAAAGTAATCGGAGAAAAAGTTGACTATATACAAATGACAAGCGAGGAAGCCAGACAACGAATGACAGAAAAAGGAATGCCGACAATGATGATTCAAACTTTTCTTGCCATTGCGGAAGGACAACGCAATGGAAAAGCAGATTTTGTAAATACTGTTGTGGAAGAAATACTGAATAAAAAACCTATAACAGTCGAACAATTTGCGCTGGACTATAAACAAATGTTTAAGTAAAATACGAACCACAAATACAAATTCCTCCTAGCAATGTTTTTATGGGTTTACTGGAAGTTATTCCAGCTTTAATACCAACGTGTTAAGATTTTTATTTAATTAAAAAGCTTTTTCCAAAGTATTGGAAAAAGCTTTAAGAATAGTGGAAGGAATTAGTTTTATGGACAATGATTGGCATCAATAAATGTACCTATTCTGCCTCCGGCTGCAATGACCTGACTTTTAGTAATACCATTAGATGTAGCAGGGAGATTAAAATAAGTGTAAGGATGTTTTCCGGTGGTTGTGACAAGCGTTGTAAAGATATTTATACCTGTAAAATAGGCTTCTATAATTGCAGCATCTGCAGCAACTTCACTTTCAACACCACTTAAACGTACTGCTCCAAGTTGGAAGAAACCATTCATCGTCTGATCTCCGCCAGGACCCCGATCAATAAACCATGCATTATTACCCTGTGCTTGTGTATAAGTTACTCCTCCAATAGTAAGACCGTTTACCCAAAACTGGCTTGCCCCATTATTTACTGCTCCATTAGCAAAGAAAAATCCTTGTGAGAATGAACAGTATGCTTCATTAGGGCATCCAGGTCCTGAAATAGTTCCCTGATTACATGAAGTACCTGCCTTAATCCATGCGATGGTAGTTTCATCAATACTGTAACCCTTATCAAATTTCAAAACCAATACCCAGGAAGTTGCAGCCTGAAGATCATCAAACTTAACAAAATTAGTTGTAATAGATTGTGGGTCGCAAGTTGTACCTGATCCTTCTGTCGGTGTTAAATTGGCTGGGCTTCCATTTACAGTTGCCCAAATAATATCTCCAAAAGTTGCACTTTGATCGCCACAGTTATTTAGGTCGATGATAAAATGGCTTAAATCCTTTGCATTTGCTTTAACGCGTGTTATTGTATACGTCCAAACTGTTCCATCTGGACTAACAGTAACAGAAATGTTATAATCGCCCCACTGGCTTGTAGAAGCAGGAGATTTGGCACTAGATGCAGAAGACATCGAAGCATCCGGATTCACAGTTATAAGCTCATCGCTGCAACCAAATGTGGAAAAAACCACAATCGCTACTAGTAAAATTACTTTTTTCATTTTGATATATATTTAATTGAATTAATTAAAAAATACCATAAAAATTGTAGAAGAGTAAATAGCAAAAATGGGGTTTCAATCCAAAGCTATAGTGTAATTTCTACTAAAAAAAACAAACCCGTTTAAGTGACAATTAATTCGTTAAAATACTGTAATTATGATCATTAGCATTATTTTTTTATGAGACTTCTTTTAGGTGCTAATAAAATAAAGAGAATTAAATTTCCATTTTTAACTAAATCAAAATGCATAAGGTACAATTAAGATACAAATTGAAAAGTAAACAATTATAATAAGGATGTTCTGCATTTTTAACGTCACCGGAAATACAAACCGCAACTTGAAAATAGGTCAATTTCTTTAGATTCTGCATAAAATGATTTGTAAATATCCCGTAAGGGTCACAAATAAAAAGCTCCAAATCAATAATTTAGAGCTTTTTATTTGGGTTTTTACTATTTAACCAGCTTTTATCTATAATAGTTGCTATCTGTAAATACTTAGTGACCGTCAAATTCCCTGCGGTTGTAAAAAGCGTCATCATCACTATCAAAGCCAGAGCCAGGATCATTTTCAGGATAATAGGACTTCATTACTCTTCTTTCATAATCCCTGTCAAAATTATGCTGCCTGTTATATCGGCTTGTGTTTCTAAATGTATCATATCCAATACTGTTAGCCATAACAATTTTCGTATCCTTATTTATGTTTACAGATCCAATTGGTATGATAATATGGCTGTCTCCTTCTTTATAGACAAACTCCTTTCCATTGTCGTTTGCTATAACATCATGCACTTCATTGCGGTCATCTAGTAATCCTTTATCTAATTTCACATCCAGGTAGACCACACGCTTCATATCTTTATTAACCCAGAGATTATCAATTTTGCCAATTGTATGGTTATCAGCGTCTACGATCTTCCATCCTCTTACATCAGAATAATTTGAAGCAATTTTATAATCAGATAATTCGTCCAGTCTGTATAAGTTTTTGTCTTTGTTTTCCATAATTTTTATAGTTTTCCATAATTTTTATAAATAATATTATATACTGTTTTTCTTTCGGGTACTTCAGGAAACTAAATTTTCCTTAATACGTGAAAGAACAATATTGTCCCACTATTTTTCGGTTATTTTCTATTGTGCACTTGTAGTGTTTTCGATTTCTACGCTGTTTTCACTGTTAGCTTCATGATCTTTTACAAAGATGTAGTATACAAGTGCTCCGATTATTAGTACTGCTACAATCCATGGCCATATAGGTTTCTTTTTCTCAATTTTAATTTCTGCCATAATTATTTTTTTTTTTGATTATAAAATAGTTTTAAAACACTATTAAAGATACAAATGAGAAGAGACTAAGAAGTATTTAATTTCGGCAGGATGTTACACAATTCCCAGTAGATAGGTATAGAAGATTGCGTGGAACCCTATGCAGATATCTTAACACCAATTATCTATGCTATGAAAGATTGGGGGTTAAATCACAAGAAGAAAATTTTCCACAAAGTGACTAGCTAAAATTGCCATAATTTTGAAAAAGCGAAAGCATCTACAATCAAGTTTTTTGAAGGCTATTTATTTGAAGTAGTACTTTTTAACATTTTAACCACCTAAGTATTTTTTATCAAAATAGTTTTATATCTCAAAACTATATCGTAATATTGCAATATAAAAATAAAACAATGGGAGCTACAAAAACAGATCACTTTACAGGCAGTCAAAACGAGCTTGCGGTTTTAGCTAAGGCTTTAGGCCATCCGGCCCGAATCGCTATTATGGAACACCTGCTAAAAGTAGATACCTGTATCTGCGGAGATATAGTCAATGAATTACCGCTATCGCAGCCGACAGTATCACAGCATCTTAAGGAACTTAAAAATGCCGGTTTAATAAAAGGAAGTATTGATGGTAACTCTATTTGTTATTGTATTAATGAACCGGGATTAGAAAAAATAAAAGGCTTTTTCGAACATATCACTGCTCATTTACAAAAAAAGAGAAACGAATGCTGTTAAATTAATCAATATAGAAATCAGAAAACTATTAGATACAGATTGATCACTTATCAATTAAGTATTAATTAATTACAAAAGATTATGGTAAAAATAACTCAATAAATATTTATTACTGTATTGTAAAAACTTTTAAAACACATACATTATGAAACTTTCAGAAATTAAAGAAGTACTAAAAACAGTAGAAGCTGTAAATTTTGAATTGCCAAACGGAAATTTTGTTCCAGAATATTTCCATGTAACAGAAGTTGGTTTAATCACAAAAAACTTTATTGACTGCGGAGGAACTGTAAGAAAAGAAACCGTTGTTAACTTTCAGCTTTGGGATGCTAATGATTATGAGCATAGACTTAAGCCACAAAAACTGATTCATATTATTGAACTTTCAGAAAAGGTTCTGGGTATTGAAGATTATGAAATTGAAGTTGAATATCAAGATACTACAATTGGTAAATATGACTTAGGGTTTAACGGTAAAAACTTCATTCTGCTTAATAAACAGACTGCTTGTCTTGCTCAGAAACAATGCGGAATACCGTCAGATAAATCTAAGGTAAAATTATCACAGTTAAATGCTGATAGCTCAAATTCATGCGCACCTGGCTCAGGCTGTTGCTAATTTCTAAATGACCATTAAAAATCTATTATAAATACCAGACAAAAACTATGTTATTTACTGACATTAAAAACACCATTAATTCATTTGATTATAATCAGGTCTCGCAAGAACGCAAAACTATACTACAGCCATTGGTTGATTATATTCAAAACAAAGTTGATAATAAACAGAGCATAAGACTAAATTTAATCTGCACACACAATTCCAGAAGAAGTCACTTGTCACAGGTTTGGGCACAGACTGCCGCTGCCAATTATAACATACAAAATGTTTCCTGCTATTCAGGAGGCACAGAGGCTACTGCCCTATTTCCGATGGTAGCCAAAACGCTGCAGCATTCCGGATTTAAAGTTAAAGCTATTTCAGAAGGCCAAAACCCGGTTTATTCTATAAAATTTGCATCAAATGAACTCCCGGTTATCGGCTTTTCTAAAGCCTATGATGATGATTTTAATCCTGAGAGTGAATTTGCTGCTATAATGACCTGCTCACAGGCTGACGTTGGCTGTCCTTTTATTGCAGGTGCGGAAAAACGTATTCCAATAACCTTTGAAGATCCAAAAGTTTCAGATGGTACATCAGAGCAAAAAAACGTATATCTGGAGCGAAGTCTTCAAATTGGAACTGAAATGTTTTATGTATTCTCACAAATCAAACAATAAAAATGTCAGCAAATAACTGTGCGCCTGCCATAGGACGCAAGAAACTAGGATTCCCGGATCAATTTTTAACGCTTTGGATCTTCCTGGCTATGGCTCTTGGTGTAGCAATTGGTTATTTCATACCCTCCAGCGGTAATTTTATTAACTCCTTTTCAAGTGGAACAACCAATATCCCTTTGGCTATAGGACTGATACTTATGATGTACCCACCTTTGGCAAAAGTGAAATACGAACAGATGGCGCAAGTTTTTAGAAACACTAAAATTCTAGGAGCTTCACTATTTCTAAATTGGATTGTCGGTCCTATATTAATGTTTTCTCTGGCTTTGCTTTTTTTAAATGGCTATCCTGAATATATGATCGGCGTGATCCTAATAGGTTTAGCGCGCTGTATCGCCATGGTTGTAGTTTGGAATGATTTGGCAGATGGAAACAGGGAATATGCTGCTGGTCTTATTGCCCTTAATAGTATTTTTCAGGTATTACTTTACAGCGTATATGCTTATATTTTTATTACTATTCTTCCACCCTATTTTGGCTATAATGGTTTTGAAGTAAATATCAGTATTGGTCAGATTGCCGAGAGTGTCGGGATATATTTAGGAATTCCTTTCGCACTTGGAATCATAAGCCGTTATGCTCTTATTGCATTGAAAGGCTCAGAATGGTTTGAAACTAAATATGTACCTTTTATTTCTCCTATTACACTAATATCATTGCTTTTTACCATCATTGTGATGTTTAGTCTTAAGGGAAAACTGATTGTTCAAATTCCTATGGATGTTGTACGCATAGCAATACCACTTGTAATTTACTTTACTATAATGTTTATCATCAGCTTTTTTGTTGGAAAATACTTCGGAGCTGACTATTCAAAAACAACAGCAATAGCTTTTACGGCTACAGGAAACAATTTCGAACTTGCAATTGCTGTAGCGATTAGTGTCTTTGGCATAAACAGTGGTCAGGCATTTGCAGGAGTTATAGGCCCTTTGGTAGAAGTGCCAGCGCTTATTGCATTAGTTAATGTTGCTTTTTGGTTTCGAAAAAAATATTACGGTTCTCAAACTGTGCAAGAATAAAACTTTCGATATTTTATAATGTGCATACTTAAAAAAATTTAACTTCAGCAATCAAATATTGAAATATAATCAATTTATCAAAATCCCTGTTTAGTGTGCTTTTCTAAGATATTCATCAAATGCTTTATCAGGATCTGATGTTGCATATTCATTTTCTGGTTCCGGAATTACGTGAATTTTTGAATCCTGTAAAGATACAATGGCAGAACACACATATACGCCAATTTTTCCGTCACTGTATTTGAAATCCAATAAGGTTAATTTTACCACTTCGTTTATAGAAAGCTCATAATAATTGCCATGACGAATTATTTTAAAATAGATCTCCTTAGTGTCTACAATTTCAAACTGATTGGCTTGAATATTTTCAAAAATGAAATTGTTCTTGACATCTTTTTCATTAAATCCCCAAGCCCGGAATTGAACATATCCATTCACAAAATCAATTGATATATAATAGGCCGTTCCTTCCTCATCACATTCAATTACAAATCCTGTTTTTCCCATTCCTTCAACAGCCAGAGTTCCTTCCCAGACAAAATCATTAGAAGGTTTTTCAAAACAAAAAACTTCATAACCACTTCTGCATCCAAAGCGCCATTTACTTTCATGCTCTAAAACAAAATTTGCCGAAGGATTACATAAAATAGGTAACGGAATTGGTAAATTTTTCTGAAGAATAGTTCGCTGATAAATGCTTTCCCAACGATGATAGGTCTTTAATAAAAGCCTGCCACTAGTATCGACATCAAGCTGTTTTGGAGGCGGAATAACACGATGTGTATTCACATTTCCGCCCACAAAATAAAAATTGTAAATCAGGTAATAATCACCCTCTTTTACTATTCTGGCAGCATAATTTCCCTGAGGCATCAAAACATTATTATGAAAAGCGTGGTATTCGCCCTTAAAATCAGGAGAAAACCAATATCTCACTTTGATATCTTCCCTAATGGAACCCAGCAAATAATGCATTCCTTTTATTTCGACCACACACGGACATTCAACATCGTCATATACGTAAGGCACGTGCAAAGGTTTTTGAAGTACAAAACCATTTTCACCTCTTTTGGCAACTCCAATACAGCCTCTTCTATAAATGGGACCAACGGCGCTTCGGGCACAAATCAATAAATAATCTTCTCCTTCAAAATGGTATTTATACGGGTCCCTGAAACTAATCCATTCACGGGGGTTATTGGCAGAACTTTCATAATAGGGCGCCTGACTTTTTAAAGGAAGGCCGTAATCATTTTCTTTTGTCCAATGAATCAGGTCTGGCGAAACCGCCCTTCCTACTTTTTGCATTATTCCTTTGTCCCTGCGTTTGAGGCCGGTATAATACATCTCGTACCCTTCTCCTTCAGAGTTTTTACTAACATGCATGGTCCATAACATATCATCATCCCATTGGCCGGGATCTCCTACAAACAAAGCATTTTTTACTCTTCTCCAGGAAAGACCGTCCCGTGAGACTGCGTGTGCAATATAATCGTGATTGGGAATAATTAAATGAAATAAATGATGTACTCCGTTTTCATCAATAAAAACATCAACATCGCCTATTTCCCAACTGCTAAAACCTGATCCTGAATACATATTATTTAATTATTTTATAATGTTTTAATCCTTCTAAAATACCCGAAGAAGCGGCGCTTTTTGCCACAAAAATACTTTTACCTGTTTGATAATGATTTAATTCTACGCTTCGGTTTCCTACGATAATGCCCTTAATAGCACCTCTGAACATATCAATATCATTGCCTGAATCGCCCGCTGCAATTACATTGGATAATGGAATCGACCATTTGCGGCATAAAAATTTAATAGCATTTCCTTTTGAAGCCCTTTTGGGAATAAAATCCAGAAATTGTCCGTGACTTGGAATAATATTGATTTTATACCATCCTTTGCCTAAAACGGCAACCAACTCATCATAATTATATTTTTCCTGATCATAATAATACGAGATTTTAAAAGGATTTTGAGCTTCGTCTTCCTGTAATCTTATCCACGGAATCGCTTTTAAGCGGCTTTCTACATCCTCTCTTTTCCATCGTCCTGACAAAAATACAGACCATCCTTTGTCTAAAATATAATCTTTGCCGTTTGTGTAATAAATTTCGGTTCCGACCGAGCAAATAATAAAATCAGGCACAGGAAACTGCTCTTCGTCAATAACCTTCTTTACCAGTCTCAGATTTCTTCCTGATGCCATGGCAAAAGCCATTTTTTCGGTACGATTGATTAAATGTGTTTTTAACTCTTTTAATCCCGGATTGTTTAATTTAGGTTCTATCAAGGTTCCGTCAATATCTGAAACCAGTAAATTTTCAACTTTTCTTTTTAATCGCGAAATATTAATGTTGGGATAATGCTGGTTTTTGATTCCTGCTCCGGAAGAAAGCGACAAATTCTCGTTAATCAGATCGACATACTGGTTGACATGACTTAACCAACTGTAATGTTTTTGAATATTGATAGCGCCATTATTCGAAAAATATTTCCACTGATTTTCATCAGTTAATATAGTTCGTAAAGCCTTTTTGATTTCATTGACATCCAGTGGATCAACTAAAATTCCGTTCTGGCAGGTTGGAATAATCTCTGATGGTCCCCCATTTTTGGTTACCACAACCGGTAAACCTGAACTGGCAGATTCTATAACGGTTAAACCGAAATTTTCATGCAGGGTTAAATTCACAAAAACACCTCTTTTCTCAGCTGCGTAACGATAAATAATCGAAACCTCATTTTCGACGTCGTGCTTTTTGGGAATTGCCATTTTTCCGTACAAATCATACTTATCCATAGACAAAAGCAAATCTGTCAGTACCTCTTTTTCAGATTCCGGCATTCTTGTAATGTCTTTTCGGATGCCTGCAAAAATAACCAGATTAGCCATGCTTTGCAGCTCTTTGTCTTTCCCATAAACATCAATAAGCGTATGCAGATTTTTATGACGGTCAGGCCTCGAAAGCGCCAATATAAAAGGCTTATGCGGATTGGTTAAAAATTTAGAAATAGTTTCGGCTACCCAATATTTCCTTTGTTCCTCTTCCATCTGTTTCACTGGGTCCTGTTCAAGATGATAGTAAGGAACAAATTTTCGGGTGTCAATACCAGGCGAAATGGCGTGGTATTTCCCTAAACCAAAATTTTTATACGGTTTATAAGTTTCAATTTCCTGCTCTGTCGAAGTAATAATAAACTCTGATAATTCAAGTGTTTTTTCTTCAGCGGCAATTCTGGCTGTAAACTTAAATTTCTTCTCCAGCTCTTCTTCCGGAATACCGCTTTCCAGCAGTTTTTTCCTTTTATGAAACCCTAAGGAATGTCCGGTATGGGCAAACGGAATATTTAAAATGGTCGATAATTCACTGGCCACATATCCTGCATCACCGTAGTGAGAATGAATCCAATTGGGAAATATATCATGAAACTTAATGTGCTGCACTACTCCTGTTACAAAAGTGTCCAGACCTTCCCATAATTGTTCTTTAGGTTTGTATTTTCTACCTAAAAAAGGGATTCTTCTTATATCTAATTTTTCATTGACAGCTTCAACCGGCACTGCATATTCTGGAGAAAGATTGGGATCATCAATTAGTCTTGTAAATAAATCAACGTGTTCTACCGCATCATGCTGAGATAAAAATTCAGCAAGTTCAAAAACATATTTAGTCTGTCCTCCATTATCCGCATCCCGACCAATCTCAAGTCCTGAACCTTTCAAAAGTCCATGAATGTTGATTAATGAAATTCGTAATTTTGTCATCTTTTTTCTTTATTCATTATAATTTTTAAGGTACAAAAAAATAAAGCAAATCAGCCTAAAAATAAAAAAAACGTATTTACAAGCTGCCCAAAAATGAAAAAATGCGAAAAAGTTACTACTTTAAGTTTTGTAACAAAATCATGATGCAAGAGCTCTTTAAAAATTTTTAACTCAGTATTTGTAAGGGTTACAGGGTTTAGGTTCGAATATATAAAGTGATACTTTTAACAGGACTTTACGGAAAGAGGAGCTTACTGGATTTTTAAGAAAACTATAAACAAAGATCTATTTTTACATTTAAAGAAAGTTAAATCAGTATTTTGAATATAAAGAGGCATATGAAAAATTTATAAAGGAAGGTGCAATTGGTAAGGTTGTTTTTAATTTATAGCTATTGTAGTAGATTCAACAAACATTTAGTGAAAACTACCATTTTTAACTATGCATTGACGCGATATTGCAACGGAGTAAGTCCTGTCTTTTGTTTAAATAATCTTGTAAAATGCTGCTGATATTTAAAACCTAATTCATAAGCAATATCGCTCACAGATTTTTCGTGATCAAATAATATTGCTTTTGCTTCTTCAATTAATTTTGACTGAATGTAATCTAAAGCTGTACTTCCGGTTTCTTTTTTTATAAGGTCTCCGAAATAATTAGCGGAGAGAAACAATTGCTCAGCACAATAGGTTACTGAAGGAAGCCCTAAAGTCTTAGACTTACCCGAAGTAAAATAATCCTTCAGCAGATTTTCAAAACGAATCAGTATATCTTTATTTACATGATTTCTGGTTATAAACTGCCTGTCATAATAGCGCATACAATAATTTAATAAAAGCTCTATATTAGAAACAATAAGTGTTTTACTATGCTTGTCAATATTTTGGTCAATTTCAGTCAGGATTTTTTCAAAACAATCATTGATAGCTTTTCTTTCTTTTTTAGATAAATGCAATGCTTCATTTACTTCATAAGAGAAAAAAGAATAGTCCTTGATTTGTTTCGCAAGACTTGTTCCGGCAAGCAAATCAGGGTGAAAAACAAGCGCTTTGCCCCACGGCTTAATAATTTCATTCCTGCCATCAATTCCATAAATCTGACCCGGTGAAATAAAAACCAGCGTACCATCCTCATAATCATAAGACTGGCATCCATAACGCATATCGCCACATTTTATATATTTCAAAAAAACACAATAAACGCCCATATATCTTTTAAAATACTGGTACGTCGGTATTTCATCAAAATTGACAACACTAACAAGAGGATGCAAAGTCTCTGCTCCTACTGAATCATTGTATTGCTTAATGGTTTCAATTCTATCAATTCGTTCCATAACCAAATGTTTATACAAATTTAGTAAACAGACTAGTGCAATTAACAATCCGTATTCAAAATCAGTAAAAATGGTAAATACATCTGTATTTTGTATAAAATCAGGTCCTTTACAATCCCGAAATTTGTAATAGTTAAAAATAGAGGATTGATAATGGTTCTTTAAGTAAAGTTCTCAAACTGTTTAATTTTTAAATCAACATTGCTATGATAAAAAAGAAATTTCGACTCTCTCTACATATATTCACTTTCTGCTTAATTTTCAATACAATGACTGCACAAAACAACGATAAAAAAGATCAAACCTTAAATACACATCAGCAAAGTATGTCTGCCATTGCCGCACTTACGGCTACGGGCAATTTAGAACAATTGAAACCATCCATAAATACTGGTCTTGACGCTGGACTTACCATAAATGAAATAAAAGAAGCTCTGATACAGCTTTATGCCTATTGCGGATTTCCACGGAGCTTGAATGCTATCAACACACTAATGGCGGTTCTGGAAGAAAGAAAATCTCAGGGTATAAAAGATACTGTAGGCAAAGATGCTTCTGAAACACCAGTGACTGACAAATACAAATCAGGAAAAGAGAATCTTCAAAAATTAACAACTAAAGAAGAAACTGGTCCAAAAACAGGTGCCGCCGCTTTTGCTCCTGTAATAGATACTTTTTTAAAAGAACATTTGTTTGCAGATATTTTTAATCGTGATGTGCTGAATTTCCGTAAAAGAGAGTTTGTTACCATCTCAGCACTAGCTGCAATGCCAGGAGTCGAGCCCCAGCTGCAAGCACATCTGTTTATGGGTAAAAATACCGGAATAACAGATGCCCAACTTTTGGAACTTACTGCTATTATCGAAAAGACAGCAGGAAAAACACAAGCCAATGTTTTAAGAAATGCCATTGGTCAGCCTGTTACACCAATTATTGAACCTGATATGCTCGTGAGAATTTCTGAAATCGAAATTATTCCGGAATATTTAGAAGAATACAAAACGATACTTCAAAAAGAATCTTCAGAATCAGTAAAACTTGAAGCAGGAGTCATTGCGATTTATCCTATGTCACAAAAAGAAAACCCTGCGCAGATTAGGATAATAGAGATATACACTAATCAAAAAGCCTATAAATCTCATTTGCAAACACCCCATTTTCAGCATTATAAAACCACAACTTTAAAAATGGTAAAATCATTAAAACTAGTAGATATGACTGCCTTAGATCCTGAAATGATGCAACTTATTTTTGAAAAAACAGGAAAGTAATTCTAATAAGAAGCAAGCCAATGGATTCAAATGATTTTAAAGCATTTAAGATTGAAAATCTGGATACTTACACTCCCTCTTTTGGCAGAAAAGATCTTTATCGGATATGTTTAGTCGATGGGAAAAGTACGGTACATTTTAGAGATAAAAGTATTACCATTAACGGGATGTATCTGTTTTTTGGTAATATAAACACTCCATATTCATGGGAGGCAGAATCAGAACAAAATGGCTACAGCTGTCTTTTTACTGAAAATTTCCTGAAGGTCGCCGGATATTTTGATAACACAGAACTGCTTTCTGTTTTTAACATAGAAAAAGTTCCTGTATATGAAGTCATTGAAGATAAGGAAAAAGCTAATATTCAGTTTATTTTCGAAAGAATCCTGGAAGAAAGCAACGGGCAGTATATAAAAAGAAAAGATATGGTTCGCAATTTTATAAGCATATTAATTCATGAAGCACTAAAGCTAAATATTGACGAAAACAACCCTGGAAATTTCAACAGCAAAAAAGCCTCAGAAAGAATCTCTTCCAAATTCTTAAATCTGCTGAATGAACAATTTCCCATAGAGGATAAAAATCGCATTCTGTCCTACAAAACAGCTACCGATTTTGCGCGCCAATTGAGTATTCATCCCAATTACCTAAACCGTTTGGTAAAGAAAGAAACCGGAAAAACAATTTTAAAAATTATAAATGAAAGAATTGTAACAGAGGCTAAAATTTTATTGCTTCATACGGATTGGAGCATTACAGAAATAGCCTGCACTTTGGGTTTTGAATATACCTCTTATTTTGATAATGTTTTTAAAAGAACAACTGGTTTGAGTCCAAAATCATTTCGCAAAACAAACTAATATTTAATACTGAATTAAAAACAATTTATACCTAAACAAATGTCTCACTCAACTTTTAAAATTATAACTACAGAAGAGCATTTTGCTCTTAAGGAAATTTCACAACAAGTAATGAAGTTTAATACCTCAAAAAGTACTTTTAACGCATCATCTAGCCAGGTACAAAAAGAACTAATGTCAATTGCCCTGCCTACTACCGATATAATAGAAGATGTAGCAGCACTCCGAATTAAATTTATGGATGACAGCGGTATAGACATGCAGATACTTTCATATGGGCCAGGGAGTCCGCAGAATATTACAGATAAAATTTTAGCTTTAGATTTGTGTAAGCAGGCCAACAATGAATTAGCACGATTGATCAAAATATACCCAACCAGATTTTCCGGATTAGCAGTCTTACCCATGGCAGATCCTATAGCAGCAAGCGAAGAACTGGAAAGGTCAGTAAACTTATTAGGTCTAAAAGGTGCTATGCTCTCCGGAACGTATAATGGACGTTTTTTTGATCATCCTGAATTTCTACCTGTTTTTTATAAAGCACAAGAGCTTAATATACCTCTTTACATGCATCCTGCCCCCATATCAGAAAATATTGCAAGTTCCTATTATCAAAGTGATCAGTGGCCGGCTATTGCTGGGGCAATGTTTGCCGGTGCAGGTTATGGATGGCATTTAGATTCCGGTATTGGAATTATAAGACTAATTATTTCAGGCATCTTCGACAAGCTCCCTGCGCTTAAGCTTATATCTGGCCATTGGGGTGAGATGGTTCCGTTTTACTTAAATCGCTTAGATGATCAGCTTGGTAAAACTTTAAAATTAGATCGAAAAATTTCTGAATATTATAAAAACAGTATTTACATCACCCCAAGCGGGCTTTTTTCTGAAGCACAGTTACAATTTGCCATTTCAGAACTCGGATCCGACCGGATTCTTTATTCTGGCGATTATCCATTTTTGATAGATAAAAATACAAGAAGCTTTCTTGAAAATGCCTCTATATCAAATGAAGATAAAGAAAAAATTGGCTACAAAAACGCAGAAAGCCTTTTTCATCTCTAATACTACATTAACTATTCTAGTTTGAAATACTTCTATTTTGAGAACAAAAATGGTTTGAAATTCATAAATATCGGTATAAATATTCTTAACAAATTACCTGTAGTACATTATAATTTTGCTATATAACTAAATAATAAAAGAAAATGAATAGAATATTAGTAAACACTGTTTTAGGCAAAGTCGAAAACATTGAAGAGATTTTACCTCAAGAATTTGCTGTTGTTGCAACTTGGAAAGAAGAAGGAGTTTTAGCACACATTTTTATAAAAGAAGCTATGGGAGGTGCTGTTCTCGTTTTTAATGAAACTAATCAGGACAAAGTACAAAAACTGCTGACCCAATTACCGCTTTACAAACATTTTAAAAAAATAGAATACACACTGTTAAACCAACAATTTTAATCATGAAAAAAGTATTATTTGTAGTTACAAGTTGTGACGAGAAAGGTGAAACAAAGCTTCCAACCGGATTTAATTTAGCCGAAGTTACACATCCGTTAGAGGTTTTGGAAAATGACGGTATTCATGTAGATATTGCCTCCATAAAAGGAGGAGCAGCACCGCTTGACGGATTAGAAGACTTCAATGATCCGGTTATTGCAAAATATTGGGCCGATACTAATTTTAGAAACAAAATTGAAAACACCCTGAAATTAGAAGGCGTAAATGTAAAACAATACGATGCGATATTTTTTGCGGGCGGGCACGGAACAATGTGGGATTTTCCAGATACACCAGCTGTTATAAACGCGATTCGCGAAATATATGAAGATGGCAAGATTGTATCAGCAGTATGTCACGGTCCGGCAGCACTTGTAAATGCTACATTAAGCGATGGTTCGTATTTAATTGGCGGAAAAAAAGTGGCTGCATTTACAAACGACGAAGAGGAAGAAGTACAATCTACGCATGTAGTTCCTTTTTTATTAGCCGATGCCTTAAAAATCAATGGAGCGTTTCATCAGCCGGCACCAAACTGGAGCGATAATACTATTGTAGACGGACGTTTAATTACAGGTCAAAACCCGCAGTCTGCTGCGAGTGTTGGTAAAGCATTGTCTAAATTATTATTGAACAAATAAACCGTTTAAAATGAATAATATCGAAGGTAAAGTAATCGTAATTACAGGCGCAAGCAGCGGATTAGGTGAAGCTTCTGCAAAAGCACTATCTGCAAAAGGAGCAATTCTTGTATTAGCGGCAAGACGTTTAGAGCGCATTGATGCACTTGTAGAAGAGTTTTCTAAAAACGGAAAAAAAGCACTTGCGGTACAAACCGATGTGACCGATTTTACGCAGTTGAAAACGTTGATGGAAGAAGCCGTAAATAAATTTGGGAAAATAGATGTGCTTCTTAATAATGCCGGAATTATGCCTTCTACTCCAATGATGGATTGTGATGTCCCAGCATGGAATCAGGTTATTAATGTGAACATTAATGGCGTTTTGAATGGTATTGCCGCGGTACTACCCTATTTTAAGGAACAAAAATCAGGACATATTATTAATGTGTCTTCGGTTGCCGCGCACAAAATTGGCAAAGGATCAGGAATTTATTCTGCTGCTAAAACCGCTGTAAGAGCAATTTCAGAAGGTTTGAGAATGGAAGCCAAAGATTACAATATCAGAACTACTATTATTTCCCCGGGAGTTATAGACACTGAATTGCCAAACGCAAGTGGTGTTCCGGATGAATTAACCAAACAATTTTATCAAGCAGTGGCTATTCCGGCAGATTCTTTCGCGCGCGTAGTGGAATTTGCTATCAGTCAACCTGAGGAAGTTGATATTAATGAAATTCTATTTAGACCTACCCGTCAGGAATATTAAATAACCGAAAAGGAAAAAAACAACCCTTATTTATTTTTCAGGTCCAGGCAACACAAGAAAATTTGCAGAATTGGTTGGCAAATATTCTTTCATAATCTTATCGTTAAATGGATCAATTTCCAACTATAAAAGTTTGCTGCTTTTAAAATATAACAAAAGCTCATTTCTAGCGGAATGAGCTTTTGTTATATCAGTGCTTAACCCCATAATTCTTCTTGTAAATATTAGAATAGTGTCTGATAAAAATTTTCATAATAAATTTCAATCAATAAGTCGGCTCCATTAGATGATGACAAATCGATTAATCCTATTTCACAAAGTGCATCGATTCTACACGTTTGATCCTTAATTGATTTTAGTTTACCCAGATTTTTATCAAAAATGGCAATGTTTTCTATAGCATTTTTTACAATTATAATTAATTGTCTAAAATCAGCTTCAGACAACTTGCTTTCTTTTGCATAGTTTTCTAACCTCGCGCCTTCTCTATAATGAGGATAATTTTCTAATCCCATAAAGGTCAGCATCCAGGCTTTATTATAGCTCCAGATTGTTTTAGTAATTCCTATATAATCGGCTATTAAATCATCATGCAGATTATTAGCAGCGTGTCCGTATTTTTTGAGCGTATATAAATGGGTAAACTCATGTTCTTTCCGAATCGAAACGGAATAATAAGTCCAGACATCTTCTGTCAGTCCCAATTGACTTGCTGTAACGTTACTGTACGGTTTTGTGCTTAAAATGATGAATTTGTCTTTGTATAAAGATCTATTAGACATAATATTATCTGAAAACTTAGTATTCCAATCGCCCAAAGGATTATTTTGCAACCAGTTTTTTTTGATATTATTTAATCTTTTCCGGTTATTAAGGTCTGTTAACAACACCGCCCCTATTGAAGGCGGAATGGATACCGGATTATTTTTATGTAGTAAAGACTGTAGAATTTTTAAAAAATCTTCTTTATTGGGAACGATTAATACCGGAATTCTACCTGCAACACTTTGGTGAAGTTCTAAACTAATGTTTTTTGCATCTTCTAATTTTAGATAAGCTGTTAATTTGATAGTATCGGTTTTTCCTTTTAAAACAACATTTTTGTACAATTCAATTTTATCTATTTCTTTTTCGATTAGAAAATTCAATTGTGGATAGCATTCTTTTAACAGCGTAAAAATGTCTTTTTTTTCAGAAGCATTCAGTAAATCTTCCCAGAATTGAATGCCAGTATCATCAGTAGTCGAAACTGCATAAACATCATCTAAAATAAACTTATTAAAAAGATAGGCCTTAAGTTCAGGGGATAAACCAATCGACACCTCGTGATCGACTAGTTCTAAAGTAATTAAATTGTTCATGATTTTACGAAATTTGGCGTTTAGCCAGTTGTGTAAATAAGCCCTCCTGCTGCATTAATTCTTAATAAGTACCTAATTCAACAATTTCTTTTTTGTCCACCCGAAAATGTTTCAGCACGATAAACTTCTTGTTTTCAATATTTTAAAAATATTACCTATAAATACCCCGCAACGAATCATACAAACTTTCAAAGTCTGTAACCGCAGATCCTGTTGAGGTGCCACAGCTAAAATTGTCTATTTTTTTTTCCTCCGGCTCCTGATCTTCTGGCTCCATTTTTATAGGAATATTGATATACAGAAACTCCGGATCAGACTGGTCTGTAACCTTTATCTTTTTCCTTGTTGGCAGGCTTCTTCCAAAAAAAATCTCTAATGTTTTTTCGGGATTTTTTATCAATGATTTTTTAAAATCATCATTTTCCCAAGCCTCTGCAATTATGCTAAAAAACACATTTTGCCCTTTTTTTTGTTCTTCTGTTAAAATCATCTTTTTTACGATTTAAATTTTTATTTTGATCTGTGCTAAAATCATGCTGTCTATATCGCTATCTGATTAAAATATCAGGAGAAGACCAATCTAGTGTAGTACTTCTTATCATCTCATTTATCATTTGTAGTGGAATTAATGGTTAAATTTAGTACTCCACACAACCTTGTTTTAGAAATTACCTGTTATACTAAAGCCGGTATTAACATACATGATATTCATACTGTTTGTTTTGAAATGTTTGATTGGACATTTTATTGATAGACTGAGATGTCACCAGTGACTTATTGTTATAATAAAACTCCTCTAAGCCAGCGTAATTCATGGCTATCGGTATGGTCTCAGAACCCAGGTAATTTATAGAAGCTCCTATGACTTCTGCTTTTATACCAAGGAGGTTCATTATTCTTAAAAGCTTGCTGTCGCATTCTGCAAATACGACACCATCTTTTTGTTCGCATATGGGAGCAATTGCGCACACCATTAATTTTCTAAAAAGTGTTTTATCTTTTACATCTTTTTTGGTAGCAAATCGGCCAATATGCCATACAGGCGAAGCCTTTTGTGAATAATTATAACTTAATGGATCGATATTAAAAATTTTCTGAAGTGGTAATTTTGTTTTATAATCCCATTTAATCACCCTGATTGATCCCTGAATGTTTCCTGAAAAATCTTTGGCTACAAAAATTTCAGAATCTTTGAAATAATTTAATTCTTCATCATACACTTCCTGAGTGTCTGAAATGATTTCTTTTGCACTTACATTTTCACAATGATGATTGAAGTTTTCCTCTACTACAAATTTGGCTAATTCTGTAAGTTGGTTTAATTCTAATCTTTCTAAGTAATTTTGAGTAATTGTCATTGGGGTTTATTTCATTTTGGTTCGTAACAAATCTAATTTTCATATTACTTTATTTTACTACACTAAATAGTAGTATTTACCTAAAATTCAATAAACTACACTAAAAAAACAGGAACTGCTTTTTGACAATAAAAAAATAGATTAAGAGAAATAAATCCGATGAAAAAAAACCTGAATTTAATAGCCCGAGAAAATCTTACATTGTTTTTAAATTAAAAACCATTTATAAGGATTTGATAATCAATAAGTATTACTGTTATTATACAAGATTGATGTACTTTTTTCATACATAAAAAAAAATGGGTAAATTTGATAAAAATTAAGCAGATGAAAGACCAGGATTTGAATTCATTTTTTGATTCAAGGAATACGATTTTTAGCTTGACAGATGAAGAAAGAATATATAAATTCGATTATATAGAGCCAATTAAGGCATTTGCAAGAGCAACTTATACCAGCTTATATGTTATAAATTATTTGGAACAGGGATTTGAATATGTTTCAGATAACCCTTTATTTCTGTGTGGTAATACGCCTCAGCAAGTTTTAGAAATGGGTTATGCTTTTTATTTTAAGCATGTTCCTCAATCTGATATAGAATTATTGCTTAAAATTAATTCAGTGGGGTTTGATTTTTACGATAAAACACCAATAGAGGATCGAATTCTGTACACCATCTCGTATGATTTTCATTTAAAAAACCAGGAAGGAAAATTGATTTTAATCAATCAAAAACTTACTCCTGTTTTTTTAACCAGTACCGGAAAAATATGGAAAGCAATATGTATTATTTCATTATCGTCTGAACGCAAAGCCGGTAATATTAAAATACATAAAAACGGAGAAAATATGGTTCATAATTATAATCTCAAGCTTGACCGATGGGAAGACTCCAAGAAAATAGCTTTGTCTAAAAGAGAAAAAGAAATTTTACAGCTTTCAACACGCGGTTTTACTATAAATGAAATTGCCGAAGAAATATTTATTTCGCCAGATACTGTAAAATTTCACAGGCGAAAACTTTTTGAGAAATTAGACGTAACCAATATTTCAGAAGCCATTGCTTTTGCTACTAGTAATAAACTGATTTAATGCTGTCTGGCATTTTTTTGTAAAAAATTTTAAGGCAATTGTATCTTTTGTAAAGGTGTATATTCCTTCATTTTTTCTGCTATAACAAAAAAGCTGCATTCAAAATCAAATTTTGAATGCAGCTTTTAAAGAAATTATTTTATAAAGAATCACAAATCTAAATAGGCAGATCTCTCAAATGGTCTATTTGATACTAGTCAAATAAAATTCCGGAAATACTTTTATACGGTTATTAACCGCGATATCAAATGCAATATTGGTACACAAACCAGCAACTAGCCAAGATGCAATAGAAAGCTGCGGAGGAGAAAGATTTTTGTCTTCTTTTATATATTCGTCCAAGACTTTTTCCAGCCATTCCTGAGGATTTTCCCAATATTGCATATATTCTAAAACATAATTGACAACATTGATTTCGGTAAATTTTTCACCTGATTTCTTTAGGGCATCTAATCCTTCTTCTTCTGAAATTACCAGTACCAATGCGCCCCATCCTAAATTATACGGATGTAGTACCGGAATCTTTCTACTTTGACATATAGAATCGAACAAAAGCGGCACATCTGAAGTAAAGTCCAAAGCGTTGATCGCAATTTTATGATCTTTTATGTATTCTTCAACATTTTCCGGAGTTAAAAAACAATTATAAGTCGTGATTTTTGCCTCATTATTAATAGAAAGCAATCTTTCCTTAAGTGCTTCTACTTTAGGTTTAGAGATATCTTTTTCAGTATAGTTTTGTCTGTTTAAATTGGATAATTCGACAACATCGCCATCAATTATGGTAAGGGTTTCAAAACCCAATCTCAGTAAACATTCTGCAATTACACTCCCGATACCTGCTCCGCCTAATAGTATGGGTGTGTTTTTGATTATTTCTTGTTGTTGAGGGGTAATATAAATTCTATTTCTAATATTCCTTTGATCCATATTTCTATTTTTATACTAATTCTATTTTAATAACTGTTGAAATCAAAACTTTCTTACGATCTGCTCTTGTTCACGTAGCCTGCATACGTACATTTAGACACGTACAAAAATAGCAAAAACCTCATCAAATATGAGAAACCTCCAAAATCAATGACTTTGGAGGTTTGCATTTCTAATAACAATATGAACTTAATTTGTTTTTATATAAGATAATGATTAGTTATTTAATTTGCATTCTCATTTTCGATGCTTGGAGGCATTAATTTATACATTACTGGTGTTACAATTCTGGAAAGAATGGTAGAACTTATAAGGCCTCCAATTAATACAATTGCCAATGGTGCAATTAGTGGATTAGAGTTCAGCGCAAGAGGAATAAGTCCGCAGATTGCTGTTATAGAAGTTAGTACTACGGGCAGAAAACGAGTTTCTCCTGCAATAGCAATTGCTTCATCAATTGAATGTCCTTCTTGACGCAATTGATTGGTAAAATCTACCAAAAGCAGTGAATTTTTTACCTGAATTCCCGAGAGACCAATAAAACCAATTATCGCTACAAGTGACATAGGACTTCCGTTAATAAGCAATAATACTACACCTCCTAAAATCCCTAACGGAATAATGGAAAGTACAATTATAATTCCTTTGAAAGTTTTGAACTGTAGTAGCAATACACCAATGAAAAGGAATGTACTCAAAATAATAACTGCCAGAAAATTGCCTCCAAGAGCATCTCCTTCAGATTCTTTTTCTCCTGAAAGCTTGTAATAATATCCTTTTGGCATTTTTAATTGATCCAGTTTAGGGATAATTTCAACCAAAAGGTCATTAGCATAATATCCTTTTGCTGACAACGCCGTTACTTTTGAAAAACGTGATTTATTAAAATGATTAATCGCTGTGGGCGAAGTTTCAAAAGAAATTGTTGCAATCTGATTAAGTGATACGGGGGTGCCCTGAATATTATTTACATATAAATTTTTCAGTGCATCAAGATTTGAGAATTTATTTCTTGGCAATGTGAGTGTTACATTTCTTGCATCGCCACGATCGTCTATATAATCACCAACAGTTAATCCGGCAACAGCAAGGCGAATTACTTTGTCAGCTTCGCTTGTCAACACACCGAGTGTTCTTGCTTTTTCTTTATTAATTTTTACTTTGACATCAGTTTTATAGGTATTTAGTTCATTATTGATATAGACAGTTCCTTCCTGGTTTCGCAAAATATTTTCTACCTCAGACGAAAGCTGACGCAAAACTTTTTGGTCTTCGCCAAATAAACGCACTACAATATTTGCTTCCAAAGGCGTTCCTTGTTCAAAGTCTTTTACCTCTACTTTGGCGTAAGGCATTGTTTTAAATTTATCTCTCAATTTTTCAATCAAAGCTGTTTTATCCGAAGGTTTCGCTTCATCCTCCAATTGAACAAATATCTGGGCAAAATCAGATTTTCTATCCTGAGGATGCACATTGTAATAAATCTGCGGATTTCCTTTACCAACATTGGCGGTATAAAACACAATTTCTTTATGATTTTTCAACTCTGCTTCGATAATTTTTGTAACCCTGTCACTCTCTGATATATTAGCCTGAAGAGGCAGTTTTATATTAATTAAAAACATTGGTTTTTCTGAAGTTGGGAATAACTTAAAACCAGTGGCTTTAAACAATCCAAAAGCAGTAATACTTAATACTATAGAGATGGCAATAGTTGTTCTTGGATATTTTAATGCTTTTGGCATTATATCTCTATACGATCTGGTTAGAAATTTTTGCAGATATTGAAGAAAAATGTTACCACCAGCATGCTCATGTGTTTTTAAAAATCGGCTTCCTAAAAATGGTACTAATGTCAAGGCTACAATCATAGAAGCCAATACACTTGTAATAACTGCCATTGGCAGACTTCTGATAAATTCACCCGAAACATCAGGAAGAAAAACCAGTGGTAAAAAAGCAATCACAAGTGTCGCAGTACATCCTACAACAGCAAGTCCTATTTGTTTTGTTCCTTTTAAAACGGCATCCATTTTAGAATGTCCTTCCCTAAGCCATCGCTCGATGTTTTCTACCACCACAATACTATCATCGACCAGAAGCCCCAAAGCAACTACTAGACCTACAATACTTAACTGATTTAAAGAAAAGCCAAATGCATTCATGGCAATAAGACCCAGTGCCAGAGACAATGGTATCGATATCATCACGATTCCGGAGGCTCTAAATCCTAATGGCAATAAAGTAATGATTACCAAAACGATGGCAAGTGCAAAATCAAAACCTAAATGCCCTAAACGTTGTGATACCATATTTGCCTGGTCGAAATTTTTAACCAGCTTGATATTTTGAGGCAGGTCTTTTGAGAATTCTTCTACTATTGGTAAAAACTCTTTCTGAACATCAGTAATGTTTACATTATCTTTCATTCCGGCAGTCACCAGTACACATCGATGTCCGTTTACACGGGTAATATGATCTACAACCTGAGATTTATAGCCAACGTCGGCAACATCTTTCATGTAGACAATTTTTCCGTTTGCATTATAAATAACCGTATTGGCAACATCTTCGGCGTTTTTAAATTTACCGCTTGTTTTTACATTAAAGACTTTGCTGTCCAGGTCAATACTTCCCCCGGGAATGTCAGCAGCCTCACTTTGCAAACTCCCCATTACAACATTTAAAGGAATTTTTAATTGTGCCAATTTATCCAATTGCAGATCAATACGAATTTCCTGCTCTGGGATCCCCGAATATTTTACATCTTTAAGATTGGTAATTTTTTCTAATTTTGTCTTAAGTTTATCTGCTTCATCACGCAGTTTTTTGTCAGAAGCATTTTCTGACACTAAGGCAACCTGAAGAATTTTCACATCCGAAGAGGCTATTTTCTCTGTTTTAATCTGATAAATGTCTTTTGGGAGTTCACTGCTTTTAAGCGCATTCATTTCAGTAGAAATCTCCTGATATTTATTATCAACATCTACTCCATATTTAAATTTAACCTGAAAAGCGGCTACTCCATCCTCTACAGTAGTTAATATTTTATCTATGTTTTCAAGTCCGTAAATTTTATTCTCGATTGGTTTTACGACTTGTTCCTCCATATCTTTTGGACTCGTTCCGGGATAAATAACCGTAATTAAATATTGCGGCGGATGAGTCGAAGGATCTTCTGCGCGGGGCATCGAAAATAGGGTAAGATATCCTACTACTGACACTAGCAGAAATATGATCAGTGTAAACTGATAATTTTTAACGGCAAAGTTTGTAATCTTCATGATGTTTCGATTATTTAATGATCTTGATCGTTGATTGTTCGTTTAGATAAGCGCTGTTAGATACCACAATCTGATCCGTTTTCTGAAGACCATCTTTTATAAATACTTTGTTATTTTCAAATTTACTGATCGTAACAGGCTGACGTTTTACTTTATTATTTTCTACTAAAAACACAAAGGCTTTATCTCCATCGGCTTCAATAAGCGAGTTATATGGAATGATAATAAAATCTTCGGCCGTTTCGGCTTTAATTTCTGCTTTGCCAAACATACCTACTGCTGGTTTACTTTTTTTCATATTCAGTTTCAATTCTACCTGAAAAGAGCCTAATGCAGCATCTGACGCCTGAGACTTTCTAAAAATAGAAGCATCAAAACGTTCGTCTGGATAACCATCGAGGGTAACAACTGCTTTCTGACCTATTTTAGTTGATGCCCATTCTTTGTCTGTTAAACCAATTTTTAATAAATAATTATTGTTTTGGATGGTTTCATTGATAGCTAAAATTGGAGATCCTGCTCCCACTACTTCGCCTTCGTTCGCTATTTTAGTAGTTACAAAACCATCGGCAACCGCATAAATCTTAGCATAACGAGCATTAAAGGCAACGGCATCTTTCTGCTTTTTAGCAATATCAAGCCCTGTTTTCGTATTTTGAAGTTGTTCCAAAGTGTATACGCTGTCTTTATACAGATTATTGGCGCGGTTGTAATCGCGTTCGTACTTTTTTACGTTCAAATCTGTTTGGTTTAAACCCGCATTAATTTCGGTTTCATCTAAAGACGCCAATAGCTGACCTTTCTTGAAAAACTGCCCTTCTTCTACATAAATACGCTTTACAACACCGCCTATTTTAAAACCATAATTGGCCTGATTTTCTGTAGTTATTAAACCAGATGCACTTATATTATTTGTGAGTGCCAAAGATTGGACTGTTGCTGTTTTAACCGGAATAATATCAGCAGTTTCGAATGGTGTATGCTCTTTTTTTTCTTCTTTACACGCGTAAAAAAGAGGAAGTACAAAAAAACTTATTAGTATTGTTTTTTTACTCACAAGTGTAAAATTATTTTTTAGGTATTCGTTAATCTTTAATTTCATGATTTTTTCTATTTAGTTAAAAGTAAAAGTTGCATTGGCCCTTTCTAATTCTGCAAAGGCAATCCAGGAATTATACAAGGCTATATTGGTATTTAACTGAGCATTTACCCACTGGTTTTGCGCATCCAGAAGTTCTATGTATATGGCCTGACCTTCTTTGTATAATTTTGTTATATCGTCGTTGTATTTTTTGGCTGACTCTTTTTGGTTTCTATCTGCATAGAATTGTTCCAATGTTGATTTTAAATTATTTTGGGAAACCTGAAACTGAAGAAGTAACTGCTGTTTTACATTATCGATCTGCGAACTGATTTTTTTATTGTCTTCTTCTACTTGTTTGAGTTTGAATTTATTCTTGTTTCCTGAAAAAATATTCCATTCTAAACCCACTCCGGCAAAATAATAACGGGACTGTTTGTTTACTTCAAAATCAAAATCCTGAATTCCAAAATCTGCAAAACCGTTCACTTTAGGAAACCAATACGACTGCGTAAGTTTGCTCACATTATCGTTTATTTCTTTTACCTGAGTAAGTTTTTGGAGTTCTTCTCTGTTTTGGGTGTTTTCTGAAAGAGCTTCAATTGGCAAGGCTTCACTTTGATCTGTTTCTATTGCTGTATCCAATTTTTCATTCAATAAAAAATTAAAATAAGATTTGGCATTATTGCTGGTTTGTTTTGCCGTTTCTAAGTTTGCCTGTATTCGTATTACCTCATTATCACTTCTTAAAACAGCGGTACGGTTTATTTTATCATTTTTAAATAACGCTTGATTAACCCTTTGGTTTTCCTTGACCAATGCCAAAGCATCCTGATAAATTTTAATACCTTCAACCGACTGGAGGTATTTGTAGTAGGCTATTTTTATTTCCTTGACTAACTCCCTCTGATAAATTTCCAGTTCTATTTTTTGTAATGAAGTCTGCTGATTTTTAATTCTTTTGTTGTAGATAATTTCATAATTCAGCAGTGGCATTGTGGTATGAATTTTAGCATCATAAAAGTTATCCGGATTAATTAAAACAGACTGATTCTCTAAAGCTGGAAATGCATTAGAATTTGTGATTTGATTCAGGGTATTGTACACCGGATTCAGCATATCACCTATCGGAATATCAATCGTCCTTCCGCCTTCTGCCTTAGTATAACTTCCGTTTAAGGAAACCGTTGGATAAAACAAGGATCTCGCTTCTTTTAAGGCATACATACTTTTATTAATATCAAAGTTATGTTGCTTAATTACTTCGTTATTTTTTAGTCCAGTTTGTATGTAACTGTCCAGCCTGCTTTGTGAATATCCCAGATATCCAAAACAGATTATTGCAAAATTTACTATTATTTTCATTTTATTATACATTGTTTTTAAATTGAACGTTGTTCATTTTTTTAGCCAAAAAAATTAAAGTTTTTCTATTATTTTTAAATATTCATTATATCCGTCAAACAAAATAGTATCAGGATTAGTAAATTTCACTCCCTTGGTTCTCTGACGAATTTCCAGACAGCACATACCGTGTACTAAACTCCAAATCATAAACGAAAGTGGTTCAACATTATGCCCTTTAAAATGCCCTTTATTGATACATTCTTCAATTGTTTTTTTAAGGTAATTAAAAGTATTGGCACCTTCATCCCAATTTTCATTTTCAGATTTTTCCAAAAATTCCATTGGTGCTTTTACATTAAACATCAAATCGTACATCTCCGGATTTTCCAAAGCAAATTTTATGTACATAAATCCCATTTTTCGGATTCTTTCCATTGGATCTTCTAAGGTGAACAAGTCTTTAAAATACCCTCCTAATTCATCAAAACCAATAGAATGCAGATCATGCAAAATGGCGTTTTTATCTTTAAAATAAACATATACAGTACCTACACTATAATCAATTTCATCAGCTATGTTTCGAATAGTAGTTTGTTCTATACCTTTTTCAAGAAATAGCTTTTTGGCTCCTTTTAAAATCAGCGCTTTCAAAGCTTCTTTTTCACGTGCCTTTCTTTCTCCTGTACTCATATCTTAAATTTATTTTGCAAACATACAACATTTTATTGAACAACGTTCATTTTTTATACAATAATATAAATTTAGACAAAATAAGCCTTCAGTACTCACTTCAGAACCTGCATTAAATAGAACTTTTACAGCTGCATCACTAATTTTTCCTTATGAAGATCAGCCGGAAAAATCTATTTTCCGGAATCAACTCTTCAAGCAATTGCCGGACCAATAGATCCGGCATCAACAATAACTACAATAACTATAATAACTTATTTGTTGCTCCTGATTTTATTTTTATTTCCCTACCGCTTTTTGAAGATGAGCGGGATAACGATCTCCTTGTATTGTGGTTTGAGAAAAAGCATCGTCAATTTTTTTAACATCATCCACAGTTAGGTGAATTGATGCTGCTTCAATATTTTCTGTTAATCGGTTTGATTTTGTAGTTCCCGGAATTGGTGCTATCCATGGTTTTTGCGCTAAAAGCCAACCTAATGCAATTTGTGCGGGAGTGGCATTTTTTTGAGTAGCAATTGCGGATAGCAAGTCAATTAATTTTTGATTTGCCTTTCTGTTATCTTCACTAAAACGAGGTAAATTATTTCTGAAATCAGTACTTTCAAAACTTGTATTTTCAGTAATTGCTCCCGTTAAAAAACCTCTCCCTAATGGACTAAAAGGTACAAAACCAATTCCTAATTCTTCGAGTGTTGGTAAAATTTCTAATTCAGGTTCTCTCCACCAAATTGAATATTCACTTTGCAAAGCTGTTACAGGCTGAACCGAATGTGCTTTGCGAATAGATTCAACACCCGCTTCTGAAAGTCCAAAATATTTTACTTTTCCCTCCTGTATAAGATCCTTAACCGTTCCTGCCACATCTTCCATAGGTACATTTTCATCTGCTCTGTGTTGATAGAATAAATCAATAACATCTGTTTTTAATCTTCTTAAAGATTCCTCGGCAACTGCCCTGATATTTTCTGGTCTGCTATCTTGTCCGTTAAAAGCGTTTCCTCCTTTAAAACCAAATTTTGTAGCAATAACAACTTCTTTTCTAAATGGACTTAAAGCCTCTCCTACCAACTCTTCATTCTCAATTCCATATGCTT
Source organism: Flavobacterium sp. Root420 (assembly GCF_001427905.1). Classification (GTDB taxonomy): domain Bacteria; phylum Bacteroidota; class Bacteroidia; order Flavobacteriales; family Flavobacteriaceae; genus Flavobacterium. Next base: position 529,350 of record NZ_LMEF01000023.1, read on the forward strand.
CGGCAGTATCAAAAAAGGTGATTCCTTGTTCATACGCTTCTCTGATTATCTTTATCGCTTGCTGCTTCTCAATCACAGTACCATAAGCGTAGCTTAGTCCCATGCAGCCTAATCCTAATGCAGAAACTTCTAATCCTTGTGCTCCTAATATTCTCTTTTCCATGATTTCAATTTTTTATTTAAATTTCTATCTTCCATCTGTTGGGTATTTTGCGGATCATTTACATCTTTCTCCAAATTATTTTGGTGATTTAATTAAAAAAGAAACTGGCAAAACAGCACAGTAACACATTCAATTGAAATTTTAAACAACTATAGATTCTTTATCGCTTAATAGCAGATGATCTAAACCGTCTTCAGATACAAAAGTATCATACTTTTCAAGTCCTTTAAAATCAATCTCGGTGGCTTCACTTATACTTTTAACACTACATTGGTAATTTTTAAATTCTACTACCTTGTCTATGTCGAGTGCTTCTATATCCAATAGTAAACTTTCATCAAAATCGATATCTCCAAGCAGTAGTTTTTGTGATAATTTAAAGGCTGTTGCTTTTAAATTATCATCATCATCCAACCATACAATTATTTTAAAAAATTCCATAGGCGTTCTTACTCCTCTAAATATTCTGTCGGTTTTTTTATTAAAAATTGGTCCGTTAAAAACACTCATTTTAATTTCGTCACTATCCGTTTGTTTTTTAACTCCTTTTTCCAACACGGCTTTTTCGAGTTTTCCCCAAATTCCGGGTGCACGATTTAGTCCTGGCACCTGTGGACAGGCATTGGAATAAAAACAGGTATAGATACCGTTGCGTAACTCATTATCTTTTGAGGCAGGGATATTCCACTTGGCATCCTGATAGCGACTCATATGTCCTCTGTCAAAATTAGAATGAACATAAAATTTATCATCCAGCTGACACATTTTATCAATTCTCGCATCACGCAACCAGTCATCGCTGCGGTCGCTATCATCTATACGCAGCGCCGGATCCCCCGAAACATTCACTGCGCTGATCAAAGGCATTCTTCTCACAGCATTAAAAATAAGACTGTAATTAAAATACTTTAGTACCATTGATTTATCTTTAAGCAAGGCTATTTCTTTCTCAATATCACTTCCAGATTGTGGCATTGGCAAGGGAACATCTTTGTCTTTTCCCAGAAAATCAGAAACATAACCACGGCAGGAACTAAAATCAATAGCATCTTCTTTACTTATTTTAGCTGCTTCCAAAAGTAATTCATTACTGGAACTATTTCCTTTTTGTGGTTCTATAGCTACAGTAGTAGCTATTTTTTTAGTTGACAGACTGATATCTATACTATTTTCGCTGTTTAGAGCATCAACAGGGACGCTTATTATTATATTCTTGCTCGTATTGGTTTCCATGATGTTTTGTTTTTCCAGATTTTTTAATGGTGTGTCATTTAACAATTTACCATTTGTTGAGAATGTTAGAGTTTCCTTTTGGGGTAATTGTTCAATCGCTGTAATTATAGGGTCATTTGGATTTTCTTCTTTCACATGCTTTAAAATCGTACTTATTCTTATCCCTTCATTTTTAAGCCAAACCACTTTAGTAATGTCAATTTTGCCATCATATTCGGGGATTATATTACCGTCCCTATCCAGATAATACTTACCATCTTCAGTCATTTTGGCTATACTTTTATGGTGCAGCCCTACTACTTGCCATTGGTCATTAAATACGGGACTTCCACTACTCCCTTGCGCTGTATCTGTTTCATAGTAAATTTTGATATCATCAATACCTACAAACAAATTTTCTCTGATAGACAACTGCTTGTAATCTCCCAAAGGATGGTGGATAATATTAAGTTTCTCAACACCCACTTCTCCAATTTTACCTATAAGCCTGTCCAGATATAAATAACCAATATCTTCTAAGGAATATTCATTGTTTGCATCCTTAGGAGCTAATCCTACAAAACAATAATCGAGTTCTTTGTTATTATAAAATTTAGAATCATCCATTTTAAATATAACCGGATCAATAGGATGTCCTAAATTATCATATTCATAAAAAAAATGTGCCTCGCTGCTTGTTGCCATATCCTTCTTTTGAAAAACATGCCAATTGGTAAGCATAAGTTCTTTAGACACCATAAAACCAGTAGCAAAACCTACTTTTTTATCGTTTTCCTTAATCACTATCCGGGCTACCTTTCTTTTAGTAAGTGCAATTAGTTCAATAAAATTACTATACAAAGAATCATTATTTCCTATGGCTCTTTCATAAGCAAAATCTACAGGTTCAGCTGCTTTAGAAGCAATCATATCCTTCCTGTTTTCTTTTCTTTTTTGATTTTCCTCAGGAGTAACTGAAGGTATTGAGTTGCTTATACCAGAGTTTTCACTACTACCGGTTGCTGTAGCAATTTCTAAACTTTCATCAGGTGCTGTAGACAAGCCCAACGTGTCCGTAACATCCTGATTGGTTTCTTTTTGTAATTGATTTTTAGATACTTTTAGCATAACAGAGATTGTTTTTAGGTAAGTATGCACGCTTAAATTTTATACTGTCATTGAGTCTTTCTTAAGCTCATAAGTAATAAAGAATTCTCAGTCTTTACTTATAATATTAAAGCTTAAAAACTCTACGTAATGATGTCTTCATCTATTTTAATTTTATTATCCCACCAAATATAATTAGTTTAATTAAATAATAATCAAGTAGTTATACCTAATTTATTTAATTAAACTTAAAAACTTATGAGCCTGGAAATGGTGAAGAAAAGCTTATTAAAGGCTATATGTAGGATTTGAAAAACTCGTACGCCCTTTTCTCTACATAGGAATACATTGAATTACGCAAAGGAAAAGCACAATGTCCCCCGTATTTAGGAGTTTCAAGGTAAACGTATGCACTGTCGTGAGCTATAGCTCTGGGGTAACATCTTTCACCTAAAAAAGGATCATCCAGAGAATTAATGATTAAAACCGGAGTGGTAATATTTTTAAGGGAAAATTCCGGAGAAACACGCTGATAATAATCATCCCGGCTGGCAAAACCATGCAATGGCGCTGTAAAATAATGATCAACTTCATCAAAAGAAGAAATTTTGTCAATTTGATCACGGTTTATAAAATCAGGAAATTGCGCCGCTTTGTATTTCAGCTTTTTTTTAATATCAATTGTAAAATTCTTTAAATAGACTCTGTTAAAGCCTTGTTTAAGTATGGCAGCACTTGTTGCAATATGAGTTGGAACCGAAATGGAAACTCCTGCTTTTATGCGCTCATCTATTTTTGTCCAGCCAAAATAATTCAGGAGCTGCACACCGCCCATTGAATATCCGATTAAATAGACATCTTCGAATCCTTTTTTCAAAACAAACTGAACCACTTCATCCAGATCATCAACTGCACCATGATGATAAAGTCTTGGAAGACGGTTCATTTCTCCTCCGCAGGTACGATTGTTCCATGCGAAAACCGAAAAACCTTTCTGCTGAAAATAAGCCGCACAGCTATTATTGTAAGTTCTGCGGGAATCTCCTTCTAAACCATGACATAAAATCACTGCTTTTTTAGGATCATCTATAATAAAATCAATATTGATGAAATCTCCGTCACTCAACTCATGCTTTTCTCTTGTATATCCCGGAACGTCAAACTTTTTAAACAAAGCAGCATAAATAGTAGAAATATGCCTGTTGCGATGCATAATCGAAGGAAAATTATATTCTGATTGTTCAATTACTGGCATGATCCGAAAAGTTTTTGGTGGCGTTATACAAAGCTAAGAAATCAATCAATATGTAATTTAAAACTGTCTTTTTTTATTTCAACTCCAAAACCATTTTTTTCCTAAACTAAAAATCCTCCATCAAATTATTGATTGAGGATTTTAATTGTGGGTGCTTTGGCAAAACATTCATTCAATATGAAAATTTATAAGAAAGTGCCAAACCTTTCAAAATGGCAGGTGTATCCATTTGGATGTTTAATAAGATAGTCCTGATGATATTCTTCTGCTGTCCAAAATTTAGTAAAAGGCTCCAGAGTAGTAACAATTTTACCCGGCCATTTGCCTGACTGGTCGACGATGTTAATCACTTCATCAGCAATTTGTTTTTCCTCTTCATTTTGAATAAATATAGCTGATCTGTAACTTGATCCTCTATCATTTCCCTGCTTGTCTACAGTTGTCGGGTCATGCATTCTGAAAAAATAATCCAATAATTCTTTATAAGAAGTTTCATTACTGTCATATGTAATTTCGATGCCTTCAGCATGTCCCGGATGATTCTCGTAAGTTGGATTATCATTTTGACCTCCAATGTAGCCAACTTCTGTGTCCCTTACTCCCAGGCGTACACGAAAAAGATCTTCCATACCCCAAAAACATCCTCCGGCGATATAAGCTTTCTTCAAATTTTCCATAATTTATTATTTAAAAAATACGGACTTGCCTGTCCTTGTGCGCAATTGTAATTTATTACTAGTTTACTATCAAAGATACTAGTTTATTATTTGTTTTTTTTAATGGGAGCAGCAGTTAATTAACACTTATAACAGAATATAAAAACCAAATAACAAAAAGAAGCATCGAAAACTATTCTTTGCTTCTTTTTTCTTTTTTTAAAGCCTTAGCTCCTAATTTAGTGGTATCTTTTTTAGTTTGTGATGAAATATCATAAGCTGAACCGTCTTTTGCACTTGGTCCGGGACCTGTTCCTGTGCCCGTGGTGCTAGTACCCGAAGCGTTAGGTTTTCCCGGGGCTGATGTACCCGTTGTATTTGGACCATTATTTATATTTGTGGTATCTGCTGAAACTGTGTCGACAGGAGTTTTACTGGTATCAATTTCATCACTATACCCATCTTTATTATTCTTACATGAAAATAAAAATCCTGCTATTATAATAATCAGGACAATTTTTAATTTAAATAACGCTTTCATAATAATATTTTTTAGTTCCTAATGCTTCAAATTTAAAATTATGATGGTGTAAAATTTTATACAATTCTCATTATGTTTTATAAATCTCCGGATTTGGATCCTGCAAAATCTCAATGTTATTATATAACAAAGCATGTTCATAAAACAACTAAATTTGATCTGTTTACAAAAAATATCATTATGAAAAATTCTTTAATGCTTTTGCTATCAATCTTCTTTTTTTCATGTCAACAAAAAGAAAATCACACAACTCCTGTTCAATCTCCAGATCCAATTCTTACAAAGGAAAATAAAGTAGAGATAAAACAGAAGGAAGAGAACAAACAAATTGGCGACACTATCCTTATGAATTTCAAGAATGAAAAAGGTTTATTTATAGCTGAAGGTTCTTTAGATTCTATTCATTCGAAAGTGTATCTCAAATTCAAAAATGAAAATTTAGGCGAGTTAAAAGGAAAGATTGTTCCGACCACTGGCAAAGGAAACATCCGTTTTAACCAAATTATTTTTCCCGATAAATCCTCAGATGGTCCATTTGGAACGGACTTAAATATCGACCTCAAACAAAAAGGAAATCATATTATAGTAATTGGACATTCGCTAATGGCCGACGAGCCTTATTTTGGTAAATTTACCGTAGAACTTGAGAATAAAACAGAATAATTCCCAGATATTACTTACGATTAGCACTATTGGCTTGTCTGATTCCTTTCGGATCCGTGAGGTTAAAACGATAAACGAAACTTAATCTGTAGCGGGCAGCGTTGGGAATACTGTTTTCAGCAAAATAATAATCTGTACCGGTTGTAGTACTTTTATTTTGGCGTAAGTTGAAAGCATTAGTAACATCAAATACAATTGTAGCCTTTTCTTTTAATAAGATCTTACTCAGGCCAAAATCCAATGATTGCAAGGCATTGTTTCTCGTTTGTGCATTTTGCTGTGAGCCACGAAAGTTATAACGCCCCTGAAAACTAAATTTTGCCGGCAGTTTAATTTGTGTGCTTAAACGTCCTGTAAAAGTTTTCCCTTCGTAATCAAGGTTTTCGTCCTGATAATTTCCTTTTTGCGAAAAATGATAAAAATTCATTTCCATATTTACCTGTAGCCATTTTAGCGAATTGTATAGAGTCGAAAGTTCAACACCACTTCGTATTTCATGCTGAATATTAATTGGTGTTGTATAAAATATATCATTTCCACGGTAAGTAAAATCCTGAATGTAACCACTTTCCCATTGATAATAAACAGAAGGATTTAAGGTAAGTTTTTTCCATGTTTTAAGAAAACCCAGTTCAAAAACATCTGTATAGGAAGGATTAAGATCTGGATTGCCAATGTATTGCGAATTCAAATCTGTCAATTCATTAAAAGGATATAAAGCATATAACGAAGGACGATTAATACGTTTACTATAATTTAACTGTAAAGTCGAAGCTTCAAACTTATAACTCAGATTAACGGTCGGAAATAGTTTGTCATATTTTTTCTCGTCGTTGTACGTGTTTTGAATGTCTTCAATAGAAATTCGGGTAAACTCTGTACGAAGTCCCATCATATAATTAAATTTTCCCGCTTTGTTGCTGTATTGTACGTAGGCGCTCGCAATGGTTTCTTTATAATTTAAGTCGTTGTCGATATTTTGGTAAATAGTCCAGATATTATCTTGTTCCTGTTCTGCCAAAAATGCACTGGAGACTTTACGAATTTCCGTTTTAACTCCGAATTCAAATACCGAAACAGTATCAATGGGCTGAATAAAATCAGTTTGTAAAAGCAAATCCCTGCTATTGCCAATTGAGCTTGTTCTAATACCGGGATAAACCGACTGATCCGGATATAAACGCTGTGTTGAAAGATTCCAGTTTTTATCGCTGTTCCACCAATCATACTGAACATCAATGGTCCATTTTTTTGTTGGGTTTTTAAAGGTTTGTGTATAATTAAATTCAAATTGATTGTAATCTCGTTTTTCTAATGATTTTCCTTTTCTTGTTAGAGTGCTGTCTTTTGAATTGTTGGAACTATAATCGTACAACAAACGGGTTTTGTCATCATCACGTGTTGCATTCTTTAAAAAAGCGGTAGTAACCGTGCGATGTTCATCAATAAAATAATCAGCGCCAAGGTAAATCAATTTACCATCGTCGTGGCGGTCTTCGTTCTGAACATGATTCAGAAAAGTTGGTGTACCATTATTAACTGTTGACTGATTCGTGGTGTATAAGCCAACATAATCAGAAGAACGGATACTAAAATTTGAAAAGATGTTAATTTTATCTGATTTAAAATTGATGCTTGGATTAAGGCGGCTATCATTTGGTGAACCCGCTACCAATCGTACCTGACCGCTAAAACCACTTTTTTTGTTTTTCTTTAAGATGATATTGATGATTCCCGCCGAACCCGAAGCGTCATATCGCGATGAAGGATTTGTAATTACTTCGATACGTTCAATTTGGTCGGCGGCAATTTGATCTAGCGCATTGCTTTGGGTTAAACCCGATTGACGTCCGTTGATAAGAACCAAAACACTGCTATTGCCACGAAGACTTATTGCTCCAGTTGGGCTTACCGCTACAGAAGGAACGCCATTTAGAACATCATGAGCAGAACCATTCTGCGAAAGTACATCTTTACCAACCTCAAAAACCTTTTTGTCGAGTTTTAAGCTAATGCTTGGTTTTTGACCCGTAATCTCCACGGCGTTTAATTGTACGGCATCTGTAGATAAATTAATAATGCCCAATTCTATTTTTGGTTTACCGGAAATAATTTCTAATGGCTGACTATAATTTTGATATCCAATAAAACTAAAAGAAATCGTCATTTTACCAGAAGGTAGTGCTTCTAAATTAAAAACCCCAAGATCATCAGTAACGCCAACCAATATTGTTTTTAAGGCATTGTCCTTTACCGTTACGGTTACATAAGGCAATTTTTCTTTGCTAGTTTTATCCTGCACTTTACCGGAAACAGTAGTTTGCTGTGCGTTAGCAAAAAGAGAAATAAATAAAATTAAAATACTGGTTGTTAAGGCTTTCATATTATATGGTTTTATAGTACAAGATTACCTCATAAAACAAAATCACGCTCTTTAAAACATTCCAATGGCTCTAAGACCTTTTGAAATGCATTTCTTTATTTGATATTTATTATACCTTTATCTTATGTATCGCCTAACCTTTTTTATCGTTTTTTTGCTGCTTTTATTTACATCTTGTAAACAGGATGTTGATTACGTGGAATCAGATCCAATTTATTGGATAGGTAATGGACCGCCACAAAATTTTCGGGGAGAATCCGGAGATTCAATTTTTAAAGTTCAAATAAAAGTAGCATTGCTGAAACGCGAAAACAAGTCTGAGCCACTAGGTTTACAAGTTAATGCTTTTGGCGCTTTCGATGTTTATTGGGATGGCATTTTACTGGGTAGTAATGGAGTAATGGCGAAATCAGGTCGTGCTGAAGTACTGGGAACAGAAACAACCTACTATCAAATACCCGAAAAATGGTCCAATACAGGCAAGCATATTGTCACCATAAAAGGAACACAATCTCATCTTGGGGATGAACAGCGCGGTATTGATGTGAAATTAGAAAGCTATCTGCAGCTTCTTCGTGCACCTCTTATCATTATGTCTTTTATGAATCTTATGGCGGGAGCTTTTCTCACTGCAGCTATTTATTATTTTTTTCTGTACATCAATAACAGCCATAAACAAATAACGGTTTTACTTTTTGGCATAATCTGCCTGTTTTTCTTCAGCCTTCTGATTATAGAATATGTGAAGTTTTATATCCCTATTCCATATACCAGTTTTTATCTCCGGCTCGAGATTATTGGCTGGCTTACCTTTGCAATTGCGCTATTGGTTCCATGGTATTTTATGCTGCAATTTGGTTTTGAAAAAAAACGGCTGTTTTTAGTGCTTTTACTTCTAACTCTCATCGCGATCTATATTTTAAATTACCGACATTATGATATTACCGCTATGCGTGTTAGTTATATCATGTGGCTTGCCTCTATGCTGATAGCAATCAACGCAGTATTTCGAAAAGTTAAAGGAGGACTTATTGTAATGGTAGGTTTACTTATCAGTGCAATAGTTAATTATTTTCTGGTGTATGATTTTGGATTATTTATCACCTTTACTATTATTGTCCTTTCCATGCTTTATTTACATGCCATTCGAACCAAATCTATAGAAGAGGCTCATAACGCATCTTTGCTGTTATCATCAAGATTACAACTGGAGCTGATAAAGAAAAACATACAACCCCATTTTCTTCGCAATACACTTACTTCATTGATAGATTGGGTCGAAGAATCACCACAACAAGGAGTTGTGTTTATTCGTGCATTGGCAGACGAGTTTGATATCATGAATTCTATTGCCGAAGATACACTCATTCCTATCCGACAAGAGATAGAATTATGTCAAAAGCATTTGCAGGTAATGGCTTTTCGTAAAGAAGTTTGTTATGAATGGCAAGAAAAAAACATTGATGAGAATGAAGAAATTCCACCCGCTATTTTTCATACTATTATAGAAAACGGAATTACGCACAGTTTACCGCCAGAAGAAGGTTGTATTACTTTCTGCCTGAGTTTTACCAAAGAGAAAAACCATAAGGAATATTCGCTCTTAACTATCGCACAAAACCGAAACAGAAAGAAAGAAGGCAGTAACGGTACCGGTTTTAAATACATCAAAGCGAGATTGAATGAAAGTTTCGGTGACAATTGGCTTTTTGATTCCCATCAAGTGGAAAAAGGCTGGCTGACAACTATTAAAATTTTTGATAAAAAATGAAGATTCTGATTATTGAAGACGAGGCCCGAATTGCCAAACGTATAGAAAGAATGACAAGAAATTTCTTTGACAAAGAGGTACAGATTTTACTTTGTGATTCACTTGAAAATGGGCTGCATGCTATTGAACAGCACCCGATCGATTTATTATTGCTGGATTTGAATTTAAACGGAGAAGATGGTTTTGAAATTCTTCAAAGTGTTGTGGTTAAATCTTTTCAAACCATTATTATTTCAGCTTATACTGATAAAGCAATTAGTGCATTTAACTATGGAGTACTGGATTTCGTACCTAAACCATTTGATGAAAGCAGGTTGAGACAAGCTTTTACGCGCTTTACAACACCAGAAAAACAATCAAACGGAAATATTCAGTTTTTGGCAGTAAAAAAAGGGAAAAGCATTAAACTTATAACGATTAAGGATATCAAATATATTAAAGGTGCCGGAATTTATACGGAACTGCATTTGTCAGATGGGCGTATGGAACTGCATGATAAATCTTTAGAATCATTAGAAAAATTGCTTCCGCCCCAATTTGAGCGAATACATAAATCCTATATCCTTTGCTGGAACGAGGCTGATAAACTTGTTGTAGAAGCCGGCGGCAGATACAATATGTTACTTAAAAATGGTGAATTATTGCCAGTCGGCCGTTCAAAATATAAAGAAATCAGGCATAAACTGATTTAACCTTTAACAAACAAAAGGATATTACTTTTTAAAAATCTTATTCATTTAGATGCGACAATAGCTATAAAGCTGGTTTTATTACGTACGACTTTCCTTTTTTTGCTTTAAACTTAATTATATATCCCATCGTTGTTTTTTCACTTTTAAGATTAAGGGTCTCCACTTTAAAAGGTTCCATATATCGTATAACACAGTTTCCTCCTTCTTTAACCGTAATTTTTGATGAACTAAGCTTACCTTTTTTCCAGCTGATATCTACTATAAAGTTGCCTCTTGCAACGATGCCTTTTATTGCTCCTTCCTCCCATGCGTCTGGTAAGGCAGGTAATAAATGTATCTCGTGATTTTGGCTTTGCATAAGCATTTCTATTACTCCCGCAGTAGCAGCAAAGTTACCATCGATTTGAAATGGAGGATGAGCATCAAAAAGATTAGCATACACTCCCCCGCCCTTATTAAAATTACGGTCTCCTTCTTTAGTAAGTCGAAGCTGATTCCTAAATAATTTATAAGCATGGTTTCCGTCTAAAAGTCTCGCCCACATATTTACTTTCCACCCAAGACTCCATCCGGTTCCATCATCGCCACGCAATTCTAAAGTTGTTTTGGCCGCATTCGCTAATTCTGGGGTAGATAAAGGCGATATTAAGTTTGCAGGATGCAACGCATATAGATGCGAAGTATGCCTGTGGTGAGGGTCTTCTTCCTCAAAATCCTTATACCATTCTAATAATTGTTTTTTACTGCCAATTCTGAACGGAAATAATTTCTGATCGGCTTTTTTTATCGTATTTATAAAATCCTGGTCTGTATTTAGAATATCCGAAGCCTCTGTAATATTACCAAATAGATCTTTAATAATCCCCATATCCATGGTAGTAGCAACTGTTACGGAGCCTTTCTTTTTTCCATCATAATAATACCGGTTTTCAGGCGAAGTTGAAGGCATTGTTACCAGATAACCATCCTTATCTTCCTGCAGCCAGTCTAATGTAAATTCAGCTGCTCCTTTTAAAATAGGGTAAACTTCTTTTAAGTATTTTTTATCACCGGTAAACTGGTAATGTTCCCATAAATGCCTGCTTAACCAATTGGCACCCATATACCAGTTCGCCCACATGGGATCCCCTTTGCCCAAATCGCCCACAGGATTGGTTAGCGCCCATATATCTGAATTATGATGTACCACCCAGCCTCTGGCGTGATAATAATCTTTTGCAGTCTCAGCTCCTGTCACTGTCAGATTTTTTATAAAGCCGTCAAGCGGATAAAATAACTCTGATAAATTGGCTGTTTCTACCGGCCAATAATTCATTTGTAGATTAATATTCGTCGTATAATTACTGCTCCATGGTGGTCGTAATTCCTTATTCCATATTCCTTGTAAATTGGCCGGAACCTCTTTCGTGCGAGAGGATGATATCAATAAATATCTTCCGTACTGAAAAAATAACATTTCAAGATTCGAATCTTTGGCTCCCTTAAAATAATCTTCCAATCGCTTATCTGTCGCTATTGCTGTTTTCTTTGTTTCACTTTCGTTCAGATTTAAAGAAACACGATTAAAAAAGTAATGAAAATTTTCGAGATGATCTTTAAGTAAACGATCATAGTTTTTTGAAACCGCATTAGCCAGATAGCCCTCTGCCAGTTTTTTTTCATCTTTGCCTTCACTATCAGGGCATTTGTCAAAACCATTAAAACTTGTTGCCGCCGATACTAGAATCACAATTTCTGTAGCATCCTTAATCTCCAGATTATTATCCTTTTCACTAATTGTTCCGTCTTTAATTATTGGCTTTACAATTAATTCAAAACGCATCCCTTTACAACCGTTTTCATCATAAACTACTGGCTCTTTATTATAATCTATATAATTGGGATCAACATTTGAAGGCGCTTTTCCGTTTAAAAACAAAGAAGTTTCTTTTATCGCTGTTTTGAAATGGAGCTGACTTTTAGCACTTAAATTAATAGAAAGTTTTTTAGGTTCACTGGCCGTCAGTTTTAAAATAATGCATTGACCGGGAGCTGAGGCAAAAATTTCTCTTTTGTAAGTTACCCCATCAACAGTAAAAATTGTAGTTGCAATCGCATCTTCCATATTAAGATCGCGATAATAAGCTGATACTGGATTATCACTTAAATTTTGTTTCAACACTAAATCTCCCAGAGGCATATAACTCTGGCTGTAAACGCCCTGCATCTTTTTTGTAAGTTCATATCCTTTTTCATAATCGCCAGCGATTAAAGCTTGTCTTACAGGAGCTAAATTCTCAAATGCAGTTGGATTTACGTTTTTAGATACGGGTCCGCCACTCCAAAGCGTTGCCTCGTTAAGTTGTATGAGTTCTTCATTAACTTTTCCGAAGACCATTGCTCCAAGTCTACCATTGCCTATCGGAAGCGCTTCAGTCCAAAAAGTTGCAGGTTTGTCATAATGAATCTTTAAATCCTCTTGCGAATAGGCTATAGAAACAAATAATGACAGCAAAAAAAACAAGCGAATTTTGATCATGTTTTTGATATTTAATTTGAGCATAAAATGATGAATGCAAAAGCTGTATTTTAAAACTATTTCATTTTTAATTTTAAAACATTAACCGAATAGGCCCCTAATTTCAATTTAGCTTTCTCTTTTTCGTATTTAAATTTTGTTTCCTTCGGACTTATTTTTTTAGGATCAGCAAAAGTATTTTCATCTTTTAATTCAGGGCTGGTAAGCGTTATTATAGTTCCATCCGGTATTAATTTTGTTCCTTTAAAATTAATCGAAACATCCTGTGTTGCAGAAGATGTATTAACCAATTTTATAATTATTTCTTTAGTATTAACATCTTTAACTGCAGATGCAAACAAATTATTTTGTCCGGTAAGTGGTTCTCCGTTTTTACTAATTGTCAACAAATCGGTTCCTTTATTCGTCGAAAATAATTTTTGCACATAATAATTGGCAGAACCATAAGCTTCTAAATTATTGAACCAAATCATATCCGGTGTCCATTGCCACGCATCCTCATGTGCCATTAGCGGTGCATAAGAAGTTAAATTTACGACATCGGCATTACGTTCTAATCCTGTCATGAAAGCGGCTTCAGAAAAAGCACATTCCCAATTGTTTCTGTTATTCGGATTTGCTCCTGAAACACTTTGGGCGGCATATTCTCCCGCAAATATTTTTGGGCCTTTTCTGTCATATTTATCATAACGAGCCGCATTTTCTCTAAACCATTGCGGACTTTTATAATAATGCTCGTCTATAACCTGAGCATCTAATTTTTTCAGTTCCTGCATGGCATAATCAAAATGTTCACCATCTGGCGATGGGCCACTTCCGGAAACTATAATGATATTTGGATATTTTGCTTTGATTGCTTTTTCAAAAACCTTGTACCTGTCGATATAATCCGGTCCCCATTGCTCATTTCCAACGCCAATATATTGTAGTCCAAAAGGTTTTGGATGTCCCATATCGGAACGGAGTTTGCCCCATGGCGTATCTTCTGAACCATTGGCAAATTCAATTAAGTCCAAAGCATCCTGCACATAAGGATCTAATTCTTCAAGCGGAGCCAATTGCCCTGTATTGTATTGGCACGCCATTCCACAGCTTAAAATAGGTAACGGAGTAGCTCCAATATCTTCTGAAAGCTGAAAGTATTCATAAAATCCCAGTCCAAAACTTTGAAAATAATCGGGAGTTTGTTTGTGGCCAAATTCTACATTCCAACGGTTCATCATCGTTTTTCTGTCTTCCACATTTCCAACTGATTTTTTCCATTGGTAACGATCTGCCAAAGTTCTTCCTTCCACAATACAGCCGCCCGGAAAGCGTAAAAATCCCGGTTTCATATCATACAAAAGCTGTACAAGATCTTTGCGCAAGCCGTTTTTTCTGTTCTTCCAGGTATCTTCCGGAAAAAGCGAAATCATATCTAAATCTATCGTTCCGGTTCCTTCAAAAGTTATTTTTAATTTTGCTTTTGCGTCGGTTTGAGTCGCTGTAAATTGTGACGTATACGTTTTCCATTCTTTAGAGGTTGGCGCGATAACCGTTTCTCCAATAACTTTTTGATCTTTATCAATCAGCTGAATGATTATTTTTTTGATGTTTCCCTCTTGATTTAATGCTTTTAGCGAAAGGTTATATCTGGCGTCTTTTTTAACGCCCATTCCTCTGAATCCTTCATTTATTAAGGCATAGCCTGCAGCATTATTGATTTCAACCCTGCAAAAATTAGTATTATTTGCTGCTATTTCGATTGGCGTGGCACTACCCGATTCTTTGTTCAAGGAAGACCTTTTTGTATTAGGTTGCTCCCATCCCATTAAAGGTTTATCAAATTCAAAAGATCTGTTTTTAATCATTTCGGCATACAATCCTCCATCAGCCGCAAAATTAATGTCCTCAAAAAAGAGTCCGAACATGGTTGGCTGAATTTTCGTGATAGCTTTGGAAGCATCCACATCTAAATTGATACTTTGGGAATTTGCTAAAAAACTCGCAAGCAAAAGACTGCAAATGATAAATTTTGTACTTCTGTTCTTTTTCATTCTAATTAATTATTTTTTGACCGCTTTTAATTTATCCGGAAAAGCCGATTCGCCTTCTAAATTATTAATAATAAGCGAATCTACATTTTTACTTTCGACTGCATAAGCAAAATAGTCGGGTCTGTTTTTTCCCCATTCTACTGAGCAGTTTTGTATTTTGATTTTTTCTGCCGAATCAAAATAAAAGCCTGATGTACTTCCTTTTACAAAACCTTCCATATCTGCAGGACGACGATCATAAATACCACCCTGATGCGAGGTTGTTTTATCTATAAAAATACTAACATTATCAAAAACAACATTATTTATTTTATCTTTTGATTCAGCACTTACGTAAACTCCATTTTCTCCTGTACACTGAATATTGCTGAAATAGATGTTTTTAATAGCGCCTACTTTCCCTTCGACTGCACCTTTTGGAAAACGCCAGTTGGCATCCTTATGATTTCCTTTTGCTCTTCTGAAAGCCGTTACATAAATAGGTTCTGCTTTTCCCCACCAGGTATCAGTAGTGAGTTTGGCTTCAATAATAATGTTAGAAAAGATAACATCGCTTACCGTTCCTTCATCCCGATTTTGAATGCCAAGGGCGCGATTGCTATTTTTAATAATGCAATTATTGAACACTACCTGTCTGATAGCATCCATGTTTTCTGAACCAATTTTGATGGCGCAGCTGCTGCTCGTCATGGTACAATTGGTAACCGTTATGTTTTCACAGGCACCAAATTCCTCAAATTCTCTTCTGTTTTTTAAACAAATACAATCATCTCCGCTTTCTATATAGCAATCACTAATGCGTACATTTTTTGAATGATCTAAATCAATGC
Organism: Flavobacterium sp. Root420; assembly: GCF_001427905.1. Lineage (GTDB taxonomy): Bacteria > Bacteroidota > Bacteroidia > Flavobacteriales > Flavobacteriaceae > Flavobacterium. The sequence goes on from NZ_LMEF01000023.1 coordinate 545,177, forward strand.
CGTCGCTGTTACGAACTTTTAAGCTGTTCAGCAATGTTATACCACTAATTACAACATCATTACAACCTACAAGATGTATAGTCCAATAAGCCGAGTTTCCTATATGAATATCTCTTATTCTGATGTTTTTTCCGCCAATAATAGTCAGAACATGTGGCCGCGGATCAAGTACATTAAACGGTTTTAAAACATAAGAGTCTTCCAGTTCTTCTCCCATAAAAGAAATGCCGTTTCCATCTATTTTTCCGCTTCCACTAATGCTGAAATTTTCTACATTTTCACCACCAATCCAGATAGTGCCTTCTCCGGGATTCGTACGAAAAGCACTTTTAGTATATAATTTTTCATCCGGACTTGCCAATAGTTTTGCTCCAGCCTCAACATGTAAATCAATTCCCGATTTTACATCAAACGGTCCTGCCAAAAAGGTAAACGGTGCAGGCAGTAAAACACGTCCACCCGTTTTGCTGCAGGCGTCTATTGCTTTTTGAATCGCTGCTGCATCATTTGTTTTACCATCTCCTTTGGCGCCGTATTTTTTAACATCATATACTTTTTGTGCTGTCATTGCCAGCGAAAAACAAAAAGCAATTATAAAGGTCATCGATTTCTTTATCATTAGTTCTATTTTTAAAGATACTTAAATCTTATTAAGTTGTAAATTTAATAGAGGAAGCTTACCAAAATACGGTATATAAAGCTACTAAGATTCCGCAGATTATAAAGGATCCAATAATAAACTCTGAAGATACTTTGAACATTGCTGTATCTACTTCTATTTTATGCATCTCATGCTCCAGTTTCGGTTCAGGTTTTAAAAGACTAATTAGCACCATCATGATTACAATTAAAAAGAAAGCAATGGTCATTCTGTCTAAAAAAGGATAATCGGGAAAAGCACCATTTGTCCATACCGGTAAAAATTTTAAAACTGCCGCAATAGGTACGGTAAGCAATGCGCCTGCAAGTCCGGCCGAAGCCGTTGTTTTCTTCCAGAACATTCCCAATAAAAAAATAGCCAAAACTCCCGGTGAAAAGAAACCAACATATTCCTGTATAAACTGATACGCCTGATCTAATGATTTTAAAGCCGGGGCAACAAGTGCAGCAATAAACATGGCAGCTACTACAACCCATCTTCCGGTAAGTACCAGTTTTCTTTCAGATGCTTCCTTATTAAAATATTTTTTATAAATATCTAAAGAAAAAATTGTCGAGATACTATTGGCTTTACCAGCAAGAGAAGCTACAATTGCTGCCGTTAAAGCAGCCAGCGCTACTCCTTTTAATCCCGCAGGCAATAAATTCATTAAGGTTGGATATGCCTGATCTGGTTTTAAAACTCCGACTGCATCAATCATTTCTTTTTGAAACATTCCGTTTTGGTGCATTACATACATCGCAATACCGGGTAAAACCGCAATAATTGGAACTAATAATTTTAAAAATGCAGCAAACAAAATTCCTTTTCGGGCTGTTTTTAAATCGGCCCCTAAAGCTCTTTGTACAATATATTGATTACAACCCCAATAGGCCAGATTATTGATCAGCATACCACCTACGAGTACTGAGATTCCAGGCAATTCAGCATAATGCGGACTTGATTTATCCAATATCATATGCAAATGATCCGGTGCTTCCTGTTTTAAAACCAAAAGTCCTTTCAGAATATCTTTTCCGAATCCAAATTGTTCTGATAATAATGTTAGGGACAAATAAGTGGTTACCAAACCTCCCAAAATCAATACGATAACCTGAAACATATCAGTATATCCTATTACTTTCATTCCTCCTAAAGTTACGATAATAGAGAACAAACTCAATCCGATAACGCAAAATTGAAAACTAACAGGTGCTATTGATGAAATTGCCAAAGCTCCTAAATAAATAATAGAAGTAAGATTTACAAATACATAAATCAATAGCCAGATTATTGCCATTATAGTACTTACTGTACCATTATATCTTTTTGCCAAAAATTGTGGCATTGTAAATATCTTGTTTTTAAGATAGACTGGTAAGATGAACATCGCCACTACAATTAATGTTGCGGCTGACATCCATTCGTAAGAAGCAATCGCCAACCCAATGGCAAAACCGGAACCACTCATCCCGATAAAATGTTCTGCCGAAATATTAGAAGCGATCAATGAAGCTCCGATAGCCCACCAGGTGAGAGATCCTTCGGCTAAAAAATATTCGTTGGAACTGGTAGAGGCATTTTTTTTACTTCTGTAAATATACATTCCATAGGATGAAACGATTACAAAATAAATAAGAAAGACAATATAATCTGCGGTTTGTAATACATTCATAATGGTGTGGTTATTTTTTAGTTAGTCAGTTTAAAATGTTTAGAACTGATGGTAATCTTTATCTAAACAAGTTTTTAAGGTTTTTTAAAACTTAAAATTGATTATTTTCTTTCACGGGCTTGTTTTTGATTATTGGATATTTTACAAAGTTTTTTTAGACTTTCAAAAACCATTTTTTCTTATAGAGAAAATAAAGTAGCATAAGCTGTACTATCGTTACTGATAAAGTGGTGAAAACAGGCTGCCAGATGAGCGGCAGGAACTTTATAATTCCTCCAAAAACATATTCGGCTGTATGTTTAAAATCTACCAGCCCTTCAGCTGCCATATAAATCAAAATAGAATTTGAACCGATTAATAGTAATGGAAAGGCCCAATTTTGAAATCCTAAAAGATCAATAATCAGATAAAAGAAAGTAAAAAACAAAATGCTAAATCCGCCTACAAAACATACAAACGAGCTTGTCCACAAATGCTTGTTAATAGGAAAATCATAATCCCAAAGAATCCCTATACCAATTAAAACAAGTGCTGAAAGAACTAATACTGCCAGTTTTTTGCCTGATGAAAAGTGTTTTTTTGCTCGTAAAAAAGTTCCTAAAAACACACCGAGCAAAGCTGTGGCAATGGCTGGTATTGTTGAAAACAATCCTTCCGGATCATAAACTTTGCTGTGTAACCTTCCCGGTAAAAACGTACGATCTATGTATGCTTCTAATGACCCTGCTTTAGTTAAAACACCTGCTCCAAAATTTGGAACCGGAATTAATTTCATTGCTAAATAATAACCTGCTAAAATAGCCGCAAACCAAATAAGCTGCTGCTTTAAATTAAAATTTAAATAAATTAGACCTGCAAAAAACCAGGCAAGCCCAATGCGACCAAGAACACTGGCAAAGCGTGTTTGATCGAAACCATCAAACCTTAATAATCCGTTTACAATAAAACCCAGAAACACCAAAATGCACGTTCGTCGTAACATTGATAAGTATATTTTCTGTTTTTCTTTTGATGGTAATTCACTTGGTGTTTTTACACCTGCAAGGCTCATTTTCTTTTCAAAAGAAAACGGCATTGAAATTCCGGCAACAAACAGAAATACAGGAAATATCATATCATAAAACGTAATACCGTTCCACTCTGCATGATGCAATTGAGACGACATCCAGATAAAAACAGGAATTGGCGCGGCCTTTGCCAGAGCATGTATAATATGTTCGCCGCTCATAATCCAAAACATAACAAATCCGCGAAGCACATCCAAAGAAACTAATCTTCCATTTGTAGTGTTATTCATTTTTTTGTGGTTATTTTTTAGTTGATAGTTGTTTTTTAGTGCCAGTCGCAGTATTCAGTTTCAGTTTACAGTCATAGTGTTTAGTATTTACTTCAAACTGAACACTGAGACTGAGACTGAATACTGTAAACTCTATTTTATTGGTTTAATGACAAATCCGTAGCTGTATTCACTTTGTTTCAATATATATTGCTCGTGCGGAGGTAATCCCCAGCTGTTGTCTCCACCTACTCCGCGCTGTGTTAAATCAACACAAACCACAACTTCATTTCGAGGTGTAATATCACTGGAATGAATATTTTTTTTAGAAATTCCACCATCAAAATCACTCGGATAATTATTCAAAGTACTTATTCCTAAAGACTGTGACCCTTTTATTTCCAAGCCATTTCCGTTATTGTTTGAAAGTTTAAACCAGCGAACATCTGTTTTATATCCGTTTTCCTGCGGGCGTGTGTATGGAACATATTGATCTGCAACTTTACTTTCATAAATTCCCTTAAATGATGCTGTATTTCTATCCGGATAATTTTCTAATGGTCCTCTTCCGTAATAATCCAGATTTTCATAGCTGTCTTTTAAGACGAAAATCATTCCGAAACGAGGCATTTCCGGTACCGAATTATTCCCTTTTTTATAAGAAGCCTGTATTTCTAAAGCATCATCATTTCCTAACGAATATTGGATTGTATAATCAGAAGCAACATCATTCAGCTTTAATTTGACAATCACATATTTTTTTCCGTCTTTCTCCGTTTCCTGAATGCTTTCTAAAGTGGTATTCTTACCTGCTGTTCTCCATACATTCGTTCTGATCTGCATTTTATTCCCAATATCATTATCTGTAGGTGCTCTCCAAAAATTGAGTTCCGGATATTGTTTAAAGTACTCCTCGCCTTTTGAACTGTAATAGGAAATTAACCCTGTTGACTTACTTATTTTCACAACAACATTGTCCGAAGTCAATACAAACTGCTCTTTTTCATCCTGAATTTTAGCCGCATTTGCTTTTTTTGATTGTGTAAAATAAGCTCCATCATTAATTACAAACTGTTCTTTTGCAATTTCAAAATTCTGAGGCAATAACTCTGATCCTGTTTTTGTGTAAGCAAAAACATTCAACAAATATTCTGTCCCTTCTTTTGATTGTAATTTTGGCAAATCAAGTTTAAACTGTTTTTTTGATTTTGGATTTAAAGCAACATCTATTATTCCTTCTTTTATAATTTTTCCATTTTCTAAAACTTGATATTTGAAATTGTACTGACTTAAATTGGTAAACCCAAAATCGTTTATAATTTCAATAACTCCATTTTTTACATCAACCGCTTCAAATAAAATATCCTGATATACTTTTTTCACTTCAAAAGCACCCGGATGTGGTGTTCTGTCGGCATAAACTAATCCATTGTGACAAAAGTTTTCATCATTTAGATAATTCTGACTTCCCAAATCTCCTCCGTAAGCCCAATATTTGCGTCCAGCTTCATCTTTCGCTTCAAAACCCTGATCTACCCAGTCCCAAATAAAACCACCCTGCATATTTTTGCTTCCGCGAATGATGTCCCAATATTCCTGAAAATTACCGCTGCTGTTTCCCATGGCATGCGAATACTCACACATAATATACGGGCGGGCAACTTCTTTACGTGCCGCATATTCTTTCATATAAGCAATTGTAGGATACATGGGGCAGACAATATCTGTGTTTTCGTTTTCTTTAGCCTGCTCAAATTGGACTAATCGGGTATTATCTCTCTTTTTAATCCATTTATAAGCTTCGTGAAAAACAGGTCCGTTGGCACTTTCATTACCTAATGACCAAAGAATTACCGATGGCATATTTTTATCTCTTTCTACCAAGCTGTAAATTCGGTCTAAATGTGCTTCTCTCCATTCCGGAAGATGGCCCGGATTAGTTTTTGGATTCATCCAAATTAGAGGCTGTCCCTCTACTCCCATTCCGTGACTTTCGATATTCGCTTCATCCACTAAAAACAAACCGTATTTATTGCAAAGTTTTACCCATAAAATATTGTTGGGATAATGACTGCAGCGAACTGAATTTATATTCAGCTGTTTCATCATCTTAATATCTTTCATCATGGTGGCTTCATCCTGAAAATGTCCCGTTACCGGATTATGCTCATGAATGTTAACGCCGTGAACCATTAATCTGACTCCGTTTACCAGTAGCTGTCCTCCTTTGAGTTCTACTTTTCTGAATCCGATTTGTGTCGCTACTGTTTCAATTATACTGCCTTTTTCATTTTTTAACGAAAGTACCAGTGAATACAAATTGGGCGTTTCGCTGCTCCATAATTTTGGATTGGATACATTTTGAGAAAAACTGACCGTCTGGGTTTTATTGGCTTCAGAATTTACCCGGATTATTTTTGTGAAAATATTTTTTCCCGAAGCATCAACCAATTTAGCTTCTACTTTTTGATTGTTTATTGCTGCTGAACTCAGATTTTTTAAAGTAATATCTACATTTAAACTTCCGTTTTTGTAATTGGAATCCAAATCAGGTTTTGCAAAAAAATCGGCAATACGAATGTCATTAATACTATACAAATAAACATTTCTGTCAATTCCTGAAAGTCTCCACATATCCTGATCTTCAAGATATGAGCCATCACTCCATCGGTATACTTCAACTGCTAAAGTATTATTTCCGGCTTTTAAATATTTCGTAATATCAAATTCCGCCGGACTTTTTGTGTTTTCTGTATATCCTACTTTTTCTCCATTTACCCAAATGTACATAGCCGATGTTCCTGCTTCAAAATGAAGAAATACATGGCGATTATCCCAGTTTTCGGGCAGAACAAAATCTTTTTTATAAGAACCAACCGGATTATCCCAATGGTTAATAAAGGGGGGATTTCTCTCAAAAGGATACGTAATATTGGTATAAATTGGAATACCGTAACCATTTAATTCCCAGTTAGAAGGCACTTGTAATTCTTTCCAATGCAAAGTACTGAAATCCTGTTTGTAAAAATCTTTCGGACGTTGATCCGGCGTTGGTGACCAGGAAAATTTCCATTTACCATTTAAAGAAAAATACCAGGGCGAGCTTTCATATTTATCTCTTATGGCAGAAGTTTCATCTGCATATGGAAGAAAGGCTGCTCGTGCCGGCTCTCTGTTAATTTGAAATACTTCGGGATTTTCCCAATCGTTTCTGTCTTTATTTTCCTGCCCTAAAACAGTTGTAATTACAAAAAGAGTTAGTAAAAGTATTGTGGTTTTGATTTTCTGCATTTAGTTAGTAGTTTAAATCTTCAAATTCTGAAGAAGAAAAAGTTGAAATAATGAAGTTTGCTTAAAACTTCATTTTCTCCGGCAAATACTTAGCAACTAATTCCTTGTAATAAGGTAACAAGGCTTTTACATCTGGTTTAACCGGTGCTTTTGTATATAAGTCATACGGATTAAATTTTCGTACCCAGTCAAACATTTCTATATCTTTTTCATTCATCAAATGCGCATAAGCATTTTCCTTATGCTGCGAATAGAAAGAATGGTATCGAATCATATACAAAGCAGGATCCGGAAGATAATCTTTCATGATCTGATATAAATATTCATCATGTCCCCAGCTCATTTTTACTTTATCCAGTCCACAGTTTTGAGTATAAACGCCTAATTTCGTATTGAATCTTTCATCTGTATAATCCGGATTTTCTTTGAAGAAATCAGGATAAACAATCTTATCAGAATAGGCACATCCTACCGGAAAAGTGTCTCCAACAACGGCCCATTGCGGTTCGCCAAACAAGCATAAAATTTTACCCAGATCATGTATAAAACCCGTTAATACAAACCAGTCCGGGTGACCGTCTGCCCTTATTGCTTCTGAAGTTTGTAAAAGATGTTGGGTCTGGTCCAAATCAATATCCGGATCACTATCGTCTACAAGCGTATTTAAGAAATCAACGGCTTCCCAAATTGACATTTCTTTTTTATTGAACTGTAAAAATTCATCTTCTTTACTGCAAACAAAATCATACGTTTGATAGGTATGATTTATTCTATAAAACTCCTTAACAGTTTCTACTCTTTCTGAATCGACATAATTTCTAAACTCATCTTTTTCTTTTACAGGCTCAGACGGGTCCGGATATCGTATTAACAAATCGTCTTCCCATTCATCCAGATTGTTCAGCGGATTGTCAGTGTCAATTGGCTTTTTCATAAGATTTAATTTTATTGTTTCATACAAAAATAAAATTACCTTCAGGAAACAGAATGGACTAATACATCAAAAACATGGATAGATTTTAAATTAATGTGATTTTTACAATAAATAATTGTCAAAAAAAATTCCAATAAAAAAATTCCAAATTCCAATGTGGTATGCAATTGGAATTTGGAATTTTTAAATTTGATTGATCTCACTTTACGGAGACGCACTGCTGTGCGCCTCTACGATGCACCGTGAAGGAAATCATAAAAAATAAATTCCATAACGAATTTCAATATGCAAACCCCAATATTCTTTTTTAATCGAATCGCTCTTTGTATTTTTTGAATAACGTATTCATTACTAAAAGTACTACTCCAACGCCCAATAGAACCAGCGCTCTAATGAGGAAATCTGCATTTGATAAATCGAAAAACATGAGTCGGATTACGCAAATACCCACTAAAGAAAGCGAAACGTAACGGAAGTATTTTTCTTTCAGGATAATTCCGAGTATTAGCAATCCCAGAGACTCTAAAATCCAGAAGAATGTTAAGATTCCTTTATCGAACGAGAGATACAAAAACAATCCGATGCTAAAAGTGGCAGGGTAAATAATGATACTGTTTCTGGATTTGAAATCTTCAATATATTTATAAATAATAAAAATATACAATGCCAATAATGCAAATATGATGAGATAAACAAATTCAAATTTAGATTCGTAATAGGTGAAACTAATAAAAGCTAAATGAAAATTAGCCAGTAAATAATACACAATACTGATTTCCTTTTTATTCCCAATCTTTTTATAATAAAGACATAGGTTTACGATCGCTGTTACAGCCCAGAATACGGGAAGCCATTTGTGTTCTAATTGAGAAAACATAATGATAGAAAGCCAAATATTTATGAAAATTTGATAATCTATTTTTAATGCTTTTATGAATTCTTTTTTGTTTATCAGAAGGGCTAAAACAATCAATAAAACAATACTGAAAAGTTGTAAAACCCAGGCTGACAAAGTAAAACTATTAAGCTCTTTGATACTGTAAAAAACAGATGTCAGAATAGATAAAAGTCCAATAACTAATATCGATTCCGGAGCTAGTTGTATTTTTTTGCATAAAATAAGAGCAAAATTCAGGATTGCCAAAAGCATAAACAGCGGGGCTAAGTAAACCAATTTTACCTGGATAAACAATAAAGCGATTATCCATAAGTTTTGATTAACAGGCAAAACTGAAATAAACATTTTACCCGCTTCTTTTGTACTTTTCATTTGCAAATAACTATACGCAACAGATAATAAAACACATACAGCTTGTGTGCCATAAAGTACATATTGATTTGCTGTATCTGCTTCGTAAATAGCTAAATAAATACTTAGAAGTATAGACCCCATTAATATTGCGAAAGAGTACAAATTGTAGCGTTTGATTTTTTCTATTTTTTGGAAAATGAAAAAAGTAATTAATGCTAAACTTCCTAAATAAACAGGAATATAGTTTATTTGGATACAAGAAAAACCAAAAACAAGCGCGTTAAAAAGAATGAATTCAGAATTTAATATGTTGAATTTTCCCCAACCGGAAATAACATCATTTGATTTATTTCTGATTTTATCTGCAAATAAAATATAAGTTTCGATTATAGAAAGTCCAATGGCGATTAATCCAATTTCGGCAGTATTCAAAAATCGGGTATTGTATGCAAATAAGCCGCTTCCAAATAAAGAAAAAGCAAGGCAAAAACCGTAAAGCAAGATTTGATTTTCGGTAGTAAGTGTTTTCCGTTTAAATTGAATCCATAAAAATTCATGATTTAGTAAAGCAATACCAAACCATGCGAAAATTTGGACAATATCATAAGGAGCTAAGTATTTATAAGTAAGCGAAATCAATAAAGCGTTTATACCGATGATTCCAAAGGTTTTGATTATGGAATCATCATTATAAAATAATTTCACAAACCAGTTAAAGGTTATTACAGTTATGATTCCTAAAGCTAAAGCAAGATCTAAGTTAGATTTTGGATCTGTGAGAATTAACAGTAATCCTGTAGCAGTGGTGATGATGAAAAATGTGAATCTTCCGAAATCAAAAGTGTTTGTTTTGAATTTAAATCGTAAAGAACACCACAATAAAGCGATAAATAAAAGCGGAAAATAAAATGAAATAACGATGGTATGATACCAACTTACAAAAAACAATATTGAAAACAGTATGGAGAAAACTCCGTTTAAACTCAAATCTTTTTTTATTATAAAAGAATCAATTTCTAAAAATTCTTTTTTTACAACACAAAAAACCGGAACTAATAATGTCATTAATAGCATAACAATCAATGTCGCAAAAGTGTTGGTAATGTAGATTTGATCGTAAGACGGATTTATGTTTACAACAAAAAAGAGGAAAACAAGTAAACACAAAACATGATTGATACCTAAAAATATTTTATGCAGGAGAATTTCTTTGTTTTTATAAACGACAAACAAACAAGTGATCACTAAAAGGTACAATCCGCATGCAATGCTATCAAAACCTACTTTCCAATCATTGAGTATAATGATGCTTAAAGCAAAGAGTATAAATGATACCATCCCGTCCAGATGATACAGCCAAAAAATCTTTTTCTTTCTGGCAAAAATAGCTGCAAAAAGGCAAAGAATTGCCGCGGTAAATAAAACGAAGATTTTGATTTTACTTCCTGTTGAATGTAAAATTAATCCTAAAGCAAATAAAATCCAATTGATTAAATGGGTTGCAAAAGCAATTCTGTCAAAACGAGTATTTGCATAAATGCTGCGGTATTGCATATACATGCAACTTACCGAAACCAAAACAATACCAATTATAGCAAAGATATTTTGAGACGGAGTTAAAATGTTTGTTCCCTGCATAAACCAAATATCAAATACTATAAAAGCCGAAATAACAATCAATAGATGATATTCCCATTTTTCTTTATAGGATAAAACGATTCCTGCTGTTGCCGTTAACGACGCCAATAAAAAAGTAATCAAGAGTTTTTCAGGAATTACACATAAAATCAGGATACTCAATATTACATGCAACGATAAAAAAGTCTGCTGTTTTATTATATAACCAATATACAAATTGATTGCAATTCCAATTCCGATGAGGGAATAAGCGAGGGGAATATTATGTATAAAAGTGAGCGCTGGAATTTGTGAAGCACCAAAACAGCCAAACAAAAACAAACTTGCTCCGGCACTACGAAGCCAAAGCCCCGTTTTAAGCCATTTTTCTTTTTTCCTCAGGAAAAAATAGGAACCGGCTAAAATTCCGGCATAAAGCCAAAGAATTAAAATTCGGAACATTGGCGAAACTTTCATTGCGGTATAAATGCTTAAATAACCAATTCCCAATACCATAATGGCCGTTCCCAAAATCCCCGTCCAGTTTTCGGCAAATTGCTGTTCCAGTTTTTTTATTAGAATAGAAAAAGTACTTTCTACATAAATTTCTTCTTCGTGAGTTTGAGGTTCCGGCTGTGCTTCTACTTCACTCGTTTGTTTTATTTCAAGGTTTTCTAAGGGCTCAGGTGTTTTTATTGCTATAATGCTTTCTTTTTTATCAGTTACAGCAATAGCAGGTTTGTCGAAACTCAAAGCAATTTTTTCAAGAGACTCTTCACTAATTGTATTTGTTTCACTTTGAGAAGAATCTTCAATACTATTCGGGACAACAGGAATGATTGCAGGAGAAACATCTTGCTTTTGTTCCGGAACTATTTCAATGGCATCAATTTTTGAAACTGTATTCGTGGCGACAAACTCAGGTTGGGTGATTTGTCTTTTGATTTCATCAATTTCTTTTTTCAAAGAGTTGTAATTATCTTTATTTTCCCGATAAAGAGAATCTAACTTTTCGTTTTCTGTTTTTAATTTAGATAAATTATTAAACAATACAACAACACAAACAATTAATGCAAAAAGTATAAAACTCTCCATAGGTTAAATTTAGATTTGGCTAAAGTAAGAATTATACTTTTAAAAAAAATACTGAAATTCCAATCCCGAGGCTTCGGGATAAATTCCAATAAAAAAATTCCAAATTCCAATTACTTCTGAAGTTGGAATTTGGATTTTAATTTTTGGAATTTAATTTATTTAATTGATCAATTTACTTGGCGGGAAACCAAACTGCTTTTTGAAACATCTGCTGAAATATAAAGGATCATTAAAACCTACTAAGCTGGTCACTTCAGAAACATTATATTTTTTGGTTTTTAAAAGCTCTGCTGATTTTTTTAAACGTATTGTTCTGATAAACTCGTTTGGAGCCAAATCAGTCAATTCCTTGATTTTCCTGTATAATTTAGATGAACTAACGCCCATTTTATCACATAAAAATTCTGTTGATAAATCTTCTTCGCTCAGATTATCATTGATCAAAGCTGTAATTTTTTCCATAAACTCTTCATCGATCGGAGAATGGGTAAGCAAGCTTATCTTACTTTCGATTTCGCCTGAGAATTTTACTTTTAATTCTAAACGCGATTTAATAATATTTTCAATAACTGTTTTTAGCAGTAACGGTTCAAAAGGCTTAACAAGGTACCCATCTGCCCCCATGTCATATCCTTTCACTTTATCTGTATTTTCGGCAAGTGCAGTTAAGAGAACCACAGGAATATGACTGATAAATTCATCACTTTTTAATTGTCGACAAAATTCTAATCCGTCCATAACAGGCATCATGACATCTGCAACACACAAAATTGGTTTTATCTGCCTGCATATTTTCAGACCTTCCTCTCCGTTCTCGGCATCGTAAACTTTATAGTAATCAGACAGATAATCGACTAAATATTTTCTAAGTTCGATATTGTCTTCTATAACCAGTATTTTTTCTTTTAAATCTGTATTCTGAATAATTTTTTTGGCTGCTTTTTCAGGAATGAGCATACTTAGATTATCATTTTTCAAAGCATATTCAAACACTTCTTTGGTATCATACGAACTTCGCTGTATTGGAATTTCAACTCTAAAGGTACTGCCTTTGCCAGGCGTGCTTTCTACCGTTATAGTGCCTTTATGAATGGCTACAAGAGATTTTACCAATGATAAACCAATACCAGAACCTGTATTGTTTGCTTTACTGTTGGAGGCCTGATAGAATCGTTTAAAGATTTTTTCCTGACTTTTTAAGGGAATCCCAATACCATCGTCAGTAACCTCTATAACCAGAAAATCTTCCGGACCTTCTTTAAGATTAATAAACAAATCTACATTTCCGTATTTATTGGTAAATTTCAAAGCATTAGACAATAGATTGTAAAGAATCTTATCGTATTTATCGTTGTCGATCCAGCCTGTAATAGTATCAGCTCCAGAAGTAAAATTTAATTTAATTTTCTTGTTGTAGGCCAACTCTTTATAGGAATCAAAGATGTTTTTTGAATAGGCCAGAATGTCTGTTTTTGAAACTTTAAGCTTTAATTCTCCAGACTGTGCTTTTCTAAAATCGAGTACCTGATTGACCAGATTCAGCAATCTGCTTGCATTTTGATAAATTAGATTGTATCGGCTTTTTTCATATTCGGTTGCGTTGCTGTTATTCTCCTCTAATAATTGTTTAGCGGGACCCAAAATAAGTGTCAACGGGGTTCTTAACTCGTGCGAGATATTAGTAAAAAAACGTAATTTTTCATTGTTGAGCTTGATATCATGCTCCCTGTTTACTTTTTCTGTCAGCAGTTCTTGTTTTAATCGGATACGATTTTTTATTTCTTTTCTGATAAAATAAAAAATACATGCTAATAGTAATACAAACAGAACAAATGAAGTTGGGGTTAACCAAAAAGGAGGAAGAATTCTAATTTGGTACGATACTTCTTTGCTCCAATTTCCATCGCTGTTACACGATTTTATTTTAAAAACGTATTTGTCCGGATACAGATTGGTATATTGAACAATTCTGGAGTTGCTGTTGGCAGTAATCCAATGTTTGTCAAAACCTTCAAGCATATATTGAAACTTGTTTAGCTTTTCGTTTACAAATGAAGGAGTCGAAAACTGAAGTGAAAAATTTCGGTTTTTATAATTGAGTTCAGCTTTTCTTCCATAATTCAAATCCTGCAACAGCGGGATTTGACCATTTATTTCCATATTAGGAAATACTTCTTCATTCTGAATTTTAAATTCGGTTATAATCGGTTCAGGCGACCATTTATTCCTTTTCATTGTATGTGGTGAAAAAGTAATAATGCCATTTTTACCACCCAGATAAATATTAGAATTATTAAAATTAAAAAAGCCGCTTGAACTAAACACATCCAGCCTGTTTCCACTGTTTACGTGATAGATATTAATCTCTTTAAGATTAGCATTTACCCATGCTATACTATTGTTGTTTATGTTTAGCCATAGATTTCCATTAGTATCAGATAACATATCTGTAACCCATTTTCCGGAGAGTTCCTTAAAATGTGAAATTGTTTTAAAACTGTTTCTTGAAGGTTCATAAAGGCATAGTCCATAACGCGTTGAAGCCCATATTTTTCCTTTTTTATCGATCATAACATCACTTACGTTATCATCATATGGAGCGCCATTTTCTTTTTTGGAAAGTGACTTATAGGTTTCTATTTTTCCTGATGTAATGTTGTATCTCACTACACCCGTTTCTGTTGCAAACCAAATATTGTTTTTAGTGTCTTTTTCTATTGCATTAACCTGAAAACCAGGCAACAATTTACCTTTTGACGCCTGAACTTCTAAGGTATTTGTGTTTATAATAACAGCCCCTTCTCCAAAAGAACCTACCATCATGGTTTGTGGTCCAATTTTGCAAAAAGCAAATAATGCTGAAGACTCAAAGCCAAGGGAAACTTCTTTTGAAGAATTAGTTGCATAATTATAAACCATCAGATTACCATTCCAAAGACCGCAATAAAAAACCTTTCCGTCCTCCGAATAAATACTGGCAATATCCTTGTCATTATTATACAATGGCTTAAAACCTTTGGCATTAGATATAAAAAGTCCATTATGACTGGTTGCCACAATTACTTTTTGATCAAATGTTCTGGCAAAACCCCTTATACGTGGAGCTTGATTACCTATGTGATGGGATATGTCTTTATTGAGTATAAACTGATTTTCGTATGGATCAAATTTATCCAGTCCGTCTTCAGTTCCTATCCATAGTACTCCGGATGCATCAAAATATAATGCCGAAATTAAATTATCAACGATAGAGGTGTCTTCTGATAATATGGAATAATACCATTTGTAATTTCCTTTTTGAATATCTTCCAAATTCTTGCACACCAGTAATCCTCCTAACGTACCCACCCAATATTTACCGTCCTGAGCTCGGGCAACTGACAAAAAATACGGACCTAAACTTCCTCTGATTTCCTTGTCTTCAATATATAAGTTTACAAATTGATCGGTTTTTTTATCTAATTTATACAGCCCTTGGCGCGTTCCTATAAAAATATCTGACTTGGCATCTTCATAAATAAAATTAACATACGGATTCTTCGCATTAGAATTAGGAACAGAAAGCGTGTAATCATTAATTTTTACAATAGCACCTTTTGCATCCATGGTAATTTTTGCCACAGATCCCTTTTCATAACTACCTATCCAGATATTCCCTTTTTTATCTTCAAAAATTTCTTTTACATAATCAAAACCCTTGATTGGAATCTTTTCAAATCGGTTTCCCTTCAAATAAAACAGATAAACACCCTTAGTTTTAGTACCTACCCAGACTCTTTTAAATTTATCAACATAAACGGATCGAATTTCTTCTTCCGGTAAACTATTAGGATCGTCTTTTTTGGAAAAAAAAGTGGTAAAAACCTGCGTGTCCAATTTAAAAAGTGTCAGGCCTTTTCTGGTTCCTATCCATAAATTGTTGGAATCCTCATCCAATTCTAATGCTGTTATGTCATCATTATACAATTTATTCGTGCCAGGTGAATAACTCATGTAATTTTTAAACTGATAGCCATCAAAACGATTCAATCCTGAAAAAGTTCCGAACCACAAAAAACCTTTTTTATCCTGCACAATATGTCGTACAGAATTATGAGACAAACCATTATTGTCATTATAATGCGTAAATTTTATATTCTGCGAATGCGAATAATAAAATACGATTAAACAAAGAAAAATAATGTAAGGGTTCTGTCTCATATACTGCAATTTACAGTTTTTATTAATAGTTATTATTACTGTTAAGGATTTATTCTGTCAATTTTATTATTTCTTAAGTCAATTCTAAAATGATCTGCAGGCTCTCCTTTTATGGTTTTCAAAAATATTTTTGCCCATAAAACCAACTTCTCATTATTTGATTTTTCTAATGCGGCGCACACTATTTCATATTGTTTTAATCTGCTGCGTCCTATTTCAGGAATAGCTAATTCATCAGCATTTTTTAATCTGTAAAAATCAAAAATCATATCAAAACCCGTCCAGGAACCAAGATCTTCTTTCGTTAATCCACTCGATTTTAATGTGGCATCAACATCAGAAGTATTTTTATTACTATACGCTAAATCACTGCCGGAAAGATTTAGAATTGATGTTAAAAAAGCAGGCGGAAAATCTTCTGGCAAAAACCGAAGACGTACCAGTTCTTTTAAATGCCATTCGGTAAACTCCTTATAATCCCTGGCTTTTAAAATCTCTTTGTTCCAAATTGTGGAACTTTTTACCTTTTGCAAATGAGCATATTCTTCTTCATAAAAAGGAAATAAACTATTAAATTTTGGAACAGAACTTATGACAATGGTTTCTACTTCGAAATCTGTATCAGAATGAATGGTCAAAATTTTATAAGCGGGCATATAAGCAGCCAAAGAGGGTGTCTGAATATTAAAAAGCGTATTGCCTTTTTGTGTTGTGCGAACTCCCGTATCGTTAATATGCATGTGACCACCAAAATGAATCTGAATACCTGCATCAGCAAATGTCTGAGCTATTTCTTCAGTTGGAACTCTGGACAATTGCATTTTATCAGCTCCAAACAATTGTTTTAACTCTGGCGAAGCATCATCATTAAAATCAACCATGGGATAATGACTAAAGGCAATCAATATTTTTCCTTTTTGTCTGGCTTCTTCTGCAACTTTTTTTACCCAGTCTATTAAATGACTTTTGTAAAGAAGCATGTTGTTATAACCAATACTGGCGCCGGAAAAATCATTTGGATTATCTGGCAGACCCGACAATTTTTTATTAGGAACATAAACATTCGCATCTATTGCCAAAAGCCAGATTCCTTTAATGGGTTCAACTACATAACTCGCATCCGGAAGCGATAAATTAGTGTTTTTAATGGTATAAATTCTTTTTTCTAACGCAGATTCGGTCATTGCTTTCTCTAAAAAATAATTATCATAATTATAATTTGAAAAAGGGGTTTCCCAATACAGATATTTCTTTTGTGGAAAAAATCCGAAAGCAGCCATTTCCTGCATGGTTTCTTTGTATCCCCAATTTTTTATATCGGCTGTTATAATCGGTTCTAAGGCATTTTCTTCTTTCTTAAAATTGGTTTCGGAGCTGCTGATAATTTGCTCTTTTCCGTCTTTTCCTAAAAAATCTGTTTTAGTAGCTTCTTGCGCAAAAGGTTTGACAGCATCATGATTTCCTGTAGTTACAAAAAATGACATGCCTTTTTCTTTTGAATATTGATCCAGAATTTTTCTTAACCCTCTGACATGAACCGGTTGTCCGTCATCGCTAAAATCACCGGGAAGCACAACTTGTTTAATTCCCCTTTTAGAAATATCATTTAGTGCTTCTATAAAGGCAAAATAATTCTCGTTGAAAATTCTGGTTGAATGCAATTGCGCATTCATCGTTCTGATATTGGCATATTCACCCGTTACCGGATTTTTTATGCCCTGATAAGTATTGTCTTCAAATTTCGCAAAGATATCCTGCAAATGAACATCGGCTATAAAAGCAATCTGAACATCTTTTGTAACGACCTGTTTTGGTTTGCAGGAACATACAGAAAGTAAGAGCAGCATTAAAACCGATATCTTAAACATACAACCTTATTTTATTTATTGTTTTTGAAAATTTTAAACGAAGTAGTAATTCTTATTGGTTCTTAATTTCTATTTTTTGTGCTTCTAATGTATTCTCCAAAGTTGCTTGAATTACATCTTTAAAAACAATTTGATTTTGCTTTTCCATCGGAATTTCTATGGCTTTCATTTTTAAGTTCTGAACATCATCAAATATAAAAGCAGGTCTAAAATCAGTTTCCTCCAATGTAAGTTTGATATTCTTCATTTGTATGCCGTTCACATGTCTCACATAAAAACCATAAGAAGGTAATTCTCCAAACATAGAAAACTCCGGATAGTCCTGAACAGCTTCCGGCACCTGATTCATTCGGTGTAATGCTATATATGCCATTGCTTTTGAAGCTCTTCCCGGATATTTTATCTCTATATTTTCGAGTATTACATTTTCAATACGATATCCTTTTAGCCCAACGATTGAAGACGGAAAAGGATTGTGAAAAAAATCAACTTCCGGTCCTCTCAAATCATAATTAATATCCGGACGGCCAAAAGGTACCTGAATTTTTATGTTTTTTATGCTTACATTTTTTATGCTTCCGGGCTTATCCCCGCTTCGTTGTCCTAAACGTATAAAAATGGCATTTCCGGTATTGATGGCCTGAATATTTGAAACGTCAATATTTTCTATAACCCCCCCATCAACAGATTCTATGGCAATTGCAGATCGAAATGTGTCGTAAACTTTAATATCTCTAATAATCACATTTTTAAATCCACCAACAGAGGCAGTTCCAAATTTTATGGCGCTGGCGCTGGACCTAATGGTACAATTGGCAATATAAATACTATCATTATAATATCCGGGATAGTACGATTTTAAACAAATTCCGTCATCCGCAGCATTTATATCGCAATTGACAACCTTGACATTTTTACAATCCGTAATATCTATTCCATCGTTGTTCCAGTAAGATCGATTGACTATGGTAAGATTATCCAACGTAAGATTGGTACACAACTCAAAAGACAATCCCCAACAAGATGCTTCTCCAGCTTTTAACCCTTCGACTAAAACAGTATCGCATTGAGAAAAGCGAAATAATTTGGGTCTCATGGTTTCATTTGGCCTGTTTCTGCGAAGACTATATTTAGGATCTACAGCAACACCGGCATGATGAAGACTGTCTATATTTAACGCCAGTTTTAAACCCTGACCGTCAATTTTTCCTTTTCCTTTCAGGGCGATATTATTTGCTTTATGAGCTACTATCAAAGCCATTTGGGAATTGTCATCGTTTTTTGGAGAAACGGGTCTTCCGTCAAAAGCGATATTTGAATAATCTTTTGAATTTGTACTTCCCAACAATACTGATCCTTCTTCAAAATACAATGTTACATTGCTTTTTAAAATAATACTTCCAGACAAAAAAGTTCCCTTAGGAAAAATTACGCGGCCTCCTTTATTTTGAAAAGCAGCATCAATTGTTTTTTGAATTGCTATTGTATTGAGTGTTTTCCCATCTGATTTTGAACCATAATCTGTAATTAGAAATTCTTTTTCAGATTTGATTGTCTTTTGCGCATTGGATTTGAAACCAAATAAAAAAAGACTGGTCAATAAGGCCATGAAAAACAGTTTTAGTTTAATTTCCGACATTTTATTCTTTTTGTATTTTACAATTCAAACAAAAATATACTGAGCTAAAACCGTTTTTCATTGATAAAAATTACGGATAGCCAGCTTATTTTATGTAAGCTTCTAATTTATCCAAAGTATTTAGTTCTTCTTCTCTTGCACTTGAAGATATGATTTTTGTTTGTAAAGATTTGGTTGGTTTTGAAATCAATAAATATTGAGTTCCATCATCTGTATTTTTTACATAATCTTTTGGATTATAAATGATTGCAGCACCAATTGGTACAATCTCTGCCGCCACATCTTCAGGATGTTTCCCCCATACGGCAATATAATTAGTTCCTTTTTTAGTTTCGAAATCTTTAAAATAATTTACTCCGGTAACAAATTGTACTTTTTCTCCACTTAAACTAACAGCTTCAACCTGAGCTTCTCTTTTTCCTGAAAATACGGTTACGCGAACTAAAATATCTACTTTTTTTCCTTTGTAAGGAACACCTTTAGAAATCATTTCCATCCATGAAGTGGTATCTGTTTTTCCAACGCGTGCCAAACGATTCGTTACCGGATTCAATGGAACTACTTTTTCTCCGTCCCAAAGTTTTACACCTCCTAAACCAACAGTTGATGCCACTTTATAATAATCTGCTCCCCAACCTTCTTTTTGTTGTTCTGCTGTAGGGTACCAATTCGCTTTTCTCAACTCTAGACCTGGTTTTGCTTTCGAATAAACATCTATAGCCACTTTATCACTAAAATAGATTCGCAATGCCATCCATTCGTTCTCAATTGCCGGTCCGTGATGTCCAATTGTTTTATATAAATCTCCCGTTTCTGAACCTATATCTGTCAGATAAGTAATTTTATCAGACTTCATATACAAACTTGTATCTGTATTATTTTGTGCAAAACAGTTCAAACAAAGTAGCAAAGCGGTGATAAATGATAATTTCATAGTTTAAGGTATTAATAGTTTAAGTTTAATTTCCGTAAATTTAAACTAACCTTTTAACAATACACAAAGATTTTATCATTAAGATATCGTCATTTTGTGATGAAATGGTGTAAACCCTGTTATATAAACATGTTCTCCGCTTGTTCGCAGACTTCCCTGATGATAAGTATACTCTTCACTGTCGAGATTTTCTACATTAAAATGTTCGCATTTTCCGGGGCCAAATTGTATAGAATCGCCTGTAGCAGCTAGTTCTCCCAATCCGGATTTAAGGAAGTAATTCTTTTTATCGTCTTGCGTTGTTCCGGTAATCGTACTTCCTTCATTGAAACACATTTCGATAGTTACCTCAACATTAGGAGGGCCATCTACTTTAAAATCAAAGCTTAATACTCCATTTTCTTCGGTGATTTCTATTACTGTTTTCTGCTTTTTAACATTGCTCTTTGTTCTTGAACCAAATTCCATTTTGTTCCAAAATCTTGTATCCGGCGATTCAGATAATGTATAATCTCCATCGGCTTTTCGAAATTTTTCTGCTAAAGGCTGGTAATAATCTGCTTCTTTGGTTTCTGTCAAAATATATTTATTTCCTTCTTTAACGATCCCTTCACTGCTAAAATATCCCATTCTAAAAAAAGAAGTCGACAACCGCATGTATTTCAATATAGCATTTCCTTTTCTGTAGGTTAGAAAATTAGGATTTGAAGATCTTCCGGAAACAATCTGTACTGGCTGGTCATTACCACCAAAAAGAGTTACAGTGGTTTTGCCCCGTTTGATTCTGGCCAGATTTGAAACTGCAAAAAACTTTTCGAAGTCATTTATTCCTTTTCCTTCAACAGGAATTGGTTTTCTTAGCGTACTGTTTTCCATAAAAAAACCCAATGAATCTGATAAAATATCTGTATTAAATTCCGGCAGATTTTCAATAGTATTTACCATATAGGCGAACATGGTATTATTGGTATAAATCGCCATAAACCTGTACTGAAGATAAAACTTAGTAACTTTTAGATTCATGAACTGATCCTGTCTTCTGGAATCCAGTGTAATTAAATCACCATTTGGTTCTGTGTGATAAAAATAGGTTGTTAGGTTTTTAGAGACAATCTCAAGCAATTTTGGCCTGTTTAATAGTCGGCCAACTGTAATTAAAGCTTTATCAATTACGGCAGAATAAATACCGCTTCTTTCAGAATAATGTCCGTCTTCGTTACAATCAATACCTTCTGCCAGCCATTCGTCAATTCTTTTTACGTAAGCAGGATCAGGATACAGATCGTTTATACTGGCCAAAGCAGCACAAACTACCCACCTGTGATTTGGAGTATGTACGCCTCCTGTTACCATGGCTTTGCCGGCATTTAAAATGAATTTTTTCAGTTTGTCTTTTAATGCTGTATCTGTTTTTTTGTCTGCATTTAAAATTGCTGCTGCCGGGCAAATATATTCCAGTATAAAAGCGGTGTCAGGAGGTGATTGTCTGTTGCCGCCTGCATCTAAAGTACCGTCCTCATATTGTTCCTTAAGCAGAATATCTGTGAATTGATGCAGTCTTTCTGTTACAATTTTAGATTTATAATATTCTGATCCGGAATTACATAGCGAAGCCGTTAAAACTAAAATATTATTTGCTATGAACCGAAAACTACTGAGTTTTGTATTGGGATCTAAAGGATTATTCAATAACGTTTTAACTTTAGTATCATTACTTAAAATAAGCTTTTTCATTAATTGAATATCTTCCTGTGAAGTAGTATTGTTTACTAACAGATCATTTGCAAAAATAGCATCACTAACTAAGGCTCCCGCTAATGTCAGTCCAGATAATCTGATGAATTCGCCACGGCTGATTTGATTTTTCATATTGTATCTTTTATTCCATCTAACCCAACTAATAGATCTACATTCAAAACTTTTCAGATTCAACAAAAACCTGACAGATTTTAAAAATCTGTCAGGTCAACCAGAAAAACTAACAAAATATTTATTTTTCTCCTTCCACAATTTTTACTAATGTGAAATTTATTCCTAATGGATTTTTGGTTATTTTACAGATTAAAGGATAAGTTGGATTTTTTACGATCCACATTTCTGTTTCATCAATTTGGGCGACTACGTGTAAAGTATCCAGTAATTTTCCTTCCAGATCAACATTATTTGTAGTGGTATTTTCATCTAACACATAGGTTGTATTGTTGTAAATAAACTGCTTGTTTTTTAATAAATCCTGATAAGCCGACTGAGAAATCATAAAAAAAGTTTCTGAAGGTTTCAGGTTCAGAACAGGTGCATATTCTCCCTGATTAAAACTTAATTCATTTCCGTTTTTCAATCCTTCGGCTGTGGTTACAATGCTGCTTTTTACACCTCTTGTATCTAAATCCAAAACAAGTTTATCCTTCCCTGTTTTTGTAGTCAGCGTTAAAGTTCTGGTCTGACCATGCAGTTTACATATATAATGTAATACGGTATTATTATTAATGGATGGAACATAGTTTTGTGCTATTCCTGCCTGATACATTACACACAAAATAAGAGTTAAAATTGTATTTTTCATCTGCTGGATTTTTATTTTGTTGGTGGTAAAATAGTTGTGCCCCAAGCCGAAGGTTTTGAATCCATTTCGAAAATCAGTTCGGCACCTTTAGCAATATCATCGTGTAAAATCCAGGCTTTGTTATACGGTTTTCCATCTAACAAAGCCGATTTGATATATTTATTTTTATCACTCATTTTTTTTGCGGAGATCTTAAAATGGTTTCCGTTTTCTAATTGTATCGTCGTTTCGGTGATCAACGGTGTATTCAATAAATAATACGGCTGACCGGCATTAGGATACAATCCCATCATATGAAACGCCAGCCACGAAGACATCGCGCCAGAATCATCATTACCCGGAAGACCTTCGTGTGAAGTATTGAAATTCTCTTTTATAATGGTTCGAATTCTATCGCTGCTCAAATAAGGTTTCCCGATCCAGTGATAGAGACAAGGTGTTAAAAATGACGGTTCGTTTGCTACATTGTACAACTTAGTATCAAAAAAGGTGTCTAATCTGTTTTTAAAAGCAGCTTCACCTCCGGATTTACGAATAAGTTCCGGAACATCATGCGGAATACTTAAGGAATATTCCCAGGAATTACCTTCGTAAAAAAACACGCACCAATGGCATACATACCATGGAGATTCAATAATAACCGGTGTATATTTAAATGTTGGTTTCTGAATTTTTGATTCCCCAAAAACTACATCATCCAGCCATATCCCAGAAGCATCTTTTGGCATGATAAATCCGGTTGCGCCATTATTTTGATAATCTGAACGCCATAAATTTTGCCAACTGTCTGCTTGTTTTATGTATTGGTTATAAAGATCCTGATGGTTCAAACCTTTGGCTACAGTTGCAATATTATAATCGTTATACGAATAATCAATGGTTCTGTTTCCGGCACGATCAATACCATAAGGTACATATCCTAATCGCAGATAGTCCATTAATCCGCCTCTGCCCTCTTTTTCTTCGTTTCCGCCAGGTGGTACAGTGGCATCCTTAAGCATGGCCTGCAAAGCCAGTTCATAATCTATTCCTTTGAGATTTTTCACAAAAGCATCAGCCAGCACGACTGAAGCGTTGGATCCTCCCTGTGTGCGTCCGTTATCATTACCGCTTCTGCCTTCCGGCAAATAACCTTCGCGTTTGTAAATATTCAGTAAGGCATTAACAATTTCGACCTGACGTTTAGAATCTATTAAGGTAATTAATGGAGTGGAACTTCTGAAAGTATCCCAAATACAATAAAAATCATCATAATAGGGTTCGTCATTGGTCCATAATGGATTTTCTCCTGTTCTGTCAACAGGCATAATCATCGTATGATACAAACCTGTATAAAACATTTTTTTATAGGAATCTGAAGTATCCTCTGAAAGTTTAATGCGACTTAATAATTGTTCCCATTTTGTTTCTAATTCCACTAAAACAGTATTAAAGTTCCAATGTGGAATTTCTACTTCAATATTATTTTTTGCTTTTAATTCACTTAAAAAAGAGATTCCAATTTTAATATTTACTTCCTGTTTTCCCTCTTTGCCAAATGAAAGCAATGCTGCCGTTTTTTTTCCGGAATCAAACTGAGCTTTTTGATTATTATAAAACTTTCCATCTTTCCATGTTACATATTTTGCAATTGGCTGATCAAAAACAGCCCAAAAATAAACGGTATAAGCACGTCCGTTGTTCCATCCTCCCCTAATTCTGCTATACCCACGAACTTCAGTATCTGAAACAATTTCTATTTGAGAACCTACAAATTGCTGTTCTTCTCTTCCATCTGGTTTTGGTCCTTCTCCTAGGAAAAAACCGGGATCAATTTTTAAATCTTTAGAGGTGTTTTTGGGATAAGTAATACGGTAAAAGGCAGCTTTTTCGGCAGTTGTTATTTCGGTTTTGATATTATTTCCTTTGAAAACAGTTTCATAATATCCAAGCTTTACATTTTCTTCTGTCCTATAGGAAGTTTGGTCTAATTTATCTAAAGTTCCTGAAAAAGGCATGATCTGAATGTTTCCATATTTAGGACCGCCGCCGGTACCACTAACATGAACCTGACTAAATCCTGTAACTTCTTTTGGTAATGGCAGCCAGCCGCTATTTGGACTCACAGTGCAATCCGGACTTGGTTTTACCATTCCATATGGACATGAAGGCCCAATGAAAACCCTTCCAACTCCTTCTGATCCTATCATGGGATCTACATATTGATGAAGCTGACTTTGAGCATTAATGGCAAATAATGCTATTCCTAAAAAAATGAGAGCCTTACTATTTATTTTCATTTCTTATTTTATTATTTAGCAGGTATTTTATATCGTAGCAGAACGTAGATTAAAAAATTAAGGCGTTTCTGGTAAATCAAAATTTCTCTGCATATCCCTAAGTAATCAATTTTGAGTGAAACGCCTTTTTACAATTAATAGCTATATTTCTATGTATTAAAAATTACACAAATACTATATGCTATTTTTAAATTCTACCACATTAATGCTTTGGTGTATTTGACATTTCTAAAGTTAATTCCCCACCATTTGTAATCTCCTGATGAGAAATATTGAAATCCTGAACAGGTCTGTTATTGAATTTTAATTCATTAATATAAACATTATTAGCACTATTATTTTTGGTGTTAATAATGATTTTTTGACCTTTATAATAATCTGGATTTAATTGAATTGATACTTTATTAAACAACGGACTTCCTATTTGATATTGCGGATTTTGATCTGTACCACCATTCATTTGAAACAAACCAATTTTAAGCAGGACATTCAGGCTTCCCATTAATCCCTGGTCTTCATCGCCATTGTAACCTGTGTTTGGCGCTAATCCGCTAAAAGTTTCTTTTACGACATTTCTTGTCCAGTATTGCGTTAAATCAGGTCTTCCTAAGAAATTAAAAATAAAGGAAGTTTGTATCGAAGGCTGATTCCCAAAATTGATCGGAATACGACTGAATTCAGGATGCAGTTCAGCATCATGCGATGTACCCGAAGTAAATTTTAGTTTTTGTGCCGTTTCAAATTGGGCATTTAATTTTGCGGTGGCTTTTTCTTTTCCGCCCATCAAATCTACTAATCCATCAATGTCATGAGGCACAAACCATGTCGATTGTGCACCATTCGATTCTATAAATCCATTTTCATATTTATAAGGATCAAAATCTTCAAGCCATTTTCCACCAGCATTTTTAGGACGCATCCAGCCTAGTGTTTTATCAAAAATATTTTGATAATTTTTAGAGCGGGCCATAAAATAATTATAATCTTCCTGATGATTTAATTTTTTAGCCAATTGTGCCAAAGTCCAATCCTGATAAGCATACTCTAAGGTTTGGCTGGCTCCGTCCTGATGGCTTCCGAATTCACCTTCAGGAATTGGATAAGGAACAAAACCATTATCTATATAATATTTTAATCCGCCTCCGCTGTCTGAATTATGTTCGTATCCAGCCTTTCCCATAATACCATTTAGCATATGGTTCTTTTTGACTGCTGTGTAAATAGTTTCTAAATCTTCTGTTATGATTCCTTTTTGAATAGCGCTTACAATAAAAGGTGTGGTCGAAGCTCCGGTCATCACAAAAGTATCATTCCCTCCTGAAGGACCACGCGGAATCATTCCTCCATCTTTATA
Organism: Flavobacterium sp. Root420; assembly: GCF_001427905.1. Lineage (GTDB taxonomy): Bacteria > Bacteroidota > Bacteroidia > Flavobacteriales > Flavobacteriaceae > Flavobacterium. The sequence goes on from NZ_LMEF01000023.1 coordinate 571,794, forward strand.
ATACTGCATTAACGACTGCACAAAATCACCCATAATTTCAGGATAAACAAGTCCCCAAAGTGTGTTTATTGTCCATTGTGCACCCCAAAATGAATCTGAATTGTATTGATTAAATTTAGGCTTTCCGTTTGCGTTTAGTGGCAGCTGACCTATTCTAAATTTTTCTCTGGTATTATCAGGATATGCGCCATTTGCATCACTAATCATTTTTCTGCCCTGCAATGCATGCCAAAGATCGGTGTAAAAACGTCTTTGATCTGTTTCTGTTCCGCCTTCAACTTCAATTCTTCCTAACAGATTATTCCACTCGTTTTTTGATTCTGTTATTATTTTATCAAAATCCCAATTTGGTAATTCTTTCTGAATATTAAGTGTAGCATTTTCGACAGAGGTATACGAAATACCCACCTTCATTAATACCTTTTTATCAAATTGGCCTAAATTAACCAGATAATTGTTTGTTGCATTATCGTGCTCGATTGAAGCAATTGGTGCATTAAGCTTAATTTTAAAAAATACGGTCAAAGGTTTAGGACGCCTAAAATTAGTACTTAATATTAATGATCCTGAAAGTTCATGATCGTTATTTTTTTCTAATACTCCGTTAGTATTATCACATGGCCCCAGGATTGTATTTAAATTAAAAAGAATGGCTTTTTGAGTATGAGCCGGAAAAGTATACCTATGAAAACCTACTCTTTTTGTGCTAGTTAATTCTGTTTTAATTTGATATTTTTCTAATACAAGGGAGTGATAACCCGGAGTTATTATTTCAGTTTGATGATTAAATTTAGAATAAAAATGGGTAAAAATATCTTTTTTATTTTCCTGCGAAATGGTTACAGGCATGAGAGATACGCCAGACAACTGCCATTCGTGAATGTGGCTAAAACCCTTTACTGTATCTGTTGTATACTTGTATCCGCCTCCCCAGTCACCGTTAATTTCTGTATCAGGACTTAAATTGACCATGCCAAACGGACGGCTTGCCGATGAAAAGAAAAACCATCGTGAATTTTCAGTATCAAGTTGCGGATAAACCAGATCTACAAATGATTTCTTTTTTTCAGAAATATTTTTTTCGGTTTTACAGGACACTAAAAAAATTAGAAAAAAACTTATTCCGATACGGCTTATTTTATAAATTCTATCCAGTTTCATTTATTCTATTTGAGTTGAGGGCTGTATATTTTCTTTACGGTCAATTCGTTTTTGGTCGGGCCATTTAATAAATTTCAGTGTATTTTACACTCACAATTACTTGATATTTAAATTCTAAAATCATAAAATGAATGTTGCAAAGCCTAATTTCTAAGACATTCTTAATTGCATTTAATTAAGCCTTGTCAAGCATTCAAAAAAACAAAAAATGAAGTAGGTTAAAACTTCTTTCCAAAATGAACTGGAAGTGCTGTCTTTTAAGAAAAAAGGAGAAGAATTTAATCTTCTTCCCCTTTTTTAAAGTGGAACAATTTATACTTTGATTTATTTAGTATCCGTCATTTTGAGTTAGGGCAGGATTTAAGACTAAGGCATTGGTTGGAATTGGGAAAGTACGACGGTACGTGTCTGCATTTGTTTTGAATCCCCATTTACCTTCGAATTTACCAAATCGAATCATATCGTTTCTATGCCATGCTTCATGAACAAATTCACGAGATCTTTCTTTATAAAGTTCTTCTAAGGTTACACCGCTCCAGGCAGCAGAAGTAGAACGATTAGAACGAATCATGTTTACTAATGCAAGTGGAGATTGTCCTAAAGTTTGAGTACCTCCGCGAAGAATTGCTTCAGCTTTCATCAGGATAACATCTGAATAACGTAAGTAGGGTACGTCATTATTTTGATTACGGCTTGTTGAAGTAGCATCCGGATAAAATTTGATATTTCTGTATCCCATGTTCCAGGCAATTTCATCATTACCACAGTCAAATAAATTAACATTCTGACGAAGTACAATATCCGGTGTTAGATTTACCTGATACGTATAAGCAGCGGCACCATCTGCTCCGGTATAAAACTGATCATAGCCTTTTTTGGTTGTACTTACTTTTACCGGAGTAACACCATCATTCATAAATTGTAAACCTGTCAGCCATTGTTTGTTACGAATATCGTTTGGATCGTCAAAATAAGCGTAAAATTCCGGCAAGGTACTTCTTGGAGCACTAGGAGTAAAAGCAAGACCAAACTTAGCTCTTTCAGAACGCGGTACATCATAACGTGAATGATACATCTGACCATTAAATCCCACTGTTGCTGCTGTAGGATCGTAAGGAACTGCAAAAATAAACTCTTTCATTTGCGGTCCATTATTCGGATAAAACATTTGAAGATAAGTCGTTCTTGGCTCAATAGCATATAAACCTGAACTAATAACTCCATCACAGGCTGCGATACAATCATTGTAACGAGGTGTTCCTGTATATATTTCTGCATTTAAATACAATTTAGCAAGCAACGCATTGGCAGTTTGTTTATTTGGCCTGCCATAAGTTGTAATTCCAGCTGCCGGATTTAGATTAGGCAGGGCTTTTTTCAATTCTTTTTCGATAAAATTAAAAACGTCTTTCCTGTCCGATTTAGCATGTGCAGAAAAATCTCCGTAAAGGGTATCCAAAGGCACATTTCCGTAGTTGTCCATCATAATAAAATACGAGATGGCACGCATGGTTTTTAATTCTGCAATCATCGTCGATTTATCAGCACCAGCAGGCATTGTTTTATCTAAAATAGAAATGGCCTGATTGCTGGTTCCTATCACTTTTGATGACCAGTCCCAAAGACTTGAAACATTCCCGTTATCTGGTGTCCAGTCATGGTAATGCATCATTCTATACCCTTGATTATCGTACCAGTTACCTCCTCTTGCCGGCATTATTGATTCATCTGTACTTAATGATTGTGTAAACCAGTAAGAAAATGAAAATTCACCTCGAAAAGCGGCATATACCGGACCTGCTGTTTGTATATATTGTGTTGAATTCTGAGGGAATACCTCTGGTGTAAGCTGCGTTGTAATAGGCACATCAAGATCTTCACAAGACCATAATAAACCAACCATCAATATTGGAAGTCCTAAATAGTTTAATATATTTTTCATAATTTTTAGAATTTAATTTTAGAATACCACGTTTACACCAAACAAGAATGTTCTGGTTTTTGGATAGAAATTATTGGAGTCTACACCAGGTGCAGTTCCGCCTTGCTCTACTTCCGGATCAATTCCTGAATAATTAGTAATTACAAACAGATTATTTATTGTTTCATAAATACGTACTTTTTTGATGTACCTGCCCACTTTACCAAAATCATAACCTAAAGTAAGATTGTCTAATCGAAGGTAACTTCCATCTTCTATAAAACGCGTCGAGTACTTATAGGAATTCAAATCGTTTGGTGATTCATCTGCAGCATCTACGAGAATATTAGAGGTCATTGCCGTAGCTGGCCTGAACAAATCTGCACGGGTAGCGTTGAAAATTTTATTTCCAAATACACCTCTGAAAAAGATATTTAAATCAAATTTCTTATAAGTGAAATTATTATCCCATCCTAACATAAACTTAGGCTGTGCACTTCCTGCATAATGGTAATCTGTACCAATTGCCGGCGTAGTGGTTAAACTTCCGTCTTTTGCAACATATTGAGAAACACCGCTTGCATTTTTTCCTGCATATTTAAGTGTAAAGAATTGTCCAAGAGGTTTTCCTTCTTTAAAAATTTGCAACGTACTTCCTGTTTGTCCTCCACCATCAGGCTGCACTCTTCTAATTGAATCTCCACCAATAAATAATGGATTTTTTAATTTGGTGATTTCATTCTTATTGTGCGAACCATTTATATTGGTTGTCCAGCTGAAATTTTTCGTTTTGATTGCATTGATGTTCAAAGATGCTTCAATACCTCTGTTCGACATATTTCCTCCATTTGCAACTATTGTTCCTACTGGTACAAGTACCGGATTTACAGCATAATTGAAAATCATATCGGTTGTTTTCTTGTCATACACATCTACAGAAGCAGATACTTTTCCTTTTAATATTGTAAAATCAATTCCAATATTTGCCGTAGAAGTTTTTTCCCATTTCAAATCAGGATTAGCGGCCTGATTTGGTCCGTAAGCCCCAATTTGTTGTCCGTTATAATAGAATGTACCAAGACTTCCTGAAATAAATTGAGCTGTATAAGCATTAAATCCTGAAGAGTTACCGGTTTGCCCGTAACTTGCACGAAATTTCAAATCATCAAAAATCTTTTGGCCTTGCATGAAACCTTCTTTGTCAATTCTCCATGCTCCACCTACTGAAGGGAAATAACCCCATTGATTGTTTGTTCCAAATACAGAACCTCCATCTCTTCTAATGGTTCCCTGCAAAAGGTATTTATCTCTGTAATTGTAGTTTAAACGTGCAAATTCAGAGATTAAACGTTTTTTCTGATAAGCTTTGCTGTCTCCAAAATTTACAACATACCCATTCACTGATGTATAATTGCTCAAAGCAAGGTTATTATAACTCACATTATCTACAGGGAAATTTGTTGCTGTAGCCTGGAATCCGTCTCCTAAAACATCTTCCTGCCATGAATAACCCACAACTGCTTTGATTTTATGATCACCAAAAGTTCTGTCCCAGTTTAAAAAGCTCTCTACAATCGTATTGGTATTTTGATAAGAGTTTCTTAACGCTGACCCGTTTACACCAAAATTTACTAATGTTTTTGTCTGAGGTGGATCTGGGTTGTTGTAGAAAGTAGCACTATTGTATTTTTGATAGTAACTATCATAAAACTCACCATGCAATGTATTTAACTGCTGATAAGCTACGTTTAAGTTATAAGAGAATCCATAAGGAAGTTTTAATTCGGCTGTAATACTTCCAACAAAATTATTTGTTTTTGTATCATCGTCTCCGTGCTCAATTAAAGCTACAGGATTAAAGTAACTTGTCTGAATGAAGTTTTCGAAAAAAGATCCATCAGGATTTCTTACCGGAGAAACAGGAAGGTGACTCACTGATTGCAAAAGTACAGTATTACGTTGTGGAACATTCGCATACTTACTGTTTGAATTGGTTACATTTAACCCAATTTTCAATTTATCATCAAAGGCAAACTGCTCAACTGCTAAGTGCGCAATTATTCTTGAAAAATCACTGCCCATCAAAACACCTTCTTTGTTTAAGGAAGATAAACTTGCAAAATAATTACCATGTTCGCCACCACCACTCATAGAAAGGTTATGGCTGCTTGATGCTGCTCCGCCTCTAAGAATTTCTTTTTGCCAATCTGTATCTGCTCCTTTATCATTTTCAGGAGTAAAACTTAAATTGTTTTTGGTTGTAAATTCTCTCAGCTGGCTTGAATTCATCATATCAAGTTGGTTTGAAACATTTTCAAATCCAAAATAATTACTGTAACTAATCTGGGTTTTGTCTTTATTTCCTCTTTTTGTAGTTACCATAATAACTCCATTTGCAGCACGGTTACCATAAATAGCTGTTGCAGCCGCATCTTTCAAAACATCAATAGCAACAATATCCTCCGGTGCAATAATAGAAATATCAACACCCGGAATACCATCTACAACATAAAACGGTCCCTGAGAACTATTTAATGTAGAAGCCCCACGTAAAACCACCGAAGAACCTTTAGTAGGATCGCCACTGGTAGAAACATTCAGACCTGCAACTTTACCTTGCAGCAACTGTCCGACATCAGCAATAACTCCATTATTTAATTGTTCTGCTTTTACAGAAGTAACAGCAGTGGTTAGGTTTTTACGAGTTCCCTTTCCGTAACCTACTACTACAACCTGCTCCAGACTAGTAGAACTAGAATTTAGTTTAATGGTATAATTGGTTTTAACGCCATCCAGTTTAAGACGCTGGTCATCAAATCCCATAAAAGAAATAATCAGAGTAGCGCTTTTGTTTGAAACATTTATTTTGAATTTCCCATCAAAATCTGTTACGATATTATTCGAAGTCCCACTTTCCATTATATTGGCTGCAGGTAACGGCATACCCTTATCATCTACAATGATACCTGTAATTTCAGTTTTTTGCGCCCAGGAATTAATTGAGAGACCTAGAAAAAAGGCTAGTAATAAAAGCTTAAGTTTTTCCATATTGTTTTTAGTTAAATTGGTTAAAATAGTCTAGCGAAAATAGTATTAATGAATTGTTAAGAAATGGACAGGTTATTCACAAACATGGATTTTTTTACTAACCTCAGTAAGAATAAGGCCTGCAGAATTTTATTTTATTTTAATTATGAATTAAAAATCAATATATCCTGACAAAATAAAAGGAGGGTAAATTCAAACTATAAATTTACCCTCCTTTTATTTTGTCAATTGAGATACATATTAATGTCCGTAAGCCATTTAGTTAACATCGCACCAATTTATTTCCCATTGTTTTATTAATTCACTTTCATTTGATTCTTCGAATGGAGTTTTATTTACTTTCGCTGTTTTTAATGCCTGAAGAAACATTTTCCATCTGGGCCAGTAAAAACCTTTATACATTCCTCGCCATGCTCTCGAAGCATAATCATTCAGATGGCCTTCTCCGCCCCAAAGCGTGATTAGCGTTTTTGCATTTTTTACATATAATTTTGATTCTTTAGGAGTACTTCCATAATCTGAAGCAGATTTTATCCAGTAATTCAGGTCATTCAAAGGTTCTCCTGAAAGCATTTTATCTATATTCAAAGCAGTTTTTTCTATTTCTTTAAATAATGCATCGCCTTTTTTTATGTCATTACTTTCATATGCCTTCACGCATTCAATTAATAGGTCGTCGATGCAAAGCGAATAATAATGTCTCGAAGCCTCTAATACATCATAATGATAAAGGTTCTTTTTATCGAAATTTTTACTTTCCTTTTTCAAAATATCCAAAGCTTCTTTTAAGACAACCTTATCTCCGGGATTTCCTTTAAATTCTGTAATTTTTAAAGTTGGTCTTTTAAAAAACAAATACGCACCGGCCTTGTCATTCCACCAGCGGGTTTCCCAATATCTGGTACTGTAAACCGACTTAATTAATAATTGCCAGGCATGAAAAACAGAATCAGCAGTATTTGCCCCGTATCGGGCATTTAGATATTTTTTTAACCAGTCATTTACAGATTCCTCTCCTTGTGTCCACGGAAGGTCATAAAGGTATTCATAAACGATCGAATTATTGTTTAGGCCTTCCGGCATTACACCATAACCTATAAGGTTCCCTTTATTCGGGTTCTTTAATAAACTGGTAAGTTCATTTTTATAAAAATTCAAATCTCCATAAACAGGATTAGAGCCTCCATAATTATGTACATAACCATAAGTCCATTGTTTTCCGTAAAAAGCTTCCTGATTTTCCCAAACTTTATAACGGTCATTGGCATAATCCTGAACGATCATTCTGTCATTAGGCACTTTACTAAGAAAAGCACTTGTAGCTTCTTTGGTCCAAAACTCTTTATTGTCTCCAAAAAGCCAGCCCTGCATCACCCATGTTGCTCCAGGCGCTGCTTCATTAATTGTTTCGAATATTGTTTTTCCATAATCTGAAAGTTCTTCGTATTTATGTTCTTCAGACACGGGCGGTGTTATTTCATTAAAAGAATCGGCCAAATAAAAATCCGACTTACCATATAATTTAGTATAGATTTCTATAAATCGTTTTCCTATCTCTTTAAACAACGGATCTTTGGAGTCTAACAAATACGTGCTTTCAAAACCGCCTCCGGACCAGGATTTTAATTCACTTATTTTAGATTCAGGATGTTTCTCTGCAAATGCTTTTGGTACATAACCACTGAAAGCCGGCACTACCGGATGCATGTTTAATGCTTTCATTCTTTGTATGATATTTTTCTGAACCGCTTCTTTTTTATTAATCCAGTTCTGAGGCAGTGGCCCTTCGAGACTGTTTATATTTCCCATTCTCTGCCAGGGCAAAAAAGCAGGTCCTGCAAAATGTGCTTCTAACTCACTGTTAATTAAGCCGTATTCTTTCCATAATAACTGCCAAACGGCTTCTTGTCCTTCCATTGCTGTAGGCAGATTTATACCGTGAAGCGCCATCCAGTCTATTTCCTGTTCCCAACGTTTCCAATCCCACCAAGGGGTTGTATACCCGAACGTACAGGCATTTAGATATTTTCTGTATTTAAAAGGTGTCGACTGTTTTTTTGAATATTTTGGCCATGTTTCAGGCAAATCGATTCTGTTTCCTTCCCAACTAACTGAAACAGCTCCAATATCTCTAAGAAAAGTATAAGCTGCATAACAAACCGAAGTATTTGATGTTGCGGTAATTCTTACTCTATTTCCGATTGTTTCTATTTCAAACGAATCCAGATTTTTTTGATCTTTGTTTTCAATAATATGTAAATCAAACTCTTTTGCCCGATCTCCAATCAGCCTCTCCAATACAGCCATGGAACTTTTTGTGTTTTCTTCATTTTTACTGTACCCATGTGGCACAACAAAAAATAACAGTACAAGAAAAATAATATTAGCTTTTAGGGAATTAGATCTTTTATTTCCCATACTCTCTCTTTTCATATGTTTTATACTTATTAATTATACACTTTACTGTTCGGTTTGTACAAACAAAAAATAGGGAGACTATTAGAAATAAATCTCCCCTTTAAAAACCAAACAAACAAAATTTCTCTTATTACCTAAAATTAATCTATCATTCCTACAGCTTTAGCCTTTTAAATTATCATTCACTAAAATGTTGGCGTTCGATAGATTTCTATAGAATTATTTATGATGAAGATTTCATCTATGAAATAAATTAACTTATTAATTGAAGGATAAAATTATTAACAATGGATATGCAGAAGATGGACTAATCAGTCAAAAATATAGACATATCACACAGCGGACGATTTTGTATGTTTTTTAGGGTATTTCACAAAGTAATAGTTGAAGATTTTGAGGATTTCTTCATTGGTATTCTTTAATACATGAAGTCGTGGATACTTAGCTTATCCCAACCTATACATAGAAAACCCTGAAATTAATTTCTAATTTCAGGGTTTTCTAACTTTGTATTTATCCGTGTCCAAACACTTTCGACTTGTTATCTCTACAAAATAGGGTTTATCAAATACCGTTACCATATCAGTTTTAGATTAGTGGTAAATTTCTTAAATTCGTAAATAACAAACAGTTACAGTAATAAAATTAATCCATTATGCAAACAAACATTCTTTGGTCCGGAATAGAATATTATTCTTTAGAGAATTGCATCATTGATTCAACTAATGGTGTACTTGTAAATTCAACAATTATTGGTTTTTACAATGAAAAAATTTATCGCGTTGGGTATATAATTAAGCTTAATGAATTATGGGAAACCTATTATTGTTCAGTTAAGTCTCAATTTGATAACGAAATTAAAAGTTTTGAATTTGCAAAAGATCAAAATAGATGGTCATTAAATGGAGAATATTTCGATAGCTTTGATGGTTGCACTGATGTGGATATTCCTTTGACGCCATTCACTAATTCTTTGCCTATTAATCGCCTTAAGCTCAATCAGGGACAAGAAAAAGAAGTTGATGTTATTTATATTGATTTATTAGAAGACAATATAAGACACGTTAAACAAAAATATCAACGGTTTTCATCTGAACTATACAAATATGAAAATATTCCAAATGATTTTGAAGCTGAAATAAAAGTTGACAAAACAGGTTTCGTAATTGATTATCCACAATTATTTACACAAACATGGAAGGCAGAAAGTAACTATCCCTTTAAATACCTCTAATTTCACTAAATTAAAAAATAATGAGACCGATGTTGTCGGTCTCATTATTTTTTAAATTTAGTAACAGTTTGAAAAGTACTATTTACCGTAGATAACCTTTATAACTCACCGCCACTAGTTTGATGTAGTACTAATTTAAAATTGCGTTGCTGCAATCTACTGCTGAGACAATTCAGCTTCGGTATGCAATAGACAAGTCCAATTGTTATTTTCTTTTATCCAGGTAGAAGTGCAGGCACATTTTACAGGAGTCTTTTGTTCATCGTCCATTATTCCCAATTCTATCAAATATGCTATTACCGCGGTATTTTCAGCAACTAATTGTGTTTTGACATCAGAAAAATTCAATACTTTTATTTTATCGCCATCTCCTGAATCAAACATCTTTTTAAAATTGGCCTCATCTACACTATGTACTCCATTTTTGCCAGCAATTAAGCAAGGAAAACGAGTAAGTTTTTTTACTGTTTCATAGTCGTGATTTTCCATTCCCTGCCAATATTTTTTTTCCAGTTCAATAATTTGCGTTTCCATAATCATCTTTTTAATTAAACAGTTATACAAAGTTCAAATTAATATTAAAAGGCAGGAACACTTTTAACATACATTTAATTGATAAATAAAACTAAGCTTATTTCTTCCTAGCGGTTTTTTAAGACTTGTTTCAATAGTATTGGTTTTCCAAAATATTTTGAGAAAAAACGAAGGAAAACAAAAGGAAACTATGTTATCAATACTGTTCTATATTTAGCAATATTTTTTAAAACAATACCAGTCCCTCTTACCACAGCCCGTAGCGGATCTTCTGCAATATAAACCGGCAGATCTGTTTTTGTTGAAATTCTTTTATCAAGACCACGCAGCATTGCTCCTCCACCGGCGAGATACAAACCTGTATTGTAAATATCTGCAGCTAATTCAGGTGGTGTTAAGGAAAGCGTTACCATGATTGCGTCTTCAATTCTTAATATTGACTTATCTAAAGCCTTTGCAATCTCTCTGGAGGTAATTCGGACCTCTTTAGGTTTTCCGGTAAGCAAATCCCTTCCACGTACCAATAAATCATTGGGCGGAAACTCCAGTTCTTCAATTGCAGCACCTACATCTATTTTTATCTGCTCAGCCGTAGCCTCACCAATATACAAATTATGATGCGTTCTCATAAAATACAAGATGTCATTGGTAAAAACATCCCCGGCAATTTTTATGGATTTGTCGCAAATTATTCCTCCCAGAGCAATAACCGCAATTTCTGTGGTTCCACCTCCAATATCAACAATGATATGTCCTTGTGGCTGCATTACATCTAAACCAATTCCAATTGCAGCAGCCATAGGTTCGTGAACTAAAAATACTTCTTTTCCATTTACTCTTTCACAGGATTCTTTTACCGCTCTCATCTCTACCTCGGTAATCCCACTCGGAATACATACTACCATACGGAGTGCGGGCGTAAAAAAGTTTTTCTTTAATTCTGGTATGTTTTTTATAAACCAGCTAATCATTTTTTCTGATGCATCGAAATCTGCAATTACCCCGTCTTTCAAAGGGCGGATAGTTTTAATATTCTCGTGTGTCTTCCCTTGCATTAAACTAGCTTCTTTACCTACGGCAATAATTTTCCCATTTCTAATATCCCTTGCCACAATAGATGGACTGTCCACAACAATTTTTCCGTCGTAGATTATTAAAGTATTAGCTGTTCCTAAATCCATAGCTATTTCCACTGTCATAAAATCAAATAACCCCATAATATAGTTTTGTTTTTTATAAAAAACGCTTTTGTTACTGTTTTATTCTCTGTAAGGATGATTTTCCATTAGAACTTATGAATATTTAACTTGGATTTTAGATAAATTTCAATAGTTAAAATAAATTTCTGATTAAAAATAAATTCTTATTATTTTTAATAGTAAACAAAATCAAAAAGCCTTCACAATTTTGAACTGCCCCCAAAATGTTAGACACAATTTGGGGGCATTTTTATGGAAAGAAAAGTAAAATACAGTATTGAATTTAAACTTCATTGTGTAAATGAGGT
>NZ_LMEF01000024.1 GCF_001427905.1 Flavobacterium sp. Root420
ATTACACGGAAAAGATAATAAAAAAGGAGTAGAAAACCTTTTGTTTTCTACTCCTTTTAATTAACAGTTTATTCGTGAAAAGACTTTTTCAGTGCCCTCGCCGCGACGAATGCTTTTTTACTATTTAAAACTATTTCTTAAAATTATCCTTTTAAGCTCGCAGATAAATACTCACGGTTCATACGTGCAATATTTTCAAGAGAAATTCCTTTAGGACATTCTACTTCACAAGCTCCGGTATTGGTACAGTTACCAAAACCTTCTAAATCCATTTGGTGAACCATGTTTAGTACACGTTCTGTAGCCTCAACTTTACCTTGCGGCAACAATGCGTATTGAGATACTTTTGCACCAACGAATAACATTGCTGACGAGTTTTTACAAGTTGCAACACAAGCCCCACAACCAATACAAGCGGCAGCATCAAATGATTTATCTGCATCGTGTTTGTTAATCGGAATTGTATTTGCATCGATTGTATTTCCTGAAGTGTTTACCGAGATAAATCCACCAGCATGTTGAATTCTCTCAAAAGAACTTCTGTCAACCACTAAATCTTTAATTACCGGGAAAGCTTTTGCTCTAAATGGTTCGATAAAAATCGTATCACCATCTTTAAACATACGCATGTGCAATTGACAAGTAGTTACTCCTCTGTCTGGTCCGTGTGCCTCTCCATTGATGAACAATGAACACATTCCGCAGATTCCTTCACGACAATCGTGATCAAATGCTACTGGCTCTTCTCCTTTGTTGATTAATTGTTCGTTAAGAACATCAAGCATTTCAAGGAAAGACATATCTGGTTCGATTCCATCAATTGGGTAATCAACAATTCCCCCTTTATCCTGGGCGTTTTTCTGACGCCATATTTTTAATGTAAGTTTCATTTTGTATAAGTTTTAAGTATTAAGAAGTATCTAAACTTTCTTAAATACTATTTATAGCTTCTTTGAACTAATTTAATATTTTCGTAAACTAGAGGTTCTTTGTGTAATACAGCATCACTTGGTTTTCCTTTGTATTCCCAAGCTGCAACGTATGCAAAGTTTTCATCATCACGAAGTGCTTCTCCTTCTTCAGTTTGGTATTCTTCACGGAAGTGACCTCCACAAGATTCATTACGGTGTAATGCATCTTTCGCGAACAATTCTCCTAACTCTAAGAAATCGGCAACACGAGTCGCTTTCTCTAATTCTTGATTAAATTCGTTAGCGCTTCCAGGAACTTTTACATCTTTATAAAACTCTTCACGTAAAGCGGCAATTTCTTCGATAGCTTCAGTTAAACCTTTAGCATTACGAGCCATACCAACTTTATCCCACATGATTTTTCCTAATTTTTTATGGAAATAATCAACAGAATGAGTTCCTTTATTATTGATAAATCTGTCGATTTGATCTTTTACAGCTTTCTCTGCTTCTACGAATTCTGGTAAATCTGTAGAAATTTCACCCATTTTAATATCCGGAGCCAAATAATCTCCAATAGTATATGGAAGAACAAAATATCCATCAGCTAAACCTTGCATCAAAGCAGAAGCTCCAAGTCTGTTTGCTCCGTGATCAGAGAAGTTCGATTCTCCAATTGAGAAACATCCCGGAATTGTAGTCATTAAGTTATAATCAACCCATGTTCCACCCATTGTGTAGTGAACCGCAGGATAAATCATCATTGGCGTTGTATAAGGATCTTCGTCAACGATTTTGTAATACATTTGGAATAAGTTTCCGTATTTACTTTTCACGATTTCCGCTCCTAATTTAGTTACTAAGGCAGCATCGTTTGCATCTAAACCTTTTACGAAAGCTTCTTCAGTTCCGTAACGTTTAATTGCTGCGGCAAAATCTAAGTAAACTGCTTCTCCCGTTTTGTTAACTCCAAAACCAGCATCACATCTTTCTTTTGCAGCACGAGATGCAACGTCACGTGGTACCAAGTTACCAAAAGCAGGATATCTTCTTTCTAAGAAATAATCTCTTTCAGCTTCAGATAAATCAGTTGCTTTTTTCTTTCCTTCACGAATTGCCTGAGCATCTTCTAATTTTGCAGGAACCCAAATACGACCGTCATTACGTAGCGACTCAGACATCAAAGTCAATTTTGACTGGTGATCCCCAGAAACCGGAATACATGTTGGGTGAATTTGTGTGTAACAAGGATTTGCGAAAAACGCTCCTTTTTTATGAATTTTCCATGCTGCTGTTGCGTTACTTCCCATAGCGTTTGTTGATAAGAAAAATACGTTTCCGTATCCTCCAGAACCAACTACTACTGCGTGAGCAGAATGTCTTTCTATTTCTCCGGTAATTAAATTACGAGCGATAATTCCTCTCGCTTTTCCGTTAACGATTACGATGTCAAGCATCTCGTGACGGTTGTACATTTTTACTTTACCACGACCAATCTGACGATTCATTGCAGAATAAGCTCCTAACAATAATTGTTGTCCGGTTTGTCCTTGTGCGTAAAAAGTACGAGAAACCAAAGTTCCTCCAAAAGAACGGTTATCTAAAAGTCCGCCATATTCACGAGCCAATGGCACCCCTTGAGCCACACATTGGTCAATAATATTTGCCGAAACTTCAGCTAAACGGTGAACGTTTGCTTCACGCGCACGGTAGTCACCCCCTTTTACAGTATCATAAAATAATCTGTAAACCGAGTCACCATCACCTTTATAATTTTTTGCCGCATTGATACCTCCTTGTGCTGCAATAGAGTGCGCACGACGAGGTGAATCCTGAAAGCAAAATGCTTTTACGTTATATCCCAGCTCAGCCAAAGTTGCTGCCGCAGAACCTCCAGCCAAACCTGTACCAACAATGATAATATCTAAATTACGTTTGTTAGCAGGGTTTACTAAATTAATATGATCTTTATAATTTGTCCATTTGTCCGATATTGGACCATGTGGAATTTTTGAATCTAATGCCATTATAATTGATATTAATTATTGAAATGATGAAATAATGCGATAATTACGAAAAGTGCCGGAACTATAACTGCAAACCAGTAACCCACTTTACTTAAAAATCTGGAATATTTATTGTGCATCCCCATTGATTGAAGAGAAGATGCGAATCCGTGCCAAAGGTGGAATCCTAAAAGCACGAAAGAAATGCAGTATAATCCCGTACGAATTGGATCGTGGAATTTGTGCACTAATTCTCCATAATACCTTGTAGCATCTGGCGCAGTACCTGCAATGTATTTATAACTAACTTCTGGAAACCAAAAATCATAAAAGTGCAATCCTAAGAAAGCCAAAATAACCAATCCAGAAATAATCATATTTCTAGAACTCCAGGAAGCATTTGCAGCTCCGTTGTATTTTGCATAAGCAATTGGTCTTGCTGCGCTATTTTGAACAGTCAGTACGAATCCCATAATGAAATGAAAAATTACTCCGACGGCCAAAACAGGTTGCATTACATATTGAATTAGCGGATTGTAACCCATAAAGTGAGAAGCTTCGTTAAAAACATTTTCACTAAGAACAGAAATGAAATTTAAGGTAACATGCAGCGCTAAAAACGTGATTAAGAATATTCCCGAAAGTGCCATAGCCACTTTCTTTAAGATGGAAGCATTCAATAGTGCAGATTGTGCCATAAGTGTTTAAGTAGTTTGTTTTAAAAAATTAGACAAAAATAACTCAATTAACAAAGAACTACAACCATTTCGTTGTTATTTATAATGATTTTAAAATAGACTACGTAATACGTAGTTTTACGTATAAAAAATACTTAATATCAAATAATTTTATTATAAAAAACTAAAAACACACACTTTAACAAAATTATTTAACAGCAGCAATGATGATTTGAGTCTGACAAAACTTTATCAAATTACTATTTTAATCAAACTTTTAATTTGTTTTCTTCAAAAGTGCCTTCTATTCTAAATTTTGTAGACGAAAAAAATGGTCATTCCATTACATAATTTTACCTTTATCGGCTTCAAAAAAAATGAGAATGAAAACAGGAATTGATGCTATCTCTTTTGATGTAGCCAACATACATTTACCCATCAGAACTTTGGCGGTTGCCAGAAATATTGAACCAGAAAAATTAGAAAAAGGTCTCGGATTAATTAAAATGACCTTACCAGATGTTCACCAGGATGTTGTAGTTTTTGGAGCAAACGCTTTAACCAAACTTATTTTGGAGAACGAAATAAACTTAAATGAAATCAGCCGGATTTATGTGGGTACCGAAAGTGGTATCGACAGTTCGAAACCAATCAGCTCGTATTTAATCAATTTAATGGAACAGAAATTTGGCGAAGATACCCTTGCCGAATGTGATGTTGTCGATTTTACTTTTGCCTGCATTGGTGGTGTTGATGCACTGCAAAACTGTATTGATTTTGTAAAACTGAATCCGACGAAAAAAGCAATTGTGGTTACTACTGATTTTGCGAAATACGATTTAAATTCCACAGGAGAATATACTCAGGGCGCCGGAGCTCTGGCAATGTTAGTGACTTCAAACCCTAGAATTATCACTTTTGATGAAAATTGGGCGACAAGTACAAAAGGTGTTTTTGACTTTTTTAAACCTTACAGAACTATCTCAAAAGAAGCGATTACGAAAAATGAAAACAACGATCTCTGGTTTGATAATTTAGAAGCTGAAATCGAAATTCACAAAGATCAACCGGTTTTTGACGGTCAATATTCGAATCAATGTTATATGGATCGTACGCGGAATGCTTACTTCTCCTTCAAAAAACTAAAAAACACAACCGAAACTTTATACAATACCTGGAACAGCATTATTATGCACTTGCCGTATTCTTTTCAGGGACGCAGAATGTTATCTGAAATTTACGCTTTAGACAGCGCTGAGAAAATCATTTCAGAAAATATCGAACCGGCAGATTATCAGAATAAAATTAAAGAAGTTGGAAAATCTGACGACTATAAAAAGTTTGTAACCGAGAAATTACAGCCTGCAGAATTGGCTTCTTCTATAATTGGAAACCTTTATACAGGTTCTATTTTCATGGGTTTATTATCTACTTTGGCTCATTATTACGATACAAAGCAAGAAGTTGCGGGAACTAAATTCGGTTTCCTGGCTTACGGCAGCGGATCAAAATCGAAAGTTTTTGAAGGGACAATTCAACCGGAATGGCAATCGGCTTTAGCCAAAACCAAACTTTTTGAAAATCTGGAAGAAAGTACAGAAATTGGTTTTGAAACTTATGAAAGCCTTCATAAAAAGCAACAAAAACAAAGTGTTCGAACTCCTAGAAACGAATGGGTTTTAGATCGAATTGAAAAAGAGATTCCTAATTTGATTGGAGCGAGATATTATAAATGGATTGAATAGAAATTCCAATTTTTATCCCGAGGCTTCGGGACCAAATTCCAATAAACACAAAAACCGAAGCTTAATGTTTCGGTTTTTTTGTGCGATTAAATCTAACCGCAAAGCACACTAAGGTTTACCAAAGGTTCGCAAAGCTTTGCGAACTTATCTTAAGACATTGTATGGATAAAAAAAACCTTTGCGCACTTTGCGGTTAAATAACACAATCAGTCCTTTTTATGCTGTTCCGTATAAGTTCGATTGCCCTTAATAGCTTCATCATGCACATGCATTCCGTTTGACATTCCAAGCATAAAGGCAGTGATAATTAAAAGTAGTTTTCTTTTTATCCAATGAAGTGGTCGTTTAGATGGCTCTAAACGTGTTTTATTTTTGTGTTTATACATTTTACAAATGATAAATGATTAGACATTATTTTATCATTTTATGCGTTGAAACGCATAAATGTCTAGAAAAGAATTTTCCTAAACGCTGTATAAACTTTTATATAAACTGGATGAAGTTGTTATTTCATTTAAAAAAACAGCTTGTCTTATAAATGAATTTATATTTTGATGAAGAAGATTTTGTAATTTTTGAATAATATGAATTTGAAAACTCCGCACCTGTTTAAACGCCAGATAATTTACAGGAATAGAAAATGCAATTTTTAATCGGGAAACAAATTGATTAAATACGTATAAACGAGATTTTTGTGAATCTAATTCTCGTCTTGAGATAACAAACGAAGATTGATAATAATCTGCCGGTTTTGATTGAGAAACTAAAGTACCATCACTTGCTATCACGACAAAAGCGAGAAAGAGATAGATTAGGTATTTTAGGTGTTTATTCAATTTTGTTTAGATTGTCAATTATTTCTTTCAAACGAAAATACAAATTAAAACAACAAACTTGGTTCTATCAATAACTTATTTCAAAGTCAATTCATTTTCTTCTTTTCTAAGTAGCAACAAGCCCAATCCTGAAACAAAGACCACACAACCCAACAACATATAAACTCCATTTTTCAATATAAAAAAGGAGAAACCAATTGCTAACGAAGAAACAAAAACCATTGCAACACTTATCGTATTGGTTTTGATAAAATTCAACGCGTGAAGAGAGAGTCCAATAAAAAGCAAGGACGGACCAACAATCACAAAAGGATATGAAATTGATGGTACATTACTAATATGTTGACTTAATTGTTCTCTCGCAAAATCATCATTACCAAAACCCGACATTATAAAATCGATTGTACAGAGGCCAATATGCGCAATAACCCCAAAATCCGTAACAACCGAAGCTATAGAATTTAATCTGCTTTTAGGAAATACATCATTAAACGATAACAACAGACAAGCGCCAATTAAATTGAACCAATGCGCAAAATCAATTGAATCTTGAAAGTCTGGTAATACTTTAGAAAATAACAAATAACTTGTAACGAAAAATAGCAGTCCGAGCGTGCAAAGATGTTTTGTTTTCATAATTTATTTTAAAATTGATGAAACAAAACTAGAATGAAAAACTTCTGTAAATGCCAATATCATTGACTTTGGTACAAAACCTATTGTTTTAGGTACGAAATTATAAAGTCAATATACTTTCTTTAAAATTCTTAGAAACCGGAAGTTCTATTTGAGTCAGAATAACGGCATTTGAGTTTCTCCAGGATTTAAAATGTGAAGGGTTTATTAAATGGGAACGATGAATTTGAACTAAAAAAGTAAAATCTTCGAGAATTTTTTTGAGTGACGAACGAATCAATTTTGAATGCAATTTTTCGTTTTCGATATAAAAAATCTCCACATAATTTTGAGCATTAGAAATACAAACCAAATCGGTCTTTTTGATTTTTAGAATATCTAGTTTATTTTCTCCTATAAAAATTAAAACATCATCTTTTATAGGAATAAGTTTAATCAAATATCTTCTCGCCAGAATAATTACAGGCGTTAAAATCAAGGCGACTTTGAGAAAAATGACAGAGAAAAACTCCACAAAACTATAACCACCTTTTAAAATTGGACTTTTATAAAAAGCATAAATTCCAAATAGATAAAGTAGAAAAAAGAAAAAAACACTTCCAATTTCTAAACTGAGATTCCACTTTGAGATGTTTTTGTAAATGCTTTTTTGAAGAACAGCCAAAACGCCGTAACAGAAAAAAGCCAAAATACTAAAACCAAAACTAATCAAAAACCAGGATCGGAAATTTAAAGTTCCGTCATCAAAAGGTTTTATGATGAATGCGAATACAAAAATCCATAAAGCAATCAGAAGCCCAACTACCAAATGATGTTTTATTGATGGATTTAATCCTTTCATTACTTATAAATAGTAAACTTATTATGGGATAAAGTAAAACCAAGATTTTCGTAAATCATAACATTTTCTACTCTTCTTTTATTTGTGGTTACTTCGATGCTTTTTTAATTTATTCTTTTCTGCATATTGCATGATTTTTTCGATGATTTGTTGTCCGATGCCTTTGCCACGATGACTTTCATTTATAAAAATTCCTGTATTTCACCAACTCGTCCGCAATGATGCAAAAGATTTTGTGTATGAAAACTAATAAAACCCACTTCTTCATTTTCATTTTCTGCAATCAAATAAAGATTATTTGGGTTGGCGATGTTTTCATTGAAGATTGCTGCAAATCCTTCGAAGTCTAATTCTTCATTTTCAAGTTCGCATATTGATTTGTAGACGAAATTTAAGTCTTGGGTTTGGATTTTTCTTATTTGGAGTTTTGAATTCATATGTTATTGTGGTAAAAAGTACTATAAATATTCCCACGTTATCTTTGGATTTGGTCTTTTGACCTTATATTGCTTTTCATTTATCTCTGAAAAAGTTAATCCTGTTACTTTACTTTTAATTAACTCATCCATTAATTCCTCAGAAACATAAGTCATCCAAGAATACCTAAGCTGAAATAAATCTATATTCTTGTCAAAATTTTCATTTAAAAAGATATGTTCTGTTTTATCAATATAAATACCATTTTTCTCAAATTCCGTTTTTTCATAATCAATCCAATGTTCATTATTTGAAATATGAAAGAAATCAAAATTAAATGCAAAATATTCATCATCCAATTTTTTTCTCGATTTGATAATACCTAAAATCTTTTTGCGCACGAAAATATCAACTGGATAAAATCTATGCTTTGGCAAACTAAATTGCTCCAAAATATCTTTTACTTTTTTAGAAACACAAAATTTATCGATTGTTCCAAATATAAAATCATTTACTTTATTAAAATTAGGACCATCATAAATTTCAATGGCCAAATTAGGCATAAAGGAAGGGAAATCTTTATGCTCATGAATGTAATTCTTTAAAGCTGAAGCTGAAGTTTTACCTTTCCAATTGTAATTATTTGGAGATTCTCCTGCACTGTCATCACTTACTTCTAATATGTAATATTTTTTCATTAAAGGATATTTCTTTTTAATAAACAATCACCAAATTATTACTCCACAAAGTATTTGTTATTGCTAAAATAATGCTTTCCCATTTAACTCGAAATTAATTACAATAATCTTCTTATGAAACCGTGAGCGTGAGGGATTGAGGCGATATCTCCCGATTTAGAAAAACAAGGCTTTTTAGCCTACCGTCTGGACACATCTCTAAAGATTATCCAGCCTTGCATGACTGAATTGAATTTTTGCAGGCCAATCCAAAAGGTTGTGATACCAGGTTTTCTTTCAGAAAGATAACCTTTCCATCCTCCTAA
>NZ_LMEF01000025.1 GCF_001427905.1 Flavobacterium sp. Root420
CCCAGCCAGTACCATCAAATCTAAAATATTTATCACTTTCCGTTAGAGGCGAAACAGCTGCCAGAGTCTGTCCTTTAACAGGCGTTGACCAGTATACATAATCTGCCTGACGGATTGGAAGAGTGGTACGTACATACTCAATATTTCCTGTATTGATTGTGTTGTCTGTGCTTTCCTGTAACAAAGTAGAACTATCCTGAAAGGTTAGTGTACCCGTTGGAGCTACTGTTATTGCATCAGTAACTTTTAATGTATTACCACTTTGTACTACTAAAGAACCATTAGCTATTACAGAAAGTGTATTAGCATAAAATTCGAGATTAGTACCTGAAACAATTGGATTATTAGGTGTAGTTGGTATAACAACACAGTCTGCTGATGTTGGAATTCCCGCAGGACTCCAGTTTGGACCATAACTCCAGTCTGTAAGTTGAGATCCCGAACCTTGTCCGCCTTGCCATGTTTTTGTAACTGCTGGTGAAACCGGCAAAGGTGATGCCATTGTGGCTACACAATCAGAACTATTTTTTACACTTACTGTATGAGATCCTATAGCAACATTGCTAAAAGTTCCAGATGTGTAATAATTGGTACCGTCAATACTATAAGTAATACCTGCGCCTGTTGGTGCTGTTACTACTATTGTTCCTGTATTTACTGAACAGGTTGGTTGCACGGTTACTGAAGCTACTGGGGTTGTTGGTAGTGCATTTACTATCACAGTATAAGTTGCAGTAGCATTTGAACATGGACTATTGGAAACCGTCATTGTAAGTGTAACTGTATTTCCGGCATCTCCCGGAGCAGCAGTATAAACCGGTGTCAACGTAGTTGCTCCAGATGTAATACTTCCTGCACCGTTTTCCGTCCATAATATTGTTCCGTTTGATGATGTTGCCCCGCTTACCGTTGCTGTTGTATTTGAACAAATCGCTTGACTGCCTCCAGCTGTAGCCGTTGGCAAGGCATTTACAGTTATTGTTACCGAAGAACAAGCTGAATTATAATTACATGGAGCTCCGTTTTCGTAACGTCCATAATAAGTTGTCGTAGTTATTGGACTAACAGAAAGATTATTACCAGTACCCGCTAAAGTACCTCCGCAAGAGGCCGTGTACCATTTTATAGTTTCACCTGTTCCACCGCCGCCGCCGTTAAGCGTCAAAATTGTACTGCCTCCATTACAAATAGTGGTTACACTTGCTGACGCAGATATTGGATCGGCTGATTGCTGGTTAACTGTAACCAATTGAGAAACGCCTCCTGTTGTAGCAGTACATGGTGAAGCGGTGTTTACTATTCCAACCCAATAGGTAGCATTACTACTAAGATTAGTAGTCAGGTATGAACTTAATGTGGCTCCTGAAATTGGATTTGTTCCAACTACGGATCCTGTTCCCCATTGGTAAGTTGCTCCTGTTCCCAAGGTTCCGCCGACAGCTGTTAATGTTGTCGAACTTCCGTTACAGATCGTTGTTGTTCCGCTTATACTAGCCGGTGCAACTGATGGAGTGTTAACCGTAACCAATTGAGAAACGCCTCCTGTTGTAGCAGTACATGGTGAAGTAGTGTTTTCTATTCTAACCCAATAAGTTGCATTACTGCTAAGAGCACCTGTCGAATATGAAATTGATGTGGCTCCTGAAATTGGATTTGTTCCAACTACAGATCCTGTTCCCCATTGGTAAGTTGCTCCTGTTCCTAAAGTTCCGCCGACAGCCGTTAATGTTGTCGAACTTCCGTTACAGATCGTTGTTGTTCCGCTTATACTAGTCGGTGCAACGGATGGTGTATTTACCGTAAGCACAACTGGATTTGATGTAACTGATGGCGTACATGTTCCGCCAACAATACAACGATACTGATTATTATTCATATCAGAAGTAGCACCTGTAATATTCATCGTTGCCGTAGTCACATTGCTATAAACGCCAGTATTGGCTAAACTTGCAAAAGTTCCTCCTCCATTTGTGCTCACCTCCCATTGATAATTTACACCCGTTCCTGAGCCAACAATAGTAAATGAAGCATTATTTGTTGCACATGTGCTTGTTGGGCTTGGTTGAGTTGTAATTGATGGAGCTGTATTTGTAGCATTAACTGTAAATGAGGCTGAACTGGTACAATTTCTTAGAGATGTTGTAACATTATATGTTCTAGGCAATAAGCCTGTTAAATTTTTACCTGTAGACGTGTATCCTGCCGGAACAGAAGTCCAGGAATAAACATATGGGTCTGTCCATACTGGACTATTAACAAAAGCTCCGACGATAGGTGCTGCTGCACTCCCAACCCCTGCAATTGATGTAGCTAAAGGACCATCATTAAAGCTAAAACCTGCTATCAAGGTACTAAAAGAAGCGTCATAATCTACAAATCCTGTTGCCAATTTAGCAACATCTGCGGGTGAAAGAGCATCACTCCAAAAACCTACCTTAAAAATTTCACCTGTTAAACCATTTCCTGCAGCATCCATTACTGCATACCCTATTTTTGTTGTATAATTTGTATCTGAACCATAATTTGACGTCAAAGTTCCGGCCGATGATTTCAAAACTCCATTCAGGTAAATTTTTAAACCTCCTACCGTACCATCTCCTGTAACGGCAATATGGTACCAAAGACCCGCAGTAATTTCGGACTTAGGCATATCAACTTGCCCTCCACCAGCAGTATAACATCTTAAATTATCCTGTTCAAAGGCAACTTCAATAGCATCATTTTGCCCAAAAATTGACATTCTGGTAACATAATTTAAATTATCAAATTTAATCCAGCCCTCAACTGTAAATTTAGCTCTGTTGGATAAAATTGTCTGATTAAGATTTACTCCTTGAGTAGTTGCATCCGTACTAGCTCTCACAAAGGCCAAAGAAGCCGGATTTGAAGCATTTGTAATCGAAATTGTTCCAGTTGCATCCGTAGGACATGCAACATTCACGGCTGTTCCTGTTATTGTTGGTGGTGAGCTGTATTTATAAACTGTAATTGGCCCTCCCGACATTATTGCGGTACACAAAGTTGATACTTTGCTTGCTGTAACGGTATATTTTCCTGTAGTATTAAATGCGCCAAAACTGATAGGCGAACCTGTACCTGCAACAGGTGATCCCACGGCAACGGTTCCTCTGTATAATTGATAGTTAACTCCAGATTCTGAACTTGACAATCCAATTGTTGTTCCCGACTCAGTGCTACAATAAGCCTGATCGTTTGCTCCTGTCATAGCAAAAATTACTGGCGTAGTACAAGAAGAGCCTACATTTATCAGTCCTGTTGTTGCAGCAAAAAAAGTATTATTTTTATTATTAGCTGCTGAAGTGGTACTTCCCCAAGATCCTGCAGGTGTCGTTGCTCCACCTAATGTAAGTGTTCCTGCAGTATGTGTTGTTACAGTACTTAAATTAGCAACTACACCAGAATTAATATTCAAATTACCAGAAATGGCTATTGAAGTTGGGAATGTTTTAGTTCCTGAATTTGATAATATAAGATTAGTATAAGATGTTGCTTTTACACTCTGCGTTGTTCCGCTGTAATTTACTATATTTCCAGCTGTGGTTGCGTTAAGATTTGTAATAGCTGAAGTTCCTCCAATGTTAAGAATAGACCCAGAAGCATTTGTTAATGTTCCTGTACCTGACAACACAGTTGAAATCGTAAGATCACCATTATTGCTATAGGTTCCAGTAATATTCGCATTTGGTATTGTTATATTATTATTACCACTAAACGTTTTTGATGTTCCATTAAAATTATGCGTTCCTGAATTTCCCGTGGCTGAAAAAGTTCCGTCATTTTGCAAATTACCTCCAAAAGTAATTGTTGCATTTGCTGTTTCGTTCCAAGTTCCACCAGAATTGATCGTTGCATTTCCAGTAAAAGTTTTTGTACCAGTATTTGCTAATGTTAAAGTCCCTGAAATTGATGTCGAGCCGGTAACACCAAGTGTAAAATTAGAACCTGTTGTAAAATTAGTTCCTGAATCAACTATTAAATTTCTTCCTATAATCAAATTAGCAGCAGTTGTAGCAGAAGCAGTACCACTAATTCTCAAATCATTAGTAATGGAGGTCACAGCAAATGTTTTAGTTCCGCTATTTGAAAGTATTAAATTATAATAGGCATAAGCTCCCACTGTTTGTCCACCACCATTATTGTAATTTACCGTTCCCGATGGTGCATTTAATTTACCTCCGGTAATTGTACCTCCTACATATAAAGTACCTGCTCCTGAAAAGGTAATATCACCTCGGTCCACATCTGCATTCATAGAGATATTTCCCGAGATTGTAACTGAGCCGGTTGAAATCAATAATTCACAATCTCTACTATCTGATGCAGAACCAGAATCGACCATTGTTATTGAAGCCGCAGTCAATGTTCCACTAGAAACATCAATAGTAGTATTTCTTGTTCCTGCAGTTGGAGCAGTCATGTTTATAGCACCAGAAACTTGCAATGTTCCAGGTGAGGTTATGGTTAAAACATTATTATTAGTTCCAGTATTGTTCATTGTTAAACTTGCGCAGGTAGCACCAGCTACAGATATTGTAGGTTTATTTGCACTACTATTAGGAATTGTAACAGCAACAGTTGCATTTGGAACTCCATTAGACCAATTTCCGGCAGTATTCCAATTTGTACTTAGTGCTCCGGTCCAAGTTGTCTGTCCGTAAGTTAAACTTGACAAAAGCAACATCCCCAAACAAATCAACCTTAAACCAGGAGTAAAGGATCTTTCTTTAAAAGAAGCAGAAAAATTTAAAAGTAAAGAACGAACGAATAAAAGTAATTTTTTAATCATATTGGCGTGGTATTTAGATTTGGGGTTGGGCGTTAAAAAGAAATAAGAAAGCAAAGTATTTTTAATACAATACTTTAAATTTGGCTTTTTAAATGGAAAATTTTTGAGCTAAAATCTTGTTTTCAAACAACATATAATTCTTGATTTTCTCGTGCAAAAATATTATAATTCTCCACACACACAACATTTTAGCGAGATTTTTTCTGAGAAAAACGAAAAATATTGGTAAAATTTTAACAACAAAATGACTATTTTTAGCAATAATAGTTAAAAAGCAGGAAAAAACACATGAATCAAATTTTTACAATAAAAGAAGCCTTACTGAAATTAGAACACTTTTGTGCGTATCAGGAGCGTTGTCATGCCGAGGTAGTTTCGAAATTATACAGCCTCAAAATGACGCCGAATGAAATCGATTCTATTGTGGTTCAGCTAATTGAGAATAATTTTCTAAATGAAACTCGTTTTGCTTGCAGCTTCGCAAGAGGCAAACATCGAATAAAACAGTGGGGTAAAATCAGGATTACAAACGAACTCAAAGCCAGACAAATTTCTTCTACAAATATTTCACTCGCGCTGAAGGAAATTTCACCAGAAGAGTACGAATCTACTTTCGAAAATCTTTCTGAAAGATGCTGGAATAGTATTCCCGAAAAAAATCTCCTAAAAAAAAGAAAAAAGTTCTGTGACTATCTTCTACGTCGTGGTTATGAAAGTAATTTTGTTTATGATAAAGTAAAAGAAATGGAAGAAAAATAACTTCCGTTTTTATCATAAACTCGTTCTGAAAATTTTGCTTAAAAATATAAATCCATCAGAAAATACTTTCCTATACAAATATCATTTTCTTGCGAATTATTTACTCTGCCTCGCTTTTTTTACCCTAAAATTGTAAAAATCAAACGATTTTATGCAATATGCTACGACTTTTCTTATGTTTAAATTAACTGATTTATAAGAAATTCCACAGGATCGCATTTTTTGACATGCATTTCAACGATTATTCCAAACACTTCATCGATTAATTGACTATTACGAAACCATCATTATATCAAACTCCTAGATGTGTATATATTTGCGAAGTTAAATCCTATGCCAACATAACATACTGATTGAAACCGTTTAACATGACTAGATGGCTTCTTTCAATTGTTGCTTTTTTAATTTTTTTATAGCATACGATCGTTAAACAAAACAATAAAAAAACATCTTTTTTTTTAAATTAAATGCCACGATTTAATATGGTTCGAAAATTACTTTTAAGTTTTTTATTTTCTACAATTTCATTTTTTTCTTTCGCACAAACCTTTACAGATTCTACACCTGGAGGACCAAAAACCTGGACAGTACCTAACGGAATTACAAGTGTAACTCTCGAAATATGGGGTGCTGGTGGTGCTGGAGGTGGTTCTATAATTAATAAAGAAGGTGGTGCTGGCGGTGGCGGTGGCGCATATGTTTTAAGAACAATTGCGGTTACTCCCGGTGATATCATAACTTATTCAGTTGGAACTGGTGCTACAGGAACCTCGAATGCGGGTACAACAGGAGGAGCCACAACATTAACGACTGTATCAGGTACCAATCTAAATGCAAACGGAGGTTCAGGCGGTAACACGGCTATCCATAATACTTCTGTTTCTGCCGGAAGTGGGGGAAGTGCAAGTGGGGGAACAACCAATTCAAATGGTTCAAACGGCTCAAATAACTCAACTTCAACCGGTAATGGCGGTAATGGCGGTAACAGTAATGGAGGAACTGGAGGAAGCGGAGCAGATGGTAATAATGGAGGAAACGGAGGAAATGGTGCAAATCCAGGCGGCGGTGGCGGTGGCGGCGTTCTAAAAGGATCAAGTTTCGGCATTGGTGGAAATGGTGGAAATGGGCAAGTAAGAATTAGTTATTGTACCGCCGGGATGTTATCCGGAAATCAATATTTATGTACTTATAGTTCTGCATCGACAACTTTTACATCTACTGTTTCAGGAGGAACGTGGTCTACAAGCAATAGTGCCATAGCCGCAATTAATTCTTCAACTGGCGCAATAACAACTCCGGCAGGTGCAAACGGCACAGCAACAATCACATATACAGTTCCTGCTACAGGAAGTTGTCCTATTCAAACGGCTACAAGAACACTATATGCCACAAATACACAGCCAACAGCTCCAAATACGCCATCGGGATCTTCATCGGTGTGTCAAGGAACTACTGCTACTTATACAGTCAATTCTATACCAAATGTAACTTATATATGGGCGTATACAGGAACAGGGGCTACTATAACACCAGCTGCAGACGGCCTTTCTGCTACTGTTTCATTCAGTTCAACAGCGGGTAATTTTGGAAGAGTTGAAGTTGCGACTAAAAATGGCTGTAATCCAAGTGGACCATCAGGTCTAAATGTTTTTGTTTCTCAGCCAAGCAATGGGGGAACTATTACAGCAGATAAATCTACTGGTTGTGCAGGTGATACTTACATAACTCGTTTAAATCTCTCAGGATATATTGGATTGCCTATTAGATGGGAATCGTCAACAGATAATTTTGTTAGTAATATTGTTTCAATAAACAATACAAATAATGGAATGAACATTGATAATTTAACGCAAACTACTTCATATAGGGCAGTTGTGCAAAATTCACCTTGTACTGCAGCAGCATACTCAAATATTTTTAAAATAACAATTGGTTCGACCTCACCCTATACTGTTAGTACTGCATCATCTAGTCCTAATGTTTGCATAAACAATGCAATTACACCAGTTACTCATACTACAACAGTAGCTACCGGGATTGAGAACAATGGTGTATCAGGAGCGAATGGTTTACCGCCGGGAGTTTCAGCTACCTGGTCATCTGATGTGATAACTATTAGCGGAACGCCGACATCTGCTGTTGGAAGCCCATTTAATTATAGCATTCGTTTGACCGGATGTAGTTCAACCAATGCATATGCAACAGGAACAATAACTGTGAGAACAAATACAGTTACTGCATCATCAAATCCGACCATATGTCTTGGTGCAGGAATTAACATAACACACACAACAACCGGAATCACGGGCACTGGAACCATAACCGGATTACCTGCAGGAGTTATTGCAAGTTGGAATGCAAATACAGTAACTATTAGTGGTACACCTACCGAAACTGGTTCTTTTCTGTACACTATTCAATTAATCGGCGGATGTGGAGCAATAAATGCCACAGGAATAATTAAAGTAAACTCTACACCAATTGCTCCAATAATAGTTTCAAAAGCAGTACCAACTTGTACTACACCAACAGGAAGTGTTAATTTAAGCGGTTTACCAACTACCGGAATTATTCGCTATTTAGCACAAAATTCAACAACCGCAACTTATACGATCACTGGAACAACAATGACAATTTCCGGATTGGCTCCCGGAAAGTACAAATTTGCTATCGATAACCCATGTGGATCAGCTGTATATTCAGATGAAATAGATATTTCAGGTAACACTTGGGACGGTACATCATGGTCAGGCGGAAACGCAGATCCTACTTTGAATGACGTATTAGTATTTGCCGCAGATTACAATGTAAATAAAGATGTTAATGGATGCTCTTGCACAGTAACAAACAATGCAAAAGTTACTATAAAAAAGGGCAAAACAATGACCATTACAAATTTTGTTAATATAGATTCGGGTTCATTAACTTTTGAGGATACTGCCAGTTTATTACAAACGAACACAGACCCAAACATCAATACAGGAAATATTGAGTATGTACGTACCACTCTTCCAATCCGTCAGGCAGATTATGTATACTGGTCAACGCCTGTTAAAGGACAGACTCTGGCAGCTGTTTCGCCTCTAACGGAAAGTGACAAATATTTTAGATTTGATGGTACTGGTTGGG
>NZ_LMEF01000026.1 GCF_001427905.1 Flavobacterium sp. Root420
TTGCCGTGATCGTTACCGCCACCGAAGTTCTGGCACTCTCACAGCCGTTTACCGTCTGGCTCGCATAATAGGTTCCTGTAAGAAGTAGCTCGGTTCCGGTATATAGGCTTCCTGCCGTTGCAGCAGAATACCATTTGATCGCTGCACCTGTCACTGCCAAGTCGCTTACCTTTTTGGCTTCCGCTGAGCAATAGGTCTGAGTCGTTGCTGTTGGAGCTGTTGGTGTAGCCGTGATCGTTACTGCTACCGAAGTTCTGGCGCTTTCACAACCGTTTACTGTCTGGCTCGCATAATAGCTGCCCGTTACCAATGTCTCGGTTCCGGCAAATAAAGTTCCACCTGTTGCAGCGGAATACCATTTGATGGCTGCACCTGTCACTGCTAAGTCACTTACCTTTTTGGCTTCCGCCGAGCAGTAGCTTTGTGCTGTGGCTGTCGGCGCCGAGGGGCTTGCCGTGATCGTTACCGCCACCGAAGTTCTGGCACTCTCACAGCCGTTTACCGTCTGGCTGGCATAATAGCTGCCCGTAACAAGTAGCTCGGTTCCGTTATATAGGGTTCCTGCCGTTGCAGCGGAATACCATTTGATCGCTGCACCTGTCACTGCTAAGTCGCTTACCTTTTTGGCTTCCGCTGAGCAATAGGTCTGAGTCGTTGCTGTTGGGACAGCTGGTGTTATATTCACTGTGACAGCCACCGAAGTTCTGGCGCTCTCACAGCCGTTTACCGTCTGGCTCGCATAATAGCTGCCCGTAACAAGTAGCTCGGTTCCGGTATATARRGTTCCTGCCGTTGCAGCRGAATACCATTTGATGGCCGTACCGGTTGCGGGCAGATCATTAACCTTTTTGGCTTCTGAAAAGCAGTAGGTTTGTGCTGTTGCTGTTGGAGCTGTTGGTGTAGCCGTGATCGTTACTGCTACCGAAGTTCTGGCGCTTTCACAACCATTCACCGTCTGGCTGGCGTAATAACTTCCCGTAACAAGTGTCTCGGTTCCCGTATATAGGCTTCCGGCCGTTGCAGCGGAATACCATTTGATGGCTGTTCCTGACGCTGCTAARTCGTTTATCTTTTTAGCCTCTGTCAAACAAAATGTTTGAGCTGTTGCAGTCGGCGCCGAGGGACTTGCCGTGATCGTTACCGCCACCGAAGTTCTGGCGCTCKCACAACCGTTTACCGTCTGGCTCGCATAATAGGTGCCCGTAAGAAGTAGCTCGGTTCCGGTATATAGGGTTCCTGCCGTTGCAGCGGAATACCATTTGATACCTGTTCCTGTCACTGCCAAGTCGTTTACCTTTTTGGCTTCCACTGAGCAGTAGCTCTGAGCCGTGGCAGTTGGTGCTGAAGGGCTTGCCGTGATGGTTACCGCTACCGAAGTTCTGGCACTCTCACAGCCGTTTACCGTCTGGCTGGCATAATAGGTGCCCGTAACCAAGGTCTCGGTTCCCGCAAATAAAGTTCCACCTGTTGCAGCGGAATACCATTTGATACCTATTCCGGTTGCGGGCAGGTCATTAACCTTTTTGGCTTCTGACAAGCAAAATGTTTGAGCAGTTGCAGTCGGCGCTGAAGGGCTTGCGGTGATTGTTACCGCCACCGAAGTTCTGGCACTCTCACAACCGTTTACCGTCTGGCTGGCATAATAATTTCCCGTTACCAATGTCTCGGTTCCGTTATATAGGGTTCCTGCCGTTGCAGCGGAATACCATTTGATCGCTGCACCTGTCACTGCTAAGTCGCTTACTTTTTTAGCCTCTGTCAAACAAAATGTTTGAGCTGTTGCAGTCGGTGCTGAAGGGTTTGCCGTGATCGTTACTGCTACCGAAGTTCTGGCACTCTCACAACCGTTTATCGTCTGGCTCGCATAATAGGTTCCTGTAAGAAGTAGCTCGGTTCCGGCAAATAAAGTTCCACCTGTTGCAGCRGAATACCATTTGATGGCTGCACCTG
>NZ_LMEF01000027.1:0-579 GCF_001427905.1 Flavobacterium sp. Root420
ACGATCACGGCAAGYCCTTCRGCACCAACWGCCACWGCYCAGAGYTAYTGYTYTGCRGARGCCAAAAARGTAAGCGACTTAGCAGTGACAGGTGCGGCCCCCAAATGGTATTCTGCTGCAACAGGTGGAACTTTATTTGCCGGAACCGAGACCTTGGTTACAGGAACCTATTATGCCAGCCAGACGRTAAACRGTTGTGAGAGTGCCAGAACTTCGGTAGCGGTAACSATCACGGCAAGCCCTTCAGCACCGACTGCCACGGCCCAGAGCTATTGCTCGGCGGAAGCCAAAAAGGTTAATGACCTGCCCGCAACCGGAATAGGTATCAAATGGTATTCCGCTGCAACAGGCGGAAGCCTATATGCCGGAACCGAGACCTTGGTTACGGGCACCTATTATGCAAGCCAGACAGTAAACGGTTGTGAGAGTGCCAGAACTTCGGTGGCGGTAACGATCACGGCAAGTCCTTCGGCACCAACTGCCACTGCTCAGAGTTACTGCTCTGCGGAAGCCAAAAAAGTAAGCGACTTAGCAGTGACAGGTGCGGCGATCAAATGGTATTCCGCTGCAACGGCAGGA
>NZ_LMEF01000027.1:608-1415 GCF_001427905.1 Flavobacterium sp. Root420
TCGGCGGAAGCCAAAAAGGTAAGCGACTTAGCAGTGTCAGGTGCAGCGATCAAATGGTATTCCGCTGCTACGGCAGGGACCTTATTTGCCGGAACCGAGACATTGGTTACAGGAACCTATTATGCCAGCCAGACGATAAACAGTTGTGAGAGTGCCAGAACTTCGGTAGCGGTAACCATCACGGCAAGTCCTTCAGCGCCAACAGCCACGGCTCAGAGCTACTGCTTTTCAGAAGCCAAAAAGGTAAATGACCTGCCGGCAACCGGAACAGGTATCAAATGGTATTCTGCTGCAACGGCCGGAACCTTATTTGCCGGAACAGAGACACTTCTTACAGGCACTTATTATGCGAGCCAGACAATAAACGGTTGTGAGAGCGCCAGAACTTCGGTGGCGGTAACCATCACGGCAAGCCCTTCAGCACCGACTGCCACGGCTCAGAGCTACTGCTCGGCGGAAGCCAAAAAGGTAAGCGACTTAGCAGTGTCAGGTGCAGCGATCAAATGGTATTCCGCTGCTACGGCAGGGACCTTATTTGCCGGAACCGAGNTCGGCGGAAGCCAAAAAGGTAAGCGACTTAGCAGTGTCAGGTGCAGCGATCAAATGGTATTCCGCTGCTACGGCAGGGACCTTATTTGCCGGAACCGAGCTACTTCTTACGGGCACCTATTATGCGAGCCAGACGGTAAACGGCTGTGAGAGTGCCAGGACTTCGGTAGCGGTAACCATCACGGCAAGCCCTTCAGCGCCAACAGCCACAGCACAAACATTCTGCTTTGCGGAAGCCAAAAAGGTAAGTGACTTAGC
>NZ_LMEF01000027.1:1452-2455 GCF_001427905.1 Flavobacterium sp. Root420
AACGGCAGGGACCTTATTTGCCGGAACCGAGCTACTTCTTACAGGAACCTATTATGCGAGCCAGACGGTAAACGGCTGTGAGAGCGCCAGAACTTCGGTAGCGGTAACGATCACGGCAAGTCCTTCGGCGCCGACTGCAACAGCACAAACCTACTGCTCGGCAGAAGGAAAGAAAGTAAATGATCTGTCGGCAGTGGGTACAGCCCCCAAATGGTATTCTGCTGCAACGGCAGGAACCTTATTTGCCGGAACCGAGCTACTTCTTACGGGAACCTATTATGCAAGCCAGACGGTAAACGGCTGTGAGAGTGCCAGGACTTCGGTAGCGGTAACCATCACGGCAAGCCCTTCAGCGCCAACAGCCACAGCACAAACATTCTGCTTTGCGGAAGCCAAAAAGGTAAGTGACTTAGCAGTGACAGGTGCAGCCATCAAATGGTATTCCGCTGCAACAGGTGGAACTTTATTTGCCGGAACCGAGCTACTTCTTACAGGMACCTATTATGCGAGCCAGACGGTAAACGGCTGTGAGAGCGCCAGAACTTCGGTAGCRGTAACCATCACGGCAACACCAACAGCTCCAACAGCCACAGCACAAACATTCTGCTTTGCGGAAGCCAAAAAGGTAAGTGACTTAGCAGTGACAGGTGCAGCCATCAAATGGTATTCCGCTGCAACNNATCAAATGGTATTCCGCTGCAACAGGTGGAACTTTATTTGCCGGAACCGAGCTACTTCTTACAGGAACCTATTATGCGAGCCAGACGGTAAACGGCTGTGAGAGTGCCAGRACTTCGGTAGAAGTAACGATCACGGCAAGCCCTTCAGTGCCGACTGCAACTGCTCAAACATTCTGCTTTGCAGAAGCCAAAAAGGTTAATGACCTGCCCGCAACCGGAATAGGTATCAAATGGTATTCCGCTGCAACAGGTGGAACTTTATTTGCCGGAACCGAGCTACTTCTTACAGGAACCTATTATGCGAGCCAGACGGTAAACGGCTG
>NZ_LMEF01000028.1:0-1472 GCF_001427905.1 Flavobacterium sp. Root420
TGTACTGGCGATGCCTTTTCCGTCTGCTCCGTTGGTTCCATTAGTTCCCGCAGCACCTTGTGCACCAGTTGCTCCTGTTAAATCTGAAGTAGTGAAAGTAGTTCCGTCTGTATAAGCGATAGTGAAAGTTCCATTTCCATTATCCGTTGTACTRGTAATTCCTTTTCCATCTGTTCCGTTAGTTCCGTTGGCTCCATTAGCYCCGGCAACACCCTGTGGTCCCGTAAAGTTTGAGGTTACGAAAGTAGTTCCGTCAGTATAAGTAATCGTAAAAGTACCGTTTCCGTTATCCGTTGTACTGGCGATACCTTTTCCATCTGCTCCATTTGTTCCATTTGTTCCANCAGTATAAGTAATCGTAAAAGTACCGTTTCCGTTATCCGTTGTACTGGCGATACCTTTTCCATCTGCTCCATTTGTTCCATTTGTTCCATTTGTTCCATTTGTTCCAGCAATACCCTCTGGTCCGGTTAAGTTTGAAGTTACGAAAGTTGTTCCGTCAGTATAAGTAATCGTAAAAGTACCGTTTCCGTTATCCGTTGTACTGGCGATACCTTTTCCGTCTGCTCCGTTAGTTCCATTAGTTCCAGCAACACCATTTGTTCCATTTGTTCCGGCAATACCNTTTCCGTTATCCGTTGTACTGGCGATACCTTTTCCGTCTGCTCCGTTAGTTCCATTAGTTCCAGCAACACCATTTGTTCCATTTGTTCCGGCAATACCCTGYGGTCCTGTCAAGTTAGAAGTTACGAAAGTTGTTCCGTCTGTATAAGTGATCGTAAAAGTACCGTTTCCGTTATCYGTTGTACTGGCGATACCTTTTCCGTCTGCTCCGTTAGTTCCATTAGTTCCAGCAGCACCTTGCGGTCCTGTCAAGTTTGAAGTTACGAAAGTAGTTCCGTCAGTATAAGTAATCGTAAAAGTACCGTTTCCGTTATCCGTTGTACTGGCGATACCTTTTCCGTCTGCTCCGTTGGCTCCACTAGCTCCATTAGCTCCGGCAACACCCTGTGGTCCCGTAAAGTTTGAGGTTACGAAAGTAGTTCCGTCAGTATAAGTGATCGTAAAAGTACCATTTCCATTATCCGTTGTACTGGTGATTCCGTTTCCAGATACCCCTTGGATTCCTTGTGAACCTGTTGCACCATCAACTCCGTTTGTTCCANAAAGTACCATTTCCATTATCCGTTGTACTGGTGATTCCGTTTCCAGATACCCCTTGGATTCCTTGTGAACCTGTTGCACCATCAACTCCGTTTGTTCCATTAGTTCCCGCAACACCCTGTGGTCCTGTCAAGTTAGAAGATACGAAAGTAGTTCCGTCTGTATAAGTGATTGTAAAAGTATCGTTCCCGTTATCCGTTGTACTGGCGATACCTTTTCCGTCTGCTCCGTTGGTTCCATTAGTTCCTGCAGCACCTTGTGCACCAGTTGCTCCTGTTAAATCTGAAGTAGTGAAAGTAGTTCCGTCT
>NZ_LMEF01000028.1:1480-1714 GCF_001427905.1 Flavobacterium sp. Root420
CCGTTATCCGTTGTACTGGCGATACCTTTTCCGTCTGCTCCGTTGGTTCCATTAGTTCCYGCAGCACCTTGTGCACCAGTTGCTCCTGTTAAATCTGAAGTAGTGAAAGTAGTTCCGTCTGTATAAGCGATAGTGAAAGTACCATTTCCATTATCCGTTGTACTGGTGATTCCGTTTCCAGATACCCCTTGGATTCCTTGTGAACCTGTTGCACCATCAACTCCGTTTGTTCCG
>NZ_LMEF01000029.1 GCF_001427905.1 Flavobacterium sp. Root420
CTTAAGGTGGTTATTGCGGCGGGGCTCACCTCTTCCCATCCCGAACAGAGTAGTTAAGCCCGCCTGCGCAGATGGTACTGCAGTTATGTGGGAGAGTATGTCATCGCCTTTCTTTTGAAAACCCTGTTTCTATCGAAACGGGGTTTTTTATTCTTTATTTGTATAATTATATAAATATAAGGTACCTTAGCTCAGATGGTAGAGCAATGGACTGAAAATCCATGTGTCCCTGGTTCGATCCCTGGAGGTACCACATAAATGCTCGGATGGTGAAATTGGTAGACACGCTGGACTTAAAATCCAGTGAACAGCAATGTTCGTGCGGGTTCAAGTCCCGCTCTGAGTACAAGAAGACCCCTTGTTTTTATAAGGGGTCTTTTGTTTTTGGTCGGTTTTAATTAAGGAAATAATTATACTCTATTAAATGGTAAGTCTTTATAACGGATCAAGACAAAACCTCCTGATGTTTTAAAGAGGATCTTGATCCTCTTTTTGTTGCAAATTAGGAAGCAACTCCAGTAGCAAGTAACGCTTTTTAATGAAATAACCCGCCAAATATTTGCGTATAAGGCGGGCGTCCATAATAAACATAATCTTCCATTTTATGTTTACTTCAAAATCTTTTACTATAATTACGAATCCCGTGAATTATATTTTTATGGTGACAATCTATTATAAATATATAACAGAAACGGGATATCTTTTTTCTAATTATTTAACAATTAGATTCATATTTGGGACAATAATATCTCCATTTCCTCCGGAATAACGCTGTGCAAATACCTCAATATAATCATTGGTAGTTAATTCAGCTGATGCATTTAACGGAAGGACTACAATGTCCTGTGCGGCCGCACCTCTACCATAAATTTTAGACTCAGATATAATGGTTCCATTTTTAGCAATATAAATTATATAAATCCCTGCCGCTGGAACCTGAAAAGAAATAGAACCTATAACCTGAAAAATTCTTTTCTTTTTTCCTAGATATTTCAGACGGTAAGGAACGCCATCTGTAGAAAAGCGAAATAAATTTGATGCTGTCGAGACTGTAGTTCCGGTTCCGACCCTTACAGTATTACTGGGATTTAAATTGTTTGTAAAAGAAACACCAATACCAGTACCTACAGCGTAGTCAATAGCTAAATCTCCTACAGCATATGCATCTGCTTCATTCGGAATCCCTGCAGCCCTAACTGACCAGCTGTTGTTAAAATTATAGCCTGTGTAAGTTCCTGTAGTGTAAGGTTTAACATAATTAGCAGGAGTCGGCCCGGTAAAAACAACAGACTCTAAAACAGCATCGCTGGTAATTGTAAGACCCGATGTAGATACATCCACACCAAAGGCACCAGTGCCAACATTAGAGAAACCTCCTTGTTTTTCTATCAAATTAAAAGTTCCTGTAAATTTCTCATAGGTACCTGCATTATTGCTAAACCATGCCTGGTTACTCAATAGCAACTGGCCGATATTCGAGTAAGTAATACCATTTGTATTTCCTGAAAAATTAACGATACTCAAAAAAACTAATCCGTAACCTGCTACAGTTCCAACACTTGTTGCATTTGCAATTATGGTATCTCTAAGCAAAAAGGTTGCGGTCGATGACGCAGCATTTAAATTAAATACAGTTGCGCCTGGGGTCGTAATAGTAAGATTTCTAATGCTTCCCCCTGTAGTGCCATCAAAAAGAACGCCTGATGTTTTGACTATAATATCTTCATTAGCATCCAGACCGTCCAGATAAGCGTTATTTAAATCTATAGGCAAATTAAACACAATCTGGCCATTAATTTCATACAATGTATTGGCTGTTAAAACATACTTGGCACCGCCACCAGCTGCTAATTCTGCAGCAAGAACAACAGCCAGGTTGTCTCCGGCCCTAATACGCTTGAAATTTAATCGTGGAGGGGTTCCACCGCTTAGAATTGCCCAGGACGAAGTAGCGGAATTATAATAATAAAATGATTTTACATCAGTATCATAAACAAGCAATGCATCGGCAGGAGTTGCAATTGCATTTCTCTGTACTGTGGTCATTCTGGGTGCCAGTATACCTTGAGTAGTGGAAGATATATCTAAAACTGAACTTGCATTTGGGGTAACAGTACCAATACCAATTTGTGCATGCCCCAAAAATGTTAAAAACAAAGAAAAAAATAATAATACGGTTTTGTTTTTTTGCGGAGTAGAGTAAGTTACCATAATTTAATATTAATTGAGGATTTTTTTTTAAATGTACGTGTGAGTATATATTCTTATTGGATTGACGTTATTTTCCGGAGTTTGAGATAATTATTTTTTGAGTAATTTTTGTATTATCGTCAGTAAGGAACACTGCAATATAAATTCCAGAACTCAGTCCTGAAGTTGAAAAATTATAACTCTGATCTACTGCTAAATTGTTTTTAGCAAGCACTTTTTTGCCAAGAATGTCATAGAGTGTAAATGATTTGATTATTAAATTATTCGGATTCAGTGCTTTTAAAACTTGATTTTTATTGTCCTGTGCAATAAGAAAATCAGTTTTACTGATCTCATCTGTGCCTAATGTTTTGTTTGTAAAACTGATTTTAAAACGTTCACTGTAGGTTCCGGGAGCAACTGCAACTTCGTACTTGGCATTTTTAATGTCATGATACGAGTTGTCAAGGAGATCATAAAGATAAATAGGCTGCGAATTATCAAAATCTGAAATTTCAGAAATGTAAAATTTAAAGGTTGTATTGGTAGTCACTTTTACCGACAGCGGAATTTTTTTATTTAAATCGAAAGTAACGCCCTGAATTACATAATTTCCATTTTCTATCCAGAAAGAAACATCGTTAGGTAGGCTTTCATCCATATTCCTGGCATCAATACCTCTGTCTACGCCATCGGTAGCTGTTGAAACAAACGCCAAAGCCAACTGTCTTGTAAACTCATTATTTATTATGGTATTTAGCTTAAAATAAGGGACAGGAGAAGGAGGAGGGGGAGGACCATCCTCTAAGTCTGTATTATTATTTGATTTAGAGCTTAAGTTTTTTGACGGTTTTTCAAATTGTGATAAAATATTGTCTTCCCTATAAAATACACGATGAGAATTTCTAAATGTTACTGTTCCATTTGAAGTTCCGTTTATTATGAATCCCTGACCAATCGGAAGATATTTTCGAGCTACAATCGGACTTGTTCCTGCTGGTGGATTATTATTGACGCTACCATCGCTGTTGTAAGATCTAAATGTCGCCGCGGTATAAATACCATTTGATGCCAGGTCAATTGGAGAGTAGGCAGCATATCCTCCTCTGTAAGCCGAGAGGTAATGGGAGTTTACATTTTTGTCCTGCTGCCAAAAATAAGCAATACCGGTTGCAGCAGTATTTGTTGGATCCAAAAGAAAAGCATTCAAATGTAATGCAGACGGGTAGGGATTTCCTGTTAGGGTTGCCGCATTATTAGAACCAACGGTAACGGTAATATTTCCATCATTTGGTTTTCCTCTAAAATCATATCTTTGGGCACTTCCGGGATTGTTTACTATACCGGTTCCCTCCGGATCTGCAGAATCAGAACCACTTGTTCCCTTCATTGTGAATCCTTCACCCGGAGCAATCATAGTAGAGGTTCCAACTTGTACCCATTGGGAATAATTGTTGGCATTGGTTAATTTATAAATCCAGTGTGATGCTATAGTCAATGGATTCGCGATGCCATTATAACTCCCTATAGGAAGTATAGTTGCACCAGCAGAAGCGATTGCAGTGGTAGGCTGATATAATAAAGTAATTCCAAAATTATTGTTGCCTGTAGATACTGCGGTATTACCAACAGGAGAGCACCAGTAATTATAATCAAAATTATCTGAGCTACCTTCCTGGTAAAGGGATAAAACTCCTGTTCCGGTATTTGCAGACGTACTAGTTGTTCCCTGAACCAATTGAGAATTGTTTCTTAAATAAAGAATAGAGTTGGAGGCCAGATTTATATCCTGACCTACATAGAGTACCTGATTCTTAACATAAACAGGTGTATTGGAACCGACATATATTTGAGAAAAACTTTGTAATGAAAATAAAATCGAAATTAATAGTAAAGTTTTTTTCATATTTTTTTGAATTTAATTAATACAGTTAATTTTGAGCTTAAAGGGCACCTCTATTTTTTTTTGAAAATGGTATAGCTCCCAAGCAAAATAGCTGCTGTAAACAGTATAAAAAGCATTGAGTTAATAGGTGCTGCAACTGGATCATCGGGTAAACCTGGGGGTGGGGGATTCTGTGACAGGGCTATTACTGGTATTAGAAAAATTAAATAGAAAGCCAGTTTTTTCATCATTGTAAATAACAGTTAATTAAGATAAGGGAAATCGGCAG
This sequence comes from Flavobacterium sp. Root420, assembly GCF_001427905.1. Taxonomy (GTDB): domain Bacteria; phylum Bacteroidota; class Bacteroidia; order Flavobacteriales; family Flavobacteriaceae; genus Flavobacterium. Next base: position 4,365 of record NZ_LMEF01000029.1, read on the forward strand.
ATTGTGTAAGGCGTTGTTTTTTAATAGCTTGTATTGCAAATTAAAAGAAATTACTTACGAATAGAAAGAACGAAGTAATAACTGACAGCTATAGGGTATAACTGTTTATTTTGGAACTGGCAAAAAAGAAATATCTGCCAACAGCTGTAATGTATTTAAGACAGTGATTTGAATTCTATGAGGTATTAATTCGGCTCCATTTTAATAATGAATTCAAGAATGGAGTTTTGAGAGTAAAAAAAGAAATATAAGCAGGTGTTTTTTATACTGTCTCACGTATCTTAAGATAATGAATAGATTTCTATAAGTTCATGAGAAAAAAATGGGGATTCATTTCGGATGGGGCATGAAGAATCCGTCCAAATTGAATGCAATTTGAGATAAGTGGACTTTTATATTTTTATAAAGCCGGAGTTAAAAAAGAAGTAATTACAAATAATTCTAAAAATCATTGCAAAATTGCCCTTCGGGAGCTGTCGGTTAATTCTGTAATTAGGTTAAATCTCTAAACTATTCGGTCAAGAAATTCTTTGGTAATTGGTTTAACATGAAAGGCAACTACATTCTTGTTGCTGCTTGACCGGGCTATATCTTCGTTATCAATTGTGGATGATATAATATAAGTTTTACAATAATTTTTTAAGGTAGTTGATAGCTTATCATATGCTTCAAGAAATTCAAATCCGGACATTAGAGGCATATAGATGTCTACAAATATTATTTGCGGCAATTTGGAAATATTGTCCTGGTTCTCCTGCAAATATTTTATGGCTTCTTCTGCTTCGGTATAATGCAACACATATTTCCCAAAATTATTTTTAGTAATCATCCGTGATATAATATATAAATCTACCAGGTTATCATCAATAATCATAACGGTTTCAAATTTTGGGTCTGGTTCTTTTAACATGGTTTCAAATTTTTTAGTATGATATTAAATGTGGTTCCAGCCCCTTTTTCTGACTGAACTTCTATAGTGCCCTGCAACATTTCTACGACATCTTTTACGATATATAATCCGATACCGGAGCCATCTTTGCCCGAGAGTCGAAAAAACAGTTCAAATATTTTTTGATGATATTCCGGAGCAATTCCGATTCCGTTATCCCGTATGTATAAATGAAGATTCTCCTGATCTGAATATCCGACTATTTTTACAAATCTGTCAGCCTGTTCTTTTTTATGGTATTTTATCGCATTGGAAATAAGATTCCTCACAATGGTAGTAAAACGCAATCTGTCTGTAAAAAAAGGATGCTGTTCACTGATTTCAACTTCATAACGAATTCCTTCTGCATCTTTCATGCTTTGGAGCGATTCTATCACATCAAGCACCATTTCATTTAGCGCAATCTGTTGTACTTCAAGTCCTGTACGGTTATTTCGCGAATAACTTAAAATGTTTTTAATAAATTCATCGAGGCGATTAATACTGCTTCGAATCAATTTGGCATGTTTAAGCGTATCGGTTTCCTGACTTTCCGCTTCAATAAAAGCGGTAAGGCCAAGAATCGAAGTCAGAGGGGAACGTAAATCGTGGGATACACTGTACGCAAATCGATCCAGTTCTGAATTGGTTTTGATGAGTTCTCTATTTCTTTTTTCCAGATTTATTTCTGCTTTTATACGATCTGTGATGTCATTGGAAAGAATTAATCTTGCCCGAGTTCCTTCATACATAATATCATGTGCTATGATTTCAACTGTAAAAAGAGTTCCATCTTTCTTTAAATGATTCCATTTTCCTCTGTTGTAATTTGATTGGTTAATTTCTAAAATATCGTTGGATTTTATATAACTAATTTTCTCATTGTTTGGTCGTATGTCCAAAGCAGTCATGGCAAGGAATTCTTCCCGGCTATATCCGTATTTCATAATGGCCATTTTATTTACATCCAGAAATTTAAAAGTTACTAAATCGATCACCCACATCGGCATTGGATTATTGTCGAAAAGGTATCTGTATTTTTTTTCGCTTTTTTTTAGTCTTTTTTCGACCAGTTTCATTTCCGTAATATCAGCCAGTACAATAACAGCTCCGGTTATCTGACCCTCGATATCACGAAAAGGAACTGGGTATGGCAAGACCGAACGCTTGTCTCCATCAGGGCGTTCGATGATTATTTCCTCTCTAAGGATAGGGTCGCCCTCCTTTAGCGCTTTAGCCATAGAGCATAAATTGTACGTCATGGAGCTTTTTTTATTATTGTTAATTTTCCATGAATGATGCCATAAATCTTTTCCTAATTCAGGCTCACTTCCCCATAGGGCAACTGCAGCCTTATTATAGAGCACTATTCGTCCTTCAGCATCACAGGAGTATGTGGCGACAGGTAATTTATGGATCAGATCCCGGTACATTTTTTCACTTTCTTCAATTTTTTTCCGTGACAAAACCTGCTCCGTTACATCATTTCCAAAGAAAAAGATACCGTCAATAGTATTATTGGCATCCTTATGTGCCTGATAGATGAAATTTAAATAAACATCATCTAGTTTTCCGTTGCCATCACGATCAAGTTTAATCAGCATTTCATCGGCAGTAAAGGTTTCACCTGTTTGATAGACATTATCCAATATTTCAAAAATCCCTTGTGTTTCAAGTTCCGGTAAAACTTCTCGTATCGTCTTGCCAATAACATCCTTTTTATCAATTAATTTTAAATAAAGCTCATTGGCCAATTCATAGACATGGTTTGGGCCTTTTAAAATTCCAATACAGGAAGGCGCCTGCGAATATAAATTATAGAACCGCAATCTCTCAATTTCATAAGCGTTTTCTATGTTTTTTTTCTCGGTAATATCCCTGCCTATGCAGTAGCATAAGTTTTTTACATCATCCCATACAGCTGACCATTGCAAATAAACAATATTTCCGTTTTTGTGTATAAACTTTTTTTCAAATATAGGAACCTGTGACCCGCTTTTAAAATCAAAATCTTCATTTATCTGATTATCGTTATCCTCCTGAAGTACGAAGTCAGTGTATTTTTTGCCAATTAATTCTTCAAGTTGGTAGCATAAAATACGCTCTGAGGCTTTATTTACCCAGACAAACTTTCCTTCTTTATCACAAGAACAAATCAGATCCATTGAAAAATCCAAAATTTTACCAAGTTCATGTAGTGGTTCCTCAAAATAATTAGTACTACTACAATTGTTTTTATCGCTTACCGCAGTGTTATCTATTTTATTATTTCCATTCATTGATATAGGAATTGAATTAATGTAAAAGGGATATTTCCTTTTTTATTCTTTAAGTTTTATGAATTTGTTAAAGTCATCTTGTCTTCTTTTGGCAACCGGTAGAATTACCCCATTGGAAAGTTCACAGAAATAACCATCTTTTTTTGAAATTTTAACGATATGGCGAAGATTGATGATGTAGGAATGATGAATTCTAAAAAAATAATTGCTGTCGAGAATAGTACTGTATTCGCCAAGATTTCTGCTTGACATTATGCTGCTTCCGTTAGAAAGCATAAAAACAGTATATTTTCCGTCTGCTTTGCAAAAAATGATTTCTGCCATGGGTATAAGTTCTATTTTTTCTAAAGATGCTACGGCAACATAATCATTTGTTTGATTTGCAGTATTTATAATGATATTATTAACTTTTTGATTTTGATAAGAGAGTTCCATTGCTCTTCTTTTAATAACCTTATATACTGCTATAATAAGGGCATTAAAATCAATTGGTTTTAATAAAAAATCAACAGCATCATGTTTAAAAGCTTTGATAGCATAATCTTTATGTGCGGAGATAAATACGAGTTTTGGAATGAGAAATTCCAATCGTTCAAGTATCTCAAAAAAAAGATTATTTTCAAGAACAATGTCCAAAAGAATAACATCCGGTTTCTTTTCTTTTATAAGTACAGCGGCCTCTTTTACGCAATTAGTATCCCCAACTATTTTCATTATCATGGAGTTCTCTTCTTCAAATTTTTTTAAAATTAGAAAAGTCTCTTTTTGTTCTGATATGATTACGGCGTTGATAGGGGTCATGGCTTTCTTTTTATTATTTCTACAATACAATTTAGGCCTGAAGTACATTTTTTAAAATAGTGACTATCAGTTGTTTATTTGATAAAAAAAATGGTGTATATTAAAATAGAAAGTACAGAAACATTGATTAATACTAGATATTTATCTAGAGCATTTAACTTGAAAGTAATAAATGCACCAATACCGGTATAAGTGTTTACAATACGTGTATTTGCGTGATTATTATCGTTTTTAATATAATCAATAATCATTTATACTAATTAACATTAGACATTGTCAAATTTATTAATTTGACAAGCGTTTATTTTACATCATTTGGTTTAAATTTTATATCATTTGGTTTAAATTTTATAAATTTTGTGTGAAAAACTACTAATTTTTAGCTGCTTATATTTTTAAGTTTTACTATTAAAGTTTTGGAGTTTCTCATAAAAAAAAGCCCTAAAAAATTAGGGCTTTTTTGCAGAGGATTTGCATCAATTTAGGTTAGAATCTTATTTTTATTTTTGATTAATAATAAACTAGACCATGATTTATTACAAATCAAAAGGCATCAATTGTAAACAATACATTCATTTGAAATTATAATTCATTTTTTAGAATTTGATATAAATTTTTAGAATTTGTTTTTTATTCCTGATTATAAATTCAGAAATCTAAACTCAGTGACTAAGCAATTAGAGAAAAGTATTTTAAAACGATTTATATAGACCAGTAGTACCGTAACCCGATAAGAACCATTTTTTATCTTCTGTGAGACTATGTGATTTTACACCTGGTTTGATCAAAAAAGTTTGTCCCACGGATTATCGGTTCTGAAAGGAACTGCAGGAAGTCCTTCCTTGTTAATGAAATTGGATTGGGCAGCTTCGTTCCAGCCAAAACGAACCGAAACCGGATTTGGAATTTCAGGTGCAGAAAGGATTATTTTACTGCCTTTTATTTCTGCTTTTGCAGGGGTAAATTTTCCATCAGTTCCGGCTATGCTAAACCAGCTAAGTGGTTTTCCATCACGGCTTGCCAAACCACTTCCAGTATTTGAAAAAGTGATTTCAACGGTGTGGTCCATTGTCTTCATTTTTGTATACACAGGGCCGGAATAAACGACATTTTTTTGCCCGTACGCCTTATTTGCGGCAACAAGACTCAATCGGCGACCAATTTCCCATTTATATCCCGGATGCAAATCAGCGATAGTGTCGACTAAATCGGTAATGGCAATAGTATTCGTATTTTGCAAATGCAGGACAAGCTGTTGTGCTTCCCAGAATTCGGGAAGATTTTCGGTAGTGTGAGGACGATCATCTTTGGTAGTCGAATAAGCGTAGGGAGCAAGTTGAACAAAGTAAAAAGGTAGTTTTTTGTCGTTCCAGTCGTTTCGCCAGCTTTCAATTAGTGTTTTAAACTTGTAGGCATATCGGATATTTTCATTCAGAAAACAATTTGATTCTCCTTGATACCATAGAAATCCTTTCAATGCATACGGGATTAGCGGTTGTATCATCGTGTCATAAAATTTACCGGGATCGCCACCATCGGCACTAAGTTTATCCAGTGTTTTTCCGTTTTTCATTGTAGGTGACACTTCCATTTTCGAAGCCTCAATCCAGGGTTCAATCCTACTGCCGGGCACTGCCGCAGAAATCATTCCGATCGGCACGTGTAATTTAGAATATAAATCTTTCGCAAAATAATACCCCACAGCCGAAAAATCGACTAACGATCTTCCCATTGCTGAGTCCCAGCCCAAGTGCTCAGGACTTGGATCCATGTATTTTCTGCGATCCAGAAAAATGCGAATATTGGGATTATTTGCTTTATTCAAATCATCCTCAGGAGGTCTGTATCCCTTCACTGCCGATTCGAATTTACTGTATTTTCGCATGGCATATTCCATGTTTGACTGGCCAGAGCAAAGCCAGACTTCTCCCACCAGTATATTTTTCAGAATGATTGTATTTGTTCCTTTAATGGTCATTTCACGTGGTGTAGATGATGCCTTCATCGGCTTGAGTTTAACTGACCATTTGCCAGAGTTATCAGCAATCGTTGTTTTGTTTTGTCCCGCGAAATCTATCGATATTTTTTCGCCTGGACTGGCGGTTCCCCAAACGGGAACATCTTTTAGTTGCTGTAAAACCATGTTGTGTCCCAAAATTTTCGGGAGCGTAACCTGACTAAAAAGATTGAAGGTACATACAAGTAAAATGCTTAATGAGGAGAAAGTAAATTTATTCAAATACATATTTTCTGTTGTTATAAAGTTGTCAGTGTCCAAGAGTTCTCAATACCCTTTTTTCGCTATTGAGAGGTGCTGTTGACAGATGGAGTATATTTATTCTAATTAGTTATGTAACTACTTAGTTTTTAATGGTTAGTTCCAAAAATAAAAAAATACGACTCCGTATCTATCCTGTTGTATCCTGAAGGGTTTTCTCAAAACTATAACTTTTATAATTTTTCATGTGAGAGCAAGATTCAACCAATCGCCAGAAGCCCTGGGCCCCATGCTACATTTTTGAATTTTTAGCCGTGTCTTACAGGTAATGATAATTTAATATTTATTTATTGAGTAAAAAAACAGGTCTTTTTTTAAGTATTAAGTTTTTTTAATGCTAAAAAAATATCAAATTACCATTATGACCTTCTTTTTTTTCCAATTTACCCCTGCCGTAATATGTAAGATAAGCATTACTTTGTATTATTGTTACCTAATTTGCTTTATTACCAGGTTACAATTACAATTCTATATTTTACTAACTAAAACCAAACAAACCCATGAACCGACCTTATGATTAATTGTAAAAATGCATTTTAAATATAATTCGGGCCTCCTGCTAATTTTTAAAAATAATTTCAAATTAAAAGCGGTCCCGTTATTTTAATGCGTTGCCTGACTATTATGCAAACTATAGAAATAGAATGTAGATATTATATAAATAGTCGGAATAGATTCAGAATATTAATTTAATAATTTAAACAATTGTATGTTAATGAAAAAAAGGTATTTACTTATGTTAAGCATCATTGTATGTGCATGCTCAAAAGATGAAGTTACTGAAATCAATCAGACAAGTCTAACAGAAAATGAATCCGTAATTGAAAATACGGTGAAAAATAATAATCTTACTGCAAAAGTAGGAGCGGCATCGATTGCAGGACTGAATTGGGCAGACGGACGCGATAATTTTGTGGATGGCTGGGTTATTCCATCAGGTTTAGCATCAGGTGATAATTATGCCACAGTTGTGGCAAAAACAGATGCAATATTAAATGGTTTTACAAGTAAAATAAATGGGGTTAATACTATTCGTATTCCAATTAATCCACCCTCTGTTTCTGAGAGTTGGTGGGCTAGTTATCAAGGAGTGATAGATAAGGCGACCAGTAAAGGCTGGAAAGTAATTATTGCGTGTTGGGAGTCTTCATCATCAAAAGATGGAATTATTGACAATACAACTGCTTTTTGGAGTATGTGGACTACCGTTGTAAATAAATATCAAGGTAACTCAAATGTATATTTTGAGCCATTCAACGAGCCTCATGGATATACTTTAGCTCAGTTAACAACTATTTATGCTCAGTTTCTTTCCACTTATCCGAATGTTCCAAAAGGACGAATAATTTTGGGAGGAACAGGATATTCGGAAACTGTTACCGGAGTTGGGGCAGATACTCGTTTTAATGGATGTTTATTAGGATTGCATAATTATGCTTTTTGGGCCACCAGATCAGTTACACAATGGAGAGCAGATTGGCGCAGCAGGGTAGGAAGTTATGCTAGTCGAACAGTAATTACTGAATTTGGTGCCGGAATGAACTCCGGTAAAGATTATCAAAACGGAAATCAGTCTGACAATGAAATTGCTTATATAGTAGCAACCAGTGATGTATGCAGAACAGATCAAATTGCCAGCGTTTATTGGCCTGGTTTAAGAGATGGTGATTCTTATAGTTTGTTTACCAGAGGTGGAAGCGGAACTAATATTACAATTAATACAGTTAACAGTTCTGGTGTATTTCGTGTAAGATATGGCTGGGGTGAGAACTAATTGAAAAAAATAAATTTTATTTTAGAAGAAGGCCTTCAATGGCCTTCTTCTATATTTGAAGTGAAGATTTAAACAACTAAATAGAAATTTCATCTTTGTTCAAATTCAGAATAGTCCCGTACGCTATTGCAGCCTTGTGCACCTGAATCACCCAGTCATCTGCAGCATTATCATCTGCACCATCTGAAATATATTTTAAACACAAAAATGGAATATTTTCTTTCATTGCAATCATGGCCAATGCGTAGGCTTCCATATCTACGACATTATATATTTTACTATTATGACCCATTTCAAAATTATCCCCGGTTCCGCAAATACCTGTCTGCAAACCTTCCATTTCAAACCCGTATTCAAGAAGTATGGGCAAATTTGATAACGGAGTTTCATATTGTTTAAAGCCTAAGCCTCTGACATCCATATCTCTCTGAATAAATTTAGTGCAGCAAATGACCTCACCTTTCTGAAAGTAATTGCTTCCTGCCGATCCAAGATTTACAATGAGTGATGGTTTTTTATGTTGAATGGCTTTGGATAATTCATAAGCGGCATTTACTTTTCCAATTCCGGTAATGAGCGTGTTATGTTCATCAAATACATCCGCTGCTTCAGATTGCAGTGCAAATGAAAATAATATATGCTCTAATGGGAATGATAGCTCTTTTGTAATTCTGATCATTTGTAAATTTATTTTAATGCAAAGATGCTCAATTAGAATAGATAAAATGTTATGATAGCAAAGGATTTGAATGAGTTGCTAAATTTATTATTTCTGTATATTGCAGTAAATTAAATTGTTTGCAGATAATCTGTATTTGATAAAATTTTATATAAATTAGTTAAAAATAAAATAGTAGAGGTTATAAAAAAATTTGACTTTTTTATAAGTGTGGGTTTTACAATTATACTTAATAATAAAACAAAACCATATTATGTGTAAAGTAATAAAGTGTTGGCTGACAGTTATTTCACTTCAATTTTGTGTGACCTCATACGGTCAGAGTCCTGAAATTAAAATTGACCTTAATAAAGAAATAGGTCCTATGAAACCAGTATGGGCATGGTTTGGGTATGACGAACCCAACTATACTTATATGAAGGATGGTAAAAAACTTCTTAGTGAAATTGCTGCATTAAGCCCCGTGCCAGTTTATGTGCGTACACATAGTTTGCTTGTAACGGGTGATGGTACTGCCGCTTTGAAGTGGGGTTCTACCAATGCTTATACAGAAGATGGTAATGGAAATCCGATATACAATTGGAGAATTATTGATAGTATTTTTGATACCTATGTTTCGCGTGGTATGAAACCCTTGGCTCAAATCGGTTTTATGCCTGAAGGTTTATCTACACATCCTGTTCCATACAGACATTATTGGAAACCCGGAGATCCTTACACTGATATTATTACCGGATGGGCCTATCCGCCTAAAGATTATGATAAATGGAGAAATCTTGTATATGAATGGGTTAAACATTCGGTAGAGCGTTACGGACAAAAAGAAGTAGAAAGCTGGTATTGGGAGGTTTGGAATGAACCAAACGGACATTACTGGAAAGGTACTCGTGAAGAATTTTTTAAGATGTATGATTATGCTGCAGACGGACTTAAAAAAGCGTTGCCAACAGCAAAAATTGGAGGTATTAATATTGCCGGAACAAGGGGTAAGGGCGCTCGGGAATGGACTAGTGACTTTATTAAACATTGTATCAGTGGTATCAACTATGCTACAGGTAAGAAAGGTTCACCGATGGATGCTATACTTTTTCATGCTAAAGGATGGCCTAAATTAGTGGATGGAACAGTACGAATGGATATGGCCCCGCAATTAAATGATATCGAAACTGGTTTTAAGCTCACGATGTCCTATCCGGAAACTAAAGATCTTCCAATTATTATAGGGGAGTCGGATCCTGAAGGTTGTGCCGCTTGCGGAATGGCAACCAATCCGGAAAATGCGTATCGAAACGGTACTATGTATTCAAGTTATACAGCGGCTTCTTTTGCACGCAAATATATATTGGCAGATCAGACAAAAGCCAATTTTCTCGGCGCGGTTTCCTGGTCTTTTGAGTTTGAAAACCAACCTTGGTTTTATGGTTTTCGTGATCTTGCAACCAATGGAGTTGACAAACCGGTGTTAAATGTTTTCAGAATGTTTGGAATGATGTCCGGCACACGTTTAAATGTTGTTAGCAATCGTATGTATCCGGTCGAAGAGGTGCTGAAATCTAGTATTCGTGGTGCTCAATCTGATATTGGCGCACTGGCTTCCAAAGACTCAAAATCTGTAGCTATAATGGTTTGGAATTATCACGATGATGACAAACCCGGACCAACAGAAATTGTTACTCTTTCTATTGAAAATATCTCGGCTAAAAAGGCTTCTATGAATATTTATTTAATCGATAAGGAAAACAGCAATTCTTATGAAGTATGGAAAAAAATGGGATCACCGCAAAATCCTACGCAACAACAGATCGAGATACTTGAGAAATCGGGAAAACTAAAAAGGATATCTGCAAAAAAAATAAAAATAAGGGCCAACAAAACAGTTGTAACTTTAAAAATGGAGCGTCAGGCAGTGGCTTTGGTAAAACTGGAATGGTAACATTAAATAAAGAAATTGGATCTCAAATAATCTTTAGGAGTTTGCTGATATAATAATGATTTTAGAATAAAAAGAATATGAATATCGATTTAAATAGTCAATTAAAAGGAAATTTAGTCATGGTTAAAAGTTTGTTTTTAATGATGTTATTTTTTTCATTCAGTGTCAGCGCTCAGTTAAAAACTACCGAGAGTGAAATCGGTTTAGGGTGGAGCAATAATTCTGTTAATACCGTTATTTTTAGAAACAGCACGCTGACTTCTTTTAAAGGAAATCAATATACGGCATACTATGATCCTGATGGTCGAATGGTTTTAGCGAAGCGCAAATTAAATTCAAAAAAATGGGACAAAGTTGTCAGTCCGTACAGTGGCAATGTAAAAGATGCTCATAATGATATCAGCATAGCAATAGATTCTGATGGTTACCTTCATGTGAGTTGGGATCATCATGATACCCGTTTGCGTTATGCCAGAAGTAAAACACCATTTAGTTTAGAACTGGGGGAAGAAAAACCAATGACAGGGCAGGATGAGGCTAAAGTAACGTATCCTGAATTTCATAATTTACCTAATGGCAATTTATTGTTTTGCTATCGTTCGGGGGCTTCCGGACAAGGAAATATGATTATGAAATGGTATGATGTAAAAACGCAGCAATGGACTTCCCTACAAAATAATTTAATTGACGGCGAAAATCAACGCAGTGCCTATTGGCAAATGTGCGTAGGTGATAAAGGAATTTATATTTCGTGGGTTTGGAGAGAAAGCTGGGATGTATCTACCAACCATGATATTTGTTATGCTTTTTCTGCTGATGGAGGAAAAACATGGGAAAAATCTACAGGAGAAAAATACACCCTTCCTATTACAAAAGCAACCGCTGAACATGCCTGGGAGGTACCCCAAAACAGCAGTTTAATCAATCAGACGGCGATGACGGTTGATGAGCAGGGAAATCCGTTTATTGCCACTTATTGGGATACTAACGGAGTGCCACAATATAAAGTAGTGTATTTATCTGGCGGGAAATGGAATTTAATTACTACCGATTTTCATGTCAAACCCTTTACTTTAGGGGGAGGAGGCACCAAAAGAATTCCTATTTCACGCCCTGAAATTTTAGTAGATAAATCGATGTTGTATTTGCTTTTTAGAGATGAAGAAAGGGAAAATAAAATAACATTAGGTTATGCAAATTTGCAAAAAACAAACTGGAAGGCACAAGATCTCAGCCGCTTTTCTGTCGGACAATGGGAACCTAATTTTGATAAAGAACTCTGGAGAGATCAAAAGCAATTGCATATTTTCTCTCAAAATGTAACTCAGGCAGACGCAGAAGGATTAAGTAAAGCAGATCCTCAGCCTGTACAAATTTTAGAAGTAAAACGAATGCCAATGTAGTAATTCACAAATCAAAAAAAACTTAATTTTTTTTCATATAACGTAAATTTTCCCTTCAACATTTTTTAATTTAATAATTATGGATAATGCAGAGTATTGGCTTGTCAATATTTTTTTGGCTGTTTATGTTGATATACCCCTTCTAATTTATTGTAGAGCCCCTCTTGTCTTATATGTCGTTATCTAAATTTGTGAAGTTGTTTTTTATTTCTGAGTTGGGCCTTGTTATTTTTTATTGGGACAAATGCATTTCTTTTTTAGTGTGTTTTTTAATGATTATTGATAAGGTTAATTTGAAATAAAATCCAGGAGTATTAAATTTTTAATTTCCATTTTTTAAAATAATTAAATGAAAAAAATTGTATTAGCACTTGCTTTATTTTTGAGCCTGCAAAATAATTATGCCCAGAATAATGAATGGGAAAATCCTCAAATTTTAGACAGAGGAAAAGAAGCAGGCCGAAGTTCCTTTCTTTTATTCAGTAATGAATCGGAAGTGAAAGGCAATAATCCTCAAAAATCAGAATTGTATCAGAGTTTGAATGGAAACTGGAAATTCAATATTGTTAAAAATCCTTCTCAAAGACCCGTAGATTTCTATGCCGTAAATTTGGATGATACCAATTGGAAAAACATTCAGGTGCCTTCTAACTGGGAAATAGAAGGGTATGATATTCCTATTTATACCAATATTACATATCCATTTCCTAAAAATCCCCCTTTTATAAACGGTGATTATAACCCGGTAGGAAGTTATAGACGCACTTTTACCATTGCTGATTCATGGAAAGACAAAGAAATTATACTTCATTTTGGATCCATAAGTGGTTATGCGAAAGTCTTCTTAAACGGAAAAGAAGTGGGAATGACAAAAGCAGCAAAAACGCCAGCCGAATTTAATATTACTTCTTTTTTAAAGAAAGGCGATAATTTGATTGCAGTACAGGTGTTTCGCTGGCATGATGGAAGTTATTTAGAAGATCAGGATTTTTGGAGATTAAGTGGTGTTGAACGCGATGTTTATTTGCAGGCAATGCCTAAAACTACTATCTGGGATTATTTTGTAAAAAGCGACTTGGACAATCAATATAAAAACGGAATTTTCAGTCTTGATGTTACTTTAAAATATTTTGAAAACAATACAATTAAAAATCCTTCTGTCAAAGTTGAATTGTTTGACAATCAAGGAAATGTTGTTTATTCCGAAAATAAAAAAGTAAACACTAAAGAGCAAAAAATCAGCTTTGAAAAAACACTTGAAAATGTAAAACAATGGAATGCCGAAACGCCAAATTTATATCGATATACCATTTCATTATTGGATATTAAAGGAAAAACACTAGAAATAGTTTCTAAAAAAACAGGCTTTAGAAAAATTGAAATTAAAGATGCAAGATTGTTAGTTAATGGCAAGGTCATTTTTGTAAAAGGAGTTAATATACACGAGCATGACGATCAAAAAGGACATGTTCCTGTTGAAGCAACAACACTGAAAGACCTTAAATTAATGAAGGAATATAATATTAATGCTATTAGAATGAGTCATTATCCGCATGATAGCCATATCTACGATTTATGTGATGAATATGGTTTTTATGTTGTTGATGAGGCTAATATCGAATCGCATGCAATGGGCGCAGAGTGGCAAAATTGGTTTGACAAAACAAAACATCCTGCTTATTTGCCAGAATGGGCACCTGCTCATTTGGATCGCATAAAAAGAATGTTTGCACTGGATAAAAATCATCCCTCTATTATAATCTGGTCCTTAGGAAATGAATGCGGAAATGGCCCTGTTTTTTATGATGCCTACGATTGGCTAAAACAAGCAGATTCTACCCGCCCGGTTCAGTCTGAGCAGGCAGGAGAAAATAAAAATACAGATATCGTAGCTCCAATGTATCCGGGCATTAAAAGTATGAAGGACTACGCAAATTCTGACAAAACACGCCCTTATATTATGTGTGAATATGCACACGCTATGGGAAATAGTAGTGGAAACTTTCAGGAGTACTGGGACATTATAAATAACAGTAAACGTATGCAAGGCGGGTTTATTTGGGATTGGATTGACCAGGGATTGAAAACGAAAAATGAAAAAGGAGTTACATTTTGGGCGTATGGCGGAGATTTAGGAGGTGCCGATTTACAAAATGATGAGAATGGTTGTGCAGATGGTCTTGTGTTTTCTAACAGAACTCCAAAACCAGCATTAAATGAAGTGAAAAAAGTATACCAAAACATTCAGTTTCAATTCAATAATGAAACAGATTTAGTGGTAACAAATCATTATAATTTTACCGATCTTTCTAATTATACCTTTAAATGGGAACTGATTAAAAACGGATTGAAAACAAAATCCGGAGAATTTAATTTAGAGGCAGCTCCCGAAGAAAGTAAAAAAGTCGCTTTAGATTTAGGATCACTTGATGAGAATTCAGAGTGTTTTTTAAATGTTTTTGCAGTTTCAAAATACGATGCGCCTTTGGTTGCTAAAGGTTATGAATTTGCAAGAGAGCAATTTAAAGTTGGAAAAGGTTCTTATTTCAATACTACTACCGTTGCCAAAAGTGGGACAAAATTGAAGTACACTGTAAAAAATAATGTACTGTCTTTTGAGACTGAAAATAGTGCAGGAGAATTTGATTTGAAAAAAGGAGAGATTCTGAAATACAATCTGAAAAATAGCGATAATACAGTTATTACCAATTTTCCAACTCCCTATTTCTGGCGTGCTCCAACTGATAATGATTTTGGAAACGGAATGCCAAATAAATTGGCAATTTGGAAAGAAGCATCGAAAAATCCGACTGTAGTAAGTGTTACTATGGATAAAAATACTGCAGAAGGTTTACTTGTAAAAGTGGCTTATAAATTAGCTCAGGCTGATGTTCCTTACACTGTTGCGTATTTGATTCAAAATAATGGAGCTATAAAACTTACCGCATCTATTGATTTGACTGGAAAAGATTTACCTGAAATACCGCGTTTCGGAATGCGTTTGAAATTAAATGGTTCGTATGATAATTTGAGTTATTATGGAAGAGGTCCATGGGAAAATTATTCAGATAGAAATTCGGCTTCATTTGTTGGAGAATATTCAGATAAGGTAATGAATCAATATGCGAGAAATTATATTCGTCCTCAGGAATCAGGTTACAAAACAGATGTTCGTTGGCTGGCTTTAAAAAATGATAATGGACAAGGCATAAAAATTGAAGGCCAACAAGCGGTTAGTTTTAGCGCATTGAATATTTCGACAGAAGATTTGGATCCTGGAAAAACTAAGGCACAACGCCATCCTTCAGATTTAGATTTAGATTCTAAAGAAGCAGTGTACCTGCATTTAGATTATAAGCAAAGAGGTTTGGGCGGCGATGATAGTTGGGGACGTCCTCCTCATGATCCTTATCGATTATTAGATAAGCAATACAGTTATTCATATACAATTTCATTAGTTAATTAGTTTAGCGTTTTTCGTTATGTTTGTACAGAAGGGCCTATGATATTTAGTCATAGGTTTTTCTGATTTTTAAGAATTAATTTTATTGAAAAATTTTATACGTAATTCCAGGCACAATATATTTTGAAAAATAGAATCCTATTGTTTTTAATGCTTTTAGTTTGTTCTCCGTCTAAACCACAGTCGGTTGCAGGATCGTCTGTTTCAAAATTTGGGCAGGAAGAATATAGCATTGGTTACATCGGCATCAAAAATGGACTTGCTAATAATGCTGTAACCTCTGTTTATAAAGACAAAAGGGGCTTAATGTGGTTTGGTACTTATGACGGAATAAGCAGGTATGATGGGTATAATTTTTTGAACTTTAGAAATGAACCTAATGATCTTAATTCGTTAAATAATAACAGGGTTGTAAGTATTTGTGGAACTAAAAATGAGATTTGGATTGGTACAAAGGGCGGAATAAGTGTTTATAATTATTTGAGCAATCGGTTTAACACAAAGTATTATTTAAATGCTAAAACTTCTAAAAGTGAGCCGATAGATTTTGTTGTCAATAAAATTATAGATTATAAAGCAAATATGTATATCGGCACCGCAGGACAGGGTTTGCTTTATTGTGCAGATAATCAGGAAAAAATCATTCAGATACCACTTTATGTAAAAGGGAAATTGCGGTGGGAGTATCATGTGCAGGGAATGGATTTTGATAAAACAGGTAAATTGTGGTGTTTTGTTCAGGGAATAGGTCTTGTAACCATGGACACAGCAGCCAGGAAACTTATTGTTGTTTTTTCTGATTTTGTTAATGGGGATATTATATTATGTGACAAATTTTCGAATGTATGGGTAGGAATTGAAGGAGGTTTGCTGAAATACAATATTCTAAATAGAACATACCGTAATTATACGAATCAGGAAATTCAGTATCCCATTTCTGATTTAATGTGTAAACCCGATAAAAAAGAACTGTGGATTGCTACAAATGGTAATGGAATAGTTAAATACAATTATACTTCAGATACCTTTTCTCTATTTAACGCAACCTCAGATGAAGAAAAATTGAATAGTAACGCTATTTCATCGTTATTTTTAGATAATGAAAACAGGGTTTGGATTGGAACTTTACGAGGAGGAGTCAATAAGATTGAAGAAAGAAAAAGCCCTTTTATTACAATTTCTAAAAATGAGAAAATAAAAAATACTCTGCCAAGTGATTTTATTCTTTCCTTATCTGAGCAGGATGGTGAACATTTATGGATAGGAACAGACGGAGCAGGTGCCAGTTTGTGGAATAAAAAGAATAATACATTTACAAATTACTCTTATAATGCAAATAATCCGAATTCGATCTCAAATAATTTTGTCTCAGCAATTGTAAAGGATAATAAAGGAACCTGGTTTGCTACTTATGGAGGCGGTGTTTGTCTGTTTAATTCCCAGACCCATACTTTTAAAAAATACAGTTTTTTTAATCCAAAATACAAATCATTTCAAAAGAATATTTGGGTATTGTTTCGTGGCAAAGATAATGTCTTATGGGCCAGTTCTCCAGATGATGAGGGACTGTATCGCTATAATAGAACAAGTGATCAATTCGATTTTGTAGATGCAAAAATCAGGGGAATTATTTCAATTACAGAAGATGAAAATGGGAATCTTTGGATAGGAAATTTTACAAAATTGTTTCAGTTCAATCCCAGAACAATGAAAAAGAAAGAGATTGATGTAAAGTATCCTGTTCGGTCTGTTATTTCTATTTCTAAAACAAAAATACTTGCCGGTACCGAAGGAGGGGGATTGATGATTTTTAATCCCCAAACTTCAACAAAAAAATTCCTGACGCAGCGAAATGGGCTTCCAAATAATTCAGTTTTAAACATTGTTAAAGATAATCAGGGCGCTTTTTGGGGCAGTACTTATAATGGAATATTTACTTATAATGCAGTTAGCGGAAAAATTACAAGTTACCATGATGCTGACGGACTTCAGAGTAATCAGTTTAATTACAATGCGGCTCTCAAACTTTCAACAGGAGAAATAGTTTTTGGCGGAATTAAAGGCTTTAATATTATAGATACCAAAATTAACAGTCAAATTCATGACTTTCCAAAGTTGGTAATAACTTCAATAAAAGTAAATAATAAGGTTTATGACCAATCTCATTTGACATCTTTTGGAATTGATAAATTAAAACTACCCTATGATGAATCAATGCTAAACATTGATTTTGCAGCTTTAGAATACAGTTTGCCTGAAAAAATATCGTATGCTTATTTTTTAGAAGGATGGGATTCACAATGGCATTATGTTGATAATGTCAGAAGTGCCAATTATTCCAGAATAACAGAAGGAGATTATGTGCTAAAAATTAAATCTACTAATGCCGAAGGAGTTTGGAATACCAAATCTATTTCATTGCCTATTACGATATTACCGCCATGGTATAGAACCAGTTTGGCTTATTTTATCTATTTTCTCGCATTTGGTTTTATAATTTATGTGGTAGATAAATACCAACGTGAACAGGCGAAATTAAAATACGAAGTACAGCTTTCGCAGAATCTGGCAAAGCAGGAAAAGGAACTGAATGAGAAAAAAATAACCTTTTTTACAAATATTTCTCATGAGTTCAGGTCGCCTTTAACAATGATTATTAATCCTTTAAAAGATATAATTTACGGAACCGACCAGCAAATTGATCCGGGTGCTATTGAAATGGTTTACAGCAATTCCAGAAGATTATTGAGCCTGGTAGATCAGTTGCTTCTTTTTAGAAAAACAGAAACTGAGACCGGAAAACTTAAAATTGGTCAAATTGATATTGTAGAACTGGCCAAAGAGGTTTTTAGCTGTTTTGTACATCATGCCAAAACAAAAAAAATAGATTACAGTTTTAGTATTTCTGAAGAAAGACTATTGGTTTATGTCGATCGCGAAAAAATAGAAATGGCTCTGTTTAATTTGATTGCAAATGCCTTAAAATTTACCGAGAAAGAAAATGGAAAAGTTGCCGTCAATTTACGATGCACAGATAATGAAGTTATTATAAAAGTTATAGATAACGGAGAAGGTGTTTTGGATGCAGATAAAGACAAAATATTTAATTTGTTTTATCAGTCAAATAATAACATAAAAAACAACCGCAAGGGATTTGGTATTGGGCTTTATTTGGTAAAACAGTTTGTTACTCAGCATCATGGAGAGGTCAGCTGTCAGGATAATAAAAATGGAGGAGCAATATTTGAGGTTAAATTGCCACTAGGGAAAGAACATTTCGGGGATATAGAAATTCGCGAAGATTTAAGCGACAGAACCTTATTTTTAGAAGAGGCTTTAGAGGATACAGTAATACAGGAAAATGTATCGCAGACAATTAATGAACCTGAAAATGGTAACGATTTAATTAAAGATGCAAAAAGTATTTTAGTTGTAGACGATAATCCACAAATAAGAAATTATTTAAAGCGAATATTAACTCCAAAATATCATGTTACGCTGGCTGAAAATGCCGAAACAGCTTTAACCATAATTAAAAAAGTGCAGCCCGATTTAATTATTTCTGATGTTGTAATGGGAGAAATGAATGGAGTAGCCTTTTGTAAACATATAAAATCGGATGAAGAATTAAAGCATATTCCTGTAATATTACTCACGGGAGGAACTTCGGAAGGTGTAAAACTTAAAGGTGCTGAGGTAGGAGCCGATGATTATATTACAAAACCATTTGATAACGAGTATTTACTGGCCCGAATCAGCGGAATATTAACCCGACGCGACAGTGAGCAGAATTATCTGCTTAATTCAGTTACGAAAAAACAGGCAAGTCTAAAGCTATCTGATGAGGATAAAAAACTTATCGAAAGAATCGTAGAAGTGATCGATGCCAATCTAGATGTAGAAAATTTTAATGTGCATGATCTGGCATTTCACTTGGGGATGAGTTATTCTCTAGTTTATAAAAAAATTAAAAAAATTACCGGTAAATCGGTTTCTGAATTCACCCGAAATGTTCGATTACGAAAAGTAGCAACATTGCTGATTACAACAGATCTACAGATAAGCGAGGCTGCGTCAATTGCAGGTTTTGGTGATATTAAATATTTCAGAAAACATTTTCAGCAGTTTTATAATCTAAATCCTTCTGAGTTTAAAAAGAAGTACCAAAATGTCAAGGATAACAAATATATATTAAACGAAAGCTTTTGGAAATCAACCTGATTATAAGCTTAGTCGAAGAAAAAATTAAGAAAAAAAAACGTATGAATTATTATCTGAAAAAAGCTGTTTTAGTAGCGTTTGTTTATTTTACAGCCATTAATGGCATACAATCACAATCAAAAAAACTTCAAAAAGATTCACCGCAAAAGGTTCGGAAATTTTTTGTGTCTTCTTTAATTAAAATTGGAGATCCTGTTTTGAATGCGTTAAGTAAAAATCAACTCAAACAACTAATGCCTGTAGAAAAATCGCCAGGTGCCTGGGATGATAGAACTCATGTGACTTACCTAGAGGCTTTTGGGCGATTACTTTCAGGAATGGCGCCCTGGCTAGAATTAGGTAAAGACGAGACCTCCGAAGGAAAATTAAGGGCAAAGTATATTGATTTGGCTCAAAAATGCATTCACAATGCAACTGATCCAAATGCTCCCGATTTTATGAATTTTGTAAATGACAAACAACCTTTAGTTGATGCGGCCTTTTTTGCCCAGGCATTGCTTCGTGCTCCAAAACAACTTTGGGAACCCCTGGATGCAATTACAAAAGAGAATGTAATCAATGCATTAAAATCATCCAGAAAGATCGAACCTTATCACAGCAATTGGCTTCTTTTTGCAGGCATGGTCGAAGCAGCAATAATTAAATTTGATAAAGATCCAGATAATAATCGCCTGAATTATGCTTTAGAAGAACACAAAAAATGGTATTTAGGTGATGGAACTTATGGTGATGGCCCCGATTTTCATTGGGATTATTATAATAGTTTCGTGATTCATCCTATGCAACTGGACATATTAAACGTCCTTAAAGAAAAAAATAACGATTACAAAACGGATTATACTACAGAGTTAAATAGAGCCAGACGCTATGCTGCCATTCAGGAAAGATTAATTTCTCCTGAGGGAACTTATCCACCTATCGGAAGATCTCTAGCGTATCGTTTTGGCGCTTTCCAATTGTTATCTCAAATAGCACTCTGGAAAGAATTGCCAAAAGAAGTTGCTCCGGCTCAGGTTCGTTCGGCCTTGTATGCTATGATTTTTAATCAAATTAATGTACCGGGAACTTTCGATAAAAACGGTTGGCTTCAAATAGGATTATATGGACATCAGCCTAATATTGGGGAAGGGTATATATCAACGGGAAGTTTGTACTTGTGTGCAGAAGCATTTTTAGTCCTTGGTTTACCATCAACTGATTCATTTTGGAGTGATGCCTATCAGCCCTGGACACAAAAGAAGATTTGGTCCGGACAAGAGATTTCAATTGATCATGCATCAAAATAATAAACATTTTAATTTAAATATAATGATGAATTTTAAGAACTCATTTTTTATAATACTGGCTTTTGTTTCACTTACAGTTGTAAGTTGTAAAAGCGGTGCGGTAAAGCAGGGAACTGCAATAAAAGAATCTAAGCAGGAAGTCATTGCAATTATTGAGAAAGTAAATAATCATTGGCAAAATTCGCATCCGGAATTGGGAAATGCTTTTTGGAATGTTGCGGCATATCATACCGGAAATATGGAAGCATATAAAGTAACCCAAAACAAAAAGTATTTGGATTATTCATTGGCCTGGGCCGAAAAAAATCAATGGATGGGCGCCAAATCCAATGACAAATCGGAATGGAAATACAATTACGGTGAGAATGATAAACACGTACTGTTTGGAGACTGGCAGATTTGTTTTCAAACCTATATTGATTTGTACAATTTTACAGGAAAGAATGATCCGCAAAAAATTGCACGCGCACGTGAAGTCATGGAATATGAAATGAGTACTACAGCTAATGACTATTGGTGGTGGGTTGATGGATTATATATGGTAATGCCGGTGATGACAAAGTTGTACAACGTGACTGGTAACGAAATGTATTTAGAGAAATTACATTCTTATTTAACGTATGCCAATGGTATTATGTACGATGCCGATGCAAAATTATATTTTCGTGATGCAAAATATATCTATCCGAAGCATAAAAGTGCCAATGGCAAGAAGGATTTTTGGGCAAGGGGAGATGGCTGGATTTTTGCCGGTTATGCAAAAATTATTCAGGACTTACCAAAAACGGCTAAACATAGAAATGAATACATCAGCCGTTTTAAAGATATGGCTAAAGCCCTGGCAGATGCGCAGCAAAAAGAAGGGTACTGGACAAGAAGCATTTTGGATCCGGAACATGCACCAGGGCCAGAAACCAGCGGTACAGCCTTTTTTACTTATGGTTTTATGTGGGGAATTAACAATGGAATTTTAGATAAAAAGACTTATTTGCCAGTAGCAGCAAAGTCATGGAATTACTTAACAACATTTGCTCTTCAGGCAGATGGTACAATTGGATATATCCAGCCGATAGGCGAAAAAGCTATTCCGGGACAAGTAGTAGATAAGAATTCTACGTCTGATTTTGGGGTAGGTGCTTTTTTGTTAGCTGCTGCTGAGGTGTATCGCTATACTAAATAATTTTATTCTTTTTTATTGTGCAAAGAGGCAGTCATTTTAGACTGCCTCTTTGCATTTATATAAGTTTGGTTCTTATTGCTTTTTCGTATCAAATGATATCGTTTTGAGGCGACGAAAGTTCACATAAATAAACAATTGTTTGAGAGCATTCTATTAAATCAATCTATAAAGTAAGATTTGTAATTATTTTAATTTTCACTAAAATAGTAATGTATTATAATATTTTGCATGTCATAATTAGTTCTTAAATAATTGTGTATAGTATATTTTAAATATGTTTTTTTTATCATACTTATAAAAATAAGGCGTAATTCATGTAAAAATGCTGATTTGCCCCTTGTATAATGTCGTAATTACCCCCTCTTGCTTATTAGTCTTACGTTAGATTTGCATTGCAAACTATATGTTAACACATACTAAATTGGTGCTTAAAAAATTTTGAAAAACAAAATTGTAAAAACCACACTTATTTACTTGCTGTTGCAATATTATGCGAACTTAACCTAATCAATTAACCAAAAAATTACAACCAACATGACAAACTTTATTAGGAAGATTAAGGCTCCTGATTATGCATCTGGATTTGATTTAAAAAAGAAACTTACAATACTTTGCGTATTGGTTTCATTATCTCAGGTACACGCATACACTGGTACTTCTACCAGTACAAAACGGGCAGAAAAAGTACAGCCACAAACTAGCATAACCGGGCAGGTTAAAGATCACAAAGGGATTCCGCTTCCCGGTGCCTCAGTTATGATAAAAGGTACCAAAAAAGGAACTGTAACAGATTTTGACGGAAAATTTACGCTGGCAGGAAATGAGAATTCAATATTAGTAGTATCATTTGTTAGTTATGTAACTAGGGAAGTCCCTGTAAATGGACAAACAAATATTATCATAGTATTAGAAGAAAGTACAGCTTCTTTAGATGAAGTGGTAGTTGTAGGATATGGTAAAATGAAGAAAAAGGATTTAACGGGCGCAATTGTTCAGGTTAAACCCGAAGCTTTAGCCAATCAAAACCCACAAACCGTTCAGGATTTATTGCGAGGCGTTCCTGGTCTGAAAGTTGGCTATTCAGCCGATGCAAAAGGAGGAGGATCTTTGCAGATTCGTGGGCAGACTTCTGTTTACAATCCTGATGGTGCCAATCATAATTCACCGCTTATTATTTTAGACGGAATGCAATTCTACGGTGAGCTTTCAGAAATTAATCCTGATGATGTTGGCCAGATAGATGTCTTGAAAGATGCGTCTGCAACAGCTGTTTATGGATCTAAAGCAGCAGCAGGGGTTATTGTTATTTCAACGAAAAAAGGAAAAACGGGTAAGCCTATTATTAATGTTACCACGAACACGACGGTTGTTAATGAAAGCGCTTATCGCAATGTGTATTCTGCAGAAGGGTATGTAAAATATCGTGAAGATTGGGAAGTTGCTAAAACATATGGTCCAAATACAACAACGGGGCAATACGAGCCTTACATTGCAGCTCGTGTTGGTCAGGTAGGGTATTTTTCAAACCCTAATCAATTAGATCAGTATGGTATATCTCAGGCCCAATGGTTAGCTTATCAGCCAGCTGGACAAATACAAGGAAAAAGTTTGAATGAAGTATGGGGACTGCGTTTGGGTATTACTGATGCTTCACTTTTAAAGAATTTTACAGAAGGAAAAACACACGATTGGTATAATAGTACTTTTAGAACAGGAATAAATCACGACAATAATTTAAGTGTTTCCGGAGCAAGTGATAAAGTAAATTATTATATGTCTTTGGGTTATTTAACTTCAGAAGGAGCTATTCAGGGTAATGATTATTCTGCAGTTCGTGCCAATATGAAAGTAGATGCTAAAATTACAAGCTGGCTTGAATTTGGAGCAAACGTTAATTTTCAGGATCGCTCAGATGGAGACATAGCTGTCGGTACCGGTACTAATTATTGGAATGCAAATATGTTAAGAAACAGCCCGTTCTCTAACTTTAAAGAAGCAAATGGTGATTTTACGAGACAACCAATGGGACCAACAATTGGAGGGTATAATTATTACTATGATCGCCAATATATGGAACTTGAAAAAGGGTATACGGTATTGAATACCATTTTCAATACAAAGGTAACTTTACCTTTAGGTATTACGTATTCGTTTAATGCTTCACCACGTTATGAGTTCTTTTACAATCGTTATTTTGAGTCAGCAGGTAATAAAAATTGGAATCCTGTTAACATAGGAGTAGATAGAGGTAATGGTAAAAAATTTACGTGGAATTTGAACAATACAATAGCATGGGATCATACCTTTAATGAGAAACACCATATCATAGCCACTTTTGTTCAGGAAGCTGAAGATCTTAAAACATGGTCAGATATTGTTTATGCACGTAATATTCAGCCTTCAGATGCCTTAGGTTTTCACAATATTGCTAATGCAACGCTTTTAAATAGTACATTTTCCAGTACAGATACACATCAAACAGCCGATGCATTGATGGCGAGACTCTTTTATTCGTTTGATAATCGTTATATGATAACAGGAACTGTACGTCGCGATGGGTATTCGGCATTTGGAGCTTCGTACCCTTACGCAACTTTTCCTTCTGTTGCCTTGGGATGGAACTTTAATCAGGAAAGCTGGTTACATTGGGATCCTTTAAGCACAGGTAAATTACGTTTGTCATGGGGTAAAAACGGAAACAGATCACTTGCTGATCCATACTTAGCTTTGGCAAATTTAGGTTCAGGTACCGGCGCAACAATGGGATATATAGATGCTTCAGGAAATATTGTTGATATGAAGTACCTGGCAATTGATCGTATGGCAAATCCAAATTTGCAATGGGAAAAAACAACGGCAACAAATATTGGTCTTGACCTTGGTTTCTTAAATGACCGAATCACAAGTACAATCGATATTTACAGATCTGTTACTAATGATATGATTATGAGTCAGCGTCTGCCTGATTTTACTGGATTTACATCAATTGCAACCAATTTGGGAGAGGTCGAAAATAAAGGTATTGAAATAAGCCTTACTACTTTAAATATAAAAAATCCAAATTTTGAATGGACTACTATGGTAGCTTTTTCATACAACAAGAATACCATTAATGCATTGTATGGTAATATGGAAGATGTTAAGGATGCTAATGGGAATGTTGTTGGAACTAAAGAGGCAGATGACAAAACCAATGGATGGTTTATTGGCAAACCTATTTCTCAAATTTGGGATTACAAAGTAACAGGAATTTGGCAAAAGGATGAGTGGCAGGAAGCTGCAAAATACGGACAACGTCCTGGTGATCCAAAAGTGGAAAACAGTTACACTGCCGACGATGTGAACGGAAAACCTACTTATAATGAAAAAGATAAGCAGTTTTTAGGCCAGACAGCACCGCCAATTAACTGGTCGCTTCGTAATGAATTTAAAATTTACAAAAATTGGGATTTGGCAATTAATATGTATTCCTACATGGGGCACAAATCGCTTGATGGACGTTATATGAATACGTATAACGATGGTAGTTTGTATACTAACAACTATAATCCGTTTGTAAATCCATATTGGACAATTGACAACCCAACCAATGACTGGGCACGTCTTGATGCGAGAGGTCCTGCAGGAGCCGGAACACAAAAATTATATGACCGTAGTTTTATTCGTTTAGACAATATTTCGTTAGCCTATTCGCTTCCTAAAGACCTTGTAGATCGTTTGCATGTTAGAAATTTTAAAATTTATGCTTCAGTTCAGAACGCTGCAACATGGGGAGCTTCTGGTGAATGGAAATATTACGGGGACCCGGAAACAGGTGGAAGAAATGGAGATGGATCGTATAATAGTGGACTTGCTACGCGAATGTTTAATTTAGGATTTAACGTTTCACTTTAAAAATTACTCAACAATGAAAAGATATATAAAAAATAAAATTTTAATACTTGCACCTTTAGTAGTGGCTTCTGCTCTTTTGGTTTCTTGTTCAGAAGATTTTCTGGAGCCGGACCCGCTTTCGTTTTACGAACCAGAAACTACATTTAGTACTGAATCTGGATTACAGGCAGTTTTAGCAAGTGCCGATAAACAATTGCGTAATAATTATATTCATTATAATGCTGCCGGTAATAGTGTGCCGATCGGTACGGAGTATGTTTTCTCTGATATGGCAAAATATGGAAAAACAGATAATAGTAGTACTATTTCTGATTTTGCTAATACTATAGTGCCTACCGGAAGCTTTAAAACAGCAACAAACGATGATTTTTACCTCGGATTTTACTGGGGTGAAGCTTATGCAGGAATTAAAAATGCTAATACTGTATTGACCTACATTGATAATGTGACAAGTTTAACTGAAGAAGTTAAACATAAATATATGGGGCAGGCTTATTTTCACAGATCATACCGTTATCTTAATCTGGTATATCAATTTGGAGATATTCCGTTAATTACAAAAATTTTGGAGGTTCCAAAGCAGAGTTATTATTCTACCAAAAAAGAAGCTATCATTGAAATGATTACGGCAGATATGGAAAAGGCAGTAGAATGGGTACCGGATCAGTCCAAACTACCTTATGTAGGTATGGTGAACAAAGGGGCATGTCGTCAGTTATTGATTAAGTGTTACCTGGCTTCGGGAAGATTTAAAGATGCAGAAGCACAGGCAGATTTACTGATTAATCAATCTGGCTATTCTTTAATGCAGGGTTCCTTTGGAACTTTTGACCCGGGAGGAAACCCAACAACATGGGCGATTAACAGAAATGTGATTTGGGATTTACACAGACCTGAAAATAAGGTTATTGCTGGTAACAGAGAAGCCATATTGGTTATGCCGAACGGCGGAGTACAATCATTTTTACCTTTTGCCTCGATGAGAATTTTTGGTCCAAACTGGAATTCGGGTACTCTTACCACTCCTGATGGTAAACAGGCAGCAGGTCGTTTTGCTTCAAATAATGCTAATTATCAGGCTAAATATGATTATGCAAGAGCACTAGGGCGTGGTATTGCTACTATTAGTGCTTCCTATTATTCACAGCATCCTATGTGGGTTGTGAATGGTGTTGAGGATAAACAAGATCTTAGACATAACAGTGCTGTTGGTAACTGGGTAAATATGGAAGATCTTAAATACAGTGATAAGAGCTCTGCGTTCTACCAACAAAATTTTAGATTAAAAAATGGTACCACTTTTTTGTCAAAAGATACCCTTCGTGAATGGTTTGATTTTCCGTTATATAAAATCTATTTGCATGATGTTGTAAATGAAACCAATCCAAATGCAACTGATTTTCAGGGAGCTAGTACCGGAGGTAAAGCGCATTGGTACTTATATCGTTTAGCTGAAACTTATTTGTTAAGAGCAGAAGCGCGTTTTTATCAGGGTAATGTAGGTGGAGCAACTCAGGACGTGAATGTTATCAGAACCAGAGCCGGAGCTTCTCAAATGTACGGGCAGGTAACTATTGGTGATATTTGTGCAGAAAGAGGAAGAGAGCTTTACCTGGAAGAATGGAGAAATGCAGAGTTAAAACGTATTTCGCACTGTCTCGCACTGAGTGGAAAACCAGATGAGTGGGGGCAGACTTACAATAAAGCCAATTGGGATAAACAATCCGGAACTGATGCAGCTGGAGGTAGTTACTGGTACCAGCGTATTTCGCATTATACGCTTTACAACAAATATCCAAGTGGAATTGTGGTTCCAAATGGTACTAAGTTTTATACGATGGACAAACGTAATAACTACTGGCCTATTCCAAATAGTGCTATAACGGCTAATATTAAAGGTAAATTAAGTCAGAACTTCGGTTATGATGGTTACGATCCTAACGTTAAGGTTTGGGATAAATGGCAGGATGCTGTTGCAGATGAAAGCCAGCTTTAATTAGCTCACAGTTAAAAAAAAGATCTTCATCTGCAGTATTTGAATTGTTTCTTTTACTGCAGCTGAAGATACATTCATAAAGATTTTAAACTTCCAACTTCTTAATTAGTAGTTTTTATAAGTGTGTGTGTTGATGACTAAGTATTATCCCTGATTTGGTTATAAGGGATAATACTGGTAGTCATTATAATTCGCATGAATAATTTCGATTTAAAAATATATTGTGATCCTATAATTTAAAAGAAGAATCATGGATTTTACAATGTATAAAATGATAATATAAAATTCCATTAAAATTTTTGCAGTAATAAAAAATCAGATGGCATCCTTATTTGGTTTTAAAAAAGAATGTTTTAGCGACTGAAGCAAATAATTGTGGCAGTTACTAAAAGAGTGTTGATCAAATTTTAAAATAACTTTTAAAACAGAATTTCATATGAAAAAGCTCTACACAATTTTATTTATATGGTTATCGGTCTTTGTACACCAAATTTTTGCGCAAGCCCCTAATTTGCCTGTCAAGGTTAATTTGGCCACAACATTAAGCACTTCTAAGACTTTTACTAATAGTACGAATCCAGATACTATATCTTTTCCTTTAAGCAGTCAAACTGAATTTACTTTAGAAGTAAAAGCCAAAGTTAATGCTGCTGTAGGCAGAGGACTGGATGTTGAGGTTAAGAATACAATTGGCCTCGGATTTAGAACATCTTTAGATAAAACTACTTTTAATAACACAACAATTTTATCAGTACCTGATAATTTAAGTACTTCTGTAGATAATGCCCAGGAACAAACTTACAGGTATGCAATCAAAAACGGCGTTGCCAATATTTATCAGGATGGAAATTATTTAACTTCTAAAACGCTTGATTTTTTAAATGATAATTCAGGAACAACAATCGCATATGGTGCTGATAATCTACTAGGAAGATGGGCAGGGGTAACGGGAAATAACGCTGGAGAACCTAACGATTATGGCTGGGCGAATACCGCTGCAAGCCTTCCGTGGAATACGGCAAATTCAACCAGTGGGGTTCGATATCTGGATGTAACTTCCGGACATACTTTTGAATCGGATAATTCAGTTTACAGCGGAAGAATAATGTACATTCGTTGGGATAATGCAAGTTATGCAACTTCAACATACAGCTATCCGGTTAAGCTGGAACAGGGTTTGCGATATGAATTTTCATGGATTTACGAATATATATCTAATGCTGCCCCCGGCGCCAAATTAAATGTAGCAATTTCATCAGGTGCAGACGGATCAGGTGTTATAACTTCTAAATCATTTACAACTGGTAATGCCAACAAATTAAGAAAAGGAGATTTATCTTTTGTTTCAAATTCTGACGGTATTTATTATTTGACAATCACCGGTGATTACGGACTTATGGCGATTGCCGATTTAAAACTTAAATCTTCAAATTTAATTAATAACTGGGACGGATTTTTTAATGATAATGCAGGAACTCCTGCTGCTTATGGTTGGACCAATGTTACTTCTCCAGCCATTTTTAATACAGCAAACAGTACGAACGGAACTCGACTTATGGATGTAACTTCCGGACATACTTTCGAATCCGATAATTCAGTTTACAGCGGAAGATTACTGTACATCAGATGGGATAGTACTGCACTTCAAAATTCAGTTTATTCTTTTCCGGTACAGTTAGAAGCCTCAAAAGGATATCAGTTTTCATGGATATATGAATACATTTCGAATTTAAGTCCTGGTTCTCAAATGACCGTATCAGTTTCTACAGCTGCAAATGGCGGAGGAACAGTTATGGCAACAAAAAGTTTTGTCACAGGAGCTGCTAATAAATTAAAAAAAGGAGATTTGTCTTTTCAATCTCAAAGTGCCGATACTTATTATATCAACGTAAGCGGAGCAAAAGCGCTTTTTGGAATAGGTGATTTAAAGGTTCAGGGACAGCAGACAGCAAACATTGTTATTGGTAAAAATTACGCAACTGGCGCTGTTGACATGGCCGTTACTTCAGTTACTTTTGAGAATGTGGCTTATGCACCGGAGAAAATCATTAGTCCGTCGCTACAAACTATTGATATTACCAGCAACACAAATGTCGCGGCTTATACAAAATCAAAAGTAGTTTTAAATGGTTCGGTTGCTTTATATCTAAAAAACGGATACAATCCTTTAATCAATTCGACAGTAAACTTAAGTTCAGCAGATAACCGCTTGTATTTTGAAAATATTAAACCGAGTGAAGTTATCAATTCGCAGTTACAATATGTTTCAGTAAACGGTGTTCTGGCAAGCAATGGTACAAATGTAAATGTCACAAATTATGGGGCAGGTACAGTTGTCTCGCCTTATGTTGTAGATTATCAGCCATTGCAGGTTTTTACGGAAGAAAACTTTGCAGGAACCTCTCAGCAATATATTACGGTAACCCCATTTGATAATTTAGGGGCATTTGATAATGCAATTAAATCCTTTAGATTAAAAAAAGGTTATATGGCAACTTTTGCTACAAGTGCAGACGGATCGGGTTACAGCAGAGTTTATATAGCAGAAAATGAAGATCTTGAAATTCCGGTTTTACCAATTAATTTGAAAGGAACAATTTCATTTGTCAGAACAATGAGATGGCACCAGGTCACTAAAAAAGGACTTGCCGGTGGAAGTACAGAAGCGATCAATTCAACCAATATTACCTGGTATTACAATTGGAACACCGGAATGGATACCACACCAAACGTAGAATATGTACCAATACGCCAAACGCAATATTGGCCGTCATTTACTCCTGCTTATACTAAAGAAGGCTACACACATCTTTTAGGATTTAATGAACCAGACCGTCCTGATCAGGCAAACATGACAGTTGAATCAGCAATAAGTTCCTGGCCGGCTCTTTTGAAATCAGGATTAAGAGTGGGCTCTCCGGCGACGTCAGATCCTTATAATCCCTGGATGGCTAATTTTATGACACAGGCAGAAGCTAATAATTATAGAGTTGATTATGTGGCGCTTCACTGTTACTGGTATAAAACGGCAGCGCAATGGAAAAGTGATTTGCAGAACATATACGATAAATACAAAAGACCAATCTGGATTACAGAATGGAATATTGGCGCAAACTGGACAGCTAATAATTTCCCGGATGCTGTTACTACACTTACTGATGCCAATGCAACGAAACACAAAAATGACCTGGCAGCGATATTAAACGTTCTGGAAAGTGCCGATTATGTAGAGCGCTATTCAATCTACAATTGGGTACAAGATGCCAGAGCAATGTATGTTACCATAAATGATGCGTTTAAAACAAGAAACCCAAACTGGCAAAATTATGTTTGGCTGCAAACAGCGCCAGTAATTTCGAGTACAGCAACTGATTATACGGTTTTAACTCCGGCAGGGCAATATTATGCCAAAAATGCATCGGCGAAAGCCTATAATTCAGCTAAAGAATACATTCCATTATGGAAAACAAAAGTAGAAACGTTGAGTTATGCCCTTTCATCAGATTATAAAAATATTACAGTAAAATGGAAAGGAACCAATCAGGAGTTAGTCAATAAATATGTTTTGGAAAGAAAGCTAAGTGGCGAAAGCGCATTTTCAGTTTTCTACGAATCAACGAATTATAATGTTATTGAAAAAATTGATCAGGTTCGTACTCATGCTGAATATAGAATTAAAGTTGTTGGTAAAGACAATGTTGAGTCAGCTTATTCAGCAATATTGGTTTATGATCAGCCTGCGATTTCTGCGGTTCCAACAAATTTTCAGGGTGAGGCAATATCAGCATCGGCAATCAATTTAAAATGGACACCTGTAGCAGGAGCAGAATCGTATAAAATTAAAAGATCTGTAACTATAAACGGTACTTACGAAATTATATCAGCTTATGTAAAAGACAGCATTTTTGCCGACATAAATTTAGAAGCAAATAAAGATTACTTCTATAAAATTGCATCAGAAAATGCGGGAGGCGAAAGTCAGTATTCCGAAGCTTTACAGGTTAAAACATTGACAACTACAGGTTCTTTAACCGCGAAAAGTGCAAATACATTGGCTTTGAATACATTAGAAAAAGATTCTTTTGAAACGATTAGCGCGTTTCCAAATCCTACGACAGGTCAATTCGATATTGTTTTACCAGCAAATGAAGATTTAGTTACAGTTGCAATATATGCTTTTGACGGAAAAGTAATTTCAACATCAAAATATAGAAGTGAAAGTGGTAAAATTCATTTGAATATTGAAAATCAACCGCCGGGAATTTATCTGATTAAGATTCCATCGCATCGGGATATAACATTCCGAATTATTAAAAAATAATGCATTGCATACAAGTAAAGTTAGGTTTTAATTAGTTTAGAAATGATGAGGGATCTTTCGGGATCCCTTATTATAATAGAAACTTCCTGAGATTATTTAGGATTAAAAAAAATAGATTTAAAATGAGATTTATTGGTAAGTTTTTGGTGTTAGGAGTCGTCCTGATGCTACTTTTTAGTTTTGTAAAGTTCAAACAAAAACCTTCATTTTCTGAAGATTATAAGTTAATCTGGGCTGACGAATTTAATACAAATGGTCGTCCGGATAAAAAGAATTGGAATTACGAAACAGGTTTTGTGAGAAATCAGGAAAATCAGTGGTATCAAAAAGAAAATGCCTATTGTAAAGATGGTTTTCTAATTATTGAAGCCAGAAACGAAAAAAGAGCCAATCCAGATTTTGTATCTAAAACCCATAAAGATTGGGCTAAAAGCAGAGATTCTATAAAAGTTACCTCCTCCTGTTTAATTACCCGTGGAAAACATTCCTGGCAATATGGCCGCTTTGAAATGCGTGCTAAAATTCCCGTTGGAAAAGGAATGTGGCCAGCCTTTTGGACTTTGGGTGTAAAAGGAAACTGGCCTGCCAATGGAGAAATTGATGTTATGGAATATTATACAGGGAAAATATTAGCCAATGCAGCGTGGAAATCAAATAAACCGCAGACCGCATGGGATAGTAAAACAGTTATGCTGAGTGAATTTAAAGATGATTCCTGGGCCGATAAATTTCACATCTGGAGAATGGATTGGGATGCAAAGTGGATTAAATTATATGTTGATGATCAACTGTTAAACGAAATTAATCTGGAAGAAACAATTCGGGATAAAAATCAAAAGATAATTCCGTTTCAACAGGCTCATTATTTGTTAGTGAATCTGGCTGTTGGAGGAATAAATGGAGGAGAATTTACTACAGCCGATCTTCCATCAAAATACACAATTGATTATATAAGGGTTTATCAAAAAAATAAATAAAATGAAATTAAGATTTTCGATAATTATAAGCTTTGTATATTCTTTTGTTTTCTCGCAAAACAATTATTTTGCTCCGGGAAAACAGTGGAAAGATACAGATGGAGTACATATTAATGCCCATGGAGGCGGTGTTGTTTTTGTTGATGGAACTTATTATTGGTATGGAGAATACAAGACTTCGGGCCGCAAAGGAAATACATCTTTAGAGGGCGTCAGTTGTTATACTTCAAAAGATTTATACAATTGGAAAAATGAAGGTATTGTATTAAAAGTGGAACAAGATCCTAATTCTGAAATAACAAAAGGTTGTGTAATAGAGCGTCCAAAAGTTGTTTTTAATAAAAAAACAGGTAAATATAATATGTGGTTTCATTTAGAACTTAAAGGACAAGGTTATAATGCTGCAAGAGCGGCTGTTGCCGTAAGTGATTCTCCAAAAGGCCCCTTTAAATTTAAAAAATCATACCGCCCTAATAAAGGAGCTTGGCCAATAGATTTTAAAGAGGATTTTAAAACAGCTTCAACGAATGAGGCTGGTTTGAAATCCTGGAGCCCTGAATGGCTTACAGCGGTAAAAAATGGAATGTTGGTTCGTAAGGATTTTGATAAGGGACAAATGTCCAGAGATATGACCGTATATGTTGATGATGATAGTAAAGCTTATCTTATTTGCTCCTCAGAAGAAAATTTGACACTTCATATTTCAGAACTTACAGACGACTATTTAGATTTTACCGGAAAATGGACAAGAGTTGCACCGGCAGGTCATAATGAAGCTCCTGCAATTTTTAAAAAAGATGAGGTTTATTATATGATAACTTCTGGTTGTACCGGTTGGGATCCTAATGCCGCACGTTCGTTTAAATCTAATTCAATTTGGGGACCATGGCAGACTTTAGGAAATCCATGTATTGGTAAAGATGCCGAACTTACATTTCATTCGCAAAGCACTTATATTCTTCCTGTCCAGGGGAAAAAAGATCAATTTATTTTTATGGCTGATAGATGGAAACCTGATAATCCTATTGATGGCAGTTATGTATGGTTGCCGATAACATTCACAGACGGGAAACCAATTTTAAAATGGCTTGATGAATGGAACCTCACTTTTTTTGAAAAATAACGTGTTAATATAGCAGGTGTTTATTTTACATTTATTAATTAAAATCTTTACATTAGAAGCATAATAAATTAAGTGTGAAAGATTTGCAACTTATTAATGTCAAAAAAGTACATCCAATGATTAAAAAGAGAAAATTTATAAAAACAGTAATCTTAATTCATTTATTAATTGTTTGTGTTTCAAAAACTATAGCACAAAATTTAGATAGTGAACGAAAACAACGGTTTAATTTGGATTGGAGATTTTCTTTAGGAGATTCCTCTGATTATAGTTTAGTAGATTTTAATGATAGTAGTTGGAGAAAATTGAATTTACCCCACGATTGGAGTATTGAAGGAAAATCAGAAAAAAATAATGTAAGTGGTGGAGACGGAGGTTTTTATCCAATGGGAACAGGCTGGTATCGAAAAACATTTTCAGCTCCTTCTGAATGGAAAGATCAAAAGATTGCTATTTATTTTGAAGGCGTTTATATGAATGCTGAGGTATTTGTCAACGGAAAATCAGTGGGTTTACAACCGTATGGCTATACTTCTTTTGAGTATGATCTAACGCCTTATTTAAAATTAGGACAAAAAAATGTAATCGCTGTTAAGGTTGATAATTCTCAACAAAAAAATTGCAGATGGTACAGCGGTTCAGGTATTTACAGAAATGTGTGGTTAACAGTAAAAAATCCGGTTCATATTAAAAATTGGGGCGTTGCCATTACTACTTTGGAGGTGAAAAATAACAAAGCTGCAATTCAGGTTAAAACTATAATTAAAAATGAAAGTACGGCTCCGCAAAATTTTTTGCTCTCAACTGTTATTGCTGATAAAAAAGGAAAAGATACGGGAAATTCGGCAAGTAAAATAGAATTGCAACCAAACGAAGAAAAAGAAGTAATTCAAACGATATCAATCGAGAACCCGAAATTATGGTCGGTTGAGCTACCAAATCAATATCAGGTTAATTCAATAATTAAGAAAGAATCAAAGAGCATTGATGCTTTAACCACTGATTTTGGAATTCGAACACTTGAATTTAGTACCAAAAATGGTTTTCTATTAAACGGAAAAAAAATCCTCTTAAACGGAGGGTGTGTACATCATGACAATGGAGCGTTGGGTGCGGCTGCTTATGATCGCGCCGAAGAACGAAAAATAGAATTACTCAAAGCTGCCGGATTTAATGCCGTCAGAACTTCGCATAATCCTCCCTCTGAAGCCTTTCTGAATACCTGCGATCGATTAGGTATGCTCGTAATTGATGAGGCTTTTGATGGATGGCGAGAAAAGAAAAATACATACGATTATTCCATAATTTTTGATAAATGGTGGAAACATGATATTGAATCCATGGTACTGAGAGACCGTAATCATCCTTCTATAATCATATGGAGCATTGGTAATGAAATTATTGAACGAGCCAAACCTGAGGCGGTTGAAACAGCAAAAATGCTGGCAAGTGCTATTCGTAGTATAGATGCTACTCGCCCGGTAACGTCGGCAATGACGACCTGGGATAAAGAATGGGAAATTTTCGATCCCTTAATGGCTGCCCACGATGTTGCAGGATATAATTATCAGCTGCATCATGCAGAATCAGACCATCAAAGAGTGCCATCCCGAATTATTCTGCAAACCGAATCATTTCCAAAAGATGCTTTTTCCAACTGGGATTTGGTTCAAAAACACAATTATATTTTAGGTGATTTTGTTTGGACTGCAATAGATTATTTAGGTGAATCGGGTATTGGTCGCTATATATATCCGGATGAGCCCGCGGGTGAACATTGGGAAGGAAATTTATATCCATGGCATGGTGCTTATTGTGGTGATGTCGATTTATTGGGCTGGAGAAAACCAATTTCGCATTACAGGAGTATGCTGTATAATGATAATGAGAATATATATATGGCTGTTCGGGAACCAAATCCTGAAAGCGGAGCCATTAAATTGACATTGTGGTCTGTTTGGCCAACATGGGAAAGCTGGACCTGGCCTGGTCATGAAGGCAAAAATATTGAAGTTGAAGTATATTCGAAATATCCAAAAGTAAGATTGTATTTGAATGGTAAAAATATTGGTGAGAAGGAAACTACCAAAGCGCAGGAATTTAAAGCCACTTTTGTAGTTCCGTATGCAAGCGGTGAACTAAAAGCCGTTGGTTTGGAAAATGGAAAAGAACTTGAATCGGTTTTATTAAAAACGGCCAGTCAGCCAGCGAAAATTAAATTAACAACAGATCGCAAAACCATAAAAGCTGATAATCAGGATTTGGCATATGTAACTATTGAAATTACAGATGAAAAAGGTGTTTTGAATCCAAATGCCGCGAATGAACTTACGTTTAAGATTTCTGGTGCAGGAACAATAGTAGGAGTTGATAATGCAAATTTAAAAGATACTGATTTATACGTTGCCAATACCCGAAAAGCATGGCATGGACGTGCAATGGTAATTATTAAAAGCAATGGAGAATCGGGAACTATTAATCTTGAAGTGACTGCACCAGGATTAAACAAAAGCGTAATTAAAATACAATCTACAGGAAAAAAATAAAAGGCAGATACAAAGAATTACAAAATTATTTTAAGAATGAATCAATTAAAAATGTTATTGTTTTTAGCTTGTATTTTCAGTATGTCTTTGTTTTCACAACAAAAAGAAAATAACGCTAATGCTTTGTCTGAATCGCTTTTAGGTACTGATATCCAAATTAGTAATCTTAAAGTAGAAAATGCAGTAACTCC
Source organism: Flavobacterium sp. Root420 (assembly GCF_001427905.1). GTDB lineage: Bacteria > Bacteroidota > Bacteroidia > Flavobacteriales > Flavobacteriaceae > Flavobacterium. The sequence goes on from NZ_LMEF01000029.1 coordinate 41,638, forward strand.
AATTGGTCTTGATGTTGCTCAGCCTGTCTTTAGCTGGCAAATGGAAACAGTTAACAAAAACAGTAGTCATTATCAAAATGAGTATCAAATTATTGCAACAAATAATCTGGGGAATGAGGTTTGGAATACGGGAAAAGTTAAAAGCGGAGCATCTATTAATATTAAATATAAAGGCACAGAATTAAAACCTGCGACTTTGTATAACTGGACAGTAAACGTTTGGGATCAAAAAGGAAAAAAGTACTCCTCGAAGTCATGGTTTGAAATGGGTTTGTTGAATCACAAAATGGTAACGAATAAAGATTCAGATAAAGAAACAACCGCATGGTCAGGAGCAAAATGGATTGGTGGTAATGCCAATGATATGGTTTTGCATGCCCAATATCTTCCTGTTTTTATTATCAACAGTACGATTCAGTTGGATAAAAAGCTAAAATCGACAAAGGCATCTTTAATTTATGGTGCTAACGATCAGCGTTTAATGAACCGAAATAAAAATCAATATAAACTGGAAAACAAAAATAGCGAGGGCTATATTCAGGTTGAATTGGATATCGCACTCTTAAATTCAGATGGACTGGCTAAATTGAATATTTATCGGGTAGGTTATCATCCAGATGATAAAAAAGAAACCCCTTTTAAAAGTTTTTCAATTCCGAATTCGATTATTAATAAAGAAAACCAGTATAATGCACATACTGTAAGTGTTCAAAGCTGTTTGGGACTAACTAAGATTTATATTGATGGGAATTTAAAAGAAAATCTGGTGGCCGATATCAATTTAAATCCATTAGGATCCGGAGGTGATTTTATAGCTTTTCCTGTCGTTGGTGATATTGGATTTTCAGTTCCTAAGGGAGAAAAAGCGCAGTTTTCGAAAATTGAAATTAAAAACTACCGAAGTCCATCGAATGTAATTTTTTCTGATGATAGTAATTCTTCAGGTATATTTTCGTCATTTAAAGAAGTTAGTAGTAAAAATAAGCGCTATACCGTAATTGGCGGAAACAAAGGGGCTTTTATTCTGGCAGATCCAAGTCAGAATTCCATGCCGATGCTGCGTACCGTTTTTGGAATCGATTCCCCTAAAATAAGTAAAGCACGATTGTATGTCACGGCGCGTGGTATTTATGAGGTTTATTTAAATGGTAAAAAAATAGGAGACGATTATTTTAATCCCGGACTAACACAATACAATAAAACGCATTTGTACCAAACGTATGATGTAACGGCAAATATTCAGGAAGGGAACAATGTATTGGGGGCAATTCTTGGTGAAGGTTGGTGGAGTGGCGGAAGCACCTATGCTGGTGAAAACTGGAATTTTTTTGGTGATCGTCAATCCATATTGGCAAAATTGGTAATAACTTATGCCGATGGAAGCGAAAAAAACATCATAAGTGATCCTGAAACATGGACGTATTTTAATGATGGACCCGTAAAATACAGTAGTTTTTTTCAGGGTGAAGTTTATGACTCAGGAAAAGAAAAAGCAATTGAAGGCTGGAATACAGCTGTATACGATGCATCCAATTGGCATCAGGCGGTAGCCATAGGAACAAATGGATTTGTAAGTTCAGAAGGAACAGCCAATTTACCCAACTTTAATAATTTTACCGATGCTCAGTTAATAGGGCAGTTTGGTACAACGGTTAAACCAATAAAGGAATTAACGGCCCAATCGGTTACAGAAGTTCGCCCGGGTGTATTTGTTTACGATATGGGACAAAACATGGTAGGCGTGCCAAAAATTATGCTGACCAATCTGGAAAAAGGAAAAACAATCACATTGCGTTATGCCGAAGTTTTGTATCCCAATTTACCTGAATACAAGGGAAATGAAGATTTACTGATGCTTGAAAATGTTAGGGCGGCTATGTCGCAAGATATTTACATAACCAAAGGAGGCAACGAAACCATAGCACCAAGATTTACATTTCATGGATATCGATATGTAGAAATAACAGGAATAGAAAAACCTTTACCGCTAATCGATGTTAAAGGAACGGTATTAAGTTCCATTCATCAATTGTCTTCTCATTATCAAACCTCAAATCCTTTGGTAAATAAATTATGGGAAAATATAACATGGTCTACGTATGGAAATTTCCTGTCAATACCTACCGATTGTCCTCAGCGTAACGAACGTTTAGGATGGAGTGGAGATATTTCGGTTTTTTCCCGAACTGCAGTTCATTTATCAGATGTTAAACAATTTCTGAAAAGACACATGCTGGCAATGCGCGATATTCAGAGAGAAGATGGACGTTTTCCGGATGTAGCTCCTATGGGTGTAGGATTTGGAGAAACTTTATGGGGAAGTGCAGGAATTACTGTGGTCTGGGAAAACTATTTACAATATGGAGATCGTAGTTTATTAGAAGAGCATTATAATGCGATGAAAAGTTACGCCAATTACCTAATAGCCGATATCGATAAGCAAACGGGTGTTTTAAAAGAAAAAGAAAGAAATACCTGGGGTTCATTAGGAGATTGGTTGAGTTTAGAAGATTCTAAAAATGAAAAAACACTATTTTGGGAAGCCTATTTTATTTATGATTTGGAAATTATGTCTAAGGTGGCAGCGTTATTAGATAAAAAGAAAGATCAAGACTATTTTTCGGAATATTATAAGCAACGAAAAGACTTTTTTAATAAAACCTACATTGATAAAACAACAGGGAAAACTTCATTTAGAGGTAAAATTATAGATACACAAACTTCTTATGTGTTGCCTTTTGCTTTTAACGTTTTGGATAAAGAGAATTCAGATCTGGCCATAAAGCAGTTTGTAAATGCTATACAAAGAGAAAACAAAACAGATCAGGGTACTGTGTGTCCGCCCTATTCATTAATGACAGGATTTATTGGAACTGCATGGGTAAATAAAGCGCTTTCGGATAATGGATATTCAAATATTGCCTATCAATTATTGCAGCAAACTTCTTATCCATCATGGTTGTACCCGGTTAGTCAGGGAGCAACGACTATTTGGGAACGATTAAATTCATATACTCATAAAGACGGGTTTGGAGGAAATAATCGGATGAATTCTTTTAATCATTATGCTTTTGGTGCTGTTGGCGCATGGATGTATAATTATTCATTAGGAATTCTAAGAGATGATAATTTTCCGGGATTTAAACATTTTATTTTGCAGCCCGAACCTGATACTACCGGACAAATGACCTTTGCAAATGGATATTACGATTCGATGTACGGACGTATTGAAAGCAGTTGGGAAAGAAAAAATGGCAACTATTATTTTCATTTTGTTGTTCCGGCAAATACAACTGCAATGCTTTACCTGCCAGCTTTAAAAGAAAGTGATGTGACGATAAATGGTAAAAAGAGCGGAATCAAATTTTTGAATATAGAAAATAATAAGGCTGTTTTTAAAATAGAATCCGGAGAATATAGGTTCGAAACAGTTGTCAGGAATTAAATTAGAATGGAAAAGTACAGTATAATAAATATAAAATAGGTTGGTTGAATTAGATTGAAATTAGATTTTCTACAATTTTGTTTGTAAAAACCAGCATTGCAAAATTCTAAAAAAAATGAATCAAATAAAAATGTTACTGTTTTTAGCTTGTATTTTCAGTGTTTCTTTGTTTTCACAACAAAAAGAAAATACGTCTGATGTTTTTCAGATAAAGAATCCAGATTATAAAATCAGTCCTTATACAGGAATGACAAAACAGCATTGGAAAGATGCTGCTCTTTATTTGTTAGAAGGTGCTTTTAGTTATATTCATACATTGGATGATCCGATGAAGTTTCCTAAACAAGAAGGGAAAAGTTATCCTGTAAATGAAAACCAGATTCCAACAGAAAAACTGGAAGGGCTCTGCCGAACTTTATTCATCGCCTCGCCATTATTAAAAGAGAATCCGGAATTAGTCATCAATAATATCAAAGTAGCAGATTATTACAGATATCAAATAGGGAAATTAACAGATCCAACCAGTCCGTCCTATATTGAACCTCGCGCTAAAAATGGAGGGCCAAGCCAAAAATTAGTTGAATTTGGAGCGTTAGCACTTTCAATGCTTACCAATCCGGATGTTTTATGGAAACCTTTGCCACAAACTCAGAAAGACGAATTGGCTAAAATAATGCTGAGCTATGGCGATGGCCCGACTGTAGATTCTAACTGGAAATTTTTCAACATTTTTGTGTTGAGTTTTTTTAAGGAACAGGGCTATAGCATCAATGAAAAATTACTTGTTGAATATTTAGAAAAATCACTCAAACATTACAGAGGTAACGGATGGTACAATGACAGTCCTGCTTTTGATTATTACAGTATGTGGGCATTTCAGATGTACGGTACAATTTGGTCAGAGTTTTTTGGAAAAAAATATTATCCTGAACTTGCTGCTAAGTTTACAGCAAATTTTAGTGATTTAAAAGACAACTACCCATACTTGTTTAGCAAAGATGGTGAAATGATTATGTGGGGAAGAAGCATAAGTTACAGAACCGGCGCTGTTGTTCCTTTTCCATTGATGGGATTTCAAAACGATCCAAATACCAATTATGGCTGGATGCGAAGAATTTCATCAGGAGTAATTAAACAGTTTTTAACGCATCCTGATTTTCTGAAAGATAATGTGCCAACACTTGGTTTTTATGGTGCGTTTGAACCAGCAGTTCAAATTTACAGCTGCAGGGGAAGTGTGTATTGGATGGGCAAAATATTTTTAGGTTTATTGGTTCCGGATGACAATGCATTTTGGAATGCCAAAGAAAATAATGGTGATTGGGATACGAAATTTAAAAAAGATACCGTTTACAATAAGTATCAGGGAGATTCACAAATTTTAATTACAGATTATCCTAACATTGGAGCTTCGGAAGTGAGGGCCTGGTGTCATGAAAAAGTAAGCAGCGACTGGCAAAAGTTTAGATCAACAGAAAACTATAACAGGTTGTCTTATAATAGCGCTTTTCCGTGGCAGGCCGATGGCGAAAATGGAGAAGTTGCCATGAATTATGTTGTTAAAAATAAAAATAATCTCTGGGAAGCCTTTAGATTATACACTTTTAAAAAATTTGAAAATGGTATCTATTACAGAAATGTAGTTTTAGAAACCGATGAAAAGATTCAATTTAATTTAGCAGATATTCCGTTGCCCAATGGAATTTTAAGAGTTGATAAGAATAATAGTAACAAGCCAATTTCAATTCGCTTAGGGCATTATGCTTTACCAAAATTAAACAAAGAAATTATCACGACTAAAAGAAACGTTGAAGGATATGAGGTAACCATTATTGATAATGGAAAATATCAATTGGCCATGATTCCACTTTTAGGATGGGGAAAATCTGAAGTTGTAAAAGCAAAAGGGTTACATCCCGAAAGTAATGAAAGTACTGTTATTAATGTTACAAGCGATTCCAAATCAGAAAAATCAAATATTTATGCCACTTTAATGCTTTGGAAAAAATCCGGCGAAAAATGGACGAAAAATGAATTAGTTCCTATAAAAATTCTTGATAAAACGGAGCGTGTTATTACAATTCAATTTAATAATGGAACAAAGAAAGTACTTGATTTTAATTAAAAAATATAGCGAGGTTGCAAACTTTGTAATCGTTTAGTTTCCAATAAGATTATATTTCTTGCGAAACTCAAACGTGAATTTACCACAAAATTTGCAATCTTGCCAAACGTTTGTTATTTGCAGCTTACCGCTTTTCTTTTCGTTATTTTGATTTCAGTTCTTTTGTTATCTGTCTTAAAAATTTGTCTTTGTCTTTTTTAGCTTCTTTTATTGTTGCTTTTATGTCAGCAGGAAGAGCTAAATATTTTTCCGACCAAATGTAAACTTCCATAATTATAGGCAATATATCTATTCCTTTTGTTGTCAGTTTGTATAAATTTTTTGCCTTGCTGTCAGGGTGTGCTGATTTTTCTATTATACCATTTTCTTCAAGTCCTTTTAGTCTTGAGGCTAAAATATTGGTGGCAATGCCTTCTTCTGATTTTAAAAAGTCATTGTACGTGCTTTTTTTATAAAATATTAAATCCCTGATAATAAGCAGAGACCATTTATCGCCAAACACATCCAATGAGCAACTCAATGGACAGTCTGACCTTTTTTTACTTGTTTCCATAAAATAAACTAAAAATATTTTGAAATTTAACTTGCATTTTGAAAGTTGTTTGTATATTTGTACTTGCAATTTGCAAGCAAAATTACAACTTAAATTTTAAAACAAATAAAAATGAGTAAGAATATTTTAATAACAGGCGCTTCTTCCGGTTTTGGTTTAATCATCGCAAACGAGCTACACAGAAAGGGTTACAATGTAATTGGTACAAGTCGAAATCCCGAAAGAATACAATCGACGGTATCATTCAAAATGATAGCATTAGACCTTGATTCAGACCAATCAATAAACACTTTGCCAGAAAGAATTTTCAATGAGATAGGTCAGTTGGATATTCTTATCAATAATGCTGGCTTTTTAGTATCAGGTATTGCAGAAGAAACACCTATTGAATTAGGCAGACAACAATTAGAGACTAACTTTTGGGGAACCATCAAGGTAACTAATGCAGTATTGCCTTATTTTAGAAAACAAAAATTTGGTAAAATAATAACTGTGGGTTCAATTATTGGACTCGTGTCCTTCCCTAACGCCGCCTACTATGCCGCTTCCAAACACGCATTGGAAGGGTACTTCAAATCATTGCGTTATGAATTAAATGAGTTTAACATTAGTGTTGCTATGATTGAACCAGCTGCTTTTAAAACAAGTATTTTAGATAATTCATCATCAACCTTAAATAAAATTGAAGATTACAATACGTTAAGAGGTAAGATTGAAAAATTTACAAGCAATTTGGTAGAACAAGCTGAAGATCCTGAAATGGTTGCAGAAAAAGTGCTTACAGTAGTTCAAACAGATAAGCCTAAATTTAGAAATATTGTGGGTAAAGGCACTTCTGTCTTGATAAACCTGCAGCATTTTGCTTATGGAATTTTAGAAAAAAATGTACTTAAGCAATTAAACAAAACTTAAAATAATTAAACATGAAAAGAGAGGTTATCAATTTTTAATTACTGTCAAGCCAATTTTTCAAAGAGATACCACGTTCGCGGCTCACTAATATAATTTCATTAACAGTGGGAGTCAGTTCAAGTTTAAGTTTATAATCGAAAGATTGGGATAGTTTATGAATTGCTTTTAGGCAAACTATATAATTTCTGGTCACTTTAAAAAAATCACTGGGATTTAATTCCTGCATTAATTCATCGAGTGTCTGTTTGATAACATATTTTTGGTTGGAATGAGTGGTGAGATATACTATTTTATTTTCAGAACTAAAATAGGCAATATCAGTAATAGGTATTGTAATAAACAAATCTTTATAGGTGATTAAAAATCGTGATCTGTAAATGTTGTTTTGTAAACGCATATTTTTTAATACCTCAATAATACTGGTATCAGGTTGAGGAGTTATAAAATTTTTGATTCTTTTTATACTGGATTCCAATTTTTTTTGCTCGATAGGTTTTAGAAGATAATCGATACCGTTTACTTCAAATGCCTGCAATGCGTATTCATCATAAGCCGTTGTAAAAATAACATAAGACTTAATATCCACCTGGTTAAAGATTTCAAAACTTAGACCATCGGTGAGTCGTATATCCATAAATATAATATCAGGGCTGTTTTCTTTTTCTAGCCATGAAATACTTTCCCGTACGGTTTGTAAAACTCCGGCGATTACAATTTCTTCCTGTGATTGTAAAAGCATTTTTTGTAATCTTGCAGCATTTGCAGCTTCATCTTCAATGATCAAAACAGTTATCATAAAATAGTTTTAATTGTTTAATAATGGAACTCTAACTTCAAAAGTAGTTTCCAAATCATGTATAACAGGAATTGTGTCGCCTAAAAGCTTGTAACTATGGTAAATATGTGCAAGACCAATTCCTTCACCGGGTTCTTTTGTGAATTTGGCCGATTTGTTATTGTCAACAATTATCCAGTCATTCTGATAATTTATATTAATAATAAGAGGTGCAGTTGTAGAGAAGGAATTATGCTTTATAGCATTTTCAATCAAAAGCTGTAGGGTCAGGGGGGCTATAAATTTATTTAGATTATGAGTTTCACCAGTAATATTAATAACAATAGACGGCCCATATCTTATTTGGTATAAAAATAAATACTCTTTGATAAAATCGAGTTCTGTTTTTAAAACAATCATATTTTTGTTTCTATTGGACAAAACATAACGATAAACTGCAGAAAGATTGGTGACGTACTGTACGGCAGTTTCCTGATTTTCTTCGATTAGAGAAGTAAGTGTGCTCAGATTATTAAAAAGAAAGTGCGGATCTAATTGAAGCTTCAGGGCATTGAGTTCAGATTGTAATGCCTGTTTTTTATTTTCACTAGCTTCTAGTTCACTCTCGTTCCATTTTATAAGAAGTTCTTCGGCAGTAAAACCTGTAGTTATTAATATCGAGAATATGAAACCAATAATTAATGCCCGCCGAACAACCAGGTCATTATACCCATATTTTTGCGGAAAATCGATGTTGAAAAATAAAATAACAAGAACACTTACAATTAGAATATGCAATAGTAACTTAAAAATGAATCGCAGGCTGCCAGTTTTTTTCAAGGCAGATGTAGCGTTAATAATTTTAGATAACCATAATCCTGTTTCAAATAATGCAATTGTAAAGATCAGACAGAACAATCCTTCAATTACAAAATCAGTATTATTATAAAATTTCCAACCCTTAATGTTGCTCTCATCAGAATTCAAAAGGATAAGAATAAGATTGAGAAAAACAGCAAAAACAGGATATCCATACAAGCGTAAATATTTATAGTGCCTTGTGTACATCATAAAACTAGTAATAAAAATAATGCCCTAATGCAATAATCTATTCGTTAAATCTAAAATAATTCTTCGCAGTGTATTCCAATTTTGTGAAGTTCCGTTATTAAAAAACCAGAATAACTTTTTTGGCTCTCCACTCTTAGAATTTTATCACAGTCTTCTAAATCGAAATTCCATTTCGAGTTCAAAAGTATTCTATTAAGAACAGGTTTTACTTTTCTTAACTTAATTTTTGTATTAACGTTTGTTTTGTAGACTGAAACTATCATGCATGAAAACTATTTAGAAACTAAAAAGATATGATTTTAAACCGAGCTGAATACTCATACCGCTTAAATGGGTATCAGACTCTGAAGGTGCTGTTGGAAGTGTAGAAGCTTGTCCTTCCAGGGAAACAATAAAATACCGGTTAAATATATAATTTACACCCAGGCTTCCGGACAAATACAAGTAATTGCCGGTTTTCGTGGTGTAACTTATTGTGTTTTCATTTATTAGGGTGGTTTTAGGAGAATCTATAAAAGAAGTTCCTGATCCTAACATTATAAAGGGTTGCCAGCTTTTTATTTTGTATTGATACCCCAGATTATCCCAATTGTAGTGCTGTTTGCCTTAGAATCGATTATAGAATTAAAACCATTAGAATTCTGAATTGATTTGTAAGAGACAGTAGTTTGACCAAACTGTAGTTTTGCAAAATAATGTTCTTTGTAATTGAGTTGAAGAAAAGTTACCCCATTGGATCCAAGCTGATTCTTATCATCCGGAAAACCTTTGCTGGAACTTTTAAAAGGGGAGAACACTCCAAAAGAACCTCCAAAATCCATCGAGAAATTTTTTGATAAATCGGCTTCATTTTGTGCCATTAAAAGCGTTGTGAAAAATAACAAAATTATTGTATTTAACTTTTTCATTAAGATCAGTTTTTAGGATTAAGCCCGCAAGATAGATAGCGCTGGATGATAATCTTTTATCTATCTAACCCAATCCCGTAATTAAGTCACTGAACTTTAAAATATGTAAACTCAAATTTCTTTCAGATTCAATTTTATTTACAATTCGCCTACTATTTATCAACCTGTTTTTACTGGAAAGATTGATTCGAAACCTCTCAGGTTCTAAAAATTTTTTCGTTTAAAAGTTAAGAATAACGAGTAGTTTTGGCTAAAACGAAATAGAATTAAAAAAGGGTAATTCCACTAAAACCTCAATTTTGTCAAGCTGTTGTGAGTTCGCCCTTATTCGATCGTCATATTAGGGTCAATAAATAACCGATTAATGAACCGCCTAAAACCACAAAAGCACTATTTAATTTCTTGTATCCAAATGCAATGATTATACTTAAAACTGCAATCAAAATTGTTCGCCAATCTGCAATGATGTCTTTGCCCATATCAAAACAAACTGCTATAATTATTGCGACTGATGCTACATTTACAGCGTCCAAAAATGCCGAAAATAGTTTTGAGTTTCGCATTTTCTTTACAATTGGGTTTAGTAACGCCACAAATATAAATGAAGGTAAAAATATGGCGATTGTCGAAACAATTGCACCCGTCAAACCATTGATTTGATAGCCGATAAAAGTTACTGAAGAAAAAACGGGTCCTGGTGTGAATTGTCCAACCGCAATGGCATCAATTAATTGTTGTCTTGTTAAAAGTCCTGTTGAAACCAATTCTGTGTCCAGGAAAGCAAACAAAACATAACCACTTCCGTAAAGAATTGCACCGATTTTCAGAAAAATCCAAAATAGGTTGGCATTGGTAGCGGAAAGTATTGTTGTGTTTGTGATTTTCAATAAAGTTAATGGCAGAAAACGGTTACTATTATTTTGCTTATTGTTTCGTAAATAAGCCAAAAACAAAGCAAAAAATCCTGCTCCAAACATCAAATATATTTCATTGATGCTGAATAATGAACCAAGCAAAACAAGTAATCCGATGATTATTAGTGCTGTCGATTTTAAGGATTTTTTTGCCAATGGAAAAATAGCACTCAGTATGATGGCAATAATGGCAGGTTTTATTCCGTAAATAAAAGGTTGCACTTCTGGAATTTGCCCGTATTGTTTGTAGAGAAAAGCCAAAATTCCTGTAATGAAAACGGCTGGTAAAATGAAACAAAGACCTGCAAGAATTAAACCTTTCCAACCACCTTTTTCATATCCAATATGGATTGCCATTTCTGTGCTGTTGGGGCCAGGAATTAAGTTTGTTGCACCAATTAAGTCCAAAAAATGTTGCTCGGTCAGCCATTTCTTTTTTGTAACCACTTCGTCCTGCATCATTGCAATGTGTGCAGCAGGACCACCAAAACCAAGAATACCAAGTTTTAGAAAAAGTTTTGCAATATTTTTCAAATCCGCTTTATGCTCCATTTTTTGTCAAAGCTTTGTCCGCAGACCAAAAACCACCACCTCTAATCAACAAAAAAATACTTCCCAAAAGCATTGCCCAATCCGTTCTGCTTTCGTGCAACATTTCCCAAAAACCTTTTTTGGTTAAAATTTCCAATTTGGTTGTCGCAATGGCTACAAGCATAATAACGATAAGTGGAATACTTGCAAGTCTTGTCAAAAGTCCAAAGAGGATTAGCGTTCCGCAAACAATTTCAAAACAGCCAACAAAACTTCCCAAAAATTCAGGTGATGGCAAACCAATTTTTTCAAATCGTCCTGCTCCAAGTGTGTCGACAAATAAAAATTTCTGAATTCCTTCGGATAGAAATACAACTCCAACCATAAGTCTAATTAAGATTGTCGTTTTTGAATTATCTGTATTTAATATTCGATTTTTCATTTTTGTTATTCGGTTCAATGGCTGCACGCGGTCGGTAATAGGATGACGCCCATACAACTTTTTTAGGTTGGTTTAGTGCAATAATTAGATTTTTGTTGAAGCAATATAAGAATATTTCCTAAAACTCAATGTTTTCGCTATCTGTATTGATTCGTGAAAAATTTAAAAAAAAATGGTAAACCATACAATATACTCATAGTTGTCAGTTACAAAAATATACTTAGTTCTGTACTCTTTACTTCTATATATTTAGTAATTTTATCATCTACAAATTTGTTTTTTAATGAATCAACTACTTGGTTTCCTTATTCTGGGAACAACTCTATTGCTTGCCTTTTTAATCTTTGCAAATCTTAATCAGGCAAACAGCAAAGTTAATCGATGGTTTGGTTGTTTTTTTTTGTGTATATTCCTTATTCAGTTTAATGACTTATTGGAAAAAACCGGTCCTTTGAAAACCAGAATGCTAATAAATGATTTCATTGGTATAATCGATTTTATTATAGCCCCGGTTCTTTATTTTAGTGTTTCTTATTTTATTAAACCCGGCAGAAAATGGCGAGTAAAAGATAATCTTCATTTTGTTTTTGCCTTTGTAATGTTATTTTTACTTCTGATTTCCCTATTAATTGACGTAAAATCACCTACAGTTGCCGATAAAAAAAACGCATTAATAATCATTAATGCTTTCAATTTAGTTTTTTGTCTTCAAGTGATTATCTATTGTGTAATGTCGTATAGAAAAATTATTACCTATCAAAAAAAATTATTTTTGTATACTTCAAATATGGATGCAATCGATTTGAAATGGTTAAAGCAAGTGGTAGTTTGTATATTAATCATAACGGGTCTTTGGTTAATTGACAATGTTTTTAAACTAGCCAGAAATAATGTCTATTTTGACCAATTTGCTAGTCTGATTTATCTTGTCGGAATTTTTTACATTGCTTATTTTTCATTAAAACAGAAAGAGCTGTTTGATCTTGATAAACAAGAAAAAGAAGAAATTGACGCCATTAGAATTGAGAATTCAAGTTTGGAAGAAAATAAGAAAAAACTAATCTCAGATAATGAATTAGAAGTAATGAAATCTAATTTAATTCAATTAATGGACAATAAAAAACCTTTTTTAGATCCTGAATTGAGTTTATTTAAACTGGCTTCTCAGCTGAATATTTCGTCACATATTCTTTCATACATAATCAATAATAGCTGTGGTGAAAATTTTCATCAATTTATTAATAGGTATAGAATCGAAGAAGCAAAAAAAATGATTCAGAATCCCAACATGCGACACTTTAGCTTAATGGGAATCGGTTTTGAAGTTGGCTTCAATTCCAAGACGGTCTTTAATACCACTTTCAAGAAAAGCACCGGTCAAACTCCATCTGAGTTTAAAAACAATTCTAAATATTAAAGTAAAATTTTTATAATGCAATTTTGGATCGTAATAGCATCTTTTGAGGTATTTTAAAATAGGTTCTGATTCATAAATCAGAACTTTATAAGTATAAACAATAATGATATTTGCGTGGAATTTATCTTTAAAAAATCTAAAAATGTCATTAACAATCTTAAAAAAAACAGCTGTAAAAAGCAGTTATACTAAAGTCAGTATAATTAGATTATCAAGTCTTTTATTATTCACTATTTATGCAGTTTCTTTTGTATCCTGCTCAGACAATAATGAAATTGATAACCCGGAATATCAGGAAACAACTGTAGATCTCGAAACCCATAAACTGATGGCTTATACTGTTTCAAAAAAAACAAAATATTTAGTTGTTTTTGAATCAGGTCACGGAAATGATCATACATCCTGGTACAGCACAGGAAAATCCTCAGAAATTTTATCAATATCCAATTTTCTAAATTCTGATGTTTTATTATACGACCGAGCCGGTTATGGAAAATCGGGTTTCAATACTGAACCCCGCGACATAAATAAATTAAGAACTGAGCTTGAAAAAGTAATAGATCAATTCGCAAATAACAGAAAAGTAATACTTGTTGGACATTCGTTAGGAGGATTGATTATTAGGGATTATGCTATAAAAAATCCTTCAAAAGTTGGCGGCTTACTATTTGTCGATGCTACTCATGAAAAGTACAATCATTTTTCACAAGAACAAATAAATTCGTTTTATACTACTTATAAAACAACTTATGGTGCAAATTCGGGAATTGCATTAGAAACCCTGGAATTAATTGAGGATTTAAAATATATGTCCAGATTATCTAATCTGCCTGACGTTCCGGTTATTGCAATAACAAGTATGAAAACTGATGCCGAACACAATACTGCCGACAGGCAACTATGGTATGAATCTAAGGAATACCTAAAGTCTGGGGTAACTGATTTTACCCATATCTCAACAATAAAATCAGGACATTTTATCCAACTTGATGAGCCTGATCTTGTTTTAGAAAATATTAAATTATTACTATCAAAACTCCCATAAAAAACATTTGACCAATCAAGTATTCTGGGAGTTTTCTTAGTTTCCAGCTATTCTTCCTAATTGAAATTGTAATATTCTTAATTTTTTGAATCGCTTCATTATTATATCCGGCCTTGAAAGAAAGGTCTGAACCTCAATTAATGTGATAATAAAACAAAATTATAAACAACAGTAATTTCAACTTCAAACTGATTTCAAAACCCAATAATTTAATACCCTTAAAAAAAATAATTTTTACTCTTTCTAAAATTCATCCATCCCAAACCAATTAACGCTAAATTAAAAATCAATAATGGTAAAAATGCTTTTGAAAAGCTAATTTCAGAAGGATCATTATAAGTTTCAATTTTAAATTTAAACCAGTTTTCTTTGCTCACATCAGCATTGTCAAATATTTTAGGATAAAAATACAATCGATAATTGACAGCTTCAACAATATTGTTTTGTTGTTTTTGCTGAAATTGCTGTCCAATTAAAAAAAACAGACTCAGTTTTTTAAGTTGAGTCTGTTTTAATAATGTCGTATAAATTAATTGCTTAATTGCTTGTTACAGAGTAGCTGTTACAGGTAAAATTTACACCGGATCCATTTGTACCATAACAGGATGAAATTTCAAACCCATATTGAATATCTCCAACAGTAATATTTCCAAACCATCCTTTATTTTTTATCCAGTTATAAATTGCTTTTGCATCAATGGTTCCACTATTGGTTTTTGTTGTACGCAAAAAGGAGTACACATTATTAGAACCATTGTTTCCTCTAAATACGTTCCAGGTGTGACCACCAATACTTTGGTTTGTATATACCGGAACAGCAGCACCAGTTGATGAATAATTATAAGAGATTGGTTTTACATTCCCCGAACCATCTGAATTTCCTGTATAATTCAACCACAACATTATTTCATTCGCTTTATTGCTATCCCAAAGATCATAGGCAGATACCCACGCACCTCCGCCAGGTGTAGTAGCGTTAAAACTAGTACTAAGCGTATTGATTGTACTCAATACTTTACCTACATATTTGCTTGAATTTGGGTATGATTTGATCCCTGCTGTATTAGGATGGTTTGCCCAAATTCCCCAATTACTATAGTTATTTGCCCATATAGATTGGCTTCCGGCGCCAGAACCCCATATGTTGTTGTAAACGGTATAACCACCATTTGACCAGCTGGCATATTGAGCTGACGATGACCATGCAGCTTTAACTTCTGAATCTTTGCTTGTCTCAGTTGTTTCACAACTCATAAATACAAGACTTAATACTACAAATAAAATTGATTTTTTCATGAAATTTCAGTTTAAGGTTAAATTAAAATAGTTATACTAATATATTGATAATTACATATTTAGCATAATTTTTATTAAAAAACCTATATATTTTTAAAGTATAATCATAAAAAATAATTATAACCTATTAAAATGTAAAATTTATTTTTAGTTATGGTTAAAATGACTATAAATAAAATGAAAAACTGAGAATATTATAATTTATAAAAAATAAAATGGACTTATTCTTAAATACAGTAAGAATAGTTCTACGAATTTGACTATTTGTGGAGAGAAAAATTGTTTTTCACTTAGTTGTTGTAGTTAGATAACGATTAGGTGAAGAAAAATAGTTTTACTTTCCCAGATTGGCTACCCATATATTTCCATATTTTCCAGCACCCATCTCAACATAATCGATGCTCATAATAGCTTTACAATGGTCTTCGCTATTTTTCCATCCTATTACAACTTCTGCAGGAGTATTATAATTACGGGCAATTACTTCGCCAACGTACGTGCCGGTATAGCCAAGAGCAAAAGCTCTTTGTATGGGACTTGTACCTTCCGGAGATATGTGCGAAAAAAAATCTCGTACATTCATATCATGGGCATAATTGACCGCAGTTTGTGTTAATATCGAATTGCTCACCAATGGGGGGACAGGAGGCATGTCATCAGCACCACATTTACAACCGGTCGTTCTAAGTTTGTTTATTTCGATTAAAACAGAGTCTGTAACATTTGTATCAATAACAACAGGAGTATCATTATCGTTATCACACGAGATAAATAATAAGGTGGTCAGAGTGATGTAAATAAAATGTTTTAAAGTCATAGCAATCGATTATTAATTTATAAATGTAAAGATATTCGTTTTTTTATTTTTAAGACTTCTTCATATACAGGTGCAATAATTTAGGTACACTCTCAAATTATTAAGGAGCTTAAAATCAATTTATGGTTCGAATTCCTTATCGCTCACCAAGAAACTCCCTAACAAATTAAAGATTTTTTAATGTCTCTTTTTTAATTTTCTCAGAACATTTACAATGCATCACCCTTAAGGATAAAGGATACAATTTTAACAGTAAAATTCCAAGTTTTTTATAAATGTATAACCTACACCTCTTCAAATATGTCATTTGTCGAAATAATGATTTGTTTACAGAAGGTATTCTTAAGTTTAACATGATATTAACTTAAAAAACAACCAATATGATTAAGGACGTACTAAAATTACTGTCTGTGATATGCTTATTCGGATTTACAGGTCTGCAAGCACAAACAACAGTAAAAGGAACGATAACAGATGCCGCGAGCGGAATTCCGGTTCCTGGAGCAAATGTTATTGTTAAAGGAACAAATACAAGTGCATCATCAGATTTTGATGGGAAGTATAGTATAGCAGTTCCAAATAAATCAGCAGTTTTGATTTTTACTTATGTGGGCTCCGCACCACAAGAAGTAGCAGTAGGAACACAAACTACAATTGATGTAGCTTTGGGTGCAGCTACACAACAGTTAGGAGAAGTAGTAGTAACAGCTCTTGGTATTAAAAGAGAGAAAAAGGCGATTACGTATTCTGCTCAAAACGTTGCCGTAGACGAACTTTCAGAGGCGAGATCATTAAACGTTGCCAACTCACTTTCAGGTAAAGTTGCCGGTCTTAACTTCTCTACAACATCAAATGGTGTTGGTAGTTCATCGAGAATTACATTAAGGGGTAACAGATCTCTTAACGGAAACAATCAGCCTCTGTATGTAGTAGATGGTGTACCAATTAGTAACGGTACAACAACAACAAATCCTGATATTGATACAGGAGGAACTACACAGCCAGATGGTATTTCAAACATTAACCCGGAAGATATTGCTTCGATGACAGTTCTTAAAGGACCTTCTGCTGCGGCTCTTTACGGTTCCAGAGCGAGTAACGGGGTTATCGTAATTACAACAAAATCTGGTAAAGCAGGAAAAACATCGGTTTCGTTATCAACTAATTTTATGGCCTCATCTGCTTATAATTTGATGAATTTACAAAATGAATACGGTCAGGGAACAAATGGTGTTTACAACCCAACTTCCAGTTCAAGCTGGGGAGGGAAATTAGACGGAAGCCAGGTTTCAAACTGGCAGTTAGTTCGTAATCCAAATTATGCAGGACCGGCTACACAAAGTTATTCTCCACAACCAAATAACGTTATTGATTTTTATAAAACAGGTTATAATTTAGCGAATACCTTAACTGTTACGGCAGGAAATGAAAAAGCGCAAGGTTATTTCTCTTATACAAATACACGTGCTGAAGGTATTGTGGGCGGGAATCAATTAGACAGACATAATCTTAATTTAAGATTGACAAGTAAACTATCTGATAAATTATCATTAGATGTAAAAACAAATTATATCATTCAGGATATCGATAATTTATTGAGAACCGGAGAAGAATCTATTGGTACATCAGCTTATTTACTGCCTCGTAGTATTGCGTATAATGATTACAGAAATTATGAATACACCGATGCTGCAGGACAAAAACAAATGAATTATTTTATCGATGAAACTGGAGCGCCAGGAGGAAACCCATTCTGGTCTGCGTTAAGAGATGATTCACGTACAGATAAAAGAAACAGATTTATTGGTTTAGCTTCTCTTAAATATGAATTTACAAAAACACTAAGTTTACAAGGTAGAGCTGGTTTAGACCAAATGACAAACAAAAATGTTAGAAACCGATATGCTACAGTTGCATTTAACAATAACTTAGGTTCATACAGCGAATCGTATGAAACGGTAAGCGAATTGAATATTGATGCTTTACTTTCTTACAATGAAAAATTTGGAGATTTTTCTGTTGGACTTAATGGAGGTGCAAGTTCACTACAGCAAAACAGTTCAGCTTTAAATTCAGGAGGAGTTTTAAGTAAGAGAAACTTTTTTGCCTTGTCTAACGTGCAGACCATTCAATCTACATCTACATCTTCAGAAAAAAGAATTAATTCAGTTTATGCCTTTGGCCAACTTGGTTTTAAAAACTATTTATTCTTAGATTTAACTGCCAGAAATGACTGGTCTTCTACTTTGCCTACTGATTATTTTTATCCTTCTGTAGGTCTTTCAGCTGTCATTTCTGACATGGTTAAATTACCTGAAGTAATTAGTTTTGCAAAATTAAGAGCTTCTTACGCACAGGTTGGAAACGATACAGATCCTTACCAAACACAACAAAGATTCTCCTATATTGGTGGAAATGGCGGTATGTTATACGGACAAACAACGGCTGCAAATCCTAACTTAAAACCAGAAATATCTTCTTCAACAGAGTTTGGTGCAGATGTTAGATTCTTTAATAATCGTTTAGGTTTAGATTTCACCTACTTTAATACATTAACAGATAACCAAATTTTCTATATCAATACTCCTGAGTCTTCTTCATATTCAAGAGCTATCGTAAATGGCGGGGATATTGAAAATAAAGGTATTGAGCTTACACTTACTGCAACTCCTATTCAAACAGAAAATTTTAGCTGGGATATTACAGCAAACTATGCTTCTTATAAATCAAAAGTAAAATCTATTTTTGAAGGAAGAGATGAATTAGTTCTTGGCGAAGGACGTTTAGTTAGAAGTAAAGTTGTTGTAGGCGGTGAATACGGTGATTTATACATTAAAGGTTTCCAAAGAAATGATGATGGTAAAATTATTGTAAACAGTGCAGGTCTTCCATTAGCAACAAACGGTTTTGATGTTCGTGCGGGTAACTTTAATCCAGACTGGACTGGAGGTTTAAAAAACAACTTTAAATACAAAGATTTCAATTTCAGTTTCTTAGTTGATTTTAGAATTGGCGGAGAAGTTATTTCATATACTCAGGCCAGACAAGCAGGTTTAGGGGTTAGTGATATTACTTTGCCAGGAAGAGAAGGAGGTATCATTGTTGATGGTGTTGTTGCAGGAGCAGGCGGAACTTATACTCCAAATACAACAAGTATTACATCTGAACAATACTGGACAGCAATCGGACAAAGAACACCTGTGGCAGAACCTTTTATTTATGATGCAACAAACATCAGATTAAGAGAGCTTGTTTTTGGATATTCATTACCAAAACGTGTATTAGGCAACACAGGTTTTACAAGTATTGACTTTTCATTGGTAGGAAGAAATTTATTCTTCTTTGTAAATAAAGCTAAATATTTTGATCCGGAAGCGGGCGCTGGTACAGGAAACTTACAAGGTATAGAATCTTTCAACATTCCTTCAACGAGAGATTATGGAGTTAATGTTAAATTCGGATTTTAATTAAAAAAAGAGACATCATGAAATATAGTTTTAAAATAAAAACATTAGGAGCTGCATTAATGACAGCTGTTATTTTGTCAGGTTGTAATAGCGATTTTGATGAAATAAACACAGATCCTAATTCGCTTACTGAAGATCAGTTAGATGCTACGCTGGCAGGACCATCATTTGCATCTGCAATTTATGCAGGTATTCACAACGGATCTTACTCATCACCAAGTGGTATAGATGATCAGGGAACCTGGGGTATTGCAACGGGTATTTTATCGTCAACTTTTATTCACTATTTAAATTGTGGATATGGTACGGAGAGAAATGCGTTTGTAAATGGATACGAAGGCCGTGGATGGACAAGATTTTATACCGTTGCTGTGCCCGCTTTAAACAATGCTGTTAAAGCATCTGAAGGAAACGCCGAAGCTTTGGCAATTCTTAAAATTTGGAAAGTTTTCATGTACAATCAAATGGTAGATGCTTACGGGCCAATTCCATATACTGAAGCAGGAAACGGTAAAGAAAAAGTACCTTATGATAGTGTAGAATCTATTTACGAAGACTTTTTTAAATTACTAGACGAAGCAAATACTACTTTAAGTAGTTCTCCTTTAACAACAGTGGCTTCTTTTCAGCCAAATGATCGTTTATATGCTGGTAATGTTGCTAACTGGAGAGTATTTGGAAACAGTTTAAGATTACGTTTGGCATTAAGAATTTCTGATATTCAGCCAGATAAAGCAAAAACACAAGCTGAAGCTGCTGTAGCTGCAGGTGTTATGCAAACTAACGAGCAGGGGGCCTTCTTTAAAGCAAGTAATATTACTCCAAACAATTTAAACATGATTGTAAACAGCTGGGGTTATACGATGACAGCTTCTATGGAAAGTATACTTGTTGGATATAATGATCCAAGGTTAGCAAAATGGTTTGCTAAAATTGATACGGGTGTTTATCGTGGTCAGCCTGTTGGAGGTTTAGAAGATCAGTTTGGAACTACTAAATTTTCTGCTTTTAACAATGATATTATGGGGAATGGTGCTGCAGGAAACCTTAGTGAAAGTAAAAATATTGAAGTATTCATGGCTTCTGAAAACTATTTCAGCAGAGCAGAAGGTGCTTTGAACGGATGGAACATGGGTGGAAGTGCTCAAAGTTTGTATGAAGAAGGTATCAGAATGTCTTTAAGACAATGGGGAATTACAGATACGGCAACAATCAATGCTTATGTGGCCGGAAATACATTACCAACATTACCAAACATCTTAACAGTTTATCCAACTTTAGACTTACAAGATATACCTGTAAAATTGCCTGTTGCATGGTCAGCTGCAGCTGCAAATCAACGTACACAAATTGCGGTTCAAAAGTATTTGGCAATTTTCCCTGAATCCTGGGAGTCCTGGGCAGATTTACGCCGAAGTGATGCAAAAGTAATCTATCCTGTTCTTAATACAGATAATAATGATGCCGGAGTTGGTAAAAGCCTAATGAAAAGAATTATTTATACAACAAATGAATATTCTTCTAATAAAGATGCTGTTACAGACGCAATCACAAAACTTAAAGGTCCCGATACCGGAGGAACTAAACTTTGGTGGGATACTAAATAATTAATTTGGTTGAGTAAAGACAAACACATTCTTTACTTAAAAACGCAAAAGGAGAGGAAACTCTCCTTTTGTTTTATATAAAAGTTAGATTATGAATTTAAAAAAATATTGCTTGATTGTTTTATTAGTTTCTGTTTTTCTAGCTTGTAAATCAATTAAAAGCGAACCTAAAGCAGTTAATATTACCCAAAATTATATTACCGAAAATCCGGTAACGGCGGCTAGTCATGCATCAACATTAGTTGAATTAGAACCCAATATACTTTTGGCAGCCTGGTTTGGCGGGAAATATGAAGGTGCAAAAGATGTCGGTATTTATATTTCATCTTATAAAGAAAAAAAATGGTCAGCTCCTAAAAAAATAGTAAATCCTTTAATAAAAGAAGGTGATACCCTGCCATGTTGGAATCCGGTTTTGTTTAAAAGTAAAAGTCACAATTTATATTTATTTTATAAAGTGGGGAAAAATCCGAGAGAATGGTTTGGTGCTATGATCGTTTCAAAAGATGACGGA
The DNA here is from genome assembly GCF_001427905.1 of Flavobacterium sp. Root420. Classification (GTDB taxonomy): domain Bacteria; phylum Bacteroidota; class Bacteroidia; order Flavobacteriales; family Flavobacteriaceae; genus Flavobacterium. Next base: position 63,477 of record NZ_LMEF01000029.1, read on the forward strand.
AACACCTGGAGCAATGCTAAATATCTACCAAAAGGAATATTAGGGCCAATCAGAAATAAACCAATCGAAACAAGTCCGGGAATTATTTTATGTGGAAGCAGTACCGAAAGCATTAATGATAATAAATGGCGGGTATTTATAGAAACCTATACAGAAGCAACTGATAGTTGGCGTATAACAGATATTCAGGATAAGAAAAACTTTGATATTATTCAGCCAACATTCCTGGTTCATTCAGATAAAGAAATTCAAATTTTATCCCGAAGCAGGCATAATAAATTAATTTCAAGCTGGTCGTATGATTACGGCAAAACATGGCAACGAACGGATAGTATTAAGGTTGTTAACTCAAATTCAGGAATTGATGCTGTAACATTGTCTAATAAATCATTTTTATTAGTGAATAATCCTCTAAAAATGGGAAAAGACTGGTTTAATGGCCGAAATGTTTTAGATGTAGAATATTCAAAAGATGGTGTGCATTGGAAAAAGATATTTAATCTGGAAAACCAATCGGAAGGTGAATTCAGTTATCCGGCTATTATTCAGACTTCAGATCATAAAATTCATGTCTTGTATACTTATAATAGAAAGTACATTAAGCATGTTGCATTTGAACTGATGAAATAATTGAGTTTGTTAAAATGTCAGTTAACCTGATTGTACTTACTTCAATCTCCGTACTTAGGAAAGATTTAAGTATCAGTTTCATTTTTTAGTAATAGCTAATATAGATTTTTAATTATGTAATATCTCTTTTCTGAATGATATTCAATTCCTTATTAAAAGAATTTCTATATTTTTTGATATACTCTGAAGGTTTCATCCCAAACAATTTTACGAACTGCTGACGGAAATAACGCTGATCTTCTATACCAACCTGAGGCCCAACCTGCGCGATATTAATATTTTCAGTAAGCATAATTACTGCGGCTCGGCGGATTCTGATAGATCGGATAAAAACATTTACAGTTTGTCCCGAAATTGCTTTAATCTTTTTGTAAAGACTGGAATGACTCATACCCATTGCTGCAGAGAAATTCTTTAGGTTAAATTCGCTGTTTTCAAGATTGGCTTCGACGATTTCGATACATTTATCAAGAAATTCTTTGTATTCAAGAGGAACTTTATTTGTATTTTCACGAAGCGTTATACTGTCTAAGAAATACTTGCGCAATTGCCCTCTGTTTCGAAGAACAGAATCAACTCGTGCCAGAAGTATATCACTGTCAAAAGGTTTGGTAACATAGTCGTCTGCACCTTCAGTAATGCTCTGTAAATGAATGTCATTGCTGGTTGTAGCTGTTAGCAGTATCACCGGAATATGGCTAAAATCATCATTTTGTTTGATTTTTTTGCATAAATCCAAACCATTCATGCCTTCCATAGAAATATCGCTTAGTACAATATCAGGCAGGTGTTTTTCGACCAATTTCAGTCCCTCGAGTCCATTTGCTGCCGAATAAACAATATAGTTTTTGGAGAAAAGCTGTACCAGATAATGATTCATTTCGGGATTGTCTTCAACAATTAGCAATACTTTTTTTGTACTGATTATTGCTGACTGTATATTTTCAGGATTTGATGGCTGATTGCTGCTTTTAGATGTGTTCTGATTATCAGCCGGCATTCCTTCCAGAAGCTCACCTACAAGAGGCGACATCTGCGGATGATTCTCATTGATACTCATTTCTGCAAAATGACTTTTTCCTTTCGGAAGTGTAATAGTGAACGAAGTCCCTTTTCCAACTTTACTCTCACATTTTATTTCGCCATGATGTTTGGCCACAAAATATTTGGCAACATAAAGACCGATTCCAAATCCATTGCTGGCTTTAGACTTAACCTGTCTGAATTCTTCAAAAATAGTATCGATATCATTCTCCTCAATTCCGCTGCCGGTGTCTGATATAATAATAGAAACATCAGCTGCTTTCTCGATTATCTCAATACTTATAGATCCTTTATTAGGGGTGAATTTGAACGCGTTGGAAATTAAATTAAACAGCGTAATCTCTATTTTTTCATAATCGCCATATATTTCAACGGACGTTTCTTCTTCAATAAACTGATAATTTAAACTTTTAACCGTTGCCATTTGTGTAAAGCTTTCATAGATTTCACGGCACAAGCTGTTTAAGTTAATCTTAGAAATTTTCAGTTCATCAAGATCTGTTTCGGCTTTTCTAAATAACAGTAGCTGATCGGTAAGACTCAATAATCTTTTGGCATTTTTATAGGCGAGATTCAGGTCGAGATCATCTTCAGAACGGTTTTTTCTGTCAATGGCACTTTTTAGCGGATTTATAATTAAAGATAGGGGAGTACGCAATTCGTGAGCCATATAAGTAAACATAGAGAACTGTTTCTCGGCATGTTCCTTGTCTTTTTTATGCTCCATACGGGCCAGTTTTATTTCATAACGAAGCCTTTCCTTGTTTTTATGATACCCTACGTAGGCATAAATGGCAGCGGCAGCAGCAATGAGATAAAAGGTATAAGCCCACCAGGTTCTGTACCAGGGCGGAAGGATTTTTACCGTTGCGAGCGTTACTTCATTGGTCCAGTTTCCAAAAACATCGGTTGTTTTTACTTTAAAAACATAGGTTCCTTCGGTCAGCCTGGAATAATTGGCCCTGTTATTTTTTGAGGTATAATTCCAGTCTTTGTCCCATCCTTCAAGGAAATAAGCAGTATTAATTTTTTCGGAATTGACATAATCCAGGTAAACAAAATCAAAACTCAATGCCGATTTTTCATAAGGAAGTTCGGCACCGCTTATCATTTCGAGTTTTTTTTCTGTGATATAAGGACTGTCCAATTTTAAAGACTGATTGTTTACCAACAAATCATTTAATAAAAATTTGCCTGTATTTTTTTTGTCTTTTATATGGTCAGGATCAAAAACATTGAATCCGTTTATACCGCCAAAAATAAATTCTCCTGTAGAAAGTTTCGTACCCGCATTCCAGCTAAATTGATTGCCCTGAAGTCCATCAGAGACCCCGAAATTTCTGAAAGTAGTGTTCTTCGGATTCAATCTTGAAATCCCGTGATACGTACTCATCCATAAATCCCCTTTTTTGTCTTCTAAAAGGCGAAGTATGGTATTGCTCGAAAGACCGTTTTGTGTAGTATACTTTTTGAAACTGCCCGTTTTTCGGTTAAATAAAAGCAGACCACCTTCAACGGTACCAATCCAAAGATTTTTGTTCTGATCTTCCGTTATGCATCGAATAGTATAAGCTGAATGATAGTTTTTTATTTTTTTTATTTTTGGTTCTATCTCAAAAAACGAATTGAATGTACCGCCCCAGATTTTTCCGTCTTTGGTTTCATAGAGACAGGTAACATCTCGCAAAGTGGTACTATAGCAGATGAATTTGTTTTGTTTTTTATCAAATTGATATAGTGCTCCGCCGTTAGTAACAGCAAGCCACAACGTTTTTTTTGAATCTATAAACAGCAGCCATGATTCCTGTTCTGCTTTTTTAGTGAATTGATTATAAATGGAGAAATTCTGAATTGCTTTTGAGTTGGGATCAATACGGCAGACTCCGCCTTTCCACATAGCAACCCAGATGGCATTATCAGAATCCCTGACGATGCTTGTAACAAAATTGCTCTGAATTTTTCTGCCGGCAGCTGAGGTTGTTGAGAAAGCGTCGTAGGTATTTTGTTTTCTGTTCCAGTATCGCATTCCGGCGCCATCAGTACCAATCCAGATATTTTTCTTTTCATCTTCGCAGAAAGAAAGCATAAAGTTTGCGGCAGGATCTTCGTCTTCTTTATGGGTCAGCGGGTCTTTGCTTTTAAAATGATTAAAATGGAGCGGATTTTTCCCCATCATACTTACGCCCCCACGCAGGGTTCCGAACCACATTTCTCCGGTTTTTCCTTCGAATATATCATACAGTGATTTACTGTTAAGCAATGAAACAGGACCGCTGGCACGATATAAAACAGGAACAGTCTGATTTTTTGTAAGGATGTAAAGACCAGCTCCATCCGTGGCAATCCAGAGCCTGTTTTCCTGCTGATAAAAATCGCGAACGACTGTTTTTTCCGGAAAGTAATTTTTAGAATAAGTATTCAGGCGGTCATTATATAAATAAGCGCCTTCGTCTGATCCAATCCAGAGTCCGTCATTGGTCAATTTAATGCAATTGGCACCTGTAATTGTATGGTTGAGAAGCGCTAGTTTTTTTGATTTAATATCGTATTGGCAAAGACCGGTCCCGGTTATAAAAACATAGAAGATTTGTTTTTTTGCATTATACGATATTGATCTTGCGATATAATTTAATTTTCCGTTGAAGGGTATTGCAGTTCCAATTTTTTCACCTTCTTTATAAACGACGATTGCCTCCTTTGTAGCGACGAGAATGATATGCATAGGATGTACAGCAATTATTTCGTAGGCGGTAACGTTTAAAGGTTTGATTTTTTTGTTCGCATCATAATATTCCAATGGACTAAAAGAAGATCGTTCTGCATTAAAAACCACTGGTCCTGCAGTTGTTCCTACCCACAAATTATTTTCAAAATCACCTTCGATACAGCTAATGGCATTTCCCTGAATAGAATTTGGATCAGTGTGAATATGGCGGTAAATCTTAAAATCATTTCCATCATATCGGTTAAGTCCGTCAAAAGTTCCAAACCACATATAGCCATTTTGATCCTGATAGATAGAAGCAACAGAATTGTTGGAAAGTCCTGATGAAATATCAAGATGTCTTATCGGGTAATTCTGTCCGGATACATGTATATGCAGAAGACTAATAACAAGAAAGGACAGTAACTTATTCATAGAAAATTTTTAAAAAAGCATGTTGTTTTTTGATATACGAAAAACAAAAGGGATGTAATCAGAAAGCGGGATCAATTTTTTATGTGAATATATTTGAAATCTATATGCTTTGCGAAAATAATACAATTATTATGTAATGTTCAAAAGCACTACTGGTTTTTTTAGATTAGCGACAACCTGTTGGTTGTGTATAAAAATTAGATTAAACACATAGAAACATAGATTTTATGATCTTGAAAGGTAAATCAAAAGAAACTAGTTTCTCACAAATAGTCCCAAAGCACAATGTCATTAGCTTCATTGGAAATCTATAAAATTACTACTGTTTAATCAGGAAAGTAATTAGAAAAATCCGTTTTTATCAGCGTTTTCGCTTTAGCGAATCAGTAAAATCAGCGTATAATTTTGACGCGGATAAAACAGATTTACTTCGTAAAAACGCGGATGAAAACGGATTTTATTTGCAATAATTTTATTTCCTAAAAGCTTAACTTAATGACATTGTCCGAAGTATCAGGATGCGTATTAATACAAGTGAAACGCTTTTTTTTTGGCCAATGATTCTATGTTTCTATGTGTTAAAAATAATTGCAACCAAGGTTAATTATATTTCTGATAATTCTATTATTATAAAGGTTAATTATTCCTATTATCATTTTTTTTAAGCAAAAAAAATAAAGAATATGCTTTTATGAAGTGGCCTGTGCACACTTTTACGAAATTGTCCCCTTTTATAAATGAATTTTTCCCTGTCTAAATATCACGCTCTGTACTTAATTTGCAAAGTGCGTTGATACGCTATAACGTTTGAGTAATAATCTATTATTTTTTTGTTCAGCGTAAGTCAATGAAAACAAACTAACCAATTATTGTAACCAAAAAAAATGTAAACATGACCAACATTCCAATTAAAATTTACAGAGGGAAACCTTTTCTTATTGTAAAAGAAAGAGTAAACTAATATTCTTTCAATCATTTCGAAACCAACAGTAATTAAAAAAAACTAACTTAAACCAACCCAATTAAAAAGTATGAAAATAATTAAAACCAAATTTTTACTTTTATTATTCTTACTTCCTTTTTGTGTTTTTGCTCAGAACACAATTGGCGGAGTTGTACTGGAAAAAGCGTCCGGGCAGCCCATACCAGGAGTAAACATAAAAGTATCAGGGGCAAACATCAGTGCCTCTACAGATTTTGACGGAAAATTTCAATTATCCGGAGTAAAAGCAGATAGTAAAATTACGTTTTCTTATACTGGCTATTCCACTCAAACTATTCCGGTTGCCGGACAAAAAAACATAACCGTATATCTTGAAGAAGATAATAATCAACTAAAAGAAGTAGTGGTGCAGGTAGGTTACGGGAGCGTTAAAAAGAAAGATGCAACAGGGTCTGTTACCGCACTTACGACCAAAGACTTTAACAAAGGAAATAATATTACAACAGAAAATCTGCTGAACGGAAGGGTAGCTGGTTTAACAGTAAATTCAACGGGTGCTCCGGGGTCTAGTTCTCAAATTAGAATTCGAGGAGGAAGTTCGCTTTTTGCAAGTAATGATCCACTTATTGTTATCGACGGATTACCTCTTGACAATACTACCAATACAGGATCTTCTTCCTTTTTAGCCTCATTAAACCCTGCAACTGTAGAATCTATTACGGTTTTAAAAGATGCATCGGCTTCTGCAATTTACGGTTCTCGTGCCTCCAATGGTGTTATTATTATAACGACTAAAAAAGGAAGCAAAACATTATCGGTAGATTATAATGTACAATATGCTGCAGGTACGCTAACTAAAACGGTTGATGTTTTTAGTGCAGATGAATTTAGAAGTGTTATTGCAGACAGAAGAAGCGATGATCTAAGTAAACTGGGAACTGCAAATACAGACTGGCAAAAAGCAATTTACCGAAACACCGGAACGGTAGATCAAAGTTTAGCGGTTAGAGGAAGTTTATTCAATATCATTCCAACAAGTTTAACGTTGGGAAATACAGATCAGCAAGGGTTGCGTTTAACCAATAATTTTAAAAGAAACACGGTTGGTTTAGTAATGAATCCGACTTTCCTTGACAATCATTTAAAATTGAGACTTTCGGCCAATTATACTGACGAAAAAAACAGATTTACAGATGCTGTCGAAGGAGCTGCTATTGGTTTTGACCCAACTCAGCCCATAAAAGTGGAGGGTGCACCTTACGGAGGTTATTTTGAATATACTACCGGGATTGATGCCAACGGAAATTATCCGTTAGTTTCGACTGCAGCAAGAAACCCTGTTTCGCAATTGCTGAATACAAATGACAGAGGAACAAATGACCGAATTTTTGGAAATTTTGAAATCGATTATAAATTTCATTTTTTACCTGCTTTAAGAGCTGTTGTAAATGTTGGTTATGATGAATCGAATGGAGAGAGAAGAAGATTGGTTGGCGCTGATGCCGGTTCTGCTCCATCAAATAACAACATTCCATACGGGACAAATGAATATACAGAAGCAACCAGAAAAAACAAATTATTAGATACTTATTTAGTTTATAATAAAACTTTTAATGCATTGAATTTTGAAATGACGGGTGGTTATTCGTATCAAAAATTTCAAAGCTCAAAATTTGAAACCGGCAATATTTTAAACCCGGATTTACCCTCAACATTTCCTGAAACTACTCTGGATACAGATGTTGTTTTATTAGGATTCTTTGCCAGAACAAATTTAAATTTCAGGGATAAATATTTATTAACGCTGTCTTATAGAAGAGATGGTTCTTCAAGATTTGAAGAAGCAAATCGTTGGGGGAATTTCCCTTCTGTAGCTTTTGCATGGAAAATCAAAGAAGATTTCTTTAAAGAAAGTACAATATTATCTGACTTAAAATTGAGATTAAGTTATGGTATTACAGGACAACAAGATATTCCTGAGCCAAACGGATATTTACAAAAATACCAGATGGGTGGTGGAAATTCTGAGTATTATTTTGGAAACAGTCCAATTCCGGTTGCACTTCCCTCAAAAAGAACAAACAATTTGAAATGGGAAGAAACCACTTCCTATAATGCAGGTCTTGATTTTGGTTTTTTAAACAATCGCTTATCTGCAGGACTTGATGTTTATTACAAAGAATCTAAAGATTTATTAGTAAATGCAGCCATATCTGATGGTAGTAATTTCTCTAACCGCGTGTATCAAAACGTGGGCAGCTTTACCACAAAAGGGGTCGAGTTTACGATTAATGCGAATGCGGTAAAAACAGAGAATTTCAATTGGAATATGAATTTTAATGTATCCAAATTTGAAAGAAGAATCAAAAATCTGGTAAACGGAAGCGATATCTTTTTAGGAGACAACATTGCAGGAACAGGAACTCCGGGACAGATTTTCAGAGAAGGTTACACTCCTTATTCTTTCTACGTATACAAACAATTATACAACAATGAAGGAAAACCAATTGAAGGCGCTTTTGTAGATTTAAATGGCGATAATGTCAAAAATGATTCAGATAAATACATTTATAATAATCCGGATCCAGATTTTACTTTAGGATTTGCATCCAATATGAATTACAAAAAATTCGATTTTTCATTTAATTTAAGAGCCAGTATTGGTAACCGAATTTTTAATGCCGTAGATGCCAGCAGAGCGCAATATGACGCTATGGAAAACGGAGGGGTTTTAAGTAATATTCCATCTCAGGTAACAGAAACTAATTTTCAGACTACCTCAAATGTTGTATTGTCAGATCTTTATATAGAGAATGCCTCTTTCTTAAAGATGGACAATATTACATTAGGATACACCTTAAACAACTGGTTAAACAGCAAAGCCTCGTTAAGAATGTCGACTGGAGTTCAGAACGTTTTTGTCATTACAAAATACAGCGGTTTAGATCCTGAAATTACGAATAATGGTGTAGACAAAACCATTTATCCTAGACAACGATCTGTTTTATTTGGTCTTAATCTTAAATTTTAATAAAGATGAAAAAATATATTTTAATAACAATTTTAGCAGTGACTACCGTTTTTCAGTCTTGTACTGATGACTTAAATGTAGTGTCTAAAGATGATGACGTTCTTTCGTCTGATGTTTTATTTTCGACTCCGGACGGATATAAAAAAGCTTTCGCAGGAGTATACGGAAATTTAACTTTAACAGGAGTACTTGGCCCTGATAATTCTTCGCTTGAAGGTGTAGATGCAGGAACAAGCCAGTTTACAAGATGTTTATTGTACCTGCAGGAATTAACAACAGACGAATTGGTTTGGAGTTATGAAAATGACGGAGGAACCGCAGAATTACAACGCAATATCTGGACGGCGGCAAATCCTGTTATTTTAGGAATGTTTAGCAGAACGATGGTTTCTGTTTCTTATGCAAACGAATTTTTACGTCAGAGTACACCGGAGAAACTAAGTTCAAGAGGCATTACTGATGCTGCAACTTTGGCCGATATAGAACTTTACCGTAAAGAAGTTCGTGTTTTAAGAGCGTATGCTTATTATAACATGATGGATTTATTTGGAAAAGCACCCATGTATACCGAAAATGACCCTGTAAATTTTACCGGACCTGAGTTTAACAGAAAACAATTATTTGATTTTATCGAAACGGAACTTAAAGCTGTTTTACCCGATTTAAAAGCAGCCAGAACAAATGAATACGGACGACTGGACCAATCTATGGCACGTATGATTTTGGCAAAAATGTATTTGAATGCCCAGGTATATGTTCAGGAAAATCGTTTTAATGACTGTATAACAATGTGTAATGAAATTATTGCCGGCGGTCATACTTTAAAACCAAAATACCTTGACAACTTTAAAGCAGACAACAACACCTCTCAAGAAATCATTTTCGGAATCCAGTCAGATGGTGCAGTTTCTCAAAACTGGGGAGCAACAACGGTTTTAACAAACGGACAAATTGGTGCATGGGAAAACAATGGTGCTGATTTTGGAATTGGCGGCTGGACAGGAGCACTTAGAATCAGAAAAGAATTTGCTCAAAAATTTGACGGGACAAAATTCAGTCAGGATACCAGAAATACAATAGGAAAAGGTGTTCAGGGCGATCCGGCAAAACAAAGATCTATTGATATTGAAGATATTGGTGTAAAAACACAAGGCTATATTTTATCTAAATTTTCTAATAAAACTTCCACGGGAGTTAACGGCATCAGTTCTACTTATGCAGATACTGATTTTCCATTATTCAGATTAGCTGATGTTTATTTAATGTATGCAGAAGCCACTTTACGAGGCGGAAACGGGACAACTACTCAGGCTTTAAATTATGTAAATGCTTTGAGACAAAGAGCGAATAGTAACTCGACTGTTGGAAACATTACATTAAGCGAATTAACACTTGATTTTTTAATTGATGAAAGAGCGCGCGAATTGCACTGGGAAGCACACCGAAGACAAGATTTAATTCGTTTTGGAAAATATACCGGAGGATCTTACAATTGGGCATGGAAAGGAAATTCTTCAAAAGGAATTTCTATTCCTTCTTACATGAGCGTTTTTCCTATTCCGGAAGGATCATTGGGAGCCAATAGAAATTTGACTCAAAACACGGGTTACTAAAACTTTTTTAAAAACATAAACGATACAAAAATGAAACACATATATAAAATTTTTATAGCTATTGCTTTAGTTACAGGACTTTGGTCTTGTGAAAACGAAACAGATTTGATGATCTTAGAGCCTCAGGAAGCGGCTTTTTCAATCATTACACCTGAGAATGGTTCTTCGACTATTTTAAATAAAGACACACCTAACAATACCGCCCTGACTTTGACCTGGGAAAAAGTGAATTACGGAACACCTACTATCGTTACCTATACCGTACAGTTTGCAGCCAGTAATACGGAGTTTGCAGCTCCGGTAGATATTACGTCTTCTACTTCTACTCACGCCGCTATTTCAGTAGCTGAGCTTAATGCAAAAGCACTTGAACTTGGCCTTACGGCTGATGTTGAAGGAACAATCGATGTTAGAATTAAATCAACGGTTGGAACAACACTTTCAGAACCAAAACTTTCTACGCCCATTACAATCGCATTGACTCCTTACAGAGGTGTATTTCCTAGAATTGATTTGTTTTTAGTGGGACCTGGCACTGCTGCAGGATGGAGTGTAACGAGCAACAACATGCCAATTTACAGAGATACAAAGGAAAACGCAAAGTTCTATTATACTGGATTTTTTAATAAAGATGGTTTTAAATTAATTGAGCAAATTGGTTTCTGGGCTCCGGCTTACGGAACAAATGGTGCTAAAGTACAATACAGAGCAACAGAAAGCGATACTGACCCGGGTGTGTTTCCAACGCCAGCTTCAGGTTATTATAGTTTTGAAATTAATATTGAAGAATTAACATACAAAATAACACCTTATACAGGACCAATGACAACGTATGCGACAATTGGTTTGACGGGATCTGTATTAACAGGCGATGATGCCGGCTGGAACACAGAGGTTTCTTTAGTGAAATCTGCATTTGATGGCCATATCTGGAAAGTTACTCAAACCTTAAAAGCCGGAAAAATGAAATTCAAAGCAAACAACAGCTGGGATGTAAGCTGGGGCGATAATGGCGGAGATATTATTGTTGAGGCTGGAAAATATGAAATCTGGTTCAACGATTTAGATGGCCGTTACATGTTCATAGCAACTCCATAAATTGAATTTAAAAAAATAAGAGAAGCCTCAATAAGCTTATTTTGAGGCTTCTTCTTTACATTAAAAGAACTTATTTTTAAATTCAAAATCTCATTAATTATAACTCATATTCATGAAAAAATATATAAAAATTCTTGGGTTACTGGCTATAACGGCAATTCAATTTTCATGCTCCAATAATGATGCTGCAGACACAGAAGCAGTTAGCCCGCCAGATGCAAGTGATACTTTTATCAGGGCATCAGATGTTTCTTTTTTGCCTCAAATGGAAGCTTTGGGAACTAAATTTTACAGCAACGGCAAAGCCGAAGAAATGCTTACAACACTAAAAAATGCCGGTTGTAATACAGTCCGAATTCGTTTATGGAAAAATCCTGTAAATGGGCGTTCTGGTTTAAGCGAAGTAAAGCAACTGGCTCAAAAAGCAAGGCAGGCTGGTTTAAGAGTCTGGCTTACCGTTCACTATTCTGATAATTGGGCTGATCCCGCAGTGCAGACCATTCCCGAAGAATGGAAAAATTTATCTTTTACCGATTTAAAAACAGCAGTTTCTGATTATACCGCTACAATAATTACAGAAATCAAGCCCGATATTATTCAAATTGGTAATGAAATAAATAGCGGACTATTGTGGCCACAAGGAAATCTAATCAGTAATGAACAACAATGTATCGCTTTATTAAGTGCTGCAAGCGCAACGGTTCGCAGTAAAGCACCAAACACAAAAATAATGATTCATTATGCAGGTGTAAATGGCGGTGCTACAGATTGGTTTTTTACCAAAATGAAAACGGTTGATTACGATTATATCGGGCTATCTTACTATCCTGTTTGGCATGGTAAAGATTTAACAGTGGTAAAAAACACCATTGATGCTTTAGGAAAGAAATTCAGTAAAAAAGTCCTGATTGCAGAAACCGCTTATCCTTTTACCTTATTACACAATGATCAGACTAATAATATTGTGGGAACAAACGATCAGTTGGTACCTGGGTATCCGGCAACTCCGGCGGGGCAAAGAACTTTTGTTATGGATATTAAAAACATAGTAAAAACATCCCAATTTGGACAAGGATTTGCGTACTGGGGAGGTGAGTGGGTTGCTTTTAAAGGACCACAATCTACAAGCGGTTCTACATTCGAAAATCAGGCTTTATATAGTTTTGATAACAACGCCTTATCCGTAATGCAAGCTTTCAGTAAAGATTAAAACATGAAAAAATCGCTTAAAATTGTATCTTTTTTGATGATAACTGCCGTTCTGTTTACTTCCTGTAAATCTAAAATGGCAAGTGAAAAATATTCTTTTTCAAAAGGAGCAGATGTAGGCTGGCTGCCGCAAATGGAAGCAACCGGCTATAAATTTTATGATGCAGACGGTGCTGAGAAAGACTGTCTGCAATTATTAAAAGACCGCGGCATAAATACCATCAGGTTGCGCGTCTGGGTAAATCCAAATAATGATAAAGCAAGTGGGCATTGCAGTCCTGAAGAAACTGTTGTCATGGCAGTTCGTGCGCAAAAAATGGGAATGCGTATCATGATCGATTTTCATTACAGCGATTCCTGGGCAGATCCCGGCAAACAAAACAAACCCGCTGCATGGGCAAAACATTCTTTTCCGGAATTGTTAACCGATGTTTACCAACATACGTATGATGTTTTGCAACTGTTAAAAAAAGCAGGAGTAACGCCGCAATGGGTTCAGGTTGGAAACGAAATTCCGAGTGGTATGCTTTGGCCGGAAGGACATACAGACAATTTTAATCAGTTGGCACAACTACTTAATAAAGGATATGACGCTACAAAAGCCATCGATCCAAAAATTAAAGTTATTGTTCATTTGGATGAAGGAAATAAAAATGAGAAATTTAGATGGTTTTTTGATAAAGCCACTGAAAATAAGGTACAATATGATGTAATTGGTTTGTCGTATTATCCGTATTGGATCAAAACCGATTATCAAAGCACTATTTTAGATTTAGAAAATAATCTAAAAGACATGGCTTCCCGCTACAACAAAGAAGTGATGGTGGTCGAAGTTGGTGGTGATTATACATTAGTACAAAACACCAAAGAAATGCTGGAAGCTACTATAAAAGCCGTAAAAAGCGTACCTGATAACAAAGGTTTAGGCGTTATTTATTGGGAACCACAAGGCGAAAAAAGCTGGAGCGGTTATCAATTAAACGCCTGGCTTCCTGACGGAAAACCATCACCGGCACTGGATGCTTTTAAAGAATAAAAATTTAAAATTAAATTTCACTATTAAGATATTAAGTTTCATAAAGCTAAATTATCTTAATATCTTAATGGTGAAAAAATAAAACAGAAAATGAAATTAATTTTTAGATCAATATTATTCGTATTTCTTCTGGTTTTTTCTTCTGGAAAAATGAGGTCACAATCAACCACAGTTATTTTAAAAGACAACTGGCGCTTTTCTAAAGAAGTAAAAGAAGAAGCCTTTTCTGTAGCTTTTGATGTTTCAAAATGGGAAAAAGTCAGCGTACCTCACGATTGGGCCATTTACGGACCTTTTGATAAAGAATGGGACAAACAGGTTTCGGCAATTGAACAAAACGGAGAAAAAATTCCAACCGAAAAAACGGGTCGTACGGGAGCACTTCCACATATTGGTACAGGCTGGTATCGCAATACATTTTCTATTCCCGAGTTTAAAAAAGGAAAAAAAGCACTCCTTATTTTTGAAGGCGCCATGAGTGAACCGCAGGTCTATTTAAATGGAAAAAAAGTAGGACAGTGGGGATATGGGTACAGTTATTTTACCATTGATATTACCAAAGATCTTCTTGCAGGTTCGGAAAATATATTGGCTGTAAAATTGACTAATATGCCATTTTCATCCAGGTGGTATCCCGGCGCCGGTTTGTACAGAAAAGTGAGTATTGTCATAAAAGAAGAAGAAAACTTTGTACAATGGGGAACGTTTATTACAACTCCGGACATTAACGAAAATACCGCTGTTGTTGATCTTAAAGCTGAGGTTAATGGCGATAAGCTATCAATGGTAACCCAAATAAAAGATGCTACTAATACTATCGTAGCAACACAAAAAGAGACAGAACTGATAGACGGAAAATATCATCAAAGTATTCCTGTTGCAAAACCTCATTTATGGAGTCCGGAAACGCCTTATTTGTATACGGCCATTACCAAATTATACGCAGCTGACGGAACTTTAAAGGACGAACAAAGTATAAAATTCGGGATTAGATCTATTAAATACGAAGCCAATAAGGGATTTAGCCTTAACGGAAAAGTAACAAAATTTAAAGGCGTTTGTCTTCATCATGATTTAGGACCTCTTGGTGCTGCGGTAAACAAAGCGGCGCTTCGAAGACAGCTGACGATTCTAAAAGATATGGGATGTAATGCGATTCGCAGTTCGCATAATATGCCCTCTTTTGAACAGCTTGAACTGGCTGATGAAATGGGATTTATGTTTCTGGCTGAAAGTTTTGATGAATGGGCCAAACCAAAAGTACAAAACGGATACCATCGCTTTTTTGAGGAGTATGCAGAAAAAGACATTGTAAATTTAGTGAGAGCCACACGAAATCATCCTTGTATTGTAATGTGGAGTTCAGGAAATGAAGTTCCGGATCAATATGGAGCGGAAGGTTTGACCAGAGCTAAATTTTTGCAGGATATTTTCCATAGAGAAGATCCTACACGCCCGGTAACGGTGGGAATGGATCAGGTAAAACAAACTATGGCGTCCGGTTTTGGGTCTTTATTGGATGTACCAGGACTGAATTACAGAGTGCATCTTTATGAAGAAGCTTACAAATCATTTCCACAAGGATTTATATTAGGCTCAGAAACAGCGTCAACAGTGAGTTCAAGAGGAATTTATAAATTTCCTGTTGTACAGCAAAAAGAAAAACAATACGATGATCTTCAATGTTCTTCTTATGATCTCGAAGCTTGCAGCTGGTCAAATGTCCCTGATGAAGATTTTGTGCTTCAGGATGACAAACCGTGGGTTATTGGTGAATTTGTCTGGACTGGTTTTGATTATTTAGGAGAACCTACGCCTTATGATGAAAAATGGCCATCAAGAAGTTCTTATTTCGGTATTTCAGATTTAGCCGGACTTCCTAAAGACCGTTTTTATCTGTACAGAAGCAGATGGAATACACAGGATAAAACACTTCACATACTGCCACATTGGAACTGGAAAGGAAGAGAAGGAGAAATTACTCCCGTTTTCGTTTACACAAATTATGACAGCGCAGAACTTTTCGTAAACGGAAAAAGTATGGGCGTGCAGAAAAAAAACAATTCAAGTCCGCAAAACCGTTATCGTTTAATGTGGAATGATGTGAAATATGAGCCAGGAACTGTAAAAGTAGTAGCATTTGGTTCCAACGGGAAAATCGCTGCCGAAAGTGAGGTTAAAACGGCCGGAGATGCCTATAAAATTGTTCTCGAAGCAGATCGTAAAATAATCAAGGCCGATGGCGAGGATATCTCTTTTGTAACCGTTTCAGTGGTAGATAAAAATGGAATTCCGTGTCCTACAGCAGTAAATGAACTGCAGTTTAAGGTAACCGGCGCTGCAACGTACAGAGCAGCATGTAATGGCGATGCTACATCATTAGAAATATTTCACGAAAATAAAATGAAGCTTTTCAGCGGTAAATTGGTGGTCCTGGTTAAAGCAGTCAAAACGGTTGGTACAATCCAATTGGAAGTAACAGGTAAAGGGCTTCAGAAAGGTAAAATAAATTTAAAGTCAGAACTTTAATAAGGTTTGCACTGCTTATTTTTTTAGTCTAAATTCGTTTGTATTTTGCAAAAGAAAGTTTTTAGCAAAAAACTAAAAACCTTCTAAATTATTTATCTCAATACTGTCGTAATTAATGTCTACTCTTTATCAAAGCCCCAGAATAATTATTCGTGAATTTTTATCTCATGAACAGCAAACATTTTTAGAGCTCTTTCAGGACAGTCAGGTTACAGAATATTTACCTGATACTTCACCGGAAAGATATGTGGAGATGTTTACTGAATTGCTTGAAAATTATGAAAAGAAAAGGCTTAGTCGCTGGGCAATATTCGATACTATAAATAATAATTTTATAGGAATATGTGTCGCTCGTATTTTTGTACACAATACAAACCAGATAGAAATAGGGTATGTGCTTAGTAGGGAATATTGGGGGAAAGGTATCGCTACAGAAGTATGTAAGGCTATAACTCAATATAGTTTTGCAAATACAAATACAAAAGAAGTTGTAGCTATAACGGATCTTTACAATATCGGATCACAGAATGTATTGCAAAAAGCCGGATTTGAACGATTAAATAATTTAATAAGAAATGAAGCAGAAGTCGCTTATTTTAAGATAGAAAGATGATAATGTCATTTATCATACTATATTTTTTATAAAAGTTTCATATTTCTTCCTATAGATACCACAGTTTATATCGAATGCGAGGCGGGAAAATAGGTAGTTAGAAGATTTAAGGTTGTCTCATAAATCGGTTTCTGTCGCACTTTTGCTAGCAGCCAGCCCAAAAAACTCATGATTAAAATGTCCTTAGGTCCGTTTTGCGACGTAATTATAAATCCTTCTATTGTTTTTTGAAATTTTTCAGTTTTTATAATTTCTGGTTTCATTACATATTGTTCTACAAACAAGAGATAGTGTACAACCCGTTCTTCATTTACAGTTAAAAGGTATTTTTTATAGCGTCGTTTAAAACTTTTTATCCGGGATATTGCCAGTTCTGTATTTTCTTCCTGTATATGAAGTAAGATTTCTACAAGACATTTTTTTATTGTCCAGTCCATGCCCATTTTTTTTTCGTACCAGCTGTCGGTATGGTTTAGTTTTGCCATTTCTTTTACGGCATTACGTCCGGCATTTTGCTGTATATAAAAAACGATAAGCATAAGACGAATGTCGTTACTGTCATTAGGATCGGTCTTTTTATTTAACGTTAAAGATTTTTCGGCAATCTCGATCGCTTTTTGAAAATTCCCAAGATAATTTTCATTGAAAGAAAGCAGTAAGAAATACCTCAAACAAAAACGCCAATAGTATTTGTCAGACTGTTTCTTTAATTCGGTAAACATAGAATTAAGATAGCTTAAAGACGTTGTAAACTGACCATTACGAAAATAGAAGTTGGCTATAAAATACAATATGTAGATATGATAGTACAAATGCTTATCGGTCAGATCTGCTTTTTTACTAATAAACCGATAGCTTTTAACAACAAATGGCTCTATAAGTGAGTAATTATTATTTATAGAGGCATATTCATTGGCAATAAATAATATCTGGTAAAGAGATTTAAAAGTTAATCCCTGTTTTAATGATATTCCGTAGGTTTCAATAGTGTTTTTTATAAGCGACTCGAAATCTACAATTCGACTTTCATGAAGTATAGCAGCCAGTTCACGCCGCAAAACAGCATAGCCCAAATTAAGCTGCTGCTCATATTCAAGCTGTTTTTTATTTGTTTTGAAATTCTGTATTATTTTTTCAATTGGCTGTGACAGATCGAAATGTGCAAATTGTATCTGGGTTAGATATATTTCATTAAGCAGACTAAAATGTTCAATGTTCGCTGCGAGCACTTCAGCCTTTGCTAAACATTTAAAAGCTGTTTTTTCAAGTTTATTTTCGAAAAATAAACGGCTCACAACAATAAGACGAAGTATTGCATTTTCCTGAGAAGTATCATTCTCAAAATTTCGATTAGCCATGAAGTCAATCATGTTATCATAAAGTCTTTTTCTCAGAGCATGATAAGCATCGACACTTTTTTTATCTTGTAAATTTTTTTTATTAAACTTTATATCGTCAGTTTTTAAAGAATTGAATAACGCTATATTGCCTGTATCCTTGCGTTTGTTTTTCTTTGATAAATAGTGTATGAATGCTTTTTTATCATTTTCATTCATCATATTTGATATTTCGTGTAGTGCATTCATAAATATGGTTTTTACTGAGATAAAAATAATAAAAACAAATTTTATATCGTCAGTTTTATAAAGAAATTAGTTTTGCTAACTCCTGCTTCTTTCTGAGATTTGTCTCCTAATTATAAAACATAAAATTATGGAACCGCTAAAATCAAATGAATCAAACAACAATTCAGAATCAAAAAATGCAGGATTAAATATTGGATATGACGCTTTAAAACCAAGTGTTGCCTTTGTGGGAGCATCCTGGATGACCTTAATTATAGGTATGACCGCATATTGTATTGGTCTTTATAATTCGGAAATGGCTTACAATGAAAAAGGCTATTATTTTACAATTCTTCTTTTTGGACTTTTCTCGGTAATATCTGTACAAAAAAGTGTGCGTGACAGGCTCGAAGGCATACCCGTAACTGATTTGTATTACAGTATAAGCTGGTTTAGTACTATTGCCTCTATAGTATTGCTTATAATAGGTCTGTGGAATGCTGATTTACTGCTTAGTGAAAAAGGTTTCTTCGGAATGTCGTTTGTATTAGGATTGTTTTCGGCCCTTGCTGTACAAAAAAATACCCGAGACCTTAAGCAATTTGAATCCATTACTGTATAATATTTTAGCGGAGCCTCATTACTTTCACAACACTGTGGAGTTTTGAGGTTTTCTAAAGTCTAATTTGCATGATTATGAAATCTAAATACAAATCGATTATTTATAGTATTGGTGTACTATTACTTGCAGTTGGTATTTTAAATAAACTCTGTTGGCTATATGTATGTACCATATACACTGAGTTTGAAGAGTGCAAGGTTGCTTACCTTAGCTTGTTTCCTAAGTGTCTTCAAAATGCTTTTCTCTTAACTGTCATTGAAATATCCCTATTAGCAGTAGCAACGATTATCTTTTCAGAATCTAAAAAGGCAGCTTATCTAAAAAAAATATCCAAAATTTTGATGATAATTTCTTTGATTCTCTGTGGTTGGAGTGTTTTTTCTTTAATGTAAAAGATTCATTTCTTCTTTTTAATAGGTTTAAGTAAAAAAAGCTCGAGATTTCTCTGAAGATTTTTATTTGGTAGCCCTAACGGGACAGTTTTTGAACCGTTTAGTTGATCATTTAAAGATTTTAAATATATTGATTATTTAAGTATAATAATATTTGAATTTCCACTTTTAAATAAATACAAAACCTCTGGATCAATTTTGACTTTGGAGGTTTTTAATTTTTATAAAAAATATAATAAGTCTTCCGCATGTTTGTTGAGATGTCAGAATAGTAAAATCCAAAATGAGGTTTCCCGTAAAAAATTAACAAATCATTCTATTAGATTTGCATGCGAAATTTACTGTCCCCAAATCTAAAAATTAACCTTGCTTTACTATAAAATAATTAAAAAATAAAACAAAAGTTACTTATGAAACAAAAACTACCTATTCTATTCCTTTTCCTGGTAAATGCAATATGTTTTTCACAAGATCTTTTTAGTGGTGGATCAAATAGCTGGATATTTCATACACCCGATGATGGAAGGACAACTTTACACATTGCACCATTAATTGACAATAATTACAACTTTAATTATCAAACCATGTTTTATAACAACGGAGATGTAGCTTTTAGTAGAAATGTAGGTATTGGTACAGCAGTACCAAGTGGCACATTAGAATTAACCAAATTAAACTCTAATTTGGTTTTTGATTTAAATACTAATGGAATTTGTAAAATAATAAGTAAAGGTTGGAATGCTAGTATTGATTTGCATACTTTTAAAATCAATGGTATAGAAAACTTTGATCAATTAAATATAAATACAAACGGTAATATCGGAATTGGTACGGCAGCTCCAGAAGCAAAACTAGATGTAAATGGAACCGTTCAAATTAACGGTGGAGCAAACAATTTTTATGGTTTCGGACAATCTTCTTCTTCAAAGCCAATCGATATAAGAGCTGGTTCTCATTATCCTTATGTTTTTAATTGGCATGAAGGTCTAACCTTTAGCGCCCATTCTTCTTATGGAGGAATCCGTTTTTATAATCAAGGTTATCCAGATATGTTTGGAACAGCAGTTATGGTAATGTCTATTACGAATAATAATGTTGGAATAGGAACTACAAATCCAACAAATAAATTAGATGTAAATGGAACCATTCATTCTAAAGAAGAAAAAGTAGATATGAGTGGCTGGTCGGATTTTGTTTTCAAAAAAGACTACAATTTGCCAACGCTTCAAGAAGTTGAAAAATACATCAATGAAAAAGGCCATTTAGAAAATATTCAAGAAGTTCTGAAAAACGGTGTGAATTTAGGGGAAATGAATGCTAAACTTTTACAGAAGATTGAAGAGTTGACTTTATATATGATTGAACAGAATAAGGAAATTAAAGAGCTTAAAAAAGAAAACGAATCTTTCAAATCAGTACTGAGTAGGATTTCTAAATTTGAAAATAAATTGCAAAAACAATAAAAATGAAAATAAAACTTGCCCTTTTAATACTTTCTTCGACATCATATATAAATGCTCAAATTTATACACCAAATGGTGTAATTCAAGGTACGTCGGGAAATAATAATGTTGGTATTGGAACTACAGATGCACCAGCACATAGACTTAGCATCCAAGGCGGCCATGGTGATTCTAGAATTTTGCTCCACTCAACTGGAGGAGGCAGTAATATAAATCAAGCTGATTTAGTACTATGGGCAAGTGAACCAGGACTTACTTATTCAGGTGTTGGAATTGGTAATAACATACATAATTTTACTACTGTTAATGGTGGCCTGAACTTACTTAATCCAGCGAGAGGAGGTTCATATATTCGATTACTTGATAATTATATTACATTTAATATAATATCATCTTCTAGTATGCAGAAACAAGCTCTAAGTATAAATACTGAAGGGAATCTTGGTATTGGGATAGATAATGCAACTAGCAAACTTGAGATATTAGGATCTTCGCAAGCAGGTTATGAGATAGGAACTTTAAAACTCAAAAGCTCTTCTGCAAATCAATTTATGTATTTTGGCTATGATGATCAATTTTCTGCAGGATACATTCAAAGTGTTAAACCGGGAACAGATCAACAAAATATACTTATAGCTCCTATAGGTGGAAATGTGGGGATAGGAACTAAATCACCGGATTCACGATTGGCAGTAAACGGCACAATCCATTCCAAAGAAGTAAAAGTAGATATGAATGGCTGGTCGGATTTTGTTTTCAAAAAAGACTACAATTTGCCAACGCTTCAAGAAGTTGAAAAATACATCAATGAAAAAGGCCATTTAGAAAATATTCATGGAATTAATTTAGGAGAAATGAATGCTAAATTGTTACAAAAAATTGAGGAACTTACTTTGTATATGATTGAAATGAAAAAGGAAAATGAACAGATGAAGAAACAAAACAATTTGATTAAAACCGAAAATGATTTAATCAAAAAAAATCAGATTGATTTAGAGAAGCAGATCAAAAATTTTGTAAAGGATTAATTATGGAAAGGTATATAGTATTTTTTTTGATATTAACTACACAAATAAATTTTGCCCAAAATACATCTCCCTTCCCTGTTTCAGGGAATGTTGGGATTGGGACAACAGCTCCATTATATAGGTTACATTTAAGTGGTTATCATAATGACTCTCAAATTTTGCTGCATTCTTTGGGAGGAGGTGACGATGCACGTCAAGCTGATTTAATGCTCTGGTCTAGCGAACCGGAAGTAAGTTATTCCGGAGTGGGTATTGGTAATAATGTAGCGGTATCTACAAGCCGGGGAATGCATTTGTTGAATATTATAAGAGGAGGGTCATATCTTAGGTTATTAGATAATTCTATGTCTTTTGGTATTGTTTCATCTTCTGGTGTAAATAAGGAGGTTTTAACTTTGGATACACAAGGAAACGCAGGTTTTGGCACAAACTCGCCCGTTAGCAAATTATCTATTGCTGGCTCACTAACAATAAATGGAGGATTGACAAATACTTTGGCTAGGCCGTCAATTACTAGTAAGACCTTACTAACAGGGGAAATTAGAGGTTATAGTAATAGTGGAAATGATTATGATGATGGTTTTTTAAGAATTTCAGCTGGAGGTGGGACAACCCCAGGAATTAAATCTTATATCGATTTAGCGGGCTATTCTACGGTGCCTGATATGAACGGAAACATTGTTTTTGGAACTTCTGGTAGTGAACGTATGCGTATCGATCGAAATGGTTACATAGGTATTGGAACATCATCTCCAGATTCGAAATTAGCTGTAAATGGAACCATCCATTCCAAAGAAGTAAAGGTAGACATGAATGGCTGGTCAGATTTTGTTTTCAAAAAAGAGTATAACTTGCCAACGCTTCAGGAAGTTGAAAAACACATTAACAAAAAAGGGCATTTAGAAGATATCCCAAGTGAGGAAGAGGTTTTAAAAAATGGGATTAATTTAGGAGAAATGAATGCTAAATTTTTACAGAAAATAGAAGAACTTACTCTTTATCTAATTCAACAAGAAAAGAAAAATACTGTCCAAACTTTAGAAATTGAAAATTTTAAAAATGAAATTGCTAATTCTAAAAATGAGATTGAAACATTAAAAAAAGAAAACGAATCTTTTAAAAACATTTTAGATAGGTTATCTAAAATTGAAGAAAAATTAAAATAAAAACATATGAAACAAACTTTACTATTGATTATTATCTTCTTTCATTCAGTTGTAAAAAGTCAAACTTTTAATGGCAATTTAGGCTCTCAAAGTTTAAACTGGGCAACAGAACAAAAAGATTTTAATGCTCTTCCAAGAGTTGGGATTATTCCTATGTCAATTAAATTATGGGACAATTATGGAGGGACTAATGCTCCTACTACATATGGATCATTATTGGAAATTTATGGAAAGGCGGGGCATCTTGTGTCTCAGTTGTATTTTAACAGTACATGGGAAAGTGGAAGAATACAATACAGAAGCGCTTTTTATAATCAGAATAGTTGGGAGACCTGGCGCTATCTTTTAGATTCCAAAAGTGATGTTGAATCTTCAGGAAATTTAAAAATACAAGGATTTAATAGTAGTTATATTTTAAACGGAAATCTTGGAATTGGTACAGCTAATCCAAATAGTAGGCTTGAAATAATGGGTTCGTCTCAACTAGGTAATGAAATTGGAACCTTAAAATTAAAAAGTAGCACATCAAATCAATTTATGTATTTTGGTTATGATGATCAATTTTCTGCAGGATACATTCAAAGCGTTAAACCTGGAACAGATCAACAAAATATACTTATAGCTCCTGTAGGTGGAAATGTAGGGATAGGAACGAAATTTCCAACGTCAAAACTTACTGTTGCTGGAAACATCAATTCTCGTGAGGTAAAAGTAACCGTAGATGCCGGAGCAGATTTTGTTTTTGAAAACAACTACGATTTACCATCTCTTGATGCTGTTGACAAATACATTAAAGAAAATAAACATCTTCCCGAAATTGCTTCAGCTGATGAAATGAAGAAGGATGGGATTAATTTATCTGAAATGAATATTAAATTATTGCAGAAGATTGAAGAACTCACACTTTACTCTATTGAACAGAACAAAAAAATCAATAAGCTTGAAGAACAAAACAAAAAATTAAACGATTTAGAAAAACGACTAGAAAAAATAGAATCTAATTCAAAATAAAACCAAAAAAATGAAAACAAAATTCCTGTTCTTATTTATTATATCATTTATTTCGTCATCAAAAGCGCAATCGTACTTTCCATTGCGCAGTATAGAAACAAATTTACAATCTTTTTCTGGGGTAAACGGGCAATGGGTTGCTGTGGAACCTGCAAATAACACTTTAGGTTCAAATTATTATCAAGGTCTAAATTTTGGTTTTGACGTTAATAATTATGCAAGCTTAGTAAATAGTATAGGAACAAATGAATTATACTTTGGAAGATGGTCCGGTAACTGGCAAGGATGGAATAGAATTTGGCATTCAGGAAATTTAAATAATATAACTACTGATTTCACAGCAAAAAACCTTGGTGTAGGTGTTGTAAATCCGCAAGCAGGTGTTGATGTTTTAAGATCGCATAACTTAAATATTCCCAGAGCAATAAAAATAATGTACCAAGGTTCATGGGGTACCCCTCAATATGCAAGTAATTATAGATTTATAGATATTCAAAGTACGGAGGAAGGAAATATTTTAGCGGTTAATGCCTATGGAATGGGTATTGGCTTTAATCCTCCATCTTACAGCTCTCCCGACAAATTGTATATAAATGGAAACGTTGGCATTGGTACAACAAACCCAACCTCAAAACTTACCGTTGCTGGAAACATCAATTCTCGTGAAGTAAAAGTAACCGTAGACGCAGGAGCTGATTTTGTTTTTGAAAACGATTACAATTTACCTTCTCTGGATGCTGTTGACAAATTCATCAAGGAAAACAAACATTTACCTGAAATTGCTTCAGCTGATGAAATGAAAAAAGAAGGGATTAATTTATCGGAGATGAATATTAAACTTTTACAGAAAATTGAAGAGATGACTTTGTATATGATTGAACAAAATAAAAAGATTATTGATTTAGAAAATAGATTAAAAAAAGTTGAAAAAAATTAAAATGAAAAAAAATCTAAAAAAAACAATTTTACTTTCTATAACACTTTTGATGTTAAGTTTCATGACATTAAAGGCACAAAGTTTGAATCCCACATCAAGTATCTCTGCACCAGGTTCTGCGGATTTATTCAAAGGTGGCTATACTTTTGCATATGCGACATCTGGAACACCGTGGAATGGAGCTCTGCTTAGTTATGGAGGGTTCGCACCAAATAATTATGATACTCAAATAAGTTCAGATTATGGTCCACAAGGGGGAAGCCATATATCGTATCGAACTAAAAATGGAGATATTAATACTTGGAATCCCTGGAATGAATTAGCAACACGTGGTGCAAATGTTTTTACCGGTGATCAATCTGTGTACGGCGGAATTGCCAGTTCTGCTTCGGGAGACCTTGGAGGATATTTAAGTTTAATAAATACTTCTAAGGGTTCTTCAGGAACAGCAGTAAGATGGACTATATATAACATGACTAGTTCATATGGGAATAGCCTACAATTTTGGGCATATGATAATTTAAGCTGCGCTGGAGGCTTGTGCAATAATCGCTTTACTATAATGGATAATGGCAATATTGGCATAGGTACAACAAACCCAACGTCAAAACTTACCGTAGCCGGAAACATCAATTCTCGTGAAGTAAAAGTAACGGTTGATGCAGGAGCAGATTTTGTATTTGAAAATAACTACAATTTACCTTCTCTGGATGCTGTTGACAAATACATTAAAGAAAATAAACATTTACCTGAAATTGCTTCAGCTGATCAAATGAAGAAGGATGGAATTAATTTATCTGAAATGAATATTAAACTTTTACAGAAAATTGAGGAATTGACCTTGTATTCAATAGAGCAACAAAAAAATACTGAAAACTTAACCAAAGTTATTGAAACACTAGCTAAAAGATTAGAAGTTGTTGAAAGAAAATAACCCAAGTATTAAAAATATAAATATGAAAAAAATAATTACCCTTATACTGTTTGGAATGACCATTTTTTCAAACGCCCAACAAAAAATAACTTTCAATTATGATTCCGCCGGGAATCAAATCCTAAGGGAATTATGCCTTTCGGGATGTAACCCCTTGGCTAAACCTACAAAAGAAGAAGTAAAAGAAATTGAGGCTTTAGTCGATGAAGATTTACTGAAATTCTCGCAAGAAGATGTCATTTCCTATTATCCAAACCCCGTTAAAGAAGAACTCTATATAAAGTGGGAACTCAAAGAGAACAACTATGTTAACTCTATTCAGGTTTTTAATTTGACAGGACAGTTGCTCAAAAGCTATCAGCCAACTGTTCGCAATGACAGCCAGAATATTGCCTTTCAGGATTACCCAACCGGAATTTATGCCGTAATGCTTTACTATAGTAATGGCGACCAAAAATCGATTAAAATCATCAAGAAATAATATATGAGACATTTTTACTTAACATTCCTATTTATCAGTTTACCTTTTCTTGCTTCAGCTCAGGATTCAGGAGGAATACCTGTTGAAGGGATAACCCTCATAAAGAGAAGCAATGAAACACTAAAAACTACAGTTAATAAGACTGAAATCAATAGCGAAACCGCTAACTTATTAGTTGCAAATACAATACCTGGGCCTACTGGAAATTCAACAGAAGTAGGTGTAACTGAGGGGCAATTGTCAGTTTCACTTAACGGAGTAGCGGGTTATTCCATTCCAATTGCAGTACCTGCAGGAATTAATGGTGTCGTTCCTCAGATAAGCTTAGTTTATAGTAGTCAGGCGGGAAATGGAATTGCAGGGTACGGATGGAATATCGCAGGTGTTTCTGCTATTACTAGAATTCCCAGAACAAAATTTCATGATGGAAGCATCGGAGGAGTAAATCTTGATGCTAACGATCGTTTTGCTTTAGATGGACAAAGGTTGATTTTAAAAACTGGTGCAGCGTATGGCGCGGCGGGTTCAACGTATGAAACCGAGAATTTTTCCAATATTAAAATTAGTGCTGTCGGAGTATCGCCACTAGGTGCTAATTATGGGCCTGCCTCTTTCTTAGTATCATACCCTGATGGTTCTATTGCAGAGTTTGGTTCTACTTTAGACTCCCAATCAATTACCACATGGACCATAAATTATTGGCAAAATGCACAGGGAGTAAGAATTTCATATAACTATACTAAAATAGAAAACAGTATTGCTATAACTAGCATAAAATATGGTACAATAGGAACGACAGCTCCTATTAATGAAATTCAGTTTGTCTATGGTACTCGTACAAGGCCAGAACAGTCCTATATAGGTGGTAAAAGCATAGTGAATAACAAGATATTAGAAAAAATTCAAGTAAAAGGTAATGGAGTAGGTTTTAGAAATTATAACTTTTCATACAATTCTAGCTCTTTGGGATACCAGCGTTTAGAGAAAGTATTTGAATTAAGTGGCGATGGGACTAAAAGTTATAACCCAACGGTATTCTATTACGAAAACTCCAGCGAATTAATATCATATGCAAATATTACCACAAATTTAAGCGTGGGGAATATATCGTCTCAAAATGCAGCTACTGTTTCGGGAGATTTTAGTGGTGATGAAAAAATGGATTTCTTGATCTATCCTACAATTGGTCCAGATACTAAATCAAAGTATTGGCTGTATTCGGATATAAATTCTGGCGGGACTAATTTGGGTTTCGAGCATAAAGTGGGGGCTTTTGAGACTATTTTTCCTGTTAATTGGTTGACTTGGAATAATAAGCTTTATACAAAACAAGGCTGGGCTGTGGCAAAACGGTCGGCTACCAATTATACTTTTACGGTTTATTCTGCTGGAATATCGTCCCCCATTTATTACCAATATGAAAAAGTTGTAAATTTTCCAACTCAATCTATTGGTGGATATGCTGATTATTGTACAACTGTTGATGTCGAAACTATATTCCCGAAAAAAATACTTTCTGGAGATTTTAATGGTGATGGTATAACTGATGTTATTGCTATTGACCTAGAACTTCAATCATTTAGTTATACTGATGATTATTATTATGGCTGTTTATCCTATTCAGAAATAATAACTTCCAAGAAAGTATATTTTGTAGATTTAAAAAGAGATAATACTACCAATTTTTTAACCTATTCTGGTGAATTGGCTTCAGTTATAACGTCCAGTTCTAAGGTTGAAGTAGCTGATGTAAATGGAGACGGTAAATCAGATTTTATGGTTTTTGAAAATGGAAAGGTAACCACATATACACTCAATAGTACGAATCAATTAGTTTTATTATGGAATTATCCAGATGCAAATATCTCGGTAGATTCAAGTAAAACAATTTTATTGGGCGATTATAATGGTGATGGGAAAACCGATTTTATGATACCCAAAGGATACGGATTTACAGAATGGTATCAATATAGTTCTACAGGAACTGATTTTACTAAGGCTGTTCAAAATAATAATATTACCTTTTTACAAAACACAACTTCAAGTACTAATAATTATATAGTTTCTGATTGTAATAAAGATGGTAAATCAGATTTAATTCGCACTAATACACGTTTAGATCAAGCTGGGAATGGTCAAATAGAGGTTAACTATTATCCAAATTTAAATGGTGTTTTCAGTCCTAATTTTAGATATACAACTGCGAGTTCGTTCACTTCAGATATTAAACTTAATATTCTGCCGATTTACCTACCCACAGGAAGAGGAATCGTAATTAAAGACAAACCCTATAATCCAACTCTCGAAATTGCATTTTTGGGTAACAATAAAATTTTTTATTTTAATTCTAATAAAGATAACACCACAGATCAATTACTGCGAACTATAACCACTGGAAACGGAGTTCGAGAATCAATTACCTATCAGCCATTATCAACGACCTCTTATAACGAGAGATATATGCCAATATATACTAGTGGATATACGGAGAATTATCCCAAAATAGATATAGAATCTGCAGCAACTGTACAGGTAGTTACCAAATTAGAGAAACAAAGCACCTCTGTTTATAAAAAACAATTGTTTACCTATGCCGGTGCAACTTCCAATTTAGAAGGATTAGGCTTTATGGGGTTTCGTGCTTCAATGCGAACTAATTGGTTTGAAGATGATAGCAAGGCGATTAGTACCGTGTCAAAGTTTGATCCAAATTTGCGGGGAGCTATTGTTGAGAGTTATACTTATTTAGGGATAATTAGTCCTTCAATTGCATTAAATACTGCGGCTCCAAACATTCCTAGAGCAAGCCAAATTACCGTAGACAACACCAGAACAGCAACGGAGACTCTTTTGGCAACAAATAGTATTACGTTTAGCCCTGGTGCAATTATTAGCCCTGGAGCAGGTAATACTTTTATTGCCAAAATTACTTCTGATTATGATGCTAATGGCTATACAGAAACAAATGCCACCCCGCCTAATGATCTGATAAGTAAATCCTTGTCATTTTATGAAACTAGCCTGTCTTCATCCAAAGTTTTTAAACTCCAAAATGTAAGATCCAACAATTACAATATTCTAAGTGATAGTAGTGATGAAACCAATATTGTATATGATAATTTCAACAATCCTATAGAGTCTATAACAAAAATTAGAGCAGGCGGAGCCAACCAGCAAGTCACTACTAGCATAATAGTCTATGAACCACTTATAAATTCTCCTTACATGATAGGCAGACCTAAAAGCAAAACACAAACTGTCACAGCTTTTGGCGATAGTATGAATTCTAAAGAAACTTATCAATACGGCTCGGGATCTGAAAGTAATTTATTAAAAGTAATCCAAAAATGGGGTAACAATACAAACGCTATTACAGAAACCAATGGGTATGACACTTTTGGGAATGTTATAATAAAAACGCTATCAGCACCTGGTGTGGCGGATAGAAAAACAAATTTCGTATATGATCCAACAGGTATTTTGTTAAAAGAAACCACTGATATTGAAGGATTCAAGACAGCATTTGAGTATTATCCTAACGGTACGCTCAAATCAGAAAACAAACAAAGTGAACTTAGTTCTTGGAATAATGCTTTGTTAACAGGTTATGAGTATGATTCCTGGTTCAAAAAAACTATTGTTACTGATTATTTGGGTAAAACCCATACATATGGTTATGTACGGGAGAACGAAAAAGCTAAAATCACGCTCACTGGAAACACTGACGATACTTATAGTGAAGAGCTATATGATGAATTGGGCAGAAAAATTCGTACTGGTGTAAAAGGTGTACAAGGCATTATGTCCTACAAAGATTTCAAATACGATATTTACGACCGCAACTTTAGTTTTAGCGAGCCCAATACAGGAAGCCCATTATGGAATACCACTTTATATGATGTTTACGGTCGTCCCGAAACCATTACAGACTATAAAGGTAAAGTATTGTCTATAAAATATGATAAGCGAACCACTACAATTACAGATGGGAGCACTGGTCAGATCAAAACATCTACAACAAATTCTATGGGTAAAGTTATTAGCCAGCTCGAAAGTCCAATAGGAGGTACAATGAATTACAATTATTTTGCCAATGGAAATCTTAAGGAAACCAATTATAATGGTAATAAAATAAGTATAATACAAGATGGGTGGGGACGCAAGATCAGTCTAACAGATCCTTCGGCCGGTACATACACGTATGACTATAACGAACTCGGCGAAAGCACAAAAGAAACAACTCCAAACGGCACTACCACCTATAAGTTGAACGATTGGGGTAAAATTGAAACCAAAACTATAGCAGGTAGTAATACTAACAGTACCACTCAGTATACCTATACGCCGGACAGCAAATTACTTCTAAAAATGGTATATACTGATGGTGGGGACGCAGGAAAAACAATTGTTACCGATTATACTTATGATTCTAAAAATCGATTGGAAACTACTACGGAAACTACAGGTTATGGTGCTGTTTTTACAAAAAAACTAGAATATGATGCCTGGGGCAGGGTTGAAAAAGAAACCAACACGGCATCTATAAACGGGAAAACCAGCACCTCAGCTACACAAAATGAATACAAAAATGGTTATGCATATAAAATATATGAAGTAAAAAATGGACAAAAGACCAAAACTCTTTGGGAAACAACTGAGGTAAATGCTCAAGGGCAGCTGACCAAAGCGACGCTAGGTAACGGAATTGCTATCAATAATATATATGACAGTTACGGCTATATATCCAATATAAAGCACACTTTAGGTATGACCACCACCATGGAATTAGGTACTAATTTTGATACGCAACGAGGCAATCTTAAGTGGCGCAAAAACAGCCTTTTTGGAAATGTTACCGAGAATTTTGATTATGATAGCCAGGATCGTCTTATACAGTACCCTAATGTACAAGGTGTGCAGGAAAGTCAGGCTTATGAAGACGATGGTCGTATTAAATCTAACACATTGGGAACCTACAATTATGGCAATTCAAATAAAAAATACCAAAATACCTCGATAACACTAACTTCTGCGGCTTTACCTGATTATCAAAACAAACCCTTACAAACAGTTAGCTATAATACTTTTAATAGTCCTGTAGAAATAGTGGAAGATGGTAAAGACAAAATAAGCTTTGTATATAATGACAATAATGATCGTAGCGTTATGTTTTATGGCGGATTAGGGCTTAAGGAAACTCGAACCTACCGAAAACATTATAGTGCCGATGGTTCTATGGAGATCAAAGAAAATACACAGACAGGAGAGGTTGAGTTTGTGACTTATATAGGTGGTAATGGATACTCTGCATCGGTTGTTTCTAAAAAAACATATAGTAGCGTGGGAGCTACACAAGAACAAACGTTATATTTGCATAGAGATTATCAAGGTAGTATCTTGGCAATAACCAACGAGACAGGAACTATGTTAGAAAAAAGACAGTTTGATGCTTGGGGAGCTATTGTAAAAGTACAAGATGGTGCAGGTAATTTATTAAACGGTCTTACTATTCTTGATAGAGGTTACACAGGGCATGAACACTTGCAAACTATAGTACTCATACATATGAATGGGCGTTTGTACGATCCTAAACTCCATCGTTTCCTGCAACCAGACAATTATGTACAAGATCCCAATAATACTCAAAACTATAATCGTTATGGATATGTATTAAACAACCCTCTAAAATACACAGATCCTACTGGGGAGTTTAAAATTAATTGGAATAACATAATTGCTGGAGTTGCCATAGTTGTTGGAACAGTTTTGTCTGCAACTGGGGTTGGAGCGACAGTTGGGGCTATATTAATTGCGGCGGGAGTGGCACATTTTGGTGCTGCATATGCTGAGTATACTAAAACTGGAGATTGGAATGCCGCATCAAATAATGCAGGGATTAGTTTTGGTGCAAGCTTTACTACTGATTTTGGTTATGATGATTCGAAAAATCATATTCCTGGTGTTGCTCAAAATGATCCTATGGTTAAGCCTATTACTACAGAGAATAATTTTAAAACAGATTCATTTTCTGGAGTTACAGGAGCTTTGCCAAGTAATGAATCAAGTTTTTCTACTGAATTTTCGGCATTAAGTTTGGGAATTCTTGATGAGGGTAATTTTACTGGAAGATATTATTTTAAAGATGTCAATAACACGTTCTTTGACGTAAGTAATTTATCAAAAATCGGAAAATATGGAGGAAACATTTTTGATGCTTACGAGGTAGCGGATGGACTTTATAAGGTTTCTACGGCTAATTCCCCTCAACTAAGAACGGATGCAGCTAATGAATTGGCATTTAATTCATTTGTTATTGGTGTTGGAAGAAAATATCCTGTTTTAGGGTTAACAATTGGTCTAGGTAAATTAATTTCGACAACAGAGGCTTACAAAGAGGGAATGCAGGATGGTAGACAGAAAGCATTTATTGAAAAAAATGGTTATCCTGTTAATCACACTGCAACAATTAAACCTGATAGTGGTATGTATAGAGAATGTGAAACGTGTCCTTTAAAATTTAGATAATATGAATATTTTTAACTTTGTTTTTTATAAAATGTATAAGTCAACAGCGAGAGTAAATGATTTATCCCCTGAAATTGCAACAATTATTTTTTTATCGGTAATTATGTTTTTGAATGTATTTTCAGTTTTATTATTAGGTAATATATCAATTGAAAATATTGGTCGAAATAAAATATTTTTACTCTTAACTATAATTTTGGTGTTTAATTTTTATTATTTTCTGAATAACGGTCGATATAGGACTATACTAGATGAATATGATACACAAACAAAAAACAAAATTTGGGATGTGCTAATTTTCTTATATCCATTTATTTCTTTTTATGTGTCTTTTAAGTTGCTAAAAATGAATAATAGCACAATATATTTGACTTTATCAGCCTTATTATTACTCGAAGTATATGCATACTTTAATCCAAAAAAAAGATAATATCCCAGCTCTCCGAAGTCTTCCTTATGAAAAGCTGCGCAAACGTCTCTGACTTTGCGCAATTTTTTTTTCTTAGAAATTGTAAACCTGATAAAAGTCTCCCGACTTTTTACGAATACGTTCTTAAAAACAATTTAAGTGCGAAAAATCTTTATTTTTGCAAAAAAAATTAAATGAAAGAAGGATATGTTATTCGGGATCAAACTTTACCACATTTTATCACACCGACGGTTGTAGACTGGATTGATGTTTTTACCCGTCAAACTTATAGAGATATTGTTATTGAATGTTTCGATTATTGTATCAAAAACAAAGGAATGATTTTGTATGGCTACGTTATTATGAGCAATCATATTCATTTAATTGTTCAGTCAGAAGAAGGGAAATTGTCAGATTTAATTAGAGATTTTAAAAAGTTTATTGCAAAGAATATTTTAGATAAAATTCAAAACAGTCCTGAAAGCAGAAGAGAATGGATGCTGGAACGTTTTAAGCTTGCAGCTCAAAAACATCAGCGTAATAAAGAATATCAATTTTACTTCGTCAGTTCGCCTTTCAGGCTCGGGTGGCAATATGGTAATCACGCAGAAGAAATTTATTCAACAGCATTTATGTGGTCTAAACGGCATTATATACATTTGAATCCTGTGAGAGCAGGATTGGTTGCAAAAGCTTCGGAGTATATTTATTCTAGTGCGGGAAATTATGTTAATGATTCGGGATTATTGGAAATTGAAAAAGTTGATAATCCAATAGTAAATGTATTGGATCCGAGATCAATCGCTCTTTATAATTTATATTGAATTTAGTTGTAAAGTTGGAGACTTTGAGAGGTTTCCGTTTTTGAATTATATTTGTTTAAAATGGCGCAAAGTCGGAGACATTTGCGCAGCGCGAGTAGTACTTTTTTAATTGTTTCAGTAGTTTGTATTCCAAATATTTACGTTCATAGTTTTATTAGTAATAAATATAATAAAAACCGTCTAATTCAGTATTGAATTTTCTTAGTTGTAGATAGGAGATGTGCTAATGGTTACCACTTTTTCAAAGCGGCCATGATGACTTACAGAAACATCCTGAATAGTGTTTTGTAAAGCAGTGGATAAATACGGAAGACCATTTTTGTCTTTTGAGATAACTTCTTTTTCAATTTCTATCACTTTATTCAAATCGTCAAAATGACTAACCGCTATAGTATGAATATGATCCTCAGATAGAATGGTGTTGGTGTGGAAAGTTTTGCCGGAACAAATGACATTTCCTGTAATACTATCGTGGTTTTGTGATGCTATAGAGCAAACCAGTTTTTGGGGAATATATTCCCTTATTTTTGTTTGTCGATTGTACACTTTATACGCTGCTTCCTTCATGCTCCAAAGTATCCAAACCATACTTTCCGGATCTGTTGCAGTTGAAATAAGCAATTGTTCATCAAGGGTAAATATTTTTTCGATAAAACCCTTGCGCTGCCAATTGCTTTCTTTGCGGGATTGCATAATATCAATCACGTCATTGCCAATCATTTTTGGGCTAGTTTGGCTTCAATAATTTCTACCGCCGTTTTAACATCAAGCATGCGTTCCATGTCGGTATTATCAATTACAACATCGAAGGTTTCTTCAATATCCAGAACAATGTCTACCAGGTTAGCCGAATTAATACTCAGATCATTAATAAAATCAGTATCCTCGGTAAGGTTGTCGTATGCTTCTGTATTGGTAGTATAGGGCTTTATAATCAATTTTAGTTTAGCTATCAGTTCTTCTTTGTTCATACTATTATTTTTTAAATTTTTTAAAAATTATACAGGCGTTTACATCACCAAAACCAAAACTTGCTTTGGCAATAATATTGGGATTACTTTCAATTGTTTTTAGAGGCACTTTTGAAGGATCTATAAGAGCGCTAATTTCAGGATGAAGATCTTCACAATTTGTATTTCCGAATATAAAACCTTCATGAAGCTGCAACACGGCTGCAATACTTTCAATACTTCCCGCGGCGCTTAAGCAATGTCCGGTCATACTTTTTAAAGAATTAATATAGGGAAAATTATTTCCCTTTCGATCCAGCGCTTTTGTCCAGTTTTCAATTTCAAGGCTGTCTTTTGTCGTTGCCGTAAGATGCCCGTTTATGGCATCTATTTCATCAGATGAAATGCCAGAATTAGAAATTGCATTTGTAATACACCGTTGCACGGCTGTGCTGTTTGGTGCGGTCATACTGCCATTGCCACGCTGTCCGCCCGAGTTTACATTTCCGCCTAAAACTTCCGCATAAATCGTTGCTCCACGTCCTAAAGCGCTTTCTAAATCTTCTATTACCAGGGCCCCGGCACCGCTTCCCGGTACGAAGCCTGCAGCTGATGCGCTCATAGGTCTTGAACCTTGTTCCGGATTATCGTTGTATTTTGAACTGCAGACACGAAGTGCATCAAATCCTGCCCAAATATAAGGGCCGCTGTCTCCTGTACTTCCTGCTAATATTCGTTTTGCCTGTCCCGCCTGTATGCGATCATAAGCCATCATAATAGCTTCGGTTCCTGTTGCGCAGGCAGATGAATTGGTGGTAACCTGATTTCCAAGGCCTAATTTTCCGCCAAGATAAGCACTAATGCCACTATTCATGGTCTGTGCCACAACAGTGCTGCCTAATCTTCGTGTTTGTAATTCGTCAATTTTATAGATGCTTTCGCGGAATTTATCGATCCCGGATGTTCCCGATCCAAAAATAGTTCCGCTGTCCCAATCTGGTTCGTCATTAATTTCTATTGGTAACCCGGCGTTTTTCCAGGCTTCTATCCCTGCAATAACGCCATACAAAATACCGGTGCTATTAAAACCGCGTAGTTCCAGTTCGGTAAAATACTCGGCTTTAAGTTCTTCAGAAATTTCAGGTTTACCGGCTATCTGGCAGGAAAACTGTAATTCCTGCAGTTGCTTATCATGCCGAATTCCGGATATTCCGTTTTTTATGGCGTGGCTAAATGCTGCCATACCAACTCCGTTTGGAGCGGCGACGCCCAATCCTGTTATTACAACTCGCTTACTCATAATTTATTGGTCATCATACCAGCCAAAATACCTTTGCAGACTTCTAGTCCGGCTTCGTTTTTCATAATTACATCGCACTTTAATTTTCCAAACCTGAAAAATGTTTTTTGAGAGGTAACCGTTATTTTTTCGCCAGGATAAACGGGTTTTAAAAACTGCATTTCGGCAGAGGTAAAAGCAATTACGGTATCTTTAGTAAAACTATCGCCCAGAAGATAGATACCAAGACAAACCAAGCCAATCTGAGCCATGGTTTCTGTCAGGATCACACCGGGAGTTACCGGATTATCTTTAAAATGACCTTTATAAAAATCCAGCTCTTCGCTATACCTATAGGTACCGCTAATACTATTTTCGTCTACGTGAAGTAATTCATCTACAAACAAAAAAGGTTTGCTGTAAGGCAGTTTTGTTAAAATATTAGTCAGTTCCATATTTTTTTTTCTAAATAATTACCATTGTAATAAAACTCTTTGTGCCGAGAATCCCGGGCCAAAACTCAGCATCAACCCCTTTTCTCCCTGTTTTGGATTTCTATCCATAATTTGCTCCAAAACATACAATACAGTGGCACTCGACATATTGCCGTATTGTTTTAGAACTTCTTTCGTATCCTCAATATTTTTTCCTAATCCTGAAAAAAGTGCTTCCACGGTTGTAATGATCTTTTTTCCGCCAGGATGAAAAATCATATGCTCAATGTCTTTGATTTCTAAATTGTTCTTTTGCAGAAACGGATGTATAATATCTCCAAAATGAGAGGCGATAGTGTCCGGAACTTCGATATCCAAAACCATTTGCAGACCGTTGTTAGTGAGTTTAAAACCCATCATGTGTTCGGCTTCGTAAAAATGATACATTTCCTCGTTCACTATTTCCGGGCCTTGATCTTCTTCGTGAGAAGATAACAAACAACAGGCAGCTCCGTCTCCAAAAATAGCCGCGCTTACAATATTGGGCATCGAAAAATCATCTAGCTGAAATGTTGCCGTTGGAGACTCCACGGCTATAACTGCTGCACGTTTTCCAGGGTTAGCTTTCAAAAAATTCTTCGCGTATATAATACCTGATATTCCGGCTGCGCAGCCCATTTCGGTTACCGGAAGACGCACAATATCCTGTCTCAGCTTCATTTTATTGATGAGGTAAGCATCTAAGGACGGAATCATGATTCCGGTACAGCTTACCGTAATGATATAATCCAAAGTCTGCGGATCCCAATCTGCTTTTTCAAGTGCTTTTTGCAGCACCTGTTCGCCTAAAATAATGACTTCACGCGTATAAATATCGTTTTTCTCTTCAAATGATGTTGCGGTAAAAACTTCTTCCGGATCCATTATCGAATACCGTTTGTCTACTGCAGCGCCTTCAAAAATCTTTTTGACTTTTTTTATGAAACGATCATCTTGCTCATGCAGCCATCCATCCAACATTGGAAGTATATCAGCCGTTGCACGCGAATATTGTGGGAGTTGCTTGGCAACCGTTACTATTTTTACACTCATTTTTTTGTAATTATCCACTGGTAGCGAAAAGCCCATTTCCAGTTTATGGTATAGTTTTTTAAATTTAGCTTTTGAGAGAATTTTTCAAGTTCCTTCTTCCTAAATCCTCTCAGGATAGAAATCAGTCCATCTTCACGCGACATGCTGTTCAAATTAAAAACAACGCAGATCATTTCAAAAAGCCTGTAGGCTGTTTTACTTCGATGCAAATCATTGATAATAATGCCAGTTTCAGCATTATTACTAAAGATACTAATTATTTTTAATATTTGTTCATTGGTAAAATGGTGGAGCGTAAGGGTACATAAAATAATATCAAATTTCATAGTTTTAAAATCTTCGCTAAAAATATCCACACATTTGTATTCGATATTGGGATATTCTTTTGATAATTTTTTCGCATAATTGATCGTAAATTTATTGGCATCTATACCAGTAAGTTGAAAAGTAAATTTGTTTTTCTGACCAAATTTTGCCAGCATACGAAGCATATCTCCGTTACCGCAGCCTATATCGGCTATAGAAATAGTTTTAGGATGGTGGGATTGTTTTAATAATCCTTTTATTCCCTGCAGAATTACTTTATTGCCTCCAAGCAATTGATTGATGCGGGCAATTTGATCCAGTGCCTTTCTTAATTCTTCTCCCTGCAGAGAAAAATCATCCATTATTTCGGCTTCCTGTGTTCTGTATTTGGTGTTTACGGCCATTTAATTGATTGCTATAGGTTTACCGTGAGTTTGTTTAATGATCTCAGGTAGTATTTTAGGATATGATGCCACTAATGAAACGAACATATTGGTTATTGTTTTGTTGGTTAAGATTCGCGCCAAAATTCTGCCCATAAATATTCTTTTTCCAAAATGTTTTTTCCATTCTTTTTTATAATTTCTTTCTAATTGATCTCTGGAAATACTCTTATTTGCATAATAGGTTAAGATTAATTCTGATGCTATTTTGGCGCTATGAATAGCCATCGCCATTCCGTTGCCGCAAAGCGGGTGGATAAGACCGGCCGTATCGCCAATCATTATAATGTGATTTTCAATGGGCTGTTTTTTATCAAATGAGAT
This sequence comes from Flavobacterium sp. Root420, assembly GCF_001427905.1. Taxonomy (GTDB): domain Bacteria; phylum Bacteroidota; class Bacteroidia; order Flavobacteriales; family Flavobacteriaceae; genus Flavobacterium. Next base: position 102,547 of record NZ_LMEF01000029.1, read on the forward strand.
CTGACTTATGGTAAGGGGTTTATCAAAAAGAAGTGTACTGTTTTCAAAAACAGATTTAAGATGTTTGTTTTTATAAAGAACATTTTGCTGATAATCCTCAATATTTTTATATTGCTTAAAAGTAGCATAATCGGCGAGGTAGCAAAGGTTTATAATGTTATTCTCTACCTTGGAAACGCCACAATAACCACCGTTAAAATTGTGCAGTGCCACAAAATCATTATCTAAATTGCCGCAATAATGAGCTTTTACCGCTAACCAGGGTGATTTTTTATGAAAGAAATTACGATCTAATACCTGATCTACATTCGAGCGTTTGCCAAATGCACCCAATACTATTTTTGCCGTTAAGATTTGATTTGCAGTTGTAACATTGAAAATATCATTGCTGAAAGATACATCAGTAACATTTTCTTTAATTATGGTACAATTCACTGATACTGCTTTTTGATACAAAAAGGCATCTAGTACATATCTGCTGATACCAAATCCGCCTAGCGGAAGTTCTGCTTTTGCTGTTTTTCCGGTAGTACTGGTAAATTCAAACTTAGAGATTTTTGTGGGATTAAGTTCAGAAACATCGACGCCCAGCGATCTGAGATAAGGTAAAATCTCATTCGAAATATATTCACCACAAACTTTATGTCGGGGATAAGGAGATTTTTCGATCAGGATTACTTTCAAATTCTTTTGGGATAGATGAATAGCCGCTGTCAAACCAGCGAGTCCGCCACCAATAATCACGACATCTGAATTTGTTTCCATAATACCAATTTAGTCATAAAATCTTAGCATTCCAATTATTACTATATTCTCATATGTCCTGATTTGCCATAAAATGAAATATTATTTAAATAGTCTTTACTATTACATGTTTAACTTTTGAAATTACGTCTCTTCCTTTCCCCATAAAATAACATCCAGTTTTTTTGAATAGTGTATTTTATCTGGCAAAATACTCAGGCTGAATTTTCCGGCATCGTACAAAATATCATTTATGGAAACGTTTAAATCTTTAAGGTCCCATTCTTTGTGGTGTATATCAAATCGGCAGATTTTATTCTCGCAGGTTTCATATAAAGAATGCCTTTCAGTCAGCCAGTAATCTAAAGCAGTTTTTTCCGTAAGAGGTCTTGTATTGCCAATTGTAACATCAAGTCGCTGATTTTTGGCGGTATTTTTGGAAACTATTTTTTTAGCGCTCCGTTTTATTGCAGATCTTTGATAGGGAAGTCCAATAAAAATCCTGGTGAGTAAAACTTCAATTAATTTATCAGTTTCTATAGAAAACATGTAAATTCCGGGTATTTCATCCTTAATGACATATGTTCTAATATTTATTTCATGAAAGTTAGAAATATAAGGCAGGGCGGGCGCATTACGGAATCTCATATTCTTGACTTCAAACGCAACCAGGGAAACCCACGACATATTGTTGAAAGTATCCAATTCAATTTCTTTGGGTATATGCTCCCGCAAAAAATAGACAGGAACTTCCCAATGAAAAAATAAAGTATCATGCCATTGCTGAAAATATTTCCATTTTTTGTCGGGAAGGGGATAATGCCTGTTACTTGTGCTTGCCAATATTTCGTCTATTTTACTCATAACTATTAAATAACCTTTACGTGCTCCCTGTCCTGTATCCCATACTATCACAGCGTTTTGGCTGTAGACCATCAAACACTAGCGAAAGGCTTCTGTTTCAGGTATTTTATTTTCAAGTTTCTATACAATGACTCATTTACAGACTGATTGGTTCTGTTTAAAGTATAATTTATAACACTGAGTCTGTAGTGTTTAAGAGGCTTTCCTTTGCTGAATCCTGAAAACTTTCGATTTGTGATTTTATAAGGTCTTTGTATTTTGCAAGGCCGATTCCCGCTATAGGTATAGCCAATTTTCCGATTAGAGAGGCAGCCTGAGTATTGCCTTTTTTATGAAGATAAGTGGATAGAAGCAGAGTGCCGATTGCTCCAATGAGTATTGCTTCTCCGGGAATATCCGCAATTCTACTTTCAATTAATTCCCTGATGTCCTCAAGGTTTTCCTGATTGATAAAGTTTTCCATAATTACATTATTTTAATTTATTGACTAAAATAAAATTACTTCTTAAACCGTGGCATACTTTATAAAATTGAAAGGCTGAATTATATAATTATACGTTTTTATATATTGTAGAAGAGGGAGTTTTTAATAAAGGCGTTGCGTTAAAATTTGAAACAGCAATGGTTTTGAATAGAATTCCGGCTTTAATTCGTATTTTCGTTTTGAATAATTAAATTCCTAAACTCAGAAAAATACAGCAATATTAACAATTATTGCAGAAACCATTATTCTAAACGAAACTTTGAAATCAGAAGATGAAGTATAAAGCAATAAGCAGAGAATAAGGACTTTAATGACCTCAAATACAAGACTAACAAAAAAACAAACTCAAAGAAAAATGGAAATAACTTATAAATTTGACGTAAAACCAACAGTAGATCAAATAATTGAACTTTATGACAAAGCAGGGCTTCCCAGACCAACAAATGACAAAGAAAGAATTAGAAAAATATATGAAAATTCAAATCTTATTTTTACTGCTTGGGACAATGAAAAATTAGTTGGCGTTAGTCGTTCTATTACTGATTGGGCCTGGAGTTGTTATCTTGCTGACCTTGCTGTTAATCCAGAGTATAAAAAATCAGGAATTGGAAAAAAACTCATTGAGCTTACAAAAGAAAAAGTTGGAGAACAGACAATGGTTTTATTGCTTAGCGTTCCGACTGCAATGGAGTATTATCCGAAAGTGGGCTTTTCAAAGGAAGATAGAAGTTTTATTATTCACAGAACCAAGTAAAATGAGATTCAAAACTTAAATCCAAAATGAAAATTTGAATCACATAAACTGACTTTGACAAAATATTTTGCACTTTCTGAAAAAAAAAATGACTCCTGATATAAGGCTGTCATAACACCATTTTACCTTTGTTGTATAAATAATTTAAAAAAATATCGAAATGGAAAAGAAACAAGTTTTAAGAGGTTTGGCAACAGTTAACTTTTATGCAACAGACCATGAAAGCGCAAAAAAATGGTATAGCGAATTTTTAGGTATTGAGCCCTACTTCAATGTGCCGGGATACACTGAATTTCGTATTGGCGACTACCAACAAGAATTAGGAATAATTGATAGTAGCTATGCACCAGAAGGTTATTCAATAAAACCATCGGGAGCTATTGCCCATTGGCACGTTGACGATTTAAAAGCTACACTTGACCGGTTAATTGCAATGGGAGCAACCCCGTATCAATCCATTACAGACCATAGCCAGGGAAAAGGAACATTTGTAACAGCTTCTGTAGTTGACCCTTTTGGTAATATTCTCGGCATTATGACGAATGTTCATTATCTCGATATTTTAAAACAAAAGAATTTGTAAATAGCTATGAAACAAAAGATGGAAAACGAACCTCTATGCCATAACGAGAAAAGAATGGCGAAATTGGCTGGAAGAAAACAGTCAAAGGGCGAAATCTGTTGGCTAATTCTGCATGAAACCTATTTAGTATTGACCTTATAATAATGTAGTTTATTTATCCATTCTTTCCATAAATATTGAGCCTTTTGCTGCTGGTGTTCTGATGCCATTTCAAATTCCGTTCGTGTATCAGATACATTCGAGTTATAAGCTGTATAGAAGGAGACATAAAAAGTACTGCGCTCCACTATTTTTTTTGATAAACCTAAAAATCCGCTTTCTACATCTTTCCATTCTACAAGCTCATATCTTATACCCAAGTCTTCAGATTTTAAATGGATGTAAAAAAACGAATCGTAAATTTCCTCCGTTTCAGTTCGTCTTTCTCTAAACTCAAAACCAATATACATGTCTTTCTCCACCCATGCAGACGACGAAGGCATTTTATCGTTGGTTACTAAATTTAAAAGCTGCTTTAAATATTTGGCATTTTCCTCTTTTGCCTTTAAAGGATAATCAAAAAGTCTTGCAGGTTCAGTTTTATAGAGCAAAACAATTATTTCATCAAAGTTTTGTCCCGCATTTATAATATTCAAATTACTTTTAGCATCGTTAACTACATCGCGTATATAACTTAGCTGAGTGTTTGCAAATTTCTCGGTAATTAGTTTAAAATACTTTTGGGCTTCATTTTTATCGTTTAAACCCAGATGGGCATGAGCCATAAAATAATAATTAAAAACCTCTGCTTTTTCACTTTGTACTTTTTGATAAACCGGATTACTAAATAAAGTACTCACATAGCTTATACTTTGATCGTGCAGGCCCTTAGCCATTAAAAAATTGAAGTATACAATAGCGGTATCCAGAATTATGCTTACTATTGTTTTATGTTCATCTCCGCTTTCTTCAAATTTTTGAATGGTTTGCTTATAAATTTCTTTTGCCTGTTCATATTGTTCTAATTGACAGTAAGCAGTTATGAGGTAAAACATCATCTGATACCATTTTTCTGCTTCCAGTATATTTTTGTAATAATCGAAATTCGAAAGTGCTTCCAGGCAGAATTTCTCAAGGTTCAGGGCACTTTCGTTTCTCCATGAAATTTCCATTCCATTTTCTAAGTTTTCCCAAAAAGGAGAAATCTGGTAACCTTGCCAATGTATATCTGAAGCGAATTTGCACTCCTCATTAAGATAGCTTTTATGCTGATACCATGATACTTGTTTAATTACAATACCCAAATTATTGCAAAGCATTGCAAAAGTGTGTGGATCATTGTTAATCGATAACCCCTTATCACTATTAAAGTAAGTATCAAATGCCTGATAGCCGGTTAAGCCATATTTTTTTGCTGTTTCATAATACATTTGAGCCGAAAAATGATCGTTTGTACTCTGTGCCTCATTGCCTTTTTCCAGATAGGTAGTTAGTATATGATAGCAAATTGCACCATCGGGATAAATTGGAAAATCGATACTTCGTAAATCAATATTTAAGTTTTCAGCAGTATCATAATATCTTTCAATCGCTAAGTCTTTTACCTGCTGAACTATTTCATAATATTTGGTCAAATTATCGAAACCTTTTTTTGCATTCTTATCATAAAAGTAATAGTTATTACTCAGCATCCTCCAGGCTATTGCATTTGTTGGATTTTTCTCGGTTTCATTAATAATAAGGGGCAGATATTTCGCCACGAATTCGTCTCGGTTTTTGTATCCAAATTCTGTCGGTATCTCAAAGGCTGTGGGGTAAAATAAATTAAACAAATTCCAATGCTTCTTTAGCTTCCCTTCATTAAATAACAGTTCTATCTTTTCTGCATAGCCTTTACATTGAACAGGATCTGCTAATTCAAAATGCTCTGATAATAATTGTTCTGCCTCATCAAATCTTTCTACTTCAAGCAAAAGCAATCCACCATCAAAATTTCTGGATGCCATTTTTGGTGCATGTTTAAATGATTTCAGGTAATAATCTATCGCTGTGGTTTCATCTCCTTTTTCCTGATAGAGACAAGCCAGTTGGTAATAAGTATCACCAAAGGCATGGTCTTGTAAAGAGCAGTTATCTTTTATACAGCCTATATCAATTAGTTTATCCTGCAAGGTTTCAATAGCAAGATCATTTAGCGATAATTTTTCCAGGTAAATAAAAATCAACCAATCATACGCCTGAAGTCTGCCGGTTATATCGCTACTCGTATTTAGTATAAGGCTGCAATCATCTTGTATGGCAGATATATTATTCAAAACGGGGCTGTTATTTATTCTTATACGCCATAATAATGCTTCAGGATGATTTGGCTCTTTATCTAGTATAGTTTGAATTATTTCCAGAATATTTTCGCAAGTGTTTTTGTTTTCAATAGATGACAACAAATCATCTTCATTTGAAAAATCAAGGGTATCGTATAATTCTATGATGTGGTTAAGTTCGTTTGAAAACTTTTTCATTGATATGTATTTTATTAGGTAGAAAAAATACAAATAAATAAGTAAAAGGCAAAAACAAAATCTGGATTAAAATAATATAGATATTCGCTAACAAAAAAAATGTATTATTGAAAAGCTATTTAATACCTTTATTTGGATTAATAATTTTAAATTTAGGTAATAAAAGCATTAATAACCGAAACCATACCAATGGGATTAAATTTAAAGAGATGTACGCTGTTTTGATTTTAGTACTTGTCGTCATTGTACTTGTTTTTTTGTATTATAAAAATAAAAAAAGTAAAAGCGGCGTAGAAGAAGTTATTGATCAGATTGACCTGATGTCCGATGCCGAATACGGGGAATCTGTGAGACAGCTGCAAGTCCGACTTGGAAAAACTAAGTTTAAAAACGTAGTAACGGGAGAGGCTTTTATTTATTCTGGGCAGGGAAACTTTATTAGATTAGGTAATAATGCAGAAATAGCAAAATATTTGAAATTTTGCGAAAATGTGGATTATATAGAGGAATTCCGTATCGATCCCGGATACTCAATTGAAGGGAGATATAATAAAGATTATTATATTACATATTTCGATGAAAAACCCTATGTGTCATTGCCATTACTGCAAACCTTATATCTTTTTGATGAATCCAAATGGCGAAAAGTATTGTACCCAATAAAATTTATCGATGGATTTGGGTATGATTTTTTAGAATTTCTGCAGCTTTCATTGCTGGAGAGACACCCTGACCATAAGTGGTTAGAAGATAGAAGTTCAGATTTTTGTAATAGATTTTATTTTAAAGATCTGACCGCTGAAGAAATTTTAAGCGTGCCCACCAGTTTTTTATGATGTAGTTATAAATAGTCGGAACTAAGTCTTTTACGCCATTAAATAGTAATTCCCTTTTTTAACTTTTTGATGTTTTCAAAAAAGCGCCTTAACTTTTGTGGCAATTTTGCAGCGAATTAACGGGCAACTCCAGAATTTGAAAAATTTGAATATGCCACAAGAATACAAAATAGAATTGAAGGTAAATGTTAGGAAAGAAAAATATGATTACTCCTTGGATTTAGGGTGTGACTTTGTTTTAGTAATGCTCTTTTTTTATCAGGGTAGATAAAAAAAGAAAGCAATTCTATTATGCTCTGCCCGAAAAAAGGTCACTTTTTTTTGCTCCTATAATCTTTACTATCTTATCAAGTTTAGATAATTTTAAATCAACATTTTCTGTTTCAATTTTACTATATTGACTTAACGACATTTCCATTTGAATAGCAACGTATTCTCTGGTTAACTTATTTCGTTCTCTAATTTCCTTAATTTTTATACCGACCATATTACTTAAAATGAATTAAAAAATTAATACTTAAATCATTGTCTATAACAACTTGCAGCAATCTATTTATTAAAATTTTCATCAAAAAACACTGTGATACTACTTTTTTTTAAATTTCAAATTTTCAGCATGTTTTTTGAAACTAGAAAAGCTTAATTAGAAAGATAAATTAATATCTAAATATAAAAAAAAAATCAATAATAGTGGTAAAATAAACGTTTGGTTTTCAGTATTTTATTGGTATTGTTTAAGAAAATACTTAAAAAAAAAGGCCGTAAAATTATCAAATTATTAACGAATTATAAATTTACGCTCAGACATACTTTTTTTTAAAATTTACACGGCATCTAATTTGATATCTGTTTGACTTTTCTTTCATTTATTACTGGAATATTTAGGAACTATCGTTTCATTAATTATACTAAAAAATTATAAATCCAATCAAGCCTAAATATTCATTTACTTATGATCGTGATTTCTTTCATCCAATTGGGGATTGGACTAAATGTTTTTTTTTCAAAAAGCAATATTTACTAATTTTTAATTTTTATTTTTTGAATCAGGTATTTCAATAGTACTCTAAATGGAGAAAATTTATTTATCTTAAAATCATCATAATGGCTTTTGCGCCATTCATCTGTATTGACTCGAGGATCTGAAAGAAACAGATTAAGTATGAATATAAACATTTGAAAAGTAAAATCTACGAAAAGGAGGAACCCTTTTAAAATTTAATTCGATTTGGATTCTTTCAAATAAAAATGCTCCTAATAGTCTCCAGAATTAGATTTAAAAGGAAGATTGAGATCCCTTTACCTGAAATATGTTAAGGAAATGGAATCTCATATCCTAATGATGATTTTTTTATTCACTCTGATGTAAAAGTTAAAAAATCTGCCAAATAATGCCTTACAACAAGACAGTAAAATGGAATTGTTTTATTTGGCAATAGTATATATTTTAAATTATAACCTCCGGAGTTTTTTAAGTATTATGTTTTTTAATCAATATTATAGCTGTAGAGCGTATTTATTTTATACTCTAAACACCACCATACTTTGATTATTATGTCGAGGGAAATAACTGATGATTTTGTTTAAAAAAGATCTTTTCTTCTATTTGTTCTATTTTCAAAGAATAGCGAAACATCAAATCTAAATATAAACTCAATTGACACATCTAATACATCTGCTATTTTTTCTAGTTTTGATACAGTTAAATCAACCTCTCCTCGTTCAATTTTTCCATAACCACTAGTACTCATTTTAAGCTCATCGGCTACATAGTCCCGAGTCAGGTTTTTTAATTCCCTTATTTTTTTTATATTCTTGTACACAGCAGGATTCATCTTGTTAAAATTGTAATTAATAACTTACTTTAGTTACATTAATTCCAAAAGTAAATATTTCGTTTTTTTTTTTTTGTTACAACTGTAATTTTAATTCCTGATAAAGGACATTTTAACACTCGACAGGGACTAAATAATAAAAAAAAGTTTTTTACTTCAAATTTTTATATATAATGTTATAAAAAAAAATAATAAATATTCTTTTTGTTAATTTTGAGATATATGTATATAAAATTAAAACAAAAAGTGTTTTTATTACAAAATAGTAAAGCTAATATTTGATTACTAGAATTGTTGTATAAAAAACAAATATTCGGTTAATAAAGGTTACTACATTTAAACCGTAATAAATTTTATTACATTTAAGGAAAAACAAATTTCATTCAAAAAAAACAAATTAAAAAATGCTGATAAATCTTTTTTGCCTATTTTCAGGATTATTTTGGCTAATCTGTTTTATAATTATAATAATGCAGTTTAAATATAAATAAATTATTAAACATTTATTACTATCTTTTTAAGTTGTTAGCCATAAATCTTACTCTGATAAAGATTTATGATTTTTTATTTTTTTAGGCGTTTATATCATCTCCCGAAACCGTCCTGTAATCGAACAACTCATCTTCATCTGAAGGATGATCCGGTCAGTATGTTGTCAATTTCAGCAACAATTCCTCAGAGATCCAATCCTGTCAAACAGCGACTTCTTCCTTATTTATTTGAATAAATTGACCCTGATTAAGTATTTGAAGTTCTTTTTCTTCATCAGTATCACTTGTTTTTACGCCAACCCGACCATAGAGAATTGTCCAGATTTTGTTTTTTTCTAAATGATATTGTCAGGACAACCTATTTTTATTAGTTGGCTGTCTTAATTTTTTCTGTTTTGTGCATAATTTTTAAAACATATCCCAGAGATTCTAAAATCAGGACATAGTGAGAATTAGTTACTTCCTTGATTACAGCATAATGATTTAAAAAAGGCCCTGAATTTAGTTTAATTGTTTCACCTGCGTTGTATTGGCTAATACTAATAGTTGCGTCTTTAGTAAGCCACTCTTTTATGGTGCTGATTTCTTTGTCTTTTACAATGGCATGTTTTCCTAACCAATATAAATACCGGATAGCTCCACGCGATAAAAAAACTAAATTTCGGTCTTTATCAGCCAGTTGAACAAATATATAATTATTAAAAAGCGGTATTTCTACCGTTTTTTTTCTGTCTGAATATTGCTTTACAGATTTTATAAAGGGACAATAACAGTTCACACCCAACTGTGTCAATTGGTCAACGACTCTTTTTTCCCATTTTGGTTTTGTATATATAACGTACCAGTTCATTTTATATAGTGTTTATGGATTTTACAAGATAATTTTTAGCTTTTTTTATAAAACTTTAAGAACCAATTGCCTGATAAATGAAACCAATAGATTCCAGTTCAGTTTTATTTAAAATATTTCTGCCATCAAATACAAAAGCCGGTTTTAGCATTGAGGCGTATATTTTTTGCCAGTCATAGGTCGTAAATTCATCCCATTCTGTCAAAACTGCAATTGCATGCGATTCCTCACAAGCTTCATAAGGATTTTGGTAAGAAACCAAACTCGCTTTGTTTTCTTCCTGCGATCTGGTTTTTAAATAATCTAAATCTGCCAGTATTTTTTCTCTGCTTACTTTAGGATCATAAACAGCTATTTTGGCTTGTTCATCGATTAAATCATCTGCGACATAAATAGCCGCTGATTCTCGGGTATCATTAGTATCTTTTTTGAAGGCCCACCCAAAAAATGTTATTTTTTTATCGGCAACCGTATTATATAAGGTTTGTGTTATTTTAGTAGAGAATCTTTTTTTCTGATAATCATTCATAATTATAACCTGCTCCCAATAATCAGCCACTTCATTTAATCCGTATGATTTCGCGATATAGACTAAATTTAAAATATCCTTTTGAAAACAAGAGCCTCCAAATCCAACGGATGCTTTTAGAAATTTAGATCCAATTCTGCTATCCATCCCAATGGCTTTTGCCACTTCATTAACATTAGCGCCGGTTTTTTCGCAAAGTTCAGATAGCGCATTTATCGAAGAAATTCGCTGCGCCAAAAAGGCATTGGCAGTTAGTTTAGACAACTCTGAAGACCAGACATTTGTGGTTAATATTTTTTCTTCGGCAACCCAATTCATATAAACATCAACCAATGCCTGTATTGCTTCTTGTCCTTCCTCTGTTGTTTCTCCGCCAATTAAGATCCGGTCAGGATTTAATAAATCATTAACAGCTGTTCCTTCTGCCAGGAATTCAGGATTAGAGAGAACTTGAAATTTCACTCCGTTTCCGGTGTTATCCAAAATACTTTTGATTGCCTCAGCCGTTCGTACCGGTAGTGTTGATTTTTCTACTACAATTTTATCATCTTTTGAAATTTTGGCGATTTGTCTGGCACAAAGTTCAATATATTTTAAGTCGGCCGCTTTTCCTTTTCCTTTTCCGTACGTTTTCGTCGGCGTATTTACTGAGATAAAAATGATCTGGGCTTCTTCTATTGCTTTTTCAACATCAATAGAGAAAAATAAGTTTCTTCCTCTGGCTTCTTCTACTATAGCACTAAGTCCTGGTTCGTATATAGGTATGTTTGCCACATCTTTATCATTCCATGCGACTATTCGTTCTGTATTTAAGTCAACGACGGTTACTTGTATGTGTGGACATTTTTTAGCAATTACTGCCATAGTTGGTCCACCAACATAACCAGCACCTATACAGCAAATTTTAGTGATTTTAGTTTTCATAATATTTTATCTGTTCTTCTTTAGAATGTTAAATTGATATTTATTGATACTTGACTTTTTTTAAATACATATTAATAGGATATTGGTAAAATTTTGAATATTAATTATTTGTAAGGTTTTGTTCAGCTCAATGCTCTTAACAGTTTCTTTTTGTTGTAAATAGGTTTAATATTTGTAAGTGAAATTAATTGGGTTTTATTTCTTTTCATTCTCTTTTCAATTGTAATTATTCCTAATTAAGACTTTTTAACCACTAAATTAAGTTTCGATTATTCTAAGTCTGTCTTAATTTTGTCTTGTTGGTAGTCATTTTTTTGTAGTCAATTTCCAACATTCTAAACATAATAAGTCAAAAAAATAATAAGTTTTATTTTTTAGGGATAGTAAAAATGTAACTATTCACGGGGAACCCTTGTTCAATTTTAAAATATTTTGTGTAAATATCTTTTAGAACCCGATTTGTTTTTTGAACTCATTTATCTAAGTAAAAACCAATATTTAATTATTATGAAAACAGGAATAACCTTTAGTGCTTTTGATTTATTGCATGCGGGTCATGTGAAAATGCTTGAAGAAGCGAAATTACATTGTGATTATTTGATTGTTGGTTTACAAACTGATCCAACGATAGACAGACCTACAAAAAACAAACCCACGCAGACCGTAGTAGAACGTTACATTCAATTGAAAGCGTGCAAATTTGTTGATGAAATTGTGCCTTACACTACAGAGCAGGATTTAGAAGATATCTTAAAAGCTTTTCAAATTGATGTACGAATTGTAGGTGATGAATATAAGGAAAGAGATTTTACAGGCAGAAGCTATTGCGAAGAAAAAGGTATTGCGCTTTATTTTAATACCAGAGACCATCGTTTTTCGAGTTCTAATTTACGCAGAGAGGTTTTTCAGATTGAATTATTAAATGAGAAAATATGAATTCAACAAATAGAATAATACATGTTGTTCTAACGGGAGGAGTAGGAAGCAGACTGTGGCCACTGTCCCGTAAAAGTCAGCCAAAACAATATCTGGATTTATTTGAGGGTAAATCGTTATTTGAATTGACTTTAGAACGAAATGCCGCGGTTGCCGATGATGTTGTGGTTGTTGGAAACAGAGATAATAGTCATTTGACGGAGAAGGTCATGAAAAAATTAGCTATTCCTTTTACGCATATTATCGAAGCTACGCCAAGAAATACGGCCGCTGCGATTGCTTTTGCGGCATTTAATGCTCAGTCGGATGACGTATTGGTCGTAACACCTTCTGATCATATCATAGAAGGAGAAGTACAATATAAGGCAGCATTGGATCAGGCTATAGGATTAGCGAAAAATAATTTTTTAGTCACTTTTGGGATACAGCCTTTAAGACCGGAAACGGGCTATGGATATATTGAATTTGATGGAGATACAGTAGTAGCATTTCATGAAAAACCGAACTTAGAAAAGGCAATATCTTTTACAGAAAGTGGAAGATTTTTATGGAATAGTGGTTTATTCTGTTTTAAAGCTGGTTTCTTTTTACAAGAGTTAAAAGCACAGGAACCGGAACTTTATAAGTATGCCCAATTGGTTTGGCAAGATAATGTCGATGGTTTATTAAATTATGAATTATCGCTTCAAATACCTTCTATCAGTGTCGATTATGCTGTAATGGAACGAAGTAAAAATATAAAAGTTGTTGCAACCCATTTTGAATGGTCTGATTTGGGATCTTTTGAAGCAGTATATGATTATTTGATGCAAAATGGACATACAGCAGATCTTAATGGAAATATTGTAATTGGTTCTGATGTGCATACGGCCTTTGTAGGTTTAGAAAATTGCTTACTGGTTCATACCCCTGATGCTCTTTTGGTTTTACAAAAAAAGTATTCGCAAGATGTTAAAGAGGTATACCAGCAGCTAGAGTTATCAGGTTCTTGTTTGATTTAGCTGATCAGTTTGTATTGACAATAAACCGGAATTAAAGAAAATCAGGATTCATCTTTATAGAAGATGAAAAGTAAAATTAAAAACATAAATAATTATGGCTAAAGTAGCACTAATAACAGGGGTAACTGGTCAGGATGGAGCTTATTTAAGTGAGTTTTTGTTAAAAAAAGGTTATATTGTTCATGGGGTAAAACGAAGAACTTCTTTATTTAATACAGATCGTATTGATCATTTGTATCAGGATCCACATGTAAATAATCAACGTTTTATATTGCATTATGGCGATATGACTGATAGCACTAATTTAATTCGTTTAATTCAGCAAATTCAGCCCGATGAAATTTATAACCTGGCAGCAATGAGTCATGTTCAGGTTTCTTTTGAAATACCGGAATATACAGGAAATGCTGACGGTTTAGGAACACTTAGGGTTTTAGACGCAGTTCGTTTGCTAGGATTAGAAAAGAAAACCCGTATTTATCAGGCTTCTACATCTGAGCTATACGGAAAGGTGCAAGAAGTTCCTCAGTCAGAAACGACACCTTTTTATCCTCGTTCTCCTTATGCTGTTGCAAAAATGTATGCCTACTGGATAACTGTTAATTACAGAGAAGCATATGGAATGTATGCCTGTAATGGAATTTTATTCAATCATGAATCTCCTATTCGTGGGGAAACGTTTGTAACCAGAAAAATTACCCGTGCGGTTTCCAGAATTGCCTTAGGATTACAAGATAAATTTTATCTGGGTAATCTTGATGCACAAAGAGATTGGGGACACGCTAAGGATTATGTGCGTATGATGTGGATGATTCTTCAGGCAGATGAACCAGAAGACTGGGTTATTGCAACAGGTACTACAACTGCGGTTCGTGAATTTGTTAGGATGAGTTTTGCTCATGTTGGGATCGAATTAGCGTTTACAGGCACTGGTGCAGATGAAAAAGCTTATGTATCTGTTTGTCGTAATCCTGATTATCAAATCGAGATAGGAAAAGAAGTTTTGGCGGTAAATCCTCGTTATTTTCGTCCAACAGAAGTCGAATTATTAATTGGTGATGCCACCAAAGCAAATACTAAACTAGGGTGGACTCCGGAATATGATCTACAGGATTTAGTAACCGATATGATGGAATCAGATGTGAAATTGATGAAAAAGGATCACCATCTGGAAGAAGCGGGATATCAAATAATGAACTATTACGAATAAAAATGAGTTTAGATAAAACTACAAAAATATATATTGCCGGACATCGCGGTATGGTAGGCTCCGCAGTTTGGAGAGCATTAGAAAAGAAAGGATATTCGAATCTAATAGGTCAGTCAAGTCAGGAATTAGACCTGCGCAATCAGGAAACTGTCAGGGCATTTATAACCAAAGAAAAACCCGATGCGATTATTGATGCGGCAGCAAAAGTAGGAGGGATTCTGGCCAACAAAGATTATCCATATCAATTTATTATGGAGAATATGCAGATTCAGAATAATCTTATTGATACTGCTTTACAGGCAGGAATAGAGAAGTTTATTTTTTTAGGCAGCTCTTGTATCTACCCTAAAATGGCTCCACAACCTTTATTAGAAGAATATCTCCTGACAGATGCTCTGGAACCAACTAATGAGTGGTATGCCCTGGCTAAGATTTCAGGAATTAAATCTTGCCAGGCAATCCGAAAACAATTTGGAAAAGATTATGTGAGTCTGATGCCAACTAATTTGTATGGAATCCATGACAATTTTGATTTGACAAGTTCACATGTTTTGCCTGCTATGATACGCAAATTTCATGAAGCTAAAGAAGACGATCATTCGCCTGTAACACTTTGGGGAACAGGAACGCCGCTAAGAGAGTTTCTTTTTGTAGATGATATGGCGCAGGCCGTTGTGTTTGCTTTAGAGAATCAACTTCCGGATTATCTCTACAACGTAGGAACTGGTGAAGATTTAAGTATTCAGAAATTAGCATGGATGATACAGCAAATAGTTGGACATCGGGGACAAATTGTATGGGATAAAACAAAACCAGACGGAACACCACGAAAATTAATGAGTAGTGCTAAAATGAACCAATTAGGATGGAAAGCTCAGGTAGGTTTAGAACAAGGAATTGAGCAAACATACAATTGGTTTTTGGCCAATGTAGAAAATGTTAAAAAAGTTTCTTTTTAGTCTAATCAGAGAATCTAATCAAAAATCATATTAGAACATCAAGACCCAATGGATACAGTCTGGAATGCATTAACACAAAGATCAATCTTTCTTCATGGTAAGATCTAGTTTTCTTTTAATTGTTTTGGGGGATAATTAAAAAACGGTGTTAATGCATGACAGATGTTGTATTTATATGATAAGTATGACGATATTCCTTTGGGTCTTTTTATTGTTCTTCTCTAACTGCAAACCAACAATACATTTTAGTCTAAGTACTAATTACAATCTTAAAATCATACACAATTATGTCAGTATATGAGTCAATAGTAAAAAATTTCGCGGCAAGTATATTCGGAATGGGGGTTAGTTTTCTTAACCAGATCGCAATGGTGCCTTTATTTATTATGTACTGGGGAATAGATAAATATGCTGATTGGATATTAATTACGGCTCTTTCCTCATTTTTTGCGATGACTGATATGGGGCTCAACCGGGCAAGTAACAATGAATTCGTTATTAAGTACAACCAAAAGGATTATGATACGTGCTTAAAATTGCAAACGAATGCTTTCTTATTTGTTTTATCTGTATTTGGTGTATTTCTCCTGATATCTGTTTTAATTTTCGCCCTTTGGGGGTTTAAGGGGATACTGGGAGTAGAGCACTTTACAGAAAAGGAAACCTCTGTTGGTTTTGTTTTACTCTTGTGTGAAGTTTTTGCCATGATGTATGGCAGAGTTTATCATGGTATTTTCAGGGCTATATCACGAACCCATATTGTCATTGTTGCAGATAACCTGATACGTATGGCAGAATTAATTATACTATTTTGTGGGATCTTTTTTAAAATGGATATAATTTTAATGCTTACCCTATACTTGATTCCTTCTATAACGGGGATTTTGTTTAAGCATTTTAGTTCCCGAAAAACATTTGCATCAGGACTTTATCTGCACAATTTTGACCGAGCAGTATTTAAATCGATTGTAAAACCTTCTCTTGCCTTTATGTTTTTTCCGTTGGGGCAGGCCGTTTCCAGCCAGGGGATGGTGTTTGTAGTTAATATACTTTTGGGCGGGGCTTTTTTGGTCGTTTTTACCACAACAAGAACACTTGTTAATTTTCTTCGTCAGATGATGAATATGTTATCGACATCCATCAATCCTGAAATTTGTGCAGCTTATGGAAGAAAGGATTATAAAACGATATTGAACATCTACAACAAGTCACTGGTAATCACATTTGCGGCTACTTTATTATGCATTATTTTACTGGTATTTACAGGAAAAACGATCTATATGGGGTGGACAAAACATGCTATAGTATTCAATGAAGTTTTCTTTTTAGGAATGTTGCTTGTACTCTTGATTTCATGCCTGTCCGGATTGTCAAGTGTAATTCCGCTTTCTACCAACACACACGTTCGCTTTACGATAGTATTTCTAATCTCTCAGGTTGCCGGAGTAGTGTTGTGTTATGTGTTTCTTAAAATAGAACCCAATATGAATTTGATTCCTTTGGCACTTGTACTTACAGAATTTGCCCTTTTTGTTTATACACTAAGGAATAACAATAAGTTTCTTAACATCAGCCTTAAAGAAATGTATGCCGGACTATGGGACCAGGCAAAATTTATTTTAAAAAAAAGTAAAGCAACTTTTACAGCGGACTAATTATAGGAAAAGAAGACAACTAAATACCCTTAAAAATGCCAATCAAAAATACCTACAGGCTTTTAGTAAACAAGTACGATTTATTTACCGTGTTCCAAATTTGGAGATCCGGAAAAAAATATACCACAAAAGTATTAAACCACAATTACGTTACAACAACTCCTACTATTCATTTTATACACAGATACATTACCAATAACACGGGAGACAAAGTTTGTGGATATTATCAGTATTTTCTCCCGGAATTTGACCATTACAAGTGTATTGTTCATGATGTAAATAAAGTAGATTTCTCATTGATTAAAAAGAATGATGTGATACTTGTAGGGGGCGGAGGATTGCTTAACGCTATGCCTGAATGGAATTATAATATCAATAAAGCGGCAAAAAAAGCTGGAAAAGCAGTGGTATGGTCCGCAGGATTCAATTCTAATTCAAAACAAAAAATCAATAAAAAAGTCGATTTCGAAGCTTTTGATCTGGTAGCAGTTCGCGATTTCAAATACAATGACTTTCGTTATGTGCCTTGCGCTACTTGTGCTTTACCAGAATTAAACCAGAAGTATCCAATTAAGAGACATATTGGAGTAGTGGCACATAAAGATGTTCCGCATCATCTTCCTAGGGAAATTTATGAATTTGATAAAATTACAAACAGCGCCTCATTAAAGGAAATGATTGAATTTATAGGAAATTCTGAAGTTGTTTTAACCAACAGTTACCATGCCGTTTACTGGAGTATTTTAATGAAAAAGAAATGTGTACTGTTTGCCCCAAGATCTGAAAAGTATAATTTTTATAAATATCCCCCGGTTTTGTTTTCGGGAGATTTGGCCAAAGATATTTCTCAAGCTGTAATTTATCCTGATGCATTAAAAGAAAGTCAAACTCTGACTGACGAATTTGTTCGGGATATAAAATTTTTAATAGAAAATAAGTAGTAACTAAATAACCGACACTCTAAAACTTGTTCGTTTTCATTTTTTTAACAAAAAAAGCAATGCATAATAATAAAGTGAAGATATTATCTATAGGAACTATGTCAGGCTTGTCAAATACATGTCTGCATCGTCATTGGGCGTTAAAAAAGATTTCAGATCAAATTGATGTGGTTAATACACGTGAGAAACCCTTTTCGATCTGGTATCGGGTTGCATACCGTTTGTTTCAATCTGGTCTGGCGATCAGGTTGCCGGATAATTCATCAGCCAACAAAAAAACAAAGAAGTTTATAAGTAAAGCTATCGAAACTCCTTATGACATTGTCTGGATAGACAAAGGGGTTACGATAAACCCTAAAACTTTGGCATATATCAGGAAATTTTCACCTAATACAAAGATTGTTAGTTATTCGCCCGATAATATGGCATTACGGCACAATCAGAGTCAGAATTATCTCGATTGTATTCCGCTTTATGATATACACTTTACAACGAAATCTTATATTCTTGAGCACATGCAACGTCTTGGTGCCAGAAAAATAGAATTTACCAACAAACATTACGAACAAACTTTTCATTATCCGAGAATTCTTAGCGAGAATGAAATGCAGCGATTAGGAGGCGATGTAGGATTTATTGGTGCCTGGGAAAAAGAACGATGTGAGAGTATTTTGTATTTAGCAAAGAATGGGATAAAAGTTAAGGTTTTTGGGGATAAAAAATGGAATGATTATAAAAGTGAAAACCTTGAAATAGAGCCTGGAATTTATTCTGAAGATTATTCTAAGGCATTGCAGGCATTTAAAATTTCCCTGTGTTTTTTACGAAAAATGAACTCTGACACTCAAACTTCCCGAACAATGGAAATTCCTGCATGTGGCGGCTTTATGCTGGCCGAGAGAACAGCAGAACATTTGGAATTGTTTAGTGAAAATAAAGAAGCCGTTTTTTTTTCTAATGATGAGGAACTATTAGAAAAATGCCGCTATTTTTTAAATAACGAAGAAGAGCGCAGGCGAATAATTGAAGCAGGAATACAAAGATGTAAAACCTCTGGATATTCTAACGAAGAAGCGGTTAAAAGAATGCTAAAAACGGTACTAGAAAATGACTGATAATCTGAAAACACGAAGAGAAGGAACTGCGTTACAATCAATGACTAAGTATATTGATTTACTGGTAGTACTTTCTGTAATTGGCGAAATATTTTTTTTCCCTTCCTGGCATAATTTTTCGGGTTGTGTAATGACCGTAATAGTTTGGCTAATCTTTCGTATTTTTTTCTTTAAAAAGAAAATAATGCTGGAACATCCGTTTTCTTTTTTAGCATTTTCATCTATTTTTCTGGCGAGCTTTATTCCTTTGCCGGCAACACTAATAGAATCAAAACCCATAACGTATGGTTTTCAAAATCCTTATGATACTTTTTTTTATCAAACACTGATTTTCATTGTAGCTTCATTAGCGTTTTATGCAGCAGTTTACAAAAAAAGAAGGGGCAATAATAGTATACAGCGCACATTATACACACTAAATTTTTTCGAAACAGAAGCCTCTACGTTATGGATTTTAGGATTGATAGGTTTGTTGGCCAGAATAAAAAGCCTTGAAGTTGTAAATGAAGTGCAATATGGAGATGCGGGAAACAAGTTTTTAAACGGATTAACATATTTACAGTATGCTCCCATAATTATGCTTTTCCCTACATTATCAGGACTGCCTTACAACAAGCTCCGCAGTAATCTTGTAGTCATTTATGCTTCATTTACCTTTGTTCTAAGCTTTGCTGCAAACAGCCGTCAACAAATGATCTATCCCATTTTTACGGTTCTCTTACTGTTTATACTTTATCTCTTAAAAGATAATATTTCTATTTTTAGCCTTCTTTCACCCTGGAAAATAGGAACAATTATTTTTTTAATATTTTTTGGATTAGGATTTCTATCTGATATTTCCTTAGCGATGCTTGCTAACAGAAAAATTCGCAATGATGTGAGTCGAAGTGAACTCTTGGATAATACTATCGAGACCATGCAAAATGATAAGCTGATGGAAAAGCTTAGAAATACCTCAATAGAAGTACAGGACAATGTATTTAGCTATAGCCGGGGCTGGGACGAAACCTATTTGAATAATTTTATGATAAACAGATATGGTAATGCAAGGATTATTGATCAAACCTTATATTATGCCAATAAAATTGGTTATGGTAATAAAAAAATGCAGAAAAGTTTTTATGAAAAGACTGTAGCGATTTATCCACTTCCATTTTTATCTCTAATAGGAATTACTATTGATAAAGAAGAATTGGAGTATTCCCCCGGTGATAAGCTTTATTTTACCGGTACACATACCCCTTCTGCATTAGGCGGATTCCGGGTTACAAGTCTGGTAGGAGATGGCCTGGCGACATTTGGTTATTGGTGTTTCCCTATAGTGTTTGTATTATTATTTGTATCATTTACATTAATGGATAGTCTGGTGTTGTTCAAAAACGGCGCAATAGTATTCTCTACTCTAGGGTTAATAAATATATTTGGTTTCCTGGGTATTTTTAGGAATTCTATTAGTAGTATCGTTCCGCTAGCTTACATATTGAGAGGGTTTTGGCAGCAATGTTTTATTTTTTGGATATTGGTTTTTTTTATTAAACTACTACAAATACCTAAAAAAAACAGAAGATAATTATATCGAAGACCGTATATAAGTGGTCAAATTTTTCTAAAATAATTCAGCGAAAAAAAATATTTATAGCTTTTAAAAAGCAGTAAATATTGGCGAAGTAAGCTTATAGACAAGATAATCATGAAAATAGTATTATTTACCCATCCTAGTTTTTTAGGATCACAAAGTATGCCCAGGTATGCCAAAATGTTAGCCGAAGGGATGCAGAGAAAAGGCTACGAAGTGTTGACTTGGCAACCTCAGGCTTTCTTTCATAAATTGCCTTTTTATCCCATTAAAAAATGGCTAGGATATATCGATCAGTATCTTGTTTTTCCTTTAAAAGTAAGAGCAAAGCTCAAACATTGTTCCAAGGATACCATTTTTGTTTTTGCCGATCAGGCTTTAGGCCCCTGGGTACCATTAGTAAAAACAAAACCACATGTGATTCATTGTCATGATTTTTTAGCATTGAATTCAGCTTTAGGAAAAATTCCGGAAAATCCCACTCGCGGAACGGGAAAAATCTATCAGGATTTCATTCGAAAAGGATTTTCTAAAGGAAAGCATTTTATATCGATATCAAAAAAAACGCAGGAAGATTTGCATGAACTGCACGAAGGTAAAATTTCATCCTCAGTAGTTTGTTATAATGGTTTAAACAGGGAGTTTAAGGTTTTAGACGCTCATTCTTCCCGCAATTCTATGGGCAATCTTTTGAATATTGATTTATCAGCAGGTTATATTCTTCATGTTGGCGGCAATCAGTTTTATAAGAACAGAAAAGGAGTAATAGAAATTTACAATGCCTGGAGAGCTTCGTCAGGTGTTTTTTTACCACTTTTATTGGTAGGAGCCAAACCTACAGAAAAACTAAAAGAGGTATACGAAAAATCTGTATACAAAAAAGATATCCATTTCGTAACAGACCTTGATGACCAATATATTAATGCAGCTTATTGCGGGGCAACTTGTTTATTGTTTCCATCGCTCGATGAGGGATTTGGCTGGCCGATAGCAGAAGCAATGGCATGTGGGTGTCTGGTAGTTACTACAAATAGAGCTCCAATGACAGAAATCCTTGGTATTGCTGATTTTTTTCTAATACAACGCCGGCCTTTTAATACTTTATTAGTGGAAGAATGGAGTAAAAAAGCCTGCAATCAAATTACCAAAATTATAAATCTTTCAGATGCAGAAAGGCAGCAATGTATTACTAAAGGGTTAGAGTCGATTAAAAAATTTGATACTGAATTTTTTTTAAATCAATTGGAAGAACAGTACAAATTAATAATAGAATAAGAGGGTTTATTTCTTTTTTGCATTTTTTTTAATATTGAAAGTGATGAAAATAATGAAAATAAAATTGTTCAATCAGCCTAAAGTAGCCAATAGAAGAATTGAATTGGATTTCCTTAGAGGTTTAGCCATTTTGTTGGTTTTAGGATTACATTTTAATACACCAAATTCAGGCATATATTTTTTAGATAAGGCGATCTTAATTATTAAATCCTTTGGAGGGACTGGGGTTAATCTTTTCTTTTCTCTAAGTGGTTTCTTAGTAGGAGGATTATTGTTGAAAGAGTTAAAGACCACTGGAGAAATCAATGCTCCAAGATTTTTAGTTCGAAGAGCAATAAAAATTTGGCCTCCGCTTTATTTTCTTTTGATCGTGCATACCTTCTCAGGTCACCATCCTATTAATACTTTTTTGTGGCAAAATCTTTTTCATGTACAAAATTATTTTGGCACTTCAATTAATCAAACCTGGTCCCTGGCAGTAGAAGAACATTTTTATCTATTTCTTGCCTTTTTTATATCGTATCAGGCAAAAAATCCACCAAAGAAAATAATTTTAAATTTATTAATAGTCATTGTACTATCTGTGAGCTTACGTTTAATTGCTGTAAATTATGGCTATTTAGACGCGACTTTTCGTCAAACACAATATAGAATGGATAGTTTGTTGTTTGGCGTTATTTTGTCAGTAGTGCATATTTATTATAAAGAATCATTTGATCGTCTGGCCTCTAATAGATTATTACTAAATATTTCATTTGTTGTTTTAGTGGCAACAATTTTATTAACTGTAAATAATCCATATCTCGACCGAAGCATAGGGTATTTAGTTCAGGCTATTGGTTTTACATTACTAATTGTACAGGTTGTAACTTCTAAATCTATTCTTAAGAACAGTATAATTTATCGTTTTATAGCATGGATCGGAATTTATTCTTATGGAATTTATTTATGGCACTCGATCTCTGTTGGACCTTCAAAAAAAATCCAAAAGATACTTTTTAATCAAGATTATAATGACCTGACCATTTTAATTACAGTAGTGCTATTTCAGTTATTTCTAAGTGTATTCTTAGGGTATTTAACATCAACTGTTATCGAATGGCCTTCGTTGAGTTTGAGAGATCGTTTTTACCCTTCAGGTAAAAAAAGCAATAATAAAGAAACAGTTATTGTTGCAGAATAGATTTACAATGCATCACCACGATTTAAAGATAAACAATCATAAACAAGATATGAAAGTACTCAGAGTTATAACCTCCATGAATCCAAAAACTGGAGGTCCTTGCCAGGGAATACGTAATGTAAACCCTTTTATTAAGCAATTAGGTACAGAGGTCGAAGTAGTATGTTTGGATAATGCAGAGGAAGAGTATGCTACAAAAGATGATTTTATTATTCATAAAATAGGAAAAGGGAAGACCTCTTATCAATATCAGCCATTGTTGTATAAGTGGTTAATAAAAAACGCTTTAAGTTATGATGTTGTAATGGTTCACGGACTTTGGCAGCATTACAATTTAGTGGTTTACAAGGCAATTAATTCTTTAAAGAAGTCTTATAAAAAAGTGCCAAAAGTGGTTGTCATGCCACATGGTATGCTGGATCCTTATTTTCAAACTGCAGCTGACCGAAAATGGAAGGCCCTGAGAAATGAAGTGGTTTGGTATTTTATAGAAAAAAAATGTATTAACCGGGCCGATGCCATTTTTTATACTTGCCAGGAAGAATTGCAACTGGCAGCAACAACCTTTGAAGGATATAGCCCTAAAAAGGCAATTAATGTGAGTTATGGAATTCAGGCGCCACCAATTAGAAAACCAGAATTTGATACTGCTTTCTATAAAAAATGCCCCAAAGTATTACACAAGGAATATTGGCTTTTTTTAAGCCGGATTCACGAAAAAAAAGGAGTCGATTTATTGATTCAGGCATACAATGAGCTTTCTATAAACAATCCCGCTCTTGCCGAACTAGTAATTGCCGGTCCATATGAATCTGCGTACGGACAAGAAATGATAAAAATGGCTGCCGGGAATTCAAAAATTCATTTTTCAGGAATGCTGCAGGGTGACGAAAAATGGGGAGCTTTCTACAATTGCCAGGCGTATCTATTACCCAGTCATCAGGAGAATTTTGGTATTGCTATTGTCGAGGCACTGGCTTGCCAAAAAGCAGTCTTAATTACAGATAAGGTTAATATTTATCGGGAGATCGAAGATGGTGGTGGAGGTTTTGTTGGTGCTGATACTTTTAATGGCGTTCTTGGAATTCTAAAAAAATGGGAAGCATTGAGTAAAAATGAAAAAACAGAAATGGGTAAAAATGCATTTTTATTATATCAACAACATTTTGATGTAAAAAGTACTGCCGAGAGATTAAACAAGGTTTTAAAATCACTTATTTAAAATGATTTATCAGAATTTAAAAGAATTTACTGTTCCCAAAACATTTCGCGGAAAATCTAAAATTACTGTACAATTATGGTGGATGGTACAAGGAACACTTTTCGCACTGTCCCCTCAATTTTTTTATGGATGGCGTCGTTTTCTTCTCCGGTCGTTTGGGGCCAAAATTGGAAAAGGAGTACTATTAAGATCAACTGTTAAGGTTACTTATCCCTGGAATATAGAAATAGGAGATTATAGCTGGATAGGTGAGGACAATGTTTTGTACAGTCTTGGGAAAATTAAAATAGGCAGTAATGTTGCCTTAGCACATAAAGTCTACATCAATACGGGCGGACACGAGTATGATAAAACCTCTTTTGATATTTTTTGCGAACCGGTAGTTATTGAAGATGAATGCTGGCTAACAACTGATGTTTATGTTGCTCCGGGAGTAACTATAGGTAAAGGTTCAATAATCGCCGCAAGAAGTTCAGTATTAAAGAGTATGCCAGGTGGTAAAATATGTGTAGGAACTCCGGCTATTGCAATAAAAGACAGAATTTAAAATTACAAAAATGGCAAAATTTTTAATTACCGGCGGATCAGGGTTTATTGGTACCAATTTGATCAATAAGTTACTAAACGATAATCATCAGGTAGTGAGTATCGATATTAAGGAACCTAAATCGAAGGAACATAATACTATTTTTAGAAAGGTAAATTTATGCAACAGGCAAGAATTAGAGAGCGTAATACTTTCATATGATCCGGCATATGTAATTCATTTAGGAGCCAGAACAGACTTAAATGGTAAAACATTAGAGGATTATGATGCTAATATTGGCGGTGTAAAAAATCTGCTTTTTGTTTTAGATAAATTAAAAAATCTTAAAAAAGTCATTTTTGCTTCCTCTATGTATGTTTGCCAGCCGGGTTATGTACCTAAAGATTTTAATGACTTTATGCCTCACACCATTTATGGAGAAAGTAAGGTTTTAACTGAAAAAAACATCATAGACTGGAATCCTAAATATACCTGGACTATTGTAAGACCAACTTCTATCTGGGGACCTTATTTTGATGAACCGTACAATCTTTTTTTTAAAATAGTACTTTCCGGAAAGTACTTTCATATGGGCAGTAAGGCTTGCAAAAAAACGTATGGTTATATCGATAATTTTATTTATCAGGTAGAATCAATTATTACTTCAAATAAAGATCTGGTAGATCATAAAGTATTTTATCTGGGAGATTATGAACCTTATACTATTACCTCTTGGGCAGATGAAATTGCAGGTACCAAAAATATAAAAATCCATAATATTCCATATTCTGTTTTTGTAATAGCAGCTTTTTTTGGTGATTGTTTGAAACTAGTGAGAATTAAATTCCCCATGACCAGTTTTCGATTAAAAAACATGACTACAAATAATTTTTTTGACTTATCTGAGATCAAAAAGTTAGCTCCTCATTTACCTGTATCCAGAAATATAGGAACTAAACAAACAGTAGACTGGATGGTTGCTAATTATAGTATATAATAACAATTCCAATTTCTTAATACATTTTTTCAATTTACGATTTATAAGCTTTTTTATTAAGAAAGCTTGTCAACTATTGGTGCGCATCAGGCATTCAGTTAATAATTTGTAATAATAATATAACTTATGAAAGCTACTATAATCACTATTTGCTACAATAGAAAAAATACTATTGCCCAATGTATAGAAAGTGTTTTAAATCAGGACTATACCAATATTGAATACATTGTCATCGATGGAAATTCTACAGATGGTACAAAGGATGTTATTCAATCTTATTCTAGCCAGATCAGCCAATACATTTCAGAACCCGATAAAGGAATGTATGATGCCATCAATAAAGGTTTGAAAATGGCTACGGGAGATATTATAGGTTTAATGCATTCTGATGATGAGTTTTATGATGCTGATGTTGTCAGTAAAATAGTAAGCGCTTTTCAACGAAATACTCAGACTGAAGGAGTTTATGGAGATGGCATATATGTTAGCAACGATGCCAAAGAAAAAGTAGTTCGCAATAGAATAGGGGGAGACTTTGTTTTCGAAAAATTAAAAGTAGGCTGGCTTCCTTTACATCCTACTGTTTATTTGCGAAAATCTGTAATAGAAAAATTAGGAGGTTATGATTTGAACTTTACAATTGCTTCAGATACTGAATTACTGCTTCGCTATTTATTTGTGAACAAAGTAAAATTAATGTACCTCAGTGCGTATGTTGTCAAAATGAGAATGGGCGGATTAAGCACATCTTATAAAAGAGCTTTTGAAGTATTGTATGAAGATTATCGTATTTATAAACATCATGGTTTATCAGCATTTAGGGCCGTTTTTCTGAAGAAATTAATAGCTCTGAAACAATATATCTACTAATTTTTCAATTATCCGATTATCTCAGAATGAAAATAAAAAATGTGTGGAGAATGAGTATCGTTATTGTTTTTTTACTTGTATGTATCGGTAGTATTTTTTACTACTCATGGATTCATAATCCGGGTTTAGAAACGGAAACTTACTTGCCTCTTTGGATAAGGAAATGGAGTAATGAATATTATAATTTACGAACTGCCATTCCATTTGTAATTCTGGGTTATTTATTAGAAGTATGGCAAGGGCTTTCTAATACAGCAGCTAGGGCAAACAGATTTGCTTTTCGATTAAAAACCGTAATAATAATTGCTGTGGTGGTTTGCCTGGCAGAGGGCGGACAGTTTTTTATAGCAACGCGTCAACCGGATTTTAGGGATGTTTTCTTTGGAATTTCAGGAGGTGTTTTAGGTTATTTAATGTATCATTTAATTCAAAAAATCAACTTTTTATTTAGTAAAAATGCGTAATAGACATAAATTTACTTTTATTTTTTGCAGTATCATTTCTGATTTCTTTGCGATAATCGGAGGCATCTTTCTTTTTTTTAGCTTTACCGAAGAAGCTTCTGTGCAATGGAATATTTTTGTTGTTGAAAACAGTTATCTCTATGCTATAGTGGGATGGTTATTGGCAGCGTTATATTTTAATTTATACCGACTGGATACTATTTTTATCCTGACTACTTTTTATCACAACAGCTGGAGTGTATTTTTGAGTCAATGTATCTTATGGCAAGTTTACCTTCTGGTTTTTCAGGGTGCCAATGAGTATCGAATGGCAGTTGATGCTAATTTGTTGCAATTTAGTTATTTGCTTTTTTACCTTTTCTTGTCCAGGATTATCTTCACGCTGGTTTTAAATAATATTAAAAAGTTTATAAAAAAACCTTTTATAGTAGCCATTTGGGGTTTTAATACCACAAGTATACAATTAGCGTCAAAACTAGAGAGCAATGCTTATTTTTATGATTTTCCAGGAATTATAAATGATATCAACGAAGAGCTTTTTACAGATAAAGCAACTTTTGGACAAGCCTTGTCAAATGCTATTCTGAGAGCTTCAGGAAACGGTGTTCAGGAGTTGTATATTGTAGTAAAACCACAATTCATAGATGATTTGCATCGCTATTTTGAATTGGCAGACCGCTATTGTATGCGTTTGAAATTTGTTCCTGATCTATCTACAATTTCAAAATCTTCTTTCAGCAGTTCTAATTTCGAAAATTTTCATGTAATACGTCCCCGTTACGAACCTTTGCAAAACGCATATAATCGATTAGTCAAACGGGTATTTGATATCGTTTTTAGTCTCTTAGTGCTCCTCTTTATTTTATCATGGCTGTATCCATTAATGGCTATAATAATCAAAAAGCAAAGTAAGGGGCCTGTTTTATTCAAACAACTTCGTACAGGGAAAAAAAATGAAGCTTTTTGGTGTTATAAATTTAGAAGCATGACTATCAATAGTCAAAGTGATAGTCTGCAGGCTCAAAAAGAAGACGCAAGAGTTACACCCATAGGAAAATTTATTAGACGAACTAGTATTGATGAACTACCTCAGTTTTTTAATGTTTTATTAGGAAACATGAGCGTAGTAGGACCTCGTCCTCATATGCTTAAGCATACACAGGACTACAACGAACAGATTAATAATTTTATGGTTCGCCATTTTGTAAAACCGGGAATTACTGGTTTGGCTCAAGTTTCAGGCTTAAGAGGAGAAACTAAACAAGTCTCTGATATGCAGCGAAGAGTAAAGGCAGATATCGATTATTTACAAAATTGGAGTCTCATTAAAGATATTAAAATTTGTGTATTGACCATAATTGTAACCCTGAAAGGGGATAAAAATGCTTTTTAAACCTTAAAAAAAAAATATTATGAATATTACAATTGCCTCTTATTTAGCTGGTTTCATTTCTGGCATTTCTATTGCCGGTTATTTTATTGGCAAGGAATTATATCGTTTTTATGTAAAAGACAAAGTGCAAAAAAAACAGCTGCACCGATTGTCTCAATTGAATGACCACATAAAAGAGAAACAAAAATTCCAGTTAGAACCAAATTAATTGATTAGTAAATTCTAATCAATTGAATCTATACTTGTCTAAGTATTCTGAAATTGCAATACTAGTTCTGTCTTTTTAACCCATAATTTATTATTACTGTAATTTTTAAATTAATTATTTATACAATTTATATGAATCGTCTACCCCACATTTTATTTCTTATCGTTATTCTATTTTCATCCTGTGCATCAAAAAAAGATATTATTTATTTTCAGGATGCTGCTAATTATGCTTCAGTTCCAACTTCTGTCAAAGCTGTTTTGGTACAGCCAAATGATATATTGAATATTCGAATTGGTGCGTTGGTTCCTGAGACAGCATTACCTTATAATATACAAACAGGAAGCGAGGCAACCAATTCTACATTAGATGCGCTAAAAGTTCAGGGCTATTTAGTGTCTCCTGAGAAAACAATTGTGCTGCCTATTTTAGGATCTGTTAGTACAGCAGGACTATCTGTAACCGATTTAGAAACAAAGATTAAAATAGAGCTCGAAAAAGGTGGGCATTTAGTAGCTCCTACAGTTGCGATTCGAATTTTGAATGCTAAAGTAACAGTTCTGGGAGAGGTAAAAGCACCTGGTACTTATACGTTTTTAGAGCAATCACTATCGGTTCCGCAAGCCCTAGGTTATGCTGGAGATTTAACCATAAACGCTAAGCGAAATGATATTTTATTAATTAGAGAATCAGAAGGCAAAAGAATAATGATGAATATAGATTTGACAACAGTAAACTGGATGAACAATCCGCAATATCAGATTCGTCAAAATGACGTATTGGTTGTTAACCCGAATAATGCAAAAGTAAAAACGGCCGGATATATAGGCAATACAGGTACTGTACTTACAATTGCTTCATTGATACTAAGCTCTATTATATTATTAACTAGATAAAAGCCCCATGCATACAGATAAAAACGAATATTTTGACCCAATAGAAGACGAGAATTCCGTAAAATTAAAACAGATTGTGAGTAAATATTTAGGGTATTGGCCCTGGTTTTTAGCGACAATTATAATAGCACTTTTTATTGTTTTTACCTATTTGAGATATACCGACGTGGTCTATAAATCAGAAGCGAAAGTAAAATTATTAGTTGATAAGGAAAGCTCTAATTTTACATTAGATGTGACGAAATTATTTAATAAATCAAACATAAATTTAGAAAATGAGATTGCTTTGTTTAAGTCCGTTCACCTATCAGAACAAGTAGTTAAGAATTTAAAACTGAATGTAGAATATTATTATAATTCTACAGTGAGATCTAAACAAATATACAATGCCCCATTTGTTGTGAGCTACCATGACGATATAACAAACTTAAAAGATGACTTGGAATACTCAATAAAAGTAACGCCAACAGGATATACTATTTTAGATGTTTTATCTGGGCAAAAGTTTGAAATCAAGGGATATACTTCAGATAAAAAAATTGCCCATTTGCCAATAAGTATAAAACCAGCTTTAGGATCAGTCATCACAAAAAGTATAGATATTAACTATAATGTGGTGCTAAAACCACTAGATAAAACTGCTTTAGAACTCAGTAATGCATTCGAGGTTGATGCCGAAGGAAAAGACAGTGACATTCTTTCTATTTCATTAGAAGGAACCAATGGGCCTCAATCAGAAGCAATTATCAATAATTTAATTCATGTTTTTGAGGCTGATGGTATTACCGATAAGCAAGAGGTTTCACGCAGAACAATTAATTTTGTCGACGATCGTTTTGTTTATTTAAGAAAAGAACTTGACTCTATAGAAAGTTCCAAAAAAAATTACAAGAAAAACAATAATCTAAGTTTTATTCAGGAAGATGCCGGTTCAAGTATTCTCCAGAAAACAGCAAAGGAGCAAGCGTCATTTGACATAGAATCTCAATTATTATTAGCAGATTTACTAAAAAAAAGTATCGAATCTCAAAAAGCATTTGAGCTTTTACCGGCAGACATAGGCATACAAAATCTTACTATCAATCAATTGGTAGCCGATTATAATACTGCGGTTTTATCCTATCAAAAACTACAAACAAGCGCAGGGAGTAATAATCCCGCTATTCAGCTTTTGGTTAGCACATTAGTGAGTTTAAAAAACAATATTATTAATTCGGTAAATGGTTTCAAGCAGCAATTGAAAACAACTCTTGTTCAGAGCGAATCAGCTCAAAAAGCAGCTGAGGGAAGTTTTGCTTCTATACCTGAAAAAGAAAAAGTTTTACGAAGTATTGAACGTCAGCAAAACCTAAAAGAAAGTTTGTATTTGCTGCTACTTCAAAAACGTGAAGAGGCATCTATCAATTTAGCCGTTACAGTAGCTAATACTAAAATTATAGATTACGCCATTACAGATATTTATCCTGTCTCTCCACAAAGAGGCAAGATTATTTTGATAGCCTTATTTTTAGGAATGGTTATCCCGTTTACTATTTTATTTATAATTTTTAAATTAGATAATAAAATATATACTGCAGCAGATGTTGAAAATATAGCCGACAATATACCTATTTTAGTAGAGTTGCCTTCGCTAAAAGAAGATAAAGATTCGCAAATGCAAAATTTAGAAGCTTTTAGAACTTTAGCGCACAATACTAATTTTATTACTCCATATACCGATGATAAAAAGGGTAAAGTAATATTTGTTACTTCCTCTATAAAGGGAGAAGGAAAAACTTTCGTTTCGTACAATTTAGCTACCGCTTACTCACATCTTGATAAAAAAGTAATTGTTATAGGTACTGATTTTAGAAATCCACAACTGCATAGAAACTTAGACAATGTAAGTAAAGACACCAGAGGATTTAGTAATTATTTGCATGATAGTACTTTACAATGGAAAGATTTATTGATTACTAATGGAGATAATGAATTTTCTTTTGATCTTTTTTTGTCCGGAATTATACCTCCAAACCCAACCCTGTTATTATCCAATCAGCGTTTTGCAAGTTTTATTGATGAAGTAAAAGCAGAATATGACATTATTATATTTGATACGCCTCCAACCTTATTGGTTAGCGATACTCTTATGGTTTCTAAATATGCTGAAACAACATTATTTGTTGTACGGTCCGGGGTTACAGAAAAAAATCTGATATCTTATTCTAAAAAACTTTATAAGGATAAAAAAATCATCAATATGGGATATGTACTTAACGATATTGATTTTAGTTCAAGTTATGGTTATGGGTATAATTACGGTTATGGCTATGGTTACGGAAAAGAAGTTGAAAAAGAATCATGGTTTAAAAAGTGGAAAAAAAAATGATTAAAATGTAATAGAAAGAAACACAACTCTAAAAAAATAAAGCAACAGCAATCCAAATGAATTTAGCAATAGGTATTTTAAAAAACACACAGGAATGGTTAACGCCTGTTTTTGATCAGCAAACACAAGATAAAGTAAATGAAATGATTGCTTTAAATCCGAAAGAATTAAAAGAAAGTTTTTATAAAAATCTTGAATTTGGTACAGGGGGAATGCGCGGAGTAATGGGGGTTGGTAATAATCGTATTAACAAATATACCTTAGGAAAAAGCACCCAGGGATTATCTAATTATTTGTATAAGGTGTTTGCGGATCAAAAACTTAAAGCGGTTATTGCATACGATTGCCGCCATAACAGTGATACACTAGCCAAAACTGTCGCTGAGGTTTTCTCAGCCAATGGTATTCAGGTATATTTGTTTTCCAGTCTCAGGCCTACACCTGAATTATCTTTTGCTTTAAAACACCTCAATTGTCAATGCGGGATCGTACTTACTGCTTCTCATAATCCACCGGAATACAACGGGTATAAAGTATATTGGGAAGATGGAGGCCAAATTGTGCCCCCTGAGGATGCAGAAATTATAAAAGCCATCGAAGACTTAAAATACGACCAAATTAAGTTTGAAGCTAATGATGATTTAATTCAATATATCGATACCGAAATAGATCAGGCTTTTGTGAAATCATCCGTTCAAAATGCCAGTTTTAATACCTCCTCTGAGGCCAAAGATAATCTGAAGATTGTTTTTACGTCATTGCACGGGACTTCAATTACCGTTGTACCAGATACATTGGCGTTGGCAGAATATAAAAATGTATATATTGTTGAAGAGCAAAGAGTACCAAATGGAGATTTTCCGACTGTAAAATCTCCAAACCCCGAAGAACCCGAAGCCTTGACAATGGCTTTGGCATTAGCAGAAAAAACGAATGCTGATATTGTTATTGGTACTGATCCTGATTGTGATCGTTTAGGAGTAGCTGTTCGTGATACTGACGGAAAAATGACTTTACTGAACGGAAATCAATCTATGATTTTAATGACCGCCTTTTTGTTAGAGCAATGGAAAAAAGCGGGAAAAATAAACGGGAAACAATTCATTGGTTCAACTATTGTTTCAACTCCAATGATTAGTGAACTGGCAGCAGCTTATGGCGTTGCCTATAAAAGTGGTTTAACAGGTTTTAAATGGATCGCCAAAATGATTAAAGATTTTCCGGAACTCGAATTCATTGGTGGAGGAGAAGAGAGCTTTGGTTATATGGTAGGAGACAGCGTTCGTGATAAAGATGCGGTTGGAGCAAGTTTATTAATTTGCGAAGTCGCTGCCCAGGCCAAAGCGAATAACAGTTCTGTATATAAAGAATTATTGCAGCATTATGTAGATTTTGGTTTTTATAAAGAACATTTAATTTCTATTACCAAAAAAGGAATCGAGGGATTAGCTGAAATCAATAAAATGATGGTGAATTTAAGAGAAAATCCTCTAAAGGAAATTAACCATCAAAGAGTAGTGAGGGTTGAGGATTATAAATCATCGGTATCATTAAATTTGTTGAATAACGAATCAGAAATTATAAACATGCCCAAGGCAGATGTCCTGATTTATTATACCGAAGATGGTTCTGTAATTTGCGCCAGACCAAGCGGAACCGAACCAAAAATTAAATTCTACATCAGCGTGAATCAAGAATTAGATACAATAGAAAATTTTAAAGTTATTGAAGATATGCTGAATGAAAGAATAAAAAATATCAGCACTTCGATGCAATTAGAAAAACAAACAAATTAATGCTAAAAAAAAAGATATAAGTATTCTTTAATTAAAGAGTTAGTTTGATTTAAGGTTACAGATTATGGGTCAAAAGTAAAATGCAATTTAGTTATGTTAATGAAAAAGCTGTTCAATTTTGAACAGCTTTTTTTATTGACTATTCAAGATTATTCAAGACTTTTTATGTTGAACCTGGAATTTTAGGCTAAAGAAAAATTTTATTATTTTCCAGTAAACGGTCCATTTTCTTTTTGTTATGAATCTTAAGAGGTACAGTTTTAAATTGATTGATTTCAGCTTCACCATGAATGTCTGATCCTGTAAAATCATACAAATCATTTTTAAGTAATTCTATCGCCTGGAGTTGAATACTTTTTCCGTAATACCCTGTTAATGAAAGTAAGTTTAGTTGAAAAAAGACTCCATATTGCTTTAATTTTTGATATTTACCCATCGAGTTATGAAGATAAAGATAACGCTCAGGATGCGCTATAATTATTTTATAATTTTTTGTTTTTAACTCAAATAGCATTTCATACAGATTCAAAGGATTATTAAATAAATTAAATTCTATCAGAAGATAATTATGTGGTAAGCCTAGTAATTTTTCATGATTGCTTTTTACAATTAAAGTATTATCTAACATATACTCGCTCGAATACCCTTTTAAAAACATCTTATTGGTATCGTTTTTAAGAGCTACTTCATAAGCCTGTTTTATACTTTCAGAAGTATTATTCCAGATCCCGTTAAAAGTATGTGGCGTAGCGATAGCTGCATTGATATTTAGTGCCTTCATTTGGGCTATTAGATAACTCGTTTCTTCAGGTGTTTTAGCACCATCATCAATACCTGCAAGTAAATGATTGTGAATATCAATATAGCCATCAGGTACTATTTCTTTGAGATAAAAATTTGATTTAAACAGTGAAAACATAAAGTATTTTTGTATCAAATTTATTTAAGCTTCTTCTTCAAACAATTATCAAAGAAGGACAATAAAGTCTTATTCAGGATATTTAATCTTCTTTTAAATATTATCCTGTTTGGAGAATGAAATTTACAACCTGATTTTGCGGAATTTCGGCAACTTTATTTTATTAAAAAATAGAGTAACTTTTATTTTATTAATGAGTGACCGCAAAATAATTAAACCTTCGGGATAGATTTTTAGCTAAAAATAAAACGTTTCACCTATAAGTTCTTGTAATAACCCAAAATATATAGTGTTCCAATTCCTACCATTAAATCCAACTACAGTTTAGAGATATAGTATTGATTTTTAACGATAAATACTGCTTAATTCTGATTTTTATAAGCAGTAATTCTAACAAAAACCTCAGAATTAAAAACTGAATTCGTATATTGTTCTGCTAAAATTGACTATGCCAAGCATATACATTTTAAAATATCTGCTTTCAAACGTTTTCAGTTCATTTTAATACAAATTATCCAGATTATGAAAAAATCATTAATGCTCTTCCTTGCATTCTTAGCTTTTACAGCGTGCTCAAAACATCATGATAAAAAAAATATTACGATCACTGGAATAGATTCCACATTGCGACCTGGTGATGATTTTTTTAAATATGTAAATGGCAAATGGTATGATTCTGTAGCAATACCTGCATCCCAGTCCGGAGTTGGTGCCTATATGTTTATGAATTACCCGCAACGAATGCGCCTGCAAGGAATATTGGACAGTATTTCGCAAAGCAAGAATCCAGCAGGAAGTATAGCACAAAAGGTAGGAGACTTTTATGCATCAGGTATGGATACTGTAACTATTGACAAACGCGGTTATGCGCCTATCAAACCCCTACTTGCCAAAATTGAAGCAATTAGCGATTTACCGTCCTTAATGAACTTTGTGGTTAATGAAGTAAAAGTGTACAATTCTTCTATTATAGGTTTTGGAGTGGGACCCGATGATAAAAACAGCAGTATGAACATTGCCCAAATCTATCAAACGGGTATCGGTTTGCCTGACAGGGACTATTATTTCAAATCAGATTCATCAACTGTTGCCATACAGGAATCGTACAAAAAATACCTTGCTACATTATTCCAACAAACAGGCAACGATGCTAAAGAGGCTAAAAAGAATGCTAATTTGGTTTACGATATTGACAAACAACTCGCCGTTTCGCATAAAACAAAAGTTGAACTTCGTGATGTGCAGGCAAATTATAATAAAATGGCTGTGACAGATCTTGCAAAAAGGCATCCCAACATAAACTGGACTACTTTTTTAAATAATTTAGGTGCTCAAACCGATTCCATTAATGTAGGACAACCTGCCTATTATGACGCCCTTAATAAACTCTTAAAAACCATCCCCATTACTAATTGGAAAATTTACTTAAAAGCAAATTCTATAGAAAGATATGCAGATGATTTAAGTAAACCTTTTGCAGATGCCTCATTTGAGTATACCAAAGTGCTTTCTGGTCAGGCTGTTCAAAAATCACGTGGCGAAAAAATGGCTAATGTCCTTGACAATTATTTAGGAGAAGCGCTGGGTGAATTGTATGTAAAGAAATATTTTTCAGAGGATGCCAAAAAACGGATGTTAATCCTGGTGAATAATCTGCAAAAAGCGTATGCCAAAAGAATTGATAAATTGGAATGGATGAGTCAAAGTACCAAACAAAAAGCCAAAGAAAAATTGGCAGCCATGACTAAGAAAATAGGATATCCGGATAAATGGAGAGACTATAGCAAGGTACAAATAGCCAGAGATACCTATTTTGAGAATATGGTTTCGGCCGCTACAGCTGCATATCAATTTCAATTGGCAAAATTGGGAAAATCAGTCGATAAATCAGAATGGTATACTACAACTCCAACAGTTACGGCATATAATAACCCTACTGCAAATGAAATTGTTTTTCCTGCAGGTATTTTACAACCTCCCTATTTTGATAATAATGCAGATGATGCACTTAACTATGGAGGTATTGGAATGGTTATAGGTCACGAAATAACCCATACTTTTGATGATCAGGGTGCTCAATATGACAAGGATGGCAACTTAAAAAACTGGTGGACAAAAGAAGATTATGCAAAGTTTAAGTCAAGAATACAACAGGTGATCAATTTGTACAGCACCTATACTGTTTTAGGCGATTTACACATTAATGGCGCAATGACAGTTGGTGAAAATACGGCGGATATTGCCGGAATAGCTGTTGCTTATGATGCTTTTAAAATGACCCAACAAGGAAAAGGGAATACAAAAATTGACGGTTTTACTCCAGACCAGCGCTTTTTTATTTCTATAGCCAAAATATGGAGAGTAAAAATGAAAGACGAATTCCTGCGTTTGTGGATTAACAATAATCCACATTCTCCACCAGCTTGGCGTGTTAATGGTCCTCTGATGAATACTACACCTTTTTACGAAGCATTTAATGTACAACCCGGAGATAAAATGTTTTTGCCGAAGAAAGACAGAATAACAATTTGGTAACCCTCGCTCTGCGAAATGTTCCCATGAAAAATGCGCCAAGTTCACTGTGAACTTTGCGCATTTTTTTGTTTCTTAGAAATTCTAAACCTTATAAAAGTCTCCTCACTTTTACGATTTAACTTAAAACAAAAAAGTTCCAGATTTCTTTGAAGCTTTTGTCTTAGTAAGGGGAGGCATTGAAATACCTGACCAGTTTATTGAAGATTATATTAGAATTATAGCATGTGCACCGCAAAATTTGATTTTGAAGATTTGCAATATTTTGTTTGAAGAGAAAAAGCTTATAATTTTCGATATTAAGTTTTCTGGTTCAAATTCCATCAAGGTTACTATAAAAAAATCGTATAAGAAAGAGAGCTGTTTTTTAGCCTATAACATATGTTTTGCCGTATTTGGGTTTTGTCAGAATTATCGTTTTAATTCGTATTTTTGTTTAGTCGAGCATACTCGGTTTCAAAATTCCCAAACACGGCAATGCGCAAGAACGTTAGCGTTCATTGTTAGTGAGACACTCTAAAATTTTAAAGAAATGAAAAATATACCGACACTTTATCAATGGGCAGGTGATATTAAAACCTTTGAAACTTTGTTTACAAAGTTTTATGACAAGGTCTTGAAAGATGATTTATTAGGCGAAGTTTTTATAAATATGTCACAAGAGCATGTAAAACAGGTTTCACATTTTGTCGCAGAAGTATTTGGTGGTGACAAACTTTATACAACCGAAGATAAAGGAAGTCATTCTATTATGATTGGCAAACATATTGGCAAAATGCTGACCGAAGAAAAACGCCAGCGTTGGGTACATCTTTTATTGCAAACAGCAGATGAAGTAGGTTTAAAAAGCGACCCAGAGTTTCGTTCTGCATTTGTAGGTTACATTGAATGGGGAACACGGCTTGCAGTTATCAACTCACAACTTACAGAAAATTCAATGGCATCAAATGAGCCTATGCCTAAATGGGGTTGGGGAGAAACAGGCGGACCTTACATTTCAAATGAAAACTAATATGAAACATCTAAAATATTTCACCCATTGTTTATGCGGTTTCTTATTTAATTGGCTGTAAAGGCGAACGTCTTCTGACTTCGCAAGCACAATCTGTATCAAGTAGAGTTTTAATATAAACAAAAAAGCTCCAGATTTCTCTGAAGCTTTGTCTTAAGGTATGTCTGAGTGTTGCTGATCGATATCACGTGAAGCCTTTTCAGCGTTTTGTACTGCCAATTTAATATTCTTTATAAATGAATGCTGTGTCTCCGGAAATATTAAAAACTATTTTGGAATTACAGAGTTTGCCTTCGCTCTCAGAATTTGCCTTGGGAGGAGGGACCAATCTTGCTATGCAGTATAATCATAGAGTATCTGATGATATTTATTTATTTATTTTGTCCCAATATAATTGGAAGAAAAGGTTTTAATAGAATAAAGGATGAAGTATCTGTGTTTTATGGTGATAAAGTTATTCGATTTGATAATCCCTGTGATATTGATGACCAGTTTATTTTTATGAGATTTTTTATTGTGATTTCTAAAGAATCAGTTATAAAAGTTGAACTTCTTCAAAATATGAAGAATCTTTATCCAATTGAAATTAAAGAAGGTATTCGATTATTATCAAAGGGGGATATTGGATTGTTCAAATTGGTCAGTGCATATAAACTCCTGCAAATGGCTCCCAGAAAGCGAGCTTGATGTCTATACAGAGGAATTTAAACGTACCGGTTTCCAGGGTGGCTTAAACTGGTATCGCTGCACCACTGGCGGTTTGAAGAGGTCTGACCTTGAACACTGGGTGCAGCAGGAACAATCTGAGAAGGTTGTAGGATTTGATTGTTGATTTTTTGAAGAACTTAAAATAGAGAAGATTTGAATAGTATAATAAAATAATTTTGACACAAGATCATTTTAAGCATTAAATCATTCCTGATTCCGTTCGAAGATATAAATGATACTGGCTTGCAAGAATACTATGCGAATTTTTAAAAAACCTGTATAAAAAATAACTTACTATTTTAGAAATTCTTTAAGAAATGGGTTTTAATTCGAAACCATCTTTTAATACTACTTTCAAAAGTAGACTAATCAAACATCTGTCTTGTTTTTAAGATGCTAATTATTAAGTGTTTGTAAAAAGTCGAACGTTTCTAAAATAAAGTCGAACCAATTTAATTGCTGTAAATTGGTTCGACTTTTTTCATTCGGTCGCCAACGTTAAGCTTATAATGCAATTTTGCTTCAAATTAATACTAACAATTAAAAATTTGAAATCATGAAAATTGCATCCTTATTTATTTTATTTCTACTCCCATTCTTATCTTTAGCACAATTAAAAGAAAACATAAAAGGTAGTAATACTCAGTTGGCGTCTGCAAACCCACAAACTGAAACCATCTTAAATGATTCTGACCTAAAAAATCAAATTTCTGAAGAAAAATACGTTTTAATAAATGGTATTGAACAATGGGTTACCATAAAAGGAAACCCTTCAAAACCCATTATCTTATTTATTCACGGAGGGCCAGGAAGTACAATAAGTCCTTATATTGATGTTTTATATAAAAATTTGGAAAAGGATTTTGTTATTGTTCAATGGGACCAGCGAGGAGCTGGAAGAACTTATGGACGCAACACGCCTCCAGAGGAATTAACTTCAGAATATTTAAAAGATAACCCTTTGACCCTTGAACAAATGACTAGCGATGGAGTTGAATTGTCAAAATATCTTTTGAAACATTTAGGGAAACAAAAAATCATTCTTGCCGGAACGTCATGGGGTTCGGCACTTGGAGTAAAAATAGTTACAAAACAACCAGATCTTTTTTATGCGTATGTTGGACATTCTCAAATTGTTAATCCTAGTATTGATATGGAATTTTATTCTAAAGTATATAAAATGGCGGAAGACAGAAATGACAAAGAGGCTCTTGACATATTAAATTCTATAGGTAAACCTCCGTATAGCAGAGCAAAAAATACAGGCTTGTTATTTAGAATTTTAAAAAAATATGAAAGAGCAAATTCAACACCTGCTCCGGACAATTGGTTTGTACTGGCTCCAGCTTACGACAACGATATTGACAGAAAAAACAGAGAAGATGGTGATGATTATTCGTTTGTAAATTATGTTGGTGATGATAAATTAGGAGTTCAATCAATAAGTAGAACCATTAACTTAATGAGAGACAATTTAGAATTTAAAATTCCAGTATATTTAATACAAGGCAATGAAGATATTATGACGCCAAAAGAAAACTCCAAAAAATATTTTGATAAAATTCAAGCACCTAAAAAAGAATACTTTTTGTTACCAAAAGCGGCTCATGGTTTTAATCAATCAGTTGTAGAAACACAATATAAAATATTTAAAAGTATCAAAACTTTGTAAATTATTGTAAACCAGATATAATAAATATTGATAAAAGTGGTTCAAATATAAGTGCTATTAGAGTTTATAACAAACGTTCGTTTTCCAAAATAACAATCCGACAATGTAAATATCTCAACAGTATTGTTGAGCTAAGACCATCAAAATGGCTTAGGCTTTAAAAGTTTTGAATCTGCAAAGAGAACCCTTAGTGGAATTAAATTATGTTTTAATAAAACAGATGCGAAAGAGCCAAATACTTTGGTCGGAATTTTTAAATAACAAATAGAATAAAACATATAAAACAAATATTTATGAATAGGATTTTAACGATATTTTTTTCAGGCTTACTTGTTGTTTTTCTCAATTGTGAGAAAAACAATGATGAAGTAACAGATAATGGTAACACCAAAGGTGGGGTTAACTCAGGAGGAACTTCAATAACAAAAATTGTTCATCTTGGTTTGTTAACCACTCTTGATGAATTAAATATTGTTAAGGAAAACCAAAACATTGATCCTTGGAAATCAGAATTAGCAGCACTTAAAGCATCTGCATCAGGTAGTTTAAACTATACGATGAAAGGGCCTTTCCCAAATATTTCTCGTACCGGTTCAGGAGAAACTAGTAATCTTACTGGTTGGGCTGCACATGGAAAAGATGCTACAGCTTGTTATGTACAGGCATTGTTGGGATACATCACAGGAGATACTAAATATACTCAAAATGCAATAAACATCATTAATTCCTGGTCAAATACCCTAGTTTCTGTTGGAGGCGCAGATGTAGAACTCCTTGTAGGAATTCAAGCTCCACTTTGGGCACAGGCCGGTGAAATCCTTTCATATACCAATTCTGGATGGCAAGAATCAGATATTATACGAGCCAAGAATATGATGACCAATATATTCCTCCCTGCTATTGATGGCTTTGACCCTGCCGATGGAGCGAATTTTAGTACATCGTGTATGTATGCTACAATGGCAATGGCAGTATTTACTAATAATATAACAAAATTCAATGACGCATGGAAAGCTTTTAATTCAAAAGGTGGATGCCCAAATGATTACTCAATTTATAAGAATATTGCAGCAAATGGACAAAATGTAGAATCAGGGCGTGATCAAGTGCATAGTTGGTCATCTTATGAAATGTTGGCAGGGATTGCTGAAATTGCATATCATCAAGGATTAGAGCCATATACTTTGGGTTCAAATCGTTTATTGACTGGTGTAGAATATTGGTGCGGGTATAATTTAGGACAAGACATGCCTTTTGATGTATCCGTTTACAGATGCAGAGCTGGATGGGGGCCATGGTCTAGAATTTCTGATACAGGTAGAGGTCAGCCTATACAACAAGGCTCGGTATGTAATATGGTTTATCACGCTTATTATCGATTGAATCTGATACCCACTAATTCGTATACTAAACTTATGGTGAATGTAATGGCCGCAACTGTTGTTGATCCAACAGCCAGAAATGGTTGGGGAAATCCTTTTATTGGAGATGGATTACTACATCAAATTGCTCCAGGAGAAAAGCCAGGAACAGAAGTTAAGTAGTCGTTTGGTATAATTTGAGAGGTAAAAAAGTTATTGTTTTATTTAGAGTGACTAATAAAAAGAACTTCAATTTTAATAGTGCCGTGCCGTATAGCAAAAAAAAAAAATAAATTCTATTGGTTTTCTGGCAGATAAATATAGCAGATACAATTGGAATAAGGATAAATTAAAAGGAAAAAACAAATTAAGAACTGTAATTATTAATCGTGACAAAACAGAGCACGCCGAATATCTAACTTTTACTAAATCGAAAAATATGGATACAGCATTTAACTCCTTCAAACATCAACAGATAGACGTAAAGGGTATTTCGATACATTTAGTTGAGTCAGGGAACAAGAGTAAACAAACTATTTTGTTTTTGCATGGTTATCCGGAAAATTGGAGAGCTTTTGAAAACATAATGTATATTTTAAAAAATGACTACCATCTTTTAGCAATCGACTTGCCTGGTATTGGAAAATCGGAACAAATAACTTCAAGCGACAAACTCTCTATTGCTGCTTTCCTAAATGATTTAATTGAAAAATTAAATTTAAAAAATATTATTTTAGTTGGTCACGACTGTGGCGGTATGATAACGTATTCTTTTATCAGACACTTTGCCAACAAAATAGCCAAGGCTATAATTACCAGTACAGCTGTTCCTGCCGTCGAACCTTGGGAAGAGGTTAAGAGGAATCCTCATATATGGCATTTTGCTTTTTATGCTATCCCTAATTTACCTGAAAGCTTAATTGAAGGCAAACAACGTTTACTTTTCGATTATTATTTTGACTCCCTAACTTTTATTAAGGATGCTTTTAGTGTGGATAAAAGAAAATCGTATGCAGATGCGTACTCTAATCCTTTATCCCTTAAAACAAGTTTTGATTGGTATCGGGCATTTCCGAAAGATGAGAAAGACAATGCTAATTACATTGAAGTTAATATTCCTGTTTTGTATCTAAAAGGAGACAAAGATTTTGGAGATATTAAAAACTATATTGAAGGATTTAAGAAAAGCGGGCTAAAGAACATAACAGGCGAATCAATTGCCAATAGTGGGCATTTCACATTCGAAGAACAGCCATATGAGGTTGCAATAGCTTTAGATAGCTTTATAAAACAAAAAAGTAAATAAATCCCATTTAAATAGGCTATAATTGGCGGAAGAGTGATTTTTCTATTATATTTTCAGGGTAATCAGAATAACTTAATAATAGTTTAAGTTATTGGGACTCGAACCAGTTTTTCTAGAGAATATAGGCTTTTTATATTTGAATAGAAATAGTATAAGATTTATCGAACCATGAATCGGCAAACAACTTTATAGGCCTTAAATAGATGATGTTTCTGATCAGCGGATTAATTTACTTTTGTCGATTTTTTAAAGATAAAAATCAGAAATTAATACATATATTCGCAAAAATTTTTGTGAATGAAAGTAATATTACACTTATTAATATTAAGTTGCTTTTTTAATGTGTCTTTACACGCTCAAAATGAAACTAATATTACCTATGGTCTAAAACTCGGAGGAATTTATTCTAAAATCAGTAATTTACCTGAAAGTATTAAAGGCAGGGATAACACTTTTGATAATAGTGTTATGGAAGGCAAAGGTGGCTACGGAATCGAAGGTGGCTTCTTTTTAAACTGCAAACTTTACGATACCCGTGTTGCCATTCAACCAGAACTTTTATTCAGACAGTCTTCTCAAACGGTCAATTATCACGATACTACAGGTAAGGAATTTGAATTAGGATTAAAGTATGCCTACCTGCAGATTGGTGCTTTATATAAAGTATATCCCTATGAAGGTTTAAATTTAGGATTTGGTGCTTTCTACGGCATCAGTTTATCTCCAAACAATATTACTTATAATTCTAACGAGGCCGGTGGAATGTATGACGTTGCCACTAGGCAGTTCTATCAGGATGGTCTTGACGGTGCTGACGATTTCTCGTTATGTTTTGCATTAGGCTACGAATTGCACCAAAGTATTCACTTTGATTTACGCTATTATTTAGGGGTAAAAGATGTGGTAAAAAGTAATGCATCTTCTTTTCAGTTTATCGAAAATCAAAACAAAAGCGGGGTATTTAGTTTTTCTTTAGGCTACAGTTTTCATCAATGGTAATTTCAATAAAAAACATGAAAAAAATTATTCTGCTACTAGTATTAGTTAGCACAAAAACAGTATTTGCACAAGGTGACAGAGAAATAACATACGGCCTTTTTGGTGGCGGCATTTATTCTAAAATGTCAAATCTTCCCGATGTAATAGTTCCAAAAGGAATTTATGAAGGATATACGTTAAAGGAAGAAGGCAAAT
Organism: Flavobacterium sp. Root420; assembly: GCF_001427905.1. Classification (GTDB taxonomy): domain Bacteria; phylum Bacteroidota; class Bacteroidia; order Flavobacteriales; family Flavobacteriaceae; genus Flavobacterium. The sequence continues at coordinate 147,234 of NZ_LMEF01000029.1, forward strand.
TTGGAGGTACGGCAGGTCTGGTAATCAACTGGAAATATCCGTATGCCAAAGTAAGTATTCAGACTGAAATTTCCTATTCAGGTCAGGGAACTGATTTGAATTATGAAGATATAAAAGGTTTAAAATACAAAATGACTTTTGGTTACAGTTATATTAACGTCGGGGCACAGTTTAAATATTATCCCGTTGAAGGATTCTATATAGGCGCGGGACCGTATGTTGGATTTAATATTGCCAGTGATAATATCAAATACACTTCTAATGCACAGGAAATATTTGCTGATTCAGGCACTTATTTTGAGCCGGATGCCAACGTGCAAAAAGTATTGAAGGAGTCCTTGACAGGGAAGAATTATTTCTACGGAATGCTATCAGCAGGATATGAATTTAGTTCGAATTTTTCAATCGGTGCTCGTTATACTTTAGGGCTTACAGATGCTTTGACAACAGAAGAAAACGGGCATCGTTACAGCGAAAACAAAAACAAAATCAATAGTATTTCATTGATTATTGGGTACTCTTTTAACTTTGATGATCTGGCCAATTTCTAAGAGTAGATTTCATTTTAAAACATAAAGAATTATGTATAGAAAGATTTTTTTAGCATTGACTTTTATAAATTTATCGGCAAGTAATCTGGTGTTCTCTCAGCAAAAAGTATTGCCCGGAGCAGTCGAAGATCCTTCTTTTTGGATTAAAACCCGAAACAACGCTGATGCCTATTACTGGGAAAGCCTTACTAATAAGGAAGGGAAAATATCAGCAAAAAAGCAGACCGGAGCGACTTTTAATTTTAATCCTAGTATTGTTTTTGATACAGCTCAGGACTCCCTGATTTTACCTTTGGGCGTAGAGAGTAAAAGGCGTCAGACTTTATTTATGGTCTATAAAGTAAAAGATAGTTTGAAAGAGCAATTTTTGTGGACGATCAATGATCCTCAAAAAACACTCTCTGTGGCAACCAATAAAAGATTAGTCGATTTAAAAAGATATTCGTACCAGTCCTATCAGGAAAAAATAAAACCCCATAAAGCCAACATTCATTTTTTTCAACAGAATATTACTGATAGTGTTGCAAAGTTATCTTCACTCACTATTGGACAAAAATCTAAATTCGAGAAATTACCTCCTGAAGAGTTTAAAGGAAATATAAGTGAAATTCTGGTTTACAACAGGGTTTTATCGGGCAAAGAAACCCAAAAAGTAGCCAGTTATCTCGGTATTAAATATGGAATTTCGCTTTCGCAATTTGAAAGTAAAAACTATCTCAACAGTCAGGGGGAAATTATTTGGGATATCGACCAACATAAGAACTTTGATTCCTCCATTACCGGAGTTGGAAGAGATGATGCCAGCGGATTACTGCAGTTAAAGAGCAGCAACATGATCGAAGAAGGATTCTTGACGATGGAACTGAAAAGTAAATCGGGTACAATTCCCAATAACTACTTTGCTTTTTGGAGTGATAACGGAAAAAATCTCTTAGTCAAAAAACAAGAACAAGGAGAACCAATAGGAATTGCGAGAGAATGGCAATTGGATTTTACAAATCCAAGCGATCTAGGTCTGGATTGGTCGCTGAACCCTAATTTTATAAAAGGAACATTTCCAAAGGATACTTACTACTGGCTTTTGGTCGATTATTCCGGTAAAGGAACTTATGATGAAAAGGATTCGCAATACGTTCGTTTGACCAGCACTTCGAGTACAGAAAAGTTGGTTTTGAATGATTTTAACTGGGATAAACAAAAATCTGGCAAAGCCAAATTTACTTTAAAAGTAGCGCCTGTAATGTTTAGCAGAGTCTGGATTACCCAAGCAACTTGTGGGGTAGCCGGATCTGGAGAATTGAATTATACGATAGAAGGCGGTGAAGCGCCTTTTACAGTAACGGTTAAAAAAGAAGGAAGCGAAGCGGTTGTAAAACAATGGAATCAGGCTGCCAAAAGCAGTACAGGATTGCAGCTTTCATCTGGAACTTATGATTATATCGTGAGAGACGGAAAAGGAAATTTATACTCTGAAACCGTTTTTGTGGCTGATAAACAAGGAACATTTCCTAAGTTAAAATCAGATTATCTTTTAACGAACGGAAACGCTTTGGTGTTAGACGCCAGTGCCGGTTTACCGGAAGGATACTATCAATATGAATGGCTTTATGAAGGAGATTTTATAGATAATAATCCTAAAATTATGATTGATCAGGCTGGTACTTATGAGCTTCGATTGTTAAACGGTCAGCAATGCAAAACTGCTACTAAAATTGCAGTTGGGACAGACGGAAAAGAAATTACAGATTCAAGTATTATTATTTTATATCCAAACCCAACGCCTGATGGTCATTTTTCTGTTGCGATGCAATATCCACACAAGACAGATGCAAATATTAATATTTACTCCCCAACAGGAGCACTTATAAAACAAAGATACCTCACTCAAATAGAAACTTATTTGTATGATGATGTTATTAGTAGTTCAACGGGAATGTATCTGGTATCTGTTAGTTCAGAATTTGGCACAAAAACTTTTAAAGTTATTGTGAAGTAATTTAAAAATAAGACGATCCTTTTAATCGATTACCTGCTTTATGAAAAATAAAATTATAATACTTGTGTTTTTAATAGGTACATTTTTGTTCGCAGCAAATTTTGGACCTTATAAAATAGCTTCTTTATTTACTGAAAGTATTTCTGAAAAAGAATTGGCTGTTTCAAAAACAGATTCGATTGCTATTGCTAAAAACGAAACTAAAAGCACAAAATCATTTTCTGCAGATATTGCAGAGGGAATAATTGGTGTTGCCGACGATTCTGAAATTGATGAAGCTTATGATAACGTTTTTCATCTTAAAGTTGATGTATTGCCATCCAATGCAGAAAATGCTTATTTGGAATATGAATTATACGGATACGATCAGGCGGCTTCAATTTCAAGAAGTTTAAACAATCAGCCCAGTATTGGAGGACAATTTTTATCCCAAAATAAAAATTGGACCAAACAATCTGAATTACTTTCGGAAAAATCATTGCGAGAAGGAGATAATGTTTTGTTATTTACGGCTCCTGAGGGTGCTTCAAATTCATATAAAATCAAAAATGTCCGCATTGTTTACAAATCTGTTCTTGCTTCAACCAATTTTACATTATTAAAATCAGAGCAAAAACTTTATATTAAAGGGGCTAATTTCCCCTCAAAAATTAAAAAACTAAGCATCGGCGGAATTGCTATTGATCTGAACCAGCCTGAATTCGAATTAGTTTTAGACGCTGCAACCACTGGAAATTCTATTGTTGTTACCAAAGAAACAACAAGCGGAGTTAGCATCAATGAAAAGTTAGATTTAAAGTATTTTTTAAAAGTTGCTACTTTCAGACCTATTGAAAATGCAAAAGAGTGCACTTTCAAAACAATTGATTTTCAAACCGAAAACAAATTAGCATACAAAGAATTTTCAGCTGTTTTTCCAGTTGGAGCTCTAAAAAACAATGTAACGGTCTCTGTTAGCGGTTTACGAAAGATAGACATTGCGCCGCTAAACTCAGCAATGGTGAATGTTACCGGAATAAATGCAGGTTTTAGATTATTGCCACACGGAACTATTTTTGAAAAAGCCATAACCTTATCATTACCATACGACAAAAAAATAATTCCTGAAGGTTATACAGAAAAAGATATCAATGTATTTTATTTTGATGAAAATAAGAGACTATGGCAAGAACTTGCCAAAGATTCACTGGACATTAAACAAGGAATCATTAAGGCAAAAACAACGCATTTTACCGATTTTATCGCTGGAATTGTAAAAATGCCTGAATCTCCCGAAACTTCTGGTTATACTTCAACGAGTATTAAAGATTTAAAAGCGGCTAGTCCACTGCTCGGGATTCAGTCTATAGAGACGCCCTCAGCAAATGGAAGAGGAACAGCAAGTACATCTTTTTCTATTGTACTTCCCAGCGGAAGAAGCGGAATGCAGCCATCATTAAATCTTCAATATGACAGTGACGGCGGGCACAGCTGGGCAGGAATGGGCTGGGATATTTCAGCACCAGCCGTAAGCATAGAAACCCGTTGGGGAGCACCGAGATATGATACAGCCAAAGAAACCGAAACCTATACAGTTGCCGGAGAAGCTTTGATTCCGAATTCACACAGAGCAGAATGGATCGGAAGAACGTCAGACAAACAATTTTATCCTAGACGTGAAGGTGCTTTTCAGCAAATTATCCGTAAAGGATCTTCACCTAAAAACTATTATTGGGTGGTAAAAGATAAAAGCGGTACTGCGAGTTATTACGGTGGTACAACTTCAGGACTTGCCACAAATGGTATTTTGCAGGATGGAAACGGAAATGTCGGATATTGGGCACTTTGCCTTCAGGTCGATTTAAATGGAAATACTGTAGAATACGAGTATGACAAACGCGATGGAGGGATTTATCTTAAAAAAGTATACTATACCGGTTTTGGTTCTCAAAAAGGAAATTACAGTGTTACGTTTGTAAAAAATGGGGATTTAGGAGAAGCAAATCGCCCTGACGTTCAGGTTTCAGCACGATTAGGTTTCAAACAGTTATACAATCAATTACTGCGAAAAATAGAAATACGCTATAAAAATGATATGATTCGCAGTTATGAACTGCAGTATAAAGAAGGTGCTTTTAAAAAGACTTTGCTAAAATCGATTTCAGAATATGATTCGGAGTCAAACTTATTTTATACAAATAAATTAGATTATTTTGATGATATTCGAGATGCTTCAGGAAAATACAATCCATTTGGGCCTGAACAGAGTTGGAATGTGCCGAACGATAATTTAAGAAACAGTTCAATCCCATCTTTCAGTGATGCATTGTTTTCCGGAAAACATTCCTTAGTAAGCAGCACCGAGGGATCAACAACAGGTATTAGTTATAGACTTGGTATAGGTTTAGCAACCAATGCAGGAAGCCTCAAAGGATTTACCGTTGGAGGGCATGGAGGAAACAATTGGGGGACATCTGACACTACAGTTACATTAGAAGATTTAGACGGTGACGGATTACCCGATAAAGTATTCAAAAATAAAAATGGAGTTTACTACAGAAAAAATCTTGCAGGCTCAGGGCAATTGGCTTTTGGAGAGTTACAGGAGATTAATATTAGCGATGTTGGATTCTCAAAATCGACTTCATTCAATTGGGGTGTCGATTTAAATTTAAAATTTGGAAACATCGGTTACGACCAGCAGCGTTCGACCAATAAAACCAAGGCATATTTCATGGATTTTAATGGAGATGGATTAATAGATTTCGTTCGTAATGGACAAGTATATTATAACCGACTAGAAAACGGAATCCCGACTTTTAAAACTAGCAGTACCGGAACTCCATCACCTGTTTTTGGAGGTGGAAACGTGACAATTCCCGGTGTCAGTACAATTTCGATTGAGGAAATAGAAAAACAAAATCCGTTGCATGATGTAGTGCGTATGTGGGAAGCTCCTGTAAAAGGAATTATTTCCATTTCGCATCAATATCAATTAGTGCAGGAATCAACACCGGAAAGAATAAAAGCCCGTGCAGAATACGTCAATAATGCAGGCGCTGATAAAGCAGACGGTGTTCGTTTATACTTTCAAAAAGGAACTCAGCTACTTTGGAACGAAGCCATTGGTGCAACAGATTACAATATCAAAACCAGGCAAAATACTGCAATTGCTGTCGAAAAAGGAGAGCGACTGTATTTTAGGGTAAGCGCTCTGCGAGACGGGAATTTTGATGCGGTTATTTGGGACCCGATTATTACCTATTCACAGGTAAAACAATTCGACAGAGACGTTAATGGAAATGTAGTGGATAGTGATTTTACGGTTCCTGGAACGCTAAAAGATGCTAATTTATATTCATTGGCAACCTATCAGGCGAGTACTGATTTTTTTAGCAGTTCTATGGCTGGAAAAGCTATTCCGGTAGCCGGAAATGTTTTGTTTAAAGGAATATTAAATAAACCCGTTACGTCAGATCATATTAAATTGGTGATAACCAAAAATTATTTGGAACAAACCAATCCGCCGGTAGTTTTATTTGAAAAGACTTTTTTAGCAAATGAAGTTGCTGCTTTTAATTTAGCATCGATAAATCTGCCTGCCTTCGAAGCTCAAACGCAGGTGACCATGGCATTAGAAACACAAACCAATATCAATTGGCAAAGCATTTCTTTTACACCAACCGTTATAGTACCAGCCATTCCCGGTGGAGTTGCGGAGGAAGTTCCAATGGAAGTTTCTCATTTGCTGTATAACAAAAGGGAAGGGAATTACAACATACCAGGTGTTACTTCAACAGTTAGCGGAAAAATAAAATTAAGCATATTGCCACTGGATTTAGTGCTGGCATCTCCTTTTCCTGCGGGAACGGTTGATAATTATAACGGAGAGGTAATTATTTCGGCCAAACAAAATAATGTGCTGTTAGCGCGCAAACGCTACCAGCTTACCGCGGGAACATTGACAGAAATAATCAATACTTTTGATAATTCGGTTGATTATCCATCGGCAATAGCGGGAGCTTCTATTCAATTAGAGGTTACGGTTTCAAATCCGCAATCGGTAACTATTCTTAGAAATTATCCAAAGCTGAATGCCCTGAATATCCAGGTTCAGGCAACGGATTTAAAAAATATAGCGGATCTGACAGATGATGTGGTATGGAATGCTGCTACAGATGATTTTGCGATATACAGCCTTTTAAATCCTGATGAAAGAACCTTAGGATTGTATCAGCGCAATTGGGGAGGATTTGTTATAAACGGAAATCTTGCCACTAATACAATTGACCAGACCAAACTAAAACAATCAGATGCTTACAATACAGAGCCTGATTTGAATAATACCGATCCTGAAAATTATGACGGAAAAGGATACGAAATTGCCGATAGTTATTTTGTTTCCCTGAATCCGTCGTATGCAAAAATGAAGTGGGAAGGTCTGGAAGAGTCTATTTTTATAAAAGGACCAACCATTGGAACTTCAAGATTAGGAGAAGATGACATTTCAGATTATACGGATTTTTCTTTACCAACTTTGGTGGGTGGTAGCACCTCGGCGCTTGATATGATCAGCGAGAGCAAGAGTAAAAGTATCTCAGCAGGGGTTTCTGTAGGTCCGGGTAATTTAGGTTACAGTAAATCTATTGATGGAGATTCATATGTAACCCAGACCATGAGCGACTTTAACGGTGACCGATTCCCGGATTATATTAGGGGCGGAAATGTACAGTTGACAATACCTGTTGGGGCTGTTTCTGATGAAGTAATTAATTTAGGAGATAATTTCAGTCATTCTAAAACAAGTTCTGAAGGACCTAATTTTGGCGGAAGTTATAGCCACGGTGCACCATCCAACTCATTGAGTGTAACTATTGGGAAGGCCAGCGTTAAAAAAGATTCAGCAGAAGGCACAGCCTCAAAAGAAGCTGAAAAAGGAGGAAACAGCATTTCTGTAAGCGCTTCGCAGGGAAAAGGTGAAGACCGCTCGACAATGGTGCATAGTGATATTAATGGCGACGGATTACCTGATAAAATAGCAGATTCCGGAGATGTATTTTTAAATACAGGATATGGTTTTTTACCAGTCGAAAATTGGAATTTTAATACTATAAATAAAGGTAATTCAACCGATTGGAGCGCCGGTTTAGGTTTTAGTATCAAACAAGGTTCGATTTCCGGAGGGGCTAATTATGCCCGATCTCAATCAGATAGTGATGAATCTTTTATGGATATTAACGGGGACGGGCTCGCTGATAAAATAAGATATGTGGGCAATACCATGTTGGTTTCCTTAAATTTAGGAAATTCTTTTGATGCACCAATTGTGTACCCAAGATTTGCCGAAATGAACCAAAACAAAGGAGTAAGCTACGGAATGAATGCAAATTTTTCATTTGATATTATTGTTTGGCTACTTCGTATTACACCAACTATTGGAGGAAATAAAGGATGGAGCACAAACCGCTCTGAAGGTACTTTTACGGATATTGATGGTGACGGAAATTTGGATTATGTCGTTTCTAAAGATGATGGTCACTTAACGGCGCAATTATCAAATATCAAAAGAACCAACAAACTAAAAAGTGTTACAAACGGTGCAGGAAATAGTTATGTTGTAGATTATGAATTATTAAAGCCAAGTTATGACAATCCTTCTGCAAAATGGGTTTTACAATCTGTTGACGTTTTCGATGGGCATGTTGGTGATGGTATCGATCACTCGATAGTTAAATTTAGATACGAAAATGGTTATCATGATCGTCGTGAAAGGGAATTTTATGGTTTTGAAAAAGTAATTGAGGAAGAAATTGATGCGGCCGATAATTCGCTTTTCTCAACAACCGTTCAGGAATTTTACAATCAGGATTATTTCAGAAAGAATCTTTTAAAACATAGTTATACTTTAGACAAGAACGGAAAAATGCGCAAAGAGTCTGAAAACCAGTACAGTTTGATTGATGTGACTACGCAGGTAAATATCCCGGTTTCAGAATTGAATTTGCCTTCGTGTGATGCCAAACGCATTTTTGTGGGACTCGTTCATGCCAATCAAAAAGTATACGAGGCAGGCAGTGATTATTTAGAAACAAATATTTTTAATACCTATGATGCTAATGGAAATATTATTCAGTACGAAGATTTAGGAAACGGCTCTGCTGCTGATAAGGTAACAGCAAAAATAAGCTATTATGAAAGTACAACACCCTATTATGGTGGTATAGCAAAACAATTAGAAGTTTTTACTACGGAAGGTTTACGTCGTAAAAGGGCCACTACAATTAATACCACGACGGCAGAATTAACGCAAATTAGAAATTATAGTGCAGCAGATAAAATTGCCGTTACCGACATCGCCTATGATAGTTACGGAAACCTCGAAAAAATTACAGGGCCTGTAAATCACAAAGGGCAGCGTATGACATTAGAGTATGTATATGATGCAGATAATCATCAATACATGACCGAGATAAAAGATGCATTTGGCTACCAAAATAAAGTAGAATTTGATTATCGTTTTGGGACACCGCTTAAAACGACAGATCGTAATGATCAAAGCACTATTTATACGATAGATGCTAAAGGACGTCCTGCGACTATAAAGGCTCCTTATGAAATTGCTTCTGGTAAACCGTATACAATTGCTTACGAATATTTTCCGGAAGCAAAAGTTCCGTATGCCAAAACCAGAAATTATGATCCTGAACTAGACAAAGACATTGAGACGTATACTTATACAGATGGGTTAGGAAGACCTTTACAGGTTAAAAAAACGGCAAGTTTATTTACTCAGCCAGGCAGTCCGGATCAGGAAGCGCATGTAGTTTCAGGAAAAATAGTTTATGATGGATTAGAGAGACCAATAGCAACCTATTATCCAACAGCGACGACGACTATAGATAACAATTTCAGTACAGCGCTCTCAAATGTAGCTCCAACTAAAACCGATTATGATGAAGTAGGCAGGCCTATAAAAGTGACATTGCCAGACGGAAGTACTAATACCACTGTTTATACTATTGTAAATTATGATGGCCTGCCGGTTTTAAGCACCACGCAAAGAGATGCTTTAAACAAAACAAGTCAGACTTATGCAGATGCTACCGGGCAAAATGTCGCCGTTATACAAAATGATTTAATTACAAAGATTGAAACTAATGCGTTAGGAGAAACAATTAAGGTAACTGACGCTATGGATCATGCTACCAAAATTAGCTACGACTGGATAGGAAAACGAATAGAGTTTACACATCCTGACGCGGGAACAACGACCATGGAATATGATTTGGCAGGTAACTTAACCAAACGTATGACACAAGATTTAAAAAACACGGTTCCAAATGGCGGTGCGATCGAATATGTTTATAATTATAACCGTCTGGAAACTATAAAATATCCTAAAAATCCTCAGAATAATGTACAGTATAATTATGGCAAAGCCGACGGAACTCCATCTCGACGCGGCAGGTTATGGTTTGTTCAGGATGCAACGGGAGGGCAGGAATTTTTCTTTGGAAAACTGGGCGAGATAGAGAAAGAAATACGTACACTTCGTATTACGGCTACCGATGTGCAGACGTATATTTCGCAATTTGAATATGATACATGGAATCGAGTTCAGAAAATGACTTATCCGGATGGGGAGGTTGTAGAATATACCTATAACCGCGCAGGAAACCTGCAAAGCATGCAGGGTAAAAAAGAAAGTCATACCTACGATTATATCAAACAATTAAGTTATGATGAATTCGAACAACGTAAATATTTAAAGTACGGTAATGATACCGAAACCAACTATACCTATGATGCCGTAATGAGAAGATTACAACAGCTACAGGTAAAAAGCGGTGTTAGACAAGTCATAAACAATTCATACGGTTATGATTTGGTTGGAAACGTATTGAACATTAAAAATACAGCTCCAATAGTAAACAATACCTTAGGAGGAACATCTTTGCAGGAATACCAGTACGATGATTTTTATAGATTAAAATCGGCAAAAGGAACTTATCAGGGTGAATTTACAAAAGCAAATTATGAGCTTAATATGACGTATAATAAAATACATAGTATTACGAAAAAAGATTTGCTGCATACTGTAAATAACAAGCAAAAAGGATATGTTTTGGATTACAGCTACGATAACGAACTGCATCCGCATGCGCCGAGTAAAATTGCAGAAACTGCAAAACAAGATCCGCGTGAATATGTATATGATGGAAACGGAAATCCAACCAGTTATATTGAGACCCAAAGTTTCAGAAAAATGACTTGGGACGAAGAAAACCGTTTAATGGGAATTAACGATAATGGAAGAATTTACCAATATTCATATGATAGTAACGGAGAACGTGTAATTAAAAGTTCAGGAGACTCTCAGAACGTGGCAATCAATGGAGAAACTGCCGCGACAATTATACATACGGACGATTATACGGGTTATGTAAGCCCTTATTTTGTTATAAGAAAAGGTAAATTTACCAAACATTATTTTGAAGGAAGCGGGCGGATTGTCAGTAAACTGGGTAACGGAGCTTTTGCCCAGCCGTTAGGTTTAACAGCGGGAGGAGTTAATTACACTAATCTTACCGCTGAACAGCAAAAAGCCTTAGATGCCTATGTGAGAAGTCTTGGATTACCGCCGGGACCTCCGACACAACAAGGGATTTATGCTACACCGGAATTTACAGGAAATCCATATCCGAGTGAGGTGCTTAAACCTGTTGAGGAAAATCAGGAACCTCCGGAAGGATGGCCGAGAAATCCTGTTTTTAATTCGCCGGGAGATGTGCCTGGACCGCCTGTGCAATTTGGCCCGCCTATAGAGCCAACAACGGTAAAAGCTGGAGAAGGTTTTACAGGTATCGGAATGCCTGAGAATGATATTTTTTATTTTCATGCCGATCATCTGGGAAGTACTTCCTATATTACAGCCAAAAATGGTTCAATTTCACAGCACGTAGAGTATATTGCTTTTGGCGAGATTTTGTTTGAGGAGCATTCAAGTTCGTTTTCTTCTCCTTATTTGTTCAATGGTAAGGAGCTGGACAGAGAAACAAACTTAAGTTATTATGGAGCGAGATATCTGGACATGAAGGCTAGTTTATGGCTGAGTGCCGATCCTTTAATGATGAAGGAAGACTTTTTTGATGAGCCTGAATCTACTAATGGAGGTGCATTTAATTCATTTAACTTAGCATCCTATACGTTCTCATACAATAATCCTGTAAAATATATAGACCCTGATGGAGAATGCCCAAATTGTGCAACCGCAGCAGCAGGTGCCTTAATAGGAGGAATTATTGGCGGGGCAATAGAAGCAGGAACTCAATTATATAAAAACGGGAAAGTAGATAACTGGAGAGCCGTTGGAGGTGCAGCTGTACAAGGTGCTGTTGTAGGAGGCGCCGCCGGATTTACAGGAGGTGCTAGTTTGCTTGTGACAGCGGGTGTTTCAGGAGGGGCTAATGCTGTTGGAGGTGCTGCAAGCCGAGCAATTCAGGGGCAAAAAACAACTGTTAGAGATGTAGTTATTGATGGTACTGTAGGTGCTGTTTTAGGAGCTGGAGGCAAACTGGTGGGCAACGCTGTTAAAAATTCAACAAACAATTTGTCCAGAAGTGCTAAAGGAAAATTAGGAGAAGCTATTACCGAAATAAAATATAAAGGTAGAGGTTATGTTAGTCAGGGTAAAGCTGAAGTTTTGACCGGGGGCAGAACTCCGACTGGCAGACAAGCTAAAGCATTATTTGACCATGATATGAAAAATATATTTACAGGACGAAAAATAACAGTCGAAAGTAAATTTAACACATCTGGATTAACAAGAAATCAGAGAACTGCCATTAACAGAGGTGCTAATGTTATAATAGACAGAACCACCAGTCAGGGTCTTGGAAATGCTGCCAAAACAGCTACCGTCGGCGCTGGAGGAGGTGTAGCTGCTCAAAGAAATAAAAAAGATTAATATGAAAGATAATTTTAAAATATCAGATAAGGAACTTCTAGATGCAAGGAATGCTATTTTTAAAAATTATGGTATTCCTGAGCTGGAAAAGAACGGCTATGTAAAATCGCCATTTAAAACTTCTTGGTTTGGACAATACGATTCGAATATTCGTGGATACTCCTATGAATTATGCAAGCTGACAGATCAAAATCAGTTGCATTTTATTAGTGTAAGTATGCTTAAAGGCGAGAAACGTTTAAAAATCAGCTTAAATATTTTTGAACTCAACGAAAAATTAAATTCAGTTGATGACTTGAAGGATTGTGATGGAATAAACTTTCATCTTCCGCCTAATGATTCAACGAGCATGCAATTAAGAAGCGACGATTATAAGGGGCCTCCTTTGTTTTATATGTTATTTCTACCAGAATATATACTAGGAAAAATAAATAGTCAAAGTAGCCTTGAAAAAGAAGTCAGTAAATTAAGAGATTTGATAAAAAAGGATATGGCCAATATTGACTCTTTTGTGAAAAGATGGCATGAATTGCATAAACCATATATAACAGACAAAGAAGGCAACATAGTCAAAAAAGACTAACGTAATGGGGAAAATGTTTGGGATGCTAACGTTTTAAATTTCATTAGCATTGAAAATTGTAATTATATTATATAATTACTGTTTAATTATTTAAATATGAAAAAAATAATATTACTTATAATTACACTATTATTTGCAACAACTGGACATGCTAAATTTATTAAAGCTGTTTTATTTATGGAAGACGGATCAACAAAAAAAGGTCTTGCTGAAATGGTTGAAAGCGATGATTCTAAGGTCTATTTCAAAACAGATGAAGAAGCTAAAAAAGAAAAAATTGAAAGTGTCAACATCAAAAAAATAGAATACGCAGATGGTGAAAGCAAAAAATATATTGCAGAACAATTATATGCCACAACAGCCAACATTTTAACAGGCAAGTTTTCAAGATCTAAGAAAAAAAAGTGGTTCTACATCGTTTATGATAAAAACGTAAAAATAGGTGGCATTGCCTCGGAAGGTGGCAGCCGGCCAAATGCAGGTGGTACAAGTAATGTAGTTACTATTGCCAATACCGCTTATTTTTTTGGCAAAAAAAATAGCGAAGAATTAGTATTTGGTTATGCTACTACAGCATCAAACGGTTTGGCCATAGGAACAGATTCATTAATTAGAAAAATGTCAAAAGAAGCTTTTGCAGATTGCCCAAAACTTATTAAAGCAGTTGAAAAAGAAGATTTTAAATCGGAATCTGTTATGGGTCAATTAAAAACTATTTTTGAAAAAGTAAAATGTAAATGAAACATTTTAGTGGTGAAAATGTGTCAGTTTAATCTTTTTGGTATTCAACTAGATGTGTTGGTGGTTAATTATTTCATTTATTATTTTCACAAAATCAGAGGTTTACAATAAATTTATCGAACCATAAAAAGCCTTAGAAATCTAGATTTCTCAGGCTTTACCTTAAAAGAGCAGGAACAAGACTCGAAGCTGTTAATAAAAAAAGATAATTAGAATAAGGCTGCCCTTCGCGGAGAAAGAGGGATTCGAACTGTAAATCCAACACCTCCTTTATATACTGCAATTTTCAATATTTATGTCAGGTTCAAAATCTAGTGTGCCACGATTTTGCCATGGAATTTTTAAGTGTTTTTATAAATATTGAATGTTTAACTTGTTTAAAAAGAATGCTATAATTTACTTTGTAAATCAAATGTTAATAAAACTTTATAATAAAAAAGCTGAAAATGGCAGCTTTAACTTTTTGTGGCAAAAAGGTAGCAACCCCAAACTTTTCTTTCCATAAAAAATGCCCCAAATAGTGTCTGACTTTTTGGGCATGTCAAAATGAACAGGCTTTCTCTATTTATTCAATCGAAAAGTTAAAGAACATGAGTCGAAGCTCCTCTATTTGGCCAAGCTGTATTTGCATTTGCTAAAAATGATGCATCTAGGTGAATTGGAGGTCTTTTTGTGTTTCCTGTAAAATCTTGAATATTAACTAATGTATTTGCACCATTCTTGATGCTTAAATCTATAAGTGTAGTAATAGTAATGCCAAGATGATCTTATTTTATTGTTAGAATTAAAATTTAATGTTACCCACTTATCAGGCAATCCAAGATCAGAGAATATATTCCTAAAAAACTAGTTTTGAAAAGGTAGTCATTATTCAAAAAGAACCCACTATCAATCCAATTAAGCTGTATTAAATGTCACTATTGGAATCTTAATTTATAAATGAAGTAATGGAGTCAAAAATTTTGAGAGTTATCCTGAGCGTCATAACAATTTTGCTGGCAAGAAATGACGCAAACCTTTGCCCAACAACTAAAGCAGAATGTTTTCGCACAAACATTTCAGGCGGTTACCCTCCCCATTACTGTCTGCGAGACATATAAATAACATTGCGGAATTTTTGATTGCTTTTCAAGAGCTTTACCATCATATCTTGTGTTTTTTAGTTTTTCTACTGGCATAATATTTTTATTTAAATGATTTTTTGAAAAGAAAAGTAAAAGAGTAGCCAGACATGGTAATTATGTAAGAAAGGCTAAAAGATGTATAAAATCAATAATGGCTATACATTCTAATTTTATTAACTAATTTATTATACGAATTAGTAAATTGTAAAAGTCTCAAAACATTGTAGTTTATCTCAGAAATGCCAAAATCAGTAGAATTAATCATTAATGGTCAAAATGAAAAGAAAATTTGAAAAAGAATGGTCTTATCATAACTCAAAACAACGCTCCGCAATTGTTGACAATTTTTAATGAAAAGCAGCTAAATTTAAAGTCAGCTACTGTATGATATGTCAGGTAAAGTAGTTTTGTCAAAGAAGAAACCGGAACAGGCCCTCATTATTCTTTTTCAACCAATGGATTGAGAATGGATATATATTGATTATCGAATTAGTTACTGTTGAGGGGTCAAAAGCCATTAAGAAAATTTTTATTTCTAATTTAGGTAAATAAATTATATGTATCATCTGAAAAGCTGGGATTAATACAAGTCAATATATCACTTAAATTTTATAGAGAACCAGTGTTATTTAAAAATAAAATACTTGATAAAGAACTACTTTAAAATATTTAATAATCAAAAATGACTAAAATGAAAAGTAAAATTTTACTCCTTTTTTTTATCCCTTGTTTGTCCTTTGCCCAGATTGGGATAAATACTACCGATCCCAGAACAACTTTAGATGTCAATGGATCAGTTACGCACAGGGAAGTAAGCTTTACTGTGGCCTCTAATGCAGTCAACATTAATACAGATACTTCGCTGGCCAATATTACAGGTACGGCTACAGGTACTGTAACAGTAACTGCATTTGTTCCAACTATCAATGGCCATATATTAATCATTTCCAATAATACAACAGGAGGTTTTGGTGCGACTTTTTCAGGAACAACAATTCCTAATGCCCAGGCAATAGGTTTTGTTTATACCAATGGCGCATGGAAAACTACAATGGGATCGTCGACTGTATCAACATCCAATCTATACAACAGTGATGGTACTCTGACAGGCAATCGTACTGTTGCACTGGGATCTAATAGTCTTACTTTTTCAGGTACAGGAAGAGTTGAATTTCTAAATTGGTTTGGATTTGCCAAAGACACATACAAGGGGATATCGACTTTATATCCTAATGCTTCTGTTTCAGGTGATTCGTATGGCATGGACCAGGTTTCAGGTGTTCAGAGTGGTACAACTGCAGCATTGCGTTTATTTACTGCAAATGCAGCTTCAGCTCATCTCGCTTTTGGTAAATATACTACTGCAACCGCTTTTACTGAATACGCCAGATTTCATACTAACGGTTTTTTTGGTATTTGGACTGGTAACGGAGTAAGTTCTACCTTGCATGTAAATGGGAGTATTGCCACTAGTATCACGGTTATTTCCGGAAATTTAACATTAGCTGTGAACCATAAAACAGCAATCATTCCGCTTGGATCTGCATTTACCGTTACGTTGCCGGCTGCTAACACAGCAAGCGGGAGAGTTTATACCATTGTCAATAATACCGTTGGGGCAAAAACCATAGGTAGTTATATTAATTTAGCCGGGGCTACTGTAACCACTATCGGTGCAGCAAGCAGTGTAGAAGTACAGAGTGATGGTACTACCAGCTGGCATCAGATACAATAAAAAAAACTTGCTTTAAAGTACTACATAATCTTAGAGGACAATTAAAATGAAAAGTAAAATTCTGCTGCTGTTTTTTATCACATATTTCTCCTTTGCCCAAACGGGAATAAACACCACCGACCCCAGAACAACATTAGATGTCAACGGAGCGGTTACCCGCAGGGAGGTAAGTTTTACTGTGGCTTCTAATGCGGCCAATATTAATACACAAACTTCACTGGCCAATATTACGGGTACTGCTACAAATACGGTTGCGGTAACGGCTTATACGCCGACTATAAATGGGCATATATTAACCATTTCAAATAATACTACAGGCGGTTTTAATGCAACCTTTGCAGGCACTACTATTCTCAATGGGCAGGCCGTAATTTTTGTCTATACTAACGGAGCATGGAAGACGACATTAGGGTCAACTTTAACGACAACCAATATTTATAATAGTAATGGTACCCTGACTGGCAATCGCACAGTAACGATGGGAGCTAATAATCTTACTTTTTCGGGTTCGGGAAGACCTGAATTCCAAGCTCCGGTTGGGATAGGATTCGCTAAAGATACACGCATGGGAATTGCAGCAGTGTATGATGCGTCCACAGGTGACGCTTTTGGTATGGAGAAAGTTTCAGCTGCCCAAACCGGTACGACCGATGCGCTGCGTGTGTTTACATCAAATATTGGATCGGCACATCTCGCTTTTGGTAAATATACTACTGCTACCGCTTTTACTGAATATGGAAGGTTTACTAATGAGGGAAATTTTGGAATTGCTACTAATGCACCAACTTCTACTTTGCAGGTCAATGGCAGTATTGCCAATAGCATGACAGTGATTTCCGCAGACCTGACATTAAATGACACCCATAAAACAGTAATCATTCCACTTGTGTCTCTATTTACCATTACGCTGCCCGTAGCAGCAGCAGTACCGAGTCGAATTTATAGCATTGTCAATAATGCTGTAGTTGCAAAAACCATAGGTAGTTATATTAAGTTAGACGGGAGTTCCGTTAACACAATCAATGCTTCAAGCTGTGTTGAAGTACAGAGTGATGGCACTAACTGGTATCAGATACGATAGATAAATTATTTTAAGCATTTTATATACTTTATGTACAATTAAAATTTTGGTGATTATTCCAATTATTAGCTTGATTACCTATCTAAACTAAAGAAGTTAAGGGGGGCAAAAAGTGAAGCAGATAATGTAGCAGCTGCACCAACCAAGGCAAAGTTTGCTATCGACTTATCCAATCAAAATCAATTTGTGTATTCCAGAAATGTATCTCAATTTGGTCAAAACGGACGCTTTGTTTTTGCGAGATTAAGGTTTGATTCTAGAGTTTCAATGTGCTTCTTCAATTTTGTATCTTAATAGTACCTGAAATCCGATTTTCATTAGTCAAGGCTTTAAATTTAATTTCTGGAAATGAAATTGACATTTTGGATTTTCTATGTACCTATTACATTTCAAAAATGATTTTTTTTTATCCTCTTATAATTATTAAAATCTTTTTTGCAGTCGGGGTATTAATCTATTTCAGATTTGGAGGCGATTAACCGGAAAAGAGGCTCATATTTTTTTATTTGGGGATCCAAATTTTGGCTTACCCCCACCGGTCCAATACTTCCCTGAAGGCAGTATATTTTTTG
The DNA here is from genome assembly GCF_001427905.1 of Flavobacterium sp. Root420. Taxonomy (GTDB): domain Bacteria; phylum Bacteroidota; class Bacteroidia; order Flavobacteriales; family Flavobacteriaceae; genus Flavobacterium. The sequence goes on from NZ_LMEF01000029.1 coordinate 165,563, forward strand.
ATTTTGGGTGAACATAAATTGAAGCATTCGTACTTTCATTGGATTTGCAGTATAGTTAAGGTGTTGTTCGACTTCGATCATCATGCCGGGAATGCCATCAATTTTTACTTCATCTGTTCGGATCAGCCTAGACTGGGGAGGTATCATTTGTGCAATCGACTTTTCGTTTAGAACTATTTCATGCTGTTCGTCAGAGAGATCGTAAACTACAATTAGTATTTTTTCATTACCCTTTCCAGAATAACTGGTAAATTGCTGCACTGTCTCGCGCATTTGCGCTTCTTCTGCCAGCCAACTCTTCGGTATTGGCACTTTTAGAGTGGTTTGATCTGCCTTGGAATGGCCTTTTGTTGTAAAAGTTGTAATGTGACCATCGATAATTTCCTCCTGTGGATTATCATGATAAACAAATGACAGGATACTTTTTGATAGTATTGTATCGGTAATAGAGCGGTGTCTGTTGCTGATTTTATTAAGAAAATCAAGTGCATATTTTTCTTTTTCAATTGGATTTTTCAATTGCTCATCGAGTAGAGAATCTATACGTTGTTGTAGCATAGCAAATTCTGAGCCGGTGAGCTCATCTTGTAAAAAACGCTCAATATTTCGTTCTGCTCTTGCCATAGAAATTTCTGAATTCTTCTCTGCCGCTAAAATTTTTGGTTTTAGTGCGGGAAATTGCCTGGCTATAGTTTCAAGAGCTGAGCTTTGTCCCTTGACAAAAGCGTATGTTTCAATGGCTAGCCTAATTTTAGGCGAGTATGTTTGCGCCTGCGGATAGCATAAGACAGGAATTGAGCAAAATATAAATGCCAGTAAAGGAATTATCTTGTATTTTGTAATATTCTGAAAAAGCATTCTTAACGTTTTTAGAAATTAGTAGATTTAGATGGTTTATTATCTTTTAATTATTAGGGAATTTCCATTTATTTGTTTTGTTATTACAAATTATTCCAGCTTACCATACTTAAATAATAATTTCAAATTTGCGAATCAAGATCACGATTTGTTTATATAATTTCAAATGAATATTGTATAATTTTCAGGCACTCATTTAAATAGTCATATTCTAGGATTATAAGAAGTAATTGTATTTTATTAACTTCAATACTTTAATAATTAGTAGGATGCAAGAAGCAAATAGTAAAATTCTTCAATGAAGAAAAAGTTTTGGATTTATAATACCAAAAATGGCGGAAGTGAAATTTTTGTTCGCGCGTCAGACCTAATATAACACTTGATATTTTATGTAGCTATAAAGTTATGTTGTAAAAATTCGTTTTTTCCGCTGTTTCCAGGTCAAGTAAAATGTGGTGAGAGCCTACCTTAAAAAGATTTTCAAATCAAATTATATTTTAAAAAGAGATCAAAAGAATAAATAACGCAATCGGTTGTTTTATAATGTTTTATTGTTAAATTAGCAATAAAAATCTTACTCAAATATTAAGAGTATATTATTAATTAAACCATTTAAGTTATGAAAAGATTTCAAAAATTACTTTTTCTATTTTTAGTGTTTATTCCTCTAATACAATTATTTGCATGGCCAGGAATGCCACTGCCTGCCCTGCATATTGAAGGCAAAAATTTAAAGGATCCTTGCGGAAAAAACATTTTACTACATGGCGTTGCCATTACTCCTAGTCCCTGGTTTAATGGTTGCTCTTATAATCAATGTCGTTGGGATAATTATAATGTCCAGGGTTGTCTAAATTATAATAATGCAGTTATGGATGCGCTCACAGATACAAATAACGGATGGAAATTAAATTATATAAGACTTCATATTGACCCCTATTGGACCAATACCCCTGGTTGTTCAGCAGGAGAAAATAGTATCGCATGCTTTGATTACAATAGATTGGTAACGTACGTAAATCAAGTTATAATCCCTTTAATTAATCATGCCAGAAGCAGGGGACTCTATGTTGTGCTTCGTCCTCCTGGCGTATGTCCTAACCGAATTGCTTTTGGGGACAATTACCATAATTATTTAAGAACTGTATGGAAATATCTATCGAACCATCCAAATTTAAAGAATGTAGATAATGTAATGTTTGAAATAGCCAATGAACCTGTAGAAATACTTGGGACAAATGGAAATTGGGGTGCAACGGGTGATGAGCATTTTGCCGCTTTACATAATTATTTTCAGGATTTAGTAAATATAATCAAGACTAATGGTGCAAATAACGTTTGTTGGATACCAGGAACGGGATATCAATCTCATTACCAGGGATATCCAAACCATTTGATAACGGGAGGCAATATAGGTTATGCTGTTCATGTTTATCCGGGATATTGGGGAGCTAATGCAGAAAATTCCACTAGTTTTAATAATGCCTGGAATGCTAACGTGCAACCGATTGCTAACCTGGCACCTATTATGGTAACAGAAACGGATTGGTCCCCTACTGGTGCCGAAACATGGGGTACTGGTACAACAAGCGGTTTTGGCCTTAATCTGAAAGGTAGAATCGATGCTACCGGAAATTGTAGTTGGAATTTACTTGCACCAGAAGGGTTGATAACTAAGGCAGATCCATATAATGTTACAACTGCTTTCAACAACAGTTGGGAGTCTTGTGCTGCGCCAACCAAGCAGTGGTTCTCTGAATATGCAAATAATAATATACCATCGCAAAACTGTAGTACTACTTCACTAATAAACAATGGTGTTTATGAAATTGAATTTAAAACAAATTCAAATAAAGTAATAGATCTTAAGTATGGGACTAATGCAAATGGTGCTGTAATTCACCCGTGGGATAGGGTAGGAGGAACGGCACAACAATGGATTGCTATTGATGCTGGAAACGGCTATTGGCGTTTTAAATCAAATGCAAGTGCTACAGGACGTGTAATAGATCTTGAGAGCGCAGATCCGACAAATGGAAAATCGATAAGACTTTGGGATAATTATAGTAATGATGCTCAAAAATGGTTAGTAACCGATGTGGGTAATGGTTATTATAGCATAAAATCAGCCGTAGATACATCAAAAAGTTGGGACATTTCTAATTGTAATATGGATGGCACAGCAAATCTTCAACTTTGGGAATATTACGGGACTTCATGTCAATTATTTAAATTCAATAAAATAGGGAATACTTTAAAAAGTGTAGAGGCGGAAAATATTTTAATAAATAATATTAAAATAGATACTGATGTCCAAGTATATCCTAATCCATCAAAGGGAGGAGAGTTTAATATTTATTTCACTTCACAATCAGACGAAAATTATTCTCTAACTATATACGCAGTTGGCGGCGAGCTATTATACGAAGCAAAAAATCTAAAATCTAATACTAATCAGGTTATTAGAACTAAACTTCCCAGAGGTTTATATTTGGCTATGATTTCTCAAAATTCAACTACAACAACCAAAAAGATATTAATTGAATAGCCTATTTTAAAATAATACATATAGATTTTGAGATTAACTTTATAATTTTATTCATCATTATTTATGCATTGCAGAACCACTATTTTAAATTAAGATTAAAGTAGTGGTTTATTTTTTACTCCAAACTTAACGACCAGCCTGTAACTTTGCGGTCAAACAGGTTAAGATACCCTCGCTCTCCGAAGAGTTCTCATGAAAAACTGGCGAATGCCTCCTGACTCACCCGAAATGTCATAATTGCTTAAATAGGGTATAAACAAAAAAGCTCCAAACTTCTCTGAAGCTTGATCTTAGTAGCGGGAAGCATTCAAATATCTAACCAGATCATCTTGGATTATTACAATATTTTAGCATGTGCATCTTAATTTTTTCTCTGCTTTTTGTTTGCGTAGCTACTCATATAAGTGCTAAAAAAGCATCAATCAAATTTAAAGTGCTTTTGACAGTTTGTAGTGGAAAAATTATATATTTGAAAATGAATAATATGTTAAATTTATCACACATATCGGCCCAAATTTGGATGGCTTTGTGTGGTTTTGTCACACATATAAATAAGTTGGCAGTAAGCTTACCGAAAAAAATGAGAATAAAAATTTTAACAATATTATTTTGGACTTTCTTGATTTCAAGTAAATCATTAGCTTGCGATTGCAAAATTTCTAAAAATCTAAAAGATATTCAAAAAAGAGAATTTACGGAATCAAAATATATTTTTATTGGAGAAATTTTGAAAATTGATTCTAAAAAACACACGTTTGAAATTAAAGTTATTGAATCCTTTAAAGGTGTTTTAAACGGAAAAGTTTATAGAGGAATTTATAATCAATCGTGCGGACCTATAATTGATAAAAGTGGAAAGTGGCTGATTTATGCCAATCGTAAATCAGACAATCTAATTCAAATAAGAGCTTGCGGAATAACTCGAAGTTTTAAAAACCCTGAAAGTATTATTTCGGCAACAAAAATACCAAATCCACCACCCTTAAATCAAACAAAATCTCAAAATATGAAAGTTCAATCTAACTGGAAATTAAGAGCTAAATCCGATTTAGAAAATGAAATAGCCGAATTAAGAAAAAAAACTAAATAACAAGCTACTGCCAACACACGCTACAAGCAATTTGGGGATTTGGCTTAATTTGAAATTGGTTTTGTATTTGGAAGATTTGGCAAATCCGAAAGTTAACGCTGATTTAATCCCGAAAATAGTGCTTAATTTAGTCCCAAGCCCCCTGTAGTGCCAGAACGTATGGCTGTAAAAAAACCTCCTCAAATTTGAAAGTACTCGGAGGGCTACCAAAGAAAAAAATCAATTATTAGATTCTCAAGAGGTTGAGTTTAGTTTTTTCACAGACTGACTTTGTGCGTCATTTTCAAGTAACAGAATAAGAAATCAAAATAGAAAAGTAAATGAAAATTACATACTTATTAATTCTACTATATATTATTTCATCTTGTGAAAAAAATAAAAAACTGAATTACATCGATTTGGAAGACAATATTACGCAGAAAGTAGTAAATGAAAATGCATTGATCTATTTTGATAAAGGCGAAAATTATTTAGCTGAATCAAAATTTGATTCAGCAATTATTAACTATAAAAAATCACTGAATTTTGAAAAAAACACATTAACTTATAATTAAATTGGAGTTTGTGAAGATTTTAAGAAAAATACAGATAAGGCAATTGAATATTACAAACTTGGAATTAAGGCAGACACTACTTGTTTACAAATTATTTGAATGTGGCAAAGTGTTATATTTCTAAAAAAGAACTTGAAACTGCGGAAAAATATTTAATAAAAGTTATAAAAAATAATAGCTCTAAATATTCTGTTGCTCTTGCAAACTTGCACTTAACGGTAGTGTATTTTAATCAAAATAGAAATTGTTCGGAAATCATCAAACAATTCAAAAAAGCAGAAATACTACAAGATGATGATAAAATGAGTGATTTTTATCAATTTTGCGCTAATAAAGTTGAAAAACACTGTAGATAAAAAATAACGCGCAACAGCTACAACGGGTTTGGGAAATATGGTAATGGAAAATTTGGTTTTGTATTTGTGATGAATTTGTCAAATCTGAGAATAGTTATTAATTTAGTCCCACACCTGCTGTAATCCCAGAACGTTGTGCGACATATTCACAAGAAGCAAGATAAATAAAACCAATATACTTATAGAACTTAATTGATGGCTGACTACATAAAAAAAGTGACAATCGAGAATCCCAAAAGCATTTCTATATGTTTCTTTATTGAACAAAATATTACAATGGAGTTAGGCAATTAGCCTAATGAAAAGTTGGGTTTGTATTTGGATAATTTACTTCGGCTATTTGCTATCGCTCTGCAAATGCGAAAAATGGGCTTGATTTATTTCCAGACCTGCTATAATCCTATAGCGTTTGGTGTACACTCGATTCCAAAACAACTTAACAGGACTCGAACCAATTACCTTTGAAAACACTGGCTGTTTACGTTCTTTTTAAAATTAATCAAGATTTTAGAATCACAAAAAAAGCCAGAAAGATATAGGTTTCTCTGGCTTTTTACTCATTCTTGTAGCGGGAAATGGACTCGAACCTTTCTTGTCTCATTAATTGTATTAAACATTAGAGCAGTATCAATGATTTGGCTGGATATCCACTTTTACCAGAAGTAAGCAGTAAAGAACAAACATGTCTTTTCGAACGAATCGTTAATTACTTTAATTTAAACTCCAAATCTATTAGATAAGTTAGAAAGCTCTTTCTTCTAAAATATTAGGTAGTCATAAACCTCTCTTTTAATACGTATTCTGATTTACTTAAAAAAAAATAGCTATAAAGTTATTTTAACAGCATCATAAATTGAAAGAGAAAAATCTTCACAGTCATCCAATTATTAATTTACTATTTATGATAACCGTTATTTTTCAGGGTTAAAATAATTAGAATGATACTTTTTTTCCTGTTTTCTTCTGTTTTTATCCTCTATGTAACGTAGTGTAAAGTATCTGTAACATTCAGACGGAGTTTGTTTTATTTTAACAAATACTTTTACATAAATGTGAAATAATAGTTAATTTTTTATGATTTAAGACAATAATGATACTAAACACCATTTTGTGTATAGCACCATTATTTATGCCTTCTATTCCTTAGTTACAATCCGATAAATCAAAATGTTTTTAGACATAAAGAATTATTAATTATCCAATTAACCAAAATTAACCAAAGCAACTAAAAATGATTAAAATCCTATTATTCAGGAAAAACTTTTTACAGACGGGTTCTGTTAAAGTTCCTACAGAGCATCGGAGAAGTAGCATACTAAACCTGCCCGATAGATTAGCACGGCCAATTAACAATCTGTTAAAAAAGATAAACACTTCAAATTTGGCAACAATGTATGCTGTGGGTATTATAGACCATCATGGTCTGTAATTCATCAGCTAAAATTAGAAGTTGATACTACAGAAAAAAAATTGATAAGGGCTGGATTTTATCTGATAAATCCGCGATTAGTTTTATGTATAAAGGTTCAAAAATCAATTCAATCAATCTAAAGTCTAAATTATTAGCGGTGTCTATAAAGGGTAATAAGTAGATAAGGTTCAAACATTTAATAATATGAGAATAAAATTATGTAAAATTTTAAATGGGACAAAGTATTTGCCTTTAGGGGTTTTGTTTCAGTGTTTGTTTACGGGACAAATAGCAGCTGCTGAAAGAATGAATATATCGTCGAATTCGTATGTTACTGTTCAGGTTAATCAGGAAATTATTATTACAGGAAGAGTATATTCGGCAAATGATAAGGTGTCAATACCAGGTGTCAATATTTCGGTAAAAGGAAATCCAAAAATAGTGGTTACCTCTGATATGGACGGGTTTTATACTATTGTGGTCCCTTCATCGGATGCGGTACTTGTTTTTAGCAGTGTTGGTTTTATAACTGTAGAAAGGCCTGTTAGTACTGGTTCAGAGATTAACGTGGCAATGAAGCAGGATCAGGTTAATCTGGGGGAAGTCGTTATTGTTGGATATGGCAAACAGAAAAAAGCAAGTTTAGTTGCCGCAATTACCCAGGTTACAGGTAAAACTCTTGAGCGTGCAGGTGGTGTCCAAAGTATTGGAGCGGCATTAACCGGCAATGTTCCCGGGTTAGTAACTTCTGCCAGTTCCGGGATGCCAGGGGAGGAAGATCCTCAACTTTTTATTCGTGGTGCCAGCACATGGAACAATGCGCAGCCCCTCATTTTAGTGGATGGTGTAGAGCGGCCAATGAATAGTGTTGAGATTACTTCCGTAGAATCGGTTACCGTATTAAAAGATGCGTCTGCAACAGCAGTGTACGGAGTCAAGGGAGGAAATGGTGTAATCCTTATTACGACCAAGCGCGGTCAGTCAGGTAAAGCCTTGATCAGGGCTACTTTTAATTCCACCGTAAAAGTGCCTTCTAAACTGCCGGAAAAACTTGATTCGTATGACGGCTTGTTAGTTAAAAACAGAGCCATTGAAAATGAACTGGCGTTGAGCCCATCGAGTTGGAATGATTATATTCCTCAGGCAATTATTGATAAGTACAGATATCCCGCAAATGTTGCGGAGTCTGAACGCTATCCCAATGTCGATTGGCAGGATGTTTTATTCAATGACTATGCAATGTCGTATAATGCCAGTTTAAATGTAAGTGGAGGAACGAACTCCGTAAAGTATTTTGCAACTGCTGACTTTTTAAGTGAAGGGGATTTATTTAAGAAATACAATAATAACAGAGGATATGATCCTGGTTATGGTTATAACCGTTTGAATGTCAGAAGTAATTTAGATTTTCAGGTTACATCAAGTACTGTTTTTAAAATAGGGCTTGCGGGTTCCCGCGGAGAGAAAAAAAGTCCTTGGGGAGCTTCCGGAGGAGAATATACGATGTGGGATGCAGCGTATTCTACCGCACCTGATGTTTTTCTTCCTTACTATGAGGATGGCTCTTGGGGGTATTTTGCACCAAATGAAGGTAAAGCTTCAAATTCGGTACGAAACCTTGCTATTAGCGGTGTTCAGTTTGTAACCACTACAAAATTGAATACCGACTTTACACTCGAACAAAATTTTGACAAATGGATAAAGGGGCTTAATTTCAAAGGGTTAGTTGCATTAGATAATTCCTTTGTTGAAGGAGACAGGGGTATCAGTGATTTATTTAACGATGTGCAGGAAAAGTATATAGATCCACTTACAGGATTGGTTCTTTACAAAAAGACGTATGATAATAATAATAGATTTGATTTTCAGGAGGGTGTAAAGTGGACAGCCACTGGAGGTGCTGTGCGAAACTGGGCTACCTATCGTAAGCTTTTTTATCAGTTACAATTAAATTACCAAACAAAAATTGCGGAGAAGCATAATATTTCGGCTATGGGACTCTTTAGCCGGGATAAAGATGCACTTGGAAGTGAAATACCACATTATAGAGAAGACTGGGTATTCCGTACTACCTATAATTATGCAGATAAATACTTTATAGAATATAACGGAGCTTATAATGGTTCTGAAAAATTTGGCCCGGAAAATCGTTTTGAATTTTTCTCTTCAGGAGGTGTAAGCTGGATTGTTTCCAAAGAGAATTTTATGAAAAAAACAGCTTCTTTTCTTGACTTGTTAAAATTCCGGGGATCTTATGGTCAGGTAGGTGATGACGGGGGGTATCAGAGAAATCTTTCCCAAAGATTTATTTATCAATCTCAATGGGGATATGGAGGAACTTCACCATTAGGAACCACTGGAGAAAGTGCTGAACCAAGCCCTTATGTTTGGTATAATGAGTTATCAGTTGCTAATCCTCAAATACATTGGGAAATAGCTAAGAAAATTAACGCAGGGGTTGATTTTGGTTTATTTAAAGGATTTGTTTCGGGTACTTTTGATTGGTATAGCGAAGATCGTACAGATGTTTTATTACCGGGAAACCAAAGAGCAATTCCTCCATACTTTGGAGCTACAGCACCAATTGCTAATTTAGGACAGGTTGAAAATAGAGGGTATGAGTTAGAGTTAAAGTTCAACTACACTTTTGGAAATGGTCTTAATGTATGGTGGACCACAAATTTCACTCATTCAAAAAATAAAATTTTAGATGCAGATGATCCGGAATTGTTCCCGGCTTATCAAAAAAAAGAAGGATATTCAGTGAATCAGGCTCATTCCTATGTAAGCCAGGGCTACTATAATACCTGGGATGAATTATATGCAAGTACAATTCATAGTACAAATGACGCTACAAAATTGCCGGGGAATTATAATATACTGGATTACAATGCAGATGGCGTCATTGACGCTAAGGATAATATTCCGTATGGATACACCGGAACACCACAGAATACGTATAACAATTCGTTTGGTGTTAACTGGAAAGGGTTCAGTGCCTTTGTACAGTTTTATGGTGTAAATAATGTTACCAGACAAGTAGTTCTTACCAGTTTAGGTTCTCAGAATCATGTTGTTTACGATCAGGGATCTTACTGGTCACAAGATAATACAGATGCAGATTTGCCTATGCCACGCTGGCTTGCCACCGCAAGTGATTTTAATAGCGGCAGCAGATACATGTATGACGGATCCTACCTTCGCTTAAAAAATGCTGAAATCGCATATACTTTCGATCGTAAAACAAATTGGATGAAATCGGCCGGACTTCAGAGCATACGATTTTATTTAAATGGAAATAACTTGTTTTTGTGGTCAAAAATGCCTGACGACAGAGAGGCAAATTATGCAGGAACAGGCTGGGCATCACAAGGTGCTTATCCAACTGTAAAAAGATTCAATTTGGGGGCAAACATTATATTCTAAAATTTTTATTATGAACAAGTATATTAAAACAATAGTAAAGTACAGCTTTATTTTGGGCTTACTTATGGTTTCAGGATCATGTGAAGATTATCTGGAAAAATCACCCGATTCTGTAATCTCTCCTGAAGAAGCTTTTAAAAATTTCGAAAATTTTCAAGGATTTACAGAGGAACTGTATCAATGTGTTCCGGATTTTACGAACGCCTATTGGACAAATTCCTGGAATTGGGGAGAAGATGAAATTCAGTCTACGGCCCGTGATTTCCATTTTGGAGTAAAAATCGATAAAGGTGATTTTTGGGGCTGGCAATCGGGATTTGACGGATGGCAGGCTGGCTGGATGAACAGAAATAATGTTAGTACAGACAATGACCGTATGCATAAAGATTTATGGACACTGGGCTGGAGGGGTATTCGTAAAGCAAATATTGGTCTTGCCAATATTGATAAAATGACTGAATATACACAGGAAGAAAAGGACATGATCAAAGGTCAGCTGTTATTTTTCAGAGGATGGTTTCATTTTGAGTTTATGCAATACTTTGGAGGACTTCCTTATATTGATCAGGTGCTTCCAAGTGATGAACCACTGAGATTGCCAAGACTTAGCTATCAGGAGTGCGCCGATAAGGCCGCAGCAGATTTTAGAGCTGCTGCCGACTTACTTCCTGTTAACTGGGATAATACGGTTATTGGTAAACGTACTCTTGGAAAGAATGAGCTTCGTGTAAATAAAATAATGGCTTTGGGCTATTTAGGCAAAAATTATTTATGGGCCGCAAGTCCGTTAATGAATAAAGTATCTACTGGAAATGCAACTTATAATGCTGAATATTGTAAAAAGGCTGCAGCAGCTTTTGCAGAATTATTGACAATTACAGAAAGTGGAGCATCTCAGTACAAATTAATGCCTTTCGCAAAATATAGTGATAATTTTTATACTACAGGTAGCAACTGGAAAATACCTGGAGGTACCGAAGCTATTTTTAGAGGCCCTTATTGGGGAGCAAACGGATCGAACTGGGGGACTTCAAAACAATACCAGCCAGCTCCTCAAATATGTGACGGCGATGTAAAATTTTTGCCTACCGCTAACTATGTTGATTATTACGGAATGGCAAACGGGAAACCCATCAAAGACATTACAAAAGCAGATCCGGATTCAGGTTATGATCCAAACTATCCATGGAAGGGCCGTGATCCCCGTTTTTACAATGATATTGTATTTGATGGTGCAAAATGTGTGGCAGGTTCCATGCCCGCAGCAGAAGAAGCAAATCGTTATGCAAACCTTTACACTGGCGGAAGTTACAGGAATATAAGTACCGGAAGCAGAACAGGTTATCTGTTGTATAAATTCATTCCCAGAACTGCAAATAAGTTTGATGACGGGTTTGGATACGGTAACAACTTAAACATTCACTTGCCATGGATGCGTTTGTCTGATATTTATGTAATGTATGCTGAAGCAGCGGCACAGGGTTATGGTTCGGCAGCAGGAAAAGATCCAAAATATGCAGGAACAGCAGTCGATGCTATAAATGTAATTCGTGACAGAGCAGGTGTCGGACATGTAGCAACGGAGTACTTGGGTTCACTGGATTCTTTTATGAATGAAGTGAGACGTGAGCGTGCAGTAGAGTTAAGTTTTGAGGGACATCGTTTTAATGATTTACGTCGCTGGTTACTATTAATCTCAAGTCCATATACCATAAAAAAATCTATAGAATTTGATCGTGCACCTTCATTTGACCCTACAAAACCAAGTGAAAACAGAGTTGTTAATATTCGTGAGGAAGTAATTTTAGTGCGAAATTTTAGTGAGAAACATTACTGGTTACCATTAAAGAATGCTGATGCAAGTATTTATTTGGAATTCTCACAAAATCCTGGATGGTAATTAAAAAGATTATTTTAAAAATAAAAAAAAATCATAGAATAATGAGATATATACAACTTAAAATAGTGTTATGTTTTGTGCTATTTGCTTTCCTGCCTGCCAAGATTATTGCCCAGATTGATCAGAAAATAAATCTTTCAGGAATTGTTACGGGAGCAGATGGTAAAGCGCTGGAAAATGCAACACTTAGTAGTAAAGAAGATAATAGTACAGTAACTACTGATTTGGCAGGAAGTTACTCAATGAATGTAACTGAAAATACAGACATAGAGGTCAGTGCAGCTGGCTATGAAACAATGGTCATAAAAGCTTCACCGGCTGCAAATGATATTAATTTAAAAGAAAAGGAATCAAATTTAGTACAGGTTGCTTTCAAAAAAGAACAAAGCGAGTATTTGATGGGAGGCGTTTCTTATATAAATCTGCCGGAAATAGTAGCAAAAAACTATACTACTTATAGTTTGGACGGTACAAATACTGCTCTTATTGGCGGATTTAATGGAACACTTTGGGGAATGGGCCAGGCATTAGTATTAGTAGATGGTGCTCCTCGTGATGCCACCACAGTATTGTCTACAGAAATTGACCAAATCACTTTCCTAAAAGGAGTTTCTGCAGTTGCGCTTTACGGAAGCCGCGCTGCAAGGGGCGTAATCTATATTACAACGAAGAAGGGTAAAGTACAAAAACAGCAAATTTCAACAAGATTTGATAACGGAGTCTTCATACCTAAAAGCATGCCTGAATATCTGGGCTCTGCAGAGTATATGCATTATTATAACCAGGCCCGTGCTAATGATGGCTTAGATGCGACCTATTCAGATGAAACAATCTATAACTATGCTTCAGGTAAAAATCCCTTTAGATATGCAGATGTAAATTATTATGCACCTGAGTATATTAAGAAGTTTTATTTTAATTATGATGCCAACGTTGAGCTTACAGGTGGAAACAAAACAGCACGTTATTATTCTGTGGTAAATTTTAGCTCGCAACAGGATCCGTTACAAGATTTTGGAGAAGCAGCAAATAATAATAGCAACAGATTTAATGTAAGAGGAAATGTTGATGTTACGATTAGCGAGAGGGTTTCTGCAACAATTGGGGCGAACGCCATATACAATAATTCCAGGGGAGTAAATACAGACTACTGGAATGGTGCAGCAACTTTACGTCCACATTTATTTAGTCCGTTAGTGCCTATTGGCATGATTGAAGAAGGAGATGATGCTTCACTGGCGGTTATAAAAAATAGTAATTACCTGGTAGATAATAAATACTTGTTAGGGGGTACACAGCTGAATCCGACCAATCCTTTTGCGGCTATTTATGCGGGTGGCTATAATACTTTTGCAAGTCGCCAGTTCCAGTTTAATACAGGTGTAAATATCAAGTTAGGAGATGTAATTGAAGGGTTGAGTTTTCGTACCGATTTAGCAGTCGATTATGCCACCTCTTACAACCAATCCTATAACAACAGTTATGCTACTTACGAAGCAAAGTGGAATACGTATGCAGGATATGACCAGATTTCATCCTTAACAAAATACGGTAAAGATGCTAAGGATGGTATAGAGAATATTAATAATAGTGCTTTTAATCAAACGATTGCCTTTTCAGGACAGTTTAATTATTTGAGAAAAATAAATGAAAAGCACAATTTGTCAGGAATGCTGATTGCTTCAGGATTTCAACAAGGGCAATCTGGTGTTTACCATAAAACAAGTAATGCTTCTATAGGTTTAAATTTGGCTTATAACCTGGATCAAAAATATTATGCAGAATTTAATGGTGCTTATGTGCATTCTGCGAAATTTGCAGAGGGCAACCGTGGCGCTTTTTCTCCTACCGCGTCCTTAGGATGGAAACTATCTGAGGAAGATTTCATGAAAGGATTGACGGCTATTAACGATTTAAAGTTAACCGTTTCAGCAGGGGTATTAAACACAGATTTAGAAGTTAATAATTATTATATGTACGAGAGTATATACAGTCAGACCGATGGTGCCTGGTTCAGCTGGAGAGATGGCGCCCTTAACAGAAGCACGGATGTTAGAAGAGGAGAAAATTTAGATTTAGGTTTTGCTAAGAGAAACGAGTTAAGTTTCGAATTAGAAGGCAGTTTCTTTAAAAATTTCATCACCCTAAAAAGTGCCTTTTTTATGAATACGGTTACTGGAAATGTGATCCAGCCTTCCAGTTTATATCCAAATTATTTTGCTACGAATTGGCCCAATACTTCATTTTTACCATTCATCAATTATAATGATGACAAACGTACTGGTCTTGATTTTGATTTGAGATTCAATAAAAAAGTGGGAAGTGTAGATTTAGCACTTGGATTTACAGGCACTTATGTAAATTCAGAAGCCACTAAAAGGGCTGAACTATTTGAAGACGGTTATCAAAACAGAAAAGGCAAACCTTTGGATGCGCTTTGGGGGCTTAAAAGTGATGGTTTTTTTACCGATGCAGCTGATATTGCGAACTCACCGTCTCAAACTTTTGGACAGATTAAACCCGGAGACCTAAAATATATCGATCAAAACGGTGATGGTATAATAGATAATAAAGATGAAGTTTACTTAGGTAAAGCAGGCTGGGTTGGAGCTCCGTTTACATTTGGAATTAATTTTACCTCTAAATGGAATAATTTTACGTTTTTTACCATGTTTACAGGTCAGAGGGGGGCAAACGCAATGAAAAACAGTTCCTATTTCTGGATGGATGGAGAGGATAAATACTCTGTCAATGTGCGAAACAGCTGGACAGAAGAAACCAAAGAAACAGCCACCTATCCAAGATTAACTTCATTAAATAGCGATAACAATTTCCGTTCGTCAGATTTCTGGATGTATAGCACTAACCGAATAGATTTAGCCAAAGTGCAGCTTACCTACGATTTTCCAAAGAAAGCCCTTCAAAAAACTTTTTTCAGTGACCTTAGTGTTTATGCACTTGGGAGTAATCTGTTAACTATATCGGAGAACAGAGATGTCATGGAATTAAATATTGGAGGTGCTCCGCGCACCCGTTATTATAATCTTGGATTTAAAGCTCTATTTTAAATTTAAAAAACACCTAATCTAATTATTATGAAAGTAAAAATAGTATTATTTATATCAGTTCTGTTTGTTTTTTATAGCTGTGAAGATTTAACAGAACCGGCAATAGAAAATAATAGAGGAATAGAAGATATGTACGCTGAGGCCGAATTTGCTCAGGGAATTCTATTGAATGCCTATACAAGATTACCTGAAAATAGCTGGTCATTTAATGATGTAGCAACAGATGATGCTGTATCCAATGATATTTCAAATGGGTATCTTAAAGCAGCGACGGGGCAATGGACCTCTAATTTTAATCCGTTTGATCAATGGTCCAATTCAAGATCGGCTATTCAGTACATAAACCTCTTTCTTGCTGAGGCCGGTAAAGTGCAATGGGCAAAGGATGAAAAAATAAGTCTTTTGTTTAGAGACCGTTTAATGGGTGAGGCTTATGGTTTACGCGCTTTGTATATGTATCATTTATTAAAAGCTCATGCAGGTACTGCTGCAAACGGCCAATTATTAGGGGTGCCGATACTTTTAGAACCCGAAACATCAGCTTCAAACTTCAATGTAGCACGTGCCACGTTCGAAGATTGCATGAAACAATTGTATAGTGATGTAGAAAAGGCAACAAAATTATTGCCATTAGATTTTGAAGATGCTACAGCATTACCTCCGGGTTACAATAATTTAAGTGATTATAATCGTGTTTTTGGCCAATACGCCAGACAAAGAATGTCATCCAGAATTGCGCAGGTTGTAAGAGCACAAGCGGCCCTGTTAGCTGCCAGTCCGGCTTATAGTGCCGGCAATACCACAACCTGGGAAGATGCTGCGAAGTATGCCGGCCAATTATTAAATTTAAAAGGAGGAGTCTCAGGGATAGCTCCTAATGGTTTAAACTGGTATAGTGATGTAGCGGAATTAAGCGCTCTGGGAGCAGGTGTTAATCCTCCTGAAGTTATTTGGAGAGGAGATATTGGAGACAGTAATAATTTAGAAGCCGATAATTTCCCTCCAACCCTTTTTGGAAGAGGACGTATCAATCCAACTCAAAATTTAGTTGACGCTTTTCCTATGGCCAATGGTTACCCGATTAATCATGCCAGTAGTAATTATGTTGCTGCAAATCCGTATGAAAATCGTGATCCGCGTCTGAAAAAATTTATTCTGGTAAATCAGTCCACTGCAGGTGTGAGTAACACGGTAATAGTAACCGCCAGTGATGGTACTACAAACGATGCATTAAACAAAGTAGGTACTTCAACCAGAACAGGCTATTATATGAGAAAATTACTGAGACAGGATGTAAATTTAAATCCAACTTCCATCAATAATCAGAGACATTATAAACCTCGTATGAGATACACAGAATTATATCTTATCTATGCTGAAGCGGCCAATGAGGCATGGGGACCAATTGCTACCGGTACCATAGGATTTTCTGCCTATGATGTTATTAAAGCTTTAAGGGTTAGGGCAGGTATCACAACAGATCCCTACTTAGAATCGATTAAAGCGGACAAAACTGAGATGCGTAATTTGATCAGAAACGAACGTCGTCTGGAATTATGTTTTGAAGGATTTAGATTTTGGGATTTACGCAGGTGGAATACCCCTTTGAATGTTGCGGCAGAAGGGGATAAAATACAGGGAGGCGTTCACCAAAAAATCACAGTCGAAAACAGAGTTTACGCCGACTATATGCAATATGGCCCAATCCCATATTTAGAGGCTCTTAAATTTAATGCTTTATTGCAAAACAAGGGCTGGTAGAACATAGCAATTCTATTTAATGTGTACAGAAATTTAATTTAATTAAGAAAATGAAAAACAAGATATTTTTAATGTTAGTAGTAGTACTTATCTCTATGGCTTCCTGTACAAATCAGGATGCGGAGTTTGATAATTTCGATCATACTGCTGTTTATTTTGCCTATCAGTTCCCTGTTAGAACCATAACATTAGGAGAGGATATATTTGATACTACTTTAGACAATCAGCATAAGTGTAAAATAATGGGAACTTTAAGTGGTGTTTACAATAATGATAAGGACGTGACCATTGATATTGCCGTTGCAAACACATTGCCTGCCGGGTTCTTATTTAATGCCGGGCAAGATGAGATAGTGGCCATGCCCAGTAATTATTATACACTGTTGAGCGATAAAATTGTTATTCCGAAAGGGCAGATTATCGGAGGCGTGGAAGTGCAGTTAACGGATGCTTTTTTCGCAGATCCGCTATCAGTAAAAAAGACGTATGTTATTCCAATTGAAATGAAAAAGGTAGTCAATGCCGATTCTATTTTGTCAGGAAAGGCATTAGTGTCTAACCCATTAAAGCCTTTAAGTACCAATTGGAGTGTGGCTCCCAAAGATTATGTTCTGTATGCTGTAAAGTATGTAAATCCCTGGGACGGTTTTTATTTGAGAAGAGGACAGGACATTGTTAAGGGGAATAATGGAAATACAACGCTGGATAAAGTAATTACCAGACACAAACAATACGTAGAATCTGATGAAGTTAACAGAATTAACACAAAATCAATGAGTGCCATCGATTTTCCTGTTACGGTTAAAGATGCTGCTGGTGTAAACATCAATTTTAATTTAACGCTTACCTTTGATGCAAATAATAATTGTACTGTCTCGGGAAGCAATTCGGTATTTACGGCTACAGGTACTGGTAAATTCGTAAAGAAAGGCGAAAAGCAAAGCTGGGGCAGTAAAGATCGTGATGCATTGTATCTTGATTATAAAGTAAATTTCCAGGATTTCAATGTAACAACAAAAGATACCCTGGTGTTGCGTGACAGAGGCGTTACGGCACAAGTTTTTAGTCCTGTCTTAAAATAGCTGGATTTTTATTAAAATATAAATTTAAAGAAGATGAATAAATTATATAAAATTTGGCTACTATCTTCAGTTTTGATGATGGCGGCATCCTGTGCAAATGACAGTACTTTGGGGTACAGGTATGAAAAACCCCATAGTATTGCGAATCAGGAGGAAATTGACGCTTATAAGGATTTGAATATGTATGTAAACAGAGAGGCTAACCCTGCATTTAAACTAGGTGCCGGTATCTCTTTATCAGACTATACAAGTAAAAGCGTAACCTACAGACTGGTTAACAAAAATTTTGATGAGATCACTTTAGGGTATGAAATGAAACATGGAGCAGTTGTTCAGGCAGACGGGAGTCTGAATCTTGACAATGTTACTAAACTATTGGCTTTGGCTAATGAAGCTAATGTTTCCGTTTTCGGGCATACACTTTGCTGGCACGCCAATCAAAATGCTGCTTATTTAAAAAGTTTGATTGCTCCGGTAATAATACCAGGAAATGGTCCGGGATGGGATGTGGTAACGCAAGCAGATTTTGAAACGGACAATAATGCAAATTATCAGGTTAATGGTAGTGGTGTAACAAGCTTTTCTGCAAATGGTGAAGGGAAAGGCGGGACAGGAAGAGCACTAAAGATAATGAATGCAACTGTGAGAACCAATGATTGGGATGTGCAGTTTTTTCTAAAATTTTCTCCAGCTGTACAAGTAGGCGAAAAGTATCAGCTGACTATGGATGTACGTTCAGATGCCGCTATATCGTATCCTACTCAGGCACATGTTACTCCGGGAGCATATAAGCACTGGGATTTCTTTGGTACAATTCCTTCAACACCTACCTGGACAACGTATACCAAAGAGATTACTGTTTCTGCAGAAATGGCAACTTGTGGTGCCATAGCTTTTAATCTGGGTAAAGGCGCAACTACCTATTATTTTGACAACATTGCCTTAAAAAAGTACAA
This sequence comes from Flavobacterium sp. Root420, assembly GCF_001427905.1. Lineage (GTDB taxonomy): Bacteria > Bacteroidota > Bacteroidia > Flavobacteriales > Flavobacteriaceae > Flavobacterium. The sequence continues at coordinate 184,573 of NZ_LMEF01000029.1, forward strand.
TGCCCTTGGAGGAAGTACTTTTATTGAGAAAACAGCTGAGCAAAAGAAAGTTCTTATTACTGAAGCCCTTGATAAATGGATCTCTGGAATGGTAACGGGCACTAAAGCGTATGTAAAGGCCTGGGATGTGGTTAATGAACCGATGGACGACGGAAGTCCTTATAATTTAAAAACAGGAGTGGGTAAGACTTTGAAATCAGATGAATTTTACTGGCAGGATTACTTAGGCAAGGACTATGCAGTCGAAGCTTTTAAACTGGCCAGAAAATATGGCAACCCAACCGATAAACTTTTTGTAAATGATTACAATCTCGAATACAGTCTTGATAAATGCAAAGGACTTATACAATATGTTGGATACATTGAAAGTAAAGGACAAAAAGTAGACGGTATCGGTACTCAGATGCATATTACCATCAATTCTGATAAAGATAAAATTGCGGCCATGTTCCAATTACTTGCAGCAAGCGGCAAACTTATAAAAGTTTCTGAGCTTGATGTTGCGGCCGGACTAAACCCAACAGCAGCTGATCTTCAAAAGCAGGCAGATATGTACAAATATGTGGTGGATATGTACACTAAATATATCCCCGCAAACCAGCGCTACGGAATCACGGTATGGGGAGTAACAGACAGTAAGTCTGATTCTTCCTGGTTGCCGGGACAGCATCAAAGTTTATGGAATGTTGACTTTACCCGTAAGTCTTCCTATAAAGGATTTGCTGACGGGCTTATGGGACTGAAATAGTATTTCTTTTAAACTTCCAGTCACAGCTATAATTGTCTTGTATTTTTAAGTTGTGGATAGTATGATAAGTTTATGAGAGAAACAGCTGCTGTTGAGGTTGCTATATAGTGGCCTCAGCAAACTTTAAAGCTAAACATTAAATAAAAAAAAGTTTATTGAAATTAGTTTCAATAAACTTTTTTTATTTAGTTCAGATAATAAAATGACATCGTAAAACCTTAATTTTTCGTCATTATTCTTTCTTCATTATTGTCCTCATTAGCCTCATTTTTTCTCAAATGCTCTTCCATATATGATTTTGGGCACATACCGTAAAATTGCTTAAAGCTTGTTGAAAATTTAGAAATATTAGAAAATCCTACTAAATAGGCAACCTCAGAAATATTAGTTTGTTTGGAAGCCAATAATTCCCCGGCTTGTTTGAGTCTGACATTTCGAATCAGATCTCTTGAAGACTGATTCGTAAGTTCCTTTAATTTTCTGTGCAGATGTACACGGCTGATTCCAATCTCAGAGGCGATCATTTCTACATTCAGTTCAGGGTTGCTTAGATTGTTATTTATAAAATTCATTATTTTCAAAATCAGCTTCTCATCGGCTGATTCCATTTTGATTTTCTTTATTTTATCCTCTTGGCCCTGATTACCGCTAAAGTTGTTTTTCAATAAATCTCTTGTCTTAATAAGATTCACAACCGTTTTTTTCAATATTTCCATATTAAAAGGTTTAGTAATATAGGCATCAGCACCGATATCAAGACCTTCAAGCTGGTTATTATTGTGCGATTGTGCTGTCAGCAGTATAACGGGAATGTGATTGATATTTATATTTTTTTTGACTTTTCGGCAAAATGTAATACCGTCCATTATCGGCATTTTAACGTCACTGATAATAAGATCCAACGGCTCTTTTAGAACGAGTTCCAAAGCTTCTTTTCCATTAGAACTGGTAAGGACCTTGTAATGAGTGGCTAATTCTTTAAAAATATACTCCCTGATTTCTTCATTATCATCAACAACCAAAATTTTTCTTTTACCAGTTGTCCCCGAGCTAACATATTCCTGAGGTTTTTCTAATGCAGTAGGGGGTATGCCGGATTGAAAATCACGGGTGTCTGTTTCCTGATTTTTATCTTCTAAATCATCTTTTACCTGATCGTTTCCTATTGGTATGCTAATAATAAAGCGGCAGCCGGAATTATCAGGATTATTTTCGACAGTTATTGTTCCATTATGAAGTTCAACAATCGATCTTGTTAAGTGCAGACCTATACCGGTTCCCTCATGATGTTGTTTTTTGCCATTTTTGGCCTGATAAAATCGGTCAAATATTTTGGCTCTGTCTTTCTCATGTATGCCGGTTCCATTATCAGAAATAGTCACGGTAAATGTTGATAATGATTTACTGTGGAGATGAGGTATAGTATTTTCTGCAATAAAAATATCAATTCTTCCATCATTATGTACAAACTTAACAGCGTTGGAAATTACATTTTGAATTATTCTGTCAAAATACTTTGGATCAACCCACCCGTACAATTGTGGTTTTTTATGATGCAATTCTAACTGGATATTTTTTTCCTGAATTGGTTCTTCAAATAAAAGGCTGAGTTCCCGGATAGAGGCTATAATGTCTGTTTTTTTTAAGTTTAAAAAAACCTGCCCCTGATCAATTTTTCGTACATCCATAACCTGATTCACAAGCTGTAGGATTTTCTCTGAATTGCGGTACATGACCTGATACCATTTCTGTCTTGCAATGTCGGGATCTGAATTCATTAATTTCAGCAAAGGATTAATAACCAGTGATATCGGGGATTTTATGTCATGCGAAATATTAGTTAAAAACTGCAATTTTGCCTCATTTATCTGCTTGTTTTGTAGATGTTCCTGAATTTTCTTCTGCGTTAATTTTCTTTGTTTAAGCTGCACCGAAACAAAATACACAATCGCTATAAAAAGTACCCAATACAAACATTTTAACCAAAATGAAAAGTACCAAACCGGATGTATTGTAATAATGAGAGGGCGTACACTGGTATATTTGCCGTAGAGTTCTGCTTTGACTTTAAAATTATAGGTACCTGGTTCCAGATTGTCAAATGTAACTGTATTAACACCCTGCTGTAATTTGTTCCATTTGTTTTGCTCAAGAGAATAAAAATAAGTGATATGCTGCTGATTGGTAAAATCCAGGGTAGAAAATTCAATACTGAATGAATTGTCATCATGGCTTAAATCTACCGAACTGGCATCTATAAGAGCACTATTGACAATTTCAAACTGATCAGATTTCATTCCTTTTTTAACAGATTTATCCTGTATATAAAAACCAGTGATATACACATTGGAGCTCTTGGCATTATAGGTTATTTTTTCGGGATTGAAATACGTAATACCCTTCATTCCTCCAAAAATAACGGTACCGTTTTTATCTGTAAATGAAGCGTTTTTACTGAATTCATTCCCTTGCAGCCCATCGTTAAAATAAAAATTGGAAAATTTTTTGCTTTTTGAATTGAATTTGGAGATGCCGTGATTGGTGCTCATCCACAGATTATTATTTTTATCCCTTTCTATGGCACATATGATGTTACTCGGTAAATTATTATCAGTTGTATAAGTCACTGTATTTTTCCCATCTTTTGGCTGATAAATTAGGCCTTCCGATGTTCCAATCCATAAATTTCGCTGAGCGTCTTCGTTTATGGAATAGATAATTTTTTGCGGAAGCATATGATTTAAACCTCCTGTTTTAATATAATTTTTGGTTTTAAGGTCCAGACAATATAAGCCGTCATACGTTCCAACGTAAAGTCTGTTGTTTTGGGCAGGCAAAATACAATTGACATACAGGTTGCCTAAGACATTTTTCCTGTCTTTTGCATTTGAATCATTATTGACTACTCTATTCGTATTCAGATTTATAGAAAAAAGTCCGGCCCCGAGCGAACCAATCCAGAGATTTTTATTTTGGTCTTCGGTAATGGTAAAGATGCTTTTTACAGGTTTGTTTTCCTGATCAAGTAGTGTATCTATAAAATCAAATTTATTGGTACTTCGATTAAGTTTGGCAAGCCCATCCATATAAGTCCCAATCCATAAATTGCCGTTTGAATCTTCAAACACACACATAACGGTGAGTCGCTTATTTCCTTTTTTATCAATATTATAATGATATTCTTTTTTATTTTGTGATGAAATACCATATAAGCCATCGCCATCTGTACCGACCCACAATATGCCCTTTTTATCCTTATATACAGCCAGTACACAGCTCGATCCAATAACATTATTGGACATGGATTGATAGCCTAAATAATTGAAATTATTCTCTTTGGGAGGCAATAATAATATCCCTTTCTGATACAGCCCCATCCAAAGGTTTCCAGATTTATCCTCAATAATAGAATGGACTTTGGACATCGAAAAATCAAAATTGGAGACATTAAAATTGGCTGATGTTATTTTCTTTTCCCTGGGATCATATACATGAAGTCCCGTTCCGTCGGTACCAATTAATATTTTATTGTTTTTATCTAAAAAAAGCTTTTTTATTGGCAACCAGACTGAAGGACTATAGGATATAAATTTCTTTTGGTCTTTATTATAGATATAGAGCCCATGGTTAAGCGTTCCCACAAAAAGGTTTCCATTTCTGTCTTCGCAAATACTGGTAACATTATCAACATCTTCTTTTGAAAGAAAAACCTGTTGGGCCATGTTATCAGGTTTGAGTTTCCATAGTCCGCGATCTTGTGTTAAAATCCATAAATTGTTCTTTTTATCCTCATAGATTTCATGGATCATATAGGTGGGAATGGAAATTTTAATTTGTCGGGCAATAGTATTTTGTTTTTTAAATTCAATTTTAAAAATTCCATAACCAGAGGTTGCAACCAGCACATCCCCATTTTTTCTATGTAACATGCTGCTTACATGTGCCGACATTTTTGTAACACCATCAGTTGTCATTAAGATGTTACTAAAGGAGTCGGTGGCATGATTGTAAATCTGTAAGCCGTTAATAAATCCAAAAAATAAGTTTTTGTTTCGGTCTTCAAAAATTGTTTTGACGTAATTATTTAAGGCAGTTTCAGGATTATTTTTCAGGTGTTTGTATGTGACAAATTTTGCACCGTCATATCGGTTTAAACCATCTTCAGAAGCAATCCAGATATAACCTTTACTGTCCTGATATATACTGTTTATCAAACTGCTTGACAATTGTGAATCTGAAGTGTAAAGCCTTCCAGATTGGGATCTAATACCAGCAGGCATCACCAAAAGAATTAGGATTATAATTTTTAGAGTTTTCAAAATAAAATGAGAATAGGTTAAACTTATGATCAAAAATGACTAGCTGCAGTTTTTATATCAGTTTTTGTTAGAAATGCTGTAAAATATAGATTGTAATTATTTTTATATGAGCTTAATGGCAGAAAAAACCAATAAGCGTAAAATAACCAACATAATGCGCTCTTAGGCAGTAAACCAGGTAAGCTAAAACCGTAAATAGTATCTTTATATTATGGCAGTTACCTCAATACAAGTTTAGGAGATATAATTCAAATCAACAAATTTATTTTTTGAAATAACCAAAATATTTTGCGTTTGAACTAGTTTTAATCGCTAATTAATTTATTTAAAGTAAAAAACATATGGCTTTGTTGAGAATAATTTAAAATACTGCTATAAATGTAAAAAGCACACTTAAATTGTGCGGATTTTTCCTTTTTTATTGAAAATTTCATAAATCTTAAAAAAAGTAATTTATATAAAAATAGTGGCAAAATTTTTTTGCCGCTCAAAATTTAAGAACTGTTTTTTTGTTTTTCTGGCCACCGTGTAACGTAGTGTAAATGATTTGTTACACTAAAATAAATTTTATTTATTTTTTTAAAATATTTTTACTTTAAGCTTTTTCATACTCTTAGTTAGTTTATTTCTTCTGGTTTTAAGGACTGTCAACAGGACAATCTTTTGCAGGTAAAAAATGAGTATACAGGTGTATTTGAGTAACTTAGGTTCTCAAAGCGCAACTAATGCCCGAGTTAGTCCGGGCATTTTTTTTGTCATATAGGCGGCATTATGATATGCCTTATTGGGCAAGAGGTATAGCGTAGTTTTTTATGGGGAAAACAGAGCATTTGCCAATGATAATTACTATTTGCTCAATACTACTATATAGTCGTTTATTGAGTGTCAACTTAGAGTTTACTTAAATCATAAATAAATGAGGAATTTTATTAAAATATTAAAAAAAGAAACAATACTGTTTTTTTTAATTGGCATTCAGTCTATTGCTCAAAACCCATTAATCAGAGATCAGTTTACAGCTGATCCTTCCGCGCGGGTATTTGGTGAGAGAGTGTATGTATTTCCTTCACACGATATAATAGCCACAGAAGGTAAAGGACGCAAAGACTGGTTTTGTATGGAAGATTATCACGTATTTTCTTCAGCTAACCTGACAGACTGGACAGATCACGGACTTATTGTACAGCAAAATAAGGTGGAATGGGTAAAGCCCGATAGCTACAGTATGTGGGCTCCGGACTGCATCCAAAGAAATGGCAAGTATTATTTTTATTTTCCAAGCATTCCAAAAGACACCATTACTTATAAAAAAGGTTTTACAATAGGTGTGGCTATTGCTGATAAACCCGAAGGGCCTTATAAAACGGAACCCAATCCCATAAAGGGTGTTAGCGGAATCGATCCTAATGTCTTTATTGACAAAGACCGACAGGCTTATTTGTACTGGTGCGGAGGAAATATTTTTGTTGCTAAATTAAAACCAAACATGACCGAATTAGATTCAGAGGTGAAAATAATCGAAAATCTTCCTGGGAAAGGCCTAAAAGAAGGCCCGTACATGTTTGAAAGAAATGGAATTTATTATTTGACCTATCCTCATGTTGAAAAAAAGATTGAACGCTTAGAATACGCCACGGCTGATAATCCTATGGGACCCTTTAAAGTAACGGGTGTAATCATGGATGAATCGCCAACAGGCTGCTGGACAAACCATCATTCTATTTTGAAGTTCAAAAATCAGTGGTATTTGTTTTATCACCATAATGACTTTTCACCTCAGTTTGATAAGGCACGGTCTATTAGAGCAGACTTTTTGAATTTTAATGCGGACGGGAGGATTCAAAAAGTTATTCCAACACTAAGAGGTGTTGGAATTACAAAAGCAACAGATCAAATTCAGATAGACAGGTATTCAGAAATAAGTGATAAGGGAGTTTCAGTATCTTTTTTAGACAGCTTAAATACTTTTAAGGGTTGGAAAACAACCTTCACTAAATCAAATTCCTGGATACAATACTATAAGGTAGATTTTAGCAAAAACAAATTAAAAACAATAACTATAAAAGCCTGGTCAGAGAAAGGAGGGATCTTGCAAGTTTGTACCAAAGGAACCGATAAAAAGGTTATAGCTGAAATTAGCATCCCTGAAGGTGGCAAATGGGATGAAATAAAAGCACCGCTATTAAAATTGGAATCCGGAATTCAGAATCTGCAGGTTATTGCTAAAAGTGATAGTCTAATGGAAGTGGATTGGATTTTATTTCAATAAATAAATCAAAACCAAAATCATATCAATAAATAATAATAAATACCCAAAAATGAAAAAGAGACAACTACTATTTTTATCCTCTCTAATGTTAGGTTTGCTATCCTTTGCAGCAATAGGAGACAAAGACAAGCCAAAAGAAAAAGCAGCAAACAATCCACCCGTATTCTCAAATGTTATTTACAGTGGCGATGATGAAATTTATAAAAAAAATCCATTAAAAGCAGGGGAATTTTATAGCCCGGTTTTGCAGGGATGCTACCCTGATCCGGCCATTACCAGAAAAGGAGATGATTATTATATGGTTTGTTCTTCCTTTGCGATGTTTCCCGGAGTGCCCATTTTTCATTCAAAGGACTTAGTGAACTGGACCGATTTAGGAGGGGTTTTAAACAATGTAAACGAATTTAATCCTCATGATACCGGTATTAGTCAGGGAGTTTACGCTCCAGGGATAACGTATAATCCGCATAACGATACTTTCTATATGATTGTAACAGCCTTTTCAGGTGGACTCGGAAACATTATAGTAAAAACAAAAGACCCTAAGAAAGGCTGGGGTAGTCCTATAAAACTTGATTTTGGCGGGATCGATCCCAGTGTTTTCTTTGATGATAACGGAAAAGGATATATTGTTCACAATGATGCTCCCGATAAAGGAAAAGAATTATACAATGGACATCGTGTAATTAAAGTATGGGAATATGATGTTGCCACTGATAAGGTAATTCCGGGAACAGATAAAATTATTGTTGATGGTGGAGTGGATCTTTCCAAAAAACCAATATGGATCGAAGCACCGCATTTATACAAAAAAGACGGACATTATTATTTAATGTGTGCCGAGGGCGGTACAGGAGGGAACCATAGTGAAGTAGTTTTTATTAGCGATAGCCCAAAAGGGCCTTTCAAACCTTCATCAAATAATCCGATTTTGACTCAAAGACATTTTCCAAAAGACAGACCAAACAAAGTAGATTGGGCCGGACATGCTGATTTGGTACTGGGACCGGATAATAAGTATTATGGTGTGTTTTTAGGAGTGCGTCCTAATGATAAAGACAGGGTCAATATAGGCCGCGAAACGTTTATGCTGCCTGTAGACTGGTCGGGTACTTTTCCTGTGTTTGAAAATGGATTAGTGCCAATGGAGCCCAAATTAAAAATGCCAATGGGCGTAACGGAGAACAAAACCGGGACGAATGGATTTTTTCCTAATGGCAATTTCACTTTCGAAGAAAATTTCACTTCAGATAAGTTAGATTACAGATGGATTGGCCTTAGAGGACCTCGCGAAAATTTTGCTGCGGTTACCAAAAAAGGATTGCAGATTAACCCATTTGCAGTATGTATTAAAGAATTAAAGCCAACCTCGACACTTTTTTACAGACAACAGCATAACACATTTTCTTTTGCTGCAACTATTGATTACAAACCAGCTTCCCAAAAAGATTTGGCGGGAATTGTTTGTCTGCAAAATGAAAAATTCAATTATGTATTTGGTATCACCAAAAAAGGAAACGACACCTATGTTTTGTTAGAAAGAACAGAAAAAGGTACCTCAAAAATTATTGCGAGCAAAAAAGTTGACATGAAAAAACCCGTACGCCTTCAGGTAAAAGCAAACGGTGACAGTTATGAGTTTAGTTATGCTGTTAACGGCGCTGATTTTGAAAATCTGGGGGGAGCAGTTTCAGGAGATATTTTATCCACTAATGTGGCAGGCGGATTCACCGGAGCTTTGGTAGGATTGTATGCTACAGCTGCAAATGATGCTCAGCCTCAATAAGCAAAAAACGTGTTCAATATTTAATAGCATTACTTCAATTAAGCTGGTTAAATAAGAACCAATAAGGCATAAAAAGACGTTAATTCTTTGAATTAACGTCTTTTTTAGTGACCTATGAGGAACGGCTGCCTATATTTTGCAAAACAACATTTTGAACGATATAATTTTACAAAAGCAACATATGGCAATTGAACTTCAAGAGAGACTTACGCCTATCATAAGGAACTTATCTTTTCAAACATTTAAGACAAGTTTTCATATTTGGATAAAATTACCTGAAAGATTAGAAAGTGATATTCTTGTTAATTACCTCTTGGAAAATAATATAATTGTTCCTAATGGTAGGGACTTTTTAGTGGACAATCTACAAAAAGGAGAAAATTTTATAAGAATTGCACTCAGTGCAGAAAAGAGTATAGATAAAATAGAAAAAGCATTAATTGAAATTGTAAATAGTATTGATTATAATAAAAACCACCGCTAATCGCTAGATTAGGACTTTTTCAGTTTTCAATTAGAATTTAAATTTGACAAACACAGTACAATTTTAAAGTCGGCATTTAGATTTTAGTTGCTTTAGAGTGAATTTCTCTCAACACTGGTGAGAGTTTTATATTTTCAAATCGATATAAAGAATAATTATTCTGCTGTGTAATATGGCAGTACATAATCCAAAAACCAGTTAGGAAAGTTCTCGGATTTAATTTCCATATCGTTATGATATAATTCAGCAATTAATTCTTGTTTAGTTCCTGAATTATCAAATAGATAAGCCCGGTAGCATAAAGGTAATACTTGGTGCAAATATTCAAGCGTCCTGTAATAACGCTGGACTACTTTTGTGTATTCCACATCATGTCCATTTTTATTAACGCGATCTTCAACACGTGCTGCATTTACCTCTGGACTGTCAATGCACACAAAATATAGATAAATTCTATATCCTTTGGATATTGCATCTTGAAGTTGTGTAATTTTTGATGGATGACTAAAAACAGATTCAAATACAAAAGATTTATTGTGCTTAACCATGAGATGTCTAATATAGGAAGCAATAAACGACCCCTCATAAGTATGCTTAGAATCTGAATAATCTACAATGCAATTTTCATTTATGGTGATGTTGATTTTATGATTATCAGCAGTAGCTTTTTCTATCAATGAGATTGAGTCCGGCAAATCTTTAAATTCAGCTAAGCTATCTTCTGACCCAATTATTCCATAATCATTTAAATCAATAAGCTTAAAGTCTTTTAATTTTCTTTCAATTTCGTCTGCATTAACAAAAACTTCGGAAAAGTAAGTTTTGGAAAGCTCTTTTTGAAGAGTACTTTTTCCAGATCCATTTGGGCCAGCAAAAACACGTATTTTTTTATTGTTTGGCACGAAGAATCATTCCTTTAATTAAATTTTTAGGCTGCTCTTTTCGCACAATAGTACCTTGCTGTTTCACGCCAGATTTATCTTCAACATAAATTACATCATTTTTAATATAGGTAACCGGCAGATCTAAAGCTTTTGATTGACGTATAGCATTTTTGGCACTGGTTATTCCAGCATCTACAAGTGATCTAGTTTGTCTGATATCGTTTCTGAATAATTTAGATGGTTTCATATGGAAGAAAGTAAATGTAATACAAATATAATGAAAATCGTAAACAATACAAAGATGAAATATTTTTCTACTCAAATTACCAGAGAAATTATGTCGAAGTAATAAGTGAATTATTTTGGATGATCTAAAGTTTCGAACCCAAATTCTGAAGGTCGTGATTTTGCTGAGATTTTAATTCTTTAAATGCCTTTTGCCACGATTGCACCACAAAACTTTACTGGTGAATATCGTTAAAACGCCTTAAGTTTTTGTGGCAAAAAAACTTTGGGCATTTTTATAAAGATTGAAAACTGCCTTAAATGCAAAAAACCTGCGAATCCTAGGATTTGCAGGTTTTACCACGTTTTTTATGGGTTTTTGAAAAGATTGAAAAAATGACCTTTTTACTTCTTTTACCTTTTAGTGGGGAGAGCAGGATTCGAACCTGCGAAGTTCACACAGCAGATTTACAGTCTGCCCTCGTTGGCCGCTTGAGTATCTCCCCGATCTCAGCATTGATGCGCTTTGTTGTTCTAAGCGGTTGCAAATATATAAACGTTTTTGATGTTTACAAACTAAAATCGCACTTAATTTTAAGTTATTTTTGAATTAATTTTTAATTAGTTGGTATTGAATAAAATAAAAAAATCTCCACTAGGGAGATTTTTTTATTTTATGCTGAATATTGTACTTATTTGGCTAAAAGCTCTAAAATTTTGGCTCTTAATTCAGGACCTCTTAAGTCCTGAGCAACCACTTTTCCTGATGCATCAAGAATAAAAGTTGCCGGAATTGACTGAACTCCATATTGGGCAGCAATTGGTTCGTCCCAGAATTTTAGGTTCGAAACATGTGTCCAGGTTAAACCATCTTTTGCGATAGCTTCTTTCCACTTGCCAGCTTCTTTATCTAAAGAAACCCCAATTATATTTAATCCTTTAGCGTGTAATTCTTTGTAAATAGCTACAACATTCGGATTCTCTTTTCTGCATGGTCCACACCATGAAGCCCAAAAATCAACAATAGTTACTTTTCCTAAACTTTCCTTAAGCGAAACTGCTTTGCCTTCAGGGTTTGGAGCAGAAAAATCTGATCTTCATTTAGCGCTGCCAACAGGAGGAGCTGTCGCACCAACTGCAGGCAATTTTGCTGCACCGATTTTTGTTTTGATTTCTTTACCAGGCGTAGTGCTTTTCAATGACTCATCTAATGAGTTATATAAACTTTCTGCCTTTTTAATATCTGTTGTAGGATCACCTAACATACCTTGAATGATCAATACAGAAATGAACGATTTTGGGTGACCTTCAGCGTAAGTAAGATATTTCTTTTTAGAATCTGTCTGAACTTCCGTTTGGATAGCCATATATTGTTTCATCAAACCGTTGATAGTTGCAGTATCCTGAGCTTGTTGAGCTTGTTGCATTTTCTGAGTGTTATTTTTCTGAAAATCAACCAATCTCTTTTGAGTTTTGTTTAGTTCATCCTGAAACTTCACGAACTCTTCATTACTGTAAGTACCTGCAATTTTAGATTTGTGAATACTGTCTTTATCAATTGCAACAGTGATTTCTCCTGTTTCTAAGATGAAAGGAATTGGTCCCTGTGCATCCTGAAGAATTAATGTATGGAAAGCTGGTTCAGCTACTTTTCCTTTTATTTCAAATTTTTCGTTTTCAACTTTTACTGTATCAAGGGCAACTGTCATTTTTGTTGTTGGGTCCTGACCTTGAAGAATGATTGTTTTTCCGTTCGCAATTCCTTTTGCAGTTCCTGTAATTAGGTACTCTCCGTCTTTAACTTTGCTGCATGAAATAATCGCTACAGAAGCTGTAAGTAAAAAAAATATTTTTTTCATTATTAAATATTAATTAGTTAATTGATTTGTGCAACAAAAGTATCTAAAAATATAAAACAGAAAGAATTTTGTAACCTAAAATTTTGTTATAGTTTTTATGACCTTAATGTCCCTAATATCAAGGGATTTGTTTGTTTTGTTCCATTTAAAACTATTAAATATATTTTTATTTTGATAAAAAACCGACGATTTCTTAATTTTTAGGCATAAAAAAAGCACTCTATTATCAGAGTGCTTTTGGGTATATAATAGTAAAAAACTATTCTTGATTTGTTTTCTTTCTCCAGGTAAAAGAGTTCAAAATGTGTCTTTTTGCGAATCTTCCAGGAGAGTCAGCGTTAACCATTTTTACGTAAGTTGCTTTAGGAACACTGATGTATTCATAAACACTTCCGTTAGAGAAATCGATAATTAAACGGCCTTCAACAAATTTATAATCAGTAATTGAACAAGTTGAAATCGTTTCTGTATATTCAGGTAAATTTGCTTTAATCGTTTCAGGATTAATACTTACCAAAAAGTGATAAGCTTCAATAATCGCTTTACTTTTTTCTTCAGCTGCTTTCAAACCAGCATCATCACCTTGAAATTTATCAGGATGAGATTCTTTCATTGCATTACGGTAAATGGTTTTTAAATCTTTTAACTCAGCAGTTTTTTCTACGTTTAGTAACTTGCGGTATTCAACTATTTTTTTCATAAATAAAAGGTAACGTATTGTCTATTAGTTTGAAATGAGTGTTTTATACTTCAAAACGACAAATTTTTTGCAAAGGTACACTTTTTTTTAACTTTTTACTTTTGAAGCAAAAAATATTCAAAAAAATAAAGTATGCGTGTTGATTTTACCGCAAAGTGCGCAAAGTTTTTTTGCTTTTGTAATGTTTCATAAATCAAAAAGTTCGCAAAGCTGTATGGTAAGCTTTGCGAACTTTGCGTAAACCTTTGTGTTCTTTGTGGTTAAATTTGTTCACATTTCAACTTGAACATGAAAAGAAAAACCTGAAACAAAATTTACTTATTTTCCGGTTTATGATTGGCCTTATCGAAGTTTTTAGACTTCTTTGGATATTTATCATAACTGATATCACTTGGGTTTTCGATTACCGATTTAATGGTAACCCAGTCTCCAAGATTAAAATTGGAATGCGCCATTTTATAATCTAAAAGATATTCCCCACAAAAATAATTGTTGTTTTCATCTTTTTCGATGATACCGGTATACACTCCTTTTTGAGGCATTTTTTCTTGTGAATCTTTAGACATAACTTTTAAAATTTAAATTGATGCAGCAAAGTTAAGCATTTTATGTTTGTTTTAGGGAGTTCGCGACAATCTCAGTATATTTGCATATGCAAAAAAACTTTAAGCCACATCCAAATTCATTTAAAAATACCTTTTGTGTTTTTCATGAAGTGCTTCCAGATGAAATTGCCGGTTTAAAAAAACAGTTCGAAAGTAAAGCGGGAAGTGCCTATTATTATACTGAGGCAGGAATGTATCGGGTTTCGAATCATTGGGGAAGATTAGCCAACAGTAAATGGCGTTTGGTTGCCATGGAACCTGAAACTCCTTCGAAAACTAAAATTGGTTTTGCAGCCTGGAGCGAATTTCATCCGGATAATGCCGAAGAAAAATTATATTATATTGAAGCTGATTTTGATAAAAACACGGTACTCTATCAGCATAAAGATAATCCGCTCTATGATAATAAAGCAATTCTGAGAACAAGTTTTGAAACCACAAAACGCATTAAGCAAATTCGGAATTTGCAGCAATTAACTTCCTGGGCAAAACATTTTGATGAAGATATTGATGTTTTGAGGAGAACGATTATTACGGAATTGATTTATACCGAGAAAACTTTAGAAGAAATTAAAAGAAAAATATAATGGGACGCAACAACGAAAGAAATATCAAGAAACACAACGACAAATTGCACAAAGCCCAAAACAAAGTAAAACAGGCTGAAATTGCACGTAAAGAAAAGCTGAAAGAAATTATAAAAAAGTTCAACGAAGATAAAGCGCAAGAATAAAAAAGTATCAAGTTTTCTTTGTTTCAAGTTTCAAGTTGTGGAAACCTGAAACCTGATACGAGTCTTTAGCTGAATTGGTAAAGCAAACTTGAAACCTGAAACCTGAAACAAAAAATAACAATATATATGAAATTTGAAAATTTAAAAGTAAGTGTGCAGGAAATCATTGATTTAATCGCTGCAAAACAAGACAGGGAAGCTAATAATAAATTGCTTGATGTGAGCGATGTTTTAGACGAAATGCTGGATCATGCCGAAGAAGATGAAGAATTAAGGGAAATCAGCAGATATCAGGTTTTATTGAATCAGCTGCATGTTAAGATAAATGGAGAAGAGGCAGTTGATGGAGAATAAAAAGTGTTTTTGCGATACTGGTTTGTTGTTTGACAATTGTTGTGGATTGTATCTTCAAAATAATCAAAAAGCACCAACTGCATTGGCATTGATGCGTTCTCGCTATTCGGCGTATGCCACTCATAATGCCGATTACCTTCTCGAAACAACTCATATTTCAGAAAGACCATATTATTCAAAAACAGAAATTCTAAAATGGGCAACTTCCAATAAATGGCAAAAACTAGAAGTTCTAAGTTTTAGCGAAAATACAGTGGAGTTTAAAGCTTATTTTTTAGATTCAAATGGAAGACCTCAAACGCATTATGAATTTTCGACTTTTAAACAGGAGAATAATGCATGGTATTATGTTGATGGAAAGTTTGAATAATTGACAGAATTTGCCTCGGTTTTAACTGCTTTTTCCCCAATATTTTAACTAAAAATTAATAAACGTTTCTTTTTTCGTAATTCTAAAATAGTGTAATTTTAGAATTATGAAAAACGAATTTAAAAAAGGTTTTTATTTTAAGTCGTACGAAGCCCCATTTCAGTCTCCGTTTGAAAAACTTTTTGGCATTTTCAAAGAGCTTATCACCCATACTTCGGGCGATTTTGATGAAGCTATAGATTGGCTTCGGGAGTTAGATAAGGAATATAAACTGACCGATGAGAACTACAGTATCGATGATTTTATCGAAGATTTAAAAAAGAAAGGTTACATAAAAGATGAAGCAAAACCCGATGGCACGTCTGGTTTTGGAATTACTGCTAAAACAGAAAGAGCGATCAGACAACAAGCCCTGGATCAGATTTTCGGCAATTTGAAACGCTCCGGAAATGGAAATCATAAAACCAAACATGCCGGAAATGGCGATGAACATACCGGAGAATTTCGTGAGTTTAATTTTGGCGACGGTTTAGAGCGTATTGCGTTAACTGAAAGTTTGCGTAATGCACAGATCAACAATGGCGTAGAAAGTTTTATGCTGACCGAAAATGATTTGGTTGTAGAGGAAACGCAATACAAAGCTCAAATGAGCACGGTTTTGATGATTGATATTAGCCACAGTATGATTTTGTACGGCGAAGACCGAATCACGCCGGCCAAAAAAGTGGCTATGGCTTTGGCCGAATTAATCACAACACGTTATCCAAAAGATACATTGGATATTTTGGTTTTCGGAAACGATGCCTGGACGATTCCAATTAAGGATTTGCCTTATTTACAAGTTGGTCCTTATCATACCAATACGGTTGCCGGACTTCAATTAGCGATGGATATTTTGCGCAGAAAGCGAAATACCAACAAACAAATTTTTATGATTACCGACGGAAAACCAAGTTGCGTGCGCGAACGCGACGGTTCCTATTACATGAACAGTAACGGACTTGACGAGTATATAGTCGATAAATGTTACACACAGGCACAGCAAGCCAGAAAATTACATATTCCAATTACGACTTTTATGATTGCAAACGATCCTTATTTACAGCGTTTTGTGAATCATTTTACAGAAGCCAACCAGGGAAAAGCATTTTATACCGGACTGAAAGGTTTGGGTGAAATGATTTTTGAAGATTATGAAACAAATAGAAAAAAGAGAGTGAGGTAGTTTTCAGTCGCAGTCTCGGTGTAGAGGAGCACAGCGGTGCGTCTACACACAATAATGACTCAATGCTTAGCTTCTTCTAAAGAAAAAAATAAAACAAACAACAAACAGATATTTCATAAAAATGGAAATAAATAATATAAAAACACTCGGTCAATTAAAGGCTTCAGGATATAAGAGCATTAGCATTAAAGATGAATTGCGAAATAATCTTCGTGAAAAAATCAAATCTGGAACGCCCATTTTTGAAGGTGTTCATGGTTTTGAAAACACGGTAATTCCAGAATTGGAACGCGCTATTTTATCTCGTCATAACATCAATTTATTGGGACTTCGAGGTCAGGCGAAAACCCGTTTGGCGCGTAAAATGATCGAATTATTAGATGAATATATTCCGTTTGTTACGGGTTCAGAAATTAATGACGATCCATTAAACCCGATTTCGCGTTTTGCAAAAGATTTGATTGTTGAAAAAGGAGATGAAATGCCAATTTCATGGTTGCACAGAAGCGAACGTTTCTTCGAAAAATTAGCCACGCCAGATGTAACGGTGGCCGATTTAATTGGAGATGTAGATCCAATAAAAGCAGCGAATCTAAAATTGTCGTACGCTGACGATCGTGTGATTCACTTCGGGATGATTCCACGAGCGAATCGTTCTATTTTTGTAATCAACGAATTACCCGATTTACAAGCCAGAATTCAGGTGGCTTTATTTAATATTTTACAGGAAGGTGATATTCAGATTAGAGGATTTAAGTTGAGAATGCCGCTGGATATGCAATTTGTATTTACAGCCAATCCGGAAGATTATACCAATAGAGGAAGTATTGTAACGCCTCTTAAAGATAGAATTGGTTCTCAAATCCTAACGCATTATCCCGAGAGTGTTGCCATTGCACGAACTATTACAGAGCAGGAAGCGAAACTGGATGAAACGCAAAGTGAAATTGTTTATGTGCCAAGTCTGGCTAAAGATATTTTAGAGCAAATTAGTTTCGAAGCACGAGACAGCGAATATATAGATAATAAAAGCGGTGTAAGTGCCAGAATGAGCATCACGGCTTTTGAGAATTTAATCAGTACGTCAGAGCGTCGTGCCTTGAAAGCCGGAGTGGATCATACGATTTTACGTTTGTCTGATTTCATCGGAATTATCCCGGCAATTACTGGAAAAGTAGAATTGGTTTATGAAGGAGAGCAGGAGGGAGCGGCTGCTGTGGCACAAAATTTAATTGGTTCTGCGATTCGAACTTTGTTTCCGGATTTGTTTCCGAAAATTGAAAAATTGGAAAAACCGGGAGAAAAAACGCCTTATTCTGATTTGATAGAATGGTTTTTTGCAGAAAGCGGTTTCGAATTGTTAGACGATGCTTCGGATGCAGAATATCAAAATATTTTAGATGAAGTAACGCCGTTAGATACTTTATTGAAAAAATATCAGCCTCAATTAGATAAAAAAGACCACTATTTCATGAAAGAATTTATTTTATGGGCTCTGGTCGAATATAAAAAATTAAGCAAAGATCGTTTTGCGCAAGGGCATCAGTTTAAAGATATGTACGGAAGTTATATTAGTAAACTATAATTTCTTACTATGAAAAAAAATCTTCTTTCATTCCTTATTTTCTTTTTGACATTCAGTTCATTTGCATGTGTTTGTGCATCTCAAAACATTACTGAAAAATACATTGAATCTGATTTTGTTGCAAATATTACGATTATTAAAATCTATCCAAATGATAAGAATTCATATCGTTATAAAGCAGATATAAAAATAAATGAACTATTTAAAGGTGTTAAACTAAAGTCCATATATGTTAATGGAAGAAGTGATGGAGGTATGGGGACATCTTGTGATATCTTTATTCCAGTGAATACAAAATTAATAGCCTATGCTCATAAAAACCAAGAAGGTTTTTATGAGGTAGGTATGTGTTCAGGACTTTTTTATTTGAATAAAAAAGGAGTAAAACCAAATCCTGAACTAGATATACTAAAAACTTTTAAATTAGAAAGAATAAATTTCACAGATAAAACTAAGTATCGTGAAATAAGTAATTCAAGTCTTGAGCTGGAAAAATATAAAGGAATTCAACTTAAAAAGAGTTATGGTATTTATGAAATAACTTTTGCTTCAAATTTAGAAATTAAAGAAGTTAAAGAAATTAGTGGATTTGATAATCCTATTGATGAAGAACTTGTTGCTATTTTAAAAAACACTAAATGGTCAAGTAATAGTCAATTACAAGTAAAAAATCAAGTCGTTGATAACACTAAATTTGTAATTGGATTTTATTATTATAAAGCAGAAAAAGGAAATAAAAGTTTTATTAGTAGTTTCTACCTCTATTAATAAATTTTTGTTTTTTATTTGTTGAATATAAAGCCATTACCAGTTTTATTTCTTCTACCTTGCTCCGTTGGCTGTATTTGCAGTTTCCCAAAAACAAAATGGAAGATGGTTTTGAAGATTTGATTGCAAGTTTTATTGAAAATAAAGTAGGTATTTCGGAGCATTTTTTAAGCAGGGAATTGGCAGATAATCTTAAACAAAATCTACTTGATTTAAATCAGAGAAGTTTATTGTCAGAAGCCGGAATAGGGAATTCGGAGAAACTCTCGTATGATGGTGCAGTTAGGAGCGATTCTATTTATTGGCTGGATAAAAAGCATAATAATGTTTTTGAAAATGCCTTTTTCGCTCAAATTGAGGCCTTCATTCTTTATTTAAACGAAAGCTGTTACGCCGGAATCACGGGTTACGAATTCCATTATTCATTATATGAAAAAGGTGATTTTTACCTGAAACATTTAGATCAATTCAAGAATAATCCAAGTCGGAAATATTCTATGATCAGTTATCTCAACAATAATTGGCAGGAAAGCGATGGTGGTGAATTAATGATTCATCAGGAAAATAATAATCAAAAAATTTCACCTACTCAGGGCAAAACCGTTTTTTTTAAAAGTAATGAATTGGTTCATGAAGTTTTGGTTACTCAAAATACCAGAATGAGTATTACGGGTTGGTTGAAAAGTGATTAAATTTATAAATGTTATTTTTGATTTTTTATAAAAATGAAAAAATGAGAATCAAATATATTTTAGAACTCGACGGTGTGAAAATAGGTTATACAGAATTTGAATATGCAGACCCACCAATGGGAGTAGTGCATGGAAAAATAATATTTGAGGAGATTGACTCTCCGTATGACCTTTTTAAAAATCACTGTAAAAAGTTTAATGTTGAAATAACTGCTGATTTACCAAAGGATCAATTAATTGCTACTTATATAATTCCTCAATTAAAAGTGTTTTTGCAAAATGGAAATCAATTGCAGGGTTGGGGAGGAGCAATTGAAGGAATGGATTCAGATGAATTTAAAATCGAATTTTCCGGAGTTTCATCTGAATTAATGCAAACGGAATTTAGACATCATCTCAAGAAATATAATGAGCAGGAATAATAAGAAGTAGATAAACCTTATTTTTGCATTCAAAATTTGAGCTTATGTTATTCCTTATCTTAAGTATACTTTGCAGTGTGATTGTTGGTGTGATATTCAAAATCACCAGAAAATACAATGCTAATCCCATTCAAATTGTAGCTTTCAATTACGTATTTGCCTTACTGCTTTGTTATTTTACTTTTAAACCTGATATAGCTCAGGTGGATGGAAGTGCTCCGTGGAATATTTACATTGCCATTGGTATTTTATTACCAATCGTTTTCCTGTTTTTAATTGCTTCCATTAAACATATGGGAATCGTAAAAACAGATGCTGCACAGCGTTTGTCTCTTTTTATTCCGATATTGGCTGCCTGGTTTATTTTTAAAGAAGAATTTAATTCTTATAAGGTTATTGGACTCTTAATAGGCTTTGTTGCCCTTTTATTCATTCTCAAAAAGCAATCAGCAAACACAGCAAACAAGTGGATTTATCCAGCGATTGTTTTACTTGGTTTTGGTGTGATTGATATTCTTTTTAAGCAAATTGCGCTTTATACCACTTTGCCTTATACCACTTCATTATTTGTAGTTTTTGATATTTCTTTGGCCATTTCCTTATTGGTTGTTGTTTATGAAACCGTCTTGAAAAAGGTAAAATTGGAAGCTAAAAATATTCTTTTAGGAGGTTTGGTCGGACTTTTTAATTTCGGAAATATATTGTTTTACCTAAAAGCGCATAAAGCATTTTCAGATAATCCGTCAACTGTTTTTGCCGGAATGAATATGGGTGTTATTATTTTAGGAAGTCTTGTTGGCTTGCTTTTTTTCAGGGAAAAATTATCCAAAATTAATTTCATAGGCCTCTTTTTAGCCTTAATTGCTATTGTTCTTATCGTTATTTCACAATTTAAGTAAATTTTTTCTGTAGCATAATTCGTTAATTTACAGGTTCTTCAATGTTAAGTTTAAAATTATTTAAAATAAACTCTACTAATTCTATAGAATTTAAGAAATATATTTATAAATTTGTCCCAACAATGAAATACTCTAGTCAATATATCATTCAGCTCATGTGTAGCACCACGTTGTGTTGCATGTTGAACTATGCAGTGAAATGGCGTTAATAGAAAATCACTTGTTAGTTATTTTTTTTTTTAGCCTTTCATGCACCATGAAAGGCTTTTTTTAGAACTATTAAAAAATAAAGAAAATGAGATCAAATAGAAATACGAATATTATGATGCAGTGTTGTCTGATAAAAATTCCATGTTGTCGAATGTGCATGTGGAATAAATAAATGCTTTTCGTAAAGAATGAAAAGGCATTTTAATGAGAAAAAAATACAAAATCAAATATTCAAATTTTAAAAGATATATACTATGAGCGCAGAAATAATTAAACAGAACCCCTTTCAATCGATGATTGACCGTTTTAATGCAGCGGCTGATATTCTTAATTTAGAAGAATCGATCAGAGAAAAATTGCAACGTCCAGAAAAACAAATTGTCGTTAATTTCTCAATTGTGCTAGACAGCGGAAAAACGCAAAATTTTGAAGGATATCGCGTGATTCACAATACAGCTTTAGGCCCATCAAAAGGTGGAATTCGTTATGATACAGCCGTAAATCTGGATGAAGTTAAGGCACTTGCAGCCTGGATGACCTGGAAATCTGCCGTAACGGGAATTCCTTTTGGGGGAGCAAAAGGCGGTATTATTTGTGATCCGAGAAAACATTCTACGATAGAATTAGAGAAAATTACCAGAGGATATACCAAGGCATTAGCTGATATTTTTGGACCGAATAAAGATGTTCCGGCACCAGACATGGGAACAGGCCCTGACGAAATGGGCTGGCTCATGGATGAATTTTCATTACTTCACGGCAAACCAATTCATGCCGTGGTAACTGGGAAACATTTACATTCCGGCGGTTCTTTAGGAAGAGTAGAAGCAACCGGAAGGGGAGTGAGTATTATTACCTTATTGGCTCTTCAAAAATTAAAATTAAGGCCTGCAAGATCTACCGCTGCGATTCAGGGATTCGGAAATGTAGGATTGCATTCGGCCTTGTTTTTATATGAAAAAGGATTAAAAATTGTGGCAGTTAGTGATGTTTCAGAAGCTTTTTATAATCCTGACGGACTTAATATTCCAGAGTTAATCCTGTATTACAACCTGAACAATAAAAACATCAAAGGATATCCGAATTCGGTTGCTATTAAACACGAAGACTTATTGCTCTTAGATGTTGATGTATTGATTCCGGCTGCTAAAGAAGATGTAATTACACAAAAGAATGCAAAAGATATTCGAGCCAAAATCATCGTGGAAGGCGCTAACGGACCTGTTTCTTCAGATGCAGATCAAATACTGCACAACAATAATGTTTTGGTTGTTCCGGATATTCTGGCAAATGCCGGTGGTGTAACGGTTTCTTATTTTGAATGGCTTCAGAATTCGCTTTTAGAGTCCTGGAGAATTCATCAGATCAATACACGTTTGGAAGATATTCTGGAAAAAGGTTTTGAAACTGTTTTCAGAACTGCCCTAAAACATAACGTAACGCCAAGAATCGCAGCCTATATTATTGCTCTACAAAAAGTGGCTGATACACAAGCTGTAAAAGAGGTAGCATTGGAAGAACCAAAATTCAAGCAGAATTAAATTTTTCTAATAAGATTAAGATTATTTTCATCAGTTACAAACTTGCGAGTGCAATTTTTTGATTGATGAAAACCTCTTTTTTCGTTTTGTATCAAATCACTATAAAGTAATCTTTAAAATGAGACATATTAATTTTCTAGCTTTCGCAATGCCTGCTTTTTTTCTTTTTTTATTTCTGGAATATAAGCTGGCACAACGCAAAAAAAGACCGGAGATTTTCAATTACGAAAGTTCTGTTTCAAACATTAGCATTGGTATTGCCGAAAGATTAATTAATCTTTTTATCGCAGCCAGTTTTTATCAACTGTATTATTTGATTTATGACAACTACAGGCTTTTTAATATTCCAAGTAACATTTTTATTTGGTTTGCCTTAATTCTCGCTACCGATTTTGTCTGGTATTGGTACCACAGATTAGGTCACGAGGTCAATTTTTTCTGGGCCGCACATATCGTGCACCATCATAGCGAAGAATTTAATTTTACGGCTGCGGCCAGAATTACTACTTTTCAGGCAGTTATTCGAACGGGATTTTGGTGTGTTTTGCCATTTGTTGGGTTTCATCCAACCATGGTAAATACAATGCTCATTGTTCATGGAGCATATTCCTTTTTTACGCATACACAGCTTATTGGCAGAATAAAATGGCTGGAATATGTTTTTGTTACGCCTTCGGTTCATGGTATCCATCATGCTTCTGATGAAAAATACCTGGATAAAAATTACGGAGATATGTTCACTTTTTGGGATCGTCTTTTTGGAACTTTCCAGCAAGAAGAAGAGAAACCAAAATACGGATTAACGCATCCGTTAAAAAGCTACAGTTTTCTTTGGCAGCACTTTCATTATTATTTTGAGATTTATGAATTATGGAGACGCTCCCTTGGATTTAAAGCCAAATGGAAAGCCGTTTTTGGAAGTCCCGCTCATATGGATCAGGATATTCGGCCAACATTAGAAAAACGTTTTTTGCAAGACAAGCAGAACCCACATCAACGACTTCGATTCAGAAACTATCTTTATATTCAATTAGGAGTTTGCACTTTGTTTTTAACCGTTTTCACTTATTATTTTGAGTATTTAAATGATTTAGATAAAGTTTTTGTATTAGCTTTTATTCTGATAACTTTAATTAATTGCGGAGCATTATTAGAACAGCGAAAATGGATTTACTATTTGGAATATGGCAGAATTTTTATGGTCACAACTTACTTTTTATATGAAGAAGATTTGACGGTATTTTTCTTTGTTCCCTTAGCGATTATGATTTTTGCCGAGCAGTTGTTTTCGCTTAGTAAACGTTATCAGAATGTGATATTGCAATTAGAATCTGAATAAAAGTTTTCCGCCACGAATTCACGAATTTTTATTTACCAAATGAGAATAATAATTCGTGAATTCGTGGCTATTTTTTTTACTAAATCGTCTTAATAGCCATAATTTTCTCCTCAAAAGTATCTTTAAAATCAGATTTGCTTTTGATTCTTGTTTTATACGTATAAATGGTAGCTACAGAAAGTTCCAGGAATTCTGCCATTTGATTGCTGTCCTGAATTCCTAATCGGTACAAGGCAAAAATCCTAAGTTCTGTGTTTAAAAGTTCCCCTTTTTTAACGATGCATTTATGATCATTCGGGAATAAATGATTAAAATCGCTCACAAAAGTGGGGAATAATTTCAGGAAGATTTCATCAAATTGATGGAAAAGATTCTCGCGTTCTTCCTTTACATTATAGCGTTTTAAACTCGCAATAACTTCATCAGTTTTTTTGGTAATAATTTTATGAAGCGTAGTTTTCTGAATATGATCAATTCTATTAATGAAAGCCGATGTTGCCTTAATGAAATACGTAATATATTCTTCTTTAATGGCATTGGCTTCACTCAGGCTAATATTCATTTCCTGAAGCTGCGCGTATGACGAAGCCATTATTTTTCTGGCTTTGTTTCTTTCTTTTAATTGTTTGAAGATGATAATTAAAAACAAAATAATGATTATGGTAAGAATGGTCAATAAAATAATGATTCTTTCGAGTTTATCATTTTTCTCTTTTACATTGTTTAATTGTGCTTTTTCGATAATCGGCAAGATGGACGAAATCTCAATTTTTCGATGTCTGGCGTTATAGAAAGTCGCATCATCCATCGCGATATTGATGTATTCGTTGGCTTTATCCAAGTAACCCATTTTAAAGAGTTCATTGGCTAAATTCCGAAGTGCAACTGTTTCTTTGGTCGCATTTTTAACATCTGCAATAGCGGCAAGTGCCAGGTAATAAATGGCTTTTTTTGTATATCCTCTTTCCGAATAAATATAACCGAGACTTGAAGTTGCAATTCCATAATAATCAGGCGGTAATTTGTAATTGTTAATCCAGTAGCTGAAGGCAAATTCGGCGCCTCGCCAATCCAATTGCTTAAATCTTTTTAAACTTTCGGCGGCCCAATATTCATTGGTATTGGTTCCAATCAATTCCAATGCCTTTTTCAGGAAATGATTTCCCTGTTGTACATAATGAATACTAAAACGCTGATCTTTATTATAATCGCTTAAATCATAATAAGCCCGGGCTTTTATAGAATAATACTCGAATTTATTCTTTTGATCGAGCTTTTTGTCATCAATTACATTCAGGGTATCAATGGCTTCTTTAAAGAGTCCGGAAGAAAGCAACACAAAACCTTCCTTAATCCGGCTTTTGGCCAGATATTCAGGCTTTTTTAAAACAATTGCTTTGGCTTTGGCTTCTTCCAAATAATAATAAGCCGAATCATATTTGAATGACTTGTACTCATCAAACAATGACATGTATGTATTGTAGAGTTGTTCGTTGTTTTGACTAACGGTAAATTTTGATATATCTTTTTTTAAAACTTCTATTTTTCGATACTTCTGTTTTAAGTAAATATCTTTTTTAAGAAGCACTTTATCTAATTCTTCCAGAACAGGACTTGTCTCTTTGGCAGTGAGAGAAAAACCTGCAATAAAAAAAAACAGAATGTAGATTCTTCGCATGGTTTTGTTTTTGGTTTAAGGTAAAAAAGTTTTGGTGAGTTTGAGTTAATTCGTTTTTTAATTTCAGGACAAAATGATAATAGATGATCATTAAATAGCTTTTAGATTTTGGTAATTCTCTTCATAACAAAGCTGTAAAATTTAGAGCATCAAACAAAAATAAGATCTAAATGTTAAATGTAGTCTAATAATTTGCAATTATACAATAAAAAGCAATGATGTGTATGTATAGTGAAAAAAATATAGACTTTAATTTACATATTATCATAAATTCTATTATTTAGATGTCAATTTTCATCTAAACAACACCTTGATTTTTGCATTTATAAAAATGTTTTAAATATTTGATTGTCAATTAATTGATTGTGAAAATATTTGAATTGCATCTTGATTTTTATCAGATATTTTTTTTTAGGTTTTTTTAACATCTAGCTTCGCCTTGTCCTTTTAAGGGATGAAAAACTAACAAACAAACCACAAATTTATGAGATGTAAAAGTATTTATTGGTTAGCTGTTATGATGTGTCTGGTTGCCATTGGCTGTGACACTATTGATGACGGAAGCTATGTTGATCCGATTACCATTTATGAGAAAGTAAATGGAGATTGGGGATTAACAAATTTGAAAATGGTAGATGAATCTGCGAAAGCAAATGCCATTGAGCCACACGAAGAAAACCTGAGCACGTATTTTAACTACGAGGATTTTAAAATCAGATTCAGCGTAGACGAAAAGAATCAGCCAACAAGTTACGAGGTTATGGGCAATGTTCCTCCCTTATTTGCTCCAAAAGGATATTGGAAATTAAGCTCCGATTTTCAGCAGACAAATGCAAGTGCTGTAAGGATTTATCTGTACAGCGATGCTCAAAAAACACAAAAAACAGATGAACTTCGATTAACATCAGTTCCGGGAAGTAGTGACGAAATGGAATTTCAGTTGGTGCATTCTTCCGGGGGAACTCCTTTTGTGTCTTATGTATTCAAATTAAATGCTATTAATTAAGTAATATGAAATCGCCATGATTCCAATTAATAAACAGGAACAAAGAATGGCGATACCATATTCCGATAAAAAACAAATATTAAATACATATGAAAAAGTTTATATATACAATTTTATTTGCCCTTTTGATGGCTCCCAATTTTATTCAGGCTCAGGAAGAAGCCGGAGCTGTAGGCAGTATAACGTCATTTCCTGTCGTGTACAAATACGATGAAAAAGTAACCTGGTACTTTGATCTTTCTGAAACCACATTTGCTAAAAATGAAGATCTTTATATCTGGATTTGGTCCCCATCTGAACCAGATGCCGGGCATTGGGAAAACTCATCAGATTTTGCAAAACTAACTCACGTAAAGGACAAAATCTGGAGTTTTACTTTAACTCCAACTACTTATTTTTCTAAAACACCAGCTGAAATTGCGGCAAGCGCGGGATTTTGGTTTCGTTTAAAAAACAAAACCGGATCAAAGCAAAGTGGTGTTGCTAATGTAGCGTATACTGATTTCTCTTCTTTTTATACGGCAAATGAGTTGATCAGAGCCTATCCTACAAAACCAACAATCGACAAAGGAGTTAGTATTTTGTTTAATGCCAATTTAGCTCCGGGTTTTGCAGGCGCGACAAGCGTTCACATGCATAGTGGTTTAAACAATTGGGATATTAAACAAGAATACCAATCCTGGCTTCCGGATATCGTAGAAAAAACAAAACTAAAAGATTTAGGAAACGGTTTTTATAAAATGGATCTGGTTCCAAAAGAGTATTACAATGCACCGGAGGGTTATGTAATGGAAAATCTGGTTTTCCTGATGGTGAAAGACGATTGGGCCGGAACTATTGCAGATCAGGTTTTATATGCAGGAGAATATATCCCGCCACCGCCACCGGTATTTGGATTTTTCCCTTTACAAATCAGTCAGAAAGATTTTCTGGGAATGTCACGCAAAAATAACGAGCCGGGTGTAAATAAATTAATTTATACAATTAATGCGGGCAGTAAAGTAATTTCGGGTGAATTTGCCGGTGGAACTGCCGAGATAAAAGGATTTGTCAATTTAGTTACTGAATTAAACGGAATTCCCGGTTTAACTGAAATTCATGTTTTGGTAAAAGACAATAAGGACAAAACAATTTCGGATACCACAATTCCTCTTAAAACTTTAGACAAATAATTCACTATCATATTAAAACATCAATTCTAATGAACAGTAAAAATAAAAAAATAGTCCTGCAGCATCTGTGGACTACTAAAACTGTGGTATACATGATTTTCATGCTTTTTCTTTCGGCAGGAATGTTTGCTCAGGAAAAAAAGCAGGTATCGGGTACCGTTTATGACAATACAGGAACTGTATTGCCGGGTGCATCAGTTATTGAGGCTGGAACTAAAAATGCCACCACAACAGATTTTGACGGAAAATTTACTTTGTCTGTAGCCGTAGGAGGTTCGATTGAAGTTTCATTTATAGGATCAACAACTCAAAAAGTACAGATCACATCAGCAACCAAATCTAATATAGATGTTCGCCTGCAAAACGATGGTTACCAGTTGGCAGAAGTTCAGGTTGTAGCTGTTGGATACGGAACCCAAAAGAAATCAGATTTAACAGGAGCAATCTCCACTGTTAGAGCAGAAGATTTAGTAAAAGGAACAATCTCCTCTACAGAACAGGTTTTGCAGGGAAAAGTTGCGGGTTTGAATGTTATTCGTCCTTCGGGCGATCCTGCAGCGGGTTCTAGTTTACGTTTGCGTGGAGGAACTTCATTAACAGCAAGCAACAGTCCGCTTATTGTGGTGGATGGAATTGCGGGTGTTGATATCAATGTCGTTCAGCCTTCTGATATTAAATCGATAGACGTTTTAAAAGATGCTTCGGCGACAGCCATATATGGATCAAGAGGAGCAAATGGAGTTATCATTATTACAACAAAATCGGGTACAAAAGGTGTTTCGGTTACCTATAGCGGATTATCCAGCATTGGATATGTAAACGATAATTTAGATCTTTTATCAGCCAATCAATGGAGAGGTTATGTGCGTAAAACCGGAAATCAGGACGCCATTGATTACGGTGGCACTACAGACTGGCAAAAAGCAATCGAACAAACGGCTATTTCACAATCACATACATTAAGTATTAATTCTGGTAAAACAGACAGCGGTTTCAGGGCATCACTTTCCTACTTAAACAATGAAGGGGTGATCAAAACGACAGGTCTTGAAAGATTGAGCGGAAACGTTAGTGGCTATCAATATCTTGGAGATAATAAAGAGGTGAAATTTGATATGGGTTTATTTGCCAATATCGACAAATGGCATCCGCTGGATTACAGAATTTTTGAGCGTGCCTATAATTTAAACCCAACGATTCCGGTATACGATGCCAATGGTGAATTTACATCGGTTGGAGGAACAATTTATGAGAATCCGGTAGAAATTTTAACCAACAGAACAACTGATAACGAAAGACACAGACTTTTAGGATATTTTAAAACAGAGGTTAAGTTTTTAAATGATTTTACTGCTGTTGCTAATATTTCATTAGAACATAATGCGGTTCAGGGCAATACCTACAAACCAAGTTACGCGGTTATGGAAGGAAGAACAGAAGATGGTTATGCGCAAAAAACATATGCAGAATACACCAACGCCCAGGGAGAACTTTATGTGAATTACAATAAAACTTTTGGAAAACATACTCTTAGTGCTTTAGGCGGATATTCTTATTTAGAGAATATTTACGAAGGTTTTGGTGCACAAAGAAGTGGTTTTGTAACCGATGCTTTTAGCTATAATAATTTAGGGGCCGGATACAATTACCGTTTGGGAGACGTGTATTCTTATAAAGGAAAATCAAATTTAGTTTCTTTTTATGCCCGTGCTAATTATAGTTTTGACAGCAAATATTTATTTACTGCAACAGTAAGACGAGACGGGTCAAGCCGTTTTGGAGAAAACAATAAATGGGGAACTTTTCCATCGGCTTCTGCAGCATGGAGAATTTCTAACGAAGATTTTATGAGTGCTACAAAAGGCTGGCTGGGTAATTTAAAATTAAGAGTAGGGTATGGAGTTACAGGAAATCAGGATGGGATTGGCGAATACAAATCGCTATCCATCTTAGGAGTTGGAAATGATAGTTATTACGATCCGGTTACCCAAACCTGGAGTTTGGCCTATTCCCCAAAACAAAATCCGAATCCTGACTTAAAATGGGAATCTACAAAACAATTGAATATTGGTGTTGACTTTACTTTGTTTGACAGAATCACAGGTTCATTCGAGTATTATTCAAAAAACACAGAAGATTTATTGTACACGTATGAAGTGCCTCAGCCTCCGTATTTAGTAGGGAATATGTTGGCAAACGTTGGTGAAATGTCAAACAAAGGAGTTGAGCTTACCCTGAATGCTGACATCATTAAAGGAGATAAATTTTCATGGAATGCCAATTTAACTTTAGGACACAACATTCAGAAAATCGAAAAACTGTCTAATACAACTTATGAGACAGATGTAATTTACAGTGGATCTTTACACGGATTAGCGGGTATGTCAGGACAATATGCTCAAATTATTGCTGAGGGATATCCAGTGGGAACTTTCTGGGGATTTAAAAACGCAGGTCTTGACGCTGAAGGAAAAATTCAGTACTACAATGCAGCTGGAGCTGTAGTGGCAGAAAACGCTTTAGTAGATGCAGATAAAACAGATTTAGGAAATATTCAGCCAGATTTGACTTTAGGAATCGGTATGAACTTTACCTACGGAAATTTTGATTTAGGAATTTCGGGTTACGGAATGTTTGGTCAAAAAGCATTAAATGCAACCAATATGATGCTGAACGATCC
The DNA here is from genome assembly GCF_001427905.1 of Flavobacterium sp. Root420. Taxonomy (GTDB): domain Bacteria; phylum Bacteroidota; class Bacteroidia; order Flavobacteriales; family Flavobacteriaceae; genus Flavobacterium. Next base: position 215,126 of record NZ_LMEF01000029.1, read on the forward strand.
TAACAGATTACCAGCGTACAATGTTCCGGATGATTTCTTAAACAGCGGCATTACTTCAGCTCCAAAATACTCAGATTACTGGATAGAAGACGCCTCTTTCTTCAGACTTCAGACACTGTCAGTTGGTTATACTTTGCCTTTGAAATCTAAATCTTCCAAATTCAGAGTGTATGCTATGGCAGAGAATCTGTTTGTAATTACAGGTTATAAAGGGGTTGATCCGGAAATTGGTTTAAATGCACAAGATGGTGTCGATCAAACCGGATTGGCAGCACCGGGAATCGATAAGTATAATAATTATCCTAGACCAACAACGATTTCTGTTGGATTAAATTTTACGTTTAATAACTAAGCGATTAACTCAAAAATAGAACAAATGAAAATCAAAATAACAGCAGCACTATTAATAAGCATGCTTTTTACGATATCATGTACCAATTTGGATGAACAATTATATGATAGGGTAGAAGACGGGGATTTTGGAAATACACCCAAAGAAATTGATGCATTAGTTGGGGGCGCGTATTCTTCATTAAGAGGATTTGCAGATGCGATATCCAATAATTATCCAACCTGCGAGTATGTATTCTTTTTAAACGAAACGGTTTCTGATGAAGCTACAATTCCTACCAGAGGAACAAACTGGTACGATGGAGGTCAATACCAGGATGCGCAAAAACACACCTGGAAAGCAGATAACCGTATGATTCTTTCGGCCTGGCGTTACAATTACACCGGAATTGCAAAGATCAACTCGATCATTTATCAAATAGACAAATCATCTTTGACAGCTGCTGCAAAAGCTCCAATTTATGCCGAATTAAAAGCCTTAAGAGCGTATTACTATTATAATCTTTTGGATTTATTCGGAAATGTGCCAATCGTAACCAATTTTGAAGATACGGCATTGCCATCCAATTCTACCCGTAAACAAGTTTATGATTTTGTGGAGAAAGAATTGCTGGATGCTATTCCGCACTTAACGGCAAATGTGGTGTATTCTAAATTCACAAAAAATGTGGCCTATTCATTATTGGCAAGATTGTATCTAAATTCTCAGGCTTTTATCGGAACGGCGCGTTGGCAGGATTGTATTAATATGTGTCAGAAGGTAACAGGTTATACGTTATCGCCTGATTTCTTTGCCAATTTTGCAACTGAAAATCAGAAATCACCTGAAATCATTTTTGCCATTCCATACGATTCAAAAGCAGGAACAGTAGGAAACTATATGTCATCCATGTCCTGTCATTACTTGCATAAACTAACGCTTTCGCCAGTTGGAGATTATCCTTGGAGTGCTAACGGAATGTGCGCACAGCCCGGAGTTTATTCTGCTTTTGCAGACACAGACAAAAGAAAGAAATGTATGATTGCCGGAGATCAGATCAATTTAGCAAACGGGCAGGTTATCATAATGGATAGCGGAGAACCTTTGACTTATACTGAAGAAGTAAATAGTGTTGCCGATGCAAAAGAAAATCAGGGCGTACGTTTAGGTAAATATGAAATGAAAGCGGGAGAGCAATGGGAGCGTGATCATGACTTAGTTGTGATTCGTTATGCTGAAATTTTAATGATGCAGGCAGAATGTTACGTTCGTTTGGGATCTGCAGATTTGGCAAAACCATTTATACAACAAATAACAGCGCGTGCCGGAGAAGAAATGCCTGCAACGATAGATCTTAATTTTATTGATAAAGAACTGCTTAAAGAATTCACTTTTGAGGGAAGAAGAAGAACGGATAACATTCGTTTTGGAACATTCTTCCTGCCATGGTGGGAAAAAGGAACAACAGAAAAATACAGAGCAATATTCCCTATTCCAAGCAGTGTTTTAACTACAAATAAAAACCTGGTACAGAATCCCGGGTATTAGGTTATTGGATGTTCAGTCTTTCATGTTGGTTAGTGGCGGAAGGCTGACATGTTTTATGTTTATTTTAAACATATAGAAACATAGATTTTATATTTAAAAATTAATAAAAAAGAGAATAAAAAGAAACTAGTTTCTCACACATAGCTATGTGTTTTGATGCAAGTGAAACGCCTTTTTGGCTATGTAAACTATGCTTCTATGTGTTTAATAATTGCACATAGTGAATTGGAAAAACATTCCTATTCTATAAAAAATAAATAAATCTATATGAAAAGATACATCACATTATTGTTTTTTGGTGTCATGAATGTTTTAGTCGCCGCTGGCTGCAGCAGTGACGACAAGGGTGCAGATCAACCCACAGAACCAGAAACAATTCAGCCTGTTGCGATTGAAAAAACAAATAGCTCCAAAATTTATGTGCATTACATGCCCTGGTTTGAAACCAACGAAAGCAGTGCCGATAAAAAATGGGGCTATCACTGGACAATGGCAAACAAAAATCCCAATACAATAGGCGCCAACAATAGAAGAGAAATCGCATCGTATTATTACCCACTAATTGGTCCTTATCATTCAGGCGATAAAAATGTGATTGAAAATCATTTATTATTGATGAAATATTCAGGAATTGATGGTGTTTTGATCGATTGGTATGGCACTTATGATGTGAATGATTACAGAATGGTAAAAGAAAACACAGAGCAATTGATTGCCATGTTAGACAAAGTGGGACTGGACTACGCCATTGTTTATGAGGACAGAGTAACAACCAATGTGGTCAATGCCGGAAAAGCAATTTCGGTAACCAGCGCAGCCAAAACCGATTTGGCGTATATGGAGAAAAATTATTTTGATGATGCCAATTATATCAAAATAAATGGAAAACCATTGTTGTTGAACTTCGGACCAATTGTTTTGCAGACGCCAGCCGAATGGGCCAATGTTTTTGGCACGCTGAGGGCAAAACCTACTTTTTTAACCCTTTGGGATCAATCTGTTGAGGCTGGTGCAAATGCTTCGGGTGAATATGCCTGGGTATATAAAAACAGTACCTATCTGACTAATTTTTATACCAATACAAAACCAAAACTTTCTGTTGCCATGGGAAGTGCTTATCCTGGTTTTAAAGATTTTTATGCCGAAGGCGGAGGCGGTTCCGCCATCGGCTGGACAATTGAACATAACAATGGAGTTACACTTGATGAAACACTTGCACTGGCTAAAAATGCCAATCTGAGTTACCTGCAACTCATCACATGGAATGACTTTGGTGAAGGAACCATGTTCGAGCCAACAGTAGAATTTGGATATACATACATCGAAAAAGTGAAAGCCTTTGCCGGTGTAAAAAATACCGAACCTGTTTTTCCGGAGATTAGCAAAATGTACAATCTGCGAGTAGAAAAGAAAGGCAATACCGATGCCCAGAAAAAATTAGACAAGGCTTTTAATTATTTTGTTTCTATGCAGCCTGCAAAAGCAAAACAAGTAATAAGCGAAATAAAATAAGAGTTGTAATTAATACAATTAAATAATGAAAAACATAAAATATAGCTACTGTCTGATTCTTTTTGCATCGATTTTGATTTACGCCTGCAGTGCCAGTACTAAAAAAACATACAAAATCAGCTCTCCGGGGAAAAACACCCAATTAGTTTTTGAATTAACAGCTTCAGGTCAGCCCCAATACAGTTTTACCTCTAGCGGGAAATCGGTTATCGAACCTTCTTTGATGGGATTTGAATTTCAGGGAATCCAAAAAATGACAGAGGGTTTTGAAGTGGTTTCCACCGAAGAAAAAACATCAGATAAAACATGGGAACAGCCTTGGGGCGAATTTAAAAAAGTGAGAGATCATCACAACGAATTGATAGTTCATTTGAAAGAAGCAAAAGGAGATGAGCGTTTGGTTGATATTATTTTCAGGGTTTTTGATGAGGGAGTAGGTTTTAGATATTCTTTTCCGAAACAACCTCATTTGGGTAAAGTGAAAATCTCAAATGAAATTACAGAGTTCACTTTTAAGTCTGATAATGATGTTTGGTGGATTCCGGTGCATCGCGAAAATAGTTATTACGAAAGTACCTATCGCAAAACGCCAATCAGTAAAACCGACACAATCAATACTCCGGCCACTTTTGAAACCAAAGAGAAATTGTACGTTGCCATTCACGAAGCCAATTTAACTGATTTTGCCTCTATGACACTTTTAAAAGCAAGTTCCAAACAATACAAAAGCGAGTTGGTGCCCTGGGCAGATGGGGTAAAAGTATATGCTGAAGCGCCTTTTCAAACGCCATGGAGAACTATTGTTGTTGGGGAAACGCCTGGTGATGTTGCCACTTCTACCATAATGCTGAATCTGAACGAACCTTCAAAAATTGAAGACCTTTCCTGGATTACACCTTCTAAATATATCGGAATTTGGTGGGGAATGCATTTGGAGAAATTCACCTGGGGGAAAGGTGCAAAACATGGGGCTACAACTAAGAATACAAAAGAATACATTGATTTTGCTGCTAAAAACAATTTTGACGGCGTTCTGGTAGAAGGCTGGAATGAGGGCTGGGACGGCGACTGGACTGCCGATGGAAGCGCCTTTAGTTTTGTAAAAGCCTATCCCGATTTTAATCTGGAAGAAATAACCAAATATGCGGCCATTAAAAATGTTCGTTTAATTGGGCATCATGAAACGGCAGGGGCTACGAAAAACTATGAAAGCCAATTGGAAGATGCTTTTAAACTCTATCAGAAAATGGGCGTGAATTCGGTTAAAACAGGTTATGTAAATAAATATTTAGACAAAAAAGAATGGCACGACAGCCAGTATGGAGCACGTCATTACAGAAAAGTAATTGAAACAGCGGCTAAATATCATATTATGATTGATAACCACGAGCCTATGAAAGGAACCGGAATTCAACGTACATATCCGAACTTTATGACTCAGGAAGGCGGAAGAGGTCAAGAGTATAACGCCTGGTCTGTTGATGGCGGAAATACTCCGGAACATTTGACAACTTTGCCTTTTACAAGAATGTTATCAGGCCCTTTTGATTATACACCGGGGAATTTCAATTTTGATTATAAAACCCCTTCGGGAGCGAGAGTACAAACGACTTTGGCGAATCAATTGGCCTTATATGTCATTATTTTCAGTCCGTTGCAAATGGCTTCCGATTTGCCTGAAAACTATGTTGGCAAACCGGAATTTCAATTTATAAAAGAGGTGCCGTGTACGTGGTCTGATACCAAAATTTTAGATTCTGAAATTGGAGAATATACCACCATTGTTCGTAAAGACTGGGACGAGAAAAATTGGTATTTAGGTTCAATTACAAATAAAGAATCAAGAAACCTTAAAGTTCAGTTGTCATTTTTGGATGTAGGAAAAGAATACGAAGCCCAAATTTATGCTGATGGAGCAGGAGCGAATTACAAAACAAATCCATATCCGGTAACCATTTCTAAACAAAAAGTAAACAGCAAAACAGTTTTAGATATCAAACTCGCAGCTGGCGGAGGAACAGCAATAAAATTCTCTCCAATACAGAAATAATTGAGTTAGTTGAAGTTTATTTTAAGTTAAGTTTGGACTGATGAGCCCGATAGCTGTAAAGGTATCGGGCTTGTTAATTTTTTACCATATAAGTGATATAAGCTCATTTTAGTCTGATTGTGAATGCTGAATCTTTTAGATCATATAAGATGGGTAGTAAGATATTCACGTGTTTTTTGTGATTTCTCCTTACCTCGAAATGACAGTATTGTGTAGAATTGGAATTTGCAATTTAAAAAATTGAAATTTTCTAATGTTTATAAAGCTTAACATGATTTCCAAAAGAATAAGTGGCAGTTAAACTTGGGCCATTATATCCCCATTTTAAAAAGCCTTTCAGTCTCTCTTCTTCAACATCTACTCTTATGTTTAATCCGGTATATCCGGCTGTCAGACTGAAATTTTTGTAAACATTATATAAAACAGAAAGGTTATAGCTTAATATTCGCCCATCAATATTATCGACTTTAAGAGCAAAATAATTGGCATTAACATACAGCCCTACTTTTTTTCCTAATACAAATTCTCCCCAAAGTCCCAGATCTGGTAATGGTGCGGTAAAATCAAAATTATCTCTATATTCAGCTTGTGCAGTTCCCGCTTCAAGTTTTATACCCATATCTCCCAATAAAACATGGCTTCCTATAAGAGCTCCAATTTCATATGTTGGCTTTGAGATAAAAGCATAACCGTATGTAATTCGAATAATTTGATTGTCTGCAAAAGCTGAAATTCGCGCATCTACAGGATAAGTATGATCGCCAAATTCTATATCTCTCTGTAGGGTTTTACTTGAGGTTCTTTTTAAGTAGAAAAATTCACCCCCAAGTCTTGATCTTCTTGAAATTCTCCATTCAAATGCACCTGCAAATGATGTACTATTTTTATCAAATCCAAGATCTTTCTCAAAATCAATTAAATCTCCAAATTGACCATTATTAGTACCGTATTCCACTTCTGTATTATTAAAGGGAAAAATACGCCGGCACTAACTTTAAAACGTCTTGCGTGCCAGGGAAGATCTTCAGGGTAATCCTGAGGTCGATCAGAATTATTTTCTACAGCAGGTAAAGTATTCTCAGAAGAGATTTCAGCTGTAGTCTGTGATTGTGCTGAAAACCAAAAAAGGGAAATAATCAATAAAAATAATTTTTTCATAAGATTTATTTTTAGATTTTGTTAGCTGATTTTAACATTAAAGTTAACAAAAAAAATCATTCATTTCTTTTTTTTCTTCGTTTTATTGTTAATAATCATTCTGATTATCAAGTGAGTACGTTTTTTTTGATGTAGATTTAGTTGACATGTCACTCTTTTTTGTAATTTTGCATCATGACAGATACAAATACAAATTCAGAACCATTTGATAAAGCTTTTAGTGCTGAAATTGCAGACAGTTTTTTATTTCAGATACACCGAATTAAAAAAGCGCTGTTTCGTCGTACGAATGCTTTAATGAGCGAAGCAGGAATTACGCTGCAGTTAGAACAATTGCCGTTAATCATGATTTTGCAACATAAAGAACTTTCTCAAAGAGAGCTTTCTGATAAAACAATGCGTGACAAATCGTCTATTTTAAGAAGTATTAATGCTTTAGAAAAAAAGAGCTTGCTTGTGGTCAGAAAAGATAAAACCGATAAGCGAAAAAATGTAGTAAGCCTTACGGAAGAAGGAATTGTGTTAGCTAAAAACATTCGCTCTTTAATGAAAAAGTCCGAAGATGAGGTGCTTTCTGTTTTTTCTGCTACAGAAAGAATTCAGGCTTTGGAAACTATAAAAAGTTATGCTGATAGATTGGAGAGAATATAGAACACATAGAAGAAAGAAGAAAGCTGGAGATAAACGGATTTTCAAAAATTTTTCACAGTGAAAATCTTTTTAATCTATGGCAAAACAAATTATAAAATAGACAAATGAATAAAAAAGAATTATTAGAAGGGCCCATACTTTCCTCGTTATTAAAATTGGCTGTGCCTATAATGATTGCCAATCTTTTGCAGGCAGCTTATCAATTGGTTGATGCTTTTTGGGTAGGTCGTTTGGGTGGAGATGCTGTGGCAGCAGTATCTGTGAGCACACCGGTTATATTTTTAACGATTGCTTTAGGAACGGGTCTTGCTATTGCAGGTTCTATTTTAATTGCACAGTATTTTGGCGCCGGACAACAGGAAATGGTCAATCATGTGGCGGCGCAAACTTTACTGATGGTGATTACCGTTTCGGTTGTTTTATCGATTATTGGGTATTGGCTGAGTCCGTACTTTTTGCATGTCCTAAATGTAACGCCAGAGGTCTATAAAGATGCATTGGGTTTTATGCGCATCGCTTTTATTGGTCTGGTTTTTAGTTTTAGTTTTATGATTTTCCAGTCGGTGATGCGTGGGGTGGGGCGTGTGACTTTACCGGTTTATATTGTTTTGGGAACTGTGATTCTGAATTTTGCTTTAGATCCGTTGTTTATTTTTGGATGGAATTTTATTCCGGCAATGGGAGTAAAAGGTGCGGCTTTGGCGACCCTATCCACTCAAAGTTTAGCGATAGTGATTGGTTTTTTCATTTTGTTCAGAGGAAAACACGGAATTCATTTACAACTAAAAGATTTTAAACCCGATTATAAACATATTAAAAAAGCTTTTAAAATTGGTTTTCCATCTTCAATTGAGCAATCGATGCGTGCAATTGGAATGATGGCGATTACTTTTTTAATTGTGCATTTCGGAACGACAACGGTTGCTTCGTACGGAGCAGGATCTAATTTAATTCAGTTGATTTTGATTCCGGCCTTGGGGCTTTCTATGGCGATCGCGACATTGGTGGGTCAAAATATTGGTGCCGGAAATATTGCCCGTGCGGCACAAATTGGAAAACTGGGAGGTTATTTAGGTTTCGGTTTGCTTAGCGGACTTGGAATTATTGCCTACGCTTTTGCACCGTTTTTAATTGCATTTTTTGTTCCGAATGATCCTGCCGTAATAGAAGGCGGAACTCAGCTGTTAAGAATCACTTGTCTCTCCTGGGGATTTCTTGGTTTGCAGCTTTGTCTGACCGGAGTTTTCAGAGCAGTTGGAAATACAACGCTCCCAATGATTTTGACTTTGGTTTCGCAATGGGTAATTCAGTTTCCCCTGGCTTATATTTTATCACATAATACCTCGCTTGGTAAAATCGGAATTTGGTGGGCTTTTCCTATTTCATCTGTTTTAACGGGATTGATTACTTTAATTATTTATGCAAAAGGGGACTGGAAAAAAGAACGCTTAACCGGAAAAACAAATAAGTTAATTGATAAGGTGGAGAAGGAGATTGTTAAGGAGGGGTTTGAAAGTGTTAAGTAAAGGCTCTGAGGTTCTGAGATTCTAAGGTTTTTTTTGAAGGTTCAAAGGTTCATAGGGACAAAGGGGCAAAGGTTTTTTGAATTGCCTTCGGCTTTAGCTGGCGTTATATAAGAAGATATTTGAGGGCTCTAGCCAAATTAACTGTTCAGATATTACATAAGGTACACGTAGAGGCACAAGCAGTGCGTCTTTTTTTTGTAATTAAAATGATCTTGAAATTTATAAATCAATGATTGTACTTATGAAAACTGGATCGCCCCGATTGAGTTATGAATTATGAGTTTTGAATAACTCATAATTCATAACTCATAACTTTTTTTAAACTCTATTATAATCCGCTTTCCAATGAACGATTGCTTTTTTTATAGCATCGCCTGTTAAGCTGTTTTTTAAGGTGTCTTCTATAAGAGGGAGCAATTCGTTATCGGGTGCGAATCGCAGGGCGAATATTTGATCGTCTGTTAATTTGTATTCGAATTCTTCGAATCTTTTTCCCGTTAGGGTGAAATAGCGATAGCGAAGTTCTAGTCTTACGATTCGGTTTTGCAATGTTAAGGCATAATGCTGGCGCAACATATAGGCAAGACAAAATAGAAAAATAAAAGCAACGCTTATAAAGGACCAAATTAAGGGCTGATCTGTATTGAACGCAAAGTAAATACTGGCAATTAAAAAAATAATTAAAATGGGATAATAAACAAAATGGTGAGGAGTGTAAAAACGTATGTGGTTGTAATAGGTTTGAATTTTCATAGTTTTTGTATTTAGGTTTAAAGTTAAAAAAGAAAAAGCTACCCTATGAATAGAATAGCTTTTTTTTCAAAATAAACTAACATAACCAATGTTTCTATATATATAAACCCGAAAGATTTTCTTTGGAGTTTCTTAGTGATATCTGTATTTTTAAAAAAGCCTCAATTGCATGTATCAGTTTCAAATGGCTTTATTTCTTTAAAGTAAAATTAGATTGATTGGCATAGTTTCTCGTTATATTTTAAGAGGATATTGTTATATAATTATGAGTTTTGCGTTATAAGTTGAAAAAGACGCAAGAAGCAAGATGAAAGAGAAAAGCTTATAACCTAAAGCTTATGGCTTACAGCTTTTTCCCATTCTTCAAGTTTTGATTGAAGCGATTTTCCTGCGTTTGCCGGACTTGTTGATGGTAAAGTTCTCAGCTGATATTCTTTTTTTAGATGAACATATTTTTTGAAAAAGGCGGCGGCTTTTTGACCGTTGAAAAGGATTGTTTTTATGTTTGAATGTTCTTCTAAGAATGTTTCGAAATCATTGGCTATTTCATTTTTTATGGCGCTATCCAGACTTCCTACGCGATCGCAGAACTGAAGTACATCCCATAACGCAATGTTGTTTTTTTGTAAAAGTGCTTTTCTGGTTTGGTAATCATTTGAGAAATCTTCTTTCAGAATAAGAAACATAAATTTCCAGAAATTATTCTGATTGTGTCCGTAATACTGATTTAGTTCTAGCGATTTTGTTCCAGGCATTGTGCCTAAAATCAAAATGTTAGCGTTCTGTGAAGTGATCGGGGCAAATGAAAAACTTTTCATGCTTTAAGGATTTTGATTTAATCAAGATTAGTAAATGTTAAAATAATCATTTATAGGGAATTATAAAACAAAAACGAAAAATTATATAACGCATTTGGCTATTGTGTGACGAACTTTGAATCGTAGATTTTTAGAATTCTGCTTCCTTACAAGAATTCGCTTTATTGGAAATCTATCAACGGAAATCTATCAACGTAGAATCTCAATTTTAATTACAGGCAAATGAAAACAGTTACTATTAATACAGAAAAAATAAGCGCTATTTTTGAACAGTTACACGCCGGTTTTGGTGGTAAAGTAACTTCTGATTTAGATGAATTTACTTTAGAAATTAATAATAGTACTGCAAGAGGATCTATTATTGGAGCTTCTTTTAATGACAATATTTCGTACGTGCAATTCGACATGAATTTTGCTGTTGATGTTCGAATTGATATTACTAATGTACAATCGGCACCAATTTATTTTGCGTATTGTTCTCAGGGAAGTTTGTCGCATAGTTTTGGAGTTTTGGGTGAAGAGAGAACTTTTAAAACCTTTCAGACAGCTATTGCAATTTCAAAAGCAAATCAGGATAATGTTTTGTTTTTTGAGAAAGAAAAAAACACAAAATTCACTTTAATTATTGTTGGAACTCAGGCCACTGAAAACCAACTTTATGCTCTGGATAATTCTTTGAGCGATAAAGTAAAAGAGACCTTTTTTGAAAATAATAATATCCAGGATTTCTTTTATTTAGGTTCTTACAACCTTCAAATTGCTGAAAAAATTGAACAATTAAGCGCGGTATCGCAAACCGGAATTGTTAAAAAATTATTGAAAGAAGGTATTTTAAGGATTATTCTGGCAATGGAAATTCAACAACATACCGACGATTTGAATGCTTTTTCAAAAGATGCAAATTGCCTTACTTTGAGAGAAATGGAACAAATAAAAGAACTTTCTGAATTTATAAAAAATTCTCCGGAAGAACCTTTTACCATTAAATCATTAAGCAAAAAATCAGGTTTGTCTCCAAATAAATTACAGGAAGGCTTTAAAATGATCCACAATCGCACCGTAAACGATTATATCACCCATATGAGAGTTTTAAAAGCCGAGCTGTTAATTAGAACTTCCGACTTAAATATCTCTGAAATTGTATACTGCATAGGTTTTACAAGCAGAAGCTACTTCTCAAAAATCTTTAAACAAAAATTCAATTGTAGTCCAAAAGAGTATAAATTTAATTTGAATCCTTTGGCAATTACTGCATAGGATAAGTTGCTAGGATTCTAAGATTCTAAGGCCCTAAGTTTTTCTCTCAGCACCTTAGAATCTTAGAATCTCAGCACCTTAAAATTCACCTTCCAAACCTGTAATACTCCAAATCCTTATTCTTCTTATTATTAATCGAATCCAAAATAGAATTCATTCCCAAAACGCTAAAGGTGATTCCGTTGCCGCCAAAACCTAAAACATAATGTTCGTTTTTGTGGGGATTTGGTTTTCCGAAATAAGGTAATCCGTCTTTTGTTTCCCCAAAAGTTCCTGCCCAGGAATAATCTATTTTGAAATTAATATCGGGGAATTTTTTCTGGAATTGTCTTAAGAGAAACTGCTCTTTTTTTGGTAATAATTTGTCTCGTTTAACAGGGTCTTTAAATTCTTCGTCGCCGCCACCCATAATAATTCGGTTATCTTCGGTGACGCGAAAATAAAAATAGGGTTTTGAGGTATCCCAAAAAATAGCATTTTTAAAAGAATTTGGAACATCCGGTAAGGCTTCAGAAGCAATAACGTATGTACTTTTAAGATCTACCACTTTTTCGGTTAGCGTTTCGGTGCTTTCGTAACCGCTGCAGTGTATAATGTGATTTGCAGTAATCAGATGCCTGTTTTCAGTATGGGCAATAAGTTTTCTCTTTTGATTTTGGATGGAAGTAATATTGGTACGGTCATAAATCTGCATTCCTTTTTGTTGGCAATAATGGAGTAGATCATTTGCCAGACGATACGGATCCATCACAGCGGCAGTATTAGATTCTATGGCCGCCATAGCGTGTAACCCCATTTTTTTTAAATCTGATTCTTCAAGCCAATTGACATTGAATCCATATTGTTTTCGGGTTTTGAATTCATATTTTAGATATGGGATATCTTTTTTAAAAGAACAGTAATAAATACTTTTCTTGAATTCGAACTGGCAGTCGCTTTTAATATCATCTATTATCGTTCGCAAATCAAAAATGGCTTGTTTTCCATTTTTATAACTATCAACAGCACATTCCAGTCCTCTTAATGTAATGAGTTCATGTAATGGGACATCAATTTCATATTGAAGTAATGCGGTACTTGCAGCTGTACTTCCGTTACAGATGTCTCTACGGTCTACAAGTACAACTTTTTTACCTTCATTTATTAATTTATACGCAATAAGGGCGCCCGTTATACCACTGCCAATAATTAAAATTTCGGTGTTTACATCTTGGTCGATCGACGGATAACTGTATCTCATGGCACTTTTTAAAGGCCAGAAGGTTTCTGTTGACCGGAGTTTCATTTCTTAGTTGGTTTTTTTGCAGCTTTAATAGTTTTTACAGTCTCAGCAGGTTTTCTGGCGGATTTTTGTTGGCTTCTGTTTTTACCTTTTCGTTCGTGTTGATCTTGTGCTTCAGCAATGGAATGCGAAGTTCTGATGCTTTCCTCTTTTTTTGCCAATTCACTTAGTCTTTGATAATATTTTTGCACGATAATCATTTCTTCTTCCGTCATGCTTTCGATATCAACTAAACTATTACTTGATAGTTCATTTGAGGCAACTAATTCGTTTAACTTTAATTGAATAGCAAGCGAATCTTTATTTTGGGCTTTCTGAATTAAAAAAACCATCAAAAAGGTAATAATCGTTGTTCCGGTATTGATTACCAATTGCCAAGTTTCAGAATAATCGAAAACCGGACCTGAAACTGCCCAGGCCACAACAATTAAAAAGGCGCCAATAAAAGCGGTTGTACTTCCGGCAGCTTTAGAGACATGCGTAGCAAATTTTTCGAAGGCACTATTGCCTTTAGTTTTTTTCTTATCCATCTTCTTTAACTTTTTCGTTTGCTTACTTTTTCTTCCCGAACCACTTTATTATTTTTTTCATCATAAATGGCGTCATATATTTTTTGTCCTGTTTTACTGAAAATTTTGATTTTCGGTTCTTCATGCGTTCCCGTAATTACAATTGGAAAACCGACAAGTCCGCCAGGTGGCAAACCTAATCGCATTCTTAAATCTAATAATCCGTCAAAGCTTGTTGTGCCTTTTATGGTAGGCCTAAAACTTGCTACACTAAATGTAAAAGGTTCAATATGAATTAAATTATTGTCAATTGTCGAGTTAATTACGATTCCCTTCATATCGGGGTTATTTAAAACCTTTTGTCCGGTTTGTGAACTAATTCCATCAAATAATTTAAGGCCTTTAACTTGTACATCGCGCAAAGTTATAGTTCCGCCACCTTCAAGAGATTCGTAAATAGGTCCCATATTTCCGTTTAAATCTCCTTTTACGTTATAATCAACAGAAATGATTCCTTGTGCTTTTTCAGCTGCAGTTACCATATCATGAAACATCGGAATTTCTTTGTAGGCTCTTTGTACACTAAAATCTTTTGCTGTAAAATGAGCATTAAAATGGGCAGATGTTGGCGTTTCATCTTTGTATGAAGCAGCAATACCTAAAATACAATCGATGATATTAAAAGTAGTATTTTCTAAAAACAAACCGCCTTTTGCAATGCCGACCTTACCGGAAAGTTTGTGAAAAACCAGTCCGTTATATTCTACTTTATCCGCATTTGCGGTAAGGGCCACATTTAAGTTTTTTGGAATAATAACAACACCACTCATTTTTGGATGATCTTCTTTGGCGTATTGTACTTCAATATTTCGATCTTTATTTTCGCCTTTTTCAAGTGCCATAAATTCATCTACATTAATCAATTTTGATTTCATGTTGAAGTTTCCGTTCAAAGTTCCTTGCGATTCCAGAAAGTAATTTATGGTGTTTAAAAGATATCCGTTAATATCAAAATCCGATTTTCCATAAGAAGCATAGAATTTTTCAAACCACATTTTTTCATTTTGGAAACGGAAATTTCCCTCTTTGATAAAGAAAGACTTTGGAAATAGCTCTGATGTTGCTTTGATATTTCTCAGCAAAAGAGTTCCTCGATTATCCAATTTATCATACTCTCCGTTGGTGGCATAACTTTGTTTTCCTTTTAATGAAAGATCTGCTTTTGCATAACCGGTAACATCAAGTCCTTTTTGAGAAAACACCTGATAGATTCGGCCCACATTCAATTCGCCTTTTATTTTGGCATTATAAGCCAGATCGCCAAAATCGGATAAAGTTGCATTGACATACATCGGATTTCCTTCAAAAACAAAAGATGCAGGGGCAACGGCAATAATCAAATCCTTAAAAGTTCCGGCTTTATTCAATACATTGGCAACAAAAGTAATATCGGTAATTGGGTTAGGATAGGAGTCCGTTTTAAGCCAGCCCTGGTGTAAAGAAATTCCGCCAATTGTCTTTGGAAATAATTTTTTTGACGTACTAAAAACACCTTTTGCCTGAATATTGGTTTTCAGAATTCCTTTTAATTCAATTGAGGTCAAACCTAAGGCCGCATCGACGGTTGCCAAATCCAAAGCACCTTTTACGCTTGCATCTACGGTCATTTCGTTGAAGCCTTTACTGTGTAAATAAGCATTAAAATAATCCTTTTCACCCACTTTAAATTTTAAGGTTCTTAAATTAATCAACAATTTTTCGACATCAAGCGAAGGCAGAACAGCATTTAAATTCATTTGAAAATCCTTCAATGGAGCAGGAGCATTCTGATAGTTGATTGCACCTTCATCAATTTTTAAATTAAATGCCAAATCTGGTTTTTGATTTTTTGATACGTTATAATTTCCCCTAAAAGTAAAAAGCAAATCACTTTTACCTGAAATTTCAGTTTCATCCATCCAGGTTAAATATTCAGGAGGCATCACAGAAAATAAATCTTTTACCGTTGTGTTTTCTGAGGCTGCTTTGATATTTATTTTATATCCATCTCTTAAAATGGTGAAAAAACCAGTGAATTTTAAAGGAAGTTTATTGATTTTTAATTCGTTTTTCTGAAGAATAAAAGATAAGGCATTAGTATTGATTCGGGTAATCAAATCAGCTCGCAGTTCTTTTTTTCTTAAGTAAGCGGTTCTGTTATAGTAAAAATCAATATTATCGATTTTTGCATTGGTATTTAAGTCAAAAATATCTTCGCTTAGATTCCCTTTTCCTATGTAATTGAAACCTTTTGCATCGACCAGAATTTTAGCAGAACGATCATTGTATTTAACATGACAATCTTCAAGATCGATGCGTTCTAGACGAATTGCTGTTCCTTCTTCTGGTTTATCTTCATTTTTTATGTTTTTGGGATCAGAAATATAGATATTATAATTTGCTTGTCCTTTTTGGTTAACCATTATATTGATCAAAGCTTTAGAAACGTAAAGTTTATTGATTTTAACTTCATTGTCAAAAATTAACCTTTTCAGGTTAATCCCAAAAGCGACTTGTTCTGCCTTAATCAAAGTATCATTTCTAAACGGAGCAGAACCCGTCATCGATAAATGGTCTAGTGAAACAGTAAGGGATGGGAAATGGGTAAAAAATGACAATCTGGATTTAGAAAAATCCATTTTAGTATCTAAACGTTCGTTGGCTATTTTCTTTACTTCGGATGCGACTGTTCCTGGAAACAACAATGGAATTAAAAACAATAATAGCAAGATACTTGCTATTACTATTCCTGCCACTTTCAGGATTTTTAGGCTTATATTTTTATAGGAGGCTTTCATTACATTTGATTCTAAGTTTAGGATTTTGCTTTTTCAGCCTGTGCTTTTTTGGCGTCTTCTTCTTTTTGCTTTTCTTCTTTAGCTTTTTCTTCCTTGGCTTTTTCCTCTTTCTCTTTTGCTTCTTTTTCTTTCGCAGCTTTTTCTTTCGCAGCTTTTTCAGCTTGTTCTTCTTTTTTCTCTTTGGCTTCTTCAGCCTGTTTTTCTTTTTGTTTCTCTTTTTTCTTGAAATAACCTCTAAATAAGAAATTGCTTTTTGCAGCTTCCATATTTTCACTAAAACCTTTTGTTCCGTTTTCTAAGTTAGAAAGTGTATTTGAAACACTGGCGGCCATTTTATCGTCACGGACCAATCTGGCTAAAGCACCATTTCCGTTATTCATACTATGACTGAAAATGGCTAATTCTTCAGAAATAACTCCCACGTTATCCATACTTTTTTTAACACTTTTCATAATGTCATTCATTTCGATTCCCTGAACAGAAGCCAGTTGCCCTCCATTTTCAATCACTTTTGTAGATTTTACCCCTGGAGAGATAGTCAGAACTTTATCGCCCATTAACCCATCAGAACCAATACTGGTACGGGCATCTGTTTTGATAAATTCACGAACTTTGTCTTTTATGACCATTGAAACTACAACCGAAGAATCGTTAATGAGCCTGATTTCTTCAACCGTTCCGATATTAATTCCTGAAAAACGGACATTGTTTCCCACCTCCAAACCACTTACGGTTTTAAATTGCGATGTAATGTTGAATGTCGAGCCAAAAAGGTTTTTTTGTTTTCCAATAAAGTAAACTGCCAGTATAAAAAGCAGCGAGCCTATTGTTACAAACATTCCTAATTTCCAAGTATATCCAGATTGCTTCTCCATGATTTCTAATAGTTTATTTTTGGTTTATTCGAAAAAAGAACGAACCCATTCGTCTTCGTCTTTTTCTAGTTCTTCGTATGTTCCTTCAGCGTGTATCTTTCCTTCTTTCAAAACCATAATGCGGTCGGCGGTAAGTTTTGCGCAGGCCATATCATGTGTTATAATGATCGATGTCGTTTTTTGTTTGTGTTTGATATCTAAGATTAATTCACTGATTTCTCTCGATGTTATGGTATCTAAACCTGTTGTGGGTTCATCGTATAAGATAATTTCCGGTTTCAAAATTAAAGTTCTGGCCAGTCCAATTCTTTTCTGCATTCCTCCTGATAATTCAGACGGCATTTTGTCAATGGCATCGGCTAAACCAACATTGTCTAATGCTTCTATTATTTCACTTTCAACTTCTTCGGCTGTCAATTCTCTTTTGTGCTTTCTTAAAGTAAAGGCCAGATTTTCCCTAACCGACATCGAATCGTATAAGGCGCCGCTTTGAAATAGAAATCCAATTCGGGATCTGATTTCGTTTAATTCGTTTTTTGTCAGATTCAAGACATTTTCATCAAACACTTTAATTTCGCCTTTATCAGGTTCAATTAAACCGACAATACATTTGATAGTAACTGATTTTCCTGAACCGGAACGACCCAAAATCACTAAATCTTCGCCTTTATTTACGGTCAGATTTACGCCTTGCAAGACCTTATTATCTTTGCCAAAAGTTTTGTGCAAATCCCTGATCTCAATTATCGGAGTTTTTGCCTTTTCTTTTGTTTTTGATTCTATATTTTCTTTCTCTTTAATCATAGTACAAAAAATAAATCGGTTATTTGAACTGCGACCATATCCAAAATAAAAATGGCTAAAGATGCTGTTACCACTGCAGAATTTGCTGCTTTACCCACACTTTCAGTTCCATTTGCAGCATTAAATCCTTTATAGCATCCAATCATTCCGATAAAAAAACCGAAGAAGAATGTTTTGATTGTGGCTGGAAATAAATCTAAAAACTCAAGAGACTGAAAAATTTGCGTCATATAGCGGTAAAGATTCACATCACTATGAATATTAACCCCAATATAACCTCCAAAAATTCCAATTGCATCGGCAAAAAAAACCAACAAGGGAACCATTAAGGTACAGGCTAAAATTCGGGTTACAACCAAATAATTATAGGGGTTAATTGCTGCAACTTCCATGGCATCAATTTGTTCGGTCACTTTCATCGAACCTAACTCGGCTCCAATTCCTGATGAGATTTTCCCGGCACAGATCAAAGCAGTAATTACCGGAGCGATTTCTCGTATAAGCGAAAGCGCTACCATTCCGGGTAACCAGGATTCTGCTCCAAATTTGACCAATGTTGGCCTGGATTGCAGCGTTAAAACTAATCCCATTATAAAACCGGTAATCGCAACAAGTGGTAATGATTTATAGCCAATGACATAACATTGTTTCAAAAACTCTTTTGCTTCATAAGGAGGAACAAAAACCTCCTTAAAAAACTGTTTTGCAAACAAGGTCGCATTTCCAATTTCGGTGAATGTATTTTTTAAAGTGAGAATCATATTATGTTTTAGTTTTTGTTGAAAACCTTTAAAGATCAACTCTTTATAAAATTGACTATGTCCTGATTATCAAGTATTAAAGATATCTTATAACCAAAGAAATTCCATTACACAACTTTTTATGAAGTTTATATAATTAACATTGTAAAACACAATAATAATGGAGAAAGAACGTTGCAGAAAACATTATAAAACAAAAAATCCCTTCTTCGAAAAAAAAGGATTTCATGGGTTTATAACGTTTTGGCCAGTTTTTATCGCTATAATTTTAAGAATTAATTGCTATACCATCTTTTCTTGATTTCATTAATGGAATCACTTTGGTGTCAGATGACTTAAGATTTTCCATCAGTAACCGCGCTGTTAAATAACATACTGTGGACTCTGCGCCCTGATTTAGGTTTACGTTTTCTTTTTCTAATCCGTCATAACCACCACCACTTACAGGGTTATACATAATCTGATTCAAATGATTTTTCCCTAAGAACCAGTTGAAGGCTGTTTTCATTTTATGCTTGTATTCTGGCGTACCAAAAGCGTCATAAAAGGAATTCAAAGTATGAATGGTGTAGGCAACATCAATTGGTTGCTCCCCGTATTCTTTTGGCTCTTCTCCTTTATGTAGCCATCCGTTATTCGAAATGACCTTGAAATTTTTATTGACAAACATTTTTGACATTAGGAAATCCAATGAATCCAATGCTACTTTTTTGTAAATAGGCTTGTTGGTCACTAAATAGGCAAACAACATTGATTCGGGCAAAATACCATTTCCGTAGGTCATATAATTTTCAAACCATTTCCAATCGCTTGAAGCATGAATTTCATAGTTAGAAAGCAATTTTGCATTGAGTTTATTGATAATTGCTGCAACATATAAGTTTGGAACAGCAGTATTGTATAAATACAGCCCTTTGGTAGCAAAACCAATCGAACGTGGCGACTGAATTGTTTCGGCCCATTTTAAAGAATTCAACAAAACTTTTGATGCTTTTTTAGAAATGGCTTCCGGTAAAAGATCACCGATTGAAACCACGGTTCCCAACGCCCATAAAGCTCGTGCATTTGAATCTTCAAGATTAACCTCTGCATTTTGCTCTATATGCTCTCTGTTTTCCTGATCAACATAATTGATAAAATTACCTTTAGGTTTTTGACAACGTTCGATAAAATCCAAATAAATTAAAATATAAGGCAAATCTTCTTTGTCTTTCGTAAGTTTAAAATGCATGCAAAAAGCAATTAAAGCACGTGCATTATCATCTAAAGTATAACCTGAAGAAAGATCAGGAATGGAAATTTTACTGAATTGTATAATTCCTAAATCAGTAGTTAATTTTTTGATGTGTCTCAACTGAATTGAAGGATAAGTAAATTTAATTTCACCAGGATTCTCCATCAAAGTTTTATAGGTATTCATGTGCTTGATCGCAACGTTTTCCCACGATGAGGCGCGCATTTTTGTAAATGCATTGATTCCCATCTCTTCTCTTAAATTATCATCAGCAAGTAATTTTATTGTTTCCTCTGCAAATTGATCTACGTTTCCAATATCAACCAAAATACCGCAGTCAGATGTTAATACTTCTAAA
Organism: Flavobacterium sp. Root420; assembly: GCF_001427905.1. Lineage (GTDB taxonomy): Bacteria > Bacteroidota > Bacteroidia > Flavobacteriales > Flavobacteriaceae > Flavobacterium. Next base: position 235,390 of record NZ_LMEF01000029.1, read on the forward strand.
GTATGCGGAATTTTTGAAGCCACCATTGGACAAGCACAACTCATTGCATAAGAAAAAGTGCCACTTACGGCCTGATTTGGATCTTTTGAAGTAAATAGATAAACATCTGTTGCTTTTAAATAATCTAAAAGTTCATTGGTATCCAGATATTGATTGATAAAACGTACGTTGTCTTTTAAATTTAAATCTTCAACAATGCCTTCCAGTTTATCCCGATAGGCGTCAACACCGTCTTTAATTAAATTTGGATGCGTTTTTCCAATAATTAGATACAGCACATTTGGCTCTTTTTCGATGATTTTTGGCAAAGCCTGAAGTCCGGTTTCAATGTTTTTTCCTTCGCCCAAAAGACCAAAAGTTGAAAGCACTTTTCTGTCCTGAATGCCAAATTTTTGTTTTGCCTGATCCGGAGTTTCATAAATTACAATGTGGGTTCCATGTGGTACACAAGTAATTATTTTTTCATCAATGTCGTAATCTCTCATCAAAATTTCTTTTGACTGATTGGTCATAACAAAAACCGAGTTGCTGTAGCTCAACAATAATTTTACAAAGGTTTTCAATTCATTATTCGGATTTTGAATAACAGAATGGAAAGTATACGTAAGCGGTTTTTTAATAACGTTTAAAAAGTCTAGCAAATAATCGCCATAGTTTCCTCCAAATAAACCAAACTCATGTTGAATATGGACTAGTTTTACCGATTTGTCATTATTTATTTGTTCGGCAACTTTAGCATATTCGGCTTTATCTTTTGTATTTAAGGTAAACGCCTGCGTTGGTTTTGGTTTTGGCTCATTGACCAGTTCGCAAATTTCACAAGTAATTGATTTACCAAAAACATCTGTAATTCCTTTAATGCTATCCTGCGTGTAAGTGGCTATTCCACATTGTGTTGGAGGAAATGTAGATAGAAAAACTATTTTCGATTTATTTGATATCGTTTTCATTGGGATTCTGTTTTAGTTCCGTTAATAAGTCGTTAAGGTTCAAAGAAGCCACCGCAATCTTGTCATCGGCGGCACCGTAATAAATATATAATTGGTCGTCAAAAATGGCTGTTCCTGTTGGAAAAACAACATAATTTACATAACCGTGTCGTTCATAATATTCTGCAGGCGTAATAATGGGTTTTGACAATCGGCCCAAAACTTTTTGTGGGTTTTCAAGATCAAGTAAAGCTGCCGAAGCATGATAAACCAATCCTTTTTCGCGCTTTTCTGCTGAGTGATAAATCAATAACCAGCCATCTTTTGTTTCAATAGGAGGAGCACCCGGTCCGATATGACTTGTTTCATGATCGTATTTCGGCTCCATCACAATATAATCGGGCAGGTTTTTCAAATAATCTTTCCAAAAATCAACCGTTAAATCTTTCTTTTTTTCGAAAGTAACGATTTGAATGGAAGGGAATAATCGGTGTAAAGCCACAAATTTTCCATTTATTTTCTTTGGAAAAAGCACTACATTTTTATCCCAAACAAACAAATGTTCCTTCATTGTTTCAGTCAAAGGATAATTTCTTGCCGTATTAAAAGCCAATATTTTAGCAATACTTGGATTTAATAAATGATTTCTAATCAGATTAGTAAAATCATGCAAAATAAATTTTGGCGTAATAATTCCTTTCTTTTTAAACTTAGTCAGATCTTTTGAAGTTGCCAAAGCACCGCAAGCGTTTATACCATCATAGGTAACATAGGTCATATAAAAAGTATCATCAATTTTGGTAATACGAGGATCCTCAACGCCGTGGATTTCATAAATATATTCTGGTACAAAAAACGGCTCAGTATGTCTTTCTACTAAAGTTGTCGGGCCTTCAAAGCGACAATAACCAACAGTTGAAAAATTACCTTTTTTAGCAGCTCTGTAAAACATGTGTACTGTATTTCCGTCCTGATAAATCGCAGGATTTAAAACGCCTAACTCTTCAAATGCCCTTTCTGTTTTTTCTAAAATTACACCGTGTTTTGTTGCAATTAAACTTTGCGCTACTGCCAATTCCATCTCTTAAATTTTATTTAGCTAAAATTACTTTACCAATAGAGGGGCTGTTAATCCAATCGAGCAAAAAATTAACTCAAAAAGATTGATATGGGAATTATGTAATAAGAAGTGAGGGATTATAAAATTAATCCAAAAAACTGATTTATAAGGTATTGCAGTGATAAATTAACGTTAATGTGTGGTGCTTTTATACTATTCACAAAAAAGCGAAACCAGATTACTAGTTTCGCTTTTTTTAGGCATAAAATGTTTTATTTGTGTAAGTTTTAAGCTTCAAACTCAGTCGCGGTCTCAGTTTCAGTTTCAGTTTTCAGTCTCGCTGTAGTCTTATATTCAGTTTTGGGTTTTTACTTTCAGTCTGGGTCGTGAGTCTAAATCGCTGTCTAATCTCGGGTTTTAGTTAAAAGCGTAAGACTGAAAACTGAGACTGAAAACTGTCTATCGATGAAACAAATAATGTTTTCTTGTAATAAAGGCAATAGGAATTCCGATACAAAAGATTAAAATCAATATGGATAAAATTAGGGGGAAATCGAAGTGTTTTTCCGGAAGGGCCGTAAATACCGCTGGCAAAACCAGAAGGTTCATTACGATCCAAACAAAAATCCCGTACAAAATTCCCGATAGTAAGGCATTCTTTTTTAAAAGTTTGAAGTACGGATAAATAGTAAAATAAAACCAGGCAAAGGTTAGTGCTATAAAATAATGGAGCAATAAACCATACAAAGCCATTTGTGAACCACCCGAATAAGCCTCTTTTTTAAATATTCCAGAAGCAATGGATTGAAGAATTTTGATGGAGGTCGTTTTTTGCAAAATGAGATCATAAATAATAAGAGCTGCAAGTATGTCAAGTGTACCGGCAATTAAACCCGATAAAAATATTGTTCCGCTTTTTGATTTCATATGTTATGGTTTTGAGGTTTGGTTTTTGGAGAGTTAAAATTATGGTTTTATATTTTGGTCAACATCTTATAAATAGTATTCAATTGATGAGTATGTCTTTGTGAATGAATAAGGGCAAATGAAATCCATTCTAAAATGGTAAACTTTTCAAATCCGGGAACTTGAAAATCAAGGCAAGTTAATGTTAAATCGTGAATTTTAGATGAATTAAGTAAATCAGATTCTATATTTAGAAGGGCAATAGTTTGTGTGTTTTTGTTGTAGTCAATAATTTCCGGCCTTAAAAATTCGGGAGCGTCCATTTTGATATTGAAATTCAAAAAAAGAGCTTCAAGATCTTTGACATAAAGATTAGGTTTTCGGATCGTTTTTTCCTTTTTTCCGGCAAATAATTCAGAATAGCCTGAACAGGATAGAATAATATGCTGTGTTGTTTGCCCGGCTGTCCAACTTCCCAGATAAGGTATCGTATTGAGATCGGTTTGAGAAAACTTAGAATGGATCTCATTTAATTTTTTGAATGTTTCGACAATATCTGCTTGAAGAGCTGTTTTCATTTTTTTTGATTTAAATTGTGAATTCATCAACTGATGTGATCCACCAGACATTTCCAAAAGGATCAGTTACTCCACAAGTTCGGCCATATTCCTGATCGCTTAATGCCATCAATTCTGTTGCACCTTCTTCAAGTGCTTTTTTGAAACTTTCATCGGCATTTGGGACATAAACAAATAAGTTTGCCGTTTGTGGTTTCCAGTCATTGGTTGTGTCAGCAAACATAATAGTGCTACCATGAATGTTAATTTCAGCATGTAATGCCGTGCCGTCGTCACGCAATTTAGGCGCGTGCAAAACAGTGGCATTAAAAACGTTTTTGGTAAAGTCGATAAAGTTTAACGCACCATTTAAAATTAAATACGGCATTACAGTTTGATGATTCTTTGGAATATTCATTTGGTATGATTTGATGATTAGTGATTAACCAAATTTACAATTTTAAATTAAATATTTAAAAATCAAATGATTATGTTTTTCTACGAAAGTACTTCGCAATGATAACCGTACGAATCAAGAACTTCAATAATTTTCTTATGTGAAATCGAAGCGCCATGAATCCGCAGAATCTTATCACAGTCTTCCAAATCAAAATTGATAGCACTGTTTGGAAAATGCTCAAGAAGTTTCCCCACAATCAAAATAGATTGCTCGACTTCCTGAACATTTGTTTTGAAAACTTCTATCATCGTCTTAAAAGTTTATAACGCAATATTTTTATAGCGTTCGATTTTATGATAATAATGGTATGAAATAGCCAGAATAACTAAAAAGATTAAAGGAAAAAAGGATTGGAAATTAACACCGTCAACAGCAAAATGGCTAATTGACGCAAATATAAAATCGAATCCAAATCCGGCATAAGCCCATTCTTTTACATTCTTAGGAATTGATGGAATTACCAGAATTAAAACTCCTAAAATTTTAAATACAACTAAAGCGTTTCCAAAATATTCAGGATAGCCCAAATGCCTGATCCCTTCTTTAGCCATTTCAGACTGAGAAGTCAACGCTGGCATAACACCTTCAAACAGAAAAATAATAGTTGTAGTAATCCAGAAAATAATCTTTGCTTTTTTCATGTGATTTGTTTTTAAATAGTTATCAGTTAATTATTTAATACAAATCTACTAATGTTATTTTTCTTACGGAATAGTTATTTACGACTATTTTGGGGTCATTTGAGACAGATTGAAAGATTTTAGATTTAAAGTGTGGATTTTAGATTGTAGATAATAGAATAAAAGGGAAAGAAGCAAGAAGAAAGAAACCTGCTAGATCTGCAGAATCTGCTTGAGGTTTTTAAACAAAGTAACTACAAACTTGTGATTTCTGAGATAAATGCGCGAAGAATTAAAAAAAACAAAAGAAAATCTGTTTAACCCTTCAGAACATAATTCTCAATCACAAATAAATCCTCAAAACCCAATCTTGTATAAATGTCTTTTCCCATTGCTGAAGCTTGCAATAAGGCATAATCAGCATTTAAATCAATGGAAAGATTAAGTGCAAATTTGATGATTTCTTCGGCGAAACCTTTTCTTCGCATTTCGGGAATAACGCCAACACCATGAATTCCGATATTGTTTTGAGTTTGGAAAAGCATGAAAGTTCCGATTGGTTTATTTTCTAAAGAGACCAAATAGAAATGAACATCATTGTGATTGTGAATCAGGATTTCTTTACTAATCAGGTAACCGAAAGCACGTGGGTATAAATCTGACCAAATTTTAGAATCTTGTTCATTAGAAACTCTTTTGAAACTAAGATTATTTTGCAATGTAAATTTCTGATCTAATTTCAAGGCCATTGCTACTTGTTCCGTTTTTATTTCAAAACCATAAGCATCCAATACTTCATAAGTTTTTGTTGGGTAGATATCCCAATAAGGCAAAACCAAACCTGAATTCGTTTGCATGGTTTTTATAATGTCCGGTAGATGTTTTTTAGAAATATTTTTATGAAACCACAATTTATTGGGCCAGCCTGAATTTTCGATTTTACAATATTCGAAAGCTTCATTTTTATGATAGGATAAGAAAGGAGTTCCAACAGTTTTCCATAGACCGGTAAGATTATTTATGTTGTCTTCGATTAAGGTTATATTTTTCATTTCGATTATAATTATGAGAATCTAAGGCAAAGATAAGCTTGCCTTTTATGGGAAACCTTTACATATGTTGAGTTACAAATCTTTTTGAAGCTCTTTTCTGATTCGGCTCAATTGTGTTGGTGTAATTCCTAAATGTGACGCAATATGAAGCAGCGCAATCCTCTCTGAAATATCGGGATGTTTGGCTAACAGATTAAGGTATCTTTGGGTCGCATTTTCCATCACTAAGGAAATTTCGCGTTGTTCTTTTTCGATTACCCAATTCTTTTCGAGATAAGCGATATAATAGCTTTTAAGATCGGTATTTTGGTCAATTAATGCTCTGTATTTTTTGTAATTGATGTTTATCAGGATCGAATCTTCAAGAGTTTCAATAGAAAAATCAGAAGGAGTTTGCTGAATTAAAGAAGCAGTTGAGCCTGCAAAATCTCCTTCCAGAAAAATGTTTTTGTTATAAATATTTCCAGCTGCATCAGTTATAAAAGCTCGTAAAGCACCTTTGCAGATAAAATGAATTTTTTTGGCAATATGTCGGTTTTGTAAAAGTATTTCTCCTTTTTTGACAGATTGAAATTCAACTATATTTTCTATTAATTGCCAGGAGGCATCTGAAATAGAAGCATAGCTTTGGAATTTTAGTTTTAGTTCCTGAAGGTATCTGATTTGATTGCTTGACATTTGTTGAAGTTTTTTTGCTGCAAAGTGACTAAGACACGAAGTTTTTACCGCGAATTACGCAAATTTACGCTAATTTTTATTTCTTTTTAAACATAGCCCGCGCTTGAAACGGTTAACTATAGACAAATTAAAAGCACAATTCTATAAAATATAATCAGTAAAAATTAGTGTAATTGGTGGCGGATATAAAAAAAACGCTGCAAAACCGAAGTTTCACAGCGTCATCTCAAATAAATAAATAATTAAAACGGGTATTATCTCCAACCACCGCCCAATGCGCGATATAACTCGGTATTGGCAGAAAGTTGTGCTCTTTTTATATCGGCTAATTCTAATTCGCTTTGCAATAAACTGGCTTGCGCAGAAAGTACTTCAAGGTATTCCGCCATTCCGTTTTTGAATAACAGATTGGCATTTTTAATAGCTTGTTGCAACGTTTTTACGCGCTCTTGAAGAAAAGCTTCTTGCTGTTGTAATTTTTCAACAGCAACCAAAGCATCTGCAACTTCACCAACCGCTACTAAAACAGATTGTCTGAAACGGATAACGGCTTTTTCTCTTTCAACAACAGCAATATTATATTGCGTTCTGACTCTTTTATTGTTTAATAAAGGTTGCGTTAAACCTCCGGCAACAGTTCCGAATAAAGAAGCCGGAATATTGAACCAATTACTCGCTTCGAATGAATTCACGCCACCTTGTGCTGTAATTCTCAAAGCCGGATAAAAATCTGCTTTTGTGATTCCAACATTGGCGTTGGCTACTTTTAAAGCCAATTCAGCACTTTTTACATCGGGTCTTCTGCTTACTAGTGAAGACGGAATTCCGATAGCGGCATTGTTTTTAATGGCAATCGAGCTCAAACGAATCGTTCTTTCTTTTGAATCCGGGAAAGATCCTGTTAGTACACTCAAGGCATTTTCCTGAATGGCGATGTTTTGTTCCAATAACGGAATCAATTGCGCCGAGTTTAATTTCTGCGCTTCGGATTGCTGAATCGCCAATGAAGTTACCTGACCGGCATCGTATTTCAGTTTGATGATAGTAGTGGTGCTGTCATTCAGTTTCAGGGTTTGTCTGGCAATTTCCAATTGTGCATCCAACATCAAAAGATTGTAATATCCTTTAGAAACATTGGCAACAATATTGGTTTGCAACGCCTTTTTCACCTCTTCAGATTGAAGATATTCAGCATATGCCCCTTTTTTCTGATTTTTGATTTTACCCCAAATATCAGCTTCCCATGAAAGTGTGGCTCCGGCTGAGAAATCGTCAATGTGTTTTTGACCCAAAGCCTGATTCAGGTTTTTTCCCGTAAAACTATTGTCTGACGGATTGCTGCTGCTGGCAGTAACGCTCAAATTCACCTGAGGAACATTTCCCCATTTAGATTGCGTAAATCTGTATTGTGCAATTTCGATGTTTTTAGTAGCGATTTGCAAATCGTTATTTCGAACTACCGCACTGTCGATGAGCTTGATAATATCTTTTTCTGTAAAGAAGTTTTTCCACTCCAAATCGGCAATACTCGTCGTATCTTTTGAAACCGATGCATTCCTGAAATTCTCAGGAAGTGCATCTTTTGGAGTTTCAATATCCTTCGAAACGGAACAGGATATCAATGTGGTGATCAAAATGGCGACCATCACGATTTTGGTTATATACTTTTTCATTTTATATTTTGTCATTAAATTTCTGTACAGGTATCTTTTTTAGCTTCAAGATCTCGTGAGATTCTGTACGATATATAGCCGATGCCAAAAATGATGGCCACCAGGATTGTCGTTATATAATTTTCCATATTTATTTTTCTTCGTTATGTGTTACAGCTGCCGGTTTTCCGGAAACTTTTTCTTGTAAATGTTGGAATACGATAAATAAAACCGGGATGATCAACAACCCTAGAATTACTCCCGAAACCATACCTCCGGCGGCACCAATACTAATGGAGTGGTTACCTTGTGCCGATGGTCCTTTGGCACTCATCATCGGAATCAATCCTACTACGAAAGCCAGTGAGGTCATGATAATTGGACGTAAACGTAATTTGGCAGCATCTATAGCAGCTTTGACCAAAGCCTGTCCGGATTTTCGTTTCTGGACGGCGAACTCGACAATCAAAATCGCATTCTTGGCGAGCAATCCAATTAACATTACCAATGCAACTTGTACATAAATGTTGTTTTCAATTCCTGTTAAACCAATCGCTACGAATACTCCAAAAATTCCTGCAGGTATGGATAAGATTACTGCTAAAGGCAAAATGTAACTTTCGTACTGTGCGGCAAGTAAGAAATAGACGAATATCAAACACAGTAAGAAAATCGTTGCCGATTGACCTCCGGAAGAAATTTCTTCGCGGGTTTGTCCTGAGAATTCATAACTATAACCTGCAGGTAATTGTTGGGCTGCTACTTCTTCAATCGCTTTAATGGCATCTCCGGAACTAAATCCAGGTTTGGGAATCGCATTAATCGAAATTGAGTTAAACAAGTTGTATCTCGAAGCGGTTTCAGAACCGTAAATACGGCTTAGTTTTACTAGAGTATTTATCGGAACCATCTCGCCATTTTTGTTTTTCACAAACACCCTGTCAATGGCTGACGGATCTGCTCTGTCTGCAATATCGGCCTGAACAACTACTCTGTAATATTTACCAAATCGGTTAAAGTCGGAGGCTTGCGCACTACCAAAATAAGCCTGCATGGTTTGCAGAATATCTTTTACCTTAACGCCTAACTGATCTGCTTTTTCATCGTTGATATCCAATTGTAATTGAGGATAATCGGCTTTGAAAGAGGTAAAGGCTACTGCAATTTCAGGGCGTTTCATCAATTCCCCAATAAAGGTTTGAGAGATTCCGCTAAACTTATCGAGTTTACCTCCGGTTTTATCCTGAAGAACCAAATCCAATGCCTCAACGTTACTAAATCCGGGAACAGTTGGGAAACTAAACACGAAGAAACTACCTCCTGAAATCGCGCCCAATTGGCCACGAACCTGATTCATGATTTCCTCAATATTTTTAACCTCGCCACGTTCTTCATTTGGTTTAAGCAATACGAAAACAACTGCCGATGATGGGCTAGTAGAATTCGTTAGTAAGTTGAAACCAGAGATTGCCGTTACAAATCGTGATGCGTCTAAACGTTTTAAAGTGTTTTCTGCCTGAGTCATTATTTTCTGAGTTCCGTCAAGAGATGTCCCAGACGGAGTGTTAACAGCAATGGCAATAAAACCCTGATCTTCTGTCGGGATAAATCCTGCAGGAGTGGTTTTAACCATTACAATTGTGGCGAAAGTAATTAAGGCCAATCCACCTAAACTAACCCATTTATTACGAATTAAGAATTTTAATCCGCCAACATAACGGTTGGTCAATGCTTCAAAACTATTGTTGAATCCGGTAAAGAATTTCTCTTTAAATCCTTGTTTTTTGTATGAAGGATCTCCTTCGTGCGCAGCATGATTATCTTTTAAGAATAAAGCGGCAAGGGCAGGGCTTAATGTCAAAGCATTTACGGCTGAAATTACAATTGCAATTGCCATCGTAAAAGCAAACTGACGATAGAAAACTCCCGTTGAACCTTCCATAAAACCAACCGGCAGGAATACAGCAGCCATTACCAGCGTAATTGAGATAATAGCACCCGTTATTTCGTGCATTGCTTCATGTGTGGCTACTTTTGGAGACAAATGTTTATGCTCCATTTTCGCGTGCACGGCCTCGACGACGACAATCGCATCATCCACCACAATACCAATGGCTAAGATTAAAGCGAAAAGCGTTAAAAGGTTGATCGAGAATCCAAATAACTGCATGAAGAAGAACGTTCCTAAAATTGCTACAGGTACAGCAATGGCCGGAATTAATGTTGATCTGAAATCCTGCAGGAAGATAAATACCACTATAAATACCAGTATAAAAGCTTCAATTAAAGTATGCTCAACCTGTTCGATGGATTGATCTAATGATACTTTTGTACTATAGAAAATATTGTGTTTTATTCCTGCCGGGAAATCCTTAGAGGCCTTCTCCATCAATTTGTTGATCGCAATCTGAATTTCATTGGAGTTAGAACCAGCCAGCTGAATAACCCCAATTACAACCCCTTTTTTACCGTTCAAACGGGTTAAACTGTTATAAGAGTAAGCCCCAAGTTCGACTCTGGCAACATCTTTCAAACGCAGGATAGAACCGTCAGCATTCGAACGAATCGCAATGTTTTGATAATCTTCCGGTTTGGTAAGTTTCCCTTTGTATTTAATTACATATTCAAAAACTTCTTTACTTCTTTCCCCAAATTTACCCGGAGCAGCCTCTAAACTTTTGTCCTGAATCGCTGCCATAACTTCATTTGGCGTCACATTGTAAGTCGACATTTGAGTTGGGTTGAGCCAAACCCTCATCGAGTAATCTTTAACCCCACCAAAAATACTGGCAGCACCTACACCCGGAATACGTTTAATCTCCGGAATGATATTAATTTGAGCATAATTGGCAACAAAAGTCTGATCGTATTTCGATTCGTCTTCTGTGTACATACCAATGGCCATGATGAAACTGTTTTGTTGTTTGGCGGTAATTACACCTTGCTGAACAACTTCGGCAGGTAACTGACTTGTCGCCTGAGCAACTCTGTTCTGAACATTAACTGCAGCCTGATCGGCATCTGTTCCTAATTTAAAGAAAACAGTAATTGCAAGTGTACCATCGTTACTCGCTGTTGAACTCATGTAGGTCATGTTTTCAACCCCATTTATAGACTCTTCCAAAGAGGGTGCAACCGAACGTAAAACCGTTTCGGCATTCGCTCCCGGATAAACCGCCGTTACCAAAACCGAGGGAGGCGCAATATCAGGAAACTGTTGTAAAGGCAATTTTGTAAGTCCAAGTACACCCAGGATCACCAATAAAATGGAGATTACGGTTGCCAGTACAGGTCTTTGTATAAATATTTTGAACATTGTCGTAAAAATTATTTTTTGTTAATTATTTGGGCAACTTCAGCAGTCGATTTTTGAGGTTGGATCACTTGTCCTTCCTGAAGTTTGTCGATTCCGCTCAATACAATTTGGTCCCCAGATTTTACACCATCTTTAATTAAATAATTGGTTCCGCTTTTACCAAGAATTGTGATAGGCATTTTGTTTACTTTATTTCCTTTGTTAAGCGTATAAACAAATACTTTATCCTGCATTTCAATAGTAGCCGATTGTGGTACCAGAATCGCATCGTCATGATTGATTCCTAAACGAATTTTTCCAGTGTTTCCAGAACGTAAAGTTCCGTTTGCATTTGGGAAAGTCGCTCTTAAGGTAATCGCGCCCGTGTTTTTATCAAATTGACCATCCACCATATCAATTTTTCCTGTTTGTGCATAAGGATTATCATCAGCCAAAATCAAAGTAACAGGAGGTAATTTTTTGATTTTATCACCTAGGGTATTTCCGGCATATTGCGTTTTGAATTTGATGAAATCAGTCTCACCTAAAGAGAAGTAAACAAAAACTTCATGCACATCTGAAAGTTTGGTTAGCGGTTCAATATCGGTAGCCGAAACTAAACTTCCTTGTTTTTTAGGCAACCTTCCTATGTAACCACTAACAGGTGCTGTCACATTGGTATATCCTAAATTAATTCTGGCAGATGCTACCATTGCTCTTGCCTGCTCGATATTAGCAGCAGCAATTTTTTGAGAAGCTTTAGCCGTTTTCAATTGATAGTCAGAAACCACCTTATTTTGAACTAAAGGAGTTAATTTATCTACCTCTAACTGAGCGTTGATCAAAGCCGCTTCAGAAGCATGAAGGCTAGCCAAAGCATTGTTTAATTGCTCACGGAAAGGGCGTTCGTTTATTTTGAATAAAGTTTGGCCTTTACTTACATAGGCGCCTTCGTCTACTAAAACGCGATCAAGGTTTCCGCTTACTTGTGGACGAATCTCTACATCTACAGTTCCTTGTATCGAAGCTGGATATTCAGCATCAGTCACAGCATCAGAGTTTTGAATCGCTAAAACAGGCAGGAGTGGAGCTGCCGGAGCAGGAGCCTGCGCTTTATCTGCACAACTGCTTAGTACAAGTGCCAGAATAAAACTGGTTATAATTACATTTTTCATTTTCATATTGGTTTTAATTTGTTGGACATTTATTTGAGTTAAAATCTTTTGTATTCTGGTTTTCCCGATATTCATAATTAATTTGATTAAATTATCTAACGTTGTTAAGTTAAAAGGCGCAAAATTCCGAATAGTGAGCCCATTGCGATTCTATTAAAAATCGGTATTAAATTATTTATCACTGTTAAGTAAATAGTAAAAAAAGGTTACTAAATTACTCTAATTAAATTTTCTAACACTGTTAAGTGGAATTGAAAATTTTTTTACTGTATTGATTTGATGATACCACCAATCGCATCTTTGAGGATTTGATTGTTGATTGTTTCCATTACTTCGCTTTTGTTAATGATGTTAATCGCAATTAAACCGTGAATAACAGAAAAGAATGTAAAATATTTTTGTTTGATAACTTCAGGGCCCGGATTACTGTCTTTCATAATTTCAGCAATCACTGCGGTGAACAATTTGTAAGGTGCCTCTGCAGCCGAACATTGTTGGGAACAACAATTCATTTGCACACCAAACATAACCTGATACATTTCGGTATCTGTAAAGGCAAAATCCCAATACGCCATCCACATGGCTTCTAATTGGTCTTCCGGTTTATCAAATTTAGCTCTGGCGTTTTGCAACTCTTTCGATAATTTAATAAATCCTTTACCGGTTAATTCATTTAAAATAGCTTCTTTATTGGAGAAGTATTCGTAGATAATAGGGGCAGTGTATTCAATCTTGTCAGCAATCTTTCGCATACTCAGACCTTGCCATCCTTCTTCTTTTACGATAGAATAAGCAGCTTCAAGAATATTATTTCTTGTCTCTTCTTTTTGTCTTAATATACGATCTTTACTTGCCATTTTGATGAGTATTAAATAATCTAACACTGTTAGGCAAATGTAATACCGATTTTCTAATTATAACATAAATTCATTATAATTTTTTCTTATTCTGTTATAGATGATAATGAAATAGCAGTAAAATAAGGACTTCAGAAAGATTTTATATTTTCTGAAAGTCTGGTTTTAATTAAAGTTTAACTAAAATTCAAGTTCGATTAAGATCATTCCGATACTTTTTAATTCCAAAAAACGTCTCATTTCTTTCCTGAAGAATAAAAATCCTTTCAATTTTTAAAATAAGTTGATTTTTAAGGAGCAGAAATTTCGTTTTTATCAAACGTTTAGTCCCGCTATCCGCTTGTATCTTTTCCCGACTAAAGAAGCCGGAAAAAGGATACCGCTTCTCGGGGCTAGACGAGAGGTTTAGTTTTCATAAGATGATACTAAAAAATTGCATAACCTAGACTGGACTGAAGTCCAGCCCTACAATATCTGTCATTCCTTTCTCTATTTTTTCATTGACATCATTATAAAATGGAGTTTCAATGTCGTGTTTTTTGGCATTTTCAATAACATAATCAACCAAAAAATGTTTTTCAGTTTTATTGTTATTTTCAAAATCCAATTGCAACGATGACTTAGATTCAAAAGGAAATTTCGTCAATAAATCTTTAGCGGTTTCAATGTCTTCATTTGTTAGAATAATATTATTTTTCAGCGCAAGCGATTGAATCTCAATCATCATATTTTCCAGAATATGCATTAGATTTTGATCTTCCAAAAGCTGGCCAAAAGAAACTTTATAGGCAGAAGTTATGGCTGCAACCGGCGCAACGAACAAATATTTCTTCCAGAGCGTTTGGTTAATATTTTCAAGATACGTAATGTCTAAACCTCCGGCTGCTAACAAATCGATCAAAGGTTGATTTTCTTTTCCCCCCACGAAAATTTTTCCGGGACCGCCAACATGCTGTACATGTCCTGCTTGCATTACATTCGAAGCGACATAAATACAGCCTTCCATAATTTGCCCGGCCTCTGGTAAAGTTTCACGGATAATTTCTTCAGCATTTACCACATTTTGTAACGTGATTATAACAGTCGCCGCATTGATACAATCTTTATAACTAGATAGTACATCGCTTATAGAATAAGATTTAGAAGTAAGAATTAAAACATCCAAAATCCCTATTGCTGTCGGATTATCTGATACTAAATCCGGAAATATGGTTGTCGTTTCGCCTTTAGATTCAAACAGTAAACCTTCCTTTTGAATGGCGTTTTTGGTTTCACCTCTGCAAATAAAAATGATTTTGGTGGTACTGTCTTTGTATTTCTTTGCCAATGGAGCACCAACAAATCCGCCGATTCCACCAATTCCAAGAATTCCTATTTTTATTGTTTCTGAGTTCATGTTGTCTTTTAGGTTTTAATTATCGGTACAAAGTAACTGCGTTCACTTTTATTATCTGATGTAAAAAGATAGGTTATATTTGTAAAAATTAAGGATTATGAAAGACACCTTTTTTATATACAAAGATTTCGAAATTTATTCCGTAGAAGAATTAACATGGAAGAAAGAAGTGCACCGTCATAATTTTTTCGAATTGCTTTATATCGAATATGGAACTGGAAATCATATACTAAATTCAATTCCCCACCATTATAAAGAGCACGATATTTATTTGCTTACGCCAAAAGATTATCACTCGTTTAAAACCTTAAAACCAACAAAGTTTCACTGCCTGCGGTTCCTGCCTAATTTTTTTTCGAATAAAAAGGAAATTGAAGAGATCGAAAAATTGTTTTACTACCACAATCAGACCAATGGGAATTTAATTTTTCTGGATGATGATAAAGCGTTTTGCGAAATGCTTATTGTAAAAATCCTAACTGAAGTGGCTAAACCAAAAGGACAAAACGAACTTATAATCAAAAGTTTAATGACGGCACTCATTCAAATCATTCGCCGAAATGCCAGTTTAAATGAAACTAATCTAAACTTGCAAACTACTGAAATATTAAAAATTGATACGATTTTAAGTTACATCCGATCCAATATCGCAAATCCGCATTTGCTGAAGAAAAAAGAAATGGCCAGTCATTTTAATGTTTCGATCCATTACATTGGCGAGTATTTTAAAAACCATTTAAATATTACTTTAAGAGATTATATTGTACAAACCAAACTTAAAGTGGTAACCGAAAAATTGAGCAAAAGCAATTTAACTTTTTCAGAAATTAGTAACGATTTAGGATTTATTGATAGCAGTCATTTTAATAAATTCATGATGAAAAGCACCGGAATCTCCCCATCGGAATTTAAAAAATCATTAAGCATTTCTTAGCAGCAATATCGTCTGCCAAGAAATACTTTATCTGATTTTTATTTAACCAAATCCATTTCGACATGCTCAATTCCGGCATCCAGGAAATAATTATTGGTTTGTCTGAACCCGTTTTTAATATAAAACGGACTGGCATTGACCTGCGCATAAAGATAAATCTTCTCTTTATCGTGTAAATCCGCTACAATTTTTTTCAGAATGGCTTCTCCAACTTTCTTTCCGCGATACGAATTCAAAACCGCAATACGTTCAATTTTTGCTCCTTTCTCCATTATTCTGTAGCGCGCTGCTCCGGCCGGCAAGCCGTTTACCGTTGCCAGATAATGAATCGCCTGGGCATCATCCATAGATTCGCGTTCCTGCGATACATTTTGCTCTTCAACAAAAACTTGTCTTCTAATTGCAAATGCGATCGATTCCAATTTTTGATCTTCGATTTTCTCTACTTTAATATCGTTTTCCACTTCTTTAAGAGGATTATTTAGGTTCATTTCTTTAATTGCTGTCATTCGGTCAAAAAGATTTTTTGTTTTTAAGTTTTGATTTACTTCGTTTATGGCTTTGTACAAATTATTTTCCGTATCGGTAAGTTCCACTAAAGCCTGTGTCATAACAGCCCACAATGGCTGCAGTTGCTCTATGAGTTCGTTTGCTTTTTCAGTAAGCGTGATCAGGCGCTTTCTTTCATCTTTAGAATCTTTGGTAGAACCGATCAATTCCTTTTTCTCTAATTCTTTCAAAAGCGAAATTGTAGTAGGATGAGAGTACCCAATTTCCTGAGAAAGTTCCACCACACTGATCGCCTTTCTTTGCGAAAGCACATAAATTACCGGAAACCATTTTGGTTCAAAATCAATATTCTGACTTCTGTAAAATAGCTGTGCCTCTTTTCGCAAGTTCTCGGTCAAACGCTGCAAAAGATTCCCTAGTACCAATGATTTTGATTTTTCTAATACCATAACAAATAATTTGTATGCAAATTTACGTAGTTAACTACGTATATTCAAATTCAAAATTAAAATTTAAGTTTTATTTATAATGTTTGGTCTTCAAGATGGAGGTATTATTTCATTCCGCGAACGTTCATCTCTAAGGTATAAACACTTTTACCGGCAGTAATAAATAATGTTTTAAACTTTTTTCCTCCAAAACAAACATTGGCTGTCCACGGTTCAGCAACATCAAGATGGGCTATTTTTTCTCCCTGCGGATTAAATACACTAACACCTTTTCCGGTTAAGTAAATGTTTCCGGAGGCGTCTATTGTCATTCCATCTGAACCTGATTCAGTAAACAGCGTTTTTTTGCCTAAAGAACCATCACTGTTTATTGTATAAGAGTACGTTTTGTTTGCTCCTATATCAGCTATGTATAATGTTTTTCCATCCGAAGTTCCAATAATGCCATTGGGTTTTACAAGCTCATTGTCAACGTTGCTAATTTTGGATTTATCGGCAGATAAATAGTAAACACATTCTTTCTCTATCTCTTTGGAGGTATGCGTCCAGTACTCTCTTTTGTAAAAAGGATCTGTAAAGTAGATACCGCCTTTTGGATCGACCCAGAGATCATTGGGACCGTTGAGCCTTTTTCCTTCGAAGTTGTTTACCAATACAGTACTATTCTTGTTCTTGTCTATTTTCCAAATTTCATTTTTTTCATCGGCGCAAGCCAAAAGATTGCCTTCGTGATCAAAATACAAACCGTTAGCTCTTCCTGCATTTTCCATAAAAACAGAAAGTTCGCCATTAACCGACCATTTCATGATTCTATTATTGGGCTGATCGGTAAAATAAATATTTCCTTTTTTATCTGCGGCAGGCCCTTCTGTAAAACTGTACTGATCTGATAGCTTTGTGAGAACTGCGCCTTTTGCTATTAAGTTATGGTTTTTTTCTGCTGATAGCTGAGCGTATATAAAATTTGTAAAAGTAAAAGCAATAACAAATATAAAGTGTGATTTTATTTTAAGTTGGAGTTGGTTCATAATAAAAAGGTTTAAAGGTTACTCTTGAAGTTTATTATTTTTAGAAATATAGACTTTAAATATGATTTATAGCTTATAGCTATTTTTTAAATCAGTATAAATTGTTTCAGCATCTTTATATAAAATTTTGTTTAAATTAATTTGATTATCTAAAACATGTTGCTGCTTAGCAGTTAGCTCATAAAATTTCACATTTGTTATCTCAAATTTTATATTCAGTGATTTCATAAAAGTTTTTACAGCTTCAATCTGAGTAGTATCTTGTGTATACATTGTGATATTAATTGCGTGCATGATTTAAAACTATTAAATTTCAATTGTCGTAAACTGGAGTTTGTAAGATCAATAAGTCTATAAAAATAATAATCCAAAACGATAAACATGTACAAATTCATAGCGAATTTATACAATTTCCAGGTTCTTCTTTGTGAGTATCTTTGTGTTATTAGTTTAAATCAAAAGATAAAAAGATGAAAGCAATAGGATTTAAAACCTCGTTACCCATAGATAAAGAAGATAGTTTTATTGAATTTGAAACTCCAAAACCAATTCCGGGAGCGCATGATTTATTAGTTAAAATACAAGCCATTTCTGTTAATCCGGTAGATTTTAAGGTTCGCCAGAATAGTGCCAAAGAAACGGTCTTAGAAACACCAAAAATTATAGGCTGGGATGCTGTGGGAATTGTAGAAGCCGTTGGTGATCAGGTTAGTTTGTTTAAAGTAGGAGACGAAGTTTTCTATGCAGGCGATATTACCAAACAAGGCAGCAATGCCGAATATCAAATTATTGACGAGCGTATTGTGGGTAAAAAGCCAAAATCACTTTCGATAGAACAGGCAGCAGTAATGCCATTAACCAGTCTAACAGCCTGGGAAATATTATTTGACAGAATTCGCATCAATCCGGAAAAAGATAAAGGCAAAACCATTTTAATAATTGGAGGAGCGGGCGGAGTAGGATCAGTTGCTATTCAATTGGCTAAAAAAGTGGCCGGATTAACTGTAATTGCTACAGCATCCCGTCCTGAATCTATCGAATGGTGCAAACAACAAGGCGCCGATTTTGTGGTAAATCATAAAAATTTGATTGAAGAGGTTCGAAATGCCGGTTTTCAGCAAGTTGATTTTATTTTAGATTTGGTTGACGCCAATCAGTATTGGCATGCATTTACAGAACTGATAAAGCCTCAGGGACATATTGGCTCGATTAGTACTCCTAACGAAAAGGTGAATCTTCTTCAATTAAAAACTAAAAGTGTCAGTTTTCATTGGGAATCCATGTTTACACGCTCGACATTTCAAACAGAAGATCTGATCAGTCAACATCATATTTTAAGCGAACTAGCTAATTTATTAGATAAAGGGACGATCCAATCTACCTTAAAAACAACGCTAAATGGTCTTACGGTTTCCAATGTCAAAAAAGCGCATGAGTTACTGGAATCAGGAACTACGATCGGAAAAATTGCGATCAAATTTTAAAGAAAATCATAAAACAAAAAACAGGCTAATAAAGCTTGTTTTTTGTTTTTAAGCGCTGCGTAAAAGCATTTTTTGTATTATTACAATAAAAAAGAAAATGAAACCAGCCTCAACCTTCATCATTGCAGTTATTGCATTGTTCATACAGCAGTCTGCACAAGCACAGGAAGTAAAAAAAGAAACAACTCAAACAGCGCCAAAATATACGATTGAAAATTGTGTCAATCACTTTGAATTAGACAAAGCCACTAAAACGAAAGTAGGTTATCAATATTGGTTTGCCGATAAAAACTTCACTCAGGAAAACACACTCAAAATGAGTATCGTCGAACCCGGAAAATCAACACATGCGCCGCACCACCATGTCGAAGAAGAATTCTTTTTCATTCTCGAAGGTACAGCTCAATTCTACCTTGACGGAAAAACCGTAACCGCGGGACCCAATACCAGTTTTTACTGTCCATCCAATATGGAACATGGAATTAGCAACGTTGGGAAAACAGATTTAAAATATTTGGTGATTAAAAAGGATTTGAAGCAGTAAAAAACATGGAATCATTTTATATAGGAATCGACATTGGAACCACGGCCACAAAAGCCATTTGTTTTGATATACACGGAAATGTAATCAGGCAGGTTTCTAATGCCTATCCGATGTATCATCCAAAACCGGATTGGAGCGTGCAGAATCCGCAAGAGATTTTACAGACTGTTTTAGATTGTATTGCACAAATTACAAAAGGCATTCAGCCCGAGTTTATCAGTTTCAGCTCAGCGATGCAAAGTATTATTGCCATTGATAAAATCGGTAAACCTTTGACAGATGCTATTTTATGGGCCGATAACAGGGCCAATACCATTGCCGAAAAACTTAAGAATTCTGAAAAGGGAAAACATTTTTATCAAAAAACCGGAATCCCGATTCATCCTTTTTCACCGATGACCAAAATTGCATGGTTTAAAGAGTTTGATTCCGATATTTTTTCTCAAACCTATAAATTTATTAGTATTAAGGAATATGTATGGCATCATCTTACCAATGAATATTATACAGATACTTCAATGGCATCAGGAAGCGGATTGTTAAATATTTATACTTTACAATGGGATTCTGAAATTTTAGATTTTTTAAACCTGAAATCCGAACAATTATCCACAGTCTGCGAAGTAACACATCAATGCAAAGGAATCTCAGATGACTTTCTGTATATAATTGGCGGTGGCGACGGAGCTTTGGCCAATCTGGGAACAGGCGCCATGAATAAAGGCTGTATTGCTCTTACTATTGGAACGAGTGGAGCCGTACGATTACCCATCAACACACCTTATCTGGATGAAGAAATGCGAACCCAGTGTTACCATTTGATGGGCGATCAATACCTTGTTTTAGGAGCTGTAAATAACGGAGCGATTATTTTACAATGGCTCAGGGAAACTTTATTGAAAACTGATCAGTCTTTTGAAGTTCTTTTTCAAGAAGCAGAAAAAATCCCTGCCGGTTCTGATGGATTGCTCTTTGTGCCTTATTTACTGGGCGAGAGAGCGCCAATTTGGGACGCAGCAGCGCAAGGTTCTCTTTTAGGAATGCAGATAACCCACACTCAGGCACATTTGGTAAGGGCAACTTTAGAAGGTATTTTATTTGGACTCTTTCAGATTACAGAAATTTTACTCCCGGATCCTGAGAAAAGAAAACAAACCAAAATAATGGCAAGTGGCGGATTTGGTAAAAGTGATCTTTGGCTCCAAATGGTAGCGGATATTTTTCAGATGCAAGTAGAAACCTCGCAAACAATCGAAGGCTCTGCCTGGGGCGCTGTCATGATTGGCATGAAATCGATAGGGAAGGATATCACCTATGAAAACAAAACCGGAAAGACTTTTTATCCTAATACAGTTTATAAAAGTGTTTATGAAGCTGCTTTTGTCAAGTTTAAAAAAGTGTTTCCGGTATTGAAAGATTTATGAAAAGCCCAAACAATTTCGGCAGCTATCAAAATCTTTTGGGCTTTAGAATATACGTTTTGCAAAGTGATTTTTTTATTGAATACTAATAGAGTACGTTAAAAAATTCCCATCAGCCTTTAAAAATTTTATGGTGTGGATTCCAGTTGTTGTAGCAGTAAAATTATAGGTGGTTTGAATATTGCCAATACTTTGAGTGCATAAACAGCCTTCATATTTAGCTTTTACGATGATCGTTTTTGTGTTTCCTGAATTGGTTTCAGTAATAGAGTCAAATCCACCACAGCCATTATGAACTACAAAAACCACAGGAATTGGAATTACCTGATTTACATTTCCGCTACTAGGAACATTTGCCGAAAGTACAGGAGCTTGTTCGTAAGATATGCAAACCTGATCAAATGTTTCGGTCCATTTTACAAATGAAAATTTCTTCATTTGCTCTTTAAAGTAAGCTTCTGATCCTTCGGGAACACTTAAATAAATATCTTTTGTATCACTTAATTTGTCTTCCCATTTTGATGAAGAAATTAAATTGAGAAGATCGGTTTGGTTGGTAAGATTCATCTCAAAAAAACTATTTACAATCATAGTTTTATTGTCTGTCTGATTAAAGAAAACGGTATAAGGGGTAGCGCTCCAGGCACCTGTTTTTATGTAAGGTTTTTGGTTTAATTCGTCCCTTAAGGTATTAACACCACTTTCTGGAGTATTTGAATAATAAACGAAACCATTCATTTGTCGAATATCAAAATGCAATTCATTCAACGTTTTAAATACTAAACTTAAATTGGCGTCTTTCGTGATTCCAATAGCAAGATTTACTTTTGATGAATTTTCATGAATAGGCAGAACATCTATTTCAAATCTTTTCTTATCGTTTGGATCATTTTCTGACGAACAGCTAAAAAATAAAATTGCAATAATTAAAGTTAAAATTTTTCTCATTTTTTATCTATTTTACTATAAAGATGAGTTTTTAATTTAATGGTTGCGTTTGTTTTGAAAAATTATTTGTTTTTTATGGAAACTAGTGTGAAATTATTTGTAGGTATAAACAGATTCCAAACAAAATCCTATAAACATAGCCAATGGTTTCAACCATTGGGACGCAATTTAATGGGGACACATTTTCGCTAGAATTTCACGATTAATTTCACAATCAAAAATTGCGTTTTATTTTCATGATCCATTTCCCACGGTTGAAACCGTGGGCTATGATTAAAATTAGAAAAAAACCTTGCTCCCGAAGCCTCGGGACTGCGCCTTTGTGTGATTATTTTTTCCAATTTTCTTTTAAAACTTAGTGAATCTCCGTGCCTCTTCTGAGTAACTTTGTGAAATTATAAAACTTTGCGACCCTGCTCCCGATAATTATCGGGATTGCGAGATTTTTTTCTATTGTGCGCATGGGTAGCTGCCATGATTTTTTACTTTTGAGATACCGTTTCCAATAGTTTCTCTAAGTTTTCGACAGACATTTTAAAGCCTTGTACAAAGCCCATTTCAATCATTTTCTCTAAACGCTCAAGCGATTCATTAAAAATGCTAATGCTCACTTTTGTGATACCGTTGTTTTCGCTGAAAGTATAATCCCAATCGGAGCCAGGTAATTCACGATTTTCATTTTCGTCTGAAAACGTATTGTACATTTTAAAATTGGTTTTCGGCGTAATCGAAGTAAATTCCTGAACTGCCCAGCGTTCTTGGCCTTCCGGACTTACCATAGCATAAAATCGTCTTCCGCCCACTTCAAAATTCATATGTTTTGTTCTGGCTGACCATGGTTTTGGAGCCACCCATTGATCCAAAAGTTCGGCTTTCGTAAAAGCATCCCAAACTAGCGGCAATTCTGCTGCAAATTCTCTGTTTATGTATACCGTTTTGGCTGGTTTGTCAACGGTAAAATCAAATAGCAAATCGTTTTTCATTTTTTCTGGTTTTTTAATGTTACTAATAGTTCGTCTAGCTGGTTAAACTTGGTTTCCCAAATTTCTCTGAATTGTTTGATCCATTTATCAATCTCTTTCATCTTTTCTATTTCAAGTGAATAGTAAATTTCCCGGCCTCGCTGCTCTTGTTTTACTAAATCGCATTCCGTAAGGATGCGAAGGTGTTTAGAAACAGACTGGCGTGTAGTATTAAAGTTCTCCGCAATGGCATTTGGTGTCATTGCCTGTAGCGCAATTAAGGTTAGAATAGACCTTCTTGTCGGATCGGCTATTGCCTGAAAAATGTCTCGTCTCATAGTATTCAAAATTTAATTAGGAAGCCAATCGGTTGCAAATATACGCGCAACTATTCGGTTTCGCAAATTTTTTGACAATTATTTTTACGTGAAAGAGATTTTGAGTTTGCTAAGTGGGGTTATTTCACAGAGTTATGCGAAGGTAGCACAGAGATTCGCTGAGTTTTTTTATTTTATAGTCAATCATCGTTACGAGAATTGGGGAGAAGGATTAGTAAACCTGACAAACTGAATCATGTAAATCGTTTGTTTCACGCGAATCAATATTTATCGTAAATTGACTAACTTTAATTTCCAAAAAAAAACTTTATGAACCTCAAAACCACAACCCAATCATTCACCAATTTCTTTAGCAAGAATAAGGCAATGAGTTTATTATTTACTGTTTTTATAACTATTATCAGCAATAATCTTTATGCAGTTGAAAAAGATTCTCTCAAAGGCAGCTGGGACATAACAATAGATGTCGACGGAAAACCGGCACCGGCTTGGCTCGAAGTCAGACGCTCGGGTCGAACAACGCTTGTAGGACAATTTATGTGCGTAGTAGGCAGTGCCCGCCCCATATCTGAAATCCATTTAAAAGATGGAAAATTTAATTTTGCAATACCAAAACAATGGGAGGCAGGAAGCAACGATCTTCGCGTGGATGGTAAAATTGAAGGTGAAAAAATATCCGGAACTCTCCAGACTGTTGACGGTAAAACACAAACCTGGACAGGTGTTCGCGCACCAATATTACGTCGTACAGCTGCACCGATGTGGGGTAAACCGATTCACCTTATCAAGGACAATTCAATCAAAGACTGGCACACAGAAGGCACTAGTCAATGGGTGGTAGAAAACGGTATTTTACGCAGTCCAAAATCGGGTGTAAACCTGGTGACCAACGAAAAATTTAATGATTTTAAGCTCCATATCGAGTTTCGTATTCCAAAAGGCAGTAATAGCGGAGTTTATCTTCGTGGTCGCTACGAAGTGCAGGTAACAGACGGTAAAGGAATGGAACCCGCTTTGGATCAAATGGGCGCTATCTATGGATTACTAGTTCCAAATGAAATGGTTGCCAAAGAAGCCGGCGAATGGAATACCTATGATATTACCCTTATCGGCAAAATGGTAACGGTTGTGGCTAATGGCAAAACCGTAATTAACAATCAGTATATTCCCGGAATTACAGGCGGAGCTATCGACAGCAACGAAGCCGAACCAGGACCTTTGTTTCTTCAGGGTGATCACGGTCCGGTGGAATACCGCAATATCATCATAACACCGGCTAAGTAAGGTTTTAGGAATTAATCTCGCATTCTATGATAAAATGCGAGATTCTTTTTTTACTTCAAAATCACTACTTCCTCCGGCACTTTAAACAACAATACACAACCGTTTTTAGAAAAGACTGAATGTGTACTTCCGGGTGGCATGTACATATAATCGCCTTTTTTTAGTTCGTCTTTTCCGGAGCGAACTTCGCCTTCTACCACGTAAATTTCTTCTCCGGCGGGGTGAATGTGATTCGGGTACGAAGCGCCGGCTTCAAATTTCAATAAAAAGGCATTGGGTCTGTTTGTGGCTTCATCAAAACATAATGTCTTTACATAAATACCGTCTGTGTTTACACCTTCTTCAATAAGAGGTTTCCAGTCTATTTCACTGCTTCTTGTGATTTGTTTTTCCATTGTGATTTAATTTTAATTGTTTTTATTTTTCATACTAATTTCATCTAAACTCCATTTATAATTTTCCATAGTTGCCAAAAGAAAAGCGCCCATAGAAAACACAAATACCGAATAATCAAGCGAATCTTTTACGCCAAAAGAATACGTCATGGCAAGCGCAAACAGCAAAGTCAAAATTGCCGCGACAATCGAAGCCAATCGGGTTCGATAACCAATGAGTAGGAGCAAAGCCAAAAGCGATTCGGCAATAGTGGCGATGATGGCGATTGTTGGAATACAATTTTTTGGAGCGAAAGAATTTACTTTTTCGGCGTAAGCCAGAAAACTTTCCCAACCAGAAGAATAACTTCCCCAAAATCCTAACCGACTCGAAACGGCGGACATAAATCCTGCCCCTAATGCGATGCGCAAAAGAAAAGCCGCATAATCCTGATATCTTTTCATATACTATTTTGTTAGTAATTAGTGAGATACAAAGATGTTGCAAGTACGCTTGCTAAAGAATAGAGAATTCCGGAAAAAGCATGTAACAATTAATTTAAACACATAGAAACATAGTTTACAAAGTGTAAAAAGAGGTTTCACTTATTTAAATAACATAGTAAGGTTCTATGTGTTGAGAAACTAGTTTCTCTTCCATATTCTTTTAATTGGTTTTAAAACCTATGTTCTCTATGTGTTTAAAAAACAATTATATAAATCGCATTTCAATTTAAACTATTTTTTCTTTGAATGATTTTGGAGAGATCTCCGTGTGTTTCTTGAAGAAATTAGAAAAATAAAAAGGATCATTAAAACCCAAAGCATAAGCAACTTCTTTCACCGAAAGCTTTTCATAAGTAAAAAGTCTTTTCGCCTCAGAAATAATCAAGCTGAAGATGACATTTTGAGCCGTTTTGTTGGTGTGGAGTTTTGAAAGCTCATTCAGTTTGGATTCGGTGGTACCCATTAAAGTCGCGATTTCGTTTACCGACAAATTCTTTTCGAAGTTCTGTAAAGTGGTTTCCAGGAAATGCAGAAAAAGCGCATCGGGTTTGTAGATTTCGTCGCCACGATTAATTTTGGTGCGGTTGATTTCAATCAGAATTAATTCGATTCGGCTGTGAATGGAAATTAAAAATTGATACGGCGTTTCGATTACTTCTTTGCTGATTTCCTTCAATTCCCGAACAATAATTTCAGGATGATCCACCGTAATCATTTCGTTCATTGCAAAATGGCAAAACAAACCGTTGTGGAAAATCAATTCCATGTCATTATCATCTTTACAAAAGAAAGCGTAGGTAAATTCCAAAACAAATCCGGTTGCATTTTGGATGTTCTTGAAATAATGAATTTGTCCGGAAGTAATCGTAATTACGGAGTTCTCGGTCAATATAAATTCATTTTCATCTACAGCAATAGTCGTTGTACCCGAAGTACAAAAAACTAAAACGTATTTTAAAACACGTCTCGGATTTTCTAAATCTGTTGCCTGATCAAATGTTTTTATCGAAACCATAGTGAGAGTAATTGTGTATCAAAAATAAGAATTATTTCACAGAGTTGCGCGGAGGTGGCACAGAGAGTCGCTAAGTTTTTTTTTTAAAGCTGGCGAATTAATCACGCAAAGGCGCAAAGTTTTTCTTCTCATTTTTGTCATCCTGATCCCGAGGCTTTTGGAGAAGAATCACACTAGTAGCTCGACAAAGATTGTTCTAGCCCCTAAATATTTGACATATTTTTCTTAGTTTTACAAAAACACAAAACATTATGATCAAAATAAATTATAAAATTCAATTTGCTCTATTTGTTATTTGCTTATTCTTTATTGGTCTTGGTATATTCGAAACATTAAACGAAGGATTAAAAACCGGAACAGCTCTTTTTTTGCAAATTTCTCATTTTGTTCCCTTTGTAATGGGAGCAATTATTTTTGGTAATAATTTATATTCCAAACGAATTGAAAATTTCAAAAATTAATAGAGTTTTTTAGAATCTTAATGAGTTATTTACTTCGTTAGTCGCTACCGCTCCCGCTATATCTTTTTGTTTTTAAAGAAAAAACAAAAAGAGTATCGCTCCTATCAGGGCTAAGGAACTCGGTTTCATAAGAAGATTAGATTTTTAAGAAATAAGTAAATTATTAAGAAACAAAATCAAATCCATAATAAATTGATTCAAAGACAGCAATCGAAATTATCCATTTTAATTCTTCGCTATCTGTGGTGTCAATTGAATGTATTAAGGAATAAGACGGTCCGGCTTCTCTAAAATCTAGCCTTGTTTTATAATTACTGCCAGACCTGCTTGGTTTGTAATATTGCGTTTTTACAATAGTTTTCCGATCTGAATTTCGATTTATTTCCGCTATTATTTTTGAGTGAATTTCTATTTTATAGGAAGCTTGATTAGGTGAGTTTTGTCTATTGCAGGTTCCAATTTGTTTGTGTAACGGATCCAATATTATCGAGTTGTTTATTATTTTGCCTAAATAAACATCATCAAAAAAGAATAATTTTTCATTGTTATAATATTCAATATAAATTTTAAAGTCAGTAGAGTTTGCAACGATTCTGGTATTAGCGTAAAGTCCTCTGTCTATTCTTTGAAAAGCTATAATAGCCGAACCATCATTGGAATAAAGATGTCCTGTTAACCTATTTGATATTGATTTTGCAAATGAATAAGTCAGATAATTAGTGATATCCTGTGGCGTATAATTCTTCCAATTTTCGATATCTTTTTTTAATTCTTGTACTTTTTCCTCCATCTTTACTTTTTCATTTTGTAAAAATTCAGGTGTTTTCTTTTGTGTTGATCGTTTTATGACATAAAAAATTAAAAATGCTATCGCGGCAACAGGTATTAAAACGAGAACGAACATTAGTATTCCAAAAAGAGTTAGAATTGTATCCATGCTTTTTTATTAGGTAGGTTTTGAGTTTTTTTTTTAATGAAATGTGAAAAGACTTAGAGTATGAATACTCAATTAGCGTTTATAAAATGGCTCAACGCTATAAAAATAATCACTTAAGCTATTTTTCCTGTCTACTTTAATGAAGTCAACAAATTCATTTGGTTCCAGAAATTGTTTTACTGTAAATCCGGCTTCCTGAGTTAAACTTTCAATATCTCCATCTGCTTCGAGTCCGAAGATGTAATGCGGTGGTTCTCCACTTTCAGGATTAAAAATCATACCAAGATAAGCTGCTTTTAAATCTGGTTTATTTGAAAATAAAATTTTTAAAGAGTTTATAATTTCAGTTGGATATTTTGCTGGTTGTCCAATTTGGACTTCTGTCTTTTTTTCGATTGTTAACGTTTTCGAATTGTCGGTTAGAATTTCGCCACTTAAAATTCTTTCAACTTCTTCGGGCAGTAATTCTTTGCCATAATCCGAATAGGGATTAATAAGAAACGTTGCGCCCTTTGCTAATTCAAAAAGATTTTCTCCTTTCATCTGCATATACTCAATTTCATCTTTCACTACACTTTGATCAAAGATTCTGTCTGTTGAAGTAAATACAGGGATTTTGCCGTCAGCGTAAGACATGATTTTTACTTTAGTATTTTCCTGTAAAATTTTCCTGCCGTTTGGTATTTCAGAATTTTGAGTAATAATAATTAAATCTTCAGAAAGTATACGTTTATAAAATTCAGCTCTATATGCTGGTTCTGTTGTTGCTTTTTGAAGAAGAGTTTCTAAATTAATAGTATTATCTAAAGTTTGTTGGCTGTTTTTCTTTTTAAAGAAGTCAAATAATCCCATTGAAATGTTTTTTATTTTTAAAGCATCTATTATTTCTATTGCAATAAATCTTTATTCAATATTAATTTTTAGTTCCTCCGTTTTCTGTTTAATTTCTTTAGCAAAGTATTTTTTTAATTCATTCAAATCCACATAAGTATCATCACTTAGAGCAGGATTAATTCTAAGAACATTCACCTCTTTTGCACTGCTGCTTTGCGAAAGAAACAAAAAGCCGTCCAACTCCATTTCGTTTCCAAGTACAACACCGCCGGTCGATTCTAAAACTTTATCATTTGAGGTAAATACAGGTATAAACTCAATATTTTTTTCGTTAATGTAGGTTTGAAAACTGACAGCATTAGTTTTGAGATTAGTTCCTTTTTTGTCTAATAGTACAACAATCTTATTTTCGAAAATCACTCTGAATTTCTCTAATTCATTTACTGTGTTTTCTTTATTCATGTTATTTATTTCTGTTTCCTGATGATCCGTTTTTGCAGCTTCTTTTTTATTATCTCCACAGGATAGGACAAAGATTGATGCTAATACTAATAATGATTTTTTCATTTACTTTTTTGGTTTTTATTTTTGGTCTAAACTTTTTTAGTTTTTGTTGACAGTCAAAGAAAACACTTTTCAAGTAAACTTTTGCAAGATTTTTTGTAATTTCAATTTTAATAAGGAGCTATTTCCTGCTGTCCTCTGTATCTTTTGTGTCCACCGCGACGGACACAAAAGGATGCCGTTCCCTCAGGGCTAGGGGAGTTGGTTTTATAAGAAGGTTTTGATTTTTCAAGAAATAGTTTTTATAAAAAAGGTTGCCATTCTTTGCGTTCACGAGCGGGACGTCGCGCTAGCAGGGAAAAAATATTTATTAAAAATTATTCTCTTTTTACTTCATAAGTTGTATTCTCGTTTTCCTGGAATGTCTTTACTATTTTCGCACTCACTACTTTATATAATTATTCTTAGTCTCATCCTATAAAATAGTAAACTAAATGGATGCCAATCTTATATAATTTCAATTTAATTTTTAATAAAAATCTGGAATTCAATTAATTAACTTTTATTAAAGAAAGGTTTAACAGGATCTGTTTTCGCTGGCTGTCTGAAATAACTAATTTTAACTAAATCAAAATTAATAACGTTTTAAATATTTAAAATTATGAAAAAGAATATAGCCATATTAGCCACAAACGGTTTTGAAGAGTCAGAATTATCATCGCCTAAAGCCTATCTGGAAGAGCAGGGGTGGAATGCAGATATCGTCAGTCTGAAATCAGGAACTATTAAAGCCTGGAAAGACGGTAATTGGAGCAAGGAATATAATGTTGATGTAGTATTAGATCAGGCAAATGAAGCAGATTATGATGCTCTGGTTATTCCGGGAGGAGTTATAAACCCTGATTTATTGAGAAGAGAAGAGGCTGCAGTAAATTTTGTACGTTCGTTTTTTAATAGTAAAAAACCAGTAGCGGCTATTTGTCATGGCCCTCAAATTCTGATAGATGCTGATGTTTTAGAAGGTCGAAAAGTAACTTCGTTTTTTTCTATTAAAAACGATTTGAAAAATGCCGGAGCACAATGGGAAGACTCAGAAGTAGTCGTAGACAATGGGTTGGTGACCAGCCGAAACCCGAATGATTTGCCCGCTTTTAATAAAAAAATGGTGGAAGAAATTAAAGAAGGAAAACACGAGCGTCAGACAGTGTAAAAAGATGTTTTTATGTTGCAAAAAATGCAAGATCAATTTTGGTCTTGCATTTTTTGTAATTGCCAGTTTATTACTCATAATTACACAGTTATCGGTGTTTTCTACTATCCAATTCATATGGTTGAGATTTAATTACTTTGAGGGCGCGAAGTAAGAGGCGTTCGTGCAGCTTTTGGAAAGGACACTTCTTACAGCGGGCAGAATATGTTTTACTTGTATTTTTCTAATTCAATTGCTTCGTCAAAGTGTCTTTTAAATTTTTCTGAGAGGTTTAAATTTTTAAATTTTATGATGGTGTAAGAACTATCAAAAGCAATTATTTCAATCAAAGAGTTTGGTAATTGTAAATTTCCATCTTTCCAAATATCATCATTTCCTTCAACATATGGTAAATTATTTTTATCAAGTTCCATAGCTTCACTTTTAGGAATTGCAGATATTACTCCCCAAATAATTTGAACCCTGGCTTTCGCTAATTTTTCAAATTCCTTTTCATCAAGAATGTAATAATCTTCTCCAAATTCAATAGGGATTTCTTCGTGGGCAATAAAATCCAAATCTGATAAAACCCAATTGAAATTTTTTAAGTCCTCAAAAATGGGGTGAAGTAATTCGGTTAGATTTGTATGAAATTCTAATTTATCGGTTTTTCTTAATATCCAATTCATCTACGTATAAAATTGTTGTCTTTGTATTCAATAACGAGACCTTTGTGCTTGTGAGGAAACTATCAATTAAAGTATTCAATCAAAACTTCATCTTCCTCTACAATATGATCTGTGATATGAAATACTTCCTGAATCCAAGGATGATCTAATGCCTCTTTTCTATCTAAAATATTTCCAAGTAAATCTTGTTTCCAGGGTGAATCTTCTTTGTCCATTAAACCAACCTGAAAATTACCTTCATTAGTCCAAATTCTAAATGGAAATGCAAATCTATTTTTGGGTTCATCATCCGTTCCCCAATCGCCAATACTAATTATTCCGGTAACAAGTCTGTCTTCATGCCCTCTTGTGAATTTCAAATAATAAATAGCAAATGCGTCTTCGTCTTTATAAACAAATCTTGTGAGTTTGACAATTTCATTGTTGCAACAATTACAGATTTCTTTGTTGGGTTCTTCGAATTCTATTCTGATCATTTTGGTTTAATTTTAAACTCCATTTTAAATTCGGAATTTATAATGATATTCTTTTTCTAGTGTTTTTTGCTCAGCTTCAGTTAATCTCATAAAAGAAACACATTGGCCATATCCATATTTACTTTCTCCAAGGCATTCTACAATCCTAATATTTTTTGTTTTAATCTGATTTATACAAATATCGAATATTTTACCATCTAACCAATCATCAGAAAACTCAGGTTCAAATTTTACGATTTCATTATTGGATTTAAATTGAACTTTAATTGATCCAAATTCGCTTTGCCATTTTTCTTCAATATTTTCAGGATTAAATGTGCCTTTTGATAGTAAAGAAAATGTATTAATTACATCTCTATAAACTTTATTTTATGCACAAACATCAGATTCTAAATCCATGTAAATCATTTTGTGTTTATCAAGACATGCCAAATCAAATTCGTCTATGTTCATGCCCGGATCGTATGGCTTTTTAAACATTTTTGAATATTCTTTTATTCTGTTTGAATGGAGCTTATTAAATACTTCCGTATCTGTTAGATTATGAAATTCCTCATAGAATCCACATTTTCTTAAAACAGCTATATTTTCAATAACTTTTTCTTTTGAAATTTTCTTTTCAATATTCATTTTTGTGTCTATTCTATGATTATTGCACGAAATAAATATAAAGAAAATTAAAAGTGCGATTTTTTTCATGCGATAAAAATATCATTAAAAATTATAAGTGTATTTTATTTAGATTAGTGCTAATACTCCTTGCTCGTGTGTCCCGCTCGAGAACATAAGCTAATATCAATTAATTCAATATCAACTTGATGTAAATATTATATCAAAAATATCCATTTATAAATTTAAACAACCACGTACTTATACCTGATTCTTCCTTATGAAAACTAGACCCATAGCCCCGATGGGAGGGAAAATCCTTTTGTGCCGGGGTTCGGCACAAAAGATTGGAAGGAACAGGGGGAAATAGCTTCTTATTAAAATTTCAAAATAGAAATTCCAAATCCCAATTTTCACTAAAAACTACCAATGTTTGTCGAGCTACTTGCGGGGATTTGCTTGGCCAGTCGCTATCGCTCAAGTCTCGTGCGTCGAAATGACAAAAATGGGAAAACTTTGCACGCTTAATTCGCAAGCCTGACAACAAAAACTTTGCGAACCTCCGTGCTATCTTAGCGAATCTCTGTGAAACTTCCAAAACTTCCAAAACCTCAAAACTCTCCCAAAAACAAAAAGAGGGCAGCACTTAATAAGCACCGCCCTCCTAAACAAAAATTTAATTTACATTTTAAAACCAAATCTAATTTTAAAATGCCGCATTGAATTGCGTACAGTATTTGGTAATCACTAAACAGAAAGCAAAACGCAGGTTATTCGTTTATGATATCACCTTCCTTAGTTTCTTCGCTGGCAATTTTCACCAGTTTATCTTTGCGATTCAAATCGCCAAATATTTCAATTTTATCGTCGATTTCTCTTCCTCTTTTCACATTGATTCTTGTGGCTTTGTGATCGATAACTTTAATTACAAAAGTACCTTCAGCTACATTCACCAAAGCCGATTTTGGAATTACAAAGGTGCTGTCTTTCGCGTTAAGCGGTAACAGAACTTCGGCTACCATTCCTGGTAATAAATCTTTTTTGGTGTTTTGAACATCCATTTCTACACGCTCGGAACGCAGTTTTAAATCTAGAGCGCCAGACATTCTGGTAATAGTTGCTTTAAAGGTTTCCGGCAATGATTTTACATTAAAACTCATTTCGTCGCCAGTGTGTAAATATCCGGTGTACAATTCGGGAACCGAAACTGCCAAACGCAATTTATCCTGCTGCTGAATGGTCAATAAAGGCAAATCGGAGCCTTTTCCTGCCGGCCCAACAAATGTCCCTAAATTCACGTTTCTTGCCGCTACAACACCATCAAAGGGAGCGCGGATTTCAAGATAACCTCTCATAATCGAAACTTCTTTGTGTCCTGCAACTGCTGCCTGATATTGCGCATAATCAGAATTTTTCTTTCCGCTGGCCATTTCTAAATCATTTTTAGAAATTGTCCCTTCCACTTTACTGGTTTCGTACAAACGGTTGTAGGTACTCTTGCTGGTGGCGTAAATCGCTTCCATCGATTTCAATCTTGATTCGGCTGCAGCGAGTTGTGAACTGATTTCAGGCGCTTCTAAAACGATTAAAAGTTGCCCTTTTTTTACTTTTGTACCAATATCAACTTTAAGAACTTTTACAAAACTGCTTACCTTAGCATACAAATCGACTTGTTGAAAACCGGTTAATTCGGCTGGCAAACGCAATTCGGTGGTTAGTTTTTCTTTCTCTAACAGAAAGGTTTCTGTTTTAGGTTCCAATTCTGCTACAGGCGCTTCTTCTTTCTTAGAATTACAGCTGTTCAGGAAAAATAGTGCTGCAAAGAACAGCGCGCTAAATTGTATTTTATTTGTCATTTTTCGAGTTTAATGATGAGATATAATGGATGCTTTCTTCGTCTTCAGGATCTAAAGAAACCGATTGTGTCGTTGTTTTTTCTTGTGCCCACGCAAAGATAAGCGGCAGGATTAGCAATACGGCAAAGGTCGAGAATAATAATCCGCCAATAACTGCTCTACCTAAAGGCGAAACCTGATCGCCACCTTCACCATGACCAATTGCCATTGGCAGCATTCCGGCAATCATCGCCACCGAAGTCATGATAATGGGACGAAGACGCAGTGCTGCAGCTTCACGAGCCGACTCTAAGGCGTTTCCGTTTATTTTACGCAATTGCTCGGCATTGGTAACCAATAAAACGGCATTTGCGATCGAAACCCCAACCGACATGATGATTCCCATATACGATTGTAAGTTTAACGTTGAACCGGTAAGGGTCAGCATTAATAAGGCGCCTAACACTACTGCCGGAACAGTTGTTAAAATAACCAGCGAAACTTTGAAGGACTGGAAATTAGCGGCTAACATTAAGAAGATTACAAAAATGGCAACCAATAATCCTACTTGTAAACTACTTAATGTTTCTTCCAATACTTTACTCAAACCAATTGGAGAAATGAACAAACCACGTGGCAGTTCTCCCAATGCGCTTATTGTTGCAGCTACATCTTTATTGGCCGTCCCTAAATCGGTCTGGTTGATGTTTGCTGTAACGGTAATGTATGGCATAGCCCCTAAATTGTCATTTTCACCGCTTACAAAGCCGGGTGTAATTTTGGCAACGTCACTTAAAACAGGACGAAGCGAGTTTTTCAATACCGGAATTTCTCCAATATCGGTTTTGCTTTTCATTTGGTTTAACGGAACCTGAACCTGTACGTTGTACGACAATCCGGCTCTTTCGTCAATCCATGTATTTTTTTCCGTATATCTTGATGATGAGGTCGAAGCCACAAGCGATCTTGAAATATCATTCATATCAACGCCCAATTCGGCAGCACGGGTTCTGTCAATATCAATATTCATCGCCGGATAATGAATCGGCTGACCAATTTGCACGTCTCTGAAATACGCTATCTTTTGTAGTTTCTCTACAATTTTGTTGGCGTAGAGCTCATTTCGTTTTTTGTCTTTTCCGGCAATACGAACTTCAATTGGAGTAGGAGAACCCTGGCTCAAAACTTTGTCCGTTAATTCGATTGGCTCAAATGATAATTTCACATCTGGCAATACTTTCTTGATTCGGGCTCTGAAATCGTCTTTAAAGTCATCCATATCCACGTGATATTCTTTCAGACTCACCTGAAATACCGCTTCGTGCGAACCTGCCATGAACAGATAAATCGGGTTGATTGAGAACAGTGACGGGTGCTGTCCCACATAAACAGACGAAATTCCGATATGTTCTTTCCCTACCATTTTTTGCAATTCCTTTAGTACAATCACCGCTTTTTCTTCGGTACGCTCTAAACGGGTTCCATCGGGTGCACGCATTCTCAGCTGAAACTGACTTGAGTTTACTTTCGGGAAAACATCTTTTCCGATAAACGTAATAAAGGTAAGAGCCAAAATTGTAGCGGAAATTAGATACACCAAAGCAGCTGTTTTTTTGAATGGAAACAATCGGTCTAAGGTTCGCATAAAACGGATTCGGAATCGCTCGAAAGCACCTATTTTCCCCTTTCCATCACTATCGGTTCTTTCAACGTAATCTTTTTTCTGAGTAATCAGTTGTTTTTCCGATTCAGGAGTTAATCCGCAGGCGTTGAATTCTGCTTCATCATCTGTAATATTTGGTTCGTGTTCGTGTTTGGCGTGTCCTTTCATCAGCCAGTTGGCCATTACAGGGACAAAAGTTTGTGAAAGCAAAAACGAAATTACCATTGAGAATCCAATGGCCAATGCCAACGGCAGGAACAAGGCTCCCGGAATTCCGACCATCGTAAATGCCGGAGCAAATACGGCCAAAATACAAAGCAAAATCAATAATTTAGGCAACGCAATTTCCTGACAGGCATCCCAGATGGCAAGCGCCTTGGGTTTTCCCATATCGAGATGCTGGTGGATATTTTCGATCGTTACGGTACTTTCATCCACTAAAATTCCAATTGCCAAAGCCAGTCCGCTTAAAGACATTAAGTTGATGGTTTGCCCGAATAATTTCAGGAATAAAACCCCGGAAATAATAGAAATCGGGATGGTCAAAATTACGATCAAAGCCGCACGTCTGTCTCCAAGGAAAAGTAAAACCATGAGTCCTGTCAACACTGCCCCGATAATTCCCTCTGTAATTAAACTTTTAACCGAGTTGATTACATACACCGACTGGTCAAATTCGTAGGACAATTTTACGTCTTCCGGAAGTGTACTCTGAATTTTAGGCAATTCAGCTTTTAATTTCTGAACCACATCCCAGGTCGAAGCATCTCCGGCTTTTGCAATACTGATATAAACCGAACGTTTTCCGTTTACCAA
Organism: Flavobacterium sp. Root420; assembly: GCF_001427905.1. Classification (GTDB taxonomy): domain Bacteria; phylum Bacteroidota; class Bacteroidia; order Flavobacteriales; family Flavobacteriaceae; genus Flavobacterium. The sequence goes on from NZ_LMEF01000029.1 coordinate 271,838, forward strand.
AGCGTAACCCTGCGTAATATCAGCACCGTCTTTTACAGTGGCCACATCCCCTAATTTTAAGTTTTGAACGCTTCCTTTAAATAGTGGAATATTTTCAAAATCCTTAACTTCTTTAATGGTATTATTGGTTGGTGTAATATAGTTGGTATTGCCCATTCTCACGTTTCCCGATGGAGCCGTCTGGTTGTTGATACGGATCGCCTCCACAATCTGATCCGGTGTCATATTGTGCGAACGCAACAAATCCGGATCTACGTTAACCTCGATTGTTCTTGGGCTTCCGCCGAAAGGTGCCGGAGATAATAAACCGGGAATCGAAGTAAAGGAAGCACGAACATAAACGTTGGCTAAATCCTGCAATTCATTGTTCGACCTGATTTTACTGCTCAAAACCAATTGCCCGATTGGCAATGATGAAGCATCAAAACGAATGATAAACGGGGGCTGTGTCCCCGGAGGAAAGGCCGCCTGGATTCTGTTGGAAAGCGAACTCAATTCGGCTGCAGCCTGCGCCATATTCGTGTTTTCATAATAGGTTAATTTCATAATCATTAACCCCTGAATATTTTTGGTTTCAACCGATTTTACCCCGTTTGCAAAGGGTAAAATGTTGACGTAAGTTTTGGCAAAATAAGCCTCCATCTGGTCTGGCGTGTAACCTCCAAAAGGATGCGCGATATAAATTACCGGCAAATTCATTTTCGGAAGGATATCTACCTTAATGTCCTTGATGGCACCAATTCCGAAGAAAAATAAACCAGCCACCATAACGAGTATGGAGATGGGTTTGCGGAGTGCAAAACGTATTAAATTCATTAGGATCTATAATTAAAATTCATTTATAAATAAGTCGAAATTGCCACTCGCGGCTACTTTTAGCAAATAGGATTGCCACACATTGTTGTTGACGATATCACGGTCAATTTCGGCGCGGTTTAACGTAAAGAGGGTTTGGGTCAAATCGGTTAAATCGGTTAAGCCGTTTTTGTATAAAGTCGATTTTTGCAGGTAGGCTTTCTGGGCTGCGTTCACCTGAATTGGCGCTTCGGCAAAATTCTCAAGCGTAATTTTTATTTTATCTTCTGCAAAACTCATTTGCGATTTTAATTCTCTCTCCGCCTGATTGTATTCTTCTTTCAAAGCCTGGGAAACAAATTTTTGAGCGCTTACCTGTCTGCTCATTCTAAATGGCGTGGTTAGATTCCAGCTAATCCCGATTCCAACTAAATAGTTGGAACGATCCGGATTTACGCCATCCCAATAATTTCTGGTAAAAGCGGTCTGATCCTGAACATAATTCGTATCAAAACCAGAAGCGCGGGTTTGCAGAACACCAAATGCGCTCATCGTTGGGTAATAAAAACGCTTGTATAGTTTGGTTTGCTGATCGCTGTAATTGATTCTTGTTTTATAATATTGAAGCAACGGATGAAGGCTATCAGTTGTTTTTTCGGCTGTTAAAATGGCTTTGGGAATCTGATTTACAAACAAAGTGTCTGTTTTGAAATCCTGGGGCGCAACACCCATTAAATCGACTAGTTTGTTGTTTTGTTCCTTAACGAAATTACGAGCCAGGTTCAAAGCAATCTTAGCTTTTGAAACCTCGGCGGTAGCCAGTGTGGAATCGACTCCGGCCAATAATCCGTTTTTAACGCGGGCAACCGCTGTCTTTTTGAAAACTTCTGCGCGGCTTAAATTCTTTTGTTGGGAAATCAGTAATCTTTGGCTTGCCAATAAATTCAAATAAGCGGCAGAGATTTTAATTTCCTGTTGAAACATTTCCTGTTGCAAATCTTTTTCTTTAGACTGAAGATCAACTTTAGCCAAATTGATTTTTTCTTTTGCTTTTCCGAAAGTGAAAAAGTCCCAGTTCATATTGACTAAATAAAGGGCCCCAAAAGCCGAATTCCAGTTTTGATTGGGTAAGGCAGGACCCGAGGAAGCAGCGGCCAGACCATTAAATCCGTAAAGTGCACCATTTTGCCCGTTGATGGTTCCGTAATCTTGTTGGGCAGATAAGTTCAGATTCGGCAAGTAATCGCGTTTGGATTGTTTAAGAGTCTCGCGCGAGGCACTGGTGTAATTGCTTTTTGCCCGGATAGAACCGTAGTTTTCAAGACCTGTTTTTATGGCTTCTTTTAAAGACAAGGTTTGTGAATAACCAATTGAGGCAAAAATCAAGAAAAATAATAAGGTAATTTTTTTGAAATACATAAACTCAAAGTGTGAAATGATCTCCCAAAATTATTTCTCTTAGACCGATATACCCTTTCTTAAATGATGTAATGCAATTAAAAATGACCAATTGAATTTGTCATTTATTGCCAATAATAATTAAATATTTGTCTTTAATTTGTAAACTATTTAAAAATTAAAATGAATAAAAAGTTTGATAGCTTACTGGATAATAAATGGTGGCAGGAAATTGCTGTCGTCGCGTTTTCCTTCACCATATATACCCTGAAAAACGACTGGATGCTCTTTAGTTCTGTATCTTCCATCTTAATGGGCATTTTTTTCTACTTCATTTTATACATGCACGCCCAGTTCAATCGCTTTTTTCTTCTTCCTATATTATTCAAAACCCGACGCCCTTTAACTTATGTATTTCTAACGCTTTTTGGCGTATTTGTCTTTTCAGTTGTGCTGTATGAGATTACTACACTGGATATGTTTAGCAATTGCCGTTTGTATCAAAACTCGCATCAAAGAAGTTATGTCTACCAATTGGCGAGTGTTTTAGGGACATTGGTTTGTATTTTGAGCCCGATTATTGTTTTTAAATTCTACCGAATCCACAGAAAACAAACAGACGAAACGTTGTTGTTTAACCAAATGCAGCTCAATGCCTTAAAAGGACAATTAAACCCGCATTTTTTATTCAATACCTTCAATACACTTTACGGAATCAGTTTGGAATTTCCGGAAAGAACACCGGATCTGATCATGAAAGTCTCGCAACTCATGCGTTATCAACTGGAGAGTAATAACAAACAATGCGTATCTTTAGAAGACGAACTGGAATTTATAAACAGTTACATTCAACTTGAAAAAGAAAGGGTAGGGTACCGTTGCGATATTACCTATGATTGCAAAATTGACAATGAAAACGCCTATAAAGTGTCACCGATGCTCTTGATTGCTTTTATAGAAAATGCTTTTAAACACGGAACCTGCGCGATTGAAAAATGTTTTGTGAGAATCATAGTGACGGTCGAAAACGGATCGCTGCATTTGCATGTGGTGAACTCCATTCCGACTAAGAAAACCGATGTTGTTTCGACTAAAATTGGCCTGAAAAACACTATTGAACGTTTGAATTTACTTTATGGAAAAGACTATAAATTAAACATTCAGGACGATAAAAATACCTACATCGTAGACTTGAAATTACAACTGAAAAAGTTTGTGTAATGAAAGAAACCAAAAAATGCATTATTGTAGATGATGAGCCGGCGGCGCATTATGTTTTGGCGAATTATATCAAACAAAATCCGGAGCTGGAACTTGTCTTTCAGGGCTATAACGGAATCGAGGCGATGAATTACCTGCGTGAAAATAAAGTTGATCTGATGTTTCTGGATATTAATATGCCGGAAATTTCAGGAATGGAATTGCTGAAGATTATTCCAACGCATCCCAAAACCATTTTAACGACCGCTTATTCTGAATTTGCTTTGGAAAGCTATGATTACGGCGTGATTGATTATCTTTTGAAACCCATTTATTTCCCCAGATTTTTAAAAGCGGTGGATCGTTTTTTTTCAACAGAAAATACAGCACTAAAAGAAGAAGAGGCAATCGTAAATTCTGTTAGCGTAAAAGTGGACGGTTACTTTATGGATATTGAATTGGACCAGCTTTTATTTGCTCAGAGTTTTGGGAATTATGTAAAACTGCACACGATCAAAAGAACCTATTTGGCCTCCATCACTACCAGCGAATTAGAAAAATGCCTGCCGGAAAAGAGCTTTATGCGTATTCACAAATCCTATATTGTGGCTTTGGATAAAATTGATACAACGGAAAAAGACTTTGTGATCCTTAAAAATGAAAAACTCCCAATTGGGATTACCTATAAAAGAGAACTCTCTGATCGGCTTAAAAAATAATACTTAAATTAAGATTGCTTACTAATTCATTATTTAAGGAAAAGCCTGTAGAAGATTAATTCTTCACAGGCTTTTTTAATTGTATAATTTTATGCCGGATACTTTAGCATTTTTTGTTTCCAGACCGTCAGCTTTACGCCTTTAAAAATAAACCAAAGAGTCAATGATAATTCTGCAATAAAGCAAGGTAATAACAATGCAATATTAGAAAATTGTGGTACAAGAATTAATGCAAAACTGTTTGTTAGATAACACAAGCCGGCAATTGCCATCATGACTCCCAATGCTTTTGGCAAATAACCAGATTTGAAGATCAGATAACCTTCGATAAGACAGACAAATGCAAAAAAGATCAATCCGATGGCAAATCCAAAATCGTGCAATTTAATAGATAAATACGATAATGTATTCAGTTGATCGTGACTAAAAGATTTTAAATATTCAGCATCTCCCAGGAAAAATAAAGCAGCCAGAAGATTTAGTTTATTGAGAGCCAATACAGCGGTTTGAATTAAATTAAAAGATAAATTCAGTAAAGCCAATTTTTTATTTATAGGTCTCAAGAGGCAATACAAAAGAATCATAATAGGCAAGTCGAGAATGTGCATGATTAAATCGCCTGCAATTCCGATTCGCCATAGAAATTCTGAATGGATAATATTGTTGGCGGTCACAGTTGGATCTCCATAAACCAATAATTTATTCCGAACTAAAAGTTGCCCGAATATGCCGGCAATTATAATAATGAGATAAAGTATTCCTCCGATCCTGATATAAAGCTGAGGCGAATCTTCAAATTTTTTAAGGTTAAATTTCATAGTGGTTGGTAGTTTTAAAGTAAGACGTATTAGGTCCCAGTTTGTTACTTGTTTTTTAACATTTTTTTAAAAGTGTATTTATACTTTTTTAAAAATAACGTTTCGTGTAAAAAATATCTTTAAAATCTATTTTTGTTATGAAAAAAGTAGTAATTTTAATACGCTGTTTAAGTAATAACTATTAAGAATTGAAATCATGAAAAACGTGCTTGTAGCCATTTTCTTTTTGTGTGGAGGTTTTTTGATGGCGCAGGAAGGGGTTAATATGAAGGAAAAAGTGACACCACCCGAGAAAGTTTTATTTACTTTTCAGAAGGAATATCCAAATAAAGTACCCGTTTGGGCAATGGAGTATGTTGGCGATGACAATGATGAAGTTCGCTATGAAGCGAAATTTAAAACAGATGCAAATGTAGAAGCGCTGGCCGTTTATGACAATTTAGGCGTTTTAAAAGCCTATGAATTACAGATTCCGTTAAGTCAGTTGCCAGCAAAGGCACAGACTTATTTAAAGAAAAATTATCCGGCAAAAGCCATTCGTGAAATTGCAGTTGTGGTAGATTATAAAAACAAGACAACTTATGAAGTGGGAGTAGAGAAAAATTCCAGATTTTATGATGTTGTTTTTGATAAAGATGGTGGTTTTGATGTCATTATAGAGAAAAATTAAAATACGTTTGCTTACTAATTCAATATATTTTTGAAACGACAAGCCCGATAGAGATTAAAATTCTATCGGGTTTTTGTTTTATTGTTGTTTGTCAATTTCGACAAAGGAGAAATTTTCGCCAGTAATTCCGCAACGAGAATCCAATCTTTGTCGAGCTTCTCGCCGAGATTTGCCTCGCCAGTCACTATTGCTCGAGTCTGCTTCGAGATGACATACTGTGCACATATTTAAAGATGCCAAAGATAAATTACAACATCATTCCACCAGAAACCTCAATACGCTGCGCATTTACCCAACGTGCCTCTTCAGTACATAAAAAAGCAACAACACCTCCAATATCGTCTGGTAAACCTACCCGTCCTAATGCAGTTACTGATGCAATTTGTTGATTCATTTGCTCGTTGTCACGAACAACGCCTCCGCCAAAATCGGTTTCGATGGCACCTGGAGCCACGACGTTTGCTCTGATTTTTCTTGCCCCTAATTCTTTTGCCTGATATTTGGTCAACGTTTCAATTGCCCCTTTCATCGAAGCATAAGCGGCATAACCCGGGAAAGAGAACCTTGCCAATCCCGTGGAAATGTTAACGATTCCGCCGCCATCATTCATTACACTTAATGCTTTTTGAGTCAGGAAAAAAGGACCTTTAAACTGAATATTGGTCAATTGATCAAATTCTGCTTCCGTTGTTGCGATGAATGAATTATGAATTCCGATTCCGGCGTTGTTGACTAAGAAGTCGAATTTATCAGTCTTAAAAGTGCTTTTTAAAGCTGCTGAAACACTCCCGAAGAAAGAATCAAAAGTACCTGAATCGGCTACGTTCAATTGAAGCGAAGCTGCCTTCTGGCCTAAGTTTTCAATTTCTTTTACAACCGAATCAGCTTCTTCTTTTTTACTGTTGTAGCTAATGATGACATCAATTCCTTTTTTTGCAATTGCGATTGCCATATTTTTTCCTAAACCTCTGCTGCCGCCTGTTACTAAGGCGATTTTTGTATTTATTGCCATTTTATTTTAGATTGTTGTTTATTGATGAAAGTGAAAGTGAAATGCAAGATGCAAGAGATAAGATTTTTTATGATTTGAATCTTGCATCTTAGTAATTATGAATGTAAAGCTTCAAATGAAGCTTTTAATTCCGGAACACTTGCGTTTACTCTTGTTTCGCTGGTACCAAAAGTCAGTTCGTTTTTTCCGTTTTTTAATTGTTCGAAAATTGAAACAATAAAGTCAGCCACGCTTGGATGTATATCGTGTAAACCAACCCCACCCAAATCTGTATTCAATGCTGGTGGAATAATTTCAATCACTTCAATATTTTTTGCTTTTAAAATATGACGAAGTGAGAGGGTAAACGAACGGAAAAAAGCTTTTGTAGCCGAATAAACAGGAACTTTTGCAAAAGGCGAAAAAGCCAATCCGGAGGTTACATTCATTACTGTTGTAAGCGATTTTAACTGAATGAATAAAAGACGTTAAATGAAGAGGCGCTTCAATATTCGTGTTAAGCTCTGTTTTCATGCTTTGGTAAAAATCAGCATCGGTAACGGAAACCCATTTTTGGATTCCGGCATTGTTGATCAGTACATTTAAATCCGGGTGATTTTCAGCAATCCATTCGTAAAGTGCGATGCGCTCTTTTTCATATGATAAGTCGCATACCTTTGTAATTACGGTTGGGAATTTTGCTTTAACTTCATTTAAAACAGCTTCTCTTCTTCCGCAGATAATTACGGTATTATTTTCCTGAATAAATCGTTCAGTCAGGCCAAGTCCAATTCCGCTTGCACCGCCTGTTATTAAAATTTTGTTGTTTGCTAAGTTCATCTTTTTGATTTTTTAAATTGATAAGACAAAGGTAGGAGCAAAGCAGAGCCGGGGAATTGTAAATTTCAAATGAAAGTTTGCGAAATTCAAATCGGGAAATCAATTCCAAAAATCAATTTCAAAAAACAATTTCAATTTCAAAATTTTAAATCTATCCCAAAGTCTCGGGACCAAAATTAACTTCGGAAAGATAAAGGCGTAAAGGAGGTTTGTTTTTTAAAGAAATTAGAAAAATGCGCCAATTCTTCAAAACCTAAAGAAAAAGCGATTTCAGAAATGTTCCAATCCGTTTGTTTTAAAAGGATTTTGGCTTCGTTGGTTAATCTGCTGCTGATTAATTCGGTTGTGGTTTTTCCGGTGTTTTCTTTTAAAACCTTATTTAGATGGTTTACATGCACGGATAATCTTTCGGCGAAATCCTTGGCTGTTCGCAGTTCTAATCGCTGATGGGGAGATTCAATTGGGAATTGTCTTTCTAATAACTCAGCAAATAAAGAAGAAACCCTCGCAGCCGAATTATGTTTGGAATAAAGTGCCGTAATAGGTTGTAGTTTCTGTCCAAAGTGAATTAACTCGGCAACATAATTCCGAATTAAATCATATTTGTAGATATAATCAGAATTGATTTCTTTTTGTATTTTGTTGAAAATCAATTCCACTTCAATAACTTCTTGATCGGTAAGCTGAAAAACAGGATAGCCATCTGAAGCAAAAATAGGAAGATCGTCCAAATCAATCCCGCTTTTGTTTTTCGATAAAAATTCACTCGTAAAAACGCAAAATTGCCCCGCCTGATTGGTATCTTGCGGTATGTAATTATATGGGATTTTTGGTGTTGCAAATAAAAGTGCCTGCTTCTCGATTTCGATTATTTTATCGGCATATTCAGATCTGTTTTTGCCTCGTATCAAACTTATTTTATAATAAGCCCTTCTGTCATAAGGCATAGCCGATTTTCCCTGCATTCTCTCCAGCAGTTCTTGAATGTCAAAAACATTAAAATGGCCAATTTCTTTTTTGATATCGTTGGGCAATAAGGAACTTGGTTCAATAGAGGTGCCTTTTGTAATTTCCTGGTAAAATGAATCTAGGGATTTCATATGCTTGAATTGTAAAATTCAAATATACAAAAAAATGATTTTAGTTTCAGGTTCTTTGCTTTGTGCGGTTAAAACAAACTCCCCTGAATTAATTCGGGTTGAGGATTGCTGCCAAATGGAATCGTATCAATTACAAAAAACTGCTTTTTAATAGGGTCCAATTCCCGCAAAACAATTTCACAACATAAAAAATCAATATCAATTGTGGTGAAAAGCTGTGCCGCAATTTTAAGATTTTCAGCAGTTAATCTTCGGGCGATAGACAGATGTGGATCGTCGCTTTTTTTCAGACTCAAAGGTTTCAACGTTTCCTGCGTTTTTTTGAGGATTGGTTTTAGTTTTGCTTTTGAATCTTGGTTTGGAGCAATAAAAAAGGCTCCGCTATTTTCATAAGCACTAAAATGGTCTAAGTAAACAGGAAAAGGAGTAAAGGTATCACAAGCCTTAAAAAGCTTTTGTTTGTATTTATCTATTTCAGATTCAGCAATGGTAAACTCACAGATCGTAATATGTGCCACAGAATTACAACTGTTATACCAACCTATTTTGTTTTTCAGATAATCTTTCATCGTCTTGATACCATCAATAACATCCTGTGAAGGGTAAATGGCAACTGAATATTTCTTTTCCATTAAATAAAAATGATTTTATAATTTCAGTATTGGGAGTGTAATTGTGCTGGTACCTAAATTTTTCCCTTAAGATGTAATCTGTGTTCTATTTCTGATTTTAATAAACCGCTTCCCCCGCCAAAATGCTCAATTACTTCGACATCGGGTTGCTGTTTTAAACAAAAAGAAGTAAACTCTTTTTCAACATGGTCTTCGATTCCGGAACTCAAAAGAACAATATCGATTTTGTTGTTAAGAAAATATTCCTGAGCTGTTTTTTCATCATTAAAACCTACTGCATTCCAGTTTTCATAAGCATTTACCAGCCTGAGAAGAATCTCCAAAATGGGTTCGTTTTTTCCAAGTATTAAAAATTCAAATATTTTCATTTTTTTAGTTTCTAAGTTTTTTATTCAACTTCTGACAGAACTTGTAATTTATTTTACAAATGTATTTCTTAAATTCTTGTTTCAACTTAATCTAGAATAAGAAAGATTCTTTCTGAGTTTCTAAGCTTATAAGTTTTTTATTCAACTTCTAATTTACTTTACAAATTTATTTCTTAATTCACAATTGCAACTTAATCCAGGACAAGAAACAAATCTTAGCACCTTAGTATCTTACCGCCTTTAAAAACTTTGAAGTATTTTACTTGCAAAGTTTTTAATAACTATTTTTTTTTATTTTTTAGAAAAAAGTTTAACTGGAAGAAACACAACATATTGAAAAAATACAAAATGTTAAAAGTAGAAAAAATGCACAAAAATGAGGAAAACCGTAAGTTTTTCTTAAAAGTTGCTTGTAGTTTTGCGTCGTAGAAGATCAAAAAGTTATGCTGCTTTGCCTTTTTTAACAGCATAATGTTCTTCTTAAAACTGTTTTTGGAGAAACATTTTTTAATGAAAATTTGACGAATTCATTTGATCGTGATTATTGTATAAGTTTGCAAGACATACAAAAGAGTCTAATTTTTATAGGGTTTTTAGATTTGGTTACACGTTAACTAAATTTAAAAACCCTTTTTTATTTCACAAATTATGAAAACCTAAAGCTTAAACCGTAAGGAACGCTAAGATTTATGCCATGATCGCAATGTTATTAAACTCTTTGAGCCTTGATTTATCCAAAGAGTTGAAGCCGCTTCTTGTGGTTCAATCAAATCGGATATTTTCGACGGTAATTCAATATATATATATCAATATCCGTGGCTTTTAAGCCATTCTTCACAATCTCTGGTCCAAAATTTACTGGTGTCTTTAACCCCTAAACCAAAACCATGGCCACCACTTTCATATAAATGTAACTCAGAGGTAACTCCATTTTTTTTGAGCGCCAGGTAATAATTGATACTATTTTCAGGTAGAACCACTTTATCATCGGTAGCGTGAACAATAAAACTAGTTGGCGTTTGTGGGGTTACTTTTTTCTCATTGGAAAAGAAATCAATTAAATCTTTTGATGGATTATTTCCCAATAAACTTGTTTGTGATCCCATGTGGGTTATTTCGTTTTCCATAGACACAACAGGGTAAATCAGAAGAGAAAAATCAGGTCGAGCACTTATTTTTGATGAAGTTTCATAAACTCTTTCATCATAATGAGTTGACAGCGTCGATGCTAAATGTCCACCTGCTGAGAATCCCATAATACCAATTTTATTGGGATCAATATTCCATTTTGAGGCATTTAGCCGTACAATACGCATGGCTTCCTGTGCGTCCTGCAAAGGGCCTACCGTTTTGTTTGTCATGATTAAATCGTTTGGCAATCTGTATTTCAAAACAAATGCTACAATTCCTAAACTATTGAGCCACTGGGCAACTTTAGTTCCTTCTTTATCAATTGCCAAATGCGAATAGCCACCACCAGGCAGAATAATTACCGCGGTTTGATTTTGTTTGATTTCTTTTGTAAAAAAGATACTTAGGGTAGGTATTGAAACCTGACTAGTACTTTGTACTTTTCCGTCTGTTATAATTTCTTTTTCGGGGTAGTCAGGAGCCTTGATTTCTTGTGGAATTGTTTTCCAAAGCGGGACTACCTGATTTTGAGCCTGTAATTGACTTGTAATTCCAAAAAGCAGTATCAGGTTAAATATGGATTTTGCCGTTATTAAATGGGTCAGTTTTTTCACTTTGTAGAGTTTAATTTTTAGTTGAATTGTTATGGAAAGACTCAAATTTAGAGTTTTTAATTGATTTTCCAATTTATAACATATTGGGTAATTCTAATATTCAATAAGAATAGTCTTTATAAATCGATTTGCAAGTAGTGATTTTAGGACAATTTTGACATGCAAAACGGACAAATTTCACATGTCGTTATTTAACATATATATTGTTTAATGTGTAATTTCGGGTTCGTTTTTTTATGTGAAATGTTAATTTAACGTATTAAAATAATTTTTTAAACAATTTATTTGTATTATTAAGATTTAAAAGTATATTTGTGCAATCGATTACATTAATTTGTTTTTATTGCATTAAACTGTTGATTTTGAAGATCTGAGTCAGAAATAAATGGAGTAACCCGAGGACCAAAAAATATAAATTTAGAATAAAACCGTTACCATGAATCAAACAAATGAAATTTCTAGTACAACTAATAAATCAACAGGAAGATATCGTTGGAGTATATGTGCATTGTTGTTTTTTGCAACGACTATCAACTACTTAGACAGGCAGGTACTTTCTTTGACATGGAACGATTTTATAGCTCCCGAATTTCATTGGACAAATAATGATTACGGAAATATTACCGCATTATTCTCTATTTTTTACGCGGTATCCTTGCTTTTTGCCGGAAGATTTGTGGATTGGTTAGATACCAAAAAAGGTTTTTTATGGGCCATTGGAATTTGGTCTGTTGGTGCTTGTTTGCACGCCTTTTGCGGAATTGCAACAGCAGGTATTATTACTGGCGACTGGTTTGTAGGTTTTGAAGGTGCCAAAGAGGCTATTCGAACCGTTAATGATACCGGAATGGTAATTAATGTGAGTGTAAGCTTGTTTATTTTTGCGCGTTTTGTTTTAGCCATAGGTGAGGCAGGGAACTTTCCAGCAGCGATCAAAACTACTGCTGAATACTTTCCTAAAAAAGACAGGGCGTTTTCTACCAGCATTTTTAATGCAGGGGCAACTGTCGGGGCATTGGCGGCTCCAATTTCAATTCCCTTTATTGCAAAATCTTTTGGATGGGAAATGTCATTTATCATCATTGGTGCCTTAGGTTTTGTGTGGATGGGATTTTGGGTTTTTATGTATGATAAACCCGAAAGACACCCAAAGGTTAGCGCTGCCGAATTAGAATATATTCAACAAGATGACATTGCTGACAGTAAACTAGTTGGATATGTTCTTGATACCAGAACAAAAGTTTCTTTTATAGATTGTTTTAAATACAAACAAACATGGGCTTTTGCTTTCGGAAAATTTATGACTGATGGTGTTTGGTGGTTCTTTTTATTCTGGACACCAGCCTATTTAAGTTCGGTTTACGGAATGGATTCTACACAAGCAGCTTTACCATTGTTTGTACTTTATATGATTACTTTGCTTTCTATCATTGGAGGTTGGTTGCCAACTTATTTTGTAGAAAAGAAAGGAATGAACCCCTATGAAGGAAGAATGAGAGCGATGTTGATTTTTGCATTTTTCCCATTATTGGCACTAATTGCGCAGCCTTTAGGTTATATTAGTTATTGGTTGCCGGTTATCATCATTGGTATTGCCGGTGCTGCGCACCAGTCATGGTCAGCAAATATTTTTACAACCGTTGGAGATATGTTTCCTAAAAAAGCAATTGCAACCATTACCGGTATTGGTGGCTTGGCAGGAGGTATTGGTTCGACTTTAATTAATAAAGGATCAGGAATGTTATTCGATTATACAAAAGAAACTAATATGGCTTTTATGGGCTTTAAAGGAATTGAAGCCGGCTATTTTATCATCTTTTCAATTTGCGCCGTTTGTTATTTAACAGGCTGGATTGTAATGAAAAGTTTAGTCCCAAAATATAGTCCCATTACAGATCTTTAAGATTTGATCAACCAAGCTAACTAACCAACCAAACCACAAAAACTATGAACCAAGCCAATGCAGCAATAGGAAAGTATCGCTGGACAATATGTAGCTTAGTCTTTTTTGCTACGACAGTAAATTATTTAGACAGAAATGTAATTAGTTACCTTCGACCTTTTTTGGCAGAGGCCTTTCATTGGACACCCGAACAAGAAGTAATAGATTATTCGAATATAGAACTGGCTTTCAAAATTGCATACGCACTGGGAATGCTGGTGGCCGGAGGAATTATAGATAAATTAGGAACTAAAATTGGTTACGCCATTGCAACGGGTTTATGGAGCCTGGCGGCAATTGGACATGCGCTGGCAACTGGAACTCCCGGTTTTTTAATTGCTCGCGTGTTTTTGGGAATTACAGAAGCTGGAAATTTTCCTGCAGCCATAAAAGCAACGGCCGAATGGTTTCCACAAAAAGAAAGAGCTTTAGCCACTGGAATTTTTAATTCAGGAAGTAATATCGGCGCTATCATTGTTCCATTATCGGTGCCTTTTATAGCAGAGAATTATGGCTGGCAATGGGCCTTCATTCTAACGGGAATAGTTGGATTTGTCTGGCTTGTATTATGGTTTATTTTTTATGAGATTCCCGAAAAACAAAAACGCTTGTCCCAGGGGGAATTAGAGTATATCAATTCAGATAAGGTAATCACAACCGAGCTTGAAGATACCCAAAAAGTTTCGTGGTTTAAATTATTAAGTTTTCGTCAAACCTGGGCTTTTGCTATCGGAAAATTACTTACCGATCCGGTTTGGTGGTTTTATTTGTTTTGGTTGCCTGATTTCTTAATGAAGCAATACAAACTTTCTGCAACAGGAATTATCTGGCCTTGCGCTTTAGTTTACGTTATTGGAAGTATTGGAAGTATTGGAGGGGGATGGCTGCCATTAAAATTAATGAATAAAGGATGGCCGGCTTATAAAGCGCGAAAAACAAGTATGCTTATCTATGCCTTTGCGGTGTTGCCTGTATTGTTTTCTCAATATCTGGGATCAATAAGTATCTGGCTGGCAATACTGGTTATTGGCTTGGCTGTTTCGGCGCATCAGGCCTGGAGCGCAAATATCTTCACGACAGTCTCGGATATGTTTCCGAAAAAGACAACTGCCTCGGTAACAGGAATTGGTGGGATGTTCGGAGCACTTGGAGGAATTTTACTAACTTTAGTGGTTCAAAAAAATATGTTTGTTTACTATACTAGGCTAGGAAAAATCGAAACAGGCTATTTTATTATGTTTTGTATCTGCGGAGCCTCTTATCTCCTGGCTTGGCTGATTATGCATATTTTAGTTCCCCGAATGAAAAAAGTGGAAGTGTAAAATTTACACAAATAAATTTTCATTTGTATTATGATATTTGAAGATAAAAATATAATTTTGTGCAATCGATTACATTAAAATAAAAATTATGACAAAATATAGCTCAAGATACGCGTCAAGCCCTGAAGCAGTAAAACAATATGACACCCAGCAGTTGAGAAATGAATTCTTAATTGATGATTTAATGCAGGAGAATGAAATCGTATTGACCTATTCTCATTATGATCGATATATTGCCGGATCTGCTGTTCCTGTAAAAGATTTGACTCTGGAATCTATTGATCCTCTTAAAGCGGGTTATTTTTTAGAAAGAAGAGAAATGGGAATCATCAATGTTGGAGCAAGTGGTTCTGTTATTGTTGAAGGAACATCTTATGAATTAGATTTTAAAGATGCTTTATATATCGGAAGCGGAAATAAAGAAGTAATTTTTAAAAGTGCCGACAGTAAAAATCCGGCTAAATTTTACATAAACTCCGCGCCAGCTCATACGCATTATCCAACTGTAAAAGTAAGTTTGGAACAGGCCAATAAATTACAGTTAGGTACAATGGAAACGGCAAATCACCGTACAGTAAATCAAATGATTATCGGAGGTGTGGTTACAACTTGCCAATTGCAAATGGGAATGACCGAGCTCAGACCAGGAAGTGTTTGGAATACAATGCCAGCTCACGTACACGATCGTAGAATGGAAGTTTATTTCTATTTAGATATACCAGAGAATCAGGCGGTTTGTCATTTTATGGGACAACCTCAGGAAACAAGACATATCTGGATGAACAATCATCAGGCAGTTATTTCTCCGCCATGGTCTATACATTCTGGTTCTGGAACTTCAAATTATACTTTTATCTGGGGAATGGCCGGTGAGAATTTAGATTATGGAGATATGGATGTTTGTAAAATAACAGATTTAAGATAAGAATAATGACAAACTTATTTGATATAAAAGGAAAAGTTGCCCTGATCACAGGAAGTACACACGGACTGGGAATGGCGATGGCAAAAGGATTGGGTGAAGCTGGAGCAACGATTATCGTAAACGGTAACTCTTCTCAGCAAAAAATTGATGATGCGGTGGCAGCGCTTAAAAGCGAAGGTATTAATGCAGTAGGTTATAAATTTAATGTAACCGATGAGCAGGAAGTTATGGCTGCTGTTGCAAAAATACAAAGTGAAGTTGGACCAATTGATATTTTGATTAATAATGCGGGAATCATCAAAAGAATTCCGCTGATCGATATGGAAGTTGCCGATTTTAAAGAAGTTATTGATATTGATTTAGTTTCTCCTTTTATCGTTTCTAAGCATGTTGCTAAAGGAATGATTGAAAGAAAGCAAGGAAAAATAATCAACATTTGTTCGATGATGAGCGAACTGGGCCGCAGTACCGTTGGTGCTTATGCCGCTGCAAAAGGAGGACTTAAAATGCTGACGAAAAACATGGCAACGGAATGGGCGAAACACAATGTTCAAATCAACGGAATTGGGCCTGGTTATTTTGCTACAGAACAAACTAAACCAATCAGAGTTGACGGACATCCTTTTAATGATTTTATCATTAGCAGGACTCCAGCTGCAAAATGGGGAGATGCAAGTGATCTTGCCGGAGCGGCGATATTTTTATCATCAAAAGCTAGTGATTTTGTTAACGGGCATATTTTATATGTTGATGGCGGAATTTTAGCAACTATTGGCAAACCATCAAACGAATAATTTTCTCAATTATATTTAAAAGACATGAGTTCAAATAAAACATTCATAAACGACAATTTTTTACTTGAAAATAAATACGCTGAAGAGTTATATCATAATTACTCAAAAAATCAGCCTATCATAGATTACCACAATCACCTAAACCCACAGTTTATTGCCGAAGATAAAATTTTTGACAACATTACTCAGGTTTGGATCAATGGAGATCACTACAAATGGCGTGCAATGCGTACACTGGGGATCAGCGAACAATTTGTAACCGGAAATGGTTCCGATAAAGATAAGTTCTTAAATTGGGGTAAAACGGTTCCCTATACTATGCGTAACCCTTTGTATCACTGGACACATTTAGAATTGGCCCGTTATTTTGATATTTATGATTTATTGAATGAG
The DNA here is from genome assembly GCF_001427905.1 of Flavobacterium sp. Root420. GTDB lineage: Bacteria > Bacteroidota > Bacteroidia > Flavobacteriales > Flavobacteriaceae > Flavobacterium. The sequence goes on from NZ_LMEF01000029.1 coordinate 288,490, forward strand.
AAATCAGCTGAGAAAATATATATCGAGACTTCTGAAAAAATAAAATCAGAAGCATACAGCACACAAAACTTGCTTAAAAAGGTAAACGCTGAATTAGTTTGTACAACAGAAGATCCAATTGATACTTTAGAGTTTCACCAGAAACTGACAAAAAATCCGATTGGAACAAAAATGAGTACTGCTTTCAGACCCGATAAAGCTATCCTTATTTCTAATGATGGCTATAACGCATATCTGGACACATTGGGGGATGTGTCCGGTATTGCGATTAATACTTATGCTGATTTGCGTGATGCTTTGAGAAAAAGAATTGAATTCTTTAATCAAAACGGATGCAAATTAAGTGATCACGGTTTAGATCAAATTTATTTTGAAAACTTTACAGAGGCTGAAGTGACTTCTATTTTCAAAAAGAAAAGAGAAAATCAGACCATAACTCCAGAAGAAGCTTTAAAATTCCAAAGTGCTATTTTATTGTTCTTATCTGAGACGTATCATGAATTTGGTTGGGTTCAGCAATTTCACTTAGGGGCACTGAGAAACAATAATGCCCGTATGCACAGAATCTTAGGACCTGATACAGGTTGGGATTCTATCGGAGATTATCCACAGGCACAAAAACTATCTTCTTTCTTAAATGCACTGGATAGCAAAGATAAATTGACAAAAACAATTATTTATAACCTGAATCCGGCCGATAACGAAGTTATGGCTACAATGATTGGAAACTTCAATGACGGAAGCGTTAGAGGAAAAGTACAATTGGGTTCAGGATGGTGGTTTTTAGATCAGAAAGACGGAATGACAAAACAATTAAATGCCCTTTCAAACATGGGATTAATTAGCTGTTTTGTGGGAATGTTGACAGATTCAAGAAGCTTTTTGTCGTTCCCAAGACATGAATATTTCAGACGTATTTTGTGTAATCTTTTAGGAGATGAAATTCAAAGAGGAGAATTGCCTGCTGATATGGAATGGATTGGAAAGTTGGTTGCTGATATTTCATACAACAACGCAAAAGAATATTTCAAATTTTAATTGAGAGTATAGAAGAAAGAAGCAAGAAGAAAGAGTTTTACTGTTACGATATTAAGTGATTAAACTCTTAATGGTAAAAAAACTTGACTGCTAAAACAATAAAATATATGAGTAAAATAGTTGCATTCGGTGAAATTATGTTACGTCTTTCTACAGAACGACACCTGCGTTTCGCGCAATCTATAGCATTTGGCGCTTCTTATGGAGGTGGTGAGTTTAATGTTTGTGTGTCTTTGGCAAATTATGGCTTAAATGCAGAATTTGTAACAAGATTGCCGGAAAACGAAATTGGTGGATCTGCGCTGAAAGAAATGCGAAAAATGAACGTAGAATCTAAAAACATCATTTTTGGAGGAGAGCGTTTAGGAATCTATTTTTTGGAGACCGGTGCCGGAACAAGAGGAAGTAATGTAGTGTATGACCGTGCGCACAGCTCGATGGCAACTATTGAAAAAGGACTAATTGACTGGGAAAAAGTATTAGATGGTGCTGATTGGTTTCACTGGAGTGGTATCACGCCAGCGATTTCTGAGAGTGCTGCCCAGGCCTGTTTGGAAGCTATTAAAGTAGCGCACAAAATGGGAATTACGATTTCTTGTGATTTGAATTACAGATCAAAATTATGGCAGTATGGTAAAACGCCAAGTGAGGTGATGCCCGAAATGCTGCAATACAGCAACGTGATTTTAGGCGATATCGATACAGCCTATTTTATGCTGGGAATCCCCAAGGTGAATCCAAATTATCAGGATGAAAAATCGCTGCCTGTTTTATACACGAAGTTGTTTGAACTCATTCCGAATCTAAAAACGGTGGCAACAACTTTACGTTATTCTGTAAGCGCTTCACACCAACGAATCGGAGGTGTTTTGTTTGATGGAAAAGCTATTTATCAGGCTGCAGTAAAAGAAGTAACACCAGTTGTAGACAGGGTAGGAAGTGGAGATGCCTTTATGGGAGGATTAGTTTACGGATTGTTACAATATCAAAATAATAATCAAAAAGCACTGGATTTTGCAGTGGCAGCTTGTTGTTTAAAACATACTATTGCCGGTGATTATAATTTAGTGACCCTAAAAGAAGTTGAAAATATGCTAGGTGGTGATTCAGCCGGATTAGTATCAAGATAAAAAATAAAAAAATGGCAAAATATTCAAGAATTGAAGTAGCGCAGCAAATGAAAGACAACGGAATGGTACCGTTATTTTTTCATTCCGATATAGAAATAAGCAAGAAAGTTTTAAAGGCGTGTTACGATGGTGGTTCACGACTAATGGAGTTTACCAGCAGAGGTGATTTTGCCCATGAAGTTTTTGGAGCTTTGAACAAATATGCTTTGGCTGAATTGCCGGGAATGATGTTGGGAGTTGGCTCTATAACAGATGCCGCTTCAGCTTCCCTGTATATGAGTTTGGGTGCTAATTTTATTGTAACGCCGGTTTTCAGGGAAGATATTGCAATTGCCTGTAATCGTCGTAAAGTATTATGGTCACCAGGTTGCGGAACACTTTCGGAAATTGCAAGAGCCGAAGAATTAGGTTGCGAAATTGTAAAATTATTTCCTGCTGATATTTATGGACCGGAGTTTATAAAAGCCATAAAAGGGCCATGCCCGTGGACCAGTATTATGCCAACCGGAGGAGTTTATCCAACAGTGGAGAGTTTGTCTTCATGGCTGAACGCAGGAGCCACATGTGTGGGACTTGGATCACAATTAATTTCGAAAGACATATTAGATAAAAATGACTTTGACGGCTTAAAAAACAAGGTAAGTCAGGTTTTGGATATCATCAAAAATATTAGAAAATAAATAAGGAGTAATCATACCGATTCCTTATTTAGATTGCAGTTTTTTTTAGATTTTAACGTTTTGTAATTGAGCATTACGCTTGCTAAATACAGTTTGTCACTCCTCACAGCAAATTGTATTTTACTCTTACAAGTGTAATGTTTCTTTTACAATTAAAAAAAGAACTTCTTATAAAGCAATAAGGTATTTATCGTGGTTATTTATAACACTTTAATGAATTAAAATGAAACAGTTAAACAGAAAAAATACAGGATTAGAAAAATTACAGCCAATTAAAGTAGTGCAGTTTGGAGAAGGGAATTTCTTAAGAGCTTTTGTTGATTACGCTTTTCACAAACTAAATAAAGAAGTTGATTTTAATGCCGGTATTGCAATGGTCCAGCCTTTGAAAGACGGTATGGTCAATATGATTAATGATCAGGACGGTCTTTATACGTTGTTTATGAACGGAATTAAAAAAGGCGAAAAAATACAAGATATTGAGCTCATTACAAACATTGTAAAGGCTATAAATCCCTATACTCAGTTTGCAGATTATTTAGCTTTAGCTAAAGAAGAAGAACTTCAGTTTATTGTTTCAAATACTACTGAGGCCGGAATTGAATTTATTGAAAGTGATACTCCCGATATGCAGCCGCCAGTTTCATTTCCTGCAAAGCTGACTGTTTTATTATATGAAAGATTCAAACATTTTAGTGGCGATGCTTCTAAAGCTGTAACGATCATTCCTTGTGAATTGATTGATTACAACTCAGAGACGCTGAAAAAATATATTTTACAATATGTTGATTTATGGAAGTTAGAGAATGCATTTAAAACTTGGGTCTCAGATGCCTGTACGTATCACAGTACTTTGGTTGACAGAATTGTTCCCGGATATCCAAGAGCTGAAATTGAAGAATACAATAATAAATTAGATTACCAGGATAATTTGATTGTTGCTGCCGAGCCATTCTTCCTTTGGGCTATTGAAGGTGGAGATGCCTTAAAAGCAAAATTGCCTTTTGATAAAACAGATTTGAATGTAAAGATCGTTGATGATATTCGTCCTTTTAAAATGATTAAGGTTCGTATCCTAAACGGGGCGCACACGGCAATGGTTCCTTTTTCACTTTTATATGGTAACAAATTAGTGATGGAAACAGTTAACGGGGAATTTACCGGAAAATTCGTAAACAGCGTTATTGGTGAGATTAGTGAAACCCTTGATATGGACAAAAATGAAATTACGGCCTATACTGAGGAGGTAATGGACCGATTTAAAAATCCATTTATCAAACATGCACTTGCCGATATTGCACTGAATTCGATCTCAAAATTCAAAGTAAGGGTTTTACCTAGTTTATTAGGCTATTATAATGCGAAGAAAAAATTGCCTGTTAATTTAACTTTTTCATTAGCGAGTCTCGTTCAGTTCTACAAAGGAACCTGGAATAACGAGGTATTACCTGTAAAAGATTCTCCAGAGATAGTTGAAGCATTTAAAGATGCCTGGCAATTAGAATCTGTAGATTTAGTTGTAGCTAAGGTATTGGCTAACACTGAATTCTGGGGAGAAGATTTAACTAAAGTACAAGGTTTGTCAGAAGCTTTGGTATTGGCCTTAAATGAAATTGAGGAAAACGGAATAGAAAAAGGTTTTGCTAATTTCAGCAAACAGTATTAATTAGATTACACTTTTTAAAAATTACGATCATGCAAAAAAAATTAATAAAAGTAAACCCTTCAGATAACGTTGCTGTGGCACTCGTTAATCTGGTTGCTGGCGAGGTATTCCATTTTGAAGGACAAGATATCACTATCGAATCTGATGTGAAAATGAAACATAAAATCGCGATGGTTCCCTTTAATGTGGGAGATCGTATTATTATGTATGGTGTTTTGGTTGGTAAGGCAAGTGCAAGAATTGAAAAAGGAGGATTGCTTTCTACTGCAAACGTAAAACACGAAAGTGACAAAGTAACGGGTAAAACAGAAACTATTGGCTGGAATTCTCCAAATATTGATAAATGGAAAGGCAGAACGTGGCAGGGCTATCACAGAGAAGACGGGCAGGTTGGAACGGAGAATGTCTGGTTGTTTTTTCCACTGGTTTTTTGTGAAAACAGAAATATCGAAATCTTAAAAGATATTTTTGAGAAAGAATTAATGAAACCAAAAGAGAACGATTATCAATTATTGCTTCGTTCTTTGGTAAAAACAGAAACAGGTGGTGCTGGCAATGAAGCGGCTTCAAACGATGCTAATTTATTCAATAATATCGAAGTGAAATTCATCACTCACCAGGGTGGATGTGGCGGAATTCGTCAGGATTCGCATAGTTTGGCTAAGTTATTGGCCGGTTATGTAAACAATCCAAACGTTGCCGGAGCTACCGTTTTGAGTTTAGGATGTCAGAACCTTCAAATTCAGATCTTCAAAGATGCCCTGGATGCTATTAATCCAGATAGCAAAAAGCCAGTATTGATCTACGACCAGCAACAAATCGGAACTATTGAAACGATGCTCAGCAGTGTTGTGAAAGATACGTTTGAAGCGATTAAAAAAGCCAATGAAATAAAAAGAGAGCCAGCTCCTTTGTCTAAATTAAGAATTGGTTTAGAGTGTGGTGGTTCTGATGGATTCTCCGGAATTTCTGCTAATCCAACATTGGGAGTGTTATCTGATAATTTAGTTGCCTTAGGGGGAACTACAATTCTTTCCGAGTTCCCTGAATTATGTGGAGTAGAACAGGAATTGGTAAACCGTTGTGTAGATGATAAGGACGGAAAACGTTTCTTGGAATTAATGCAATGGTACGAAAAAACAGTTATAGATGCAGGTTCAGGATTTGACATGAATCCATCTCCGGGTAACATTAAAGACGGTTTGATCACTGATGCAATGAAATCGGCTGGTGCTGCTAAAAAAGGAGGGACTTCACCAATTGTAGGTGTTTACGATTATGGAGAATATATTAATGAACCAGGCTTTACATTGTTATGCACGCCAGGAAACGATGTGGAATGTACAACTGCAATGGTTGGTTCGGGAGCCAATATGGTATTGTTTACAACGGGCCTGGGAACTCCGACTGGAAATCCAATTGCGCCGGTTGTGAAGATTTCATCTAACACGGAACTGGCTAAAAAGATGTCAGATATTATCGATATTGACACTGGTGGAATCATCACAGGAGAAAAATCAATTAATGAAATGGCTGATGAAATGCTAGAGTTTATTATTGATGTGGCTAGTGGAACAATCAAAACCAAAGCGGCAATTTTAAATCAAAACGACTTTATTCCTTGGAAAAGAGGAGTTTCGCTGTAAAAAGATAATTTATTAAAAACAAAAAAGCTCACTTAGTGAGCTTTTTTGTTTTTAACCATTAAGATAGTAAGGAAATAAAGTTTTGGACTTGTGAAACTTAGTGTCTTGATGATGAAATAAAAATTTATTAAGAGTTAGTTCTTGATGATGATTTACGGATGTGTAATTCGGGAGCCAGAACCACCTTTTTTTCGATTTTAATGGTATCTGTTTTGTCTACCTGTTCAAGGAAAACACGTGCTGACATTTTTCCCATTTCAAGAGGAGACTGATCTACTGAAGTTATGGATAATTCCATGAATTTGGTAAAAGGCTCATTACTAAACCCTGCCACGCAAAACTCTTTTGGAATACTGATATTTCTTTCTTTTAGTTCCTGAATGGCCCCTAGAGCAGCAAAATCACTCGAAGAGAATATGGCGTCGGGTGGCGTTTCAAGCTGCAATAATATATCTACGGCATTTTTTCCGGCATCAACACTACTTTTAACCGGGATAACATACTCTTCCTTAAAGGTCATTCCGCTATCTAATAGCGCCTGTTTGTAACCTAAAAACCTGTTTTTGAAAATTTCAAGGGATTGATCCCCTGATAAATGGGCAATACATCTGCAGCCCTCGCTTATTAAGTGTTTTGTGGCGATATAACCGCCTTTAAAGTCATTGATGGTGACAGAACTTACCCCATCAATATGTTTACTACGGTCAAAAAAGATAAGCGGAACATTTTTTTCCAATACATTGCGAAAAGCGCCATCATTCTCAGCACTTACAGCGGTAACAGACATCAGGATTCCGTCTACCTGAGCATCTATTAAAGTATATAGATTTTCACTTTCTCTTTTATGATCTTCATGGGTCTGGCAAATAATTACCTGATAGCCGTGAGGCTGCAATTCTTCTTCAATTCCGCGGATTACCGAAGCGAAAAAATTACTGTCAATACGAGGAACAATAACACCTATATTATTACTTCGACCACTTTTTAATGCTAAAGCAAGCTTGTTTTGCTTGTAGTTCATTGAAGCAGCGGTTTTAATTACCAACTCACGCGTGCTCTCTTTTATCTTGGGATTGTTGTTCAATGCCCTAGAAACAGTAGCTGCAGTGATATTTAATTTTTTGGCAATATCATAGATGGTTATTTTTTCGCTCATTCAAAAATAGTTTTTGATTAATTTATTGACAAAAATACATTTTTTTTAGATAATCTAACATATAATGTTATCGATTACCATAATTTAGAATTAAATCTTTTTTGATCCTACAATGATAATAAATTATATGTTTTTTTACACAAAGTGTAAATAAAATTACTAATAAAAATTAAATATATAAATTTTTTCTAAATTAATTTGGTGCATCCAATGTATTTTTCTATTTTCGTGTAATCGATTACATATTTGTTGCATTTTACTTCAAAAAACACTAAACCCAACGCAAATGATTACATACAAGGCTTTAAGGTTAAAATCAATTGTGCTTTTTAGCGTTGCAGCTACACTGATTTTATCTTGTGGCAAGCAAGTTTCTGCAGTTTCCCAGACCAGTCCATGGAAAAAAATGGATTTAATCCTAAAAAGTATTCCTGAGGCTCACTTTTTGAATAAGCAGTACAACATAAATGATTTTGGGGCTGTAGCCGATGGAAAAACAATGAATACCGCTGCTTTTGAAAAAGCAATTAAAGCATGCGCTGAAAATGGAGGTGGAAAAGTAATTGTGCCAAATGGAAAATATCTTACCGGTGCCATTCATCTACAAAGCAATGTAAATCTACATTTAGAAGATAAAGCTGAAATCCTTTTCAGTATCAATCCAAAAGATTATCCAATTGTTCATACCTCCTGGGAAGGAACCGAAGTAATGAATTATTCGCCTCTTATATATGCCAAGAATAAAACCAATGTAGCCATAACGGGAAAAGGAACCCTAAACGGTCAGGCCAATAGCACCAACTGGTGGGTTTGGTCAGGAGGAAAAAGTTACGGTTGGCAAAAAGGAATTCCCTCTCAAAACGATCCGGCAAACAGAGAAGTTTTGGTGGATATGGCCGAAAAAGGAGTGCCGGTTTCAGAAAGAGTTTTTGGTGATGGACGCTATCTGCGCCCGAATTTTATTGAATTCTTCCAGTGCAATACCATCCTTGTCCAGGATATAACTGTAATAAATGCCCCATTTTGGATACTGCACCCTTTAAAATCGAATAACATTATTATTGACGGGGTTACCATAAATAGTCATGGTCCCAATAACGACGGTTGTGATCCTGAATATTCTCAAAACATCATTATCAAAAATTGCACTTTTAATACCGGTGATGACTGTATTGCCATTAAAGCAGGAAGAGATGCTGACGGCAGAAGAGTGGCCATACCGAGTAAAAATATCATTGTTCAGAATTGTAAAATGATTGACGGGCACGGAGGTGTTGTAATTGGCAGTGAAATTTCGGCCGGAGTAAACAACGTATTTGTCGAGAATTGTGTAATGGACAGCCCAAATCTGGACAGGGTCATTCGTATTAAAACCAATTCAAAAAGAGGTGGGGTTATAGAGGATGTATTTGTTCGAAACCTTGAGGTGGGAACAGTTAAGGAATGTGTTTTAAAATTAAACATGTTCTATAATGTATACGGCTCGCAAACAGGGAATTTTATCCCGGTAATCAGAAATATAAATCTGGAGAATATAAATGTAAAAAACGGTGGAAAATATAGCGTTTGGGCTGAAGGCTATAAGGAATCTCCCGTGGAGAATATCACACTTAAGAATGTGGTAATTCACAAAGTAGATTCCCTTTATAAATTGAAAAATGTAAAAAACATAAATTTTATCAACACTTATATCAATGAAAAAAAAGTAGAACCAATTAAAAATTAATAATTATCACTTTAACCAATAACCATACTTATGAAAATTAAAACATTCTTAAAGAAAAAAATAAAATACAATCTTGTATTTTTATTTTTCTTAAACCTCCTTTGCAGTAATGCAATAAATGCGCAATCCAGCGTAGTGGAAGGAAAAATTACAGATGCTACCGGATTATCTTTGCCGGGGGTGAACATTCTTGAAAAAGGAACAAAAAACGGAACTTCAACAGACTTTGAGGGAAGTTTTAAATTAAATGTATCAAGCACTAAAGCCATCTTAGTAATTTCATATTTAGGCTTTCAGACCCAAGAAGTTAGCGTAGCTGGAAAATCCAAAGTAAATGTCAGTCTTGCAGAGCAATCAAATGCACTGAATGAAGTTGTTGTTGTAGGATATGGTACAGTGAAAAAAACGGATCTTACAGGGTCCGTTAGCACCATCAGTGCTGCAACAATTACAGAAAGAAATACAATTAATCCATTAGAAGCGATTCAGGGAAGTACACCTGGGGTTCAGATTTCATCTAGTTCAGGGCGTGCCGGTGATGGATTTAAAGTGGTAATTAGAGGAAATAATTCATTAGTAACAGATTCTGGCAATTCAACTGTTGTTGGCTCAACACCTCTATATGTTGTCGATGGTGTACCCATGGATGGGATTGACTTTTTAAATCCACAGGATATTGCCAGAATGGATGTCTTGAAAGATGCTTCTTCAGCTGCTATTTATGGTTCAAGAGGGTCTAATGGAGTTATTATTGTTACCACAAAAAGCGGTACAAGTGCCAAAGCGGGTGTTAGTGTTACTTTTGATAGTTCCTATGGTACAAAAACCGCTACAAGATTGCCCGATATGATGACAGGTGCAGAGTGGTGGAAATTTCATCAGGTGGCCTATATGACTGCGACTCCTTTAACGCAAACGCCTGCGCAACTGGCTGCACTAGCCGGAAATCAAAGTCCGTTGCTAGTTACAAGGGCAAATAACGGTTATAATTTTGATTGGGCAAACGCTGTTTTAAAGCCAGGGATGACCCAAAATAATTATCTAAATATTTCAGGCCGTTCAGATTCAGGTTTGTCTTATAACTTAGGTTTTGGTATCCAGGGAGATGATGGTTTGGTTGATCATGATTCAACAGATAAATACTCCTTTAAATTAGGTTTAAATCATAAAATCAATGACAAATTCTCTACAGGTGCCAATGTAACTATTGCACGTATTGATACCGAATTAGGTAGTGATTTGGCTATGCAGGACGCTTTTAGATTAAGCCCGCTTATGTCTCCATGGGCTGTAGATGCCGCAGGAAATGAATTAGTGGGAACTACTTTTTTCTTACCGGGTAAATTAACCTATCCAAATGGTTCTTTTGCTATCAATAAAACCAGTAATGTTAATCCATTGATGGAAATTGCCAATTCATTGCAAACAGAGAAAACATGGCAGACTGTTGGAAATGTTTATTTTCAATACCAACCTTTAAAATGGTTGACTTTTAAAACCACTTTTGCAGCGGGTATTCAGGATACACAAACAGATGTCTCAAATACAGCAGAGACAAATGCCGGGGTTACTTTAGTAAACAAAAACTCTGCATCTATCAAAAATTACAATAACTTCAATTATACCTGGGATAACCAGGTTGACTTGAAGCACACTTTTAATAATGTACATGATTTTAGTTTATTGCTATTGCAGAGTTCCTACTCAAATGTAGATGAGAATTCTTATGCCTATTCTAATAATCAGCCTTTTAATGTTGGGTCAGAAAATTTAGGTTCAGGTGTTCAGACCAGTTATCTTGTATCTTCAGGATACGCAAAAAACACGTTGAGTTCTTATGCAGTACGTCTGAACTATACTTTTAAAGATAAATATTTGTTTACTGCGTCAAACAGATGGGACGGTTCATCAGTATTGTCAAAAGAAAATAAATGGCAAAATTTCCCTTCAGTGGCTTTAGGATGGAAAATAAGCAAAGAATCATTTTTAGAAAATAGCAGTGTAGTTTCTGATTTGAAATTAAGAGCGAGTTTAGGATATACGGGTAACGATAACGTTGCACCTTATACATCTCAGGCATTATTGAATCAACAAACTTTTTATGCCAATGGCACTTCGGTAGTTCCGGGATGGCAGTCTGAAACATTGGCAAATGAGAATTTAACTTGGGAAAAAACAAGAGAGATCAACCTGGGTGTTGACTTTGGTTTTCTGAAAAACAGAATTAGCGGTAGTGTTGATGTGTATGACAGGTTATCAGATGACTTGATTTACAGGCAACAATTACCTTATGAAACAGGTTGGAAAAATACTTTTGCCAATGTGGGTTCTGTAAGTAACAAAGGAATCGAGGTTTTGTTAACCACTAAAAACATTAAGTCTAAGAATGTAAATTGGGAAACTACTTTTACCTTTACAAAAAACGTAAATGAGTTAGAATCTATCTACAATCAGGACAAAGTAAGTGATATTGGTAATAAATTGATTTTGGGCTCTCCTCTAAATCCAAATTATAATTATGTATATGATGGTGTTTGGCAGGAAAGTGAGGCAGCAGCAGCAGCTTCATACGGAATGGCTCCTGGACAGGCAAGACCAAAAGATCTAAATGGTGATGGTAAATTTAATGCAGATGACAGAACGGTAATTGGTAACCCAAACCCAGAGTGGCAAGGAAGTGTTTACTCTAAATTAACAGTTGGCCAATTTGATTTTAATTTTTCAGTTCTTAGCAGTCAGGGACAAACGGTACTGAGTAGTTTCCATCAAAATTTTGCTGATGTCAGTGATAGAGGCCGTCAAAAAATTGCAATGGATTTCTTTATTCCAACAAATGGAGCTGGTATTGAGGCTAATGCTAGTGAAACAAATCCAAGACCTGGTCCTGTAGCTACGGGCGCCGGAGCTTTCTGGACTTCTAATTTTGGTTATTACAGAGAAGTTTCTTATGTGAAAATCAAAAATATATCTCTTGGATATACCTTCAATTCGGAGTTACTTAAAAAATTAAAATTGAGTAGCCTTAGACTTTACGTAAATGTTTTAGATCCATTTGTATTTACAGATTTTGATGGATATGATCCAGAGTGGGCAGGTTCAGCTTTTGGTGTTAACCGTCCGGCTTCTGTTACCACCCAAATGGGATTAAGTGTTAAATTTTAATTAAAGAAATAAAATGAAAAAAATAATATTAGTTTTAGGAATACTAGTTTCTACATTTTATTCATGTAGTGATTTTATTGAAGAGGAAAGTTTATCAAATGTGCCTGCAGATGCAACTTATAAAACAGCAACAGGATTTCAATTATTGGTAAATTCAGATTATGCCAGGCTTAAAGGTATATATGGGGGCAATCCATGGTTGTTTTGTTCGGGAACAGACATGTATGCTGAGGGAAGAACTCCCGAACCAGCGGGATTAAGTCAATATACTTTACTAATACCATCTGCAGTAAATGTAGAGGATTTATATAATTCCTGTTATCAGCAAATTCAGTCTGTGAATAAAACCCTTTATTATTCCACCATCACAGAACAAACTTCAAATTTAAATATGCTTGTAGGAGAAGCTAAATTTCTGAGAGCCAATGCTTATTTTCTATTGGTTCAAACCTACGGGGGGGTGCCTATTATTTTGGATAATATTACCGCGCCGGTTTTAAGTTTTAAAAGAAATACTGCTGAGGAAGTATATAAGCAGATTATTACAGATTTAGAGGAATCATTAGCCACTGTAGGTACAGGCGCTTATGCTACTACAGGAAAAGTCAATAAAAGAGCCGTTCAGGATTTATTGGCTAAAGTGTACCTTACAAGGGGATATGAAACTTTTGCGGCTCCTACTGATTTTGCCACTGCGGCCACCTACGCTGATGCTGCTATTGCAGGACAACCATTAAATATTCCTTTTGATCAATTATTTGCTGCTACAGCGACAACTAATAATGATTTAAATGCTGAAACTATTTTTTCTGTTCAGTATGATAAAGCCTCGACAAGTACAGATCCTACAAAATTAGGAAACAATCAATTTTATTATTTTAGTTCTTATTTGGGGGGTTCTGAAACTGGTGCTCCATTAAGAAGCTATAATTTATGTCCAACCGGGTATGCATTAGGATTATATGAAAAAGGAGATAAAAGATGGGAAGCTACCTTCATGACTGAGATTTTGGAAGAAACAGTCACCACTAATGGAAAAGCTGTAACCACGCTTTATTTTCCGTATTATACTGGACGTGCTGCCAATCCAGCTAATGTAAAAGTAAAACACTTTTATGAGCCAAAATGGTTTACAGCGGCAGATAAATTGGCTTGGAATACGGCAAATGCAGCAAGAAAATCGGCTTCTTTTGTATACCATCCCTGGGGACAATATTCGGCTGAACATACTGTTAGCACAGATCCATTCTCTAGTAATGATTGTTACACTATCCCTGTTAAGAAATTTGATGATCCAACCATAACAACTCCTATCAGTACAGGTCCTGTAAGTACAAGAGATATTATTGTAGCCAGACTTGGAGAAACGTATTTGGTAGCTGCTGAAGCTTATTTAAAAGCGGGTCAGCCAGGAACCGGTTTAGCGCGTTTAAATGAGGTGAGAAGAAGAGCTGGCGTGGCAAATGCTACTGCTGCCGAGTTTAATATTGATTATATTTTAGATGAAAGAGGTAGAGAATTATTAGGCGAGTATCACCGTTGGTTTGATTTGAAACGTACAGGTACACTAGTTGCAAGGGCTTCTGCTTACAATTATAAAATAAAAGCGGCTAATTTTGTTGGAGTAGATGGAAAACTTAAAATATTAAGACCAATCCCGCAATTAGCTTTAGATTTAAATCAAAATAAAGATTTTCCTCAGAATCCTGGTTATTAGTAATTGGGTAATTTCTTGAGAGATTGTTTTTTGAAGAAGTTAAGAAGGAGTTTGGCAAATTGTTCAAACTCCTCTCTTAACTAAATTTTTTTTTAAGATGAAAAAGATACTTTTTATAATGTTGTTAGTCTCCAATGCTATTCTTGCCCAGAGCAATTATAGTATCGATACTTCTTATACCATAAAAAGCACTTACAATAAACTCATCAAAAAATATCCTTTTATAAGCCTTCCTAAAGAGCAAAATAATACTGAAGTTGCTGAAATTAAAGAGGTTATTTATCAGCAAGATAAAGACAGGGCATTGCATTTGGATGCTTTTCTCAATACGAAACAAAAAAAGAACCCTGCCCTTGTCATGATTCACGGTGGTGGCTGGAGATCAGGAAATAAAAACCAAATGCAGGACATGGCCAGAGCAATTGCCTCCAAAGGCTACTCTTGTTTTGCAATTGAATACAGATTATCATTAGAGGCAAAATATCCTGGGGGGATTTATGATGTAAAAAATGCAATAAAATTTATAAAAGATAATGCCGAAAAATTCAATGTAGATCCAGATAAAATTGCCGTTTTAGGTTGCTCTTCAGGAGGACAAATGGCAGCTTTAATTGGTACAACAAACGAAATTTTGGATTTTGAAGATCAATCCTTTAAAAGCAAATCTTCTTCAAAAATACAGGCAATTATTGATGTGGATGGCGTATTGGCATTTAAACATCCTGAATCTTCAGAAGGCGATATGGCTTCATTTTGGCTTGGTGGAACGTACGCAGAAAAGCCTGAAAACTGGAAGAATGCTTCGCCTTTAAATCATACAGGTAAAAGCACGCCTGCTATACTTTTTATAAACAGCAGTTTTGAGAGGTTTCATGCCGGAAGAGATGATATGATTGTCATTTTAAATGAGTACAAAATTTATAGTGAAGTAAAAACAATTGAGAATTCCCCTCATTCTTTTTGGTTTTTCGAGCCCTGGTTTACCGAGACAGTTGCTTATACCACACAATTTTTAGATAAAGTTTTTAAATAATTCGCCTGCCAAAATGAAAACAAAAATCACAATAACAAGCTTATTTTCCAGATCAGTAATGTCGATTTGTTTGATGTTATTCTTTTGTTTTAAAGTTATCGGTCAGCAACCTGAAAAAAAAGCGGTTGTTATTTCCAAAGATTTAAAATGGTCAGAGCGAATGGCGCTTTCTATCCTCAAACGCGATGCTCAGGCCTGGCAGATCGATAACAATGAAAAGCCGAAGTGGGATTACAAACTGGGCTTGGTAATGACTTCTTTTGAGAAATTGTATCAAAAAACAAACAATCCGCTTTATGGTGATTACATTAAAGAGTATGGCCAGACCGTTATAAATACTTCAGGCGAAATTCTAAATTATAAGCTTGAAGATTACAATATTGATAATATCAATGCCGGAAAAATGCTTTTTGATCTGTATAAAAGAACAAAAGACGAGCGTTATCTGGTGGCCTTAAAAACCTTAAGAAAACAGTTGCAAACGCATCCAAGAACAAATTCTGGTGGGTTTTGGCATAAAAAAATCTATCCCTACCAAATGTGGCTCGATGGCTTGTACATGGGAACACCATTCTATGCCCGTTACACTTTAGAGTTTGATGGAGGGAAGGATTTCGATGATATCGCAAAACAATTTGAGCAGATTCATTTGCATACTATCGACAAGAAGACGGGCCTATTATTTCATGCCTGGGATGAAAGCAAACAAATGCCATGGGCCAATAAAGAAACAGGAACTTCACCCAATTTTTGGTCGCGCTCCATTGGCTGGTATGTAATGGCCTTGGTTGATGTATTGGATTATATGCCAAAAGAGCATCCCAAGAGAAAAGAATTGATTCAGTTTTTAAATGAAATTTCAGTCGCTGTTGCAAAATACCAGGATCCGTCAGGATTATGGTATCAGGTTACAGACTCGGGTTCAAAAGAAGGTAATTACCTGGAAGCTTCGGGCTCTGAAATGTTTGTTTATGCTTTTGCAAAAGGAGCAAACAAAGGATATTTGCCCAAAGAATATAAAGAGCTTGCCATAAAAGGTTTTAACGGCATTACAAGGAAGTTGGTTACCGTTGATGCGGATGGCGAGATACATATTACCCAAGTTTGCGCAAGCGCGGGCCTGGGTGGTAACCCGTATCGTGATGGCTCCTATGAGTATTATATAAACGAAAAAATAAAAGTGGATAATTCCCACGGGCTGGGGCCTTTTATTTTGGCCGCATTAGAAGTAGAAAAGTAGTAGAATTTAAATATATTTAAAATGAAGAACAAGAGAAAACAAGGTTATTTTGTATCGGCTTTATTGGTTTGTGTTATGGCTTTTACCGGCTGTAAAGTAATTTCGCAAGAGCCAGCAAGTAAAGATATCGTAATTTCCAAAGACCTGAAATGGTCTGATAAAATGGCGTTAACTTTGATGAAACGTCATCCTGAGAGTTACATGATAGATGATTCTAAAAAACCGAAATGGGATTATGTACATGCTTTAGTTTTACATTCATTCGAAGAATTATACAAGAAAAATCCAGATCCGAGATACAATGCTTATGTGCGTAGTTATGTAGACCAATTTGTAGAAGGTGACGGCTCTATTAAAACCTATGAGTTTGACAAATACAATATCGATTTGGTTGTACCCGGACGCCTGCTTTTTGATGTTTATCAAACTTCCAAAGAAGAAAAATATTTAAAGGCAATGCAATTAGTGCGCAAGCAATTATCCGAGCAGCCAAGAACGGCAAGCGGTGGGTTTTGGCACAAGCAAATCTATCCAAACCAAATGTGGCTCGATGGGTTGTATATGGGAGAACCATTTTACGCGCAATACACGGCTACTTTTGAAAATGGAAAAAGCTTTGATGATATCGCAAAGCAATTTGAGTTGATCCAATTGCATGCAACAGATCCCAAAACAGGATTATTATACCATGCCTGGGATGAAAGCAAACAAATGCCCTGGGCGAATAAGCAAACCGGAAACTCACCAAACTTTTGGTCAAGAGCCTTAGGATGGTATGTAATGGCCTTGGTTGATGTATTGGATTATATGCCCAAAGAGCATCCAAAACAAAAAGAACTGGTAAAGTATTTAAACAATGCCTGCGCAGCTTTAGCCAAATACCAGGACAAATCTGGTTTATGGTACCAGGTAACAGATAAAGGCTCAGAAAAAGGAAATTACTTAGAAGCATCTGGATCGTCAATGTTTGCTTATGCATTTGCAAAAGGAGCAAACAAAGGGTATTTGTCTGCAAAATATAAAAAACTGGCCAATAGGGCTTTTGATGGTTTGACTAAAGTTTTAATCAAAAAGGTCGATCAGGATGGGGGTATCACACTCACAAACTGCTGCCAGGTTGCGGGTCTGGGTGGAACTCCTTACAGAGATGGCTCATATGAGTATTACATAAACGAAAGAAAAAAAGATAACGACCCTAAAGCGACTGGCCCTTTTATTTTGGCAGCTTTAGAATTGAACAGATAATTAGATAATAAAGAATTAACCATACAGTTTGTCATTTCGATGAAGGAGGAAATTCCGTAAAGAAAAGTCAATCGTTGTAGATCTTGTAGTGAAAATGAAAAAGATAAAAATAGCTATCCTTCTTGTCTCAGTTTTTTGGTTGCAGAAGAATTTTGCCCAGGTTTGGGTGCCTGATAATGGAGACGGAACCTATACCAATCCAATAATTCATGCTGATTATTCAGATCCCGATGCCGTTAGGGTGGGCGATGATTTTTATATGACAGCTTCTTCTTTTAACTGTATTCCGGGCCTGCCGATTTTACATTCGAAAGATTTGGTAAACTGGAGAATTATCGGATATGCGCTGACCAAGCAAATACCAACAGAAACTTTTGATAAAGTGCAGCATGGTAATGGAGTCTGGGCGCCAAGCATCACTTTTCACAATAATGAATTTTATATTTATTATCCGGATCCTGATTTTGGAATTTATATGATTAAAGCCAAAAAAGCGGAAGGGCCTTGGTCAGAACCGGTTTTAGTAAAAGGCGGCTCGGGACTGATTGACCCTAGCCCCCTATGGGATGATGACGGGAAAGTTTATCTGGTTCATGCCTACGCGGGAAGCCGTGCCAAAATTAAAAGTTTAATTACGGTTTGCACGATGAATGCTGAAGGAACTCTGGCCAATAATGATGAAGTAATGGTAATTGATGGTCATCAGAGTGAAGGTACAATTGAAGGGCCTAAGTTTTATAAACGAAATGGTTACTATTATATTTTTGCCCCGGCCGGAGGAGTCTCTACTGGCTGGCAAACGGTTTTAAGATCTAAAAATGTTTTTGGACCATATGAGAAAAAGAAAGTTTTAGAACAGGGAAAAACTTCGATAAACGGCCCGCATCAGGGAGCATGGGTACAAACCCAAACAGGCGAGGATTGGTTTATCCATTTTCAGGATAAGGGGGCATACGGACGAATTGTTCACCTTCAGCCAATGAAATGGGAAAAAGACTGGCCTTTGATGGGTCAGGATTTTGATAAAAACGGAATTGGAGAGCCGGTAACGACTTTCAAAAAACCAAATGTAGGGGGGAGATATCCAATCGAAACTCCCGCAGAATCAGATGAGTTTAATGAACCAAAGTTGGGATTGCAATGGCAATGGCAGGCAAATGCTCAGGTGCAATGGGGATTTCCCACAAGTTTAGGATACCTGAATTTGTTTTGTTTACCAACAGTGAAAGAGAGTAACAAAATCTTTGAAGCGCCGAATTTATTGTTGCAAAAATTCCCTGCCCAGGAGTTTACAACGACAACCAAATTAACTTTTAATACCAGATTAAACGCAGAGACAACAGGACTTCTGATCATGGGACTGGACTATAGTTATTTGTGTCTTCGAAATGAAAACGGGAAATTATATCTAAACCAGAAAACAGGAAGCTTTGACAAGAAAATTTCTGAAACACAAACCACTCCGGTTTTAATTTCAGGAAATACTATTTATCTTAGAGTCCAGGTGAAAAAAGGAGGGATCTGCAGTTTTTATTACAGTTTGGATGATAAAAAATACCTGCCAATTGGAACTGATTTTACGGCGAAAGAAGGAAAATGGATTGGCGCTAAAGTAGGCCTTTTTGCCCTGAGCGAAAAAGTTACAAATGACTCTGGAAATGTGGCAGTGGATTGGTTTAGAATTACTAAATAAGAAGAAAATGATTCAATTTAGAAAAATAATATTATTTCTTTTCGTAGCGGCAAGTTTGGGCTTGCATGCTCAAAGCACCTATAAAAACTGGCCCGATATTATTCGCAAGAATGATGCGGCCTGGTTTGGTACCCCGGAGGCGAAAGCGATTGCAGAGAATGTGCTTTTGTACCAAAGAAATATTGGAGGGTGGCCCAAGAATATCCAAATGCAAAATCCGCTAAGGGAAGCAGAAAAGCAAAAGCTTATTGCACTTAAAAGTGACGAGCATGATATTACAACCGATAACGGGGCAACGAGTCAGGAAATGCTTTTTATGTCCAGGATGTATGCCCAGGTTAAAGACGAGCGATACAGGGAATCTTTTTTAAAAGGCCTCAATTATTTATTGGAGGCGCAATACGCCAATGGTGGCTGGCCACAGTTTTATCCTTTGAAAAAAGGGTATTACACCCATATTACCTACAATGATAATTCGATGGTAAACATCTTAACTATATTGAAAGAAATCAGTGAAGGAACAGATTATTACAGCATAAAGCCTTCCAAAGAAATAATTGAAAAAACAAAGAAAGCATTTGACAAAGGAATAGACTGCATTTTAAAAACACAATACAAACAAAATGGCGTTTTAACGGCCTGGTGCGCGCAACACGATGAGGTTACTCTGGCTCCGGCAAATGCAAGGGCTTTCGAGCTGGCTTCCTTAAGTGGCTTTGAATCTGCAAAGATTGTACTTCTTTTAATGTCGATTGAAAAACCTTCAGCCGAGATCATTACCGCTGTAAAAAGTGCTAAAACATGGTTTGAGAAAACAAAAATTACCAATTTAGAAGAAAAAAGAGTTTTAAACGATGCGGGGAAAATCATTGATAAAAAAATGATTCCAAAAGAGAATGCTGATCCCATTTGGGCCAGATTTATGGATCTACAGACCAATGAGCCTTTCTTTTGTGACCGGGACGGAATCCCAAAAAAATCTCTGGACCAGATTGGTTCTGAAAGACGAAATGGCTATTCCTGGTATTCTGATGCGCCAAAAGAAGTTCTAAAGAAATATCCTGCCTGGGCGATCAAAAATGGGGTTAAAGTTTCTGCAACAGAGGCTCCTGCAAAAAAAAACGATAATGTCGTTTTAACTGTTGCCCAGGATGGTTCTGGTGATTTCACCAAAATCCAGGATGCTATTTATGCCGCTCCCGCCTTTCCCTATGAAAGAGTTGTCATCAATATAAAAAATGGAATTTATAATGAAAAAGTGCGTATTGCTCAATGGAATACGCATTTGACATTCATAGGCGAAAGCAAAGAAAATACAATCATTGCTTTTGATGATAATTTCAAGAAAATCAATTTAGGGAGAAACAGTACTTTTTATACCTATACGGTTTTAGTGGAAGGGGATGATTTTTCGGCCTCGAATTTAACCATTAAAAACACATCGGGTGATCACGGGCAGGGAATTGCACTCTCGGTGGTGGCCAATCGTGCCAAAATTTCTAATTGCATTATCTTAGGCAATCAGGATACTTTATATCTTTCAGGAAATAACTCAAAGCAATACTTCAAGGATTGTTATATAGAAGGTACAACCGATTTTATTTTTGGAAGTGCCACGGCCTTATTTGAAAATTGTATTATTCATAGCATCAAAAGCTCCTATATAACGGCCGCTTCAACACCAGAAGGCGCTCCGTTTGGATTTGTTTTTAAAGATTGCAAATTAACGGCAAACCCTGAAGCTACAGCAGTTTATTTAGGACGACCATGGAGAATTTATGCCAAAACCGTTTATATAAATTGTGAGATGGGAAAACAGATTAAACCCGAAGGCTGGGAGAATTGGTCCAAGCCTGATGCCGAAAAGAATTCTTTTTATGGCGAATACAATTGCAAGGGTGAAGGTTCTCAACCCTCCAAAAGGGTAGTCTGGTCGCATCAATTAAAAAAATCAGAAGCAGCCAAATACGCTATAGAAAATATCCTTAAAGATTCAGATGCAAAATGGTATTCCAAATAAATTTTGACCTCAAAAAAACAAAAAATATGAATTTTAAATGTCTTATTTTTTTATTGGTTTCTTGCCTTTCTTTTTCGCAGAACAGTGAATTTCCAACAGCAAAAGTCGATTCGATTGTGAGTAGAATTCAGCTTCCGGTTTTTGCTTCCTACCAGATAAATATACAAAAATTAGGCGCAAAAGGGGACTCTGTAACCAATAATAAAGCCGCTTTTGATAAAGCAATGGCGCTCTGTAAAAAGAACAAGGGCGGGACTATCGTGGTTCCTAAAGGGATCTATAAGGTGAACGGGCCGATACATTTTGTAAGCAATGTAAATCTGAGGCTTGAAAAAGGGGCAAAAATCAAGTTCAGCGATAACCCGCAAGATTATCTGCCTATGGTTTTAACCAGCTGGGAAGGCACTATGCTCTATAATTACAGTCCGCTAATTTATGCCTATGATTGCTCGAATATCGCCATAACAGGCGAAGGGGTAATTGATGGGGAAGGAGGCAGGACCTGGAAAAGTTTTAAGGCAAAAGAGGAGGTTGGCAAAAACAGAAGCCGCGAGATGAATCACAATAGTACTCCGTTAAAAGAAAGAAAATTTGGTGAAGGCTATTTTTTGCGCCCACAAATGATTCAGTTTTTTAATTGCAAGAATGTTTTGGTTGAAAATGTCCGCATCGAAAATTCACCTTTTTGGTGCCTGCATTTACTCAAATCGCAAAGCATTACCGTGCGCGGTGTGAGTTATAAATCATTAAATTATAATAATGACGGAATAGATCCTGAATATGCTAAAGACGTATTGATTGAAAAGGTAACTTTTGATAATGGCGATGATAATGTGGCCATCAAAGCCGGAAGGGATCATGAAGGAAGAGCAAACACGTCAACCCCTAGTGAGAATATTGTAATTAGGAATTGTAATTTTAAAGGGCTCCACGGAGTGGTGATCGGAAGCGAGATGTCGGCTGGGGTTCAAAATGTGTATGTGGAGAACTGCAAAACCGTTGGCTATTTAAAACGAGGAATTTATATAAAGACAAATGCAGATCGCGGGGGCTATATAAAAAATATTTTTGTTAGAAATATTGAGCTCGATGAAGTAGAGGATTGCCTGTACATGACAGCCAATTATCATGGAGAAGGCAAGGGATTTCAATCCGAAATTTCAAATGTGCATTTTTCAAATATTACCTGCAATAAGGCCTCGGAATCAGGAATTGTGATTCAGGGATTTCCCGACAAAAAAATCAAAAACATATCTTTGAATAACATTGAGATAAAGTCTGCTAAAAACGCCATCTCAAACGAAAATGCAGAGAATGTTCTGATGACCGATGTTTTTATTGGAAAAAGAGCAACTGTCCCATCGGCAGCGAAATAGCTTTTTTTAAGCCTTAAAGCTTTTACCGTAAATCTAACAGTAGCACGTTTAAATTTTAATAATCTAAAAATGAAAAAATATATCTTACTTCTCTTTTTGATTTCATCAGTTTGTTTTGCCCAAAAGACAACCTTGTATACCATTGGCGATTCTACCATGGCCAACAAAAAAGATCCCGAAAAGAACCCCGAACATGGCTGGGCGCAAGTACTACAACCTTTTTTTACAGATAATCTTGTAGTGGTAAACAAGGCGGTTAATGGAAGAAGTACAAAGAGTTTTATAAATGAGAAACGTTGGGATTCCATTTATAGAAAATTAAGAAAAGGAGATTATGTTTTTATAGAATTCGGACATAACGATGAGAAAATAGAAGATTCGACCCGTTATACCAATCCACATACCTCTTATAGATATAATTTAATTCGGTTTGTAAAAGAAACCAGAGCCAAAGGGGCAACCCCGATCTTGCTTACCTCTATCACCAGACGAAATTTTAATGAAAAAGGAGTACTGGTGCCCACTCATGGTGATTATCCTTTAGAGACAAGATTAGTAGCCCAGGAGTATAAAGTACCTTTTATTGATTTAGAGTACCAGACAGAACTACTTGAGAGGTCCTATGGGCCAGAAAAATCCAAGGAGTTGCATTTGCATTTTAAAGCAGGAGAGAATCCTTATTATGACAAAGACAAAGCCGACGATACGCATCTCTCGCTGCTTGGAGCTACAAAAATTGCACAAATAGTTATCAATGAGCTTAAAGCCCTGGAAGATCCTTCATTGGAAAAGCTTAAAAAATCAATTAAATAAAATAAACTGGCCTGAGCAGATAACTTTTTGGATTTAGGCTAATGATTACGCAGCTGATTTTTTCGTATTAATCGTTTTTTACCTGACGCCTCTAAAGAGACATTGTTTTTCTGAATGGCATCATTATATAAAAACCCTAAGCTTTTATCACTAAAGACACATTTAGTCTTATGGTCAATATAGGTTATCTGCTCAATACCTGCAGAGCTCTTCTTTACAATAGCGGTTATGGACTGTCTTTGTAATATTTTAAGAAAATGGTCTTGTGATATTCCGGAGTGTCTTTGCAGGGATCGCTCAATACTATTTTTTATTTGTGTTTTGCTATGCGTATTTTTAGCTGCATTTATTATAAATTGGGCCTGCAGGAATTTCAAGGTAGGTTGGCCATCAAGTGAGCTGGCTTTGATGGGCATGCCAATGGGTTTTCCTTGTGGACTCAATATTTTATACAACAGCCCTCCTGATTGGAATGTTTTTGAATTTTCACTTCCCCTGTCGGCCAGAAGATTGTACTGCCCTAAAACAGCATTGAGTTCGTCAAGATTTGTATAATTGTACCGGTTTAACACAAAATCAAGCACTTGGCTCATCGATTTTTTTGATGCCATTTTTCCGTATTGAATCCTGCCTATGGCAGTAGGTGATAAATCTAGCACATTAGTTGTTTTTGTTTTTATTGCCCTTATAAGATCAAAATGCTCTTCGATTTCCCTTGTTGCAGGTATTGATTTGCGCACAAGTATTTTGTGAAGGTCAATTCGTTTGCCTGTCTTTTGGATGTTTATGGTAACGATGTGCAAATGTGCATGTCCGGCATCGTGGTGCTGGTATACTAAATAGGGCTGCTGGGCAAAACCAATTCTTTCCATATAGAAAGCGGCAATGGCAATGAGCTTTTCTTTAGCTGGATGCTCCAGGGAGGAAAAATTCAAAGAAATATGCACAGTATTACGTTTTGCATTTTGGTTCAATTCTGTTCTTTTTGCAAAACGCTTTAGTTTCATTTGATGACTGATTTTCTCCATATCAACAGGGTAATTCCCTGCAAAGATTAATTGGGCCAGACCTTCTTTAACTTTGTTCTCGTTATAGGCAATAGTTCTTCGTATCGAGGTATTTGAATTTATGATTGCAACCATTTCTCAGTAATTTTTTCCATCTGATTTTTAACTTCATCCATTTTCTTATGTAGCCCAATGATCTTTAACGCGACTTGTTGGATTGATTCGTTAAGTTCGCTGCTATTTTTATATGTATATAGTATTTCCAAGGTTTTGGATTGGTGCTCTTTAAGGATATTGATCTCTCGGTTAAGAATTACAATTTCTTCAATAAGATCATCTAGGGACTGATTTCTGTAAAATATCCTGATAGGCCTGTTGAATATAAGCTCTCGCACATACTGCGCCTTGGTGAGACAGGTGCTTGTCTTGTACATGTTATCAATTTTCGAATGTTCTACATCGGTTAACCTAACATCGATACGATAATTTTTTCTTGAAGTGCTGTTTTTTGTTCTCATTTTCATTCTTTTAAATTATCTTACTCAATACGCTATGCCATCAATTTCTTTACTTCACTTTCTTATTACCAGATAAGCCAGGTCAGGATCCTGGGTAAGCCGGGCTATTTCAGTGCGGATGAGCTGCTGAATATCCTGCTTTATTTCAAGATAATTTTCTTGGACGATCTCATTTGTTATTTGCCTGACAATTGGAATGTCCTTATAATTTTGAATTTGCTCATCCAGCACCTTATGCTCATTTAAAATCTGGCAATGAAATGCTTTCAGGGCGATTTTGCAATTGGGGTCATCGGCTACCACGCCCACAAACTCACCCGAACTCAGGGCAGAAATTCTCGAAGGTGGTACAGCGGATTCCAGTTGCCTGGACCGGTTAATGGAAACATCAGAGCTGTTGATGGACAGGCTCTCGCGGTCCTGCATTATTTTTCCAAAACGCTCTGAGAGCTGCTTGGCTGTATCCCCTGTTACCTGTCCGCTTATGATATTTCCTGTAATGTTCATAATCACATCGGCCTGTTCTCTTCCGTAATCCTTTCTAAGCTGGCTAAAATCCTGTATGCCAAGGCAGGTTGCCACTTTATTGCTTCTGGCCGTAGCGATCAGGCTGTCCATGTTATTGAGGTAAATGGTAGGAAACTCATCAAATATTAGGCTGCTTTTCTGCTTGTCTTTTTGATTGACTAATTTCAGTAACCTGCTTACATACAGTGATAATACCGCGCCATAGCTTTGTATTTTTTGCGGATTGTTCCCCATACAGACAATCTTGGGCTCCAGGGGATTATTGATATCCAGGGTAAAGTCATTGCCAGAGAGAACATAATAGAGCTGGGGTGAGGAAAGACGGGCCATAGCCACTTTAGCGGAAGCCATCTGGCCCTCAAGCTGCTCCATGACATCATTTAGGTAGGCGTTGACAAAAGGATTGATAAGCACCTCTATTTCTTTTTCTGTCCTTAGAAGGGTAAAAAGATCATCATAATCGGTTTGCATAAGTTCGATCACATGGGCAAGGGTACAGTACTGGCCGTCTTTGTATTTTCTGAGATACCAAATGATGGCCGTTAGAAAATTAATGGGCGATTCCACAAAAAAGTCTCCCTGGCGCCGGATCCATTCCCTGTTGAGTCCAAGGAGGATAGTCCTGGCCGATTCAGCCGAATCGCTAATATCGGTCATGGCCGAGGGAACCAGTGGATTGCACCTGTGCGAGCGCGAGAGATCATCGAAATTGATACTGTAGAATTTTGGAGGAATATTGTAGTATTCTTTTGACTCCAGAAAGCTATTGTAGGCAATGGTGGAGAGATCATCGTATTTAAAATCATAAATAAACATGGCAAAACCTTTCTTGATGTGCTGGGTTATGACGTGGCGTATGACAAAATAGGATTTGCCCGAGCCGGGAGTTCCCAGCACCATCAGGGCCCGAAATGGATTTATGATGTTGATCCAGCTCCTGCGCACTTTATCGCGGAGATAATACTCAGCGGGAAGGTTAATGGAATATTCATTCTCCAGAAGCCTTTCTTCCTGGGGAAAGGTTTCGTTTTCTTTATTGAAGATATCGGTCCCCGAGAGCCTGTTTTTTATAATGCGCGATAAAAGGGTGCCACCTGTGAGTAAAAGGATGAATCCCAGTGTGGTCACCATGATATAAAAAACGACCTTATACAAAGCTGCAATATTTAAAAATAGAGCAAAATAGGAGATAAAGAAAAGCAGCAGCCCTAAAAAAAGATACCCAAAGGCGGTTTTATATCGGAGTTTTTCATTTTTTCGTCCTTTGGCCCCCAAAAGAGAAATGATAAGCAAAGCAAGGGCGAAGAGTTTTGACAGGTGAAAATTAGCAAAAAGCCCAGTGCTTCTAATGCGCTCCAGTACAGTATCGCCAAACTCACTTGCAAGGCCCCACTGCATAAAGACAGCGTAACAGTAATAATAAAAATGTGCAAATAAGACTAGCAAACTCATAAGTCTTGTCATATCGAGTATTTTGCGCAGTGCCTGTTCGTTTTCTCCGGTTTGCATGGCCATGGTTTTGAGTTTTAAGTATTGTTTGTTTGAGAAGGGAATATTGAGGTGGAAGCCAGACAAAAGGCCTGGCAGATGATTTAAAAAAAACAGGAGCCTTGTTTTGGATGTTGTTTTACCGATTCTTTATAGTTTTGGCCTGCAGCGCATTTTTCTCTCCAGTTTGCCTGAATTCACTCCCCATTCATTAAGATCCTTATACCCCTTGTAAAGGCCGCTTTGATCGGTATATTTATTGCTCCAGCAAAGGGCGCGCCTGGTATGTTCTTCCCCGGCCTGATCCCGATCCAGATAGAGGCTGATTTGCTGGTGCTCTTCCATAAAGGGGCGCGCTTTTTCCAAAAAGGAAAGCGAGTTTAAAATCACAAAATCCTGCTTTTTTACCCTACAGCTACCCTGCAGGGCTTTATAGGTGAGAAAATCAAAAAAGCCTTCAAAAACGGCAACTTCCTTATTGTTCTCCGAGTAGGTAGTGAGGCCCTTGGGAGAGCAGCAGGATTTAAAATAGGGATTGCGAATTTCAAATCCTCCCAGATCATTTTTAAAGCCGATACCAAAATAGGTATGATTATTTACCGAGTAGCGAACCTCGCTGCAAAACGCCAAGGCAGTCCCAAGAGGGATTTTTCTTTCTTTAAGATACTGCAACAGCGAAGCAGAACGCAGCGGGTATTCCTTTATAATGGTAATTCCCGGGGAGTTTGGCTCAGCATCGTAAGAGGGCAAAAGGGGCTCATGCCCCGAGACAGTGCCGCAATGCTGCCTGAGGAAATCGGCAAGAGAGCACTTAAAATAAAGCAGGCCAAAATCAATGATGCTGCCCCCTTTTCCTATACCATGATCATACCACCTGTTTAACTGGCGGTTAACCTTAAACGATGCGGTCCTTTCCGCCCTAAGGGGAGAGAAATACCAATGGTCATCCCGAACTATTTTGCAGGGCTCATGCCCTAAGCTGGCCAGGAAGTAAACCATGTCTATGGCTTTAGCCTCTTCAATGGATAAGGTTTTGTTTATGGAATTCATAGCTTGCATTTTATCAGGTTCATTTTCCAATTCCAGCCATGAAATTAAAAAAGCTCTTGCAGATTAGCAATCATCGTTAAATTTTAATGTCATAACAGGTACGGCTACTGTGCATATATTTGCAAACCATGCTATAAAACAAGAGTAGAGAATTATCTTTACAGCTTATCGGCCAAACATCCGCTTTCCAAAGTGTGCTTTTAAATGTCTCTGAGCTTTGCGCAATTTTTTTGTCCCCACCTTTTTTACGTTTTAACTTAGAATAAAAAAACTCCAGATTTCATGTGCATTTTAATTTTTAGGATATTAGGATCGTTTGTTTGAATTTAAAAAAAGAAGACAGCACTTTTCTTGGTAGCGGGAAGCATTCAAATATCTAATCAGATTATTTTGGATTATTATGATATTTTAAAATACGCATCTTAATTTTTTCTCTTCTTTCTGTTTGCATAGCTACTCCTATAAATGCCAAAAGCATCAATCAAATTAAAAAGTCTTTTGATAATTTGTAGTGAAAAAAAAATATATATTTGAAAGCAAATAATGTGTGAAATTTATCACACATATCTACCCAAATTTGGATGGTTTTGGATGGTTTTGTCGCACATATAAATAAGTTAACGGTAATTTTAGTGAACCAACGGCAAAAGACAAAAGGCTTGTTAATGTATAACAAATTAAAAGGCTCGTTGACAGCGAGTGAATCCAATTTTAGTCAAATATGTCTACAAACAGTTAGTTAGGCTCTAACTCCCAATTACAACCTATGCAAATAAAAGTTTATTCCCCTTTAAATCCTTTGCTTAAAAAATACATAGAATGTATTTATATACTCACACAGACATCTGAAGAAAAGCCCGCCAAATACATAACCTTTCCATCTATTTTTACCATTGTATCAATAAGCGAAAAATCAAAAACTGTTAATAAAGGGAATAAATTAATAATCAGGCAATGCGATGACAATAAGGTTGAAACAAATTTGGTATCTAATTTCAATAAGCCGGTGTATGTTCAATACGAAGGGGAAATAAAAGAAATTACTATCTATTTTAAGCCGTTAGCTATTAATTCATTTTTGGAGCCTGAATTAAACCACTACAACAGTTCAAATTTTTCTGAATTTTTACCTTTTAAAGATTATAGAAAAGCTATGATTGAAATTCTTTCTTTGCAAAATGATACCGAAAAAATTCAAGCTCTTGAAAGTTATTGGTTATCCAAATTAATAGGGTTTCAGCATAATTTCCTTGAAACTATTTTGTCTGAAATTATATGTGAAGAAAATGACGCTTTAACAATTACAGAACTATGTAAAAAAAATGCTATTTCACGTACAACATTAAACAAACACTTTGGCAGACATATCTGCAAAACACCATCTCAATTCAAAAAGATACTAAGATTTAGAAATGCGGTTAATAAATACGCATCAAATAACGCAAGAAACAACTTAACGGATATTGCATATTGTGTCGATTATTTTGACCAGTCCCACATGATAAGAGAATTCAAATCATTGACAGGATTCTCTCCTAAGGTTTTTTTTGAAAAAACGACTACGCCAGAAAAAAAACAAATTCAATGGCTGTTTTTATAGGTAGGTTTACATTTGTACAATTTTTCCTTTTACGATGAAAGTACTTTTGTTTCTTTAATCATAAAATAATGTACCATATGAAAACCCGTCAAATATATTTTATTGCATCTATCCTCTTGACAGCCCTTTTACAGCCTATCGTTGTCAAATCACAAAATTTGGAAAGTATAATTTCTCCGATAAGATCTCACTTAAAAAATCTTGAAAAAGAAAATAACTTAAGTGGGGTCGTTCTTATTGCAAAAAATGGCAAACCGATATATAGAGAAACATTTGGTTTTGCCAATTTGCCGGACAGTATTAAAAATAAACCGGACACGAAGTTCAATTTAGCTTCTATAAATAAGATGTTCACAGGTATGGCTATTATGCAATTGGTGCAATCTGGCAAAATTTCGCTTCAGGATAAAGTAGGCAAATATCTTTTGGATTATCCTAATAAAATTGTTGCCGACTCTGTGACAATTCATCAATTATTAACGCACACTTCAGGAATGTCCAGTTTTTGGGAGGAATACGACAAGCTTGCAAAAGAAAAATTCAAAACAGTTTCTGATTACCTTCCATTGTTTGTTAATAAAAAACTTGCCTTTGCTCCGGGTAGTGACTTCTTGTATAGCAATTCTGGATACATGGTTTTAGGATTAATCATTGAAAAAGTGTCGGGTCAAAATTATTTTGATTACGTAAAAGAATATATTTACAAACCCGCAAAAATGATTAATACTGATGCTTACGAATTGGAGGTTGCTATTCCAAATTTAGCTACTGGCTATACAATGTCATTGGAAGAACCAGGGCAATGGAAAAATAATATTTTCTCAAATTTAGCAAAAGGAACTCCTGCTGGTGGTGGCTATTCAACAGTTGACGATTTGTTGAGTTTTGCCAATGCTTTACAAAGCGATCGTTTACTTAGCAAAGAGAGTGCAACTCTTTGTACATCAGGTAAAGTGAAGTATAGAGAAGGAATGTATGGATATGGGGTTGAAGAAAACACAATAAACGGGCACCGCATTATTGGACATACTGGTGGGCATGATGGTATTGCTTGTGAACTAATGATTTATCCGGATTTGGGCTATACTGTTGTTATTCTAACAAATGGAGAAGTTGAAAATTATTGGGAAGTGAGCAATCTAATTAAAAAACAATTAGTGGGTTCAACACCATCAATTGACAATTTTTTTTACACTAAAGATATAATTAAGACAGTATGCAACAAAGGTTATGAAGCTGGCCTTAAGGAAATAGAACAAAATTTAAAGAAATATTCATTAAGAGAAAGTCTTATTGAAAGATATGGTTATAAGCTATTGTTCGAAAAAAAGACTAATCAGGCAATAGATTTATTTAAGTTAAATATTCACCTTTTTCCAAATTCAACCTATGGCTATTATTATATAAGTGAGGCATATAGATTTTCAGGTCAAAAAAAACAAGCGATTGACTATCTAAAGTTATACATTGAAAAAGAGCCAGAAGATAACGATGCTAAATTAAAATATAAATTGCTAATGAAATAACTACCGCTAATATTTGCTACTGGTGATTTTGGCAATTGGCTTAATGGAAAGTTGGTTTTGTGTTTGTGATGACCAACCTTAACAGGACTCGAACCAAACTAGCTAGGGAATACAGGTGTTTAAATTTTTCAAGTAATTTGGAGCAAAATTTATCAAACCACAAAAAAGCCTGATAAATTTAGATTTATACCAATATCGTAACAAAATTAAAACAACCTATCGGGTTGTTTTTTTGTTTTATAATGTATTAAATCAAAAAAATGGATTCAACCAGACTTGGTGTATCAGATGTTGGTGGAATTAGAAACATGACAAAATAAGGAAAGCAAGATATGCTAATCAAAGATATGTTTGTAGGTACACAGGAAAACAAGAGTTGAAAATTAAGCTTATCAAACTTATAAACCTTAATGTTGAAGAAAGTATCATTCAATTAGCCAAGAAGGCTTGGGATAAGAAAATTGTCATTCAAAAATAAACATGTAAGATTTTTTTGTATTTTAGTCTGAGCTAAAAATATAGCGCAGCGATGCGAATCCAATTAAGATTTTAATGGAAAGTGAGCTGTTTTTAGTCCTTGGAATACCTCTTGCATTAAATCGGGTCTTGCCCTTATTTCTGTTTACCATCCAATAGCATTGGGAGCATTTCCTGCAAGGGGTCAATAGTATTTGCCTGGATTTGCACTGCGCTATTTGCAGGGGCAAGGAACAGAGCGCCCCATAATAGTTATGATCAGCGGGTCAGAAGCAAAACCAACAGCGCGATCGTTTTTTTGAATCGGTAGTTTAAGACCGTAAAGCATAAGGGGGTATTTTAAAACTCCCTGAAGTTAGGATAGAAAATATAAGGATACAATTAATTCGTCCCAATAACTAAAAAAGGATTTAAATGAAAGTAGCTACCGTTTTATTCAAAGAGGATTCGTTTGTAAGGGAAGTAAATGCCGATCAGCTCAATTTTAGTGATTCAGATCTGGTTTTGGGTTTTGGAGCCAGAGCTCTTTTGGCCGATCAAAAGGTTTTTGACCAGTTAAGGAATAAATTCCCCACTTCAGAACTGATTCTCTGTTCATCGGCGGGAGAGATCTATGAAAATGAAGTTTTAGATGATACCATAGCCCTGACGGCCCTTAAATTTTCCAGCACCAGAATTAAAAGCTGCCAGGTGGATATAATCGCTTTTGAAAATAGTTTTCTGGCCGGTTGTTCCCTTATTGAAAAATTGGATCAGCAGGACCTCAAAATGGTGCTGATATTCTCAGACGGGGGCAAGGTAAATGCCAGTGAACTGGTAAAGGGAATGAATACGGTCAAAAAAGAGCACGTTTTAATTGTGGGCGGACTGGCAGGGGATGCGGCCAAATTTGAAAAGACCCTGGTGGGTTTGAATACCATCCCGGTACAGGGCCAAATTGTGGCGGTTGGTTTTTACGGTCACAAACTAATGGTCTCCCACGGCTCTTTGGGAGGGTGGGAGAGTTTTGGATTAGAGCGTATCGTGACCAAATCCCAAAGCAATGTTTTATATGAGATTGATGGCAAAAATGTACTGGATCTGTATAAAATTTATCTGGGCAAATATGCAGAGGAATTACCCGGGTCGGCGCTGCTCTTTCCCTTGTCAATTAAAATGGAGGGCCTTGAGGAACCTATTGTTCGGACGATTTTATCCATAGATGAAACCAATCAGACTATGACCTTTGCCGGTGATATTCCACAGGGGAGTAAAGTTCGTTTTATGAAAGCTAATTTTGACCGGCTAATTGATGCGGCGAGTGGCGCCGCGCTCTCTTGCCTAGAAATAAATAGTTTTACTCCCGCCTTGGCACTTCTGATTAGTTGCGTGGGGCGAAAATTAATACTGGGAAGCAGGATTGATGAAGAAGTGGAAGCCGTTGGGGAGGTTTTTGGCAATAAGACTATCCTGTGCGGGTTTTATTCCTATGGAGAGATCTCGCCCCTTGTGCCCTTTGGGGATTGTATACTGCACAATCAGACCATGACCATTACCTGTATTAATGAAATAGACTAAGATGGAGATTCATAAACTTTTACAGCGGCAGATCAATAAAAACATACCGGGGGATCTTCTGAATAATGCCTCGGTTGTGTCCTTTATCAAAACCGTTAATGATTCCTACCTGGCCTTTGAGCGGGACAGGCATTTAATGGATCATTCCTTTCAGGAAAGTGAAAAGGAATACAATGAAGTGCATGAGAATTTAAAAAAAGAATATCAATTAAAGCAGCAATCCATTTTAAATTTATATGAAAGCCTCCCGGATTGGGACCAGGGCTATGAATCTATTAATGAAAACGAAAAAAGCGATTTGCTTTTTATCTCTAAATATGTAAGTGAGCAGATCAATAAAAGAAAGGAAACCGAGAAGAAATTAGGCGAAACCGTCCAATTCTTAAAGACCCTGCTGGGCAACCTGCAGTCGGGCATACTGGTTGTGGATAACAGCGATACGATATTGTTTGTGAATCAGTACTTGTGCGATCTGCGCCATATTGAAGCTTCCCCTGAGCAGATGATCGGGGAGAAACCCGCTAAATTTATGGCAGAGACACCTGCATTATTTAAAGATAGCAAGGGCTATAAGCAAAGGATTTCGGATATTTTACTCCAGCGGGAAATCGTCATAGGGGAAATACTGGAAACTGTGGAAAATCGTTTTTACGAAAGGGATTATATCCCTATTTTCATTGACCGGGAATGTGTGGGGCATCTCTGGAAAATCACAGATGTCACCCAGAGGATTATAAGCAAAAATCTACTCAAGCAAAGTGAGGAGCGCAATCGCATTATCATGAATTCTTCCCTAAATGCTATTGTGACCATTGACATTACAGGGAAAATAACCTTCTGGAATACCCAGGCTGAAATCATCTTTGGCTGGAGAAAAGAAGAGGTACTAGGCAAAACATTAAACCAGACCATTATCCCTAAACGCCACAAAGAAGGCCATTCAAAGGGACTCCAGTATTATATGGACAGCGGCAAGGGCCCTATTTTAAACCGGCAAATAGAACTCCCGGCCGTAAACAGCCAGGGAGAGGAGTTTCCCGTAGAGATTTCCATCATAGCGCTGGAGCAAGATGGCGAAGCGTTTTTTTGCTCCTTTATGCAGGATATTTCCGAGCGAAAAAAAACAGAAACCAGGCTAAGGGTTCAGGAAGAGAAGTACCGCAATATTATTGCCAATATGAATTTGGGGCTAATCGAGGTGGACAACAATGAAATCATTCAGTTTGCCAATCAAAGTTTTGCCGATATATCAGGATTTGAACTGGGGGAGCTAATTGGCCTTAACCCCACTAAAACATTTGCCCTTCATGATGTGGAAAAAATAAATTCCAAGAATAGCCTGCGCGGGAAAGGACTCTCCGATGTTTATCAGATCCAGGTAAAAAATAAAAAGGGAGAGCTCAGATGGTGGGCCATTGGCGAGGCGCCCAATTATGATGATACCGGAAAGCTGGTGGGCTCCATAGGAATCCACCTGGATATAACCGAGCAAAAACAGATGGAGATCGAACTTGAGCAGGAAAAAATCAGGGCAGAACAGGCATCCAAGGCCAAGGAAGCCTTTCTGGCCAATATGAGCCATGAGATACGCACTCCACTCAATGGCATAATCGGATTTTTAAGAGAACTCGAGCGCCAGCACTTAACCGAGCAGCAAAAAAAATATGTAGAGCACAGCTCGGTGGCCTCCAAACATTTGCTATCGATTATAAACAACATACTGGATATCTCTAAAATCGAGGCCGGGGAGATGTCCCTTGAAGAAGAAGATTTTGTTTTTGAGGATGTAATTGCCAATGTTGTGAATGTTCTGGATCCCCTGGCAAAGAAAAAAGGGCTAAAGCTTATTTCAGAGATTTCCAAAGAGGTACATCGGGTTTTAAAAGGGGATGCTTTAAAACTGGAACAGGTGCTGTTTAATTTGGTGGGAAATGCCCTGAAGTTCACCAAGCAGGGTCAAATAGTGTTGCGCTGTAGCCTTGTTGAGCAGACCGGCGTTTTTCAAAAGCTGCAAATCTCGGTTACCGATACCGGAATAGGAATGCAGCAAAGCTTTGCAGAGAATATCTTCAATAAGTTTTCCCAGGAAGATAAGGCCATTACGCGCAAATTCGGCGGTACAGGCCTGGGCATGGCCATCACCCGGGAGCTCATCCAGTTAATGAAGGGTGAAATTACCGTTCAAAGCCAGAAGGATTCAGGCACCAGAATCAGCTTTATTATCGATTTGGAAAAAGGAGATTTCTTGGCCATTAAAAAGGTACCCGATGAAATAGAGTTTGATATTTCAGGGATCCGGGTCTTGCTGGTGGAAGATAACAGCATCAACCGGATGGTCGCGGTAAATTCCCTGCATTATTTTAATTGTATGGTCACCGAGGCTGCCAATGGGATGGAAGCCATTGAAATCTTAAAAGATAAGAACTTTGACATCATACTAATGGATGTGCAGATGCCTGAAATGGACGGTATAGAGGCTACTATAAAAATAAGGGAAGAATTCAAATTGCAAATCCCTATCATTGCCCTGACGGCCAGTGCCTTTAAAAGCGAAGTGGATAAATGCAAAACAGCCGGTATGGACGATTATATAGCCAAACCTTTTGAGGAGTTTGCCCTTATAGAGACCATCTCAAGGAACCTGCATAGAGAGCCCAAAAAACGGCCTGATTCGACTCCTGTAAACTCAGTGGAGAAAGAAAGGCTTTATGATCTGACAAATCTGCAAAACATCAGCAAAGGAGACCAGGAGTTTACCCGCAAAATGATCCTGACTTTTATAGACCAGATAAATGAGTTACTGCCCCAGGGGGAGGCTGCCTTAGGCTGTGATGATTTTCTAACCCTGAGCCATCTTGTGCACAGCATCAGGCCCAGTATTGAAATCATGGGGATATTAAGCATCACAGCTCAGGTCAATACTTTGGAGATGCTCAGCCGGGAAGGTGTTGATAAGGAAAGGATCGGCACGGTCTTTTCTCAGGTTAAAAGCATACTGGCTAGCGCCGTTGAGCAGTTGAAAGAAGAAATTGGTAGGACTGATATAAAACCTTAAGAGAAAACCATCATAAAGTCATGTGCATATTTTTTTCACAGCAGACTATGGACCAGGGGCATGCGGATTTTATTTGGGAAGACTTTGTCATTTGATCCGGCAAACAATAGGGTCCACTTTAAGAAAAAAGTCTTGTCCAAAACCGGGTTTAAAGCCAATTCGTACTTTATGTATCTCAATCAACTGAATCTATTAACTGAATCTCTGTTGTCGAAATGGTAATTAATCAAGACAGAAAGATCTCTTTTATGTTAGTATCTTTCTTCTAAATCCTGAGATAAAAAACATTGTAAATTCTGGAGGATATAAATCCGTAGCAAACCGTAAATGATTCGGTGTCCTGTTTTAAAATTCCTAGTAGTAGCTCGTGTTTTACTGCGTTGAAAAAAAATACAGCCAATAAACAAGTTAAGTAGTTTAAAGATCGAAATAAAAAATTATATATTCGTGTCTTAAATTTTATCCAAATGAAAAATCATTTCTTGGGTACTGCTTTATTGACCGTTAATTCTATATAAGCAAATACGAACTTTAATTATAGAAGACAAGCCCGCAATAAGAAAAGAATTGCAGTGGTTGTTTTCGAAAGAATAATCTTGCTTGTCGGAAGTAACCAGAATTGAATATTTTTAAAGTAAGATACTACAGTGATCAAAATATACTTACTTAACTGTTTTTATTTTTGTAACCGCTATATCAGAGGGGCAAATAAATAAAAAATACCAGCATATTGATTCGCTACCTAATACAAATAAAATATTTGATGTAATAATGACCCTTAGAGAATTAAAAGAAAACACAAAAAAGATACTGCTATTCCTTAGTTTTATCCCTTGCTGGAATACTATGGATTAAATTATATTTCAAGAATAAAAAGGGACGATAAAAAGTAACAACCCCCCCCTGTATAAATATCATCTTAAAAGTCAAAAATAGAATTAGAAATGAAAATAACACGTCTTGTATCTGCTGTTTTTCTGTTGCTTCTTGCCTGCAATAAAAAAGAGAATCCTAAAACTGATGGTTCGGGTTTGGCCGAAAATGCACAGGTTAAAACAGATTCAATACAAAAAGAGGAAAACCAGATTCCCAAAGGGCAAAGCATCAATTTGTTTACTCTAACGCCAAGAGGCAGCAGTGATGTTGCTTTTGTTTCCCTCTCGGATATTTATCCTGTAAATGATCAAAATGACACCCTTGCCTTGCCTGCTATAGAGAAACTGGGAAAATACGATGCCCAGTATTTTATCTTAGATAGAAATTACAGAAAAAGATTTTTATCTAAAACCAATATATCAGAAACCGATTCTGTTTTTGTATTGGATTATGCTAAGAACAAATTGGTTTCCTTTGCTGTGAAAAACCTAAAAACCGCTGCCTTATTAAATGCATATTCTTCAGAAGCAGACTGGCCTTATCGCCCCTTTGATTTTATGATTGGATTTGAAATCAGCACTAAATCCTTAAATGGACTTAGTGACTATTTTAGAGATGCATTAGTATATGTGGGCAAAGAAAATCCATTTTCCAAAGAAGCTCTAAAGCCAATTGTTTGGAAAAGAATTGACAGTAAAGAATATCCGTCAAAACCAATGAAAAATGAAGATCGTGCTTTGTTGGAAAATACCCTGGCAGGCAATACCTACCTATTTAAAACAGAAAGTTATCACTATTTTTTACAAGAATATATAGATACTCATAAGATAATTTATGCAAGACGCCTTTTAGTGGCTGATGCTAAAACTAAAGATATTATAATTGAAAAGCTCTATAGCCAAAGCGAAGGCACCTCTGCGGCAGCTTTGAATTATCAAGAAGGACAAGATGCAATTTATCAGTGGACAGGAAAACTCTTTAAAAATAAACCAACCGTTGTTTTTGGTTTTGAATACATTTCTTTTGGATGCCCCGAAATTTCACTTATTGACAAATCAAACCAAGAGATTTTTCTTCAATGTGATAATCGTCATTAATTAAGATTCTGTAATAAAAAAATACTGCAAATAAAAACTGCCGCCTTAAGAATAAAATTCATTATGGATTTAAAAAAAAAGAGATTAAATTAAGAATTTGAATGAAATTTTAAAATTAATATATGATTCTATTCAGTCTTAATTGGATAGAAGGAAAGAAGCAAAATTTTCATATAAATTATCATAAATACAGCTAAATTGCTTTGGTTATAAAAACTTATAAATAAGGAATAATGAACTAAATAGAAGCTTTGCAAAAGAGCCTGGGCATGATAGGGAATATCATTTAGATATTTATTAATCTGTTAATATGCTGACTTATATCCTGTTTGATCTTAAGTCAATCTTAAGTTTGGCAAGGCATTTATTTACTCAACGGATAAAAAAAATAGTATTTTAGACTAGGGGATCTCTTTTTTGCAAGAAAAAAAAGGTGTATTTGCCTGTTTTTGTTTTTAGTGGCCCACTGTAAGTGTATAAATGGCTTAGTATTAACTTATTGCAATAAAGCTTAAAACACTAATGGTTTTGGACTTTTTTGAGGTTTTAAAATATCTTCTTTGTTTTTTAATTTGTCTATAACGCTTTGATAATGATCCATTATTTCCATCTTTCCCCAACTACCTTTTGTATTGGTAATATCATACATTTCTTTTTGCTTTGGAGGCAAGTCATCTCGGTAGTACTTACCTGAGTTTTCTGTTGCTTTACCAACGGGGCTTTCGTTATTCATTTTTGAATTTAAACTCTTACCCACTAAACATAAATTGCCTAAATTATTTAAAACCAATTTGTTCGCTTCATTTTCCATAGATTGTGGTAAATGATGTTCTACAGAATTTCGGTATTTAAATTCAAAATTATATTTTAATGGATATTCAACCCACATTAAATAATCAATAAAATTTAATAAAAAATGAGGTGTATTTGTTCCTTGGGCGTAATTACTATCCTTAACGATCAAGGCTAACTTTTCATTCCTATCATATGTATTAAGAATTAAGGCATCTAATTTGGATAAAAAATCAATAGCGGAAATATTTAAGCTGTTTTGGGGGACAAACCAACTGAGTAACTCCTGGAGCCAATTTTTATACTTTTTAGTTCTAAAGGTAACTTGCAGCATAGAAAGCGCTTTTATTATTCTTTCTGGATCATCAAAAGTATTTTTAAAATTTATGCGGTTTTGTTTTTTACTTGCGTAATAATACAGTTCGGGTTTTTTTAATGACCATCTATAGCTATCTTCAGATTTTTCATCTTCAGCAGATTTTATAACAAACCTATCAAATACCACTCTATAAAAAAGTAAGCTTTTAATAAAGTCTTTGGTATCTATAACTTTCTCTAGTGCATTAAATACTCCTAGCAAATCATCTCCATTAAGAGGAATGTCATATTGAGTACTGTATTTTAATTTAAAAACATGCATTAAAAAGTTTGGAAAATCAATTATAGAATTCAGTTTTTCAACCTCATTGTCATTATCTGTGCTATCACTTTGAGCATTCATAATAAGGGGCTTCGATAGAATCTCGCTAATTGTTTGAGGTCGATTTATAGCATTTCCATCATCGATTATATCAGAAAGCTTATAAGTAAATGAATTGTAGTTTGTTCCAAACAACGCGACTCTTTCATTTGGCGGAAAATACTTTTGAACCTGTTGATTCATCTGAGAACACGCATCCCAAATTTTCGCATATATTTTAAAATACTTAGAGTCTTTTTCCTTTTCAAGAATTCTAGCCTTTAAGATTTCATGTTCTTGCAACTGTTCTCCGCGGTTATTCATTACCTCAAAATAATGCGCTACGTCAGTATCATTAGGTATTTCAACTCTAATGAGAATCACTTTAGTGAAAAAGTATTCTTTGAACTCCCTTAAAGACTTTTCATCTAAAGTATTTAAAGGGGTTTGCGCTAATTTTTTTGGAGTTACATTAGCGTTTTGAATATAATTTACGGCATCTACAAAATGAGCAATTTTATCATCGCTTAGTGCATTTACGATCTTTGTATCCTGGTAATAGTTATTTAGAAATTCTTCTACTTCGGGTCTGGAATCATATTTAAGTTTTGGAGTTGTCAGCTGATTGTCTAAAAATTTTGCAATTAATGAAATTGTTGTTAAGCGCTGTTGACCATCTATAACTTCAAAATCACCATTTACTCTTTTTAAAACAACTAAGCTCCCTATATAATAATTAACCTGAGGTATTTTTTTGAAATTTTCATAGATATCTTGCAATAATTGATAGATTTCATTCTCACCCCAAGCAAAATTTCTTTGATATAAAGGAACTATGTACTGATCATTTAAAATTTGGTTGATATTTTTATCTAAATTTTTATACTCCATAGCCGGATTTTTGATATTTTGACAAATTTATTTTTTTGTCAGTTGTGGTAATTTTTATATTTAATAAGAGCAATGCTTCTATAACAATAGCTATTTCTTTTCTGCAATCAATTGGCCGGACCAATTGATTTAAATTTTTTAAATCGGAATAGTTTTTACTTTTTGCTATAATGGCAAATAATTGATGATCAATAGCGTACTGCATTACAGACTCATATTTAACTTTTTGCTTCTCTAATCTTAAGCGATAGACAATAGTGTATAATATTTTATAATATTTGTGTAGTCCCTCTTCTCCGAATTTATCAAAAACAAATAAAACTAATGATTTGTAGAGTTCTTTCAGGTATCGATCTCCATCTCGTGTAGTAGGATAATCAACAAAGGTCTTGTAAAATTCTTTAAACCCGGCAGCGGCAACAGAGTTGTCCAGATAAATAAACAACTGTTTATAGATTTCTGTATAGGTCTCTACATATTCAAAAAAGACTTTCCCATTTATTATATTTTGATTGATTAAGACAAAAGGATTTACATTATCAAGTCGAAGAGTCTCAAATCTTTCCTTTATTGATGTAAGTTTTAAATCATTGGTCTCTTTATGATTTAAAAAATGATTTTGCAATAAATCTTTATTCTCAAAGGGATGATCTGCTTTTGGATTAGACTTAAATGTTATTCCTTTAAATTCGTGCAAATTATTTTTGTTTAATTGATACGCCTTCTCTTTTCTTGACCATAAGCGTGGACGATATAATTGCTCATTAAACAATTGCTTTAAAATATCTTTTATTTGATTTTGTTCTAAAGGATGACGAGTAGCATTTTCCCATCTCTGATCACATTGAACTTTAAGTATTTGGCTATCTTCTTCCATAGCTCTAATATGATAAGCTTTAAGAAGGTTATATGCTTGGAGTTCTTTTCCTTTACTGTTTTGCGAGTCAAACATTTGAAATGCTTCAGCATGGTTGGATACTATAACCTCTACAAACTCACAAGAATCTATAAGGTATTCTATGAACGCTGCAAACTCAGTGGCAATATGTTCCTGAATCCAGTAATTAATATATCCACTGTTATAAATTATTGCATTTTTAGAATCAACATGATTGTACTTCAAGGATGAACTAAGAGCCGGGGGGGTACTGTGTGATAATTGTAATAAAGTTAAAATTATGGTTGTAATTCTTTGTTGACCATCTACAATATCCAATTGTTTGTTATTCTCATGCAGAATAATACTTCCTATTCTGTAAGTCTTTTTTTTCTGTTTCCAGCTACCATAAATGTCATCTAAGAGCTGTGTTACTTGTTGATATCCCCAGCGATAGGGTCTTTGGTATTCGGGTATATTTAGATTTTGATTAATTATATCATTAACTTTTTTTATTTCTGCCTTAATTCCATTCATTACAACAACTTTTTTTACTTTTAGGGTTTTTCAGCTTCGCTTTGTTTACCCATATTGATTATTTATGTTCTAATTTAGTATGAACTTAGCACTGATAAAAATTCTCATCTATCTCGCCATCAAGTATTGCCTGTTCAATATCCAGGAGTGTTTGTGACATGGCTAATCTTAATGAACGTTGGGAATTAGTTGGATTTTGTCTTTGAATTAAATGATGAAGGATAGCACCAAACTCATTATTATGAGTTAAATCTTGCTCTATACTTGCGGCTCGCTGTTCTATTAATCTACCTATAGTTCTATCACAATCATTTAATATGATCCCTAACTGATCAACTAAATTTTGTTGTTCAATTAAATGAGCTAATTCATGAAGGGCTATCATTTCAGTAAATAAAGCATTATATCCTAAGGCCCCGGGTAAGAGGTTTTCTCTTATTGCTAAAGCAAAAGTTAAATTTTCTTCCGGGTTTTTAAAATGTAAAGAATCTACATAAAAAGCAAAAACAGCACTGTCAGTATTTGCAATAACAATAGCATGCAATTGTAGATTTAAAATATCTTCCTGCTCAAGAATTGCCTCTCCATTAATGATGTTATAAAAGTTTACATTAGCGTTAGCAAGTATTGATTGTATCCCGTAATTTAAAGCAATTGCTGCATAGAGTTGTTCTACCATTAATTAGTTTTTTAAATGTTTGGTATTATTATTAAAGTTTGAAATTCAAAGTAAGCAATAGTTGGATTTTTATAACTGCAAATTCAATTTTGCTTCTTGGCATATATACCAGAACTGTGCTTGACTAATTGTGCATATTAATTGCCATTAGAGACTTCTTATTTCTTTGATGTTAAAAGTAGGAAAACATAGTATATAAAAAAGGGCTTAAGCAAAATCTATTTTTTTGTTCCAATTATTTGGCTCTTTTAAAAATATTGCGATCATTTAAAATAATAAAATAGAAGATAGTCCTTGAAGGTAAAATTTTTAAAGGTGCTTTTTTTATACTTTGGAGTTTTTTGTTTAGCGAGCAGAGCTTTAAATTGGTTATATTTGTCTATAGCGACATTTAATCTAATTTAAAAAATAAACGACGATAAATGAATGATTTTGAACAAATTTATGAGGCTCTGCTTAAATTTAGAAATGAAAGAGATTGGGAGCAGTTTCATAATCCTAAGGATTTATCACTAGCAATCTCCATTGAGGCCTCAGAGCTCCTAGAGCTTTTTTTGTGGAAAAAAGCAGAAGAAGCAAATCTTGAAAAAATAAAGGACGAACTAGCGGATGTTTTCTCATTTGCCTTTTTGTTAGCCGATAAATATAAATTAGATGTCAAGGAAATCATTTTGGAAAAAATAGTCAAGAATGCACAAAAATACCCTGTTGATAAAGCAAAAGGGAATGCAAAAAAATATAATGAGTTATGATTATATATCATAGCAGTAAATCCTCGTTTTGTCATGATGTGCGCTCCAATAATATTGAAAATGTAATTCATGATTTTTTTAGATCCAAACTCGGCTATTCCACTACAATTGCTGAGATAAATTCATGGAAAATGTCAATGATGTACATGCATAATGTACTGTGTGATACGGAGATTCCAGATCAGGCGGGTATAATTATTGAATATCAGATTCCTCAAACCTCAAAAAGGATTGATTTTATTGTCACTGGTCAGGACCATAAAAAAACTAATTATGCCATTTTAATTG
Source organism: Flavobacterium sp. Root420 (assembly GCF_001427905.1). Classification (GTDB taxonomy): domain Bacteria; phylum Bacteroidota; class Bacteroidia; order Flavobacteriales; family Flavobacteriaceae; genus Flavobacterium. Next base: position 332,105 of record NZ_LMEF01000029.1, read on the forward strand.
AACTAAAACAGTGGACAGAATCTGAAATTACAAACAAAGATGCTATTATTGAGACTTTTGTGGGTAAAAGAAAAAGAGAAGTCAGTCACCCGTCTTATCAGGCATGGTCTTATGCATCTCTTCTAGAGGGCTTTAATGAGGCCGTTTATACTTCCAATATTCAATTGAAGCCTTGTGCATATCTTCATAATTATAACTCAGATAATATAATTGATAATGTTTTTTACAAAGAGCATATCGATCGTGCGCCTTTATTTTTGAAAGCAGACGCATTTAAATTAAGTGATTTTATAAAACAATTTGTAAAGTTTGCAGATAAAGATAAGGTAATCTTTGAAATCGATGGGGCAAGAATCCGACCTTCGAAAAATCTAGCCGATAATCTCTCTTCAATGTTAAAGGGAAACAATGAGTTTGTTATGATAGATGATCAGAAGATTGTTTATGAAAATGCGCTTCATTTAGCAAAAAAAGCTACTTCTAAAAAGAAGCAGGTATTAATTGTTCAAGGTGGACCAGGTACAGGAAAATCTGTTGTAGCGATTAATTTACTTGTAAAACTGACAAGCCAAAAATATCTTGCTCAGTATGTTACCAAGAACGCGGCTCCCAGGGCCGTATACGAATCAAAGTTGAAAGGATCATTTAAAAAGTCTGAAATATCAAATTTCTTTACAGGGTCTGGATCCTTTACAAGTACATTATCAAATGTATTTGATGCCTTGATAGTAGATGAGGCGCACCGTTTAAATGCAAAATCAGGGATATATAAAAACCTTGGCGAGAATCAGATAAAAGAAATCCTATTTGCATCGAAGTTCTCAGTATTCTTTATAGATGAAAATCAGAAAGTGGCCATTCATGATATTGGTCAAATAGATGAAATTAAAAAACTTGCTAGTGAACAAGGCGCAGAGGTTACCGAACTCGAACTTAATTCGCAATTCAGATGTAATGGATCAGATGGCTATCTGGCGTGGCTTGACTATGTATTGCAAATTAGAGAGACGGCCAATATGACTTTAGAGCGGGATGAGTATGATTTTAGGGTTTATGACAATCCATCAGAGCTACGAGATAAAATCCTTGAAAGGAACAAAATAAACAATAAAGCCAGATTGGTAGCTGGTTATTGTTGGCCATGGAAAAGCAAAAAAGATTTTAATGCGATGGATATCTCTTTTCAGGGGTTTGATTTTGCAATGAAATGGAATTTAGCCCAAGATGGAATGAAATGGCTTATTCAGCCCGATTCAGTCAATGAAATAGGATGTATACATACCTGTCAAGGACTAGAGGTGGATTATGTAGGGGTGATTTTTGGACCTGATCTAATAGTTAGAGATGGTATTGTTTTAACTGATGCATCAAAGAGGCACTTTAATGACAGCACTATAAGGGGGTATAAAAAAATGTTGAAGGCCAATCGCACACAGACCCAGGAATTAATGGAGATTATAATAAAGAATACCTATAGGACACTTATGACAAGGGGAATGAGAGGATGTTATATTTACTGTGAAGATAAAGAGACCAATGACTATTTTAAAAAATTGATTTCAATAAATGATTAATAAAATAGGGATCAATAAATTAGAAAATAAAAAAATAGTACACCATTGAGTTTACAAAGAGATCAAAGCTACAGTGGCCAGGATACATAATATAAATCCACCTTATAGAGAAGAATTTGCTTGAAGATTTGGAAAATGGGGTTTGCATGGTATTGTTTCATTACCTGATCAAAGAATGATTTTATTCTTTTTTGACAGTTAGCGCTACGCAAAGCGGGTGATACTTTTTAAGAAGCAATACAAGAGAGGGGGATTTTAATCTGGCAAGGCAAACCTAGCCAAAAACTTCATAAATAACAATCCTCCAGAAAAGTGATATTTATTTGCTGTTTGGAACAATTTCAATAATAAGTATTTAGAGCTGTTATCAATAATTATGAAGTGAAAAATTCATAAATCGCTTCGCTATTTCAATTACCCAATTACAAAGTAAAACTTTACTTAGAAATACAAAACCTAGATATTTGATGCCTTTTTTTATTTCTCATTTTATGTGTCGCGGTACGATTTCAAACTTTAACTAAAAATGCAGGTTTTTAAAAAATCCTGGCTTGTTTTTGGTAACTGGTTGTTGTTTAGGTAGCTGTATTTTTGTTTTTATACCTGTTCTATAATAATTAAAACAGTCTTAAGGTACTTTTCCCTTGTCTGATTTTATAGAATTAGGTGCTTATATAGAGTATTAATTTAAAAATTAAATAATATGAAATTAAGCTTAAAAACAAAGGCAAATATCTTAGATGCTACCTGTTTACTGTATATTTTTTTACTGGTCTATGCGGCAATGAATAAAGGGCTTGATTTTGAGAAATTCAAGGTAGAACTCGGGCAGTCTCCACTCTTAAGTGCTTTTGCCAGCTGGATCTCCTGGGTGGTGCTTCTTATAGAATTTGCCATTACTATTTTTCTTTTGTTCCCTAAAACGCGCTTTAGGGCGCTATACGCCGGATTTTGTTTAATGTCAATGTTTACGGCCTATATTTTTATCATGCTAAATTTTAGTTCTTTTCTTCCCTGTTCCTGTGGTGGCATACTAGAGAAAATGAGCTGGCAGCAACACCTCGTGTTCAATATTTTTTTTGTAGTACTGGGCGCATGGGCACTTTGGCTTAATCACACAGCAAATTTTTCCAGCGCAAAGAATCATACAAAACTTCCATATTCCATAGGGTTACTTCTGAGCGCTTTGCTCAGTAGTGGTATCGTTGTGTTTTTGTTTGTTAGTTCGGAGGAAATTATGCAGCATAAAAATCCTTTTATCCGCCGTTATCCCCATCATCCCGTGACTCTTATAGATACGATAGACCTGAAATACAATTCGTATTATTTTGCAGGAGAAGGCGAAGGAAAAATCTATCTTGGAAACTCTACTGCTCCCTTGTCCTTGTTGTCTGTTGATACCAAACAAAAGCAGCAAAAAATAAGAATCTCACTGGATCGCAAACTTTTTTCTTTCAGGGTACCCAGGATAGCAGTTGCTCCTCCCTATTTTTATATATTGGATGGGAGCGTTCCTGCGATTTTTAGTGGCAATACCCATAATTGGATTGCCAGATTACACGAGTCCAAAGCTCCCTATTTTAATTTGGCAGCACCTATAGACAGCAGTTCCATTGTGTTTAGAGGAATAAGCAAGACTACAGGCTATAACACCCTTGGTGTTTTTAAAGCAAAGGAACCATCTAAGACACTAATGGCACCACAATTATTGCAAAAGCAAATTGACGGGGTTTTTGATACTGATGGAATGCTGCATTACAGCGCTGAAATAAAAAAAATAGTCTATCTCTATGCCTATCGGAACCAGTTTATTGTGGCCGATTCAAAAGGATCATTGAACTATCGGGGCAATACCATTGATACCATCTCGCGTGCGCAGATAAAAGTAGCCTATCTCAAAGAAAAAACAGAACGGACCATGGCAATCCCTACTCTGAATGTCAATAAAAGCAGCAGTGTTTGCGGACATTTGCTATTTGTTAATTCGAATGTTCCAGGCCGATTCGAACAAAAGCAGGTTTGGAAGCAAGCCTCCGTGATTGACGTTTATGATCTTAATGAAAAAAGCTACCTCTTTAGTTTTCATATCTATGGGATTGGAAATAAGAAATTTCGAAGTTTCCAGGTTACCCCAACCCATGTATATGCTCTTATCGATACTAAATTGGTAGTCTATAAACTAGGTGAAAAGCTAAAAAGTGAAATGAAACACGTATTGGGAAAAAATCCCCATACGCCATGATATACTAGCGCTAAGTGTCAGGAATCAGATCGAACACCTGTAGAAAAAAGTAGATCGCGTTTAATCATAAATTTTAATTATTATGAAAACAATAGTTTTAAAAAAGATGATGCCTATCGGAGTTTTTGTGTTGGGCATCTCCGGAGCATTTTTTACCACTTCCATGCAAAGTGCTAATAATGCAGAGGACTTAGTTCCAATATTGGGTTTTGTTGAAACTGAGGATGATCCTTGTGATATTCCTGTTAGCTGTGATACACAAGGTACCCAGATTTGCCGTCTTTTTGGCGCATCGGGACCTCAGGCCAAAGCAATGGACAGCCCGACTACATGTGAAAGGGTAGTGTTTCGTCCTCAATAAAGTTTGAATGCCCATTAAAATGCAATGCAGTTCCAAAAGAACTGCATTGTTTTTTTGCAATTATCTCAGGCCTTCTATAAGCCATTCCGCCGGGCTGGTATTTTTCAGATGATAATCAAACCACTGGTGGATTCTTGTAGATAGGTCTTTCTGATTATCACGGTTTTCAAGATCATGTCCTTCTTTGGGATAGACCAGCATAATATTGGGTTTTCCCAGACGCCTGAGGGCTAAATAAAATTCCCTGCTTTGGGTCCAGGGTATATTGTTGTCCTCTGTTCCTGTCCAGGAAAGCAAGGGCGTCGTACAATTTTGCACGTGTTCAATGGGAGAATTTCGAGCATAGGCTTCCCGGTCTTCAAATAAGGATTTTTTCATGCGCATCTGATGATTTTCAAATCGCCACATCAGGGGTTTTCCAAAAAGACCCACCGAGAGATAATGGCTTGTGAAATTAGTTATGGCAGCGCCTGCCACAGCAGTGGCGAAAAGATTGGTCTGGGTGATGATGAAATCGACCTCATAGCCGCCAAAGGAATGGCCTATGAGCCCAATCTTATTTGCCTGTACAAGACCTTGGTCAATCACTTCCTTGGTTGCGGCCACCACGCAATCCAGGGCCGATACTCCGGGATTGTCGATTTCGTAGGTAATATCGGGAAGAAGCACAAAATAGCCCTGGGTGGTATAGGTTGATATATTAAACCCCGCAGAGTCGAAGTCCAATGGAGCAATATAGTTATGAATCCTATCAGAGAATTTTTGATAAATGTGTACGATCATTGGATATTTCTTTTGCTTGTCATAGGCAGCAGGGTAGTACAGGATCCCTCTTAAGGGTATTCCTTTGGCATTTTTATAATGTATGAGTTTTGCTTTTCCCCAATAGAATTGTTCTTGCTGTGGATTGCTTTGTACCACTAGCTGAGGTGTTTTCTCTTTTGGCGTTAGAACCATAAGCCTTGGGGGTAGTTCATAGCTTTGTTCCAGATACATATAAGTGCCGGCAGTATTTACCATGAGACTCAGGCCGGTATCATCCGAAAAAACGATCTTATCATTGGACTTAGTGGACCATTTATAATAGCCGGTGCCCCCGTCTTTGCCTGTAGCCTCGAGCAGCATTCCCTTTTCAGGATCAATGGGGTCCAGTATCCACCCGTCATAGTTGAGTCTTCCCAGCACAATTTGGGAATAACCTGCGAGTCGGAATTTGGTCTGGCTCTCGCGGCCATGGGTGAGCCTTCTAGCGGCGCTACCATCAGGGGTAACCGCCCAGATATCATAGGCATCACATAGCAGGATTTCTTTATCACCGGGAGTAAAGCCTAAATTGGGATAAGGTTCTTCGCCTTCATATTGTTCACTTTTGTTATGATAGAAAGCAGCATCGATGTTTTTGGTGATATTGGTGTGGGTTTTCTTTTGGATATTGTAGATCCACCAGTTTTTCTGGTGAAAGTAGGCAATGTATTTTCCCTGGGGAGAAGGTATGGTATAGAGGTAAGAATCAGGATGTTCCCTAAGCAATAATTCTTTTTTGCCCGTGGAAAGGTCAAGGAGATAAAAATCCCTGGGGCCTTCTCTTCTGTATTGTGGCTCGTATTGTTTGGTATTAGATATAAGGGCATATTTCTGGTCGCCGGTCAGCATGGGCTGGGGCAGTAAATCATTAGTGATAAGACTGTAGCGATCCTGCTGGGGAGACCAAAAACCAAGGTAGACTCCCTTGAATTTTTTTTGATTTTCCTCGGTAGGATAAATCCATTTGGCATTTGCGTTCCACACCTGCACATCAGTACTTTTGGCGCTGTCTTTTGTTTGGTTTATGCGTTGCAAACCAAAAAATAGTTTCTGCCCATCCCCTGAAATTTGCAGTTTGTAGCTTGCAACTGGAATCGAGAGGGAATCGCACAGAAAGTTTTGCTGGCTCAGAGCCTTGGAATGATAGAGTTTTTTATCGGGCAGGTTGTAAAAAAAGAGGATATTGCCGTGAAGATCCACAGCTGATTTTTGCGTAAAGGCGAGCGCGGTTCCCTCTTTGTGCCATACCAGGTTCGCAAAAGGATCCACCCCACTATGAAGCATTGTTTTTTTGTTATTTTTGGAAAGATCCAAAAGGTTGATACTGTACTGATCTGCAGTTTTTTGGGTGTAGAGCAGCATAGTTTTAGCCGGATTCATGACAAATTCTCCGACCCCTGCAATACGCTGCACTGCACTGCCGTCAGCGGACTGAATAACCAGCGTATTTTCTTTTGCTTTTTCACTCGTTAAAATCAATAGCTGCCCACTTGGTGCAGCGTAAAGATTCTTTATGACATTATCGATGCGCTTTTGCTCTCCGGTTTTTAAATTGACCAGATGCAATTCTTTTTGCGTTTTGTAGGCAAACCATTCCGTAGTAATGAAATTTCCCCTGGTCCCTAAGGGGAAAGTATATTTCTTTGATGAGGTAATGTTCTTTACAAATAGTGTATCCTGGCCATTTTGGTAGTAAAGCGAATAACTGACCCACTTTCCGTCCGGGCTTATTTTTTCAGGATCAAGATCGCCCCATTTTGGGTAGTCACTAGCTGTTAATTCCTTTTTTTGCAATACCTGCCCCCAAAGGGAGCAGGCAACCAATTGCAAAATAAAAACTAAAAAAAAGGTTGTCTTTCGACAAGGTATTGGCATTGTTATTCTGGATTGTATTTTCATTGTCGTGTATATTAGCATTAAAATTAATAGCCCGGATTTTGTGGCTTCAGGTTAGGGTTAAGGGCAAGTTCGCTCTCAGGGATGGGCAGCAAATTCTCTGTGGTATCCCAGCCGGGTTTTACAGAGAGGGCAGTATTTAATTGGTCTGTTCGCTTCAGATCAAAAAAGCGGTGCCCGTATTCGGTAAAGAGCTCTTTTTTTCTTTCCTCTAAAATGGCCTCTAGAAGCTCTTCTTTGGATCCGGCGGCTGTGCCTGGAAGCCCTGCGCGATTTCTTATTTTATCCAGGTCCTGCTTCGCCCCGGTAAGGTCTCCGAGTTTTGCGCGGGCTTCTGCGCGAATAAGGTATTGCTCGCTAAGGCGAAGCACGATGGAATATTCTTTTGAAGTGCCGCTGTATTGGGATTCCTTGTACTTGAAAGGATAATACCATGTTCCGCTCTCATCGCTTACCACGCCTATCCAATGTGATTTGCGCAGATCGCCCTGCGTAAAAGAACCTACCAGCGATTCTGTAAGGGCCACCTGGGGCGGGGTACCGGAATCAAAAATAAAAACACTGCCCTCATCTGTATTTTTGCCAGCCAGAGAAGGCATGAATTGCCAGATAGCTTCCGGTGAGTTTTTTAAAAACACCTTGTCCAGTTCATTTTCAAACCCATACAGGGAAGTATTGTCAATGACCACTGTGGCCATTTGGCGGGCATCCTCCCAGGCTCCCTTGTACAGATAAACCCGGGCCAATATTGCTTTTACAGCAAATGAATTGGGACGTACCCGCTCTGAAGTGGGATAGGAGGCAGGGAGCAGGGCCTGGGCCGTTGTCAAATCCTCTATGATTTGCAAATAGACCTGATCCAAAGGTATCCTGCTCACTGTGCTGTTGGCTTTGTAATCGGTAGACTTCACATAGGGAATATCGCCAAAGAGCTGCAGAAGATAGAAGTGAAGCAGTCCGCGTATAAAAAGCGCTTCGCCTTTTAATTGTGCCTTTTTCGGCGTATCAAAATCAGAGGCCTCCACGCCACTTAACACTACATTGCAGGCATAAACCTGGTTGTATGCATTGTTCCAAAATTGCGATACATTGCCATTGGAGGGCAAGACGGCATTGGTGTAAAAGGCAAAAGAAGCACTGCTGGAACCCTCATAGAAATCCAGTTCATCGGTATAAATTCCTGCCTGTGCCGATAGCCCAAATATAGTTCCTGATAGTAGCCCCGTGTCCCGTAGCTTTGCATAAATATCGGCCATGGCTGCATTGGCGGTGGCATAATCCTGAAAAACGGCCTGGCTGGTAAGTTGCGATTTTGGAAGATCCACCTCAGTGAAGGAGTCACAACCCGATAGGCATACCAGCAAACTAAAAAGCATTGCTTTAAGGGAAGTGTGGCACACATACGATTGTTTATATATTGTTTTCATGGGATATGCTTTAAAAGGTTAGTTGAATTCCACCAGTGATAATTTTAAGGGGCGGCAAATAGCCCGGATTGGTAAATTCGGGATCGCCATCCTTGTATGGGGAAAAAGTGAGCAGGTTTTGCCCCTGGATCGAAACAGCGCATTTCACTTCTTTTAAGTGTAGGGGCACATCATAGCTCACTGCCATATTTTTGAGCCTTATATATGAGGCATCCACTATCGTGGCATCACTGAGCCCATAACGGGAATAGGCCATCACAGCCCCAAGATTGTATCCGGCGGAATAAATTTGATAAGGGCCCGGATCTCCTGGCTGCTGCCAGCTGCCCATTAGCCTTTCGGGCTGGTTGGTCATATAACCCGCCAGGCCGTTGTCAAAACTCTGGTTGCGCTGTTTGACAAATTGAAACAGAAAATCAAGCTTCCAGTTTTTGTATCGCAGCTGGTTCTGGAATCCTCCAAAATAATCGGGATTCAGGTTAATCACCGTTAGCCTGTCATCAGGGGAAGAGATCTTACCGTCTTTGTTCTGATCCTCAAACTGGTAAATTCCCAAGACCGGGTCTAATCCCGTGTAATGGTATCGGAGCTGGATGTTTAAAGGCTCTCCTATTCGGTATTTATTTGCGTAGGTAGAGCTGCCCAGATTGGGAAAAGAAAGTAGTTCATTGCGCGAAAGGCTCAGGTTAATGCTACTGGTCCAGTTAAAATCCTTAGAGGAGAAATTTACCGTCCTAAGGGTAAACTCCCATCCTGTATTCTGCACGGTGGCTGCCAGATTGGCTTGGATCAAGGGAAAGCCTGTAGTTCCTGGCAGCGGGATTCCAACGAGCTGATTCGAGGACCTGTTTTGATACCAGGCTGCTGTTATAAAAATGCGGTCTGCCAGAAAACCAAGTTCTAAAGCGGCCTCGAGTTTTTTATTGACTTCCCATCCAAAATTAGGGTTAAAGAGCCGGCTGGGCTGCAATCCTATGATATTATCATAACTGACCCCTGAGGAATTGTAGGTGTCTAAAAACTGGTAATCGCCGATTTGATCGCTGCCTGTGCTGCCGTAGCTACCCCTTAGCTTTCCAAAACTAAGCCATGAGCTATCGCTTAAAAAATGCTCATTGGAGAATACCCAGGCCAGGCCGGCGGCGCCAAAATTAGCAAATTGATTCCCTGGGCCAAAACGACTAGACCCGTCACGCCGCGCGGTAAGGTTCAGGATATAGCGATCCATGTAGTTATAATTCACTCTTCCAAAAAATGCCTGATAGCGGTAAAGGGTCTCATCACTTACAAGTACCTGCTGGTAGGTGGCAGAGGCAAGATCATAAATCAGGCTGTTGGAACTAAATCCGGTTCCGGACTGGAAAAGGCGGGAGGTATTCTGCTCTTGAAAACTTCCCCCAAAAAGAATCCCTAGCCTCCCCCCGCCAAATTCTTTTTCCCAGTTTATTTGCGGCTCTATGATCCAGGAGCTGCGTTTGGTGGTATTGAGCGCTATAGTGGAAATGGCGCTGGTACGCCCAATGGATGGATTGTATATGGTTGATGGATTGATTCGACTCTCTGAATTTTGCAGATCGGTATAGCCAAAACTGCCCTTAAGTTTTAAATTTGGCAGAATCTGGTAAGACAGGACCCCGTTGGCCAGCAGGTCCTTGGTTTTGGATACATACTGGGCCGAGAGCATGGCCAGGGGATTGTTCCAGGTCCCTTTCTCCCAATTCAAATTGCCCTTACTATCATAAAGCGCCGGGGCATTTGGAACCAGGGTGCGCGAATCGTAGGTGAAATCATTGGCAGGCTGGTTATTATTCTGAACGGTATAACCCGCTGAGAATACCAGCTGAAATTTATTGTCAGTGGACTGGTGGTTCAAATTGAACTGTGAGCCTCCTTTTTTATATAGAAAATCACCAGGAAATACCGTAGACTCGGTGTGGTAATTGCCACTTAAAAGAAACTGGGTATTTTGTGAGCCTCCGCTAAGGGTGCCCTGCAAATCGGTAATGGCGGCTGTTCCACCGATAAGCTCCTCTTGCCAGTCGGTATACCGATTTTGGTCCCAGGTGCCGTTAATGTCATAATCGCGCTTGGGATATTTGGTTCTGCCATCATTTATAAATGCCTGGCGCCGCATCTCAAGGTACTGGGAGGTATTCATGAGTTTCATAAAGCGGGTCACGCTTCCCGCCCCCGAGGAAGCGTTAAGGGTAAAGCTGGTTTTTCCTTCTTTTCCTTTTTTGGTGGTAATCAGCACCACGCCATTGGCGCCCCTGGAGCCGTAAATGGCCGTGGCATCGGCATCTTTGAGCACCTCGATGCTTTCAATAGCATCGGGGTTGATACTGTTTAGCGGACTGCTATTAAAAGTGGGATAAATGGTGGAGGTTTGTATCGAGCCAATAGGATCAGAGGCGTAAGGGACCCCATCGATGATATACAAAGGATTATTGGCCTCGGGCCTTATGCTGTTTTGCCCGCGTATTTTAATTTCAAAGCCGCCACCAGGAACCCCTGTGGTCTGGGTCACCTCGACCCCTGCCATGCGGCCCTGCATGGTGGCCAGCACATTTGTCACGGGTTGGGTCTGGATATCTTTTGAGGTAATACGGGAAATATTTCCGGTGCGCTCGCTTTCCTTTACCGAATAATATCCGGCATTGACCCGTACTTCCTGCAGCTCTGTTGTGTTGGATTGCAAGACGATATCTAAAGTTTGTTGCCCCTTGACAGGGATTATAGCGGTTTTAAAACCGATAAACGACACCATAAGGGTATCTAAGCTGCTGGCAGTGATAGAGTACTGCCCATTATAATCGGAAATCGTTCCAGAGCGGGTTTTTCCCTTTAGAGAAATGGTAACACCCGGTAAGGGACTCGTGCCATCGGTAATGATACCGTGCAGGATATTTTGCGGAGTGTTGGACTGGAGTTGCCGCAACATACTGGTTGCCAGTACAGGGGTAAAAGACAAGAAACACCCGAAAAAAAACAGGCAATAAAAAGCCTTACCACCCTTGTAAAATGAATAATTATTCATAATATTGGATTGGTTAAGTGAAACGTTAGTTTTATTAGCTAAGGTCCTCTATGCTAGTTTGCGAGACGAGTAGAGGGCCATTTTTTATGCGTAAAAGTGAATGTTTTTATGGTATCGACTACCACTTTTGTCAAATCATAGGCATAGATTTTTGTTGATTAAATCAATTAAAGTTATTGCAAGCCTAAAAAAAAACAGTGAAGATTTGGTGCTAAGAATGGAGCTGTAGATTTGCTAGAAAATATAAAAAAATGGCGCAGAATCTCAACATGTCGAATAGAGGTACTGGTATAACCCTGGAACAACAAGTGAGCCCACGCCATGGTCGTGAGCAAACCACTTATCATCTCGTTCCAATGAAAATTACCAGTTTTCTATCCGAGATTCAAAGCGAATGCTTCAAATATTTTTATATGAAGAATCGCAAATATATTAATTCATTTTTAATTGAATTGTTACAAATATATGAAAAAAAATATTTATGGTGATATATCACCATAAATATTTTTAATAAAAATCAAATATTCGTCTTTCAAATTAATGTAATATGGCTAAAGAAGAACGTTTGAAAGCTTATAAGAAAGCCTTTGGCGAAAACTTAAAAAAGATTAGAGCGGAGAAATTAAAAACTCTTAGTAAAGTAGATAGTACAACAAAGTTTGATTCTAGTAATTATCATAAATATGAAATTGGTACTGGGAACCCAACTCTTGAAACAATCGTAAGTATCGCAACGGGCCTTGGTATACATCCTAAAGAATTACTTGATTTTGATTTCGATTTAAAAAAAATTGATATTCATAAATAAGATGCTAAAAGTATCTTGTTTATTGTGCAAAAAACGGTTTATAATTATAACTATTTTTACCTTTATGATAGAAACTCCAATTATTTCTAGAGGTAATATTAAATGTATCTAAGTTTTAGCCGAGGCTAAATTATAGATTTGTTAGAAATTTTAATAGCTGTTTTTTTATCTAAATAAATAGCTTTGTTATTTACATTTGCTAAAAAAAAAAAATTCTTTAAGAGAATTATTAAGGAGCAGTATCATCCAGAACCCATCTTGTAAGTGTTTGGTTTTCGGGACTCTACAAACGTCCCAAAAAAGGGTGCACCTATAGGTGCACTCAGAAAATTGATGGTATCTAAAAGTTTCGAACCTAAACTCTCTAGAGCTTTATTTTGCTGTATTTCTATTTTTAAAAAACTACATGCGCCACGATTCTGCCACAAAACTTAGACGAGTTAAATATCTTTAAAAAGTGCCTTAACTTTTTGTGGCAGAAAAGGTATCCACTCCAAATACTATGTGCCACGATTTTGCCATAGAATCAGAACATGGACAATTGAACTAATAAGCAACTTGAACGCCTTAACTTTTGTGCCAAAAAAAGTATCCACTCCATAAAATAAAAAACCACGAATTACCCAATCTTTAAATTGTTGTAATCCGTGGTTAACTAAAAAAACTAGTTCACATTCTGTATTGCCTTACATAGTTTCAAATAATTGATTTAAAATTTATAGAAAGACATTTTTTATTAAAAAGAACCGCAAATATTGCCGCTAAAGGTAGCACCAGCTCTACTAGTAATATCTGCTTTAACTTCGGCATTATTTAATGTTAACATTGTATATGGAGGTGTAAAAGCTGTATTTTTCCCTTCTATATTTCCCTTAGTATTAAGAAAAGCATTATGGATAGAACTAACAGCGGTAAAAGTTGTAGATAAGTCGATAGGTGTGTTTACATTTTCAAAAACGCTTTCTTCTATACGAATATTAGCTTCAAAACCAGCGGCAACACATACATCGTTTCCTTCACAATTAAAATAGCTATTAACGATGTCTACTTTACCAAAACGAACTCTTGGCAGTCTTTGCTTGCAGCCATTACCCCACCAACATCTTGCAAATGTAATACTCAATTTACCTCTATCAGTAGTTTGTGTGTCGCTGGAACCAATCAGGTTAGAAAAACGGTGATCGTTCGATCCGCCTGGTCCACCAGCTTTTGGTGCTTTTAAGTACTGAAATTTAGTATAAGACACGGTAATAAAATCTGATTTGTTTTTAAAATCTAAATTACCATCTACACCGTCTCTGAACTCACAATGATCAATCCATACGTTTTGACAATCGTCAAGTACGGCATTGTCCCAACCATCTGTATCATAAGCGCCTGGTCCTTCAAAAATAAGATTTCTAATGATGATGTTTTTGCAACGAGAAATGTTCATAATCCCTGAATTGGCTTTTGTTTGATCAGTTGATACCAATTTCGCTCCACTTTCACCATACAAAGTTTTTCCTGTTTGGTCTTTAAACGAGAGTCTTCCTCCGGTAACAGCAGGAATTGTAATAGTACCTGATACTTTAATCACTTTTACTGCGGCATTTTGAAGTGCTGCTTTCAATTGAGCATAATCAGTTACTACAGTTTCTTCTGCAGTTCCTCCTCCGGTTGTTCCACCGTTTTGCGATGCCCATCCCGGAACATCATCGCAGTTACCCTCTTTGGCTGTAAGACCACTTCCTGTAGCAGTCGTAGTCGTTGCTAAAATACTGCTTTGGCCATTTTGAGGTTTAGCAATTTCTTCAGTGTTACATGCTGTAAAACCGAATGCCAGTGTTAGTAGGAACACCGAGATTGTTGATTTAATTTTCATAAATTTAAATTTGGGGTTTATAAATATTTAATAGTGCAAATCTGTGACTAATTATTTCTTTAAATGTTGAACTTATTCAACATTTAAAAAAAAAATCCAATAATAAGTCTTCTTTAAATAATTGTTAAGCCACAAAAACAGTTCGAAAAAAAAATACTTTTGCGCAATCGACTACATCGATTATTAATTCATTTAAATATTTGCGCCCCAAGTAAGAATAAAAGTAAAAATACATGTACAAGCCTGCCCTTAGATTAGATATTGAAGATAAAATTAACCTAACAGATTACGAATGGAAATGCATAGCAGAGAAAGGCGAAATTATTAAATTAAAGAAAAACGAACTTTTACAAGTTCAGGGTTCAAAATGTTCTCATAGCTTATTTATTCTAAAAGGAGCTTTTAAAACTTATATTCTGAGTGAAAAGGGAAAAGAAGTCATTATTTTCTTTTCATTTGAAAATGAATGGATCTGTGATCATGAAAGTTTTTATTATCAAAAGTTGAATACTTACAATGTTAAAGCCATTGAGGAGAGCGAAATAGTCATTTTTAATGAAGTAAATAAAATGCTATTATTAGAGCTAGTACCCAAGCTAGTTGAGTTTCATATTATAATGATCGAAAAAGTTAATTTTGCACTCCAGCAAAGGCTTTTGGATGTTTTAACTAAAACCTCTAAGCAAAGATATCTCGAATTTATAGAAAGATACCAGCATAAAATGAAAGTGATCAGTAGCAGAAATTTATCTTCATATCTTGGAGTTTCCCATGAATTTTTATCGAAGATTAAGAAAGAATCTACACAATAAATGGGTACCGATTCAGATTTGTTTCACTTTAAATGTTCTAAATGGCTGCAATAAAGTAGGGATGTTCTTTTTGTTTAATAAAACAAGTAGTTTCTTCAGAAGAAAAACAAAATTAATGTAATTTTGCATTTCTAGGCAAATAAACATTCTTGAAAAAGTATATTATCATAGTACTTTGTGGTCTGATTTTTCTTCCCTCTCTGGGAAGCATGTTTGTGTATGCTTCATTTAAATTGAATCAGCAGGAAATTGCCAGAACAATTTGTATACAGCGTAAACAGATTTTTAACTCTTGTAATGGGCGATGTGAACTGCAGAAAAGCCTAAAGAAATATTCTGATAACGAAAAACAAATGCAGGACAGCCTTAAAGAAAAATTAGAGATTGTCTATATCTGCATTAGCTCTGAAGTAACCTTTACTCTTATCCCTCTTGTAGAAGGCCAGCAAAAGGTTTTTGCTTTTTTAAACAGCAAACCGGTTCGAATTTCCTCTACTACTTTTCGCCCGCCCGCCGCTATTTTATAAATCTAAATTTCTTTTCAAATTCATTAAGAAAAATTTGTCATTGCCTTTCGCAACTTGACAAAATGACTATTGCTATGAACTAAATTAATTTTTCCGCATTCATTTGTTCTTATTAAGAGCCAAGGATTAAATTGGAAATTTAAAAGTTTTTGGCAATAGCTTTCCAAAGTTACTTACCCGCATCAAGGCATGACAACAGCTTAATTTAAGGCTGTTTGTCATACGGTTGGTAATGTTCTTACTTGAATATCGATAGAACTTTATTGATCAATCTTCATTGAAATTATACATTCAAAAAAAGTCAGTAGTTTATAGAATAATCTGCTGGATTAAATAATTAGAAATTAAAAAATATGAAAAAAATAGTTTTGATTCTTTTGTATTCTCTACTTGTAATATCATGTGAGAAAGCTCAGGAGAAACTTCCTGTTTTAGGAAATCCAATAGTAAAAGGAAATGAAACAGAGTACCCTTGTATTAAAGACTTTTCGTTTACCAATCAGGACAGCCTGAAGATAACCAACAATACCTTTGACGGGAAAATTTATATAGCCGATTTTATTTTTCTTTCATGTCCTTCTATCTGCCCGAAAATGAATACACAACTTAAAAAAGTGTACGATGTTTACAAAACCAACAATGAGGTATTGTTTCTTTCTCACACCATAGATCCGGATCATGATACTATACCGCGCCTTAAGGCATATACGGTGGATAACGGTATAAAAAAGAACTGGCATTTTGTTACGGGAAACAGGGATAGTATCTATAAAATTGCAACCCAGAGCTACTTTGCAACGGCATATCCGGATAAAAATGAGCCGGGAGGTTTTGTGCATAGCGGCGGATTTCTGCTCATAGATAAAGACAGACATGTTCGCGGGGTTTATGATGGCACTAATCCAAAGGAAACTGCAAGGCTGATTGAAGATGTGAAAAATCTTTTAGAAGAAAGTGCAGCCAAATAATAGTTCACTGATGAAAAAATGTATCACTTTATTTATTCTCATGCTGCTTGTATTTCAAAATGCAGGCAGTATCTGGATTATTGGTGATTTTTACATCAATCGCGATTATATTGCCAAGAATGTCTGTATCAACAGGTTTGATGCTATTCCAATTTGTAATGGAAAATGCTATCTGGATAATAAATTAAAAGCAAATGATAAGCAGGAACAAAAATTTCCAACTGTAACGTATAAAGAAGTACAGCTTTTTTTTGAAAGCCCTATCGGTTTTCCATTCAGAGTGATACACTTTGTGCCCAAAAAGAAATATCCGGTGCTAAAGGCTGACAGTCAAAAGTCTGATTTTATTTTTTTGATTTATCATCCTCCCAGATTCGGTTAATACTCTCGTTTAGTATTAATCATAAAATCAAAAAAATGCAACTATCAGAAATACCAGTCCATAGTCTGGGTTTATTCTCAGATGATAACAGTCATTTTTGGATGGATAATCTAATGAACCTCCTGCAGCGTTTTCCGCAGCTCGAATATCCTCACCGACAGGATTTCTTTATGCTTCTCTTTATTGATGATGCAGAAGGAGAAATTAGTATTGACAATCAGAAAATCCGAATGGATAATGCCAAGGTTATCGTCATAAAGCCGCGCTGTATCAGCAGTATAGACATCAATAGCAAAGCAAAGGGGAAAATAATCTGCTTCACGGAAGATTTTTTCTCCCTGCGTTATAACAATAACATTTTAGACCAATTTTCCTTTCTTCATGATACTTCAAAAGTATTTATAAGACTAAGCGAAGAGGAGAAGAACAAGTGGATGTATCTGCTTGAAATATTTTTTAAGGAGTTCAGGCTTCATCGAAGAGAATCGGTAAAAGTTCTTCGATCCTATCTCAATATTTTACTTTTCGATTTAGAGCGTCTTTATGATCCTTTGGGATTTGTAGTAAGCAATTCCCCGAAACAGCAAAAGATAAAAGAATTCGAGAAACTCATTGAAAAGGATTTTAAACTTAAAAAAATGCCTGCCGCCTATGCGGATCTGCTTAACGTGACGCCAAATTATCTCAACAAGATATGTAAGGAAGTTACCAATTATACAGCGGGTGATCTGATACGAAAACGTATTGTGATAGAAGCGCAAAGGCTCATTCATTTTACCAATTATTCTATAAATGAAATTGCCGATCAGCTGGGTTTTGAAAACGCGTCTTACTTTGTTACTTTTTTTAAAAGACAAACAAGTAAAACACCAGAACAGTTCCGCAGATTATCTAATCAATAAAAATAAAAAACATGTTAAACAAAAAGATTTTAATAGTTATGCTGTTGCTGTGTTTATCAGTATCAGCTCAATTTGTACAAAAACCGCTTGCTTATGACTATAATTCCGCACTAATAAAATAACCGTCACAACTAAATATTATGAAAAAAATCCTTTTAATTGTTACCATTACCGCTGTGTTAAGCTGTAATAAAAAAGAGAAAAAAGCACACCCACATGATCATCCCCATACCATGGAATCTGAAACCGTGTATAAAGATCCTAAAAACCCGCTTAATAAATTAACCTATGCCAGCAGCTTGGACTTTAGCTGTAACATGGATGTCAGCAAGTATGGCATTAGTGATACAGTTACCTACAAAGGGAAATTATACGGTTTTTGTTCAACAGTATGCAAAGAAGATTTTATGAAAAAGCCGGATGAATACCTGGCAAAAAGCCGGAAGTAATTCTAAAGGAAATAAAAAAAAAGCTAAAAAGTAACACTTTTTAGCTTTTTTTATGCGATTCTTAATAAGTTCTATTCAATGGTTTTATTTGTTTTAGTCAGGTCAAAATTTAAATTGGTATTCAATATGACTCCATTATTGTTTTGAAAAACATTTT
This sequence comes from Flavobacterium sp. Root420, assembly GCF_001427905.1. Classification (GTDB taxonomy): domain Bacteria; phylum Bacteroidota; class Bacteroidia; order Flavobacteriales; family Flavobacteriaceae; genus Flavobacterium. The sequence continues at coordinate 350,315 of NZ_LMEF01000029.1, forward strand.
GTCCGTTTATTTGTCTTCCCAGCTGAACGGTTTGATTGAGGTAGCCTCCTTCAATTCGTATATTTTTATTGAACCTGTAGCCTAATAAAATTCCAATTCTGTTTTGATCAAAAACGTTCATATTTACATTTTTTCCAAATCCAATAAAAATTTCGTCATAGAAAGCCAAATAGGGTGTTTTGTCTTTTATCTCATTTCCTTTTAAAGGCACTTGAACTCTTATCATATATCGAATTCTGTTTAATAACGGAAATTCGTCTTCTGTTGGCTCATTAATTGAACTGTAACGGCCTACAAATCTTTGTTCTAGCATAAATCTATGGGAGAAATCAACAATTCCCTCTTTATGATTTAGCTGAACCATTTCAAAAATTCGATGTTCTGTAAAATCTCTTCCCATCCCATTTAGAGGAATTTCTCCATATGGATAAGTTTCGATCCAGCCATAACCAACGCGGAATAATACCCTTGAATTTAAGTTATAGTTTACCCCAACCCTTAATAAACTTTGCTGCCACTGGGTAATCATTTCATTTCTGCGCCATTGGTATTCGGTATGTATTGCAAATTTTTCTGAGATTTTGAATGTTCCAAAAAAATTATACCATCCAATCGTGTTGTTTGTATTAATACGATTGTTTTGCCCGAATGTTGATTGTAACATTCCAAGCAAAAAAAAGATTGTTAGTAAATAATTTTTAATGCTCATTATTTTATAAATTCAAGACTTCCATCTGTTAAATTATAAAATACGCCAACAATTTTTATCTCTCCTTTGTCTTCCATCTCTTTAAGAATAGGGCTTTTATCACGGATTTGCGCAATAGCATAACGCACATTGTTTTCCGAAACGTGTTTTACAAATTCATCATTTTTAGAGCTTTTCTTACCTATGAAATCCTGGCTCATTGCTACAGCTGGTTTTATTTTTGAAAGCATGGCTGTAATATTGCCCAATTTTACATCATCAATTGCGCCTTTTATAGCCCCGCAGTGCTGATGCCCCATTACTAAAACTAATTTTGCACCTGACACTTTACAAGCAAATTCCATACTGCCTAATAAGTCGACATTTACAAAATTCCCTGCTACTCTTCCCACAAAAATATCACCTAAACCCTGGTCAAATACATCTTCGACTGGTACACGACTGTCTACACAACTTAACACAACTGCTTTTGGAAACTGCCCTGGTGCTGATCTTCTAGCTTGCTCACTATGGTCTCGCACAGTAGTTGTACCGCTTTGAAAACGTTTATTTCCTTCTATAAATTCCTGTAAAATGGCATCAGGGGTAAGCCTGGTTTGTTCTTCCTTGGTCATTACATGACAAATTGCAGGTTTTTGATCTTCTTTTTTAGTGGAAGTTGAGTTTGACTTTTCTGTTTTTGTTCCGTTGTTGCAAGAAACCAAAAGTACTGCTGCGAATAGCATTACCACTGATTTAAATTGATTATTCATCTTTTTTATTAAATTAAATCTGCCTACTTTGTAAAACGGTGTTCGGCATTTCCGCTTATTATTTTTTGAATACTTATATAAAACAGGAAAAGAGGTTGTTTCCCTACTTGGAAACAGCCTCTTAAATTTAAATTTTATTCTAGCTATATTTTATTTGCCCCAAAATTCATCTTCCTTAATCTGGTCGTCAGAAAAAAGCCATACCTGAGTGATTTTTTCATTAATTACCTCAAATAAATCGATACCTGTCATATCAATAGTTCTGCCATTATTCTCTCCGGTAAAATGCACTGGCATAGCTACCAAGCTGCCATTTGCCATTAATGCTCCGGTAGGTTTGATAACAAAAGTACCTTTTGTTTCAGTCATCATGCCTGTTAACATTTCTCCAGTTTCACCAGGATGATTATTGGTTCCGGAGAATTTATGATTTCCAGGTTGATGCCATTTTGAATCTGCTGAAAAAAAAGAAAATGCTTTAGGGATATCTCCTGTTCCTAACGCTTCTGAATACAATTCTACTACTTGTTTTGGAGTCATAATTTTTATATTTATAATTAATAAATTAAAGTTTGTATAATAATACCTGATTAATTAAATATTGTTTCAGAATTCTCTAATAAATAACTGCCAGTATTTTTTAGCCTAAGTATTATCATAGTTTTGAAGGACAAATTTATTACTATTCAAAAAGAAACACCAATGATCTGGTTTAAGAAAAAACATTGACCTAGGTTAAGATTCTTGCAGTCTGCTTTTACTTTTGCGGCTGCGCAGGCGGCATAAGAATTCAGGGGTAATACCCAGAAAGGCTGCGATCTGCACTTGGGAGATACGACCTTGCAGCATAGGGTAGATCTCTAAAAATGAAGTATAGCGCTCCTCTGCCGAACAACTGATAGCCTGCAGATGCCTTTGCTGTAATTTAGAGAGGTTAATCTCAGTAAGTATTCTGAATATACGATCAAATTTTGGAGCCAGCTTGTACAAAGAAATCAAATCGTCTCGGCTTATCTGTAAAACTTCCGTATACTCCAAAGCATCAATATTTATTATGGTAGATTCCAGGTTGTAAAAACTATTTATTTCTGTTATCCAGCTATTCTCAGCCGCAAACTGAAGTATATGAATTTTGCCTGCCTTATCAACCCAGTGCATGCGCGCACATCCTTTAATGATGAAATGGTAATTTTTGCAGATGTCGCCTTCCTGAAGCAGATATTGGTTTTTGCGGTATAAGCGGTAATGAAACTTCTCAGAGACAAGTTTGGATTCCTTTTGACTCAGGGGAATTAAATCGTTAAAATGCTGAAGTATAATATCGAGGGATTCTGCACTCATTATAGTATGCCGGTTTAAAAATGCAAAAATAGCTGAATTTAAATATCTTATGTTAACTAAATATTATGGTTCACAAAACAGAAGTTACTTTTGCTAGAAGCCTTTATTTTTTAATTAAGTAATTGTTTTTCAGGTGATTACATTTTAAATATTTGAATTTAAATTTAACTGTTCTTTAGAAATCTGACAATAAGGTGTATTTAACGAATCTTAGGGAGTAAAAAACTAAATTGAGCGGAATAAAATACCGTATAAAAAGTGCTGTTAACAAATCTGGCAGTAACGTTTTTTTAAACTTCCTGCTTTTTTGTTTTTAGCAGTTTCTGGATTAGTGACCGAAATTTGCCCAATAAAAACAGAATAATTTATGGACTTTCCAATTTTTCATTTAGACTGGCTCAACAATAGAATGCTTATTGCTATCATAGCCATTATTCACGTAATGATTAATCATGGTTTAGCTGTTGGTTTTATGCCTCTTATAACCTGGCTTGAACAGAAAGGGGTAAAGAACAGCGGCAGGGAGCAGATTACCAATTTAGACTGGGACAACAGGGTTTATAATATGATGAAAGTTGCTTTTATCATTACAACAACGCTAGGAGCGATGACAGGAGTTGGAATATGGTTCTCTGTTGCCCTTGTCAGTCCCACATCGATTGGAAGTTTGATCCGTGTTTTTTACTGGGCATGGTTTATAGAATGGCTTGTATTTGTTACCGAAGTGATTTTGATCATGATTTACTTTTTGACATGGAAGAGCAGCAATACATCCCTTAGGGCGAAATTATTGCACATTCGTTTTGGATGGTTCCTGAGTTTGTTCTCCTGGATTACAATGGCAATCATTGTTTCGATTTTGAGCTTTATGATGGATCCCGGTAACTGGAATACGCACAAAAGTCTGCTTAACGGTTTTACCAACCCAATTTATCTTCCGCAGTTATTGTTCAGGACTCCTACGGCCATGCTTGTAGCGGGTAGTTTTGGAATGCTGCTGGTTACCTTGTTCTTTAAAAAGGGGACTGATTTAAGACTCAAAGCTGTGAAATACGTTTCAAAATGGATCATTCTCTGGGCTCCGATATCGCTTTTAGGCGCGGTGATTTATTATAATGCCATTCCGGAGGCCATGACGGCCAATATGAGTACTGCGGTAGGTACAATGGATTTCAATAAGTACTATGATTTAATGAAGTATTTTATACTATTTGGAATAGCATCGTCTTTAATCATGGCCATTCTGGGCTTGTACAAAGCCAAATGGCTTAAAAGTTATATCGTCCTTTTTCCTGTACTGATGGCTTTTGCATATCTGGGCTTTTTCGAAAGGGTGCGTGAATTTGTCCGAAAGCCCTATGTGATTGGAGGGTATATGTATTCTAACTTATTACTGGAGGAAGATTATCCTGTTTACCAGCAGTTCGGGCTTTTGAAGAATGCCACCTATACGACTGTTACCGAAATAACTCCTGAAAATAAGATTGAAGCCGGCAGAAATGTTTTTGCAATTGCCTGCAGCCGCTGCCATACTACGCAGGGTGTCAATAGTGTTGTGTATGTTTTTGAGCGAATGTACGGAATTGGAAAGCCTTTGGATATTAATTCGATGGCCTCCTACATACCCAATATGCACAACGGACGTACTTATATGCCTCCTTTTCCAGGTACCCAGGAAGAAAGTGAAGCATTAGCAGCCTATATCCGTAACATTCAAGATAATGGTGATGTGCTGGAGGGAGCACAATCTGAAGGTGTACATGTGAGCGAGCTGCAAAACACGCAGACAGTTTTAGCAAATAAAAAATAATAAAGTTTAAAAAATGATCAATTTATATATTGCGTTACAAAATAACGTTCCGGTTCCAAAAGATATTCCGCTGCCCCTGCCAATGCCTGAATGGTTCTTTGTAGTTGTTCTGGTGCTCTCATTTCTGCTCCACATTCTTTTTGTCAATCTGATGCTCGGAGGTTCAATTCTGGCTTTGATAGCTCAGATCAAGGGGCTTAAAAATAAGCAGTACGATATACTTGCCCATGAAATAGCCAAAACGATAACGGTAAATAAAAGTATCGCCGTTGTACTGGGTATTGCGCCGCTTTTGAGTATTAATGTATTGTATACGATCTATTTTTACTCGGCAAATGCCCTTACCGGATTGATGTGGATAGCGGTAATACCGCTGGTAACTGTGGCATTCCTGCTTACTTATCTGCACAAATATACCTGGGAGACACTGGAGAATCACAAAGCGGTTCATATTTCTATTCTGGCTCTGGCAACCCTTATCTTTCTGTTTATTCCCTTTATATTTTTGACCAATATCAATTTAATGTTGTTTCCCGAAAAATGGGCAGTAGTGAAAGGCTTTGTTGATGCGCTGTTTCTGCCGAATGTTTTTCCCAGATATCTGCACTTTATCTTGTCTTCACTGGCTGTTACAGGATTATTTCTATTTTGGTACAACAGCCGAAAAAATTATCCATTTGAAGAAATATATCAAAAGTTTACCCGATATGATATTCAAAAGAAAGGTTATTCTCTTGCGCTGACAGCTTCTATTTGCCAGTTTATGATTGGTCCGTTAGTTCTGCTGACCTTGCCGTCTAAAGGGATGGGATGGAACCTGATTCTGATTATTTTCTCTGGGGTTATTTTTGCTGTTCCTGCCATGTGGATGATATGGAAGAGACTTACAGGGGAGAAGGAAAATATTGAAAAAGACTTTTATAAAATAGCACTGCTGTTGGGAATTACCGTTTTGTGTATGGGATCTGGAAGACAGATATACAGGGCAAATGCGCTGGAAAAACATCAAGAGCTGGTAAAAATTAAAACAGCAGAATTTCAAATTCTGAAAAAAGAAGCTGTAGCTAAGGTAAAAGCCCAGGAAGCAGGCGCAGCGTCGGCAGATATGACAGAGGCAGAGAAAGGCCAGAAAGTATTCAGCCAGTATTGTGCTTCCTGCCATAAAATAGATGAAAAATTAGTAGGGCCGCCAGTGTTGGAAATGGCAAAAATCTATAAAGGTAATATTGCAGATTTGCAGAAATGGATAAAGAATCCTGGAAAAAAACGTCCTGATTATCCACAAATGCCCGGTTTTGAATCTCAGCTGGATCAAAAACAGTTAGATCAGCTTGCAGAGTATATCCTCAATATCAAATAAATAATAAGAATCAGTATTCAATTTTTAACTTAAAATAAAATAATATGACTCAAGTTTTTTCCATTATGATTTTAATTTTTGTTCTTCTTGCAATTGTTTTTCTGATAAAAATAAAATCGGTTACACTGCAGCTTATAAAGTCAAAAGAAGTAAATAACAAAGAAAACCCACTAGAAAAGGATTATCAATTTATAAAGGGACTGTATTAGTTAAAAAGTGTCCATAAAAGAAGTTTCTTTTTTAAATTTTGATAGTCTGGAGTCCTGTTGATGCTGACACACACAGGGTTTCTTTTTTATTTATGGTAGACTGAAATTTTAGAGGCAAAATTGGATTATGAAATTGAAAATACCATAGCTAAAAAAAAGTTGCTTATCAAAATGGTATATATTGAAAGTGTTTTGGTACCTGATATCACTAGTCTAAGTTTTAATTTTGTCATATATAAATATTAAAAATTAAAGTAAAATGAATAAGGCATTATTATTAATTGATATACAGAAAGAATATTTTGAAAATGGGGCATTAGAACTTGTAAATCCTATTGCAGCAAGTGAAAACGCCAAGAAACTAATGGAGCATTTTAGAAAAGAAAATGGGACTATTGTTCATGTTCAGCATATATCTGGAGAAGGTGTTCCCTTTTTTGTTCAGGGTACAAAAGGAGTAGAAATTCATGAAAATGTAAAACCACTTGCAGGTGAGAAAGTGATCACCAAACAATTTCCTAATAGTTTCAGGGGGACTGATTTACTGGAATATCTTCAGTCAAAAAAAATAACACATTTGGTAATCGCGGGAATGATGACTCATATGTGCATTGATGCAGGGACAAGGGCTGCTTTTGATTTTGGCTTTGAATGCACAGTAATTGGAGATGCCTGCGCTACAATGGATCTTCATATAAATGGTCAGGATGTCAAGGCTGCAGATGTCCATAATGCTTTTTTGGCGGCACTGGAATTCTTTTACGCAAAAATTACAACAACAGAAGATTATTTGCAGTTATAAAATAAAGGGTAAATAAGGAATCACTTTTATAAAATGAGCTGTAATTTATTACTGCTCATTTTTTTGGTTTAAGTAATTTGTAAATGAAGTTGTAAATTTGTTTTAATTATAATATTCGATCATATCTTAAAAAAGTAAAAGAAACGGATTTCAATACATTAACGAATTAAAGAAAATGAAAACAGTCAAATTTCATAAAACAGAATGTGGTGTTGAAATGCTTCTTAATGTACTGCACGGCGATATGCTGAGTGAGAGATATTTGGAGCGCGATACTTACAATACTGATTTTTTTGAAATATTGCTTTTTAAGACTGCGAAGGGCTCCCTGATTTTAAATCAGCAGAAAATCAATATAACTGACAATACAATTATTTTTATTTCTCCTTTTCAAAAAAGGCAATGGACTTTGGAGAAAGAGGGTTTGGATTTTACAGTTCTGGTTTTCAAGGAAAATTTTCTTAATGACTTTTTTTCAGATAAATTCTTTACCTACCGCCTTTTGTATTTTTATCAGTTGAATTATGCTTTAAATATTGGTATTGAAAAAGAGGAGCTTCAAAAAGCACTTGACCAGCTTATGGAAATCAAATCTGAGCTTGTGAATAGCAGGACAGATAGCATTCATATCATACGGTCTCTTACTTATTACCTGCTTTTGAAATTTAATAGAATATATGCTGATGCAAATAATCTTTCGATTGACAGGGCAGAAAATAACTTTGCTTATCAGTTTAAGCAGTTACTGGAAATACATATCAGGCAGAAGCAGCGGATTGACTATTATGCAGATTTATTAAATGTGAGCAGGATTACAATTAATACTTATGTAAAAAAGCAGTTTAATGTTACCGCGACAGAGCTTTTGAAACAGAGACTTCTTTTTGAGATAAAAAATGACCTGATACATTCCGGAAAAACTATTGCTGAGATTGCCTATGATCTTCATTTTTCAGAACCCGGACATATGATGCGTTTTTTTAAAAGCCAGACAGGAATAACCAGCAGCCAGTTCCTATCAGATTACCAAAATGGTATATTTTCATAGTATTTTTAAGGCTGTTACAGAATAGGATAAATCTCCAAGATTGCTATATTTTAAATAAAAGTTTATGTCATGGCAATTTCAATACATATAAATCTGCCTTGAGGCAGTCAATTTTTTAATATGATCAAAAAATACAAATCCAATAAGATATATTACCAAAGTACAATAGCACTTGCAGGGCCTGTTGTAATTTCTCAGTTGGGGCATACCCTGGTACAGACTCTCGATACAGTTATTATAGGGCATTATGCAGGAACTATATCATTGGCAGCAGTCTCGCTGGTTCATTCTGTTTTCATGGTAGTTTTGGTCATTGGATTAGGGGTTGCCTACGGGTTGACACCTTTGATTGCACAGGAAAACGGAAAATCAAATTTTAAGGAATGCGCGGAGCTTCTGTCAAACAGCTTATGGCTTAATGTCGTAGCTGCAATTATTCTTTTTTTAGTAGTCTATTATGGTTCTATGTTTGCGATACAACATACAGATCAGGATCCTCAGGTAGTAAAAACAGCAAAACCTTATTTACTTATTTTAAGTTTGTCTATCCTGCCTTTAATGATATTTCAAACTTTCAAACAGTTTGCGGAAGGGTTGGGTTTTACAAAGCAAGCCATGTCTATAACGATATGGGGAAATGTACTTAATGTAATTATCGCAGTGATTCTGGTAAAGGGAATGTTTGGGATTGAACCAATGGGAGTTCGGGGTGTAGGAATTGCAACGTTGATAGATCGGGTTTTAATGATGCTGGTCATGATGTTATATGTACTTCGGTCAGAGAATTTTAGAGTTTATCTAAAGCATTTCTCGGCTAAGTTTGTTGATTTTTCGAAAATTGCGAAAGTGGTAAAAATAGGATTACCTGTAGCGATGCAGTATGTATTCGAAATAGGGGTATTTGCAGTTGCCGCTTTAATGGCTGGTCATATAAGGCGCAATGGAACAGGCTGCACATCAGACAGCAATTACCCTTGCCGCAATGACTTACATGATGGCAGGAGGAATTGCATCGGCTGCAACTATTAAAGTCGGAAATAGTTTTGGAAATCAAAACTACAAAAGACTCCAGAGGTTTGCTTATGCGTCCTATCATTTAGTTATCATTTTTATGCTGTTTTTTGCTGTAATTTTTACACTCTTTAATCAATATTTACCTTACTTAATAACAAATGATATAAATGTTGTAGCACTTGCTGCACAATTATTGATAATTGCCGCAATATTCCAGCTCTTTGATGGTACTCAGGTAGTCGGACTCGGAACATTAAGAGGAATGGGAGATGTAAATATTCCAACTTTTATAACCTTTGTTGCTTATTGGATTATTGGCCTGCCAGCTGCCTATATTTTAGGAATTCATTTGAATGAAGGAGTAAAGGGAATCTGGTATGGTTTGACTCTGGGTTTGTTAACATCATCTGCCTTACTGTATTTAAGATTCCGATATGTAATGAAAAAAACATTGGATAATAATCTACAAGACAATATTAATCTCTTAATATAAATCCAATGAACGTACAAACAAAATAATTTTTAAATATTGTAAATGAAGGTATCAGTATTTTTATTCCAAAAGAAGACATTATTTTTTATTTGTAATGTTGACTATTCTGATTGCGATACTCTCCTGGAGTAAGACTCACTATTTGTTTGAATATTTTTGAAAAGTGGGGTAAGTTTGAGAATCCGGTGTCTAAAGCAATTTCCAAAAATGTTTTATCACTGGTTGCAATGAGGTATTGTGCTCTTTCGATTTTTTTTTCATGGATATAGTTTAAGGGCCTTTGTCCTGTATGGGCTAGAAATTGTTTGGAAAAATAGTCCTGATTCTGATTGACTCTTCTGGCTAATTGAGCGACCGTAATATTTTCGTTCAAGTGAAGCTGTACATAACTCATCGTATCTAATATTTTAGAAGATGTAATCTGTTGTTGGCTTGAACTAAAGTCTCTAGTGCTTAGAAACCTGGAAATTAATTGAAGAAGAATGCCCTGATTTTCAAACTTAAGTTGCGTTTTTATTGAATTATTCAGCAAACGGTATTCTTTATAAAAGGCTTCTTTTTCATATACTTTTGGATTGTCTGATCTATTAATTCCTCTTCCGGGATTATTTTGCAGCATTTTTTTAATAAGGACTACATCAAGTTCTGTAGCAGCTAATTTTATCACTTTTCTATTATTGTTGAACAAAGAAATCCCATCAGGAGATTCTTCAAAAAACTGAATAAAATATTGGCTCAAATAGACTTGACAGTTCAGATTACAAATTGTAAAACTGGGAACAAGATAAAGATTGCCTGGCTCTAAAGTCAAGCAGTTTGAATTGTCGGAAATAAATCCAATTCCATCATCTATATAATAAATTCGATAATAGGGGCTTATTACACTATTATAATTCCAATTATGATCGAGTTTTACATAATCAATATGCAATAATGAAAAGGAATATTTAAAAGTACTGTTGGACATAATGACATTATAATTATGAAATATCGTTTTTGAATAATAAAAGGTCGTCTTTGAATAATTAATCCTAAAGGTGTATATTTTACATTTGTTTTGTTGTATTGATGTAAATTAAAGTAATAAAATAATAATAATTAAATTTTATCCTTAAATGTTTATGTGATATTTATTTTGTTAAGAATTTACAAATATTTGTAGCTGAATTCTAGCCTGTTTTTTAGCTGTAATGTGCAAAAAGACAAATCTCTTTATGCTACCCGTAATGGCCTGGCCGGAAAGTGGTACTGTAATTATTAAAAATTTATGAAAATATAATCCACATCATACAGAAAAAATAAGACAAATAAAACTAGTTAGTGCAGGCGAACAACCGAAGTTCAAACAGGATTCAAATGGCCTTGAAGTATATTTTCCAAATCAAAAACCGGAAACTTCTTATGGGAATGCTATGGAAATTATATGAAGTTTAAGTTCATATACTTAAAGGTTATATATTAAATAAAGAAAAAAATAATGAAACGAATAAAGATATTATTTATCCTTCTTATGCCAATGTTATGTATTGGGCAGGTAGTAAAGAGCTATAAAAAATACATGGATAAAGTAATTATAACCCTTGATAAGGCCCGCTTTATTTGAGTCCCTTAACCGAAAATGCCGTAAGGGTTCAGTATGGTTTGGAAATGAAAAGTAATTTGCCCGAGTTGGTTTTTACTTCAATAGTTAATATACCCGAATTTAAGGTTTCTGAATCGAAGGCAAAACTTGAAATCACTACATCAAAAATGACTGTTGTAGTAGATAAAAAGAGCGGGGCATTATCGTATCGTAAGTATGAAGGGAAGCTTTTTTTAAGTGAAAAACCAGACGGTCTATGAAGAATTTAATAGAGACAAATCTTTTCAACAAGCACTCCCAGGAGCAAAGGTGGGGAGAAATGGTTGCCTATGGAGCACATATTTAAATTAGAATGATTTTTAATGCTTTTATTAAATTATTCAAGTTGCTAGTTTAGAATGTTCATATATAAAATTTATGAAGCAATGCGCTGTAAAAAAGCTTCAGATAACAAATAATAGAAATAAAAAAATGAGAACAAAAATTTTATTCACGCTTTTATCCCTACTTCAGTTTAGTGTTTATGCTCAGGATAAAAATCCTATGCCAGCTATACCTGCTTCATTACCTATAAATAGTGTGAAAATGGGAGATTTGGAAACATTTTCTGAGGTAAAATTAGAACTACCTATTGCAAAAGGACCTTTTGAGCCAACATGGGAATCAATAGAGAAAAATTACCCTGGTGAGCCTGCATGGCTTCGTGAGGCAAAGTTTGGTATATGGGTTCATTTTGGACCACAAGCTGCCGGGGAAAGTGGTGATTGGTATGCACGTAATCTTTATAAGACAGATAAAAAGGCTTATGAAAATCATGTAAAAAGATATGGACATCCTTCGGAAGTTGGATACAAAGAAGTTTTGCGTGATTGGAACCCTACAAAGCTTGATCCGGAGAAACTTACAAAAATTTATCAAGATGCAGGTGCTCGTTTTTTAATGATTCAAGGAGTGCATCATGATAATTACGATTTATGGAATTCTAAATACCAGCCTTGGAATTCAGTAAATATTGGCCCTAAAAGAGATTTGATTGGCGAATGGGCAAAAGCCTGTAAAGCAAACGGAATGCGATACGGAGTAACTTTTCATCACGAGTACACATGGTGGTGGTGGCAAACAGCATTTGGAAGCGATAAAGAAGGCCCTAAAAAAGGAATTCCTTATGATGGTTATCTTACCCTTGCTGATGGTAAAGGGAAATGGTGGGAAGGATACGATCCAAAAATGCTTTATGGTATCGATTTAAGAGAATACAAAGGAGTAGAAGAAAAAGCACATACTGAATGGTCACCACCACCGGCAGGAATATTTAGTAATCATTTAGGATATGCTAAATGGTATGCAACAAATTGGGCTTTAAGAATGATGGATGTTGTAAAAAATTACGATCCTGATTTTATTTATACTGATGGCACTGTTCAAGGACCATTTACAGGAGATGGAACAGGAACAGGTTTAAAAGCCAATGCGATGCAAAGCGTTATAGCTGATTTTTACAATACTAGTTTACAGCGCCGCGGTGAGGTAAATACTTTTAGCATTGTTAAGTTTCGCCATAATACTAATGGTACAGTAAATACTGAGGAGTTTGGTATTCCTTCAGAGATTAAAAAGGACCAACCTTGGATTGCTGAAGCTCCGGTAGGAGATTGGTTTTATGCTCCAGACTTTACTTATGATTCAGGTATGATGATCCGTTATATAATTGAAGCTATAGCACGTGATGGAAATGCTGCAATATGCATTTCTTTATTGCCCGACGGTTCAATTAATGAAGAGAGTCAAAAGATGCTGAAAGAAGTAGGAAACTGGATGCGGATTAATGGAGAAGGAGTATATGGAAGCCATGCATGGGTAATTCCAGCCGAAGGAGAAATGGAAAATGGAAAATTAAAAATGCTTCCTGGAGGAAAATTGGGTAGTAGTCAAGCTGAATTTAAGTTTGATTCACAGGATATCCGATTTACAGTTGGAAAAAACAATAAACTGTATGCCTTTTGTATGAATGTACCAGCTCGGAATACTCAAATAAAAATTAAGTCTCTTGGTACAGATGCAAAGCATTATGGTAAGAAAGTCAAAACGGTTAAGTTGTTAGGTTACAAAGGAAAGTTAAAATGGAAAGAAACAGCTGATGGTTTATTGATAATTTGCCCTAAGAATATGCCATTTGCTACAGCTATTGTTTTTGAAATTGAGTAAAAAATTAGGTCTTATACTGAAAAACTGTAATTAATTGTTAGATCCTGTTTAAAAATGTAAAATAAAAACCATTATGGGCTAAAGAAACCGATTGAAATTAGTCTTTTTAGTGATTAAACAATACAAAGATGTATCCAACTATTTAACAGAAACCCAGTGGCAATGTATACAAAAAACTTTAGATTTAGGTAATAGAAAACACAAACATAGTTTACGATTAATTTGTAATGCTGAAAATACAGGGCGTTTAGATTTTTTAAGAAATTGAAGTAAAATTTATCAAACGACAAAAAAGCCTGAAAAATCAAGATTTTTCGGGCTTTTGCTTTAACCTTGTAGCCGGAACGGGATTAGAAACTCTTGACAAAAAAACTAAAATAAACAGCGTATAATATATTCGAATCTAAACGTTGTAAGCCTGTAAATACTTATTTATAATTTTGAAAAAAGCAATGTGCCACGATTCTGCCAAAAAAATTAAATGTGAATTTCTTTTTTAGATTTCATTTTTCTCCTGTTCAAAATTTGCTAATTCTTTGTTGACTTCTTCTAGTAATTGCTGCTCGTTTGGAAGATATAAATGATACTGGCTTGCAATAATATTTTTGTTGCTTTCGGGTAATGTGAATTTAACTACACCGTCATTTTTATTAGCACAAAGTAATATTCCAATTGTAGGATTTTCATTCTCATTTTTTTCAATACGGTCATAATAGTTAACATACATCTGCAATTGCCCAATATCTTGATGTGTAAGCTTATGTGTTTTGATTTCTATTAAAACAAAGCATTGAAGTAATCTATTATAAAATACCAGATCTACAAAAAACTCATCTCCATCAATATGAATTCTTTTTTGTCTTGCAACAAAAGAAAAACCATTTCCTATTTCCAATAAAAACTCCTGAAGATGTGTTATGATGGCCTGTTCGAGATCTTTTTCATAATACGCAGCTTCGCGTTTTAAGCCTAAGAATTTCAAATACATCGGGTCTTTAATAATTTCTCGGGCATCTGAAGGCAACTTTTCATTTTTAGCAACTGCCATGACACTTTCTTTATCACTGCTCATTAAGAGGCGTTCATATAAACTGCTGTTTATTTGACGCTCCAATTGTCGGGACGTCCAATTGTTTTTTACGCTTTCAGCAATGTAAAATTCTCTTTTTTCTTGATTATCAATTGATAATAAGAACTTGTATTGTGTCCAGCTCAATTGTGTCCGCAGTGCGGACACAATTGGAAAAGTCCTGTAAAATTGACGATACCAGTTTAATTGGCGGTATGAAAATCCACTGCCATACTCGGGTTGTAATTCTTCTGCGAGATATTTAATTAAGTAAGCTCCGTAATCCGCTCTCTCTTTCCCCTGTTGCTCTTCCTCGAAAATACGTTTTCCAATTGTCCAATACATTTTGGTTCTTTCATTATCAACAGTTTTATTGCGTTCTCCCTTGAACTCGCAATTATTGCCTTTATATCAGGAATTATGGATTGGTTTTGAAGCATTTTTTTTTAAGTAAGGAAGTTAGTTGTAGTTTGCAAACATACAAAAAAGTAATAAAAACAGATAAAATCAAATAGGTTGTTACTAAATAAATATAGCTGATTACTTGTAAATATGTGGTTTTTAAGTATTTGTGTTGTTTTATTCAAGAGCAGAATGTCTTTTGGAAGTGTTGTAGAAATTCTTGATATAACCAATCACTGATTATTTTGCTTTTATGGATGTATAGTTGTTATGGTAATTTTGTTTACGTCGTAAAAAAGACTCTGAGCTACTACTGCAGAATACGAAAAATAAATTGTGCCAACATTGTCGGCACAATTGGGAAATAGATATCGGAAGAAACGTCGAAGAAAATAATCTTTGAATTATGCAATTTACAGATCTGTCTACTGATAAGGAATTTGTCGTGACAGTGTCACGACAATTAAGTTGTTTCTCTTCTTAGCAATAATAGGCGTCTGATTGTGCAAGTATGACTTGCAAAAAACGATAATTATATGCTAGCTAAAGTAAAAACTTTAGTCGAGAAAGTATTTTTTATAGTAGATATAGCCAAAGATTGATAGGTTAGATATAATTCTTTTTCACATTCTTTACGACAAGGTTCGGGAAAATTTTGAAAATCAATATATAGCAGTCTTTTAGTATATTGATTTTATAAGGGATATTTATTTCTCTCAACACTGTTGAGAGTTTTGTATTGCCCACATATGGTAAGTTCACAAGAAGAAAAGAAATATTAGTTACAATATTAATTAAAGTATGTCTTAGGACATAATCTAAAAGTTAATATGTATTCTAAATAAATTTTATTTATCTGAGTAAATTGTGTCTACAGTGCGGACACAATTGGATTGTTCTGGAGTATTTTCTAGTATGAAATTTTCTTCCTGCTAGTGGGGAGCTGCAGATTCGAACCTTAATCTTTTACTATTTGATTTCCAGATTATTTTAGTTTCACAAAATATCCTGTGCCATGATTTTGCCCTAAAACTTACAACGTGCGGAATTGCAGTAGCAATTAAATTAAGCGCCTTAACTTTTTGCGGCAAAAAAGGAATTAATTCCATTTGTAATGCGCTATATTAAACAGACTGCTGCCTTGCCCTTTTAGTTAAGGTTTTTCATAGGCAAAAACAACCAAACAGTGGAAAAATAAAAAAGGAAGTAAAAAGATGTTTGTATTGTGGTGATTGCATATTTTCATTTAGAACATCTTTGTCTGATTGTTCTTTATCCTCAACGTCTCACCTGACTTGGGGTAATGGCGAACTTTTTCTTGAATGCATTACTAAAGTGCTGCAATGAACAATAGCCTAATTCAAATGCTATTTCGGTAGCTTGTTTTTTGCCTTCGAGCAAATCATTTTTTGCCATCTCTAAACGCAGGTCAGATAAATAAGAAAAAGCTGTTTGATTGAATATTTCCTTAAATCCCCGCTTGAGTTTATATTCATTTATCCCTGCTATTTTTGCCAACTCTACCAGCGTTGGCGGGGACTCAATATTCTGAACCAAGTAATCACGGGCAAATACAATTCGTTCTTTGTCGTAATTATGTTTTATGTATTCAGATTTTGAATTTTGATGGTTATTAAATGATTCCGCCTGCAAAACAAGTAATTCAATAGTTTTCGAAAGAAGGAATAATCTCTTTAAACCATTAGAATAATCACAATTCAAAATCGAATTAATGCAAGTCTGTAGAGGCAGATCAATATTTAGATTAGAATTTGAAAAAGCCACAGGTGTTCCCGAAACTATTTTGTCAGCAAACTGCTTAAGGCTTTCATTTCCATCTTTTGATATAGTCAAGAAAGAATCCTTTGCAAATTGAACCATAAATGATTTCATCTGCAATTCATCAAACTTCATCTTACCTTCAGCATTGTTACCGTAGAATAAATTATGCTGATTCCCATTCAACTCAAAGGAATTGCTCATCCCATCTTGTCTTATTGAAGTTCTTCCCTGCAAATTAAAGTGCATGGTTACCAATTCCGTATCTCCTTTCCAATCCAGTTCTGCTGGTTTGTCAAGATTAGTTTCGGAATACAGGATCTTAATACCATCAAAAAGCCATTGTTTAGCAGATAATTCTCCAAAAGGGATGTTTATTTTAAAGGCATCCTCTTTAAAACCATGATGATCAAAATTATTTTTATCAAAGGCCATTTCAAATGCCTTATTATCATTTCTTAATTTAAATCCCATTGTTCCCTAATTTACCAGTTTAGCTCCTTTTTTTACAAGTTCATGTTTTGATAGTGCGATAATTTTGCATCGCGATCTCATATAAGGAATAAAAAAATCAAAGTTAGAAAAAAACATATACTAATGACGATCAGAAATGATCATTAAGAATATAGGCAAGCAAAAACAGCACATTGTCGCAATTTAAATTATGTGAGAGTAGCGATGCTTTTTTGCACTAAATTTTTTACTACTACTTGATTAAATAAAAATAAAGAAGAAAAACAATGAATAAAAAAGCAATCATAATAGGTGCAGGTATTGCAGGGCCAATACTAGCTTTACACCTGAAAAAAATAGGTTTTGAGTCTGAAATATTCGAATCGAGATCAGAAGGCAATACAAAAGAGGGAGCTTTTCTAGGACTTACTCCCAATGGCCTGAATGTCTTGAAAGAATTTGTTGATTTAAGGTTGCTCAAAGAAGATTATACCCCCGGCTCAATGAAATTTTTCAATTCCAAAGGAAAACAGATAGCAGAATTGGGCACAGCTTATCAAAAGCAGCAATATGGCGTAGAAACACTTCAGTTAAAAAGGGCAAACCTGAATAAATATGCCCGGATAACAGCAGCTGATGCAGGCATAAAAATAAGGTACGATAAAAAATTTGTCTGCTATGATGAAACAAATGAAAAGGTGATAGCATATTTTGCTGATGAAACTACGGCTACCGGTGATATTATGATCGGCTGTGACGGAATGTTTTCTGAGCTCAGAAACCAATTGTTCCCGGAATCTTCTGTACTCAAGTACACAAAACTTATCTCTACCGGTGGTTATGCAAAAATTCCCGAACTTTCAAAACCACTGGATTCAATACGAATGACCTTTGGTGAAAGAGGATTTTTTGCTTATTCGGTTTCTGACAAAGGCGAAGTCTGGTGGTTCAATAATTATTTTAGAGAGCAACAACCAAAGCCACAGGAAATAGAGAAAACATTAAAAACTGAAATTCAGGACCACTTAGCAGATGTTCATAAAAACGATGATCCTTTATTCTCCAAAATAATCAAAAACAGTTACGAGATTATTGCCTATCCTATTTATGATGTGCCCAAGCTTTCACATTGGCATAAAGGCAGGGTTTGTCTTATTGGAGATGCCGCACATGGTATTTCTCCACATATTGGGCAGGGAGCATCACTGGCATTAGAAGACACGGTTGTAATTGCCGAGTTATTAAAATCGCAAAAAGACTACAGAACTGCATTTGAGATTTTTCAGTCCGAGCGTCAGCCCAGAGTAGAGAAAGTAATAAAAAGCGCCAGAAAAGTAGGCAATACTAAAACAAAAACGAATCCAATAGCAGCATGGTTCCGTGATCGCTTAATTGGCTTGTTTATTGTCAAACAAATTCAAGAGCTTGACTGGATTTATGGTTGGAAATATTCACATAAAGAATAACAGTTAATGCAATAGTGCAGCATAGAATTGATATGGTATGCCGTGAATTCATCAGTCTATTACTAAGAGTTTTTTTTATATATCAAGATTAAGTCTCGTCTTCATTATTAAATTTTAAAATAATAGAATTTTCTATTTAAGAGTTTTCCCAATAGACCTTTTAATTCAATGGAAAAACGGATAAAAGACTTGAGTCATAACATAAAATCTCCTTTGGCCATACATACCAGAAATAACAAATGGGATAATAAATATCCCATACAAAATAGCTGCAACCTTTTTGGCAAAATGTAAAGAAAGGATAATGCGCAGAGCCACTTACATTTTGCCAAAGGCGTTGCACCGTTTGCTAACCAGTTTTATAAATTTTTCTGCCATCCAGGCTGTAAAAGTTAAGCTTATTGCATTTGAAAAATATTCTCTTTGGATTTTACAAAAGGATTGTGAAGTTTTAAAAAGAAAAGAAGAAGAAAAAGAAAGCTCCAAAATTGTGGACTGCACCCAAAAGTTTAGACGAATTTATAATTAAATTTGATAATAATGAGCTCGATATCGTATCGGGCTCATTGCTTTTAGATTAAGTTTTATTGAGTCATTGTTATAATAGTCTAAATATTCGATTATTTCCTTTTTTAATTGATTAATAGAACTATATTTTTAAGATAAAAAAGTTCTGATTTTAAAATTCCAAAGAAGTTTTCAATAATAGCATTGTCAATACAGTTTCCTTTTCTGGACATACTTTGTTTAATTACTTTTTCCTTTAATAAGAACTGGTATTGTTTCATTTGATATTGCCAGCCCTGGTCTGAGTGCGGTATTAAATTACTTTTATCTGGTATTTTTTCAAAAGATTTTTTTAGCATATTGACTATCTGATTAAAATGAGGTCTTTCGGATAATGCATAACTTATTATTTCTCCATTAAATAAATCAATAATTGGAGAAAGATACAGTTTATTACCAGAGACATTAAATTCAGTGACATCCGTTGCCCATTTTTCATTAGGCATTGCAGCCTTAAAATTACGTTTTAGTATATTGGGAGCTATTTTACCAAGTTCTGTGACAGGCTCTCTCGGAATATCTTGAAATGCTTGAAAAGGAGCACAGGGATGTCTTGAAGCTCTTTGATCCCATTCACGCAAAAACTTTAAGGTTTTTTCTCAATTACATATGCTTTTACTTCCGCTAATTTACCATTATCAAATCGCCAAATGTCGCAGTAACTGTAATGGCTATAGCTTCCGTCTACATTTTTCAAGGAAATATTTCCCGTTGCAGTTACAAAGTTGCCTTCTTCAATTGATCTTTCCATATCAAATATTGGCGGAGCCAGATAAAATTCTTTTATATACTGCCTTACCGCTTCTTTTCCTAGAAGGGTTCTCTCACCAACAAATACCCATTTGCTGTCTTCAGTAAGGTACGATAGATATTCTTCATATTTTCCTTCTCGTACGAGTTGATTTGCATCAAGCAAAATTTTTGTGTTGTTCATAATATTTGACTTTTTTGAGTTTAAATTTTTATTTTGAGAATAGATATTAAGTACTGTCATAAACAATAAAATAATTGTAAAGGTTTTTTTCATAATCAACATTTTTGATTTATTTTTGAATTGAGGATCGTTTAATATTAGGATCGCTCTACAAAGCTATAACTTAAAAGCCATAGTAGATTCCCTGCCACCCAATTGTATGGTACTATCAAAAATGTAAGTAATGACAAAGATTAAGGAGACCTCCACCAATTTTGAGAACAAAAAGGCTTTGGCAGATGAGTGTTCAGAGGTATATGCGGCAAACATCATTGGCGGTCAATGGTCCCTTGTAATTTGCTCTTGGTTGTTGCAAGGCAAGATGCGTTTTGGAGAGTTGAAGAAATCCATTCCAAACATAACTGAACGCATGTTGACGTTGCAGCTGCGAAAGCTGGAAAAGGATAACATCATAACTAGAAAGATACATGCCGAAGTTCCTCCTAGAGTGGAGTATGAGCTAACAGAGATAGGCTATGAATTAAGGCCTATAATACAGCAGATGGAAGATTGGGGAAAGCGACACAAAGATCTTAGCGGCCAGTTATAGGTTTTCTCATTTTTTGTGGTCGCTCTGCCATTCGAACCTCAGAAGAGAAAAGTTTGATTTTAATGAATTAAGTACCAGGTCAAGACTTACGCACCACGATTCTGCCACAAAACTTATAATGGTCAAATATCTTTAAAAATCGCCTTAACTTTTTGTGGCAAAAAAGGTATCCACTCCATTTCTACTGTGCCACGAATGTGCCACAAATTTCAAATTGTCAATTTTTGACCATTTTTCAATAAAATAGGAGAGTTTACCTTGTTTAATATGAATGTTGTAATTCATAATTGTTTGCTAAGTAAAAATATAGTTTTATATGGAATAATAAAAAAATCTAATTCTTTTAAATTGTGTGAAACAAATTGAAGAAAAATACAAATTAAATTTTTGTGGCAAAAAAGGTATGTACTCCATCATAAACACATCTTTAAGGTTTGATTTCATTGTACAATAAAGAGGCATTTACACCAAACTTATTTTTAAATGCGGTTGAAAAATGAGAAAGATTCTCAAAACCAACTTCCAAATATACTTCCGTTGGGCGTTTTTTCTTTTGAGAAATGAGAAAATATGCCATTTCCAATCTACGGTTTTGAAGCCATTTTTCTGGTGATGTACTAAATAACTTTGCAAAATCCCTTTTAAATGATGAAAGACTACGACCTGTGAGCGTAGCAAATTGTATTATAGGAACGTTGTATGAAAAATATCTGTTCATGTAGGCCTCCAAGTCAATCTTATGTGGCTCGCTAAAATCAAACAGAAAATTTTTCAATAAAGGATTACGAAGTAACAACTCAATAGCCTCAATAGTTTTTACTCTTGCCAAATTTTCTGTTAGCTTTTCGGGTTCATCAAAATAAGGCATTAGCGAATCAAAATAACCTTTCATAAAAGGATCCAACTGTAAATTTATGTTTGGCTCTCCTGCATACATTCGACTAGTCTCTATGCTGTGTTCGACACAGTACTTTTTAAGTGTGTTAGAATCTAATAAGATATAAATGCCCATAAACGGCTTTCCTGTATCGGGTTTTTTTACAGCTTTTATCAACTGGTTTTTCCGAACCAAACTTAAGGAACCCTTCCCTAAACTTTCTATACCATTTTCTGTAAAAACATCTATACTCCCCTGTATTATTAAACCCAAAACATGTTCGGGAACGAATGGTTCTTCCCCTTGTTTCTGTTCGCCTACACAGGAGTATAAAATATTATGTTGTTGTACTACATTTTGCATAGGATTAATTATTTCTTCATTTGGCTCATTATCAGTTTATCCATTAGTTTGTCAGAAAGAAGTTTTCTTATCATCAAAAATGGTTTAGCTGAAAAACCACCAACATATCTTGTTTTTGGGTTTCTCGCCTCAATACTGCTTTTAATCAATTTCGCAATTACAATTGGTTCGGGTAATTTCAAATTTGCCGTTGCTCTTTGTGCACTTTCCACCATTTCCTTATAGGCTGTTTTTCCAGAAATACGCTTCATATTATCATTTGCAATATCTCCCCATTCAGATTTTATTCCACCAGGTTCTATTACAATTACATCAATTCCAAATTGTTTTACTTCCATCCTCAAGCTGTCACTTAATGCTTCTAAAGCAAATTTACTAGCGTGATACCAGCCATTAAGAGGGAAGGCAATTTTTCCGCCAATTGATGAAATATTTACGATTTTACCAAATTTATTTTCTCTCATTTTGGGCAGCACCAGCCGTGTCAATTGCTGTGCACCAAATACATTTACTTCTAACTGATAGCGTGCATCTTCCATCGGTAAGTCTTCAATTGCGCCGGCTGATCCGAAGCCCGCACTATTTACTAAAATATCAATGCTTCCTGCTTCTTTTAAAATTTGTTCTGCGCATGCAGACATGCTTTCCTTTTTTGTTACATCCAGGGCAATCGGTTTAATGCCAAAGCTTTTAAGATCTTCCATTTTATCTGTTCGGCGTGCGGCACCATAGACATTGTAACCATTTTGTGCTAAATAAATAGCTGTCGCTTTACCAATTCCTGCTGAAGCACCAGTTACTAATACTGTCTTTGTCATAATTCTTTATTTTTATTGTACAAAATTAGATCAAGACTGTTTGCATAGGGTTTTCTGACAAGACCAATTTTGTTTGGTGAAAAGCTCAATTTATAATTTTCAAAGCAGCTATTTGTCTGAGTTTGATAAACAATTTGCATTGTTGCTTAAAATTGGATTGTGGCTGGATCAAGTCTAAACATATTAAGGTTGAATTTACAAAATTTGCAAACCTCCAAAATCAAATGATTTTGGAGGTTTGCAAATTATCGTGAAATGTCAGGGATAGCAATCAACACTTGATGGCAGTTTGATATTTTTCGAAAATATAAAATGAACTATTTGGTGACGTTTCGGGGCTTTGGGTTCAAGGGGAAATCAAAGCCAAACATTCTGCTGAAATATAAAAAATAAACAGAAAAATTACGCTTGAATTTCCTGCTACAGCCCACAGCCGTCCTGATGCCAACCCGACAGTAAGGTCAAAAGCCTATTTTAGATTCTCTTCCCAAAATGAACATAACGATTTTTGTTTCATTGCGAATTTTGTATTCGTTTCCATTCCAGATCATCTTACTGCAACTGTATTTCAGTATCTGTGATGATAAAATCGTCATCCCTACCAATGTCCCAGGAAACTTGCCTCCTATTTCGAAATACGAACGACGTATCGTATCGGTAATCTGAAAACCAGCCTTTTTTTTTCGTCACTGGATTGTTTATGGTCCCATTGTGTACCATCGTCATAGTAACCTTCTTGGTTATATTGTGCATCGTTAACATTCCGGTTAGGGAATATTTTGTACCGTAGCAGGATGAGATTTCAAAACCATATTGAATATCTCCAACAGTAATATTTACAAACCAACCTTTATTTTTTATCCAGTTATAACTATAAATCCGATAGTTTGGTCGATACCATTATATTTAATAAACAAGGCAGCTTTTTGATACAAAAGGATACCATGGCGTAAAGAAGTTTTAATGAGGTTTGCAGGTGAAAATTTTTTACTAAAAAACATTTTTTTATGAAGACCCAATCTCTGACAACGAAAACCTACGATGACCACAAGCTTTGGAATAAACTTAAAGCGGGCGACGAAAAGTCATTTTCTCTGCTTTTTGAAAAGTACTACGGTGATTTAATTAGTTATGGAAACTCATTTTATCGTTTTCCTGAAAGAGTTCAGGATTGTGTCCAGGACGTGTTTGCAGATGTTTGGTTATATCGTGAATCCTTGCAAGAACCAAATGTGGTAAAGGCTTATTTATTGTCAAGTGTACGAAAGAGAATTGCACGTTTGTACGAGCGGGATCATATTTTTAGAAAAACTACAACTACAGATTCAATTGAATTTCTTTTTGATTTTTCAATTGAGAAAGAACTTATTGATGATGAAGAAACTGCGGAAAATGTTTTTTACCTCAATAAATTATTAAACGATTTACCCCCTCGTCAAAAAGAAGCTATATTTTTAAGATATAATCAAGGCCTGGGTGTAGAAGAGATTGCAGAAATGTTAGATGTTAATTACCAATCGGCAAAGAATCTTTTGCATCGCGGATTATTTAAGCTTCGCTCAGAATGGAAGGGTCATCTTTCAATTATTGCATTGCTGTCCTCAGGTGCTTTTAAATTTATTTAAAAAAAAATATATAGTTTGGTGAGTACTTTATAACCAAACTGCCCTCTGTGTTTTTGTAACCCTAATTTATAGATGCAAAAACGTAATTATTATATCGAAATTGAAGATTTCTTATCTGATGAATCATTCCGAACATGGATTTTGTCCAAAGTTGATGAGCATGGCTGGGAAGAATGGACTTTAGAGAATCAACAACGCGCTAAAATGGTTGAAGATGCCCGGCTTTTGTTGCTGGCAATGAAAGTGCCTTATATTATTTCTTCTTCAGAACTAAATACTGCATTCGAATCAACATGGGTTAAAATTGAAGAGAGGGAAAATCTCAACAAATCAACTAAAAGCAATACTGAGAGATACCTGAAAAAGTATTGGCTAACAGGAGTTGCAGCTACTCTATTTTTTGCCTTTTTATCGGTTTGGTTTTATAATAATCAATTTCGAACTAATCCTACTTTTGTTACATACAAAGAACTCGTTAATGATAGTAACGAAGGACTTGTTGAGCAAACAAATAATTCTGACAAGCCGCAAGTAATTACGCTCTCTGATGGCAGTTCTGTCTTATTAGAGCCCAATAGTAAATTAAGTTATCCTAAGATCTTTACAGGAAACGAAAGGAAAGTTTATTTATCCGGCGAAGGTTTCTTTGAAATTACTAAAGATTCCCATAATCCTTTTTTTGTTTACGCAAATGAAATTATTACAAAAGTAGTTGGTACAAGCTTTAGGGTAAAAGCGTACGCGGATCAACCAAATATTGAAGTGCTTGTCCGTACAGGTAAAGTCAGGGTAAGTTCAAACGAATTGGCTTCAAATTCAGATCAGAAAAAAGAGATTGTTTTACTTCCAAATGAAGCCGTACGCTTTTTCAGAAGTGATTTAAGTTTCAATAAGATCACCAATATCACAGAAGACAAGACCTTGACCAGTAATGTTGGCAAAATTGAACAATTAAGTTTTGAATTTACTGATATTCCTGTAGATCAAATTCTTAGAACAATAGAGCAGGCATATCTGATCAAAATTGATTTTCCTAAGGATAAATTAAAAGATTGTCATTTAACAGCTTCATTAAGTGACCAGCCATTGTCAGAAAAACTTAAAATTATTTGTGAAAGTATTGGCCATGATACAGGATTTGAAATGAATGGAAATCAGGTTGTAATAACCTCAGAGGGTTGTTATTAAGCAGCATACAATTAAACTATTTATAACTTTTATTAAAACGAAATTACTGCCTATGTGATAAAACTATATAAAAAAAGTGTCGAAATGTTGCAACATATCCGACACTTGATAAAATAAAATAACTCTCTGGAAAGAGTCATTTTATTGTGTTTCTAAAAAATACGCTTGAACAGTATTAATCAAAACAAATCAAAATTATGAAAAAATCAGTTGGTAAACAACGATTACGCTATCGAATCTCGAAAATAACACTATTTCAGTTTGTCTGCGCACTTATATTTTCAAGTGTTACTCTGGCAAACAATGTGAATGGGCAAGGAAAATTAGATACAAAAGTCACTATTACAGTTGAAAACTTAAGCCTGGATAATGCATTAATTAAACTTGAAAAGTCTGCACATGTAAAATTTTCGTACAATTCATTACTGCAGCTAAACCAAAAAGTTACTATCAAGGCTCATCAGGAAACATTGTCAAGTATTCTTACTAGAATCCTGAAACCACTCAATATTACTTTTATTGAAGTAAGCAATCAGATTGTTCTGCAAAATATAAAATCAAATAGTTTTATTGATCCTGTTATTGAACCTGTTATTAAAGGAAAAGTTACTGACCAAAACGGTGTACCTCTGCCAGGGGTGACAGTAACAGCCAAAGGGAGTAAAATAACCGTGTCAACTGATTTTGATGGTACCTTTTCGATCAAAATACCACCCAATTGTCACCAGCTGATTATTTCTTATGTTGGTATGGAAACCAAAGAAATTGGTGTAGAGAATACTTCTCCAACAATCGTTTTAGCTGAGGCATGGCAAAGCCTAAAAGAAATTATAGTTATAACGGGTTATGAGAAAACCTCCAAGAGAACTTTTACGGGGGCCATTAGTAAAATTCCTATTGAAGAACTTAAAGTTGACGGATTAGCAGATATAAGCAGGGCAATAGAAGGAAAAGCGGCTGGGGTTACCGTACAGAATATTTCGGGAACCTTTGGTACTGCTCCAAAAATTACAGTTCGTGGATCTTCTTCAATTTTTGGAGATACAAAGCCATTATGGGTTATTGATGGTGTTGTGCAGGAAGATATCGTTAACGTGTCTGTATCTGATTTGGCTTCCGGAAATTCAGCAACGTTATTAAGTTCTTCAATTGCCGGAATTAATCCTAATGATATACAGAGTATTGAAATTTTGAAAGATGCATCTGCAACTTCGATTTATGGATCAAGATCTTTAAATGGAGTTGTAGTTGTCACTACAAAACAAGGACGAAAAGATTCTCCATTAAAGATAACCTATTCATTAGATCAAACGACCAGAACAACTCCTAATTATACTCAATATGATATTTTGAATTCAAAAGAAACAATGAGTGTTTTGAAAGAAGTTGAAGCAAAAGGATTTTTAGATTTGCCTTCAACTGTACAAGGACGTTACGGGGGTGTTTATAATATTTTGGCAAGAGGAATTAATACGTATGTTCCCGAAACAGACAGCTATTTAGTAGATAATAACCCAGTTGGACGTAGTGCTTTTTTAAGAAAATATGAACTAGCCAATACAGATTGGTTTAAGGTGCTTTTTAGACCTTCGATTGCCCAAAATCATTCCCTGAGTTTTTCGGGAGGAGGAGAAAAAAGTGCGATGTACGCTTCATTAGGTTATTATAGTGATCCGGGCTGGAGTATTGCTGATCATGTAAAACAAGTATCATCAAATTTGAAAGGTACTTTTTATATTAATGAGGACTTAAATATTACACTAACTACACAGGCTTCTCTAAGGAACCAGGGTGCTCCTGGAAGTTATGATAGTGAAATGGACGGTTATTTTGGAACGACAACCCGAAATTTTGATATTAATCCTTTTAAATATGCCTTAAATACAAACCGAACGCTAAGACCTTACGATGATAATGGGAATTTGGAATATTATAGAAGTAATTGGGCGCCTTTTAATATTTTAAATGAACTTAAAAATAATTTTATGGAAATTCAGGTAAAAGATATTCGTTTCCAAATGGATTTAGAATATAAAGTTAATCCTTACCTGACTTATAATCTCGCGGGTTCAGCACGTTATGCCAACACTGGCAGGGAACATAAAATTCTTGAAAATTCAAATATAGTAGGAGCTTATAATGCCACGGAAACAACTGCTGTGAGAGATGCGAATATTTTTTTATACCAGGATCCAAATGATTTAACAGCTCCAAAAGTTGCCGTTCTTCCCAATGGTGGAATGTTAAGAAAATTTACAGACGATCTGACTTCCTATTATATAAGAAATAGTGTGAGCTATAGACGTACTTTAAATTTCAGACATGAGCTTGAGGGATTGTTTGGTACGGAGTTACGGTCTTTAAATAGAAATAACGACAATTTTACTGCTTATGGAATACAATACAATAAAGGTCTCACTGGTTTTACAGATCCAAGAATATTGGAGAAAACTATCACTGAAGGAGGTTCGTATTTTGGGTTTAATGCGGAAAGAGAAAGAACGGTAGGTTTTTTTGGAAAAGCGGGGTATACCTACGACCGACGTTATACAGCATCAGTTACCGGACGTTATGATGGTTCAAACAGACAAGGCAGCAGTAATTCATCTCGTTGGCTGCCGACCTATACGCTTAGCGGAAAATGGAATGTTAAGGAAGAAAATTTCATGAAAGATATTGAATCTGTAAATACTTTGGCATTAAGAGCTTCTTACGGACTTACCGCAACGGCTGGCCCGGCTACCAATTCATTAGCAATTTATAAAAGTTTTATCACCGATCGTATAAATCTTGGCGACAGAGAATCCGGGATTAGTATAGACCAATTGCAAAATAAAGATTTAACCTGGGAAAAACAATTTGAAACCAACTTAGGTTTTGATATGGGTGTATTCAATAACAGGCTACAATTAACAACTGATGTATACAGCCGTAAAGCTTTTGATTTAGTTGATTATGTAATGACATCAGGAATTGGAGGACAAACAATGAAACAGGGTAATAATGCCGATATGGAAACTAAAGGTCTTGAAATTAGCCTGTCTTCTAAAAATATAGCTATTAAAGATTTTAAATGGTCAACCAATTTTAATTTTTCTATATATAATCAGAAAATTACAAAATTAGAGAGCCAGGCATCAGCTTTTGAATTAATCGAAGGAACGGGAGGGAATACTATTGGCCACCCACGAAATTCTCTTTATTCTTATCATTTTACAGGATTAAATAATCAGGGATTGCCAACTTTTATAATGAAAGATGGGCAATTGGATAATATTGCCGGTGCCAATTTTTATGATAGTGAAAATGTAACTAATTATTTGAAATATGAGGGTTCTATCGAACCTAATAAATCTTTTGGGCTCTCCAATACTTTTACCTACAAAAACTGGTCATTATACGTCTTTGTTGTTGCATCAGGAGGAAATAAAGTTCGTTTGAATCCTGTTTATTCCGGCCAATACGATGACTTAACTGTTTTTACAAAAGATTTTACCAATCGTTGGATTAATCCGGGAGATGAAAATAATACTAATGTACCGGTAATTGCAGATAAGGCTTTGATTAGTAATTATAATGCCCAGTCCAAATCATTAGGGATTGCTTATAACACATACAATTTCTCGGATGTGCGTATTGCAGATGGAGATTTTGTCAGATTAAAAAATGTATCCCTAAGTTGGGAGTTCCCTAAAGCTTTCAAACAAAAAATAGGAGTAACAAATTTTACATTAAAAGGATCAACAGTTAATCCCTTATTAATTTATTCCGATAAAAGATTAAACGGTCAGGATCCGGAATTTCGTAATACAGGAGGTGTAGCATTACCAATTACGACTCAATATACATTTACTCTAAACGTTTCATTATAACCTATAAATATTATGAAAAAATTAAAAATTCTACTGGCATTATTACTACCTGTAAGTTTTATCAGTTGTGATGAATTTCTTTCTGAAACCCCCGATAACAGGACACAAATAGATACACCTGAAAAAATTTCTGAATTGCTGGTTAATGCTTATCCAAATGCATGTTATACAGAGTTTGCAGAAACCATGACTGACAATGTTTTTGATAGTGGTGATACTGGATTATTTACAACTATAAATTCAGAAAATTACAATTGGGAAATGAACAATAGTACTACTACCGATACGCAGGCCAATTATTGGAATGCCTGTTATAATGCAATTGCCCATGCCAATAAAGCACTTGATGCTATTGAGCAGTTAGGCAGCCCGGCAAACCTCAATCCGCAAAAGGGAGAGGCCCTAATGGCAAGGGCTTATGCACATTTTATGTTGGTTTCTTTTTGGTCTAAACGTTATGATCCGGCTACTGCTGATACAGATTTGGGAATACCGTATGTAAGAGAACCGGAAGATGTATTGATCAAAAAATACAAAAGAAATTCTATGAGGGAAGTTTTTGACTATCTGGAAAATGATATAGAAGAAGGTCTAAAATATGTTACCGACGATCAAAATCTGCGCAAATTCCATTTTAATAAAGAGGCAGCTAAAGCTTTTGCATCACGTTTTTATTTAATAAAAGGAAATTGGGACAAAGTTATTGAACTTACAGATCAATTAGCAGCTAATCCGGATGGAAAACTAAGAGATTTTAAATCTTATCTGAGTCTTGATTATGATACTCAATTAAGAATTTATGCAGAGCCAACTCAGGAAACAAATTTATTGATTGTCTCCGTGCCGTCTTATTATTCAAGATCTTTTTATCTAAACAGGTTTCAGCTTACACTAGCCAGACAAGATGAAATTTTAGGTGACGCAACAAATATTTTTAATAAAGAATGGCTCTATGTGTTCTTAAGTTACAATAATAATACATCATTTGTACCTAAGTTTAATGAACAGTTCAAATATACAAATGCCAATGCAGGTATTGGTTACGGATATATTGCAATAGTATTATTCAGTAACGATGAATTCTATTTGAATAGGATAGAATCACTTGTGATGGCAAACAGAATAGAGGAGGCAAGAACGGCATTGCAGTATTTTATTGGAACAAGAACGGCGAATTATGATCCGGCAACCGATGTTTTAACTGATGAATTAATAGTTAATAAATATCCTGCAAGCCAAAATAAATATGCTCCTTTTTATGCTCTGACAGATTTGCAAAAATCATACATAAATGCTATAGGAGAACTCCGCAGGAAAGACTTTGTACAGGAAGGCATGAGATGGTTTGATGTTAAACGATTTAATTTAGAGGTTAAACATGAAATGTATAATGGACCAACAAATATTTTAACTAAAGATGACAATCGTCGGGCATTACAAATACCACTTCAGGCATCAACAAATGGTATCGAAAAAAATCCAAGATAAATTAATATCAAGCACATGAAAATAATAAAACAATATATGGCTTTTTTAGCAATAGCTGCAATTGCTTTTTCGGGATGTACACATGAGGATCAGCCTGAAGGCAGTCAATTGGATGTTATAAATCCTCCACAATCAACGTTAGATAATTGGATTACCGCTAATTATTCAAATCCTTATAACATAAATATTCAATACAAATGGAACCAGAATACCGTTGACAATAATCGCTACCTGTATCCGCCCCA
Organism: Flavobacterium sp. Root420; assembly: GCF_001427905.1. Taxonomy (GTDB): domain Bacteria; phylum Bacteroidota; class Bacteroidia; order Flavobacteriales; family Flavobacteriaceae; genus Flavobacterium. The sequence goes on from NZ_LMEF01000029.1 coordinate 381,375, forward strand.
GGAAGATAAAGTACAGACCGTTTTAGAAATTATACAAAAAATCTGGTTAGATAGTTATACAACAATTGCTGGTCGTGCTTTTGTAAAGAAAATTGCTCCGCGGGAAATTGTAATGGTTGGGGGAATGAATTTGGATTTAACCGGAACCATTACTTTGGGTTTGGCAGAAGGTGGGCAAAGAGTAACACTTTTTGAAACTGATAATGTAGATGTCACAGACAGAGAAAACGTAAAACGATTTATCCATACGATCCAGCATGAATACATTCATATTTTGAATCAGCATAAACCATATGATGAAAAATCGATGGCAAAAATAACACCATCCGGTTATACGGCAAACTGGTATGCTACCTCAGATCAGGATGCTAATGAAGAAGGATTTATTACAGCTTATGCGAAATCGAATATTAATGAGGATTTTGCTGAAATGGCTTCTATTATGCTAATTAACTCTAAAGATGAATATGAGACCTTTTTGGCAGGTATACACAGTGAGACAGCTGTTGCTGCGATAAGAGCCAAAGAAGCTATTGTTGTCAAATATTTCAAAAGAGAGTTCAATCTGGATTTTTACGCTTTAAGGGATGAGGCAGAAAAAAATACTACAGCTGTACTAAATGGAAATTAGGCTAATTGAGATAAAAAAGAAAACATTATGAAAATAAAAAATATATTTAAGTTTCTGATTATTGCTTTTCTGGCAACGCAATTAGGAGCTTGCGACAAGAATGAAGCAGAACAAAAATTTGATAAGACGCCAACAGAAAGAATAAATGCCCAAAAAAAAGAGCTTAATGATGTCTTGCTTTCGTCTGAATACGGATGGAAAGCTGTTTATTATACAGATAATACACAACTTGGCGGATTTACACATCTGTTTAAATTTTCTGCTGACGGAAAAGTAGCCATGGCATCTGATTTTGATAGCGATACCAATATTTATAACAGCGATTACAGTATTGAGATAGGAAGCACAGTTAGTTTATTATTCTCTACTAAAAACAGAATACACTTGTTATCTGATTCAAATAATTATCCTACTGCGGGATTAAAAGGTAAAGGATACAAAGGAGGTTTTCAATTTCTATATTACGGGCAGGAAAATGGTGAAATAATTTTTAAAACCAATCGTAGTTTTCAGGAATTACGCTTCGTAAAAGCAACAGCTGAAGATTGGACAGATCTTGAACTAAATACAGAAATGGCTCAAAATGTAATAGGTTCAGATAAGCGCCCTCTTTTTAGATTATTGGAAATTAATGATGGTACCGATATTCATAAATTAGATTTTAATTATGCTTCAAATACTCGATTTGCAACTGCAAATTCTGTAGAAAATGGTTACAATATAAGTTATAATATGGGTGTCGCTTTTACAAAAACAGGTATTACTGTAAGTCCCGCGGTAGTGGTCAACGATCAGAAATTAACTGAATTTATTTATGATGATAGTACAGGGAGTTTTACTGCAACAGGCACAAATGGTGTGAGTGCAGCAATTAAATATAGTGATAAACCTTTGGTTTTAACAGATGATTATAAATTGCTTTTACCCGGAGGCGGTAATAATGTCTATGCTTATATGCGTGGTTTTACGGAATTTGAAGGACCAAACTCTGCATTATTTTTATCTTTATTAGAAGACATAGAGAAAGATAGTGGAGTACCGCTTATTAGAGCTCAGTTTTGGTTTAATAATACTGATGGGACTAATTATGTAGAATACAGATCTGGTGACGACCAAACAGAAGTAAGATATTATCACTATTTTACCATAAAAGCAGATGATGTAAGCAAAACCGTTACATTTATTCCAGGTGTTTGGAAATCAAATACTGCTATCGCAGGAGAATCAGGGACTGCTCCGCAGGGACCAACAATCTCACGCCCCTCTTTCTTAAAAGCACTAGATGATCAGTTTATGAATCCTAATGGTCTTTATTTCGCAGAGATACCGACTGTTGGTTATAGAGGCTATACTTTTGCGAGTACAACAAGTCCTTTTAGGATGGTTGTTAGCTCTCTTTAAAAATTAATTAAAGACACTTTACAAAGAAAGTTACCATGAATTTTGTTGTCAGGACACAGTTTGATTCGATTGACGAATACTTCCAAAATTGAATTGCTAAAACTCCTGAAAAAGAAAATTATATTCTGATACAAAACGATCCGCGTAATACCATTATTTGTCCGGTAAGCGCGAGATCAAACAATCCCACAATCAATAATACCTACTGAAAGCCGTCTCAATTCAAAATTTGAGGCGGTTTTTTCATATGAAATCATGATGTAAAAGATCTATGCCAATTGGTTTTACTCCAGATTTAGCAACAACGGCTCCGCTCGTATTAATAATTTTCAAACTTATAAATAAGGGAAATTACTCAAGCTTTTAAATCAGAAGAAAAATCAGTATTTCTGGATTGGCAGGGTACTATATATAGAAATAAAATAATCTATCGTATCTGATACCAGTTGATGCCATCATTCTGTACTTCAATACAGCTTGAGGCATTGATTGTATTTACTGAACTTCCTGCTAAATTAATATAATTTGCTGTAAGGGACTTTGATAAGGCAGAATTATTGATAATACTATATATCCGACCCATTATTCCTGACGAAGCAGCAGGCAGCGTAACAGTAAATGCAGACCCAAGTGGAATGATGACTGTTTTATGACTTTGATCTAATGTTAAGTCTGCAGAAATGACCGTGATAGCATTGGCAATACTGCCATTTACCTGAAAAGTAGATGTTGGTGAAATTCCGACTCCAAAAAGCCCTGTGTTGGTGAACCTTGCAAATGTAGTAAAAGCCGTTGCATTAGTATATTTACCAAAAGCGAGATGTGGTGGTACTCCTGCAAAATTTGATGTAAATACGCGCAGTGCATCTGTTGTACCGGTTTGGGCAGCAGAAACTTTTTCCATCCCATACGCATCACCATTAGCAATAAAATATATTGCAGCTATTCCCATTCGTGTATCTTTAGCAAATCCTAACCCAACTGGAGCCTGAAATTCAGGCTTTCCGGAGCCCGAAAAGGTAAGATTATTAGCTCCTAAAGTAACTGTACGATTACCTGTTATCGTACCATTACTGTTGTAAATGTCAGTCGCGGTTACTGATGATCCTAAAGTAGTTTTCCATGATCCGTTGGTATAGACAAAAGTTACAGCCTGACCATTGAGAATTGTGGTGCCTGAAAATGCTGCACTAAAACCACCTGTAGTATTATTAGAAATGGTCAATATGTGACCATTGATAGTTGGAACAAATGCTGTTATAGTTACAGTAGCTGTAGCAGTACCTGTAATACTGGCCAGCGAAGTATCAGTATTAATACTGGCCGCATTAGAAGACACCGTAAAACTTGTCTGCCTAAGAGTGACCGCTCCGTTAACATCCAACATTGTTCTGGGGTCAGTAGTATTCATCCCAATTTGTGCAAAGGATAAGTAGGGGATAAAAAACAGGAGCAGAATTTTATTTTTCATTTTAATTGTCCTTTTGGATTATGTAATACTTTAAAGCAAATTTTTATAAAGCCGTCATTTCTAAGCAATGACTTTATATTACGATGAAAAATTATTTGATAAAAAGTTTCAACCTTCAATTTCACATCGATAAGTCTATCAAAACCCTTCTTGTCTTATTGTATCTGATGCCAGTTTGTACCATCACTCTGCACTTCTACACTGCTTGCTGCATTGATTGTATTTACAGAAGTCCCTGTTAAATCAGAATAATTTACGGTAAGGGATTTCGAATCGACTGTATTATTAACAATGGTATAAACTCTCCCCGGTATTCCTGCTGCTGCGGGTAGCGTAACGGTAAATGCAGACCCAAGCGGAATAATTACCGTTTTATGACTCTGATCTAATGTTAAGTTCCCGGAAATAACTATGATACTATTTGCAATGCTGCCATTTACTTGAAATGTAGAAGTTGGCGTAGTGGTAGCAATACCAAAATTTCCCCCGTTGGTAAATCTGGCATATTCGGTATAAGCAGTTGCAGTGGTATACTTACCAAAAGCAAGATGTGCCGCTGCAACGCTTGCGGTAAATAAACGCAGTGCCGGAGTCGTACCGCTTTGGGTAGTTGAAACCTGCTCCATACCGTACACATCGCCATTAGCAGGATTATATATTGTCGAAATCCCCATTCGCGTATCTTTTGCAAACCCGAACCAATTTTGAAATTCAGTTCTTCCTGTACCAGTAAAAGTAAGACTATTTGAACCAAGGGCTACCGTACGATTACTAGTCAGGGTACCATCACTATTGTACAGATTATTTGTTGATATGGTAGATGTGCCCATTGTAGTTTTCCATGCGCTGTTGGTATATACAAAAGCTATGGCTTGGGCATTGGGAATAGTTGTTCCTGCAAACGTTGCACCAAAACCACCTGTAGTATTATTTGAAATAATTAACATGTGACCATTAATAGTCGGGGTATATGCTGTTACCGTAACCGTTCCTGTAGCATTACCGATAATATTGGCCAGTGAAGTTTCTGTGTTAATGTTCACTGCGTTAGAAGCCACCGTAAAGCTTACTTCTCTACTTGTAACTGCTCCATTGACATCTAATGTTGTTCTGGGATCAGTAGTGTTTATTCCGATTTGGGCAAAGGATAAATAAGGAATAAAAAACAGAAAAAGAATTTTATTTTTCATTTTAACCGTCTTTGATTATTAAATGTTTTTTATTAAGATAAATAAAGATAATATTTTTTTTAGATGTAAACAAAGTGTCTGTAATCTTTTAAATCTGTTAAAATCACCAATTTAAGATTGGAACCGGTCGGCCTCCAATGATAAATTTTTGAAATCTCTGATGTAATAAATACTTTACGTTCATCTCTGCTTGCAGGTAGTCCTTTCAGTCATCTATAATAGCTGCTGGGATCTACATAAAGAAATTTGCATATTTTGATAATGGGGCAACTTATCTGCATTTTCTCTGATAACTTGATACCGTACTCGTCTTTTCTGCAAAAGAGATCCACCACCTTTTTCGAGAATATCTCGTTCCAGTTTGATGTTCTTAAAGAAAAGGTATCCATTCCATTGAAAATGCGCCACAAAGTTTTTGAGTGTTTTTGTAAATATTGAAAAGCGTTATAAAAGAAAAGACCCTGCAAATCGTTGTATTTCCAGGGTTTTTCGATTTTTTTGGCCTTTTTTGAAAACTTTGAAAATCTTGTTTTTCCCTTGTTTTCGGGCCTTCGTGGAGAAAGAGGGATTCGAACAAAACCGTCACATCCCGTTTATATACTGCATTTTTAATATTTTTTTTTGCTGTGCCACGAATATGCCACAAATTTCAAATTTGTTTAAAATGAATGTTATAATTCTTTATTGTTTTAATTATAAAAATACAAATTTTTATAATTAATGACAAAGAATAAAATTGAAATTGCTTTAAATGATTTTAAGGAATTGGAAAGGATTTTTATATAATTTTTTATCACTTGTTACTTCTCAATGCAGAATGTAACAAAAGTTACACATTGACAGAAAGGTATATCATAACTTCGCGGTGTTAAAATTTTTACCTGATAAGAAGCTGATTCAAATTCTAATACTCAAGTAGTTTGGAAGCAGTGGATACTTTATATTCGCAGCCTATTTTTCATGTATTTTTTTTTAACCAAATCACTATATCGATTTCGTAATATTATTTTGAATTAAAAAAAAGAAAAAAAACATGAACAATTTAACTAAAACGGTATTTATTTTCGGTGATAAACAAGCAGATGGTAATGCCGAAATGAAGAATCTTCTTGGAGGAAAAGGAGCCAATCTTGCCGAAATGAATTTGCTTGGAATTCCAGTACCTCCGGGATTCACTATTACAACCGAAATGTGCAGAATCTACCTTAACGAAGGACATGACAAACTCATCAGTATTATTAAAAATGAAGTAACAGCTTCAATTAAATTTATTGAAGATCGCACCGGAACTAAGTTTTCAGATGTCGATAATCCATGTCTTGTTTCGGTGCGATCTGGATCGCGCGCGTCTATGCCAGGGATGATGGATACTATTTTAAATCTTGGACTGAATGAAAATATTGTTAAAGGGTTGATAAAAAAAACAAACAATGCTCGTTTCGTTTGGGATTCCTATAGGAGATTTATACAAATGTATGGCAAGGTAGTAATGGACGTCAGACCTGAGGAAGGCGATTTTGTAGACCCATTTGAAGAAATTTTAGACGAGGCAAAAATCCAAAAGGGCTATCAGACTGATAGTGAATTTAATGCTGAAGACTTAAAAAATATTGCTCAAAGCTTTAAGAAATTAGTTAAAAAATCCACTGGAAAAGATTTTCCAAGTGATCCATGGGAACAGCTTTGGGGCGCAATTACTGCCGTATTTGATAGCTGGATGAATGAAAGGGCAATATACTACAGGGAAATGAACAATATACCGCAAGAATGGGGAACTGCGGTTAATGTTCAAGCTATGGTTTTCGGAAATATGGGGCAAAAGTCTGCAACGGGTGTTTCCTTTACAAGGGATGCCAGTACTGGCGAGAAAATCTTTAATGGTGAGTTTTTGACCAACGCGCAGGGAGAAGATGTGGTTGCAGGTACGAGGACACCTCGACAGATTACAATTGAAGGTTCAAGAAGATGGGCATCCCTCTCTGGCATCGCCGAAGATATTCGATCTATAGATTTTCCATCCCTGGAAGAAATGATGCCTGAGATTTATCAAGAGTTACTTGGCTGTGCCGAAGTGTTGGAACTACATTTCAAAGATATGCAGGATATCGAATTTACCGTTCAGGAAGGGAAACTGTGGATACTCCAGACCAGAAATGGCAAAAGGACTGGAGCTGCGATGGTAAAGATGGCTGTGGATATGCTGGAGGAAAATTTATTAGACGAAAAGACAGCTGTTTTAAGAGTTGATCCAAAAAGGCTGGATGAGCTGCTTCACCCAATTTTCGACCAAGGTGAAATAATTCAGTCCGATATCATTGCGCAAGGTCTTCCTGCATCACCTGGAGCCTCTTCTGGACGAATCGTTTTTTTCGCTGAGGATGCTCAACTTTGGTCGTCAGAGGGCGAAAGTGTAATTTTGGTGCGTATAGAAACCTCACCAGAGGACTTGAAAGGAATGGTTGCAGCAAATGGTATACTTACTGCACGAGGTGGTATGACCTCTCACGCGGCAGTTGTAGCAAGAGGAATGGGAAAATGCTGTATAGCAGGTGCCGAAAGGCTCAAGATTGATTACAAACAACGCATTATGCAGACTGAAAACTTAACACTGAAGGAAGGAGACTGGATTTCTCTGGACGGATCAACCGGTAAAATATATCAGGGAAAACTTAAAACCTCAGAAGCGCAGCTAACAGCAGATTTTGAAAAATTAATGGATCTTAGTGATCAATACTCCCGGCTTGAGGTTAGAACAAATGCCGACACCCCAAAGGATGTTATGACAGCGCGCAGATTTGGAGCCAAAGGAATCGGACTTTGCAGGACCGAACATATGTTTTTCGATGATGATAAAATTATGTCAATGCGTGAAATGATACTTTCAGAGAATGAAGTAGGACGCAGGAAAGCCCTCGCGAAACTGTTGCCTATGCAGAGAAAGGATTTTGAAGATATATTCAGATTAATGAACGGGCTGCCGGTAAATATACGACTTCTTGACCCTCCACTGCATGAGTTTGTTCCCCATGATGAAAAAGTCCAGAAAGAACTGGCAGATGAAATGGGGATTTCACATGAAATCATTAAGCAAAAAATCGAATCTCTTTATGAATTTAATCCCATGATGGGACATAGGGGCTGTAGGCTGGGAAATACTTACCCAGAGATTTCAGAAATGCAGGCAACTGCAATTTTAGAAGCGGCATTGCATATAAAATATGAGGGTATTGAAAGCCGCCCTGAAATAATGATTCCTCTTACAGGAACAGTGGAAGAGATGCAGATGCAGAAAAAAATAATTAATCAAACTGCAGAGAAAATTTTTGAACTGTATGGTGATCGGATCGAATATCTTGTAGGTACAATGATTGAAGTACCGCGTGCAGTACTTATTGCAGATAAAATTGCTGAGCACGCAGAATTTTTCTCTTTTGGGACTAACGATCTTACACAAATGACTTTTGGATATTCGCGTGATGATTCTGGGAAATTTCTTCCAATGTATTTGGAAAAGGGTATTGTAAAAGATGATCCCTTTCAGGTTTTAGATCAGGAAGGCGTGGGGCAACTTGTTACAATGGCTGTACGAAAAGGAAAGATTGGCCGTTCGAATCTTAAAATCGGTATCTGCGGTGAACATGGCGGAGATCCCGCAAGTGTGGAGTTCTTTCATAATGAAGGACTAAATTATGTAAGTTGCTCACCTTATCGCGTACCAATAGCTAGGTTGGCCGCGGCACACGCTGCTATCAAAGAAGATAAAAAAATAAACGCAGCTGCTCAGTACGCAATAAAAAGACAAGAAAGCCTGCTGATTTAACGGCTATGAATTTTAATACTCCAGCTTGAATAATTGGGAAAACTGTCGTAGGACAGCCTTCCTAATATGTCAGAGAGTATCGAGTTAAATTGATTTAGTTACTTTTTAATTTATGAATTATTATGATTTTTAAATTGCTCATTAACGTATGTCTGGTAACTATTATACACTTCATAAAAACAGCATATTGTGTTTAGATAATTCATATAACTACAGGAATAAATTTTATTTCATTTTTGTTATTTAACTTATTTAATCTTATTTTTTTAAATATTTATTAAAAATGCTAGTAATAATTTAATATCTGTGACAAATGGCACATAATGGACGAATTAGAATTTCTACTTTCGTCGCAGAAAATGAATATGACTTGTTCTTCTAAGATTGCAGGGGTAAAATGAGAACATCGAACTTTAGCCGGCTATAATTTACGATTGATGTTAATGCTATTACAAAATATTAGTAAAATTATTGGAACATTCATTTTTTCAGAGTGGCAGATCTGCTCAGAGAATTAAAAAATTGTCTTTAACATACTTTGTTTTTTAGATCAATATTTGTTCGACATATGTAAAGGCCAAGAAAAGAGCTGACTACCAGCAGCTCTTTTTATATTAATGATTATAATAATAAAATATGTCAGATATATACGAAAAGATTAAATGCCTTATTATAGGTTCTGGTCCTGCAGGTTATACTGCTGCAATTTATGCTGCCAGAGCAAATATGAATCCGGTTTTATATCAGGGAATGCAGCCAGGCGGTCAGTTGACAACTACAAATGAAGTAGAGAACTTTCCAGGTTATGTTGATGGAGTAACAGGACCAGAAATGATGATTCAGTTACAAGATCAGGCAAAACGTTTTGGCGCAGATATTCGTGATGGCTGGGCTACTAAGGTTGATTTTTCAGGAGATATTCATAAAGTTTGGATTAACGATAGCATCGAATTGCACTGTGAAACGGTTATTATTTCAACAGGTGCTTCNGCAGATATTCGTGATGGCTGGGCTACTAAGGTTGATTTTTCAGGAGATATTCATAAAGTTTGGATTAACGATAGCATCGAATTGCACTGTGAAACGGTTATTATTTCAACAGGTGCTTCTGCTAAATATTTAGGATTGCCATCAGAACAACATTATTTAAATATGGGTGGAGGAGTTTCTGCCTGTGCTGTTTGCGACGGATTTTTCTACCGTAATCAGGAAGTTGTGATTGTTGGAGCAGGAGATTCTGCTTGTGAAGAAGCGCATTACTTATCTAAACTTTGTAAAAAAGTAACGATGTTGGTAAGAAGCGAAAAATTCAGAGCTTCAAAAATTATGGAAGAACGCGTTCGTAAAACAGAAAATATCGAAATTTTAATGAACCACGATACTCTTGAAGTTTTAGGAGATAATAATGTTGTTCATGCTATAAAAGTGTTGAATAAAACTACTGCTGAAGTTATTGAAATTCCTGCAACAGGATTTTTCGTAGCCATTGGTCATAAACCAAACACAGATATCTTTAAAGATTACATCACTCTTGATGAAACGGGTTATATTGTAAATACTCCGGGAACATCTAAAACAAATGTTGATGGTGTTTTTGTAGCCGGAGACGCTGCAGATCATGCTTATCGTCAGGCAATTACTGCTGCCGGAACAGGTTGTATGGCGGCTCTTGATGCAGAACGCTATCTGGCTTCAAAAGACTAGATTAAAATTCAAAAAAAAGATAGTGCTAGCTGTACTATTAAAGAAAAAGGCGCAAATTAAGTGATAAAGTGTTGAGATTTTTAAGGGACATAAAATAATAATTTTGAATACAATAGTAATACAATCCTCACAAGACATTAATATTCCAGTAGTAGAATTATTTAAGCATATTGCCAGCAGGGATCTTTTAACGGTTTTTCATAATATTCCTTTTGTCCAGAGATTTGCGCCAATCGATCAGTCAGAGGTAAATCGCAGTTTGGGAAGTGAATCTATTATTTTTTTTGAAGATTTTAATTCTGCCAGACATGTTTTTTTGACATTTATTAATGATTGGTCCTTTTCAGTACGAATCGATAATTTTACCTCAATGCGCTTAAGTCCAATATCGGCAGTGGAGTATCAGTTTACTTTTTTTGATAATGGGGATAAGAGTTCTATTGTGTCGGCTACATATCAGTTTCAAATGCGTTCTAAGATTGAGATGCTTTTATTTAAGATGTTGGCAGGAAAATTTATACAGAAGCATATCGATATTTTTTTTAAAAGGATAATTCAAAGTTCTGATCAATATAAAATAGTTACCGATTGGAATTATTAATAAAGTTATATGGTTCTAGTATAGAGTAGTTACAGTTGAGCAGATTAATTTATTATGGTTCATTTGATCGGAAGCGAGTAGGGAAAAATCCTGCCCTTAGTAATTGAGCAAATATATTGTTTTATAGATTTTTGCGCATAAAAACGACAATTAGTAAATTAAACTTATTTTTAAATTCACAGTTAGATAAAAAGCTGAATTAGGAAATAGAAAAAGAGTTTTAATTAAAAATATTTGTCACTATTAGGAGGAAAATAACTAAATGCAAAGACATCTTAATTATTTAAATTGAGTTATATTAGTGAAACCTTATTTTTTTTCTGCCAAATATAAGAAATAAGAAATTTTTAATTTTTTCTTCTAGGGAGTTACGCAAAATAGAAAAAGCTTTGGTAATCTGTGCTTCTACGGTTTTAATGGAAACGTCAAGATGCTCAGCAATTTCTAGATTTGTCAGACCCTCTTTTTTGCTTAAAATGAAAACCTCTTTGCACTTTGGAGGAAGTGTCTGAATTTCTTTGTTTACAATATCTAGAATTTTTTGAAAAGATTCTGCATCATCTTCTAAAACTACAGTATTTAAAGTTTTAAAATATTCTTTTTCAAGAGGAAAGAGCGTTTGTTTTTTCCGATATCCATCAATGAACTCATTGTAAACTAATTTATAAAGGAAACTTTTTATAGAATATTCTGGTTTTAAAGAAGCGCGCTGTTCCCATGTTTTTATGAAAACACTCTGTACAATATCTTCTGCGCTGTATATATTTTTAAGTAAACTATTAGCATATACGCACAAATTATGATGGAAGGTGTCAACAAGATAAATGTATGCTTTTTCATCTCCTTCTTTTAGAGCCTCTATTAAAACTTCATTACTATTATATTGATTCGCTTTCATAATCACAAATAAAAGAATTTTTAAATTAATTATTTATTTAATTAAAAAAAATGTTATCTAATTATTAGTTTTTTGCCTTTTGATTCATATATAATATTAAAAAAAGAGGAATTTATAGTAAAAAAGGTTAAAATTTTAAAATGATAAAAATACAAATATGTCAAAAACGCTGAGACAGGTTGTATGCTGCACTGGATGTTGAATATATCTTGCATCATTAAAGTTAAGGTTGTAAGATTTTGACTAAAAAATACATCTTAATCAATAAAAAACACATTAAAATGAAAAAAATATTATCAAATAGTTAGGGTTGCGCTTTTTTTAATCGTAATAGTAGAAAAATAGATAATGTGATGCTTTACGCTTTTAAGTTTTAATTGCTTATTGTATTTAAAAATAACTTATCGAATTGCTATGATAATACAGTTATTGTTATAATTAGTTTAAATGACTTTTTAGCAGTAATTTTAGTTTTGAAGAAATAAGTAAAATAAAATTATTTCATCATTATGATTGGGGTTTTAATCATAATGAATTTATAAAAATATTTCAAATAACAATGAGAAAAATAGAACAACAGATTGTAAAATTTATTACTAATGAAGCTTCTGAGGAAGAAATTGAAGAATTAACAGAATGGTTGGCCAAGGGGGAAAATAAAAAAGTATTTAAAGATTTTGTAAAAGTTAATTACCTTATAGATGTCGCAACAACTGTAAATGATTCTAGTGAGGTAACAAAACAGTTGCTGGCAAGAATTAACAATGAAAAGAATGTCTTTTCAAAGAAAAGCTTTTACGCCTATTATAAGTACGCTGCAATATTGATATTATTTTTGGGAGGTATTTATTTTTATACTAATTCCACAATTTTTAAGGGTAAACAAAATGCTATAGTGCCAAGAGAAGACCAAATAGTGCTACAGGTTGGGAATGAATCAATGCAGAGCATTGATCCGACTCAGGCGCGAATGGTAACAGATAAATTTGGGAAAATAATTGGAAAACAAGAGAAAAACAGATTAGTGTATTCCAATGCGTATTCGAATGGAAAATTGGTTTACAATACATTAAAAATTCCGTACGGTAAAAAATTCGAAGTTCAATTGTCAGATGGAACAGTAGTGCATTTAAACGCTGGAACATCATTGCGATATCCGGTTCAGTTTCTAAAAAATCAAAGCCGACAAGTGTATTTGACAGGTGAAGCTTATTTTGAAGTATCAAAAGATAAGGCACATCCATTTACTGTAAATACACAGGAAGTAAATGTAGAAGTTTTGGGAACTAAGTTTAATGTGAATTCATATACAGAAGATATAAGTACGGATGTCGTTTTAGTTGAAGGAAAAGTGTCGCTTTATAAAGACAAAAAAACAGCCGAAAATCAAGTGTATCTGATACCAGGAATAAAAGGCTCAAATTTACGTGGACAGCAAAAAATTATGACAGAAGCTGTAAATACAGATTATTATACGGCTTGGGTAAAAGGAAGTTTAGTATTTAAAAATGAGTCTTTTACTTCTATTATTAAAAAGCTGGAACGTTATTACAATATCACTTTTATCAATAAAAATAAAGCACTCGGAAAAGAAATTTTCAATGCTCGTTTTGATAATGAACCTATTGAAGTGGTACTTAAATATTTTAGTGATAGTTATGCTATTGATTACACTATTGATGACAATAAGATAACAATAAGATAACAATTAGGTAAAAAGAATTAAAAGCCTTAAATCAGAAATTATAGTAAAAATTTATAATCAGTAATAAATAAAAACCACGCCTATGTAATAAAAACCACGTATAAAAGGATTGTTATTTATAAAAAAACCGGAAAATGCGCCAACATTTCCCGGTAGGATAAATGCGATCAGTAAACTAACCAACCACAATTAAAAACATTTAAAAGTATGAAAAAAGTATTAAACAAAATCAGGTTCGATAAGCCTTTTTTGAAATTTGATTTGAAAATGAAACTGACTACATTATTTTTATTGACCAGTCTTACAGTTATGCAGGCGGGGGTAATTTACTCTCAAAAAGCAAAAATGTCATTTAATGCCAGCGATATGTCTGTTGGGAAAATAATTGAAAAGATTGAGTACACAACAGATTATCGATTTGTATATAATGTCAGATCCGTTGATTTAGATCGAAAAATAGACCTTAGACTCAATGATGTTTCTATGGAAAATATTCTAAGTGCAATTTTTAAAAACACTGGAACCGACTATAAAATTTCAGGAAATCACATTATTCTAACCCCTAAAAAAGCGCCGGAAGAGAAGCCAGTAGTTATAAAAGAAGTGCAGGATTTTATTGTAAAAGGTAAAGTGACTGATGAAAAAGGTGTGCCTTTAGCAGGTGCTGCGGTTTCAGATAACGGTTCAGGAAGAGGCGTTCAGACTGATTTTAATGGTGAATATCAGATTATTGCCGTGAGCAGCGAGACTACATTAGCTTTTGCTTATCTGGGATTTGTCAGACAGGAAATAAAAGTGGAAGGAAAAAGCGTAATTAACGTTGTACTTAAAGAAGATACGCTTGAACTAGGTGAAATTGTTTTAACAACAGGATATCAAAATATTTCGGCTGACAGGGCAACAGGATCTTTCTCCAGCATAAAAGCAAAAGATTTTCAGGAACAGCGTTTAAGCAGTTTAGACAAAATTTTAGAAGGACGCATTGTAGGGTATCAGGGTGGTAAAATTCGTGGTACAACTTCGATGAATGGATTAACGACTCCATTGTATGTAGTGGATGGCTTTCCTATCGAAAATACAAAATTTAATCAATATTTCAGCTTAGAAGAAAATCTTCCAAATTTAAACTTAGAAGATATTGAAACTATTACGGTTTTGAAAGATGCGGCGGCATCTTCCATTTATGGTGCGCGTGCGGCTAATGGTGTTGTTGTCATCACAACCAAAAAAGCCAAAGCCGGTCAGACCAATATTTCATTTTCAAGTAACCTGACTGTGACGCCATATAGAAATTATACTGGTAATCTTACAAATTCTGCCGATATTATTGGTTTAGAAAAAGGCTGGGCAGACGGAAATCCTAATTTGCAGGGAGCAGGAGCTGGCGCTTATGCAACTTCTTTATTGCAAAGTGCAGCATTTACAAGTCAGGGAATGCAGGTCCTACTAAATGGTTACGCCGGAAATATTTCACAAACGGATATGAACAATCGGTTGAACGCATTAGGAGCACAAGGTTATAAATATTATGATGACGTGGCGAGATATGCAAAACGTGATCAATACTTTGTTCAGCATAATGTAAGTATAGGGAAAGCTACAGAATCAAATACTTTTAACGCCTCTCTGACATATAAAGGAAATAAATTTGAAGATAAATATTCCGACAATCAATCTCTTGGTGTTAATCTTAAAAACTCAACCCAAATAAACAATTGGCTTTCTGTTGATTTAGGAACTTATATTAATTACGGTGTAAGTGATACCCAAAGTTATAATGTTCTGACTCAGCAAGATTATAAAGTACAGCCATACAATCAGTTTGTTAATAGTGACGGAAGCTATTTTACTTCAACCGCAGCATCTCGTTACGATAATTTTACATTGCAGTCTATTGAGGATTATGGTCTTTATAATATGGATATTACGCCAATGGATGAGTTGGGGCGAAATGTAATAAAAGGCAAGAATTTCTTAAACAGAACTTTTGCAAAATTAAATGTTAAATTTAGCCCGGCGTTTAACTATAATGCTATGTTTCAATACGAGTACGGAGTAGATCGCACCTCAGATTTAAGAGATAAGGATTCTTATTATGTTAGAAGTAGAGTAAATAGTTTAGCTACAATTTCTCCTGAAAACATAGCTGTTTATAATCTGCCTTACGGAGATATCTTAAAAGAAACAAATCAGTTTTCTAATGCGTACAATTTCCGTCAGCAGTTAAATTTTGATAAGGTTTTTAATAATATTCACAATGTAACAGCAATTGCCGGTATGGAAATTCGTCATTCAAAATTAGAATATGGCGATAATACCCGTTACGGTTATGACGATCAGACTTTATCCTTTACTCCGGTAAATCAGGTTGATTTATTGAAAGTTTACGGATCTTTTTTTGGGGGTTATATGAGTCAAAATGATTTTTCGGCACAACGTGAACTGGTAAACCGTTACGTTTCATTGTATGGAACAGCAGGTTACACTTATGACAGAAGATATTCTGTTACAGGAAGTTTGCGTTGGGATCGCTCTAACCTCTGGGGAACAGACAACAAATATCAAAACAAACCTACATGGTCAACCGGTGCGGCATGGAATATTGATAAGGAAACTTTTTTTAAATCTTCTTTTATAAATATGCTTAAACTTCGTGCATCATATGGTATTGGAGGAAACGTTGCCAAGGATTCTGCACCTTATTTGACAGCATCATATAGTTCTAATCCAAATGTTGGAGGAAATCAGGGGTATGTTAATTCAAGACCAAATCCGGAGTTATCCTGGGAAAAAACAACAACAACCGATATAGGTTTAGATTTTTCAATGTTCAGCAATAGATTGGGCGGAACTTTTGATGTCTATAACAAAAAAGGAGAAGATTTATTAGCAAGTAGCACAGGTGTTCCAACAGAAGGCTGGGGATATTCGACCTATAGACTCAATAATGGAGAAATGACTAATAGAGGTATTGAAGTAAGTTTGCGAGGTACAATTGTTAAAACACCTTCTTTCTCCTGGGATGCATCAGTTTTGTATGCCAATAATAAAAATAAAGTTACGTATGTAAATGTTGAAGCTCCGGTTTATTTTCTGCAATTAGATTATGCATCGACTTTTCCAAGAGTGGGTAAAAATTTCAACTCTATTTACGGTTACAAATGGGCGGGTTTAAGCAATGCAGGTTTGCCTCAGGTTTATGATGCATCCGGAACTGCGGTAAAATACAATCCGGCAGATTTAAATGCCATACAGGATTATGGTTCAACAGTACCAACTCATAGCGGTTCATTTCACACCTCTTTTGCTTATAAAAACTTTTCTCTTTCAGCACTTTTCATTTATGAATTGGGGCACAAAATCAGAAATAACTTTTTACCAATGTTAAATAATGAGTATTCGCAAGCAATGGGCGGTTATGTAGCAAAAATTGGAATCGTTAACAATCATATTGCAAATCGTTGGCAGCAAGCGGGAGATGAAGCATTTACAAATGTGCCCCGAGCAGTTTACGAATACGATCAGGAGTTTAGCTCTGATTCACGTACTATTTATTCTTATGCAGATATCAATATTCTTGACGCTTCTAATGTGAGATTAAGTAATATTTCATTGGCTTATCAAATGCCTTCAGCTCTTATTAAAAAAGTAAAATTGCAAAATGTTCGCTTTAATCTTAATGCAGAAAATGTTTTTACTGTAGCCAAAAGCAGAGATGCTAAATATCTTTTAAATGGCTTTCAATCTCCAAGTTTAGTTTTTGGTGTAAATATTAACTTCTAATTTAAAAAGACTACACGATGAAAAATATATACAAGAACATTCTATGCGCATTACTAGTTGCGATCGCTTTCACATCTTGTGAGAATTATTTGGACGATGCGCCAAAAGGCTCTAAAGTCCCAACAACATTGGCTGATTTTGAAGCTTTAATCCGCGATGAATATACCAACCAAAGCGTAAATGTTGAACAGGCATTAAATCTCTTGAATGACAGATATCAAACCGTAGCTGATTTAGCCTATTACCGATTGACAAAAGCCAATTATTTCTGGGATGAAACCGCAGATCGTATCGCTCTGAATCAGGCAGATGAAACGACATATTACGGACAATATGCAGGAATTTCAACTTTCAATTTAATTATTGAAAATGCACTGAAAACCACAGAAGCTACCGAAGAGCAAAAAAGAGTAGTTTGGGCTGAAGCAAAAGTTCTACGTGCTATGTCATATTATAATTTGGTTAATTTCTATGCAGATACTTACGTAGCTTCTACAGCAGCTACCAAATTATCCGTGCCCTTAATTACAAGCGCCAATATTAATGCACCAAGCAAACAAGTTACCATTCAGGAAATGTATGATTTTATTCTGGCTGATGTAAAAGAGGCATTGCCTTATCTGCCAAAGGTTTCCCAAACAGCATTACACCCAAATTTAGGAGCAGGATATGCCTTTTATTCCCGCGTATTTTTACAAATGAATAATTATACAGAAGCTTTAAAATATGCAGATTTGGCCTTAGCAGAGAATAATGCGCTTTATGATTGGGTAGGCTATTATAACACAAACAAAGCGATAATCGACATTCCAAATTCCTATACAAATACACCATCTCCAATGGGATATGACTATGTTGAGAATTACACTTATCGCCACGGTGCAACGGCTCGTTTATCCACAGAATATAGTATTCCGATAGATCGTGCACAACGATTTGAGGCTGGGGATGTCCGTTTTAAATCACGTTGGAAAATCAGAACTGTTGGTGCTGAAACGTATTACAGAAGGACTTTGTCGGGTATGTTTAATTATGGCGGAATCACAACGGTTGAAATTTATTTAATTAAAGCAGAATGTCTGGCTCGCGCAGGGCAAGTAAGCGAAGCATTGACATTATTAAATAAAGTACGCAAAACACGTATTCTTCCTGCTTCTTACCAGGATATTGTAACTGCAGATAAAACAACGGCTCTGAACGCTATTTTCAAAACTAAATCCAACGAGCTGATCTTAACGATCATTCCTTTTGCTGATGCACGTCGTTTAAATGCCGAAGGAGTTTATAAAGTAAGTTTTTCTAAAGTAGAAGAGGGAACAACATATGCTTTGTCTTCAGATTCTCATATGTGGACAATGCCATTTCCACAGGGAGCAACAAAAAATCCTGGAAAC
Organism: Flavobacterium sp. Root420; assembly: GCF_001427905.1. GTDB lineage: Bacteria > Bacteroidota > Bacteroidia > Flavobacteriales > Flavobacteriaceae > Flavobacterium. Next base: position 399,973 of record NZ_LMEF01000029.1, read on the forward strand.
GGAACTATAACTCAAAACGTAGCAAAATAAAAACCACAAAGCTTCCTGAGTAAGAAATCTGAAAAGGAAGCTTTATCTAAAAAACATCAATCAAAAATGAACACTATTAAACATAAAATATTAGGGTTGTGTATTTGCGCGTTTATGTTTTCTAACGGCAATCAGGCACAAACAAAAAAAGTTGTTCCTCAATCGTATACTCTTGAAGGAAATATATCAGGACTTGAAGACGGAACAATAGTTCAGTTAATTCCGGGTGCAACGCATCTATCAGAAACGCCAGTAGCCGAAACTAAAATAAAAGGCGGCAAATTTACCTTTACAGGAAAACTAAATGAACCTCGCTTTTTTTATGTTACGTTTGGAAAAAATAAAGGGGAAGTTCCAGTTTTAGTTGAAAATTCCAAAATAAAAATAACAGCAGATGCAGAAGTTTTAAAACAGGAAGACGATAGAATTAATTTTAAAAATGAAGTGATTTTAGGATCAAAATCGAACGATTATTATAAAAAAGAAACTGCTTTTAAAGAAGAACTAAACAAAGATTACCAAGAATATCATAAAGGTACAGAAGAAGTGACCAAAGCATATTCGGATGCAAGAGTTGCAGGGAATAAAAAACTAATGGATTCTATTGGAAATTCTCCGGAATGGAAAGCTTTTGAAGCCAAAGAAAAAGCCTTTTTTGCTAAAGTGGAAAAATCTACAAGAGATCTCATCATAAAAAATAAAGCTACCTGGTGGGGACCGTTTTTCATGTTGACACAATACAGTTACTTTACACCAGACCAGAAAACTATTTATGAACAATTTTCTGAAACAGCAAAGAAAAGTTACTACGGTCAGGTTGCAGATAATGATCTAAATCCAAAAACATTAATTGGTACAAGTGTTTCAAATTTTGGATTAAAAGATAAAGATGGTAAAACACTTAGTGTAAAAGAAATTGTTGCAGGAAAAAAATATATTCTGATTGACTTTTGGGCATCTTGGTGTGCACCTTGCCGCAAGGAAATTCCAAATCTAAAAACAGCTTATAAAAACTATTCAGAAAAAGGCTTTGAAGTTTTAAGCATTTCGATCGATAAAGACGAAAAAGCATGGCAAAAAGCATTGGTACAAGAAAACATGCAATGGCCCAATTTACATGATGACGATAAAGTAAGTAAGGCATTTAATGTAAAAACTATTCCTGCCACTTATCTGGTAGATAGTAAAGGAAAAATCATCAGCGATAATTTAAGAGGTGCTGAATTAGAAGAAAAATTAAAAGAATTATTAAAGTCATAATCTGACTAATCAAATAAAAAAACAGCAAACAATGAAAAATACATTTTTAAAATCAGGTTTATTAGCTTTTGCATTGGTAACTGTAATTACTTCCTGCTCTAAAAAAGAAGAAGGCTACACTATAAATGGTACTATTTCGGGACAAAAAGACGGAATTGTTTATTTGGAATTTCTTGATGGGGATAAACCATTGGTTAAAGATTCTGCTAAAATTGTAGAGGGTAAATTTACTTTTGCAGGAAAAGTGGAAGAACCGCTTCGCTACAGCGTAAAATTAAAAGGACAAGAGTACGGAAGGGTTTTTATTTTATCCAATGAAACTATTGGTTTTACGGCGAAGAAAGATTCGATCTTTAATGCGAAATTGTCCGGTGCAACTCAGGATTCAATTTATTCACTTTATTACAAAAACGAGTTTAAAAAAATCCAAAGTATTGCCGGACCTGTTTACAAAGCTTCTGACTCTTTATCTCAAAATGGAAAAGTAAAATTAACTCCGGATCAACAAGTAATGATGGATAAACGCTGGGCTGATTTACAAAAACTTGCAGATGATCTTACTTTTAAATTTATCAAAACACATAAAGATAAAGTTGCGGGTGTTTTAGTTTTAGAAGATCGTTTGGTAACTTACGGAACTCCACAGCAAGTTAAAGAATATTTTGCTGTTTTATCTCCTGAAGTTCAAAAATCTTATTTTGGAAAGAGAATAAAAGAAGCGATTGATCTTAACGATAAAACGGCTGTTGGTGCTCCTGCTCTTGAGTTTTCACAAACAGATGTAAACGGTAAAATTGTAAAATTATCAGATTATAAAGGAAAATACGTTTTGGTAGATTTTTGGGCAAGCTGGTGTGGTCCATGTAGAAAAGAAAATCCAAATGTGGTTGTAGCTTACAAAACCTATCACGATAAAGGATTTGAGGTTCTGGGCGTTTCTTTAGATGATAAAAAGAAACTTTGGGAGAAAGCCATCGAAAAAGACGGTTTAACCTGGACTCATGTTTCTGACTTGAAAGGATGGAAAAATGAAGCGGCAGTTTTATACGGAGTAAAATTGGTTCCAACAAATTACTTAATTGGACCAGACGGGAAAATTGTTGCCAAAAACCTTAGAGAAGAAGCACTTCAAACCAAATTGAAGGAGATTTTCAGTAAATCATAAGTACACTTCTATAGTATAAAACGATTGTTGTTTTAATGATCGTTTTATATTCTTCATAAAATAAAAAATCACAAAAAATGAAAAAATACATTTTTGTGGGCTATTGCTCACTAGCTTTCTGTACCCTGATTTCAGCGCAGAATAAATCTATTAACTTTAAGAAAGTGAAAGAGTTAGGAGGTATAGAGGAATATCTGTACCAACCTAATGGTATGAATGTTTTGCTTTTGCAGGATAATGCTTCGCCTGTTGCAACGGTACAAATCGTGTATCGTGTAGGTTCTAAAAATGAGGTCTTAGGAAACACAGGGTCAACACATCTTTTGGAACATTTAATGTTCAAAGGAACTCCGACTTTCAATAAAAAAAGCGGCACTACCATTACTGATGTACTTCAAAATACAGGAGCACAGTTAAATGCCACAACCTGGTACGACAGAACCAATTATTTTGAAACACTGCCAAGTGATAAAATTGGTTTGGCATTGCAGATTGAAGCCGACAGAATGCGTAATTCTTTATTACTAAAAGAAGATAAAGAAGCAGAAATGACCGTAGTTCGTAACGAATTCGAACGTGGTGAAAACGATCCAAACAGTTTGCTGGATAAAGAAATCTGGGCGGCAGCTTATATCGCACATCCGTATCATCATTCTACAATAGGTTGGAAATCGGATATTGAAAAAGCACCAATTGAGGTTCTGCGTAATTTTTATAATACCTATTACTGGCCTGATAATGCGACGTTGACTATTATTGGAGATTTTAAAAAAGAGAATGTTTTTGAATTAATAGAAAAATATTTTGGAGGAATTACAAAAGCGCCAAACGCAATGCCGCAACCGTATACCGAAGAGCCTCAGCAATACGGACCTCGAAAAATTATCGTAAAAAAACCGGGAGAATTAGGCGTTGTGAACAAAGCTTATAAAATTCCGGGAGCTTTGCACGAAGATTTACCGGCATTAAATATTCTCGGTGAAATTATTGGGGCTGGACCTTCGGCAATTTTAAACAAAACTTTTGTTGATACCCGTATGGGAATTTATAGTTATGCGAGTGCGACAAATTTTAAGGAAGTTGGTCTATTTACAATTGGTGTTGGTTTTCCAACCACTTCAAAACATGAAGATATTGATGCCAAAATAGGCGAAGTCGTTGCTAAAATTCAGAAAGAAGGTGTTACTCAGGATGAGGTAAATCGTGTGGTTGCCAAAATTAGTGCGCAGACTATTTTAGGCCGTGATGGATCAGGAGTTATCGCATCTGAATTGAATGAAGCAATCGCTGCGGGAGACTGGACAGATTATGTAACAGGTATTGACCGACTTAAAAAAGTGACACCAGCGGATGTTTTGCGTGTTGCCAAAAAATATTTAGTTGAAGATCAAAGCACAACGGGATATTTTATACCAAAACAATCCGGATCAAATGAAGGACTCGAAGCGAAAGCCGAAAATTTTATGCCAGACAATGCCCCATTTTATTACAGAGATCCAAAGCACAACCTTGTTGAAGAAGGTATATCATCAGAACAAAAACACACAGTGAATAAAGTTTTTGATGTAAAGGAAATCGCTGCAGAAAAAACAGCTTCCTCTTTTAAAAGAGAAAAAATCGCCGGAATCGATGTTGTATCAGTAAAAACTTCAGCTAAAGATTTTATGACAGTTGCAGCCAGTATTTCATTAGGAAATTTTGCTAACGAAGGTAAAAATGAAATGATTCCTTCTTTAACAACAGCAATGTTATCAAAAGGAACAACGCTGAATGATAAATTTAAGTTTTCAGAAAAGCTTCAAAAATTAGGAGTAAACATCAATATTGGTGCTTCAAATACAAAAATAAATATTGGTTTTAAATGTTTGAAAAAAGATCTGGATCAGGTAATTGCTCTCTTGGCAGAAGAATTACGTTCACCATTATTTGATACAAAAGAATTTGAGAATTTAAAACAGCAGTTTACTGGAAATATACAGCAAAACCTAAATGATCCAGGAGAAAGAGGGGGCATAGCGTTGGCACAGGCAATTTATCCAAAAGGAAATCCAAACTACAGTTTGAGTGTTGAAGATGATTTAGCAAACATTAAAAATGCAACTCTGGATGAGGTAAAAGCCTTTCATAAAAAATACTTTGGACCAGCATCCATGCATTTGGTTATTGTTGGCGATACAGAAGGAGCAAATTTAAATGCCGCATTAAAAAAAACATTTAAAAACTGGAATGGCGGTGTGGCTGAGACTTTAAAATTTGAAGATGCTGCAAAAAAACCTTCGAAGACGGAAGTTATTACCATTGCAGAAAAACCTAGTGCCGAATTATTCGTAGGCCAATATACCGGTTTAAAAAGAGCAGATGCGGATTATATCCCATTTTATATTGGCAATTACACTTTAGGTGCTGGTTTTGCCGGTCGTTTGATGCAAACCGTTCGTGATAATGATGGTTTGACTTACAATATTTCATCAGGATTGGGAGGCAATATTACAACAGGAGGTTATTGGTTTGTTAATGCATCATTTAATCCAACTTTATTTCAAAAAGGATTGGATGCCACTATGGTACAGGTTAAAAAATGGGTAAATGACGGAATAACTGAGGAGGAATTAGAGAATAAGAAAACCAATTTAATTGGAAGTTTTAAAGTAGGAATGTCTACTACTAACGGAATGACAAGAACGATTTTAAGCTTTGTCGAAAGAGGTTTGGAACCAAATTATATCGAACAATATCCAAAGGATATCGAAAAAGTAACGCTGGAACAAGTTAACAATGCGATTAAAAAATACATTCAGTTAGATAAAATGATTGTCATAAAAGCGGGTTCACTTGATACGGATGGCAATCCTTTACAATAAATTAAAATAGGTATTCAACTTTGTCAATGTTTTAAACTTTGAAAAAGTTATTGCAACTAGAAACCTGAAACAAAAAGTAAATTTTAATAGTCGTCTTTCATTATTTTTATTTTAGAATTGAATTAGTTATTATTTCTGTGAGAGACCTTAAAGAGCTGTTTGCCGACAGCTCTTTTTTAAAAAATATCAAATCAAAAAAAATGAAAAATATCATAATTACCATGCTGCTGCTGGTGAGTTTCAGCATGTTTGGACAAATGTACAATCCGGTTAAATGGACAACTTCTGTTGAAAAAATTACAGAAAAAGAATATTTACTTAAAGCTGAAGCCAAGATACAATCGGGCTGGCATTTGTACGGACAATATATTGAAGAAGGCGGACCATCGCCAACAGCTTTTACTTTTAAAAAGGATAAGAAAAACTTCGAATTAGTGGGTAAAACGACTGAGGGAAAAGGACATGAAGTAGTGGATAGAATCTTCAATATGAAAATTAAATATTTTGAAGATAAAGCAATTTTTACCCAAAAAATAAAATTTAATTCAGAGAATAGTGCAAACATTACCGCCGAAGTTGAATTTATGGTTTGCGATGACAGTAATTGTTTACCGCCCACTTCGGAAAAATTATTATTTAAATTTCCAAATGCAAATAAATTGGCTTCAGCTGAAGTAAATTCGGTTCCGAGAGATTCAATAAAAGAAGAAAAAGCAATTGTAGCTGTCGAAAAAAAAGCTGAAATAGCGGTTGGAAACCCAATCAAAAAAAATGAATCGAGAGGATTGTTAAGCATCTTTATAATTGCTTTTTTATCTGGTTTTGCCGCTTTATTGACACCATGCGTTTTCCCGATGATTCCAATGACAGTAAGTTATTTTACCAAGCAAAGTAAAACCAAGGCTGCCGGAATTAGAAATGCCCTGATATACGGATTTTCAATTATTATTATTTATGTTTTATTAGGATCGATTGTAACGGCTATTTTTGGTGCAGATTCCTTAAATGCCTTGTCAACAAACGTTTGGTTCAATTTAATTTTCTTCATTTTATTGGTTGTGTTTGCCTGTTCTTTTTTAGGTGCCTTTGAAATTATGCTGCCAAATGCATTGGCAAATAAAGTCGATTCACAAGCAGACAGAGGAGGGTTGATTGGGATTTTTTTCATGGCTATGGCCCTTGCAATTGTTTCGTTCTCTTGTACCGGACCAATTGTGGGAACCTTATTGGTAGAAGCCGCTTCAAAAGGAGGTATCGCGCCAGTAGTAGGAATGTTAGGATTTTCTACTGCTATTGCTTTACCATTTTCATTATTTGCTGCTTTTCCTGGTTGGTTAAATGCACTTCCAAAATCGGGAGGATGGCTGAATACCGTAAAAGTAGTTTTAGGTTTTTTAGAATTGGCTTTAGCTTTTAAATTCTTATCTAATGCCGACTTGGTTTTGCAATTGCATTGTTTGGAAAGAGAAGTTTTTCTAACAATTTGGATTGCTGTTTTCGGAACATTGGCTTTCTATTTATTCGGAAAAATCACTTTGCCCCATGATTCGCCAATTAATCATATTTCTGTGGGAAGATTGAGTTTTGGCCTAATCGTTTTGAGTTTTACAATTTATTTAATTCCCGGATTGTGGGGTGCTCCTTTAAAGCTTATCAGCGGATTTCCACCACCAATACAGTATAGTGAATCTCCGGATGGATTTGGAGCTAAAAACACAGTACAGAGAGGTAAGTCTGCTTTGGCCGACGGAGCAGAGTATGGTCCACAGAACATCATCACTTTTCATGATTATGACAAAGGCATGGAGTTTGCCAAAAAAACAGGAAAACCTGTTTTACTGGATTTTACTGGTTATGCTTGCGTAAACTGTCGAAAAATGGAAGAATTGGTCTGGTCAGATGCTAAAGTTTTGGAAGTTTTAAACAACGAGGTGGTTTTGATTTCGCTTTATGTAGATGACAAAAAAGAACTGCCTGAAAATGAACAGTACGTTTCTGAGACGACAGGCAAAAAAATAAAGACAATAGGTAATAAATGGAGTGATTTACAGATCAAGACCTATAAAGCAAATGCACAGCCGTTTTATGTGATTGTAGATCATAACAGTTCTAATCTTGGAGAGCCTTCTGCATATAATCCCGATGTCGAGAATTATTTGAACTGGCTTGAGCGGGGAATTAAAAATTTTAAAAAATAAACTTTTTAAAACGAATAAAAATGAGTGTCACTGAGAATAAAACCGCGAATATCGGAGTCGAGCAGTATTTTGCTAAATTTAGAGAGTACACAATTGGGGCAGATCATAGTTTTGAGTCTATTTATGGACAGCAAAAATTGCTGTACGCTGACTGGATTGCCAGTGGCAGATTATATGGTCCAATAGAATATATCGTACGCCATAAAATAGGGCCAATGATTGCCAATACACATTCATTTTCAAGTGAGACGGGAAAGGCTTCAACATATGGCTATCAATATGCCAGACAGCTGATTAAAAAACACGTGAATGCTAGCCAATATGATGTCCTGGTAACTACTGGAACCGGTATGACTGCGGCATTATCCAAATTACAGCGTATTATGGGGCTTCGTTCCACGGATAATATTTACAATGTCGGTCTGCTTCATGAAGATGAAAGGCCGGTGGTTTTTATAACGCATATGGAACATCATTCAAATCAGGTTCCATGGTATGAAACCATTGCCGATGTGGTAATACTTGCTCCGGATGATAACAATATGGTTGATCCTGAGATTCTCGCTGCTGAAATTAAAAAATATGAACATAGGGCTGTAAAGATTGGCTCTTTTACCGCATGCTCAAATGTTACTGGAATTATTACTCCATATCATCAGCTTGCGAAAATCATGCATCAACATGGGGGTTACTGTTTTGTAGACTTTGCAGCATCTGCGCCCTATGTAAAAATTGACATGCACCCTGAGGATCCTCAGGAGCAGCTCGATGCAATATTCTTTTCACCGCATAAGTTTTTGGGAGGGCCGGGAACCTGCGGAATTTTAGTCTTTAATGAAAAGTTTTACAGTTCGTGCTATCCCGATAATCCGGGAGGCGGAAATGTAAAATGTACTGATCCTTGGGGGGGATATCATTACAGTGATTCTATAGAGGTTAAAGAGGATGGAGGAACTCCCGGCTTTCTACAAGTGATGCGCACAGCTCTTTGTCTGGAACTAAAAGATCAGATGGGAATAGAAAACATGAAAAAAAGGGAAAAGGAACTTCTGGAACTTTGCTTTTTTGAATTAAAGAAAATAGATGGGCTTCATATTTTGGGTGATCTGAAAGCCGAACGTATTGGCTGTGTTTCCTTTGTCATTGAAGATATTCATTATAATCTAATCGTTCGTCTTTTGAATGATCGATTTGGAATACAGGTAAGAGGCGGGTGGTCATGCGCCAGTACTTATGCGCATGCACTTTTCAATATAAAACAGGATGAGTCCAAAGCAATTACAAATGGTATACTTGAAATGGATCTCAGCCAAAAACCTGGATGGGTGCGTATATCGCTCCACCCCACAATGACAAACGAAGATCTTCTCTTTATCTGTGATGCAGTACAAAAGGTAGCTTTTTATTATACAGAATGGCAGAAAGCATATAAATACAATCCAGCCAGCAACGAGTTTGAAAATGTAGCAGGTGTTGAAAATACTGCTGAAGCGGTAAAAGGATGGTTTAGTATGGATCAATATATCTAAATTCAGTACAATGATCTGGAATGATTAATTATTGAATTTTATTCTAATTGATAAATTTAACTTTAATTAAAGTGAACATGAAGGAAACGCTTAAGGAACATATATCTAAAGTAGTTCAGATATCAGACGAAGAGTATCTGGAAATAGAAAAGTTCTTCGATAAAAAAAGTTGTAAAAAAGGCAAATATATAATAGAGACTGGAAAGTTTTCTACATATGAATTTTTTATCCTTGAAGGTTTAGCTGTAGCTTCACATCTCAATGATATTGGTAAAAATCATATAATTCAGTTTGCCTTGGAAGGGCAATGGATATCAGACGTACGGTCTTTCAATACAGGCTGTTCTGCAAGTATTGACATTAAATGCCTGGAGGATACAGAGTTTTATTGCATCTCATATAAAGAAAAAGAAAAGCTGTGTGAAACATCTAAAAAAATGGAATTTTTCTTCCGAAAGAAAAGCAACACAAACAGTATAATGTATCAAAGCAGAATCCTGCTTTTTATGTGTTCAAATTCAAAGGACCGCTATGAGCAGTTTCTTCGCGAATATCCAAAGATACAGCTTCGACTTTCCAAAGTTATGATTGCTTCTTATTTGGGAATAACCAGAAAGACCCTGAGCCAATTTTAACATGAATTTGAAAGTAATTTGATAATAAAAAAAATCCTAATGGAAGTTAGGATTTTTTTCTAACTGATTTTTAATTTGAGCATAAGGCAAATATGAAAATTTTTGAAATAATTTGGGTTATATGTTACTATTTTTTTCCTTTTATAATCCATCTTTGCCCTAAAAAATAATGGAATACGCTGGATATTTTGCTTCAATTATTATAGGCATTTCACTTGGTTTAGTTGGTGGAGGGGTTCTGTTTTGACTGTCCCTATTTTAGTTTATTTATTTAAGGTAAATCCTGAAAAGGCAACTTCGTATTCTTTGTTTATAGTGGGTTTAACTGCCCTTTTCGGAAGCTACAATCATTATAAAATGGGCAATCTCATATTTAAATCTGCTTTATACTTTGCCTTGCCGTCAATTTTTTTCATACTGGTCATCCGCGAGGTGATATTTCCCAATATTGCTTCCAACTTATTTTCCGTAGCTTCTTATACTCTTTCAAAAGACTTACTTATTATGATAGTGTTTTCTATACCGATGATTATAGCGGCAGTATCTGATTTTAATATCTTAAAGTAATAGATCACTTTTTATCTATCAAATACACCAACATAATTTTCTAAATTTATAATAGTAGAATTACAAATGAATCCAAATATTGAGACAAACCCGTTATTAGAGCGATTGCCTAAACATTTAAAGCAATTTATTAAACCTCAGGATTATAGCGATTATACGCCGATTAATCAGGCTGTTTGGCGTTATGTGATGCGCAAAAATGTAGATTATTTATCAAAAGTTGCCCATCATTCTTATTTGGATGGCTTGAAAAAAACCGGAATCGAAGTAGATTCTATTCCGAGTATGTATGGAATGAATAGAATTCTGACCGAAATTGGCTGGGCTGCCGTTGCGGTTGATGGTTTTATTCCGCCGAATGCTTTTATGGAATTCCAGGCGTATAACGTTTTGGTTATAGCTTCAGACATCAGACAATTAGAACATATTGAATATACACCCGCACCAGACATTATTCACGAAGGTGCCGGCCACGCTCCTNTATAACGTTTTGGTTATAGCTTCAGACATCAGACAATTAGAACATATTGAATATACACCCGCACCAGACATTATTCACGAAGGTGCCGGCCACGCTCCTATTATTGCGAATCCTGAATATGCGGAATATCTACGTCGTTTTGGAGAAATTGGATGCAAAGCCATCTCATCACACAAAGATTACCAGATGTATGAAGCGATTCGTTTGCTTTCGATTTTGAAAGAGGCCGAAGATACACCACAAGAAAAAATCGACGAAGCAGAAAAAGCAGTTGCCGATTTGCAAAATAATATGAGTGAATTATCTGAAATGGCCCAGATTCGTAACCTGCATTGGTGGACAGTGGAGTACGGTTTGATTGGAACTGTTGAAGACCCCAAAATATACGGTGCCGGATTACTTTCTTCTATTGGAGAAAGCGCTTGGTGTATGACAGATAACGTGAAGAAAATCCCCTATGATATTTCGGCTGCGAACCAAAATTTTGATATTACGCAGTTACAACCTCAACTTTATGTAACGCCTACTTTTTCATATTTAAGTTTGATCCTGGAGGAATTTGCCAATAAAATGGCATTGAGAACCGGAGGCCTTTCCGGAATTCAGAAACTAATTCATTCGAATGCTTTAGGTACAATTGAATTGAGTACTGGTCTACAAATTTCAGGCGTTTTTACCAATGTTTTGGAAGAAGAAGGAAAACCGGTTTACATTCAGACTACCGGAAAAACAGCTTTATCATACCGTGAAAAAGAATTAGTGGGCCACGGAACTTTAACTCATCCACACGGATTTGGAAGTCCGATTGGGAAATTAAAAGGCTTTAATTTAGCGATCGAAGATATGAGTCCGAAGGATTTACAAGCTTATAGTATTGTCGAAAATGAAACTGTAAAACTGGAGTTTGAAGGCAATATTATTGTGGAAGGAGAAATCATTACAGGTTCCAGAAACTTACACGGAGAGATCATTTTAATCAGTTTTAGAAATTGTACCGTAACGCATGGCGAAACGATTTTGTTTCAGCCTGACTGGGGAAATTACGATATGGCCATTGGTAAAAAAGTAGTTTCTGCTTTTTCCGGACCAGCGGATGTGACTAGTTTTGATCTGATTAATATTGTTCCGACCTCTCAAACCATTAAAGCAAAACATACAGATGAACGCGATGATTTAGAAGTTCTTTATCAGACTGTTCGTTTCATAAGAGAAAATAAAGATTCGAAATCAGAACTAAAAGCTGTTTTTGAAAAACTGAAAAATAATCATACAAACGATTGGCTACTTCCTGTTGAAATTGCAGAACTTTTGAAGGATTCTGAAGAAAAACAATTACTACAAGAAGTATTGGTTTATTTGGATCAGCTGAAAGCAAAACGCCCTGAAGTGGCACATTTGATTTCAGGCGGCCTGGAATTGATTTTTAATCGTTTTGTATGATCAATTAATGCTATCTGTATTCCAATCTACAATATTTAATCACCCAATATAAGTAAAAAATGAAAAATCTATTAAAGCAATTCGAAAATAAGGAACCTGAAATTGTTTTTAACTGGAAAGATTCTGAGACAGAAGCAGAAGGTTGGACAGTAATTAATTCACTTCGTGGAGGAGCCGCGGGTGGTGGAACAAGAATGAGAAAAGGCCTCGATATGAACGAAGTTCTTTCTTTGGCAAAAACAATGGAAGTTAAATTTTCAGTTTCTGGTCCTGCAATTGGAGGCGCTAAATCCGGAATTAATTTTGATCCGAACGATCCTCGTAAAAAAGGCGTTTTACAACGTTGGTACAAAGCGGTTTCGCCTTTGTTAAAAAGTTATTACGGAACGGGTGGTGATTTGAATGTTGATGAAATTCACGAAGTTATCCCTATGACAGAAGAATGTGGTGTCTGGCATCCGCAGGAAGGTGTTTTTAACGGACACTTCAAACCAACCGAAGCAGATAAAATCAATAGAATTGGTCAATTGCGTCAGGGTGTTATCAAGGTTATCGAAAACCCTAAATTCTCTCCAGACGTAACGAGAAAATATACTGTTGCCGATATGATTACAGGTTACGGCGTTGCCGAGGCTGTTCGTCATTTCTATAATAATTATGGTGGTGATATTAAAGGCAAAAAAGTAATCGTTCAGGGATTCGGAAATGTTGGATCTGCAGCCGCTTTTTATTTAGCTGAAATGGGAGCCAAAGTTATCGGAATTATTGATCGTGACGGAGGATTAATTAATGAAAAAGGTTTTTCTTTTGAGGAAATCAGAACATTGTTTTTAAATAAAGACGGAAACAAATTGATTGCCGATAATATGATTCCGTTCGAGGAAATCAATTCTAAAATCTGGACCATTGGTGCTGAAATTTTCACACCTTGTGCAGCTTCAAGATTGGTGCAACAAACTCAAATCGACAGCTTAATTGCAAACGGATTAGAAGTTATTTCGTGTGGTGCGAATGTTCCTTTTGCTGATAAAGAAATTTTCTTCGGATCTATTATGGAAGAAGTGGATCATAAAGTAAGTTTGATTCCGGATTTCATTTCGAATTGCGGAATGGCGAGAGTTTTTGCTTATTTCATGGAGAAAAAAGTGCAGATGACAGATGAGGCGATCTTTAATGATACTTCAGAAATTATAAAAAATGCGATTGTAAAAGCTCATGCTTTGAATCCATCCAAAACCAATATCAGTGCGACTGCATTTGAAATCGCACTGAAACAATTAGTATAATCAATTGTTAGATTTAAGTTAATTGCAAAAGATCTCACTATTTATTTTAATCAGACCTTTAATAGTGATGGAACTTCTGTCAGTATTTGAGTTTAAAAAAATATAACCCTGATTATTCAAAAATATTAACGCATCTAGTACTCTTGCTTGCTTTTCGTTTTCATTCGACAAATTGTCTGTAAATACTGTTGTAAAATTACTGACTTGAGTAAGTATACTAGTCAACTCTTCTAAAGTGCAGTTTGTGCCGTATCTGCCGGCAAGTATTTGCAGAACTTTTATATGAAATATTGGTAATGTTTCCATAAAATAAATCCTTTATATAAATTTACGGAAACTAGTTCAATTTGGATTGTTGGTGTTATTTGTACAGGGCAGTGGATAAATTAGGCAATACGATTGACTTTCTTTTGATCAGAAAAAGACAGAGAATGAGCGCTCCGTCTTTTCTAATTAAAGCAATTAGTAATAACTGCAGGCCACGGGTAATAAACATTGATAAAAATGGTTCTAATACAGCAGCGATCAAAGTCTATAACAAGCGCTCGTTCTCAAAGATTAAAATCCGGCAATGTAAATATCTCAACAATATTGTCGAACAGGACCATCGTTTTATCAAGTGGCGCATACAAAACGGATTAGGTTTTAAAAGTTTTGAATCGGTCAGACGAACATTGAGCGGAATTGAAGTTGTACATATGCTAAGAAAGAATCAGATGGTTAGATCAGGGATATCTATGTTTAAATCATTCTGTAAATTGATGGACTAACTTTAAAATTACTTAAAGTCTTATTATTTGATTCTGACAGATGCGACAGAACCGGAATTTTGCCATTTACTAAATTAGGTGATATATTTCTATTATGATATGGCGAAAATTGAAAAAATTCTCCAAAAAAATGAATTTTGAGAATATTTATATTGAAAAAAATCCTCAATCAATAATTTGATTGAGGATTTTTCTTGTGATTTAATTACTGTTTACCTGTAACTTTAATTCGGATTACCGTAAGATTACCATATTTTTCGAGATCTTCTTTTGTCCACTCGTATTCTTTTCCTTTAGGTCTTTGGTCAAAGTGCCAATTTAAAGGCTCTTTTACATATATATGCAATCCGATAGCATCTGTATTATTGGCTGCTTTGTTTAATTCTTCTCTATTTTTAAAGCGAAAAGTAAAGTACGATGGAGAATCTGTTGTTCCCAGCACAAATTTTACTTCTGGTTTTATTTCTTTCAGTACATCTTTTAAAGGCTTATTGATGAAATTTTGTTCGTTAGTTTTTAATTTATAAGCGTCATTCGGAACTTGGACCAACTGCTGTGCCTGACAGCTGCTTATTATAAATGATAGGAATGCTAGGAATTTGATTGTATTTTTCATGATTTATTTTTTTAAAATTAACAAGGAACAGCTATGTATGATACTGTGCCGTCTGGGTTGTTTGTTTTTTGCAATTTAATTCGATTAAATTTCCCACTGCTGTCTTGCTTCATTAATGTAATTCCAGCATTATTAGCATCTAAAACCGTCGCAATTGCTTCTGTTCGAGCTTCAATTGACTCTCCCAGCTTAGTTCTGATATCTAATATTTGATCGAAAATATTATCGGGGAATTCAGGAGGGTAATTAGGTGATAAGTCAGGAGGATTATTTTTTACAAATTCCTTTGCAGCTGGAAGGTTATTAACCACAATTGCATAAGTTTCACCTCCGGTTACAATTATTGATGTATAA
Organism: Flavobacterium sp. Root420; assembly: GCF_001427905.1. Taxonomy (GTDB): domain Bacteria; phylum Bacteroidota; class Bacteroidia; order Flavobacteriales; family Flavobacteriaceae; genus Flavobacterium. Next base: position 415,165 of record NZ_LMEF01000029.1, read on the forward strand.
AAGGCAGCGTTTTTAGTGTTTAGTGTGACAGCAACATAAATATCACCTGCAGATAACGGAGTATTATTGGGATGATTGTGTATTGCTGCAAATGCTCCAGAAAGGGTTTCATTTACTGATACGTCGTTTGTCCCTCCATTCCTCATTGCCGACTGTGTATATGGGCCGGCAGGGCCTGGATAACCTAAAGTAATGCTATGTTCTTTACCATCAGCACCAGCTTGAATAATAGCAGCTTTCGCACTTATAAAACTTGCATTTGCTGCGACAGAAGTTGCATTTTTTGCAGCGAAGCATGGGTCAAAAGCTGGAAGTCCATTTGGGTAAAGCGGACCTGAGATCCCAGGCATATATCCTGGAGGCAGGGTGCCTGGACCGCCGGGACCAAAAGTGTAATCAGGATACCACACCCAGTTACTGCAGGTTGTATAATTTCCTACTGTAACGTAGTATGAGCAAACTAGCCTGTCGGTTAATCTCTTTTCCGGATTATAGTTATGCAGACCGGAAAATTCACTGTTTTCGTATTTTCCAGAGTAACCGATTGTGTTATCACTTTTCTGAATTGTTATATATCCGGAAAATTGCGAACCAATATCAAGTATATTAAATGATTTATCACTATTATTGAATGAAACATCTTTAGTCGTATAGACAATATTAAATACTTTATATGTATCATCGATATTTTTAATCAACAGAAGCCTCATAAAAGTTTTATATTCTATGTCAGAAACAACATTTGTCGAAGCATCGTCAATTAATTTTAAAGGTACTTCAATTGCCTGCTCACCGTCGTTATCAAGTACAATTGCATTACTCCAATCGATAGTTTCAGTATATTTTAATGCTTCTAAATTGGGCTTGGTGTTTTCAAACCATTCTTTTGCATTAAGGACAGATGATTCCTGATTTGTTAATTCAATTTCATCTTTTTGGCAACTTGATAATAAAACGGCAGTGCTAATTGCAAGAAAAGAAATTGATCTGCGTAGTTTATTGCTCATAAATTTCAGAGTATTAATAAATTAATTATTTAGTAATTCTTCTTCCGGTTCATTGTAAATAATCCGTTGGCCATTCGGATGAATTATTGTAGGACAATGAACTCAAAAAATTTTATTTTGAGCAAAATTAAAAATATATTCTTACAAATACGCTTTCTCTTGAGGATTATTTATAATTATTTTAAATAACAAACTTAAAGCTCTTATATATAGTAATATATGCAGCAGAAGATAGTGACCTGCTGGGTTCTGTCGCATTTGGGAATAACTTTATCTTTATAATTTTAAACCCATAAAGTCATTGTTATCCAAAGTATATCATTCTGCAGGCAGTATATTTTAAGCTTAGGTTTACTTTAGTGTTTATAGCCGGAGAAAGTTATGATTTGGCCACTCCGATTGGGTATGCTAAAATTACTGTCAAAAAAGCAAATTTTCCTGAATATAGAGTCATTTTTAAAGAATATGAATCTGGTCATATGTTATATTTGGGCAAACCTGGAAAATTATTTAGTCATGATCTACGATCGTTTATTTTAAATAGTACAGATAAAATTAATTTAAATATAAAAACTAACTGATTTATGGAGTCAATAAATAATAGGTGATAAAATTTGCTATCTAAAAGTTTCGAACCTAAGCTTGTTAGGCTTTGATTTTGCTGATTTTTCCTTTTTCCAAATACCAATGCGCCACGATTCTGCCACAAATCTAGACCGGTAATTGCTATAGCATTTTTATATGTAGTAATGATTTGAACTTAGAGGTGTAAGTGGTCTTTATACAGTGATTTACCCCATGTCTTAGATCTAAATGCACCAATTCTGAACATAAATTCAAATTATTACTAATCCAATATTTTATCTTGCTAAAAAAAATGTAATAATAAACGTTTAAACCTAAACTGGCTTGACTTAAAAATGCTAATCCCATTGGAAGATGCAGAACTGCTTGGCAGGCTTTACCAAATACATTTAGATGAAAGCAAAAACAATGTTTCAATCCACTTGTTTCCATCTTTAATTTTAATAAAACGCCGACTTCGGAGGCGTTTTCCAGCCCCGCAGGGCAAGTTGTTTTGAGATGCTGAATTCATTTCGAGCATCTCAAAACACAACTTGCAGTGTTCTGGTGAACACATTATTAGATATGTCTTAATTGAAAGGGCTTGAAGCCCTTTTTTTTATTCTAATGGCAATGAAGTAATTATTTTACTGACACAATAAATGCTGTCTAGACAGTACAGCCTTAACACACGGCAGGTTTTTAATAAAGTAGTCAAAGGCATTGGCGTACAATTAAAAAAGAAAATATTTATGCAGGCATGCAGGCAGGTCTATAGGTATTCTTACATGCAGCTATTCAAGCAATCAAGCAATCAAGCAATCAAGTAATCAAGCAATCATGTGTTCAAGTGCGCAGGTTGGGATGTATGCAAGTATGCAGGTTGGCATTCCTGCCTGCACGCCTGCATGTAGTCATCCACTCAAGCATGCAAGTATACACACAGGTCAGTAGGTGCTCAGGTAGTCCAGCATTACCGACAATAAAAAAAAATATTTTTCAAAAAGAAAATAGAAAAAGGGAAAAAAGAAAAAGAAAGCAATCTAAAAGGACGGGATGCAGACAGGCCAAAAGGAATCGGAATAAGTCCCGAAGGGTGTCTTGTGAGGAACGAGCAAGGCATTATGCCGAAGTCTTTTTGCCAGACTGGAACAGCCCGTCGTACCTTCGGTTTCTTTTTGTTATTTCTTTTGATAAAAATATAAATAACAATCGGTAGATAAATGATCGCTTGTAAAGGTAGAAGACTTTGCGGGAATTTTGTAATTACAATCTTAGTAGATATTCGAATATTGCAGACAGCTTTCTAAAACAACGGTTTTAAGCTTGTACTATATTATTTAGATAATCATTTAAAAGCAAGCGCCATAATACGGATAGTAAACCTAAAATTGAAAGATTATGTTTATGGACATGCCCTCCACACTATAATGAAGTGATTAGCATTATGTGTCGGAGGGCTTAATTTATTAAATGCAGGATTAAATCCAGTGATACGGTTTATCCTTGCGGTTGACGTAGCAGTGCATTTCTTCCTTTTTGAGTTCGGGAAAGAATTTAAGGGCATCTTCAATGGCATAGTTAGGAAGAAAGGAAATCTCTTCACGGACTGCCTTAATTACTTTTTCACGACCATAAAAACGCACGATTTCGTCAATTTGATCTTGACCTCCACGTTCAACGATACGGGCAATAACCATTTTATATCCTCCATCCCAATCAATGCTGTCGAATCTAAAATCCCAAAAGAATTTAGGGTGAAGATTGGGTATGTTTTTAGTTAATTTCTCCATTGTTTTATAAAAATGGTTAGTATCAAATATAAGCATTTTTTGCTTAATTTACCTGCGAAAACCTCTCTTTTTATTGGGGTTAATTGGTAAATCCTGGCTTTCCGATTTAAATTTATATAAAGGATTTTTTACTGCCAGTTCCAGCCGTATTTGGATGTTTTTCCAGTTCTGCTCTTTTTCTTTCAGCATGTCTACACCGTCAAATGTGGTAATCTTGTCATAAGTATTCAGGCCCCTGCAAGCCCAGTACGGATCTTTGCCATATTTTCTCTGATAGGCTTGCAGATAAAACTTTAGAGGTTCTTGCTCAAGCATAAAGTACATGTCGACAAAATCCTTGTATCTGGTACCGCTCTGATGGATTGCATGGAGTTTCATTGCCCCAATATCTTCATTGGAAATCATGCGGACTCCTTCTACTGTTTCCACAGAATTCAGGAGAGGGTAATTGTGTGTAACAATATCGACTTTTATATTATCGATGAAGGTAAGAACTGTGTTATTGTGGAGTCTGCTTATCTCTTTATTTGCATTGTAAGTGGCATGCAAATATTTAAGCATCGCATGCGGATCAAAATCTTTTGCTGTAAAAAGATCTATGTCTACCGATAAGCGGTGTCCTAATCGTAAGGCCAGCGCTGTACCGCCAACTAATATGTGGTCTTTCAAATTTTCATCTTTCATAAGCCTTTGGAGAAGTTCCCACATCTCCGAAGTAACAGTTTCTTTGCAGAGCATAATTTTATATTTTCAGAAAAATTAATTCTGAAAAAGCCCTACTCTTCTGAAGTGTCCTCTAACGGCTTTATTTGACAGAGGATGTCCAATCCTAAAGATATAAGACTGTATTTGGAACAGCTAAGCCAAATACTTCCAAACACTTCCAAGTACTTCCACAGTAGGTCACAAATACTGATTATAAAATATATTGGTTTTAAGTAACACCATTAATTAAAGTCATGAAAAATGAAGAAAAAAAGAACCCGCATAAAGGAGGCAGACCTTCCAAAATAGATCCCGCCGTCCACCGTTATTCTATCAGTCTTACTGCGGAGGAAAATGCGCGCTTTCTGACTCTTTTTGAAACATCAGGAATGCATGTAATGGCTCACTTTATTACAGCTTGTGTTTTTCAAAAAGGAATAAAAACAGTTAAGATCGATAAAGCGACAATGGATTATTATATGCGCCTGACGTCCTTTTACAGCCAGTTTCGGGCTGTCGGGGTAAATTACAATCAGGTTGTAAAGATTTTATATCAAAAATTTTCCGAAAAGAAAGCTTCGGCATATCTGTACAAGCTTGAAAAGCAGACAATAGAATTAGCTGTTTTATCCAAAAAGATAATACAGCTCACGGAGGAGTTTGCAGAAAAGCACATTGAAAAACCTTGACATAACAGCAAAAATTTCAAGAGCGTAAGTCTACAGACGTGTTTATTCACGTCCAGTGTATGAAACATGCTTTTCAGTGTACCATATATACAGAATTGATAGGATACATTCTTAAGATTTCATTAATTGCGTTTGTTAAAAGAATAGTTGTCCTGCCACAGATTTAATTTTTAGCATCATAAAGTGCCAGCCTACAATTTTTGTTTCGAAGATTACGGCTTTAAAAGAAAAAGAGCATCTCGATATTAATATTGAATATTGAAATGACTTTAAGCATGTATTTTTTATTCATTAAAATAATTGATGACGTGTAAGTAGTAAAAATTGTGAAAATGGCCTTTTACAGTTTACAGAAGGAGGTAACAGGTGGCAAAAAAATAAACTATTAAAAGAAGAATCATGGGAGGTAAAAATTTGGTAAAGCCACAGGCTGAAAGTCGGGATATAGGACTAGAAGAAAAAGAAAGCAACTTTTGCGATCAGAAACAAAAAGCTGAAAAATTAACTATTGAAGAATTAAGATGCTTTAAAGGTTTTGAAACAGTATCAGAATCGGAGGGACAGGATATAATTGAAAGCCTGTTTCGCTTAGCAGTAATACTTAATGATTTTTAAAGTAAAATTATTAAGTAAAGAAAATTTACACAAAGAAAAACTAACTCAAAAGGATGAGATACAAGAAATTTGAAGCTAAAGGTTTTTAAATCTTTAAGTTAGGCTATTATATCAAAAAAGGATGAAGGTTTAAAGAGACAAAAAAACAAAAAATCTTAATCTAATGCTTGAAATTATATTTTTAAAAGTAAAAGAATTCTATAAAGATAGGGGATAGATTTTAAAGGATAATCAATTTGCTTAAGAGGGAAAAGCCAATTAAAGCCAAAAAACGTCATTCAAAACATTAAATTAATTACTTGTTTGTTGATGCATTACTTTTGTTATAACATTCTAATGATATAATATAGAAATAAAATTATGCTATGGAAGAAATTGTAACTAAGGAAGATTTAAGGCAGTTTGGTTTGTTATTATTGGATAGCATGCGATCTATAATTCAAGAAAATAGTAATGAAGCAACCGGATTGTTACAGCCTGAATGGCTAAAGAGTAAAGCTGTCAGAAAGCTGTTAGACATTTCAGCTGGTTCAGTTCAAAATCTACGAATGACACGGAAAGTCAGATTTAAAAAGGTTCTCGGCTCATACTACTACAATAAAGAAGATTTACTAAAACTTTTCAAAGATGAATCAAACTAATAGTAAAGGAGAAGAACAAATCATAGGTCACCTATCCATTTATATGGATGATCCCAAACTCAATGTTTGGCATTTGGCTATTTTAACAGCAATTCTAAATTTGGGATACATGCAAGGAGAGAGACAGAGAATTAAAGTCAGCCGTCGTAAGCTCATGTTATTGTCACATATCAATACACTGCCAACTTATCATAAATATTTCAAACAGCTTCAGGATTTGGGCTATATTAAGTATATGCCTTCTTATCATCCGGGTTATAGAAGTGAAGTTGAATTATATCAAGAGAGGTTATCCCATAATTGAGATAACCTCTTTCTTTTTGTATTAAATTATTTTGGAGATTATAATCTAAGAGGATGGTATCTTATATTTCTCTTTAATTAATTCTAATTCATTCTCCAGTCTGATTAGTGCCGTCAGATCTTCCTGCGACATTTCAGTTTTTTCAGGGTGTAGTCTTTTATTCAGCAATGTCATTTCCCGGCCTATGGTAGCTTGTTCGGTAATAGCATAAGATTCAGTCTGTTTAACTGATGAGTGCCCTAGCATTTCTTTTACTACATTAATGGGGACGTTATTGTTCAATGTTACCGTGCTTCCAAAAGTTCTGCGTGCCATATGTGTATTGAGTGTGAATGGAAAACCGCATAATGCAGCAATTTCCTTTAGGTATTCATTCATTTTCTGATTAGAAGAAACCGGCAGTACAGTTCCGCGTTTAATGCAAACCGGATGATCTTTGTATTTTTCAAGAATTTCGATCGCCTTTGGAAGAAGCGGGATTCTTGCCGTAGAATTTGTTTTCTGCCTCTCAGATAAAATCCACTGATTTCCGTCAACGCCATCTTTTATGTCAGCTTTCTGGAGCTGAAATGCATCAATATAAGCAAGTCCTGTGTAACACTGGAAAACAAAAATATCGCGCACGGTATTAAGCCGGTCAGTCGAAAATTCGCGTCTTTCCAGTTCAACCAATTCTTTTGCAGATATAGGCTTCTTTACAATTTTAGTTTTCTTTCCTTTAAAATTCTTAAATGGATCTTTAATAATGATTTCTTTGTCGATGGCTCGTATTACAATTTTCTTGAAATTGGAAATGTATTTAAGTGTGGTATTATTTGCGCATTTCCTTACGGTACGAAGATAGAATTCAAAGTCTTTTATGAATTCAAAATTTAAATCTGCAAATTCAAAATCACTAGTATTGTATTTGAATTTAATGAAAGCCGTTACGTGATTTTTAGTGATATTGAATCTTTCCAATGTGGCTTCTGTATATCCGTTGCCAATCAGGGCTTTCAATTCATCATTGTGTTTTTGAAATTCTTCCAGCACCTTGGCTCTGGGTGTCATTCTTCCCATAACATGGTCCATAATCTTTTGGGAAGTTATGGGTTTTCCGGTGTACATAATTTCTGATTTGATTTCATGGATCTTCATAGCGAGTGAATCCAGAAAAAAGTTCAGGGATTTTGCGTCTTCTTTTGTACCTGTTGCTCTCTCGGTTTTCTGGTTCCAGCGCTCGCTGTCCCATTTCCGTCTTGTGGATGCTTCTTTCGGGATTCCGTCAACGGTTATCCTAAAATAAACGATTCTAATGTTACTCTCATTGCGGGCTGCTTTCAAAAAGAATATCAACCCAAAGCTGTTCTCTAGCATAATTCAACTTATTAGATTAGTAAATGTAGAATTATAACCTCATTTAAACAAGATGTAAACGTGCTTAACCCCTCCAAGTGTGCCACGAATGTGCCACAAAGATTTTGTTCGATTTTATAAATATTGAAAAGTGGTATAAAAGAAAAAAACCTGCAAATCGTTGGATTTGCAGGGTTTACCGCTTTTTTTGGCCTTTTTTGAAAACTTTGAAAATCTTATTTTTACTTTGTTTTCGGGCCTTCGCGGAGAAAGAGGGATTCGAACCCTCGAGCTCTAACCTTGTGAATTTGTATCCAAGCCTTCTTTTTTTATCCTTTCAATAAAATACACAGTTGGCATTCCGGTCCTGGCTTTAAAAGCTTTGGCAAATAATTCAGTGGTACTAAAACCAGCTTCTTCTGCCAAGGCTTTATTGGTATAATTGCGAACCAATTTCTCAGTATAAAATAAAGAGATTATATGCTCGATTTTAAGATCGTTTATATAGTCATTAAAGCGTTTATCTTTATAATGATGAATTATAGCCGATAGGTAGGTTGGATTGGAATTAAAAAGGGTTGCTAGTTTAGAGAGCTTCCAATCCTTGTCCAGATATCTTTTCTCCTTTTCAAATTTTTCTAGCTGTCTTAGAATAACCGATACCGTTTCAGGGTTAATATCGGGCATGGCTGGTTTTTCATTCTTTTCTCTTGGTTTAGTTTTATTCTTTGAGTTATTTATCTCCATCATTAGCTCATCAAATTTTTGTTTATAGAGCTTTCGATTCCTGAAGTTCCGATAAGCTACAAAAAGAAAACTTGAAAAAAGAAGGGAAGTGATCCCAATTAAAACTGAATACTTGTAATTTTTTCTTGCCAGCTGATCGCGCAAATTATCTTTTTCAAACAATAATTCCTGGGTGTTGTATTCTTTGTTTATTTTTCCCACCAGATATTTAAAGGTTTCATTGAGCATTGTATCGGCCCGGAGCAATTGGTCTACATAATACAACTGAAGCTTGGGGTTATCTTTTGTTTTATAGTAATTGATCAATAATTCGTATACTTCTCTGAGATCTGGTCTGAGGTATCCTTTTTTGTTAAAAAGCTCATCCACCTTTTCAAAATAGGGTAGCGCTTTTTCATATTTTTTGGTCTCCCAATAACTTTTTCCAATGTAAAAATATCCTACCGATTCATTTCCAAAATCTTGTTTTTGCTTTAATTCTTCTAAAGTGGATGCAATATTTTCAATAGCCAGGGCATAGTTTTTTTTAAAGTATTCGTTGATGCCCTGCGAGTGAATAAAATAAACTTTCATTTCCTTGATGCCGAGTTTTCTGCACTCTTCAAGACCTAGCTTATTGGTCTGGCTGCAGAGCCCATAGTTTCCAATTCGGTTATAACACTGTCCTAAAAAATGCAATGATTTCAGATAAGGCTGATCGTTTTCATTTTTGAAATAAGAAATACACTGTTGTAATAGCAAAATAGCCTCATCGTAATATCCCAGGTAATATTTGACCATGGCAATGTTGTATTTGAGCTTATGGCTGAGATATTGATCATTTGTTTTGGCTATATACTGGTTTGCCAGAATATAATTATCCAGAGCTTCGTTATGCTGTTTTAGCCAGTAGTGCGCTATGCCTTTGGAGAGATAAGCTGATCCGATTGCAGCATTATCATGAGATTTTTTGGCAGCATACACTAGACTGTCTGTATAAACAAGAGAGAGTGTATCTGAATAGTGGTGCGATAAATTTTTATAGCCATTGGCAATCTCTTTCCAGTTCTGCTCGTTTTTGGCCTTATGCAGGTAAGCATATAGGTAAACAGCAGCCCTGGTGCTGTCTTTTTTTAACTGGTAGGCTTTGTCGTCGAGATACTGGTAACTCTTATTTTGTAAAGAGTCCGGTATTTTTAAACTATTTGTTTGTGCTGTAATAGCTTGGGATAGGAGAATAAGTACTAAAAGTAATCGATTTTGATTCATGATATCTGATGCTTTGGGGGTAAATATGATCTTAAGCCTATCAGTATCACTTCAAAATTGCCGTCACACTAATTTTGCTTTATTCTTACTCAAATTTAATACAAACATTTAAAATTGTAGTGTTTTTATTATAAAAAAGAGGTGAGGATTTATTATAAATCCGTAGTTGAAATACCATAAATCCCCATTAATGCACTTGTGGGAGATTTTTCAAGCCGATAGCTTTGCCCTGAATTCAAAAGCGAAAATGTTGGGCATCGCGCCAGATAAAAGTTCCGCTTATCCGGATGAAATGAACTGAGATAAAATTCTCATTCACATTCAAACCATTTTAAATCATGAAAAATATACTATTATGCAGCATTTTATTATGTCTTTTAATTTCTTGTTCAACAGAGTCTGATTTTAATGCCTCTAAGGGTAATCCAGATACCTTGAATAAATCCACTGGAGTTTTACCAGATCCAGCCAATAAAGCAAATCCTTTTGATTTTAAAGGAAAACTTTATTATGATACGCTGCGTGAGTACCAGGGGGAAAATCAATTTCCAAACTCCATTGATGAGTTAAACAAGCAAATACGTTTTATTGGGTCTCCATTTGAAAAAAAATCTAAAACCGGTAAAAGTATACTATTCTTTACCGATGAAATTGTTCATTCCATTATGGATGATCCCGATAATAAAATGATCTCTATAGTAGAGAATAGCGAGCTTAGCGATTCGGCTAAAATAAGTCTTATAGACTTCCTTCAGGGACTCATCATCCAACGGGAACTTGATTTTTCAATTAGCTACAACTATATAGTGGAGTATGAAAGTACGGTGATTGGAAATGGTAGCTGGCAGGAAGAGGAGAGTGAAACTATTTTAACTGTGGCCTCCATTTCCCGCTATTCGCTTTATTCGGAGGCAGAGCAAAAGGATCGTGACTGGGACAAGTCAAGCTCAAACAAGCCAGCTGACCTTTTTTTCTCAACCAATGAAGTTTCTATTATTTCTATAATAGCATTGCTTGAGACGATTAATTAAACCGCATATCTAATTCATGCTGACCTTTTTAAAATGAAACCACGAATCATTGTTTATATACTACTGGTCATTCTTAATCTTGTAAGCCTTTATTTCATCATGGCACTTTTTAGCTATGATGAAATTCTGGCCTACGCGATTTCGGGTGGGACAAGAAGAACTGATCCTAAGCAGCTGGCTTATTTGTTATTTGTGAACTGTCTTTTGAATCTCTATTTTTTATCCTTTGTTCTCATGGAGGGGGCCTTTAAAAATAAAAGATAGAGTGGTACTGCCCATTTTATCTTCTTTAAATCTTTCATAAAAATTATCACAAGATGATCAGAGAGTTGCTAAATATGGAATTAAAGGACCATCCCAGAGAAGGCTTACAAGTGCATATTATCAAAGAGTATGTGATTAAAACACCCTGTAATGAATCTTTTTTAGTTCGTAATTATTCCATTATCCTTATAAAATCAGGACAATTTAAAATGAAGCTAAAGGAGCGTAAACAGGAACTTGGCGCGCACGATCTTATAGTATTGCCCAAGAACGCCTATTGTACTTTGCTTGAAGTAAAAGATAAATTACAATTTTTTCTGATTTGCTTTACATCGGATTTTGCACTAGAAAACACCCTGAAAAAAGAAGCGGTTGATTTCTTTACTTTTTTGCTTGGAGAAACTCCAACCAAAATTACCCTTGACGATAAAGATTTTCGCGTAGTATCGCTCATTTACAAACTTATTGATTTAATTAATAAAAATACTGGGCCTAATGAGAAGGAGTCGGGACTGGAGCATCTTTGTTTTAGCCTGTTTTTAAATAAGTTAAAATTAATGTTTAATCACTATACTCCGGGGATTGCAGTTAATATTCACAGGCAACAGCGCCTCACTATTGAATTTTTCAGAATACTGGTCATTCATTGCAAAAAACAGCACAGTGTTAAATTTTATGCAGATGTCTTGTTTGTAACGCCGGGTCACCTGAATAAAATAGTCAAACAAGTTACAGGGAAAACGGTAAAAAATCTCATTGATAAGGCCATTATAAATGAGATTAAAGAGGATCTTGAAAACTCGCAATCCACCATTACCAGTATTGCAGATGATTTTGAGTTTAGCAGCCTTTCCAAATTAAGCGCGTTTTTTAAAAGGCATACCTCTATTTCAGCTTCCCAGTATCGCTCAAATACAAAGGGAAGATTTAAAAAACCGTAGATTTTATTTACCTAAACTAAACCATATTGTCATGATTGCTGTTTATCCTTTTGAATGGATAGATTCATTGCTATTGCAAACTTTAAATCCAGAGAAAACAAACATCAGGGATCTATCGGAGAATGATTTGACTCGTATTGCAGAGAATCTTTCAAGGGAATTGCAAAAGATTCCAGTTCAATTAAAATGTCAAATATTCACTCTACAGAAAAAGAAACAAATTAGACTACTGGTTTGCAAGTACCATTCCAGTTTAGTTTATCTGCTTGATAATGCAATAGAATATCAAAAGAGCACTGTTTTTCAAACCGGAATTTTATATGGTATTATAGAGACAGTAATTAGCGCATTAGATGATTTATTAGCCTTTGTTGAGAGTCGTTATTCCAACTATTTAAGCCTTGATGCGCGTGCTCCACTTTCATATGTACTGGTTTTCAGAAAAGAAATCCTTTTAAGGCTGGAAGATATTAAAGACAAAAAAATAGTCAATGAAAAGAATAGCCAGATAACAGACATTGTGTTTGCTGCTTTATCTGATCCTGGTTTAAATGAACCCGAATGCAAATTCACCTATCGAAAAATATTATATTACAAGGCGCTTCTAAAGCAATTAGAAGCAGTAACAGATACACAAGAGCGCGCAGGTTTGTTCTCGGGGATTGATGAGTTGTTAATTGAGATGAATTTTAATTATCATCCTTATATTTGTTATTTTATAAATCAAATAGAAGCGCGTATCGCCTCAAAGGAAAGTTTGATTGATCAAATAAATGAACTATTGCACTATTATAAAGAATTGAGCCAACTACCATCCAATAAAAAAATCAGCTTTGATCCCGATAGGCAAAACATAAAAGATGCCCTGGAGAATTGGCTTTCCCAGGAAATCGTTTATATGGAAAAAAAGTTAGAACTTGCCCTAAAAACAAATTCAGGGGATTTAAAACCTCTACACAATAGAACATTAAACGATAAAATTGAATGTGATTTATCGGCAGATCAGATTGCATTGATATTGCGGGCAACGGATGAGGCAAGGGTGGTCAAAGCCAGATCAATGAACTATTTTTTTAAGATCATAGTGCCTCACCTGTCCACGCCTTTTAAAAAAGAGCTTTCCTATCATTCGGTAAGGAGCAAATCCTACACGCCCGAGGACAGGGATAAAGAAAAAGCCATCCAGACCCTGGAGCGAATTATAAAGAAAATTAAATCGTATTAATACCAATTATTAAAATTCCATATATGACACTAATTGCCATCTTTTTTCCCTGTATCTCTTTTCTTTTGAGAGGAAGAATTCTCACCTGTATTATCTGTCTGATTTTGCAGATTACCTTAATAGGATGGATTCCAGCCGCCATCTGGGCAGTCATCTCCTTGCAAAACTCAAGAGCCGATAAACGCAACAATAAGCTCATCAAAACCATAAGAAACAAATGAGCCTCTATAGGTTTTAGTAAAGAAATGCTTGTGCAGCTTGGCGGTAGAATAAAACTTTATTGATTCAAGGGGCAATCAGATAGTTACTTTGGATCAACTTATGGTCACAGATGCTGCAGGTTCAGAAAGATATTGCCTTTAGTTTCTTCTCAAACGTTTTCTGTTAACTCATTTACATAAATGGCTTATTTTTTTTAGTGTTGCGCTATATTGAATTATATTTTTTCTGCGCATTGTTTTGCCCTGTTTTTGATTACAATCATTATGAAGCCTATTTTTTGGCTGTAAAAGCTATCGCATCTACTTCAATGAGCATAGTGTCTAATGCCAGTCGGGGCACAGGTATCAAGGTGCTTGCAGGATATTTTTGATTCTTCCAGATTTCTTTCATTTCCTCTGTCCAGATCTTTAGTTTCTCTTCATTGTGATCGACTATCAGCACCGTTATTTTAAGAACATCTTCAGGGGTCAGATTATGATCGTCCAAAACTGTTTTTAAATTAATTAAGGCATAATGTGCCTGGGTTTTAAAGTCACCAGAAAGAGTATGCTTTAAATCCTCTGCGCCACTCTGGCCCGAAATAAATATCAAACTACCCTTAGAGGTTGTACCGGTTGAATGGCAAAATGCATATGGGGTAGGATCAAATAGTTTTTTTGGGTTTTTGTGAAGAATAGGGCTCCTATTTTTATCATTTAAGTGTTTTACATTTGCGCAGTTAACTAGTAGCAAAGTAAATAGTACTAGTAGAATAGCTTTTCTCATAAATCTGTTTTTAGGGTTCATTTAATTGTTTAGATTATTGTTTTTCTTTTGAATGTTCATTGGTTGTATGGATCGTAGAATTATAACTAATTTGGGATACTTTGACTCCATTTCTTTCTTGTGGATTGCTTTGCGTTAGAAAGAAATGGGCAAAACAATACCTGAATTGAAGTCCCAAACAGGTATTGTGAAAAAGTAAAGCCGGCAATGCCAGCCATTATTTTAGCTGATATTGGTTGGCAAAATACCAAAACTGGCCGCCCGATAGAACCTTATTTTACTGCTCTTTTTTAAAGAAGTTATCTATATGAAATAGCTGCGTATCGGCAGCTTTAGACCAGTATTCTGCATTATGCCCGCCGGGACGCTCTTCATAGATATGCCCGATATTGAGCTCGATCAGTTTTTGATGAAGTTCTCTGTTTTGTCCAATAATATAATCATCTATACCACAGCTGATTAGAAGCTGTTGTTTTGAATTTTTCAGGTAATTTATTTGAGAAAAGGCAGTATAACTTGTCCAAGTCTTGTTGTTTTGGCCTAATAATTTTTGCACGCCATAATCTTTTCCATAATTTGTAAAGTCTATGGCACCACAAATACTGCCAATGGCTTCGAAAACAGCCTGGTGTCTTGCTCCAATGTATAATGCCCCGTGTCCACCCATGCTCCATCCCATAATGGCAGTTTTTGAAGTATCCGTATCATAAAGCTTGTCTATATAGGAGACAAGTTCACTTGCTATAAAAGTCTCATATTTTGAATTGGTTATCTCGCTGTCAATATACCAACTGTCATAATTGGCATCAGGTAAAATAAATAAGGTTTGCATTTTTTGGCTTAACTGAAGCAGTGAAGGAATGTCTTGCTTTATTGTTCTTTCAGGATAGCCACTGTATCCGTGCAAAATATAGACGCTAGGGATACTTTTTTTGCTCTTTTGATCGGGGCTTATTACTAAGGTCTTGATGTTTTTTTGCATTGAAGCGCTATACACCTTTAAAGTATCTATCCTCTGTGAAAAAGTGTGATGTGTCATACTGAAAACAGCCAAAAGCAATATTGATTTTCTCATTTTATATGTGTTTTAAGATTATGTGGACAAAGTTATCTTGTCTGTTTTCTTAAAACGTATACATATGTTGAGAAATACAATTATATAAGCAAGTCCTGTCTTATTGTGCCTAATTGTGTTGGAGATGAACCCACTACAGGATTGCATCAAAGTGATACACAAAAATTACTTTTATTTTGCAACAAATTAGTACAAAAAAACAACACGCTAATTATAGTGGAACATAATCTGGATGTTATTGCTCAGGCAGATTGGATTATTGACATTGGACCTGGTGCAGGAAAATATGGAGGAAATGTCATTTTTGAAGGAACAGTTGAAGAACTCCTGAGAAGCCAAAAATCCTATACTGCTCAATACGTTAAAAAACACTTGAAATTACAAACTTATAGAAATACCTTAATTGAATCTTTAGATTATTGCATAAACAATAAAGGAATGATTTATACTGTTATGTAATTATGAGAGTAATCATACTGATTTAACAGTGCAATCAGAAGAGGGAAAATTATCAGATTTAATACGGGATTTTAAAAAATTTATCCCGTTGATTAATAGTCTGGGCAATTGCAGTAATAATAGTTGGATTACCATCATGATCTTTGATTATTTTACCGATGACAATGATCACTCTGGTGTCCAACTAGAACACTGTGGTACTTTACTTATGGCTGATCTTCTATTAGAGCTAAAATTTCCACAATAGTATTGGTTGAATAAATTTCTTGGCCAGATTTGAACTTAATTGTATTTGTTCCCTGTTCGTCTTCTTTTGGTACTACGTAAAGTATTTCTTCAACTAGTAGAAGAGGGAAAATTATCAGATTTAATAYKGGATTTTAAAAARTTTATCCCGTTGATTAATAGTCTGGGCAATTGCAGTAATAATAGTTGGATTACCATCATGATCTTTGATTATTTTACCGATGACAATGATCACTCTGGTGTCCAACTAGAACACTGTGGTACTTTACTTATGGCTGATCTTCTATTAGAGCTAAAATTTCCACAATAGTATTGGTTGAATAAATTTCTTGGCCAGATTTGAACTTAATTGTATTTGTTCCCTGTTCGTCTTCTTTTGGTACTACGTAAAGTATTTCTTCAACTAGTACCAAAAGAGTTTGACTTCCATAGTTTAATGTGATAAATTTCATAATTTTATTTTTAAGTTATTAACTAATGCAATATAGGAAAAAAAAATACAAAAAATGTATTTTCTTGTGAGATTTTATTTATTCTTNAAAGTATTTCTTCAACTAGTACCAAAAGAGTTTGACTTCCATAGTTTAATGTGATAAATTTCATAATTTTATTTTTAAGTTATTAACTAATGCAATATAGGAAAAAAAATACAAAAAATGTATTTTCTTGTGAGATTTTATTTATTCTTTAAAATAAGGATTTTTCTTTACTACAAGAATAACGACAACATCCTGTGTTTCGGTTTTCGACACCGAAACTTGAAGAATAAACGAAAAAGAGTCGCCTTCTTTTTTGGTTAGAAAATCAGAAAGGTGTCACATAAACTAATACTGTTTATTTTGACACCTTTTTTATTTATTATAAGACTCTTTTCAACCTTTAACTAAAAATGCATGTTTTTAAAAATATCGGCTTGTTTTTGGTAACTGCTTTTTATTTAGTGTGTTGTAATTTTATTTTTATCCGAAATTCATTTCAACTATTTAAATTATGAACCATCAATATTTGATTTGGTATAGTTTAAATTCCTTGTAATTGCCTTGAAGGTGATTATCAAAATACTAATATTTATTTAACGAGGACAATTTTCGGACCACTTTATGGATGATTTGAAGAAATTAATATGGATTTGATTTAACGAAAATTGGTTCACTTAAGAAATACTAAAAAAACTTTTAATGAGTAAGATTATTTAGTAAGTAAATGCTTTGGAACAGCGAGAACTTATTAATAGCTATTTCCAAAGTATCTAAACAAATTAAGGGAAGTTAAAATTATACAAAATGTATAATTTTTTATTATATTTGTGTAACGAACTTGTTTCAGATAATGAATGTAAAAATATTAAAAATCGATGAGGATAGTTTAGTAAATGCTAAAATTTCAGATTCAAAATTAGTAAAACTAAATCTTCCTTCCATAACTGACGGATGGAGGTTTAATTTTAAAAAACATTCCAAAGAAGCCGGTCACGAAACTTAGTATTTTGGTAAATGAAGAAACTCCAAATATAATCGAAGGATGCCTGATCTTTGAAATGAAAAAGAAAGTTGAGCCTTATATGGCGTATGTAGAAATTGCCCCTCACAATAAAGGGCTGAATAAAAAACATGAAAAAGTAGCAGGCTGTTTAATTGCGTTTGCCTGCAGGTTAAGTTTTATAAAGGCCAATGAACCGTATAGAGGTTATTTGGTATTTGACGTTTTGGAAGAGGATAAAGCTGATGTGGTAACTCATGGCAGTATATTCAACAAAATATAATGCACTCAGATATGGTGAGACAACCATGATTATTCCTTCAGTGGGAGGTGAGAAATTAATTACCGAGTTTTTAAATTAAAGAATATGAAAAATAAAGAAATTCAAATTAGTGATATTTGGAATGATAAGAAGAAAGATGATTTAAAAAAAATTATAAAATCACATTCTTCAAAACAATCTAAAGAGCAGATATTAAAGAATCAATTGCTTTCTATTCAATATAAATTGGAAGATTATATTCAAAGCGAAAATGATACTGAGGTTTTAAAAATCCTTGATTTTGTTAAGATGTATTTAAAAACACTTAATATAACTAAAAAGGAATTGGCATCTTACTTTGAAATGAAAGACAGCAATCTTCACAAATATCTTTCAGGAGAGCGAAAATTAAATGCAAAATTAGTATTGAAACTAAGTACATTCTCCCATACAAAACCAGAGCAGTGGTACAGGGTTCAAGTTAAAAATGAGATGATCGAATTGAACAGGGAAAAAGCCAATGTAGAGGCTTATAAAAAATATGATTACCGTAATTTAGTTGAAGCAATATAAATTCCCGAAGGGTGGAAGGTTAGGTACTAGACCTGACATTATGCGTACATTTTTTGTCTATGTCCATATTTTGCTGACCTTTTTTTATTTGATTTTTTAATTAATAGTCTAAGAGTGATTAAGGGTGCTACATAAAGATGGTAGCGGTTACTCTACAGGACCACATTTACATTATCATATGCAAACAACTCCATCTCTTGTAACAGGTGTTGGTCTTCCTATGCAATTCTTAAACTACTATGCTGATGATGTTTTTATAGAAAGAGGAGAACCTGTGACATCTCAAATAGTAAGGAAAAACTAAAAAGATAAACTAAAAATTGTGGATCGAAGTCAAGTTTGTGGTCGTTTTAAAAATACAAATCAGCCATATGCCAATCTTCTTTATCCAATCCTCTCTTTCATCAACTAATTTCAAACTTTCATTTTCAATGGATTCTATCAAAAATATTAAAAAATCATTGAAACTATCTGCTATTACAGAAATTGGCTCAGATTCTCCCACGTGTTAGCGGTTCGTTGTTTTTCTATGTCTTACTTTATTCATTGACTAATTAATTATTTCCCCTTTATTGTTCTCCAATTTTCCACGAAATTTTTGAAGGTCATCGGGGTTTGGTCTAACCCAATTGGTAACTTCTCCAACAATTTTTAACGGGGCCTCAGAACGGTATGAGCGGGTCGGGTTACCTGGAAATTTCTTGTCTGTAAGATTTGGGTCATTTTCATAATTCCCTGTTGGCTCAACAATATATACTCTTTCATTTTCATCGCCTTTGGCTAATGCAGCAGCAAGTCCAGCTCCATTAGCCAAAGCTGTGAAATAAATATGATTCATTTTTATTTCAGACTTATAATTAGAGTTTCCCCCTGCTGTCAACAAATCGCCAACCTGCAAATTCGCTTTCGTACCGTGATAAAACGGACCTTTGTCAGAAGGATTGTACTTATATGAATTTGCTAAGTCAAAATTCTCTTTTGCTTTGTTAGAGTCCCCTAAGTCCTCGTAGCATTTCGCTATGTTTAAATAAAGTGAAGGGAAAGCACTTTTAACCGATTCATCATCAATCTTTAAGGCAAACTGCAAAGCAGTTTCAAGCCAATTTAACATGTCGGAAACGGTTTTTTGATGTCGGGCTATATAATGTGCTGCAAGAAATCTTTCAAAGTCATTTGTCGCTTCGTCCCAGCTTTGGAGGAATAGTTTTCTTGCTTCTCCTGCTTTGCCTTTTTCTTCCATTTCCATTCCCTGAATACAAAGTTTCACAACATTATTGAAAGGTGAGAATTCCATTTTTTAACCGTTTTTCTATTTATATTATTTTAAATCTGTTTGCCCAAAGTCGGCTCGGGTTGCTCAGCAATGACCGCTAACGGTTAAGTATAATTCAATCTACATGCTCTCATATCCACATCTATAATTAGACCTGGGTATTATTTTATGCAACTTCAAGCAAAGTTAGGAAATCTTCTGCTCGCCCGTTATCATTGAAATATAAATTTTCTTTGTCAAGATAAAGAAGTTCAGCATCTTGATGAGTTATCCAATTTTAACAATTTCTTTAAAGGACATATGTATGAATTAGAAATAGAAATTACTTTTAATAGTTTTTTCCACAATACTATTTATGGCTTGGGGGATAAGTGGTTGATGCCACCAATTGTGTGATATCAAATCTAAACAATTATTAATCAAGTCATCAGATTCTCCTTACGGTGGATTTTAGTTCTAAAGTTCAATAGAACTCCTAATATTGAACCTTTAACAATTGTTTCATAGATACATCGTGCCGCCATCTCGCCAAGCCGGCGTTAACGGTTCATTGTATTATTCTGCTAGTTTATTCTGTTGGGAATTTAGTCATGTCCATAAAGAAAACTTCCCAGGTGTGCCCATCTAAATCTTCAATTGTTCGTTGTTGCATAAACCCATAATCTCTCAATTCGTTTGGTTCTATACCCCCTGCTTTAAGTCCATTAGTTACTAAATTATTCACTTCGTCAACACTGTCCATAGACAAAGAGAAAAGCCCTGCTAAATTTGACTTTGTGTCTGCCAATGGTTTGGTCGCAAAAGTTTTAAACTTTTCATGTGTCATTATCATTACAAAAATGTTTTCACTCCAAACCATACATTTGGCTGTGTCGTCTGAAAATTGAGGATTGTTGGTAAAACCCAATTGTGTATAAAAGTTCATTGATTTTTCAATGTCTTTTACTGCTAAGTTGATAAATACCTGCTTCATTTTTTTATTTTTAAATTGTTAATAATAAGACAAAGATGAAACAGTTTGCAGTACAAAACATTTACATATGTTGAAATAAGTAAAAAATTATTTATGGTAAGCAAAAATTCTGCTTAATTGAGTTGGTGTAATACCAAGATAAGAGGCTATGTGGTGTTTTTTCAATCGATTAACTAAGTCTGGATATTTCTTAAGAAAGTTGCTGTATTGGATTGCCGCCGTTTCATTTTTCATAGCAACTTCAAAAGGCTCTTTTTCAATTATCCAATGTCGTTCCATATAGTTAATATAAAACTCAGCAACATCTGGGTATTTTAAAACCAGTTTTTTAAACTCATGGAAGTCATACTCAAGTACCGTTGCGTTTTCTAATGCTACAATTGAAAATAAACTTTCTGTTTTGGTTAAAGTCGCTGGAATTGAGCCAAGGATACGTCCTTCGGCAAAAAAGTATTTTATTGTCGTATTTCCCGCCTCTGTAATAAAACATTGGGAAAATAATCCGTTCTCTACAAAGGCTACTTTTTTAGGTATTTGTCCAAATGAAATAAAATAGTCACCTTTTAGGTATTTCTTTTTCTTTAATAAACCGAGCCACTCTTGCTTTGCTTCGCTTGTTAAGTTGGTATATTCATTTACTTTTTGAAAGAAGATTTCGCTGTTCATTTAACTATAAATTTATTCGATGTTGTCTCTGTTACAATTACCGCTAACGTTCTGTAGTAAAGCGGGTTTGGGACTAAATTAAGCCCATCTTCGAATTTACCGCTCAAGTGAAGCGCACAGACGAAGTAAATCTACCCAAATGCAAAACCAGCTTTCCATTAAGCCTATTGCTCAAATCCGTGCAGTAGCTGTTGTGCGATCGGTCATTTGGAACGAAATGTTGATTTTTATTTCTACTTTTTTTATTCGTTTTCTTAATCTGTTGATAAAATTGCGCAACCGTAATTATCAGACCAACCTGATTTTAGTGGTAATAATTTTCTTGTGTGCGCTTCTGGCAACATTCCAACTTTCTCTAAAACATTTATTGATTTGTGCACTTAATAAGCTTTTTTTAAGCGAATATAAGAATAATATACCAAATCTTTTTAGCTGTGCAGCAATAGCTGTGACCCTGTAATTTGTGGCCATAACCTCTACAATACTTTTAATTTGGGTCTATGAGGCACAAAAAGGGACAGCCAAAAATTGTACTTGTAGACAAACATTTCTTATTGTTCCTTTGAAATGTAAATAAATCATTGCCAGTATGGATAATGATTTATTTACAGTAGAACTGCAATGTTGAACGATAAATGAAAGTGCGATGTTTACAAATATTACCTGGAGCCACTACGCCCTAGCAATTTTAATACTGCTTCTTCTCTGGTATAGCAGTCTGGTATTCCGGTTTTATTCCAATGAGGTGGCCGATATTTTTAGTGGTAGGCGAAAGCTGCGTTTCCCTGGGGAAAATCAAAATACAGCTGCCCAAAAGGATACTTTGTTTTCCGAGTTTAAGGAGCCTTTTGAAACTCTGGACAATGCCCGGGAATTATTCCACCAATTAGAGAATGCTTTTGCAGAGAGTGATCAGCAATCCAGAAGCAGGGATGAATTTAAAAACTACATCAAATTCATTTTAGAGCAATATCCTTATATCAGAATGTCTGCCCTTCGGGCAAAAATCAATGATCTTACGGTCTCTTTATGCCAGGAGTGTCCCCGGCTGAATTTAACCTATGCCGAGGTGGATAGGCTCTGGCAGGAAGATTCTCAATCAATAAAAGAGGAGGGATAATCCCTGTTCTCTCTGCTGCGGTATGGCTTTAGGGTGACGGGAAACAGAGTGTGCAACGGCGAATATTCCTCTTTTTTATTTTTTTAATAATCAATCTTAAAAACGATGTAAGATGAAAAAATATAACTGCAATTTCAAAAGGATCCAAATTAAAAAACAGACGATCTGTATTTTTCTGTTATTGCTGGCCTTTCATTTCAAGGCCATGGCCCAGGATGGCGTGGCTGGAATTAATGAGGCCAACCAAAAAGTCAGGAGCTATTTCGATGCCGGCACCGAGCTTATGTATGCGGTTGGGGCACTGCTGGGACTTATAGGGGCCGTGAAGGTCTATCAGAAATGGAATGCCGGTGATCCCGATACAGGTAAAGTGGCCGCTGCCTGGTTTGGAAGCTGCGTGTTTTTAGTGGTGGTGGCCACGGTAATCAAATCTTTCTTTGGAGTCTAAGATTTTAGCAGGCACTGAAAAAAAAACGTTAACGCATAGCCAAAATGAGCAACAGTGTGTATCAAATCAATAAGGGAATTAATCAGAGCATCCAGTTCCAAGGGTTAAAAGCTCAATATATCGGGTATCTGGGAGGAGCCGTTGTGGGCTTGCTCATTGTATTTGCCGCTTTATACATTATGGGTGTGCCATCGCTTTTTTGTGTGGGATTTATTGCCACCACAGGCGCCTTTACGGTTTTCAAAATTTATAAGATGAGCCATCAGTATGGGCAGTATGGCCTTATGAAGGCTCTGGCAAGAAAACAAATTCCAAAATGCATTAAAGTGTACAGCAGGGGAGTTTTTATGATAAGATAGTTATAGGGCGTTAAATGTTAAGAGAAGAGGATCATGGAGAAACGCATCGAGGATATTTTACCTATTATGTCCATTGAGCACGATTGTATTTTATCGCGGCAGGGCGATATAACCCTTGTCTTTAAGGCAGAACTGCCCGAAATCTTTACGCTCTCGGACCAGGAATATGAAGCCTTTCATCAGTCATGGATCAAAGCCATTAAAATATTGCCCAAGTTTTGTATTTTTCACAAGCAGGACTGGTTTTTGCAAAGCAGCTATAAGGCCAATTTTGCAAGCCAGGACAGCAGTTTTCTGGGCCAAAGCAGCGAGCGGTTCTTTAACGAGCGGCCATTTTTGGATCACTCCTGCTATATTATGCTCACCAAAAAGCCACAGGGGAGAAAAAACTCAAGCTCTTTATTCTCAAGCCTCATTAGGAGTTCCATCGTACCGGAGCAGACTTTGAAAGTTTCCCTGTTGCAGGATTTTATAGACTCCGCAGGGCAGTTTAAAAGAATCCTGGAAGACAGCGGCTTTGTAAAGCTCAGCCGCCTGACAGATGTGCAGCTCGGTAGCCAGAGCCTAAGAAAGGGACTCATTGAGCGATACTGTTTTTTATCCGAAGATGAGAATTCGTTTGTATACCAGGATGTCAAATTCGATGCCGGGCTTCAGGTGGGCGACAAGCATTGTCAGCTCTTTACCCTTGGGGACGCGGCAGATCTGCCGGCCTTATGCGGCTCGCGGATCAATTATGACAGGTACTCTACAGACAGAACCAAATTCAGTGTGGGCTTTGCCTCAACCCTGGGACAGCTTTTATCGTGCAATCATATCTACAATCAGTACCTGTTTATTGAAGATGCCCAAAAGACCCTTCAGAGAATCGAGAGCAAAAGGCTGCGCCTGCAGTCCTTGTCCGCCTACAGCCGGGAGAATATGATAGCGCGTGATGCCACCAATGATTTTTTAAATGAAGCTATTGCCCAGCAAAGACTCCCTGTCAAAGCGCATTTTAATGTGCTGGCCTGGAGCCATGATAAAGAAGAGCTAAAGGAGATTAAAAACAAGGTCTGCTCGGCCCTTGCCCAGATGGATGCCGCGGCCAAACAGGAAACCGTTGGGGCACCGCAAATCTATTGGGCGGGAATACCCGGCAATGCCGCGGATTTTCCCATGAATGACACCTTTGACACCTTCACCGAGCAGGCGGTGTGTTTCCTGAATATGGAAACAGCGTACCGGTCCTCTTTAAGCCCTGTAGGAATACGATTGGGGGATAGGCTTACAGGTAAACCCGTGCATGTGGATATCAGCGATGAGCCGGTGAAGATGGGCCTGTGTACCAACAGAAATAAATTTATACTGGGACCCTCGGGAAGCGGGAAATCCTTTTTTACCAATCATATGGTAAGGAGCTATTACGAGCAAGGGACCCATATTGTCCTGGTGGATGTGGGGCACAGCTATAAAGGGCTTTGTGATATGGTGGGCGGCTATTATTTTACCTATGACGAGAAGAATCCCATAAGGTTCAATCCTTTTTATATCGGGGGAGGCGACAGCTTGGATACCGAGAAAAAAGAAAGCATTAAAACACTGCTTCTGGCACTGTGGAAAAAAGATGATGAAACCTTTAACCGAAGCGAATACGTGGCCCTCTCCAATGCACTGCAGTTCTATTATGAGAAACTGCAAGGCAATGAGAGTATATTTCCCTGTTTTGACAGTTTCTATGAGTTTTTGAAGGAAGATTTTATCAGTATTTTACAAAACGATAAGGTAAAGGAGAAAGATTTTGATGTGAATAATTTT
Source organism: Flavobacterium sp. Root420 (assembly GCF_001427905.1). Taxonomy (GTDB): domain Bacteria; phylum Bacteroidota; class Bacteroidia; order Flavobacteriales; family Flavobacteriaceae; genus Flavobacterium. Next base: position 439,991 of record NZ_LMEF01000029.1, read on the forward strand.
CTCTATGTATTGCGCCCGTATTATAAGGGAGGTGAGTTTGATTATCTTTTGAATGCCAGAGAGAATCTCGAGCTTTTAAAAGAGCGGTTTATTGTCTTTGAACTCGATAACATCAAGGACCATCCTATATTGTTTCCGGTGGTGACCATCATCATTATGGAGGTCTTTATCAGCAAGATGCGAAAGCTCAAGGGCATCCGAAAAATGATCCTCATTGAAGAGGCCTGGAAGGCCATTGCCAAGGAGGGTATGGCCGAATATATCAAGTACCTTTTTAAGACTGTGCGGAAGTTTTTTGGAGAAGCTATAGTAGTCACCCAGGAGGTGGAGGATATTATTTCCTCACCGGTAGTCAAGCAGGCCATTATCAACAACAGCGACTGCAAGATCCTGCTGGATCAGAGCAAGTACCAGAACAAGTTTGACCAGATACAAGAACTTCTGGGGCTCACCGAGAAGGAAAAGGCCCTGGTACTCTCGGTGAACAAGGCCAACGACCCTTCAAAAAAATACAAGGAGGTTTTTATTTCCCTGGGTGGAATGTACTCAAAAGTTTACAGGACCGAAGTGTCTTTCGAAGAGTATCTGGCCTATACCACCGAGGAGAGCGAGAAGGTAAAAGTAAATGCGCATGCTAAGAAATTTGATGGAGACATTAAAAAGGGAATTGCGGCATTGGCCCAGGATATAAGAAATGGAATTTAAATGAAAAGGAAAAATGAAAGCAAGGATCAAACTCATCACTTGTGTGCTGTGCCTATTTTTAGTCGGTACACCGGCAAGGCCTGCTGAAAATATAGTAGCCCTTCCAATACTGGAGATTGTAAAGGCGGTGACCAAAAAGGTGATCAAGGCTATTGATCTTCGGATCCAGCGCCTGCAAAACAAGACCATCTGGCTTCAGAATGCCCAGAAACAAATCGAAAATGCACTCTCCAAATTAAAACTCGAGGAGATATCGCAGTGGACCAAAAAGCAGCGGGATCTCTATAAGGGGTACTATGAGGAGCTTGCACGGGTCAAATCCGCGATTACCTATTACCAGCGCATCAAAGAAATAACCCGCCTGCAAACCCGGTTGATCCAGCAATACGAAAGCACCTGGAACCTTTTGCGGCAGGACACTCATTTTAGCGCCGCGGAACTAGCCTATATGCAAGGCATGTATGAGGGCATGCTGCAGGAAAGTATAAAGAATATAGATCAGATTTTTTTAGTGCTGGATTCTTTTACCACCCAGATGAGCGATCTTAAAAGGCTCGAAATTATTAATACGGCAGCCGACCAGATCCAGGCCAATTATGACGACCTGATACTTTTCAATAAGCAAAATATGCTCCTTAGCCTTCAAAGGGCCAAGACAAGCCATGATGTGAAGAAAGTCAGGGAATTTTATGGAATTAAGTAAAAGATCATGAAAAAGTTAGTTCTAGTACTGGTATTGCTTTTTATAGGCAGCCAGAATCTGAGCGCCCAGGGAAAGTGGCGACGGGAAATGCTGCTGCAGATTGCGGCTTTAAAGGTCTATATGGGCTATGCCCAGAAAGGGTATAATGTGGTGAGAGGGGGACTTCATTTGATAGGAGACCTTAAAAAAGGGGAGGTAAAGCTTCATGGGGATTATTTTAATTCTTTGAAAAAGGTTAATCCCCGGATCAGGAACTATTCAAAAGTGGTCCGGATTGTTTGGCTGCAGCTTAAAATTATCAAAATAGCCAATAAGACCATCAAAGGGCTTAAAGGCGATGATCTGTTTCATGGCAGTGAGCTGGATTATATCGAACGCTGCTTTGCAAGACTCTTTGAGAATTGCAACAGGACCCTGGATGAACTCGTACTTGTAACGACAGACACCACAATGGTGATGACAGATGATCAGCGCCTGGAGCGAATTGACGCCCTGTATGAGACCATGTTACAGGATTATACTTTTTGTGAGAGTTTCACCTCTCAGGCGCTAGGGCTTTCTCTTTCAAAGGACAGGGAGAAAAAAGAAATACAATACCAAAGGGTTTTGCAAGGATTATAAAAACAAGTGCTCATGAAAAAGACATTGATTTTAACAGTTATCATTCTTCTCAGCTTGATCCCGGTTCCGATTAGAGGCCAGGGCCAGGAAATACAACAGCTGATTCTCAATATTGAAAAGCTCACCCAGTTCAGGCAAATTCTCAGCGATATGAAAAAAGGCTACCAGATTTTATCGGGCGGATACAAAACGGTCAAGGATATGGCTGAGGGAAACTTTAGCCTACATAAGGCCTTTTTGGATGCCCTTTTGCAGGTGAGCCCTGTGGTGAGGAATTACAAAAGGGTTGGGGATATTATCAGTCTGCAGATCCTTTTGGTACGGGAGAGCAAAACGGCGCTGGATGGTTTTGCCAAGAGCAATCGTTTTACCCAAAAAGAGCTCGGGTATTTAGAGCGGGTCTATGGAAATTTGCTAAAGCAGAGCCTTGCAAACCTGGATGAACTTACCCTGATTGTAACGGCAGACAGGCTCCGGATGTCCGATGATGAGAGGCTGGCTGCCATTGACCGGATTTATGCAGACATGCAGGACAAGGTTTTATTTCTTCAAAACTTTAATGACCAGTCCAATATGCTGGCCCTGCAGCGATCCAAAGAAACAAATGATGTGGAGAAGGGAAGGGCACTTCATGAATTAAAAAACTAGCCAGATGCATTTGAAATTTAAAACCGGGATTGTCTTTACAATTGCCGCCTTGCCCTGGTCCCTGGCGGGCCAGGGGCAAAACCCGCGAACCGATACAAAAGGGCTGCAGCTAATCCTCGAGCAGCTCTATGAGGAGATGATGCCGCTTTGCCAAAACCTTTTGGCCGTAGGGCAGTCCATAGCGGGCTTTGGGGCGCTATGGTATATCGCCTTTCGGGTTTGGCGCCATATCGCCAAGGCTGAGCCCATTGATTTTTATCCTCTTTTCAGGCCCTTTGTCCTGGGATTCTGTATCATGATTTTTCCATCAGTGCTGGCCCTGATCAATGGGATTCTAAAACCAACGGTTACCGCTACCGCGGCCATGGTCGAAGGGTCCAACAAGGCCATTGAAGTGCTATTGCAAGAAAAGGAAAAAGCCATCAGGAAAACCGATCCCTGGAAGATGTATGTGGGAGCCACCGGGATGGGGGATCGCGATCAGTGGTACAAATACACGCACGATCAGGCTGATCCACGCGCCGAGGGAGTACTCGAGGGAATTGGAAACGATGTCAAGTTTGCCATGGAGAAAGCCTCTTATAATTTTAAAAATTCTGTCAAGCAGTGGATGAGCGAGGTTCTGCGGGTGCTTTTTGAGGCGGCTTCCCTTTGTATCGATACCCTGAGGACTTTCCAGCTCGTGGTACTGTCGGTTTTGGGCCCGCTGGTGTTTGGCCTTGCGGTTTTCGATGGTTTCCAGCATACGCTCAGCGCTTGGCTGGCGCGGTATATCAATATTTACCTCTGGCTGCCGGTGGCCAATATTTTTGGAGCGATAATCGGCAAGATCCAGCAGCAGATGCTAAAGCTCGATATCGTTCAGGTAAACCAAAGCGGTGATACCTTTTTTAGTGATACCGATATGGGGTACCTGATTTTTATGATCATTGGCATTATTGGCTATGTAACGGTTCCCTCTGTGGCCAATTATATAGTCCATGCCGGGGGAGGAGACGCCCTGGGACAACAGGTAACCAACTTTTTTGCCAGTACGGCCTCCTCGGTAAGCTCCATAACGGTTAGAGGGGATGGTATGGGAAATAATCCCGCTGGGACCTCTCAGCATATAGCCTCTTCTTCAAATGCTCCCCATTTTCAACACAAAGGGAATTATATGGGAGAGCGGCTCAAGGGAAATTCGTAAAAGCAATTAAAAAGTAACACTGATGTTTACCAAAATGAAAAATATTGATACGGCCTTTCGCTATGTAAGGGGATTTACCATGCTGGTTATAGCCGGCTGTGTGATCATTTGCTGCTTTACCCTCTTCAAGAGTTACCAGGCCCTGACCCGCATGCAGGACAGGGTTTACATCTTGGCTCAGGGAAAGGTGCTTGAAGCCTATTTATCGGAGAGGAAAGACAATATTGCGGTGGAGGCAAAGGACCATGTAAAGACTTTTCATCAGTATTTCTTTACCCTGGACCCTGATGAGAAAGTGATAAAAGAGAATCTGGCCCGGGCCTTGTACCTGGCCGATCAGAGCGCCAAGAGAATTTATGACGACCTGAAAGAAAGCGGGTATTACAGCTCGGTCATTTCAGGCAATATCAGCCAGAGGATTCAAATTGACAGTATACAAATTGATACCGGGCAGTATCCTTATGGCTTTAGCTGTTTTGCCACCCAAAAGATTATACGAAGCACCAGTATTGTCAGGAGAAGCCTTTTGACCCGCGGCATGCTCCGTTCGGTCTCAAGAAGCGATAACAATCCCCACGGGTTTCTCATCGAGCGTTGGATTACGCTGGAAAATAAGGATTTAAGTACAGAGAATCGAAAATAAAAAGAAATGAAAACCTCACTAAACAAAACAGAGATGATTGCTGTGCTGGCTAACTATTATGGGCAAATGCGCGATAGGTGGGCCAGGGAAATGAGCGGGCTGACCATGGGGCTCTGCAAAAGAGATATGATTTTTCTGCTGGCGGGATTTGTGCTTCTTGGCAGTAGTCTGAACCTTTTGATTGTTTATAACAGCTTTAAGAACCATACCCCTGAAAATATCAGGATCCCCTCGAAGGCTAAAGTGCTCACAGGGCCACAAGGAAAAGACAGCGTTTTGCAGCCCTTTGCAGTTTCGGGGGGAAAATACAAGGCAACGATGGATTTTAAAATGTATCTGCAAAGGGAAGATTCCTCAGAAAGAGCCTTTTATGATAGCCTGAGGGTATGGCGTCCGGGGCTTTTGGACAGCCTTGTTTATATCGAGAATTATTACAGGTCTAATGATAAAGAGTACAATGATGGAAAATAATATAAAATCTTTAAAAGAATTAAAAAAGCGTAAAATGCTGTTGGTTTTACCTTTTCTGGTGCTGCCTTTTCTCACCATGTTATTCTGGAGCCTTAAAGGGGAAAAAGACCAGCAGGCAGGCGAGAAGATGCAGCACAAAAAGGGATTCAACCTGGAGCTTCCCAGCCCCAGTTTCACAGAAGACTCAGCCCTTAGCAAGATGAGCTATTACGATCGGGCAGCCCTGGACTCTGTGAAACTGGCCGAGCAAATCAAAAAGGATCCCAATTATGCCCAGCCCGGTAGCGCTGAGGACGCTGTTTTTTGGCAAGGAACCAACCAGGCATTTGAGCAACCTTATGGAAAAACAGCTCTGGAGGGTATCAATGCAAGGAGCAATGAAGAGAAGGTGTATCAAAAACTCAGATTGCTTGAAAAAACAATCAGCACCCCATCTTTTAAAATGGATCCAGAGCAGGACATGCGCGAGTTTACCAATTATGGATCCTCCGTGCAGCAGGCCTCCGAGATGCAAAACCTAGAGCAGCTAATGTCCAGGATGAGTGCCCCTGCAGCGCCTGATCCCGAGCTTAAGGAGCTCGGGGGCATGCTGGAGAACATTTTGGATATCCAGCACCCAGGAAGGGTAGAGCAACGGCTAAAACAAGCCTCAGAGCAGCAAAGGGGAAAAGTATTTCCCCTACAGAAGAGAAAGAGTCCTGAGAATATCTCCTCGCTGCAAAAGGCTGGGCAAAACCAGATCGCAAATCTCAAAGAAGCAGTGCAACGGAATGCATTTTTTTCCACCGAGCAGGATTCTCTGCCAGAGAAAGCCCAAAATGCGCTGCAAGCCGTAGTGCACCAGACACAGACCCTGGTGAACGGATCCACGGTTAAACTAAGGCTAAGCTCAGATGTTATGATCAATGGAGTTGTGATTCCAAAGAATACCTTTTTATTTGGAATTGCGGCGCTGAAAGCCGAACGCCTGGAGGTTAAGATAGAGCACATACAGTACCAAAATTCCATTTTCCCCGTGGACCTGCTGGTCTATGATACCGATGGGATAAGCGGCATTTATATCCCCGGGACTATTAGCAGGGATGTGGCCAAAGCATCGGCCGAGAGGTCCATTCAAACCGTTGGAGTGGCAGGCCTGGATGATTCCTGGGGAGCGCAGGCTGCCGGGATGGGCATAGAGGCTGCCAAGAGCCTTATGAGTAAAAAGGTAAAACTTGTAAAGGTTGTGGTCAAGGCCGGCTATCGGTTACTGCTTTATGATGCCAAAGAAAACAGTTTGAAATAATTTAAAAATAACAGCTATGAAAAACAGTAAGTTATGGTTTTGGGCTTTTATATTCTGTGCGGTTTTTCCCCTCTGGGCACAACTGGGCGAGACTCCCGGGTCCGGTTATGACGGCCAGTACAAAAGGGTGCAGGTGGCTTATTTGAAAACCACCAGCATTGTATTTGAATATCCGATCAAGAGCGTCGATAAGGGAAGCCAGGAGGTTTTGGTGCAAAAAGCAAAAGCGGTGGAGAATATTTTGCTTGTAAAGGCTGCCAGGGAAAATTTCAAAGAAACCAACCTCACGGTGGTGACCGCCGAGGGAAAACTTTTTGGGTTTATTCTCTGTTATGACGAGCTGTCACCTGACCTGAACCTGGTTATGGAGGGCAGCATGACCCTGAATCAGGAAATTTTATTTTCAGCAGAGAATGAAAATCAAAAACAGCTCGAGCAGTACGCGCTTTTGGCCCTTTCAAAAAAGGCCACAATAAAAGGGCTGAAGACCCGAAAGTTTGATATTAAACTTGAAGTGAGCGGGCTTTTTATCCATCAGGATGTTTTGTATTACAGGATAGTCCTTGGCAATGCATCCCCGATTAACTATGATATCGACCAGTTGCGTTTCTTTATATGCGATCAGAAAAAATCCAGGCGAACGGCCTCTCAGGAAATCGAGATCACGCCCTTATTTGCGAGCACCAAAGTATCTAAAATACCCGACGTGTCAGAGGTAACTGTGGTTTTTGCCCTGCCCAAATTTACCATTCCCGAGAAGAAATACCTGACCATTGAGCTTTTGGAGCGCGGTGGAGAAAGGCAAATCGGCCTTCATATTAAAAATAGCGACCTCATGGAGCTGCAAGTGCTCAGTGGTTTATAAACAAGTACTAATTTAAAATTAAATGTCATGAACGAGAATAATTTCCAGTATCTGCGCGATCAGTTGCTCTACACCGGATTTGGTGAGGCACTAGAATTAGAATTAAAAGAGAAATTAAAGCAAGGGGCCCCAAGCTTTACCCTTTACCATGAGACTTACCCCGAGGATCGTGTGGCCAGGGCTACCCTTACCTTTAATAAGGCCAAGGATTCGGATATGTATTTTTTTAATTCCTATAAAGTAGAGATGCAGAAAGAAAACATATCCGATAGTCTGACCCATACGTTTTATATCGGAAAATCGGGCAATATCACCCTAAAGGAGGCCCAGAACCTCTTGATGGGCAGAGCCATCAACAAAGACCTGCATACCCGCGAGGGCCACAGCTTTAACGGTTGGGTGCAGATGGATTTTAAACAAACCGATGAGCGCGGGAATTTCAAGCTGCAGCTCTACCATGAGAATTATGGCTACAACCTGCAGGGCACCCTGGCCAAATACCCAATAAAAGAGCTGCAGAATGAAACCCTGAGCGAGAACCTTTTGCGCTCGCTGAAAAAAGGAAACCTGCAGAGCGTTGTTTTTTTAAAAGACGGCAAAGAGGATCGGTTTTATATCATGGCCAGTCCCCAGTTCAAGACCATCGAAATTTACGATAGCGATTTCAAGAAAAGGGACAACAGGCAATTTAAGGATATAAAACAGCTCGATGTAGAATATGATGTAGTGGGGGAGTCAAAAAAAAAAGCCCTCCATGAGGATAGAAACCAGCCTGAAAAGCCCAAGCAAGCTAAAGCAAGAACAAATAACAGGTCCAATAAACTCTGATAATTTCAAGGTTTTTTTGGAATTCTTTGCCGCCGTGGAGAGGGATCAGAGAATCAGCAACACCCATTTGGGGATTTTTGCCTCACTGCTGCAATATAGCCTTTGCGGCGGTTTTATAAATCCCATTAAGGTCTTTAGCTATCAGATTGCGTCCATGGCCAAAATATCCGAAACTACTTATTTTAGGTGCATAAAAGAGCTTAGTGATTATGGTTATTTAAGGTATGAACCTTCCTACAAGCATAACAAGCCCAGCTGTATTTATTTCTTGGCAGATTAAAAAAAGCCCTCACACGCAGGGACACTGTATCAAAAGAAAGGAGTTGTACTGGAATGTTATGCGCTTTTTTTTCAAAACCGGGATAAGGGGGTTGATCCCGGTTTTTTTCTACTGTTTTTTTAAAACGCTTAATTCCTGGCTGGAAACTTTTATAACCGTACCATGACGCGCGCCTGGCGGAAAGCTAATTTGTGCTGAAATATCTTCCCAACCCTGGGGTGTTTCTTTGACTGCCCCATATTTCTTTTGGGTGTACTTATCAAAATAAACAGTCCAGTTATTGTCTATTTTAACGGCAGTTGGGCCCTCTGCCCAATAGTTTCCGGTAATGGCATCGCTCGCTGCACTATAGGGACCTTTTAGTTTTTTGCCAACGGCTATTTTAATATTTTTCTGAACCGGATTTCGGGTTTCATCTTTTAAATACATTACAAACCCCTGATCTTGTTTTACAATCGACGCATCTATTACATTAAATCCGGGTTCATACAGTAATTTAGTTTTCGAGAATTTCTTAAAATCTTTGGTTCTGGTATAGTAAATTCTGTGATTGTAGCCTTTTTCTTCCGCTGATTTTGTTTGCGAAAATTTCCCATCTATTGTAGAGGCCCAATAGATCATGTATTTTTTTGATTTTTCATCATAGGTAATTTCAGGAGCCCATGTATTTCTTGTTTTTTCCTCGGATGCCATTACAGGGATAAATTCCTGTTTTGACCAGTGAATTAAATCTTTGGATGACGCGTATCCAATCCCTTTATCGGTCCAGCTGACGGTCCAGACCATATGATACAATCCGTCTGGGCCTTTTATAACGCAAGGATCCCGCATGAGTTTATCTTTTCCAACTTCCGGGGTTAAAAACGAAGTGTCATTTTTTAAAGCCGTCCATGTATATCCATCTTCGCTGTAGGCCAAATGCAGGCCATCCTCACCGTTTCCTTTAAAATAAGTAAATACATAAGCCTCTGGTTGTAGCATTAAACTATTGGCGGCTAACCATTTTTCACAGGTTTTGGGCCAGGATGCATTTGTTCCTTCCACGCCCAAACCAAAACCATGGCCCCCGTTTTCATACAAATGCATCTCGGCAGCAACTTTTTCTTTTTTCAAAGCCAGATAATAATTAATGCTGTTTTCAACCGGGACTGCCTTGTCATCTGTGGCATGAACTAAGAATGTTTTTGGTGTGCCGGCATTTACCTGTTTTTCATTTGAATATTGATCCGCTGTTTCAGTGCCAGCATTTTGGCCTAATAAATTATCCTTAGATCCCTGATGGGTAATGCCCTGTTGCATGGAGATAACCGGATAAATTAAAATGGAAAAGTTTGGTCTGGCGCTCGTAGTGTCTTGGGGAACATAAATTTTATCATTGTAATGTGTAGATAAAGTGGAAGCCAAATGACCACCAGCGGAGAACCCCATAATGCCAATTTTGTTCGGATTCAATTTCCATTTAACGGCATTTCGACGAACCAGTCTCACAGCTTGCTGCGCATCCTGCAATGGACCAACAGTTTTATTTTTCATAATTAGATCACTGGGCAATCTATATTTGAGAACAAAAGCATTTATGCCCAGACCATTAAGCCATTGTGCAACTTTAAATCCTTCTTTATTGATAGCCAGCATGCCATAACCGCCTCCAGGACAAATGACGACAGCTGTTCCATTAGATTTTTGCGGATCAGCAAAATAAGCTGTAAGGGTAGGTTTGGTGACTTTTCGAACATCTTCTGCAATCCCGTTTTTATCGGTCACGATTTTCTCTGAATACTCCTTGGATATAATTTCATCGGGAACTTTATCCCATAATGGAATTTCTTTATTTTGCGAAAAAACGGAAAAGTTTATTCCTAAAGAGGCAAGAACGAATAGTACTTTAACTACGTTTAAATTAATTGATTTTTTCATAAAACTCTATTTCAACAATGCGTAATTGACCTGTTGCACCTACTGCTGTTTTATCCTTATATAAATCTAATTCTTTTGTTGGATCTACTTCAACAATTTTAGAAAAACCATCTTTTTCTGTGTTGGCGCCAATGAGTTCAATAGTGATTTTTTCAGCCAACACGGGTTCTAAGGGAATTGTTATATATCCCAAACTTTGTGTGGTATTTCCTTTAAAAACTTCTTTTCCATCGGCCAAAATTCGAATAGGATATATTTTAGTTCTCCAGCCTGTTAATTTAACTACAATTTCATTTACGATTGAAGGTTTTGAAAGTGTATAAGTTATAGTTCCTGTATTAATATTCCCGTCATTTTTCCATTCAGTTAGCTCGTTGTCGTCATAACTTTTGTAGGTTTCAGCATTATTTGCCACAGAAACAGCATTTAGAATAGATACCGGAATCCTTTTTTGTGTGTAAGAGGGGGTTTTAGGAGTTGGCCCACGCTGTAAATTTGAGGGAAGGCTTGTTCGGGTAAGTGTTTCTGAGAGACCGTTTGTAACCAGTACCGGTTTTGTTTCAAAAGACAATTCAGATGATTTCAATCCGGCTGATTTGGCTGTGATTTTTATTTTTCCGGCCCTCGCCAAAGATTGAATCATAACACGATTGATACCATTTTCTACTGGAATGTCTTTTGAAAGGATATAATTTTTAGGCCCCTGGGCAATTCCGCCCAGCCATGCAGCTGGCCCTTCAATTGAAAACTCAATCATATTGTTGCTGATCGGACAGCGATTCCCGTTTTTATCTACAACTTCAACATCAATTAAAGCAACATCGGCACCGTCGGCCAGCATCCCCTGTGGCTGCGTTCTTAATTGTAGTCTTATCTCTGATGGCTCTCCTGTTGTTGTTTTTACATCTTGGCTTAAAACAGTTCCGTTTTCATCATAACCAATCGCTTTTATTGTTCCTGATTTCCAGTTGATATTTTCAAACGTAAAAAGAAATCCATTGCTTCTTTTTCCAAATCCATTAGAGATTCCATTGATAAATAATTCAACTTTAGAGGTTGTTGAAACTACGTAAATGTTTTTGGTAACAGTCTCAGTATAATTCCAATGCCCTAAAATATGGGCACGATGTTTCTCAACATCAACCCAGCCATCCCAGATGACCTGATGCGCCCAATAACCGTCTTTAGGGATTCGCATCGCATCAACTTCGCCACTTGTTCTGTAATTTTCTTCACCGCGATGGTGTGTATTGGAGTCTGAGAAAATGATGTTTACGCCGCCGGAGTTCACTCTTTTCCCCGTTCCTGGTCTTTCCCGGTAATAATCATACCATCGGATGATATTTTCAATAGCGTGATGATCCTGATTATGGTTGTAATCATTGGCAGGGTTTCCACGATATAAAGGTCCATCGCCTTCTTTATGAAAAGGAGGGGAGAATTCATCCCAATACTTTCGCAAGCCTTCATCTCTTGAATATTCAGTTGCCCACAATGGTTTTCTGGCACTTTTGTTAATATAAAGCATCTCTCCGCCATATTCGGCTTCCTGACTCTCCAGCATCTCGCGAGAGCCAATAGCGCGTCCACCAAAAGGATCATACGTATTTCTGAGACTTTTCATTTCATGCATATGAGCCTCACTAATGGATTCATTTCCGCTTTCATAAAAAATAATGCTCGGGTTATTTCTATTATAAATAATGGCATCCCGCATCAAGTTTACACGCTGTTTCCAGGTATCTCCCTGCGCGTCTTTTTCGGCATCACCAGCTGGCATTGCCTGTAACAATCCAACTCTGTCGCAGGATTCTACATCTTGTTTCCATGGCGTGACATGCATCCAGCGGACTAAATTCCCATTGCCTTCAACAATTAATTTGTTACTGAAATCACTAATCCATGCGGGAACGGACATCCCAATTGCAGGCCATTCATTACTGGTTCTTTGTGCATATCCTTTTATCTGCAGCGCCCGGTCATTCAGCCAAAATTGGCCTTCCTTAAAAGCGGTCTTTCTAAAGCCGGTTTTGGTTGATACTTCATCAATGATTTTTCCATCGACTTTTAAAACCGTTTTTACGGTATATAAATAACCGTAACCCCAGCTCCAGAAGTGCAGATGGTTAACCAGAGTAGCAGCTTTTAAAATTTTTGTCTCGTTTGGCAGAATTGTCGTTTTTTCGCTTGAAAAAGAAGCAATCTTTTTGCCATCTAAATCTTCAATGATAACATCATATTGAATTGTTTTTGAATTTTCAAATTCATTGCGAACTTCTGTTTCAGCATTGATAACAGCACTTTCTGTCGGAATATCAATATTAGTTGGATAGATGTAAACTCCGGTAGTTTTTAGATTGGAGTAGAGCGGAAGTGTTTGATATAATTTGCCTGTAATATGAAGAAAAACGTTTTTTGGAATTCCGCCATAATTAGCATTAAAGTTGATGTTATTCCATTGATAGGATGCTCCTGTGGCTTGCTGCTTGTACTTCCAGTCGTTATCAATTCTAAGAGCAATTGTATTTTCTTGAGGAAAAGGTTTTACCAAATTTGAAATATCAAAGCCAAAGGCCATTACGCCATTTTCATGAAGACCAACTTTTTGTCCATTTAAATAAAGCACTCCCCCTTGACGAATTCCTTCAAATTCAAGAAAAATTTTAGGATCTTTGATGCCTTTGGGAAGTTTAAATTTCTTTCGATACCAAACAATTCCCGTAGTAAGATGTTCAATGTCTTTTTCAAAAGCTTCCTGCTGATTATAAGCATGAGGAAGCGTTACTTTTTTCCATGAATTATCATTAAAAGAAGGAGATTCTGCATCTTTTGAGTCTCCTGTTTTTAGTTTCCAATCGGCATTAAAATTGTATTTTTCTCTCTTAAATTCCTGAGAAAATAAAGCTGAATTAAAAAGAAGTAAAACAAAATACAATAACGCTTTTTTCATTATTTCATTTTATAAATTTCTGAACCGGCAAGTAAAAAACACCCTAATCCGTAATCTTCAAAATCTGGAATTTTATCGTATGATAATGGCTGACCATCTTTAGGCTCTTTTCCGGTTGATTGTAAAAAGCCGAGAAATCCATTAGTATGCAAACTTTCAGTTGTAATTGCATTCCATGCTTTTTGTACAACAGGCAAATAAGCTTCTTTTTTCAAAATTCCACTATTAATTCCGTAGGTTATTCCATAAACGAATAAAGCAGTTCCTGAAGTTTCCTTCTCGCCAAAGTTTGTTGGATCATGTAAACTTACATTCCAGAATCCGTCAGGTCTTTGAATAGGAACAAGCGCGGCTGCCATAGCTTTTAGATCCTTTACATATTGTTCTCTGTGCGGTGCATTTTCAGGAATGATGGTAAGTACTTTTGCCAAAGCGCCAATTACCCAACCATTACCACGGCTCCAGTAACAATCTTCGCCATTTGGTTCTTTGTATGGAGGATCAAAATCGGCATCCCGCCACCACAGGCCATCTTTTGGATTAAAAAGTCCGTTGTCTCCATGTTTGTTTCTGGAATACATATACATCTGGTACATTTTCTCGAAATAACGATTGTCTTTTTCAAGTACTCCCATTTTTGCAAAAACCGGCATTCCCATTTGGATGGCGTCAATCCACGACCAATCGTCCAATTGAGCTGTATTTAAAAGCATATTAATATTGGCTTTTGTATTTTTTAGTTTTTTAGAATCTGGTTCTAAATTGTACAGGTCAATATAGGTTTGAGCAGCACAATAATTGTCAGCATTGCGGGTTGTGTTACCACTATTGAATCCCCATTTATGGAATTCTGACCAGGAATAAGCATAGTCATAATAGGCGTCTTTCGGGAAAATTTCGTGCAGGGCCATGAGTCCTTCATAATAAACTCCGCGTGTCCAAATATTACTCGGACGTTCTTTATTGGTAATAATAGTTTTGCCGGTTTCTGGCCACTTCTGCATAAAATAATCATTGGCCAAAATCATTTGTTTCAGCACCAGTTTTTTATCAAAAGGCTGTTGTGCATTTGCCGTATATAAAAAGCATATAGCGAAGATTAAAAGTAATTTTCTCATTTTAGTACTGGTTATTTAGTAGTTAGTTTTTTGGTTTTAATGGTGTTAGCGTAACAGGCCCTAGTAACCCTGAAGGCATTGGGCTCCATTTTGTGGCGTCGAATTTCTTATAATCTTTATCAACCATATTAATTTCATAGAAAATTTTCCATTCTTCGCCTTTGAGTTCCTTGTCCCTGATTCGGTTGGCAGAAAGATTGGTAACCTGAACTTTTAAGGTATTTTTTCCAGCTTTTAATTTTCCAATATTCAAATTATATGGAACTGACCAGGCGGTTCCAATAAACTGATCATTTAGCCAAACTTTTGCGCTTTCGCGGACATCTCCCAAATTTAAACTCCAGGCTTCTGTTTTGGTATTCGGATTATCAAATTGAAGTGTGTATGTTGCAGATCCTGAAAAAGCTTCTGCCTCAGGACCTAATTTTGTCCAGGATTCTAAATTCGAAATTGTTGCAACTGGAGGTAATTTTGGACCGCCTTTATCAAAAGCAATTTTCCAGTTTCCTTTTAACGGAATAGCGGCAGCAGTTGGTTCGAAGTAATTCCATTTCTTTTGAGAAACCGTGTTTTCTGTTTTTAGAAAATAAGATTGCCCTGGTTCTATTTTAATTTTTACAAGTGTTGTATTGGCGTCTTTCTTTACAATAGCATTCCCATAATTTCTGTTTAACGGATCAAAAATTACAACCTCTTTATTACCAATTTGAATCGGAATAAATTCATCAATTGTTTTAGGAGTGTGATTTACTACATAATATATTTTTTCCCCATCAACATTTCTTCGAATGAATTTTAAACCTGTATTTACAAGTGTTTCAGGATATATTTGAGCATTTTCTAATGTTGTAAAAATATCAGTTGTTGGTTTAACTAGTTCAGTGTTTGCCGTTAAAAGTGTTTTAAGTTCCTGTTCCTGTTTTTGGTACTCATTAAAACCGGGAACAGATTCCGGAAGTCCTTCAAATATAATATTCGCACCCGCTTTCTTCAGCTCAAGGAGTTTCTGCAAAGTGGCAAGCGGCATTTTTTTGCATTCAGGAACAACTAGTGATTTGAAAGTTCCGCCTGGCAGACTAACTTTTCCGTTCACGACTTTTGCCTGGGCAATAAAATTATCTGAAATAAAGTCAACGCCGTATCCTTTTTTTATTAAACTTTTGGTTGTATCATAAAAAGAAGTTTCATACAACCATTCAGATAAAGAATGTATTTTGAATTGAAAAAACAAAGTTCCTTTTTGATATTTGTCCCAAGTATCAAAAATGGGCCAATAAAGTAATATTTCATTATCTGATTTTCCCTGTTGCAACAGGGATTGACAGTTTGCAATATAAGAGAACAGGGCAGGAGCATCCTCCCAAATACTGTTATTGGAATTGAAATTTACAGATGCATAAAATTTCCATCCCGGCCAGGCTGCTCTTTCTGGCGAATAAGTTGAACCATGAAGAAAAATATGATTGACGCCATTCAGCATTAAATCTTCTGCTTCTGGTTTACATTGTGATAAAGCTGTTTTAAAATGTTCTCTTAACCAGGTAAAAGTTTCAGAAGAAACAAGGTTTTTTCCTGAAATGTGAGCTGCAGATGACGAGAATTTCAGCATTACCGGATCTGCATCTCCTTCACGGATATCTTCTTTTTCACGTCTGAAACCCGGAATGTCAAATGGCATAGAACCAAAAGTTTCACATTCGGGAATATCGGCGGAAGCATATAAATCAATTAAATTCCCGGGAGATCCGTGTGCCTGAAGTTTGGTTTTATAGTTTTTTGAATTTGCCCATTGTGTCCAGGGTTTGTCAAATTTATTCAATAATAAATCGCCAATAGTTTGTCTGTAATCACTTTTTATTCGGTTACCAATTTCATTATCAGTTTCACTCAACAATGATGGCATTTGTTTTTTTAAATCATAGCCTCTTAGTTTTTGAAATTCTTCGAAAAAATTAGGCGTAAAATCAGTTCCGTAAACTTCATAACTGTCATTAAAAATAGCCCTGATTTTTCCCTCACGTCCTTTAAAAGCATTGTTAAAAGGAACAACATATTCATTTAAGGCTTCTTCGGAATAATGGTCTAATGTAAAACCGCTCCCTCCAGGAGCAGCTCTTTTTACCTGCTGTCCGGTTTTACCACTAAAAATAGCATATAAGGTATAATCTGTTTTTTTGGCTTTCCATTTTAATTTATTTGGTTCTAATGAATTAGGAATAGAAACAGATTTTCCGTCAATACCTTTATCCTTTGGTTTAGAAAGATTTTTACTCAATTGATTTGTCAGATCAATAACAGATCCGTCGCTTCCATGGGCCACCACATATAACAGTTCTGCAGGCTGTTTTTCTTTACTGTTTTCCAGTTTAATATTTCGATCAATTGTTTCATTCTTTTTCACCTGGTATTTCTCGACAATCAATTTTGTAGCGGCATGGGGCAAAGTGACATGCGAACCTCCATAAGGCCAGCCCGTTCCTAAAACCATATCAACCTGCATGTGGAGACTGTCAGAAATATGAATGGTATAATCCAACATTTCCAGCCATTTTGGAGAGAGATAATCAATGAAATTGCTTTCTTCTCCTTTGACACCATAGATTGGTGTAATTTCTACGCCACCAATTCCGGCCTTATGAAAATCTACAAGGCTCTTTTTTAGGTTTGGTTTGTCTACAGCACTTCCCATCCACCACCAGCGTGTCCATGGCTGATTAATATTCGTTGATTTTGGCCATGGAGAAGTTGTTTCCTGAGCAAATGAATTTATAAAGCAATAAAAAAACAGAAGAATAAGGGAGCAATTTGATTTATTAAATCTCATCATTGTCATTTCAAATGGTTGTCAGTTAGTTAGAAGTAAAAGTAGCAGTAGTTCGTAAAATTGCTATCCTGTAGCATCCTGTTTAAAATGAATTTGTAAAAAGTAAAATGGATAATAAATTTGTATTTTTTATTATTAATTCTTATTTTTTGAGTAAAATAGATATGAAATGCTAAAAAAAATAAGTCAGGTCTTAAACATGCAAAATATAGAATTTACAGGTAAACTATAATGATTTTTTACAAGGAATTCCGCTCTATGTATCGGAAGGGATTTTTAATGAATTCTTTTTTACCGCTAAGGAGTAGTTTTGCTGCTTGATCTCCCATTGCTTGAAAATCAGTACTAATAACTGTTATCCCTAAAAGGGCTTTGAGTGGAGTTTCGTTATAGGAAATAACCCCTACATCAACACCCATGGTCAAATTTTTTGCCCTGATCTGCTGTATTAAATTTACAAGATCGCTGTCCTCAAGGGTGATATAAGCTTCACTGGAATCAAATTCCTGATCAGGATAGATTTCGTCAAGAACTTCAAAATCCATTTGATGTTTTTTGCAAAATTGTACAAATCCTTGTAAAACTGCCTTAGGGTATGGAAAAAGAGATTTGCTTGGGTATACTAATATGAATTTTTTATACTTTTTAACTTTCTCCACACCTTCTTCAAGAGCCTGAGCAATATCTTTTTTATAATCCTGATAAATAGCAGTAAAAGTTCCTGATATTTCAGAATAAGAATTGTCAAGTATTACTAATTTTTCTTTTGGAATAGCTTCAATAGCCTTAATCACCTTTGGAGTATAGTTAACATGGCTTTTGCCTTTGCCTATAAAGTGAGGCATAATGATAAAGTAATTGTAATTATTTATATTTTTTTTCAGGGAATTAATGAAGAGCTGCTCATCGCAATAATAAATATACATGTTTACGCGTCCTTTTAGACCTATGGTATCAACAAAAGCATTATAAACTTCCATTTTATAAGAACTGGGTTTGTTGATAAGAAAGAAAACATCAGTTTTAATATCTGAATTTATATCACGCACAAAGTTTCCAACTCCTTTTACAGAGATAACGAGGTAACGGTCACGTAAAACTTTGTATGCTTTTTCGGCAGTATCCCTTGACATTGAATTTTTATCACTTAATTCATTAATTGAAGGAAGTCGCTGCCCTGTTTTTATTATTCCCGATTCGATATCAGCCGCTATACTGTTTGCTACCTGAATAAATTTAGGAACACTTGAATGTTCTTTAATATTGACTATAATGTGTTCTGTCTCTGGGATCATACTGAATAATAAATGTAATAATTCGACAATAAATAATAAAATTTAGACGGATTGTAACACCACAAAGCATTTGCAATTAATCTTGAATTTATTTCTGTAAAATAGTTAATTTTTTGATTTAGTTGTATTTAAAGTCTTAAAATAAGCTTATTAATTTGCCGCAATATATTATATAATTCTTTATATAGTATCCCGTACTGTATGTTAAAATTTAAACTAATAAAAAATCAAAAAAAGTAACGACTAATAGAACGGATGAAAGACGAAGAAGCTGGTTCAAAATGTGGTGAAATATTTTAAAAGTGTCTTTGTAATGTTTTTATTTCTCAGTTTTTTTAGAAGATAAATATGATATATGAAAAAAAAATGATCTTTTATTTTGATATTATTAGTTGTTGCAGTAATGCTTTGTTTAATATTGAAAATCAATAAGTTGAATAGTTTTTTTAGTTAAAATAAGCATAAAATAATTTATAAGATACTGAGAGTTAACAGGATACTACAGGATGCTGTGCAATCTTCTTCTAAATAGATTTGGGTAAACTAATTAATTAACCAAATTTAACTTTTTATGAAAAACAAATTTAATCTTTTGCTGATCATGGCCTTGTTTGCGCTTTTGCATACATCAGGCTATGCGCAAAACAAAACGGTTACAGGAACAGTTACGGATCCGTCCAAACTCTCTATTCCGGGAGTTAATGTAATTGTTAAGGGAACAAATCGAGGAGCGAGTACCGATTTTGATGGAAAATACAGTATTTCTGTAGCTCCTGGAGAAACTTTGACCTTTTCGTTTGTGGGATTTATCAAAAAAGAACAAGTAATTGGAGCTTCAAATAGTTACAATATTTCTTTAGATGCTGAAAGTTCAAATTTAAATGAAGTTGTAGTTATTGGCTACGGTACCCAAAAGAAAAAATTAACTAGTGGTGCCATATCTGGAATTAAAACAGAGAATTTTACAGAAAGGCCAATTTCAAGAATAGATCAGGGTTTGATCGGACAGGTAGCAGGGGTTCGTGTTAAGCAAACGACAGGTTTACCAGGACAGCCTTTTAGTATCGAAATTAGAGGTTCAGGTTCTATTACTGCCGGAAACGAGCCATTGTACGTTGTAGATGGATTTCCTATTTATACCGAAGGATCAAATTCTAATGGAGGGTTTTCAAACGGAAGTCCATTGGATAATATGAACCCTAATGATGTTGCTTCTGTTGAAGTTTTAAAAGACGCTGCTGCAGCTGCAATTTATGGTTCCCGTGCTTCTAACGGTGTGGTTATCATCACAACAAAAAAAGGAAAAAAAGGAAAACCACAGTTTACTTTTAATACTTACGGAGGAGTTAATAAAGAAGCAAACAGAGTTGATATGCTTGATGCTCAGGGATGGATTAACCGTGCAAAAACAATGATTGACGGACAGTGGCTTGGATCTGGAATTACAGGTGCTTCTGCCAGCCAGACTAATGCTGAAAGAATTGCGGCTTATAATTTAAAAAATCCAACAGCGCCTCTTATTCCAAGTAATAGCAGATATTATACCTATTTGTATGATGACAGATGGGATATTCCAGGTCATCCGGGATTAGATTATATTGATTGGCAGGATAAAGTTTTTCGTACCGGAGAGTTTAGTAATTATCAATTAACTGCTTCTGGTGCTACAGATGCTGTAAATTATTATGTTTCTGCAAACTATCAAAAAAATACCGGATACATTGTTGGTACCGATTATACTCTTTTTTCGGGGAGAGCAAATATTGATGTTAAATTATCAGAAAGTTTTAAGATGGGAATCAATTTAGCGCCATCTTATTCTATTAAAAATGATCCGGGAGTTGAAGGAAAAGATAATACTTTGTTTAAAGCCCTTACTGCAACTCCGGTTTTTGAAAGTGCTTCAAATGCCGCAGGAGAAAAGTATACAACAAGATATGCATGGGGATCAAGTACAACCAATATGCTAAATGCACTGGCCAGAACGGGTAGAAACTCGATGTATAGAACTTTGATTTCTGGATATGCGAATTATCAATTTGCGAAAAGTTTTACTTTCAAAAGCACCATTAACTTTGATAACTCAGATAATGTGAATGAAAGCTATACGCCAAATGATGTAATTGCAAGTATAAGAGGAGCTTACAATACCTACAGAAGGCAAAATATAGTTAATGAAAACACCCTTACTTATGATAAAACTTTTGGAGACCACAGTTTTAACGTGCTTTTAGGGCAATCTTTTAATAAGTATGAAATTACAAAATCTACAATGTCTTCAGGAGCGCTTTATAACAGCTCAACTATAGAGACATTGCCTGCGGGATCTATCGGTTCAACAACTGCAGAAAAAAATACATTACTTTCTTATTTCACTCGTCTTCAGTACAATTTCAAAGAAAAATATATTCTGGCAGCAAGTATAAGACGTGATGGTTCTTCGAAATTTGGTACAGAGAGAAGATGGGGAACTTTTTCATCTCTTTCTCTGGGATGGAGAGTGAAACAAGAAGCGTTTTTACAGAATGTTGACTGGCTAAGTGAATTAAAGTTAAGAGCCAGTGCAGGTACAAATGGAAGTAATAATATTGGAAGTTATGCGCAGTATGCAACCCTTGGGACATTTAATTATTCGCTTGGTGGCGCAGCTGCAGCTGGTCAGGGAGCAGCCTCGATTCCAAATTCAGATCTGCATTGGGAAGAATCAAAAAGTATAGATTTTGGTTTGGATTTCGCATTTATAAAAAACAGACTTAGCGGAACATTTGAAGTCTATAGAAAAAATAATAACGAATTGCTTTTAAGAGTTCCGACTCCAAGTTCTTCTGGTTTTCAAACATTTCAAACCAACATTGGTGAAGTACAAAATCAGGGATGGGAATTTGAGATGAACTCTCTAAACGTTAAAACATCTAGTTTTGAATGGAGAACATCAGCAAACATTAGTCATAATGAAAATAAAGTGGTGGCTTTAGGTCCGGGTCAAAACAAAATTGAAATTAGTAATTCTTTTGATGGAGGAATTCCTTTTATAAAATTAGAAGTTGGCAAACCAATGTATACCATTTTTGGATTAAAACAAGATGGAGTAGTTAGTCAGGCGGATATAGATACAGGCGGAACCACTATTGGTGGGAACAAATTGGTGCTTGGAGATCCAAGATATGTTGATCAAAACGGAGATAAAAAAATTAACTCAGAAGACCGTATAGATTTAGGAAATCCAACTCCAAAATATACATGGGGAATTACGAACACTTTTAAATACAAAGACATTGATTTGAATATTTTAGTTCAGGGACAAAATGGAGGAACAGTTTACGGATTAACAGGACGTGCTATTGACCGTACCGGAATGGGATCTGTAGAGAATTCTCTAAACGTTGACCCTGCAGTTAGAGGAAACTGGAGAACTTCTTTTGGCTATCAGGCAAACTCTGACTGGTTGTATAAGTCTGATTATATAAGCGTTAGAAATATTTCTATTGGATATAATTTAAGACAAGCATTAAAAGGGATTAAAAGAATTGATAACGCAAGACTATATGTAACAGGTGAAAACTGGTTTTATTGGAACAAATACAAAGTTGGTTTTAACCCTGAAGCGGTAAATACTTCAGGAAGTTCAAACTCTGATTTTGCTGTACCGGTTGATTACGGTGGAGCGCCTTTGGCAAAATCTTTAGTTATCGGGCTTAACATTAATTTTAATTAAAAGAAAATGAAAAAATATATTTATTTAATGGCAGGCGCTGTATTATTTGCGCTGACATCTTGTACAGATGAGTTGAATCAATTGCCGTTATCGCAAGGGACAATTGAGAATTTTTATGCTACTCCGGGTGACTTTGTCCAGGCGAGAAATGCCACTTATTCAGTAGCTTTTCACGGAGCAGGAACCTATGGTTATGCAAACAGGGTTTTGAATCTGAGCGAAGTAAGATCTGATAACTTGTTGGCAACAACAATAGCATCAAGAGATTGGGAGGGAATCAATAGTTTTTATACATCTATTAGTTCTAACACTTATGTAAAAGAAGCGTATACAAGTAATTACAATGCAATATACAAGGCAAATCAGTTACTTGAAAAACTTGCAGAAAAAGGTGATGCAATCTTTACAAATCCTGCTGATAAAACAGCAATGGTGGCTGAAGCTCGTTTTTTAAGAGCGTTTTGCTATTTTGATTTGATTAGATGGTTTGGGAGAGTGCCTTTAATTGACAGAACAATGACGATTCAGGAGGCCTCTAAAGTGGGCAGAACTCCTGTAACTGAAATTTATGATTTAATTATTTCGGATTTAAATCTGGCTATTGCAGATCTTAGTCCAACTTATGATGCAGCTAATTTTGGAAGAGTAACAAAATATGGGGCAAAATCATTACTAGGATTAGTTTACATGACGCGTTCCTCACCAAAATACGGAATTGATGGTGCAATGCTTGGATTGAACGAATGGGATAAAGCCTATAAAGAGCTAAATGACATTAAATTAAGCGGACTGTATACCTTTGGAGCAGATTACGCAGCCATTTTTAAAACAGAAGGTCTTGCAAACAAAGAGAATGTACTAACTATTCCGTACACACAAAATATTTCAACTCCGGTTGGAGGAAACTTTATGGTTGAGTTGGGATATGAGCCTTATTTTGCTTCAGTAAATCCATCGGCAGGGCAGCAAGGATCCTTAGAAGCTAAACCAATTTCGAAAGGGTTTTTAAATATGTTTGCGGCGACTGATAAAAGAAAAATTGCGGGTATTGCTACAAGTTATACAGTAGCTTCGGGAACTTACAAAGGAAGTTATACAGAGCCGGTTTTCATAAAATATATAGACCCGACAAGATACGGAAACGGTCGTGAGGACTGGGGTGTAGATTTTATGGTAACACGTTACACTGATGTATTGATGTTAATGGCAGAATGTACATTACATGGCGGTGGTGGAACTCAGGCAGATGTAGATGCAATTGTTAATCAGGTTAGAACCAGAGCGGGTGTACCGGCAGATGCTGTAAATATCACTTTGGATCAATTGTTTGACGAAAGAAGAAAAGAATTCTTTTCAGAAGGTACAAGATGGTTTGATTTAATCAGATCAGGAAAAGCGGTGACCATTATGAATGCATGGAGAATAATTGAGGATACAGGTAATAAAATTAGAGTAATCGACAATAACTCGCTATTGTACCCTATTCCGTTGCAGGAACTTTTGGCTGTGCCTGGACTTTATGATCAAAATCCTGGATACGATTAATAACTAAGTATTTTATTTTTTTGTTTTAGAAAGAAACCGTTTCATTTTTTGAGGCGGTTTTTTTTGGATTTATTTAGTTGAAAAAACAGAAGGCTTTTTGTTTTACATAAGCAACTTTAAGGTTTTTTAATTGAAATTGTTTTGGTGCTAAATATGTAGTGTTTTTAGTCGTATTTTTTATATTCAATAGAAATTTTTGAACAAAATTACAGTATGTTAAAAAAATATATTATTTAATTTTGATATTTATATTTTTATGATTTTTGTTTAAATCTTCTTTGAAAATCAAGGGATTGAAGGTTTTTATGGTTAAAAAAAACTTAATTAAAATGGATAATATACTATAAATTAGAGTTCTACTAATTTGTTTTACAGGATACTACAGGACGGTACGGAATTAACTTCTGGATAAATTTGGTTAACTAATTAATTAACCAAATTTTAACTTTTATGAAAAACAAATTTAGTGTTCTGTTGCTGATGGCAATGATTGCATTATTCCATGCATCGGGCTACGCACAGAATAAAGTAGTTAAAGGTATTGTTAAAGACGGTGCAGGTCTGCCGGTACCAGGTGCAAATGTCCTCATTAAAGGAAGTCAGAATGGAGTCAGCACAGATATGGATGGAAGTTATTCCATCAGTGTGGCACCCGGAAATGTTCTGGTTTACACTTTCATCGGTTTTAAAAAACAGGAAATCACTGTTGGAAGCGCGGCTACTGTTAATGTCGTATTACAAGAAGAAGACAATTCCCTTGAGGAAGTTGTTGTTGTAGGATACGGTACAAAGAAGAAAAAAGATCTTACCGGATCTATTGTCAGTGTAGGTGCTGAAGAAATTGCTTCGCGACCTGTTGTTAATGCAGTTCAGGCGGTACAAGGAAAGGCTGCCGGAGTTGATGTTACCACTAACGAACGTCCGGGAACTGTTGCGAGTATTACCATTCGTGGAGCTCGTTCTATTTCGGCTTCCAATGAACCACTTTACGTAGTAGATGGTATTCCGTTAAATACAAGGCTTAATACCGATGCAACTACAGGAAAAAATAGTGTTGATGCTAATTCAGGAGGAATCGACTTTTTAAATCCTACAGATATTGAATCAATTGATATATTAAAAGATGCCTCTGCAACAGCGATTTATGGTTCTCGTGGGGCGAATGGTGTAGTTATTATTTCAACTAAAAAAGGAAAAAATGGGAGATTTACATTAAATTATGATACCTCTATTGTAACGGAAGAGATACATGAAAATGCTCCAATGATGACTGCTGGAGAATATATTGATTTTCGTCGTTGGGGAAGATATTATTCTAATCCAACTGCTTTTCCAAAAGGAGATGCGCCAAATATAGAAAATGATAAATTAATTTTCCTGGCTTCTGCTGATCCGGCTGCATGGGCAAACATTGCCAAAGGATGGGAAGGCGGAACCTGGGATGGTTCTAAGGTAGCTACTACAGACTGGACCAAATTTGTAACCCGCACCGGAATTACAGTACAGCATACGCTAGGTGTTAGTGGTGGTACTGAAAAAATGAAGGCTTATGGTTCTTTTGGATATTTAAACAATACAGGAACATTATTCGGGCAAAGTTATAAGCGTTATAGCGGTACGGCCAATGTTGATATTACACCAACAAAATGGTTTCAGATGGGAGTAAGCATTAATACCAGTTATGGTATAAATGAATACGGACAATCAAACACAGGAAGAACAGCGGTTACAAGTTCTACCGGAATTTACGCTACTGCGCGTACAAATCTCCCTTATGCAGTTCCTTATGACCTAAACGGAAACAGAATTGATAGTCCCGGAGGTGATTCTACGATCAGGACTCCTGTTGATGAATATAAATTATCGCAGGATCAACGTGTCACAATGCGTGCTTTTGGTAGCTTATATGCACAGTTTGATTTAGGTGGTTTCAATTCTAAGCTTGAGGGTTTAAAATACCGTGTTAATTTTGGTCCGGATCTTACCTCTTACCGTGATGGTGTTTTTTTAGATGGTAAATCAGCGATTCGCTCAGGAACAAGTTTTGCTTCTTTAACTAAAGAACAAACCATCTCATATACATTGGACAACTTGCTTTTTTATAACAAAACTTTTGGTAATCATACTGTTGGTGGGACTTTGTTATTGAGTCAAACACAATATCATAATGAGCAAAGTGCTATGTCAGCCAATGATATAAAAGATCCAAGAAACAAATGGAATGCTTTGACTCCTTCTAATGTAACTCTTGCAGGTTATTCTTCTGGTTTAATAGAATCGGGTTTATATTCTTATATGGCTAGGTTAAATTACAGTTTTGCAGATAAGTATTTGTTCACTGGATCGTTTCGTAGTGACTCGGCTTCTCAATTAGCACCAGGGCATAAAGAAGCGTTTTTTCCAAGTGCTTCCGGAGCGTGGGTTTTAAATAAAGAAAAGTTTCTTGAGGATGTATCCTGGATTAACCAATTGAAAATGAGAGTTGGTTATGGTGTTACCGGAAATTCTGCAATTGCTGCTTACGGTACCCAACCTCCATTGACAGGGATAGTTTATCCAAACGGCTCAGGTGTTGTTAACAATACATCATTAGGGAATTTAGATTTGGGTTGGGAAGAAACAGCACAGTTTAATTATGGGATCGATTTCTCACTCTTTAACAGCAGAATAGCAGGTGCGTTAGATTATTATACAAGTAAAACAACTAATTTATTGTTTAAAAGAGGGATTCCAACAGTAAATGGTGCTAAAGATTCGTATCAAAACGTTGGTGAAACTGAAGGAAGCGGAGTGGAACTGACCCTGAATACAGTAAACGTAACAGTAAAAGATTTTGAGTGGACTTCTACTTTTAATGGTTCATACCAACAAAGTAAAATTGTATCGCTGCAAAATGGAAAATTTAATGATATCACTAACAATTTATTTATTGGGAATTCTCAAAATGTAATTTACGGTTTCGAATCAAACGGAATCTGGAAACCTGAAGATGCTGCCGAGATGGCAAAATTCAATGCTGCTGCAGGTTCGACTATATTTACTTTTGGTAATGCAAGACCAGTAGACCAAAATGGGGATTATAAAATTGATGCTAATAATGACCGTGTGATTATAGGTTCTAAAGATCCAAAATACATTATGGGATTAACCAATACCTTTACTTATAAAAATGTAGAATTATCGTTCTTTATCTATGGTCGTATGGGGTATTATTATGATACTTCAGGAGAAAACGAAGGAGCAAAAGGAAGCCAGAGATCAATTGATTATTATACAGATAATAATACCGATGCCGAATATCAAAAACCAATTTATTCTGCCGGTACAGGAGATCCATATTATCCAATATTAGGATATCGTAGTGGCTCTTTCTTAAAAATGAGAAATGTTTCCCTAGCATATCATTTCGATAGAGATTTAGTGCAAAAACTAGGACTTTCTAAATTGAGATTATACTGTCAGGCAACAAATCCAGGTATGATTTTCACAAAAGTAAAATGGACTGATTTGGATACACAGACAACAGCGTCAAACAGAGGTATGACTTTAGGGTTAAATGTAGAATTCTAAATTAATTTTAAAAAAGATCATTATGAAAAATTATAAAAAACTATATATCAATTTAATGCTTGTTGCAGCATTGACTCTGACAAGCTCTTGCAATAAAGATTTTCTTGATGAAGAGCTGACCACAGCTTATAGTAAAGAATATTATAAAACCGAAGCAGGTATTCAGGCCTTAGCCAATGGTACCTATTATCAGGTTTTTGCTGCAGAATTTCAAGGCGAAGTTCCGCTTTCGGCAACAGAATCCGGTACAGATGAATTTCACGCCGGAGGAGATCCTTCAAACTGGATCTGGAATTCCTATTCTTCAGGTTTCAAGGCTTTTGTAACGGTGTCAAATGCGAATACTGTTGCTGCAAATACCAATTGGGACAATTTATATATTGGAATTGGGAATGCCAATCAATTAATCGAAGCTGCTACAGATATTGTTTCTTCAAACGATGCGATCAAGAAAACAGCATTAGGAGAAGGATACTTTTTTAGAGCTTTCAATTATTTGAAATTAGTAAGTCAATACGGGGCAGTTCCTTTGCAATTGAAGACCAGTTCTACTGTTCAGTTGGAATTTACCAGAGCTGCGCCTCAGGAAGTGTTGGGACAAGTAATCGAAGATTTTAAACAGGCTTATGCTTTATTGGGTAATGCCGGAGCTCCTGCTAAAATTACTAAAGATGCTGCAGCACATTATTTGGCAAAAGCCTATTTAATTCGTGCCAGTGAAATTAATGACAGCTGGAACGGAACTACAAAAGCGGCAGATTTGCAACAAGTAGTTGCCTTATCAGATGAAGTGATTTCGCATCATCCGTTAGCTGCAAATTATGATAATTTATGGAATTATACCATCGCAGATGGTGCAAACGAAAAACTTCCAGAGTTAATTTTATCTGCTCAGTTTAATGCAAGTACATTAACTACGGGAGGAAATCAACAGCACTTATACTTCCTTTCTACTTATGATCAGTTGCCACAAATGAAACGTAACCTGGCAGGAGGCAGACCATTTAGCCGTTTGGCACCCACTTATTTTGTATATGACACTTTTGATCATGTAAACGATTCTCGTTTCTGGAAAAGTTTTCAAACAAAAAGTATCGTGAATAACCAATCAGGAGCTGTTTATAAAAATGGCGATTTAGGAATTATGTACATTGTAAACACACCTGCTGATACACGTTTTGCCAAAACTAAAAACACTGATGTTATCATTTATCCAAAAACCGGAAAAACAATTCCAAGCGCTTATGTTGCTTACGCAGCAGATAAAGTAGGCTTAATGGCAGATGTTAGATTCCCGTCTTTAAGTAAATACATGGATGGAAACAGGATAGATTTAAGTAATATTAAAGGATCTCGTGACATTATTTTGGCACGTTCTGCAGAAACCTATTTAATGGCTGCGGAAGCAAAGGTGCGTCTGGCAAAATTAGGATCCGCATCATTTGCTGATGCCCTGCCGTATATCAATACAGTTCGTACTCGTGCAGCCTACAAATCTGGAGAAAATCGTGCTGCTTATGTCGATGGTTCAGCAGCCTGGACAGTTACGGGGCAGGCTGGAATCCCGATTTCTTATATTCCTGAAAACTCTTATTACGAATCTAATAATATCGCAGTTGCAACAACAGCAACAAGTTTAACAATCGCAAGTGTAAATGCTTTACCGGCAGAAGATATGGCAGTAATTGCAAAACTGGGATACGGTAGTGATTACGACAGAATGTTATGTTTGATATTAAACGAGCGCACCAGAGAACTTTGCGGAGAATTTCACCGTTGGGGAGATTTGAGCAGAACTAAAACTTTGGTTGCAAGAGCAAAAGCCTATAACATTGAAGCGGCTGCAAATATTCAGGAATTCCATAATTTGCGTCCTATCCCTCAAACTTTCCTTGATGCTGTTTATGCAAACGGAAAACCATTGACTGCTGAAGAAAAAGCAACTATGCAAAACCCTGGTTATTAGTATACTATTTTATATTTTTGTTGTTGAAGACCGTCTCAGTTTTGAGACGGTTTTTTTTAGATCAAGGCAGGGTAGAACAGGATAGTTATCAGTTATTTAATAAGTAGATTTGATTACTAAATTTTTCAATAAGAATGGTTTGGAATTTAAGTGGTAATTGGTAAAATTAAGTGGTTTTAATTTTACAAAAGGCAGTAACTCAGTTACTGCCTTTTTTGTTTTTATTGGTTAATCAAAAGATGAAAAACTCAACATCTCTTTGCTTTATCATAGTTCAATCATTTCCCACGGTTTTAACCGTGGGAAATGTAGATTGACATAAATTAATGACGTATATTCAAATCTTCACCAGCTCTCCCAAGGTTGAAACCTTGGCTGTGTATAATGCAAATTTCATCACAAAAGTATAGTTTAAAAACTCAAAAATAGATGATTAATTCTTTCCCATTTGCAGGGTAGAACAGGATACCGGTATCGATTTACTAACTTATCTTTAAAGCTTTAGTATTAAAATTACATTAGGGATGATTTATTTGAAAAAGCTTTCTTTATTATTCATTGTTTTAGGATTTAAGCTGACGCTCAACGCTCAGGTAAAGTTGCCTGCTTTGGTTGGCGATAATATGGTTTTACAACAAAATTCAAAAGTAAATTTATGGGGATGGGCTTCTCCAAATGAAAAAGTAAACATTCAGTTGGGCTGGCAAAATACTCCCGTAGAAATTATAGCAGATTTAAATGGAAATTGGAAAACTGCTGTAAATACACCGGTTGGAAGTGAAAAACCATACGATATTACAATTGAAGCTTCCAATAAAATTATGCTGAAAAACATTCTGATTGGCGAAGTCTGGATTTGTTCGGGTCAATCTAACATGTATTTCCCTGTTGGGAAGGAAGAAGGAACCTGGAAAACAGGGGTGAAAAATTATGAAGAAGAGATTCAGAATGCCAATTTTCCATCCATCAGATTGTTTACAGTATCGACAAAAGCTTCTCAAAAACCATTAGAAGATGTGACCGGAAGCTGGGCAGCATGTTCGCCTTCTAGCATAAAAACATTTTCGGCAGTGGCTTATTTTTTTGGAAGGGATTTGTATCAAAAATTGAAAGCACCAATCGGATTAATTTCTTCTTCATGGGGAGGGACTAAAGCCGAGGCCTGGACTTCTCAAACGGTTTTAGAAGGGAACACAGAGTTTTTGCCAATTCTGGAACAAGATGCAAAAAATGAAAAACTGTTTCAGGAAAAATTAGAAACCTATTATGGCGATTTGAAAAAAGAACGATTGGCAAACAATATTGAAGGTTTTAAAAGTCAGCTAAAAAAGCCTAAAAAAGAAGAAAACAAAACATCTTACGTACTTTATAATGCAATGCTGCATCCTTTGGTAAATTATACCATCAAAGGCGTAATCTGGTATCAGGGCGAAAGCAATGCAGAAAAAGCATTTTTATACAGAAGCTTATTTCCGGCTATGGTAAAAAGTTGGCGAGAGGACTGGAAACAGGGAGATTTCCCTTTTTATTATGTTCAGATTGCGCCCCATAAAGGACAGAATCCGGATATTAGAGAAGCACAATTAATTGCTTCAAAAACAATATCAAATACCGGAATGGTTGTTACTACCGATGTTGGAAATGCAACCAATATTCATCCTATAGACAAACAAACTGTTGGTTATCGATTGGCTTTAATTGCCAGGGCCAAAACTTACGGAGAGAATAAATTGGTGTATTCTGGCCCAATGTACAATCATTTGAAAATCAAAAAAGATAAAATTCAGTTGTTTTTTGATGCTGTTGATTCGGGTTTTAAAAAGCCATCAGAAGATTTAAAAGAATTTGAAATTGCCGGAGACGATCAGGTTTTCTATCCTGCAGAAGCAAGAATTGAAGGAAAAACGATTGTGGTTTCTTCATCAAAGGTAAAAAATCCAACAGCAGTTCGTTTTGCCTGGAAAGCAGTTCCGGAGCCCAATTTGTTCAATACCGAAAATTTACCCGCATCACCTTTCAGAACAGACGATTGGGAAGTGGGAGTTCAAAAGAAATAAAATGAATCGAAGAAAATTTATAATAGGAAATTCTCTGGCTGTTATGGCGCTTTGCCTTCCGTTTCCGGTTGTGGCAAATGATTTTATGGACGATCCGAAACTTTCAGATTTCGAGAAAAGACTACAGCCAGTTGGTCGCGCACTCGAGTTTGAAGATTATTATGTTTGGTGCAACAGTCCCATTGAAGGTCCGGATGGTAAAATTCATGTGTTCTTTTCGAGATGGCCAAAAGCAAAAGGCATGAGTGGCTGGATCAGCAGTTCTGAAATTGCCCATGCCGTTGCAGATAAACCGGAAGGGCCATACGAATATGTAAGTACTATTTTGGCACCTCGCGGTGAAGGTTTCTGGGATGCCACAACCTGTCATAATCCCAGCATTCATTTTGTAGACGGAAAATATGCACTGTTTTTTATGGGAAATTCAAATGGAAAAATGAATACCAAACGTGTAGGGTTAGCCACCGCAGATTCGCTTTATGGACCATGGGAAAGACCTGATAAACCTTTATTGCTTCCGGGAGAAAAAGGAGAATGGGATGATCTTTTAACCACAAATCCTTCTTTTCTTAAACATCCAAATGGAGAGTATTGGTTATATTATAAATCGTTGGATACCGAGAATTATGAGCATCCAAAATTCCCTATTAAAGGAAACAGAAAATACGGATTGGCCATTTCAAAATCACTTCACGGTCCTTATGAAAAATACAAAAATAATCCGGTAATTGATTTTTCTAACCTGGGTGATAACAAGCAGTGCGAAGACGCTTTTGTTTGGTTTGAAAATAAAAAATTCAAGATGTTAGCTCGCGATATGGGCGTTTTCGGAATGGACAATGGTTTGTATATGGATTCTGATGATGGTATTCACTGGAGCGACCCTTTGATTTCATATCAGCCTTTAAACAAATATATAAAACAACCCGAAGCACCTAAACATTTAAATAGATACGGTCGTGGAGAACGTCCGCAATTATTATTTCAAAACGGAAAAGCAACTTATTTATTTATGGCTTCACAAGGAGGGAAATATGAAACCTCTTCCGGATTTATTTTTAAAA
Source organism: Flavobacterium sp. Root420 (assembly GCF_001427905.1). GTDB lineage: Bacteria > Bacteroidota > Bacteroidia > Flavobacteriales > Flavobacteriaceae > Flavobacterium. Next base: position 472,247 of record NZ_LMEF01000029.1, read on the forward strand.
TAGTTTAATTAAAATTAATTTTTAACCCCAAAAAATGAAAAAGAACCAAACTATCAGAAATGCTTTCAAAATGCAATTAAAACCTGGTTTTGAAGTGGAATATAAAAAGAGACACGATGAAATCTGGCCTGAATTGCAATTATTACTTTCAGAAGCCGGAATTCAGGATTATAGTATTTTTTTGGATGAAGAAAGTTTAACCCTTTTTGCAGTTCAAAAAATTAGCCCCAATTTTGATGAAAAGCTGCTGCCCAATCATCCAGTTGTAAAAAAATGGTGGTCTTATATGGCTGATATAATGGAAACATACCCTAATAATTCGCCAGTTACAGTTCCCTTAAAAGAAGTTTTTCATTTGGATTAAAAGATTATATATTTTTTAGCAAAAGCAATAGTTTTAAGCAGTGAATTAATAATCTGCGTTATCTGCCAAATCTGCGTGAGAAAAAATTAAGCACAGAGTAAAGATCAAAAAAAGTATAAAACATGAAAACACAATTCTATCTATCAATCACATTAGGTTTTCTGATTTTGTCATGTTGTAAAGCACAACAAAAAACGACGGGAACTAAAATTACCTTAACAAATACCTCTGAATTAGCAGTGCCTCAAAAAGCGATTGCAATAAAAAGAAATAGGTTTTTAGTAAAAGAGGGTTCCAAAGTTTATCCAATTTTAATTCATAAAAAAGATACGATTCCAGCCCAGTTAAATGATTTGGATGGAGACGGAAAATGGGATGAACTTTTTTTGGTAACTGATTTTGCTGCAAATGAAAAAAAGATTGTGGAGTTAAAATGGTCTGCAATTGACCCTAAATTTCCAATTAAAACAAGTGTTCGTTTCGGAAAAAGAGAAGCTAAAGACCTGCCGGTTCAGCCCGCAACCGAAGAAGTTTTGATGGCCAATCAGGTACACAAAAAGTTAGGTTTCCAAAAATACCAAACAGACGGTCCTACCTGGGAGAATGATAAAGTAGGATTCAGGCATTATCTGGATGGAAGGAATTCAAAAGATGTGTTCGGAAAGAAATTGCCTGCAATTACGCCTGAAAATGTTGGTATAAACAGCAAAGGCGCCGTTGAAGACAATTATCACGTAATGTACGATTGGGGAAGAGATATTTTTCCCGTAGGAAGTTCAGCCGGTTTAGGAGGTTACGCTCTATTGATCAACGATAAAATCAACCGACTTGGAATTTTGACGAATGACACTTTAAATAACATCGAAAAAACTACTTTTAAAATTGTAAGTGAAGGCCCGGTTAATTCGGTTTTAAGTTATAAATATCAAAATTGGGAAGCTTCAGGAAATAAATATCAGGTTCAGGAAACCACTTCAATCTGGCCGGGAATGTACGGTTATAAAAATACCGTTAAAATTGACGGTCTTAAAGGAAAAGAAATTTTTCTGGCAGCAATTTCAAACCTGAACAATAAAAACCCGTTGAAAGTGGTTGAAGCCGCAGATTGGGTATGCCTGATTGAGCATGATTATTTAACCTACGAACGCACATGGATTTTAGGAACGGCAATTCTGGTTCCGAAGAAATCATACAAAGGCTATATCGAAGCTCCTAAAACCGGACAATTAACAGATTCTTATCTGGCAAAGTTATCGGTAGAAAACAATAAGGAAATCAGCTATTATGTGATAGCGGGTTGGGAATTGAGCGCCGATCCAAACTTTAAAGATGCTACTTATTTCAGCAATTATGTAACCACTTTGGCCAAACAACTGTCTGCCAAAATAAATGTTGAAACAGGAAAATAAAACAGTCTCATTTAAACTAAACTAACACTAGCCATGAACTATAAATCGACCAAAATTATAACCTTATTTGCGTTTGGAGTTTGCACTGCCATAAACGCTCAAAAAACTGATGCAACAGCGCCATTGCACTTAATGCAGCCCGATTATCCAACGCCATATGTTATTCCGCAAAAAGAAAATATAAAAGTTGTACTAGATAGAGTCTATAATTTTTTGGATAAAAATTCAGCTTCTAAAATTGTAGATGCTAATACTAAAGTTGCCATTACGGATTATAAAAAAGGCAATCAGGATATCATTTTTGAACCAGGTGCTTTTCGATTAACCAGTTACGAATGGGGTGTGACGTATGCCGGAATGCTTTTGGCTTCTAAAGCCACAGGCGAAAAATACTTTGCGGATTATTCCAATAAAAGAATACAATTGATTGCGGATATCGCAGCCAATTACGATGAAAAAAATATCAAAGACAAAGACATGCTCAAGACGCTTCATCCCGAAGCATTAGATTTTGCAGGAGCACTTTGTGCAGCATTCATTAAAGCCAAAAAAGAAGGTTTAAAAGCAAATGCTGATCCTTTGATAAATAATTATATTGACTTTATCAGCAATAAACAGTTTCGATTAAAAGATGGAACCTTAGCCAGAAACAGACCTCAGGACAACACACTTTGGTTGGATGATATGTTTATGAGTGTACCGGCGCTAGCTCAAATGGGAAGTTACACAGGCGATGTAAAATATTTTGATGATGCTGTAAAACAAGTGAATCAGTTCTCTAAAAGAATGTTTAACGAACAAAAAGGTATTTACATGCACGGCTGGGTAGAGTCGATGACAGTACATCCGCAGTTTCATTGGGCGAGAGCCAATGGTTGGGCGGTTATGACTATGGTTGAATTATTAGAAGTTTTACCAAAAAATCATCCGGGATATCCTCAGGTTTTGGCGCAATTGCAAAAACATATTGCAGGATTGGTACAATATCAGGACGGAACGGGTTTTTGGCATCAATTACTGGATCGAAATGATTCGTATTTAGAAACATCGGCAACAGCCATTTATGCCTATTCGATTGCCAGAGCTATTAATCGAGGTTACGTTGATAAAATGACGTATGCTCCGGCTGTATTATTGGCGTGGAATGCCGTAGCGACAAAAGTAAACGATAAAGGTCAGGTAGAAGGAACCTGCGTTGGAACCGGAATGGGTTTTGATCCTTCATTTTATTATTATCGTCCTGTAAATGTTTTCGCAGCCCACGGTTACGGCCCTGTTTTATTAGCAGGAGCCGAAGTGATTTTGATGTTGAATGATAGTCAGTTCCAAATAAATGATAGCTCCATTCAATTAAAAATAGAAGGGAAAAATAATTTGCATAAATAATGTGGGAAGTTAAAAGTTAAGTGTTAGAAGTTTATACACTGTGCGAATTAATCGCAAAAGGCGCAGAGCCGCAAAGTTTTAAATTGAATAGCCTCCAGCTTTAGCTGGGGATAAAATTAAGTTCAACTAAGCGGCTTTAGCCAAATTTTTCAAAGTAAGAGCTTTACCCTTTGTGCCTTAGTAGCCAAAGTAAATTACAGTAAAAAAACTTTGCGCCTCTGCGCCTTTGCGCGATTAACCGACAAAGAAAATCAAACAAAAACTTATGAAATTAAAAACATTCCTAAATATACTTTTCCTGCTATTCACCACAGCATCTTTTAGCCAGATAGGAACCCGCTTTCCATCAGAAAAAAAGATCATCAAAGATCCTGTGACCGGTGTTGATTTAATCTTTTTGACAACAAAATCTGCCGGTGATTCCAAAACCTATCCAACGCATCCGCAATGGACATCAGACGGTGAATGGCTTATTTTTAGGAGCAAAAGAGCCAATGATGAAGCCATGGCGGTAAACGAAAAATCAGGTATAATGGTTCAGGTTACCCAAGGCGGCTATAACGGAACATTGTGTATGGCTCAAAAATCGATGAAATTGTATTTTATGCGCAAAACAGATAGCGATAAAATGCAAATTATGGAAGTCAGTTTGGATGCCGTTTTTAAAGACAGTCAGGCTGGAAAAATGAAACCGGTTTCGGCTTATGAACGTGTTTGCGGCATTACAAATCCAGAAATGGGAGCTTCCGGCGATATGGCTTTGGATGCTGATGAAGATAGGGTTTACTTTAGAATTGGAAAAGAAGAAGCAGCAAGACATTTAGATCCAAATATAAAAATTGAAAAAAATTTTGGCCCAAGAAATATGGGTGCAGGTCCGGGTGGAATTGGCAGCATGAATATAAAAACAGGCGAATTCAAACATGTAATTTCTGTTCCATTTCAGGTTGGACATATTCAGTCGAATATTTGGAATCCGGGAGAATTGGTTTTTTGTTGGGAAACCGGGGGGAAATCTCCTCAAAGAACATGGACGGTTATGGCCGATGGAACAGGTTTGAGGCCATTGTACCCCGAATCAGATTTTGAATGGGTAACGCACGAAGCGGTTATTTCGAAAAATGAGGTTGCCTTGGCAATTATGGGACATCGAAAAATAGATATTCAAAAAGAAGCTCCGGTGGAAGTTACTACAAGTACAGAAGTTCGAAATCCTCAAAATCCGGGTCAGGAAAGCAATTGGGGAAATTCAGGAACACGCGAAAAACCAACCGGTTTGGCCATTGTAAATTTAAGAACCCGCGAAATGATTATTGCCGGACAGACTAAAAGCGGCAGTGGTTTATGGCATGTTCATGGTTCGGCAGATGGAAGATGGGCTGTTGGAGATGATTTTTCAAGAAGTCTTTATTTAATCGACAGAAAAACAAACGAAATGATAATGCTGACTACGGGCCATAAAGAAACGGCTGCAGATCATATTCACCCCACTTTTAACAGGGATGGAACTAAAATCCAAATTCAGTCCGCAATGCTTTCTGCAGATAATAAAACGATGAATATCTGTATTGTGAACGTTCCAAAAGAATGGCTGAAACGTAAATAGAAAGAAAGAGAATAGAAGAAAGAGAGTGAAATGGTGATTAAAAATGGTTCCAATTTAAGAGGTTTGAAAAAAGAAGTAAAATTTATTATTCTTTTGCTGAATTCGGTTTTTGCATTTGCGCAACAGCCGGGAAAAATGGACGCCATTTATTCTGGTGTTCCCTGGTTTGACCAAAACGGAAATATTGTAAGCGCTCATGGTGCCAACATCATTAAAGAAAAAGATAGATTTTATCTTTTCGGAGAAGCACATATTAATGACAGTAATGCATTTGTCGGATTTAATTGTTACTCTTCAAAAGATTTATACAATTGGAATTTTGAAAACATCGCACTTCCGGTGCAAGAATCTGGAAAACTAGGTACTAATAGAGTGGGAGAAAGGGTCAAAGTAATGAAATGTCTTAAAACCAATGAATATGTTATGTATATGCACGTTGATAGCTTAACCTATAAAGATCAGTTCGTTGGCTATGCCGTTTCCAAAGAAATAGAAGGCCCGTATGAATTTAAAGGCCCCGTTTTATTTGAAGGAAAACCAATTAAAAAATGGGATATGGGAACTTTTCAGGACCACGATGGTTCTGGTTATATTTTGGTTCATGGCGGTGAAATTTATAAATTAAGTGATGATTATAAATCGGTTACAGAGAAAGTAAACGAGAATATCACCACAGGATTTGAATCGCCTACATTGTTTAGAAAAGACGATACTTATTATTTTATTGGTTCGCATTTAACAAGTTGGGAGAAAAATGACAATTATTATTACACCTCAAATTCACTAAAAGGACCATGGATTTCTCAAGGATTAATTGCTCCTGCAAATACTTTGACGTGGAATTCACAATCCACTTTTGTACTCCCAATTACAGGAACAAAAGAAACCACTTTTATGTTTATGGGCGATCGCTGGTCGTTTCCTAAACAGGCTTCTTCGGCGACTTATGTTTGGCAGCCGCTTGTGATTTCGGGAACTTCAATTTCTATTCCAAATTATCAGGAAGCCTGGCAAATTGATATTTCATCAGGAATTGTTTCTAAAACGGAAATTAGAGATGTAATTATCAAAAATACCGATAAGCAAATTCAGTATAATGGAAGTTGGAAACATTTAAATAATGAAGTTTCAGAAAGTAAATCGGAGGAAAAAGAGGCTTCGTTTTCGATTCAATTTAACGGTCGACAAACCGCATTTAGCAGTTTAGTTGGTTCTGAGAATGGTTATGCCAAAGTGGTTTTAACAGATGAAAAAGGAAAAGAAATTCTAAAGACGATTATTGATATGTACAGTAAATTTTCGATGCAATCGCAAGTGTTTGTTTCTCCAATTTTGAAGAAAGGAAAATATAGAATGACCGTTTCTGTAACCGGAGAAAGGCCAAATTGGTCCGATAAAAGAAAATCGCATTATGGAAGTACAGGATATTATGTTTCTGTAAATCAGATAAAAATAAAAAAATAGATATTAAATAAAAACAACGACAATGAAAAATTTTTTCACTTTAGCCTTATGTGTTCTGGGAATTTCTCAGGCCTCATTCTCGCAAAAATATGCCAATGATAAATTTCCTGACGGAAGTGAAATCACGCCCTGGTTTAAAGATTATACCAAATTGCAATTAAAAGATTTAGGTAAAAAATACACGATAACCGATTTTGGAGTTGGTAAAGACAGCACCAAAATTCAAACTCTTGCCATTCAAAAAGTAATTGATAAAGCCGCTGCAAATGGTGGAGGCGTAATTGTAATTCCCAAGGGAGTTTACCTGAGTGGAGCTTTATTCTTCAAACCTAAAACAGCTTTATACGTTAGTGAAGGTGGAGTTCTAAAAGGTTCTGATGATATTGCCAATTATCCAATTATGCCATCGAGGATGGAAGGCCAGAATCTGGATTATTTTCCTGCATTGGTAAACGCTTACGGAGTTGATCATTTTTCGATTTCGGGAAAAGGAACCATCAACGGAAACGGAAAAAAGTATTGGGATGCTTTCTGGGCGCGCCGTAAAGAGAATCCAAAATGTACCAATCTTGAAGTTTCCAGACCGAGATTGGTTTTTATATGGAATTCAAACAATGTACAATTACAAGATGTAAAACTGATTAATTCTGGTTTTTGGACCAATCATTTCTACAAATGTAATAATGTAAAAATGCTGGATTTGTATATTTTTTCACCACATCTTAAAGACAAAGCACCAAGTACAGATGCTATCGATATTGATATTTGCAGTAACTTTTTAGTGAAGGGTTGTTTCTTGTCAGTTAACGATGATGCGATTGCTTTAAAGGGCGGAAAAGGGCCTTACGCAGATCAGGATAAAAACAATGGACCAAATTCAAATATCATTATTGAAGACTGTAATTTCGGATTCTGTCATTCGTCCTTAACCAATGGAAGTGAATCGATTCACAACAGAAACGTAATTATGCGTAATTGCAAAATCGATGGTGCATCCAGATTATTATGGCTAAAAATGCGTCCGGATACGCCTCAAAGATATGAATACATTAGAGTAGAAGACATCAAAGGTTCAGCCAAAACGGGTTTGGCAGTTTTCGCATGGAAACAGTTTTTCGACTTAAAAGGTCGTCCTGATATCCCGCTTTCGTATGGAGATAATGTGACTTTAAAAAATATAGAATTAAAGTGCGACACTTTTTACGGAGTTGAAAATGATCCAAATGTGCGTCTATCCAATTTCACTTTCGAAAATTTAAACATAGAATCCACTAAAACGGAGATTAATAAAAGACTGATAAGCGGAGTGATTTTTAAAAATGTTTATGTGAATAAAGTGCTTGTTGATTAAAGAGGTTCAAAGGCTCAAAGGTTCAGAGGGAAGGTTTTCTGTAGAGACGCAGCAGTGCGTCTACACAAAATAACCACAAAGCTTGAATAAAAAAACTTTGCGCCTTAGCGCCTTTGTGGCAAAAAAGACATTATCATGAATAAATTTCGAGCATTCATCTTCTCAATTTCAACTTTGACCTCCTACGGTCAGGATAAAAGTTCTATTGACTTTTTAATTGCGGATAAAAATCAAACAGCAACTATTTATATCGATAAAAATACCGATGCACTAATTCTTTGGGCTGTAAATGATTTGGCTGATGATCTTAAAGAGATAACCGGAAAACGTCCGGAAATTATTCCAACAAACTCATTTTCTAAAAAGGGAATCTACATAGGAGAAGCTTCTTCCAATCTATTTCAGTCTCAAAAAAATAGAAAAGAAGTAGCAAATCAATGGGAGAAATTTTCCATTCAAAAAGAAAAGGATAATTTAGTAGTTATAGGAAGTGATGTACGAGGAACGGTTTATGGAATCTTTGAAATTGCTGAACGACTCGGAATTTCTCCATGGAAATGGTGGGCAGATGTTCATTCTCTAAAAAAAGAAAAATTAGCGTTACAACTTCCCCGTAAGGGAATAATTTCAGGGCCATCAGTACAATATCGAGGAATCTTTTTAAATGACGAAGATTGGGCATTACAACCCTGGGCGGCGAAAACATTTGAACCCCAAACAGGTGATATCGGTCCAAAAACGTATGAGAAAATATTTCAGTTATTGCTTCGATTAAAAGCCAATATCATTTGGCCAGCGATGCATCCCTCTACAAATGGATTTTTCACCCTTGCGGGGAATAAAGAAATGGCGCAAAAATACCATATCGTTATCGGATCTTCTCATGCAGAACCTATGCTCCGCAATAATGTTGACGAATGGAAACCAAAAATTCATGGTGATTATAATTATTTCACGAATAAAATCCAGGTCGATAAATATTGGCAGGATCGTTTGGACGAATTAAAATCGGCTCAAAATGAAACGATCATGACATTAGGAATGCGGGGCGTGCACGACAGTAAAATGGAAGGTGCGAAAGATTTAGCAGCATCAATTGAAATGGTCGAAAAAATCATTGTCAATCAGCGTGAAATGCTTTCAAACACTTTCAAAAAACCTCTGTCAGCTATTCCACAAGCCTTTGTTCCGTATAAAGAAGTTTTGGAATTATACGATAACGGACTCAAAGTTCCGGACAATATTACCTTAGTTTGGCCCGATGATAATTACGGTTATATCCGTCGTTTGAGCAATGTAGAGGAACAAAAAAGAGCAGGAGGAAGCGGCGTTTATTATCACATCAGTTATTGGGGAAGACCACACGATTATCTTTGGCTGAGTACAACACAGCCGGGATTAATCTGGTATGAGATGAACAAAGCATACGAAAACGGAGCGAAGAAAATGTGGATTGTAAATGTTGGCGATATCAAACCTGCGGAATATAACACAGAGCTTTTTTTAGATTTAGCGTGGAATACCAACAGTATAAAATCGGATGGATTAAAGGAATATTCGAAAGATTGGGCTTCCAGGGAATTTTCGCCTAAAGTCAGTTCAGAAGTAAGTGCGATTTTTGAAGAATATTATCGTTTGGCATTTCTAAGAAAACCAGAATATATGGGATGGAGCCAAACGGAACCAACAACTCCTGTAAAGCTTTCGGATTTCTCTGAAGAAGAAATTTGGAACCGAATTAAAGCGTACGATTCTCTTATTGAGAAAGTGGATAAGTTGTCTGACTTGATTCCCGCAGAACGAAAAGACGCCTGGTTTCAGCTAGTGGTTTATCCTGTAAAAGGCGCCGCTTATATGAATCACAAATTTTTATACTGGAATTTAGAAGCGACAACTTCTGATGAAAACAAGAAGGAAAAATATCAGGTTTTGGCCTCAGAAGCGTATCAGAGAATTGAAGAATTGACAGATTATTATAATACCAAACTGAGCAATGGAAAGTGGAATCATATGATGTCGATGCATCCCAGGGATTTGCCTGTTTTTGATGCAGTTAAAAAAAATACATTTTCTAAAGAATCGTCAAAATTAAATTCCAATAGAATTATTATTCTGGCCAATCAATTTATTTCTAAAAAAGAGGCGAAGGAATATCAATGGAAGACCATTAACGGATTAGGATACAGTAATAATGCGGTTACTTTATTTCCGTTGAAACAGCAGCATTTTAAAACCGAAAAGCCTTTTGTTTTATATGAGTTTGAAATAGAAAATGCAGGAGACTACGAAATTGAAGTTCATTTGCTTCCAACGCATTCCAATAATTTTGATCATGAAATCGGAGTCCAAATAGATGGAAAAGTAATTCAGTTTTTCAAAATCAATACAAAGGATCGTGATAATACATGGAAGGAAAATGTGTTGCGAAATAGTGCCATTGTAAAAGTACCAGCGGCAAGTTTGCAAAAAGGAAAACATACGATTAAAATCGAAGTCAATCAAACCGGAATTGTACTTGATTACATAGCGGTAAATGATCATTAGGTTTAATTTAAATTTTAAAATGATGAAAAAAAGGAATACAAAAATACAGTTGTTAATGTTGATGTTGTTTTGTTTTTCAATTTTGTATAGTCAGGAAATTCAAAAGAAATTAGTAGAAAAACCTAATATTATTTTGATTATTGCTGATGATATGGGATGGAATGATGTTGGCTATCATGGTTCAGTAATCAAAACACCAAACATCGATTATTTAGCTCAAAACGGTGTAGAACTCAACCGTTTTTATGTAAATCCGACTTGTTCTCCCACCAGAGCCAGCCTTTTAACAGGAAGGCCTTCGAGTCGAATGGGAATCGTTGCTCCAATTGGAGATCGGGATCAGACCAAACTACCTGATTCAATACCAACTTTGCCGAAATTATTACATCAAAATCAGTATCAGACGGCACTTATCGGAAAATGGCATTTGGGATTGCAACTCGCCAGTGGCCCCAAAGCGTATGGTTTTGATTATTCGTACGGCTTTTTACACGGGCAAATCGATCAATATACACATTTGTATAAAAATGGAGATAAGAGCTGGTATAGAAATGGTGAGTTCATAGAAGAGAAAGGCCATGCCACTGATTTGATCACAGATGAAACCGTCAAATGGATTTCTGAAATAAGAGATCCTAATAAAAATTTCTTTTTGCAGGTCGCCTATAGTGCCCCCCATTTTCCTTTGCAGGAAGAACAAAAGTGGAAAGATCCTTATATGAGTTCCATCAAAGACAGTTCGCGCAGGGATTATGCCGCTGCGGTGGCTCATATGGATAACTGTATAGGTTTACTACTTGAAAAATTGAAGCAGCAAAAACTGGATAAAAATACACTGGTCATTTTTATGAGTGATAATGGCGCTATGGAGAATTGGGATTCTAAAAATGAATATAATGACATCCATCCACCCAATACCACCCTTGGAGATAATAAGCCACTTAGGGATTGGAAAACATCCAATTATGAAGGAGCAGTGCGAGTCCCATGCGTGATGTATTGGAAAGATCATTTGAAAAGTTATAAAAATTCAAATTATATTTCAGTTATCGACCTATTACCAAGTATTTTATCTTTGGCAAGAGAGAAGAATGTACCACAAAGCGTAGAAGGAAAAAATGTCTGGCCAACGATTGCTGAAAACAAAACGATGCCCAATCAGGAAATTTACATTAGAGGACATTTACAGGAATGTTTAATCAGCAAACCCTGGAAAATAATCAGAACGAGGCATCCCAAAGCAATACCGGCAGATTATGAATTGTATAATATTGAAAAGGATCCGGAAGAAAAGAACAATGTCTGGAAGCAAAATGAAGCAATCGCCGAAAAAATGAAAACTGCTCTTGAAAATCAGTTTAAAAAAGATGCTAAAAAAGTCAATAATGAGAATCTTAAATAAAAATAGGGCTACTAAAAGTACTTTAAATGGGAATTACGAAATAATTGCTAAGCAATAAGAAGAAAAAAAGACTGCTGTTTATTTTATGTAAGTAATTGATAATAAAGTGTAAAGCATCGAGATTGATTTATTATTAACTAAAAGAGAAAAAAGAGTTATAATTTTAACATTAAAGATGCGTTATCTATCAAGCAAACTTTTATTTTTGCGCCTTAATTTAACACTTATAAGCATGAAAGATCTATTAGTAAAAATCAACGCCGAAATTGACACATTCAAAGCAGAAGCTGAATCTTTAACTGAAAAAGGTATTAAAGCTGCCGGAGCTAGAGCACGTAAATCAACATTAGAACTTGAAAAACTTTTAAAAGAGTTCAGAAAAGTTTCTATCGAAGAATCAAAAAAATAATCTTTTTTGAACTAAAAAGATAAAACCTCGTTTAAGCAATTAAACGAGGTTTTTTTATTGGTTAGAAGTTAAATGTTAAAGGTTAAATGTGTTCGACATTATTCTAAAATGCACCGGTTTCTACCTTGTTTTAAACGTCTCCCATGGTTTTAACCGTGGGAGATGTTTTGCGGTAATTATACGATTTTTTTCAACCATAATTTCAAATATAGCCCACGGTTTCAACCGTGGGGACACAATATGATCACAATACGTATCCCACGGTTAAAACCATGGGCTATGTTTAAAGCTGATAACTCAAAATTCATAACTCATAACTCATAACTATTTAGCTATCTCAATATAATCCTTCAAACCACATTCCTTAATTTTTTTAATACTCTCGGCAACGGTCAAAGCATTTAGTGTAGCACCTTCCAAACCTGTATGCGTGTGATCTTTCGGGAAGAAGGCTTTCACTTTTTCTTTTCCTAAAGCTTCATATTTCAGAGCGACAATTTCATTCAAATCAATATAATAAGCACCTTCTTTATCGGCAGCAATTTTAGACCAGTTTCCATATGTATCGGTTCTACGTTCGACTTTCTCATTTGGCCATTCGTTTCTTGGCGTCTGACTTAAAACGATCGGAATAGCACCTTTTTCTTTGGCTTCCCTGATGAATTTTACCATATACCACCCAAAAGTATGAACGATTTCTTTTGAGCCGTCAGGACGTATTACTTCTTGGGTTTCATCTCCATTTCCTTTTAGTGAGCCTCTAAGTTTTTCTTTGTCAACAGCCCCGGCATCGTTATGTCCAAACTGAATTAGGATAAAATTGCCAGGCTGTAATTGGTTTTTTACTTCATCCCAAAGGCCTTCATAAACAAAGGTTCTGGTACTTCTTCCGCCTCTGGCTTTGTTGATTACTTCAATTCTTGTGGTATCGCAATATTGCGGAAAAGGAACACCCCAGCCCACAGCATCAGGATTCCCGTCATTACTTGCCATAGTCGAATCTCCGATTAAAAACACTTTTTTCTTTGCAGGAAGTACAATTTTTGGGTCTGCTAAAATGTAATTTTTTAAAGGATTTTTGCTTGCTTTCAGTTCATTAATAATGACCGAAGCCGAAAGTACAGCACCTTTTGCAGAAGTATGCGTATGGTCTTTTTTATAGAAATAAGTTCCCGTAATTTTTTCTTCACCGAGTTTTTCCATTTCAAGTGCCATTTTTTCATTCAAATTGATGAAAGTTACTTTTTCCTTTTCAGCAATTTGTTTGGCCCATAAACCATATGATTTATCGCTACGTGGTACTTTTCCATCCTTCCAGTCGTTTCTGGGAATCGGCGAACAAATAATCGGAATCGCTCCTTTTGCTTTAGCTTCCTGAACTACTTTCTGAATATACCAGCCATAACTGTGAACGATTTCATGTTTTTTGGTCAATAAATTGTCAATTTCCTGCGTTTGATTTCCGATACCTTTAATTGTTCCGCGAGCACGAATTGTGTCATTTACAGGACCATCATCATTATGTCCAAACTGAATCAGGACATAATCTCCTTTTTTAAGTTTATTTAAAACCGCAGTCCACAATCCTTTATCCTGAAAAGTTCTCGAGCTGGTGCCACCCAAAGCATGATTTTCTACATGTATTTTAGTAGTATCCAAAAACTGCCCGATATAATCTCCCCAGCCCCAGAGCCCGCCGGTTCCATCGCCTTTGCCATTTTTAACTGTGGAGTCCCCAACCATATAAAGAGTTGGTTTAGTATCTTGTTTTGAAGTAAAATTGAAAAATAATAAGGTCAGAAATAAGATAGAAAATATTTTAATTGATTTCATAATTTGAATTGTGAATTGCGAAATTGCCTAATCTTGCCATAATGACATAAAATGAGAGAATCTATAAATTAAGGTTGCATAAAAAACTTTCTGCCTTCGTGGCAATTAACCTCTAAAATCAAACCATAAATTCATCTTTATCCCATCATCTCCGCTTTTAATTCGGATGTTGGTTGGTTGACTTTGCGGTCCTTGTTGTTCCAATGGTTTGAAATCGCGCATCGCTGGAATTTCATACATAAACGAAATATCTCCTTCCGGAAATGCCGGCTGTGGATAACTCCCCGGGAAACCATTTTTAGGCAAATCGGGCGTAAACAATCTCAAAAATAAATTATCATTTTCACTAAAAACTTTAAATGATGATGCTCCGGCTTTTAAATTTGCACCTAATAAATTAGCGTGATAACCTTTGAATTCAGGGTAAATCAAATTCTCAAAACTTTCTCCGGTAATCGTATTGTTATAGTCTTTCTCCCAAATGCCGTAAGTGGTTCCTTTAATTCTGTTTTTCCACACATGATACGGACCTCTTCCAAACCATTTAATTCCGGTAACTTCTTTCTCCGGAAAGCTGAATGTAATTCCGAAAGCGCTGATTTTATCTTCAAAAAAAGCACCATCAAAACCTTCACCGCCTGAAGCATTTTTCAGGGCAACCAATTCCATTTTAAATCTTCCATCCGGTTCCATAATCCATTTAATGGAAGATAAGCCACCAGAATAATTTACAATGCAAACGGCTTTGTCATCATCCTGCGAAACCTGAATATCTTTTAATTTGGCTTTCATCCCAATTGGGCGTGGGCCATTTGTCAACGCAATAGTTGAAGTTCCGTTTTTAATAGAAGTAATTTCTCCTGTTACAGCATCTAAAGCAACCGTGATTTCACTTCCTTTTAAGGTAATTTCATTTCCGTTTTTTACTGCTGAAGCCTTGGCTTTCGTATTTTGAACTGCCAGGAATTTATTGGCATAAAACAAAGCTTTATGAATTGGCCATGTCCAGGTATAAATCTCTTTGTTGAATTGATCGTAAGCCGTGACAGACAAAACATCGCCTTCAGCAAAATTATTAGGAACAGCAAAATTAATTTTACGGGTTTCTCCCGGATCAATACTTGGAAGTTCAATTTTTCCTGAACTTATTGCTGTAGAAACGCCATTAGAATAAAGTACATTATCATCAGCTTTCATCACTTTAAATTCCATTTTGCAGGTATTCAAATTGCTGAACAAATAATCGTTTTTGATAAAGAAAGAGCCATCAAAATTTTCAGAAACCTGTTTTGGCTGAAATTGGATTGGCGACCAAACTTCTTTTACGGTATAATAACTTCCTTCTCTCTCACGGTGCGGTCCTAAAATTCCGTCTGCCGCCAATGAACCTTTCGAATCAAATTTTACATCTCCCGTCCAATCCGAGCGTTTTACGGCTTCGTCGAGCATCGCCCACATAAAACCTCCCGCAAAAAGCGGACTTTCTTTGTAACGGTTCCAGAAATCTTCCAGAGCCGCTCCGTGTCCGTTATCGTAAGTTCCGTGCATGAATTCAGTTGGGAAAAACACATTTTCACCTGCATTAAAACGGTGCATTCCCGTTAAATAAGTAGGATAGTGGTGTGTATCCCAGCCATTAAAATCGGCCCAGGGGTGAATCACAATTCTTTTTTGCGGATCAAGGTCTGCAAAAACTTTATCGGTATCATAATTCCATCCGCCTTCATTCCCGTTGTCCCAAATAATTACTGAGGCATGATTGACATCACGGGTAATCATTTCGGTGGCTAATTTTTTTCCGGTTTCTGTATCATAGGAGTTTTGCCAGCCCGCCAATTCATTCAAAACAAAAAGGCCTAATGAATCACAGACTTCTAAGAAGTGTTCGTCTGGCGGATAATGCCCACGAACCGCATTCATATTCATGTCTTTAATTAATTTCACATCCAGTTCGCTGATGCGCTTACTGGTGCTTCGACCGCCTTCTGGCCAAAACGAATGACGGTTAATTCCTTTCATGATAATTTTGGTACCATTAACATAAATTCCGTCTCGCTTTTTAAACTCCAGCGTTCTAAAACCAATTCGTTTATCATATTGATGCAAAACTGTTCCGTTTTGTTTTAAAACCAATTGTAAGTCATATAAATTAGGAGTTTCCGGATTCCACGGTTTGATGTTCTTCCATTGTGCTGCAGCAGTTGCTGTTGTACTTTTTGCTTTAATCGGAAAAGTAAAAGTTTGAAAATCCTCTCCATTCAAACCTTTTAATGTCGCTTCTAAAGTGACATTTTTAGGAATATTTTTAAGTTTCAAATCAACAGTGAGAGAGCCATCCATTTTTGGATTTACGGCAATATTCTGAATATGTGTTTTTGGAGCAACTTCCAGCCAAACCGGACGATAAATGCCGCCAAATAGCCACCAGTCCGCTCTTCTTTCTGCGGCGTTTACTGATTTATTAGCTGAGTGTTTCCAGACATGAACTTCCAAAAGATTTTTAGAACCATATTTCAGTAAAGAAGAGATATCATATTTAAATTCATAAAAACCACCCTGATGAATCGCTCCGGCCAATTTTCCGTTTACTTTTACTTCGGTATCGGTCATCGCTCCGCCAAAAGCAATTAGCACCTCTTTGCCTTTATAATCGGCAGGAACTTCAAATTCGTATTTATACAAACCTTCTTCTTTGCTTGGCTCTTTCTGTTCCAGTTCCTTGTACCAGCGTCCATAGGTATATTCCCCAAAACCTTCCAATTCCCATTGCGAGGGGACATTTATTTTAGACCATTTTTGGCTGTTGTTGCCACCGGTACAATAAAATTCCCATTGCACAGGATGTTCAAAATCTTTTCCTGAAAGATAAATTTTATCCGTTTGTTGTGCGTGGCTGTTTTGGGTCAGAAAAAGCGCAAACGCAGCAAGAGAGAGATTTTGGATCGTGTTTTTTAGTTGCATAATTGGTGAATTCTTGGAGGTTAATTGCCATCTGGTTTAGTAATTTCAAATCGGTCACTCATTGGGAGTGTCCAGCTCGAAATATAATTTGGTTTCTTTGGATCGTAAGTAGGTGTTTCTTTTTTGATTTGTTTCTTTAATGGAATATCAAGTTCGCGAATTCCTTTCAGTACGCAAAGTGCAATTTCGTTAGCGCCAAAACTATTAAAATGGGTGTTGTCGTCCAAAGTTTTTTCCTGCCCGGGAAAAGTATTGGCCGGATATTGTACAAAAGCTTTTCGGGAAGGTTCATCGCCCCAGGCTTCGTATAATTCGGTTGTCATTTTAGTGATATCAATTAAGGCGATATTGTTTTTTTGAGCGACAGTTCGCATCGCAGCAGGAAATTCGCCATGCGTTTCTTTTAAAGCCCCATTTTCATTAAAGAAACGACGTTGTGTTGGGGTTACCAAAACCGGAATTGCCCCTTTTTCTTTAGCTGATTGAACAAACTCCGTCAATAAATTGGAATACGATCCCCAGGCACCATTTCCTTCGCCTTTGATTTTCTCATCGTTGTGACCAAATTCCACAAACAGATAATCTCCTTTTTTAATTTGGGTAAGAATCTTTTTTAAACGATTTCCATTTTTAAAAGAACTTAACGAAGAACCCGAATACGCATAATTTGCGACAACAATACTATCATCAAAATAGTTGGTAATAAATTGTCCCCAGGAAGCCCAGGGCTCTACGTCCTGATCGGTAAGAGTTGAATCTCCGGCCAGGTAAACAACAGTCAGATTGTCTTTGGCAGTAATTTTGATATTCTGGATTGAAACCTCACCTAAAAATTCAAGGGTTAATTTATCATCCCAGTCTAAAATATCTTTTTCCCTGTCTTTAAGTATGACATTTAATTGATCATCGATTTTTGGAGTTCTGACATTTATATTGAATGTTTTGGTTATTTTTTGTCCTTTTGGCACAGAGAATTGATTTACCATCAGTCTTCTTGATTCGGCTTTTATAGAAACGTTTGAAGTTTTTTCGTTGCTTCCCATCGTCACTTCAACCTGATAATTTCCTTCAGGAAGTTGTACGGAGAAGTAAGTTGGTTTTTCGGCAGAAAAAGAATTAGTATTGATTTTTACTTTGAAAGAAGAGTTAAAATCGAAACCAAATCCTGTATGAGCATCGTAAACTATCGGTTTATGGATTGCAATTCCTTTTGAAGCTTTTGAAGTGCCAAAATGAAACGAAAGTGATTTTGTGTTTTTAATACTGTCAGATGAATGTGTTTTTGATAGAAAGTTATTGTTATTTAAATGATTGTCAGCATGCATTGCGAAAAAAGCAGCAGGCATAACCAAACAAAAGACACATAAAAAAGTACTTATTTTTACCAACTTTTCTGAATTTAAGTTTATTTCACTTTCAAAGCTAACAGTTCCGTTATTATATAGTATCCTGTACTATGATGTTAAAATAGTATAGGATTGTAAATTATTATATTATAAAAATCAGGTAGGTACAGGATGCTATACCATAAAAAAACAAAGAAATTGCAATTAAATTATCAAACAATTAGGAATAAATTGATAAAGTTGTTTGTTTGGTAAATATTGAAATACGCTTTTTTTGAATGAATGTTATGAAAATCAAAATACAACATTTTCTCTTTCTTATCGCAGGCTTTTTTCTCTGTTCAATGGTCTCATTTGGTCAGGAAAAAAATGCAATGCGTAAAATACATTATGCGCCAGAAGGAAATAGTTTTGTATTGAAAAATGGAACACGAAAATTCAATCGCGCTTTGTATGGTTCTAATACTGGTTTTAGGGTTGAGAGCGGAGATTTACCCGAATTTGCCATGTACATGCCGGGAATGGGCGGGAATTTCAAACTCGGAATTGTAAACGGAAAAGAAAGCAAATGGATTACCGAAGCCTCTAAAATTGATACCAGATACATTTTGGGAACTATGAAGTATGTAATTGAAGATGCTCTTTTAGGAAACGGAAAATTATTTGTTGATGTAGTTGCCCTGAAAGAAAAAGAAGGGTTCATCGTCAAAGTATATGGTAAAAATATTTCTAAAAACAGCAATTTAATATGGGCTTTTGGTGGTGCAACTGGTAAGAAATTCAGTCGTGATGGCGATATCGGAGCTGATCCGGAATCGGTATTTTACTTGCAGCCGAATTACTGTGTCAACAATAAATATACAATTCAAAAACAATCTTTTTTGTTGGAATATGGTTCTGAAAACAACAAACAGAAAACGGGAAACAACAGAAGTCTGGTTGGATTTTTTCCAGAATCTTCAACACATATAGCGGATGCCAATCAGCAGAAAACACCTTTAGAATTGTTTAATTCCACTGCGGAAACATTGCCGGTTATTACAGGGAAAATAAATGCAATTACTGAAAAAAGCAGCTATTGGCTTTTGGCCACTGAAGATCTTAAAATGGATGTTTCACAAAAAGGCCTGGCAGCACTTTATGACAAATCAGTCCAGCAAACACAGGTTTTGGCCAGTAGAGTGAAAGTTGTAACTCCGGATCCTTATATCAATACTTTGGGTGCAGCGCTCTCGATTGCTTCTGACGGAATCTGGGAAAGCCCCGCATATCTTCATGGAGCAATTGCATGGAGAATGTACCTGAACGCGTGGCGTGGCGCGTATACTGCCGATCCATTGGGGTGGCACGATCGCGCAAAATCACATTTTGAAAGTTATAGTAAATCGCAGGTTACAAGTCCGGAAAATGGACCGGTTGTTTTTGATGAAGAAAAGAATTTAGCACGCCAGAAAGAAGAAATCGGAACCTCAATGTTCAGCAGTGGATACATTAGCCGAAATCCGAATAAAAATACCGTCGCACATCATTACGATATGAATTTGGTTTTTATCGATCAGATGTTGCGTCATTTTAAATGGACCGGTGATACCGCTTTTATGAAAGAAATGTGGCCAACGATTCAGCGGCATTTGAATTGGGAAAAACGAAATTTTGATGCAGACGGCGACGGACTCTATGATGCATATGCGTCTATTTGGGCGAGCGATGCCCTGCAGTATAGCGGTGGCGGCGTAATTCATTCTTCTGCCTATAATTATTACGCCAATAAAACAGTTGCAGAAACGGCAAAGAAAATAAACGAAGATGCAGCACCTTTTTCAAAAGAAGCCGATAAAATTTTAAAAGCAACAAATAACCAGCTTTGGATTCCCAATAAAGGAATTTTTGCCGAATATAAAGACGCACTCGGAAACCGATTATTGCATGACACGCCTGGCATTTGGAGCATTTACCACACGATAGATTCGGAGCTGTCCAACCCGTTTGAAAGTTATCAAATGTTGGGTTATGTCGATAATCAGATTCCGCATATCCCGATTTCGGCTGAAGGGTTGGACAAAAAAGACCTTTATGTAATCAGCACTACCAATTGGCAGCCCTATACATGGTCGATTAATAATGTGGCTTTGGCCGAACAATTGCATACGGCATTGGCTTTCTGGCAAGGCGGTAAAAGTGAAGAAGCGTACAAAATGTGGGAAAGTGTGTTGATTGAAAGTATGTATTTGGGTGCGTCTCCGGGAGGTTTTGAACAGCTGTTATATCAGGACGCCATTCGCGGTGAATTGTATCGTGATTTTGCGGACCCAATCGGGATGGCGTCACGTACTTTAGTGGAAGGATTGTACGGAATCCAGCCAGATGCGCTTGCTGGAATTTTAACAATTAAACCCGGTTTTCCTTTAAAATGGAAGGAAGCTTCTTTAGAAATTCCGGATATTTCTTTTTCTTTCAAAAGAGAAAATAAAAAAGATACGTACCGAATCGAGAATCGTTTAACATCAAAAATGAATTTAAAATTGATTCTAAAGGCATCTTTTGATGCAATAGAAACTATCAGAGTAAATGGAAAAGAAGTGAATTGGAAGGCAATTCCGGAAAGTATTGGAACTCCAGGAATCAGTATTGAAGCGCCATACAATTCAGTTTATGAGGTGATCGTTAATTGGAAAGGAAATATTTTAGAAGAATTAAAATCGGAAACAGGTTATACTTCGGGTGAAATACTAAATCTTACGGCTTCAAAAGCTAAAATTGTTTCTGTTAATGATCCGCAATCGGTTTTAAGTGAAATTTCAAAAACAGCTAATTCGCTTAAAGCGAAAATGAATGGCGAAGGTCATAAAACTTTTTTTATTGAATTGAAACAAGGTGAATTATCATGGTGGAATCCCATTGATTTGAATATTAAAGCTCAGGAGAAATCCAATAAAAAAGAGACGAATTGGGATGTGCCTTTGGATCAATCAACACGATTTGAAACCGTTTCGCTTTCATCCTTTTTCAATTCAAAAGTAACCGATATTTTCAATTACGAATATTTGTCCCCAAGACCAAAAACAGCAACCTTACAATTACCAAAACAAGGAATCGGAAACTGGTGTTATCCAAATGTATCGGTAAGAGTTGATGATTCAGGCTTACGCCAAAAAGCAAAAGCAAATGGGCAAATTACAACGCCAAACGAAATTCCGTTTCAAACGCCTTCTGATGAAAATCTGAAGAATATTATTTTCACTTCCATGTGGGATAATTTCCCGGAAAGTATTTCTATTCCGCTTGACGGAAAAGCTTCACACGCTTATTTTATGCTTGCAGGAACAACAAACCCAATGCAAAGCCGAATGGTAAACGGTGAAATTAAAGTGGAATATACAGATGGGACATCAGAAGTTTTACCATTAAAAAATCCGGAAAACTGGTGGCCGATTGAACAGGATTATTTTGTAGACGGATTAGCCTTTACAACAGATGCTCCAAAACCTCCAAGAGTATATTTTAAATCAGGAGAAATTTCGAGGGATTTTAAGGATTTTAAAACGATTAAAGGATTTTCAAATTACGGAGTTGATGGCGGTGCAGGAACGATTTTGGAATTGCCGTTGAATAAAAATAAAACTCTAAAGAATCTTACTTTGAGAACTATTGCAAATGATGTGGTGATTGGTTTGATGAGTGTGACTTTAATTAGATGATGTGGCAATGAGATAATGCGTCAATTAGATAATTGTGCAAACTAAAGTTGAAAAATGCTCCGGAGGAGCAATATGTTTATAGAATAGAATTAACCCCAAGATTTAAGCCCCATCGGGGCGACATATTTAACCAAATTACAGGCAAATGAAAAAATATCAATTGATTATTACGGCATTATTTTCCTTGTCGTTGTCGGCACAAAAAATAGACAGAAAAGCTTTGGTAACCAGACATAACGTTCAAATTACGGCCATTGATACTTTGGCTTCTTTGACTGTCGGGAACGGTGCTTTTGCTTTTACCGTTGATGCTACCGGATTGCAGACATTTCCAAAGAAATACCAAAACGGAATTCCGCTTGGAACACAGTCCGAGTGGGGGTGGGACAGCTATAAAAATACCAAAGGCTATAAATTCTCAGAGACTTTACGTGATTACAAACAGTACGGCAGAGATATTTCGTACACGGTTCAAATTAAAGAACCAGCAAGAAAAGTGGAAGCAGTGAACTGGTTCAGGCAAAATCCGCATTTATTGCAGTTGGGGAATTTAGGTTTTGAAATCACCAGGAAAGATGGAACTCTGGCAAAACCGGAAGACATCAAAGCGATTTCTCAAAAATTGAATTTATGGACAGGGGAAATCGAAAGTTATTTTGAAGTCGAAGGAACCCCGGTTACAGTTGTTACCGCTTCACATCAGGAAAAAGATGCGATTGGCGTAAAAGTAAAATCGGATTTATTGCAGCAAAAAAGGTTAAAAATCAGTTTGAGAATTCCGTTTCCAACAGGGGACTGGGCGGATATGGGAACAAAATGGGAAGGGAAGGACAATTACAAAAGCACATTGGTTGAAAAATCAAAAACCGAAGCCGTTGTAGCCCATGTGATGGATAGTATTTCATACAATATCAATTTAAATTGGAAAGGAAATGCACAAATTAAAAAGACTGCAGATCATTATTTTGTGATTGAAGCATCAAATACCAACACTTTAGAGGTCAGTTGTCTTTTTGCTTTAGCAGATAAAAAATCGGCAACAAATTCTTCTTTTGCAGATATTGAAAACAGCAGTATAAAAGGCTGGGAGCAGTTTTGGAAAAGCGGTGCAGCTGTAGATTTTTCTGGGAGTACAGACAAACGTGCACCCGAATTAGAGCGAAGAGTTATACTCTCGCAATATTTGACAAAAGTACAATGTACAGGAAAAGTTCCGCCACAGGAAACGGGTTTAACCTATAACAGCTGGTACGGAAAGCCGCACTTAGAAATGCATTGGTGGCATGGGGTTCATTTTGCACTTTGGAGCAGACCGGAATTATTAGAGAAAAGCCTTCCGTGGTATCAAAAGGTTTTTGACAAAGCCAAAAATATTGCCAAAAGGCAAGGTTTTGAAGGTGCAAGATGGCAAAAAATGACAGATCCTGACGGGAATGAAAGTCCGTCTTCTGTAGGTTCATTTTTAATTTGGCAACAACCTCATTTTATTACATATGCCGAATTAATGTACCGTGACAAACCAACAACGGCTATTTTAAATTTATATAGCGAAAGAGTTTTTGCAACAGCAGATTTCATGGCTTCGTTTGCCAATTACGATGCTAAAAAGGATCGCTATGTTTTAGGGCCAGGCGTTATTCCGGCGCAGGAAAGATTTAAGGCCATGGAAACCTTTAACCCAACATACGAATTAGCGTATTGGAACTGGGCTCTAAAAACAGCCATCGCATGGAAGAAAAAATTAAACCAAAAAGTACCGGAAAAGTGGGAAACGGTTTTGGCTAAATTATCTCCTTTACCAGTCGCTGATCAGGTTTATCTGGCGACAGAAAGTGCCACAGATTCGTATACCAATCCGGAATTCAAAACCGATCATCCATCAGTATTAGGAACTTTCGGAATGCTTCCGGAAACTTCTCTTTTAGACAAAAAAATCATGAAAAACACGTTTGATCTGGTTTGGAAAACATGGTCATGGGATAAAACATGGGGTTGGGATTTTCCAATGACAGCGATGTCTGCAGCACGTTTGAACATGCCGGATAAAGCAATTGATGCTTTATTTATGAATGTTACCACCAATACGTATTTGAAAAACGGACACAATTATCAGGCGGAAAGACTGACTTTATATCTTCCCGGAAACGGAGGATTATTAACCGCCGTTGCCATGATGTGCGCGGGCTGGGACGGAACTACAGAAGAAAATCCAGGTTTCCCAAAAGATGGTAGCTGGAAAGTGAAAAGCGAAGGATTTAAGAAAATGTTTTGATAAAGAATTGGCACGCGGATGACACGGATTTAGGCGGATTAGTACTTATATGGCTTAACTGCAAAGTCCGCAAAGAATATCAAAATAAAATCCGTGACAATCCGCCTAAATCCGTGTCATGCGTGTTCCATTACAATCCCATAAAAAAATCAATTATGAAAAATAGAATTCTATTATTGCTATTATTTTTCTCCTGTTCCATTTTTGCACAGCGACAAATGGAAAACTTAGACCGTGGCATTATTGCCGTTAAAGACAAAGGTCAGTTTTTTATAGGTTGGCGTGTTCTGGGAACCGATTCTGATGATCTGGCTTTTAATTTGTACCGAAAAAGTGGTACTAAAAAAGCAACCAAATTAAATGACAAGCCGATTTCAGGCGCGACCAATTTTGTAGATACCAAAGCAAATCCGCAGGAAGAAAATACCTGGTTTGTCAAAACAGTTTTAAACGGAAAAGAAACGGAAACAAAAGGAAGTTTTACGATTCCTCCTTCTAGTCCGGATAAAGATTATTTATCAATTGTCCTAAAACCAGTTGAAGGATATATTCCGAATGATCTTTCGGTGGGCGATTTGGATGGTGATGGGAGATATGATTTAATTGTGCATATGACCGGAAAAAGTCTGGATAATTCTTTTAAAGGAATCACAGATCCACCAATATTTCAGGCGTATACTTTAGATGGAAAATTTCTGTGGCAGATTAGCTTAGGAAAAAACATTCGCGAAGGCGCCCATTATACCCAATTTATGGTGTATGATTTAGATGGCGACGGAATATCTGAATTTGTATGTAAAACGGCAGACGGAACTACGGACAGTCAAAATAATGTCGTAGGAGATGCTTCAAAAGACTGGGTAGACAGAGATCCGAATTCTGCTGTTTGTGGTAAAATTTTAAAAGGCCCGGAATATCTTTCGGTTTTTGATGGCAGAACCGGAAAACTCATTACAACTGTAGATTATATCGCAGAGCGTGGCGATCTTGGAGGCTGGGGCGGACATGGCGGAAGCGGTGGAAATGATACCAAAGGAAATAGAATTGATCGTTTTACAGCCTGTATTGCCTATTTAGACGGCATTCACCCGAGTGTTGTTATGTGTCGGGGTTATTATGGAAGAACGGTTTTAGCGGCCTGGGATTTTAAAAATGGCAAACTGACTTCAAGATGGGTTTTCGATAGTAAAGATGCTGAGAATCCGTATTCCGGAATGGGAAATCACGGACTATCTGTGGCTGATGTGGATAAGGACGGAAAAGATGAAATTGTCTACGGATCCATGTGTGTTGATGATAATGGGCAAGGTTTGTATACAACAGGTTTCAGACATGGCGACGCTTTGCATGTTACGGATCTTGATTTGGATGTTCCGGGTTTAGAAGTTTTTGGAATACATGAAATCGAGAACGGAACAACAGGACCGGGAGTAACATTCTTTTCAGCCGCTGATGGAAAAGTTTTGTTTACTGCTTCTCTAAATGAAGATGTCGGGCGAGGTGTTGCAGACAATATCGACCCGACCAGAAAAGGGGCGCAATGCTGGTGGTCAGGTTCTCCGGACTTACATGATATGAAAGGAAATGTAATCGGAAAAGCACCAACATCAACTAATTTCTTAATTTATTGGGATGGCGATACTTCAAGAGAGCTTCTGAATTCAAATTATATAGATAAATATAATGCCGGCAGGTTATTTACCGCCACAGGAGCCGCATCAAATAACGGAACAAAATCAACACCGGCACTTTCTGCAGATATTTTAGGAGACTGGCGTGAAGAATTAATTCTGAGATCGGAAGACAATAAAGAATTAAGAATCTATTCGACAACAATACCAACTGAGCTAAGACAATATACGCTAATGCACGACCCACAATACAGGCTAAGTATTGCCTGGCAAAATGTAGGTTACAATCAGCCTCCGCATACGAGTTTTTATATGGGTAAAGACATGAAACCGGCACCTAAGCCGAATATAGTTTTAATGAAAAAATAATCTGCCACGAAGGCACAAAGACACTAAGATTTATGTTCAAAAAAAAAAGCAGAGTCGAAAAGTAAAGTGCTTAAAACTTAAACTTTGCGACTCTGCGTCTTTGCGAGATTTAAAAGAAAAAACTTAGTGTCTTTGTGGCAAAACCCCTAAATCGAATTCCGATCAATAAAATTAAAAGGCACTTTTACCGATCCTTTCTCCTTATTCAAAATCATTCGGCCGGCAGTTTCTCCCATTACATTAAAATCGGTTGACATTACCGTGATACCAAGCAATTCTTTTAAAGGCGTATCATTATAGGAGATAACGCCAATATCTTTTCCTAATTCATATTCTTCATCCCTGATTTGTTTCATCAAATTCACCAAATCCGATTCTTCAATAGTAATAAACAAATCGCCTTTTTTAAGGATCATATCATCATACACTTCATCCAGGATTTCAAAATTTATTTCGTATTCTACACAAAACTTTCTGAATCCGTGTAAGATGCGGCGTGGGTAAGGATAAACTGCTTTCTCGGGATAAACTAAAATGAGCTTTTTATATTTTTTTATTTTCGAAAGTCCTTCTTTTAGGGCGTTGTAAATATCGTTTTCAAAATCCTGATAAATTTTGATGATCTCGCCATCCATATTAAGCTTGATGTTATCCATAATGACCAGCTTTTCCCTTGGAATTTTTTGAATGGCTTTTACAACATCGTCTGTAAAACTTAAATGTTTCAGTTCATCCGTTTTAAAATGCGTTGTAATTACATAATAATCGTATGCTCCTTCAAACTTATCAAGTAAATTCAAAAACAGTGTTTCGTCGCAGTGGTAAATATGTAAATCGGTATGAGCATTGGCACCAACAGTATCAATAAATGAGTTGTAGGTTTTCATTTTGTATGCACTGAGTTTATTAAACAGGAATAATATGTTTACTTTAGATTCCAGTTTGGTTCGGGTAATATAATAACCTTTCCCTCTGATAGAAGAAATGATTTTTCGTTCCTTTAATATGTTATACGCCTTTTCAACCGTATCGCGAGACATATAGAACTCTTCACTAAAGCTGTTTATAGAAGGTATTTTTTGATTTATCTTCAAATTTCCGTTAGCAATATTTTGCAGGATAGAGTCTACAATCTGTTTGTATTTAGGAACCCTTGAATCTTCATCGATTTTAATAAGTTTAATCATTTTGTAAGTCTTGCAAATTATGTTTTAGATAAAAGCGTAACATAATTCTGAATTATAATTTGTATTAAAAGCTGAATTCGAAAAAACTTCTGAACATCATTTTTTGCTGCTTTTTCGATAAAAGTATCCAATTAAATAAGGTAATACTTTCATATTTGGGTGATTTGCTTATTTAAAGGCTAATTGCAGGTATAACAATTGCGAAATCGATTGCTAAAATAGAAATTTTAAATTTATTTACCGACTATAAATGCGTTCTTCTTTGCAATATTATTCGGTTTTAACATAAATGCAAATCATAAAGGATAGTACAGGATAGTTTTGTTTTCTACATTCTCTTATTTTACAAAACGAGATTAACTATCACAAATAACCACAAACAAAAACAATAAATGGAATCATTATTAGGAATCATTTTTCACTCCATTGGAGGATTTTCTTCAGGGAGCTTTTATATGCCATTCAAAAAAGTTAAAGATTGGGCTTGGGAAAGCTACTGGATCGTAGGAGGGTTTTTCTCCTGGTTAATTGTACCACCCATTGCAGCTTATTTAACGATTCCACATTTTACCGAAGTTATCGCTGCGGCGTCGCCAACAATAAAAGCTTTTACCTATACAATGGGATTAATTTGGGGAATTGGCGGACTAACTTACGGGTTAGGTGTTCGTTACCTTGGAATGTCTCTTGGTAATTCTATTATTTTGGGATTTTGTTCTGCTTTTGGAGCTTTGGTGCCTTCTATTTATTATGATATATATCCTACTGAAGGAAAAATTTCATTTTCTCATATGCTTTCAAATCCAGGTGGACAACTGGTTCTATTAGGAGTTGTAGTTTGCCTTTTGGGAATTGCCATTTCCGGTAAAGCAGGGATTTTGAAAGAAAAAGATTTTGCAACAGGACATGAAGATAAGGACAAAGAGTTCAGTCTTGTAAAAGGGCTTATCATTGCGGTGATCTCAGGTATTTTGAGTTCATTTTTCAACTTCGGTATTGAAGCCGGAAAACCAATGGCTGAAGCTGCTATTGTATCGGGTTGCAATCCATTATTCCAGAATAACGTTACCTACATCGTTTTGCTTTGGGGCGGACTTACAACCAATTTTATTTGGTGTATGTACCTTAATTTCAAAAACAAAACTTTCGGAGATTATACCAATACAGCAACTCCAATTACTAAAAATGTTCTCTTTTCTGCCCTTGCCGGAACCATGTGGTTTTTGCAGTTTTTCTTCTACGGAATGGGAGAGAGCAAATTAGGAAACGGAGCAAGCTCATGGATTCTGCATATGGCAACAATTATCCTTACCGCAAATTTCTGGGGATTCTATCTGAAAGAATGGTCAGGAGTGTCGAAAAAGACCTTCAGAACTTTTTTATGGGGAATCGGATTAATTATGCTTTCGATCGTATTGGTCGGAATCGGAAATTCATTATAAGAAAACAAATAACCAACCAATTATAACCAATGTCGAATATAAATACAAAATTGAATTTTAAGCATGTAAGCTACCTGTGGGATGAGTCTAAGGCAGCCGCTTTGGCAGGAGATGAAGTAGCGCTTTTCATTTATCGTTCCAACCTTTTGGGAGCTGATTTGCGATTAACCAATTACGGAGGAGGAAATACTTCAGTTAAGATCACGGACAAGGATCCGTTAACGGGAGAAAGCTCAGAGGTAATGTGGATCAAGGGTTCCGGAGGAGATATCGGAACACTTACAAAATCAGGTTGTGCGGCACTTTATTTAGAGAGACTTCGTAATCTGGAGAACGTTTACAGGGGCATTGAATTCGAAGATGAAATGGTGGAACTTTTCAACCACTGTATTTTCGATCTGGCTTCAAAAGCGCCGTCTATCGATACACCTTTGCACGGATTTTTACCCTTCAAACATATTGACCACCTGCATCCTGATGCGGCTATTGCCATCGCGGCGGCTAAAGACGGGGCAAAAATCACCGAGGAATTATTCAATGGTGAAATAGGCTGGGTAGGCTGGCAGCGTCCTGGTTTCGATCTTGGATTGCAGCTAAGAGCCTGTTTGGAAGAAGCAGAGAAAAAAGGAAAAAAATTAAGAGGTATTATGTTAGGCTCTCACGGTTTATTTACCTGGGGAGACACTTCGTATGAGAGTTACATCAACACCCTTGAAGTGATCGAGAAATGTGCAACATATCTTGAGAACAACTACGGAAAAAAACGTCCTGTTTTTGGAGGACAAAAAATAGAAAGCCTTGAGCTGGACCAAAGAAGATTGAAAGCTGCAAAAATAGCTCCGATTTTGAGAGGATTCTGCTCCTCAGAGCGCCAGATGATCGGGCATTATACCGATGATGCAAGGGTTTTGGAATTCATAAACTCCAATGATCTGGAGAAACTGGCCCCGCTTGGAACCTCTTGTCCGGACCACTTTTTAAGAACCAAAATCAGTCCGCTTGTTTTGGAACTGGATCCAAACGAGGATTTATCAGATGTAGAGGCTATCAAAGCAAAATTACAGCCTGCTTTTGAAAGCTACAGAGCGATGTACAAGGATTATTACAATGCCTGCAAGAAATCAAATTCACCGGCAATGCGTGACCCAAACCCGGTGGTTATTTTATANTTTTGAAAGCTACAGAGCGATGTACAAGGATTATTACAATGCCTGCAAGAAATCAAATTCACCGGCAATGCGTGACCCAAACCCGGTGGTTATTTTATACCCGGGAGTTGGAATGTTTACTTTTGCCAAGGATAAAACCATGGCAAGACTGGCATCAGAATATTATGTGAATGCGGTGAACGTAATGAAAGGTGCAGAAGCAGTTTCAGAATATACATCCCTTCCACATCAGGAAGCTTTTGATATCGAATATTGGTTATTGGAAGAAGCAAAATTGCAAAGAATGCCAAAACCAAAAGCATTGTCTGGAAGAGTAGCCCTAATCACTGGTTCAGCCGGAGGAATTGGAAAAGCTATTGCCAAAAAGTTCGCCCAGGAAGGAGCTTGTGTCATTATCAACGATATCAATGAAGAAAGACTCGAAGAAGCAACCAAAGACTTTGTCAAGTCATTTGGAAAAGATGCTGTTTCTAGTACACTTCTAAACGTTACCGATGAGAACAGCACTGAAAAAGCACTCGACGAAGCTTGTCTTGCTTTTGGAGGCGTGGACATCGTGGTAAACAATGCCGGAATCAGTATTTCAAAATCTATTGCTGAACATACCCTTGAAGAATGGGACAGATTATATGACATTTTGGTAAAAGGACAATTTATTGTATCGAAAGCCGGAATCGAGGTAATGAGAAAACAGGGCTTTGGAGGCGATATCGTAAATATCGTATCGAAGAATGCTGTTGTTGCAGGTCCGAACAATCCCGGATATGGATCGGCCAAAGCGGCACAGGCACACTTAACGCGTCTTATGGCAGCAGAGCTTGGAGCTGATAAAATCCGTGTGAACACGGTAAATCCTGATGCTGTGATCTCAGACTCCAACATCTGGTCTGGAGGCTGGGCAGAAGGTCGTGCCAAAGCGTATGGTATTACGGTAGAAGAACTACCGGCTTACTATGCCAAGCGCACACTATTAAACGAAATCATATTGCCTGATGATATTGCCAATGCATGCTTTGCGTTTACAGGAGGATTGTTGAATAAATCAACAGGAAATGCCCTGAACGTAGACGGTGGTGTAGCAATGGGCTTCTATAGATAAAAATAGTTTTTTTTAAGTTTGTTTAAGCAAAAGTGGTTTTTTGTGAATTTAACGTCCGACAGCCCTCGGGCGTTAGATTTTTTTTTAAAGATGAAGAAATTATTAAACAAACANCAGGAGGATTGTTGAATAAATCAACAGGAAATGCCCTGAACGTAGACGGTGGTGTAGCAATGGGCTTCTATAGATAAAAATAGTTTTTTTTAAGTTTGTTTAAGCAAAAGTGGTTTTTTGTGAATTTAACGTCCGACAGCCCTCGGGCGTTAGATTTTTTTTAAAGATGAAGAAATTATTAAACAAACAAGATTGCACAAAATAGGTTAGTTAAACAGGAATTCATTACATATATTTAGCGTTGTAATTCCATTAAAAGAAAAAGAATATGTTAATTGGAGCAAACAAAATAGAATCTCACAATGATGAGTTATTAAAAAAACACCAAAATAAATTTGCTTTTACCGCATCTGAAATTGGTGAAACAGAATCAATTATTCAAAAATTAATCGATTTTCAAATCGCAATTCCATCTTGGGCTTTAGGAACAGGAGGAACCAGATTCGGGCGTTTTCCAGGTGGTGGAGAACCACGTTCTTTAGAAGAAAAAATCGAAGATGTAGGTTTGCTTCATGCTTTAAACAATGCTTCAGGAGCGATTTCATTGCACATTCCGTGGGATATTCCAACAGATCACAATGCAATCAAAGCTTTGGCAGCTGAGCATAACTTAAAGTTTGATGCTGTAAACTCTAATACTTTTCAGGATCAGTCAAGTCAGGATCACACCTATAAATTCGGATCCTTACAAAACGTAAATAAAGCAGTTCGCAAACAGGCAATTGCCCACAATATTGAAGTTATTCAACAAGGAATCGCTTTAGGGTCAGAATCGTTAACCGTTTGGTTGGCAGATGGATCTTCTTTTCCTGGACAATTAAACTTCCGCCGTGCCTATCAAAACACATTAGAAAGTTTAGAAGAAATCTACGCTGCATTGCCTTCAAACTGGAAACTATTTTTAGAATACAAATGTGCTGAACCTAACTTTTATTCCACTACAGTGGCAGATTGGGGACAATCTTATTCTTATGTCAAAAAATTAGGAGATAAAGCACAAACTTTGGTTGATTTAGGACACCATCTGCCAAATGCTAATATTGAGCAAATCGTTTCTTTATTACTCATGGAAGGAAAATTAGGTGGTTTCCACTTTAATGATTCAAAATACGGAGACGATGATTTAACTGCCGGAGCGTTGAAACCATACCAATTGTTCTTGATTTTCAATGAATTGGTTGAAGGAATGGATGCAAGAGGAATGAATCATGCTAAAGATTTAGGCTGGATGATCGATGCTTCTCATAATATTAAAGATCCATTAGAAGATCTATTACAATCAGTTGAAGCGATTATGATTGCTTATGCTCAGGCACTTTTAGTAGACAGAAAAGCATTAGAAATTGCGCAAGACGAAAATGATGTTGTAAAAGCACAGGAAATTCTGCAAAATGCTTTCCGTACCGATGTTCGCGCATTAGTTGCTGAAGCCCGTTTGCGTTCAGGTGCTGCATTAAATCCCGTTGCATTGTATCGTGGCCTTGATGTTAGAAAAAATCTAATT
Source organism: Flavobacterium sp. Root420 (assembly GCF_001427905.1). Classification (GTDB taxonomy): domain Bacteria; phylum Bacteroidota; class Bacteroidia; order Flavobacteriales; family Flavobacteriaceae; genus Flavobacterium. The sequence goes on from NZ_LMEF01000029.1 coordinate 504,807, forward strand.
GGAGAAAGAGGATTAAAAACGATGGCTACAGGCTTATAAAAAATACAAAATGAATGTAGTTGCAATTTTTGATATTGGTAAGACAAACAAAAAGGTTTTTTTATTTGATGAAAATTATAGAATTGTTTGGGAAAAATCGGTGAATTTCGATGAAACGGTCGACGAAGACGGTTTTCCATGCGAGGATATTGAGTTACTCAAAAACTGGATATTTGAATGTTTATCAGAAATAAAAAATCTGACAAACTATGTTCTAAAAGCAATAAATTTCAGCACTTATGGAGCCAGTTTTGTCTATATTGATGAAGAGGGCAAAAATTTGACGCCTTTGTATAATTATCTAAAAGATTATCCGGAGGAATTAAAGCAGGAATTTTATAAAAAGTATAAAGGAGAAGAAGTTTTTGCAGTAAAAACAGCTTCTCCTGTTTTAGGAAGTCTTAATTCCGGAATGCAAATTTACAGGCTCAAAGAAGAAAGACCGGAACTTTTTGATAAGGTTAAATATTGCCTGCATTTGCCACAATATTTAAGTTTTCTTTTAACTGGCGAAGCCTATTCTGATATTACAAGTATCGGATGTCATACCAATCTTTGGAATTTTAAAAAGATGAAGTATCATAAATGGCTCAAAAAAGAAGCCATAATCGAAAAGATTCCCCCACTTCATTTTGGAAAAGACATCATCAAAAAAGAAGATGGTTTAGCTGTTGGGGTAGGATTACACGATAGTTCATCAGCCATAATTCCCTACACGATCAACTTTACAGAACCTTTTGTTTTATTATCAACAGGAACCTGGAGTATTTCTCTGAATCCCTTCAATAATAGACCTTTAACTTTCGAAGAATTAAAATACGATTGTTTGTGTTATATGCAATACACGGAGAAGCCCGTAAAGGCGGCCCGTTTGTTTTCAGGTAACGAACATGAAATACAAGCTAAAAGACTGGCAGAGCATTTTAACGTACCCTTTGATAGTTTTAAAGATATTTATTTTGATAAAAAAATCGTGTCAAACCTAAGAGCTTTAAACTTCCAGATTGTTTATCCCAAGAAATATCATTTTGATATACTGAAGGAATGTCCCTTTCAAAAAAGAGACCTCAATACTTTTAAAAGTTACGACATTGCCTATCATCAATTGATGCTTGACCTTGTTGAACAACAGGTTTTTTCTACTAATTTGGTGATTCACAATAGTCCGGTAAAGAAAATCTTTGTGGATGGAGGTTTCAGTAAAAACTCCATTTTCATGAATTTACTGGCAGAAGCTTTCCCGGATGTAGAAGTGTATGCCGCGTCTATGGCGCAGGCAAGTGCGCTAGGAGCTGCATTGGCAATCCACCAAAACTGGAATCCAAAACCGATTCAGAACGATTTAATTGATTTAAAATTTTACAAACATTAATATAATAGCTTGTTTGTATATCTTATATTAGCCACAGATTAAAGGATTAGAAAGTTTTTATTTCTCGCAGATTGCTTCGCCTGTTCGCTATCGCTCGGGTGGGGCAGATTTAATTTTGAATAATGATCTGCGCGCATCTGCTTAAATCTTTTAAATCTGCGTGAAAATATTAGCCACAGATTAAAGGATTAAAAAGATTAAAATAAATCTGCCAAATCTGAGAGAAAAAATAGTACCACATAGTTTTTCTATGTGTTTAAAAAATTAAGAATATGAAAGTTGGACTTTTTATCCCGTGCTATGTCGACCAATTTTATCCAAAAGTAGGAATTGCAACCTATGAACTTTTACAAAAATTAGGCTGCGATGTTCATTTTCCGATGGGACAAACTTGTTGTGGACAACCGATGGCTAATAGCGGATATCAACATTTAACGAAAGGCTGCGATGCTAATTTTATAGCCAATTTTGCTGGTTTTGATTATATCGTTTGCCCATCAGGAAGTTGTGTTTTACATGTAAAAGATCATTTACACGACGAAAAGAACAAAGAATTAGCATCTGAAATCCGTAAAAAAGTTTTTGAACTGACAGAGTTTATTACTGATGTTTTGAAAGTAGATCATATAGACGGAAACTTTCCTTACAGAGTCGGAATGCATAACAGTTGTCATGGACAACGTGGTTTAAAGCTTTCGCAGATGACCGAATTAAACGCGCCATTTTTCTCAAAACCCGAACAATTATTGCACAATATAAAAGGACTCGATTTGGTTTCTCTCTCCAGAAAAGATGAATGTTGCGGATTTGGAGGTACGTTCTGCGTAACCGAAGAAGCAGTTTCTGTCAAAATGGGCCAGGACCGAATTAAAGATCATGAAAACCATAATGTCGATTACATAACAGGAGGCGATATGTCGTGCCTGATGCATTTGGAAGGAATTCTGAAAAGACAAAAAAGCAACATCAAAACAATTCATATTGCCGAGATATTAAATTCACTGGAAAATTAAAAGATTTCAGCATTTACTTCTAACTCACAAAAAATGTCTTCAAAAAAAAATATAGATCACAGCCAGGCAGCAACAATTTTCAATAAAGATGTAGAGCGCGTAAACTGGCATGATGAAACGCTTTGGTTTGTTCGTGAAAAGCGTGATAAATCCGCAAATCAAATTCAGGACTGGGAACTGCTTCGTGAAACGGCTTCTCAAATCAAAAATAATGTGCTGGCCAATATGCATGATTATTTAAGTGATTTTGAAGCAAATGCCCAGAAAAACGGCATCATTGTGCATTGGGCTGCCGATGCAAAAGAACACAATGAAATTGTACATTCGATTTTGGAAAAACACGATGTAAAGCAAATGGTGAAATCAAAATCAATGCTTACAGAAGAATGTCATCTAAATGATTATTTAGCCGATAAAGGCATCGAAGTAATCGATTCGGATTTAGGAGAATACATTGTTCAGCTCCGTAAGGAACCACCGAGCCATATTGTACTTCCGGCCATTCACCTTAAAAAAGAAGATGTAAGTGAAACTTTTCACGAACATTTAGGCACCGAAAAAGGAAATTTTGATCCTCAATATTTAACCGAATCGGCAAGACGCCAGCTTCGTGATACTTTTTTAACTCGTAAAGCAGCTTTAACCGGAGTTAATTTTGCGGTTGCTGAAACAGGCGAATTTGTAGTTTGTACCAATGAAGGAAATGCAGATATGGGCGCACATTTAGCTGATGTTCATATTGCGTGTATGGGATTCGAAAAACTGATTCCGCAACGCAAACACTTAGGTGTTTTCCTGAGATTATTGGCAAGAAGTGCGACGGGACAACCGATCACTACTTTTTCAAGTCATTTTAAGAAACCAAGAGACGGAAAAGAAATTCATATTGTAATTGTCGATAACGGAAGAAGCACACAATTAGGCAGAGCCGATTTTAGAAATTCCCTGAAATGCATTCGTTGTGGCGCTTGTATGAACACTTGTCCGGTTTATAGACGTAGTGGTGGACATAGTTACCATAATGCGGTTGCAGGACCAATTGGGTCTATTTTAGCCCCTAATTTAGACATGAGCAAAAATGCCGATTTACCTTTTGCAAGTACACTTTGTGGTTCGTGCACCAATGTATGTCCGGTAAAAATTGATATTCACGACCAGTTGTACAAATGGCGCCAGGTTTTGGTAAAGGAAGGGTATACCCCAACTTCAAAAACTATTGCGATGAAAACCATGGCAACAGTTTTGGCAAACCCAACTATATTTAATCTGGCTGGAAAATCAGGAAGATTTGTGATGAAAAACATTCCGGCATTAGTCAATAATAAAATGAACAAATGGTACGATCAGCGTGAAATGCCAGCTGTTCCGGAAGAATCTTTTAGAGAATGGTATAAGAAAAATTCAAGGGAATCTAAAGCGAAAAAAGATGAGTAGTAAAGCTGAAATTTTAAATAAAATAAAACAAAGTCAGCCGAATCTTGCTGCTGAATTACCTGATTTAACGGTCTTAGGTTCAGAACAGTTTGATGTGCTGGAAATGTATAAAACGGTATTAAGAAATATTGGCGGAAATCCGATAGAAGTTGCTGATTTCAATGAAATAACATCTTATATCAAGAATAATTATCCAGTGGAGAAACGCATTATAACTACAATTCCGGAGCTTTCCGAAATCGCTGTTTTAGATTGGACAAATGACGATCCGCATTCGCTTCAAAATGTGGAATTAACGATTATAAAAGCACATTTTGGTGTAGCTGAAAATAGTGCACTATGGGTAACTGATGACATTTTAGGACAACGTGTTGCACCATTCATAACACAATATTTGGCTATTATAGTCAATAAAAAAGACCTGATTCCAACAATGCAACAAGCATATGATAGAATTGGAAACCAGGAATATGGTTTCGGAACTTTTATCGCCGGGCCTTCAAAGACTGCAGATATTGAGCAGTCATTGGTTTTGGGTGCGCATGGCGCGAGGGGACTGGTTGTTTTTTTGTTGGGATAGAAAATATTATGTTCTTATGAAAAATTGCGCAATGTCTCTGACTTTGCGCATTTTTTTTGTTTGTTAGAAATTGCGAACCCCATAAAAGTTTCCCGATTTTTTATGTGTAGTTCTTATATTGGGATGATTTTTTTTGCATTCACTAAATAACATTCTAAGAAAATTAGTTTTAAAGTCGGAGACTTTATGATGTTCTATTTTTCGATTATATTTGTTTAGAATGGCGCAAAATCAGAGACATTTGCCAGCGTACAAACACTTCGGGGAGCGGGAATTTAGTAGCATATAAGAATGAGGCTAAAATTTTTAGAAGAAAATTTTAATTTACTAAAAAATTATGAAATCAAATATTATAATCATTGTTGTGATTTTAGCACTAGCTTTTGCATGCAACAAAAAGGAAGAGGCAAAAGTTCATATTACATCTGAAAACTCTGGAACTTTTTTTAAGGAAAAATTATCTAATCAAAAATTAATGGATAGTTTAGAGAATCGTGCCCTATTTAATGGTGATACGCTAGCATATAATGAATTAAAAGGGATTTATTATATCGGTGGACAAAGAGTTACAGGATTGCTTTATTATTCTTTGATTATGTCTAATAAATATAATTATAAAAGAGCTTCCTTTGATGTGTATGATATTCTTACACATGATAAAAAAGTTTTGGATGATAAAACAAAAAAAATGGCAAATGATTACTTAAAAAAAAGCAAATGAAATTACAATGCTTTTTAGCATATAGTATTTGATTTGAATATAGCTCAACTAGAAACTATGGAGAAAATGATTAACTGTTTTAGAAATTGACATCAATTGAGATAACTACATTAAATTATAATATTTATATATGGAAAATGTAGTTACTTTTATTTTGGCTGTATTCTCGTTAATTTTTGGGTTGTATGTTTTTATTAATCCCGTAAAATTTCAAAAAAGAGAATTAAAAAGACTTGAATTTTATAAGTTTTTATTAAAATTTAAATTGACTAGTAGGTCTTATAATAAGTTATTGGAAAGAAGAAGTTCTGAAGAATACCTAAAACAACTAAAATACACTTCATTAATGTTCATATTTTTTTCAATATTATTGTTTTTAATTTTGTTATTGAAATTTTACGATTCGTTTGCTTAAACCGTAGTAATCGGGGAGTATCTTGATTATGAATATAAAATAGAAATCAGATGAAAAACAAACATTAAAAATATGATGTACGCTTATTATATAATAGGAATTGCGTTTATAATTTACACTTTAGTAGACTTTAAGAAAAAGCCAAATGATAATGTATTTAATAGATATTATAATTCCAAATATTATAGAGTTGTAATACTTCTAATATTTGGGATTTTAGCATTTATAATATCTTTGTTTGTGGAGAAAAAATAATAATAAATGTGATTTTAGTACATTTGAAATATGGATATAAATAAAAAAGACATAGCTATAAGGCGCGCGACAACTGCCGATTTACCCAAACTGGCAGAATTTCTGCAGTCTCTTGTTGCGGCAGAACGACCATTTGACCCAACACTTAAAGAAGGTGAAATATTCTATTATGATATAAAAGAATTTATATCAGATAACAAAACAGAACTTTTGGTCATTGACTATAAGAATCAAATTATTGGTTGTGGCTATGCCCAAATCCGATCAGCAAAACCATATCAAAACCATGAATTATTCGGATATCTTGGCTTCATGTATGTAAGTCCCGAATTTAGAGGAAATGGTTTGAATAATCTACTACTTGATGATCTTAAAAAATGGGTGCTGTCTCAAGGAATAACCGAGGTTAGACTCGATGTTTACTCTGAAAACGTACCAGCAATCAGAGCTTATGAAAAGGCTGGTTTTAAGCAAATATTGACAACGATGCGTTGTGATATAAGTTAAGTAAGATATTTAGGCAGCTCAATGGAACACCTTGTAGAGCGAGGTTTTTATGAAAAGCTATCGGAAGGATATCTTTAGCAACTTTTCATAAATGTATATCCTGATTGCTTAATATTGAATTATTTACTTACAGATTTAATAATTTTTTCCCTGTGGGCAAGTCCCCAGTTTACCAAAGTTTCCGTTACCGGAAGAACAGATTTTCCATATTCTGTAATCGCATAGGCCACAGTAGCAGGTTTAGTATCTTGTTCTGTTCTGCTTACCAGTAAATTGGTTTCTAGTTGCTTAAGTTCCTGGCTTAACATTTTGGCTGAAATACCGCCAATTTCGCGTTGCATCTTCTTAAAGTGAATAACCTGATGTGTTCTATTGGTTAAAAAACGCAGAATCATCAGTTTCCATTTACCCCCTAAAACGTCCAGACTATCACGCATTGCCATAAGCTCTTCAGAGCAGTTAGCCTCGCGAATAATTCCCTTATCATTAATTTTTGCCATACTAGTTTCTATCTGGTAACCGGTTACCTGGAATTAACCCATAACAAAAATAACACATAGCAGCTATACTTTTGTATAATAAAACAATAAAAATGAAAGCAATTGTATTACAGGAAAATTGGGAATTTAGGCTTGAAGATCTAGAAATTCCACAACCTGAAGCGTATCAGATTCAGGTAAAAATTATCGCTTCGGGGTTTAATCCCATTGATTATCAAATGACTGAAGACCGCTCAGAAAGAAAGCTTTTGCGTTCTTCGATTCTGGGGCGGGAGTTCTCTGGAATTGTATCAAAAATTGGCCAAAAAGTGACCAATTTCAAAGTAGGAGATCCTGTTTTCTGTGGATCCGGAAGTATGGGGTCTAACGGAACTTACGCGGAATATATTTGTATCCCCCAGGAAATTGCAATACATAAACCTGCGACTATTTCTTTTGAACAGGCCGCAGCAATTCCCTCATCAGGTCTTACGGCATTGCAGTGCTTTAACCGAATGAATGCCAATTTGTATGATTCGATATTAATTATGGGCGCCGCAGGTGGAGTAGGCAGCATGCTGGTAAAAATATTGACTGCAAATGGCTATAAAAACATTGTGGTTACCGCGGGAAATGAAAATAGTATTACTTCCTTACTTAATCTTGGTGTAAAAGCGGAAAACATCATTAATTATAGAAAAGAAGAAATCTATAAAACAGCACTTTCCTTAAATGAAAATAAAAACTTTGATTTTGTTGTGGACCTGGTAGGAGATAGTACGGCAGAAATTGGAGCCAGACTTTTAAAAACAAATGGCGTTTATGTAGATGTGACTAATCTTTCTACGCCCGAGTCGTCTGGAATTCTTTTTAGTAAAGGGGCCACAATCTTAAATATATCCAATTATGTGTATGGATTTGAAAAGCGATATGATTATTATAAAAATGGATTAAATCAATTAAGGCTACTGTTGCAGAATAAAATAATCGCTCCACCTGCCATTAAAATAGTCGGAAATTTAGAAATTTCTACCGTTACAAAGGCGCATACACTATTGCGTGAAAATAAAACACAAGGAGAAAAATTAATAATGCAAATTGCTATAATATGAAAATAATTGCAAGACTCATTCTAAGTGATAGGCCGTTTTTTTTATATACTATAGTTTGCGGTGTTAAACAGAAACAGCTCTTCACTCATTTTCTTAATAAAAAAAAGAATTGTTCAAAATACCTCCAAATAAATGATTTTTCTGCCTCTTATTTAACTAATAATTTGCTTTTTATCAACTATGATGTTTGTCATTGTTTTTGACTTATCTTTTTATTGGGATAATTTTATTTGTTAACTTTTCTATGTTTTTGAATTTTTAAATAGTTTATTTACAGTTATTTAGGTGTTAATTTTTGTAAACTTTTTAGAATCAATTTTTTTAATAGTTTATTTATTTTTAAATTTACGTTATCAAAATCACTTCTAAATTTCAGCATCATGGATAAAACACGGACCCCGAAAAGCACCAGAAAAGTTTACACTCAAAATGAAGTTATGCAGGCATCTTTGGCTTATTTCAAAGGGGATAGTCTTGCCGCTACGGTTTGGATAAGTAAATACGCACTTAAAGACTCTCAAGGAAATATTTTTGAAAAATCACCTGATGATATGCACCGTCGTATCGCCGCTGAAATTGCCAGAATTGAATCGAAATATGCAAATCCACTTTCAGAAGAGGAAGTTTTTAATCTGATAAAAGATTTTAAATATTTGGTTCCGCAGGGAAGCCCGATGACGGGAATTGGGAATCCGTTCCAGGTGGCCTCTTTATCGAATTGTTTTGTAATTGGCAATGACGATTCTGATTCCTATGGCGGAATCATGAAAATCGATCAGGAACAGGTGCAGTTAATGAAACGAAGAGGGGGAGTGGGGCATGATCTTTCGCACATTCGCCCAAAAGGTTCTCCGGTTAAAAACTCGGCCCTGAGCTCTACCGGACTGGTTCCCTTTATGGAGCGTTATTCGAATTCAACCCGCGAGGTGGCGCAAGACGGGCGCCGTGGCGCTTTAATGCTATCGGTTTCGATTAATCATCCGGATGCTTCCGATTTTATTGATGCCAAAATGGATCAGGGAAAAGTAACCGGTGCCAATGTATCGGTTCGTATTGATGATGCTTTTATGAAAGCAGTGAAGTCTGATTCGGTTTACACGCAGAAATACCCAATTTTTAGTGACAATCCGTTATATACTAAAGAAATTAAGGCTAAAGAATTGTGGGGTAAAATTATTCACAATGCCTGGAAATCGGCAGAACCTGGAATCTTGTTTTGGGACACCATCATCAATGAATCCTTGCCGGATTGTTATGCCGATTTGGGTTACAAAACATTGTCAACAAATCCGTGCGGGGAAATCCCGCTTTGCGCTTACGATTCCTGCCGTTTGCTGGCCATCAATTTACTTTCCTATGTAAAGGAACCTTTTACAAAAAAGGCTTCTTTTGATTTTGATCTCTTCAAAAAACATGTTGCAGCAGCTCAAAGGGTAATGGATGATATTATTGATTTGGAATTAGAAAAAATTGATTCTATTTTAGAAAAAATCAATGCTGATCCGGAAAATGAAGAAATAAAACGTGTAGAGAAAAATCTTTGGTTAAATATTCAACATAAAGCCAATGAAGGTCGCAGAACCGGTATCGGGATTACTGCAGAAGGCGATATGCTGGCAGCTTTAGGCCTGCGCTATGGAAGCCAAGAAGGTATTGAATTCTCAGAAAAGATTCAAAAAACATTGGCGATTGAAGCGTATCGCGGATCGGTAAATTTGGCCAGAGAACGAGGAGCTTTTGCGATTTATGATTCAGAAAGAGAAAAAAATAATCCGTTTGTACTTCGTTTAAAAGAAGCAGACAGTGAATTGTATTATCAAATGCAAGAGCACGGACGCCGCAATATTGCCTTGCTTACCATTGCGCCAACGGGAACAACGAGTTTAATGACACAAACAACATCGGGAATCGAACCTGTTTTCCTGCCAGTTTATAAACGCAGAAGAAAGGTAAACCCGAATGATAAAGACACCCGGGTTGATTTTGTGGATGAAGTGGGAGACAGCTGGGAAGAATATGTAGTTTTTCATCACCGTTTTAAAGAATGGATGTTGATAAATGGTTTTGATGTGACCAAAAATTACAGTCAGGAAGAAATGGACCAATTAGTTGAAAAATCACCTTATTATAAAGCAACAAGCAATGATATCGACTGGCTGAGCAAAGTGCGTATGCAGGGCAGAATTCAAAAATGGGTAGATCATTCTATTTCGGTTACCATTAATGTACCCAATGATACACCAGAAGAAATGGTTAATCAATTGTACATGAAAGCCTGGGAAGCGGGTTGTAAAGGGGTAACGGTTTATCGTGACGGTTCGCGTTCGGGTGTTTTGATTTCGAATTCAGAAAAAAAAGAAGAAGTTAAAGAAGTACAATTAGGCGCGTTCCCAACAAAGCGCCCACAAGTATTAGAAGCTGACGTGGTTCGTTTTCAGAACAGTAAAGACAAATGGATTGCTTTTATTGGCTTGATTGAGGGCAAACCGTATGAAATTTTCACCGGTCTTGTTGATGACGAAGACGGAATCCTGATTCCGCGTTGGGTTACGGACGGATTGATTATTAAAAATAAAAATGATGCCGGCATGACCCGTTACGACTTTCAATATAAAAATACCAGAGGTTACAAAACCACGATCGAAGGACTTTCGCATAAATTTAATCCGGAATATTGGAATTACGCCAAGCTGATTTCAAGCACTTTAAGACACGGAATGCCAATTGATAAAGTGGTAGAATTGGTAGGCAGCCTGCAACTAGACAATGAATCAATCAATACCTGGAAAAACGGTGTGGCACGCGCACTGAAGCGTTATATTGTAGATGGAACGGAAGCGCACGGGCAAAAATGCAGTAATTGTAACTCTGAAAATTTGATTTATCAGGAAGGTTGTCTGACCTGCAATGATTGTGGATCATCTAAATGTGGATAGTATTTAATTTTGAAGTCCATTATAAAAATGCCTGCATAGAATTTATGCAGGCATTTTTATACGTATAGCTTTATTAAAAATACGGATTAAGGGTAAAATCTTATAAGTAAAGAAGTATATTAATTTTTATATGCTAATTTTTATGAAATATCTATAAAATTAACTTATAATTGTACCTTTTACACCAAGCAAAAAAACATTTATTTTGAGGTATTTTGTTTTACATCTTCTTTTTTTAATAGGTTTTTCTTCTGTAGGTTTTACACAAGATAATCCCATAAAATTTCTTGATATTTCTGATGGTCTGTCAAATAATTCGGTAACCACTATTTTTCAGGACAGCGATGGTTATCTTTGGTTTGGAACTTATGACGGATTGAACCGCTATGATGGTTATAATTTCAAAGTTTTCCGCAACAGAATCAACGATAAAAAATCATTACTTTTTAATACGATTTATAGTATCGAGGGTGATTCCCGAAAAAACATTTGGGTTGGCGGTTCAAACGGAATTTGCATTTACAGTAAAACGACCGCGACATTTCATCCTGTAGAATATACGCTGCGAAACAAAAAGCCAAAAATATTAAAAGACATTATTCACCAGACGCAATCTGTGTCTGAGAATTTGGTTTTAGTAGCTTCTCAGAATTTGGGTTTAATTGCTTTTGAGAACGGTTCTTTTCTCGGAAAACAAATTCCCCTTAAAGTTATGGGCAATAACAGTATTGATAATTACGATGCAATTGCCCTTCAGGACGATAAAAAAAAAGGACATTGCTGGGTTCATGTGCGAAATATTGGAATCTGCAGTTACAATTACAAATCAAAAACCTTAAAAGTAGTTTTTCCGTTTTCTAAAGAAGTAAAATCTATGAAATTGGCTTCTGACGGAAATCTTTGGTTGGGAACCGATGAAGGTATTTTTCTCTTTAATACCAAATCAGAAGCTCTTTCAGATAATTATTTTTCGAATAAATGTAGTGTTACCGATATTCTTCTGGATAAAAAAAAGGAGATCTGGATCACTACAGACGGTTGTGGCATTTATAAAATCATCGCAGCAAATAAAAAAGCGATTCCCTACAACATGGTAAATGATGTGCAGCTGGCCAAAAGCAACTCGGTTTGGAGTTTATATGAAGACAAAGCAGGAAATAAATGGTTTGGTTCTTTGCGCGGTGGTATAAGTATGCTCAGCAGCACGCCCAAGTACTTTAAAAACATTCGTTACAACGCTACAAATCCGGCAGAGAATTTTATTTTATCTTTTTGTGAAGATGAAAAGAAAAATTTATGGGTTGGCACAGATGGTGCAGGTTTGAAATACTGGAACCGAAAAACCAATACATACAGTAATTACGGCAATAAGCTTTCAAGTCCCTTTATCACCGGAATTGTACGTGATAATAACAATGATATTTGGCTCTCAACATGGAATGGCGGGATGAATAAAATCAATCCAAAAAACAATTCGGTTACGCAATATTCTTGTTTTAACCCTTTTACCAAACAAATCGAGAAGAAAATTTGGCTGGTTTACAAAGATTCAAAAGCAAATATTTGGGCCAGTGCTACAAACGAGGGTTCATTGTATCTTTTTGACAGGGCTAAAAACAGTTTTGTTCTCTTTGATAAGTCAATTACCAATTTGCAAAGTTTGACCCAAACGAGTGACGGAAAGCTCTGGGGCGGAAATTATACAAGTTTGTTTTCTTTGGAAAAAAATACCAGAAAAATCACTAAAACAAATATAGGGAATCCTATAAGATGCATTCATGAAGACAGAGACAGAAATCTGTGGTTGGGAACCCAGGAAGGCGGATTACTATTGTTTGACAGAAGAACCAATACTTTTAAAAGACTGACTACCGATGATGGTTTGCCCTCCAATACGATTTTAAGAATGCTCGAAGATAAAGAAGGTAATTTGTGGATGAGTACCTATAATGGCGTTTGCCGGTTTGATAAAAAAAGAAAAACGTTCCGTAATTTCTCTGTAAATGATGGCCTGCAAAGCAATCAGTTTAGTTTTAATGCCGGAATTAAATTATCGACAGGCGAGTTTCTCTTTGGGGGAATTAATGGTTTTAATATATTTTTCCCCGAAGCAATCAAAGGATTCAACCAACAAAATAATTTACTGCTCACAGATTTCTACGTAAACAATCAGCCGATCGAAGAAAGTAAAAACGATTTGGTTTCTGAATGGGAATCGGGTAAAATAAAGGAAGTAAGCCTGCCTTATGATCAGACCACTTTATCCCTTGAGTTTGTTGCCCTGGATTACAATAATGCTGACAAAATTAATTATGCCTATTATTTAGAAGGCTGGGATGCCCAATGGAATTATGTGGGTCAGGCCCGAAAAGCAAATTATGCCAGATTAACCGAGGGAAAATATACTTTTAAAGTAAAAACCACCAATTTTAAAGGTGGATGGAATAAAGAAATAAGTCTTGTAACAATCGAAATTTTACCACCGTGGTACAGAACCTGGTGGGCCTATACTTTGTATTTATTGGCTCTGGCAGGAATTCTTTTTGCCTATTTGGAATATCATAAAAATAAGGAGAAACTAAAATATAAAGTAAAAATAGCCGAGCTGGAAAGCAAGAAAGAAAAGGAAGTTGCCGAGAAACAATCCTCGATGTTTACCTATATCTCGCACGAGTTTAGAACGCCGCTTTCACTGATCATAAATCCGCTGAAAAAGGCCGTTCAGAAAGAAAGTGTTCAAAACGGTTCTTCGGGAAGTGATCTGGCCATTGCACACCGAAATGCCCGCAGGCTTTTGAGTCTGGTGGATCAGTTGCTTCTTTTCCGTAAAGCCGAAAATGATGCTGATTCCCTCAGATTATCAAATATAAATGTAAATAACCTTTGCAATGAAGTATATCAATGCTTCGTGAATCAGGCAAAGGAAAAAAATATTACCTATAAATTCGATATTCCACAACATGATATTGAAATTATTGGCGATTATGAAAAAATAGAAATTTCCTTGTTTAATTTAATGTCAAATGCCTTTAAATACACACCAGTTGGAGGAGAAATTAATCTGAAGCTTTCTGAAAATGAAAATGAAGTTATCTTAGCAATTTCTGATAATGGTGATGGAATTGAAAAGAAGGATATTGATGTTATATTCGAAAAATTCAAACAGATCAATTCAAAAGTTTCCGTTGGGACAGGTTTTGGAATTGGACTCTATATTGTGAAATATTTTGTTGACAAACATAAAGGAACAGTAAGCTGCAGCAGTGAAGTAGGAAAAGGAAGCACTTTTACATTGGCATTTCTGAAAGGAAACCGTCATTTTGAAGATATTGAAATTACTGATGTTGTGGCTAAAAGAAGTCAGTTGTTTGATGAACTTATCATTGATGATTCAGAAGAAAACAGCCCGTCTTTAAATAATATGGTTTTAGAAAGTGATTTTCAGAAAATCATGCTTACTGATAAACGTACGGTTTTAATAATAGATGATAATGCAGAGATCAGGGCTTATCTGATCAAATTATTCTCGGAAAACTATATTGTTTATAATGCTGAAAATGGAGAAGAGGGATTGAAGCTGACCAAAAAGCATATGCCGGATCTGGTCATCAGCGATATCACGATGGAACATATGGATGGTCTGGAATTATGCCGAAAAATAAAAGAAAACGACAGTTTATCTCATATTCCGGTTATTTTATTGACGGCCTCCAAAAACCCGGAAACACATTTACAGGGAATTACAGATGGTGCCGATGATTATATTACAAAACCTTTTGATGATGATATACTCCTGGCACGTGTGGAGTCATTATTGCGAAACAGAAGCAATTTGCGTACTTATTTCCTGGACAGTATAACACTTAGGGAAAACTCGCAAAAAGTTCCGGTTGAATACCAGGAAATCCTGAAAAAGTGTATTGATATTGTCGAGGCCAATATTCATAAAAAAGATTTTACGATTAAGAATTTTGCACTCGAAATGGGAATGAGCCATAGAACACTTTATACCAAAATAAAGATCATTTCAGGCCAGACTTTAAATGCTTTTATCCGTTCGCTAAGAATTAGAAGAGCGGCAATGTTAATGCTCACAGAAGATATGAATATTGCCCAAGCAAGTGCAGAAGTTGGTTTTGAAGATCCAAAATATTTCAGGCAACAGTTCGTAAAGCTCTTCGGAATGACGCCTTCAGAATACATCAAAAAGTATAAGAATTCATTTAATTCTGACCTGAATATCATCAAATAAGTATCACATAGACTTTTGTTTTTTGAAAACTCTTTTGCTTTTTGTGCAGAAGAGTACAAATCTTTGAAAAAAATCAAACGTTTTAGTTGTAAATTGAAGATTATTTAATAATTGCGAATTTTTTAAAAATACACTGTTATTTTTTTATACTTGTTAATTTTAAATCAAAAATAATAGTTAATTGCCATTTTGACCTCCTTTTTTTTCCATTTTACCCCTCCTTAGAAGTGTGGAATACATATTTCTTTGCACTTATAGTAATGGTTTTAAGTTGTTACTGTGTAATGAATTAAGTGTTTGTTTTTTTTGGTAAGTTTTTGATCTGTTTAAAGAACTGAGCCTTCTTTAAGATAAGATAGTAAGTGTTAGTTTTACGTATAACTTATCGACCCGCAGTTTAAAAATTGCGGGTTTAAAAATAAAAAATAAAAACTTTTTGTATTGAGAATCATCAATACGTTTAGAGAAAAAAATAAAAACAAAGAATATTAACCAAACTTTACTAGAATGACAAAAACCACGCGATTACCTTTTGATTGTCTTATTTCTTTATCAGGAGAAAGACAATTTAGATTCTCTTCAAAAATGAGTATATCTCATCTTCAACAACAATTTTTTTTAGCATAACAACAATCTAACTAACCTAACCTTAAAATTAAAAGAAATGAAAAAAAATGTATTTTTATTTTTTCTCGCCCTTTTTGCCGTCCTTGTTACCGGATGTCAAAATAACGAATCTGGTTATCCTTCTTCTGATGACCCTACAGTTGTAGTGACAACAAAGGAAATTTACGGGGCACCAAACAGAAAATTCGAAATTAAAGCTGCACTTACTGACGATTTAGGACTGAAAAGTGTGAGAATTCAAATTCCTGAGTTATCCTTAGATAAAATGATCACCTTTGCAAGTGACCCATTACTTAAATCCTACGATTTAAGCTATTTTTTTGAAGTGCCTTCGAACAGAGGAACTTCAGAATCTTTTAAAATTAAATTAACAATCACAGATGTTTCAGGGAATGCCATAGACGAGGATATCAATTTACGTCTTGACGGAGAATTTGCTGCACCGGCAATAACGATGGTTACGCCAAAAGAAGGAAGTGTTATTTTACTGTCTACCAGCAAAGAAATGCCTGTAAATTTTGTCGTTAATGACGATTCTGGTATCGACTATATTCAGGTGCAATGTGCTGCTTTGGGTATTAATGAAACGGTTCAATTAACTGGCTCACCTCAATCTTATACTTTCAATAAAACGTATACTTTGCCTGTAACTGCAGCAAATTATGTATTGACAATTACAGCCAAGGATAAATTTGCGCTTCCAAACACTGGGTCTTTAAATATTAATATTGTAGCGACAAACGAATATCCTGCACTATACTTATGCGATCAGCCAAGAGGTACCAGTCTTACCACTGATGCTGTTGGGGTTCCGATGTATTTCCATGAGAAAAACGGACAGGATTTCGAATTTAAATATTATGCTGACAAAGACAATAAAGAAGTATATTTCTTGGGTCAGGAAGCCGACTTTGCCCCACATTGTTTTGGTTTAAATGCAAGTGGAGGATTAGTAGACAATGTGGCTTCAACTCCAATTATTTTACCAACAAAAGGATATTATAAAATAAAAATAAATCCAAATACATTGGTTTATACTGCAACAAAATACACACCTTCAAGCAAAGTTTGGGCCAATATTGCCAACGGGTTATGGCATGATGACGAAGCGTTAAGAAGACCTTTTGTGAGCGTTTGCGGAGGCGGTATTCAAGGGGCTGACTGGGATACATGGACGGCCTGGACACAAACCGGATTGCATTTGGCAAATAATCCAAACAATCCTTATCAATTACTTGGAGAATATACCCTGACAGGACAAATAGAAGCAACCTTTACAGGTCAGTGGTGGAGCCCGTCATGGAGATTAATCAAAAATGGTATCGCTACAATGTCACCGGGTGAAAATGGAAATGCAAAATACCCAGCTGCTCCGGGAGTATACAAAGTTGTACTGGATACGGAATTGGAAAGAGTCTTTATCACAAAAAAATAGTTTGTTAGAACCTGAGTTTTAGCATTAATAAAAAAATATATTAATATGAAATATAAATTTATATGGTTATTTTTCACCATGTTGTGCACTGTTGCAACATTTGGGCAAATAACAGTAAAAGGAATTGTTAAGGATAAAGGCAATGTGCCAATTCCCGGAGTTAATGTGACAGTAAAAGGAACATCAAAAACAACATCAACAGATTTTGATGGGAAATATTCTATCACCGTACCCAATAACAATGCTCAAATCGAATTCTCATTTGTTGGTTTTTCTAACAAAACAATTCAGGTTGGCGATAAAACAACCCTAGATGTTGTTCTGGAAGCATCAAGCCAGGCACTAGATGAGATTGTCGTTGTAGGTTACGCCGCAGTAAAAAAGAGCACTGTAACGAGTTCTATATCTTCCATAAAAGGAAAAGAATTACAAACCATGACAGTTGGTAATGTTACCGAATCATTACAAGGGAAAGTTTCTGGTGTTCAGGTTACCAGTCAGGGAGGTCCTGGTGCACAGCCAAGAGTTTTAATTCGTGGTATTTCGACACTAAATCTTGATACTGCTCCTCTTTATGTAGTGGATGGTATTCCGATGGGAACCAGTATTAACTTTTTGAGTCCGAATGAAATCGAATCGATGGAGGTTTTGAAAGATGCCTCTGCAAGTGCTATTTACGGTTCTCGTGCTTCCAACGGAGTTATTTTGATCACTACCAAAAAAGGGAAAGTGGGTCAAACAAGATTTACCTTTGATACAAGTTCAGGAATGCAGCTTATGAGCAATCCATATCATATGGCTGATGCCGAAGGGTATGCAACGATCATGAACAAAGCATACAACAATTCAGGTTATGCAGATTATTTGCCAAACCCTTCTCAATACAGAGGAAAAACGACAGATTGGTGGAAAGCCGGAATTAGAGGTGGATCTCCGGTTACAAACGCTTCTTTAGGAGTTAGCGGTGGTTCTGAAAAACATACTTATGCAATCAGCCTGAACTATTATGATACAGAGTCTATTTATGAAGTAGGCGGTTGGGAAAGAATTACGCTGAGAATTGCGAATGATTTTAAATTCTCTGATAAATTTTCTGCCGGAATCACTTTAAATCCGCGTTATGAAACTTATGGTGGTCCGGGAAACTGGGCTGATTTTGATAAAATTGATCCAATTACGCCAATTTACAAACCAGCAGACCAGTTAACAGGAAATGAAAACGAATACAGCATTTATGCACGTTCGCCTTCGTATGTATGGAATCCGGTTGCATCTGTAAAGCGATATGATGATTATACAGATCAATATAACTTAAATACAAATGGTTATTTACAATATGCTCCAATCAAAGGTTTAGTGTTTCGTACACAGGCTTCTGTCGAAGTTGGTGATAAAATAAGAAGCAGGTTCAGACCCGATTTCATTATTGATGCTGCACACGAAAAAGAGGAGATTAATAAGGTTGAAAGATGGGCTACTAATAATGTAGACTGGACATGGCAAAATACGCTTACCTATTCTAAAACATTTGCAGAAAAACACAATGTTTCCCTGATGGTCGGCAATACAATGGAAGAGTACAATGGAAATGATGTTTGGGGTTACGGAGAAGGTGTGCCCAATAACTCTGATTTAATGAGAGAGGTAAATGCTGCAACTAAAAACCGCGACAGTAAAGGTAACAGCTGGTCAAGTTCATTGATGTCTTATATTTCCCGTTTTTCTTATAACTACGACAATAAGTATTATTTCACCGGAACTTTCAGACGTGACGGTTCTTCTAAATTCATGACAAACAACAAATGGGCAAATTTCCCTTCTGCATCGGTTTCATGGAGAATTCTGAATGAAGGATTTATGGAATCTACCAAAGATGTTTTAAGCGATCTTAGATTTAGAGCAGGTTGGGGTAAAGTAGGTAATCAGGGATTACCAACACAGGTTTACCAGTCCAACATCGGACAAGGATTTTATCCTATCGGAGCTGTTGTGGGAGATACTTCATTTCCTTCTTCTATGGCCAATAAAGACATTAAATGGGAAACTGTTGAAGATATGAGTTTTGGAATCGATTTCGGATTATGGAAAAATAAGCTTTCAGGATCATTAGAATATTATCAGAAAAAAACAAATGATATGTTATTCTTAAAACAATTTCCAGCTTACAGCGGATTCCCGGAAAATGCAACAATCTGGACAAACGTAGGTTCTATGCAATCCAGCGGTATTGATTTACTGATTTCGTATAAAGATAAAAAAGGGGATTTCTCTTATGGTGCCGATCTTACTTTTACAACTGTAGATGTTGAAATGCTGTCTTTATCCTCTGATGGAGAAAGACTTTACGGATCTTCTAACAGAACATTGACTGTTAAAGGAGAAGAGCCAGGATATTTCTACGGATATGTGGCCGATGGTTTATTTCAAAATCAAACCGAGTTAAACTCACATACCGATGAGCACGGAACTAAATTACAACCTTACGCAAAAGAAGGAGATATTCGTTTTAAAGACGTTAACGGTGATGGTAAACTAGACGATAAAGATCGTACAAAAATTGGCTCTCCATGGGCTGATTACAACATCGGATTGAATTTGAATTTTGCCTATAAACAATTTGATTTGGTTGCTAATTTTTATTCCAGTATCGGAAATGATATTGTAAATACAAACATTTCAGATCTATACAATGGTGCAAGTTTAAGCAACAAAATAAGCGGATTAGACCAAAAGGCATGGCACGGAGAAGGAACTTCTAATTATATTCCTCGTTTGTCTAAAGATGATAACAACGAGAACTATACTAAATTTTCTTCTTTATATGTAGAAGATGGTTCTTATGTTCGCATGAAGAACTTACAGTTAGGATTTTCATTCTATAATAAATTCGGATTGGACAAGCTTAGAATTTCTTTATCGGGTCAGAATTTATGGACATGGACAAACTACAGCGGAGTTGATCCTGAAGTTGCAGGAGGAGACCCTGATAAGGGAGACAGAGTAAAAGGATCGGGTGTTGGAGGATGGAACTATCCGGTTCAGCCAACAATTTTGATGGGTCTTAATGTAGCATTTTAATAAAAAACGAACATGAAAAAAATAATTTTATCAATAATGGCTTTAGCTGCAGTTGCAGTTTCCTGCTCTGATTTTATTGAAAAAGAAGAAAGAGGAAAGCAAACCCTTGAAAACTACTTTCAAACGGCACAGGAATGCGAGAATTATACCAACGAATTAACCCACAGATTGTTGGATCCTAACGAATGGTGGGTACTAATCGCACCGAGAGTTACCAACGAAATGGCAACAGATGATGCCTGGATGGGAAATACAGGTCAGGACAACAGTGCGCACAGACCAAGTTCGCAATACATTATTTCGCCGGATAATATGGGGGATATGAACAGCTGTTATACAGCGCATTTCTATACGATTCAATCGGCAAATATTGGTTTGGAGAAAATGGCTGCGGCACCACTTACTGATTCCCAAAAGAATCAATATATGGGAGAATCATTATTTGTACGTGCGTATTGCTATTATGAATTAGTCAATCTTTTTGGAGGTGTTCCATTATATACAACAGTATTAGGAACAAGTGATTTAAAATTAGAGCGTAGTTCTGCTGCAGAAGTGTATGCTCAGATTGAAGCTGATCTTAAGGAGTCTGCTGCAAAATTGGAAACTGTTCCGGTAAACAGAAGCGGAAGAATAAACAAATGGGCTGCTTATGCTCTATTGGCTCGTGTTTCTTTATTTCAGGAAAAATGGGCAGAAGCCAAACTATATTCAAACAAAGTAATCACCGAAGGACCTTATACATTGGAAGCTGACTTCCTGAATATTTGGAATGTTAACAATCACAATGGTGTGGAGTCCATTTTAGAAGCACAATCTTCTGATGTACAAAACAAAAGTTTAGGTTCTGCCTTGCCAACATTTTCAGGTGCCAGAGGTGAAGACAAGAAAAACTTTCCAAGTAATGATGCCGCAGATGTTTTGGATGGCTGGGGATGGGGTATGCCAACCAGCGATTTAGAAAACGCATATCTTTCTGAAAATGATGTTATCCGTCGCAGAAGCACCATCACAAAATGGGGAGAAGCTGCTTATGGCGATGAGGTTTTAAATCCAACGCATAAATTCAGTTTAAATGATAATAAATCAGGACGTATTTGCCGTAAATATTATATTCCTATAGCAACACGTCGTGCCTTAGATAATAAAGACGGACACTTGCCATTGAATATTCCATTGATTCGTCTGGCTGAGATGTATCTGACAAGAGCTGAAGCAAGCTATCATACAACCGGAGATGCTTTAGGGGATATTAACATTATCAGAGCACGTGTAAAATTAGATCCAAAAACAGGTTTATCTGGTCCGACTCTTCTGAAACAAATTTATAAAGAGCGTCGTTTAGAATTGGCTTTTGAAGGATTACGTTTGTACGACATACGTCGTGAGAAAGACCCAACTACCGGAAAACCGGTTATCGAATCTCTGATGGGACCAAACGGAACTTTCGTTCAATACAACCTGAACTCTGCAGATCCTTATGAAACTACCAATTTGAGAGAACCTCAGGATAAAGGGATTAATTTTAATCCTGGTAAAAATTTATTGTGGCCAATACCTCAGATGGAAATTGACTTAAGTGGAGGATTAATCAAACAAAACCCTGGTTACTAATGAGATTTATAAATAACAAAAAAGTAAGTCTGCTATGTGCAGGCTTGCTTTTCGCTAACTTTTTTATGGTTAGCTGCGATTCTGAAAAATCTGATGATTCAGGTTCTGAGAACACCATTGCAGAATTGAGTGTAAATTTGGATATGAATCTCCAGACGATGGAAAGCTTTGGTGCTTCTGATGCCTGGCAAGGTAATTTTATCGGAAAGAACTGGCCGTTGGATAAAAGAAATAAAATGGCCGATTTGCTTTTCAGCAGAGAATTGGATGCTGAGGGTAATCCAAAAGGAATTGGATTATCATTATGGCGTTTTAATCTTGGAGCCGGAAGTACAGAGCAAGGCGATGCGAGTGATATTTCAGATGAATGGAGACGTACAGAATGTTTTACAACAGACGGAGTTAGTTACAATATGAGCAAACAAGCCGGGCAGGTTTGGTTTATGAAAGCGGCAAAAGAACGTGGTGTTGAGAAATTACTGGCTTTTACCAATAGTGCACCAGTTTACTTGACTCAAAACGGAAAAGCACATGCCAGCATCAAAGAATTTTATAATTTGAAAGATGGAAAAATGCCAGAATTGGCTGATTTCTGGGTGACTTCATTAGAAAAATTAAAAACTGAGCACGGTTTAACAATCGATTATATAAGCCCGTTTAATGAACCGCAATACGAGTGGGACGGAACTGCACAAGAAGGTTCTCCGGCTACCAATGCTAATATTTACAGTTTTGTAAATGTATTATCTCCAAAATTACAGTCAAAAGGGCTTACTGCCCAAATTGTTGTGGGAGAAGCCGGAGCTTATGATGCTTTATATAAAACAGTTTCAGGAAAAGAAAGCAGATCCAATCAGATTGATTATTTCTTTGGAGCAAATTCTACTAAAAAAATAACAGGATTATCTAATGTAAAGAAAACTATTTCCGGACATAGTTACTGGCAGGCATGGCCTTTGGCCGAATTGGTTTCCTCAAGACAACAAGCGGCTTCAAGAATTCAGGGAGTTGGTGCAGTTAGTTTATGGTCTTCAGAATATTGTGTTTTAGAAAACCCGGGAACATCAGAATTACAAGGTGGTGGCGGAGCAGGAAGAGATTTAGGAATTCAGCTGGCACTTTGGACAGCCCGTATTATCAGTACAGATATTGCAATTGGAGGCGTTACGTCATGGCAATGGTGGACTGCGATAAGCCGTGGTGATTACAAAGACGGATTAATTCATGTGGATGACAATGCAAGTAAGGGTGCCGGAGATGCCAACTATTGTAAAAACGACGGGTATATTAGAGATTCCAAAACACTTTGGGCTTTAGGAAACTTCTCCTTCTTTGTGAAACCGGGAATGGTACGAGTTCAGATTCCGAGTGTGGATAATGCCACTTCGGTGAATGATGTAATGGTAACGGCATACAAAGATGCGGCAACAAAAAAATTGGTTGTTGTTGCCGTTAACATTAGCAAATCGGCGAAAGCCTACAAATTAAATCTTGCAGGAGGAACTTTAGCTGGGAATAAATTGACGCCGTACACTACTTCTGAAACTTTAAGTTTGAAAAAAGGTACTGCTGTAGATGCTTCTAATTTTGAAATTCCGGCAAGATCAATTGTGACTTACATAGGAAGTTATTAGGAAAAAGCCCCTAAAGGTTTTGAGATTCCAGGAGTCTGAGGTTTTAGAATCGATGCGTAATCCTTGTCAAAGTTTTAAACTTTGACAAGGTGAACAACAATAGTTCGTGAATAAAAATTACATAGATTAAGAAAATGAGAAAAATATATATCTCACTTTTATTGGTAATGAGTTCGCTGTCTTATGGACAGCGAACCGTAACCATTAGCACAGATAATGTTGTACAGACCATGGATGGTTTTGGAGGTTCTGATGCCTGGAGATGTCAATTTGTGGGTAAATGGCCGGAACAGAAAAAGAATGCCATTGCCGATTTACTTTTTAGTAAAGAATTAGACGCACAGGGAAACCCAAAAGGAATTGGACTTTCGATATGGAGATTTAATTTGGGAGCTGGAAGTGCAGAACAAGGCGAAAACAGCAAAGTTTCGGATGAATGGAGAAGAAGCGAATCTTTTTTGCAAGCAGATGGGACTTATGATTTCTCTAAACAAGAAGGCCAAAGATGGTTTTTGCAGGCTGCTAAAAAACGAGGTGTTGAAAAATTCCTGATTTTTACTAATAGTCCGCCAGTTTATATGACAAATAACGGATTATCTTTTGCCTCTCAAAAGAATAAACTGAATCTAAAAGATGGTGCAATTCCAAAATTTGCCGATTTTTTAGTTCAAAGTATTCAGGGATTAGAGAAAAAAGAAGCAATAAAATTCGATTATATAAGTCCGATAAACGAACCGCAGTGGGAGTGGATGCCAAAACAGGGCGATACCAACAGTCAGGAAGGAACACCGGCAACCAATCAGGAAATTTATGATTTAACCAAATCACTTTCAGAAAAACTCAAAGCTCAAAAAATGAGTACTGAGATTGTAATTGCCGAAGCCGCACAAATCAATTATTTATATGAGAATGTAAATGGCGAGAACCGTGACAATCAGATTGATTATTTCTTCGGAAAAACAAAAACAAACATTGCTAAACTTTCAAATGTTAAAAATGTAATACTGGGTCATAGTTATTTTACCACCTGGCCAATTGATAAACAGGTTTTAAGCCGAAAATTGATTGCGGCAAATGTGAAACAAAATCCGGGATTAAAATATTGGCAGTCTGAATATTGTATTTTAGAAAATCCGGGTGAAGCTGAAATTCCGGGTGGTTCCGGCGGAGGCAGGGATTTAGGAATGCAGACCGCCTTATTCGTAGCGCGTTTGATTCATAATGATATTGCTGTAGCCAATGCCGCTTCATGGCAATGGTGGACTTCAATAACCCGAGTTGATTATAAAGACGGTTTGATTTATCTGGATGACGGAAAAAGCAACGGAGGAACCACACCGGATTATGTTAGAAACGATGGAGAATTTCATGATTCAAAACTGCTTTGGGCTTTAGGGAATTACTCTTTGTTTGTGCGTCCGGGAATGTTGAGAATTGATGTTCCAAATCAAAATGAACTCGATGCAGCAAACAACGTAATGCTAACAGCCTATAAAGATTTAGCAAACAAAAAACTGATTGTCGTTGCAGTAAATTGCGGAAAATCATCTCAGAAATACAAGTTTGATTTATCCAAAGGAACACTCAAAAATAATGAAGTTACACCCTATGTAACTTCTGAAGATTCAAATTTAAAAAGAGCCGAAATTCAGAAAATGGATAATCTGGAAATCCCGGCAAAATCAGTCGTAACGTTTGTGGGAGAATTACAATATTAAAGTTTCAGGTTTCAAGTTTCAGGTTCTTTACGTAACGTGAAACGTGAGACTTGAAACCTGAAACAAAGAAAACTAAAAACAACAACTAAAAATTAAAGAATAGTGTTTACAAAAAAGAGCTTATTACCTGTTTTACTCTTTTCGTGCGTCTCGGCCTTCAGCCAGATTTCGTTTGGAGATTCTAATAAAATTAATGACAACTGGAAATTTAATCTTCAGGATATTTCAGATGCAAAAAACACCACTTTTGACGACAGCAAATGGCAGTCGGTAAATGTACCTCACGACTGGAGTGTAAAAGGACAGCTAAGTCCAACGCTGGCAAGCTGTACAGGTTATTTGCCTGGCGGAATTGCCTGGTACAGAAAATCAATCAATATTCCGCAAGGCAAAGCTGGGGAAAAAGTGTATTTGTATTTTGAAGGCGTTTACAACAGAAGTGAAGTTTTTATCAACGGACATTCTTTAGGAAAACGCCCGAATGGTTATATTTCTTTTGCTTACGATGCCACTCCGTTTGTAAAATACGGAGCAGAAAACACGATTTCAGTTCGTGTAGACCACAGTCAAAGTGCTGATTCAAGATGGTATACGGGTTCAGGGATTTATAGAAATGTTTGGGTAGTTTATGCAAATCCGGTTCATATTGCACAATGGGGCGTTTATGCGTATCCGGAAGTTAAAAAAGGAACAGGAACTTTGAATGTTGAGGTTGATGTAGAGAATGGATCTTCGGCAAAATCAACTTTAACTGTTATTAATGAATTGATTTCAAAAGACGGAAAATCTGTTGCAAAAGCTTCCAATAAAGTAGAAGTTGCGGCGAATCAAAGCGGTAAAATTGCAGCTAAATTAAATGTCAAAAATCCACAATTATGGGACATAGATCATCCAAATTTATATCAGCTTAAAACGACTGTCCTCAAAGATGGAAAACAAATAGATCAAACCGTTACAAAAACGGGTTTTAGAACGTTCACTTTTGATCCAAATAATGGTTTTGCACTAAACGGAACCTGGATGAAAATGAAAGGTGTTTGTTTGCATCACGATGCCGGGGTTTTAGGTTCTGCAGTACCCCGCGAAGTTTGGGAAACCAGATTGAAAACATTAAAAGAAATTGGCGTAAATGCGATCCGTACAAGCCATAATCCACAAGCACCGGTTTTTTATGAATTGTGCGATGAATTGGGAATATTGGTATTGAACGAAGCGTATGACGAATGGGAGTTCCCAAAACGTAAATGGTTAGAAGGCTGGAATTACGGAACACCGGGGTTTGAAGGCTCGTTTGACATTTTTGCAGATTACGCAGAAAAAGATTTAGAAGATTTTGTACGTCGCGACAGAAACCATCTTTCGGTTTTTGCCTGGAGTATTGGCAATGAGGTAGATTATCCAAACGATCCCTATTCGCACCCAGTTTTAGATAAAGGAAAAGACGGTTTTGGACAAGCGGCTTACGGAGGTTATAAAAAAGATGCACCAGATGCCATGCGTCTTGGAGTAATAGCAAAACGCTTGGTTGCAGCCGTAAAAAAATACGACAAATCCCGCCCGACAACTGCAGGTCTGGCCGGTGTTGCGATGTCTAACGAAACAGAATATCCCGGAGCTTTAGATATTACAGGTTATAATTATACAGAAAGCAAATATAAATCGGATCACGAAAAATATCCAAACAGAGTTATTTTCGGAAGCGAGAATGTTCATGATATGGAGCCCTGGCTTGCCGTAAAAAATAACAAACATATTTTTGGACAATTCCTTTGGACAGGTATTGATTATTTAGGAGAATCAGGAAGATGGCCTTCAAGAGGATTTTACTCAGGCTTAGTTGATTTCGCCGGAATGATTAAACCTAGAGGTTATTTCCGTCAATCTTTATGGTCTGATAAACCAATGGCTTACATTGGAACTTATCCATTGAAAGATGAGAAAGAGATTTCGAAAGATGCCTGGGCAATCTGGAATTACACTCAAGGTGAAAAAATCCGCGTTGTGTGTTATACAAATGCCGCGAAAGCCCGTTTAGAATTAAACGGAAAAGTAGTGGGCGAAACAAAAGCATATGATGAAAAAACAGGAATTATTTATTGGGATATACCATTTGCTGCTGGAAAACTAGAAGCTGTTGGTTTAAATAAAGAGGACAAGGAAGTAAGCAGATACACGATTAATTCAACACAACAACCTGTTGAATTAACCATTGCTGATACTAATATCACAGTTGCAAAAGACAAAGGTGTGGCTAAAATTATGGTGCAGCTAAAAGATCAAAACGGTCTTCCGGTGATGCTTTCAGATAATGAAATTACCTGCACAATTACTGGTCCGGGGACCTTATTGGGTCTTGAAGCCGGAAACAATAGTGATATGACAGATTATACAGATAACGTGCAGCGCGTATTCCACGGCCATATTGCGGCATATATTCAGGCAACGGGAGAATCATCTCAGCCTATAAAAGTTACGTTTACAAGTCAATGGTTAAAACCGGTTGACGTTACTTTAAATGTGAAGTAAGAAGTTAAATGCAATTAGTTTTAAGTTCCAACGGAACAACATGTTTATAGAAAAGATTTATGCGTGCGACCCCCATCGAAACGTGGAAATCTTTTTACATATCGCTCCTCCAGAGCTATATCCGGAACGGATTGTGATTTGCTATAAATATGTTGCTCCTCAGGAGCCAGTCCACACGAATTAGTAGTTAGTTTTTAAATTGCCAATTAACCTGTCAGCATTTTGGTTAGCAGACAGGTTAATTGTATTTAGTGACTAAAAGTTTATTATATTTGAAGTGTATTGTTAACACTTATTAAGATCAAAATGAAAATAAAAAATATAGTTCCGTTGATTTTGGGATTAACTTTGGTAGTAGTTTCTTCTAGTGCCCAGACAAAAGTTTTTAAAAAAGGGGAATTCAAACAATGGGCACAAACGCCACCGATGGGCTGGAACAGCTGGGATTGTTATGGTCCGACAGTTGAAGAACACGAAGTTAAAGCCAACGCCGATTATATGGCAAAAAACCTGAAGAAATTCGGTTGGGAATACATCGTTGTTGATATCAGATGGTTTGTAGAAAATGATAAAGCAGGAGGATACAACCAAACAGATCCACGATATGTAATGGATCAATACGGAAGGTATTTACCAGCCGTAAATCGTTTTCCATCAGCAAAAGACGCACAAGGATTTAAGCCTTTGGCAGATTATATTCATAAGAGAGGATTAAAATTCGGAATCCATATTATGCGCGGAATCCCGAAAAAAGCTGTGCAAGACAAAATGCCAATTAAAGGCGCAAAGGGAATCACAGCGGATCAAATTTATACTACAGCGTTGCAATGCGAATGGTTAAAGGACAATTACACCGTTCTTGCCGATAAGCCCGGAGCACAAGAATATTATGATTCTATATTTGAGCTTTATGCAAGTTGGGGAGTTGATTTCATCAAAATTGATGATTTATCCAGACCCTATCACCAAGGCGAAATCAACCTGATTAGAAATGCGATCGACAAATGTGGACGCAAAATCGTATTGAGTACTTCTCCTGGTGAAACTCCTATAACGGCAGCTCCTCACGTAAAAGAACATGCCAATATGTGGCGTATGGTTGATGATGTATGGGACACCTGGCCACATATTACACATTTAATGAAGGTAAGCGAGCAATGGTACCCGCATATTGCACCTGGAACATGGCCAGACTGCGATATGATTCCGTTAGGTCGTATTTCGGTTAGGGGAGAACGTGGCGAAGACCGAATGACGCGCTTAACAAAAGATGAGCAATATACCTTAATTACTTTTTTCAATATTTTTAAATCGCCATTGTTTTTTGGTGGAGATTTGCCAAGCAATGATGCTTTTACTTTATCGTTATTAACCAATAAAAATGTGGTTAAAATGCACAATGAAAGTACCGATGTAAAACAACTTTTCCAGAAAGACGGAAAAATTGCGGTGACTTCAAAGAATCCTAAAGACGGAAGTGTGTATCTGGCTTTGTTTAATATTTCGGATACAGCTTCAGAAACTGTTTCAGTAAACCTTTCTGATTTAGGAATTTCCGGAAATACAGAAGTCTTAAATATGTGGACAGGCGAGAAATCGAAAGTTGCTGCTGCAGCAATTTCGGCACAATTAAAACCTCACAGCTCAATTCTGTATCAGTTAAAAGCTAAAAAATAATGAGAAAAAATTTACCAAAAAGTATTTTGCTTGTGTTATTACTTTTTAATATTGTTTTTACTGCAACTGCATTTGAAATAAAAGTAAAAGACGAGAAACCAGATAAGGTCTATCTGTTTGCTTATTCAACATTAAAAAATAATGGGAGAAACGGACTTCACTTTGCCTGGAGCACAGATCAGAAAAATTGGTTTGCAATAGGTCCTGAGCACAGCTTTTTAAAATCAGATTATGGAAGCTGGGAACCAACAGGCAAATGTATGCAGGACCCCTTCTTTTTGAAAGATGATGCAGGAATTTTTCATTGTTTTTGGGAAGTAACTGATGACGTTTTTGCACATTCTTCAAGCAGAGATCTCATAATCTGGAAAAGGCAGGATTACATTCCGGCCATGAAAAGTGTAGAAAAAAAACAAGAAGCCAAATTTATCATTCATGATGTAAAAGTAAGCCGTAAAAACGGTCAGTATAAGATACATTGGACAGCAGAAAATGCGCATTACAGCAATACAACTATAGATTTTAAAAACTATAGTGAGGCAGTGATTGATCCGGATAAAAACCCTGATCTGCGAACGGAAATTATAATAGAAGGACAGACTGTAAAAGGAACAATAACAGAGGTTGACTGGAGTTTGGTAGATTCAATGATCAAAAGTATAGAATCTTCAAAATTCAGGGACAAACAAAATGATGCTTCACCAAAAAGTGACAGCTTACTGTTTAAAAAACTAAAGCCGGTTACTGCTCAGATTAGCATAGAAGGCAAAGATTCAAAAAAAATAAGCAACATGCTTACGGGTATCTTTTTTGAAGATATTAATTATGCGGCAGATGGAGGTTTATATGCAGAACTGATACAAAATCGTGATTTTGAATATTCGGTTAATGATAAAAAAGGCAAGGATGAAAAATGGAATGCTTCAATGGCCTGGAATGGCAGTTTTAAAGTTGCAAAAGACAATCCAATTCATCCTAATAATTCAAATTATGCAATAATTTCAAAAGGGGCGATAAGCAACACCGGATTTGATGGCATTGCTCTTAAAGCAAATGAAAAATATGATTTTAGTGTGTTTGCAAAAGGAGCAGGTTTTGTTGTTAAGCTAAAAACGGCTTCTGGAGAAACTTTAGCGGAAGCTGCTTTAAAGCCTGGTTCTTCATGGAAAAAATTAAGTGCGGTTTTAAAACCATCTAAAACGGTAACTGATGGACATTTGGAAATTAGTACCGCAGGTGAAACAGCTCTGGACATGGTTTCGCTTTTTCCTCAAAAAACATTTAAGGGCCATAAAAATGGATTGCGGGCAGATCTTGCTGAGACTATTGCAGCTATGCAACCTAAGTTTATGCGTTTTCCGGGAGGATGTGTGGCGCATGGGGATGGGCTTCATAATATTTATCGTTGGAAAAATACCATTGGTCCCTTAGAGGCCAGAATTCCAATGCGCAATATTTGGGGGTATCATCAGTCGCTTGGTTTGGGATATTTTGAATATTTTCAGTTTTGCGAAGATATGGGAGCAAAAGCAGTTCCGGTTTTAGCAGCCGGTGTACCATGTCAAAATTCTTCTGATGGAGGCGCCGGACAGCAATTTGGGATTCCAATGCAGGAAATGGATGAGTATGTTCAGGATGTTTTAGATTTAATTGAATATGCAAATGGAAGCGCAGCCAGTGTTTGGGGTAAAAAACGTGCTGAAGCAGGTCATCCAAAACCTTTTAATTTAAAATATATTGGTATTGGAAACGAAGATCTTATTAGCGATGTTTTTGAAGAGCGTTATAGAATGATTATAAAAGCAGTACAGCAAAAATACCCTGAAATCATTGTAATTGGTACTGTTGGCCCATTCAATGAAGGAACAGATTATAATGAAGGCTGGGCAATTGCAGATGATCTAAAACTGCCAATTGTAGACGAACATTATTATCAAAGTCCAGGCTGGTTTATTAATAATCAGGATTTTTACGATAGTTATGATCGCACGAAATCAAAAGTATATTTAGGAGAATATGCTTCGCGTGCTAATAAATTTTACAACGCTTTGTCTGAGGCAATATATTTAACGGCTGTTGAACGCAATGGAGATGTAGTTTCAATGGCCTCTTATGCGCCATTGTTAGCCCGTGAAAAACATGTTCAATGGAACCCTGATTTGATTTATTTTACAGGAAATGAAGTAAAACCTACAGTCAATTATTTTGTACAGCAGCTGTATGGTCAAAATCCCGGAGATATTTATCTGCAAAATACAGTTAAGCTTTCCAATGCTGATAATGAAGTTAATAAACGTTTTGGCGTATCTGTGGTACAAGATAACGCCTCGGGTGATCTAATTATAAAGTTAGTAAACATTCTTCCGGTTTCTGTAACACCTTTGATTGATTTAAAAGATCTTTCGACAACTGAAAATGTAAGTTATACAGTTCTTTCAGGAAATCCAACACATACAACAGTAAGACCAGTCATTGAAAAAGTAACAATTAAAGAAGCGTTTTCGAAAGAACTGCCTCCTTATTCTTTCACTGTAATACGCATAAAAACGAGATAGCTGTACATGATTCCTGATCAAATTTTGAAAAAGAATACAGCATAAAAAATTAATTAATAATGAAAAAAACACATTTTACTCTTGTATTATTTTTAATGATTTTTAATCTTTTACAAGCTCAAAACAATACTACAAAAGGAATTCCACCTGTAATTGCAGAGAAAGATTTAACAGCTTATTTATTTGTTTACTTCACAGGAAATTCTGTTGAAGATGAAGCGGTTCGATTTGCCATTAGTGCAGATGGTTATCACTATTATCATCTCAATGACAATAAACCAGTTTTAGACAGCAAAGTAATCAGCTCAACGGGAGGCGTTCGTGATCCGCATATTTTGCGGGGCGAGGATGGCAAAACATTTTATATGGTTTTGACCGATATGACCTCTTCGAAAGGTTGGGACAGTAATCGTGCGATGGTTTTGCTAAAAAGTACGGATCTTGTAAACTGGAAAAGTAGCGTTGTAAACATTCAAACGACATTTCCCGGAAACGAGAATCTGAAAAGAGTTTGGGCACCGCAGACTATTTATGATGCCAAAACGGGAAAATATCTGATTTACTTTAGTTTGCAACATGCAGGGGGTCCGGACAAAATCTATTACGCTTACGCCAATAAAGATTTTACAGGTTTTGAAAGCGTTCCAAAATTGTTATTTGTTCCAAAATCTGAAAAATCCTGTATTGACGGCGATATTATTGAGAAAGATGGCGTGTATCATCTTTTTTATAAAACAGAAACCGAAAAAGCGGGAATAAAAGTAGCCACAACAACCGATCTGACTTCCGGGAATTGGACAGAAAATGACAATTATCTGCAACAGACAAAAGATCCTGTAGAAGGTGCAGGTGTTTTTAAATTAAACAATTCTGATGATTATATCTTGATGTATGACCTCTATACAAAGGGGAAATATCAATTTACAAAAAGTAAAGATCTGGAAAACTTCGCCGTAATTGACAAAGATATTTCAATGGATTTTAATCCGCGTCACGGAACAATTTTGCCAATTACGCGATCTGAGCTGAAAAGATTAATTGCGAAATGGGGAATGCCGGAGCAATTTCCAAAAATAAATAATAATCCTGTTTTAGAAGGATATTATGCTGATCCTGAAATTTTATATTCAAACAAAACAAAAAAATATTATATCTATCCAACCAGTGATGGTTTTGATGGCTGGTCGGGAAATTATTTCAAAACTTTCTCATCAGATAATTTGACAGACTGGAAAGACGAAGGAATTATCGTAGATCTGCGAAAAGATGTAAGCTGGGCCAACCGAAATGCCTGGGCGCCTTGTATTGTAGAGAAAAAGATAAAAGGAAAATACAAGTATTTTTATTATTTCACAGCGGCCCAAAAAATTGGAGTAGCCTCTTCAGATAATCCGACTGGACCTTTTACAGACAGCGGAAAAGCTTTGATAAATAAAAGACCCGATGGAGTAAAAGGTGGTCAGGAAATTGATCCGGATGTTTTTACAGATCCTAAAACAGGAAAAAGTTATTTGTATTGGGGAAATGGGTATATGGCTGTAGCTGAATTGAATGCTGATATGATTTCGATTAAGGAAGGAAGTACCAAATTAATTCAGGTTGATAAAACTTTCAGGGAAGGAACTTATATCATCTACCGAAAAGGAATTTATTATTTTTTATGGAGTGAAGACGATACCAGAAGCCCAAATTATAAAGTAAGATACGGAACCTCAAAATCGCCTTTAGGGCCAATTGAAATTCCGGAAAATAATA
This sequence comes from Flavobacterium sp. Root420, assembly GCF_001427905.1. Taxonomy (GTDB): domain Bacteria; phylum Bacteroidota; class Bacteroidia; order Flavobacteriales; family Flavobacteriaceae; genus Flavobacterium. Next base: position 538,541 of record NZ_LMEF01000029.1, read on the forward strand.
TAGTAATTCAGGGAATTCCTGATCAGGGAATTTACGCAACAGGACATAATTCGGTTTTGCAAATTCCAAAGAGAGACCAATGGTACATTACCTATCACCGTTTTTCTTATCCAACAGGAATAAAAATGGGAGAGGCCGGTGGTTTCCACAGAGAAGTTTGTATTGATAAATTAGAGTTTAATACCGATGGAACAATCAGGCAGGTAACGCCAACCCACACCGGAATAAATGCAATAAAATAGCTTATATTCTTATTTTTTGAAAAAATTAAAAGCCATTTCTGTCAAAAGAAATGGCTTTTTTGCGTTTATTGAATTGACCAGAATATAATTGTAATAAAAAAAGCAATAGTGTAAGTTTTGTTTAGTTATATAAGTAAAACGTTAAACGTATTTTATGAAATGTCAGTAAAAATTGATGTTTTGGATTTAATTACAACTGTTGGTTATATTCTATAAGATGGTTTGTAAGAAAAAAAATAGAGATTCTCCGTAATATTGCGATATGAAGTGTTGCTGTGACATTTTATATTTTTAAATAACTTTTAATACTGTAACTAGTTCTTTATTAGGTAGTTGTTAGGAGTTTTCTAGTGATAGATTCGTTTATTTTAATACTATTAATTATTATGTTCATTTCCCTTACCCAAGACCAACTGCAATTTTACTATGGATCTCTACGATGGCAATACGATTTTAATGAAATTGAAGATCTTATTTTGCTCAAAAAGAAGAAGACTTATCTTTTTATAAACAGTGCTTTTATTTTAGTTACAGCGTTAGCCTATTATTGCATGCTTTTTACTGATTTAATGGATTTATACTATGTAATACCAACGTTACTTTGTTACACAATTCTAATCATCTTAAGATTTCATAACAAGATCGATTTTGAATATTATGTAATTGTAAAAGACATTTACCAAAAAGAAATTAAGGTTAAAATTGATGTTTTGGACCGCCCGTTAATTGGAAAACAAATCGATGAGTATCTCAATCATGAATATTATCGAATCTTGGCATCAAACCAAAAATTAGCATTAAAATGAATCGATTATTAGACGGAATATCCAATTATGATTTTGCTTTTATTGTGGTTGCTCTTGTATACGGTTTCATCATTACTGCAAGAAAAAAAATAAACAAATAGATAAATTCTGCTTCATTAACCTAAATTTGAAGCATTATCAGAGTTTCAAAATAGCTACAATCCTTAAGTTTAGTAGCAGCTGATTTAGCTATACACGTCCCCAAATAAAACTTATGGCCACGTCAATAAAAAATAAAATTAAAAGCATTAGAGAGTTAAAAAATTATACCCAGGAATATATGGCAGATCAACTTGGTGTCACCCAGGCGGGTTATAGTAAAATTGAAAAAGGAAAAACTATTTTAACTTATGTTAAATTGGTAGAAATAGCCCGAATTTTAGAAGTTAGTGTAGAGGATATTATAAGTTTTGACAGTGAAAGATATTTTAGTAGCATTAATACCGTAAAAGGTAACAGTAATAACGGGAGTATTTTGATTAATTCAGATAATAGTGCCGTCTTAAAAGAATTATATGAAGATAAAATAAAGCTTTTAGAAAAACTTTTAAGCAAAACAGAAGAAGAGTTAAATCGCTATAAAAGAAAATTTGGTCAGATATAGTATAAAAAAAACGAGGTACTATACCTCGTTTTAATTTGTATTGCTATGATTTATGACGTCTGATCATCTACGGCTGCATCGGGAGCATTTGATTTTACTGATGCAATTCCGTTATCTCTCGCCGACGTGCTTTCGTACATCTCGCTTGATCCAATAATTTGACCGTTGCTTGCTTTTAAATTAAAATATGGTTTTCCGTTGCTTGACTCTTTTTTGTCAAATTTGCTGTCGTCTTGTGAATTGGTTTTTACTGATTCAATTCCGTTCGTGCAGGCCGCTTTTGTAGTATAGCCTTCGCTTGTTAAAATTGTTTGTCCATTTCCTGCTTTTAAATTGAATTGAAATTCGCCGTTTCCTCTTTTAGTAATTACAAATTTTCCCATATTATTTATTTTTAAGTTAGGTATTAAATAAACTTTGCTTTAATAAAAATACAAAACTTGATGGTATAAATTAATCTTTCAGAAAAATAAAATTGAATATTTGAACATTAGACATTGTAGAAACCTCAGAAAGCACATTTGAATTAAAAAACTTTTTTTGAGTTAATACTTTTAATGGTTTGGATCTTCAGCAAAAAAATAATTATCTACTTTTGTTAGTAAGCGTTATTACTATGAAGGAAATCAACGAAATTTTAAAAGCCTATTCAGAGGCAAAAAAAGCCGGAAAAAAGACTGCTCTTGCCACTGTAGTAAAAGTAGAAGGGTCGTCTTATCGCCAACCTGGTGCACGTATGTTGGTTACTGAAGATGGAAATTTAACCGGTGCCATTAGTGGGGGCTGTTTAGAAGGCGATGCTTTGCGAAAAGCATTACTTTCTATTCATCAGCAACAAAATAAATTAATAACGTACAATACCACTAATGAGAATGATAGCGAAGTTGGATTGCAATTAGGTTGTAATGGCATTGTTCATATTCTTTTTGAATATATAAATGATGATTTAATCAATAACCCCATACAGCTTTTACAACAATTGGAAACCGAACGAAAAGCGGCCATTGTATTAACTTTTTTTTCGCTTAAAAGGAATGCACCACAAATAGGAACAGTGTTGTTTTATCGAAAAGATTCAGATATTTTACATAGCAACGATATCGCAATAAATACTATTCCGGATGTGAAAAAAGCACTTGAAAGCAAGACGACCATCATAAAAAAAATACAAGACGAGGATGAAAATGAAGCTTTAATTGAGTGCATAGAACCCGTTGTTGCTCTTGTTGTTGCAGGGGCCGGAAATGATGTTCAGCCACTTGTAAACATAGCCGTTTTATTGGGTTGGGAAGTTATAGTTTGTGACGGAAGAGCAACGCACGCCACTACAAAACGATTCCCTGAAGCCAAACAGACTTTTGTTGTAAAACCGCAACAATTTCTCGATAACATTCAGATCGACGATCAGACTTGTTTTGTTCTAATGACACATGATTACAAATATGATCTGGCGGTTTTAAAATTGCTTTTAAAAAAAGATTGCAAATACATTGGAATTCTGGGGCCAAAATCAAAATTAAACCGAATGCTCGACGATTTGAGTTCCGAAGGAATAATTTTAAGTGAAGAACAATTAGATCGTATTTACGGCCCAATCGGACTTGATATTGGTGCAGAAACTTCAGAAGAAATTGCCTTATCCATTATAGCAGAAATTAAAGCGGTTATGAGTGGTAAAACAGGAACTTCGCTAAAATACAAAACACAAAAAATACACGATTCAAAAGTAGTGATCTAAACATACAGATTATGACAGGTATTATAATTTTAGCAGCAGGAAATTCTTCAAGATTGGGACAGCCAAAACAATTGTTGTGGTATAAAGATACCACGCTTTTACAACATATAATTGAAGAAGCCTCTGTAATAAAAGAGTCTGTTGTTATTGTTGTAACAGGATCAAATCATGAATTAATAGAAAAAGAAATTGATTCTTCTGAAATTAAAACAGTCTTTAACCGAGATTGGGAATTGGGAATGTCATCCTCTATAAATACTGCTTTAAATAAAGCATTACAATTATATCCAGGAATAGAGAAATGCATTTTTGCCGTTTGCGATCAACCATTTGTTTCTCATTCTGTTTTTGAAAACCTGATAGCTGAACATCAAAAAACCGGAAAAGGAATTGTGGCTTCTTCTTATGCCGAGACATTAGGAACGCCGGTTTTATTTGATAAAAAATACTTTAACGAATTGCTGAATTTGAAAGGGCAGGAAGGAGCCAAAAAAATCATTAATCGATATTTAGATGATACGGCTTCAATCTTTTTTGAAAAAGGCGACATTGATATTGATACAGAAGATGATTATAATAAACTTATCTCTGAATTGTAGCGTTTTGCCACGAAGGCACAAAGTTTTTTTTATAATACTAAATTTACTTGTGTCTTTTCTTTATTGGGTCGTCAAAGCAGTTACTCTTTCAATTGTCTGCTCAATTTCTTGGGCAGTTGTAAATCGGCCTAAACTAAAACGAATCGAACTCAAAGCCTCTTCATCCGATAAACCTAGAGCTTTCAACACATGTGATGGTTGTGATGTTACAGACGAACATGACGATCCATTTGACACCGCAATGTTTTGCAAAGCCAGAATAAGCTTTTCGGAATTTACTCCCGGAAAGCAAATATTTGAAGTGTTATATATTCGGTTTTGGCTGTTTCCGTTTACGAATGATCCTTCAATTTTTAAGAGACCATTTTCAAGCTGATCTCTCAATAGTATAATTCTATTATAATCGTTATCTATTTCTAAAACAGCAATTTCAGCTGCTTTACCTAAACCAATAATTCCAGGAACGTTTAAAGTTCCGCTCCTTAGTTTTCGTTGCTGATTACCACCGTTTAGTAATGGCGACAATTTTATTTTGGCTTCCGCCGAAATATATAAGGCTCCAACACCTTTCGGGCCGTAAAATTTATGTGCAGAAAGTGCCAGAAGGTCAATTCCGAGTTTTTTTACATCGATAAAAATCTTTCCGACAGCCTGAGTGGCGTCGCATAAAAAGAGTGCATTTTTAGCATGAATAACCCCTGATATTTCGGCAATATTCTGAATGACACCTGTTTCATTATTTGTAATCATTACAATGACAATCAGTGTTTTAGTTGTAATTACCTCGTTTAAAATGTTAACATCTAAAATCCCGTCTGAAGCAACTGATAAGTAGGTGATTTCAAAGCCAATGCTTTCCATATAACGGCAAGTTTCAAGAACGGCTTTATGTTCTGTAGCAACTGTCACAATATGTTTTTTGTTTTCATTTGCCAATCCCTTTATGGCTAAATTAATTGATTCTGTTGCACCTGAGGTAAAGATGATTTCTTCTTCTGTGGCACCAATTAAATTAGCAGTTTGCCAGGCAGCATTTTCAACAGCTTCCCGAGTTTCTAATCCGGCTAAATGACTGCTGCTTGCATTGGCATAAAGATCCGTAAAATAAGGAAGCATTGCATCGAGTACCCGTTCGTCAAGACGGGTTGTCGCGTTATTGTCTAAGTATATAGTGGGTGGTTGCAGCATAAAGAGCACTTAAAGATGTAAAAATACAATTTTGTACTTTAAATAATTCTCTTATTTAGTACTTAAAAAAATTATGAGTTTATGTGAATTTTATAAGTATTTATTCTGTAGGATTGTTAAATTTGTTAGGAATAACATTTTTTGATTTTTTCTAACTTAAAAATACAGGTATGGCCGCCAAAAGATCAACAAAAGACAAATTGACAGAAGATGAATCAAATGCATCTCGTCGGGACTTTCTAAAGAAGTCTGGATTGTTTACCGCTCTTGCTTTGGCACCGCCTTCATTGGTGATGGCCTCTGAAAATAAATGGGATGAAAAAATCGCCGGATACCTTGAAACGGTTCCGCTTTCTATAGAAGTAAATGGGGTAAAACAAAATCTCAATGTGGAGCCTCGTACCACTTTACTGGATTTACTGCGTGAACAATTACATTTAACCGGAACAAAAAAAGGTTGTGATCACGGGCAATGCGGTGCATGTACCGTACATGTTAACGGAACCCGAATTTTATCCTGTTTGTCATTGGCATCGATGCAGCAAAACGCTCAGGTAACTACAATCGAAGGGCTTTCAAAAGGGAAAAAACTACATCCAATGCAGGAAGCTTTCATCAAAAATGATGGTTTTCAATGTGGGTATTGTACTCCCGGACAAATCATGTCAGGAATTGCCTGTATCAAAGAAGGTCATGCTAACAGCAGGGAAGAAATTAGAGAATATATGAGCGGAAATATCTGCCGTTGTGGTGCTTACCACAATATTGTAGATGCCATTACCGAAGTTAAGGAAGGAGGGATGCTGTCATGAAAAACTTTCAAATAATTAAAGCATTATCATCAGGCTCAGCGGTATCAAGTATAGGTAAAGAACCTTCCGCTATGTTTATTGCCGGAGGTACAAATCTTGTGGATTTAATGAAGAAAAATGTGGTGGCTCCCGACAAACTGGTCGACATTACCGCATTAGATTTAAAAAAGATAGAATTTCTAACGGGAAAAACAGCTATTGGCGCATTGGCGAAAAATAGTCAGGTTGCCGAGGATAAAGCCATAATAGAAAAACACCCTTTGCTGGCAATGGCTTTAACGGCCGGAGCTTCTCAGCAAATTAGACATATGGCAACAGTTGGCGGAAATATGCTGCAGCGCACGCGTTGTTCGTATTTTTATAATACTGATATGGCTTGTAATAAACGTGTTCCAAAAAGCGGCTGTGGGGCCATAGGCGGAGCAAACAGAATGCACGCCATTTTTGGCGCATCGGATAGTTGTATTGCCGTTCACCCGAGCGACATGTGTGTAGCGTTGGCTGCACTTGACGCTACTGTTCAGGTTGAAGGTCCAAAAGGGAAGAGAGAAATTAAATTTACAGATTTTCATCGCCTTCCGGGAAATACTCCGGAAAAAGACAATACACTTCAGAATAAGGAATTGATTACTTCAGTTGAAATTCCCAATAACAACTTTACAAAAAATGTGCATTATTTAAAGGTTCGTGACCGAAGCAGTTATGCTTTTGCGCTGATTTCGGTAGCGGCTGCTTTAGACATTCAAAATAATACGATTAATGATGTGAGACTTGCAATGGGTGGCGTAGCACACAAACCATGGCGACTTACTGAAGCGGAAGAATTTCTAAAAGGAAAAACAGTTTCAGAAACGATTTTCAGGCAAGCGGCCGATTTGGCTATGAAAGGAGCAAGAGGTTACGGAGATAACGATTTTAAATTAGTTTTGGGACCAAATGCCATTGTAGAAGCATTAACTATAGCATCATCTAAATAATTTGAATTATGAGCAAGACAAGTAATATAAATAGAGTAGATGGATTCGCTAAAGTAACGGGTTCTGCAACCTATTCAGCTGAGTATAAAACCGATGGTGTTGTGTATGCATGTCTGGTTGGAAGTACGATTGCAAAAGGAAGAATCAAAAGTATAGATACCAAAAAAGCCGAATGGGCGCCAGGAGTTCTGGCTGTCATTTCGCATTTGAATGTTGACAAACCCGCTGGATATCAAAAAGAAAAAGACCCTCATAATTTTGGACAACCGCTTCAGGTATTCAAAGACAATACGATTCTGTATTACGATCAGCCAATTGCAATGGTGGTCGCTGATACTTTTGAGCGTATGCAATATGCGGCGAGTTTAATTAAAGCAGAATACATTAAAGAAGAACATATCACAGATCTTCAAAAAGCAAAAGACAAAGAGAAAAAAGTAGAAACCGATAAAGGTGATGACTATCACCGCGGTGTTCACGATAATTATAAAAATGCGGCTGTTGTTTTAGAGGAAGAATATATTATTCCGACAGAAGTTCACAATCCGATGGAATTGGCGAATATTATTGCCAAATGGGACGGAAACAAACCAACAGTTTATACCAAAAGTCAGGGTGTTGAAGGAACAAGAAGAAGTATTGGCGGTGTGTTTGGAATTCCGCCAGAAGATGTTTCGGTAAATTCGGAATACCTTGGAGGTGCTTTCGGAATGGGATTGCATACCTGGCCTTATGAAATTGCAGCGCTTATCGGATCAAAAAAATTAAATCGTCCGGTTAAATTAGTGCTTCACAGAGAGCAAATGTTTACCAATGTCGGGTTTAGACCTTACACTATTCAAAAAATGGGTTTAGGAGCTACTAAAGACGGTAAATTGATTGGTTTAACGCATGAAGCTGTAGCCATGACGTCGAGTTATGAAGATTTTATGGAAGGAACCGTAAACATGTCCCGATTTATTTATAATTGTGATAATGTTTCGACCCGATATCGTATTGTAAAACTAGACACCTGCACGCCAATCTGGATGCGTGGTCCCGGTGAAGCAACTGGTTCTTTTGCCTTAGAAAGTGCCATGGACGAAATGGCGCATAAATTAGATATGGATCCAATTGAATTTCGTAAGCTCAATTATGCCGAAAAAGATCTGGAACAAAACAAGCCATGGAGCAGTAAATATCTTCTGGAATGTTATGAAGGCGGAATGGAACGCATCGGTTGGAAAAACCGTAAAAACAAACCAGGTTCAGTTAAAGAAGGCGAGTGGCTGGTAGGCTACGGAATGGGAACGGGAACTTTTGGCTGTTATAGAAGTCCAACTTCTGTAAAAGCAAAATTCTTAGCCAATGGAAATTTAGTATTGCAGTGTAGTGTAAACGATATGGGTCCCGGAACAGCAACCATGATGACAGCGATTGGAGCTGAAATTACCGGATTGCCAACAGAAAATGTAGTAATCGAAATGGGAAAAAGCGGACTCCCAAAAGGTCCAACTCAGGGAGGATCTGCAACAACAGCATCTGTAGGTTCTGCGGTTCATGATGCCTGTAATTTATTGGTCAGTAAAATATTGGGTTTGGCCGTTGAAACTCCAACTTTTAAAGGAACAGCTATTACTGATTTGGCTTTCGCCAATGGTGTAATAACATCTAAAAAAGACAATTCGAAAACCGTTTCTTTAGCCTCATTGTTGAGTGCCAATAAACTGGAAAATTTTGAAGTAGAAAATGTATCAAAAGCTACTGAAGAAGCAAAAAAATATTCCATTTATTCGTTTTCTGTACATTTTGTAAAAGTGCTGGTGAATCCGAATTTAGGAAAAATTAGGCTAGCGCATGTGGTTTCCTGCGCTGATATTGGAACTGTAATCAGCCAGAAAACTTCTGCGGGACAAATGTTTGGTGGAGCTGTGGGCGGAATCGGAATGGGGTTGATGGAAGCATTAGAAATTGACCATCGTTTTGGTCGCCCGATAAACAATAATTTTGCCGATTACCATGTTCCTGTAAATGCCGATATTGAGAAACAGGAAGTGTTTTTCGTCAATAAAAAAGACCCAATCAGTAATCCGATGGGAACTAAAGGTCTTGGAGAAACGGCCTTGGTGGGAATGGCGCCTGCAATTGCAAATGCTGTTTTTAACGCCACCGGTAAACGTGTACGTGATTTGCCAATTACGTTGGATAAAATACTGGAACCAAATGTAGCGACAGCTTAATATTTAATTCTAAGATTATAGAAAAATCCCTTTAGGAGTCAGAGCTTCTTAAAGGGATTTTTTAATTAAAGTAAAATGAATTAGTTTTTGAAATTTTTGACATAAAAAAATGATGCAAAACATCTTAAACTAAAATATCAAATTTAAAAGACACAAATTAAAAGAATGCTACTTATTATTGATGGGATATAAAGCGTAGTTCTTTTAATTACTGTCTATTGCTATAAATTTTCACTGATATTTTGTTTTGATATTGCATCATTTTTCTGTTGTTGGTTTTGGTTATTAATTATTATTTTTCTTTCAGCATTATTAATTTATAACTCAAAAATACGTGGCTCTAAAAAAATGTCGTTTATATAATTTTTGTCAAATTTTATATAATTTCCATATTTGGTTTTGTTTTCTGAATTCAAAAAAAATTGAAGCAGTCTATCTAAAAAAAAATGATGCAGTTATTAGCAATCAAAGTTTTTTTAGGAGTATAGGAATAATAGAAGAATACTACATTATTATTTGGGGGACATAATATAGTTTCTTTATGTTTCTATAAACTATATTACGTTGTTGTAATACTGCACCATTTGGAATTGGTTTTGGTTATGGTTTACAATATTAAATTACGATTTTTAGTAGGTATGTGGAACAGTTTTAAATCGAAAATCAACATCATAAGTGTCAAATATACACTTGCAGCACATACAATGCTTATATAATTTCATTTAAATGTTACATAATTTCCATGTTTGAATCGTAAAACTGACATTTTTTCGTATGTATCTGAAAATATGTCAAGTAGCTTGAAAAATTGGCAGTTTTTTTACTTTGGTATTTATTTTGCATTTTTTCCCCTGAGAAATTAATTTACTATGTATAACTATTAAAAAGAAAAATCATGTTAAGTATTAGAAGAAATGGGAATCACTCTCAAGCATTACCAGCATTATTTGACGACTTTTTTAGTCGAGAGCTTTTTAACTGGGGAAACAGTAACTTTTCTTCCACCAGTACAACAGTACCTTCTATAAATGTGAAGGAAACTGCTGAGAATTATGAAGTTGAAGTCGCAGCACCTGGGCTGGACAAAAAAGATTTTAATGTTACGCTGGATAACAATTTATTGACAATCTCCTGTGTAAAATCGACCAACACAGAAAACAAAGGCGAAGACAATAACTACACTCGTCGTGAGTTTAGTTATCAATCTTTCCAAAGAAGTTTTGAATTGCCAAAACATGTAGTGGATGAAGATAAAATCAATGCACGTTACGAAAACGGACTTCTATATCTTACCATCCCTAAAAAAGAAGAGGCAAAACAAAAAACTCCAAAATTGATTGAAATTGAATAATAATTTCAACTGATTTTGAGATTATTTACTCCGTTTTTTATTCATGAAAGGCTGTCAAAAATGACAGCCTTTTCTATTTAAAATAGTAGCATTTCATACATTTATTCTAGTTATCCAAGATCCAACGATCCAATAATCTGATTATCTAATTTTTACATTATCTAATTCTCTAATTACTTCTTAAAAGCAGGTAAAATATATTTCTGAATTAGTTCATCACTTGGTGATTGTGAGTTATAGTTTCCGCCGGTGATAACGGTGACCATATTTTGGTTTTCCCAAACATAAATTTTCTGTCCGCCATTTCCTTGCGCAGCTTTTCCATAATATTTAGTTCCGCTTACTTCAAGATATTTAATCCACCATAAATAACCATAATTTACACCTTGAACGACAGATTGTTTTGTGAGCGATTCATTAACCCATTTTTTAGAAATAACCTGTTTGTCATTCCAAATACCTTTATTAAGATAAAGCAAGCCAAATTTCGCCATATCTCTGGGAGTTAAATAAATTTGGCAGAATGTTTCGGCACTCGACATATCTGGTTTAAAATTCCATTTGAAGTTTTTTATACCAATATCTTTAAAAAGTGTTTCTTTTGCAAAATCAGGAAGTGTCATTTTTGTCGCTTTTTCAATGATTTTTCCCAACGTGATCGGATTACCGGAACAATACATTCCTCTTCCGCCAGGTACATCAACCATTGGTAAATCTAAGGTGAATTTTACCCAGTCATCAGAATAATTCATGGTAGTTTCATTTCCTTCAGATTTGGGATTGCTCACATCGCAATCAAGACCACTTTGGTTGGTTAAAAGGTTTTTGATTGTAATTTGCCTTTTATCTTCTGTTAGATTTTTAAGAGTGTATTCCGGAAAAAAAGAAAGCACTGTTTCATTTACATCTTTAATTAAACCTTTATCAATCGCAATTCCGGTAAGTGCAGAAACCAGACTTTTTGTAGCAGAACGCATTTCGTGTAACTTCGTTTTGTTGTATTCATAAAAATACTCTTCAAATACAAGTTTTCCATCTTTTAGAATTAAAACACTATGTACGTTAGGGTAGGTGCCATCAACAATTTTTTGCATCATTTCATTCAATAATGTCTTGTCTAATACTGTATTATCAATCGGCCCCGTTATTAAACCGTCAAGATCTTTTTTGGGTTGTTGATAGACATATTTAAAATCTTTTGAATTAAGTCGCGGATACCACATTTCTTTCGGAAAGCTGACTTTTTTATTGAGAAGATTGAAAGTTTTCCCTTCAGAAGTATAACCGGTAATACTAGCAGTATTATTTCTTAGGAAGGTTACTTTTTCTTTAGACATATTGAGAAAGGTGTCTTTTTCTGAAGGCTTTAGCGCATATTTGCTTTCGTTGATAATAGCATATAAAATGGTGTCTTTTGGGGACGCTGCTATTTGTAAGGTAGTATTGTTTTGATATTCATAAATACCTTCATATTCTTTTAATTGTTCATACGTAATTTTAAACTTTTGCTGCGAATATCCGGAAAAAATGGACAATAAAAATAACAGAAGTAAACATGTTTTCTTCATTGTTTGTGGTTTTTGGTTAGTTTTTGGTAATGTTAAAATTACTTCAATATTAAACAAAAAAAAGAGACACTTATTGTTTAAGTAAGTGTCTCTTTGATATTTAGGTTAAAATAACGATTTGTTATTTGATCGTAATAGGAACTTCAACCGTTGTTTTATCCCAGCCAATAACCAAATTTGCTATCCCATCTTTTGATGTAAAAGCAATAGATAATAATTCAATTGGAGTGGTTACCGTTTTAACCGGAACTGTAATTTTTACTAAATCTTTACTTTCGTCATAAGCATAAGCTCCCCACATATCAAGTTCTTTATTGATAATGATGGTCCATTTGTCTTTTTCAGGAATAGCAAACAAACTATAAGATCCTGCAGGAACTGCAACGCCATTGATAGTAGCCGGTTTGTAGAATTTGATTTCTGTATTTTCGTTAGCGCCAACACGCCAAACTTCACCGTACTTGATTAAATCTCCAAAAATCACGCGCCCTTTAGCAGCTGGTCTTGAATAAATAACTTTAATTGATGATGATGGTGTATCCGTTTTTTTGAATTTAATTGATCTGCTTGGGAAATAAACAATATCAACCGGACTTGCGTCTAATGGAGCAAATTTTACCACATCTTGAGCCTGAACTGTAACGGCAGCAAATAAAATAACTGCAAGTAAGCATAATTTTTTCATAGGATTACAATTTTTAGAATAACTACAAAGTAAGTTAATAATTAAGAAAAATCATATAATTACAGTTTGTTTTTTGTTAATGAATTGGTAATGTCGCTTAATTTTAGTTTTGCTCTTTTTTCTTCTTTGCGTACCAATCCTGCATAATATAGAAAGCTTTCTTTTTTTGACCGTCATTCGAAATCAGACCTTTTCTGTTGTAACCGTCCTGAATGCCAGGAAGAAGTCTTTTTGGAGATCTGAAATCAACCAGAATCCATGGGCTCAAACCACTCAGATGAGGTATTTTTTCAATCATTTTCAAATTTTGAATGTACAGGTATTCCTGATATTCTTCTGTCCAACGCTCATTTTTTTCACCGTGTAATCCTTGTTTGGCGTCTCCTCCAAATTCAGATACGATAACTGGTTTGTTGTATTTGGTTTTCCATGTAATCTTTTCAGCATCTTCCAAATTACCGCCATACCAGCCTAAATATTGGTTGAAGGCAATGATGTCCAGAAATTCACCAATTTCATCATTGATGGTTTCTTTTTTCGTTAATAAAGCAGCGCTGATCAATCTTGTATTGTCTAAAGATTTGGTATGGTCTGCTAAATTTTTGATAAAAGTATTTCGGGCATCAGAAACCGGTGTTTCATTTGCCATTGACCAGATAATGATAGAAGCCCTGTTTTTATCTCTGGTAATGGCAGCGGTCAATTGATCTTCTGCATTTTTATAAGTGTCGTTATTCGTGAATTCTACAGTCCAGTACACCGGAATTTCTTCCCAAACCATTAATCCCATTCTATCAGCCGTTCTGATAATATTTTCATTGTGTGGATAATGTGCCAGACGAACATAATTACAACCCAATTCTTTTGCCCAGTTCAACAAACGTAAAGCATCTTCTTCAGAATTAGCGCGTCCGCCTTTTGCATTTTCTTCGTGAATCGAAATTCCACGTAAAAAGATTGGTTTTCCATTCAATAGAATTTTATCTTCTTTGGTTTCAATTGTTCTAAAACCGATGTTATCCTTTAATTTTTGACCGTTAAAATCAATTGTTACATCGTAAAGTTTCGGATTTTCAGGTGACCAATAAGAGATTTTCTTGGCTGGAATTTCGAAATTCAAAAGACCGTCAACACCCACTTTCCCTTTATAATTGATTTTTAATTCTGGAATTGTAATGGTCACAGCATTTTTCAATGCATCAGGATTATTGATTTTTACAAAACCTGAAATCAAAGTCAGATTATTCTTTTTAAGCTGAATAGTATAATCTTCAACAAATGAAGCTTCTTCTTCAATCAAGGTCACATCGCGCGTGATTCCCCCGTAATTCCACCAATCCGTATTGACAGTCGGAACATCTTCTTTGTGACGTGTATTATCTACTTTAATAACCAAATAATTGTCTTTTGGTTTTATAATCGAAGTCACTTCGTAATTAAAAGGCGTAAATCCACCGATATGAGTTCCCAGTTTTTTTCCATTCAAATAAACATCTGCCTTGTAATTGATCGCTCCCAAATACACAAAAAGACGTTTTCCTGCTTTTAAATCATAGTCGAAAGACTTTTTGAACCAAATATTTCCTTCGTAATATTTAAGCTCTGAAACCTGCGAAGTCCAATCGCCCGGAATATTGATTTTTGGTGATTTATCAAAATCATATTCCACCAATTCCTGTTTGTTTACCGCATGGTAATTACTGTAGAACGCAGATTTTGCAGGTTTTTCCTGTTTGTCATATTGATCAAGATGAAAGCTGTAAAAGCCCGTTTGATAAGGATCAACAATGTAATTCCAAACGCCGTTTAATGAAGTTGTATTTCGGTTTGGAACGTTGGAGATTAGGTTTTGATTTTGTGCAAATCCTAAAAAGGATAGGGTTAGGAGTAATGCGGTTAGTAGTTTTTTCATTGGTAAATGCTATTTTTGTTTTATTATAATTAAAAAGGATCTTTTTAACCGCAAAGGCCGCCAGGATTTTACGCAAGGTTCGCAAAGCTTTTTTTAAACTTTGCGAACTTTACGTTTTCACTTTGCGAACTTTGCGGTTAAGTAAGCATTTTATTCAATCGGGATCTTCAAATATTCGCCTTTAAAACTCTGGTTCAGAGCTGTCATTTCAATGGGTGCACCGGAGCCATCAGGTATCACTTCAATCGATGCTTTTCCATTTGCCATTTTTATTGATTCACTTCCGGTTGGTGTTCCCTGATTTTTCATCGTTGTTCCGCCTTTCATGCATTGGAAATAAACACTTTCTTCATAATCAAGACAACGCAAATTATTACTGTCAATCGCCGTTGCGGTAACCAGGTAATTGCCATTTTTTAATTTTTGTGATGACAACTGTAATGAAGTTGCCGTATCATTTTTGTTGAAACGATAGTTGACTTTTAAAGTATCTGAAACCGTTTTTCCTTCTTTATTTTTACCAATGGCCACCAGAATATTGTCTCCTTTTTTAAAATTGACATCCCAAGTTAAACCATTTGCAGGATATAGCGAAAGATTTCTCAATTTTTCTCCGAGTGATTTACCATCGTGATACAAAGTCACTTTTTCACAATTACTGAAAACACTCAGTATTCTCGGTGTATTTTCAGGCCCCTGACGCTCGGTCCAGGTATGCGATTCGATGTAGGTAAACGGTTCTTTGCTCCAGTAACTTTTAAAAACATAGTATGCATCTTTTGGAATCCCGTTCCGGTCCACCAATCCTTTTTGGTTCATGTACGGAATATCATCTTCAGGCCTCAAAGGCGTTGCAAAATCCTTAAATGCCCATTGTACATTCCCTACGAACGTTGGGGCATTTTCGGATATATGCAAATGCCAGTCGAATAAATCAACGATATAATTCTCACTCCAATCACCAATTTGTGCAATATTGGCTACTTTGGTTTGTACAATAGCTTCTTCCCATCCTTCAGCTTTTATAACATTTTCGCCTGTAACCGGTTTTTCGCTGTGACGGCCAACGTGACTGTCTCCGCCATATTCGGCGTGGATAAAGTGTTTGTATTCTTTCTTGTAAACGTCAATGGCTTTTTGGTAACTTTTGTAGCTTCCCGAATACCAGCCAGACCAGATAGAAGGGGAGAAGACATCCACAATCTGTGAACCTTCATAATACTTTCTGATTGCGGTTTTTCTGGTCGGATCAAGTTTGTGTGCGAGGTCGTTTAATTCGGTTAAAAAGACATTCGTTTTGGCTGTATTATCTCCATCAGGAAAATCTGGAAGCCAGTTCATTTCATTGCCCAAAGACCAAATTATAATACTCGGATGATTGTAATTTTGACTGATGATTTCTGCCAGCATATTCTTGGTATTCGTTTGCCAAAGCTCACCGCCAATTCCACCACGACACCAAGGCAGTTCATCCCAAACTAAAAGTCCAAGTTCATCACAAGCTTTATAAACTTCGGGATCTTGCGGATAATGCGCCAGACGAACAAAATTAGCCCCCATATTTTTGATGGATTTCATATCTGCCCAATGTTGTTCGTTGCTCATGGCAGCGCCAACACCGGCTTGTTCTTCATGGCGATGTGTACCGCGAATCAGCAATCTTTTTCCGTTCAGGTAAAAAGGACCGTGATCTTTAAACTCAAACCATCTGAATCCTACTTTTTCGCTAACGCTGTCTTTAATTTGATTTTTCTCAGATAAAATAACGGTTACGCAATATAAATTCGGATTATCGGTATCCCACAATTCCGGGTTTTTAATATTCTCAAAAGTGATATTCGATGTTTTATCTGAAACAGGAATCGTTTTACTGGCCACTTTTTTTCCTTTCGGATTTTTAAGAATAACGGTTAATGATAAAGCAGCATTTTCTGCATTTATTGTCGAAGCCAGAATTTGTACCGAAGCTTTTTTAGCAGAAACTTCAGGAGTAGTAATTTTTAAATTATCGATGTGATTTTTGTATTGAGACAACAGCCAGACATCTCTTGTAATTCCTCCATAAATAAAGAAGTCGCTCTTTTGGGACGGAATTATTTCGATGTCATAACTATTATCAACGCGTACAAAAATATCGTTGTTTCCTTCTTTGATTAAGTTGGTGATGTCAATCGTAAATCCGATATAACCACCAATATGTCCGCCGGCTTCTTTAGCGTTTACATATACTTTTGTAGTGACATTAGAACCTTCAAAATATAAAGAATAACGTCGGTTTTTATCTATTTGAGAAATATTTAATTTCTTTTGATACCAGCTTGCATCTCTTCTGTATCCCGGATTTAAGTCGGTAGCGTCTTGGGCGTTCCAGCTGTGTGGTAAATTTATGGTATTCCAGTTTGTAGCTTTTTGAGCTTCGGAAAGGTTAGGAGTATGATTTTCTAAATACAGCCAATTGTCATTAATATTCATTTTTGTCTGAGCAAAACTGCTGCTCAGACAAATCTGAAAAAAAACAAAAAGAGCAAAAATAATAAGTTTGTTATGGTGATGCGGTTGATTTGTCATTGATTATAAAGCTTTTTTCAGGTTCAAAGGCTTAAAGGTTCAAAGGTTCAGAGGTTCAAAACCTTTGTCTCTTTACACCTTTGTCCCTTTGCAACTTATTTGTTACTCTTTCGTAATAATGCCTCCAGAAAATAATAATCGGCATAAATTATAGGTTCGTCGATTTCGTCATGTTTTGGCCAGTTTCCGGTGCTGTGATCGAGAATAAATGGTGCCTTTACAGCATCACTTAAAATGTATCGATCTGAATTTAGAGAAGTCATTATTTTATCGGCGAAAGCCAAATAACTTTTGTTCTTAGTATAACCCTGCAATTCATACAAAGCAGAAGCCATAATAGTGGCAGCAGAAACATCACGCGCTGAATTGGGTATTGCAGGATCTTTAAAATCCCAATACGGAATCCCGTCTTCAGGCAAATTTTTATGGGTCATGAAAAATTTGGCAGTTGCTTCGGCTTGTTTTAAGTAAGCCGGATCTTTGGTATATCGGTATGACATTGTGAATCCGTATACCGCCCAGCCTTGCCCGCGAGCCCAAACAGAGTCATCATTAAAGCCCTGAAGTGTTGTTTTCTTTCTAACCGCTCCAGTAGCTGGATCATAATCAATAACGTGATAACAGCTATTGTCTGACCTGAATTGATTTTTAAGAGTCGTATTGGCATGCTGAATCGCAATGTCCTGATACTTTTTATTTCCGGATAATTTAGAGGCTTCAAAAAGCAATTCTAAATTCATCATGTTGTCAATGATAACCGGATAACCCCAAATTTCCTTGTTGAAATCCCAGGATCTGATGGCGCCCACTTTGGCATTAAAGCGTGTACATAGTGTTTCGGCACCTTTAATAATTACGGCTTTATATTCTTCTTTGTTTTCCACTTTTAGCGCTTCTCCAAAACTGCAAAACACTTTGAATCCAACGTCGTGCGAATTACTATTTACACTTTCTTTTTTGCTAAAAGGAGTCCATTTTTGCGCCTGATTTTTATAAGCTTCATTATCTGTCAATCGGTACAATTGCCATAAGTTTCCGGCAAAGAAACCGCTTGTCCAGTCTCTCGAAGGAACTTTTTTTATGGTATTGGTTTTGATGGTCATGCTGCGCGGCATCGACATGGAGTCCACCGGATAATCAAGCAGCATTTTATATCTTTTCTCCAGAAGATTTTCTGAAGCTGATGTGGTTTTGGTCTGAGAATTAATCCCGGACTTGCACGATGCCAGTAGTGCAAATCCGAGAATTAAAACTGATGAACTAACTTTATTCATACTTACTAATTAATTAATCTAAATGTTTTAATAACCGGGATTGTTCGGTTTTAAATTAGGATTGATTGCTAATTCTGTTCCTGGTAATGGGAATAAATAATCTTTGTTTGGATCAAAATTCGCATGTGGCTCAAAGCCATTTGGACCAAATACTTCAGGTCCGTTTTTCAGCCTTTTGATATCGTACCATCTGATATATTCAAAAGCCAATTCTAATCTTCTTTCATTGATGACCATTTTTTTGAAATCAACTTTCGAAAGTCCCGGAGGTACATTTGCTGGAAAAGAAACTTGTTTTCCTGCTTTATTTCTTGCTCTTGCACGCACTCGGTTTACATAACCATCAGCTTCTGTAGTTCCCGGTGTAATTTCATTTAAGGCTTCAGCAGCAGTCAACAAAACTTCAGCATAACGCATTGTGATATAATTGTGTTGCGAAGTTCTTCCGTTAGCACCGGCTTTTCCCGGAAAACGGTAATATTTGGCAATATGCGGACGAGGTGCTTTTTCATTATCACTTGAAGGATAGACCTGCAATGCTCCGCCTGGTCCGGTTTTCTTTCTGATAATGGTATCAAAACTTACCGCTCTTCTGTAATCTCTTTGATCCCAGTCATTAAAAACTTTTAAAGAAGGCACTGCAACAGAGAATCCCTGTCCGTAGCTGTAACTGTCATCTTTTAAAGAACCTGTAAAAAACGCGGTATAATCCTGACCGTAATTCCCTGATACTAAGTTATTGAAGTCAATTGTGAACAAAGGCTCTTTTAAGGCTGCCGCTTTTGTAGCGTTGAATAAATCCTGAAAATCAGCATCTAAACCTAAACCAAATTTAGCTTCATTGTTAATCACATATTTTGCTTCATCATATGCTTTTTGATAGTTTCCTAATGTCAAATAAACAGAAGCCAAATAACCTGCAGCTGTACCTTTTCCGGGCACCGCTTTTACTTTTGGCTTGTCTTCCAGCCATTGTTTTGCAAATTCTAAATCGGCTATAATTTTAGGATATACATCGGCTTCTTTGGTTTTACCTAAGGAGTTCACCTGAGAAACATCATTTACAACAAAATCAACATACGGAATATCGCCAAAAACACGAACCAAATGATAGTAAGCAAAAGCTCTTGCAAAATAAGCCTGAGCTACAATGGCGTTTACTTTTGCCGGATCTCCGGGCGTTTTTTTAGCACCTTCAATAGCTTGATTGGCAGCTGTGATAATGATATACGACTGCGGCCAGAAATTGGCAACCAATGCGTTGGTATCGTTCATTGTCATATCATTTACATCGATACGGGCAGCCTGAGTGGTTCTGTCGCCAATATCGGCCATGTCATCGCGCAACATCAGGGCGATTGTAAATTCTCTTCCCCAGTAATTATTGTGGGCAATGTTAGCAAATGCTCCATTTACAGCGGCTTGTAAGTCGTCTGTATTGTTAAAAAAGTTTTCAGGGCGAATGATTCCAACCGGCTTTTCTTCTAGATCAGAGCAGCCAAAAGCGAATATTCCCAGGAAAAATAAGGCTATATATTTTTTCATAATATGATTCTGTTAAAATTTTAAATTGAAACCAAAAGTGAATGTTTTCACGTTTGGATAGCTTCCATAATCGAGTCCTAAGTTGGTATTACTTCTGGCATTAGTATCATTCAGGTAATTTACCTCAGGATCGGATCCAGGATAATCTGTAATGGTCCAAAGGTTTTGTGCACTAACGTAGAAACGAACTTTGCTTAACCCCATTTTTGAAACCACTTTATCATCTAAACTATATCCAATAGAAACGTTTTTCAAACGGATGTAACTTGCATCATACACAAATCTTGAAGTGATTCTTTTGGTTCTTGCTGCATTTGCCGGAACATTAGTATCCGTATTTGTTGGCGTCCAGGCATCCAGAACTTCCATCGTTGCATTGTTGTTTCCTGAAGCCAGTTCCATTAAAGTATAATTCAAGATTTGGTTTCCCTCTGAACCCTGAAAGAAAATGTTCAAATCCAGATTTTTATAAGTGAAGTCATTATTCAATCCGAAGATGAAATCCGGGTTTGGATTCCCGATAATCGTTTTATCATTGGAGTCCAATTTTCCGTCACCATTAAAGTCTCTGAATTTTTCACCACCCGGAGCCGTTTCAAAATTCCCCGGAAGTACTGTTTCACCTTGCTGAATCACACCATCATAAATAAATCCGAAGAAAGAACCAACCGGCTCACCAACTCTTAAAATTTGAGATTCTGTAGCAAGGAAATGCCCGGGAGCAGAGTTGATTAATAAATCTTTATTATCCGCTAATTTCAATACCTTATTTTTGTTTGAAGAGATATTAAAGTTCGTTGACCATGTAAAATCTGCTCCAATGAAGTTTTTCGTATTGATACCCAATTCCCAGCCTTTGTTTTCTAATTCTCCCACATTTTGAAGCTGGGAAGCAATTCCTGAAATCCCCGGTAATGGTCTGTTGAACAACAAATCTTTGGTAATTGTCTTGTAATAATCTGCTGTTAGACTGATTCTGTTATCAAATAAACCTAAATCAATTCCGTAATCCTGTTGATAAGATGTTTCCCATTTTAAGTTCGGATTGTCCAAAGAAGTCAACTGAACCGCATTTACAATTACATCGCCACTCACATCGTAAATTTCTGAGAATCTTGATAAGGTAGAGTAGGCTCCAATTGACGGATTTCCGGTGGCACCGTAACTCGCTCTCAATTTAAGATTTGAAACTGTTTTGTTGTCCTTTAAGAAATCTTCTTTAGCAATATTCCAACCCACGGCTCCGGAAGGGAAAGTTCCATATTTGTAATTTTTACTGAAACTGGATGAACCGTCGCGACGTGCTGTGAAAGTAAATAAGTATTTATCATCGTAATCAAAATTCAACCTTCCGAAAGCAGAAATTAATTCGGTTTCAGACAATCCTGAATCTGGTTTTAAGAACACAGTTCCGGCACCTAAATTATGATAAGAATTGGTATTCGTTAAAAATCCTCTTGAAGCCGCATACGAATTTTCGTTTGTGTTTTTTTGATACGAATAACCTCCAAGAACGGTTAGGATTCCTTTTTGCATAATTTCATGTTTATACG
Source organism: Flavobacterium sp. Root420 (assembly GCF_001427905.1). Lineage (GTDB taxonomy): Bacteria > Bacteroidota > Bacteroidia > Flavobacteriales > Flavobacteriaceae > Flavobacterium. The sequence goes on from NZ_LMEF01000029.1 coordinate 560,182, forward strand.
TCAAATAATTCTCTGTTAAGAAAGAAGAAAATCTCGTATTGTTGACAGAAGCTTCTCCTTTGATATTTTTTCCTGCAATTAAAGTAGACGGAATATATCTTCCGGTTTGAGAATTAGATTCTGTTAATCCTAAAGTCGTTTTGAAATTTAAATCTTTGGTGATTTGGTACGAAGCGAAGAAATTACTTCTGTTGGTAATGTTGATTACTTCCAGAATATTTTCCATAGCGGTTGCGTATGGATTGTCAATATCATCTCCAATTGGAGCTGTAGTGGTATAAGATCCGTCTGCATTGTAGATTCCTTTATCCGGCATAAATCGGTATGCAGAAGCAATTACACCTGCGGCCCCAGTTCCTCCGGCCCCAGTCTGGCTGATAATTCCATCTTTGTTTTGCTTGCTTGTAAATAAATTCAAACCAATTTTAAACTTGTCGCTCAAATCAGCCTCAATATTACTTACGATGGTGTATTTGTCAATTCCTGAATTGATTACCACTCCGTTTTGATTGTAATAATTTCCGGAAACATAATATCTGATTTTGTCCGAACCACCTGAAAATGATAATTGTGAATTCGAAATCATTCCGTCACGATAAATAACATCCTGCCAGTCTGTGTTTGCTCCGCCAGAAGTATGCGTGGTAAAACTTTTTCTGTAAGCTACAAACTGATCTCCGTTAAGTAAATCTAATTGGTTGTTTACCGATTGTGTCGAAGTGGAATTGCTGAATTCAATAACCGGTGTACCTGGTTTTCCTTTTTTAGTCGTAACCATGATAACCCCGTTTGAACCTCTTGATCCGTAAATAGCCGTAGCCGATGCGTCTTTTAAAATTTCAATGGAAGCAATATCCTGGGGAGCCGGCATAGAAGCGCCTGCAAACCCATCAACAACAATAAGGGCATCTCCACTTGCATTGATTGATGTTCCTCCACGAACCCTGATTTTTACCGGAGCACCCGGCTCACCACCATTATTCGATTGTACCGACACCCCTGCAGCCCGACCTTGTAAAGCCATTTCTGCATTTAATAAAGGATAAGCTGTCAATTCTTTTGCCGTTACCGATGATACAGAACCTGTAATGTCGCTCTTTTTGCGGGTACCGTAACCTACAACGACAACTTCGTCAAGATTTTTGGTATCTGCTTTTAAGCTCACATTTACGACTGTTTTGTTTCCCAGCGGAACTTCTACAGTTTGATATCCTACATAGTTGAAAACCAAGACTGCATTTTTTTCTGAGACTATTACAGTATAATTCCCGTCCATATCTGCAGATGCTCCAACAGAAGATCCTTTGATATAAACATTAGCACCAGGAAGTCCAAGTAAATCTTCGCTGGAAGTAACTTTTCCGGTGACTTTTCTTTCCTGTGCATTCATCACGATATTGACTAGTAAGAAGAGTACCAGAAAACACCATTTAAGCGATTTAATTTTTTGGTTTGTAAACATTCATTTTTTGGTTTTAAGGTTAATGTCAGATAAAATAAAAAAGCAATAAACTCATTCCGATTATTAGCAGCATGAAGAGGATTTGCAGCAATAAGAATTTTGTTTTTCTGATTTTCATAAGGCAAATGTAGGGTGCGCAAACGATATAGAAATACAAAAAAGGGTATCTAAAAATACAGATACCCTTTTTTAAGCCTTGAAAACAGTGGTTTTTTTAAATTACCGACATAGGTTTTGAAAATTTGTCAGCAAATTGTGACGGAGTCTCTCCGTACTTTTTCTGGAAGCATTTGCTGAAGTATTTCGGATTATTAAAGCCAACTTTATAACTCACTTCAGAAACATTAAGTTTGTTTTGTTCCAATAATTGAGCGGCACGTTTTAATCGTATTTCATGAATAAATTCATTTGGTGTATAGTTTGTCCATGCTTTAATTTTTAAGAACAACATGGTTCGGCTCACGCCTAATTCAGAACAGAAAAACGGAATATCAAATTGTTCATTTGAAATGTTCTCTTCCACAATTTTGAATGCCTTTTTTAACAGTTCTTCATCCAGAGAAGAAACTGTAATTTCAGATGGTACAAAATTGTCTTCGCTGGCAAATTTGTTTTTGAGTCTTTCCGTTGAATTCAAAAGGTTTTTAACGCGAAGTTTGAATTCCATTAAATTAAAAGGTTTACTGATATAGTCATCGGCACCGCTTTCGAGTCCTTCGAATTTGTAAACCAATGACGATCTCGAAGTCAGTAATATAACCGGAATATGACTCGTTTTTAGGTTCGATTTTATTTTTGAACAAAGCTCTGTCCCAACCATTTCGGGCATAATAACATCGCTGATAATTAAATTCGGAACAAATTGTACTGCTTTTTCGAAGGCAATTTTACCGTTTTCAGCTTCAATAATATTGTACTCTTTTTTGAGTAAATTTTTCATGAAGGTTCGTAAAACCTTATGATCTTCGACTAGCAGAATAGTTTGTTTCTCAGCACTTACAACGAAGTCCTCGATATCTTCCGGTTCTGTTACTTCTGCAGTTTCCAGTTGATTCGTGTATTGAACAATGTCATCACTAATTTTAAAATCCTGAATTATTTCATCATCTGAAAGATGCGCACGACCTAAAGGAAGCGTTACTTTAAAAACAACGCCGCCAGTTTCTTTATTGGTTACATCAATATTTCCTTTATGAAGTTTGACAATATTTTTCACTATTGATAAACCAATTCCGGTTCCTTTATTATAGTTTTTCTGAACATTGTTGTGCAACGGAACTTCAAAAAACAAATCAAAAATTTTATCAATATGTTCCTCGGCAATTCCAGCTCCTGAATCTTCTACGGCGATAAATAAGTTTTCGTGATCGTGATCGATTTTGATGTTGATAGTTCCGCCTTTTGGCGTATAACGAAACGCATTCGAAATCAAGTTATAAAAAACACGCTCCAATTTATAGCGATCATAATACACCAGAATCTCTTCTTCAGCAGCTTCAAACGTATAATAGTAGCCGCCGTCTTTGGCATATTCTATAAAAGACAAAAAGATTTCTTTGGTGAATTTTACGATATTTCCATTGGCAGATTCTAATTTAACCTGATCGTTTTCGAGTTTCCTGAAATCCATCAAACGGTTAATCAGGCTTAAAAGATGATTGGCACTTCCTTCAATCACCAGCAACTTTTTGTACATTTCATTTGTCCCGTTATAGTTGGATAAAATCTGTTGTAACGGCCCTAAAATCAAGGTTAAGGGTGTTCTGAATTCGTGCGAGATATTAGTGAAGAAATCCAGTTTTGCCCTGTTGTTTTCTTCAATACGTTTGGTTTCCAGATACTCCAATTCGAGTTTTTGCTTCAGTCTGGCTTTTGATTTCATAATCCAGATCAAGCCGTATAAGGCTGAACCAATTATAATTCCGTACAATAAAAACGCCCAAATACTGCGCCACGGAGCCGGATTTACAACAACCGTCAGGGTAGTGGGAACTTTATTCCAAACACCATCATTGTTAGCACCACGTACTTCAAAAACATACGTTCCCGGATTCTGAATCGCATAAATGGCTTCTGTATTTTTGGTAATGGTCCAGGTATTTTCCAGTCCAGTTAAGCGATAACTGTATTGATTGTTTTTTGAACGAATGTAATTCGGAATCGCAAAATTGATCGAGAAATTTGCCTTGTCATAATCCAATGTGATGTTTTTGGTATAACCGATGCTTTTCTCTAAAATTTGGGTTGAATCCTGAGGATTAATCGTTTCATTTTTGATTTTCAAATCGGTAATTAAAACCTGAGGCACAAATTGATTTAGGGAAATTTTTCGGGCATCAAAATAAGTGACACCAGACGGACTTCCGAAATAAAATTTATTGTCACCCAATTTTAAGGCCGAATTGTCATTAAATTCATTGCTCGCCAAACCGTCTTTTTGATCGTAAATCACAACTGTTTTTCGGGTGGTGCTGTATTTTATAATCCCCTGATTGGTACTGATCCAAAGGTTTTTATCATTATCTTCTAAAATAGAATGGATAGAAGTAATGACCGTATTTCCTATTTTAAGATTTATTCTGTTGAATTTCTTTCCATCAAAATAATGCAGTCCTTTTGCTTTTGTTCCGACCCAAATTTTGTTTTGAGAATCCTGAAACAACGTCAAAATATCATCTCCTGCTAAAGCTGCAGCATCAAAAAAGAAATGTTTTATGGCGTATTTATTAGGTTGAAAATTGGACAGCGCCATAAGATTCAGTCCGTTTTGTGTTCCCACCCAAAGTCTTTTTTGCCTGTCGACTAAAATTGTTCTGACGATATTATTGGTTAAATAATTGGGTTTTGTATTATCGTTCCCAATAATCTGAAAAGTTTTAGAAATGGTATTGTACCGAATCAATCCTTTGCTAAAAGTACCAATCCACAAGATCCCGTTTGCTTCTGTTTTGATGGAGTAAACACCTGTATCTTTCAATAAACCATTTAATTCAGATGAAATTCGGTTGTCTTCAATTCTTTTAGAAATAGTGTTATAAGCTGAGATTCCTTTGGAGAAAGTTCCCATCCACAAGATATTGTCTTCGGCAAGACACATCGATTTAATATCGTTTTTGGTCGTTTGGCCACTTTTGCTGTTGATGTAATTTGTAGATCCTGTATTGGAATTGTAAATGGTGATTCCGCCACCTTCTGTTCCAAAATAGATGTTTTTGTTTTTATCCGAAATTATGGAGCTCACGACATCAAAACTCATGGGAATCTTTTTCGAATTCTGATTGTAATTGGAAAAATTCACATTCGATACATCCCAAATATTCACGCCTTTGTAATAACAACCAATCCAAACAGAACCTTTTTTATCCAGAAAAACCGATTTTACTTTATCAATTCCGTTGTTATTGTTGCTGTTGTTTATTTTTTCAATGCTTTTATCCTGACCCAAAATATAAATTCCGTCATAAGCACCAATCCATAAAGAACCTTCATTGTCAATAGTCAAGGCACGAATATCAGTGTTGAGTTCACGTAATTTTTCAGCAGATAAAAAAGAAACATACTTATTTGTTGCCGGACTAAATTTTAGAAGTCCTTTGTTTTTTGTTCCAACCCAGATGTTATTGTCACGATCTTCAGCAAGCGCCTGTACGGTCAACAAATCACTAGCATTTAAAGGGTAATTTTTAAAAGAAAATTTTCTGTTTTTTCTACTCGTCAATACGCATAACCCTTTTGTTGTTCCAATCCAGATTTGGCCTTTTTTGGTTTTTAAAATACTCAGAATATTATTGCTCGGAAGCGTTGTATTATCGGTATCAGAATGAAATGTAGAGGTAAATTGACCGGTTTTTTTATTGTAAATAGTCAGCCCTTTTGAAGTTCCAAACCACATTTCATCGCCAATTTCCCTGATGCTCCAGATGGCATTTCCGCTTATGGTATGATTGTTTTTGGTGTGCAGATATCTTGTAAAAGTATTGGTGACAGGATTATAACAATTTAGTCCGTTATAGGTCCCCACCCAAATTTTTCCCGAATTGTCTTCTTCAATAGCCAAAATATCATTGTTGCTGATAGATAATTTATTGGCAACATCATTTCTAAAAATCGTAAAGTGGCTGCCGTCATATTTATTCAGGCCATCGCGCGTACCAAACCACATTTGCCCAAACCTATCCTGATGAATAGCAATGACAGAGCTCTGCGAAAGCCCGTCAGTCGTAGAGATATTTTTGAGACGATATTTATTTTGGGAGAATATATTCCCGGAAATAAATACTAAAACCAGAAAAGCTATTTTGTATTTCATGGCGATTTTTTTAAGGTACAGAGGTTCAAAGTAGCAAAACTTTTTTTAATCTCGCAAAGGCGCAGAGTCGCAAAGTTTTAGTTTTTTTTAGTTTCTTTTCTTTGTCAAAGCTCAAAACTTTGACAAAGATTTTTAACGTTATAATTTTCGACAAAGTAGCAAAAACTTAAAAAGTTCAGTTTAAAAAAAACTTTGCGACTTCGCGACTTTGCGAGATTATTTTTTTAACCGCCTTTGCAATTGATAATCATATAATGATGGCACTTTATCCAGCGATGTATTTAAAAATTCAATATAAGCATCAGGTTCGTATTTTACTTCGAATTTAGCATTGCCGTTCACGCCAATAATTCGCGCGAATGGGCCGTCTTTCATTCCGTATAATAAAATCGGTTTTGCACTATCAGCTGGTTTTTCAACCTGAACATTTAAATTCCAAAAGGTGCTGAAAGGCCCGTGTGAAGGTTTCCAGTAATCAGCGCCACCTCCGCCAAACAAGAGATAACTATTGTTTTTATCCAGATTGATATGAACTGTAATATGGTCAAATAAATTCTGGTGATTCGCTCCTGAATGCTGATCTAATAGCGGTTCAGCAAAAATTTCACAATTTTGATATACATTTTTTGTAGCAAATGTATTGAAGCTCAAAGGGTGAACTGTTTTATTATAAATTTTAAGATTCTTTACTAAAATATTATGTACACCGCCTAAAGTTACGGTATAATGTGCCATATGTGGTCCATCGGTTACAATATCCTGAATCGTAACATTGGAATCTTCCTCTGCCAGAATCCCGCTGTCTGAATTTGTAATAACAATATCTTTAACCCAGCTATTAAATAAACGCGTTAAAAAGATCGCATTATTTCCAGGCTCAACATGATGCGCGACTCTCGGAATATCGGGAAAAGTAAAACGGATATGTTCAATACCCACCTCATTTAAATGTTTCCATTCCACCAATTGCGCCTGATAACTTGGTTTTATCGCAATGGTCAAAGGTGTTTTGATGGTAATTTTTGAGTTTGAAATTTTAGTGATTTCAACTTGCTGTCGAACGATTGGCAATTTTGGGAAGTTCCAATGATGAGAACCCGGTTTTACTTTGGCGCCTTTGTATAAATCTCGAACGATTTCACCATTTTTGCCATCTTTATTAAACAATTGAAGTTCGACAATATCGCCAACTTTCAATCCTTTTATATCCGAAACAGTAATGACATGTTCGCCCATATTTCCGGAACTCACTTTGGCAAGGATATTTGGAGTCGGTTCGTATTTATCCAAATACGACTTTACGCGTTCGTTTGGAACCTGCGTCCAGATAAAACCGCCGGACCAGGCATATTGTGAAAAAGGCAAATCGATATTGTTTTCTGGTTCGCGCTGCCTTTTATCAAAAGTAGTTAGGTATTCACGAAGCTCTGCCAATGATTCCGGATCTTTAAGATACATCATCGGTCTGGGGCAGTACATTTCGGTTCCGCTTTCACCGGAACCTGCGCCACGAAGCACGAAATTGCTTCTTTCGATATACAAAATTTCACTCAGAATAATTCGCCCTGCTGGCAATTGTAAAACTACATTTCCTTCAGTTGAGCTTGCTGCTTTTATAGCTTTTAGTAAAGCTTTAGAATCATCTAAACCATCATTTGCTTTTACACCAAAATCTGTTGCATTCACAATTTTTCCTCCAGATTCCGGAATTTGGCTTTCACCGAAATGATAGCCGGCGTAACTAAAATCAGGCAGATAATTTGTTTTTGAATCGGTAAGTATTTTGGGTGTTTGCTGCGCCATTAAAATACTATTTACAAAAAAACTGCAACAAATAATAATGGTTTGACGGTTCATGGTTGTGGTTATTTTGGTTAGTTAGGTTTTGGTCCGCCGAAGGCACAAAGGCGCAAAGTTTTTACCGTAATCTTGTCATTTCGACCGAGGAGAAATCACAAAAATGAGAGCAAAATTTGCGAGAAAAAATCATTTCAATCCCGTAATCTATGGCTTTAAATAACTTGGTGTCTTAGTGCCTTGGTGGCAAAACTTTATAAAGTTCTTTTAATTCCTATTTCAAGCCCTCGTAATTCGGCCAGACCTCTCAAACGTCCAATGGCAGAATAACCAGGATTTGTCTTTTTCTTCAAATCATCCAGCATCTGGTGTCCGTGATCCGGACGCATAGGCAATTGGCTGTTATTTCTTTTTTCTACTTCAATGATCGCTTTTACAACTTCGTACATATCAACATCGCCTTCCAGATGATTGGCTTCGTAGAAACTTCCTTCTTCATCTCGTTGTGTACTTCTCAAATGAATAAAGTTCATTTTATCACCGTGACGTCTTACGATTCCCGGTAAATCATTATCAGCTCTTACGCCGTATGAACCGGTACACATCGTAAATCCGTTTGATTTAGAGGGGGCAGCGGCCATCAATTCAATCAAATCTTCTTCCGTACTTACAACTCTTGGCAGACCTAAAATCGGGTAGGGTGGATCGTCTGGGTGAATCGCCATTAAAACGCCTTTGCTCTCAGCAACCGGAATGATTTCCTTCAAAAAGGAGAAAAGGTTTTTCTTTAAAGCTTCTCTGTCAATATGATTATAAGCGCTCAACGTTACCAGAAAATCTTCTACGGAATAGGCCTCTTCAGCACCCGGAAGCCCTGCCAATATATTTTGCTGTAATTTTACCTTATCTTCATCAGTCATGGCGTGAAAGTATTTCGTCGCCTTTTCGATTTGCTCTGAGGAATATTCTTTTTCTGCCCCCGGTCTTTTCAAAATAAACAATTCAAAAGCCGCAAATGCATTAATATCAAAACGCAATGCTTTTGAACCATCTTCAACTTCATAAGATAGATCAGTTCTTGACCAATCCAGAACTGGCATGAAATTATAACAAATGCATTTTATACCGCATAACGCCAGATTTAGAATACTTTCTTTATAATTTTCAATGTATTGAAGATAGTTTCCTGTTTGTTTCTTGATGTCCTCGTGAACCGGAATGCTTTCTACAACCGACCATGTCAATCCGGAAGCCCCTTTTTTAGGATCTCCGTTTTCATGTTCAATTTCTACTTTTCGTTTAATGATTTCTTCAATTTCCCATACTTGTCCGTTCGGAATATGGTGTAATGCAGTAACAATTCCCGTAGCGCCGGTTTGTTTAATATCTTGTAAAGAAACCGGATCGTTTGGTCCGAACCATCTTAATGTTTGTTCCATTTTTATTCGTTTTTTGTCCTGCAATCCCGAAGCTTCGGGACAAAACCGTGCAGGTATATTTATTAATTTTTTTTCAGGAGCTATTCCTGCTAGTCGCTACAATCTTTTATGCCTCCCAAGCCTTGGGACCGTCACAAAAGGATTTCCACTACTATCGGGGCTAGGGCACTCATTTTCACAAGAACATTTCTCATTTTATTAAACCCCTAATCTTGGGATGAACTGAATATACCTACAAGGTTTTGAAAGCCTTGCAGGAAACGTAATTCAATTTTAAATACTGGTAGCGGCAAACCCGCCGTCTACTACTATAATTGTACCGGTAACAAATTTGGACATGTCACTGCATAAAAATAAAAGAGCACCGTCAATATCTTCTGGTTTTCCAAATCTTCCCATAGGAGTGTGGTCAATAATTTTTTCACCTCTTGGTGTTAATTTTCCTTCCGGAGTCAACAATAAAGCTCTGTTTTGTTCGCCAATGAAAAAACCCGGTGAAATAGCATTGACACGAATGCCTTCTCCATATTTTGAAGCCAGTTCAACCGACATCCATTTGGTGAAATTATCAATTGCCGCTTTTGCTGCCGAATAACCCACCACACGCGTTAAAGGTCTTTGTGCTGATGTTGATGAAATATTGATAATATTTCCTTCTTTTTGTTTGGCAAAAAGTTCAGAGAAAACCTGTGATGGAAGCATAGTTCCAATGATATTCAAATCGACTACTTGTTGTAAATCGTTTGTTTTCATATCATAAACAGCCTGATCAGGTTGTATAGTGGCTCCCGGCATATTCCCTCCGGCAGCATTGATCAAAATATCAAGACGACCGTATTTTTCTACAATTAAATCTTTTGCTTTTTCCAATTCTTCTTTGTTTAAAACATTGGCTTGTACAGCAAACGCTTTTCCGCCATTGCTTTCTATGGCCGCTACTGTTTTATTGGCTTTTTCAATCGATTGAGACACAATTCCGACCATTACGCCTTGTTTAGCCAAAACGTTTGCAAAGTTGCTTCCCAATACACCTGCACCGCCGGTAATAAGAGCAATTTTTCCTTCAAGATTAAATATTGAATTCATTTTAATTTTATGTTTGGTTTTATATTTTGACCTTAATTACAATTTTTTTCAACGTTCCTTCTCCAATCATGGCAGCGTGAACATCTGTAGGAAATAAAATAGCAAATTGGCCTTCCTGCAATTCAAAAAACATATCCGGCTTGTCGTGGAAAAAGCGAACATCTCTTTCGTCACTATATTCTCCATTTGGATTCACACATTTTTCTCTTGGTTTCCAGGCAAAAGTTTCAGGGCCTTTTAACGAAATCTGAATGTCAATATTCTGATCATGACACTCAAAGCCTTTAATGCTTTCTTCTCTGGTTGTTCCCTCTCCTGAAATCACGATTACTTTTAATCCTTCTGCAATTTCAAATGCACCATCTTCAAGATTTAGCAAATCATTTTGACTCAAATAATCGAATGCTTTTTTGAAATTTGGATGTAAACCACAATATTTTGCAGCATTACTTAGAACATCTATAATCATATTTTAAATTTTCTATTTGGTTTTTTTATGGAGATATTATTTTAAAATGCAAACAAATTATTGTTTTGTATGTAAATTATGTAATTTTACGTGTACGCACACGGGCTTTTACAAATGTATAGAAAAAGTTAAGTAAAACAACTTATCTTTACTTAAAAAAATTAAATTCACGTGGTTTCAAAATGGTTTTAACTTAAAAAGTAAGAATATCATAACAATAAAAAAAATAGCAGAATTGGCCAACGTTTCACCCGGAACTGTTGACAGAATCATTCACAATCGTGGTCAGGTGGCACAAGAAAATGTTGATAAGGTAAATGCTATTATCGAACAATACGGTTATAAACGAAATATTTTGGCGAGCAATCTGGCTTTGAATAAGAAATTCCGATTTGCCGTTTTCTTACCTAAATATGAAAATATAGAATACTGGAAAAGTCAGGTTACGGGGATAGAGAAAGCCGCTGTCGAATTTGGAAAATTTGGCGTTGCGTTAGACTATTTTTTCTATGATTTTAATGCCACTTCCTTTAAGGAATCAACCGAAAAAGTTTTGGATTTTGAATGCGACGGATTATTATTTGCGCCTATTTTTTATGAAGAATCGGTTCGTTTTTTGAATGAATACGAAAAGAAAAATATTCCGGTTGTCATGATCGATTCAAATATTTCAAGTGATGAAAAGCATGCCTATGTTGGGCAAGATGCTTTTCAGAGCGGCTATCTGGCCGGAAGGCTAATTAGTTTTGCCGTTAATAACGAAAGACACATTTTGATTTTTAAGATTACCCGGGAAATCGAAAGCACCTCCGTTTATTTGCAGCGCATTGATGGTTTTTATTCGTTTTTTAAGGACCATAACGAATTGACCAATTTTAAATTTTCAGAAGTAACCATTAAAGATTCAGGGATAGATCAGTTGTCTATGGAAATGTTTTCGGGAATAAACAGTGTTTTTGTACCCAATTCAAGAGCTTATATTTTGGCGAGATTTTTAGAACAAAACAATATCAAAGGTGTCCGCATTATTGGTTACGATTTATTAAAAGACAATATAGAATACCTAAATAAAGGGATTATCGATTTCCTGATTAACCAAAGGCCAGAAGAACAAGGTTATATGGCCGTGAATCATTTATATAAAAAACTGGTACTACAGGAAACAGTTGAAAAAACGCATTATATTCCGTTGGAGATTATTTTGAAAGAGAATTATTTTCCGGTTAGGAAATAAAAGTTTTTTTGCCCACAGATTTTACGGATTTAAACGGATTGGCACGGATTTTTTTACCATGACATTTTATTAAAACATCAAACCCGACAGGTTTTAAAACCTGTCGGGTTTGATGTTTTAATGTATAAGAATGCGTAGTAACAATAAACCGGCAATAATGGGTTTAAATCCACATAATCCGCGGGCAATTTATCTTACTTCTGGACCTTAACAACAAGCGGGTTATTTATCTTCTCAGCAAAAGAACTCAAGTATTTTTCCCATTCTGCTTTCGTCTGAAACGGACTTCCTTTTTTCCATCCGAAACCGGCAAAATAAACGGCTTTTTTATCTTTTACTTTTAAGTTTCCATACAAATTGCTTAAGTCTTTTTCATCTGTAACATGATTATCAAAACTGATTAAAGTATTTTTTGGAGCAACCAAACCCATCCCAATTTCAGAATCCTCAATAGGTTCCCAATGACTTAGCCAGCCTTCTTTAATATTGGTTCCAATTGTCCCTTTTTTATCATGAAGGGTTAATCCGGCAGCAATTGTTTTTGTCCCTTTAATATGAATTTCAAAACGGGATAAATAACTGCCATAATCCAGACTGATTAATTTTGATTCGGTTATCTTTTTGCCCTTAGCATCCCAATCGGCGTAGGTTAGAATAAAACTCGTTCTGATTGGACCTGTTGTAATGGTTTTCCAGCTGATGAAATTCTTCGAAAAATAATATTTACCATCTGCGTTTACAGCAATTCCGCCAATTCCACGACTGGGACCAACCTGAAAATTATCCAGACCTTCACCAGTATCTTTATGATACGATCCGGTTCCGGAAACGGTTTTTTCGTACCATTTATTAATAATAGGATAATCGACTCTTTTTAGCCAGGCATCAATTCCGCTGGTTAGAGTTCCGCCGGCAATTTTATCTTCAACCATTTTTTGAGCCACAGGGCCATACGTTCTAAAAGCTACTTTATTATTTTCCCAGGCGTAATCATCTGTTCTCTCCGGAACAAATCTCGAATAACAATTAATATTTTTTGATGCTGAAGTATTGGCTGCCGGAACAATTTCAAATTCTTTTTCAGAAGAAGCCTTTATCTTCGGTTGAAATAATAAAACGTCCATATTGCCGTCGCCATCATTATCGACCGCCTGGCTTTCCAGAAATAAATCGGAATCTTTTTCTTTCACGGCAAGTTCTTCCAGTTTAACAGAATTTGGTAATTTGAGTAACTTTTTTGTCAGTTCAACGGTTTCAAATTCCCTGTCAACAGGAAGAGGATTGGTAACTGTAACGGTTTTATTTTGGGAGTGAAGCGCAAAGCTGCTTGCGAGGATTGTAGTTAATAGGATATGTTTTTTCAAAATATTGAGGGTTTAATTTTCTGTTTATGTTTATCATCACGAAAGTTTAAATTTACGAATCAATTTCCGAACACAAGTACAGAATGAGGACAAATATGTACAAGAAGCTGATTATTAAAAGTTTTTAAATAGTGGGATTTCTTCTAAAATAGTATCTTTATAATAAGAAATCAATACTATTCCTATGAAACAAAGCGCCGGCATATTACTCTACAAGTTTATAGATTGTACTATTTATTTTTTATTAGTGCATCCGGGTGGGCCTTTCTGGAAAAACAAAGATTTAGAAAGCTGGTCTATTCCTAAAGGCGAGTTTACAGCTGATGAAGATCCGCTTGAAGCTGCAAAACGGGAGTTTCAGGAAGAAACCGGTTTTGAAGTTGATGGTGATTTTATAGCACTCGAATCGGTTAAACTTAAATCGGGAAAAACAATTTTTGCCTGGGCTGTAGAATATGATATTGATGTTGCTTTGGTAAAAAGTAATGAATTCAAAATGGAATGGCCGCCAAAATCAGGAAGCATGAAGAGCTTTCCTGAAATTGATAAAGCCGAATGGTTTCAGACTGCAGAAGCCCTGAAAAAGATCAATCCTGCTCAGGCTGATTTTATAATTCAGATTATTTCAAAAATTTCAACTTCACTTTAAATCCCGGTCGCTTTATAAAAATAATTTTGTAATTTACATTTCCTGTCAATTAGGATAATTAAAAATGTAATAATAAAGTATGGAAGTTAAGTGTATTATTTTCGATTGTGATGGCGTTCTTGTAGATACAGAAAAAATAGGGAATGGCATTCTGCTTTCGATGGCGGCAGAACATGGTTTCGAAATGAAAATTGAAGATGCGTACCGCGATTTTAATGGTCGTAATTTAAAAGAATGTTTTGAGCATATAGAAACTGCAATCGATAGAAAACTTCCGGAAAGTTTTGAGAATGAATACCGGGAAAAAAGCTTTGAGGCTTTCAAAACACAGGTCAAACCAATGAAAGGTGTTTTCGAGTTTATTGAAAAATTAAAAATTCCGTACTGTGTAGCTTCAAGTGGTCCCGTTGAAAAAATCAGATTGAATTTAGAAGTAGCAGGTTTATTAGAAAAATTTGAAGGTAAAATATTCAGTTCCTATCAAATAAAAAGCTGGAAACCAGAACCGGGAATATTTTTGCATGCCGCCAAAGAAATGGGTTTCGAGGTTAAAGATTGTGTTGTTCTGGAAGACAGCAAAGCAGGAGTAAAAGCAGGAATTAGCGGCGGTTTTAAAGTGTACGGTTTTGCCAACGGATACAACAACGAAGATTTGGAAAATGAAGGAGCGATTCTCTTTCATACCTACGAAGAGTTAAGTGATTTGCTTGGGATATAGTTTTTGTTTCAGGTTTCAAGTCTTGATAGTTTGTCATCCTTGACGGAAGAAGGATCATACTAGAAGCTCCGCAATCAAAATCGCCAATCCCTGTAGAGTTACCTGTGTGATCCTTCTTCTGTCAGCATGACAAGATTGCGCTAAAAATTATCTAATTTTCTAATAGCGACATTCTCTAATTCTCAAATTATCTAATTAAAATACAATTTGTTACACTAAAATAAATTTTTATATATTTGATTGCAGAGATTCATTTTTTTAGTGCTTAAAATTGCCAAATCGTTACTACAAAAGCCTGATCAAATAATTTCTTTTTGCCTGAAAGTTGACTTTTCCCCGAAGTTAATTTTTGGATTGTGGTTCTCAACACCACGAAACTAACCTACAGAAAGAAACAAAATGACGAAATTTATAATTAGAATTTTAGTTCTGTCAATATCTCTTTTGCCTTCAATTGTCAATGCCCAAATTAAGAAAATTGGAGTCCCCTTTATCACTAATTACAGCCCGAAAACGTATAAAGCGGCTTCAGAAAACTGTGATTTGGTACAAGATTCAAAAGGCATGATGTTTTTTGCCAATCATTTTGGTATTATGCAGTTTGACGGCGTACGATGGTGCATCGTTACGCAGCCGGAAAACAAAAGCATGGTTCGCTCTCTCGCCATTGACAAAAATGATAAAATGTATGTGGGTGCGCAGGGCGATTTTGGTTACACAATGCGGTTGCCCAACGGGCAATATAAATACACCTCTCTGGTAAAATTACTTCCCGCTTCGGCCAAAAATTTTGGTGATGTCTTACATACTGTCATTCGCAATAATGAAGTCATCTTTTTTTCTAATGAAGCAATTTTTATTTATAAGAAAAACAAAATCAAAGTAATAGAATCTACTGCGAAGTTTGACGAATTTTTTGATACCGACAAAGCAATCTATGTTTCAGATAATGCGAGAGGATTATTAAAACTGGAAAATGATGCTTTGGTTGCAATTCCTAACAGCATGCAATTTATCGGATTGAAGATTAGGAAAATCTTTGAAACAAAAGAAGGTTTGGTGCTTCTGACACAAAAAAGTGGACTTTTCACATACAAAAAAAGCGAGCTAAAACCTTTTGTTACCAAAGTTGATGCTTTACTTAAACAAAATCAAATCTCCACAGCTATTTTACTTTCTGATGGCTATTTCGGAATCGGGACGCGCCAA
Organism: Flavobacterium sp. Root420; assembly: GCF_001427905.1. Lineage (GTDB taxonomy): Bacteria > Bacteroidota > Bacteroidia > Flavobacteriales > Flavobacteriaceae > Flavobacterium. The sequence continues at coordinate 575,918 of NZ_LMEF01000029.1, forward strand.
TCTGGACTGATAGTTCTGGATAGTGCAGGAAATCTGATTCAGCACATAAATAAACAAATGGGGTTGCAGAACGAATATGTTACCAATCTTAAAGTGGATGTCGGGGGGAATTTGTGGGTGACTTTAAAAGAAGGAATTTCATTCATTCAGATTTCATCTCCCTTATCTAAAATATTGGATCCTTCAAATTCTGAAACCAAAATATACTGCAGCAAAATCTATCAAAACAAACTCTACATTGCCACAGACAATGGCTCTTTTTGGATGGATTGGGAAGATTACAAGAATGGCCAGCATAAAAATGTACACTTTCAGCGTATCTCCGGAATGTCTGAGAATGTGTGGAATATTGGTGTTTTTGGGAATTCGCTTTTGGCTTTTGAAAAAAACGGAATCTTCGAAATAAAAGGCAATTCGGCTCAATTATTAGCCAAAACAGATGGCGCCTGGCAAGGCGTGATTGTTCCGAACCATGCTGATTTATTATTAGTTGGCGGCTATAACGGATTGTATTTATTGAAGAAAATAAATAACGCGTGGGTCTTTCAGCATAAAATAAAAGGTTTTGAAGAAAGCAGCAGGGTAATTGAAACGGATGCAGCAGGAAATATCTGGATCGCTCATGGCTATAAAGGAATTTATAAACTAAAATTCAATAAAAGCTTTGATGCTGTTTCAAATATTCAGTTTTACAATCAAAAAGCTGGTTTTCCCTCGAGTTTATTTTTGAATACTTTCAAAATAAATAACCAAATACTTTTTGGAACAACAAAAGGGGTTTACAAACAAAATGCAGCTCAAAAGAAAATGATTCCGGATCCTGTTTTCAGAAAATATCTCGGTTTGCAAAATCATATTCGTCTGCTTAAAATGGACAATCAAAATAACATCTGGTACGTTTCAGGTGAAAATACCGGAAAGATGAATCAAAAAGCAGGAGGAAGTTTTGAAGTTGAAGAACTGCCTTTTAGGAAATTGAGATACTTATATGTACCTGGTTTTGAAAATATTCAAACCACAATGAGTGGAGATGTGTTTTTTGGAACCCAGGACGGTCTGATTCATTATAATAAGATGAAAACTAAAAGTTATCAGTCTAAATATAAAGCTGTTATTTCTGAAGTTAAATCCATTTTTCCTAAAGACAGCCTATTGTTTTCAAGTCGATATGATGTGCTTCCCATCAATATAAAATCAGATGATAAAGTATTTTGCCCGGATTTAGCCTATTTGAATAACGCCTTGCATTTTTCGTTTGCATCACTTTGTTATGATGAAGTCGATGCAACGAAATACGAATATTGGCTGGAAGGTTTTGAACCCAAATGGTCACAATGGAGCCTTCAGACCGAAAAAGAATATACGAATTTGCCTGAAAATGAATATGTTTTTCATGTAAGGGCAAAAAACATTTACGATGTTGTTAGTGAAGAAGCCGTTTTTAAATTCGAAGTTTTACCTCCGTGGTACCGCACCAGTTGGGCTTATATATTGTATTTGGCACTTTTTGGAGTTCTGATTTATGCCATTATCAAATACCAAAAAAATCTGGCAGAACGCGATCGGGAACAATTAATACTGAATCAGGAAAAAGAACTTTTAAGAAATCGTGCCGAATTAAATGAGCAAAAATTGACATTGGAGCAGGAAAATATGGCCATTATGCGGGAAAACCTCGAAGCTACTATCAATCTGAAAAATGCTAAAGTGGCTTCCAACACCGTGAATCTTATTCATTTAAATAAAATTCTGCTTTCTATTAAAGAACTCATTGGCCAGATTGATAAAAAAAATGATTCCAATACGAATTTCAGTTTACTGACCAAAATAAACCGAATCATCGATCACGAATTGCAAGGCGATCAGCACTGGAACGAATTTGAAGAAATCTTCAATCAGCTTCATGATAATTTCATGCAAAGATTGAAAACAAGTTTTCCGGAACTGACGCCTCGCGATATGCGATTGTGTGCTTATTTGCGAATGAATTTTAATACCAAAGAAATTGCACCACTTTTAGGAATCTCCGTAAGAGGCGTTGAAGACACCCGTTACCGCATCCGTAAGAAATTGCAACTTCCCTCAGATGCCAATATTACGGAGTTTATTCTTAATTTTTAAATGTGTTTACACAGTTTATGCTCATTTTTGTCATCCCGAAAGGGGAGGGATCATACGGGTAACTCTACAAAGATTGGCGACTTTGCAGGCGGGGCTACTTGCGGAGATTTCTCCTCAGTGGAAATGACAATTGCATTTGAAATTTAGGGGAATATATGCTCAATCTGTCAAATCTGCGAGAGAAAATTTTAGCCAAAGCTTAATAGCATTAAGAATTTTTTTGCCTCTTGCAGATTTGGCAGATTTTTTATCTGGTTATATTTTTACACGCAGATTTAAAAAGATTTATATCTCCGGTTACTTTTTTGCCACACATTCTTACAAAATAAATCCACCCTCTATCTCTTTAAAATCACAGCATAAGCGATTTTTTACTATCAGTAAAATCCTAAGTACTTTTACGCTTTTTGAAAGCTGATTATTACAATTTTTTATAAACACCGTAGTCAAACCGTAGCCAAAAATTGGGGTCTTGGGTAGTTTATTGGTTAATATTGTCATCTTATTAATACAATATTCATTTGTTTTTTGAAAAAAAGCAGATTTATTGTGTTAATAAGCGTTACTAACAAAAAACTACAAATAATGAAACAAAAAGACTCTTTTTTCGGCCGACCACCGAAAAGCAATTATTATTTTTTAAAAAGGGGTATCATTCTGATGCTATTTTTTCTTACACCTTTTCTAAAACTTCATGCCCAATGCAACACCTTAATTTGGGCTGATGAGTTTAACGGAACAACCGTAGATTTGACCAAATGGCAAAGTATTTCCGGAAACGGCTGTCCTTCGCTTTGCGGATTTGGAAATGGCGAGGCACAACGTTACGATCCCAATCAGGCTACTATTGTAAAAGAAGGGACAAACAGTTACCTAAATATTCAGGCGAAATACGAACCAAATGCATCATTTCCGCAACAGCCGTATTCGTCTGCAAAATTGACTACTGAAGGAAAATATGCCGTTAAATACGGAAGAATTGAAGCCCGTATGAAATTATCTTCCGGAATGGGAGCGTGGCCTGCTTTCTGGATGTTACCGGCAGGCACAGCCAATTGGCCTTTTACAGGTGAAATTGATATCATGGAAGCCAAACACAGAAATCCAAAATCTATTGATGGAACTATTCATTATGACGGAGGAGGATATCATTATACCGGAAGAAGTTATAGCTCACCAACTGATTTATCGACTGAATTTCACGTTTATGCCGTAGAATGGGGACCCAATATCATTAAATGGTTTATTGACGGAAATTTATTTCATACCGCTACACCAAATACTACCGTAAATGGGGGATGGCCGTTTAATGATCAAGAGTTTTATATCATTTTGAATCTGGCAGTTGGTAGTTTAGGAACGCCTTATACAAGTGTAAACGGTGCGGGAGTGGAGCCAATTCCGGCAGACTTCCCTGCAAAATTACAAGTAGATTACGTTCGCGTTTATAGCGGTAGTTTTACCTATGGCGTTTTGGGTGATGCAACAGTGTATCATAATGAAACCGCAAAAACCTATTCTATCAATGCAATTGCAGGGGGAGCTTACAACTGGACGGTTCCTGTGGGAGCGACGATCACTTCAGGACAAGGTACAAATACGATTACGGTTAACTGGGGAACAACCGGTGGAGATGTTAGTGTTGCGACAACTGTTTCAGGCTGTACAGCCAATACGTATAAATTGGCCGTTACAACAGAAGCACCTTTGCCAGTGGAGAGAATCCATGAGGATTTTCAATCGAACCGAAATATCGTATACGGAAACAAAACAGGAGTTTTAACAGAAGCTGTTGCTAATCCATCGGCTACCGGAATTAATAGTTCTGCTTCAGTGGGAAAATATGTTCGTAATGCTTCTGAATTATATGATGTTTTGAATATCAAAAATGTAACAATCAGCAATGCCAATGATTATGTGTACGGAAGAAAAAAGCTTTCTTTTGATATTTATACATCGGCGCCGGTTGGGACAAAGATTTCTATGCAACTGGAAAACAGTCTGGTAACAACGGCAACTAATTTTCCGTCAGGAAGACATAGCGGTTACAAAGCCACAACAACGGTACAAAACAAATGGGAAACAATTGAATTCGAGTTCGAAAAAGTAATTGACCCAAATACAAGCGCCTTGACAATCAATAATGTGGTGTTTCTTTTTGAATCGAATTCGAATTCCGGTGCCACTTATTATTTCGATAATGTGCTCACAAAAGCAGCACCCGAGAAGCCAATTATTGCTACCGATGTGCTGCAAAACTACGATGGCATAAATAAAATCATTAAAGGAACGACAACCGGAACATATACTGTAGTTGCAAATCCGGGTGCCAATTCGGTTAACTCATCTGCCAATGTGGCGAAGTATGTTCGAAATGTAACCGAACAATACGATGTGTTATTCTTCAACACACAAAGCACAATCGAAGATGCTGGTTTACTTAAGAATCAGACCAATAAAATCATGATCGATGTGTATACTTCGGCGCCAATCGGTACGGTTGTGAGTTTGAATTTAGAGAATAGCGCAACATCGCTTCCTGCGAATTTTCCAACAGGAAGAAACAGTAATTATGTAGCGATTACTACCAAACAAAATCAATGGGAAACGCTGACTTTCTATTATAATTCAAGCCCTGATGAAGGAACTTCAAACCTGGCAATCAACCAAATGGTTATATTGGCCAACTCAGGTTCTTACACCAGCGATACGTATTATTTTGATAATATCAGAATTGGTTCAACCAAACTTCCGGATACTTTTACGCCTGGAGTTGTGTATGAAGATTATCAAAGCACACACAATATCACGTTTAGAGATGCCATCGGAACGTATACTCCAAACGCTGCAAATCCAAACGTGAGCGGGATTAACACGTCTTCAAACGTTGGAAAATATGTTAGAAAAGCAACGGAATTGTATGATAATTTTTCGTTCAATACCACATTAACCAACATTGGAGAATTTAAAGCAGGAACTAAAAAGTTTGCTATGGATGTGTATACTTCTGCACCTGTTGGATCTATAATTTCCTGGCAGGCAGAAAGCAACGCTTCGATTCCGTCAAATTATCCTGCCGGAAGACATAGTATTTATCAGGGTGTTGTAAAACAAAGTAATGCCTGGCACACGGTTACTTTTACGTATGCAAGCTCACCTGATGCATCGACATTAGAGAGCGAAGTAAATCGTTTTGTTTTCTTGTTAGAACCGGGAACGAGTTCTGGAAATACCTATTATTTTGATAATCTTAGAGCTGTAAATTTAGTTTCTACAGAAAATCCACCGGCAACTTTGCCAGCGCCATGGGTTAGTACCGATTTAGGGGCTGTAACTCCGGCGGGAGAAGCAACGCACGCCAGCGGAACTTTTACCATAAAAGGCTCAGGAAATGATATTTGGGAAACCAGTGATCAATTTCAATTTGTAAACCAATCAATTACAGGTGATGCTGAAATTATTGCCAAAGTAAATTCGCTTACAAACACGAATACTTACGCCAAAGCCGGAGTGATGTTCCGTGAGACACTTACGCCAACTTCTAAACATGCCATGACCGATGTAAGTGCAGCGGCAGGAGTAGAATTTTTATCCAGAGATGCTGTTTCAGGAATCACAACTGCTACCGTAGCGACTGGAACGGCTCCAAAATGGATTCGTATCATAAGATCAGGAAATGTGTTTACCTCTTATACTTCAGATAACGGAACAACCTGGACACAGCTTGGTACGCCAAGAACGATTGCCATGGCAAGTACCATTTACGTCGGAATGGCTGTAACATCCCATGCAAATGGAACTTTAACAACAGGAGTTTTCAGTGATGTTATTGTTCGAAATATTAGCGTTCCAACTAATACCAATTTAGCTTTAGGGAAAACAACGACAGCTTCTACAGAAGAAAACGCTACTTATTCTTCGGCGAAAGCCACAGACGGAGATGCAGGAACACGTTGGGCGAGCAGTTTTGCCAATACAAGCGAATGGATTTATGTTGATTTGGGAAGCAATTACAACATCAATCGTGTGGTTCTAAAATGGGAAGCTGCTTTTGCAACCCAATATAAAATACAGATTTCGACAGATACTGTTTTCACAGAAAATGAAACCGTAAATACCCAAAGCGCCAGCGACGGTGGAACTGATGATTTGGCCGTAAACGGAACAGGAAGATACCTTCGAATTTTATGTAACACAAAAGCCTTGACTCCATACGGATATTCACTATTCGAAATTGAAGCTTACGGATCTGCATCAACAGCGAAAAAAGCTGCAGTAGCTCCTGAAGATACTCAGGTGACGGCAACAGAATTTGTGATGTATCCTAATCCGGCGCGTAATTATATCCAGCTTTCAATACCTGAAAAATTAGACAATAAAGTAATCACCATTTACAATGATTCAGGGACATTACTGCTGGATAAAAAACTGGATGCTGATGTTAACGAAAGTCAGATTGACATTAGCCAGTTAAAAAGAGGCATTTATATTCTGAATTTCAAATCAGATCAAAAAAGCTGGTCTAAAAAACTGATCAAGCAATAATTAAAACAGGCTGGGTGTAATGATCCTAAATAGTTACACCCGGCTTTTTACGCATAGCTATTTTCTCATTATTACTAATTAATTAAAAACCAATTTATTAACCTAAAAGAATTAACAATGAGAAGTTTTAAATTACTAAAGACATTTTTTGCTGTAATGCTGTTTGCATTACTGTCTAATTTGATGTATGGGCAGGGGCCTATACCTTTTACCATCAGCAATACCTCCACCTTTAACGACAACGAATTGTATGTGGCTATTGTAGGTATTGATTACACTACCGGAAATCACGTTTGGGTAAATGCCAAAACGAGTCAGGTTTTACCAATGAGTTCGTCTTATAACACAGTTACGGGACCAACAATTGGTGGCAACACGGGACCGGGACAAAACTCAAAATATGCCAATTGTTTTACCAAGTTGAGTGAGATTCCGAACAAAACTTTTACTCTGCCGCAAATTGCAGGTTGTAGAGTTTTTATTGCCAAAGGACAACAGTTGTATTTTTACTTTTTTGGAGCAAGTGGAGCGCCTTCTGGCTATACTTCGCCAAATCCGTTGAATGCAACGGATCCGAATCAGGGAATTTTGTATGAAATCATCGAATTGACCAATAATCAATATGGTTTCTTTGGAAATCCTTCGAGAGTGGATTCGTATAAATACCCAATGGGATTGGAGTTATTTGGAGCAAACGGCTATCAAAAAAGAGTAGGTGAATTAAAAAAACACGCTGATATTGTAGCGGCTTTCAAAGCCAATGTTCCATCAGAGTTTCAGGGTTGTGTAAATGACGCTACAGGAGAAATTACAGCGCCATCAAAAACACCCGCTTTCGCAGATGGAACCGGAGGAACTTCTGTCGGACCTCAGGCCAACTACCTAAAATCTTATATTGATGCCATTTGGAACAAATATAAAAATGAAGATTTAATATTCTTTGCCGGTGATGCCGGAGTTTTCAAAGGAAGAGTCATTGGCGAACAACTGGAAATGGTTGGACAATCAGGAGGTTTTACGGGCCGTACCGGAAGAGTTCAAAACCGACCTTCGACTCAGGAAGCGCTTGAAGGAAAAGGCGTTCTTGACAGAAGATTAGTCGACGGAGATTTAGATCTTGTGATTCAGGCACAACTAACAGCTGCGATTAACAGACATGTTGTAAATACTACCACTGCAAATCCGGGACAACAAAACTGGTATGATGCATCAAAATTCTATCAGGTAAATCCAACGAATCATTATTCTAAATTTTGGCATTTGCCAGGCATTAGCGTTGATAATCTGGCATACGGATTTGCTTATGATGATGTGGCCGATCAATCGCCATCGCTTCATTCTCCACAGCCAACAAAAGTAATTGCTAGTTTTGGAGGTTATGCCGGATCAGTTCCTTCAGTACCGGCTACCACAGATGTGATTACGGTTTATAAAGATTGTAACTACACCGGTTTTTCTGGCGGACTAACTATTGGTGATTATAATCTGGCGCGTTTGAATACTTTGGGTGTTTTAAATGATGACATTTCTTCGCTTAAAGTGGCAAAGGGTTTTCAGGCTATTTTGTATCAGGATGATAATTTTACAGGAGCTTCAACCGTAATTAATTCTGATAATTCCTGTCTAAATACAACCTGGAATGACAAAGTATCTTCTATCAGGATTCTTGCAAACGGAACGACTACTTTAGGAAATCAGACTTTCTTTTTACAAAACAGGAACAGTAACCTGAATATGGATGTCTGGAACGCAAGTACGGCAAACGGTGCTAATGTGGCGCAGGGAACTGTAAACGGGGCCAACAACCAGAAATTTACTTTTACGCATTTGGGTGACGGTATGTATAAAATTATCGCCAATCACAGCGGACAATCTTTAGACGTAAATAACTTTAATAAAGACAATGGCGCCAATGTAGAGCAATATCCATACAATGCTACTTCAAATCAGCAATTTATATTGGTTGCAACAGGCGATGGCTTTTATAAAATTGTAGCCAGACACAGTGGTAAATTAATAGAAGTTGCAGGTGCAAGCACAACAAGTGGTGCCAATGTTCAGCAATGGCAGGATAACGGCCAGACGTGCGCACAATGGAAATTAGTTCCCGCGACAAGTTCGCAAACCTCTGTTTTAATTCAGGCTGAAGATTATTCTGCCATGAACGGTATTCAGGTTGAAGCAACCACAGATACAGGAGGAGGTTCGAATGTAGGTTATACTGAAACGGGTGACTGGATAGCTTATAACAGCATAAGTTTTCCAACTACCGGTTCTTATTTAATCGAATACAGAGTCGCAAGTGCTGTAACTGGCGGTAAATTATCATCTGATTTAAATGGAGGAACTATTGTATTGGGCAATGTTGATATTCCAAATACGGGAGGATGGCAAAACTGGCAAACGGTTTCTCAAACGGTAAACGTGAATGCAGGAACTTACAATTTTGGAATCTACATTCAGAACACCGGAATGAATATCAACTGGATAAAAATCACAAAAGTGGGTGCTGGTCTGGCTGCTAAAGCGGCTGTAGCTTCAGTTGAAGAAGAAACCCCAGTCGAAACGGTTTTAAATGTTTATCCAAGTCCGGTTGAAAATACCCTTTTTGTTACCACAGATATTTCCGGAGAAAACGTAAAAATTGTGGACTCACAAACCGGAACAGTTGTTTCAGCTTTAAAAGGCAATAACAATGGTATCGATGTTTCGCACTTAAGAAAAGGAATCTATTTGATTGTTTTTGAAAAAGAAGGTAAACAGACGATCAAGCGCTTTATAAAAAAATAGTTTTAAAAACGGATTTTAGGCTTCAAACTTAGATTTCAGATTGATTTGCCCCTGATTTTTAAATGAAGTAAGTGGAATTTGGTATCAAGTAATTTGGTATCAAATTCCATCTAAAATCTAAAATTCCATTTATAAATCCCTTTAATCTATTAAAACAAATTACTATGAAAAACAATTACAAAACAATGCAGCTAAAATGGATGATCATTTTGGCATTGGGTGTTTTTAATTTAGCAATTGCCCAAAAAAAAGTTATCGCTTACATTCCCAACTGGATCGATTTGAATGCTTTTTCAAGCAGTATTCAGTACAGTAAATTAACGCACATTAATATTGCCTTTGAGAATCCGGATGCCAATGGATATCTGACTTTCAATTCAGGAAGCAATACCATTATTAATGCGGCACACGGTCAAAATATTAAGGTTTTTGTTTCCCTTGGCGGTGGTGCAGTTTCAGAAGGTGGTGCCATTCGCGACAATTATTTTAATCTGATTACACCGGCAAACAGAACAGCTTTTGTTCAAAAAATCTACGACTATGTGGTGGCCCACAATTTTGACGGAGTCGATGTCGATTTAGAAGGTCCTGCAATTAATGGCGACTACGGAGGTTTTGTAATTGCTTTGGCCAATAAACTGCATGCCAATGGCAAATTGATTTCAGCAGCGCTTTCAGAAGGATATGGCGGTGCCAATGTACCTGCATCTACTTTTGCAGCCTATGACTGGATCAATATCATGGCTTATGATGCAACAGGTCCTTGGGCACCAAATAACCCGGGACAGCATTCTCCATACAGTATGGCCGTTAATCAGTTTAATTACTGGACAGGAAGAGGTTTACCGGCTAGTAAAGCCATTATTGGATTACCTTTTTACGGATATGGTTTTGGAGCTTCGGCCAATCAGGGAATTTCTTATGCCAATATTGTAGCGCAATATCCCGGAGCAGAAAATGTTGATCAGGTGGGAAATACTATTTATTACAACGGAATTCCAACGATCAAAGCAAAAACAACTTTTGCGATTCAAAATGCCGGCGGTGTAATGATTTGGGAATTATCTCAGGATGCTGTTGGTTCTAAATCCTTATTGACAGCCGTAAATCAGGTGATTACCGGAAGCCAGCCACCAACAGGCGGAACTTTAATCCAGGCGGAAAACTACTCGACAATGAGCGGCGTTCAAACAGAAGCCACAACAGATACTGGCGGAGGTTTAAACGTAGGTTACGCAGATACAGGCGATTGGATGGCGTATTATAACATCAATTTTCCAACTTCGGGTAATTACGTAATTGAATACCGTGTAGCGAGTGCTGTGAACGGAGCCAGAATATCATCAGATTTAAGTGCAGGAACAATTCAGTTAGGAGCAATTAATGTACCCAATACAGGAGGATGGCAAAACTGGCAGACCATCACGCAAACAGTTAATGTAAACGCCGGAACGTATAACTTCGGAATCTATATTCAGAGTTCTGGTGTGAATTTAAACTGGTTCCGAATTACAAAATCGGCTTCTGGTTTGGCAGCAAAAACAGCTTTAACAGAAACAGTTTCTGAAGAAAAGATTGAAAGTCTGACTATTTATCCAAATCCTACAGAAAGCACTATTTTCTTTACTGCTGAAGTTTCAGGAGCCAATGTGAGTGTTATAAATTCTCAGGGTGGTGACACGGTTTGGGTACAGAAAATCGTTAACAACAGTCTTGATGTTTCTGGTTTAAAATCGGGAATCTATCTGATTTTAGTAGAAAAAAACGGAATCAAAACAGTAAGACGTTTTATTAAAAAATAGATTTTAAAAGGGTGCTATTTCTTCTTTTTTATTAAAAGGAGGAATAGTGCTTTCTTATTATCCACTCCCATAGCTATTGGGATAAAAGATTAAAAAGATTTTATTTCACGCAGATTCCGCAGATTTGAGCAGATTTAATTTGGATAATTTATCTGCGTGTATCTGCTTAAATCTTTTTAAAATCTGCGTGAAAAATAAAAAGTAACCCCAAATCTACCTTACATATGAACACCAATTACAAATTTAGGTTAAGCTTATTTCTATTTCTGGCTTTTAGCAGTTTTGCAATTGCACAGACTTCCTTAGGCTCGACCAAGACTTTTATGAATACTTTAAAGCAGGAACTGGTGACCAGTACAACCTCAAAAAGTACAGAAAAAACCATTTTACTTCAGGTTGAAAATTCAAAAAACTTTAAAGGGAAAATCAATTATAAAGAATCAAATGCGTCTAGTGAATTCCTGATTGGAGAAATTAAAGATGTTCCGGAATCTTCTTTTTTCGTTAAAGTATTGGATAAAAAGCTTGAAGGTCATATTATTTTAAAGAAAACAAAAGAAGCCTACAAATATTATTCAGATGCTCAGGGAAATGCCTATGTTTCTAAAGTGGATATTAATACCATTGTTTGTATCAATTTTGATGATATGCCTGAGAACACTAAAAAAACAACAAATAAAACAGCCGCGGTCGCTGCAATTGCACCGGCCTTATTGAATTTACAAAGTTTACCGGGTGCGGCAGGTTGTGTACTATTAGATTTTGACGGCTATAATATGCCGGCAGGAAATCTATGGAATAACGGAAACGCAATCAATGCAGCACCATCAGGAATGAGCGATGCTGATGTTCAGCAACATTGGGAAGTAGTGGCAGAAGATTACCGACCTTTTAATCTAAATGTGACTACAAGTGAAGCCGTTTTTAATTCGTATCCAAGAAACAGAAGAATGCGCGTGGTGGTAACTCCAACCAATACTGCAGCTCCGGGAGCAGGAGGTGTCGCTTATATTGGTTCCTTCAATTGGGACAATGATGTACCTTGTTGGGTATTTATTACTTCGGGTAAATCGGGTGGAGATGCCTCAGCGCATGAAGTTGGACATACTTTCGATTTGGGTCATGATGGCCGTACCACTCCAAAAGAAGATTATTTTGTTGGGATAAACAATACTTCGTGGGCACCCATTATGGGAGCGGGTTATTACAGGCCTGTTGTGCAATGGAGCAAAGGAGAATATGATTATGCCAATAACAAACAAGATGACGTTGCAACTATTGCAGGTTCTAAATTTGGAGTTGGTTACAGAGGCGATGATTACGGGAATACTACAGCTTCTGCCACCACTTTGGATTATAACGGAAGCGGTGCTATTAATCAGAAAAACGGAATTGTTTCAAGTGAAGCTGATTATGATTTTTTTACGTTTACTACGGGAGGCGGAAATGTATCTATAAATGCAAATACGGTTTCCAGAGACGGAAATCTGCATCTTTTGCTTCGATTGTATAATTCGGCCGGAGCCGAAATGGGAACGTACTGGAATTCTGATCCTTTTGCTTTAAATGCTTCAATGAATGTGAATTTGCCTGCCGGAAAATATTTTATTGGTGTTGACGGTAGCGGAGCAGGAAGTGCCGGTTACGGAGGATATTCGGCTTACGGTTCTATCGGAAGTTATTCGATTACCGGAACGATTCCGCCAGGGGGGAATATAGCCGCTTCAACCGATGTTATTACAGCTTACAAAGATTGCAATTACACTGGATTTTCAGGTGGATTGACCATCGGAGATTATAACCTGGCACGCTTAAATTCTTTGGGAATCTTAAATGATGATATTTCGTCACTTAGAATTACGCAGGGTTTTCAGGCGATTTTATATCAGGATGATAATTTTAGCGGCGCTTCGACTGTAATTAATTCTGATAATTCGTGTCTGAATACAACGTGGAATGACAAAGTAAGTTCGATTCGAATTCTGGCCAACGGCGTTACCACTTTAGGAAATCAGACTTTCTTTTTACAAAACAGAAACAGCGGTCTCAATATGGATGTCTGGAATGCCAGTTTAGCTAACGGAGCCAATGTCGCGCAGGGAACTGTAAATACAGGAAATAATCAAAAATTTACTTTCACCCATTTAGGTGATGGCCTTTATAAAATTATTGCCAATCACAGCGGACAATCTTTAGATGTAAATAATTTTAATAAGGATAATGGTGCCAATGTGGAGCAATATCCATACAACGGAACCACCAATCAGCAATTTATTTTATTTGCAGCCGGTGACGGATTTTATAAGATTATTGCCAGACACAGTGGTAAACTGGTCGAAGTCGCAGGAGCGAGCACGGCAAATGCTGCGAATGTACAGCAATGGCAGGATAATGGCCAGACTTGTGGACAATGGAAATTAATCTCCACCACAACTACCCAAACTTCAACTTTAATTCAGGCCGAAGATTATTCTGCAATGAGTGGCATTCAGGTAGAAGCCACGACAGATACTGGAGAAGGATCGAACGTTGGTTATACCGAAACGGGCGATTGGATTGCGTACAATAACATCAATTTTCCAACCACAGGTTCTTATTTAATTGAATACAGAGTGGCAAGCGGTGTAACCGGAGGCAGATTATCATCTGATTTAAACGGAGGAACGATTATTTTAGGAAATGTTGATATACCCAATACTGGAGGCTGGCAAAACTGGCAGACGGTTTCGCAAACTGTAAGTGTGAATGCCGGAACGTATAATTTTGGAATCTACATTCAAAATACGGGCATGAACATTAACTGGATTAAAATCACCAAAATTGGTGCAGCTGCTATAACCCGTGAAACTTCATCTATTATTGAAGATGAAAAACCAATTGATGTTGTATTTAATGTATACCCAAATCCGGTTTCAGAGACCTTATTCTTTACAAAAGATGTTTCGGGAGGAAATCTGAGTGTAGTTGATTCTCAAACAGGAAATGTAGTTTTATTTCAAAAAATAAATGATAATAGTTTGAATGTTTCTAATTTGAGACAGGGAATTTATTTAGTTGTTTTTGAGAAAGATGGAGAGAAAACGATTAAGCGTTTTATTAAAAAATAATCCTAACCCATTCGCCATAATGGTTTAGATACATTAATTTTAAGGTTTTAATGTAATGGAAGGCTGTCAGAAATGGCAGCCTTTTTTATGCAGGTTCCCATTTGCCGTTTTCTTTTGCAAGATTAATCATAAGTTGGCCATGTTCGGTGATTAAACCTTGTTCAATCATCTTTGCTGCGCGGTCTTTGTTGGGCTGGCTCCATTTGCTTTTCTTCGGATTTCTGGGCGTATAAGTCAGATAGAAACTTTCAAAATCCCTTTTTTTGCACAAACTATCAATCCAGCCAAAACACAAAGCTTCTTCCGTTGCATCATTTAGATTGATGCTTTCGACTTTACTTTTTTTGTGGTATAAAATCAACCAGACTGATTTTTCTGTTTGAGAATTTTGCTGTAACCAATCGCGCCATTCTTTTCTGGTTTGGGCATAAATGGCTAGTTTTCCGTCTTTTGTTTCCATGATTAATTCCAATTGCTGATATAAATTTAATGAAAAAATTTAACCGCGTAGTTTTTTAACCGCAAAGTGCGCAATGATTTTATTTTGATTGTGTTTACAACCGCAAAAGTTCGCAAAGCTGGATTGACAAAGCTTTGCGAACATTGCGTAAATCTTAGCGAACCTTGCGGTTAAATAATTAAGCACTAAAAATTATTATTCGGTAACAATAAGTTAAAGGCTTTTCATCTATTAATATATAAAATTGCAAATCCCCATTTATGAAAAACTTAATCGATGAATTTTAAATATACTTTTCTAAATAAAAACAGTTCTTTCATATTGTTTTTCATTTTTTTCAACTTCAATATTTCAGCGCAAAATCCAAAAAATCTTAATGGTACTCAAATCGCTTTTTTATCTGATGTACACTTACAGGATTTATTCGGGACGTTTTCAGATAATGATTATAAAGGTGTTCTGAATCCAAAAACTGGTCAGTATGTTTTATTAAGAACGATGGCTTCTCAATTGCATTCTACCCGAATATTCAATGAAAATTATTTTGCTTTTATAGCTGCTTTGGAGGATATCACAAAGCGAAAAATTAAATATGTGGCACTTCCAGGAGATTATACAGATGATGGTCAGCCCATTCACGTTCGCGGCTTAGAGAAAATTTTAGAGCAATACAGCAAAAAATATAATATCGAGTTTTTTATCACAACTGGAAATCATGATCCGGTTGGACCTTTTGCACAAGATTCCGGTAAAGAAGATTTTCTTGGAAAAGACGGAAAAAACCAGCCCATTTATAGCAAATACGGCGTTTATAAGCCAAATTTAAGTACCGAACAGCCTGTAATTGTAACAGCCGATATTGCCAAAATGGGTTATTTAGGAATCACAGACGGATTAAAAGATTTTGGTTTTTATCCGAATAAAAAATACAAATTTTGGGCAACTCCCTTTTCGACTTATAATAGCCAAAATTATAGTTTTGAAAAAGCTTCTCAAGCCGCTTTACTGTCCAACAGAGTTTATAACGTGACACCGGGTTACGAAGTTCCGGATGTGAGTTATGTTGTTGAACCAATCGACGGATTATGGTTAATGGCGATTGACGGAAATGTTTATATTCCCAAGAAAAATGATGGTGATCCAAAAGATCCTAAAAATTATTCAGAAGCCAGTACAGGTTATAATAATGTGCTTTCAAACAAAAAGCATCTTATAAAATGGGTGGAAGAAATTTCGGCGGAAGCCAAAAAACAAGGCAAAATTTTAATCGCTTTCAGCCATTTTCCGATGATTGATTTTAATGATGACGCTTCCGCGGAAATAAAAGAATTGCTTGGGCCAAATAAATGGCAGTTGAACAGAGTTCCGGTTGAAGAAGTAGCGCAGACGTTTGCTGATGCCGGTTTGAAAATTCACTTTGGTGGACATATGCACATTAACGATACCGGAGTCCGTACCACGCAAAAAGGAAATACTTTGGTGAATATTCAAACACCTTCTTTGGCTGCTTATATTCCGGCATATAAATTATTGACCATTAAAAAAGATAATGTTGTTGATATTCAAACTATCACCATTGATGATGTACCGCGATACGACGAACTTTTTGATTTGTATAGAATGGAATATCAGTTTTTGCAAAACCAACAAACAAAAGACATTTGGAACAATGATATTCTGAAAACCAAAAACTACCATGATTTTACCGATTCCCATTTGAAAGAATTGGTTCGCCTGCGTTTTTTATCGGACGACTGGCCTCCCTCTTTCAAAGATTATTTCCTGAAACTTTCTGCTCGAGATTTATTGGTTTTAGCCAATGTTCAGGCTGACGCTGATTTTGATGAGGTGCTGAAAAACAAGGAAAGATTCCAAAAAGAGTGGGAGGAAGCAAAAGTAAAATCGGCTAAATATTTAAAAGAGAATAAACTAAAAAAAGAAGGTTTTAACTGGACAGGTTATGATTTACTTGTTGACTTTTATCGTTTTAGAAGTGCCGATGAATTGGCTTTAGCCGATGTTGGGACTTTAAGAGCCAAACAATATAAAGTGTTGTCTCAATTGTTTTTTGAAAATCATACAGCCGATACCTCAAAAGAAAAACCACTGCAAAACCAAATGCGATTGTTTTTGATCATTTTCAATAAATTCATGCACGAAGTCCCGGCAGATCATTTTAGTGTAGATTTGAAGACTGGAAAGATTACTGGATTGAAGTGATTTAACCGCAAAGGGCGCAAAGATTTTTTGCCCTAGCTTGTGCTTAGAAAACGCAAAGTCCGCAAAGCTATCTGCACAAAGATTTGTGAATTTTTGTGAATATAGCCTGCGGTTTCAACCGCAGGGACGCCCAGATAATTATTTTACAATATACGTTGGAATCCCGCGGTTGAAACCACGGGCTATGTTTGAAAACTAGATTTATAATTATAATCTTTTTTAAAAAGCAAAGTTCGCAAAGCTTTGTCAATTATAGCTTTGCGAACCTTGCGGTTAAACTTTACTTATTTCAATAACTTGAAACCTGAAACAAAGAAAACTTGAAACAAATTATTTACCGCCATTAACAGGATCAACTCTCACATAAGTTCCATCATCATATTTGATCTGATAAGGAGAATTGAAAAACGTACTTGGCAAATAATAATCCGTTGTGATGATTTGTGCTCCTGATTTTTTCGCAGCCTCGAAGTGTGAATAATCATTTTTTCGGGCTTCTTTGGTGTCCGAATCTGCTCTGGTTCTGATGATGTAGCCTTTTTTAACTAAATCAGCAATTTGAGGATCTTCAGAATTATTTCTGAATAATGTCGCTGCTTCTGGTTTTCCTGGCTCGGCGTTGATAAAAACAGCGCGCCCTTTTAGTGAAGGATGATTCAAGGCATACAAATCTCTTTTGGCTCCATTGTTATCCAAAATAAATAAGAATTTACCTTTTGCTTTTTTCAGTGTTGGCCAATTGTGGTGCAAAACCGCTTCTTCCAACGTTTTATATTTGCCACGAACCATATCTGGAGTGATTAATTTATTTCCTAAACCTTTTCTAAGTTCTTTGTCTAAAGCATCAAATAATTCGGGTGTAAATTTCTCGGCTTTTGTACCCAAGTGGCTATCGTCATCTTTTGGTTCCAAAGTAATAAAAACCGGAACGTGATCAGGATTGGCATCAGACCATTTTTTTAATTCTGCAAGGCAGTTTTGAAGTGTATAGCACGATGTTCTGAAATCAATATCAATCATATGAAAAACTTTAAAACCCGGTTTTTTCATTTCGCCATTTGGATCGTATGCTTTTTCAGATTTTGCAAAATCCAGGCCCTTCGGATGGGCATATTTTCCGCCTTTAGCATCACCCTGAACATCAATTTCAAGATTTCTCAACCCTTTATTTAATTGTTCCGTAATTGGAATATGTGTGTATTGCAAACCTTTTAAAGAACGGCTTGTGTCTTTGGCCTGAATGATATTGTATAGATCAGTTTCAATGGCCTGACGGTAACTGTTATGAGAGCCAATTACCTGAATTTGATTGATTTTTAGATTATCGTCTTGTGCCTGAGCGCTGTTGTTTATAGCGCCGGCAAGAAGTAATGTAAACAAAATTTGTTTCATGATGTAAGGTATAAAAAGTGTTTCCAGATTAGGGGACGCATCAAAAGAGAATACTTTTTTATCCATGACTAAAGTAATAGAAAAATTTGAATTTTATGTTACATTAAAAAAAAGAAATCGCAAACCGATTGTCATTTTTGCCTTAAAATAGTAGTATTTATACAGCAAAAGAATTCATTATTTAATTTAAAGTTAACCTTCAGGCAAAAAACTTTGGTATAACATTTTATTATTTTACATCATCAAATACTACCAAAATCAGCTATGAAGAATCCTGAACTTTTTGAACAAACGTATACCCAATACTGGAAAAAGCTCAATGCGTTTTCGTATACGATGACTCAGGATAAAGATTTGGCGCAGAATGTTGTTCAGGATGTTTTTATTGATTTATGGGAACGAAAAGACGATTTGAACATTAATGCAATTGAGCCGTATTTATTTCGAGCCGTAAAAAATCAGGTCTTTAAACATTATCAAAATAATCGGTTTGACAAGACCATACTGGAAGATCAGTTCGAAGATTATATTATTGATAATTTCGCTTCAATCGATCCTGAAGTAATGGATTCACTTTATTTGCTGTTAGATAAACTTCCGGAGAAACGAAAAGAGGTTTTGTTGATGTACAAATTTCAGGATATGTCAATCGATATGATTGCTGACGAACTTGGAATTTCGAAGCAAACGGTTAAAAATCAAATTTCTTCTGCCTTAAAACAACTTCGAGAAGGCTTAAAAGACCTGGCCTGGCTGGCTCCATACATCATTTTGCATCAAAAATTTTAAGATAACTTTCTGTTGATGTTTTGATAATATTTCCCGATAGTACGATTTCGTGATTCCGGTACTTACTTGTAATAATAACCTGTTAGGGTAATTAGCAATTTTTTGTTTAAACACATAGAAACATAGATTTTTCTTTAAAGAAAAGGAGAATTTAAAAAACTAGTTTTCATACATAGCAAAACGTAAAACGCCATGTTTTTTAAGGCAAGTGAAACGCCTTTAATGAGTGAAAAACTATATCCTTATGTGTTGAAAAAATTACACCAACATGGACGAATAAGTAGTATGATAAAAAGAATCAAACATAGTTTAGAACATCTTATAGATAAAAGTTCACGAAATAAAACATCAATGTCAGAAGAAAATCTATTAAATGATTTTGCTTTTGACCAATATCAAAATTCAAAATGGAATGAAACTCAAATGGGAAATCCTGATGAAGTTTCGCAAAACATATACAAAGGAATTCAACTTCGAATAGGAAAGAAGGAAAGCTTCAATCCTTATTTAAAATACATGGCCGCTGCCAGTATTCTTTTTCTTGTTGGTTTGGGATTTTTTTTCAAACCAGGTTTTTCAGTTGAAAAGCACTTAACATTTAAAACTTTAGATACCCCCAAATCTATCCAGTTAAATGATGGCTCGAAAATTTATCTGGCAGCAAATTCTATATTTCAATATCCTGAAAAATTTCAGGGAAATGAAAGAAAGGTTTCGCTGTTAAAAGGAAATGCATTTTTTGAAGTGGCCAAAGACAAAAAGCATCCTTTTATTATTACTTCCGGCGAAATTAAAACAAGGGTGGTTGGGACTTCTTTCCACATTCAGTTATCAAAATCAAAATGCGAAGTGATTGTTGTAACCGGAAAAGTAAATGTTACTTCAAAAGGGCAGAGCGTTGATTTGGTTCCAAATGAAGAAGCCTTGTTTGAATCTCAAAAACTGACCAAACAACTGGCAGATAAATCCTATTTAGTGAATTGGTACAACACTGATGTTTCGCTAAATCAAACGACTCTTAAACAGGTTATCACCATTTTACAATATAAATACGGAGTTTCATTTCAATATAATAATGAAAAAGTACTAGCAACGCCGTTAACGGTATTTATTAAGAAGGACGCATCATTAGAGCATGTTTTAGAACAAATAAATTATATCACAAACCTAAAATTTAAAGTTTATGACGAAATAGTAAAAGTGGATTAAAAAACAAAAAGCAATTGCTGAGAACAACTGCGATTAATAAGTAAGTATCGATAAAAAACCAATAACTTAAATCATGTATTTTAAACTTTCCTATTTAAATCTAAAGAGAATTGTCTTTTTAGTAATGGCGTTACTGGCCATTCAAAATGGTTACAGTACAACTAATTTTTCTGAAAAATCAAATGTAAAAAATAAAGTAGAAAAAGCGACATTAGTTTCTATTTTTTCAAAATTAAGTAAGCAAACAGATTATAAATTTAGTTATGGACAAGCTATTATTGCTGATAATACAGTTTATACGGTAAATTATACAAACGAATCGGTTTCGTTAATTTTAAGTGACCTTTCTAAAAAAGCTAATTTCAATTACAATATTAATGGAAAATTAGTTTTAATTCAGAAAACAGAAGCTCCAAAAACGACAACACATAAAGCGGTTGACAGAATCAAAGTAAAAGGAAAAATTGTTGATGAAAACAAAGTGCCAATTCCTGGTGCAACTATCATGGAGACGAGCTCATCAAATTCAACAGTTTCAAACTTTGATGGTGAATTTGAAATCACGGTGGGAGAAGGAAAAACAATCGAAATCTCTTATTTAGGTTATAAAACACAAACGGTGGTTGCAAAAAATGGTTTTATGACCATTCAGTTAGAACCAAATACATCTGAATTGGCAGAGGTTTTAGTTGTTGGTTACGGTAAGCAATCTAAAAAGGATGTTACCGGAGCGGTTACACAATTGGAAGCGGGCAATTTTAAACAAGGTATTTCTACCTCTCCAGACCAATTATTACAAGGAAAGGTTGCCGGTGTTCGAGTGGTAAGTACTAGTGGAGAACCGGGAGCGGGAGTAAATGTTACTATTCGTGGAGTTGGTTCTATCAGAAGCGGAAGTACACCATTGTTTGTGGTTGATGGTGTGCCATTATCAAACGACGATGTGAGTCCTGGTGCAAGTAATGTTGGTTTTGGAAGCTCGCAGGCTAAAAATCCGTTAAACTTTTTGAATAATAGTGATATCGAATCTATTACGGTTTTGAAAGATGCTTCGGCTGCTGCAATTTACGGAGCAAGAGGATCTAACGGAGTTGTATTGGTAACAACTAAAAAAGGATCGAAAGGTGAAGGAACTTTAACTTTTGATTCTTATACAGGAGTTTCAACAGTAGCTAATAAATTGGATGTTTTGAATGCTGATCAATACAGAAAAGCCATTAAAGATCCGGCATTTGACCATGGAGGAAATACAGACTGGCAAGATGTAATTTACAGAACGGCTATTACAACAAATAATTCACTGGCTTTTTCTAAACAAACAGAAACAGGAAATTATTATGCTTCTGCAGCGCAAATGAATCAGGAAGGAATTATCAGAAACAGTAATTTCAAGCGTATGTCGGGTAGAATTAACGCGGCTGAATCATTTTTGGATAACAAACGCTTGAAAGTAAAAATGAATCTTACGGCGAGTGAAACCAAAGACGATGGAGTTCCGACAAGTGATGACGGAGGTTCAAACGGGCAGTTGATTGTTCATACTTTAATGGCAAATCCAACAAGATCTGTTTTTGATGCGAATGGAAAGTATACCAATTTCAATATGAATGCGCATTACAATCCGGCTTATTTATTAAGTATTTATGATGACCAAACGCGTACACTAAGAGTTTTGGCCAATTTTGAAGCATCATTGCGAATTGTAGACGGATTGGAATATAAAGTAAACATTGGTTTTGATCGTTCTACAGCGGAAAGAAACACCACAATTTTTCCAAACTTAACGGATTTGAATCCAAAAGGGAAATATGTTCAAAATAATTTAGATTCAAAAAACTCTTTGATCGAGCATTATCTGACTTACAATTTACAGTTAGACAAACATAAATTAGAAGCTTTAGGCGGATTTTCTTATCAGAAGTTTGAAAGATCAGGAACAAGTTTCAGTATTGACGGAATTTCAAATCAGGGAGTTGGGGTACCACCATCAATTAATCCTGGATTTGCAGGCACACAATCCGGAGTTTCTGGTTATGCGCAGGAAAATGAATTGCAGTCTTATTTCGGAAGGGTGAATTATACTTTCAATGAAAAATATCTTTTAACAGCTTCGATGAGAGCAGACGGTTCAACTCGTTTTGGTGATAATAATAAATACGGATACTTTCCTTCAGCTGCTTTGGGTTGGAATATCTCTAAAGAAAAATTCTTAGAAAACGCTAAAGCCCTAAGTAACTTAAAATTAAGATTAAGCTGGGGGCAAACTGGAAATCAGGAAGTTGAAAACAAAATTACTCAGGCAAGTTATTCTTTATCAGGTGCCGACGGATATTATTTGTACAACGATTTGAATTTGGTAAACGGAGTTTCTGTAAACAGAACACCAAATCCTGATTTAAAATGGGAAGTTGTAACACAATATAATGCTGGTTTAGATTTTAGTTTTTGGAATGATAAATTCTACGGAACTTTAGATTATTTCAACAAAACGACAACGGATGCGATTTTGAATGTTCCTTCACAGGCATTGAGTCCAACAACTACAATCTGGACGAATATTGACGGAAAAATTATCAATAAAGGTTTTGAATTTATGTTAGGATCTAAGCTAATTGATAAAAAGGATTTCTCATGGAATATCGATGTAAACGGTGCTACTTTAAATAATAAAATTGAAGACCTTCCGGTTTCAGAAATTTTAAGCGGAACGATTTCAGGACCAGGACAATCCGGAGTAAATGCTAATATTTACAAAAGCGGTTATGCTGCCGGATCTTTCTATTTGTTACAACATACAGGTTTTGATGCAAACGGAGCGAATATTTTTAAAGATCAAAACGGAGACGGGAAAATTGATAACAGCGACAGAGTAATTATTGAAGGTGCATTGCCAACTTTCTATTATGGATTTAATAGTGATATGCGATATAAAAACTTTACGTTCTCGTTCTCTATCATTGGTCAAACCGGAGGATACTTGTTGAATAACACAGGATTAAACGCTTTGAACATAAACAATTTAGCTTCTGACAGAAACGTTGCTACAGGATATTATGAGTCGGGTGCAAATGCGACAAACTCACCAATTTTATCTACACTTTTCTTAGAAAAATCAGATTTCATTCGATTGAATACAGCTCGTGTTGGTTACAATTTTGATTTAAAAGGATTGAACTGGATAAACGGATTGACACTTTATGTTACAGGGCAAAACTTAATTACGATTACGAATTATTCTGGTTATGATCCTTTAATCAACAGCCCAAAATCAAACGGAGGAAATCAGTCTATTGGTATTGATTACGCTAGTTATCCAACTTCCAGAACGTTCAGTTTTGGAGCAACTTTAAAATTATAATTATTATGAAGACAAATAAAATTTTTAATATAAAATTAATCGCATTGTTCTCTTTCATCTGGTTGTTTGCCAGCTGTACTGATCTTAACGAGGTTGTTTTGGATGAGGTATTGGGAAATAATGCTTCTAATCCTGCTGGTGCACTTGCTGCAGCTTATGACAGACTGGGAGACGGAACTTTTACTGATCACGGAGCCATTTTTTCTTTACAGGAATATACAACAGATGAAGCTATTTTGCCAACCCGCGGAAGTGACTGGGGAGATGGAGGAAAATGGAGAGACATGCACGAATTTACATGGAAATCTGATAATGCCGTTGTAGGTGACAACTGGAACAAACTGACTAACGGAATTACACGTTCTTTAACAGCAATTCAGTCGATTGAAGAAAGTTCAATTCCGCAGAAAAAGTTGTTTTCGGCTGAAGCCAAAGCCCTTTTAGCGTATTATTTATACACGACTTTGGATTTGTACGGACAAACGCCATACAGAGATCCAATGAACCCGAATGCGCCTTTGCAAATTTTAAAAGCCGATACTCAAATCGATCAGTTAATTACAGATGTTGAAGCTTTGATTCCTGATTTGGCATCAATGGGTGAACAACAAACACACCACGGACGTTTTACAAAAGAAGCAGCGTATGGTTTTTTAGCTACTATGTATTTGAACCGTGCCGTTTTTAAAGATCGTTTTAATGCAAATTCAAGCTTTAATTTTAGTGAGCCTGCGGTAAGCGGTGGAGGAACTGATATGGATCGTGTTATTTATTACACTTCATTATTGATCAATTCCGGAAAATACAGTTTAGAAAGTGATTATTTCAAAAACTTTGCAAGAGACAATGAAAACGGTAAGGAACTTATTTTTGCTATTTCTCAAAAGATCGATTACATCCGTAACGGTTCTAATAGTTTTGCTTATGTGAGTATGGAGCGTAATCAGAGAACATCTGCTGCAAACAGAGGAACAAATGCTGCTTGTACAACACCTGAATTTTATGCAACATGGGATGGGAATCACGATGACCCGAGATTTCAACAACATTATCAATACGCAGATGGGACATGGTTTATGAATGACGGTACAGATGTAAGTGTTCCGGCAACAGATATTGTACCTAAAAGTACTAATTTACCTTGGTTTCATTTTAACAGAGGAATTCAGGCCGGACTTCAATATGGACCAATACTACTGCCTTCGGGATCTTTAGAGATGGTTGGGAACCGTATTAAAGTTTCTCCTTTATATATGGAAAAAAGCACCACTACAAGAATGGATTTCACACCATCATTAACGTTTAAAAATCCTGCTCAGGCTGTTTTTGCCCAAAACGAAATCAATCAGGGAGCCCGTGTTTTTAAATATGAATTTGATCCTGAAGGAGGAAACGGAAATAGTAATGTTGATATTCCATTGTTTCGTTTAGGTGGAATCTACACCATGAGAGCTGAGGCTTATTTCAGAAAAGGAAGTACAGGATTAGCAATGGATGATTTGAATAAATTACGTACCAGCAGAAAAAGAGAATCTTTGTATGCAAGTGCTCCGGGAAAAGCGCTTACTTCTTTAGATGCAGCGCAATTGTACAAAGAAATAGGTTTCGAATTGTACTGGGAATTGTACAGAAGACCACAAATGATCCGTTTTGGAAAGTTTGATTTACCAGGAACTGCAAAAGCAGCTTCACAGCCCTTTAGAAGAGTATTCCCAATTCCGCAGTCGACAATTGATGTGACGAAGGAATTCAAACAAAATCAAGGATACAATTAGTTTTGTGTTAGTTTATTTTTATTTATTTTTTTACAAAAAGCCTGTCCCAGAAAGACAGGCTTTTGTTTTTTTGTAAAGAATCAAAAAAATAAAGAAGTTTTCTTCATTATTTTTTATTCCATTTTGGTTTCAAATTATAATTTGAAACCATTAAGGCACAATACTTCAGATATTTATTTTTAATTCTATTTAGCTTTGAGAAAAAATGTAATATTTAATTGACAATTGAGAGATTAAGCTACTTTAATTTAAAAGTGACTGATCATCAGAATTATTAAAAAGAAAAGTAACAGTGTAGTATTGTCTGAAATTTCAATTTACAAGTAAATAAAATTATTAATCAAAATAAAAATTAGAAATCATGAAAAAGTATCATTTATTATTTGTTGTTTTTTTCTTTTCGCGGGTAATGTCGGCACAAAGTTCAGGGGCATTTTTACTTAATTTGTACGGAGGTTATATCTTAGGACAAGGTGGAATTTGACAACTCTTATGCTTATGTAGAAGATGGTTTTGAATATGGTGCAGGTTTTGAATATTTTATAATGGATAATGCTTCTATAGAATTAAAATATAACCGACTTGATACAAAAATGCCTTTATACACGAAGACTTTGACACCTAATAATCCTGTTCCCGCTGGGACTCAGCTTAATGCCGGAGATGATAAAGGTGCTATTAATTATATATTAGCTGATTATACGTATTATTTTGGATCAAGTTCTCAAAAAGCATTACCATTTTTTGGTGCAGGAGCAGGTGTAGCGATTCTGGAATCACCTCAAAGTGGCAACGGAACTTATTTTGCGTGGGAAATTAAAGCTGGTGTAAAAGTAAAAACCAACTCACCACTATCAATTAATCTTCATGCTTATTTGCAATCTATGTCGGCAGCTGTTGGATATGATTACTATTGGGACTACTATTATGGCCCTCTGGCGGTTACTGATTATGCGTCAATATTTCAGTTCGGACTGGGAGCTTCTCTAAGCTACGACTTCAGTAAATAAAAAACAGACCTTAAATCGAATTTCAACCTTAAAAATAAAATCATGAAAAAAATATTTTTATTACTTGTCTTAACCTTTGTGAGCGGATATGCGCAATCTGATTCCAGTCTTGCTGATGATGTTGCAGTAATCCAGAGTATTTATGGTAAATCTAAAGCTGATTTAGTGAAACAATATATGAACTTGTCAGAACCACAGGCATCAGCATTCCAGAAAATTTATGATGAATATGAAACGCAACGTAAAGCATTAGGGCAAAAGAAAATGTAATTAATCAATGATTATGCTAATAATTACGATAACCTTGATGATGCCAAAGCAGCAGAATTGACAGAAACAAATTTGAAAACTAATGCTGAATCAGATAAACTATTATCTAAAACATTTAGTAAAATGAAAAAAGCAGTTGGCGGCCGCAATGCTGCCAAATTTGTTCAGTTAGAGCAATATCTTCAAACCACTATAAGAGGAGAAATTCAAGATTCAATTCCGTTTATTGATGAAATTGAGAAATCAAGGATTAGTAAGTAAAGGTGCTAAGGGACTAAGATTCTAAGTTTTTAGCTTAGAACTTAGCAATTTAGAGCTGTATCTATTTAATTTGTCGCTCCCAAGATTCTGTGTTTTTTCCTCAGAACCTTAGTACCTCATAGTTGTTATTTTATAAAAAAGGACTGCAATGATATAATATTTGAATAATATACTAGTGGTATTTTTGATAATTCCACATAGACTGTGGAAAAATTAATATATCGACTGACAAATTAATAGTAATTCAAAATATAACATCATGATACATCAAATTGACACAACAGATAATATAGTAGCTTTTAGAGCATTGGCAGAAGTAACTAAAGACGATTTTCTAAGTGTAGTAGTTCCTGCGGTTGAGCATTTAGTGAAACAAATCAATGAAATTAATTTCTTATTAGTTTTAGATACAGACACAGAAAATTTCACGGCTGGTGCCTGGCTTGAAGATGCTTTACTTGGATTAAAACATCTTGGAAAATGGAACAGAGCTGCTATAATTACAGATTCAGAAGATATTATTTCTTTTACTAACGGATTTAGTTATGTCGTTCCGGGAGAATTCCACGGATTTAAAAAATTAGAATTTAATAAAGCCTTAAACTGGGTTGAGGGAAATATTAATTTGGCGTAGAACTTGTTTCAAGTTTTTTTTGTTCGCTTCGCCAATTCGGCTAAAGCCTCCAGGCAAGTTTCAGGTTCTCCGCGAACGTTAAAATAATAGCCATGAGTTCACGAATTTTTCTACATCATAGTAGACAATTAATTAGTGAATTCGTGGTTTTTTTAGTCTGCTGCTATTCGGTTCCAATAACCTGAAACTTGAAACAAACAAAAAAATAGCCACGCCTTCAAGAGTTTTTCTACAGAAGTAGACACTCAGGAATTTTCGTGGCTAATTTTTTAGTTTGTATTATTAGGTTCCAATAACTTGAAACATGAAGCAAAGAAAACCTGAAACAAAATTTTAGTGATTATACTCGATACCACTACTTTCAGTAGCTTCTCTTTTTGCTTTTGATGATTTTTCTAAATGTTTATAGCAGGCAGAAGCCAATAATGGCACAGCAAGACCACCTACAATTGCTGCAGTTTTATTGTGACCAACTTTTTTTAATACAGCACCAATAACAAGTGAACTGATACCGGCACAAACTAAATTTTTAACTGAAAGTTTTGATGCCGGGTTTGGTGTGATTCCGTGCAATAGTGGGTCTATAAAATTTAAATTTTCCATGATTATACTAATTTATTTGTTTGAACTTGTTTGTATTTTATGATGAAATCTTTTCATTATCTGTTTCGATCTCAATTTTTTCAATTTCTACTTTTTCTTTTTTAATGGCTTGTCTTAACAAAGCTAAAAGGCTCATATAGACGTTTGCTACAAAAACCAGCGAGAATCCTGCCAAAATGTAGCCACGCCAGTCATTTAACAAAAGTTTATAGTCTGTAAAGAATAAACAGGCAATTGTGACATAATGGCTAAAACAATATTCACACGTAAAAAGATAAAACATTTTTCGTGACAATAATGTCCTGTCATTTTGAGAATGTCTGACACACCATTCGCGAGGTTCCCGAAATATTTCTTCATGCGTTACTGTCCAACTGATACATGCAATTGGAACTGCTAAAACGAAAAGCCAAATAATTTGGGTTAAAAGATCCATAAATAGATGTTTTTCTTATTCTCTTGGATGCGTTTCAGGAAAATGTTCTGCCTCGAAATCGTCCATTTTGTCAGTGTCGTCGTCTATATGCTCTTCCTCGTCTTCGGGCTGACTATGATCATCGACATCGTCGGGAATGTATTCATTATCCTTGTCTTCATCATTGGTAATTAAACCATCTTCATTAATGATTCTTTCTTCATTCGGAATATTTTCATTACGGTTATAATCATTTGTCTCGTGATTTACATCTCCTATAAATTCCCCACGATACTGTTCCTCATATGGATCTTCATCTTTTTTATAATTATCAGTATCAATAAGTGTTTCCTGATCGATAAAATCCGGGTCTTTCGGGCCATAATTCTCGTTATTATACTTTTCCATGACATTTTAATTTTAATTGTTTTCCTGGAATAAATTTTCCGATTTTTTCTTTAAAGGCTTGTATTTTACAAAATTAGCTTTTGGCTCGTTTGAAATTGTTACAGAAAATTAGATTCTATTTCTATAATTATCAGTTGGAATAAAAAATAGGACAATTTTAATAGTTCAAATCATATAATTTTCGATAAAAATCATGTAAGCGCGTACTAATTATCACTATTTATATTTGTTTGTGAAATTGAGGATAGAAAAACCTCATCTGTTCTAATAAAAAATGTATCATTTAAATTTGAAATACTATGGCTTCTAAAAAGGTAACCGCTTGTTGCAAAGCCCTTATAGAAAAAAAATGGACTATAACTTTTGTAGAAAGTGCTTCGGCAGGAAAACTTAATTATGAGTTTTCTACCGTTATTGATTCTGGCAAAATTTTAATTGGCGGAATGATTTGTTATCATCCTTCAATGAAAGAAGATTTACTACACATCCCACATGGAACGATTAAAAAGTATACTGCAGAATCAGCCATAGTAACCAAATTAATGGCACAAAATTTTCATCGTCATGTCAAATCAGATATCTGTGTTGCTTTAACAGGACTGACAACTCCGGGAGGAAGTGAAAGTCCGACCAAACCTGTTGGTACTATTTTTATTCATATTGTATTTCCTGATAAAGAAATTGCTACACGACTTTTATTTAACGGATCACCTGAAGAAATTCTTGATCAGGCAACAGATGCTATAGCCGATTTGATTTTGCAAGAAGCTAAAAATTAGTATTCAAAAATGAAAAATCACTATTTATAGTGATGCGCTATAATAAGTGGGATTGTAATTTTGCATCATACTGAAAAAGGTAACCAACACCAACTTCAGTATATATTTTGAATAATGTACTAAGATGGCAAAAGTGAAAGTAGGATAGCTCTGAGCCATTGAGTAAAAAACTCATAATGGTGCCGCATATGTTTTTGGGGAAACAGTAAGCGGCACTGTAACGAGTGATTAAGCTACAACTTACAATAGTTGAAACATCAATCTACTAAACCATTTTCAACAGCATATTTTACGAGTCCCGCCGTATTTTTAGCATTTAATTTTGATAATAAATTACGACGATGTGTATTTACCGTATTAAGACTAATAAAGGTTTTTTCGGCAATTTCAGCGGTATTGTATTCATGTGCAATCAAAACCAGAATCTCTTTTTCACGCGAGCTTAATTCGGTTAAAGTCGAAACCTGTTTTTCAATTTTAAACTGATTTGCTAAATATTTTTCTTCTGTTTCTTCTGAGAAATAATTATCACCCTGAATAATAGAATAGATGGCTTCTAACAATTCTGATTTTTCAGCATTTTTCAAAAGATAACCATTAACCCCAATTCTAATTAATCTCGAAATAATGTTGACATTACTGTGTGTACTTAGTACGAGAATTTTTATTTCCGGATATTCTTTTTTGAGAATTTTGCTTAACTCAATTCCATCCATTTCCGGCATACTAATATCAAGGATGATCAAATCGATAGCTTCTTTTTTTATGATATTTAACGCTTCGATGCCGTTGTTTGCTTTTCCAACAATATTTATTTCAGATTCTTGTTCGAGTAACGATACAATTCCTTGTAAGAACATCGTGTGGTCATCGGCAATAAGCAGGTTAATTCTTTTCATTTTTCTAAAATATACTTTTTTCACTAAACGTTTTTATTCAACTGATCTATTTGATTTTTTACCGAAATCCCTTTTAAAGTATTTTTTTTAATTGAAACTGCAAGGGTTGGAATTTCTATATTAGCAATAGTACCTCTTTCTAATTTTGAATCTAAAGAGAATGTTCCGTTTAATTTTTTTACTCTGGTTTCTAAATTAATAAAACCAATTCCACGGGTATAATTTTGGGTATCGAAACCAATTCCGTTATCCTCAAATAAAATATTTAAGCAATCCTCGATGAGGTTTAATTGTAGTTCAGCCTTAGAAGCTTTTGCATGTTTGATTGTATTGGTCAAAAGTTCCTGAACAATTTTAAATGTTTCTATTTGCACCAGTTCATTCATCTCATTTATACTGGTTTTAGGATACGTTGTAAATGAGATTTCTAGTTTACTGGCATCACTTATATTGTTCAGATAAGATTCTAAAACTTCACAGAATTTATGATGGTTAAATTTTTTCGGAATCAGATTATGGGATAAATTCCGAACCTGCTGATAGGTTTCATCCAATTGTGCACTCAGGTTTTCAATTCGGTTTAAATTTGATGCATTTAAACTATTGAGTTGTAGTTTTATCGCCGCCAGATTTCCGCCAATACTATCGTGTAGTTCCTGCGAAATACGTTCCCGTTCTTTATCCTGGCCACTTATTGCCGCTTTGATTAGTTGAAGTTCCTGTTCTTTTAAAATACCGTTTAGTTTTTGGGTACTTATTTCTATCTGCTTTATATTTAATAAACGCTGACTTTTTAAACGCTTTCGATATTGAAATAAAAGACCAGAAGTTGGAATTAATATCAACAAGAAGGCAATTAGTATAAATATTTTAGTTCTTTTTTGCTGCGAAATTTCAAGTATTTTTAACTGTTTTTCTTTTTTAAGAAGTGAGATTTCGTTTCGTTTTTTATCCGATGAATTCCGGAAAAACAAAATCGCATTTTCATTTATTCTTTCCGTTATTTCTTTCTGAAGGCCCATGTTTTTTATGGCTTCAGCCTGATTTTCGAGTGCTAGTTTTTTGGTTTCATTTTCAAATTCCAAAATTTTAATAGCTTTTTCTTTTTGAGATGTTTGGTATTTTACCTCTAGTTCATGAATCTCTTTTAACTGCTGAAGTTTGTTGATAGAATCCTTAATTTGGTTTGATTTTCCTAACCAGCCATAAGCATTTTTATAATCTTCCTGAGCAATTGCTACTTTTTTGAGTTCATCATAAAAAGAGATTTGATTTTGAAGAAGACCATATCGAATCGCTTTTTGTAATGCTTCTGAAAAAATAAGTTTTGCTTCAGGATATTTTTTTTGTTCAATATAAATATCACCAATACTAGCATGCGCTATTATTTCAAGCTGATTCAATTCGTTTTTTTCGGCTATAACTGCCGCTTCCTGATACATTTTTAAAGCCTCACCAGATTTGTGTTGTAATTGATAATTGGAACCCAAACCAAGTAAAATAGCAGTTCGAGCTTGATTATTGTTGATTTTGTCGCAAAGTATTTTCCCTTTTTTATAGTAATAATTTCCATTATCATAGTCCTTCATTTCAGAATAGATATCACCCATATTAATGTAACTTCCTAAAATAACTTCCTGATCTCCTTTGTAATCAAGACATTTTTTAAAGAGTTCCAGCGCTTTATTGTAATCCCCTAAATCGCTGTATGTTTTGGCTAAGCCATGCGTGTGCGTATAGAAAAGGTTTGTTTCATGATATTTTTGAGCCGTTTCAATACCTTTAATATGCCATTTTTTACTTTCTTCAGGAAGGCCACGTTTTTTGCAATTGATCGCTAGTAAATTATAGCTCAGTGAAAAAAGTCTATTCTTGAGAGAATCATTTAAAGAAGTATTAAATTTTAAAGCCTGTTTTGTATAATAAAGTGATGAATCGATTACGGCTCTCTTATTAAAATAATAAGCCAGTAATAAGTTAGAACATGCAATAGTCCTGTTGCTTTTTGCAGATTGTAAAATTATTTTAGCTTTTTCAAATGCTTTTTTCTCGTCGCCTTTATTATATAAACAATAAAGATCAGAAATTGTTTTCTCTTCTTTTGAAACAATCTTTTTTTTATGTACCAAGGCTTTTTTTTCATTTTCAATTTGCGCAGACGCAGTGATGGAGAAAAGAAAGATGATCCAGAAATATAATCTTTTATATACCATATAATTTGCAATCAAAACAAGAAAATATACTTAAATGCTTGTGAATTTGATGTTTAGGTTTGTTTTAGGTTTTAAAAATACTACAAACACCTCATTTAAATTCTCTTTTTTAAAAGAAAAATGTTAGATAAATAAGATTTGTACCGAATAATTTTTATTTAAGCCATTGATTACATTGTTATCATTGTTTTAAAATCTCCCAGAAGAAATAAAAGTATTGGAATATCTGGGATTAGACTGTAAGAACCAACAATAATTTAAAAACGAAAGATTTTTCGTTGAAAAAGCAAGAGGGAAATTTTATTATTAAGTACTTATTTCCTATATTTAACAAATAGAGTTGTTTTTTACACTCTTATATTCTTCCACCAAAATGTCAGTTTTTAATTTTCAATTTATAAGATAAGCCTTAATGCTTCTTATAATTGATTAGTAAAGCGTTGCTAAAATTTAATTTTATTTTAAAAAAATGAACCCCCAAGTTTTTTTAGAATAAATAATTGTCGTTGATATACAATTTTAAACGCCTGTCTTTTTTACATACAGTTGCCCATTTTTTTGCAATAAGCACCAAAACAGTTTTAATACAAAGAATTTATGATATCAATTTACTCTTTGATTGATCTTAAAACGATTAAAAAAGTTTTAATTTATCTGTTTTTTATCTTACCAATTTATACAATTTCGAATGACGTAAATGCAAATACACACAGAATTATATGTCCAGAGGGAGAACCATTGCTTCTGCCAAATTATTTTTATTTATCGGGAACAGCTTATAAGGAGCCTGGTCTAAATTGTACAGTAAAAGCGGTTGTTCCTGAACCAATAATTACCGTTCAGCCATTTGGAACCACAATTTGTTCCGGGGGAAATCATACGTTATCTGTAACAGCCACTAACGATACGCCAGGCTTACTATATCAATGGTTTAGCAGTACAGATAATATTACTTTTACAGCTGTCTTCGGAGCAATATCAGCAGCATATATAACACCAGCTTTGGCACAGACGACTTATTATAAAGTAACTGTTTCAACTAGTGGAAATGAATTGACAATAACTTCAGTTGTTGCTCCGGTGGTTGTTCTGCCCAATATTTTAATTACTAAGCAACCTGTATTAAGAACAAATATTTGTGATGGTTCAACAGCAACTTTAAATGTAACAGCGGGCGGAGGTTCTGGTAATTATAGTTATCAATGGAAAAATTCTACGATATTAGCAGGTCCCTATACTACTATTTCGGGAGCTAATTCAGCATCGTATACAACTCCTGTTTTAACACAAAATACTTTTTATGTAGTTGAAATTTCAGATACTACTCAAGGATGCGTCCCTGTTACTTCAAATGTTTCAGTAGTTATGATTCCGGGTATTATTAAAGAGCCGGTAACTCCTGCTGCTATTTGTGTTGGAGGAACAATTTCACTGTCTGCTACAGCTTCCGCAAATGGAGGTTCCGCAACATTTAAGTATCAATGGCAGAGTTCTGCAGATGGCACAACAGCATGGACTAATGTTTCGGACGGGACAGGTAGTTCAACAGCAAATTATACTTCTGGCGGCTTAACAGGCACAACATATTATCGGGCTGTAATCACGTCCTTAAATCCAAAATGTACACTTGTAACGGATACAGTTATGGCAACTGTTATTTCTGATCCAACAATTACAATACAGCCAACAGGCGGAGATATATGCGAAGGAGGAACCTTTACAATGTCATCTGCTGCTGCAAATGGTTCAGGAAATTTTACGTATCAATGGCAAAAATCATTAGACGGATTAACAGGATGGACAAATGTAACTAACGGTACAGGTGCCAATACAACAAGTTATACAACTGGTACGCTTACCATGGATACTTTTTATAGATTAAAGGCAATCGATTCAGGCGTTGGTTGTGGTGTTGCCAATTCAAATCCGGCTAAAGTTGATATTTTTGAATCTCCTGTAATACATACACAACCTATAGATGGAAAAGTTTGTATTAATCAAACCAATACATTTACAGTAGTAGCTTCCGGAAATATTTTACCGGGAAATATAGTATATCAATGGCAAACGGCAACAGTTTCATTTGGACCTTATTTGAATGTAACTGAAGGAACAGGAGGTACAACAGCCTCATACACAACACCAACTTACGCAACAGCAGGAAATAGATATTTTAGGGTTTTAATCTCTCAATCGCAAGCAGCTTGCCGTACCATTTCAAATCTGGTTACCTTGAATGTGTCTGATAAAGCAGCAGCCCCAGTAGGCAGTGTTACGCAACAGCCATCATGTGAGAATGCTTATGGAACAATATCAATTTCAAATCCCGATTTGGGAACAGGATACGAATACAGTATCGATGGAGTTAACTTCCAGACAAGTAATGTTTTTACCAATCTTGCATCTGGTGTCAAACAGATCTCTGTTAGAAAGATTGGTTTAAATACTTGTATATCTCCCAATACCGAATTTACAATTTTCAATAGAGTATGTGCTGTCCCTGAAATATTTGCATCCATTTCAGGAGATTCGGGAGGAAACACGGCAACACATAGTATTTTAGATGCTGATTTAGTAAGCGGAGTAATTTTAAACCCGGCAGATGTGACTGTAACGGTAAATTCTATTTCAAGTTATTTAACATTTAATGCTCTTACAAACACTATTACTGTGTTACCTGGAACACCTGCAGATTATTATACACTTAACTATACAATTTGTGAAAATACAAATCCTTCCAATTGCTCTGCTGCTACAGAAATAATACAAGTAACTACAAGTGGAATAGATGCTATAACTGATATTGTTCCTGTTATATTAAATGGATCTGTAGGAAATTTAGCTGTTGTAAATGTTTTAACAAATGATAAACTGGTTGGTATACCGGCAACAACCTCAAATGTTCAAATTTCGGTTGTTCATCCAGCTTTGCCTGTTGACCCTAATGTTCTTTTAGTTCCTGTTTTAAATACCTCAACAGGAAATGTCGATGTACCGGCAGGGACAGTAACGGGAATGTACGAGATAGAATATAAAATATGCGAATTGGCTGCTCCGGGAAACTGCGATACAGCAAGAATTGTAATGTCAGTAGGAGTAGCCCATATTGATGCGAATGATGATAAAATTGAAAATATTAACGGGTTTCTTGGTCGGTTGAATGCGATTAATGCGATCGAAAATGACGAATTAAACAATGTGCTAATTAGTGGCACAACTTTTAATGACATAACGATAACGCAAGAGTCTGCTGCGCTTCCTTTATATTCAGGAGCGAACGTTCCGTTATTTAGTACAACAACAGGAAATGTAAGTGTACCTGAGGGAACTCCGGCAAAGACCTATTTTATTACTTACCATATTTGTGAGAAATTGAATCCGAACAACTGTTCAGATGCCAGTATCGCAATTGTTGTAGATGCCAGTCCGCTCGTCGCTAACGATGATATTGTGAATAATATTAATGGTTTTGAGGGAGCTGGTAATGTAATTAATGTTTACGAAAACAATGATTTTTTTAACGGAGGTATTGTTAATATAAGTTTAGCTGGTTTTATTACACCAAAAATTCTGAGTCCGGCTGCTGCTATAAATGGTGGTCCTGTGCCTGAATTGATTGTCACTACCGGAAGGGTGAATATTCCGGCTGGAACTCCGGCAGGAAAATATCAGATCAAATATCAGTTGTGTGAAAATCTTAATTACGGCAATTGTAATGATGCCATAATTACAATAAATGTAATTGCACCTACCATTACCGCAACAGATGATTTACTAACAGCGGTAAATGGCTATAGTGGTAAAACAAATCTTTTATTCGCTTATGATAATGATTTATTAAATGGAGGTACACTTGATCTTAATACTGTAATCCCTACTGTTATATCTGGTCCAAGCGCAATAAACGGAGGCCCAATTCCGTCATTTGATACAGCAACAGGGGGTGTAAGTGTTCCTCCGTTAACTCCTGCAGGAGAATATAAATTTGTTTACAAGATTTGTGAGAAGTTAAACCCAAACAATTGTGATGATGCAGTCATAACTATTGTTGTTGTTTCGGCTCCAATTGTTGCAGAAGATGATGTTCCTTTTGAAGCTGTAAATGGATTTACAGGAAATCCAAACACTTTAAATGTTTTAGATAATGACACTTTAGATGGTCTTGTAGTAAATCCTTCAGAAGTTGAAATAAATGTTCTGATACCGGCCACTTCTATAAATGGAAATCCTGTTCCGATTTTAAATCCCCTAACCGGAAATGTTAATGTTCCGGCGGGTACTGCGGCAGGCAGCTATTTTATAACGTATCGTTTAACTGAGAAATTAAATCTTACCAATAGCGATATAGCAGTTGTAATAATAGATGTTATAGCGGCAGCTATTGAAGCAAATGATGATACGGTTGCAAATATTAATGGTTATATCGCAACGGTGAATGCAATAAATGTTTTAACTAATGATACACTAAATGGCCTAAGTGCAAATTTAAATCAGGTAACTATTACAGTTGATGCTCCTGCACAATCAATTAACGCAGGGCTTGTTCCCGTCCTGCAGCCATTAACTGGTATTGTAAGAGTTCCGGCGGGAACTCCTGAGGGAAATTATGAAATTAAATATCATATTTGCGAAAAAATAAACCCTGCCAATTGTAATGATGCAATTGTATTTATTAATATAGTTGGCGCACCAATTGACGCAGTTGATGATATTTCTTCAATTCCGGTTAATGGATTTGCAGGTGCAGCAAATGTGGTGAATGCTTTGACTAATGATACTTTTAACGGAATTGCTATAATTCCATCCCAGGTAACCATAAGTAATGTCATTCCGGCGAGTGCTATTAATGGTGGAGCAATTCCGGTATTAGATGCAACAACCGGATATGTTAGCATTCCTGAAGGTACAACAGCAGGTGCTTATTTTATTACCTATCGTTTAAACGAGAATATGAATCTTTCAAATTTTGATACTGCAACCATAACGATCGCAGTTACAGCTCCAGGTATTATTGCTAATAATGATTCTGTGACTAATATTGATGGATGTAATGGAGCAAATGATGTAATAAATGCTATTACAAATGACAGATTAAACAGAATGGATATTCCATTAATTAAAATTGATATTACACCACTTAGTACAACAACGCCTGCAGATTATGTTTCAGGAAATCCAATTCCGGTACTGAATGCACTAACAGGAAATGTAGATGTACCAGCTGGAACATCAGAAGGAAATTATACCATTCATTACAGAATTTGCGAAAAATTAAACCCTTCAAATTGCAGTGAAGCAGCTATTAGCCTGAATGTATCGGCAACAATAATTGATGCCAACAATGATTTTTCGAGTAATACTAACGGATATACAGGAGCTTACAATGTTGTTAATGCGCTAACAAATGATCAGCTTAATGGTGTGCCAGTTCAAACACTTCAAATTGATATTCATTCCATAAACACAATAGTACCGGCAACTTCAACAAATGGAATTGTGCCGGTATTAGATTTGTCTACCGGAAATGTTAACGTTCCTGCTGGAACGTCGGCAGGAACTTATACAATTCAATACAAAATTTGCGAAAAATTAAATTCGGGCAATTGTAACCAGGCAATAATTGTAGTTATTGTAGAGGCGCCTCAAATTAAAGCCGAAGATGATTTAATTTCTAACGTTGAGGGTTTTCCAGGTGCTCCAGAAGTAGTGAATGCTCTGACCAGCAATGACAGCTATAACGGAGCATTTTTAAGTGATATTAATTTAGTAAAAAGCACTATTATATCTCCTGCAACACCAATTGATGGAGGTGTAGTTCCTTTCTTCCTGCCTGCAACCGGACTAGTTACTATTCCGCCACGAACTCCCGCGGGAACTTATCAAATTAAATATGTAATCTGTGACAGGCTCAATCCTTTAAATTGTGATGAAGCAACTATCACGGTTCTTGTAGTAGTGCCGCCAATTGTTGCAAGTGATGATTTTGTAGATAATATTAACGGAAGTACAGGAGCAAATAATGCATTAAACGCTTATGATAATGATACTTTAGATGGCAATCCTATCACAATTTTGAATTCCGGAGGTACATTAGTTTCCGGACCAGGTACTATCAACGGGGCTCCGGTTCCTGTATTTAATAGTGTGACAGGAAATATAGATGTTCCATCAGGTACGCATGCGGGAGAATACTTTATTGTTTATAAAATTTGTGGCAAATTAAATCCATTTAATTGTGATGAAGCTGTGATTAAAATTA
This sequence comes from Flavobacterium sp. Root420, assembly GCF_001427905.1. GTDB lineage: Bacteria > Bacteroidota > Bacteroidia > Flavobacteriales > Flavobacteriaceae > Flavobacterium. Next base: position 615,237 of record NZ_LMEF01000029.1, read on the forward strand.
GAGTGGTTCCTGCACCAATAGACGCAGTTAATGATACAACTTCTGGAATCAATGGATTTGTTGGAACAACAAATGCTATTAATGTTTTAGATAATGATACTTTGAACGGAGTTTTAGTTAATCCGGCAGCTGTACTTATTACCAATGTTATTCCGGCAATAGCAATAAACGGGGGAGCACTACCAGTATTAGACCCCGCAACAGGTGTTGTTAATGTAGCGGCAGGCACAACTCCGGGAGTCTATACAATTACATACACGCTTCGGGAAGTATCAACCATGAGCAATAATGATATAGCTACTGTTACAATTGTAGTTGATCCACTTGTTATAGAAGCCAACGATGATATTCTGGCAAATAGTAGCGGTTATATTGCAACAAATAATGCGATCGATGTTTTGGCAAATGATACACTTAACGGGGCGCCAATCAGTTTAAGCAATATTACTATCATAGTTGATGGTGTCGCAACGCCAATTAATAACGGGCCAGTTCCAATATTTGATCCTTTAACTGGAAAAGTACATATTCTGGCAGGCACTCCGGCAGGAAATTATGAGATTAAGTATCATATCTGCGAAAATCTAAATCCAGTCAATTGTAATGATGCAACTGTCTATATCACAATTATTGGAACACCAATTCTTGCTGTTGATGACACAACAGCCAATGTTAACGGGTATATAGGTGCAGGCAATGTTATAAATGCAATTGCAAACGACTCGCTAAACGCAGCTACAGTTCAATTGACGCAAATAAATATTAATTCATTAAATACCACAACTCCGAGAGATTATGTTGCAGGAAATCCGATTCCGGTTCTCAATACCCAAACAGGAAGTATAGATGTACCTGCAGGAACTTCAGCGGGAGTGTATACCATTCATTATAATATTTGCGAAAAACTGAATCCAACAAATTGTAGCGAAGCAAATAGTATTGTTGTGGTACATGCAGCTAAAATAATTGCTAATAATGATCATAATATCACTGTTAACGGTTATACAGGAAATCCAAATGCATTAAATGTTTTAGACAATGATACTTTTAACGATTCTTCAATTGATGCTAAAAAAGCAAAAGTGGTCGCTATAAATAGTAGCCAAATCACCATTACAATTTTAGATCCGGCAGATCCTATTAACGGAAACCCAAATATTCCTGTTTTAGATCCTGCAACCGGAATCATAAATGTTCCTCCGCAAACTCCTGCTGGATTATATACGATTCAATACAGGATTGCAGAGAATTTAAATCCGTCAAATTTTGATGACGCTACAGTATTTGTTATTGTTACTGCAACGGCAATTGAAGCCAATAATGATACTGTATTAAACATAAATGGTTTTAACGGTCAGGCGAATGTTGTAAATGCCATTACCAATGATAAACTAAATGGAGTTGCAATGCTATTGTCTGAAATTACAATAGGAGTTGTAACACAAGCGATATCAATTAATGCTGGCCCAGTACCAACATTAGATATTGTTTCAGGGCAGGTAAATGTTCCGGCAGGCACATCAAGCGGAACGTATACCATTCGTTATTCTATTTGCGAGAATTTAAATCCAATAAACTGCCGTCAGGCAGATATTCTTTTAACGGTTATTTCAGGACCAATTATTGCCAATGACGATGCCACAACCGGAATCAATGGTTTAGACGGAGCTGCCAATGTGGTAAATGTTTTAACGAATGATTTAGTAGAGAACATCGCACCAACTTTATCTCAGGTTAAAATAACGGTTTTGTCTCCTGCGAATCCTATTTCCGGAGCAGTAGTTCCGATACTGAATGCAACAACAGGTTTGGTAAGTGTTCCGGCCGGTACACCATCGGGAGTATATACTATTGTTTATGGAATTTGTGAAAATCTGAATGCCGTAAATTGTGATCAGGCGATCATTAAAATCTCGGTTTTGCAACCTGGAATTACATTGGTTAAACAAGGTGTTTTCTCTGATACTAATGGCGATGGTTACGCACAACCCGGAGAATCAATTCGCTATTCATTCCGCATTACAAATACAGGAACCATAGATTTGACTAATGTTACGGTTACAGATCCAAAAGCAATTATTACCGGAACTTCAATTGGGACATTAGCCGCAGGACAGTTTAATACAACCAATTATACGGGAACTTATGTGATAACACAGGCTGATATCAATGCAGGATTTGTTGTCAATCAGGCTTTGGTTAGAGCTCAGCCTGCCGTCGGAACTGCCATTCAGGATTTATCAGACAGCAATGATCCGAGACTTATTGGTAATGATGATCCAACGGTAACACCCGTTATTCAGTTTAAAGATTTAACATTAATTAAAGGAGCACAATTAACTGGAAACGGAGACGCTGGTTCTTTAATAAATTATAGTTTTACTGTTAAAAATACAGGAAACGTGCCTCTTACAAATGTTACAATAACAGACCCGATGTTGACTACAACTTCAATACCGGCAACACCAAGTACGTTGGCACCTGGTGCAACAGCAATAGCGACGGCTTCTTACACTGTAAAAGCAAGCGATGTTGCAAATGGAGAAGTAATAAATACCGCTCTTGCGATTGGTGATGATCCACAGGGAAAACCTGTTACAGCTGTTTCAGACAGTACTGATCCGACACTGGCCGGCGATGATGATCCGACCGTTATTGATTTGACTCTACGACCTGCAATAGCCCTGGTTAAAACAGCACTATTTAATGATGAAAACAAAAATGGTTATGCAGAAATAGGAGAGACCTTGACTTACCGCTTTGCAATTACCAATACCGGAAATGTTGACTTAGCAAACATTGTTGTAAAAGATCCTAAACCCGGAGTTGCGATTTCAGGAAATTCGATTAGTCTGAAACAAGAAGAAAGTAATACCACTGCTTTTGTTGGCAACTATGTACTAACTGCAGCTGATCTTGATGCAGGTCTTGTAGAAAATCAGGCTGAGGTTACTGCCTTAAGCGCTAATGGATTAACAGTAAAAGATCTTTCTGATGACAACTTTATTTCAGAAGATAACCCTACGGTTCTTGCTTTAAACGCTTGTAAAGTCACGATTCACAATGCTTTTTCTCCAGATGGTGATGGTCAAAACGAGCTCTTTAAAATAGATGGCATCGAATGTTATGCTAACGCATATGTACAAATTTATGACCGTTGGGGAGTTCTGGTTTATGATGCTTATAACTATGATAATAATGCAGTAGCCTTTAGAGGTATTTCTGAAGGAAGAGCCACTATCAATAAGCAAAAAGGATTGTCGGACGGAACTTATTTCTATGTCATCACTTACACCACATATCTGAATGAACCAGTAAGTAAAACTGGATATTTATATATGTCCGGGAAGAATTAATGAGAATATAAAATTTTAATGCAGAGAATTCAGGAAAAGGCTATTTATTCCGATAGCCTTTTTTTATTTCAGCACAAATCCATTCTCTTTCAAGGTATTCAGAACCTCAGCTATAATTTTAGAACGGTTTTCTGAATCATTTTTCCTGACGCTTGTTTCTTCCCAATAACGAATGTTCAACTGTACAATTGCAGCAGTGACATCGGTTATAGCGACGGCATCATCATGATCTTTGTCGCTTACTTTGTCATTTTGTTTAAGTACTTCCTTTACCAATGAAATAGCACGGTCATAATCTGATCCATATTCCAGGCCAACTGTAAAAGATTGCAACAAAAAACCGCCACTACTATAGTTGATTAAAGTGCTTTTAATAAGTAAGGCATTCGGAATATAAATGATTTTGTTATCGCTTTTGATTTCGGTATCACGCAGGTTTAAGGTAATAACTTCACCTTTTACACCATTGCTTTCAATAATATCTCCTATTGAAAAAGGTCTTTTAAAAGCAAGAAGAATTCCGGCGAGAAAATTTTCTCCAATATCCTTAAGGGCAAAACCGATGATAAAAGCAGAAATTCCGGCTCCGGCTAAAATACTTTGAGCAACTCCGGTAAGGCCAATAATTCGGAACATGAATAATAAGCCGATAATCAAAAGAATATATTTAATCAATCGGGCAATAAAGGTTGCAAGCAAAGGATCGTCCATTTTTCGCTTTAACCTGAGGTCTGCAAAGAGTCCGATTCTGGTGGCAATAAACCAGGATAGGAGCAGGGTAAGTATAGCCAGTAATAATTTTGGAGTCAAATCGACAAGGCTGTAATAATAATTTTCTACATGCTTAAAAATGTCCTGAATAAAATTTTCCATAATGATAATTTTTCATGAAAAATAAATTTACGTTTTATTCAAAAAGCACGAATTATAGAAAAAATCAAAAATCTTATAAAATTTTAGCGTTTGACCGACTCGGTATTTTATAAAAGATTCTGGAGATCCTATAAAAGATAATCTGCGCTCTGAGTTAATTTTAAGCTTAATTTTTAAATCGTGAAATCATGAGATCAATATGGACAGGTTCAATCAGTTTTGGTTTAATAAATATTCCTGTAAAATTATTTTCAGCTGTACAGGAAAGTAATCTCGATTTGGATATGCTGGATTCAAAAGATCATTCGAACATTACTTTTAAAAGATTTAATGAAAGTACGGGTAAAGAAGTAGCATATGGAAATATCATTAAAGGCTACAAAATAGAAGACAAATATGTAATACTGGAAGAAGAAGATTTTCAGGCTGCAGATGCAGTCAAAACAAAAACTATTGATATTCAAAGTTTTGTATCTGAAAAAGAGATTGACAGTATTTATTATGAACAGCCTTATTTTCTGGAACCTGACAAAGGCGCAATGAAAGCGTATGGCTTACTTCGTGATGCACTTGCATCTTCTGGCAAAGTGGGTGTTACCAGTTTTGTTTTGCGTAATAAAGAAGGTCTTGCTATTTTAAAGCCTTATAAAAATGTTATTGTTTTAAACCGAATCCGATTTGAACAGGAAATTAGAGATCCATCCGAATTAAAACTTCCTCCGGTGGCTAAAACCAGCGCGAAAGAAATTAATATGGCTGAAAAATTAATTGATCAGCTTACTGAAAAATTTGATATCAGTAGTTTTAAGGATGAATATACCGCGAAACTTTTGGATATCATTAAAAAGAAAGCCAAAGGAAAAGTAACCAAAAAACCGGCAGAATTTAAGGTGGTTCATAAACAATCTGATAATCTTATGGAAATGCTAAAAGCAAGTTTAGATACTAAAAAGAAAAAGTCTTCTTAGCCTTTGTCGTGATCTTCAATTTTTTTAATGATCTTCTTAACATTGGCTCCTTTCTCTAAAATTGGTTTCCATAAATCACCTTTTTTATCAAAACGTTGCAAGACATTTTTTATGGTAAATTGCGATGGATGCAAATTGTCATTTACTTCACTCCATTCTAGAGGAGTAGAAACTGTTGCGCCAGGTTTAGGACGAACGGAGTACGGCGCTGCCAAAGTTTGAGCACGTCTGTTTTGTAAAAAATCAATATAAATTTTACGATCTCTTTTTTTGATGCTGCGTTCTATGGTTGTTGTATCGGGTAAACGTGATTGCACTTCTTTGGCTATTAATTCGGCTAAAATCTTTGTTGAATCGTAATCGTATTGCGCCCCTAACGGAATATAGACATGTAAGCCAGAAGCACCCGAAGTTTTGCACAAACAGTCGGTTTCCAATTCATCCATGACTTCTTTTACGGTTAAAGCAGTTTTTACAACTTCGGTAAAATCTTGGTTGTCAGGGTCAATATCAATCACAAGCCAATCCGGATTATCAATATGCTGAATGGTAGAATTCCACGGATTGATTTCAATGCAGCCTAAATTGGCCATATAAAGCAAGGTTTCTTTATTGTTGCAAATAAGGTAGTTTATATCAGCATCATTCGATTCAGAGAATATTTTTTCTGTTTTTAACCAGGACGGACTTTTTTCTACATCCACTTCTTTTTGATAAAAACTAGTGCCGTCAATTCCGTTAGGAAAACGATTCATCGATTGTGGTCTGTTTTTTAAATAGGGAAGCATCAAATCAGCAACTTCATTATAATACTGAATAATATCTCCTTTGGTAATTTTATCATCAGGAAAATAAATTTTATTCTGATTGGTTAGATGAAGTACCGTTTTGCCCACTTTTAAATCAAAATCATCCTCTGTTTTATTTTTTTTAGTATCCTCCATTTTTTCTTCTTCTTTTAGTTCAGTTGGATTTTTAATATCCGTTGGTAAAAAAACTTCATTGGGTTTTTTGTCTATTCTCAAACCAAGATAGACAGGATGTCTGAGTCGTTTATCATCTGTCCATTCAGAAAATTTTATTTGGCAAACTAATTTTGGTTTTACCCATTGAATGATATCTCGTAGCCCCGTTTTTTCGCCCAAAGGAGATTCGGCTATAAAATACGGCTGTAATTTAGTGTACAATTCCTCAAGTATTTGTTCTGTAAAACCGGTTCCGCATTTTCCAATATACTGAAGTCTTTTTCCATAATATTGCGCCATCAAAATGGCTCCAAAATGTTTTCTGGAATTCTTTGGCTCTGTAATTCCTATGATAATTGCTTCTTCCTGATTGGCGGTTTTAATTTTAAGCCAGTCATGACTGCGTTTGTCAGATAGGTAGATGCTGTTTGCTTTTTTTGCAACAATACCTTCTTCTGTTTTTTTGCTAGCGAGTTCAAATTGTTTTATCCCGTCCCCAATAGTATGGTCGGCATAAATAATATTTGAAAAATTATATTTATTAAATAAAATTTTCAATAGTTCTTTTCGGTCCAGAGTAGACAATTTGGTAACAAGATTTCCGTCTAAATTCAGCAAATCAAATACATAATATTTTAAATTTCCAAAACCTGTTTTAAGGTAATTTTGAAGCAATTGAAAACTTGCTTTGCCTTTTTCGTCTTCAACCACAATTTCTCCATCCAACACAACTGCATGGTCAATTTTTTTTAATTCTTCTGCAATAGGTTTAAAATTAGTATTGAAAGAGATTTCATTTCTACTGTATAATTCAACATCATCATTTGGGTTGATGACCGCAATAGTCCTGTAACCATCATACTTATTTTCAAATATCCAATCTTCACTATCAAATGCCTTATCCGTAATTGTGGCTAACATCGGTTTAATGAATTCAGCAGGTTTACCAGACTTTTTAACTGTTTTTTCGGTTTGCTTTTCCTCGTTGGAATCCGGAACTACTTCGTTTTTAGTAGCTTTTTCTCCCAATTCATCTAACGTTCTTTTAGAAATAACCGATTTATCTTTTTGCAATATGTCATTATCGTTGACATATTTATCATTTTTCTTGATTAATAACCAGGCATTTTCCTGTTTTCCATTTAATTTTACCAATGAAAATTCACCTTTAAGTTTTTCGCCAGTAAGAATAAAACTCAAACGGCCTTTTTTTAAGTTTACCAATAACGTTTTTTCAGGTGTTGTTGTTTTTTCTGATGGGGTATAAGTTCCTTTATCCCATACAATGACATTTCCGGCACCGTAATTTCCAGCCGGAATAGTACCTTCAAAATCTTTATAACTGTAGGGGTGATCTTCAACCATCATAGCGAGACGCTTAACGTCAGGATCCATCGAAGGTCCTTTTGGAACCGCCCAACTTTTAAGAACTCCATCCATTTCCAGCCTAAAGTCATAATGTAAATGTGAAGCTGCATGCTTTTGCACCACAAAAATCAATTTATTTACTGATTTTTCAACTTTGCCTTTGGGTTCCTGTGTTTGTTTAAAATCTCTTTTTTTATTGTATTTGGAAAGTGACATAGGTTAGAATTGAGGAGTTAGGAAAATGAGTGAACTGGCTCAAACTATAAAAAAAATAATAGCTTAAAATTTTAAATGATTATTATGCTGGTTATAACAACAAATATAGAATTGAAAAAGAGGAATTTTTTTATAAGATTCTGTCTAACGATTTCATAATTATCAGATTTTATTGCAAATAATCCGTTAAACATAACTAATGGTTCAACGGTTGAGATCCAAATATTCACAATGACCAGATATTGTCTCCCAAGCTTTCAACCTTAGGCTATAATTGATTTTGCACAGATTTGTTTAAAACGTTTCAACCGTTGGGAAACGTTCTGATAAAGTATTTACATTGACTTACAATAAATTGTATAAGTTCTACGATTAATTATGTAAGATTTTCTATATTTTATTTTAGAACTTCGTCTGAAATTTTAACGAATTAATTTAATATTAACCTTTAACCTACTAAATACAATGCGACACTTTAACTATATTGCTGTTTTTTCGAGCGCTTTACTAATTGCATGTAGCTGCTCTAACGATAATCCTGCTACAAATCCAGATCCGGGAACTCCTACTAGTCCGGTAGAAAATAATCCGGCTAATACAACTTATACTCCTGCTTTTTCAGGACAAACACGAATTGGCGGTTTGCAAACCAATACCAGTTACGAAGGAAAAGTTATTACTTCAGCACTAACTGCTCCCTGGGGTGTTAAAAGTCTTCCCGATGGAAGGTTACTGATTACCCAAAAGGCAGGAACGATGCGTATTGTTACTGTTGCCGGAGAGGTAAGTGCTCCAATTACAGGTATTCCAACTGTAAATCCGGCAGGGCAGGGAGGATTGTTAGGATTATGTCTTGATCCTGAATTTTCGTCAAACCGAATGATTTACTGGGTTTTTTCTGAAGCATCAACAGGAGGAAATCAAACTTCAGTTGCCAAAGGAAAATTATCTGCAGATGAAAAAACAATAGAAGGGGCAGTTGTAATTTATCGCGCTAATCCTGCAAATCCAAGTGATTTACATTATGGTGGGCGTATACTTTTTGACCAAACAGGAAATTTGATTGTAAGTACAGGAGAACGCTCTGTATTACAAACCAGACCATTGGCACAATCTGTTACAGCAGCATTGGGAAAAGTAATCAGGATAACTAAAAACGGACAAGCGGCAGCAGGAAATCCAACTTTTACGCAAGCCGGAGCTTTACCGGAGTTATATTCTATTGGTCACAGGAATCCGCAAGGATTGGCAATTAATCCCGTTACCAACGAAATCTGGCTGTCTGAACACGGACCAAGAGGTGGCGATGAAATTAACCGTCTGAAAGCAGGTGCTAATTATGGTTGGCCAACTATTACATACGGAATCGAATACAGCGGGGAAAAAGTTGGAGCAGGAATTCAAAAACAAGACGGTATGGAACAACCTGTTTATTATTGGGATCCTGTGGTATCTCCTAGCGGAATGACTTTTTACACCGGAAATCGTGTTCCTGAATGGCAAAACAACCTTTTTATTGGGGCATTAAGTGGTATGCATATTGTTCGCCTGGCTATAGAAAATAATAAAGTGATTGGAGAAGAAAGACTTCTTGCCGGCGAAGGACAACGTTTTAGAGATATTACACAAGGAAATGATGGTGCGTTATATGCAGTTACAGATCAGGGCCGACTTTACAAAATTGACAAGAAATAATACTGAATCATATAAAAACAGAAATGGCGCTTTTTAAGTGCCATTTTTTGTTGTATCAATTAGTGTGAATTTTTTTGAATTTTTGTAGTCACTTTGGGGCTAAATAAGCATTAGTTAACAAAGCGATAGTTAAGGAAATAGCATAAACTGCAGTAGCTGTAAAGGCAAAAATAATATGTGCAGCAAATAATTGTATATAAAAGCCTCTAAAATTAATGGGAGGTTGGTAGTGTGATATCTTAAAAAAAATCATCCAACTGATGATACTTATAATACCGCTTACAACACCTAATAAAAAAGCATCTGAAAAGGATAATTGTTAATATATTTTGTGCCCATAAATAATGATATACAGTTACAAAAATTAGCCCGATACCATAATGAAACAACCAACTCAACGTGTTTTTGGAAGCATTTGAGAGATTAATTCCCCAATTATGCAAGAAGTAATTTAGCAATAGAGGCTCTTTGAATAATTCTCTAAAGCTTGCTGAAACTGCATAACTAAATAAGGTCATAGCCGATGTTGCGGCAATTGAAACTATTATTATCTGAAGAATAATATAAAGATCCATACCAGGTTACTTTTTGAATACTTAAATGAATGTGTTTCATCTATTGTCATTGATTATTTGAAAATACATGAAACACATCAATTATTATTAAGTACTCGCAATTGGATCATTATCTATTTGGTTTTCTTTTTCTTCTTCCTTATTTTCATTGGTTTTAGAAACAGGAGAATCTGAATACTTCTTATAACATCCGATGGCTAGTAACGGAATAGCGCCTTTTGCAAAGAGTGAACTGGCTAGACCTTTTCCTGCCAGTTTTAAAGTTGCAGCCAGAAACAAAGAGCCGGCTCCGGCACAAAGGAACGTGTTTGATGAAAGGCCTGAAAATTTATTTTCTAAGGTTTCTCCAATATTGCCCATGTTTTCGGGATTAAAAATATTTTCCATGATTTTAGACTTATAAGTTAGAAATAGTTTGTTTAATCAACTTTTGACGAATCTTTATTACCGATATTCTGTTCTTCTCTGTCCAGATCCGGATTATTAAGATGATCGCCTTCCAGATCATTAAGATTATTGTCTGCAAGATCATTATCATCTGCATCTTCGTTTTCATAGAGATCATCGATATCCGGATTTCCGTCATCATAAGCATTTGGATCGCCTTTGTCAAGATTATTTTGATCATCGTATGTTTCTTCTTCCCGATCTTCTTCTAAGGCGTCTAAAAATTCCTGGTCTAAATTATCCTGATCGTTTGTGATCGAATCTTCTTCATTAACGATTTCCTCATTAGGATCATAATCAGTGTCGGTTTTATTGCTTTCGTATTGATCAACATAACTAGAATTTTCATCTACCTGAGGATTTGTAACTGCTGATTCGCTAAAATGAAAATCACGGTCAGGCTGACCGTAATTTTCCGGATTTTCTGTTCTCATATTTGAGTTTTTTGTTTAAAAAAAATTAATTTTTTTTCGAAGCTGATTTTTTATCAGCGGTATTTGATTTTGTACTACTTTTTGAAGTACTTCCTTTAGCATCAGATTTTCTATCTGAAGTTTTTGCACTTGTAGTGCTGCTGCTTTTTTGATTTGAAGTGTTCATGATAATAATTAGTTTTAATTAATAAATAGGTTTACAAAAATAGAATCACTAAAAAAATATAATAATTTGCATTTTTATAATTTTCAGATGTTTTGTTTTGAATATGAAAATGTATTTTCTGATATCAGCCCGGAAATTCCAGTGAACTCCGGTGCAGTTTTACTAATTCTTATTCATGATAAAAAAAGTTATTAGGATACCAGAAGTACAAAATCAATTCTAAAACAGTCTTGAATTATAAATTCATTGTAAGTGATCTAATGTTTGTAATTCAAATTTAAAACTGTACAGATCGTTTTCTTTACAAAATTTCAGTTTGTAATTGTATAATTATCAGTGTTTTGGTGAAGTTGTTTAAAAAAAGCGGTTTGGTTTAAATTCAGGAATACTTCACTTAAAGCCAAAAAAAAGATGCTGATATGAAGTAGCACCTTTTTATGTATTAGGAGATAAAAAAAAATATTTTTACAAAGGGATGTAAACAGAAAATGTGCTGCCATGATTGATCTTACTTGTTCCGACAATAAATCCATGGTGATTGGATACAATTTTTTTAGCTATAGTTAAGCCAAGACCGCTTCCGCTATATTGATCGTTGCCGTGCAATCTGTAAAATGGATCAAAAATTTTCTCTTCAAAATCAGTATTAAATCCAATACCATTATCGATAACATTAATTTTTGCATAATTAATTTGCGGATCTCCACCAATTTTAACTATTTCTTCTTTCGATGGCTCTTCTGCTTCAATTTTAATTTGAGGTGTAACATCATCTTTTGTATACTTGACAGCATTCATAATTAAATTGACAAATAACTGCTGTATTTGATACGGAATAACATTTACCTGGGGTAGTGATGAAACCGTGATGAGCGCATTTCTTTCGGCTATCTGATCCTTTAAATCAGAAATAATCTTCTTAAAAAGTGTATTAAGATCAGTTCTTTTATATTCTTTCTCAATAAAATTAATTCTCGAATAACCGATAAGATCAGTAACTAACTGACTCATGTTTGAAGAAGCAATCCTGATTCGCTCAAGATTATGAAGGCTTGATTCTGTCAGGTTTTTTTCATTGTCGATAATTCGGTTAGAAAACATCTGAATCTTGCGTAGTGGTTCCTGTAAATCATGACTTGCTGCAGCACTAAAAGCTTCCAGCTCATTGTTATATTTTTGTAATTCCTGGTTCTTTTTGGTCAATAACGTATTGGTAGTCACCAAATCTGTTATATCTTCTATAGCCAGAAGTATCATACCGGCCGGTTGTGCATTTAAGATTTTGCGTGCGTTAACCATCATGATTTTTTTGCCTATTCCCGAGCAAACCGTATCTACTTTAAAATCGTGAACCGCTTCTTTTTCATCAAGCATTTTAAATAACAATTCCTTAAATTCTGGTATGTCCCAGTGACAGTCGCCAATTTCAAAAAAAGAATGTCCTTCTGTTTCTTTTTCAGTGGTTTCAAAATATTTATAAAATGCGGGATTGGCACTTTTTACAAAAAAATCCCTGTCGATAATCAATAACGGCTCACGAATCGTATCGATAATAGATTCAGAATAATTTCGCATCGAGATGAGTTGTTCCTGACGATCCATTAATTCGTCATTCACACATATTAATTCCTCGTTGTTTGACTGTAATTCCTCTGTAGAGGTTTCCAACTCCTCATTCATCGCCTGGAGCTCTTCGCTGCTGCTTAATAATTCTTCATTAGTAGTTTGCAGTTCTTCAAAGGCGGTTTGTTGTTCTTCACTTATTCTTTTGATGTCTTCCCGCATTTGCATCAACTCATTTTCGAGTTCTTTAATGCGAAGCTGATCAACGTTTTTACTTTTTATTTTATTTTCAGTATCAATATCGGGCAATGGTTTTTTAGCAAAAAGAATTAAATAATATTCTTCCTTATTAGGATTCGGAAGCAAAATCATTTCAAAAGAAACTAGATAAGGCTGGTTCTTAACCAGAATATTTTCTTTAATTACAGGTTCTGCTTCTTTTTTTAATTTAGTGAGGGCATTTCGCAATTCAAAACTAATACCATCCCGGGCCATTTTTAAAATATTAAAATTGGGTTTTCCCGGAGATTGAAGTAAAAAAGGACTTGTATCTCCATGGAAATGTACAATTTCAAGATGTTCATCAACAATGACACTTGCCGGAGTATATTTCGTAAATAAAATATCAGAAGCTGTTTTGAGAAAATCACTTGCCAGAGATTTCTTTTTATCTGATGCTTCTACTTTATCACGATTGCTGAGATTAACAGGTTTAAAGGCTTCTGGAATATAGCGTCCGGCTGCAAATTTACGGACATAAATTTTTTCATGCTTTCCAATAGGTTCAAATAAATTTTGTGCATTATTAACACTTTCAGACTTTCCAAGAAACAAAATTCCTTTGTCTTTTAGCGCATAATGGAAAGAGCTTAACACTTTATTTTGTAAAAAAGAATCCAGATAAATAAGCACATTACGACAAGAAACTAAATCAATTCTGGCAAAAGGCGGGTCTTTTATAAAGTTATGTACAGCAAAAATACACATATCACGAATCACTTTATTAATGTGATAATACCCATCTCTTTTAGTAAAATAATGGTTTAATCTGCTTTGCGAAACTTGTTGTATGTCTTGTGCCGAATAGATAGCAGTTCGCGCTTTGGCGATGCATTTTTCAGAAATATCAGAAGCAAAAATCTGAACTTTAATATCGCTATTTCTTTCGGCTAAATATTCATGCAGAGCTATTGCCAGTGAATATGCTTCTTCACCAGTTGCACATCCCGCAATCCAGATACGCAAATTATTATTAACGGTATTTTGAAGTAATTGAGGAAAAGCAAGTCTGGGTAAAGATTCAAAAAAGCTCTGATCCCTAAAAAAGTATGTTACAGGAATTAAAAAATCATTGAAAAGCGCATCTTGTTCTGATTTATCATTACGAAGATGATGGTAATAATCCTGTAAATTTTCTTTACGGTTTATTACCATTCGTCTTGCAATACGTCTTCTGATGGTGGGTTGCTTATAATGACGAAAATCATTTCCGGTTCTTAAAAAAATCAGGTTTATAATTTGCAGTAAAATTTCTTCTTCATTCTTTGGGAGATGTCCTTCTTCATTATAGGCAAGATTTGTCGTGTAACTCTTTCGTATTTCCAGTAGTTGTGCAGGCATAAGTTCTGGGGGCAACACATAGTCCACAATATCAGTATCTATGGCACTTTGTGGCATTCCCTTAAACTCAGCGGTTTCAGGATCCTGGGCCAGCGTTGCACCACCAATTTCCTTTATTTTTTTTAATCCAAAAGTTCCGTCAAAAGCGGTTCCGGAAAGAATAATACCAATGGCAAAACTTTGATGCACTTCTGCCAGCGAGTCAAAGAAAATATCAATGCTTTCATTTTTTCTTTCGTTCCGTGTTCGCTGATGCAATTTTAGAAGGCCATCTTCGGCTACAAGATTAGTGTTCTCGGGAATAATATAAATACGATCCGGTGCCAGATTAATATCATTTATAATCTCATAAACCGGTATCTCTGTGTATTGGGTTAAAATTTCGGGCAAACTACTAGGATGGTCAGGAGATAAGTGCTGCACAATTACATAAGCCATTCCAGAATCTGCAGGTATCGCTTTAATTAATCTCTTCATAGCATCCAATCCGCCTGCTGAGGCGCCAATGCCTACAACCGGGAAATTCTGCCCTGTTATTCTGGGGCGTTTTGTATCAGTAAGTTTCATCGCTTATGGTATCACTATATCAAAGATAAATGAAGTCTTTGATTATAAAAAAATAATGTAAAATTATTATGGAAAAGATGTAACCTTTAAATTATAAATATGTAAATAAATTGCTAAAATCTTTTTAAAATTTGTCTTATTACAAGATTTTTTAAAAAAAAATATAAATATTTAAAAATCAATATCATGAAGAATTTATTAATGACATTGGCCATGCTTCTTTTTGTTGGAACTGTCTCTGCACAGGAAACTCCTAAAACAACTAAAAAAGCTAAAACGAGTACAGACACGATTTTAAAAAGTAACCGTACCACAAAATCTTCTACACATAAGACAGATTCGGTTAAAACAAAGCATCCTGTTACTAAAAAGAAAAGCAGTACAAGACCTACAACTGCAATTGATACCATAAAACCAGAAAAATAATGGAAAATCAAATTGTAGAAAATGAAAAGAGCCTGTGTAATACGGGCTTTTTTATTGAATTCATTACCTGTAAATTAATTGATTTGAAAAATCAATTATAAAATACTTCTTAATATGTTCTTGAGGTCATTAAAATTACTGGGTTTAGTTAAATAATCTTTAGCATCGAGTATTTTTGCCAAATTTGCTGATATCGGAGCTGTTGAAAATATAATAACAGGAATATTTTTAAGAGTATCTCTTTTTTTTATTTCTGCCAAAAGTTCAATACCGCTCATCATTGGCATATTAATATCAAGGAAAATCAAGTCCGGTTTTATTTCTCTGTCAACTAATTTTTGTAAAGCTTCAATCGGATTATGAAGTGCCATATATGCAGCAGTTGACACTCCTTCCAGCGCCTGCTGAAAGAATTCGCAATCGTCAAAATCATCATCAATTTGCAAAATATTTTTATACTTCATAAGCAGGTTATTTGGTTTGATTTTCTATCAGATGATCTTCTCGTAAATTTAAATCTTTTAAAGGTAATAAAATAGTTTATTGCGTTGTTTTTTTTATAAATTGTAAGATTTTATTGGTTTTTTAAATTGAAAAGATATTGAGAACTTGTTGTTAAACAAGTTCTCAATCTTCCATATTAAGTTTCATTATGATGGTCTGAAGAAACTTTTAAGGAATCCGAAGTTATGGTTGTTTTGGGTTTTGAATCTCTTCTATAATCTTCATCATCACAATGTTTGCTGCAACTCATTGCTGCAATAGTTAAAAATAATGCTCCTGTTATGATTTTTAAATTTAAATTTTTCATAGCAAAATATAAGTTAAGTTACTGATTTTTTATAAAAATAAATGGCTAACAAAAGACGATTTTATATAATTTTTGTATTTCGTTACATAATTCCCATGTTCGACGAAATGCACATTATTTTTAGTAAATTTCTACAACAGAAAAACAAATTGGTTCTACCAATAAAAAATGAAACAGAAGGATGAGGAGTTTTGTAAAATCGAATCGAAGTTATAATGTAAAATAGAAGCTCAAATTATTCAGAAAATGAAAATAGGGTTGCAATTTTAACAAGTGCTATTACAATCAATATGCTTTTTTTTTAATTGATTACATTATATTTTTATTTTCAAATTCAATTTGATATTCATATTTATAAGCATATCAAATAGTGAGAAAACTATTTTTAATTTTAAAAAATTAGAATTATTGAAAGAACTTTACACATTAGAAATGACAAATAAACGCATAGCGTATAGTAATATACTACAAATTGATGATGATTCAGATGATTGTGAATTATTCATGGAAGCACTAGAAGCAGTATCTGCCGCTAACTACACTGCTATTTATGATCCGGTCGAAGCATTGCGAAAATTGATACAGAAGGAAATTAACCCCGATGTTATCTTTCTTGATCTTAACATGCCCATTATGTCAGGACTTGAATTTATGACTGAGATTAAAAAGGAGGAAGGATTAAAAGAAATCCCCATCATTATCTTTTCGACTTCGCAATTAGATGATATTATTGATGAGGCCAAATCGTATGGAGCCCATGATTATATATCCAAGCCAAATAATTTTAATGACTTAAAACAAATTTTAAGTCAATATATTTTTTCAGTATAGAAGTTATTAATTATACTATTATTGTAGCTCTAAAAGGTTCAGCAGTGCAAATGATGCTAAGAAAATATTCAGGAAAGATTTTATTATTTTTATTGGATAATCGAGTGCCAAATGGTGTATATGGTCCTTTAATTGTAATTAGATGAAATTATCTACCCAAATTCTAGTTGCCTTTACCCTTGTGATTTTGTTGTCCATTGCGGACTCATACACGAATTATATGTTATCAAAAAAGGTGCAGCTTAACTCGCAGTTTCTGGCCAGATCTGAAGAGATTATTCGTAATTCTAATAAAACCCATAAAGCTATAATCGAAATGCAAAGCGCTTTTCGAGGTTTTTTGCTTACTGATGATTATACTTTTCTGGATTCGTACTTTATCGGACTCAAAAGAGTCCCTTCATTAATCAAAGAGCAGCAACTTCGCATTGGAAATAATAATGACCAGCGTGCCACATTAGATTCGATTAGTACACTTCATACTAATTGGGTTCGCTATTCTGATGAATTGATAAAATCCAGAAAAGAAATGCCGGATTCGTATAAAACGTTATTCAATACTTCCCTAAAAAGGTATGTTGGAAAAAAAATAAATGACGCTATTTCCGAAAAATTTTCCCGATTCGATAAAACCGAATATAAAAAAAGGAAGCATCATACAGAAATATTACTCACTTCTTTGAGATATGCGCATACTTTTTCATTTATTTTCCTAACGCTAACTGTCATCGTTGGGTTGTTAAGTACTATCTTTATTATGTATGTCACCAACAAAAGAATTAATTCGATGGTTCGTCTTGCCGAGAATATTTCCAAAGGAAATTTTACTATAGTTAAGGATACCAGAAACGATGAACTGACTGCCCTGGCAACGTCACTAAACAGAATGTCAGGAAAACTTGATAAAAATATTCATGAGCTGAAAAACAGAAATGCCGAGCTCAATAAATTTGCCTATGCCGTTTCTCATGATCTTAAAGCACCTATTCGTGGTATTCATAATGTGGTAAGCTGGATAGAAGAAGATATGGAAAACGAGTTATCGCCAGAATTGAAAAGATACCTCCGGATTATTCCGCAAAAAACAAGACGCATGGAAGCGCTTATTAATGGCTTGCTGGATTATGCCCGTCTAAACTTAAAAACACCTTCAGAATATATCGATACTAACGCTTTGGTACATGAAATCGCCGATTCGATCGTTCCTCGAAATTTCAAACTCGAAATAGGGAACCTTCCGTATTTATTTACAGAAAGAATTAAACTGGAACAGGTTTTTGCCAATTTGATTAGTAATGCCGTAAAATATACGCCACAGGAAGAGGGCTTGATTCAGATCAGTTGTGTCACATTTGATGGTGTGCATGAATTTTCGGTAAAAGATAACGGAATTGGTATTGCAGGGGAATATCACCAGAAAATATTCGAAATATTTCAGACACTTCGGGAACAAAATGAACAGGAAAGTACCGGAGTTGGTCTTGCGATTGTAAAAAAAATAATTGATGATCAACAGGAGAGTATAATAGTTAAATCGAAGTTGGGCGAAGGTGCCGAATTCATTTTTACATGGAGAAATAATTAAGTTATGAAAAAGCCAACCATTTTATTAGTTGAAGATGACGAACTGGATGTGATTAGCGTAGAGCGATCCCTGAAAAAACTGGATAGTGAATATGTACTATACACCGTTTATAATGGAATTGAAGCATTAAAAATACTCAGAGATCCTGAAACAGGATTAGTTCCCGATGTAATTTTGCTGGATATTAATATGCCAAGAATGAACGGAATAGAATTTTTGAAAGTGGTAAGAGAAGATAAAAAATTAAGGGATTTAAAGGTTTTTATTATGACAACATCCTCAGAAGGAAATGATCGTACTGCAGCAGAAAGATTGGGGATATCAGGTTATATTATAAAACCTTTGAATTACAATGATAATACAAAACGTTCTGATTCTATGGACGCCTTTGTGCAATTTCATTTAAGGAAAATATTGTTTGATGACGGTATATAACAAAGTGTTTTTATAGTAAAAAACAGTAGATTAGTAAAAAATTAAGGGGCAGATTTTTTAAATCATTCGATAAAAGTTGGGAATATGAAAAATAAAAAAGAAATTATAACGACAGAATCTCCGGATGTTCTTGAGTTTCCGATTGTTTTGCCAGAAAAACCTTCAAAAGCAAGGGGCAAAAAAGTAGATGCTGAGGAATCTATTTTGACTGATGCAGAGTTTTTAAAGATTTTGTTGAAAGTCAAAAATGGTAATTTCACTCAGCGTTTCCCAACGGATCAGAATGGAATTAAAAGATCAATTTGCGATACCTTGAATGAAATCATTGATCTGAACGAACGCATGGTTTTTGAGTTTCAGAAAGTGGGTAAAAGTATTGGTAAACAAGGAAAACTGACCAATAGAGTTGCCCTTGATGGCGCAAGAGGTTCCTGGAGCTCCTGCGTTGATTCGGTAAATACACTGATTTCGGATCTTGTGCATCCAACTATCGAAATTGCCCACGTAATTACCTCGGTGGCTAAAGGGAATTTATCTCAGGAAATGCCGCTTTCTATTGAAGGGAACCCGCTTCAGGGAGAATTCCTCAGAATTGCAAAAGAGGTAAACGGAATGGTGAAACAGCTGAACCTGTTTTCGATGGAGGTTACCCGTGTAGCACGTGAGGTAGGTACAGAAGGAAAACTGGGAGGTCAGGCAAAAGTAAGAGGTGTTGGAGGGGTTTGGAAAGATTTGACTGACTCTGTAAATAAGATGGCTAGTAACCTTACCGGACAGGTACGTAATATTGCAGATGTGACAACCGCGGTAGCAAAAGGAGATTTATCCAAAAAAATTACCGTTGACGTAAAAGGAGAAATCTTAGAACTAAAAAATACCATCAATACGATGGTGGATCAGCTGAACTCCTTTTCTTCTGAGGTAACCCGTGTGGCGAGAGAGGTAGGAACCGAAGGAAAACTGGGAGGCCAGGCGCAGGTAAAAGGAGTTGGGGGAACCTGGAAAGATTTAACCGATTCGGTAAATCAGATGGCGTCGAATTTAACGGGCCAGGTACGTAATATTGCCGATGTAACCACTGCGGTAGCTAAGGGAGATTTATCCAAAAAAATTACCGTAGACGTAAAAGGGGAAATCTTAGAATTGAAAAACACCATCAACACGATGGTGGATCAGCTCAACTCGTTTTCTTCTGAGGTTACGCGTGTGGCGGTAGAGGTTGGATCCGAAGGAAAACTGGGAGGTCAGGCAAAAGTAAGAGGAGTTGGGGGAGTTTGGAAAGATTTAACCGATTCGGTAAACCAGATGGCATCGAATCTGACAGGTCAGGTACGTAATATCGCCGAGGTAACAACCGCCGTGGCAAAAGGAGATTTATCTAAAAAAATTACAGTAAACGTAGCTGGAGAAATATTAGAATTAAAAAATACGATCAATACGATGGTGGATCAGCTGAACTCTTTTGGTGCCGAGGTAACCCGTGTGGCGAGAGAGGTAGGTTCAGAAGGAAAACTGGGAGGTCAGGCAAAAGTAAAAGGGGTTGGTGGAACCTGGAAAGATTTAACCGATTCAGTAAACCAGATGGCATCGAACTTAACGGGGCAGGTACGTAATATTGCCGAGGTAACAACCGCGGTGGCCAATGGGGATTTATCGAAAAAGATTACGGCTGTGGCCGAAGGGGAAATTCTGGAGCTCAAGAAAACCATCAATACGATGGTGGATCAGCTGAACTCCTTTTCTTCTGAGGTTACGCGTGTGGCACTTGAGGTGGGTACCGAAGGAAAACTGGGAGGTCAGGCAAAAGTAAAAGGAGTTGGAGGAACCTGGAAAGATTTAACGGATTCTGTGAATCAGATGGCATCGAACTTAACAGGTCAGGTACGTAATATCGCAGAGGTAACCACAGCGGTAGCAAAAGGCGATTTATCGCGCCAGATTACCGTAGATACAAAAGGAGAAATCCTGGAGCTTAAAAACACCATTAATACGATGGTGGGTCAGCTGAACTCTTTTGCATCGGAGGTAACCCGTGTGGCGCGTGAGGTGGGTACCGAAGGAAAACTGGGAGGTCAGGCGCAGGTGGAAGGTGTTGGTGGAACCTGGAAAGATTTGACCGATTCGGTAAACCAGATGGCATCGAATTTAACGGGTCAGGTGCGTAACATTGCCGAGGTAACCACAGCGGTAGCAAAAGGGGATTTGTCATTACAAATTACAGTAGACGTAAAGGGAGAAATCCTGGAGCTTAAAAATACAATTAATACCATGGTGGATCAGCTTCGAGGCTTTGCTTCGGAGGTAACCCGTGTGTCAAGAGAGGTAGGAACAGAAGGAAAACTGGGAGGTCAGGCCAATGTGCCGGGAGTTGCCGGAACGTGGAAAGATTTAACGGATTCGGTGAACCAGATGGCAGGTAACCTTACCGCGCAGGTACGTAATATTGCCGATGTGGCGATTGCCGTGGCAAACGGGGATATGTCCCGAAAAATTACCGTTGACGTTCGTGGGGAAATTCTGCAGTTGAAAGAAACCCTCAATACAATGGTGGATCAGCTTCGTGAATTTGCCTCCGAGGTAACTCGTGTGGCGCGTGAGGTAGGAACCGAAGGAAAATTGGGGGGTCAGGCGAATGTACCGGGAGTTGCCGGAACCTGGAAAGATTTGACCGATTCGGTGAATCAGATGGCAGGTAACTTAACCACTCAGGTACGTAATATTGCAGAGGTAACGATCGCCGTTGCAAACGGGGATATGTCCAAAAAAATTACCGCCGACGTTCGTGGAGAAATCCTTCAATTAAAAGAAACGGTAAACACGATGGTGGATCAGCTTCGAAGTTTTGCTTCGGAGGTAACCCGTGTATCCAGAGAGGTAGGAACAGAAGGAAAACTGGGAGGGCAAGCCTTTGTACCGGGAGTTGCCGGAACGTGGAAAGATTTAACGGATTCGGTGAATCAGATGGCATCGAATTTAACAGGTCAGGTGCGTAATATTGCCGATGTAACCAAAGCCGTAGCCAATGGTGACCTTTCTAAACAAATTACCGTTGACGTAAAAGGAGAAATTCTGGATCTGAAAAATACCTTCAACACGATGGTGGAACAGCTGAATTCGTTTTCATCTGAGGTTACCCGTGTGGCGCGTGAGGTGGGTACCGAAGGAAAACTGGGAGGGCAATCTGAAGTAAAAGGGGTGGCCGGAACCTGGAAAGATTTAACGGATTCGGTGAACTTGATGGCTTCGAATTTAACATCACAGGTACGTGGAATTGCGAAAGTAGTAACCTCCGTTGCAAAAGGAAACCTAAAGCAAAAATTATCGATTGATGCCAAAGGAGAGGTGGCGCAATTAACCGATACGATCAACGAAATGATTGATACCCTGGCCACTTTCTCCGATCAGGTAACAACCGTGGCGCGTGAGGTAGGGGCAGAAGGAAAACTTGGAGGCCAGGCGAATGTACCGGGAGCTTCCGGAACCTGGAAAAACTTAACAGAAAACGTAAATCAGCTTGCGGCGAATTTAACCACTCAGGTGCGTGCAATTTCTGAGGTGGCTTCTGCGGTAACACAAGGAGATTTAACACGAACCATTGGTGTTGAAGCAAAAGGGGAGGTTGAGGCGCTTAAAGATACCATCAACCAAATGATCTCCAACCTGAAAGCAACCACTTTAAGAAATCAGGAACAAGACTGGCTGAAATCGAATTTAGCTAAATTCACCCAGATGCTTCAGGGGCAGAAAGAACTGAATTCGGTTACCAGAAAAATCCTTTCTGAGCTGGCAACAGTTGTAACAGCACAACACGGGCTCTTTTATATTTTGCAGGAAGATGAAAATTTTGAGGACTCAAAACTGAATCTGATTGCCTCTTATGCTTACATCAAAAGAAAAAATTCACCTACGCAATATGCAATGGGAGAAGGACTTATTGGTCAGGTAGCGATAGAAAAGGAAAGAATTATTCTGAGCAATGTGCCAAAAGACTATATCCGAATCAATTCAGGTTTGGGAGATGCCAAGCCACAGGACGTTATTATTCTACCGGTACTTTTTGAGGGACAACTAAAAGCCGTTATTGAGCTGGCTTCTTTGGATACTTTCAGTCAGACACACTTAGATTTCCTGGAAGGATTGACAGAAAGTATTGGTATTGTACTAAATACGATCGAATCGAACTCCAGAACCGAAGAACTTTTGGTACAATCTCAATCATTGGCAAGCGAATTAAAAAGCCAACAGGAGGTACTGAAAAACACCAACGAAGAGCTGGAAGAAAAAGCTTTCTTGCTGGCCAATCAAAAAGAAGAAGTAGAGCTTAAGAACCAAGAGGTAGAGGTAGCGAGAAAAGCTTTGGAAGAAAAAGCAGATCAGCTGACCTTAACATCCAAATATAAATCGGAATTCCTTGCCAATATGTCGCATGAGCTAAGAACTCCGCTGAATAGTTTACAGATCTTAGCCAACGAATTAATCGCCAACAGAGACGGAAACCTTTCCGAGAAACAAATTCAGTTTGCCAAAACGATCAATTCCTGTGGTGATGACTTAATTCAGTTGATCAATGACATTCTGGATCTTTCAAAAATCGAATCCGGTTATATTTCTGTGGATTACAATCCGATTAGTTTTGATGAAATCAGCCGATTTGTGGAGTCGACCTTTAATCCAATTGCAGAGGCCAAACATTTACGCTTTAAAATAAGCATGGATGCAGAACTTCCCGAACTCATTGAAACCGATTCACAACGATTGAACCAGATTTTAAAAAACTTGCTGTCGAACTCTTTTAAATTTACTGAAAAAGGCGAAGTACAATTAAAAATATACAAAGCCAATAACAATTGGAAAACGGCCAATCTTAGTCTGGATAAAGCAGAGGCTGTGGTTGCTTTTGAGATTTCGGATACCGGAATTGGAATTTCCAAAGAAAAACAAAACATCATATTTGAAGCTTTCCAACAAGCCGAAGGTTCAACCAGCCGTAAATACGGTGGAACTGGTTTGGGATTATCAATTAGCCGTGGGCTTTCTGATTTATTAGGAGGAAGTATCGAACTGGAAAGTGACATGAATATCGGAAGTAAATTCACCTTGTTCCTTCCATTGCAATATGTAGATATTTCTGAAATAGAAGATATTGAGGTAGAAGAAGAAGCTGATGTAAAAGGTCGTATAAAATCATTACCATCCGAGAAGTTTAATCGCTCTGATATTGATTTATTCTTTGTGGATGAAATAGGCGATGACAGAACAGATATTAAGCCTGGAGACAAAATATTACTGATTGCAGAGGATAATCTGACATTTGCCAAAATTATGCTCGAACAGGCGCATATCAACGGAATTAAGGCAATTGTAACCACTAAAGGAAACGATGTTGTAGATTTTATTAATCAGTTTCATCCGCACGCCATTACGATGGATTTAAACATGCCGGACACCAGTGGATGGAAAATTCTGGACCGACTAAAAACCGATTTTAACCTGCGCCATATTCCGGTTTATATTATTTCTGGTGAAGACGAGAGAAATAAAGGACTTAAACGTGGTGCGAGAAACTTTTTCTTAAAACCGGTTAAGAACGATTCACTGTCTTATCTTTTTAAAGATATTCATGACTTTAAGAATAAAAAGATAAAAAACCTGCTAGTAGTAGATGATAATGAACTTGAACTGAGCCGAATAATAAATGCTATTGATGGAGATGATATTACGATATCCAGCGCTAAAACGGCCTCAGAAGCAGTTGCATTAATACAGCAAAAATCATTTGATTGTATTATCTTAGATTTGGTTTTGCCAGATGCAGATGGTCTTGAGATCATTACGGATTTGGAGAATAATATTGCCGGACAGGAAACAGCTATTATTATACATTCGGCTGGCGATGTTACAAAAAAACAAAGACTAAAACTAAACAGATTCGCTCATAGTATCATTACGAAAAGTGCTGGTTCGATGGAGGAGCTGATTGACCAGACGGCTTTGTTTATGCATCGTGTTCATAAAGAGCTTCCTAATGAAATGAAAGAAATCATCGAATCGTTTTATTTGAAAGAGGATGTATTGCAGGGCAAAAAAGTTTTATTAGTGGATGATGATGTACGTAATCTTTTTGCACTAACAACAGCTCTGGAACGATATGGCCTGGATGTAATAAGTGCAGAAAGTGGTCAGGAAGCAATCGATATTCTGAATCAAAATAAAGATATAAATATTGTCCTGATGGATATTATGATGCCTGAAATGGATGGTTATGAAACGATGAAACGCATTCGAAAAGATGGCAAACATAAGGATCTTACCATTATTGCTGTAACCGCAAAAGCGATGAAAGGAGACAGACAGCGTTGTATAGAATCAGGAGCCTCAGATTATATGACCAAACCCGTAAATGTTGAGCAGTTGTCGTCGCTAATGCGCGTGTGGCTTAAATAATAATTTTATATTCAATGCAAAATAAGAATGGGAGACGCAATTAAAATCTTAATAGTCGATGACAAAAAAGAAAACCTACTTTCTCTACAAGTCATCCTGGCTGACCGTGGTTATCAGTTTGTTGAAGCAACATCAGGGAAAGATGCTTTGCGGATTCTGCTCAAAAACCAGGATTTTGCTATTATTCTCATGGATGTTCAAATGCCATTGATGGATGGTTTTGAAACAGCCGAATTAATTCGCCAAAGTGAAAAACTAAAACACGTTCCCATTATATTTCTAACCGCCAATATGAATACCAATGAATACATTTTCAAAGGGTATCAGTCCGGCGCGGTTGATTATATGATCAAACCTTTGTCGCCAGAAATTTTGCAGGCAAAAGTGATGGTTTTTACCGAATTGTTCCGAAAAAACCAGGAGTTAAGAAAGAAAGAAGAAGAAACCCATGCGCTTAATGAAATCATCCTAAAGACCCATAAAGAACTTGCCTCTCAATATGCAGCGATAGAAAAACATGCCGAAGAACTAAAAAAGAAAAACATGGAACTGGATGCTTTTACGTACATTTCAAGCCATGATCTTCAGGAACCACTACGAAAAATTCAGACTTTTGCAAATCTCATTATGTCTAATGAATATGGCAATTTATCAGAAGATGGAAAGGCAAAGTTCGACAGGATTCTTTATGCCTGCAACAGAATGCGGGAACTTATTAACAGCCTTCTTACGTTTTCCCGTGCCACACTTGTGGACAGAAGATTTGAAACCGTTGATCTCAATACGATAATTAACGATGTAAAAGAGGCGTTAAATGAAAATTTAAACGAAAAAGGAGCTACCATTGTCACTGATTTTCATGATACGGCCAAAGTAATCCCTTTTCAGTTTGTTCAGTTAATGGAGAACCTGATTCATAATGCCATCAAATTTGCCAAAACAGAAACTCCATTAGAGATCAATATAAAAAGCCGTTTGGTTTATGGTGTGGATTTGAAAATCGAAAACTTGTCGAGAGATGTCAATTATTGTCACATTAGTTTTGGAGATAACGGAATTGGTTTTGAACCACAACACAGCGAGAAAATTTTTGGTGTTTTCCAGAAATTACATGGAAGGGATTTGTACGAAGGAACCGGAATTGGACTGGCGATCGTAAAGAAAATTGTCGAAAATCATAATGGTCATATAAATGCTGTTGGCGAACCCATGCAAGGAGCAACTTTTAACATTTATATCCCTTGTTAATAATTGAATTCCTGTAATACTATTTTGGATTTATATAAAATTTAAAATGAGTAGTAAATTAATTTTAAGGTTCTGAAAATGAAAGGATTATTCTTTTGTTTGAAGTTTAATTTTAAAATCAATCGCTATGTATTTATCCATAAAAAATAGAATCGTTACATCAGTTTTTTGTTTGGCAATCAGTTTCGTAAACGCGCAGCAAAACGCAACAAATTCTAAATGTCGTTATAGTAAAACAGCTGAAGGATTTCTGCTCGTATTGCGCGAAGGGGATGATGTTATTGCTTCAATTGAAAAACTTGTTAAAGAGCAACAAATCCCTTCTGGAAATTTTACCGGAATTGGTTTTGCAGGGGAAGTTACTTTTGGCTTTTTCGACTTTAATCAGAAGAAGTATAATCCCAAAACATTTAACAAAGTAGAGATGGGGAGCCTTACTGGTTCCATTGCCTGGAGTGGGGGAAAACCTTCTTTGCATATCCATGGGGTTGCAACCGATGATCAGTTCCAAGCTTATGGCGGACATATTCTGGCACTTAAAGTCGGAACAGGTTCAATGGAAATTTATGTAACTGTAAATCAGGAAAAATTAGAAAGAAAAATGGAACAGCCATTAGGAGCAAATGTATTGCAATTGCCTTGTGTGAAAAATTAACGTATTAAATTTAAAGTTTAAAATCTTTTAGAGCTAAAGTATCTGGTATTTAGGTTTTTAGATTGACCCGATAAGCATATTACAACCACTAATTATGAAAAAAAAGCTTTTCATAATGGGAAAGTTTAGAAGAATATACTGCTGGCTGATGAAAATCAGTAATATAAAAGAACATTATATTCTGTTTTGCTCAGATTTGAATTTCTTATTTGTACAAAACATTTTTTCTGTAAAATTTAGTAAACAGGATAGTGCATGACGCTAATTTGGTTAGTATTAGATACTTTTATTAGTGACTAATCTAACCAAAATTGATATGAATACTAAAAAAAGATATTCTTTTAGTTTTATTGCTTTGATAATTTTCTTCTTTATTGGAATCTCAAACTCTTGCATTGCTCAGGAACTAAATATCAAAAATGATGTATTCTGGAATACCAAAGACGGCCTTCCTCTAAATAGTCAGGGTGGTGGAATCTTTAAATTTGCTGATCCTGTAACTGGTGTGCAAAAATATTATTGGTATGGCGTGCAATATGTCGAAGCCAATCGTTATCGGGCCAATCCGGCAATCACACTAACCAGGTCAACTTTTGAAGCGGTGACTTGCTATAGTTCAGTTGATTTGGTGAATTGGACATTTGAAGGCAACGTTTTGACAAAAGAAAAAGCTAATCCGACTGGCAAAAGCTGGGTGGGGCGCTTAGGTGTATGTTATATCAAAGAGCTGAAAAAATATGCCATGTTTGTGCAACATGACAAAGAGGTATTGATTACGCTTTCAGATTCGCCTACAGGGGAATTTGTTTGGGATAGGAAAATAAATATGGAGAAAATGATCGGAACAAGTAATACGGGCGATCAAACCATTTTTACAGATGAAGATACCGGAAAATCGTATTTAGTCTATTCTTACGGAAGTGGCCGTAACAAAATCTATGTTTCTGAAATTGGACTGAAAGACGGGAAAGTAAATCTGCTGGATTGCACAGAAGTTTTTAAAGGAGAAAGTCGTGAAGGAAACTGCATGTTCAAGTATCAAAATAAGTATTATATGTTTGCTTCTAACATTTATGGCTGGGATGCTTCTTTTGCTTATTATTTAGTAGCCGATGATATCAGAGGCCCTTATCTTCCAGCAAATGATATGCTGGTAATGAAAGGTTGTGAAGAAGATTTTGCCCATATTTCGCAAACCGGATTTTTCTTTTCTGTCAAAGGAAGCCAGAAAGAAACAATTGTGTATTGTGGGGACCGCTGGGCAGATTTTGCGGGAAACGGCTTGGGATACAATCAATGGTGTCCGATTTCTTTTGATGGAAAAACACCTTATTTTAATTCTTTAAGTTCATGGGATCTCGATGCTAAAACGGGAAACTGGAAAGTAGCTTCAGAGAATAACTATGTGAAAAATGGCAGTTTCGAAGCGGATCGCAGACATATTCCGAGTCCTGTTAAACCGGTACAAATTCAATTGACAGGCTGGGCTAGCGAAGTTTTGGAAGGAAATAAAATTGGATTGGACAGTATTAATTCACCGGTTTTAAATCATTTTAATACGGAAAGTGAAAGAAAAATTGTCATTGGAGAAAAGAGTTTAAATATTAGCGATAAAGTTAATTTCAAAAGAAAAATTTTTCAGATTATGTCTTCCTCACCCTATGTAAAATTGGAGGATGGTTCCTATATTTTAACAGCAAAAGTTAAAAACAGTAATGGGTTTACGAATTTGGAAATGTATGCTTTAAGCAACGGAAAAACATTTAATTCGACTATTAAAAACGAGAATGCGGATTGGAAAACAATTGTAATTAAAAATATTGCTGTTAAAGGTGGAAAAGTTGAAGTAGGTTTTAAGGCAGATGCAAATGCAAATGCATTTTGTTTAGTTGATGATGTGTCTTTGGTGAAAAATTAGGAATTATAAGTTATGAGTTTAAAATGGAACGTAAAAGTGAAAAGGCAGGCGCTACAAATGATAGCACCTGTGAACCTTGAAACTGATACCTGAAATCTCGAGTTTGGAATTTGGATTTTTTTTATTGGAATTTAAATTTTAGAAATTTGGCTGAATAACTAAATAATTTACATTTGTAGAAATGTAATTCATTATGGCCAAAAAAATTCTAATAGTTGACG
Source organism: Flavobacterium sp. Root420 (assembly GCF_001427905.1). Lineage (GTDB taxonomy): Bacteria > Bacteroidota > Bacteroidia > Flavobacteriales > Flavobacteriaceae > Flavobacterium. The sequence goes on from NZ_LMEF01000029.1 coordinate 644,624, forward strand.
ATCATTTAGTGGTGCGAAATGGAGTTGCTATGGTTTTAGAGAAACAAATTGAAGATGTAGCGATCTCAAATGCCGAAAATTTCTTTGACGCTATTGCGCTTTTAAAGGAAGACGCTTTTGACCTGATTATTTTGGATATCAATATTCCGGGAGGTAAAAGTACCGAGATGATTACCGATTTGAGAGCCATTCAGCCTTGTGTTAGAATTCTTGTTTTTTCAGCTCATGAAGAAGAGCATTATGCCTTAAAGTATATTACTGCTGGTGCTAATGGATATCTCAATAAGCTTTGCAGTGAAGAGAAAATGATGTTTGCCATTACCTCCATTTTTGAAACTTCGACTTATATTTCTGCTGAACTCGTAAACAAATTAGTAGAAGCAAAGGGACGCAAAAAGGCAATAAATCCGATGGACGTTTTATCTAAAAGAGAACTTCAAATCGCACAATTATTAATAAATGGCAATGGTAATCTTGAAATCTCTAATATGCTGGATATCCACATGTCTACGGTGAGCACTTATAAGGCAAGAGTTTTTGAGAAGCTTAAAATTAATAATTTGGTAGAATTAATCAATCTCTATAAAATTTTTGAGTATTAATTAAATTCCACTATTATTTCGATAGTGGTTCCTTCATCAATAGTACTCTTAATATTGATATTTCCTTTAATAATTAGAAGAAGTTCAATAATCATATGCAGCCCCAAATGATAATTTTTTACGATGGGGTTTTTGTAAAAATCATGATAATAAGCAATCAGTTCTTTACTCATACCTTTTCCATTATCCATAATTGTTAAGGTTAGCATATTATCCTGTGTAAAAGATACTAATTCTATTTTTCCATTTTTTGTATTCTTTATAGCATTATCAAGTAAATTATGAATGATAATAGACAAGGCTTTATTATTTGTTCGAATGAATAGATTTTGATCTGCATTGTTGACGATTATCGTATTTTCTGCGGCAGCAATTTTTCTGAAAATCTGAATTTTTTCTTCAATGAGATCATATAAGGAATAACTTTTATCTTCGAGTTTTTTCCCTTCGCTAAATATCGTTGAATATTTTATAAGGTTTTCAACATACTCATATAATTGATCTGAAGATAATTGTATCGTTTCTATTTGTCGTTTAAGTTTTTCATCCTGATTACTATTTATATTATCAGATAAGTGATTTATAGAGGATGTTAGAAATTTTAATGGACTTTTTATATCATGACTTATACTTTTTACCAAAGTCTCCTGCTGTTTGATCTCTTGTTTAAGATCTTTTTCTGTGGTTTTTAGTTTATTGACAGTTCTTGCCAGCTTTTTGGTTTTTTTTGCAATAATCTCCTGAAGCTCGATATTTTTCAATTCGATATAATACAATCGTACATACCAGATAAAAATTAGAAATAGTAGTACTAATACATAACAAAGAATCTCAAACCAAACGGTTTGATGAAATTTGGCCGGAATTAATATGGTGAATTTTTTATAGGCATACTTTCCATCAAAACCAGATAAGTTTCTTATTGTCAGCGTGTATTCTCCCGGAGGTAATGTAGTAAAAGATATTACATTATCTTCTCTTACTTTTTCCCAACGACTATTGGCTATTTTATCTAATCTCGCTTCAATGTTTATATTTTCCGGATTGCCATAATAGGGGTAAACTATTGAAAAGCTTATTCTTTGAAAATTATCCTTCAGTACAATAGTATCTTTTGGATAAAAAACTTTCTGATCAACAAGCACTTTGTCAATAAAAAGTTCCTGACCGGGAAGCAACGGAGTAATTTTGTAAGGATCAAAAAATACAAAACCATTCATCGAGGGTAAAGCGATTTGTTCATTTTTAAGAAAATTTCCACAAGGCTGGCACCCGCCGTTAAATTCATTGGTTAAAAAACCATCTGTCTTATTGTATTGATGGTAATATATAGATTGTTTTTTATTTTTGCTGTAATCTAATAATGCTTTTCTGGACATCTGAAAGAGACCCTTATTGGTAGGGATCCAGAAAAAACCATTTTTGTCTTCAATTATACAATGAGAGGAGTTAAGATAATTGTGTTGATCTTTAGGGAAAGTATGAAAAACCTTGTCTGAGTACAGGAAAAAACCTTTTTCATAAGTAGTAAGCCATATTTTTTTTCCACTATCAATAAAAACACCCCTAACATGTATTTTTTTGGAGTTTTTTATAAAAAATAACTTCTTTTCCTCTTTTGTATATTTATAAAGACCTATTTCAGTTCCTAAATACAAGGTGTTATTATCATATTGCGCAATATGGTTGATGTTGTCTTCGAATACTGCGACAAGCGACAAAGCCCCTTCTTTAATACTGTATAATTTTGCCTTTTGAGATTCGTCTTTTGCCAGACTGATCCAGATTGTATTGCTTTGATCCTTAAAGATGGCTTTTGTATATTGTTTAAATTTATAGGTATTATATTTTTTATAATTGGCTTTCTTTAAATAACAATAAACATTAAAAGCCCTGCCGATCCATAAATTCTCATCAGTATCTTTTGCAATTGTGATGTGTTCGTTTAAGTAGGTAGATTTAACAAAGGACAGGCTATCGATAACTTTTTTATTAGTAAATATCAGCCCTTCAGCTGTAACAAGGGTATTATCATTGGCAGCTATTGATCCATAATAAATTTCCGCTGATTTGTGGAAATCCTTTTTTACAGTATTGAAATCGGGAAAAGTGATGATGCATAGTCCATTTGTATAACTTCCTAAATATAGTTTTTGGTTTTTGCTGTCATAAAGAAGAGAAACGATATTGCCCCTTTCGAACTCTTTGAAGCTCACAATTGGTATAAAGGATAAGCGATCTGCAGCTGTTGTTAGAAGATAAATATTGTTTTTGGAGTAAATAAATACCTGGCTGGCATTAACATTCCAGTAGAGTTTGTATTTGGTCTCCAGAAACGAAGAGTGAAGCGTTGTCGGGAATTTTCCCTGCTCTGAAAAACAATCGTAGTTACCGTTTTCTTTGAGATAAAATAACGTGTTTTTAATGATAAAAAACTTAAACACACTTTCGCTTTTGTAGTTTATTTTATAAATACGCTGCAGTTTAGCATTACACAATTCTATTTTTTTGGTATCTATAAAAAAAATATTTCCGCTGGAAGTTCTAATATAATAAGGCTCATGCGGGTTTATGGTGTTGTTGGAAGGAAGCCCGTCATGATAGTAAAAACGTTGGCCATTTCTGGTAATATTATAGGCAGGCCCTGCCTTTTTGATAAGCTGTATCTTTCTCTGATTAATAAGAATAAGTTCTTTTTTATCAGTATTATAACAGAACAAACTATCTTTTTGTACGTTGCCTAAAATCTCAGTAAAACGACATTGTTTTAAGTCTGTATTAGAAGAATTAAAAGTAAGGAATGTGTTACCGTCATAACGAACCAGTCCATTTTCGGTTGTCATCCAGATAAAATTGTATTTATCCTGTGCAATTGCTTTTACACTACTTTGGGGTAATTCATTATTGTCTGCCGTATACCATCTTGCTGTATAGTTTTCCTGACAATTTACTTTAATTGAAGTTAGCAATACTACAAGGAAGCAATAACGAAATGATGAAAACAACGTCATTTTTGACATCGGACTGATTTTAGGCACACAAACTTAACAAACATAATTCATAATTTTTGATTTGTAGTTTTAAATCTACAAAGTTGTAGGTTTATTGGTACAAGTTATCGTAATTTCACAATGTTCGATACAGGTATATTTGTTTAAAACGTAGTCTTAAAACTTTTGCATTAAAAAAGAAAGATGAATAAAAATTAGAGATTATGAAAATAGGTATTATAGGAGTCTGTAATATAACTTTAGATTTTGCTGACAGAGCGGCCAAATCAGGACATGAAGTGCTGATTAGTCATAATCGTTGCAACCAAAGTTTGAAGCCTATTATTGAAAGAATGGGAAATAAGGTAAAATTGGTTACCAAAGAGAAAGCAGTAAAAGCCAGTATGATCATATTGTTTATTCCTCGTCAGGACCTTAAAGCTTTTTTTGATGATTTGCCTGATATGTCAGAAAAGATATTACTTCATACAAACAATCCTCTTTTTAGTCTGGATTATCTGGAATCTGCTAAGTATACCAAATCTTCCAGCGAAATTATAGCTTCTCTGTTACCAGCTGCTCATGTGGTTAAAATATTCAATATTTTACAACCGGGAATAATCTTGTCAGGATCTCAAAATCAGACCGGAAATGAAATATTTTATACCGGAACAAATACAAAGGCAAAAAATAAGGTAAAAAGTTTTTTAAAAACTATAAATTTTTCAGGTTGCGATCTTGAAGAGTATCACTTAAGCCGATGCTAAAATTGTAAATAGTACGGTTAAAAAAAATGTACTTCCAGGTTATCCTCTGTAAATATCAGCATGAAAAAAACACATTCAACAAGGAAGTACATAATTTGATTATAATTTTCCGATAATTATATTTTCAAATATAGAAACCTTATAAAACGTAAGTTTATAAAATTAAAATTTGCACTTATATAATTATCACTTTTCCTTCCTTTCAATTCTAATAAATAATGGCTACAAAAGGAATGTAAACTTTTGATTTACCTCATTTTACCCCAAGATATTAAATAGTATTTCCTTATAGCAATAGATTTTATCTATCAAAGTAGATTAATTTAATATGCATCTTTCGTTTAACTCTTTTATATTGTTTGTAAATTAGTCTGATCATAAATTAATTAGACAAATAATAAAAACAAAAAATAAATTGTAATCATGGAAGACCACTCAAATGACATCAGTAAATGCCCTTTTCATAATGGCAGTATGGACAATGTAGCAGCTACAGGCACAAAAAATCGTGACTGGTGGCCCAATCAATTAAAAGTAAATATTCTGCGACAACATTCTCCATTATCAGACCCAATGGGAGGGAATTTTAATTATGCAGAAGCTTTTAAAAGCCTTGATCTTGAAGCTCTAAAAAAAGATTTACATGACCTAATGACTGATTCACAAGAATGGTGGCCGGCAGATTTTGGTCATTATGGAGGTCTTTTCATCCGAATGGCATGGCACAGTGCAGGAACCTATCGTGTAGAGGATGGTCGTGGTGGAGCAGGTGCCGGACAACAGCGTTTTGCCCCTTTAAACAGTTGGCCTGACAATGTAAGTCTTGATAAGGCACGTAGGCTATTATGGCCAATAAAGCAGAAATATGGAAGAAAAATTTCCTGGGCCGATTTGATGATTCTAACAGGAAATATTGCTTTGGAATCGATGGGTTTTAAAACTTTTGGTTTTGCCGGAGGAAGAGCAGATGTTTGGGAACCGGACGAAGCCGTTTACTGGGGATCAGAAACTACATGGTTAGGTGGAGATGAACGTTACAAAGATGGTTCTGAAGGAGTGCCGAAAGAGCATGGAGTTGTATCGTCAGATGATGATGCCAGTGGACATGTACATTCCAGAAATCTGGAGAAACCGCTTGCTGCAGTACAAATGGGACTTATATACGTAAACCCTGAAGGACCAGATGGAAATCCGGACCCTATTTTAGCGGCGAAAGATATTAGAGATACTTTTGGGCGTATGGCAATGAATGACGAAGAAACAGTGGCATTAATTGCTGGTGGACATACCTTTGGAAAAACGCATGGAGCTGCTTCTTCTGATCATGTGGCAGAAGAACCTGAAGCAGCAGATTTAGCATTACAGGGTTTTGGATGGAAAAATAGTTTTGGTTCTGGTAAAGGTGCTGATGCCATTACGAGTGGACTTGAAGTGACCTGGACAACAACACCAACACAATGGAGTAATAACTTTTTCGAAAACTTATTTGGGTTTGAATGGGAATTATCTAAAAGCCCTGCAGGTGCGCACCAATGGGTAGCTAAAAATGCAGAACCTATTATTCCGGACGCATTTGACTCTTCTAAAAAGCATTTGCCAACCATGCTTACTACCGATTTATCACTGCGATTGGATCCTGAGTATGAAAAAATATCAAGACGTTTTCTTGAAAATCCGGATCAGTTTGCAGATGCTTTTGCTCGTGCCTGGTATAAACTGACACATCGTGATATGGGACCAATTTCACGTTATTTAGGACCTGATGTTCCTCAGGAAGAATTATTGTGGCAGGATCCTATTCCGGCATTAAATCATGGATTAATCGATCAGAACGATATAGAACAATTAAAAGTAAAAATTCTTAATTCAGGATTAAGCATTTCTCAATTAGTGGGAACAGCCTGGGCTTCGGCTTCTACTTTTAGAGGATCAGATAAACGTGGAGGTGCCAATGGCGCACGTATCAGACTGGCTCCACAAAAAGACTGGCCTGTAAATAATCCTGCACAACTTAAGGTAGTTATAGATAAACTGGAAAGTATTCAGGAAGACTTTAATGCAGCACAAGGAGACGGAAAAAGAGTTTCATTAGCAGATTTAATTGTTTTGGCTGGTTGTGCAGGAGTTGAAAAAGCAGCTGCAGCTGCCGGAAGTTCAGTTAATGTACCTTTTTACCAAGGACGAATGGATGCAACCGCAGAGCAAACTGATGTGGAGTCTGTTGGATATTTAGAACCAAAAGCAGATGGTTTCCGTAATTACAGAAGAACAAAATCAGCAGTGGCAACTGAAGAATTACTAATTGATAAAGCACATTTATTAACGCTTACAGCACCAGAATTGACAGTGCTTTTAGGAGGATTACGTGTATTGGATATTAATACTGATGGTTCTAAAAACGGAGTATTTACACACCGTCCGGGTCAGCTTACTAATGATTTCTTTGTAAACCTGCTTGACATGAATACACAGTGGCAAGCTGTTTCTAACGATAAGGAGCTTTATGCAGGAAACGATCGTAAAACAGGGCAGCCAAAATGGATAGGAACACGTGCCGATTTGGTTTTTGGATCTAATTCAGAATTAAGAGCTGTTGCAGAAGTGTATGCAAGTAGCGATGCACAGGAAAAATTTGTGAAAGATTTTGTTGCAACATGGAATAAAGTCATGAATCTGGATCGATTTGATCTTGCTTAAGTAAGACAAAATAAATAGCTAAAGGGTGCCGGTAATTCGGCGCCTTTTTTATTGACCCAAATTAAAATACAAAAAGTCGTCGCTGAGACGGCTTTTTGATTTATTATTTTTTCTGTTTTTATTTCTCTGAAGCATTTATTCCTCATCATCATCCGGTTCTGCTTTATTGGCGCTGTATTCGTCTAAAGTTCTTCGGTCCGGATCATTTTTATCACTTAAATCTCTTTCAGCATCTATTGTTCGATTACTTTTTTTTTGAAGATTAATATCATCATTGTCATCTAGGTGATTGTTTGAATTATCATTGTTGTATGGCTCTCTGCTCTGATAGTTATTTTGATACTGATTAATTGCCGGATCTTTGTTTTCCATTGTTTCAGAATTAATAGCTTCATTATCAGATCTGCTGTTTCTGTGGTTTGACGTATTCATAATAATTAATTTAATAGTTAATAATACAAAAGTTAATAATACAAATCTACCAACTAGAAAAAAAAACGAGTTATAGGTTTTTATTCTATAATTATATTATTATCAGATACTTGGTTTTAATGTCTCCAGCTGAACTATTTTCTTTTCATTTTGTTCTCTGGTGTAATCTTCGTCAAAAAATATACTTATGGATATTTTACAATCTTCAAAAGAAATTTTAGAAGATTTTGATTATCCTTTTTTATTTATTTGATATAAATTTATTTCTCTCCAATTAGTATCATTTAAATTGAAAACTATGAAAATACCTAAAGAAATAATTAACGGTTTTTATATCTTTCTGGGAATTGCCATTTTCTTCCTGTTAATGGAAGTTTTAAATCTTTCTCACTTATTTTATCTGCGTGTGCTAAATGTACTTTTCATTTTTTATGGTGTAAACAGGACCTTAAAAATGAATCTTGTAGAAGGCAAAAATACTTTTCTTCCAAATGCAATATCAGCTATGATAACTTCTTTTACCGGGGTTGTACTTAGTATTATTGCATTACTTATTTATAGTTATGCCAGAGGTGGCGATGCATATGTAAAATCACTGTCTGAAGCTTTTATGTTTGGTGGCGATCCTTCAGTACCTACTTATGTACTTTGTCTTCTTTTTGAAGGATCTGCTTCTTGTGTAATTGTCACTTTATTATTAATGCTATTATGGAATAATAAATACAAAGCCGATTAGATTACTGTAAAGAATTAAAAATATAAACCCAAAAACCGCTTATGCGATTAAAGCGGTTTTGAGTTTAAAACTTCCTTTGATGATTTACCGGATCTATTTCTTCACGATCCTGATTTATTTCATCTTGTAAAGAGAGATCGGCATCTTTATAAAGATCACCTGATTGATCTGTTTCTTCTAAATCATCGTCGTCATCAATATCATCATAATCCTCTTCATCGTTACGAGATTCATCGTCAATAGCATCAACATCTTCTTCGTCATTACCATTATTATCAATATCGTTAAATTGTCGATTTAGATTCTGATTTTCATCATCAATTACCCCATCATCTAAGGCAGCATTTCTATCATCGTCTAAATATTCGTCTTGAAAATTCGGTTCATCGCGTCCGAATTTTTCTTTTTCATCTATATTCATAATGGTTAATTTTAGATTTATAATAGTGCTAAAATACAGGTACTCAAAATCAAAATTTTATAAAACACAACGCTGGTAATTACATAATTTACAGGTTTTTAAAAAGCGTTTGTCCATTATTCCAAGGAAGGAAAAGGATACGCAGCCATAATTAAATAAGCAATTATGATGATACTCATTACAAAAATGACAACAGTTAAAAGGGTTAATAGTAAGGTAGAATACAAATATTCACCCTTTTGAAGAAGTTTATGTGTTTGCTTGTATTTCCAATAGGATAATAAAATAGTAAGGGCACCGGTCAAAACTAAAGCAATTCCAAGAAATATGGTAAAACCATTTTTAGGAATATTAGCTTCGTGAAAAAAAGTGGCAGGCAATTGATTGACAAACAATGAAAACTTGACAATTACGAATCCAAATACCATAATTCCGATACCAGTTCGTACCCAGGACAAAAATGTCCTTTCATTTGACATATGTTCATTGATCATTTTTTTATTTTTCTCCATTTTGTTATTGTTAATAATTATCAACTTCTTTTGAGCTATTGCCTTCCACCCAATTCATTGACTCTTTAAAAAGATCTTTTTTTAACCCTTTAAATTCTCCGGGAACCATAACTAAAACCATATTTTGGATTATGGGATGAATAATTTTACCATAATGTTAGTTGTATAAAAGGTTACTATCAAAGTTATAACGACATATTTTATTTTATTTATAGAATTGTATTTCACATTTATACAATATCTATATCAAAAAAACTGAGTTGAAAAGGAGTGTGCTAATTTTATAAAACCCAATTATAATTTTGTAAATAACTGATAGTGTGTGAAGTATATTTTTGACAAGTATAAATTAATTAAAAAAAATATTATGAAAACGACAAGCACTAAAACCGGTACAACTGACACAACAACTAAAAGTGCCAGAACATCGAGATCAAGAGCAAATGGAGCTGTAAAAGCAAAATCGTCAGCCGCAGAAGGACTGAGAGAATTATTTGTAGACTCACTGAAAGACATTTATTGGGCAGAAAAAGCTTTGGTAAAAGCGCTTCCAAAAATGGCTAAAAATGCAACTTCAGAAAATCTCATTGCTACAATTAATGATCATCTCACCGTAACAGAAGAACAGGTAACGAGATTAGAGCAAGTTTTTGAATTGATTGGAGAAAAAGCATCAGCAAAGAAATGCGAAGCAATGGAAGGTCTGATTAAAGAAGGCGTGAGCATTATGGAAGAAACTGAACAAGGGCCAGTTCGTGATGCCGGAATCATTGCTGCCTCACAAAAAATTGAGCATTACGAAATTGCTACTTACGGTACATTGGCCGCTTTTGCTCACACCTTAGGTGAAGATGAAGCGCTGGATCTATTAGAGCAAACTTTAGACGAAGAAAAAGAAGCAGACATACTTTTAACCGAAGTAGCTTATAACAACATTAATTTTGAAGCTTCGGATGAAGAATAAATTCAATAATATAAAAATAAAAAACCTGTAATCTTTCTTTTAGAAAAGGTTACAGGTTTTTATCATTTTAAAATTAGAACCGTTTAATGGAGTTTCACGTTGATAGTGACATTCAAGTATCGATTTCATCTGTTCAGGATGTCATATCCTTTTTCTTTGTTTATATAATAACGTACTATATCTGGATGAATTATATTTATTATACTTCCTTTCTGAGTCCGCTACCCGAAAAACGATGATTACGTTTATTATAAACGAACTTAATATCCATTTTTTTACAGTTGAAGAGAATAAAAAGAGCCCGTAATATTCAATTACAGGCTCTTCTTATTTTAAAATCGTTTAGGTAAATATACCAAGTCCTAAACAGATTCTAAGTACGTTTTGAAATTCATAATATCATCTTTTACCAGTTTTTCAAAATACGGATTAAGCAATTTTGCAGCGCTTTCGCCAGCAACTCCCAGTGGTGCGTGATACGAAATCGTTACAATAATTTCGGTGCTATTTCCACTTGGTCTGAAAACCACTTTTCCGGCATTTTTAATGGAGGAATCCGGAAGTGAATTCCAACTGATTAATCTTTCTTTTTCGTCTTTTATAATTTCAGCTTTCCAGCTTATTTTTCCTAGTCCGGCCGAACCTTTGGCTGTCCATTTTGAGGTTGTATAACTTAATGGTTTTACAGATTCAAGATGGTTCATGAATTTTGGCAGATTTTCGAAATCACGCCAAAAATTATAAACCTCACTTATAGGTTTGTTGATTACACTGCTAACTCTGATATTTACATTTGATGCCTTGTCATTTTTTAAATGATCTACGGCATCATAAACAGGACAATATCCTGAAAGTCCGCGTAAAAGCATGGCACTTCCTGAGCCAATTTGCGCGATACTTTTATCTTCTTTTGATAAACCTTTATATAAAAGATAGCCACCACTGGTAACCATTAAAATTCTTTCCAATGCTGAAACGTTTGTTTTAAGTTTTGAAGTCCCTGAACTAGAAACTTGTTTTGAAGAGGTTGCTGCTGTTTCCATAATTCTATATTTTATTAATATTAAATTTTATTGTGTTAAAAATAAGCGCTTTATGTGTTTTTTGCATTACACTATTAATGTTGATCCTTACAGAATTAACCTTATAATTCAATTCTGCACTATCATTCGTGAGTTGCTTCGTCTGTGTCGTGGCAGAAAAACTTTTTAAACCTTTATCCCGATAGCTATCGGGAACGGCAAAAAAACAGCACAAACACCCACCTGATCCGTAAAATCAGTAGGAAATATTTCCGCAAAATCAGTGAATTATTTAAATAAAAAGTTTGTAAACAAGGAAAGCAACGACTCCAAAAATGATATGTGCAAAAAACAACTGAACATAATAACCTTTAAAATTGATATTAGGTTTTTGAGGTACAATTTTGAACAGTAAAATCCATCCAAAAATTCCTATGACACCACTGGCTGCTCCCAAAACAAAAGCTGCCGGCCATGACATTTCGACTAGATCATACACCCATAAATAATGATAAATTAACACAAAAAGAAGCCCAATTATATAATGTAAAAGCCACGCTAAAAAAGTTTTTATTTGTGGCGATACTTCAATTTTTAGTGAAGAAAGTAGATACGTAAGCAATACAGGCTCTTTGTACAATTCTCTGGCACTTGCTGAGACAACATAACTAAACAAGGTCATTAAAGATGTTGCAGCTATTGTGGTAATTAGTATTTGTGATAGTATATGAAAAGTCATAATTAGAATGTTTTGGTTATTAAAAAAATGTACTCCCAAGTCTCATCGTTTCGAGTAATATTGGTGTCAAAAAATCAGTAAGCATTAACATCAAAAACAATTGAAACCGGGAGTACACTATTTTATTATCGTAAAGTTAATGAGCAAGTAATGCTATTATTCTTCATCATCTTAGAAGTAACTATTTAGCAGGGCTTTTTCTAATGACTGTTCTCTCTGCATCTTTTCCTGATTTCTGATCGGTATTTTTTGAGTTACTGCTCTTTTTATCAGTCTCTTTATTTTGGGTATTAGAATCTGTGGATTTCATATAGTAAGTTTTAAAATCTGCGTCAAACAATTAAAAAAAAGAAGTCTCAGTCATAAATCAGTCAAGATCTGCTCAATCCGCCAGATCTGCGAGAGAATTTAAGGCAAGCAGATTTTAAATCAACTTTAATCTGCTTAAGTCTTTTTTAAAATCTGCATGAACAAAAACTAAATTTAATTATTTACTTCGATGCCTTTTTTAAGGATTCTGCCATCGCTTGAGCATCTTTGCCATACATGCGTTTGTAATATTGCAGTAATTGCGGCTTAGTTTTTTTTGCATCTTTTGCATGCCCATCCCATATTACACCCAGGGATGTGTACGGCGGAACGGTCACACCAATATTGCAAAAGAAATTTGCAATATTTCCTGTAATATGTTCAACGCCATCTGAATCTCCCGTTATGATGACACCGCCAATTTTTCGATCGAGTGGAGAATCTTCTCCGGCAAGAATAATGTCATATACTTCATCGAGTCTTTCGATACAGCGTTGTAATTCAGACGAATGGCTGTTCCACCAAATTGGTGTTGCAAAAAGTAGAATTTTGGCATTTAAAATTTTCTGATAAATCTCCGGCCAGTCATCTTTGACATCCATATGTATATAGGATCCCGGAACGATATGATGATCAATAAGTTTAATGATTTCGTAATCAATATTTTGATCTTTCAGATATTCAACAAAAAATTCAACAAGTGTTTCAGTATTAGAGCGGCCTTTCTTTTTGAGTGTAGCCAGAAGTATAATTGCTTTCATGTGCTTTTGATTTGATATGAATTTTATGTAAATCTGTTTGTGCCGGGCCATTTATAACGGATCCGTCTGTCGAAAATCTTGAACCGTGACAAGGACAATCAAAAGATTTTTCATCGGAATTCCAATTTACAATACAGCCCAAATGAGGGCATACAGCAGAAAACGCCTTTAAGGAATTATCATAATCGCGGTAAACGGCGATCCTTTTTAATCCGGACGAAATTACACCACCTTCTCCGGCAGGTAAATCTGCCGTATTCTTTAAGTCAGATGTCGTAATCCAGTCAACATATTGAGAAGCCATATTGCAGACTTCTTTTGCAAAGTCAACAGCAATTTTAAGGGTAATTCGGGATGGGTTATATAAATCTTCATATTTGTTTTTAATGCCCATTATACTATCACAAATAATCATTGCACCAATAGTGGTATGTGTCATACCGTTTCCGGAATCTCCGGTGATAATATAAATATTGTTATCGCCTGGGTTTTTCCCCATAAATCCCAGAGAATCTACTGGTTCCATTACCTGGCCTGACCATCTGTAAGTTAAATCATTTTCGAGCATCGGAAAATAAGTTCGGGTCCATGCCTCGAGTCTGTCATAACGTTCAGCTGGCGAAATCCCTTCTTCATCTGCCTGACCTGTTTTGTGATCTTCTCCTCCTGAAATTAATAAATCGTAGTTTTCATCATAACTTTCCAAACGTACATAATGATAAGGTTGTGAAACCCATTTTGATTTTTGATCGCCTGTATCCCACCAAAGAGAGTAAGGAAGTTCTCCTTTCGGAACTTTTCCGGCTATTACATAAGTTCTGTAAGCATGTTGTTTGGTGTGCATGGTCAAAACATCATTAACAGGACTGTTTGTTGCTACTACAATATGTTGTGCAGAAAAATTATATCCATTCACTTTTGCACCTTTTTCGGTAATATCTTCAGCATGGGCTTCTGTATAAATTATGCCTCCTAAAGAAGTTATAGCGTCAGCAAGCCCTTTTAAATACTGTAAAATATGAAATTGTGCCTGATTGGCAAAAGCCAGGCATCGTTGGTTTTCGGCATTCGCCAATGCAGGAATTCCTTTTAAAATAGAGGTTTTTAATCCTGCTTTTTGTGTGACATGAAATTCCTTATCTAAATTTTCTTCCTTATCCGTTGGATGAAGAAACAAATAACCATTTACTCTTTTAAAAGAGCAATCGATATTTAATTCGTTCACTATTTTTTCAATTTCATCTATGGCTTCAGTATGACTTTCAGCTGCAAGTTTAGCAGCGTTTTCTCCAAATATTTTCTCCAGAAAATAATAACGGTCGTCTAAAGCGCACGTTAAATGTGCTGTAGTTCGCCCGGTTTCGCCACTGCCAATAAAACCGTCTTCTACCATAACTATTTTTTTTCCGGCCTTTAGCAATTTATAAGCGGTAGTTAAACCAGCAATTCCGCCTCCAATAATTAAAACTTCAGTTTCTATATCCTGGTCAGGGATATTGCAGGAGATAATTTGCGTAGAATCAATCCAAAACGAAACATTGTCGCCTGAAGTTATGCTGGAGCTTTTTAAACTATGATTCGATTTATTGTCCATGATTGTTTGTTTTTTGTTTTTGAGATTTGTCTAATTATGCAAGAGACTGATATTTATAGTAAATGCTATCAAAGCTAGTAAGGGTTTGTAAGGAAATCTTATAAGTTTAATGCTAAATTTTATAGGATTACCATGGTGTTTTTTATGTAAGAATTTTGATAAATAATATAAGTGTAAAAAGCTTAATATTAGTTAATTAGATTTTTATTAATTCGAGAAAAACAGATATATGAAAGCAGCTGTTATACATGGGCCCGGTTCTGTACAATATGATACAGTCGATGACCCGAAACTTAAAGAAAAGACGATATTATTTTAAAAGTAACTTCTACCACTATATGCGGTTGTGATCTTCACATTTATTCCGGCGGACTGCCACAACCAAGACCATGGTATTGGGACACGAGTTTATGGGCATTGTTGAGGAAACAGGCTCGACAGTTACCCATCTTAAAAGAGGCGATCGCGTTGTCATTCCGTTTCCTATTGCCTGCGGAAATTGTTTTTTCTGTGATCATAATTTGGTAGGAAACTGCGAACATAGTAACCCGGAACATTACGGGCCAGAAGGTGGTATACTAAAATCTTATTGCCATTGGTGCATCGGCCGGAGGTATTAGGGCAATTATAAAAGTAATTGAAGGTTTTCCTGAAACGATTGATGCAGCCATTATGATTGTACTGCATTTATCACGAAACCTTCAATTTCTTCAGGATAAAATGTACCACACTTTGAAACCTTTTATGCACAACAAAAAATGTCCAATGTTAAGTTTTCGCTGAGAGGCAAAGCTTAACATTGGAGCGTTGTTTTTAAAAGTATATTTGTTAATAATTAATTAACATTAAGGTAACCTGTCAATAACATTGAAAATTATTTAAAATTTCACTCTAATAAATATTGCTGTACATGAAAGAAAAAGAAAATGAATTAAATCAGAACTCTGAAAATGATAGTTTAAAAACCGGTGAGCAAACTCTTAAAAATGAAATTGCTTCTGACAATGAAATAAAAGCTGAAGTAGCAGATTCAAAACCAAAAGAACCGACAAAGCCAAAGGCTACTGTCACAGCTAAAAAACCTGTAAAAAAGGCACCAGTTTCTACACCAAAAACAATAGAACAAAAAGAAGAAGTTGTTTCGACTGATGTTTCGCAAGAAACGCAAGGAATTGTTTCAGAGGATGAAAATAATAGTAAAACTAAAAATAAGAAGAACAAGATGAAAGAAAAAGACGCAAAAGACAAGGACAAAGAAAAAGCAAAAAAGAAAAAACAAGTAGCCAAGAAAAAAGAAAAAGCGAAAGAAGACAAAAAGAAAGAGAAAGCTAAAAAAGCAAAGCAAAAAGCAAAAGCCAAAAAGAAGGCAAAAGCTAAAAAAGCAAAAGATAAAGCTAAGGCAAAAAAAATAGCCAAAAAGAAAGCGAAAAGATCGAAATCAAAATCGAAAAAGAAGAAATAAAAATAAAGCCCTGAAATTTCAGGGCTTTATTTTGTTTCAGGCTTTAGGTTGAAATTGTTTAACCGCAAGGATTTACGCAAAGGTCGCAAAGTTATCATCATATAGCTTTGCGACCTTTGTGTTTTATAAACCCTGCTTAAAAAAACTTTGCGCACCTTGCGGTTAAGTCGCAAAGTTATTCATTTCAAATCTCACATTTCATACTGTCCGTTTCACTCCTTACTTTGTCCGTTTGGACTATTTTCTGATTTTAAAAGAAGGATTGTCAGGGTACTTTTGACGAAGAAATTAACTGATAATCAAATAATTTAAAAATCAAAACAATATGAAAACAAATAAAAACTTCAGATCAAATGCAATCACTATTCTTAGCTTTTTTGCATTACTTATTTCAGGCAGTGTTTCGGCACAACAATCAGGAATAAAACGTACCAATTTACAACAGCATGATCTTAGTATTGCAGGACACGAAACGTTACAGGCGAGAATTGATTTTGAACCGCATACTGCTTTCGGAAAACATTCTCATCCCGGCGAAGAAGTTATTTATGTACTTGAAGGTTCATTAGAATATCAGATTAATGATGATAAACCCGTAACACTAAAAGCAGGAGAAGTACTTTTTATTCCGGCAGGCGTAGTGCATTCCGCTAGAAATAATAGTAATGCAAAAGCTTCAGAACTGGCGACTTATATCGTTGAAAAAGGAAAACCAATTTTGGTTCTTAAAAAATAAACAACGTATTCAACAGCAGAATTTTCAACTTTCAGTCTGCCCGTTTCACCATTTACTTCGTCCGTTTGAACTCTTTTCTAATTTCAGAATAACTATTGTCAAACTACTTTTGGTGAGTAAATTAACTATAATCAACTAATTAACAATCAGGAATTATGCAAGCAATATCAAAAATCACAAACAGTATTACTGCTTTAACTTCTAAAGTATTTTTAATCGCAGTTCTTTTCTTTGCAATGACATCAATCAATGCACAATCAGAAAATCAAAAGCGAAATGAAATAGCAGTAAACTCTTCTCTTGGAACATTAAAACAAATCAACGCCGGTTTATTAAACGTAGGATATACTGAAGCAGGACCTTCAAACGGAAAAGTAGTAATTCTGCTTCACGGCTGGCCTTATGATATTCACAGTTATAATGAAGTGGTTCCCATTTTAGTTTCAAAAGGCTATAGAGTAATCACACCTTATTTAAGAGGATCAGGCACTACAACCTTTCTTTCGAAAGATACTTTTAGAAACGGACAACAAGCTGCATTAGCAAGCGATATTATAGCACTGATGGATGCCCTTAAAATTGATAAAGCTGTTATTGGTGGTTTCGACTGGGGAGCAAGAACGGCTGTAGTTATGGCGGCACTTTGGCCAGAACGTTTAGAAGGACTGGTTTCTGTAAGTGGTTATTTGGTTGTAAATCTTGAAGCGAACCTAAAACCATTACCTCCAAAAGCAGAATTAGGATGGTGGTATCAATATTATTTCGCAACAGAAAGAGGAAAATTAGGTTACGCTCAAAATACTTATGAGTTTAACAAACAAATCTGGCAATTGGCTTCTCCTTTATGGAAATTCGACAAAGCAACTTACGATCAAACAGCGCAGTCTTTTGATAATCCGGATCACGTAGCAATCTTAATTCATAATTACAGATGGAGACAATCTCTTGACGCTGGAGAATCTAAATACGATGGTTTAGAAAAACGTTTGGCAGCAAGACCGGCAATTAAAGTTCCGACAATTACTATAGCAAGTGATTTTGACGGCGCTTTCGTGGATGGAAAAGCATACGCCGACAAATTCACCGGTAAATACGAACACCGAATCCTAAAAGGCATCGGACATAATGTGCCTCAGGAAGACCCGAAAGCATTTGCTCAGGCTATTATAGACGTAGCTAATAGTAAATTGTAAATTGTAAATGATTAATTACCTTTTGCATCTCACATTTTACATCTCAATATCAAGCATATAAAATTTACAATTAACAATTAACAATTAATAAAGTCATGGAAACAAAAATCTTATACACAGGAAAAACACACACAACTGGTGGTCGCGAAGGAGCATCACAAAGTTCAGATGATCAATTGAATATTAAATTGAGTTCTCCGGGATCTTCACGTCCGGGAACAAATCCAGAGCAGCTTTTTGCAGCTGGATGGTCAGCCTGTTTTATTGGCGCAATGGGAATTGCCGCTTCAAAACTAAATATCAAACTGCCCGCTGATACCGCCGTTGATGCCGAAGTAGATTTGGCTGTAACAGACGGAGCATATTCCTTACAGGCAAGATTGAATATCAGTCTTCCTGGCTTAGATACTGAAACAGCAAGAAAACTAGCTGATGAAGCGCATCAGACTTGTCCTTATTCAAAAGCTACAAGAGGAAACATTAATGTTGAAATTAATATTCTTTAAAATAGGTATAGATGTAAAATGTTAGTTGTGATTGTTAATTTCTAACATTTTACATTTAACTTCTAACTTTAGAAAAAATGAAAAAGATAAAATTAATATCAAGCCTTTTTATTGCATTGTTTTTACTAATAGCAATAGATTCTTTCAGTCAGAATATTAAAAATACTAATAGTCAAAAAGGTTTTGCTTTATTAGAATTATATACTTCTGAAGGCTGCTCGAGCTGTCCACCAGCAGATGAATTGATGGGACGAATTCAAAATGAATACAAAGATGACAATGTTTATGTTTTGGCTTATCATGTCGATTATTGGGACAGACAAGGCTGGAAAGATATTTTTAGTAATGCAGATTATGCCAAAAGACAATATGATTATGCCAAGTTTCTTGGAAAAGAACCTATCTATACACCGCAGTTAATCATAAACGGAAGAGCAGATTATATCGCTTCGCAGGAAACTTTGGTTAGAAACGGAATCAAATCGGCACTTTCAAAACCCGTTACAACCAATTTATCTCTAGAAGCTAAACAGGCCAACAATAAGCTTAACGTAAATTATAGCATCGAAGGAACTTTTAAAAACAGTAATTTATTAATTGCCATTGTCCAAAAAACAGCAAAAAGTAATGTAAAAAGAGGGGAGAATGCTAACCGAATTTTGTCACATTATCAAATTGTATATCATTTATATTCAGTAGCTTTAAAAGACAAAAAAGGAACAGTTTTTATTCATCTGCCAAAAAGTTTTAATGCAAAAGATTTTGAAGTGATTGGTATTGTTCAGGACAAAAATAAGGGCACTATTTCAGGAGCAGCAAGAGCTATTTTTCAATCTTCTTCTATCTTATGAAAAAAATCTTCTTAAGCTTGACCCGTTGCAGTAAAATGGAAAAGCAAAACGCACCAACACTTTAAAGCGTCATGTAAACAAAGCACTTTGGCTCTGAAATTTGAACTTATAAAGAGGATGAAATCGGGTAAAATATTTTATTTCGATTTTTCCGTCAATAAAAATCCTTTTCAAAATATTCTATCTTTGGCAAAGCGAGATTTAAAAAATATCTACAATTATGGAAAAAGTAAAAAGCTTTCACGTTTCCCAAAAGGTGATCTGGGGAAGTTCTATAGCGCTTGCAATTCTTGCTTCGATACCAAAATTATTTGATGCCGATTCAACTTCTGGGGATATTGTCATCAATTCTTCGATTACCTTGATGTTCTCTATTTTTATATGGTATTACAATATTTACAGCCTGCCAAAATATTCTTCACAACGCACTAATAAAAGCTTATTCAACTGGAAACTTTTATTGAGTGTTGTAATGGGGATTTTGATAATGGTGGCACTGGTAATTGGACATCAGGAACTTTTTCAGATATCCAAAATGGATGCACCAATTATGTTCGAGTTACGTGGTATTTTAATCAATTTGATCGTTTATATGTTTCTGCATTTGCTTTTTCAAAACTATCAGACACAGCAAATGGGAATTGAATTAGAACGCACTCATGCTGTAAATTTGGGAGCACAATACGAACTATTGAAACAGCAGGTGAATCCGCATTTTTTATTTAATAGTCTGAATACGTTGAAATCAATGGTCGATATTCAGGATCCGCAGAGTTCTGATTTTATTCTGAAATTATCTGATTTTTATCGTTTTACATTGGAGAGTCGCAAGTTAGATTTAATTCCGCTTCGCGAAGAACTTCAAATTTTAGATTCCTATGTTTATTTGCTAAAAGCGCGTTTTGAAGATGGATTTGTTTTGAATAATAATGTCGATCCAAAACAATACGATTCGGCTATTCCGCCTTTTACTTTGCAATTATTGATTGAAAACTGTATCAAACACAATGTGGTTTCTTTGGATAAACCATTAGAAATAAAATTATATACCGAAGATGATTTCTTAGTAATCGAAAATCAGATTCAGCTTAAAAGAGGCGTACTGTCTACCGGGGTTGGCCTGGACAATATCAATCAGCGTTTTATGCATTTGGTTCACAAAGAAATTGAAATTGATAAAACCGAAACTATTTTTAAAGTAAAAATACCACTGATTTATGACTATCATAGTAATTGAAGATGAAATAAAAACGGCCAAAGGCCTTGGTCAGCTAATTTTGAGTATCAGGCCCGATGCTCAAATTTTGTCGTATATACAAAGCATAGACGGAGCCGTGAGTTATCTGTTGGAAAATGATCAGCCGGATTTGATTTTTATGGATATTCAGTTGGCAGATGGTCTCTGTTTTGAGATTTTCAAAAATGTTGAGGTTCTGTCGCCTGTCATATTTTGTACCGCTTTTGATGATTATGCTATCGACGCATTTAAGTCAAACGGAATCGATTATGTGCTGAAACCTTTTTCGAGAGAAAGCATTGCTCAGGCAATCAAAAAAGCAGGTGAATTGAAGAATTTCTTCCAAAGAAATAAAAAAATGATGCCGGATTTTGAGTATTTATTAACGCGAACTGGCGAGAATAAAGGTAAAAGCAGTTTCCTGGTTTTTAAAAACAATAAATACCAAACGGTTTTAACAGAGAATATCGCTTTGTTTTGCATTAAAAACGAGACTCCGACAATTATTACTTTTGATAAAGCCGAATATCAAATTACGCAATCTCTTGATGAGGTTCATAAGTTATTGTCTCCAACGCAATTCTTCAGAATCAACAGGCAATATTTAATTAATTTTTCAGCAATAAGAGAAGCAGAACATTATTTCTCCCGCAAATTAATTCTTAAATTAACGATTCCGACAGAAGAAAAATTATTGGTAGGAAAAGAGAAAGCTACCACATTTTTAAGTTGGCTGGAAAATAGGTAAGCGGTACATTTAATTTAACTGCAAGGGACGCAAGGAGTTTACGCAAAGGTCGCAAAGCTATCTGCTAGCTTTGCGACCTTTGCGTTTTTATAAAGTCCTCTATTTCAAAAAACCTTGCGTCCCTTGCGGTTAAATTTTTCACACCTTAGAAGGAGACAATCCATATTGTTTTTTAAAAGCAAAGGAGAAATGTGAAAGATCTTCAAAACCTACTTCCAAATAAACTTCAGATGGTGTTTTTCCTTTTTCCTTTATAAGATAATGCGCTTGTTGTAATCTCTTTTGTAGTAACCATCGGCTTGGTGAAATTTCAAAAATACGCTGGAAGTCACGTTTAAAGGTAGCCAGACTGCGGCCGGTGAGATAGGCAAAACGCTCTAATTGCACATTAAAATGAAAGTTCTTTTTCATAAAAGCTTCCAGATCAATTTTGCCGGGTTCATTGAAGTCAAATAAAATGTCTTTGAGTTCCGGTTTGCATTGCAATAAAATAGTAATGGCTTCATTTACTTTTAAAGCCTGAAGTTCTTCAGTAATCAATTGATCTTCATTGATATAAGGAATTAGCGAATCCATTAGGCTTTTAAGCAGCGGAACTTGTTTTAACTGAAAGACAGTTTCTGTTTCAGGGCTTTTAATTAAACTGGTTTTCTGATTGTGTTTTATAGAAAAATCGCGCAACGCCTCCTGATTCAGATAAATTGATATGGATTGAAAAGCAGTATTCGGATCGGGTTGTTTAATGAATTTTATAAGCTGATTCCTTTTGATAAATCGAAAATCCCCAGGTTTGAAAATATATTCCTGATTTCCATTGTTTAAAGTAAGTATTCCCGAAATCTGAAAACTTAAAACATGTTCTGCAGCAAATTGCTCGCCTTCCCGATTTTGAGTGTAGTAGCACGAATAAGCAATTGGAGATGTTTTTTGATTTATTTTTGAATCGTTCATATCACAAATTTATAAAAAAAATGGGCAGTTATTATGGATAACTGCCCATTGTAAAAGGTACTTACCTTATTGTTTTTTACCATTATTGGTATACCATTTTCCCTGTGCTGTATCAAAAAAGCTTCCGGCATCGGTATGGTCTGTAGATAAACTAACATCAATCCATTTTTCCATTTCTTCTGTTCGGCTTTGATCAGCATTTTTTAAGATTCCAATAGCTTCACTTCCTAATACTAAATGTATCGGTGGGTTTGGATGAGAGGCTAAATCGACCATTACCCTGGCTGCTTTTTCAGGATCTCCAACCGCAACAAATTTTCCTTCTTTGAAAAAATCAGTACGTTGTTTTACCATTTTGTAGCCTTCTATTTCAGCTGCATACGACATGGAAGCACCCGCCCAATCCGTACGGAAACCACCTGGTTCAACGCTGGTTACGAATATTCCTAATGGAGCCACTTCTTTAGCTAAAGCCTCCGTAAAACCGCTTAAGCCAAATTTTGCCGCCTGATACATCGTTAAACCCGGATTACCGACACGCCCGCCAATAGAACTGATTTGCAAAATTCTTCCTGAACCCTGTTTGCGCATATAAGGCAAGACCGCACGTGTAATCTCAATTGGTGCATATAGATTGGTTTCCAACTGACTTCTAACTTGTTCATCGGTATAAGCTTCAGCAGCACCAATGATTCCGAATCCGGCATTGTTTACCAATACATCTATTCTTCCAAAATGTTCTACAGCTGTGTGAACTGCGCTAGACACTTGTTTGTAGTTGGTAACATCTAATGCTATTGGAAAAATCTGATCTTTAAAACGTTCCTTCAAATTGTTTAACTGATTAATATCGCGGGCTGTTGCTACAACTTTATCGCCACTTTCTAAAACTGCTTCTGTAAGATTACGTCCTAATCCTCTGGAGCTTCCTGTAATAAACCATATTTTGTTCATTGTAATTATATTTAATTGTTCATTACAAAATTACATTAGAAGGGTAGGTAGATAGTTTGTTGAAAAGCTCAAATTTATTTGTTGAGAAGTTCAGTTTCTATGCAAAAAAGCCTAAGATTAAATCTCAGGCTTTTGATTCTATTTTTTGAAACTAGCTTTATGCTGCAGTATTGACACTATAGTCAGCGCTATATAATTTTCTAAACATGAAATAAGTCACACTTACCATTGTAAAAGCAATGATAGCATCAATTGTGGCAGAAAAACCTAATACTGCCAGTTTTGAAAAGAAAGCGAAGGTAATGTCAAAGAAAATCCCCGCAAATACCCATTCTTTCAATCGTAATAATTTATTCGGAATTAATAACGTAATTACACCAGCCACTTTAAATACCCCAAGTAAATAAATGAAGTGTTCCGGATAACCTAATTGTTGTGTAATTCCCCAAACAATTGGATTTGTTGTAAGCTCGAAAAAACCGCTGGCACCAAACCATAAAGAAGTTAATAGTACACCTGTCCAATAAATAATGTTTGTTGTTTTTGCATTCATGATTTTAAATTTTAAGTTGTTAAACAGGACAAATTTCTATGAGAAGCATTAAAAAAAATAGTACTTTTTTGTTGAAATGGACAATTTCAGCTTCAAAATAGACAATCAATAAGTTCAACGGATTTCATAACTTTACAAAACATTTATTCAGATTTTCTAATGGAAGCCAAAGAACTATTACAACAACATATTGCAAAAATTGCTTCATTGACCGATGATGAATTCACTTATATTTTCTCTCATTTTAAACCACAGTCTTTTAAAAAAGGACAGGTTATTATCGGTGAAGGAGATAAAGTCGATTGCGAATATTTTGTAATTTCGGGTTGCCTGAAAGCTTTCTTTATTAATGATGAAATCAAAATTTACATATTGCAGTTTGCCATGCCAACCTGGTGGGCTTCTGATTATGCTGCTTTATACAACCAGACGCCCGCAACAATAAGCGTTGATTGTATTACAGATGCTGAAGTGCTTTGTCTTTCTAGTGAAGACCGCGAAAAACTGTGCAGAGAATTCCATCAGTTAGAACATTTTTTCCGCTGGAGAACCAATAAAGGCTACATAGCATCTCAAAAAAGGCTTTTATCGTTTATGAATAATAATGTCAAAAAAAGATATGAAGAACTTTTGGCATTATATCCTCAATTATACAATCTTGTCCCAAAACATTTGATTGCAGCATATCTGGGAGTTTCAAGAGAAACTTTAAGCCGATTATATAGTTCGTAAAAGAAACTTTATTTTTTTGGAGCTGCAAGTACAAAAAGTTTCACGCAGATTTAAAAAGATAAGTGGATTGACGCTGTGTTTTTTGCTAATCTTTGTCAATTTTTCACGCAGATTTGGCAGATTTCAGCAGATTTAAAAAGATTTTTTTTAACATTAGCAAATAATAAACCTGCGCTAATCTGCTTAAATCTTTTTAAATCTGCGTGAAACAAAAAAACTTTGCAACTCAGCTCCCGATAGCTATCGGGATTGCGAGATTAAAAAGGCAACATATATAAAAACTTATATCTGCGTGAAATAAACCAATATAATTCCATGATTTAACCCCAAAATCAGAATGTGATCTACATCACGTAACCAATTTTTATAGTCGCCGTTCCTTTGTATTGTACTTTTAAATACAATAAAAATGGAAACAACAAATTTTAAAATCGTAAGCTCAAATAGCAACGTAGAATGGACTGGTAAAAAAGTTACCGGTGCTCATAATGGTACAATTGGTATCAAAGAAGGTAATTTCATCTTAAACGATGGAAAAGTAAAAGATGGAAAAGTTGTTATCGACACCGCTTCCATTAAAATTCTGGATGTAACAGATCCGGCAACTAATACACAATTTGCGGGTCATCTTGCCTCAGATGATTTTTTCTCAATCAAAAAATTTCCTACTGCTACTTTTGATATTCTTTCAGTAAAAGAAATAACAGACCGTACTTTTTATCTTGAAGGTAATCTTACCATAAAAGATATTACACACGTTGTTGGTTTTGAAGCAACGTTAGAAAATAATAGAAATGCAATTACACTTACTGGTAAATTGGTAATTGATCGTACTAAATATGATATCAGATTCCGTTCAGGGAATTTCTTCAAAGATTTGGGTGATACATTAATTTATAACGACTTCGAGTTGGATTTTAATATCACTGCCGAAGCCATATTTTCGGGACAATCTAAAAACTAAAGCCATGCCTTACGTAAAAATCGAATTGACTCGCGAAGGCGTAACACGCGAGCAAAAACAAGAATTAATCAGTGGTATCACCAACCTGATTACAGAAGTATTAAACAAAGATCCACATTTAACCCACGTTGTAATTCAGGAAATTGAATTAGACGATTGGGGTTATGCAGGAGAACAAGTATCAGTATTAAGAGAAAAAGGCATAACAGCCGAGAAAAAATAAGTATCATGAAAAAACAAACCATAATTGTAACAGGTGCAGCATCTGGTATAGGAAAAGGAATCGCTAAATATTTTTTAGACAGAGGCGATAATGTAGTAATCAATTCAGTAACTCCAGCTTCATTGGAAAGTGCTTATAATGAATTTGGTGCAGGAGATAATCTGGCAATGTATGCCGGAGATATCAGCAATAAAAATACAGGTGAACAACTGGTAAAAATCGCAATCGAAAAATTTGGCTCTGTAGATGTATTGGTAAACAATGCCGGAATCTTTGACAGCAAACCCTTTTTAGAAGTGGATGAAGCGTATCTGGATAAATTTTTAACTATAAACCTTAAAGGAACTTATTTTACTACTCAGGCAGTTGTTCCTCAAATGTTGAAACAAAAAGACGGTGTTGTAATTAACATCGGAACGCCTTTGGTAAACCACGGATTAGGCGGATGGCCAGCTTCGGCTCCGGTATCAAGTAAAGGTGCAATTCATGCTTTAACTATTCAATTGGCCGCAGAATTCGGAAAACAAAACATTCGTTTTAATACAGTTGCTCCAGGTGTTATCAGAACGCCAATGCACGGTGATAAAGCCGATCAGAATGCTGGCCTGCATTTATTAAACAGAGTAGGGGAAATCGATGATGTTGCCGAAATGGTATACACTGTTGCAAAAAGCACTTTTATTACGGGATCAATTATCAATGTTGATGGTGGAAAAGCAGCTGGTCATAATTTAAATTAAGATGAAAACTATTTTATTAATCGCTTTTATGCTTTGGACATTCCAAGGCATAAAAGCACAAAACAATATCAAAATGGAAAATCAACACGAAGCTGTGTTAGCCATCACAGACGCAATAGAAAATTATTATTTTAAAGGCATTTACGAAGGAGATGCAATACTGTTGGAAAGTATTTTTTATCCCGGAACATTAGTTTATGGAGATGTAAACGGACAGCCGTACTTTAAAACAGCCGACCTTTATTTGAATGGCGTCAAAAACAGACAAAGTCCAAAAGATTCAGGGAAACCTTTTAAGGGCGAAATTTTAAATATAAAAGTCGTAAATTCAATTGCGATGGCAGAGATTAATTTAAAAATGTACGAGTTTAATTATCGGGATTTTTTATCTTTCCATAGGATTAATGGCAAATGGTATATTATCAATAAAATGCTGACCAATTTAAGTGAATAACTTTAAATGTAAAGTCATGTGGTACAATACAAAAGCAACAGAATTACTTGGAATTCAATATCCAATATTACAAGGGCCATTTGGAGGTACTTTATCCTCGGTAGCCTTGACGGCGACGGTTTCAAATGCAGGCGGACTTGGCGGTTTCGGAGCTTATACAATGACACCTCAGGAAATTTTTGAAATTGATAAACAGATAAAAGCTGCAACTGATAAACCGTATAATCTTAATCTTTGGGTTTCTGATCATGATATTCCTGAAGGAGGTTTAACAGATGAACAATTTAATAAAGCAAAAGAATTATTCAAACCTTATTTTGATGAAGCCGGAATCCCGTTACCGGAGAAACCAGCATCATTTCAATCCAGATTTGAAAATCAATTGCAAGTGATCTTAGATGTTCGTCCAAAAGTATTCAGTTTTATGTTTGGTGCGCTGCCTCCCGATGTTTTAGAACAATGTCGAAAATTAGGAATCGTAACAGTTGGTGCAGCAACAACTTTAGACGAAGCTATCTTTTTAGAAAATTCAGGTGTTGATATGATTATCGCATCCGGTTTTGAAGCTGGTGGACACCGACCTTCATTCTTAGCTTCGGCAGAAAGCTCTTTAAACGGAACTTTTGTTTTGTTGCAGTTAATTCGGGAGAAAGTAAAAATTCCGGTTATTGCGGCGGGTGGAATTGCAAACGGAAAAGGAGTCGCAGCAGCATTAGCTTTGGGAGCAAGTGCAGCTCAAATTGGAACCGCTTTTTTAGCCGTTGACGAATCGAACGCGTTGCCAATCCATAAACAAATGTTATTCTCAGATGCAGCAAAATATTCTACTTTGTCACGCGCTTATACAGGAAGATTAGGCCGTGGATTAACCAGCAGAATTGCAAAGGAAATTAGGGGTAAAGAATCGAATGTTTTACCATTTCCATTACAAACGACCTTTATGTCACCTTTGCGAAAAGCGGCCCTCGATCAGGAAAAATGGGATATGATTTTATTTTGGGGAGGACAAATTGCACCTATTTTAAAACATACAAAAGCCAAAGAATTAATGCATTCTTTAATTGAAGAAGCAACAGCTTATTTTGAGGATTTGAAAGGATGAAAGCATTTCTTTTAAAAATTAAAGTTAAAATAGTTGCAAATTAAAGACCGTTCGGTCTATATTTGTAGCTTAGAATTTGGAAATCATGAGTAAAGCAGAACGAACCAGACAATTTATAATTGAAACATCAGCGCCTCTTATTAACAAGAAAGGCATGGCCGGTACCTCATTGAGTGATATTATGGAGGCTACAAAGCTGGCCAAAGGTGGCATTTATGGTAATTTTGAAAATAAAGAGGAGATTTGTATGGAATCTTTTTTATATCTAAGGACACAATTAGCTTCCAAATTAGATTTGGCTGTTTCTAAAGGTAAATCTGCTAGAGAGAAGCTTTTTAGTTTGCTGGATGTTTATAGCAATGACAAAAATATGGCAGAAGGCTGTCCGATTTTGAATTTTGGAACAGAAGCCGATGACACAAATCCGGTCATGAGAGAACACGTAAAAAAAGCAATTCTTTCTGCTCAAAAAAGATTTTTTACTATAGTGGAAGACGGCATTCAGAATAAAGAATTGTCTTCAGAAATAAATTCGGAACATTTTAGTGTTAAGATTTTTGCAATGATTGAAGGCGCTATTTTATGCCGAAAAGTATTTGGAAACAATGATCAGATGAATATTGTTCTGGACAGTATCAAATATGAATTTGAAAGATATGTTTTATAATCTATTTTTTTTAAACAATTTTAGACCGATTGGTCTATTTTAATTAATAATAATTTTTACAAAATGAGAAATTTACAAGAAAACCATAAAGGTTTTAGTACCCTTTTAGCTCTGGCACTCATACCGTTATCCGGATTTGCAACAGATATTTATTTACCATCGCTTCCTGCCATGGCAAAAGACTTAAATGTAACAGCCGGTGCCATTCAGCTTTCATTAGTCTTTTTTATGTTCAGTTTAGGAGTAAGCCAGATTTTTATAGGAAGTATACTGGATAGTTTTGGGCGTTTTAAAATCAGTATTGCTTCATTGGCCGTGTTTTCAGTAACAAGTTTTGTTATTGCTTTTGTGCCTAATATTTATGTAATCTACGCCATGCGTATCATTCAGGGAATTGCAATTGCCTTTATTGTAGTCTCGAAACGTGCCTACTTTGTCGATTTGTATTCAGGAGACAAATTAAAAAGTTATATCAGTTTATTTTCTATAATTTGGGCCTGCGCGCCTATTATGGCGCCATTTTTAGGCGGATATCTGCAAAGCCTTTTTGGCTGGAGATCTAATTTTTATTTCCTTGGTGGGTTATCATTGCTTTTTTTGGTTTTAGAACTTTTATATAGCGGAGAATCGTTAAAATATTTTCATCCGTTTAAATTAAAATCTATTGAGCAAACTTATTCAGGTATGCTAAAAACAGCCGATTTTACCTTGGGAATTGTAATTCTTGGTATTTGTTTTGGCTTAGTGGTTATTTATAATTTGGTTAGCCCTTTTATTATTGAACGCGTATTTGGGTATTCTGCTATTACAACGGGTTATAGTTCTTTGTTATCTGGTTTATCTGTGATGACAGGCGGTATCATTGCCAAATCTCTTATTCATAAACCTTTGGCAAAAAAAGTGTCAATTGCGGTTTCTGTACAACTTACGTTAGTTTTACTGATGATTTTTACCGCCCAATTTGAAAGTAATATTTACACTGTAATTGGTTTTACAATGGGACTGAATGTCTGTGGAGGTTTTATCTTTAATATTATTTACGGCTACTGTTTAAGTCGTTTTTCAAAAAATGCAGGTATAGCAAGCGGACTTACAGGAGGTGCTACTTATATGGTCAGCTCCGTCTTCAGCTATGGATTTGTTAATTTATATGCCGTTAAAAGTCAATTACTGCTTGGGACAGCAAACATTTCGTTACTATTTATTATGGGTCTTATTTTTATAGTTTTTAATAGATACAGATCGAGAAATGTTATAGCGGCGACTGTTAGGGCATAATTAAAAAGAAGTTTGTTTAAACAGGTTCTTTTTCAATTGTTTTAATCCAAAGTTTCAATGCCGGATATTGCTTTGAGTTTCTATTTATGCTTTTTGCCGAAGGTTAGAAGTCATCTGTCGAATTTTTAATTGTTTAGAATATGTAATATTTAATTTTATACTGACTAATTAAATGACAACACAAAAATGATTAAAGAAACCATCAATTTTAAAGAAGCCGGAAAGTTTGAAGAAACCCGTTTTGAGAAGATTCATAATGTAATTTTTGAGTCGTCTCAGGAAGCTTCGATATTAGTAGCTCAGGAAATTGCCAATATAATTCAGAGAAAAGAAGAACTAAACGAACCTTGTGTTTTAGGTTTGGCAACAGGATCTTCTCCTGTAAAAGTATACGAAGAATTAGTACGACTTCATAAAGAAGAAGGTTTGAGTTTTGCCAATGTGGTCACTTTCAATTTGGATGAATATTATCCGATGGATAAAAACAATATTCAGAGTTACTGGCACTTTATGCACGAGCATCTTTTTGATCATGTCAATATATTACCTCAAAATGTCAATATTCCCGACGGAAATGTCAGCAGTGAAGATCTTCAGCAATATTGCATTGATTATGAAATGAAGATTAAAGATTACGGTGGACTTGATTTTCAGCTTTTAGGAATTGGAAGAACAGGTCACATCGGATTCAATGAACCTGGCTCTCACGTAAATTCCGGAACCAGAAGTATTACACTTGATCACTTAACCAGAGTTGATGCAGCTTCTTCTTTTTTAGGGATTGATAATGTACCAAGAAAGGCCATTACAATGGGAATTGGCACTGTAAAAAATGCCAAAAGAATTGTATTGTTAGGATGGGGAATCAGCAAAGCCGAAATCATAAAAAAGACAATAGAAGGCGAAATTTCTTCAAGAGTACCGGCTACATATCTGCAACAGCACAACAACACAACATTTGTTTTAGATACAGAAGCTTCCTCAGAATTAACCAGGGTAAAAACGCCTTGGTTGGTAAAATCAGTAATCTGGACTGAAGAATTAAAATTGAAAGCCGTTGCCTGGTTGAGCGAATTGACTAAAAAACCTTTCTTAAAACTGACTGACAAAGATTATAACGATAACGGAATGTCGAGCGTGTTAACCGAGGAAGGAACTGCTTATCATTTAAACATTAAAATGTTTAATAAAATGCAGCAAACCATTACGGGCTGGCCAGGTGGAAAACCGAATGCAGATGATACTTACAGACCAGAACGTGCAACGCCAGAGAGAAAAAGAATTATCATTTTCAGTCCGCATCCGGACGATGATGTTATTTCGATGGGAGGTACTTTTGACCGACTAGTGGAGCAGGGACACGATGTTCATATAGCATACCAGACTTCAGGAAATATTGCCGTTTCAAACGAAGAGGCTTTAAAATTTGCTGAAATTTCAAAAGCATTAAATTCCAATTCGGTTGAATCAGAAAATATTATCAACTTCTTAAAAAACAAAAAAAGCAATGATATTGATTCGCTGGAAGTGAGAAAATTAAAAGGTTTGATCAGAAGAAGTGAATCTTTAGCTGCAACCCGCTATTTAGGATTACCGGATTCAAATGTAAATTTTCTTGATCTTCCTTTTTACGAAACTGGAACAGTTAAGAAAAACAATCTTGGCGAAGCGGATATCGAAATTATGTGTGATATTATCGAAAGAATTAAACCACACCAAATTTACGCAGCCGGAGATTTAGCAGACCCGCACGGAACGCATAAAGTTTGTCTAGACAGTTTGTTTGAAGCTTTAAAACGATTGAAACACAAGAGCTATATGGATGATTGCTGGGTTTGGTTGTACAGAGGAGCTTGGCACGAATGGGAGTCATACCAAATTGAAATGGCAGTCCCAATGAGCCCGGATCAGGTGCTTAAAAAACGTCATGCTATATTCTACCACCAATCTCAAAAAGACGGGGTAATGTTCCAAGGAGATGACAGCAGAGAATTCTGGGTAAGAGTGGAAGACAGAAACAGATTAACAGCAGAAAAATATCACGCTTTGGGATTAGCAGATTATTCGGCTATTGAGGCTTTTAAACGTTATTATTTCTAGATTGATTAAAAATATAATAAACTATTTTCATGTGGTTTATTTGGTGGTTAGTTACCAAGTTTTGAAAATGCAGCCCTGGTAAGGCTGCATTTTTTTTATGAGTGCGAATTTAACCGCAAGGATCGCAAGGTTTTTTTATTCTTAGTGAAGTTGAAAGAACGCAAAGCTATATCGCATACTAAAATGTAATAAAGATTATCCATAATCTTGTCATCCTGAGCGAAGTCGAAGGATCGCAAAGGAATGCCGTAAAGAGATCGGCAATTGTTGTAGAGATGCTAGTGCGGTCCTTCGACTTGCTCAGGATGACAAACTTCAGGAAAAAAGGGTGTGTATTTTTAAATCGAAGAATTCAAAATCCTTTGTTTAACATGATCCATGTATGATCTGCCAATTACATATCTAAGGCCTTCAATTTCAATACTGTTTCCTTCAACAGCGTCGATTTTATCAATCGCAATGGTATAGGATCTGTGTATTCTTAAAAAATTTCTTTCCGGAAGTAAATCAGTGAAATCAGATAAGGTACTGTGAATGATATATTTGCCCGTAAGGGTGTTTATTTTTAAATAATCTTTTAAGCTTTCTATGACCAAAATTTCATTAAAGAAAATCTTCTTCATTCTCTTCTTATCAATTTTTACAAAAATAAAAGGGCTTTCTGGACTATTTTCCTGTGAGATATTATTCTTGTTTTCAAGTCTTTTACTTGCTTTATTTAAAGCTTTCATTAACCTTGGAAATTCAATTGGTTTTACCAGATAATCTAAAACATCAAGTTCGTAAGTTTCAATAGCAAATTGGCTGTAAGCACTGGTAATAATAAGTAGCGGCGGATTTTCAAGACTTTTTATAAAATTGATTCCGTCAAGAACCGGCATGTTAATGTCCAGAAAAATGACATCGACATTGTTGTTTTTCAAAAAATTCAAACCTTCTATTGGATTACTAAAAGTGTTGATCACCTCAAAATTTTCAATTGGCTCTAAATAATTTTTAATGACATTAATTGCCAATGGCTCATCATCTATTATTAAACAATTTATTTTCATCTTTATAAATATTATTTTTTGAGCGAAATAATTTTGGTAGTATTTCTTTACACTAAGCCGTATTAAGTGACTTTAATTTTAAGCTTTACGACAAAAATATTCTTTTTATTTGTAAAAGAAAGTTTGTACTCATTTTTATTATAACCTAATTCCAGTCTTTTTTTGACATTTTCAATTCCTATGCCACTCGACTGGTTAAAATTATCTGAATGATGCGTAATTTCTGGCATTGGGTTCGAAATCGTAAAATGCAAATAATCGTCTTTTACTTTAAAATTAATATTGATTATTACCTTACCCGTGTTTCTGTTTACACCATGTTTAAAAGCATTTTCAATAAAGGTCAATAGTATTATTGGAGCAATTTCCTTATCATGAATATCACCGGAAATTGACATATTTATTTCTAATCGATCATCATTTCTAATCCTTTCAAGATCCAGATAATTCTGAATACACAATATTTCATTTTCTAAAGTTTGTCTTGTGCTTTTGGTATCATACAACATATAACGCATTAATTCAGAGAGTTTTATGACGACTTTTGGCGTTTTGTTTGATTTCTCAACAGCTAAAGAATAAATATTATTTAGCGTATTGAAGAAGAAATGCGGAGAAATTTGAGACTTCAAAAAAAGCAATTCTGTTTCCAGTTGCGATTTTTCAAGATCTGTAACTCTTTTTTGCTCTTTCAAAAGATCATAGGTTATTTTAATTGCGGCCACAAAAGTGATTACGTACAATTCTCCCATCATCATCTCAATGCTGTAATTGAGTGTCAGTTTGTTTATAGTTTCTGGTCCTTCTGGCCAAACGTTATGCGTTATTAATAAGTATGTCAGGTTGTATTTAAGAATCACCATTAAAAAAATAGAGGATAGAATCGCAACTACATACAGAAAATACTTTTTTCTATACACAAGATAAGGCATGAAAATCAAAATATTCAAATAACATAAAGTCATGTGAATAGGGAAACCCAGCAAATTTGTTTTTAAGGAATACCAGTAATCATTGAAATAACTTCCCCAGCGAAAAGTATTAAATAAAAAGTAGGTAAGCCAAAAAAAGACATGATAACGCAACGGTATACGATAAAATTTGCCAGAACTGAAATTCATAATAAGAGTGTTTTTTGTGACTTTTTTGATGTTTATCTTCGTTTATATGTCGTCCGTCTAAAATAGTTTTACTAAAAATCAAATTTGTTTAGATTTAGAGTTAAATTAAGATTGTTTTATCTGAGGAATTCTGTGTTTTATTTTACTCGTAATTTCTAGTTGCAAGTTGTAAAATAAAAGTGTACAAAAATAAAAGTCGGCAAGATTTTTTTTAATTATGTTTTCTTCACTAAATCAATTTTCATATAAAATAATATACTTATGTTAACGAAGAAACAATATCGCGTCATCAACAAGTTTTTCCTTAGGATTCTAAAATCAATTTAGAATTGGTTTATTACGGAGAACTCCAAACAAAATAACAATCACGCAAAGAACCAAAACAAGAATTACAATTAACTAACCAACAAATAAATACTAAAATTAATGGATATCATTGACGTATCGATCATCGTAGCCTATATTCTGCTTTCAGTCGGAATAGGAATTTGGATTTCAAGAAAAGCATCAAAAGGATTAGATGATTATTTCCTTGGCGGAAAAACAATCAAATGGTATTTTTTAGGTTTAAGTAACGGATCAGGAATGTTCGACGTTTCAGGAACTTCCTGGATGATTGGTGTCCTGTTTTTATATGGAGTAAAAAGTTTTATGTTTATGTGGCTCTGGCCAATTTGGAATCAAATCTTCGTGATGATGTTCCTCGCTGTCTGGATCAGAAGATCAAAAGTAATGACAGGTTCTGAATGGATTTTAACCCGTTTTGGAAACGACAAAGCCGGAAAAGCATCCCATATTATTGTAGCCATTTTTGCCATCATTTCAACCATTGGTTTTATTGCTTACTTCTTTGAAGGAATCGGGAAATTCATCACCATTATTCTTCCCTGGGATTTAACGCTTCAGTATGGAGATTTAATTCTATTGACATCAGAACGATCTTACGCTTTAATAATCATCTTTTTAACGACAATCTACACTGTTAAAGGTGGAATGTTTTCTGTTGTGGCAACAGAAGTGGTGCAATATTTAATTATGATTATTGCCAGTGTTTTGATCGCGGGTTATGCCTTTGTAAATTATACTGATATTCAGATTAACTCCGTAATTAGCGAAGAATGGAAAAATGTCTTCTTCGGATGGCAGTTTGAAACCCAATGGAGCGAAAAGTTTCAGACTTTCAATAATTTAATTGATTCTGAAGGCTATAAAATGTTTGGTGCTTTTATCGGAATGACCTTATTCAAAGGTTTCTTCGCTAGTATTGCCGGACCAACCCCAAGTTATGATTTACAAAGAATTTTGTCTACAAAATCAGTAAAAGAAGCTGCATATATGAGTGGTTTTACGAATTTAATTCTGTTCATCCCAAGATATTTATTAATCACAGGAATTGTGGTAATTGCTTTGATAAACCTGGCACCAGAGCTAAATGCAAACACAGGTTTAACCGGGGCCGATTTAGAATTATTAATGCCAAAAGTGGTTAACTTATATCTGCCTGTTGGAATAAAAGGACTTTTACTTGCTGGTTTATTGGCCGCATTTATGTCTGGATTCTCTGCTTTTGTAAATGCAGGACCCGCTTATATTGTAAATGATATTTATAAAAAATACTTCAAGCCAGTCGCAACCAATGCACACTATATCAAAGTGAGTCAGATTTCTTCTTTCGTGGTTGTTGGTTTAGGGGTTTTCATGGGATTCTTTGCAGATTCCATTAATTCCCTGACCTTATGGATTACGAGTGCCTTATACGGAGGTTATGTTGCTGCCAATTTTCTAAAATGGATTTGGTGGCGTTTTAACGGCTGGGGTTACTTCTGGGGAATGTTTGCAGGTTTGATTGTGGCTTCTTTCCAATTTGTCTTAGGGCAATATAAAGGAACTTTTACAGAAGGGTCATTTTTATTTGATTTGGCTGCCGTACAGGCGATTTATTTGTTTCCGGTAATATTTGGTTTCTCTATTTTAGGCTGCCTTTTAGGAACATTTTTAAGCAAACCAACAGACATGGATGTTCTAAGATCTTTCTACACCAATGTTAGACCTTGGGGATGGTGGAGTCCGGTTTATAAAACATTAAAATTAGAAGATCAGACTTTCGAAAAGAATAATGATTTCTGGAAAGATATGCTGAATTGTGTTATCGGAATTGTGTGGCAATCGAGTATGATTTTGCTTCCGATTTTCTTCGTGATCAGAGATTATCCAAAGGCGATTATAGCATTAGTAGTGTTTTTAGTGACAACAACCATTTTGAAATTTACTTGGTTGGATAAAGTTCGCAGAATTGAAGATTAGATAAATTAGATAATTAGATAATTGAAAATAGCAAATAGAAAAAATTAAACACATAGAAACATAGGTTTTAAATGTGTAAAAAGAATACAAAAAGAAACTAGTTTCTAACACATAGCAATGTTTCTTAATGCAAGTGAAACGCCTTTTAAGCATTTCTGGTAGCTATGTTTCTATGTGTTTAAATAACAAGCAACAACAAACAACAAACAATAAAAAAGATGAGTACTATTCCTTGGCAAGACAGACCCGAAAACAGTAACGATGTAATGTGGAGATATTCACAAAATCCCATTATAGATAGATATGCTATACCATCATCAAACAGTATTTTTAACAGTGCGGTTGTTTCTTTTGGAGATGGCTTTGCAGGTGTTTTCAGATGCGATAATAAAGCCGTTCAAATGAATATTTTTGCTGGTTTCAGTAAAAACGGAATCGATTGGGACATTAATCACGAACCAATTGTAATGCAGTCCGGAAATACGGAAATGATTGAATCGGCATACAAATATGATCCTCGCGTGGTTTTTATCGAAGATCGTTACTGGATTACCTGGTGTAATGGTTACAACGGACCAACAATCGGAATTGGATATACTTTTGATTTCAAAGAGTTTTTTCAATGCGAAAATGCCTTTTTGCCTTTCAACAGAAATGGTGTTTTGTTTCCGCAGAAAATAAATGGAAAATACGCGATGTTAAGCCGTCCGAGTGATAACGGTCATACGCCTTTTGGAGATATCTGGATCAGTTACAGCCCGGATATGAAATATTGGGGAGAACACCGTTTGGTAATGAAACCAAGTCCGTTTGAAGACAGCGCCTGGCAATGTACAAAAGTAGGAGCAGGACCAATCCCGATTCTTACTAACGAAGGCTGGTTAATGATTTATCACGGAGTTATCAATACCTGCAACGGTTTTCGTTATGCAATGGGATCGGCACTTTTGGATGTCAATTCTCCGGATAAAGTAAAATACAGAACACAGCCTTATTTATTAGGGCCAGCGGAACTTTATGAAATGGTTGGAGATGTACCAAATGTGGTATTTCCTTGTGCTGCTTTGCATGATACAGAAGAAGATAAATTAGCTGTTTATTATGGTGCTGCCGATACAGTTGTGGCAATGGCATTTGGTAAATTGAGTGAAGTGGTTCAGTTTACAAAAGATAACAGTTTATAGAAAAAATATGCTTTTAAAATCTAAATGTTTAGCAGTTGCTTTAGGTATTCTTTCAATAAGTGGCTATTCACAATCGAAAAAAACTGTTGTGCCAAAAACGTATGTGGCTGCTAAAACTTCAACTCCAATTGTAATTGATGGAGAGGAAAAGGATGCTTCGTGGAATAATGTAGAATGGACTGCTCTTTTTGAAGATATATCAAATGATATAAAACCAAAATATGCAACCAAAATAAAAATGCTTTGGGACGAAACCAACTTTTACATACTGGCAAAAATGGAGGAACCACACGTTTGGGCCAATTTAAAACAACGTGATACTATTATTTTTTATAACAATGATTTCGAAGTTTTCATAGATCCCGACAGCGATACTTTTAACTATTATGAATTAGAAATTAATGCTTTAAATACAGCTTGGGATCTATTTTTAACAAAACCGTACAGAGAAGATGATAAAGTAGTTTTAAACGACTGGAATATTCCGGGTTTAAAATCGGCTGTAAAAATCAACGGAACTTTAAACAACCCAAACGATACCGATGAAGGCTGGGTGTTGGAAATGGCTATTCCGTGGGCCTCTTATAAAACATCTTATTTCGATCAGAATGTTCCTGTAGATAAATTCTGGAGAGTTAATTTCTCAAGAGTAAACTGGCAGCATGATATTAAAAATGGAAATTACGAACGCAAGAAAGATGCTGGCGGAAAATTTCTTCCCGAATACAATTGGGTTTGGTCGCCAATGGGCGTCATCAACATGCATGAGCCCGAAAAATGGGGTTATGTTTATTTTTCTTCCAAAGAAGGAAAAGACAGTTTTGCAATTCCGCAGGATGAAAAAGTAAAATGGGAATTGTACACACTTTACCGGGCACAGAAAGAGTATTACAGCAAGCATAAAACATGGGCTAAATCGGTAACAGATCTTACTAAAAAAACGATTACTGTTGAGGGAAAAGTTCTAAAACCAGTACTTGAAAATCATGCGTCCGGATTTAATATTTCAGTAAAAAGTCCATTTTCGAATAAAACCTTAATTATAGAAGAAGATGGCAAAATAATATCAAAATAAACCACTATGAAACTACCAAAACTATTACTTTTTTTATTTGCACTAACTATTTTTTCGTGTACTAAAAAAGAAGAACAAACCACTTTTAAATTTGGAGTCTGGACAACCGCAGACACTAAAAAATCTGACGCAGATTATACAAAAGAATTCAAAAAATACAAAGATGGCGGAATTGATGAAGTATTGATAAATACAGGAACAGATCCAAAACTTTTAACGAGAATAGCACCTTTAGCAGCAAAAGAAGGTTTAAAAGTACACGCCTGGATTATGGCCATGAACAGACCCGGAGATTCAATTGCTTTGCAGCATCCTGATTGGTATCAGGTAAGTAAAGAAGGAAAATCTTGTTTTGATAACCGTCCGTACGTAGATTATTATCAATGGTTATGTCCAACCAGAAAAGAATCAAGAGAACACGTTTTGCATTTAGTTGAAGAACTGGCTAAAGTAGAAGGCATTGAAAGCGTCCACTTAGATTACATTCGTTTCCCGGACATCTTTTTACCAATCAGTTTATTGCCAAAATACAACTTGGTTCAGGACATAGAATTACCTCAATTCGACTTTTGTTATTGTGATGAATGTGTGAAAGCGTTTGAAAAAATCCATCATAAAAACCCAAAAACAAGCCACAATACTTCTATCGATATGGAGTGGAAAAACTTCAGACTTAATGCGATACAAGCTGTCGTTAATGACGCTTACAAAATTGTACACAAACACAACAAAAAACTAACAGCAGCAGTTTTTCCTTATCCTGAAATGGCAGATCATATGGTGCGCCAACGTTGGGATAAATGGGATATTGATGAAGTGTACCCAATGATTTATCATAGTTTTTATAATGAAGAAATTGACTGGGTTGGTTACGCAACAAAACAAGGCGTAGCCGATTTACAAGGAAAACAAACAAAAATAAATACAGGAATTTATATTCCCGGATTGAAAAATGATGCAGAATTAAAAGAAGCCATTTTACTAGCAAAAGAAAATGGAGCCGTTGGAGTTTCCTTTTTTGATGGCGGAGCTTTATCTGAAAGTAATTTAAAAACAATTAAAGAAACAAAAGCAAGTTTAAATAATTAGTGGTTTTTATCAAATCCGGATGTCTGCAATTTTTGGTTAGTGTAGATATTCGGATTTTGATCAAAAGTAACTTTATATATTTGCAGGAACCATGATAGTAATTGTGGTTCTGTTTGTTTTAAGATAGTGTGTGTGTTTATTTCATAAGAAAGAATGCTTTATTATTTTTCTAATGAAATAAAATTTTAGAATTTATACGAGTAAAAATCAAATAATGAAAAAAACTGTATTCATCGCCGCAATTATAATTTCTTCTATATTTTCTGTCCAGGCGCAGGAAAGTATTCCTTTCTGGCAAAATGAAAAAATCAATGAAGATAAT
Organism: Flavobacterium sp. Root420; assembly: GCF_001427905.1. GTDB lineage: Bacteria > Bacteroidota > Bacteroidia > Flavobacteriales > Flavobacteriaceae > Flavobacterium. Next base: position 684,768 of record NZ_LMEF01000029.1, read on the forward strand.
AGAGAGCCGATGCACACGGCCTATTATGTTTTTGAGAATGAAAAATCAGCAGCCAATAACGACTGGAAATCATCAAAAAACTATTTGGATATAAACGGAGCGTGGAAATTTAAATATGTTGACAGCCCTGCAGATCTTCCGGCGGCATTTGAAAAAAGTAACTTTAACGATACTTCCTGGGATAATTTTAAAATTCCGGCAAGCTGGGATGTAAATGGTTATGGATTTCCCGTTTATACTAATACAACTTACGATTTTGCAAAATACATAAAAGTAAATCCGCCTTTTGTTCCCACAAATTATAATCCAACCGGAGTTTACAGACGCGAAATAACAATCGATAAATCATGGGAAGGAAAAGATATTTTTCTTCATATTGGTACGGCAAAATCAAATCTTACAGTTTGGGTAAATGGTGTTTATGTGGGGTATGGCGAAGACGGAAAATTGCCTTCTGAATTTAATCTGAACAAATATGTAAAAGCAGGTAAAAATACGATCGTTTTAAAAGTGATGAAATGGAGTGATGGTTCGTATTTGGAATGTCAGGATTTCTGGAGATTTAGCGGTATTACCCGAGATTCTTATTTGGTTGCCCGAAATAAAACACATTTAAAAGATTACGAAATCGTTCCGGATTTAGATGCTTCTTATGTAAATGGAAGTTTAAAAATTTCCACTGAATTTTCAGCTGTAAATAAAAAAGACAATTATACATTGGAAGTTAAATTGAAAGACGGAGATAAAGTCATTACCTCAAAAGTCATTACCACTTTAAGCGAAAAACAAACGTTCGATTTTGCTGTAAATAATCCGAAGAAATGGAGTGCTGAAATTCCGAATTTATATCAGGTTGATTTTATTTTAAAAGATAAAAAAGGAAATATTGTTGAAGTTATTCATCAAAATATTGGTTTTAGAAAAGTAGAAATCAAAGGCGGACAGCTTTTGGTTAACGGAAAAGCGATTTACATAAAAGGAGTGAATCGTCATGAAACCGATCCTGTTACGGGACAAACGGTTTCAAGAGAGCGTATGGAAGAAGATATTAAATTGATGAAAGAATTTAATATCAATGCAGTTAGAATGGCACACTATCCAAACGATGAGTATTTTTATGAATTATGTGATAAATATGGAATCTATGTGGTTGATGAAGCCAATATCGAGTCACACGGAATGGGGTATGATCTTACCAAAACGTTAGGAAATAAACCAGATTGGGAGCTGGCACACTTACAGCGTATGCAACGTATGGTGGAGCGGGATAAAAACCACACTTCGATAATTATCTGGAGTATGGGGAACGAAGCGGGTAATGGTTATAATTTTTACAGAGGTTATTTATGGATTAAAAATCGTGACAAATCAAGACCAATTCAGTACGAAAGAGCAACTGCCGGAGCGTGGGATGGAAAAGATCTGAAATACGAATGGAATTCTGATATCATAGATCCAATGTATAGTTCTCCGGATAAAATGGAAGAATATATATTGGCAAATCCAAATCCGTCAAGACCTTATATTTTGTGTGAATACGCGCATGCGATGGGAAATTCAATGGGGAATTTCAAAGATTATTGGGATATTATCCGAAAGTATCCAAATTTACAAGGAGGTTTTATTTGGGATATGATTGATCAGTCGGTTTATAAAACACAGCCAGACGGAACAGTGGTTTTAGCTTATGGAGGTGATTTTGGACCTAAAGATACCCCAAGTGATAATAACTTTTTAGACAATGGTGTTTTCAGCCCGGAAAGAAAACCAAATCCACATGCTTTTGAAATGCGAAATGTGTATCAAAATATTTTGACTTCCTGGGAAAATAAAGAGACCGGAACTATAAAAGTTTATAATGAATTTTCATTTAAAGATTTAAGTAATGTAAGTTTGCATTGGAAGTTAATTTTGGATGGAAAAGAGGCTGAAAGTGGTGTTATTGATAATTTAGAAATAAAATCTAACGAATCAAAATCGTATAAATTACCAGTTAATTTAGATGGAAAACAGTTTCAGGAAGCTTTTATCAATGTGACGTATCATATAAAACAGGACGAACCGTTTTTGCCAAAAGATTTTCAGATTGCAACAGGACAATTGGCATTTAAAGGAAGCTGGAAAAACGATATTAAAATCGAAGGTGCTTCAAAAATAACGGTAGAGAAAAAAGAAAACAGTACCGTATTTAAAAGTGATAAAATGGAAATTGCTTTTGATAAAAAAACCGGATTTGTAAATGGCTATTCGTTTAATAATCTGCCAATTATAAAAGAAGGCTATCAATTGCGTCCTAATTTTTGGAGAGCGCCAAACGATAATGATTTTGGGGCCTATCTTCAGGAAAAATTGAAATCATGGAAAGACGCTACTGAAAATCCGATACTTGTAAGCTGGTCTTACACCACATCCAAAGACAATAAAATTAGTGTTATAGCAACATATGATTTGCCTCAGGTTGTTTCAAAATTAGTTTTGAATTACGAACTTAGCGGCAACGGAGAATTAAGGGTGAAAGAGGAAATCAATATTGATAAAACAAAAGAACAGCCCATGTTGCCAAGATTTGGTATGGAAATAATTGTTCCGAAAGATTTTAGCAATATGAGTTATTACGGAAGAGGACCCCATGAAAATTATATCGACCGTAATTACAGTTCGCAAGTTGGTCTTTATAATCAAACGGTTTCAGAGCAATATTATCCTTATATTCGCCCGCAGGAAACCGGAAATAAAACAGATATTCGTTGGCTTGAATTATCAAACGATAAATTGAAATTAACGGTAAAATCAGATAATTTATTAGCTATAACAGCTTTGCATTATTTGAATGAAGATTTAGATGACGGATTGAAAAAAGATCAAAGACACGCAGCCGAATTAAAAGAAAGAGATTTAACCAGTTTAAAGATTGATTACAAACAAATGGGAGTAGGAGGTATCGACAGCTGGCAAGCGTGGCCAATGGAAAAATACCTTTTGAAAGACAAAAATTATCAGTATCAATTTAAAATTACACCATCTTTAAAATAATAATATGGGAACATTAAAACCATTATTTGTCTTAATCTTCTTAACCGTTTTAACTGCGGGTTACAGTCAAAAAGTCTACACGGAAAAAGACATTAAAATTATTCCGAAACCAACGCAGTTAGTAATTAGCAAAGGTGTATTTGAATTTTCTAAAAGCACAAAATTTATAGCTGTTACTGATTTTCAAAAGGAAATTTCAAATGCTCTTATAAACAAGTTTGAAAAAGCAGGAGGATTTCGTCCTGAATTATCGACTGCGATTCCAAATAGCAATTATGTACAATTTAAAGTAGATGAAACTTTAGAAAAAGAAGCATATGTACTAGATGTAAATTCTAAAATCATTACCATTACAGCCAAAGGACAGGCAGGTTTTATTTACGGATTAGAGAGCATTCGACAATTGCTTCCGGTGGTTATCGAAAGTAAAAATGTGATAGCGAAGCAAAAATGGCAAATTCCAAATCTGGTTATCAATGATAAACCTCGTTTTCAATGGAGAGGTTTAATGTTGGACTTATCCCGTCATTTCTTCGATAAAAATTATATTTTGGCTACAATCGATCGTTTAGCCATGCATAAAATGAATGTTTTGCATTTACATTTAGTGGACGATCAGGGATGGAGAATTGAAATTAAAAAATATCCAAAATTAACCGAAGTTGGAGCCTGGAGAGTCGATCAGGAGAATTTATCATGGAATGCAAGACTTGCTGTAAATCCAGATGAAAAAGGAACTTATGGAGGCTTTTTAACTCAGGAAGAATTAAAAGAAATTGTAAAATATGCAGCATCAAAAAATGTAGAAATTATTCCTGAAATCGAAATGCCGGCACATGTAAGCAGTGCCATTGCTGCGTATCCGGAACTAGCTTGTTTTGATCAGCGTATTGGAGTTCCTTCAGGAGGATTATGGCCTATTACCGATATTTATTGTGCAGGGAAAGAAACAACATTTGAATTTTTGCAGAATGTAATAGACGAAGTAATTACCATTTTTCCTTCAAAATATATTCATATTGGAGGCGATGAAGCGACTAAAACCAATTGGGGAAAATGTCCGCATTGCCAAAAAAGAATGCAGGAAAATGGTTTGAAAAATACCCATGAACTGCAAAGCTATTTTGTAAAAAGAATGGAGAAATACATCAATTCTAAAGGCAAAAAGCTAATTGGCTGGGATGAAATATTAGAAGGCGGTCTCGCTCCGGACGCCACTGTAATGAGCTGGAGAGGAACTAAAGGAGGTATTGAAGCAGCAGAACAAGGCCATGATGTTATTATGACACCGGAATCACCTTGTTATTTTAATTTTTATCAGGGCCCTCAAAATGAAGAACCTTTAGCTTTTGATGCTTATAATCCATTAAATAAAGTTTACGAATTTGACCCGGTTGTACCAACTATGACACCACAACAGGCCAGTCATGTTTTAGGCGGACAAGCGAACTTATGGGCAGAATTTCTTTCCAGTCCAAGTGCTTCAGAATATATGATTTTCCCTAGATTGGCTGCTTTATCTGAGGTTTTATGGAGTCCTAAAGAAAGTCGAAACTGGAATGATTTCACCACAAGATTATCTTCATTATTTCAGCGTTACAATTATTTAGGGATCAATTATGCAAAAAGTGCTTATTTAGTAACAGCTTCTTCAAGCGCAGATTTGGTTCATAAACAAATTAATGTTACACTAAAAAATGAATTTCCAAATCCGGATATTCGCTATGTTTTAGGTAATAAACCTTTAGATCAACAGGCTTTAAAATATACCAACCCAATTCCGTTTAACGAAACAACGATTCTAAAAGCATCATTATTTCAGAATGACAAACCCGTAGGAAAAACATTTACGGATACGATCGTATTTCATAAAGGAGTTGGACATAAAGTCAGTTACCTTACGCCATACAACAGCAATTACAAAGGTGATGGACCTTTTGGAATGGTAAATACAATTCGTGGTTCTAAAAACTTTCATGATGGACAATGGCAGGCCTGGTTAGTCAATGACATGGAAATTGTAATTGATCTTGAAAAACAAGAAAGCATACAGCAGGTATCGGTTGGAACACTGGAAAGTCAGGGAGCCGGAATAAATTTTCCGACACAAATAAAAGTGTTGGTTTCAAACGATAGCATCAATTATAAAGAAGTTGGAAAAGTGAATCGTACTTATGCAGCAAATCCAATTTCAGAATTAAAGGATTTTAAAATTGATTTTCAAAAACAAAATGCGAGATTTGTAAAAATAATTGCAGTTAACTTAAGAAAGAGTCCAAAGGGCGATAGTTCATGGTTATTTGTAGATGAAATAGTAGTGAATTAAAATAGCTGAAGTAATAATAGCTAAAAAAGAAATGAGAAATACGACAATCCAAACAGCATGTTTTTTTTACATGCTGTTTTTTAGCATAAGTATTTTTGGGCAACAACCCGCAGATCTTGTGAATCCGTTTATAGGGACTTCAAATTATGGAGCTACATCTCCGGGACCAATCGCACCAAGAGGAATGGCAAGTATTAGCCCGTTTAATGTTGCAGGATCTAAAAACCGACCTTTAGAAAAAGACAGTCAATGGTTGTCAAATCCTTATGTAAATGAAAATACCTTTTTGACCGGATTTAGCCAGGTGAATTTAAGTGGTGTAGGCTGTCCTGATTTGGGTGTGCTTTTACTAATGCCAACGACTGGAGCAGTTGAAACCAATCATATGAAATATGGTTCTACTTATTCGAATGAAGTGGCCAAAACGGCTTATTATAGCGTAAATATTGATAAATATAAAGTTAAGGGAGAATTTACGGCTTCGAAAAGAGTAGGAGTAAGCAAATTCACTTTTCCAAAAGGACAATCTAATATTTTATTAAATCTTGGTTTAGGATTGACAAATGAAGAGGGAGCAATGGTAAAAGTGGTTTCTTCAACAGAAATAGAAGGAATGCGTACTGTTGGTTCGTTTTGTTATAACAGTCCTGAAGAAGCTTATCCTGTTTATTTTGTAGCTAAATTTTCAAAACCGGCGAACCACTATGGAGTCTGGAAAAAGACGCCAAAATATGAAGGTGTAGAAGCGCAGTGGATGGGGTACAATGGTAAAACCCGAATGATGAAAAATACCATTAAAACAGTAGTTGGAGATAGTATCGGAACTTATTTTACCTATGAATTTGATAAAAAAGAAACGGTTGAAGTTAAAATTGGAGTTTCGTATGTTAGCATTGAAAATGCCCGTGAGAATTTAGAAAAAGAAACCGGAGGAAAATCATTCGACACTGTTTATAAAGAAACCTATGACGAATGGAACAAGGAACTTTCTAAAATTTTGGTCGAAGGTGGCTCCTATCAGGATAAAGTTATTTTTTACACGGCATTGTATCACACTTTAATTCATCCTAACACTTTAAATGATATTAATGGAGAATATCCCCGAATAAAAAGAACAAAGATTGGAAAAACTACAGATACGCGTTATACGGTATTTTCTTTGTGGGATACCTATCGAAACATGCATCCGTTAACGTCTTTAGTGTATCCTAAACAGCAGTCCGATATGATAAAAAGCATGTTGGAAATGTATGATGAAAACGGTTGGTTACCAAAATGGGAATTAAATTCAACCGAGACATTCACCATGGTTGGAGATCCCGCAAGTATAGTTATAGTAGACGCTTGCTTAAAAGGAATTCAGGATTTTGATATTTACAAAGCCTACCATGCCATGTTGAAAGGTGCAGACCAAATTGAAGATAACCCGTTGCGCCCCGGGCTCAAAGAATATCTCGACAAAGGATATTTATCAACCAATTACCCTGGACCTGTTTCTACAACGTTAGAATATAATACTTCAGATTATGCGATTTCACTTTTAGCGAAAGCTTTAGGTGAGAAAGAAGATTTTAAGCGTTTTAGTAAACGTTCCTTATCGTACCGAAAATTATACGACAAAGATTTAAAATTACTTCGACCAAGAACGGCGAATGACAAATGGTATGAACCTTTTGATCCTGAAGCAGGAGCTAATTTTCAGGCTAATGTTGGCTTTATTGAAGGGAATGCCTGGCAGTATGCTTTTATGATACCGCATGATATCAGGGGATTGATAAAATTAATGGGAGGCGACAAACCTTTTTCTGATCAGTTGCAAAAAGTTTTTGACATTAAACAATTTGATATGGCAAACGAGCCGGATATTGCTTATCCTTATTTATTCAATTACATAAAAGGTGAGGAATGGAAGAGTCAGGATATGGTAAAGAAATTAGTGAGAGAATATTTCAAGAATGAACCAAAAGGATTACCCGGAAATGACGATACAGGAACGATGTCGGCCTGGCTGGTGTATTCTATGATGGGATTCTATCCAATATCGCCTGGAGATCCAATTTACACCATTACAACGCCAATGTTTGATAAAGTAACGATTCAATTAGATCCAAGATATTATAAGAAAGAAAATATCGTAATTGAACGGGAAAGCAATACAGAAGGAAAAATTAAGGAAATTCAATTAAATGGAAAAGCCCTGAATAGTTTCTTTATTTCACATGATGATTTTGTAAACGGAACAACGCTGAAAGTGATTCAGGAATAAAGAGTAAAGAATAAAGAATAAAGAATAAAGAATAAAGAATAAAGAATAAAGAATAAAGAATAAAGAATAAAGAATTTAAGCTTAGCCACTTAGAATCTGAGCCCCGATGCTCGGGATAGTAACTTAATAAAAAAATGCCATTCGTCACTGCGAATGGCATTTTTGTATCATCTAATCGATGTTACAAGAAAACTAAATCATTTCGTTTTTACTCCTATTTCAGCAACAGTAATATATTTTCCATCTACACTGGTTTTTCCAATGAATTTAATATATCTGGCTTTCGCCGATGCTTTTAAAGTGATGTTTTGCTCGACCGGATTACTTTTGATATTAGCAAATTCACCTTCCGCAACAGTACTCCAGCTTATACCGTCTGTACTTATTTCCCATTGGTAATTTTTTACAATTCCACCCGTTCCGTTTTGACGAGGCAAATAGGATAAAGTTGTAATTTCCATTTCTTGTCCCATATCAATAACTATGAATTGAGGTAAAGGCGTTAAAGATGTATTTTCGATTGTATTCCAAACGGTTTCAGCATTTTCATCAATAGCATTTAATGCTTTTTCATTTTCTTCATTTTCAAAACTAGTGGTAACTATTTTCCAGTCTTTTTTGTACACATTGAAAGATTGAATAGTTGCTTCGCTAGATTTCATATCTGTTCCAAATGATTTTGCTTTCACATCACCTGAGGTTAAAAATGGAAATGGGTTTCCATAAACTGGCGATTGTACGGTAGGTTCTGTTCCGTCAATTGTATAACGGATTTGGTGTGCAGGTGTTTCAGTAGTGATAGAAACATTACCATCTTTATCTCTTTTAATTTTTGGAAGTGCTAAATGTTCTGGCTCCCTAAACACACCGACATCGCTCAAAGCAATACAAACTGGAGATTCTTTAATACTAATTCTCAATTTTGAAGTTGTGATATAATTTGGTAAGCGTACCAATCGGTTGGCACCAATACTGGTAGCTTCGCCTACTTTTTTCCAAATTCCGTTGATAAAAGCATCAATTTCTATTTTTTCAATTCGTTGCCCCAATTTGATGTTTTCTCTTAAACGAATGATATTAAACGTTTGTGCTGTTTTCCATTCTAAAGTCAGGGTTGCTTTTTTTATTTCATCACTGGTTGCCCAATACGAATAACGGTCGTTATCAGTAAGATTTTTGGTTCCGAAAAATATTTGATTTTCACCCCGAATTTCTGAAGCAGTAAGCACAGCATATTGTGCAAGGTTATCTGCAAATAATTTCTTCAGAAAATCTCCGAAATCCTTCAATGCCTTAACATCATTTTGGTGTAATAAACCGTCCGTATTTGGTGCAATTCCGATATCCATACCAGCGCCTCTTCCGACAGATTTCAAGTAAATTTCGAATAATTCCGAAACTGATTTTACGTTATTATCTTCATTTGCATGATAAAACCAGCCATTTCTAAGTGGTACATCACATTCGGCAGGTTTCCAGTACTTACCGTTTCGAGTTCCGCCCTGAGCTTTCTCTGAATCCGTTTCTCCGGGAACCGCAATTGTTTTTCCTGCTATTGGTTCTGGAGTAAAGGTTGCCCAGGAAGTTTCATTTGCAAAACCTCTTTCATTTCCAACCCAGCGTACATCGCCATTATCAGCAAAAATGACGGCTCCGGGTTGTAATTCGCGAGATATTCCCCAGGTTTTATCCCAGCCGTAATATGTAGATCGGTCAATGCTTCTTTTTTCGTTTTTACCTCCATAATAACCGTCGCCGCCATTTGCGCCATCAAACCAGGTAATGAATAAGGTACCATAATTGGAATACAATTCTCTCAACTGATTTCGGTATTTTTCTACATATTCAGGTTTTCCATAATCTTCATTATTTCGATCCCAGGGCGAACAATAGAGTCCGAATTTCATTCCTGCCTTGCGTGCAGCAACTTCAAATTCTTTTACCATGTCACCTTTTCCGTTGCGAAAAGGGCTTGCGCTTATGTTGTAAGCCGTTGTTTTCGTTGGCCATAAACAAAAACCATCATGGTGTTTGGCCACGAAAATTACGCCTTTAAAACCACCATCTTTAGCAGCGTTCACAATCTGACTTGCATCAAATTTTGCAGGATTAAAAATTTTAGGATCTGCATCGCCATATCCCCATTCTTTATTCTGAAAAGTGGTTGGCGTAAAATGCACCAAAACATATTGTTCTAATTCCTGCCAACGTAATTGAGGTTCGGTTGGCAATGCCCCATAAGGAGCCGGAGGGCCAACTCTCTGTGCCGCCATTGACAAAAAGGCAAAACATCCTAAGAAAGTTACTACTAGTTTTTTCATTTGATCTTATATCAATTATTGTGTTACTTTAATGACCACCGCTTCCTGGCTTGCCAATGAAGTTCTCAATTCTTTAGGGATGGTAACAACGATTCCGTCATTCACTTTTTTACTGATCAATTTTTGTTTGTTATTTAGTAAAGAAGCTTTTAAATTTCCTTTAATATCAGTTTTGATGCTAATTTCTGCAGGTAATTCTTTTTCGTCTTTTGCAGGCATGTAAATTCCGTAAATTGACTTTCCTTTCTGCGTATACCCCACTTTTCCATCTAAATATGGTGCAACAGGTTTGGTATCGTAAATAGCTTCACCATTTACAGATAACCATTTCCCTACGTTCGCTAAAGTTGTTTCAATTTTTGGATCAAATTCTCCTTTGGCATCTGGTCCAACGCCTAATAATAGATTTCCTCCTTTTACCACAATACTAGTCATCAACTGAATTACTTCTGTTGAAGATTTGTAATGGTCGTTTGGCACCCATCCCCAGGCACCTCCAAGAGTAATGCAACTTTCCCAAGGCACACTTAATGGTTTGTCCGGAGTTTTTTGTTCAGGCGTTAAATAATTTTCATATTCGCTCGGAACCCAACGATCTACAACCAACATTCCGGGTTGTTTTTTTCGGGCTGTTTCTGAAATCAATTTCATGTTGATATCCATATCGTAAGGATATTTACAAAACTCTTCTACTTTTTTGTTGATGGTTGATAATGGACGAACCCAACAGCCATCAAGCCAAAGAATATCTACTTTTCCGTAATTGGTAGTCAATTCGTTCAACTGATTTTGAGTGTATTGTACATAACTTTGCCATCTTTCCGGGAATTTTTTGATATCGTAAGTAGGGTTTCTGTCTTTTGGAGGATAATACGACCACCAAAAGTTCTCTGTAGTCCAGTCCGGTTTTGAGAAATAAACACCCACTGCCAATCCTTCTTTTCTTGAAGCATCCAAAACGTCTTTTAAGACATCGGCTTTTGGATTTTTAGCGTACGGTAACTCCGGATTGGTAATTTTAAAATCTGTAAATTTCGAATCATACATACAGAATCCATCGTGATGTTTCGAGGTGAAAATCATATATTTTGCTCCGGCATTTTTGAACATTTTGGCCCATTTTTCAGAGTTTAAGTTTGTCGGATTTAATTTGAATTTGGTATTTCTGTAATCCGTAGCATATTTGTAATAATCGTCATAACCGTCTCTGGTTACCCAATCTTCAGGGGCTAGTCCCCAGGATTCTACAATTCCCAACTGAGAATAAAGTCCCATGTGAATTAAGACTCCAAATTTGTAACCCTGCCATTTGTCCAGATTAGCCTTTACTAACGGATCTTTTGTCCAAACATAACCTGCTTCTTCTGATTTGTCGGCCTTCATACTGAAATCACCCTGTGCATGAGCTGAAAGTGCACTAGCACAGACAAATGCTGTATATAATAATTTGAATCTATTTTTCATTTTATATCTTTTTAATAAGTAGTTACTGTTGGTTACTTTATGTAAAACTCAGGATTGATTAATTTGTTCCCGGTTTCATCATAAACAGCGTAGTTAAAACCGCTCTGAACGCAATAAGAACCGTAATCTCCTTTTTTGTTCAGGGCAATAAATCCAACCTGAATATCTTTTAAATCCTTGTTTCTGTTTTTCATCAGTTTCACAACTCTCAAAACCGCTTCTTCACACGCTTTTTGTGGAGATTTTCCCTGACGCATCAATTCAACAACCAAATGGCTTCCTGAAATTCTAATTACTTCTTCGCCATGACCAGTTGCAGTTGCGGCGCCAATTTCGTTATCAACATATAATCCGGCACCAATAATAGGAGAGTCTCCTAAACGGCCGTGCATTTTGAAGGCCATTCCGCTAGTAGTACAAGCTCCCGAAAGATTTCCATCAGCATCTAAAGCAATCATTCCAATAGTGTCATGATTTTCAATATTGGCAATTGGCTTGTATTCTGAAGTTTTTAACCATTCTTTCCATTCTTTTTCCGAATCAGGAACTAGTAGATTTTCTTTTGGAAAACCTTGGGCCAAAGCAAATTGAAGTGCTCCATCGCCAACCAACATTACATGTGGTGTTTTTTCCATCACAGCACGTGCCACAGAAATGGGGTGCTTGATAAATTCCAGACAACCTACTGAACCAATATTAGACATTTCGTCCATGATACAGGCATCTAAGGTTACACGTCCGTCTCTGTCAGGCCTTCCGCCATAACCAACACTTCTTTCTGTTGGATCACCTTCCGGGATTTTTACTCCTGCTTCTACAGCATCCAGGGCACGACCACCTTTTTTTAATACTTCCCAGGCAGCTTCATTTGCTTTCAAACCAAAATTCCATGTAGAAAGGACAATTGGTTTTCTTATTTTTCCATCAGAAAGATTATCATGACTTTCGTCTTCTTCTGGTTTTCCCGTAAAAGAACTTAGCGCTACAGCAGCCGAAGCCATTGCAGCGGTTTTTAGAAAATTTCTACGATTGTTCATATATTGTGTCTTTTTATTTTTTGCTTTTGTTGTTAAAAATAAGTGTTTTTATTCAGTTTGTAGTGTAAATCCGTTTGTAAATTGATGCAAAACATTTCCCTCTGCTGTGCTAATATTTTTTTCTTTTTCAAAATATTCTATAACATTTCCGGTCGTTTTTGTCTGTGCAATCGAATTGATGCACAACAGAATCAAGAAAATTAGGAGTGCTTTTTTCATTTTTCGGTGTAAGTGTTTTTCTTTTTATTCCAAATTTTCAGACTTTTACTAAATCGTTTTACCTTGAAAATAGTAAAATTGAGGATTTAACAATTTATTTCCGATAATTTTACGTTTTTTTAAATTTATTAAATCGATTTAGTAATGTCGTAAGGATTTTTTGCTATTTTTGTTTTATATGAAATATAAAATTAAATCTAAATTAATTTAATAAATACTCCAATTTTATCCTTATTTAGTTATTAATTATCATTGTTATTCTAAAAAATGAAAATTGTTAAAACCAATATCGCTTCTTATACAAATACGTCGCTATCTGTGTTTTCTCGTGAGGAATCTTTTTTCCAATCGCCTTTTCATTCGCACCCTGAATTTGAGTTGGTTTATATCTTAGAAAGTCACGGAAAACGTATTATTGGAAATTCTGTAGAATCTTTCGAATCGGGAGATATGGTTTTTCTGGGAGATGATATTCCGCATGTTTGGCTTAATGATGAAATTTTTTATAAAGGAATAAATAGTTTAAAAGCTAAAGCTATAGTGATTTATTTTAGCAGAGATCTTTTTGGAAATTCTTTTTATGAATTACCGGAAGCCCTTGAAGTTAAAAAGTTTTTCTCTCAGGCCATAAAAGGAGTTTCGATCACGGGACAAACTAATGCAATCATTTCTAAAAAGATGGAAAAATTGCTCAAAAAGAAAGGTTTTGAAGTTGTTATGGGACTTATTGAAATTTTATTTCTTTTATCAAAAAGCAAAGATCTTAGGTATATCAATGATGACTCCTATGTTTCTGTTAGCGATGAAAATAAAAATGACCGGCTTGCAGCTGTTTTCCAATATGTAAAATCAAATTATAAAGAAGAAATATCACTTGATGAAATTTCTAAAATCGCCAATCTGACACCTACGTCATTTTGCAGAATGTTTAAAGCCAAAACCAAAAAACCATTTGTAGAATACCTTAACGAAATAAGGGTTTCAAATGCTTGTAAGTATTTAATTGAAACTGATTTGGGAATTTCTGAAATTGCCTACGAATGTGGTTATAAAACAGCTTCCAACTTCAATAAGCTGTTCAAAAAATTAATTGGAACAACTCCAAAGGAATACCGAAAAAATGCTTTAGTTTAAGATTGGAGAATTCTTCTTTTTTAATTAAAATAATAGTAGGCAGTGATACCATATCTTTTTGTTAGATCTGTTTTGTTTTTTTAGTTCGTAAATTATCTCTAAAATGTGCGGCTATTTCTTCTTTTATTGTGAAATTAATTATTAAGATAATAATTGCTTAATTAATGATAATTTTGAGCTAGCATATAACATAATAATGCAATAATTTTATTTTTTTGAGATTGTGTCAAAATGTTGTACATAAATATAAAACGTTTTAGTAAATCAGTTTCTATTCATTATAAATGGAGAAAGTAAAAGCATCTCATTTTAGCAAATTTGTCAATTGTTTAATCATTAATTTTAGGTTTTAATCTTAAATTTTTAAATAGAATAATATGGTAACTCAAAAATATTGCTTCGCATTAGATTTGATTGACGATCCGGGTTTAATCACTGAATACAAAAAATATCATGAAAAGATCTGGCCGGAAATCACAGCAAGTATTGTCAATTCCGGGATTGAAAATCTTGATATTTATTGCGTAGGTAACAGAATGTTTATGATCATCGAGGCGAACGAAACTTTTACTTTTGAAAGAAAAGGGGAGATGGATGCCAATAATCCGGTGGTTCAGAAATGGGAAGAACTGATGTGGAAATATCAAAAAGCTTTGCCAGGAGCGAAAGAAGGTGAAAAATGGATGTTGATGGAAAAGATATTTGACCTGCATAAGAATACATAATCGATTTGATGACAAGCTCATCTTAATCGTATAACAACTAACTATCCAACCAAAATAACAAAACAAATGAATCTTAATCTTAACGACAAAATAATTATTGTAACGGGTGGCGCAAAAGGAATTGGTCTTGGAATCTGTAAAGTTTTAGCTGCAGAAGGTGCGATTCCAGTTATAGTTGGCAGAGCAGATGCCGACAATCAAATTGCAGTCAAAGAAATAGAAGCAGAAGGCGGAAAAGCTTTATCTGTAGTTGCTGAATTAACGAATCCTGAAGCTTGTAAAAACGCGGTAGATCAAATAATCAAAATGTGCGGTCGGATTAACGGCTTAATCAATAATGCCGGTGTAAATGATGGTGTCGGTTTAGAAAGCGGTGATTACGAAAAATTTGTGGCATCAATTCATAAGAACCTGATACATTATTACCTGATGGCACAACACGCTTTGCCGGAGTTAAAAAAAACAAAGGGAGCAATTGTAAATATCGGTTCAAAAACTGCCGATACCGGACAGGGAAATACTTCAGCTTATGCGGCCTCAAATGGTGGACGTAATGCATTAACCCGAGAATGGGCAGTTGAATTATTGAAATACGGAATCCGTGTAAATTCGGTTATAGTCGCTGAATGTTATACACCGTTATATGATACGTGGATTAAAACACTCGAAAATCCGGAGCAAAAACTAAAAGAAATTACGGCTAATATTCCACTGGAAAATAGAATGACAACTGCAGAAGAAATCGCCAATATGGTCGTGTTTTTATTATCTGATAAATCAAGCCACACCACTGGTCAGTTGATTTATGTAGATGGAGGTTATACACATTTAGATCGTTCGTTATAATTTATAGTTAAAAAATAAATTTTCCGAAAAATCAAACCAAAATAATTGAACCTTTCCAATTATAAATAAAAAGATATTTTCACTGAACAAGAACTGTTTGGCAATGGGATTATCTTTTTTTGTGCTGTTCCAAAATGGCAAGTACATATAGGACACAAAGTCATGTGATTTGGAAAACCCAGCAAATTTGTTTTTAAAAATACCTATAATCATCGAATAGCTTTCTCATCGAAAAGTGTTAAATAAAAAGTAAGTAAGCCAAAAAAGAAATGATAACGTAATAATATACGATAAAGTTTATTAGAACTAAAATTCATAATAAGATGGTTTTTTATGATTTTTTTTGATGTTTATCTTCGTTTATATGTCGTTCGTCTAAAATAGTTTTGTCAAATATTAAATTTGTTTAGATTTCGAGTTAAATTAAGGTTGTTTTTATTTGAAGAAACCTGTCTTTTCTTTACGGCCCATTCTAATTGCAAATTGTAAAATAAAAGACAATGGAGATGCAACGAATCCTGTACCATTTCAAAGTACTGAAAGACCTGCTTGTAATGGAAAAATTTTAGTAATTGGAAAAGCTAAAAAAGATCAAAAGGACAATTTACTATGAAAGTAGAAAGTGCAGGACTGCAATCTGCTGAAACAATAATCAGAATTAAATAAATAAAAAATGATTAAAAAAATAATCTTAGCGGCTTTGGTCGTTGGAACAACTATAGCAGGGAATGCACAGAACAAAATCGCTGCAAAGGATATTGCTGAAAAAATGAAATGGTTTGAAGATGCTAAATTGGGAATATTCATTCATGCCGGAATTTATTCGGTTGCCGATGTCTCTGAATCCTGGAGTTTTCACAACGGAAATATTTCTGTTGAAGATTATATGAAACAACAAAAAAGCTACACCTTAAGCCATTATGATCCTGCGGCCTGGGCAGAAATGATCAAAGATTCAGGTGCGAAATATGCGGTAATTACAACAAAACATCATGATGGTGTAGCGATGTACGATACCAAATTAGGAAAATTGAGTTCGGTAAAAACCTGTCCTGCTAAAAAAGATATGGTGAAGCCTTTTTTCGAAGAATTGCGCAAAAGAGATATAAAATGCGGTGCATACTTCTCCTTAATCGACTGGACTCATAATGATTATCCGGGATTTCTGAAAGATAAGGCGCGTTACGACATCAAAAAAGAACCGGCTCGTTGGGAACGTTTTCAAAAATTCTTCCAGGGGCAAATCAAAGAAATTTCAGATTGGTACAATCCTGATTTGTGGTGGTTTGATGGTGACTGGGAACACAGCGCAGAAGAATGGCAAGCCGAGAAAACGCGTAAAATGATGTTAGACAGAAATCCGAATACGATTATCAACGGACGTTTGCAGGGTTATGGCGATTATGATACTCCGGAACAAAATTTCCCGGTTGTGCGTCCAGCTTTCAAATGGTGGGAATTATGTATGACCATGAATGAAAACTGGGGTTACCGTGTAAGCGATACTAATTGGAAAACACCTTATGAAATCATTACCATTTTTGTGGACGCTGTTTCAAACGGAGGAAATTTATTATTAGACATCGGGCCAAAACCTGACGGGACTTATCCAGAAACGGTAGTTTCTACATTGAAAGAATTAGGTGACTGGAACAGAAGAAACGGTGAAGGGATTTTCGGAACCATTCCCGGAATTCCATTAGGACATTTTTACGGACCAACGACACTTTCTAAAGATTCAAAAACACTTTATTTATTTGTTCACGGAAAAACTTCAGGACAATTGATGCTAAAAGGACTTGATAATAAAATTGAAGATATTACGGTCTTGGGTTCAAATGTAAAACTGACGCATAAAGTAGTGGGTAAAATCTCCTGGAGCGCTGTTCCCGGATTGGTTTACATTGATTTGCCAGAGAACGCTGTCGATAAATATGTGACTTGTATTAAAGTTACCTTAAATACGTCGGTTAAATTATACAGAGGTCAGGGTGGTTTCCTGACTAACTAATATTATAATTCATGCCGAATGGTATTGAAACAGTACAATTATGAACAAAAAAGTACTTTTAACAGCTTTATTTCTTGGAGTTCAAATTCTGTTTTCCCAAAACACTCCAAAGTATAAAAACCCGAAATTACCCGTTGAAGAACGCGTTCAGGATTTATTATCCCGAATGACGATTGAAGAAAAATTTTGGCAAATGTTCATGATTCCCGGCGATTTGTCTGATGGAGCTGAGAATTATAAAAATGGAATTTTTGGTTTTCAGGTAAGTGCTAAAGGAAGTACTGATGCCAGCAATCAAATTTTAGATTACAGTGCAGCAAGTAATGCTCAGGAAACTGTAAAATTGATTAATAAAATTCAGCATTATTTTGTTGAAAAAACACGTCTTGGTATTCCGATTATTGCTTTTGATGAAGCTTTGCACGGATTAGTTAGAGATGGCGCAACGGCTTTTCCTCAATCTATTTCATTGGCTGCAACATTTGATCCGGCATTGGTAAAAAGAGTTTCAACTGCTATTGCAATGGAATCGAAAAGTCGTGGAATTCGTCAGATTTTATCGCCCGTGGTAAATCTTGCTTCTGATGTTCGTTGGGGACGTGTAGAGGAAACCTATGGTGAAGATCCTTTTCTTTCTTCAAAAATGGGAGTGGCTTATGTGTCTTCTTTTGAGGAAAGAGGTGTAATTACAACGCCCAAACATTTTCTTGCAAACAGCGGAGACGGCGGTCGTGATAGCTACCCAATTGATTACAATGAACGTTATCTGGAAGAGTATCAACTTCCTCCGTTTCGCGCCTGCTTTACTGAGGGAGGAAGTCGTAGCGTTATGACATCTTATAATTCTTTAAACGGAAGCCCGTGTACAGCCAACGATTGGTTGTTGAATAAAAAACTAAAAGGGGAAATGAATTTTAAAGGATTCATTATTTCAGATGCAAATGCTGTTGGAGGAGGAAATGTGTTGCATTATACTGCAAAAGATTATCCGGAATCAGGTGCCAATGCGATCAACAATGGTTTAGACGTGATTTTTCAAACGGCTTATGATCATTATAAATTATTTCAACCACCTTTCTTAGACGGAAGAATAGATATGAAAAATATCGACGAATCCGTTGCGAGAGTTTTGAGATTGAAATTTGAATTGGGATTGTTTGAAAATCCGTATGCAGACGAAAAAGAAACAAATAAATGGAACGGAAATCCGCTTCACAAATTAGTATCAAGAGAGGCGGCCGAAAAAGGAATGGTTTTGCTGAAAAATGAAAACAATGTTTTGCCTCTTAGAAAATCAATAAAATCAATTGCCTTAATAGGAAATGATATTACCGAAGCTCGTTTGGGCGGCTATAGTGGTCCGGGCAACGGAAAAGTAAATATGCTTGAAGGAATCAAAGCGAAATTAGGAAAATCGGTTACGATTAATCTTGCCGATGGTTGTGCAAGAAAAAATACAGAATATATTCCGGTGCCAACTGCAAATTTATTTAGTGTTGAAAAAGGGAAATCAGTAAACGGATTGGCAGGGGAATATTTCAATAACGTTCAATTAAGTGGAAGGCCGGTTGTGACAAGAGTAGATAATTCAATCAATTTTGACTGGACTTTATATTCTCCGGATCAGGCAAAAATCAATTATGATTTTTATTCGGCTAAATGGACCGGAAAGATCAAATCTCCTGTAGCAGGAACTTATAAAATTGGTTTTGAAGGCAATGATGGTTACCGTTTGTATTTGAATGGAAAACGGGTTATTGACCATTGGAAAAGCCAAACCTATTCAACAAAATTGGTGGATTTCAGCTTTGAAAAAGACAAAGAATACGACATCAAAGTAGAGTTTTTTGAATCGCAGGGCTATGCCAAATTCAAATTGGTTTGGAATGTAGGTGTAAACAACGATTGGCAAAATAAAATTGACGAAGCGGTAGCTGTCGCAAAAAAATCAGATGTGGCGGTAATTGCTGCCGGAATTGAAGAAGGTGAGTTTAATGACAGAGCTTATTTAGGTTTGTTGGGACATCAGGAAGAATTAATAAATGCTGTCGCTGCAACAGGAAAACCGGTTGTAGTTGTTTTGGTTGGAGGAAGCGCGATTACCATGGACAAATGGATCAATAATGTGCCTTCAATTTTAGATGTTTGGTATCCGGGTGAAGATGGTGGACATGCTGTTGCGAATATTTTGTTTGGTGATAAAAACCCTGCTGGACGTCTGCCAATTACTTTTCCTGTTTTTGAGGGACAATTGCCATTGGTGTACAACCACAAACCAACAGGGCGTTCAGATGACTATACGAATTTGAACGGTGCGCCTTTATTTCCTTTTGGATACGGCTTGAGTTACTCCACTTTTGACTATAGCAATTTGCGATTTGACAAAAAACAAATAGGAAAATCGGAAACTACGAAAGTGTATTGTACCATAAAAAATACCAGTTCTATTGACGGTGATGAAGTGATTCAGCTGTATGTACGTGATGTTTTGGCATCTATTGCACAGCCAATTAAACAGCTTAAAGGTTTTCAGAGAATTTCACTTAAAGCAGGAGAATCAAAAGAAATTTCGTTTGACATCAACAAAGAAACTTTGCAAATGTTGAATAATGATATGAAATGGGTTGTTGAACCAGGTGATTTCAGAATTATGATTGGCGCATCTTCCAGAGATATTCGATTGAGAGAAATTCTTACGGTTACAGAGTAGATTTTAAATCAAAAAGTAATGCAAAATAAATTTTTGAAATCGGTTTTGATCAAGGATTTTTAAAAAATGTAAAAAAATACTTAAAAGTTTTAAAATACTACAATTGAAGCAAAAGTAGAGACATAGGAGATGAAAATAATTTTGCGGAATCAATTTTATAAAAGGTGAAAAAACAGAAATGACGCTTGCAAAAAAGTTCGAAAAAAAAGGGTAATTAAAATGTTAAATGAATTTTAAGTATTAGCTATTTATGTTAATAATATCATAATTTTTTTGATTTTTGAGTGGCTTTTTTTGAGGCTTTAATTTTTATCAAAACAAGAGGTGTTTTTGCGGTGTTTATTAAAGAAAGCTATTCATTAAATAATATGTATTTATTTAATATATAGACTGTTGTGATTTTAAATCAGAATTATTTCTATAAAATATTAAGTGTAATAATAACAAATAAAAAAAATACTAAAACGTTTTTGTAAATCGTTTTATTAAATATATATTTGCTAATAGTAATTAACTAAGGTTTAAGAAAAAGTTAACATTTAATGAGCAAAAAGATCACTATCAAAGATATCGCGAAAGCAGCAAATGTATCGGTAACTACGGTTTCATTTGTTCTGAACGATAAGGGAGAGAAGATGGGGATTAGAAAAGAAGTGATTGAAAAAGTTCTTACAATTAGCGGAGAAATGAAATTCAAACTCAATATGATCGCCAGTAGTTTAAGAACTGGTAAAACAAGATCTATTGGGCTTATTGTCGAAGATATCTCAAATCAGTTTTTTTCTGATTTGGCAAGAATAATTGAGAGAGAGGCAATAAACTTAAATTATAGAGTATTTTATTGTAGTACAGGCGGAGATGACGCTCGTGCAATTGAGTTAGTGAATAGCCTGTTACAGGCTAATGTAGATGGGTTTATTATCACTCCTACAGAAAATATGAAAGCAACTATAGACCGCTTATCAGAACTTCAATGTCCGGTTGTTTTAGTTGACCGTTATTTTGAAGAACAAGAGGTAAGCCATGTCGTGCTTGATAATTTTGAGGGAGGAGAAACAGCAACCAATTATCTTTTGGAAAAAGGGTTTAAAAAAATTGCGTTTATTAGTAATTACTCACAGTTAATTCAGATGCGGTTCAGAAAAGAGGGTTACAGTAATGCGATGAAAAAAGCAGGCTTGTATGATGAAGCTAAAATACTTGATTTGGAATACCATATTCCTGAAGAGGAAAGAATAGAAAAGATTGCTGTTTTTTTGAGCAGTAGCTCCGAAATAGATGCTGTATTGTTTGGGGCAAATTATTTGTTGCTGGCGGGCTTGCAGTCCTTAAGTAAATTGAAATTAAAAATCCCAACTGATAAAGCAGTAATTAGTTTTGATGATCACGACAGTTTTAGATTGCATTCGCCCTCTATAACCGTTTTATCCCAACCAATTGAAGAAATGGGAAAAAAAGCAGTAAGGTTATTAATGATGCAAATGAATGACGGAAGTAATTATAAAATTGAAAAAGAGAAGAAAAAAGGCAATTTAATTATAAGAGAATCGGTAGGATAATTAAAATGCCTTTTTTTAAAGTCAAAACACTAAAACGTTATAGTGCTTGTAAACCACAATTTCAGAGAATAATTCAGAAAACTTAAACAAATTATTAAACAAACAAAAAGCTTATGATATAAAAGAAACAGAGTATTAATCGAGAAAATTATTACCTAATTCTGATAAGGAGAAGCCGGTAATTTAAAATTAAAGATTTTAGTATTCCATATTTTTTAGAAATCGAAATCTTCAATTCAAACAAAATTTAAAAACCAAACCAAACTAATATTAATTATGAGAAAACTGTTATATGAATCGCTGTTAGTTTTTCTAATGGTATTGTGCTTTCAAAATGCGAAAGCGCAAAACACAACAATCTCTGGGGTAATTACAGATAATGCAAATTTGCCCGTTCCATCAGTTATTGTTAAAGAAAAAGGAACAAAAGTAGAAACGATTACAGATGAGAATGGAGCGTTTACAATCTCTGTAAGAGAAGGTGCTACTATCGTAGTAAGCTCAATAGGCTTTAAAACAACAGAATTAAAAGCTGTTGACGGAATGAAAATAAAATTAGCAAGTAGTACTAATGAACTTGAAGGCGTTACGGTAACTGCATTGGGGCAAACTAAAAAGAACAAATCAATTGGGTATGCTACAAGTATTATTAAAGCAGATGCAATCGTAAAAACAGCTTCACCAACTATTGCTAACTCTTTATATGGTAAAGCACCAGGTGTTCGTATTAGTTCTACTCCGGGAGGAGCTGGAGCTATCAATATTCAGATCCGTGGAATTAACTCTATCACTGGAAGAAATCAGCCACTTATCATTTTAGATGGTGTGCCAATTCGTGATGGAGAGGTTGACAACAATGACTACTGGAATCAACAACGTGTTAAAAATAATGGTTTAGCAGATATTAACCCTGAAGATATTGAGAATATTTCGATTCTTAAAGGAGCTTCTGCTGCTGCATTATACGGTTCTGAGGCTGTAAATGGGGTTGTATTAATTACTTCCAAATCTGGTAAAGGGAAAAAAGGTTTAGGTGTTGACTTTAGTACGAGTTACTCGGGTAATGAAATTGCATATTTGCCTAGATTTCAATACGAAAGAGGACCGGGTTATCCTACTTCTTATGTAGATGGAGGATATGAAGCTGACGGATTTACTTATTATGATGTAGATGGTAATGGCAGTAAGGAAACAAGAGGGGTTCAAAATTATTCAAGCAACTTTGGTCCTTGGTTTGACGGTAAACCTGTTATTTCATGGGATGGAGTAATACGTCCGTATACTGCTCAAAGAGACGGATACAAAAATATGTTCCAGAATTCTTGGGATTCGACAACAAACTTTGCTCTTACAAACAGTACTGAAAATAGTAATATTCGTTTTTCTTACACACGTATTGAATCAGAAGGATTGAGTATGGGGAATCATAACAAAAAGAACAATTTTAACGTAAATGCATCATTCAAAACAGGTAAGCTGAAAACGGATGTTATTGTTAGTTATATGAATCAAAATTTACAGAACCGTACTTTTGCCATGGATCGTTTGGTAAATAATTTTACGGGTATGATTGGTACATTTGATAATGGTGATTGGTACAGAGCTAAATATAAAACCAGTTTAGGATACAAATATGTTAGAGGTGTAACTGGTCAAAGTTTGACACCAAGCGAAAACATTATTTATAATGGTTTCAAAGCTGATATTGGGGATTATTTCTGGAACACAAATGCTAAACAACAAAGTGAGATTACAAACCGTTTGATTGCGAGTGTTACTGAGACGCTTTCGATTACCAATGATTTAGCATTACGTGGTCGCATCTCAACTGATTTAAGTGCAGTAAATATAGAAAACAAAAATCCTGTAGAAATACCTCTGGTTTATCAATTTGGGGGAGATGGAGATACTTCTGGGTCCTTTATGATGGAGGGACAGGACTATAATATTCTTTACGGTGATTTATTATTGACCTACAACAAAAAAATCAATGAAGATTTTGGCGTAAATGCTGTTCTTGGTTATTCTGGTACAAAAGAAACTTTTAGAACATTATCTCGTTCTACTTATCGTGGTTTAAGTGTTGAAGGATGGTATGATATCAATTCTTCTATAGGTACAGCAACGAGTACTTCAAAAAGGGAAGAGACTGTAAAAGATGCTGTTTTTGGAACCTTAAGTGGTAGCTTCAGAAATTATTTGTTCGTTGAAGGAACGATCAGAAGAGACCGTACTTCTACGATGAACCCAAATAATAATGCTTTTACTTATCCGTCAGTAAACTCAAGTTTTGTATTGTCAGATGCGGTACAATTACCAGAGTTTATCAGTTATGCAAAAATGCGTGGCTCTTGGGGTATTGTAGGTAACTATCCGGATCGTTACAGAGCAAATGTGGCATTCGAACAAAAAACATTGGGAAATCAGGGAACTTCAAACCCGGTTTTGGTTACAAATTCTCAGGACAAGTATGGAAATGAGGGAATCAAACCTGAAATGAAAAATGAATACGAGCTTGGTTTCGAAACTAAATTTTTCGACAGAAGATTAGGATTAGATTTTTCTTATTACAATGCAAAAATTAAAGATCAAATTCTTGATTTGACTCTGGCTCAAACTACAGGAGCAAGTAAAATATTAGCTAACGTAGGAGAGTTGAGTAATAAAGGATTTGAAGTAGCGCTGACAGGTTCTCCTTTCAGAACAGAAAGTTTCTCTTGGGATGTAACTTTAAACTGGGCAAAAAACATAAATAAAGTTGTATCATTAGCCAACGGCGCAACGGAGTTGTTACATGCTGACTATGATGGATCTGCTGCTCAATTGAAATCGGTAGTAGGTGATCCGATGGGAGGTATCTATGCGCACCCTGTTAAAACAGATGCTAATGGTAATAAAATGGTTGACGCTGACGGTTACTATATGATTGATGGCGATAAATGGGTAAAATACGGAACAGCTATGCCTAAAGGTGTGGGAGGTTTGTTGAATTCATTTACCTATAAAAGTTTTACATTAGATGTAAATATTGATTATTCTTATGGAGGTTATTTAATGCCAACTGGTATTAATTGGATGAAATCTAGAGGTTTAACAGAGGAAACATTGAATTATAGTACAAATGATCGTGGTGGTTTAACATATTATATGGACAATGGTAAAGGAGTTCAGGTGCCTAATAGTGCAACTGCCGGACCGGGAGGGCAACCATTATTCCGCGATGGTATGTTAATGGACGGTGTTAATACTGATGGTACTAAAAATACAACTGTGATCTCTCAGGCAGGATATTATAATCAGACTTACAACTGGGGAGGACCACAGTACAGTAGCTCACGTTATGAATTGTATATTCAGAAAAATGATTATGTTAAGTTAAGAGAGGTTTCTTTTGCGTTTAATGTACCAGCATCTTATGCCAGTAAATTTGGAGCTACTAAATTAAGTTTGTCTTTCTTTGGACGTAATTTGTTTTATATCTACAGAACTATTAAAGATATGGATGCTGAGGCTACCACTTCAGGATCCAGATGGGATAAAAACGTAAACAATGCTGGATTGGCTCCATCAACAAGAAGTTACGGAGTAATGTTGAGAGCATCTTTCTAATTGGATAAATTATAATTAAAAACAGACAACATGAGAAAATTATTATATATATCATTAGCGACAGCAGCAATTTTTTTAGGCTCTTGTTCCGATAATGATTTTGCAGAGGCATATAGAGACCCATCTACAGTAACAACGACAACTGTGCCTAAACAGTTTGCCGGGTTCATGAAAATTAACTATGAGGATGTAATTCCAGCGTATTGGAATTATTTTACAGTTCTAAGAACGACTTCTTTAAGTTATACCCAGGCACACGGGTTTACTAATACAACGGGACGTTATATTCCGGGAGCTGCTGTAGAGGACAGATGGAAGAGGTATTACAAATTTATTGCCCAATACAGAGAGCTGGAAAAAGTAATGGCTTCTTCATCTCCTGCTGATCAGGCTGCAAATAGAATTTACATGATTACGGCAACCATTTATTTGTATGATCATACGGCAAAAATGATTGATAACTTTGGAGATATTCCTTTCTCTGAAGCGGGTAAAATTAGTTTTACAGGAGGTAATTATGCCGAAGCATCAGCTAAATATGACAATCAAACAGAGCTTTATGTTAAAATGTTAGACGATTTGAAAGCCTTTTCTACTGAATTGAATTCAATTACTTTGGCTCAGGGTGTAGAAACAGTATTCAAAAATCAGGACCTGATTAATAAAGGAAACCTGATAAGCTGGAAGAACTATTGCAATTCTTTACGTTTAAGAATGTTGAACAGGGCTTCAGGAGTTCCTGCTTTATCAGCAAGGGCCAATACAGAAATGGGTGAAATTATTGCTGAAGCAAAAATTGTAGATGAAAATGCAGAAAATATTGCATTTAGAGTTTATGATCAAAATGCTGATACAGGATTAAATTCTGCAGGTTTTAAAGATGCTATGGAGTCCTGGAACAACAATATTGCTCCAAAAACAATGATCGATCACATGAATGCTAATAGTGATCCTCGTGAAGCTTGGTTATTTGAAAAAGGAATAAGTACAACTTATGTAGGACTAGATCCAATGATGTTATCAGGAGACCAGGATCAATTAATTCTTGAGGGTACACTAGCAATCTACAATAGATCTGTAATTAGCAGAAATAAATGGTTACCTGGTACATTAATCAATGCAGCCGAAGTAAACCTGATTCTTGCAGAATATTATTCAAGAAATGGAAATGCTACTACAGCAAAAACATATTTCGAGAAAGCGATCAGACAGTCGGTTGAATACTATGTACGATTAGGTGATAAAGCTGATGATGTTACATGGAAACCAACAACGGAGCCAACAACTGCTGAAATTGAGGCTTATATCCTTAAAATTAACTTTGCCGGAGCCTTAACAGCTGCTGATCAATTGAAGTTAATTGCTTTCCAAAAGTATATCCATTACAATATCATGCAGGCTGATGAGTCCTGGGCTGAACAAAGAAGACTAAAACTTCCGGCATTAACTTTTATGGAAGATGGAACAAGTAGTATCAGAAAAACACCTCCAACACGTTGGACTTATCCAAATTCTGAGAGAGTTTATAATACAGATAATTATAATACTGTTAAGGATAAAGATAACTTAAGCACTAAAATTTTCTGGGACGTAAAGTAATCCTTCTTTAAATTAATTATTTTGTTTATTAGTAAGAAACCCCAGAGTCCGGATCATCACGGAGGATGGGGTTTCTTTTTGGATATCAATTACAATATCAATGACAATGTCACTATAAGTATCAATGTTAGAGGTAATTAGTGATAGATAAATTGAAACTTTGTTTACAGGAAATAAAAGAATTTTCTAAATATTGGTAACTATAAAGCATAAAAAAAAGGCGAATTTGCAGTTTATTTTACTGTAGTTCGCCGATTTTTTATTTTTGATCTTTGCTTACTCTAAAAACACAGTAGGAAAGACTATCTATTTTAGTTTTGTTTGATAAAAGTTAGAGGTTGCTCGTAGTTGGCAATTGCAGTCAGAGCATTGTAAATATATTTGGAAACCAAAACAGCTCCTTCGCTATTTATCAAAGCGGTATCGTCTTCCGGTGTATGGTATTGTGGATGCCCGCCTGTGTGTAAGCCGATAGCGGAAATATCATTTTTATAAAAAGTAACATGATCAGAACCACCAACGTCTCCCGCAAAAACAATTGGATTCAGTCCGCTGCCTTCCCCTAGTTTTTTCATCAGTTCTACACCGTCCGGAAAAGTGCCGGCACCGCCCATGTATAATTCTTTTTTATCATTTAGCCGACCAACCATATCCATGTTGATCATCACTTTTACGGCATTTTTATCTACAGGCAGATGATTGACAAAATACTTCGAACCCAATAAACCTTCTTCTTCAGCACTGAAAGAGATGAAAATAATACTTCTTTTTGGAGCGGTTTTTTTACGATGAAATTCTTCCAAAATAGATAAAAGAGCCGAAACTCCTGAAGCATTATCATCGGCTCCGTTATGAATCGCAAGTGTATCTTTTTTCTTGCTGCCGGAACCTTTTCCGCCCCAGCCCCAATGGTCATAATGTGCACCGATTACAATGAATTCTTTTTTCAGATTTTCATCTGAGCCTTCGATATAACCCACAACATTTTGAGTCGATACGCTGTCCGATTTCATTTTGTTGATGTCGGGTTTTATGAATATTTTGAACGGCTGATAATAATCGTTATTGAATTTTTTCAATTCAAATTTTTTAAAATATTTTTTAATGTAAGCCGCCGCTTCGTTATTTCCTTTAGTTCCGGCAAGACGCCCTTCTAATTTATCCGAAGCTAAATAGGTATCGTGTTTCAGGAACCTTTCGGCTGAAAATGTAGATTGTGCAGTTCCTTTTTCAGTTGCTATTAAAGAAACAATAGAAAGGGAAAGAATTTTATTAAACATGTTATGATAATTTATGAGCCTTATTGTATCTGCATTTCGATTATTGTATCGATTGCATCCATTTTTACGCCATCCAAATACACAAAAGTTCCTTCTGGTTGTTGTTTGAATTTCAGTTCTTTTTTGCCACCCATCAAATAACATTTTTTTATTTTTTGTTTCATTTCAGGGATAAAAATATAATTAGGTTGTTTTGGAGCATTGATGATATGTGCAAACCAAATTTTATCTTTAGCAGTAAATACGCCCCAGTCTTGTGGCTTCATTACGTTACCTCTTGTCCCGTAAATACTGTTTCCATTTTTATCCATCCAGATTCCTATTTCTTTCAAAGTTGCAACAAATTCAGGCTGAATTGTTCCGTCAGCCATTGGCCCAACATTCAAAAGAAAATTAGCATTTAAACTGGCAGCATTTATTAAGTAATGCAGTAAATCTTTAGTCGATTTATATTTTCTGTCATTGATATTAAAACCCCAGGAATTGTTCATGGTTTCGCAGGTTTCCAAAGGCAATTGAGAAATAGATTGTCCGCCAAATCCAGAAGTATTTGCACCTGGTAAATCTTTTTCAAAAGCCTGAAAATCTTCGCCCTGAATTGGAGTAAGATGATGATTGTTAGAGATTAAACAATTCGGCTGGATGGAATGAATCAATTTGTAAATTTCATCATAGTGCCAGTTTACTTTTGATGTTAATGTTTTATCGGTGTCGTTATCCAATTGATCCCAATGTCCGTCAAACCAGATTCCGCTGATTGCCCCGTAATTGGTCAGTAACTCTGTTAACTGACCTTTCATAAAAGCAATATAACTGTTCCAGTCGCTCTTTTTAGTTCGGCCTGTTCCTTGTCCTGTTTTTCCTGTTTCATATTGATAATCTGTTCTGGTCCAGTCCAGAAGTGAATAGTAACAAAACAATTTAATACCTTCTTTATGACATTCGTCGGCTAATTCTTTTAATAAATCTCTTTTGAAATGGGTATTTGTAATTTTCCAATCGGATAATTTGGTGTCAAAATTGCTAAAACCGTCGTGGTGGCGAGTCGTAAAAGTGATGTATTTCATCCCGGCCGCTTTTGCAATGCCAACCCATTTTTTGGCATCAAAATCCTGTGGATTAAAAACGTTAAGCAATCTTCCGTATTCGGTAACTTTTATATTTTGGGTGGTCATAATCCATTCACCATTCCCAAGAACGCTGTATGGGCCAAAGTGAATGAACATTCCGAATTTATCATCCTGAAATTCTTGTCTGTTTTTTAGATTTCCTTCTAATGGAGTATAAGTTTGTGCTAATAATGCTGTCATGCTCATCGAGAAAAACAGCAGGCAAAGTGTGGTTTTTTTCATGTTTTTTAAGTTAGGTGGTTTGATAGTAAAGTTTTAATAGTGAAAACCAGAACTAATAAGCATTTAGAATAAAATGACAATTCATTGACAAAAGTCATAATTCATTGTGCTTAATTAATTTACGTTTTTAGAAATTTAAATGTATAAAGACTTTAGCATAGTCAGTAAGTCGATATTATCTAAATTTAATCATCAATTACCTTTCTCCAATCAAAAATCCGGAAACATTCCATGCGCTGCTGCTGGTTCCTTCCGGTTTTCCAAGCGGAATGAATACGCGAATAGTATGTTTTCCTGGCGAAAGATTTCCTAAATCAATAAGATTTGGATTGGTAGTGGTTCCCGGACACCAGTTAGAACGGCTTTCATCAGAAGATGATAATCCGTTGCCAAAATTTCCCGAAGCCGGATTGCTCAAACGATACGAACCGCAATCGGTGCGCCATGGCGTGAATCCAAAAACTTCTTTTCCATCAATAAAAATAGTGTTCTTTTTCTGTAAAAATTCATCACCATTTTCCCAGCCTCCGTGGCCTGTGGTGGTGTAACTCAATTTAAAATTTTTATATCCCTGCGGAACATCAAAAGTCATTTCCAGTCCTTTTTCGTTATCAAACATGGTGGCATATTCTTGTCCTGCCATTTCCATTACGTTTAGTGTATTGAAAAGAGGTAAAATAAAATCGCCTTTTGGATTGTTATCTTCTCCCTCATGAATTGTAATGTTTAAACTTGCTTTATGTCCGCCTGCATCATAATTTCCAATAAACATTCCGATATACACTTCCTGATTACTCAATTTAGGCTGTAAAAGTGAAATGTCCTGACGATAGAAAACACTATCCTGCCAAACCTTATTTTTTAATTGTAAATAATTAAAGTGCTTTACCCCAAAAGGAGTAAAAAAGCGCATCAATTCCAGCAAAGGTGCATAGTTGTCTGTTGCGGCAACGCCCTGATATTGTTTGCCATTTCCGTTTTCATAAACCGGTAATGTTTTCACTCCATTTTTTAATCCGTCCAAAAACGAGCTTTTTTTATCCATCGGAATCATAAAAACCGAACCGGTTCTATCGTAAGCATCACCATTTGATTGTTGCGTCACATCCACATAAATAGAACTTCCTTTTTTTATTTCCGGGAATTTTATTTTTCGAACAATTACCGTTCCGCTCGCGTATCTAAAGACACTGTCATTCGATTTTGCATCATTTACAAAGTGAATTTGTTCTTTGTTGAAAACAGAAATATTTATAAAACGACTTTTCCACAATAAATCTTTATAGGTCAGTTGATCCACTTCGGGAACCGCTGGTATTGAAAGAATGGTTGGAACTGCTTTTAAATACTCAATTTTGGTAGCCGTAACAATACTATTTCCGTTACGAATAGTTTCCAAAACCAAACCTAAATCTTGTCCCAAAACACTTGGGCCGCCTTTTAGTCCCAATTCATTGGTGTACCAAATTTCGATTTTATTCGAATTCACTATGGTTATTGCTTTTTTGCAATTGAAATTTAGAATCTTTTTGGTTTCCGTTGTGAATTCAAATTTTTGTTTTTCCAAAGCTTCATTATCCTGATTGAGAATCAATTTGTTGGTTTTGAGTTGCGCTAATTGTAAAATGGTTTTGGTTTTGAAATCAACAAAAGTTTGCTCAAAAGGAAGATCTGCTTTTTGTTGCATGATTTTATCTGTTGTAATCAAACTCAAATCTTTAGAAGCGTATAAAAACAACGGATCCTGATTCGGATTTACTTTTCCGTTATAACTTCTTAGGTAAGTAATTTTAATGGCGCTGTTTGTTTTTTGAGCAAAAGATAAATTGATTAGGCAAAGAGCAAAGAATGTAAATAAAATTTTCTTCATGTTATGGTTTTGTTGATCAGCTCCCTGAATAAAAACTGACGGTTATTTTGGTAAATTAAAAGAGGTTTCGTTATTTTACTAAATCGATTTAATTAAAGACGAATAAAACCCTGATTCCATTGTGTTCTAGTATTATACGTTTAAGAAATAGTGATTATGATCTGAGCTAATTTTTTCTCAAAAGCTAAGATAAATATTTTTGAATTGTAACAGGAAGTAACACTGTTTTGTTTTATCAAAAGGTAAAAATTGATTAAACAAAGATAATATTGAATTAATATATAAATAGAAGTCCCAATACCTTTCAATTTTTAAAAGAATATAAATTTAGCAGAAAATACAGTAAAATACTTTTTTTTTGTATTATATAAAACGCTTAAGTTTAAAGTGTTACCATTGTTTTAGTATTAACATAATTAAAATACAATAATGAATTGTTTAAAAAGCTACAGTTTAATAATGTTTTTTTGTTTCGGCATAAGTATGCTGCAAGGCCAGCAAAAAGCATTTCCTTATAAAAATCAGAATTTATCAATTGATAAAAGAGTAGACGATTTATTGAAACAATTGACCACTGAAGAGAAAATTTCCTTGTTAGGATTTGAAAGCAAAGCAATTAAGCGATTGGACATCCCGCAATACAATTGGTGGAATGAATCCTTACATGGCGTAGCGAGAGCGGGTAAAGCAACTGTTTTTCCACAGGCTATAGGAATGTCGGCTTCCTTTAATGATGATTTATTAAATGAAGTAGCGAATTCTATTTCGACTGAAGCCAGAGCAAAGAACAATATGGCAGTTGCCAAGGATCGTCGTTTACAATATATGGGATTAAATTTTTGGTCACCAAACATCAATATATTTAGGGATCCACGTTGGGGAAGAGGACAGGAAACCTATGGAGAAGATCCTTTTCTGACCGGAAAAATGGGAACAGCTTACATCAAAGGATTACAGGGAACAGATCCAAAATACATGAAAACGGCAGCTTGTGCCAAACATTTTGCCGTACATAGCGGACCTGAAAAAACAAGACATTCTATTGATGTTATTGTAGATGAAAAAGATTTGAGAGAAACATATTTATATGCTTTCAAAAAACTTGTTGATGCTAAGGTAGAAACAGTAATGTGCGCTTACAATCGCGTGAATTCTGAGCCTTGTTGTACCGGTAAAACATTGCTGCAGGATATTTTACGTAAAGAATGGAAATTCGGAGGACATGTAGTAACCGATTGTTGGGCATTACAGGACATTTATGAAGGACACAAAACGTTGCCAAACAGTGTAGCTGTTGCAGCAGAAGCGATAAAAAGAGGCGTGAATATGGATTGCAGCGGTCTGTTACAAAAAGATGCTATCAATGCTCTGAATCAGAAATTAATTACCCAAAAAGACATTGATAATGCTTTGGCTCCAACATTGCGAACACAATTCAAATTAGGATTTTATGATAAACCGGAAGACAATCCGTATCGAAAATATGGTATTGACAGTATAGCCAATACTTACCATAGAAATCTAAGCCGAAAAATGGCAGAGCAGAGTATGGTTTTATTGAAAAATGGAGAAGTAGGTGAGAAGAAAACAAAGTTACTGCCTCTGAAAAAAGAAGATTATAAATCGCTGATGGTGGTAGGGCCAAACGCTGCTTCTTTGGATGCTCTGTTAGGGAATTATCATGGAATTACAGATAAGGCTGTGAATTTTGTGGAAGGAATTGCCGGAGCTGTTGATCCTGATACTCGTATAGAATACGATATGGGTTGCGACTTTACAGATACAACCAATTTTGGAGGAGTCTGGGCTGCTTCTTTAGCCGATTTGACGATTGCTGTAATTGGTTTTACACCCGTTTATGAGGGCGAAGAAGGCGATGCTTTCCTGGCTGATGGAAAAGGGGATCGAAAAAATATGGATTTGCCGGCTTCACATATTGCCTACATTAAAGCACTTAGAAAAGGAACCAAAACGCCTCTTGTAGCTGTAATTACCGGAGGTAGTGCTGTTGATATTTCGGCAATTGAACCTTATGTTGATGCTATTGTTTTTGCGTGGTATCCGGGCGAACAAGGCGGAACTGCTTTGGCTAATCTTCTTTTCGGAAAAGTATCTCCGTCAGGACATTTACCAGTTAGTTTTTATAAATCTTTTAGTGATCTACCGGATTACAGCAGCTATGCGATGGCAGGCCGTACCTATCGTTATTTTGATAAGGAAGTACAATATCCTTTTGGTTTTGGATTAAGCTACACGACTTTTGGATACAATTGGATTCAAAAACCGGAGAATATTAAAACGACGTCTGATAAAATTTCAATACAAATAAAAATTGAAAACACCGGAAATTATAATGCTGATGAAGTGGCTCAGGTTTATATCGAATATCCAAATATAGACCGAATGCCATTAAAAGAATTGAAGGCTTTTAAAAGAATATCTATTTCTAAAGGGGATTCAAAAACAATTACATTGGAAATTCCATTAACAGAACTTCAAAAATGGGATGATACTAAAAAACAGTTTAAAATTTACGAAGGACAATATAAAGTGAAAATCGGTTCGAATTCGAGAGATGCAATGCTGGAAACGAGTTTTGAAATTGGGAAATAGAATATAGAGGATAGAAAATAGAGTAAAGAAGCAAGAGGCAAGATTTTATTGCTTTGCTCTTTGTGTAAAATAATAGAAGAAATGAATAAAATTTTTAAATCAGCATTTTTTGCACTTTTAGGAGTTTGTACGCTGCAGGTGAATAGTCAGAGTTCTAAGCAAAATTGGACACAATATGTAGATCCTTTTATTGGGACGGGATTTCACGGGCATGTTTTCATGGGAGCAAATGTACCCTTTGGAGCCGTTCAGCTAGGGCCTGTCAATATTTCACAAGGCTGGGATTGGTGTTCGGGTTATCATTATTCTGACCCCACTATTATCGGATTTTCACACACGCATTTGAGCGGAACCGGAATTGGTGATCTTGGTGATTTTCTTTTCATGCCTGCGGTTGGTAAAGTAAATCTGAAAAAAGGAACTGCCAAAGACATGGAGAACGGCTATATTTCTGGTTTTGACCATAAAGACGAAGTTGCGAAACCAGGTTATTATTCGGTTATTTTGAAGAAAAACGGAATTAAGGCAGAAATGACGGCCTCTGAAAGAGTTGGTTTTCAAAAATACACTTTTCCGGCTTCGGATAAATCACATATCATTCTGGATTTGGTTGAAGGAATTGGCTGGGATAAGGCTGTAGATACTTACATCCGTGTAAAAAATGATACTTTGATCGAAGGGTATCGATTTTCTAAAGGCTGGGCAAATGACCAACGAATTTATTTTGCCGCAATTTTGTCAAAACCGGCTAAGAAAATCCAATTGTACAACAGTACAAAAGAAATGATCAATAAGGTTGTTTTGGGAGACAGTGCAAAAGCAGTGATTCAATTTTCGACTTCAAAAGATGAAGTAATAAAAATTAAAGTGGGAATCTCGGCAGTAAGCATGGATAACGCTCTAATGAATATTAAAAAAGAAATCGCAGGATGGGACTTTGAAAAAGTAGTAAGTCAGGCTGATGAAAAATGGAATAAAGAGTTGAATAAAATTGCGATAAAATCTAGTGATATTGCCAAAATGAAAACGTTCTACACGGCTTTATATCACACCATGATTGCACCTTCGATTTACAATGATAGCAATGGCGATTATTATGGTTCAGACAAACAGGTTCATAAAGCCGCAGGATTTACCAATTTGACCACTTTTTCGCTGTGGGATACGTATAGAGGTGCAAACCCTTTATTTACCTTAACACAAACAGAGAAAGTTTCGGATATGGTCAATACGATGTTGGCGATTTATCAGGAATCAGGACATCTTCCGGTTTGGCATTTGATGGGGAATGAAACCTATTGTATGCCTGGAAACAGTGCCATTCAGATTGTTGCCGATGCCTATTTAAAAGGAATCAAAGGAATTGATGGTGAATTGGCTTTTGAAGCAGTAAAAGCAACTGCCATGCAGGACGACCGCGGATTGAACTTCGTCAAAAAAATAGGGTACATTCCGGCAGATAGTCTAAAAGAATCCGTAGCGATCGGAATGGAATATGCAATCTCTGATGGTGCGATTGCGATGATGGCTAAAAAAATGGGCAAAACGGAAGATTATAATTACTCCTTCAATCGCTCAAAAGCCTATAAAAAATATTATGATGCCTCGACCACCTTTGTACGCGGAAAAGTAAGCGATACCCAATGGAGAACCCCTTTTGACCCATTTAAATCTGCCCATATGAAAGATGATTTTGCCGAAGGAAATGCATGGCAATACACGTGGTTAGTGCCTCACGATGTTGAAGGACTGATTGCGATGTTGGGGGGAGAAAAACCTTTTACAAAAAAACTGGATAATTTGTTTACCGTTAAAGGTGATATGGGAACTGAAGCTTCAAATGATATTACGGGTTTGATTGGACAATATGCTCATGGGAACGAACCAAGCCATCATATTACTTACTTATATAATTTCGTAGGACAACCCTGGAAAACAGCTGAGAAAGTACGTTATATTGTTGATAATTTATATAGTGATAAACCGGATGGATTGTGCGGAAACGAAGATGTCGGACAAATGTCAGCCTGGTATGTTTGGAGTACTTTGGGAATGTATTCTGTAAATCCTTTCAACGGAATGTATGTTATCGGAAGTCCAGCTATGGATGAATCGGTCCTGAATTTAGCCGATGGAAAAAGTTTTACAGTGAAGGCTTTAAATAATAGCCCAAAAAATATTTACATCCAAAAAGCAACACTGAACGGAAAAGCATATACCAAAAGTTACCTGCTTCATTCGGACATTATAAAGGGTGGAGAATTGATTTTTACTATGGGAGGAAAACCTTCTAAAACTTGGGGAGTTGCTGCTAAAGACAGACCTTATTCTGCAGAATAAATTATTTGAAGGAATGAGTCCGGAAAGATATTTTTTATTTATCACGAATAGAAATGTTTTTCCGGACTTTTGGTAAGCACATTTTTTATTTGGTCTAATTTCAGGAAAAAAAGATAATTACTAATTAAACAAGGGTAATATTGAATTAATTATTATACTTCAGGTATTATATTTTTATATTACTAAAAATGTATGAATTTAATAAAAAATATATGGCATTAATAACTCAGATAGATATTGAAAAGAATGTTGGTTCTAAAGAAAATAAAAAATGGCTGTTTCCTTTTATATTGGTAACCAGTTTGTTTTTTTTCTGGGGATTTGTACACAATTTAGATCCTATACTTATTCCGCATTTAAGAAAAGCATTTAATCTAACAGATTTAGAATCTTCTTTAATTGATTCTTCGGTTTTCATCGCCTATTTTGTCATGGCTTTGCCTGCAGGTTATATCATGAGAAAATACGGTTATAAATCTGGTATCATGATCGGATTGGTTTTGTTTGGTATTGGTTCTATTTTGTTTGTTCCTGCTGCCAATTCTCTACAATATATTTATTTTCTGGGGGCTTTGTTTGTAATTGCATGCGGACTTACGTTTTTGGAAACAGCGGCAAATCCTTATGTAACCATTTTGGGACCATCTGAAACAGCGACCAAAAGATTGAATTTTTCACAATCGTTTAATGGATTGGCGGCTTTTATTGCGCCCGCATATATTGGACCAATGATTTTATCCGGAAAAAACTTAACTCAGGCTGAATTAAATGTCATGACGCCCGCTGCATTACACGCTCATATTTTAGAAGAAGCGGCAAGTGTCAAAATGCCTTATTTGATATTAGGATTGATTATTTTATCAGTAGCTGTAGTTTTTTATTTTACCAATATGCCAGATGTAAAAGATGAAGATAAAGAAGGAGTAGACGGAGCGAGTTTTGCCGGAGCTTTGAGTTCAATGCGTTTACGATGGGGAATTTTAGCACAATTCTTTTATGTTGGAGCACAAGTTTGTGTAGCAAGTTTTTTTATCAAAATGGCGACAACTTCAGCTGGTTTAGATGAAGATACAGCGGCCAAATATTTAGGTTTTTATGGACTTGCCTTTATGTTAGGTCGTTTCGCAGGAACATTTTTCATGCAATATATACAGCCACGGAAATTATTGATCATTTATTCGATCATTACGATACTGTTATCAGTACTTGCAATTATAGGAACAGGAATGATAGTCGTGTATACGTTAATCGCAATTGCATTTTTTATGAGTATCATGTTTCCAACGATTTTTTCAATGGGAATTGACGGACTCGGACACAATACCAAAATAGGGTCTTCACTGATTGTAATGTCAATAGTTGGGGGAGCTTTACTGCCTCCGGTTTTAGGATATATTTCAGATGTTACAGGAAGTATTCAGAATGGTTATGTAGTTCCGCTGATCTGTTTTTCAGTAATACTATTGTTCGCATTTAACGGACATAAAACAAATAAAGCATAAATTCTATTTTATATAATATGTTAGAAAACGGAGTTAAAAGGCTGGTGATAAAAATGCACCCGGAAGACAATGTACTGGTGGCCTTAACAGATTTGGCAAAAGGAGAAAGTGTAACTTTTGAAAAAGAGACTTATATCCTTCAGGATACAATTAAGGCAAAACATAAATTTTATACCAGTGATCTGAAAGAGGGAGCTGAGATAATTATGTACGGCGTCCTGGTTGGAAAAGTGCAAAATGATGTTGCAAAAGGCAGTCTCATGACAACAGAAAATCTTAAACATGCTGCAGAACCGTATCAGTATCGCGATGTTGAATTTGAATGGCAGGCACCGGATGTATCAAAATATAAAGACAGGACTTTTAAAGGATATAAAAGAAATGATGGTCGCTTTGGAACAGCCAATTATTGGTTATTTGTACCAACTGTATTTTGTGAAAACCGAAATCTTGATGTCATACGTGAAGCTTTGCATAATGAATTAGGTTATTCAGTAAGTGATAAGTATACGCAGTATACGCATCATTTACTTGAGGCCTATAAAAAAGGAGAAAGCCTGGAGACAATTGATGTACAATTGACGCCGGATTATAATGCAAATAAGGTTTTTAAAAACGTAGACGGAATCAAATTCCTAAATCATCAGGGTGGTTGCGGAGGTACGCGTCAGGATTCAGCTACCTTGAGTGCTTTATTGGCTTCATACGCGAATCATCCAAATGTAGCAGGAATTACAGTATTAAGTTTAGGATGTCAACATTTGCAAGTGCAGGATTTTACTAATGATGTTAAAAAGCAGAATCCTTCTTTTGATAAACCGATATTTATTTTTGAGCAACAACAGTCAAAAAGTGAAGAACAATTGATTGCCGATGCCATTAAAAAGACTTTTGAAGGCTTAATTGAAATAAACAAACAAGAAAGAGTTCCGGCACCATTAAGCGAATTATGTTTGGGAGTTAAATGCGGAGGAAGTGATGGTTTTAGTGGTGTTTCTGCTAATCCGGCTGTAGGTTATACTTCTGATTTATTGGTGGCTTTGGGTGGTAAAGTATTACTGGCAGAATTCCCTGAATTATGTGGAGTAGAGCAGAATTTAATTGATCGTTGTATATCAGAACCGGTTGCTAAAAAATTCATTGATTTAATGCAGTCTTATGATGCTTTGGCGCATAAAGTAGGGTCAGGATTTCATATGAATCCATCACCAGGAAATATCAAAGACGGATTAATAACGGATGCCATAAAAAGCGCCGGAGCAGCTAAAAAAGGAGGAACAGCACCCGTGGTTGATGTATTAGATTATACGGAACCAGCCACAAAATCAGGTTTAAGTTTGGTTTGCACACCAGGAAATGATGTGGAGGCAACAACCGGTAAAGCGGCAGCCGGAGCAACTTTAATATTGTTTACCACAGGATTAGGAACTCCAACCGGAAATCCGGTTTGCCCGGTTATTAAGGTGGCTACCAACTCTGTTCTCGCAAATAAAATGAGTGATATTATTGATATCGATTGTGGATCGATAATTAGCGGCGAAAAGTCGATTGAAGAAATGGGTGAAGATATTTTGGAATATTGCATTAAAGCAGCAAGCGGTGAAATTATTCCAAAGGCAGTTTTATTAAACCAGGATGATTTTATTCCTTGGAAACGAGGAGTTTCGCTATAAATTTTAAAATTTTAAATAAAAATATATGTTTTCATTACAAAACAAAAAAACGGTTGTTACCGGTGGCGGAAGTGGAATTGGGAAAGCCATTTCGGTTTTATTTGCAAAGCAGGGAGCTGAAGTCCATATTATTGAATTAACAGAAGAAAGTGCTAAAACTGCTGTTGACGAAATAAAAGNCGGAATTGGGAAAGCCATTTCGGTTTTATTTGCAAAGCAGGGAGCTGAAGTCCATATTATTGAATTAACAGAAGAAAGTGCTAAAACTGCTGTTGACGAAATAAAAGTAAATGGCGGAAAAGTATTTTCGTATGCCTGCAATGTAGCCAACCAGGAAGAAGTTGCAGCAACATTCGAAAAAATAGGCAATATCAATATTCTAATCAACAATGCCGGAATAGCACATGTTGGTAAAGTAGACACTACACCGGCAGCAGATTTTGATCGTGTTATGGAGGTAAATGTAAAAGGAGTGTACAACTGTTTGTTTGCAGCGATTCCACAATTCCGGCTTTCAAATGGGGGTGTCATTATCAACATGGCATCAATTGCGGCCTGGGTTGGAATCCCGGATCGATTTGCTTATTCAACTGCAAAAGGAGCTGTTATGGCCATGACTTTATCAGTAGCCAAGGATTACATAAAAGAAAATATTCGTTGTAATTCTATTTCCCCGGCAAGGGTTCACACCCCTTTTGTTGATGGTTTTATTTCGAAAAATTATGCCGGAAAAGAAGAAGAAATGTTCGAAAAATTATCCCAGTCACAACCAATAGGAAGAATGGGAAAACCAGACGAAATCGCAGCGTTAGCCTTGTACTTATGCAGCGACGAAGCCGGATTCATCACCGGTTGCGATTACCCAATCGACGGAGGATTTATCAAGTTAAATAATTGAGAAAAGGGGCTAAGGTGCTGAGGCACTAAGGCTTTTTAGTATTTAAGCTTCTCAGCACCGAAAAAAATGATTAATAAAAAAAAGGGACTAAGAGGCTTAGGTTCTGAGGTACTAAGAAAAAAACCTTAGGACCTTAGGAACTTAGTACCTTAGAACCTTAAAAAAAGAAAAAAAATGAAATTAATACGTTTTGGAGAGATAGGAAAAGAAAAACCAGGAGTTTTAATTGGTGAAAAGAGATATGATGTTTCGTCAATTGTAACTGACTTTAACGAAAGTTTTTTTGAAGAAAATGGCCTGGAGAAATTACAGAAAGCATTAGATAGTAATCCGACTTTACCGGAAGTGGATGCAAATATACGTTTAGGTTCTCCGGTGGCGAGACCTTCAAAAATAATTTGTATTGGACTGAATTATGTAGACCATTGTTTGGAAACCAATGCGCCAATTCCAACAGAACCTATTATCTTTTTTAAATCGACTACTTCTTTGTGCGGACCAAATGACAATTTGATCATTCCAAAGAACAGTGAAAAAACAGACTGGGAAGTAGAACTAGCCTTTGTGGTGGGTAAAAAAGCAAGTTATGTAGAAGAAGCCGAAGCTTTGGATTATGTTGCAGGATATGCATTACTTAACGATTATAGTGAAAGAGCTTTTCAAATCGAGCGTGGAGGGCAATGGGCAAAAGGAAAAGGAAGCGACACCTTTGCGCCTCTTGGACCCTTCTTAGCTACAAAAGATGAAGTAAAGGATGTTGACAATTTATCGATGTGGCTTACGGTAAACGGTAAAAAATACCAGGACAGTAATACATTGAATCTGGTTTTCAAAATTCCATTTTTAGTACATTATCTAAGCCAGTTTATGACTCTGCTTCCTGGTGATATCATCAGTACAGGAACACCTCCTGGAGTTGGTTTGGGAATTAAACCGGATCCTATTTACCTTAAAGCGGGTGATGTGGTGGAACTTGGAATTGAAGGTTTAGGGAGTAGTAAACAAACTGCAGTTGCCTATACTAAATAATAAAATTGGTAATAATTAATAATAATAAACATGGTCAAGTCATTATTCTTTTCACTTCTTTTATGCAGTACATTGTCGTTTGCACAGGAAGTAAATATTATTCCGCAGCCAGTAAAAGTTGTTAGAAATACCGGAAATTTTGTGATTACGTCACAAACAAGTTTGGTTGTTACCAATAAAGAAGATAATGCTACGGCTACTTTTTTGAATGGTTATTTATTTAATTATTATGGTTTTGTATTGCCTATTGCTAAAAAAGCAAATAAAAATTACATCAAATTAAGCAGTCAAAAGAATATTGAAGGCCTTAAAAGTGAAGGCTATATTCTTATATCAGATAAAAACGGTGTTGAAATTACAGGAAATGCTGCTATTGGTACTTTTTATGGAATGCAAACCCTAATTCAATTATTGCCTGTTGAAAAAAGCAAAAGTCTTGCGATTGCAGCAGTAGAAGTGAAAGATGAGCCTCGTTTTGTTTACAGGGGAGCAATGTTGGATGTTGGGCGTCACTATTTTCCGGTTGCTTTTGTGAAGAAATTTATTGATTATCTGGCTTTGCACAAAATGAATTATTTTCATTGGCATTTAACGGAAGATCAGGGATGGAGAATCGAAATAAAAAAATATCCTAAACTGACTGAAATAGGCTCTAAGAGAAACGGAAGCATCATTGGAAGCTACCCGGGTAAAGGAAGCGATAACACACCAGAACAAGGTTTTTATACCCAGGAAGAAGTAAAAGATATTGTAAAATATGCTTCAGATCGGTTTATTACGGTAATTCCGGAAATTGAAATGCCAGGGCATGGTAGCGCTGCTATTGCGGCATATCCGGAGCTGAGCTGTTTCCCTAACGAGAAAACACAACTTCCTGATACTATGATTTCAGCAAAAAGTAAAGAGGAAATGGCAAACGGAAGAAATAAAATTGTTCAGGAAACCTGGGGAGTTCATTCGGATGTTTATGTTCCCAGTGAATATACTTTTGAGTTTCTACAAAATGTTTTGGATGAAGTTATTGCCTTATTTCCTTCCAAATACATTCATATTGGTGGTGATGAAGCTCCCAAAGATACCTGGAAAAGAAGCGAATTTTGCCAGCAATTAATAAAAGAAAAAGATTTGAAGGATGAGCACGGCCTTCAAAGTTATTTTATTCAGCGCATGGAAAAATACATTAATGGAAAAGGAAGAACCTTAATTGGCTGGGATGAAATATTAGAAGGTGGTCTTGCTCCAAACGCTGTGGTAATGAGC
This sequence comes from Flavobacterium sp. Root420, assembly GCF_001427905.1. Classification (GTDB taxonomy): domain Bacteria; phylum Bacteroidota; class Bacteroidia; order Flavobacteriales; family Flavobacteriaceae; genus Flavobacterium. Next base: position 727,444 of record NZ_LMEF01000029.1, read on the forward strand.
TGGAGAGGCGAAGAAGGCGGAATTGCAGCCGCAAAAGAAAATCATCCGGTTATTATGACACCAGGTAGCCATGTTTATTTAGATCATTCTCAAACCAAGAATGAAAAGGAAGTTACGATCGGAGGTTATTTGCCAATAGAGACGGTTTATAATTATGAGCCAATTCCTAAAGAATTAAATGAACAACAGGCAAAATATGTTTTAGGAGCACAAGGAAATGTCTGGACAGAATATATGGCAAATCCTGCAAAAGTAGAGTATATGATTTTCCCGCGTTTGAGTGCTTTGAGTGAAGTATTATGGTCTCCAAAAGAAAACAAAAACTGGCCGGAGTTTCAAACAAAAATTGAAACCATGAAAAAAAGATATACAATCTGGGGAGCGAATTATTTTAAAGAATAACAGTTCGTATTGAAGTAGAAAGATTTTAAAAAGAAAACGAGGAATCATTAGTTCCTCGTTTTTTTATAGTATGCGTTTAAATTAATTTAAGTTGCTGTGATGCTTATTTTTTTTAATTAACGTAAAGCATATCTTAACTTGATCTAAATACAGATCAATATAAATAGAACTTCCTGATACGGATAATATCCGGTCAATGTTCCGTTTACTGACCAGTTGCATAATTATTTATACGGGCTAATAAAGAGGCGACAGGGCCCATTAATGTGCCTAAACATGTACGGTTAGCAACTTCTGTAACTGCAGTAAATAACGAAACAAAATTTGCTCCATTTTTTTTACAATTTTCAGCACAGAAATAATAGTTAAGTTTTAATAAAAATAAAATGTTATTAATGTGTTGATAAATAATGTTTTAAAGTTTGGTTTGATGAATAGTTTCAAAAAATTAATTTTTATATTTGAAATTAGTTAACGGCTTATTAATTTAAAATATTTATTATGGAAAAAGCTATACAATTGAAAGTGCGTAAGGAATTGAATGGTCAACAGCAGTTTAATATAATTAAATTAAAAGGAAGTTTAATTTCTAAAGGATATACAGAAATCATACATATTCTGGATCAGGATGACGAGTTTCATATTAATTCATTTGAAACTCCTGTTGAAACAAAAAATGAAGTACAGGAATATATTACTGCATTTATTAATAGAGAAAACTTAGCAGATACAATAACGCTATATAAATGATATTAAAAATAGTTTAGTATTCAAATTCAAAACAAAAAAGTGTTCAGTAATTGAACACTTTTTTGTTTTTTATAGAGAGGTAAAATTTATTTACTATCGAAATCTCTCTCTACTAAATTCCGTTATCGGTAAATTAATAAACAAGATAGTGTTTTCCGTTATTTTCTTGCCGATACCGGCATAAAATAGCAGAGCATGTTTTAAAGAAAGCTTTTTCGTTATAAAATAGGTTACTGCATTTTTAACGGAAATTTAAAAATCCCGCAAAATCCTTAAATTTACTATCGGTGTGAATTGATAATATATTTATTTTTTATCAATTTAATTCCATAGAATGTTTTTTATGGTTTGTTTTATTGTTGATTTGTAAAAAATATTTCAAAGCAACCGGTTGTGCTTTCAAATGTTTTTTTATATTTGTAATAAATACACTTATTAATAAGTACATTTAATATTTACTATTTTTAATATAATCTGACATTTCTAAGAAGTGTTATAAATAAGAAAATACAAATGAAACAACGACAAATCCTTTCCTTATTATCATTATCGGTATTAGCTCTTTTTTCTTTTAACGGGATATCAGTAACTGGAACCCTTGTAAAAAAACAAAATGAGAGAGGGCCTATTTTTTCTAATGTTATATATCAGGGAGATGACAATATCTATAAAAACAATCCGCTAAAACCAGATGAGTTTTACTCTCCGGTTTTACAGGGATGTTATCCTGATCCTGCCATTACCAGAAAAGGAGATGATTATTATATGGTTTGTTCATCATTTGCGATGTTTCCGGGAGTACCGATTTTTCATTCTAAAGATTTAGTCAATTGGACCGATCTGGGAGGTGTATTGAATAAAGTGTCCGAATTTAATCCGCATGATACTGGTATTAGTCAGGGCGTATATGCTCCGGGAATCACATATAATCCTCACAATGATACTTTTTATATGATTGTAACCGCTTTTACAGGGAATATGGGAAATATTATTGTAAAAACAAAAGATCCTATGAAGGGTTGGGGAAGTCCGATAAAACTGGATTTTAACGGAATCGATCCTTGCATCTTTTTTGACGATAACGGAAAAGGGTATATCGTTCATAATGACGCTCCCGATAAAGGAAAAGAATTATATGAAGGCCATCGTGTCATTAAAGTGTGGGAATACGATGTTGCAAACGATAAGGTAATTCCGGGTACCGATAAAATTATAGTAGATGGAGGAGTAGATCTTTCTAAAAAACCAATATGGGTTGAAGCACCTCATTTATATAAAAAAGATGGACATTATTATTTAATGTGCGCTGAGGGCGGAACAGGTGATAATCATAGTGAAGTGGTTTTTATTAGTGACAGTCCAAAAGGACCTTTTAAACCGGCATCAAATAACCCTATCCTTACACAACGTTATTTTCCGAAGGACAGAGATGAAAAAGTAGACTGGGCTGGTCATGCCGATTTAGTTTTAGGACCTGATAATAAATATTATGGTGTATTTCTGGGAGTGCGCCCAAATGATAAAGACAGGGTAAATACAGGACGCGAAACTTTTATGCTTCCCATTGATTGGTCGGGCCTTTTTCCTGTTTTCGAAAATGGATTAGTACCGTTGGAGCCAAAAATTAAAATGCCTAAAGGTGTTACTGAGAACAAAGCAGGAAAAGATGGATTTGTCCCTAATGGAAATTTTACGTTTACTGAAAATTTCACTTCTGAAAAATTAGATTACAGATGGATAGGACTGAGAGGACCTCGTGAGAAATTTATTTCGGTAACTAAAAAAGGACTTGAAATTAAGCCTTTTGAAGTAAATATTAAAGAGCTAAAACCAACTTCAACGCTTTTTTACAGACAGCAGCACAACACTTTTTCTTTTGCAACAACAATAGATTATAAACCTGCATCTGAAAAAGATCTTGCCGGAATTGTATGTCTTCAGAACGAGCGTTACAATTACGTTTTTGGCATAACAAAAAAAGGAAAAGACACTTATATTTTATTAGAAAGAACTGAAAAAGGCGTTTCAAAAATTATCGCAAGTGCCAAAATTGAAATCAAGAAAAATATTCGTTTGCAAGTTAAGGCAACCGGCGACAGCTACGAATTTAGTTATGCGCTAAATGGTACCGACTTTGAAATTTTAGGTGGAATTGTTTCAGGAGATATTCTTTCAACCAATGTGGCTGGAGGGTTTACGGGAGCTTTAGTTGGATTGTATGCTACGGCTTCAAATGATGCTCAGGTAAAATAGAAAATATAGACATTAAAACATTTATAAATGAAATCAATAATTAGGTTTTTCGCATTTGCTGTTGTTTTTTTAATTGCACAAAAAGGATATTCACAAGATCCTAATTTTCATGTTTATCTGAGTTTTGGCCAGTCGAATATGGAAGGATATGCCAAAATAGAACCAAAGGATAAAGAAGGGGTTGATGAACGATTTCAGGTTTTGCAGGTGGTTAATTGCCCTGATCTTAAACAAGAAAAAGGAAATTGGTATACCGCTATCCCGCCTTTGTGTCGTTGCAACACCGGACTTACACCGGTCGATTATTTTGGAAGAAACCTGGTAGCCAATCTGCCCAAAAATATAAAAGTGGGCGTTATCAATGTAGCGGTTGGAGGCTGTAAAATTGAACTTTTTGATAAAGACAAAACAGCAGACTATGTGGCAACAGCGCCAGATTGGATGAAAGGAATATTGAAAGAATATGATAATAATCCCTACGCGCGCCTTGTAGAAATGGCCAAAATTGCACAAAAAAAAGGCATAATTAAAGGGATTTTATTGCATCAGGGAGAATCAAATACAGGCGATACACTTTGGCCTAAAAAGGTAAAAATCGTGTACGATAATTTGATAAAAGATTTAAATCTGGATCCTAAAAAGGTGCCCCTGCTTTCAGGAGAAACCGTAAACGAAGATCAAAATGGTAAATGTGGAAGCATGAATAAAATCATTGCCACACTGCCAAAAACAATCGAGAATTCATATGTAATTTCATCTCAGGGATGCACCGCTGAGCCTGATTTTTTACATTTCAATGCTGCAGGCTACAGAGAATTAGGAAGACGTTATGCAGATAAAATGCTTTATTTATTGGGGTATAAATTCGCAGAAGGCAAAGCGCCTTTACGAATTCAGGCTCCTGTTGGTTATGATCAGTTAAATTCAACTGTGCCATCCGGAAAAATAGAAGGTATCAGTTATGAATCCAAAACAGTAGGATCGGTACGAAAAGTTACTGTTTACACGCCTCCTGGATTTAATAAGAAGAAAAAATATCCTGTATTGTATCTTTTACACGGAATTGGCGGCGATGAAAAAGAATGGCTTAATGGAGCAAATCCGCAAGTTATATTAGATAATCTGTACGCTGAAGGAAAAATAGAACCCATGATTGTGGTGATGCCAAACGGCCGTGCAATGAAAGACGACAGTGCTACCGGAAACATTATGGCCCCGGATAAAGTACAGGCATTTGCGGTTTTTGAAAAAGACTTACTAAACGATTTAATTCCGTTTATCGAAAAAAAATACCCGACTTACAAAGACAGGGAACACCGTGCCATTGCCGGTTTGTCTATGGGCGGCGGGCAGTCGCTGAATTTCGGTTTGGGGAATCTGGATAAATTTGCGTGGGTTGGTGCGTTTTCAGCAGCTCCCAATACAAAAATGCCTCAAGAATTGCTCCCGAATCCGGAAGAAGCAAAAAAGAAATTAAAACTGCTTTGGATTTCCTGTGGCGATAACGACTGGCTAATTGAAAACAGCAGAAGAACCCATGATTATTTGTATAAAAATGATGTGCCTCATATCTATTATATTGAGCCGGGAGTACATGATTTTAAAGTTTGGAAAAACGGTTTGTATATGTTTTCGCAGTTTTTGTTTAAACCTGTAGATCAATCTCTTTTCTCTTCCTATACTATTTTAGGAGATGCGGTACCAACTAACATTCGTAATGCGAAGTATCCGCAGATATTGCCGGACAATCGTGTTGTTTTTAAAGTAAAAGCTCCGGAAGCCTCAAAAGTGCAAATTGATTTAGGCAGAAAGTATGATATGTCAAGAGATTCTGATGGATTATGGACCGTAACCACTGATGCAATAAATAAAGGATTTAATTATTATTCCTTAGTTATTGATGGTGTGGCTGTAGCCGATCCGTCAAGTAATACCTTTTATGGCATGGGACGCATGGCCAGCGGTATTGAAATTCCGAATAAAGAAGGAGATTTTTATGCCTTAAAAACGGTACCTCACGGTGATATCAGAATTAAGAAATATTTTTCAAAAGCCACTAATTCCTGGCGTGAAATGTATGTATATACACCACCGGGTTATGAAAATTCCACTGAGAAATACCCGGTTTTATACTTATTACATGGAGGAGGTGAAGACCAAACCGGCTGGGCTACACAGGGTAAGGCCAATTTAATTTTAGACAATTTAATAGCCGACAAGAAAGCAAAACCAATGGTGATCGCTATGCTTGATGGCAATATGGGAAATAGCGGAGGCGTTGCAGGTTTTAATGAAAATGCATTGAAAGCTTTTGAAAATGAATTAAAAACAGGCGCGATCCCTTTTATAGAAAGTAATTTTAAAGTAGCAACAGACGCTAAAAACAGGGCTTTAGCCGGTTTATCAATGGGCGGATTGCAGACCTTGTATGCCGGTGTTAAAAATTCAGATCTGTTTTCTGCGATTGGTGTTTTTAGTTCAGGTTGGTGGGCTAATAATGCTACTTTATCAGCACCTCAATATGAGTTTATGAAAAATAATGCCGCAACTATTAATTCAAATATTAAAAACTTTTGGATTTCAATGGGTGGCAAGGAAGACATTGCTTATGAAAATTGCAAAATAATGATGCGCAAATTTGATGAATTGGGCATTAAATATAAATACAGCGAATATCCTGGAGGTCATAGCTGGCCAGTATGGAGACACGATTTAATGATGTTCGCACCCTTATTATTTAATTAATTATTTCGAAATGAATAGATCTAAAAACGAAAAAGAAGTATGAAAATATATTGGATTGGTATAGTGCTGTTTTTTGGAGTTTCATTGTCTGCACAGCAAACCAATGATCTAAAGCTTTGGTATACAAATCCTGCTGGTACGGTTTGGGAAAATGCTTTACCACTGGGAAATGGTTTTCAGGGCGCTATGGTGTATGGGAATATCGAAAAAGAAATTTTTCAATTAAACGAAGCAACCGTGTGGAGCGGAAGTCCGAACAGAAATGACAACCCAAATGCAAAACAAGCTTTGGGCGAAATAAGAAACCTTATTTTTCAGGGAGAATATAAAAAAGCGGAAAAGCTGATCAATGAAAATATAATTACTAAAAAATCTCATGGACAGATGTTTCAGCCTGTGGGAAATTTAGAATTGAGTTTTTCAGATCAGCACAACTTTACCGATTATTACCGAGAACTTGATATTGAAAAGGCAGTTGCAAAAACCACTTATAAAGTTAATGGAATTACGTATACAAGAGAAGCTTTTACCTCTTTTCCGGATCGCGTTTTAGTGATAAAACTTTCGGCCGACAAACCCGGAAAATTATCTTTTAGAGCCCATTTTACTTCGCAGCATAAAAAACAGGAAATAACAATTAACGGTACTAATGAGCTGTCACTTTCAGGCACGACAAGTGATCATGAAGGAATAGAGGGAAAAGTCAAATTTAACGCACTCGCCAAATTCAAAGTAAAAGGCGGACAAATAAATACCACCGGTAATTCAATTCAAATTGAAGGAGCAGATTCCGTTTTGATTTATGTCTCTATTGCGACCAACTTTATTAATTATAAGGATATCAGCGGTAGCGAAAAGGAGCTTGCAAAATCTTTTTTGAATAAGGCATTTGATAAGAATTATGATAAAATGAAGCAGGCTCACATTGCCCAGTATCAAAAATATTTTAAAAGGGTTACGCTTGATTTAGGAACATCAACAGCTTCAAAAGTACCAACAGATGAAAGACTGGCTAATTTCAGAAATGTTTCAGATCCATCTTTTGTTACCTTATATTATCAATACGGACGGTATTTATTGATCTCATCATCACAGCCCGGAGGTCAGCCGGCAAATCTGCAGGGAATTTGGAATGCTGGTATGACGCCTGCATGGGATAGCAAATACACCATCAATATTAATACGGAGATGAATTATTGGCCGGCTGAGAAAACCAACTTATCAGAAATGCATGAGCCGCTTTTAAAAATGATTCAGGAATTAGGGCAAACCGGAAAAGAAACTGCAAAAGTAATGTATGGTGCCCGTGGTTGGATGGCACATCATAACACAGATATCTGGAGAATTAATGGCGCTGTTGACGGTGCCACCTGGGGAGTCTGGAACGCAGGCGGAGGCTGGTTAAGCCAGCATTTATGGGAACATTATCTCTACACAGGTGACAAAAAATATCTTGAATCTGTATATGAAACCCTTAAGGGCGCAGCCGATTTTTATGCTGATTTTTTAGTAAAAGATCCTACAAATGGCTGGTTGGTCGTGGCGCCTGGAAATTCACCTGAAAACTCGCCTGCAGCACATCAGGGTTCAGCTGTTACGGCGGGTTCAACGATGGACAATCAAATTGTATTTGATGTTTTCAGCTCGGTTATAAAAGCATCAGAAGTATTAGGGAAAAATAAACAATATACAAACAGTTTAAAAACCTTAAGAAATATGCTGCCTCCTATGCAAATTGGAAAGCACAATCAGCTTCAGGAATGGGTGGATGATGTCGATGATCCCAAAGACAATCACCGTCATATTTCACATTTATATGGCTTGTATCCTTCCAATCAAATTTCTGCCTACAGAACTCCGGAGCTTTTTGCAGCAGCAAGAAATACCTTATTGCAAAGAGGCGATATTTCTACAGGCTGGAGCATGGGATGGAAAGTAAACTGGTGGGCAAAAATGCAGGATGGTAACCATGCGTACAGTTTAATTCAGAATCAATTGACTCCGCTAGGTGTAAACAAAGAGGGAGGAGGAACTTATAATAATTTGTTTGATGCGCATCCGCCCTTTCAAATTGATGGAAATTTTGGATGTACCTCAGGAATTACCGAAATGTTGATGCAAAGTTCAGATGATGCGATTCATTTGTTGCCTGCCTTGCCGGATGCTTTAAAGGAATATGGCGAAATAAGGGGTTTAAAAGCACGTGGCGGTTTTGAAATTAAGGATTTGAAATGGAAAGACGGAAAATTAATTGCACTAACTATTCAGTCCAATCTTGGTGGGAATCTTCGATTACGAACGCCAAATGAAATTAAGCTAAAAAACAATAAAGAATTAAAAACAGCTGCCGGAAAGAATCCAAATGTTTTTTATCAGACAGAAGAAGTGAAAAAAACGCTTATCGCTGCTGCAGCTACTATAAAACCTTTAGATATTAACTCAACTAACTTATACGACATAGAAACTGAAAAGGGAAAAATCTACAGTTTCGTAATTAAATAATAACATGAAAAATCGTTTTATAAAATATAGAATCTTGTATTGCCTGTTGGGCTTAGTTGTAACCTCGTCCGTAACAGCCCAAATGCAGTTATTTGATTTAAAGGAGGTACGATTAACAGAAGGTCCGTTTAAAAATGCCCAGGATGTCGATCTCAAATACATTTTAGAGATGAATCCTGATCGTCTTTTAGCTCCGTATCTAATTGCCTCGGGAATACCGGTAAAAGCAGAACGCTATGGCAATTGGGAAAGCATCGGACTTGACGGTCATATTGCAGGGCATTATCTTTCTGCATTAGCTATGATGTATGCTTCTACAGGAAATATGGAAGTCAAAAACCGACTGGATTATATGATTTCAGAATTAGAAAAATGTCAGCAAAAAAATGGCAATGGCTATGTGGGTGGAATTCCGCAGGGAAAAGTTTTTTGGGATCGCATTCATAACGGAGACATCGACGGAAGTAATTTCGGATTAAACAATACCTGGGTTCCGCTGTACAATATTCACAAGCTTTTTGCCGGTTTAACTGATGCCTATCGTTATACCGGAAATGAAAAAGCAAAGGATGTTTTAATAAAATTGGGCGATTGGTTTATCGAACTAATTCGTCCGCTTTCTGAGGACCAGATTCAGAATATTTTAAAAACAGAACACGGCGGCATAAACGAATCTTTTGCCGATTTGTATAGCATCACCAAGGACAAAAAATATCTGGAAACGGCCGAAAAAGTTTCGCATTTGGCAATATTAAATCCGCTGGAGAAAAAAGAAGATAAGTTAACGGGATTGCATGCCAATACACAGATTCCAAAAGTGATTGGCTTTGAGAAAATCGGCGTACTGTCAGGAAATAAAGACTGGACAGATGCCGCGCAATTTTTCTGGGAAAATGTTACCCAAAAACGCAGCGTAGCTTTTGGCGGAAATAGTTTTGCCGAACATTTTAATCCAACAGAAGATTTTAGCGGAATGCTTAAATCAAACCAGGGACCCGAAACCTGTAATTCCTACAATATGGAGCGTTTGAGCAAAGCTTTGTTTCTGGACAAAAACCAGGTAAGTTATCTTGATTTTTATGAGCGTACGCTTTATAATCATATTCTTTCGAGCCAGCATCCTGAAAAAGGCGGGTTTGTTTATTTCACTCCCATCAGGCCGAATCATTATAGGGTATATTCCCAACCCGAAACAAGCATGTGGTGTTGCGTTGGTTCAGGGCTTGAAAATCATTCTAAATATGGAGAATTAATTTACAGTCACACCGATAATGATGTTTTTGTAAATTTATTTATTCCGTCCACTTTAGACTGGAAAGAAAAGGAAATTTATATCGAACAAAGCACCAAATTTCCCTATCAAAACAGTGCAGAACTCGTTTTGAAACTAAAGAAAAGCAATACATTTTCTATGAATATTCGTCGTCCGGAATGGGCTCAGGATTTTGAAATTTCGATCAATGGAAAAATTCAGAAAATAGAAGCAAAGCCGTCCAGTTATGTAACGCTTAACAGAAAATGGAAATCAGGAGACAAGATTACCGTTACATTCAAAACGTCGACACATTTAGAAAGCTTGCCAGACGGTTCTAACTGGAGTGCTTTTGTTAACGGACCTATTGTATTGGCGGCCAAAACCTCAAACAAGGATTTAGATGGATTATTTGCCGATGACAGCCGAATGGGACATGTCGCTTCCGGTAAATATTATCCTCTTGATCAGGCGTATGAAATGATTGGAGATAAGGCAGGGTATATAGCAAAATTGAAGGAATCAGGAAACCTTCATTTCCGTTTAGATTCGTTAGAATTACAGCCTTTTTTTGAAATTCATGACACGCGTTATCAAATGTATTTTCAAAATTATACCAAAGAACAGTATCAGGAAAAACACGCCTTATTGAAGCAGCAGGAAATTGAGGCAATGGCTTTGGAAACCAGGACTATCGATAACATTAACTGTGGCGAACAGCAGTCAGAAGTGGATCATCGTTATAAAGGTGAAAAAAGTGATTCAGGTTACGACGATACAAAAGCCTGGAGAAGTACGCGCTCGTATATTTCCTATCAATTATTAAATAAAAATAAGTCCGGAAAATATTTGGATATAAGCTGCACAGCCGATTTTAAAACAGATAAAATTACCATTCTCATTAATAAAAAACCGGCACAGATTATTTCTTCAGCAAATAAAACCATTCGATTAAATGTTGGAAACATTGAAATTGTAAACATTACTATAAAATCAAATGACGGAAGCAATAGTCCAAAGTTTCATCAATTCAGAATTGTAAAAGAGTAGAAAACGATCCCAAATAAAATGAAAATTAGAAATGCTTTTTTTAGTGTCATCCTGCTTTTTAGTTTGTGTACTTATGCACAAAACAAGGCGCAGAATCCGGTTATTTTTGCCGATGTTCCTGATATGTCGATCATTCGTGTAAACGATATCTATTACATGAGCAGCACGACCATGCATATGAATCCAGGTGTTCCTATTATGAAATCTGATGACTTAGTAAATTGGAGACTGGTCAATTATGCCTATCAAACCTTAGAAGATGATAATGATAAACTAAATCTGGATAATGGCAAAAATGATTATGGAAGAGGTTCATGGGCGAGCAGTCTGAATTATCACAATGGTATTTATTATGTCAGTACTTTCTCCGGAACTACCGGTAAAACCTATATTTTTTCTACAAAAGATATAGAGAAAGGTCCGTGGAAAAGGACGGTTTTCACTACTTCTTATCACGATCATTCTATTTTTTTTGATGATGATGGAAAGGTTTACATGGTTTGGGGCGCTGGAAAACTGCATATTGTCGAATTAAATTCAGATTTATCAGCTGTAAAAGAAGAAACAAAAAAAGTCCTAATAGAAAACGCCAGTGCTCCCGCAGGTACTAATATTATGCTGCAATCTGAAGGTTCACAGCTTTTTAAAGTGAAAGACAAATATTATCTGTTTAATATCGTCTGGCCAAAAGACGGCATGCGAACGGTAATTATACATAGAGCTGATAAAATTTCCGGTCCGTGGGAAGGAAAAGTAAGCTTACAGGATTTAGGCGTGGCACAAGGCGGACTTATCGATACACCAGCCGGAAAATGGTTCTCCTATCTGTTCAGGGATTTTGGAGGAGTAGGACGTATTCCTTATTTCGTTCCGGTTAAATGGCAAGATGGCTGGCCAATTTTAGGCGAAAATGGTAAAGTACCGGAATATCTTGATTTACCGGCAAGCAAAGGTTTAATTCCGGGAATTGTAAACTCAGATGATTTTAACCGAAAAAAAAATGAGCCCGATTTGCCTTTGGTATGGCAATGGAACCACAATCCGGATCATTCACTTTGGTCGGTAAAAGAAAGAAAAGGTTATTTAAGATTAAAAACCGGCAGAATAGACAGCAGTTTTGTTCAGGCAAAAAACACCTTAACACAAAGAACTTTTGGACCGGAATGTACAGGAACTATTCTGATGGAAGTTTCTAAAATGAAAGATGGCGACTTTGCCGGACTTTCTTTATTGCAAAAAGACTTCGGACTGATCGGCGTAAAGGTTGAAAAGGATTCGAAGAAAATCGTAATGATTGAAGCGCTGAAAGATATTCCAACAACAATAGAGAGCGTTCCTTTAACTCAGGATAAAATTTATTTCAGGGCAGAATGTAACTTTAAAAACAGAACAGATGAAGGAAGATTTTTTTACAGTTTAGACGGTAAAAAATGGATCAGTATTGGCAAAACGATAAAACTGCCTTATACACTTCCGCATTTTATGGGGTATCGATTTGGTCTGTTCAATTATGCAACAAAAAATGCGGGAGGCTTTGTTGACTTTGATTATTTCCATATTGAGCATCAAATTTCAAAAAATAATTAGTTCGTCGCAAAATATTCATAACATAATTCAGAAATCATGAAAATTAGTTGTCTGTTTATCATAAGTTTAGTTGCTGTCTTTAGTGTAAACGCGCAGCAATACCGTTTTAAGGATGCATCTTTAAGCTCAACAGAACGTGCCAAAGATTTAATTTCACGATTAACCCTTGAAGAAAAAGCGGCTTTAATGTGCGACCAGAGTAATCCGATAACGCGACTCGGAATTAAAAAATTCAATTGGTGGAGCGAAGCCCTGCACGGTTATGCCAATAATGATAATGTTACGGTTTTTCCTGAACCTATTGGTATGGCAGCTTCTTTTGACGATCAGTTGGTGTACCATGTTTTTAATGCTGTTTCTGATGAAGCCCGTGCCAAATACAACCAATGGATTAAGGGCGGTAATGAAAATAAACGATTTTTGAGCTTATCGGTTTGGACTCCGAACGTTAATATTTTTAGAGATCCAAGATGGGGACGTGGTCAGGAAACGTATGGCGAAGATCCTTATTTAACTTCCCGAATGGGAATTTCAGTCGTTAAAGGATTACAAGGCCCTGCAGATGCTAAATACCGCAAACTTTTGGCCTGTGCCAAACATTTTGCCGTTCACTCCGGCCCGGAATGGAGCAGACACGAACTGAACTTGAATAATGTAGATCCTCGTGAATTGTACGAAACCTATTTGCCTGCTTTTAAAGCTTTGGTACAGGATGCCGATGTGCGTCAGGTTATGTGTGCCTACCAGCGTTTGGATGATGAACCTTGCTGTAGTAATACGCGTTTGTTGCAGCGTATTTTGCGAGATGAGTGGGGTTATAAATATATGGTAGTTTCAGATTGCGGAGCTGTTACTGATTTTTATACGACGCATAAAGTTTCGTCAGATGCAACGCATGCAGCTTCAAAAGCTGTTCTGGCGGGAACTGATGTGGAATGTGTCTGGGAGAAATATCCTTTTAAAAACTTACCTGAAGCCGTTGAAAAAGACTTAATAAAAGAGGCTGATATTGACAAAAGTCTGCTTCGTGTTTTAACCGGCCGTTTTGATTTGGGGGAAATGGATGATGACGCGATTGTACCTTGGGCTCAAATTCCCGCTTCTGTGCTTAATAGTAAAGAACATCAGCAGTTAACGCTCGAAATGGCACAAAAGTCAATGACGCTTTTGCAAAATAAAAATAACATTTTGCCATTAAATAAAACCATACACAAAGTAGCTGTTATTGGTCCGAATGCGGATAATGAACCGATGTTATGGGGAAATTATAATGGAACGCCAGTTAAAACAATTACGATTAAAAGTGGTATAGAATCAAAAGTTACGGCAGATAAAATCGTGTATGACAAAGCCTGTGATCTGGTTGAAGACAAGGTAAATCAAACCTATTTTGACCAGCTTTCTTTTGAAGGAAAAAAAGGAATCAAAGCTACTTATTGGAACAATCCTAACAGGGAAGGAAATAGTGTTGCGACACAGCAAATTGTAAATCCAATAAAAATGACAACTGCCGGGCAGCATGAATTTGCTTCGGGAGTAAAACTAGAGGGATTTTCAGCCAAATATGAAACAGAATTTGTTGCTAAGGAAAATGACAGTCTTGTTTTTAAAACGGGAGCTACTGGAGCTTTTGAATTATTGGTTAATGGTAAATCGTTATCAAAATATACCAACTGGCGAACGCTTCCGGGAAAAATTAAATTTGCGGTCGAAGCAGGCAAAAAATATAAAATCGAAATTCTGTATGCACAGTCCAACAATTGGCAAGCCAATCTTGAATTTGATTTCGGAAAAGAACATGATATCAATTTCGCCACTTTACTTCAGAAATTAAAAGGCATTGATACGATAATTTTTGTAGGCGGACTTTCTACTTTATTGGAAGGTGAAGAAATGCCGGTTTCTTATCCGGGTTTTAAAGGCGGAGACCGAACCAATATCGAACTTCCTGTCGTACAAAGAAAATGTTTGCAAGAACTGAAAGCAGCAGGCAAAAAAGTGGTTTTTGTAAACTGCTCCGGTTCTGCAATTGCATTAACACCCGAAACAGCAAGCTGCGATGCCATTTTACAGGCTTGGTATCCGGGAGAATCCGGAGGTCAGGCTGTAGCCGATGTTCTTTTTGGAGACTATAATCCTTCAGGAAAACTGCCGGTTTCCTTCTACAAAAACTCAGATAAATTAGCTGATTTTGAAGATTATTCCATGAAGGGTCGCACGTATCGATATACAACAGATGTTTTGTTTCCGTTTGGTTTTGGTTTAAGTTATTCTACATTCCAAATTGGTAAAGCAAATTTGGCTAAAACAAGCTTAAAAACAACTGAAAGTACACAGTTAAATTTTTCCATAAAAAACACAAGTAAACGAGAAGGAACAGAAATTATTCAGGTTTATGTTCGAAAAATTAACGATACAGACGGACCTTTAAAAACACTGAAAGCTTTTAAACGAATCAATTTAAAAACCGGCGAGAGCCAAAACGTAACAATTGATTTGCCTGCTTCTTCATTTGAATTTTATGATTCAAAAAAGAGAGGAATGAATATAACGGCAGGTGAATATGAAGTTTATTATGGTACAAGTTCAGCTGCCAAAGATTTAAAAGCGATTAAAGTTTTAATTCAATAAATTAGCTATTCTGTTAGAAGCAAAAAAAGTAATTAATATAAAGTACGTTATGAGTTTTAAATATGTTTTGTGTTTATGTCTGTTAGGTTTTTTAAAATTAAGTGCGCAAGCTGTCGTAAAGAGTCCCGACGGAAAACTTAAAGTTTCTCTTATGGTATCTAGTGGAATGCCTTCGTATAGTGTAACTTACAATGAAAAAAGCTTCCTTGAAAATTCTCCATTGGGGTTAAAAACCAGTGCGGGTGATTTTACAACAGGGTTAGCTTTAAAAGCAGATGCAAATCAAAATAAAATTGATGAAACGTATGAATTGCCTAATATCAAACAGCATACTGTACATTATGAGGCTAATGAAGCTATATTTTCTTTCAGCAAAGAAAATAAACCTGCCATTGATGTAATATTCAGGGTAAGCAATAACAATGTAGCCTTTAAATATAAAATATATCCACAAAAAGAAATACTGTCCTGTGTAGTGCAGGAAGAAGCTTCCGGTTTTGTACTGCCCGAAGGAAGTACAACATTTCTTTGTCCGCAAAGTAAACCCATGACCGGGTATGCCAGAAGCGCCCCGAGTTATGAAACTTCGTATACATTAGATGTGCCAATGGGCCAAAATGGTATAGGTGAAGGATATACGTTTCCCTGTCTTTTTAAAATAAAAAATAATGGGTGGGTTTTAATCTCGGAAACAGGCGTTGATAGCGGTTATTGTGGCAGCAGATTAATTGGACATGATAAAGGATTATATACTATCGGATTTCCAATGGCGGGGGAGAATAACGGAAACGGAACCACAGCATCGGGAATAGCACTTATTAGCGAAACGCCATGGAGAACCATTACTATTGGAGAAACCCTGGCCCCAATTGTAGCAACCACTATTCCCTTTGATTTGGTTAAACCAAAGTACGAAGCTTCTCAAAACTATAAATATACCAAAGGTTCGTGGAGCTGGATCATGAAAATGGATTCAAATACTACTTTTCCAGTACAAAAAGAATACATCGATTTTAGTGCAGCAATGGGCTATGAAACCATTTTAATTGATGCACTTTGGGATACTCAGATAGGAAAAGATAAAATCGCTGAACTGGCAAAATACGGTGCAGGAAAAGGGGTTGGTTTGTATTTATGGTATAACTCGAACGGGTATTGGAATGATGCACCTCAAGGACCAAGAGGAATAATGGACAATTCAATAATCCGTCGTAAGGAAATGGCCTGGATGAAAAGCATTGGTGTGAAAGGGATCAAAGTAGATTTTTTTGGAGGGGACAAACAGGTAACCATGAAATTGTATGAAGATATCCTGACAGATGCCAATGATTTTGGCATAATGGTGATTTTTCACGGTTGTACCTTGCCAAGAGGCTGGGAGCGAATGTATCCCAATTATGCAGCGAGTGAGGCTGTTTTAGCGAGCGAAAATCTGCATTTTGGACAAGCAAGCTGTGATAATGAAGCTACTAATGCGGCGACTCATACTTTTATTCGAAATACAGTTGGAAGCATGGATTTTGGCGGGAGTGCCTTAAATAAGTTTTATAATAGTGATAATATTCCCAATAAAGGCTCAAAACGAAGAACTTCGGATGTATTTGCTTTGGCTACCGCGGTTCTTTTCCAAAGTGGGGTTCAGCATTTTGCATTGGCACCAAACAATTTAACGGATGCTCCTGCCTGGGCTATAGATTTCATGAAAGAAGTTCCGACAACCTGGGATGAAGTTCGTTTTTTAGAAGGATATCCGGGTAAATATGTAGTATTTGCTCGCCGAAAAGGAACCAAATGGTATATAGCAGGCATTAATGCTCAAAAGGAAACCTTAAAAATTAAGCTAAAACTACCGATGTTAGCTTCTGGTACAACATTGAAGTATTATTCAGATGATCAAAAACTTAATGGAAAAGTAGAAGGAATAAAGCTTAAAAATAATAATGAGGTTGAAATAAAAATTCCTTGTAACGGAGGAATACTTTTATTGAATTAAGTAGATTTTTTATATCAATTGAAAATATACAGAACTTGTAATTTTTGGTTGGGCCGAATTTGGAAACAATCCATAAAAATACAAAGCTGAGGAAGAATTTTTTAAAATTTATTCGTCTTAATTCTGAAGGATTAAAGCGAGGTTTTAAGCTGAAAAACTAAGAAATCTTGTATTTAATTGAAAAACAAACAATTGATTTTCGATTAAATAGTATATATTTAAATTAAATTACTAATCATTTTATATGTCCAAGGAAAATTGTTTTAGATTCATTGTCATTTTATTTTTTCTGGTAACTAATTTGTTTTCTCAAAATACATTTGAAAACTATCAATTTCGTTTAGTAAATAAAGAGTCGTCAAAAAGTGGCATTTATACCATTGCACAAGATCAATTTGGGATCATGTGGATTGGAACAAATGGTGCAGGTTTATATAAATTCGATGGAGTAAATTATGTTTCGTATGAACAAAACTCCAACGTAACTAATTCTATCAATAGCAACCTTATTTACGCAACTTACGTCGATGTTCGCAACCGGTTGTGGATAGGAACTGATGAAGGATTATGTCTTTATAACCGTGATTTGAACAGTTTTGAAAGTATTGATATTCAGAAAAAAACAAAAAAAGAAACTGTGATTTCTGTCAAGAGTATTATTGAAGACAATAACGGAAATCTTTTTCTAGGAACCTTTAATGGCGGTTTACTGAAATTAAATATCAAGACAAGGGAAATAACCCCGATGAAACTGGATGTTGCTAATCCGGCCAATTATCTTATCAATAGTCTGGTTAAGGATAAAAACGGAACGATTTATCTGGGTACCAATTTTGGATTAAAAGTAGTAGATCAGGCAAAAAACCAGGTTAAAAAAGTTACTGCCGTAAACACTACTCAAATTTTATCCGGAAATATAGTCTCTATGTTTATGGACAGCAGACAAAACCTCTGGATTGGCAATGGATATAAAGGACTGGTTAAAGTAAATCTAAATTCTAAAGAGGCGGTTTCTTATCCTATTACTGCAAAAAGGATCATGTCAATATTGGCAACAGACCCTAAAACAATTCTTTGCGCAACAGAAAATGACGGACTCATCATTGTAAACGATCAGGGTGTCGTTCAAAAAAAATATATAAACAGTAAATTCAACATGCGCAGTTTAAGTTCAAATTCGGTTTGGTCTTTATTTCTGGATAAAGAGCGTAGAATTTGGCTGGGCTATTATAACAAAGGCTTAGGCGTTTTTGATAAAATAAACAGCAAGGTCAATATTCTTGAAAGTTTGCCGGGGAATTCACAATCCTTACAAACCAATTGTGTAACAGGTATTGCCAAGGATCATGAAGGACAGTTATGGATTTCTATGGAAGGCGGCGGAGTCGATGTTTACAATCCGGTAAGTAAAACGTTTAAACATATTACCAGATCTGATAATAGTTTTTATTCCGGATTAACCAATGACAATATCACAAAAGTATATATCGATAAAAAGCAGAATATTTGGCTATCCAGCTGGAACGAAGGCATTTTTCTATTAAAGAAAGGTAGCAGAAACTTTATTAATTACAATGCAAAAAACACTAATCTGGCCTCTGATAATATTATGAGTATTACGGAAGATTCAAGAGGGGTCATATGGATCGGAACCTTCGCAAAAGGATTACATTATTATACTCCTTCAGATGGGAAATTTCACTATTGTAATTCCAAACCATTTCATAATGTAATGAATTTAGATATCAGAAATGTGATGGTAGATTCAGATGATGCCGTTTGGGTAGGTTCTACAACCGGCTTATACAAGGTTTCCACAAAAGATTTTGTTACTTTTTCTGTAGTATCTTTTCGCGATAAAATGTCTGAAAAACTCAAAAATCATAAAAGTACGCATACGATCAATACTTTATATGAAGCTAAAAACAAAGAAATTTGGATTGGTACAGATGGGGCAGGTTTATTCAGCTACAATAAAAAAACAGATAACCTAAAATGGTACATAAATTTCAAAGGGCTTCATGAAAAGTCACTTTCATCTATTGTAGAATCTAATGATGGGGGTATTTGGCTAAGTGGGAAGAAAGGAATTACAAGACTGGATTTAAAAAACAAAACTACCTTTAATTACTCTATTTATGACGGTTTGTTGGGTAATGACTTTAATAACAATTCGGTTTTAAAAGATGAAAACGGAGTATTGTATTTTGGAAGTTACGAAGGTCTAAATTACTTTAATCCTACGAATTTGGTTAAAAGCAAAAAACAGCTTCCGATTTACTTTACTGATCTAAAACTTTTTAATAAATCAGTGGGGCCGCTTGAAAAAAATTCGCCTTTAGTAAAAGTAATATCTCAAACAAAAAAAATAATACTGAGACATGATCAGTCTGTTTTTACTATTGATTTTATTGCGGTTAATTATTCTTTTCCTGCCAGAAATGAATTTGCGTATTATTTAGAAGGTTTTGAGGATTCGTGGAATTATGTTGGCAATAAACGCTCGGCCACTTATACCAACTTGGCACCTGGTAATTATGTTTTTAAAGTTAAAGCGGCAGAGAAAAATGGAGTATGGAGCCAAAAGCCACTGGAATTAAAAATTGAAATTTTACCACCCTGGTGGAAAACCTCTTTTGCTTATTTATTCTATACCTTATTGTTGTTAGCAGCTATTTATTTTGCGAATCAATATTATCAGAATCGTTTTAAACAAAAACAAATGATAGAATTTGAAAAGACAAAGGCGATTCAGATTGAAAAATTAAATAATAAAAAATTACAATTCTTTACCAATATTTCTCACGAGTTTAGGACACCGCTGACTTTAATTTTAAATCCATTAGGAGATATAATCAAGAATTATAGTGCGAATTTACCAGAGGGTGTATTGAATAAATTGCAGACCATTCAAAAAAGTTCTGACAGACTTTCAAGATTAATCAATGAGTTAATGGATTTTAACCAATTGCAGTTTAATAAAATGACATTGCAATTACAACTAATTGAGGTGGTGAGTTTTACGAGAGAAATTGTCAGTTATTTTGATGAAGAAGCCTTTAGTCGTGGAATTCAGTTGCAGTTTGAAACAAATAAAACAGCGTTGAAAGATTGGATAGATCCAAAAATGTTCGAAAAAATTATTTTTAATGTAGTTTCAAATGCTTTCAAAGTTACTCCGGATAATGGAAAAATAACAGTAAAAATAGTAGTTGACAACGAATTGATTCATTTCCCTTTGATAGATTCAACTACTGCTTATCCATCATTTGAGGTTATTGTTGAAGACACCGGTTCCGGATTAGATAAAAAAGATATAAAGAGAATTTTTGACCGTTTCTATCAGGTAAATAATTTAAATAAAGCCTATTATGGAAGTACAGGGATAGGATTGGAAGTAGTTCGCGGATTTGTAGAATTACATAAAGGAATAATTGAAGTAGAAAGTGAATTGGGGGTTGGTACGACTTTCAAATTATTATTTCCTGTTGGAAAAGAGTTCTTTAATGAAAGCGAAATTCTGCTTGAGGAATTCAAAAAGGAGAAAAAAATGAGTTTCACGCCAATTATAGAAAAAGAGGAAATTCAATCACAAGATGATGAGGAAAAACAAGATCGAATTTATACGATCCTCATTGTGGAAGACAATGTAGAACTAAGGAATTATTTGAAAAACGAACTCAAAAAAGAATATAAGGTCCTGGTTGCAGAAAACGGTCAGGTTGGTTTAGAATTAGCATTACAGAAATTACCGGATTTGATTTTAACAGATGTAATTATGCCTATTATGAACGGTTTAGAATTGTGTAAAAGCATTAAAGCCGATTTAAAAACCAGTCATATTCCGTTAATGATGTTATCTGCAAAAGCATTAGTCAAAGATCGACTGGAAGGAATTGATTCCGGTGCAGATATGTACTTAAGTAAGCCTTTTGATATGGATATTTTAAGGTCCAGTCTGGTGCAATTGATTAACAGCAGGCAAATTATGTTTAATAAATTCTATAATGGAATTACGCCAAAAGCAAAAGAAAAAACTACCACTTTAGACAATGATTTTATAAAAAATGTATTGAATTACATTAATGAAAATATAAGCGAGTCGGAGTTAAGTGTCGAAGATCTGGCCTCGAAGGTATTTTTAAGCAGAAGCCAATTGTATCGAAAAATTAAAACATTGACAGGCGTGTCAGTAAATGAATTTATTCGTAATGTTCGTTTAGAAAAAGCTAAAGAATTAATAGAATTAGGGAATGATAATATAACCGAAATTAGTTATAAGGTTGGTTTTAGCTCTCCTTCGTATTTTACGAAATGTTATAAAGATAAATATGGTTATCTGCCTACTCATAATAATAAAAGATAGTACTTTTTAGGAATTATATAAAGACGGCTTATGCCGTCTTTTTTTGCTTTTATAAATACCGAATCTATATTTATTTTGGTTTTTTCATATTTATAAATCAATAACCTTGCACTTCAATTATTAAAGCAATAATCACATACAGAAATATGATGTTTTTTAGTAATTATTAAATACATATTTATTGTCTTTTAATTTCTTAATACAAGAAAAATTCTGCATCATTATTATCAATTCCTTATTTTTATTTTCAATATTAAATAATCGTAAAATACTGATTTTACTCGTTTTTTTAACTCTCGTGCTACAAATTTGATAGTTTTTGCATCATATGTAGTATGTGAAATTTATGTTAACGTTCTATTTTTGGTTTAACTAATATCAATAATCAGGAAACAATTATTAACAATCTTAAAACCACTTTTGAATATGAATTAAAACCACATTTATGTATTGAAAACCTCTTTTTTAAAATCAAAATTGAAATATGAAATTATGATTATGAAAAAATTAAAATTTTGAAGACGCCACATCATGAGTTTTCGAAATTTGAAAAAGGCAGAAAATAGTTGAATAAACTATAATCATCTCGATATAATAAATAACAAAAAACTTTACAACCAAACAATTATTTAAACTAAACAAAAAACCAATTAATATGATGTTAAAATTAAAATTTGCAATAATCGCATTGCTAATGATAAGCTATCAGAATGTGATGGCACAATCAAAGACCATACAAGGTGTGGTAACTGATCCATCAGGATTTCCTTTGCCTGGTGCCAGTGTTAATGTAGAAGGTTCAAAAAATAGTGCATCAACAGATTTTGATGGTAAATACTCTTTAAAAGGAGTTAATCCAACAGACAAAATAATATTTTCTTATGTTGGCTTAGTTACACAAACTATTACAGTTGGTACACGTTCTACAATTGACGTAACATTAGCAGAAGCTGCACAAAACTTACAGGAAGTTGTTGTAGCCTATGGTGCTCAAAAGAGATCTAAGGTAACAGGAGCAATTTCAACAGTAAGTTCAAAAGATATTACGGCAGTTCCTATTACTAATGCAGAATCGGCCTTGCAAGGTAGAGCGGCTGGTGTGACTGTTGTAAATGGTTCACCTGGTTCAAGTCCTACTGTTAGTATTCGTGGTTTAGCTACAATGGGAAATAGTGCTCCTTTATATGTTATCGACGGAGTTTTGACAGGTAACTTATCTGGATTAAGTCCTAACGATATTGAATCGATGTCAGTTTTAAAAGATGCCTCAACAACAGCTTTATATGGTTCGAAAGCTTTTAACGGGGTAATTATGGTGACTACTAAAAAAGGAAAAAAAGGTCCTGGTCAAATAAACTTTAGTACTTACGCAGGTTTTCAAACTATTACTAAAAGATATGATGTTTTAAATACACAACAATATCTGCAATATGCCAAAGCTTTAGGAAGTGATTTAACTGCAAGAGCGGCTCAATTTGGTAACATCAATACAGATTGGCAAGACCAAATCTTTCAGGATGGTATAATGCAGGATTATAATCTAAGTTTTTCAAGTGGTACAGATAATTCTACAAGCCGTTATTCTGCTGAATATTTAAAACAAGAAGGAGCTGTTATTAGTACAGGTTTCGAACGTTACTCTTTCAGAGCGAATAATACACAAAACATAGGTAAACTAACCATTGGAAGTAATATCGGATTGTCTTTTAGTGAAACTAATCCGGAGCGCGCCTCAGGAGGAAGAACATTATTGGAGCACGCTATTAAAATGGCGCCTTATTTACCTGTTTATAATGCAGATAACGTAGGTGGTTATCAAGGTCCTTCTACAGCTGATGGGCAAGATGCAGAAAACCCGGTTCGTGTTGCCAATTTAGGATATCAAAAAATTAATGGATTATCTATAATAGGAAACATTTATGGTGAATTGGAAATTTATAAAGGCTTAAAATTCAGATCACAAGTTTCGCTAGATTATTATACAAGCGATGATCATACTTTTATTCCTGGTTACGAAGATGGTTCAGCTCACAAACAAGCTTATTCTTCAACAGCTGAAACAGATTCTAAAGGACAAACCATAGTTTTTGATAACAGTTTAACATACAAAACTACTATTGCTGATAAACATAATTTAGAAGTATTAGGAGTTATAACTAAAATTGAAAATAAGAGCAAGAATTTAATAGCAAGCAGCCGTTACTATATTTCAAATGATATAGATCAGTTGAGATTACAGGATGCCAATTTAAGTTCTAGTAATATTGAAGCCAATAATTTAGGTTATATCGCTCGTATTAACTATGATTATGATGAGAAATACCTGTTGGCTGTTTCAGGACGTAGAGATGCTTCTTCTCGTTTTGGGTCTAATAACCGTTATGGTAATTTCTACTCTGTTGCCTTAGGTTGGAATATTGCAAAAGAAAGTTTTATGGCTGATTCTGTTTTTAGCACATTGAAACTTAGAGCAAGTACCGGAACAACAGGTAATGACAGAATAGACGATTATCAATACAGTTCATCTTTAGCAGCAAATTATACTTATCCGTTTAATGGAACTGCAGGAGCTGGTGTTACAGCAGGTAGAGCTGCAAATCCTGATTTGAAATGGGAGTCTAAAAATGACAGAAACATAGGTTTGGATTTTGGTTTATTTGATGAGCAGTTCACAGGATCTTTCGAATATTTTAATAATAAAAGTAGCGATATCCTTTTCGCAGTGCCGCTTCCTGCTTCTGTAGGTTCAGCCGGTGGAGGAACTCAAATTCAAAACATCGCCGATGTAAAAGTACACGGATTTGAAGTATCACTTGGATACAATGACAGAAAAGGAGATTTTACGTGGTCTGCTGTAGCTAATTTAGGTACAAGCAAAAACGAAGTAACAGCTTTAGCTCCGGGTGTAACAAGTGTATTAGGTGGTCCATCAGGAAGAGCTGGTTTGGAGAGCTTCTCAAGACTGGAAGTTGGTCAGCCTTTATTCTATTTTTATGGGTATCAAACCAACGGAATTTATCAAAACCAGGCAGAAGTAGATGCTGTTTTAGGTGCTGGTCAGACTTCTGTACAGCCAGGTGATATTAGATTTGTGGATCGTAATGGAGATAAAGTAATCAATTCAGATGATAAAACAAATATCGGAAACCCATATCCTGATTTTACATATGGTTTAAACCTTACAGCAGCGTATAAAAAATTCGACTTCAACTGCTTTATAACAGGAGTTCAGGGAAATGATGTTTTTAACGCAAATAAGTTCGACTTACAAGCTATGCAACGTTTGTTTAACTCAGGTACTGAAGTTCAGGACAGATCAATTGTTGTAAATGGAGTAGTTACCAATCCATCTGCTACATTACCAAGAGCACTTGGGGCAAGTCAAAACTGGTCTTCAGCAAGTCAACGATATGTTGAAGATGGTTCTTACACAAGATTAAAAAATGTTACTATAGGTTATACCTTTTCAGGAGATACATTTAGTAACTATTTTTCACACATAAGATTCTATGTAAGTGCACAAAATCTTGTTACAATTACAGATTACTCTGGTTTAGATCCTGAAGTTGCACGTGTAGATACTAACGCAAATTCTGCCGGAATTGATATAGGAAGATATCCGCAACCAAAATCAGTAATTTTTGGACTTGATGTTACATTTTAATTTATAAAAGATGATGAGAAAAATAAAATATATAGTTGTAGTATTGTTAGGAATTTTAACAATAAATTCATGTAACGATAATGATTTAGAATTAACAAATCCAAATCAATTATCCCCTGAAACTTTCTTTAAATCGGAGGCACAGGTACAATCTGCAGTAAACGCAGCCTATGCAAACCTGCAGACAAGAGGACTCTATGCCAGACATATTTTCTTTGCTTTAGATAATATGGCTCAGGAAAATAAAGGAAATCCACAATTAGAAGGTAACAAAAAACCTTTTCTTAATTTCTCTTTTGATGCGAGTAGTGATATTATCCAGTTTTATTGGGAAACCTGTTTCTTAGGAATATCCAAAGCTAATTTTGTATTAGATAATGAAGATAAAATTCAGGCTTTGCCAACTTCAGTTTTAACGCAAGAGAAAAAGAATAAATTTTTAGCAGAAGCCCATTTTTTAAGAGCGTATTATTACTTTTTGCTAGTGCCTCGTTTTGGTGATTTGCCTATTTATACGAAACAAACAATTGTAGGTGCTCCAAGAAGCCCAAAAGCGGAAATCTATAAATTAATTGAAGCTGATTTTGACTTTGCTTCTAAGAATTTATTAAGCAAAAACGTAGAAGATAAGGGAAGAGCAACTAAAGAAGCCGCTTTTGCTTATTTAGGAAAAGCATTATTGTATCAAAAGAAATATGATGAAGCTTTAGCTGCTTTTAATAAAGTTACAGGATTTAGCTTAGAAACTAATTTTTATAACAATTTTATGGATGAAACGGAGCATGGTCCGGAATCAATTTTTGAGATTGAATATGATGAAAAATTAGGAGTAGCTGATAAATGGGGTAGCGATACTGCCGGAGATGGTGTGGCTGAATCAACGCTTAGAGGTCAGGAATACGGTAATTTAGGTTGGTATAATGTTTATCCTTCAGATAATATATTAGATTCGTATGAGCCTGGAGATAAGCGTTTTGGAGATACTTTTTACGTTCCCGGATCTAAATATAATAACGGAGCCAATACAATGACAGCCGCTAATTTCTCTTCATCAGAAGGGCTTAGAAGAGCAGGATGGAAAAAATATCAAAACTACTATAAACGTACTGATGAAAATCTGGATTCAAGTATCAACTTCAAAGTAATGCGTTATTCTGATGTATTGCTTATGATGGCAGAATGTGAAAGCATGAGAGCCGGAGGTGTACAGGCAACAGCTATTGGTTACATTAATCAGGTTCGCGCTAGAGCAGGTGTGCCGCTATTACTATTAACACTTACAAAAGATCAGGTTTTTACCGCTCTTGTGCATGAACGTAAAGTAGAATTAGCTGGAGAGCAAGTTCGCTTTGACGATATAATTAGATGGGGTATTGCTAGTACTGAACTGGCGGGAACAGGCTTTAAAGCTGGTAGAAGTGAATTATGGCCAATACCAAATAGAGAAACATCTTCAAATCCTAATATAAAACCTAGTGATAACAATCCTGGTTACTAGGCAGGTCATTGAAGTTTGTTAGTTTGAGTTAGTTAAGTTAGTATTTGACAAACAGCGCATTTTAATATGCGCTGTTTATCAGTACATTATGTTTTGTTAAACACCAGATTATTTTCTAAAGACTTTAGCTTTTCAATATTTAAATAAGTTTTAAGGCAGGCTCAATTTTATTCAATATGAAAAGAATTGCTTCACTTTTTTTAATCGTAACATTGTTTTACAATGTTCTGGGATTTTATATCATGTTTGCTGAACAACAAGAGCAAGTGTGGGTGAATGCTATGGAGCAAACTGATAATTCAGATTTTGAAATAATTGAAGTTAAAATCAACCCTTATGCTTATGTAGTTGATTCGGGTATTGAAGACACCAATGAAGACTTCGTGATCAAAAATAAAACGTATCATGTCTTTAAGAAAAGAATTCAAAATAATGTTTTAAAATTATATTGCCTAAAAAATTCGCATAACGAAGCTTTAAATAAAGATTTAAAAAAAATTGTCGATAGTCAGTTATTTGATGATAATTCAAATAAAGAAAATCCAGGCAAAAAATTAATGAAATCCTTTATTCAGGATTACATTCCGGGTAACCCAATAATTTTTATAAGTACTTCTATAAAATTAGTTTCGACTGTTACTTTAAATTCATCCCTTCCACAACAAAATATTCTTTCGGGATATTTTACTACCAATTATCCTCCCCCTGATATGGTATAGCATTTCCTTGATGTCAAAATGTAAATAGCATTTGATTACTCTCAGATACTAAATTTTTAGTTATAGCTAAGGGTTAAGTCTGCTTATTTACAATTTAACATACAACTTCAATTAATCCTAATTGAAAGAAAAAGCTATTTAACAACCATATAAACCAACTAAAAATGAAAACTTATAAATTTTTGTTTAAAGTGTTATTTTTTAGCATTTTAAGCGTAAATACTTTTGCACAAGTAAAAGACAACAAAAATCAAATTAAAGAACCAACCGGCGAAAATAATATGGCCTATAAATGGTCGCAAATCGCAATTGTTGCCACTGGTAATGATACTGATAGATTTAAACCAAGACCAACAGTGACTTCCCGTTTTTTAGGATTAACATTTGTTGCTGTTTTTGATGCCTGGAGCCGTTATGATCAAAAAGCAATTCCTGTATATTTAAAAAATACAGAAAGAAGACCTAATAAAGAACAGACACTCAAAAATAAGGAGATTGCTATCAGTTATGCGGCCTATAATGCATTATGTGAATATTATTTTTCAGACAAAGACTTGTTTGTCGCTTTTATGGTCAAATTAGGACTCGATCCTAATGATAAATCACTAGATCCCAAAACACCGGTTGGAATAGGAAATTTAGCCGCAAAAGCAGTAATTGAAGCAAGAAAACATGATGGATCAAATCAATATGGAGAAGAAAATGGTTCAAATGGAACTCCTTATTTTAACTATGTAAATTATAATCCAGTCAATACTCCAGACGAAATGAAGGATGTAATTCATTGGCAGCCAAAATATTTTTCAGATGGAAAAGGCGGTAAGTTTGCACCAGGCTGCGCTACTCCATTTTGGAACAAAGTAAAGCCTGTAGGATTAAAATCAGGAGATCAGTTTCGCCCTATACCTCCTCCTGCATTGGATTCTGAACAACTTAAAAATGAAGTTAAAGAGCTACTTGATTTACAATATAATCTTACCAATGAACAAAAAGCATTGGTAGAATTTATGCGGGATGGTCCAAAATCAGTACAACAGGCAGGACATTGGCTAAAATTTGCCCAGGATGTTTCCAGACGTGATAATCATACTTTAGATCAGGATGTAAAAATGTTTTTTTACAATCAGGTCACTGCTATGGATTGCTTTATAGCCTGCTGGGATACAAAAATGTTTTATGACTTTGCACGTCCTTATGCATTAGTACATTATTATTATAAAGATCAGACTATAAAAGCCTGGGGCGGACCAGGTTTTGGAAATATAGAAATGAAAGGTCAGGATTGGCGACCATACTCGCCGGATATTTTTTTATGTCCCGCTTTTCCAGGGTATGTTTCCGGACACAGTACAATTAGTGGAGGTTGCGGTGAAGCATTAAAACTATGGACCGGAAGTGATACTTTTGGAGAATCTGCAATCTGTAGTACGCCAGGATCAATGACAGAGCCAAACAACATCGGAAAACCTGTTGTGCTTAAATTCCCAACCTTTACAGAAACAGCAAATATGGCAGGAATTTCCAGAGTAATGGGAGGCTATCATATCCAGGCAGATAATGTTGAAGGATTAAAGCTGGGCAGAAATGTGGCCCATGAAGTTTGGAAGTTTTATAATCTGCACATTGGAAATAAAACTTTTGAGACAATAGCTGAAAATTGAGTAAGGTTCACAACAAAGTAGCCCAATCTGTAAATGTTTTAATTATGAAAATTAAACAAATAACATTGCTCTTTATAGTCCTTATTGTAATGCAGTCCTGTGATTATTTTTCTAATCCAAATAACAAGATAGTTAAGATTTTGGAAGCCAGAAAAAAAATGTATGATGTAAAAGATAATGCATTTGCTTCAAAAACAGAAGTTGCTTATTATGATTCCATTATAAACAATTCTGATGAAGGTTTCTTTAAATTAACGAACGAGTTAAATAAGGGAAATGCATTATTAAAATTGGGAAAAGAAGCTGAATCTGTAGCCATTATCGAAAGTGCCATCGACAGGATGAAGAAGATAGACGGAAAAGATAATCCGAAATCGCTACATTTTTTGGCCATTGCCTATATGAGACTGGGAGAAAAACAGAATTGTGTAAATTACCACAATCCGGAATCGTGTATTATGCCCATACAAAAAAATGGAATTCATACAATACGTCAGGGTTCTCAAAAAGCAATTGAAATTTATAAGAAATTATTAGCGATAAACCCTGATGATTACGAATCAAGATGGCTGCTCAATGTAGCTTATATGACATTGGGTGGTTATCCGTCAGAAGTTCCTAAACAATGGCTGATACCCAATCTGAATAAAGATTCAGGATACAGTATAAAACCTTTTCTGGATGTTGCTGTAAATGCAGGTATAAAAGGCAGAAATATGTCAGGCGGAGTTATTGTGGATGATTTTAATAACGATAACTATCTGGATATTGTAACCTCCGACTGGAGTCTGGATGGCGTGATGCATTATTATCAAAACGATAAAAAAGGAAAATACCTGGACTATTCCAAAAATTCAAATTTAGGACTTTTCAAAGGAGGCTTAAGCATGATACAAGCGGACTATGACAATGATGGCGATATTGATATTTTTGTTTTAAGAGGGGCCTGGATGCGTAAATACGGACGACAACCCAACTCACTCTTACGCAATAACGGCGATGGTACTTTTACAGATGTAACGATTAAGAGCGGCTTATATTCTGAATTTCCAACTCAGGCTGGTACATGGAATGATTTTAATAATGACGGCTATCTGGACTTATTTATTGGCAACGAATCATCAGATGAATCATATCCTTCAGAATTGTATCTGAATAATCAGGATGGAACATTTACTAATGTGGCGCAAGCCGCGAAATGCGATGTTATCGCTTATATAAAAGGAGCAACAGCAGCTGATTATGATAATGATGGCGATATTGATCTGTTTCTCTCCGGAATGAACAAGAGAAAAATTCTATTAAAAAATAACGGACTCAAAAATGGGATTCCACAATTTACAGATGCTACAGATCAGGCAGGTTTGGCAGGCATTAATGTTATGACTTTTCCAACCTGGTTTTGGGATTATGATAACGATGGCTGGCAGGATATTTTTGTTTGTGGTTATCAGTATAATGGTTCTATTGCAGGCGAAATTGCAATGGAAGCCCTGAACATTCCAAATGAAAGCAGTAAAATGTATTTGTACCATAACAATCATGACGGCACTTTTTCTGATGTTTCTAAAATATCCGGACTAAGTAAAACCGTATTTGCAATGGGCTCCAATTTTGGGGATATCGATAATGACGGTTTTCTGGATATGTACCTCGGAACAGGAAATCCGGATTATAAATCATTATCACCGAATCGATTATTTAGAAATATGGGCAATGGAAAATTTGCTGATGTCACAGTTTCCGGCCGGGTAGGAAATCTGCAAAAAGGTCATGGTGTGGCTATTAATGATTTAGATAATGATGGTGACAACGATATTTTTATTGAAGTAGGTGGTGCTTATTTAGGAGATTCTTTCAGTAATTCCTTATACATGAACCCGGGTCAAAACAACAACCGTTGGATAAAATTGCAGTTAGAAGGTACAGAGAGCAATCGTTCCGCTATTGGAACCAAAGTGAAAGTCACTTTCAAAGAAAATGGTGTTTCCAGATCGGTGCACAGGGTCTTAAATTCAGGTGGTAGCTTTGGGGCGTCGGCTTTAAGAATGGAAATCGGAATTGGACAAGCAACAATCATTGATCAAATCGAAATTACCTGGCCAAAAAATCAAAAGAAAAAAGTGTTTAAAAACATAAAGCCAAATCAATACATTAAAATTATTGAAGGCGAAGATACTTTTTCAAAAATAGACCTTAAAAGAACTTCTTTTTCAACTGCCGGAGCACATTCTCCTCTTTGTATTTGAAAAAATTAAATTTAGTTAGAAGCATAAATATGAAAAATATAAAAATAAAAGCAACTTTTTTTAGCCTTCTGGGTTTATTATTGCTTGCCAGCTGTTCTAAAGAATCAAACGAGAAGATCTTTTCTACCTTAGATCGTTCTGACACCGGGATTGATTTTAGTAATAATCTAAAAGAAAATGATTCACTGAATTACTTTACCTACAATTATATTTATTTAGGTGGAGGAGTTGCTACCGGCGACATTAATAATGATGGTCTTGTAGATATCTATTTCACAGGAAACCAGGTATCGAATAAATTGTACCTAAACAAAGGAAATTTAAAATTTGAAGATATTACAAAAAAAGCCGGTGTTAGCGGTGATTCCCGTTGGTATACCGGAGTAACTATGGCAGATGTAAATGGTGATGGTTTTCTAGATATCTATTGTAGTGTAGGAGGGAAATTTGGACCTAAAAACAATGAATTGTATATCAACAATCATAACGGAACTTTTACAGAAAAAGCCAAAGAGTATGGTATTGATGACATAGGAAATAGTGTTCAGGGAACTTTTTTTGATTACGATAAAGATGGTGATTTAGACTTATTTGTAGCAAATTATCCGCCTACAAAATTCAATTCGGCAACGGGTGATTATGTGCAAATGATGCGCCATGTCAAAGACAATGAATCAGGACATTTATATCGAAATGATGGCAATCATTTTGCCAATGTTACCGAACAAGCTGGTGTAAAAAATTACGGATTATCATTAAGTGCTACAATTGGTGATTTAAACAATGACAGTTGGCCTGATATCTATGTTTCTAATGACTTCAACTCGCCTGATTTTATGTACATCAACAATCAGGATGGTACTTTTAAGGAAGTGGTAAAAGAGGCAATGGCGCATAATTCTTTTTACGGAATGGGTGTGGATATTTCTGATTTTAACAACGATGGAAATTTAGATGTTTTTCAGGTAGATATGGATGCAAAAGACAATCGTCGTAAAAAAGCGAACATGTCCAGTATGAATCCAAAACTTTTCTGGGATGTCGTTGATGCCGGTTTTAACTACCAATACATGCACAATTGCATGCAATTGAATACAGGAGTTAATGAAAATGGTATTCCGCATTTTGGTAATGTATCCCGTATTACCGGAACTTCGTCTACAGACTGGAGCTGGGGACCTTTATTCGCCGATTTTGATAATGACGGGAATAAAGATTTGTTTGTAACGAATGGAACCCGTAGAGAAATTAATAACAATGATTTCTTTCATAGTTTAGAAGCGCTCAATCTAAAGCCAAAAGATTTGTTGAAGAAGTCTCAGGAAATTCCTTCGGAGAAAATTGACAATTTTATGTTTCAAAACAAGGGAAATCTAAATTTTGAACAAGCCAATAAAAAATGGGGAATTGAATTCAAAGGTTTTTCAAATGGTGTAGCGTATTCTGATTTAGATAACGATGGCGATTTAGATTTGGTTGTCAATAATATTGATGATTATGCTTCTGTTTTTGAAAATTCAAGTTCGAAACTTAATAATTACATCAAAGTAAATTTTAAAGGAAATACTAAAAATACTTTTGGTTTAGGAAATCGTGTTTACATAAAATTGAAAAAAGGAACTCAAATGCAAGAGCTTACTTTAACAAGGGGTTTTCAGTCGTCAGTCGCTCCTGAATTGCATTTTGGCGTGGGCAAAGACAAAACTATTGACGAAGTAAAAGTTGTGTGGACAAACGGTAAGGTGCAAAAATTATCTAATGTTAAGGTAAATCAAACACTAAGCTTTAAGGAGCAGGACGCCAAAGAAGAAGCAGCTTCAAAAACGACTCCTAAAACTCATTTGTTCGCCACTGAAAATGCAGTTTTTCCGGTTTTCAAACACGAAGAAAATAAATACGATGATTTTAAAGATCAGGTTTTGTTGCCTCATAAAATGTCAACTTTTGGTCCTGCCATTGCTGTAGGTGATTTAAATAAAGATGGTTTGGATGATTATTTTATTGGAGGCTCCGCAACTTACTCAGGAAAAATATTTATGCAGACTGCAACTGGTTTTGCAGAAAAGAAAATTCAGGCGTTCGAAGACGATAAAGCCAATGAAGATACCGGAGCATTAATTTTTGATGCTGATAACGATGGCGATAATGATTTGTATGTAGTGAGCGGTGGTTATGAATTTTTGGTTAACGACTCAAAATTACAAGACAGATTATACCTCAACAACGGAAAAGGCGATTTTACCAAAGCGCCAAAAGGAGTGTTGCCAAACATGTTAACTAGTGGTTCAAAAGTGTATCCTATTGATTTTGATAAAGATGGAAAAAAAGATCTTTTAGTTTTAGGAAGACAGGTTCCGGGACAATATCCGTCACCGGCAACCACTTACTTACTGCACAATATAAGTTCGCCAATTCAGCCAAAATTTGAAGTTTCTAAAAAATCTCCTAAAGAATTTACCAATTTAGGAATGGCAACAAGCGCCGTAGTTACCGACTTTAATAATGACAAACTAGCCGATATTATTGTGGTGGGCGAATGGATGCCGATCCGTATTTTTGAAAACACTAAATCAGGTTTCAAAGAAGTCACAAAAAATATGGGACTTAACGATGATACAACCGGTTGGTGGTGGAGCATTCAGCAAGGCGATTTTGACCATGATGGCGATATGGATTATATCGTTGGAAACAATGGTTTGAATTACAAATACAAAGCAACTCCTAGTGAAACCTTTGATATTTATGTAAAAGATTTTGACAATAATAAACACAAGGATATTGTGTTGAGTTATTATAATGATGGCAAGCAATATCCCGTGCGTGGCCGTGGCTGTTCGTCTCAGCAAATTCCAAATATCAAGAAGAAATTTAAAGACTACGAAAGTTTTTCAGAAGCGACCCTTGTTGATGTTTATACAGAGAAATCACTTAAAGAAGCCTTACATTATAAAGTAAAATCATTTGCCAGTATTTATTTAGAAAATAAAAACGGCAAATTCATCATTCACGAACTTCCAGTTGAAGCACAGCTTAGCTGCATCAATCAAATAATGGTTGACGATTACGATAAAGATGGTAAACTTGATGTTTTAATAACGGGTAACATGTACAACTCCGAAGTAGAAACTCCAAGAAACGATGCTGGTCACGGATTGTTTTTAAAGGGAGATGGCAAAGGTAAATTCAAATCAATTGCAGCAGTTGACAGCGGATTTTTTACTCCGGGCGATGTTAAAAACATGGAAAAAATTCAGGTAAAAGGCAAAAACTATCTCTTGGTCACAAAAAATAATTCGTTTTTACAAAGCGTAAGGATAAATTAAAACCTTAGCCGAAACATCTTATAAAACTTTTTATACAATACTTACAAGATCCAAAGAGGTCTTGTAAGGAATTGTTATATACAGAATTTAATGTTTTAAGCTAAATCATCTTTTTTTCTAAAATTTAATAACTCATTTTTTAGAAAATAAAACCAAACCACAATCATGAAAAAAAAAGCATCATTATATATATCAGTTATGGCGTTCATTTTTATCGTTTTTCAAACCCAAAAAATGACCGCTCAGGGTTGTGTAGCTGTTCGCCAAATGGGTGGACTCTATATGAATTCTGCCAGTTCTTATAATCTGGGCAAAGGCGAATTTCAGGTCGGGACAAATTACCGTTATTTTCATTCCTGGAGACATTTTGTTGGGAAAGAAGAACAATTGGAGCGTCAAACTACCGGCGGCGGACATGACGACAATGGCGTTGAACAAGGTAATGCCGTAAATATTTATTCGCATGCACTGGATTTTAATTTTTCGTACGGAATCACCGATAGAATCCAGATCAACGCTACTTTACCTTATGTACACAATGAACGTTCTCAGGTATTAAGACAAGCAACGCCTGTAAAAGATACACTTAGATACAGCGTTTATGCACAAGGTTTTGCAGATGCAAGGATAAGTGTAAATTATTGGTTTTTTGATCCTAAAACGGCTCATAAAGGCAATTTAATGCTGGGATTGGGAGTAAAGCTAAATACAGGAAGCCATTCTAAAATGGATGACGCACCTCAAACTGACGGAACTACAAAAAGCGTAATAATGGATCAGGCCATCCAGCCAGGTGATGGCGGAATTGGAATCGCGGCAGAAATACAAGTATTCAGACAATTAACTGGTCGTCTTTACGGATTTGCAAACGGCTATTATTTATTCAACCCAAAAGAATCCAACGGTACTTTTAAATCACCACCAAAAGCAGGTTTAGAAGGCTATGAAATTTATGCTTGTCCGGATCAGTATTTTGCAAGGGCAGGTTTGTCTGCAGCTGTAGATAAAAAAGAAAATTTCAGTGTTTCGCTGGCTGGTAGAATTGAAGGAATTCCAGCTTATGATGCTTTTGGAGGACAAGTAGCTTATCGTCGCCCCGGCTATGTTATAGCAATAGAATATGGTTTTGCGTATCATATCGGGAAACACAACTTTAGTTTGTTTATCCCTTATAATATCGTAAAAAACCGTATCCAAAGCGCTGCTGATATTGCCAGTCAGAATTTGCAGAATTCGGTTATCACTGATCCGGCCAAATATGTGCATGTGCAGGGAGATGCTGCTTTCGCAGATTATTCTATCAATTTAGGATACTCGTACCGATTTAGTTTGGGCAAAAAGATGAAACTAACAATGCCTTAATAGCACATCATATTGTAGTAAAAATTTATTATCTAATTACGAAACAAATGAAAACTACTTTTAACAATTTCTATTTCTTTTTAAGTAAAAAAATGGAAAAATACGGTGTCAGCTTAATGCGCATTGCTCTTGCGATAATTTACATTTGGTTTGGAGTTCTGAAAATCCTCGGAATGAGCCCTGCTGGTGATTTGGTAGAGAAAACCGTTTTTTGGATCAGACCAGAATTTTTTATTCCAATTCTTGGAATTTTTGAAGTCTTCATCGGAATAGGATTACTTATAAGAAAATTGATACCAAAAACTATTATGTTGCTGTTATTACATATGACAGCAACACTTTTTCCTTTTTTTATTCTAAAATCCAGTTGTTTTGAGGTCTTCCCTTACGAACCAACTTTGGTTGGTCAATACATTATCAAAAATCTCGTTTTGGTTGCGGGAGCACTTGTTATAGCTGGAAAATATAATGAGGATTATTATGTAGAAATGAATTTGAAAAAAGAGCAGGAAAAATTTGCAGCAAATACTCAAACACATAATCATCAAATTCTAAACGAATAAATGATATTTCAGCAAAGTACCAGCCTAACTACTTCCTTAATTTAAATTTCAATATTTAAAATCAATACTAACAATATGTTATTAGAAAAATATTTAAAGTTATTATTATATTTCTTCTTTTTACTTAGCGCCCAAATGCAGGCGCAACAGCAAAATTTGAATGGGATAGTCGTAGATGGTAAAAACGATTTGCCCTTGAGCGGCGTAACAGTTCAGTCAGAAATGGAGGAAATTATGACCAATGAAAGGGGCGAATTTGTAATTCAGAATCAAAAATTACCAGTTACAGTAACATTGAGTTATATAGGATATAAGACACAGGAAATTATAGTGAATTCGTTTGATTTATTGAAAGTAAAATTAATCAAAGATTCCAATCAATTAGATGAAGTCCTGATTTCAAGTGGCTATTTGTCCCAAAAAAAATCGGAGTTTTCGGGTTCTGTTACTACGGTTTCGGCAAAGCAATTGCAGAATCGCCCAACCACTAGTTTTGACCAGCTATTAGGCGGTCAGGGAACAGGAATTGATGTAATTCAGTCTACAAGCGTATTAAACAATACACCAGTTATTAGGGTTCGGGGTTTAAACACCATTACATCCGGACTTTTTCCTTTAATTGTGGTAGATGGCGTAGCCGTTTTCACGGGTTCTTTGGGTGGATTTGTAGGCAACAATCCGTTATCCGGAATTAATCCGAATGATATTGCAACTGTCGATGTACTGAAAGATGCTTCGGCTGCTGCCATTTATGGTTCCAGAGCAGCAAATGGCGTTATGGTTATTACCACCAAAAAAGGAAAAAAAGGAAAAACAAGATTTAATTACAATACCTGGTTCAGCCGAAGCACGCCTTATAATTTGCCTAAATTATTAAATGCAGAAGATTATACGATGATCAAAAATGAAGCTTTGGTCAATGCAGGTAAAGCCCCTGGTTTTTTCTTGTCCAAAAATCCGGATGGAAGCACAGTCGATACAAATTGGTATGATGCCGCCTACGAACCTGGAATTTCCAGCAATCAGAATATCAATATTTCAGGAGGTAATGAAACCACTCAATATTATTTTTCAGCAGACTACTCCAACCAAAATAGTTTTATAAAAAACAACACTTTTCAAAATTACATGACACGATTAAACCTGAGTCATGAAGTCAATAATTTTATCAGGGTAGGTGTGAACATTTCTTATAGCAGGGCTAAAAACGTAGGCCCGAACACGGGTGCTGTAGCAGGAAACACCTTATCATCATCCACTTATAACACGGAATATATTACCAATGAACCTTTAGGGAGAATGACCTATGTTTTACCTCCCAATGTACCGGTTTACAATGCGGATGGTTCTTATAGTATTCAAAACGGAATAAGTGTAGGTTATGGCGCCAATATTCCGTCGATTATAGGTACCATAAACGCCTACAATCTGGCAATGGTGCAGGAACTCGATCTGACAACTTCGATCAGTAAATCGCTTTTAGGAAATGTATATGGAGAGTTTGATATCACCAAAAAACTAATCTTTAGAACCAGTTTTGGATTGAATACGATTGGTCTGGAAAATAAATTGATTTTAAATCCAATTCACGGTGGAGGCGCTGCATATAACGGTGTGGCAACAAACATCGCAACCGATTTATCAAGAACCGACTGGGCAAATACCCTTACCTACAAAGATTCTTTTAAGGAAAACCATAACTTCACTTTTCTGTTGGGTTATGAAAGAATTAAAACGACGCTGGATAGCTGGGGTGCATCTCAGAGTAATGTCACAGACCCATACTATAAAAATTATCAGGGAAGTTACGCGAATATTTCTCCCATTGGTAATGATCTTGCGGAGAATGCTTTACTGTCCTATTTTACTAACGTAAACTACAATTTCAAAAACAAATATTTCCTGAGCTTAAATTATAGAATTGATGGTTTATCAGCTTTACCTGAAGGAAATAAATATGGTAATTTTGGAGGGGGTTCTGTAAGCTGGAACTTATTAGAAGAGTCTTTCTTTAAAGATTCTAAAGTGAGAAATTTTCTGAACAACCTGAGACTAAGGGCTAGTTATGGTATTGTCGGAAATAGTGAAATAGGAAATTATCCTGCTATCGGAACGTATAATTCATCTACGTATGGCGGCGCGCCAACCTTAGGATATTCACAAACGGCTAATCCAAATCTAAAATGGGAAACAAGTTCAAAACTCGATTTAGGATTGAATTTCGCCATGCTGAACAATCGCATTTCGATGGAGTTTGATTATTTCAACAACAAAATAAGAGATTTAATCCTGAAAACGCCACAATCACTTTCAGCTGGAATTCCGAATAATTATATCAATGAAAATGTGGGAGGTATGTACAATACAGGCTTTGAAATTGGTATTAACGCATTGGCTGTTACAACCCGCGATTTCAACTGGAATGTAAGCCTGAATCTTTCTACGCTTAAAAATAAAGTGACCTCCTTAACCAGTGATGTGTTTGTACCAAGTGTTTTTGGTGTACAAAATATGACGAGAGTAGGGTATTCTATCGGGTCAGTTTTTGCAGTGCCGACAAAAGGTGTAAATCCGGATAATGGCCAAATGGTTTTTATAAACAGCGAAGGCAAAGAGGTACAGTACAATCATATAGGTTCTCCAAAATGGACGTATCTCGACGGTACCGCTGCTCCGGCAATCGACAATTACAAAGATGGTGTGATACAGGGGCCTTCTTTGCCTAAATTGTTTGGTGGTTTAAACAACACTTTCAGTTACAAGAATTTTGTGCTGAACGTAAATATGACTTTCGCACAGGGCAATAAATTGTATAACGGAACCCGAGCCACCAACTCCGATCAGCGTTACTTCAACAATGGAGAATTTATTAAAAACAGATGGACAACTCCTGGCCAGATTACTGATATTCAAAAGTTGTATTACGGCGATAATGTTTCTGCGGGTTTTTCATTTTCCAGCACTTCGAAGGTTGAAGACGGTTCTTATCTGAAATTCAAAAATGTGTCTTTAGGCTATAATGTGCCAATGGAACTTTCTTTCCTGAAAAACACTTTCAGTTCGATTTACGTATATCTGCAAGGAAACAATTTATACACATTTACCAAATACAGAGGTTCTGATCCAGAGGTTTCTATCAACGGAAATTCAATTAATTCAGGAAAAGATCAAAATGTTCCACCTAATTCCCAGGTTTATACTGTCGGTTTAAATATTGGATTTTAATTAAAAGCAAAGACAATGAAAAAATATATTTTAATGAGCTGTTTTATTCTAATGTTTATGACGGCCTGTAATGATGATTTATTAGACACCAAACCAGAAACCAGCATTCCTGAATCAATAGCCTTTAGTACTCCGGATAAAATTTTGGCGCAGACTAATAACTTATACAAACAATTGCAAAACCAAAGTTTTTATGGCGGCCGGTTTATTGTTTTTAATGAACAGCGTGCCGATCAATTTGGGCAGAATGACGGAAATGCCGCAACAGGTTCTGCGGTATGGAATCAAAATGTAGCCTCGACAAATGATTTTGTAAACAACGTTTGGTCAGTAGGATATACTGCCATTAATGCATCTAATATTCTAATCAGCAAAATGAATGAAACCACGGTGATTTCAAAAGAGCTGGCCAAAAACTATATTGCCGAAGCCAAATTTGTTCGTGCCTTTTGTTATTTTAGTTTGGTGCAGACTTATGCCAAACCATATAATCAGGACAAAAGTTCTTTAGGACTTCCTTTGCGATTGACACCAATCACTACTTCTGGAAATAATGATTTAGCGCGAAGTTCTGTTGAAATGGTGTACAACCAGATTCTGAAAGATTTAGATGAAGCCGAAACAGATTTACCGGTTAGTTATGCAACGCCATTACTCAATACTTCAAGAGCAAAAAAAGCTACCGCAATTGCATTAAAAACAAGGGTTTTATTGGTACAGAATAATTTTGACAAAGTAATTTCAGAAGCTAAAAAAATCGTTTCTGCTACTCCGCCTTTTCAATATGCCGAAGGAAATTTAACCCAAAAACTAGAGTCTAATTATGTCGCAATTTTTGGAGGAAGTTATACCGGAACTGAAGCTGTTTTTTCGATTCCTTTTGCCAATTCTACTACCGAAACTCCTTCAGCGCAATATGCTTTGGCTTATAATTATTTAACACAGCCGATTATCTTTCTGGCAGCTGCAGGAATTGTGAGCGATCCGGTTTTTAGTTCTGCCGCTGATGCTCGCTCGGGCCTTATTGGAACTAGTGCAGCCAATCAAAAAGTATTGAAAAAATTCAGTGTCACCACAGCACCTTTCAGAGATTATGTGCCTGTAATTCGTTATGCCGAAATACTCTTAAATTATGCCGAAGCCACTGCCAATTCTAATGATTTGGTACTGGCAACAGCATTATTAAAAGCAGTACGAAATCGTTCAGACCCAAATTATGTTTTTCCAGTAAATGACATTGCAACAAAAGAGGCATTGCTTACAACCATACAAAAAGAACGAGATATTGAGTTTTTAGGCGAAGGTTTCCGATTGATGGACCTGCAAAGAAAAGTACAAACGCTGCCCGCCAAAAAAGGTTCTATCGGAACAGCTCCTTTGGTGCTGCCAACCAGCAGTAATTATATTTGGCCTATACCAAGTGGGGAAATCTCCACAAATAAATTAATGGTGCCAAATCCTTAAATACGTGCTTCATTTTTTATATAAAATGCTCAATTTATAGGATTCCTATATTTCGTATTCGGCTATTTTTGAGAGCTTGTTAACAGGAATTTTTTCCATTTAACATTCAAAACCTAATTATCTAATTTAACCAAAAAGGTTCTCTAAAACATATAAAATGAGATTACGATTTATAGCTGCGGCTTTGTTTTCCGTATTTTTTCAAAGTTCTTTTTCACAAACAAATCCTTCGACAGAAAAAAGAATTCAACAGTTAATTAAGAAAATGACTTTGAAGGAAAAAGTCGGCATGCTGCATGGAAATTCTAAATTTTACACGGAAGAAATAAAACATCTCGGAATTCCGGAATGGGCCTTATCAGACGGACCACACGGAGTACGGGCAGAAATGAATCGTCACAACTGGAAATATACAGGACAAACAGATGATGCTTCGACCTGTTTTCCTCCGGGAACGGCCATGGCCGCAAGTTGGAATCTGGAATTGGCAAAACAACGCGGTATTGTTTTGGGTGAAGAAGCGCGTTTTCGTAAAAAAGATGTTTTGCTAGGGCCTGGAATCAACATTATTCGTTCTCCGCTTTGCGGACGAAATTTTGAGTATTTGAGCGAAGATCCATTTCTTATTTCGCAGCTTTCCATTAATTATATCAAGGCTTTGCAAACTCAGGATGTTGCGGCTTGTGTGAAACATTTTGTTGCTAATAATCAGGAGGAAAATCGTTTTGTTGTTGATGTGACGATGAGCGAACGCGCTTTACGCGAAATTTATCTGCCAGGTTTTAAAGCTTCCATTGTAGATGCAGGAGTGTTGGGTGTTATGGGTGCTTACAATAAATTCAGAGGTTCCTATTGTACCGAGAATGATTATTTAGGACGAACACTTTTACGTGATGAACTTAAATTTAAAGGTGTTTATATGTCGGACTGGGATGCTGTTCACAGTACTGAAAAGGCGGCTTTGGCTGGTTTAGACTTAGAAATGGGAACCGAAAAAGAAAATTATAACGACTGGTATTTCGCCGATCCTTTGATTAAGGCAGTACAGGAAGGCCATATAAAAGAAAGCCTCGTAGATGAAAAAGTGGCCAACATATTAAGAGTTATGATTAAAACGAAAGTTTTAGATCCAAAAACAAGAATAACAGGTTCTATAAATACAAAGGAACATCAACAGGCGGCCTATCGTTCTGCTGTAGAAGCGGTTGTTTTACTGAAAAACGAAAAACAAACTTTGCCGTTAAATATGAGCGCGATAAAATCAGTAGCGATTATTGGTGATAATGCAACTCGTACCCATTGCGGTGGTGGATTTAGCTCAGAAATCAAGGCTTTATATGAGGTAACACCACTTCAGGCCATAATCACTAAATACGGAAAATCGATGCAGATCAATTTCGCGCAAGGTTACGAAAAACAATCTCATGTGGTGGAAAGAAGCAGCGACGGTCAGTTAAACACTGATAAAGTAGATTGGAAATTAATCGAAGATGCAGTGGCTCAGGCCAAAAAATCGGAGGTAGCCATTGTTTTTGCAGGTCTAAACCATGATTTCGATTCCGAATCATTTGACAGAATGCACATGCGTTTGCCATACGGACAGGAAACTTTAATTCAGGAAGTCGCCAAAGCAAACCCGAGAACAATCGTCGTAATTATTGCTGGCTCTCCACTAGAACTGGCGGGCATTGAATCACGTGTGCCTGCGGTAGTTTGGGGATGGTATGGCGGAATGGAAGCCGGTAACGCTGTGGTTGATGTATTGAGCGGAAAAGAGTTTCCTTCCGGAAAACTGCCTTTTACAATGCCTGTTACTTTAAGCCAATCTCCGGCACATGCTTTAGGAGCCTATCCGGGGCACGATTTAAAAGTAAATTATGAGGAAGATATTTTGGTAGGTTATCGCTGGTTTGACACCAAGGGAATTGCCCCTCAATATCCTTTTGGTTATGGCTTGTCTTATACTTCTTTTGAAATCTCGAATGTAGCGTCTGATAAAAAAACTTACGGTGTCAATGATGAAATAACAGTAAAATTGAATATCAAAAATACAGGTAAAATGGATGGTGCAGAGGTAGTTCAATTGTACGCTGGCCAAACGAGTTCATCTGTCTTAAGACCTAAAAAAGAATTAAAAGCATTTGATAAAATATTCCTGAAACCAGGAGAGCAAAAAACAGTTGATTTAAAAGTAAAAGTAAAAGATTTGGCTTTTTACGATGAGAAGACTTCGGGCTGGAAAATTGAGCCGGGTGAATTTGTACTTTATACAGCAACATCAGCAGAGAATATTGTGAATAGTCTAACTATTATGGTACAATAAATTTATTTTAAAAAAAATAAGGTTTCTATTTTTTGCAGTAGTATAGTTTTGTGGGGAAAACTATATTACTGTTTTTTTTGCATGTACTTTGCGTTAAATTTAACCGCAAGGCACGCAAAGGGATTACCTAACTAATTTCCTCTTCTTTCCCTTAAATCTTTTTCAATCTGAATTTCCAATTTCCTGTCTATAACATAAAAACAGAGTAAAACGGCGCTTATAATGAATATAAAGCCAGGATAGATACTTACGCACAATTTAATTCCATCTACTGCTGCCGGTACCTGATTGACTTCCTCTGCTACATAACCGTATTTAGATAAAAAAGCCGCACCCAGGGCACCGCCGATACTAATCCCTATTTTTAGTCCAAAAATCATGGCCG
The DNA here is from genome assembly GCF_001427905.1 of Flavobacterium sp. Root420. GTDB lineage: Bacteria > Bacteroidota > Bacteroidia > Flavobacteriales > Flavobacteriaceae > Flavobacterium. The sequence goes on from NZ_LMEF01000029.1 coordinate 771,411, forward strand.
AAAAAACAGTAGCAGTCGCTCTTCGATTGTTTTTCCATTCGCTGTAATCGGCTACATCAGCAATCATAGCCCATAATAACGGAATCGTTACTCCATAAATAAATCCGTGTGCCAATTGGGTCAGAAAAACCATTACAATAGCGGTTCTGCTGTAAAAATTAAAAAGCAACAAACTTATAGCGGATAAAAAAATGAAACTGATGTAAATATTTCTTTTACCAAAAGAATCTGCGAGTGATTTCGAGAACAAAATTCCAAAAATCATAAAAAGAATTCCCCCGGCATTAAAAAGACTAAAGGCAGAAGTTGGAGCATCTTTTGGCCACTGAAAATCAACTAATCCCATTGAAATTAATGAATTGTTCAGATCGTGAATAAATGCAGTAAAACCAATATCCTTCAAAAAAACAGTTTGCGCTACGGGATCTAAATAATATTTAAAATAGAAAACATACATTCCGCCTTTTAAAGATAAGGTGATAAAAACAAGAATGGTAACAAGCAACATAACCAGCCAGGGACCGTTTTTAGATAAATCGATAAAATCCTGCTTAACCGAAGATTTCTGATTCTCCGCAGGTATAATTCGTTCTTTGGTAGTAAAAAAAGTAATCAATAAACAAATTACTCCTGTAACGGCAAATAGAATCATTGTATTTTTAAAGCCAACTGCTTTATCGCCATGTCCTAAAATTAAAACCAATGGCAATAAAAGGGACTGAATTATAAATTGAGCGATCATCACGGCTACAAAGCGATAGGAGGAAAGACTATTTCTTTCTTTCATGTCGCCAGTTAAAACACCACTTAAAGCAACATAGGGTAAATTATTAGCAGAGTAGATGATAACCAGGAAAAAGTAAGTCAATAAGGTGTAAATTATCTTGCCATTTTCTCCAAAATCGGGAGTTAAAAAAGAAAGAACAGCACCAATTCCAAAAGGTAAAGCCGTCCATAATATCCAGGGCCTGAATTTTCCCCAGCGGGTTTGGGTACGATCAGCAATAACCCCCATAATGATATTAAAAAAAGCACCGATAAAACCTCCAATAAAAATGATGATACTTGCTGTTCCGGCAGGAATTTTATAAACATCGGTATAAAAGAAAGCTAAAAAGGTTAGCAGGGTCTGAAAAATCAAATTCGCCGCAAAATCTCCTAAACCATAACCAATTTTTTCCAGTACAGAAAGCTTTTGAGAAGTATTGCTCATCAATATACTGGTTGCTTTTTTTCTGCTTATCACCATCGTGTTGATTGAAATTTTTTTAGAGCGATGTTTAATTATAAAAATAACGTTTCGTTTTCATTTCATTTTAATAAAATGTTAAACGTAAAAATAGCTTGAAAGTTGAAATAAGATTGTCAATTTTGAAGCCTTTAATAGCACATTTGAAGCATTCTTTAGTTATGGCAAATCTATTAAATTTAAATTGCTATTTTAGCTTTTGATTTAAAAAACAACTGAAAATCAACACCATTATTCACACTTTTTTCATTTTATTTATATGCGTATTCTCTATCTTTTATTAATCGTTTCCTGTTTTTTTATTGGTTGTAATAAAAAACAGCATACTGAAGAGTATCACAAATATACCAACGATTTAATTAATGAGACGAGCCCGTATCTTTTGCAGCATGCGCACAATCCTGTTAACTGGAAAGCGTGGAATCAGGAGACACTAGACCTGGCAAAAGCAGAAAATAAACTTATTATTATTTCTGTAGGCTATTCTGCCTGCCATTGGTGTCATGTTATGGAAGAAGAAAGTTTTGAAAATGAGGCTGTAGCCAAATTAATGAACGATAATTTTATCAGTATAAAAGTAGATAGGGAAGAGCGCCCGGATATTGACCAGGTTTATATGAATGCCGTACAATTAATGACCGGCAAAGGCGGCTGGCCCTTAAACTGTATTGCACTTCCTGATGGACGTCCTATTTTTGGAGGCACTTATTTTACCAAAGAAGAATGGACAAAAGCCCTAACGGAACTTTCTGGTTTGTATAAAAACAATCCCAAAAAAGCGAATGAATATGCAGATAAATTAGTGGCAGGCATTCAGAAATCACAATTAATTTCGGTTAATAATAGTCAGGCTAATTTTAAAAGTTCAGAACTTTCTGAAGCCGTAAAACTATGGCAAGAGCAATTAGATTATAAGGAAGGCGGCTTGGTTGGGGATGCTAAATTTCCGATGCCAAACGCATTGAGTTTTCTGCTTCGCTATAGCACTCAGAATAAAGACAAAGCGATTCAAACCTATGTGGATACCACACTCAAAAAAATGGCTAATGGCGGAATTTACGATCATATTGGTGGTGGTTTCTCCAGATATTCAACTGATGTAAAGTGGCATGTTCCCCATTTTGAGAAAATGCTCTATGACAATGCGCAATTAGTGAGTTTATATGCTGATGCGTATCTGGCTACTAAAAATGAGTTGTATAAAAAAACGGTAGTTGAAACCCTGAATTTTGTAGAAAAAGAACTTGTGGCTCCAAATGGTGCTTTTTATTCTTCCCTGGATGCTGACAGCAAAAACAAAGAAAAAAAACTGGAAGAAGGAGCGTATTATGTTTGGAAAAAAGAAGAATTACAAGCGCTTTTAAAATCTGATTTTTCTCTTTTTCAAAAGTATTTCAATAGTAATGAAAATGGTTTATGGGAAAATGGGAACTATGTTTTATTTAAAACGCAATCAGATAAAGACTTTGCGCTCCAAAACAAATTGACTTTAACAGAACTGGATGTTAAAATAAAAAACTGGAAACAAATACTTTTAACAGCAAGAAACAAAAGATCAAGACCTCATTTAGATGACAAAACCCTGACTTCATGGAACGCTTTAATGATAAGGGGCTATATTAGTGCTTATCGTGCATTTAAGAATCCACATTATAAGGAAATTGCTTTAAAAAACGCCAATTTTATTCTGGAGAACCAGCTTCAAAAAGACGGAAGTTTATACCACAGTTATAAAGACGGCAAAAGCAGTATTGTTGGTTTTTCAGAAGATTATGCTACCGTTATAGACGCTTTTATTGCGGTGTATCAGATTACACTTGACGAAAAATGGCTCAACAAAGCGAAGCAATTAACGGATTATACCATGACTCATTTTCTGGATAAAAAATCGAACCTTTTTTATTTTACTTCTAATGCTGCAACAGGTTTAATTACCAGAAAAATGGAAATCGCTGACAATGTAATTCCGGGTTCTAATTCTATTCTGGCTCAAAATTTATTTTTATTAGGACATTATTACTCAAATGATACGTATTCCAAAACGGCACAGCAGATGTTGAATAATGTAAAAGAAGAAGCCTTGCAGTCACCAACGGAATATTACAATTGGCTGAATTTAATGCTCAATTATACCGGCAATTATTATGAAGTTGCCATTTCAGGCAAAGATGCTTTGACTAAAACCAGTCAGCTTCAGAGTTATTATTTGCCTAATATTCTGATTGCAGGAGCGACTAAAGAAAGTAAGTTGCCTATTTTAGAAAATCGCTTTGCAGACGATCAGACTTATATTTATGTCTGCGTGAACAAGACTTGTAAAATGCCTGAAAAAGATGTCGCTGTAGCGGTGAATAAAATAAAAAATGGTTTATAGCGAATAGTTATAAATCAATTGCTTAGTCTAAGACTTCATCATATCCTTGTTTTTCTTTTTCAAAGTGAATTTTGAAATTAATTGGTTAAGTTCCTGTTTAAACTTGGACGCAACCAGTTGTTTTTAATTGCTTTCATATTTTTTAACTTATAGTATCAAATGTTATTGATTTTCAAGTATTTGATATTATTTTTTTATTCTTTTAAATTTTTACGAGTTATTAAAAAAAATAGATGGAAGTCACTTTATTTTTCAAAATTCCCTTTTAAAACAATCCTCATAATATATTTAATTCATTATTTGTTTGATAAAAATATGTAGAATGTTTTTTATTGATAATTTTTTGACGATTCATAAATAAAATAATTAGACAACCGGTTGTGTATTAATTGTTTTTGCTTATATTTGTAGTAAATACGCTTATAAAGATTTATAAAATTGTTTATGCAATTACCTCATAAAGACTTTGAGTTTAGATTTAAAAATTAATGTTGGTTATAAGTGTTATTCTACAAAATTGGTTTGTAACTAAGTGTAAGTATTAGTTTTTAAATTAAAAGCCGAAAGCTTCATCACTTTCGGCTTTTTCATTACGTTCGAATTATACGATCTGTAATTCGATTAGGATAAAAAGATAATAATAACAATGAATTAATAAAATCATGAAGTTTAAAATTATTTTAGTGTTTTTTGTTCTGCTCAGTTCCTGCCATTCCTGGTCGCAGCAACTACAATTGCAATCTCCAAATAGAAAAATTGCAATGTCATTGCATGCTATGGATTCTCAAAATCAGGGAGAATGGTATTTGAAGGTATACTATCAAACCAATACTAATTTATCTGAAATAATTCCAAAAATAAGCTTGGGACTTTCAAGAAGCGATCAGGATTTTTCGGGAGAACTTCATTTTTTAAAAGCCACAAATCCGCGAATAATAAAAGAGCATTATGGACTTCCTTTCGGCAAAAAAGCCACACGTGTAAATACAGCTAATGAAGTAATTGTTTCCTTTGAGAATCCAAAAAAAGCAAAATTAAATCTAATTATAAGAGCTTATAATGATGGTATTGCCTTTCGATACGAATTTCCTGAGAAGCAGGGAGCTTATACTATTAATGATGAGTTGACGGCGTATGAGATACCAAAAGACCATAAGAGATGGCTGGAAAAATGGAACCCGGCAAATGAGGGTTTGTATGCCGCCACAAGTGATGATAAAATTATACAGCAGGAATGGTGCTATCCGGCACTGTTTAATGCATCAGGTCAATCGTGCTGGTATTTGCTGCACGAAGCTGATCTGGACCGTAATTACTGCGGAACAAAATTAAGCAATACAAAAGACAGTAATACTTATAAACTTACATTCCCTGATCCAAAAGATGGCAGAGGAAAGGGTGAATCTAAACCTGCTATTTCACTTCCGTGGAAATCACCGTGGAGAGTCATTACTATGGGGAGTTTGTCTGATATTGTCGAAAGTACTTTGATTGAAGATGTATCAACGCCAACTCGTTTTAAAACTACCGACTGGGTAAAACCGGGAAAAGTATCGTGGAATTACTGGTCCAGCAATCATGGAACCAAAGATTATAAAACCGTATGTGAGTTTGCTGATTTAGCCGTAAAAATGAATTGGCCCTACACGCTTCTGGACTGGGAATGGGATAGTATGGCAAATGGCGGAAATTTGGAAGATGCCTTAAAATATATCCATTCTAAAGGAATAAAACCATTGATGTGGTATAATTCGGGAGGAGATCATACGTGGGTGCCTTCTACTCCAAAAGACAGGATGCTTACGCACAAAAACAGGGTTGAAGAATTTACAAAACTTAAAAAGCTGGGTGTTGTTGGCGTTAAGGTTGATTTTTTTGAAAGCGAGAAACAGGATATGATCCAATATTATCTTGATATTTTAGAAGATGCTGCCCAGTTTGAAATGATGGTTTATTTTCATGGCTGTATTGTACCACGGGGCTGGTCACGCACTTATCCGAATTTAATGACATACGAAGCGGTTCGGGGAGCAGAATGGTATAATAATGGCCCTGATTTTTCAACTACAGCACCGGAACATAATACCATTTTGCCCTTTACAAGAAACGTAGTAGGAGCAATGGATTATACGCCGGTTACTTTTACGAATTCGCAATATCCGCATCATACTTCTTACGGACATGAGCTGGCGCTTTCCGTAATTTTTGAATCTCCTTTGCAACATTTAGCCGACAGGCCGGAAGGATATTATGAACTGCCTGAAGAAGCTAAAACCTTTTTAAAAGAAGTACCTACAGCGTGGGACGACACAAAGCTTATTGACGGTTATCCGGGTCAGGAAGTTATAATGGCTCGTCGAAAAGGAAATGCTTGGTATGTTGGAGGAATTAGTGCTTCTGAAAACAAAGAAACAACAAAGAAACTCCACTTCTCATTTTTAAAAGAAGGAGTTAATTATCGTGCCGTCTTAATTGCTGATGGCGATCATGATAAGACTTTTGCTTCACAAGTGATAGAAGTCGATAAAAATTCAACTATCGATATTAAAGTCCTTCGCAGAGGAGGTTTTGCTATTTCATTAACTCCAATAGATAAATAACCTAGTTATGAAAACAACTATTTACATTTTAATTTTAAGTTTTTTGTCCACTTCACTTAGTGCGCAGCAGTATAAAAAACATGCTGCAAGCAAGGATGGATTATCTATAGACTTATCTGAAGGAGTGCTAAACATATTTCCTCTTACCGAAAAATCGATCCGCATACAATATCAAATCGGAAATAAAAAAGAAGAACAAGAGTTTGTTTTGATAAATAAACCGAATGTACCTGCTTTCTCATTAAAGGAAACTGCTGCCAGTTTAGAACTCAGCACAAAAAGTATTGTAGTTACGTACAATAAAAAGACAGGCGTACTAGCGTATAGTGATAAATCAGGGAATGTATTTCTTAGCGAAAAAGCAAATACAAGGCTATTGAAGCCTGACCTAATTATGGGAGAACCTTGTTTTATCGCTGAACAAGGTTTTGAATCTCCTGAGGATGAATATTTATTCGGATTAGGACAGTTTCAGGATGGTTTTTATAATTTAAAAAATACCACCAGAAAATTAATTCAGGTGAATACACAAATCGCCATTCCGTTTTTGGTATCCAATAAAGGGTATGGTTTGTTATGGCATCAATATGGGCTAACTTATTTTAATCCAACAAGTCAGGAGATCACTTTGGTTAAGAATAGTAAAAATGAAGGGGAGAAAAATGAAGTTGAAGTGACAACAACTTCGGGCACGCAGAAAGTTTCACAACAACAATCCATCTATTCCGGAGATTTTTCTGTAGCCAAAGAGGGTGAATATTCGATATTTCTGGATTTTGGAGACATGGATAGCCGTCATTTAGTCTTGATTGATGGCATTGACGTAATTAATCAATCTAATTTATGGTTGCCACCGGCAGTGAGTAAATTAGTTCACTTAAAGGCAGGAGAGCATACGGTAAAAGTAATTTGTAAATCGACTAATACGCCATCTCTTAGTCTTAAACTTTCTAATAACGAAACGGTTTTTAAATCTCCCAATGCAAAATCACTTGATTATGTCGTTTTTGCAGGAAATAATACAGACGAAATTATCGCCAATTACCGCAATCTTACCGGTAATGTTCCTATGTTGCCTAAATGGGCATTTGGATTTTGGCAATGTCGTGAGCGTTATACTTCCGGAGAGCATTTGGTTTCAACTATAAAAGAATTTAGAAAACGTAATTTACCCGTGGATGTAATTGTACAGGATTGGCAATATTGGGGTAAATATGGCTGGGGAGTGCCAAAGTTTGATGAAACAAATTATCCGGAACCTGAAAAATTCATAAAGGAAATTCACAATTTAAAGGCTCATTTTTCTATTTCTGTCTGGGAAAATCTAAATAAGGAATCTGAAATTGCTAAGGAATATCTATCCAAAAAATTATTTATATCAAACAGTCCCTGGATTGATATTTATAATCCGGAAACTCAGAGAACACATTGGAATGCACTAAATAAAAATTTATTTGCACTGGGAGTAGATTCCTGGTGGATGGACGCTACCGAACCTGAAAATGATGCCTTAAGAGGCAAACAGACTTATTTTGGATTGGGTGATTTTTACCGATTAACCTATCCATTATTTGTTAGTAAAGCTGTTTATGAAGGTCAAAGAAATACTAATCCCGAAAAGAGAGTCGCCATTCTTACCCGTTCTGCCTTTTTAGGACAGCAGCGTTATGCGACAATCAACTGGTCAGGCGATATAGGCTGGGATTGGGATGCCTATAAACGTCAAATAGTGGCGGGCTTAAATTACAATCTTACCGGAATGCCGTATTGGACGACCGATATAGGTGGTTTTTTTCGCCCGGGACCCACACAATACACAGATGAAAAGTATCATGAAATACTAACACGTTGGTTTCAGTGGGGTGTATTCAACCCCATATTTCGCATCCATGGTTATCAAACAGAAACTGAGCCCTGGAAATATGGTGAAAAAGTAGAAAATAATATGCGTTCCATGATGAATCTTAGATATCAATTGCTCCCTTATATATACTCTGAAGCCTGGCAGATCACTAAGAATAATTCAACATTGATGCGGCCGCTGGTTATGGATTTTAATGAGGACCCAACTGCTGTCAGTACGGCTTACCAATATATGTTTGGCAAAGCATTCTTAATAGCGCCCGTTACCGCGCCCAATGTTACCAATTGGGATGTTTACCTGCCAAGACAAAATGCCTGGTTTGATTTCTGGACCGGCAAGCGATTTGAAGGAGGGCAGACGATTTCAACTCCTGCACCATTGGATAAAATTCCAGTTTTCGTAAAGGAAGGTTCAATTGTAGCGATGGGAAATATAATTCAGGATACAAATTCGAAACAGGACGAACTTGAAATTCGGATTTATACCGGTAAGGATGCAGCGTTTACTCTTTATAATGATGAAGGCGATAATTACAATTATGAAAAAGGAAAACATACTGAGATTCCTATAGTCTGGAACGAAAAAAATCAAACCCTGACTTTAGGAAAACAAATAGGTAGCTATAAGAATCAAACAGCAGTATATACCATGAATATTGTCTGGATCTCCGGAAAACAAAACGATATCATTTCTGAAACAATAAAGTATGTTGGAAAGAAAGTAGTAGTAAAAAGACAGATTAATAAATGAATTCAATGATATAATTACCACAGCATTCCCTATTAACTATACAAACCAAAAGACTAATAAAATGAAAAACCACACCAAAATTTTATTTGCACTACTGTGCTGTCTGTCAGCAATTAAAACTACAGCACAAAATCCTATTATCAAAAATATTTTTACTGCAGATCCGGCACCAATTGTACATAAAGGCACCTTGTATTTGTATACAGGACATGATGTAGCTACCGAGCAGGATACCAACTATAAAATGGCCGATTGGCGTGTATATTCGACAACAGATATGGTTATCTGGAAAGACCATGGGTCACCGCTCTCGCCAAGTACTTTTTCCTGGGCCACCGGAGATGCTTATGCAGCACAATGTATTGAGCGAAAAGGAAAGTTTTATTGGTTCGTTTCTACCTTTCATAAAAAAGACGAGGTTAGCGGAGGCGGTGCTGCAATAGGCGTTGCTGTTTCTGACAGTCCTACAGGTCCTTTTAAGGATGCAATAGGAAAAGCGCTTATCATTAACGAAATGACTACCGACATGAAGTATGCCTGGGACGATATTGACCCGACGGTTTTTGTCGATGATGATGGTCAGGCGTATATGTTTTGGGGGAATGGAAGCTGTAAATGGGTAAAACTGAAAAAGAACATGATTGAACTGGATGGCGAGATTACCACTTTCAAACCTAAAAATTATATTGAAGGGCCGTGGGTGTATAAACGAAAAGGGATTTATTATTTAGTATATGCCAGTGCAGGAACAAAACCTGAAATGATCGAATATTGTACCGCCAAAAATCCAACCGGACCCTGGACATATCAGGGCATTATTCAGGAAAATGTACCCAACAGTTTTACGACACATCCGGGAATTATTGATTACAAAGGCAAATCATACTTTTTTTATCACAACGGAAGTTTGCCTACAGGCGGCAGTTACAGACGTTCTGTTTGTGTAGACTATATGTATTATAATGAGGATGGAACCATTCAAAAAATAATGCAAACTACTGAAGGTGTGAGCAAAATCAAGTAAAAAGTAGAATCTCAATTTAAGTTTTTTGTTATCCAATAAAAAAAATTATGGTTAGAAATAAAAAATGCAGAAGGAAAAATTTTCTCATAATTCAGATTTTAGTCGTGGCTATTTTGATGATTGTTCCGATTTTGGGGATGAGTCAGAATAAAAAGAAAACAGAAAAATCAGAATCCAACAGACCTCACTACCGCAATCTTTTTAAAGAAGCCGGTTATAGTCAGGCTGAAATAGACCAAAAATTAGCCAAAGCCTATTATGATGTTTTTGAAGGACCGAATAAAGTATATTTTAAAGAAGGCGATTCTTTAGGATATGTTTCGGATGTTAAAAATAAAGATGCCCGTACCGAAGGAATGTCATATGGCATGATGGTCGCGGTTCAACTCAATAAAAAAGAGGTTTTTGACCGTATCTGGAGATGGTCCGTCAAATACATGCAGCATCAGGATGGCCCCAGAGAAGGTTATTTTGCGTGGAGTGTAAATCCTCAAACTAAAAAACAAAATTCGGCTGGTTCTGCGTCAGATGGAGAGTTGTATTATATCACCAGTTTGCTTTTTGCTTCTAACAAATGGGGCAATGATACTGGAATTCATTACTATAAGGAAGCCAGAAGAATATTGGATGCCATGTGGAAAAAAGACGGCACAGGTAATATCCATAATATTATAAATACCGAACATAAGCAGATATCTTTCGTACCGGAAGGGGGCGGGTACAATTGGACCGACCCTTCGTATCATGTTCCGGCGTTTTACGAAATATGGGCTTTATATGCCAAAGATGGTCATGAGCAGTTTTATAGAGAATGTGCCGATGTTTCCCGTAATTTTCTGCATAAAGCGACTCATACTATAACAGGCCTAAATTCCGATTACACCGAATTCACCGGAGAACCTCATGCGACACCATGGATGCCTTCCGGATTTCGTTACGATTCGTGGCGTGTGCCTATGAACATCGCAATGGATTATACCTGGTATGGAAAAGATAAAAGGTGGCAGGAAGAATATGCCAGAAAATTTCAAAATTTTCTGAGATCAAAGGGATTAGACACTTTTGAGGATCAGTTTAATCTCGATGGTTCTAAACCGGAATTTATACTGCAGGCTGGTCCGGTTAAAAAACTCAGACATTCTATCGGATTGGTAGCAACCTCAGCTACTGCTTCATTAGTCAATCCCGATAAAGCAAGTATGGACTTTGTTCACGCGCTTTGGAAGGCGAAGCTTGAACCTTATGAGGACGGTTATTTTGATCCGTACTATGATGGTTTAATGTATCTCTTCAGTTTAATGCATCTAAGCGGAAACTACCAAATTATAAATCCGACAGTTAAATAAATTTTAAACTTAAAATATAAAAATATGAAACAGTATACAGTTGTGCTCTTATGGGGCTTTATTTTTTTATCAGGTTTTACAGGTTTTGCACAATCCAATCAGGGCACCATTGCCGAAGACTTTAAACCTTCAACAGTCAATCAGCCCGGACAAGAATATCCACAAGTGAATTCTCAGGGGTATGCGAGATTTCAAATTATGGCTCCCCAAGCCAAATCTGTTGTGGTAAGCCTTGGATTGGGAGGGGCAAAAGGAGGCACAATCCTTACAAAAGCTGAAGATGGTTTGTGGAAAGGCACCACCGCCGGCGCCATGGATGAAGGATTTCATTATTATCATATAACGGTTGACGGAGGAGTTTTTAACGATCCAGGCGCACTTAACTTTTACGGCTCTACCCGTTGGGAAAGCGGAATCGAAATTCCGGCCCACGATCAGGATTTTTATGCCTTGAAAAATGTTCCGCACGGAAATGTACAGCAGATTCTTTTCCCTTCAAAGAATACCAATACGTCTCGCAGAGCTTATGTTTACACACCGCCAGGTTATGATAAAGAAAATGCAAAGAAATATCCGGTTTTGTATTTACAGCATGGCTGGGGAGAAGATGAAACAGCCTGGAGCAATCAGGGACGTGTTAATTTGATCATGGATAATTTGATTGCAGAAGGTAAAATAAAACCATTCCTGATTGTAATGACCTACGGAATGACCAATGAAATTAAATATGGTGGCTTGGCCAGTTTTAAAATAGAACCCTTTCAGGCGGTTCTGACAGAAGAATTAATTCCGTATGTGGATTCAAATTTCCGTACGCTTGCCAATCAGGCTAACCGTGCCATGGGTGGTTTATCGATGGGCGGTATGGAAACAAAATCGATAACGCTTAATAAACCTGAAGTTTTCTCTCACTACGCACTTCTTAGTGGCGGAACTTATAAACCGGAAGACATTAAGGACAAATCAAAAGTCAAACTGATCTTCTTAAGTTGCGGAAGTAAGGAACGTCCTGATGGTATTAAAACTGCCGTTTCGTCTCTTAAAACTGCCGGCTTTAATGCGGTTCCTTATATTTCAGAAGGAACAGGACATGAATTTCAAACCTGGCGTCGCAGCTTTAAAGAATTAGCGCCGCTTTTGTTTAAAGAATAAGTTTTCAATAAAAATTAAAATCTAAATTATGCGTAAACTTAATAATACCTCCACAGTTCTGTTTCATTTCAAAAGAACTTTATGGAAACAAGTATTCTTATTTATTTGTTTTTTTAGCCTGTTCAACAGTTCCTTTTCTCAGACTTTAGTATTAAATGAAAAAGAATATTTCGAAACTCCGGGGCTGAATGTCTGGGTTTTTAATAATGAATATAACGGAATGTTTTTCGACGAAAAAACGGCCGGAATAGAATTTATTCATCATGGTGTCAGAACGGTAACCGGCGGTGCTATCAGACTTCAAAACACACCGGAACAATGGGATTTAATTCCGAAAATGATCAGCCGAAAAGTCGACAAGGCAAAGAAAACCATTGAAGTCACCTTGCGATATGAGGAGTTTAATTTTGATTCCAAAATTATAGTCACGCCAAAAGGAAAAGGTTTTGTTATCGATGTGATATTAGACAAACCAGTTCCGAAGCAATTGGAAGGAAGGGCCGGATTTAATATGGAATTTATACCCACTTCTTATTTTGAGAGCAATTATGTAGTCGATGGAAAAGCGGGAACTTTCCCTCGATATCCTGCAAGTAATACTGAGATTCGCCCGTTGGCTGAAAAAATTCCTCAGTTTGCGGGACATACCACATTTGATGATCGTGGAAGGAATGAATTTATAGCAACACTTCCTTTAGAATCGGGTAAGAGTTTCATCTTTGCGCCCGAAAATCCGGAACGTACCGTAAAAATTCAGTCCGAAGATCAGGATGTAATGCTTTTTGATGGGAGAAATTTGGGCCAGAATGGGTGGTTTATAGCGCGAAGTATTCTTCCTTCAAACAAAAAAGGGAAAGTAATGAGCTGGTATGTTGAACCTAATGCGATACCAAACTGGAAAAGAGAACCCGTAATTGGCTTTTCACAAGTGGGATATATGCCGGGCCAAAAGAAAGTAGCGGTTGTCGAACTGGATAAAAATGACAAGGCGTTAAGTACGGCGTCGATTTTTAAACTTGGTGCGGACGGGAAATTTACAGAAGCACTAAAGGTTAATGTCAAAGATTGGGGAACTTATCTCCGATACAATTATGCACAGATTGATTTTAGCGCTGTTAAAGAAAAAGGGCTTTATTATATTCAGTATGGCGACCAAAAAACAAATACGTTTCAGATCGAGGAGGATATTTATTCCAAAATATGGCATCCCACTATGGACGTTTGGTTTCCGGTTCAGATGGATCATATGGAAGTGAATGAGGCGTATAGAGTATGGCACGGAAGACCGTTTTTAGACGACTGCCTTCAGGCGCCAGTCAATCACGAACACTTTGATGGTTATAAACAAGGTCCAACAACTGAAACAAAATACAAACCTTTAGAACGTATTCCGGGAATGTCGGTTGGAGGCTGGTTTGATGCCGGTGATTTTGATATACAGACTTTTTCGCATGTCAGTGTCATCAATAGTTTTGTAGAATCCTGGGAAGCTTTCAAAGTAAGCAGAGATGAAACTTATATAGATCAAAAAACACAGTTTGTAGACATTCACCGTCCTGATGGGCAACCGGATTTATTGCAGCAAATTGAGCACGGCGTTTTGAACCTTGTGGCACAAGTGGAGAATATTGGGCACCCTGTCAGAGGAATTGTAGTTCCTAATCTGCATCAGTACCATCATTTGGGAGATGCTTCAACTGAAACCGATAATCTTCCTTATAATTCATCTCTTAAACCATTTGAGTCTAACGGAGTTTCCAGCGGAACGAAAGATGACCGATGGGCATTTACCAACCGAACTTCATTTCTGGATTTCAGAACTGCAGGAGCATTAGCCTCAGCTAGCAGAGCTTTAAAAGGGTATAATAATGCACTTTCAGCTAAATGTTTGTCTCTTGCTATAAAGTTAACCAACGAAGCAACTGAAATAGATAAAAAGGCAAAACCGGATAACAGTCCAATGTCCAGATGGGGAAAAGGAAGTGATATGATTGCACTATTACAGCTGTACTTAAGCACAAAAGACGAACAGTATAAAAAAGGTTTTGAAGATAAAATATGGAAGTTACTGGATGAAAACTTAGATTTTAATATGAATTCAGCGCTACTGGCCGTTTCTTCTATGGACGATAATTACAAGCAAAAAGTACGTGGCTATGTAATGAAGTATAAAGAAAAAATGGACAAAGAAAACAGCGAGAATCCTTACGGCGTGCCGATTGCAAAAAGAGGCTGGGGAGGTAGTTCGCAGGTTATTAATTGGGCAAGTACCAATTATTATATTCACAATATTTATCCTGATATCATGGATAAAGAAAGTGTTTATCAGGGATTGAATTATGTTTTAGGCTGTCATCCTTATTCTAATTTATCTTTTGTAAATGCGGTCGGAAACAGATCTAAAAAAGTAGCTTATGGAGGCAATCGCGCAGACTTTACCACAATTGCCGGCGGAGTAGTTCCGGGACTTATTTTTCTAAAACCGGATTATCTGGAGAATAAAGACGACTGGCCATTTTTTTGGGGAGAAAATGAATGTATTATAGATGGTGGTGCGTGGTATGTTTTTCTGGCAAATGCTGTTAATGATCTGGCTAAGGAAAAATAAAAAGAAGACTTAAAATTTAAACACATAGAAACATAGTTTAGCATGCGGTAAAAGACACTTCGCCTGTTTAAAAACACAGAGCGGCCTATGCGAAAGAAATAGATCTATTCAATTCCCAAATAGAGAGGGTTGACTTATGTACTTACAGTTTGTATTTTTGCCCTTATGAATGATAATTTTATAAATGAATATTTTGGGATAGGAATACAAAATGGTAAAACACCTGAAAATTTGGGTGTTTTGTGGCGATCGGCTCAAAACTTGGGTGCTACTTTTATATTTACCATTGGTAATCGATATGCCAAACAAGCTTGTGATACTCATGATGCGGTTAAAGCAATTCCTTATTTTCATTATGATACTTTTGAAGCTTTTTTTGAAAACTTACCTAAAGGCGCGCGATTGGTTGGTGTAGAATTAGATGACAAAGCTTCAGATTTAGAAACCTTCGAGCACCCAAGACGTTGTGTTTATTTATTGGGAGCAGAAGATCATGGCTTATCCAAAAAAGTAATGGATAAATGCCATCACTTAGTAAAATTTAAATCAGAAAAAAGTTTAAATGTGGCCGTGGCAGGAACAATTATTATGTACGACAGAAACTTGCCTAAACCACGTTCTTAAAACAAAAACTTAACTTTTATAACCTACCGTCTGGACACAAATATTTTTTTTTAATTATATTTGAGAAAAAGTGCAGACTAGATATTTTGAAAATTTAAAAGACAAGCGATTGTTGAATAGAGGGCGGTATCTCCCGATTTAGAAAAACAAGGTTTTTAGCCTACCGTCTGGACACAAATATTTTTTTTTAATTATATTTGAGAAAAAGTGCAGACYAGATATTTTGAAAATTTAAAAGACAAGCGATTGTTGAATAGAGGTAATTCTATTCTCAATCGCTTGTTTGCTAATAGTATTTATTCGATAAGACAATTAGCAGAAAGTGACGCTGAAGCCAAAGCGATTTACCGATTTTTACAAAATGATAATGTTAGTGAAGCTGATATTATAAAGAACATGTCTTTTAATTGTGTAAGCTGCGTTGAAGATAAATCTGTTTTGTGTATTCAGGACAGCAGTGAAATAAACCTTTATAATCACAGAAACAGGATCAAAAAGGATGAGTCAATTGGACTTACCAATGCTTSTGTTGGTGGACTTGGCTTTTTTATTCATCCAAGTTTTATCATAGATGCAGATACACTAATGCCCTATGGTTTTTCAGATGTGAAAATATGGAATAGAGGGCATGAACTGCCTGCTAAAATGAAGACTAATACTCACCATCGCATACCCATTGAAGAAAAAGAGTCTTATAGATGGATCGATTYTTCTCTTGAAACTAAGAAAAGACTAAGTAAAGCAAAAGAAATAATCATTATTCAGGATAGAGAGGGAGATATTTTCGAACAATTTTGCCTTATCCCCGATAGTAAGACTCATTTATTGATTAGATCCCGATTTAATCGATTGCTTGATAATAAAATARAACTTTTCGATCATCTTAGTTCACAGCCACTTCAAGGAAGCTACACAATTGAACTAGAAGGAGATAAAAGGAGAAAGATCCAAAAAAGAACAGCTACTATAGAAGTACGCTTTTCAGAAATAACAATAGGCAAACATCAATATTCAGGGAAACATCTTCCCGATAAAATCAATCTTTACGCTATTGAAGCAAAAGAAGTAGGAGAAAATATTGAAAATCCAATACTTTGGAGATTACTAACAACAAAGAAAGTTGAAGATCTGCAAACTGCATTACTTTGTATCGAATGGTACACCTATAGATGGACTATTGAAGAAGTATTTAGAATTTTAAAGAAAGAGGGCTTCAATATAGAAGCCAGCGAATTATCCCAAGGTAAAGCAGTTCGCAAACTATGTCTTTTGATGTTGGAGACTATTATAAAGCTCTTTATCATGCAAATAGCCTATGCCAGCGAAGAAGAATCCGAACCCAGAAGCTGTTTTTCAGAAGAAGAAATAGAATGCTTAGAGTTGCAAATCATACAATTAGAAGGTAAAACCGAAAAACTAAAAAACCCATATAAATCGTCCGATTTGAAACGATATATATGGGCTATTGCTAGATTAGGAGGATGGAAAGGTTATCTTTCTGAAAGAAAACCTGGTATCACAACCTTTTGGATTGGCCTGCAAAAATTCAATTCAGTCATGCAAGGCTGGATA
>NZ_LMEF01000030.1:0-345108 GCF_001427905.1 Flavobacterium sp. Root420
AAACGCTTACAACGGATCTTTTTAAATCCCGTTATAAGCGTTTTTTTGTTGTCTAAAAAATAAACCTGATTAAAATAAGGGATGTTTTTCAGTGCCCTCGATTTCTCTGAAGCTTTTTTGTCTCGTAACGGGAAACATTGAAATAGCTAACCAGTTTTTTTGAGGATTGTTATAATATTTTAGTATGCGCGTCTTAGATTTCAAATTATTATTCTATTTATATTTACTCAAATCTAGATTAAGAATAGTGCCTACTCTGCTAAACTCTTCATTAATCTTTGCATTCAGGATTAGTCGTTCATTCTTTATTGGATGATTAAAAATTAACTGATGTGCATGAAGCATCATTCCTGTCAGGTCATAATTCTCCAACCATAATTTATTTTGTTTGTTACAACCATGTGGACGACTTCCTAAAATGGGATGAAAAATATGCTTGAAATGTTTTCGTAATTGATGCATACGTCCAGTTTCAGGAATCGCTTCTACCAAACAATATCGTGACGTTGGTTGATTGTTAAATTCTAACTCAACTTCGGCATTTTGCAAACGGTGAAAGTATGTTATTGCATTTTGTTTAACGTCATCATCATTGGTTAAATCATAATCAATCGTTAGTTCTTCGGGTGACCAACCACGTAAAATTGCTAAATATTTTTTTTCGACTTCGCGTGTGGCAAAACGATCATTCATAATTTTCAAAACCTCTTTATTCAACGCAAATAATAAGACACCAGATGTTTTGCGGTCTAACCGATGAATAGGATAAACGTGTCGGCCTCCTATTTGATTTCTCAATTCTTGAATAGCATACACTTTTGCATCGCGTGCATAAAATGATTTATGAACCAACAATCCACTTGGTTTATTAATTGCTATAATATATTCGTCTTGGTAAAGAATTTCTAACATTTGGCAAAAATAAAAGAGATTTCGATTAAAATCACTTTTATTACTTATTTAGTTCTATACTTTTCACGCTCTCGAAGTGTTCCTTGTGAAAAGCTGTACGAATACCGACTGATTTCGCACCCACAATCTAAATTAAGTTAAGAATACTTTGAGAAAAATAGTATAAAATAAAAAAGCTCCAGATTTCTCTGAAAGTATTTTTACTAATACTCGTGATAATGAAGAAAAAAAGATGTTTGATTTATAAAAAAACGGGATGATTTTGATATCATCCCGTCCAGTGGAGTCGCCGGGAATCGAACCCGGGTCCAAACAAGCAACTAAAGAGCTTTCTACGCGTTTATTTCCTGATTGGATTTTCAATGTTAAGTTAGGTCAGGAACAACCACTCAACACTTATCTTCTTAATTTCGAAATCCACCCGAAGCTCATGGAAATCTAGGTTTATTTTTACGGTTCTCCTATACTGAACGCCACAAACCAAGGCTTTCAAGGAGAATCCAGCTTCCCTATCTGATAGGGACGTGGCTAATCTTACTATAATTCAGATTATGCAGCTAAAGCGTAGTTATTTTCGCCGTGTAAGATTGTAAGATCTTATATTTACGAGCAAGGTCTCAATGCTCGACGTGCTTACTTTTCAATTCGACTTGCTGTCAAAACCAGTCGACCCCAAAATTGAGTTTGCAAATTTATACTATTTGTTGTTAGATAAATAATAAATTTGACTTAAAATTATATTATTCTTCGTCCTTGAAATTAAAAGGATAATCTCCAAAAATTGGTGCCAGTTTGCGAACTGCATACGTATTTCGGGTCATTTTATTGGATAAGGCAAGAATGGTAACATTTTCTTTCTTTAAAGTAATGTAAGATGAGGTATTACCATGCCACCAGCCATTATGGAAATAGAAATTTTGTCCGGTTTCCCAATTGATCATTCGGATACCTAATCCATAATTTTTTGTACCTTTTCTTTCATTGCTGTAACCTGTAAATACTTCTTTTAGCAAAGCAGGTTTCAAAAAGTCAGGTGAATTTCTGGCTCTGTCAAATTTTAAAAGATCGCGAACAGTCGAAAAGATATTTTTATCTCCGTAAACATTATCGAGATAATCAAAACCAATTTCTGCACCATTGCCTTTGTATGAAGGAACAATTTTTTTTCTATCCTTGTCATCATCAAAAACATAAGTATGTCTCATGCCTAAAGGTTTAAAAATGATTTCAGACATTGCTTCCTTATAAGTCAATCCGGTAACTTTTTCGATGATAAGCGCCAGCATTGCGTAATTGGTATTGCAATAACCAAAACGTGTTCCTGTTTTTGATTCCAATCCAATATCTTTTGTTGCTAAAATATCTAAAATGGCTGCATTGGTAAGCTGATTGTGCCTGTCCCAAACGGATTTGTCGTGGTCTGTAAAATAGGCGTAATTACGCATGCCGCTGCGATGACTCAAAAGCATTCGGACTGTACAATCTTCATATGGAAATGTTTTTAAAATTGTATTTACTTTTTGGTCCAGATCAATTTTACCTGCATTGACCAATTTTAGAACAGCTGTAGCAGTTAAAACTTTACTGACAGAAGCAATTTGTACAGGAGTATCTGCCGTTATTTTGGTGCCTTCGTTTTTATTGGCATATCCATTATATCTTTCAAAGATAATCTGACCATTTCTGGCAACCAGAAAGCTGCCGTTCATACTGTTGTTTGGCCAGTTTTTAACGTAAAAATGATTTATTCTTCCTTTTACTGAATTGATATAAGCCTGGCTAAGTCTCTTCTCCGGACCTAATGGCTTCATCTTTGGCATTGTATCTTCAACTGTTGGAGTAGTGTCAACAATTGTTTTTTTATCTTTTCCGCATGAGCTTAAAACTAAGATTAGAAAAAGTATTTGTGGTATATTTGTTTTTTTTAGGAGACTCATTTTCATCATTCTTTAAAAACAAATATATAGAATTCAATATTTATGTTTTTGTTTTTTTGACTCCTTTAAAAAACTTATTTTAACATTGTTTTAACTTCTTTTTTTGTTAGTTAATTGTGCATCAGCTAGTAGCGTTATAAAAATGTTTGAAATAAGAAAATAACAACAAAAATTTAACTAATTTTGTTATATTTGAAACAAATTGAATTAAAAAAGTTATATTAATACCTATCTTAATCTCGTATAAATGAAATTTGGAATTATAAAAGAAAGAAAATCCCCACCAGACAGACGTGTAGTATTCTCACCTAATGAACTTGCTAAATTAAAACAGCTTTATCATGAAGCCACTGTTGAGGTTGAAAATTCTGATATCCGAATTTTTTCAGACGCCCAGTACAAAAGCATGGGTATAACTGTTACGGATGATGT
Source organism: Flavobacterium sp. Root420 (assembly GCF_001427905.1). Lineage (GTDB taxonomy): Bacteria > Bacteroidota > Bacteroidia > Flavobacteriales > Flavobacteriaceae > Flavobacterium. The sequence goes on from NZ_LMEF01000030.1 coordinate 3,282, forward strand.
TTCGGATTGCGACGTTTTATTCGGTGTAAAAGAAGTTCCTGTTGAAAATTTGATTCCAAACAAGGCCTATTTCTTTTTTTCGCATACCATAAAAAAGCAACCTTATAATAGAAAACTATTAAAGGCAATTTTAGAAAAGAATATCGATTTATACGATCATGAAACTATTGTTGATGCTGAAAATCGTCGTTTAATTGGCTTCGGAAAATATGCCGGAATGGTTGGTGTTTATAACGGAATTCGTGCTTTCGGAATAAAATTTGAATTGTTCAAATTGCCTAAAGCCGAAACATTAGCGGGGAAAGAAGCTTTAATCGCGCACTTAAAACGCATTACTTTACCACCTTTGAAATTTGTTGTTACAGGAACCGGAAAAGTAGGGAGTGGTGCAAAAGAAATTTTAGACGCCATTAAAGTAAAAGAAGTTACGGTAGATAATTATTTGACTAAAAATTATACACAGTCGGTTTACGTGCAGTTGGATGTTTTAGAATATAACAAACGAATTGACGGCCGGGTTTTAGATTTTAATGATTTTACCTCGCATCCTGAAGCCTATGTTTCTGATTTTGAAAAATTCACTAAAGTGTCTGATATTTATTATGCAGGTCACTTTTATGACAATGCAGCGCCAATGATTTTAACACAGGAAATGCTGAATGCAAGTGACTGCAAATTAAGAGTCGTTGCTGATATTTCATGTGATGTTAACGGACCAATTGCCTGCACATTGCGTTCTTCGACAATTGAAGAACCTCTTTATGGGTACTTTCCATTAGAGAATAAAGAAGTTGACGTTTTTCATCCTGCAGCAATTGTAGTGATGGCAGTTGATAATTTACCATGCGAAATCCCGAAAGATGCAAGTGAAGGTTTTGGAGAACAATTTATGGAACATGTTATTCCTGCATTTTTTAATGGAGACAAAGACGGAATTCTACAACGCGCCAAAATTACAGAGAAAGGAAAATTAACTCCAAGATTTGCTTATTTGCAAGATTATGTAGACGGGAAATAATTATTAATTTGTGAATTATTTTTCACACTTTCATTTAAAAAAAGAGCTTCATAAAACTTAAAATTTATGAAGCTCTTTTTTTAAATTAATAATTCACAATTTACCATTCACCATTCACAATTAGTTTAAACCATTTCTTCCGGTTTTACCCAGTCATCAAAATCTTCTGGAGTAACATATCCCAAACGAACAGCTTCGTCTTTTAAGGTTGTTCCGTTTTTGTGAGCTGTTTGCGCGATTTCCGCAGCCTTATAATATCCAATTTTTGTATTTAAAGCGGTAACCAACATTAACGAATTATCTACTAACTCTTTAATACGTTTGTAGTTCGGCTCAATTCCCTGAGCGCAATGTTCGTCGAATGAAACGCAGGCATCACCCAATAATCGTGCTGATTGAAGGAAATTTGCCGCCATAACCGGTTTAAAAACATTTAATTCATAATGTCCCTGCATTCCGCCAACGGTAATTGCCATGTCATTTCCAATTACTTGTGCGCAAACCATAGTTAAGGCTTCACATTGTGTTGGGTTTACTTTTCCAGGCATGATAGAAGATCCCGGTTCATTTTCAGGAATGTGAATTTCTCCAATTCCGGATCGAGGGCCTGAAGCCAGCATTCTAATATCGTTGGCAATTTTGTTTAAAGACACTGCCAATTGTTTCAAAGCACCATGTGTTTCAACAATAGCATCATGTGCCGCCAAAGCTTCAAATTTGTTTTCTGCCGTTACAAAAGGGTGATTGGTAAATTCGGCAATATATTCGGCTACTTTTTTGTCGTACCCTTTTGGCGTATTAAGTCCGGTTCCGACAGCGGTTCCACCCAGAGCAATTTCTGATAAATGCGCCAAAGTGTTTTTAAGCGCTTTTAAACCAAAAGACAATTGAGCGGTATAACCTGAAATTTCCTGACCTAAAGTTAAAGGTGTGGCATCCATAAGATGCGTACGGCCAATTTTTACGACGTCTTTGAATTCGTTCGCTTTCGCGGATAATGTAGCGTGTAATTTTTCGACTCCGGGAATTGTGGTTTCCACGATCATTTTGTATGCCGCAATATGCATTCCGGTTGGGAAAGTATCGTTTGATGATTGTGATTTATTGACATCATCATTGGCTTTTATAAATTGTTCGCCTTCGCCAATTTTAAAACCTTTTAGGACTTGAGCGCGATTTGCAATTACTTCATTTACATTCATGTTACTTTGCGTGCCTGAACCGGTTTGCCAGATTACAAGTGGAAATTGATCGTCTAATTTTCCTTCTAAAATTTCGTCGCAGACTGCTGCAATAGCATCTCTTTTTTCTATAGGTAAAACACCGAGATCATAATTGGCATAAGCAGCTGCTTTTTTTAGATAAGCAAAACCTTCGATGATTTCTGGTGGCATCGAGCCAGACGGTCCAATTTTGAAATTATTTCGGGAACGTTCAGTCTGTGCACCCCAATATTTATCTGCCGGGACTTGTACTTCGCCCATGGTGTCTTTTTCTATTCTGTATTTCATTATATATGTGTGTTTGTTGTTTGTTGTTTGGATGACTAAAAATTCAAAATGTTATTAAAATGAATGGTCTTTTGAAAATGATTCCCTAGCCCTGATGGAAACGGCATCCTTTTATGGTGGGGTTCACCATAAAAGATATAGTGGACAGCAGGAACCAGCTCCTGAAAACACTCATATTCTTCTAATTTAGGTAGTTAAATAATAATTGAAAAAATCCCTTATTTAAAATGAGTTTAAATATACGGATAATTGTGTTTTTATAAAAATTGATTTGGATTTTATTGCTAAGGAAAAATATAAAACTTACATTTGTCCTTACATTCAAAAATTCCGGAAAACATGTTTGAATTTTCACAGTACTTAGGCTTTTTACTTTTCTTGACCATACTAACTATAGGGTTTTGGTTGATGTTTTTCTTAGTTGGTTTCGTATCTTATTGGGTTACGGGAGCAAGCTGGGAAATGTTCAAAGAGAAAAGAGCAAAAAAGAGACAAGAAGAACAATCAATTTAATTTTAAATTGACTTCATAAAGAAAGGACCCGTTTATACGAGTCCTTTTTTTTTGTAAAAAAAATTCCAAATTCCAATTTTAAAAACTTTTATAAGTCTTACTATTGGAATTTGGAATTTTTATTTTTGGAATTTAACCTATATTATCCAGGAAAATCTCCGCCACCGTCTTCATTTCTAGGCTGGGCATTCTTATCTCTTTCACTTTTAGGTTTGTTGAAACGATATGTAAACGATAAATTGAATTGACGTTTACGAAATTGCATTTCACCATAAGAAGTTTGACTTTCAAATGTTGCATCATTCTGAAGGTACGTATACGATCTCATAATTCTTGAGTTGAAAATATCGCTGATATTGAAAGCAATAGTTCCTTTGTCCTTTAATACATCTTTGCTTAAAGCGGTATTCATAGCAAATTGGCCTAAGTTTTTACCCTGTGCTGTTTTTTGCTCTCCATTATAAGTACCGTTTAATTGCCAGTCTATTTTGTATGGTAGAGTTATTTTTGAGCTAATTCTGGCAAACCAGGTATTGGCTTGGTTATCAAGATTCTGAACAACATCGTTTCCATTGGTGTCTGTATAAGTGTTTGACCCGGTAGTTTTTACATTATAAAGATTGAAGTTACTGTTTATTCTCCACCATTTGTATGGATTGTAATTGAATGTAAATTCAAAACCAAATTTTTGCTCTTCTCCTAAGTTGATCGGTCTGCTTAGAATAACCGGAATTCCGTTTACTTCCTGACCGTTTGGCGTTCTCACAAAACTGAAAACATCTTTTGTATCTTCAAAATAAGCTGATGTTGTAAAAGTTACTTTTTCCCAACGCTTGATATATCCAATATCGTATTTGTCAGTTAATGAAGGATCTAAATCTGGATTTCCCTGAAAAATATTAACGTTACTTGAATAGTTTACTGCCGGATTCATGAAACGTCCTCTTGGTCGCGTTAAACGTTTACTATAACTGGCTGTAAAGTTACTTTGATCTGAGATTTCATAACTGATAAAAGCACTTGGAAACAGGTTGTTGTATTTTTTTGTATTGAAATCGTTAGTGTCTAACAAGTTAACCTGTATATTAGTGTCTTCCCAACGTAAGCCAAACAAATAAGAGAATTTGTTTACTTTAAATCCGTATGAAGTATATAGCGCATTAATGTTTTCTTTGTATTCTAAAGTGTTTGATAAATTTGGGTCGTTTACACCCTGATCATCAGTAACGAAATATTCGTTGTTTAGATCACCAAAACTCCCTTTGTATCCAGCTTCAAGTTGACTTCCTTTTCCTAAAGGCAATACATAATCCGCCTGTACCTGAATTTGTTTCTGAACCTGATCGTTTAATGTAGTATTGAAATTTGGTGACGCTGTAATGATACTATTACTGTCGTCTGTATTTCTTGAAATCGATAAATCGGCTGTAAGTTTGTGTCCTTTGTCGTTGAAATTTTTAATTAAATTAGAAGTATATTCTACATTTTCACTTCCGGTATCACCATTATTTAAACGATACGAAGATCCTGTAAAAGCATGAGCGGCATCAAAGTTGTTATAATTGATTAAGTCTGTCGTACTTCCTGAATTTTTTTGATAATTAATAGCATTTGTCCAAAAAGTATTTGGTGCAACTGTCCATTCTATACCAGCTCTTCCGTTAAATCCCTCATTTGTTCTTTTTGTATCACGATCTTCATCCAGATATCCCTTTGGTGTGCCATCAGCATTAAAATAAGAGGTATTAGTTTCTCCACCACCTTCATTAGTTCTGTAGTTATAACCTGCTGTAGTGAAATAGTTTAATTTCTCTGTCTTATAGTTCAAATTAGCACTTAAACCATAAGTTTCCGGAAGTCCGGTAGAGGCTATAAAAGTTCCGTTTACACCTTGGTTTTTACCTTTTTTAAGGATAATATTAATCAAACCTGAACCACCTTCAGCATCATAACGGGCTGATGGATTGGTAATAACTTCAACTTTATCAATGGCATCTGCAGGAAGCTGACGTAAAGCCTCAGCAACATTTATAGCGTTTGAAGGTCTTCCGTCAATTAAAATTCGGATATTATCACTTCCTCTTAAGCTTACATTTCCTTCAGTATCAACAGAAACAGAGGGAACATTGTCTAAAACGTCACTTACAGTTCCGCCTTTTACCATCATATCCTGACCAACGTTGTATACTTTTTTATCCAGTTTTATTTCAACTGTAGATTTTTCGGCACGAACCACAACTTCATTCAATTGTGCTGCATCTTCTGATAAATTTACAACTCCTAAACTGGTATCTCCTGAAATGGTTTTTCCTTTGATTTCAGTCGATTTAAATGAAATAAATTCAACTTTAATATCATAAGTTCCGGGAGCAACAGCTACTTCAAATTCACCTTTTGGGTTGGTGATTCCGCCTGCAATAACTTTGGTGTCATTAGGAGCCATGATCGAGATTGTAGCATACTCAAGTGGTTGTTTGCTAACTTTTTCGAATACTTTTCCGGTAACTTTTACCTTGTTTTTGCCAGAAGGTGCCTGTTGTGCATAGTTGTAAAAACTTGTAAAAAAAAGAACAAGTAATACAGCAAATTTGATTTTTTTCATTGTTATTTTTGGTTTCATTTACTCTTAGACGGCAAATGTAGCCTTTGGTTTAAAGAGTGAAATCACAAAAAAATGTTAATTCGATACTTTATATTCAGTCTAAAAAAGAGGCAACGGCGTCTAAATCTCTGCCAATAATGGCCTTTCCATCTTTTATGACAATCGGGCGTTCAATCAAAATGGGATTGTCAACCATTGCCTGAATGATTTCATCGTTAGTCATTGCTTTTCCTTTATAATTTTCAATCCAGATTTTTTCTTTAATTCTAATCAATTGAATTGGGTCCAGGTTTAATTTTTCAAGTAAAACCTTTAAATCATCAAATGTTGGAGTGTCTGTTAAATAAGGAATAATTTCATATTCCTGATTGGCCTGATCTAAAAAAGCGAGGCAAGTTCTTGATTTTCCGCAACGTGGATTGTGATAAATTTGTATCATTTTGTTATATTTAGGATGTTGTAAGATAGTTAATGCAAAATTGGGTATTTTAGCTACACCAAAAATAAGATTTACTTATTAAATGGAATTCTCATTTTTAAATTTTAAAGTATGTTTTTAGAACAAGGAATTAAACCTCAGAATAAATTCTGGCTATATCTTATTGGGTCAGTTTTAATCATTATCGCATCTTTTATCGGACAAATTCCTTTTTCTGTTGCTATTTTGTATTCTATTTTTAAAAACAAAAAAGCTTTTCCGACAGATAATGCTGAGGTTATGAGAATTTTTGATCCAAATCTAACATTATTTCTGGTTATGATCTCTTTTGTCTTTGCTTTTGCCGGAGTTTACTATGTTGTAAAATATTTGCATAATCAAACGCTTTTATCAGTAACAACATCAAGAAAAAAAGTAGACTGGAGCCGTATTTTATTTTCATTTGTAGTATGGTCTATTTTTTCAGCGTTAAGTTTTTGGGCAGTTTACCTGAGGTCTCCGGAAAATTTCGTGTGGAATTTTAAATTAATTCCCTTTCTAATTTTAGTGTTAGTTGGAGTAATAATGATTCCCATTCAAACTAGTACTGAAGAATATGTCTTTAGAGGATATTTAATGCAGGGATTTGCCAATTTGGCACAAAACAAATGGTTTCCGCTTCTCATGACTTCTTTAATTTTTGGATCGATGCATGTTTTTAATCCTGAAGTGACAAAGATGGGCTACGTTATTATGATTTACTATATAGGAACCGGGTTGTTTTTGGGGGTTATCACGCTAATGGATGAAGGAATAGAACTGGCCTTAGGATTTCATGCTGCTAACAATTTAGTTGGTGCAATATTAGTGACTTCAGATTGGTCGGTTTTTCAGACCTATTCTATTTTTAAAGATATGTCAGAGCCTTCCGCCGGGCTGGATGTTATCCTTCCTATTTTTGTGGTGTATCCTATTTTACTCTTCATTTTTAGTAAAAAATACAATTGGAGCAATTGGAAAGAGAAATTAACAGGGAAAATTATTACCTTAGAGTCACCAAATTAAATACTTATGTTAGAATTAACGCACAAAAACGTTCACAACCATTTTAGAATAAATGGATTCCATTTAAACGCAATTGATTTGTGTCGTGTGGCTTATGATTATATAAAAGAAGGAAATGCGAATGAACAGGCGATAGGCGAATTTTTGTTGGATTGGTTCGATGACAAGGAGTATATTGAAATGAGAACTTCGGGGACAACAGGACTTCCTAAAGTGGTGAAGTTAGAAAAACAAGCCATGATTCAATCGGCATTAGCTACAGGTGATTTCTTTGGGTTAGAGCCTCACAATAAAGCTTTACTTTGTTTACCTGTACAATTTATAGCAGGTAAAATGATGTTGGTTCGAAGCTTAATTTTAGGACTAGATTTAGATATAGTAACGCCAAGTACAGATCCGCTTGCCTTAAATGAAACACAATATGATTTTGTTGCTATGGTACCGTTACAGGTTCAAAATTCGATTGAAGCTTTACGAAATGTAAAAAAGTTAATTATCGGGGGCGCAAAAATGGATACAACGCTTGAAGCGAAACTTTTGCCTTTAAAAACGGAGATTTACGAAACCTATGGCATGACGGAAACCATTACCCATATTGCAGCAAAGAAACTGGGGGAAAATGTTTTTACCGTTTTACCAAATGTAAATATTGCTCAGGATGATCGGGGTTGTCTGGTTATTACAGTTCCTGCTATTTCTGAAGAACCAATTGTTACAAATGATTTGGTTGAGGTGGTAAGAGAAAATCAATTTATTTTTTTAGGAAGAATTGATAATGTAATTAATAGTGGAGGAGTGAAGCTGATTCCGGAGCAAATAGAAGCAAAGCTAATTGAAAAAATAGATTCCAGATTTTTTGTAACGGGATTGCCTGATCCTGTTTTAGGAGAAAAATTAGTTCTGGTTGTTGAAGGAGAAAAGCAAGATTTTTCTTCTGACTTTTTTGATGTTTTACATAAATTCGAAAAACCAAAAGAAATAGTTTTTGTGCCAAAATTCAAAGAAAATGAAAATGGAAAGTTGTTAAGAAAGCCAAGTTTACTTTAATTAAATTCCAAAATATAAATTCCAAATTCCAATTTTGATATAGCTCCAACGGGATAAGACAATCATTTCAGGTATTTTATAATCCTAAGGAAACAAAAAATTCCAAATCCCCATTGTAAAGTTGGAATTTGGAATTTTTTTATTGGAATTTAATCCCAAAGTTAGAATTTAGAATTGGGATTTGGAATTTTTTATTTTTTGGAATTTGAATTTTACGCTTTCCTTTCTAAAAGAGCCATATAAAACCCATCAAAACCAGATTCTGAAGCCAAAATTTTACGATCTTTTATAAATGTAAATTGTTTTCCGATTTCAGTTTTTAAGAATTTCTCCACTTGTTCCTGATTTTCTGATGGTAATACAGAACAAGTTGCGTAAACTAATTTTCCGCCTGGTTTGACAATTTTAGAATAACTCTCTAAAACTTCAGACTGCACCTTACGGATATTATCGATAAACTCAGGTTGTAATTTCCATTTCGCATCCGGGTTTCTTTTTAAAACTCCTAAACCACTACATGGCGCATCAATTAAAACTCTGTCTGCTTTTTCATGTAATTTTTTGATCACTTTTGTAGTGTCAATAATACGATATTCGATATTAAAAGCGCCATTTCTTTTGGCTCTTAATTTCAATTGTTTCAATTTACTTTCATACAAGTCCATTGCAATCAATTGTCCTTTGTTTTCCATTAAAGAAGCAATATGTAATGTTTTTCCTCCGGCTCCGGCACAAGTATCTACCACACGCATTCCAGGTTTTACATCAAGAAAACCAGCAACCAATTGTGAGTTGGCATCCTGAACTTCAAAAAGCCCTTGTTTAAAAGCATCTGTTAAAAATACGTTTGCTCTTTCTTTTAAAACTAAAGCTTCCGGCTGATCTTTTAAATATTCTGTTTCAATATTTAAATCCATCAACGTATTTCTTAAACTTTCCTTAGTTCCTTTAAGTGTGTTTGTTCTTAAAATAACTTTTGCAGGTTGGTTTTGAGCCGCAATTTCGGTCGACCAAACTTTTTCTCCCAATTCTTTTACGCCTAATTCATCCATCCAGTCCGGAATAGATTCTTTTAGGGCTCTAATTTTTGAAAGTTCGTCAAAACGGCCTTTTATTTTTCTTTCAGGAGTTCCTTCCAATTGTCTCCAATCCGGAATAGGATATCCTCTTAAAACTGCCCAAACAGCAAACATTCTCCATAAATTGTCTCTGTCAAAAGGTTCTTTAACTTCGGCAATTTCAGCGTATAATCTTTTCCAACGAACAATTTCGTATATCGTTTCAGCAACAAACTTCCTGTCAGAACTTCCCCAACGTTTGTCTTTTTTTAATGCTCTTGCTACCACTTTGTCTGCATATTCTCCTTCATTGAAGATTGCATTTAAAGAATCGATGGTAGTATAAACTAAATTTCTGTGTAATCTCATTTTAATTATTTGAGTTGCAAAGGTACTATTAATTGATTGAAAGTTAAATTTTTAATTTTGATTGTTATTTTTCGACTTTCACTAAAAGAAAAAAAACACTCTGATAAAGTTTAAAAGAGTGTTTTTCTAAGTTATTTTATAAATGATTTATTTTATAATTCGGGTCAATCCGATGTTTTCCGGAGCGTGAAGCACCATTGGGAATTTTTCAATTTTTACCGAACTACTATCCAAACCAAAAGCTCTTTCTTCAGATAAACTCAGTTTTTTAATGAAGAAGTAGGAGTTCATAATGATGTTTTCATGCCATCTTAAATCGTTGTCATTTGATAAGAACTTCTCAGACAATACAAATTTAAAGTCACCAATAATATTGTTTTTGTTCAATGATTCGTAACGGCTGGTAATATCCACTTCGCCACGTTTTACCATATCGCGAATTACTTCTCTGAACATTAAATTGATTTTGGTAGGCTCTCTAAATCCTAAGTTAAAATCGATTCTGTAAATATCGTCTTTTGCAATTTCGGTAACTTTATATTGTGTTTTATAAGGTTCTGTCAAAATGTTTACGTGAACGAACCAGTAAATATCAGCTCTTTTTGGACGTTTTTGCAGAATCGAATAAATTACTTTTTCCTCGAGTTCATCAACGCGATTCGCATTTGTCATGTATACTAAATGCGTTGCGTATTTAGGGATCGAAAGATCTTCGCTCAGCTCCATTAAAACTTTCTTATAATCATCAATCTTGATAATTTTAGTGTAGCTTTTATTAATTTTCTTAGCCAAATACCAAATCGTCATGATCGAAATAAGCATGATCGCAATGATTAAAGTTACGTAACCACCTTCGGCAAATTTGGTAATATTTGCAAAAAGAAAACTGAATTCAATTATTAAATAAATCGTAATCAGCGGAACCATAAAGTATAGTTTCACACGTTTCATGATTAAATAATAATTCAATAAAATGGTTGTCATGATCATACATAAGATAATGGCAAGACCGTATGCATGCTCCATATTTCCTGATTCCTGGAAGTGCAATACGATGCCCACACAACCAAAAAACAATAACCAGTTGATTGACGGAATATATAATTGTCCTTTTACTTCAGTAGGATATTTAATTTTTACTTTTGGCCAGAAATTCAAACGCATTGCTTCATTGATCAATGTAAATGAACCACTAATAAGTGCCTGAGACGCAATTACGGCCGCCAAAGTAGCTACTACAATTCCGAATGGCAGGAACCAATGTGGCATGATAAGATAAAACGGGTTTCCGTTTTCTCCACCTAATTGTTGTAAAGTGTTTCCTTCGTGGTGAATTAAATAAGCAGCCTGACCAAAATAGTTTAAGACCAAAGTTGTTTTTACAAAAATCCAGCTAATTCTGATGTTTTTTCTTCCACAGTGACCCATGTCAGAATAAAGTGCTTCAGCTCCCGTAGTACATAAAAATACAAAACCTAAAACGAAAAAACCATCAGGATGTATCGATAACAGGTGATAAGCATAATATGGATTAACAGCTTTTATAACCTCCGGATGATTTAGGATTTGGATAGCTCCCAATGTTCCCAACATTGCGAACCAGATTAGCATCATCGGAGCAAAAAACTTCCCAACCAGCTTTGTCCCAAATTGTTGAATGGTAAATAATATGAATAAAATTCCGATTACAATATAGACAATGGTCGAAGTTTCCATTGTGGGATAGAATGCCCTGATCCCTTCTACTGCAGAGGAAATCGAAATGGGAGGGGTTATAATTCCATCAGCAAGTAGCGCGCTCCCCCCAATAATGGCGGGTACAATGAGCCACTGGATTTTGGTTTTTTTAACTAAGGCATACAAAGCAAAAATACCTCCTTCACCATGATTATCAGCACTTAGTGTTATAAGAACGTATTTTATAGTAGTCTGTAAAGTCAGGGTCCAAAAGACACATGAGATTCCACCTAAAACAATATCCGCATTAATTGCATATTCACCAAGTATGGCTTTCATTACATACAATGGGGATGTACCAATATCTCCATAAATAATCCCTAATGTGATCAATAAACCTCCAATAGACAACTTACTGTGTAAGTTTTTATGCGCTGCGCTCATGTATATTTTTATAAAAGACGGTTGCAAATTTACTGTTTTAAAATAAATTAGCGTCAATTAATAGTAAAAATAAAAAAAAGCACAATTGTTTAATTGTGCTTTTAGTTTTATTATAGAAAATCTGTTTTCAAATTACATTCTTCTACCGCCGCCTCTTGAACCTCCGGAGTTGTTCTCTCTTTGTGATTGACCTCCTCCTCTTGACTCCTGACTTACTCGTGGCGCTTCAGATCTTTGAGCATTTTGTGGTCTTGCAGTATTCGCTCTGTTTTCAGAGTAGCTTCTTGGTGCTTCTGCTCTTGGAGACGAAGCCGCTCTGTTAGTATTCATTCTATTATCTGAATTTCCTCTGGAATTATTCATATTATTATCATAGTTTCGTGGAGCTTCTGCTCGGGGAGTTGCAGCTGTTCTGTCTGTACTCATTCTGTTTTCTGAATTTCCTCTTGAGTTATTGTTTTCAGAATAATCACGTCTTGGTTCAGCAGTTCTTGGAGTATTTTCAGCTCTCGAAGGCACACTTACTCTGTTCTGATTGTCTCTGCTTGCAACAGGATTTGAGTTGTAATTTCTATCAGAAGTTGTTCTGTTTTGATTATTATCTCTGTTTATATTTCTGGTATTGTTATCAGAAACTCTATTCGTATTAGATCTGTTACTGTTGTAAACATTCGAATTTCTGTTTGTTTCTCTGCTTGCAACACGTCTTTGGTCTAATTCGTATCTATTACTAACGTTAGAATGTCTTTGCGCAAAACTATTGTTCGGACGCATTCTTTCATATCCGTAAGCACGTCTTGATTCGTATAAAACAGGAGCCCTGTAGCTTCTTCTGTAGTTTACGTAATTGTAACGGTTGTTTACATTTATACATACATTGATGTTATTTCTGTATCTGTAAATTGGATAAGGTCTCCAGGCATAATAGTATGTTGGATAATATCCCCAGTTCCAGGTAGAAATATAAGGTCTGTAGTTTGTTATCCAGAATGAGGTATAAATTACCGGAGCTACGCTGTAAACGGGCTCATAAATATAGTTTGCACCATATAAATAACTGTTACCAACAACCTGAACGCTTACCTGGTTAGAATTATCACGCTCTACGTCGATTGTAGCAATATCCTGATACACGTCACGATCAAGAACTGCCTGAATAATTACTACGTGAGTTCTGGCCTCTACAGATTCGATTACACGAAGATAATCAACCTGATCATCACCATTTAAATCAAGATTTGATATTTGATATTTTGGATCATTTAAACGTCTTTCGAAATCCTGTAGATTAGCTGATTCTCCGAAAATGGAAGCAACAGCTCTTAAATCTAAATTATCGCTGATGTCTGAATTTTTTGCATATACTGTGGTTTGGCTTTGTGCAGAACAAGAGCTAAAACCTATTGCTAAGAACACTAAAAAAAGTACTTTGGCTTTCATGGCAAATTATATTAAAGATTAATATTCTGAGATATCCAATTACTGTGCCAGAAAAAAAAACAAAACGTATTTTATATGTTGTAAATAATTGTATTTTAGCACCAATAAATCTTAACCTGTATGAAAAAAGTATTATTATTTTGTTGCGCTTTTATTTTGTTTATGTCCTTTAAAACATTGAGTGATAGCGATAAAGGGATGGTTTTTGGTGGTTTTACATCAATGCAGATAGACACATTATTTCAGGATAAGATTAGTATTAGAGCCATCGTTATTGATAAAAATAAGGTTTGGTATGGAGGGGATAATTCTCGCTTTGGGTATTATGATTTAGATAAAAAAGAAAAATTTGAAGAACATATTTATCGCGATACTTTAAAATTAGAGTTCAGAAGTATTGCTCAAACTTCAAAAGATATCTTTTTATTAAGTGTAGGAAATCCTGCATTACTTTACGCTGTTTCTAAAAAAGACAACAAAATGAGGTTGGTTTATAAAGAAGTGCATCCAAAAGTTTTTTATGATAGTATGCAGTTCTGGAATGATAAAGAAGGAATCGCCATTGGAGATCCAACCGAAGACACTTTTTCAGTGATTGTTACACGTGATGGAGGAGAGACCTGGACAAAATTATTGTCAGATAAATTACCAACGAATTCTCAGGGTGAAGGAGCTTTTGCGGCAAGTAATACCAATATTGTAATAAAAGGAGATGAAACGTGGCTAGTTTCAGGAGGAAAAAAAGCCCGTGTTTTTTATTCGCCGGATAAAGCTAAAACCTGGAAAGTAATTGAAACCCCTATTGTTCAGGGAAAACCAATGACGGGTATTTTTACTGCCGATTTTTACGATTCTAACCATGGGTTTATTGCAGGTGGGGATTATGAACTTCCGAACAAAAAATCAGGTAATAAAGCTTTTACTACTGATGGAGGAAAGAGTTGGTTGTTAATAGGTCAGGATATGGGATTTGGTTACGCATCATGTGTGCAATACGTTCCGGGAGGAAATGGTAAAGAAATTATTTGCGTAGGCTCTGAAGGAATACAATATTCTCAAAATGGTGGTGAAAACTGGACACAATTATCTACTGATTCGAAGTTATTTACAATTCGTTTTATCAATAGAAATACCGCAATTGCTGCAGGTCATAATAAAGTGGTAAGACTTCGATTTAAATAGTTAAAAAAAATAGTTAAAAAATAATAAGCCCCCTAAATAATAAAGTAAGTATTATTATATAGGGGGCTTATCGCTGTTGTTTCTTTTATTTGCCGGCTTTTTCTTTATACTGTTTTAGCAATTTTCGGTTAAAATCGTCTTCAGATTTTTTAAGCTTTAATATCTTTTTATGTGAAAGTATCTTCTTAAGATTTGACATGTATTTTTCTCGTAAAAGATAAAGTTCCTTATCTGTACTTTCGATTTGACATAAAAGGGTAGCTGCTTCTTTTTCTGAAATTGAATTGATCTTGTCATCATCCAGCTTATTCATATAAGTCTTCATTTTATCATGACGCAACTCATATTGTTTGTCATCAAAAGCGTTATAAATAGGCCAGAATTTCTCTGCTTCGGTCGAAGTAAGCTCAAGTTCTGTAGTTAAAAAGGATACTTTGTAGGCTTTGATTTTTTCGCGTTTTTCATCTACTTTTTTATCATTTTGGGCATAAAATGAAAAAGTGATTAGGAACATAAATAACGGTAGTATGTTTTTGAATTTCATCTTTTTTTAATTTTTATCTTATTCTGAAATTAAATTTTCAATATTAGGGTTTGAAGACAAAATATCTTCTAGCGTTTCCTGTTCAAGAACTACGCTTTTTCCAAGTTTGTCAATATCTTTTGTGTCAAGCTCCTTTATTAAATCATATTGATTTAAATTGGATTGATAGGATAAATAAGTTTCTATAGTAGCTTCATCAAGATTTTTTGATGTTGCATTGTAATTGTTTACTACAGGGATCATAAGAGCTATTACAATTGCAGCAGCAGCCATTAGCGAAAGTACTTTTTTACGTTTGTAAATCGGAATTACTTTTACTTCTTTTTCGTTTATTTGCTGTAAAACTTTTGCCGATAAATCATCAAAGTAATGATCCGGAGTTTTAAACCCGGTTTTTATTTTTGGCTCGTTTTCTAATTTAAATGCTTTCATAATGTCTATAAGATAGGTTTAGTTACAAAAGGTTTAATTTGACGTAACATATAATTCAATTTTTTTAACTGCATGATGATAAGAAGCTTTCAATGCACCGACTGAGGTTCCTAAAATTTCTGCAATTTCTTCGTATTTTAGCTCTTCAAAATATTTCATTTTAAAGACTAATTGTTGTTTTTCCGGTAATGTGACAATCGCTTTCTGAAGTTTAATCTGAATTTCGTCTCCATCAAAATAAACATCAGCTTTTAAATTGTCTATGGTTTTGTTTTGCAATGCTTCAGATGTTATTCCGTTTAGCTTTGCTTTTTGGTTTAGGAATGTTAATGCTTCATTGGTAGCAATGCGATACATCCAGGAAAAGAGTTTACTTTCTCCTTTAAAGCTTTTTAAATACTGAAAAACTTTCACAAAAGTATTCTGTAAAACATCATCTGTATCATCATGATTCAAAACAATGTTTCGAATATGATTATACAACGGTTTTTGATAATCAGACAAGAGCTTTTGAAACGCAGTATTTTGCGTTTTAGGATCTAATAATTGTGCTATAAATTCCTTCTCGTTTGTCAAGCTTTAAACTTTATCTTGTTACCACATATAAAGTTAGGAATTTTAACTCTATATCAGTTAGAATGAATTTTAAACAAAAGGTTTAATCGTCTTTACTTTTTTTAGAATTCCGAATCTTCTTCTTCAGTTGTTTTTGGTGTAGTTGGAGCAGGAGTTGCAGGTTTTGCAGTTTGTGTTTGGGTCTGAGGTTGATAAACAGGAACTTTTGCAACCGGAATTACTTTAGGTTTCGTTGGAAAATAAATTTCCGTCATTAATTTTGACGGACTTTTTACATCCAATTTGCTAATGGTCCATATTTCAAGATGTGACCAACTTAATTCAGGAGTGATTTTTTCATTGTTAATAAAAGCTGTTGTTTTAGCAATAGCTTCATTTATATGTGTGTAATCTCCTTTTAAGGTTGTTTTTACAGCTTCAAACCCATTTAGTTTTCCTGCTGTAATATCGCTTCCTGCACTTGTCGAGATTTCTTTGTTGATTGGTAAGCAAATTGAAATTTTAGCCAATCCACTAGCAGTATCATAAGTATGGTAAATAATAAACGGTTTTCCGTTGGTAGATAAGCCATTCGTTTCACTAAATTCTATTAGTTTCGGAATTACAATTCTGGCATTTTTATTTACTTTCTGAATTTCGCTTGTAAAAGTTTGTTTAATGTAAGGTGTTTCGATTTTCTTAACAACACCATTTACTTTTATCGTGTAAGTTTTGGTTTCGTAATCCAGGTTTTTATCAATGTTAGCAAGACTTTTTTCAGAAACGGTTCCAATAATATTATTTGAACCTCCATTTAAGGCAGTATAGATTTTAAACAAAAAACTCATGGTTCCTTTGGCTTTCCAGGTTACTTTGGTTTTACCTGCCAGAGTATCTTTAAATGTCCAGTTAACATCAGCCTGAGTGCCATCAAAATTGATTTTTTGCTGAATACTTTCCCCTTCTTTTGTTTTAAGGGTTATAGCATTTCCTTTTCCATCAGTACCTTCCCAATAAAATGAAGCGCCATTTCCTACTGTTTTGTTCGGAAAAGTCATTCGCATAGTAGGGTCTTCTACTGACCAGGATTCAAAATCTTCATAATTTCTAAAATCGTTTACGTAGTTATAAACAGTAATTCGTGGTGAGTTTATGACTTTGCTTCTCTCTACAGAAAAAATCCCTTTTTGTGTGGCAACAAAAACGGTTAGCGCAACTAAGCTTAATAACGATAAAAGAAATAAATATTTTAAAATCTTCATTGGTGTAGGTTTGGTGTCGTAAAGTTATAAATTTTATTACTAGTCGCACTATAGCAGAAAAAAAATAAAATTATACTTTTTAAATTGTTTCTTCAGGTTAAAATCAACTTCAGACAAAGCGATTCTGATGTAGTTTAATTGTAAAACTTCGGCATTTATTTTATATTTTTAAATATAGAAATAAATTACGGAATTACCTTTTAAAAAAGAATTTGATGACAAACAAAATGGCAATAAAAAGTAGGAAAACGATTAAGACTTTATAATTTCCTTTGTAAAAAATTTTGTGCAATGCCAGATCTTTTCGATAAGCAAATATCATTACGATTACAAAGGCGATGAAAAAACAGACTGCGAATATTAATTGTCCCTGACTAAACATAGTTGAAATTATTTTTGGCAAATTTAGAGAATTGTATATGAATAGTTGCTAATTTGGCTTTTCATTTCATTAAAAAACAAATTTATCTATATATGAAAAAACAAATAGACGCAGTTAAGGAATTTCATACTGCTTTTAAAATAGGACATAGCGAAACACCAATTGCTGATGTAGGCGAAACCAAAAAATTTCTTCGTTATAATTTAATGAAAGAAGAAAATGAAGAATATCTTGATGCAGTTCAGAATAATGATTTGGTCGAAATTGCTGACGCTCTTGGAGATATGATGTATATTTTATGCGGAACCATTATCGAACATGGTTTGCAGGATAAAATTGAAGCTGTTTTTGATGAAATTCAGCGTAGTAATATGAGTAAATTAGGTGAAGACGGGCAACCTATTTATCGTGAAGACGGAAAAGTTATGAAAGGCCCAAATTATTTTAAACCTGATTTTTCTAAATTACTGTAAAATAAAAAACCTAATAGGCTTAAAAACCTATTAGGTTTTTTATTTTATAACGCTTCGTTGGGAATGTCTTCTAAACGATAATAAATTTTCAATCCTCTTTCTTTGGCAATTCTAACATCATTGTCTGCTCCTTTTGATTCTCCTTCAAGACGAAGAACCGCATCGCATTTTTCAAGAAGTCGATGAGCCACGGGATATTGTATTTCATCCCAAACGCTATCGCCAATATGTTTTGAGCCAGCTAAATGCATTAATGGCAGCGCTATCCATTCGCCAATTAATGGCAAATGCCCCATTTTGAATAAAGGAAGCGCTACGGCTTCTAATTTGTCTAAATTTTGCTGAATTAATTTAGGATCGTCGTTTGTTCCACCACGATAAGGACCTGCAATAAGTATAACCATAGCTTTATTTTTTATAAAGCAAAGCACGTAAAGATAGTAGAGTAAAAAAATAATGTAGTTTAAGAAATAACTATTTTTTAATGGCTCTTATCATACTTAAAAATTCAGGTGTAATGCCTAAATAAGATGCTATTTGTTTTTGAGTAACTTGTTTTGCTACCTGCGGATACTTTTCTAAAAAGATATAATAACGATGCTCTGCTGATAGTGAAAGGTTTTGAATGACTCTTAACTGTTCTCTTATATAAGCATTTTGCATAATGATTCTGAAAAAACGTTCGAATTTTGGGATTTTAAGATAAAGATCATCTAAATCTTCTTTTCGTAAATGAAATATAACGCTTTCTTCTATTGTTTCAATATTTAGAATGGCGGGCTGTTGATTTATAAAACAAGCTATATCAGTAATCCACCAATCAGCAATTGCGAACATTATGGTTGATTCTTTTCCTTCTGCACTTCTGTAAAATGCTCTTAAAGTTCCTGATTGTACAAAATTAATCGCGCTGCAAGTTTCTCCTTCTTTTAAAATAATGCTTTTTTTAGGATATTTTTTTTCCTTCAAAATTGAAAGAAAATAAGATGTTTCATTCTCATCAAGTGAAATATGTTTTGCAACATTTTTTAAAATTAGATTTTTAGTCATTTTTTAGCAGTTATAAAACAAATATAAAATAGAAAACCCGACAACTTCTAAAAGCTGTCGGGTTTTGTTTTTATATAAGTCTTTTGATTATTGAACTTTAACAGTCCATCCAAAAGTATCTTCAGAAAGTTTGTTTTGAAGACTTGTAAGTTTTTCTTTTAAAAGAGAAGCATAAGAATTTTCAATTGGAGCCATTTCATAATAAACATCCTGATAAGAGAATCCTTTGATTACGCTTACAACAGCTGCAGTTCCGGCTCCGAAAATTTCTTTTAACGATCCGTTTTTAGCTGCTTCAACTAATTCTGAAACAATAACAGGACGAACATCTACATTAAGACCTTCTTTTTCTGCCATAGCAATCAAACTTTTTCTGGTAATACCATCTAAAATTCTTTCACTTGTTGGAGCAGTCAATAAAGTATCGTTAATTCTAAAGAATACGTTCATTGTTCCTGCTTCTTCCAGTTTAGTATGCGTTGCATCATCTGTCCAGATTACTTGTTGGAAACCGTCTTTATTTGCCAGGTTTGTTGGGTAAAACTGTGCAGCATAATTTCCTGCCGCTTTTGCAGCTCCAATTCCACCATTTGCAGCTCTACTATAATGTTCTGCAATAATTACTTTTACTTCACCAGCATAATATGATTTTGCAGGAGATAGTAAAATCATGAATTTATATTCGTCAGAAGGATTTGCAACAACTCCGGCGCCAGTTGCAATCATAAATGGGCGGATGTACATACTGCTTCCGTTTCCTCTTTGAATCCATTCCTGGTCTATTTTTAATAATTCATTCAAACCATCCATAAAAATAGATTCCGGAACTTCTGGCATTGCCATACGAACTGCAGAATTATTGAAACGCTTATGATTTTCATCAGGTCTAAACAACCAAACATCATTATTGACATCTTTATAAGCTTTCATTCCTTCAAAAATAGCCTGGCCATAATGAAAGACTTTTGAAGAAGGATCCATCAAAATAGGAGCATATGGCTTAATGACAGGAGTTTGCCATTCCCCATTTTTAAAATCACATTCGAATAAATGGTCTGTGAAAACAGCACCAAAGCTTAAGTTTTCAAAGTCTACTGCGCTTATTTTTGACGAAGTAGCTTTTCTGATTTCAATTTTGCTTGTTTGAGTTGTACTCATAATAATATATGTTTTATCTAATTTTCATCGCAACAGAATGAATTCTAAAGTAATGATTTGGTGTAAAATAGGTTTTATTGAATGCAAAATTAAGTAAAAATATATAAATTACTTACTAAAACCGCATTAATTACGCTGTTTAACTGAGATTTATTTATCCTATAATAAACCTAAAAAAATCACTGACTTTTATAAAGAATTTATGAAAAAAGTATCGATTTTTAAGGCTTTACGCATTTGTTTTGACTAAATTTGACTAACAAAATGCGCTGAAAAACAATATAATTACATTGATAATATCGAAAAAGTGGAAAGAGAAATAATTAAAACGCTAGATGGCTCAACAACAATTCATTTGAAAGAGTGGGATGAGTGTTATCATTCTAAACATGGTGCCATTCAGGAAGCAAAACATGTATTTATAAAAAACGGACTCTCCTTATTTGAAAATAAGCCGGTTAGTATTCTTGAAATTGGTTTTGGAACTGGTCTAAATGCTTTTATCACTTTTTTAGAATCAATAGAAAAAAAGCAGCAGATTGATTATGTTGGAGTAGAAGCTTATCCTGTTGACGCAAAAGAAGTTTTAGGAATGAATTATGTGGATGAACTTGAAGCAGGTGATTTTGAAAGTATCTTTCAGAAAATGCATGAAGTCGGGTGGGATCAAAAAAACGAAATTAGTTCCGAATTTTCCTTAACTAAAAGAAAACAATTTTTTGATGAAATAAACGATTTTGAAGCTTTTGATTTGATTTACTTTGATGCCTTCGGATATCGTGTGCAACCTGAATTATGGAGTACAGAAATTTTTCAGAAAATGTACAATAGTTTAAAACCAAATGGCGTTTTAGTAACATATGCCGCCCGGGGAGTTGTTAAAAGAAGCATGATTGAAGTAGGATTTACGGTCGAAAAATTGGCAGGTCCTCCAGGAAAACGCGAGATGTTTCGGACGTTTAAAAAGGTTTAAATGAGTTATTTAGAATTATTCTATATTGATTTATCCGTACTAAGAAAACGGTTTCGTTGCTAAAGTTTTTAAAAAAAAGAGTTAAAATGAAGTGTTGTATAGGTTATTTGTTTAAATTTGCTGCGAGTTTAAAAATATAGATAACCCCCCAAAATCTTATTTTATTATGTCAAAAATGATGTTTGATTACACGAAATCAATACTTGAGAGAGTTAGTTTCGATCCGATACTTTTCTGCAAAGAAGTAGAAAAAGCTATCAAAACGCTGTTACCGTATGAGATGGAACAACTGAAAGAATGGTTGTTGAATTTTATTATTGAAAAACCAGAATTAAAACAAAGTCTACTACTAATTAAAGTATAAAAAAAGGAGCCAATTTGGCTCCTTTTTTATTTTTATTTCTTTTGTAGCGGACTGATGATTTGAACATTCTGAAAAACGATTGCTCCTTTTACAACGCCGGCAATGGTTGATCGAAGCGCGTCAATGATTTGCATTTTTAATTCGCTCTTCGGGTAAATTAAACTTACCTCACGAGCAGGCTTTGGTTCCTTAAAATTACGAAGTTTCAGCTTGTCGGAATCTTTTAAATCCATGGTGTGCAAGTACGGTAGTAACGTTGTGCCCAGTCCTTCGTCGGCCAATTTTATCAGTGTTTCAAAACTTCCGCTTTGAATCTGAAAATTGTTTTGTTCGATATCAGTTCCGTTTTTGCATAAATTCAATATACCATCTCTAAAACAATGCCCGTCTTGCAACAACAAAATTTCATTGATATTTAAATCGGAAACCTCAATTTCTTCTTTCTGAAAATTGACATGATGCTCTGGTATATAAGCCACAAAAGGCTCAAAATACAAAACGATCTCTTTTATTTTTTCATCTTCAAGTGGAGTAGCGGCAATTGCAGCATCCAAATGACCATTTTTAAGTTTTATGATAATTTCATCTGTGTTCAATTCTTCAATCAAGAGTTTTACTTTTGGATATTTTTTAATGAAATTGTTCAGAAACATCGGTAAAAGTGTTGGCATAATCGTCGGAATAATTCCCAAACGAAATTCTCCGCCAATAAAACCTTTTTGCTGTTCTACAATGTCTTTGATTCGATCCGCTTCGTTTACAATGTTTTTAGCCTGATTTACAATTTTCTGACCAATATCTGTAAGTTGAATGGGTTTTTTGCTTCTGTCGAAAATTAAGATATTAAGTTCATCTTCAATTTTCTGAATCTGCATACTTAAAGTGGGTTGGGTCACAAAGCATTTTTCGGCGGCAAGAGTAAAGTTTTTGTGTTCGGCAACAGCTAACACATATTGTAATTGAGTTATAGTCATTTTGATAGTATTTTGTGATGCAAAAATAAGAAAATATAATTTTTTTTTATAACTTTTTTATAGAAGTTCCTTTAAATTTGTAGTAACTTACTGTAAAATAATAAAAACATGAAAACGAATATTTTAGGATTGCCTGTAAAAGAGTCAGAATTATTAGTAAAAGAATTGAATGTATTATTGTCTAATTTTCAGGTTTACTATCAAAATTTAAGAGGAATTCATTGGAATATTAGAGGTAAACGTTTCTTTGATTTACATGTAAAGTTTGAAGAGTTATACACAGATTCTCAGTTAAAAATTGATATGATAGCGGAAAGAGTTTTAACAATTGGAGGAACACCTTTACATACTTTTGAAGATTATATTAAAAATAACAAATTAACCGTTGGAAAAAATATCTCAAATGATGAAAAAGCAGTTCACCTGATCGTTACTTCTTTGTCTGATTTGCTGAAAATTGAAAGGGAAATCCTAAAACAATCAGCTGAAATCAATGATGAAGGTACAAATTCGATGATGAGCGACTTCATTGCAGAGCAGGAAAAAACGATCTGGATGATGAATGCATGGCTTGAAGAAGAGCTGTAATTCGTTGTTTATAAATAGATTAAAAAGTAGTATGATCCCTGCGGATAGTACTGCTTTTTTTATGAATGTTAAATTTCTATAAAATTTTTTGCTTCAGGCTTTGATTTTATTTCTTTAACACTATTTTTGCGACAATGAAATTAATCGCTCGCATATTATTATTCATATTTATTGCTTTCTTAGCAACGCCAACTATTGTGACGTTGATGAAGAAAAGTAATGATACGTCTATGTTTTTCAGTTTTTCTGAAGAGGAGCATTCACACAAAGAACTTAAGGCTGCTGTTTATCCGGCAATACTTCAGCATGAAGTTATTATGCCTGTATATATTGAAAAAAAGACCATCGTGTCTGAAAATATTGTAAAACTAGACAATATTTCGCCGAGCATATTTGCTCCACCTCCCAACTTGGTATAATACTTCCGATTATTTTAAACTAACTGTATTTATAGTAAATGCAGTAGATCTTTAATGTATCAATTTTTTAGTATTGTATTATGTCAAAAAAAATTAATCTTTTTGCCAACCTTAAATCTGATTTTGCTTCAGGTTTAGTGGTTTTTTTGGTGGCTCTTCCGTTGTGTTTAGGTATAGCAATGGCTTCTGGAGCGCCTTTATTTTCTGGAATTATCGCAGGTGTTATTGGTGGTATTGTGGTAGGTTGTTTGAGCCAGTCGCATATTAGTGTATCTGGCCCGGCAGCTGGTTTAACAGCTATTGTGTTAACCGCGATCACTGATTTTGGTGCCTTTGATGTGTTTTTAATGTCTGTTTTTATTGCTGGATTAATTCAATTAGCATTAGGATTTTTAAAAGCCGGAAGTATTTCAAATTATTTTCCAACCAATGTAATTGAAGGAATGTTAGCGGGTATCGGAATTATTATCATTCTGAAACAGTTGCCGCACGCTTTTGGTTATGATGCTGATTTTGAAGGTGATCAGGCTTTTATTCAGAATGACGGAAGCAATTCGTTCTCCTTTTTATTCGATGTAATTAATCATATCCAATTAGGAGCTGTAGTTATTTCGTTAGTTTCATTAGTAATATTAATTGCCTGGGATAAAGTTTCTTTTTTGAAGAAATTAAAATTAGTTCCGGGTGCACTAATAGCCGTTATTGCTGGTATTGTTTTAAATGAGATTTTTATTTCAACAGGAAGTTCCTTAGCAATTGCAAAGGATCACTTGGTTTCCTTACCAGTTCCAAAATCTTTTGACGAATTTAAATCAATTCTTATTACGCCAAATTTTGCTGCTGTTACAAATCCGCAGGTTTGGGTAGTAGGGGTTACCATTGCTATTGTAGCATCTATTGAAACTTTATTATGTATTGAAGCTGCAGACAGAATGGATGTTCAAAAACGTTATACCAATACAAATGTGGAACTTAGGGCTCAGGGAATTGGTAACATTGTAAGTTCACTTTTAGGTGGATTACCAATGACATCTGTTGTGGTGAGATCATCTGCGAATAATAATGCAGGAGCGAAATCTAAAATGTCTGCTATTATTCACGGTGTACTTTTATTGGTAAGTGTTTTGAGTATTCCGGCGTTATTAAATAAAATTCCGTTGGCTACTTTGGCTACTGTTTTGATATTAGTTGGATATAAATTAGCGAAGCCGGCAACTTTCTTCCATTTTTGGGAAAAAGGAAAATATCAGTTCGTACCTTTTATTGCCACTTTAGTATTTGTTGTAGCAACAGATTTATTGAAAGGTGTAGCATTAGGAATTATCATCAGTATTATTTTTGTTTTGAGAGGAAACCTGAAAAGAGCTTACAGCTTTAAAAAAGAAGAATACGAAGACGGCGATGTTATTCATATCGACTTAGCACAGGAAGTTTCATTCTTAAACAAAGCAGCTATCAAATTGACTTTGAATGAAATCCCTGAAAACTCAAAAGTGATTATCAACGCGCACGATACCGAATATATAGCACACGATGTTTTGGATTTAATTCGTGAGTTTAAAGAAACGCGTGCCATTGATGAAAATATCAAGGTAAAACTTAAAGGCTTTAAAAAAGCATATCAGTTAGAAAATACTCCTGATAAAGACAATCACGTTTCGATCGAGCATTATTATGATGTTGCAAAGAGAGCATTGGTTAAAAAGGAAACATTAAAATAGAAATTTAAAACAAATTAAATAAATTAAGGTATTTCTAAATTGTTTGAAGTATCAAAATTTAGGTAACTTTACATAAGTTCTTTTTGATACGTCTAATCGCATAGAAATGCCACTCAAAAATTAAAAAAATAATGAAAGAGTTTTATAAGCAGTTAATAGAAAACAACAAAAAATGGGTAGAAAAATCATTAGCATTAGACCCAAATTATTTCGCGGATTTAGCTAAAGGACAAACACCGCCATTGTTATGGATTGGATGTTCTGACAGCCGTGTTCCTGCAAATGAAATTATTGGTGCTAAACCAGGTGAAGTTTTTGTACACCGTAATATTGCCAATATGGTTGTTCACTCAGACATGAATATGTTAAGTGTACTGGATTATGCAGTAAACGTTTTAAAAGTAAAACACGTTATTGTTTGCGGACATTACGGATGTGGTGGTGTAAAAGCTGCAATGGGAAATATGTCTGTTGGAATCATCGACAACTGGATTCGTCATATTAAGGATGAATACCGTTTACACGATAAATACTTAAATTCAATTGAAAATGAAACAGAACGTTTCAATGCTTTTGTTGAAATCAATGCTAAAGAGCAAGTTTACAACTTAGCAAAAACATCTATCGTACAGGGAGCCTGGAAAAATGGTCAGGAATTAATGCTTCACGGATGGGTTTACGGTTTAAATTCTGGTTTTATAACTGATTTGAATGTAAACATTGCTTCAAATGAGGAATTAGATGATGTATATCAATTAAGTAATCTTTAAGAAGATTAAATTATAAGAATAAAAAATCGCCTCAAAAGGGCGATTTTTTTTATTCGTTTTCATCTAGATTTTCGTTGAAAGCTGATGGTAACATTGTTGGAATAAACTTTATTAAAATCGGCAATAATAAACTTCCGCCGGGAAGTAAAAAGATAGTAAGTGACGGAATCGTTTTACAAATATCCAAAAGCTGTTTTTTTACTTTTTTCTTTTCCTTGGCATCCAGATCTCTGGTAGTGGAATAAGCTAAAAGAACCATTAATTCTTTACTCTGAACTATTTCCTTAACAAGCCTGTTTTTGTTTCTAATAATCAATTTTACGACAGTGTGTGTCATTTGATCGTAAAAATGCTTTACAGGATTTGAATAATTGAAATATGGAATTTTCTTTTTATGTGTTGTTATAAACGAATTGGTGGTATCAATACTATGCGTTATAAAATCATCAGAAACTCTCATCATTGATCCTAATGAATATAAAAAGTATGCTTCTTCATTTTCTACAACGCCATCACTCCATAAAGCCATTCCGGCCATGTCAATAAGGTAATAATGCTCCAGTTTATTGGTAAAATTATCAAGTTGTAAAGTTTCTAAAGTATCAACCGTAACTTTTGAAAATTTTGAATATCGAATTGAAGCTTCAAAAAGTTTAATCAATAAATCGTCGTGTTGTGATTTTACTGTTTTGGTTTTTAAGGCCAAACCAACAATTCCAAGAACGGTTTCTTCAATTCGTTTTAAATATTTCTCCGGAATTGCGCCATGTTCTAAATATTGTCTAAAAGCCAGTACATCAATAAACAACAATGCGTTGGTTACTAAATGCGAAAAGTTTTTACTGATGATGCTATCGTTAGTTTGAACTCTCTGATCGATTATACTTTCTAACGAAAGGGAAGGTGTATCTTTTGGAAGTAAAATTTTAAACAAACTAAACCCTTCCGGATTCATTTCTTTATAAAATTTTAAAACTTCGGTAGTAAAGTTATTGGGCTCAGAATTTTTTTTCTCTAAGCAAAAGACACCATATAAAGTGTTTAATAAAGCAATTTTAGAAATTTCAGTTTTAAACCAGCCTTTTATCGGAATTGGAATTTGGGAATCAATAGAAATGATATGCCCATAAATGAACCCGGTCGCTCTGACTTTATCATAAAACGATTCATTAGTTTCAAAAGGAATAGCTTCTGAAAACTTTTGTTCGCTAAAAAACTTATCTATCCAACCTGGTGCTGATGGGTTAATCATTAACTTTTGTTTGAGGCTACAAAGCTATATCTTTTTCTTGTTTTAGAATTACTTTTAAAATGAAATAACCACTAGATTTTGTGAAAAATAGTGGTTATTGTATTTTATTTGATGATTCCTGCACAGGCAACCCTCCCACCGGCATTTCCAGTTGGTTGTGTCGTAAAATCATCTGTTCCCTGATGTACGATCAAACCTTTTCCTAAAACATCTTTGGTTTCATCACCACAACCTACACACCATTCGTCTGTCGTTAATGTAATGGTTCCGTTACCTTTTGCATCAGCAGTAAAGTTACCAATATCACCTTTGTGGTATTCGCCAACGCCCCATTTTCCGTGTTTTTTAAAGGTAGGATTCCAGTGTCCACCGGCTGAACTTCCATCAGCTGCAGTACAATCTGATTTTTCATGAATGTGAATCGCGTGAACTCCAGGTTGTAATCCGGCCACTTTTGCAACAAAAGTTACTTTTCCGTTTTTCTCTGTAAAAGTAGCTGTTCCACTTACGGTACTATTACTTTTTGGTTCTAAATTTACAGTTAAAGTTTTGGCATCATTCGATTTTGTATTTGTCTTACAGCCAATAATTAAGGCTGTAATTATAGCGAAAGAAACAATTATTTTTTTCATATGTGAGACTTTTAAATTAAAGATTAAGTAAATTTAACATAAAAAATACGATATAACTTAACGTCTTAAGTTAAAAAAATCTAAAACTATTTTATCGTATTTTAATAACAGTTTAAGGCTGAAGACAAAAATATTGCTTAAATTCGTAAAGGTTTTTAATCAAAAAATTCCCAAATCCGGTTTTCTAATTCATTAATATTTAACACTTAACATTATGATGAAGAATATTCTTATCCTTGTTTTTTGTAGCACGGTCTTACTTTCGTGTAAATGCAAAAAAACAGATTCAGTTTCTAAACTAGAAGGAAATTGGGAATTAAATTATATTTCAGGACCACGAATAGCTTTTGATGGTTTGTATCCAAATAAAAAACCAATCCTAAATTTTGACCTGAAAGAAAATCATATTTCCGGGAACAGTAGCTGTAATTCTTTTAACGGAAAACTGGTTCTCGACGCTAATAAAATTGATTTTGCCCAACCTATGGCGATGACCAAAATGATGTGTCAGGACGGACAGGGAGAACAGGTGTTTATGAGCACTTTGCAAAAAATAACATCTTATGATGTAACTGATGATGGTAAAACACTGAATCTTATTTCTGGTGACATTGCTATGATGCGATTTACCAAAAAGTAAGTTCTACTTTATTAACTCTATTAAATATTTATTTTATGAAACGTAAACTATTGATTTTACTAGTGTTATTGTGCTTTTTAAGTTTTCCGGTCTTGGCTCAGGAAAAAACAAAGAAAGAATTAAAAGCAGACAGAGAATTACAAAAACAAAAAGAAATTGAAACGCTTATCGATTCTAAAAATTTTGTTTTTGAAGCACAAAAAGTCACGCCACAAGGCGGCCGAATGTTGAATTTAGATTACAATACTTATTTTTTGAAATTTAATACCGAAAAGACAACTTGCGATCTGCCTTTTTTTGGTCGGGCTTTTAATGTAGCCTATGGAGGAGATGGCGGAATTAAATTTGAAGGTATCCCAGAAAATATAAAAATTGAGAAAAAGAAAAAATCGATTAATGTCAAAGCAACAGTTAAAGGTAAAGATGATGTTTATACACTTTACTTTAATGTTTTCTTTGATGGAGGAGCAACGCTGTCTGTAAATAGTAATAACAGGGCATCGATTTCATATGATGGAGAAATTGAAGCTCCAAAAGCGGATGAAAATAAAAAATAAAAAGAGCGTTTTAGTCTAATTATTCTCTGAATTTTTCAATTTATGCCAAAAAGTACTTTTAATGTTTTGATTCAGAAACATCATTTTATGATGTTGTTTTTCATGGGAATATTTTCAGCTTTTAGTCAGGATTTAGAACCAAGGGTTTATGCTAATGTTCCGAAAAATTTAAATGTAGCCGCCATAGGATATGCCTACATGGATGGAAATGTCCTGACAGAACCATCCTTGCCTATTTCTGATTTCACTATTCAAAGTCATAATCTGGCCGCAACTTATGTAAGAACATTTGGTTTGTCAAACAAATTGGCGCGTGTACAAGTCGCATTGCCATTTACTTTTATGGATGGATCGGCGAATGTAAACGGTGAAAATATAACAGGTTCGAGAACTGGTTTTGCTGACATGAAAGTCCGCTTTGGAGTTAATTTATTAGGTTCTCCGGCTCTTGATAAAGCTGAGTTTAGAAAGTACGAACAAAAGACCATTTTAGGGATGAGTTTGGTAACGTCTATTCCCACAGGAAAATATTATGACGATAAACGAGTGAATATAGGTACAAACCGTTGGGGCTTTAAGCCTGAAATTGGTGTCTCGCAACGATTTTCTCATTTTTATGCCGAAGTCTATGGCGGTGTTTGGTTCTATACCGATAACAATGATTTTTTAGGAAAAAAATTGGAACAGAAACCAACTTATAGTTTACAGGCACACACCAGTTATTATTTTAAGAACAGTATGTGGGTTGGTTTTAATACGAATTGGTTTTTTGGAGGCAAAACAATTACAGACGGAGTTTCAGATGCCAGCGCAATAGATAACTGGAGAGTAGGAGCAACATTTTCAACGCCAATAGCAAAAGGGCAATCAATCAGATTTCAATATCATGTGGGAGCTTATACCAACAATGGATTAAATTATTATGCAATAACAGCTGCTTATCAATACTCTTTCTTCTAGAAATGAAAATAATGTAATGTGTTTAGAATTAGTTTATTTGATAGTGCATAAATGTTTAAAAAAAGCGGCAGTTGTAGAAATCTATAACTGCCGCTTTTCTTATTTTAAGACTATTTATTTTGCTGTTTTAACTTCGTAAATGGCGTTAACCATTCCATCCTTCGAACTATCTAAAGTAAGTTCCCAAAACATAATTCCGCCTAATTTTTTAGCTTTTACATATTCTGTTTTAGCTTTGATGGATTTAATATCATCAGCTGTTGCAAATGTTTTTGTTCCTGCGTTGTACCAATAAGGTGCTTGCGCTTTTTCATCATAAAAATATTTCCAACCGTTTGCTTCTGTATAAGTTGTAGCAAAGTTTTTAAAATTTACACCTTCAATATGTTCACCAGCCTGATATAAACCATTATTGATATTTTCAACGTTTTTCCAGGTTCTGGTATAAAAAGCGCCACCAATAACTAATTTATCAGCAGGGACTCCCTGATTTAATAAGTAGGTTACGGCTCTGTCTGTTGATTCTTCGTTTGGTTTTGTGCTGTACAATGGAGTGTGGTGTCCCGTAACTTTAGAATACCCGTTAACCAAATCGTAACTCATAATATTGATACGATTTACAAGTGGCGCAACAGCTTTCCAATCTATAGATTCGTCCAGGTATTTTTGAAAACCACCGGCAGCAAAACTCAATTCATATTTTTTTCCTAAAGTCGAACGTAAAATTTTGATTAGTTCTGTAAAATTTGGCTTATCAACAGCTTGATACAAATGTCCAGGAAGTCCTTCTATAGCCGGGTATTCCCAATCCAAATCTAAACCATCTACTTTAAAATAAGTACTTACTTCTTTTACTGATTTTGCAAAAGCTAACCTTCCTTCCGGAGTTGAGAATGCAGCAGAGCAAGGTTCACAGCCACCCCAGCCACCAAGAGATAAAACAATTTTTAATTGTGGATTCTTAGCTTTTAAAGAAACGAGGTGTTTAATTGTTATCGAATCTTTAGGCGAATCAACGCTTAGTTTGCCGTTTTTTAGGTGGCAGAAACTAAAAATAATTTGATCTAGTTTGTTGACTTCATATTCGTTAATTAATTTGTCATCACCTGTGTAGTAAGCAATGATATCCATTTTTTTATTTTTTTGTGCGAAACTGTTTGTAGTAAATAAGCACAATAAAAAGAAGGCAATCAGGTTAATTTGTTTCATTTTAAAGTTTGTTGTTTTTTGAATGCTAAATATAAAACATTAGAATCGAAAATTCACTACCCATTTTGTAGAACAAATATAATTTAATAAAGATTTGTGAAATGATTTGCAGGATAGTATAGAGGCACACAGCAGTCGTCTCTGCTGCGTGTAGACGCACTGCTGTGCGCCTCTACCTTATGCACTGTGATTTAGACATATGCTATGCGTCTCTACTTTTAAAGGACCTTATATTACTTATATGGTAAAAAAAAACATATGGTGAAATATAAAATAAAAAATAAACCCGCACAGTTTCGGACTTGTGCGGGTTTAAACAAATTAAAAGCTAAAAACTATTTTTGTATTAGAAGCAGTATTCGTTTTCTGCAACTAATTTAGACGTAATCGTTTCTCTTAATGCCACAACATTTGGATTGTTTGTGTATTTTGTAAAACGTTTTAATCCCATTAACATCATACGTTGTTCGTCACCTTCAGCAAAAGAAATAATTCCTTCTTTTCCTCTTGAGTTTACGATATCTACCGCTTTATACAAGTATAATTTTGCCATAGCAATTTGCTCTTGTACTTTCGCTTCACCTTGATTTTTGGCTAATTTCTCCGTTCTTAGAATAGTACTTTCCGCCATATAGATTTCGATTAAGATATCAGAAGCGGCCATTAATAACTGTTGGTGAGCATCTAAATCTGGACCATATTTTTGAACAGCGCTACCAGCAACCATCAAGAACACTTTTTTCAGGTTAGCGATGATTCCTTTTTCTTCAGCAAATAATTCAGAGAAATCAGGAGTATCAAAAGATGGAATTCCCATTAATTCTTCGGAAACTTTCATTGCAGGTCCTAATAAATCAACATGGCCTTTCATTGCTTTTTTGATTAGCATACCTACAGAAAGCATTCTGTTGATTTCGTTTGTTCCTTCGTAAATTCTGGCAATACGAGCATCTCTCCACGCACTTTCCATTGGAGTGTCTTCGGAGAATCCCATTCCACCAAAAATCTGAATTCCTTCGTCAGCACAATTCTGAACATCTTCAGAAACCGCTACTTTCAAAATAGAACATTCGATAGCATATTCTTCAACACCTTTCAATTCAGCTTCCTGATGAGAAGTTCCTTCTGCCTCACGAGCAGCGATTCTGTCTTCGATATCTTTTGCAGCTCTGTAAGAAGCACTTTCTCCAGCGTATGCATTAGTTGCCATTTCAGCTAGTTTAGAACGAATCGCTCCAAAAGATGAAATTGCAGTGTTGAATTGAATTCTTTCGTTAGCATATTTTACAGCTCCTGAAGTTACTCTACGTTGTGCATCTAAACAAGCAGCAGCCAATTTAATACGTCCAACGTTCAAAGCATTCATTGCAATTTTAAAACCGTTTCCTCTCTCAGACAACATGTTTTCAACCGGAACTTTCGTTTCGTTAAAGAAAACCTGACGAGTAGAAGAAGCACGAATTCCTAATTTATGCTCTTCTTCATTCATAGAAATTCCGTTTGAAGGATCGTTTTCTACAATGAAACCGGTAATATTTTTATCATCTCCAATACGGGCAAAAACAATGAAAACGCTGCAGAAACCTGCATTCGAAATCCACATTTTTTGTCCTGTAATTTTATAATGCGTTCCATCTTCAGATAAAACAGCTTTTGTTTTTCCTGAGTTAGCATCAGATCCTGCGCCTGGCTCCGTTAAGCAATAAGCTCCAAACCATTCTCCGGTAGCCAATTTAGGAACGTATTTTTTCTTTTGTTCCTCAGTTCCATAAAGTGTAATTGGCATAGTTCCAATACCGGTATGAGCACCAAAAGCAGTTGAGAAAGATCCAGTTGCACCAGAAATGTAATCGCAAACTAACATTGTCGATACGAATCCCATTCCTAATCCACCGTATTCTTCAGGAACCGCAACTCCAAGAAGTCCTAGTTCACCTGCTTTGCGCATACTTTCTTCAGTAAAAGCGTAATCTTTTTTCTCAAAACGATTTTTATTAGGCCAAATTTCTTTGTCTACAAACTCTTTTACAGAGTCACGCATCATTAATTGCTCTTCCGAAAAATCTTCTGGTGTAAAGATATCTTCGCACTTTGTTTCCTTAACTAAAAACTGACCACCACGGGTTACGTTTTTTTCGATTGTATCTGCCATTTTTTATTCTTTTTTAGAGAAAAGAAAATAGAATATAGAGAATAGACTTCGTACTGAACTTATTTTAGTCCGTTTTGGAAACCCATTGTCATTCTTTGAAATTCTTCTATTTTAATTTCTAATTGGTTAAATTGTTTTTCGTTTATGTATTTTCTATGTGTTGCAATCAATAATTGCGTAATGAGTTCAAATGAAGAACCAAGAGAAATGTCTAAAAAATGACTGAAAGATTTATCTGTTCGTGATGAACCTTCAGCAATATTACTAGGCATCGAAACAGAACATCGACTTATTTGAGAACTTAGATCATATCTTTCATGTTTCGGAAAGTCTAACAATAAATCCGAAATATCATTAGCAATTGAAATTCCAAGTTTCCAAATCTTCAAGTTCTTATAATTATGTCTCAGGTTTTTTGATGCAAGTTAAAGAATTAAAGCAAAAAAAAGTAGGATTATTACTATTTTAATTGCTCTTAAAACATCTTGTCATTCCAAAAAGTCCTATCTCTTTCTTCTCAATAAAAACATCTATTCTCTATATTCTATTTTCTTTTCTATAATACCTCGTAAATCCCTGCAGACCCTTGTCCAGTCCCCACACACATAGAAACAATTCCGTATTTGTTTCCTCTGCGTTTCATCTCATCAAATAACTGAACAGAAAGTTTAGCACCTGTACATCCCAGAGGGTGACCTAAAGCGATTGCTCCACCGTTTACGTTTACGATATCCGGATTTAAACCTAACTCGCGAATTACAGCCAAAGACTGAGAAGCAAAAGCTTCGTTTAATTCAACTAAGTCAATATCTTTCAATTCTAAACCAGCTTGTTTTAAGGCTTTCGGAATTGCTTTTACAGGACCAATACCCATAATTCTTGGCTCAACGCCAGATGAAGCAAAATTTACTAATCTGGCAATTGGCTCAAGGTTTAATTCTTTAACCATGTCCTCACTCATGATTAAAACAAAAGCGGCACCATCACTCATTTGTGATGAGTTACCTGCTGTAACGCTTCCGTCGGCAGCAAAAACAGGTTTCAATCCGGCTAAAGCAGCTACAGATGTTCCGGCTCTAGGACCTTCGTCTTGTTTTACAACATATGATTTAGTTTCTTTTTTTCCATTTTCATTGATGAAAGTCTGATCAACAGTAATCGGAACGATTTGTTTGTCGAATTTCCCTTCAGCCTGAGCTTTCAATGCTTTCATATGAGAGTTGTAAGCAAACTCATCCTGATCTTCTCTGGAGATTTTGTATTGGTTCGCAACCGCTTCAGCAGTTAAACCCATTCCCCAGTAATAATCTTCGTGACCTGCAGCCGCAACTTTATAATCCGGAGTTGGTTTGTAACCTCCCATCGGAATAAAACTCATACTTTCTGCACCACCAGCGATAATACAATCTGCCATTCCTGATTGGATTTTAGCAGTTGCCATTCCGATAGTTTCTAATCCTGATGCGCAATAACGGTTCACAGTAACTCCTGGTACATCTTCTACTTTTAATCCCATCAAAGAGATCAAACGTCCAACGTTAAGTCCTTGTTCTGCTTCCGGCATAGCGTTTCCTACCATAACGTCATCGATACGTTTTTTATCGAAATCAGGCAGTTCGTCCATCATAAACTGAATCGTTTCTGCTGCTAATTCATCAGGTCTTTTAAATCTGAAGACTCCTTTTGGTGCTTTTCCAACTGCTGTTCTATATGCTTTTACTATATATGCTGTTTTCATGTGTTTTGTTTTTTAAGAGGATAGAATATAGAGTATAGAAAATAGACTTTACTAAGTCCTAAAATCTATATTCTATTTTCTTTGTTCTATTTTCTAGTTACGAAGTGGTTTTCCTTTAGTTAACATATACTGAATTCTCTCTAAAGTCTTTCTTTCTGTACATAAACTCAGGAAAGCTTCACGTTCGATATCTAATAAATATTGTTCAGATACTAAAGTAGCTTCAGATAAATCACCACCAGCCATTACGTAAGCCAGTTTGTTAGCGATTTTTTTATCGTGCTCAGAAATGTATTTTCCAGCTTCCATTTGATCTGTTCCAACTAAGAACATTCCAAGTGCCTGTTTACCTAAAACCTTAACATCAGTTCTTCTGATCGGTTGTGTATAACCAGCTTCTGCCATTAACAAAGCATGTTTTTTAGCTTCAGCAATCTGACGGTCTTTGTTTACTACGATAATATCTTTACCATGTTGAAGAAGTCCGGTATCAAAAGCTTCGTAACCAGAAGTGGATACTTTTGCCATAGCGATTGTTAAGAAATACTCCTGAAGAACGTTTAATTCCACATCATTTTTGCGAAATAAATCTGAAGCTCTTAAAGCCATTTCTTTAGATCCACCACCACCAGGGAGTACACCAACTCCAAACTCAACCAATCCCATATAAGTTTCTGCCGCAGCTACCACTTTATCAGCATGTAAGCTCATTTCGCATCCACCACCAAAAGTCATTCCGTGAGGAGCCACAACAACTGGAATAGAAGAGTAACGAACGCGCATCATAGTGTCCTGAAACAATTTGATTGCCATGTTCAATTCGTCATATTCCTGCTCAACTGCCATCATGAAAATCATTCCGATATTAGCACCCACAGAGAAATTCGCTGCCTGGTTACCAATAACTAAACCTTGATATTCTTTTTCAGATAAGTCGATCGCTTTATTGATAGCCTGAAGTACATCGCCACCAATAGTATTCATTTTAGATTGGAATTCTAAGTTCAAAATTCCGTCTCCTAAATCCTGAATAATGGCTCCACTATTGCTCCAAACTTTTTTGCTTTCGCGAATGTTGTTCAGAATAATAAAGGAGTCTTGTCCCGGAACTTTTACTTGTGATTTTGTTGGGATATTGTAGAAATAAGAAGCACCTTCTTTTACAGTATAGAAACTGTCGCTTCCGGAAGCCAACATTTCAGTAACCCATGCAGCTGGCTCTAAACCTTCTGCTTTCATGATTTCGATTCCGTTGGCAACACCAATCGCATCCCAAATTTCGAATGGACCATTTTCCCATCCAAAACCAGCTTTCATCGCATCATCAATTTTGTATAATTCGTCTGAGATTTCAGGAATCCTGTTTGACACATAAGCAAACATTCCAGAGAAACTCTTACGGTAGAATTCTCCCGCTTTGTCTTTTCCTTTTACTAAAACTTTAAAACGATCGATAGGTTTATCAATAGTTTTTGTCAGTTCAAGTGTAGCAAAATTTGCTTTTTTAGCAGCACGGTATTCAAGTGTATCTAAGTCTAAAGACAAAATATCTTTGTCTACTTTTTTGTAAAAACCTTGTCCTGTTTTACTTCCGAACCATTTATTTGCCATCATTTTGTTGACGAAATCAGGAAGTTTAAACAATTCGTGTTGTTCGTCAGTTGGGCAATTTTCATAAATACCGTTGGCAACGTGTACCAAAGTATCCAAACCAACAACGTCAACAGTACGGAAAGTAGCCGATTTTGGACGACCAATTACCGGGCCGGTCAATTTATCAACTTCTTCAATTGTTAATCCCATTTCTTTTACCAAATGGAACAAACTCTGAATGCCGTAAATACCGATTCTGTTTCCAATAAACGCCGGAGTATCTTTAGCCACAACCGAAGTTTTTCCTAAGAATTTAGATCCGTATTCGTTTAAGAAATCCAATACTTCAGTCGAAGTTTTTGGACCGGGAATAATTTCAAATAATTTTAAGTAACGCGCAGGGTTAAAAAAGTGGGTTCCGCAGAAGTGTTGTTGAAAATCTTCGCTTCTTCCTTCGCTCATAAAATGAATCGGAATACCAGAAGTATTTGAGGTAACCAAAGTTCCCGGCGTGCGGAATTTCTCGATTTGTTCAAAAACCAGTTTTTTGATATCCAAACGTTCCACTACAACCTCAATAATCCAATCAACATTGGCAATTTTTGCCATATCATCAGTCGTATTTCCAGTTGTGATTCGGCTAGCAAATTTTTGACTGTAAATAGGAGACGGTTTCGATTTTAATGAATTCGCCAGATGCTCGTTTACCACACGGTTGCGAACTGCTTTACTTTCAAGTGTTAATCCTTTTTTAGCTTCAGCTTCTGTCAACTCGCGTGGTACGATGTCAAGCAGTAAAACTTCAACACCAATGTTGGCAAAATGACAAGCTATTCCTGAACCCATAATTCCGGATCCAATTACAGCAACTTTTTTAATTGTGCGTTTCATAATAAGTCGTTAATATTTGTTTTTTTATTTTGAATTGAAATAAGCTGTCTCCATTTGTGAATACTGCTTATTCCTTTTCTTTGTTTTCTGTTTGCGTAAATATGTTTTTGTCCTGAATCAATTCGTTGATTATTTCAGAAACTTCGATAAAATGCTTTAGCTTTTCGTCTGAGACATGTTTTCTAACCGTTTCATTAAATTTCAGAACTGTATTTTTAGATAAATCTCTTTTTTCTTTTCCAAATTCGGTTAGGTAGATCAAAACACCACGTCCGTCAGATGGATTTTTTTTGCGAACAATCAAACCTTTGTCTTCCATTGATTTTAATGTTCTGGTCAGGCTCGTGGCTTCCATTCCCATTCTTGGTCCCAAGGCAGTCGAGGGAGTTCCTTCTTCCTTGTCGATACTCAAAAGTGCAAAGCCTGTTGCCATAGTGGCATCGTACTTTGCAGCTTCTTCGTTATACATTCTTGAAACAGCCTGCCATGTAGCTCTTAAAATATAATCTATTGTTTTATCTTTCATAGGTAACTATATCGATTTCAAATATAATCAAAAAATACTATGCATGCATATTATTTTTTGATAAATTTAAGGTTAATAAATTTTTTGTTCTGGTTTTCAGTGTTTTATGGTTATTTTTTATTTGAAATATACTATTCTTTTCTGAGATTTTAACAAATTTGTTGCTATAAAAATTGTTTTATGACTTTAAATCAGGGTTAAATTCCATATAATGTAAAAATTCATGTTTATACTGCAGTATTATTATCCAATTCATATTTAGAAAGTGCCTTTTTCAGCGTTTTTTTCATCCGGTCTCTTACGTTTTCGGGTCGTAGAATTTCGATCCCGTCGCCAAAACCCAATAAAATACGTTCCATTTCATAATTCGGCAAAATGAACAGATGTACAATGATACTTCCGTCGTCATTTTCTTTAATCAATCGTTGTGACGAATGCAGCGGTTTTGTTAAAACATACGGTGCATTTACGGCATCAATCCAAAGTTCGATTCTGCGCGGCTGTAAGCCCTGATTAACCGTAACGCCAATTACATTTTTGTAAAACAAATCGGCATCAAAATCTTCCTCTATATAAGAAAGGTTAAAATCGTAGTCAATCGCGATAATCCGGTCCAAAGCCAAATTAGTAATTGGCTGTGAAGCTTTCTTTTTTCCAACCAAAAACCAGCGGTTATTAAATTCCTTCAATATAAAAGGATGGAAATGAAATTTGGTTTCGTCTCTCGATTTAAACGATTTATAGGTAATGACAAGCGTAACCTTCTTAATAATTGCCTGATAAATCTCGTCTAAAAAATGAAGCCCTTTCAAGTTTTCATTTTTGTCCAGATAAATAACCGGTTTCGTATGCGATTTCTCCGCATAGATTTTATCCTCCAAACGCTGTAAAATATCCGAGACATCACTAAACAAAGAGAAATCCTTAAACTGTTTCAGCATCGAAACCGTTTCGGTCAAAACATTCATATCGGTTTCCGTCAGCGGAATATCGGTTATCGAAAATTCCTCATCTTCATATTTATAATACTTTTTATCATAAACGACAATAGGCGCGTTATAACCCAATTTTTCACTGCGCATCAGCTGAATATCCATCTGAATCGTTCGTTTACTGATCGGGTTTTCCCGGCCTTCATATTCAAACAAAGCTTCAGAACAGCATTCGATCAAATCTTCCAGAGTCCATTGCCGGTATTTATTCTGCAGACATTTGTCAATCGTTTTGTAGCGTATTAAGGCATTTTTGTTTTGTGACATAGTTTGAGGTTTTGCCACAAAGGCGCTAAGGCTCAAAGGTTTTGTTTCACGCAGATTTACGCAGATTTTGCAGATTTTTTTAAATCATTTTAATTCTTTAATCTGTGGCTATAAAAACTTTGCGACTCTGCGTCTTTGCGCGATTCAAATTTTCAGTATTTCAATTACGTATAATTATTTCCAGTTTTTGGGCGTGTCCCTCCGGGCCGGGCTTTCGGCTTTATCTTTTGCTCCGTTCCACTTCACAAAAGGATATCGCCTCTATCCCTCACGCGCCTGCATTTCTTAAGTTGTATTTTTGTTATAAGAATATTATTTACCGTCACAATATTTAAATCCCAGCGGGACAGTATGTTTATAGAAACCAGCGGGACAACATATTTATAGAAATAATAAAACGTATTTACAGAACCCCATCGGGGTGAAATATTTTTTGTAATTCTGACAAAAAGCCGAATATCGCTCCGCTGGAGCTTTGATTCAATAATTCAATATTAAGCTATAAACATATTGCTCCTCTGGAGCCTTTAATTAAATTCAAAAAAATCTGCAAAATCTGCAAAATCTGCGAGAGAAAAATTTTGCACCAAATTTTTTATAGCCACAGATTAGAGGATTCAATTGATTAAAAAAATCTATAAAATCTGCTTAAATCTGTAACCCGAGCGATAGCGAACAGGCGAAGCAAATCTGCGTGAAACAAAACTTTGCGACTCTGCTCCCGATAGCTATCGGGATTGCAAGATTCAAACAGTCTCAACCTTAACTTAATATTTTTATTTCTTTTTCAATATTAGTTCGTGCCTTCTCTTCATATAATTTACTGAATTCATCCGTTTGAAAAATAAATTCATTCTCCAGAAAATGCTTCAACGCTTTTGCTCTTCCGGGTTTATAAAGAAAATCAGGATAAATACGGTATTCTTTTCTAATCTGTTCAAAATAGATTTTATAATCGTCCCAATCTCTGGCGAGAATTTTCAAATCAAAATCGATTAGCCAGTTAATATCTTCAACTTCATTATGCTGATGCAATTGCGTCGCACAAATCGCATCAAAAACCAATTCCGAATTCAAAGTGGTTTGCTTCGGAAGAATCTTTACGGCATGTTCAGCACTTTTCAATTCGTTATCTTTTTTGCTGCTTACATAAATGTAGTCGTGATAAAAGATGGAATACAAAACTTCATTCGGAAATTGAAGCTGATCGAAATAGGTCCCATAACTGGCGATCATATCTTGTATATGCGTTAGATTATGATAATGTCTGGATTTTTTAGAATAAGCCTTTTCTAAATCAAGCCAATTTTGCTGAATCTCTTCTTTTTTAAAACCAATATTTGTGAGTAATTCGGTAAATTTATGTTTCAGATTCATGTAGTTTTTTCTCAAAAATAAAGATTCTTTTTTACTGCGCAAAATAATTGCGTAGTAAAGTAAAACCTTTGTATCATCAAAAAAACGGAATTATGAAAAGTGAAAATTTAATAAACAGACCCAATCCAAAAAATAGAATTATAAAAGACGAACCAGCCTATTGCGAACAAAATATAGATTTACCAAAAGCAATCATTTGCGATTTCGACGGAACATTAGCTTTAATGAATGGCCGAAATCCTTTTGATGCCAGCAAATGCGATAATGACTTATTAAATCATCCGGTGGCGAATCTTTTAAAGAATTATAAAACGTTAGGATATAAAATACTCTTGGTTTCCGGAAGAGAGAATGTGTATAAAGAAGCCACATTGCGTTTCCTCGAAAAACATGAAATTACATTTGATGAATTGTTAATGCGAAGAGCAAAAGATTACCGAAAAGATTCGATCATTAAAACAGAAATTTACAATGATTTTATAAAAAGAAAATATTTTATAGAATTTGTTTTAGACGACAGAAATCAAGTGGTTGATACCTGGCGAAAAGATTTAAAATTGCCTTGTTTTCAGGTTTACTATGGGAATTTTTGATTTTTTAAGATGCTGAGTTTCTAAGTTGCTGAGATACTAAGGTTCAGCATTGATTTAATAAACTTTGTGCCTTAGTACCTTTGTGGCATTAAAATACTTTAATTTGCGCAAAAAAAAATTAATGAAATTTATACAACAGCGAACCATAATCTTAAAGTCACTTATTGCCGCACTGGCCATATTATTAATTAAAAATTTTGTGTTCAAAAAGCTTTCCCTTTATGGACAGGATTTTCACGATTTGATAGAGCTGTCTGATATCACGATTATTTTTACCGGAGCCTTTTTTGTATTCGGATTGTTATTGGCCGCAACCATGACCGATTTTAAAGAAAGTGAAAAAATACCGGGCGAAGTCGCTTCGAATCTGGAAGCGATCAAAGATTGGATTTATCTTGCTTTCAAGGCGCCAAGAACAGGAACTTCTGATTTGTGCAAAGAAGAATTAGACAGCACTTTTTTACGCGAGCAAATGATCGCCATTACCGATGGCATTATTGCATGGATTTATTCCCACGGAAAAGATTCTACGGTTATCTTTCCCTTAATTCGAAAATCGAATGAGATTGCCTATTATTTTGCAGAAAGAGGTGTCGACAAAGAAGCCATAAAAGGCATACAGGAAAATACGAATGCGATGCGAAAACAGCTTACCCGTGCCTATTCGATTTCGAGAAACAACTTCATCAAGCCGGCTTATACCTTGCTGCAAAGTATATTGTTTATCGTCATGTCGCTTTTACTGATTACCAAATTCAAAAGCCCCTCAGCCGATTATCTGGTAACGTCTGCGATTACGTTTTTGTTTTGCTATTTGTATTTATTAATTAGCGGTTTAGACGATCCTTTTGATATTCTCAACGGAGATACCAATGTCGATTTGAAACCTATTGATCGATTTAAACAACGACTGGTTTCGGATTTTTTGGTTTGAAAATTATAGTTGCGAAGTAAAATACAAAAATTCTAAAAGCTATTTGGGGTTATTAATTACTTCTAGGGAAGTGAAAAACTTAGTCTTGTAAAGGATATAGAAATAACAGACAGAAGCCTTTTTGAACAGGAAGAATCTGAAAAGTTCCATTTATATTTTCCATTCGCAACAACATATTGGTTAAACCATTTCCTTTTTGGATATTGTCTGATAATCCAATACCATCATCAATGATTGTAATTTTGAAATAATCTTCGGTTTGCTCAAATCGAAGATTGATGTTGTTTGCCTGACTATGTTTGTACACATTATGAGCAGCTTCTTTAATCACTAAAAATAAATTACGCCTTGCTTTTACAGATAAAGTAGTTTCTTTTTCAAGAATGTTTGAGTCAAATTTTGCGACAATATTAGTTTTGTCTAAAAAACGTTTGACATACAAACTTGTATATTCTATAAAATTACCAACGGTGTCATTTTGCGAATTCAGACTCCAAAGAATTTCGCGCATCGCCAAATTCATATCTTCAGAAGTATTTATAATCGTTTCCAGATCTTCTGTATAACTTTCTTCGGGCATTTTATATTTTAAAAACTCAGCCTGAAGTTTTATGGCGGAAATTCCCGCACCTAAA
Source organism: Flavobacterium sp. Root420 (assembly GCF_001427905.1). GTDB lineage: Bacteria > Bacteroidota > Bacteroidia > Flavobacteriales > Flavobacteriaceae > Flavobacterium. Next base: position 46,239 of record NZ_LMEF01000030.1, read on the forward strand.
TCATCGTGCATATCTTGTGAAATACGTTCTCTCTCTAACTGAATAGATTTTTGGCGTTCTAATTCGTTTTGCAGCAATTGGTTTTTGAATTCGCTTTCCCGTATTTGATCTTGTTGCTGCTGAATCAATTGCTTTTTATTGTAAATAAACACAACCATAATAATGAAACACACAAAAACCAACATTACGATGATGGCAATGATATAAGTGAGTTTTATTTCTTGCGGAAGCTGGCTCATTTATTTGGATTTTTTGCAATGGCTTCGTATTTCATCAAAGCTTTGAAAAATAAAAGATACATAATGCTATTTATGATATATACCAATTCTCTCAATAAAATTAAAAAATCTTTATCTATAGTATCAAAAAAATATCTCGGAATTACTCTGAAAATAAAAAAACAACTCCAAAGAAGTAAAGCTGTTGAAGTCCAAAAATTAGGATCATCTATAATTTTATCTTTGGATGGAAAAGCTATTTTTTGATAAAACCATAACATCGTATATAAAATATAAAAGATAGGTAAAGCAATGACTAACCTCGAATCTAAGTTTTCTCCCAAAAAACCAGGAAATACCAAAACATAAACGATGAGAATAATAGATAGTATATTGACTTTTTTCTTTAGCTTTTTATGAAATTGCCTGGAATAATAAAACCAAAAAAATAGTATGCAGAATATACAATATACAATGTATTGAAAACTAAATTTAGAATCTTTATCTATTAAAAGAATTATCCATGAAAATAGTTCTACAAGAAAGGTAACAAGAAGATAAACAAATAAAAAGTTTTGGCTAGAAAGACTAAACTTCCTAACCAAAACTACTGATTTTAATAGTGCTAAAAGTAATATTATTTCATAAACATATATCATTAAGGTCTTAGGTTGCCTAGGTCATAACCGTCGCTTTCAACTAATACATTCTTATCGTCTTGACGATTAATTAATGCGTGTACACAAAAGGAGATTCTGCCATCTTTGCCTATAGAGCAAGGGATAATTATGTCATCTAAATCTGCATTACGAAATTGAAGCATATTAAATTTCAATTGATTAAGAGGGAAGTGCAATCCTAAAGTAGCTACGTAGGTATTAACTATATCAAAATCGTAATAAACCAGACTAGTTTTGATCTTCGTGAGTTGTTCTAATTCGCTGCCGATACCTATTTCAAAAGCATTGACTAAATTGTTGAAATTTACAGAATCACTTTCAATCAATAAGTCATTGTTTAAGACATACAAGATGTCCTCATCTATAATTGGACAATCAATATTGTCCGAAAAAGACAGGCCTATATTTAAAGTATTATTCTTTTCTAAAAAATAAAATTTACAATAGCTTTTACCTTCATTTGCTAAGAGTAATTCCTTAAATCTTTTTGCATCGACAGTAAAACTTTTGATTAATCCTTTTATTTTTTTGGATAGAACGTTATATTTCATAACAAAAAGATCTTCGTCTTTTTTTTCTATCCTCTTTTTAAAGATAATATCAATTTCTTTTTTTAATAATTTCATGATTTTTAGTTTTTGGTGTTAAATTTATTAATTGCTTCAATTTTATTACTTACCTGTAGTTTTCTATAAATATTACCAATGTGTTTTTTGATGGTATCAATTGTGACATTTTTCTTGTCGGCAATTTCTTTGTAGAGAAGTCCTTGCGCCAGCAATTCAAGAACTTCTTTTTCGGTTACAGTAAGTAATGCTAAACTTTGTACTTGTACTTTTGATTCCTGAAAATGTTGTAAAACACGCTTGGCAATAGCAAAACTCATTGGTGCACCTCCTTTATGCGCTTCCAGAATCGCCTGAATAATTTTAGCCAAAGGATCTCCTTTTACAAGATAACCACTCGCACCGGCACGCAAGGCAGAAAAGATTTTTTCGTCATTTTCAAAACTCGTGCACATTACGAAAGTGGTGCCGGGCATTAATTCGGTTAGTTTAAAAACAATATCAATACCCGATAAATTTTGCAGTTGAATATCCATTAAAACCACGTCCGGTTCTATGGCTTCCAATTTTTGCAAAGCATTTTTACCATTAAAAAATTGAGCTACACATTCCATATCTTCCTGAAAGTCGATGATATTCTTCAGCGCCTGATTATAATTTTTATCATCCTCTACTATAGCAACTCTTATTTTCATGGTGTTACATTTTCATTACAAAGTTGTGCAATAAATGCATTGATCGCAATTACCCTTTTGGGTGATATTTGAAATTAGGCTAAATCGGGATATAAAATTTAACATTCAATAAACTTACAAAAAAAATTATAAGAATGTAAGAAATAAAATATCACCCTAAAGGGTAATTGATTGATATGTTGTTCTGTAAATACATTTGAAACATAACTAAAAACATAGAAATCATGAAAACAAGATTAATTATTCTTTATTTTTTATTCTTTGGATTTGTTGGCTATAGCCAAGTGGATACTAAAATTATAACAGTCGATTTGAGTAAGCCACATAAAAAAAGCATTACAGTTTATAAGGATTCTTTGTCTACAGCTTTAGATTGCAGTAAATGGCTTTCTGCAAAATCGCGAGAAATGGTAGCTGTCAGATTAATAAATGGAAATCCCTTAAGGTATACTTATAAAATTGATACTAAAGAAATTTCATTTTTTAATAACGAAAAAAAATCTGATGAAATTATTCAAGAAGTAAAAACAGAATCAAATAAAATGGTTTTAGAATGGGGGGCTAAAAATAAAACGATTGAAAGCATTATCAAAAAAAACAAAAGCTTAGCACGAAATATTGACAGTCTAAATTTTGAAATAGAAAGCTTTTATGAAATTTTAAAACAAAAAAGCAAGCTCATCGAAAATGATTATAGCATTAAAAGGGAAGAATTCCTTACTGCGGCAAAAGAACAGTTAAAGAGTTCTTATGAATTATTAGACAATTTGCAAAATTCAGACGATGATATTCAATATTTAAGCACACAAAAAAGTGTAATTGAAACAAAAGATAAAGCAGAAAAAAGTATTAAAATAATCATACAAAAATTCTACAGTGTTGATTTAAATATTTATACGTTTCCAATCGATGTACAAGGTAAAAATATTGACGTTATAGAGTTTAAACTACGCCGTTTTAATAAAGAGACAAAAGCAGAAGAAACTAATTTTGCACCTACATCTTATAATATCTGGATAAAAGGCGGCTTAAAAATAGATGTTAGTGCCGGGATATTTTTTACGTCGCTTTATGATTCAGAATATGACAAAAGAGACGATCCGGCTATAGCAGGTAATAAGATCATTATGCTAAAAAATAGTGGAGACTATGATATGGCATTTGGTTCTACAATTAATACTTATGTTCGAATGAATTCCTGGATTGTTCCAACTCTTAATTTTGGTGCAGTAATAACCCAGAATGAGAAGCTGCAAGTGCTTTTGGGTGGCGGAGTGATATTAGGAAAACAGGAACGCATTATTTTTTCTGCAGGTATTTCTATGGGAAAAGTAGATAGAATTGCAGATGGTTATCAAGTTGGTGGTTCTTATAACTTGGGAGATTCCGGAAATATACCTACTCAAAGTCAATTCAAATTTGGTAATTTTTTCGGAATAACGTACAATTTATCTAAAGTTAAGAAAATAAGTTTAGACAAAGGAATTGAAGAAAATTAATTACTGCAAACGACTTCCAATTAAAACTGCTAAGTAGGTCGTTGTAAATAAGTTTTAAAAACAACAGAGACAATTTCTAACCATCAAAATCCATTTTTATGAAATACACTAAATACCTTTCGATATTTGTAGTTGCAATTGTATTTACAAGTTGCAAACCTCTAAAAACGGCTATAAACAATCAATTTCCTCCACTTTCTACAATTGATCAACAATATGCATCTATTGAAAGAAACCTTGGAGAAATATCAGACTTTGAACCACATGTAGGAATAAATATTGATAAAGATATTATCCTGAAATATTTGCCTACAGAAATCAAGAATGAAGCGGAATCAATCGATGATGAAAACATTATAATTCAAAATATTGAACCAAAAGTATCTTTGGACAGGCAAGGTATTCTTATTGAAGCTGATTTTTCAATTCTTATTCCAAAAAATGATGTAGAAATTAAAATTTTAAATGAAAATGCAAAAATTAAAATTCCCAAAGAGAGTATAGAAATAAAAGGATATTTAAATGGTTTGACTGCAGTTTCTACTAAATCAGATTCCTTATATTTAAGAAGCGCAGTAAATTCATTAAAAGTAAAGAGCATAAAATTTACAAAAAAACCGAAATTACCAAAAGAAGCTTTAGCAAAATTAATTTCTCCAATTCTTAAAAACTATATTGAAAATTTAAATGGGACTTTTTTAAAAAAGCCAACAACAATCTATACTGGTTGGGGTGAGACTTATAAAGTGAGCCTCAAAAAAATGTTTAAAGACCCTAATACAGAAGTTATAGCAGACTCATTAACAGCAACTCGATTTATTAAGAAATCTTGCATTCGTATAAAATCTAATGGCATTTCGGTAATGATTCAATTGATGAAAGATAAACCAATAAAGGATACATCAACTACTCCAACAATTACTCAGAAAACTAATCCAGAATTAACAAAGATATTTAATGCATTCAATGAAAAGTATGATAGTACTTGGATAAGCATTTTTGAACCTATTGATATAAAACACTTAGCTGTTACAAATATTAGCAAATCAGAAATTTCAAAAATTTTAAATGAGACTTTATCTAAGCAAATAATTTTGAAACAAAATTTCATTATTCCTGAGGCGACATTTAATGAAAAATTGGAAGTAAAAAAAGAAGATATTGATTGTCAAAAAGTAAGAACTGATTTTAATTATCCTAATTTTAATGGAGATAGCTGTGATTGGGATTGTATGCATACGATAAAAGTTGGAATTTGCCCATTCTGCAAAAAAGTAAGATTGGAAGATCCTCCATGCGCCGCATCACGAAGAGTATGTAGAATAAGAGTAGAAGCAGAAAGAATAGCGTGGCAAACTGCTCGTGAAACTGCTCGAATTGCTCGTCAAGTACAAAATGAAGCGAAGGTAGCTGCATGCAATGTTTGGAGAGAAGCGACAGGTATTTTAGCTTTAGGGAGATTTAAAGGAGATGTATCAGGGAGTGGAAAAGCAACTATTAATCTTAGATCTTTTAATTTTAATTCTGATCTTTCAGAAATCATGCTAAAATATTCCGGAGGAGTTGATGCTAAATTAAGAGCTAATTTGGAATTAAAACCAATTGATTTAGGGAATATCTTTTTTTGCTTTACCAACTACGATAAAAAGATTTCCAGTAATATAAATGTAGATATTCCAGAAGTTACCTCAAAAATATTGATTACTCCAAGACAAGAAGGAGAAGATTTATTTTTAAATATTAAAGTAGACAAAGTTCGATATAATGCATCAATAAATCCTAGTCCATTACATAGTTTGCTTTTAGACCCGGAATTCCAATTAAAATGCCCTATAAGTAATTTATTAAACTTGGTTACAGTAGGTATTGATGCTGGCAAATTTTTAGGCATGGTTAAATTAGCACCAGAGCACGAGCTATTACTACTTGGAAAAGTAAGTGGCAGTTATGGTATTGATGCTATCGAAATACCATTTAAACCAATTACTTTCAAAATAAACGGAGAGGAAAAAAAATCTTTAATATTTTGGAAAAATAAATCATTCCAGTTTGCATATTTTAAACCTTGAAGAATAAATAAACTTAACAACTCTTTTATACAAAAGTGACGAAGAAAAAGTAATCCAAACTTTAATCAATAAGGAGGGAGAGTTGTATCAATAACCCCAAAAAAAAAATGCGCAAAGTGATTTGCGCATTTTATATATAAAATCTCTCAAGAATATTATTTCCTTTCAGCTTTGAACTAAACACATATAAAGCTCAACAACTTTAAACGTACAATTGGCAGCGTTAAATGATTAATGTTTAATTACATTTTCCACAGTTTTCGGCCGGCTAAAATCAGATTTCTTAGTTTTCACAAACTTCCAATAAACAAAATACTCCACAAAAGGAATAATCAGAAACAAAAAGAAAAAAAGCAATTCATGTTTCAGGATTTCTTTAAAAATAAGATCCATTCCGGCTTGTAATTTGCGTCCCATTTCAGATTGTATGGAGTTTTCGATTTGTTGAGGTTCGATTTGATCTAATTTTTGCAAAAGCGTTTTGAATTTGGCATAATCAATATCTTTTACGTTTTTCATGTCGGCTTTGTCGTCAACGACCTTCATAAAGCCATACACGCACGCGCTGTAAACTTCAGACTCGTATTTTTGAAGCAAATACGAAGTCGACGAATTCTTAAAGTTATCTACAGTTTGCAAACCGCTGTTGTTTTGTTTGATGTAAAGTGCCAATGCCTGGGTCAAAGATTTACTCACATCTTCTGAAGAATTAGAAAGCAATTGAAGCGAATGCAGAAATTCTTTTTTCTCTTTTTCAGATGAAAAAGTAGTTCCGATTGTTTTAGAATAAATATTGGCGGTTATGTTTTTGTTTTCTGATTTCAAAACTGACTTCCCCCCATACAAAAGGCCAATCATAGCAAAGAAATAAAGGAAAACAACCATAAAATACGGAATCCAGAGTTTGGCAATCCAATTGTAGTATTTCTTGTCACGGGTAAAAATATTTTTTCTGTACAAAAAGACATTGAAAATGATTCCGAGAATAAGACCCAGAATTAGAAATAAAACTGTCCAGAATATAAACCAACCAATATTGGGTAAAATAAATTGTTTCGAAAATTCCCAAACTTCAGACCAAACAATACTGTCGATATATTCTTTCATAGGTTTCATTTAAGTGAGATAAAAATAATCAAAAGTAGCTTTCAAAATGAAAATATGTTGAAATCAACGATATTTTTTTTGTGTTAATTTTAACATTTATAAGAGGAAAAGTTGTATTAAATCGAAAAATGATTTATATTTGTCTTAGAATTAAAAATAAAAAACATTCATATGAACCTGTCAGCCATAAAAGTTAGCGATCGTTTAGCGGGATTTTCTCCGGCTAATGACTCAGGATGTCATATGTATTTAATGAATTAGAAATGTATTGTAGTTTCAAACTCAACATAAATAGATAAAAGCGTCCTCATTGGGACGCTTTTTTTGTTTTAAAGCAGAATCGGCTTCAATAAGTAAGAAAAGAAAATGAAAGAAAAATAGCATATAACTAAAAACGATTAAAAAAATAAATTGACCAAATGTTTTATGAGTAAACAAAATAGCGAATTATAACTTGGAAAGTAATCTGATTGAGAAACAGTGAATTGATAAAAAAGAATTCTGCACCAGCATGCGGACAGGAATTTCTTTGCTTTAATTTTAATTATAACTAATTGATAATCAGTAAAATAATATTAAAAGATATTTGGATAAATGAATTTTTCGACTTTATCTTTGCCAAACAAATCAGAACAAAAGATTTATACAACACAATGATTTTAATATATAATACATATAAAATGAATTTTAAAACTAACAGTAGTAAAGCCAAGTCTTTAGACGCCAGTTCGGGTCTGGAATGGATTAACATATCGGTGCATCACTATAGGCATAGGATAATTTGTATTATCGTATTTGTTATGAAGCACCTTTTATCTGGTGCTTTTTTTATGCCCGTATGTTTTGCCACGAAGGCGCAAAGACACAAAGAATATAAACTTAGGGCCTTGGTGCCTTAGTGACAAAAATTAATAGGATTTAAAAATTAATAAATAAAAAAATATACAATGAGTACAATATTAAAAGAATACAAAAAAGCAATTAAGATTCAATACGAAACCGAAAAAAAAGGAAAATACTTCGATTATTTGCAAAGCCCTTCTCGTGGAAAACTACGTGATTTTTGCTGGCTTATTTTCGAGAAGAATCCAACTAAGGATGATTTGAATGTTTTTAGAAATTTATTTTCTATGGATTTTGATCATACCAAGAAGAATAAGTTTAAGGAGAAAAAAGATAAGTTCAGACCTATCGAAACCTTCTTTAAAGGCGAAACAGATCCAGCAAATATTGATGCGATCAATATGGCTGCAATTTTGGTTGATTTTGAACCGCGTCCTTTTAAAAAGTTTCACGAAATGTATAAACTTGAAGGAGCTAAAGAAATTAAAAGCAATAACGAAAATTCTAAATGGAACAAACGCTATTCATCAATCAAGAAAAATTTTCGGGAAGTAATGGCTCTTTTTTAGAGAGAGAATTATAAATTATTAAAAAAGTAAAAAAAATGAAAACAACAGATAAAATTATTATTATCGATTTAGAAGCCACGTGTTGGCAAAGTGCGGTCCCACAGGGGCAGGAGAATGAAATTATTGAGATTGGTTTGGCAGTTCTGGATTCAGAAACTGGTGAGATAACTCAAAATCAGGGTATTTTGATCAAACCGCAGCGCTCGAGCGTAAGTCCGTTTTGTACGGAATTGACAACTATTACCCAGGATTTACTGGATAAAAACGGAGTGAGTTTTGAGGAAGCAATTGAAAAATTAGTTGCCGAATATAATCCCGATTTATATACCTGGGCAAGTTACGGTCAGTACGATCTCAATATGCTTAAAAAACAATGTAAATCATTCGGGATTCCGTATCCAATGGCCGACGAGCATATTAATGTAAAAGTCTGGTTTGGAGAAAAATTTGGTCTGCAGAAACCAACCGGGATGAACGGAGCTTTGCATTTATTGGATATTCCGCTGGAAGGAACACATCACCGCGGAATTGATGATGCAAAGAATATTGCTAAAATTTTGCATTGGTGTTTGCACAATTAAAAAAGGCTGTCCTTGGGAGACAGCCTTTTCATTGGTTAAATTATTTTGGAATGTTATTCGTGACCATAGATCTTAGCGTAAAGATTTTTATAAATTTCTTTAATGATTTTACGTTTTAATTTTAGAGTAGGGGTAAGCTGTCCGCCATCGATAGACCAAACATCCGGAGTTAACTCAAAACGTTTGATTTTTTCCCAGTTTCCAAATTTCTCATTTATTCCTTCCACTTCTTCGTCTATACGTTTGATTACGTCCGGATTAGCGCTTATTTCGGCGTTGGTGCTTCCTAAAGTTATTTTATGAAGTTTTGCCCATTCTTTTACAAAATCAAAGTTTGGCTGAATAAAAGCAGCCGGCATCTTTTCACCGTCTCCAATTACCATAATTTGCTCTATAAAACGAGATTGTTTCATAGCATTTTCGATCAACTGAGGTGCAATATATTTTCCTCCGGAAGTCTTGAACATTTCTTTTTTACGATCTGTAATTTTCAGGAAACCTTCGCTGTCAATTTCACCAATATCTCCGGTGTGGAAATAGCCATCTTGCAATGCTTCGGCCGTTTTTTCAGGATCTTTAAAGTAACCCAACATTACGTTTGGTCCTTTGCAAAGAATTTCACCGTCTGCAGCAATTGTAACTTCAACGTTGCGAATTACTTTCCCGACAGTTCCAATTTTAAATCCTTTATTTCTCTGATCGTTTACGGCAATTACCGGTGATGTTTCAGATAAACCGTAACCTTCCATAACCGGAATTTCTGCAGCAGCAAAAACTCTTGTTAAACGCGGCTGTAAAGCGGCACTTCCGGAAACCATTAAATCTAATTTCCCTCCCAAACCTTCTTTCCATTTGCTCAAAATAAGTTTGCGGGCAATTTTTAATTGAAATTCATACCAGAAACCATTGGCTCCGTATGGTTCATATTTTAAGCCTAAATCAATAGCCCAGAAAAACAGTTTTTTCTTGATGCCGGTTAGTTCGCTTCCTTTTGCGTAAATTTTATCGTAAACTTTTTCTAAAAGTCTTGGTACCGCTGTAATTACAGTCGGGCTAACTTCTTTTAAGTTATCACTGATTTTATCAATTGATTCTCCAAAATAAACCGAAACACCATAATATTGATAGATGTACAAAATCATTCTTTCAAAAATATGGCAGATAGGCAAGAAGCTTAAAGCCGTACTTTTTCCCGGATCAAACGGAATTCTTGGAGCGCTGTCTAAAACATTCGAAACAATGTTTTTGTGCGAAAGCATAACACCTTTAGGTCTTCCTGTAGTTCCCGAAGTATAAATAATGGTTGCTAAATCGTCAGTTTGAATGCTGTCTTTTCTGGCCTCGACTTCACTTTGGTTGCTTTCGTCTGCACCAAGAGTCAATAATTCGCTCCAGTGTTTGCAGCCCGGAATTTCATTAAAAGAATATACTTCTTTTAAAGTCGGTACATTCGCCTGGATCAGTCTTACTTTTTGAAGTACTTCATCATCAGACACAAAACAGTACATACTGCCGCTGTGATTCAATATATATTCGTAATCTTCTTCAGAAATAGTTGGATAAATCGGAACGTTCTGAGCACCGGTCTGCAGAATACCAATATCCATAATATTCCATTCGGTACGGTTATTTGAGGTAATTAAGGCAATTTTGTCATCTTTCTGAATGCCCATGCGCAATAATGCTCTCGAAACAGCATTAGCTTTTGCAATATATTCCTGGCTAGATGTTTTTTCCCAGACTCCGTTTTTTTTCGTTGCCAAAGCAACCGGAAGGTTATAAGTTTCTTGTTGATAATAGGGAAAATCAAAAAGGCGTGTGATTGAAACCATGTTTAATATATTGAATTTTACTGCAAATTAAATAAAAAATAGGGATAATTTTTAATTTTGTGAAATTTTATGGGAAAATTTATAGGGACTATTGAAAATCAACGAAAACGTTTTCTTTTTTGTAGTAAATTTTCGAAAAAACTAAAAATCCTTTAATTTGAGTTCTGTATTTTTATCCAATTATTGCACATTATAATCTACATAGTCTTTCACTCTTTCACCCATCAGATACATTTTTTTCTTGGTAAAATGAATAGAAAATTGAGAGTTAACCCATTCATTGCTATCGTTTGGTCTGTACCAAAAAGTGTAAGAAGCACTATTAAAGCCTTCTCTAAAAATTGGAACTCCTTCTTCTGTGCATTCAATTCCCCAATTCATTTTACTTTTGGATAAATCGTCAGCCTGAATAACTCCGGTTCCGTCCGGATTTAATACGGTACTTGGTTCTTTTTGATTCATTGGTATATAAACTCCGGGAACTGGATAACCAATAGTAGTAGTGATATAGCGATCACGACCATTGTGAGAAATTTTATTTACCTCGACTTGTGAATAAGTGTTTACGGAAATTAAAAATAAGCTAAATAAAAGTAGTTTTATAAAATTCATTCTATGCAGGTTTAATTGTTTTTGGGTTTTCAAAAATTCAGTGGCATGAACTTTTAGCGAATATAGTTCAAATTTTCATAGAAAAAATGAATCCCAATTACAAGAATGAACTTTTTTTTTATTTTTATTTTTCACGAAATTTATTCCGTTGAAAACTGATTTTCCAACAATTTTTCTTTAAAATCAGACTTAAAAGTATAAGCAAATGTAACCATCAAAGCACGGGTATCTGATTTATTCGTTCTGTTATTGCTAAACAAAGCTGTATTGTTTTTATAGCCGCTTTTTAGTGTGTTGAACATATCTGTTACAACCAATCCTAAACGGGCATTTCCTTTTCCGAGTTTTTGTTGAAAACCCATATCAACATTATAAATCGGAATTCTTTTTCCCTGCGGAGTTGGCAGAGCCGAATTATAATTCCCGATAATCTGAAGTTTTCCGCCTTTCCACGGAACAAAATTATTGATAATTTTTCCGTACCAGCTAAAAGCATTGTTTACCACATCTTCTCCAAGATTAGAAGTATTTATGTTTTGCTGAAAAGCAGTTATGCTAATATTGGCATCATAAAAACCAATTGGTTTTAGGCTGAAAATAGTTTCTAATCCATAGGTAATTGTGCTTCCAATGTTTTTTGGCATTAATAAAATAACTCCATTATCCTTAAGTTCTGCATATTGTCTAATGGCATCTGTAGCATTTCGGTAAAAGGCATTGGTTGAGAATGAATAATTGTTCCAGTCTTTGTTGTAACTCATTTCAGCAATATGAATAATTTCCGGTTTTAGATACGGATTTCCACTATGTGGATTCAGAGCATCGGTAATATCCATAAACGGATTCAGATCATCCAGATCCGGACGATTGATACGTTTACTGTAACCGATTTTTACAAATTCATCTGAGTTTAAATTTAATTGGGCAGATGCCGAAGGGAAAAATTTGATATAATCATTGTTAAAGCGGTCACTATTATTTTGTGTTGCTCCATTGTTGGAAACATTTTCCGCACGCAATCCTAAATTGTATTTCCATTTTGGATTTTCTGCATTTCCAGAAAATGTATTCAGCATTCCATAAACCGCGTTTATTTGTTCGTTATAGTCGAAAGTATTGCTGACAGTAGGATTAATTACATATTCGCCATTAATCATATCAGCACTTTCAAATTCAGAAGTAAAGAAACGAAAAGTTCCTTTGTATCCTGTTTCCAAAACCGTTTTTGGCGAAATTGGTAAAGCATAATTTACAATAGCGTTTGATATATTTTCGTTTTCATAATTGTGTGTTCTTTGTAAAAATACGTCACCGATTTGCTCATTATATTCATCATAATCATAGGTGTCAATATCCGTATTTTCTTTGTCTTTGTTGAAAGAGGAAGTAATGCTGATATTAAAACTCTTTTGGTCATCAGAAAATTTCCGATCATAATTGAAAGCCAGTTCGGCTACTTTTGAACGTTCTAATTCTAAAGAATGTCGTTTGTTATTCGAGAAAAATTGATTTGTACTGGTATTTACCTGAGTATACAAGGTCTCATCATTATCCTGACTTTCCATGTTTCCGAGTGCTTCAAATGAAAAAGTGTTTTTTTCGTTGGGAGAAAAATCAATATTGAATTTTAAATTCTGTAAACCCTCGGTGCGTTCGTCATTTCTGTATTGATGAATATAATGTTCGTCATCAATAAAATAATTGGTACGATCTGCATGTATTTCTTTCGTTCGACCGGCAAAACGATTATCATACGCTAAACCAAAGTTCCATTTTTCTGTTTTCTGATTTAAAAGTATTGAACTGTTTGCTCTCCCTTTCGCACCAAAACCACCACCTAAAACCACCGCACCATTGATTCCGTTTTGGTCGTTTTTTTTGAGTTTAATATTGATGATGCCACTTTCTGCATTCGCATCGTATTTTGCAGTAGGATTACTTATGATTTCGATGCTTTCAATACTGCTCGCCGCAATCTGATCCATATTGGTTATTGCCGAGTTTTTTCCGTTGATCAAAATCATAGGCGATTTCCCTCTTAAGGTTATACCGCCTTCTGCATCTACAGCAACAGTCGGAATACTTTTAAGCATCTCTGTGGCAGTTCCTCCAGATTGCGAAATATTTGAAACAGCATTAAAAATAAAACCTTCGTCTGTTTTTTGAATTTGTTTTTTTTGAGATTTGACCACAACGTCATTCAATAAATTAGCATCATTTTGCAAGACAATAGTTCCAATGGAAACAGGAGTATCAGCAATTTTTACTTTCTGAGTTATAGTTTTGAATCCTATTAATTTGAATTGAAGAAGATATTCACCTGAGATTACATTTTCTATATCAAAATTTCCAGAAACATCTGTTACGGCATAATTGGCCACTTTTACAGAGTCACTTGTGTTTTTTAAAATTACATCTACAAATTCTACAGGAAGTTTTCCATCGGAAACTTTTCCTTTTATTGCAGCAGTTTTTTGACCAAAAGAAAATTGACTAATGCTAACTAATAGTATAAACAGTGATAATTGTTGTATCCATTTTTTCATGAGACAAAGATATTTATCCGGGTAAAGAGAGTCCTGAAAACGACCTTAAGATATCATTAAATTAGTCTTAGATAAGATTAAAGTTTTTTTAAGGATGGTAACCGGGAAGAAAAAAAGGTGTTTTTCCCCTTATAAAAACAGGAAAAACCATTATCGATTTGATTTACGGGAAAACTACTTTTATGCTATTAAAATGCGAAAGCCGAAAAGCAGATGAGTAGGCATAATTAAATCTAATTAATATGGAAACAGCTTTGTATTTAGCAATGGGATGGTGTGGAACCAAGTATCCAGGCTGGTGGAGACGTTTTTGGAAAAATCCGCCGCCACCTCCGGATCCTGAACCTTGGTGGTATGTTAGTATTATTGGTTTGGGATTAGTTGCAGGAGTAGCCGGTGGACATTACTTTAGTAATGCAATTGCAGAAAATCAGTTTTTTGCTGGTCAGAATGCCATCGCTTCAGCATTGTTTGCTTTTGGAGCATCTAATTTTGTAACCGGGATTGCTTCATCATTAAAACGTTAAAAAAAATGCCTCAGCTATAGGGATAGTGCTGAGGCATTTTTTTATAAGTAAGGTTTATATTTTTCGCCACGACCGAGCAATAAAAGCAGGCAAAGCAATTTCAAAAATTTCCACAATTCAATTCGTGTAAATTCGTGAAATTCGTGGCTAAAAAAAACTAGTTTTTCTCAATCCATTTTCTGGCATTGATAAAAGCTTCATGCCACGGTGTAAACTCGTCATTTCTGTCTTTTGGATAATGTGCCCAGTTCCATTGGAAAGTAGAACGCTCAATATGAGGCATAGTAACTAAATGTCTTCCTGTTTTATCACACATCATCGCTACATCGTAATGAGAACCATTAGGGTTTGCAGGATAGCCTTCGTAAGCGTATTTAGAAACAATGTTGTAATTTTCTTCACCCATTGGTAAATTGAATTTTCCTTCGCCGTGAGAAACCCAAACTCCTAAAGTAGTTCCTGCCAATGTAGACAACATAACCGAATTATTTTCCTGAACTTTTACAGAAGTAAAAATACTTTCATGTTTGTTACTATCGTTATGAAGCATTTTTCCGTGAACTTCGTGCTCCGGATTAATAACTTCTAATTCCATAAACAACTGGCATCCGTTACAGATTCCGACTGATAAAGTATCTTCTCTTTTGAAGAAATTATCTAAGGCTGTTTTTGCTTTTTCGTTGTATAGGAAAGCGCCGGCCCAACCTTTAGCAGAACCTAAAACATCTGAATTAGAGAATCCTCCAACAGCGCCAATAAACTGAATATCTTCCAATGTTTCACGACCAGAAATTAAATCCGTCATGTGAACGTCTTTTACATCAAAACCTGCCAAATACATTGCATTTGCCATTTCGCGTTCAGAATTACTTCCTTTTTCACGAATAATAGCCGCTTTTGGTCTTGGTTTTGAAGCATCAATTACAGGCGCTTTACCTGTAAAGTGACTTGGGAAAGTATAATTTAAAGCCTGATTTTTATAATTTTCAAAACGTGCTTTTGCAGTTCCGTTTTTAGATTGTTTTTGGTCTAATAAATAAGAAGTTTCAAACCAAACATCTCTGTATGTAGGAATGTCTAAAGTCCAAAGTCCAAGGTCTAAAGTCTCACTAGTTGTCGCTTTTCCTAATTTGAAGAATTCGATATTATTTGCATTCAATTTAGCTTCAACAGCTGCATCAGATTTAGCCTGGAAAACGATTCCGATGTTTTCTGCGAAAAGGATTTTCAATAGATCTTTTTCTGCGAAAGCAGAGAAATCAATTTTAGCTCCCAAATTCACATCAGCAAAACACAACTCTAATAAAGTAGTAATCAATCCACCACTTCCGATATCGTGTCCGGCTAAAATTTGGCTTTCGCCGATTAATTCCTGAATCGTATTAAAAGCATTTTTGAAGAAAGAAGCGTCTTTTATAGTAGAAGTTTCGTTTCCGATTGTATTTCTGATTTGTGCAAAAGATGAACCTCCTAATTTGAAATCATCCTGAGACAAATTAATATAATAAATTGAATCTCCGTTTTTCTGTAAAACAGGTTCAACTACTTTTCTAATATCAGTACAATTTCCACCAGCCGAAATAATAACTGTTCCCGGTGCGATTACTTCGTCGTTTGGATATTTTTGTTTCATCGAAAGTGAATCTTTTCCTGTCGGAATATTGATTCCCAATTCGATTGCAAATTCTGAACAACCTTCAACGGCAGCATACAAACGAGCGTCTTCACCTTCGTTTTTACAAGCCCACATCCAATTAGCAGATAATGAAATTCCTTTTAAACCATCTTTAATTGGCGCCCAAACAATGTTTGATAACGATTCGGCAATAGCATTTCTGCTTCCTGCAACCGGATCAATCAAAGCTGCGATAGGAGCGTGGCCGATAGAAGTAGCGATTCCTTCTTTTCCTAAATAATCCAGAGCCATAACCCCAACATTATTCAAAGGCAATTGCAAAGGTCCTGCACATTGTTGCTTGGCTACTTTTCCACCCACACAACGGTCAACTTTGTTAGTTAACCAGTCTTTTGAGGCAACAGCTTCTAAGCATAAAACATCTTTTAAATATTTTTCAAAATGGGCGCCGTCGTAAGATACAGCAGCATATTTTCTGTCAATCGTTTTATCTGTCATAACCGTTTTTGGAGAACTTCCGAAGAAATCTTCCAAAGCGTAATCCATCGGTTTTGAACCATTTGATTTTGATTCGAAAGTAAAACGGTGGTCTCCCGTTACATCTCCAACCTGATACATTGGCGAACGCTCTCTGTCAGCGATTCTTTGCAAAATATCAATGTCTTTTTGACCAATAACCAATCCCATTCTTTCCTGAGACTCGTTACCGATAATTTCTTTTGCAGAAAGTGTTGGGTCTCCAACTGGTAATTTATCCAAATCGATCAAACCTCCGGTTTCTTCCACTAATTCCGAAAGACAGTTTAAGTGTCCTCCAGCTCCGTGATCGTGAATAGAAACAATTGGATTATTGTCGCTTTCTACTAAACCACGAATGGCATTAGCGGCACGTTTTTGCATTTCAGGGTTTGAACGCTGAATGGCATTTAATTCGATTCCTGAACCGAAAGCTCCAGTGTCAGCAGAAGAAACTGCAGCACCACCCATTCCGATTCTATAATTTTCTCCACCTAAGATTACAATTTTATCGCCTTCTTGTGGTTTCTTTTTGATTGCCTGATCTAATTTTCCGTAACCAATTCCACCTGCCTGCATGATTACTTTGTCGTAACCAATTTTACGGTCGTTTTCCCCATGTTCGAAAGTTAAAACTGAACCTGTAATTAACGGCTGACCAAATTTATTCCCGAAATCAGAAGCTCCGTTTGAAGCTTTGATCAAAATATCCATTGGAGTTTGGTATAACCATTTTCTTTCTTCAACAGCATTTTCCCATTTTCTGTCATCGTTTAGACGAGAGTATGAAGTCATATAAACCGCAGTTCCTGCCAATGGTAAAGAACCTTGCCCACCTGCTAAACGGTCACGAATTTCTCCTCCTGAACCTGTTGCAGCTCCATTGAAAGGCTCCACTGTTGTTGGGAAATTGTGTGTTTCTGCTTTTAAAGATAAAACCGAATCAAATTCTTTTATCTCGTAATAATCAGGTTTGTCAGCTGTTTTTGGCGCAAATTGCTGCACTTTTGGTCCTTTTACAAAAGCAACGTTGTCTTTGTAAGCAGACACTATATCGTTCGGATTTTCCTGTGATGTTTTTTTGATTAATTTGAAAAGAGAAGTTTCTTTTTCTTTACCGTCAATAACAAAAGTCCCGTTGAAGATTTTGTGACGACAGTGCTCAGAATTTGCCTGAGAGAAAGCAAAGATTTCAGAGTCAGTTAACTTTCTTCCTAATTTTACAGCAAGATTATCTAAGTAATCTACTTCTTCCTGGCTTAAAGCCAAACCTTCTACTTTATTGTACGTTGCAATATCATCGATTTCCAGAATAGGTTCCGGTTGTACGTTGATAGTGAAAATTTCCTGATCTAATTGATTGAATTTTTGAAAAAGCATCGGATCAAAATCTGTGAAATCAGCCGTTGCTGGATGAAATTCTTCAATTCTGATGATGCCCGGAATACCCATATTCTGAGTAATTTCTACAGCATTTGTACTCCAGGGTGTGATCATTGTGGCACGGGGACCAACAAAAAAATCCGACAGTGCGGATTTCTCGATCTTATTGGAGTTGGCAAAAAGCCAGTTTAATTTTGAAATGTCTTGAGCCGAAATTTCGTTTTGCGTTTGTACCGCGAAAACAGTTTTGCTTTGGTTTTCAAAGAAATGGATCATTGTGATGTGTAGTTTGTTGTATTGAAGATGCAAATTTAGTGTAAATAAATAGTAAGCGCAAATTTGAAAACAAACTCTTTTGAAAAAAGTCAGACGCTTTTTAAACCATATAAGTGATATAAGTTCATTTTAGAGGATTGGGAAAAGAATCTCGCAAAGTCGCAGAGTCGCAAAGTTTTATTTCACGCAGATTTTAAAAAGATTTAAGCAGATGCTTGCAGATAATTTATTACATCTGATTTTAAAAATTAAATCTATTCAAATCTGCTTAAATCTGCAGAATCTGCGTGAAAAATAATTTTAAAACTTTAGTAAACAAAAAAAAGCGGCAATTTGCCGCTTTTAAATGAAGTAAGATGTGGTTTTAATTATTTGATTATTATGTTTTTAATAGTCGTTTTTGAGTCTTTTGTAATTTTTACTAAATAAATTCCCTTAGCAAGATGACTTACTGAAATTGCAGGATCTGTGCTATTTTCTTTTTCGAAAACTTTTTGTCCGGCAAAGGAGATAATTTCAATAGAGTAAGGTTCATCTAGAGTAGAAAAGCCAACATAGAAATTTCCGTCTGAAGGGTTTGGATAAAGTACGATTTCATCTGAAAGTTGAACAATTTCTTCCTCTTCAACAGGCTGTGCCATTTTGCTTGCCAGATTATTACAAGTATCTGTGGTGTACGAATCCCATTGCGAACTTAAATTAAATGTTGTTGATGGAGAAGTCACAGTCGATTTTCTTCTTAAAGTCACATCAATCGCAAAATTGGCTGTTCCGCCATTAAAAGTCCCGATGATGTCGATTAGAATTCCGTTTTTGAATAAACCTAAGGCATCATTTCCATTAAACATTAATTCTGTTCCTGAAGTTGAAATATTGGCTGAACTTGTCGAAAAGCAACTTGATGAAATTGAACTGTTTACAATTACGAATTTACTTCCCGTAGTTAAAGTTCCGCTCAGTGCTAAACCAGTACTCCACGAACCTGCGCCATTGGTTTGTTTTTTAATGGTATATGCCGATAAGCTTACTGAGCTTCCTGTATTGTTAGCAATTTCAAGGGCTTTATTGTTGCTTGAACCTTCAATATATTCAGAGAAAAGTAAATCGGTTGCTGTTCCGGTTCCGCTGCTGTTGGTTGTTACTGCAATTGTGTTGCTGGAAGCGGAAGTATTTCCGGCAGCATCTTTTGCTTTTACATAGATGGAATAACTTGTTGAAGCAGTTAAACCGGTTATTGTTGCTGTTACTCCTGAAACGGTTGTTTTTAAAACACTGTTTGCATAAACATCATAACCCGTAACACCAACATTATCTGTAGAGCCAGTCCAGGCAACTGTGATTGAAGTTGCAGTTTTTGATGTAGAAGCCAAACTCGTTGGCGTAGTTGGCGCCTGAGTATCTCCGGAAGGCGTACCACCCCAAATTTGATTCACATATTCCGGATGATCGATATATGGGTTTCTGTTATTTTGACGTGCATAAATAGCATTGTTTCGGGCAATTTCCCTTGCACTTACAGGATCTTGTGTATTCCATGCCAAAAGAACGTTTAAGAATGCCGTAGTAAACACTTTGTTACCTGAACCATCAAACATAGGATAAGAGTATCCTGCAACAGTATTTTCATAACGGGTGGCAAAATAAAAATACATTCTGGCAATATCACCTTTAAAATCATTTACAGGTTCAAAAACAGTTCCGGAATAGCCTGATACAGAACTTGATCCCAATTTACTTCCGTTTTGCGAAGTATAAGTTGCTGAACTCACCGTTCCATGCGGATAGTTGGAACGTATTCCGTTTACTTTTC
Source organism: Flavobacterium sp. Root420 (assembly GCF_001427905.1). Taxonomy (GTDB): domain Bacteria; phylum Bacteroidota; class Bacteroidia; order Flavobacteriales; family Flavobacteriaceae; genus Flavobacterium. Next base: position 66,204 of record NZ_LMEF01000030.1, read on the forward strand.
CATCTGTTGGCGTAATAAAATGAGCATCGGCAACCATTGGAGATTGCTCATTAAAAACCGATTGCGGAATAATATGTTCTCTGTTGTAACAATCCCCTTCAACAGAATAGCTTCCGCATCGTTGGGTAGTTCCTGTACTGTAATTGTAAGGGTCTGTTCCGGAAGGATTTTCAGAATACATGTCTAAAACAGTTCCGTCATTTTCATAAAAATTATCAACGTCAGATGTTTGATAGGTTGTGTACAAACCGGCATATCCATTATCAGTATGACCCTTAATAATGTTGTACAATTGTGTTTTTAAGGTATAACCTGTTCCGGTTGCAGTGTTGTAATAACCACTTGGAATTTGGGCAAAACTTGCTGTAATAACGAGTAATAAGAAAAAAGAGTAGAATTTCTTCATAAAAAATAGTTTTAGATTTGGTTGATAACAAATTGATTCTAAGAATCTTAATTGTTTGTTGAATCAAATTTACTATTTTTAAGAATACGCTGAGTTAAGGAATGTTTATTTTTAGATATATTTTCTTACTGGTTTGGTTTTGGGCACGAAGGTACTAGGGCACGAAGTTTTTTTAATCTCGCAAAGGCGCAGAGTCGCAAAGTTTTATTTTATTGAAGTTATTTTATTAATTGCTTTTTTGTATTCTTTATCGAAATTATGACCATGATCATCTACTATTTTAATCCCATAATCATAGATATGATTCTTCTTTATTTTATAGAATGACACCCAATCTTGACCAGAAACCACATATCCTTGGATGATATTATATTTTGCTTTATACATTGGATTTTTTATTTCCTCAAAGCCAATTACTCTTATAAAATTATTTTTTTTAGGATTATATAAATATAGATTATAAGTCCAGTTACTTCGTACATCAGAAATATTTTGAACTAAAATATCTTTTATTTTATCATTATTGAAGTCTTTAAATTCTATTTTTTGAGTGCTGCTAAAAATAGAGTCCTTGACTAAAACTGAATTTTTATTGTTTAATTTTTGATTAATGATTAGAATTGAATTTTTTTCGCCTTCATAACCGTCTTTTTCAGTCTCAAAGTTTACTAATTTTATTGTAATTCCCTTGTCTTTATAAATAGAATCACATTTGATTACCGTTGTATTCTTTTGAGCAAATGAAGTACTATAGATCACGAGAAAAATTATAGATAAAATTGTTGATTTCATAGAGTCCAATTGTATTTTAAACTTTAACTATTTAGGGAATTCTTTGTTCTGATAAGCACCCAAATCCGGAGGAGAAGTTCTCGTTACTCCAATAATATCCAACGGAATTATATACGCCTGATTTCCTTTCGCGAAAGCGGAAGAAGTATTATCAATATTGAATTTATTCTGAGAAACATTATAAAACTTCGGATTTTCATTTAAAATGATCTGATTGTAATGAACAGCGTCCGTTTTAAATTGATAATCCGGATTTGTGGTAGAACCATTGAATTTCAGCAAACAATTATTCAATTGATAAACAAAAGCAGCATTGGTATTTTTATTCAGATTGAATTCATTGGTATTAGAACCATAAATGATACAGTTATTAAAAGTTGCCTGAGTCAGCGGATTTGTTTCGGGAGTTGCACCGCTTAAACTATTGCTAATGTTTACCGCGAAGTGCGAACTGTTTTGCCAGTTGTTGTTAAAAGTACAATGTGTGAAACTGTAATTTCCGCCGTAAACACAGGATAAACTTGCTAAACCTGCATAATTAATTACGATGTTCTCACCGTTAATTCGGGCGTTTTGAGCCAGAATTCCATATTCGACACAGTTGTAAATCTGTGTATTTTTAATCGAAACAGTAGTTGCGTCCTGATTTTTGAAAGACAAACCAACTACAGCATTTTTAAGTGTCAAATGATTTATCGAATGATTTGTACTACCGTCAGCGAGTATCACCGAATTCCATTGTCCTGGAATAGCATCATAAAGCGATTCTAATCGATCACCTTCAAAAATGACTTCTTTTTCGAGTTTTTCGGTTGTTGATGTAGTTCCATTTACATGTAAGGAAGCTTTTTTGTCTACAAATAATCCCGAATTGTTGTGAAAATAAACACGCGCTCCGGCTTCAAAAGAGACTGTTTTGTTTTCAGGGACTCCAGCATATCCGTAAATTACGTAAGGTTTCTGATTGGTAAAAAGTAATTCATTTCCGTTTATGGGATCATTTTCATCCAAATAAAAACCATCAACATCTTTGCCATCAATTTTGATTTTTTCCTTAGTTCCATCCGGATTTTGTTTCGGATATAAAAAAACAGCATCCTGAATCAAAGTCACTAAAGCTACTTGTTGCAGATTTGCACCGCTGGCAAACTGAATTTCATCGGTATATAAAAAATCGGTTGGATTGGCATCTGTAATATCTGCAGTGGTTTCTACAAAAATGTACAAACTGTCTTTGGCTAAAAGAGTAACATTATTGAAGATTTTTCCGTTGTTACCGGTCATTCCGTCAACGGTCATTCGGTATTTAGAATTCAGTCCTTTTTTGAGTTGAATAATCGGAATTGAAATGTCATTTTTACTTTTATTGTACACTTTCAGCTGATAAGTGCTTGAGCCAATGTTTTTAAAAACAGTGTCCAGGTAAACAGTGTCTTTTGAAAACTTTAAATCTCCTGTGCTTGCAACAGTATCAAAATCAGTTCGACAGGAACTGAAAACCAGAATTAGACCGAGAATGAAGAGTGCAAAATAGTGACGCATTTGAATTGGGTTATTTTTTGCCACAGATTTTACAGATTTAAATGATTTTTTCCATTCTTAGTGAATAAATTTAATCTATGTGAATCCGTGACCCGAGCGACAGCGAACGGGCGAAGCAAATCTGTGGCAAATATTTTTATTGCTTTGTAAAAATAGCAAAAAACGGACAGGTTCATAAATGATTTTTAATATTAGAATTGGATTTTCTAATTTGTATCTCATCTTTTCTTTATTTTTACGATTTTAAAGCCCATTCTAAATGAATTATACCAAAGAGCAAATATTAGAGCGTTGCAATCAGTTTTCTAAAAACACTTTGATGGAAACGCTGAAAATTGAATACATCGATGCTGGCGAAGATTTTTTAACTGCAAAAATGCCTGTAAATCCAAGTGTTCATCAACCAATGGGATTACTGCACGGCGGAGCTTCAGTGGCTTTGGCTGAAAGTGTAGGCAGCGCAGCATCATTCTTTTTTATCGATACAAAAGAACAGGAAGTTCGCGGAATAGAAATTTCGGCCAATCACTTAAAAAGTATTCGTGAAGGCTGGGTTTTTGGAACAGCGAGAATCATTCATAAAGGAAGAAGTATTCATCTTTGGGAAATTAAAATTACCGATGAAGTAGGAAATCTGATTTCGCTTTGCAAACTGACTAATATGGTTTTGGATAAAAAGAAAACCGAATAAAAATATGAACGACTTTTTCTCCACTATAAGAAAACATCAAGAGCAAAAATTGCCTTTTGTGATCTACTCTAAACCCAATTCTTCAAGTATTTTTGCGCTGTTGCAGCAGGATGATACCTTATACAAAGTCACAGATTATAGTGAGAAAGGTTTTGTTTTTGCTTCTTTTGATGAAAAACAGCTGATATTAATTCCTGAAAAAGAATCGAAAATTATAAGCGCTGAACAAACAGCAGTTAATTTTGATTTTAACAAAATCGAGGACGCCAATTTTGATGCAGAAGCAAAAACGCAATATGAAGATTTGGTCGAAAAAGGAATTCAGGCAATTAAGAATGAAGAATTCAAAAAAGTAGTTTTGTCAAGAAACGAAACTGTTGATTTGACTGATTTCGATTTCATCGTCACTTTTAAACGTTTGATTCATTTATATCCATCGACTTTTACGTATTGTTTTTCACATCCCGAAATTGGATTCTGGATGGGAGCAACACCGGAGCAATTATTAAAAGCGAGCGGAAGTGCTTTTGAAACAACGGCATTGGCGGGAACTCAAAAAGCCAATTTGGAAGAAGAAATTTCCTGGCAGCAAAAAGAAAAAGACGAACAGCAATATGTAACCGATTTTATTATAAAAAGATTGCATGAAGTGGCTTCGGCTGTAAACGTTACCGAACCTTACAGTATTAAGGCTGGATCAATCTGGCATATTAAAACTGATATTTCGGGTGTTTTAAAGGAGAATTCAACTTTAGAAGAAGTTATCGATACGTTGCATCCAACACCGGCAGTTTGTGGTTTGCCAAAGAAAAAAGCAAAAGCATTTATCCTTGAAAATGAAAACTACGACAGAACTTTTTACACCGGTTTTCTGGGCGAATTAAACAGCAGTTTTGCTCATAAAGCATCAAGTTCTGATTTATTTGTAAATTTACGCAGCATGCAAATTAAGGACAATAAAGCCATTTTGTACATAGGTTGTGGCATTACCAAAGAAAGTATTCCGGAAAAAGAATGGGAGGAAAGCGTCAACAAATCGATGACAATGAAAAGAGTTTTGAATATAAAAAAGAATAGTAGCTGTTAAAAATGTTTCAAGTTTCAGGTTTCAGGTTTCAAGTTGTTGGAGCGTAAAAAAACCTGAAACTTGAAACTTGAAACTTGAAACAAAAAAAGCAATGAAATTAGATATACTAGCCTTTGGTGCACACCCTGACGATGTAGAATTGGGTTGTGCCGGAACAATTTTAAAGGAAGTTTCTCTGGGTAAAAAAGTAGGAATCGTAGATTTAACCCGAGGAGAATTAGGTACACGCGGAACCGCAGAAACCAGAGATGAAGAAGCAAAAGCTGCGGCAAAAATATTAGGCGTTTTGGTTCGTGAAAATTTAGGTTTACGTGACGGATTTTTTGTAAACGATGAAAAACATCAGTTAGAGGTTATTAAAATGATCCGAAAATATAAACCTGAAATTGTATTATGCAATGCCATCGATGATCGTCATATTGACCACGGTAAAGGAAGCAAGCTAGTTTCTGATGCCTGTTTTTTATCCGGATTGATGAAAATCGAGACTTCAATTGATGGTGAAAAACAAGAAGCCTGGAGACCGAAAGTGGTTTATCATTATATCCAGTGGAAAAACATCGAACCTGATTTTGTTGTAGACATTACGGGCTTTGAGGATAAAAAGGTAGAATCGATCGCGGCTTATAAAACACAATTTTATGATCCAAATTCAAAAGAACCTGCCACTCCAATTACAAGTAAAAACTTTTTTGAAAGCTTAAATTACCGCGCCAAGGACTTAGGAAGGCTTGTTGGGAAGGATTTTGCCGAAGGTTTTACTGTTGAAAGATGTTTGGCTGTCAATAGCTTAGATGATTTGATTTAAAAAGATCAATATTTTTTCAATTTTTTATTTGCGGAAGTAAACATTAGTTGTATATTTGCAACCGCTAAGCAAAATGGTGGTTGTAGCTCAGCTGGTTAGAGTAGCGGTTTGTGGTGCCGCGGGTCGCCGGTTCGAACCCGGTCAGCCACCCAGAAATTTAAAGCCTTGAAGAAATTCAAGGCTTTTTTTGTGGGCATTAATTAAATTCCAATTTTTTAAATTCCAAATTCCAACTTTACTTGTTTTTGGAATTTGGAATTTAAAAAATTGGAATTTCTTTTTTTGATTTATCAAAAAAAAGCATGACGTTTAAGTCATGCTTACATTTGGTTATTATAGTTTGGTTTGTTGAATTATCGAATTTCGTCAAATGTTGTTCCTTGTTTAATATCTCCGGTTTTGAACCCTTTTTTAAACCAGTACATTCTTTGTTCTGATGTTCCATGCGTGAATGAATCCGGAACAACCTGGTCGCTCATTTTACTTTGAATCGCATCATCTCCAACAGCATTAGCAGCGCTTAACGCTTCTTCAATATCATCGGTATCTAAATTTTCTTTATTATAATGTGTCCATACTCCGGCATAAAAGTCGGCTTGCAATTCTAGTGCTACCGAAAGCTTATTGGCTTCTGCTTCACTTTTTCCTTCCTGGGCTTCTCTCATTTTTGCTGAGGTTCCAAGTAATGTCTGTACGTGATGCCCAATTTCATGCGCTATAACGTATGCAATGGCAAAGTCGCCACCTTTGGCGCCAAATTTAGTTTTTAGCTCTTCAAAGAAGCCTAAATCCATATATACCTTTTGATCACCCGGACAATAGAATGGTCCTGATGCTGATGATGCACCACCGCACGCAGTTTGTACAGAACCTCTAAAAAGTACCAATTTAGGATTTTTATAGGTCATGCCGTGCTCTTCAAATATTTTGCTCCAGATATCTTCATTATCGGCCAGGATTACTCTAACAAAGTCTCCCATTTCTTTATCTTCTTTGCTTAATGGGGCTGCGGCTTCAGTTTGTTGCTGTCCGCCTTGCAATTGTTCTAAAGCAGATCCTACAGTCTGGCCGGTTTCACCACCAAAAACATTTAAAAGCAAAATGATTATACCAATAACCCCGCCTCCAAGGGCAACTTTTCCTCCAGAAACACCTCTACGGTCTTCAACATTATCACTTTGTCTTCTGCCTAACCATTTCATATCTTTCTATTTAAGCTTTTTAAGTTTTCTTTCATACGAATTTATATATTTTTTAGGAATTACACGTTAACAGAAACAATTTAGTTTTTAAATTATTTTAACCATTTTCGCATAGCTTCTTCAACAGTACCTCTAATAATAGGTTTTGAGATATAATCGTTCATTCCGGCTGATAAACATTTATTTCTTTCTTCTTTTTCAGCTCCGGCGGTTACGGCAATTATCGGTATGTGCTGGCCAATTTCAGTAATTCTGATTGCTTTTGTCGCTTCATAACCATTCATGATTGGCATCTGAATGTCCATAAAAACAAGATCAGGATTTATATTTTCGATTTGTTTGACGGCTTCATAACCGTTTTCGCATTCGAAAATAATAGAATTCATGTTTAAGTTCTTTACAATTGTCTTTAAAAGAAGCATATTTACTTTGTTGTCTTCAACAATCAAAATGCTTATTTTTTTCTGATTTGAATTGTAGCTTAAAGCATATTCCGGATCTCTGTTTTTTGAAATTTGCTTGAATTTTTCATTGATACTTTTGTGGCTTGTTTTCAAATTCAGGTCAAAATAAAAATTGCTGCCTTCATTTATTTTACTATTAAGTTGTAAACGACTTTCCATTAAAGCCAATAATTGATTTGAAATGGTTAATCCTAAACCTGTTCCACCAAATTTCCTTGTTGTTGAACTGTCTTCCTGTGAGAAAGCCTTGAATATTTTTTTCTGATTTTTTTCTAATATTCCAATTCCGGTATCAGTTACAGAAAATCGGATGATATAATTCTCATCTGATTTTTTATCCAGTACGGTCACATTAAGTTTGATTGAACCTTCATTTGTAAACTTAATTGCATTGGATAAAAGGTTAATCAAAATTTGTTTCAGTCGAACAATATCTGTCCAGATGTATTTTGGTACTGATGGATCTAAGTTTAATTCAAGTTCAAGATTTTTTTGATTGGATTCATAAATAATCAAATCAAATATTTGTCCCAGTATTTTCTGAACATCATATAAATCAATAAAAAGCTCCAATTTTCCAGCTTCAATCTTAGAAAAATCGAGAATATCATTGATGATTTCAAGTAGCGAATGTGCAGATTGATTGATGGTTGTCATGTACTTTTCCTGAATTTCTTCAAGATTAGTTTTCATCAATAAATGCGTAAATCCAATTATTCCATTTAAAGGCGTTCTGATTTCGTGCGACATATTGGCCAGAAAATCAGATTTAGATTTATTGGCTGCTTCTGCCAATTCTTTGGCTTTTATGGCATCTTCACTTTCCTTGATTTTAGCGTTATTTCTGTTTCTGTCCAAAGCCGAAGAAATGTTATTGGCAAGTGTCTGAAAAATATAAATTTCGTCGTCAGTCCATTTTCTTTCTTTGGTACAATCATCAAATCCTATAAAACCAGAGAAGGTATTGTTGATAAACAGCGGTAAAATTAATATCGATTTAATATTATTGTTAACCAGCAATCTTTTGAAAAACGTATCTTCAAGATCGCTGGTTCGTGTATTTAAAACTTTTCTATTTTGAGAATGGGAAATAATTTCCTTTAAATTTTCTTCGGTAAAAACTTGTAATGTGGTTCTCTGATGTTCGATTCCTTCTCTTGACCATTTGTATTGCTGACTGATAGTGTTTGTTTCGAGATCTTTTTCATAATAAAAAATATGATCTACTTTTGAAGCTCTTCCGATAATATCATAGGTCTCCTGAAACATTTTTTGCAAACTTTTACTCAATAGAAACTTTTCTGTACAAAGTGCTAATGCCGAAAGTAGTTCGCTTTTATGTTCCAGTTTTTTCTCTGCTTTAAGTCGCATCTGAGAAGAAATAGCCAACGAAATAACATCAGAAATAGTTCTGGCATAGTTGATGTCTTCATTGTCCCAATCTCTTTTTTCGCCTGTACTTTCAAAACAAACAACACCGGCTAATTGTCCATTTGAAAAAATAGGCACATCGAGCATTGATTTTATTTTGTTTTTTCGGAAGTAAATTTCCTGAAATTCAGAAGTTTCTAATTTATCAAAAACATCGGGAGCATTTATGATGGCTTTGTTTTTTAAGGTTTCAAAATAAATAGGATACGATTCCTTATCCAGAATATTTTTATCATTTAAATTCTGATTATCACTACTGAATAAATTTTTACAGATAATTACATCGTCTGTAAACTTCCAGAAACTTACTCTGTTTGCTTTTGAAATTGTTGCAGCTTCTTTTATAATAGAATCAATTACCGTTTGCAGATTATGATATTCGCGAAAATCTGTTGTTGATAATTTTTTGGTCGAATTGTTATAAGCTTCAATTTTTTCGAGACGTCTTTTTTTCTCATTTTCAATATTTTTCATCTCCGTAATATCTCTGGCGATACCGGCAAAACCAATAATTTCGTTGAGGTCATTTTTGCGTACGATCACTTTTTGCGAGATCCATATTTCGCTTCCGTCTTTCTTTATAATCGGGATTTCAATTGTGGGGTAACTGTTTCCGTTTTTTTCCAGATTTTCGTAAAAATCTACCGCATTTCTAATGTAATCTTCGTGAATGAAATTCGAATAATGCTGTAGAATTACCTCGTTTTCAGCATAACCTAAAATTGAAAATCCAAATTCATTTATAAATGTAAAATAACCATCAGCGCTTATTTCAAAAATAATATCTGTAGCGGTCTGAATGAGGTTTTTATATTGGTCCTGAACAAGTATTTGTTCTGTAACATCCTGACCAATACTGATAATTAAATCTTCTGAGAATTTTTTATCCTTCCATTGAATATACTTAAACTCTCCGCTTTTATTTTTTAATTTTCTAATGTATAGTTTATTATCAATGTAGTTTTTATGATAATTTTCTTTGTTGAATTCCTGATCTTCAGTAAGTCTCCAGAACTCCATTCCTTTAACATCTTCAGGCTGATAACCTAAAATTGAAGTGATTGTTTCACTGCAAAAAAGTAATTCCCCTTTTTCATTTGTAGCAATTGTTAGAGAATTTCCTTTATGAACAATTTCATTAGTGAACCTAAAATTATCGCGGTTATTTAATAAAACAGCATATTTTACCTGATTGATAATAAAAATTAGAATAGAAAAGTTAACTAGTAAAATGGATGATTTAATTGGAATTAATTGATAAACTATAGTTATCGTTAAGTAAGTAAAGAGTATTCCAACAAAAATCCAATAAACTTTTATGGGTTTTAATATGTTATATGAAAAGAAAAATGAGATTAAAAAAGTAATAATGGGTACAATATCATTAGGGAGATAAATAATATTTGTCCCAATATAAATCATGTAAATAAAAAAAGCTACAATGAAATTTTGCTGAATCCGGTCTCTTAGGAACTTAACTTTACCTGTAAAAAAGTAGATTAGTAAAACTATGCAACCAATAGAAACATTTGAAATTAATAAACTGGCTGGCCTGATTTTAAAAATTTCATTGATAATTTCAATTAGAATTATAGCAATTCCAAAAAACAAAAGATAAAGTTCATACTCTTTATTGACAGTGTCATTTTCTCTTTTTTTCTCAATGAAATTACCAATTTTTGCTTTAATTCTAAAGAATTGATACACCAGAATACTTAAGAAACCAAAGAGAGATAGTCCTAAAATGATCAGTTTAGGATTGTTGTAAAAAATAATATCCGGACTAAGGACATACCAATTTGTGATAACTGCTTTCAGGGTACTACCAAAATGGGTAATTCCTGAAAGCAGTACATTATAAAAACTATAGTTTGCTACCATAGTATTTGGGGTATGTTTGGTTTAGTAAATAGCGTTTTTAATTTTCTAAACAGAGAAGGTTAAGCTCTTTATATATTTAGAATTTTCGTTTTTATTCTAAATCCGATTGACCTATTGCGTCAATTGGATCTTCTTCATCCATATTAAAAATTCCATAATAAGTCGCGTAATTCATTGATGTATTAAAAGCAAGTGTAAACAAGATTGGCACGCAACATGCAAATACACCTACTATTGCTCCAATAAGTCCAACAATGAAAAAAGCAAAAATTAATAATGGATTTTTACTTACAACGATGATACTTGATTTAATTGCATCTAAGGCTTTTAAATCTCCGAAAACAATTAACGGAATAACTAAATAAGTAAAAAAGTTGATAGATATTGAAATGACACCTCCCAGAAGTCCTAAGCCAATACTTTCGAGGACATTCGAAATAGCAGCTCCTACGACTGCGATAACGAAAGTGGCTGTGAATATCTGAGCAAAATAAGGTGCTTTGTAATAAGTGAAAATAGTAGAAACATTGAATTCTTCATCTTTATCAGCGCAATCTGCCATTTTTAGAAATCCGGCACCAAAAGGAGCTAAAACGCCGCTTAAAAGTGAAATGCCCAATGTAGAAATTAATTGTTCAAGATATGATAATTTTTGATTTTCAAGATTCTCAAAAAAATCTTTACTCATACTTTCCACACCATAATAGGCAACAAGTACACTAAAAAACGCGAATAAAAAGAGGACTGAAAATACTAAAATAATAAGCCCTGAATAAAGTGCTATTTTTTTATAGTTTTCGAATGCGTGGTTAAAAACAGTTGAAAAATCTAAGGAATAGCCATGATTTTTAATGTCTTCGATTTGATCGGATGTAGATTTCATTTTACTGGTAGAATTGCTTTATACTTTTTATATCTAGGTTAAATACTGAAACGTAAATATAATATATTTAATCAATTGCATATAAAAATCTACAAAATATACATAAGTTGTTTTCTGCCTGTTTATATCCAGTCTAATAATCGTTTGACAGAAGCTAATTTATCTTTATAGGGAGCATATCGCATAGGCAGATCTAACCAGTTTCCCTTTTTTACGATCGCTTTATGATGAGAAAAAATGTCGAAACTTAGTTGGCCGTGATAAGCACCAATTCCGCTATGGCCAACACCTCCAAAAGGTAATCTTTTATTTGAAAAGTGTACGACAGTATCATTTATGCAACCGCCTCCAAAAGAGTAGTTTTTAATCAGTTTTTTAGCAAAAGATTGATTTTCGCTAAAAATATAAAAAGCAAGAGGTTTTTCGTATTTGCTTACAACGTTGTGGATTTCTGCTTCGGTTTCATAAGTAAGGATAGGTAAAATTGGACCAAAAATCTCTTCTTTCATTACAGGACTATCAAGGGCCGGTTCTTCGATTAATGTTGGTGAAATAAATAGTTTGTTGGCATCTGTTTCTCCTCCAAAAATCACTTTTTCGCGTTCGATCATGCTGTCTAGTCGAAGAAAGTTTTTAGTATTGATGATACGGGCAAAATCAGGAGATTTTTCCAATTTTTTACCATAGGCTTTTATGATTTCTTCGATCAAAAAAGTAATAAAATTGACTTTCATATTTTTTTGGATCAGAATATAATCAGGGGCGATACAAGTTTGTCCGGCATTGATGAATTTTCCCCAGACGATTCGTTTTGCTGCCAATTTTAAATTAGCCGTTTCGTCAATAATACACGGATTTTTCCCACCTAATTCTAATGTTACCGGAGTCAGGTTCTCGGCTGCTGCCTTAGCGACAATTTTACCGACAGCAACGCTTCCGGTAAAGAAAATATAATCCCAACGCTGAGCCAGTAATTTATTAGAGATTTCAACGCTGCCTTCAAAAACTTCAACATGATTGATGTGAAATGTCTTTTCAATAATTTTTGAAATAATTGCTGATGTATTTGGAGTAAGTTCTGATGGTTTTAGAACCACTCTGTTTCCTGCGGCAACTGCGGCAATAACAGGGCATAATGCCAATTGAAAAGGATAATTCCAGGGTGCAATCACCAAAACTTTTCCGTAAGGTTCTTTATAAATATAATCGGTAGAAGGGAAGTTGAGAATTGATGGAAAAACACGTTTGCGTCTGGCCCATTTATGAATGTTTTTGATGGTGTCTTTCAGATCAGAAATAACGTAATTTGTTTCTGTTAGAACGGTTTCGAATTCAGGCTTTTTAAAATCATCGTACAAAGCTTTTACAATTAAATCTTCGCTTTTTTGTATGTTATACAATAACTTTTTGAGCGTTTCTTTTCTGTATCCAATGTCGTTTTTATAGTCCATTTTCTGATCAACTTGTTTTTTCTCTATGCAAGTTAATTGATAAAATTTAAAAAAATAACAAATAAATCATAAAATCAAATAGCATTCCAAATGGTTTCATCCGGAGTTGGTGCGATTATCGTAATATTTTCTTTAGAAACAGGATGAACAAAAACCAATTTTCTGGCATGAAGATGAATTCCCCCGTCAGGATTGCTTCGGTCAAAACCATATTTTAAATCTCCTTTAATTGGAGAACCAATGGCAGACAATTGCGCACGAATTTGATGATGACGACCCGTATGAAGATTAATTTCTAAAGCCACATAATTCTGAAGTTCTTTAAAAACCGTATAATCCAGACTGGCCATTTTACTATCTGGAACTTCTTTTAAATGTGCTTTCGACGTATTATTTTTTTCATTTCTTTTTAAAAAATGAACCAATTTGGCAGTTGTTTCCTGAGGTTTATTCTTCACAACTGCCCAATAAGTTTTTTGCGTTTCACGATTACTGAAAAGTTCGTTCATTCGTGTTAAAGCTTTACTGGTTCTGGCAAAAACCACAATTCCGGTTGTAGGTCGATCCAGTCGATGGATCACTCCCAGAAATACGTCGCCAGGTTTATTGTATTTGTCTTTAATGTATTCTTTTACAACATCAGATAAGGGCTTGTCACCGGTTTTATCACCTTGTACAATATCACCCACACGTTTGTTTACCACAATGATATGGTTGTCTTCGTGTAGAATTTGGAGATTATTTTTATCTGAGATGATTTTCATTTTAGACTTGCTTAGAATTTTAGATTTTTGAATTTAGATTTTAGATTTTAGATTGAAAGAATTCGGCTAAAGCCTTTTAGATGAATCAAAAAAAGTCCTCCAGCTAAAGCTGGAGGCTATTCAATTTCAAACCTTTGTCCCGAAGCCTCGGGATTGTTGCTTTGAACCTTTGTACCTAAAAAAGAAACCTTAGAATCTTAGCAACTTAGAACCTTAGTGCCTTAAAAATTAATATTGTTCACTAGAATTTGGAAAGTCACTTGACTTAACATCAGCAACATATTGACCAATTGCGGAGGTCATTTCCTGATATAGGTTTAAGTAACGACGTAAGAAACGCGGGCTGAATTCATTGTTCATTCCAAGCATGTCATGAATTACTAAAACCTGTCCGTCAACACCGCCTCCTGCGCCAATTCCGATAACCGGAATCGAAATGCTTTTAGCTACTTTCTCCGCTAAATCTGCGGGTATTTTTTCTAAAACTACAGCAAAACAACCTACTTTTTCAAGCATTTTTGCATCTTCAATTAATTTTTCTGCTTCTTCGTCTTCTTTGGCGCGAACGCTGTAAGTTCCGAATTTATAAATAGATTGTGGTGTTAAACCTAAGTGTCCCATTACTGGAATTCCTGCATTTAATATTTTTTTGATGGATTCTTTAATTTCTTTTCCACCTTCAAGTTTTACTGCATGTCCACCGCTTTCTTTCATGATTCTGATTGCAGAACGTAAAGCTTCTTTTGGATCAGATTGGTAGCTTCCGAAAGGTAAATCAACTACAACCAAAGCCCTTTCAATTGCACGAACTACAGAGGAAGCGTGGTAGATCATTTGGTCTAAAGTAATTGGCAAAGTCGTTTCGTGTCCCGCCATAACGTTTGAAGCCGAATCACCCACTAAAATCACATCGATTCCTGCAGTGTCAACAATTTTTGCCATCGTATAATCGTAAGCTGTAAGCATAGAGATTTTTTCTCCGTTACTTTTCATTTCGATTAACGATTTTGTAGTTATTCTTTTATAATCTTTTTTAGCTACTGACATTTTGTTTTTTGTTTATTTTTTTTGATAATGTAAAAGTATTGAATAATTGTAAGTTGAGAATCAGCAATAGAAGAATATTTCAATGCTGAAAAGCTTACCATCTTTAAATTCTATTTTAAATTGACTGTCTTCCACAAGGATAGAATAATTATGGGGTGACTTTATAGAAGCCTCGATATAGGCACCATATTTTTCAATGAAAGCTTTTTCGGACACTGAATTATCTAAAATTGAATTTGGATTAATTATGAATTTGTTATTTTCATTCATATAAACTTTGATAATTTCTGCTTGATTTTTCTTTTCATCTACAGATGCTTCTAAATCAGGATAATAATAAAACAAGTCACTTAAATACACACCACATTCATCTCCAATGCTTTCTTTTTTAGAAGGCTGCCCAAATGTTTTCACTAAATCTTTTTGAGTTAAATAGAGCGATTTGGTTTTGATTCCTTTTAAAATAAATTCAGCTTTTTTAGTAAAGGCAACAATTTCTTCAGGTAGTTTATGCTTCGCCAAGCCTTTTGCGATAGTCGTATTTAAGTCGGTTTCAGTAATAAGTTTAGGGTCATTTAATTGTTTAACAACTTCAGAATAACGCTGATAAGCCGGAGCTAATTTAGCGTAATCACTGTTCCATGCCAATTCTGTAATTCTTTCACTAACTGTTTTTCTGTCTGCAATAGCATTCACATCAAGTTTGTCGAATTCTTTTAACAAGGTATCAAAGTTGGGTCTTATACCAATAAATTTTCGTAAAGTATATTTGGCGTATTCTTCCGTGAAATTACCATTTATATTTACCCAGTCTTCCTGGTTTTTTGGAAGATAATTAACAGCAACGGGATCACCGGTATAAAGAATTTCTTTAATTTTTGAGTTTTTATCAGGCAGTGCTCGTGCTTTTAAACTTGCAACCAAAACAAATAAATGATTACCTCCATAATAGGCATCACCGCCTTCAATGATAGGATTCTCATTGTCTTTAACTTTGATGTCTTTTGCGTTTAATCTTGTTGTAACGAATTTTTCCTCAATAAAGCCTTCATTAAAATTATCAGCTTGTACTTTATACCAGCCATTTTTACTTTCGGATAATAATCGGACTTCAGCACCATATTTAAAGTAACCCAAAAAAACGGCGGAAGAACTAGCAGTTGTATATAGTCTGGTATCTGAATTTAGAAAATAGCGTTCTTGTGAATGCAATAAAACCGAACAAAATAAGGCAATTAGAAAGTATAATTTTTTCATGAAGTATTTTAGTTTTTGCCACAGATTAAAAGATTGAAAAGGATTCGTAATCTGCGTTACTCTTTTAATCTGTGGCAATAATTATTTCGAACTTTAGCAATCAGCCATATTTACCGCAATTGCCAATCCGCCTTCAGAAGTTTCTTTGTATTTAGAATTCATATCTTTAGCAGTTTGCCACATCGTATTAATTACTTTGTCTAAAGGCACTTTTGCATTTTTAGAATCGGTTTCTAAGGCCAATTCTGCTGCATTTATCGCTTTTATGGCCCCCATTGTATTTCTTTCTATACACGGAATCTGAACTAAACCGCCAATTGGATCGCAAGTCAAACCAAGGTGATGTTCCATGGCAATTTCTGCCGCCATTAAAACCTGAGCGGGAGTTCCGCCCATTAATTCGCAAAGTGCTGCTGCAGCCATTGATGACGATACACCAATTTCGGCCTGACAGCCACCCATCGCTGCAGAAATGGTAGATCCTTTTTTGAAGATACTTCCAATTTCTCCGGCAACCATCAAAAATTGTTTGATTTCTTTTTCTCCGGCATTATGGTTTTCAATCACCAAATAATACATTAAAACGGCCGGAATCACACCAGCGCTCCCGTTTGTTGGAGCAGTAACTACACGGCCCAAAGAGGCATTTACTTCATTCACTGCAAGTGCAAAACAGCTAACCCATTTTAATATTTGGCGAAATTTAACTTCCGTTTTTCTGATTTCTTCCAGCCAGGATTGAGGATCAGAATAATTAGATAATCCAATTAAATTCTGATGCATGTCGAAAGCTCTTCTGCGAACATTTAATCCGCCGGGAAGAATGCCTCCAGTATGACAGCCAATATACATGCATTCCAGCATCGTGTTCCAGATACGCATTAATTCCGAATGAATTTCTTCTTCAGAACGCATCGATTTTTCATTTTCATAGACAATCTCTGAGATCGATTTGTTTTCTGAAATCGTATAATTTAAAAGCTCAACGGCATTTTGAATGGGAAACGGAAAAGCACATTTAATCTCTTCTTTTATTTTGGCATTGGTACGTTCTTCCTTAACGACAAAACCACCTCCAATAGAATAAAAAGTAGATTCATATTCAGAATCATCAGCTTTGTATGCAGTGAATTTTAGTCCGTTGGCATGAAAAGGAAGGAATTCTTTATTGAAAACAATGTCCTGAAGAAAGTAAAACGGAATCGTAATCTGGTTGCCTAAAATGATTTCATTTTTGGTTTCGATTGTTTTGATAATTCCTGCAATATTATCTACCGGAATATACTCTGGATCTTGTCCGCTTAAACCTAACATTACGGCCAAATCAGTAGCATGACCTTTTCCTGTAAGTGAAAGTGAGCCATATAAATCGACTTTAACTCTGGTAATTTGTTCTAAAATAGATTCGTTTTTTAACTCTTCTAAAAAACGTTCAGCAGCGCGCCATGGCCCCAAAGTATGTGAGCTTGAAGGACCAACGCCAATTTTAAGCATATCAAAAACAGAGATACATTCTTCCATTGTTCAATTTTTATTAAGACAAAGATAATTGAATAATGCAATGATGTTTTACTTTCAATTAGAAATCTTGCAGTTTTGTTAAAATAAATATTAAATATTAATAATTTGGCAAAGAAGTAAATTTAATTAGTTAATATAGGGCTTTCATAAAAAGTTCGGGATTTTTTTAGGTATTTTTGTATAGCTATTACTAAAAGAAACTGATCTTTTTAGTTTTTTAATAATCGAAATAAACTGCAACTTTGGGTATTTGTCTGAATGCTGAAAATGTCTTTTTATGACAGTTGATATACCAAATAGGAGCTAAAACCACATTATGATAGAATTTTTCAGGCATTTACTACAAGAGTTCGAACTACCACTTAATAATCCAGTATTGATTTTTTCGTTGATACTTTTTATCATTTTATTATCCCCGATTTTACTAAAAAAAATTAATATTCCCGGAATCATTGGTTTGATTATTTCGGGTGTTATTATTGGCCCGCACGGACTTAATATTTTGGCCAAAAATTCAGCCGTAGATTTATTCTCTACCATTGGACTTCTTTACATCATGTTTATTGCTGGTCTGGAACTCGATATGAACGAGTTTAAAGCCAATAAAAATAAGAGTTTATTATTCGGGTTTTTTACATTCATTTTCCCATTAACGATTGGTTTCCCGGTTTGTTTTTATCTTTTGAATTATGATTTTAATGCCAGTTTTTTAACCGCAAGTATGTTTGCGACACACACTTTGGTGGCCTATCCAATTGTGAGTAAACTGGGAATTGCCAAAAATCAGGCCGTTGCAATTACCGTGGGAGGAACTATTTTGACAGATACCGCAGTGTTGATTATTTTGGCCGTAATTATGGGAAGCAGTCAGGGAAATCTGAATCAGGCTTTCTGGATAAAACTAACCATTTCATTAGCAATTTTCTCTGCGATCATGTTTTTGGTAATTCCAAGAGTGGCAAAATGGTTTTTTAAGAAACTGGAAAGTGAGAAACACGCCCATTATATTTTTGTTCTTTCAGTTGTTTTCTTTGCCGCATTTTTAGCCGAAGTTGCAGGGGTAGAACCTATTATTGGTGCTTTCGTTGCCGGTTTGGCACTGAATCCTTTGATTCCGCAATCATCAGCTTTAATGAACCGAATTGAGTTTATTGGAAATTCCTTATTCATTCCGTTTTTCTTGATTTCTGTGGGAATGTTGGTTGATATCAGCGTAATTTTAAGTGGCCCAACGGCTTTAATTGTAGCCGGGACATTGAGTGTTGTGGCTATTTTTGGAAAATGGATTGCAGCGTTTTTTACTCAAATCGTTTTTAAATATAGCAAGACTGAAAGACAACTAATTTTTGGATTAAGCAGTGCGCATGCCGCAGCAACTTTGGCTGTAATTTTAGTGGGATATAAAGCTGAAATCCTGGATGAAAATATCTTAAACGGTACGATTATTTTAATATTGATTACCTGTATTGTAGCGTCTTTTGCTACCGAAAAAGCAGCGAAAAAAATTGCAATTTGCGAAGAGGAGATTTCGCATGAAGATGCACATAAAGATCAGATTTTAGACGAGCATATTTTGATTCCATTAGCAAAAACTTCTGCGACATCAAGTTTATTAGATTTTGCACTTTTGATTAAAGATAAAAAATCGTCAAACCCGATTACTTTATTGACGATTGTTCCGAATAACGATCAGGCCGAAAAAAATATTTTAAGATATCGAAAAGCAGTTGATAAATTTGTAATTCAGGGTTCAGCCTCAGAAGTAAAAATCAATACAATTGCCAGAATTGATCATAATCCTGCCAGTGGAATAGCCAGAACTTCCAAAGAAATCATGTCAGATATTGTAATTATCGGCTGGCCGAGAAAAACAGGCTTCCTGGATAAAATTTTTGGAGAAAATGTAGATTCAATTATTAATAACGTTGATAAAAGTTTGTTTATCTGCCGTTTCGAAAAGACATTTATAGAAGAAAAAAGACTGGTATTTATCTGTCCGCCTTTTTCTGAAAGAGGGGCCGGATTTCAACTTTTACTTCAAAAAATTTGCCGACTGTCGCAAGAATTAAGTGTGCCGATTGTGATTTATGCCGAATATAAAACGCATCAAACCATTCAGCAAATTGCTAATATTTTAAAACTGAACGCGAAATTAGGTTTTAAAAGTATTTTGGACTGGGATAATTTTGAAGCGATTTCAGACGAAATAAGACCAACCGATTTGATTGTTTTCAATTTATCCCGAAAAGGTTCTGTTTCATACCAATCGATCTTTGATAAACTACCTCAGAAATTCGAAAAATCATTCAGCGATAATAACCTGATTTTGGTATATCCACAAGATGACAGAAAAGCAACTTCTATGGATGCGTACGAAGATTTTACCGCAACTCCATTAACCAAAGGTCTTGAAGCGATTGAACAGATTGGTAGAGGTTTAGGGAGTATTTTGAAGAAAGGGTAAAAAGATTTTTGAAAGCTCCAAAAATAAATTATGACAGAACATCTAGAAAGAATAATTGCAAAATATAGTTTTCCAAAAAGAGATATAAATTCTACTGTTGAAATAATTGATGTTGAATTATATTCGAAATTGAAACTTCCGAAAGATTATGTGTTCTACCTTGAGAACTATTATGGAATCGATCAGTTTATTGGTGTTGAATTTATAAACCTTTGGAGTTTAGAAGAAATTATTGAAACTAATAAAAATTTTAATATTGTAGAAGGATTATCACGAACGATTGGAATTGGTTCAAATGGAAGTGGAGAATTTATTGGAATTAGATTAGATGAAAACGAGAATATCAAAATAATTCTTTCGCCTTTTATTGATCTAAACACCAAGTATCATATAGAAATCGGGACTTCTTTTACTGATTTTCTTGTTCGTCTTGATAATGGTATTGATTGGTTTCCTTAATTTTAATAAAATTTAAATCCTTTAGAAAATGCAACACAAAGTAAAATCCATCCGACCTTTTATTGGAGCTAAAGATTTTCAAATCTCCAGGAGTTTCTATAAAGATTTAGGATTTGAAGAAACCGTTTTAGATCCAAAGTTTTCTGTTTTCAAAACCGGTGAAATTGCTTTTTATCTTCAGGATTATTATGCAAAAGAATGGATCGAAAATACCATGGTTTTCTTAGAAGTGGATGATGTCGACCGCTATTACAAGGAACTTTTGGCTTTAAACCTAACGGAAAAATATGGAGTGAAATTAACTCCAACGCGGTACTTAGATTGGGGAAGTGAATGTTTTCTACATGATCCTTCCGGTGTTTTATGGCATTTTGGAAAGTTTAAGTGATTTGATCTTAAAGTAAAATCATTTAATCTGCTGTATTTTGATTCTTAATTGCATAAATGGTTTCTCTATTATTTTATTAAGAATATAAGCAATAATAAGGCATGATATAATGCAAATTACCAATGTAATAGTACTGTTGATATCTACATTAAAAGTCAGCAGAAATTGTTGTGTAAGGTGAATTATTCCTTTATGAATTAAATAAATTCCATACGATAGTGTAGCGATAAATGTGGTTGTTTTTGAATTCCATTTATATAAGAAACTTGTTGGGCATATTGCACCTAAAATCATAAATCCATATCCTAAATCTACTAAAGGAAATCCTAAAACAGAGGCATAAAAAGATCTTTCTTCATAACATAAAAAATAGGCCGCTGTCAATAAAAGGAGACTAACGATTAGAAATTCATTTCCGAATCTAGAAATCTTGTTCCATAAATTAGGCGAAAATTGATATATAGCGGCAATAGATACGCCTATTAGCAATCCATCCAAACGGTTGTATGTTGGGTAGTATATAAATTTGAACCAAAATAACCATGCATTGTCTTTGCCGCTGTTTGGAAAATATAAAATTTCCCAACTATACAGTCGAATTATAAAACCGAAAATAAACAATACAACTAAAATCCAATAGGATTTATTAAAAAGATTAGTTGATTGCAGAAAAAGCAGCACAAGAGGTAAAAGCAAATAAAAATGTTCTTCAACGCAAAGTGACCAAGCATGTGAAAATGTTCCATAATCCTGAATATTTAACCCAAAATTTTGAGTGAAAGTTAGTAGTTTCCATAAGGGAGGAAGTGCTTCTTTTTCTCTAAATATAGGAATAAGAAAATATAGTGCGGTAACGAACCAAAATAGGGGTAAAATCCTGAAAAAACGTTTTAAGAAGAAATCTTTAAAAGAGATTTTTATTCCGTTTTTAATATTAAAAAAGAGTTGCGAAGAAATTAAAAATCCGCTTAAAACAAAAAACAAATCTACTCCGGTCCAGCCAAATTTAGCAATACTAGCTAACCATTCCGGATGTGCAAAAATGGGGATTTCATAGTGATATAAGAAAACGAAACATATTGCAAAAGCTCTTAAGTGATCTAGTCCGTATAATTTTTTCTGCACTTCTGTATCTGTATATTCTGTTTCTAAAAGCTCAAAGATAATAGAATCACGAAGCTTTAATTTTTGAAAATATAACTTTTATTAACAAAATAAAAAGTAGTAAATCTAAAAACTATAAATACAAATCAGCCAAATTAATTGTATTGCTTTTCCGCTGATACCAATCGTTATAAACTAATTCCAGTTTGTCAACTGTAAATTCCCCAAAATCAAAACCCCGAAATTTTTCTACAACTTCTATTAGTTTCTCCGGATTTTCTAGTTTTTCCTGAAATCTCATAACGGTTGAATGTGCAGTTGCAATAGCATAACGGCTGTCGATACTTTGTTCTAAATCTGATTTTTTAAAATTCTCACGCAATTTCTCCCGTAAATTATTCAAAGATTCATCAGTTGGAAAACCCTGAATCATTATTGCAGAAGGCGAGGCGGTAATGCCTTTAAAATCGATCTTGATTTTATCTACGTCAATTAAACTTTTTTGAATGATTTCGACATACTCTTCAATTCTGATTTTATCCAAAGTAAAACCTTCATAACACGAAATAATCGACATTCCTGTAATATGAATGTCTGAATTTGGGTAATAATATTGATTGGAATCAACTTCTTTTAATTCTTCTAAAAACAACTGTATTTTAGCTTTTATTTCATCGCCTGGCCGAATCAATAAAGTAATTCCAAATCGGGTATCAGCTGTGTCATTAATTTGGTTATCAATGATATAATTTCCTTCTAAAATAGCTTTCGAAGATTTTTGATAAAGTTGGTCGTAATGTTCTTGTAAATTCATTTAAACTTATTTCTTTTTTGCTTTTTCCAGATTTTCTTTAACTCTGAATTTGACAATTTTGGTAATCAGATCATACGGCATCGGTTTATTAAAAGGAAATTGCACCGAACCTTTTCCGGATTTATATTGTGAAAGTTCTTCCTGAAAAGCTTCATGACCACTTGGTAAAGCATACAAACCAATATGATTTTTAAAAGCAGCAAAGTACACTACAATTCCGTTTTGCTCAAAAGCCGGCATGGAATAACTGATTTTCTCCTTAGCATCAGGAGCTGCTTTCTGAATCGCTATCCTAATTTTCTCCAGAATTTCCTGAACATCATTGGGAAAAGCGCCAATATATTCGTCAATATTTGCAGGTTTTTTTGTTTCCATATCAATTTTTTTTTAGTTTCAAGTTTAAGGTTTCAGGTTGTCGCAACGAACTTGAAACTAAAAAAACTTAAAACCTGAAACTTTCTTTTTACGCGAGGCCTTTCGGAAAACGATCCAGAACCAGATTCAATTGCAGTTTATGCTCTAAATACGCTTTTGCGCCTGCTAAAACCAAAGTAAAACCTTCAGTAGAATTACGAACCTGATCGATTATTTTATCTGAATCTCCCTTAAAACCAGAATTTGTTATGCTTACAAATGTTTCATTTTCGTCTAATGGTGTAAAAATCCATTCAACTAAAGTGCTTTCTTCGGGATTTCCCCATTCAACTACAATTTTTTTATTTTCCTGTAAAACATGCGTGGTTACGGAGAGTGAAAAACCATACATTTCCCAGGTCCATTCTGTTTTTTTGTCTTGTTCCAATTTGCCTGAGCCTTTTGTGAACCAAAATTTGCTCGTGATTTCCGGATCAATAAAAGCCTGAAAAACTTCTGAAACAGGTTTTCTAATAAGCATTTCGGCTTTTGCGAATTTGTTATTTTCTGTTTTCATCTTTGTTGGAAGTTAAAGATTATGAATTAGAGGTTAGGGATTTAGCGTTGTATTAAAGTGAAGATGTAAATATAACTCTAATTGTTTAATTTTAAAAGCATTAGAAGTTAGTTACTTATAGGCTCAATTCATAACTTCTCTTTGTCAATCCATTTCCCAACCGTGGGTGGAGTATAGTTTTTCATTTGATTCAATAAATCATCAATATTATCACTAACTAATAGCATCTTCTGATTCGCTCCTTTCAATAAACCTTTTTCGACCATAGTGTTTGTCAGTTCAATTAAAGAATCATAAAAGCCATTAATATTCAAAATAGCAATTGGTTTTTTATGAAGCCCAAGTTGTGCCCAGGTTAGCATCTCAAAGAGTTCTTCCAGCGTTCCAAAACCACCCGGAAGCGCGATGACGCCATCGCATAAATCATTCATTTTGGTCTTTCTTTCGTGCATGCTTTCGACCAAAATTAATTCGGTTAAACCTAAATGAGCAATTTCTTTTGATCTTAAGAAATTCGGCAGAACACCAATTGCTTTTCCGCCATTATTTAAAACACCATCTGCTAAAGCGCCCATTAAGCCTACATTTGCGCCGCCAAAAACTAGTTCTATATTTTCTTTAGCAAATGTTTCGCCAAGTAAGGTTGCTTGTTCTGCGTAAATTGTTTCGGTTCCAAAACTTGATCCGCAAAAAACGGTTATTCTTTTCATGAGTTGTGAGTTATAAGTTGTAAGTTTTGAGTGACTATTGAATATGAATGTATAGTAGTTTAATTATTGATTATAGTTTATCGTTTTAAGCTAGCGATATTTCTAATAATAGTGCATAGCAACTAACTCATAATTCATAACTTATAATTCATAACTATTTAACCAATTCATATTCAAAGTGCAGAATACCATCGGCAGTAGGCGGAAAATTCATCTCGTTTACTTTTGTCGCACCCAATTTTAAAACTGCTTTTTGAGAACGGAAATTTTCAGCTCCAATGTGAAAAAATATAGAATCTACATGTTGAAAAGCATAATCGATCAATAGTTTTTTGTTGGATTTATTATAAGATCCGCCCCAATATTTTCGGTCCAGAAAAGTGTAGCCAATAGCAATGCTAGAGTTTTCAGGTTTGTAATCATAAAATCGGGTAGTGCCAATAATTTCATTTGTTGCTGCATTTACAATTACAAAACCGCTTTTAGAATCCAGTGCAGCATCAAAAAAAGACTGAAAAACTTCTTTTTTATAACGGTCTTTAATTGGATGTTGTTCCCAAAGTAACGGATCTGATGCAATTTCAAATAGAGCATTAAAATGGGTTTCCTCTAGTGGAACTAATTTGGTAATATCGTCTTCTAAAAATTCTGGTTGTAAATTAAATTCTTGATTTTTCATTTTCTACTGTTTCTGTTTTTTGCCACAGATTAACGTCAGGATGACATAAAATCCGCGTAAATCTGTTTAAACCCGCACAATCCGTGTGCTATTATTTTATATTCTTTTAATCTGAACACAGGAAACATTTTCCATTTTAATTTCTGTTCCCACTTTTTTTAGCTTTCCCGTTTTTTCGTTTCTTTTAAAAACCACCACATTTCCGGAATTGACATTTGTGGCAACAAGAAATCTTCCACTTTCATCAAGAGCAAAAACTCTTGGATGTTTTCCGAAAGTCGATTGGTAACCAATGTTTTTCAAAAGTCCATTTTCATCAATAGAAAAAATGGCAATATTGTTTTCTTTTCCCCGGTTTGTAGCGTAAAGGAATTTTCCATCAGGTGAAATATGAATGTCTGAACTTTCAAAACCTTCTGTCATTTTATCAGGATGGGTATTGATGCGCTGAATCTTTTTCAAGGTTCCATTTTCATACTGATAAACACTAATCGCGCCAGCCATTTCTTCAATACAATAACCAAATTTCTGATTCGGATGAAAAGTAAAATGTCTTGGTCCGGCTTGTAAATCTGTTTTGGTAAACTGATTTTTTGTTTCAACTAAAGGTTGCTTCAGGGTTTCATCAAAACGGTAACAACGAATTTTATCGGCACCTAAATCGGGTAAAAAAAGATAATCATTTTGAGGCGAAAAGACAGCCGAATGCACATGTGATCTTGTTTGTCGTTCTTTATGGATGCTTCCGTCTGCATATTGAAAATTCTGCGCAAGGGAATCTATTTTTCCATTTTCTAATAATGGATGAACCGAAACACTTCCTTCCGTATAATTCGCATTTACCAACCATTTTCCACTTTTATGAACGGAAACATAAACCGGATTTTCGCCGCCGCTCCGTTGTTTGTTTAAAAAAGTTAAGGTTTTGTTTTGAGGATTAAATTCAAAACTACTAACATTTCCATCATTTGGAGTTTTTGTTTCTGTACAAGCGTACACATATTTTCCGTTTGGAGAAATGGTCAAATAAGATGGATTTATGACATTTTTTGCAGAAGTCACTTTAGTCAGTTTTCCGTTTAAAGTGTCTAATTGATATACCTGAATTGATTCGGCATTCTTATCTTTATTATAACTACCCAAAAAGACATAAGTATTTTGAGAAAAAAGATTTAAGGTTACCAAAAAGGTAATCGCTAAGAAGTTGATTTTTAGTTTCAAGGTTTTATATTGTTTCGCGTTTAATGGTCTTTGTTTCAAGTTTCAGGTTGAATCTAAAATCTATTCTCTATATTCTATATTCAATATTCTAAAATTATCTAACTCCCTTCCACCATTGTTGGAATTCTTGTTTTTCATTTTTTAATTCTACCAATTCTCCAATTTTCGGTGTAATCAGCGGGATAGGATTTTCTGAATTAGCGTTCAATTCGGTTACTTTAATCAAAGGTTCATCCCACGAATGAAGAGACAAAGGAAATTTTGAATTATGAACCGGAAATACTCTTTTTGCTTTCAAATCTTTCATCGCTTTTATTACATCTTCCGGTAAATTGTGAATGTATTTCCATGCTGGATTATACTGACCATTGTCGATAAGCGCAATATCAAAAGGTCCGTATTTATCACCAATGGCTGCATAGTGAGAATCGTAGCCGCTGTCACCACCCAAATACATTTTGAAATCTTTGGTTTCTAGAATGAAAGAGGTCCAGAGTGTATTGCAGCGTTTGATACTTCTGCCGGAGAAATGCCTTGATGGAGCAGTATAAAGCGTTAAATTCTGATCTAATTCTATTTTTTCATGCCAGTCTTTTTCAATAATATTTTCTGCTGAAAAGCCCCAAAATTCAAAATGCGAACCAACGCCAAGCGCCGTGATTACTTTTTTTATTTTTGGTTTCAGTTCCATAATGGTTTTATAATCTAAATGATCGTAATGGTCGTGTGTGATCAGTAAATAATCAATCTCGGGAATATCATCATAGGTATAAATATCAGTTCCTTTAAAGGCTTTTGTAGTGCCGTAAATAGGAGAGGCGTTGCCGCTGAAAACAGGATCGATTAAAAAACGTTTGCCTTCAAGCTGAATGAAATAAGATGAATGTCCGAACCAAACTAAAACATCTTGATCTAAAGGAAGTTCTTTTAAATTGGTTTTTATTGACGGAATTAAATCAGTCGGAACTTTTCTGTCAACCTTCTTGAAAAAGAATTGTGTTATAATATCATAATAGCCATAACCTTCTGCAAGTTCAGGTGTAAAACTTTCGTTTTCAAATCTTCCATTTTTGTATTGAGGTGATTTTTGTATTAAAGCTAGTCTTTCGCCAGTAGGTTGTTTTCCAAATCTTGGATGATATAAAAAATATAAAATGACGGCTAGTAAAAGTAATATTAGTGTAAGGATCATGTTTTTTTATTTAGAAGGATATAATTTTAGTAAATATTCAACTGAAGTCGAAGTCATTTCTTTGAGAATTTCTACATTAATATCGCTTAGTTTTTTGATGTAAATGCAACCTTTTGCTGCTCTATGTTTTCCTAATTCCGAAAGTAATTCTTCTCTGTTTTGCTCAAACAAATAAACATACAATGAAATTGCTGCTTTTCGCGGAGAAAATCCCGCAAGAGGAGCATCACCCTCGTGTCCGCTGGCATATTTATAATGATAACTTCCAAAACCAATAATGCTAGGTCCCCACATTTTAGGTTCAAAACCGGTTACTTTTTGCATTATTTTGATCAATTCAAAAGCATCCTTTCTTTTTGCCTCATCGTCTACAAAAGTGTTTATAAAATCGATAACACTGGTTTCTGTTTCTGTAGTCTTATTCTTTGCCATGATTTATTTTTTTGGATGAACTAAATCGCTTTTCAATAAAATATCTTTGATTTTTCTTTCAGAAGCGTAAAACAAATTTGAATCTTCATTCATCTGGTTCTCAATGACAATCAAACTCACATCACTTTCCGGAAAATACAAATTAACAGAAGAAAATCCATCACCTAAACCTGTATGGCCCAGATATTTTACTGTGTCTTTTTCAATAGTTCGAATACTGTAACCGTAACCTTCCTTTTCTTTTCCAAAGAAATTATGCTGTGATAATACCGATGGTTTAACGATTGATTGATACGATTCCGGTTTTAGAATTTTTCCTTTATGGAGATTATTGTTCCAGATTGCTAAATCGTGTACGGTCGAAATAATTCCATCAGCACCCAAATTTTCAGGTTTTATAAGGGATTTTTTGACGGCTTCATAAGTGTTTTTATTATTAATATATCCAGTGGTCAAATTTTGAATTTTGTTCTGATTATAAGCAAAAGTATGCTGCATCTTAAGTTTTTTGAAAAGGGCATTGACCACTTCGCTGTAACTTTTGTTCGAAGTATGTTCAACAATTTGGCCGAGAAGACTGTAGCTCATATTTCCGTAATGAAAATTAGTTCCAGGCTTAAATTCCAGAGGTTTATCGATGGCTACAATTCCGTGTGTGTGATTTAAAAGTTGATGAACCGTAACAGAATCTGCCCATGTCTGAGTTAGTTCAGGCAGATATTTTTTGATTGGGTCCTGTAAGTTAATTTTTCCTTGCTCGACTTCTAATAAAATCAAAACAGCAGCAATTAACTTGCTGTTCGACATAATTTCAAATTGGCTGTTGATTGTTAAAGTTTTTTTAGTATCAAAATTGGCAAAGCCTTGTGTCTTTTCATATTTTGTTTTTCCGTTTTGAGCAATCAGAATTACACCATTAAATTTAGGATCGGCAACTTTAATTAAACTGTCAATCTTGGCAGCATAGTTATCCTTTTTTTGAGCAAAAGAATTACAGTTAGAAAATAGAAAAACGATAGAAAGCAGAGAAGAGAATCGGAAAATAGTGTTCATTAAGAAAGTTTTGTTTTTAGTTTATTTAGTTTCAGGTTTTTCTGTCACAGTCGCAGTCACAGTCGCAGTTTTCAGTCTCACTCTCGTTGACAGTTTGCAATGCTGAAAACTGCGACTGAATACTTTTTTAAAAAACTCCGTTTTCGTTAATCGTTTCTTTTGGAATCGCTTGTCCCAAATCCCAAAGTTCTACTATTTTGTCAGCTTCAAATCTAAAAATATGCACAACGGCCGCACCTAAGTCAGTCGAATTTTGTTTAACACATGAGTGTACCGCAACCAAATCGCCGTCTCTTAAAGCATGATGAATTTTAAAAGTCTTATTCGGATTTTTTCTGGAAGATTCTTCCATGGCTATCATCAAAGTATTGGCATCGCCTTTAAAATAAGCATTATGGTGTTTGAAATTCTCGCCTATATAAAGCCGGAAAGCTTCGTGTGAATGCCCATTTGCAGCGAGTTTTAAAAATTCCTGGGCTATATATTTCTTAGTCATGATTCTAAAATTAAAAACAAACTAAGTTATGAAATTTAGAAGTATGTTTTCAAGTAAATAAAGCCGGAAAATTGAAGTTTTTTAGAGGTTTTCTGATTTGATTTTAGAAAGATCAAGACCTAATTTCTTGAACTCTTTTTCTCCCAAATCAGTAATATAAAAATGTTTATCTATTGGTTTATTTTTGGCAATCCAGCCTTTCTCAGCAAAGTTTTCTACAAGCAATTGGCCGAGTTTTCCGCCAATGTGACTGTAACACATTTTCGCTGGTTTTACGGAAGTTGATTTCTCGCTCATTTTGAAGCTTTTTAGAATTACATTTAAACTCTTCTTTTAACTAACTTAATTGCCAAATAAGCCATTGGAATATAAGCAAAAACTAAATCTACAACTGTAAACCACATTGGCGAAGGGAGAGAGCAAACGCTTACTATACCGCCTAATAAAAAGAATGCACCAATAATTAAACCCAGTTTTGTTCTGTGATTAAATGCAATTAGAGAGGTTGTAAGTGCACCGGAAAATGTACCTATGGCATGTGCCAAAAACGGAAAAATAAAATGTTTTGGCTCAAACAAATGCATCGTTTTTTGCAAACCTTCCATAGTTGTATTATCAGCTCCGTCCGGGGGCGGAATAATAGAACCGCTCATTAAAATTATACTCATGTTTACAATGCTTCCAACAAAAAGGCCCGCAATTACGGCCAAAGTATTTTTTAAAACAGGGTTCATAAATTTTGGTTTTTAGTTGTACTAATTTATGAAAATTATCGATAGTAAAATGAACCCAATATATTATTCTATTTCAATTGAAAGATTGCCTGAATTCCAATGGCGAAACATTGGTCTTGGTTTTGAATAGTTTACTGAAAGATTGCTGATGCTCAAAACCCAATTCGAAAGCAATTTCACTAATCGATAAATGGGTTGTCGAGAGTTTCTCCTTCGCTTTTTCAATAAGTTTGTTATGAATGTGCTGCTGTGTACTTTGACCGGTGTGAAGTTTTAATAATCCGCTTAAATAATTGGGAGAAACGTTGAGATTTTCAGCTATATAATGAACGGTTGGTAGTCCTTTTTGAGACAAATAATCTGCGTTGAAATAGCCCTCAAGCAAATTTTCTAAACGAGCCAAAATCTGGTGATTGCTTATTTTTCGGGTAATAAATTGGCGGTTATAAAATCGCTCCGCATACGTAAGAAGCAATTCAATTTGCGCAATGATCACATCCTGACTGAATTTGTCAATATTCGATTGATATTCCTGCTGAATATTTTTCATGATAGTAATAATCATTTTTTCTTCTTTATCAGAAAGATGCAAGGCTTCATGAACCGCATAACCAAAATATTCGTATTGTTTGATTTTCTGCGCAAGCGGTGTATTCCACAAAAAATCAGGATGGATCAATAATGACCATCCTGTATGTTGTAATTCGGCATTGCCTTCAACAGAAAAAACCTGACCAGGCGAAATAAACAATAAAACACCTTCTTTAAAATCATATTCCTGCTGGCCGTAACGCATTTTGGCATTCGCATTTCTTTTGAGCGCAATCGAATAAAAATCAAGCATCAAACTTTTCGGTTCCTCTTTATTCAGGAATTTAAGATCTTCAAAATTGTAAACCGTTACAAGCGGATGCTCCGGTTTGGGCAAACCCCTAAATTCAAGAAATTCGCTTATACTTTTTATTCGATGCGGTTGCTGATTTGCCATAGTACAAGTTACTTAATTTTGATTATATTTCGCAGCAAATTCTTTGGCATACGCTGCAAGTTTTGTTTTGCCCATTACGGCAGGTTTGTTGCGATAATAATCTTCAGCCAATAAACCATTGTGAAGTCCGGCATACATTTCGACTAAACCTTCCGCAATTTTTGGCTGCATGCCAACATTTATTAAACCGTTCAGTGTTTCATCATCGCTAACTAAAACCCATTTTAGATCAGGTTTGCCAATAGCTTCTCCCAAAATACGAGCCGTTTCATGACCAGTAAGTTCTTCACTGCCCACGTAACGAATTTTTCTTCCGTCAAGCGGAGTTGCAAGTTCTTCGGCAATAGCGGCTGCAATATCAAGTGGAGAAACCCAAGGAATCATTTTATCAGCGCCATAATTTACTGCAATAACGCCCGTATTTTTTATCATCGGAATGTAAGCCAGTAAATTATAATAGAAAGAAGTTGGACGCATAAACGTGATCGCCACATTTTGAAGTTTATTCAAAACCGCTTCAATTTCATTATAACGCTGAATAATCCCTGAATTTTGCTCTAAATGAGCGCCAACGCTGCTTAAAAAAACTAAACGTTTCACACCCGATTTTGCAATGGCTTCGGCATAACAATTTCCAATTTTTCGTGTAAAAGCATCCAAATCAAGATTCGGATCGAAATAATTCGCACGCGGAATCATGCAATAAACAGCATCTGCACCAGTAAATGTTTGCGTTAAAAAAGCAAGATCTTCAACAGATCCTATGGCTGCTTTTGCTCCCAAATTTTCGATCTCAGTTTGTTTCCCGGCATCGCTGGTAATAACCGTAATGTCGTGTCCTTTTTGCACTAACTCCTTCGCTAGTGGCTTGCTAATGTTCCCTAAAGAACCTGTAATTATAATTTTCATAGTGTTACTTTTTGATGTTACAAAGTTGCGTAACATCAAAGAAGGAACTGTAGCCAAATCTACGATTCTCTTAGCCGAAATTATTTCACCGAATTACTTCGCACTCAGTTTTCTTTCATTTTCCGTTTGCGGTTTGTCTTTGCCGTTGGGTTGGCCTTTTCCGGTTGTAATCAATTTTTTTAAGCTATTCTGAATATAATTCGTCCAGGAATCTCTGCAAATATCAAAACATTCATAATCCGGTACCAAGCCAACATGAGTAAGACGAAGTGCTGTTTTTCCATCTTTTTCTGAAATCTCAAAAGTTGGTTTTGTACCCGTCCATTCTGTTTCGTCTTCGGTGAATTTGAAATAGTTTTTCTCCACCAGCCAAACAATTTTCTGGTTCGGAATCACTTCAATCAATTTGACTTTGCAGCGATGTATATCTTCATAATGATAATCAAATTCATCGTTTAGTTTGGCTGTATTGCCATCAATTTGTTCAGACCACCATCCGCGAACATTGGTAACGGCATTAAAAACTTCTTCGGGAGATTGATCAACTATAAGGGTCGTGGTAAAATCTTGCGCACTCATTTTATATCGTTTTTAGAAAGTTATTTAACAAATTTACGTTCTAAAAATCAATATGTTAGGGTGTTTGTGAGACAATTGTAAGGGGTGAATCAGACAAGTTAGAATTTTAGATTTTAGATTTTTTTTTGAATTTAATACCTACTAAAAAACGATTCACAAAAACTTATTGTCGTACAAAATACAAATCAGTTCCATCAACATACGATTTTCCTAAAACCATCTCTCCCTTATCAGAAACAAAATAGGTCCATTTTGAATCGTCTATAAAAACAAAGAATTCTTTTCTTTCTTCAGGACCAGGACTTCCGGATAAATAATCAAGTTTGTATTCGTACTTATGGTTCTCTATTTTTCCATCTGTGTTTATGGTTAGATTAGAGTTTGCATCAAATCTGTAAGTAATATTTTTATCTGAATAATCAGTAAAATGATCTTCCAATTTGCCATCATCATCATCATAATTCACATACCAACCTCGTGTTTTTACTAATTTCCAGGTTCCAACAACCGGACTTGCTTTATCATCATCATTATCTGTACAATTTGTGAAAGCAATAAGGATAAAAATAAACGTAATAATTTTTTTCATAATTTTGATTGAATTTAGTGTCAAGTAGTTATTTGATACGGTCGTATTGTGATCCAAAACAGTCATAACATTCTTCACTGAGATAAAGTTTATCTCCTTGAATTTCAAAAGACATTGCTACAAAATATTTATCAGGATTATCACTTACAATCATTGGTTTCTCACCACCAAAAATAGATTTTTGAGTTTTGATAACAAATGTATCATCGGCGGACATTGTTCCATTAATATATCTTTTAAAAGAATTCCCTGAAAATTCAATATAAATCACCTGATTTGAAGATTCAGGCGTATAGGTTTTTCCGGCAAAACCACCCGAAGATTGAACCCAGTTCCATTTGCCTTGTAATGATTTTCTCTTAGAAGCGTTAAAATCTTCACTACTGCAGGAAGTTAATAGTATAAAAACAAAAAATAGTAAAGCATTTTTCATTGGTCATAAATTTATATAGGTTTATTTAATAGATATAAATTTTGTTAAATGGTTGCGTTAAGTATTGATGTTTTATTAAATAATTACTTTTTATTAGTTTTGTTTCACTTCATTTAAAAGTAATTTTCTGCCTTCTAAAACCATTCTGATCCCATAAGAAATGGTCGCAAGAGCGCATCCTAAACTTACTATTACATTAGCAAAATTCGAAGTGGTGATTTTTTGTGTTATTAAATAAATGCCCAAAATGGCAAACAGGCAAGTCCAGGTTCCTATATAGAGATCAAAAGTACGTTTGAATATTTTTCCTAAAGGAAAAAAATGAAGACCGACAATCAGGACAAAAAAAGAAATAAACAATTCGTCGTGATTGATGTTCATCAGAATGTTTTTAGCAATTAAAATTCCAATTCCTTCCAGTCCAAAAACAATCAAAAACCTTTTTTCATTCTTTTTTTCCTGATCAGTTTTTTCAACGTTGCTTTCCGGTAGACTTTTTTGAGCTTTTGTAAATTTCAGATAAAAATATAAAAAACTCGAAATAATCAAACCTAAAAGAATGCCAATTAGATGGTGGTCCCTGTTTTCAAGATAGTATTCGGCGATAAAAGCCCAAATAGAAGTGTTTATGATCATGAAAAATAAACCTCCAATTGGTTTGTCTATGTCTTGTTTTGTTAGGGCATTCATTTGAGTAAAAGTTATATTTTTTATTAAATAGTTTTGAGAAATATTTATTCTATTTTATTTTTTAAACGGATAAAACAGCCGGAGTCGGGTCATTTTCTTTGATTCTTATCTTGCATATTTTTTCAATCTCATATACATTTTCAATTGCTGAAATGTAAAGAACATCCGGAACAAATTTATCTGATTCGTTTTTTCGACTTTGCATTTTTCCTGTTCTTAATTCATATTCTAAATCGCCAAAATTATTTTTAGCGTTTATTTTTACATTCCCTGAAAACTGTTCCCAATCTGTAATGGTTGATTTTCCATTTCGATACTGAATCATTCTGGTTTCTGTTCCAATAAAATAGCCTCCTTTTTGAAAAAGGGCATAAATGGAAGAGATAGTAAGTCCCACACCAACGATTACAAATAGTCCTATAATCATGCCCGGCACTATCAACTCGCCCAAATCATCCCAACTTGCCGTTACCGGAACATCATTAGACGTAAAATGTACTTCTTCATTTTTAAATAAGGGGCCAAAGAAAGCGACAACAAAAATACTGACAAAAGCACAATAGGCTATGCCGAAAATGAGGCGCCCTACTGATTTACCAAGAGGAAGATTTCGTTTTGCTTTTATAGAAAATTCGACTTTTTCATTTTCAATTAGTTTTTTTAGGTCAATAGGTAATTCTGTTACATACATTTTTGGTTGGTTTGTGGGTTAGTTTTTTTTGAAGCAATTATATTATTTTTTAAGACTGGTAACTTCTAAATTTCAATTAAAAAATAAAAAACTCGAAAATGATTATATCAACGTTTTATTTGCAAAAATTATTTAAATAATTTCTTATTTCGAATTTCGTATTATTTCCAACAAGATGAAAAATTTTGCAAGCTTCCACTTGATTTCCAGTTGCCAAATATGAAATTCCTAACTTTATAAGAGCGTCTTCAATTCTTATTTTAAATCTGTTGTTTTTAATTTCAAGTTGCTTTATTTTACTATAAGTTGTTATGGCATTTTTAAAATTATTATCTTCATAGTATTGATCACCAAGCTCGATGATCTCAAATAATTCTTTTTCTTTTGGATCGGTTAAGTCGTCAGCAAATTTCAGATTATTAACTTCTTGTGTGATTAATAAATCGTATTTTGTGTTGTTTCTCAGGAATTTTTCTGCCTTTTTAAGTGCGTCAATATAATCATTGTCGTATCCCTCTGAAATTGAGTGCAAAACCGCTATATCGCGTATTTTATTATTTTTTGTTAGAATAAATTCGATTTGAAAATATAAATTAGGTAGACTTTTTGCTTTTCTATCTGGTCTATTTAAGCTTATAAAATCGTCAAGGCTTTCTTCTTTTTGAAAATCATAATTTGCAAGGTCATTTGCAACAAGAATAGTATCACTATCTCGTACAATTTTTTGTAATGTAAATTCAGGATATTTGGTAATAAAATCATCAGTTTTTAAAAAGTAGCTTATTTTGTCATCATTCTGTTCCTGAATTTTTAAATATTTATTTTCTACAGTATAATTTATAGTTCTATAATCATTTTTAATTTGTTTCGAGCTGTAGTTGGCCTTAAAGAATCGGTCGTTGATTTTTAAAGAATTCGATGATATAAAATATTTTAATTCAATTGAATATTGACCATTATTTATTTCTAAATCAGTCCCATCCTGATACACTATTTTATCTAATACCCATTTCCCTCTTAACTCCTGATTTTGAGAATAGGTTGAATTAATTGCTATTACAGTTAGTAGTAAGTATAAAATTTTCATTTTATTTTTTTTATATTAAAGCCTTAGACTCATTCTCCAACATCTTTTCTATATTGAAATAAATTCCGTCTGCGTTATATTTTCCTTTTTCGAAACCTAAGTAATCGCATTTGCCAACTAACGCTTGTGAATTAGGTTCAATATACAGTAAAGCGCCCCTGAAAATGAGTTCTTCAAATAAAACCGAATTCAAAACCCACCACGAACTTTTGAAGAATTGCTCTATTGTAAACTCTGGATTTCTAGTATAATTTGTATTTGCTAAAGTTGAAGTAGCGGTGTAGTAAAAAACACAAAAAGGTGAGACGGTAATAAAACCAAGTATAAAGTGGAACGTCCGGTTTTTTGTTACTTTAAAACCTAAAACAGATAAATTGGATTTATCAAACCACCAAAGCAACAACCAGAAAATTAGAAGTTCCACAAGTATTTCGATCATAATCCGTTTTGTTCGTTAGTTTTAAAGTGGTATTGTGAATCTTTGTTGCACCAATTATTTCAATCGTTCTAAAACGCCTTTTCGTTTGACAATGTTTTTATAATCCCATTGTATTGCTCTTCCTTTTTTGAGCCAGCGTTCCAGATCTTCCTTAATGATTTGCCCGGCTGAAGTATAACGGAAATCTGCTGCTTTAAAAGAACCTTCATTAGTCAATTTTTCTTCCTCAAAAGACTGCCCGCTCCAAAAGAGTAAACGAACGTCATTTTTTAATTTACTATAACCAACAATCGGATTCCCATTCAGAAACCAAACGGGGTGGGCATGCCAGATTTTGCTTTCGGCGTCGGGTAGATTTTCATCGATTATTGTGGCAAGTTGATCGCAGATTTCTTTGTCTGAATCGCTTTGCAAATTATTATAATCTTGTACAGCTGCATTCATATCAATATAATTTTTAGAAAATAATTTGTTGATTGATGGTTGAATTCGGAAACTAAAATACTCTTTTTTTTATTACAAAAAATGAAGAAAAGATCTTCTTATGAAAACTGGACTGCGTGAAGGATAGGAGGAATCCGCCGCAGCGGACTGGATAGCCTGACAGCATCCTGCTAAGAGGGCGTATAGGCGTAAAGTAATTTGCCCTCTTATCGGGATGGTGGCACGCCCAAATAAAAAATCCGACTTGCTTTCACAAATCGGATTTTAATATTTTCTTCGAACTTAAATTACAACTGAACCACTTTTCCGGTGTGTACGTCGTAGCGCATAGCAACAATTTTTACCTGGTGTTCTTTTACAATTGGATTGTCCTGAATTAATTTTACAGAATGTTTGATGTTGGCATTAATAGCTTCTAAATAGTTAGTTGCTTTTGGAATTGTTTTATCCGCATCAATTTCTTCTTTTTCCTGTGAAATCGTTTCAACGATATTATCAATATGAGTAAAATGTTTTTTATAAGAACCATCTTTATCATTGATATACGCTTTTATAGCGCCACATTCAGTGTGACCTAAAACAACAATTAATTTGGAGTCTAAATGCTCAACAGCATATTAGATACTTCCCATGTCGATATCAGAAATTAGATTTCCGGCATTTCTAATTACGAACAAGTCTCCAATTCCCTGATCAAATACAATTTCAGGAGAAACACGGCTGTCTGAACAGGTAATTACAACTGCAAAAGGTTTTTGCCCGTCCTGATTGGCCAGAACTGTTTTTTTGTTTTGGCGTGGGTGAGCAGATCTTCCGTTTAGGAATCTTTCGTTACCTGTGGTTAATTGTTCTAAAGAAGTTAAGTTTTTGTCTTCTGTTGGCTTGTGTTTTTTGCAGCCAATTACAGAAAAAATTATAAGAGCAAGTATTGCAATCTTTGTTTTCATTCTATGATTTTTAAATTATTTTTCATTTAATGTTCCAGAATAGAACTGCGTAAAATTATTTTGCTCTTACGTACTAATTAGCCACAGGAAGTTTTTATTGTATCAATTAAATCTATTTTTTAAATGAGTTGAAAGTGGCCGAAATATTGGCGACGAATTCTTTTGTATATTGTCCTGTCGGATCTAAATCCGGATCTAAAATGGTTATTTCGAGTCCGCTTAATTTCTCGCTTTGTAAGAGGTAAGAAGTAAGTTTGTTAAACTCATTATAAGTTAAACCATCAGGTGTTCGACTGTCAACACATGGCATTATAGAATCATTTAAGACGTCTACATCGATATGAAGCCAAAAACCATCCAGATTCTTGTCTTTAATTTCTGAAAGAAAGGAATTGACACAATTTTCAATGCCTTGTTTGCGTAACATTTCAAGACTTAAATAAGTGGCAGTAGAATTCCGAATCTCATTTTCGTATTCATCATCGTATTCACGATTGCCCACACACCAAAGGTTTTCTTCTTTTATATAGGGAGATAAGTTAAGAATATTGGTTAGTTTTTCATGTCCGTTTCCAGTCGCAATTGAAGCTGCCATTCCGCCAACACCGCCGGTTTCAGACAAGGAAATATCCATGAAATCGGTATGTCCATCGAGATAAAATAAACCATAGTTCCCTTTTTGTTTTAGTGCAATTGCTGCTCCTAAAAGAATGCTGCAGTCGCCACCAAGTATAAAAGGAAATTTATTTTGAGTGAGTAAATTATTTATGAGATAAGCCTGTTCACGGGCATATTCAACTAAGGAATTTGCATTGAGAATTTGCGTTTCATGATCTCTAACATTACGATATTTTGGTGGATCAAGTCGGATAATATCTTTATGGGAAATGAATTTATGCAAATTGTGTTTCCATAACCAGTCCGGTAATTTTTTTACACCAGGTTCTTTTCCGGGTTGAGGTTCTTTTAACCCTAAATTCGACGGGAATTCAACAATGTATACGTCTTTCATAACCTTTTATTTATCGTAAAGTTATGAAAATAAAAAAGGTTTGTTTTTGGTGTTTGGAAAATCAAACGTATAAAAAAATCCGACTTGCTTTCACAAATCGGATTTTTAAATTGAAAATTATATGTAACCGTAAAACGGCTTTGTATTACAAGTGAATTACTTCGCCGTAAGCATCAGCTACAGCCTCCATAACAGCCTCGCTCATTGTTGGGTGAGGGTGAATAGATTTTAAGATTTCATGACCTGTAGTTTCTAGTTTACGGGCTACAACTGCTTCAGCAATCATATCTGTAACACCAGCACCAATCATGTGGCATCCTAACCATTCTCCGTATTTGGCGTCGAAGATTACTTTTACGAATCCGTCCGGAGTTCCGGCAGCTTTAGCTTTTCCTGAAGCAGAGAATGGGAATTTACCAATTTTTAATTCGTATCCTTTTTCTTTCGCTTGTTTTTCAGTTAAACCAACAGAAGCAATTTCCGGAGTTGCGTAAGTACAACCAGGAACGTTTCCGTAATCGATTGGGTCTACATGTAACCCTTTAATTTTCTCCACACAGTTAATTCCTTCAGCAGAAGCTACGTGAGCTAAAGCCTGTCCTGGAGTAACGTCTCCAATTGCGTAATAACCAGGAATGTTAGTTGCGTTGTAAGCGTTTACTAAGATTTTATCTCTGTCAACAGCGATTCCAACTTCTTCTAAACCAATGTTTTCGATATTAGTTTTGATTCCAACTGCAGAAAGTAAAATGTCAGCTTCAAGAACTTCTTCGCCTTTTGCAGTTTTAACAAATGCTTTAACTCCTGCACCAGTTGTATCAATACGTTCAACAGAAGAGTTAGTCATAATTTTAATTCCGGCTTTTTTCAAAGAACGCTCAAATTGTTTTGAGATATCTTCGTCTTCTACAGGAACAACGTTTGGCATAAATTCTACAATAGTAACATCTGTTCCCATTGAGTTGTAAAAGTGTGCAAACTCCACTCCAATAGCTCCGGAACCTACAATAATCATAGATTTTGGCTGCGTTGGTAATGTCATTGCCTGACGGTATCCAATAACTTTTACTCCGTCCTGAGGTAAGTTTGGCAACTCACGAGAGCGAGCTCCTGTTGCGATGATAATATGGTCAGCGCTGTATTCAGTTACTTTATTATCTTTATCTGTAACGTCAAGTTTTTTACCCGGTTTTAGTTTTCCAAAACCTTCAATAACGTCAATTTTGTTTTTTTTCATCAGGAACTGAACTCCTTTACTCATTCCTTCAGCAACACCACGGCTACGTTGTACAACTGCAGGGAAATCTTTATCGAATTCAGAAACTTTCAATCCGTAGTCTGAAGCGTGTTTTAAATAATCAAAAACCTGAGCTGATTTTAATAATGCTTTAGTTGGGATACATCCCCAGTTTAAACATACACCACCAAGGTTTTCTTTTTCAACTACAGCTACTTTAAAGCCTAATTGTGAAGCTCTAATCGCTGTTACATATCCGCCAGGACCACTTCCTAAAACAATAACGTCGTATTTCATTTTTTTGGTTTTTAGTATTTATAACCGAAAATGAGGTTTATAATTCCGAAACTCACTCTTCGATTTTTCTTTTGTTATTTGTGTTTGCGAATTTAAGGATTTATTTTAAAAAACACTTTAAAATTTATTTTTACCCGTACTGATTTTGACCTTTTCACAGAAACTTAAGTAATTGTTAATTGTAAATTGTGAATTATGAATTGAAAAATCAGATTTAGAAACGAAGTCTCAAATTAAAATGTTTGTCAAAATAAACGAAGTCGAAGTCTTTTCGTATTGAAAAGATCTTCGACTTCGCTTAAAGTGACTGCAATTGATCAATTAACCATTTACAATTCACAATTAATAATTTATACTTTAACGTGCCCCCAGTTTTCCCCACTGGCAATTCGTCTGATTTGCATTTCGCTTACGCCGAATTGTTTGGCGATCATTTTTAGACGTGTTTTTTGTTCTGGTCTGGCCAAAATTTTCTTGATCAGCATGACTTTTGTTGTAGTTAATTTTCTTCCGTCTGCTTTTAAGTTGTGTTCGATCAGATTCTTTTTAGCCTGAATCACACGTGGACTTTTACGGCTGTGCGCCATCATTTCGGCTTTTGTGGCCCAGCGTAAATTGTTTACATCGTCATTGCTTCGGTTGTAATCCAGATGCAAAACATAAGTCTGTTCTTCAGAGTTTTTCGGAAGGAAATATTGGGCAACTAATTTATAAAGGAAAAGATATTTGTTGACTATTTTGTCGTCTTTTTTGACTTTGAATCTAAAGGTCGGATAACCATCACTCAAGCCTCCTTTTAGGATTCGGCCATTTTCAATGTCATCAGTAAAGCTTATTAAACGGCCTCTGTTTGAAATGGCGTAACGTAATTGTAATGAAGCGTTTATTTCTATTTCTTTGAATTGTTCGTTTGGGTAAAATCTGTTTTGTGGCATTTTTCTTTTACATTTGATTTCTATTATTTCAAAGATAAAAAAAGGGAAATTTAATATTGTTACATAATTTCCTGAAAAGATTACATTTATGATACCTATAACGCTATTTTAACTTTTTTAAGAACTTTTTTAGCATTTCAAAATCTAGTTCGCCACAGAAAATTGAGAGTCATATAAATTTTTGTAATACCCTTCTGCCTTATTCAATAATTCCTGATGTGTGCCTTGTTCTACAATTAAACCCTTATCCATGACTACAATTTTATCAGCGTTTACAATCGTGGCCAATCGATGTGCAATAATAATGGAAGTTCTTCCTTTGGTAATCGTTTCTGTAGCACGCTGAATTAATTCTTCAGAATAAGTATCAATTGATGAAGTTGCTTCATCCAAAATCAAAATACTCGGGTTACTCACATACGAACGTAAAAAAGCTATCAATTGACGCTGTCCTGAAGAAAGCATTACGCCACGTTCTTTTACATCAAAATCGTAATTATCAGGCAAACTCATAATGAAATTGTGCACTCCAATTTTTTTGGCAGCATTTACAACTTGTTCCCGAGTGATTTCTGGATTGTGTAAAGTGATATTATTATAAATGGTATCAGCAAACAAAAAAACGTCCTGCAAAACCACCGCAATTTGTTTTCTTAAGGAAGCCAAAGTATAGTTTTCAATATTATGGCCGTCGATAAAAATAGTACCGCTATTAATTTCGTAAAAACGATTCAGCAAGTTGATTATCGTCGATTTTCCAGCTCCGGTCGAACCAACAATGGCAATTGTTTGCCCTGAAGCGACAGATAGATCAATACCTTTAATGACTTCTTCTTCTGGAATATAACTAAAACGTACGTCCTTAAATTCAATGCTTCCGTCAAAAATTGGCGCTTCAAGCGTTCCGGTATCCTGAATATGATCTTGCGTATCGATAATATCAAAAACACGATTGGCAGCAATCATTCCTAATTGCATCTCATTGAATTTATCCGCAATCTGACGAAGTGGGTTAAATAACATGCCGATAAACATCGTATACGAGAATAAATCTCCAAAGGTCGTAAAATGATCTCCATTTAATATCTTGAAACCACCATAAACAACAACTAATCCTAAAGTGATGGAAGAAATAATATCGGCAATGGGGAAAAATATCGAGTTGTATAAAATTGTTTTGA
Organism: Flavobacterium sp. Root420; assembly: GCF_001427905.1. Classification (GTDB taxonomy): domain Bacteria; phylum Bacteroidota; class Bacteroidia; order Flavobacteriales; family Flavobacteriaceae; genus Flavobacterium. The sequence goes on from NZ_LMEF01000030.1 coordinate 108,566, forward strand.
TCCAGGCAACGCGATGTTTATTATTGATCTCTTTAAAGTTTTCAGCTTCGATTTTTTCACGATTAAAAAGCTGTACGATTTTCATTCCCGTAACGCGCTCCTGCACAAAGGAATTCATGTTTGCAATCTGTGTACGGACTTCCTCAAAAGCAACTTGCATTTTACGCTGAAAGATTCGGGTAATATAAACCAGTATCGGCATGGCAACAATTACGATCCAGGTCAGTTTCCAGTTCATGTAAAACATAAAAATCAAGACAACCAGCATCTTCATCAAATCACTTATAATCATAAATAATCCCTGACTGAAAATACGAGCAATCGATTCAATATCTGATACTGATCTCGTAACCAATTGTCCTACTGGAACCAAATCAAAATATTTCATTCTGAAACTCAAAATATGCTTGAAAAGTTTGGTGCGAATATCTTTTACAATATCCTGTCCGAGCCAGTTGGCCCAATACACAAAATAAAACTGGGAAAAAACCTCCATAAGCAAAACAACTCCCATTACTATAATGTACATCAATAAACCATGTTTATCATGGGTCTTGATATAGCCGTCGACCGTTTGTTTTAACAAATAGGGGCGAAGTGCCGCAAAAATCGACAGTGAAACAGCAAAAATAATAACGCCATAATAGCGCCATTTGTAAGGCTTTGTATATGTTAAAATTCGTTTGAATAATCCGGTATCGAATGCTTTTGCTTTCATTATATTTTTAGGAGCTTTAAGCTTTAGGCTTTAGGCTTTAAGCTTACTGCTTATTGCCTATAGTTTACAGCTATAGATAATCGTAATTAATTTCAGTTAAATATAAACCATGTGCCGGAACCGAAAAACCCGCTTTTTCTCTGCTTTTGCTTGCAATAATGTTTTCAAAATCTTCCAAAGAGATTTTGTGTAATCCAATATTTACCAAAGTTCCAACAATAGAACGAACCATATTTCGTAAAAAACGATTCGCTGAAATCGTAAAAACCAATTTATTATTTTCTTGTTTCCAATAAGCCTCAAAAATCGTGCAATCAAATGTGTTGACATCTGTATTTACTTTCGAAAAACATTGAAAATCGGTATGATTTAGTAAAATTTTCGCCGCTTCATTCATCAAATCTACATCTAATTTTTGATTAAAGTACCAGCTCAGTTCCTCCAAAAACGGATTTTTAACAGTATTGATATGGTATTCGTATGTTCGTTTTGTAGCGTCAAATCGGCAATGCGCATCATCATGAACTAATTTAATATCAAAAATTGCAATGTTTTTTGGTAAATATGAATTCAGTTTGTGCACTAAATTTGGAACATCAATTTCGGTTTCAAAATCAAAATGCCCGTACATTTCCTGGGCATGAACTCCGGTATCCGTTCGCCCGGCACCCATAACATTTATAGGAGCATTTAATAATACCGAAAGTGCTTTGTTTAAAGTTTCCTGAACAGAAGCCGCATTCGGCTGAAATTGCCAGCCATGATAATGTGTTCCGTTATAAGCAAATTGAATAAAATATCTCAAAGTAAAGGTTCAAAGGTTCAGAGGGGCAAAGGTACAAAGGTTTTTTTTAAGTTTCTAAGATGCTAAGATTCTAAGGCTCTAAGGTTTTTTATTTTGTTGATTCAAAGATTTCTGTAGAGGCGCACTGCAGTGCGTCTAACATTAGAAATGAAAAATATAATAAAAAGGATTGTTTGTAAATCTCCAAAAAGAAAACTTAGAGCCTTAGCATCTCAGAACCTCAGAACCTTCGTAAGAAACTGTTAAAACCCAAAATACCAATCATAGTTTACTTCTCGAAAAATCGTGTCAGAAATTGACAATTCCAACGATAGAAAATCAATTAGATTTTAACTTTTTTTGCTAAAAATTATTAAACGTTAATTTTAAAAATATTTCATTTTAACAGGAACTATTTCTCCTATGTTTGTAATCTAAATATCAAAAACTATGAATGAAATTACTTCTTATTGGTGGATAATTTTAATCTTATTCTCCATTATTTTTTACAAATTTATTTTACGCGTTTTCTTCGGAATGGTAATGGTTCCCGAAGATAAAATTGGTCTTGTGACCAAAAAATTCGTTTTGTTTGGAGCCGACAGGTCGCTTCCGGACGGTCGTATTATTGCGACAAAAGGAGAAGCCGGTTATCAGGCAAAAACACTTGCTCCGGGTTTGTACTGGGGAATGTGGATCTGGCAATACTCAATCGATATGTCTGGATTTACAGTTATTCCCGAGGGTAAAATTGGACTTGTCCTTAGTAAAGACGGACAAGAAATTCCAACCGGGCGAATCTTAGCCCGAAAAGTAGATAGTGATAATTTTCAGGATGCTACTTTTTTCTTAAACAATGGCGGACAAAAAGGACGTCAGACTGCTTTTATTACGACAGGTTCGTATCGTATTAACACGTTTCTTTTTGAAATTGTAATTGCAGACCAAATCAAGATTTATGAGAATATGATTGGTATCGTAACAGCTTTAGATGGAGAACCCATTCCGCAAGGACAAATTGCCGGTAAGTTTGTTGAAGGCCATAACAACTTTCAGGATTTTGACAAGTTTTTAGATAGTGGTGGTAATCGTGGTTTGCAACCTCAGGTAATGTTGGCTGGATCTTACTACATTAATACATGGGGAATCCTGATCGAACAAAACCCAATGACGGATGTGCCAATTGGATACGTTGGAGTTGTGATTTCTTATATAGGAGAAGATGGACAGGATGTTACAGGCGATACTTTTAAACACGGAAATATTGTTTCAAAAGGGCAGCGCGGTGTCTGGATGGAACCGCTTGGACCAGGAAAATATGCACTGAATAAATACACAACGAAGTTAGAAGCAGTTCCAACGACAAACTTAGTTTTGAACTGGGCAAATGCCAGAAGTGAATCGCATGATTTGGATAAAAACCTTTCTACGATTACAGTTCGTTCAAAAGATGGTTTCCCGTTTAATTTAGATGTGGCACAAATTATTCACGTTCCCGCAGCCGAAGCGCCAAAAGTTATTGCGCGTTTTGGTAGTATGAATAACTTAGTTTCTCAGGTTTTAGAGCCTACAATTGGTAACTATTTTAGAAACTCAGCTCAGGATAGCGATGTGATTTCTTTCTTAAGTACCAGAAAAGAACGTCAGGAATCGGCTAAAAATCATATCAAATTAGTGCTTGACGAATACAACGTAAATGCAGTAGATACTTTGATCGGAGATATCGTTCCGCCAGATTCATTAATGAAAACATTGACGGATAGAAAATTGGCTGAAGAAGAGCAGAAAACCTATCAAACCCAAAGAATGGCGCAGGAACAACGTCAGGGAATGGAGAAAGAAACTGCGATTGCCGATATGCAAAAAGAAATCGTTCGCGCCTCTCAAAGTGTTGAAATCGCACAAAGAACCGCAGATGCAACCGTAAAGAAAGCAGAAGGAGATGCTACCAGTTTAAAACTGAATGTAAACGCTGAAGCCGAAGCTACAAAAATGCGTGCCAATGCAGAGGCCGAAGCAACAAAAGCAAGAGCCGGAGCACAGGCAGAAGCTACCAAATTGAACGCAAGCGCTGAAGCAGAAAGAATCTCTAAAACAGGTTTGGCCGAAGCAGAGAAAATCATGGCGATTGGTAAATCAACTGCGGAATCGTATCAATTGCAGGTTAGTGCAATGGGTGGAGACAACTTTACCAGATATAAAGTTACCGAAGAAATTGGTAAAGGAAACATCAAAGTAATTCCGGATGTATTGATTTCCGGAAACGGTGGTTCTGATGGTTCAATCAGCGGTCTGTTAGGATTAAAACTAATGGAAATGATGGATACGAAAGATTCGAAAGATGGTAAAAGTTCTAAGAATTAATTAAATCCAGATGTTATCTAAAATACCTAACAGGTTTTCAAAACCTGTTAGGATACAAAACCGATTTGCGAAAGCAAATCGGTTTTTATATATAAAAAAACTTAGAATCTTAGCGACTCAGAACCTTAGCAGCTTTAAGAAAAACCTTTGTACCTTTGCACCTCTGAACCTTTGCCCCTTAAAAAAAATGACCAAAATCCTCCTACTCTCCGATACCCACAGTCACATTGACGATACTATTTTAAAATATGTGGCTTTGGCCGATGAAGTTTGGCATGCCGGAGATATTGGAGATTTGCATGTAACCGATACCATAAAAAAACTAAAACCTTTGCGTTGTGTTTATGGTAATATTGATGGAGGAGAAGCCCGATTGGAATTTCCTTTACACAATCGGTTTTTATGTGAAAATGTTTCGGTTTGGATTACACATATAGGAGGTTATCCTGGGAAATACAATCCGGCGATTCGGGAAGAAATGGCGACAAATCCACCTAAATTATTTATTTGCGGACATTCACATATTTTAAAAGTCATGTTTGATAAAAAACATAATTTATTGCATATGAATCCCGGCGCTTGCGGAAAAAGCGGTTTCCACCAAATGCGTACAATGTTAAGGTTTGTTATTGATGATGATAAAATTAAAGATTTGGAGATTGTTGAAATAGGAAAAAAATAAGCTTTTATGAATGTTGATGAGGTAAAGGAATTTTTATTTTAATTATTGTTCCGTCATCTGGATTGGAAATAATTTCAAAACTTCCTTTGAATTTTTTAATTCGTGCTCTTATTCGATTAAGTCCAAAGCCCTCGTCCATTTTCTTTGTTTTAAACCCTTTTCCGTCATCCCGAATCGTTAAAAGAAAATGATTGTTTTTTTCTTTTAATAGTATATGTGCTTTTTTTGCTTCGCTATGTTTTATGATATTATTACAAAGTTCTGATGTGATAAAATAAAGCTTCATTTCAAATTTTTCAATGTATCTTTTTTGTGTTGGAATTGCGCTTGCAAATTCAAAAGTGATACTTGAATTTGAATTTCTTTCGCATAAATCTTCCAAGGCATAAATCAAACCAAAACGGACCAAAAGACTCGGAACAAGTTCGTGTGATATATCACGTAAAAGATCATGAACATCAGTCAAAATAACTTTTGTTTTCCGAATTTCATCAGATTCTATATTATTTTGATTGGTGAAAACATTTAAATGCAATCCCGCAGATGACAATAAAGAATTAATGTTGTCATGTAAAAACGAAGCGATTTTTTTACGTTCTAATTCCTGAGTATCGATTCCGGAATTTATAACATCTAATAGTATTTTTGCTTGACGTCTTTTCGCTTAATTTTCTGTTTTAACTTAGTATTCTGATAAAAGAAATAAAATAAAAAAAAGAGAATTATCACCAGAACAATTGATAGACTGACTACTTTTTTATTTCTTAATTGTTCGTATTGATGAAGTTGAGTGGAGGTAAATTCTTTTGTTTTTTTAATGGATAAAGTGCTTTCTTCTTTTGAAGATCCTTTTTGCGGACTATAAACAGCATTTTCATTAGATGAAATGAAGAAAATAAAAAGAGCTAAAATTCTAATGAAAGACATAATCAGTAGTTGCTATAATGGATTTCTTTCCGGGACAAATTCATGGATTAATCAAATGGTTTTTTAACGCATATTTGACCAGGCCAATAGTGTTTTTAGTCTGAAGTTTTCTCATGATGTTTTTTCGATGTGTTTCGACTGTATTGGTACTGATAAAAAGCTTTTCGCTTATTTCTTTTCCGGTGTATTCCAATGAAATTAAAGTAACAATCTCAATTTCCCGTGGACTCAAAATGGGATTCTCGATGTAGATATTTTTATTTAATTTGGGATTATTGTATGTAAAAGTGTTGAAGATTTTCTCTCTTACGGTATCAGAAAAATATTCCTGTCCCTGATAAACAGTTTCGATGGCCTCAATAATATTCTTGCCTGCACATTTTTTGGTCAAATAACCTTTAGCGCCAAATTTCATTACTTCTTTAATGATTTTTAATTCATCATAGCTGGATAAAATAATGACTTTACAAGGGCTTTTATTTTTACTAAACTCTTGTAAAACTTCAATTCCGTCTTTTTGAGGCATGCTTATATCTAAAATTAATATATCAGCATTATTTTCATTGACATTGTTGTATACTGTAGTGCCATCCAGAGAATTTCCAACGACTTCAAAGTTTGGAACCGTTTGTAATAAATTGGTAAGACCATCGATAAGCACCTGATGATCATCTGCCAGATGAATTCTTATTTTTTGTTTCATAATCGTTTTTGGACGGAAATGGCAAATTTAAGAAGAGGTTGTTTTGTAAAAGTTCCTGTTACGGGTATTTTCATATCATTTTAAGGCACAAAAAAACCCGAATATAAATTCGGGTTCTCTTCGCACAAAAAAATTAAGTTTATAGGTTTATCTCAAACGGTCAACAGATTTTACGAGATCTTCATCCTTCTTGATGGCTTTATTAGCTAACACTAATAACACGATAGCAACAATCGGTAGAAACATCCCAATACCTTTCTCTGAAACAATGTTACTTGTCTCTCCAGATAAGTTTAGTGATCGATATACAAATAATCCTAATAAAATTAAATTTAATATTATGTTCAGTCTGCCCATCACAAACTGATTTTGTCTTTTTTTGTATGAAATAATGCTGATAACAGTAAGCATTGTACTTAGACCTAAAAGTATAGTATAAACCTGGTCTTGCATAAAATAGAATGCTTTTCCTGTATTTAATGTCCAAAGCGGAATAAAAAACATTAAAACCCCTGTAATAACAAAGGTAAGAAGTAAATATACGGTTTGAATTCTTTGTATCATGGTCTAAAATTGTTTTACAAAAATATATTTTCTTTTTTATAAATACTATTGTATGATTAAATTTTATTCGTATTATTGCATCATAATACCGTAAGCACTTCATACTGCGGTCAATTGAAAACAATTATCTACCTATTCTTTTTACAGTATTTCCTTTAAAATAATTAAATTCATAGAATATTCATGTTTGATATTTCTGCATTAAAAGAAATGAAGCTTTCTGAGCTTCAAGAAATAGCTAAGTTAGCTAAAACTATAAAGTTTAATGGCGTTAAAAAAGAGACTCTAATCAGTCAGATTTTAGCACATCAGGAAGCGGCTGAAAAGCCTCCTGTCAATGTTGCGCCCCAAGCAGAAATAGGAGATGATAAACCTAAAAGAGCAAGGATTCTTCCAGTTAAAAAAGCAGCAATTAGTAAAAATGCTCCTGTTTTAGAATTTGATAAAGTAGAGGAACCAGCTGAGAAAATAGAGGTAACACCTAAGATTTCAAAACCCAACACGAAAATTCAACCGGTTCTACAAGTTCAGGAAGTTTCAGAATCTGCACCGGTAGAGAAAAAGGGTCCGAAAATCGTAAAGTTTAATAAATCAGCTTACGAGAAAAAGGTAGCTTTACAAAAAGAAAAAGAAGTTCCGTCTGAAGAAATAACTGAGACTGAGACTGAAACCGTAGCTCCGGCTCCGGTAGCCGAAAAAGTGGAAGGAACTGCTCCGGTAAAAAAGATTAATCCAAATCAGAATAAAAATCAAAATCCGAACCAAAACCCAAATCAGAATCCAAACCAAAACGGAAATGGGAATAACGGAAACCAAAATCCAAATCATAAAAATAAAAAGAATAATTTCAGGGATTCAGACTTTGAGTTTGACGGAATTATTGAAAGTGAAGGTGTTCTTGAAATGATGCCGGACGGATACGGTTTCTTACGTTCATCAGATTATAATTATTTAGCCTCTCCGGATGATATTTATTTATCAACTTCTCAAATCAGATTATTTGGTCTTAAAACCGGTGATACTGTAAAAGGGGTGGTTCGTCCTCCAAAAGAAGGCGAGAAGTTTTTCCCTTTAGTTCGTGTACTAAAAATTAACGGTCACGATCCGCAGGTAGTTCGTGACAGAGTTTCTTTTGAACATTTGACTCCGGTTTTTCCTTCTGAAAAATTCAAATTAGCCGAGAAAGGCAGTTCAGTTTCAACCCGTATTATCGATTTATTTTCTCCAATAGGAAAAGGGCAGCGTGGTATGATAGTCGCGCAACCGAAAACCGGTAAAACAATGTTACTAAAAGACATTGCAAACGCAATTGCAGCCAATCACCCTGAAGTTTATCTAATCGTTCTGTTGATTGATGAACGTCCTGAAGAGGTTACAGATATGCAAAGAAGTGTTCGTGGAGAAGTTATTGCTTCGACTTTTGACAGAGAACCACAAGAACACGTAAAAATTGCTAATATCGTTCTGGAAAAAGCAAAACGTTTGGTAGAATGCGGACATGATGTTGTGATCTTATTAGACTCAATTACACGTTTGGCAAGAGCTTACAATACTGTACAACCAGCTTCTGGAAAAGTATTAAGTGGAGGTGTTGATGCTAATGCATTACAAAAACCAAAACGTTTCTTTGGAGCAGCAAGAAATGTAGAAAACGGTGGATCATTAAGTATCATCGCAACAGCATTGACTGAAACGGGTTCTAAAATGGATGAGGTTATCTTTGAGGAATTTAAAGGAACTGGTAACATGGAACTTCAATTGGATCGTAAAATTGCGAACAAACGTATTTTCCCTGCAATCGATCTTACTTCATCAAGTACACGTCGTGATGATTTATTATTAGACGAAAAAACATTACAAAGAATGTGGATTATGCGTAAATATCTATCGGATATGAACCCGGTTGAATCTATGGATTTTGTGAACGAACGTTTTAAGAAAACCAGAAATAATGAGGAGTTTTTGATTTCTATGAATGACTGATGAAAAAGGTTCTGAGATGCTAAGGTTCTAAGTTTTTTCTTTTTAGAGATTTTAAACTAAATGACATAAAAAAGGGATGAGTTTTTAGACTCATCCCTTTTTGTTTTTTTAACTTAGGACCTTAGCATCTCAATACCTCAGAACCTTATTTCTTATCCACTACCGGTCGATTCTCTCTATTCGCCAAATCCCAGGCTACAACAAACGCTAATTGAGCTCTTTTTGTTAAAGCATCATATTCGATTTTTTGTGGTTCGTCGCCTTTACCGTGGTAATCTTCGTGAACTCCGTTAAAGAAGAAAACAGCCGGAATACCAAATTTAGCAAAGTTATAGTGGTCGGAACGCTCGTAGAAATGATTTGGATCTTTAGGATCGTTAAATTTAAAATCTAAATCTAATTTAGTGTATTTGTTGTTTTGGGCCACAACAGCGTTATGTAAATCCGACGAAAGTCTGTCAGCACCAATTACATACACGTAATTATTCGTTTTAGCATGTTCTACATCACGACGTCCGATCATATCGATGTTGATGTCACTAATAGTGTTTGCAATTGTAAACAATGGATTTTCAGAGTAATAACGAGATCCATGCAAACCATGTTCTTCACCTGTTACATGTAGAAATAAGATAGAACGTTTTGGCCCATGTCCGTCTTTTTTTGCTTTTGCGAATGCTTTTGCAATTTCCATTACTGCTACTGTTCCGGAGCCATCATCATCTGCTCCGTTATAGATTTCTCCATTTTTAATTCCAACGTGATCGTAATGTGCTGAAATCACTAAAACTTCATCTGGTTTTTCAGAACCTTCAATGTACGCCCAGATATTTTCTGAATCGGGTAAATTTTCATTACGCTTTGCATTTAAAAATGCTGCCGGAATGTGTTGGTAGTAATCTGTTGCTCCTTTTGGGAACGAAATTTTATTTTTTTTGTATTGTTCAATCATGTAGAGTCCTGCTTTTTTCTGTCCTTTTGAACCTGTTTCGCGACCCTCCATTTCGTCAGAAGCAACAACATAAAGCATTTTTTTTAAGTCTTTTGCTGTAATATTGTTCATGTATTTGGTTGGGTCAGAGTTGTCCTTAGAAGCAACCGACTGTGCATTTTTACATGAAAATGCTGAAGCAATTAGTAATAGAATTACAATTTTTTTCATTTTTTTTGTTTAGTGTAAATTGATAAATATGTAGAAAACATAGAATACAAGTAAAAGTAGAATAAAAAAGGAGTTTATAAAAAATAGCATCACACTTTTAACAAACGAAACTATTCTGCTTTCTCCATAAAATCGATGGTGTGCCGGATAAAAATAATAACACATCCAAAGTATTCCGACAAAATTGATAATATCAGCTATAAAAGCGACGGGGCTGTTCTCTCCTAATAATCCAAATAACTTTTGGACTATGAATAAGATAAGAAATATTAAAAGTAAAAAAGAGAAATAATGAAGGGTAAAAATGCCATGATCAAAATAATACCATCTTTTTTTGCCGTGGAAAATCCATAAGAAGAAGGCAAAGAAAGGCATTATTATGAATAGTATTTTAGGGATGTTATGTAAAAAAGATTCAATGAATTTTTCGATAATTTCCCTTTTGGTATTGTGTTCCGTAACAGTTAACACTTTTTCATAAGCCCAATATTCAAAATCTGAAAATTTCTCACTTTCTTTTCCATATTTTTGAATTGAGTCGATTGTTTTCATCGGTCTTAAGTCAAAAATTTTATCTTCATTAAAAGCGTTAATTTTTCCTTTTGTCTCTTGTTTTATAAGTTTTGAAGTAATTTCTTTTTCGCTTTTACTTAGATTTTCGTTTACCTTATTCGGAAACAAGGCAATCAATAAAAAAGTGATAAAACTGATAAAAATATAAAGACGAACAGGTGCCAGATACGATAATCTTTTTCCGGACAGATATTCTTTGGTTAAAGTCGCAGGTTTAAAAAGAAGATTTTTAATGGTTTTCCAAAATGCATTTTCATAATGCGTTAAATCTTCAAAAAAATGGACAAACAAATGATGAAAGGTCTTTCGGCTGTCTGTATTTTCCTGTCCGCAATTGGGGCAGAATTTTTGTTCGACAACATGCCTGCAATTCAGGCAGGTTTTGTCTTTTCTAATGGGACTGTGTGACATTTGGTTATTTATTGATTGTGATTTGGTTTATTAAGGTTTAGTTTGGAATTAATCGGGTTAACACAAATTTTAATTTAATGAAAATCCGTGCAAATCCGTTTAAATCCGTGTCATCTGCGTGTCATTTACTTTTTCAGAACTTCATCCAAAAAAAGCTTCAAATGCTCAAATGCTCTTTTAGCAGCAACCGGATTATAAGCCGCTCCTTTAGAATTATCGTTTCCTGCTTCCGGATTGGTGAAAGAGTGAACAGAATCTGCATAATAAATCATTTGCCAATCGGCTTTTGAATCACGCATTTCTTGTTGAAAAGCGGCAATTTCTTCTTTAGAAGCATATGGATCGTCAGCTCCATGACAAATTAAAACTTTTGCTGTAATTGGTGTTGCAGGTCGTGCGGCATCTTTTCCTAAACCTCCGTGAAAGGAAGCAACTCCTTTTACGTTCAAATGACCACGCGCAGCTTCCAAAACTCCTGTTCCTCCAAAACAATATCCAATAATTACAATATTATCTGCATTTGCTCCGGATTTAATTAATTCCTGTAAAGCAAGATTGATTCGTTTTTGGTAAGCCTTATAATTCGTTTTATAGAAACCAGCTTGTTTTCCTGCTTCTGAAGTATTTTTTGGATAGTTTCCTTCTCCATAAATATCAGCGATAAAAACAGTATAGCCTAGTTTTGATAAATTCTCTGCAATTCCTTTTGAGGCATTATCAATTCCGAGCCAAGCCGGCAAAAGTAAAATTCCTGGATTATTACCGCTTTTTTTAGCAGGTTTTATAGCTAAACCATTTAATGCCTGACTTCCGTCAGCATATTTTACTGGTTTTAATTGTGCATTTATAGTGTGAGAAAACAATATAGTAGCAAAAATAAGAAGAGCTGAATTTTTCATCGTTTTACAATTTTAAACAAATATCAGAAATAATATGTTACAAAAAAACCTCGAAAGCTATTTCTTACGAGGTTTAAAATTATATGATTTAAGATTGAATTATTCGCCTGGATGATAGGTTTTCTCGGCATTTTTCTCAACATCTTCTTTATAAAATAAGACGTCTTTAAATTCTCCTTTGCGATACATTTCGGCCTGATCTGTAAAATGTTTTGAGTTTTCATCGCCGCTGTTTCCTCCGGCCAATAATGATTTTGCTTTTATTTTTGAGCCAAATTCAACAACACAGATAAAACTGTTTCCATTATAACCGTAACGTTTTTTAGAACCGTTTTGATAGCTGCTTTTAAACGAAGGCAAACTTCCCCAGGAACCAGGTCCAAAACCAATTGGTAAACTCGGTTTAGCATCGTCGTATTTTAAATCGATAGCGCCGCCTGAACGCTGAAAACGATTTATTTCTCCCCAGGCAACCTGCCAGGTTCCCCATTTTGATTTTAATTCTTTAATGACATTTTGTAATTGCGGAATTAATTGATCAACTCCTGCAGTTGCCGCGAATTTTTTTGTGTTTTCAACCTGATCCAATTCGCCTTCATCAACATACGCTTTTAGAATAATTGGATCTAATTTATACGCCCATTCAACAGCTAAAGCAGTGGCTACCGAATTTTCCTTAGCATAATAGTCCCAGTTTTTCAAAATTGTAATGGCTTCTGATAATTCGCTATAATCAGGATATGTAGATGTAATGTTTTTTTCGAAGACATTCACCAGACTCGGAATCAAAATCTCAAAAATTGATAACTTCGAATCGTAACCGTCGGCTATGACTTTTTCTAAGGTATATTTATCGCCTTTGCTGAAAATTCGAACGGCATTAATTCCTCTGAAATTTTCTCCGTCTGGTGCCATATAAGGCAAATAATTTTCTCTTTTCGGACTGTTTTCTCCTGCGACCGAATAGGGAGTGGAATTACAATTCTGAAGCCAGCCGTTTACAGGATTGTACAAATGAACTGTTTCATCAACTTCGTGTAAATCTTTCCATTGTGTTGCTGAAATTGAACCGTCAATTACTTTTGACCAATTCAGATTTTTATCTCTTATCGGAATAAAATTCCCGTGCCAATAGGCGATATTTCCTTTACTATCGGCATAAACCGTATTATTGGAAGTATTGGCTTTTAAATCCATTGCTTTTTTGTAATCGTCAAAGTTTTTGGATTTTGTTCGCACCCAACTCTGAATCAAACTGGTCATCGAACGATTATTCGATTTTAAACTAATCCATTTTCCGTCGCGCTTGGCCATAATTGGACCGTTGTTGGTGAAATAGGTTTTGAATTTTTTTGGAATTAATTTTCCGTTTTCCGTATAGTTAATCGTGATTCCCTTTTCGATGACCGGCAAAAGCTTTTTGTCGAACTCGTAAAATAATTTTCCGTTTTTATTGGTGATTTTTTCGGCATACATATCGGCAACATCAACATTGGAGGAGGTATGCATCCAGCCACAATTTTCATTAAATCCCTGATAAATGAAAAATTGTCCCCATGTTACGGCTCCGTACACGTTTAAACCTTCATCGCTTGTAACCTGAACTTCGGGTCTGAAATAAAAAGTAGTATGCGGATTAATGTATAAAATAGCATTTCCATCAGATGTTTTTGATGGCGCAAAAGCAAATCCGTTGGAGCCGGTCTGAACGTATTTTTCTCTTTCTACGTAAGCCACTTTATCATTATTTCCGGAATAAAACGCTTTTAATTCTGCTGTAGAAAGATCTGCCGTACTAATGGCACCAATACTTCCGTCTGTCCAAAGCAACGGAAACCATGGTTCAAAATGCGTCAAAAGTGCCGGTTTGACTTCAGGATGTTTGTAAAGATAAAAGTTGATCGCGTCTGCGTAACTATTCAACAATTTTTTAAGCCATGATGGCGCTTTTTTATAATCGGCTTTAGCTTCATCAACATCAATTAAAAGTTTAATTTCTAAATCATTGTATAAAACGGATTGCCCTTTTATTTCGGAAAGGCGTCCCAGTTTTTCAATATAATTCATTTCGATTCTTTTGAAATCATCTTCACATTGTGCATAAAGTAATCCGAAAACGGCATCGGCATCTGTTTTTCCATAAATGTGCGGAATACCCCAATTGTCTCTTATAATGGTAACTTGTTGTGCTGATTTTTCTAATCGGCTGACTTCTTTTGAATTGATTTTTTGTGCCGAAATCTGAAAACTGATACAGCAGAATAGAAAAGTTAACGTTAATATTTTTGAGATAAACATGCTTATTTGATATTAAATTTTTGTCCGGCGGTATAAATGCTCATTTCTAATTTTTCAATAGAAATCAGGTTGTTATTTTTAGATTTTATAATTCCCTTCGGGTTTTTAACGACAATAACTTCGCTTTCTCCAGCCACTTCAATTTGATTGTTTCGAACGATAATCGCAGTTGCTTCATCAATTCCGATTCCGGTTAAAGTTGGAAATTCAACCAAAGCAGAAAGCAAACGATTGTATCGGTTTCTCTTTAAAAAATGCTGATCGATAACAGCGGTTTTTAGCAATCCCAAACCTTCTGAAGTTTCTAAATTATCATAGCGAATGTTGTCAAAAGTACCTGAATATACTTTTTGCAGTTTTTGGTTTCCGGTAATCATTTTTTCAGACATTACGGCTGCTCCAGCGCTTGTTCCCGAAATTGTGCTTCCGTTTTCGTATGCCTTTTGTATTGCCGTTTTAATTGGCGTATTTTGTACCACATTCATAAAACGACTCTGATCACCGCCGCTTATAAAAATCAGTTTTGCTTTTTGAACCGAATCTGTAAGAACTTTATTTTGAGCTGTTGCTGCATTAAAGTTCAGCATCACAATTGGATTTGATGTGAGTGTGACCATTTGTGTTTTAAAAAAGATAAAAGAACTATCCGGTTCTTCGCTTGACATCGGTAAAACCACGATATAATCTTTTTTAGATAATTCGGCTACAGTCAAAACCTGTTTCATTAAAGCGTCAGAACGATCTCCGCCGCCAATAATAAATAGTTTTCCTTTTGGCGTTTGTGCCTGTAGACAATTAAAAATAAAAAGAAACAGAAATGCAATAAACTGATTTGACGAAAATCTAAAAAGAAACTTGTTTTTCATGTAGCGAACGTTGTTATACTTATTATAAGAATCCATTCTGGAATTAATTTCAACACATAGAAAACATAGATTTTATGTATTAAAAAAGGATTTAAAAAGAAACATATTTCTTTACACATAGCTAACTCTGTGTTTTTGAATAAGTGAAACGTCTTTTTTGAGAGCCCAAAAACTATGTTTTCTATGTGTTTAAATATAAACTTTATGATTTGACAAACAACTACTATAAAGTAATATTTCGTTTAAAAGCACAGCCCAGTTCAATAATCGAATCGGTTTTGGCAATGCCCGGAATACTGTCGATTTTTTCGTAAAGAATTCTTCGCATATGTTCGTGGTTTTTTGCTATAATTTTGATATACAGTGTGAAGGAGCCCGTTACATAATAACATTCGGTAATTTCAGGAATATCTTTTAAAGCTTCAATAATCCGGTCAGAATCAGAATCTTTATTCAGTGTTATTCCGGTAAAAGAAGCCCAGTCGTATCCAATCTTTTTTTCTTGTATAATTGGTTTTATACCACCAATTACCCCTTGTTCTATCATTCTGTTGATACGTTGATGCACCATCGTGTTTGATATTTTCAAATTAGCTGCAATTGCAGAAAAAGCCATTCTTCCGTCTTTTTCCAATTCCTTAATTATATTGATATCAAATTCGTCTAATGTTTCCATTCTTTTATATTGAGTTTAATCTGCATTATTACATCCATAAAAGTAATTATTTTTTTTAATAAAAAAGGATTAAACATGAGTTATGCTAAAATCATATTTTACTTTTTTAATCTTCGAAAGGTGTATTTTGACTTATTTATTAAAAATTAAAGTCAAATATTAGTCTTTAATGTCGTAAATAAAATTTTTTTGATACTTTTGTATTCTAAAAAACACAGATCATGATTCATACTGAAAATACCCTTTCGTCAAAAGCAGAAATTTTGATTGAAAAAGAAAATAAATACGGCGCTCATAATTATCATCCGCTTCCGGTTGTACTGGAAAGGGGAGAAGGTGTATATGTTTGGGATGTTGACGGAAAAAAATACTATGATTTCTTATCGGCTTACTCTGCAGTAAATCAAGGGCATTGTCACCCGAAAATTGTACAGGCGATGGTGGATCAGGCCCAAAAACTGACCTTAACATCACGTGCTTTTTATAATGACAAATTAGGAGATTACGAAGAATATGTAACGAAGTATTTTGGTTTTGATAAAGTGTTACCAATGAATACAGGTGCAGAAGCGGTTGAAACGGCTTTGAAAGTTTGTAGAAAATGGGCCTATGAAGTAAAAGGAATTCCGGAAAATCAGGCGCAGGTTATTGTGTGTGAGAATAATTTCCATGGAAGAACCACTACCATTATTTCATTTTCAAATGATGAAACTGCCCGTAAAAATTTCGGTCCGTTTACTGATGGATTTATAAAAATTGAATATGATAATCTTGAAGCTCTTGAAAAGGCTTTAAATTCTTCAAAAAATATTGCCGGATTTTTAGTTGAACCAATTCAGGGAGAGGCTGGAGTTTATGTTCCTACTGAAGGCTATTTGGCGAAAGCAAAAGCTTTGTGTGAGAAACATAATGTGTTGTTTATTGCTGATGAAGTTCAGACTGGAATCGCTCGTACCGGAAAATTATTAGCCGTTCATCATGAAAATGTACAGCCTGATATTTTAATTTTAGGAAAAGCAATTTCTGGTGGAGTTTACCCGGTGTCGGCAGTTTTGTGCAATGACGAAATTATGAATGTGATTAAACCGGGACAACACGGATCTACTTTTGGAGGAAATCCTGTTGCGGCGGCCGTTGCTATTGCTGCCCTTGAAGTTATAAAAGAGGAGAAACTAGCAGAAAATGCAGAACGTTTAGGAATCATTTTAAGAAAAGGTTTAAATGAAATTGCTGAAAGAAATAATCTGATTACGCTTGTTCGCGGAAAAGGTTTACTAAATGCCATCGTAATTAATTGTGGAGAAGATTCTGATTTAGCCTGGGAAATTTGTCTAAGATTCAGAGATAACGGATTATTGGCAAAACCAACTCATGGAAATAAAATTAGATTAGCTCCGCCGTTGGTAATGACAGAAACTCAAATTCAGGAATGTCTGGAAATTATTGAGAAATCATTGAATGATTTTAGGGATTAAATTTAATTCTATTATAAAAACCAAAAGCTGTAAGATCTTCTTGCAGCTTTTTTTATATAACAAGATGAAATTATATAACAAGCTAAAATAATTATATAATTTTTAATTCAGAATGATAAGTAGTTTTGGATATCTTCAAAAGAACAGAAAATGAATCATAAATCGTTTTTTATTTCATTTGAAGATAAAACAGACAACCAAAAACTGAATTATAAACTAAATCAATTTCACAAATGGCTTATTCAAATACTGATTTAACACGTTTTTTAGATGCACAGAATAAACTTTATCTGACTGCTTTTTCTGAAATTAAAAAAGGAAAAAAAGAGACACATTGGATGTGGTTTATTTTTCCTCAAATAAAAGGTTTAGGAAAAAGTACTATCGCTAAATATTATGCTCTTGCAGATCTTAATGAGGCAAAGGAGTTTCTTAATCATCCGGTTTTGGCAAAACATTTAATTGAAATTTCAGAACTTTTGCTGACATTTAAAACAAAATCAATTGAAGTAATTTTAGGAGAATTAGATGCCCGAAAATTACGTTCTTCAATGACGCTGTTTTCTCAGGTTGAAAATGCTAATCCAGTATTTCAGGAGGTGTTAGATACTTTTTTCTCCGGCTATTCAGATCCGTTAACTTTGGCAATGCTTGCAGTTCCTGCAGAAATTGCTATGGCATCGTAAAATTCTACTTTCTATAAAAATAAATTAGATTTTATATTAATTTTCAACCTTACTTATAAAATCACATAAAAAAACATCCTTTGTGATGTTTTTTTATTTGCTTAAAATGGGATTCCATATTATCTTTTATAATAAATTTTTAAAAAAATACGTTGCCATTGCTGCGCTGTATTGACTCACGGGGTGTTTGCTTAATTTATTGTTTTTATTGTTTCTAAAATATTGATAAACATATTCGGTTTCTGTATATGTTTTTTGTTTTTTCATTGTAATCGAAATCTTTTTTTAATATAAATAAATCTTTACCAGCACTTTAATGGTTTGTATACAGGCTATTTTTGCCGAAATTTTCAATCAGAATTTTTATTAATAATTCTGATTTGAGAATGATGTAAAAGAATAATTAATTAAGAAAGTATGATAACGATAAGTTTGTGTATGATTGTAAAAAATGAAGAACAGATGTTGCCAAAATGTCTGGACTCCGTAAAAGATGTAGTTGACGAAATTATAATTGTTGATACCGGCTCAAATGATAAAACAAAAGAAATTGCGTATTTGTATACCGATAAAGTCTACGATTTTGAATGGATAAATGATTTTGGGGCAGCTCGAAATTTCTCTTTTTCCAAAGCTACAAAAGAGTATCAACTTTGGTTGGATGCGGATGATATTTTAATCGAAAAAGATAAAATTGCTTTTATTGAACTCAAACAAACACTTTCTCCCGAAATTGATATGGTTTTAATGAAGTATAATTATGTTGTAGATAAAAAATATAATCCCTTATATTCTTTCTATCGCGAAAGATTACTAAAAAGAGCCAATAATTATAGATGGAATGATCCTGTTCATGAATATATTACATATGGCGATAATTATCTAAAGTCTGAAATCGCTATTACACATACAAAACAAGTTTCTTTCTCAAACCGAAACTTAAAAATATATGAAGAGCAGTTATTACAAAAGAAGCCTTTTTCGCCAAGAGCCCTATATTATTATGCAAGAGAATTAAGAGACCATCATAAATACGATATGTCAATTGAATATTTTACCCAGTTTCTCAATACCAAAATGGGTTCCGTTGGTGACAATATAAATGCATGCCTTGAAAAAGGTAAAATTTATAAAAAACGTAAAGATCCCGATAATGCTCTAAAATGTTTTTTTAACAGCTTTTGTTTTGATATTCCACGAGCTGAATCCTGTTGCGAAATAGGATATATCTATAAAGAAAAAGGCGATTATAAAAGGGCTATTTATTGGTTTGAATTTATATTAACACTTAAAGTTTCTTCGGATTATACAGGAATAACAAACAGCGAAAGCTGGACTTTTATTCCTGCTATCGAGCTTGCCGTCTGTTACTATAATATTGGGAATATTGAAAAGGCCCTGTATTACAATGAACTTGCCGAATCATTTAATAAAAATCATAATTCGGTTGTGTATAATCGTAATTTTTTAGATAGTTTAAGGCATAAATAAGATTCCGAATTATTAATTTGACGCAGAGCTGATGCTAAAAAAAAATCCCGTTCAAACGGGATTTTTTATATTCAATAATTTCAGATTAACTACTGTAACCTGGATTTTGAGTAATTTTTTTGTTAGCATCGGTTTCGCTTAAAGGAATAGGGAATACCAATTCATCAGCATCAAAAGGCAAAACATCAGAACCATCTCCACTGGTACTAATGTCAATAGAACGTTTTGTTCTTCGGATATCATGGATTAAAAATCCTTCCATTCCCAATTCTAATTCGCGTTCCAATAAAATATCATCGATAGTTACGGAGCTTAAATCATCGGCATTTGCTCTTGATCTGATACTATTAATATCGTCAAGAGGTGTATTTCCTAATGCTGTTCCGGCTCTTAAATTAGCTTCTGCTCTTATCAAATACATTTCGGCCAAACGGATAATTCCAACATTTCCAAACTGATCTGTAAATTTAGAAGTCAGAAGTCTTCCGTTGGCATCATTTACATAATTAAATGTTGCTCTGTCATCAGGATCAGTGAATTTTGATAAATACGCATCCCTGATAGTAAAATCACCGCCACGGCCTCCATTATCTTCAGAAGCATAAAAAGTTACAACATCGTTTACACCGGTTTGTTTTGTAATCTGAATAGCAAATACATCTTCGTCTTTATCCGTTTCGTGGTTAAAAGCGCCAGCGTAGGTTTGAGATAATGAATGGCCGCTATTTTCAATCACATCGTTTGCAGCATCTCTTGCCAACGCATAATTCCCTTGTTGCAGGTACACTCGCGCTAACAAAGCTCTTGCGGCATATTTATCAGCATAAAAGCTGTTTTCTTCAGGGAGATTGGTGTAAGCCAGATTTAATCCGTCAATAATTACTTTGTAAACTTCATCAACAGTGCTTCTTTCTTTCGAAAGATCTGCATTAAAATCGTAAATAGCATTTGGTCTGATAACAACTCCTAATTGGCTATTGGCTTGTCCGCTTACATATGGTTTTGCAAAAAAGCGAACCAAATCAAAGTAAGCCAGCGATTTTAAAAAGTTGGCTTCACCAATCATTCGGGCTTTTTTATCCGCATCTTTAACCTTATCTATGTTTTCGATAACGGTATTTGCTGCATTTATGATTTCATAACATCTTGCATAAGTTCCTTCAATAATTACGTTATTAGATTGCATTGATTTAATATACATTTGTCTTAGCTCTCCAAAGGAACCTCTCCATCTTAAATCGGTTGTGTTTAATACGCCACTTACACCTAGTAAATCGGCATAAAGTAAAATTCTTCCCCCATAGGCATTACCATTTGCAGCCAGGGCATAAGCACCGGTAAGTACATTTGTAACACCACTTTCAGTGCTTAAGGTTACTGATGCATCCTCTCTTTGCTTAGGTTCTAAGTTTAATTCGTTTTCGCAACTTGCAAAAAAGACTGCGAAAATTATAAATAAGATTAATTTATTTGCTTTCATCTTGTTCTTTTTAAAAATTAATATTTACTCCCATTGCAAATGTTTTTGCGGGTGGTGCAGAGTAAAAATCCTCTCCAACACGTGGACTTCCTTTAGTAATATCGTCTCTTCTTGCTTCCGGATCGGTTCCTTCGTAATTCGTAAAAGTAAGCAGGTTAACAGCTGTAAAATACACTCTCAAGCTACTCATTCCGGCTTTGTTTACAGTTTCTTTAGGTAATGAGTAACCTATTGTAATGTTTCTTAAACGCACAAAATCAGCTTTATCTAAATAACGGGTAGATTCCTGAGTTCCGTTTGATCCGCCAAATCTTGCTTGAGGAACATTTGTAATGTCGCCAGGATTTTGCCAACGGTTTAACTGATCCAATGTTTGATTGTCAAAATAATCAGCTGCAGTTGATTGGTATAAACCAGCCGAATTATAGATGCTCGCACCCCATTCTCCCTGAAAAGTAAATGTAAAATCAAAACCTTTATATGTCATTGTATTCGTCAAACCAGACATTAAAGTTGGGAAAGGATTACCGGAAATAATTCTTTTAGCTTCACTATAATCATTAGTTGTGCTTTTATCAATACTTCCGTCAGCATTTGTTGTGTTTTTTACAAAAAGTGCATCTCCATTAGCGGGGTCAACTCCGGCATATTCTACTAAAAAGAAAGAAGAAATGTTTTCTCCGGTTCTGTTAATAGTATAATCAGAAATGATATCTGTATTATTGTTTGGAAGTGATTTTACTTTTGATTGATTCGTAGTAAGGTTGAAACTGGTATTCCATCTAAAATCTTGTGTTTCTATATTTTTTGTGTTTAAGGTAAACTCAAGACCATTACTTCTGATTTTTCCTATGTTTTTATTCACAAAAGGGGCACCAGAACTTAGAGGCAACGGCACTTCAAAAAGTAAACCGTCTGTATCTTTCTGATAGTAATCAGCCTCAAAAGTGATTTTATTTAAGAAACCAACCTCTACACCAAAATCAGTCTGGGTTGATTTCTCCCAGGTCAAATCATTATTTCCTGCCTGATCAAAAGTAAGACCTGATTTTAAGTTATAAGGGTTTGGTCTGTATAATTGACGGGAAGCAAAGTTTCCGATTTCAGCATTTCCTAATTTACCCCAGCTTCCTTTTAGTTTTAAATAAGTTAAAACTGTATTATCTTTTAGAAAACTTTCCTGAGACATTACCCAACCCACAGAGAAGGCAGGGAAAACTCCAAATCTTTCATTTTTCCCAAAACGGGATGAACCATCACGACGGACACTTGCCTTGAAAAGATATTTACCTGCGAACGAGTAATTTAATCTTCCAAATTGAGATACAAAAGCATAATCAGTTTCACTACCGTGTCCTTCATTTACTTCGGCACCTCCATCAATAGTATGAAAATCGTCATTAGGGAAATAAATACTGTTTACATCCTGATATCTTCTGTTGTATTTGTTGAATTCCATTCCGGCAACAACATTTAGATTATGCTTTTCGGCAAATGTTTTATCGTATGTGAAGTAGTTACTAAAAACATAACTTTCGGTATTTACAGAACTAGCGTATACAGCTCCGTCAGTAGCCATAAACGGTGCATCTTTACCTTGCCAGTAATCTTCTGTTTGTGATAAAAGATCGTACGAGAAATCAGAATTAAATTTCAAACCATTTACTATTTTTAATTCTCCAAAAACTTTTCCGGTAACTCTGCGCATGATTGTTTTCCATGAAGTATTGTCTTTTGCTAATAAATAGTTGACATATTCTGTATTTGGATTTGGAGTTCCGTCCTCTAATCTGGCTTGCGAAATAGGAGCCTGAGCTACAGATTGCAATGGAGTAGAGAAGGCGTTGTCGTCCTGAACCCTGTTGATAACAGATCTTGAAAAACCAATATTCATTCCGGCTGTAAAACGATCAGAAACTTTATGCGATACGTTTGATCTCGCTGTAATTCTTTCTAAATCATTACTGTCAACAATTCCTGTTGTGTTATTATAGGCTCCTGAGAAAAAGTATTTTGTTTTTTCATCTCCGCCAGAAACAGAAAAATCTGCATCGGTTGTATAACCTGTTCGCAGCGCAATATCCTGCCAGTCTGTATTAACTTCTCCATTTCTCCAGTCAGTTCCCTGAGACAGATATTCCAATTCATCTTCAACAGATTCTAAATCGTCAACATTTCTTCCAGCTTCCTGCAATAATTCGACGTATTGTTTTGCGTTAAGCCATTTCTTTTTATGTGTAGCCTCACTAACACCTTGTGAGAAGTTGATTGAGAAATTTCCTTTTCCTTCTTTTCCTTTTTTGGTTGTAATTATTACAACACCATTTGCTCCACGCGCACCGTAAATAGCTGCGGAAGAGGCATCCTTTAAAACATCAATAGATTCTATTTCGTTGGTACTTAAAGTCAATAAAGGGTTGGTTGGTGCTCCATTACCGGATTCGTTATCAGTGATAAGCGGAATTCCGTCTAAAACATATAATGGCTGTGTTCCTGCACTTATACTGGCAGCACCACGAACTCTAATATTAATTCCTCCTTCAACTTTACCATTTGTTTGTGTAATTTGAACTCCGGCCAGCTTTCCTACTAATGCATTTTGCAAGTTCGAAACGGGTATTTGCTGAATATCTTTCGCTGTTACACGTGCAATATTATCGGTTAAATTCTTTTTGGATTGTGTACCGTAACCTACAACAAGTACAGCTTCCAATTCATTTTGAGTTTCGACTAATTCAATTGCCATACCATTTGAAGCAGGTACATTTATCGTAGCAAAACTCACATAACTTATCGTTAGAATATCTCCTTTTTTGGCGGTTATTTTAAAGTTTCCGTCAAAATCAGTTTGAGTACTTGCACTTGTACCCTTTAGAACAATATTAACTCCAGGAATCGGAACTCCTTTTTTATCAGTAACCTTACCAGAAATGTATCCTTCCTGTGCGCTCGCTATTTGTACAAATAGTATCAATACGAGCCATAAAAAATGCTTTGCCTTAATTTTCATTTTTCAAATGTTTTGGATTAGTTTTATCAAATGTCTTAAATATATGTTAAACAATATACGATTATTAACATTATATATAACAGTTTGTGTTGCTTTTGTAGTATTTGCAACAATAGAAGTCATATAAAGTTATATTTTTAAAAATATTGCCAATGAATTATTTAATATTGAGTCAATAAATGATTAATATGAGTTAAGCGTTTGTAAATTAACAATTTGTATGAGTAATATTTATATTTTGTATTAATACTTGGAAATAAAGTCAATTCTTCTTCACGTTTAAATATAAAAAAGCGACTGTTTCCAGAAACAGTCGCTTTTGATTATAATTACTTAAAATATCAAAAAAAGTAATTATTTTTTATCTAAAATCGAACCTTTTTAAGCTCCCATACCGTTTTTATAAAAGTATCAACATCCTGAGTTGTATTGTAAAAAGCCAAAGAAGGACGAACAGTGGTTTCGACTCCCATTCGGCGCAAAATTGGCTGCGCACAATGATGTCCAGTTCTTACCGCAACTCCTTCTTTATTTAAAGCTTGCCCAACCTGATCATTGGTATAACCTTGCAGATTAAAAGATAATACACTTGCTTTATCTTTCGCAGTTCCTATTAATCGTACACCAGGAATATCTTTCAGCAATCGAGTCGCATAGTCCAATAAATAATGTTCGTATTGGCCGATGGTGTCGATTCCTATTTTGGTTACATAATCTATCGCAGCTCCAAGACCAATTGCATCAGCAATGTTACCTGTTCCGGCTTCAAAACGATTGGGTGCTTTGTGGTATTTTATTTCCTCAAAAGTTACATCCTGAATCATGTTTCCTCCAGCTTGATACGGTTGCATTTCGTTCAGTAATTCTTCTTTGCCGTATAAAGCTCCAATTCCGGTAGGTCCAAATAATTTGTGTCCGGAAAAAACAAGCCAATCCGGATTTAAATCCTGAACATCAACTTTCATATGCGAAACAGATTGTGCACCGTCGATTAAAACTTTAGCTCCTGCTGCATGCGCCATTTCGACAATTTTTTTGGCAGGAGTTACAGTTCCTAATGCATTTGAAACCTGTGTAAAAGCAACCAAACGCGTTTTTGAATTTAACAGTTTTGCATATTCGTCAAGCAAAATCTGACCGTCATCGTCAACCGGAATTACTCTTAATTTCAAACCTTTTTTATCGGCCAATCGTTTCCATGGAACAATGTTCGCATGATGCTCGAGATTACTCACAATAATTTCATCTCCTGCAACTAAATTATGATCACCCCAGCTTTGTGCTACCAAGTTTATACCTTCAGTTGCACCGCGAACAAAAACAATTTCGTTTACTGAACTTGCATTTAAAAAAGTCTTTACTTTTTCGCGTGCCGCTTCATAAGCATCAGATGCCCGCGCCGCTAATTCATGTGCAGCGCGATGAATATTCGAATTTTCGTGTTCATAAAAATAAGCGATCCGATCAATGACGGCTTGTGGTTTTTGAGTCGTTGCTGCATTGTCAAACCAAATTAAAGGTTTGCCGTTTACAGTTTCATTTAGGATCGGAAAATCTTTTTTGATTAAGGATGCATCAAAATTGGCTCCTGTCAAACCACCGATTTCTTTAAGTCCAAAAGTATTTCCAACAATTGCATTTGTGTTTTTTTTATCGAAAGCAAACGGATTCTGATCTAAAAAATAATATGAATTTATAGTTTCACTTCCGCTTGACGGGAAATCAATACGTTTTCTGAATTGTGTATCAACCGTTTCCAAAGCCACTTTTAATTCCGCTTCAAAAGAAGAATTTTGGGTTTGAAAAGGTAAATATTGATTATTCAGAAGCAGGGATGAAAAAAAAGACTCCTCATTAATTTGAGATGCACTTTCATTTTTCAAATTAATATCATTAAATCCTGTTTGTGGATTATTGATGTTTAACGCATTATTTTCAGGAACTCCTGACGAAGGAATACCGTATTGAGGATCAAAACCTGCACCTGCATTCGGATATAATGCCGAAGTGCTCGAACTTTGAGTAGCAATTGTAGGAGAAGATCCAAAACCACTAAATGAAGGCGGGAGAGGTTGTACATTTAACGGACTTTGCGTTGGGAATGGTGCAATGATATTGGCTCCACCCGCATGCAAAAGTGTTTCTGCAATCTTTGTCGCACGAGGATGTTCGGCTTTATCAGGACTCAACGAAATTTCTTTAGGAAATTCATTAGGTAAAGTCTTGAACAATTCGTTGGCTAAAAGCTGCAGATCGTCAATATTAGGCAGATCACTGTTATTAGTATTTGTACTCATGATACTTTCCTATTTCTACATCTTCTAAAACAGCAATGGCATCATCAACCAAAACAGCCAAAGAACAATAAAGTGATACTAAATATGAAGCAATTGCTTTTTCATTGATGCCCATAAAGCGAACAGATAATCCAGGGGATTGTTCTCCCTGTAAACCTGGCTGAATCAATCCGATAACACCCTGACGGCTTTCTCCGGTTCTTAATAAAATGATTTTCGATTTTCCGTTTTTGATAGGCAGTTTATCCGATGGAATTAACGGAATTCCTCTCCAGGTTAAAAATTGTGATCCGAATAAAGATGTAGTAGGAGGCGGCACACCGCGACGCGTACATTCACGGCCAAAAGCAGCAATTGCCAAGGGATGCAATAAAAAGAAACCAGGCTCTTTCCATACTTTAGTTAATAGTTCATCTAAATCATCCGGAGTTGGTGCGCCAGTTCGTGTTTTTATAATTTGCGATGGGGCCACATTGCTTAATAAACCGTAATCTTTATTGTTGATTAATTCACTTTCCTGACGCTCTTTGATCGTTTCGATAGCCAATCTAAGCTGTTCAGAAATTTGATTGTACGGCTTGCTGTACAAGTCAGAAACACGTGTGTGAACCTCAACAATTGTCTGAACTGCGGCCAAATTATATTCTCTCGGGTTCTCGATATAATCGACAAAAGTATTTGGTAAAACTCTTTCGTCGCGTGCAGAACAATCGACTTCAATATGACTTCCGTCTTTTACTTTATTCAAGCGAAACACACCCGATTCTACAGGTATCCAATGCAATAGATGCGTTAACCAGCGCGGTGAAATAGTTCCGATTTGTGGGACTGTACGTGTTGCAATTGCTAATTGTCTTGCTGCAACATCGCCTAATGCGGTCTGTTGTTGTTTTGATTCTGCCATTGGTATTAATTTTTAGTTGGTTTATAATTATTTTTTGATTGCTTAAAGTTATTCATAAATTTTAATCAAATAGTTCATCTACAGATAAATATCGTTCTCCAGTGTCGTAATTAAAAGTTAGAATTACGGCATTTTCCGGAATATCTTTTAATTTTTTTGCAATTGCTGAAAGAGCGGCTCCGGTCGAAATTCCAGCGAATATGCCTTCTTCTTTTGCAATTCTTTTTGTGAAGTTATATGACTCATTTTTATCAACCGTTATGATTTGATCTACATATTCGCGATTAAAAACTTCCGGAATAAACCCTGCGCCAATTCCCTGAAAAGGATGAGGTGCCGGCAAACCGCCGCTTAAAACGGGTGATAATGCTGGTTCAACAGCAAAAGTTTTTAGATTTGGAAAATGCTGTTTTAGAATTTTTGAAACTCCTGTAATATGACCGCCGGTTCCAACGCCGGTAATCAGATAATCGATTCCATCCGGGAAATCGGCCAGGATTTCGAGAGCCGTTGTTTTTTCATGAATTTCAACATTAGCTTTATTGGTAAACTGCGATGGCAAGAACGAATTTTTAATTGTAGCTGCTAATTCTTTTGCTCTTTCAACCGCTCCGGAAGTTCCTTTTTCTCTTGGAGTCAAAACAAATTCGGCGCCGTAGGCATTCAAAATTCTTCTGCGCTCGATGCTCATCGATTCTGGCATTACAACAATAACTTTATATCCTTTTACGGCGGCGACTAACGAAAGTCCAATTCCTGTATTTCCGGAAGTTGGTTCTATAATAGTAGTTTCTTCATTTATAAGCCCTTTTTGCTCTGCATCTTCAATCATCGCCAGCGCAATACGGTCCTTGATACTGGATCCGGGATTTGATTTCTCTAATTTAATCCAAACCTCATGCGATTTAAAAAGTTTGTTTAATCTAATGTGAGGCGTGTTTCCAATCGTCTCTAGAATGTTTTGGTATTTCATTGGTTTTGATATTTTTAAAATGGAATAAATTGTCTGAAATAAATTTATTTCTAAACTTATTTTTTTAACAATGCTCCACCAGGCATTACTTCCGGTTTTAATTTGAATTTGCTGTATTCTACAACTCCGGTTTGGTCTGCCCATTCAAAATAAGAAGCAGAAAGTTTGTTTACAATTCCCGGATTTTGTTGCGCTACATTGGTTGTTTCGCCACGGTCTGTCTCAATATTGTAAAGCTCCCATTCATAAGCAGGATAAGTCGAAACTAATTTCCATTTGCCATCGCGGACGGCTCTGTTTCCCGCTCTTTCCCAAAATAATGGTGCGCCTCTATTGACCTGCGAAACATTATTAAATAAAACAGGTAACAAACTGCTTCCAACCAAAGGGTTTGTCGTCACACCATTATATGTTTTGGGATAGTCAATTCCGGCCAATTCATAAAAAGTAGGAGCGAGGTCAATAATATGTCCGGTTCCTTTATCGATTCGGCCCGCTTTTATTTTTGATGGAAACCAGGCAATAAATGGCGAACTGAAACCGCCTTCGTGCATGTTGTTTTTGTATTGCTGAAGTGGCGTATTCGATAAATAAGCCCAGTTTTGTTCCTGATAATCAAACGATCCGGAAGTTCCAACAGGTCCGTCATTTCGAACTAAACTTCTTCCAAGTGGATTGTAAGTATTAAATCCGCCCTGAGCACCATTGTCTGAAATGAAGATTATCAGTGTGTTTTTATCTTTTTTAAGTGCTTTTAGTTTCTCCAGAACTTTCCCCACATTTTGATCCATATTGTCAACCATGGCGGCGTATACTTCCATTTTTGCTTTCCAGAATTGCTTTTCGTCATAAGTTAATTTGCTCCATTCCGGAACTTCAGGATCTCTTGGCGATACCGTTTGATCAGCTGGTAAAATGCCGTTTGTTTTTAGTTTTTCGATTCTTTTTTCTCTTAAAATATCCCAGCCTTCATCAAATTTTCCTCTATATTTTGCGATATCAACTGGTTTTGCCTGCAACGGCCAATGCGGTGCTGTAAAAGCTAAATACAAAAAGAAAGGTTTGTTTTCTTTGTTTTGTTCGTCTAAGAATGTAACAGCGTTATTTCCGATTTCATCTGTAAAATAATACGAATCATCTTTTGGATGCAGTTCTTCATTATTGCGAATTAATTTTACCGGATAAGGTGTTTTTCCAAAAGGCAAAGGTTTGGTATCAAAATAATTCGA
The DNA here is from genome assembly GCF_001427905.1 of Flavobacterium sp. Root420. Classification (GTDB taxonomy): domain Bacteria; phylum Bacteroidota; class Bacteroidia; order Flavobacteriales; family Flavobacteriaceae; genus Flavobacterium. The sequence continues at coordinate 137,721 of NZ_LMEF01000030.1, forward strand.
AGCGCCTTTTAAGATGCCATAAAATTTGTCAAAACCTCTTTGGTTGGGCCATTGCGTCTGATCTTCAGAACCTACGTGCCATTTTCCGGATAAAATAGTGCTGTAACCACCTGAACGGAAAACCTCTCCTAAAGTCAAAGATTCTTTATTCAAATATCCCTGATAGGCCGGCAATCCTAAATTGACATCAAAAAATCCTACTCCGGCTTTGTGCTGGTATTGTCCCGTTAGGAGAGAAGCGCGTGTTGGCGCACAAATCGAGTTATTGTAAAATTCGCGTAAGCGTAAACCCTCACTGGCTAATTTATCGAGATTTGGTGTTTTGATTTCAGAACCATAATTTCCTAAATCAGAATATCCCATATCATCAACCATTATCAGAATGATATTGGGTTTTGATGCTGCATTTTGTGCGTGTGATTCATTTGCACCCAATGTTCCTGCCAAAAGGAAAGAAAGGAAGATGTTTTTTATTCTGGTATTCATTTTAGTGTTGTTTTTGTTAGTTGTTTTTTAGCGATAAATATTCTTTAAGCTTTGCCATTTTTGTTGCCGCAGAAATGAGCTTTTATTATATCATCAGTCATCTATTTGATGTAAAACATCAAATAAATAATGAAATTTCAATAAGAATTTTATGTAATCTGGTAAGGTTTCGTTTTTTACTATTTGATTCGGAAGGAACATTATAAACGAAAATTGATGAAGAATTAGCAACAGCTGCACATATAACAAAAGCTGTTATAAGTGTATTTTTTAGGAAGAAAATAATTTGATCTATTTGCTGTTGTTTTCAAAATGTAGCTCTTTATGTTTTTAAACCCTACTAATTCTATAGACAAAGTTAAATTTAATATAATAATATCCAAATTAATCTTTAACTTTTTTTAAATAAGATTGGAGAGTAGGTAATTTTGTATTGTAATTTACTGATTTAATTAGTTGATAATTAAATAATTATGTTAATTTTTGATAGTTTTAAATAAAATTTAAAAAGCCTGCAAAAAATGCAGTTTTAATACATTTTTTTCAGGCTTTTATTATTTTAACTTATTTAATTGAAAAACAATCTAATACAATTGATTAGAAACTTTGCGCTTTTGCGTCTTTGCGCGAGAATTATTCGTTGCTCCTAAAAACTTATTTTCCAAATAATAAAAATGCGATAACCAACGTAACAATTACATTAAAAAATTGCGCAATTAAAAAGGCATACAATGGTTTTCTACTATTATTTTGAAGCAAATCTTTAAAATTAGTTTCTAAACCAATACTGGTAAAAGCTAATGCGAACCAGATTCCCTGCAAATTTTTTAAACTGTCTTTTACGCTATCGCGAACTTCTGAAGTAATGAAAAAAGAAAATACGATTGAAGCCAGAATAAATCCAATAACGAATTTTGGAAAACGCTCCCAAATAACACTTAAAGTTGGTTTTGATTCATTGGCTTCAATCGTATTATTATGCGTATAGGTCCAATAAACAGAGATGGCAAAAGCGGCTAATCCTAATAATACATTCTGAGAAAACTTAACAATCGTACTTATTTTCAATGCCGTTTCGCCAACCAAAGTTCCGGATGCGACCACAGCACCTGAAGTATCAATACTTCCTCCAAGCCAGGCACCAGTCACTTCTTCAGGGAAATTGAAGTATTTTGCAATCATCGGCATGAAAATCATCATTGGGATGGCGGTTACCAAAACAATCGAAATAACATACGACAATTTCTTTGAATCGCCTTTGATCGCGCCGGAAGTTGCAATGGCCGCAGAAACACCACAGATAGAAACAGCACTCGAAATCATCATCGTCAATTCATCATCTACTTTTAATTTTCGGCAAAGCCAAAAAGCAAAATACCAAACAGACAAAACGACCACCAAAGCCTGAATTAATCCTAAAGAACCCGCCTTTAGAATATCTGAAAAAATAACACTTGTTCCCAATAAAACCAATCCGATTTTCACGAAGACTTCTGTCGATAGGGCAGAGCGAAACCATTCAGGAAGTTTGAAAAAATTGCCAATCGTCAAACCAATAATCAAACTGAAAATTACAGCTTCTAAATTGAGTGCTTTTGCCTCTGCATTTCCTGCAATAACCAGCGCAATAACCGTTAAAATGTAAACAATCGGAAAAACCAGTAAAAAATATTTAACCGATTTTCCAATTAAAAAAGCACCGAAAGCGCCAATCGAAATCAGATATAAAAATTGGATTCCGAGAATTTTTAAGTTTCCGAAATTAAAAACATCCGAAATCAAATCGGTCCCGTTTGTCCATTTGAAAACTGGAACTTCGGGAAGAAAAATAAAAAGAGAAATCCCGATAATTATAAATCCTAAAATAACGACGGTCCAATCTTCGTGTATGGTAAATTGTTTTGGTTGAGTTGACATTTTATATTTATTTCCTGCAAGGTTTCCAAAACCTTATAGGTATTGTTAAGTATTAAATAATATCTATTTTGAATTGCCTCCTGCTTTAGCTGGAGGTTAACGGTTTGTGAGTTAAATTGGTTTTAGCCGAATAAATGTTTGGCTAAAGCCATTGTATTTTCAAATTTTTAAACCTTCAGTTAAAACTGGAGGTTATTTATTTTTTACAAATCGACAAAGTATTTTTGTGTACCAAAATCAAATTCATAATGTGTTAAATTGGGCTTCGGGATCACAAAAATGCGTGGTAGAAAATAAATTGTTATTTAGATGCCAAAGCCACATCAACATCATTCTTCAAATCGCCTAAACCATCTTTTTTGAAAACAATTTTCCCATTTTGATATAAAATCAATGTAGGAAAGACTTTTACTGTTTTTAAGTCGGCAATTACCTGTGGACTTTCTTCCAGCTCAATTTGAACAATTTTCAGTTTTTCTCCATATTGTGTTCTAAGATCTTCTAAAATTGGTTTTACCGTTTTGCAGGTTGCACAATATTTTGAACCAATGTCTACCAAAACATAATTATTATCGGCGATGATTTTTTTGTACTCCGGCAATGTTAATTTACTTTTTAAATTCGTATAAAATGGTTTTCCACCACCAATCCAACTGGCAATTCCGCCCTCTAAGATATACACTTCAGAAAAACCTTTTTTTATTAGCTCAGTTGATAAAAGACCACTTCTGTAGGCTGCAATAGAATAAATAAATACGGGTTGTGACGGATTTAAAGTTGCAACCTGCTTTTCATAATCTTCTGATTTAAGATTGAAGTTTACAGCGCCTTCAATATGGTTTAAAGCAAATTCTTCAGGCCCTCTGGCATCAATTATCTGCGGATTTTTTTGACTTTTAATTTTCGAATAAAAAGCATCTAATAAAACGATACTGCTTGAGCCTTTATCTTGCGAATAGCTAATAATGGTAAACAGCAAGATTACGACTGCTATACTATTTTTAAATATTTTATTTTTCATGATTTTTAGATTTTGAATTTCTTTTAAAAGGAAATAAATTAGCAATGCCTTCAAGATTTAATTTTGACTGCATTGCTTCATTTAAATTTTTATAAAAGGCGGTTATATTTTTTTAAGATTGAGCCTGTTCGTAAACCGGACTCGGAGTACTATTTTCTGGTTTTAGTTTTAAAGGAACCGACAATACACCATCGGCCAAAGCGCTTCCTTCTTTTTTAGATTTGAATATGGGCCATAAAAATTGCGCGTACCATTCTTCTTGTTTGTAGGATTTCATTCCATAGGATTTAGGGAATTTTCTGGTAATTAAACCAGTTCCGAATATGATATCCCAAATGAAAAACATGTTCCCGAAATTGCCTTTAAAATGACCAACACCGTCTCCGCTTGTATCGGCGTGATGTGCGTGATGCGTTGCCGGAGTCGAAATCAATCGTTCTAAAACCCAGGCAATAGGGTGAAGTACTTTGTATTTATAAAAAGGTTTATCCCAGGCAACACTGGAGTGCGCTCCCAAAACAATGATGCTTTTGATAACCAAAACAAATAAGGCCGGTAATCCTAGACCTAAATACGTTAAAGTGGCAGTCAAATAAATTTGAGAAAAGAAAACGGTGTAGATTAAGTTTTGCCTGTTTAACATCGCGACTCCCATATATGGAGCGGAATGGTGTGTTCTGTGAAAACGCCATAAAAACGGAACCTGATGGTGCAAACGATGGTACCAATATTGCGTTAAATCATCGGCTACGGCAATTAAGAAAAAGCCTCCCCAAAACGGAACCCATGAAAGTGAGTTTTCCAGATTCGGAATTAAATTTGGTAAAATCGTTAAGCTGAAAAAAGCAATTATTGGAGGTAAAATCAATTTTGGAGCAAGAAAGCTTATAATATCAATTTTGCGTTCTTCGCCTGTCCATTCGTCATCGTACAAACCTGCTGTAAATTCGATAATGCCAAGGATAAGCATAAAAACTATAAACCCCCAGGTTCTGATGTTTTCGAATGCGGGTTTTGCAAATTCTAAAAAAGAAGGCAAGGTAATATGCGATTCGTTTACAATGCCATTGCTTAATTTAAAATAAAGGAAAATTGCCAATACTGGCAAACTGTATAGTATAAGACTGATGCTTAAATCTCTAGTTAGTTTTTCTTTTTGAACTATCGCCATGATTTTTTATTTTAAAAACAGCGCTATCAAATGGAACATTTAATAACGCTGTATAGTTTTTTATTTGCTTTTTACGACTGAACTGGCTCGTAAACGTTTTGATTTGTTGCTACCGTATTTTCTTTTTGAGAAGTTGGCAAAGCAAGAACTCCATCTGCTAAAGGGCTCCCTTCAATTTTAGATTTGAATATTGGCCATAAAAATTGTGCATACCACTCTTCACTTTTATAGGTTTTTGTTCCGTAGGATTGAGGGAATTTACGAGTAATTAAACCCGTTCCGAAGATCACATCCCAAATGAAAAACATGTTTCCGAAGTTGCCTTTAAAGTGCCCAACACCGTCTCCGCTTGTATCTGCATGATGTGCATGATGCGTCGCCGGAGTCGAAATCAAACGTTCTAAAACCCATGCAATCGGGTGTAATGCTTTGTATTTGTAAAAAGGTTTATCCCATGCAATGCTTGAATGCGCGCCCAAAGTGATGATACTTTTAATTACCAAAACAAATAAAGCCGGAATTCCCAATCCTAAATAAGTTAGCGTAGCAGTTAAATAAATTTGAGAGAAAAACACGGTGTAAAGAAAGTTTTGTCTTGAAGCCATTGCCATTCCCATATAAGGAGCGGAGTGATGGGTTCTATGAAAGCGCCATAAAAACGGAACCTGATGATGAAGTCTGTGATACCAATATTGCGTTAAATCATCAGCAATTGCAATTAAGAAGAAACCGCCCCAAAATGGAACCCATGATAATGTATTCGCTAAATTTGGCAGTAAATAAGGTAAAGCAGTTAAGCTGAAAAATGTAATTACAGGAGGTAAAAGTAATTTTGGTGCTAAAAAACAGATAATGTCAACTTTGCGTTCACGACCTGTCCAGTGCTCATCATACAAACCAGCTGCAAATTCTACAATTCCCAAAACAATCGAGAAGACAATTAATCCCCAGCTTCTGATGTTTTTAAATGCGGGCTGCAAAAATTCTAAATAAGTTGGCAATGTAAGATGTGACTCTGATACATGACCATTATTTAGTTTAAAATAAAGGAATATTGCCAATACCGGCAAACTATAAATAAAAAGACTAATCCCTAAGTCTCTTTTTAATTTTGTTTGATCTAGTGCCATAATTTTTTATTTTAAAAATTGATTAATTAACGCTAAACCTCCCGCCAAAATGACAAGTGGTACCAAAAAAACAATCGCCCCGACGACAATTTTTTTTCCTATTACTTCGTAATCTGCTTTTCTCATGATTTCCTTTTTTATTACTTAAACTTCTTTTATCCCTGCTGCTCAGAAAAATCCATACTTAATTGTCTTGTAAAATTAAAAATTAAACTATTAATTCTATATAATTAGTAGAATTTAATTTAATTATTTTGTAAGATTTTGTTAGATAAGTCGACCAAATTTTATTTTTGCTTTCTTTTTATTTTTTGCAAATTGAATTTTATCCTGCAAGTTTTTGAATCTTGCAGGATAAGATATTATTAGTTAGAACTTCCGGCACTTCCCGGTTTAGTAGCTTGTTTAATTAAATCCTGAAGCGTTTTACCTTTATCTGCTCCAGAATTGTGTATTCTTCTGTTGTACACATCCTGCCAGTCGATTAACGGATAAAGGTTATTTTCTTTAGCTTGTTCATCAAATAGTTTTTTCAATTTGGCTAATTTTTCAGGATATTTTTGTGCCAAATTATTACGCTCGTTGAAATCCTCATTTAGGTTGTACAATTCCCAAACATCTGCATCAAAATTGCTTTCTGCTGGTTTATCATTTTTGCCTAAAGATTTTTTTACGGCAAATGAATCTGGTAAATGCGCTGCTCCGGCTTTCCATCCATCTTTGTAAATTGCTCTGTTTCCAAAAATGTAGTAGTACTGAATTTTGTGTAACGATTCTGCTTTAGCATTATCAATCGAAGCATAGAAAGAAGAACCCTGAATAATATCCTGTTTCACATTTTTGATATACTCCGGCGCTTTGATCCCGACAATATCCAAAGTTGTTGGAAGTAAATCGGTTACATGGCTGTATTGATTTCTGATACCGCCTTTTTCTTTAATTCCGTTTGGATAAAAAACAATCAACGGATTATGAGTTCCACCTTCAGATTGCGCATCTTGTTTCCAGTTTTTGAAAGGAACATTGGTTGCCTGTGCCCATCCTAAAGGATAATTGGTGTTTAGACCTTTTGCAGTCCCAATTTCATCTATATTAGCCAAGTTTTTTTTCAGATTTTCATCGTCAGATGTTCCCTGAGAAAATAGGCTTTGGTTGATTGTTCCTTCTGTAGTACCTTCTTTACTGGCGCCATTATCTCCAATTGCCAGAAAAATTACGGTATTGTCAAGTTGATTTGTCTCTTTTAAGTAATTTACAACTCTACCAACTTCATAATCAGTATACGTCAGAAATCCAGCGTAAACTTCCATGAAACGTGCATACACTTTCTTTTGTTCCGGAGTCAGTTTTTTCCAATCAGCAATTAATGGATTGCGTTCTGGTAAAACAGCACTCGCCGGAATTACACCCAATTTCTTTTGATTCGCAATAACTTCTTCGCGGTAAGCATCCCATCCTTTGTCAAACTTTCCTTTGTATGGATCACTCCATTTTGTAGCAACCTGATGTGGTGCATGAGCAGCTCCGGGTGCATAGTATAAAAAGAACGGTTTTCCGGGCGCCGCTTTTTGCTGTGTTTTAATATAACTGATGGCTTTGTCTGTAATCAATTCATTTAAATGACGTCCGTCTGGTGTAACGTAAACCTGATCTTCAACCAAATCAGGATTGTATTGATCAGTCTGAGATCCTAAAAATCCGTAGAAATGATCAAAACCTTTTCCGGTTGGCCATCTGTCAAATGGTCCTGCGTCAGAAGCTTCTTCGTCTGGCGTAACGCCATATTTACCAACGGCAAAAGTGTTATAACCATTTTCACGTAAAATCTCTGCAATAGTTCCTTTATCAGACGGAATTCTTCCATCCCACCCAGGAAAACCTGCCGATAAAATGGTGTGTGAAAAGCCGCTTACATGAACTCTTCCTGAATTCCTTCCTGTTAAAAGTGCCGCACGGGTAGGAGCACAAATAGCTGTAGTGTGAAAGTTAGTATAACGTAAACCATTATTGGCTAGCTGATCAAAAGTTGGTGTCTGAATTAAACCTCCAAAAGCAGTTGAAGCTCCAAATCCTACATCATCTAATAAAATCCAAACAACATTTGGTGCCCCTTTCGGCGCTTTTACCGGCTCTGGCCAATATTCTTTAGAATCGGCTAAAGTTTTTCCGATTACACCTTTAAATTCTTCTGGTTTATCTTGGGCAAAACCAAATTGTGCAAGAAGTATTGCAGTAATAAAAAGTCCCTTTTTTGAGCTTTTAATTTTTGAGTTAATTTTTAATTTTTTCATTATTTCCTTTTTTAAAATATTGATTAATTCTATAGATTTAGTATAATTTTAAACTAATTTTTTATTTTATTCCAATCTTCGACGCCTACTTTTACTGACCATTGTTGATGTAATTCAATCAGAGTTTGGAGCAGTTTTGGTTCTGATTTTGCCAGGTTTTTGGTTTCTGTTCTGTCTGTAGCAAGATTATACAATTCCCAGGGCTGATTGTTTTCAGCTACCGCTTTCCATTGATCCTTTCTTACCGCTTTGCTGCCTTCATGTTCCCAAAACAAGGCTTCATGTGCATCAGACTGTTTTCCTTCGAATTCCTTTTTTAAACTAATACCTTCTAAGGGCGTTAGCTTTTTTCTTTTAAAAGAATCGGGATATTGAAAACCGGCAAACTCCAGACAAGTTGGGAAAATATCAATCACGTGGCTTACCCTGTTGCTTACTGTGCCTGCCTTAATATCCTTTGGATAATAAGCAATAAAGGGTGTAGCAATACCGCCTTCGTGGGTGTTCTTTTTGAATAATTGAAAGGGTGTGTTGCTCACATTTCCCCACGAACTTTCATAACTATCAATCGACGCAACAGAACCTGGCGTTCCATTCTTTTGTGTAACATAATTCCAATTTTTCACATCATCGGCACTTCCACCATTATCCGAAAGAAAAAGAATAAGAGTATTGTTTTCTTCTCCCAAAGATTTGACTTTCTGAAGAATTTCTCCAATTCCAGCATCCATTCGGTCGATCATGGCGGCATAAATTGCCATCCGGGTATCCCATTTGTCTTTTTCTTCGGTACTTAGTTTTTCCCAATCCGGCACTTTTTCAAAACGATTTGATAAGTCCCAGTTTTTATCAATGATCCCTTGTTCTTTTAATTTTTTAAAACGGTTTGCCCTCAATTTATCCCAGCCTTCGAGGTATTTGCCTTTGTATTTTGCAATATCTTCCGGTAATGCCTGAATGGGCCAATGCGGAGCGTTGTAAGCCACATATAGAAAAAAAGGTTGTTGCTGATTTCGTTGTTTTTCTAAAGAATTAAGGGCAAAATTGGTAATTTCCTGAGTCAGATAAGTAGAAGTATCCTTGCGGATAATTTCTTTATCTCCTTTCAAAAAAGTAACCTTTCTGCCGTCGTTATACAAAGGTTCCGAGTTGAAATAACTACTCCCATTATTTTGTAAAGTAAAAGAATCATCAAACCCCCGATTAGCCGCCCAGGCTGATGGTACTAAACCAACGTGCCATTTTCCGGAAACAATAGTGTGGTATCCTGCCTGTTTGAGTGCCTGCCCGATCGTGATGCAATGCTCATTCAAATAACCCTGATAGGCAGGAAAACCTTTGTCTTGCACCATGTCTCCAACACCTGCCTGATGCGAATACAAACCCGTGAGCAATGAAGCCCGGGAAGGACAGCAACGCCCCGCATTGTAAAACTGCTTTAGAATAAGCCCGTTTTTAGCGAGCTTATCCAGATTTGGAGTTTTAATTTCTGAGCCAAAAGCACCAATATCTGAGAAACCTAAATCATCCGCCAAAATGACGATGATGTTAGGTTGCTTTTTCTGTGCAACTAGCTGAAATTGTACCACAACCACCAGGGCAAGAATGGAAAGTTTTTTGATCATTTTATTTACTCTTATGTAAGTCTTTTTATTAATAGCCGGGATTTTGAGGTAATCCAACAGGATCAATATTGCGTTCGCTTTGCGGAATAGGATATAAATTATTTCTTTCGGATACCGAGTTTTTAGCCGTTACTTTTTTTACCTCAGTAACTAAAGTTCCCCAACGCACTAGATCAAACCATCTTTGGCCTTCCTGAACAAATTCTTTTTTACGTTCTTCCTGAATGGCAGCTCTAAAAGTGGCTTGTGTCAATCCTGATAAATCTACAGTGGCATCTGGTGTCGTAATTGGTTTTCCAAACGCTCTTCTTCTTACCTGATTAATCAATTCATAAGCTTCCGGTGTTGGTGCTCCCTGTTCGTTTATCGCTTCCGCTAAAGACAATAAAATGTCGGCATAACGAATTACAGGAAAATTGATTGCCACATTAGCAGGGGTAGCGAGATTGCTAACATCCAAATATTTTTTGAAGATTGGCTTCGGAAAAGTATAAAGCGTCGTTGTGCCTGGAATCAGTAATTGTTTGGCATAACTCACATCTCTTCTTGTATCTCCGGCAGCATAAATGTCATAGAACAAAGCTACATCCGAAATGATATCAGCAGGTTCTGTTGCTGTAAATCCGGTAAAGGCAGTGGCCTGAAAAGTACTTCCGCTTGATCCGTTTCCGGCTTGGTTGGGTTCAAACTGAACAGAGAATATATGCTCTTTTCCATTCTTTTTTGCTTTCGCGAAAATATCTCCAAAACTTTCAAAAAGGGCATAACCATATCCGCCGTTGATTACTTCTCTGGATTTTGCGATCGCATTTGGCCAGTCTTTTCTGGTCAGATATACTTTGGCTAAAATCGCTTTTGCAGCTCCGGAGGTAGCGCGTCCGGCATCAGTTGCAGGATAAGTTGATGGTAAACCTTCGGCATCTTTTAAATCAGAAATAATTTGAGTATAAACTTCATCAACAGTCGCTCTTCTTGATTTTAAGCTTTCTAACTGAATAGAAGTGGGCTCGTGTAAAACAATTGGAACTCCTCCCCAAAGGCGAACTGCCTGAAAATACAATAAACCTCTGATGAATTTTGCTTCCAGAATCAATCTGTTTTTAACAGCATCTGTACCGGCAACTTTAGGAATATTATCAATAGAAACATTGGCTCTGTTGATTCCCGCGTAAATTTGGCGCCAGGCAACTTGTACACGATCTGAAGTCGCGTCATGAGTTAAACTACTTAAAGCTCTTACCTGTGGATTGGTTGCCGAAACTCCAGCCGATGCATAATCACTAGCCATATCAGTAAGGAAATATAGATTTCTACCAAATAAACTTTGTTCTCCCGGATCAAGACTTAAAGAAGCATAAACGGCAGTTACACTTGCAATAGCATCATCCTGTGTTTTAAAGTAATTATCTTCGGTTACGAAAGAGGTTGGTGTTACCTCCAGATCTGCGCACGAAACAAATAGTCCGGCAGTTAGTATGAATGTTATAATAATCTTTTTCATTTTATTTTTTTTTTACTTAGAAAGTTACGTTCAGGCCCGAAATGAATGTTTTAGAGTTTGGATAAGAACCAAAATCAATTCCCGGGTATAAGTTGTTTTGTTCGTATGAGCTTACTTCTGGATCATAACCAGTATATTTAGTCCATGTAATTAGGTTTTCAGCAGATACATAAAATTTTACACTCTTAGTTCCCAATTTTTTAGAAATACTTTTAGGTAATCTATATCCCAAAGTGATTAGCTTTAATCTTAAGAAAGAAGCATCTTCGACATAACGTTCTGAAACGATTCCAAGAGGAGAACTTGTTGCTCTCGGAATTTCATTGCTTGGGTTAGCTGTTGTCCAACGGTCTTCAAGGGTAACGTTGGCATTTGTTCCAAGAGTCGAAATTTCTAATTGCTGATTCAGTGCATTAAAGATTTTTCCGCCATAAGCGCCTTGGAAAGAAAAATTAAGATCAAAGTCATTGTAAGAAATGGTGTTACTGAAACTTCCAACAAATTTTGGCTGAGAAGTTCCAAGATTTCCTTTGTCAAGGGCTGTAATAACGCCATCTCCATTCGTATCAACATATCTTCTGTCACCCACTTTTGTATTGGCTAAACTGTTTATTTTTGGTTGTGTGTTAACTTCTTCCTGAGTCTGGAAAATTCCATTCGTTTTGTATCCCCAGAAAGTTCCTAAAGGCAGTCCTACTTTTACCGTTACAGGTTGTTGTTGTAATAAGGAACCATTTGGAACGATTGGGAAAAATTGATCAACTCCATTTCCTATCGAAACAACTTTGTTTTTATTGGCAGAGAAAACGAAGTTAGAATTCCATGAAAAGTTTTCTGTTTTGATGTTTTCTGTAATCAAACCAATCTCAATACCTTTATTTTCAACTCCACCAATATTCTGTAGGACAGTTGCATAGCCTGAAGTCAATGGAACTGGTACATTGATTAACAAATCGTTTGTTTTCTTGTAATAAACATCAAAAACAAAATTGATTCTTCGATCTAATAATGATAAGTCTAAACCAATATTATACTGATTTGTTTTTTCCCATTTCAAATCCGGGTTTGCCAGTCGGGTAGGAGCTAATCCTGTTTGTAGTGTTCCTCCAAAAGCATAGTTCACAGAACCCATTTGCGCAAGAGAAAGATAATTTCCAATTTCCTGGTTTCCAGTTGTTCCTGCTGTTATTCTAAGTTTGGCTTCTGTTACACCTTTGATGTTGTTGGCAAAATCTTCATCGGTAATATTCCACGAAAATCCAGCAGATGGGAAATAACCCCAAAGTGATTCTGATCCAAATCTTGAAGAACCATCGGCACGCCCGGAAAGTGTAAAATTGTATTTTCCTTTATAGGAATAGTTTACTCTTGCCAGCCATGATTTTAAAACACTTTCGAAAGCATCGCTATAAGGTTTTACCGGAACACCATCTTGTAAAGCGTTATAGGTATTGGCGTCATTTACAAAAGTGTTGGCGCCTGCATTTACCACTTCGCCTTTTGTGTATTGAAGTGTATATCCTCCCAAGGCAGAAAACTTATGATTATCACCGAAGTTAGTATTGTAGTTTAATGTGTTCTCATTCAATACTGAACTTACTAAACGATCTCCAACTGAGGCTAAACCTTTAGTTCCGGCTCCGGTAGTTGTAGTTGCTGGTGCATAATAATTTTGTTTGGTATCAAGAACATCTCCGCTAACAGCAACTTTTGCAGTAAGTTTTTTGGTTATTTTATATTCACCAAATAAGTTGGTCAAAATTCTGTTGATTTTAGTTTCATTAGTGGTATTCTCTAAATCATTAATCGGATTTGGAATAATTCCATTAACTGCAGTTGCATAAGGATTATTAGTTAAATTATAACTTCCATCAGGATTTTTAATAGGAACCACAGGAGGTTGATATAAGGCAACAACTAACGGGTTTGGTTGTCTACCGGCAGAAGACCCGCCGTTTGTTCCAACACCATTTGCAACCGAATTGCTATAATTAGCATTTACACCAAATTTAAAATTCTGAGAATAATTTCTTTCGTAATTGACACGAAGGGAAATTCTTTTGAAATCTGAAGCGATTACAATTCCTTCCTGTTGAAAATAACCTGCTGAAATGGCATATCTGGAACGTTCATCTCCGCCTGAAAAAGACAATTGGTGGTTTTGAACCGGTGCAGCAGTTCTAAAAACGGCATCTTGCCAGTCATAACTTCCCGAAGTTTTAAAAGCTTCTATTTGAGCTGCAGAAAATGAAGGTGCCTGACCAATACTTGCCTGAACGTCATTACGTAAACTTGCCCATTGGCTGGCATTCATAACATGCAACTTTTTTGAAACGTTCGCGAAACCAAAGTATCCCTGGTAAGAGATATTATCCTGACCTTTTGTTCCTTTTTTAGTAGTAACAATGACTACTCCGTTTGCCCCACGTGACCCGTAGATAGCAGTTGCAGAGGCATCTTTAAGCACTTCGATAGATTCTATATCACCTGGATTAATAGTAGATAAAACATTTACAGTGGCTCCCGCATAAGCGACTCCGGCAGTACTATTGTTGTTATCATTGTATATTAAAACTCCGTCAACAACATAAAGTGGTTCGTTACCTGCTGTAATAGAGTTTCCTCCTCTGATACGAACGCTTGAAGAAGCTCCGGGACGGCCAGAACTTTGTGTAACTACAACCCCAGGAATGGCACCACGTAATAAATTATCTGCCGATGAGGTAACCTGAGATAAATTTGCTTTTGGAACCGAAGCTACAGAACCTGTAATGTCTTTTCTCTTTTGAGAACCGTATCCAACTACTACTAATTCATCTAATTCCTGACGTTCTTCTTTTAAATGAATCGTCACAGGATTTTTATCAACAATTATCTCAGTTTTTTTATATCCAATATAACTTATGATTAATGTATAAGGTAATTTTTGACCTGTCTGAAAATAAAATTTTCCTTCTGCGTCGGTTTGAACGCCGTGTGTTGTTCCTTTAATAACGACAGAAGCTCCAATAATGGGCTGATTAGTAACATCATCTACAACAGTTCCGTCTAATTTAGATTGTATAAGTGGTGTCGTATTTTGAGCATTAACCCCGGCCGTCAGAAGCAGGAGAAATAGTATTGAGTATGTTTTTAAATTTTTTTTCATTTCTTTGTACTGGTTTAAGTAATTAACAAGACGCCCTGGGCACTGATTTTTCAGCACTCTAAATGTGTTCTTGATTTAGCGATAAATATTCTTTAAGCCTCGCCATTTCTGTTGCCGCAGAAATGGCTTTTTTTATTTATATACAGCAGCGATGCATCTTTTTCATTTTTCAGGTATTTAGTTATTAATTAATTATTTTTTTTGATTTATAGGTATAGTTTCAAGAATCATTTCAATACAAATAAATGTATCAGATAGATCTTTGGAATTTTCAATAAGAATTTTTATGGTGAATTTTAAATAGTTTCGTTTTTGGTTCCGATTTAATAATGAATAAAAAAACCGCTAAACGAAAAAAAAATGCTGAGATTTAGCAACAGAAGCACATATAACAAAATGCGTTATAAGTATTTTTTTTTTGAAGATTTAAATACGATATGCTTTCGGTTGTTTTCAAAATATAGTTTTTTTGGTTTCAAATATGATTTTAAACTCTACTAATCCTATAGACAAAGTTAATTTTAATCTAATAAAAACCAAAAAAAACTTAATTTTTTTTTCTTACAGCAGGAAATAAAGGGCGAAATTCAAAATTTTTAATTTGTAATTATTTGTAAATCAATTAATTGAATTCGTTTTTTTTAAAATGAAAAATGTTAAATCCATACTCATATGAGGCTTTAAAATGTAGTATTTTATACTTGTTTTTTATGTTTTGATTATTAGTTTAATTATGCAAACTGATACAAAAACGTCTGAAAAGCAATTATTTAAAAATATTGGTGCCTTTTTGAGCAAACTAAAATTCAATATTTCAAAGTATTTAAAAAAAAATAGAAAGGAATATTTTTTTTAAAGCTAATTCCAAAAGCAACAAGATTTAAATACTTGGTATTTAGTTATTTAGTAATATATTTTTGCTTAATTTTATAAGGCTCAATTTTCATAAGCAAAAAAATATCTATTTTTTGACTGATTTATAGCGATTTACGTTTTGAAAAATAATCTACTTAAATACTATATTCTATGGCAAATCTTTCACAATCACATCGCATTCTTTTTTTCAATACATTAGGTTTTATGGTTTGTTTCGCCTGTTGGACACTCAACGGCGTTTTAGTAACTTTTTTAAATGATCGTGGTATTTTTGAATGGAGTGTCGTCGAAATAGGATGGTTGTTGGGAATTCCGATTTTAACTGGTTCTATTATGCGATTGCCAATGGGAATTTTAACCGATAAATATGGGGGAAAACCAGTTTTTTCATGCTTGTTAATTCTAAGTTCAATTCCGTTATTTTTACTTCCTTTTGCAACCAACTTTTGGACATTTGCAATTTTAAGTTTCCTTTTCGGAATGGTGGGTACCAGTTTTGCCATTGGCGTAGGATATACTTCGATCTGGTATCCAAAAGAATGGCAGGGAAGGGCATTGGGAATTTTCGGAATGGGAAGTTCAGGAGCAGCTTTGACAACATTTTTAGCACCAACTTTACTTAACAATTTTACAGAGAATGATCCGGAAAATGGATGGAAATGGCTGCCTGTTATTTATGGAATTGCTTTATTAGCGACAGGAATTGTATTTTTTATTTTTACAACAAATAAGAAAGTAGAAGCAACATCTAAAACAATCAAACAATTATTGCAGCCTTTAAAAAGCGTTCGGGTCTGGCGTTTTGGACTATACTATTTTCTTGTTTTTGGTTCTTTTGTCAGTTTTTCACAATGGTTATTGCCCAATTTTATGAATGTATATCACACTACATTAGTCACCGGAGGTCTGTTTGCAGCATTTTTTAGTTTACCAACTGGCGTAATCAGAGCCTATGGTGGTTTTTTATCAGATCGTTTTGGAGCGCGAAAAGTAATGTATTGGGTATTGAGTTCTTCAGTCGTTTTAAGTTTTTTATTAATGTTTCCGAAGATGGAAATTACTACTGCCGGATCGGGTTTATTGGCTTCTAAAGCAGGAACAGTTACAAAGGTTTCAGAAGATCAGATTGTAGTTGGCGATAAAACGTATGCCATAACAAAAGATGATAAAGAGGCAGAACATAGTAAAATTTTACCTTCAAAAAAATCATGGCAAGAAGTAGTTGTGCAACAAAACCAACAAATTCAAAAGAAAGATTTATTGGCAGAAGGAATAACTCAAATTCATTTTGAAGCCAATATGTGGATTTACTTAGCACTCGTTATTTTAATTGGTGCGGCTTGGGGAATAGGCGCCGCTGCGGTATACAAACATATTCCGGATTATTTTCCAAATGAGGTCGGAGTAATTGGTGGAATGGTGGGCATGTTGGGTGGTTTAGGAGGTTTTTTCGGGCCCATTATTTTCGGATATTTATTAAGTTTTACGGGTTTTTGGACGAGTTCGTGGGTATTTATTTTAGCAATTTCGTTAATATGCCTGATTTGGATGCATCGTGTTGTGGTTAATTTAATGAAAGAGAAGTCTCCTGAATACGCAAAAGACATGGATAGAAAAAGTTAAACTGATTTTATACTATCAATATTTTATAAAGCTTGTCTCATTAATTTAAGAGACAAGCTTTTTTATTACTTCATTTTTCTGCATAAAGGATATAAATATCGTTATATGATATATGTCATTTTCTAGGAGTACATAAGGCTATAATTTTGCTCCAAATGAGAATGCAGTGTCTCATTATTAAGTCATTTTAAAAGCCTTTTTATGAGCGGTTTATCTCAATCCCATCGAATTTTATTTTTAAACACACTTGCTTTTACTATATGTTTTGCCTGCTGGACATTAAATGGTGTGCTTGTCACTTATCTTGTTGATAAAGGTATTTTTAACTGGACAGTTGTAGAAACCGGCTGGTTGTTAGGAATTCCTATTTTATCCGGTTCAATATTCCGACTTCCAATAGGAATATTAACAGATAAATATGGTGGTAAAATTGTTTTTACCGTTTTACTATTGTTATGTTCTGTACCGCTTTTTCTGCTTCCGTTTGCCAATTCATTTTGGAGTTTTGCAGTTCTAAGTTTTTTCTTCGGATTGGTAGGAACCAGTTTTGCTGTTGGAATTGGTTATACTTCAGTATGGTATCCAAAAAGTGGGCAGGGAAGAGCTTTAGGCATCTTTGGAATGGGAAATGCCGGTGCGGCGATTACTACTTTTATAGCCCCGACTTTATTAAATAACCTCTCAGAAAAAGATCCCATAAATGGCTGGAAAACATTGCCTGTTATTTATGGTGGCGCTTTAGTACTGATAGGATTGCTTTTTATTGTTGTTGCTAA
Organism: Flavobacterium sp. Root420; assembly: GCF_001427905.1. Classification (GTDB taxonomy): domain Bacteria; phylum Bacteroidota; class Bacteroidia; order Flavobacteriales; family Flavobacteriaceae; genus Flavobacterium. Next base: position 155,286 of record NZ_LMEF01000030.1, read on the forward strand.
AAACAAAACCAATCAGGCAGCTTCAAAATCAATAACCGATTTATTATCTCCACTTAAAAATATCCGTGTCTGGCGTTTTGGCGCATACTACTTTTTAGTCTTCGGTTTCTTCGTAGCCTATTCACAATGGCTCTTACCCAATTTTATGAATGTTTATCACACTTCCTTAGTTATGGGCGGAATGTTTGCAACTATGTTTAGTTTGCCATCCGGCGTAATCAGGGCTTTTGGAGGTTATTTATCCGATAAATTCGGAGCTAGAAAAGTCATGTATTGGGTTCTCGGCTCCTCAATAGTAATCAGTTTTTTATTGATGTTTCCTAAGATGGAAGTGTTTACAACGGGGCCGGGAGTTATGGCTTCTACAAATGGAATTGTTACCGAAGTTTCCGCTAATGAAATAATAGTAAACGGTAAAGCACATAAAGTTTCAGAGAAACAGATCAGCGATAATAACGAAACTTCAATTTTTCCAATAAAAAATTCCTGGCAGGAAATCGTGGTAAAACAGAATCAGGAAGTCAAAAAGAAAGAATTATTAGCACAAGGCATTACCCAAATTAAGTTTAACGCCAATCTTTGGGTGTATGTGGTTTTGGTAATCCTGATAGGAGTTTCGTGGGGAATTGGAAAGGCCGCAGTATACAAACACATTCCGGAATATTTTCCAAATGAAGTTGGAGTGGTTGGCGGAATGGTTGGTTTAATTGGTGGACTTGGCGGATTTATGGGGCCAATAATTTTTGGTTACCTGCTAAATGCTACAGGGCTATGGACCAGTTCCTGGATTTTCATTTTCGCAGTCTCCGTTCTTTGTTTGCTCTGGATGCACCGAACAATTATAAAGGCAATGCGAATTAAATCGCCGGAATTTACCAGAGATATAGAAGATAAATAATAAAATTAAACAAAGAATAATATGAAAACCTGGTTAGACAAATGGGAGCCTGAAGATGAAATGTTTTGGAATACTGCAGGAAGTAAAATTGCATGGAGAACCTTAACAATAACAACACTTACTTTAATACTATCGTTTGCCTCCTGGTTTATGATGAGTGTAATAGCCGTTAAATTGCCAGGCTTAGGATTTAACTTTTCCAAAGATCAGTTATTTTGGCTGACAGCCATTCCCGGTTTGGCCGCCGGATTCTTAAGAATCATTCACACTTTTATTTTACCCATATTTGGGACCCGACATGTGGTTTCTTTTGCAACCGCGATCAAATTAATTCCTGTAATCGGAATTGGTTTTGCAGTAATGAACATCAATACTCCATTTTGGGTATTTGCTGTATTGGCTTTTACAACGGGTTTTGGAGGCGGAGATTTCTCTTCTTATATGCCGAGCACGAGTTTGTTTTTTCCAAAAAGACTGAAAGGAACTGCGTTAGGTATACAAGCCGGAATTGGAAATTTCGGAGTTTCGGTTGCACAGTTTGTTACGCCATTAATTATAAGTATTGGAATTTACGGAACAGCTTCAGTATTTACCAGTATTGATCAAAAAGAAACCATTAGCGTTTTTCAGAATTCATCCATCGAAAAACAAAAAGAAGTTTTTGGTTCACTTAATGCCGACGTGCAAACTAAAATATTATCAAACGTAAAGAAAACGGTTATCGATTCAGTTAAGACATCAATTAATTCAGATGATAAAGCTATTCTTTTTAGTTCATTACCGGTAAAAGCGAAAGCAAAGGCAATTTCAAATGCAAATCCGAAATTGGCAGAGAGAATATTAAATGATATTAATCCTCAAAACACTGCGGTTAAAAACAAGGAAATATATTTACAATCAGCTGCTTTTTGGTTTGTTCCTTTCTTATTGTTATTGTCAATTGTGAGTTGGTTCTATTTAAGAAGTATTCCAATGAAAGCTTCAATAAAAGAACAATTGGATATTTTTTCCAATAAACATACCTGGTATTGCACGATAACGTATTTAATGACTTTTGGAACTTTTGCAGGTTTATCAGCCGCTTTTCCTCTAATGATTAAATTTTTATACGGAGATTTTCCAAATGCGCCAGATCCTTTGGTATATGCTTTTTATGGGCCGCTTATAGGTTCAGCAAGTAGAATTGCCTTTGGTTTTGTTGCCGATAAAGTGGGAGGTGCAATACTGACTACAATTACAGGTTTAGGAATTTTGGCTGGAGCTATTATTTTGGTAACTCAGGGATTGGTAGCACCAACAAGTATGGATCAATTTCCACTTTTTGTAGCAGTAATTTTAGCCATGTTCTTCTTTACCGGAATCGGGAATGCGGGAACATTTAGACAATATCCAATTATTTTTGCAGAAAATCAACGTCAGGCAGCCGGAGTAATAGGTTGGACAGCCGCAATTGCAGCATTTGGTCCATTTATTTTTTCAAAACTTATTGGGAATAATATATCTGCTAATGGTACTGTAAATCAATTCTTTATTGGCGTTGTTATTTTCACTATATTAGCTACAGGTGTCAATTGGTGGTTTTATAATCGTAAGAACTGTGAAAAACCGAGTTAAGGAGTAATCATTAAATTTTAATTAAGGATGAAAAATAAAACATTTAATACCAAGGCTTTACTTATAGCCACTGCAGTATCAATACTGACTATTGTTTTTGTTTTTTATGGGTCCAGAAAACTGCAAAATTTTGATGCCGCGCTAATCACCTATTTATTCGGAACTGTCTTTGCTTTCTTCGGAATTGTTTATCGATATTCAGTTTGGCTTCAAAGACCACCAACCTGGATGTACTTCAAACGCAGTCTTCAATTTTTATTCACAGGCAAAATACTTTCGCACTTATGGTTTTTAGGAAAAGAATCTGTGGAAAATATAGCAGTTCAAAAATTCATTTACCCCAGAAGTAAATACCGCTGGTTTGCCCATTTTTGTATTGCATTAGGCTGTATGTCGGCTTTCGCCATAACCATTCCGCTGACATTTGGCTGGATTCATTTTACATTGGCTCCAAATTCCATTTCCATTTACGAAGCTCATTTTTTTGGATTTAAAATGATGGACTTTAAAATAGGATCTTTTCTTGCATTCTTGATTTTTCACGCTTTAAATTGGTCCTCCTGGCTGGTCATAATTGGATCTGTTTATTATCTCCGAAGACGATTAACAAATCCCGGTTTAATAGCAACACAATCTTTTGAAGGCGATTTATTGCCTCTAATTCTTCTAATTGCAATCTCGGTTACAGGATTATGTCTGACGTATTCCTATCAATTCATGAAAGGATTTGCGTATGATTTTCTGGCTGTAATTCATGCCGTGACCGTAATCATGTTTTTAATATGGATTCCGTTTGGAAAGTTCTTTCATATTATTCAGCGTCCAGCCCAGATTGGAGCTCATATTTACAAAAAAGAAGGAATTAAAAAAGGAATGGCAGTTTGTCCACATACCGGAGAAGAATTTGCCACCCAACTTCATATTGATGATTTAAAAATCGTTACCAAACAATTAGGTTTTGATTTCACACACGAAGATGGAACTTCACATCTTGACTTAAGCCCCGAAGGAAAAAGATCCCGTTTGGCACAAGCACACTTAAAAGCAAGATTAGAAAGCGGAAGCTTATTTGGATAAATTAAAAAGTTTCAGGTTTATTTTGTTTCAGGTTTCAGGTTTCCACTTTGTGTAAACTTTAGTTTATAGCCAAGCTATATCAACCTGAAACCTGAAACTTGAAACAAAAAAACAAAAAGAAAATGGCAAAATTACCTGTATCAACTGAAAAAATAATTGAGGCTTTCGGTCCTCATCTAAATTATGCGCCAAAAGATGGTTACGAAGGTAGAGACGAACCTGATGAGCTTGTAAAAACACATTGTTGTTTCTGCGGAATGCAATGCGGGATTCAATTGTCAGTAAAAGATAATAAAGTAGTAGGTTTTGAACCCTGGATGGAATTTCCTTTTAATGAAGGGCGTTTGTGTCCAAAAGGAGTGCAGCGTTATCTGCAAAATAATCATCCTGACAGACTTTTGCATCCTATAAAAAGGGTAGAAGGAAAGGGTTTTGAAAAAACAACATGGGATGAAGCGATGGATAAAACCGTTTCTGAAATCAAAAGAATTCAGGAAAAATATGGTAAACATGCTTTTTCAATGTTATCAGGCGTATCGCTTACTAATGAAAAAAGTTATTTGGTTGGAAAATTTGCGCGTGTTGCCTTAAAAACCAGAAATCTGGATTATAACGGAAGGCTTTGTATGGTAAGTGCCGGTGCAGGAAATAAAAAAGCGTTTGGTTTAGACAGGGCTTCCAATAATTATTCGGATTTAGAATATGCCGAAGTGATTATCGTGGCTGGTGCCAATATCAGTGAGACTTTTCCAACTTTAACGCATTGGATCTGGAAAGCCAGAGATCGTGGAGCAAAATTGATTGTGATCGATCCGAGAATGATTCCGCTAGCCAGAACTGCAGATATTCATTTGGATGTAAAACCCGGAACAGATTCGGCTTTATACGGTGCAATGCTGAAATATCTCGTTGATCACGACATGTTAGATCATGATTTTATTGATAATTATACATCTGGATTTCAGGAAACAATCGATGCTGTAAAAGACTATACTTTAGAATGGGCAGAAGAAATTACCGGAATTGACAAAGATAAAATCAAAGCTGCAGCCGAATTATGGGGCAAAGCCAAAACAAGTTTCCTGCTTCACGCACGTGGCATAGAACATCACTCAAAAGGAGTCGATAATGTTTTAGGCTGTATTAATTTAGTTTTGGCAACCGGAAGAATTGGCAGACCTTATTGTGGTTACGGAACAATTACCGGACAAGGAAATGGCCAAGGAGGAAGAGAGCATGGTCACAAATGCGATCAATTACCGGGAAACAGGGATATTGAAAATCCGGAACACCGAAAATATATTTCTGAAGTTTGGGGAATCGATGAAAAAGACATGCCCGGAAAAGGACTTACAGCTTATGAAATTATAGAAGCTATTCATAGAGATGAAATCAAAGGATTAATTTCGATTTGTTTTAACCCATTAGTATCGCTTCCAAACAACAATTATGTAAGATCGGCTCTGGAAAAATTAGAATTCTATGTGTGTATTGATTTCTTTTTGAATGAAACTGCCCGTCATGCGGATATTGTTCTGGCCGGTTCTTTACAGGAAGAAGAAGAGGGAACAACAACTTCGGCAGAAGGACGTGTTATTAGAATTAGACAAGCTGTTACACCTCCAGGTGATGCAAGAACAGATACTTCAATATTATTAGAAATTGCCGAACGTTTGGGTGAAAAAGATAAGTTTACTTATGATAACAGTGAGGCCATTTTTAATGAATTAAGAGTGGCTTCAAAAGGAGGAACAGCAGATTATTTTGGAATTACCTATAAAAAAGTGGAAGACAATATGGGTGTTTTCTGGCCGTGTCCGTCATTAGATCATCCGGGAACTCCCAGATTATGGGAAGACAAAAAGTTTAAAACTCCGGACGGAAAAGCACATTTTAATCCCGCTCCCTATAAATTACCGGGTGAAGTTACAGATGATGAATATCCGATAATATTAACCACAGGACGTGTAGTTTCGCAATATCTAAGTGGAACACAAACACGCAGAATTGGTAAACTGGTCGATCAATTTCCGGAACCAATGTTAGAAATTCATCCGGAATTAGCTTCAAAATATAATATAAAACAACGCGAATTAATAAGAGTTGTAACCCGAAGAGGCGAAGGAATTTTTCCGGCAAATATTGTTGAAACAATTCGTAAGGATACGGTTTTTATACCCTACCACTGGCCGGGAGCCAAATCAGCAAACCAATTGACGCCGGGAACTTTAGATCCTATTTCTAAAATACCTGAATTTAAAGTTTGTGCGTGTTTATTAGATCCGCAAGGAAAAATTGCGCCGTCATCTAAAGAATCGGAAGCTTATGCAAGTGTTTAATCTATAAAAATCACATTATGAACTTAACTAATTTTAATAGAAATGAAGAGTTTTTTGTAGATCTGCAGCGCTGTATTGGCTGTAAAGCCTGTGAAATGGCTTGTGCCGAATGTGAAACGAATGGTCAGGAATCCTTGATCAGCGTAAATTATGTAGAGCGTTCCTCAACCATTCAGACAACAGTTCAGGTTTGCATGCATTGTGAGGATCCGGTTTGTGCCAATGTTTGTCCGGCAGATGCTATTTCGCAGGATGAATTTGGAGTGGTGCATACTGCCAGTACGGAAAGATGTATAGGATGTTCCAATTGTGTGATGGCATGTCCGTTTGGAGTTCCGAAAAAAATGGAAGAATACGATCTGATGATGAAGTGTACCATGTGCTATGACAGAACTAGTGTTGGCAAAAAACCGATGTGTGCTACTGTTTGCCCGAGTGGAGCTTTATTTTACGGAACAAGAGAAGAAATCGAAGAAATGCGACCAAACAGTACCCCGGTAAATACCTTCATTTTTGGAAAAGAAACGGTCAATACCAAAGTAAATATTATGATGCCAAAAGGCAGTAATGAATTAAGAATATATTAAAAATTAGATCCATGTCTAAAGAAGATAATTTAAATAAAAACTGGAAAAAAGATTTCCCGATACAAAAGCAGGAATCAACGCAGGTAAGCCGACGCGATTTTGCAAAATTCCTGACTTTTGTTTCAGGAGGATTAATGATAGGCAGCGGATTTGTAGCTGCCAAAGCTTATTTATTGCCAAAAGAAGGAGTACAAGGCGAACATTTTATTTGCAATAAAGATGAAGTTCCCGTTGGCGGAACCAGAGGTTTCGTAATTGAAGGCAGTACTGTCCCTTATATTTTGGTGCATTTAGAAAGTGGTGATTTCAGGGCTTACGAGCAAAAATGTACCCATTTGTCCTGTTCCGTATTTTACAAACCAGGAACTGGAATTATTCACTGCCCATGCCACGAAGGTTCTTTTGATGCTATGACCGGTGATGTAATTGCAGGTCCGCCACCAAGAGCTTTGCCTCAATTAGAAGTTTTTTTCAAAGAAAATAAAGTATTTGTTAAAGCTTATATCGAAGAAAAAGAGAGTTAGAATAAATTTAAAAATGAATTATCATGAGTACATTTAGACGAAGTCAGAATCGTGCCAATCCTAATAAACTGAACAACATTCTTTCAACTCTTATTTTTATACTAATTTTAAATGTGAGTATTCAAATTTGGCTGTTATATGCATCACTCAACAATGCATTAGACAACAATAAAGAAATATTACTTCCCGCATTTATAGCATCAGCTATATTATTTTTTATTGGCTTTGCGTGGCTGTATTACCTTCCGAAAGGAAACTTCAAAAAGGAATAAGTCTGAGAATTTGAAATATCTTTCAGTTAATTCTATTTTATTTAAAAAGTTTGATAAAAATACAATTCAAACTCATTGCTTAATTCCAAATTTAAGCACCATCAAAATGCTATTTTTTGTTTTTTCTGAACGTATTTGAAGAATTAAGCATAAATTTATAATCTTTAAATATTTTAGATAATTAACGATTTAAACTAAGTAAAAATACTTATATTTGTAATAAGTATTTTTTGCTTGTAATAATATAGCAGCCATGATTCAAGTTGAACAAGCCTTATCGATTATTGCGGAAAATAGCACTAAAATGCCGACTCAAAAAATACAAGTGCATAAAGCATTAGGATATGTTTTGGCAGAAACGGTTTATTCACCAATTGATATGCCGCCCTTTCGCCAATCGGCTATGGATGGTTACGCTTTTATACATGGTGAAAAACATCAGTATGATGTTGTGAGTAGTTCACAAGCAGGAGATCATGCGAATATAAAATTAAAAGAAAACGAAGCAGTACGCATTTTTACGGGTGCCTTTGTTCCGGATGATGCAGATACGGTAGTAATGCAGGAACATGTTTTGGTAAACAAAGATTCTATTTTGATCGCCAGCATGCCAAAACAATTTACAAATGTTCGTGCAAAAGGGGAGCAGATAAAAAAGGAAGAGGTTGTTTTTGAAGCTAATACTTTGATTACACCGGCAGCGATTGGGTTTTTAGCTTGTCTCGGAATTACTGAAATAACAGTTTATGAAAAACCTAAAGTGGCTATTTTAGTGACTGGAAATGAATTGGTAAAACCGGGTAAAAAATTACCGAAAGGAAAGATTTATGAAAGTAATTCGGTTATGCTTCAGGCAGCGCTACAAACGATAGGAATAAAAAAAATAAAAAGTTATAAGGTTAAGGATAATCTTAAAGCGACTAAAAAAGCGTTAAAAGACATTCTTGAAAAAAATGATATCATTTTAATTTCGGGCGGAATTTCAGTAGGGGATTATGATTTCGTAAAAGAAGCTTTATTGGCCAATGATGTTGAAGAGCTTTTCTATAAAATCAACCAAAAGCCTGGAAAACCAATGTTTTTTGGACGTAAAAATGATAGTTTAGTTTTTGCTTTACCTGGAAACCCAGCATCTTCACTGACTAATTTTTATGTTTACGTTTATCCGGCGATTAAAAACAGAATGGGTTTTGCAGAAATTCATTTGCCAAAATTAATGCGAAAATTAAACAGTGAAATTACGAATTCAACTGGTAAAACATTATTTTTAAAAGCTTTGTATGATGAAACTCATGTCACAGTTTTAGACAGCCAAAGCTCAGCAATGCTTAATACATTTGCGATTGCCAACAGTTTACTGATTGTACCGAATGATACAGAAAACCTTAAAAAAGGTGCACTTGTGACTTTATTGCCAATTGATTAGTGGATTTAAGAATTAAAGAATAAAGAATAAAGAATAAAGAATAAAGAATAAAGAATAAAGAATAAAGAATAAAGAATAAAGAATAAAGAATAAAGAATAAAGAATAAAGAATTTCAAGCTTAAACAGCAGTGTGTAATTTTAAACATATAGCCTAACTTGGAACCTTTAACTTGAAACAAAGAAAACCTGAAACAAAAAAACATGAATCTCCTTAGTTCCGAAAATATGATCCTTTTCAGCTTCGCATTAATCGTGATTGCATTTTTATATTCCAGTGTTGGACACGGCGGAGCATCAGGTTATTTGGCATTAATGACGATTTTTGCTTTTCCAATTTCAGTTATGAAACCATCGGCATTATTATTGAATCTATTTGTTTCGAGTATTTCGTTTTTCTTTTATTATAAAATGAATTATTTCAAGCCTAAATTGTTTTATCCGTTTGCAATAGCTTCGATTCCGGCAGCGTTTATTGGTGGTTTTATTACTTTGGATAATACAATTTATAAAATTATTTTGGGAGTGGTTTTGGTGTTTGCAGCGTTAAGATTATTCGGAATATTCAATTTTAAGGAAAAAGAAGCCGTGACAATTAATATTCCGCTTGCCTTGACCATCGGATTTGTTATTGGATTATTGTCTGGTATGTTAGGTATTGGTGGCGGAATTATATTGAGTCCGATTTTATTGTTTTTGGGATGGGCATCGATTAAAGAATCGGCAGCGATTTCGAGTTTGTTCATTTTTGTGAACTCATTTGCCGGAATTATGGGCTTCTTTTTAGGAGGAAAAACAGTTCCGACGGAAAGTTTTTATTTGGTTCCGATTGCCGTTGTAGGAGGCGTTTTGGGTGGTTATTATGGCAGCGGTTATTTCTCCAATAAAACATTAAAAATTGTTTTAGGAACGGTGATTTTAATGGCAAGCATTAAATTGATTTTTCCTTGAAATGCTTAGATAATAAATCTCCCAAGGTTGAAACCTTGGGCTATATTTTAGAAATGAATATAAGAACATAGCCAACGGTTTCAACCGTTGGGAGTATGAAACGATTAACGATACGTCTCCCGAGGTTGAAACCACGGGCTATATTTGAAAAAACGAATTAATAAACATAGCTAACAGTTTCAATCATTAAGGTCAAATGAAAAACACAATATTGGTAAGAACCTGAAACCTGAAACTTGAAACAAAAAATCAATCATGGAAACACTAACAGTATTTATTCTTTGTGGTGGAAAAAGTTCCCGAATGCAGTCAGAAAAAGGATTGGTGCTGTTTCAGGGAAAACCATTTATTGAACATATTATTCAGGCGATTTTGCCCATTACAGAACAAGTAAAATTAATAACGGCAACCAAAGAGTATGATTATTTGCCGTATCAAAAAATACCGGATATTATTTCTGATAAAGGACCATTGGGAGGAATATATACGGCATTATCAAATTCTGAAACCGAATTTAATTTGATTTTGAGTTGTGATATTCCGTTAATATCAACAGAGTTATTATCAGAACTAATTTCAAAACATAATGATGAAGCTGAAATTACGGTTTTTGCTTCAGAAAGCAGATTACATCCGTTGATTGGGATTTATTCTAAAAAAGTATTGCCCGCTATCAAAAACGCAATTGATAACGATGAATTAAAAATGATGGATTTGCTGGCGAAAATTCCGCATCAAATCCTCAATATTGACGAAAGTGAAAACTTTCATTTAACAAATATTAATTCGGTTGACGAATTAAACGACCTGAATATCAATTTAAGTTAAAAGTTATGCAAAACTCAAAAACACCAAAATTAACAATTGTAGGCGCAGGTCCTGGAGATGTTGAATTGATTACATTAAAAGCAATTAAAGCGTTGGAAAATGCTGACGTTGTTTTATATGATGCATTAGTAAATGAAGAATTATTAGGATACGCTGCAAATGCAGAAATTGTTTTTGTAGGCAAACGCTTGGGCTGTCATGCTTATACGCAGGATCAGATTAACGAATTGATTGTTTCAATGGCTAATCGTCATGGTCATGTGGTGCGTCTAAAAGGCGGTGATCCCTTTATTTTTGGAAGAGGTAGTGAAGAAATTGATTATGTAGAAAAATTTGGTCTGGAAACAGCGATAGTTCCCGGAATTTCATCTGCTTTGGGAGTTCCGGCTTCGGTTGGAATTAGTTTGACGCAACGCCAAATTGCAGAAAGCTTTTGGGTAATCACAGGAACAACTTCAGATCACAAATTATCTAAAGATGTATATTTGGCTTCAAAATCGGCTGCAACGGTTGTGATTTTGATGGGAATGCATAAATTAGAAGAAATCATTTCTATTTACAAAGAAAACCGTACTGATGATTTGCCGATAGCGATCATTCAAAACGGAACAAAAAATACGGAACAAAAGGTAATTGGAACTATCAGTTCAATTACTAAATTGGTATCAGAAAAAAAGATTTCTTCACCGGCAATTATTGTGATTGGAGAAGTAGTAAAAAATACTTCAAAATTGACTTCCTATTTTCAGGAGCATTTTGATGATGAATTTATCTTTCAGAATTTAAATTTAGAATAATGATTGAGATTAAATATTTTGGAGCTGTGGCTGAAAAGACTAAATGTGAATTCGAAAAAGTAGCTTTTTCTGAAGTTTCACTGCAACAATTATTGCAGGATTTAGAAATAAAATACCAATTCGATTCCCTTAGTTTTAGTGTGGCTGTCAATCAAAAAATAGTACCAAAAACAACCGATTATAAATTGCAGACAAGTGATGTTGTCGCTCTGTTGCCACCCTTTGCAGGAGGCTAAAATGAATTTTATGAAAGATTCAACACGTTATAACCGACAAATAATTCTGCCTGAAATAGGAGAAGCTGGCCAGTACAAATTATCTAAAGCAAAAGTTTTGATAATTGGTGCAGGCGGTTTGGGTGCTGCTGTTTTGCCTTATTTGGCTGCGGCAGGCGTTGGTGAAATCGGGATTGTTGATGATGATGTTATCGAAGTTTCTAATTTACAGCGTCAGGTAATTTATAAAACTTCTACTGTTGGAAAATACAAAGTGGATGAAGCCAAAGCCATGGTCTTTGAGTTAAATCCGTTAGTGAAAGTTAATACAATTGCAGAAAAACTTTCAGGAAAAAATGCAATTTCGTTATTTGAAAAATATGATATTATAGTTGATGCGACAGACAATCTTTCGATAAAATATTTAATTAGTGATGCTTGTTTAATCACAAATAAGCCAATGGTTTACGGATCTATTTTTAGATTTCAGGGACAAGTTTCGGTTTTTAATTATCAAAGCGGACCAACATACAGGTGTTTGTATCCAGATGAAAACAGTCAATCATTAAATTGTACAGATGCCGGAGTTATAGGAATTTCAGTTGGAATTATCGGTCTGCTTCAGGCTAATGAAGTAATCAAAATGGTTCTAGAAATTGGCGAGGTGTTAAGTGGTAAAATACTGGTTTATAATGTTTTAAATAATGAACAGCAAAAGTATGACTTTGAAAAGAATACTGATGTAGTTATGACTATGGAAGCTTTTAAAGAAAAATATAAAGTAACTGAAAATCAAATAGAAGAAATATCTGCCTCAGCAATTTTAGATGAAATTGATAATGACGGGGTGTTGTTTTTGGATATAAGAAATGAAGAAGAACTTCCGAAAATTAATTTCAAAAATGGAATTCAGATTCCATTGATAAACTTAGAAAGTGAAATTAAAAAACTGAATCCAAATCAAACGATTTATGTGTATTGCCAATCTGGAATAAGAAGTAAGATAGCAGTAGAAGTCCTTCAGAAAAAGGAATTCAAAAATGTAAAAAGTATAGCCGGAGGGGCTTTGGCATTAACCCAAATAATAAAAGAAAAAATTGCATATTAGGGAAATTTTTCCGCCACGAATTCACGAATTAAAATAATCATTCGTGAATTTGTGGCGGAAAAACTCAAAAAAATAAAGAAAATGAGTAAAAATGTATTTGTAGAAGGACCAATTTCTCCTGAATTTATTGCGGAGTCGATTGCTAAACATCAATCCAAACATACGATTGGAGCACATAATATTTTTTTAGGACAAGTTCGTGCCGATGTGATTCACGACAATACGGTTGTTGCGATTGATTATTCAGCCTATACCGATATGGCAAACGAAGCTTTGCATGCAATTCGTGAAAAGGCTTTCGCTAAATTCGATTTAACCTGCATGCACATTTATCATAGTCTGGGCGTGGTAAAAGCAGGCGAAATTTGTTTGTTTGTATTTGTTTCGGCAACAAGAAGAAAACAAGTTTATGAAGCAACAGAAACAATCGTGAACTGGATCAAAACAGATGTACCGATTTTTGGCAAAGAAATTTTTGAAAACGATACATTCACCTGGAAACAAAACACCTAAAATGGTAGATATTACGCATAAAATAAGCACATTAAGAGCCGCAACAGCAACAGCAATTGTCAAAGTCAGCAAACAGGAAACAATTGATGCTGTGGTGAATAATTTGGTTCCGAAAGGGAATGTGCTTGAAATGGCAAAAACGGCTGGGTTATTTGCGGTTAAAAACACGCATTTATCAATTCCGGATTGTCATCCGATTCCAATTGAATTTACTTCTGTGGAATATAAAATTGAAGGTTTGACGATTCAGATTATCTTCAATGTGAAAACGGTTTACAAAACCGGAGTTGAGGTTGAGGCTATGCACGGCGCTTCGATTGTAGCGCTTACGATGTACGATATGTTGAAGCCAATTGATAAAGAAATCGAAATTTCGACCATTAAATTAATCAATAAGGAAGGTGGGAAATCTTCTTTCAAAAATAAATTTCCGAACGTAATAAAAGCAGCAGTTTTTGTTTGTTCCGATTCCATTTTTGCAGGCGATAAGGAAGATCGTTCAGGAAAGATCATCGTTGAAAAACTGGATTCTTACGGAGTTGAAACAGCGCATTATGAGATTATTCCGGATGAAATTGATATTATTCAGGAAAAAACAAAGGCTTTCGCCAAAGAACATCAATTGGTAATTTTTACAGGCGGAACAGGATTATCACCAAGAGATGTAACACCCGAAGCATTATCGCCATTATTGGAAAGCAGGATTCCGGGAATCGAAGAAGCAATTCGCAATTACGGTCAACAAAGAATGCCATATGCTATGTTATCAAGAACGGTTGCAGGGACATTAGGGAAAAGTTTGGTTTTGGCTTTGCCAGGATCGACAAACGGAGCCAGAGAATCTATGGACGCTGTTTTTCCGCATGTGATGCACGTTTTTCATATTTTAAAAGGAAAAAATCATGACACCCTCTAAAGCCATTTTAACGGATGATTTTGGGCGAAAACACAATTATTTGCGTATTTCGTTACTGGAGAAATGCAATTTGCGTTGTACGTATTGCATGCCTGCTGACGGAATCGTATTGTCTCCAAAAGCCAGTTTAATGATGGCTGATGAAATTTTTGCTTTGGCTCAGACTTTCGTAGAAAATGGTGTAGATAAAATTAGATTAACAGGAGGAGAACCTTTATTAAGAAAAGATTTCCCTGAGATTATTTCGAAATTAGCGACTTTAGAAACTTCACTTTCTATTACAACAAACGGTATTTTAATTGATCGTCATATTGAGGCTTTAAAACAAGCTAACATCAAAAAAATTAATTTGAGTTTAGATACTTTGGTTTCCTCTAAATTTCACACTATAACGCTCAGAAACCAATTTGAAAAAGTCATTGATAATTTACACTTGCTTTTAAATAATGATTTCAAAGTAAAATTAAATGTAGTTTTGATGAAAGGTTTCAATGAAAATGAAATTACAGATTTTGTTCAATTAACGCAGTTTTTACCGATTTCAGTTCGCTTTATTGAGTTTATGCCTTTTGCCGGAAACGAGTGGGACAGAAGCAAAATGGTTTCTCAAAATGAGATTTTATCAGAAGTAAATAATGTATTTTCATCTGAAGAAATTCAAAAATTAGAAGATGAAAAAAACTTCACTGCCAGAACCTACAAAATAAAAGGTTTTCAGGGCGATTTCGGAATCATAAGTTCCATTACAAATCCGTTTTGTGATGGCTGTAATAGAATCCGCCTGACGGCAAACGGAAAAATCAAAAATTGTCTGTTCTCTAATTCAGAAACTGATTTATTAACAGCTTTTAGAAGTGGCGAATCGATTACCGATTTGATTTCAGAATCCATCAAAAATAAAAAGAAAGTCAGAGCCGGAATGGTTACAGTTTCTGAAATGGACGACCCGACTTTGCATTTTGATAATCGCAGCATGATTGCGATTGGGGGGTGATTTGACACAATTCAGGTGGTCATTGCGAGGAACGAAGCAATCACATGAAGAATGTCAAATATTGTTTTAGTTTTATAGTGTGGTTGCTTCGTTCCTCGCAATGACTCATAGGTGCGTATAAAACAAAAAAAGGTTCAACTTTCAAGCCAAACCTTCTTCAAATACTATTTTTTCTTCTTTTTATCTTTTGATTTACCCTTTTTTGCTTTTTCTTTTTCTGTTTTTTTAGCCTTAGCCTTAGCTTTTTTAATCTTTTCTTTTTCCTTTTTTTCTTTCTTTTTTGAATCAGATTTAAATTTGGCTAATTTGGCTTTTTCAAGTTTTTTTATAACAGCCTTTATAGCTTTCTCTCTTTTCTTAGCTTTTTCTTTTTTCTCCTTTAGCTTATTTTTTACCTTTTTATCTTTCGATTTATTTTTTACAATTTCAATCGCAATTTCATCAAGATTTAAAATCGCTTGTGGTTTATCACTCACATTCCTGGAAAGCGTTTTAATTTCGATAATTTCGGGAGTTACAGTTGAGCCTTTCGGCGGAGTGGTTGTTGTTCTTTTAACTACTGCTTTTGGAGTTGCGTTAGAAGCTGGTTTTACAGGCGTTTTTGCAGATGCTTTTATAGTTGCCGCCGGGGCTTTCGCAGCTGTTCTTGGAGCTCTTTTGACTGGAGCTTTTAGGGCTGGACTTTGTACAACAGGTTTGGTTTCTGCAGTATTTTCAGTAGCTGGTTTTGCAGGTTCTGCAGTTGAGGTTTCCGTATTTTTTACTGCTGGGGTTCTGGTTGTTCTTTTTATCATAATTGTACGTTTTATTGATTATAATAGTCTCGAACTAAGAAGAAGTTGGAAATCAATTATTTCGTAATTCTTAGCTAAGCTAAATTTAAGCAATTATTAAATACAATATTGTTAAGATTTTCCTTGAAATTCTCACGAATAAGAAATTACAATCACGAAAACAATAGAAATTAATTTTCAACAACCTCCAAAATCTTAAAATTACTTTTAGGAGCTTCACATAAAGAACAACAATAACTTTCAGCTAAATTCGTAAATAAAATTCCTTTTGGAATCCCTTGACTTTCATCACCGTATTCTGAATTATAAATAGTCAGGCATTCCTGGCATTGGTAAATATCCAATTGTAGTTTTTCTTTTTTCTGCGTATTTTCAATTGATTCAGGAATAGAATTCCCAAGTTCTTCAAAGTATTTTCGGCTTAATTCAATCAGGATCGTTGGTAATTCTAATTTGTCAATATCTTGCGAATGAACGATATATTCACGAGTATTGGGATCAAAATTCTTTGCAAATAAAACATTATAAGTGTCACGAATTTTAATCGATTCTAAATCTTTTGGCAATTCATTTTTTTCGACTACGATCGAAGTGAAATAATGACCATCACGATTGTATTCAGAGATTCCAAAAGTTAATCCGTAGGTACTAATATCAAATTGATCAAGCGTTCGAACCAAAAAGGTTTTCAGGTTCAAAGCCCATTCCATTGCCACTGGCAAGTGCCAATTTAATTCTAATAAAGAATGGCGAACATTGATTCCTTTTTTTCCCAGGAATTTCTCCCATTCCAGTTTTCTATCTTTCGGAATTCCTTTTACAATAAACGATTTCCAGGGTGTGATACATATTTTTCCGATTTTACAATCAAAACATAAATCACACATTTCTTTCAGGAAATCTAGGTCGTATAAATTATTTCTCCAATATAAACCTAACCAATACTGATCAATCCCCATACGGTTCATTCCTTCGTAATATGGAAAAGGATAAAACGGTACATTTAAGGGTTTGTCAATGGTTCTGTTATTAGTGTCTAATGCTTCGCTGACTAAACTAAAAATCATATCGATTCCATGTGATTCTTCAGCTACTATTTTTTCGATTTCATAATAAAAAGTAGCAATATCCCAACTATAAATCAAAACGGGATAGACTTCCATACGTTCCCATTTTGGCAGACGAATGTACAAAAACCAGTAATCTTCATGCTCCGAAGCAATAAAGTTTAAATGGCCTGTAAATAGTGGAACTAACTGTTGCTTAGGATCATTAATATTGACTTTTAGCTTTGGCTGTTCTTTAAACTGTTCTAAAATATATAAGAATTTGTTTCCCGTAAGCCAATTGGTATTTCTGAAAATATCAGTAGAAACATAGGATGAAACAATGTTGTTACCACTTTTTTCATTTGGAAAAACAAAATGATGTTTCCCGATTTTTTCTTTGCTTGATAGATTTAATCCTTTTGGGAAAATTATATCCTGTCTTGAACCAAATGAAATCGAATCTAAACCATGATCGATTGCCATATTGACTACTTCACGTAATTCACCTGGCGATATAACGCCTCCTTTTACTATTAATCTTGTCAATTCCATGTCTTTAATTGTTTCAAGTTTCAAGTTTTTTAGTTTCAGGTTCTTTGCATTCCAATACCCTGAAACGTGAAACCTGAAAACAAAAGAAACTATACTTTACATTTTGCTAAAATTTCTTTTACCTCTGTCTTGCAACTTCCGCAGCCTAATCCGGCTCCGGTGTTTTTACATAGATCCGTGAAATTGTTGACACCGCCTTTAATGGTTTCTTCAATATTTCCGGCTCCAACCTGACTGCAGGAACAGACTAATTTTCCTAACACCGGTTTAGCGTTTGAACTTCCTCTTAATAATGAATTTCGTTTGTCTGATAATTCGATTTTGCTTTCGATCATCGTTTTAAATTCGGCAAATTCATTCTTGTCGCCCATCAAAATAGCTCCAACAAGCAAATCATTTTTAACAATGCATTTTTTATAATAACGTTGTTTTAAATCGGCAAAAACAATTTCTTCGTAAGAGTCATCGTTTTCCGGAATTTCAATGTCTCCAATGCTGCAGAGATTGATATCTTCCAATTTTAAGATGTTCATCAAAACCGAGCCTTTGTAATAACTGCTAATATCACCTGCTAAATAGTTAGCTAAAATATCAGCTTGTTCTTCAGCAGCAGAAGTGATTCCGAATAATTTATTATCAAATTCGGCTATTTCTCCAATAGCATAAATGTCAGGATTTGAAGATTGTAAATACTGATTTACCTTTACACCGCGGCCGCAGGCAAGCCCGGTTTCACGGGCAATTTCGATATTCGGAATAGTTCCGATGGTATACACGATGGTATTTGCCGTAATGATTCTGCCACTTTTCAGTGCAATTTCCAGTTCATTTGGATTCTCTGTTTCAAAGACAGTACTTACTTCATTATCAAAATAAATCTGAATATCACGAAGCTGAACTTCTTCGGCCAATAATTTACTAGAAATCAAATCTAACTGACGTTCCATCAAACGTGAAGCCCTTTGGATTATAGTGATTTTTACTTTTTTATGTTTTAGGGCTGCAGCTAATTCCAATCCTAATAAACCACCACCAATGATAACAACATGTTGTTCTTCAGGAGGTAAACCAGTATTGTCAAGGTAGGCTTTTAGTCGGTCTGCATCTTCTTTACGACGAACGGTAAAACGTCCCGGTAAATGAAGCTGAGCATTTTCAGGAATAAAAGGACGACTTCCTGTTGCTAAAATTAAAGAATCGAAAGTGTGGGTTTCGCCTAAACTATCTGTTATGGTTTTTGCCGTCGCATTTATTTTATCAATTGCCACGCCGGCTTTCATCGTAATTTTTAGTTTACTTAAAGCTTCACCGTCTTTTACTTTTAATAACTGTTGCCAGGTAAATTCGCCTGTCATGTATTCCGGTAGCAAAACGCGATTGTAAAACGGATTTACTTCATTCGAAAAAACAATAATTTCATCGGTTGAATTGAATTCTCGATAATTTTGAATAAATCGGAACGCTGCTGCTCCGGCGCCTACAATGGCAATTTTCTGGAAAGGTTTTACATATTTTGTAATAGCAACCGTGGTGTATTTAAAATCAGGTTCTTTTGAAACAGGATCAACAACGGTATTCGTTAAGTTATTCGTACGGTTTAAATCATTATCAAGCTGTTTTCCCCAATGCATCGGCAAGAAAACCACTTTTTCTCTGATCGAATCGGTCACTTTTGCTTTTACCCTAACTTCTCCATTTTTACTGGAAACGATTACGATATCACCATTTTTGATGTCGTTTTTATAAGCATCAATAGGATTAATTTCTAAAACCGGACTTGGCGTATGCGTCATCAATCGCGATACTTTCCCTGTTTTCGTCATTGTATGCCATTGATCACGAACTCGGCCTGTAGTAAGGATAAAAGGAAATTGCGGACTTGGTTGTTCCGAAGTATTTTCAATAGCCGTTGGTAAATTGAAAATTGCTTTTTTTGATGGCGTATAGAATTTTTTATCAGTAAAAAGACGGGGAGTTCCCGGATGTCCATAATCAGGAACAGGCCATTGAAAAGTGCCTTCGGTTCTTAAGCGATGATAATTTAAAAATGAAATATCAATATTGGTGTTTTTCGTCAGTGCACAATGTTCTTTATAAACTTCTTCGGCACTATTAAAATTGAAACCGTTGAAATTCATTTTTTTAGCAAAACGAATTAAGATTTCAATGTCCGGAAGTGCTTCGCCGGGAGCATTAATTCCTTTTGGTAAATAAGAGATACGACGTTCCGAATTCGTCATTGTACCTTCTTTTTCTAACCAGCCGGCGGCAGGCAATAAAAGATCGGCATATTTTGAGGTATCAGCGTTATGTGAAATATCCTGAACTACAACAAACTTGGCCTTTTGCAACGCTTTTTCAATACGTCGGGAATCCGGTAAACTTACCATCGGATTGGTACAGATAATCCAAACGGCTTTCATTTTTCCAGATTCCAATGCTTCAAACATTTCGGTTGCAGTCAATCCCGGTTTGTCTGAGATTTCGTCAACTCCCCAAAAATCAGCCACTTCTTTGCGATGTTCCGGATTTGCAATGTCTTTGTGTGCGGCCAAAAGTGTCGCCATTCCGCCCACTTCTCGTCCGCCCATAGCGTTAGGTTGTCCGGTTAATGAAAATGGACCTGAACCCGGTTTTCCAATTTGTCCTGTCAGTAAAGACAAATTTAGTAAAGCAGTATTTTTATCAACACCAACAGCACTTTGATTTAGTCCCATGGCCCAAAGCGAAATAAAACCTTTTGCTTTTCCGATAATATCGGCGGCAAGTTTGATGTCGTTTACGGAAATTCCGCACAGTTTAGAAGCTTTTTCAAGCGAAGTCCCTAAAACTAAGTCCTTGTATTGTTTGAAATTCTCCGCATTATTTTTTACGAAATCATGATCAACATATCCTTTTTCGATAATACGTCTGGCGATCGCATGGTATAAAATAATATCAGATCCGGGAATAATTTGCAGATGTAAATCGGCAAAAGCAGCCGTGTCTGTTCGTCTCGGATCAATTACAATAATTTTTATTTTTGGATTATTCTCTTTGTGTTTTTCAATTCTTCTAAATAAAATAGGATGACACCAGGCCGGATTTGCACCGGTAATCAGGAAAGTATCAGCCAATTCGATATCGTCATAAGCAATTGGGACAGAATCTTCTCCAAAAGTCTTTTTATAACCCACAACCGCAGAACTCATACAAAGTCTCGAATTGGTGTCTATATTATTGGTTTTCAAAAAACCTTTTACCAATTTATTGACTAAATAATATTCCTCCGTTAAACATTGGCCTGAAATATAAAAACCAACACTGTCTGGTCCGTGTTTTTTTATGATAGAAGTAAAAACCGCTGCAGCGCGATCAAGAGCGGTATCCCAACTTACGCGCTCCAGTGGATAGGATTTGCTCCCACGCATTTCCGGATATAAAATTCGGTCAGAAGTATCATTGACTACGTAATGCAAATTCATTCCTTTAGAACACAACATTCCTTTGTTGACAGGATGATCTTTGTCGCCCGTTACCATCACACCATTTTTGGCATCATTAGTGACGATAATTCCGCAGCCGACGCCACAATATGAACAGGTAGTTTTCATTTTGGTATTTTGCATTACAGCTTCTTTTTTAAATACAACTATAGTAATTATGCCCAGTCGTAAATGCCTCACGTATTTGACTTAGACAAAAATAAGTATTTTTACGTATAAATACGTATTTTTTGAATTTTTTTTTCTATTTTTGATGAAAATAAATGAGGAACAACAAATTAGTTTTTAAATCGGTTAAAATTTAGAACTCATGAAAGACGAGCAAGCAATTTGTTATACCTGTGCCAACGAGAACTGTTTTATTAAAAAGCATCTGCATTTAGAACAAATGAAACAATATGTTCAGAAGAAACATAGTTTTGTTTGCAAAAAATCGCAGCAGTTTATCATTGAAGGTGCTCCAATTCAGGGACTTTATTTTATATGTAAAGGAAAAGTAAAAACGGTTAAAACCGGAATTAACGGCCGAGAACAAATTGTTCGTCTTACTAAAAATGGAGACACAATTGGTTTTCGAGGTTTTGGAACAAGTAAACGCTATCTTATTGGTGCTTATGCTCTTGAAGATACGGTTTTGTGTAATTTCAGCAATGAAACCATGATGGAAATTCTTCAGAACGTTCCTGAATTTACGTATGCCTTAATGTTGTTTTATGCCGATGAACTCAATAAAAGCGAAAACAATATCCGTAAAATTGCCCATATGAATGTACGTGAGCGCGTTATTGATTTATTATTGTACATCCACCGAAAATTTGGGCAAATAAACGGCCTAATTGAAATTGAACTTTCAAGAAAAGAAATAGCAGACTTCGCCGGAACGACTGAAGAACAAGTCATTCGTGTGCTGTCAAGCCTCAAAAAAGAAGCCTTAATAAAAACTGTAGGCAAAAGAATTGGCATCCTCGCCATTCCAAAACTTCAGTCAGAAATCATGGAACATAAATACTTTTAAAAGAAGAAAAGTTTCAGGCTTCAGGTTTTCTTTGTTTCAGGTTTGTTGATTTCAAGCTTCAGATTTCAAGTTTCAGGTTTCAGGTTTCACGTTTTCTACGGTAACAATTGGAAATCAGATTTTTCATGTCTTTCTTCTTTCTTCTTTTTTCAAGATCCCAAAAATTATCTAATTATCTAATTTCCTCATTCTCCAATTAAGTTAAATTACGTAATCCCTTAAACCTCTTGTTTTACGGGGCATAGTGCCAACTTCATGCGAAAACGCAGAAAACAAATTGACTTTCAAACGCTTTTTATTGGTTAAAAAAAATGTTTTAACATGGCATAAGTATTGTACTTAAGTATTTATACGTATATAAATTTGCTTCATACAAATCAAAACAAATTATTATGAGCAAATTAACCAATCCTATTTTAAAAAACCACGGTACTATTTTTACATCTAAACTTTCAAAATCTATTCTATTAGGTTTTGTACTTACAATGTTAGGAAGCTATGAAGCAAAAGCGCAATTTACACTTACAGGTCAGTTAAGAGACCGTGTTGAAATGCGTGCCGGACAAGGAACTTTACAACAAGAAGGTGATAAAGCTGCTTTATTTACAAGTCAGAGAACAAGATTAAGTGCCGGATATTCTGGTTATAGATTTAAAATTTTCACGACGCTACAAGATGTTCGCGTTTGGGGACAGGATGCTTCCTCTATCAACAGAACAACAACTGAAGCAAATAACGGAATTTTATTGCACGAAGCCTGGGCGGAGATTTTTTTGAATGATACCGTTAGTACGATTCAGAATCTGTCTATAAAAGCCGGACGTCAGGAAATTTCTTATGATGATCAAAAAGTTTTAGGAAGTTTAGACTGGTTGCAACAAGGAAGACGTCATGATGCGATCGTTTTTAAATTTGCCAATAAAGGCTGGATCGCAGATGTTGGAGCTGCTTTTAACCAGAATAAAGAAAATAATACGGGAACAGTTTATAATGGTACTAACCCGGCTTATGGCGCAGGAACTAACGGAATTGGGACTATGTACAAATCGTTTCAATATGCTTATGTGGGGAGAAAATTCTTCTTTGGTGACTTATCTTTTTTATTCTTCAAAGATGATTTCAACAAATATACTTTAGTGACTGCAGGAACTCCGGCCGTAACTACAAAAGTAAATGGAACAGGGGTTTGGAGCAGAAATACAACAGGAATTTATTTCAACACCAATGTGACCCGAAAATTAAATTTAATGGGAAGTTACTACTATCAAGGTGGAAAAAACAAAGATGGAAGATCATTAAATGCCAATTTGTTTTCGATTACATCAACTTTACAAGTAGGAAGAAAATTGTTCATTGGCCCTGGAGTTGATTTTTTATCTGGAGATGACGGAACCAAAACAGTTACGGCCGATTCAAAAGACAATCGATTTGATCCGCTTTACGGGACGCCTCATAAATTCTGGGGAAGCATGGATTATTTTTATGCAGCCAATGGTTTTGGGAAACAAGGTTTGCTGGATTACTTCTTCAAAATAAAATATAATGCCAAAGACAATTTAAGTTTCGCATTGGACATTCACGGTTTTGAGTCGGCAAACACTTTATCTAATGGCGCTGGAGGGAAGTTAAACTCTTATTTAGGAACCGAATTGGATTTACTGGTAAAATACAATCTAACCAAAATCGTCAATATCGAAGCAGGCTATTCTTTCATGAAAGCAACGAATTCTATGGCTTCGGCAGCGGTTAAAAATGTTGCAAATGCTGATTTAAGCCCACAGTTTGCTTATGTAATGCTAAATATCAAACCGAATTTTTTAGCTAAAAAATAAAAAAAATAACTTTTAAATTTCTTAAAAATGAAAAAAATACTGATAAACACAACAGAAGTTTTCAAAAGAGTGATACTAACTTTAATACTCGTTCTAGCCGTTTCTTTTTCAGAAGTTTCAGCTCAAAATGATCCTGTAAAACTCGGATTTATTCCACTAACAGATTGCTCTCCAATCGTAATGGCAAAAGAACTAGGATTGTTTAAAAAATACGGAGTTGAAGTTGTGGTAACCAAAGAATCTTCATGGGCTAATGTTCGTGATAAAATTTTAACCGGTGAATTAGATGGAGCGCACTGTCTGTATTCAATGCCGTTTTCGGTTTACACTGGGGTAGGAGGAAAAGCAGGTTCTGAAATGAAAATCGCCATGATGCTAAATGTGAATGGTCAGGCGATCACACTTTCAAATGATTTTTGTGGCAAAGTAGGTTTCAAACAAATGAATAAAATTGCGCCAGTTGTGGCGGCCAAGCTTAAAGCAGAAAAAGAAGTGACTTTTGCCATGACTTTTCCTGGGGGAACGCACGATTTATGGCTGAGAAACTGGATGGCAATTGCAGGTGTAAGTCAAAAAACGTCTAAAATTATTACGATTCCACCTCCGCAAATGGTAGCCAATATGAAAGTTGGAAATATGGATGGATATTGTGTAGGAGAACCTTGGGGAGGAGTCGCTGTAAAACAGGGAATTGGTTTTACGCAAATCGCTTCGCAAGATATCTGGAAAGATCATCCTGAAAAAGCATTGGTTGTAAACAAAGAATTCAGCGAAAAAAGAAGAACTGATCTTGTAAAAGTGATGAAAGCCGTTTTAGAAGCTTGTATTTGGCTGGATAATCCGGCAAATCGTAAAAAAGCAGCTGCAATAATTGGGAAAGCACCTTATGTAAATGCTCCTGCTGATGTTATTGAAAATAGATTAATGGGAAATTATGATTTGGGCTGTAACCAGGGGACGGAAGTTTATGCAAAAGATTATATGTTGTTTTACAAAGGCGGTCTTGTAAATTATCCTAGAAAATCCTATGCTATTTGGGCTATGGCGCAATATGTTCGATTTGGATACCTAAAAGAAGCACCAAATTATAAAGCAATCGCTGATAAATTGATTTTACAGGATTTATACGAAGAAGTAGCCAAAAGCATGAAAGTAAAAGTACCAAATGATGATATGAAACCTTTCTCGCTCACAATGGATAAAACGATTTTTGATCCTTCAAATCCAGAGGCTTACTTAAAAGCGGTTAAAAAATAATTTTTAATTTAAATCAGAATATCATGTCTAATAAAGATACCTTAACGCTAAACGATATCGCGGATCAAACAGAAGTTTTGATGCCTAATACCGCAATTGATAGTGGAAGAAAAGAGAAATCAAAATTGATTTTAAATTCAATTTTGATTAAACTAAAATCAACGGCATTTGCAGGAATCGGAATTGCATTATTTATTGGTTTTTGGAGTTTATTGAGTTTTTATACCAAAGATGCACTGCCTGGACCGTTGGCTACTTTTACCGTTTTGAAAGAAATGTTAAGCGATCCGTTTTATGATTACGGACCAAATGATAAAGGAATCGGGTTGCAATTATTCAATTCAATAAAAACCGTTTTACTAGGCTTTTTATTAGGTTCGTTAGTAGCTATTCCAATCGGGATTTTGATGGGAGCGAGCACGATTTGCAAGCAAATTATGTATCCAATTGTGCAGCTTTTAAAGCCAGTTTCGCCTTTGGCATGGTTTCCTATTGGGTTGGTCGTTTTTAAAGACACCGGTTTGGCAACCATATTTATCGTTTTCATTACGTCTTTATGGTCTACTTTAATCAATACTTCTTTCGGAATCGCTTCTATTCCCCAGGATCATAAAAATGTAGCAAAGGCATTTGGCTTTTCTAAAATGCGTTATCTGACTAAAATTTTAATTCCGTTTAGCTTGCCGCATATAATTACCGGATTACGTTTAAGTATCAGTGTGGCATGGCTGGTAATTGTTGCCGGAGAAATGCTTTCAGGCGGAGCCGGAATTGGTTTCTTCGTATGGGACAGCTGGAACGCCTTAAGTTTAGAAAAAGTAATTTCAGCCATCATCATCATCGGAATAGTTGGTTTGATATTCGATAAATTCTTCACTTACGTGGAAAATAAAGTGGCTTACAAGGCTTAGTTTAAAAGGTACAAAGGAGCAAAGGTTCAAAGGTTTTTCAATCTAAAATCTAAAATCTAAAATCAACAATCTAAAATTACACATATGAGTTATTTAGAAATCAAAAATTTAGAGATATCATTTCCAACTCCAAAAGGGAAATACATTGCGGTTCGTGATATTAATTTATCCATTCAAAAAGGAGAAATCATTTCGATTATCGGACATTCAGGTTGTGGAAAATCGACTATTATGAATGCTATTGGCGGTATGTTGACCCCAACAGGTGGTTCTGTCGAATTAGCCAATCAAAAAATAAAAGGGCCAGGACCGGATCGCGGAATCGTTTTTCAAAATTATTCGCTTTTACCCTGGTTAACGGTAGAACAAAATATCTTTCAGGCTGTTGATTCGGTTATGAATTGCTCTAAAAAAGAGAAACACGAAATTGTGATTGAGAACCTTAAAATGGTGAATTTATTTGAGCATAAAGATAAATTACCGGGACAGCTTTCGGGCGGAATGAAACAACGTGTTGCCATTGCGAGAGCTTTTGCAATCAATCCGGGAGTATTGCTTTTAGATGAGCCTTTTGGTGCTTTAGATGCCTTAACAAAAGGATCGATGCAGTTGGAAGTTTTGAAATTGTGGAATTTAGACAACAGGGAAAAAACGATCGTAATGATCACGCATGATATTGAAGAAGCTTTGTTTTTATCTGATAGAATTGTGGTATTGAATAATGGTCCGGCATCAACTATCAGAGAAATTGTAGAAGTGCATTTGCCAAGGCCGAGAAACAAAATTGAAATTGTAAAAATGCCGGAATATATTACCTTAAGAGATAAATTGTTGCATTTATTGACGGACAAATTCTCTATTGAAGATATGGGAATGAAATATAAAAATTAAGATAATTTAGTTGAGATGTTCTGTTGAGACGCATTGCGGTGCGTCTCAATTATTTTGTTCGTTTAATTTTACCAGGATTTTGCCTTGTATCAAAAACGTCTGAAATTTTTATCAACTTTTTCTCATCGTCAATACAATAGATAATTTTGTAATTGTTACAAGTTAGATATAAATATTTATTTTCTCTGTCTAATAAAAGATCTTCGACTTGTGTTGAAAATGTATTATTTATAAGCTTATTAGGTTCAGAAATGATTTCTTTAATAATTTTTTTAGCGACTTTCATTCCTGCTTTTTGCAGATAATAGTTATAGATTTTATCAATTTCATTTTCAGCAAAATCAGACCACACAACTTTCAATTTCATTACTTATATTTTTCTAGAAGTTGTGAAGTTGTTTTATATTTTCCTTTTTTAAAATCATCTTCTGATTGATCAATTCTACTATTAAGTTCTTCAATAGAAAATGGGCTGAAAAATTCATTTTCGTCTTCATTTTTTTTGTTTCTGCTTTTTAATAAATTTTCAAGTTGAGAAATTACTTCTTCACTTTGAATTTTCAGAAACTCTTGTACAAATTCTATTTTTCTAGTCTGTAAATCCATCTCATTAGTATTTTTCCAAATTTACGAATTATCTTGGATATGAATATTTTTTTGACTGTATTTTTAAATTACTATTTAGTATAACTATACTTGATCTAGGCAGTCAGTCAAATTGATTTACTTTTTCTTTCCAACAAATCGAATTACAGAGCCTTTTCCGTTATGAAATAAACCTTCGTTCAGTTCAATTTCTGTTTCTTCCAATTGAATGATTTCGTAGTTAGGAAAATCAGCTTTTATTTCTTCAATAGAAAACAAAGATGCAATATCTTTTGGTCCTCCAACTTTATCATTAATAGCAAGATATTCTAAATGTTTTTTGCTGAAAGCTTCAAAAATAATGATTCCGTCTTTTCGTAAATAAGTTTCAAGTGTTTTGTGAAGATATGATTTAATTTCCGCCGGGAAATGAGCGTAAATCAAAGCGATTGCATCAAATTGTTCGGGTTGATAATTTAGCGTTTCTAATGCACCAACCTTATAGTCAATTTTTACATTGTTGGCTTGCGCTAGTTTTAAAGCTTTGTTTTTTCCTTCTTCGCTGATATCAAAAGCAGCAACTCTCCAACCTAATTTGGCTGCATAAACAGCATTTCGGCCTTCGCCTTCGGCAGGAAAAAGAATGGTTCCAACATTTAATTGTTCGATTTGTTCTTTAAAGAAATTATTGGGTTCCTCGCCATACGCAAATTCCTCATTGCTGTAGCGGTCGTTCCATCTTTCCGTCCAGGTGTCATTCATGATTATATATTAAAATTAATAATTAAAGGCTTGTGATCACTGTGCATGGTCCAGTCCTGATAAGTTCCAACTTCGACATGATCGAGAACTTCGATAAAATCATTTGAAGCAAAACAATAATCAAGATGATAAGGCCTGTTTTCGTGACGATAAAGATACAAAGTAGGATGCTCTTCTTTACCCTGAATTTGATTGAAATATTTATGGTACGTACTGTAGATTTTTTTTGATTCCAGTTGATTTACTACTGTCGTATGGTTTCCTTCTCTTCGAGGTTTATCCCAAATGGTATTGCTGTTGAAATCGCCAATTAAAATCGTTTTGGTTTCCCTAATTAAATCTTCATAATAATTGATAGCATTCCAAACCTGAGTTACATATTGACCGTCTTTATCGGCGGGATTATTGGCCCAAACAGCAAACAAGGTAAAATCAACTTTTCCGCCAGTAACTGCTATTGGCAGAATGTTTTTAAAACTCGGATTATGGCAATCCAGTAATTGAAACCGATAATCGCCATAAGAGAAAACGCCAACTCCTTTGTGTGGATTGGTACCGTACCAAAGAATATCCGTTGGTAGTTTTGTATCGGTGGGAAATTTTAGTTTTTCAGGATTTTCACACTCAGAAATTACGACAATATCAGGATGATAAGGCAGAATGAATTCTGCTTTTTTTCTGAATGCCATGTTGCAATTCCAGGCTATGAGTTTCATTTACAAGAAATTTTAAAAGGAGAATAAAAGATTAAGCAACCCAAGTTCCTTCAACTTCATCAATAATCCATTTATTATTGACTTTTTTAATATAAATTCTAAATCCTTGTCCGCAATGTCTGCCACAAACAAAACCGCCATCTAAAATTCCAAATTGTCTATTTTTATTAAATTGTATTCTAGAAAATGAAACCACCCCTCCAAATATAAAATCGTATTTTGCTTTCCAAATTGCTTTATTATCTTTTGGAAATAGAGCAATGTCTTTAAGTCGAAATTTATTATTGAGTTTTATGTTTTTAAAATCAAAAACGTATTCAGTTTCTTTTTTTTCTTTTGATAAAAAGATCTTTGAATTTTTAAAATGTGTTTTGAAATCTTCTTTTAAATCTCGAGAATTGTCTCTTATTAATGGATCAAATCCAATAATTATTTTAGATGTATCTTTTTCAATATTTTTTATATGATTTTTCCAGTCTAATAATTTTTGCTTTTGTTCATTAGTTCCTTTTGTAGAATCTACACGAATATAATTTCCTTCGTTGTCGTATATAATTTCGCCTACAATAGGAGGTGGTTCTGAAAAGATTCTCATATCAATGCAGGTTGAATCGATTAAACTTGGAAAAATTTCGGTCATAACATTTTTCTCAAATTCTAAATCTGTAACTTTCTTTTCACAGCTAGAAAAAAGAATAACTACTATTATGAATATTAGTTTTATAATTCTCTTCATATACCAAATATATCAATTAAAACTGCAAAATAATTTATGTAAACCAAAAAAAATACCCTTTTCCAAAACTGAAAAAGGGTAAATTAAAAATGTATATTTTAGAAAATTAGGTTAAATATCGCTTTTATACTTTTTAATCCTAACCAACAAGTGTTGTTATGCCATTATTGATGTCAATTTCTGCAAAATTATGTTTTCCCATAACGATAAGCAGTTTGTCTGTATTATAACCCACATATCTTATTTCAGGATTTCCACGTTTTGGTTCTCCACAAATGGAAATTACATTGGTTTGCCATTTCAATTTGCTTCCTTTGTAGGCAGATATGGTTTGTAGATCATTTTCAACATAATAAATAATGTTGTTTTTTTTAATTCCTCTTTTTTGTGTTTTTGCAAAATTTATTTCTGAGTTTTTTGAAATCAAAGTCTCATTGAACTTTTGACCAATACCAGTGTGAGTTACAAAAAAGGTTAACATAGATAATTTTAAAAATTGTTTCATTGGGATAGAATTGGGGGTTCATAATCGATTCAAATATAACTAATTAAAACATATAATAAGATTTTGATAAGTAAAAAAAAATACCCTTTTCCGAAATAGGAAAAGGCTAAAATATATAAGTTAATTTTACAGAAAAACTATTTTTTCCAGCTAAAAATTCTAGGATTTACAGAAATCATCAACCAAGCCCAATTGTTGGTATGGCCGGCGTCTCCGTTTTTAATAAATTCCAAAGTTTTAGAACCAAACATTTGAGAATAACCTCCGGAAACAGTAATGTCTTTTTTGAAATTATAACCAAAAGTCGCATCAATCTCTGTTCCTAAATAGGAATCTAAATTTTCATTTAAAGGTGTTACAACTTTAGCAGCAGCTAAAAATGCATGTGGAATCAAAGCAAATTGCCATTTATTAATAGTGTAGTTTAATTTTATAAATGCATCCTGAAGTCCAACATTGTTTAAGTGATTTCCAACATAAAAGTAATCCATATAACCATTAAAACCATGGTTGGTCCCGAATATTGGATTGAAAGATTTAATCACTGTGCTTCCGTCATTTGTTCTTTTTCCAGATAAAAATTCATATCCTAATCCAGCTTTGAAGGATTCGGTTATATTGTATCCAAAGTTAGCAGCGGCATTCCATGCGCTTACTTGTAAATCTGTGCTTTTTCCTGTTTGTCCGTACAACCATAAATTACTGTCGATTTTGTCTGTTTTATAAGACAGATATGTTCCGAAAGTCTGCTTATAATCTACCAATAGTTTAGCATCGGCATTAGCGTATTCATAACCTGTATTCAGCAACAATAAACTTGCTCCTAATTTATCAAAGGCAGTATGGTACCAGGCATATTGCAACGCTTTGTAACTTGCTACCGTATAAGGAGTCTGAAGAATATTTTCAGCAGTTGAATTGTAAGCTCCTCCCAAATCTAATTTCTGTGTTTCAGAATGAAAAGAAACTGTTAATGCATCATGGCTTTGTGCCTGCTGTCCCCAGTCTTGCTCTCCCAGAATACGCTGATTATCGTATGACAGTACTTGGCGGCCCATTCTGGCACTCCATTTTTCGGTAAAATCATATTGTGCCCAGGCTTCAAAAACAGCTACTCCATTTTTATCTGCTGTCGCCGTAGGTACAACATCTCCCCATGTTCTTGTGTTCTGAAGGGTCAGTTTTACGGTTAACTGCTCTTGTTTGTAATTGAAGTTTAAACGAGAACGTTGTGAAATCTGAGAAGTTCCTTCCTGACCTTCGGGTAAAAGTGTTTTGTAGCCGTTTCTGTATTCAAAACGAGGTCTAACTTGTAAATTTACATCTAATTCCTGCGCCTGAATTGAAGCGCTCATTCCTCCTAATACTAATAAGATAAGTATTCTTAGTTTTTTCATTTTCCTTTTATTTTGATGAGCCACAAATTTATAAGATTAATAGGGTTTTCTTAAATGATAAAAGTCATATTTTTAAATTATTTTGAATTTAAAATAAGTGGAATTTTTTGTTGTTCAAAATGAGTAAGATACAGTGGGAGTACTTATTGTTTAATAATGACTTTTTAATCAAAAATAAAGAACAAACAAATGCTTGATAACCTTATTTGATTATTTAGCAGAGAATCAAAAATACAAAAAGAGCTTTTGAAATCAATCAAAAGCTCTTTTTAGCAGAGAAATTAGAACTATTTGGCTTTCGCCGAAATTAATTAACTATGAAAATTGAATTATTGTCTGTCGATAACACGTGACAATACAGGCTGTTTTTCGTTCATTATTTTGGTGATGGTATAATGCATCCAAATCAGACAAATAACGGAAAATACCAAAATAAAAATCCATGAACTTGACCAGATTCCGGTTGCGGTCAGTAAGTATCCAAAGATAATCGGACCAAAGAAACCGCCCAAACCACCGATCATTCCCACCATTCCGCCAACAACACCAACTTCAGTTGGAAAATATTCCGGGATATGTTTGTAAACTGCCGCTTTTCCAATTCCCCAAGAGATTCCGATTAGAATAACCAAAACAAGAAAAACCCACATATTGGCATCGAATTTTATTACAGTAATTCCTTTTGCCAGTAATTCTTTTTTCTTTACTGTTTGGTTTTGCTGAACAACCACTTGCTGCCAGGAAGTTCTGGTTGGAAAAATAGCATTTTCGCTTTCGTTTTCTTTCTTTTGAGCAACGGCAAAATCAGTATCGCCAACTTTAATTTTTTCGTTTGAAACTTCTGTTATTATTCCTTTTTTGCTGGCTAAAACTCCAGGTCCGGTTGTCGTAATTTCCATTTTCGGAATCATTAATAAGGCACTTAAAATTACGGAAGAGCTTAAAACCCAATACATCACTTTTCTGGCGCCGAACTTATCAGACAAATAACCTCCAAAAGCCCTGATAACACCAGATGGCAAACTGAAAAGCGTTGCAAATAATCCACCCATCACTAAACTCGTTTGATACACGTTCATGAAATTGGGCAGTAACCATTGTGAGTAAGCTACAAAACATCCGAAAACTAAAAAGTAATAAGCTCCAAAACGCCAAACTCGGGCAGATTTAAGAGATTGAAGCATTTGAGAAACACTTTTTGTATTGTTTTCCATTTTCTTGTTTTTGGCAAAAATTAAAAAAGCAATTCCAATAACTACCAACGCTACACCATAAATTACAGGAAGTATTTTCCAGCCATTTTGAGGATCTTCAATAGAAAAATGATTTAGTAATGAAGGCGCTAAAAAAGTAGTGATTGCGGCACCGGCATTCCCCATTCCGAAGATTCCCAAAGCGCGTCCCTGCCATTCTTTTGGATACCAAATGGAAGTGTAGCCAATTCCGACTGCAAAACTGGTACCCACCATTCCGAATAAAAAACTTAGCAAAGCAAACGTTATAAAGCTATCTGCAAAAGGCAGTAAAAATAAAGGGATTGAACAGAGGAGAAGCAATAATGAGAAAACATATTTTCCTCCAAACTTATCCGTAAGAATACCAATTGGTAAACGCATAATAGATCCTGTCAGAATCGGAATTCCAAGAAGCCATCCAACCTGAACAACGCTCCAGTGAAAGATACCATTATCAACTAAAAAGGTTACTAAAACTCCATTTAATGTCCAACAGGCAAAACACACAGTGAAAGCCAGGGTATTTAAGAATAAAATTTTGTGTGATTGCGAGAGTGAGTTTGTATTTTTCATAGCACTTAATATTTTTTAACAAAAATAAGTACTATAACGTAGTTAAAAACTGCGAAAACGCAGTTTTTGAAAAATAATTACGTAATTATACGTAGTTTTTTATAATAAAGAATACTCAGTCGCTTTATTCGAAAGTTCCATTAAGTTTTTAACTTTCAGTTTCTTCATCAGGTTAAAACGATGTACTTCCGCAGTTCGTTTACTGATATCAAGGGCTTCGGCAATTTCTTTATTTCCTTTTCCGGATAATAAAAGTGTCAGGATTTCTTTTTCTCTTTTGGTAATCATCATTTCTTCACCTAAATTTTGTTTAGGTTCTAATGAAGTCGAAGAGCTTGTTAGTTGTCCAATAAGTATAGAAGAAATGTCTCCGCTAAAATATTTTCCACCTGCCGCTACTGTGTGAAGGGCTTTTAGAAATTCTTCTTTGCTTGAACCTTTCAATAAATAACCATCGGCTCCTGCTTTTATTGATTTCAATACGTATTCTTCAGATTCGTGCATTGAAAGCATAATGATTTTTACATCATTATTATCGCTTCTAAGTTTTTCTACTACCTCAATACCAGTTAAGTTTGGCATACGAATATCTACTATAAGTAAATCTGGTTTACTGTCAGCAACCACTTCGAGAGCATCGGCACCATCAATAGCTTCGCCTACAACCTCAATGTTTGCTTCGTTTTCCAGTAAAGATTTTATTCCATCTCTTACAAATACATGATCATCAGCTAGAACAACTCGAATAGTAGCACTCATATTTTACTTAATTTTGATTCTGAATTTTTACGTATATTCATCTATAAAGAAGATGCTAATATACGTAATTTTTTAAATTTGTGAATGTGTCAATTAGATAATTAGATAATTTGTCAATTAGAAAATGTGCCAATTAGAAAATGTGCCAATTAGGAAATTAGATAATTAGAATGTGAGAATTCGATAATATGAAAATAACCTTGTTAACCCGTTATTTTTTGTGCAATCTTGTCATCTCGACGAAGGAGAGATCACACTAGTAACTCGACAAAGATTGGCAACTTTGTTGCGGAGCTACTTGCAGGGATTTACTTCGTCTGTTCGCTATGGCTCGGGTCTCCTTCGTAAATGACAAACAAGACGGAAATATTCTTATGAAAATGACTGGTCTAGCCCCGATAGAAGTGGAAATCCTTTTGTGGCGGGGTTCGCCACAAAAGATTGAAACGGATAGCGGGATTAGCTCCTGAAAAAAAGATTTGGTTTTATCATAGAAATCGAAATGACAAGTTTGTGTGATTGAAAGTATAAAATGGCAAATTATCTAATTATCAAATTTTCTAATTGACACATTGTCAAATCGGAATATTAAAAGTAATCCTCGTTCCTTCACCCGGAATTGATTTGAAGAAAACACGTCCGTTGATATATTGAATTCTTTCTTTCATAAACAACATTCCCATTCCGGATTCGCTGTTTCTTTTTTTATCGACAGCGGCCACATCAAAACCTTTACCATTGTCATCTACAATAATACTTAATAGGGTATTGCTGTGTGAAAGCTGCACTATAATATGTGAAGATTCAGCGTATTTTATGGCATTATTGATTGCTTCCTGGGTAAGACGATAAATATTTATTTCGATTAGAGAATCCAAACGCTGACTAAAATCGGTTTTATTGTAAAACAGAATTTCTTTTCCGGTTAATTTGGATAGTTCCTGTGTCAATTTTGCTAAAGATGAAACGATACCGTGATCACTTAATTCCGGTGGCATCAGGTTGAAAGTTGCCGTACGAACTCCTTTGATAATATCTAGTGACAGTTTCTTTAGATATTCAATTTTTTGAGCAGCTTTTTCTTTGTCATCCAGATTGATGCTTTCTAAACTAAATTTTAATCCGGTAAGCATTTGGCCAATTCCATCGTGAATTTCTTTTGCAATTCGATTTTGTTCGTTTTCCTGATTCTCAACAATTTTACTCGAAATAACCTTTTGCTGATTGATTTTTTCCGTGCTGTTTTCAATATTCAAACGTTCGACTTCGCGCTGCGCTTTTTTGCGTTCGGTAATGTTGAAACAAACAATTAAAAGTTCCAGTTCGTCTTTTTTAATGGTAACAGGAACCATTGATAAATCAAGCCAAATTGTCTGATCTTCTTTGTTTATGATTTTAATTTCGCCTTGCCAGCCACTACGTTGTTTCTCAAAAATGATTCGGTCAATATTTAATTGCTCTTTTTCATCAGTGGTTAAAACTTCAGAGAATTTTTTGTTAGAGGAAAATTTCGTGTAATTTAAAAGTTTGGCAAATTTTTCTCCAATATGAATAATCGAACCATCAGGAGCAATACGGCAATAGAGCAACGTATTTTCCATTGCATAATTGAGCGATTTTAATTCTTTTACGGAGTTTTCCTTTATTTCACTGATAATCTCAGTATCGTATGCGAGTTTTAACGCTTTCTTTTCAGAAGATAAAAGTTTGGCAATAAGTCTCTCGATTTTTTTATTGGTTGGTTTGAAGATAAAGAAAAACTCCAACAGTAAAACGAATAGGGTAAAGGCAAAAATCCAATATTCTGTTCTGCGCTGTTCCGTAACTTTTTCGTGTGCTTCAAGATCGTACTGACTTACAATCTGATTCATTTTCGAAAGAAAAACACCTTCGTTTTTTAGAATAATCGAAACCAGTTTTTGATTATCTGCGGCTTTGTTTTTCTGCTCTAAATTTAGCAGAAACAAATCGGTGGTTTTTACAATACTATTGAAGCTTGGTTTTATTTCAAGGTAAAATTTATCCAGAGTCTCGCTTTTTTCTTTTGGAAAAGCCAGACTGTCACTTCCGTTCTCGAGTGAATTCTGATTGTTTTTCCAAAGTGATAAAACATTTTTTAGATGGGAAATCTGTTTTTGAGAAGTAGTGTCAGAAACATAATGTAAAATCAGAACTTCTTTGACAATTTTCTGACTCAGCATTCTTTGCTTCCCTGAAATATTGATGATTTTAGAATCGCTAAATTGTTGTTTTAAATTATATTGAACTAAAACCTGACTTAAAATGATGGTTACAGCAATAGTCCAGAGTGCAAAAAAATACAGACGGCGTAAATTTTTGAAAGTAATTTTATCTGCAGCTTCCTGATTGCTTTTCTTCATAATAAAAAAATCAGATTACAATCCTAAAGATGCTTTTATCAAGTTTAGATTTTCTTCAGAATAGTTGATTTTTAAGGCTTCCTGATGTCCTTTGTCTGACATTTTATCCCAGGTTTTTTTGATGATATTCTTTAGTTTTTCCTCATCATGTTTGTGTACAAAAGGATCTAAATAATATTCTAAAAATACCAAACAAATAACATCTTCAAGCAATTGCGTTTCGGCATCTTTTTTAAGTAGTTTTTTCTCGATTAAAAAAGAAACCCGGTCAATAAAATCTTCTTTATAGCCTGCTTTTTCTAAGATTTCGGCAGTAAGTTTAGCGTGAAATTTTTTCAATTCTTCTCTCCATCTCAAATACCCCACACGATCCATTGGGTACGATTCTCGAGCGACTTTCCATCGACAAATGTGTTGTGCTTTTGAAGCAATCTGAACTTCTTCCGAAGCTTCAGGCTCAAATTGCATCAGCCTCTCGTACATCCTGTTTGAATAAAGTAACTCTTTAGGGTATTCGTTGTTTTGGTCGATTTCGATATTTGGATCCTGAGCGTTTTCGGCATCAATCCATTCACTTGCTTTTTGAAAAGGTGTATTCATTTTGGCTAATTAATAGATTTCAAATATACGTAAATAAGTATAAAAGTCGAAAGTCGAAAGTTGAAAGTCGAAAGTGAGATGAAAGAAGCAAGAAGCAAGATTTGAAATACTTTATCGTCTTTCTTCTTGTTTCTTGCCTCTTAAAAGTCTAGTCTACAAAACCAACAAACACTTCGTCCTCAATCACTCTAATTGGATACGTTGCAATTTTTAAATCGTCATCTCCATTTAAGTTTGAACCATCAACCAATGAAAAAGTTTTTTTATGCATCGGACATGCAATTTTCGGAATATCATCTGCAGATCCAGTCATTCCTCTGGCTAAAACCATTTCCATTTTATGTGGACAGGCATTTTGACAAGCGTACCATTCGTTGCGGCGTGTAAAATTGAAAATCGCAATTTGTTTGTTTTTGTATTTGATACAGCCTCCGCGGTTGGTCGGAAAATCTTCTACTTTTCCAGCTTTGAACCAAATTGTAGCATCGTTTGGATGTACTGTTTCGTATTGACTTAAGATTTCTTCCATTTGAGTAAATTTTTGTTTCTGTTTCTTATCCCTCTTTTTACAATCAAGAGAGTTTGATGGCGCAGTAAAAAAGAGGGTAAGAGGACAGCAAACGTTTGTGATATTTTTTTTCTTTTTTTGGAGCTGTTTTTAAACACATAGAAAACATAGTTTTTTGTTTTATCGAAAAAGGATTTTAAAAAGAAACTAGTTTCTCACACATAGCTATGTGTTTATATGTAAGTAAAACGTCTCCTTTGTACTTTTAAAATCTATGTTTCTATGTGTTTAAAATTATTTATAAAGTTTTAGGACCACGCTTTTGGCGCTTTTTGATCTCTTAACGGAACAAAAACAACATTGTCATCTTTCTCATCAGAGTTTACAAAATGGTTGAAACGTTTTAATAATCTTGGTTTTTCTAATACTTGTTTCCACTCGCATTCAAAAGTATTAACTAAAGTCTGCATTTCAGCTTCTAAGGTTTCGCAAAGGCCTAAACTATCTTCGATAATTACTTCTTTCAAATACTCTAAACCACCGTCTAGTTTTTCCAGCCAGGTTGATGTTCTAATTAGCGGACCAGCCGTACGGATGTAATACATTAAAAAGCGATCCATATATTTGATAACCGTTTCTTTATCAATTTTTTCAGCTAATAAAACAGCGTGTTTTGGATTCGCTCCACCATTTCCGGCGATGTATAAATTCCAGCCACCTTCAACAGCAATTAAACCAAAATCTTTTCCGCGGGCTTCGGCACATTCACGAATACAAGCCGAAACACCACCTTTTAATTTATGTGGAGAACGAATTCCTTTATATCTGTTTTCTAATTCAATTGCAAATCCCGCGCTGTCGTCCATTCCGTAACGACACCATGCGTTTCCGACACAGCTTTTAACAGCACGAAGTGATTTTCCGTAAGCGTGACCACTTTCAAAACCATTATCAATTAAGATTTTCCAGATTTTTGGAAGATCATTCAAATGTGCTCCGAATAAATCAACACGTTGAGCACCCGTAATTTTAGTATATAAATCGAATTGTTTTGCAACTTCTCCGATAACAATTAATTTCTCTGCAGTGATTTCTCCACCGGCAACTCTAGGTACAACTGAATAAGTTCCGTTTCGTTGAATATTGGCCAAAAATCTATCGTTAGTATCTTGTGTGGTTACGTGTTTGTTGGCAGTATCATTATAAATACTAGAGAAAATAGAAGCTACAACTGGTTTACAAACTTCACAACCGTCACCTTTTCCGTGATGATCGATCACTTCATAAAAATTCTCGTATTTGTTGATTTTTACCAAATCAAATAATTCTTGTCTTGTGTATGAAAAATGCTCGCAGATAACCTCTTTTACTTCTTTTCCTAATGATTTTTGAGTCGCTTTTACCAAGTCAGAAACCATTGGTTTACAGCCTCCACAGCCAGAAGTTGCTTTTGTATGTTTTACAACATCTGAAAAACTAGAGCAGGTTTCATCTAAAAGTGAGCAGCAGATAGAACCTTTCGTTACATTTTCGCAAGAGCAGATTACAGCGGTATCCGGCAGATCCATAACACTTCCTAAACTTGAACCTTCAGAGCCATCTCTTGACCCTAAAATCAAATCTTCCGGATTTTTAGGCAAAGCCATAGCATTGCTGTAAATCTGAAATAAAGAATTATAATCGCTTGAATCTCCAACTAAAATTCCGCCTAATAAGGTTTTAGAATCTTTAGTAACGTTGATTCTTTTGTAAACTCCTGATAATTTATTCTCATAAATAATCGCGGTTACATCGTCATTTTCGATAAAAGGATCACCAAAACTCGCAACTTCAACACCAATTAATTTCAATTGTGTCGACATATCGATGGTTTCTCTCATGGTTTTAGAACCATTTAAGATTTGCTCAGCGGCTACATCGGCCATTTCGTAACCTGGAGCAACAAGTCCGTAAATGTTTTGATTGTATAAAGCCACTTCGCCAATCGCATAAATAGAAGGATCTGATGTTTGCATCTGATTGTTTACCACAACACCACCTCGTAAACCGACCTCTAATCCTGAAACTCGAGCTAATTCGTCGCGAGGTTTTATTCCGGCAGATATAACCAACATATCAACTTTTAACAATTCTTCGTTGGCAAACATCATTCCCGTTATGCATTCTTTTCCATCAATATATTGTGTGGCTTTGTTAAGATGAATGCCAATATTTAATTCTTCAATTTTAGACTGCAACATGTCGCTGGCGCCTTTGTCCAATTGTCTAGGCATCAATCTTGGAGCAAATTCCACTACATGAGGGTTTAATCCTAAATCACGAACTGCCTTTGCAGCTTCAAGACCTAATAGACCACCACCTAAAACAGCTGCTTCTGTTGCACCTTTTTGTTTTATTTTTTTGGCATAAGCCATAATCGCATCTAAATCTTCGATCGTTCTGTAGACAAAAACACCTTCTTTTTCAACCCCATCAATTGGTGGTACAAATGCTGAAGATCCCGTTGCAAGAACTAAGTAATCGTACGTATGTGTTTTTTCTAAATGCGTATGTATTGTTTTTTCTGTTCTGTTAATATCTGTAATTAATTCAGAAGTGTTCAGAGTAATATTGTTTTCTGCATACCATTCGCTAGTCGACATTGATAAGTCATCAGCGGTTTTTCCTCCAAAGTATTCACTTAAGTGAACACGATCGTAAGCACGTCTTGGCTCTTCACCAAAGACGGTAATCTGATACTTTTCCTGTCCTGATTTTGCAATGAATTTTTCGCAAAATTTATAACCAACCATGCCGTTTCCAACTACTATTACTCTTATCATGATTTCTTTAATTAAGTATTACTACGCAAATATAAGTATTTATACTTATAAAAATACGTATGTAATTTGATTTTTTGTTGAAAAAATAGTTTTAATAATTACGTATTTTATCGTAATCTCTTACGTAGTGCGGATTTCGGAAGATTTTGCATCATTATAATTTTTATCATTTTGATACAGATTTTCCTAAATTTGAAAGGATTCTAAATAAGGATTTCAGAAAATTGTCGTAAATTCAATTGAATTTTTGAATTTGTTTCTCAAAATCAAATTCATTCTTAAATAGAAATCTCATGAAAAAAATACTTTCACTCTTGCTTTTAATGTCCTTAATAACAAGCTGTAAACCAACATCCGGATCAGTTTCAGATGCTACTGCAAGTACTTCGGCATCTAATACTCAGGAAGCCGATATGACCATCTATTTTAAAGCAACAGGAAATGAACCGTTCTGGGGAATAACATTAGGGAAGGAGCAAACCATTTTTACTTCGTTGATTTCTGGCAAAGAAAAAATCATTTTTTCATCGGTTGAACCAATTAAAGCAATGGATGCGAATGTCAAAATGTATAAACTAAGTAATGAAAAGGCAACTGCAACCGTTACCATTCAGCAATTGGATTGTCAGGATTCAATGTCGGGAGCGATTTCACCTTATAAAGTATCCGTTGAAATTAAAAACAATTCAGAGTTAGAGACTAAAAAACTACAAGGCTGCGGAAAATATATCACCGATTATCGCCTGCATGATATTTGGGTTTTGGAAGAATTAAACGGTTATAAAGTTTTTATAGCCGATTATCAAAAGGAGTTGCCAAGAATTGAAATTCATGCACAGGAAAATTCATTCATGGGCTTTGGAGGCTGTAATTCTATCAGCGGAACTCTATTCTATGAAAAAGATGTTTTAAGATTTACAAAAGTGATTTCGACCTTAATGGCCTGCGCACCCGGAAATAAAGAAGGCGAATTTACGAAAGCGCTTCAAGGTGTTACAACATATTCTATAGGAGATAATCGATTGACGCTTTCTAATCCTTCAGGGAAATTATTGGTATTTAGAAAGGTGGATTAGTTTTCAGGAGCTATTCCTGCTATCCGCTTGTATCTTTTTGTGTCCGCTGCGGCGGACACAAAAGGATACCGCTCCTATCAGGGCTAGGGGACTCATTTTTATAAGAAGTTTTTTTTTTTTGACAAAGTAACCACGCCTGTCATTGCAAGGAACGAAGCAACCGCACTAAAAAGCAAAACTTATTCAGCAAATGTGGTTGTTTCGTTCCTCGCAATGACATACAATGAGAGCAAAAAAAATCAGCATAAATCCGCCAAAACCCGTGTCATTAATTATTCCAATAGTTCTTTTGAATCTTCTTCTTTTTCATCTTCAATAAAATCCAATTCTAAAGCGCGTACCGTCTGAACCGCATTTCCGGCAATACCACGAATTGAACCGTACATTCCTAAAGTATTGTGAACTACTTTTTCGATTTGTTTTTCGCGTTGTTTCCAGATTCTTTGCATTGCTCTTTTTTCGGCATCAAGATCGCCTTGCATCTGCGTGAAACCTTCTACTATTCCTTCAATCTGCAAACGGAATTCATTGCTCGTTAAAAAGTCATACAACATCGACATTTTATCCCCTTTATTTTCCTGCGCCTGAACCGCCTGACTTACCTGAATCAATGACTGACGCAAGACAGCGCTTAAGCCTTTAAATTCTTCATAAGTGCAAATCCATATTCCGTCGCGCATTCCCATTCTGTCCATTCCGGCAGGCATGACTTCGGTTACTAAGACCCCAATATTGGCTCTTTTTAGTCTGATATCATTTTTGAATTTTTCAATCCAGGCTGGCTGAAAAGCTTTGGTACGTTTACTTTCGTAATAGATAGAACCGCAATTTTGCAGTTCGCGTGTGTTTACAATCTGAAGACAATCAGCACCATTGGCACCTTTTTTAACTTCATCGATACTGTCTAATGGGAAATTATTTGCCAGCCATTCTTCGATCGCTAATTCCATTACTTCGCCTTGTAACTGCATAGAACCTTGTTCCTGCTTGCGTTTCATTTCTTCGATTAGCTTTTTCTGGTCGTCAGATTGTTTTTGGTATTCTTTTATTTTAAGTTCGTTTTTTTCTTCTTCCTGTTTACGGATTTTATCACGTTCCAAAACCAAAGTCGCATTCAATTGTTTTTGCGCTTCAGCTTCGATGGCTTCCTTCATTTCCAGTTTTTCACGTTGCAGTTTTGCAATTTCGCCGGTCATTTTATTTAATTCCCGAAGCTTTTCTGATTTCTCAGAAAGTTCTTTTTCCATCAACGTCAAACGATCTTTATTTTCTTCTTCAAGTTTGGTTTTTAGCTTTTCGGTAATTTCTTTTTCGGCTGTCTTTTTTTCGCGTTCCAAACGTTCAGCGAAAAGTTCATTTTCTTGTTTCTTTTTAGCTTCAAAGTCGGATTTGGCTTTTTCGAATTGTTCATTTTTAAGTTCCAATTCTCTGGTTTGAGCATTGGCTTTTTGTTGAAATTCTTT
This sequence comes from Flavobacterium sp. Root420, assembly GCF_001427905.1. Taxonomy (GTDB): domain Bacteria; phylum Bacteroidota; class Bacteroidia; order Flavobacteriales; family Flavobacteriaceae; genus Flavobacterium. The sequence goes on from NZ_LMEF01000030.1 coordinate 198,247, forward strand.
ACGGATACTATCTTCCAACTGATGTTTTAAAACATCGTTTACATCGATTGGTGTACCGCAATTTGGGCATATAATTGAAGATTGCTCAGCCATTTTTTGTTGATTTTTTAACGAGAATTATAATTTGCTAAGGTATTTAAAAGTTCTCTTTTAAGCGCAAAACAAGTTGTGATAAATTGTAACGTTTTTTTAGCCACGAATTCACGAATTTCTTTTTTAGTTTGCGCATAGATTTTAAAAAATAAAATTCGTGAATTCGTGGCTATTCTTTTTTCAACAAAAAATCAACCGCTGATTTTGTAATTTCAGAATCGTCTTCTTTTGAAGTAATTAACGAAACATCCGTAAATAAATTAACTTTTTTCAATTCGATAAAACCAATTTCTGTATTCTGATTATTCTTTGCAATATTGGACGGAACAATCGAAATTCCCAAACCATTTTTTACCAATTGTACTATCGAATTAATATTGTTTGATTCATGAATTATTTTGGGTCCAAAACCATAAAAAGCACAAAGCTCCAGTAAAACTTCATGATAATGCGGTGCATAATCTTTATTGAAAAAGACAAACGTTTCGTCTTTTAAATTCGGAATCTCTTCTTCTGATTTAATTTGAATCAAACTCTTATTATAAACTACTGAAAAACCATCCTGAAACCACAATTGCGATTTTATTTTAGGAGATTTTACAGGCGACCGAATAATTCCCAAGTCAATTTTTCCTTGTTCCAAAGCTAAAATCTGTTTGGTCGTGGATACTTCAAAAAGTTTGAAATTGACGTAGGGGAATTGTTCTTTCAATTGCTTGATCAAATCGGAAATTACAGACGAATAAATCGAACTGATGTATGCGATTCTGAATTCGCCGGATACGTTCTCGGCTATTTTTTTTGTTTTACTGGTAATACGCTCCAAGTTCTGAAAAAGAGCTTTAACTTCTTTTTCAAGATATTTTCCTGCTTCGGTCAGTTCCACTTTTTTATTGTTTCGGTTGAATAAGCGTGCCTGGATTTCTTCTTCTAATTCTATAATCTGCCGGCTTAAAGGAGGTTGTGAGATAAATAGTTTCTCAGCAGCTTTGGTAAAGTTTAATTCTTCGGCGACAGCCAAAAAATATTTCAAGTGGCGTAATTCCATAAATACCTATTAAGTATTAATAATTGACAAAATAAGTATTTTTGAAGTATATATCAAAGTGATAGCTTTACAAAAAAATGGAATGGCACGCGGATGACACGGATTTTAGCTGGTTGACACAGATTTTATTTTTTTAGTTGCTGATTAAAAAAATATAATGTGACAGATTAAGATTCAATAGATAATTAGATAAAAGACCAGTGTAAATCCGTTTAAATCTGTGTCATCCGCGTGCCATAAACAAAACAAAGAAAACTATGAAAAAATCAACTATTGAAGAGATCAGGGAACGTTTTGATAATGATGTCGAAAGATTTTCGAATTTAGAAACCGGACAAGTGGCGACAATCGATGCTACCATTTCTTTAGAATTAATTACGGAAGCCTCTAAAAGAATTGTTCCCAATGCTGTAAATGTTTTGGATATTGGCTGTGGTGCCGGAAATTATACTTTGAAAATGTTGTCTAAGTTACCCAATTTAAATTGCACTTTGGTCGATTTAAGTTTGCCGATGTTGGATCGTGCATTTGAAAGAGTGTCAAATGAAACTACCGGAAAAGTAGAAGTGAAGCAAGGTGATATTCGTGAAGTTGATTTACAGGAAAATCATTTTGATATTATTTTGGCGGGAGCGGTTTTGCATCATTTGAGAGATGATCAGGATTGGGAAACTACTTTTACTAAAATATTCAAATTATTAAAACCCGGTGGGTGTTTCATGATTTCGGACTTGATTACACAAGACACGGACTTATTAAATGAATATACCTGGCAATGTTATGGCGATTATTTAGAAGGAATTGGTGGTGCAGAATACCGCCAGAAAGTATTGGATTATGTCGAAAAAGAAGACACGCCAAGATCGATGAATTATCAATTGGATTTGATGAAAAAAGTTGGATTTACAAGTGTTGAAATTTTACACAAGAACATGTGTTTTGGTGCTTTTGGAGGGATTAAGTAGTTTTTTCGCCACGAATTCACGAATTAATTTAAATGCTTTGCGCATAGATTTTAAAAAAAAATAATTCGTGAATTCGTGGCTAACAAAAAACTATACGTCAACTGGTACTGGATATTTGTTTCGAAGATCGAAAACTAATTCTGAAGGGCCATTTTTTTGAAGGTAATCTAATTTTTGTACGGCTTCTTCAAGTGTTGGAATATGTCCATTCGGGATCCACCACATTGCTGTAGCTGCTTTTCCGAATTTAAGAAACCATTCTTTACGGCGTCTTAAAAATTCGCTATGAAACGTTTTGTACATATAATGTTCTAAAGTCTCAATATTTTCCCAAACTGAAACATTTACAATAATCTGTTCGTCATTATACGGATTCAGATTTGTCGCATTGTAACTGTCATCTTTCAGTCTCCAGACAAAACCTTCGCTATCTTCGGCTAACTTGTTGACAAGGTCTAAATTATCTACAAATTCTTTCATGATCGGATCATTTATAGTGACTCCTTTCATTTTGGCAATATTAATTTCAGCAAGATGATAATTACTCATATTTGTATGTTTGAATAGGAAGCAAGTTAATCGTTTTTTGAGTAATTATTTTTAACGATTACGTTATATCTATAACAATTTTCCCAACTGATGAACCATCGCTAACGGCTTTGTGAGCTTCCATAGCATTGTCTAAAGTGAATTTTCGAGGATCAATAAGAGGTTTTAATTTTCCTTCTTCAATTAGTTTTGTAGCTTCTTCTAGAATATCTCCATGATGTTTTCTTCCTTCGCCACTAATCATCGGGTGTAAAACAAAAACGCCATGTAAACTTGCAGAACGCAGTGATCCTGTTGCTAAAGAATGTGTTCCAAAGGCGTAGCAACTCACAATTTGTCCATAATGACGAATGGCGCTAAAGGACTCGTCCAGCGATTGACTACCAACAGTATCGTAAATAATATCAAAACCTTTTCCGTCCGTATATTTATTTACATAGTCTTCAACGGTTTCTGTTTTATAATCAATTGGAGTTGCTCCAAATCCTTTTACAATGTCTGCTTTTTGAGACGATACAGTTGCATACACATCGGCACCAAAAATTTTGGCTAGCTGAACAACCATATGACCAACACCACCCGCCCCCGCGTGAACCAAAATTTTGTCGCCTTTTTTTACTTTTGCCCTGTCGATTAGACCTTCCCAGGCTGTCAGCAATACCAATGGAATTCCGGCAGCTTCTTTCATGGTTAAGTTTTTTGGTTTCTTAGCTAATAAGTCAGCGTCAACAGCTGTATATTCTGCTAAAGTTCCCTGAAGGCCTAAAACGCCACCGGCAAGTCCGTAGACTTCATCACCCACTTTAAATTCGGTAACGCCTTCGCCAATTTCTTCAATAACCCCTGCAAGATCAGTTCCTAAAATTGCTGGTAGTACAGGTGATGCATATGGAGAAAGTCCTAATCTAATTTTGTTGTCAATTGGGTTAACGCCACTTGCGTGTATTTTTACTAAAACTTCTCCTTTTTTCGGACTTGGTTTTGCGATTTCAGTAGTTACAAAATCGGATTCGTATGTATTTGTGAAAAGTACTTTCATTAGTTTTGTTTTTAATTAAAGTGTTTGAAACGTTTTATAAACCTGAATAGGCAAGGCGACTAAATTTTCGCTTTGTTTAATAAAATCCAGTAAATAAGATTGATTATTGTGAATGTCAAGACCAGCCTGATCTTTCCATTCTTCCCAAATGATAAAAATATTTTCGGTTGTATGCAGGTCGTAACGCACACAAGCAGCTTCTTTTCTGGTTTCGGTAACCAAATGATGAATCATGTTTCGAACTTGTTCGATGTTTTCCTGTTTACTTTTGATAATTGCGGTAATAGAGATCATGATTAAATGTATTAAGAATTAAGAATTTTTTCTAAATGCTTTGTATAATTTTCTTTAAAGATGTCAATGTTTTCGGCGGTAGCACCTTTTTCAACGTCGTGGAAATGGAAACTGTCTAGTTTTTCCATACCTACAAATTTATTCATTTTATGGAAACCAAACATAGCTCCTTCATCTACAGAAGTTTCTTCGAAGAATTCTCCCGGAAGTGTAAAAGCAGTTGCAGGCGCATTCCAGCTTGTGGTTAGTATGTATTTACGACCGTGTAATTGTCCGCCGGTTCCATAATTTATATCCGGATTTGTTCTCGTTCTTCCGTCGCTTTTGTAAATTCCTTTGTTGTGGCCGGCTGTAAAAACGTCGTCGATGTATTTTTTGAAAAGGTTTGGTAATTGAAACCACCAAACGGGTGTATGATATACTACAACATCGGCCCAAACGAATTTTTTGACTTCATCATCGAGATCAAAATCTTGTTTGATGTCGGTTGTTTTTATTTCGAATTGCTTACTGTTTGTTAGGTATTCGATTGTCCAATCGGTAACGGTTTGATTAAATTTCCCACCTGAATGAGCGAAATTTTGACTTCCGTTGATGATAAATATTTTTTTCATGTCTTTAATCTTCTTATGAAATTTTGAGTGTGAGGGATAGAGGCGGTATCCTTTTGTGCAGTGGAACGGAACAAAAGATATAGCCGAAAGCCCGACCCGGAGGGACACACCCTAATTATTCTTATTATTTTACTTTTGAAATAGCCTGATCAATGAAATCTAATTCGGAACCAGATAAATCAAAATCCATTGCTTTTGCATTTGAAATCGCTTGTTCTGCATTTCTTGCTCCGGCCAAAACGATTGTGATTCCTTTTTGTAAAGTAGTCCAGCGTAAAACCAATTGAGAAATCGAAATGTGTTTTGCATTTGCTAATGAACTCAATTCTTCAACCAAAGTTTTTACTTTTTGAAGATCGAATTGTCCGAAATAGCCATTTCTATGATCGTTGTCTTTTAGTTTGCTGTCTGTGAAATATTTTCCGGTTAATAAACCTCTTTCCATTGGACTATAAGCGATAATTCCGATGCTTTCTGCAAGGGTTAACGGAATCAAATCGGTTTCGATTTTGCGATTCAGCATACTAAACGGAACCTGGTTGGAGGCTAACTGAATTGTTTTTTGCGCTTCCTGAATTTGAGATACGCTATAATTGCTAACTCCGGCTGCTCTGATTTTCCCTTGTTCAATTAAAGTTTCTAAGGCTTCCATTGTTTCCTGAATTGGAGTAGTGGAGTCCGGCCAGTGAATTTGTAACAAGTCAATATAATCGGTTTGAAGACGTTTAAGGCTTTCTTCCACTTCTTTAACAATGTTGCTTTTTGAGGCGTATTTATAAATTGGAATTTTCTTTCCGTTATCATCGGCATCGAAAAAGAAATCGCCTTTTCCGTTATTGCTTCCGTCCCAAACCAAACCAAATTTGGTTAATAATTGCACTTTCGAACGATCTTGTGTTTTTAAGGCTTCACCAATCATTTCTTCGCTTAAACCAAATCCGTAAAAAGGAGCAGTGTCGATTGTGGTCACGCCGTTGTCGATTGACGCATGAATAGAAGCGATTGAATCTGCTTTTTCGTTTCCGCCCCACATGTTTCCGCCAATGGCAAATGCGCCGTATGTAATAGTTGATAATTCAAGTTCGGTATTGCCTAATTTTCTATATTCCATAATGTTGTATTTTTAAATCTTAAATTTCACTTGGCAAAATTATACCATTTTTAAGAGTGTTAACTTGTATATATTTGTCTTTTTTATGTAGATTTGCAACTTCAAATAATTTACACCTCATGAAAAAAGAAAATTTATACGAGCCGTTTACCGTTTCCTTTGAAACTCTGGATGAATATCCGGATGTTGGAGATCGTCATAATTTCTTCGAATTGGTTTATATTTTGGGAGGAACCGGAAGACAATGCATCAACAAAAATATTTTTGAATATGATGCCGGGCATATGTTTTTATTGACGCCTGAAGATTGCCATAATTTTACGATTGAGACGAAAACGAAGTTTTTCTTTTTGAGATTCAATGATATTTATTTGAAAAACTCAAGTTTACAAAATGAAAATATTCAGCGTTTAGAATATATTTTGCAGAATGCGAATCATCAGCCAGGTTGTATTTTGAAGAATCAGGCCGATAAATGTTTGGTAAAAGTAATGGTAGAAGCCATTATTCGGGAACATCAGGATAAAGATGTTTATAATAAAGAACTGATTCAGCAATTGGTCAATACATTGATTATTGTTGTTGCCCGAAATATTGCGAAGTATTTGCCAGAGCAGGTAAATATTGGTTGTGAGGCAAAAGCAATGGATATTTTGCAATATATTCAGAATAATATTTATTATCCCGAAAGAATAAAAGCAGAATCATTAAGTGAGTATTTCGGAATTTCGAATACGTATTTGGGACGTTATTTTAAGAAACATGCTAACGAAACCATGCAACAGTATATCAGCAATTATAAAACGAAACTGATCGAACATCGTTTGCAGTTCAGCGATAAACGGATCAATGAAATTGCTTATGAATTCGGCTTTACGGATGAAAGTCACTTTAATAAATTCTTTAAGAAACAAAGAGGGAATAGTCCTTCGGAGTTTAGGAAGACGATACGAATTAGTGCGTGATAAATTGGCACGCGGATGACGCGGATTCGCAAGCGAAAACACGGATTATCGCGGATTTTTTTTTTTGGCCACAGATTAAGGGATTAAAATGATTTTTTTAATCTGTGTGAATTTGTGGTAGAAATTTTTTAGCCACAGATTAATGGATTAAAATGGTTTTTTAATCTGTGTAAATCTGTGCAATCAGTGGCAGAAAAAACTAAATAATCTTTTTAATTACACGCAGTTTATGCGTGTGTTTATTCAATTCGGGATTGTAAATTCCTAAGTGGTCTAAACGGTCAATACGAACTTTTCCACTGGCGTGAATGATGTAATTATTGTCCATAATGATTCCGACATGGATGATGTTTCCTTCGTCATTGTCGAAAAAGGCAAGATCACCTGCTTCGCTTTCTTCAATAAAACTTAAAGGTTCTCCGTCAAGTGCTTGCTGTGACGCATCACGATGAATTTTGTAGCCGTTTAATTTATAAACCATTTGAGTAAAACCGGAACAATCAATACCAAAAGGTGTTTTTCCGCCCCAAAGATAAGGTGCGTTCAAATACATAAAAGCGGTATTTATTAAAGCACTTTTTGGTTTGACTCCACTGGTTTTTGTGCCTTCGAAATCAAAGTTTGAGGTATTGATTTCGCTATTGTTTAAAAAGGTAAGGGAAGCGCCAAGCGGAATTGGCAATAATAAATTTTCCGGAGCTGTGATATAATCTATCAAATCAGCATTTAGAATAATAGCTTCTTTGCTTAACTGATTGTAATTTGCTTCTGAAATTACCTGATATTGTTTGGAATCTACCCAGCCTTCATAATCATCAAACTGGATCTTTATTAGGGCCCACTGATTTTGGCGTTCTAAAATTTCGATGTGCTCGCCAAACAAAAGTTGTGTAACGATTTCACTTCTGTCACTTGGTTCAGATCGAACGGGTACTATGGCGAGATTGCAAATTCCGAACATTTAGGGTAATTTATAAGTTGAAAGATTAGGAGTTATTTACAACAACTCCTAATTTAAGGTAATATTATTTAAGCTCTTTCGATAACAATTGCCGAAGCACCTCCACCGCCATTGCAAATTGCGGCAGCACCGGTTTTAGCATTGTTTTGTTCTAAAACATTCAGTAAAGTTACAATGATTCTGGCTCCCGAGCATCCAAGAGGATGTCCTAATGAAACAGCGCCTCCATTTACGTTTACTTTATCGTTATCTAAGTTAAGAATTTTTGAATTAGCTAAACCAACAACTGCAAAAGCTTCGTTGAATTCGAAATAATCGACATCTCCAATTGCGATTCCAGCTTTGTCTAATGCTTTTGGTAATGCTTTTGCCGGGCTTGTGGTAAACCATTTTGGTTCCTGAGCAGCATCTGCATAACTTTTTATATAGGCAAGAGGTTTTAATCCTAATGCGTTTGCTTTTTCTTCAGACATTAAAACTAAAGCAGCAGCTCCATCGTTTATTGTCGAGGCATTAGCCGCAGTAACAGTTCCGTCTTTTGTAAAAACAGCTGCTAATGAAGGAATCTTGTCCAATTTTACATTAGTGTATTCTTCGTCTTTAGAAACGATAATTGGCTCACCACGTCTTTGTGGAACTTCGACAGGAACAATTTCGTTGTTGAATTTTCCGGCATCCCAGGCTTTTGCGCTTCTCTCATACGATTGAATGGCATAATTGTCCTGTTCTTCACGGCTGATGTTGTATTCAGACGCACATAAATCAGCGCAAACTCCCATTGCGTTGTTATCGTAAGCATCTGTCAAACCATCTTTTTGCATTCCGTCAAGCATTGTTGCAGGTCCGAATTTTGTTCCGTTACGCATTTGTACGTAATGCGGAATCAAACTCATGTTTTCCATTCCTCCGGCAACTACAATTTCTGCATCGCCACAAGCGATAGCCTGTGCTGCGAACATTACAGCTTTCATTCCGGAAGCACAAACTTTGTTTACAGTTGTAGCAGCAACTTCTTCAGACAAACCGGCAAAAAGTGCCGCCTGACGTGCGGGAGCTTGTCCAACTCCTGCCTGAACAACGTTGCCCATAAAAACTTCATCAACTAATTTTGGGTCTAGGTTAATTTTTTGAAGTGCGCCTTTTATAGCGGCAGCACCTAATTTTGGTGCGGGTACGGTAGATAACCCTCCCATGAAACTTCCGATAGGTGTTCTAACGGCAGAAACGATAACAACTCTTTTGTTCATTTTCTGTGTAATATTAGTTAATCAAGCAAATTTACTCTTTATTTGAATAATTTCAAATTTTGTATCAATTCGATTGAGTTTTAAGTTTAAATGAATTTTTTGTTAATTCTATTCGTTTGATTGTGAAGTGGTTTAAAAAAAAGATTGAAAAAAGATAAAAAAAAGCGCAAAAATAGTTGTGAGAAATATAATGTTGACTTACATTTGCAACCGCAAAACAGGACACGTTCCTTGAGCTTGGAGAGGTGCCAGAGCGGTAATGGAGCAGATTGCTAATCTGTCGACGGGTAACCGTCGCCAGGGTTCGAGTCCCTGTCTCTCCGCTTAATTTTTGCTTTCGGGGTGTAGCGTAGCCCGGTTATCGCGCCTGCTTTGGGAGCAGGAGGCCGCAGGTTCGAATCCTGCCACCCCGACAGAAACTTTGCCATAAGTTTTAAAACAAATGGACGCATAGCTCAGCTGGATAGAGCACCTGCCTTCTAAGCAGGCGGTCGAAGGTTCGAATCCTTCTGCGTTCACGAAAAGCCACTCATTTGAGTGGCTTTTTTGTTTTGTATTGGTTTTTAGTGCGCATCGCTTAGCTGGATAGAGCATCCCGATTTTCAATCGGGACGGGCGAAAGTTCAAATCCTTCTGCGTTCATATTACAGTCCAAATCAGAAAAAACCGTATTTGGACTGTTTTTTTAACTTGTAAATTCATGGTATTGCTAATAAAATGGAAGAAGCCGTTTCACAAGCAACTTATGAACGGCTTCTTATTATTTTCCTTTACCTAAATGTTGCCTTAAATATTCTGCCGTTATGGAAACCATGTCTTTCAATAAGTCTGAAACTGTTCCGATAAACAAAATATTTCCTCCGTACTTACCCGCACCGGGACCAATATCAATAATCCAATCTGCCTGAGCAATAACCTCAAGATTATGTTCTATAACGATTAGGGTATAATTATTGTCAACCAAATTATCCATAAAATTTAAGAGCTTTTGGGTATCACTTGGATGTAACCCTGTGCTTGGTTCATCAAGAACGATTATTTTATTGGAATGTTTCAATTCTTTGGTCAATTTCAGACGTTGTCTTTCCCCGGCTGAGAAACTGTCCAGCCGTTGCCCCAAAGTAAGGTAGCCTAAACCTAATTTAAGCAACATATCAAAGGATTTGTGATACAATTCATCGGGGAAAAAATCAATAGCTTCCTCAACGGTCATATCCATTGTCTCTACAATATTTTTATTGTTATAAAAATACTTTAAGACCTGTGGTTTAAAACCCGAACCTCCGCAAACTTCACATGGTTGTTCTATGTCATCCATAAATGCCAGATCAATTTTTTCCACTCCAATTCCTTTACAATTTTTGCAAGCTCCCTCACTATTTCTACTAAAAAGTTTATCGGACACATTGTTTGCTTTTGCAAATCGTTTTCTTATATCATCAGATAAGTTTAAATATGTAAGCAGATTGGAGCGTATACTTGTGGCGAATAAAGACTGGTCAATAATTGTTATTTCAGGATAAAATTTAGGAAGTACTTTATTAATCAATGTACTTTTACCTGAACCTGCAACTCCTGTAACTACCGTCATTACGTTTTGAGGGATTTTTACATTGATGTTTTTAAGATTATATAGATTACCATTTTCAATTTCCAAATATCCTTTTGCACTTCTTGTTTTGTTGTTAATTTCAGATACTTTTGCAAAGTATAAACCAGTTTTTCCCTTTGACTTTTCTAATCCCTCAAATGTACCTTGATAAATAATTTCTCCACCATTTTTCCCTGATTGTGGCCCCATATCAATGACCCAATCAGCGATTTTAATCAAATCAGGGTCGTGTTCAACAATTAAAACTGTATTGCTTTTATCTCTTATCTGTTTAATAATTGAAGCGATGTTTTGTAAATCCTTTGGATGGAGTCCTATGCTCGGCTCATCAAAAATATAGAGTAAGTCCGTCAGGTTATTCCCAAGGTTTCTTACCATTTTTATTCTTTGGCTTTCTCCGCCCGAAAGTGTATCTGTTCTTCTGTCCAATGTCAAATATTGTAATCCTATATTGACGATGTTTAGAAGTTTCTTTTTAAGTTCAATAAGAATTATTTCAAAAGTTTGGGATTGTATGGAACTGACAAACTCTAAAAGCTCATCTATCGAAAGTGCTGTACAGTCGGCAATATTTTTATTATTAATTTTACAGGACAAAATTTTATCATTCAATCTTTTACCCTGACAGACTGGGCAAGGCTTTGTTATAATAATATTTTTCAATGCCTCTTTTCGGGCGATATTCTCCTTTGATTGTTTCTTTAGAAATGCTTTCTCAATTCTGGGGATTATTCCTTCATATTTTGCTGTTTTCCACCAGTCCTTATCGGGGTTCTTAGGCTTGTGTTCAGAAGCGTTCAGAAGCATTTCCCATTCTTCTAAAGTATAGTTTCCCAGCTTTTTATCATTATCAAAATAACCTGACTGTGTATATCTCGTTAAACGCCAACCACCAGGCTGAAAAGTTGGGAATGCTATTGCACCCTCATTCAAAGATTTCTGTTTATCTATGAGAGCATCTACTTTAACCGTCTGTACAAAACCAAGCCCCTCACATTCCCGACACATTCCCAAAGGATTATTGAATGAAAACACATTGGAATATCCTACAAACGGCTTTCCCATTCGGGAAAAAAGTAGTCTTAAAGAAGCATACACATCTGTGACTGTTCCTACGGTTGACCTTGCACTTCCACCTAATCTTTTTTGGTTGATGATAATGGGAACATTCAAGTTTTCAATTTTATCTACTTCCGGAACTCCAATATGTTGCAAGCGATTTCTTATAAAACTGCCTTGTGTTTCGTTGAACTGACGTTGCGCTTCCGCTCCGATTGTTTCGAAAACCAAAGACGATTTCCCCGAACCCGAAACACCCGTAAAAACAGTAATCTGATTTTTGGGTATCTGTACAGAAATATTCTTCAGATTGTTTTGCCTTGCGTTTGTTATGATAATATTTTTCATGTTTATTAACTATGATAACAGCTAAAACGGGATGATTGAGATATTCGGTAGCTCCATTCAGATTTTTGATGGCTCATGTTATTTTTTTTACTTCCAGTTTGCCGCTTCCTTTAGTAAATCAATTTTTTTTTGTTATTGCCTAATCAAAATCCCATATTTTCTTTATACATCATTAAACATTCATAGTATTAACATGAAAAAATTATGATGCGTTGGTACATCAGATAACAGCGGCAGTTTTTATTTGTTTTATAATCATGGCTTCCTGACAAGACCTGACCAATCTCATTATGAAATTAAAATATTTCCAGCGGAATGTTTTTAACTATAACAAAATTTTAACGCATAACGACCTGGGGCTAATGGGGCACAAACAGAGGAAGTTGTCTATATAACAGAGGTGAGATGAAATACAAAAAAAGCGGAATACAGCAATGCCACACCCGCTCTTTTAACACTCTGTTAGTCCAGGTAAAAATACCTGTGTAATTTTCAAATTAGCGTGATGTATAGTAAAAAAATCCCTGCTTCCGGAGAAACAAGGATTTGAAAGAAAATTATATTTTGAAACAATTATTTTAATATGTAGTTAGTGGAACCAAGCGCTAATTGGTACATTGTCTTTCGTTTTTCAGGATTATGAATTTAAAACCCATACATACCACCCGAAACGGAAATTTGCTCTCCCGTAATCCACGCTGCATCATCGGAAGCAAGAAATACGGCAACTTTCGCAATATCTTCTGGCTGCCCTCTACGGCCAAGCGGTGTATTGGCAATAAACATTTTTTCGTACTCACTGCCAGGGGTAACACCGGCACTAGTTGCACCTTCTGTCTCTGTAGCGCCCGGCAAAATAGAATTGATACGGACTTTTTTTGTACCCAGTTCTTTCGACAAGGAAATCGTTATGGCATCTAATGCCGCTTTGGTTGCAGAGTACAAAGAGACTCCCGCCATCGGAGATTTGCTTGCACCCGAACTGATGTTGATGATAGTACCGCCCTTATCTGCAAACAGTTTTAAAGATGCCTGAATAGTAAGTATAGCCCCCAAAACATTGACGTTGAAATGCTGATGAAAAGCCTCTGGCGATGCCTGTTCAATAGGTAAAAATTGCTGAAAGACCGCATTGTTTACCAAAATGTCTAACGTGCCAAAAGCGTTCCTTGTTTCTTCAAACAGCCTGACTACATCGGCTTCTTTTGATACATCGGCCTGTACCGAAATGGCTATGCCTCCATTGTCGGTTATGGCTTTCACCACTTTATCTGCTCCTTCTTTGCTTGAAGCATAATTTACAACAACCTTTGCGCCTTCTTCAGCAAAGTGTTTGGCGATAGAGGCACCTATTCCTTTTGATGCACCTGTAACTACAGCTACTTTATTTTTTAATTTACTCATTTTAAAATTATTTTAATTATTTAGACAAATAGGTCATACCGCCATCAACAAGGAGTTCAGCACCAAGTATAAACGAGGAATCATCAGAAGCAAGGAATACCGCAGTTTTGCCAATGTCAGAGGGTTGCCCAATTCTGCCTATCGGCATAACATCTGCCCAGTATTTTTTTACAGCTTCAAGTTGTTCGGCAGGAACAAACTTGTCAAATACGGGTGTATCGGTTGTGCCTGGTGATATTACATTTGCTCTAATTCTTCTACTTAAAAGATCGTTTGAAAATCCTTTTGCAAAATGAATAACAGCCGCCTTGGTAGCACCATAAAGTGAAAATGATGTATATGCCCGATGTGCTGCATTTGATCCGATAAGAATAATAGAACCACCATCGTTCATATAAGGAAGTCCTTTATGTACAGTGAAGTAAACACTTTTCAGGTTTAAGTCCATAGTTTTGTCATAGTCGGCTTCGCCAATATCTGCCACAGAACCAAATGCTGCTCCTGTAACTGCACCGCCTGCGTTGGCTACAATCACATCTATTTTACCAAATTTTTCAGCTGTTGTTGCAAACACTCTTTCCAGGTCGGCAAGATTGGTTACATCGGCATTTATGGCTATAAAATTATCTCCAAGTTGGGCCACAGAACTATCTAAAGTTTCCTGATTTCTGCCGACAATAACCCCTACGGCACCTTCGTTTTTAAATGCTTCAGCAATACCAAACCCGATACCGCTATTGCCGCCTGTAATTACGGTTACTTTGTTTTTTAATTTACTCATTATTTTAGTTTTAAATTATTTTTTTAATTTGATAAGATTTAATGTTGGTAATGATCCACCAGGGAATCGCTGCAATTTTCCGCCTTCGTGCAGTGTGCCTAAATCAATACCAGCAAATCCGATTCGATTAATTATGCCTGATACAACATCTTTTGCATCGTCATAATTTCCTGAATAAAAAATAACCCTGTTTCCATTAGCAACTTGTGGATTTTCTGCCAACACATTTGCATATAAAGTATTAAAAGCTTTAACCACTTTTGCACCTTTTGCCCATTGGCTTACTACTTCGCTGGATGTTTTCGAGCCCGGTTCTGCCAATACAAATTCTGGTAAACTAGCATTTGTAACATCTATGAGGATTTTGCCTTCTAATAAAATGTTAGATAATGCCTCCTGAGCGTGTTCCCATCGCACTGCAAGAAATACTACATCGCCTTGGGCTGCTTCCTGCACCGAACCTGCGGTAATATTGCCACCGATTTGTTTTATTTTTTCTGTAAGTGTATCGGCACCACGGCTGTTGCTGATAATTACTTGGTAACCTGCTTCAGTTAAGTGGTTTGCGAGTGTTGTGCCGATAGCTCCGGCACCGATAATTCCTATTTTCATTTTATACATTTTAATTGTTAAAACTATTTTATTACTTTTGTTTCACAAAGATACTATTGATAGTATCTTTGTGAAACAGCGAATACGTCAAACTAGTTACTTTGAAGTAACTAAAAAATTAAAAGTGTTATGAGAGATCAAAGATTTTTCGCCGCAGAATGTCCTATGACCAGGGCTATGGTATCTTTAGGCAGCAAATGGAAACCCATTATTATTCACACTATCCATACCAGAAAAATTAGGTTTGGACAGTTGGATGCGATTATTCCGTTAATTACAAGGAAAGTGCTGACACAGCAATTAAATGAACTGGAAGAAGACGGAATTTTGCTTAGGGAAGAGTTTATAGAACTGCCGCCCCGCGTTGAATATTCGCTTACAGAAAAAGGATTGGCTTTATTGCCGATCTTAAAATCTGTTTGTGAGTGGAATGTGTTTTATGAAAACACCAAAATGTGCGACCTTAAAAAATTGGAGCCGGAAAGTAGGAAAGAAAAAAAGAAAAAGATTTAATCCTTTTTATCCAAACGTACCAAATATCCTTCGTTTCTGGCTAAACAGTATCTGACACATGAATTTGGTAAAAAACTGCTGTAAATATTGAATCGGTGGAAGGCTTAAATAGTACAGTCTTGATCAATAATGTCGGTATGGGATCCATTTATTCATTAGTATATCAGAATGTTGAGGAAATAGATCAGACTATAACAGTAAGTACTAAATAAGAACATACGATTTGAATTTTTTATTTACTGATTTGCATACACGAAATAAAAGTTTAATTTTACCTTATTATATATTGCCTTCCCGCTTGTCATTGACAAATAATCCTTCCTAATTATTTTGACAAGTTATCTGTTTCGGAAGATATTGTAAAATTCTTTTTATTTACATTAATTCTTAGTTCATGTATCAATTTGTAAAATATATTTTGATGCTTATTATAGTATCATTAAGTTTAGTTTCCTGTAAACAAAAACAAGGAGATAAAATAAAAGTCGGGTTTTCTCAAGCTATGGCTACTGATGATTGGCGCAAGCAAATGAACAGTTCGATAAAAATTGAAGCTTCATTACGACCTGAAGTTGATCTGACCATTAAAGATGCTAATAACAATATCGAGAAACAAATTGAAGATATTGAAAGACTCATCTCTAATAAGGTAGATGTCATTATTGTATCTCCAATTCAATCTAAACCTTTAACAGCAGTTGTCGAAAAATCGATAAAAGCCGGAATCCCGGTTCTTGTAGTAGATCGGAAAATTGACGGCGAAAATTACACCGCCTATCTGGGAGCTGATAATATTGAAATTGGCAGAATTGCCGCCCGATATATTATTTCGCACAGTAAAGGTTCTGGTAAAATTATAGAAATTACAGGAGCAAAAGGCTCATCACCCGCGTATGAGCGCAGTCTGGGATTTGAGCAGATAATTAATGAAAACAAGCGTTTCAAAATAGAAAACACTATCCAGGGTGATTGGGAGGGAGAATCGGTTAAAGCACCTTTAAAAACAATTCTTTTACAAAATCCGAACGTCGAATATATTTTTGCCCATAACGACCGTATGGCATTAAGTGCGTGGGAAACAGCTAAAACTGTTGGACTAGAGAAGAAAATTAAATTTATTGGTGTTGATGGACTCAATACGGTTAATGGTGGAATAGAATTGGTGAAAAGTGGTGTTTTAGACGGAACTATTTTGTATCCTACAGGAGGAAACGAAGCCTTGAAATTGGCTTTAAAAATGTATAACAAGGAACCGATTTCTAAAAATAATATTCTAAATACAATTGTTATCGACAAGAATAATGCTGAAATTATTGAGAATCAAATGGATAAAGTTGATCAGCAGCAAGCCGTTATCGAGTCACAACAAGGAGCAATAAATGTACAGGAAAGAGAATACGCTTCACAGAACAATCTGGTTCGATTACTGAGTTTTTTCTTAGTGATTATTTTGAGTTTGACGATTTACAGTATTTATTCGACTATTTCTATTTCAAGAAAGAAAAAACAGCTCGAAAGAATTAATCAAACGGTAATCGATCAGAATAATGAAATTCAGGAAATGGCAAAAATAGCTGAAAGAAGTAATGAAGCCAAATTGAATTTCTTTACCGGACTTTCGCATGAATTTAAAACGCCGATAACTTTGATTATGAGTTATGTGGAGTCGTTAATTGAAAATGAAAAAATTAAAGGAACCGCGCTTATTGACGAGGTAAAACTGATTCATAAAAATTCGAATAGATTGTTGCGTTTAATTAATCAGTTGTTAGATTTTAGAAAAATCGAAGAGCAAAAGTTTACGTTAAGAGCTTCAAATACCAAGATATATGATTTTACAAACGAAGTAATGACCAATTTTAAAGGCGAAGCTGCCCGAAGAAATATTGATTTTCAGCTTACTTGCAAAAACAAAAATCTGGAATTATTTATTGATAGGGGTCTGATGGATAAAGTGTATTTTAATTTGCTTTCTAACGCCTTTAAATTTACACCCGATAACGGAAAAATAAACATTTCGATTGTCGAAAATCAGGACAATACGGTTAAAATTAGTTTTAAAGATTCCGGAATCGGGATACCTGAAAATGAATTGTCTAATGTTTTTAATCCGTTTTTCAGAGCTTCAAATAATAATAAAAACAGCTCAGGAATCGGACTTCACCTGTCAAAAGAATTTGTGCTTTTACATCAGGGAACAATTGAACTTAAATCAAAGCAGGGAAGCGAGTTTGTAATTACGCTATTAAAAGGGAATAGTCATTTACAGCCTTCTGAAATGATTAATAAAGCCGAAAATCTAAATATAACTCCAAATTTAATATCAGATAATTTAGATATTGAAGCTGATTTAAATGAAGTAAATATAATTTCTGAATCAGAGAAACATACACTTTTGATTATAGAAGACAATATCGATTTGGTTACATTTTTAAAAGCTAAATTATCAAACGAATATGTGGTTCATACTTCAGACGGAAGTGATGCTATAGAAAAAGCAATGGAACTTGTCCCGGATATCATCATTTGCGACATTAATTTGGTAGACAAAGACGGTTATGAAATTAGTAAAGAATTGAAAAAGGATTTAAGATCTTCGCATATTCCCATTATTATTTTAACGGCGCAAAGTAACAAAGAATCTGTTTTAAAAGGATTGCAAAGCGGTGTTGATCAATATCTTACAAAACCTTTTAGTCTCTCTATTTTAAAACAATCTATTTCTGGTTTGCTTTTCAACAGAGAAAAACTACGTTATTATTATACCAATAATATTTATCGTATTGAACCTGAATCTAAATTTGGCAATCAGGAGCAATCTTTTATTACTAAAATGAATGATATTATTAAGATGAATGTCGATAATCCTAAGTTCTCTGTAGAAGATTTAGCTGATAAACTTGGTGTCTCCAGAGTTCAATTGTATAGAAAGGTAAAAGCTATTATCGGAATTAATATCAGCGATCATATTAATAATGTAAAATTGGAGAAAGCAGCAGAGCTTTTAAAGTCAAATAATATGAATATTTCTGAAATTGCGTACTCACTTGGATTCTCTTCTCCAAACTATTTTTCTACAGCTTTTAAGAATAAATTTGGAATTTCACCAAAGGAATACAAATCTTCCAATTGATATTCGTTTAAAATTGATACAATTCGTGTATCAATTTTAAACGCAATGTAACAAAATCGAAACTACACGGTTTTCGTAAATAAATTTTAAATCATGTAAAGCCTTATAAACAAAGGTTTTATAGTTTATATGCCAAACTATCAATAATTATAGAATTAAATTGTAACATCATTAAAAATAAGTTGTTTTTTTTGCGGATATCTTAGCAACAAGTTTTTAATACATCTACAATGAATAAGATATTGATTTGGTCTGTTACTGCTGCACTGGCAGGTTTTCTATTCGGTTTTGATACCGTAGTTATTTCTGGAGCTGATAAACAACTACAGCTTCTTTGGCATTCATCTGATGCTTTTCATGGTTCTGTTGTTATGGCAATGGCACTTTGGGGAACTGTTGTAGGTGCTATTTTTGGAGGAATCCCAACCAATAAGATAGGTCGTAAAAAAACACTATTCTGGATCGGGATTTTATATTTCATTTCAGCTGTAGGTGCTGCTTTTGCAAATGATCCATTTGTATTTGCTGCTTTCAGATTTATTGGAGGTTTAGGTGTTGGTGCTTCAACCATTGCTGCTCCGGCTTATGTTTCTGAAATTGCTCCGGCTGACAAACGCGGACGATTAGTCGCTTTGTATCAGTTTAATATTGTATTGGGAATTTTAATTGCCTTTATATCCAATTACTTTTTAAAAGATATTGGCGAAAATGCCTGGCGTTGGATGGTAGGAGTACAGGCAATTCCATCTTTTATTTACGTCCTTTTTATCCTTACAATACCAGAAAGCCCAAGATGGTTATTATCTAAAAACCGCGATGAGGAAGCCCGCAAAGTATTATATAAAATTGATCCGACTACAAATCTTGAAGATATTATGGATGATTCAAGAGAAAATGGTGTGACCAAACATGAAAATATCTTCATGAAAAAATACCGTTTTCCGTTAATGCTGGCCTTTTTAATTGCGTTTTTTAATCAGTTTTCAGGAATCAATGCCTTTTTATATTACGCGCCAAGAATTTTTGAAGAAGCAGGTTTAGGACAAAATACAGCTTTATTAAGCAGTATCGGAATCGGGATTACGAATCTTATATTTACTTTAATCGGAGTAGCATTAATTGACAAATTAGGAAGAAAGTTGTTAATGTACATTGGTTCTATTGGATATATTATTTCTTTAGGTTTGGTCTCGGCTGCATTTTATTTCAATTGGGGAGGATTATCAGTACCCATTTTCCTTTTCTTATTTATCGCTTCTCACGCCATTGGTCAGGGAGCTGTTATCTGGGTTTTTATTTCAGAAATTTTCCCAAATCACATTCGTGCATCGGGACAGGCTTTTGGAAGTTCAGTACACTGGGTTTTAGCCGCGATTATTCCCTCTTTAATTCCAATGTTATTTTCAGAAATTGGCCCGGAAGTCGTATTCTTAATTTTTACATTAATGATGGTGCTGCAATTACTGTTTGTAATTTTTATAATGCCGGAAACTAAAGGAATATCCTTAGAAGTATTAAGCGAAAATCTAACCAAAAAAAATATCAAAAAAAATGAAATCAAAGAAACATCTACCGCTGGCATTTTATAGTGCTATACTACTATCGATAGGAGGCTGTAAACCCTATTCAGCTGTTGCACAAACAACAGTAGCTACGGTTTCAACTTCTACTGAAGAGCAAATGTACCGTCCTAATTTTCATTTTACACCAAAAAAAGGCTGGATGAATGATCCTAACGGAATGTTTTATGCCAACGGACTATATCATTTGTCTTATCAACATTATCCTGACGGAAATAAATGGGGGCCAATGCATTGGGGACATGCAGTCAGCAAAGATTTAATTAAATGGGAAGAACAGCCCATTGCTATTTACCCGGACAATGACAAATATATTTTTTCGGGAAGTTCGGTTGTAGATACAAACAATACTTCTGGCTTAGGTACCGGAAAAACAGCTCCAATTGTTGCGATTTATACTTTGCATGATATGACAAAGGAAAAAGAAAACAAAATTGATGTTGAGCAGCAGGATATTGCCTATTCGAATGATAACGGTTTTACATGGCAGAAATTTAAGGAAGGAAATCCTGTCATAAAAAACCCTGGAATTCGTGATTTCCGTGACCCAAAAATGACCTGGGATGAGACCCACAAACAATGGATATTAGTTTTGGCAGCTCAGGACAGAGCTCAGTTTTATAAATCGAAAGACCTCAAAAGCTGGGAATACTTGTCTGATTTCGGAAAGAATATCGGAGCTCACGGAGGTGTTTGGGAATGTCCGGATTTCTTTCAGATAAAAGTAAAAGACAGCAAGGAAAACAAATGGGTTTTAATTCAGAGTTTAAATCCGGGTGGAGCAAATGGCGGTTCTGGTACACAATATTTTATTGGAGATTTTGATGGAACGACTTTTACACTAGATCAAAATTTTGCCAAAAGAGTAGAACAGGAAAAAGCCGTTTGGATTGATTACGGAAAAGATAATTATGCAGGAGTAACCTGGAATAATGTTCCAAGTGCTGACGGACGACGATTATTTATTGGATGGATGTCTAATTGGGATTATGCACAGCAAGTTCCTACTAATGCATGGAGAAGCAGTACGACAATTGCCCGTGAAATTCAGTTAATCAAAAAAGGAAATGACTATAGTTTGGTTAGCAATCCGGTAAAAGAAATCAATAAATATGTTTCTAAAACGATCAAAGGGAAAAATCTAAAAGGAAAAGGGAAGCTTTCGATTCCTGAAGCAGGAAAAATTGATTTAACTCAGGCGATTGTCAATTTTAATTTAAAAAACTTAAAAGAGGATACCTACATTTTTACACTTTCAAACGCAGCCGGAGAATCTTTGGCTTTCGGGATCAATAATTCAGATCATTATTTATTTCTGGATCGTTCGAAGGCAGGAAAAAACGATTTCTCAGAAAAATTTGCTTCAACAATTACTAAAGCAGCTTTAGACGGTAATCAAAAAGAGGGTGTTTTTAAAATCATTTTAGACAAAACCTCTATTGAAATATTTTACAACAATGGCGAAAAAGTAATCACCGAAATCTTTTTCACAAAACAGCCATTTACATGTATGTCGGTTTCTTCAAACGAAGGAATTGAATTGAGCAACCTCGTACTTAACCAATTAAAAATAAACTAACTAAAAACCACTAACCTCATGAAAAGTAAAATTATTTATTTTCTATTTTTCTTCTTTCCAATGCTGATTATGACAGCACAGGAAAGCGGAATTAAAGGAACGGTAATCTCGTCAGATGACGGAATGCCACTTCCGGGAGCAACCATAATTATTTCCGGAACGAATACCAGTACAGTAACAGATTTTGATGGAAATTTTTCTTTCGGAAATATAAATTCAGATGCAGTAATTGTTGTTTCTTTTATCGGTTACGCGCCACAGTCGATTCCCGTTAAAGGACAAAAAACACTCAATATAATTTTAAAAGTAGACAACAATCAATTAAATGAAGTTGTTGTAACAGGATACTCCAAACAAAAGAAAACAGATATTACCGGAGCAGTTGCTGTTGTAAACATGAAGGAAGTCATGAAACAGCCTGAGCCAAACCCAATTAAAGCGTTACAGGGAAGAGTAGCGGGGGTGAAAGTTTCGTCTGACGGATCTCCGAGTGGAGGAAATACAAAAGTGGTAATTCGTGGAGTTGGAACTTTAAACAACACAGATCCTCTTTATGTAATTGACGGAATGCCAACCAAATCAGGAATGCACGAATTAAATTCAAATGATATTGAATCTATTCAGGTTTTAAAAGATGCTTCCTCAGCAAGTATTTATGGTTCTCGCGCTTCAAATGGAGTAATTATCATTACAACCAAAAAAGGGAAAGAGGGTAAAATGAGAATCAATTTTAGTACTTATACCTCAATTTCTGATTATTCCAGAAAACAGGAAGTACTGAATGCCAATCAATTTGGTGAAGCTTTATGGCAGGCAAATATCAACGACGGATTAAATCCAAATAATAATAACCTGCGTTATCAATTTGATTGGTCGGTTAACAATAATAAACCAGAGCTAAATAAAGTTTTGGTTCCGGAATATTTAGATGCTGCTCAAACTCTGAAAGCTTCTAATACAGACTGGTACGATGCCATTTCGCAAACCGGAATAGCAAATTCTTATGATTTATCAGTTTCAAACGCATCAGACAAAGGAAGCTATGTTTTTTCATTAGGTTATTATGGAAGTGAAGGTGTTGTAAAAACAACCGATTTTGAAAGAATCTCGGCCAGAATGAATGGTTCTTATAAATATTTTGATGGTAAATTGGTTATCGGAGAAAATTTTAGTTTGAATCGTACCAACGAAGTTACAGATCCGGGAGTTTTAGATCCTGCACTTCGTGCTTTGCCAATTATTCCGGTACGAACTGTTGACGGAAAAGGCTGGGGCGGGCCTGTAGGAGGAATGAATGACAGACAAAACCCGGTTCGTCTTTTAGAATATAATAAAGACAATAAATACGATTATTTACGTCTTTTTGGAAATATGTATGCCGATTTAGAGATTATCAAAAATCTTCATATCAAGAGTAGTTTTGGTATTGATTACGGGTCTTATAAAAAACGCACTTTGCAAAGAAGTTACCAATCTGGGTATTTGCAAAATGATCAGACATCAGTTACAATTGACCAATCGGTGAGCGATAAATGGACCTGGACCAATACGGCAATTTATAGCCTGAATTTTGGAAAAAGTAATTTGAATTTAATGGCAGGAACCGAGATGTATAAAGATGTTTTTGACACGACAACTTTACGTAAAAATGATTTTTTGATCGAAACACCAGATTATATGTATCCTGATGCAGGAACAGGAGAATCGTTTACAAGCGGAACTTCAACCGTATATTCATTGCTTTCTTATTTTGGAAAGGCAGATTATGAGTTTGATAACCGTTATTTGCTTTCGGCTACCATTCGTCGTGACGGTTCTTCTCGTTTTGGTAAAAACAATCAATTCGGAACTTTTCCGGCAGTTTCAGCAGGGTGGAGAATCAGTAATGAAAGTTTCATAAAAAATAATGCACCTGCTATTTCAGATTTAAAATTACGTGTAGGATGGGGACAAACCGGAAATCAGGAAATTAGTAATACTGCCGTTTACAGTTTGTATTTGGCCAGTTATGCAGGTGGAAGCCCAACCTGGGCCACGTCTTACGGAACAGCTTATGACATTGCAGGAAACGGAAACGGATTACTTCCTTCCGGGTTTATTGCAACACAATCTGGAAATGATGATTTAAAATGGGAAACGACTACGCAAACCAACATTGGTTTAGATTTCGGATTATTCAAACAAAAATTAAGTGGTTCTGTTGATTATTATATCAAGAAAACGGAAGATATCCTGGTTTTACCGCCTTATTTAGGAGTAATTGGCGAAGGTGGAAATCGTTGGGTAAACGGTGCTTCGATGGAAAATGAAGGATGGGAAGTTTCTTTAGGATACCATGATGAAACGGCATTCGGATTAAAATATGACATTTCGGCTAATATTTCTGCAAACAAAAACAAGATTACAGAATTGCCGGATGAAGTGAAAAATAATTATGGAGGAGACGGATTAAATGATAATATTTTAGGTCGCCCGATTAACTCTATGTACGGTTATGTTACTGACGGATTATTTAAAAGTCAGGACGAAGTTGATAACTCGGCCAATCAGGAAGGAAAAGGTCTTGGAAGAATTCGTTATAAAGATTTAAACGGTGACGGAACTATTACGGATAAAGACCGTACCTGGATTGGAAATCCAAACCCGGGTCTGTTGTATGGATTTAATTTAGGATTAGGATATAAAAATTGGGATTTCACCACTTTCTGGGAAGGCGCAAGTGATGTTGAGGTGATTAACAATACCAAATATCAAACTGATTTCTGGAGTGTTGATGACGTAGGTTCTAACAAGGGAACACGTTTGTTAAATGCCTGGTCTGTAGACAATCCAAATTCTACGATTCCGGCTTTAACTACAGTCGATAGAAATGCAGAATCTAGATTTTCAACTTATTATGTGGAAAATGGAAACTATCTTAAACTGCGTGTTTTGCAATTTGGTTACAGTCTGCCAAAAGATTTGTTGAAAAGAATGAATTTCGAAAGCTTTAGATTGTATATCAGTGGACAAAATTTACTGATCATTGATGCTAAAAACTTTACAGGTGTAGATCCTGAGAATGCTGGATTTGGATATCCTCAGCCAACGACTTTTACCGCTGGTCTTAGTTTTACTTTATAATAAAGATTAAATCAAAAAAACATGAAAAAAATACTATATATAACAGGGTTTTTAGTGCTGGGAGTAATGGCATCCTGTTCTGATTTTCTTGAAAATGATCCGCGTGGTGTGTTGTCTGAAGAAGATATTGTAACGCCTCAGTCGGTAGAAGGATTTATGAATGCAGCTTATGCACAGTTAGGAAATGATCATTATGATTCACCTTATAGTTTGTGGCCATTTGGAAATGTGCGTTCTGACGATGCTTACAAAGGTGGAAGCGGAACTAATGATATTCAGGATTTTCACTTTTTTGAAGTTTCGAATAATATCAGACCGGATTTTGGTGAATTAGATAACTTCTGGTACATCAGTTATGTTGGGGTTTCCAGAGCGAATAAAGCCTTAAAGGCATTAGAACAAATTTCAGAAGCCGATTTTCCGTTAAAGAAAACTCGTATAGCCGAGATGCGTTTTTTAAGAGGACATTTTTACTTTATGCTTAAAATTATGTTCCGAAATGTTCCTTACATCACAGAAGATATTCCGGTAGAAGAGTATAAAACCATTTCAAATAAGGCACTTTCAAACGAAGAACTTTGGAATAAAATTGCGGAAGATTTTCAGGCTGCCGCCGATAATTTGCCGGAAACTCAACCGCAAGTTGGCCGTGCGACTCAAAAAGCAGCTTATGCTTATTTAGCAAAAACCCGTTTGTATCAGGCTTATACGCAAGACGAAACGTATAAAGTTACAGGAATCAATCAACAGCATTTGCAGGAAGTAATTGCAGCGACTGACAAAGTAATAGGTAAAGCAAGCTTAGAGCCAGATTTTGCTAATAACTTTTTACCTGGAACTTTTGAAAACGGAGCAGAATCGATTTTCTCAATTCAATTTTCAGATAACGATGGAACTCTATACGGAAGATTAAATTTTTCAGATGTCCTTTCAACGCCTCAGGGTTTAGGATGCTGCGATTTTCATAAACCAAGTCAAAACTTAGTAAACGCTTTTAAAACGGGTACAAATGGTTTGCCTGAATTTGACACTTACAACAACCAGGATTTTGATTATAAAAATATAGATGCTAATACGGTTGATCCAAGATTGTATCATACTGTTGCCATGCCAGGCTTGCCTTATAAATATGATCCGGAATTTTTATATGTTGAAGCCTGGGTAAGATCTCCGGGAACGTATGGCTATTTTGCTTCATTAAAAGAAAATGTGGCGCCAAGCTGCAGCTGTGTGGTGAATATTGATCCTTTTTATGGAAATTCAAAAAACAGAATCCAAATTCGTTATGCCGATGTGATCTTGATGCGTGCTGAAGCTTTGATTGAATTAGGAAGACAATCAGAAGCTTTGCCATTAATCAATCAAATTAGAGAGAGAGCTGCTCAAAGTACCGGAAGACTTCCGTATGTGAACAACTTTAAAATCAATACGTATGTTAACGGAGTTAATTGCAACTGGACACAGGATTTTGCCCGTAAAGCAATGCGCTTCGAACGTCGTTTAGAATTGGCTATGGAAGGAAATCGTTTCTTTGATTTAGTTCGTTGGGGAGTAACAGATCAGGTACTGAATGACTTTTATGCTGGAGAAAAAACGAAGCGCACTTATTATCAGGATGCCTTTTTTGATGCACATAAAGAAGAGTACTGCCCAATTCCGTTGAAGCAAATTAATTTCAGTCAGGGATTGTACAAACAAAATCCAGGTTATTAATCTTTTAAAGATCATTAGTATGAAAAAACATATAAATAAATATTGGACCAAAGTGTCTGTGATATTGTCATTGCTTTTTATGATTACTGCCTGCGAAAATAGCTTTGAGAGTGGCGGTTTTGATGTCAATTCACCTTCTAATGTTACTTCATTTAAAATAAATGGAGTAGCAGGAGAAATTGATCAGAAAACAGGAAAAATTAATGTAACAATGCCTTATGGATCAGATATTACTGCTGTAAAACCTGAAATTGTTTTACAGGCAGGAGCAACATCAAATCTTGATATAACAGTGCCAGTCAACTTTACAAATCCGGTAACATTTAGAGTTGTAAATGGTAATTTGTTCAAAGATTACACCGTAACGACGGTAGTTTTGAGCCCAATTAAGAGTTTTAAAATCAATGGAGTTGCTGCAACAATCAATGATATGAGCAAAACTATTACAATGACTTTACCTGAAGGTACCAATTTGAAAACACTTCAACCTGTAATCGAATTAACCAATGGTGTTTCTATTTCCCCTGCTTCTGGAGTTACGATTGATTTTAGCAATCCAGTAACTTTTGTGGTAACATCTAACGGAAAGAGTGTGAATTATACGGCTAAAGTTGGAGTTCCGGTAACAGGATTGGTAGTTGCTTTTTTAGGGACTGCTGCAACAAGAGCTGAAATTACAAATATGGATGAAGTTACCGCTGCTAATTGGTTCTTTTCAACTTTTAGCGGAGCCAAATATATTTCTTTTGACAGCGTTCAAAACGGTGCCGACTTAAACGATGTTGACGTAATCTGGTGGCATTTTGATTCGGCAGCGACTTTACCTGCAATTGCCTATAAACCTGCTGTCATTACTTCCTTAAAGAATTTCAGAACTAACGGAGGGAATTTACTTTTGACATCTTTTGCTTCTCAATATGTAGATGCTTTAGGAATTGTTCCTTCAGGAAAAGGGCCGAATAATGTTTTTGGAGATTTTCCTCCAAACGGATTTGTAGATGCAAACTCTTGGGGAATGTCATTTAAAGGGCATGAAAATCACCCCATTTTTGAAGGGTTAACAACTTATGAAACAGGGAAAGCTAATTTATTGCAAGGCGGAACTTTCAGACTAAACCATACTGGATGGTGGTTTGTACCGGAATGGGGAGGTTATGTTAATGGAGAAGGCTGGAGAAACCAAACAGGCGGAACCAATTTAGCCAGTGAGGCCTGGGATAATAATCTTGACGGAAGAGTGACTATTGCAGAATTTCCAAACAGCGCAACCAATAAAAATGTGGTCGTAATTTCGATGGGAGCCTACGACTGGTATAACGAAACCAATAGCAGCGGTGTTCCAAGCCAGGCTAATGAATTCATTAATAATATTAAGCTTTTGACACAAAACAGTATTAATTATCTGGCTAAAAATTAATTTACTTTGAATTCAATAAAAATGAAATATAGAAATATAATAACAATCGCTTCCATTTTCTTTTCGCTTGTTTCTTGTAGTCAGGACGATACATATATTGGAGGTTCTGTTTCAGGAGGCGAGTCTGAAATGACAAGCATCTATCCTGTGCCACCCTCACAATGGATGGGAACAAATGATCCCTATTATAGTGCCGGTTATACAGGTGATATAATGCCTTTTTTTGATAACGGAAAATTCCATATTTATTTTCTTCATGATGCGCAGAATAAACCTGCCGGAAAGGGTTTTCATGATATTCATGAATATATAAGTACAGATTTGGCTCATTTTACCTACGAAGGGCAAACAATTCCATTCGGAAAAACTGCTGATCCTGATTTTGCCATTGGCACAGGATCAGTTGTAAAAGTGGGTAATCTTTACTACTTTTATTACACCGGACACAATGAAACACCTGCTTTTGTGCAATCAAATGCAAGAGAAAGTGTGTTGTGTGCTACTAGTACTGATTTAAAAAATTGGACAAAAGTGCCATCGTTTAAAATCACTGCACCTGCCGGATATTATAATTATGATTTTAGAGATCCGCATGTATTTTACAATGATGAGCTGAAAAAGTATTCGATGTTGGTTAGTACACAAACTGAGCCGGGTAGAAAAGCAGTTTTATTGCATTTTACAAGTACAGATCCAGTTTCCGGAAAGTGGGATGTTCAAACGCCAATTTACACCACAACTCCGCAGGAAAATTATTTAATGATGGAATGTGCCGATATTTTTAAAATGGGAAGTTACTGGTATTTGATATTTTCTGAAAACTGGAGTGGGAATAAAGGAACACATTACAGAATGGCAACATCTATTAACGGGCCCTGGACAGCGCCAGAAAATGATCTAATTGACGGAGAATATTTTTATGCCGGAAAAACAGCTTCTGACGGAAATAAAAGATATGTTTTTGGATGGAATGCCAGAAAGACACCAGAAAATGATCTTGGAAATAAAGATTGGGCCGGAAATATGGTCATTCACGAGTTGATACAAAATCCGGATGGAACTTTAGGAACCCAGGCTCCTCAAAAAGTAAAAGATTTGTTTTCTAAAAACATAATTGCTGAGATTGATGCGGTTTCAGAAAATGTAAATATAACTTCAGGAAATTATACTTTATCCGGTGCAACAAATAAAGCATTGGCAACGTTTAAATCAATAGGCAAAAAAGCTAAGATAAAAGCGGAGGTTACTTTAGGAAATGCAAATGGTACTTCGGGATTTGTTTTTCATACCAATGATTCCGGAAGTTATTATAAGATTGTTTTTGATATAACGAAAGGAAAAATCATCGGATATAATTCTGCGTCACAGGAAGTAACCCGAATACCTTTTCAATTTCAAATAAATACAAAATATGCTGTTGAAATAATTACTGAGGGAAGCGTTGTCGTACTTTACATTAACGGAAAAGCGGCTTTGACGAACCGTATTTACGGAAGAGACAAGAATAAATGGGGATTAATTGCTGAAGGACAAAACACCGTAATTTCAAATCTTCAGATTTCGCAACCAGAATAACATTAATATAAAATAATTTTAGAATGAATAACGGAAAAAACCTTAAGGCAGTGGCCTATGGAGAGGTGCTTTGGGACGTTTTTGCCAATGAAAAAAAGATTGGCGGAGCACCGCTAAATGTAGCTTTGCGTATGAAAACATTAGGCTGTGATGTGGCCATGATTAGCTGTGTCGGAAATGATGAAGATGGCAAAGCGATTATCGATCAGGTAAAAAGTTTAGGACTTGAAACGAATGCTATTATGCAAACCGAAAATTTTGCAACCGGATTAGTAAACGTGACGCTGAATGAACGTGGTTCTGCAAGTTATGAAATCAATTATCCATCGGCTTGGGATAAGATTGTGTTGAACGATTTTGCCAAAAAAGTAGCTGCTGATGCGAATGTTTTAATTTACGGAAGTTTAGTTTGCAGGGATGAGGTATCAAGGCAATCTTTGGAAGAGTTGTTGCAAACACAGGCCTATAAGGTTTTTGATGTTAATTTAAGAAAGCCTCATTATTCATATGAAATTCTGGAACAATTAATGCATTCTGCCAATTTTATAAAATTCAATGATGAGGAATTATTAGAAATTAGCGCAGCTATGCAGTCGCCATTTACGGGTTTGGAAGACAATATGCACTTCATTGCAGAAAGAACCAAAGTAACCGCAATGTGTGTAACTAAAGGTAAGCACGGAGCATTATTAATGTGGGAAGGGAAAATTTATGAAAATGGTGGTTATCCCATTAAAGTTGCCGATACAGTAGGAGCAGGCGACTCATTTTTAGCAGCCCTAATAACATCTTTGCTGACTGGTAAATCTCCACAAACTGCTATTGACTTTGCTTGTGCAGTTGGGGCTTTAGTGGCAGGAGCACCGGGTGCCAATCCCGATATTTCGTATTCTAAAATTGAAAATATGATCCTTAAGGTAAAATTATAACATTTTAACTTTAAAAAGAAAATCCATTTGAATTTGAAATGCCTCCAAAATGCAGTAATTATTTGGAGGCATTTTTATTGGGACAAAAGTCACCTATAATACTTCTTATTGCCAATTCAGAATTTTTAATGCTGTCATTTTTTATTTAACAGATTAATTTTATCATATTTTCCGGCGTAAAAATCCTGATAAGCCTGAACTATTTCTTCCTGACTGCTCATTACAAATGGGCCTTCTGCTACAACAGGTTCTGTATATTCTTCGCCACCAAATAGCAGAATATCGATTGCAATTTGAGCCGTGTTTTTTATCTCTATTTCTCCTTCATTTCTGCCAAATTCTATAAATTCTCCAACTCCAAATTCGGTGTCGTTCAGAATTGCATTATGTGTGGTTAAAAAAGTAGCAACTTCCATTTTATCTGTTAGGCTGATAGAAAATTGTTTCCCTGCCTCCAATTGGATATGATACAAAAACTGCTCGGAATAATTAGGAATTTTCGAACTCAAATCTTCATAATTGCCAACAATCACTTTTATCCATCCGCTTTCGTCAGGCAATGCTTTTTTGGGTACTTCATTGGCCTGAATTGCTAAATGTGCTGGTTTTTCGGCTTTGTTTTTTGCAGGTAAATTAATCCAGAATTGAAAACCCTGAACCATCTTGCTGTCTGTTTCAGAATCATAATTCAAATTTCCATCGTGAACTATTCCTGTACCTGCTTTCATCCATTGAACGCCACCTGAATGTATTTTCGCATAATTCCCGGCACTATCAAAGTGTTCTTCTTCGCCTTGAAGAATATAAGTCAATGTAGCAATACCTCTATGTGGATGTGCGCCCATACCGTCTTTATTTATGATCTCCTTGACAGCAGGAGCTACATAATCCAGAAATACAAAAGGACCAACTTTATTAGCATACCGGTTTGGCAACATTCGATTGATAGTCAATGGCCCTAAATCGGCTCTATTCCCCTTTGTTGAAAAACTGATTTCCTTTTTCATTTTATTTACGCTTTAACTTTATTATAAAAGATATAAGAAACTCCCAGAATCACTACAAAAACAATAGGTGCAACCGCTACAGATATTGGGTCTCCGCTCGCTGTATGTGCAATGAATGCAGAAATGAATGCTAATGCAAATCCAAAATAAGCGAATGATTTAATTTTATCTGAAACCATTGGAAGTATCAAAACTAAAGCTCCTAAAATCTTTAGAATAGCCAGTTCAATTCTGAAATAATCAGGAAAACCCAAATGCAAGAATGCTGCTTTCATATCAGGATTGGTAAGATAACTGAATGCACTGAAAAGCATCATAAATGTGATAATTCCTGTTGTTGTCCAATAAATAATTTTGTCTTTGTTCATTTTTTCTAATTTTTGAGAGTTAATTTTTTGTTTATTTCTATGATGTAAAATTGCGTCGAAAACAACCCTCAAAACGATGCGATATGATAAAAAAAACCGTTGACATTTGTCAACGGTTTTAGGTTTGTACTGAATTAATTTATCAGTTTAAAAAAAATCCTTATTCTCCTTTGCCCAATGTTCCAGCGAAGTCATTTTTACAGGAAGTTTTTCTAAAATTTCACTCATATTGGGATTGAATTTTGGTGGATATTCAGTTGCGTTTTGAAGACTTTCATAATAAGATGTAACGCCAGCCGCTCCTGCTTCTCCCACAAATGGTTTTAATATATCGCCAAATTCTTTTGGAGGTTGTGGATAATATATTATTTTTTCGCCTACACCTTTAGAAAACTGTTCTGCCAAATCATTTCCACTTAGATTTTCCAGGCCACTAATTTGGAAAGTATCAGATTTTAACTCTGTGTTGTAAATAGCTTCCACTACAAAGGCGCTTACATCTCTGGAAGCTATCCAGCCTATAGGCATTGCTTCTGGTGTTGGATAAGCCAATTTCTTTTCGTTTTTTACAAAAGGGACACAAAATGGTCCCATCATATTTTCCATATAAATAGTAGGTTCAATGATTACGTAATTCAAACCACTATTTTTCAGATAATCTCTAATGTCCAATTTCACATCTTCACCGGGTATTCCTATTTTTTGCGGCGCTAACCATCCGCTGGTATTCCATACTATTTTATTGACACCATTTATTTTGGCGGCATCGATCACGTTTTTGGCATATTGCAGGCCGTCAAGCGGATTGGGTAGAGAAACAGGTATCATTAATGCTATCGCCTCGATGTTTTTAGTAATCTCCTGCATCTTAGCAGCATCACTCATATTTGCTAAAATTGGTGTAGCCCCCGCTTGTTTTAATTTTTCAAAACTAGTTTCTGAGCTTGTGGCAGCTATTATTTCTGCTCCTTTTTTTCGAGCCTCTCCTATAACATTGAATTGTTGTGAGCCAGTGGCTCCGAATACTAGAATTTTCATTTTCTTTTATTTTGATGTTGATAATTAAAAAGTGTAGGATTGCCCATCTTCAGGAACGTTCACTTTATCAGTTATTCCTTTTTCATTAAGAAATTCTTTCAAATCTTTCCTTGTAAGGGTATTGTGGTTCACTCCTTCCATATGGCTTACTACAATTGCAGCATTGGGAGAGGCTTTATGAACTTCATAAATATCTTTCTTATTCATTATTACCTGACCTCCAAAAGCAAATTGATTGTCGCCACCGTTCAAAATTATTATGTCGGGTTTATGTTGGTCTAAGGCTTCCTGAACTCCTTTGTACCAAACGGTATCTGCAGCTATGTACAAAGTTTTTTCTGTCGGATGTTTTAATACCAACCCGCAAACAAAACCTGCAATTTTCAGAATATACCCTTTACCGTGCTGGGCTTTGGTTTTACTGAGCTTAATTTCTCCAAAAGATGAGTTTTCAGTAAGAATTTCTACATTGGTAAATCCTGATTTTTCAATCTTTAATTTATCCCTTTCGTCTTGTACAAATATTTTGATTCCTTTGAGTAAAGTATTTGCAGCTTCTTTGTCCCAGTGGTCGTAATGCAAGTGACTCACAAAAACAAAGTCAACATCTTTTACAATTTCCTCCTTGGAAATAGGTAAATCGTACAATGGATTTTGTTTAAAACTCCATGTTTTTGATGGAATAAATGCTGGCAACGTTCCTTTGTCGGAAAGCATTGGATCCACCAAAATTTTCTTTCCTGCATATTCTATTATAATAGTGGCATTTCGTATTTGATGGATTTTCATTTTCTTATTGTTTTTATGACTAAAACTTGTACAAAATTAAACAAGTGCTTACTTTTGTACAAGTACTTACCCAATGGTTGGGTACTTACCAAATGGTTAGAATAATTGATTGTCAATGGAAAAAAACTTAAAAAAAATTCCGCCTTGTGATGAAAATTGTCCTGTAAAAGCATCTTTGAACCTGTTAAGCGGTAAGTGGACACTGATGATACTATTTCAAATCAACGACAAAGTAATGCGCTATGGTGAGCTAAAAAGGGCAGTTCCGGGCATTAGTGAAAAAATGCTGATACAAGAATTAAATATGCTTGTTGAAAATAAATTAGTCAGTAAAAAAGCTTATCCCGAAATTCCTCCCAAAGTAGAATATCGACTGACTAAACTAGGATTGAAGACATTACCAATTGTGGATCAATTAGCTCAATTTGGGTTAGAGAATTTAGTTTGAAATTACGGTCATAAAGTGGTAAATTGTACAGACAATGAATTTAGATCAGAGAAACATTTCAAAGACGGATAAACACGAACCACTAAAAGTAGTTTTGCGAAATTTGGTTTGAAGAAAAACCGTTGACATTTAATCAACGGTTTAAAAGCCATTAAAGTGACTGTAAAAAAATATTGGAAAAAAGTGATAGAAATTATATATTCACTACAATTTTACCAAATTGCTGATTGGACTCTAAATAGATGTGAGAGGCAACAATTTCGTCCAGATTAAAAATTTTATCAATAATTGGTTTCAATTTTCCTTCGCTTACACCTTTGTCAATAAAAGTTATGGCTTCTGTCAAAACATCCATATTACCTAAAACTTCTATCGCAGAATAACCTCTAATGGTTGGCGTTTTCATAAGAACATCAAATGCAGGAAAACTGGCTGGTTCGTGGCTCAACGCACCATAAACAAATACTTTTCCGTTTTCGGCAACTGAGCTTAAAAGGTTACTAAATTTAGCACCAACAACAGGATCTAAAATTAAATGAGCACCTACATTATTAGTAATTTTTAAAACTTCAGTTGCAATGTCTTCTTCTGATGTTACAATTACGTGAGATGCTCCCGCTTTTAATAATGCTTCTTTTTTCTTTAATGATGTAGTTAAGGCAATTGAAATTCCGCCAACATAATTTGTTATTTGAATAGCGGCAAGTCCAGCGCTGCTTGATGCAGCATTGATAACAACAAATTCACCTGCTTTTAATTTTCCGGAATTTACGATCATTCCGTACATTGTGGAGTAACTCGTCCACAAAGATGCTGCTTCATCATAAGATAAATTGGCTGGATATTTATGCACCGCATAAGCTGGCATTATAATATATTCTCCGTAAGAGGAATAGTTATGTAATGAAAACCCTGGTATAACATTTACAACATCACCCACTGCTAAATTAGAAACATCTGTACCTACCGCTTCAACAATTCCTGCTGCTTCATAGCCTAACTGGGCTGGGAAAACAGGATTTTCGATATACATTCCCTGACGGTACATAGCGTCGGCTCTGTTAATCCCAATTGATTTAACCTGAATTCTTACTTCCTGAGGCCCGGGATAAGACACTTCTACTTGTTCAACTTTTAATACTTCCGGAGTTCCAGCTTCGTGGAAAACTACTGTTTTAGACATTTTTGATAAATCACTCATTGTTTTATTTTTTATAATTTTTTAATTGATTTTGATAAGGCAAAGTTGCATCAAAGGCAAGCCTCGTTACAATGAGATATGATAAAAAAAACCGTTGACATATATCAACGGTTTCTATAATTTAAAGTTTAAAATGGAGTTTATTTCGTTCCTTGTTTTCTAATTCGGCTCTAGGTTTCTTTGGTAAAGTTCAACAATATGATTGAGCCTCAGAGAAAGATAAAATGAACCTTAGAGCAAAGAAAATCAGAAATATAAGTTTTACTTTTGTACGTTAGTAAAACAACAATAAAGATGGACTTGCAACAAGAAGATAAATTAAAAACATTAAGCTATTCAGGAATATTTCTTTCCTGCTTTGCTGATTATAGCGAAAAGTGTATTCACGCTACGCCTGAACATGTTTTGGTTTATTTGTACTCCGGCGAACAGATAATTGAAGACAGAAACAAAAAAATAAAACTCCAGGCGGGGGATTGTGCTTTTATTCGAAGAGACCATCGTTTGAGAATGTACAAAAACAGCAAAGGTGAAGATTTATACAAAGGTATTTCGTTAACGTTTAAGCGTAATGTATTGCGTGATTTTTACAGTAAAATGAATAAATCTGAAATTCCTTCAGCTGTAAAAATTTCTGATAAAACAGTCTTCAAGTTAGAACCAAGTCCTGCAATAGAAAG
The DNA here is from genome assembly GCF_001427905.1 of Flavobacterium sp. Root420. Taxonomy (GTDB): domain Bacteria; phylum Bacteroidota; class Bacteroidia; order Flavobacteriales; family Flavobacteriaceae; genus Flavobacterium. Next base: position 234,042 of record NZ_LMEF01000030.1, read on the forward strand.
TTTATTTCAATCGCTTACGCCTTATTTTGACAGCAACATTAAACCAACGGAAGGCGTTACACATTTAAAATTATTGGAAGGAATTTATGCTTTACTAAACAGCAACGAACAACTTTATCCCATACTTTTTGACTTTGCAGAACCTTGGAAAATTGACCTCTTGGAATTCCTAAACACTAACTATATGGAAGAACTTTCGATGGAACAAATCGCTTCGTTTACAGGAAGAAGTTTGGCAACTTTCAAAAGAGATTTTAAGAAAGTAAGCAACCTCACGCCACAAAAATGGCTGATAAAAAAACGCTTGGAAATGGCTTATATCAAACTTAAAGAAGAAAACAAAAAAATACAAGATGTTTATATGGAAGTTGGTTTTAAAAACCCTTCTCATTTCTCAACGGCATTTAAAAAACAATACGGAATTCCACCAACAGAAGTTTAATATTGAGCTTCTCAGAAAGATTCTTTGAGCCTCGCAGTAAAGTCACTGCGAGGCTTTGTGTTTAATTTTGCATTGTAAATCTTAATAGACAATGCAAACAACAACGATATTCGAGCGGTTAAAAAAAGGAGAAATTATTTCGCCTACCGACAATGACGCCTATAAAATGCGTGAAGCTTCCTTTGCTACAAAGAAATTATTGATTGAGATGAATAATGCATCGAACCCTGTTGAAATCAGGAATTTTTTAAGCCAAATTACTGAGACTGAAATCGATGAAAGTGTAACTGTATTTACACCACTACAGATCAATTATGGAAAACATACAAGAATTGGCAAAAATGTTTTCATCAACTTTGATTGTGTTTTTCTTGATTTTGGTGGAATTACGATAGAAGACAATGTATTGATAGCACCGAAAGTAAGTTTGCTAACCGAAGGGCATCCAATCGCCATCGAAGACCGACATTCTTTAATTCCAAAACCAATCCATATTAAAAAAAATGCCTGGATTGGTGCAAATGCAACCATTTTACAAGGTGTCACTATCGGCGAAAATGCTATCGTGGCATCGGGTTCGGTCGTTTCAAAAGATGTTCCTGACAATACTATCGTAGGCGGGATTCCTGCGAAAATTTTAAAAACAATTTAATTTAATAAAAATGAAAAAAACTTTGGTAATCGCAATGATGCTTCTTTTAACAAGACAAGCATTTGCACAAGACAAAAAATCTAAATTAAAAAAAATGGAAACAACAGAACATTATACATTCAAATTAAGCGATAAAGTTACACGTCAAAAAGTAACCTTTAAAAATCGTTACGGAATTACATTAAGTGGAGATTTATATCTTCCAAAAAATACAGGAACAGAAAAATTATCCGCATTAGCAATCGGCGGACCTTTTGGAGCAGTGAAACAGCAATCATCAGGATTATATGCCAATCAAATGGCAGAAAGAGGTTTTGCTGTTGTGGCGTTTGACCCATCTTACACAGGAGAAAGTGGTGGGGAACCAAGGAACGTAGCCTCGCCAGAAATCAATACCGAAGATTTTAGCGCTGCAGTTGACTTTTTAGGATTGCAGAAAAACGTTGACAGAAGCAAAATAGGTATCATCGGAATTTGTGGTTTTGGAGGTTTTGCTTTAAATGCAACTGTCGTTGATAAACGAGTGAAAGCCGTTGCTACAACTAGTTTGTATGATATGACCAGAGTAATGTCGAAAGGTTACAACGATGCTGTTACACTAGAACAACGTACCAAAACCCTGGAAAGTTTGAGCCTGCAACGTTGGAAAGATGCTGAAAATGGAAAACCGGCAGACGGTCCAAGAAATTTACCTGAAAAATTGAAAGGCGACGAGCCACAATTTATAAAAGAATATTTTGATTATTACAGAACGCCGCGTGGCTTTCATCCCAATTCTGTAAACTCAAACGGAGGCTGGTTAATTACCAATCCAATATCCTTTATGAATATGCCAATTCTGACTTATGTGAAAGAAATTTCCCCAAGACCAATGCTATTGATCGCAGGAGAAAATGCACATTCAAGATATTTTAGTGAAGATATTTTTAAAGTTGCGGCTGAACCAAAAGAACTAATTATTATTCCAAATACAGTTCACGTGGATTTGTATGATAAAGTGGATGTGATTCCTTTTGATAAATTAGATGCTTTTTTTAAAGAACATTTGAAATAAAAATTAGATTCAAAAAAACCGTTGACATTCATCAACGGTTTTTGTATTTATAACTTGAAAAATAGAGTTTATTTCGTTCCTTGTTTTCTAATTCGGCTCAATGTTTCTTTGGTAATTCCTAAATAAGAAGCAATAAGATGCTGTGGAAAACGTTGAATAAATTGCGGATGATGAGTAGCAAATTCTTCATAGCGTTTTTCTGCAGCATTACTGATAGTAGAGCTTAATCTGCGTTGGTTGGCAATGGCATTTCTTTCATCCATTAAACGTATCATTTGCACCAATGCAGGTATTTTGTCCATCAAATCCAGCATTTCAGCTCTTGTAATAATGAGAAGTTCAGTATTTTCCCAAGCATCAATATTGTATTTGGATGGAGTTAGCATCGTTGAGCTTTCACGATCATTTGCCCAATAGTTTTCAATGAATAAATGTACAATATATTCTGTACCTTTATCATCAACACTGTATTGGCGCATAGCTCCTTTTACAATAAAACCAGCATATTTACATACATCACCTTCCTGTAAAAAGTATTGTTTTTTTCGTAGCTTTTTAGGTTGAAAAGTAGCAACAATTAAGGCTTGCTCTTCACTTGTAAGCGGTAAACTTGCATATTGGCTGATATAGGCTATTAATTTTTCGTGCATTAGTTTGATAATTCATTAAAACAATGCAAGGTATAAAAAAAGGGCTTTATTTCACAGCATCATTTACAGTCTGGCTATCTACAAACTGTTCAAAACTGATAATTTTGCTTTCTTTTAATTTCCAAACGTGAGCCACTCTGGCGGTGAATGATTTACCTGTAATTTTATAAGTTCCAGTGTAAGTTCCGTAAGCGACTACTTTATCATCACTGGCAACGTAATCTTCCGGAGTAAATTTATAATCTATCCATTCACTTCCCAATCGGCTAAATACATTTTTAGTTATATTTTCTAAACCAATGTAAGTTCCTGCGTAGGGAAAGCCTTTTGCTTCTGTCCACGAAATATCTTCAACAACATATTTAGCGAGATTTTGACCATTTTCTTCCGAAGTTTTTCCTTCGTAAGTGCTTTTAACTATTTCAAGATTTGTCATTGTCTTTTTATTTAAAGAACAGCCTGACAAGGCTAAAAGTGCTGTCAGGCTGTAAATGATTGATTTTACCATTTCATTTCTCCAGTATTTACTTTTGCACCAATCATTAAGGCAGTTTCAAAAGTAAGTGTTGGATATTTTGTTTTCAAAGCTGTAATTAAATCTTCAGATGTTTTATTGGTTTTCAAAGCTTCTTCGTAGAATTGAATGTAACTTTTAGTGTGATTTACAGCAGTTATATCAAATGGAGAATTTGAATTGGCGTGAGCCGGAATTACAATTTCAGGTTTTAAAGTTGAGATTTTATCTAAAACTGCAATCCAGCTTTTACGGGCTTCTGTAGTTTGCGCATCTGCCATCCATAGATGAAACGTTGTTCCAAAAATATTGATTCCGCCTACAACTGCTTTGATAGAAGGAATCCATACAAAAGTCTTATTCGGAAATTCTTCCAAACCGATAATTTGTAATTTCTGACCTTCCAATTCAATACTATTTCCTTTTAAAACCTGAGGTAAAATTACATTTGACGTAATGTTTTTGCCTAATCTTTCACCCCAAACTTCTAATTTCTTTTGAGCTGTAGTTTTTATATGTTCTACTGTTGCAGGAGAAGCGTAAGCAGTAACTTCAGGAAAATATTTTTTGAATACTTCCAGTCCGAAATAAAAATCAGGATCACCATGAGAAACAAAAATGGTGGTCAATTTTTTACCACTTGCTTTAATTTCCTGTGCTACTTTTTCGGCATCCGCCAAAGTAAATTGTGCATCAATCAAAACCGCATCTGTTTTTCCTGATACAATTACCGATGCTACACCAAAACTATTTTCAGATGCGTTGTAAACTTCTAGTTTTAAATTTTTAGTTTCAATTGTTTTGAAACTTTGTGCTTGTGATTCCATATTAAATAAAGTTAAGATTGTTAAAAGTATTGTTGAGATGCTGTTTTTATTCATGACTTTTATTTGTTTTATATTGATAAATTTTTGATTTATCCCACGGTAATTTTTTTCAAAAGTGTATACCCGTCAACAGTATTCCCTGTAACACTATCTGACATGTTTCTGCTTAAACTATCTGAAAAGATACTGTCTTGTGTGTTAGATCTGTCGGGAGCACCATTATAGCCATTAGTTGCATAAACCTCAGAATAGACTGAAACTGGAAAAGCAATTTGTGTTACTAAAAGAGAAGTGCCACTCGTTGTGAGGACCTCAACATGGATGTGGGGTGCCCTGCCCGGATACCATCCCGGAAAAATACTGATGAAAGATACTTGTCCATTAGCATTTGTGGTTTGTCTCCCGCGAAGAAAGTTCTGGTTGCTATAATTAGTAGATTGCAATTGATTCCCGCCATATTGGGAATAATTACCCTCTTTATCACATTGCCAAACATCTACGAATACTCCTTCAAGAGGTGTACAGCCATTGCTTTGGTCTTGTATGGTCAGGGTCATTAAAAGCGGAACGCCTATTCTGTCTCCAATAATACTGGCCCTGACATATTGTGCAGGAGTAAGGATAGGAAAAGGTCCCACGGTTTCTGTTGGGGAAATCGCACAATCATTTGAGTTATTGCTGCCATCATTTGGAGGAGTGGTTACACCGTCATTGTCCTTTGAGCATGAGCTGATTGCGGTAGGTAAAGCTACAATTGCCCCCAAGCCGAAGAAACTATTTTTTAGAAATTTTTTTCTGTCCATTACTTTATTTTTTAACAATAATTTATAAAGGTTTTCAATTTCTTAGATTACCATTATCTAAAACATCGGATGTGGATTTGCAGAAGTCTCAGGAGCATCCTGAATAACATCCCAATGCTCTACTATTTGGTTATTTTCTACTCTAAAAATTTCTACAATGGCTTGATACTTTCCATCTGGCGTAGGGCTTTTGACGTGCAGAATAACCAAGTTTCCTTCGGCAACTGATTTACGTACATCCACTGTTGTTTTTGGGCTACCTGCAATCCATTGTGCTGCCATTGTCTTTAAAGCCTCTCTGCCATCTGCAACCTGCGGATTGTGCTGTATGTAATTTGTAACAATGTACTCATCAATAGCAGAAATATCTTTATCGCCAAATAATCTCTGGTAGAATTTTAACACCAATTGCTTATTACTTTCTTCTTGCTGTAAGTTTCTGGTTGAAGATACGGACTTGCCATCATTTGAGCAGCCTGCTATAAAAATGGAAATACTGATAATAGCACAAAGTGCTGTAATAATTTTTTTCATTTTTTTTCATTTTAAATTTAAAGTATAATACAAATATGAAGCTAACTAATGCCTAAATCCATTAAACTAGTTTAATAAATCTAATGTATCAATCTGTTCTGTAATAGTTTCAAAAGCAGCATAACCATGTTCTAAAAGATAGATTTTACCTTCTTTTTCTGCCACGAGCGTAGGATAGGAGCTGGCGTATTTTTGTGTTAAAGCGAAGGTTTCCACAGTTTCTTTTTTAATGGTTTCAGAATGAAATGTTTTTTGAAACTCTTCTTTATTCAATCCCAGCTTTTCACAAATACTAAGATAAGTTTCATCACTATTGAGGTCTTTTCCGTACCAATATCTCGCTTTTTGCACTTCAATAGTGAACGGGATGGATTGTGATTTCCATAATTTCTTTACGCTGACAATGGCTCTTGATGGTACTTCGCTATCCAAAACAATATTTTCATTTTCGATAAACTCAAAATAAGCTTTACCAAATTCAGTTCCTGTGGTTTGCTGTACTTGTAGATCGTGTTTTTTGATGAATTGTGCCATTTGTTTCGATTGTGTACGAGCATTTGTGCCAATCCACATTCCGGCAGGCAAAATTTCGAAATCAATCAGGTCTTTATATTTTTCGTATAGTTTTTGTGTATTTGTGCTGTTCCCATAACACCAGCCACAAAGCGGATCCATTACATAAATTAGTTTACTCATTATATTGTGTTTTTTGTATCATAACCGCCCTTAAGGTGAACGGATGAAATAATAATAATCTTTGATTTACTTAGCGTTTTGATTACTAGTGTAGTACTATGCAAAGATGATATCAAAAAAGATATAAAAACATTAAACTAGTTTAATAAATAAAGGGAAATCTTATTTTTTCACGGCAATTTTCTTTCGAATATTACTCAAAAAAACATTGGTAATTCCCAAATAGGCAGCTATTTGGATATTAGAAAGTCGTTGGATAAGCTGTGGGTATTTTTCTGTAAATTCGATATAACGGGAATCTGCTGTTTTACTCAAATTATCAATCATTCTGCGTTGAAGTGCAACGTGCGTTTTTTGTGTCATTACCCGAAATAGCTTTTCAATTTTAGGCAAATTAGCATAGGCAAACTCCTTATTATTTTTAGAAATTAAAAGCACTTCGCTGTCTTCAAGTGCTTCTATGAAAAGTTGTGAAGGGATTTCAGTAGTAAAACTGTCAATATCAGTAATCCACCAATTTTCAATAGCAAAATAGAGTATTTGTTCAAAACCATTTTTGTCAATATGATAAACCCGAAAAAGCCCTTTGGTAACAAAACCTTCAAATTTGCAAATCTCGCCTTCTCTGAGTAAAAAGCTCTTTTTTGAGATTAACTTTTGTTCAAATAAATTGCAAAATTCTTCTGTTTCATTTTCTGAAAGAGAAATATGTTGAGCGATATTTTGTTTTAAAAGTGCTTTCATATAACAATATGCAAAAGTGCTGGTAAAGTATTTTTTTTAGCTTCGCTAAGGTACATAAATATATTACTGATTTAATCGTTATACAATCAGCCAAAAGCTTTAAATCTTCCAGTAAAAGGTTCGTTTTATGTCATTAGCTTCACATGCAAAAAAGCTGCTGAATGGAGTGGCTTTTTTGCATGTGAGATTTGCATATTAATTCAAAAATTGTTCCCGGTATTCTGTTGGAGTTAATCCTACTTCTTTTTTAAATAATCTGGAAAAATAGGGTGGATTCTCAAAACCTAATTGATAGGCCGTTTCTGCTACTGTATTGTCAGTGCTTACCAACAGATTTTTTGCCTCTGTAACCAGAGAAATATGGATGTGTTCTAAAGCTGTTTTGCCAGTTTCCTGTTTAAGTAAATCACTGAGATATCTTGCTGATAGCGATAACTTTGATGCCATATATTTTACGGTTGGCAATCCTTCTTTTTGAAGTTTTCCACTTTCAAAATAAAATTTAAGAATCTCAGTAAACCTGGTAATTATTGTTCCTGATAATGAGGTTCTGTTTAGAAATTGTCGCTTGTAATAGCGTTGCGAATATTTTAGAATCGAATCAATATGGGTTAGCATAATATCTTTACTGAAGTCATCCTGGTTATTATAATATTCCAACTTTATTTTATAGAACAAATCCCAGATAGTTTCCTCTTCTTTTGGGGATAAGTGCAGCGCTTCATTCACTTCATAGTCAAAAAAACCATATTTTTTTATTTCTGAATAAAGATTGGTATTCATTAAAAAATCTTCATCAATATAAATCATAAAACCTTTCTCGGCTAGCTCAATATCACTCATGCTTATTTTCTGACCGGGTTTTACAAATGCCATCGAACCATTATCATGATCGTACTTCGTTTTTCCGTATAAAATGGTACCGGATTTTACTTTTTTTAAAGCTATTTTATAAAAATCCATCGTGAATTCTGTTTCAGCAAATGTGCATCCTTGTAGCTCTTCAAAAGTTACCAAACCCAGCAAAGGATTTTCTGGTGGCGGAAATCCATTGGAAGTATAGAGTTCACTTATCGTTTTGTAATTTTTCATACTTTACAGTTTTATACATCATAAATCTACGTTTAAAAGTTTATCATTACTTAAATTTCTTCAAGATAAGTTACTTCTGGTGCGGCAATTAGTTTTCCATTTAAAAAAGCAAAAAAACTTTTCACATAATCTTGCTCCAGATGCCAGTCATAAATTTGTTTTGAAGTATAAATAGCAAAAATTACCAGCGTATTTGGTTCTTCGCTTTTTCTCATCAAAACAAAACTTTCGCATCCTTCTTCAAGTAGGATATGATTTCTGGTTTCAATTGCAAGAGGAAGTACTTCATTAATAAATTCAGGATCAACTTTAAGTGTGGCGCTTGTTATAATTTTAGTTTTCATTTTTCTTGTTTTTAAATATAATTTGGAATGCTAACAATCTTGAAAACATTCCAACTATAGATTAATTTACTCTTTATCAGAATTATTTATTTGATGCTTTTTAGTATCGAATTTTCAAACATTTTCGGTGCAAAATGCTGTAGAAATACGATCATACCAGACATTTTTCCAACCGGATTGCTGAATTTTGGTTCTTTTGTGCCAATTAATTTAGTTATAATTTTAGCTACGGCATCTGGCGATTCAGCTTCGTCCAATCCTTTTTGAGTAGCTGCGTTTACTTTTTTTCTATAAATATTGTAATCTGGAATACTTCCTGTTGAAGAAATTGCATTATGGCCAAGATTTGTTTTAAACCATACAGGCTCTACTACGCTTACTTTTATATTGAATTGATCCAGCTCAAAACGCAATGATTTGAAGTATCCTTCTACTGCATGTTTCGAAGCAGAATAGTAGGATAAATTTGGAGGCCCGATCAAACCAACAATAGAGCTTACCGTAATAATTTGTCCAAATTTTTGTTTTCTAAAATAGGGTAGTAATGCATTTGTGACTTTAACAGTTCCCCAAAAGTTAGTCTCAAATTGTTTTCTTGCTACATCGATAGGAGTTTCCTCTGCGATACCAGTTACCATAAACCCTGCATTGTTAACTAAAACATCTAATTGTCTGGTTTCTTTTGCTAGTTTTTCTATAAACTCATTAATCGAATTATCGTCATCAATATCCAAACGCATTAATTTAAATGGAACTTTGTATTTCTCCGGTTCGCGACTTGTTCCAATTATTGTAAAGCCTTTTTTATGAAGGTCGTTTGCCAGCATCAATCCAAAACCTGATGATGCTCCTGTGATTAAAATTGTTTTGCTCATTTTTTTTATTTCTTTATGTGATTAATAATGAGGCAAATTTAGAGTAGGAGTCATTGTTACTACTTATACAAAAGTCGGAAGACGTGATACATTTTTACAATTTGTTTTTTGTTAATCACTCCAATTATAAAATGAGTTATAAAGAGTAAAATATAATTATTTGCATTAATTTAGTATTCTCTATAGCTTACCTAATGATTTTTGAATTTACATCAGCACCTGGTTTTGACTTTATAACTTTGTTTTCAAAACAAATAAATGTTCCTGTGCGAGATAATGTATTGGAAATTCCTGCAAGCCTGGGCGAAGGTTATGTGCGTAAAGTTGGGTTTGGAGATGATTTTAAATTAACAATTCATCGGTATATATTAAAGGAGGATTTAATTCTTAAACGTAATCCGGCCATACAGTCTAATAACGTGCGTACCATTTTCTTTTATAGTAATAAAGAAGATTTTGAGGTTAAATGCAATAACGAGGAAAATATCCCATTTTTTCAAAAGAATGATTCTTCTATAATTCTTTCGACAAATGATTTGCGAACAGAAATTCGTTTTCCTGCCGGAAGCAATATTCAGTATGTTGTAGTGGGTATTACTGCCAGCAGATTGCATTCGGTTTTATCTATAGAAAAACCTAATAGCACAATACAAACCATTACTGCCGAAGATGCTTCTTTTCTTTTTTTCGAAAATTTGGACCCTGAAATGCAGTTGCTTCTTAAAAATATTGTATCGGTCGACATGAATAATTCTATGAATAATTTTTATGTACAAATTAAGGTGCAGGAATTAATGTATTTACTTTTTAGTAAATTATCGCTTAGGGAGAACACGACTTTTAAGAATATAAATAGTAACGATGCACAAAAACTTTTGGTCATTCGCAACGAAATACTGAACGATCTCAGTACTCCGCCGGTTCTAAATGAATTAGCCAGTATAGCTTCTATGAGCGAAACGAAACTTAAGCAACTCTTCAAACAGACATTTGGAGATACAATCTATAATTATTATCAAAAGGCGAGGATGGAAGAAGCTGCTTTTTTGTTGAAACAGGCTAAACATTCCGTTTCTGAGGTGGGCTATGAGTTGGGGTTTTCAAACCTTAGCCACTTCAGCAGATTATTTGAAAAACAGTACGGCATTACGCCTAAGAAATTCTCTTACGCTGTATAGTTTTACTTTAAGTTTTAAAATTGTAATTGTCGGATAGGACTATTCTTGTGTCTTTTTCGGTTATTTTGCCCACTTGTTAACTTCTAAATTTGTTCCTATAATTAAATATGACAAAATGAAAAAGTTACTAACGCCTTTTGAAAAAGGCTCCCTGAAATTTAAAAATCATCTGGTGATGGCACCGATGACCCGAAGCAGAGCTATAGGCAATCTTCCAAATGAACTAATGGCAAACTATTATGCACAACGCTCTGGTGCTGGTTTGATTATTACAGAAGGTACTTCACCAAGTCCTGAAGGGCTGGGTTATCCACGTATCCCCGGAATCTATTCAGAAGCTCAGGTTGTGGGCTGGAAAAAAGTCACAGCTGCAGTGCACCAAAACGGATCAAAGATTTTCCTGCAGCTCATGCATACCGGACGTATTGCCAACGTTGCCAACCTACCTGACGGAATTCAGCCTGTAGGACCCTCAGATATTAAGGCGGCCGGTGAAATTTTTACTGATTCGCTTGGTATGCAGGAACACTCAGTTCCGGTAGCGCTTAGTTTAGATGGAATTACCCGCGTTATTGCCGATTTTGTAAATGCGTCCAAAAATGCAATCCTTGCGGGTTTTGATGGGGTAGAGCTTCACGGTGCCAATGGATATCTGCTGGAACAATTCTTAAACCCCAATGCGAATAACAGGACTGATCTTTACGGAGGCAACCTTGTAAACAGAAGCCGACTCATTTTAGAGATTACCGAAGCAATTGCAACAGCTATTGGCCCGAATAAAGTCGGAATTCGTTTTTCTCCGTTTTCTCAATTAAGCGATCAGGGGGCTTATGATACAGAAGAAGTGCATCAAACCTATACTTATCTAAGCAGTGAATTGGATAAAGTAGGGATTGCTTATATCCATCTTTCAACCAATCCTGAAATTCCCGAAAAAACATATAAGGCAATCCGTGCAGTATTTACTAACACTATCATAATCTGTAATGGACTGACTCCTGAAACAGCAGAAGAAAAGCTGTTAGACAATTCTGCAGACCTTGTTGCCTTTGGACGAGGATTCCTTGCCAATCCCGATTTTATTAGCCGTATCGAAAAAAACGTCCCCCTCAATGATATAGACTACGGCACATTGTATTCTCCGGATGAAGTAGGTTATACCGATTATTCACTTTATACTTCAAAATAATGAAAGCAATTCAATACAAAGATTATGGAAGTTCAGCTGTGATTGAACTCGTGGATATTTCGATACCATTGATCCAGAATGAAAATGATGTTCTAATTCAGGTTAAGGCAGCAGGAGTGAATCCGATCGATATGAAAATACGAATGGGGTTTATGAAAGAGATTCGCCCTGTTGAAATGCCTTTTATACCGGGCGGTGAAGCGGCGGGAATAATTGTTGCCGTTGGCGCGGGCGTATCCAAATTTAAAGTTGGTGATGAAGTCATTGCTCTTACTATGAAAAATGCTTATGCGCAATATGTTACTGCAAACGAAAATTTTGTTTTACCCAAACCGAAAGGTCTGTCATTCGAAGAAGCAGCTTCAATTGTTGTTACTATAGGATCTGCACAATCGGTATTATTTACAGAAGGAAAATTAGAAAAAGACCAAAAAGTATTAATTCAGGGCGGTGCTGGCGCAGTTGGAGGCGTTATGGTACAAATGGCAAAAGCTGCGGGCGCATACGTTATTGCAACTGCATCTGGAGAAGGTGTGGCTTTGGCAAAAAAACTTGGTGCCGACGAAGTGATTGATTATAAATTACAGGATGTGACCAATATTGTCAGAGATATTGATTTAGTCGCAGATACTGCTGGAGGCGAAACTCAGGAAAAGCTTTTTCAGGTTTTAAAGCCCGGTGGTAAACTATTGAGTATCGCCACACCACCATCACAGGAGATGGCAGTTCAATACAATGCGAAAGCCTCTTTCGTAGTTTCAGACATATCATCAAAAACCTTACAAAATGGAATTGATCTGATAGAAGCTGGGAAATTTCAGATAATTGTTTCCAAAACATTTAAGCTTGAAGAAGCGGCTATAGCCCAGGATTATTTAACTGCTGGCGGAGTAAATGGTAAAGTTGTTTTGGTTGTAGGTTGATCTAGGGTAGGTATTAAGGTTTATTTAAAATAATAAAATGGAAAACCCGCCAGATACAGTTATGTAAATGACGGGCTGTCCATAAACATAATCTTCCATTTTATGTTTACTTAAAATCTTTGGTGATGCATTACTTTACTGCATTATATCATTTCATAACTTTTAGTATATGAAGATCTTCTTTATTAAATTTTTTGAAAAAGCGGTTGTAATATACTTAAATTATTGCTAAAAATAGTGTTCTGCTAGTACCAGAAGTGATTTAGAGCAAATAAGTTTCAACTTGCAATATTCAAAGATGAATTTTAATCAAAGGATATTTTTATATTTTTTGACACCGGCAATTATATAATTCCCAGTCCTAATTTTCGGAAAGTTAAAAAATATAAATTATTGATGAATGTGCTAAGAAAATTATATAGAAAGATAAGTTGTATTCTCTTGATTATGAATCTATTTTTATTAGTATATTCAAGGTTTTTGTCATATAAGTCGTATGTAAAAAGGTGACAGAAAATCTATTTTTCAATATATTAGGAGGCAAATTTCTACTATAAGTTAAAAAAGAATAGGAGCATACTTAAAAATATTTAAATATAAGTTATTCTTTTTCAGTGTTATAATGTTAAAAGTCTTACATTTGTAGATAATAAATAATTATAAGATGCAAGAAGGTACAGTAAAATTCTTTAATGAAGAAAAAGGTTTTGGGTTTATAACACCAAAGAATGGCGGAAGTGAAATTTTTGTTCACGTTTCGGGTTTGTCAGAAAATATTCGTGAGAACGATGAAGTACGTTACGACGTAGCAGAAGGAAAAAAAGGTCCTAATGCAGTAAATGTAGTTGTAGCTTAACATTCTACAAGAAAGAATATAAAGCACCTGCCCATAGCAGGTGCTTTTTTTTATCACTTATTCTTAATTTTAGTTTGTTTGGATAAAAAACACTGTTATATCACTTAACAAAACATGAAATTAAGAACAAAATTAAATTATTTTTAAATTTTTATGTTGTTAAAATATACTTTTTAGTATATTTGTAGTCTAATTTAGAAACGACAATGCTCACAAAAGCAGAAAAAACAAAACAATTCATCCTTGAGACTGCAGTACCTCTTTATAATGAAAAAGGTATTTCGGGAGTGAATATAGATGATGTTCTCGAAGCAACAAAGCTTACAAAAGGATGCCTTTATGGTCACTTTGAAGGTAAAGATGATTTGTCTGAACAAGTTATTGACTTAGCGCTTAAAATGGTTTCGGATAAAATTAGAGCAGAAGTTTACAAAGGAAAAACGATTAAAGCTAAAATATTTGGCTTTTTAGATTTTTATAAAAATCCTTTTGAAACCTTTATTTCTGGTGGATGTCCGATATTTAATACTGCCGTACAAGTGGATGATAATTATCCTGTTATAAAGGAAAAAGTAGCAAAAGTGTTTAAAACTGGTCAGCAAGAATTGACTGCTTTGCTTCAGCATGGAATTGATAATGGTGAATTTTCCAAGAATCTAGATCCTGTAGTCTTTGCTTTTAAATTGGTAGCTTCAGTTGAAGGGGGCGTTGTAATGTGTAGAGTGATGGATACAGCAAAGCCTATGCAAGGCCTTATTAAAAGTTTAAAATCGGAATTGGAACAATACAGAATATGACTTTTTTTTCTGATAAAATATACTTTTTAGTATATTTTAAAATAAACCAAAAAGTCTAAAAAAAATAGAAAAGAAAACAATTTTTTAAATAAAATAACAATGGATATAAAAGGTAAAACGATATTAATTACCGGAGGTGGTTCTGGTATTGGTTTAGAATCGGCGAGACAGTTTTTAGCTGAAGGCGCAAATGTAATTATCACGGGTAGAAATCAGGCTAAATTAGATGAAGCCAAAAGATTGTTTTCATCATTAACGGTTATAAAAAGTGATGTTGAAAATCCTGAAGACGCGAAAGTACTTTTTGAGAAAGTGGTTTCTTTAGGCGGAATTGATATTTTGTACAATAATGCAGGCGTTGGAAGCCCGGCGCTTAATCTCGGAATTGCAAATGAACAAATTTTGAAGAACGCGATTTATGAAATGAACATTAATTATTTTGGTGTTATAAGGCTGAATACTCTTTTTATAGACATGCTGAAATCAAGAACAGAAAGTGCCATAATAAACACTACATCTATTTTGAGTTTGGTACCAGCTTTAGAAGAGCCAACTTATTCGGCAACAAAAACAGCTTTAAGTTTTTATACAAAAACACTTAGAAAAAATTTAGAGATACTAGGTAGCAATGTAAAAGTGTTTGAACTGCTTCCGCCTCTTGTGGCAACAGAGATGACGGCTCAAAGAAATGACAAGAAAATGACTCCCGAGCAATTGGTAAAAGCACTTATTTCAGGAATCAAAAAAGATCAATTTACGATTCGGGTAGGAGATGCAAAATTATTATATTTTGTAAGCAGGTTTTTTCCAAAACTAGCTTTCAATTTGGTAAATCCTAAAAAGATATATGCGAGCTTAAAGCAGTAATACAAACTTTAAAAATATATAAAATGAAAGCATTCACAATTAATAAGTATAGTAAAAATGTGGGTTTACAGCTTGCTGAAGTACCTGAGCCAGAAGTAAAAGATAATGATGTTCTGGTTGAAGTTCATGCAGCCGGAGTAAATCTTTTAGACTCAAAAATAAAAACGGGAGAGTTTAAACTCATTTTACCGTATAAGCTTCCATTAATTTTAGGACATGATGTAGCCGGAGTAATTACAAAGGTTGGAAAAAATATAAAAAAGTTTAAAGTTGGCGATGAAGTTTATGCCAGGACAGCAGATCATCGCATAGGTACATTTGCCGAATTTATTTCAATAGATGAAAGAGATGTTGCACTTAAACCCAGAAACATTTCAATGGAAGAAGCGGCCTCGATCCCATTGGTGGCATTAACAGCCTGGCAGGTTTTGGTTGAAAGGGCACAAATCAAAAAAGGGCAAGAAGTATTTATTCAGGCAGGTTCAGGAGGGGTAGGAACAATTGCAATTCAGTTAGCCAAATATTTAGGTGCAACCGTTGCTACAACTGCAAGTGCCAAAAGTTTTGATTTACTTAATGACCTTGGTGCTGATGTTATTATTGATTATAAGAATAGCGATTTCGAAAACAGGTTGAGTAATTATGATGTTGTATTAAATAGTCAGGATCAAAAAACGCTTGAAAAATCATTGAAAATACTAAAATCCGGCGGAAAACTTATTTCGATTTCGGGGCCGCCAACACCAGATTTTGCTAAAGAAATTAAAGCACCATGGTTTGTAAAAATAATTCTTTCTCTAATAAGTTCCGGGATTCGTAAAAAGGCAAAGAATAAAAACGTTGACTATTCCTTTTTATTTATGAAAGCTAATGGGCAGCAGTTAAGCGAAATTACATCACTTATTGAAGCAAAAGTAATTAAACCGGTTATCGATAAAATTTTTCCGTTCGATAAAACAAGTGAAGCATTGCTATACGTAGAAAGTGGACACGCCAAGGGGAAAGTTGTTATTAAAATAAAATAAATAATCTTTTAGAGATTGATCATCATTTTCAATTTAAAATGAGCATCTAATTTACAAATAGTTATAAATGAAATTTTTTGATTTCATTCATTGTGGCCCTATGCGTAATTTAAACGAAAATCAATTATGATTTAAATTCGGGAATGGGATTTAACTGATTTACACCAAAAACCGAATGCTTGTTTTGAATTGGAAGTGTGTGATTACGTATTCGGATTTATACCATCTATATTCACAGTAAAAGCCTTTAATTTGAGAGGCTTTTTTTATGTCAAAATCATTTTTTATGTGTTAACTCCGTTGAAAGAATACCTCAATTTCTAATCGGGAAGAAGAAGGTTCTAATCCTCTGTGTTCAAGCCAAAATTCGACCTATTTGGACAAAGTTAATAGTAAGATTACAAATTTTTAAAATTATATTTTTTCAGTTAGATAATTTTAGGATAAAAATTTCAGTTCTTTGCAGTCAAAGTTTATTAAGGCAATCTTCAGCTATCGCTTACAATACAATATTATTCTGAGCCTTGAGTTAAGACTAATGACTATATTAGGATGGACAATAAAAAGTTTATATTAAGTTTAAAAAAAGGTGATGAAGCTTCTTACAAGGAAGCTTACCTGAATTACTATGATAAACTAATAAACATTGCCAGACGATTTAATTTTACAGTTCTTACTCCACAGGATTTTGTTCAGGAAACTTTTTTAAGAATATACAATAAAAGAGAATTACTTAATGAAGATGTTTTATTTGATAAACAATTGTTTACAATATGCAGGAACATCATTATCAACCACGTTAATCGCGAAAATAAAATAATTCAACTTGATCCTTTACAATTCGAAATGGAACAAGAGGATTCTGATACAGGAATTTTTGAAGAAAGAAAAGAAAAACTACATACTTTTATAAATCTGCTTCCTGAGCAGCAGCAAAAAATATTTACTTTACATAAACTGGAAAACCTTAGCTATAAGGAGATTGCAGCAATGACAGATCTTTCTGAAAAGACTATTGCCAATCATATTTATCTTGCCAGTAAATTTATTAGAAAAAAAATAGAAGATCATTAGGAACTTTTATGTTCTCGTTTGTTATAGATATAAACAGAACATAAAAATGAATATTGAGGCTTATAAAACAGATGTTAAAACCAAAGAGGATGCAAGGTTTATTGTAGCACTTCTTCAATTTGTTATTTCTGACTGTATAATGAATTTTGATTTAGATGATTCTAATCATATTCTAAGAATCGAAACCAACAGAGAAATTAAAGAAATGGTTTATGGTGTTTTTAATAAGCAGGGATTTTATTGTCAGAAACTTTAACGCTCCAAAGTCATGGATGAGAAAAAAATAGAAGAAGAATTAAAAAAAATCTGGGATGAAACTCCCATTTCACACACACATGATATGAAAGAGGCTTCGTGGAATGATTTTCATTCTAAAGCCTTTCCTCCAAAGAAACAGAAATTTAGAGTTTGGCGTTATGCGGCGGCGGCGGCGGCAGTTTTAATTTTTGTGCTCATCGGAACGGGGATTTATTTTAATAGAGGTCCGGTAGTGCAAAATATTGAACTTGCTTCAAATGTAATTGAAAATACGACTTCAAAAATAAAAACGGTTTTCTTACCGGATAGCTCGAAGGTAGAATTAAGCCCGAATTCCAGAATTAGGTATGCTAACAATTTTGTAACTAACAGAAAAATTGAAATGGAGGGGGAAGGTTATTTTAAAGTAAAAAAAGATAAAAAACATCCTTTTGAGGTTTCTTGCAATGAAACTACAACTACCGTTTTAGGAACTTCTTTTACAGTAAAAGGTAATCGGCAAAGTGAAGTAAGTGTATCACTTTATGAAGGTAGCGTTCAGATGAGCATAAAAAACCAGGATAAAAAATGGATTTTGGTACCCGGTGAAACTTTTACTTATGGAAAAAACAATACAGCTTTAGTAACCGAATTTAACAGATATACTGATTTTGACAACGCTAAATTAATCGATTTGAGTACCTACTTAAAGGAAAATTACGGTTATAAAATGACACTTCCGCAGGAATATTATAATCAGAAAATTACGGTGCGAATCAATAAAAAAGAAGATCTAAAAACAATTGTGCAATTAATATCAGAAATGTATAACCTAAACTTTGAAATAAATGAAGAATTAAAAGAAGTTACTTTTCAATAGAAAAGAAAAGGATGTCCTAGCCGCGAAACTAAACATCCTTCCTCATAGTCAGGGTAGTATAAAACTATCCCATTTAATAATATTCAAAAATACGAAATTTCATGAAGCATATAATTTCAGCATGCTTTTTTTTATTCAGTTGGAGTGTGTTTTCTCAAAATATTACGATAACTGTTGATAATACTGTAACGCTAAAAGAATTATTTAAACAAATTGAGAATCAAACAGATTTTAAATTTGCCTTTACAGACCAAATCGATACAAGTCAAAAATATTTTACTAAAAAAAAGACTTATAGCCGTATCGAAATAAAAGAACTTGTTAATGAATTAAATAGAAATACTCCAATTCAATTTTCAATCGTTGGGAGTAATATTTTTGTAAAACAAAAATCTGCAAAATCTTCAAAAAGAAAAATTAAGCTGATGGGTCAGGTTTTTGATGACGACAGAGAACCTGTTATTGGTGCTAATGTTTTTATCAAAGAACTTTCTGCCGGCGCAACTACTGATAGTGAGGGAAAGTTTTCCATTGAGCTAAATAAAGGTAACTATACTGTCCAGATTAGTTATGTTGGCTTAAAAGATAAAGAAGCACAAATTACGGTTTCTGATGATGCTAGAATAAATTTCACCATGGACGCAGACAGTCAGGAATTAGAGCAGGTTATCATAACCAGTAACAAAGCTGTTGATGTGAGAAATACCCAAATGAGTGTTAATAAGCTTACGATGGAAGAAATAAAAAAGATTCCGGCCGCTATGGGTGAGCCGGATCCTTTAAAATCGTTATTGACATTGCCAGGAGTTACAAATGCCGGAGAAGCTTCGTCTGGTTTTAACGTTCGCGGAGGTGCTGCCGATCAGAATTTGATTCTTTTAGACGGTGCTCCAGTATATGGTGATTCTCACATGTTCGGATTTTTCTCAATTTTTAATGCAGATATTATAAACGGATTAGATTTATACAAAGGAGGAATTCCGTCAAAATATGGTGGACGAGTTTCTTCCGTTCTTGATGTAACCCAGCAAACCGGAGACTTTGAAGATTATAAAGTAAACGGTGGTATTGGTTTAATATCAAGCCGACTTTTAGTACAGGGGCCAATCGAGAAAGGTAAAGGTTCCTTTATTGTTGCAGGACGTACTTCTTATGCCCATTTATTTTTAAAACTTAATGATAATAGTAATTCAGCAAAGTTTTATGATATCAATACGAAACTTAATTATCGTTTCAATGCTAATAACTCGATTGCTTTTTCGGGATATTTTGGGAATGATGTTTTTGATATAGATAACCGTTTTACCAGCACCTTTGGAAATACTATGGGAAACTTAAGCTGGAAGCATAAGTTTTCGGACAATTTAAATACCAATTTATCGGTTTTCTATAGCGATTACAGATTTAATCTGGGCTTGCCTACAGAATTTTTTAAATGGAACAATAACATTCAGACGTATGGACTTAAATATGCCTGGAATCACACTTTATCAGAGAAGTTAAAATTGAATTATGGAATCGACGGCCAATATTATAACTTCAATCCGGGAACAGTAAAACCTACCACTTCAGAATCGCAGTTTAATTACAAACAGCTGGACAAAAAATATGCTTTTGAATCTTCTGTTTATTTAGATTTTGAACATCAGATTACGGAGAAACTGAATCTTAGATATGGACTTCGTTATAGTATGTTTTACCGTTTAGGAGGAGAGGAAATCAGTACGTATGAAAATGGACAGGCTGTTGTTTATAATCCGTTATATAATATTTATGAAGAAGGGACCCCAACCGGCAGCATCTCTTATAAAAGCGGAGAAACAATCAATAAATTTGATAATCTGGAACCGCGTGCTGCATTGTCTTACGCTTTTAACGACGATACTTCTGTAAAAGCAAGTTATAACAGAATGGCACAATACATTCATATGTTATCAAATACCCAGTCTCCATTACCCATGACAATCTGGACGCCAAGCGGACCTTTTACAAAACCTCAGATACTGGACCAGTATGCCGTAGGATATTTTAAGAACTTAAGAGACAAAGATTATTCTTTTGAAGGAGAATTGTTTTATAAGAAAATCCAAAACCGCATTGATTATATAGACGGAGCAGATATATTGGCGAATAATAATGTAGAGCAGGTTATTTTGAATGGTAAAGCCAGATCATACGGTATGGAATTATCGTTCAGAAAGAATGCCGGACGTTTCACAGGATGGGTTTCATATACTTTATCAAGAGCCGAGCAAAAAACGCCGGGAAGAACGCCTGAAGAACCGGGTATTGCAAATGGTGATTGGTATTTATCAGGATATGATAAATTGCACAATTTGAGCATTGTAGGAAGTTATGAATACAATCCTAAGTGGTCTTTTAATGCTAATTTTACTTTGCAATCGGGTCAGCCTGTTACTTATGCGAATGGCTATTATGAATTTGGAGGCATCAATATTCCTAATTTTTCTTTGAGAAATGAAAACAGATTACCACTTTTTCATCACTTGGATTTAGCAGCAACTTATACACCTAAGCCAGACAAAAAGAAAGGATGGCAAAGCTATTGGGTATTTAGCATCTATAATATCTACAATAGAAAAAATGCCGCTTCTATGACATTTGCAACAAATGAGGACACGGGAGCGAATGAAACCAGAAGACTGTCTATTTTTGGGATAGTACCTGGTATTTCTTATAATTTTAAATTTTAATGAATATGCAAAGGATTAATAAGTATACTTTTAAAAATAAAGCATTGGCTTTATTGAGTCTTATTTTCGTACTGTTTTTTTCATCTTGTGAAGATGTCGTACAACTTGATTTAGAAACAGGTCAAACAAAATTAGTTATCGACGCAGAAATTATTTGGCAAAAAGGAACAGCTGGTAATGAACAGGTAATAAAAGTGAGTAAAACGGCTCCCTATTACAATAACACTACACCAAAAGTTTCAGGAGCACAGGTAAAAATTGAAAATAGTAATGGAGATGTTTTTACTTTTAACGAAACAGAACCGGGTTCTTATGTATGTAATAATTTTGTTCCTGTTTTGAATATGGATTACACACTTTCTGTAGCTACAGAAGGACAAACTTTCAGAGCAGTTGAAAAGCTGACAGCGGTAGCGCCAATTGACAGGGTAGAGCAGGAAACGGTTAAGGATGCAGTGGGAGACGAGTTTATTGAGATCGTATTTTATTATAAGGACCCTGCTGATCAGGTCAATTACTATCTGACAGATTTTAAAAGTAATTATCTGCTTTTTCCAGAATACGATCTTACACGTGATGAATTCTTTAATGGAAATGAAATGGACACCCGATTCACAGACGATGATAAAATAAAACCGGGAATAACATATAATATTACACATCGTGGTATATCTAAAAACTTTTATAATTACATGAATTTAATTTTAGAAATATATGGAGGAAGTCCTTTTTCTATTCCTCCCGGAAATATCAGAGGAAACATTATAAATACCAGTGACCCAAACAATTTTGCTTTTGGTTATTTCAGGCTTTGTGAAGCTGATAAAGTTTCTTATGTGGTAAAATAAAATTTTAATTGAAGGTTGATTTGTAATTACATCTGACATATAAATAATATATGTCAGATGTTTTTTTTTATGAAAATATTTAATCGGGAGAATCGAATTTTTCTGAATTCTGGTATCAAAGAATAACAAGTGATAAGATTAATTTTATTGGGTTAACTCTTATTTTATTGAGTTAATAGGATTTCTAATAATAACGTACATTAGTTTAAAAGCAAAAAAAGAAGCTACAACTTAAACTATAATAATGTACTTAAAATACCTATTCCTTTGTTTGATTTTGTTTTCATTCAAAGCAAATTCACAAATTTTAGAACCTAAAAAAAACTTCCGGGCAGCAGATTCACTTTTGAAAGAACCTAGTTTTTCTGTTCACAAAGACAATTATTTTCTAACAGGCGTTCCTCTTAATGAGCCCATCGACAGAAATTCCGCCGATATAAAATATCAGGTAAGTTTTAAACTCCGATTAAAATCAAAACCATTATGGGGTGGTTTCTTTCCTTATTTAATGTATACTCAAAAAGCATTTTGGGATATTTATGCAAACTCAAAACCATTTGCCGAAATTAATTTTAATCCTGGAGTTGCCGTTGTTCGTCCGTTTTATTTAAAAGGCGGAAGACTGACCTATGCAACAATCTCATTCGAACACGAATCAAATGGCAGGGATTCTATTTATTCCAGAACCTGGAACATGCTTGCTTTCTCCTTAAAATCACAGATTTCTCCAAGATGGACTGTCGGATTAAGAGGATGGATTCCACTTGTTGATAAGGAAGATAATCCTGAACTTACAAAATATGTAGGTTATGGCGAAGCAAGCGCAACGTATCAGATACAACCGGGTAGATGGAGTGCCGATATTCTTTTCAGGAAGGGAAGCGGCCTTATCAATTATGGCTCTTTGCAGACACAGGTAAACTGGAGGCCTTATAAAAAAGAAAATTATTATCTCACACTTCAATGGTTTATAGGTTATACTGAAAGTTTGATTGACTATCAGGAGCACAAAAGTATGATACGTTTAGGATTTACGATTAAACCTGAAAATATGGGAATTTTTTAATTTTTTTAATGCTTCAAGCAAAGTGTGTTTTTTTTTCTTTTTAACTTGTAATGGTTTGATACCGTACGCTTTAACTTTTTTTATTAAATTTGTTGTAAGAATTTCTAGCCAATAATCATTATGGAAAAATTAAATCGCCCGGTTTATCTTAAACCTGGTACTGATGATTTTTTTAAAAAGATTCGAAAGGAAGTAAATGAAACGGTTTTAAAAAAAACATCTCTGTATCGGTTTAATATAATTAAGTCTTTAGGACTAGTTGTACTTTTCTTTTTGTTTTATTCTTGTATTTCGCTATTCGGAAACAGCATATCTTTATTGTTTCTCTTCTATATTTTGTGCGGTATAACCATGATCGCACTTTTTATCAATGCATTTCATGATGCTGCTCACGGTGCATTGTTCAAAAAATCGAAACATAACGAATGGTTTATGTATGTGCTGGAGCTTTTTGGTGGCAATCATTGGCTTTGGGTGCGTCGTCATATCAATCTTCATCATGCTTATCCAAATGTTCCGGATTGGGATGTTGATATTAAACAAAGCGACATTATCAGAATTTTTCCAAATAGTCCTTTATTTAATTATCACAAATACCAACATATTTACATGTGGCTTATCTATCCGCTTTATAGTCTGAATTGGATTTATATCAGAGATTTTAAAGATTTTTTTGGGAAGAAAGATAACTACGTAAAAAAAGTAGTTGACAAAATTCCAACCATAGAAATTTATAAAATGGTTGTTGCTAAAATAATTAATTTGGTGTATCTGCTTTTTATTCCAATGTTTCTGTTAAACCAGCCCTGGTATATGGTTTTATATGCCTGGCTCGCTATGCACATGTCCGGCAGTGCACTTGGTGTTGTGGCACTTGTATCTACACATGTTGATGAAGATGCACACTTTCCTGGTACAGACGAAGAAGGAAATCTTTCGGCAACATGGGCGATGCATCAAATGATTGTGACTAAAGATTTCAGTACAGAGAGTAAATTGGCGAATTTTTTATACGGAGGTTTTACACACCATGTGGCGCATCATCTTTTTCCCGGAGTTGGGCATACGTATTATCCTTATATTACGCCAATTATAAGACGCTATGCTGAAGAATATGATCTCCCTTATACTTCTTATCCGTTTTATCACGCTGTCCGATCGCACTTCAGAATGCTTAAAAATAAAGGGGTAAAGGAAAATATTTTAATGACTGGAGAGATTTAGAATTAAGAATTGGTTCAATAATTTCAGGATGCGAATATATTATTTCTCTTTAGGAATAGTAGCATTGAGTTTTTTGGTATTTAAATCCTGCAATAGTGAATCTTTTAAAGCAATTCTGAAATCATCTTCGGCAAAGACTGTTAGTTTTGATTGACTAAACTTATATACATTGATTTTGTTGTTTTTTGTATCAATATAAAGATCATAAGAATAAGTGTTGCAGTCGTGTTGCTTGCAGCCACTCGCATGCAAAACATCACCTTCTTTTGTAAAAGGGGTTTCTGTGTTCCAATATTTAACCATTTGATCGAAATCACTTCCTAACAGCGTTTTTAATCTTGGAGTGATACTGCTTTCGGTTAATAAATGGGTTCCGATTACGCTTTTGTCTACTAAATTATTTAAAGTGTCTGATGGATTAATTATGGCTGAATCAGATTTTAAGGAATGTGTTATTATTGAAGTTGAATCTGTTGCAGGAACGCTTTTAACTGTTTCTTTTTTGCATGAAATCAATATAAAACAACTCATTGTAACTATAAATAAATGTTTTGCTCTTTTCTTCATAGTATTTAAATTTTGAAATTAAATGATTGATTTATAAAATCTTATTTAGCTAATTTAACGAAAAAAGATCTAAAAATGAATTGAAAACCAACCGTATTTACAGTTTGAAACATTCCGTAAATAAGTTTTACTTTATTTATTGTTATATTTACTTTTCAGAAAGCTTCTCAATTAAAAATGTCAGTTCATGCCAAAATCCATTAATTCTTTCTTTTTTTTAGTTTTTCTTTTTTTTGGATTTACTTCCAATGCCCAAAATGAGGTTTATGCAAGCGAAGTAAAACAAGAGATTGCCGATACCACTTTTGTTAATCTAAAAGATTTCAGCCAGGATTTCATCTACGACATGAAATATGCTACAGAAGATAATTTTCTGAAAGCAAAAGTTTATGATTGTGCCGAATGTCTTCTGCGTTTCAAAACTGTTCAGGCGCTAATTGCTGCTAATAATGATTTTAAGAAAAAAGGGTTTAAGATAAAATTGTATGATTGTTACAGGCCTTTATCAATCCAGAAAAAGATGTGGGAGATTGTTTCGAATCCAGAGTATGTGGCTGATCCAAAAAAAGGCTCCATCCATAATAGAGGAGGAGCCGTTGATATTTCGTTAGTTGATTTGAATGGAAAAGAAGTTGATATGGGAACTCCTTTTGATTTCTTCGGAATACAGGCCAGTCATAATTATACTAAACTTTCAAATGAAGTTAAATCGAATAGAAAGTATCTTAAGAAAGTGATGATTAAAAATGGCTTTAATTCATTTGATTCAGAATGGTGGCATTATAATTTAAAAACAGGTTTAAAAGATAAAGTTTCGAATCAAAAATGGAATTGCGAATAGTTATTCCACACATCTAATATTTTCCATGAAATAAGTATCTGGTTTATATACTTTTCCATTCATCTCAGAGGTTAATTCACTTTTTACAATATAATCTTCCGTAGTCGTCAGGTATTTAATACGCATTATGTTAACCGGAGATTTTTTCAGTTCATCATAGCTATCTTTCATAAATACAAAAATTCCTGTATTTACACGATTATCAAAACCTTTATCACGAATCAGTGTTCCGCAGTTTTCCTGCTCGATGTGCATTAAAGTAACAATTTTACCGTTTTGTAATTGCAGAAAAACTTTTGAGTTTTTGTCAAAGCAGTTTGCCTTTATAAAATCCTTGCTTTTTTGAATCAATTGTAAATTTAATGTTGGCAGACCGTCTGTTTGTGCCAATGAAAAGAATACGTAACTAAACGAACCTCCAAAGCTCTTTTCGCTCATTAAATATTCGTTTGTAATTTTATAAGTACCAATGGAATCTGTAACGTTGGTACTGTATTCACATGGTTTTTGGGCAAATGCGGTAAGGGTTAATAGAAAAAAAGTTAGCGTAATTAGTTGTTTCATTTTTAAGTTATTTTTCTGCAAATTAAAACTATTTTGTTATCATTTTGATCTGTTGTAAAAAAACAATATAAATTTCCACCATTTTTTATTTTCCACTTTTTTCGAATGTTTTCTACCGTATCCGGAAAATTTCGGGTTGTGATATTGGCTTGCTGATTTAGAAGCGCTGTTTTCATCTCATTTTTGTTGTAGGAGATCACTTTTTCTATTTCGAAAGCCCTTCCCGGAAAATCAAGTAATTCTTCAGAAGTGTATAGATGAGAGTGTTTGTGAAGTTTATCTATTTTGAAAATTGAGCTTACTTCATCAAAACCACCGGATTTCATTATGGCCGAATTTGGTTCGTATAAATACTTTTGCGGTAGATTATAAGAAGGAAAACCAGATTTATCATTCAAAATAAATTCGAATGTTTCGATTTTATCTTTTAAGATATTAGCAGTTTTAATTGTGATTTCGCCCGAATAATGGTTGTGAATTTCAAAAAGCAATTCTTTTACTTCATTTTCTAAAGCAATAATGTGAATGTTTTTGACGAATTTTAATTCTGATAAACCGGCGGAAATATCTAATAAAGGGGCAGTTTTTATTAATATCGAATCTGTTTTTTCAAAATAGAAATCCAATAATTCAGGAACATTTGGCAAACAGTCTCTTAACATGAAAACTTTGCCTTTTGCATCATTTCTTCTTGAAGGATCAATATAAATCCAATCCCATTTTTGATTCAGTTCTGTTAAAACATTTGTAGAATCATTGGCGAAAAAATCACAATTTGTTATTTGTAATTGTTCGAAGTTATGTTTAACGATTGCAGATAGATCTTCGTTTATCTCGCAATGGGCTACATTTTTAAATCCTTTTGAAAAGTAATAATCATCAACACCAAAACCTCCGGTAAGATCAATTAAACTTTCTCCGGAAATTAAAGAAGCTTTGTAAGCAGCTGTTTTTTCAGATGAAGTTTGTTCGACCGATATTTTGCTGGGATAAATTATATTTTCGGTTGAAAACCAAGTAGGTAATTTGTCTTTTGCCTTTGTTTTCGCTTCTATTTGGTTCAGAATCAAAATCCAATCCACTTCGGGAAAAGGATTTTTCTGAAGTGCCAGTTTTGTAATTTCTGCACCAGTATTTTTAGTTATAAATTCCTGAATGTTTTTACTTAAAAGAGACGAATTCAATGTTAGATTTTTTCAGTTAATACGGAAACAATTTTATTGTCAGGAAAAAATTCTTTCAAAATTACTTTTAACATGGTAAAAACCGGAATTGCAATCACCATTCCAACAATTCCAAAAGTAATTCCACTGATTAAAGTAACCAGAAATATTTCCAGCGGGTGCGAATTTACACTTTTTGATGAAATTATAGGTTGACTAATATTATTGTCAATAGCCTGAACCAGCAAGAAGCCTATTACTACATAGATGGTTGTTGGCAAAATCTCAGATTGGAAATCGCTGCCAATCAAACTGATCATTGTTAATATGGCTGCTAAAATAGTTCCGATAATTGGTCCTATGTACGGAATAATATTTAAAATGGCACATAAAAAAGCGATTACAAGCGCATTTTTACTTCCGAAAATCATTAATACGATTAAATACAAAATAAAGACAACCGTTAATTGAAGTAACAAACCAATAAAATAGCGAGTCAGTAAATGATTTATTTTGGCAATAGAATTTAAGATTTTATCCTCGTTCGTATCGGGAAGAATTTTTTTGGCACCTGCTTTAAAATCCTCCTGATCTTTAATAAAAAAGAAGGTGATGAAAAATACAGAAACAAGCCCCATTCCCATATCAGCCATGAAACCCATTATCGAGTTTATAAAGCTTGAAAAATAACCGAAACTAAATGCTGAGGCAATTTTAGAATCTTTTAGGACCTTACCCAAGTCAACATGCTGAATGTTAAAATAATTTTCTATGCTGCGTTCTGTTTCAAAGAATTGTAATTGGAGTTTATGCGTGTCAAGCAGCGATAAATTGTTTGCCTGAGAAATAATTAACGGCACAAATAGCAAAATAAATCCAACCATTAATAATATAAAAAGTATTATTGTAGTGGTTGCGGCTAATGAATTGCTAAACTTTAATTTATTTTTTAAAAATTGAACCAGAGGATTTGCGATCAAACATAATAGTAATGAAATGCATAAATAAACGATTACGGTTTGAATTTCATATAAAAAATATAAAATAGCAGCAACGACCAGGATTGTAGCTAAAGCTCGTAAAATTCCGTTTGAAATGACTTTTGATGTTATCATGATTTATTTTTAGACTATAAATATAGGAAAAGCTTTTTTAATTTTTCAGGAATAAAAAAAGCGAGATGTATACATCTCGCTTTTAAGTTTGCTATTTTGAGTTTCTTTTTTAGATTCCAAAAGCAGCTCTTGGTCCTCCTGAAAGGAAAATTGCAGCCATTCTGCTTTTTTGACCATTTGAGAACATGTACATTGCGTTATCGTCAACATAATCCATGTAATTCATTGTCATTTCTACAGGAGTTCCTGAACAAGTACTGTAGTGCGGGTAAGCAGGTACACCATAGTTTTCAGCATTGTGAGTTGGAGTATCAGATACTAAATCGCTTCCGCAAGTTGCATCTCCCCAGATGTGACGTAAATTCATCCAGTGTCCTACTTCGTGAGTAGCAGTTCTTCCTAAATTGTAAGGAGCAGCACCAGCACCAGATAAACCAAAATATTTAGAATCAATTACAACACCGTCAGTTGCAGAAGCACCTCCAGGAAATTGTGCATATCCTAAAATTCCACCACCAATAGTACAAGCCCATAGGTTTAGTTTTGTAGTTGGCGAAGTTGGAGCCAAACCACCTTTTGATGTTTTTTTCATGGCATCAGCTGTTCCCCATGAAGTTTTTGTAGTCGATTTTCTGATGATTTGGTCTAAAACAAATGTAATTCCAACATTCGCTTTAACGCCAGAAAAAAGAGCAGGTACGCTGTTGAAATCTGAATTTAATGCATTAAAATCTTTATTAAGGACATCAATTTGAGATTGAATTTGAGCATCAGAAATGTTTTCAGCAGCAGTTCTGTACAATACATTTACTACAACCGGAATTTCGACTTTGCCATTTACAAGTCTACTAGTTAACATCTTTTTTTCTGTAAATGCTTCAATTTCATTCATTCTGATCGCTAACATTGGATCAGCTTTTAATTGTGCCTCTAATACTTCTTGTGTGGCGCATCCACGACGCGCTGTAGCACTTGCTTCTGAGCCAGCTGCCTCAGATTGGTCATTTTGACAAGAAAACAGCACTAAAGCTGTAAATGCGGTAATAAGAACTTTTTTCATAATAATTTGGGTTTTTGTTATAAAAAATTAAATTTGGTTAATTATGTGGCAATTTTATAACAAAATGATTTTCAGACCAAATTTTTATAACATTTTTTTTGTGAGAATTTTACAACGGCCCGCACGGCTTGATTCTTACAAAAAATCGGGCTAAATTATTAAGAAGTAAATTCGTACAAAGCTATACTTGCAGCTTGCACAACATTCATACTACTGTTTTTACCAAACATATTTATATGAACAATTTGATTGGAAATTTTTAAAAGGTCATCTGAAATCCCATCAATTTCACTTCCTATAATAAGTGCAATTTTTTGATTTTCAGGAATAGTGACTTCTTTTATCGGTTTGCTTGTACTAGCTATTTCCAAAGCAATAATTTCGAAGTTATTTTGAAGCAAATACGTAATCAAATCAGAAGCCTGTTCGATTATTGTATGTGGCACATGAAGATGAGTGCTTCGTGAAGTTTTATTAATTTTTCGTGGGGTTAATGGAATATCTTTTCCTAAAAAAATAATGTTCTCCACGCCAAAAGCCTCACTTATTCTAAAAAGAGAACCGATGTTTTGCTGAAAGTAAATATGATCGCAAACCAGTGTTATGGGAAACGTTTTTCGCTCAAATTGGTTTTCTTCGTGAGTAAGTTGCACTTTTTTATAATTAATTGGTAAAAATATAGTTGATGATATTGGCACCCATTTTTAGGGCTTTGTCACGAATATCAGCGGGATCATTATGTACTTCCGGATCTTCCCAGCCGTCGCCTAAGTCACATTCGTAAGTGTATAATAAGACAAGTTTATTTTCTACGAAAACTCCAAAAGCCTGCGGGCGTGTTCCATCGTGTTCATGAATTTTTGGCAAACCATTCGGGAAAGGAAAGGGTTTCTGAAAAATAGGATGATTTGCCGGAATTTCGACTAAACTATTATTGGGGAATATTTTTTTGATCTCTTTTCGAATGTATTGATCCATTCCGTAATTATCATCAATATGAAGAAAACCTCCTGAAGTCAGGTAATTTCTAAGATTAGTTACATCGGTATCGCTAAAAACAACATTTCCATGTCCGGTCATGTGTACGAACGGATAAGAAAGCAAATCAGGATTGCCTGGTTCAACCGTTGATGGTTTTGCTTTTATTCGGGTATTGATGTTCGAATTGCAAAAACGGATGAGGTTTGGTAATGAAGTGGGATTTGCATACCAATCGCCACCGCCACTATATTTTAATAAAGCAATTTCTTGTGAAAAGGAAGAAACAGAAAGCAATAAAAACAAATAGAAAATTTTTTTCATACCAATTTTAAGATCAGTTAATTTGGAGTTTCATTAAAAAAAACAACACTATGACAAGCCACAACAGCAGCAGTTTCTGTACGCAAACGAGTATTGCCTAGCATTACCGGCTGAAAATTATTTTCTAATGCTAATGCAATTTCCTTATCTGAAAAATCACCTTCGGGACCAATCATAATTGTTACATTTTCATTCGGCTTTAAAACTTCTTTCAGTGATTTTTTATCAGTTTCTTCACAATGCGCAATCAATTGCAAACCTTCATTTTTTTGTTTGATAAATTCTTTAAACGAAATCGCCTCATTCAATTTTGGCAAATATGTTTCATTGGATTGTTTCATTGCTGAAAGAATTATTTTTTCGAAACGTTCTAAATTAATCACTTTTCTCTCAGATCTGTCGCAGATAATAGGCGTAATTTCCTGAATTCCAATTTCAGTAGCTTTTTCTAAAAACCACTCAAAACGATCATTCATTTTGGTTGGCGCCACGGCTAAATGCAAACGGAATTTTGGCTCTGGAGATTTTTTTATCGAAAGTACCTGAACAATACATTTATTGTCAGAAGCCAGTGTAATTTCAGTTTCAAACAATAAACCTAAGCCATTTGTAACGTGTAAAATGTCCGAATCTTTTTTTCGTAAAACCTTTATAATATGTCGGCTTTCTTCTTTATCAAAAGAAAAAGTTTCAGTCGTTTCGTCTATATCAGGATTGTAAAATAATTGCATAATTTAAAATTGAATTCGCGCTTTAGAAACTACTGCAGAAGTTTCAAAACGACTTGATAAATATTTTTGGTATCCTACAATGCCAATCATTGCAGCATTATCTGTGGTGTATTCAAATTTCGGAACAAAAGTTGTCCATCCGTATTTGCTTTCACTTTCTTTCAATCGCGTCCTGATTCCGGAATTTGCAGAAACTCCTCCGCCAATTGCAATTTGTTTTATTCCTGTTTCTTTTACCGCTAATTTCAATTTATCCATTAAAATTTCGATAATCGTATATTGAATAGAAGCACAAATATCATTTAAATTTTCTTCGATGAAATTTGGGTTTTCTATTTTTTTCTTCTGAATAAAATATAAAATAGCCGTTTTTAATCCGGAGAAACTAAAATCTAATCCTGGTACTTTTGGTTTTGTAAACGCAAAAGCTTTCGGGTTTCCTTCTTTCGCATATTTGTCTATTAATGGACCGCCAGGGTAGGGAAGCCCAAGAATTTTGGCGCTTTTGTCAAAAGCTTCTCCCACGGCATCATCAGTAGTTTCGCCGATAATTTCCATATCAAAAAAGCCATTTACTTTTACAATTTGGGTATGTCCTCCACTAATCGTTAAAGCTAAAAATGGAAATTGAGGTTTGTCAAATCCTTCTTCATCAATAAAATGCGCTAAAATATGAGCATGCATGTGATTTACAGCAATTAACGGAATTTGTAATGCCAATGATAATGATTTGCTAAATGAACTTCCCACTAATAATGATCCCATTAAACCGGGACCCTGGGTAAATGCAATGGCTGTTAATTGTTCTTTTTGTACATTTGCTTTACGCAGTGCAGCATCAATTACAGGAACTATGTTTTGCTGATGTGCTCTTGAGGCTAACTCAGGTACGACACCACCATATTGGTTGTGAATAAGCTGATTGGCCACAACATTTGAGAGTACTTTATCGTTATGTAAAACTGCAGCAGCAGTATCATCGCAGGAACTTTCGATGGCAAGAATAAAAACCTCTGAATTTTGCATATAAAGGCACGAATTTTGGATTATATTTGACAAATCAAATTTTTAATTTTCTTTGACTGTAAGGAGAAGCCAAAATTAAAGAATTTTTATCAAAAACAGTCGCTCTTTGTCTGTTCAAAGTGAATTTAAAAGAAAACTAAAATTAAGAAGCTATCAAAAAAGTAAAGAAAATAATATCAAGAACCCTAATTGGGTTAATTTTACTTTTGTTGGCGCTTGCTATAACGCTGTCTTTGCCTATAGTTCAGACTAAAATTGCCCAATATGTTACTACTTCCCTAAACGAGGATTTTAAAACCGATATTCATGTTGATAAGGTTGCGATAAACATTTTTGGCGGAGTAAAACTTAAAAAGGTTTTGATCTATGATCATCACAAAAAAGTTTTAATCTACTCTGATATTATTTCTACCGACATTTTAAGCATCAAAAGATTATTAGATGGTGATCTAATTTTTGGCGATTTGCGTTTAACCGGTTTAATTTTTAATTTGAAAACCTATAAAGGGGAAAATGAAAACAATATCAATAAGTTTATACGACTTTTTGATTCTGATAAACCTTCCAAAACAAACAGGCATTTTTTACTGACTGCTAAAAATGCTTATATTTCAAAAGGAATTTTTTCTGTCACTGACGAAAATAAAAAAACGCCTAAATTTTTGGCGTTCACAAAGCTTAATGCTTACATCAGTGATTTTAACTTATATGGTCCTGATGTAAGTACTATAATTCATCGTTTTTCATTTTTGGATCATCGCGGTCTTTACGTTTCTAATTTTGCCGGGAAATTCAGTTATACCAAAAAACAGATAAAAGTTGAAAATTTAGCTATAAAAACCAAAAGATCATCTATTTATGGTCAGGCAATTTTAAATTATAAAGTAGAAGATTTTTTAAATTTTACTGATAAGGTAAAGTTTGATGTTCGAATTGATTCATCATCAATTGCAACAAATGATCTTCGTTATTTTTATGATGGGTTAGGAAAAAATCAGCATTTTAAGCTTAAAACAAAATTAAAAGGACCTCTTAATAATCTTAATCTAAGAGGCTTGAGACTTACAGATACTAATGGTTCGAGAATTGTTGGTAACATAAATTTTAAAAACCTTTTAGGGACCAAGGAGCAAAAGTTTTCTATGGAGGGTAAGTTTGACAGATTGATTTCCAGTTATGATAATATGGTTGCTTTGCTTCCAATTGTTTTAGGTAAAAGACTCCCACAAGAGTTAAAAAGAATAGGGAAATTTACGATCATAGGAAAGGCAAAAGTTTCAACAACTGCAGTAGAAGCCAATTTTAAAATGGTTACCGATTTAGGAGGCGGTAATGTTGATCTGCATCTAAATAATATGGATTTTATTGATAAAGCATCTTATTCGGGAAATATTGTCCTGGAGAATTTTGATGTTGGCGCTTTATTAAATCGAAAAGATATAGGAAGAACAACTTTAAATTTAGATGTTGATGGCGTAGGCTTTACAGAGAAATACCTTAATACCATTATAAAAGGTGACATTGCTAAATTAGACTATAATAAGTACACCTATAATAATATAGTAGTCAATGGTAATTTTAAATTGCCTTATTATAAAGGACAAATTTCTGTAAATGATCCTAATTTATCCATGACGTTTGATGGTTTGGTAGATTTAAGTACGCGTGAAAATAAATATGATTTTCATATCAATGTGGAGAATGCAGATTTACGCAAACTTAAATTTATAAACGATTCTATTTCGCATTTTACCGGCGATGCAGTTGTTCAGGTTTCAGGAAATTCAATAGAAAATCTTCAGGGAAATATTTATATAAAGGATGCTGTTTACCAAAATCCAAAAGCAACTTACGAATTTGATGAATTAACGATCAATTCAAGTTTTGATGCTGATAGGTTACGAACCATAACGATTAATTCTACTGATATTGTTGATGGTAAAATTGTGGGTAAATTTCAGTTTGCGCAATTAGACAAATTAGTAATGAATTCCGTTGGAAGTCTTTACACAAATTATAAACCTTATAAAGTTAAAAAGGGACAGTTTTTACGTTTCAATTTTCATGTGTATGATAAAGTTGTTGAGATGTTATATCCTGAAATCAATGTTGACTCGTCTACGGTTGTTCGTGGTAAAATTGACGCCGATTTAAATGAATTTAAGTTTAAATTTAAATCGCAAAAAATTACAGCTGCAAAAAACACGTTTGATAATATCCGGGTTAGTATTGATAATAAAAACCCACTTTATAATGCGTTTGTAGAGTTGGATAGTATTAAAACGCCGTATTACAAAATACGCGATTTTAGTTTGATTAATGTAACTTCAAAAGATACTTTGTTTGTTCGTTCAGAATTTAAAGGAGGAGAAAAAGGCCAGGATTATTATAATCTTGATTTGTTTCATACTATAGATAAAAACAAAAATAATATAGTCGGTATCAAAAAATCTGAAATGAAATTTAAAGACTACTTATGGTATTTAAATGAAGAAGAAGCAGAAGATAATCAGATTGTTTTTGATAAAAATTTCAAAAACTTTACGATTAACAATATTGTTTTGTCCCACGAAGATCAAAAAATTGATTTAAACGGAGTTTTAAAAGGCAGTGATTATAAGGATATAGTGCTGAATTTTGAAGATGTTGATATTAATAAAATTACACCGTTAAATTCAAAATTTGTTTTTAATGGTAATTTAAATGGGAATGTGAATTTTAAGCAGAATAAAGATGTTTATCAACCTACAGCTTCGATTGTTATTGATCATCTTAATTTAAATAACACAGAACTAGGAACTTTGGATTTTGATATTTCCGGAGATGAGAATCTGAGAAAATTTACTATAAATTCCTCCATTCACAATGGTTTTACAGAATCATTTAATGCCAGTGGAACCTTTGCAATTGAAAACAAAGAAACTTTTCTGGATCTAAATCTAAAACTCGAAGGATTTAATCTGGCAACTTTAGGAACAGTTGGTAAAGATGTTTTATCAAATGTTCGTGGATCTGTTTCAGGAAATGCAGCTGTTGTAGGGAATCTAAAAAAACCTGAAATTAACGGAAGGCTGTATGTTGAGAAAGCGGGGATGACTATTCCTTATCTGAATACGGATTATGAGTTGAGTGATCGAACTGTAATTGATTTAACTGATGAGAAATTCTTATTCAGAAATAATCAATTAACAGACACAA
This sequence comes from Flavobacterium sp. Root420, assembly GCF_001427905.1. Lineage (GTDB taxonomy): Bacteria > Bacteroidota > Bacteroidia > Flavobacteriales > Flavobacteriaceae > Flavobacterium. The sequence goes on from NZ_LMEF01000030.1 coordinate 269,714, forward strand.
AATACGGAACAAAAGGATTGCTAAATGGAAGTATCGAACACCATAATTTTGGAGATTGGAAATTAGATTTAACCATTACTTCAAAACGATTATTGGCACTTGATACTAAAGATAGTGATGATGCAGCTTATTTTGGTACTGCTTTTATAAATGGTACAGCAAGTATAAAAGGGCCGACAGAAAATTTATTTATAAAAGTTGATGCAAAATCAGAGAAAGGTACCGAAGTCAAAATTCCTATTAATAATGTACAAAGTGTTGGAGAAAGCAGCTGGATACATTTTGTAACACCAAAAGAAAAATACAATTTAGCAAATGGTATTGTAGAAAAAACCAGAAACTATAATGGTCTTGAACTGGAATTTGATTTTGATATCACGCCTGATGCAGAAGTAGAAGTAATTCTGGATCGAAATTCCGGACATGGAATGAAAGGAAAAGGATACGGATCGTTATTATTTAAAATTAATACACTCGGTAAATTTAATATGTGGGGAGATTTCCAGGCATATGAAGGAACTTATAATTTTAAATACGGAGGTTTAATTGATAAAAAGTTTGCAGTTAAAAAAGGAGGGTCAATCATTTGGGAAGGAAACCCGATGAAAGCTCAGTTAAATTTAGAAGCCGTTTACAGAACATCAGCAAATCCGGCGGTATTGTTGGAGAATTCTTCGTTCAATAAAAAAGTGCCTGTAGAGGTGGTTATTGGTTTAAGAGGAGATTTAGCAAGTCCGGAGCCAAATTTTGATATTCAGTTTCCATCTGTAAGTAGTGTTTTAAAATCCGAGATACAATATAAGTTAGACGATAAAGATGTGCGGCAAACGCAAGCTTTATATCTATTGTCAACAGGTTCGTTTATGAGTCCGGACGGATTTAATCAAAGTGATTTATCAGGAACATTTGCCGAAACAGCTGCCAGTTTATTAGGTGGAATCATAAAATCGGATAATGATAAATTTAATATCGACCTGAATTTTATTTCCGCAGATAAACGAATAGGTCAGGAAGCCGATGGTCAGTTCGTAGCAAATATTTCGTCTCAGATTAATGAGAAAATTTCAATTAACGGAAAAGTGGGTGTTCCTGTTGGAGGAGTAAATGAATCGGCAATCGTAGGAGACATTGAAATACTTTACAGGGTAAATGAAGATGGATCGATGAACCTTCGTCTGTTTAATAAAGAAAACGACATTAATTATATAGGACAAGGAATTGGTTATACACAAGGTGTCGGTATTTCATATGAAGTTGATTTTGATACTTTCAGTGAATTGGTAAATAAGCTGTTTAAGAGTCATAAGCTTGAAAGAACTTTAAAAGACTCTCCAGATGATTTACAAGATTCCAATTTGAATCCGGATTATATAAATTTCTCTAGTAAAAAAGAGGCTGATAAGAATAAAAAGAAGACGGATAAAAAGGAAGAAGAAAAGCAGCCACAGACTCAAAATAACAATCAGGGATTAATTCCGGATAATGACGATTTTTAAGCTTTTGATAAAAAAGTACAATTATAAAACCATTCGCTGCAACGAATGGTTTTTTTGTGTTAATTTTAGATGCTTCAATTTTTTCGGAAAATAAGGAAACGACATAATTTTATAACACTTCATTTATGTATTGTTAATTTTAAGGATTTAATTAAAATAAGGGGCTTTTATTATTTTAAATGAATTTTTTCATATCAAAAAACTTATTAACGAAAACGTTTGAATTTAACATATTTTATTAATTTATTACAATCATAACCTGAAAAGTGGTGAATGTTTGCTAATTTTACACTTTAATACTTAAATAATGCCAAAAACAATAAAAAAAGTTGGTGTTCTAACCTCAGGAGGAGATTCACCTGGAATGAATGCCGCAATACGAGCAGTTGTTCGAACATGTGCTTATCATAATATAGAATGCATAGGAATTTATAGAGGGTATCAGGGAATGATCGAAGGAGATTTTAAGGAAATGGGCCCTCGAAGTGTAAATAATATTGTAAACAAAGGTGGGACGATCTTAAAATCGGCTCGTTCTGTTGAGTTTAGAACCCCTGAAGGTAGAAAAAAAGCTCATGAAAACCTTGTAAAAGCCGGAGTTGATGCTTTGGTTGTTATTGGAGGAGATGGAAGTTTTACCGGAGGTTTAATTTTTAATGCTGAATATGGCTTTCCTGTAATGGGAATTCCGGGTACAATTGATAATGATATTTTTGGTACAACTCATACGTTAGGTTATGATACTGCTTTAAATACTGTAGTAGATTGTATCGATAAAATCAGAGATACTGCAAGTTCACATAATCGTCTGTTTTTTGTAGAGGTTATGGGTAGAGATGCAGGGCATATCGCTCTTAATGCAGGTATTGGAGCTGGTGCCGAAGAAATCCTTATTCCTGAAGAAGATTTAGGTTTAGACAGATTGCTAGACTCTCTTCAAAAAAGTAAAGCTTCAGGAAAATCATCAAGTATAGTGGTAATTGCTGAAGGTGATAAAATTGGTAAAAATGTATTCGAATTAAAAGATTACGTTGAAGCTAATTTGCCTGAGTACGACGTAAGAGTTTCTGTATTGGGACACATGCAACGTGGTGGTTCACCATCTTGTTTTGACCGTGTTCTGGCAAGCCGTTTAGGTGTAAAAGCAGTTGAGTCTTTAATAGAAGGAAAATCAAATTATATGGTTGGACTTCGTGAAGATAAAGTGGCTTTGACACCATTAGAGCAGGCAATTAAAGGTAAATCTGAAATTGATAGAGAATTATTAAGAGTGTCTGACATCATGTCAACATAAAATAAATAAAAAAGTTTAAAAAAGGAAAGAAGTTTATTGTGAGGAAATTAGACTTTAAATTAGTGTAACAAAAACAAAAGCAAAAAATTTAGTAAAATGTCAAAAGTAAAATTAGGAATAAACGGATTCGGACGTATCGGAAGAATCGTTTTTAGAGAAACTTTCAATAGAGATAATGTAGAAGTAGTTGCAATCAACGATTTGTTAGATGTTGATCACTTAGCTTACTTATTAAAATATGATTCAGTTCACGGTCGTTTCAACGGAACTGTAGAAGTAAAAGAAGGAAAACTGTATGTAAACGGAAGAAATATCCGTATCACTGCAGAAAGAAATCCAGCTGACTTAAAATGGAATGAAGTTGATGTTGATGTAGTTGCTGAATGTACTGGTATCTTCACAACTATTGAAACTGCAAATGAGCACATTAAAGGTGGTGCTAAAAAAGTAATTATTTCTGCTCCATCAGCAGATGCTCCAATGTTTGTAATGGGAGTAAACCACGAGACAGCAAAAGCTACAGATTTAGTAGTTTCTAACGCTTCTTGTACTACAAACTGTCTAGCTCCTTTAGCTAAAGTTATTCATGATAATTTCGGAATTGTAGAAGCTTTGATGACAACTGTTCACGCTACAACTTCAACTCAAATGACAGCTGATGGTCCTTCTAGAAAAGACTGGAGAGGTGGACGTGCTGCAAGCATAAACATCATTCCATCATCTACTGGTGCTGCAAAAGCGGTTGGAAAAGTAATTCCTGAATTGAATGGAAAATTAACTGGTATGGCTTTCCGTGTTCCTACTGCTGACGTTTCTACGGTAGATTTAACTGTAAAAGTGGCTAAAGAAACTTCGTATGAAGAAATTATGGCTGTTTTAAAGAAGGCTTCTGAAACTACAATGAAAGGTATCTTAGGATATACTGAAGATGCAGTTGTTTCTCAGGATTTTATTTCTGATAAAAGAACTTCAATCATTGATGCTACAGCTGGAATTGGTTTAAATTCAACTTTCTTCAAATTAGTATCCTGGTATGATAATGAGTACGGATACTCTAGTAAATTGATTGATTTATCTGTGCACATTGCAGGTTTAAAATAAAATTATATAATTTTGCAAAATCCCGTTATTTCAAAGTAACGGGATTTTCTTATTTTGTTTCGTCTTTAATTAATGTAAAAAATACACTTTTAATTTATTGAAGAAAAACTAATCCAAAAACAAAAAAAAATGAAATTAATAGTTGATAGTGGGTCTACTAAAGCCGATTGGATTGCAATTGATGATAATGGAAAGGTATTATTCACGACACAAACTTTGGGATTAAACCCTGAAATTCTTGACGGTCCGGAAATTATTGAAAGACTAAACGATCGTTTTGATATTTTACAAAATAAAAAAAATGCATCACATTTGTTTTTTTACGGAGCAGGATGTGGTACTGACAGAATGAAAATTGCATTGACACAAATCTTTCAGGAGTATTTTGTTAACGCAATTGTAGAGGTTCATGAAGATACTTATGCTGCAGTTTATGCAACAACTCCAAAAGGAGAACAGGCAATAGTAAGTATTCTTGGAACAGGTTCTAACTGCAGCTATTTTGATGGAAAAGTATTGCATCAAAAAGTTCAATCATTAGGTTATATTGTAATGGATGATTGTAGTGGAAATGTTTTTGGAAAAGAATTAATCAGAAAATACTATTTCAATAAAATGCCTAAGGAATTAGCTATTGAATTTGAAAAGGAATATGATGTAGATCCTGATTTTATTAAAAATAAACTATATAAAGAACAAAATCCAAACGCTTATTTAGCGACTTTTGCAAAGTTCTTAATCAAACATAAAGACACTGATTTCTGCAAAAAAATTATTTTCAAAGGAATGAAATCTTTCGTTAAAAATTACATCAAGCAATTTGATAATTGTAAAGAAGTACCTGTACATTTCGTAGGTTCTATCGCTTTTTATTTAAAAGACGAATTACAAGAAACATTTGATAAATATGAACTTCAATTAGGGAATGTTTTAAGAAGACCAATTGACGGACTAATTGCCTACCATGTTGCTAATCAATAGTTCTGGTTTTATGGAGATTGCGATTATTGCTCATGACGGTAAAAAAGCTGATTTGATTAATTTTTTAATTAAGAATTCAGATGTTTTACATCATGAAAAAATAAAATTAATTGGTACGGGAACTACAGGGGGGAAAGCGGAAGCTGCGGGATTTAAGACGCAAAGAATGCTTTCAGGTCCTCTTGGTGGTGATGCCCAAATTGCAGGAAGAGTTGCAGAAGGAATAACTCAAATGGTGTTCTTTTTTAAAGATCCCTTATCGAGCCATCCTCACGAGGCAGATATTAATATGTTGATTCGCGTTTGCGATGTACATAATGTGCCGCTGGCAACGAATGAAGCAACGGCACAATTATTATTAGATGCTATTGCACAGCAATTATAGAAATTTCAACATTCACATTTTTTGGCAAACATGCCACTTGAACCGTTTCACGAGCTGGAGCGGTTTTTTCGTTAAAATAAGACCCGTAGATCGTATTAATAGCGCTAAAATTATTCATATCCATAATGAAAATAGTCGCCTTAACAACGTTTTCAAAAGTCATGTTTGCAGCTTCCAGAATAGCAGCAATGTTCTCCATTACCTGCTTTGTTTCGTCATTGATGTTTTCAGTAACAAGCTCTCCTGAAGCTGGATTTATAGCAATCTGACCAGAAGCATATAGCGTATTTCCTGATAATACGGCCTGATTGTATGGCCCGATTGGAGCGGGAGCTTTTTCGGTAAAGATGATTTTTTTCATAATAATTATTTTAATAGAATATAAATTATCGGTTTGAAGTACTTCGTTTATTCCACTTGATGTCGCTAAGAACTCCTGATTTGATTCCGATAAAGAAATTCCAGTTTGAGTTAGGACCTAGTGGTGTCCAGTTGAAAGCCATTCTCCAGCTTAATAAATCTCTTTCAAAACGAAATTGTGTGAAAGTAACCCCTTTTTGAACGAAATCGTAACCGCTGGAAACTCCACCTTTCCATTTAGGCGTAATATCCATATTGATAGAAACCATGATAGAATTTCCGGTTATTTTACTTTCTCTGTTTATGTTCGAATAAGTTAAGGAGTAAGCCATTGTCATATCCCACGGGATCTTCGAATTAAAGAATTCGGTTATAACATCTTCGCCATCATCTTTTTCCTCTGCAAACTGACTTTTACGGCTATCATTTAAGTCTGTATTAGTCCCAAATAAATCATCTTTACGACCACCATTCCGCTCACTTTGTTTGTTTTCTTCCTTGACTCCTTTATTTGAAAAAGAGTAGTTTAATGTTAGGTTAGCACTTGTCATTCTGAACAAACTCCCACCATTTTCAATGTTGTAAACGTTCATTTTTTTTCCAGAATTATCAATCGCATAAGGATCTAAAGTCGCACCAAAATTAACATTCATTTTGTTGTCAAAAAGTTGAGTTCCTCCACTTACCAATACAGGTTGCCATGCAAGTATGTCTTTGCCATCAGCATTAAAATTATAGCTGGTGCTAAAATTTAAGTTGTTTAGCAACATTATTTTTTTAGGCTCTGTCTTTGTGCTGTCACGATCTCTCACTTTGGCTTCAAAAGTATTACTTAAGGCAATACCAACAATGTTAGAGTTTTCTTTACTAGGAGCTCCGTAAACGCCTCCATCAAAGCGTGAGTAGGAGTTTGATATTCTTCCTGAAGCATCAACATAGTAATTATCGTAATATTTTTCGAAACTAGGAGTGTATGCGTACGTAATAGAAGGCCTCATTACGTGGCGGATAGATTGGATTCTTTTGTCTTCTCCAAAGTTAAAAGTACCGTAAATCGTAGTTCCTAAATTAGAACTGAAATTGTAAGTTCTGAAAGCATCAAAACCGTTTATAGTCTGATCGACAACTTTGTTTTGTGTTGGGTCGTAATTTTTGTGTATTGTTTTTGTAACCCAGGTTTCCTGGTAGTTTGTTGATGCTCCTGCACTAAAATACTTAAATATTTTAAAGTTGGTACTAATTGGAATCGATTGTTGAAGTCCAATTTGTGCGTCTCTAAACATTTGAGGTTTAAAGAATAAAGAATCAGTGGTGACAAATCTATTTTGTCCGGTTACATTGTACTGTAAGTTAATATTTTTAATAAGGCCTTTTTTAACACCATCTTTACCAACAAAAGGATAAACACGATCAATACTACCTTGTAAGGACGGCAATGTCATTTGAATTTCTTCTGTTTGTGTATTTTGCTGGTGTGTGGCCGTTAATGCAATACGAGCCCCGGGAATTGTATTGAAAGTTTTATTATAAGAGATAGACGAACTTAAAGTGTTGTTCAAATTTGAACCTACGTTTGCCTGATTAATAGATTGTTTAAAGTATTTACTACTACCCATATTTACAGAAGCAGAAAAACTTGAGTTAGGATTTGATTTGGTATCTTTTGAATGTGACCACTGGATATTGTAAATATTTTGCTTTGAATAATCAGGGTAGCCTCTTTCGCTACTGATCAAATTCTCAAAACGAACATTTACATTCCCACGATACTTGTATTTTTTTGCATATGAAGATTCAAAGCGCATGGCATAACTTCCGTTTGTATAGTAATCTCCTAAAACGGTCAGGTCATAATTATCGCTTAAAGCAAAGTAGTAACCACCATTTTGCAAAGAGAAACCCCTTGTATTGGAGTCATTGTAACTTGGTACAATGATTCCTGAAACACTCTTTTCCTGACTCATAGGGAAGTATGCAAAAGGTAAGGCAAGAGGAGTAGGGACATCTGCAATGACCATATTGGTTAAACCTGTAACTACTTTCTTTCCCGGAATAAACTTTACTTTATTGGTCTGAAAGTAATATTCAGGATTGTCTACATCGCTTGAAGTTGTAAAGCGCGCGCCTTTTAAGAAATAAACAGAATCATTTTCTTTTTTAGTAACAGCGGCCTTGATTTTAAATTCGCCTTGTTCTGTTCTGGAATTATAGATTAATGCTTTTTTTGTTTTAAAATTAAAACGAATAGAGTCTGGCTGAACCTCACTTGCTCCTTGTTTAAAATTAGGAAATTGACTCAAAACACCTGCAGAATCTTTTATTCTTCCTGCATAGACTTCATCTTTTTCATAATTTAAAACAATTATACCCGATTTTAACTCTACGTCTTTATAGTATAATTCAGCTTCGTTATATAAAGTAATGAGTTTGTGTTTCTGATCGATTTTCGCATAATCCTTGGCCCTGTACTTTACTTTTCCGTCAAGAAAAGTCTTTTTAGGTCTAACAGTGTCCAGTTTTACGGTATCTTGTACAGTGGTTGTGGTTTTATCTGTTTGTTTTTCAGCAGGTAATGCGTTTTTTTTGGTTTTTATCTCTTGCGAATATAATTTACCACATCCTAGTGTTAGGAAAAATGATAATAAAACGATATTAAATAAGTTTGTATGCAAAGGTTTAAATGCTATTTTTGTAAAAGTATGGCTTGTTTTTTGACATGTCAAACTTACATATAATTTTTTGGCAAAAATAATCAATTGTAAAAATTATAGCAGTTGCATTTTATTAAAATTAACTTTTAGATTTATGAACATATTTAACAAAACTAGGCTAATATTTAGTTTTTTTCTAACTATAATTTCATTTTGCGCATACAGTCAGGCAAATGTTTTTAAGGTAACACTTGATGCCGGACACGGTGATCATGACTTTGGAGCCGTCTATAGCGGAAGAATCGAAAAAAATATTGCATTGGCCATTGTGTTAAAAGTTGGAAAAATTTTAGAAGACAGTCCAAATGTTAATGTCATTTATACCCGTAAAACGGATGTTTTTATCGATTTGGTCGAAAGAGCTAATATTGCCAATCGAGCTAACTCGAATATTTTTGTTTCTATACATTGTAATGCCAATAAAAATACTGCAGCAGACGGAACAGAAACCTATGTAATGGGTTTGAGTAAAGTCGCTTCGAATCTTGAAGCTGCGAAAAAAGAGAACTCGGTAATTACTTTAGAGAAAGATTATAAACGTAAGTATGAAGGTTATGACCCTAATTCTCCGGAATCAATGGCGGCAATGACTATAATGCAAGAAGAATATTTAGATAATAGTATTGCATTGGCTAGTAAAATTGAGGATAATTTTGACCGTTTAGGAAAGAAACTTCGTCAGGGTGGCGTAAAACAAGCCCCTTTTATGGTACTTCATAAAGCGTATATGCCTAGGGTTTTAGTTGAAACCGGTTTCGTTTCGAACCCTACGGAAGGAAACATTTTAAATTCAGAAGAAGGTCAAAATGATATCGCCAAAGCTATCGCCGAAGCAATTATAAGTTACAAAAGGGAGTATTTTGGTTCTGGAGTTCCGGAAGTAATGGATGCCAAACCAGCAAAAGATACTGCTAAACCAAAAACAGTTATAGCAGCTCCGGCAACAAACAAAAATGCAACAAAAGGAACTATCTTTAAAGTGCAATTAATTGCCAGTATTAAAAAGACACCTTTAGAGCCAAAGAACTTTAAAGGACTGAAAAATGTGACAATGTTGTATGAAAATAATATTTATAAATATTTCTACGAGGAAACTTCAGATTATCAGGCGGCACAAAAATATTTGCAAGAAGCTAAAAGTAAAGGATATGGAGCTTCTTTTTTAATAGCATACAAAGACGGAGAAAAAATCAGTATTCAGGACGCCACTAAATAATAGCCACAAGTTCGAATATTTATATTAATTTTGTACAAACACTTAGAATTTTGAAACTAACAAGAGAAATTAAAACGGCTATTTTAGTCATCGCGTCAATTTTATTATTTATTTGGGGCTACAGCTTTTTAAAAGGCAGAGATCTTTTTACAAATTACAAAACATTATATGTAGAATATGATAATGTTGAAGATTTATCACAATCAGCACCGGTAACCTTAAACGGATTGGGAATTGGTAAAGTAAATAAAATTACAATCAACGAAACAACAGGTAGATTATTAGTTGAACTTCAGTTAAAAACTGATTTTCCAATTTCTAAAACCAGTAAAGCAGCATTATATTCTCCGAGTTTAATTGGAGGAAAACAAATTAAAATTATTCCGAATCTTGCGGATAAAGATCCTGCGGTTGATGGGCAAACGTTGGAAGCAACTATTGAATTGGGATTAACTGAATCTTTAGGCGGTAAAATAGAGCCAATAGAGCAAAAATTAAATCTAATGCTGGCGAACATAAATACGCTGGTTGGTGGGTTAAACAATGTTTTGGATAAAAAAGGTCAGGAAGATTTGAAAAAGTCGTTGTCAGAATTGAGTCAGACCATGGAGCAATTTCATAGAGCTTCAGGAAGTCTTAATTCTATTTTAGATACTAACAAAGCACAGATTAATGGAGTTGTGGCAAACTTTAATAAAATGTCAAGCAACTTCAATAAAATATCAGATTCTTTAAGTAAAGCCGATTTAGGAAAAACAATTAGAAACTTAAACCAAACTTTAACAAAAGTAGATGGTATTATGGCTAACCTAAACTCAGGAAAAGGTTCTGCAGGTAAATTATTGAATGATGATGCTTTGTATAATAATTTGGCTAAAACTTCAAAAGAGCTTGAATTATTATTGCAGGATGTTCGATTATATCCAACACGTTATGTAAATGTTTCTCTTTTTGGAAAGAAAAATAAACCATACGTTTCACCTGTAAAAGATGCCAATACAACCGACAAAAAATAATAAGGAATGAGTTATTTAGATAATATTTTATTCGCTATACTTCTGATAGCTGGTTTTGGCTTTTTTGCTTCAAGTGTAAAAAAAATAATCAGAAACATAAAATTAGGAGTTAATGTAGATCGAAAAGACAATCCGAAGGCACGTTGGGCAAACATGGCATTGATTGCTCTTGGACAATCGAAAATGGTGAAACGTCCGGTGGCCGGTGTATTGCATATTGTGGTATACGTTGGATTTATTATCATAAATATCGAATTACTTGAAATTATCATTGATGGATTATTTGGAACTCATAGAATTTTTGCGCCTTATTTGGGTGTAGTTTATGATGTTTTAATTGCTTCATTTGAAATATTGGCAATACTGGTAATCTTTGCTGTTACAGTTTTCTGGATTAGAAGAAATGGTATTAGATTGAAACGTTTTATACATTCAGATTTAAAAGGTTTTCCTAAAAGTGATGCTAACTATATTCTGTATTTTGAAACAGTATTGATGATTTTGTTTTTATTGATGAACGCTTCTGATTTGCATTTACAGAATGTTCCGGGAGGATTTTCTCATTTTCATAAAGCAGGAACTTTTCCTGTGAGTCAATTTATTGCTCCAATGTTTAACGGAATGTCAAATGAGTTGGTTATGATGTTGTTTGAAGTTTTCTGGTGGGTTCATATTGCTGGTATTTTAGTTTTTATGAACTATTTATACTTCTCAAAACACCTGCATATTCTTTTGGCTTTTCCAAATACTTATTTTGCAGATTTAAATCCGAAGGGGAAATTTGATAATTTAGAATCGGTTACCAAAGAAGTAAAGTTAATGATGGATCCAAATGCTGATCCGTTTGCGGCAGCTCCGGTTGATGAAAATGCTGCGCCGAGTAAATTTGGTGCAAGCGATGTTCAGGATTTAAACTGGGTTCAGCTACTGAATGCGTATACATGTACAGAATGTGGACGTTGTACATCAGCATGTCCGGCAAATCAAACAGGTAAAAAATTGTCTCCTCGTAAGATTATGATGGATACAAGAGATCGCTTACAAGAAGTAGGAAAAAATATTGATACCAATAAAGGTGTTTTTGTTCCGGATAGCAAAACACTACTAAACGATTATATAACACCAGAAGAATTGTGGGCTTGTACGTCTTGTAACGCCTGCGTTGAAGAATGTCCGGTGAACATTAGTCCGTTGTCTATTATTATGGATATGCGTCGTTATTTAGTGATGGAACAAAGTGCTGCTCCAATGTCATTGAATGCTATGATGACTAATATTGAAAACAATGGAGCGCCATGGCAATACAGTCAGCAAGATAGATTGAACTGGAAAAACGAGAATTAGAATTAAGGTTTAATTGGTTATTTGTTTAACCGTTTAATCTATTGGAATAGAATATTTAAGGTTTTTTTAGTGGCGGCTATAGTAAGGAGTACAACTAGCCAAATAAACGATTAACCGATTTAACAACAAAAGAAGATGTCAGAAAGTTTAGTAGTGCCAACAATGGCTGAAATGCTAGCCGAAGGAAAACAGCCAGAAGTTTTATTTTGGGTGGGTTGTGCAGGAAGTTTTGATGATAGAGCAAAAAAAATTACCAAAGCATTTGTACGTATTTTAAATCGTACCAATGTTTCATTTGCAGTTTTAGGCACAGAAGAGAGTTGTACCGGAGATCCTGCAAAACGTGCTGGAAATGAATTTTTGTTTCAAATGCAGGCCATGATGAATATCGAGGTTTTAAATGCATATGAAGCTAAAAAGATTGTTACAGCTTGTCCGCATTGTTTTAATACTTTAAAAAATGAATATCCTGAGTTGGGTGGTCAATATGATGTTATTCATCATACAGAATTTTTAAAGTCATTAATTGATGAAGGAAGATTGACTGTTGAAGGCGGTCAGTTTAAAGGAAAAAAAATCACTTTTCACGATCCTTGTTATTTAGGAAGAGCAAATAAAGTATATGAAGCACCAAGAGATTTAATTCAGAAATTGGATGTTGAATTGGTTGAAATGAAGCGTTCAAAAGCAAACGGATTATGTTGTGGAGCAGGTGGAGCACAGATGTTTAAAGATGCTGAACCAGGAAACAAAGAAGTGAACGTATTGCGTACTGAAGATGCCTTAGAAGTACAACCAGATATAATAGCAGCGGGTTGTCCGTTCTGTAATACCATGTTAACCGACGGTATCAAACATCAGGAAAAAGAAGGACAGGTTAAAGTTATGGATATTGCTGAACTAATTGCTAATGCTCAGGATTTATAAAATGAAGAAAAATATATTTTTGCTAATTGTTTTATTTTCTAATATCGTTACCTATTCTCAGGATGTGTTAAAAGTTATTGCAAAAGAAACATGTGAATGTCTAGATGCTAAAAAGCTTAAATCGGATAATTTTACTGGAGATGAATTAAAAGCTGCAGTTGGATTATGCATGATTAAAAGTTATTCTGATCATATGTCAGAATTTAAAGCTGATGAAAAGGTAAAATTTTCTGATAAGGAAGGAATGAGTAAGTTAGGAGAAGCTGTTGGCGTAAAAATGCTGGAAGTTTGCCCTGCTATGATTTTGGAATTAGGGAAAGGGTCAAAAGACGATGTTCAAGTTAAAGAACAAGATGCTTTTATTGTTGGTGAGGTAACCGATATAAAATCGGAGCAGTTTATGACTTTACAAATGATGGATCAAAATGGAAGAAATTATAGTCTCCTTTTATTGGATTATTTTGATACAGCATCATTACTAACTAATAATGAAATTAAGAAAAAAGACAAGCTTAAAGTAAGTTATACCGAAATTGAGTTATTTGATATTAAAGTTAAAGAGTTTAGAGCCTTTAAAATACTTACAAAATTAGAGAAACAATAAGTAAGGTTATAAGTTTTTTGAAACTTTAAACCTGAAATTTTCAAAGAATCTAAAATCAACAATCTAAAATCTAAAATTAAAATGTATATACCTTTTGAAAATTTACCTGGTGAATCCAGAGTTTGGATTTATCAATCAAACAGAAAATTTTCTGAGGAAGAATTTTCTGAAATAGAGACTGACCTAAAAGCTTTTGTTGAGGAATGGGCAGCGCATGGAACAAGTTTAGAGGCTTCGTATTTATTGAAATACAACCGATTTATTATTTTGGCTGTAAATCAGGATGTACAGGCTGCTACAGGTTGTTCTATCGATAGTTCTGTTGAATTTATTCAGAGTCTGGAGAAAAAGTACAACGTTGATTTGCTAGATAAAATGAACGTGACTTTTAAAAATGGAGAACATATTGCACATAAAACATTAATTGATTTTAAGAAAATGGTGAAAGACAAATCGGTTTCTGAGAATACGATTGTGTTTAATAATTTGGTGAACAATATCGAAGAATTTAATGAATCTTGGGAAGTGCCTGCCGCTGATAGCTGGCATAGCAGGTTTTTCTAAGAAATTATAAAAAATATTTGAAGGCATAAAATTTAGATTTTATGCCTTTTTTGTTAGATTAAATACTTAGAAAACATAAAAAAAATGAAGATAAGAACGATAAAAATAATTATAATACTTTTCATTCTGATCATTATTGGATATTTAGTATTGGATTATTATACAGGTAGAATGTTTTATGGTTTGCATCCACCTGATTGAAAAAATAATTATCAAATTTTCAAACATTAAGTTCTTATGAAAACTAAAACCTCTAATCTAGCCCCGATGGGAGCGATATCCTTTTGTGCCGGGGTTCGGCACAAAAGATATAGCGGACAGCGGGACCTATCGTTCTTTTGAAAATCAATCTTCTGCTCCTGATGAAAGTTATGAATTAATACATTAGAAATAAAAAGGTAAGTAAGTCTATTAATCTAAAGATCTAACAATCTAATAATCTGATAAATCAATAATTCACAAAAATCTAACAATTGAAAACTTTAATTAAACGTGATTTTTGAGTACTTTCGTAGGACTAAATTTAATACATGAAAATAGCAATAGTTTGTTATCCGACATTTGGCGGTAGTGGGGTTGTAGCCACAGAATTAGGCCTCGAATTAGCCAGACGCGGACACGAAATCCACTTTATTACCTACAGTCAGCCAGTTAGGTTGGCACTTTTAAATCCTAATGTTCATTATCACGAAGTAAACGTTCCTGAATATCCTCTTTTCCATTATCAGCCTTATGAATTGGCATTGTCAAGCAAATTGGTTGATATGGTAAAATTATATAAAATTGAAGTGCTTCATGTGCATTATGCAATTCCTCATGCCTATGCGGGTTATATGGCGAAGCAAATGTTGAAGAACGAAGGAATTAATCTTCCGATGATTACTACACTTCACGGAACGGATATTACACTGGTTGGAAATCATCCATTTTATAAACCTGCTGTAACTTTCAGTATCAACAAATCAGATTATGTGACTTCGGTTTCGCAGAGTTTGAAAGATGATACGTTGAAATTATTCAAAATCAAGAATAAGATAAAAGTTATTCCGAATTTTATTGAGTTGGATAAAGTGAAAACGGATCCAACCGCGCCTTGTCATCGTTATGTAATGGCAAAGGAAAATGAGCGCATTATTACCCATATCAGTAACTTTAGAAAAGTAAAGCGTATTCCGGATATTATTAAGATTTTCTATAATATCCAGAAAGTGATGCCGGCTAAATTAATGATGGTAGGTGATGGTCCTGAAAAAGAGAAAGCAGAAATTTTGTGCATGGAATTGGGGATTTACGACAAAGTAATTTTCTTTGGAAACAGTAATGAAATCGACAAGATTTTATGTTTAACTGATTTGTTTTTACTTCCATCAGAAACAGAAAGTTTTGGTTTGGCAGCTTTAGAAGCAATGGCTTGCGGTGTTCCAGTAATTTCCAGTAATTCAGGGGGACTCCCGGAAGTAAATTTTGATGGCGTTTCCGGATATTTAAGTAATGTTGGAAATGTTGAGGAAATGGCTGCAAATGCGATTAAAATCCTGGAAAATGATGAAGTTTTAAATCAATTTAAAGTGAATGCCCTTGAAGTGGCGAAGAAATTTGATATTAAAAACATACTTCCAATATACGAAGCTTTGTATCAAAAAGCAATTGATGATTATAAAGAGTAGAAACAATAATTTTAAAATAAACGTAAATGAAAAAAGTAATTTCGGTTTTAGCAGTTTTTGTTTTAATTTCTTGTGGAGCAAAAAAAACATCAGATTCAAAGGCATTGTATGAAGTTTTAACAACGCAATCAGACGGAGGTGGAAATATTAAATTTTATGAGATTTTGACTGAGCCAAATGAGATCAAAATGTTAGAAAACGATCCTCTTTTGTCCGATAAAATGAAACAGACTGATATTAATACTTCTAACTATGTTATTTTGAACATGGGAGAGAAAAATACCGGTGGATATTCTATTGGGGTTGAAAAAGTAGAAGAAACCGATAAAAATATTATTATTACCGTGAAAGAAAATAACCCGGCTCCGGATGCTATGACAATGCAAGTGATTACTTATCCTTATACAGTTGTGAAAGTTCATTCAAAAAAAGAGATTATTATTAAATAATTTCCAGAGAGACAATATCCAAGAAGCGCACTTCGACTTAGCTCAGTGTGACAAATAAAAAAAACCTGTCGTAATTAAAGCGACAGGTTTTTTTTACAATTATTTTTTAATTTTTATTTTAGAATTTGAATTTGATTCCTAAACCAACATCAAATCCAAAGTTGTCATCGTCATAATATCCTGAACCAATTTCTGGTCTTGCATCTAATGATAATAAAATTGGCACTTCTTTAAAGCCGTATTCAATACCAATATCCCCTGCAGCAAAAACGTAAGTTCCGCTATCATTATATTTTACATTATTGTTGTAGTAATCATGATCCCAGGCAGCGATACCACCACCAACACCGGCATACCAGTTAAAACCTCCGTCAATGTTCCAAACCCATTGGTAAAGAGCAACTCCTTTAATGGCATCTACATCACTACTGTTTCTCCATCCTAAATCAAACTCAAGTCTGTTTTTTTGATTTAATCCTCTTTGGTATGATACTTCTCCTCCAAATCCGTTATTGTCTCCTAAACGTAATCCAAGGGCGTTTTTAGCAATGTCTTGTGCTTGAGCCATAAACGCTAATCCAAATAGCATAATGGCAGATAAAATGATTTTTTTCATAAAAATGGTTATTAATTTTTGTCAAATGTATAATTAGGACCAATCATATAACGTATAAGATTCTTTTAAATTGTTATATAATTCACATTTTTATGCATTTTCCGCCGGGCTTTTAGAAGTGCGAGGCCAATAATAACGCTATGTTTCTTGTTTCTAGATAGTTATTTCTTAGTTACGAATGAAGTAATTAACTGAGAAGCAACAATATCCTCCATTTCAAATAAATTTTCATCTTCTCCAGTCAAATTTGATTCAGCGTAAGAAAATAATTTCCAACGTTTTTTATGATATTCTAAGGCTGTTAAATTTTCAACCCAATCCCCGGAATTTAAATATAAAGTTGATCCGTGTTTGTTTTCTATAGTAGCGATTTTTGGCTCGTGAATATGTCCGCAAATTACATAATCGTATTTTTTTTCTATTGCTAAATCGGTTGCCGTGGTTTCAAAATCAGAAATAAACTTAACTGCTTTTTTTACACTGGCCTTTATTTTTTTAGAAAAGGAATAAGGTTCACGACCTAATTTTGCTAAACACCAATTGGCAAATCGATTGCTCAGGATTAAATAATCGTACCCTAAACCACCTAATTTTGCAATCCATTTGGAGTGCTGTACAGAAGCATCAAACACATCTCCATGAAAAATCCAGGCTTTTTTATCGTCTAAATCTAAAACTAGTTTATCTAACAAGGCAAAATTTCCCATATTCATATCGCTGAATTTACGGAGGATTTCATCGTGATTTCCGGTGATGTAATACACTTTTGTGCCTTTAGTAGCCATTCCGATAATTCGCTGAATAACTCTTAAATGCGCTTTAGGGAAATATGATTTTCTAAATTGCCAGGCATCAATAATGTCGCCGTTTAAGACTAAAGTTTTAGGTTTAATGCTTGATAAATAGTTGTTTAGTTCTTTGGCATGGCTTCCGTATGTTCCTAAATGAACATCTGAAAGAATAACCAATTCGACATTTCTTTTTTTCAATTTTTCTTAATTTGAAGTTTAGCAAATAAAAGAAAACTGAAATGGTTTTGCTTTATCAAAAGGTTATCAATTTGGCTTCAATTTTAATAAATTATGATTTTTAGGCAACTTAACCTTTACTTAATAATACCAACTTTAAATTTTTTAATTTAATTCATAAAACTTACATTTGCTCAAAACAAATTACAATGGCAGGAAATAGCTACGGCACCCTATATAAAGTTACAACATTTGGAGAATCTCATGGTGAAGCTTTAGGCGGAATTATTGATGGATGTCCATCAGGAATACAACTTGATTTAGAAGCAATTGAAGTTGAAATGTCCCGAAGAAAACCAGGACAATCGGCAATTGTAACGCAAAGAAAAGAACCAGACGCAGTTCAGTTTTTATCTGGAATTTTTGAAGGAAAAACAACCGGAACTCCAATTGGTTTTATTATCCCAAATACCAATCAAAAATCAGATGATTATTCGCATATTAAAGATAATTACAGACCAAGTCATGCCGATTACGTATACGATCAAAAATATGGTTTTCGTGACTATCGCGGAGGTGGAAGAAGTTCTGCAAGAGAAACCGCTAGTAGAGTAGTAGCAGGTGCCATTGCTAAACAAATGTTGCCTGAGATTAAAATTAATGCTTACGTTTCTTCTGTTGGGCCAATTCATTTGGATACTCCTTATCAGGATTTGGATTTTTCAAAAATTGAAAGTAATCCTGTTCGTTGTCCTGATGAAAAATCGGCTGCAATTATGGAAGAATATATTCGCGATATCCGTAAACAAGGGGACACTGTCGGGGGCGTTGTTTCTTGTGTAATTCAGAACGTTCCGGTTGGTCTAGGCGAACCAGTTTTTGATAAATTGCACGCGGAACTTGGTAAAGCAATGCTTTCTATCAATGCGGTAAAAGGTTTTGAATACGGAAGTGGATTTTCAGGATCTGAAATGAAAGGAAGTGAGCACAATGACTTATATAATCCTGACGGAACTACAAAAACAAATCTTTCTGGCGGAATTCAGGGTGGAATCAGTAACGGTATGGATATCTACTTTAGAGTAGCCTTCAAACCTGTTGCAACTATCATGCAGACCCAGGATTCATTAGATAATAAAGGAAATATTACGCCAATGACAGGTAAAGGCCGTCATGATCCGTGTGTAGTACCTCGTGCAGTGCCAATTGTTGAGGCAATGGCGGCGATTGTTTTGGCTGATTTTTATTTGATCAACAAAACATATTAATAAAAGTTAAGGCAGTGAGGGTCTTAATATTTTAATTTAAAACAAACAAATTAATGCAGCAAATTACAGAAACCAAAAAAAAATCATTTCTTTCAGGACTAACCGGGCAAATTATAATAGCAATGGTTCTTGGAGCTACTTTAGGAATTATATTACACAATTATATTTCGCCTGAAGCAGCGCAATCGTTTAGCAATAAAATAAAAATGCTGGCTACCGTATTTATACGATTGGTACAAATGATTATTTCGCCTTTAGTATTTACCACTTTAGTAGTTGGAATTGCTAAACTTGGAGATATAAAAACGGTTGGAAGAATTGGAGGAAAGGCGCTTGGATGGTTTTTTACAGCTTCTTTTATATCCTTATTAATTGGTTTGTTTTATGTGAATATCTTAGAGCCAGGAGTGGGTTTGAAATTAGATCATGTCGACATGGCAGCAGCCTCAGAAGTAACGGGTAAAACTAAAATACTTTCTTTTGAGAATTTTGTTGAGCATATAGTTCCTAAAAGTATTTTTGAAGCAATGGCAACTAATGAGATTTTACAGATTGTAATATTCTCAATCTTTTTTGGATTAGCGGCAGCTTCATTAGGAAGTACTGTAAAGCCAGTAATTAATGCATTAGATAAAGCGTCGCATATTGTTTTGAAAATGGTAAATTATGTAATGAACTTTGCTCCAATTGGAGTTTTTGGAGCCATTGCGGGTGTATTTGCTGTTAGAGATGCTGAGGAATTAGTAATTACCTATTTTAAATTCTTTGGATCGTTCTTAATAGGAATCAGTACATTATGGGTTATTTTAATAGCAATTGGTTATATTTTCCTGAAAGGAAGAATGACAGAGTTATTAAGACGTATTATTGGACCATTGGCAATTGCTTTTGGAACAACAAGTAGTGAGGCTGTTTTTCCAAAATTAACGGAGGAATTGGAAGAGTTTGGTGTAAAAGATAAAATCGTATCTTTTATGTTACCGCTTGGATATTCTTTTAATCTGGATGGAAGTATGATGTACATGACTTTTGCCAGTATATTCATCGCGCAATTTTATGGAGTTCATTTAGATATAGGCACCCAGATGGTTATGCTTTTGGTTTTAATGTTAACCAGTAAAGGAATTGCAGGTGTTCCAAGAGCTAGTTTAGTGGTGGTTGCGGCAACATGTGGTATGTTTGATATTCCGGTTGAAGGAATCGCATTAATTTTGCCTATTGATCACTTTTGTGATATGTTTAGAAGTGCTACAAATGTTTTAGGAAATGCTCTTGCAACTTCTGTAGTTGGGCAATGGGAAAATAATAAAGAAGAGAATTTAAAGATTGTAGAAGAAAACTAATTTACTTCTTTCGAAATAAAAAGCCGTAACAGATTTAATTTGTTACGGCTTTTTTATATTAATGTTTTAACAGAATAATACCAAAAAATTAAACTGCTACTTTTTATTTTATAACAGCTTTATCCTCAGTAGTTTTCTTGCCTTTTATTGTTTTTTGTTGTGCTTTAGTCAATTTTTCTGTTTCTTCGAATTTTAAAAAAAAAATTCTAACATATTTTTTAATTTTCTTATTAGGTATGCTAATGTTTTTAAGGCTTAATCTAAAAAATAAACAGATTATTGAATCTGAATTTTATTAAAATAATACGCTGTTTTTTATTATGATAATAATGTATATTTGAATAAACGTACTAGTACCTATGCCTCATTATAGATTTTGTTTTTTTATTTTTATTTTTCTAAATATATTTTGTCATGAGTTATCAGCTCAGGCTAATACTGTGTCACTTGCAAAAGTTAAAGATTTAACACAAAAGGCTTGTGATTATTTAGATGAAACTAATTATGAAAAATCATTACAGAAGTCTGGAATGGCCCTCCAATATGCATTTGATTTAAAAAATGACACTTTGATTTCGAGGAATTACAATATAATTGCAATTAATTTTCATGATTTAGGCGAAGTTGATAAGGCAGTTTTTTTTTACAACAAAGCATTAGCTTACGCAGAAAGATCTAATATTGTTAGTTTAAGAATGATGATAACTAGCAATTTAGGGAACTTATTCTTTTTCGAAAAAAAATTATATGGCACCGGAATTACCTATTACAAGGAATCATTAAAATTTGGCAAGCAACAAAAATATTTAAAAGAAATCGCTATAACAAACCTTAACATAGTTTGGTCGTATTTCAAGATTGAAAATTATAAAGAAGGTTTGCCTTACTTACGTTACATTAATAAACATCAGAATGATTTAGAGGGGAAATCAAATGATATTGCCTTGAATTTTTTAAACGGAATGTACTGGGCAAATGAAAATAATGCTGTTAAGGCAAATGAGTATTTTTTAAAAGCTATTTCTGTTGGCGAATCTAAAGATGAAAAAACAGATTTGATATATGCATATTTAGAGTATTCGAAATTTTTAAACAAGATTGGTAAATCGGAAGAAGCATATAAAAATCTGCTCTCATATAGCAAAATCAGGGATGAATTGACTGATAAAGAGAAGCTCAAAAGAGCTTCTATAGCAGGATTTAATCGTGAATTAGATGAGTACAAAAGAGAGATTGATAAAATAGAAAATGAAAAAATTGAGCAATATCGCAGTCTTAAAAAATCAAGGATAATTGTCGTTCTATTTGTTATTATTTCTTTAATTTTCTTATTGCTAATTATCACCTTAATTAAAAACATTCGGTTAAAGAAGAAGGCAAATATAGAGCTTTTACAAGCGAAGGAAATTGCAGAGGAGGCTTCTCTGCTCAAAACGCAATTTATTTCGACTATAAGTCATGAATTGCGCACACCTTTGTATGGTGTTGTTGGTATAACAAATATGTTATTGGAAGAACATAAGGAATTGTCGCAAAGCCAGCATCTGAGTTCCTTAAAGTTTTCGGCCCGATATTTACTTTCTTTGGTAAATGATATTTTGCAGATTAATAAAATTGAAGAAAATAGAGTTATTCTTGAAAATCTGACATTCAATATCTCAGATGAAATAATAATGATAAAAAATTCACTTTCTTTTCTTTCTCAAAAAAATAATAATAAAATTAAGATCGATATTGATCCCTGCATTCCTGAATATTTGATTGGTGATAAATTAAGATTGGCTCAGATACTCATGAATTTGGTTAGTAATGCACTAAAATTCACGAAAGATGGTGAAGTAGAAATCATTGTAAAACTTAATAAAGTTGAAGAAAAAAAATATTTTTTAGAGTTTCATATTATAGATAATGGTGTTGGAATTGCAGTTGTAGATCAGAGTAAAATTTTTGAAAAATTTGTTCAGGTAGGAAGAAAAGAAGAGGACTATCAAGGGACAGGATTAGGATTAAGTATAGTAAAAAGGCTTTTGGGGCTTTTTGGAAGTACAATTAATCTGGAAAGTGATATTGGTGCGGGGACATCATTTTCATTTGTAATTCCATTTGAACATGATCCTCAAAAAACAAGAAAGATTATTGACGAAATAGAGGTGGATTTAACATCCAGTGAGGTTTATAAAATTTTAATTGTTGAGGATAATCTGATTAATCAACTAGTTACAAAAAAGATTATCGAAAAAAATAATTATGTCTGCGAAGTAGTTGATGACGGTTTTAAGGCTCTGGAAATTTTAGAAAAAGAAAATTTTGATCTAATTTTAATGGACATAAATATGCCTTTGATGAATGGATTTGAAACTACTAAAAGAATTCGTTTACAAGATATAAAGACTCCAATTGTAGCCTTAACTGCTTTTGATAAAGATGAAATAACAGATGAAGCAATTTCAGCTGGAATAAATGATATTATAGTGAAACCGTTTGAACCCGTTAAACTATTTAAAATTATCAGTTACTTAATAAAAGAAACAAAAAACGTTGGTTAATACCAACGTTTTTTGTTTTGCTTAGAAGCATTTGATTTTCTTGATTTATGAGCCCCTCCGCTTCGGTTAGAATTTTTTGGTTTTTCTGCTGCTGCTTCCGGACTTCCGGAATGCCACGGATAAGGATGATCAGTAATTATTTTTACATCTACTTTTATTAGTTTTTGAATGTCTTTCCAATAAGGTTCTTCATCTTTACCACAAAAGGAAATCGCAATTCCCCCATTTCCTGCACGTCCGGTTCTACCAATTCGGTGAACGTAGGTCTCAGGGATATTTGGTAAATCAAAGTTGATTACAAATGGCAATTGATCGATATCGATTCCTCTTGCAGCAATATCTGTTGCAACAAGAACACCAACTTCTTTATTTTTAAAGGCATCCAGAACACGTTGTCTTGCATTTTGCGATTTGTCACCGTGAATTGCTTCTGCCGGAATATCTTTTTTACGAAGCGCTTTTACAACATTATCAGCACCATGTTTGGTTCTTGAAAAAACAAGCACATTTGATAAGTTTTCGTTTTTTATTAAATGATATAATAAATTTCTTTTCTCTGTTTTTTCAACAAAATAAACACGTTGTTCTACAGTTTCAGCCGTTGATGAAACTGGTGAGACTTCTACTTTTGCCGGATCTTGCAAGAACATTTCAGCCAGTTCACGAATCGCAATTGGCATCGTCGCAGAGAATAATAAAGTCTGGCGGTTTTTAGGAGTTAATTTCACGATCTTTTTCACATCGTTTATAAATCCCATATCCAGCATCTGATCAGCTTCATCTAAAACCAAAGTATGTAAATGGTCCAAATCTAGAAATCCCTGTTTTTGTAAATCCAGTAATCTTCCCGGAGTTGCGACCAAAATGTCAACACCACTTTTTAAGGTGTCAACTTGTGGATTTTGAGAAACTCCACCAAAAATGGTTAACTGTGTTAAATTGGTATATTTGGCATAAGTGTCAAAACTCTGTCCAATTTGAACCGCTAACTCACGTGTTGGTGTAACTATAAGGGCACGAATTACTTTGGCTTTTTTTGTGGAACCTACAATTCGATGTAACTGATGTATAATTGGAATAGCAAATGCCGCTGTTTTCCCTGTACCTGTTTGCGCACATCCAATTAAATCTCTTCCTGATAAAACGATCGGGATAGATTGTTCCTGAATGGGAGTAGGGTTTAGGTAGCCTTCTTCAAATACGGCTTTTTGTATACTTTTTGAAAGTGATAAATCTTCGAATAACATATCTTAGGTATTAAGATTTTAGTTTAAAGTACTAAAATTCTGTGCAAAGATAGACTTATTCAGCCAATCGTTTATTTGAATTGGGGTTTATTTGGGAAATACACTAATTTTTAGTTATTTAAATTTCAGTTAAGATTAAATTTTTTCGTTGTTTGCCTTAATGAAATCGGTTATTAAATAGCCAATTAGTTTTCCTATTAAATTGTTGTTTGGAGAATCAGCTAAATCTGGTGCGCCTTCGCAAATATGTAAATAAGTAGCATTTTTATGTTGTCCGAAGAAAGACACAAACTGGCGCAATTCTTCTACTGAAAACCCACTAATGGTCATGGCGCTGCTGGCAATGTTTGGAATGGCATCCAAATCAATTTCAATACCAAAAGAATCATTTTTGATAAATTCTAAGGCCATAATCATTTCCTTGTTGAATTCTTTTTCTTTTCGAATGTTTACGCTGTCGTACGTATTATAACGAACACGATCTTCTAATTTTTTAATGATATCCAGAACACTTTTTGATGTATAATTCTCATGTAAACCAAAAATAAAATATTTTTTCAGGAAACCTTCTTCGTAAGCATATGAGAAGCCATTTCCGCTATGACGTCCTTCTAAAATTCTGAAATCAGAATGGGCATCAAAATTAATGGCGTTTATAGGTTTTCCTTTGGCTAAAGCCGAACCTTTTATATTTCCATAGGCATTGTTATGTCCTCCACCAATAATAATAGGAGTTTTTCCTGCTTTGACAATAGTAAAAATAATATGAGAAACTTCCTTGTCAATTTTTTCAACTAGCTGACTTAATTTTGAGCGGTCGTCGATGTCATTAAAATCCAGATTTTCAACATCGCGCATTTCTTCGGCAACATTTATTTGGCCTAAAATAATAATCTGACTGCCTTTGCAAAAACGATTATGCTGAATATTAGCGATACTTTTTATAGCACATTGCCATGCCGATGCTGCTCCGGGTCTGCCGTAATTTGCACGCACGCCAATATCTTCAGGAATTCCCAAAAGCACATATTTAGCCTCACTTTCTTTTAGAAAAGTAATTTTGTCAGCACCTTTCGGAATGACAATCATCTTCTCTCCAAACTTTATTTCACCACTTCGGTGGTTTGTGACTTTTGCTAAATCATTAACAGTAAAAGGAATTAATTTCTCCATAAAAAAAAATATTGCTCAAAAATAATATAATTGTATTAACTTACGTTATTAGGATATATTAATTCTTAAATTTGTTTTTAAAGAAAATTATTAAATATGGAAAACCCAAAGAACAACAACTCAAGTCTAAAAGCGGTAATCGCAGTTTTAGCAGTCCTATTGATCGGTAGCTTAGTGTATATTTTTAAATTATCTTCTGATACAGAAGTAGTTAAAACAGAGCTTACAACAACCATGACAGAAAAAGAATCTGTTATGAAAGATTTACAAGAATTGAAATCAACTTATGATGCTGCTATCGCTGAAAACACATCAATGTCTGATGAGTTAATTCAGGAAAGAGACAAAGTGGTCGCTTTGATGGACGATTTGAATAAATCTAAAGGAGATGTATCTAAATACAGATCTCAGGTTCAGGCAATGCAAGGTAAAATGAAAACTTTAGTTGCTGAAAACGATGAATTGAAAAAACAAAATGGTGTTCTTACAGTTCAAAGAGACAGTACAATTGTGGTTTTAGGAGAGTCGAAAAAATACAATGAAGTATTAGTTGGTCAAAACGAAGAATTGGCTAAAACGGTTGAAAAAGGTTCTAAATTATCAGTTTTAAATACTAAAACAATTGCTTACAAAGTAAAAGGTTCTGGTAAACAAGTTGAAACAGATAAAGCAAGCCGTGCTGATGTTTTAAAAGTTAGTTTTACAATTGCTGAGAATCAAATCGCAAAATCTGGAGATAAAACCTATTATGTACAGGTTATTGACAGTAAAAACAATGTTTTAGGCGATAAAAAAACAGAAACTTTTGGAGACAATACTTTGACTTATAGTTTTAAAACTACTGTTCAGTATGAAAATAAATCTGTAAATGTTTCTGAAGATTTAATTGGTAAAGATTTCGAAAAAGGAACTTATTTTATCAATGTTTTTGATAATGATGAATTAGTTTCTAAAACTAGTTTTACTTTGAGATAATTTACCCAGCGGGATAACAATACCACTAAAACATTAAAGGTCTGTGAAGTTTTTCACAGACCTTTTTTTATTAAAAATAATTTTTAAAAATTAGTTCAAAATTTCTCCTTCCAGAAAAATACTTTCAATTAAATTACTACCAAAAGCATATGGAATCTGATAATAAGACGAAATTGGTTTGGTTAGTATTAAATTTGCTTTTTTTCCTTTTGTAATACTTCCGTGGGTTTCTGAAAGTCCCATTGCATAAGCGCCATTTATTGTCGCAGCATTTATCGCTTCTTCTGGAGTCATTTTCATTTTAATACAAGCCGTTGCAACCACAAAATTCATATTTCCGGATGGAGTAGAGCCGGGATTGAAATCTGTTGCCAAAGCAAGAGGTAAACCTGCTTTTATCATTTCGCGTGCAGGTGTATATGGAATACTTAAAAAGTAAGAACACGAAGGCAATGCCACAGGCATCGTTTCGGTGTCTTTTAAAGCTTCAATATCTTGTGGGTTCATAATTTCGAGATGATCGACAGAAAGGGCTTTAAATTTAATTCCGGACTGAATTCCTCCTATAGAGTTGAATTGATTCACGTGAATTTTTGGCTTTAAGCCGAATTGAATTCCGGCTTCCATTATTTTTTCGGTTTCTTCTACAGAAAAATAACCGGTTTCACAGAATACATCAATATAATCGGCTAATTTGTTTTGAGCAATTTCCGGAAGCATTTTAGTGATAATTTCATCAATATAGCCTTGCTTGTTTTCTTTGTAATGTAATGGAAAAGCATGTGCGCCTAAAAAAGTGGCTTTAATGGCAATTGGATAATTTTCTGCCAGTTTTTTAATAACACGCAACATCTTTAATTCTCCTTCAACGGTAAGTCCGTAGCCTGATTTTATTTCGACAGCTCCGGTTCCTAAATGCATGACTTCTTCCAAGCGAAGTTTGGATTGCTCATAAATTTCTTCTTCAGAAGTTTCGTTGAGTTTTTTAGCCGAATTTAAAATCCCACCTCCTCGATTAGCGATTTCCTCATAGGTAAATCCGTTGATTCTGTCTACGAATTCCTGTTCACGATTTCCTGCATAAACGATGTGTGTGTGACTATCGCACCAAGTTGGCAAAACGATTCTGCCCGTTGCATCAATAATTTTATCGGCTTTGATTTCAGGAAGGTTTTCCATTGATCCGTAATCTTCAATTAAATTATCTTTTAAAATAAGAAAAGCATTTTTGATAGTTGGAAGAATTGCCATTTCAGCTCCTGAAACTTTTGTGATGGAAGTTTCCCGAACCTGAAGGAGTTCTTTTATATTTTTAATTAGAGTGATCATTCGTAGTGTTTTAAGTAATACTATAAACACAAATTTCACAAATTATCATGAATCAATTCGTGAAATCTGTGAAATTTGTGTTTAGGTTGGAATTTGGAATTTTAGCTATTGGAATTTATTGTGAAATTTATTCTGAAACTGTTATTTCAAACATTTTGCTCCAATTTTTGCCCGTTACAAAAATGGTCTTAGTTTTAGGATTGTATGCAATTCCATTAACAACATCTCCAGAATCAATATCTTTCATTAATTTACGTAAACTTGACATATTTAAAATTCCTTCAACTGCTCCAGAAGCTGGATTTACTACTGCAATAGCATCTTTTTGAAATACATTCACATAAAATTTTCCGTTAATTAATTCTAATTCATTTACCGCTTTTATTTTTGAAGTTCCCGAATAAACATTAATATAATCGACCATTTTTTGGGTTGCAGGATCCATTTTCCAAATTTTTTCTGTGCCGTCTGATTGATAAATGTATTTACCGTCATTTGTCATTCCCCATCCTTCGATCTCTTTTTCGTAAGTAAAGGTTTTTTTAAGTTTTAAAGTATTGGCGTCATAAATAAAACCTGTTTTTTCCTGCCAGGTTAATTGAAACAATTCACCATTAATGAAAGTAATTCCTTCTCCGAAATATTTTGGATCAAGGTTTATTTGTTTAAAAGTTTTCCCAGTTTTATAATCGTATTTTCTTAAAAATGAATTTCCTTTTTCTCCAGTACTTTCATATAAAGTGTCTTTGTAGAATTCTAAGCCTTCAGTAAAAGATTTTTTGTCGTGAGGATAAGTATTGACGATTTTAAAATTCAATAATTTCGGTTCAACATTAGAAACTACCTCAATTCGTTTAGTTGCATCTGAAGAATCAGATCCAAAATAAACAGTTGCTTTTAAATATTGATAGCCTAGTTTTTGACCTTTTAATTCAAATTTGAATTTCTCAGCACCTTTTGTGCTCCCAACTTTTTTGTCATTAACGAAGTATGCAACACTATCAATTTCTTTTGCATTTGGATTTAAAATTGCAATCGAAACGGCTTCTTGTGGCAGAAAATGAGCAGGAAAAGCAGAATCATCAATAGTAAAAAAAGAATTTTCACCTTTATTTTTATCTCCACATCCAATTAATGTGATTCCTAATAAAATGACAGTTAGGAAGTTATATTTTTTCATAGTTAAAAATTTGAATAAGCCAATATACGACGATATTTTTATAGCAACAAAGCTCTTGCAAAAATATAAAAAGATTGTATATTTGCACCGGCAAGTCCTACACGACCAGCTCCTGCAGACTCCCCCAGGATGGGAACATAGCAAGGGTACGTGGTTGAGCGGTGCGATGTAGGTCGCTTGCCATTTTTTTTATTTTTTAGATTTAATACAAAAGTAGTCTTCCTTCGGGAGGATTTTTTTATTTTTGGACCTGTCGGAAGTTAGAAGTTATATGTGAGAGGTTAAAAGTTTATCTCCTATCGAACTCTAATCACAGACAATCATGTTTAACATATAACATCTAACTAAAAAATGAGTAAAGTCGTTTTAATTACCGGAGGATCCTCAGGGATTGGAAAATCTATTGGAGAATTTTTGCATATAAAAGGTTTCGTTGTTTACGGAACGAGCCGTAATCCTGAAAAGGTTCTTAATTCTATTTTTCCGTTAATAGCTTTAGATGTTCGTAATGCAGAATCGATTAAATCAGCTGTTGCAAAAGTTATCGAGATTTCGGGGCGTTTAGATGTTGTGATAAATAATGCCGGAGTTGGTATTACAGGTCCATTAGAAGAAATTCCAATGGAAGAAATCAAAAATAATTTTGAAACCAATTTTTTCGGGCCAATTGAAGTGATGAAAGCTGTTTTGCCACAAATGCGTGAGCAAAAATCGGGTTTGATTATTAATATTACTTCTATTGCCGCTTATATGGGATTGCCTTACAGAAGCGTTTATTCGGCATCAAAAGGAGCTTTGGAATTGATTACTGAGGCTTTACGAATGGAAGTGAAGTCTTTTGGAATTGAAATTACAAATGTGGCACCAGGCGATTTTGCTACCAATATCGCTTCTGGACGTTATCATGCACCGGTTATACAGGGTTCTGCTTATGAAAAAGTGTATGGTGATACTCTTGCAACAATGAACGAACATGTTGATGCAGGAAGTAATCCGAATGAAATGGCTGATGCGATTTTTAAAATTATGCAGCAGAAAAGCCCGAAAGTGCATTATAAAGTTGGTGTTTTTATGCAGAAATTTTCGATTGTATTAAAGCGTGCTCTTCCAGATAAAGTTTATGAAAAAATGTTAATGAATCATTACAAATTGTAGGCTTAAATACTGTTTTCATTTTTCAAGTTTAATTTAAAATTGATTTTAAAATTATTATTGCTATTGATTTTGTAATTTTGCACCGAATTTTTAAACACACAATTAAATATAAAATAGATATGAAATTTTTTATTGATACAGCTAATTTAGCGCAAATTAAAGAAGCACAAGCATTAGGTGTTTTAGATGGTGTAACAACGAATCCGTCATTGATGGCAAAAGAGGGTATTACCGGAAAAAACAACATTTTAAAGCATTATGTTGAGATCTGTAACCTTGTAGAAGGTGATGTAAGTGCTGAAGTAAATGCGTTGGATTATGATGGAATGATCAAAGAAGGTGAAGAACTAGCTGAATTACATGATCAAATCGTAGTGAAATTACCTATGACTAAAGAAGGTGTAATGGCTGCAAAATATTTTTCAGATAAAGGAATTAAAACAAACGTAACACTTGTGTTTTCAGCTGGACAAGCTTTATTAGCTGCGAAAGCGGGAGCAACTTATGTTTCTCCTTTTATTGGTCGTTTAGATGACATTTCTACAGACGGTCTAAATTTAATCGAAGAGATTAGATTGATATATGATAATTACGGATATGAAACTCAAATTTTAGCAGCTTCTGTGCGTCATACCATGCACATTGTAAACTGTGCTAAAATTGGCGCAGATGTTATGACAGGTCCTCTTTCTGCAATTTATGGATTATTGAAACACCCATTAACTGATATAGGATTAGCTCAATTTGTTGCTGATTTCGAAAAAGGAAATAAATAATACGATTTAAACGTTCTATAAAACGCTATCTTTTCTTGTAAAAGGTGGCGTTTTTTTTATTGTTTTTATTCATCAAATAACCCACATATGAAAAAAATAATAGTATTATTCGTGTTGTTATTGTCTGGTTTGCAGATAAATGCACAGGCTAAAGTTTTGAAATCAGTAAATGAAGCAGGCGATGTCGCTACTTTTGAATTAGATTGTACAGTAAAATTTCAGACACTCGCCAAAGGGTTGCGATATAACATTACCCGTCATGAGTTTAAAGGTCCGGAAATGAAAAACTCTTATCGATTACTTTTGGTAATGGATGGATTTTATTCTAAAACATTAAATAAGGAAATGACTGTCTCGGCTGTTTTGAGTGATGGAACTGTGATTGAAGCCAGAAAGATAATTGAAGATGATGGTTTTTTTGATGGTGCCTGCACATTAAAGATTAAAGACCCTAAAGCGCTTTTAAAAGCCAATATAGAGAAAGTTATTGTTCATGCCGATAAAGAAGTTGTTTATACATTATCAGAACAAAATAAAGCTATTTTTAAAAAGAATCTCAATAATATTATTACTGCAAAATAAGGCAGAATTAATTTTAAAGTATTAAACTAAAAAATCCCAAATCCAATTGATGAAAATTGGAATTTGGGATTTTTTTTTATTGTTATTTTATAGTTTAGTGACCTCCGCCACCGCCTTCAACGTGATTAATTCCTTGTCTTTTTAGTATTTTAGGGCAATAGAAACCATAGAATCCTAAGTATGCAAATCCAATTAATGGAACGATATAAGAGAAATGCGTCCATGTGATTCCGAAAATTCCGCCTGGACTTGTTAGGTCTAAATCACAAATACTTCCCTGAACCAAAGGAATAACTCCTCCACCAAGAATCATCATAATTAAGAATGAAGATGCTTTTCCTGTATTTTTTCCTAAACCTGCAATCGCTAAATCGAAGATAGAAGGCCACATGATAGATAAGAATAAACCTCCAGAGATAAAAAAGAATTTAGCAATTTGTGGATCTGGACAAACTAATCCAGCTAACATCATTAATAAACCTGATGCTCCGAAAAGCATTAACGTTTTACCGGCATTTTTACCGCCAACAAAACTCACAGCAATAAATAATAAAATCCAAATTGGATAAATGTAGAATGAAGAAACATCATGGGCAGCAAAAATGTTAGCTCCAATGATTACTCCAAATGCTATAGCTGGTACAATAAATTTTAATGCAGTATTTACTAAGTTTGAAGTATTGAAAACGTTTACACCACCATTCCAGCGTCCAATCATTAAACTTCCCCAATAAAGCGCAATAAATGGCGCAATAGCATCTTCTAATACATTTCCGAATTCGGCAGTTTTTAATAACGCAGGTAAATTACTGATGATTGTAACTTCCGTTCCAACATAAATAAAAATACCCAGCATTCCCAGATATAGTTGTGGGTAGTCTAAAATATTGAATTTTTCGTGCGCAACTTTAATAACTTCTTCTTCCTCTTTTACCGGATCTTCAATTTTAGAGAAGTTCATAAAAATAGCTACAATAATGAACGCAAATCCTAAGATAGTAAAAGGGAATTTTACTAATTTTAATTTTGTTTTAACGACTTCAAGAGGTAACTGAATTTTTGCAACATCCTTTTCAATCGTTTCGTATTGTTTTACAAACGGCTTTACTGAAGCGTTTGAGTTTTGTGAAATTGCAAGTAATTGGGCATCAATTTTATTAACTTGTTCTGTCAATGCTGCTGTTGCTGATTCAGTGATAGTTTTTGAATCTACATTGTCATTTGCAATTTCTTTTATATTTTCAGTTAATTCTTTTTTTAATTTTATGAAATCATTTTGTACAATTTCAATTGGCTGAAATTCTCTTTTTTTGTCTTGACTGTCACCCATTCCAAATAAAGCAATTCCCAGTAAAATAGCTCCAATTGTAGTTCCAAATGAATTAATACCTCCTGCCAAAGTTAGGCGATGCGCCCCTGTAGAAGGATTTCCCATTTTGATCGCTAATGGATTGGCTACAATTTGTTGAATTGAAAACCCTAGTCCCACAATAAATAATGCAGATAAAAAGAAAGGGAAACTTCCAAAAGAAGCTGCCGGAATAAACAAAAATGAACCTAATGCAGAGACAATTAATCCCGCAGATAGTGTTTTTTTATATCCGAATTTTTGTAAAACATCTGATTTTAGTGAAACTAAAAAAAAGATTAATGCTCCCACAAAATAAGCAGCATAAAATGCCCATGCAACTAACTGTGATTGTACCTGAGATAAGGTAAATACTTTTTTGAATACTGGAATTAAGATATCATTGGCAGATCCAACAAAACCCCAAAAGAAGAAGACGATTATCAATGAGATAAATTGCCCCCACTTGGTTTGCACATTTTCTGAACTCATAATTGAAATAAGGTTAATTTTTTAATTTATTGTTTTTTGAAGACCGTAAATATATTTGTTAAGTATATTAAAAAAAAATAAAAAGGCACAAATAATGTTAAATTTAAACCAACAACATCATTTTTTCAACAATGTGTTAATTTTTACCTAGTTAGAAAATGAAAAATGAAATGCTATTTTACTCCAGAATTTTGGTTTTTACATCTTTACTGTAGTTTCTGCCAATAGGAATAGTGTAAGATTGTATTTGAACACGATTTCCTTCAATAGATTTTACTTTATTTAAGGCGATTACATACGATTTATGGATGCGAAGGAAGCGATCTGCGGGTAATTCTTCAGATAATGAAGTTAAAGATTTATGCGTAATATAGGTTTTATCAGGAGTAACAACTTTGATGTATTCCTTCATTCCTTCAACAAATAAAATTTCTTCAATATTAATTTTCATCATTTTTTTATCAACTTTAATAAAAATATGAGAATCACCTTTTGTGGTTTCAACTTTAATATTGTTTTTTAAATTGTATTCGGTCGTAATTTTATTGATACACTTTATAAATCTTGGAAGCGGAATAGGTTTTACCAAATAATCTAAAACGTCCAGATCGTAACTTTCGGCAGCAAATTCCCTAAAAGCAGTTGTAATTATTACTTTGGTTTTGTTTTCGATCAGGCTAATGAGTTCAAATCCGGTCATCATTGGCATATTAATATCCAAAAATACAGCATCGACAGTGGTACTGTTTATAAAATCAAGCGCCTCTAAAGAATTATTAAATGTGCCTATAACCTCAAAATCAGTAAAATTATTGAAATAATTTTGTAAGACTTTGATAGCTAATGGCTCATCATCAACCAACACGCATTTAATCTTCATTATAAATAGGTATTTGCAAGCGGATTATATAGTAGTTCAATTTTGTTTTTTGTTTTAGGCTGAAATTGTTTTTATAAATTAACTTTAACCTTTTCTTGGTATTAGTTAATCCAATTCCACCTTTTGAATTAAGATTTTGTGAAATTACAAAATTATTTAGGATTTCAAAATCTAACATTTTATTGTCGATAACTTTACAATTGATCTTAATTTTTAAGTTTCGATTGTTTAAACCGCCATGTTTAAAAGCGTTCTCGACCAATGAAATAAATATTAAAGGAGGTACAACAATGTCTTCAATATTAGATTCTAAATTGATCGTAACTTCTACATTTTCAAAGCGTAACTTTTCAATTTCAATATAATTCTGAATATAATCTATTTCTTTTATTAAAGGAACAAATTTGGTTCCTTTTACATCATATAAAACATATTCCATCAAATTTGATAATTTAATGATAACATCAGGAACCTTGTTTGAAGACTCTAACGATAAAGCATATAAATTATTTAAAGTATTGAAAAAGAAATGTGGCTGAATCTGGTTTTCAAGATACTTTAATTTGATTTTGAATTGATTTTCTCTTAACGACCTGTTTCTTTCCCTCTCCCGCAACCATGTTAAAGTCAGATAAACTGAGGAAGCCATTGCTAAAACATATAATTCCCCAATACAAACGGCCACAATGTGATTGATCTCGAAAGGATGGTATTCACGATTTGCTTCTGGCCAGATATTTTCAGATATAATATAATAGGTAAGGGCTGTTTTGAGTAGATAGATCGCAAATAAACTTAATAGTAACGAAAAGGTGTAGGTGATGTATTTCTGTTTCAATACATAACGCGGAACTAAAACAAAGAGATTAAAATATACCAAAGGAATGTGCAGCGAAAACTCAACTAAATTTGATTTAAAAGAGTACGGATAGTCATTGAAGTACGCACCCCAACGTAAAAAGTTTAAAGTGAAGTAACTGCCCCAAAACCAAAAGTGATTTTGAAGTTTTATGTCAAAGTTTAATTTTTGAATTTCGTTCAACTTAATGATAGGATTAGCTTTTTAACTATTGTTTAATATAATGCAACTTTAAACAATTAGTTGGTAAAACGCAATTCTTTTAAAGAAAAAAGCAAGAAAAACTTAAAATAGCTTAATATTTTTAAGTGAAAACGTTTTCGAAAAACGCATTATTGATTGTTTTGTGTCGTTTGTTTAAAAAATAAAGCTGTTTGTATAATTTATTTTTTTTAACAATACCTTAAGAATAATTTTACCTCATAACTAACAAATAAAAATAAACATGAAAAAAATTTTCTTAATCTTTATGATTGTTTTTACTGCGCAAGTTTCACTTGCTCAGGTAAAAAGTGTCAAGGGTGTGATTACAGATTCTGACGGGATGCCGTTACCAGGGGCATCTGTTGCAGTACAGGGAGGTCAAAAAGGTGCTACTACCGATTTTGATGGTTTGTACTCAATTGAAGTACAAAAAGGACAGACATTGGTTTTTAGCTATGTAGGTCTTGAAACTCAAAGTATAGTTGTAGGTGATGCTGCTACAATTAATGTGAAAATGAATACTGCATCTACTAATGCATTGAATGAAGTTGTAGTAACTTCTTTAGGTATTAAGAAAACAAGAAAATCTTTGACTTATGCAGCTCAGGAACTTAAAGGAGAAGAGTTAACAAGAGTAAGAGATGCCAACCTTATTAATACTATTGCAGGTAAAATTGCAGGTGTTGCTGTAACTAAAAGTTCAAGTGGTACCGGAGGGTCTACAAAAGTTGTAATTAGAGGAAATTCATCTGTGTCAAACAACCAGCCTTTATATGTTATTGATGGTATTCCGTTGTATAATGGTTCTTCAAGCCAACCAAATGATAGTTTTGGTAGTACAGCTACAGGAAACCGTGATGGTGGAGATGTTGTTTCTCTTATTAATCCAGATGATTATGAAGGAATGACTGTATTAAAAGGTGCAGCAGCTTCTGTATTATATGGTAGCCAAGGTGCTAATGGGGTAATTTTATTATCTTCAAAAAAAGCAAAATCAGGTAAACCAGCTCTTACAGCTTCGTCTGTAACAACATTTGAATCAGCAGCTTATTTACCTAAATTTCAAAGCGATTATATTGCTGCTCCAGGCGCTGACGAATCATGGGGGCCTGCTGGAAAATCTAAAGATCATGTAAAAGACTTTTTTAATGTTGGAACGACACAAATAACTTCTTTAGGATATTCAACTGCAGCTGAAAATTCTTCTACTTCGTTTACTTATTCTAATACTTCCGGAACAGGTATCATGCCAGGAAACAGTATTAAGAAAAATAATTATGGTATTCGTCAAACAGCTAAATTCTTTGATGATAAACTTCTTTTTGCTGCAAACGCAAATTATACAACTCAGGATATCGTAAACAAACCAGTAAACGGATTTTACTTCAATCCTTTGACAGGAGTTTATTTGATGCCAAGAGGAAATGATTTTAACTATTATAAAGATAATTATGAAGTTTTTGATCCAAATAGAAACTTAATGGCTCAAAACTGGATGACAAACAGAGATATTATGCAAAACCCATATTGGGGTATAAACAGAAATAAATCTGTAGATAAAAATAATTTCTTTAATGGAGCATTGTCTTTGACTTATAAAGCTAATAATTGGTTAAGTATTGCAGGAAGATATAGCTATAATAGAGCAGAGAGTGCTTTTGATAAAAAAATATACGCAACAACTCAAGGTACAATATCTCACATAAATGGTAGATATTATGTAGAAAATGCAATAAGCACACAACGTTATGCTGATTTAATTGCTACCATTAATACAAAGTTTAGCGATGATTTTACTTTCAATGCTAACATTGGTACGAGTGTTACTAATACATTAGGTAACCAAAAAACTATTTTGGATTCAGGAATTGGTGGTGGATTAAAATATGCGAACTGGTTTACATTACAAAACTTCAATAATAATTCAGGAAATTATCAAACGATCGATTCCAGAAAAGAAGTACAATCTGTATTTGCAGCTACTACTTTTGGATATAAAGAAATGTTATACTTAGATGTTGCCGCTCGAAATGACTGGTCATCAACATTAGCAAATACATCTAGCCCAAGTTATTTTTATCCATCTGTAGGTTTAACTGCTATTATTAGTGAAATGACAACGTTACCAGAATGGATTAATTTTGGAAAAGTTCGTGCTACTTACGCAGAAGTTGGTAATGACGTATATCCATTTGTTACTACTCCAACTTATTACTATACTCCGGGTGTTACAGATCCAAAGCCAAAAGTTGCTCCAAAAGAAGGAACATCACTGAAACCGGAATTGAAATCAGAATATGAACTTGGTACGGAATGGAGAATGTTTAATAATAGATTTACATTCGAATTATCTTACTACAATTCAGAAACTAAAAATCAATATTTACAAGTTGTTGCGCCAAAAGGAAATTCTCAAGGAGTTGATTTTTACGGTATCAATGCAGGTAGTATCGAAAATAAAGGTTTTGAAGCAGTGGTAACTGCAGGAATTATTAGAGGAGACAAATTCTCATGGGATTCAAGCATTAACTTTTCACAAAACAAGAATAAAGTTAAAGAAATCCCTATTGAGTTGGGAGGTAGAGTTAATTTAACTGAAGCAGGTGTAAATAGCTACAGATATGCTTTAATTGAAGGAAAACCATTTGGAGTTATTGAAGGTATAAACTTTAAGAAAGATGCTCAGGGAAGAATGTTGCTGAATGATGACGGAACAATTCAAAAAACTGATTTTGAAGAGGTTGGAAATGCTAATCCTGATTTTATGTTAGGTTTCTCTAACTCTTTTAAATTTGGATCTTTCTTCGCTAATGTATTAATTGATGGACGTTTTGGAGGTGAAGTAATGAGTTTGACACAAGCGCAAAATGATTCTTTTGGAGTGTCTAAAGCTACAGGTGATGCCAGAAATGCTGGTGGTGTTAGTGTAAATGCAGTTAGAGCTAGTGACGGAACAGCAGTTTCGACTATGGATGCTCAACTTTACTATACTCAGGTAGGTGGTAGAGCTGGAATCACGGGAGAGTATGTTTACAGCGCAACTAATGTTAGTGTAAGAGAACTTTCTATTGGATATAATTTCAGCACTAAAAAATTACCATTTATTCAGAATGCAAGCATTTCTTTAATTGCAAGAAACTTATTCTTTATCTACAAAGATGCACCATTTGACCCAAATATTGCATTAAGTACAGGCGAAGGTTTACAAGGTGTTGATATTTATGGATTACCATCTACAAGAAGTATCGGTCTTAATTTAAATGTAACATTCTAATTTTAAAAACATGAAATTAAATACAATAAAAAAAACAGCTATCTGTATATCATTACTCGCAGCAGTAGGTTGTACAGGTGATTTTGAAGATATTAATACCAATCCAAATGGTATTACTCCTGAATTATTTGAGCAGGATTTTAATCATATCAAAGGAGGTTTTGCTCCTATGTTTAATAATATCCAGGTTTTAACACCAGAATGGGTTTATCAATTACAACAAGGCTTAAATTCTGATATCTGGTCAGGATATATGGCTACACCAACAGGTTTTGCCGGAGGTATCAATAATACAACTTATTCGTTAGTTGATGGTTGGAATGGATTTATCTGGGATTACGCATACAGTAATGTGATGTTTAATGCCTACGATATTGCCCAAAAATCTAAAGGTAAATACGATCAATTCTATGCCCTGTCTTTAATTTTAAAAGTAGAAGGTATGCATAGACTTACAGATACTTTTGGGCCTATTATTTATTCAAAATTTGGAACTACCGCTTCAACTATTGAATATGATTCACAGCAGGAAGTTTACACTCAGATGTTTGCTGAATTAGATCTGGCAGTTGCAGAATTAACAAAAAGAGTAGATGCAGGAGAAGCTTCTTCTTTTGCAACAACTGATATGTCTGCTTACGGTGGAGATTACAAAGCGTGGGTAAAATTTGCAAATACTTTGCGTCTAAGATTAGCAATGCGTGTTGTTAAAGTTAATCCAACATTGGCAAAAACAGAAGCTGAAAAAGCAGTTGCTCACAAGTTTGGTGTATTTATGACAAATGCTGATTTATTTAAAGTTGTTTCTCCAGTTTATACTAATCCAATTGCTACAATTAGTGGTGCATGGTTAGATATCCGTATGTCTGCTGACATGGAATCAATTTTAGGAGGATATCAGGATCCTAGAATGGCTACGTATTTTGATCCATCAGCTCAATTTCCAGGACAGTACAAAGGCGTTCGTACAGGTATTGATATTGCAGCAAAATCAGATCATCAGGATTTTTCAGGAATTGGAGCTGTTGTCAGATCTAAAGAAATTGTTTTAATGACTACTGCCGAAGCTTATTTTTTACGAGCTGAAGGAGCTTTAAGAGGCTGGAACATGAATGGTACTGCTCAGGATTTATATGAAGCCGGAATAAAAGCTTCATTTGAGCAAAGAGGTGCTTCAGGAGCTGCTGCTTATATCGCTGATAATACAAAAATGGCAAAAGCGTATGTAGATCCTAATTTCCCTGTGAATAATTCGCCTGCTGTAAATAATGTTACTGTTGCGTGGGATGCTGCTGCAACTAATGAAGTTAAATTGCAAAAGATTATTACTCAAAAATGGATTGCTGGTTTCCCGGAAGGACAAGAAGCTTGGTCTGACTATAGAAGAACAGGTTATCCTAAACTTTTCCCTGTACTTAAAAACTATAGTGGTGGTACAATTACTACTGAATTTGGTGCACGTAGAATCAATTTTGTTCAATCTGAAAAAGCTGGAAATTCTGGTGGTGTTGCTACCGGAGTTTCAAAATTGGGTGGTCCTGATAATGGAGGAACCAGAGTTTGGTGGGATGTTAACAAAGCAAACTTCTAAGAAAACATAAAGATTAAAAGAATTTTAGTTTGGTTTAGTAAATGGTATAAGTAACATTAGTTGCTTATGCCATTTTAAAACCAACTTAATAATTACCAAAAAAGAAAAAAATGAAAAGTGCTTTAGAAATAAAACCTGATATTAGCTATAAAAGTGCAGGAAAATTTGAAGAAACGCGATTTGAAAAAATCCATAATGAGATCTTCAAAAGTTCTGCCGAGGCTTCTGTAATTGTAGCGCAGGAAATCGCTCAGTTAATTAGATCTAAACAAGAAAAAAACAAAGCTTGTGTATTAGGTTTAGCAACAGGTTCTTCTCCTATAAAAGTATATGAGGAATTAGTTAGAATGCACAAAGAAGAAGGACTAAGTTTTAGCAACGTGATCACTTTTAATCTGGATGAATATTATCCGATGACAAAAGAGAACAATCAGAGCTATCACTATTTCATGCATCAGCATCTTTTTAATCACATTGATATCAAGCCTGAAAATGTAAATATTCCTGATGGTACTGTGACGATTGATGAATTAAATCAATACTGTATCGATTACGAAATGAATATTAAGCAAGCCGGCGGCCTTGATTTTCAATTATTAGGTATCGGACGTACAGGTCACGTAGGTTTCAACGAACCTGGATCTCACATTAACTCTGGTACAAGAATTATTACACTGGATCACATTACAAGAGTAGATGCTTCATCTGACTTTAATGGTATTGATAACGTTCCTAAAAGAGCAATTACCATGGGAGTTTCTACGATCATGAGATCTAAAAGGATCGTATTAATGGCGTGGGGACAAAACAAAGCCGATATCATCAAAAGAACTATTCAGGGTGATATCAGTTCAGAAGTTCCTGCTACATTTTTACAAAACCATCCCAATGCAACTTTCGTTTTGGACCAGTCTGCAGCGGTAGAATTAACACGTTTTAAAACACCTTGGTTAGTTGGAGAATGCATCTGGACACAAGAACTAAAAAGCAAAGCGATTGTTTGGTTATGCCAAAAAACAAAACAATCTATTTTAAAATTAACAGACAGAGATTATAACAATAACGGAATGTCTGATCTTTTGGCACAGGAAGGTTCTGCTTACGATTTGAACATTAATATGTTTAATGTGTTGCAGCATACCATCACAGGATGGCCAGGCGGAAAACCAAACACAGACGATTCTCATCGTCCGGAAAGAGCCAATCCTGCAAAAAAAAGAGTGATTCTTTTTAGTCCACATCCTGATGATGATGTGATTTCTATGGGAGGAACTTTTTCAAAATTGATAAAACAAGGTCACGATGTACATGTTGTATATCAAACCTCCGGAAATATAGCGGTTACTGATGACGAGGCTTTAAAATTTGCTGAAGTTGCCAAAGATTTTATCGGCGAAGCAGGCAGTGGAATAAATTTCAAATCGGTTATTGAATTTTTGAATAAAAAATCAGAAAACCAGATTGATTCTTTGGAAGTTCGAAAATTAAAAGGACTGATCCGAAGAAGAGAATCTTATGCTGCGACAAGATACATCGGTCTAAAAGATGAAAATACCCATTTCCTGGATCTTCCATTTTATGAAACCGGACAGGTGAAGAAAAATCCGCTAGGTCCCGAAGACATTGCAATTGTAAAAGACATTATCGCCAAAATAAAACCACACCAGGTATTTGCTGCCGGAGATCTTGCCGATCCACACGGAACACATGAAGTTTGTCTGAATGCCATTTTTGCTGCGATGAAAGAGCTAAAACCGGAAAAATACATGGACGATTGCTGGTTATGGTTATACCGAGGAGCCTGGCACGAATGGGATATTCACGAAATTGACATGGCCGTTCCGCTTTCTCCATCAGAAGTATTATTGAAACGTCATGCTATTTTATATCACCAGTCTCAAAAAGACAGGGTTATGTTTCAAGGAAACGATTCAAGAGAATTTTGGGTTAGGGCAGAAGACCGTAATAAAAATACAGCCATATTATATGATGAATTAGGTCTGGCAGAATACGAAGCGATTGAAGCCTTTAAACGCTTTGATTACTAAAACTAGTTTAAGATTCGATTAGCGAATCAAATTTCAAAATTCAGTTTGATTTTATAATGAAAGTGAGGTTCAATAGAAGTCATTCTGAGTTTTGTTTCTTTTATCTTTTTGTTATCCCTGGATAGCATCTTTCAAACACAATAAAATGAAATATTTATTAGTC
Source organism: Flavobacterium sp. Root420 (assembly GCF_001427905.1). Lineage (GTDB taxonomy): Bacteria > Bacteroidota > Bacteroidia > Flavobacteriales > Flavobacteriaceae > Flavobacterium. The sequence continues at coordinate 311,846 of NZ_LMEF01000030.1, forward strand.
CTACTATTAGCGGGTTTAACTTCTAGTGCTCAAATTCAAAAAGAGCAATTAAATCTTATGCCCTGGCCTCAAAGTGTTGCTTTAAGCGAAGGAAATTTTACTTTAACCAAAAATTTTAAAGTAAATATTACCGGAAATCCCAATCCAAGAATTTTTGGTGGTGTGACCCGTTTTTTACGACGATTAGATGGTAGAGCAGGTATTTTTTTCGAACAGGGTTTTATTACAAAGCTAAATGAAGTTCCAACAGCAGAACTTCAGATTAACTGTACTAAAAGCGGAAAAATTGGTTTGTACGAGGATGAAAGTTATCATTTAGACATCAAACAAAATAATATTACAATTAATGCAACAAGCGATTTAGGAGCGTTACATGGTCTTGAAACGTTATTGCAGCTGTTGCAAAATAATAATAACTCATTTTATTTTCCAAACGCACAAATTTCAGATTTTCCAAGATTTACCTGGAGAGGTTTGATGATAGATGCTTCAAGACATTTTCAGCCGGTAGACGTTATCAAAAGAAATATTGATGGATTGGCTGCAATGAAAATGAATGTTTTTCACTGGCATTTAGTAGACGATCAGGGTTGGAGAATTGAGATGAAAAAACATCCAAAACTAATTGAATTAGCTTCGGATGGAATGTATTACACACAAGAGGAAATTAAAAATATCGTAAAATATGCTGATGAGCGCGGTATTTTGATAGTTCCGGAAATAGATGTTCCGGGTCACGGATCTGCAATACTTACGGCTTACCCGGAAATTGGTAGCAAAGTGATTACGCTGACTGGTGGAACTTCAGAAAAAAACATACAAGGTACAGCAATCGCTACCTATGGAATTGAAAGAAATGCTGGTATTTTTTCGCCAACATTAGATCCTTCAAATCCTAAAACATACCAATTATTAAGTGAGCTTTTTGATGAAGTTTGTCCGTTATTTCCAGGAGCTTATTTTCATATCGGGGGAGATGAAAATGAAGGGAAAGACTGGGATGCAAATCCGAAAATCCAGGCGTTCAAAAAGAAAAACAACTTAGCTACTAACCACGAATTGCAAACTTATTTTACCATGCAATTAGTGCCGATGCTTAAAAAGCATGGTAAACAATTGATGGGCTGGGAAGAAATTTTGACAAAAAACATGTCAAAAGAGGCTATTATTCATTCGTGGAGAGGACCGAATGAAGGTGTTGTGGCTGGTCAATCATTAGTTGATGCCGTAAAAAAAGGATACAAAACAGTATTGTCAAATGGATTTTATATTGATTTGATGTATCCGGTTGAGAGTCATTATTTAAATGACCCAATGCCAAAAGGCGCTGACTTATCAACAGAAGAAAGAGCCAGAATCTTAGGAGGTGAAGCCACTATGTGGACAGAGCTTGCAACACCGACAACAATAGATTCAAGAGTCTGGCCAAGAACAGCTGCAATTGCAGAACGACTTTGGTCGGCAGAAAATATTACAGATGTCGCAAATATGCGTAAACGTCTTGATGCAATTTCATTTAGACTGGAAGAATTAGGACTGACACATATTCGTAATAAAGAAGTAATCTTAAGAAACGTTGCAAACAATCAAAATACACAAGCATTAAATGAATTTACAAATGTTTGCGAACCATTAAAAGGATATAAACGTAATAAAGGCGGAACAGAATACCAAATGTATTCTCCATTCACATTGTTTGCAGATGCCTGCACACCTGATGCGAAAGACTCTTTAGCTTTTGATGCGGCAGTTACACAATATTTAGCAAACAAATCGCCTGAAAATAAAGCAAAAGTGATTGCATTTTTCAACAAATGGATTGCTATGAATAAAGGATTAATTGAACTGAGTGCTACTGCACCTTTAGTACAGCCAATTTTGCCTTTGTCTAAAAAGTTAACCGATGCATCGCAGGAATTGTTACTTGTTTTAGAGAATAAATCAACATTAAAAAATGATGATTTAAAAAATTTAATAGAGCAATGTAATAGCAAAGATCACGCAGATGTTGAATTATCAGTATACGAAAGTCTTAAAAAATTAATTTGAAGTTTGGTTTGAATTAGTATGTTCTAGTTAGCATGATTATTTAGTAGTTATCTATCTCTACCGGAATTTCTGGTAGAGATATTTATCTGGTAGTCAGAATAATTTCAATCTTTTTCAAAACAACATAAAAATAGAAAGCTTTAAAAAATAACCATTAAAGGAGTAGTAACATTTAAAACCAAATAAAGAGAATAAAAACAAAACATGACAAAAAATAGAATTTTAGATTGATGAATCCCCAAGTTTATCTTCTTGTATTTAATACTAATTTTTTAAAAATTATATATAAATATCAATCAATACTATTAGCTAGTGATTATGGTAGAATCGGTAATAGTAATATTTATTTATAGAAGTAATATGAATTAATTTCCAATTGGCTGCAATTCCACTTTGCAGTTGGCTGAAACCCAGTTATTGTTTTTTATATGCTACGTTTTGGCATGTATCATATGGTAACCGGAATATTTATTTTTCTATTAACCAATATTAATTAACTATGAAACATTATTACAGATTGCTTTTTTTGTTACTGTTTCCCTTACTTGCGTTAGCCCAACCAGCTCACGGTAAAAAAGTAGTAGGGTATTATGCGCAATGGGCTATCTATGCACGGGATTTCAATGTCCCGAAAATAGATGGAAGTAAATTGACGCATTTGAATTATTCTTTTTATGGGACAACTTTTGATCCTGCCCATCCGGAGAATACAAAGTTATTATGTTTAGATTCGTATGCTGATTTTGAGCATATGGAGGGGGGAATCCCATGGGATGCCCCTGTAAAAGGGAACTTTTATGATTTGATGAAACTCAAGGAAAAGTATCCACACTTAAAAATTTTAATTTCTGTTGGAGGATGGACTAAAGGTCAGGATCTTTCTCCTATTGCAGCAAGTCCCATTGCAAGAGCCGCTTTGGCTGCAGACATGGCAAATTTTATTATAAAATACCCATTTATTGATGGATTTGACATTGATTGGGAATATCCTCTTTCTGGAGGTACAGACGGTACTGAGGTAATTAATGGAGCACCAATTCCTCCACAGAAGTATAGTCCGGATGACAACAAAAATTTAGTGTATTTATTAAAAGCAATGCGTCAGGCAATGCCAAATAAATTAGTCACTATAGCTGCCGGAAATAATGTACGAAATGTTGCCCAACAATATTTAGGGCCAAACACAAGAGCGCAATACGGAATGACAGAAGATATTTCGACTTATTGTGATTATATCACTTATTTTGGATATGATTTTGGTGGAAACTGGTATGATAAAACCTGCCTTAATGCTCCTTTATATTCAAGTGGAAATCCAAATGATCCGTTATACGGAGCAACTCAATCAGAATCATTAGACGAATTAACAAATCAATATTTAAATGTTGTTGGTTTTCCTGCCAATAAATTAATCATGGGATTGCCTTTCTACGGGAAAAAATTTGATCACGTTGCCAATAACGGAACCAATCCTAATTTACCAGGATTATTTGTTTCAGCACCAAGAGATATCGTTTCAGGATGTACAAATCCACAAAACCCTGTTGGAACATGGGATGGACCTGCTGCCTGCGAAAAATCAGGAAGTATTGAAATTTGTGATTTAGTTGGGAATCCGGTTACCAATTCTCATCCTTATTTAGATCCAAATACCATGTTAGTTACGCCAACTGCAGCAGCTGCGGGATGGGTACGCTATTTTGATAATACAACTAAAGTTCCTTATCTATACAATGCGACTTTAAAACAGTTTATCAGTTATGAAGATAAACAATCAATGGATTTAAAAGTACAATATATTAAATCGAGAAATCTTGCCGGTGGTATGGTTTGGGAATTATCTCAGGATACCAGAGGTTCTGTTTCAAATGCATTATTAAACCAGATTGATACTTCTTTTGGAAGCGTTGTTCCGGGAACGGTAAGTATTGCAGGTTCTGTAAAAAACGGATCAGCTTTAGTTCCGGATGTTACGGTTGAATTAAGAGATGCAAGCAATGCGGTATTGCAAACAGTGGTTTCTACAGCAGGAAATTTTACATTCAATAATTTACCTTCTGGGCAAACTTATAAATTAACAGCGCTGAAAGCAACGTATACCTTTACACCGGTAACTTTAACGAATGTTACAGTTAACCAAACTGCTGTTGTAATTAACGGAACTCAGCCAACCTATACTGTAAGTGGAACAGTATTAGACGGAACAACGCCAGTATCAGGAGTTACGGTTTCTGCTACTTCCGGATCAACTGTTTTAACTGCAGTTTCAAATGCAAGTGGGGTTTATAGTGTTGCAGGATTAACTGCCGGACTTAACTTCACAGTTACAGCGGCAAAATCTGGATTCTCCTATACACCAACTTCTACCGTTTATAGTGCAATTGATGCGAATAAAACACTGAATTTTGTTCAGGGTGCGCCAATTGTATATTATACAGTAAGCGGAACTATTTTGAGTAATACTACTCCGGTTTCAGGAGTTACAGTTACAGCAACTTCAACAGGAGGAACGTTTACGGCAACTACAAACGCAAGTGGCGTTTATACAATTGCTAATTTGCCATCAGGCGGAAATTATACGGTTACTGCTGCCTTAGCAGGACAAACGTATACTCCGGCCTCGACAGTTTATACGAATTTAACAGCCAATAAAACATTAAATTTTACACAAGATATTATTATAGTTGGTGCAAGTAAAATTAGTGGAACAGTTAAAAACGGAACAATTCCAGTATCTGGTGCAAAAGTAGAATTGATTTTGCCCTGGACAGATAGTACACATCAGTATCAAAGTAAAATTGCAATTACAGATGCACAGGGAAAATACAGTTTTGACAATGCTATTTTAGCAGGATATACAACAATTACAAGCTTAAAGTTAAACACTTGGGAAAACGGAGATGTTGTTTATTTACCAAACAATCTAACGAACTTTGCTGTTCCAGCAAATCCAACTGTTTATGATTTTAATACAGGTGCAGTTACGACAACTTATACTGTTAGCGGAACAGTTTTAAACGGAGCAACTCCAGTTTCTGACGCTACAATTTCAGCAGTAACAGGAACAACAACTTTAACAGCTACTTCAGATGCTTCTGGTAATTATAGTATTGCTAATTTGGTTTCAGGATCAGATTATACAGTAACTATTGCTAAAACAGGATTGACATTTACACCAGCTTCAACAGTTTACAATGCAATCAATTCAAATAAAACGCTGAATTTTACACAAGTAGTAAGTCCTGTTTATTACACCGTTAGTGGAACAGTTTTAAACGGAACAGCTCCAGTTTCTGGCGCGACGATTTCAGCAGTTACGGGAACAACTACTCTAACAGCAACTTCTGATGCTTCAGGAAATTATAGTGTTGGTAATTTGGTTTCAGGATCAAATTATACAGTTACAATTGCTAAAACAGGATTGACATTCACACCGGCATCAACGGTTTACAATGCAATTTCTTCTAGTAAAACACTGAATTTTACACAAGTAGTTACGCCAGTTTATTATACCGTTAGTGGAACAGTTTTAAACGGAACGACAGCTGTTTCAGGCGTAACGGTTTCTGCTACTTCAGGAACAACTACTCTAACAGCTACTTCAGATACTTCAGGAAACTACAGCGTTGCTAATTTAGTTGCAGGTTCAGATTATGTTGTAACAGCGGCTAAAACAGGTTTAAGTTTCAGTCCGGCTACTACAGTTTATTCTGCCATCAATGCAAATAAAACATTAAACTTTACTCAAAATGTAGTAAGCGGAAATCTAATTAGCGGAACAGTTAAAAATGGGTCAACTCCGGTTTCTGGTGCTAAGGTTGAACTAATTTTACCTTGGACGGATAATACTCACGATTATGTAAGTATTATTGCAACCACAGATGCTTCAGGAAATTTTAGCTACAACAATTCAGCTTTAGCAGGATATTCAACTATCACAAGTTTAAAATTAAATTCATGGGAAAATGGTGAAGTGACTTATTATCCAAATAACTTAACCAACTTTGCAGTTCCTACAACTCCAACGGTTTATAATTTTAATACACAAACGGCGATTGTGACTAAGCCAGTGGTTACCATTACCGCGCCAACAGCTTCGGCGATTGCTATAAATTTAGGATCAGCAATTAATTTTGTTGCAAGTGTTGGATTAAGTGCTACTGACGCCACTACAATCTCATCTGTTGTATTTAGTTTAGATGGACAAAGCCTGAGTGCTACCAATTCTTCGGGAACTTATACCTCGATTTGGACACCGGCAGCAAATCAGTTTTCGCTTAGTCATACATTAATTGTTACGGCTACTGCATCAAACGGAACAACAGATTCAAAAACATATAGTTTTACATTAAGTTGTTCAGGTGCAAACTGCCCAAATTCATTGCCTGTAATTACTTGGAATTCACCATCGAATACTACTGTAAACCAAAGTTCTTTCCAGGTTGTGCCAATTTCGGTTACAGCTGTTGATAGTGACGGATCAGTTTCAGGCGTTAGTATTACAATAAATGGGGGTACATTTAACATGGCAGCAGGTGCAAATAATACCTATACGTATAATTTTACACCATCTGCTTATCAGGATTATCCAGTTATAATCAAAGCAACAGATAATAAATCTGCTGTAACTACATTAAACAATACAATTAAAATTGCTCCAGTGAGCACTAATAGATTCATTGCGCTTCCATCTAAAGTTATTTTAGGATATGCGCATTCTTGGGAAAATACTTCTGCTCCGTTTTTATATTTTTCTCAAATGGTAGGAAGTAAGTTTAACGTAGTTGATTATTCTTTCGTAGAAACAGTTAACCGTGATGGTTATACACCAGTATTAACTACAAATGACACTAGATATTTGACCAATGGTGTTTTCAATAAGCAATTGTTGAAAAATGATATAAAATCCTTAAGAGATAGCGGCGTTCCTGTTATTGTCTCTATTGGAGGTCAAAATGGTCATGTTGTTTTAGACAATGTAACTCAAAAAAATATTTTTGTTAATGGTCTAAAAGCAATTATTGATGAGTATCAATTTGATGGAGTTGATTTGGATTTTGAAGGCGGATCGATGAATTTTAATGCAGGTGGTTTAAGAGATATTTCTTATGTGGGTATTTCTGCTTATCCAAGATTAAAAAACATAGTAGATGCCTGCAAAGAATTAAAAGCGTACTATGGTCCTGGATTTTTATTAACTGCAGCTCCGGAAACACAATACGTACAAGGAGGATATTCTACCTATACTGATACTTTTGGTTCCTTCCTGCCAATCATTCAAAACTTGCGTAATGAATTGGATTTGTTAGCTGTACAATTGTATAATACAGGAGGAGAAAACGGATTAGATGGTCAATATTATGGTTCAGCTAAGAAAGCAAACATGGTAACAGCCCTAACTGATATGGTGATAAAAGGGTATAACATTGGTACAACAGGAATGCATTTTGATGGTTTACCGGCCTCAAAAGTTCTTATTGCATTACCAGCTTGTCCAAGTGCAGCAGGTAGCGGTTATTTAACTCCGGCAGAAGGAATTAGTGCTATGAATTATTTAAGAACCGGAACCACTTTTTCAGGAAGAACATACACTATGCAGCCAGGCGGACCATATCCTTCTTTAAGAGGTTTAATGACTTGGTCTGTAAACTGGGATGCATCTTCTTGTGGTAATTCATCTGAATTATCTAAAGCGTATGCCGCTTATTTTGCTTCGCAGTTAACAGCAAAAACATTAGCTGTTGATAAAATTGAGTTAAAAGGTAGTACGATAGCTTATTTTAGAAATGATGCTTTATCGGTTACAAATGAAACCGAAGATATTGCTCAGGTTGATGTATTTAATACAATCGGACAATCATTGGTAAGTTATAAAAATACTCAAAACAATAAAGAAGTCCTGCTTCAAAACCAAAGTTTCACAACTAAACAATTGTTTATAGTTGTCGTAACAGACAAAGCAGGAAATAGAAAATCATTCAAAGTAATGAACTTTTTAAACTAGTTATAAAGAATGGAAAATTTAGAAATAAAAAATTGGGACAGTTAAAATTGAGTTTGGTTATTTATTTTTTAATCTGGTTTTTATTTCGAATAAATGCATCGAATTTAAGTGATTTGTTATTTGGTTTTCACTTAGGGTAGAGCATTATAAGCCCGGCAATTTATTGCCGGGTTTTTTTATTTTTAAATATGAAATGTAATTAGTTAGAAGAGTTAGGATTTTAATTTTTTTTAGGAGCTGTTTCCTGCTATCCGCTTGTATCTTTTATGGCTCCCGAAGCCTCGGGACTGCCATAAAAGGATACCGCTCCTATCAGGGCTCTAGGGCACTCGCTTTCAGAAGGAAATTTTTCTTCTCAATAATAATCGCGGTCAAAGCGACTCTTGAAAAGATTCGTTAATTCTAAGGAACGAGGATCTAAAATTTGCGATTCGCTATACTCCAAAGCATAATTAATTTCTAGAATATCCAGTTCAATACCCAGGTCATTTGTATCACGGGTATACTTGTAAAAACTCAGATGTTTGTCATCCAGAGGAGGATTTTTTTGGTTATTTTTTTCTATTTCCTCTAAGATAATAGCAGATTTAAATTTAGGAATTTGTAAAATCTTATTTAAACTTCCGTCTAAGTTAAAAATTACAGCATTGTTTGGACTTGGATATAATTTACTATTTCTGAATATTGCGATCACATATTCTAAGTTAGCCGTTGGAAAACCTTCAACGCTTGCTTCTTTATCAAAAATTGATATTTCTAATCCATTGTATTCCCAAGCAATTCCAAACTTTTTTCCTTTTAAAAATTCTTCTTTTAGACTTTTCTCAATTTTATCAAAATAAGATAGGTGAGGGGAAAGTATGTCAATTGGAATTGAAATCCCGTTTTCATTAGTCTTTTTCCAGTTTTTAATCATAGTTTTATTTAAATAATATCAGAATTATATGTTATATCAATTGAAGATTGTAAACGCATTTTATTCTAATTTTGTTTATTATTATAAAACCAGTTCTCTGGAATTGTTCGGTATAGAATAATTTCAAATTTCTTACATACTGGACATTCGATAAATCGCTCTCCGCCTTTACTTATATTGTTTTCATCAAATGGGACGTCCCTGATTTGTAAATAACCTTCATTACAGCTTGGGCATAAAAGTACAGCATTGCTATTAGATCTGAATTTTTCTGCAGCATCCAACCAGTTTTTTCTTTCTTCCATTTCAGTATTCAGGGTTAATCATTTTTTGCGAGAGTTTTAAAAGTGAATCTTTCATTGCTTTAACCCAAAAGAGGTTTTCTTTAAAAATATGATTTTCTTTATCATAATGGTTATAATACTCAATGTATTTTTCTTGTACCTGACTGTTTTTATGAAATACATCTAAGATATTAGAACCATAATTGTACAATATTTTATCCAAAACAGATTCTGGAATTATTGTTTCACCAATCTTGTAAACAGAAACAAAAACTTCTCCTTTTTGCAGGTTTCTATGCATAACACTTTTTATCCAAGCCTGATCTTCCCAGTCAATATCGTTGTACATTCGCAAACTTAAAGGTTCATATCCTGTACTTTTTGAATTGCTGATATCAGTAATGAAATCAGGAAATTGTTCTATTCTAATAGACGAAAATAAAGCTGATAAAACGTTGTTTTCAGGTTCGAAATCAATTCCTATTGTACATAATTCTCCTTTGTTATTTACTCTTTCTTTAATGAAATAATCCATAATGTTTTATATGTAGTAAAGTAAAGATTAATGTTTAGTTCTCTTCGAATTTTTCTTAATCCATTTATCAACCTGAATTTTTCGCTCTACATATTCAGAATATTTTTTACGATTTACTAAATCAATATAAGATACATAGAATTCTTTTCCATCTTGAGAAACTTTAAAAATTTTATAGTCATCATAAGTTTCATTTGCTCCATGAAAATAGTGATCACAAACTTCAAAAGTTTTGACTGTATAGTAAGGTTCCAATTTTGAAGGTTGCTGTACAATCTCAAAATATAAATCTTTTACAATACAATCTATTTTGTAGATTTTGATAATTTGATCTTTTCGTTTTTCAAAAAAATCTAAAATTTGCTTTTCCTGATTATTATATTGAAATTGATACGGAATAAATTGATGATTTTCGGTTTCAAAATCCTTGGGATGATTTCGTTTTTCTGTCGGTACTATTTCCAATCCCTTTTTATCTATATAGCCCCAGGTTCCTCCAACCAACGGAGGATGTTCATCATCTTTCGATCGGTCAAAATAACAGCCTTGACAATATTGGGCAAAACCAAAATCCATACTGGAAGCCCAATCATATTTAGCCGAAATTATTTTATTTCCGTTTCGATCTGCGAAGCCTAACTTTTTGTTTTCCGTAAATCTCATTAAACTTTCAGAAAAATCATCTACACCGGCATCAAAAAGATAAGGTTCAAAAAGGTAATTCCCGTTTCGGTCATATCCTTTAAAATCTTCTTTGGCAACCCAAAAAAATAATATATTTTCCTTTAATTCTTCTTGTAAAATTCCATCGTAAATAGAAGGCACAATAGTATTTGAAGCTGGAATAATAATTTTACCATCTTGATTTTTTACGCCTAAAAGACTATCTTTTTCAATATAATAAGAGAGCTTTTCAGTTTGAGAAAAAACAGAAAAGTGATTTAAAATTAAAAGCAGCAAAAACATTTTTTTCATCAAAAAAGATTTTAAGAGTAGAAGCGAAATCAAATGTAATCATAAAGTTTCTATATTTTGAGTACTTTTGAATTCCAAATTATTGCCTCAAATTTCATGAAGACACCGATCTCTTTTATAATCACTTTTCTATTTTTTAATTTTGGTTTCAGCCAAACTAAATTCGGAAATCCTGAAGTCGATCCCATGCAAATTCAGAAAAACTTCAGCGAATGGTCAGCGTATCAAAGCAAAAATATTATGCTTTCCAGAGATTTTGTGGCACTTGATCTTCAGTCAAAAGAAATTTCAAAAGAATCATTTCTTAATGAATTGGCAAATGGAAATTTTATTCCAATTCGATTAAAATCAGATGATTCAATTTATTACTATAAACTGTTTAAAATTGACCAAAATTCTGATTCAAGTATAAAAGCCACGATCAATCAATTAGCATTTGATGCTTATAAAAACTTCAAAATGGAAGGAACAGCTTTTCCTAAATTTTCATTTAAAGATTTAAACGGAAACGAAGTTTCAAACGAAACCATGAAAGGGAAAATTATCGTAATCAAATGCTGGTACATTCACTGCACACCATGTATAAGAGAATTTCCGCAGGTAAATCGTTTAGCAGTAGAATACAAAGACAGAAAAGATATTCTTTTTATCAGTTTAGCCGAAGATACTCCGGAACAATTAAAGGTATTTTTAGCCAGAAAACCATTGTCCTATACTGTCATTCCGGATATGAAAATTTACATGAATGAAACATTGGATTTGAATGCTTTTCCGACACATTTTATTCTCAACAAAGAAGGTTTAATCGCAAAAGTGCTGCCTAATTTCGAAAGCCTGGAAGTCGCGTTGGCGAAAGAGAGCAAACTGTAGTTTTTTTAAACCATATAAGTAATATAAGGATTATAAAGGCTTTGTGTTGAATTGATCTCGCAGAGGCGCAGAGGCGCAAAGTTTTTCTTATTTCTAAAATTAAACCCGGCTTAAAAATAATCATAAAACTTATATGATCTTGATGTCTCCAATACTATTATAGTCTAGTTTAAATGAACTTATATCACTTATATGGTGAAAAAAATATACGCGCACAATAAAAAAACTTAGAACCTTAGCACCTTTGCAACTTAGAACCTTTTTCCGTACTTTTGCACAAAATTAATTAAAAAGACATTCATGTTAACAGTCAATAATTTATCAGTTCAATTTGGCAAACGAATTTTGTTTGACGAAGTAAATACTACTTTCACTCACGGAAATATTTACGGCGTTATTGGAGCCAATGGTGCTGGAAAATCTACTTTTCTAAAAATCATTTCGGGCGACATTGACCCAACTTCTGGCCACATTCATTTAGAACCGGGAAAACGTATGTCGGTTTTAAACCAAAATCACAATATGTTCGACGAACATACCGTTTTGGAAACCGTTTTGATGGGAAATAAAGTTCTGTATGCTGTTAAAAAAGAAATGGATGAACTTTATTTAGACTACAACGACAAAAACGCTGACCGAATTGGAGAGCTTCAGGTTCAGTTTGAAGAAATGAACGGTTGGAATGCCGATTCTGATGCTGCATCAATGTTGTCTAACTTAGGAATCAACGAGGAACACCATTATACTTTAATGGGCGATTTAGAGGGAAAAATTAAAGTTCGTGTCCTTTTAGCGCAGGCACTTTTTGGAAACCCGGATTTGCTTATTATGGATGAGCCTACCAACGACTTGGATTTCGAGACCATCGCCTGGTTAGAGAATTTCCTGGCAAATTATGAAAATACCGTAATTGTAGTATCTCACGACCGTCACTTTTTAGATTCGGTTTGTACACATATTTCTGATATTGATTTCGGAAAAATCAATCACTATTCAGGAAACTATACGTTCTGGTACGAGTCTAGCCAATTAGCGGCAAAACAACGTGCACAGCAAAACAAAAAAGCAGAAGAAAAGAAACAAGAACTTGAAGAATTTATTCGTCGTTTTAGTGCGAACGTTGCAAAGTCAAAACAAGCAACTTCTCGTAAAAAAATGATTTCTAAATTGAATATTTCGGACATCAAACCTTCTAGCCGTCGTTATCCTGCGATTATTTTTGATCAGGATCGTGAAGCAGGAGACCAGATTTTGAATGTTGAAAATTTAGAAGCTTCTGTCGAAGGCGATCTTTTGTTTAAAGGTGTTCATTTGAATATGGCGAAAGGCGATAAAATCGTACTTTTCTCTAAAGATTCACGTGCTACAACCGCTTTCTATGAAATATTAAACGGAAACCAAAAAGCTGATGCGGGAACTTTTGATTGGGGAATCACAACAAATCAGGCTTATTTGCCAGCTGAAAATCATTCTTTCTTTGAAAATGATTTGACTTTGGTAGACTGGTTACGTCAATACGCAAAAACAGAAGAAGAACGTGATGAGGTTTTCATTAGAGGTTTCTTAGGGAAAATGATTTTCTCTGGAGAAGAAGCTTTAAAAACGAGCCGTGTATTATCAGGAGGAGAAAAAGTACGTTGTATGTTGTCGAGAATGATGATGGAGCGCGCTAACATCTTAATGTTGGACGAACCAACGAATCACTTAGATTTGGAGTCAATTACCGCTTTCAACAACTCATTGAAAAACTTTAAAGGTTCTGTAATTTTCACAACGCATGACCACGAGTTTGCACAAACAGTTGGTAATAGAGTAGTGGAGTTAACGCCAAACGGAGCAATCGACCGATACATGACGTTTGACGAATATCTTGATGATGAAAAAATTCAGGAATTAAGAAAGAAAATGTACAATTTGTAATAAGTTCTGCACAGCGATTAGTTTTGTGTTTTTTAAATTAGTGAAACACCTTTTTTAAGTACAGCAATCTATATTTTCTATGTGTTTAGATTAATTACAACCAGCATATAAAAAGAAATCCCGATCGCAAAAAGATCGGGATTTTTTTTATGTTTTTTATTTTCTGAAAACCTTGGCGAGAATCCAGATAATGATCGCAACAATAAAGATTACGATAAATATCCCGAATCCCATTCCGGCTTTAAAAATGTCTCCAATAACTTCGCAACTTGTAAATGAAAATAGTATTACGAATACCATTAACAAACGTGTAATGTTCTTTTGCATGATTTTGCTGTTTTAATTGTTTTAAATAGAATTTAATATTCTAATTATCGTTAGAATAAAATTACTTCAATCAGCAAAAAAATGTTTTATATAATTTGGTTGAAAAGTTCTATGATTTGGAGATTTACTATCTTAAATTTATTATAAGTTAAGACTTAAGATCTATTAGAATTAATTTTTGAATTTTTATTTTGACTTATCCAGTGATCAAAACTTTTTGTTCTAATCCAATGTCCGTTCTTTTTCTCGTATAAATCTTTTCCTCCTTGTCCACCTAATAAACAATTGCAATCTTCTTGAAATTCAATAATTACTTTCTTTCTATCAGCTGAAATGAGAGGAAACGAAATGTGATATAAAATTCCCTGATCGCAAATTGTATCAATTGAGGTGAATTCAAATGCCTTTTGCCTTTTTTTGTACCACTTCAATTTATTCGATTTTATTTTTAAATCCTTGAAAATTTCATTTTGTTCACTAATAAATTCCAAGTCTTCTTCAGTAAACTCTTTTTTATAATTCTCAGTAAACTTAACATTTTTGAATTTCCAGCATGCCTGATAAATTGGTAAACTGTCGTCGACTATAATTTCATTTATGATAGTGTAAACTTCGTTTTCTGTCAAATCTGGTGTTGATTTGCAAGAACTAAAAAATATTGTAGTTAAAATAGAAAAGATGAGAAATGTTTTTTTCTTCATAATAATTGAATGGCTTAGATTTACTTAAAACGATTAATAGAGTTATAGTTTCGGAAAATTTTACTCTCCAATTGTTCCAGTCTTAACCTCTCCAGCTCGTTTATAACTAACCGCAATTACACCGTTTGGCGTAGTCGTACTTTCCATTAAGGTAAATCCTGCCGGAGTTGAACTATCATCAAACAATTTTTTTCCTTTGCCCAAAATTATAGGATAAATTAGGAGTCCAAGTTCATCAACTAAATCATGTTGAAGCAAAAGCTGAACAAGAGTTGCGCTTCCCCAAACTTTAATATCTCCACCTTCTGAACTTTTGAGTTTTTTGATATCTTCTATAGAGGAAAGAAATTCGGTATTTTCCCAATCGGAATTTTTTCTGGTTGACGACAAAACATATTTGGTAACTTCATTTATTCCCGGCCATCCTTCTGCATGTTTTGGCCAATAATCTTCAAAAATATCAAATGTTTTTCTGCCTAAAAGAATATCGGCAGGTTTCATTTGTTCTTGCATGACATTGCCATATTCTTCATCTCCAAAAGGCGCCACCCAGCCTCCATATTCAAAACCGCCCGAAGTATCTTCTCCAGGACCACCAGGTGCTTGCATTACGCCATCGATTGTAATCATAGTTATGACGATTATTTTTCTCATGATGTTTGGTGTTTTTACTGTTTAATCAAAGATAAGGAAATTAGAAATGTTTTTTAAAGTAATATATTGGTTTTGTGTGTTGTTATGAGATTATCGCGTTAAAGATTAGAATAATAAAAATAATATTATTCCTATTACAATTATCAAAGTGGTAACACATCCAGACGAATTACTAGAGCCATAATCTTGTTTATTTTGCAATCCGTTTAATTCTTTATTTAATTCTTTTTGTGAATATTCAGATATTTCAATCACAAATTCTTTTCTTATTTCTTTTGGAATTTCATTTTCTATTTGTTGATTATTTGCAAGCGAGAGGATTTCATCAAGATCTGAAGGGATAGTAGATAGTTTTGATATTTGTGAGCCAATTAGATTTTTAAGTAAATTTACTGTTTTTTGATAATCTTGAGGAATGTTTACAAATCGAATTCTCTCTTCAAATTCTATAACATGTTCAAGATATTCTTTAATCAATTTAGTAACATGATGAATTTTATTTATATCTCCCGGTTCTCCTGGTTTCCCCAAACTTTTTGTTAGACGATCCAATAAGCCAACCAAAGGAGCAACAATTCTTGATAGTTCTTTTAATCGATCTTGGATCCAATTTAATGCTTTTTCTTGCTCAACATTTTCAGATGGTTTTAAATATAATCCATTTTTTAAATCATTAAGTTTTCTGAAAAGTGGATCGTTTAGAAACCTCATAAGTTCGGCAGTAAGTCTGTGTTCCCATCCGTCAGGTTTGTCAATAATAATTCGTTTTATTAAGGGAGTATAATTATCAAAATCTTTAAGAATAGAAATTTGTTCCTTATACAATATTTGATCTGTACTATTTCCTAAAGTAGAAGATATGAATTTTTCATGTTGTTCTCTCCAAGCAAATAAAATGTTAGCAGAATATTTATATTCATCCGTATCAATAAGTTTATGGCAATTTCTGCTCTTGCTGGATCTGTCATTGTATCGATATATCGTTTAGAACCAATTCTTGCTCCATAAATGTGGGCTGCTTCTCCTATTTTCGTAGATTTCTCTGGATCAGAATTTGGACCAACAGTAAGTACTCTGCAATCAGGATTAGAGCACATAAAAGCAGCTCTTTTTGCTAAAGTGTCAATTGTATTTTTACTAAAATCAGGATTCATTAATTCTTAATTTATTTTAAATTGCAATTTTTCACAATATGATATTACTCATAAATTTCTTATGTTAAATAAAGAGGAATTATTTACTTGTTTTGTTATCTACGAGATTGATTGTTTTTTGAAACTTCATTTGTATATAAGTAATCAATCTTAATTTTCAAATTGTTATCATCCAGTTTTTTATCTATAATTTTTTCGATACCATTATTATCTGTAATTTTATCACTTAGGTTTAGCATATATGTACCAATCAAAACAATAAAAAACAACAAAAGAAACATGAATCTTTTAAGATTTTGAATTTTCTTTTCAAGAACTAGAATATTTGAGTTATTCATTTTTGGAGTTTTTGTGATTGATTTGGAACTATCTTCGTAATTAATTGAAATATCAAATTGATTATCCGAATTGAAGAAATTTTCTAAATCTTCAGAAAAATAATCCATCGTCTCTCTAATTCCTCCATAATTACAGATAATTAGAATTATAAAAGAAATCTCTAAAGAACCTTCTCTTTCTTTATAGTTGGATAAATACGCTTTTGAATTACCTAAAAAACTAAAATGTTTTTCGAAGGAATAATTTATGAAATTATAGATTGGGTTTTCTAAACGACGATCTTCGTAAGGAGGAAAGAAACGGCTCTTTACTAATTCTGACTTAATTTGATTTGCTTTTAAGCCATCTTTTTTTATTAGAATTTTATATTTATATTTTAGTATTTTTTCTTCTCCATTAAAATCTTCTGAGTAATTTTTCTTCATAAGTTTAATCTTTAAGTGTTTAATATAAGCCGTTTTTTTAGAAAACTTCTACTAAAGTAAAACATTAAATAAAATTCTTATGGAAAATTTTTTGTTTTTGAAAAACTAAAAACAACATTTAATTTTAAATCCCCAAATCTCCCACCAAAACCAAAAAAAATATTTCCCCACTCAACACCCCAACAAATAAATTCTGATTTCGTATATTTGCCCAACCAAACATCACACTTAATTATGAGCCAAAAAGTATTACTTAATTCAAAAGAAGTTACTATCATACTCCATCGTTTGGCTTGTCAGTTAATCGAAAAACATCTTGATTTCTCCGATACTATTTTAGTCGGGATTCAGCCAAGAGGCGTTTTTTTAGCTGAACGTTTAAAACAAATATTAGAAAACGAATACCAGACTCCTGAAATTTCTTTGGGATATTTAGACATCACTTTTTTTAGAGATGATTTTCGTCGTACTGATAAACCGCTTGAAGCCAATAAAACACAAATAAATTTTATAGTCGAAAACAAAAAAGTCATTTTTATCGATGACGTTTTGTTTACCGGACGAAGCATTCGTTCTGCTTTAACCGCAATTCAGTCTTTCGGGAGACCGTCAGAAATTGAATTGTTAGTGTTAATCGACAGACGATTTAGCAGAAACCTGCCTATTCAGCCTGATTATCGCGGTCGTCAGGTAGATGCCATTAATGATGAAAAGGTAAAAGTAAGATGGAAAGAAAATGAAGGCGAAGATGCCGTTTACCTGATAACTAATTAGTTGAATAGGTAAATCGGTTAATTGTTTAATCGCAAAAACTAAACGATTAAACAATTTAACAAATCAACGATTTAACAATTAACCGGTTAAACAATAAAAACAAATAAACAATAAAAACAAATAAACGATTAAACAACAAAATGACAGAAAACAAAGCGTTTATTTACGAATCAATTTTTAATCAGGTTAGAATGGGATTTCTTTCTATTGATGAGATCAAGGAGAACATCATAGAAGAAATTGAAGACAACGAATTTGAAGATGAAATTTCAGAAGAGTGGGCTTTTGATACCATAAAAGAAGAATACCAAAAATTGCTTGCCGAAAGTAAACAATGGAAAAGTCCAACAGATACGGAAAGATTAATAAAAGCGTTTGATGAGTTAGGCGATGAAAATATCGTTGCGCTCCACAATGCAGGCTACACCACAACAGAGGGCGAATATGAAGTAGTTGAGGTAGAAAGAGAATTGCAGGAAAACGAAGTCTGGTCTGACGGTTATTGTTTTTATCACCAACAAGATTTGGCGAGAGCTGTTGCAGTAAAAGATCCGGGTTTGTTTATCGCTTTTCAGAAAGTAGATAATTCTGATGATGCAGTTGCAATGGAAGTGGGAAAAAAAGTGGCCGAAGTTTTAAGAAACAACGGCTTTCAAATAAAGTGGAGTCCATCAGCCAGAACAAAAATAGAAATTCCGGGTTTCAGATGGCAGCATATTTTTGATGAAGACGGAAGAGACTTGCAGGATTACAGCGAGGTTGTAGAGCGAATGATCCAATAGTAAGGAACTGCTCTTTAAAAAAGCATTGAAAGACTGAAGGTTTCAGAAATTCAGGAATTTGACAAATAAAAATTAAAGAAATAAAAAATGAAAGAATTAAGCGTAAATCATTTATTAGGAATTAAATACATCAACGAGAATGATATTAACCTAATTTTTGAAACGGCAGATCATTTTAAAGAAGTCATTAACCGACCAATTAAAAAAGTTCCTTCATTACGAGATATTACCATTGCTAACATTTTCTTCGAAAACAGTACCAGGACAAAACTTTCGTTCGAGTTAGCCCAAAAAAGATTGTCGGCAGATGTGATTAGTTTTTCTGCAGCTCAGTCTTCGGTTAAAAAAGGAGAAACACTTATTGATACTGTAAACAATATCCTTTCGATGAAAGTTGATATGGTTGTAATGCGCCACTCCAATCCCGGAGCGGCTTATTTTTTATCTAAAAATGTCAAAGCCAGTATCGTAAACGCTGGCGACGGTGCGCACGAACATCCAACGCAGGCTTTATTAGACAGTTATTCAATCAGAGAAAAATTGGGTGATGTTGCCGGAAAAAAAGTGGTTATTGTAGGTGATATTCTGCATTCAAGAGTTGCCTTATCTAACATATATGCCTTAAAAATGCAGGGCGCCGAAGTAAAAGTTTGCGGACCAAAAACGCTGATTCCGAGATATATTGAATCGCTTGGAGTTACGGTCGAGCCCAATTTACGAAAAGCATTAGAATGGTGTGATGTTGCCAATATGCTTCGTGTACAGAACGAACGTATGGATGTAAACTTTTTCCCTTCAACAAGAGAATACGCCCAACAATACGGAGTAGACAAACCTTTACTAGATTCTCTTGGAAAAGAAATCGTCATCATGCACCCGGGACCAATCAACAGGGGAGTAGAGATTACTTCTGAAGTAGCGGACTCAGATCATTCTGTAATCCTGAATCAGGTAGAAAACGGAGTGGCGATAAGAATGGCGGTTATTTATCTTCTGGCGTCTAAAATTCAATAAGTTTTATTTGTTTCAAGTTTCAGGTTTCAAGTTTTGGAACGTTCAGTTTGACAACTTGAAACCTGAAATTTGAAACCTGAAACAAAAATAAAAAAACTTCGTACCTTAGTAAAATGAAAGTAGATCAAAAAGGACATACCGTTACGATTAAAGACACCCAGGGAGATTTTAATTCTTTTTTGGAGAAAGTGACGCAACAGTTTAAAACCTTTGAAAAACAAAATATTATAATCGATTTATCAGCAGATTCTAATTTGTCTGAAAGCGATTTGAAACTTTTTTTACCGCTTTCAAAACAACAAAAGAAATCAAAAAAGTCATTTGTAATTGTAGTTTCTGATCTTGATTTCAACTCGATTTCCGATAAATTAGTGGTTGTTCCTTCTCTTTTGGAAGCACACGATATTATCGAAATGGAGGAAATTGAAAGAGACCTCGGGTTTTAATTTTAGATTTCTGATTTTAGATTTTAGATTAATGCTGAATCTAAAATATTTTCAATCCAATCTAAAATCAACAATCTAAAATCTAAAATTAAAATGAAGCTTACGATACTTGGCTGTTATGCCGCAACTCCCAGAACGATTACGAATCCGACTTCGCAGGTTTTAGAAATTAAGAACAGATTGTTTTTGATTGACTGTGGCGAAGGAACTCAGGTTCAATTGCGTAAAAACAAGATTAAATTCTCTAAAATTAATCACATTTTTATTTCGCATTTGCATGGAGATCATTTGTACGGATTAATTGGAACAATATCGACTTTTTCTCTTTTAGGAAGAACGACTGATTTACATGTTTACGGACCAAAAGGAATAAAAGAATTAATTCTTCTTCAATTAAAACTGACAGAATCCTGGACTACTTATAGTTTGTTTTTTCACGAATTAGAGTCTAAGGTAAGCGAAGTGATTTTTGAAGATCAGAAAGTAATTGTAAAAACGATTCCGCTGAAACATCGTGTATACACCAATGGATTTTTGTTTCAGGAAAAACCCGGAGACAGAAAATTAAATGTAGAAGCCGTTCAGCATTATAATATTCATACAGCCTATTACCAAAAAATAAAAGGCGGCGGCGATGTCACATTGGATAACGGAACCGTAATTGAAAACGCAAAATTGTCTTTTGACCCAATTCCGTCAATGAGTTATGCTTTTTGTTCTGATACCGCTTATAGTGAAGCCATAATTCCGATTATTGAAAATGTAGATGTCTTATATCACGAATCTACCTTTCTAGAATCAGAAGCGCCATTAGCAGAAAAAACCTTGCATTCCACAGCCAAAGAAGCCGCGAGAATTGCCCTCAAGGCAAATGCCAAACAACTTATTTTAGGACACTATTCAACAAGATATGATGGTATAGAACGTTTTAAAGAAGAAGCAGAAACTATTTTCCCGAATGTACTTTTAGGCAATGACGGTGTTTCTTTTGAGTTTTAAATTAATAAACTAACATTCTGAGGTTATATGTTTCAAGATGCAAAATAAAAGTCTGTTTAGAAAACTTGAAACTTGAAACTTGAAACCTGAAACAAAAAAAACAAAAAAAACAAAAAAATGAACGATTTAAGCAATTATAGAAAATCTTACGAGAAGAGCGAATTATTAGAAAGCAATATTCCGGACGATCCAATTAATCTTTTTAACCGATGGTTTCATGAAGTAGAAGACTTTGGCGCAAGCGGTGAAGTAAACGCCATGACGGTTTCAACAATTGGGTTGGATGGTTTTCCGAAATCCCGTGTAGTTTTACTAAAGAAATTCTCTGAAGAAGGCTTTATTTTTTATACCAATTACAATTCGGAAAAAGGAAAAGCGATTGAAGCGAATCCGCACGTTTGTTTGTCTTTTTTTTGGCCCGAAATGGAGCGTCAGGTAATCATTAAAGGAATTGCACAGAAAACTTCTGAGAACATATCTGACGGTTATTTTGATTCCCGTCCGGATGGGAGCAAGTTAGGCGCCATTGTTTCGAACCAAAGCGAAGTGATTCCGTCGCGAACTTTTTTAGAAGAAAACTTAAAGAAACTGGAAGCAGAATTTGAAGGAAAACAGATTCCGAGACCTGAAAACTGGGGAGGATTTTTAGTTACTCCTTTAGAAGTAGAATTTTGGCAGGGAAGACCAAATAGATTACATGACAGGATTAGATATCAAAGTCAATCTGATTATTCATGGAAAATTGAACGATTATCTTCTTAGATGTAAGAAAATTACATTTATATTAAAAATTAACATGTAGTTCGTCGATTATTTTTGTAGTTTACCGGTAAATTAAATATGTTTGGTGTAAGAAAAAACAATTTAATTTTAATATAAAAATTTAAAGGATTTGCCCCAACATTTACTTTAAGCTTGCGTAAACTGCTGATGACTATGAAGACGAAAATTATGCACACCATGCTGTTCATTGCAATTTTTATTGCAATGAACTCATGCTCTGCTGACACTGCCGAGGGAACGGAAAGTAGTACTACAACAGAAGCTCTGATAACGAATTATACTTACAATGATTCGGAGCTGGAAACCATGCAATTAATAAACGATTATCGAGTACGAATTGGTTTAAATGCATTGCAAAAAATAAATCATATCTCTTTTAAATGTCAGGAACATAATACTTACATGATTGCCAATAACGTTGTAAATCATAATGATTTTACGGCACGATCTGAAAATATTATGGGAGTACTTGGTGCTAAAAATGTTGGCGAAAATGTAGCTTATAACTATAAAACTTCTGAGGCTGTTTTAAAAGCCTGGTTAGAAAGTCCCGGACACAAAGAAAATATCGAAGGTAACTTTACCCACTTCGGATTATCTGTTACGACAGATCCTGCAACAGGAAAAAAATACTATACTAATATATTTGTTAGAATTTAAGATAATTTAAAACTGGTTGGTTTTTTAGTGATCGTTGTAGCCCTTTATGGGTTACAGCGGTTTTTTTTATAAAAAAAACTGCCTAAAAAGACAGCTTTAAAATGTATGAAAATCTGAATTAACTAAAACTACAATGCAGTAATGATAAATTCACTTCGTCTGTTTTCCTGATGTTCTGCTTCTGTACACGGTACATCATCGGCGCATTTATTTACAAGCTGTGTTTCGCCATAACCTTTACCGGTTAATCTTTTGGCAGCGACACCATTTTTAACCAGCCATTCTATGGTAGATTTCGCTCTTCTGTCAGATAGTGCTTCGTTGTATTTAAAGGTTGCGCGACTATCTGTATGTGAACGAATATCAAGTTTCATGCCTGGGTTTTCATTTAAGACAACCAGTATTTTTTCTAAATCAATGGCTGCTTCTGTTCTAATGTTAGATTTATCCAAATCAAAATAAATCATTTTTATTCCGAAACAGGTTCCTAAATCGTCTCCAATAGTTACTCTGCAGGTATTTTTGGTCAAAGCAATTGGTAAACTTGTTTTTCCTGACAGTTTTCCAATTGTTATGCTAACTTCTTTAGTTTCATATTCTTCTTTTTCAGCTCTCACATTATAGGTTTTGCCACAATCAACTGGGAACTTATAAAGACCGTTAACGTCTGCAATTGTGGTATTCAATACGGTTTGATTATCATATAAGCTTACTTTTGCCCCTGGTAAAATAACAGCTGTTTCAGAATCGGTTATCGTACCGCTTAATTCTTGTACACATCTTAATGCTTTGTTTTCTATAAACTTATAAATATCATCAGAGCCTTGTCCGCCATCTTTATTAGAGCTGAAATATCCTTTTCGGGAAACAGGATCAATGCTATAAGCAAAATCGTCTTTTGGTGAATTAATATCGGCTCCAAGATTCTGAATGTCACTTATACTTCCATCTTTTTCTATTTTTCCTGCAAAAACATCCAATCCTCCGAGTCCCGGACGTCCGTCTGAAGCAAAATAGATTTCGTTTTCATCGGTTACAAACGGGAATGTTTCCTTTCCTTCCGTATTAATGGTTTTGCCCATATTTACAGGTGTACCATAACTACCGTCGCTGTTAATACTTACTTGGTAAAGATCAGATTGGCCTAACGTTCCAGGCATATCAGATGCGAAATATAAGGTTTTTTCATCAGGACTAAGTGCCGGATGTGCGGTACTGTAATTATCGCTGGCAAATGATACTGCGGTAATATTGGTCCATTTTCCATTTTCAAGGGTAGCTTTGTATATTTTAATTAAAGTAGTTTTTTCTTCATCTTTTCCTTTTTTTCCGTCAACATAATTGTTTCTTGTAAAATATACTGTTTTTCCATCTTTAGTAAAAGCCGGTGATGCTTCATGAAATTTAGTATTCAGGTCGGTTTTGAATTTTTTGACTTTTGAAGAATCTACATCGACAATATACAGATTTGTGAAATATTCTCCTGTCCATTTATGTTTTCGTTGAGAGAAATTACCGGTATCGCGTGCAGAGGTAAAATATATTTTGTTGTCATGAACAAAGGTTCCGTAGTCTGAATATTTCGAATTGATTCCGGCATTTTCAATGTCATATCTCCCTGAATTAGCTTTAATCTGATCAAGATAATTTACATTTTCCTCATAAAGTTTTCCTCTGTTATCTGTTTTGTTTTTCGCATTAAACTCCCCCAAAAGTTTATTAGCCTTATCAATCTCTCCAGTAGATTTTAATGATTGTGCGTATCTGTAATAATACTCAGGTTCGACAGAAGTATTCATGGCAAATAGTTCACCATACCATTTGGAAGCTCCTTCAAAATTTGAATTGAAGTAGTATGAATTCCCAAGTTTCTTAAACATGTCTTCAGACTTATATCCTTTGTTTGCTACCTTCTCGTAAGTCTTTATGGCATCAATATAAGCGTAAGTGGCGTACTTTTTATCGGCAGCATTTATTCTTGATTGCTGTGCATAACTGTCAAATGAAAAAACATTTACAATTATTAGGAAAAGAAGTATATAATTTTTCATAATCGTAGTTTTTAGAAGAAACGTGGAGTTGTCATTTTACCATTGTTTTTGAAGAATTCATAGCGAAGGAATATCTCATGCGATCCCGAATTATAATTATTTAAGTTTGTGGTTTCACGATCATAACCATACCCTAAATAAAGTCCGTCTGTGATCTGAAATCCTACCATAGCACTAAGTGAAGCGCTCCATCTATAAGCAATACCGACTACAAATTTGTCATAAAACATAAAATTGGCTGATGCATCTACCTGAAGGGGGGCGCCTTCTACCATTTTGGTAAGTACAGCAGGTTTGAATTTTATGTATTGGTATTTATCCAAATCAAATACATAACCGGCCATCAAATAATAATTGATTTTATCTTTATAAATAGCAACATCATTATCATCATATCGATTGGTTTCAATAAAATTAGGAACAGATAAACCAATATAAGCCTTATCAGAATGCCAGTAAACCCCGGCTCCTACATTTGGAGAGAATTTATTGTCCAGATCCTGAAACTGCGGATCTCCCTGATCTTCCGGATTTAGTTTGCTTACATCTAAATTGAAGATATTAGCAGTTCCTTTAATACCAAAAGAAAGTTTGAAATTGGCTGATGTCTGAACGGTGTAAGAAAGATCAACGGAGATATTATTCTCATTTGTTGGTCCGATCTTATCATTTAACAGCGAAGCTCCAATTCCTATATTGCTATTATTAATTGGTGTATTGACTGAAAAACTACTGGTTTCAGGAGCTCCATCTAGTCCGACCCATTGTGTTCGGTATAGGCCAAAAACGCTTAAAGCTCCACGAGAACCTGCATAGGCAGGATTAATATTTATAGTATTGTACATGTATTGTGTAAATTGTGCGTCCTGCTGTGCAAAACCTACAATTGTAACAAACAGTATGACGAAGGAAAATAATTTTGTTCTCATAGTAGATATTTATTATTTATTATTACTATTGATTTATTAACGGAACTTCTAAATAAAAAAACCAGTACATTCGCTTTTTTAAATTTAAGGTTTTTTTTGTTAATTATTATGTATTTCACTATAAAGTAGGTGTTTACAGCGAAATACATAATAAGTGTCTTTATTTTGACAGATAAAGATAACCATCCCTTTTGTTAGATTGTATTACATTGTTTCCGTCTAAGGATTTATAATTAATAATGTAGAAATAGGTCCCGGTTGGAAGACCGTCAGATTTTTTAATAGTCGTTCTTCCTCTTGAAGTTCCGTCGAATGCGTTGGTTGTATTGTTGTAATTAGAAGTTTCAAAAACTAATACTCCCCAACGGTTATAAATTTCAACCGTATTTTCAGGATAACAGGTTATCTCATCAATACCATCAATTTTAAATACATCATTTATTCCATCACCATTTGGAGAGAAAGCATTGTGTATCAAAACATTTGTACAAGCTAATACTTTACAGTCATCGTTTATTTCCATCGAAAGGAATATACTTCTTGGACAATTCTGATCCGTTATTTTGTATTCAAATACATAGTTACCTAGTGCAAGACCAAATGCATTTAGAAAACTTCCTTGTAAAGCATTACTATTATTTGTATCGATCCATGTTCCGTTTGTTGGCGTATTTTCCGGTAATATGGAAAGTAAATTAATAAGAGTAGAATCGTCAGCACAAGCCTCCCCGGTAAGATTTGATACAGTAGGAAGAACAGCTATAGCGATATTTTTTGTAACGCAAATCTCAGGGAATTTTTTAAGACAGATTTGATAATCGTAACTGTACGTTCCCGGAGGTGTTGTACTTGCAACATTTACATTTCCTAATGCATCAACTGTAATTCCTGGATTACCTTGAGTACCTGGAAGTATGGTCAGATTTAATAAGTCTATCGACGCTGGCCCAATATCTATTTTGTCATTGCTTAAAATATTTCCAACAACTCCAAATCCATTACAAGTAACACTATAAGTATCAGTCAATGCTGTAAGTACAGGAGGTATAAAGCTTACAGTTACATTTACTATAGCGGTATCGCAATTTCCAAAGTCGGCATTTTCGCAAATTTGATAGGTTAATGTATAAGTGCCGGTAGGCGTATTAGCAGCTACATTTACTGATCCATCAGGATTTAGTGTCAAAGCTCCTTTTGGGTCTGGTGTTACAGTTGTCAAGGTAACATCAGCAGGATTTAGCGCATTACCATTCAGAGTATCATTTGTGTAAACATTTATTACGTTTGTGCCTCCATTGTTGCCATTTACTGGCCCGGCAGTATCATCATTGGCTACTATCGCAAATGTTGGTCTGGCAATACAATAAGGATCAGCGGGTGGATAATTTACTACTATAGTTTGAGATGGATTAACAGCTATTGTTAAAGTCGCTGTTGGGCGTAAGGTTTCGAAACCATCTGCACCCTGAACCCATTGATTGTTTTGGAATAACCATCCAGGCCAATCGACACCATTTCCAGCCTGATCAACTACAGCTCCTGGCCATAATACGCGACCACTTAGTGGTAAATTGTTCATGGTAGTAATAACATTGTTACCAGTACCTGCCCAGGTTATTGTTACACCATCTACCGGTGTGAAATTTCCAGGTGTTACAACATAATCTAGATACGGAACATCATTTACACAAATCGGGGTTGCTGTAACAGTCATTTCCGGTGCTACAATTGTAACAGTAATGGTTGCAGTATCACAATTTGAACTTTGATCCGCTTCGCAAATTTGATAAACCATTGTTAATGTACCAACTGGTGCATTTGGTAAAACATCTACGGAGCCATCAGGATTTAATTGTAAAAATTCATTTGGTGTTACAGTAGTTACAATCATAGCTGAAGCCGTTACAGGCACACCTTCAATCGTGTCATTTGGTAACACATTCAGTACGTTTGTTGTAGTATGATTAACACCGGCTATTGGACCTGCGCTATCGTCGTTGGCAACAATATCCTGGTATTCTTTACAATTTACACCAAAGTCAATATCTAAATGCACTAAATCTTCGGGTGTTACATTTACTATATATCCTGCATCTGGTGTTGTTGTACAAACCGTATGCAATTGTGCTTTATTGGTTTTAGACGGTACTTTTTTGGCAGTAACTGATGGCAATACTTTTACTAAACCACCAACTCCTAAAGCAATAGCAACTGCTTCTAAATTGGTATCGCGAACCAGTTTAACTTTATATTGTCCATAAGGATTTGCAGTCTCAGGTCGGTCTCTCCAATAGCCCTGAATTCCTATAATTGCTTCTGCATGATATCCATTTGGACCATCAACAATAACATTTGGTCCTTTTGCATTTCCGAAACCACCGGCATTTAATTCACCGACATTTTGCGGACCTGCATAACTTCCGTCTCCATTAAAATCGATCCATTCCCAAAGGCTGTATACAATAGCACCTTCGCTGTCCGGAATGTTTTTGGTAACAACACCATCATTATTGGCATCAAACCATTCATCCTGAATTCCATTTGCATTTGTATCATACCAAACATAATCTCCTAATACTGGAAGATTTGATTTTCCATATTCAAAGTTATGTACCTGAAATTTACAATCTTCAAGAGTTGTAAAGAATAAATTACTATCTACAGGATATAATTGATAAACACTATTTAAATTGGCATCCTGAACCTGAACTAAATAACTACCAGCAGCCATACCTGAGAAAGTATACATTCCGTTTGCTCCCGTTAAACGGAACAAAACAGGGCCTGTTGTTGTTCCTTGCGGAATCAGTGTTACAGGTACGTTTGCAATGGGTGTATTGGTATCGATATTTATTATTTGTCCAGAGATTTTAATTCTATAATTAGGTTCCGTTATCGTCACTGTAGCAGTAGCTGTACAAGTTTGGTTGCCACTATTTACAGCTGATGTTGCTGTAAGCGTATAAGTTCCGGCTGGCAAATTAGTATTTCCAACAACTTCATTTTTGTCATTTGTAATAACAACTGTTGATCCGGGACTATTGGTTACTAAAATTGAACCATCTTTTTCTCCAAAACAAGTTACGTTTGAAACAACACCAGATACAGCAACTTTATTTTCTACAGTAAAGGTTTGTGTCAACTCTGTTTTATTACCGGCGCAATCTGTTAAAGTGTATGTTCTGGTAAGAATATAAGCATTTCCTTCACAACCACTTGCTCCATTATTAGAATCACTTACTGTAATGTTTATATTTTGGCTGCAATTGTCTGCTTCGTCTGTTATATCAGTTGGATTTCCAACCGGAATATCAGCAATACTTTGTAAGTTGGCAACATCGGTTGGAGCAGTTCCTGTTGGAGGAGTTGTATCTTCTACTTTTATAATTTGAGTATGGGATACTGTGTTTCCACCGCAATCACTTGTGGTCCATTTACGGGTTAAAGTATAGTTGGTATTGCACTCATTTTGAATATCACTTTTGATTTCAGAAAATACAATTGGTAAATTTCCATTGCAATTGTCAGAAACTTCTACTGTAGCAGGTTCAGGAACGGCATCACATGAAACTGTAATGTTTTGCGGAAGATCCCCAATAAATATTGGAGAAGTGGTGTCTTCAATGGTAATTACTTGTATGAAGGCATCTGTAATATTACCACAATCATCTTTTGCAATCCAGCTATTAGTATAAGTTCCTTCATTCGCACATTGTTGAGAAGCCACAAATTGACCACTTGTTTTAATGTAAGTGACAATCGTACAATTTGCAGTTGCTTGTGGAGCCTGGGCCTGAGCAGCTAGCAGACCTACTGTATCACTACATTGTAAAGTTATATTTAGTGTTCCTGCCTGTGTAATCCAGGTTGGAGCTGAGGTATCCTGAATTGTAATTACCTGAGTAAATATTGTTGAGAGATTACTACATAGATCTTTTGCAATCCATGTATTAGTATAAGTTCCCGTACTTCCGCAACTTCCTCGTTGTAACTGCCCACTCGTTTTAGTATAGGTTATCGTTCCTCCGCAATTATCAGTCGCTACCGGAGCTTGTGACTGAGCTGTGTTTAGCCCTGCAGTATCGCTACACTGTAAAGTAATATTTAAATCATTTGCAGCAGTTGTCCAGGTTGGCGCTGTTGTATCCTCAATCGTAATTATTTGAGTAAATAACGCTGAGGTATTGTTACAAAGATCTTTAGCTACCCAGGTGTTGGTGTATGTTCCTGTATTGATACAGGATTGTGAAGCTACGAATACTCCGCTTGTTTTAGTATAGGTTATCGTTCCTCCGCAATTATCAGTTGCTACCGGAGCTTGTGACTGAGCTGTGTTTAGCCCTGCGGTATCGCTACACTGTAAAGTAATATTTAAATCATTTGCAGCAGTTGTCCAGGTTGGAGCTGTTGTATCCTCAATAGTAATTACCTGAGTAAATGTGGTTGAAGTATTATTACAAAGATCTTTGGCAATCCAGGTGTTGGTGTATGTTCCTGTATTGATACAGGATTGTGAAGCTACGAATACTCCGCTGGTTTTAGTATAGGTTACAGTTCCTGCACAATTATCAGTAGCAACAGGTGCCTGATTTTGGGCAGTTACTAATCCGGCAGCATCGCTACATTGTAAAGTAACATTCAAAGCTGTCGATGCAGTTGTCCAGGTTGGTGCTGTTGTATCCTGAATTGTAATTACCTGAGTAAAGGTGGTTGAAGTATTGTTACAAAGATCTTTGGCTCCCCATGTATTGGTGTATGTTCCTGTATTGATACAGAATTGTGAAGCCACAAATACTCCGCTTGTTTTGGTGTAGGTCTGATTTTGGGCAGTTACTAATCCGGCAGCATCGCTACATTGTAAAGTAACATTCAAAGCTGTCGATGCAGTTGTCCAGGTTGGTGCTGTTGTATCCTGAATTGTAATTACCTGAGTAAAGGTGGTTGAAGTATTGTTACAAAGATCTTTGGCTACCCAGGTGTTGGTGTATATTCCTGTATTGATACAGGATTGTGAAGCCACAAATACTCCGCTGGTTTTGGTATAGGTTACAGTTCCTGCACAATTATCAGTTGCAACAGGTGCCTGATTTTGGGCAGTTGCTAACCCGGCAGTANTTCCTGTATTGATACAGGATTGTGAAGCCACAAATACTCCGCTGGTTTTGGTATAGGTTACAGTTCCTGCACAATTATCAGTTGCAACAGGTGCCTGATTTTGGGCAGTTGCTAATCCGGCAGCATCGCTACATTGTAAAGTAATATTTAAATCATTTGCAGCAGTTGTCCAGGTTGGCGCTGTTGTATCCTCAATCGTAATTACCTGAGTAAAGGTGGTTGAAGTATTGTTACAAAGATCTTTGGCTCCCCATGTATTGGTGTATGTTCCTGTATTGATACAGAATTGTGAAGCCACAAATACTCCGCTTGTTTTGGTGTAGGTAACCGTTCCTGCACAATTATCAGTTGCAACGGGCGCCTGATTTTGGGCAGTTACTAATCCGGCAGCATCGCTACACTGTAAAGTAATATTTAAATCATTTGCAGCAGTTGTCCAGGTTGGCGCTGTTGTATCCTCAATNGCCTGATTTTGGGCAGTTACTAATCCGGCAGCATCGCTACACTGTAAAGTAATATTTAAATCATTTGCAGCAGTTGTCCAGGTTGGCGCTGTTGTATCCTCAATCGTAATTACCTGAGAAAATATTGCTGAGGTATTAGTACAAAGATCTTTGGCAACCCAGGTATTGGTATATGTTCCTGTATTGATACAGGATTGTGAAGCCACAAATACTCCACTCGTTTTGGTATAGGTTACCGTTCCTCCGCAATTATCAGTGGCGACAGGTGCCTGATTTTGGGCAGTTACTAATCCGGCAGCATCGCTACACTGTAAAGTAATATTTAAATCATTTGCAGCAGTTGTCCAGGTTGGTGCTGTTGTATCCTGAATTGTAATTACCTGAGTAAATATTGCCGAGGTATTATTACAAAGATCTTTAGCTACCCAGGTATTGGTATATGTTCCTGTATTGATACAGGATTGTGAAGCCACAAATACTCCGCTTGTTTTGGTATAGGTTACGGTTCCTGCGCAATTATCAGTTGCTACCGGAGCTTGTGACTGAGCTGTGCTTAGCCCTACGGTATCGCTACATTGCAAAGTAATATTTAAATCATTTGCAGCAGTTGTCCATGTTGGTGCTGTTGTATCCTGAATTGTAATTACCTGAGAAAATATTGCCGAGGTATTAGTACAAAGATCTTTGGCTACCCAGGTGTTGGTGTATATTCCTGTATTGATACAGGATTGTGAAGCCACAAATACTCCGCTGGTTTTGGTATAGGTTACAGTTCCTGCACAATTATCAGTTGCAACAGGTGCCTGATTTTGGGCAGTTGCTAAAGCCACAAATACTCCGCTGGTTTTGGTATAGGTTACAGTTCCTGCACAATTATCAGTTGCAACAGGTGCCTGATTTTGGGCAGTTGCTAACCCGGCAGTATCGCTGCACTGTAAAGTAACATTCAGAGCTGTCGATGCAGTTGTCCATGTTGGTGCAGTTGTATCCTGAATTGTAATTACCTGAGTAAAGGTGGTTGAAGTATTGTTACAAATATCTTTGGCTACCCAGGTGTTGGTGTATATTCCTGTATTGATACAGGATTGTGAAGCCACAAATACTCCGCTGGTTTTGGTATAGGTTACCGTTCCTGCACAATTATCAGTTGCAACAGGTGCCTGATTTTGGGCAGTTGCTAACCCGGAAGCGTCGCTACATTGCAAAGTAATATTTAAATCATTTGCAGCAGTTGTCCAGGTTGGTGCTGTTGTATCCTGAATTGTAATTACCTGAGTAAAGGTGGTTGAAGTATTGTTACAAATATCTTTGACAACCCAAGTGTTGGTGTATGTTCCTGTATTGATACAGGATTGTGAAGCTACGAATACTCCGCTGGTTTTGGTATAGGTTACCGTTCCTGCACAATTATCAGTGGCGACAGGTGCCTGATTTTGGGCGGTTGCTAACCCGGCAGCATCGCTACATTGTAAAGTAACATTCAAAGCTGTAGCTGCAGTTGTCCATGTTGGCGCTGTTGTATCCTGAATTGTAATTACCTGAGTAAAGGTGGTTGAAGTATTGTTACAAAGATCTTTAGCTACCCAGGTATTGGTATATGTTCCTGTATTGATACAGGATTGTGAGGCCACAAATACTCCGCTGGTTTTAGTATAGGTTACGGTTCCTGCGCAATTATCAGTGGCGACAGGTGCCTGATTTTGGGCAGTTACTAATCCGGCAGCATCGCTACACTGTAAAGTAATATTTAAATCATTTGCAGCAGTTGTCCAGGTTGGCGCTGTTGTATCCTCAATCGTAATTACCTGAGAAAATATTGCTGAGGTATTAGTACAAAGATCTTTGGCAACCCAGGTATTGGTATATGTTCCTGTATTGATACAGGATTGTGAAGCTACGAATACTCCGCTTGTTTTGATATAGGTAATTGTTCCTCCGCAATTATCAGTTGCTACCGGAGCTTGTGACTGAGCTGTGTTTAGCCCTGCGGTATCGCTACATTGTAAAGTAACATTCAAAGCTGTCGATGCAGTTGTCCAGGTTGGTGCTGTTGTATCCTGAATTGTAATTACCTGAGTAAAGGTGGTTGAAGT
>NZ_LMEF01000030.1:345122-370611 GCF_001427905.1 Flavobacterium sp. Root420
AGCCACAAATACTCCGCTGGTTTTGGTATAGGTTACAGTTCCTGCACAATTATCAGTTGCAACAGGTGCCTGATTTTGGGCAGTTGCTAACCCGGCAGTATCGCTGCACTGTAAAGTAACATTCAAAGCTGTCGATGCAGTTATCCAGGTTGGTGCTGTTGTGTCGTTAACAGTAACTATTTTTTCACAAGTAGAACTGCATCCATTTAAAGTAGTAGTTAATACTAATTTAAACGTTGTATTACAAGTAGAACCAGCTAAAACAGTTACGTTTTGTGCATTTGAAGCAGATGTGATTGTGGCACCATTTGCAGTTGCTGCAGGCAAAGACCACGCATAGGTAGTCATATTGGCTGGAGCCATATAGTTATTAGAAGAAGACAAACATACAGGACCAGTAGTACCAGTAATAGAGCAATCAGTAGGAGCATTTACCGTTACGGTTGCTTCACTTGTAGCAATATCATTTCCAGAGCATAGACCTGAATTAGAAAATATTGCTCTGAATTTTGTGGTTACTGTTAAATTACCTGTATTATAAGCTGTTAAACCTGTGGTATTCGGGATATCTACCCACACTGAAAATGGAGCAACAGATGATTGCCATTTACTGACAGTAGAATTAGCAGTAAGACCAGTTATTGTTAAAGCGCTACTGGCTCCTGAACAAATAGTTGAGCTTGGTCCAACTGTTCCTTTTAGTGGAATTCCAAAAGTAAGTGGAGTATTAATACATTGACTTGAATTAGGTGAGTTACCACTAACAGAGGCTAATTTTGTAACATTGATTATACCAGGGTTATTTGGATCACAAATGTTAATTCCCAAACTTCCAAAAGGAATATTAAACTCTAAAAATGTAGCACCAGAATTACAATTGGCATTACCAGCCTGAACAGCAAGACCCGGAGGGATAATGTTAGTTTGCGTTTTAACACTTCCATTTCCTGTATATAAAGTAAAACCACTTCCGTTAGAATTAATTTCTAAGATATATTCAGCACCAGCTACACTAATGGTACCTCCAAAGGAATCCGATGTTAATCCGTTTAAAGGATTATTATTGGTATCTAAGTACAATCTAAAAAGTGCCGAACCACCATTACCAATGTCCATACCTAATCTTAATACTTGATTTTGAGTATCAACCTTAGCGTGAATCGTTCCAATTTGACACGTTGAAGAAGGGCTTGCTAATAATAGCGTGCTATAAACAGTTCCAGTTGCATATTCATCACCAATAGCACCGGGTCCTGGGCAGTAATCTCCATCATATGTATTTTGAGAATAGCCATTTGTAATAAATATTAAAAGTAACGCTATCAAAACGCCTTTAATACTGATATTTTTTAAAGAAGAAGTAATGTTTTTCATAATCTCTAATTTTTAAACTTTAATACTTTTATTATGAGACTTCTATTTTTTTAATCAGCTTTATTTGTGATTAAAATTATCGATCGGTATTAAAAAGGAACTAATGTTTGAAATGACTTTTCCTGTTTTCGATTAAGAGTATATTCCTTTTAATACTTTATAAAATGAAATGAATTAAATAGTGAAAGAATCGTTAGAATTATATTGAAAAGCAATACTAAATTCCGTTATCGTGCTTTTAAAAGAATCTGTAAAAGGCCTAATAAGTGCAACGTTTAGTATATTTGGATTGCTGTAGACATCTAAAGAAGTCGAAATTTTATTACTGCTGTTGCTTTCAATTTTTAGATTAAGATTGAGAGGCGCGGCTTGTTCAAATGAAATAAGTATGATGATACAGAACAGTATTGAAAAAATGTTTTTTTGCAAGATATTTTTTTTGCAAGAAAAAATATACTTACAATTGTTTACAAATTTTACAGCTATAATCAGAGTAGTTTTAGTTCTCATAACTTTGGATTTTGTTTCGTTGAGATCTGCTAAATTTTAACAGAATCAAAGTTATATACACTCTTTTATTTTGATTTTTTTTCTCTGTAACTAACCTAAAAACTCGTTGAAATGACTTTTTTTTGTTAAATAATGATCAAAAAAGGAATTTTTAATGTCATTTATAACAAATAAAAAAGCTGTATTTTTTTGATTTTTTATTATAAATAGTATTTTTTTTAATATTATAAATCATTAATAATCAAGTATTTAGTTAAAAATTTATTAATTTGAATAATCGATTAAGTGAATAGTTTAATAGATGAAGTACACGTTTTTTTAAATGATTGTTTTTGTTTTTTTAATTTTAATCAATTCTGCTCCTAACTTTTTCTTGTTAAAATTTTTGATCAAATGTTAACAGAAATAAAAAAGTGAGAACTATTAAAATTTCTTTTGTAAATTAGAACTTCAATAATTCAGAACTTCTTTTTTGATGTTTTCTAAATACTTCAGTCTATGAAAAATTTAATCTTAATACGCCATGCTAAATCAAGTTGGGAAGCACCATTAAAAGACTTTGACAGACCTCTAATGAAAAGAGGAATTTTAGATGCGCATGATGTATCAACAAATATTTCAAAATTTCTTCCTAAAACCTATATCATATGGAGTAGTACCGCAGCAAGAGCATCAGAAACCGCTCTTATTTTTGCCCAAAATATTTCATACCCTATTGAGAGTATCGTTTATAAAGACGATCTTTATACTTTTGATGATAAACAGCTCGAAAAGGTTATTAAATCATGTGATAATAGTTTCGAAAGCGTTATTCTTTTTGGACATAACGAGGCTATTACAAATTTTGTTAATAAATTTGGGGATGTTTTTATTGAAAACGTTCCAACTTCAGGTTTTGTATCACTGCGATTTGATAGTGAAACCTGGGATAACATAAATAAAGGCAAAACCCATAAAACAATTTTCCCCAAAGATTTAAAATAAATAAAGTGTACGAACAGAAATATATCGATAGAGAAAAAAGTTGGTTAGCGTTTAATGCAAGAGTGCTTCAGGAAGCAGCAGATAACACGGTTCCACTTTTAGACAGGTTGCGTTTTGTTGGAATTTTTTCGAACAATTTAGATGAATTTTTTAGAGTTCGGTATGCCGCAATCCGTAGATTAAGCCTTTCAGGAATTTCTGGCGAAAAATATTTAGGTGGTGTTTCTGCCCATCAGTTAGTAAAGGATATTACAGAAATCGTTATTCAGCAACAATCTGAAAGTCTTCGTATTTTAAGTAATATTGAAGCTGAGCTTGAAGCTGAAAACATATTCATTATCAACGAAAGTCAAATTACGCAAGATCAGGAAAGGTTTCTAAAAGACTTTTTTATTCAGAAATTAAGTCCCGAATTAGTGACTATTATCTTAAATGATTTGGCAGAATTCCCAATTCTTAAAGATACATTAGGGTATTTAGCCGTGCGATTGGAGATGAACAAAAATGAAGAAGTTCGTTATGCGATTATCGAAATTCCTAAAACTATAAATAGATTCGTAGTGTTGCCATCGGATGATGATAAACATTATGTTATTTTGATTGATGATGTAATTAGATATAATCTAAAGAACATTTTTAACATTTTCGATTATAAGAGCGTTTCGGCACATATGATCAAAATTACCAGAGATGCCCAGTTGGATATCGATAGTGATTTGAGTAAAAGTATGCTCGAAAAAATTGCAACTTCAGTAAAAGACAGAAGAATTGGAGAGCCAGTTCGTTTCATTTATGATAATTTAATTGAAGAAGATACTTTGCGTTTCTTTTTGGATAAAATGAAAATTGTCGAGACAGATAGTATTATTCCGGGAGGAAGATACCATAATCGTCGTGATTATATGAATTTTCCAAATTTAGGAAGATACGATTTGCTCTATAAGCCAAACGAACCATTGCCTATTCCTGGTTTAAGTTTAGGCGGAAGTATATTGGAGAAAATCAATAAAAAAGATTATTTACTTCATGCTCCTTACCAGTCATTTTCTTATTTGACGAAATTTTTGCGTGAAGCTGCCCTGGATCCACAAGTAACCAGTATAAAAATTACTTTGTATCGTTTGGCAAAGAATTCGCAGATTATCAGTTCTTTGATTAATGCGGCTAAAAATGGTAAAAAAGTAACCGTTCAAATCGAACTTCAGGCGCGTTTTGATGAGGCAACAAATATTTCGTATGCCGAGCAAATGCAGACAGAAGGCATCGAACTTATTTTCGGAATTAAAGGTTTGAAAGTACACAGTAAAATATGTGTGATCGAAAGAGTTGAAGACGAAAAAACTAGACGTTACGGATTTATTTCAACCGGAAATTTCAACGAATCAACGGCGAAAATTTATACTGATGTTACGTTGTTTACCTGCCATCAGGGGATTTTGAAAGACATTTCTAAAATATTCGAATTCTTTGATATTAATTATAGAGTACACCGATACAAACATTTAATTGTATCGCCACATTATACAAGGACCAAATTCATCAAATTGATAGATCGTGAAATTCTGCACGCATTGGCAGGTAGAAAAACACATATCAAATTAAAAATGAATAGTTTATCTGATTTTAAAATGATCGATAAATTATACGAAGCAAGCAATGCCGGAGTAAAAATTCAGTTGCAGGTGAGAGGAATTTGCTCATTGATTCCGGGAATTCCGGGAATGAGCGAAAACATCGAAGCTATAAGTATAGTTGATAATTACCTGGAGCATTCAAGAGTTTATATTTTTGGAAATGCCGGTTTAACCGAAGTATATATTTCCTCGGCCGATTTTATGACCAGAAATCTCGACGGAAGAGTTGAAGTTACCTGCCCGATTTATGATTTGGAAATTAAAAAAGAACTAATTGACAATTTTAATATTGCATGGAAAGGGAATGTTAAAGTGAGATACCATTCCTATAAATTAGATAATAAATACAAACCTCGAAATCATCATGCCCCATTTAGAGCTCAGCTTGAAACCTATAAATATTACCAAAATAAGATTGCGGTATTAGAAGAGGTTCCGCAGAAAATAAATTAATAAAAACCAAAATCAATTTCAAATCATAAGTGAGCATGATTAAAATAAAAAAATATGCAGCAATAGATATCGGTTCAAATGCCATGAGGCTACTGATATCGAATGTTGTAGAACAAGAAGG
This sequence comes from Flavobacterium sp. Root420, assembly GCF_001427905.1. Lineage (GTDB taxonomy): Bacteria > Bacteroidota > Bacteroidia > Flavobacteriales > Flavobacteriaceae > Flavobacterium. The sequence goes on from NZ_LMEF01000030.1 coordinate 350,199, forward strand.
CAAAGAACCACAATTTAATAAAAGTTCCCTTGTTCGTGTACCAATTCGTTTGGGACAAGATGCCTTTACTGTAGGTGAAATTTCAGAAGAAAATATAGATCGAATGGTCGATGCCATGAAAGCATTCAACCTTTTGATGAAAGTACATAAAGTAGAGCGTTATATGGCGTTTGCTACTTCGGCAATGCGTGAAGCTTATAATGCCAAAGAAGTTGTCGCTTTGATTAAGAAAAAAGCCGACATAAAAATCGAAATTATTGATGGTAAAAAAGAAGCGGCCATTATCGCTTCTACAGATTTGCATCATTTATTAAAAACAGACGAAACCTATTTGTTTGTAGATGTGGGCGGTGGAAGTACCGAATTTACTTTGTTCTCTGACGGAAAAATGATCAATTCAAGATCTTTCAAAGCAGGAACAGTTCGTTTGTTAAATGATATGGTTTGCGATGTCGTTTGGGATGAAATCGAAAAATGGATTAAAACCAACACTGCAGATTATGAAGAAGTAACGCTGATTGGTTCTGGCGGAAACATCAATAAATTGTTTAAAATGTCTGGAAAACAACAGGAAAAACCGCTTTCATACATTTATATCAATTCACAATACGCCTTTTTAAATTCATTGACATACGAACAAAGAATCGCCGAATTAGGATTAAACTCTGACCGTGCCGACGTAATTATCCACGCAACCCGTATTTACCTAAATGCGATGAAATGGAGTGGAGCGCGCCAAATTTACGTTCCAAAAATCGGACTTTCTGATGGTATCGTAAAAGCAATGTATTACGGTAAAATTTAAATTTATTTTTGCCACGAACTTCACTAATTTTCACGAATTACTATTTAATTAAAAAAATAAAAATTAGTGAAAATTAGTGCAATTCGTGGCAAACTTTTTAAAACTATACAAAATGAATAAAACCAGACTTGAAGCTTTTAGTGATGGTGTTTTAGCAATCATTATAACTATAATGATCTTAGAAATTAAAGTACCTCACGGGGAAGAGTTCGCCGATTTAAAACCGCTTATTCCTAAATTTCTAAGTTATATTCTGAGTTTTATTTATATTGGAATTTACTGGAACAATCACCATTATTTAATACATAGTTTGACCAAAATGAACGGCAAAATCCTTTGGGCAAATTTGCACTTACTTTTTTGGCTGTCTTTAATTCCGGTTGCAACAGGCTGGATGGGAGAACACAATTTTGCTAAAGCTTCAATGACTTTGTACGGCGTTGTTTTGCTATTATGTTCAATATCTTATTTTATTCTACAGCGAATTATAATAATTAATGAAGGTGAAAATTCATTGCTGGCCAAAGTTATAGGTCGGGACTTAAAAGGACATGCTTCTTCTATTTTATACCTTGTTGGAATAATTGCTTCATTTTACAATGAATGGATTTCAGGCGCAGCTTATTTTACTGTATCGATGTTATGGCTTATTCCCGATAAAAGAATTGAAAGAGCTTTTTCCAAAAATTAATTTATCCTCATAATGAAATCTATTTTTCAATCTATTCATGTTTTACCTCAAAATGAATTAGATCAGTTAGATGATTTAATTACTTTTCGAAAACTGAAAAAAGGGGAAATTCTATTGAAAGAAAACCAGGTTTGTAATGAAATTTATTTTATCAAAAAAGGAATTTTACGATCGTATTTTTTCAATCATCAAGGCGATGAAATCACCAATTGTTTTGCTTTTGAAAATGAATTTATGGCTTCATTTTCAAGTTTTATAACGCAAAATGCTGCCGAAGAAAACATTCAGGCATTAGCCGATACAGAATTACAGATCATAAGCCGTGAAAGTTTAGAGAAGCTTTATAAACTAGGAATTCATTGGCAGGAAATTGGGCGAAAATTAACTGAAATCGAATATGTAACGCTTCAAAAAAGAATGATTTCTTTTCAGAAATTATCCGGATCGCAACGTTATAAAGAGCTTTATCAAAATCATCAAAAATACATTCAGCTTATTCCGCTTCAATATTTAGCATCCTACCTAGGTGTGACTCCAAGACATTTAAGCCGCATTCGTAAAGCTATTTTATAGGACATTTGTCTGGTATTATTTTTTAGGGGAAATGGTATTTTTGTAAAAACTCAAATCATGAAAAAAATACTGATAATAAATGGTCATCCTAATCCGGCAAGTTTCAATTTTGGTATTGCAGATTCGTACCAAAAAGGCGCAGTTGCTTCAGGCTCTCAAGTGGAAACCATCACTATTGCCGAATTACAATTTAGTCCAAATCTACAATTTGGTTATCAAAAGCGAACAGAACTGGAACCTGACTTACTAAAGTCCTGGGAAAAAATTCAAAACGCAGATCACTTAGTCTGGATTCATCCTGTTTGGTGGGGAGGTTTGCCTGCCATTACAAAAGGGTTTATTGATCGATTGTTTTTACCGGGAATGGCGTTTCAATACCGCGAAAACTCAGTTTGGTGGGATAAACTTTTAAAAGGGAAAACAGCACATATTATCACAACTTTAGATCAGCCTGGCTGGTATTACAGATTGTTTTTTGGAAGGCCAAGCATCAATCAACTTAAAAAATCGACTTTAGAATTTTGTGGTGTAAAACCCGTAAAAGTTAGTTATATCGGAATTATAAAAACGGCTAATGATTCTCAAAGAGAAAAATGGCTAAAAAAAGTCTATGATTTCGGATTACGAAATAAATAAAAAATGTAGTGGTAAAAAAACTAACCAAGTAAATCCAATCCAAAAGTTGAACGCAAAAGTTCAATATTTGGGTTGATTTCCAACAAACGATTGTAGCGATCCTGATCGTTAAAACTTCTTTTGGTTTCTATTGCTTCATTTACAATAAGTTCAATTGTAATATCGTGATTGTGCAAGTGTCCTTTTAAATGTCCTAAAAGCCCATTAATCTGACCTTCAAAATCTAGTTTAGAACCTTCGTTTGGTAATTCGAGTGTAATTACGGTACCGTTTAATTTTGGATCGTTAATTAATAATAACGATTCCATAATTTTATGACCTTTATCACCCAGGCGTTGTGCGTACTTATTCCATTGCACTAACATTTCGGTTTCTGTAAAATCTTCTGTAGGCAAAACCGAGGAAGGTTTTACGTAAGATCTATTCTTCTCTTCCATTTCCTTTTTCGCACGAATGCTCGCAAGAGAAAAAGCAGAAACTTTTTTAGGCTGATTTTCGTCCGAAGCATTTTGATTTTCAACTTCAGCAACAGGATTTTCAATCGCTTTTTGAACGTCAACATTTACGGCTTCAGCAGAAGTATTGATATTTCCACTTTCCAAATTTGGAATTTGGACTTTATCATTTGAAGTTTCAGCGTTAGCTGTTTGGTTTGGAATTTGGGATTTTAAATTTGGAATTTCTACAATAGAATACCCTCCGTTTTTAAAATAAGTAGGGGGAATTATGAATTGCTCAACTTTTTTTTTTCTCCATCAAAGTTGATAGAGGCTAATTGCATCAGACATAATTCGACCAAAAGACGCTGATTCTGGCTTAGTTTATATTTTAAATCACAATCGTTGGCAATGTCAATCCCTTTTAATAAAAAGTCTTGCGAACATTTTTGAGCCTGAACACCATACATTTGTTGCGCTTGTTCACCTACTTCAAGCAAACTTAAAGTTGCGGGAGTTTTGCTAACTAATAAATCTCTAAAGTGCGAAGCCAGACCGGCAATAAAATGATGTCCGTCAAAACCTTTTGCCAGAATATCATTGTAAGCCAATAAAAGATCCGGAATCTTATTCTCTAAAAGTAAATCGGTAATGCTGATATAGGTTTCGTAATCTAAAACGTTTAGGTTTTCAGTTACGGCCTGACGTGTTAAATTAGTTCCGCAGTACGAAACCACACGGTCAAAAATAGATAAAGCATCACGCATGGCACCATCTGCTTTTTGAGCAATAATGTGCAAAGCATCGTCTTCAAAATTGATTCCCTGACTTTGTGCAACATCAGCTAAATGTTCTTTAGCATCTTTTACAGTAATTCTCTTGAAATCGAATATCTGGCAACGAGATAAAATCGTTGGAATAATTTTATGTTTCTCTGTTGTTGCTAAAATGAAAATAGCATGCTTTGGCGGTTCTTCTAATGTTTTCAAAAAAGCATTAAAAGCAGCCGAAGACAACATATGAACCTCGTCAATAATATAGACTTTGTATTGCCCGGTTTGTGGTGGAATTCTAACCTGATCAATCAGACTACGAATATCATCAACCGAGTTGTTTGAAGCCGCATCTAACTCAAAAACGTTAAAAGCAAAATCTTCATTTGGATCGTCATATCCAGGCTGATTTATTTTACGGGCCAAGATACGCGCACAGGTCGTTTTTCCAACTCCACGCGGTCCTGTGAATAAAAGGGCAGAAGCAAGGTGATTGCTTTCGATAGCATTTAGCAAAGTGTTGGTAATGGCTTTCTGGCCTACAACATCCTTAAAGGTCTGTGGGCGATATTTACGAGCCGATACTACAAATTGTTCCATATTCTTTTTTATTCGATAGCAAATATAGGGTATAATTTAATGATTTAAAAATTTAAAAAATGAAAGATTTTAAGTGTTTTGAATATCAGAAAGTAACATGTTTTTTATTAAAGGTTATCGTATAAATTTCAAATTTGATTAAATCTGACCAAAATTTAAGATAAGTTTTTTTGTAGTAAAAAAGCACTATTTTTAACTGCTTAAACTATAACTTGTTTATTGTAAAAAGAAAAGAAATGAAAAAAATAATATTGATTTGTTTGTTGATGGTTAATGGAATTGTTTTTAGTCAAAATAATGAAATCAATAAGGCACTAATAATCCCGGAATCTATAGATTTTAAAGGTTGTGTAAAAAAAATTGCTATAAAAGCTTTAACATTAAATAGAGTTAATACTAAAATTGATTCTATTCGTACTACTTCTGAAGTTTCTTTTTCAAAAAAGGGAAAAGTTCAATTATTAAAACTCTATGATAAATCAACAATGGATTCATGGAGAGTAATAGAATTTGATGCGCTTGAAAGAATTAAAAATATATGGAGAAATACTGCCACCTCGAATTTGGTTTTCGTAAACCAGTATTTTAGCGGTAATTCTGAGTTTCCGGATTCAACAAAAATTAATAGGGATGAAAATTATAAAGAAAAATATATAAACAGATTTACCAAAAATATTGTAACCAAACAAGAGCACTATATAAATGATACTTTGCAAGATTTTAGGGTTTATAAATACGACATGCAAAACCAAATGATTGAAGATTTATATCACAATGTAGAAAATGATTCAGGAGAAACATTAGTTACAAGTGAATCAAATGATGGTTATAAATTATCATTCTACCCCGAAAGACAAACCTTATATGAACACAAGAAAGATAAGGATACTACAATAGTTGTAAAAATAAGCCCCAGATATTCTATGAAAGAAGTTACAAAAAAAATAAAAAATAAAAATTTTGACTTAAAAATTGTAGAGGAGTATGATAGGGGGTATTTAAAAAAGTCGAGTTCGACATGGACTTCAAAAGATTCTTTATCTCTTAATATTAATATCTACGTTGGTCAGAAAGAAATTGATAGTTATTATAAAACTTTTAAAAATTCTAAACAGGTTACTTACAAATCAAAAAGTAATTTTTTTAAACAGGGAGAAGAAATCATTACTGTAGTTAATGTTGATACGGTATTCGATAAATTCTCTAACTGGGTCAAAAAAATATATACCAGCGAAGGAGTTATACAAAGTATTATAGAAAGGAAAATTGATTATTATTGTCATTAGTACATACTAAATTATAATCCCTCGCTGGAGCACGCGACCAGCTTGTGAACGCAAAGTTTTAATTAGGTCAAAACTATCCTAAAAAAAATAAACCGAATTATACAGATTGCTCTTTTTGATCTTTAAAATTATTTTCCCTAATATTCATTCCATTAAGTATAATTCGTAGAAAGAATCACATCGTTGCAGTCGAAATGTTTTATGATTCCGCTTTCTTGCAAAGCTACAACCCAACAAGTATTCTGATGCATTCCGTAATCAATAAGAAAAAATAGTCTGACCTGTTCCTAGCGGCGTTTCGACTAATATAGAAGGTTTTAATTGATGTATCATAAATTCTATTTTTTGTAAAAGTACATTTGCTTAGAAATTAGAAGGTTATGTTATTTTCGGAATGCTTTACAGAATTAAGGGAAGAATTAATGCGTATGGAATTCATGATTTTAAACAAAAGTCGTAAAAGCAACTAAGTTGAAAATCATTAACAATTCTATTTATCTTTTCTTTTAAGTAGAACAAAGATTAAAATTATAAATAATACGATATTGACAATCAAAGAAATGATAACGTAATTAGCATAGGTCGCCATTTTTAGATCTTCTTTTTCTTTTTTAGAAATTGTATTTTGAGAATTTTTGTAAACTCTTAGTTTTTCCAATTGATAAAAAAAAGTTGAAAGAGTTTCATTTCTCATTTTCAAATTATCTATATCATTTTGTAATGAATCTAGTTTTGTGATTTTCCTTCCGTAAACATTGTAATATGGTATTGGTGGTGCAAATCCTGCGGGAATTTCCATTGTTTGAGTTGGTAAACAATAACTAAGACTTATAGTTTTATCTTCATTTAAATTACCATATACAATCCACAAATCTTTTTTAAAAGGATCTATCTCACAATTATTTTTTAAACTTTTGCCATGAATTATTTTAAAGGAATAATTTCCTTTAAAAAGTTCAATTATTCTAAAAACATATGTTTTTTGGATAGTATCTATTTTAATTAATTCACCATAAAAAACAATATTAGCATTCCCGAGTCCTTTCTCAACCATTGATTCCTTTTTATGAGGAGGACAATCACAGGAAAAGGAATAATTATAGAAACAAAAGAATAGTAAAACTAAAATGTATTTTAACTTCATCGAATAGATATTTTAATACAATAATAATCTTTTTTTGGTACAGAAAATGGATTTTAGATGTGTTATTTGTAATAAAAAATGTACTATTTTTAATCCGAAACAAAGTCCTTTTTTACTGAAAAAACAAACACTCTTAAACCAATGAACGCAAAACAAATAGTTAAATTAAGTAACGTTATCGGAATCACTTCAATATTTTTATTAGTTTATTGGGTATTTACTTTTATAATGATTCAGGTTTTTGGATTAAAAGTTTTTAGAGAGAATATGACTGAAACCTTCTATTTCAGTGTGTTCGGTATTCTTGCGCTTATGTTTGGGTCCTTAATTATTAATATTATGTTTAATCTGACCAGAATTGCTGAAAAACATAATCTGGATGTGATTAATCAAAAAACTAAAAGATTAAAGTTTGTTAGTTTGCTTTTGATTTTTCCATTATTGGCTTTAATTCTTTTTGGCGGGGACTATTTGACTTCAATCAACAAAGAAAAAATGTTGGTTGAATCCGCAAAATCTATAGTAGATAACAATAAAGCAAACAATGATAAATTGGTAAATTATACTTTTTCTGAAGCGTATATTAAAGAGACAGCAAACACTTTGAAAATTTTATCAGAAACTGATAAAAATTTCCCAAGTGTAACGGTAATTGTTAAGGATACGCTTAAAGGAGCTCCAGTTTATTTGGGTTTTAATGAGTATTTTGATAGGGATTTGAAGGATACTATACATCCTCAGAAAATAAGATATATTCATAAGACTACTAAAGAAGAAAGAGAATATTTAAATTCAATATTTGATAAGAATAGTAACGAGTTAAGATATAGTGCCAGCGACGGAACTTATGAATTGTTTTATCCGTACAAAAAGAATGGTAAAACGATAATCATATATTTTTCTGAACAACAACGTTATGGTAAATTAGGAAGTTAAAATGAAGAAAGCAATTATATATTAATGATTCAATCCTTAAATTTTTATGAAAAAATATTTCTTAATAATTACAATTGTATTCTGTTCTTTTAAATTTTACGCACAAACAGCTCAGGATTCACTTAATATCAAGCGTGTTGCTTTAGCTTATATTGAATCGCAGCATACTCCGAATCCAAAATTGATGGAAAGCGCCTTGCATCCTCGTTTGGTAAAAAGATCGGTTTTTAGAAACAAGACTGCCCAGAAAGATTTTGTATCAGAATACTTTGCAGAGAATATGATCATTCTTGCTGAAACTTATAATGTAAAAGGAGATAAGTTTCCTAAAAATCCAAGAAAAGATGTAAAGTTATTAGATGTTTCTGCCAGAACAGCATCTGTCAAATTAATAGCAGATGCCTGGATAGATTATATGCATATTGTTAAGGAAAATGGAGAATGGAAAATAATAAATGTGCTTTGGCAATATAATGATGTGAAGCAGCATGAATAGGTCACTGTATTAAGTAAAAACAATTCGAAAAAATGAAAAATCCAAACCCAATCATAACTGTCAACGAATCCGAAGGCCGAAAACTTAAAATAGCTGGAGGGAATTATCGAATCATAATCTCTGGAAAACAAACCGACGGAGAATATGCCGTAATAGAAATGTCGGTTCCTTCAGGCGCGGGACCCAATCCGCATTCGCATGCTGATTTTGCAGAAACTTTTTTTGTATTGGAAGGCGAGGTTTCCTTTAAATCAGAATCAGGAAGTTATGTGGCGAAGAAAGGTTCTTTTATAAATATCCCGAAAGGTGGAATTGTACACGGATTTAAAAATCTTTCCAACGAACCGGCCAAACTTTTGTGCACTGTAACACCAGCCGGCTTAGATGATTTATTTGGAGAAATCGCTGAGTATCTTGAAACAGCTTCTTCAAATACAGAAAGTGAAACGGAAGAAAAAATGAATTTCCTTTTTAAAAAATACGGACAGCAAATGTTTCCTCCTGATTACTTGGATTAGTTTTCAGTCGCAGTCGCAGTTTACAGTCACGGTTTACAGTCTCATGCACTGAAAACTGCGACTGCGACTGCAAACTAATTAAACTGGAAAATATATAAATCTCATAACGTTATTTTGTAAAATATTGATATTTAATTCTTTAACTTTAAGAGGTTAAAAAACTAAAAAATATCATTATGAAAATCAGATCTATTTTATTGGGAATGAGTTTTGCTTTTTCTTTAGTGGCGTGTGCTCCTAAGGATGCAGATATTCAAAAAGAAGTTAACGAAAAACTAAACACGCCAAGTGTACAAGTCACCGTTCATGAAGGTGTTGCCACTATTGTGGGAACTTGCGATGATGATGCTTTCAAAAAGAATATTGAGCGTACTGTTAAAGCGGTTAAAGGAGTAAAAACAGTAGTGAACAACTGTCAAATTCCGGTTCCTAATGTAGAACCTCCGGCAGCGGCTGTTATAATTAATTCAGATGCTGATTTAGATAAATCGGTTGGTAAAGTCGTAAAAGCATATGATGGCGTGAGTGCTACTGTTGTAGGAGGTGTTGTAACGCTTTCAGGCGAAATTAAAAGAAGCCAATTGGCTCCGCTAATTCAGAGTGTACAGGAATTAAAACCTAAAAAGGTAGATAACAAATTAACTATTAAAGAATAAGGTTATGAGTTTACAAGATAAATATAGAGAGTTAACAAACTTAGCTTCTACTTTGGGTATAGCAAATTTGCAGGTAAGAGAGCAGGATAATGTATTGTACATTGATGGTACAGCAAAATCTGCAGATGATAAAGAAAAACTTTGGGATAGCTACGGAACATTAGATCCAGATTACAGATCAGCTGATGTGGTGATGAATATTGAAGTGGCAGAAGGAACAACTACAGAATATACAGTGAAAAGCGGAGATTCTCTATCAAAAATAGGAAAAGAATATGGGGTTTCCTGGCAGGATATTTTTGAAGCCAATAAGGATATAATTAAAAATCCAGACCTGATTCAGCCAGGGTGGAAACTGAAGATACCAACTTCGTAATTTAGTTGCGAGTTGTTTTGAAAGTCTGTCATTTTATGATGGACTTTTTTGTTTTAACCACAAGGTGTGCTAGGGTTTATGCAAAGTACATAACCAACAACTTTGCGAATTTATAAAGTCAATTGCAAACACAATGATAAAAATTCTTTGCGTGCTTTGCGGTAAAATTAACTTTACAAACGATCAGTTAAAGAATCTTTTAAAATTGCAGTTCTTAAACGATCCTGATTTTCATCTCCCCAATTGCCTAAAGCAGCAAGTATAGGTATTATTGTTTTTCCAAAATCTGTTAGGTTATATTCTACTTTTGGAGGTATCTGCGCATAAATGATCTTAGAAACTAATTCATGCTGTTCTAGTTCTTTCAGCTGAATGTTTAAAACTCTTCTGGAAGCATCGGGAATTTTTCGCTGTAGCTCACTCGGCCTTTGAAATCCCTCATTGATAAACCACAGCAAACGGATTTTCCATTTGCCGTAAAGGACCTCGCCGATCAGGTCAAGACCACAATTTAAGTTCAAAGGAATTTTTCTTTCATACATATATACAAAAATAACGTAATGTTCTAAACTGCACAATAGGGGAAAAATTTATCCGTATGCAATTCGGTTTTCCGTAATTGTACGAACCAATCATACTGCCGAACTTTGTCTAATAAAAAAAAAATAAATGGAAAAAGATTTTAATTTTAATAATGAGTTATCAGGTAAAATTGCTTTGATAACCGGAGGTACAAAGGGGACAGGAAGAGCGATTGCTGAAAGATTATGGCGAGCAGGTGCAACAGTTATTATCACCGCAAGAAACAAACCTGAAATTGAAAATAGCAATATGCATTTTATTGCTGCTGATTTGAGTACGTCAGAAGGTACCGAAAAAGTAATTGGAGAAGTAAAAGCAGCTTTCGGTAAATTGGATATTCTCGTTAATAATCTGGGAAGTTCCGAAACTCCAGGTGGAGGTTTTAAGGTGTTGACAGATGAAGATTGGGAAAAAACTTTTCAGGCCAATCTGTTTGCTCCGGTACGCTTAGATCGTGGTTTTTTACCTGAGATGATCCAACAGAAGTCAGGTGTTATTATTCATATCGCCTCTATTCAGGGAAGATTACCTTTGTATGATGCTACTTTGCCTTATGCGTCGGCAAAAGCAGGATTAATTAATTACAGCAAAAGTTTATCTAATGAGGTTTCGTCAAAAGGTGTTCGTGTATTGACGGTATCACCGGGATGGATCATGACAACATCATCGGTCAGAATGATGGAAAGAATTGCAGAAAGTTCAAATGGTACTGTTGAAGAAGCTACTGAAAGTGTTATGAATGCTTTAGGCGGAATTCCTTTTGGACGGCCAGCACAACCTGAAGAAGTAGCAGAATTAGTTGGTTTTCTGGTTTCGCCAAGAGCTAATTATTTAACGGGAACCGAATTTGTTATTGATGGCGGAACGATTCCTACGATTTAATTTAATAACCCAATAAAAAATATAAAGATGAATTTACCCAATATAATTTCAGATTTGCTGGCAGCTCAGTCAAATTTTGATAGTAAAGCGTATGCGGCATGTTTTTCAGAAACGGCTTTAGTTTTTGATGAAAATGAAACACACAAAGGTCAAAATGAAATAGAGAAATGGAATGAAAAAACCAGTGAAATGTATCAGACTCAACTTGAAACTTTAGCATTTGAAACAGACATTCTGACGACAAAAGTTACAGGAAATTTTGAAGGAAGCCCAATTGTTCTAAAATATCATTTCGAATTCAAAGATGGAAAAATTGATCGTTTGGAAATAACAAATTAACTATTATTAAGCCGCTGAGTATAAAATTAAAATTTTAACTCAGCGGCTAATTATCACCTTCCCTTTATACTCAAATCAAATAAAAATTTTGCGGTTTCCTGATCGGAGTCGGCGGAGAAACCTGCTACATAAACGCCCTTTTTGCCCGAATTCGATTTAATTCCGTATACAACTGCCTCATCGCCTGGATCTGATTCCCCTTCGTATCGATACACATGTACAATTTCAAATTTTTCAGGATTTTTTTTAATCATGTCCGAGTTCAGATTAAAATCACATGTAAATCCTTTTTCATGAAGTTGATCTAAAGCTTTTGAAACAGTTGCGTAGTGATACATTCTTGTCATGATAATTGATTTAAAAATTAAGGATTTTAAAGGTAACCAATTTAAAATTAAATTGTTATGAAAAATTTATAAAAAACGGAAATTTAAATGCTGGATTCTTCATTGATAAATCGCTACTTTTGCACCGCAGACCGCCTTATCGTCGCTCAATTCGTTGGGGGGAGGAAAGTCCGGACACCACAGAGAAGCATAGCGGGTAACACCCGTCGGTCCCGATTCTTCGGGACAAGGACAAGTGCAACAGAAAGTATGTACAGGTAATGCTGTAGTGAAACCAGGTAAACTCTATGCGGTGAAATACCAAGTATATCAGCATTTAAGGGCTTCTCGTCCGTTGTTGAAGGGTAGGTAGCTCGAGTCCAGTAGTAATGCTGGATCTAGATAAATGATAAGGCCCTGATTTATCAGGGACAGAATCCGGCTTATAGGTCTGCATTTTTTATATATTTGTGAAAGCTCTAAATCAAATTCATGAATATACCTACTCCAAATTCTTCTCCTAAAATTAAGAAAAGCACGTTTCATTCTATAATTACTAATCTTACTTTTTGGGTTTTGATTGCCATAATTGCCGGTGTTTTACTCGGACATTTTTCGCCCGAAAATGGTGTGAAAATGGAAATCGTTGGAAAAACATTTGTTGATATTATCAAACTATTTATCGGGCCAATTATCTTTCTGACTATTGTTTTGGGAATTTCCGGAATGGGGAATTTGAAAAAAGTGGGCCGAATTGGTGTGAAAGCTTTACTCTATTTTGAAGTAGTTTCGACCATTTCATTGGCTATTGGAGTTGGTGTTGCCTATTTCTTTCAACCTGGCAAAATTGACAAATCTGGTTTGGCCTTGCAGGATGCAAGTAAGTATACGAATCATGCTGCGGAGAACTTTTCGTGGCTACAGTTTTTCCTTTCTAATTTTACGCTACAAGTTTTATTAGCTGCGATCGTTTGCGGCATTGCGTTGAATTTCTATCAAAAAAGAGAACAGACAATTTTGGTTTTAGAACGTTTCTCAAAAGTAGTTTTTACAGGATTAAAATATGTTATGTATTTGGCTCCAATTGGTGCTTTTGGAGGAATGGCCTATACGATTGGAAAATTCGGATTAGAAACATTAATTCCACTTGGAAAATTGATGCTTTGCGTTTATCTGACTATGGCTTTGTTCGTGTTCCTGATTTTAGGAACAATTTTGAGATATTATAAAATCAGTATCCTTTCTATTTTAAAATACATTAAAGAAGAACTTTTATTGGTTCTTGGAACATCATCTTCAGAAGCGGCGCTGCCTAGTATTATGGTGAAACTGGAACAAATGGGTTGCAGTAAATCGGTCGTAGGCTTAGTAATTCCAACTGGTTATTCTTTTAATTTGGATGGAACTTCGATTTATTTGTCGATGTCGGTTATATTTCTGGCTCAATTGTATGATGTGCATTTGAGTTTTGCTGAAATTCTCAGTGTAATCGGGATTTTGATGATTACTTCAAAAGGTGCGGCAGGCGTTACCGGAAGTGGATTTATAGTTTTGGCCTCGACTTTGACAGCGATCCATAAAATTCCGGTGGAAGGTTTGGCTTTTTTATTAGGAGTTGATAAATTTATGAGTGAAGCAAGAGCGATTACAAATTTGATTGGAAATACAGTCGCAACGATTATCATTTCGAAAACGGAACATGATTTTACGGAGCTGAATTTAGAGCCTGTTTTGGAGGAATAGTTTTGGCACGCGGATGACGCGGATTTTTTTGTCATTGCGAGGAACGAGGCAATCTCATTTGCAGGATCAATTGTTAGTGTGGTTGCTTCGTTCCTCTCAATGACAAACTTTGTAGTTGCTTTGGAATTTGGAATTTAAAGATTGGAATTTATGAAACGAATTGGGATTTTAGGACTGGGAGGTGTAGGAGGATATTTCGGTGGACTTTTAGCGAAAGCTTATTTTAAGTCGGACGAGGTTGAGGTTATTTTTATTGCCCGTGGTGAAACCCAAAAGGCAATTGCAGATAGCGGACTAAAAATCATTACCGATGAGAATGAGATTATAGTTCATCCAAAATTGGTTTCAAATAATCCGGATGAAATTGGTGCTTTAGATTATTTAATTTGTGCTACAAAAACTTACGATATTAGAGAAAGTTTGCTTTCACTGCAAAAATGTATTACTCAGACAACTATAATTCTTCCGTTATACAATGGGGTTGATGCGCCTGAACGTATCGAGAAAATATTTCCTAATAATGAGGTTTTACAAGGTTGCGTATATATTATTTCGATGATTGCTTCGCCGGGAACGATTAGAAAAATAGGCTTTTATGAAAAGTTATTTTTTGGTTCGAAAACGGCTTCAAATGCTAAATTAGAAGAATTGCAAAGTATCTTCCAAAAAGCTAAAATCGAAAGTTATTTGGTTGAAAATATTGAGGAAATCGTTTGGGAGAAATTTATTTTCATCTCGGCATTGGCATCAGTAACTTCTTATTTGAATCAAAATATAGGAGAGGTGCAAAAGAACAAGAAATCGATGAAAGTTTATATAGAATTGCTTCATGAAATTGAAGCGGTTGCCAAAGCAAAAGGTTTGCAATTGCCAAAAGATATTGTCAATCAAACGATTGTCAAGCTTGAAAAATCGCCTAAAGAAGCAACTTCATCTATGCACAGGGATTTATTGGCAGGCAGAAAAACAGAAGTAACTTCGTTGACACAATTTGTAGTCAACGAAGGCTTAAAATATGGCGTAAAAACTCCTCTTTATGAAAAGATTACAATAGCATTAATGTAATAAAATACTATGATTCGTCTTTTGTAGTTCGAACTAAACTGATTCCGGATGTAAAGAAAACGATTCCAAGGATTCCGTAAATAATAAGTGATTTAATATCTCGCGTTCCTCCTGAAGTATCAGCAAAAATTACTGCGGTGTAAATAAGGCCCACAATTCCCAGAATGGTAAGCACTGCTCCAAAAAGTCTTTTAAGGTTCATGATTTATGTTTTTAAGATTCATATCAAATTTACCTTCTAAAAGCGTGTAAACTGTTATACAATTACTTATGAAGCTTATATGATTTGCAGTAAAAATTTGTGTTGAATTTATCTGTAAGAAATTATTTTGTTTTTTATAGGTTGTATTGTTTAAATACTATTTTTGTCACAACCAATTTAAAAACCAAAATGAAGAAAAATTACGTGTTCTTATTTCTAGCTGTTCTTTTTTTTAATGCCGTTCAGGCACAAGATGAACCAGTTACAGCTGTTCAAAAAAATCAATTCAAGATTAATATGTTTTTACCAGGCTTCGTTTATGAACATGGTTTTGATTCTAAAAATACTTTGTACTCTGAAGCAAGTTTAGGTTTAGGATTTTCAGCGAATTCTTACGATTCAAATTTTGCTTTTTTTCCACAAATCGTTGAACAATTTCGTCATTATTACAATCTTGAAAAAAGAGCTGCAAAAGGAAAGAGAACAGCTTTTAATTCGGGAAATTATCTTGCCTTAAATGCGGCTTATAATTTTGAATCTATTTCGACAAATGATAATTATAGAGAATCGGTTCCTTCCTTTACAATAGGAGCGCTTTGGGGATTTCAGCGTACTTACAAAAGAAAGTTTAATCTGGAATTTAGTGCAGGTCCGGGAGTAAATTTTGATAAGTATGATACGGAATTTGTACCACTTATAAACTTTACTTTAGGATGGGTAATCGGAAACTAATTTTCTTTAATAAATATTTTGAAAGCTCTGATTCATCAGGGCTTTTCTATTTTAAATTCCAAACCAATATTACGGACACTTTCAATTTTGATTTTTGGATCTGAATTAAAATATTTTCTAAGCCTGCTGATAAAAACATCCATACTTCGCCCGGAGAAATAGTCGTCTTTTTTCCAAACTGACATTAAAATCTGATCTCTCTTTAATAACTGATTATGGTTTAGATATAGATACTCAATAAGAGAAGCTTCCATTTCTGTAAGCTGCTGGACGTGGTTTTTATTATTGAGAGTTAATCTTTCATTATCAAAAATATAAGAACCAATTTCAATTATATTATTTCCGTCCAGACTTCTTTTTTGTTCGATTCTCTTTAGAATATTCTGCAAACGCAAAATCAGTTCGTCGACTTCAAAAGGTTTTATGATATAGTCATCTGCACCTAGTTTTAATCCAATGATTTTGTCTTCTTTTAACTTTCGTGCCGTTAGAAAAATAAATGGAACTTCGGGATTGATTGTAATTATTTTTTCGGCCAGTGAAAATCCGTCCATTTTGGGCATCATTACATCAAAAACACAAATATCAAAAGTTTGGTTTTTAAAATAGTCTAAAGCTATTTCTCCATTTTCTGCCCAGATTACTTCGAATTCATGCAGTTCTAAATATTGTTTTAAAATGGCAGCAAAGTCAAAATCGTCTTCAGCTAAAAGTAATTTTTTCAAAATAAGGTAATTAAACTTTTAATAAAATAGTAAACTGTGTTCCTTTTCCTAAGTCACTCACAACGTTAACAGAGCCCTGATGTGCTTTTATAATCTGATTAACGTAATAAAGTCCTAGACCCAGGCCTTTTGTATTGTGCTGGTTTCCTTGTTGTACGCGATAAAACTTATCAAAAAGAAGTGATTGTTTGTTCTTTTCAATTCCGATTCCGTCATCTTCAATACTTATAGAAAATTGATTTTCTATAATTCTGGTTTTTATTGTAATAGTTGTAGAGCCATATTTTACAGCATTTTCCAAAACA
This sequence comes from Flavobacterium sp. Root420, assembly GCF_001427905.1. Taxonomy (GTDB): domain Bacteria; phylum Bacteroidota; class Bacteroidia; order Flavobacteriales; family Flavobacteriaceae; genus Flavobacterium. The sequence continues at coordinate 367,027 of NZ_LMEF01000030.1, forward strand.
TTTAAAAAAGCGGTTGTCAGATGGAATTTATCTAAAATCAAAATTGTTTTCTGAGTTTGAAAATCGGTTTTGAGATTAATTTTCGGAAATGTAATTTTAAAATCATTTACAATGGAAAGCAGAAAATATTCGGTTTCTATTTTTTCTTTCTGTAATTCGATTTCATTTTCTGCCAATGAATTTGCCATAACCTGATCAATCAAATTTTGAAGTCGATTATTTTGACGCGAAATCGTATTGATAATGGCATTAAAATTTTCATCGTTTTCACGAATGTTTTTTTGTTCTAAAATTTTAGTCGAAATACTCAAAGTAGCCAAAGGCGTTTTGAGTTCGTGCGTAATATTATTGATGAAATCAGTTTTAACATCGCTCACTTTTTTCTGTTTGATTAAAGCTTTTATGGCAATTACAAAAAGAGTTATCAGGGTTAAAATTGAAAGTAAGGACAAGATCAAAACGAATGTCATTCGTCTTAAAATAATCATTTCCCAGTCAATGACCGAAACGTACATCGAATCTTCTGTCAATAATTTATAATCCTGATTTTCAAAAGTCCCGTTGGTGGTTCCAACATAATTCCGAACTAAAAAGGCGTGATTTAAAGATATTAAATTGCCATATAATTTGTTCTGAATAAAAGGTTTTTCAGAGAAAATGGTATCTGCTTTTTGAGCATTTTGATACAAAATATATTTGTTCAGTACAATTGCAAAATCAATTTTCAGGTTGGGCAAATCTCTTTCAAATTTTCGTTTGATTTTCTGCGTTAACACATCGCTAAATTCACTTTCAAGAATAGCTTTTTTGATATCGATCTTACTGGTTTTTCCCTTAAGATAGTTCTCTGATAATTGTTTGTAAAGTGCTTCTTTTTTCGAAACAATAACCGAATCGATATCACTGTAATTATTAGAAATCTGAGCAATTTCATTTTTGATTTCCGTATGAAACTGAGCCACTTTATAATCATAAGTGGTTTTTACCAAATAGCATTGTACCGTCGACAAAACGATCAGTGCAACAACTGAAAATGCTATTAATAAATTGATTCTTTGTTTCATTATTTTTGGGCCGCGGATGAAGCGGATTAAACGGATTTCTTTATTTTTTCACGCAGATTTAAAATGATTTTAGCAGATTAAAATTGATCTTTTTAAATCTGCTTCAATCTGCATAATCTGCGTGAAATTAACGTACGATGATCAGTAATCGGTGGGCTAATTTCTCATCCCAAAAATAAAGCTTTTATGATATAATTTAGATATTAACCCCGCATTAACCTTCAATTAACTTTCGCAACCTGTTTTTAGAAGCACTTTTGCATTCAATTTAAATCAAAAATCTTTTTAAAATGAATGTTTATTTGCCTCTAAAACTTTTTATAATCCTGTTGTTATTTTGTTTTTCTCTTTTGGGAAATGCCCAGAATAAAACATCAAAAGATAGCATTTCGAATAACCTGAACGAAGTTGTTATCACTCAAAATAAAAAATCATTTTCGAATCAAAACGGGAATATAAAATTAGATGTTGCCAATTCGATGTACAATGCAATCCCAAATACAGTTGATTTGTTGTCCAAAATGCCAACGGTTCAGGTGAGTGCTGATCGGGAAAGTATTTCGGTTGTGGGAAAAGGAAATCCATTGATTTATATTGACAATCAAAAGGTCGGTATGAACGATTTAAATACTTTGGCTGTGGCTGATATTAAAACAATTGAAATTATTCAGAATCCGTCTGCTAAATATGAAGCTGAAGGACGTGTTGTAATTTTGATTACCCGAAAGTTTAGTAAAAAAGACAGTTTTAGAACGGAGATTTCTGAGGTTGCTTCGTTTAAAAAAAATTACAATAATTATCTGGGATTTAATTCTAATTTCAAAAAAAACAAACTGGAGCTCAAAGCTAATTTTAATTACAATAGATTGAATCCATGGGAAGGCCATAGTATCGATTATCAGATTTCTGATGCAGATATTGCTTCAAAATATGATGTTACGGCGAATACAAAAAGAAAGCAATATATTTTTGGAGGTAGTTTTCTCTACAAAATAAATGACGACGATTATTTTTCATTTAATGTAAATAGTAAATTGCAGACGGACATTTTTCCTATCAATACAATAACAAAAAATAAAAACCAGGATGTTGTAAATAATGTGGTGACGTATAGTGATAATGATGGTAAAAAGAACTTTGTAAACTCTTTTTTTAATTATAATAAAAAAATAAAGTCAATAGATACACAGCTTTTTACTGGATTTCAATTTTCTGATTTTGATCAGACTTCGTGGAGTGAGGTTCAAAATAATTTTAATGATACTCAATTTGAATTGGCCCAGATTCGGGATCAGAGGTTTAAAGTCAATGTTTTTTCGGGCAGGATTGATATTGAAAAAAAGCTGAAAAATGAAATGAAATTTGAAGTAGGCGGACTGTATTCTGGCGCAAATTCAAAATCTGATTTTGACATCTTTTATTATGAAAACAATACCAATAAAATAAGTCATTATGATTTTAAAGAAGAGAATTTAGCCGGCTACAGTCAACTTTCCGGAAAAATTAAAAAGATCGATTTCTCTGTCGGATTTCGTATGGAAAACACTAATATAAACGGAAAGTTTAAAACCGATTTATTGCCGTTGATTGCTAAAAATTATACGAATTTTTTTCCAAAGGCTCAGTTTACATATCCTATTGATAGCACAAAAAGTATTAGTGTAAATTATATAAAAAGTATTTCGCGACCTAATTATTCTTCGTTAAGTCAGGGATCGACCTATATTAATCCTTATTTTTTATATGCAAGAAATATTAATTTAGGACCAACTATAATTGACGAAATTTCGACCACTTTTCAATATGATGATAAATCGGTTAAATTGAGTTATACTTACGCCAAAGATCCTGTCTACAGCAGTTTTTCGTTTGATGATGAAAAAAATATAATGACTTTTCAGGATATAAATTTTGATAAAAGTTCTGGATTTACAGTCGATTTCACTTTGCCGTTCACCTACAAATTTTGGACAACTACCAATTCTTTGGTTTTTCTTTTAGAAAAAATTGAAGATAAATCTGCAGCATTACTGGCATCAAAACCATATTGCTATTATAGCTCCAATAACGAATTTAAACTTCCAAAAGACTATTCTTTTGTTTTGATTTTTTGGGGATTAACAAAGCAATACACTGGTGTTTTTGAAACTGATCCGATGTTTGTAGTAGATATGGCGGTTTCAAAAAACTTCTCTAAAAATTGGAATTGCACTTTAAGCTGTAATAATGTTTTTAAAAACAATATTCGGACAGAACAATTTACTGTCAATAGTATTACTTCTAAAGCAAGATATGTCGTCGATAATCATGAGATTTCAATAGCAATACGATATTCTTTTGGAAAGGTAAAAGAAACCAAATTTAAAGAGAAAAACATCAATGAAGATTCAGACAGAATTAGATAAAAGAAAAAGCCCTTGAATTGAACTGCACCCAAAAGTTTAGACGAATTTATAATTAAATTTGATAATAATGAGCTCGATATTGTATCGGGCTCATTCCTTTTAGATTAAGTTTTATT
>NZ_LMEF01000031.1:0-290566 GCF_001427905.1 Flavobacterium sp. Root420
GAAAGAAAACCTGGTATCACAACCTTTTGGATTGGCCTGCAAAAATTCAATTCAGTCATGCAAGGCTGGATACTCTTTAGAGATGTGTCCAGACGGTAGGCTTTTTAGCCGTAGTTTTTGTTAATCGGAAATATAGCGGATAGCCCGGCCCGGAGGGACACGCCCAAAATAAACATAAAAAAACAGCTTAAAGTATAAAGTGATGAAACTTTGAACCTTAAGCCGTTTTAATAAACTTATTTATATTTTATAGAGTCAAAGCTTCTTTGATTCTGCGTAATGCTTCTTTTAAAATATCATCGCTTGTTGCGTAAGAAAAACGAATACAATTTGGATTTCCGAAAGCGTCACCTGTTACGGTTGCTACGTTAGCCTCAGCCAAAAGATACATTGAAACATCGTTTGCATCTTTAATTTCAGTTCCTCTTAACGTTTTTCCGAAGAAAGAAGAAACGTCCGGGAAAACATAAAAAGCTCCTTCCGGAACGTTGATTTTTACTCCTGGAATTTCTTTTAATAATCCGACTACTAAATCTCTACGAGTATGGAAAGCCTGAACCATGTGGTTTAATACGCTTGGATCTGCATCTACAGCAGTAATCGTAGCGCGTTGTGCTACAGAATTTGCTCCTGAAGTTACTTGTCCCTGAATTTTTGTACATGCTTTTGCAATGAATTCCGGTGCTCCGATGTAACCAATTCTGTATCCTGTCATGGCGAATGCTTTTGCAACTCCATTTACAGTGATTGTTTTTTCTAACATTCCAGGAATTGAACCGATACTGCAGAAAGTTCCTGAGAAATTGATGTGCTCATAAATTTCGTCAGCAACTACATATATATTTGGGTGCTTTTCTAAGACTTTTGCAAGTGCTGTTAACTCTTCTCTGCTGTAAACAGAACCTGAAGGATTACAAGGAGAACTGAACCACATCATTTTTGTTTTTGGTGTGATAGCAGCTTCTAATTGTTCCGGAGTGATTTTGAAATCAGTATCTACAGAAGTTGGAACTTCAACCGGAACTCCGCCTGAAAGTTTTACAATTTCGAAGTAAGAAACCCAGTAAGGTGCTGGTAAAATAACCTCGTCACCATCGTTTAACATTACTTGTGCAATGTTGTATAAAGATTGTTTTGCTCCTGTAGAAACTACGATTTGAGTTGGTTTGTACTCTAATCCGTTGTCTCTTTTGAATTTTCTGGAGATTGCTTCTCTCAATTCTAAATAACCTTCTACTGGAGAATATGTGCTATAATTTTCGTCAACTGCTTTTTTAACAGCTTCTTTAATAAATTCTGGTGTATTGAAGTCTGGTTCACCTAAACTTAAACTGATAATGTCTTTTCCTTGTGCTTTTAATTCGCGTGCTAAAGCGGCCATAGCCAAAGTTTGTGAGGTCGCTAAGTTGTTAATTCTGTCCGAAAGAATATGATTCATTATAAAAATTTTGATTGTCCTTAATTTCAACTTTAATTAAGGAAGGTTAATTATTAATAGATTTTTTATGCTAGTTCAGGTTTCATTCCAAGATCACGCAAATGCTTATAATGCGCAATAATGGCACCTCTCATGGTTCTGAATTCATGATAAGGCAAGTTGCATTCGATTGCAGTTTGTTTTACAATTTCAGCAATTTTTCCGTAATGTACATGACTGATATTTGGAAAAATATGGTGTTCAATCTGATGATTTAATCCTCCGGTAAACCAATTGATTACTTTGTTTTTTGGAGCAAAATTGGCAGTAGTGTATAATTGGTGAATTGCCCAGGTGTTTTCTATTTCACCTTCTTCATTCGGAACAGGGTTTGAAGTTTCTTCCACTACGTGTGCCAACTGAAAAACAATACTTAAAATTAATCCTGCCGTGTAGTGCATTACAAAAAATCCAATAACTACTTTCCACCATGTTACGCCTAAAATCATTGGCAAAGCCATCCAGATTAAAACGTAAATTATTTTTGTAATTACTAAAACCGTCCATAATTTAGTTGGACTTTGAGGAGCTCCGTAAGATAATTTTCTTTTTAAGTAATTTTTCATTTGCTTAAAATCGGTTGTTAATGCCCAATTAAAAGTCAATAGTCCGTATAAGAAAAAAGAATAATAGTGTTGAAATTTGTGAAAACGGTGCCATTCGGCATTTTGTGTAAAACGTATAATTCTTCCCGCATCCAAATCTTCATCGTGACCGTGAATATTAGTATAAGTATGGTGAAGTACATTGTGTTGTACTTGCCAGTTGTGTACATTTCCGGCTAAAACATAAATACTTCCACCCATAATTTTGTTGATCCAGGATTTAGAAGAATAAGATCCGTGATTTCCATCATGCATAACATTCATTCCAATTCCTGCCATTCCAACTCCCATCAGGATGTTTAATAGCAATTGTGCCCAAAAAGGCATATTAAGAGTTAATATCAAAAAGTAAGGCGTTAGAAAAACGGCAAAAAGAATAACGGCTTTTAAATGCAGTTTCCAGTTTCCGGTTTTCTGAATGTTATTCTCCTTGAAGTAATTGTTTACTCGTGAGTTAAGTGTTCTGAAAAACTTCAGATTGTCTTGCTTAGCAAATGTAGGCGCAATGTTATTCATAATTATTTTAAATAGTTTTCAAAGGTAATTATTATAAATTTTCAATTTGCAAAATTGAGTTAAATATTTCAATCGTAAAGTAGTACTTTTGTTAAAAATTTACTACAATGGATGAGATATTGAAATATTTTCCAAATTTGACTGAACTTCAAATCGAACAATTTCAAAAATTAGACTTTTTATACCACGATTGGAATGAAAAAATCAATGTAATTTCGCGAAAAGACATTGACGCCTTATATACAAAACACATTTTGCATTCGCTTGGAATCGCAAAAATCATGAAATTCGAACCTGGAGCAACTGTTTTGGATGTTGGAACCGGGGGGGGATTTCCTGGAATTCCGTTAGCGATTCTTTTTCCCGAAACGCGTTTTTATTTAATTGATGTTATTGCGAAAAAAATAAAAGTGGTTCAGGGTGTTGTTGATGCCTTAGAATTAAAAAATGTAAAAGCAGAACAAAAACGTGCTGAATTGGTGAAAGGTGATTTCGATTTTATCGTGAGCCGTGCGGTAACCAATATGCCGGATTTTGTTTCCTGGATAAAAGATAAAATCAAAAAGCAGCACAAACACACTTTAAAAAACGGAATCCTTTATTTAAAAGGTGGAGATTTGACCGAAGAATTAGCTGCTTTTCCAAAGGCTACTTTATATGATTTGGCAGATATTTTTGAAGACGAGTTTTTTGAAACTAAAAAAGTGGTGCATTTGCCTTTGAAGTTTCAGCCTTAGAAAAAGGTTTCAAGTTTAAAAGTTTCAGGTTTCAGGTTTTGTTGGAATCTATGTAATAAAATCCCAAATTCCAATTTAAGGAATTTGGGATTTTTTATTTGACCTGAAACCTGAAATCTGCTTCATCCTCTATTATTCTCCGCTCATGTACTTTTATTTGTCCAATCTGTATTAGAGGAATATCTTTACTACAACACTAAAACATTTGTATTGAAAAGAATTACCAGAATACCGACATATTGGACAATTCAATTAATCGGTTGGATTACAACTTCCTTGTATTGGGGGTTTTCTGCCTTTTTCAGCGGTACTTTTATATGGAAAATAGGCATAGCAGATTTAATATTGGATGTAACCATTGGAATTACATTGACACATATTTATAGAAACTTTTCTTTAAAAAACAGATGGAATAAATTAAGTCTAAAAATGTTAGTTCCGAGAATTGCAATTAGTGTTTTGGTGCTTTCAGTTTTGTACATGTTTTTAATTGTTGGTAAACTTTATCTGGTACGTTTACTGATTTTAGAGAGCAATCCTGTTTCGTTTATATCATTTTTAAAATCAACACAATTGCAGATTTTTATCACAGGCATGAGATTAATGTCTATTTGGCTATTGGCTTACCATCTTTATCATTATTCAAGACTTGAAATAGAAACGGTAAAAGAAAACGCCCGATTGTCGCTTATAGTGAAAGAAGCACAATTGAACAATCTGAGTGCACAGTTAAATCCGCATTTCTTTTTTAACTCATTGAACAATATAAAATTTTTGATCTTAGAAAATCCAGATTCGGCCAGAAGAGCAATTGATTTATTGTCTGAGTTGCTACGAAATTCTTTAAATAATAATGTTGCAAGATTAATACCATTAGAAGACGAGATTAATCTTGTCAAAGATTATCTGGAATTAGAAAAAATACGATTTGAGGAACGTTTGCAAATTAAAATTGAAACAAATTTAGACTTAACTGAACATTTTGTTCTGCCTTTGAGCATTCAGTCTTTGGTGGAGAATGCCATAAAACATGGAATTGAAAAAAGAAAAAATGGCGGATTTATTAATGTAATAGTTGAAAAGGAAAACGGTTTTCTGAAAATTATTGTTCAAAATTCGGGTAAGCTGAGTATAGGAATTAAAGATTCCGGTATTGGATTAAATAATCTGAAAGAACGTTTGCTTCTGCAATATAACGGAAATGCTTCTTTTGAAATTAAAGAGATGAATGACGAAACGGTTTTGACAACGATGATACTTCCAACGAAATGAAAAAGATAAAATTTATAATAGTTGATGATGAACGGTTATCCCGGGAAGAACTGAAAAGGGCATTAAATGATTATGAAGATTTCATTCTGTTAGGCGAGGCAGAAAATGCTGATGATGCTAAGGATTTAATTGAGGTAAATATGCCCGATTTAATTTTTTTAGATATTCAAATGCCTGAGAAATCCGGTTTCGATTTATTGGAGTCTTTAAATAATGTACCATTAGTATTATTTACAACTGCTTATAACCAGTTTGCTGTGCAGGCATTTGAAGTTAATGCGTTGGATTATTTAATGAAACCTATACGAGAAGAACGATTCTTGCAAGCAATTGAAAAAATAAGAAATGCTATACGCTTAAAATCTTCTTCGAATGATTCTTTAACAAATGATCGTAAAATTTTCATTAAGGATGGAGAGAAGCGATTCTTTATTCAATTGCACGAAATCTACTTAATAGAATCACTTGAAAATTATACCAGACTTTATTTTCAGGATAAAAAAGCCCTGCAAAGGCGTTCTCTCCGTCAATGGGAAGAGATGTTAGATGAAAATATTTTTTTCAGAATAAACAGGACTGAGATTGTAAATATTAATTATATCCAGGAAGTAAAAAAAACAGTTGGAAGCGGGCTGGAAATAAAACTAAAGACGGGCGAATTGCTAAAGGTTTCAAATCGTCAATCAGTCAAATTTAAAAACAGTAACGAGATTTAGTGAAAGCTATCAATAAAATAATTCAATGAAAACAATTTTAAATTTTATATTTCTTATTTTACTAGTATCAAATACATTCTCACAGCAAACAAGCGTAACAAAAGCAGAAGATTTAAAAAGCGCTTATGACATTCAGGATAGCGTAATGATCAAAACACGTGATGGTGCTTTTATATCTGCAATGGTCATTCGAAAAAAAGGAGTTTCTGTTCCAAAACCTGTAATACTTCAATATACTATTTATGTGAGAGATAAAGGAAGAGATATTAAATCCTTAAAAGAAGCGGCAGATAAAGATTATGTTGGTGTTATCGCCTACTCGCGAGGTAAGCGATTTAGTCCAGATGAAATATTTCCGTATGAAAATGATGCCAACGACGCCTATGATGTCATTGATTGGATCAGTAAACAAGAATGGTGCAACGGAAGTGTCGGTATGTATGGCGGAAGTTATAATGGATATACACAATGGGCGGCCTGTAAGAAGATGCATCCGGCGCTCAAGACAATTGTACCTTATGTTGCCAACAGACCTGGAATGGGCCTGCCAATGGAAAATAATATTTTTGTAAATCCCAATTATGAATGGTCGTTTTATGTTGGTAATAATAAATATCTGGATACAATTGCAGGAAATGATAGGCAGCGATTTAGAAAAATGCAGAATATTTGGTGGGAAACGGGTGTTGCTTATAAAAAGATGGATAGTATTGATAACCATCCAAACAGACATTTTCAACGATGGACAAATCATCCCTCATTTGATGAATATTGGCAAAAAATGGCACCGTACAAAAAAGAGTTTGAACAAATTAATATTCCTGTCTTAGCTCTTGATGGCTATTATAATGATTCTCAAAATTCAAGTTTGTATTACATACGAGAACTTCAGAAATACAATCCAAAAACTCCGGCTTATGTAATAATTGGCCCATACGGTCATTTTGGTACTCAGATTGGTGGTGAAATTAAGTTGAATGATTACAAGGTTGATTCAGTTGCAATAATCAACATTAAAAAAATAACTTATCAATGGTTTGATTTTATCCTGAAAAATGGAGCAAAACCAGAAATGTTGAAAGACAAAATTAATTATGAAGTTATGGGAACAAATGAATGGCGAAGTGCTCCCTCTCTTGACAAAATGGCTAATGGTTTCTTACAGCTATATTTGACCGATAACAAATCAGGAAAATTTTATGCCTTGAATGAGAAAAAGCCAATTCAAAAAAATTACCTGTATCAGGAAGTTAATTTTGCTGACAGACAAACCGAAAACAACGAATATTACCCAAATCCTATTATTAGAAAAGAAATTGATACCAGTAGCGGATTTGTTTTTATTAGTGACCCCTTGAAAGAATCAATGTTGATTAATGGTTCTTTTTTAGGAGAACTAAAACTAAGTATCAATAAAAAAGATTTGGATATCGGAGTGACTTTATATGAATTAATGCCTAATGGTGAATATTTTCATCTGTCTTATTTTTTAGGACGAGTCAGTTATGCAAAAGATACTACTAAAAGAAATTTGCTAAAGCCAAATGAAATAGAATCAATTCCTTTTTCGAATACACATTTAGTAAGTAAACAACTAAGTAAAGGCAGTCAGTTAGTCGCTGTAATTAATGTAAACAAAAATCGCTTTTCAGAATTGAATTATGGAACCGGAAAAACTGTAACCGAAGAAACGATCGAAGACGCAAAAGAACCATTAAAAGTAAAATGGTACAATGATAGTTTTGTAAAAATTCCGATCTGGAAATAAAGCAACAAAAAAGCCGAATCTAAATTTAGATTCGGCTTATAATATTGACTTTCGACTTTCCAACTTTAAGACTATCCTAAAAACGGATATCTATAATCTTCCGGAGTTACAAAAGTTTCTTTAATAGTTCTTGGAGAAGCCCAACGCAATAAGTTCAATGCAGAACCAGCTTTGTCGTTCGTTCCTGAAGCTCTTGCTCCGCCAAAAGGTTGCATTCCAACAACAGCTCCTGTTGGTTTATCGTTGATGTAGAAGTTACCGGCAGCATTTTGCAATTTCGTAGTCGCTACTTCAATAGCATAACGATCCTGGCTAAATATAGCTCCTGTTAAAGCGTACTCAGAAGTAGTATCAACTAATTCTAAAGTCTCTTCCCATTTTGCGTCTTCGTAAACATAAATAGTAATTACTGGTCCGAATAATTCGGTTTCCATTGTAGTATATTTTGGGTTTGTAGTTACGATAACCGTTGGCTCAATAAAGTAACCTACAGATTTATCGTAATTTCCACCAACAATAATTTCTGCGTCAGCATCTTTTTTAGCCTGATCTATATAACTAGCTAATTTATCAAAAGAACCTTCGTGGATAACTGCAGTAATAAAGTTTCCGAAATCTTCCGGAGAACCCATTTTCATAGATTTTACATCAGCAATTAATTGTTCTTTTACAGCTGGCCATAAACTTTGTGGAATATAAGCTCTTGAAGCTGCAGAACATTTTTGCCCCTGAAATTCAAATGCACCACGAGCAATACCAGTAGTCACTTGTTTTACGTTAGCACTTGGATGTGCAATGATAAAATCTTTACCACCAGTTTCCCCAACGATTCTTGGGTATGTTTTGTAGTTGTGGATGTTTGCGCCAATTTTAGCCCAGATATCTTTAAATACATGAGTTGATCCTGTAAAGTGGACTCCGGCGAAATCACGGCTTGCCAAAACAGTATCCGTAATCATTAAAGCATCTCCAAAAACAACGTTGATAACGCCATCAGGAACACCAGCTTCTTTGAAAACTTCAATAATAATTTTTGTTGAGAAAACCTGGCTATCACTTGGTTTCCAGATTACAACGTTACCCATCATAGCAGCACTTGCAGGAAGATTTGCAGCAATAGCAGTAAAGTTGAAAGGAGTAATCGCGTAAACAAAGCCTTCAAGAGGTCTGTATTCTAAACGATTCCATGTTGTAGAATCAGATTTTGGCTGATCTCCGTAAATTTGAGTCATGAACTCTACGTTGTAACGTAAGAAGTCAATTAATTCACAAGAAGCATCAATTTCTGCCTGGTGAATATTTTTAGATTGTCCGATCATAGTTGCTGCGTTAATACGCGCTCGGTACGGACCAGCAATAAGTTCAGCAGCTTTTAAGAAAATAGCAGCACGCTGTTCCCATGCCATGTTTGCCCATGCTTTTCTTGATTCAAGTGCATTGGCAATCGCCTTTTCGATATGTTGTTTTTCAGCTAAATGATACGTTCCAACGATATGTTTGTGATCGTGAGGAGCTGAAATTGTTTTTGTATTTCCAGTTTTGATTTCTTCACTTCCAATGTATAAGGGCACATCAATTTTTGAGTTCCACATTGTAGTGTAAGCTGCTTGTACAGCCGCTTTTTCTGGCGAGTTTGGCGCGTAACCTTTTACAGGTTCGTTTACCGCTTTTGGTACATGAAAGAATCCTTTTAACATGGGATAAATTATTTTTAAAATTACGAATTGTCTAATTTTTTACAAAAGTACAAATGATAATTTGAATATATCACAATACAATATTAAAAAGTTGTAATTTAATAAAGTAATCCCACAAAACTGTAAAACAGCTTGATTGATAAATAGTTAAATTTGATAGAATGTGCCAAAATGGTTTATCAACATTAAAATGGTAGCAATATGAAAATCCCACTTTTAGCTTTTAATGATAATGGAATTTACTGTCAACAAGCCGATGTTTATCTCGATCCGTGGCGGCCGGTAAAAAATGCAATTATTACACATGGACATTCTGATCATGCACGCTGGGGACATCAAAATTATATTACACATCACACTAATATTCCTATAATCCGACATCGTTTGGGCGAAATAAATGTTACTGGGAAAAACTGGAACGAAACTTTTGTAATCAACAACGTAAAATTCTCTTTTCATCCCGCCGGACATATTATTGGAAGTGCCCAAATTCGGGTGGAACATAAAGGCGAAGTTTGGGTTTTTACAGGAGATTATAAAGTTGAAGACGACGGAATTTCTGTTCCTTATGAAGTTGTAAAATGTCACACTTTTATAACCGAATGTACTTTTGGTTTACCGGCATTCAACTGGACTCCACAGGCTGAAGTAATTACAGAAATCAATAATTGGTGGGCAGAAAACAAAGCAGAGGGAAAAACATCCGTCCTTTTTGGATATTCTTTAGGTAAAGCACAAAGACTTTTAAAATATTTAGATACAGATATCGGAACCATTTATACACATGGCGCTATTGAGAATATGACCAATGTTGTTCGACCATTAGTAGATCTTCCGCCAACTACTTTAGTGACGTACGAAACCAAGAAAGAAGATTTATTAGGAAATATTGTTCTCGCACCACCAAGTGCACACGGAAGCGTGTGGATCCGAAAAATGACACCTTTTGTTACCGGTTCGGCTAGCGGCTGGATGGCATTTCGTGGCGCCAGACGCAGACGTGCGATTGACAAAGGTTTTGTTTTAAGCGATCATTGTGATTGGTTCTCGTTACTGGACAGCATTAAGGCGAGCGGCGCCGAAAGAGTGATTTGTACCCATGGTTATACCGATATTTTCTCCAAATATTTAAGAGAATTGGGTTACGACGCCAGAACCGAGAAAACACAATACGAAGGTGAAACAGCAGAAATGGAAAAAGAAATGGAAAAAGAAGTGGAAACCGAAAAAGAAATTCGAGAATGAAAAATTTCGCCCAACTCATAAAAGTCCTTGACAGTTCAAACAAGACGAATGTAAAAGTTGATGCATTGACGATGTATTTTAAAAATGCATCGGCAGAGGATAAAGTCTGGACCATTGCGATTCTTTCACATCGTCGTCCGCCGAGACCTGTCAACACTACTTTATTACGAAATTGGGCAAATGAATTAGCCAATATTCCTTTATGGCTTTTCGAAGAAAGTTATCATATTGTAGGTGATTTGGCAGAGACAATTGCTTTGATTATTCCGACGACAAAAGAACATTCTGATAAAAGTTTAACTGAATACCTTCAGGAGATTATTGCTTTAAAAAAGAAAACTGACGTAGAAAAAAAAGAATATTTACAGGAGAACTGGCTGGCATTGAATTATTATGAACGCTTTGTTTTTACGAAATTAATTACCGGAAGTTTCAGAATCGGCGTAAGCCAAAAATTAATGACTCGCGCTTTATCTAAAGCAGAAGAGGTGGATGAAGATGCTTTAGCTTATAAATTAATGGGGAATTGGGATCCGAATACGATTACTTTTCAGGAATTGATTCTAGACGAAAAAAATAGTGATTATTTATCAAAGCCGTATCCATTTTATCTGGCATATCCGATTGAAGGCGAAGTGAACAATTTAGGAAACCCGGAAGACTGGTCCGTCGAACATAAATGGGATGGGATTCGGTCACAAACGATCATTCGCGAAAGCGAAATTTATGTCTGGTCAAGAGGGGAGGAGTTAGTAACCGATAAATATCCTGAGCTTCAATCTTTTGTTGGTTTGATTCCTGATGGAACGGTGATCGACGCCGAAATTTTAGCTTTTCCCGAAGGCGGAATCGGGACTTTCAATGATTTGCAAACCCGAATTGGTCGCAAAACAATATCAGCAAGTTTACTCGAAAAAGTCCCTGTAATTTTGAAAGCATATGATATTTTAGAATGGGAAGGACAGGATATTCGCCATTTGCCTTATGCGGAAAGGAGATTATTACTGGAACAATTATACGATGCAATAAAAGATAAAACCGCTTCTTTTCAATTATCAGAAAGAGTCTTGCTCCATTCCTGGGAAGATGTTACTGCCGAAAGAATGCGTGCCCGAGAAATGAAGAGCGAAGGTTTGATGATAAAACGCAACGATTCAACTTATCAGGTGGGAAGAAAAAAAGGCGATTGGTGGAAATGGAAAATCGAACCTTTAGTAATCGATGCCGTTTTGACTTACGCCATGCGAGGTCACGGACGACGTTCAAATTTATTTACCGACTATACTTTTGCACTTTGGCAAACCAATGATAATGGAGAAAAAGAACTGGTGACTTTCGCAAAAGCCTATTCCGGTTTAACCGATGCCGAATTCCGACAAGTGGATGATTTTATAAAGAAGAATACTTTAGAGAGATTTGGTCCTGTCCGAAGTGTGACGCCGCAATTGGTTTTTGAAATTGGCTTTGAAGGAATTGCGCTTTCAAAAAGACATAAAAGCGGTGTTGCAACAAGATTTCCAAGGATTTTAAGATGGCGACACGATAAAAAAATTGAAGACGCCAATTCGATTGAAGATTTAAAAAGTATGATTTCGTAAAAGGTTCAAAGGGACAAAGTAACAGAGTTTCAAAGAAAAAAAACTTTAGGAAACAGCTAAACTTTGTCCCTCTGAGCCTTTGCAACTTTGAACCTTATAAAAAAAAATGAACAGAGAAGAACTATACGCAATTGCTGAAAACTGGTTTAAGGATCAGGGATGGAAATCTTTTCCGTTCCAGACGCAAACCTGGACCGCATTTCTGCAAGGCAAAAACGGTTTGTTAAACGCTCCGACAGGAAGCGGAAAAACCTATGCTTTATGGTTTCCTATCGTTCTCGATTACATCAAAACAAATGCGGATTTCAAAACAACCCGAGGCAAAGCCGAACGGAGCGTAGCTAAACATAAATCAGGATTAAAAGCGATCTGGATTACACCACTGCGAGCCCTTTCTGTCGAAATAAAGCAAGCTGCAGAAAGAATTGTTGAAGATTTAGATTTGCCGTTGACCGTCGGAATTCGTTCCGGAGATACTTCGCAAAGTGAGAGAACAAAGCAAAGTAAAAAAATGCCCGATTTGCTGATTACAACTCCTGAAAGTTTGCAATTGCTTCTCGCATCAAAAGAATTTGCAAAAACTTTTGCCAATTGTTCTGCTATTGTAGTTGATGAATGGCATGAATTATTAGGAACAAAACGCGGTGTTCAAATGGAATTGGCTTTGTCGCGATTAAAAACAGTGGCACCAAAAATGAAAATTTGGGGAATCTCTGCAACCATTGGAAATCTGGAATTAGCACAACAGGTACTGTTGGGTTTGGATTCTGAAGCGTATAAAAATTCGCTTTTGATAAAAGCGAATATCAACAAGAAAATAAAAGTGATTTCAATTCTTCCGGAGAAAATGGACAGTTATCCCTGGCGAGGCCATTTGGGTTTGCATTTAATTGATGAGGTTGCAAAAATCATCAGAAAAAGTAAGACTACTTTAATTTTTACCAATGTTCGTTCTGTTTGCGAAATGTGGTATCAGGCAATTTTAGAGAAATATCCAGAATTTGCCGGTGATATGGCTATGCATCATGGAAGTATCAGTAGAGAGGTTCGGCAATGGGTTGAAAATGCGATTCGAAATGAAGAATTAAAAGTAGTAGTTTGTACTTCAAGTCTGGATTTAGGAGTAGATTTTGCCCCAGTCGAAACGATTATTCAAATTGGCGGCCCAAAAGGTGTTGCCCGTTTTTTGCAAAGAGCAGGAAGAAGCGGACATCAACCTGGGAAAGAAAGTGTTATTTATTTTCTTGCCACGCATGCCATCGAATTAATTGAGGCATCGGCACTTAAAAAAGCAGCTGCAAAAACGATTGTCGAAGACCGCATTCCGTATTTGAACAGTTGGGATGTCTTGGTTCAATATCTAAATACGCTGGCCGTTTCGGAAGGATTTTTTCCGGATGAAATTTACAAAGAAGTAAAACAAACCTTCTGTTATCAAAATATAACTAAAGAAAACTGGAACTGGATCCTCAATTTTATTACCAACGGAAGTCAGAGCCTGAAAGCTTATGATGAATTCAAAAAAGTAGAAATTGAAGAAGACGGTCGTTTTAAAATCAATAGCCGATTAATTGCCATGCACCACAGAATGCAAATCGGAACTATTGTTGGAGATGCAGTTCTTAATGTCAAATATTTAAGCGGCGGATATATTGGTACAATCGAAGAATGGTTTGCTTCAAAACTAAAACCGGGAGATGTTTTTACGTTTGCAGGAAAACGACTCGAATTATTCAGGGTAAAAAATATGCAGGTTTTGGTACGGAAAGCAGATCCGAAAAAAAGTTCTAAAACGGTAAGTTGGATGGGAGGACGCATGGCATTGTCTGTGCAAATGAGTGAATTATTGCGTGAAGAATTATATGCAGCAAACACTGATAATCTAACTCCTGAATTAAAAGCATTAAAACCTATTTTTGACAGGCAGCGAAAAGAAAGTATCGTTCCTGATGCAAATGAATTTTTAATAGAGACCTTTAAAACCAGAGAAGGATTCCATGCGATTTTTTATCCTTTTGAAGGTCGATTTGTGCATGAAGCTTTGGCAAGTATGTTGTCTTATAGAATTAGTTTGTTGTTCTCTATTACTTTTTCTTTAGCTTATAATGATTACGGATTTGAATTACTTTCCGATCAGGAAATTGATATGGAAGCTGTTTTTGATAATGACTTATTTTCGACAGAATACGTGCACCACGATTTGCAAAAAAGCCTCAATTCGACCGAAATGGCAAGAAGGAAATTCAGGGATATTGCGGTAATCGCCGGTTTGGTTTTTACCGGTCTGCCAGGGCGACCAGTTAAAACCAAACATTTGCAAAGTGGTTCCCAGTTGCTTTTTGAAGTCTTTAGAGATTTTGAGCCTGACAATTTATTACTGCATCAGGCGTTTATAGAAACATTCGAACATCAATTGGAAGAAGGGCGTCTGATTCAGGCTTTAGAAAGAATTAATCGGCAAACGATTGTATGGAGACAATGCAAAAAACCAACGCCTTTTAGTTTTCCGATAATTACAGATCGACTCAGGGAAAAATTATCAAGCGAAACCTTAGCAGAAAGAATCCAAAAAATGACAGCCAGTTACATGAAATAATGTTTATGAAAATACTAATTAATAATCAGAAATTTATTTTGCATCAATCTGGTGTTGTTTTTTGGGAGGAAAAAAAGATGCTTTTGATTTCTGATGTTCATTTGGGAAAAGTGACCCATTTTAGGAAACACGGAATCGGAATTCCGAAAGAAGCTATTTTAGAAAATTTTAATCGTTTAAAAAAGGTTTTGGAATTATTTGATTCTGAAGCCATTGTTTTTTTGGGAGATTTATTTCACAGTAAAATCAATACCGAATGGGGTTTTTTCGTGGATTGGATAAAAGAACATTCGCAGAAAATAATTTTAGTGGAAGGCAACCACGATATCATTTCAAAAATAAATTATGAAGACCTGAATATTGATATTTACAGTGAATTGATTATTGATAATTTTTTGCTAACACATCATCCAACAGAAAAAGAAGGATTTTTTAACTTTTGCGGACATATTCATCCTGCCATACAATTAAGAGGATTGGGGAGACAGTTTTTAACTTTACCTTGTTTTTTTAGAAAACCAAATCAATTGATTTTTCCGGCTTTTGGCGAGTTTACAGGAAATTCATATATGACGCCGACAGAACATGACAAAGCCTATGCAATTACAAAGGAAGGCGTAATAGAAATTTCGATAAATTAATTTAAAGCAAACGGAGCGCACATTCTAAAAGTCGGAACAATTACTTTGAATGTTTTGGTAGTCGTAAAATTGATCATATTGAAATGACCTTTCATGGCCCCGTAAGGAGATGATAAGAGGCAGCCAGAGCTGTATGTGTGGTTTTCTCCAGGTTTTAAAACTGGTTTTTTTCCAATAACACCTTCTCCGTCAACAACTTCTAAATCGTTAAGCGAGTCAAATATTTCCCAGTGGCGAGAAGTTAATTGTACTGAATCTTTACTGTGGTTTTCAATTGTAACTACGTAACTAAAGGCAAAGTGAATTTTGTAGTTCTTGAAGTAAGTACCTTCAAAACTAGTCAAAACTGATATTTTTATGCCTCTTGTAATCTGAGAAACCATACTAACGTAGTATATATGTGTGTGTTATAGTTGCAAACTTACGAAAAAAAATCGTTCAAAGAAATCCTTTAACAATGTTTTAATTGGTGATGTTTATGGAGTTTGCGTTTCCTTTTCCGATTACTCTTTCGTATCGATCTGAACTTTGTTTGTAATAAACCAGTATAGTGTACTCGTTTTCTGTTTGATAGAAATTACCATCGATCGCATTTTCATAATCAATTACTCCTTTTTTATCGGCTACACGATACTTAAAATTGGTAAAACCTTGTTTGATCATGACTGCTTTTTCGTACACTCCTTTTTTTTCATTATAGTCCATTTTATATTCCGGAGATATGCTGTAATTGTTGAACATTCCAACAATATAAATGTCTTTATTTAGCTGGAAAGCCGGAGCTGAAAGGCTGAAATAAACCCAGGCATAATCTGCTTCGATTTCATTATTAGAGGCGTTTATGTTTTTCACCACAAAATTTCCGTCAACATCTTCATATAATGTATAGATTTGATTCGCTCTTGCCTGATTGGTGTATAAAAAGGAACTGTAAATATCGTTCGCCGAACCCACTTTTGCCACATTATTACTTGCAGCCCGAATATCTTTATTTTCAAAATACAAAAACTCATTTCCTGCCCAAAATTGTGTCTCTTTATCGTATTTATAAACCATTTGATTTCCGATAGTATATTGTGGAGGAATATTTTTGATACTCGTATTAAAATCCCCATTTTGCAATAACAACACTTTTAAGTTTTGCAAAGGGGTCTGAAAAACAATATCATTTGAAAGCACCGTAAATTCAAGATTTTGCTTGTAATCAATATTGCTGAGGTTTCGGCTTCGTTTTACGACAGCGCCAACCGTAGAATGATCTTCAAATAAAATGAATTTTCTTGAGAAAACAACTTCCCTGTCTTCATTCAATATTCTTAACATATAATTACCTGAAATTCTCAATTGCGTAGTAAACTGGTTCGGGAAAGAAAGTCGATAATGCGAAAAAGCCTGAAGGGTATTGAAAGAATTGGAGTAATCTGTAATTCTTTGATTGTCAAAACCACGAATATAATCCGTTTTCGGAATATCAGTTGGAATCCAGTTATAATCGCAATGTATGACATCAAAATAATAATTGGCTTCATTACCAAACAAATCATCAAATTGCAATTCAAATGTTGAACCCAATTCGAAAATCGGCACGACATTATTTCCATTCTGAATAAATGAAACCGTTTTGATGTTATACGGAGGAGTAACTTCGGTTTGTACTTCCTGGGCTTTCGCCGAAGTAAAAAGGAAAAGCAAAAATAGACTTTGAAACAAAAATTTTGACATCTTATTACGTTGTAAGATTGTAAATATAACAATTTATACAACGAAAAATAAGACGATTTATTGGTTTTAAGAACAATTTGTTATGAACCAAGTATGTATTTCAAATTAACTTCGATTTCGTCGTTAATATAACTTTCTTCCAAAAGTGAATCAGATAACAGCTTTTTGTTTTCCTGTAGTTTGATTATTTTTTCTTCTACCGTATTTTTTGAGATAAACCGGATAACGTTTACTTTGTTTAATTGTCCAATTCTATGCGCTCTTCCAACTCCTTGTTTTTCTGCAAAAGGATTCCACCACGGATCTAAAAACAAAACATAAGAAGCTTTGGTGATATTCAAGCCAACGCCACCAGCTTTAAGCGAAATAAAAAACAATAAAGGCTCTTCTTTTTCCTGAAACAGCTTTACTTGCTGCTCTCTTTTACTGGCAGGAGTTTCGCCCGTAATTTCACAATATTTTATTTTGTTTTCGGTGCACCAATAGGTGTAAAAATTCAAATTAGTAACAAATGAGCTGAAAATAATAGCCTTTTGTTTTCCTTTAACTAAATTTTCCAGATAATTAGTGACTGCAATATATTTCCCCGAATCAATTTCCGACTCCTGATCGACCATTTTTGGATGATTACTCAACTGTCTTAACTTCATCAAAGTGTTGATAATACTAATTTTATCCGGACTGGTCCCATCCGTTTTTAATAGAAAATTACGAGCTTTTGATTTTTCTTTCTCATATAATTTTTCCTGCTCAGGATCCATATCGCAATAATAAATCTGCTCTGTTAATTCGGGTAAATCCTTTAAAACCTGCTCTTTGGTTCGACGCAAAATATAAGGCTGAACCAAATTTTTTAATTCAGATAAACTGCTTTCATCTTGCTTTTTTTCGATCGGGATTTTAAAGTTTTCTGCAAAAAAAGTATAAGTTCCCAAAATATCCGGATTAATAAATTGCATTTGCGACCATAAATCGTCCAGTGAGTTCTCGATAGGAGTACCACTTAAAGCGATTTTGTGAGCCGTATTTATTTTATTAATGGCTTTAAAAATCTTCGAATTTTTATTTTTAATGTATTGACTTTCGTCCAAAATTAAATAACGGAAGTTGTATTTCTCTAAAATTGAAATGTCACGATGCACAATACTGTAACTGGTAAAAATTAGATCTGTTGATTCTAATCTGTTGGCTAATAATTTTCTGTCGTTACCAACATATTGCATTTTTGAAAAATGCGGTGTAAACTTTGAAGATTCATTGTACCAGTTAAAAACCAATGAAGAAGGTAAAACAATCAGGGTTTTTAAAGGTTCTCTTTCAATAGTCGTTTCATTTTGAAATAAATCAAAATTGGTGGTTTTTGTTGTAAATCCAAGTTGTTCTTGTACGGCAACCAAAACGGCTAAAGTTTGTAATGTCTTTCCAAGTCCCATATCATCGGCCAGACAAGCGCCTAAGTTGGAGTTGAAATGACCCAAAAGCCATTTTACGCCCTCAATTTGATACGGTCTCAAAGTTGCTTTTAGTAAAGGAGAAGCGGTATAAGCTGCCTGCTGAATTACCTCATTTTTAATTTCAGGAATAGTATCCAAAGCGGTAAAATTACTTTTACGTAAAAGCAGATTTTCATTTTCTGTTTTTGCCAATTTTGCCAGTGAACTGTATTTGCTGAGCCATTCCGACGGAATCAGGAAATAGTTTCCGTCAGGTAATAAAAAGAGTCTTTCCCTGCTTTTGATATTGGGAATAATTTCACTGAAATTGATAGTGAAAACCTCAATAGTAATCATTATTTTAATGTCAAACCAGTCTTCTTTTGTTTCTTCTTTTGAAGCTAAAACAGTATGACTTTCGGTAATGATTTCTTTGCTCTCGAGTTTTAAATTTTGAATTGTAAAACCCAAATTTTCAAGCTCTTCTTTATGATCGATAACCCATTGAATATTGGCGTACGTATCCTGAATTTCTGTATCAGAATTCAATGCAAACAATTCATTTTTGATTTTTAGTAATCCAATTTCAGTTAATTTGGTGGTATATAAAGCCTCGTCAGCACTTCTTTTAAACTGAATTATTTTGGGCTCGTTAACAATGCTGAAATCCACGAACGAATGTGTCTTTTTCGTTTTACTGCCATCAAATGAATACCCATTATAATCAAAATAAAGATTGAGATAATAACAGTTTTTGAAAAAATCATAAACAGGCTGAATCGTGCAGGAAACTATTTTATCTCGAAGTTCAATTTCAAAACCATTTGCTTCAATGTCAATTTTTTTAGCGATTTCAGGAATAAAACTTTTAAAATAATCATCAACTAATTTTGAAGGTATTTCGATCGATTTTTTCTTTAAGAAAGGCAAAAGCTTTTTAGAATTAAGATCTTTTAACTGCCCTAATTTTTTATCGATTATCAACCATCCCGGTTCATCCAATAAGATATCAACACTATGATCCATTGGTAAAAATACCGTTTCATTTTCCTTTAAAGAAAGCGTGTACGTAATTCCTTCAGCATGTTTGTCAAATTGAATTAGAGGTTCGAAGCAGCGAGGATTGACATCAACCCGGGAACGATAAAAGTCCTTTTCAGAGCTCATGTTGATTGACAGCGGAAATTGTTCCTGCACAATTACAGCGTAAAAAGAGCTTAAATTTAATTGCAAATGCTGACGAATCGCAAAATCAATTTTGGAATCTTTTTGCAGGTCGGCAATGGTCTTTGCTGATTTGATCTTTGCACTGAATTTTTTGAAAATAAAGTCAGACTTCAAAGACTCGCAAACGGTGAGTATTTTTTTTGTAGAGGAATCTAAATTTTCAAAAACAATTCCAAAGCTTTCTAGTACGCCGGCTGTTGCTTTTTTATCCAGATATTTGATTTCATCCGTATTCTCAACAATATAGGCTGTTGGAATATACGTATTCAGATTTTTTTCAAAACTGACGTCAAAACAAAATTGAAATGATTTTGAAGGTTCCAAGATGTAGGTGGTTTGGTTTAGTTGTAATTTGGGATGGTCGAAAAAAGAAAAAGTTTTCAAAATAAGAATAATTTGAAAACTTTTTAAATGAACTTATATCACTTATATGGTGAAAAAAAAATTAGTTTTCCTGTTTAAAGCAAAGTGGAATAATTTCGCCTTTTGCCAAACAATATTTCTCTACCAATTCTGGTGCAATTTTATTGGTGTAATCTTCTTCGATTACGATAAAACCAATGCTTCTTAATTTATCAAAATAATCGCGGCCATAAATACGAACGTGATCGTATTGTCCAAATATTTTAGCACGTTCTTTTTGGTCTGTAATAGTGTCGTCAGCAAAAGTCACTTCTCTCGATAAATCCTGTGGAATTTGCAAAACGGCCATTCCGCCTGGTTTTAAAACTCTGAATAATTCCTGCATTGCTTTTGTGTCATCCGGAATATGTTCTAAAACGTGATTACACAAAATCACATCGTATTCGTTGTCTTTAAAAGGTAAATTACAGATATCTGCTTTTACATCTGCCAAAGGCGAAAATAAATCGGTTGTTGTATAATCCAGATTTTTTTGCTTACGGAATAACTTATAAAAAGCCTGTTCCGGTGCAAAATGAAGCACTTTTTTTGGTGCTGTAAAAAAATCAGTCTGATCGTTTAAATACAGCCAAAGCAAACGGTGTCTTTCTAAAGAAAGTGTACTTGGCGAAAGCACATTGTTACGTTGCTTTCCGTATCCATAAGGCAAAAATGATCTAAAACTTTTCCCATCAATAGGATCAGTAAATCGGTCTCCTTTTAATGATAAAGCCAAAATTGGACGCGCCACATAACTCAAACGAATTAATAATGGACGTGGTATTGTATTAAGTACTAGTTTAAAAAGTTTTTTCATGAGGGGCTATTTCGCAGAGTTACACAAAGGAGACACAGAGTTTCACAAAGTGTTTATAAATCTTTTTATATTATTTTTTAAAATTTTTGAATCAAAATTAATAAGAAGGCCTAATGGATAATTGCCAAGTTTTAAATAGGTTAATATCTGCGCAAAATGTACATCCGTAAAAGCTTCGACAGTCTTTAATTCAATCACAATTGTGTTCTCAATTAGCAAATCAATTCTATAACCATGATCAAGTCTTATGTCTTTATAAACTATTGGTAAAATTTTCTCTTTTTCAGCAATCAAACCAGAATTTACAATTTCATAATACAAACATTCCTGATAAGCTGATTCTAATAAACCAGGACCAAGCTGTTTGTGAACTTCAATAGCTAAACCAATAATTTTATATGTAATTGTATCTAACCTATTACGAGATTCATTGTTTTCTTCAAACATTTAAAAGGCATGTAAAATAAATTATTTTGTGAATCTTGGCGTATATCTTTGTGAATCTCTGTGGAATAATTTTACAATACTAAAGGCACTTTTCTGAACTCATCTTCTTCATTGCTCTCAATTCCTAACGCTTTGTAGATGTATTGAAAAGTCGATAGTAACTCTGGTTTTCCATCAATTAAGGCCACATCGTGTTCGAAATGCGCACTTGGTTTTCCGTCAGCAGTTAAGATTGTCCAGCCGTCTTTTAGTTGTTTGATATTTTTGGTTCCCATATTGATCATAGGTTCAATGGCAACCACCATTCCTTCAACAAAAAGTTTTCCGCGACCACGTTTTCCGTAGTTTGGCATTTCTGGTTCTTCGTGCATTTTTTGTCCTACACCGTGACCCACCAATTCACGAACTACTCCGTAACCGTGAGCTTCAGTATATTTTTGAATCGCATTTCCAACATCTTCAACGCGATTTCCAGCTTTAAACTCTCTTATTCCAACATAAAGAGATTCCTTAGTTACTTTCAAAAGTTTTTTAACTTCCGGAGCAACTTCTCCAATTTCGAAACTATAAGCATGATCACCATGATATCCGTTTTTGAACGCACCACAATCTACCGAAATAACGTCTCCGCTTTTCAAAGGTGTATTGTTCGGAATTCCGTGTACAACCTGTGCATTCGGACTCATACAAAGGGAATTCGGGAAATCATACAATCCAAGAAAACTTGGTACTGCACCATGATCACGAATAAATTCCTCGGCTAATTTGTCAAGATATAATGTGGTAACTCCTTCTTTAATTTCAGAAGCAATCATTCCTAATGTTTTAGATACGATCAAAGCACTTTCGCGCATTAATTCGATTTCCTCTCTACTTTTTTGGATAATCATATTTTTCAGATTTTCAGTTCGCAAAAGTACAATTTTAATATTATTTTTTTGCCACGAATTTCACGAATTAGCACGAATTCAAATTTAATATAAAAACCGAATTCCAGAATTTCATTTATGTAAAATTTGCACCGAAATAATTAGTGAAAATTAGTGCAATTCGTGGCAAACCTTTTTAATTCTCGTTGATTTCTTATAAACTCAAAGCTTTTCTGGTTTATTATTTGACAGAAAAACCGTAAATTAGTAGTATAAACGATTACAATTATGGAAACTTCTACAGATCAGGATATAGTTAAATTAAAAGCTTTGAAAAAAATGAAGGCCAGTGCCTTGTCCCTTTTAGGTGCTGCGGTGCTTTTGTTTATAGTTGCCATTTACTTTAAAATCCCCATCCTTCAGGCATTTAGTGAAGCCGCAATGGTGGGTGGAATCGCAGACTGGTTTGCGGTTGTCGCTTTATTTCGCCATCCGCTTGGGATTCCGATTTGGCATACTGCGATTATTCCAACCAAGAAAAATGAGATAGGAGAAAATCTTGGGAATTTTGTTTCGGAGGAATTTCTGAACCGTGAAAAATTAGAAATTAAATTAGAAGAATTCAACTTTGCGACAAAAGCTTCAGATTGGCTTTCGGAAATAGAAAATACTAATAAAATTGCTAATGTGGTTGCCGTAAATATTATTCCGGGCGTTTTAAAAACGATCAAAGACGAAGATATAAAGCGCTTTATTCAGGTTCAGTTTAAGGAAAAACTGGAGGCCATTAATTTTGGGGATTGGGTTGCGCTGGCATTAGAACCCCTGCAAAAAGGAAATGTAAAAGATCAATTATTGACCAATCTTTTGGAAGTTATGAGTTCCGAACTGAGTAACAATAAAGATTTGATTCGGAAAAAAGTAAAACAATCCACACCTTTTTTGAGTTTCGGCCTAGCCGATAAAAGTATTTCAGAAGGAATTTTTAATGGACTGCAAGAGTTTTTAGATGAAGCGAAAAAACCGGAAAGTGAAATTAGAATTAAAATCGACGAATATGTAGCCGATTTTCTGGATAAAGTAAAAAACTCGGAAGAAATGAGAATCAAAATCAACAATTTAATTCTTGGTTTTGCCGGTAAAAAAGAAGTTCAGGAGTACATCAACGGAATTTGGGATGAAATAAAATTGTCAATCTCTACTGATTTAGAAAAAGGGGATGAATCTTCCATCAAAAATAATATTTCAAGCTTGATTCAGCGTTTCGGAAACGGATTAAAAGAAGATCCGGTAATGATTGACAAGATTAATAATTTCATTAAAAATGATTTATTAGAAGTGCTTTTAAACAATAAAAAGGTAATAGGAGATTTAATTTCTTCAACAGTAAAAAGCTGGGACGGAAAAGAAGTTTCAGAAAAATTAGAATTAGAAATCGGAAAAGATCTTCAATATATCAGAATCAACGGGACTTTAGTTGGTGGACTTATTGGACTCATAATTTATGGTGTGGAGTGGACGTATCATTATTTTGTAATGTGATTAATTTTAAACCATATAAGTCATATAAGTAATCTTAAATAAGCTTTTAAGTCTGCTTTTTAAATGAACTTATATTACTTATATGGTGAAATCAATAAAAACAAAAAAGAGACAAATCCGAAAACTTGTCTCTTTTTCTATTAAAAAAAAGTGGTTTCTATAATAAGGAATGACAAGTCATTGCATTTGGCTGAGGAACGCCCATTAATTCTAAAATAGTTGGAGCAATATCTCCTAAAACACCATTTTGAATGTTTTTCAGATTCTTGTCAACTAAAATAATCGGCACCGGATTCGTTGTGTGTGCTGTATTAGGGCTTCCGTCAGGATTAATCATTGTTTCGCAATTTCCGTGATCGGCAATTACAATTGTAGTGTAATCATTAGCAAGAGCGGCTTCAATTACTTGTTTTACACAAGCGTCAACAGCTTCACAAGCAAGGATTGCAGCGCTCATAATTCCGGTATGTCCAACCATGTCTCCATTAGCAAAATTCAGACAAACAAAATCTACTTCACCTTTGTTTAATTCAGGAACAAGTGCAGCAGTCAATTCATAGGCACTCATTTCTGGCTGTAAATCGTAAGTGGCAACTTTTGGAGAATTTCTTAAAATACGAGATTCGCCTTCAAAAGGAGTTTCTCTTCCTCCGGAAAAGAAAAATGTTACGTGCGGATATTTTTCTGTTTCAGCAATACGAATTTGCGTTTTACCTGCTTTCTCTAAAACTTCACCAAGAGTTTCAGTGATATTATCTTTGTTATACACAACTTTTACGTTTTGATACGTTTCGTCGTAGTTGGTAAGCGTTACATAATACAAATTCAATTTGTGCATGTTTTGCTCGTGGAAGTCTTGCTGCGAAAGCGCCTCTGTAAGTTCACGACCTCTGTCAGTTCTGAAATTAAAGAAGATCACAACATCACCTTCAACAATTGTTGCCAGTGGTTTTTGTTGTTCGTCAACCATTACAATTGGTGCAATAAATTCGTCAGTAATATCGTGTGCATAACTATCAAGAACACTGGCAACGGCACTTTGCGAAGGGGTTCCGGTACCGTTAACGACTAAATCGTAAGCTAATTTTACACGTTCCCAACGTTTGTCACGGTCCATTGCATAATAACGACCAATAATTGATGCGATTTTTACAGGAGTATCTTTAATATGTTCTTCTAAGTCGTGAATGTATTTTGCTCCTGATTTTGGATCAACGTCACGTCCGTCTGTAAAGGCATGAATATAAACCTGATCTAAACCATATTCCTGAGAAGCATCGATTAATCCACGTAAGTGCGAAGTATGAGAGTGAACACCTCCGTCAGAAACTAATCCTAAAAAGTGTACTTTTTTATTGTTTTCTTTAGCATAGGTAAAAGCGTCAACCAAAACTTGTTCTTTGGCTAATGTTTGATGTGCTACGGCTAAGTTAATTTTGGCTAAATCCTGATACACAATTCTTCCGGCACCAAGATTCATATGTCCCACTTCGCTGTTTCCCATCTGGCCTTCCGGTAAACCTACGTTTAATCCATCGGTACGAAGTTGGGCGCTTGGGTAATTTTTGTAAAGACTGTTTATAAAAGGAACATTTGCATTGTCTATTGCGGATACTTTAGGGTCAGGAGATTTTCCCCAACCGTCTAAAATCATAAGGATAACTTTCTTGTTCATTACTTTTTGTTTTGTACAAAGATAAGCCATTTCTAAAATGTGCAAAGAAAGCAATGTTACATTTATGTTTAATAAAATGAAGTATGTGAAAAAATAATAATTTAATTGAAGAAGGACTTATTTTTTAAAATTAATTCACGCTACGCTCTCTTTCTGAGCTTATTTTTGACAGCATTATAGTCAATAAAATATTTTACACTGACTGAAAATATGTGTTTTAAAGCATCGTTGTTGAGTAATGCAGTTACATTGCCCTTAAATTCTTTATCGATAATACGCTCAAAATTAGAAGCACTATTACGGTATAAAACCGAAACCTGACTTCCGGGGGCAAACCACCATGAATACGATAAATCGGCATTCCAGGAGTAAAAACTTGAATTTTTGTTTTCAGTATATTCAGCATAAGGTGTTAAAGTCCCGTCTTGCTGTAATTCAAGAATATCTTTGTTTTCTGCATAAGACCAATATTGACGAAGTGCCAAATTCAAAGTCATCGCACTGTTTAAAGCATATTTTCCAGTAATGGTATTCGAATAGGTAATCACATTTCGATTGGCAAAAACAATAGTTTCCGGAGTGCTTTCGTTGTCATCATCATCATAACCGTCGATATACCCTTTGTTGTTATTTTTTCTAAAATAGCTAAAAGTATAAACCATTAAAAGTTTATCGCTAAAGCGATATCTGGGCCCAATATCAAAACCGTAAGCCATTCTTCCAGGCTCATCAGCAATAGCAATTGACGGATTTAGATCTAAAGCAAATTTATGGTTGTAATTTGTAGAAATACTGCCCCAAGCTTCAACTCTTCTCGGAAGTATAACATAACGATTGTTTGCTCTTGGTTCATAATAATCATGGGAGACTAAAGGAAATACTGTGAATCCTCCGCCATAATAATTATTTTTTACCGTGCTCAGGTTTACATTTGCCTCAATATTATTGTCTTGTATTTTTCCTGATTCTTTATTGAATTCAACATACATATTATAGTTTACCTTAAAGCTATTAAAAAGCTTTGTTGGGTTTAGAATTCTATAATTTGCATTTCCGTAGAAATTGTAATAATTGGTATAAAAGTTAATTCCGAGATCGTTGGGATCGTAACCTTTTGTAACAAAATCAGTACCTACACTATATCGGTATTTTCCAGTAGTTTCGGCAAAGCCAATTGTTGAGAAGACACCCGTTTTATCTTCAGTTTCATTTATAATACTGTATTTTACATTTCCAGATAAATTATAGGTATTTGCTTTTGTATTTAAATCCCAGACTAGGCCCGAAACATTGGCGTCTCTGTAATGTGCATTTCTTGTAACGTTTGTATTTATAAAGGTTACGGAAGAATTTTTCCGAAAGCGCTGATCTATAACCAAAACATTATAATTGGTCAAAGGTTCCACAACTATTTTTCTTGTGTCTCCTGAAATGGTATCTTTTACAGTGGCAAAAGTTTTTTCAGTAACGGCATTTAAAACTCCAATTCCTAATCCGTTTTTTGTTCTTCCTGAAACTTTCAAAGCATTTATAAGATTGACATTCTGAACAGTTTCAATTACTTCTTCATTATCATTTAATTCGGGGTCTATAGAAGGTGCGCCCCCAATTCTTCTGGAGTAAAAGATATTTCCTTTATTGAACAAATCCGTTCCTTCTGTAAAAAAGGCTCTGTTTTCGTTGAATTGTTGCTCAAACGGACTCAAATTCAAAATTTGATCATCGTATTTTGTTTGTCCAAAGTCAGGAACCAGAATCGCATCTAAAGTAAAGGCGTCTGTAATTCCGTATTTAATGTCCATACCACCTTTCATTGTGCCGTAGGTTTTCTGACCATCAGCAGCATTTAAATAATATGACGCATAGGGCATAAAAAATAATCGGGTAGGAGGTTTGATGTTTTCAATTCCGGTTAATTCCCCATTTTGTTGTGTAAACGTTCCTATTTTGGTGTTAATTAGTGTCCAGGTATATTTTCTACGTTCTCTTTTTATTTCCCTGAAAAAATTAATTCCCCAGGTTTGCTTATTTTCTGCAGAGAATCGCAAAGCGGCGTACGGAATTTTAATTTCAACAATCCAGCCTTTATCCGTTATTTTTGCTTTGCTAATCCAGACAGCATCCCAGGAATAATCTTCTCCAATGACATCTGTCATGATACAATCGCCCTGGACATCTGCTGCAGAAACAAAAAACTCAAAATTTTGTTGTCCGTCATTAAACCCGTTGATGAAAACGCCAAAAATATCAGCAGTTCCAAAATTATCACGTTGTGAAATTTCTTTTAAAATTTTGTTCGGTTCGTTATCATACATCATGGCACCAATGTAAATAGCGTCATTATTGTATATAACCTTGATTTCTGTTTTTTGAGATTCGGGAATTGGTTTTCCGTTATCGGGCTCAAACATGACAAAATCAGAAGCAATCGGAGCGTTTTCCCAAGCGGTCTCATCTAGTTTTCCATCGATAATAATGGACTGCGAGGTAGATTGTGCTTGTAGGGTTTTCTTTTGGCTGTAGCCGAAAGTTACACAGAGCAGAAAATAAAGGAAAACTACTTTTTTCATTTGGTATGATGAAGGATGCTTGAGATAATATAGACATTCAATTCTGTTAAATGTTACACTTTAAAATCTAAAAATTACATCTTTTTACTATTGTAAGTATATCGCTACGTAATAAAAGTTAAAATAATGTGTAAAAATAAGATTTTTACGTCAGTATGCCAATTTTTTGTTTTTGATCTGTTAAATTTTAAACAAAACGTGCCTGATTTACAGCGATTTATTTTGTGCCGCATATTTTTTTTATACTTTTGTCAAACCCAAATTTGTTATTAACCTAAAGAAATTCAATGATTTACAAAATTTATCCACTGCTGGTGTTTTTCTTATTATCTTTTGGTAAAGATTCAAAAAGCACCCCCGAAATTAAAAAAGAAGCAACTAAAAGTATTGCTAAAGTTGAGAAGCTTACAGTTGAAGCTAAAATTGAAGGTGTATATTATGCCTTGAATCCAAACAATTATCAGTTGCCTGAACTTAGAACTTTTTCTGAAGCCTTAAAGGGATTTTATTTATTAAAGGAAAGAGGAGTTATTCAAAAAGATATCTTAACATTAATTGATTTCAGTTTGTCATCCAATACCAAACGTCTTTGGGTAATTGATTTGGCAACAAATACTGTTTTGTTTCAATCTTTAGTGGCTCACGGAAGAAATACTGGTGAAGAATATGCATCTGTTTTTTCAAACAATAATTCATCTAATAAAAGCAGTCTTGGTTTTTATGCTACAGGCGAAATTTATCAGGGAAAACACGGAGTTTCTCTTCGTTTAGATGGTTTAGAAAATGGCGTGAATGATAACGCTCGTGAAAGAGGTGTTGTAATGCATGCTGCCGACTATGTTTCAGAGTCTTTTATCAGGAATAATAAAAGATTAGGCAGAAGCCAGGGCTGTCCTGCAATTCCGTTTGAATTAAGAGACAAAATAATTGAAACTATAAAAAACAAATCGTGTTTGTATATCTACCATCCGTCAAGAAGTTTTGCGATGGAAGAAAGACTAATTTCTTAATTTAGCATACAAATCCGAATCTAAATTATAAATATCAGCTCTGAAAATGAGCTGATTTTTTTTGCTCCAGGCTGTCCAGTACCACTGATACAAAGCATATTTTTTTCTTATGCGAATGTTGGTTGTGGTTTTGGTTTCAATAATTGAATCGATTTTTTCCTTAGGCCAATTTGTCGAAATACTATCATTTAAAATATGTTCAGCAAGTTCTAGCGGATTTTCAATACGAACGCATCCGGAACTCAGTGAACGGTTATTTCTTCCAAAATAATTACGATGATTGGTATCGTGCAAATAAACGCTATGATGATTCGGGAATAAGATTTTCATCAGTCCTAACGAATTATTATAACCCGGACTTTGTACATATTTATAATTGCCTGGTTTGTTTTCGTTCCAGTTATTTGGGTCAACTTCATTGCCTGTAGTATCATAAATCGTTATATTTTTATTCTTTAAATAATTACGATTACGTTTCATCGCAGGAACTACATCTTCTTTTAAAATGGTCGGAGGAACTGTCCAGGTTGGATTAAAAACAACTGTTTTTAGTACCGATGTAATAATTGGTGTTTTTCTTTTACTTGTTCCAACGACAATGTTACGGACTAAAGTAGTGTCTTGACTTTCAACAACATTTAAGCTGTAATTTGGAATATTGATGATGAAATAATTTTCGGCGAAGTCATTGTTGTACCAACGCCAACGCTCTAAATTGGCAATAATTTGTTGTTTTCTTTTTTCTTTAGAATAATTTAGGGCGCTTATTGTTCCTCGTCCAATTACTCCGTCAGGCGCCAAACCATGTCTCTCCTGAAACCTTTTTACCGCTTCAAATGTCTTTTGATTGTATGTAGTACTTAAACTATCTTTTCCGGACATATCGCCCCAAAACAAAAGCCTTTTTTTGATAGTAACTAAAGCTTTATTGCTTTCATTTAAAGATATTTTCTTTGTCAGAGAGTCAACAGTAATTATTCCGATATCGTCTTTCGGAAATGTATCAATAATTTCAAGTGCCTTTAAAAGCTGTTTGTAAGTATCTGATTTTGGCTGAATATTGTCAACAATGCTATCTAATTTGTTTTTATTAAATGCTTTTATCAGAACACTGTTGACATCCAATTTTTTTTCTTGAAGATCCCAGTCCGCGTATAGTTTTTTAGGATCTAGTTTGCCTTTGTGCAAATGATTCAGATACAATTCGAAGTTATACGTTAGCAAAATGTCATAAGTTGCTAATTCTTTGTCGTTTAGCATACTGATTCGTTTTTCGTATTTTTCAAGCGTTACAGATTTGTAATCGGCTGGATTTAAGCCTAATGCTTTACAATTTTTTAATTGGGACAAAACATAAGTTCTCTTTTTGAGATTTCCCCAAACAGTTTGATTGTTTGAAGAAGTGTAGAATTCGCCGAGAGTTTTGCTTTTAAAAGTATTTATTAAAGCGGTATCGATAGAAACTTTTCTTTCGTCGGTAAGTATGATTGCTGGGGGTGGAGTTGTTGTTTTTGCAGGAATAACTTTTGGAGTCTCCTTTTTGCAACTAATAAAAATACATGCGATTATAAGAAAGTAAAGTTTTCTCATTTTATAATTTTTTATACATCAAATAGTGTTCGCCAACATCTTTAATCTCAAATGGTTTATCCAGGGGGTGGTATTCCATTTTTTATAAAAGCCTACAGCGGCGGTTCTGGCGTTGAACCAAATCAAATCGACTTTGTTTGCATTGCAGTAGGTTTCACAATGTTACTAAAGCCTCCCCAAATCCTTTTTTCTGATGCGTTTCTAAAACGGCCATCCCGCGAATTTGTGCTTAATTCTGTTCGGCAAATATAGTATTGATTTTTCCGAATAACGAAATAATTCCTATTAAATTTTCATTATCAAAAAGATCAAAATGATGTGTTGTTTCTAAGTCATCTCCCTCGAAGATACAACTTTCTATAGGTTTTCCTTTTCTGAGAACAGATTGACGAACGATATAAGTTTCTTTTGATGGTATTTCTTTAATTTGAATCATAATTTATGAAAAATAATTGGCTCTTTAACTTTTTAGTTTTAAATAGGTTATAAGAAATTGTTGCTTTTAATTCATTTTTTTTGAAAAAAAGCTTGTTTTGAACTGAACTTATTTTTTATATTTGCACCAGTAATGCGAAAGTAGCTCAGTTGGTAGAGCTCCAGCCTTCCAAGCTGGTTGTCGCGAGTTCGAGCCTCGTCTTTCGCTCTAAAAACCGAAACTTAATTGTTTCGGTTTTTTTATCAAAATTAAATAATTATTGATTTTTATTTTTTTAAATGATTTAATTATTTATATTTGCACCCTGTTAATGCGAAAGTAGCTCAGTTGGTAGAGCTCCAGCCTTCCAAGCTGGTTGTCGCGAGTTCGAGCCTCGTCTTTCGCTCTTCAAAATCCTCAAACAATTTGTTTGGGGATTTTTTGCTTTTTAGGACCTTATTAAACCATATAAGTACTATAAGAAAGGATCAACACGAAAACCTGTGGATCTGTAAAAAAAATTATCGCAAAGCACGCAAAGTTTTTTTTCTGCTGTGTTTGCAGGATCTTTATTAAGTTCGCAAAGCTATACATTGCGTCCCTTGCGTAACCCTTTTGCGTCCCTTGCGGTTAAACAAACCAAAACGTGGGAGAGAGTAAAAAAAATTACCGCAGTAAGCACTAAGTTTTATTCTTAACTTTATAAAAAGGTATCCCGAAGCCTCGGGACGCAAGGCTTTATATTGATCTCGCTTTGCGAACTCTGTGTTTTCTGCGGCATTCACAAATAAAAATCTTTGTGTTCTCTGTGGTAAAAAATAATTAGGGAATATATTCTTTTATGTTTTTCCACAACATTTAGCGTTGATCCGTTTTTACGCAGGCCTTATTTAAATGAGCTTATGTCACTTATATGGTGAAAAATTATTTTAAGTCGCTCAAATCACTTTCTGTTTCCAGTTCTGTCGGAATTTCGTTTTGTTTGAACAAACGAGCGGTCAGACTTCCTTTCAAAGTGATTTTATTGCCTTTTACTTCAAGCCAGCTTCCTTCTCTTAAGCCTAAAACCGGGATTGCATTAAAAGCATGAAACTCCTTAATTCTGGTTTCGCGCGTTTCACCCATATGTTTCGATTGTAAGTCGGGATCTAAATAATGTGGGTTTAAATTGAAGGGAATTAATCCTAACGTTTGAAAACTTGGAGGATAAACAATTGGCATATCGTTGGTTGTCTGCATGGATAAACCGCAAATATTGCTTCCTGCACTGGTTCCTAAGTAGGGTGTCCCATTTTTTACAGTTTCAGAAAGAAGCTGTATAATATTTTTTTGATACAATTGCGTAACCAATAAAAACGTATTTCCTCCACCGGTAAATATCCCTTCTGCAGTTTTTATTGCTTCCGCAGGATTTTCGAACTCATGAATTCCTTTTACAGAAATGTTAATAGTTGCAAATGCCTGCGCTACTTTTTCAGTGTAATCGTTATGTGAAATTCCGCCAGGGCGGGCAAATGGAATAAATAAAATGCTTTTGCAATTTTTAAAATGTACTTGTAAGGTAGGTAATAAATACTCTAAATAACTGCCTTCGTGCAGCGTAGAAGTGCTGGCAATAATGATGCTTTTCATAAATTATGTACTCAGATTGTTTAGGTTAAAGGTATTAAAAACTCTTTTTTTACAAGAGAAAACAAGAGTTTAATTAACATATTTTTACCAAGCCGTTAATACTAATTTTGGAACACATTAAGATATTTTTACACTTTTAACGGTAATTTTAATTTTTTTATTTTGATCAACAGAGTTTTATGCGTTTTGGTTATTATTTTGAGTCAGACTGCGTGGTCTCAAAATCAGGATCGTGCTATTGTAAACGGCAAAATCGTTTCGAATACAAATGATTTGGAAGGTGTTTATGTAGTAAACGCACAAACTGAAGTTATGGTGACGACAGACGCCGAAGGCGCTTTTTCTATCATGGCTAAACCCGGAGATACGCTTGTTTTTTCTTCTATTCAATTTAAAGAAAATCGGGTTTTGTTGACCAGTGAAAACTTTACGGATCTTAATTTTACTATAAAGCTAAGTCTGGTAATGCATCAATTGCAGGAAGTGATTGTAAAACGATACGATAATATAAATGCTAGGGCAATGGGAATTGTTCCGGGAAATCAAAAAACATATACAGAAAGTGAGAGAAAATTACGTACTGCTACCGCGTTAGACGCGACTGCAAGTGCAAGTGGAATGGCAGGTGGTTCGAT
Source organism: Flavobacterium sp. Root420 (assembly GCF_001427905.1). Classification (GTDB taxonomy): domain Bacteria; phylum Bacteroidota; class Bacteroidia; order Flavobacteriales; family Flavobacteriaceae; genus Flavobacterium. The sequence continues at coordinate 32,855 of NZ_LMEF01000031.1, forward strand.
TTCTGCAGATCCTTTTTTGAATTTTTTATCAGGCAGGACAAAAATGCTTAAAAAAGAACTGATAGTTGAAAAAAAGGAATTTTTCATGAAGCTTTTAGAAAATATGTTTAGTCTCGATCATTTTGTTAACAGATTGAAAATTCCGACTGAGTATGTGAAAGGCTTCGAGTATTATGCTGTAGAAAATGATAAGTTTACAGTTATTTTAAATTCTAAAAATAAAACTTCGACAGAATTTTTATTAGCTGAATTGGCTGTTAAATACAAAGAAATATTAGCTGTTGAAAACAAATAATACCTTATTGATTTTATTTTTAGTACTTGCTCAAATTTCATTTGGTCAAACTTCTGGCACCAAAGAAATTCTGGGGCAGGTATTTGAACAATCATCTTTCGTTGAAGGGGTGAATGTCATCAATAATAATACTCAAATTACTGCTGTTACGGATGAAAATGGAATGTTTTCGATTACAGCGAAAGAAGGAGATGTTTTAATTTTTTCTTCTGTTAATCTGGAGCCCTTAAAACATAGAATCTCAGCAGAAGATTTGAATTCTACTTCGATTCAGATCAAAATGACCGCAAAACAAATCGAGCTGAAAGAGGTTGTTGTAAACGACAATGCAGGTATTAATGCTGAAAATCTTGGGATTGTTCCGCATGGACAAAAGACCTATACTCCGGCTGAAAGAAAACTTTATACGGCCAAATCAACTTCGGTAGACAAGTTGATAAATGCAATGTCAGGTCGTACTTCAATGCTGAAAAAAGAGATAAAAGTAGAGAAAAAGGAGATGCTTTTCAGGAAGTTGGAATATCTTTTTGATGAGAATTACTATACAGAAAGATTAAAGATTTCGTTAGAAGATATTAAAGGATTTCAATTATATTGTGTAGAGGATTCTGAATTTGCCGTATCTTTGAATAGTAAAAACAAAACAATGAGTATGTTTTTAATCACTGAATTAGCCAGAAAATATCTTAAAATCCTCGAAAATGAAAAGTAGCCTAAGAATACTCGTTTTGTGCCTTTTTTGTCAAATTTCATTCGGACAAAATGAAACAAGGAAACCGTTACACGGACAAGTTACAAACCCATCACTTGCTATTGAAAGTGGATATGTAATGAATATAAATGCCAATGTCAGAACTTTTATTGGTTCTGGCGGATTGTTTGATATTATGGCAAAACCCAAAGATACTTTGCTGTTTACCGGAATGGCATTTCAGTCCAGAAAGATTGTTTTGACAGAAAAAGATTGTGCCCAAATTCTCTTTAATGTTCCTTTAGATTTAGTAAACAATCAGCTTAAGGAAGTTTTGGTTCATAAAGATTTAAAAGTAAAAGCATTAGGAGGTGGTTCTCAGGCAATAGTCGATTTACAGTTTGAAGATGACAAACAGTCGACAGCAAAAAATACCGTAATGTATTCTGATCAAACCATTAAATACGGAACTGATTTTGTTCGAATATTTAAGGATGTTAAGAAGCTTTTGCGTAAAAATGATGAGGTTCAGGAAGAAGTTATAAGTGATATTGCTTTTACGGCTTATGCGAGGGATAATTTTACACCTGATTTTTTTAATAAAACACTGAATCTAAAAGACGATGAAATAGAACTGTTTTTAATGTATTGCTCTAATGACCCGGAATCTAAGCGCTATTTAAAACCAGATGATAAATTTCAGTTAATTGATTTTATGATTAATAAGAATAAAGATTTTAAGAATATTACAGTTTCTAAAAATGAAAAATAAATTAATCTACCCCTTAATTGGGGTATTATTTTTATCGCTATCCTCGTTTGCTTTTCATAAATTTTATATGGGCGTTTTTCAGGTGAATTACGCGGCCGAAAAGAAAATGATACAAATTACATCCCGTATTTTTATTGATGATCTGAATAACGGGATGGAAAAAAAATACCATAAAAAAACTTTCATCGGAACGGAGAAAGAAACTCCCGAAGATTTAGAATTATTTAAAAAATACCTTTCAGAAAATTTCACAATAAAAGTAAACGGTCAGCCAAAACCAATTACTTTTTTATCTAAAGAAGTTGAGGCTGGCGATGTACTGGTTTGTTATTCCCGAATAAAAGAGATCGATAAATTTAAGACACTTGAAATTTCAAATACTATTTTAGTAGATTGGAATGCTGAGCAGCAAAATATTACACATATTTCAGCATTCGGTACTAAAAAGAGTGTTCTCTTTACGGAATCTTCAAGGAAAGAAGTGTTAAAGTATTAATGAATAGATATAATTATCATTTTAATTGTTATTTTCACACCCTGATAAAATTACCTATTATATTTTATGAAAAAACTTTCATTATTATTAATTTTCCCTGCCTTATTAATGGCTCAGGAAAAAAATACCACAGTTGCTCCAAAACAACAAGGTAAGTACGATACCAACAAATTCAGTCAAATGTACGATTTGCTGGCAACGCCAAATATGTTTCGTACGGCGTCCGGAGCACCAGGTCCTGCGTATTACCAACAACAGGCAGATTATAAAATCGATATTGAATTAGACGATAAAAATTCAAAATTAACAGGCTCTGAAGTAATTACGTATTCAAACAATTCTCCGGATAGTTTAGAATATCTATGGATTCAGTTAGATCAAAATCAGGCTAAAGCAAATACTCAGGCGCCATTAGCTGAAAGCGAAAAAATCAATCAGGTATTGCCATTGGATGGTTTTTCTAGTAAATATCTGAAGAAAGATTTAGAGCGTGGTTTCAACATCGAACAAGTAAAAGATGCAAAAGGAAACCCGATGTCCTATACGATCAACGAAACGATGATGCGTATTAATTTGGCTGCTCCTTTAAAACCAGGTGAAAAAATTTCATTAGCTATAAAATGGTGGTACAACATCAATAATTATAGAAAAGAAGGCGGACGATCAGGTTATGAATTATTCGAAAAAGACGGAAATAAATTATATGTAATTGCTCAATTCTATCCAAGAATGGCAGTTTACAACGATGTTGAAGGATGGCAAAATATGCAATTCTGGGGAAGCGGAGAGTTTGCTCTTCCTTTCGGAAACTTCGATGTAAATATTACGGTTCCTGCAGATCACGTTATTGATGCAACAGGAGAATTAACAAACAGAGCTGAAGTTTTTACTGCAGAGCAAGTTAAACGTTACGAACAAGCTCAGAAATCATTTGATAAACCTGTGGTGATTGTTACTCAGGCTGAGGCTGAAGCTGCTGAAAAAGGTTTCTCTGAAAAGAAAAAAACATGGAAATTCAGTGCTAAAAATGTACGCGATTTCGGAATTGCTTCTTCAAGAAAATTTATTTACGATGCAATGGCTGTAAAATTGGGTGGTAAAATTGTTATGGCAGAATCTGTTTATCCCAAAGAAGCAAATCCGCTTTGGGGAGAAACTTCTACAATGACAGTAGCGCATACTTTAAAAAGCTATTCCTCTCATACTTTTGATTATCCTTATCCAAAAGCAGTTTCAGTTTCTGCTGAAGATCAGGGAATGGAATATCCGATGATTTGTTGGAATTTTGGTCGTCCTGATGAAAATGGAGTGACAAGCAAAGAAGTTAAAAACGGAATGATTGGTGTTGTAATTCACGAAGTAGGACACACTTTCTTTCCGATGATTGTAAACTCAGATGAGCGTCAATGGACGTGGATGGATGAAGGTTTAAATTCATTTTTAGAATATTTGGCAGAGCAGGAATTAGATCCAAATTTCCCTTCAAGACGCGGACCGGCAAAAAACATTGTCCCTTACATGAGTGGGGATCAAAAGTTTTTAGAGCCAATTATGTCTAACTCTGAAACAATTGCACAGTTTGGAAATAATGCGTACGGAAAACCGGCTACAGGTCTTAATATCTTAAGAGAAGTAGTAATGGGAAGAGAATTGTTTGATTATGCATTCAGGACCTACGCAAACAGATGGAAGTTTAAACATCCAACTCCTGAAGATTTCTTCAGAACTATGGAAGATGCTTCGGCAGTAGATTTAGATTGGTTTTTCAGAGGATGGTTTTACTCCACTGATTTTGTAGATATCGGAATTAAAGACGTAAAACAATATTATGTTTCTGATACTCCAACAGCTGATTTAAAAGATGTAAAAGTAAAAAAAGGACGTTTCGGATTTGATAAAGGACCATTCGTTTATTTAGTGGCAAGCGATAATGCAGAAGTAAATGCTTCAAAGAAAAAAGCTTTGAAAGTGGACGATGTGAAATTATTGGCAGATTACGTAAATCAAAGTTTTACCGCTGAAGAAAAAGCAAGTTTAAAGTCGCCAAAATATTTCTACGAAGTGGAATTTAATAAACCAGGCGGAATGATTATGCCAATTTTGGTTGAAATCACTTACGAAGATGGTTCAAAACAAAACTTCCAGTATCCGGCACAAATCTGGAGAAAAAACAATGATACCGCTAAGAAAGTTTATGCAACTGAAAAAGCAATCAAAAGTATTCAGGTAGATCCAAAATTGATGACCGCTGATATTGATGTAACCAATAACTCGTGGCCAAAGACAGAAGAAAAATCAAAATTTGATTAAGAATAAACTAAAAAGACTCTAAAAATTTAGAGTCTTTTTTTTTAAGTAAATTTTAAAACAGTCGGCTGCAAAATTTAATATCTTTGTGGCACACAAAAATAAAAGTTATGTTTGGTATAGGAGGAGGAGAATTAGTTTTTATACTGTTTATCGTACTAATGCTTTTTGGGTCTGATAAAGTGCCTGAAATTGCTCGTACCATGGGAAAAGCTATGGCGCAATTAAAGAACGCAACCAACGACATTAAAAGTGAGATTCAAAAAGGAGCAGAGGCAAATGGACTTGATACAAAATCTTTAACGGATATCACAGGGAATATTAACGCACAGATTAACGACGCAAAATCGAACCTTTTAGGTGATACTACCAGTTTGTCTGGTAATTTATTAGGTGATACTGCGACAGAAATAGACAAAGTAAAAGAAGACATCGATTCAATCTCCGGACCTGTAAAACGCCAAATGTAATATGCTTGAAAAAATACAAGAATTAGATACCAATCTCTTTGTGTATCTTAATGGTTTAGGTTCTGAAACATACGATAAACTTTGGCTGATTATTACCAATCAATTGTATTGGACACCCTTTTTTCTATTCCTGTTTTTTATTATTTATAAAAAGATAGGGATAAAACAAACCTTATATATTCTTCTTTTCATTGCAGTTTTAATTGCATTTACAGATCAGATGACTAATTTGTTCAAACATACTTTCGAACGTTTACGCCCGTGTAATAATCCCGAAATAAATTCATTTATTCGTATTGTTCAGGTTCGTACTTCCTATAGTTTTTTCTCAGGTCATGCCGCTAACACAATGGCTGTTGCAACCTTTTTATTCTTGATTTTAAAACGCCATTTCAAGTATTTAGGATTCTTGTTTTTATGGCCTTTAATCTTCGCTTATAGCCGAATTTATTTAGGATTGCATTATCCTGGAGACATTCTTACCGGTTATTTCTTCGGAGCTGTTTTTGGATCACTGCTATTTTTGGTTTATCGAAAACTAAAACCTTTATATTTTCCGGGATAATTTTCAGGAGCTATTTCCGGCTGTCCGCTATATCTTTTCCTGGCTAAAGGAGCCAGAAAAAGGATACCGCTTCCATCCGGGCTAGGGAACTATTTTCAAAAGAAGTTTAGTTGTTAAAAAACGTTTTCTCACTCCATTCTAATTCGTTAGGAAGTTGGTGATTACTAAATTCAATATGAATAACCCTTCGTCTTTCGTTATTGGTAGTTTTGTTTGAAGCATGAAAAAGTAAGGGTCTCATAATCATGATTCCGCCTTTCTCAACTTCACAAATCGTTTCATTTTCAGTCTGAAGATTCTCAACTCTAAAAATTCCTTTTGAATGCGAATTGTTAATGACTTTTAATGCGCCGTTCTCTTTAGTGGTATGATCAAGATGTATTCTGATAGTGAAATTATTTTCCAGGATTTCTAGTGGAGGCTGAACTGCAAATTGATTTTGTTTTATAGTCCAGTTTGAGAAGTTCTCGATTTCAATTTTCTTGTCAACAGAAATCGTTAAATCCTGATGATAAGCGACAAACCAATTTGATTTTTCGGGTTTATCAAAATAGATTGATTTCGTTATAAAGTAGTCTTCTCCAAATGTAGATGCAATAATGTCTTTTAAATTTTGATTGAAAATGAAATCTAAAGTTTCTGGAACTTCTTTATGAAATTGTCTGATGGCAAATAAATCCTGAGATTTTCTGAATGTTGCATTGTCACTATCATTTTTGGTTAGATTTTCAATTAACGAAATTAATTTTTCAACTTCATTTTCAGTATAAACATTATTTATAATTGTAAAACCTTCAGCATCTATTTCTTTTGAAGAATCCATCTTTTAATTCAATCTATAATTAACGATATTAAAAACAACTTAGAGCCTTAGTGTGGACCTTTTTCTAAAGAACCCTACTCACTGTCAATCCATCACGAATAGGCAACAAAACCGTTTCCACTCTCGGATCATTTTTCAAAAGTAAATTATACTCTAAAAGGACTTTCGTGCTAACATCATTTGGATGAACTGGTTCGAGGATTTTTCCGCTCCACAAAACATTATCAGATAAAATGATTCCGCCCTTATTCATTTTCGGAACAATCATTTCCCAATAATTTAGGTAGTTTTCCTTATCAGCATCAATAAAAACCAAATCAAATTTCACATCCAAAGTCGGAATAATAGCAATTGCTTCTCCTAAATGCTGAAAAATTTGTTTCCCCCAAGGCGAGGCATCAAAATATTTTCGCTGAAAATCAATTAATTCTTCTTTAATATCAATGGTGTGCAATTGACCGTTTTCCTGTATTCCTTCACACAGACACAAAGCCGCATAACCCGTATAAGTCCCGATTTCCAGAATATTTACCGGACGAATTAATTTGGATAACATGCTTAAAACTCTTCCTTGAAAATGCCCGCTCAACATTCTTGGTAAAAGAATTTTTTGGTAGGTTTCTTTGTTCAGTTTTGCTAACAATTCTGGTTCGTTTTCAGAATGCTGTTCGATATAGTCTTCTAAGTCTTGTGAAATAAAATGCATGTTGTAGTATCTTCTAATTTAAAGCAAAAATACAAAAAATATTCGCTCACTTTTTTTCATAAAAAAACCATCCGCCGTGGGATGGTTTTAGTTTGTAAATTCTTCAATTATTTCTTCAATGCTTCATTAACGTCTTTAGCAGTTTTTACTGTTCCGTCTTTAGCAGCTTTTGCAGCAGCTTCTGCTTTGTCTGCAGCTTTTTTAGTGGCTTCTTTTACATCTTGTGCAGCTTTGGTTGTAGCGTCTTTCACATCCTCGGCAGCATTTTCAGAAGCTTCTTTCGCTTTCGCGGCAGCGTTTTCAGCTTTAATTACAGCGCTGTCTTTTGCCTGTTCGATATCTGTAGTCAAAGTATCAACCTTGTTTCCAAGAGTTAATTCGTCTTCTCCTGGTTTTGGTTCTTTCTTCTCACAAGATTGAACAGCGAATGCTAACAAAGCAACAACAGCTAAGCTTAAAATTTGTTTTTTCATAATGAATCAATTTTTTTTAGGTTATAAAATTTAAAGGTTATAAAGCTGAAAAATAAAGATACAAATTTTAAAATGATTGCGCGCTTTGTAAGATTATTTTCCTTTTGAGTAGAAGACAATTCCCGTGCCAAGTTTTATAATTTAGAAAAGAATAATTAGAAGTTTTGTTTAAACAAAAAGGTACCCTATAGAACGATACCTTTTCGAAAAAAAAAATAAACATGAAAACATTTGATGCAAGCCTTAATCAGATTTGGTTAACAATTATTTGTATAAGCTGAAATTGATAACAAGTTCGTCTTTGACCTTAATTAAACCAGCCATTTTTGTTGGTGGTTCTAGTTCGATATCAGAAAATTTTAAGTTAAGTGTTCCCTGAATTTTGTTAACATCTGTATAAAGTATAAAATCTTTGTATTTAAGGGTTTTATTAGTGATCAGGAAGTTAAGGTTGCATTTGTAATTTTTCCCAACCTGTCTAATATCCCTAATGCAAACGGTACTATTTGGGAACTGTTTTATTTTTACCGTTCCTTGTAAGTCCTTTGTCATTATTTTATTTCCACAATCAAAATTTGACATTTTGATTTCAGTGTTAAAAATGTTTTTTTTGATTGAGTTTAAGTACACGGTATCTTTTGTCATAAATAAATTGGAACAGTTGTACTTGCCAACAGTAGATGTTCCCGTAATTTCAATTCTGATTTTATTAATTATGATCACAGCATCATCTTCTAAAAAAGTGGGTTTAGCACTTCCCAAGAAAAAGAAAATTACTAAACCCAAAGTTAAAATTAGTATTCTGTTAAACATTATGTCAGAATGAAATTACGGCTTCAAACATCAATCCTTTAAAACTGCCTCCGTATAAGTCGTTAGGAATTGCTCCGTTAAATTGAGAGAAGTTTTTATAATTCTGATCCACATATTCTACTTTGGCCAAAACATTTTTTGTCATAAACCAACCTGCTGCAGCTTCGAATCTGTTAATCTGAATTGCCTGAGTATTTGCATTAGCCAGTTTTCCATCCACTAAATTGTATTTTCCGCCTATATAAAAACGTTCTCCTTCACCAAAACGATATACCAGATCTCCAACATATTGATTTACCTTACGAGTGTCATCCGTTCCTTTGAAATCACCTCCTGAAGTAAATTCTAAAGTTCCAAAAAACTCAAGACCTTTATATTTTATAAATGGATTAACCATATAAGATGTTGCCCAGTTTCCGTAAGCCGGATTAAATCTTCCGGTATCTTTGTTTGCAGTTGGATCAAAATTATTTAAGACAGGTGTAATAGCTCCTGTTGCAGGATTTATAACATTATAATCGGCATGGCTCATTACGCCATAGAAACGACTTCCTGCTCTGTCTGACGCATATAAATTTCCACTAGAATTTGCGGTGTGATAATAGGATCCTGTAAGCCTAATTCTCAAATCCGGATTAATTTGCTTGTCCCAGCCTAATTTAGCAAGGATAGAAGGACTTATAGTTGTATTATTGTCAGGTTTTATAGCAGTAGTTGGTGCCGGAACAATTTCTTTAACATCCTGATTTAATTTAGAGTTTGTAACTCCAATCATACTAACAAATCCAGATCTGTTGTAGTAAAGTTCAGCTCCCATTTCGGTGATAAAAGCATCCATAATATTATTTCCTACGAACGGATTCATAAAGGCATTTCCATTATCAGATCTTCTAAAATGAGCATCACCGTAGTTATTCTCCATTTGACCAATTTTGATCGTTGTATATTGCATGAAGTCGGCTAAGAAATCTTTTTTAATGAAGTCAAGTTTGTCAATTTGTAAATAACCACCTTTCACCCAGGTTTCATTATGATGTCTTGAGGCTAAGTAAACATCCAAGTTTACACGCACACCGTCAAATAACTGTGCTCCAATAGTGAAATTAGCATTAGGTAAGTTGAAGTTGTTTTCCAGATTATTTAATCTGTAATTAGGGGCAGTTGCTAAATTTGCCTGATCATTATAGGAGTTTAAAGCTTGAAACTGAAGTGCAAATGCAGCTCCCATATCCACACTAATACCTTTAAAAGCAACAGTATCTTTTTTAACGTCAAACTGATTGATGCCTTTTTGATTCCTTGGAATTTGGTTCTGAATGTGCCCAAAACTGACTTGTGCATTTACAGCAAACGTACTTACTAAGGCTATAAACAGGATATAGATTTTTTTCATGGCGATTATAAATTAAAGTTTAAATTAAATTTTAAGGTCAAATCCTGACCGGTTTTAATGGTGCCGAGTAAAGCAGTTGGTGACTTCATTCCAAAATCGGCAAAAGTGATTTTGTTTGAGCCCTGCAGGTTTACTCCATCTTTAGTAAGAGTAGCTTTGACAATTGTCTTTAAGATTTTACTAACTCCTGCGATGGTATAAGTTCCGGTTAGTTCCCAATTAGATTCGTTTACTTTTTCGGCAGATTTTAAAATATATTTGATGTTTTTTTGCTTGTCTGTTTTCAAAGTTTCGTAAGCTACTTTATCCATACTTTTTTTCTCGCTTTTAATGCTTTCTGCTAATAGCGTTATAGACAATGATTCGATTTCAGTTAGTTTAGAATTGACAATCGTAAAATTGGCCGTTCCGCTTCCTGAACCCGATTTCATTTCCCAATCATGCAGCGTTGACGTTCCTGAAACAGAAAAGGTTGATTTACTGTCTAAAGCATAATTTTTTTGTGCAGATGCGACTGACGTAATTCCTAAAAAGGAAATTACAATTACAAGTAATTTTATTTTTATTGATTTCATTTGATAATATTTATTGAAATGTTTATGGCTTTTTAGCCAATTCTGCCTTAGTACTAAAAGCATCCTTTGTTAACTTGAACCAAATTTATCTCTCATATCCGAAGATTTTACTGATAAAAATCATTGTTAAAATTTTATTAAAATGATATTTATAACTACATCGATTTCAATAATTTTTCCACAGGTTTTAATTGTATAAATGCGTGTTAAAGTTTTTAGAATTAGTCGTTTTTAGAATAGCTTCCTAATCAATTTTTAAGATTGTATAGCGGTTTGTGCCATTAGAAATGAACAAATCCTTAAATTTGCACCATGCAAATCGAGAAAAAAGACATAAGAGCCTTATCAAAAGATCAATTACGAGATTTTTTTGTCGCAAATAATGACAAAGCTTTTCGTGGAAATCAAGTCTATGAATGGTTGTGGAGCAAGGGAGCACACAGTTTTGAGGATATGACGAATGTTGCCAAAACAACGCGTTCTATGCTTGAAGATAATTTTGTAATCAATCATATTAAGGTTGATACTATGCAGCGTAGTAGTGACGGAACGGTAAAAAATGCAGTTCGTCTTCATGATGGTTTAGTAGTCGAATCGGTTTTGATTCCGACAGACACCAGAACAACAGCTTGTGTGTCAAGTCAGGTGGGTTGTAGTTTAGATTGTAATTTCTGCGCAACTTCAAGATTGAAAAGAATGCGAAATCTGGAACCGGGCGAAATCTACGATCAAATTTTGGCAATCGATAAAGAAAGTCGGTTGTACCACAATCATCCGCTTTCGAATATCGTTTTTATGGGAATGGGAGAGCCTTTGATGAATTATAATAATGTCATTAAAGCAATTGATATGGTTACATCAACAGAAGGTTTGGGAATGTCGCCAAAACGAATCATAGTATCGACTTCCGGAATTCCGAAAATGATTAAGAAAATGGCTGATGATGATGTAAAATTCAAATTGGCAGTTTCATTGCATTCGGCTATCGACGAAATTCGTGCGCGAATCATGCCTTTCAGCAAAAATTTCCCTTTATCTGAATTACGTGAAGCCTTAGAATATTGGTATAGAAAAACCAAAAGTAAAATCTCTTACGAATATGTGGTTTGGAAAGGAATAAACGACGACAAAGCTTCAATTGATGCTTTGGTAAAATTCTGTAAATATGTGCCTTGTAAGGTCAATTTAATTGAATATAATCCAATTGACGATGGTGAGTTTCAACAAGCTTCAGAAGAGTCTATTATGGCTTATATAAAGGCTTTGGAAAACATTGGAATTGTGGTAAAAGTACGTCGTAGCCGAGGAAAAGATATTGATGCTGCGTGCGGGCAATTGGCAAACAAAGAAGGATAAATAGAAAAACATGTGTAGTCCCTACGGGACAAGACAGTTATAATGATTTTTTTTTACCAATATATAGTCTCTACGAGACATATTGTAGAATGTAAATAAAATATTCGTTACTATAATTATTCCGTAGGAATTAAATGTTGGTAGAAAATTAATGAAAGAAAAATGATAAAATGCCCAATAGTGACTAAACTTGGATTCTAAATATTAAAAACAAAAAAGCATTAAAAACGAGAGGTCTTCTTGTTCTTAATGCTTTTTTTCTGGGCAAAAAGGGTTATTATTTTTTCAAATCAACCTCTTCCGTTACTCCGTCTTTAGTTATTTTAGCAAGTGTATCGCAGCTTCCGTCTCCGTAATCAACAACTGCTGAAGCTCCGTTTTTAGATACTGTTACAATACCTTTTACAGCAAATGATTTTTTACACACCGCTTTAAATTGTAGAGGTGTTGTGATTTCAGCTGTATAAGTGTCTCCATTTGGGAAAGTAGTGGTGCCGCTTCCGGTTACAAGATAAGCATTATCTTCCCAATTGAACCAGGTATCATAACCTTCAACCATTTCTTTTACCAAAGAACCTTTTCTGGTATAAACACCTCCGTCATCAAAAGTAATGGTCATATCGATTGCAGCGGTCAAAACAGGATGTGCTGTTGCCAGTAAATCTGTAGTTTTTACAGTTCGTACAATGCTTTTACTTCCCTGAAGTTTTTTGCCATTGTGATAAAATCCATCAAAAGTATAACTGATTGTTTGTGTAGCTGTCGAAAAATCATTAGAAAAAGAAATAACCATTTTTCCTTTTACTGTATTTCCGTTTTCAAGAGTACAACCTTCAACACCAAAATCGACAGTTTTTGTCCAGGTATTATTGGTTAAAACTGTTGTAATTGTAGCGCAGCTCGGTAAAAAGCTTTTAATGGGTCCGCTTGGTTTATTAGTGCTGTTTTGTTGTGCGCTAAATTGATCTTCAGCAATATTCGTTACATCATCTATTGAGGCGTCAATTTTAGAATTTGTAATAATTTCGTCTTTTGTAATTGCTGCTGATACTCCGTCATTTGTTTTTTCATCAGAATTACAGCTGATAAAAAAAGATAAAGCTACTAATGTTCCAATAAATAAAAATTTTGCTTTCATAATAATTTGTTTAGGTGATTTTTAAATTAATGAATTCAAATTAGGCTTTAATCAGATTATGTTTTTTTGGTGATTTTTTTAAATTAGTACACAATTGTTGATATACTAACTTAAAATACACAACGTTTTTTTATTTAAAATAGTATATTTGGAGTCGAAATGAATATTACTTCTCAAATAAAACAACCCATTTTTAACGAGATGGAACTTTTTGAAAAAAAGTTCCATGAATCGATGACTTCAAAGGTTGCATTACTAAACCGTATCACGTATTACATCGTAAATCGAAAAGGAAAACAAATGCGTCCTATGTTTGTTTTTCTGACTTCAAAAATGGTTTCCGGAGGCATTGTAAATGAGAGAACTTATCGTGGTGCATCTGTAATTGAATTGATTCATACTGCGACTTTAGTTCATGATGATGTGGTAGACGACAGCAATCGCCGTCGCGGATTTTTCTCCATCAATGCACTTTGGAAAAATAAAATAGCCGTTTTAGTTGGAGATTATTTATTGTCGAAAGGATTACTGCTTTCTATAGATAATGGTGATTTTGATTTACTCCGAATCATTTCAGTTGCTGTTCGTGAAATGAGTGAAGGAGAATTACTTCAGATCGAAAAAGCACGAAGACTTGATATTACCGAAGATATTTATTACGAAATTATTCGAAAAAAAACCGCTACACTTATTGCGGCTTGTTGTGCGCTTGGTGCAAAATCGGTAATTGAAGATGATATTCAGGTGGAAAATATGCGAAAATTCGGTGAACTTATCGGAATGGCTTTTCAAATTAAAGATGACTTATTCGATTACAGCGAAGAAGCCATTGGTAAACCAACCGGAATTGATATTAAAGAGCAAAAAATGACTTTGCCTTTAATTCATGTTTTAAATACTTGTACCCAACAAGAAAAAAAGTGGCTGATCAACTCGATCAAAAACCACAACAAAGACAAAAAACGCGTTAAAGAAGTTATTGCTTTTGTAAAAGACAATAATGGTTTGGCTTACGCCGAAAATAAAATGGTGGAATTTCAGCACGAAGCACTTTTACTTTTAGAGAATTACCCCGATTCTGAGTTTAAGGATGCTCTTATTTTGATGGTGAACTACGTTATTGAGAGAAAAAAGTAATTAGATAATTTGCCAATTAGAAAATTAGATAATTGTTTTACTTGGTTGTAAATCAGTTGTTTTTATTTTTTATTTTGGAATTTGGTCCCGAAGCCTCGCGATATTTTGTGATTTTTTTTATTTCCAATGCAACCATTTCTCAACCTAACTCGTCTATGCTAATAGAAGTCTGTTAGTAAACCAAAATCAGAACGCTTATTAATGAAAATTATTCATTTACATCAGGAAGAAACTAAGCTTATAAAGTTGGCTGTCGAAAATAATCGACAGGCTCAACAACAGCTATATAGTCGGTTTTCTTCGAAAATGCTGAGTGTTTGTCGACAATATATTAAAGACATTCAATTGGCCGAAGATGTAATGATCACGGCTTTCATGAAAGTGTTTACTAATCTAAACAAATTTGAACATAAAGGAAGTTTTGAAGGCTGGATCCGCCGAATAATGGTAAATGAATGCATATCTTATTTAAGAGTTCAAAAGAAGGTTAAATTTGTTGAAGATGAGATTTATGTCGAAGAAAGTTTCAATGCAATTGATAGTCAGTTTTCAATAGATCAGATTCAGTTTTTAATTGATGCTTTACCGGACGGTTATAAAATGGTTTTCAATTTATACGCCATTGAAGGATATAAACACAATGAAATTGCCAAGATGTTAGGAATTAATGAAGGAACATCGAAATCGCAATTATCGCACGCCAGAAAGATGCTGCAAACACAAATTACTATTTTAAAAAAACAAGATAATGGAACCGAATAATTTTGAAAAGGATTTCCGTAAAAAACTAAACCAACGCAAAATTGAACCAAGCGATAAAGCCTGGGATCGATTGGATGCGATGTTGAGTGTTGTCGAAAACAAAAAGCCTAAGAAAAAAAGAAATTGGTTGTATATAGCAGCAAGCCTTGTTGGGTTTTTATTGGTTGGTACTTTCTTTTTTAATCAGAAGAAAAACGAAATTGAAACTCCAAAAAATACTATTGTTAAAGAAGATCAAAAGAAAAATTCGGTTGTAAAACCAACTTTAAACATAATTGATTCGGTTAAAACGGAAATTGCTGTTTCTGAAAAAGATGCAACTGAAACTTCAACCAAAATTTCAATTTCAAAAAAAATAAATCTTCATCAAAACCCAGTTAAAAGCATCAAAAATGAATCAAATCAAATAGCGGAGTCTTCAATCATCATCAAAAACAATCAGGAAAAACAATCAATTAATAATCAAACTTCAGTTGCCGAAACTCCAAAAAAGGAAAATGTTGATCAATTGCTGAATTCAGCTGAAAAAACTGTTGTAGCTGAGAATTCGGTTAAGCCAAAATCAAAAGTAAAAGTCAATGCCAACGATTTACTAAATCAGGTTGATGGCGAATTAGAACTTTCCTTTAGGGAAAAAGTTATTACAAAAGTCAATAAAAACTACCAAACAGTAAAAGTGGCTTTGGCAAACAGAAATCAGCAGGAGTAAAGAATAAAGAGACAAGAAGATAGAATATAGATTTTTAGTTCCGGAAGAACGATCCATATTGTAGCGTCGGGTTTTAACCCGATGGAGAAGGAATAAAGCATTCACAATTTACCATTTATAATTAACAATTAATCATCATCAATCAACAATCAATTTAAAACATCAATCATGAAAAATTTTACCATTTATCTCGTAATTCTAATCCTTTTGTTTGTTAGCAAAGTGTTGGGTCAGGAAACTTTTGAATCAAAAGCGAAAAACATCGCCAACAAAATAGAGAAAATTACTAAAGAAGAAAAAGCAACTTTAAAAGAAGAAGTTGAAGCCGTAAACGTGCAATTGTCTGAAGGAAAAATTACACAGGAGCAAGCTGACAAACGCAAAAAAGAATTAGCCGAAGCCAGAGCTGTAATTATTGAAGAAAAAGTGACTTTGGCCCAAAATGAATTAAACGATTTGGTCCAACAAAAAGTGGATGGAAAGATAAAAGAACAGGATTCAACAAGAAAAAACAGGATGGTTATCTACTGGGATAAAAATAACTGGAATAATAAAAAAAGCAAGGACTCGATTCACGGTGAGAGAAGAACAACCTCACAATTTGTATTCGCAATGGGTTTGAATAATACGATGGTCGACGGAAAACTTCAGGATTCGAATTATAGCTTTATAGGTTCGCATTTTTACGAATGGGGTTTTACCTATAATTCAAGATTAATGAAAAACGACAATTTATTGCATGCCAAATATGGACTTTCATTGATGTACAACAATATTCGTCCGACAGACAACCGTAGTTTTGTAGTCAATGGAAATCAGACAAATTTAGAAGTAAATGCTATAAATTTGGACGAATCTCGTTTTCGAAACGTATATATTGTATTACCGGTTCATTTAGAATTTGATTTCACGAAGCCTAAAGTGAGTAACGGAAAAACATACTTCAGAACACATGAAAGCTTTCGTTTCGGAATTGGAGGTTATGCGGGAATCAATGTAAAATCGAAACAAATTCTAAAATACGATCAGGACGATTTAGATTATAAAACGACAATTAAAGGAGATTATAATGTAAATAATTTCATTTACGGATTAAGTTCTTACGTGGGTTACAAAGCTTTGAGTTTGTATGTAAAATACGATTTGAATCCATTGTTTCAGGATAATTTAACAGAGGAAAAAAATATCTCTTTGGGATTACGTTTAGATTTAAACTAAGAGCAAAGTTTGAGTTTGGTTAGTTGAAAAAGCGCTTTGAGAGAGGCGCTTTTTTTATGATTTTCCCTAAAATTTCTTTTATGGAAAACCATAAATTTCAAGAAGGATTTGTGTATTTTTACAAGCTTTCAACTTTAAAAATATTTTACGTTTTGATCTCACAAAGTACAATTGATTCTGTTTTTGAAACTGCTCGTGTAGAGGAGGTTATTGGTGATTTTGTTAATTTAAAACGTGCCGGAAGTAATTTTAAAGGTTTGAGTCCGTTCTCAGATGAGCGCTCTCCATCGTTCATGGTGTCTCCCGCAAAAGGGATTTGGAAAGATTTTAGTACAGGAAAAGGAGGAAACTCTGTTAAATTCCTGATGGAGCATTCCCAGTTTACCTATCCCGAAGCCATTCGATATCTAGCGAAAAAATACAATATTGAAATTGAAGAAACCGAGCAGACTGATGCTGAAAAAGCTATTACAGATGTTCGGGAAAGTATGTATCTGGTTTCTGAATTTGCAAAAGATTATTTTCATCAAACGCTTTTAAATTCGGAGGAAGGAAAAGCAATTGGACTTTCGTATTTTAAGGAAAGAGGTTTTACAAATGAAACCATCAAGAAGTTTAGTCTGGGATATTCTCCTGAAACATGGGATGCGCTTACCAAAGAGGCATTAGGTAAAGGATACAAATTGGAATTTCTGGAGAGCACCGGTTTGACGATTCCCAGAGAAGATCGTCCTTTTGATCGTTTTAAAGGGCGTGTAATGTTTCCGATAGAAAGTATGTCGGGACGTGTTTTGGGGTTTGGAGGACGTATTCTAACGAATGATAAAAAAGCAGCGAAGTACTTAAACTCGCCAGAGAGTGATATTTACCATAAAAGTAAAGTCCTTTATGGGATTTTTCAGGCCAAACAATCCATCGCCAAACAAAATAATTGCTATTTGGTTGAAGGATATACCGATGTAATTCAGTTTCATCAGGCCGGAATTGAGAATGTTGTAGCGTCTTCAGGAACAGCATTAACGCCAGATCAGATTCGATTAGTGAATCGCCTAACGAGAAATATTACCGTACTTTTTGATGGTGATGCAGCGGGATTAAGAGCATCTATTCGTGGAATCGATTTAATTTTGGAGGAAGGAATGAACGTTAGGGTTTGTTCTTTTCCTGATGGAGAAGATCCGGACAGTTTTGCCCGAAAAAATTCTCATGATGATTTAGTGGCTTATTTAGAAGAAAACAGCAAAGATTTTATACAGTTCAAAGCTTCACTTTTGATGAAAGAAGCCAAGAACGATCCTATAAAAAAAGCAGATTTGATTCGGGATATGGTAACAAGTATTTCTAAAATACCAGACCGTATTCAGCGAGAGGTGTATACGCAGGAATGTGCCCGAATTATGGATATATCGGAGCAGGTTTTAGTAAGTACATTGGCACAGTTGATTCAAAAAGATCTTACAGAAGTTAATAAAAAGCAAAAGCAGGACCAAAAACCTTTCCAGGTTTTTAGAAACCAAAACCCAAATGCTGGTTTTTCAGGAGGAGATCCGGAAGATCCAAGAGTAGGGCCGCCAGATGGTTATCCTGGAGAGCCGGGATATCCGGAACAGCAACAAGCTGAAAAGGTTGATATTTTGTATCGTTTAGAGCGAAAAGTAATTGAAATTCTACTGCTTTATGGAGATAAAACTGAAGAATTTGAGGATGTTCTTTTGAAAAGCAATGACGAAGGAGAAATAGAAATGGTTACGGAAAAGAAACAATATAAAGTTCACCAGCGTATTTATTTAAGTTTGCAGGAAGATGAAGTAGAGCTTTCTAATAATTTATTCCGTGATATTTTTACAGATATAATGGCATTTTATCATCAAAATGAAAAGTTTAGCCTGGAACAATATTTAATGCGTTTGCAGCCTGATTTTGCTCAGGAAGTAACAGATATATTGATGGAAGATGAAAAAGTAACGCTGCACAATTGGGAGGGGCAGAATATTTTTGCAAAAGACAAACAAGCAGGTATAGCGCAATATGTTACCGAAACAATTATGTCTATGCGCTGGTTTTTGGTCGACCGTATTATTGAAGAATTAAAAAGCTCTATACAACCTGATAATTCAGATAATACAGAGCTTTTGTCTATGGTTGTCGATTACTCAAAACTAGTTAATTCGTTTTCGAAAAAACTCGGAAGAGTGATGTCGAGATACCATTAAATAATTTCTAAAGTCTTCGCTTTGTTAACTAAATCAACTAAATTAGTAACATTCAATTTAGTCAATAATCTTAATTTGTAAGTACTGATCGTTTTTTCGTTCAGATTTAAGATTTTAGAGATTTCATTGTTTTTCTTACCATCACTTAAATAACGTAAAACTTCAATCTCGCGATTTGACAGTTTTCTGTACAAACGTTCGCTTTTGCTTTGTTTAGCAATTAGAGCCATGTTTTTACGAACAGTTTCGTTGATGATAATTTTTCCTTCGTGTACTTTAATAATAGAAAGACCTAAAGTTTCAAGTTTTTCTGTTTTGTGCACATACCCGGAAACTCCTGCTTTAATAGCATTTGGAGCATACATTTGTTCAGCGAGGTCACTAAAAATTACAATTTTTGTTTTTGGGAAGTTTTTCAGGATTGATTTAACTTCAAAGATGCTCGAAAGACCTTCTAACTCTAAATCTAGAATTAGGATGTCGATCTCCTTCGTTTGAAGAATATCTCTAACCATTGAAAAATTGCCTACATTGGCAACAATTGAAATTTGATCGTGGTCTTTAAAATAAGACTTAACGCCAAAGTGAGTCACAGGATGATTGTCTGCAAGACATACTTTAATCATAATTTTTACCTTTTTAGAATTGTTTTATCATGTTTTTGGAGCTGTAAAATTAATAAATAAATTCTGTAATTAATCGAAGGTAAATGTTAAAAAGTTTTATTTTAACGTTTTCGGTATTATGCAGACCGGTATTGCATCCATTTTATGCTTGTTGCTGGTGTTTAACCTTTTATAAATTTCAAAGACAGATTTTTCTCTCCCATTGAAGTCAGCTGCCGTCTTTCCTGACTCTGCCGCTAACATCGCCCATTCAAGTTCGTCATAACTTGCTCCTAATTGATCTTCATCTGTTCTGTTGTCACCAAATAATCCATCTGTTGGAGCTGCTGTTAAAATTGATTGCGGAATTGCTAAAAATTCCCCAAGAGCATAAACATCGGACTTCATTAGATCGGCAATCGGACTTAAATCGACACCTCCATCGCCATATTTAGTATAAAAACCTACTCCAAAATCTTCAACTTTGTTTCCTGTTCCGGCAACTAATAGGCCATGCAATCCAGCCAAATAATATAATGAAGTCATTCGCAAACGAGCGCGTGTATTAGCCAAAGACAAGCTTACTTTAGCTTCATCATCAGTTTTTGGAACGGAGCCTTTAAAAGCTTCAAAAGTGGCAGTTAAATCTGTTTTAATATCTGAAACGTTTGGAAAACGTTTTTTTAATTGTTCAATATGCTCTCTTCCTCTCGAAACCTGACTTTTAGCCTGATGAATTGGCATCTCTACACATAAAACCTGTAAGCCGGTTTGAGCACACAAGGTAGAGGTTACTGCCGAATCAACTCCGCCAGAAATTCCGATTACAAAACCATTTACTTTTGCGCTGCTGGCATAATTTTTTAACCACTCTACAATATGGGTATTTACTTTTTCTGTCTGAATAGTACTTTTTTTAGTCATAATAGTTCAAGTTTTAAGATACAGGGATGTATATTTGCACAAATATTCTAAATAAGTGTTTATTTAAATTTATGCAACACAAATCTAATTAAAATAAAATGAAAATATATCGCTTTGCAGTGGTTCTGTGCTTGTTTTTTTTGTCTTGTGATCAAAAAAGTAAGGTAGAAAAAGAAGTTGAAGAAATTCCTGTTGATATTAAAGTAGAACGTTTTGATAAGGTCTTTTTTGAGACAAAACCAGAAGATCTTGCTAAAATAAAAAGACAATATCCTTTCTTTTTTCCGGTCGGTAATGATGACAATGTTTGGTTAAATAAAATGCAGGATCCTTTATGGAGAGAAGTTTATACTGAAGTACAAAAGAAATATTCGGATTTTGAGCCTGTACGCGAGGAGTTCAATTCTCTTTTTCAACATGTAAAATATTATTTCCCTAAAACTAAAACACCTAAAGTAATTACGGTAATTGGAGAAATGGATTATAATGCCAAAGCAATTTATGCAGACAGTCTGGTAATTGTTGCTTTGGAATTGTACTTAGGAAAAGACCATAAATTTTATGAGTTTCCAAATTATCTGAAGCAGAATTTTGAAGAAAAACAAATTATGCCAGATGTGGTTTCGAGTTTTGCCTACAGAAATATTCCAGCTTTTCCAGATAGAAATTTAGTTTCTCAAATGATTTTTGAAGGAAAACAATTGTACGCAAAAGATTTGCTTTTGCCTGAATATTCAGATGCCGATAAAATTGGCTATACACCTGAACAGATAAAATGGTGCGAAGAAAATGAAGCGTATATGTGGCGCTATTTTATGGAAAAGGAAATCTTGTACAGTGATGATCCTAAATTAACAACCCGATTTATGACATCAGCGCCGTTTTCTAAGTTTTATTTAGAAATAGATAATGATTCTCCGGGACGTGTAGGTGCATGGATTGGATGGCAAATGGTACGTTCGTACATGAAGAACAACAATGTTACTTTGCCGGAATTATTAAAAACAGATAATAAAGAGATTTTTGAAAAGTCAAAATATAAACCTAAGAAATAATGTCAGATACAATAAACTCAGAAATTAAATTCAATATAGAATTAGACGAAAACCGTGTTCCGGAAAAATTAACCTGGAGCGCGCAAGATGGTGGAGTGCAAGCCGAAGAAGCAAAAGCAATTATGTTGTCTATTTGGGACAGCAAAGCTAAAGAAACAATGCGTATTGATTTGTGGACAAAAGATATGCCGGTTGATGAAATGAAGATTTTCTTTCACCAGACTTTAGTAGCAATGTCAGATACTTTTAAACGTGCAACAGACGACGAAAAAATGTCGGACACTATGAAAGATTTCTGTGATTATTTTGCAGAGAAGCTAGAACTTACGAAGTAAAATTTCGTTAAAATTCCAAAAATAAAAAATCCCAAATTCTAAGTTTTACAAATTGGAATTTGGGATTTTTTATATTGAATATTTTCCTTTTGGGAATTTATTTTTAAAATTGCGAGTTGTTTTTAAAAACCTCTTGATTAACTTCATCAATATAAGATAGAAGTTCTTCTTTTCCGGTTGACTCTGTAGATGAGGTTACGAAATATTGAGGCATTTCTTCCCAGTTGTTGGCAAACATTTGTTTTTTGTATGCTGCAATATGGGAGTCAATTTTTGTCTTGCTGATTTTGTCTGCTTTCGTGAAAATGATGCAAAACGGAATTTCGCTTTCACCCATGTAGGACATAAATTCAATATCGATATTTTGAGCTTCGTGACGAATATCAATTAAAACAAAAGCACAAACCAATTGTTCTCTGGTTTCAAAATAATCAGTAATAAATTGCTGAAAAACAGATTTGGTTTTTTTGGATACTTTAGCGTAACCATAACCTGGTAAATCCACTAAAAACCAATTATTGTTGATTTTAAAGTGATTTATTAATTGCGTTTTTCCGGGTCTTCCTGATGTTTTTGCTAAATTTTTATGATTGGTAAGCATATTGATCAACGACGACTTACCTACGTTTGATCTTCCGATAAAAGCATATTCCGGCAAAAATTCTGCAGGACATTTTGCCACTTCAGAATTGCTGACAATAAATTCGGCGGTTGTAATTTTCATGTTTTTTGTTTTTTAAACCTCCTAAAAGTCGAAAGTTAGATGCTATAATTTCTTTTCAACGAGCCATTCTTCAAGAAGTTTGTTGAATTCCTGAGGATGTTCCATCATAGCAGCGTGTCCACATTTGTCTATCCAATACAAAGTTGAATTAGGCAATAATTTATCAAATTCTTCGGCAACATTTGGTGGCGTAACGGCGTCATTTTTACCCCAAATAATACAGGTTTCCACTGTCATTTTTGGTAAATCTTTGGCCATATTGTGACGAATTGCACTCTTGGCTATCGTTAAGGTTTTAATTAATTTGATACGATCGTTCACAGTTGCGTAAACTTCATCAATAAGTTCCGGAGTAGCAATTGAAGGATCATAGAACACATCTTCTGCTTTCTTTTTGATGTATTCATAATCACCTCTTTTTGGGTAACTATCTCCCATAGCGCTTTCGTAAAGACCAGAACTTCCGGTAATTACAAGTCCTGCGACTTTTTCAGGATATAATTTTGTGTGATAAAGTGCAATATGTCCGCCTAACGAATTACCTAATAAAATTACCTGATCAAAGCCTTTAAAAGTGATGAAGTCTTTTACGTATTTCGCAAAGCTTTTTACGTTCGTTTTTAAAATGCTTTGGGTATATATTGGCAAATCCGGGATAACAACTTTGTACCCTTTTGTTGGAAAATATTCGGCTACAGCATCAAAGTTGCTAAGGCCTCCCATTAAGCCATGTAAAATAACGATAGGAGTTCCTTCTCCAGCTTCATAATAGCTGTATTTGCCTTCTTTTTTGTAGTGTTTGTCCATTTAATTTAATGCCAATTTCAATTTGGACAAATATAGGGTTTAATAAATAAAAATGAATTTTTGCCACCGTTTTTTAACTAGATAATTTGCGTAGAACATCTAAGTGGTTAAAAATCAGAATTTAGAGATGTTTTTAGTACAATTGCTAAATGTTAAGAAACCTGCGGAATAGATAGTTTTTTAAGAAAAATGGTGCGTATTTTTTTTGATTGATTAGTGTAATTGAAGATTCAATAATAATTAGCTAATGTATTGATTGGTTGTAAATTAGCGGTAGTGGGAAGAAAGTGGTTAAACTTATTAACAAAGTGGTATATTGTGGTAAAATGTGGTAATATTTTTTATATTTTTGTCCTATAACATATTAATTGATTTTTCTTGAACACAATTGTTGGAACATATGAGTGTAAAGTCGATGCTAAAGGAAGGCTAATGATGCCTGCGCCTTTGAAAAAGCAATTGGCTTCTTCTCTTCAGGACGGATTCGTTTTGAAGCGCTCTGTTTTTCAACCGTGTTTAGAATTGTATCCGATGGATGAATGGAACCTGATGATGCAAAAAATCAACAAACTCAATCGTTTTGTAAAAAAGAACAATGATTTTATTCGAAGATTTACTGCCGGAGTTAAAATGGTAGAGATTGATGCATTAGGAAGATTATTGGTGCCAAAAGATTTGGTGGCTTTTTCAGGTATTGCTAAAGATGTGGTTTTTTCATCTGCGGTTAATATTGTAGAGATTTGGGATAAGGATTTATATGAAAAATCAATAAGCGGCGAAGATATGGATTTTGCAGATCTGGCCGAAGAAGTAATGGGAAATATTAATGACGACGACAATGGAATATCATAATCCGGTTTTACTTCATCCTACAGTTGATGGTTTAAATATTAAACCTGACGGCATTTATGTAGATGTTACGTTTGGAGGCGGTGGTCATTCAAAAGAAATTTTGAAAAGATTAGGGCCAAACGGAAGATTATTTGCTTTTGATCAGGATGAAGATGCGCTTGCAAATGCATTACCGGATGAAAGGTTTACCTTAATTAATGAGAACTTTCGATTTATAAAAAGATTTTTGCGTTTTCACGGAGTAAAAAGTGTTGACGGAATTTTGGCTGATTTAGGAGTTTCATCACATCAGTTTGATGTTCCGGAAAGAGGTTTCTCAACCAGATTTGATGCCGAACTGGATATGCGGATGAGTCAGAAAAATGATTTGAATGCTTACCGGGTGGTTAACGAATATGAAGAACAGGATTTACGTCGTGTTTTTTTTGATTATGGGGAGTTGAAAAATGCACCAGTTTTAGCAAGAACAATTGTAGAAGCCAGAGAACATCGTCCGATTAAAACGACAGACGAATTAAAAGATGTTTTGGCGAAATTTTTACCTGAAAGAGTAAAGAATAAAATATTAGCTCAGATTTATCAGGCGATTCGAATTGAAGTAAATCAGGAAATGGATGTTTTGAAAGAATTTATCGAGCAGTCATTGGAGATTTTAAATCCGGGCGGAAGATTTTCAGTAATCTCCTATCATTCTTTAGAAGACAGATTGGTGAAAAGATTTATCAAAAATGGAATGTTTGAAGGAGAACCGGAACGCGATTTTTATGGAAACTTTTCAGTTCCGTTTAAAACTATTGGAAAATTGATTGTTCCAGACGATGCTGAAATCAAAATCAACAACAGAGCAAGAAGTGCAAAATTAAGAATTGCAGAGAAGATATAATATTAAGGTAGAAAAATGAAAAGTGGAGTATTTGGCATATTAAAAGCAAGGTTTCTTATAAATGATGACGCTGTAAAAAACTGGCGATTCATTGTCTTTATCATTTTGCTTGCCATAATTATGATTGCCAATACACAACGATACGAACAAAAGGTTTTTGAAATAGCAAAACTGAGCAATGAAGTAAAAGAATTGCGATCTGAATTTGTAGACCGACGTTCAGAACTAATGAAATTAAAAATGGAATCAACGATTTCGGATAAAATGCTTGAAAAACAGATTTTTCCATCGACAGTTCCTCCGGTAAAAATAGAAGTTAAAAAAGAAGAAGAAAAAAATTTCTTTAAAAGAATATGGCAGTAGACGATAAACATATATCCTACAGAATTTACCTCGTAGCAGTTTTCATCTTCGTGATGGCAATTGCTATTGTCGTTAAATTGACCAATATTCAATGGGTTGAAGGAGATTATTACAGAAAACTGGCGAAACAACGTACGGTTAGAAATTTTGTGATTCCGGCAAACAAGGGAAATATTTATTCAGCAGACGGAAGTTTACTGGCAACATCAATTCCTAACTACGAAATTAGATTTGATGCCAAAGCGCCAAAAACAGAAACTTTTGAAAAACACGTAAAAGCATTATCAGATTCATTGGCTACTGTATTAGATAGACCGGGAGGTTATTACGAACAGGAATTAAGAAAAGCGAGAGCCAATAAAAACCGTTACTATTTGATTGCTAGAAAATTGAGTTATACGGAATACGTAAAAATTAAAGGTTTTCCATTATTCAATTTAGGAGCTTTTAAAGGTGGAATTATAGTTGAACAGGAAACAGTTAGAAAACATCCGATTGGAAAAATTGCTGAAAGAACCATTGGTTACGACCGAATTGACCCAGCGACAGGCATTGAGGTTGGTAAAGGAATTGAATGGGCTTATAAAAGTTATTTAAATGGTAAGGATGGTAAAATTCTGAAACAAAAAATTGCAAAAGGACAATGGAAACCTATTCGTGATATTAATGAGGTTGATCCTCAGGATGGTTACGATGTAATTTCAACAATTGATGTTTTTATCCAGGATATCGCGCATCACGCTTTGTTAAAACAATTGGAAGATTACGAAGCAGACCATGGTTGTGTGGTGGTGATGGAAACAGAAACAGGTCACGTAAAAGCGATTTCGAATTTAGGAAGAGCAGAAAATGGAACATATTCTGAAACCACAAATTACGCTATAGCAGAATCTCACGAGCCTGGATCTACTTTTAAATTGGTCGATTTAATGGCGATTTTAGAAGATAAAGTAGCCGATACAAGCACGGTTTATGATAGCCACGGGGGGCAAATAAGGTATTACGGACGTGCCGTTAATGATTCACACAAAGGTGGTTACGGAAAAGTTTCATTAGCCCGCGGATTCGAGCTTTCGTCTAATACAGTCATGGTTCAGGCAGTTTATGATAACTATAAAAGCAATCCGTCAAAATTTGTAGATCATATTAAAAATTTTGGTTTGAATAAAACTTTAGGATTGCATTTTAAAGGAGAAGGAAGAGCAATTATTCCACATCCGGGAGATAAAAATTGGTCTGGGGTTTCACTTCCGTGGATGGCATTTGGATATGGAGTTTCGGTTACGCCAATGCAGACATTGGCATTTTATAATTCAGTTGCCAATAACGGTGTAATGGTAAAGCCGCAATTTGTTTCTGAAATTAAAGAATGGAATAAAACCATCAAGAAGTTTGATGTTGAAGTTATAAATCCAAAAGTTTGCTCTGAAGAAACCATTAAAAAATTAAAAGCAGTAATGCTGAATGTCGTTAAAAAAGGAACGGCATCTAAGTTGTATTCAAAGGAGTTTTCGATGGCAGGTAAAACAGGAACAGCTATGGTAAATTACGGAAAGGCAGGGCGAGAGGGTTTGTATTATGCATCATCTTTCGTAGGTTATTTTCCGGCTGACCATCCAAAATATTCTTGTATTGTGGTAGTTCATAAGCCAAATACATCTAAAAATAATTATTATGGAGCTGATGTTGCGGGACCGGTTTTTAAAAGAATTGCCCAAAAGATTTTTACAGATGCACCTTCAACAAATAAAATTAAGCAGCTGGATTCTAAAATTCCAAAACAGGAAATCAGTTATGATAAGTTTGATAAAGAATCAAACAAAAAAACAAATAAGATTCCGAATTTGAAAGGAATGCCCGGAATGGATGCCATTGCTTTGTTAGAAAATCTTGATTTAAAAGTAAAAGTTATTGGCGTTGGAAAAGTAAAAAAACAGTCCATTCAGCCAGGCCAAAATATTAATAAAAACACAACTATAGTATTAGAATTATCGTGAAAATACTGAAAGACATATTATATAAAGTAGCGATTGAATCTGTAACAGGTTCGACAGAAATCGGCGTACATAAAATTGATTTTGATTCAAGAAAAATTGAAGCAGATGATATTTTTGTGGCTATTCGCGGATCACTTTCTGATGGTCACGATTATATTGAAAAAGCAATTCAGTTAGGAGCAATTGCTATCATCTGCGATACTTTACCAGAAAATATTGAAAAAGGAATTACCTATATAAAAGTAAAAGACACGAATACTACTTTGGCTTTTATGGCAGCTAATTTTTTCGGAAATCCTTCTGAAAAATTAAAATTAGTTGGTGTAACCGGTACAAATGGAAAAACGACAATTGCTTCGTTATTGTTTCAATTATTTGAAAAAGCGGGTTTTAAAGTTGGTTTATTGTCAACTGTAAAAATCATGGTTGATAAAACTGAATACAAAGCAACACATACAACACCGGATTCTATTACGATCAATTATTATTTAAATGAAATGATTGAGGCTGGTGTAACACATTGTTTTATGGAAGTGAGTTCGCACGGAATTCATCAAAAGAGAACAGAAGCTTTGCATTTTGTTGGTGGAATTTTTACGAATCTTTCGCATGATCATTTAGATTATCATCCAACTTTTGCAGAATATAGAGATGTAAAAAAATCATTTTTTGATTCATTGCCAAAAACAGCTTTTGCTTTATCAAACATTGATGATAAAAACGGAACTGTAATGCTTCAAAATACGGTTGCCAGAAAATTTACATATGCCTTAAAGTCATATGCCGACTTTAAAGCAACAATATTAGAAAGTCAATTGTCTGGTTTGTTATTGAAAGTAAATGACAACGAAGTTTGGGTAAAACTGATCGGGACTTTTAACGCTTACAATGTTTTGGCAATTTACGGAACTGCAGTCGAACTAGGAATGGATAGTCTGGAAGCATTGCGGTTACTGTCTGATTTAGAGAGTGTTTCTGGTCGTTTTCAGTATATAGTTTCAGAAGGAAACATTACAGCAATTGTAGATTACGCACATACGCCGGATGCATTGGATAATGTTTTGAAAACGATTAATGATATCCGTACCAAAAACGAACAATTGATTACAGTTGTGGGTTGCGGCGGGAATAGAGATAAAACCAAAAGACCAATTATGGCTAAAATTGCTTCAGATTTGAGTGATAAAGCAATTTTAACTTCTGATAATCCAAGAAACGAAGATCCGGAAGTGATTTTAGATGAAATGGAAAAAGGAGTGGAAGCTCATAATTATAAAAAGATATTAAGAATAACCGACAGAAAACAAGCTATAAAAACGGCTTGTCAATTGGCTCAGCCAAATGATATTATTTTAATTGCGGGAAAAGGCCATGAAACGTATCAGGAAGTAAATGGTGTTCGTCATCATTTTGATGATATGGAAACGGTAAAAGAAATTTTAGATCAACTAAGAAAGTAAAAGTTTAACCGGTGAATTGATTATTCGTTTAATCGAATAATTATTGAATTAAAAACGAACGAATAAACAAATCAACGATTAACCAAATAAACCAAGATATATGCTATACTATTTATTTGAATATTTTGACAAAACATTAGATATACCGGGAACGGGAGTTTTTCAGTACATCACTTTTAGATCGGCTTTAGCATTAATGCTTTCGCTGCTTTTGTCTACGATTTACGGTAAGCGAATCATCAACTTTTTGAGAAAACAACAAGTAGGTGAAACGGTTCGTGAGCTTGGTCTTCAGGGACAAAATGAAAAAGCAGGAACACCAACAATGGGGGGACTGATTATCATTTTTGCAACGCTTGTGCCTGTTTTGTTATTTGCTCGTTTGCATAATATTTATATCGTATTGCTTATTGTAACCACACTTTGGATGGGAACAATTGGTTTTATTGATGATTATATTAAAATATTCAAAAAAGATAAAGAAGGTCTTAAAGGAATTTTTAAAGTAATTGGTCAGGTTGGTTTGGGGCTTATTGTTGGGACAGTACTTTATTTTAATCCGGCTGTAACGGTGCGAACTGATACAGGAAGAACTGATATTTATAAAAGCGGAACAAACACAACGGTTGTTTTGCCAGCTCCTATTGAAGAGAAATCGACGGCAACTACAATTCCTTTTGTAAAAAATAATGAATTTGATTATGCTGAAATATTAGCCTGGACAGGTGAAGGATATGAAAAATGGGCTTGGTTGATCTTTATTCCGGTTGTAATTTTCATTATCACGGCAGTTTCTAACGGCGCTAATTTAACAGACGGTATTGATGGTCTCGCGGCCGGTACGTCGGCAGTGTCCGTCCTCGCGCTCGGAATATTTACATTCGTTTCGGGAAATATTATTTTTTCTAATTATTTGAATATCATGTACATCCCAAATTCGGGGGAAATGACGGTATTTATATCAGCTTTTGTTGGAGCCTTAATTGGGTTTCTTTGGTATAATTCATATCCCGCATCTGTGTTTATGGGAGATACAGGAAGTTTAACTATTGGTGGAATCATTGCGGTTTTAGCCATTGCAGTTCGTAAAGAATTATTGATTCCGTTATTGTGTGGAATCTTTTTAGTGGAAAATTTCTCAGTGGTTTTACAAGTGAGTTATTTCAAATTTACTAAAAAGAGATACGGTGAAGGTCGAAGAATTTTCCTGATGTCGCCACTGCATCATCATTATCAGAAAAAAGGATATCACGAAAGTAAAATTGTGACCCGTTTCTGGATTGTTGCCATCATGTTAGCCATATTATCAATCGTTACTTTAAAATTAAGATAGATGAGGCTAGTAGTACTTGGAGGAGGAGAAAGTGGTGTAGGTACTGCTATTCTCGGAAAGAAAAAGGGATACGATGTTTTTGTATCAGATTTTGGAAAGATAAAAGAGAGTTACAAAGAAGTTCTTATCATTAATAAAATTGCCTGGGAAGAAGAACAGCATACGGAAGACCTGATTTTGAATGCCGACGTGGTTATGAAAAGTCCGGGGATTCCGGAAAAATCTCCCATAGTAAAAAAGCTGATTGAAGCCGGAGTAAAAGTGATTTCTGAAATTGAATTTGCAAAACCTTTTACAGAAGCACTTACAGTTGGAATTACCGGAAGTAACGGTAAGACAACAACAACAATGCTAACGTATCATTTGTTGAAATCAGCAGGGTTAAATGTAGGTTTGGGAGGAAACATTGGAAAAAGTTTTGCATGGCAGGTTGCCGAAAATAAATTTGATGCGTACGTTCTGGAATTGAGCAGTTTTCAACTCGACGGAATTATAGATTACCGGCCGGATATTGCCATAATTACGAATATTAGTCCGGATCATTTAGACCGATATGAGTATAAATATCACAAGTATATCGATTCAAAGTTTCGAATAACAATGAATCAAACCGAAAGCGATTATCTTATTTACGATGCAGATGATGAGGCAAGCGCAGAATGGTTAAAAAACAACACAACAAAAGCAAAATTAATTCCTTTCTCGCTGACTAAAAAATTCGACGAAGGGGCTTCTATAAATAACAACAAAATGGAAATAAAGATCAACCAAGAAGAGTTTACAATGGAAACAGAATACATTGCGTTAGAAGGAAAACATAATATGAAAAACGCAATGGCAGCAAGCTCTGTAGCAAAATTGATGCAAATTAGAAATGCAACAATTCGCGAAAGTTTATCCAATTTTCAAGGTGTAGAACACCGTTTAGAGAAAGTATTAAAAATTCAGAATGTACAATATATCAACGATTCAAAAGCAACAAATGTGAATGCTACATTCTTTGCTTTAGATAGTATGAATGTTCCAACGGTTTGGATTGTTGGAGGTGTTGACAAAGGAAATGATTACAACGAATTGATGTCATTAGTTCGTGAAAAAGTAAAAGCAATTATCTGCTTAGGAATTGATAATCGTAAAATTATCGAAGCTTTTGGCAATGTAGTTGATATCATGGTAGAAGTAAATAATATGAGTGATGCTGTAAAAACAGCGCAACGTTTAACAGAAAAAGGTGATGCCGTTTTATTGTCTCCAGCCTGTGCAAGTTTCGATTTGTTCGAAAACTATGAAGATCGTGGAAAACAATTCAAACAAGCGGTTCATAACTTGTAGAAAAATAATTTCAAGTTTCAGGTTTCACGTTAGGAGGAACCTGAAGCCTGAAACAAGAAAAACTTGAAACTAAATAATTATGAAAGAGCTAGTTAACAAATTAAAAGGAGATAGAGTAATATGGTCATTCGTGGCTTTGTTAGCGCTGTTTTCGTTTATGCCTGTTTTTAGTGCAAGTAGTAATTTGGCTTATATCGGCCACGGAACCGGAAACACTTTGGGTTATTTGGTAAAACATTTGGCTCATATCTGTATTGGATTTTTGATTATTTATTGGGTTCATAGAGTACCATATCATTATTTCAGGGCGATTTCAAAAATTGCTTTGCCAATTGTGTGGTTCTTATTGCTTTATACCTTGCTGAAAGGAACTGTAATTGCGGGAGCAAATGCAAGTCGTTGGATTCAGGTGCCGTTTATCGGGATCACATTTCAGACTTCGACTTTGGCTTCTATTGTGCTGTTTATTTTCGTAGCACGTTATTTGTCAAAAAAGAAAGAGGAGAACGAGCCTTTTCAGGTTTCATTCCTACAGCTTTGGGTACCGGTTTTTATCACATTGGCGCTTATTTTACCTGCGAATTTTTCGACCACAGCGCTGATTTTTGCTATGGTTATGATGTTAACTTTTATTGGTAAATATCCATTAAAGTATATTGGTTTTATTATAGGTTCAGGAATTGCAATGCTGGCGTTTTTCCTTTTGGTAGCCAAAGCTTTTCCAGAATCAAGATTCTTTAGCAGGGTATCAACCTGGGAAAGCCGTATTACGAACTTTACCACAGACAAACCGGATGAAGATGATTATCAAATTGAAAAAGCAAAAATTGCAATTGCATCTGGAAGATTAGGCGGATTAGGGCCGGGGAAAAGCGTTCAGAAGAACTTTTTGCCACAATCTTCTTCCGATTTTATTTATGCCATTGTAGTTGAAGAATATGGCTTAGTAGGAGGAGTTTCGATATTGGTTTTGTATTTGTTGTTATTGTTCCGATTTGTTATCGCATCTCATAAAGCAACTACATTATTTGGAAAGTTAGTCGTCGTCGGGCTTGGTTTTCCGATGATATTTCAGGCAATGATTAATATGGCAGTTGCAGTTGAATTATTGCCGGTAACGGGACAAACATTGCCACTGATTAGTAGTGGTGGTAGTTCGATTTGGATGACTTGTTTCTCTCTGGGAATTATCATCAGCGTAACTAAAAAAGACGAAGAAATTGCTGAAGAAAGAGAAGAAAAAGAAAGACGAAAAGAAGCGCTTCAGAGATTAATTGATAAAGAATTAGCAGAAGAAGATTTACCTGCTGATGGAATATATGAAGAAGAAGGAATGATGTATTCAATTGAGGACAATTCGAGAAATCCTATGAATGCAGTTTTAAATAAATAAGTTAAGAACAATATAGTTTTTAAAGAGTAAAATTTTTAAAAGATGACAAATTATAAATTCATATTAAGCGGTGGCGGTACTGGAGGACATATTTATCCTGCAATTGCAATTGCAAATGAATTAAAATTACAATTTCCTGATGCTGAATTCCTTTTTGTAGGTGCGCAGGATAAAATGGAAATGCAAAAAGTGCCTCAGGCAGGTTATGAAATAAAAGGGCTTTGGATTGCTGGTTTACAGAGAAAACTAACGTTGCAAAATTTGATGTTTCCATTAAAATTGGCAACAAGTTTATTAGAATCAAGAAGAATCATTAAGCAGTTTAAACCTAATGTTGTAATTGGAACCGGTGGCTTTGCCAGTGGGCCTTTGTTACAAGCGGCTGGTTCAGCCGGAATTCCCACAGTAATCCAGGAACAGAATTCATTTCCGGGGATTACAAATAAATTGCTGAGCAAAAGAGCGAATGCCATTTGTGTTGCATATGAAAATTTAGAGCGTTTTTTTCCAAAAGAAAAAATGGTGCTGACTGGAAATCCGGTTCGTCAGGATTTAATTGATATCGAGAGTAAAAAGGAAGAAGCAATCGCATTTTATGGTTTAGATCCGAATATAAAAACGCTTTTGGTTTTGGGCGGAAGTTTAGGAGCCAGAAGAGTGAATCAGTTAATTGAAAAAGAATTGCATATGATGCTTTCGCAGGATGTTCAGATTATTTGGCAATGCGGAAAGTTGTATTTTGAAGATTATAAAAAGCACAATCAACAGAATGTTAGGGTAGTTGATTTCATTGAAAGAATGGATTTTGTTTACGCTGCCGCAGATGTGATTATTTCACGTGCCGGAGCATCATCGGTTTCGGAGTTGTGTATTGTTGGGAAACCAGTAATTTTTATTCCGTCGCCAAATGTAGCCGAAGATCATCAGACCAAAAATGCACAGGCAATTGTAGAAGCAAAAGGCGCTATTTTATTGAAAGAATCAGAATTAGACAGTCAGTTTAGTATTGTTTTTGAAGCTTTATTGAAAGATGACGGAAAGCAGAAACAATTAAGTGCAAATATTAAAAAATTGGCGATGCCGAATGCAACAAAAGTGATCGTAGAGGAAATTAAAAAGTTGTTATAATATAAGTTTAGTCTAAAATTATAAAACAAGAAAAAGAAATCATAATGCTATTTTAGGCATTTTGGGTTATTAAAGAAGATAAAATACAAAGGCTTAATTGCTAGTTTTTTTACAAAAGAAAACTAGATGTAAATAGCCCAAAAAATAAAAATTAAAATGAATTTAAATCAAATACAGAACGTTTATTTTATTGGCATTGGAGGCATCGGAATGAGTGCTCTGGCCCGTTATTTCAAATATATCGGGAAACAGGTTTCAGGTTACGATAAAACGCCATCAATGTTGACAAATGAATTGATTGAAAGCGGTATTGATATTCATTTTGAAGATAATATTAATTTAATTCCGAGTGATTATTTTGTAGAGAATACGTTGGTGATTTTTACACCTGCAGTTCCAAAAACACATTCGGAGTGGAATTACTTTATCGAAAGAAATTATGAGATTAAAAAGCGTGCTGAAGTTTTAGGAATCATTACTAAAGATACGTTTAGTTTCGCGGTTGCCGGAACTCACGGAAAAACTACAACATCCAGTATTTTAGGGCATATTTTATATGAAAGTGGTGCAGATGTAACTGCTTTTGTGGGTGGAATTGTAGAGAATTACAATTCTAATTTAATTGGAACCGGAAAAACGGTAACTGTTGTAGAAGCTGATGAATTTGATCGTTCGTTTTTGCATTTGCATCCAAATATTGCCTGTATTACTTCTATGGATGCGGATCATTTAGATATTTACGGAACCAGCGATGCTATTGAGGCTTCGTTTGTAGAATTTGCTTCTAAAGTTGAAGATAAAAGTAAACTCTTTATAACCAAAGAATTGCCTCTTGAAGGCGTGCAATGTGCTATAAATGAAGATGCTGTATATAAGGCGTTCAATGTTCGTATTGAAGATGGAAGTTATGTTTTTGATGTTCAGACACCATCAGAAATAATGAAAGACCTGCATTTTGGATTGCCAGGAAAACATAATTTAATGAATGGATTGATGGCTATTGCAATGGCCAAAACGTTTGGCACCCCGACCGACTCCATTGCAAAAGCCATTGCTTCATTCAATGGAATCAGAAGACGTTTCTCTTATCAGATTAAATCTGATAATTTGGTTTATATAGATGATTATGCACATCATCCAACAGAAATAAATGCTGTACATCAAGCGGTTAGCGAATTATATCCTGGGCGTAAAGTATTAGCAATTTTTCAGCCACATTTATTCAGCAGAACGAGAGATTTTGCTGACGGATTTGCTGAAAGTTTATCGCAATTTGATGAAGTATTTTTAATGGATATTTACCCGGCACGCGAATTACCGATGGAAGGGATTACATCAGATTGGTTGTTAGGGAAAATGACAAATTCGAACAAGAAAATTGTTGCAAAAAATGATTTATTAGCGGAAATCAAAGCCAGTGATGCGCCAATAATTGTGACAATAGGAGCTGGTGATATTGGTGAAATGGTTCCGTCAATTAAAAAAATGCTAAATGAAAATATTTAATTGGACAAATATTCGATTGATTCTCATTTTTGGGCTTGTACTTTTTTTGTATTCGTTCGCACAGCATAGAAATGGAGATCGAAAATTGAAAAAATCCATGGTCGTTTTTGTAGGAGAAAATACGCTTTTTGTAAAGCCTGAAATGGTTAATAAATTGTTGATAGAAAATAAAAGAGACGCTTCCAGTATCCGAAAAGATGAACTAGATTTGAATAACATAGAAAAAACCCTTGATACGCAAGACATGATTGAGAAGTCAGATGTTTTTGTAAGTATCGATGGCGTTCTAAAAGCGATAGTAAAACAGAAGACACCAATAGCGAGAGTTTATGATGGTGATAACTCTTTTTATATTGACTATGAGGGTAATAAAATGCCTTTATCAGACAATTTTACGGCGCGGGTTCCTCTTGTTTCGGGGGCAATAAATGAAAAAAATAACGAAGATTTAGCTACCTTATTTCGCACAATTTATGACGATGCGTTTTTGAAAAAAAACATCATTGCAATTCAAATTATGCCTAATGGTAGCCTAAAAATGTTTAATAGAAATTATGATTACTTCATCGATTTTGGAAGAACGATGAATGTTGATAAGAAATTTAGAAACTATAAAGCCTTTTTTCAAAAAGCAGTTTTAGATAGTTCGTTATACAAATACAAAAAGATTGACCTGAGGTTTACGGAACAAGTAGTTTGCACAAAATAATAGAAAATGGAAAAAGATAACATTGCAGTAGGTCTAGATATTGGAACAACCAAAATAGTTGCCATGATAGGCAAGAAGAACGAGTATGGCAAGTTGGAAATTTTGGGTATTGGTAAATCCAAAAGTTTGGGTGTTGCGAGAGGTGTTGTAAACAACATTACGCAAACGATCCAATCAATTCAACAAGCTATTTTAGAGGCAGAAAATAATTCAGGTTATAAAATTAAAGATGTGGTGGTAGGTATTGCCGGACAGCACATCAGAAGTATTCAGCATACAGATTACATCAGCCGTAGTAATCCGGAAGAAGTAATTGGCGAAAAAGATATTCAACTTTTGATTGACCAGGTAAATAAACTGGCCATGTTACCGGGAGAAGAAATCATTCACGTTTTGCCGCAAGAATTTAAAATTGACGGACAATCTGAAATTAAGGAACCAATCGGAATGTACGGTGGAAGACTGGAGTCTAGTTTTCACGTTGTAGTAGGACAGGCTTCTTCTATCAGAAACGTTGGAAGATGTATTCAGAGTTCAGGAATCGAATTATCAGGATTGACATTAGAGCCATTGGCTTCGGCAGATGCTGTTTTGAGTCAGGAAGAAAAAGAAGCCGGTGTTGCGCTTATCGATATTGGTGGTGGAACAACAGATTTGGCCATTTTTAAAGACGGAATCATTCGTCATACTGCTGTAATCCCTTTCGGAGGAAATGTAATTACAGAAGACATTAAAGAAGGATGTTCGATTATAGAAAAACAGGCAGAGCTTTTAAAAATAAAATTTGGATCAGCATGGCCGGGTGAAAATAAAGACAACGAAATTGTTTCTATTCCCGGATTAAGAGGTAGAGAACCAAAAGAGATTTCGCTTAAAAACTTATCTAAAATTATCCATGCACGTGTGGTGGAAATTATTGAACAGGTTTTTGCAGAAATTAAAGCTTATGGACACGAAGATCCCCGTAAAAAATTAATTGCAGGAATCGTTCTTACAGGTGGTGGAGCTCAACTAAAGCACATCAAACAATTAGTAGAGTACATTACCGGAATGGACACCAGAATAGGATATCCGAATGAGCATTTAGCAGGAAATTCAAGCGAAGAAATTTCGAGCCCATTGTTTGCAACTGCAGTTGGTTTGGTAATGAACAGCATCGAGAATAGCACACAAAGTGCTGTTAGAATGGAGTTGGTTAACGAACAGCCAAAGGTGGTGTACAGAAATGTTCCGCCACAGGCACAGCAACCGGTACAACAACGATACGAAGTGGAGGAAAACTACGTTGAAAGAGTAGAAGCTATAGAGCAGTCAAGAGAAGTTAGAAATAATACTACTGTTGAAGCAGAATCTACCGAAACAAAAATAAGAAGATCATTTTTTGATCGTTATGTCGATAAAATCAAAGATTTTTTAGACAACGCAGAATAAAATAGTAATAAACGAAAAGGATTACTTTTTGCCCCAAGTCAAGAAGTAAAAAATGTATTTAATAAGAATTTCAAAACCAAAAAGATGATGAGCAACTCAGAATTTGGAAGTATTTCATTTGATTTACCAAAAAACCAATCAAATGTAATCAAGGTAATAGGTGTAGGTGGAGGCGGAAGTAATGCAATCAACCACATGTTCAAACAAGGTATTAAAGGGGTAGATTTTATCGTTTGTAATACAGACTCACAAGCACTTCAGAATAGTGCTGTACCAAATAAAATTCAGTTAGGGATGAACTTAACAGAGGGTCTTGGAGCAGGAGCAAATCCAGATGTAGGGCAACAATCTGCTATTGAAAGTATCGCCGATATTGAAAAAATGTTAGACCGTGGTACTAAAATGGTATTTATCACCGCTGGTATGGGTGGTGGAACAGGTACAGGTGCGGCTCCGGTAATTGCGCAATTAGCAAAAGAAAGAGAGATTTTAACGGTTGGTATCGTAACAATTCCGTTTCAGTTTGAAGGTAAAGTTCGTCAGGAACAAGCGCTTTTAGGAATCGAAAAATTACGTAAACAAGTCGATTCGTTAATTGTAATCAATAATAACAAGTTAAGAGAAGTATACGGAAATCTTGGTTTTAAAGCCGGATTCTCTAAAGCGGATGAAGTTTTGGCAACGGCCTCCAGAGGTATTGCTGAAGTAATTACACACCACTATACTCAAAATATCGATTTACGTGACGCCAAAACTGTTTTGTCAAACAGTGGAACTGCGATCATGGGATCTTCTGTTGCTACAGGTGAAAACAGAGCGAAAGAAGCTATTATTTCAGCATTGGATTCTCCGTTATTAAACGACAACAAAATTACAGGAGCCAAAAACGTATTGTTGCTTATCGTTTCTGGATCTAATGAGATCACGCTTGATGAAATTGGAGAAATCAACGATCATATCCAGGCAGAAGCAGGTTATAACGCTAATATTATCATGGGAGTTGGTGAAGACGAAACTCTTGGTGAGGCTATTGCAGTAACTATTATTGCGACTGGTTTTGATGTTGAACAACAAAATGAAATTGTAAATACAGAACCTAAAAAAATTATTCATACGTTAGAAGATGAGCAAAGAAGTGTTCATAATCTAACGAATAAAACGGTTACATCTTTTGATTTAAATGCTGAAACACCTACTGCGAAATCAGAAGAAAAAGTTGTTTTTGATTTAATGGAAGATGAGCCTTTTGCTAATACTCATAATCCTCTAGTTCCAACTCCT
Organism: Flavobacterium sp. Root420; assembly: GCF_001427905.1. Lineage (GTDB taxonomy): Bacteria > Bacteroidota > Bacteroidia > Flavobacteriales > Flavobacteriaceae > Flavobacterium. Next base: position 71,885 of record NZ_LMEF01000031.1, read on the forward strand.
GTTGCTCCAGTTGCAGTTGCTCCAACTATCAATCAGGAAGAGTTAGTGGTGATGTCAGAGTTTATCAAAAATCTTGATGTAACCTTTGAAATCGTTTCGCCAATTACAGATATCGATTTTACGATTTCAGCTCCGGCAGCGGAAGCTGTTCAGGAAGTAAAACCAGTTCAGCAAAGAACTTTTGAAAGAGAAGAACAAACGACTTTCTCTTTTGACTTGCCTCTTTTCAGATCTGAGCCGGAAGTTAAAAAAGAACCGGTTGTTGAGGAGAGTAAGATTTTATTCGAATTAACAAACGAAACACGCAATATCAAAGTTAACGACCCTGTACAATTTGTACCGGTAACAGAAGTTGCTGAAAATGGAGTTATCAAATATTCTCTTGAAGAATATATGGAAGTTGAGAATGATTTGATGACGTCTAAACCAATTGAAAAAGTGGTAGAAGATGTTGTTCCTGCAGAATTGAATATTCAGTTAAAACCGAAGGTTGATTTTGCTCAGGAAGCTGATTATGCGACAACTTCAAGTGTTTCTCCAATGGAATTGACTATCGAAGAAACGTTACGTTTGAGAGCTGAAGAAAGAAGAAAGAAACTGAAAGAATTTAACTATAAATTCCATAATAATGTTTCGAGAATTGATGAACTTGAAAAAGAGCCTGCTTACAAAAGATTAGGTATTGATCTTTCAAACAATCAATCGAATACAACCAATTCAAGAATATCTGTTGGTACTGATAGTAATAACGATCTGCAATTGCGTTCAAATAATTCATTTTTGCACGATAACGTAGATTAAGTTTACATTCATAATATTAGGATAACCCGAAAATTGGATTTAATTTTCGGGTTATTTTTTTTATCTTCGCACAGAATTTCGAAATTTGACTTCTTTATTAGACTTTTAAAGTGAATCTTATTATCAGTTTGAGTGAAGTCGAAAACAATTTCAAATAATCACATCATTTATAAGCCTGGCTTATTTAAATAAAATAAAAAAATGAGTTTACAAACATTAATCATGGACGAGATCAAAACCGCCATGAGAGCAAAAGATACAGTTGCATTAGAAGCATTAAGAGCTATTAAATCGGAGATGTTATTGGCTGCAACAGCTACAGGTTCTAAAGAAGAATTAACTGAAGACGATGAAGTTAAATTACTTCAGAGACTTGTTAAAACCCGTAAAGAAAGCGCCAGAATTTTTACAGAACAAAATCGCCCTGATTTAGCTGAACCAGAATTGGCTCAGGTTGCTGTAATCGAGAAATTTTTGCCAGCTCAATTAAGCGAAGAAGAAGTAGAAGCAGTGGTAGCAAAAATCATTGCTGAAACTGGAGCTTCTGGAATTGCTTCAATGGGTAAAGTTATGGGATTAGCTTCTGCTCAATTAGGCGGAACTGCTGAAGGAAAAACCATTTCTGCAATTGTGAAGAAACTTTTAGTATAAAAAATTTTAGATTGCAGAGTTTAGATTTTAGATTCCAATTGGTAATCTAAAATCTAAACTCATAAATCAAACGACCGCGTAGTTCAACTGGATAGAATATCAGATTTCGGCTCTGAGGGTTGGGGGTTCGAACCCCTCCGCGGTCACTAAAAAAAGAAAAAGCCTGAGAATGTTGATTCTCAGGCTTTTTTTATGGGTTCGAAGTTCTCTTGTAATTTTTTTGCTTTTTAAAAGAATACTATTTGTAAGTAATTTTGGTTCGAACCCAACCATTGGGCTTTAATTTTATAGGCACAATAATTTTGTGTTAAAAAATGACTTAAAAAGATTCTATAATACTTCCTAACTTTGTCTTCAATATTCGTTTGCAAATTCAAATAATATTTAATTAATAAGACACTATAGATCAAAACGAATGACAAAAGAAGAGTCTATTAAAGAGTACTACTTTAGAATCAATAAAAGTATAGATTATATTAAAGAAAACCTTCATGAAGAACTTTCTTTAGAAAAACTGGCTATCCTTTCTAATTTCTCAAAATTTCATTTCCATAGAATTTTTAAATCAGTAACAGGGACCACAGTCAATGAGTTTATTAAAAATGCAAAGATAGAAAGAGCTCTATTTTTCTTAATGAACAATCCTTCAAAAACGATTAGTGAAATAGCCAATGATTGTGGTTTTCTAAGCATTTCATCTTTTTCAAGAAGTTTTCGTGAAGTCAAACAAATAACACCAAGTGAATGGCGAAAGCTGTATCAAAATAGCAATATTGGTATAACAGATAGCAATATTGGAAAAATGCAGTCGGAAATCGAAAACTACCTTGCACTCAAATTAAATAATTTAAAAAAGATTGAAATGAGTGAAATTATGAAACTTGATTTTGAAATCAAAAAACTAGAGGCGTTTAATGTTATTTACATCAGAAGTCTCAATATCCACAATCATGATAGCGAAACCTTTGGGGAAATGTTTAAACAGCTTTTTAGCTGGGCTTCTCCCAGAAATTTAGTGAATTTTCCTGAAACCAAAGCATTAACTGTTTATAGAAGTAATGCTAATTTATTAGGAATGCTTCAGGCAGATGTTTGTTTGTCTGTTCCTAAGAAAACAGTGGGAGAAGGGATAATTGGCAGTACAATAATAAGCGGTGGATTATATGCTATTTTTCATAAAGAAGCCCCTATGTCTGAATGTTTTAAAACTTGGAATTATATTTACGAAGTATGGTTTGAAGAAAATGGTTATCAGCCAGATAATAGAAATTTCTTTTTAAGTCATTTAAATGATCCTAAATTACATCCTGAAAACTTTCATATTATTGATATTTATATACCAATTAAATTACTATGATAATTGTGAAATTTATAAACTCCAATAAAATGAAAACTAACTTAATTCAAATTTAATGAAATTATCATTTATTGTCTCATTTTCTTTGACAGGTAACGGTTTGCGATTTAATTTTAGAATGAAGTATTTTTAAGAGAATTCAAATAAGACATTTGGATCAAGGTTTTAATGAAGGAAAAATAGAGATCTGGAATTAATTTTATTTAATATCTTCAGATCTGCCCCATAAAAGATTCGAATTCTGTAGCGTTAGGGTTACTATAAAAAACGAAAGCCTGAGAGTTTTATATTCTTAGGCTTTTTTATGGTTCAAAAATTCTTTCGTTTTTAGAAAACCAGTGTTTGCAAGCAATTATTTTTCACAAATTTCTTTCAGCTTGTCGAGTGCTTTTGGGTAAGTCTCGTTCATATAAGCTACAAAATCTTCAGTTGTGTCTAAGTCAGCAGTAACGGTTGTCGTTCCATTGTTTTCTTGGAAGGTGTAGTTTTCAAATCCGTTTGCCCATTTTTCTACTTCTGGTCCTTCTGTTATTTCCTTATCTCCTTTTAAAAGTGCATAATGTTGAATAGAAACAAATTGGTTAGGAATATTTTCAACTATCCTGGACACCATACCTCCCTTTTCTCCTTTTTCATCTATTCCAATAAATAGAATTTTACTTCCTTTGTCCCAATTTCCTTCATAGGTAGAGGTGGGGTTAAACAATGAAGCCCATTGTTCATATGTTGATTTACTGGTAATGCCAAGCATAATATCATATATCTTGGTTACAGGTGCATTGATGCTTACTTTGAATTGTAACTTTTTCATAATATTAAATATTTGGTTGGAACTAATCTTTCAAATTGTTATGAGCTATAATACTAGCGGTCGTTTTACATAATATATAATGCTCGCACGCTTCAATCAATAGCAGAGTACTTTCTGCTAAACAAAATTATGAAATAAAATAGTAATTCCACTAAATCCGCAAAACGATTGAAGCCTGTGTTAGCTAGGAATTTAATTTTTGATCTGATATTCTGGCTTTGATTTACATAAAAAAACCTTTCTCTAGTTTCAATGCTTTCTATGTATAAGTTTAAAGCCAAAGAGTGTGTATCAACCAATATAATCACTCTTTATAGATGTTTTATTTGCAGATTCAATGTTCACATATAAAATCAGAGTATCTTTACCCATGATTGCGATAAAGAATATGGAGTTGGTTGATTATCTTTCCTCATAACTCAAAATTCTCGTTTCAAGTCATGAAATTATAAAAACAAAATTTTATTAATAAACATTAACTATTGCTAGTTGCATTCCTTTTTAGGTTTTTATTAGTTTTCGCATTCAACCTTAATAAGCCATAATATGACATTAATTTCCAAAGAAAAATTTTCAGAAGCTGCTGGCCTTTCTAAAATTCCTATTCCCGGATTATCTTCTTATTTAATGAAAGTATTGAAAATTAATAATTTAAATACTATTGTAAAAGAGGCCGGTAATCTCGAAGGTGCAGATTTTGCTAATCATGTATTAATGAAAATTGGTGTGAATGTTCAATTTGATGCTGCCGAATTATTAAATATTCCGCGTGAAGGTGCTTTTATAGTTGTTGCAAATCACCCGTATGGAGGTATCGAATCATTAGCTTTATTAAGTACAATTGCGAAAGTACGTCCGGATACAATGTATATGGGAAATTTTTTATTAAAGGAAATTCCAAATCTTGAAAAATGCATTATTGCAGTAAACCCCTTTGAAAATGTGCAAAATTCTGCGAGTATTACGGGATTAAAAATGACACTCAAAGCCTTATCAGAAGGTATTCCTGTCGCAATATTTCCTGCTGGAGAAGTTTCATCTTATGATTTTAAGACAAGTGAAATTACAGATCCGGAGTGGCATCCGGTAGTAGGTAAAATTATCTGTAAGGCAGATGTACCTATTTTGCCAATATATTTTCATGGAAACAATGGTTATTTTTTCAGTATGTTAAAATCAATTCATCCGATGTTGCAAACCTCAAAACTAATCTCGGAACTCTTTAACAAACAAGGACATGCTTTAAAGATGACTATCGGAGAAGCTATTTTTTTAACCAGGGTTAGAGGTAAAGTTTCTGATCCTCTAATGTTAAAAAATCTTAGAAGCAAACTATACGCTCTCAAAAATCAATTACATAATTAAAGGGTTCAGGTCTATTTAATACTTATGACAAACTTTGAAAGTTAAATACTTTTTCTTTCAAGCTTCTATCAAGTCGTTTAAAATCTGAAATCTTCAGGAAAAAGTTTTAAATTCTACACCAATGAATTCACTAAAGCAAAAAACCTATTTCATAATGAAATGGTTTTTTTTTATATCTTTTTCTTAGAATTTTTTACCAGAATAAAAATTGCAAACGCAAAGCAAAGTATGTAAATAACGGCTAATGCCGGTTTCTCAAATTTTAGATTTTCAAAGTCGAATTGCTTGTACAATGTAACGCCTAAAATAATGGCAACAATCCAAAAGATAAAGGTTACTACTTTTTTATTTTCCATGATTTCAATGTTTTATAAATGTGATAATTATTATTTCTATTACAATTTCAAAAATAACGTAATAACGAAGATAGTAAAGAATAAGAAATTATTTATATTTTTTTTGGATATACATGTGATGAAAAACAAGACCTCTCATCTAGCCCCGATAGCAGCGGTATCTCCCGATTTAGAAAAACAAAGTTTTTTAGCCGTAGTTTTTGTTAATCGGGAATATAGCGGATAGCGGGACCAAACGTATTTTGAAAACGAAATTTTTCTGCTCCAAAACAAAAACAAACAGACAAGAAAAAGGTTTTAATTGACATACTTTCATATGTCAATTAAAACCTTTTTCGCTAAAAAAGAATCAATAATTAATCAATCACAACTTCTGCAAGATTTTGATTTTCTTTGATTTTACCAAGCTGAATCGTTTGCAATTTTCGTTCTGTGATTCCATTTTTAGAAGTATAAACTTCAACCATTACTGTTGTTGGGCCATTTTCGGTTAAAGTTCTTTCTCCAAAATAATTCGATTTGATGATGTATTTCCCTTTCACGGCATTTCGTAATAAATATTGTTCCGGACCGTAACCTTGTGTGAAATCTTTAGAGAAACGGGCACCAATTTCGGTATCGCGATGTCCGTAATAACACTCTTCGTTGGTTGGTTCTATAATGTGCAGGTCGATATCTGTATCCATTTGATTCCAGTTTAGGATAATGCGGATCGCAACTGGCATTTTGTTTAGATATTTCTTGTCCAGTTTATCTGTTTTAATGCCGCTGTGTTCCTGAATCATTCTGTTTAAATCCATTAAAATAATATCTTCTACACCAGAATATTGTCCGCTCATTTCACCGAAATAGTTTACTTCTAAAGCCTTGATCAATTCATCAAAAGCAGCCTGATATTGTTTATTATCTTCCAGTGTTAAAGCCAAATCACGGTGCGCCTGTGGTTCCTGCTCTCTCCATTTTGCTACCTGAGTGGCGGTGAACAAAGCATCTTCATACGTTCCCCACTGGCGTAATAGATAAGTCAGCGATTTGTAAAGTTGATGATTCTCTAAACCTAAATCGGCAATATTGCTCAATACTAACAACGCTTTTTCCTTATCGCCATTGTCGTAAAAGTAATTGGCTACATCAAAATAAAAATTCGGATTGTTGATTTGGTCTGTACGTAACTCAAGGTACAAACTGTATCTTTTATCAGCCGGAGCATTGGCCAAAACTTTCAAATAAATTCTGTCCGGATTCCAGGTGTTCACTTTGGTTTGGTTAAAGCTGGAATAACCAACAGTAACATCCAAATTAGAATCTACAACATTTTGATTCTGGATTGCGTTTTCAGAAAGAGGTGCATTGCTAACAGCAACTCCTGCAACTTTTCCGGCCAATGCTTTTTCAACGGTTATATTTGGAGCTGAAATACTCTCCGAACGTACCATCATCGCAGAAGCAGTAGTGTAATTTCTTTTTTCTTTTTTATCTGATTCCTCGTCCTCTTCAACATCATCTCGTCGGCGACTTGTTCCATATCCAACAGTCACAACTTCCTGTAATTCCTGATGGGCACTTCTCAAGGTTATATTGTAATTTCTTCCTCTTCCAACTCTTATCTCCTGCGTCTCCATCCCAATATAACTAACCTGTAGTTTATCGCCACTTACAGCATCAATGCCAAATTTGCCATCAAAATCTGTTTGGGTATTGCGTTTACTACCTTTTACAACAATTGTCGCTCCGGGTAACGGAAGCCCACCTTCGTCTAAAACAACACCTCTTACATTACCAGTAATTTTAGAATTTGATTCTGGTTTCGGAATATTATATTTTGTATTCTTATCCCACCAGGTTTTAAGCTGTTCGTAATAACTGGCGACATTTTCCCAGTTGCTGAATTTTTTTGCCTGTGCGCTGGCCAATTGTTGTTTCATGATATTATCAAATTCGGCTCTCAATTCTGCAGGTGGAATAATGTCATATTGAATATAATCGTGCAGACTTTCTAAAACAATAAGCGAAGTATTTTGCGTTACAATTCCGTATCGTTTTCCCAGCGCTTCAATTTCATCAGCATTTGTTTTATACTGAATTTCAAGATTTGCTATTTTCTTTTGTGCCCACAATTTTTCGATGCTAATTTCTCCGGAAACCGGAATTGTCGCATCAATATGTATTGTTTTTTCTAATACAGTTTTTTCGTCATATCCAAAAAGCAATACCACATCATTTTTGCTTTTCAATGAAATTCCGGCAACGCTAAAGCTTCCTGAAACCGGCGTTCCGGCCATCGGGTATAAATCGGTTACCAGATAATTTTCTTTGATTCCCAGAAATTTCAAACTCTGATACATCAATTTATCATAAGCGTCTTCAATCTTTAACTGATTCAGATTAATGAAATTTCCGCCAGTTTTTATCGCGTTATAATTCAAAAAAGCATAATCTGATGAGCCCAAAGAACTAATCGTATAAATTGGTTTTTTAGTAGTATTTAATAAGTTTGAACTTAAAGAAGATAAGCCATCCGTAAAAAATAAATATTCATCATGAACAGGCAATTTGATTTTTGAGAATCGGGTGCCGCCATCGTAAACCACATTTTCTAAAACTGATTTCAAGGCAGACCAATCTCCGTTTTGAATGGTATAAGTGCTCTTTTTTTCGAAATTATAACCTGCAAGATACAAAGTCACCGATACGTTTTTCAATTGATTAAAATAGGCGGCAAGCAATTGTAGTTCTTTTTTAATATTTCGGTTTTTGCAGCTTAGCGAAACATCCCAAATCAAACCAATGGTATTTGGGTTTTTCTTCAATATTTTAGGACTATCCAAAATTGTATTGGCATAAAAATAATGCTGATCATTAACACTTTGGGCCACAACACTCGGAATTTCAGCACGAATCGGAATCGTGATGACTAATTTATCCTTAAGCTGATAATTCACTTTTTTAATCGAAGTCAGATAAGACTGATTCTGATTTTCTAATGCCAGAATTCCTTCTTCATTCGCAATGGTTGGTGCCGCGGTTGCCCCCAAAACCGCGACGTCCAACTCAAAAACATCCAGTTTCCCGGAATAACTGCTCAACATTTGGTACGATAAATGTGTCGCATCAAAACTGCTTAATTCCTGTTCATATCCAATAATTACGATACGTTCTTTTCCCGGCATCAAAGGATAAATGCGGGTCCTGAAATTATTTCCTTCTACTTTCTCTAATAATCCCGGATCGACACGACGGTGTTCAACAGCTTCAAAAACCTGTTTCCCTTTGTTTTTGTTTACCGGAACCGCTTCACGCATTTTCCCGTTAATATCAATCGCATACCTCGAAACCGAAACCCCTTCCGGTAATGGAAATAGCAGTTCGGCTTCCATTTGGCGATTGGTGCCGTTATAAAAATGCATTTCGGTAGTTGTATAGGCAATATTGCCCACAATTTTTACAGCAACCTTAAGTTGATTCAGTCTCACCAAAGAAGAATCTTTACCTTTTACATTCAGTTGCGGACTTTGAGCCTGAGTAAAAAATCCGAAGAATAATAGCGAAATTAGAAGTACGTTTTTCATAAATGATAGTTTTAAGTTTTCTGGAAGAAACTTCTCTATTACTATAGAGTACTATTTTTATGAAAAGGTTGGGACAACAAAAAACTTCTTTATAAAAAATCTTATAAAGAAGTTTTTTAATTTTTAGTAGTTTTTTCAGGAGCTGTTTCCAGCCATCCGCTATATCTTTTGGGGCGAACCCCGCCCCAAAAGGATGCCGCTCCTGTCTGGGCTAGGGCACTCGTTTTCAAAAGAAATATCTTTTTTATTATTTTATAATACTTTGATTTTACTGTACCATCTAGATTTAACTTCAGAAGAACGTTATTCTTCAAAAACCTTTTCCGTATCCACAGGATTATTTTCCTGATATAGTTTTTTACCAATTTCGCCACTGTCGCCTAAAGCGCGTCCTTTAATTAACCACGCAACTCCGAAAGCAAATAGGGCAAGGGCCTCGAGAATCAAAGTGGAATATCGAAACCATTTTAAAGTCTCAGAAATGGGAACCAGAATTACAAAAACAATGATTGAATAACCACAAAAGCGATAAATATTGTTTTCGTTTAAAATGCTTTTCGGATCTCTGGTTTCATTCTCCTGCCCAATGGTAAAAACATTAATAGCCAATAAAGACATGATTAAAAAAAGTAAAGCTGCAAAACCATAATGAAGCCAGCCCAACCATTTTTCAGGATACGGAATCAGCGTATAAATTTTAGCAGCAAAATCATCCGGATTCATAGGAAACAGCGCCACGCCAATTGCCATAATTCCGGAGATATTGGTCAATAAATTATCATTTTTCCAAAAGGAAGCATTTCCATGACCTTTGTACCGAATCATAAATAACCCGACAGCGGCCAAAGTTCCGGTAAAAATTTCCCTGAGATTAGTGTAATAGTAATTGCTTATAGAAAGCTGAAGTGGTGTTTTAAAAAAAGGAATAAAAGACAAACCAACCAAAAGTATCGGCAGACTGATGCCTAAATACCCAATAGCGCGCCTGATTCTTCTGTAGGTAAAAATATCAAAGCTTTCAATTTTAATTTCTTTGTTGTTTATTTTCATAGCCAGACTATTTGGGTTTTTTGAAAGATAAAGTTAAGAGATTATTGATTAAGTGCTTGATTTTTAACGAATAGTAATGGTTTTTGTGTTATTTTGGCAAAGAAGAAATTTTAGCTCGAAAATAGGGGAACTTTATGTTGGTTTTCTTGAATAAAAATAATTTATGGATAATAAGTGATTTCTCTTTTATAGACATAGACATAATTATTTATATCCGATCCTTTAATCTTTAAAATCCAATTTCCTTGTTTGTCAAAGAGATAAATATTTTTGCAAATTTCATAATCATCATGAAGATAGTTTGTTATAGTGTTCTGATCGTCATAAGTATATTTGTATTTCACTATATAATGATTGTCAGCCTTTGAGCCATGAACTAAGGTTTCTAAAAAATATCCGTCCTTATTGTATTTTATACTTTCTTCTCCCACATATCTTGCAGTTGTTTCCAGTAAATATTTCTTTGTATCAACTTGCTGATTGTCTTCGTTATAATGTACAAAATTGACATAGTGATCTCTAGCCAGAGATTTCATGTCTTTTAACACAGACAAAGGATTCTCAACGTCATATAAAAATGATGTTATTTCGATTACCTCCTTGTCAGTTGCATATAATTTCTTTTCAATTCTTCTGTTTTGGCTGTCATATTTATAACGTATGCCAAAACCTTTTTTTTCTTCTATGTTGATGATATTTAAGTTTTTATCATATGCAAAATGGTGTTCTGAAAATATTTGGTTGGTACCAACTAAATAATTAATCTTAGAAGTTAGAAGTTTCCTGGTGTCAAAGAAAAGTTGATCATGTAGATCGACTTTTAAGTTTTTATTAATGTTTACAGGATCTATTCCGTCTAAATTTTTTTCCTCGTTTTTAAAAATACGTGTATAATTTTTAACAGATTTTACTTTGCCTTTCAATTCAAAACTGTTTAATAAATAGAAATCACTTTCATTAAGTGACATGTTTCTTTTCCAATTAAGGGTATCTCCAGTGGTAAGAAATAGTAATGGAAAAATAAAGACTAAAAGTATTCTCATTTTTTTATGTTATAATATGCTATAAATTAGACTAGGCCTATTCCGTTATGCCCAATTTGTAAAAATAAAAGTTGTGAAAAATCCGTCATAATCCGCGTCATCCGCGTTCCATCTCAAAACAGTTCAAAACCTTACTTTCGGGAAAACAAATTCTCCACAACCCAGGCCGGGCCTATCATTAAAAACTGAAGATCTTTTAAGAATGAAGGTTTTTTGCCTTCAATATTATGTCCGTAGAATTGCCCAATCCAGGCGATCACAAACACGCCAATGGAGAATATCCACAACGGAACAAATTGCCCAATATAATAATTTACAACCAGGCAAATCGCTGAGAAAATCGCAATCTTAATTGCCATGGCAACCGATAACCGAATGTAAAAAATCAGCACAAAAAGCAAAACAACAACAGCCCAATTTTCGATAATTGGGGTATTTAATTTCAAAGTACTGGCAATTATACCACTCGGAATACTCATCAGTAAACCCACTATAGAAAAGTAAATTGCCGGCACGCAAACATAATGAATAGCCTTGTTTTTCGGGTTCTGATGACTTACGGCATATTCTTCAAACCATTGTTCTAATGTTCTCATTTTTTTGGATTTAGGTATGTAAATCTAATAAAATTTCTTTCAGTTTGTCAGGAGCCTGAAAGAATTATACAGGTAATTAAAATATATTATTCGTATCCGTAACCTGAATTAATTTTTTAAATCGGCTTCTGTCATAATCAATTCGGCTGGCTTTTACGGCAATCGGAAAAGAAATGCCCACGTTCGATGTCATTTTTAGCTTATTGAGATTGCTTGTCGAAAAATCGAGTTTGCCTTCAGCGGTATCATTTAGACTGGCAACAAAGGCTGCGTTCAAAGTAAAATCGGTCTCAATATCGACTACAAGATTTTGGGCAAAAACGGTTCCTGTTGTCAATAAAAGATAATTTTGGTTGATGTTTCTTAAAAGAGAAGGATTCGGATGCAGGAAATCGGCACCATAAAAATATTCTTCAAGATTCCCAATCGTATATTCTTTGGTAACCGAATTTCCATAGCTGATCGTTACCGTTTTCCCAGATTGTATTTTTGATGTAATTCCGAATGTTCCGAGTCCGAGCGTTTTCAAAATTTCTCCCAAAAGCGTAATTCCGATATTAAATCCGTATTCGTCTTTTTTGGTATAATCGACATTTAGGGCTGCGTTCTCGATTTCGGTCAAAACAATATCGCTTTTAAAAGCATGGCCGATATTGTCGTAGTAAAGCTGAGCCTCATCAAAAGGTTTTTTTAGCCATAATTGCAATGGTTTATGATTTCTAACTGGTCCTTCAATTAAGTCATAACCTTGTTCGCTTAAAAAATTGGTAAGTTTCATTGTAGAGGTATTTAAAGTTTGTAGTAGTTTGGGTTGTCTGATAAAATTTGTTTTGGTCTAATCTTATTTTTGAAAATAATTAGCTTGTAATATTCTCGTTTATAGGATTTAGCTACTACAAATTTATTAAATTTTTATAAGTTAATTCGCAATTTTATGATTGAATTATATGTTAGGGACTGATAAATAGTAATTTAAAAATGAAGTCAGATTCAAAGACAAAAATTATTCGAAATTGTGAATATCTATTTCACAATTAATCGATTTTATTTCCGTTAAAATCTATCTTTGGCATCCTTAAAATTTATAGAAATGAGCGCAGTTTGGTACGAATGCAAAGTAAAATATAGAAAAACAGATGATATTGGAACACAAAAGGTTACCACAGAACCTTATTTGGTAGACGCCATATCATATACAGAAGCAGAGAGCAGAATCAACGAAGAAATGGCGGCGTATGTAAGTGAAGAATTTAAAATCACAAACATCAAAGTGGCCAATTACGCTGAGATTCACCCGTTCGAAAATGCCGATCGCTGGTTTAAATCAAAAGTATCGTTAATCGCTTTTGACGAAGAAAGTGGCAAAGAACGCAAAACAAACATGTATTTGTTAGTTCAGGCAAATGACGTAAAAGAAGCGTATGATAATACGATTTCGGTAATGAAAAACACGATGGGAGATTACACAATCCCGGCTATTTCAGAATCGCCAATTATGGATGTTTTCCCATATTTTAGTGGAGAAGAAGGAGATCTGGAACAAATCGAAAGATTCAACGCGCTTAAAGGCTCAAAACCAGAATTAGTAGCCGTAGGAGATATGGGCGAAAATGTAGAAGATTTGGTTGAAACTGATAGCGAGTAATCTATCAAAATTATAATTGTAAAGAGGGCTTTTAGGTCCTCTTTTTTTTGTTTTATAAGGAGCAATTCCTGCTATCCGCTTGTATCTTTTCCTTGCTAAAGGAGCAAGAAAAAGGATACCGCTCCTATCAGGGCTAGGGCACCTGTTTTTATAAGAAGTTTTGGCAAAGTTTATCATTTGAAATGAAAGCGCATTTATAAGTCATAGATACGAGTTTTTTCTAAGCCGTTCCGTAGGAACAAAATATATTGTAGGGATGGATTTCAATCCATTCTTCGCAATCAAAATCGTCAATTAAATCGCCAACCCATTTCAATTTGTCATGCGCAACCAAATTCACATTTTCACATTTCACAACTTATAACTCATAACTCAAATTATGAATTATACTCAAAAACCCCATCCCATAAAGCATCAATAATAACAAGTGCTTTGTCTAACGGAACCACTTCCCATTTTCCATTGGTTTCTATACCAAGACCAGTTCGTTGTAGTTTATCCAAAGCATCTTTTACATCAAAATCAAGATTGGTTTTTAATGTTGTTTCAAACCAGGATTCAATTTGAGAATCGAGTTCTTCTGCGGTTAAAGGAGTTTCATTTTTGTATAAAAAAGTATAAGCCAGAATAGTTTCCTTAAGCACCTCTTCTTCAGACGAGTTCAGAAGTGAATAAAAAGCGCCGCTGTTATTTCCGAGGTTCTTGAAATACAAACTATCCGAAAGTATTTTAGAATATTTAATTTTCTTGTTTACAAAATTATTGTATTGTCGAAACAGATAAAGCGACAGAATTCCCAAGGCGATTAATCCTTGATTTAAAGACGTTTTGCTGTTCAGTAAATCAATCGCTTCGCCGGTTTGATAAGCGTCATACATATTGATCAGTGCCGGAATTACTTTCGCACTTAACAATGAAATTCCACCAAAGATTCCCGGAACCCAAAGCAGCAATTTGTCAGTAGTTGACATTCTCGGAATCGCATTGGGGAAAATAGTTTCAAGATCATTTTTAGGAACACGCTTAAAGATTTTCAAAACTACCGAACCCGGTTCAATGGGCATTTTACCCAATTTAACTTTCTTTTCTTTCAGGAAATTCGTGTCATTGTAATGCAGGTAAATCAGTACGCGATCGTAGTATTCGATTTCGACCTCCTTCTTCCAAAAAAAATATTTCTTAACCTTTTCTTTTGCTGTATGCTGACCACGAACATACATTTCATAATCCTTAAAAGCATTAAAATCGATAGAGAGATTCAGGCCAATCAAATCTGATTCCTTAAAAGCAACATTCAAAGTTTCCTGCTCAATACGCGTATAATTTCCGAGTTCTAAAACGGTCAGCAATGTTTCTTTAAAAACCGAAAAATCACTTTTGCCAATAAAACTTTTACGCTCTTTGTTGCTCAAATCCGGATCAAACAAAGCATAGTTCTGCTTTAGATTTCGGTTAAGATTAAAAGCTTCATAATGAAAATAATGCTCGATAATATCAAACAATTTTTTAAAATCATCAACTTTTTTGGGATCTTGCGAGAAAGCGGCAAGTTGTTGTTCGAGTAAGAATTCCTTATTGAAGGGAATATAATGTTCTCGTGTCATGTTTGGAGGTTCTTGGGGTACTTGGGCAAAGATACAAAGGTTTTTTTTAAAAGGTTCAAAGGTTGAGAGTGACAGAGATTTTTTAAAAGCATCAATCACCACGAATCGATTTTCGGATATAATCGTACGAATATCCGTGTCGGTCTTTTATAATCTTTAGGACATCTTGATTATAACTCGGTTTTGTTTTTATATTTTGTCCATTGCAGTGTTTGTATTAACGACAGAAACCATTGACAGCCTTAAAAAAATAATTTTATATCTGGAAGCTCAAATAGAAGTAAATAATCAAAATAAAAAGTAAGATTTCAAATTTATATTCTTTTGAAGCCAAGATAAAAAGCGCGAATGTTTATGACATTCGCGCTTTTTTAAAGAAACTATTTGGAAGTTGATATGGTGTAAACTAAAAAGTGAGATCGTAAATCGTTGTCGATTGTGATCTCACTTTTTGCCCCAAAAAATAGTATTAAACAATCAAGGTTCCTACCTACAGAAAAACCATGATAAAAATATGTTCCACCATACTGATAGCAAGTTTAAGAATTAAATTGGAGTAGGCACCACGTATTTATACCTGTTTTTAATATCATGCAGTAAATTTAATATTGGGGTTACATTTTGTTAAACATAAAAAAGCTACAATTCCGTCCCCTACAGTTTGTCAGGTTTTGTTTTAGCTGAATTGACGTGTTTAATCTCTCCGGGCACGGGATTGCAAATTTGTGCTATCGGGTTTATTTCTTCATAAAAATTCGATATACTTTCAGCCAATAAAAAATAGCAAGTGAAAACAGAAACATAACTATGGAAGTTTTAAAGTATAAGATTTGATCTGAAAAAATCCAGTTATCCTGAATAGATTGTTCATATTGGTTGCAGATAAAGCCTTTTTTCTTTTCTTGGTTTACCCAGGCATAGTAGTTTAGGTGCGATTCGGTTAGTGTATCTGCAATGGGTTCTACACTAATATCATTTTCAATAACAGCACTTCCGTCCGGAGTATTTAAATCAAAAATCGTTTTATAATTATCGAATTCCTTAGATAAACCATAAGTTAGATCCCTTTTATTTTTCGAGCCTATTGTTTTGGTATAAGTGGAGTCAATAACAATAAATTCTTTTTTATAAGATTGAGGATTTTGAAACATTTCCTTATTCTTAAAATAAAAGGTCAAACTTCTTCCTCCTAAAGCAATTGATACTATAAAGGTAAAAATAGCGCCCATTAGTAAGGCAAGTTTGATTTTGTTCATTAATGATTTGTTTAAAAACGGTTTTACTTTTATAATGACTTTCTCAATTCTGAAAAAAGTGTCATTCCAGCATAATTAGATTTGGTGTCTGAATAATTTTAATTTATCGGAGATAAATATATGGAAAACTTTCGCGATTAATTTGTTAAAGGAAAAAGCTATCGGCACTATCAGAGAACACTTCGCAGAAGTGGATAAATTGGAGCAAAGCGACAAAATCTAAAATCTAAAATCTAAAATCTAAAATCTAAAATCTAAAATCTAAAATCTAAAATCTAAAATCTAAAATCTAAAATCTAAAATCTAAAATCCTAGAGCCGTTTCTATTAGCCTACCTTACCAAAAAACAAATGTCAATAGAAGAGAAGGTTAGGCAGGTTGAAGCATTGTTTGATCGTCTTGAAATTGAAATTACGGCTTTTCAGTCTGAAACACATTTGCATTGCAACGCCGGTTGTGGCAAATGCTGCTCCACTCCCAACATAGACGCTTCGCCTTTAGAATTTTTACCCTGGGCTTTTCATTTGTTTTTGAATGGTAAAGCCGAAGAAACCCTAAAAGAATTAAACAGTATTTCGACTAAAAATTGCTTTTTATACCGCTCTCTTTCGATTTTGGAATACCATAAAGGAAGCTGCAGTAATTACCGTTATCGGGGTTTAATTTGCCGGCTCTTTGGTTACGGTGCCACAACTGATAAATTTGGAAAGCTACGATTGGCCACCTGCAATATCATAAAAGAAGAACAGCAGGAGAACTTTACTAAAGCGGAAGTAGCGATTAACAAAGGCAAATACGTTCCTATTTTTTCTGATTATTATATGCAGTTAGCTCAAATCGATCTTAGAATGGGTGTTAGCCTGCTTCCTATAAACGAAGCTTTAAAAACAGCTATTGAAGAGGTTTTGCATTATTATGCTTACAGGCCGTTTCCGGGTGGGTTGGAGAATATTGCTTAGAATCAAGATACTTTTAATCAGATTTATTTATAAGAACTTAAAAAATGCGCGAAGTCGGAGACATTTGCAGAGGGAAAAGTTTATTGACAGTATTTCTTAATAGCCTCAACTGCGTTATCTTTATCTATATCGGAATACTCTGCATGAAAAAAATCTTCGCAAGCTTCTGCTTTTTGGTTTAATGCTATTTTACAAATCCCTCTATTGTAATAGATTTTGTAGCTACTGGGTTTGAGTTCTTTGTATTTATCATAATCTAAAATAGCACCGTTATAATCTTTAAATTTAAATTTTATATTACCGCTAAAGTAGTAAGGTTCTTCTTCATACGAATAGATTTCTTTAGCCTTATCGAAGTCAATAAGTGCGTTTTTGTAGTCTTTTAAGAGATCTTTTATTATTCCTCTTCCCATGTAGGCCTGATAATAACTTGGATCCAGGTCTATAGCCTGGGTAAAATCTTCCACAGCTCCTGTATAGTTTTTCTGTGTTTGTTTTACAGAACCTCTAAGAAAATACATATAACTTTTATTATATGAAATTTCCAATGCTTTAGTATAATCTTCAATAGCACCATTGTAATCTCCCATCGCATTCTTAGACATACCCCTGCAAAAAATATAGGTGTCTATATTAGATTCAAGTGCTATTGCTTTGTCGAAATCTTCAATAGCTCCTTTGTAATCTTTTTTGCAATCTTTTGCAGATCCACTATAAAAAAAATCCTGGGCAGTTTGGCTATAGCTTCCTAAATTTATTAAAAAGAATAGTAAACAGGTAATGCTTTTATTCATGTTTTTTGCTTTATGAGATTGGATGTTTTTTGGTTGAACAAATGTAAATATACTGTAATTCATTTTTACGGGAACATGTATTTTGAGGCTATATTTATTTAAGGACTGGCTCTTCAGTTACACGATAGCGCGATCGTTGCGTGGTCGATGTGTAGATCCGTGCGATCGGGATTAAAAAGAAATAGTTTTTGAAGAACAGAAATAGTAAGATGAATAATGGAGAGTTCTTGAAAAAGAGGGTTTTATGTTTGTAAGATTATAAAAGTTATAATCAAAAAAGTACTAAGCCATATTAGCTTTTTACATTTTCTCTGCCAAAGTATTTTTCTTCTTTCCGCTTCTGCCTGAACCAATTTCTCCAGAGTATTTAAATTAATATTATTTGTCGCCATTATCAGTTTTTTTCAAATATAGCATTAACCAAAAATAATGTTTTACGGTTTTTTTAATGATATAATATGGTATAATAACATCCTCACAGAATTTCGATGGGTAAAATAAAATAAACATGTTGTGTTAATGTATTTATCCCAGTGAATTATTCTCTCGACATTAGAATAAAATCTAATAAAGTTTCAACAATTATCTTAAGCCAGTTTTTCTTTTTATTTGTTGTTTGGGCGTTTTTCATACTTGTATAATCTTGTAGCGTTTATGGAAGCAAACTATTCAATTTCAGAAATACCATATTTAATACCATTGCTTTCAAATATAGATTTAAGCATATCATACTTTGTGTCACAATATTCGCCTATGCTGAATCTTTTGTCGCTAGATCTGAAATGCTTGCAACTAAACAAAGTTCTAAATATGCAATTATTTTATTATCAACGTCCAGAAATAAAACAGCATTTCTAGGCATATAACATTTTACATCTTCCAGTGTATATGGCATTTTTTTATAACTAAAATTGAAGATAATATCAGTTAGCTTGTTTATTTGTTCTGAAGTTAAAGTGGCTGTTTCATTGTAAAATTTAGGATTATAAGCATCTTTTCCTAAGGTGATGGAATCTATATATTTTATTAACCCTTGTCCAGAAAGTTCTTTCGGGTTGTCTTTAAAAGAAATAAGCTTGATTTGTGAGCTTTTGGAGAAGGGAAAATGATTTAACCTTTTTTGTTCTGATAGATTTTTTGTTCTAACACATTCAGCATTTTTTTCATATGATTGTGAAAAAGAATTTTGAGCTAGTAAAAGTATTAGGAATAGAAAGTTTCTCATTTTTAAATGATGTGGTTGTGAAACGAAAAATACGATTTAAAATTCATTATTTAACCGTCTAATGCTAGCGCGAGCGTTCCGCTCGTGAACGCGAAGTATTTCTTATTATCACAAAATATAATGTGATTTTGATTGTGTTCACGAGCGGAACGCTCGCGCTAGCTGGAGGTATTAATCACAATTACATTTATAATTTATTATGTACTTATGGAATCTGTCGCCATACGAATTTGAATCTCCATAACTCCCGTATTGGAAATTTCTCCAATTCATATTAGGGATTCCACAGAATATATAGGTACTTGTTTGATAACTGTATTCATTTTTTTTAATTTCTGCGATAACATAGGTTTTATATTCATATTCATATGCAGTAACTTTATATAGCCAACTAGAATCTAAAATATAACTACTTAATGTTCCTTTTGAATATCCTTTTTCTGTGATAAAATTTAATAAATCATCACAACTGACTTCTTGTGAATATGAAATATTAATATAGAAAGAAATCATTAAGAATAAAATTGTCTTTTTCATAGTTTGATTTTTATTTTTCTAACTGCAATATTTGAAATTCAACTTCCAAATTTCTCATACTTTTAGAAAGTTCGCTTAAGGAAAATTTTGCAATATTTGAATCGAATTTATCTATGTCAATTTCCATTTTTCGATTTACTGTTGCGTCGTCTAATACGGCCAATACAAAAACAAGGGTTCGATTTTTCATTAAATCAATAAAGCCAGATTTAGTAATTTTTGAAAGATTTTGCTTTGCTTCTTTTGAGTATAGTGTTTTTCCTTTGTTTTTTATGACAGTATCATAAAGAACTTCTAAAAAAATATATTTATTTTTAGAATCTTCATTAACTTTTCTTGCGGCAATTAATACTTGGCTACATAGATCTCTCATAGAATTATTGAAGCCTTTTTTAACATGATAAAAATAGATTTTATTTGTATCCCATCTCATTATATCACACGCTTCTATATTTTGAGGAGTGAATTTATCGAAGACTAAAGAATTATTTATGGTGAAATATGTTGAATTATATTCATTTTCTGAACCTTTTAGCCATTTGCTCATGGGAGGCCCTAAATATTTGTTGGTTGTTATAAAGTGTTTAGCCTGTTCATTTATTTTATCTATTAATGTGCTACCTATTTCATACCAATCTTTTTCAATTAGAAAATAACTTTTCATAGACAAAGATATTTCCGAGCAATAATGATTTTTTATTGAGTCTTTTGTAATTGTAGCTCCATTTTCGTCAAAAGTTTCTATATATCCACTATCAATACATTTTTCGAATTCAATATATGATAAAGAAGGATTAGCAATTCTTATTTGATCAAGTATAGTTTGAATGTTACGAATACCTTCGTCGAAAACGAATTTTTCTTTTAAAAGTTTTGTAGACAGTGTAACCGTAGTTGAATTTGCGTAGTAATATTTTTCAAAATCTTTATGACTTATTTCGACACTAAAAAAAATAGTTTCATCGAAATAATTAGCATAGATGTTTTGATTGAGATTTTCCCATAGATCGTGTAATAGGACACTATTTGATTTACTTATTTTTTCTACACTATTGATTTCTACAATGGGAGGGAGTTTTATTAAATTTTCGCAACGTTCTATAACACTAAGTAATTCTATAAATGAAATTGATTTTTTTAGTGAGAAAGAATTTTTAGCAATGCATAAACTATCTAATTTTAAATCACTTTTAGCAAACCCAAATATCTTTATTAATTGGTCTTTACTAATTGATGCATTTAATTCATTGTAAATATTTCCAAAACTTTCATTTTCATAAAGATTATAATCATTTCTAAAAAATTTAATTGCACCCTGAATTCCACCAGTCAAATTTCTTTCTTTAGATGATCTTAGAGTTTTATCATCAGCCTTTAAAATCCGTGAAAGGATTTCTAGACCAAAATCATTAGTTGCAATTTCTTGAATTAGAACATGAGCGTAACCACCAGTCGAAGCGAAATATTTTTTAGTTTTAGGGTTATAAAAAATTATCACATAGCTTTCCGAAGTTGATAAAGATGACTTAAGAATATCTTGGTTGGGTTCGACTATAGTTCGAATGAAATCTTTCCATTTTATTGGTGTAACAGATTTTTTATAATAAACCTTTATTTGGTATTGTTTACTTAAGCTTGGAAGGACAGTTTGCTCTTTAAAATCTTTCTCTTTAAATAATTTTCGAAGATATACAAAGTCTATTTTTTCTTCTACAATTTTCGATTTCTTAAATTCTTTCTTTGTTTCTTTTAGCAAGTAAAAGTTATTTTGAATTTTTTCTGACATGATTTTTTATTGAATTGATAATTTTAAAAAAGAATTATTAATGTAAAAGGAAATAGTAATCAAATTATTTTTATTCAAAGCAAATCTCATTATTTATAAATTCCATATTTTACGGAAATCCATAATCCCATAAAGTATTTATTTTCAGACAAGTATACCACTAAATAAATCCCAACCACCAAGTACTTATACGGGTTTTATAAAGTGTATTTAAATCGAGTTATTTTTTAATGTGATGTTTTAATAAAAAATGCGCAAAAGTCAAATAGGCTTTTGCGCAAGGTTTTTTTTAAGAGTTACAGCTACAATTAAATTTTATTCAGTTCCTATTTTAAATTTTGCTCGTTGTTTTTGTGTCAAATTATATGTGATACCACAGAAAAAGCCAACTTTAAATTGTTTTGCGGTTAATTGTGTCTCAGGTGTAAAATCACTACTGTTGTAAGCTACATCTTCTCTATAGTTAGCTTTTAACTCATCTACTTGCCTAAATGCCGGGCCAGCAGAAATAATAAACTTTTGTTTTTTTCCTATTAACACACTAACTCCTGGAAATAATGAATTTAACTCAAATGTTTCTACATTTACAGAAGCGCCTAATGTTAAGCCAAAAGCCCAAATGCCACAACTTCTAAAACTGGTGTGAAACATTCCAGCCAATGCAGGCGTAAATTGATTGTTTTCGGTTACTACTATTTTTTTCATGGCAGTATCTTCGCTTCCGTCCCCATTTGTAACTACATTTACATCTGTTAATCCATATTTATCGTTATTTCCAATAAAATTCATTACAATTCCAGTGCTGAAATCAAAGCGAACTCCTCCTCTTGTATATTCCATATAAGTAAATTCTCTATTATCATTATATTCTGAGGATTTATTTTTATCTCTATGTTTAATAGTGACATCAAAAGTTACATAGTCTTCTAACGGTTGTATAGGAGAAGAAACCATTTCGTATGCCTTTTCTTCCTTAAGAATTGAATGAATTGCTTCTACTTTTCGCAGTTTAGAAGATAAATTTAGAGCATCAATAGAAGTTTTTATTTTATCAACTTCCTCTTTGTATTGTTGGTATTTAAGACGAATATTTTCTTTGGTGTCAAGTAATTTAATGGCGTCGAATATCTTCCAATTACTCATGGCTCTATTATAAAAATCAATAAAATTAGTTACGGTTTTTTCAAAATCATAAATTTGAGAGCGATATTGAGGTAATTGATATAGGATGTATTTTGGATCTTTAACATAATTGTTATATATACTACATTCTAATAAAGGATTTAAAACTAATAAATAGAAATTTTGATAATTTTCATCGATAGATCTTACGTTGTAAGATGCATATAATATATCATTGTATAATTTATTGAATTGATTAAAAGTTTCATGTACTGCATTAACAGTATTATTTAATTTTATAATTTCATTTTTGTTTGTAAGATTTAAATTTTCTAAAGAATCTATATCCTTTTGGTATGCAATTACCTCTAATGATTTTGTATCTACTATTTTTTGATCACTTGTTGGATCAAAATCTTTATTAGTTCTTTTTGAATTTTCTAAAGTTGTTGTTAGATTTTTTATCAATTCTACTAGATTATCTCTTAAGCTTATTTTTTCGTTTATTAATTTTTGATTTTCATCAATTTCACCTTGAATATTTTTAATACCTTGATCAAGTGACTTATCAGTTTCATTTTGGTCTTTTAGCGATGTTGTCGATACAGTTGCTTCAGGGATTGTTTTTGTAGTTACAACTTCACTAATTTCTCCAGCGGTAAACGTTTTTTTTAAGGCATTTTCAATTCCATCTTTAAAATATTCGTCAGCAATCGCAACATCTTCTGATTTAATAACTACTTCATAGGCTAAACGATTAATATTTTTGATTTTGAGAACTATAGGCTCTCCAACACGCGGACATAGATTTGCTTTCGTGTATTTTTTGGTTTTGAAGTCGTAAATGATGGTTTTGGTGGTGATTGTATCTTTCTGTCCATAAGTTACGAAAACTTTGAAGAAAAGAAGTAGTAGTAAAATTTTTTTCATAATTAGGTTTTTTGGTTGATAAATTTGCTTAAACAATATTAACGTTTGTTTAAAGATTACAACTACGTATTTATACGGTTTTTTATTACAAAAAAAGCTCAACTAATTAAAGTTGAGCTTTTAAGAATTATCTAATTGACACATTATCTCATTACAAAAGAATCTGATACTTCCTCCCAACAGGAATAATTTCTCCGTTGGACATAGTTAGTGTTTTAAAAGTTTTGGCAGCAATTTCTTTTGTATTTACAATATAAGAGCGATGTACTTGCACAAAATCGTTGCTGTTAATTTCGTCGTTGATACTTGAGAGCGAGCCGTAAATAATAATAGGAGATTTTAATTTTTTGCTGTACAATTTCATGTAGTTGCCTAAACTTTCGATATAGAGAATATCAGCCAAAAGCGTGTCGATCATTTGGCCGTTTGCACGGTGCGATAGAGTTCTTTCGGTGGCGGTGTTTTCTTTTTTGATATTTTTTCCTGAGTAATAGGTTCTGGCTTTTTCGATCGCTTTAGAGAATTTTTCGAACGAAATAGGTTTCAATAAATAATCAATTGCATCGTTTTGATACGCTGAAAGGGCAAAATCAGAATAAGCCGTAGTAACAATCGTGAGCGGGCGATTGGGTTGTAATTCCATTAATTCGACACCCGAAATTACAGGCATATTAATGTCGAGAAAAATAATATCGTATTTGTTTTCGTTGAGCATTTTTACCGCTTCCATTCCGCTGAAAGCACTTCCTGAATGCTCCAGATCGTCACATTTTGCAATATGCGATGTAAGCGCCTTGTGTGCCGGCGATTCATCATCTATGATAAGACAGCGGTAGGTAAGTGCCATATGTTTAATTTTGCGATAAAGGTATTCTTTTCTTTCCTGCAGCTCAATTCATGTTTTAAACCATATACTTCAAGACGTCTTTTTAGGTTTTCGATTCCAATTCCGGTGCCCGAAAGTCTTGAACCCGACTCTAAATAATTGTTCTTTAGGGTAAACGATAAATGTCGGGATTTTACTTTTAAATCCATTAAAATAAAAGGTTCGGCAGTTTCGCCAGAAAATTTAACTGCATTCTCAACCAAAGGCAAAAAGAACAAGGGCGGAATATCAATGCTGTCAAAATTGCCTTCAAAATTTTGGGTTATGGTTAGTCTTTCATTTCTAAAAGTATAATATTCCATATACTTTTTTATAAACGCAATTTCTTCATCCAGTAAAACATAATCTTTTTTGGTAGCTTCGATTTGGTAACGAAGCATATCTGAAAGATTCAAAATTCTGTCCGGAACTTTATCCGGTTCAGTCAGAGATTCTCCATATAAATTATTCATCGCATTCAGCAAAAAATGTGGGTTAAGCTGTTGTTTTAAAAACAAAAGTTCTGACTTGAAATTCATAATGTCTTTATCTGTATCCATGATTTTTTTAGTAATCACAACATGAATAAAATAAAAAAACATTCCATTGATGATCAGCGATAATACTTGCAGTGTTTTGAAGTTTCCTAAACCCACAAGAGGGAAAAACCAATTCATAAAAAAGTAAAAACCTGTCCAGTAAGTAGCAAAAAGAACAAAGAATATTTTAACCTTTTTTTTGAATAAGAACCGTTTTATGATTAAAAGATTGAAAATAGTAATCCATACAATACAAGGAAAATAGCCAACAGTAATTTTACTGATCATGTACGGCCAGCTGTGGCCGTCTAATCGTATTTCGTCGTACACGCAGGCGAAAATCACCAAAAATATGAAAGTGTGTACGATAAGGTTCCTGAGGAAAAAATTCTGGTAAACTTTAAGCATTTTCATGACGCAAAATTAGGGTTAATATTATAGTTTCTACCTCTTTAGATATAAAAATTATACGAACGCCATTGGTATAAATCTTACGCCGTTTGTATAATTATACTATTATAAAAGAGGCTTGTCAATTACATTTGTTTCAGGTTTCGATCATTAATCATAATATGTTATGACTATATCGTAAATACAGAGATATTTTAGGTTAGGAATATCACAATACTTTATAATCGAAATTCATGATTTTATTATAATTTAAAATAAATAATTATGACAGTTGAGGTTTTTAAAACAAATGTCCAGAAAGAGGCAGATAAAAATCATGTTATCGCCGTTATTCAAAGGCAGTTTCCAACGTATAAAATCAATTTTGACTTAGAAGACTGCGATAAAATATTAAGGGTCGAAGGTGCACAACTTGAGCCTAAAAACATCATAGATTATGTAAATACTCTGGGATATATTTGTGTGGCATTAGAATAAAAAAAATAGTTTTAAGTAGAAAAAAGGGTAAAAACACCCGTTTTTTTCTATTTGATTATCAATAATTTTGGCGAAATAATTTCTTCGTAAAACCTTTATATTAACTCATCATGATAAGTTTCATTCTTTCGCTATTAGTATTTTTATTGAATCAGCTTATTAAAAGGCTTCATTATTAAATAGACTATTTTTTATCTTTTTTCCATAAGAAAGGTTTCTTGGCTTTATGCGCATTATTTTTTTAAATTTGCGACTTATGAAAAAAGCTTTCCAACTCTTCGACTTTACCCAAAAAGTCAATTACAAAAACGAAATTTTAGCCGGTTTAACAGTTGCCATGACTATGATTCCTGAATCGCTGTCGTTTGCTATTTTGGCTGGTTTTCCGCCTTTGGTGGGTTTGTATGCCGCTTTTATTGCGGGTTTGGTAACGGCTATTTTTGGAGGAAGACCCGGAATGATTTCTGGCGGGGCAGGAGCAACCGTGATTGTTTTAATCGCCTTGATGAAATCGCACGGCATAGAATATGTTTTTGCTGCTGTCGCATTGGGTGGTGTAGTACAAATTTGTATTGGGCTTTTTAAACTCGGAAAATTTATTCGGCTAGTGCCACAGCCTGTTATGTTTGGTTTTGTAAACGGTTTGGCGGTGGTGATTTTCATGTCGCAATTAGAACAGTTTAAGACCATGGTAAACGGACAAGTGTCGTGGTTGCAGGAAACGCCCTTGTATATAATGTTAGGTTTGGTGGCGTTGACCATTGGTATTGTTTTGCTTTTTCCTAAAATAACCAAAACAGTTCCGGCTTCTTTGGTAGCGATTATGGTGGTTTTTGCAATTGTACTTATCTTTAATATTGATACCAAAACAGTTCAGGATATCGCTTCTGTTCAGGGCGGTTTTCCACCCTTTCATATTCCGAATATTCCTTTGTCTTTTGAGACTTTCAAAGTCATTTTCCCTTACGCTGTTATCGTTGCTGCAGTGGGTTTGACCGAAGGTTTGTTAACCCTAAATCTTGTAGATGAAATTACCGGAACACGCGGAAACAGCAATCGCGAATGCATTGCACAGGGAAGTTCGAATATCTTAAACGGTTTCTTCTTCGGAATGGGAGGCTGCCCAATGATCGCACAGACTTTGGTGAATCTTGGTGCCGGTTCAAGAGCCAGACTTTCAGGAATTATTGCTGCCTTGACTATTTTAGTAATCATTCTTTTTGGAGCGCCTGTAATCGGGAAATTACCTATGGCAGCTTTAGTAGGGGTGATGATGATGGTAGCTATTACAACTTTTGAATGGGCGAGTTTTAAGGTCATTAATAAAATGCCAAAACACGATATTTTCGTTGGAATTTTAGTGGCTCTAGTTACTATTTTACTTCACAACTTGGCTTTGGCCGTATTGATTGGTGTAATAATTTCAGCTTTGGTTTTTGCCTGGGAAAGCGCCAAAAGAATCCGCGGCAGAAATTTTATCGACGAAAACGGAATCAAACATTATGAAATTTACGGTCCGTTATTTTTTGGTTCGATTGCAGTTTTTATGGAAAAATTCGACATACAAAACGACCCCAATCATGTGATTATAGACTTCAAAGAAAGTCGCGTCGCCGATATGTCAGCCATCGAAGCCTTGAATAATTTGACGAAGAAATACAATCAGCTTAATAAAGTTGTCGAGCTCAAACACCTAAGCGAAGATTGCAGAACATTACTTAAAAATGCTGAAGCGGTTATAAATGTCAATGTAATTGAAGATCCAACGTATAAGGTTGTTTTATAATGTGGCAATGTGCCAATTAGATAATTAGATAATGATATTCGCAATCTATAGAATTTTCTAATTAAAAATTTTTTCTAATTGACACATTATCTAATTTCTAAGCATGCCGCTGACTTCGTTGAAATTACCGTCGACTTCTTCGATTTTTAACCCCAGAATACGTGCTATTAAAGGATAAACCGAAACGTTTTGAAACGATCCGACTTCTTTATCTACTTTAAATGCCGGGCCTTTTG
This sequence comes from Flavobacterium sp. Root420, assembly GCF_001427905.1. GTDB lineage: Bacteria > Bacteroidota > Bacteroidia > Flavobacteriales > Flavobacteriaceae > Flavobacterium. The sequence continues at coordinate 99,656 of NZ_LMEF01000031.1, forward strand.
CGTAGAATATAGCCTGCATGTCCTTTCTTCGATTGTCGTAACCGTGTGTTCCGCCTTTTACATTTTGTGTTTTGCTGTTTACCAGACTGTATCCTTTTTTGGCCTCAATAACAAAATCATGCACACGCGGATTTGTTCCGTAATGCAATCTCTTTGGAACTTCGGCTGATCTCCAGAATTTAATATGGGGCACTTTTTTTAAGGCCTTTGCGATAGAATCCTGAAATCCGGGTTTTGCCTGAAGGCTCATAATCGGGTTAATTACAGCCTTGTAACCTAACCATTCCGGTTTTATGTAATCTAAAACAGCTACTTTTTTGTCATTGCTGATGTCGGCCATTCCGTGATCTGAGACAATGATTAAATTGATTTGTTTTCCAATGGTTAATTGATCTAGTTTTGAAGTTAATTGCCCCATAACCGAATCCATTTTGATGACCATTTTTTCATTCTCAGGTGAAAGCGGACCAAAGTTATGTCCCGTATGATCTGGTTCATCAAAATATAAGGTAATCAAATGCGGACGTTGTTTCTCCGGAAGTTTCAACCATTTTATAACGGTATCAATTCGGGTTTCGTAGGGAACTTTATCATCATAATTTTTGTAAATACCCGGTCTTTTTTTATCTGTATCTGATCCCGGCCAAAAGAAAGAAGCGGTTTTTACGCCCTGTTGTTCGGCTACATTCCAAATCGGATTTCCGCCATAAAATCTCGAATCATTTTTAGCATTTGTTGACAATGAAAAAGATTCATTTAAAGCACTATCATAAAAAACATTATTGATAATCCCATGATGATCGGGATAAAGTCCGGTCACGATCGCATAATGATTCGGGAAAGTTTTGCTAGGGTAGGAAGGTCGCATTGATTTGGCATGCACGCCTTCTTTGGCAATTCTGTTGAGGTTTTGAAGCTTGAAATGTTTCGCATAATCCCAACGAAACCCATCCATAGAAACCAAAACGACATAAGTGTCTTTATTGGATTGGGAATAGGAAAAAGTGGTAAGAAGTAAGAAGGTAAAAGATAAGATTTGAGTGATGAATTTTCTCATTGTACAATTTTAATAGAACCGCAAAGATACCGATAACCTATTTTTAAAAGAAAAAGAGAATGTTAAGTTTGCCACGAATTTCACAAATTTCCACGAATACTTTGCTTAATCTATGAAAAAAATTAGTGGAAATAGTGTAATTTGGGGCAAAAAAAAACGCCGGATAGAAACTCTATCCGGCGTTTTAAATTATAAGAAGTTAGAACGATTACATCATTCCTGGCATACCGCCACCCATTGGCATTCCGCCAGCGCTTTCTTCTTTAATATCAATTAATGCACACTCTGTAGTTAAGATCATTCCGGCAACAGAAGCAGCATTTTCTAATGCTACACGAGTTACTTTTTTAGGATCGATAATTCCTGCTTTAAGCATGTCTACATATTCGTCAGTTTTAGCGTTGTATCCGAAATCACCAGAACCTTCACCCACTTTTGCTACTACTACAGAACCTTCAAGACCTGCATTTTCAACAATAGTTCTTAATGGAGATTCAACAGCGCGAGAAACAATCTGGATTCCTGTTGCTTCGTCAGCGTTGTCAGCTTTGATTCCTGCTAATGCAGCTTTTGCTCTTAGTAAAGCAACACCACCACCAGCAACAATTCCTTCTTCAACAGCAGCACGAGTAGCGTGTAACGCATCATCAACCCTGTCTTTTTTCTCTTTCATTTCCACTTCAGAAGCAGCACCAACATAAAGAACAGCAACACCACCAGCTAATTTAGCCAAACGTTCCTGCAATTTTTCTTTATCATAATCAGATGTTGTAGTTTCCATCTGAGCTTTAATTTGGTTTACTCTGTTTTTGATGATATCAGCTTCACCAGCACCACTTACAATTGTAGTGTTGTCTTTGTCGATAGAAACTTTTTTTGCAGTTCCTAACATTTCGATAGTAGTGTTTTCTAATGTATATCCTCTTTCTTCAGAGATTACAGTTCCACCAGTTAAGATTGCGATATCTTCTAACATTGCTTTTCTTCTGTCTCCAAAACCAGGAGCTTTTACAGCAGCAATTTTAAGAGCACCTCTTAATTTGTTTACTACCAAAGTAGATAAAGCTTCACCATCAACATCTTCAGCAATAATCAATAATGGTTTTCCTGATTGTGCAACTGGCTCTAAAACTGGTAATAATTCTTTTAAAGAAGAAACTTTTTTGTCGTATAATAAGATGTATGGAGAGTCTAGTTCCACTTCCATTTTCTCCGGGTTTGTTACGAAGTAAGGAGAAAGATATCCTCTGTCAAACTGCATACCTTCCACAACATCCACAAAAGTGTCAGTTCCTTTAGCTTCTTCAACAGTGATAACACCTTCTTTTCCTACTTTAGCAAAAGCAGTAGCAATTAGCTCTCCAATCACTTCGTCGTTATTTGCAGAGATAGAAGCAATTTGTTTGATCTTGTCAGAATCGCTTCCAACCACTTTAGCTTGTTTTGCAAGGTCAGCAACGATAGCTTCAACAGCTTTATCGATACCACGTTTCAAATCCATTGGATTTGCACCTGCAGCAACGTTTTTCAAACCTTCTTTAACGATTGCCTGAGCTAAAACTGTAGCAGTTGTAGTCCCGTCACCCGCTAAATCATTAGTTTTAGAAGCAACTTCTTTAACCATTTGCGCGCCCATGTTTTCTAATGGGTCTTTTAATTCGATTTCTTTTGCAACAGAAACACCATCTTTAGTAACGGTTGGTCCACCAAATGATTTTCCGATAATTACATTACGACCTTTTGGTCCAAGAGTTACTTTTACAGCATTTGCTAATGCATCAACACCACGTTTTAATCCGTCACGTGCTTCAATATCAAATTTTATATCTTTTGCCATTTTTTTATTTAGTTTAAAGTTTTATTTGTTTCAAGTTACCGCAGTCTTACTTCTTAATACTCGGAACTTAATACTATCATTTTTAGATTATCGCTAAGATATCGTCCTCGCGCATAATCAAATAATCAGTTCCTTCAAGTTTTAATTCTGTTCCTGCATATTTACCATAAAGAACAGTATCGCCAACCTTAACGGTCATAGTGTGATCTTTAGATCCATTTCCTACTGCAACTACAGTTCCTTTTTGTGGTTTTTCTTTGGCAGTATCTGGAATAAAAATCCCTGACGCAGTTTTAGTCTCAGCTGCTACAGGCTCAATAAGTACGCGGTCTGAAAGCGGTTTAATGTTTAAAGTCATGATTTTATATTATTATTAGTTATACGTTTTTTAATGTTCAAAGAACTTTCAGAAATTGTGCCATGCTCTAAAAACTGACATTTTTTCCTAAAAAAAATGCCAGCTTTGACAGGCTGGCATTTTATATTTATTTTAAAAATATTATTTCGCTGCTGGTGTTGCCGGAGCAGGAGTTTGTTGAACTGGTGCTGCTGGTGTTGTAGTTGCAGGAGCTTCAGTTTTTTCAATAAGTTTAGAATCAGTATCACTTAACGATCCTGTGAAACTTAAGCTTGAAAGCAAAATTAAAGCAATCAAAATAGTAGCTAATGTCCAGGTACTTTTATCTAAAAAGTCAGTTGTTTTTTGTACTCCACCTAACATTTGAGTTCCGCTGATAGTAGACGATAATCCGCCTCCTTTAGGGTTTTGAACCATGATTACTACGATCAATAGAAAACAAACTATTGTGATTAAAACTAAAAAAATTGAAAATGTGCTCATTGCTTAATTATTATTGTTATTTTGTTGTAAAATCTTAATATCCGAAATACGGTCTGCAAAGAAACTAATTTTTTCTGGATATTTCAAAATTAATATTTCATATGCTTGTATGGCTTTTGTATATTTTTTTTGTTCCAAATATACCCGAGCCAAAGTTTCAGTCATTAGGTAAGAATTCTCTTCGTTATTACTGTCCAATTGTACCGCTGGGACTATTGCAGTTTGTTTTATTGGAGAAATTTTTGGGTTTGCTTCAATAAATTTATTGATTATTTCTGCTTTTTTCTTTTTCTCTTCGTCAATTGTTTCAGGTTTAGCTACCTTTTTGATTGTATTTTCTGCTTTTTGAATTGCTTCTGCTTCTTCCGCAGCATCTTTGCTACGGTCAATAGGTTCTGTTTTAGCTAATTGAAGCCATTCCTGAAACGAATGTTTTTCATTAGCAGAAAAGTCCAAAGGTTTTCCGATTTCCAGATTTTCTTCTGCCGTTTTTACGGTTTCTGAGACGGCAATTTCTTTTGGCTCTTCACTTTCTTTTGGTTCTTCAACTACAGGCACTTCTTCAAAAACAACTGTCGAAACTTCTTGTAGCGAATTGTATACTGATTCTTCAATTGGCTCCACTCTTACATCCGGAATTTCTTCCTCTACAACTTCATCAAAGAAAGTTGGAGTTGGTCCCTTTATAATAGGTGTTGATTCCACAATTGGAGTTGTTTCAATAATAGGAGCGTCATCAATAGTTGAACTTACTTCTTCAAAAGAATCTAAAGTCGGTTGTTCTATTATAAGATCAATTGGGTTTTCTTCAACTTGCACGGGTTCTTCAAAAGTAACGGTTGCTGCTTCTTTAAAAGAATCTAAAATAGATTGCTCTGTAACCGAATCAATTGGTCTTTCTTCAATTTTCGGTTCTTCTCCAAGTTTAGTTGTTATTACTTCTTCAAAGGAATCTAAAGTTGGTATGATTGTATCAATTGGTTTATATTCAATTTTTACTGGCTCTTCAAAAGTAACGCTTGTCGCTTCTGTAAAAGAATCTAAAGTCGGTTGTTCGATAACCGTATCAATTGGTTTTTCTTCAACTACAGGTTCTTCAAAAGTAACAGTTGTCGTTTCTGTAAATGAATCTAAAGCTGGCTGTTCGATAACCGTATCAATTGGTTTTTTTTCAACTACAGGTTCTTCAAAAGTAACAGTTATTGGTTCTGTAAAAGAATCTAAAGCAGGTTGCTCGATAACAGTATCAACTGGTTTTTCTTCCGTTTTTACAGGTTCTTCAAAAGTAACTCCCGTTGCTTCTTTAATAGAATTTAAAATAGACTGCTCGATTGGGTCGATGCGAACTTCTGCCAGTTTCTTCTTTTCTTCTGCTAAGACAATTTCGCTGTCAAATACAATAATATTTAAAAGATCCTTAAGCTTTTTGTCATAATATTCACTTTGAATAGAAGTGAAAGCCTCCGAAGTAATAAAATCAAATAAAACTGAGCGATCAGTAGTATGTGCTGCCGTAACTTTTAATGCATAATTATACTTAAAACTATTTTGATTGTAAAGTCCTTTTAATCGCAATGCGCGTGCACTTTGAAAATATGGAAATTCATTCAAAACATTACCTAATGCTTCCGCCTGCTTTTCTGTAATAGCATCGGGTTTGTTCATTAAGTATGTATAATCAGTTACGTTCATTTTTTGTTGTTTAATCGTTTATTTGTTTAACTGTTTAATCGGAAATGTGTTTGATCGATTTAACGATTAACCGATTAAACAAATCAACATTTTTACCATTTTGCCAAGGACTCATTGAAAATATCCTGCGTGATTCTTTCAAAAATAGTTGTAATCGCTGCATTTAAAACAGATCCTGTTGGTAATGATGTTCCGGGAAAGTCATAGTAAAATTCAAATGTTTTCTCGAAATCATCTGTTTCTTTCTTTCTATTCGAAAACCTGACATTTATACGAATCGTCAAACGGTTTTGAGCCGCCTGCTGATCTGCAGTTGCCGTCATTGGTGTAATTCTGTAATCTACAATTTCGCCCTCATACATTAAATCACCGCTATTGCTTACCAGGTTTAAGTTGGTTTGATTCATAATCAAATCCTGTAGTGCCAGTGTAAATTGTCTGTCGATTCCAGGCTCAATTAAATCAGCATTATTCTGAAAAAAGTTTACCTGAAAAGTTTTGGCATCAATTGTTCCTGTTCCGGTAAAGTTGTAGACACTACAGCCACTGAAAGTCGTAGCGATTACCAGAATTAAAATATATTTTAAATTTTTCATTTCTAATTTTAAGAGTTCAAAGATATTCTTTTTGATTTAAAAACATTTAGCGTCTTTGTGTCAAAAGCTACAAATCAAATTGCTTAATTTTTCTATATAAAGTTCTCTCCGAAATTCCTAATTCATCAGCCGCCGCTTTTCGTTTTCCCTTATTTTTTTCTAATGATTTTTTAATCATTTCGATTTCTTTTTGTTCTAAACGCAGAATTTCTTCTTCTTCAATGGTTTCGGCATCTAAATAATTATTGTCATCCTGTATACGATAATTATCTTCGCGTGGTGCAGGTGTCATAACAGCCGTTCTTGGTTCTTCTTCAAAATCAATTTCGCTGTCGTTTTCCTGAGAACCATATATTTTCTGAATCAAATTCGGATTAATATCCTGCACTTTTGAGTTGCCGTTTTTCATTAACTCTAAAGTAAGTTTTTTCAAATCGTTCAAATCGCTTTTCATATCAAAAAGCACTTTGTATAAAATGTCCCTTTCGGTGCTAAAGTCACTATCCTTTTTCTTATCACTAATTACAGAAGGCAAATTACTTCCTTCGGTTGGTAAATAAGATCGTAAAGTTGCAAGAGTAATATCACGATTCGTTTCTAAAACCGAAATTTGCTCGGCTACGTTTCGAAGTTGACGAATATTACCGTTCCATCTGAATTTTTGCAAAAGCTGAACTGCATCGTCGTCTAATTTCAACGGAGGCATTTTGTATTTGTGCGCAAAATCGGCTACAAATTTTCGGAACAATAAATGAATGTCTTCGTTTCTTTCGCGTAAAGGCGGTAAAGTAATTTCAACTGTTGTCAAACGATAGTACAAATCCTCACGGAATTTTCCTTTTTCGATTGCATTAAATAAATTCACGTTCGTTGCCGCAACAATTCTCACATTCGTTTTCTGAACCTGAGACGAACCTACTTTTATAAATTCACCATTTTCTAAAACACGAAGCAAACGAACTTGTGTTGTTAAAGGCAATTCTCCAACTTCGTCTAAGAAAATAGTTCCGCCATCTGCTACTTCAAAATAACCTTCACGAGTGCTTGTTGCACCAGTAAAAGCCCCTTTTTCGTGTCCAAAAAGTTCACTATCAATTGTTCCCTCCGGAATAGCTCCACAGTTTACAGCAATATATTTACCATGCTTTCTATGCGAAAGCGAATGGATTATTCTCGGAATATTCTCTTTACCAACACCACTTTCCCCAGTTACCATTACCGAAATATCAGTAGGAGCAACCTGAATGGCTTTTTCAATGGCGCGATTTAATTTTGGGTCATTCCCAATAATCTCAAATCGTTGTTTTATTGCTTGAACTGTTTCCATGTATTTTTTTGTTTCAAGTTTTTATTGGTTTCAGGTTTCAAGTTTCTCACTGAAACTGAAATTTAACTTTTAACCTCGTGCTTATATATTTTTGTTTCAGGTTTTAAGCTTCAAGTTACGCAAAGAACCTGAAACTTGAAACCTGAAACTAATTTTAATTCATTTCACTCAAGCCTACGGCTGTTCCTTTCAATGTTCCTGAAGTACAGCTTTCAATTTTTACATTCACAAAATCTCCAATTTTATAGTTTTCTTTTGGGAAAACTACTGTGATGCTTTGAGAATTTCTTCCCGAAAACTCTTCTTTTGATTTTTTAGACACTTTTTCGACTAAAACCTCTACAACTTGTCCAACGAATTCCTCGCTTCTAAACCAGGCGTGTTTTTGTTGCAAGTCGACAATTTCCTGTAATCTTCTGGCTTTGGTTTCTTCCGGAACATCATCCTCCATTTTTCTTCCTGCCAAAGTTCCCGGACGTTCAGAGTACGAATACATATAACCGAAATTATACTTCACGTATTCCATTAAACTCATTGTATCTTGATGATCTTGCTCTGTTTCTGTTGGGAAACCGGCAATCATATCTTGCGAAATCGACGCATTCGGTACAATAGATCTAATTTTATCAATCAAAATCATATATTCTTCACGAGTGTGCAGACGATTCATTTCTTTTAGAATTCTGTTGCTTCCAGACTGAACAGGCAAGTGAATGTGTTTGCAGATATTCGGATATTTGGCGATAACATGCAAAATGCTTTCGTGCATGTCCTGCGGGTTAGAAGTCGAAAATCTGATTCGCATTTTAGGGAAACCAACGGCAACCATTTCAAGCAATTGATCAAAATCGACAGCAGTTGCTTTTTGCATTTCAGAAGCGCTTACAAAATCCTTCTTCAAACCACCGCCGTACCATAGGTAACTGTCAACGTTTTGTCCTAAAAGCGTAATTTCCTTAAAACCTTTATCCCATAAATCCTGAATTTCCTTCATGATACTTTGAGGTTCACGACTACGCTCACGACCACGAGTAAAAGGAACGACGCAAAACGTACACATATTATCGCAACCACGGGTAATTGAAACCAAAGCTGTAATTCCGTTGCTCATCAAACGAACCGGCGAAATATCTCCGTACGTTTCCTCTTTCGATAAAATTACATTGATGGCGTCACGGCCTTCCTCCACTTCTGCCAATAAATTCGGTAAATCTTTGTAAGCATCAGGTCCAACAACAAGATCGACTATTTTTTCTTCCTCCAGAAACTGACTTTTCAAACGCTCGGCCATACAGCCCAAAACGCCGACTTTCATTTTCGGGTTAATGCGTTTCACCGCATTATATTTCTCCAGACGTTTACGAATAGTTTGTTCAGCCTTATCCCGAATCGAGCAAGTGTTTACAAGAACCAAATCGGCTTCTTCAAGAGTTTGTGTAGTATTGTATCCGTTAATCGATAAAATGGAAGCTACGACCTCACTGTCCGAAAAATTCATCGCACAACCGTAACTTTCTATAAAAAGTTTCTTAGTATTCTCCGGTTTATTTTCTAAAACAAGACTTTCGCCCTGCTTGCTTTCTTCAATAATCTTTTCCATTGTATAATTTCAAAGTGCAAAGATAACGCAAAAGGTATAAATATGACAAGATGGCAGAGAAAGAATTAACAATGTTTTTTGAAATGTTGATGATTCTATTTTAAGGTGCTTTTTACCTTAATTATGGTAATTAGAAGCTATTTCCAGCTTTCGATTTCATGTCCTCATAAAATAAGCTAATTTTTCTAACCCAAAAGGAGCTTTCGTTGGTCGCTGTTTTCTGGCAAGAGAAATCAGCTTTTTTTTACTCCGGGCTTTTCTCTTCAATCTGGGCTAGGGCACTCGGGTAAAAAGCACATTCTTGATACATAATCCATTTAAAATTATACCTATATATATAATAGGTGAGAATACAGATAAATCTGCAATTTTTAGAAACATAATATCAAAATACCTCAAAAATGCATTATCAGGGTTGATATTTAAAAAAAACTTCTACTTTTGTTGCAGAAAAATAGATCAATGGCAAAGAATTTAGTAATAGTGGAATCACCTGCAAAGGCGAAAACGATAGAGAAATTTCTAGGAAGTGATTTTCAGGTCGAGTCAAGTTATGGCCACATAGCAGACTTACCATCAAAGGAAATAGGGGTAGATGTAGAAAATGGATTTAAACCTAAATATGAAGTTTCTCCTGATAAAAAAGCCTTAGTAAGTAAACTAAAAACACTATCTAAAAATGCCGAAATGGTTTGGTTAGCAAGTGATGAGGACCGCGAGGGAGAAGCTATTTCATGGCACTTGGCGGAAGAATTAAAACTAGATATTAAAAAAACCAAAAGAATTGTTTTTCATGAGATTACCAAATCAGCGATTCTTAAAGCAATCGAGAATCCAAGAGAAATTGATTATAACTTAGTAAACGCGCAACAGGCACGTCGTGTTCTGGATCGTTTGGTAGGTTACGAATTGTCTCCGGTTTTATGGAGAAAAATTAAAGGCGGACTTTCTGCCGGACGTGTACAATCTGTTTCTGTTCGTTTGATTGTTGAGAGAGAACGCGAAATTCAGAATTTTAATGCCGTTGCGAGTTATTCAATTGTAGCAGAATTTGTGAATGAGGCAGGAAAAGCTTTTAAAGCTAAATTGCCAAAAAACTTCAATACTAAAAAAGAAGCCGAAGATTTCTTAAAACAAAACATCGGATCTAAATATAAGGTAGCCGATTTAGAAACTAAACCTACCAAAAAATCTCCAACAGCACCTTTTACAACTTCTACACTTCAACAGGAAGCTGCCAGAAAATTGTATTTACCAGTAGGAATCACAATGCAATTAGCGCAACGTTTATACGAGGCCGGACTTATTACGTATATGAGAACGGATAGTGTGAACCTTTCTAAAGATGCAATGGATGCTGCTGAGGCTGAAATCATAAAATCATACGGAAAAGAGTTTTCGAAACCGAGAACTTTTGCCAACAAAAGCAAAGGAGCACAAGAAGCGCACGAAGCCATTCGTCCGACTGATATGTCGCGCCACACGGTAAATATTGACCGTGACCAGGCTCGTTTGTATGATTTGATCTGGAAAAGAACATTGGCATCTCAAATGAGCGATGCACAATTAGAAAGAACAAACGTAAAAATTGAAGCGAATAATCACAGTGAAATTTTTACAGCTTCCGGAGAAGTATTGCTTTTTGAAGGTTTCTTAAAAGTGTACTTAGAAGGGCATGATGATGACGAGGAAGAGCAAGAAGGAATGTTGCCAGCTTTAAAAGTGAATGAAAAATTGGTTAACAATTATATTACAGCTACAGAACGATATTCAAGACCTCCGGCGCGTTATACAGAGGCTTCTTTGGTGAAAAAATTAGAAGAATTAGGAATTGGTCGTCCGTCTACGTATGCCCCAACTATTTCGACTATCATCAACAGAAATTATGTTGAGAAAGGAACATTGGAAGGTCAGGAACGCAATTATACACAACTTACTTTACAGGCTGATAAAGTTGGCGAGAAGTTGTTGAAAGAAAATACAGGTTCGGATAAAGGGAAATTAGTTCCAACAGATATTGGAACAATCGTTACTGATTTCTTAGTCAAAAACTTCGGAAATATCCTTGATTATAATTTCACTGCAAAAGTAGAACAGGATTTTGACGAAATTGCAGAAGGAAATATAGATTGGGCAACCATGATGCAGGAATTCTATGATAAGTTTCATCCAAATGTTAAAGATGTTGAGGCAAATGCAGAAAGAGAAAGCGGTGAAAGGATTCTGGGTAAAGATGCAGATGGAAGACAGGTATCTGTTCGTTTAGGAAAATTTGGACCAATGGCTCAAATTGGAGAAGCAGACGATGAAGATAAAAAATTTGCCAGTTTAATGGCGGATCAAAATATTGGAAATATTACGCTGGAAGATGCTTTGAATTTGTTTTTATTGCCTAAAAACTTAGGTGAATATAAAGGCGAAGAAGTGGAAGTAAGCAATGGACGCTACGGACCTTATGTGCGTCATGGAAGTGTTTTTATTTCGCTGCCAAGAGGTGAGGATCCACTTGCTGTTACAAAAGAAAGAGCTCAGGAATTAATTGACGAAAAAGCACTAGCTGATGCGCCAATTGCAGTTTACAAAGGAGAAGCAGTTCAAAAAGGAGTGGGGCGTTTTGGTCCGTTCATCAAATGGAATGGTCTTTTTGTGAATGTGAGCAAAAAATACAATTTTGATAATTTATCGCAAAATGATGTTGAAGAACTGATTGAAGATAAATTACAAAAAAATATAGACAAAGTGCTTCACAATTGGGAAGACGAAGGAATTTTGGTTGAAAAAGCACGTTGGGGCCGCTCGGTTATCACAAAAGGCAAAATCAAAATTGAACTAAGCAAAGATGTTGATGCAACGAAATTAACATTGGCCGAAGTTCAGGAAATGATTGCGAAAAAGACGCCAGCAAAGAAAGCACCAGCAAAGAAAGCAACAACAGCAAAGAAAGCTCCGGCTAAAAAGCCAGCTGTTAAAAAGAAATAATAAATGGAATTTGATTTTCTAGAACCAGTTAACGACGGAATTTTACAATTCATTAGTTCGTTGTCTTCGCAAGAATTGGGTAGCAAAATTGTTTTGCATACTCAGGATCAATTTCCTGATATTAGCAAGGTGCATATAGCTATAGTAGGTGTTTTAGAAGATCGGAGAAATATTAACATGGTTAATGAAGTTAACCTGAATGCAGTTAGAAAAAAACTGTATAGTATGTTTCCTGGCAACTGGGATGCGTCAATTGCTGATTTGGGTGATATCCTTGCGGGAGATTCTGTAGAAGATACGTATTTTGCGTTAAAAAAAGTAACGGCTGCTTTAATTAAGAATAAAGTTATTCCTATAGTCGTGGGAGGTTCACAGGATTTGACCTATGCCTTGTATCGTGCATATGACGATTTAGAGCAAATGGTAAATATGGTTGCTGTAGATAATCGATTTGATTTTGGTAAGGAAAACGAAACGGTTTCGGCCAATTCGTATCTGACGAAAATCATTATAGATGAGCCAAATAACCTGTTTAACTATTGTAATATAGGATATCAAACCTACTATAACTCGCAGGAAGAAATTGATTTGATTGAAAAACTGTTCTTTGATGCTTATCGTTTAGGGGAAATTTCAAATAATATTGCTTTAGCAGAGCCTGTTTTTAGAGATGCTGATTTGGTTACTATTGATTTGAATTCGGTAAAATCTTCAGATTCAGGTAACAATATTTCTTTTGAACCTAATGGTTTCAACGGAAAAGAGATTTGTTCGCTTTCAAGATATGCCGGAATTAGTGATAAAGTTTCATCATTTGGAATCTTTAATCACAATAGTACCGTATATGAGTCGGCCATGATCGCCCAAATTGTTTGGTATTTTATTGAAGGATATCATTATCGTTCTAAAGAATATCCATTTGGCAGCAGGACTAACTATCTGAAATACATAGTGCCACTGGAAGAGGAAGAACTCATCTTTTACAAAAGTGATAAAACAGAGCGTTGGTGGATCGAAATTCCATTTGTATCAAATGGGAACAATAAATTAAAAAGAAATACGTTATTACCGTGTTCTTATGAAGAATATTTGTGTGCTTGTAATCAAGAATTGCCAGAAAGATGGTGGAAAGCACAAAGAAAAAATGCTTTATAAAAGATAATTTTTAAAAAAATCTTAATTCTTTAGAATTATTAAAAATAAGTTAAGATAATTTAGTAGGAAAATAAATATATAATATAAAATTTAACGTTTTACGTCGATTTTTTACGCTAGTTTGTCGATGAAATATTTTTTTTTTATTTTATTTAACATTATTTTTGAACGGTAAAATAAATTTCGCAACTAGTATTGTTTTTTAGATAAATAATAAATACGTTTACGGACTTATAATAATGAATAGATAATCCCAAATTTATATGAAGAAGTTTTTTGCATTTGCAGCAATATTAACACTAGTAATCGGCTGTGGTAAGTCAGGTGACAAGGGTGAGTTAGTTGGTGTTACAGGAGGGAAATGGCATCCTGAGAAACCTTATGGAATGACATTAGTTCCAGGTGGATCCTTTATTATGGGTAAATCAGATGCTGATTTAGCTAATGTAGAAGACGCTCCAACTAAAACGGTAACAGTTCGTTCATTTTATATGGATGAAACTGAAATCACAAATAGCGAGTATCGTCAGTTTGTGGAGTGGGTAAAAGACTCTACAATGAGAGTTCGTTTGGCTATTTTGGCTGATGAAACAGGACAAAAAGCCGCTGGTGATGGTAAGGGTAAAAAGGCAGGTAGTATTGCTGACTATGCATTTAATGATTCTGAGCCAGATAAGATGACGGCGTATGATAAATATATGTATGATAATTACTATAGTGTAGGAACGAAAGATGATCCATATGCTGGTAGAAAATTAAACAAAAAAGTTAAGTTAATTAAAGATACTAAAGCTTATCCGGATGAGTATTACACTGAAGTAATGGATTCTATGTATTTGCCAATTGAAGAATCATACAATGGTTTAAGAACAATTGATGTGAATAAATTGAAATTCCGTTATTCATGGATGGATATTCAGGCTGCTGCTAAAGCTAAAGTTGGAAAAAGAAAAGATTTCGTTAAAACAGAACAAATCGGAATTTATCCTGATACAACGGTTTGGATTAAAGATTTCGCTTATTCTTATAATGAGCCAATGCATAATGATTATTTCTGGCACAAAGCTTATGGAGATTATCCTGTAGTTGGTGTGACATGGAAACAAGCTAAAGCTTTCTGTGCATGGAGAACTTTAAATAAAAACAGTTATATTAAATCTAAGAAAAAAGGACGTGATTTAGTAAATGCTTTCAGATTACCTACAGAGGCAGAATGGGAGTATGCTGCAAGAGGAGGTCTGGAATCTGCAACTTACCCTTGGGGAGGTCCTTATACTAAGAGTGACAGAGGATGTTTCTTAGCAAACTTCAAACCAAGCAGAGGAGATTATGCTGCTGATGAGGCTTTGTATACAGTAGAAGCTAAATCTTATGATGTAAATGGTTACGGATTGTATAATATGGCAGGAAACGTTTCAGAGTGGACAGATTCAGCTTACAATCCAAATGCATATGAATATGTTTCAACGATGAATCCAAACGTTATCGACGGGAACAATCAAAGAAAAGTGGTTCGTGGTGGATCATGGAAAGATGTTGCTTACTTCCTACAGGTAGGTACACGTGATCACGAATATGCTGATTCTGCAAGAAGTTACATTGGTTTCAGAACTGTACAAGATTACATGGGAACTCAGGTAACTGGCGGAAAAAAGAAAAAGTAAATTACAATTAAATTCAATAACCAAATCAAATCTATTTTATTAAAACCTAAAAAAAAGTATTATGGCATTATTAAGTAAAAAAGCAATGAATTTCGCTTATGGTATGGGAGCGGCAGTAGTAATCATTGGAGCATTATTCAAAATTACTCACTTTGAAATCGGACCATTAACAGGAACGTTAATGCTTTCTGTTGGATTAGTAACTGAGGCGTTAATCTTTGCTCTTTCTGCTTTCGAACCAGTAGACGACGAATTAGACTGGACTCTTGTTTACCCTGAATTAGCGAATGGTCAGGCTAGAAAAAAAACTGACAAAGTAGAGACTCCAACTGACGCCCAAGGCTTGTTGTCTCAAAAATTAGATGCTATGTTGAAAGAAGCTAAAATTGACGGTGAATTAATGTCAAGCTTAGGAAACTCAATCAAAAATTTCGAAGGAGCTGCAAAAGCAATTTCTCCAACAGTAGATTCTATTGCAGGACAAAAGAAATATGCTGAAGAAATGTCTATGGCTGCTGCACAAATGGAATCTTTAAATAGCTTATACAAAGTACAATTAGAAAGTGCGTCAAGAAATGCACAAGCAAACAGCGAAATCGCTGAAAATGCTTCTAAATTAAAAGAACAAATGCAATCAATGACTGCAAACATTGCTTCTTTGAACAGTGTTTATGGTGGTATGCTTTCTGCAATGAGTAACAAAGGATAATTAGTTTTTAACTATTATATTAAATTTATTAATAAGAACTAATTAGAAAAAAATGGCAGGAGGAAAATTAACCCCTAGACAGAAGATGATTAACCTGATGTATCTGGTTTTCATCGCAATGTTAGCAATGAATATGTCCAAAGAAGTGTTATCTGCTTTTGGATTAATGAATGAAAAATTTGAAAGCGCTAACACATCTTCAGAACAATCAAATGCTGGTTTATTGATGTCGTTAGACCAAAAAGCGGCTGAGGCAAAAGGAGAATTTGCTATTGCTGCAGTTACAGCTCATAAAGTTGAAACAACTTCGAAAGAATTTTACGCATACATCGGTTCTTTAAAAGGTGATGTTTTAAAAGGTTTCGAATCTGACAAAGAAACAGGAAAATTACCTTATGAGTCTATGGACAAAGGTGATAATATCGACAACTGGTTTACTGGTGAAGGATATACTGCTAAAGGAAATGAAATCATCTCTAAAATTGAAAAATACAAAGCAGACATGAAAGCTGCTTTAGCAGACAAAAAATATGCTGCAATTTTAGCTGAGGTTGAAAAGAA
Source organism: Flavobacterium sp. Root420 (assembly GCF_001427905.1). GTDB lineage: Bacteria > Bacteroidota > Bacteroidia > Flavobacteriales > Flavobacteriaceae > Flavobacterium. The sequence goes on from NZ_LMEF01000031.1 coordinate 115,674, forward strand.
ATTTGATGTTTCTGATGTAAAAAACAAAGAAGGTTTAAAAGATAAGTATTTAGCATACCACTTTAAGGGTTTTCCTGCAGTTGCTTCATTAGCTAAGCTTTCAGCTTGGCAAAATGACGTTCAAAAAGCAGAATCTGATGTTTACAGTGCTGCTTTAGGAAAAGCTGCGGTTGCTGCTGCTTCTTATAGCAATTATCAGGCAATCGTTGTTTTAGATAAAAATGCTTACTTTCAGGGAGAAAAAGTTACAGGTAAGGTAGTTTTAGGTCGTTATGACGAAAACACTAAACCAACTTCATTCCAGGGTCCTGGAAAAATCGTTAACGGACAAGCTGTTATTTCATTAACTGCTGGTGGTGTTGGAGAACAGGATATTAATGGACAATTTACGTTCTTAGAGGATGGAAAAAACATTCCTTTGAAATTTAAAGGAACTTATGTTGTAGTACCAAAACCTAATTCAGCTACTATTTCTGCTGATAAAATGAATGTTGTTTATAGAGGTGTGGTTAACCCAATCTCTGTTTCATTCGCTGGTGTTGATGCTAACAAAATTGTTGCAAGTGCTCCAGGTCTGGCTTCTGCTGGAAAACCTGGTAAATATAACATGAGCCCGGGTTCAGGTACTGAGACTACAATTTCAGTTACAGGAACTTTACCAAACGGTGACAAAGTTACAGATAAGAAATCATTCAGAATTAAAGGTATTCCTGGACCAACAGGTACAATTAGAGGTGAGATGGGTGTTGTTAAAGGACCTAAATCTAACTTAGAGATTGCTACTATTGGTGCTAAATTACTTGATTTTGATTTTGAAGTTGGTTTAGATGTTGTTGGATTTAACTTAAAAATTGCAGGACAACCTACAGTTGTTGTTAATGGTAATAAATTAAATGCACAATGTAAATCAGTTCTTTCTAAAGCTGGAAGAGGAGATCAGGTTACTATTTCTGAAATTAAAACTAAACTTGTTGGAGCTGGTAGTTATTTATTGCCACGTACTGCTCCGGTAATTTACGAAATACAATAATAAAGTAGGTAAACCTACGTTCAATATCTTATAATGATATCATGATGAAAGTAAGAAATTTTTTAATAGCTATAGTTTCTATCGCAGGAGGTTTCGCTTCTAACGCGCAATCGAATTTGCTTAACGCAAAAACACCAGAACAGATAGGACTTAAGACTCCTGCACAACTTATCTCGGACAACGATAAGCCATTGGCTTATGGTTATGTAGATGATAGAGATGTCTTGATGGGAAAAACAACTTGGGAGATCATTGATTTGAATGAAAAAATCAACTTTCCATTATATTTTCCAGTAGATACAGCTAATATTGGTTCAGATAGACGTTCACTTTATGATGTTTTGACGAAAGCCATCAAAAGTGGTAAAGTAACTGAGATTTATACTGACAGTTACTTCAATACTAAAAAATCTATGAAAGACATCGAAGGATCATTATCTCGTATTGATACAACTGATGCTGGTAGAGAACTTATCAACCAATATCCGGATGACTACAAAACTCACGTTGTGAAGAAAAAAGTAGTTACTGGTACAGGTAAAAAGAAAGTTGTAACTTATGTTGATGAAACAGTTGGAGCAACAAGAACAGTACCTTCAGAGTACATTCTTAAACAAGATTTAACTGCTCAGGACGTTACACAATACAAAATTAAAGGGTACTGGTATTTTGACAAACGTCAAAGTGAATTGAAGTATCGTTTGCTTGGAATTTGTCCGGTTACTCCTGATGTTTATACGATGAACAGTGATGAAAAAGATTATATTGAGTTATTTTGGGTTTTCTTCCCTAATGCGAGAGAAGCATTACATGAAGCAAAGGCCTTTAACGACAATAATTCAGCATTGCCAATTTCATTTGATCAGATCTTAAATTCAAGACGTTTTAATGCAGTAATCTACAAAGAAGAAAACTTGTACGGAGATCGTGAGATTAAAGAATACATGAAAGATAATGCACAAAACCAGTTATTAGAATCTGAAAGAGTAAAAGAGAAGATTCGTAATTTCGAACAAGATATGTGGAACTACTAAGTATCTATATTACATTTTAAAAAAACTCTTACTACCTTTGTAGTAAGAGTTTTTTTTATTTAGTCTATGTCGCTTTGAACTATTGTATGGCAATAGAATGTTCATTTAGTGTTGAATTTGTTTAAAATTAATTATTTCTTAACCACGCTATTCTTAAAAAGCAATTATTCCATTTCTAATTTTTTGTAGGAAAAATAGAATAAAATAAAAAAAAACTTCGTTGAGTTAGTTATAAATAATTTTATGATGATGAAGGTGAAAAGTTTTTTATTAGCTATTTTCTTTATGGCATACGCTACTGCCAGTGCACAATCTAATTTGTTAAATGCTAAAACAGCTGATCAAATTGGCCAAAAGTCGGCTGCCCAGCTGAGATCTGATAATGATAGGCCATTGGCTTACGGATATGTAAATGACAGAGATGTCCTGATGGGAAAAACTACCTGGGAGATTATTGATTTGAATGAGAAAATTAATTTCCCCTTATATTTTCCGGTTGATACAACTAACATTGGTCCGGGCAGGCGTTCTCTTTATGATGTGTTGACCAAAGCGATTAAAAGTGGAAGAATTACCGAAGTGTATGCAGACAGTTATTTTACTACTAAAAAAACAATGAAAGACATTGAAGGATCACTATCTCGTATTGATACAACGGATGCCGGTAGAGAACTTATCAATCAATATCCGGATGATTATAAAACTCATGTTGTAAAGAAAAAAGTAATTACCGGTACTGGTAAAAAGAAAGTTGTAACCTATGTTGACGAAACGGTTGGAGCTACACGGACAGTTCCTGCTGAATACATTCTAAAACAAGATCTTACTGCTGCTGATGTTGAGCAATACAAAATTAAGGGATATTGGTATTTTGACAAACGGCAAAGTGAACTGAAATACCGTTTAATTGGAATTTGTCCAGTTACTCCTGATGTTTATACAATGAATAGTGATGAGAAGGATTACATCGAATTATTTTGGGTTTTCTTTCCAAATGCCCGGGATGTTTTAAACGAAGCAAAAGTTTTTATTGAAAATTCGGCAGCTAATATTTCATTTGATCAGATACTGAATTCGAGACGTTTTAATTCAATTATTTATAAAGAAGAAAATGTTTATGGTGATCGTGAAATTAAAGATTACATTAAAGATAATGCACAAAGTCAGTTGTTGGAATCTGAAAGAGTAAAAGAGAAGATTCGTAATTTTGAGCAAGATATGTGGAACTACTAAGTGTCTTATAGTACATTATAACAAAAACTCTTACTACCTTTGTAGTAAGAGTTTTTTTATTTTTTACCTATACTACATGTTAGATTATATAATTGTCGGATCTGGATTGGCCGGGATTTCTTTCGCTGAAATTGCCCTTAAAAACAATAAATCTATTATAGTTGTAGATGATAAGTCTCAAGTATCATCGAGAGTTGCAGGAGGTTTATATAATCCGGTTATTTTAAAACGGTTTAGCGAAGTTTGGAAAGCACAGGAACAATTAGTTCTGATGGATGATTTTTATAATGAAATAGAAGCAAAACTTAAAACTCAGTTTAACTTTAAAATGCCAATTTTAAGAAAGTTTTTTTCTATTGAAGAACAGAATAATTGGTTTGCCACGTCGGATAAAAGGAACTTGGCTCCATTTTTATCCACAAAATTAATTTCCACAAAATATAATGGTATTGATTCACCATATGATTATGGAGAAGTTTTGCATACTGGCTATGTCGATACGGCTTTATTATTAGATACTTATAAAGAATACTTGCTACGGAATAAGCTGCTCTTACAAGAGTCCTTTCATAGCTCTTATATTGAGTTTTTTGATTTTGGAATTCAGTATAAAAATATTCAGGCCCGCCATATTATTTTTGCCGAAGGTTTTGGACTACATAAAAATCCTTTTTTTAATTATTTGCCTTTAGATGGCACAAAGGGTGAGTTGTTTGTAATTAAGGCTTCGGACCTAAACTTAGATGTAATTATAAATACCAGTGTTTTTATTTTGCCGATGGGCAATGATTTATTCAAGGTAGGGGCAACTTATAATTGGCAGGACAAAACAGATTTACCTACTGAAGAGGGTAAACGGGAATTAATTGATCGTATAAGGGAGATTATTTCTTGTGATTTTGAAATCATAAAACATTTTGGAGGAGTTCGCCCAACAGTAAAAGACAGGAGGCCTTTAATTGGTACTCATCATGAGCGTAAATCGCTTCATATCCTTAACGGATTAGGGACTCGGGGAGTCATGCTCGGACCAGCAATGGCAAAAGCTTTATATGACAATATTGAAAATAATATGCCATTAGATCGTGAAATTGATATTCAACGATTTCATAAGAGATATTTAAAAACCCTTATTTCTGACCGGCCTTAGGATCGTAAGAAACAAACATATTGATGTACAAGTTTCTTGAGAGTCGTAAAACAAATGGAAACAAAACGATCAAAGTAATAACGATCGTCAAAAACGATTCTTCGATAGAAGCTCCAAAGAAAACAAACGAAACAATAAATGCGGCAATTCCGAGCGCCACATTTAGTCCATAACTTACATACATTGCGCCATAAAAAAAGGAAGGTTCGATTTGATATTTTAAACCGCAATGACTGCAATTTTCGTTCATTTTGAGAACTTTAGTCAAATGAAGCGGATTTTTGTCCGAATACATGCTCTCATTTTGACATTTTGGACAACTTCCTGTTAAAATACTATTTAGTTTGGATCCTTTTTTTAACATTTGCAAAAAATTTAAACAAAGGTACATTTTTTAAACCTTTACTGCTCGTAACAATAGTCACAAATTATGCTTAATATACACAATCTTTCTGTTTCATTTGGTGGAACTTATTTATTTGAAGAAGTTACTTTTCGTTTAGGCGCCGGAGACCGCGTTGGTCTTGTTGGTAAAAATGGAGCCGGTAAATCGACAATGCTTAAAATGCTAGCAGGAGATTTTGCTCCTGATTCCGGAGTTATTTCTCAGGAGAAAGATATCCGTATGGGGTTTTTACGTCAGGATATCGATTTTGAGCAAGGAAGAACGGTTTTGGAAGAAGCTTATGAAGCTTTTACCGAAATTAAGATTGTAGAAAAAAAACTAGAACAAATCAATCATCAATTGGTTACCAGAACCGATTATGAAAGTGAAGAATACAGTCAGATTATTGAAGATTTATCTGATTATACACATCGTTTTGATCTTCTTGGAGGTTATAATTATGTGGGAGATACAGAAAAAATTCTTTTAGGACTTGGTTTCAAAAGAGAAGTTTTTAATAATCAAACCGAAACATTTTCAGGAGGTTGGAGAATGCGTATCGAGTTGGCTAAGTTATTACTACAGTCAAATGATGTACTGCTACTGGATGAGCCCACCAACCACTTAGATATTGAGAGTATCATTTGGTTAGAAAGTTTCCTTCGTAATTATCCCGGAGTAGTCGTAATTGTATCGCACGATAAAATGTTTTTGGATAATGTTACCAATCGTACGATTGAAATTTCATTAGGAAAAGCATACGATTTCAATAAACCCTATTCTCAATATTTAGAGTTGCGCCATGAGATTCGTGAAAAGCAATTGGCGACTCAAAAGAATCAGGCGAAGAAAATTGAAGAAACAGAAAAATTAATCGAGAAATTTCGTGCAAAAGCTTCAAAAGCTTCAATGGCGCAATCGTTGATTAAAAAATTAGATAAAGTAGAACGAATTGAAGTTGATGAAGACGACAATTCGGTAATGAATATATCTTTTCCGGTTTCAAAAGAACCAGGAAGAGTGGTAGTAGAAGCGGAACATGTAACAAAGGCTTATGGCGATAAAGTTATTTTAAAAGATATTGATTTATTGGTAGAACGCGGAAGCAAAATTGCTTTTGTGGGTCAAAATGGTCAGGGAAAATCAACTTTTATTAAAGCTATCGTAAATGAATTTGAATATCAGGGGAATATCAAATTAGGACATAATGTTCAATTAGGTTATTTCGCTCAAAATCAAGCTGAATATCTTGATGGTGAAATTACCCTGCTTCAGACTATGGAAGATGCTGCAATGGATACAAACCGGTCTAAAGTTCGTGACATGTTAGGATCATTTTTGTTCCGTGGAGATGATGTTGAGAAAAAAGTAAAAGTACTTTCGGGAGGAGAACGTAACCGTTTGGCGCTTTGTAAGTTGTTATTACAGCCCATTAACGTCTTGTTAATGGATGAGCCTACCAATCACTTAGATATCAAATCTAAGAACGTTCTAAAGGCCGCACTTCAAAAATTTGGCGGAACTTTATTATTGGTTTCTCACGATAGGGATTTCCTTCAGGGAATGTCAAATATCGTTTACGAATTTAAAGACCAAAAAATAAAAGAATATTTAGGTGATATCAACTATTTCTTAGAACAGCGTAATCTTGAAAACATGCGTGAAGTCGAGAAAAAAGATGTTGCAAAAGCTGCTGCTCCAAAGGAGACCAACAAAGCTTCATACGAAGATCAGAAAAAAGGAAAGTCACTTCAAAACCGATTGAGTAAAGTTGAAAGTCAGATTAAACAATTAGAAAAAGACATTCAACACGACGATAAAATGCTGGCTTCAAACTATGATAAACACATTGAAGATGCTTCATTTTTTACAGCATACAATAAAAAGAAAGCAGATTTGGATCAATTACTTTTAGATTGGGAAGTCGTTCAGGAAGAAATTGATAATTTTAATTCTTAATTTTTAGTTTTCTTTGTTTTAGTTTTCAAGTTTCAGGTTCCTATCGTAACGTGAAACCTGAAACTTGAAACAACTATTTAATAATTCCAATCGATTTGGAGTGCATGATCGCCTGGCTGCTATCTTTAAAATAACAAACCGAAACCTCTAAGTTTTCTAGATTTTTTAAAATAGCCTTTGTAGATTTTTTTTGAAATTTGCCGGTTTGCCTTATGTATACTGCCTTTACAGTGACAGGGAAAATTTTACAAATGTTTTCGTATAAAATAGGATCGTGCTGTGAATCATCTCCCAATAATACATATTTAAGATTCGGATAAAACTCCAACACATGTTTTATCTTGTCAAATTTATGATTGTGATTGCCTCTTCCACTCATAAAAAAATCTGTAATACCACGTCTAATGTCCTTTAATAAAATTACAGCTCTTGGTAATTCATGTATTTTGGTGAATTTCACAATAAAATGGTAGAGATTCCATTCACTGCTGGAGATGTAAAAAAAAGCATTTTCTTCCTCTTTATTGTTTCGTCCGGCCGAACTTAAAGCTTGATAATGTGGTACAACGTCTTTAAAAACCTTTCGATCATTTACACTTTTAAAAAGTAAAATGTATATCTTTTTGAAGAAATTATGTGTGTGCGAAATCAGAAATGTGTCATCAATATCAGATATAATTCCCAAATTCCCGTGATGTGGCCTGATAAAACTTCCTTTAGAAGTTAAAATTTCGGTTTTGTATCGAATGCTCACTTCGTACTCCATCCATCCAAAATTAAATTCTTTTTCAAGTGGAATACAAAACTTAAAATAGCCGTCGTCTAAGGTTTTGGTGTGAATTTCCTGATCGCCAATTTTAAGGTAAACATCAAAATTCTGAATGGTTTTTATTCTAAATTGATTAATAATCGAAGTGGCATTTTTAAAATTTTTCTTCTGAAAATCATATTCATATGTTCTCTTAAATACATGACCCATTACAATTAATTCCTGTTCATTGGCATAACCGCGATATAATTGTAGTATAGGTTTCATTAATTACGTATATTTATATATGCTGTAAATTAATTATTTTAATTGGATTTTTAAATATAAAATTGTGAAAAAGAATATCATATTTGTTGTAAATCCTATTTCTGGCGATTTGGATAAATCAGATTTAGTTAACGCTGTTGCGGAGTTTGCCACTACCAATCATTTTGATTTAGAGGTTTATGAAACCACTGGAAAAAATGATATCAAAGAAATACAATCACTTTACAAACAATATAACCCGGAACGCATAATTGTTGCAGGTGGCGACGGAACTATAAAGATGGTAGCCGAAGCAATGGAACAACATGATGTAATTATCGGCATCCTTCCGGCTGGTTCGGCAAATGGCTTATCAGTTGATTTAAATCTGCCTCCGACCATTGAAGAAAATCTGAAAATTGCTTTTTTGAATCATTATATCGAAATGGATATGATTTGTATAAATGGCAAAAAAAGCATTCATTTGAGCGATATCGGAATTAATGCAGATTTGGTAAAAAATTACGAAGAAAGCAATTTAAGAGGGTTTTGGGGATATGCTTTGCAGGCCTATTCCACAATAAAAGATTTAGACGAACCTTTTATAGCCACTATTTCTGCCAATAATCAAGAGGTGGTACATACAGCCAGAATTATTGTAATTGCGAATTCGCAGCGATATGGAACGGGTGTAACGATAAACCCTAATGGGGTTATGAATGATGGAAAATTTGAATTAGTAATCCTTAAAAGTCTTGATATTTTTCTGTTAGGAAAAATTATTACCGGAAACATGCCAATTGATTCTGATGATATTGTAATTATTTCGACAGACAAGGCTACGATAAAAACAGATTATCCGGTGAATTTTCAAATTGACGGTGAATATTGCGGTGCACAAACTGATCTGGAAATTCATATTCTGCACAAGCAGATGAAAATAGCTATCCCTTAAAAATCTTTCAGTTTTCTAAACTTTGAAATTGTTATTTAAACGGATTACGTTCCTGCCATTCTGTTTTAGGTTCCAGGTAATTAAAAAAGCGGGCTATATTATGATTGATTAAAGCATTGCTATGCGTAATTAAGCCATACATTTTTAAAGGTTTTGCACCAACAGAACTTTTGATTTCAAGTGCTGTTCTGGCAAAAACAATTTCTGAAAAACCCTGATTGATAGAATAAGCAATCATGTCATACAGCATGTTTAAATACAACATTTTCTCGCGCTGGATACTTTCGTCATAACCTAGAAAATAAGTGTCCATTATCGCTCCATTTTTAATTAAAGTATTGAAGCCAATTAGTTTTCCATCTAAAAAATAACCGTACAGTAAAAAATCATCTTTCATGATTTCTTTAAAAAAACTAAAATGATTTCTGGCTAAAAAGAAAGTGTTGAAAGGAGCATTTTTTGCAACATGAAAATAGAGTTCGTAAATGATATCTTCATATTTTAAAATATCAGTTAAGGACATTTTCTGTTTTACAATTCCATCAGCTTTTTTGCGGGCACGCTTGTATTGATCGCGATACTTTTTAGATAAAGCATCAATGTAATCTTGTTCTCTTTTCCAGTTTTCATTGATTTCAAAAATCATATTGGGCTGTGTAGAAAACGTATAATTGTTTTTAAATTCGGCCTGAAGCGGTTTAATTTCTGTTTTCGTAAAATCTTTTATACTGGTAATATGAACTTTTTTTCCTTTAGCTTTCAGGTCTTTTTTAAGCTGATTAATCGCCTTATGGAGTGTTTTAATAGCTTTTGATTGTTGGATGGTTTTATCAAAAGCAAAAGCATTCTGACCCGTCAGCATATTATTGCCAACGAATAAAACATGTGAAGCGAAATTTTTAAAGGCAAAATTACGAACGGAAGTTTTTAAACACTGATCGCGATCGCCAAAAGATTCCAGTTTTTCTGCAAACAAAAATTGGGTTATGGCGATTCCAACAAGTTTTGTTTCTTCAAAAATTCCAATAAAATGACAAATCATATTTACCGGACAGGAATTTTCAAGAACTGTGAGATATTCTCTGGTCAAAAAAATGTTGTCAGAAGTCAGTGAATTCCACTCTACGGGTAGTGAAGATGCACTATTGTATATTTCGAAAGAATAAGTTGTAGTCAAAAGTGAGAGCTAATTTTTTCAAAATTAGATAATATTTATAATAACTGGTGCGGTTTAAGTTATTATTAAGACAAACCCGTTTGAAATTGGATATCAAACGGGTTTTGTATGTGTAATTTATGCAAATGCGCAGATAATTCCTCCCATTAAAGTAAGGGTTAACATCCAGTATCCTGCATGAATAAAGATATATTTCCAGGATTTTCTTTCGAATAGTCCATTGATACCAATTACCGGAAATGCAAAAAATAATCCCGATATGAAACCGTGAAGCGCTCCGTGTTTAAAAGTACGATATGCTGTTCCGTAATCTGCCATAAAAGCGGCAAATGAAGGTTTTGCACTTTCTAGCATTGGTGGTCCGCCTACCATACCAACTGCTCCGGATTGATGGATGGTTAGTCCCATCAAAACTACTGTGATCATTAAAGAAAAGATATACGTAAACCCGAAGATTTTAAGCATATTTCCTGTTCGAAGTTCTTCCTGAGTCAGATTATTTTCTTTCATCCAGATGGTTCCGAACACTTTTGGATTGTACCAAATAAATCCGGTAACAAGTGTGACAATTCCCGCAAGTAATAATGCAATAAAGTTAATTTCCATAATATAAGGTTTTTAGGATTAGTTGCTCAAATTTAATCAAAAAATAATACCGTTTGACGATTTTATTAAGTAGTATAAATAGTGTTAATTATTAACTTATTAACACTTTATCGACATTTACTGCTTTATATCTATAAAATGTATAATTTTAACCACAAACAAACCCCAAATTTTGTTATGAAAAGCTTAGCCTCATTTTTTATAGCTTTTATTTTTTCATTGAATATTTATGCAGATACTGTTTCAGATAAAGAAAAAGATGCCCTAATTAAATTTTATCATGCTACTAATGGAGCAAATTGGAAAATTAAATGGGATTTATCTCTTTCTGTCTCAACCTGGCACGGTGTTCAAACTGAAAATGGAAAAGTAATCGGACTTTATTTAGAAGATAATAATTTGCAAGGAGAGTTACCGGCTGATTTTTTTGATTTGATAAATCTGGTAACTATTGATTTTCATAAAAATAAGCTGCACGGAAAATTGCCGGCAGAGATTGGAAAATTAAAGCAACTCGAAGTGCTTTCTTTATTTAATAACGAAATTGGGGGCGATTTACCTGGTTCGATTTATAAGATTCAGACTTTGAAAATATTGCTTTTAAATAATAATAAGCTGTCAGGGACTTTAAGTGCTGAAATAATAAATTTTCATGCCTTACAAAACCTGAGTTTATTTGATAATAGTTTTGAAGGAGAAATACCGAAAGGACTTGAAAAATTACATAATTTATCTGAAATGAATCTTTCTTATAATAAATTTAAAGGAACCGTTTCTAAGAATCTGGCCTTATTAGATCCATTAAATATGACTATGGTGGATGATAATGGAACCCCATTTTTATTAGAAATTAACACTGAAAAAGAAACTACAATTGTTACCCAAAATTAATCGTGCTTATGAATGAAAATTACTCTCGTTGAAACAAGTTGATTAAATATATTTAGTTAATTGCTGAAAAACCGTAAGTCATTACGGTTTTTTTTATGGTTTAAATTTACTTAAATGTTTACTAAAAAATTAAACCCAATTGTTTACAGGTTTGATTTTTTTTATAACTTTAATTCGTCAAATTGAATATTTGAATAGAAATAAATAACCTTTTTAAAATATAAATTATGGTAGTACAATATCAGGGTGAACAACACGGAAAAGCGACCACTTTTACAATAAGAATTATTGGGAATAACTTGTCTAAAAGTAGTTCTAATTATCAAATAGATTTATTGGTGGGAGATAAGCAGCTGCCAACTTTTACAACAGAGATACACCAAAGCTTATCTAATTGTTTAAAAGAAATCTATTTGTTCAGAAAATATAACGGAATCACATTCAATGCTTCTTCAGAGAAAATTACATCGCTTTTTGTGCCGTATGATCAGGTATTGTTCAACTACAATAAATATACTTTGTTTAGAGCTTAAGCTTTTGATGAATGTTGAAAATAGTACAAAGACCGTTCGGGAGAGCGGTTTTTTTTTGTGGCGTTTATATATTATTATGCTGCAAAAACAGCGTCTTTATGATATTTTTTCTTGTATTCCAATGGAGACATGCCTGTAATTTTTCTAAATACTTCGCGAAATGCTTTTACATCAGAATAGCCCACTTCATACATTATTTCATTAATTGTTTTGCGATTTGTTTCAAATGCTTTTTTAGCCGCTTCTATTTTAACTCTTTGTGAATATTCAATAGGAGTGTTTCCGGTAGCTTTTATAAATCGTCGATCAAAATTTCTTCTTCCAACATTGAACTTTGTCGATAACTCGTTAACGGATATTCTTTCTTCGATATTTTTTTCTATGTACAACTGAACTTGCTGAATCAATTCATCATCGTGTTTTTTTTGACCTGTGAAAATTGCAAATTGCGACTGCATGTTCCTGTTCATTTCTATCTGAAATACTTTAGAACAGTAAATAGCAGTATTTCTGTCGTAGTATTTCTCAATCAGGTAAATCATCAAATTAAGAAATGAATATGCCCCGCCATTTGTATAAATTCCTTTCTCATCTGTAATTAATTCGTCAATTTGTAAATTTACTTTTGGAAACATTTGCCTAAAATTTTCGGTTACCGACCAATGTGTAGAGCAACTTTTCCCGTCTAGCAATCCAGATGCTGCGAGCATAAATGCACCTGTACAAATGGTAGCAATTTCGGCACCGTTATAATATTGCTTTTCTAACCATGGCAACAATTGCTCATTATCTTTTAATGCTATATTATAATTATGATTTAATGACGGTATAATGATAAGATCAGTTTTGGTAACTGCCGAGATGTTAAGATGTGGCTTCACAGTAAATAATCCGCCATTAAAATCTATTTCTTCAGAAATTCCGGCTAATTGTATTTTAAACAACTCTTTTTTGCCATTTGTCTTATTATAAGCATTTGCTCTACAAAAGATTTCGTAAGCGCCCGTGATGCTCGGAAGATTATTATCTCCATTTGGAACTATAATGGTAAGATGTTTCATCGCTTTTTGTTTTTATTTTATAAGTAAAGATAATAAATGTTTTTGTCCAAAATCACCCGTTAGAATGTCTCATTAACACCTTAATGTTTTGATTATTAGATGTTAATTTTACAAAATAAAACTTTGCAGCATTATCTAACAATCTGAACGAAAAACTATTATGGCAAAAATGACCGTGATTTACACAACACCAAAAGATAAAGAATTTTTTGAAAAACATTATTTTGAGATACATATTCCGCTCGCAAAACAATTGCCTGGATTGCTAAAATATGAAATTAATGAAGGCCCTATTATTTCGCTTACAGGACATAATGATGTTTATCGTGTAGCCAATTTGTATTTTGACTCTCTTGAAGTAATGATGGAATCTTTTAAGTCAGACATAGGACAACAATGTGCAGTTGACAGAAGGATTTTTGCAGACGACAACGAAGTTCAGATTTATGCTTACGATTCAAAAAATACCTGATACATAAATATTTTATAACTATTAAAATGAAAAAAATGACAACAACAACAGCACCCGAATTATTTGTAAAAATGATATTAGACAGATGGTATGCATCTATAGCAAATTGCGATACCTTATTAAATTCCTTAACCGACGAAACTTTACAAAAAGAAATCGCTCCCGGGAAAAATCGAGGCATTTATTTGCTAGGACATCTTATTGCGGTCCACGATGATTTGTTAATTCTATTGGATATGGGCGGAAAGCTATATCCTGAATTAAATGAACCCTTCATAAAATTCCCGGATAAAGCAGTACAACAATTACCAACAGTATCAGAATTGAGAACTTTCTGGGTAAAACAGTCTGAAGTGATAAAACAAAAATTTGACAAACTGAAACCGGAAGAATGGTTCGAAAAACATACAGCCGTAAATGCTGAAGATTTTGAAAAAGAGCCACATCGCAATAAATTGAATATAGTTGTAACAAGAACATCTCATTTGCAATACCATTTAGGCCAATTGCAATTACTTAAATAATTAAAAAAACAACAAAATGGCAACATCAAATTTTAGTACAGCAATAATTGGTTGATAATTCCAAAGAAGAAGTTTTTAATGCTATCAATGACGTTCGCAGTTGGTGGCAGGGCGAAGTAGAAGGAAATACAGCTGCGCTAAATGACGAATTTAGTTACAGTGTGCCTGGTATTCATTTTTCAAAACAAAAAATAATTGAGTTTATTCCAAACGAGAAAATCCAATGGCTTATTACAGATAGTAAATTAAGTTTTGTGAAAGACCAAACAGAATGGACAGGAACAAAAATTGTATTTGAAATCTCTGAAGTAAATAATAAAACGCAAGTTCGTTTTAGTCATTTGGGTTTGGTTCGGGAATTTGAATGTTATGGAGACTGCTCAAATGCCTGGGGAAAACTAATAGAAGAAAGTTTATTGAGCCTCATAACTACAGGAAAAGGGGTAAATGTTTTTGGATAAGAAAACAGGTATTTGCCGAAGGCTATGAAAAAGGATTTGGCCAATCTAAAAAATGAGTTTATTTTAGTACTAAATTTCTTGTATCATAAATTGATTCAATAATAAGTTTCTAATATAAATTACCAAGAGTTGAGCGAGTCTGAATTTCATATATTTTACAAGCATATCGCAAATTTCTCTTCTATCACAGAAGAGGAGTTTGACGATATTTTGCCGTATTTTTCAAAAATCACTTTTAAGAAAGGCGAATATCTAATAAAACAAGGCGAAAAAGCAAATCAGACTTATTGGGTTTCTAAAGGTTTGGTGGTGTCTAATTATACAGACAAAGAAGGCAAAGAACACATCATTCAATTCGCCAATGAAGGATGCTGGATTACAGATCAGCAGGGTTTTTATAACCAAACAGTAGCCATTTTTGATATCATTTGCCTTGAACAGACCCAATTGATTTCGATTTCATTTGAGGATCGGGAAAAACTCTGTGCTGCCTTTTCTAAAATGGAACATTTTTTCCGTAAAAAGGCCAATGACAGTTTCGTAAAACAACAAAGGAGACTACTTACTTATATGACCAATGATGCGACGGAACGGTTTAATCTCCTGATTAAAGAATATCCGGATCTGATTCAGCGGATTTCAAAAAAGAAATTAGCGTCTTATTTGGGAGTTTCAAGGGAAACACTGAGTCGGTTGAAAAAATAATTTGTTATCTGAAAAAGTGACATAAGTCACTAGTTCTTAATGTGCATAAACTGAATTTTGCATTGTAACCATAACAATATTTATTATGCACAACAAGTTATTTATCTCCGTAATGGTTCTTGTAATGTTTTTATCCTGCAAGGATCCTAAAAAAGAAATTCAAAATACTGCTTTAGAAGAAGCTAAAAAAGCAATTGCCCAAAGTAATGCTGTCTATTTTGAATCATTCGTAAAAAACGATTCTTCTATTTTTATTGATCGTTATGCTAAAGATGCCTGTATCATGGCTCCTAATTCGGTACAAATGTGTGGTCCGGATGCTGCTGCAAATTTTTTTAGAGCAGCTTATGAGAGCTACGGAATGAGAAATGGCAAATTTATAACAACAGCTGTATATGGCGACGGTATTGAGTTTGTAACAGAAGAAGGTTTATGGCAGTCTTTTAATGCAAAAGGAGAATTGTTTGATAATGGTAAGTTTCTTGTACTTTGGAAAAAAACTCCTGAAGGCTGGAAAATGTTCAGAGATTCTTTTAGCAGTAACCGAAAATTATAAAGATTTAATTATTCAAATTATAAGTAATAGCACAATAACAAACTTTTAAATATTAAAATCATTTTATGGAAAATAAAGTTGCAATATATGGCGCTTACGGACACACAGGAAAATTTTTAGTCGCACAGCTTTATCAACAAGGATTCAGGCCTATTCTTATTGGTCGGGATGCCGATAAGTTGAATATCTTAAGTAAAGATTATCCGGATTTAGTAATAAAAGTGGCAGATATTAATCATCCTGAAACTCTGGATGTGGCTTTCGCAGATGCAGAAATCATTGTAAATTGTGCAGGTCCATTTCTAGATACAGCAGAACCTATCATTCAGTCTGCAATTAGATTGGGAAAACACTATGTTGATGTTAGCGCCGAACAGAAAGCGGTATTGGACATCTTTGAACAATTTTCTGAAAAAGCAAAACAGGCTGATATAACAATAATTCCTGCTGCTGCATTTTATGGTGGTCTGGGAGATTTATTAAGCACAACACTTACTCAGGGCTGGGATAAAGTGGACGAAATAGCACTTTATATAGGTTTAGATTCCTGGCATCCAACAAAAGGAACGAGATTAACCGGAGAGCGAAATCATTATCAAAGATTTATGTTTGCCGAAAATCGCTTACAGCCTGTCTTGGAGGTTAAATCAAAAATTTGGGAATTTCCGCATCCAATATTAAGAAAGGAAGTTGTGACTGTACCACTTTCAGAAATAATTACGATTTCACGACATATTAACGTGAATACAATCAACACGTATCTAAGTCAAAACTCTTTGACTGACATACGAAGTGATGAAACGCCAGAGCCTAAACCTGTGGATGAAAAAAACAGATCGTCTCAGCGTTTTTGTATGGAAGTAGTCGCAACAAAAGACAATAAGCAAAGATCAATTATTGCTGAAGGAATAGATATTTATGCCGTGACAGCTCCATTAATTGTAGAGGCCATAAAAAGAATATTGACGGGTAAAATTAAAAAACAAGGAGTTACAACATTAGGTGAAGGGTTTGATGCAACAGATTTTTTAAGCGCTCTGGATGCTGATGATATCGTAATTTCAGACATCAAAGAAACAGACATTAATTAAATAAGTTCAAAAAATAGGATAGCTTCCTAATTTTAAAATTAGAGAATATGGGAAATCATTTTAAAAAGTTTAAAGAATTACACAATCAATCTGAGCCACTGTTAATTGGCAATGTTTGGAATGTACAAAGTGCAAAAAAAATGGAAAATCTTGGCTTTACCACTATCGGCACTTCAAGCTATGCAATTGCTGAAACACTAGGGTATGCCGATGGTGAAGAAATGAGTTTTGAGGAATATTTATTTATTATAAAACGTATTGCAGCTTCAGTAACCCTACCACTGTCTGTAGATCTGGAAGCAGGTTATGGAAAAACTCCTGAAGAAATTGTAGCAAACATTAAAGAACTGTACAAAATTGGTGTTTCGGGAATAAACATAGAAGATTCTATAGTTGAAAGTGGAGTAAGAACAATTATAGATGCAGAAATATTTGCTAAAAAAATTAATTCAGTTGTTGAGCT
Organism: Flavobacterium sp. Root420; assembly: GCF_001427905.1. Taxonomy (GTDB): domain Bacteria; phylum Bacteroidota; class Bacteroidia; order Flavobacteriales; family Flavobacteriaceae; genus Flavobacterium. Next base: position 132,975 of record NZ_LMEF01000031.1, read on the forward strand.
ACTTTTAAAAGAGAAAATAGAGGTATTTATTAATCTTCGTTCTGATGTTTTCTTGTTGGGTATGCCCGATAGTTTGATTGAAGCAAAGAAGAGAATAAGTCTCTATGAAAACACCGGTGTTGACGGATTATTTTTTCCTTGTGTTACAAAAATTGAAGATATTGCAATATTAACAAAAGCAACTAAGCTACCAATAAATGTAATGTGTATGCCTGATCTGCCTGATTTTAAAACACTGCAAAATGCAGGAGTACAACGAATTAGTATGGGGAATTTTTTAAACAGTAAAATATATCAATATTTAGAATCTGAAATTGAAACAATAGTAAAAAATCAGGATTTTAGAAGTATATTTTCTTAAAAGAAGGAATGTAAAGAAAAAGAAGCCGTCTCAGAACAAAATTTGAGGCGGTTTTTTATTGATTGTCCATTTTTATTTTTAAATGTTTGAATTTTAAGGTTAAGTTATACTGTTTTTTTGAATTGTGAAAGGGAGTTTTTGGTGTATATTTTTCCTTTACAGAAGGATAAGAAGAGAGTAGTTTATTACATAGAAAAGCTCCGGATTTCTCGGGAGCTTTAATTACCAACTAACAAAAAAGATTTAAATTTTGTGTATGTATCACTACAGTACTTTTTTTAAACCTTAAAAACCAATTTGTTTTTGTAAAAAATCCAAAGAATAAAGGACCAAAAAAGGGCATATATAATGGCATAAGCCAATGAAGAGTTCAGGGGATTTTCAAAACACGGCACTATCCAATGGTTATAAATCAGGCTTTGAACATTAATTTCTTCTGAAGCGACCTCCGGATTTTGAACTTTAATAGAACTCATTACTCTCGGAATTATCCCAGAAAAGAAAAATACAATCATTGGATTTACGCCCCAGATTAAAAACAGTTTAGCCCATTTTTTATAGTTTGCAATGTCTATAATGTAATATAAAATCGTTAAACATATTGTTGCAATACCAGCAGTGTATAAAACATAAGAACTCGTCCAAAGTGATTTGTTGATAGGGAAAATGATATTCCAAAGTAAACCTGCTATTAACAACGCGACCCCTGCAATAGCTGTTTTTTTTGCAATTTCAATTTTAGGAACTTGTAAGTTCAGTATTTGTCCAATAAACATTCCGAGAATTCCTGTTCCGATAGCGGGTAAAGTACTCAAAATTCCTTCCGGATCCCAGGTTTTCGAAACACCCCATAAGTGTCCGTTTAAAAGTAAATTATCCAACCAGGCTGCCAGATTAGTCCCTTTTTCGAAATTGGCAGGACCAACTCCGGGAACAGGAACAAAAGCCATTAAAAGCCAATATCCAATTAAAATGGAAGCAGCAACTATAAGCTGTGTTTTTAAATTTGTTTTCAAATACAAAATAGAAGCAAAGAAATAAACGATTCCTATACGCTGTAAAACTCCTGGAATTCTGGTATCTTCAAAAGATTCAAGTCCACTGTAGGCCAGAGCAATCAAAATAACAAAGATTCCGACAGCGAGAAAGGTTTTAACTTTTAAACTAAAGTTTCCTAAGAGGGCATAAGCAACCGCAAAAGCTATGATTAGTCTAATTGCTAATAAGGGAATTCCTTCTAAACCAAATAAATGAATTCTGCTGAAACAACTTAGAAATAATCCTAAACAGAAAATTCGTAAAGAGCGAACCATTATTTTATTAAAAACGGCCAGATCAAAATGTTTGGTTGGCATTGCAAAAGGAATCGCTGTTCCCATTATAAAAACAAAAAAAGGAAAAACTAAATCAGTTGGCGTACAGCCATGCCATTCTGCATGTTCTAAAGGTGGGTAAATGGCGGCCCAGCTTCCGGGGTTGTTGACAATTGTCATTAATAAGATTGTAAATCCTCGAAATACATCTAATGAAGTTAAACGTTCTTTAATCATTGGTTTATTTTTTTGGTTTCATTAATTATTAAAAACGAAATTATTTTATAATGGCTTCCTGAATTATTTTCTGAATATCTTCCCGAATTTTTCCTTTAGCTAGTTTATTCTCATCATTAACAACTTCCGGATAGGTTCTATTGGATAAAAATACATACACAATTTCTGTTTCAGGATCAACCCAGGCTATGTTTCCTGTAAATCCGGTATGTCCAAAACTAGAAACCGAAACGCAGGCACAAGTAGGGCCGTCTTTACCAATTCTTTTATCAAATCCCAAACCTCGTTGAACTCCTTTATCGGCGTAATAACAAGTGTTGAAAGCATCAAATGTTTGTGCTGAAAAGTATTGTTTATTGCCATAATTTCCTTTTTGTAAAAACAGCTGCATCATTTTGGCAACATCCATAGCGTTAGAGAAAATCCCGGCATGACCCGCAACTCCGCCTTCCATTGCCGCTGCCATATCATGTACATATCCCTGAATGACCTGATGCCTGAAATAAGTATCTACTTCGGTTGGAGCAATATTATTTTTGTCAAATTTCAGTAACGGATTGTAAAGCGTATTATTCATTCCCAGTGTGCTGTAAAAGTTCTGTTGGCTCAGTTCTTCTAACTTTTTACGCGTTTTTCTTTCTAAATATTCTTTCAGAATAATGAAGGTAAAATCACTGTATTTATATTCTTTTTTAAGAGACAAGGGCGTATCAGCAATAATCTTCATAATAGTATCGTGATAGTCATTTCTGATGTAAAGACTATCGGCCACTTTTGTAGTGAAATTATTTTCGGCTATTTTGCGATAGTATTTTTTTGAAGGTTTTCCTTCACTGTCCAAAGTTGCTTTGTAAAAAGGAATCCACGCCTGAAGTCCCGCATAATGCGTTAATAAATCCTTGAAGATGATATTCTCTTTGTTTGTTTTGGCAAAAAACGGCACCATATCTTTTAATTTGGTATCCAGGGTCACTTTGTTTTTATCATACAATTGCATCACATTGGGCAATGTCGAAATCATTTTTGAAATCGAGGCGACATCATATAAATCGCTATTAGAAACTTTTACAGTGTTTTCATAAGTATGATGTCCATACGATTTCTGAAAAATGACACTTCCTTTTCGTGCTACCAAAACCTGCATTCCCGGAGCCATTTTACCATCGATTGCTTTTTGCGCAATAGCATCAATTTTCGATAAAATCTGCGGATTCATACCCACATTTTCAGGAGTTGTAAAGGCAAGACGGTTTACTTTTCCGGTTGATAAACCATCGTTTACTTTGAAAGCTGTGTTGATAGATACCGGTAGTTTTCCTTTTGCACCCACGGCTCCAAAAAGTACTTCTGCAGAAACAATCTGACTTATATCTGAATTTTGATACGAAACAACCAAGCCCTCAATGTCATCAAAATTAGTAATTGGCAATAAGGAGTAAGGTTTGGCAAAAATATCCAGAATGACTTTGTTGTGTTTTGCAATTTCCTGCAGCCAAAGCAATTCGGTATCTGTAAAATCTTGTTTTTCCCATGCTTTATTTACCTTATGAAAACCAATAATAACGGTGTCGTATTTTTTTAATTCCTGATTTAAGCTGTCAATATTGGTATTAGCTACTTCTGTGATTTCAGTATATTTTTTTAAGGTAGTTACAAAAGTGCTGTTCACATCTTCTCCCATTTTGACATAGGCAATTTTCTGATCTAATTTTTTGATCGGCAAGATTTCCTTTTCATTTTTCAAAACGGTAATGGCATTTTCATATAACTTATAATGCAAGGCATCATTTTGTGACGAATTAAGATCATTGTAAATATTGACCATAGCAACAGGCTTGTATTGGTGCAATCCGGCCTTGTATTTATAATGCAATATCTTTTTTACAGAATGTGCCAAACGTTCTTCGGTGATAGTGCCGTCCGTACAGGCAACTTCAAGTTTCTGAAAAGCTACAGGAACATTTTCAGGACAAAGTAAAATATCATTTCCGGCAAGAATTACGGCTATTTCCAGTTCTCCAGGCGGTTTGAAATTACTCGCCCCTCTCATGGCCAAACCATCTGTAAAAATCAAACCTTCAAAACCTAATTGTTTTTGAAGTACGTTGGTTACAATATCATAAGAAGCCGAAGAAGGATTATTGGGTCTTGGTTCGAGACTCGGAATATTAAGATGGGCCACCATTACAGATACCAAACCTTCATCAAAAATTCGTTTGTACGGATACAATTCAACTAAATCAAGACGCTCTTTTGAAAACTCAACCAAAGGCAATGCTTTATGAGAATCGGTTGAAGTATCGCCATGTCCGGGGAAATGTTTTCCGGTACTAAAAACGCCCTGACTTTCTACACCTTTCATTAAGGCAATAGCTTTGTTGGTTACATTGACTTTATCTTCACCAAAAGAACGGTTTCCGATAATTGGGTTTTTAGGATTTGTATTGATGTCAAGAACAGGAGCAAAGTTAAAATGAACGCCAATTCTTTTGTTTTCATTGGCCATGTTTTTTCCAACATTTTCAATTAAACTTAAATCCTGAATGGCCCCTAAAGTCATATTCCACGGATAGATATAAGTCGAATCCAATCGCATACCCAATCCCCATTCTGCATCAATGCCTACAAATAAAGGAATTTTAGTTTTTGACTGATATTGATTGGTTAGTTTCGCCTGACGCACCGGGCCTCCCTGAAAAAAAATAACGCCACCAACTTTATAATCCTGAATTAATTTTTCGACACTATTTACATGAACAGAATCTTTGTTGGAATAAGCCGAAACCATGAACAATTGTCCTATTTTTTCCTGAAGCGACATTTTACTGTAAATACTGTCTACCCATTTCGTTTCCTGATCTGAATCTTTAAAAAATGTTTTCTTCTCTGATTTACTTTTGGCCCTGTAAACAACCGTGTCTTTTAATGGGATGTCTTTTTTAGAATCTGTAACTGTGTTATTTTTTTTGGAAGCACAATTAGTTATCAGAAGTAAAAATGCAGCATACAGGCTTATTTTTATGAAGTACTCTTTCATATCATATTTTTTGGGCAACCGAAAACTAAACTATAGCATAGTTTTCAATTGATTTGTCGATTAGTTTGCGTTTTTAGAAACTTATTTTAGTACTGCTTCTGGAACTTGTCAGGAATAATCCCAAATAGGTTATTAGACCGTTTAGCACTATTAATTCATTGTCAAATACATATCCTGAAAATAATATTTTAGAATTTTCATTGATCAGATAGGTAAAGAATGGCGATAACAAACAGATTAACGGAACCAGTTTATCGGTTACATTTCTTGATTTTTGAAACAATCCGAAAGCATATAATCCTAATAAAGGGCCATAGGTATAAGAAGCCACTTTGAAAATCATTCCAACCACAGAACTGTCATTGATCGAATTAAAAATAAGAATCACAAAAAAGATCAATGCCGAAAAACTGATGTGCACTAAATGTCTTGTACGCACCGTATTTTTCTTAGTATTTTCGCTTTTATCCATGCCTAAAAAATCGACACAAAAAGAGGTAGTAAGGGCGGTTAAAGCAGAATCTGTTGTAGCAAAAGTGGCAGCAATAATTCCCAATAAAAATACAATAGCCGGAATTGTAGCCAAATGATTCAGGGCGATTTCAGGAAAAAGTAAATCAGTTCTTGGTTTACCGGTAATAAGATCAGTCGGAATTGAGATTCCGTTTTTGTTGGCGTAGATGTACAGTAAAGCACCCACACTCAAAAAGAAAATATTAATGATAACAAAGATTCCCGTAAAAGTGAACATGTTTTTTTGTGCTTCGCCAATGTTTTTACAGCTTAGGTTTTTTTGCATTAAATCCTGATCGAGCCCTGTCATGGCGATGGTGACAAACATTCCGCCTAAAATTTGTTTGATGAAATGAAATTTGCTTCCCATAAAATCATCAAAGAAAAATATCTTGGAATAATTGCTGTTTTTTACTTCTTCAAACGCGCCAATGGCACTTAAATCCATACGGTCGCAAATAAAATAAATAGTAAGGAAAACAGAAGTTACCAGGAAAAAAGTCTGTAAAGTATCGGTTATAATAATCGTTTTTAATCCACCTCTATACGTATAAGAAAAAATAAGAAGCAGAGAAATTAATACGGTAAACGCAAAAGGAATATGGAAAAAATCAAATACAAAACGCTGCAATACAATAACCACTAAATAGAGTCTGAAGGCAGAACTTACTGTTCTGCTGATCAGGAAAATTGAGGCAGCCGTTTTATAGCTATAAAAGCCCATCCGTTGCTCTATATAGCTATAAATGGATGTCAGATTCATTCTGTAATACAAGGGCAGTAATAGTTTTGTGATTACTATAAAACCAATTGCATTTCCCAGTACAAACTGAAAATATTTGAATTGTTCACCACTTGGAGCACCAACTTCTCCGGGAACCGATATAAAAGTCACCCCTGAAAGAGCAGTTCCTATCATTCCAAAAGCAACTAAATACCATTTTGAATTTTTATTAGCGGTAAAAAAAGCAGCATTTCCGTCATCTTTTCTGCTCACCCGATGTGAGATATAAAATAAGGCTCCGAAATAAATGATAATCAGGATTAGGATTGTCGTTGGTGTCATTTTTGGTTTTTAGTGGTTTGTGATTCTTTATAAAACTATAAAAGATCAGATTAGTTAGGTTGTTAAATTTCCAGATTTTTATTTTCAGCCATTAAAACAGCTCTTACGCTTTTGTGTTTCTGCAGTAATGCTTCGGCTAAATCATATTCAATTCCAAGTTCTTCCATAATCATCTTGATCCCGCGTTTTACCAATTTTTCGTTAGATAACTGCATATCAACCATTTTGTTGCCTTTCACTTTTCCGAGTTTAATCATTACCGAAGTAGAGATCATGTTTAAGGTCAGTTTTTGAGCTGTTCCCGCTTTCATTCTTGTACTTCCGGTTAAGAATTCAGGGCCTACAATTACTTCAATCGGATAATCTGCTTCCTGAGCAATAAGTCCGTTACTAATGCAGGAGATACTCGCTGTTTTGACATTGTGTTCCTTAGCTTTTTTCAAAGCCCCCAAAACATAAGGGGTATTTCCTGAAGCAGCAATTCCGATAATAAAATCTAAGCTTGAAATTTCAAATTTGGCTAAGTCTTTCCATGCTTGTTCCGTATCGTCTTCGGCATTCTCAACTGCTTTTCTAATGGCAGTGTCTCCACCGGCAATAATTCCGATAATCATATCATGGGGCACCCCAAAGGTTGGAGGACATTCTGATGCATCTAAAATCCCAATTCTTCCTGAAGTTCCGGCTCCGATATAAAATAACCGGCCTCCCAATTGCATTTTTTTCACAATTGCCTTAACCAGTTTTTCAATTTTAGGAATCTGTTCTTCGATGATATGAGGCACTTTTTTGTCCTCTGTATTGATGTTAGTAAGAAGTTCTTTCACGCTCATTTGATCCAAGTCTTTGTACAAAGATTCTTGTTCAGTTTCAGGATTTTTATTTTTCATTTTTCTTTTTTTTTTTTGATTTTTGAAACCAAAGTTTTCGAATAATTGGTTTCGCTCTTTTGCATTAATAAATCAGGTATTTCGTGCGCATTTTTTTGAAGGAATCCAGATCATTCTTCCAGCTCTCTCTTATTTTTTCTTCAGAAATTCCGCTTTCAATTTGTTGTTGTAATTTCTTGGTTCCGGCAAGTTTTGTAAAAAAAGCATTGAAGAATTTCGTTTTGTCACTTGTATTTTCATAGGCTTTAAGTAGCCATTTTAGTTCTAATCGATTCACTTTAGGATAAGCTGTTAAGTCTTCGCCAAAACATTCTTTTCCGTTGTATAAAGGATCTTTGGCCCCAAAATTTGGTTTTGGTATAAAACTGAAATTAGTTTTCGTTAAAAAAGGTGATCCGTAAATCTGGAATTGTTTTTCGGTTCCACGGCCCATACTTACATTGGTGCCTTCAAAAAGACACAAACTTGCATATAGATTTATGGATTGGTCGTTGGGTAAATTTGGGGATGGTTTTACAAGGATACTATAATCCATTTCTCGTTTGTAATCGCTACAAGGAATAACAGTTAATTTACATCGAACTCCGCCTTTTAGCCATTTTTCGCCATTAATCATTTTTGCATATTCTCCGATTGTCATTCCGTGAAGCAACGGAATAGGGTGCATCCCTACAAAACTTGTAAATTCTTTTTCTAAAAGTGGTCCGTCCACGATGCGACCATTCGGATTTGGTCTGTCAAGGATTATAAGCGGAATCCCATTTTCTGCACAGGCTTCCATAACATAATGCAAAGAAGAAATATAAGTGTAAAAACGTGCACCAACATCCTGTAAATCAAATAGCATAATATCGATTCTTGCTAATTGCGCTGGTTTCGGTTTTTTATTATCACCATAAAGAGAAATAATAGACAACCCTGTTTTTTGATCTTTACCGTCAACTATATGTTCTCCGGCATCGGCAGTTCCTCTAAATCCATGCTCAGGGGCAAAAATGGTTTGGACGGCAATTTTTTTCTCCAATAAAAAATCTACTAAATGTGTTTTATTAGATAAAATTCCGGTTTGGTTTGTAGCGATCCCTACTTTTTTATCTTTTAATAAAGGCAGGTATTTTTCATAATTATCAGCTCCTGTTTTTATTATAGTTGTATTGATTTCAGAGTTGCTTTTTACAACATTTTGAAATGAATTGCAATAGGAGGGAATGAAAAATAGAGATGCTATAACAAAAGTACTTTTTGTGATGAATTTTATCATTTTGGTTACAGTTTAATAGTTAGGAGGCTGAAAATGATTAAATATATTTTTGATTGTTATTGATTGATAGTCAATGTTTTTTGATTGCTGTAAGATAATCAATTTAAGAAGAATGTTTATCTGAGTTTTTCAGATTAAAGGTTTTCATTTTAGTATTTTAAAACGGTTAAATAAACTGTTTTAAAATACTACCTCTGGAATGATTATCTCCAGAGGTAGTTTATTATTTTATTCATTCAGTTTTTTAATTCCGAATTACCAACCTGGATTTTGTTTTAAATCAACACCCTGAGCTTTATATAAATCAATATCATTTGTTGGGATATTCATTAAATAATGTTTAGCCTCAAAAGTTCTTGTGCTTGCGGGATATATTTTTACATATCCGTTAGCGTCAACTACGGTTTGCGATCCTACAGGAGTACCAATTCTGGCTCCAAGATTTACATCAGGATTTTTTGAAGTATCCAAATAATCTCCTTTTTTCCAACGGTAAATATCTGCCTGTCTTAAAGTTGTCCAGCTCATAAATTCGATTTGACGCTCACGACGCACTTCCCAAATAAGAGGATTAACAGCACCAGAAATTTGCTCTAAAGCAGCTGTTCTTCTTGGGTCATTAATTTGTACACCTCCTACAGAGGCATTAGTTCCATCCGTAGTCAAAGGTGCAATTCCTGCACGAATACGAACTTTGTTGATTGAAATGTCAAGATCATTATTTGTTGCAGTACCCAATTCAGCACAAGCTTCTGCGTAATTTAAATATACTTCACTTAAGGTGAATAATGGGGCATCGGTATAATTACGTCCGCCTGTTGTAACGTCAGGACCAGTAGTTGCCGGATTGTTGTACAATTCAAACACATATCCAGACATTGACACTAATGCTGTAGTACCAAAAGGTTTTCCTTTGTATCCGTAATTAGCAGGATTTACCGTTTTACCAAAACGCGGATCTCTGTTTGCAAATGTTTTTGTAACGTTATCGTCCCCTGTAAATTGAGCATTTCCTGCTTGTTGAATAGGTAATCCGTTTATGGTTACATAGCTATCAGCAGCCCATTTTGTCAAACCATATTGTATTGTTGAAGTATTGGTATAGTTTTGAAGAGAGTGCATTAAAACGTTGGTTAAATAACGTTTTGTCAATATCACTTCTGTGTTTCCTAGTAATTCAACTGAATTATAAAGACCTTTCCAGTCTGCGTTTAATTTATAAGCCGGATTATTCATTATGGCTAATGAAGCCGTTTTTGCTTTATTAAGATAAGTACTTCCATCTTGATTTAAATGATATTTTCTGTAAGTTCCTTCATATAGACAAGCGTTACTTAAAGCTGCATAAGCGGTATATTTATTAACAGTAGCATTTTTGTCATCAACTGGCAGCATCAAATTAGCAGCTTCTTCCAGCTCTGCAATTACTTTATCTATAATTTGCGCTCTTGGCATCGCCGGAGCATAAACTTCAGCATCTCCCTGAGCTAAAAATTGATCCGTGTAAGGAACATCGCCAAATTTTTGCACTAAACGGAAATACGTATAAGCCCTGAAAAATTTAGCAACACCAATGTAATGGTTCTTTTTATCTTGTGGCATAGGAACAGTTGGTACTTTATCAAGCATCAAATTGCAACGGCGAATAAGAGTATAATATTCATTCCAGGAATAAACATTGGTTGTAGCCGCCGTAACAGGCATTTGATAAAAGGTAAAGGCAGATAAGTTATCATCTACTTTGTAATCACTTCCATGATAATAGAAAAAAGAAAGTCCGATTGTTGTTCCGTTTCCATAGCCATAAAAAGTATCGTAATTAAGCCATGAAAAGGTTCTTACGTTGTCTTCTGATTGCCAAAAGTTATCGTTGGTAAATTTATCTGCAGGATCATCTGACAGATAGTCTGAACAACTAACTGCGGTTGTTGCTACTAAAGCTGCAGCAAACAGAAGCAGAAATCTTGATTTTATATTTGAATTTTTCATTGTAAAAGTTTTGAATTGTTAGTATTAGAAAGAAAGCTCAACACCAAAAGACCATGTTTTGGTATACGGATAAGCTCTTCCCCAGAAAACTTCTGTTTCGTCAATTTCAGGATCTACAGGAAGACGTTTGTCGGCCCATGTTACTAAGTTTTCACCTGAAGTATATAATCTTACTTTTTCTAAGCCGGCTTTTTTAACAATTGCTAATGGCAATGAATATCCAAGACTAAAGTTTTTAAGACGTAGATAAGACATGTCTAATAAATATCTTGTCGATGTGACAAAGTTGTTTTGACCTGAAGTACCTGAACCAAAAGTATTGGCTTCATTCCCATAGTATGGGTTTGGCCAATAAGCATCTGTGTTTTCTGGTGTCCAATAGTCTGCCTGGTTTTCATACATCTGTTGAGGTGCACGGAAGAAAGGTAAAACAGCATCAGAAGCAGCCCAGTAATCACGTTTTCCAACTCCCTGGAAGAAAGCCGAAACATCAAATCCACGATATTTCCCACCTAAAGTGATACCATATTTGTAACGAGGAGTTGAATTACCAATTTTTTGCAAATCTCCATGGTCGTCTGCAGTTCCAGCACCGCGAGTTATAGCTCCATCACCATTGGTGTCAATGTAATGCACATCACCAGCTCCGTATTTGAAATTACCTCCCATTGTTTTAGAGTAATCAACGCCATTTACTGTTTTACCGTTGTTGGTAATTACATCGTCAGCCTGAAGAAGTCTGTCACTGGTTAAACCCCAGATCTGTCCTATTTCAAAACCATCATAATAAGGATATGTAGTAGGTGTAACTAAAGCTAATAATTTAGAACTGTTGTTCCATTTCGTTACAACTGATTGATAATCTGATAAAGCAACATCAACAAATACTGAAGCATTATCGCTTAATTGTTTATTAAAGTTTAAAGATAATTCCCAGCCTCTTGTTCTCATGTTTCCTGAGTTAGTCTGGGCAGAATTTTGACCAAATGAACCCGGAAGTGTTATACCCGGAGCCAACATTCCTTTGGTATCACGCTGGTACCAGTCAAACGAAGCACCAAGCATATCAAATATTTTAATATCAATACCTATATCTTTTGTGTATACTTTCTCCCAGGTCAATGCCGGGTCAACATTAGTAGGTAAGCCCATAGAAGGAGGAAGTGTAGAACCACTGTTTACCCATGAAGGATTTGTTGAGTTTAATATCGATAAGAATGCATTGTTTCCAACATTTTGATTTCCGATCGATCCGATAGAAGCACGTAACTTCAGGTCATTTAACCAAGTACGTGTAGATTCCATGAATTTTTCATTCACGATTTTGTATCCTACAGAAGCAGAAGGGAAGAATCCCCATTGCTCGCTTGTTGGAAATTTTGATGAACCATCATAACGGGCATTCAGTTCTAATAAATAAATTCCGTTATAATCATAATTGATACGTCCAAAGAAACCTGCAATTGAATACGTTGTTTCTGCCGGATTAAGGGAAATGTTTGCTGCTCCGCCGGTAAATTGTTCTCCGACCGCAAGATTAAATTCTGGTTTTGATTTGTCTAGCAAGGTATTTCTTCTGGCATAATTACGAGAGTATTCCTGCCACTCAGAGTTGAAACCTCCTAAAACTTTGAAGTTATGCTTATCGAGTTGCTTTTTATAATTAGCATAGATATTTACAACATTTGTAGTAGATTCTGACTTTGATTGTGCTACAAAATCATTTCCTGTTTCAAGAGTTGCCGGTACTGCTGTTTGAATTGTTGTTGCATCATATGGCATAGCAGACCAGCTATCCCAAGCCTGGAATTTTCCTCCATTTTGTTTTCTGTTCGCATAGTTAGCTACGTTGCTTACTTCTGCAATTACATTGAATGCTTTTGTGATGTCAGCCGTAAATTTGGCACTTAATCTGGTATTACGGTTAGTGTTTTCATTTCTTGATGCATTTGCTAAATATCCTCCTGCGGTACGGAAATTATATCCTCTATATGTTCCAAAGTTTGGAAAATACTGACCCCAACGAAGTGCATATCCAAAATAACCTCCATAACTTGTATCATCAGTACCAGAACCACCGTAATAATTAAAAGGTTGATCATAAGAACTGTTGATTGACATTACTTTGAAATCTCCGGTAAGCCATTCAGCCAGTTTTGTTGTAAATCCCAAGTTAACATTGGTTCTTTGTCTTTGTTCCTGATTTACTCTTAACATACCTTCCTGGTTGGTAATGGCAAATGAAGCGAAGAAAGAACTTTTATCACCTAAGTTACCTTGCGCTGAAAGATTGTGTGTTGTTTGAAGTGCATCTTTTGCATATAATTCCTTATTTGCATCCCAAACTCTGTAGAAGTAAGGCGTACCATTTTTAATTTCCCAATCTTCTCCATAAACCATCTCATGGCTGGTACGGTTATTTGCGTATTTTTCTTTCCAGTTTTTAATTCCTGCAAGTAAGATGCTGTAGTTTTGACCAAAAATCTCCGGTGTGGAGCCATCAGTACGGGTTCCTGCTGCAATTAAGCCCGGAATTTCATCTGTTGGATCTAAGAATTTTAAAGTCGAAATAGGATTAGTAAAAGCTGTATTTCCACTGTAAGAGAATCTTACTTTTCCTTCGCCTGTTTTTCCGCCTTTAGTCGTAATAAGAACAACACCAAAAGCAGCACGAGCTCCATAAATAGAAGCCGAAGCGGCATCTTTAAGAACAGACATCGTTGCAATATCATTTGGATTGATAAGAGATAAATCCGTTGGAACTCCATCAACTAATATTAAGGGAGCGTCTGATCCATTAATTGTTCCTGCTCCACGAATATTAATAGTCGCCGCACGATTAATGTTTCCTGAGTTAAAACTAACGTTAACACCTGGAGTAGTTCCCTGTAAGGCTTTACTAACATCTGTTAAAGGTCTGCTGCCTATGGTTTTGGCAACGTCGATAGACGCAACAGCGCCCGTTAAGTTGGTTTTTTTCTGGGAAGCAAATCCCACGACCACAACTTCATCTAATTTTGAAGTGCTTTCTGAAAGTTCAACATTTACTTTTTGTTGTCCCGCAATTTTAATCATTGTAGTTTCGTACCCCATATAACTAAAAATAAGGGTTTGTCCTGTTGAAACAGCAATGCTGTAGTTTCCGTCAAAATCGGTGGTGCTGCCATTTGAAGTTCCCTGAATAAGAATACTAACCCCGGGAATTGGAATTCCGTCCGTTTTGCTTTTTACAGTTCCGGTAATTGTTTTTGTTTGCCCAAATGATGCTTGAATGAACAAAACCAATAATGAAATAAGGAATAATTTTTTCATGATTATTTGGTTTTTTTAATGGTTGTTAAGCAAATATATTTATTTATTGCGTACAAATGCAATATTTGGTATTTATTTTTCAAAAATTAACCAAAATAACGCAAAACAATGCATTTTTATATCCGTAATTCCTGCTGTTTCGTTGTTTTTTGTAAAAACATGCAAACTATTGCAGTTTTGTGTATTCTTCCTACTTTCGGATTGAAATAATATATATATTTGTCCTGAATTTTTAATTTCAAAAAAATGCTGAAAGCAGAACGACATAAATATATAATGAGTAAACTCGCTGAAGAACAAAAGGTTGTTACAACTGATTTGGCTTTGGCTCTTGATTTGTCTGAAGATACCATTAGAAGGGATTTAAACGAATTAGACAATAAGAAATTACTTAAAAAAGTTTATGGCGGTGCAATTCAGATTACAGAGAAATCGGTTGATGTTTTTAATATTGATATAAGTGCTGAAGACGAAAAGAAACAAATTGTAACTAAGGCACTTTCCCTATTACATGATGGACAAGTTATTATAATGAGTGGAGGAAGTACGAATTTGGTGTTTGCAAAATTAATTCCTTCTGGTTTAAAAGCGACAATTTACACGTATAGCTTGCCAATAGCAATGCAATTGTCTCAACATCCTAATATTGATTTGATATTTATTGGTGGAAAAATGCAAAAAAACGCAATGGTGACAATTGGTATGGATGTGATACAGGTTTTGTCTAAAATTAAAGCTGACATTTGCTTTATTGGAGCTAGTAGTATTAATGTGAAGCAAGGCTTGACGGAAATAGGATATGAAGTATCTATAGTAAAAAAAGCAATGATAGAGTCATCTGACAGGGTAGTCTCCATGTTTTCTTCTAATAAATTGAATACTAAAATGCCGCACGTAGTTTGCGATCTAAGTCAGTTAGACACTATTGTCACTAATCTTGATCCGGAAGACACAAGACTGGAAGAATATAGAAAATCAGGCGTTTTTGTTTTATAAGATGGAACCTGAAATTTACTTTTATGCGTTTTTTTTCGTGTTTTGAATTTTAATTTGTTAAATAACGCAAAATAATGTAATCATTCTATTTTTTGTATCTATATTTGTTAAAAACTAAACTTTAACAAAGAATATATTTATGAAAACCAATACTTCTTTGGCTTACGACATACCAGGAAAATTTGAAGAAACACGCTTTGAAAAAAATCATAATGTGATTTTTGAGAGTTCTCTTGAAGCTTCTAAAATAATTGCTCGCGAAATAGCCGAATTAATACGTTCCAAACAGGCCAACAATAAATCTTGCGTACTGGGTCTTGCCACAGGATCATCACCTATAAAAGTATACGAAGAATTGGTGCGCATGCACAAAGAAGAAGGACTTAGTTTTTACAATGTCATCTCTTTCAATCTCGACGAATATTATCCTATGACTAAGGAGAATCGTCAGAGTTATCATTACTTCATGCATCAATACTTGTTCAATCATATTGATATCAAACCGGAAAATGTAAATATACCTGACGGAACAGTTGCCCTGGAGGAATTAAATCAGTATTGTGTTGATTACGAATTAAAGATAAAAAAAGCCGGAGGACTTGATTTTCAGCTATTGGGAATTGGCCGTACAGGTCACGTCGGTTTTAACGAACCGGGCTCCCATATAAATTCCGGTACCAGAATTATAACCTTAGACCATATTACAAGAGTCGATGCTTCCTCTGACTTTAATGGTATCGATAACGTTCCGAAAAGAGCAATTACCATGGGAGTTTCAACAATTCTAAGATCTAAAAGAATTGTTTTAATGGCTTGGGGACAGAATAAAGCTTCCATTATCAAAAGAACAATTCAGGGAGAAATTTCTTCAGAAGTTCCAGCTACTTTTTTGCAAAATCATTCAAATGCGACTTTTGTTTTAGACCAATTTTCTGCATCAGAATTAACCCGATTTGAAACGCCATGGTTGGTTGGCGGATGTAGCTGGACAGAAGAATTAAAACGCAAAGCAATTGTCTGGCTTTGTAGAGAAACCAAACAAGCCATATTAAAACTTACCGATAGAGATTACAATAATAACGGAATGTCAGATCTTCTGGCCCTGGAAGGTTCTGCCTATGATTTGAATATTAATATGTTCAACGTATTGCAGCACACCATTACGGGATGGCCGGGTGGAAAACCAAATACAGATGATTCTCATCGTCCGGAAAGGGCCAATCCTGCAAAAAAACGAGTAATTCTTTTTAGCCCACATCCAGATGATGATGTGATTTCTATGGGAGGAACTTTTTCTAAATTAATAAAGCAAGGACATGACGTTCATGTTGTGTATCAAACTTCAGGAAATATAGCCGTTACAGATGATGAAGCTTTAAAGTTTGCCGAAGTATGCAATGATTTTATCGGTAAAGAAATAGATGGGGTTAATTTTTCATCGGTCATCAATTTTCTAAATAATAAGACAGAAAATCAGGTTGATTCCTTAGAAGTTCGAAAATTAAAAGGACTGATCAGACGAAGAGAATCTTATGCAGCAACAAGATACATCGGTCTAAAAGATGAAAATACACACTTTTTAGATCTTCCATTTTATGAAACAGGACAGGTGAAGAAAAATCCGCTAGGTCCCGAAGACATTGCAATTGTAAAAGATATTATTTCTAAAATAAAACCGCATCAGGTATTTGCTGCCGGAGATCTTGCCGATCCACACGGAACGCATGAAGTTTGTCTGAATGCCATTTTTGCTGCGATGAAGGAGCTGAAACCAGAAAAATACATGGACGATTGCTGGTTATGGTTATACCGAGGCGCCTGGCACGAATGGGATATTCACGAAATTGACATGGCCGTTCCCCTTTCTCCATCAGAAGTATTATTGAAACGTCATGCAATTTTATACCACCAATCTCAGAAAGACAGAGTTATGTTTCAAGGAAACGATTCAAGAGAATTTTGGGTTAGGGCAGAAGACCGTAATAAAAACACAGCCCTTCTTTATGATGAATTAGGTTTGGCAGAATACGAAGCAATCGAAGCTTTCAAACGTTTCGATTATTAATAAACATATACATTTTTGGGAAACCTGACGGGTTTTTAAAACCCGTCAGGTTTAAATAATAAAAATTGAAATTCAATTGTTTCAAATTAACTACCGATAAAATAACCAATAGATGCCCGATCCTCATCAACTACAGCAATTATCCAATTCATTAGAAGGAACTCTTTTTTATGATGAGCTTCATAAAAAATTGTATGCTACTGATGCTTCTGCTTATAGAATTATGCCAGTTGCAGTTGCGGTTCCAAAATCAGAAGAAGATATTGTCAAAATTATTCGGTTTGCAGCAGAAAATAAAATATCAATAACACCCAGAACAGCAGGAACTTCACTAGCGGGACAAACAGTTGGAAACGGAATAATAGTAGATGTTTCTAAACATTTTAACAAGATTGTATCATTTGATGCCGTAGAGAAAACCATAACTGTGCAACCGGGGGTTATTCGCGATGAGCTGAATTTATATCTAAAACCATTCGGCTTATTTTTTGGACCCAACACTTCGACCACAAATCGATGTATGATTGGCGGAATGGTCGGTAACAATTCATCCGGAACCACATCAATTCGGTATGGGGTGACCCGTGATAAAATTGTTGAGATAAAAGCAGTTTTGAGCGACGGAAGTATTGTTGCTTTTAAAGAAATGTCTTCTGAAGAATTTATAGCCAAAACAAAAGGCGATTCACTCGAAAGTAAAATCTATAAAACAATTTATGAAGAACTTTCCAATAAAGAAAATCAGGAAGAGATTGTAAAGGAATTTCCAAAACCGGAAATCCACAGGAGAAATACAGGTTACGCCATTGATTTATTATTAAAATCAGAACTCTTTTCGGGAACAGAAAATACTATAAATCTTGGAAAACTACTTTGCGGAAGCGAAGGAACTTTGGCCTTTACTACAGAAATTACATTAAAAGTAGACGATTTGCCACCGACCAATGCGATTATGGTAGTGGCTCATTTTCATACGATTCAGGAGAGTTTAGAAGCTGTAGTTACGGCGATGAAACATCATTTGTATACCTGCGAAATGATGGATGACATCATTTTGGATTGTACCAAAACCAATAGGGAACAAGCTAAAAACAGGTTTTTTATTGTGGGAGAACCAAAAGCAGTCATTATGCTTGAAGTTGGTTCGCATCATAGTATGGAAAATGCAGAACAACAGGCAGATGCTTTGATTAAAGACCTTCAGGATAATAATTTTGGTTATGCTTTGCCTAAAATTTACGGAACTGATATTGATAAAATAAATGACTTGCGAAAAGCTGGTCTGGGGCTTTTAGGAAGTATAGTGGGCGATGATAAAGCTGCAGATTCTATTGAGGATACTGCGGTTGAACTAAGTGATTTACCCAATTATATAGCTGATTTTGCTGCGATGATGCAGCGCCATGGACAGAGTGCTATTTATTATGCACATGCGGGTGCGGGAGAAATTCACCTGCGTCCGGTTTTGAATTTAAAAACAAAAGAAGGATTACATCAATTTAGAAACATTGCTACCGAAGTAGCTATTTTGGTAAAAAAATATAGAGGTTCACTGAGTGGTGAACATGGCGACGGAATAGTTCGTGGTGAGTTTTTGCCTTTTATGATAGGCGAAAAAAATTACGAATTATTAAAGCGAATTAAAAAGGCTTTTGATCCCGATACCATCTTGAACGCTGGGAAAATTGTCAACGCTTTCAAAATGGATGAAAACCTTAGGGTAGAAGCGGGCAGGGTCGAACCGGATATTAAAACCATTCAGGATTTCTCAGATAGTATGGGAATTTTGCGTGCCGCCGAGAAATGCAATGGTTCTGGTGATTGCAGAAAAATGCCATCTGCCGGAGGAACGTTGTGTCCGAGTTACCGTGCCACCCGAAATGAAAAAGATACAACTCGTGCCAGAGCAAATGCGCTTAGAGAATATTTAACGCATTCTGAGAAAGACAATAAATTCGACCACGACGAATTATATAAAGTATTTGAATTGTGTGTAAGCTGTAAGGCCTGTGCCAGCGAATGCCCAAGTAATGTGGATGTAGCGACTTTAAAAGCAGAGTTTTTATACCACTATCAAAAAGCAAACGGATTTTCTGTTCGGAATAAAATATTTGCTTTTAATTCAAAACTCAATGAGTTAGGAAGTATCGCACCTTCAATGACTAACTTTATAGCCAATTTATCCTTTGTTAAAAAAAGCATGGGAATTGCATCTGAAAGACAAGTTCCTTTATTGGCCTCAATGACTTTTAGAAAATGGTACGCAAAAAATAAAAAGTCCGCAGAAAACAATTCTTTCAAAAACGGAAAAGTCTATCTTTTTTGTGATGAATTTACCAATTACTATGATGTTTCCGTTGGAATCGATGCTTATGAATTATTGACAGGATTGGGTTACGAAGTAGTTATTACAGATCACGAAGAAAGCGGCAGGGCTTTTATATCGAAAGGTTTTCTGGAAGAAGCACAGGAAATCGCCAATAAAAATGTGAATGTTTTCAGAGATTTAATTTCTGAAGCAACACCGTTAATAGGAATTGAACCGTCGGCAATATTAACGTTTAGGGATGAATACCTTCGATTGGCGGGAGATAAAGTCAATGCCGAGAAAGTATCAAAAAATACCTTTACGATCGAAGAGTTTTTTAAAAGAGAAATTACAAAAGGAAAAATTCACTCCGAACAATTTTCAGATGAAGAAAAAACAATAAAAATTCACGGACACTGTCATCAAAAATCATTGAGCACAGTTCAGGCTTCTTTTGCGATGCTGAATCTGCCTAAAAATAGTTCAGTTACTATTTATAATTCAGGTTGTTGCGGTATGGCGGGTTCGTTTGGTTATGAAAAAGAGCATTACGAAATCAGTATGCAAATGGGTGAAGATACTTTGTTTCCAAAAATTCGCGCAACTGAATCGACAACGGAAATTGCTGCTGCAGGAACAAGCTGCCGCCATCAGATTTTTGACGGAACCAATAGAAAAGCCATGCATCCGGTGACGATTTTGAAGAGTTGTTTGAAGTAGATTTTTTTTGAAGGTTCAAAGTTGCAGAGGCTCAAAGGGACAAAGGTTTTGGTAGAGACGCACAGTAACGCAGATTTTTAATCGTAAAATATTAAAAAAATAAAATCTGCCAAATCTGCGTGAGATATTTTTTTCTAGCAGATTTAACAGATAAATTCAATTAAAATTAACTAACCAAATAGTACTTATGAAAAGCTTAAAAATTTTACTCTTGATACTGCTGCTTCAGGCAAAAATTTTCAGTCAGGAATCACCAAAAAGAGAAATGCGTGCGGCCTGGATTTCGACAGTAGACAATATTGACTGGCCTTCAAAACCAGGATTATCAGACAAACAAATGAAATCTGAAATGATTACCATTCTGGATAATTTGCGATCTAATAATTTGAATACTGTAATTTTTCAAATCCGCCCCACGGCTGATGCGTATTACAAATCAACAAAAGAACCAGCATCCCACTGGATAACAGGAATTCAGGGCGTTGCTCCGGGGTTTGACCCCTTACAGATGATGATTGACGAAGCCGGAAAAAGAGGAATGAATGTTCATGTTTGGCTGAATCCCTATCGCGTACAAAAAGATACCACTAAAGAAGTGCTTGCAAAAACACATTTATACTTTAAAAAACCAGAGCTGTTCCTGACCTACGGAAAATCAAGATATTTTAATCCGGGTTATCAGGAAACCAGAGATTTTGTTTCTTCGGTAGTAGGTGAAATAGTTCGAAATTATGATATTCAGGCCGTTCATATGGATGACTATTTTTATCCTTATAAAATTACAGGAGAGGAATTTCCGGATCAAAAAGCATTTGCTAAAGAACCACGCCAGTTTAAAGATAAAGACGATTGGAGAAGGGACAATGTCGATTTGATCATTAAACAAATAAGAGACACTATAATCGCGAATAAACCTGAGGTCGAATTCGGAATTTCACCTTTTGGAGTATGGAGAAATATAGCCAAAGATTCAGAAGGTTCAAATACAGTGGCCGGCGCTACAAATTATGATGATTTGTATGCCAATATTTTAAAATGGCAAAAAGAAAACTGGATCGATTATGTAACGCCACAACTGTATTGGCACATAGGTTTTGACAGAGCTAATTTTGAAGTTTTGGCAAAATGGTGGGCCGCTCACAAATATGGGGCAAATGTTTACATCGGTCATGGTGATTATAAAATTTCGAACACCGCGAAAGAACCGGAATGGAGAAGTCCGGATCAAATTGTGAAACAAATAGAAATGATTCGAACTATGCCTTTGTTAGACGGTTCGATGCATTTTACAGCAAATACTTTTCTCAAAAAAGGGGATACACTCAGAAAACCACTCCTTCAAAAACAATATAAATATCTCGCGTTAACGCCCGAGGCAAACAGAATTACAAGAATAAAACCACTGCCGCCAACAAACGCTTTAATTACAAAAAAAGGAGGTAAAGCAATGTTAACCTGGATAGCCGGAGCGAATGATAAGAAGTTCGTGATTTATAGATTTCCGAAAGGAAAAATTACAGACTTTTCTAATGCTGAGCATATGTATTACGTAACAACAGCTACAAAATTTGAAGCTGAAAGTAGTGATTTTGAAAATTACATTTTTGCCGTTTCCGCTTTAAGTCAAACCCAAACGGAAAGTAGTCCGGTACAACTTATAACAAAATAAAGATGAGAAAAAGTATCTTGCTAATTGCTATTTTCCTGAGTTCTCTGAGTATTATGCAGGCTCAACAGCTAGATATTATTCCGAAACCTGTCAAAGTAGAACAGAAAGAAGGCGTGTTTATAATTCCTGCATCGGTACAAATTATTGTAGACAAAAAAGTACAGAAAAGTGTCGCTTTTATAACGGCTTCTTTTTTAAAAAATACCGGGATCAACCCGATTGTTGTTGTTGGGAGTAAACAGAAAAAAAATACAATCGCATTTTTGGTTGATGAAAAAATGAAACTTCCCAACGATGGTTATAAATTGCGTGTAACCAAAAAAGGAGTTCTTGTAAAAGGAAAATCGGTAAATGGAGTACTGAATGGTTTTCAGACTTTATTACAAATTTGCTCAGCGAAGGAAGTACAAAAAGGAAGAATTCCGTTTGTAAAAATAGACGATTATCCCCGTTTTGACTGGCGTGGCATGATGCTCGATTGTTCAAGACAGTTTTTTGACAAACAAACCGTTAAGAATTATATTGACTGGCTGGCTGCACATAAAATGAATGTTTTTCACTGGCATTTAACGGATGATAACGGCTGGAGAGTTGAGATTAAATCGATGCCAGATTTAACAACAAAAGGAGCCTGGAGAGGACCTGGCGAAGCTTTGCTGCCATCGTATGGTTCGGGAGATAAACGTTACGGCGGTTATTATACGCAGGCCGATATAAAAGAAGTAGTTGCTTATAGCTTAGATCGTGGAATCTCCATTATGCCCGAAATTGAAATTCCGGGACATTCGCGCGCAGTAACAGCGGCGTATCCGGAAGTTGGTTGTGTAACTACTCAGGAAACCAAAAGTGTGCAGGGCGAAGTAAAAAATGTGTGGTGTGTAGGCCGTGAAGAAAATTACCAGATTTTAGATTCTATTATTAGGGAATTTTCAGAACTGTTTCCTTTCGATTACATTCATGTTGCAGGAGATGAGGTGAATCGAGCAACTTGGGAACAATGTCCAAAATGCAGGGCTTTAATGGAAAAGGAAGGCTATACCGATACTTTTCAGCTTCAGAATTATTTCTTTAAGCGTGTCGAAAAAATCGTAGAAAAATACAATAGAAAAACAGCCGGCTGGAATGAAATTCTTAAAGGAGGTGAAATGAGTCCCAATACGCTAATTTTTGCCTGGCAGGGAATCAGTTACGCAATAGAATCTGCCAAAAAAGGACACCCCACTATTATGATGCCGGGGCAATATACCTATTTTGATATGGCACAGTCAGAAAACGAGCGTGGTCATCGCTGGGCTGCTATTACCGATACCAAAAGAGCGTATTCCTTTGAACCAATTCCGGAAAATGATTTAACACCAGAACAGCAAAAAAACATAAAAGGAGTTCAGGGCGGTTTGTGGAGTGAATATTTAGATCGCCCCGCACGAATTATGGAATACCAGAGCTACCCGAGAATTTCGGCTTTATCAGAAATTGGGTGGTCGAGAAAAGAAGATAAAAATTGGGATGATTTTTACGGAAGATTAACCCGCAGTCATCTGCAGCGTCTGGCCAATATGGGAATTGCTTTTAGGGATTTTCCGCCGACTGCCATTTATAAAAACGGAAGCATTACCGTAACTCCGCCTTATGAAGGAGCTGTTGTACGTTATGATACAGAAGGAAATGAACCAACAATGCAATGTCCTTTATATACAAAACCAATTCAGACCAAAGAGTATGAGAAGTATTTGTTCCGCACGTTTTTCAATGAATATACCGCAAGTCCGGCTGTAAAAGTGGAAAAATTACCGGTTGCCAATTGGAATACATCAAAAGTTGAAATTTTAAATATCTCAGAAAATATCTCTGAGCAAGTGGATAAGAATGGTATTTGGTACCTGACTTTTAATCCAACAGAAGATAAAAGCAATAATGGAGTGATCAGAACGATTTCGCTTTTTGAAAATGATAAATTAATCCAAACCTATTCTGAAGAAATTGCTTTAAAGTTAAAACCGCGTTTACGATTTGTGATTGAAAATTACAATGAAAAAAACACCTATCGTCTGGATTTTACAGTTGAAAATAAAGAAGCGAAAGAATCTGCTGCCAAAGTAAATTTCAATTGTTCCCCGTATCAGGAACCAGAGGTAAAAGTGACGTCTTCAATGGCGGAGAATCCGAAGTTCCCAATTTCGAAATTAGAAGATTATAATGTGGAAACGTATTTGCGTACTGATGTTCCGTGTGTCAATGGCGACTGGATTTTGTATACCTTCACGAATCCGGTTACTTCTTCAAAAATTGATGTGTCGACGGGGATTCCGCATCACCCAAGATTTATTGTGAACAATGGCTATGTTGAGTATTCATATAATGGTGTCGACTTTGTAAAAGGAGATAATTTTGACTACGGCAATGCATCCATTTATCCAAAACAAGCTGTAAAAGCCGTTAGAATAATGATTACCGGAACCAATAATGAACCACTTATGGCGGCTCAGGATTTAAGAATTAATCCATAAAAAGATGATAAAGATATTGACTAAAGTTGTATTTGTTTTCCTGATTTTTTTAGGAATGGATGGCTATTGCCAGAAAAATTCAAAGAAGTCTTTTGATATAAAACGAAATGAAGTTTATATCGATTCGATGATGAATAATGCACTCGAAAAAGGTTTTTTTCCGGGAGCGCAAATTATTGTGGGCAGTAAAGAGGCTGTTTTTATAGAGAAGAATTATGGGTATCAGGATTATTCAAAAAAGCAAAAAGTCAAAGCAGACGATGTTTATGATTTGGCTTCTATGTCTAAGGTTTTAGGGGCAACCCTGGTAACCATGCGCATTGTTGGAGAAAATAAAATAAAATTAGATGACAAACTGGGAGATGTAGTTGCGATGTACAAAAACACCGCTATTGCCGATTTAACGCTTTTTGAATTATTGACGCATACTACAGGTCTAAAACCCAGCATTACTTTTTATCAAAGTTTATTGTCAACACCGGACGGATCGCCTTTGTTAAGCAATCAAAAATCAGATGTTTATCGGAATCTGTTTGATACGATGTACGTCAATAAAAATATCGTTTACGATTCTAATTACCTTTCTTTCAGGCCAAAAGGGCATTATATTCAGATCTATAAAAACATGTGGCTGAATCCTGAATTTTACAAAACGGTTTATAATAAAATAGAAAATGCGAATACCAATGAACGTGGAAAATATTTGTACAGTGATTTAAATCTGATTTTGGTACAACAAATGGTAGAGGCTAAAACAGGTTTAAAACTCGATCAATTGGCTAGAGAGATTTACACCGAATTAGGAATTTCAAAAATCGGATACAATCCTTTAAAATGGACTTCAGAAGAAAATGTGATGCCAACGGAAGTCGATAATTTTTTCAGAAAAGATACCATTAAAGGTTATGTGCATGATGAAGCTGCGGCAATTTTTGGAGGTGTTTCCGGAAACGCAGGCTTATTTGCAAATGCCGAATCCATCTCGGTGATTTGTCAAATGTTGTTGAATAATGGCAAGTACCATGGAAAACAAATTCTGAAGGCAAAAGTAATTAAGGAGTTTACTAACTCGCCCCTTGTCAAAAATGGAATTTACCGCGGATTAGGGTTTGATAAACGTAAACCTGATGCCTTTTTCAAAGAGAATGATTTTGGCCACACCGGTTTTACCGGAACTTTTTTCTTTTTAAATCCGGATAATGATCGGTATATAATTATTCTGACCAATCGTGTAAATCCAACCCGAACCAACAGACTGATGTACAAAGATGATTTTACTGCTAAAATTTGGAGACAGGTTAATCATTGAAAAAAAGGGTTGCCACGAATTACACGAATTAAATCTTCTGAATCTGCAAAATCTGCGTGAGAAAATTTGTGGAAATTTGTACAATTTTCGGCTAAAGAAAAAATCAATTTAATCCTTTAATCTGTGGCAAGAAAAAATTAAACACTATGAAAAAACTAATCTTAATTTGCGCACTGATAACAACAGCATCTTTTGCGCAGAAAATAAAAACGGGCGCGGAGAATTATACTGCATATTTGCCTTTGCTGAAAGGGAAAACAATTGGTATAGTATCCAATCAGACAGGAATTATTGACAATAAAATCCATTTGGTTGATTTTTTAGTGGAGAAAAAAGTAAAGATAAAAAGCATCTTTGCTCCCGAACATGGCTTCAGGGGAACTGCCGATGCGGGTGAACATGTGTCTGATGAAGTGGATACAAAAACCGGAATTTCGATTGTTTCTCTTTACGGAAAAAACAACAAGCCAACGGCAGAAGAACTGAAAGGGATTGATATCATGGTTTTTGATTTGCAGGATGTCGGAACAAGATTGTATACTTATGTTTCTACCCTGCACCGAATAATGGAATCGTGTGCTGAAAATAAGGTACCACTTATTGTTTTGGATCGCCCAAATCCGAATATCGCCATTGTAGACGGACCTGTTTTGGATATTGCTTTTAAGAGCGGAATTGGGATGCATCCAACGCCTTTATTACACGGAATGACTTTGGGAGAAGAAGCTAAAATGATCAATGGCGAGAAATGGCTGAAAGATGGCATTCAGTGCAAGTTGACTGTTATTCCCTGTCTGAATTACAATAGAAACAGCAGTTATAGTTTGCCTGTGCGACCTTCTCCGAATTTGCCAAACGATCAGTCTGTCAATTTATACGTCAGTTTATGCCTTTTTGAAGGGACGAACGTCAGTATGGGTCGCGGAACCGAAAAACAATTTCAAATTTATGGTTCTCCTTATTTGCCAAAAAGTAATTTTGCATTTACGCCAAAACCTAATTTTGGAGACAAAAATCCTTTATACAATGGAATTGAATGTAATGGCGAAGATTTGTCGGCAATTCCGAGAATCAATAGACTTGAAATTAAATGGCTGATTAAAGCCTATGAGACAACGGCCGATAAATCAAAATTTTTCGACAAAAGAAAGTTCTCGATCCGTGCCGGAAACGAAAAATTGCAACAGCAGATTGAAGCCGGACTATCAGAAGAAGAAATCAGAAACAGCTGGAAAGAAGGTTTGCAGAATTTCAAAAAAATGAGAAAGCAATACCTAATTTACAAGGGAAAATAAAATTATAAAAAATGAAACAAGCCATTGTCAATGCAACGGTTCATACGGGTGATGAAATAATCCATAACGGGAGTATTATTATAGAAAACGGAACGATTCTTTCTATTCAAAAAGAGATTCCAAATGATATTGAAGCAATTGACTTGAAAGGAAAACATATTGCTGCCGGTTTTATAGACATTCAAATAAATGGCGGTGAAAGACTTTACTTTAGTCAGACTCCAACGGAAGAAACCATTCAGGATATTTATGATACAAGTCTTAAATACGGAACAACGCACGTACTTCCTTGTTTAATATCGTCCTCTAATGAAACCATTTTGCAGGGAATTGAAGCGGTCCGTAATTACACAAAAAAATACAATAATGGCGTAATCGGAATGCATTTGGAAGGACCTTTTTTAAATCCGCTGCGACGAGGAGCCCATAGTATTGACCAGGTTCGAAAACCAACAAATAAAGAACTTGAGGAGATTATCCGATATGGAAAAGAGGTTATAAAAGTCATTACAATAGCTCCGGAGTGTTTTACTGAGGAACAATTGGAGATGTTATTAGAAAGTGGGATTGTAATTTCGATCGGCCATTCAACGATTACCTATAAAGAAGCACAGGTTTATTTCTCAAAAGGAATAAAACTCGTCACCCATTTATTTAATGCGATGACACAGTTCGGGCATCGTGAACCCGGTTTAGTTGGCGCTTCTCTTGAAAATGAAAATGTATTTACTCCCGTTATTTTAGATGGCGCACATTGTGATTATGCGGCAGCAAGACTGGCGTACAAGTTAAAACAGGACAAGTTCTTTTTGATTAGTGATGCTACATTTTTAGGCCGAAAAGTGGCCAACTTCAATTGGGATAATTTTGATGCGCATCTCGAAGATGGTTTTTATAGAAATGATGAAGGTAATTTGGCCGGAGCCACAATTTCGATGTCAGAAGCAGTACAAAATGCTTATAATCATTTAGGTGTTTCAGCCGATGAAGCTATTAAAATGGCTACTTCAAATGTAGCAAACGCGATTGGTCTGGAGAATAAATTTGGTAAAATTAAGACTGGATTTCCTGCCAGTTTTGTCAAATTTAATGCAGAATTGTCTGAAATAGAAACGTTTAATTTTTCTAAAGAATCAACAGCAAAGTAATGTAAGATACGTTGGTGGATGACAATGGTTATATAAATTAAATAAAAAACAAAAGCTCCAGAGAAATCTGAAGCTTTTGTTTTAGTAGTCCTAATGGGATAATCTTCGAACATTTATGGTAAAGAAAATACCTTAAAAAATTAATATTTACATTTTTGGAACGACCTGCAATCTCAGTACTCTTCGGAGTTGATTAGGGATTAGTTTTATGTTTTATGAATTCTTTAAATTTAATAAATCTAAAACCTTTGGTGAAACTTTCAAATCGGATCGGAACTTTAAAACGCCCTTTATGAAATGTCTTTTTAATTCTTTTCCATTGCGTATTGAAAATGGCGTATTGAATATAATGGCTTTATAAATTATTGTGTTCCTGGAGTTATCAAAATAATATACACAAATATCATAGCTGACATCTTCACCCTCTGATAAAACTATATCATAATTTTTTAGATCGGGGTTTGGATATAAAGACTCAAAAGTTAGTGATTCAATAATTGTTGCATCTTTATAATGGTGCAAACCATTTTGATCAACTATAACTTTCGTTATTTTATTTTTCCTGGTAATAATTGTATCCTTTAATACGGCATATACCAAAAAAGATAAAAGAATTACGGATAGTATGACAGAAGAAATTTTAAATTCAACAGATAGTTTTCGGGATTCAATAATAATTATCTCTAAATTAATTATTCCTAAAATTGTACTCACAAAAATAAATGCTCCTATCGCCTTTGCTATAAAAGTTATTTTATTTGCTTTTAATGATTCTATTTTTGAAAATTCATTATTCTGAAAATCCATTTTTTTAGAAGTTAAAAAATTAAATATTACAGTTGTTGGAACAAATTTAAGAAAGATAAATTTATTATTTAGATTTTTGGAATTGTTGCAGAATTAGAATAGAATTATATTCCTCCCAGTCTTCTGTAGCTCATAAAGTTGTGCGAATGTCTGCTGACTTCGCACTCAGAATCTAAATCAAATAAAAAGCCGCTCTCCAAATGTCTCTTATAAAAATCAATGCTTCTTTTTATGTATTAATAAGTAGTATTTCCTTGTTCAAAGCCACTTGTTCTGCTTTATTGTAAGTTATCGCTCAATTTGATGCATGTATCATCAACTTTATTGTTTTAAAAAACTATAATTATAAATCAAATTAATAATATATAAAAATTATTAATTTGATTTATAATCAAGAAAAACGCAATTTTGTCCTGTCAATAAGAAATGACAGAGATAAAATTAAAACTTAAATAACAATTAAAACGTAAAAAAAATGAAAACCAATTTACAAACAATCGTAACGACAAGCTTCGCCATTTTTTTATTAGCAGTATCAACTGCATTTTCTCAAAGCCAAAGAAAACCGGCAAGCTTAGGGAGGGAAGAATATATTGAAGTAGAAAAAAATGTAAAACTGCATGTAACAGATTTGGGAGAAGGAAAACCGGTAGTATTAATTCACGGATGGCCATTGAGTGATGCCATGTACGAATACCAGTATGCAGCACTTCTTGAAAAAGGTTACAGAGTGATCGGGATCACCTTAAGAGGCTTTGGACTTTCAGACAAACCGGGTGGAGCCTATAATTATGATGTTTATGCAGATGATATCAAAGTAATTCTGGATAAGCTTAAAATTGAAAATGCCACTATAGGCGGATTCTCTATGGGAGGTGCAACAGTGATTCATTATGTGGCGAAATACAATGCAGCCCACGTTTCAAAACTGGCTTTGTTTGGCGCGGCAGCTCCATTATGGACTAAAAGAGCTGACTTTAATTACGGTTTTTGGACAAAAGAAGATGTAAACGGACTTATTGCCCTTAACAATACCAACAGACCACAATTGTTTGAGAATTTCGGAAAAATTTTCCCGGCCAATGAAACAAGTGTTTCAGCAGGGCAAGGTGCATGGCTTGGTACTATTCAGGCACAGGCATCACCATATGCAATGGCTGAATCTTTGAAAGCACTTCGTGATACTGACTTGAGAGAAGATCTGAAAAAAATCAAAATACCAACTCTTATTCTTCATGGTACACAAGACAAAATTTGTTCTTATGAATTAGCTGAACAAATGCACAAATCAATTGCCAATTCAACTTTGGTTCCATTCGAGAAAAGCGGTCATGCATTGTTTATCGAAGAGCTTCCAAAATTCAATGCCGAGTTAATTAAATTCATAAAATAAATAACAAAGAAATCAGTAAAGCTATCTTTAAAAGGTAGCTTTCTTTTTTTGAAAATAAATTAAGGAAATAATGAAAAATATAGTAATGTTTGCATTAGTACTATTGAGTTTTAATTTGTCCGCGCAGACCCCGGAGCAAAAATTAAATCAGTTAGGAATTCAGTTACCAAAAATACCCGAAGCTTTAGGCAGTTATGTGGATCTGGTAAGAGTTGGAAATTTGGTTTTCCTTTCAGGAAGAGGGCCTCTTAAACCAGATGGAAAATATAGTACCGGCAAAGTAGGGCAGGACTTAAGTATAGAAGAAGGGTATCAGGCGGCCAGGATATCAGGTATAAATCAGCTGGCGGTACTTAAGCAGGCTTTTGGAAGTCTGGATAAAATAAAACGGATAGTCAAAGTGAACGGTTATGTAAATACTATCGACTCCTTTACGGAACAATCTAAAGTAATGAATGGTTTTTCGGATTTATTAATTGAAGTATTTGGTGAACAAGGCAGGCATGCCCGTACTTCTGTGGGTGTATTTACGCTTCCGCAGCATATGGCAATCGAGGTAGAAATGATTGTAGAAATGAAATAGTTGCTGCCAGAATAATCTGCTGCTTTTTCAGAAGGACTCTGCTTAATTTTAGCAGATACATATTCAAATATAAATCAAGAGTATTTAAATAAGTAGCTTTTGCATAATTTATTGCGAAATAGAAAGTTTATTAACAATAATTCCAGTAACACACTTCCAATTCAGATATTATGGTATATTTGCGCACTTTTGAAGTAAGAATCTTTAACCATCGTACTTTTTTCAATCTTTAATTAGAATTTACAATTTATTATGTTTAGTAAACCCGGCATTGACAATAAGTTAATTAAAAAACACTGATTGATAAATTGTTTATGCGAGATGGGGCTTGCTGAAATTAATCGATATATTAATTTTATTCCTGGAATTGAAAACTGTATTTTAAGCTTCTTAGATGCTTTTAGTATTTATATAATATAATTAAATTTAGTCTGTATTAATTAGATTGAAACAGATAATTTAGCAGAATAAAATATTGAACCATAAAAAGAATGAACAATTATAAAGAAAAAGATTCTAAAGAAGAATTTCAATTAGAACGAATTGCATTATTTAGTGATGCTGTTTTTGCAATAGCAATTACATTATTAATTATTGAAATCAAAGTTCCGGAAATTCACTCATCTACTATTTCTGACAAAGAATTATGGCATGAACTTGTGCATATTTTGCCGAAATTTATAGGATTTACAGTGAGTTTTTTTGTTGTTGGGCTTTATTGGCTTGCGCATCATCGGATTTACAAATATGTAACTTCAGTAAGCCAAAAACTTTTATGGAACAACTTATTGTTTTTATTGCCAATTGTAGTGATGCCATTTAGCACTGCTTTTTTTAGCGAATATTATATTGGTTCCTTAAAATTACCTTTGGCTATTTATACTTTAACTATTTGTTTGTCGGGTTTTTTAAATTTCAGATTATGGAGGGTTATTGCAAATCCTAAAAATAAAATAAGTCATCATATTGACAAAGTCATTGTAAGTTATAATTCAGCAAGGGCATTGATAATTCCTTTTGTGTTTTTCCTGACTTTTTTATTCTCATATGTTATAAGCTGGTCTTATTTAATACCACCATTTATCCCGTTAGTTTCAAATCTCATTACAAAGTACTATTTCAAAAAATATCCTGAAGTAATGAAAAGGCATTATAATTAATTTTGCAATAAACAAAAACAAAATCGTTACTACTGGGATCCATAATTTTTTTAAAATCACTAAATTTTAGTTTCAGCAGTATATATATACTTACTAAGACAAAGCTTCAGAGAAATCTGGAGCTTTTTTGTTATAGCATTTTTTTCTGATTTCTATACCGCTGTTTATAGTTTTAATACTAATGAAGGAAAATAAACAATCTCTGTTTAATGTTAACCTGATAACAAAAATAGGGAAAGTTCCATCACAGGTAAGTTTATCATTATCCTTATATTTGCTAGTATAATTTTATATTACAATCTACTACTTACTCTCTATGTATAACTCAAAAAAAGCTTTTGTCAATGCAAAAATTATAACGGATGGCAAACTCATAGAAAATGCAGTGCTTTTAATTTGGGAAGACAAGATTGAAGCAATCTTATTGGATCAACCTTCTTTGGCAGGGATGGACATAATAGATGTTGGAGGAGCATATATTTGCCCTGGTTTTATCGATTTGCAGGTCATGGGTGCAGGTGGAGCATTATTTGGAGGAAACCCAAGTGTAGAATCACTTAAAGTCATGGAACACGAATTATTAAAGCAGGGGGTAGTAGGGTTTCTTCCGACGGTTTCGACCAATGCTGATAATGTAGTATATAATGCTCTTGACAGTGCAGTAACTTTTAGAAATTACACGAGAGGTAGTTTCTTTGGCTTACATCTTGAAGGGCCATTTATAAATTCCAACAATAAGGGAGCCCATCCTTTTGAATTTATCAGAGAAGCATCTGTTGTAGAATTGGAAAGATGGTTTGAGAAGGGGAATGGAGAAATCAAAATGCTGACCCTGGCACCAGAGAAGCAAAACCATGAGGTAATGAATTGGCTTGAGAAAAAAGATGTTGTTGTTGCGATGGGGCACACGGGAGCTCAATACCATGAAGCAAGTGCTTTTTTATCTGGAAAAAGAAAGGCGGTTACACATCTATACAACGGAATGCCAGCATTACATCATCGGGCACCTGGTCCGATTGCGGCAATTTTTGAGAAAAAACCTTTTACAAGTATAGTTGTTGATGGTATTCATGTTGATTTTGCAATGGTGGCCTTAGCTAAGCGCAATCTTAATGATGCGTTATATCTGATTAGTGATGCTGCAACGCCATGTGATGTTGGGATATATCAACATATTGAACGTAACGACAGATATGTTACAATTGACCAATTGAGTAAAAGCGAAGTTTTATCGGGATCCAAACTGACAATGCTGAAAGCTATTAGTAATTGTGTGAAATTTGTTGGTATTGATTTGCCGGAGGCGGTCAATATGGCAACATTGTATCCAGCCAGGGTATTAGGAATTGAAAAAAGCTTTGGTTCAATACAAGTTGGACGTGAGGCTAGTTTTGTCATTTTTAGTGAAAGTTTCAAGATTATAAATGTAATTTATAAGGGAGAGTTCGTTTTAAAAAATGATTGAGATTCAAGTCTTTTTTGATGGATTTTTTTGCAAGTATCCCGAAGCGTACCCAAAATTACCGTGAATTAAGGATCTGTTTGATAGTATAAAACAAAAAGCTCCAGATTTCTCTGAAGCTTTGTCTTAGTAGCGGGAACAGGACTCGAACCTGTGACCTTCGGGTTATGAGCCCGACGAGCTGCCTACTGCTCTATCCCGCGATGTTTCGGGTGCAAAGTGGCAAGGAATTACAGAAATATTTTCTTTGATACTGTAAAGTTTAATAACTTATTAACATACAGTTGTTTGTGTTGTCGGGAAAAGTGATTTAGATGAAAGAATCAATTTTATAATTCAGTAATTCGAGATAAGGATCGTTTTTTAAACCGAGTAAAAGACCAAACGCAGGTTCCGTTTTGTACCCTTTTTGTTTGAGTTTGATGATTTCTAATCGAAAATTTTCGCCTTTGGATGTCAAAATCTGGTCTTCAATAATCATATGTTTATAACCATTCTGATTTTTCGTCGGAATGTTTTGCCCGAAGATTTCGATTTCAAAAGGATCAATTTTAAAATTGGCTACAACAGTTTCCTTGTTATCAATTTGTGTTTCCCGAATCGTGAATTCTTTTTCTTTCCCAAAAGCAGATTGAATTTTAGTTTTAAAATCAGTTTTGTTTTCCCAGTAACAAATAATATCTAGATCGCTGTTTTCAATGTCAATATTTATCGGAATAGTACCGACTAAAATAGGTTCGAATTCAGCAATATTTGACAAAATAGTATTTCGGGTTAAGATATCATAAGCCAGTATCTGTTTTTGATTTCCGAATTTTAAATATTCAATAGTACTAAAGTCAGTCATTTACTTGCCGTAATCTTTTTCGTTTTTAATTTCTTGTTCTAACTTCTTGGTGATGTCTATTTTTGCATCAGTAAAAAGGAAAATAGTTGTTCCATATTCTCGGGAATATTGATTTGAAACTTCATCCACAATTCGGGAAGAGCGAAAGTAGGGACTTGTTTCAGCAAGCTCATTACTATCTTTTTCATATCCTTTAATTCGGATAAGATTTTTATACTTCAGATCAAGATTAAACCAATTTATATAATCGGCATTAAAAGAAACAGCTTTGATTCCTTTTTTAGAGTAATAATTAATCGCGCCAGCCTGTCCGTAATTATCACAAAGTACAAGTGTATTCTCTGACTTTGGAAGGGAAGCATAAACGGAATCTGTTTTTCGGGCCAATTCTTTCCATCCCAACATATCGGCAAAATCTTGTGGTAAGGCATGATCTTTTCCGTCTTCCCAACGAAGCATTCCCAACTTTTTATATTTCTCAGGATGTTGCGCAATGTATTGAGGACTTTTATTCGGGAAAGCCAAATTGTACATGGGGATAAATAATAATAACGGAATCAGAATAAAAACTGGTTTTAAATATCTTTTCCATCCTGTGTTTAAAATATTCGAAAGAAAAACAGATCCAAAAGCAATGTAAACAGGGTATAGACCAATTGCATAATATGCTTTTGCTTTGAAATAAATAAATACGATTAATGTAAAAATTATAGAAGTAAAAAAGAACTTATAATTTGCAAACGGTTTATAGAAGAGTAAAGCATATAATCCTGAAAGAATAACGAGAAAAGAACCAATAAAAAATAACAATTGTTCTTTTAAAAAATCAACACGATCGACGTTAACCAGTTGTGTTTCGGCCAATTCTTTCATATGGTGCACAATCGGAAATTGATTGTTGTATTGCCATAATAAATTCGGAAGAATCACTAGTAATCCCAAAATCAATGCAAAATAGAGTTTTTTCTCTGCTAAGATCTTTCTTTGATTAGAAAGTAAAAGAGCGGGCAAAAGACCAATAAGCAAAAATAGAATATTGTATTTGTTTAAAAAACCAAAAGCAAATACAACTGCTCCAATATAAAACCATTTTTTTTCTTTGATTGTGATGTATTGAATAACAACATGGTAAAAAACGGTCCAGGATAAAACATCGAATGAATTTGGTTGATATAACGTATTAAGTCGCAATAAACATGAAAACACGATACAGGTCGCACCCAGAACTAAAGCATATAAATTGCCTTTAAGTGTTTCGATGGTTTTCCAGACCATTACTAAAGTCAAAACACCAAAAAGTGCAGGAAAAAATTTAATCCAGAAAACAGAATTTCCAAGTAAAAATATCAAGTAAGAAAACCAGGATGTCACCGGAGGAACCGATAAATAACCCCAGGCCAAATGATGTGCCTGATCGAGATGCAGATATTCATCACGTTGCAAATCATATTCCGGACTTAACAAGACAATTTGTAGTACGAATTTTAAGAGGATGAATGCGATTAGGATTATGGTTTTTTTGGTCATAAAGGTTTTGCTATAAATAACTTAAGTGTTATGAATTCTTTAGCTAATATATCATTTATTTTGCATTTGGGATACAAGTTATGACTTGGTTTTAGTATTAAAGCAATATCAATTTTTGAAATGCTTATTTTGCAAAAATGAGTGTTTTAAGGTAAAATCAGTCTTAATTCAGCACAAAATACTTAATAATACTGATAATAATGTTTTATATTAACTCTAAAAAAGCGATTTGTTTAAAAAATATTTACAAAATCGTTTTAGTAATTCTATTTTACTATATATTTGTGTATATTTAAGGCCTAACAAAAACTAATTCTCTCAATGAAAAAGATTACTATAAAGGATATTGCAACAAAGGCTGAAGTCTCAATATCTACGGTGTCTTTTGTCATTAACGGTAAAGGAGAGAAAATGGGAATCAGCGCTGCAGTCATTAAAAAAGTGCAGGACATTGCTGCTAAACTTCATTACAGACCCAGTATGATTGCAACTAGTTTAAGAACTGGAAAAACAAGATCAATTGGGCTTATTGTGGAGGATATTTCGAATCAGTTTTTTGCTGATCTGGCAAGAGTTATTGAAGATGAGGCTAAAAATATTAATTACAGAGTTTTTTATTGCAGTACAGGCGATGATGATGAACGTTCTGAAGAATTAATACATAGCCTTCTGCAGGCAAATGTGGATGGTTTTATTATTACTCCGACACAGAATCTTGAAGATAAAATTGATCTTCTTTTAAAATTGAAGAAACCGGTCGTATTAGTCGATAGATATTTTCCCGGACAGAGCGTGAGTCATGTTGTAATGGATAATTATGAAGCCTCTCATTCGGCCACAAAATTTCTGATAAACAAAGGTTGTAAAAATATTGCTGTCGTTAATATTACCTCTGAAATGATTCAGATGACATTAAGAGAAGATGGTTACAGAGACGCTTTAAAAGAAGCAGGAATGTACAACGAATCGCTTGTTCTTCATGTAAATTATCATAGCAATGAAGAAACAAGAATTGAAGAACTGGTAAATTTTTTCAATAAAAATCCTAAAATAGACGCCGTTCTGTTTTTAGCCAATTATATGGGATTGGCGGGTCTTCAGGCCTTTAGGGGAATGGGAATTAGAATTCCTGAAGATATATCAGTTATTAGTTTTGATGATCATGATAGTTTTAAATTGCATACGCCTACAATTAGTGTAATTGCACAACCAATTGAAGATATTGCGATTAACGCCATACAATTATTAATGAGTCAAATGACAGATATTGAAACTTTTGAAATTGAAAAACGTCTAAAAAAAGGCAATTTGATTATTAGAGAGTCTGTCTGATCTAGTTATAAGATTTAAAAAAATAAAGAAAACGTTTCGTTTTTTTAATCCTTTCACTAAATCGTTTTAGCTTGTTTAGAATTAACTTTATAGATTTGATTGCTTTTAAAAAAGAGATTGAAATTGGTAATTATAAAAAGAATAGAGATTAAATTATAGCAACAAATAGTTAGAGTAAGAAATAATTTATAATTTTTGGTAGTTAGTTTGAATTAAGCCGGGTAGGAATACCTGTACCTCCCGGTTTA
This sequence comes from Flavobacterium sp. Root420, assembly GCF_001427905.1. GTDB lineage: Bacteria > Bacteroidota > Bacteroidia > Flavobacteriales > Flavobacteriaceae > Flavobacterium. The sequence continues at coordinate 170,330 of NZ_LMEF01000031.1, forward strand.
TTTTTAAATTTATGATTTTCATTTGATTACGTTCTGAGAGTAAGTTAAAAAAAAGGAAATAGCTGCATAAATCCGTTTAATCCGTGTCCGCGTTCCATTACATAAGTCAATAAAAAAATAGAATATGTTTACAAAATATAATAAAATAGCGTTTAGCAGAATTTTAGCTTTAAGTCTATTTTTTGCCAACGCTTCAATTTCACAGGAAAAAAAGACGAAAACGAATTCAGATTACACCCAATATGTAAACCCGTTTATTGGTACGGCAGGTCACGGTCACGTTTTTGTGGGCGCAAATGTTCCTTTTGGAGCGGTTCAGCTAGGGCCTGTAAATATATTTGAAGGTTGGGATTGGTGCAGTGGATACAATTATGCCAGTAATACCATTTTAGGATTTACACATACCCATTTGAGTGGTACGGGAATTGGAGATTTGAATGATATCCTCTTGCTTCCGGTTTCTGGAAAAGTGCCTCTTTTCAAAGGTACAAAAGAAGATATGGCAAACGGTTACGGCTCTTATTTTTCGCATGAAAATGAAGTAAGCAAACCAGGCTATTACAGTGTTTTATTGGATAAATATAAAATTAAGGCCGAATTAACAGCCAGCGAAAGAGTTGGTTTTCATAAATATACTTTTAATTCGGCATCAGATTCTCACGTTTTATTAGATCTTGCTGATGGAGTGGGATGGGACAAACCGGTAAAAACATTTATTAAAAAAATAAATGAAACAACACTTGTCGGATATCGTTTTTCAGAAGGATGGGCAACGGATCAGCGTGTTTATTTTGCGATTGAATTTTCTGAACCAATTTCAGCTTTGGCATTGTATGATGATAAAACAGCCGTTTCAGCAAATGAAGGAGAAGGCTTAAAAATGAAAGCGGTTATAGATTTTGCTTCTTTAAAAAACAAACAGGTTTTAGTAAAAATAGGAATTTCGCCTGTAAGTTATGAGAATGCTTCGGCGAATATAAAAGCCGAAATTCCGAATTGGGATTTTGATAAAGCGGTAAAAGAGGCCACTTCAAAATGGAACAAAGAATTAAGCAAAATCCAAATCAAAGCCAATGAGAAAACAATGAGGGTTTTTTATACAGCTTTGTATCATACTGCCTTTGCGCCTTCTATTTTTAATGATGCAAACGGAGATTACAGAGGAACTGATAAAAAAGTGTATGAAAAAGCAAACTTCACCAACTACACTACTTTTTCACTTTGGGATACCTACAGAGGTTTACATCCATTATACACCATCACACAGCCGGATAAAATTAATGACATTGTAAAATCATTTTTGGCTATTTACAAGCAACAGGGAAGATTACCGGTTTGGCATTTAATGGGAAATGAAACCAATACCATGAATGGAAACCATTCCATCGCCGTTATTGTTGATGGTTATTTAAAAGGGTACAGAGATTATGATGTGGCATTGGCATATGAAGCGATCAAAAAAACAGCTATGCAAACGCGTGACGGAATGGATTACGTGCAAAAATTAGAATATATTCCGGCAGATAAAATGCTCGAAACAGTGGGGAATGCTTTAGAATACGCTATTGATGACTATTGCGTTGCCCAAATGGCAAAAGCTCTAAACAAAACCGAAGATTATACCTATTTCACAAAAAGAGCCAATTTGTATAAACTTTATTTCGATAAAGAAACCACTTTTATGCGTGGTAAATTAACCGATGGAAATTGGAGAACCCCATTTAATCCGCTTTCATCTGCGCATCGTAAAGACGATTATGTAGAAGGAAATGCATGGCAGTATACCTGGCTGGTTCCCCAGGATCCTTATGGCTTGATTGATTTGTTTGGAAGCGAAAGCAAATTTTTAGCCAAATTAGATTCACTTTTCCTTATAACAGACAAAGTAGAAGGAGAAGAAGTTTCGCCGGATATCAGCGGTCTGATTGGTCAGTATGCGCAAGGAAACGAGCCAAATCATCACATTCCGTATTTATATGCCTACGCTGGAGAACCTTGGAAAACAGCCAAATTAATTCGAGAAATTGATGATAAATTCTATTCGACAAAACCAGACGGATTATGTGGAAATGAAGATTTAGGGCAAATGTCGGCCTGGTACGTTTTATCTTCAATGGGATTTTATTCGGTTAATCCTGCAAATGGAATTTATGTTTTCGGAAGTCCATTGGTAAACCAAGCAACGATTCATCATAAAAAAGGAATTTCATTTACAGTGAAAGCGATTGACAATAGCGCAGCAAATATGTACATTCAAAAAGCAGAATACAATGGAAAACCATATACAAAATCGTATATCACTCATGATATGATTGTAAAAGGCGGCGAATTAAAATTGTATATGGGAAGCAAGCCGTCAACAACTTTTGGAGTGAAAAAAGAAGACAGGCCCAAATAATTTTAGATTTAAGAGTTCAGATTTTAGATTTAAAATTGTTTAAAAAACTTGTAAATAAGAATCTAGATCACAGTTTAAAAGCGTATAGCTTATAGTATAAAGCCTATAATTATGAAAATAAAGCATTTAATTTTTTTCGCAGTCGCGCAATTTTGTGTCTTTGCAAATGCGCAGGACAAAATCCTTGATCCGGCAGAATATGTAAATCCGTTAATGGGGACACAGTCTCTGCACAGTCTTTCAAACGGAAATACGTATCCGGCAATTTGCAGGCCTTGGGGAATGAATTTCTGGACACCGCAGACCGGTAAAATGGGAGATGGCTGGGTTTATATTTATACTGCTGAAAAAATTAGGGGTTTTAAGCAAACACATCAACCGTCGCCCTGGATGAACGATTACGGTCAGTTTTCGATTATGCCAGTAACGGGCAAATTGGCTTTCGCCGAAGCAGACAGAGCAAGCTGGTTCAGTCATAAAGCTGAGGTTTCAAAACCGTATTACTACAGCGTTTATTTGGCCGATTATGATGTTACCACAGAAATTACAGCTACTGAAAGAGCAGCATATTTTCAGATTACGTTTCCTGAAAATGAGCAATCATTTATTGTAATTGATGCTTTTGATAAAGGATCTTATATCAAAATTATTCCATCAGAAAATAAAATCATCGGCTATACCACGCGCAATAGTGGAGGTGTGCCAACCAATTTCAAAAACTATTTTGTATTGGTTTTTGATAAACCATTTGCCTCAAATTCGACTTGGAATGAGAAAGGTTTAGAAAAAGATAAATTAGAATTGCAAGACGATCACACCGGAGCAGTTGTTGGTTTCAAAACCAAAAAAGGAGAAATTATAAATGTAAAAGTGGCTTCGTCCTTTATTAGCCCTGAACAGGCTGAACTGAATTTAAAATCAGAATTAGGAAATGCTTCTTTTAATGAAACTGTTGCAGCTTCAAAAAAAGAATGGAATAAAGTCCTGGATAAAATAGCGGTAGAGAGTGAAAATGCAGACCAATTAAAAACCTTTTATTCTTGCTTGTACCGTGCCACTTGTTTTCCTCAAAAGCAATACGAAATAAATGAAAAAGGAGAAACGGTCCACTATAGTCCGTACAACGGAAATGTTTTACCGGGATATATGTACGCCGGAACTGGTTTTTGGGATACTTTTCGCGCCCTTTATCCACTACTAAATTTGGTTTACCCTTCTGTGAATAAAGAAATGCAGGAAGGTTTAATCAATGATTATAAAGAAGGCGGATTTTTGCCGGAATGGTCAAGTCCTGGTTTTCGAAATGTAATGGTGGGGAATAATTCGGCTTCTGTGGTTTCAGATGCTTATATTAAAGGATTGCGAGGGTATGACATTAACAAATTGTATGAAGCTTTGGTTCATGGAGCCAATAATGAAGGACCTTTGGACGCTGTAGGAAGAACAGGCGTTTCCTATTACAATACTTTAGGATATGTTCCCTATGATGTAAAAATCAATGAAAATGCAGCCAGAACGCTTGAATATGCCTATGATGATTTTGCGATTTGGAAATTAGCGAAAGCTTTAAAACGCCCTAAAAAAGAAATCAGTGTCTTTGAAAAACGAATGATGAATTATAAAAATCTTTATAATCCGGAAATAGGGCTAATGAGTGGTCGCAATAAAGACGGAAGTTTTCCTGCGAATTTTAATCCCTTTAAATGGGGAGATGCTTTTACCGAAGGAAATGCATGGCATTACAGCTGGAGCGTATTTCATGACGTTCAGGGATTGATTGACTTAATGGGGGGACAGAAGAAATTCACAACAAAATTAGATGCCGTTTTTTCAACACCTCCGGTTTTTGATGACAGTTATTACGGATCTGTTATTCACGAAATTCGTGAAATGCAGATTATGAATATGGGGCAATATGCACATGGAAATCAGCCCATTCAGCATATGATTTATCTCTATAATTATGCAGGAGAGCCCTGGAAAACACAATATTGGTCAAGAGAAGTGATGAACCGTTTGTACAAACCAACACCCGATGGTTATTGCGGAGATGAAGATAACGGACAAACTTCAGCCTGGTATATTTTCTCTGCAATGGGATTTTACCCGGTTTGCCCGGCAACAGATGAATATGTTTTGGGCGCGCCATTGTTTAAGAAATTAACCCTGAAATTAGAAAATGGAAAACAGCTTGTTATAAATGCTCCAAAAAATTCTGAATCCAATAAATATGTTCAGGATTTAAAATGGGATAACGCAGCATACAGTAAAAATTTCATCAACCATTTTGACATCTTAAAAGGCGGGGAATTAAATTTTGATATGACAAGCGAGCCAAATTTACAAAGAGGAACATCGGCAAGCACCTTTCCATATTCTTATTCAACTTCAAAATAATACTATGCAATCACGTAGAAAATTTATAAAAAACACCGGAATTTTTTCAGCAGGATTATTGGCAATTCAAACCGATGTTTTCGCAATGCAGTCGGATGTTTTCAATTTTGCTCTTAAAGATTTTATCAGTAAAAGACCTCCATTAGCGGAAAGAAAATTTACAAGTCCGGCGATAGAAGCCGCCATTGTCAGAATTAAAAAACAAATCGCCAATCCGGAATTGGCATGGCTTTTTGAAAACTGTTTTCCAAACACCCTGGACACTACAGTTGATTTTGAAATCATCGAAGGCAAACCAGATACCTATGTAATTACAGGAGATATTGACGCCATGTGGCTTCGTGATAGCACAGCTCAAATCTGGCCTTATATTCCGTTTGTAAAAGAAGATAAAAAACTGGCAGAATTGGTAAAAGGGGTAATCAATCGCCAGACCAAATGTATTTTGCTGGATCCTTATGCGAATGCTTTTTATAAAGATTTCACCAAAATAAGCGAGTGGAAAAATGACATGACCAAAATGCAGCCGGGTATTCACGAACGTAAATGGGAAATCGACAGTTTATGTTATCCAATTCGATTGGCACATGGCTATTGGAAGGAAACGGGTGATTTAAGTTTATTTGGCAGTAAATGGAAAGAAGCGATGTTATTGGTATTGCAAACTTTCAAAGAACAGCAGCGTTGGCATGATAAAGGGCCTTATACTTTTCAGCGTGAAACTGCCTGGGCAACAGATGGCGTACCTTTAGGCGGTTACGGATATCCTGTAAAACCTTGCGGATTAATCGTTTCGACTTTCAGACCAAGTGATGATAGCACTTTGTTTGGCTATTTGATTCCCAGTAATATGTTTGCAATTGAGGTATTGGGTTATTTAATCGAAATCTTCTCGTTGCCGGCTATGTTAGACAAAGATTTAGTGGCTAAAGCAAAAAAATTAAGGGAACAGGTTCAGAAAGGATTGGAAGAAAACGCCATTATTGATCATCCAAAATTTGGTAAAATCATTGCTTTTGAGGTAAATGGATATGGTAGTTTCCATATGATGGACGATGCCAATGTTCCCTCTTTATTGTCATTGCCTTATTTAGGAGCAATTAAGCCGGATAGCCCGCTTTATTTGAATACCCGAAAAGTAGTGCTTTCAGAAAATAATCCATTTTTCTATAAAGGAAAAGCCGGAGAGGGTATTGGTGGGCCGCATACAGGAGCGGATACGATTTGGCCAATGAGTATTGTTTTGAGAGCAATTACAAGTGTAGACGAAAAGGAGATTAAAGCCTGTATTAGTAATTTGATCAAAACAAATGCAGATACTGGTTTTATGCACGAGTCATTTCAGAAAGATGATGTAACCAGATTTACCCGAAAATGGTTTGCCTGGGCCAATACGCTTTTTGGAGAAATGATTGTGCATACGAGTATCAAATATCCTCAGATTTTAAAAGATAAGAATATCTAAAATTAAAAATTAAATACATCATCAGGAGATTAAGTAGTAGTTCTTAATTATCTAATGGTCCAATTCAAAAAAATAAGATGAAAGAGTATGCCGTAGGAATAGACATTGGAGGAACACATATTACCGCAGCGATTATAGATATTGTAAGCATGAAACTAATTGATTTTTCATTGCATAAAGAATCTTTTGATTCTAATTTGCCAGTGAATCAGGTCATGTCTATTTGGGAAAAAGTAATTCGGATTTCAGTTGAAAATTCAAAAGTAAAAGAGATAAAAGGACTTGCGGTATGTATGCCCGGCCCGTTTGATTATACGAACGGACTCTGCTGGATAAAGGATCAGTCAAAATATGAGCATTTTTATGGTCTAAATGTTCGTTATTTATTTCAGGGTTCGCTTAATCTTTCCAGTGAATTTCCAATCCTTTTTGAAAACGACGCCGTTTGTTTTGGAAAAGGAGAGGTTTTTAAAGATGCGACAAATCTTTCTAAAAAAGTAATGGCCGTGACACTTGGAACCGGACTTGGCGCCTGTTTTATTGATAAAGGCATTTCAATTGTTTTGGGAGAATTGGTTCCGGCAGATGGCGAAATCTATAATATTCCTTTTAAAGAGAGCATTGCTGAAGATTATGTTTCAGCAAGAGGTCTTTTGTCGGCTTATAAAAGTATAACTGGAAAAAATCTTCATAATGGATTAGAGCTTTTTAATCTGGCTGTTGCCGAAGATCAAGTTGCCATAAAAGTATTTGAAGAAATGGGAGAAAATTTGGCAGAAGTTACCATTCCATGGTTGAAAAAATTTGAAGCCGATAGCTTTATAATTGGCGGTAAAATTGCCAACGCAAGCAGGTTTTTCCTGGAGAGTTTCAATAAAAAAATCAAGGAATCTGGTCTTGAAATTACAGTTTCGGTTTCTACAGATAATGAAGTTGCGGCTTTATTAGGCGCTGCAAGTATGCTTTATACAGCCTGATTTTCTTTAAAAATATATGTCGAGCAAGCCATTGGCATAGTCAAAGCAGCAGAATCTTTTGATCTGTCTCTAGTTATTTCTTATACTGTAGAGACAGCTAGTAAATTGCCAACAGGAATGAGTTTGAAAGACGCATTCGAAAAAGTAGACAAAAGTGTTACCATTGCCATTATATTTTATGATCAATTGTGCACATCCAACTCATTTTATGAAGGAGCTAAAAGAAAATGAAAACCAAAAATGGGTAAAACGAATAAAAGGTATTAGGGCAAATGCTTCTTGTAAAAGTCATGCAGAACGATGAGGCCACAGAATTAGATCGAGGAATTCCAAAGCAATTAGGTAGAGAATATAAAAATTTGAAAGATTCTTTTTCTCATTTAAATGTTTTTGGTGCTTGTTGTGGCACCGGTGAGTAGCATATTGCGGAAATTATGGATCAAATAATAAGATAAAAAAAAGCTCCAGATTTCTCTGAAGCTTCTCTTGTCCTCAAACAATTTAGGGCTATTTTATAGATAACTTGAAGAAGTTAGTACAGAATCTTTAGTTGTAAGGCTCTGTAAGCAAAATTCAAATTTTCATTGTAAGAATGGTAAAAGCTATGCTTTAAAAATTAGTATTAACTTTTTTAGAACGATCTGCAATGTGCGAAATAAGCCAGATGGTTTGTCCATCTTTTACAAAGTATATTTTTTTGGTCTCTAAATTTGGAATGCTTTCCAGGCAGCTTACCAGTATGTTGTTTGCAGAAATAAGGTATTTCTGGTCATAGGTGCTCAAAACTCTGGCTGCTTCGGTATTAGTTTTAGAAAGGCTGGTAAACTTGGTGAAATTATTTTTCAGAATTGCATCGTAGTTAAGAACGTCTTCCATATTTAAAGAAACATAATGCTCTTTAATGTTTTCATTATAATACAGGGTTGCAAATGCCCAGACAGCTCCGCCTGATAAATAGATTTTATCTTTTTTCAATAAAAGAGGATTTTTGTCAAGCAAATCTTTGACCTTCTTACGCAGAACCGAGTTAAAGTCAAAAGATTTTTCCTGATACACTGACATATCATTGGCTTGATTTTGATTGGCAACTGTTTTTTGTACAGCATCGGTAAGTGTCATTGTGCCAAAATCCAGTTCCAAAGGGATGAACTCTAATTTATCGTCTTCAAGTTCATCGATGTATCCTCCCTTGGTAGTTTGAGCCCCGATATCGAGCAGAAAAGCGTTAGGGTAATCTACCGGTGGAATAGCACCCTTAACCAGCGTTTTAGGTTCTTCATTAACATTCAGGATGTCAAGATTTTTCTTGGTTAAAGAAGTGATTTTGTTTTTTAAAACATCAATGTTACGAGCAGATGCGAAAACTGGTGCGGCTACTATAAATATGTTTCCTTCAAGAAGCTTAAAATCTGTTTTTATTTTCTTCAATTGATTAACAACTGTAATACTGGCTTTATCAATATCTTCCTGAGTAAGTTCGCCGTTAGCAGTAATATGGTCGGCAAAACTAAATCTCTCAGTTGCGAAGTACAAAATATCATAATCAGCTTTTCTGATATTATTTACATCCAGAACGGAAACTTTTATAGCTCTGCGCCCGATTTCAATTCCGGCATAAAGATTTTTTTGAGCAAATGAATTAATGGAAAAAAATAAATTTAAAAGAATAAAAAATAAAATTTGGGATTTGTTTTTTTGAAGCATTGGATTTTAATTGTAGTTATGGTATTATTTATTTTTGAATAAAGACTTTAGGGTAATAGTGGTATTTGTGTGAAAGTCATAATTTTGAATTAAAAATAACAGGTTTCAATACAGGATTGCAAATTTATAAAAACATTTACTAACATAAACGCAGTTATTAAGAAAACATGTTATTTTATTATTAATATAATATTTCACAGTTAACACTATATGATGTTTGTTGTTTGTAACGTATTGAAAAAGAGGACAAGTAGAGATGATTTTGGGGAAAAGGGACTTGTAATATTCTTTTGTAAGTAGATAAAACAAAGTTTATTGCATAAAAAAAGCTCCTGATTTCTCTGAAGCTTTGTTCTAAATGCCGAAATATCCCGACAAGCTATTTTATTCCAAGATTACCGTCAAATGTATTAAAGTCATCTCTTCTTTTGGGTTTGACAATCAATAAATTATGCAGTTGATGACAGATTGATTTTAATTCAATTAAGTTGGAATTGTCGATCGCTTTTTCTCCTAATTCTATTAATTTGCCATGTTTGGATTTGTCTTTGAAGGCGCTTGCATCTTCAAATCGAAAATAATAAAAATAATCGATGTAGCTTTCGTCTTGATTTTGATAGATGTTTTCTAATAGATTTTCCAGTTCCTTATTTTTTTTGCGAATCAAATATTTATTGTTAGACTGTAAAACTTCCTTTTCGTTTTTTATGATCTTTTCATATTCTTCTTTTTGGCGAGGAGTACCTTTTTCGATATAAAAAGAAAGGCTGTCTTTTATGTTATTGTATTCTTCAAGCTCAGATAATATGTGTTTGTGTCGGATAAGATCATCAAATTCCTGAATGTAGATTTTTTTCAATTCATCAATTTGATATTTTTTATCTGTAACAGCATCATTTTTATTTTCCAATGCCTCGTTATAAAGAACGGTTAACGATTCCTGAGATCTTTTTAATTTGGCTAAATATTCATAGTTTTCATTGTGTTCTTCACCTCTTATTTCTTCTAAAATCGTATCTAAAGCATTCTTAATTTCCAATGATAATTTTTCAATCGAAATTTTTCTCTGATGTGGATTAAAGACTTCGCTTATTTCTAAATCGAGAGCACCTATATAAACATCGATACTCAAATCCCGGGATTCTGAAACTTTAAAATTAAGCTCAATATCCATTCCTTTTAACAGATCCTGTTCAAAATCACTTCCGCATATTTCAATATAACCAATAGAGAGATTGCTCCCCACCATACTTCCGGCATTGCCTTCAACTACATTTATAATAAGTTTTTGGTCAGAGTTTCTTAATATATTTTTAGAGCAGGTTTTGTAAATTGTTTTCTTCAGGGGCAGAATATCATTTTTCTTAAAGATAATTTCCATATGGCTTTTTCCCGTTTCTTCGTCTAGTTCCAAACAAATGTCGTTCGGAATTGGCTGCCCCAGAATGCTGTATAATCCATTAGTAATTTGAATATTCGCATTACTAAATACTTGTTTTTGCTGATTATCGAATAAAAAAAGCGTGAATTGATTGGTCGTTTTTTCTAATAAAGGAACAAACTCGGCTATTTTTTTATTTGCTTTCAAAAGGCCAGTGTCAAAACCACCATCTGCCCGGATAATTCTGTAATAACCCTCAAAGGATTGTTCCAACAGCACCACAATTAATTCTTCAGAATCTTTAGAATGGGGTTCATAGATGGTTTCAACCTGAATACTATTTTCTTCAGATACAGGCTCATTTGCAATCTCTACATCAATTAATTCTGAAGGTTTTGAACCGGCATAATAGGCCGCTCCAATCATTACTGCAGTTGTGGGATCTAAATTGGTTTCTACTTCAATTTGAGTTCGCTCCTGCAATTGTTGGCGTATGTAAGGGATATAAGTAGTGCCGCCAACAAGTATAATACGCTCTATATCGGAGAAGTCTAAGTGATTTTCTTTAATTAATTTTTCGACCAAATGAAAGGATTCTTCAAATTTAGGCTGAACGATTAATTCGAATTCTTTTCGACTGATATCTATGTCTAATGAGATTGAAAGTTCCTCAAAATCGATTTCAATGCTTGAGGTTTCTTTTATCGAAAGTTCTTTTTTGGCTTCCTCTGCTTTGTAAAGAAGTTCAAAAAAGAGTTTGTTATATATAGTGTTTTCTTTAGAAATTAGTTTTGACCAAAGATTATTTTGCTGAGTTTCCTTTTCGATTTTCGGACATATTATTTTTTCAACAAATAATGTATCTAAATCGACACCTCCCAGAAAATTATTACCCTTATGATCAAATACCTTGAGATCTCGCTCATTAATGTTTACTAATGCGATGTCAAATGTTCCTCCTCCAAAATCATATACAAGCCATTTTTTATCCGATGTAATTTCTATGTTTAAGGAATTCGAATAGGCCAAACAAGCAGCTATTGGTTCCTGAAGTAAAACTATTTCTTCAAAACCTGCCTGATAACCTGCTTTTTTGGTTGCATTAGACTGGATCGTGTCGAAAGAAGCCGGAATCGTAATAACAGCAGATTTTAAATTTTCGCCTTGAGCGAAATTAATTAATTCGTTCAAAACCATTGAAGAAAGTTCAATCGGACTGCAATTTTTATCCAGATCTTTGATGAAATAAACTTCGTCAGATCCCATTTTTCGTTTAAAAGAGGAAAATACATTCTCGGCATTTGTTGCGCTGTGCTCTCTTGCTTTTTCGCCTATTTGAATGCGCCCTTTTCGAAATGAAACTACAGACGGAATAGTATCTTTGAACCCAACAGGATTTTTATAAATACTGATTTTTCCATTTTCATACTTCGCAATTCCTGAATTCGTTGTTCCTAAATCAATCCCAATATTGATATTCTTCATATAATGACTCTATTATTCTACTATAACTACTGCTTTTTGAACCAGTTGCAGGGTATTGTTTTCTGTTTTATAAATTGTGGGTTTAATAACTTTGGTTATCTTCTTCGAATTTGAATTAAGAATATTGGCATCAATAGAGCTGTCTCTTTCATCATAATTTGTCCCTAAAGGATTTATTATTTTATATCCTTTTTCTTCCAATTCATTATAAATTCTTTTTAGATTGCGCTCAAAACCGTTGAAGTTTTGTTCTAACGCTTTTTTTTCAATTTCAAACAGTTGGTTTATTATTACATTCATTTCTTAAAATTGGATTTTATCAATGAGCAATTTACAATTTATTTAATATGATATTAATGATCAATATTTTTTTTTATTCAATACCTTATTAATTTTGTAAATACGATGAATATCATTCAATTATTTTCTTTATTAAATATAAAAGGGGATCAGATTTTAGAATTTGGTGCTGAGGATTATATTAGAATTGAAAATGAAAAAATGCATAGTAGTATAAAAATAATAATTGTTGTTGTTTTTCTTTTGATAGTTTTTCACAAACTTGGATATTACTAGAATTTATTTTTTGCTCAATCTTTTGCAAAAGAGTTAAAAAGAGTATGTTTGTGCTCTAAAATTAGCATTAAGCATGAATATAATAGAATTATTTGAAGAATTAAAGATAGATAAAAACAATATTCTATTATTTTCTCCAGAAGATTTAATCCGAATAGAAAAGCAGGTTAATGTTGAGAAAAGAATAAATCAGGACATAGACGTAAATGTAGCCAATAATCTGATTTTGGCTTTAAAAGAGTATCGCCAGGAGCTCTATTTTATAGTCTCTAACCGAATTTTGTATAATCTTTTTTCGAAAAAAAATTATTCCAGGCATAATTTTCCTTCTCCTCAAAGAGAATATGATTTTGAAAAGATTCAATCCTTTATAAATCAGTTTCTCAATGATGATTTAGTATTGTTTTTTGATCAGCATTTATCTCAGAATAAGTTTGATTTCATCAATGATATTTTTGATTTTAAAGATTGTTTTCCTGAAGATGCACTTTTTCAATTGAATAAGAAACTAAATGGTAAAGTCGATGCTATTCTTGTAAATTTAAGCCAAAACAATTCGGCAAACATGCCGGCGATTTCGTATGTAGAGTATAGAAGTTTTTATGTTTTGCTGTCCTATTTCAGTTCTATCGAGATGGATAATAAAATCAGAAGTCTTGTAAACATTGTTTCAGAACGCTATAATGCCAATAAACAATCTGATTTTTATATGACTTGTATATCCTCAATGCAGGGTTATGTTGCTTACGATCCGAGTTTGACCGATATTTTGGTCAGCAATAGAGAAGCTGTTTATTCCAACAGTATTGACAGAGGCTCATCAGATAGTTCATCTGGGCTTTCAGGAAAGACCATCTTTTTTATAGTACTTGCTGTTATAAAAATATTGTCTCTTTTTGCGAGATGTCATTAATTTTTAAGCACCTAGACAAATAGTAAAAAAATAAAACCCCAGATTTCTGAAGCTTTTGTCTTAGTGCCCTAACGGGACAATTCTCGAACCATTTTATAGATGATTTGAAAATAATAAATATAATTCAATTATCAATTAATGAATCTACTTTATAGATATCTAATTGGATTTTAAGTTTTTTATTTTTCATTATATTCAAGCTAAGTAGTACATCGAATATAATTTAGTTGATAGAACGTTCATAATTTAAAGTTTTATAATATTTATATAAATGGTCATAAATAATTAATTCGTACATCCTTTGTTTAGAAGTATATTGGCGGTTAAGCATCATATGAATATGGCTACTTAAAAAATCATCTAATTCAATTTCTAGTTTGTTTTTTATCGCTAAAATGGTTTTACGGTTTTGATTTAGATTTTCATTTATTATTTTGTAAACCTCTGGATACTCTTTTATAGCTTTTCCACATATAAAATAATGTATTTCTTTAGATGATTCTCTAAAATGGTTATCAATTTCTTTTTTAAAAGCTTTATCGGTATTAAAATCTTTTTTAAATGAAGTTTGTAGATTATTCATTAGCTTTAATTTGTGGATATTGTCTAATGAAAAGGCATTTAAAAAACTATCAATCAAAATAAAACTAAAAAGAAATTCCATTTCGTTATTTTTAAAACTTCGTTTTAGAAATAAATAATTAAGCATCATTTCACTATTGTTAAAGAATAAGGTTTCAGACTCTTCCATCGTTTTATTACCATACCTTTCTAATTCTCTTTGGTAAGTATCTGTTTGAACTTTCCAAATTATATTTTGGTGAAGAAGGGAATTTAAAATAGGCAATAATTTTGAAATAACAATAAATATATTTTCAGGATTGTCACAATAAAAACGAATTCGAATGTGTTGATCCGGATCATTATATCTTATAAAAAACCATTTCTGAATACAATTATTATCTTTTAATTCCTCAATAATAGGTTGTAATTTTTCGACTAAAATTAAGTCTGCAGTTTTAGTTCCAGTATAAATTTTATAATAAAGCCATTTACTTCCTATGAAAAAATTCCTTTCCATATTCTATACTTGTTTTTTGTAAAATGACATTATGATTTGATTTGAGAAGTAATCTCCCTTTTTATTTTTAACAATTGATTCTTCTGTAAATAAAAATTCTTCTAAAATAATGTTACTGAATTTATGTACTGATTTTAAAAATACCTGCACTCCAATTTCTTGTTCAAAATCGAGTAAAAGAGTATTGTCAAAATGAACCCAGTTTGCAAACCGAGGAATGTTTTTCTTTATTCTCCATTCAGTAAATAGTACAAATAGAGAAGAGGCGTCGATAAGATAAAAAGGTTCTATTTCATTTTTTGTTAGATGCCATTTTGCTTTCGAAAGTATAATATCTTTGTATATAACTCTTGGGAAATATTGATATTGAGTTTCTAAAACTCCCCAAGAAAAGCTATAAATTGGTTTTAAATTTTGTGATTGTAAATCAGCTAAAAAATGATAAATAGGCAATGATTTGTGAGAGTAATTATGCGCATTAGACAAACAAGGAATAACCTCTTTTTTGAATTTTTTCGAACGTAAAACAATTGTATTGTTTTTTATAGAAATCAGTAAATCATCCAAACCAATCTGAAAATCTTTATCTACTCCGGAATTTGATAAATAAGTAATTTCATAATCCCTTAGTGCAGGTCTTTTTAATATGTTTCCGGTTCTGGATTCTGGAATATGAACTATTTCTGCAAGAATTTTATCTGAATAATATTCATTTTCTTTTTCGATAATTTCATTAGTTAAATCGTGAATTAATGTATTTCCATTGCAAAAACGGCCAAGCAGTTTTGCTGCGCTTATATTGCCTGATGGATCAATTGAAATAATTTCTTTTTCATCTTTTTTTATGCATTCTATTATAACTGAAAAAGTCGAAGGAGTATTTTTCCAGTTAGCATCAAATTCAGGAAAATCTTCATCAAAAAACAACAATACAGTTTCGCCATTTAAAATCGCTTCTTTCAGTTTACATTCTAAAATAAAATCAAATTCCGTCCTGGGTTTGCTTTCTTTCAAAGATTTATTGTTAAAAGAAAATTTATCCAAGAGTTCGTGTGTATCATTCATTTCCTGATTTTGTAGATAGCCAATCCCTGTTTCTGTATCGAGAACGGTGGTTAGCGGCATTTCTTCAAATTCATATCTTTTATTAAAAGCCTTAATAAAACGAACCTGATTATCAAGTTTATTCGGTTTTTGAATGCCATTTAAAAAACGAATAGCCTGAAGCACTTTTTTAGATATAACATTATTTAATTCATTTTCAGTTGTAAATGTGTACAAATCTGTTTGAAAAAGATACTTATCATGATACTCAACTTCTAATTTATTAATCTCTTTTCGAATTAGTTGCTGTTTTTTTAGAGAAGGAGTAAGGTTAGAATCTAATTCTGAAAGCTGTTCTTTTATTTTTTGTAAAAGTGCAGATCTTGAGGTTAAACCTGGAATTTGATTTAGAATAGTAAAAACTCTTTCCCATTCATTTTTTTCGGTTACCGTTGCATCGAGTTCACTTACTAAAAACTGAAAATCAATAAGGTGAGTTATATATTCTAAAGCATCATCTAATTCTGAATCCTCATCAGCCAACATAACGGACATTTCATAAATAGTTAATCCTGATTTACTTTTCGTTAAAATCAAATTCAATAAATCAGACTTTCTAATTGCTGATAAATTATGCTCTCTTTTTGTTCTTACATATTTATATTCAACATATCTATAAAAATCACCCAAAGCGTAAATTGAATTATTTGGAAAATATTTAAGATAAGGAATAACCTCTTTTTTGTTTGCAAAATCTTGTAACAAAGCGACCCAAAATTGCATATCAAATTGAGTATGTCGGGAATACATTTCCGGATCTTCAAGTACAATATGAGTTTGAGAAGTTATTTTGCCCACACTACAGCCACTAAATAGGCCAAAAGGAGTGCAACGTGCAGACATTCGGGCTAAATATTTAAGGAAGCTGAGTTCTAAGTTGTGTTTCTTTTTATCAGATATTTTTATCGGATCCAATTTCCATTTATCTAAAGCAGCAAGTAATTCCGGAGAAGCTAAGCTAATAGCTTCCCGAACGTATTTATTTTGCAATTGGTGCAACAATTTTTCTTCAGAATAATTGTCTATCAGATCGCTATAGAATGTTATTGGAAATAAAGGTGTTCTTAAAATATATTGCGAAAAAGGTTCAATTTTATAATTGACCATTACTTTTTAAGTTTAATTACTTTCTCTGCGAGCTGCATCGCATTATATACATTTAAAACTTTTCCCGATTTAGATAATTCAGAGAATGCAATTTTTTTATCGGTCGTTCCTGGAATAATAACTTCCAGATTATATGATGTCCCTGAATCCAAAATAATTTGTTTAACCTCTTTTACGGTAAGTTTAGGGTAATAAGACCAGATTAGTGCAGCGGTTCCTACAACCATTGGAGCCGAAAAAGAAGTGCCGGATTCGGTTTTGTATATATTACCCGCACCTGTGGTGTAAATTTCATCCCCAGGAGCAAATAAATCTACGTTTTGTTTACCGTAATTAGAAAAATCAGACACAAATGTTTTATCTAATTTTTGAGTTGTAGATCCCACATTAATGAAGTTGTCAAATATTTCTTTAGAGTCATCATAATTGAGGTCATTAGGAAAACTTTTGTTTTCATCTACATTTTGGCTGCTATTTCCGGCACTATGTACAAGAAGAACATTGTGGTCTTCAGCATATTTAAACGCATCTGATACCCAATCTTTATGCATTGAGAACTCTTTTCCAAAAGACATATTAATTATTTTCGCTCCATTATCAACAGCATATCGTATTGCCATGGCAATATCCTTGTCATTTTCATCACCGGAAGGAGAAATATTCAAAGGCATAATTTTTACATTTTCTGCAATACCTTTTATCCCTTTATTATTATTTCTGTTTGCAGCAATAACACCAGATACCATTGTATTATGATCCTGAATGGTTCTAATACCTTTTACGGTATTACAAACTTTATTATTGCCGTATCCTGTTTCAAGAACGCTTGGGTTGTCACCTATCGAAAATCGCTCATTGTAATTTACATTCAAATTTTTATTAACAATAGAATCAAGCTGAGTTTCCTTGTCTTTTACCTCGTCATACGTTTTTTCATCAACTTCAAGACAAACCATCATATAGTATATAAGTGCGCCAAGATCTTTATCATTGTCATCCCGCATCTGACGATATTTTTTATCATTAATCTTGTATTTTTTATACATACTGTCTAATTGTTTATATGTATAATTTTCTTTTGGGAAAAAATATTTTAAAGTGTCTTTTACTACAGGATAAATTGAAACAGCGTGTCTCAATGATTTCAGCCAATTAGTATAATATTTATTTTTTTGTTCGAATGTTTTTAATGCTCTTTGATATTCTTTGTATTTATATAAATCTTTAGGATCTATTTGAGACTCATTTTTGTCTTTAAATAATTTGCCCCATTCTTGTACGATACGAACATACTCATATCGGTTCCATACCACATAGGCACCGCTTTTGGTTCCGGTAAAACTCCAGCCGTTACAATCATCTATATAGCCATTATGGTCATCATCGATACCATTATCCGGAATCTCTTTTAGATTTTTCCACAGTATTCCTTGTAAATCTTCGTGATTTAAATCAATTTGTGTGTCAATTACGGCAACAATAATATTTTTATTTTTTGCTTTCTTTTTGTTTTGAAAATACCACTTGTCTAAAGAAATACCAGGCACATTATCTTGGTGGAAATCCTTTTGATACCATGCATTATTAGCTTCTGTTATAGGAGATGATTCCAAAACGGTATTTGGTTGATTGGCGGATTTACATCCTATAAAAATGATAATTAGAAAAGAGAAAAGATAAAATGTTTTCATTTTAGGATTTATATTTAATTACCCCTATAAAAGATTAATTTATGCGATGTCTTTTATAGAGGTGTTTAATTTTTTTTAATGCTTACTGGCATTGTCCGGTAGAGCCTCCAGCTTTATGATTCGTATCAACTGGGTCATCACCTCCAACTATCATACGCATGTTCTTTAATTTTGCTACTTCAAATTTTTCCAGATTAAATTTTTTGTTTGGCTGTTTTTCTTTGTTTTTCATAGTTTTTTTTAAAATTTATTTGTTTATATGAAACGCAAATTTATATTCTCTTTCAATTATTCAATCAAAACACTTGGCTTTACTTGTCGGAATTCGGGAATTCCGTTCTTTTAGAGAGTGTAAAATATTGATTTTATTTAGTTTAATTATTTTCTAGTTTTTCTAGTTCTTTGATAAAATAGGAAGGTTTAATACCTGTTTTTTTGAAAAATACTGTCGAAAATGATTCAGCATTATTAAACCCAAATTCAGTAGCAAGAGCGTGAATCGTATATTTTCGAAGTTTTGGATTCTTTTTTAGGACCTCAATAGCATGTTCAATTCGTAAATCATTAATGTACTGAATAAATGTTTTGTCTTTATATGTATTTATAATTTTTGAAATATACTTACTATTGGTTTTAAATGTAGCAGAAAGTGTTTGTATACTTATATTCGCCTGGAGGTATTCTTTTTTATATTCGAAGCGATCTAATTTTTCTAAAATTTGTTTGACCAATTCCTCAGCAATACCAATTTCTGTTTTACTAACGTTTTCAATTTCAACTTCATTTTGTGTATTATTTATTGAAATCTTATTTGAAATCTCTTTTTGATTTATAAGTTTTTCGAATCTGAATCTGTATTTGTTTTTTTGTTTCTGTTGATAAATTCCAAAACAACCAATAGAAATAGAAACTAATAAAAGAGTAGAAATACCCCAATATGATTTTTGTTTATCATTTTTCAAGGATCGTATAAGCTCTTCTTTTTCTAAAAACAAGTGTGGAGTATCATATTCTTCTCTGACTATGGCATTAAATTCTTTATAATTTTTCTGAAGAATGCTATCAATTTCCATATATACAGTTATATATTTTAGCTGATTTTCTTTATCTCCTTTGTTTTTGTAAAAATTAATTAAATAAGGATAACCTTCAATAAATTCAGTACTAATTTCTTTGTTTTTTTTATAAATTGAATCTACTTTGATAAAGTTTTTTGAAGCTGTTTCCTTATCTCTCAAACCATCGTATGTTTTTCCTAAATAATAGTATGAGGCCAATATGTTACCGGTATCATTACTAGTAATTATTTCTGGTAATGCTTTATTTATGCTATCTTTTGCAGCTTTGTAGTTCTTTTTTAGCAATTGATTGGCGCCTTCATTAAGAATAAAAAGATATTGATATTTTTTGTTTTTAGTAATCTTCGATTCATTATAACCTAATTTGTTATAATAAGTCGTTGAGTCTGTGTTTTTAAGTGATTTATAGCAATCAGCAATGCCAAAGATAATATCCTGATAATAATAAGAGTATTGAGAAGATCTTACGTCTTTTGTCTTATAAAAATTATAGCATTTTTTATACAAAATCAGCGCTTCGTTATAATCTCCTAAATCTTCTGATTTTGTGGTACCAATAAAGTTTAAAACATTATAATAGAAATCGGTATTTGTTTTAAGTGCAACTTTTTCAGCTAAATTATAATTAGCCATTGCCTCTTTAAATTTAAATTGTCTTTTAAGCAAGTCGGCTTTCTCACAATAGGCAGAAGCCGGAAAATATTTATCATTGGTGTTTAACGAATATTTTATTACACTGTCTAAATATGCAATAGCCTTGTTATGATTTTTATCGTAATACAAAAGTGCAAACTGGTAGTTGGCTTTTGCTTTTCTAATAGCTATATTTTCAATGTTAGCTTTAGCTAAATATGCTTTCGCACATTGTAATTGTAAGTCCTGATTGTTTGGATTTGCAAAATACAAATCATGTAATTGATCATAAGAAAATTGGGAGAGATTCTTTTTTTGAGATTGTCCTAATAATGAAAATGAAGTTAGGAGTAAAAAAAGAATTTTATTCCATTTTAAGTGGGTCATTGAGATTCGGCTTTTGACAAAAATACAGCAAATACAGTAACTTTTTATTTAAAACAGTGATTTTTCTTATAAAACCACAACTGGTTGATTTTTAGTTTTTTAGCTTGTTTTAAATGAGGAAATTCAGGAAAACCATGTCTGAATTCAGGAATCTCGATAGTAATAGTTTGTTATACTTATGTTACTACTCTAGTTTTGGATTCAGAAAATTAAACATACAATGTTACATGTTTAAGAATGATAATTACGATTCTTACTGTTTTGTAATTATGTTTTTTTTGATCAAAGAGATACAGTAGTAATTAATTTATGCAAAAATAGTACCAGAAATCCCACTATAGTTTTGTGCAAAAATGCTATTGATGCACAGTTTCAACTGATAATTTGGTTTTGTCTTCTTGCCAGATTGAATGCCAAATAAGGAGCAAAAAAGAAATTTTGAAACTTAGGAAGAGGAGTAAGTTAAAAATCGATTTTAACATTCTTAATTAGTAGTTGCAAATACTGACGATAGAATTTTAGATAGGCTGCGCTGCCAATGTCCAAGAGGAAGTAAATGACATTAAAAGAAGCTTCATAATTAATAAATATTTTTAAAATTAAGAAAATGAAAAATTCAAATTTAAAAAGTTTAATTACTAAATCAAAATTAGACAAACCTACGTCAGATATTACAATCTTGAATATCGAGTCAATGAGTACATTAAAAGGAGGAATTGACCCGCCGATCGTTCAACACAATAAAACTTGTAATGGTGCGTGTTAAATAGATCAAATTACTAAGGTCAAATTACTGAGATCAATAATTTGATCTCAGTAATCATAAAAAACTTATATCATGAAATTAAAGCTATCCCATTACACTATTATTACACCTATTGAAGATGTTATTATTGTTTATTCCACCAGGAGCAATAAAACACTGATATTAAAGAGAGAATTTCAGGAATTTTTAGATCATGCAGAATTTGACAAACTACCAGCTGCGGTTTTAGAAGAATTAATAAATGATGAAATAGTAATATCATTTAATGACGATGAATTACATGAAATTATAAAGCAGAACAATGATTATATAAAAGATGATACCACTTTATATCAAATTATCCAGCCTTCGGCAAATTGCCAGTTAGGTTGTGGTTATTGTGGGCAGGTACATACAAAGAATCAATTGGAAATAGAGAATTATGAACTTCTCGTGAATCGATTGGATTATAAGTTGTCCCAAAACAAACAGTTAACCCAATTGCATATAGGCTGGTTTGGGGGCGAGCCGCTAATGGGGATACAAAGTATCAGAGAATTATCTGTGAAATTTCAAAAGCTCAGTTCAAAATACAATATTGATTACTCTGCAAAAATGGTTACGAATGGACTGGCCCTAAAAAAGAATTTATTTTTGGAGTTGGTAACAAAATATAATGTAAAAAGTTTTGAGGTCACTTTAGACGGAATTGCGGAATATCATGATAAAAGAAGGTTTGTAAAATCAGGAAGTAAATCCTTTGATTTGATCATGAATAATTTAACAGATATTTTCGGTATCGAAAATTTTAATGACCTTGGCGTTCAGATTTCCATTAGATGTAATGTCGATAAAACGAATTATGAAAGTGTTACTCCCTTAATAGAATTATTAAGAGCAAAGAATTTCCATGATAAAATTTCAAGTTTTTATGTTGCTCCAATTCACTCGTGGGGTAATGAAGCACACTTGGTTTCATTGGAGAAAATCGAATTTGCCGATAAGGAAATCGGGTGGTTGATCGATCTCTATAAAAATGATTTTAATCCCTGGATCATGCCCTCACGGAATAAACAGGTATGTATAATAGTAAATCCGAATTCAGAGTTAATTGATGCAAATGGAGATATTTTCAATTGTACAGAAATATCGTATGTGCCTTCGTACGAAGGATCAGAGTATGTCTTGGGCAATATCAAAAATATTGCACACGACCACGAATTCGAAAACAAACCGTTATTAAATTGGAATGAAACAATTCTTAAAGGGGAAACAGAGTTGCCATGTCCCACTTGTAAAATGCTTCCTGTTTGTGGTGGACAATGTCCTAAATCATGGAAAGAAGGTATAGTAGCCTGTCCTCCCTCCAAATTCAATATTGAAGATAAGTTGGCACTTTCCTATTTGATTTCGGAAAAAGGAATTGATTTTTTAAAAATAAATTAATTTTATGAACAGAAATACATTTAGAGGTAAATTAGAATTAAATATAAATACTATTATTGAATCCAATAAATTCTATATTGATTCTGAAATTTTTTCAGCAAATTTTAAAACTATAATAGAAAAGTACTGTGAAAATAAAATCGCATTTTCTTATTATATCGCGCTTTATAAAAAAGCATTAGCTGAGGCAAGAAACGGTAATATTACATCAGCGGCATTGCTCATAGAAAAAGCATGTAAAAATGTGGATTTTACTTTTTTTTCCGAAGATGAGATTAATGTTTATAAGCTTCAGAGTTTTACTATAGATGCTTATATGCTTTATAAAAAAGAAGATTTTTTTGGTTCCATACAGAAAACTTTTGAAGTAATGGAATTGGATAATTTATTTGAGAGTGAATTTCCTTTCATTTATTTTCATAAAATCCAACAGTTGCAAAATATCAGTAGAGTTTATTTAAAATGCAGCGACTATCAGAATTTTACGAAAACAATAGATTTGATGTTTCAAAATTTACTGTTTAATCACAGCGTGAAATTCGAAGACGAGTTGTTTACTAGTAAAAATCTGGATTTGAATCTGGATTTAAGGATATTAATGACGTATCAGGTGTTTTTTGAAACAATTCGCTTTCTGGAAAAATCGGATGAAAATGAGTTACATCATTTTAATGCCTGTTTCAAAACAATACTAGTGAATAGAGATAAAGAATCTGTCTTTACCGACTTAAATGGAATATTGCACTGGGCAGCAATTAAAAATGACTTATTAAATAACGAAACAATTTCTGAATCTTTAATTGATAACTACTTACATTCTTCTAAAAAATTTACTGATGAAGTTCCTACTTTATCGCTATTACGAAGCTTGAAAAATAATTTAGTTCCTCAAAAATAAATGGCAATCACTTTTACCCACCAACATGACCAAATGGACTGTGGTCCTGCGTGTTTAGCTATGATTGCCAGTAATTATGGAAAAAATTATGGCTTGCAGCATTTGAGGGAGCATTCATTCATTACCAAAGAAGGTGTTTCATTATTAGGTATAGCCGAGGCTGCCAATAAAATCGGCTTCGAAACAGTTCCTGCAAAACTAACGCTTGGAAAATTAATAGAGCAAAAAAAAAGTTTGCCGGTAATTCTTCATTGGAATCAAAATCATTTCGTAGTTCTTAAAAAAATAACTAAAAATAGCATTACAAAGAAATATTCTTTTCATATTGCGGATCCTGGTCACGGCCTTGTAAGGCTAAACCAGGAAAATTTCGATAAAGCCTGGCTCTCTGATCATAATCAGGGAATTTCATTATTTCTTTCTCCAGGCGAAAAATTCTATGAGCAGGTACCTCCTAAAGAAGATAAACTTTCAATAAAGTTTATCTTGAGTCATTTATTGCCCTATAAAAAACAATTAATAACTACGTTCTTTTTACTTTTTTTGGGCAGCTGTCTGACCCTGGTTCTTCCTTTTCTTGCGCAGGGCCTTATAGATAAAGGTGTGGTTATGAAAGACCTAAACATTATTTCGATAATTCTCTTGGCGCAATTGGGTTTGTTTCTCGGCACTTTGACGATCGAAGTTATTCGCAATTGGCTGATGCTTTATGTGGGTACAAAAATAAGTATTACGATAATTTCTGATTTTTTAAAAAAAATATTGTTATTACCCATCCGTTTTTTTGACACTAAAATGATGGGCGATTTTAATCAGCGTATTCAGGACAATGAGCGGATTGAACATTTTTTGACTTCCCAAAGTTTATTGACGTTTTTCTCCATTATTACTTTTTCCGTATTTTTTGGGGTATTATGGCACTATGATTTTTCTATTTTGCTGGTTTATTTTTTACTGACAGTAACTGCAATAGCTTGGTCATTCTATTGGCTTAGAAAACGAAAAATTTTAGATTATTTCAAATTTCAGCTCCGCAGCGAAAACCAGGAATCCATTTATGAAATTATAAATGGAGTTACCGAAATAAAACTCAATCAATTCGAAGATATAAAAAGGGAAGAATGGGAAAAATTGCAGCAAAAATTATTCAAAATCAATAGCCGGATTTTAAAAATTGATCAAATACAGCTTTCGGGCTTTGAATTCATCAATCAGGTAAAAAATATAATGGTCACTTTTTTGGCGGCAACCTACGTAGTAAAAGGGACTATGACTCTTGGTGCGCTTTTAAGCGTTTCATACATTATTGGACAAATGAATGCACCGGTTAGCCAGTTAATCAGTTTTCTTCGTTCCTTGCAAGAGGCGAGATTAAGTTTAGAAAGACTTAACGAGGTGCAAAACCATACAACTGAAGAAGATGAAACGTTTAAATCAGATTTAAATAATTTACCAATAGAAAACAAGGATGAAAAAGGAATACAATTCAAAAAAGTAAGTTTTCAATATGAAGGTCCCAAATCTCCTTATATCTTAAAAAATATAAATTTGTTTATACCCGAGGGTAAAATTACTGCTATTGTTGGATCAAGTGGCAGCGGGAAAACGACATTGATGAAGTTGCTTTTAAAATTTTATAAGCCTACACAAGGAGATGTGTTTTATGATTCAGTTTCTTTGGATTCTTTGTCACCAAAAAAATTAAGACAAGATTGTGGTGTTGTTATGCAGGATGGTTTCATTTTTTCTGATACTATAGAGCGTAATATTGCTACGGGAGATGAAAATATTGATAAGGAAAAACTTCGAAATGCAGCTCGAGTTGCTAATATTGAAAATTATATTGAATCATTGCCTTTGAAATACAATACAAAAATCGGCGCAGTAGGAAATGGGATTTCAGGAGGACAAAAACAGAGAATATTGATCGCAAGAGCTGTCTACAAAAATCCTCAATATATTTTATTTGATGAAGCAACTTCAGCTCTTGATGCCGAAAATGAAAAAGTAATCCACGACAATTTACAAGAATTTTTCCAGGGAAAAACCGTTTTGATAATTGCCCACCGTCTTTCGACTGTTAAAAGTGCAGACCAAATAGTGGTATTAAAAAATGGCGAAATTGTGGAGCAAGGTAGTCATAGTGAATTAGTCACTAATAAATCAAATTATTTTAATTTAGTGAAAAATCAATTAGAGCTAGGCAATTAGATTGCTGTTCTATGCTGGGTAGCCTATTGTACTTCTGATATAATACACACTTAATAAAGTATATTTTATATAAAAGAATCATAAAAATAAGAGTTGAAAATCAGTTGTTTAAACTAGATTAAGATCTGGAATTCAAGAGAATTAGGTCTGAATTCAGGAATTTCGATAATAGTAATTTGTTATGCATCGTTTAACATTCTAGTTTTGGTATCAGAAAATTAAAAATAATAAAATAATAAAATTAAAAATTTAATATTTAAAATGGTAAAAATAATTGTTGTAGCTCTTTTATTTTGCAGCTCTGCTTTATTTGCACAAATAAAAATAACGGGTAAGGT
Organism: Flavobacterium sp. Root420; assembly: GCF_001427905.1. Classification (GTDB taxonomy): domain Bacteria; phylum Bacteroidota; class Bacteroidia; order Flavobacteriales; family Flavobacteriaceae; genus Flavobacterium. Next base: position 196,346 of record NZ_LMEF01000031.1, read on the forward strand.
CGTCGATGCCGATAATAATCCCATTGAGTTAGTTGAAGTTTTGTTAATAAATAAAGATTCAATTGCATTAAGAAGTGATATGACTGATAGTGACGGTAATTTCATGATAGCTTCAGAAGCAGATAGTTATCTTTTGCAAATAAAACAAATGGGCATTATATTATGGAACAAAAAAATAATGATCAATGAAAATACAGATTTTGGAACTATTAAAATAATAGAAAAAAAAGAAAAACTATCCGAAGTCGTAATAAATACTCAAAAAAACATTATAATACGAAAAGTTGATAGGTTGGTCTTTAATGTGGAAAATTCTATTTCGGCGGCAGGTGGCGACGCAGTTGATGCATTAAAATTGACACCTGGAATTAGGGTTCAAAATGATGTTGTAAGAATGATTGGAAAAAATAACATGGTCTTAATGGTAGATGAACGAATAGTACAACTGTCTGGAGATGATTTAATAAATTTCTTAAAAACAATTTCTTCGGATAATATAAAAAGTATTGAAGTCATTACTGCGCCGCCGGCTAAATATAGTGCCGATGGAAACAGTGGATTGATTAATATTAAATTAAAAAAGGCAAAAAAGGACAGCTGGAGTGGTATCGTTAGATCCAATTTTGAACAGGCAACCTCTGCAAGGGCAATGTTAGGAGGTAATTTTTCTTATCAAAAAGATAAATTTGGACTTTTAATTGATTTATCTAAACGTAAAGGTCAATCTATTTATACGAATGACATCAATTATGGCTATCCAACTGAAAATTGGTTAATAAAAAAATTAGACAAAACAAAATTGAATACCTTAAGTTCTTTAATTGGAGTAACTTACCAGGTGGCTGATAAAACCAAAATAGGATTTCAATATTTAGGAAGTTTAAGCAAACCTTTTATTAATGATGAGAATACCACTTTAATTTCTGAAGATAAAACAGCTTTTTTAAAAAGCGAATCTACTTCAAAAGGATATACAGACAAGAGGATCAATAACCATGCTGCGAACTTAAACCTGACAACAAAATTAGACACGTTGGGCAAGCAGTATGCAATAGATTTAGACTATTTGACTTACGAAAATTTAAAAGAAAATGTTTTTAATAGTCAAGAGAACAATTATGTAAATAACACTGCTACTAATCAACATACTGATAATGAGAATTTGCAAAGAATAACTAATTTTTCATCTGGTATCGATTTTGAAATGCCTTACGGCTGGGCAAGCTTAAATTACGGAGCGAAAATTAGTTTTACAGAAAGCAATAGTAAACTAAAAACTGATTTTTTTGATGTTGTAAATGGAGTTTATGAACTAAACCTTGCCCAAAAAAACAGTTTTAATTACAAAGAAAATACGCAGTCGTTGTATTTATCGGGAAATAAGAAATTCAAAAAACAATGGGAAATAAAAATGGGTGTTCGAATTGAATTTACGCAAAACTCGGGTTACTCAGAAACAAATTATGCAACAAATAAAAAAAAATATTACAAAGTATTTCCAACAGCTTATATCTCTTATAAACTCAATGATAATAATACGTTGGCAGCAAATTATTCACGAAGAATAGGCAGACCGTCTTATTCTGAGCTAAATCCTGCTCGGTGGTATTTTAATTCGAATTCTTACGAAGAGGGTAACCCGTTTTTGCAACCTTCATTTTCTCATAATGTAGATGTATCACACACTTTTAAATCGATATTAGTCTCTACCCTTTCTTTCTCCAAAATAGAAAATGGATACGGGCAGCTCACAGTCCACGATAAAATTGATAACATTCAAAAATTTGAGAGACTCAATTACTATGATTACAGGTTTATTGGTATTGATGAAACCATAACGCTTGATTTATGGAATAGCTGGAATTCGTCAAATAATATCGGGACTTACTATATTGAAACTAAAACATATTCACAATATCTACAACCTCAATATTCAGGCTGGGGCGCATATTTTTCCTCAACAAATAGTTTTAATTTAAATAAAAGCAAAACATTTACCAGTCAATTTACTTATTCATATAACTTTCCAACCAAATCATTAGAAGGTAGAACCTCTGCTTATTCTAACCTTGATATTGCTCTTAAATATTTAGTATTGGATAAGAAATTACAATTATCTATCGCAGTAAATGATCCTTTTAAAACGAATTTTTATACCTTTTATTCACAATCCGAAAATGTGAATCAGTCTTTTCGACAATATTATGATTCGCAGCTTTTCAGATTCACAGTCTCTTATAAATTTGGGAGTAGTAAAATAAATCAGGAAAAAAGAAATTTCGGTAACCAGAATGAAAGGAGCAGAATAGTAAATTGATTTTAACATTCTTTTTATTTTGTAGTTGCAAATACTTAAAACAAGAATTTTAGATAGGCTGCGCAGCCAAAGTCCAATCAGAAAGTTAATGACTTTAAAAGAACTTCATAATTAATGGATATTTTTAAAATTAAGAAAGATGAAAAATTCAAATTTAAAAAGTTTAATTGGTAAATCTAAACTAGAAAAACCAGCGTCGGATATCACGATACTAAATATTGACTCAATGCGTGCATTAAAAGGAGGGATTGATCCGCCTATTATTCAGCACAACAGTGGTTGTAATGGTACATGTAACGGTGTGTGTTAATTTATGAAATTACTGGGATCAATAATTTGATCTCAGTAATTATAAAAGCATAAAAATAAATTGGTGCGATCATACAGAACGCTCTATATAATGGCAGGGTAGCTTCTACTAATTTATATTTGTTTAAAGGTAATCCTAGATACATGAATCTTTCTATTAAATTAGAAGTAAAGCCAGTATAGCTTTTATTGAATTTTTCAGAATATAGAATGTAAACAAGAAATCATCCATAATAAAAGGTGTTATAAACGAAAAAACACCAACTTTTTCAAGTGGTGTTTTGTCCTTAGTAGCCCTGACGGGACAATTCTCGAACCATTTTATTGATGATTTAAAAAAAATGCGATATTTAGTAAATGATTATTAGAAAATAACTTTACTGCAATTCTAGTTTACATAATCATTTTATACTTCATTTTTTTTGTTCATTTTTTTCCTTTAATCTTTTCGCATTCTTTAGACTATTGTTAAGCATCCACTCAATTTGACCATTGACACTACGAAATTCATCACTAGCCCATTTTTCAATTGCTTTCATCGTTTCTGAATCAATTCTTAATGCAAATGACTTTTTTTCAGACATCTTTTTATTGATTTAAAGTACCGGTATTTATTACAGGTTTAGTTTCACTATCGCCACAAAGTACTACCATTAAATTGCTTACCATTGTTGCTTTTCTATCTTCGTCGAATTCTATAATTTCTTTATCTGCTAATAGTTTTAAAGCACTTTCAACCATGCCAACGGCGCCTTCAACAATTTTATGACGTGCTGCAACAACAGCCGACGCTTGTTGTCGTCGTAACATCGAATGAGCAATTTCAGGAGCATAGGCTAGATATCCAATTCTTGACTCTATTACTTCTATTCCGGCAATTTCTAATCGTTGCGTAACTTCGTGTTCAAGTGCTTTGTTAACGTCATCAAAATTAGTACTTAATGTTACGGTTGCTCTCTCATCTTCAAAATGGTCATATGGAAAAGAACCTGCAAGTTTTCTAACAGCCGAATCTGTTTGAATTCTAATGAATCCCTCATAATTATCAACTTCAAACGTAGACTTAAATGTATCTTTAACTTTCCAGACTAATATAACACTAATCAAAATAGGGTTTCCCATTTTATCATTAACCTTAATTTTTTCGCTTTCAAAGTTTCTTGCACGCAAAGACAAACTCGTTTTATTATAAAAAGGGTTTACCCAAAACAAACCGCTTTGTTTAATACTGCCCTTATAATCTCCAAACAATAATAGAACTTTTGAGCTGTTCGGGGCTATTACAATAAAACCCTTGGTTAGAAGAATAGATATTAGAAGTGAAATTACCGCTAAGATCATGTTGTTTGAGATAAAACCATAAAGCGCTGCTGCTATTGATAATAATACAATGACAACAACCAAATAACCATTAAAGGGTATTAAAACTTTTTCTGCTTTCATAATGAGTAATATTTAAATGATATTAAATTGATATCATAAAGATATATATTATTTTAAAGTAAAAACGTTTTTTTACTTTATAAATTTAAAAACAAAAGAAATGGTAGAATTAAAGTAGAAATAATCCTGATTATACAGATTTGCAATTTGTGTTCTTGAAAAAATCAAAAAATGCTTATAACAAAAAAGCTCCAGATTTCTCTGAAGCTTTGTGTCTTAGTAGCGGGAACAGGACTCGAACCTGTGACCTTCGGGTTATGAGCCCGACGAGCTGCCTACTGCTCTATCCCGCGATGTTTCGGGTGCAAAGTTTTTGGGAAATCCAACGAAAACTTTAAAAAATGTTTTATTTTCTGTATTGAGTTGATATGACTACCTTTGCAAAATAAATAGTACACAAATGTCACATAAAGCAGGTTTTGTAAACATCATCGGGAATCCAAACGTTGGAAAATCAACATTGATGAACGCCTTTGTTGGAGAAAGATTATCCATCATTACATCAAAAGCACAAACAACTCGTCACCGCATTCTTGGAATCGTGAATGGCGAAGATTTTCAACTTATATTATCGGATACCCCAGGAATCATCAAACCGGCTTATGAAATGCAGGAGTCGATGATGAACTTCGTAAAATCGGCTTTTGAAGATGCTGATATTTTAGTTTATATGGTCGAAATAGGGGAGCAGGATTTAAAAGACGAAGCTTTCTTTAATAAAATCATTCATGCTAAAATCCCGGTTTTGTTATTGTTGAATAAAATTGACAATTCGAACCAGGAACAATTAGAAGAACAAGTGGCATTTTGGACAGCTAAAGTACCAAACGCTGAAATTTTCCCAATCTCAGCTTTGCAGAATTTTAACGTACCGGAAGTTTTTGGAAGAATTATCGAATTGCTGCCTGAATCTCCAGCGTATTATCCAAAAGATCAATTAACAGACAAACCAGAGCGTTTTTTCGTAAACGAAACCATTCGTGAGAAAATCTTGTTGAACTACAGCAAAGAGATTCCGTATGCGGTTGAAATCGTTACGGAGGAATTTTTTGAAGATGAAAAAATTATCAGAATCCGTTCTATAATTATGGTAGAGCGCGAAACCCAAAAAGGAATTATCATCGGACATAAAGGTGCTGCTTTGAAAAAAGTAGGAACAGATGCTCGTGCTGATTTAGAAAAGTTCTTCGGAAAACAAATTCATATTGAGCTTGTTGTTAAAGTGAACAAAAATTGGAGAAGTAATGCCAATATGCTGAAACGTTTTGGATACAATCAATAATTTTTCCTAAATGGACCGCTCTTAATTTATGCAAGTTTCAACGAAGTATTCAATACCAATATGTTTAGGACTTATATTGATTGTGGGTTTAGCACTTTTTTTTGGTACGGACGAGAAAGCGGTTCCATCAAAACCTGTAATCAAAAAAACGGAACCTATTGTACAAAAAAACTCAGTAGATTTTGATACAACGGATTGTTCTGATAAAGAGGTGAGATTGTTTTTAAGCGAATTCATAAAACAATTCCAGACCAATAAGGTTTCGAATATTAATAAGTTCATAGATAAAACTAGTGGATTGGCAATCTTTGTTAAGGATGGATATTATCCCATTTTAAGTTTTTCGGATGGAATTGATGACTGGATCGAATGGTTTGATTTTAAAATCTATGAAAATATAGAATTTGGAAAATTTCCTGAATATCTGGGAGATGGCGAATTTAAAAAGACAGGTTTTTATTATGTGAAATACCAAAATAAATTCCGTTTGGATGATTTTGAGGATACTTACAGTAACCGGTCTGATGAAGATAAAAAGCCATTTCGAAAGCTCGAAAAAATGTGCAATTACAGAGCTGATGTAATGTCTGTCGACAAAAGCAGGGTTTTGACATTGTATTTTAGTATTTATAAAAATAATAAATATTTGGTGGGCATTACTCAGGATACTGTAGATGATGTTTTGTACACAGCTCCGGAAAAAGAGTTTGTACCAATAGATACAGAAGAGCAAGTCGAAGCATTTTTATTAAAAAACAGAAGGTTTTGCGATGTAGAGAATAAGGCATATGTTGATTTTGATAAAAAAGAGTTGGTGTATTGGGATTTTGGAGATGAACCTTATCCGTTTAGTAATTATAAAATAGGTCCTTTAAATGTTATTTCGGCTAAGATCAAAATTCGGGATATTACATTTTTTAATGTAAAGGAAGAAGATGGGTTTACTTTAAAATTATCAAATAAGGGAGATTTTAGTTCTTACAGAATGGGGGCGAGACCGCAATATATTTATGAAAAGTGTAAATAATTAAAAAACACTTATCTGAAAATTAAGAAGTTGAGAGTTTTTCCGGAGGTAATCAAAACAGATTATTATTTTTAATGTTGGCTTAATTTCTTAATAGCTCGAAATCCTAGCCCTGATAGAAGTGGAAATCCTTTTTCTGGCTTCTTTAGACAGGAAAAGATTGCAACGGATGCAGGAAACAGCTCCCGAAAACAATCCTTAATAGTACAAGAATAACAATAAAAACCTTAGGTATTTAGAAACATGGCAGATTAGCCACTTTTTTACCTACCTTTGCAAAAAATTAAAATAAAGCATTTTGGATTTATAAGTAATTGATTATAGGATACTAAAATCGATAAATTTAAAATCTAAAATCAAAAATTCAAAAAAATGAATAACATTGTTGCGATAGTAGGAAGACCTAATGTAGGGAAATCAACCCTTTTTAATAGGCTGATACAAAGAAGAGAAGCTATTGTAGATTCGGTTTCTGGAGTTACCAGAGATAGAAACTACGGTAAAAGCGAGTGGAACGGAAAAGAGTTTTCTGTAATTGATACCGGCGGATATGTTCGTGGATCTGATGACGTATTTGAAGGTGAAATTCGCAAACAAGTAGAGCTTGCTATCGATGAGGCTGATGTTATTATTTTTGTGGTTGATGTAGAAGAAGGAATTACGCCAATGGATGATGTTGTTGCGCGCCTGTTGCGTAAAGTGACAAAGCCCGTTTTATTGGCTGTAAATAAGGTTGATAATGCAATGCGTGAAAAAGATGCGCTTGAGTTTTATAATCTTGGATTGGGAGAGTATTTTACTTTTGCCAGTATTTCAGGAAGTGGAACCGGAGATTTATTGGATGCTCTAATTGAGTCTTTCCCGGTAAAACCAGAGCCAGTTCAGGAAGAGGTTGTTTTACCACGTTTTGCTGTTGTAGGACGCCCGAATGCCGGTAAATCGAGTTTTATTAATGCCTTAATTGGTAAAGAGCGTTTCATGGTAACGGATATTGCAGGTACTACGCGTGATGCAATCGATACCAAATTTGACCGTTTTGGTTTTGAATTCAACTTAGTTGATACTGCGGGAATCCGTCGTAAGGCTAAGGTGAAGGAAGATTTAGAGTTTTACTCTGTAATGCGTTCGGTTCGTGCAATTGAGCATGCAGATATTTGTATATTGGTTATCGATGCAACCCGCGGATTTGAAGGGCAGGATCAGAGTATTTTCTGGTTGGCAGAGAAAAACCGTAAAGGTGTTGTAATCTTAGTAAATAAATGGGATTTGGTGGAGAAAGACACCATGTCGACTCGTGATTACGAAGCAAAAATTAAGGAAGAATTAATGCCTTTTACTGATGTGCCAATTTTGTTCGTTTCGGCTTTAACGAAACAACGTTTATTGAAAGCATTGGAAGCTACAGTTCAGGTTTTCGAGAATAGAAAACAAAGAATTCCTACTTCTAAATTCAATGAATTTATGTTGAAAGTTATTGAAGCATATCCACCGCCAGCGACAAAAGGTAAATATGTAAAAATTAAATACTGTATGCAGTTACCAACCTTAACACCTCAGTTTGTGTTTTTTGCCAACATGCCGCAATATGTTAAAGAGCCCTATAAAAGATATCTTGAAAATAAAATTAGAGAAAATTGGGACTTTTCAGGAGTGCCAATCGATATTTATATCAGAGAGAAATAATACTAAAATCCCCGCTACAACGGGGATTTTTTTATGCCTGATTTCAAATTTACAAAAATTGTCTTTCATTTAATTGGCATGTTATTTGAATAAATGTAAAAACTACAATTAAACCTTTTTTGGTTTTTGTAGTCTTACTATTCTAACTAACCAATTTTATGACCAGGATTTATTCATTTTTACTGTTTTTTCTTTTTTGTTTTGCTGCAAATGCCCAGAACGATATTATCGTTAAAGGAACTGTGGTTGATATCAATACACAACTACCTCTCGAGCTTGCCACTGTTTATTTTACTACTGTTAAAGATTCTACTATAATAGAATACGCTACTACAGACAAAAATGGTGTTTTTAGAATAAACACCAAAAAATACGACAAACCTGTTTTGCTAAAAATAAATTACGTGGGCTATCAGCCTTATATTGAAGAGCAAAAAGGACTTTTAGAAAGCAAAGATTTCGGAAAATTATATGTGCTTGAAAATGTAAACGCATTGGATAATGTTGTAATTAAGACTGCCGCTCCGCCAATTACAATGAAAAAAGATACCTTGGAATTTAACGCTGCTTCGTATAAAGTGCGCCCGGATTCTAATGTAGAGACTTTATTAAAACAGTTGCCCGGCGTTGATGTGGATAATGACGGAAAAGTGACCGTAAATGGGCGGGAAGTAACACAGTTTCTTGTCAACGGGAAAACATTTTTTGATAAAGATGGCGCTTTACTTTTGAAAAACTTACCTGCAGAAATTATAAAAAAGATTCAGGTTTCAGACTTTAAATCTAAAAAGGAAGAACTGGCCAAACAAGAATCTACTTCTGATTATTCGTCAATTAACCTGACTATTGACGAGAAGAAAAATAAAGGGTATTTCGGAAAAATATTAGGAGGTTATGGTTCTGATGATCGGTATGAAAGTAGTCTGATTATGAACTTCTTCAATAATAAACGAAAGATAAGTGTTTTGGGATCTTCCAATAATATCAATTCAACCGGTTTTGCCCAGGATGAAGTTTTTGATAATATGGGAGGCGGAAGAAATAATAGCAATAGAAATAGCGGTGCTGCAGGCAACGGAAAAGGAATTACGCAATCTAATTTGTTTGGTGTTAATTATACAGATGATTGGAGTGAAAAATTGGCAGCAATGGGCAGCTACAACTTTGCAAATACAATCAATAAAAATGAAAGTAAATCGAATCAGCTTAGTTTTTTGCCAACAGGAAATATTATCACCGAATCTGATGCAAAAACAAGAAATGAAAATACGGGCAACAAAGCCAATTTTGAGTTAGAATATAAAATAGATCCAACTACCAGACTTGTTGTGGCCCCAAAATTAAATCAGTCACGATCAAATAGTGATTCATCTTCGTCTACTTCTTCAGTAGATGAAAACGGTGATGCCCTGAACGAAAGTAGTGCTAAATCATACAATGAGAGCACGAACACGAGTTTTGCCAACACGATCAATTTTAATAAAGTGTTTAAGAAAAAAAATCGCAATCTAAGTTTTGTTTTTGATAACAATAATTCAAATACTGAATCGGATGGATGGAATCAATCTCAAACTATTTTTTATCAGGATAGTAAACCGGATGATTTGAGAAATCAGAATATTAAAAACAGTAATACAAGTGATTCTTATTCGGCAGATATTGAATATACCGAGCCTATTACAGATTCTTTACGCATAAGATTTGGATCTGATTTTGACTGGAAAAGCGAAGTTAAGGATCAAAAGACATTTGATTTTGATGCTGCTTCACAATCGTATTCTGATCTTAATGAATCGTTAAGTACATACACAACTTCCAGACAAAATTCGATTAGTCCAAAGATGGGAGTTACTTTGCAAAAAAATAAATTTACCTTAAATCTGGATTCTAAAACGTCTATTGTTGGCTTTGATAATTATTCGTTGTACTTAGGAAAAGAGACGGAGCTGAATAAGAAATATGCTTTGCCTTTTGCAACGGCACAGTTTCGATATAAATTCAGCCGATCAAAAAACCTGACTTTAAAATACGATTATTCAAGCACGCTTCCGGCAGCAAATTACTTAATGCCAATTGCCAATTTAACGAATCCATTGAATACGATTATTGGTAATCCGAATTTAGATCCTGTGGAGAAAAATACGGTAAACTTCAATTTCAGAAATTTTGATTTCAGAACCCGTTCAGGTTATAGCTTTATGGCAAAAGGTGATTATTACAGCAATGATATTTATGCAACATCTGTGTATGATGACAGTGGTAAAAGAACGACATCTTACATAAATATATCAGGAACTTATACAGTTTCGGTTGGCGCCAATTGGAGCCAGTCTATAAAACGAGATGCCCATGTTCTAAGATATGGTCTGGCACTTAATGGTAGTTATTCTTTTGATAAAGGATTTACCAACGCCGTGATGTACAATGCAAAATCTACGGCTGTTACTCCAAAGGTATATATGACTTATGAATATGGAGAAGTGCTTACCATTTCGCCATCTTACAGTCTGTCTTATAATGAAACAAAATATGAGAATTACAACAGAGATGCTAGTTCAAATGTACTTCATAGAATTAATTTGCAAACAACATCTTATTGGCCGGCAAATCTAATTTTCGGAAATGATTTTAGCTATAGTTATAATTCTAATATTTCAGACGACTTCAAAAAGGATTTCTATTTGTGGAATACCAGTTTGTCTTATGGTTTTTTTGATAAAAAGCTTTATGCGAAAGTAAAAGTTTACGACGTTTTGAATCAAAACCAAAGCGCTACCAGAACAATCTCTGCAACCTCTATCCGTGATGAAGAAAATACAGTTTTAAAACGCTATGTAATGTTTTCGCTAGCGTATAAAATTGGAAACTTTTCAGCTAAAGAAAAAGGGCAAAGAAGAAGAGGCGCAGAGCGTCAGGGAGGAGAAGACTAATTATTTTATCCCGACACAAAATGTTTTTAGTTTGATCGTATAGTCAGGATTTAAAGGTTCATTGGTTTGAGCTAATCTTTGAGATCCAACATTGGCCGGACAAGCAATATCATTAGTAGCATCATAAATGATTTTTGTACCGTTTGAAGCGAGCATTAACGCTTTAGGAACATACACCTGAACTGTGGTTTTAGAGTAACCTGAAGGAAAATAACGAACATAATAGCCATCTGGATGCAAAGTCCAGATACCACTTGGAATATCAGTTCTTGCAGGGGCAATACCCGCAAGTATTGCATATTTTTCCATTTCATCATAAGAATAATTTCCTGATGCTACCAATTGGCGGATTTTATTTTCTGCTTCAAAAATAGCTTTTAAATCATCAGGCAGTTTATCCTTGGCTTTTTCCATTAAATTTCCTGGCAAAATACCCAATACTCCTCCTTCTAATTGTGTAAGCTGTATAGGAGTTAATAAAGCAATTGCGGTCAGTTTAACAGTTCCATTATAGTCAGCAAATTTTGTTCTTGCTATAATGGTCCATAATAAAATCTGAATATCATGTTGATTAATTTCCGGATGTTTTTCGGCACTTTTTAAAATTGCGGTAACAATTTCTTCTTTAGGCCCAAGAACAGGAGCAAACATATAACCGTCTCCTGATGAGGGAGCAAATGTTCCTGCATGCAGACAATAACTTTTAGTTGTCATTTCATACAATCCTGCACAAAGTACAAAACCACCATCGGGTGCTTTTGGTAATAAATATAAGGGTTGTGCTTTTTCTGTAATTGAAAAATCAGGCATTTTAGAGCCTTCCTGATTTACATCTTCAAATGAAGTTGTAATGGCGGCAGGCTGTTTCAAAATTTTGTCTAGACCTAGTTTTTTGCTGGCTAATGAAGTTCCGGCTCCTAATATTTTATCTTTTAGATCACCAAATTGTGCCTGAGAAGATTGTATATAAATAAATTGAAAAAGGATTACAAAGAAGAGTTTTTTTATAATTTTCATTGCCAGTGGTTTATGTTTTGGAAAAGTATGGCGAATGTAAGTAAAACTTTTTTGTAATCTAAAAAACTAAGACAATAACTATTAAATTTAACAGGAATTAGCTTTTTGTTTTTCGGTTTATTCGATGGTAAAGCGTGAAACGGATAATATCACGATCGTAAAAATCAACACCACTTGCACGTCGTTGAAAGCTTTTTAAATAACCCACTTCTAAGCCAATATTAGGATTGAAATGATAACGCAAAGCAGCATAAATTCTGTTTTGATCGAAAGTATTTCGCTTGTTATCTTTTCCGAAATTAAGTAGAATTTCATCAGAAATAGTGCCTTTTAAACTTCGTTTTTCTTTTTTCCAAAGATCAAAAGTCGATTGTAACCGATATCGGAATCGGAAAGAAAAAGAAAAATCATCAAGCAATTCCGTTTTAGTAGCTTTTTGTATAAAACGTTCTTCTAACTGAAAACGATTGTGGAAAGTGATTTTCGCAATATCATTAATCAACGTTATGTCTTGCTGAGCGCGGTATTCGGGAATTGAAAAATCAGGATCAATATGTGGATCTTGTGTATTGGTATTAAAAAAAGCAAATCCTCCGCCTAGATCTACCAGTTTAGTGGCACGATATCTTCCCTGAACTCTTATTACAAAAAGATTTTCATGAACAGGATTCAAAAAACTTCGGTTATCAAATTCAGAATGTAAGGCCCATCTTTCGGTTAAAGGCAAAATATTGTAATATCGAATCCAGGTCAGGGTTTGCTGGTCGATATTGTGTTTGGTTTGCGCAATTCCAAGCTGACTTAAAAGGCCGAGAAAGAAAAATAGTCTGAGAATTTTCATTTATATAAATTCAGGCTGCGAATATATACAAATCAAAATGTATTTAAGGAAGATTAAAATGGGTTTAAAATGCTTTTTTGTGATTATAAAAAAAGCGAGGCAAGTTTTTAAACCTGCCTCGCTTTGTATTTTGACTTTAATTAATTTCTTATAAGGAATATTTCAATGTAACTCCATACGTTCTTTGATCTCCGATTACACCAGCGTATTGTCCAGTGTTTCCTCCGGCAGGCAATAATTGTTCGTAGTAATCTTTGTTTAATAAATTACGTCCCCAGAAGTGAACTGATAATCCCTGAGCGGCGCGGAAACCTAAACGAGCATTGAAAATCGCATAACCCGGAACTACTAAATATTTTGAAGCAGAAGGGCTTGATGAGAATTCAGAACGTGCGTAAGAATCAAGACCTAAGAAAATTTTACCAGCATTTCCAAAGAATTTTGCCTGATCAGAAAGTTCTCCGCCTAAAGATCCTGCCCATCTTGACGCACCAGGTAAATCGGTTCCTGAAACATCTTTAAAGGCTACCGGAGCTCCTGTTTCTTCTAACGGAAGCGGTGCATTTGTAAATTTAACATAAGTACCTTCAGTGTAAGTCGCGGCTCCATTAATTGTTAAGTGTTGATTCACTACAAAACTAGCATCCAATTCAGCACCTCTTACACGTACTTTGTCTGCATTGGCAAGATATCCACGGTTTACGCCTAATTCAGCTGCCTGAACGTTTGTTTGGAAATCTTTAATTTCTGTATTGAAGAAAGCCAAATTGAATATTGAATTTCTAAAAGGAGAAGTTTTTACTCCCACTTCGTAATGATTTACTTTTTCCGGTTTAATTACCGCGAGCTCAAGCAAAGGCTGTCCTTGTGCATTTGTTGGTAATCCCGCAACGTTTACACCAACTGGCTTGTAGCTTTTTGCATACGTTGCATAAGCGTTAATTTTGTCAGATGCTTTAAACGTTAAGGTTAAGTTTCCCGAAAAGTCGGTATTGTCAGTACTAGAGTCAAATGCCTGATCTGAATAAACCAATTTTTTCAAAGCCAGTAAGGCAGGATCCGTTGTTTGAAGACCTCCGTATGTTGTACGGGCATAATGCGCGTCTTTTTTATCGAAGTTATATCTTAAACCTGGTAAAATATGTAAACGATCTGTAATAGCCCAATCTAATTGACCAAATACTGCCGCACTTGAAGCTCTGATATTCGCATCCGTTTTGATTCCGTATCCTTCAAAAAGACCCGGAGTTTTCCATAAGTTGCTGGTTGTACTTTGTGCAAATCTCCATTGCGCATTTCCAGATTCTTCTGTACCATCTGTTTGAGACGTTTGATCGATGAAGAATACACCTGCAACTCCGCTTATTTTTTCAGTAAGCTGTCCTGCGTAACGTACTTCTTGTGTAATTTGTGTTTGTCTGGTAGGATTTTGTGATTTAGCTAATACTTGCAATCCTGTAAAATCTCTGTCATTTGATGGATCCCAGTTCCAAAAACGCCAGGCTGTTGTAGAGGTAAGTGTTCCACCTCCAATTTTGGTGTCAATATTAAGTGAGATACCTCCCATGTCTTGTCCTGAGCGCCATGGCGTATCGTGATCAATTTTACGATCAAAGGCATTTAAACTTGGCAATTGATAGTTTAAATCTTTAATAATGGCATCAAACTGACGGTAAGCAGCTCTTTGAGTAGGAGCAACTCCTGCTACAACCTGCGCATATCCATCTGGACGTTGTGTTGTAATATCTGCTGCTAAAATAATATTTGTATTTACTGTTGGCGTCCAAAGTAATTGACCTCTGATTCCCTGATTGTTTAAAGTATTTGTTGGTCTTCCCGTAACTACATTATCAATTAAGCCGTCACGTTGTGTTCCTGAAAAGGACAGACGCCCCGCCACTTTTTTGCCTAAAGCTCCAGTAACCGAAGCTTTTGCCTGCAAAAAGTTATAGTTTCCGTAGCTTACTTCAAAATCAGCTCCTGAGGTGAAGCTTGGTTTACGAGTGGTAATGTTAAAAGCTCCTGAAGTGGTATTTTTACCAAATAAAGATCCTTGTGGCCCACGTAATACTTCAATTTGTTCTACATCTATAAAATCCAGCGTTGTTGCAGCCGGACGTGCATAATAAACACCATCAACATAGAAACCAACACCAGGATCGATTCCGTCATTTGTTAATCCGAATGGAGAACCAAGGCTACGAATATTAATTCCGGTATTTCTTGGGTTTGATGAATATAACTGAACAGAAGGCACTAATTCTTTAATACGATTCACATTAAAAGCTCCGGTTTGTTCCGCCTGTTTTCCTGTAATAACAGAAATTGCAATGGGCACATCCTGAACTTTTTCGATTCGGCGTCTTGAAGAAACCACAACTTCTACAAGTTCATTTTCTTCTTTTAATGTTACTAGTAATGGCGTTGCCGGAATAGCGTTAAGTTCTATTTCTGTGGTTTTGTAACCAACATATTGAACTAGAATTGTTACTGGAAGTTTTCCTTTGGTATCAATTGAGAATTTCCCGCTCGGATCTGTAGCAGTGCTGAAGGTTGTTCCTTTGATAACAACGTTAACTGCTTCTAATGGAATATTTTCTGTAGTTGTTACGACACCTTCAATATTTTGTGCGTAAGATGTTGTAAAGGCTAATAGTAAAAAGATACTTGTTAGTGATATTTTATATAGATTTTTCATTTTTATATTAAGTATATGTAATTAGTAGAATTTAAATTAAATTTTTTTTACCAACACAGACACATCATAAATGAATTGTTTTTCACAGTTGTGAATTGACTATAATTGTTTTGCAAAAGATTTTTTGATACACCTGATTTACTGGAATGTACTTTCATGGGTTAAAAATTTGTAAATGATTTGTTAATTATTTTTGGCAAATATATACAAATTCTATTAAACCTATAGAGTTTAGGGAATATTTTTTTATTTCTTTACTAATGAAGCGATAGTAATCCCTTCCATTGCCTTCAAAGTTTTGTCTCTTATAAGAAGTAAACCGTGACGCAGGCTGCATTCAGACTCGGTTTTGCAATCGGAGCAAGGCTCGTAAAAGTTTAAAGAAGCACAAGGTAAAAGCGCAATTGCACCGTCAAATAAACGATGAATTTCGGCCAAAGTAATTTCATTTTTGGATTTTATCAGATAATAACCGCCAAATTTTCCTTGCTTACTACTCACAAAACGTCCTCGTTTTAGATCCAATAAAATTTGTTCTAAAAACTTTTTAGGAATGTTGGCGCCATCAGCAATTTCTATCGTTCGTGAAATGTGATTTTCGTCTTGTTCTGCTAAATAAAGTAAGGCCTTAAGGGCGTATTTTGCTTTATGTGATAACATCTATCTTTAATTATGAATTATAAATTGTGAATTATGAATTTTAACTTGAAACCTGAAACAAATAAAACCTGAAAAAAAAGCTACCAGCCTCCGCTAGAACCTCCTCCTGAGAATCCGCCTCCGCCAAATCCTCCACCGAAGCCACCGCCTCCGCCGCCAAAACCACCTCCTGATGATCCTCCGCCGAAACCACCAAATCCGCCTCCGCTGCTTCTGCCAAGACTACTCAGTAGAATTACATCCATCAGACTAGGGCCTCCGCCGTTGTTGCCAGAATTTCCTCCACCGCCTCTTTTGTTTCGAGACAGTAAAATTAATACAATTACAACAATTACAATGAAAGGTAATATCGGAAAACTTTTTCCTTTGGTTTGTTTTCTTTCGCCTTTAAATTTTCCTTTAAAAACATCAATTATAGCATCCGTTCCTTTGTCAAGTCCGTTGTAAAAACTTCCTGCTTTGAACTCCGGAATAATAATATTTCGAATTATGGTTCCGCCAATTCCCGCCGTTAAACGATCTTCAACTCCATATCCGGGATTAATGGCAATTTTTTTCTCATTTTTTGCCAATAAAATTACAACACCATTATCGTCTTTTGCAGTTCCACCAATTCCCCAGGTTTGTCCCCATTTTGTAGCTAACTGACTAACATCTTCTCCTTTTAAACTTTCAATAGTTATAATAACGATCTGAGTGGTAGTAGAATCTGAATAGCGAACTAGTTTTTCTTCCAGTTGTGCTTTTTCAGTAGAACTTAAAATATTGGCATAATCATAAACCGAAGTCTGTAAACTTGGTTTCTCCGGAATTGTAAATTGTGCAAAAATGCAATTGGTGGTAAAAAAGGCTATTAAGAGAAAGGATAATGTAAAAATTCCTTTTGACTTTGATATTTTGTTTCTGGAAATTTTCATTATTTATCCTTTTGAGATTTCGTTAGATAATTCATTAGTGTCTTCTTCAGACCACGGATAATATTTTTTTAATTGTTCTCCGGCATTCAAAATACCATCAACAATCCCTTGCTTAAAGTTTCCTGCTTTAAATTGTTCGACCATTCTGTCTTTGGTACAATCCCAAAAATCATCCGATACAACATCGTTTATGCCTTTATCTCCGCAAATCGCAAAGCTTTTATCATCAACGGCAAAGTAAAATAAAACCCCGTTTTGTTGTTGGGTTTCATTCATTTTTAATTCATAAAAAACTTCTAAAGCCCTGTCAAAAGGAACTTTAGAAGTTGTTTTTTCTATATGTACTCTAATTTCGCCAGAAGTGTTTTTTTCGGCCACGCGAATAGCTTCAACAATTGCCTGTTCTTCTTCTTTGGATAAAAAATCTTCTACTTGTGACATTGAAATTATTTTAGAGTTTAGATTTCAGATTATAGATTTCAGACTAAACCTGAAACCTAAAATCATTAACCAAAAATATTATTTTTTTAGAATTTTACTTCAACTGGTTTATCTGCACCTTCAACCGCATTAAAATATGCTTTTTCTTTGAAACCAAACATACCAGCAAATAAGCTATTTGGGAATGTCTTGATGTGATTGTTATAAGGAGCAACAGCTTCATTGAAACGTGTTCTTGCCGTTAAAATTTGATTTTCAGTACTGGCCAATTCGTCTTGCAATTTCAGGAAATTTTCATTGGCTTTCAGCGTTGGATATTGCTCAACAGAAACCAATAACCTTGATAAAGAAGAAGACACACCACTTTGCGCTTTGTTGAATTCAGCAAGTTGTTCTGGTGTAATATTAGATGGATCTACCGTTACACTTGTTGCTTTTGCACGAGCTTCGATTACAGCTGTCAAAGTTGATTTTTCGAAATCAGCGGCACCTTTTACAGTATTTACTAAATTTCCGATAAGGTCATTACGTCTTTGGTAAGCGGTTTGAACATCTCCCCAAGATTGCTCTACACTTTGATTTAATGTTACAGCAGTATTGTTAATTCCTTTAACCCAGCTGTAGATTACAAAAATAACAACAGCTCCAATAATCCAAGGCAAAAATCTTTTCATGTGTATTTAATTTAAGTTTATTTCTAGTTTTTGATTTATTATTATAATTCGTTCTTAATTTCGTTTAATTGTGTTTTTATGGTCTCTAATTTACGTATTATTTCGAATTTATCTAATGTTTTCTTTTGTCCTTCTTTTAAATGTGTTTTTGCACCTTCTAATGTAAAACCTCTTTCTTTAACCAAATGATAGATCAATTGCAGGTTGGTAATATCTTCCGGTGTAAACATTCTGTTGCCTTTGGCATTCTTTTTTGGTTTTAAAATATCAAATTCACTATCCCAAAACCGTATCAATGACGCATTGACATTAAAAGCTTTGGCTACTTCGCCAATGCTGTAATATCTTTTATCCTTTGAAAGCTCAATATGCATGTTTTTTAATTTTCTATTTTATTCCAAAAATAACACTTTTTAAAGTATTAATCTAATGACTGGTTTTCCTGGTTCGCCATTTGTGAAATAGCCACATATTCTACAGCCGAAATATTACCGTAATAAAAATTCAGCGGATTCACGACTTTTCCATCTTTATGAACCTCATAATGGCAATGCGGGCCCTCAGATCTTCCGGTACTTCCCACATAACCAATAACATCGCCTCTTTTTACTTTTTGCCCGGGCCTGCAGTTGTATTTGCTTAAATGCGCGTACAAACTTTCATAACCAAAACCATGCCTGATTACAACGTGATTTCCAAATCCGGAAGCCGAATTATCCGCTCTTGCCACAACGCCATCGCCTGTGGCATAAACCGGAGAACCGGTGTTGGCGGTGAAATCCATTCCATTGTGCATTTTTCGCACTTTCGTGAAAGGATCAATTCGGTATCCAAAACCAGAAGCAACACGTTTTAAATTCTCATTCTGAACAGGCTGGATTGCCGGAATGGCCAATAATAAATTTCCTTTTACACTGGCCAGTTTTAAAATTTCATCCAATGATTTCGATTGAATCGCCAGTTCTTTCGAAAGTTTGTCAATTCGTTTTGTGGTATTCAAAACCAATTGTGAATTGTTATAACCTTCTAAATCTTTATACCTTTTCGGATCTCTAAATCCAGCTTTTCTGATAGAATCCGGAATTTCTGTTTTATTGAAATAAACCCTGTAAATATTATTGTCCCTGTCTTCCAAGGCTTCGGTTACAGCATCAATTTCATCCATTTTTTTATTCAAAATGGCGTATTGCAATTTCAAATTTTCAATTTCACGGGCCTGCAAACGATCTTTTGGCGTTTCAAAATAAGGTGTGTTGATTAAAAGAATAAAAACCATAAAACCAAACAGCGCCGAGGCCAGCAAAAACAGTAAGCCATAGCCAATTTTCGCACTTTTTCTGGTTTTTATTTTTGTATAAGCCAGATTTTCTGAGTCGTAATAATATTTTACTTTCGCCATATTTTAAAATACCCTATTTTTGCAGCTTGTAAAATAAGTTAGTCGAACAAATTTAGTAAATGTTTCAGTTGTTCGATTCTTTTTTTCAAGTTTAAAAAAACAATTAGATAATTGAGTCAATTAGATAATTAGATAATGTATTAAGTAGGTAATTTATTGTTTTCGACTATCAATTTAGTTTTAAATTATCTAATTGCCGCATTATCAAATTGGCACATTTATTTTTTGTCACATTATCAAATTATCACATTTCTTAATTAAAATATGAAATCACAAGACGTACGTAAACAATTTTTAGACTTTTTTAAAAGCAATGGACACTTAATTGTTCCATCGGCTCCTATCGTTCTTAAAGACGATCCAACACTAATGTTCAATAACTCGGGAATGGCCCAGTTTAAAGAATATTTTTTAGGAAACGGAACTCCAAAAAGCCCAAGAATTGCCGATACACAAAAATGTCTTCGTGTTTCAGGAAAACATAACGATCTTGAAGATGTAGGTTTTGATACTTATCATCATACCATGTTTGAGATGTTGGGTAACTGGTCTTTTGGAGATTATTTCAAAAAAGAAGCGATCAACTGGGCTTGGCAATTATTGACAGAAGTATATAAAATCCCAAAGGAAAATCTTTATGTTTCTGTTTTTGAAGGAAGCAAGGAAGATAATGTTCCTTTTGATCAGGAAGCGTGGGATATCTGGAAAACTTTAATTGATGAAGACCGAATTATCCTTGGAAATAAAAAAGATAATTTCTGGGAAATGGGAGATCAGGGACCATGCGGGCCTTGTTCTGAAATTCACGTTGATTTACGTTCTGAAGAAGAAAAAGCACAAGTTTCTGGAAAAAGTTTAGTAAACAATGATCACCCGCAAGTAGTTGAAATCTGGAATAATGTATTTATGGAATTCAACCGTAAAGCTGACGGTTCTTTAGAAAAACTTCCCGCACAACATGTTGATACCGGAATGGGATTTGAGCGTTTGTGTATGGCATTGCAGGGAAAAACATCCAATTATGATACTGATGTTTTTACACCACTTATCGAAAAAGTAGAGCAAATTACAGGTTTAAAATATACCTCTGATGAAATAAAAAATATCTCAGAGGAACAAAATAAAACCAATATTGCCATTCGTGTTGTGGTGGATCACGTTCGTGCGGTTGCCTTTGCAATTGCTGACGGACAATTGCCATCAAACACGGGAGCTGGTTATGTAATTCGTAGAATTTTACGTCGTGCGATTCGTTACGGATTTACATTTTTAGGTACAAAAGAGCCTTTTATCAATAAACTGGTAGAAGTTTTGGCAAATCAAATGGGAGAATTTTTCCCGGAAATCAAATCGCAGCAACAATTGGTTACCAATGTAATTCGTGAGGAAGAAGCTTCTTTCTTACGAACTTTAGATCAGGGATTACAATTATTAGATAATGTAATTGCACAAACAAAAGGTTCAGAAGTTTCAGGAGCAAAAGCTTTCGAATTGTATGATACTTTTGGTTTTCCGAAAGATTTGACAGCTTTGATTTTGAAAGAGAAAAATATGTCTTTCAATGAAACAGAATTTGATGCCTCAATGCAGGAACAAAAAAATCGTTCACGCGCTGCATCTGAAGTTTCAACTGAAGATTGGTCCGTTTTAATTCCCGGAAATGTTGAAACATTTGTGGGTTATGATAAAACAGAAAACGAAGTAAAAATCACCAGAATCAGAAAAGTAGATTCTAAAAAAGATGGAATTCTTTATCAAATCGTTTTAGACAACACGCCATTTTATCCAGAAGGCGGAGGTCAGGTTGGAGATAAAGGAACTTTAGTTTCTGCAAACGAAACGATTGAAATTATTGATACTAAAAAAGAAAACAATTTGATTTTGCATTTTGCAAAACAATTGCCGGAAAATATTGAAGCTGGTTTTGTAGCAAAAGTAAATACCGATTTAAGAGGTTCAACTTCTAAAAATCACTCTGCTACGCATTTAATGCATTTGGCTTTAAGAAACCTTCTGGGAACTCACGTAGAGCAAAAAGGCTCATTGGTAAATCCGAATTATTTGCGTTTTGACTTTTCGCACTTTTCTAAAGTTTCAGATGAAGAATTACGTCAGGTTGAAGCAAGTGTAAATGCGCAAATTGAAGCACAATTACAATTAGTAGAACACAGAAATATTCCAATTAAGGAGGCATTAGATAAAGGTGCAATGGCTTTATTTGGAGAGAAATACGGAGATAATGTCCGTATGATTGAATTTGGTGAAAGTAAAGAGCTTTGCGGTGGAATTCACGTGAAAAACACGGCAGAAATCTGGCATTTCAAAATCATTTCTGAAGGTGCAGTTGCCGCTGGAATCCGTCGTATTGAAGCGATTACTGGTGATGCAGTAAAAGACTTCTATCAAAATCAGGAAAATACTTTATCCGAAATAAAAGAAACACTTAAAAATCCACAGGATATTTTAAAATCTGTGGCTTCTTTACAAGACGATAATGCGAAACTGAAAAAACAGATTGAGCAATTATTAAAAGAAAAAATTGGCGCTTTAAAATCAGAACTAGAAAAAGATTTCCAACAAATAAACGGCGTAAATTTCCTTGCAAAACAAGTAGATTTAAGCATGGCATCGACTAAGGATTTGGCATCAGCTTTAGGAAGTTCAAAAGCAGATTCATTTGTGTTTTTAGCTTCTATAGAAGATGGATTACCAAATATTCATTGTTATATCGCTAAAGAATTGGTTACAGCTAAAAACTTAAATGCAAATGCAGTAATCAAAGAATTAGGAAAGTATATTGAAGGAAATGGAGGAGGACAGCCTTTCTTCGCTTCTGGAAAAGGTAAAAATGCTGCTGGGATTGCTGAGGCTTTGGGTAAGGCAGTTGAGTTTGTGAAGTAGCAACTGTTTTTAATCTCGCAAAGACACAAGGTCGCAAAGTTTTTTTTTAAGCTTTGCGACTTTTTTATTAAATGCAACTATATTGTAGGTTTTTTCTTGGTTTTGTAAAAAAACAAAATGACAGAAAATGAGATTTCAGCTATTGTAGTTGATGTTTGTTATAAAATACATGTGAAGCTTGGGCCAGGATTATTAGAATCTGTTTATGAGTCAATATTATATCATGAATTAACAAAAAGGGGGGTGTCAGTGGAAAGACATAAACAATTGCCGGTACTTTGGGATGGAATTCAATTAGATATCGGATTTAGATCCGATTTGATAGTTGAAAATAAAGTTATTTTAGAGATAAGTCAATCGAGCGAATTACGGACATCCACGCAAAACAAGTTTTGACGTATCTTAAAATCACAAAAATGAAATTAGGTCTACTAATTAACTTTAATGTACCAATCATCAAATTAGGAATCAAAAGAGTAGTTTCTAATCTTTAGACATCTCAACTTAAAAACTTAAATTATAGATAAAGAAAAGTCGCAAAGCTTAAAAAAACTTTGCGACTCTGCGTCTTTGCGAGATTAATAAAAAAAATTATTTACGCTCACCAATTTGCTGACGCCACATAGCATAATACAAACCTTTTTCCAGAATTAAATCTTCGTGTTTTCCTTGTTCGATGATTTTACCTTGTTCCAAAACAAATATTTTATCGGCATGCATTACTGTCGATAAGCGGTGTGCAATTAAAACGGTAATTCTGTTCTTGTCTGATATATTTCGAATCGTTGCGTTAATTTCTTCTTCAGTAATAGAATCTAATGCAGAAGTTGCTTCATCAAAAATCAATAAATTTGGATTTCGTAGAATAGCTCGGGCGATTGATAAACGTTGTTTTTCTCCACCGGAAACTTTAATTCCGCCTTCACCGATGGTGGTGTTTAAGCCATCTTCGGCACGTCTTAATAATTTTTCACAACTTGCTCTTTTTAGGGCATCATATAGATCGTCGTCAGTTGCATTTGGTTTTACAAACAATAAATTCTCACGAATCGTTCCTGAAAATAATTGTGCATCCTGCGTTACAAAACCTAATTGTTTTCTTAAATCTAATAAATCAATTTCAGTTGAATCAATTTCGTTATACAGAACCTGACCTTCAGCAGGCGTATATAATCCCACCAATAATTTTACTAAAGTTGTTTTTCCGGAGCCTGATGGCCCAACAAATGCAATGGTTTCTCCCTGTTTGATTTCAAAATTAATATTTTCAACCGCTTTGAATTTAGCAGTTTTATGTTTGAAACTTACATTCGAAAAAAGCAATGACTGAATCGCCCCAACATGTTTTGGGTTTTTTGGGCGAAATTCCTTTGGTGCACTCAATAAAGTTTTGAAGTTTTCCATAGAAACTTTGGTTTCATTCAAAGCGATGATGAAATTCCCCAATTCCTGTAAAGGTCCAAAAATGAAAAAGGTAAAAAATACCATGGTCAGTAAATCACCCACAATAATTTTTCCTCCAAATAAAAAATAATATAAAGTAAAAACCACACAGGTTCTTAAAAAATGAACCGTTGTTCCCTGAATAAAACTCAAACTTCTGATAAAACGGATTTTCTCCAATTCCAAATGAAGGATTTTAAAAGTGTTTAAATTCAGACGTTTTTCTTCCTGATAGGTTAATCCAAGACTTTTTACAAGCTCAATGTTTCGTAAACTCTCTGTTGTTGAACCCGCTAAAGCATTAGTTTGATTTACGATTTTTTTAGAAACAATTTTAATCTTTTTTCCCAAATACGAACTTACCAAAGCAATAATTGGAGCAGTAACTAAAAAGATAAGAGAAATTCGATAATCGATTCGGGCAACGTAGAGAATAACAAATATGAATCCGATTACGGTTTGAAAAATCAAAGAGATAGAAAGCGTAATTAATTTCTCAGAATCAGAACGCACTTTGGTTAGTTTACTCAAAGTCTCACCGCTACGTTGGTCTTCGAATTCGGCGTAAGGCAAATCAAGGGATTTCTTGATTCCGTCTGTATACATTTGCGCTCCCGTTCGCTGAATAACGACATTGGTGAAGTAATCCTGAAAATTTTTGGTAATTCTGGAAACCATTGCGGCCCCAAGTGAAAGCCCAAGCCAGAATGATAAAGATTTAATAAAACCGATTTCATTTCCAGCATATTTGTGCAATCCAACACCGCAATCCTGCATTAATTTACCGGTAATAATAGAGTCAGATAAGCTGAAACAGATATTTATAGAGGCCATAATCAAAGCAAAAAACAAAAGCATTTTGTGTTTGATTATATAAGAATATAATAATTTCATAAGTGAATTTTAGTTTATGGAAGATGCAAAAGTAAGGAATAGTTTTAGTTAGTGAAGTTGATTTATGTTATTATAAATGTAATTTTTTTAAATGGTGAACCGCCAGCATTTTCTTTAAGTTTGAATATTTATTTTTTTTATTAAAATACTTAACTTGCCTATGCTGCTTAGCTTTAATGTATTAAGAAGTATTTAAATTATTATATGTTTTGATTGTGGAATTCCGTAAGGTTTTGATTTTGGGTTGTATTACGTTTGCAGTAATTACAAATTTAACCTAATCAAAATGAAAAAAATTTTATGCCTTTTTGGTGCTTTATCAATCGCACTGATGACTTCTTGTTCTAGTGATGATTCATCGACTGATGTAGCATCTGAAACATTATTACCAAAAAAAATGGTTGAAACAACTGTTGAAAATGGACAGTCAGGTAGTATTACTTATACTATAACTTACGACGGAAATAAGTTGAAAGATATTGCGCTTTCTGATGCTTCAAGATCTGTTTATACTTATACAGGCGATGTTATAACTAAAGTTGAGTTGTATAGATCAAGTGTTTTATACTCTACAGATGTTTATGCATATGAAAACGGAAAATTAGTTTCTAAAATTACTACTAAAGCCTTTAGTACTAGTCCTCAGCAAAAATTGACTTTCGTTTATAACGCAAACGGAACAGTTAACGCAAACGAGTCTGAAATAAGCAATAAGGTGGAAATTAAATATGATACAACTACACTTTATACTTTTTCAAATGGGAACATAGTTTCTTCTGAATATATAAATGGAGAGAGAGACAAAATCACAAGTACATTTGATGATAAAAAAAGTCCTTTTACAAATGTAACCGGAGTAAAACTTTTGTTGAATTTAGATGAAACTTTTGATTTTTATTCTGCAAATAATGAGCTAACTACCACTACGGTAAGTTATGATAGCACTGGAAAAGTTACTCATACGGAAACCTTGACTGCTACTAACAAATACAATGCAAATAATTTTCTTACTGAAATATTTGTTGGAGATGCCAAAAATTCTGAAAAATTTGAATTTACTTATTAATTTTTTCATAATTAATATAAAATCCCAATCGACAATAATAGCTGATTGGGATTTTTTAATCTATAAATGGTTTTTAAACTGTATTTTTGAATAAAAAATTATGCAATTCAGAACCCAAATCCCACTATCAAAATCTAATAATCCGATCGATTATAATTCGAAAGTGCTTTCTTTTGGCTCTTGTTTTGCAGAAAACATGGCTGATAAATTCGATTATTTCAAGTTTCAGAATGAAACAAATCCATTTGGGATAATCTTCAATCCGGTTTCGATTGAGAAAGTAATTGAAAGAACGGTTAATGAAAACTGGTTTACAGAAAAAGACGTTTTCTTTCATAACGAACGCTGGCATTCTTATGAAGTGCATTCTGATTTAAGCAATTCAGATCGACAGGAACTACTTGAAACTTTAAATAAAGCGATTTCTGAAACCAACAAGCAATTAAAAGAAGCAACGCACATTATTATCACTTATGGAACGTCCTGGATTTATAGAAATCTACAAAGTGAAGAAATCGTAGCCAATTGCCATAAAGTACCACAAAAACAATTCTCAAAAGAATTATTGCCGGTTGATGTCATTCAAAAAAGCATTCAAAATACAATCGATTTAATTCAGACTTTAAATCCAGGTATAAACCTCATTTTTACCATTTCGCCAGTCCGCCACATCAAAGACGGCTTCGCAGAAAACCAACTAAGTAAATCGCACTTATTTACGGCAGTTCATCAGGTTCTAAAAACTCATAACTCAAAACTCATAACTCATAACTATTTTCCTTCTTACGAAATAATGATGGATGAACTGCGAGATTATCGCTTTTATACAGAAGATATGTTGCACCCAAATCAGGTGGCAATAGATTACATCTGGCATAAATTCAGTGAAAATTATATTTCGGAAGAAAGCATTTCTCTAATGCAGGAAGTAGATGAAATTCAAAAAAGCCTGCGTCATCGAAGCTTCAATCCAGAATCAGAACAACATCAAAAATTCCTTGCTAAACTTCAGCAAAAAATAAAGTCTTTGGGAGAAAGATGGCCTAATATTAAATTTTAAAAACAAATTTTTCGTGTCTTAGAGCCTTTGTGGCAAAATATTAGAAGTAGGATAATGATTATTTGTCAGTAAAATTCTAGAATATTTGAGCATAATTATGTAAATTGTTAAGGTTTAAATTTTTCAATTTTGTAAACTGTCGAAATACAGCTTTATAATAATGCAACTTTAATCTAAATGTGTTTTATTGACGTATGAATACAAAAACAATTCATTTTCTTAAAAAAACACTACGTGTACTCCTATGGTGCGTGGGTTCTATCGTCGCACTTTTATTGCTTGTCATTATTTTAATCCAGGTTCCATCGGTTCAGAATTTAGTTAAGGACAAAGCGATTACTTATCTGCACGATAAGATCAAAACCAAAGTTTCCTTAGATCATATTTCGATTAAATTTCCAAAAGATGTAGTCTTGGAAGGTTTTTATTTTGAAGATCAAAAGAAAGATACTTTGCTGGCCGGTAAACGCTTAGTTGTAGATGTCGATTTGTTTAAATTGGTTAGTAGTGAATTGGAGATCAATTCTGTTTCTTTAGAAAACACTACGGCCAATATTTCCAGAAATAAAGAGGGTGTTTTCAATTTCGATTATATTATAAAAGCGTTCGAGTCAAAAGAGCTTGAAAAACCAAAAGATCCGGATAGTAAACCTTTTAAAATATCTGTTGTAAAAGTAAATCTCGATAATATCAAATTCAATTTTAAAGATGATTATTCTAAAAATGATGTTCGGGTAAAACTGACCCATTTTGATACGAAATTCAAAGAATTTGATTTGGATAAAATGAATTTCAATATTCCAAATATTGCTTTAAATGGATTAAAAGTCGTTTTGAATCAGGATGTTGTCGAGAAAATTGCTGAAGTTTCGGTAAAAACAGTTGATACGATTTCGAAAAGAAAAGATTTCAGTTTAAAGCTTGGGAAAATCAGTTTATCAAAAATTGATATCGCATACGATAATAAAGATTCCAAATTAGATTCGGGAATCAAACTAGGCAATTTAGACTTATCAGTGAATAAAATTGATATGAACAATCAGCTTTTGGATTTTGATACTTTCGAATTGAAAAATCTAAAAGGGAATTTACGCTTGGGTGCCAAAGACAAACAAATTCAGGCGCCGAGTTTAGATACAACTTCAATCAAACAGTCAGGCTGGAAAGTCAAACTGGCTGATGTTAATTTAGAGAACATCGCTTTCAAATTTGATGATATGCAATCCAAACCGCTTTCAAAAGGAATCGATTACAGTCACATGGATTTGGATAAATTCAATTTTAAAGCCGAGAAACTATATTATGGAAATGATACGATTTCAGGAAATATAAAATCTCTTGCTGTAAACGATAAAAGCGGATTGCAGATTCAATCTTTAAAAACCGATTTCTTTTACGGTCCCAAAAATGCTTCTGTGGATAATTTATATTTGAGAACACCACAAACCCTTCTTCAGAATAAAATTAAAATTGCCTATCCTTCGCTTAACGCTTTAAAAAAGGATATTGCCAATCTGAGCCTTGATGCTAATTTAAATCAGTCTAAAATCGGTTTTAGAGACATTTTATTATTTGCTCCGGATTTACAAAAAACAAATCCGTTTAAAAGTAATCCAAATGCGATTTTATATTTGAATACTCGCTTGAGCGGGAAGGTAAAAGATTTGAATATTCCGCAATTCGAAATGAGCGGAATCGGAACGACAAAAGTTTCTCTTTCAGGGAAAATCAAAGGACTTCCAGATGCTCAAAAAGCGTATTACGATTTAGATATTAAGAAGCTTTCAAGCACTTCAAAAGATATTTACGGTTTTGTACCAGTAGGCACAATTCCGAAAAACATTCAATTGCCTTCTCAATTGAGTTTGCAGGGAAAATTTAAAGGTTCTGTGCAGAATTTCAAAACGAATCTGGCTTTAAACAGTAGTTTCGGAAATGCAAAAGTTGATGCATTATTTGATCAGCGTGTCAAAAAAAGAGAGAAATACGATGCAACTGTTTATTTATTAGATTTTGATTTAGGAAGATTAATCAAAAACGACTCCATCGGAAAAGTTACGCTTAAAGCGAAAATAAAAGGAAAAGGTTTAGATCCAAAAACGGCGCAGGCAGATCTGGATGGTTTGGTTCAGAAAGCGGTTTTCAATAAATATACCTACAGAGATTTAGCTTTAAAAGGAAATATCGAAAACGGATCTTTCGCTGTAAAATCAGGAATGAAAGATCCGAATTTAAATTTTGATTTAACAGCCAGCGGAAATACAAAAGATAAATATCCATCTGTTCAATTAAAACTAAACCTTGATATTGCCGATTTAGAAAAACTGCATCTTCACGCCGGACCAATGAAATTGCGTGGAAATGTTGATGCCGATATCGCCAATAGTAATCCGGATTTTTTAAATGGAAAAGTGTTTTTTTCGAACATTCAGGTTTTACAGGATAAGGAACCAATTGTTTTAGATTCGATTCGTGTAATCGCTTTTTCAGATGAAAGCCGAAATAATATTAAAATCTCCTCTCAGTTTTTAAAAGCGGAAGTGGACGGAAAATACAAATTGCCAACTCTGGCATCGGCAATAAAAAAATCACTTTCAAAATACATTGATTTAAAAAATCCGAAAGTAAACGGAGAATCTGATGAACAGCGTTTGGCTTTCACATTGACGATTGATAACGATCCAATTCTTTTTAAACTGGTTCCGAAATTAACAGGCTTAGAACCTCTGAAAATCGAAGGGAAATACAATAACGTAACCGATTCTTTAGAAATAAAAGGAACTATTCCGAGAATTGTTTATGCCGATAATACTATAGCCGACGGAAAAATAAATATAGAAGCCAAAGAAAATGCATTGGAATATCAAATTTCGGTGGCAACAATTGAAAGTGGTTCTTTGAAAATTCCGTTCACGAGTTTGTCGGGAAAAGTTGAAAACAATATTTTGGATTATGCACTTGAAGTAAAAGATGCAAAAGACAAACAACAGTATTTTATTGCCGGCGAATTTAAAGCAGAAGATTCTAAAAACATCTTCATAATAGATGCAGAAAACTTTGTGCTGAATTATGATAAATGGAATATTGATCCTGAAAACTCGGTTGAATTTGGAGGAAAAAGACTTTATGTCAGTAAATTCAACATAGAAAATTCGGGTAACCAGCTTAAAATTCAATCACAGGGAACTCAGGATAATGCGCCACTTCAGGTTGATTTTGTAAACTTCAAAATCGAGACCATTATGAATATGGTCAAAAAAGATAAATTGTTAATGCAGGGACTGATCAACGGAAATGCTGTTGCCGAAAATGTAATGACAAAACCCACTTTTACATCAGATATAAAAATTGATGATTTTGCTTTTAAAGGTGAACCAGTTGGTGATATTGCTGTTAAAGTAGATAATAAAACCAATGATTTATTGAATGCCAATGTCACACTGACTGGCAAAGATAACGACGTAAATCTGACAGGAACATATAGTGTCGCCAATGGAAATCTGGACTTTAATCTTGATTTGAATAAACTGAATATCAAAAGTATTCAGGGTTTCAGTATGGACAATATAAAGGAAGGAAGCGGTTATTTATCAGGAGATTTTAAAATTACAGGAAATGCCAGCGCACCAAAAGTGAATGGAGAATTAAATTTTAATGATGCCGGTTTCAGAGTGACGAAATTCAATTCTTATTTTAAAACGGCCAACGAAAAAATTACGCTTCAAAATGACGTAATTACTTTTGACAGCTTCACCCTTAATGATGAAAATGATAATAAGCTGACGATAAACGGAACTATTAAATCGGCAGATTATACCAATTTTGATTTTGGGTTGACTGTAGTTGCAGACGATTTTAGAGCCATTCATTCTAAAGAAAAAGACAACGATTTATTTTACGGCGATTTGATTTTAGATGCCAAACTGAATGTCAAAGGAACACTTGAAAATCCTATTGTGGGAGGTACTATCAAAATCAAAGACGAAACAAAATTTTCAGTTGTTTTGCCTCAGTCCGATCCATCAATTGCAGATAGAGAAGGAATTGTCGAGTTTGTAGATGAGGATAATCTCTATCTGAAACAAACAGCTGAGATGAAAGAAAAACTGGATCAGTCAGAGTTACTTGGTATGGATGTTAATGTTGCAATTTCAATAGATAAAGAAGCTGATCTTACATTAGTAATTGATAAAGGAAATGGAGATTATTTAAATCTAAAAGGCGTAGCGGAATTGACAGGCGGAATTGACCCATCGGGAAAAACAACTTTAACTGGTAAATATGAATTTTCAGATGGTGCTTATGAAATGAATTTCAATATGATCCGTAGAAAATTCAATATTCAGAAAGGAAGTTATATTATCTGGAACGGTGAACCAACGATGGCGAATGTAAATATTACAGCAATTTATAAAGTTGAAGCGGCGCCAATCGATTTGCTTGGAAATCAGTTAGGAAATGACTCTCAAACCATTAAAAACACCTATAAACAAAAAATACCATTTCAGACTTTATTGAAAATGAATGGCGAATTAATGAAGCCTGAAATTACTTTTGATATTGTTCTGCCGGACGGAAATTATGATGTGTCATCAGCAATTGTAGAAACCACACAGCAAAAACTGGAACAATTAAGGCAAGAGCCAGCCGAATTAAACAAACAGGTTTTTGCCCTTTTATTATTGAACAGATTTATTGGCGAAAATCCGTTTGCCAGTGAAAGCGGTGGAACCAGCGCAGAATCATTGGCAAGGCAAAGTGTGAGTAAAATTCTTTCTCAACAATTAAATGATTTGGCTGGAGAGTTGATCTCCGGAGTTCAATTAGAATTCGATCTGGAATCTACAGATGATTATACAACTGGAACCAGAGAAAACAGAACCGACTTAAATGTTGGGGTTTCTAAAAAGCTTTTAGATGATCGTTTGAAAGTTACCGTTGGAAGTAGTTTCGCTGTTGAAGGCCAGGAACGTGCTAACGAAGAAAGTACCAATATTGCCGGTGATGTGGCATTGGATTATCAATTAACCAAAGACGGGCGTTATATGCTTCGTGCTTATCGAAAAAATGAATATCAGGTTGCCGTTGAAGGTCAGGTTATTGAAACGGGAGTTGCTTTTATTATTACGATGAGTTACAATAAATTTAGAGAGCTTTTCCACAGAAGTTTGGCAGAAAAAGAAATGATTAAAGAAGAAAAACTGCGCAAGGAAAAGAGAAAACTCAAAGAAAAAGAAGAGAAAGAGAAAGACGAAAATCAATTAGAAGGAGATGAGCAAAAAACATAGCAATAGGAGAATGGAATATATCAGATATTTTATTGCGCTGTCCTTATTTTTTGTTTTTGGATGCAGTAATACAAAATATCTGCCAGAAGGAGAATTATTGTACACAGGCGGTTCTGTGACAGTAAAAGATTCTGTCATTAAAAAGAAAGAAAGAAAGGAACTGGAGAAGGAACTGGAAGATTTGTTACGTCCTAAACCTAACAAACAGTTTTTAGGATTACGTCCTAAATTATGGATTTATAACATCGCAGGCGAACCTAAAAAAGAAAAGGGAATTCGGTATTGGTTACGAACTAAAGTAGGGGAACCGCCAGTGCTTTTTAGTAAAGTTGATTTAGATTACAACGCATCTGTTTTGCGAAATTTCACGGAGAATAGAGGTTATTTTAAAACACGTGTCAGCGCCGATTCGACAGCTAAAAATAAAAGAGCCACAGCGGAATATACCGTTACGCCTAAAAAACAATATATCATTAAAAGTGTGACTTTTCCAGATGATTCTTTGGCAATGTCAAGGATAATTGGAAGATCAAGCCGAAGAAGTTTATTGAAAGTAGGAAAACCGTATGATTTGGATGTCATTAAAGCCGAAAGAGAAAGGATAGATGCAAGGTTGAAGGAGCGAGGCTATTTTTATTTTAATCCTGATTATATTTTAGCACAGGTCGACAGCAGTAAAGGTGATCATGAAGTAAAAATCAAATTGGTGATAAAAGCCGATGCACCGCCAAAAGCGCTTACTGCTTATAAGATTAATAAAATCATTGTTTATCCAAATTTTGCGATTTCAAAAGACAGTCTGAAATACAAACCGGAAGACGTTGTTCAGTATAAAGATTTCACGATTATCGACACAGCCAATACTTTTAATCCGCGAGTTTTTGATAGGACCATTTACTTTAAAAAAGGAGATTTGTACAATCGAAAAGATCATAATTTGACATTGAACCGTTTTGTAAATCTCGGAACTTTTAGTTTTGTGAAAAATGAATTTAAACCTTCAGACAGTTTGCCAAAGACTTTAGATTCGTATTATTATTTAACGCTCCTTCCGAAGAAATTCATTCGTGTTGAGGTTTTGGGAAAAACC
Source organism: Flavobacterium sp. Root420 (assembly GCF_001427905.1). Taxonomy (GTDB): domain Bacteria; phylum Bacteroidota; class Bacteroidia; order Flavobacteriales; family Flavobacteriaceae; genus Flavobacterium. The sequence continues at coordinate 229,726 of NZ_LMEF01000031.1, forward strand.
AATTCGGCCAGCTACACCGGTACAGAATTGAATGTCAATTGGAATAATAGAAACTTGTTTAAAGGAGCCGAATTACTTACGGTATCTGTTTTTGGCGGTGCCGATTTTCAGCTTTCCGGAACCAATAACGGTAAGAACATTTATAAAGTGGGAACAGAAACCAGTTTAACCTGGCCGAGATTTATTGTTCCGTTTTTTCATGTTGAAGGCTCAAGCGAATATGTGCCCAGAACCAAAGCAACTGTAAGATATGAATATCAAAACAGGACACAATTGTATTCTTTAAATTCCTTCAAAGCCTCTTATGGTTATTTGTGGAAAGAGAACGTTCGAAAAGAACATCAACTGAATATAATGGATATTACTTATGTGAGTCCAAATAATGTAACACAGGAATATTTGGATGATATTGAACAAGATGAATCATTGGGAAAAGTAATCGAAAAACAATTGATTTTTGGGCCGACCTATACCTATACGTTTACCAATACAATGCAGAAGCGTAAAAAAAATACGTTTTATTTTAGTGGAGAAGTAGATTTGGCAGGAAATGTTACAGGTTTAGTGACCGGAGCAAATGTTAAGGAAGGTAATCAGAAAAGCATTTTTGATGTTCCTTTTAGTCAATATGTAAAATTGCGAGGCGACTTCAGGCATTATTTAAAACTCGGAAAGGAAAGTCAGTTGGCCAGCAGAATTATTGTGGGAGCTGGTATTCCTTACGGAAATTCAAGTGCATTACCAACATCTAAACAATTTGTGGTTGGAGGAACTAATAGTATTCGAGCTTTCAGAGCGAGATCAATTGGGCCGGGAAGTTATCTTAATATAGAGACAGAAAACAATTATCTGCCAGATCAATCTGGAGATTTAAAATTGGAGTTTAGTACCGAATACAGGGCAAAGCTTTTCAGTATTGTAAAAGGCGCTGCATTTATCGATGCCGGAAATATTTGGCTTATGAATGCTGACCCAAATAAACCTGGAGCCGAAATTTCTAAGGATTTTATGAAAGAAATCGCCGTTGGTGCCGGAGTTGGTTTGCGCTTCGATGTCTCTTTCTTTATTTTAAGAACCGATTTGGCATTTCCGCTAAGAAAACCATATTTACCTGATGGTGAAAGATGGGTAATCAAAGATATTGATTTCGGAAGCGGACCATGGCGAAAAGAAAATCTAATATTGAATATTGCAATTGGATATCCGTTTTAATGTTTTTTGCTACGAATATTTTTTTGCCACAAATTTCACGAATTTTCACTAATTCATACTTTGTGTTTATTGGGTCAATTTCACAAATGTGGAATTCATTTCAATGCCATTCCAATTCGTGAAAATTCGTGGCAAACTTTTAATAACCCTTTTGAAAAAAAGAAGTAAATTGGTCTAATAAAATAAAGTAATGCAAAATACACTTAAAAGAATTTTAGTTTTAGCTTCAGTCGTTTTCTTAATAATTTTGGCTTTCAAATTTTGCCAATTCAAAAAGGATGATGATAAAGATATTGAATACAATACTAATTTAATTCAACAACAAATTCTGAATGTTGGAAAATTAGTTGTGACCGAAGGACATTTTTCAGAAGTGATCACATATAAAAATCAGCAGAAATATTTCCTGGATATGGTTTCTTTTGAGAAGAAAGCGCTTGTTGTTGTAAATGCAAATGTTACCGTTGCCTACGATTTGCATAAAATGAAATATGACATCGATGAAAAAAACAAAACCATCACGATTTTAAATATTCCGAAAGAAGAAATTAAAATCAATCCGGATATTAAATTTTATGATATCGAGCAAAGCCAAATGAACCCGTTTACGGGAGATGATTATAATAAAATCAATAAATCGGTTAAGGCAAATCTGGCCAAGAAAATTGAGAATTCATCCCTGAAAACAAACGCTCAAAACAGATTGATAAGTGAATTATCAAAGATTTTAATTTTGACCAATTCAATGGGTTGGAAACTACAATACAACGGAAAAACAATAGAATCTGAAAAAGAATTTAATCAGGATTTGAATTCAAAGTTGTAAAGAAAAAAGAATCTCGCAAAGACGCAGAGTTGCAAAATTTTTTCTCATTTTATGTCATTCCTCGTTCCTCGGAATGACAAACAGTACGCTTAATCACTTCTTTTTTTTTAAAACTTTGCGACTTTGTGACTTTGCGAGATTAAATTTATACGGCTTCCTTGTCGAAAATCAAATCCAGTCCGCCCGAAATCAAATGTGCCACTTCAGGACGCTTTTCTTTCAGTTGATCCAAATAAACCAATACTTCCTGTAGTAATTGTTTTTCATCTGAATCTTTCAAAAGCTCTGCAATTTCAACAGCAAGTAGCCAATCATTAGAATGATCATTTTTTAGTTTCTCAAAAACAGATTTTAGTTCAGCATTAGAATCTTTATTTTCTCTTATGGAACGAACAGTCTGATAAAGAACTTCCAAATCATCACGCTTGTCTGTATGTTTTGCTTTAATGGTTTGAGAAGTCGGAACAATATTAATCAGATCAAAACTATTCACATCAGCTGGACCGGAAAAAGCAGAAACTACTTTTTTACCAATGGCCATATCGTAATTTCCCCAGTCAGGCTGAAACAAAATCGTTTCGCCGTGTGTTACGGTACAATTTCTGAAACTGATTAAAATGATTTCTCCGTGTAAGTTTCTGGACCCTGTAATGATTTCTCCTTCCACAATAATATTGCCTTCAAATTCCAATTTAACGGTTTCATTTTCTACGATACTGTAAGCCTGCAAGTCCTTCGGGCTCATATCCTCAATCGCTAGATTGAAACCTTTTAGTTTTCCAATCGGACTGCCAAATCCATGTGGATGCGTTAAAGTTCCGTGGCCGACTAATTCTTTTTCACGATAGGATAAAGCTGTTTTTCTAGTAGTCTGAATGTAAACCGGTTTTCCTTCCTCTTCCAAAACATTGGTAAAAACGCCTGAAATTTGTAAACCAGTACTCAATTCAATTGTACCTAAAGCATTCGAATGAATCAGTTTCTGAATTCCGGAAAGGCCTCCGGTTCTCAACGCCATTTTATTCGCAAATTCTTCTAAAATCAAACTTAAATAAGAAAAATTAGGCGTTACATAAAGTTGAGGCTGTAATTGCGTAATATCAAAATTCTGATTCGCAGCCGAAATGTCATAAGGGATTTTCTTTACGTTATCTGTCATACACCACGAGCTTTCTCCGATCGAAGAAAGTAATCCGGCACCATATATTTTTGGGTCTTCAACAGTTCCAATTAAACCGTATTCCACTGTCCACCAATGCAGGTTTCTAATTTGAGCCATTTCAGATAATTCGCCCATATTATTTTGTAAATCAGCAACGGCTTTTTCAGCTTCGTCAATTTTTTCTTGTGGCGTATCTTCGGCTTCTTTCAAAATTGAAAGCAAACGAATCGCTTCATACATCTGGTAATCTTTGTGAGATGAAATCGCTTTGCATCCAATTTCTCCAAAACGGCGCAAATATTCCGCATATTCAGGATTCGCAATAATAGGAGCGTGGCCGGCACCTTCGTGAATAATGTCTGGTGCGGGTGTATATTCAATATGTTCTAATTGTCTGATGTCTGAAGCTATAACCAAAACGTTATANAGGAGCGTGGCCGGCACCTTCGTGAATAATGTCTGGTGCGGGTGTATATTCAATATGTTCTAATTGTCTGATGTCTGAAGCTATAACCAAAACGTTATAAGCCTGAAATTCCATAAAAGCATTCGGCGGAATAAAACCATCGACAGCAACGGCAGCCCAGCCAATTTCGGTCAGAATACGGTTCATTCCATACATACTCGGAATAGAATCGATTTCGATTCCGGTTTTTTTCAAACCATCCAAATACGAATGATGGGCAACCTTTGATAAGTAATCTACATTTTTGCGCATCACATAACGCCAAACAGCCTGATTAATCGGCGTATAATCGCTATAATCCTGAGGTTTAATAAATTGCTTTAAATGTTTANTAATCTACATTTTTGCGCATCACATAACGCCAAACAGCCTGATTAATCGGCGTATAATCGCTATAATCCTGAGGTTTAATAAATTGCTTTAAATGTTTAGGCAATCGCTCTAATAACGGGTTTGTCTCAATATTTGGATTCATTTCGAAAACGTTGTAGATTAAGAATGTAAAATTACGAATTTAAGGCGCTAATTTTTGCTATTCATCACAATTTTTTTGTTCGAAAGTGTTTTTTATTGAGGTTTTAATAGAAATTTGTTTTGAAGTTGTAGTATGATTTTTAGGAGCTAGTCCTGCTATCCGCTTGTATCTTTTCCTTTGCTGAAGGAGCAAGAAAAAGGATTTCTCCCGAAGCCTCGGGACTATCAGGGCTAGGGGATCTGTTTTCAAAAGAATATTTTCAAATTATAGAAATAACAATTTTTAGCAATCGTTATTTTCATAATTAACTTTTTCCATTTTGGCTTCGTACGATTCCGTTTCCTTTTTAGTCATTTTGGCTTCCTTCAGCTCCACTTTCAATTGTTTTTTGCTGTCAGAACTGATCCATAAGCCGCTAAAAGTAGTTTCGTCTTTTTTCAAAATCATAAGACCCGTAAAGCCATGTTCTACCAATGCAAATTGATTTTCATTTTTGGTATTTTGAGTAATGTCCAATTGAATCCAACTGCCGGATTTATCGTAGCGATACATGGCAGTATAAAGTAAATCGGCTGTACAAGGGTTTTCTTCTGTCTTAATAAAAAAAGTAACGGCTATTTTTCCATCAATTGTGCCTTTGTATAAATTGCTTTTAGAGGCCTGAGCATTGGAAGAAATAATGATAAAGAGAAAAAATAGAAAAGATAGGAATGCTTTTTTCATGTTTTAATAAAAATTGTTCCCGCCAAATTTAGTTATTTAGAAATACCAATGGAATTAATTTTTATTGATTCTCTAAATTCCTGAAATAATCAATTTTATGATTGAACATATACGCCATATTTTCGGCTCTCATTTTTGCTTCTTCTGTAACAGGCCCGGCAAAAAGCCCGTCGATTGAAGAGTTGAAAAGAAAAACCCAGCGGTCAAAATGAGTTTTATCTACAGGTAATTGTTTGTGAGGCGGAAAAGGAGTTCCGGAATAAGCACGAACATCAAATAAAATAGTTTGCCAGAATCCATACATTTTTTGTAAATGCATAGGCCAGCGATCCTGCAATTTATCATTAAAAATCGGACCAAGCAGATCGTCCTTTCGAACCTTATCATAAAAGGTATCGACCATTAATTTTATGTCCTCTACGTCTGAAATATCTTTAAGAGCAGCCATGTCTTCTATATAAAAAAGTGAAGTGCAAAAATACAATTAAACTTTATCTCCTTCGATGATATTTGTCATTTTACAACTAATTTTTGATATGAAATGGATGGAAATAAATGTTTCGGTTCAAAAATAAAAACTTATAATTTGCTGTTTTTTAGTTGGTTGTAAATATTTGATTTTTAAAGTGAGATTTTGGTTCTTTATTATTTTTTAAATAGTTGAAAATCAATAATTTAAAAAATAAGCAGATGAGTTTTTGTTAAGTTGGTTTTTTAGTTTGATGTGTATTTGTAAAGTCGGAGTTTTATTAAATTGATTAAATTTAACATAATATTGTTTTGTATTAATAAAATTAATCTTAAAAAATAAGAAAAATTCAATTTCTAAAAACTCAAAAACTATGCGTAAAACTACCCAAAAACCTACAAAAAAGACCAATTTAATTATAATGGCGCAAGTCCTTATAATGTTGCTGTTTATTACAACGGTAAAAGCACAAACGGTAACTCCATGGATAACCAGTGGAGACCAAACTAAATTACTGCAGCAACAATCAACTGTCAGCTTCGGAACCAATTCAGGAACTAATCCTTCTACTGTTACCGTTAATGCAGGAACGACTTACCAAACTATGGATGGATTTGGTTTTACATTAACCGAAGGAAGCTGTGAAGTAATCAGTGGTATGGCCGCAACTCAGCAAAACCAATTGTTAAATGATTTATATAATCCCACAACTGGGTTAAATGCCAGTGTAGTTCGTATTAGTATTGCAGCTTCAGATTTAAGCAGCTCTTCTTATAGTTATAATGAAACTGCCGGAGATACAAATATGAATAATTTCAGTCTTAATGGACCAGATTTAACCTATTTGATTCCGATCATCAAAAAGATAAAACTGATTAACCCTAACATTAAGATATTAGCGACGCCGTGGTCAGCACCGCGTTGGATGAAAACTAATAATTCATGGGTTGGAGGAAGTTTGCAAACACAGTATTATGCAGCGTATGCCAGGTATTTTGTAAAATATTTTGATGCTATGGCGGCTCAAGGAATTTCTATTTGGGGAATCACACCTCAAAACGAACCTGAAAATCCGAACAATGAACCAAGTATGCTAATGAATTCAACAGAGCAAAAAAACTTTATTAATAACCAACTTGGTCCGCAAATGGCAGCTGCCGGATATGGTGGAATTAAAATTATAGCTTTTGATCATAATTGTGATAATACAGCTTATCCTATTGATGTTTTAAATAATAGCAGTTATGTTGATGGCGCGGCATTTCATTTGTATTTAGGAAATATTTCAGCTATGTCAACAGTACGAAATGCGACAAATAAAAACGTTTATTTTACAGAACAATATACTGGATCAGGCGGTAGCTTCAGTGGAGATTTTGGCTGGCACATGCAAAATGTTGTTATTGGTAGCGCAAATAACTGGTCAAAAACAGTTTTAGAATGGAATGCAGCAAATAATTCAGGCTTAGGGCCACGTACGCCTGGCGGATGTAATACTTGTTTAGGCGCCATTACGGTGAACAATAGTACGAGTTATACCAAAAATGTGGCGTATTATATTATTGGTCAAATCTCAAAATTTGTAAAACCGGGAGCTTTAAGAATTTCTTCTTCAAGTTCTAGTGGAAGCATTTTTTCAGCTGGGTTTAAAAATCCTGATGGATCAATTGCGCTTGTCGTGTATAACTCGGGATCAGCCAATACAATCAAAGTTGTTTCAGGATCATCAGCATTTAATTATTCGGTTCCGGCTTCATCGGCAGTTACTTTTAATTGGGGTACAGGAACACCACCTGCTACAAATCTTCCGGGATATTACAATATCATTTCCAGAAACAGCAATAAAGGTTTGGATGTAGCGGATAATGCGACAACAAACGGAAGCCGCATTCAGCAATATGACATTACAAATGGAGGAGGAAATAACCAACGCTGGAAATTTGTTTCTGACGGAAGTGGCAATTACTACATTATTGTAAAATCGACAGGAATGTACCTTGCCCCAGAAAACAACGGAACAGCTGATGGATTAAAAGTGCAGCAAAAGACATTTTCGGCATCCAACGAATTTAAATGGACGGTAACAATTCTTGGTGGAGGTTACTATAAAATTATCAATGTAAATAGTGGAAAATCATTAGACGTTGAAAATGTTTCGACTGCAAATGGTGCCAATATTCAGGTGTGGACTTATACCGGCGGACTAAATCAGCAATGGCAATTAGTACAGGTTGAATCTACAGCCAAAAAAGCTTTGACAATAACAGAAAATGAAAGCCCGAATGATATGGCAATTTTCATTAATTCTACAAATGATTATTTAAAAATTGATACCAATCATGAAGGAAACGGAGATGTAGAGATATTTTCAATCGCAGGACAAAGTGTTTTAAAGAAAACCCTGAGTTTTGTAAAAGGAAGCCAATCTGAAATTGAAATTTCAAGATTACCAAAAGGTGTTTATGTAGTAAGGATCAACGATAGTGAAGGATCGTACTCTAAAAAAGTGCTGAAACAATAACTACAATTTAGAGTTCAATTAGTAATTTATATTTTGATTTGAAAAGGCTGTCTAAAAATTTTAGACAGCCTTTTGTTTTTTAGCCAATTAATTGTGTAAACAAATCTTGATTATCATTTAAATATTGAAACTCAAAACCATTTTTAGTCATATTGAGTTTAATATCCATAATGTCTTTTTTGTTTTTCAATTCCAATCCAACCACTACAGATCCCACTTCGCGATTGTTTTTTTTGTGAAATTGAAAATAAGTGATGTCATCATCCGGACCTAAAATATTATTTACAAATTCTTTCAGAGCGCCCGGACGTTGCGGAAACTGAATCATAAAATAATGCATCAAACCTTCATATAATAAAGAACGCTCTTTTATTTCGGCTGTTCTTTCAATATCATTATTGCTTCCGCTGACAACACAAACAACAGTTTTACCTTTTATTTTGTCTTTGTAAAAATCCAAGGCAGCAATAGTCAATGCTCCGGCTGGTTCGACAACCATTGCTTCTTCATTGTACAAACGCAAAATGGTGGTGCAGACTTTTCCTTCCGGAACCAAAATTATATCTTCTAAATTTTCCTTGCAGATTTCAAAAGTCATATCGCCTACTTGTTTTACAGCGGCACCGTCAACAAATTTGTCAATGGTTTTTAAGGCTGTGTTTTTGTTTTCTGTTATAGAAGTTTTCATCGAAGGGGCTCCTTTTGGCTCAACACCAATTATTTTTGTATTCGGACTGAGATGTTTAAAAACTTCAGATAGACCAGAAGCTAGTCCGCCGCCGCCAATCGGAACAAAAACATAATCAATTGGTTCTTTATAACTTTCTAGAATTTCTAATCCAACAGTTCCTTGCCCTGCAATCACTTTTTCATCGTCAAATGGATGAATAAAAATTTTATAATTTTTGATGGCATCTGCGGTTGCTGAAGCGTAGGCATCATCAAAAGTATCTCCGGTAAGAACAATTTCTACAAATGATTTTCCAAATAATTGAACCTGCTTTACCTTTTGTTTTGGAGTTGTTTTGGGCATATAAATTTTGCCTTTTATCTGCAGAAGATGACAAGAATAAGCAACGCCCTGCGCATGGTTTCCGGCACTGGCGCATACAATTCCAATTGCTTTTTCAGTCTCATTCAACGACGAAATTTTGTTGTAAGCACCCCTGATTTTATACGACCGGACAATTTGCAAATCTTCTCTTTTTAATAAAATAGTTGATTTGAATTCTTCGGAGAGATTTAAATTCTGTGTCAGTGGAGTAGCAGCAACTACATTTTCAAGCTGTTTTTTTGCAGCAAGTACTTCATTAAATAGATTCATGTTTTTTGTTTTTTGCCACGAATTGCACGAATTAGCCCTAATTTTTATTTTCTAAAATTGAAAAATGATTTGTGGAAATTTGTGTAATTTGTGGTTATTAAATAAAAAACCTCCCGGTTTGGGAGGTTTAATAAATTATTTTGATTACTTAATTTATATAACACCTCGCACTATTGCTGAATTGCAATAATGTTGATAACGATAATAATGTTATTTAAGTTTGTCATTTCTTGTTCTTTGAAAAACAAATGTATTAATTATTTTGAGAAGAATTCAATAACTGTTTTTAGTTTTTTCTGAAAAACTGATCCCGATAGCTATCGGGAGCACTGAAAACTATTTTTTAACCGGCGGATATTGCGCTAAAACTTTGTTTACGATCTCAGCCACTTTTGCATCTTTTTTATCGACATTTTTAGTTAAGGTCGCAACACCTTCGCCTTGCCAGATCATCTCTTTCTTTTTGGCATCAATCAAATCGATAAATAAAGTCCCTTCTGTAGAAGACGAAACGGTAGTTTGTCCTCCATACATCATATAAGGATTCCATCCCCAACCCCAACCGTAGCCCCAACCGGCATTAAATTGGTTTACGCTTACTTGTTCTCTTGATTTAGTAAAAATATTTACTAATAAATCAGGATTTTCGCTTTTAGTAAAACCTTTGGCCTGCATTTCGGTATCTATCGCGTGTAAAATTCTTCTTTTATCCAAATCAGAAATTTCGACTTTATCAATACCGGGCTTAAAGAAAGCATAGGTTTTATAAGGTGCAAAATCTACGTTTTTATCATAATCAGAATAAACATTGACTGAACTACATGAGGCTAATATTAAAAGCAGAAAAACGGGTACTAATTTGAATGTTTTCATATATTTAAAAATTTAATGTTTTCATTTTAAATTGAATAAGAAAACTTTAAACTAAAATAGAGTCTCGTCAACTATATTAGGCAAAGTTACTTTTAGTAAAGGCTGAACTTCCATTGCTCTTTTTATGGCAAAAATAGCTTCGTCGTTTCGGGCCCAGCTTCGTCTTGAAATTCCGTTGTTAACATCCCAAAAAAGCATTGATGCTAAACGTTTTGAAGCCTCTTTAGAACCATCAAGAACCATACCAAAGCCACCATTAATTACCTCTCCCCAGCCAACACCTCCACCGTTATGAATCGATACCCAGGTCGCTCCCCTAAAACTGTCTCCAATGACATTTTGAATCGCCATATCGGCAGTAAAGCGGGATCCGTCATAGATATTTGAAGTCTCACGATAAGGAGAATCGGTTCCGGAAACGTCATGATGATCGCGCCCTAAAACTACAGTCCCTATTTCACCTTTTGCAATTGCCTGGTTAAAAGCTTCGGCAATTTTGATTCTTCCTTCTGCATCAGCATAAAGAATTCTGGCCTGAGAACCTACAACCAATTTGTTTTCCTGCGCACCTTTGATCCATTTGATGTTATCCTGCATTTGTTGCTGAATTTCATTTGGAGCTGTTTTCACCATTTCTTCTAAAACCTGACTTGCAATAGTATCTGTTTTTTGTAAATCTTCCGGTTTTCCTGAAGTGCAAACCCATCTAAAAGGTCCAAAACCATAATCAAAACACATGGGTCCCATAATATCCTGAACATAACTTGGATATTTGAAATCGATATTATTTTCGGCCATAACATCAGCTCCCGCGCGTGAGGCTTCTAATAAAAAGGCGTTTCCATAATCGAAAAAGTAAGTTCCTTTTGCGGTGTGTTTATTGATTGCTTTTGCTTGTCTGCGCAAAGATTCCTGCACTTTTTCTTTGAATAATTCAGGATTATTAGCCATCATTTCGTTGGCTTCTTCAAATGAAATCCCAACCGGATAATAACCTCCGGCCCAAGGATTATGAAGCGAAGTCTGATCAGAACCTAGATCAATTTTAATGTTTTCCTTGTCGAAACATTCCCACACATCAACCACATTTCCTAAATAGGCAATCGATACGACCTCTTTATTGGCCTTCGCCGAATTTACGCGCTGCACCAATTCTTCAGTAGAAGTTACAATTTCATTAATCCAGCCCTGTTCGTGACGAATTTTCGTAATCTTCGGATTTACTTCGGCGCAGACCGTAATACAACCTGCGATATTTCCCGCTTTTGGTTGCGCACCCGACATTCCGCCCAATCCAGACGTCACAAATAAATTCCCTTCCGGATTTAATTTTATTTTTCTGAAACCATTCAAAACCGTAATCGTAGTTCCGTGTACGATTCCCTGTGGTCCAATATACATATAACTTCCAGCTGTCATTTGCCCGTATTGCGAAACACCTAAAGCGTTCATTTTTTCCCAATCGTCCGGTTTAGAATAATTTGGGATAACCATTCCGTTTGTAACGACAACTCTCGGCGCTTCAGAATGCGAAGGAAACAATCCCATCGGATGTCCTGAATACATGGTTAAAGTCTGCTCGTCTGTCATTTCAGACAAATATTGCATCGTTAATAAATACTGTGCCCAGTTCTGAAAAACAGCTCCGTTACCGCCATACGTAATCAATTCGTGTGGATGTTGTGCCACAGCATAATCCAGATTGTTCTGAATCATATGCATAATCGCTTTTGCCTGCAAAGATTTTCCCGGATATTCATCAATTGGTCTGGCGTACATTCTGTAATCAGGACGCAAACGATACATATAAATACGACCGTATTTTTCTAATTCTTCTGAAAACTCCTGAATTAACTCGGCGTGATGTTGAGACTCAAAATAACGCAAGGCATTTTTTAAAGCCAGTTTTTTTTCTTCAGCCGAAAGAATTTCTTTTCGTTTTGGCGCGTGATTAATCGCTAAATCGTATTGTTTTTTTGGAGGTAATATGGAGGGAATTCCTTGTTGTATTTCTTCTTTGAAAGTCATTAGTTTTATTTTTAGAATTTAGATTGTTGATTTTAGATTTTTGTAAAACGTAAAATCCAACATCTAAATTATTGTATTTAATTATGTCGCTCCACTGGAGCTAAAATTCTGATTGATAATTGTAATGCTATAAACATTGCACTCCTACGGAGTTATTTTCAGCCTTGGAAGGGTATTGTGTTTATAGAAAATAAATATAAATCTATAAATATTGAACTTCTGTGGAGTTTTCTGTAGCCTTGGAAAGGCGCCATGTTTATAGAAAATAAAATCGATCCGTTACAAAAGCTTCATAGAAGCGAAATGTTTATCAATGAAAATTCGATCTGAAATAATTATCTCATTTTCTAATTGACACATTTTCTAATTAAAAGCTAGGGATAACGAATATCCGACCTGTGATAGGATTTGTGGATTTTAATCCTAAATTTTCGTGAGCGAATATCCATTTTATAATTTTAGATTTTAGATTGTTGATTTCAGATTTATTGAATTATCTAATTGACACATTATCTAATTAGACTTCCTGATTCGTCCGGTTTTTTTATCAAACCCATACGGACAATGACGGCAACCGCTTTTACAGCAATAACCACGTTTTAGATGGTGTTTTTCAGTAAAGCATTTATAACCTTCGGGCGTATAGTAAAAATCTTCGCCTTCGATTAATTTATTTTCATTACTTTGCTCTTTCATAAATCTGCTTTCGGTCGTGTTTCATTTCTTTAAAAAATCAAAAATAAATAATTGATTGTGATTTTAATGAAATCAAACAATTTTATGTCTACAAATTTATAAATTTTACAGCCAATGTTTCTGATTGTTGCTAAATATTTAATTCCGAAAGGATATCGCGGAATGGCTGTATTTCCTTTTGTTGTGGTAAAATATGGTTTTGATAAAACGAACGGGACTTTTGTCAACCATGAAAAAATACATTTAAGACAGCAGTTAGAAATGCTGATTCTGCCTTTTTTTATTTGGTACTTTTTAGAATATTTGATTCGGTTGATTCAATATAAAAACAAAGATTTGGCGTACCGAAATATTAGTTTTGAAAGAGAGGCTTATTCAAATGAAGCGGATCATAATTATCTAAAAAATCGATCTTTTTTTCAGTTTTTAAAATATATCACATTAAAATAAAACCGATTTTGAACCAACAAATTCATATCAATTTTCCGAACAATATTTCTTTGGCAATAAAACGTGAAGACTTGATTCATCCGTTTGTTTCCGGAAATAAATTTAGAAAACTAAAATACAATTTACTTCAGGCGAAAGCCGAAAATAAAACAACTTTATTAACTTTTGGCGGTGCTTTCTCCAATCATATTGCGGCCGTTGCTTATGCAGGAAAAGAACAGGGTTTTAAAACGATTGGAATTATTAGAGGTGATGAACTTTTTGATAAAGTCGAAGAAAATCCAACCTTAAAATTTGCTCAGGAAAACGGAATGATATTTGAATTTGTTTCAAGAGAAGAATATCGTCTTAAAAGTGAAATTTCTTTTTTAGAAAAGCTAAAAGAGAAATTTGGAGACTTTTATTTAGTGCCTGAAGGCGGAACAAATGAACTCGCAGTAAAAGGCTGTGAAGAGATTTTGACAGAAGAGGATTCCGTTTTTAATTATGTGTGTTGTGCAGTTGGAACGGGTGGCACGATTTCTGGTTTGATTAATAGTGCATTGCCAAATCAGAAAATTTTAGGGTTTCCGGCACTAAAAGGTGACTTTTTAAACGATGAAATTCGTATTTTTGCAAAAAAAGATAACTGGAATTTAATTTCTGACTATCATTTTGGAGGTTATGGCAAGGTAAATTTAGAATTAATCGAATTTATTAATGCTTTTTTGGAGACAAATAAAGTGCCCTTAGATCCAATTTATACAGGAAAGATGGTTTTTGGCGTTATAGATTTAATCAGCAAAAATTATTTTCCTGCTAATTCAAAAATTTTACTCATTCACACCGGCGGATTACAGGGAATTGAAGGAATGAATATCAAATTGAAGCAGAAAAAATTACCAATACTCAAAAACAATGATTAAAAAGATCCTATTGTTCTTTATAGTTGCAGTTCTGGCAAGCTGTTCATCCAGCAAACCGGCTATCGCGACGACCAAAAAACAGGCAGCAGTTCAGAGGCCCCGGACAGTGGCAGCTAAAAAGCAAACTCCTGTTAAGCCAATTGGCAAAAATTACCCTTCTACAAATAATACGACTGAAGTTATTCAGTCGACTTCAAAAACTACCGTTACCAGCAGCTCAATCAACGATTATGTTTTGCAATACAAAGATATTGCAATGGGAAATATGCAGAAATATGGCATTCCTGCCAGTATTATTTTGGCGCAGGGAATATTGGAATCGGGTGCAGGAAAAGGGGATTTAGCTATTGAAGCCAATAATCACTTCGGAATAAAATGCCATAAAGACTGGCTCGGAGAAAGCGTTCGTCATGACGATGATTCGGCTCAGGAATGTTTCAGAAAATACAGAGAAGCTTCAGAATCCTATCGTGATCATGCTCTGTTTTTAGTCGGAAAAAATAGGTATGCTTCTTTATTCACTTACGAAAAAGACGATTACAAAGCCTGGGCAAAAGGATTAAGAGCTTGTGGTTACGCGACAGATCCTAATTATCCGGATAAATTAATTAGTTATATCGAGCGTTATAACCTACATCAATACGATTGTCAGATTACTGGAAAAACGTATGTTGCAATTAATAAATCAGCTCCAACAAGAAAACCATCATATGATGTGGCTTCGGATCCAAAGATAAATATGAACTCAAATGATCCGAGTTTATATGAAGTTCAAAAGGGAGATACTTTATATTCGATTTCAAAAAAATTCAACATACTAGTTGATGATATAAAACAGAAAAACAATCTTTCAGATAATGCGCTTTCCATCGGACAGAAGCTTAAAGTGAAATAATTATCAATTGTTAATTATCAATTATTAATGAAAAAGATAATCTCGATTGGAATTTTTATTTTTGCCATTATTTTGACAATTAGACTTTTTTGCGGGATTTATATACATGATGAATTTGCGGAAAAACATTTTTTTATAAAATATCGTCCATGTTGGAAATGGACATTTTATTCTCCTTTAGGAATGTCAGATAATAAAATCGAAGAACTTTCAGAAGAAAATCAAATTGAACAAAAATACTTTAATGAGTTTGTAAGAAATCAAGGCTTAAGCCGATAAATCTAAAATCAGAACTCTAAAATCTAAAATAAATAATGATCTATAAAAGAAGTAGTCAGCTTTTTGCTGAAGCAGAAAAAGTAATTCCGGGAGGAGTAAATTCGCCAGTTCGTGCTTTTAAAGCAGTAGGAGGAACTCCAATTTTTGTAAAAAGTGCCAAAGGTGCTTATTTGTATGACGAAGACGGAAATAAATTAATTGATTATATCAATTCATGGGGGCCGATGGTTTTAGGTCATGCTTATCAGCCTGTTGTTGATGCTGTGATCGAAAAAGCAAAATTAGGAA
Source organism: Flavobacterium sp. Root420 (assembly GCF_001427905.1). Taxonomy (GTDB): domain Bacteria; phylum Bacteroidota; class Bacteroidia; order Flavobacteriales; family Flavobacteriaceae; genus Flavobacterium. The sequence goes on from NZ_LMEF01000031.1 coordinate 245,318, forward strand.
CTTCATTTGGAATGCCGACAGAATTGGAAACTCAAATTGCTGCTTTGGCTGTTTCTATGGTTCCGAATATTGATAAAATCAGATTTGTAAATTCAGGAACAGAAGCGTGTATGAGTGCCATTCGTCTAGCTCGCGGATTTACAAAAAGAGATAAAATAATAAAATTTGCAGGTTGTTACCACGGACATTCAGATTCATTTTTGATTCAGGCCGGAAGTGGAGCGGTAACTTTTGGATCTCCGAATAGCCCAGGTGTTACAGAAGGAACTGCAAAAGATACTTTATTGGCAAAATACAATGATTTAGAGAATGTAAAAACGTTAATCGAAGCCAATAAAAATGAAATTGCAGCCATTATTATTGAGCCCGTTGCCGGAAATATGGGTTGTATTCCGCCTCAGGAAGGTTTCTTGCAGGGTTTGAGAGATTTGTGTACAGCCAACGGAATTTTATTGATTTTTGATGAGGTAATGACAGGTTTCCGTTTGGCTCGTGGAGGAGTTCAGGAATTGTATAATATCAATGCTGATATTGTAACTTTCGGAAAAGTAATTGGAGGAGGTTTGCCAGTTGGAGCTTTTGCTGCACGTGCTGAAATCATGAATTATTTAGCACCTCTTGGTCCGGTTTATCAGGCAGGAACCTTATCAGGAAATCCGTTAGCAATGGCTGCGGGATTAGCAATGTTACAATCTTTGGATAATGACCGTGCTATTTTTACTCGTTTAGAAGAAAAAACAGCTTATTTAGAAGCAGGAATTGATAGCGTTTTAAAAGCAAATAATGTTGTTTTTACAATCAATAGAGTAGGTTCCATGATTTCTGTTCACTTTGATGCAAACCCGGTTGTTGATTTTCAAACGGCTGCCAAAGGAGATAATGAAACGTTTAAGAAATTCTTTCACGGATTGTTAAACGAGGGCATTTATATTGCGCCATCAGCATACGAAACCTGGTTTATTACAGATGCATTAACATACGAAGATTTAGATTTTACTATTAATGCAATTGATAAGGTTTCGAAAACATTTTAGTTTTAAAATCAAAACATAAATAAATTTAAGGTTCAGCTTTCTCAAAAGTTGAACCTTTTTTATTAGTTAATAAAAAGTTAATGAGTAGATGTTTTCTTGGATTATTGCAATCAAAAATTATTTTTGTTTGTCAAATAACCATTAAACCAAAAATAAATGAAGAAATTTTTCATTTTATCTACTATAGCAGCTTTGATGCTATTTCCTGTTAACCAATTTGCCCAATCTAAAAAGAAGAAGTCCAAAAAGGAAGAAACTGCAACTCCTCCGCCAGAAAAAAAATCAGAGTCAACTATTAAAGAATACAGTAAAGTAATTACGAAAGATGCTGTTTCTGATGAAGGACTTTTTACAGTTCATAAAGTAGATAAAAAGTACTATTTCGAAATCCCAAATAAATATTTAGACAAAGACATGCTGTTGGTAAGCAGATTGTCTAAACTTCCTTCTAATTTAGGTGGAGGATATGTAAATGCCGGTTCTGAAACCAACGAACAATTAATTGTTTGGCAGCGTTTTCAGGATAAAATCCTCATCAAATCTAAATCATATAACGCTGTCGCAAACGATACTTTGCCGATTAGTATTTCGGTAAAATCAAATAATTATGAGCCAACCTTATTTGCTTTTGACATTGTAGCTTTTAGCAAAGATTCGGCAAATACCGTAATTGATGTGACGAAATTTTACAGCACAGATGTAAAGGCAATCAGCGGAATATCAGCAGAAATGCGAGAAGTATATAAAGTAAAAGCATTGGATGATTCAAGAAGTTTTATCAATACAATCAAAAGTTTTCCGATGAATATCGAAGTAATCCAGGATATGACGTATAATGCTTCAAAACCATCCATGTTAGAAGAAAGTGAATCGATTAGTATTCAAATGAATCAATCGATGGTTTTATTGCCGGAAGTGCCAATGAAACCTAGACTGGCAGATCCGCGTGTGGGTTGGTTTACAGTTAGTCAATATGATTATGGAAGCAATGAATTAAAGTCAGATCTTAAAACCTATATTCGCCGTTGGAGATTAGAACCGAAAGATCCTGAAGCTTATGCAAGAGGAGAATTGGTTGAACCAATAAAACCAATTGTCTATTACTTAGATCCTGCGACTCCTGAAAAATTGAGAAAATATATTAAACAAGGAATTGAAGAGTGGCAAAAACCTTTTGAAACGGCCGGATTTAAAAATGCGATTATTGCAAAAGATGCTCCAACAAAGCAGGAAGATCCTGATTTTAGTCCGGAAGATATTCGTTATTCTGTAATTCGTTATGTGGCAAGCACAACCAGAAATGCAGTTGGGCCAAGCGTTTCAGATCCACGTACTGGAGAAATTATCGAAAGTGATGTTATTTGGTATCACAATCATTTGCGTTCGTACAGAAACCGTTATTTGTTAGAAACCGGAGCTGCAAATCCAAAAGCAAGAACTTTGCAAACCAGTGATGAAGAAATGGGCGAAATGATGCGTATGGTAATCGCTCACGAAGTGGGTCACGCATTAGGTTTTCCTCACAATATGGGCGCGAGCTCTTCGTATGATTGCGAAAGTTACAGAAACGGAATTTTTACACAAGAAAACGGAATTTCAGCCAGTATAATGGATTATGCCCGATACAATTATATTGCACAGCCGGGAGATCAAAATATTCGATTTATTCGTAAAATGGGAGCGTACGATCATTATGCTTTAAACTGGGGATACAGAGTGATTCCAAATGCTAAATCTCCTCAGGATGAAAAAGCAACTTTAGACAAATGGATTTTAGATAAAGCCGGAAATCCGATTTATAAATTCGGAAAACAAAGCAGTGCATTTGATCCTTCTTCACAAACTGAAGATATCGGGAATAATTCGATGAAAGCAAGTACGTATGGTATGAAAAATCTGGAATATGTTGCTAATCATTTAAGCGAATGGACGAGCAATGTAACCAATGATTACGGAGATTTAGATGAATTATACAAAGAAATGTTAGATGTTTGGAGTCGTTATGTAGGTCATGTTGTAACCAATGTTGGAGGAGTTTATGAAAATACTAAAAACCCAAATCAGGCAGGAAATGTTTATGAAGTAGTTCCGAAAGCAAAACAAATTGAAGCGATGAATTGGTTACAGACAAATGCTTTTGCATCTCCAACCTGGATTGTAAATGTCAATACATTAAAAAACACCAATTTTGCAGGTTACACAGAAACATTTAGAAATCTACAGGTTAGACATTTAAATAATTTGTTGAGTCTTGGTCGAATTGGAAGATTAATGGATAATGAAATTCTGGGCGCTGATACGTATAAAGCACTTGATTTATTTAAAGATACCCGAAAAGGAATTTGGAAAGAAGCGGGTACAGCAACTAATGTTACCATTTACCGTAGAAATCTGCAAAGAGCTTATATTGACAGAATGGCCTATTTAATGACCGAGGAAATTAAGCCAGCAGACAGATCAACGGTGTATTACAATGTATCTCAGTCTGATTTAAGAGCTTTGGTTCGTGGTGAATTAAATGTTCTGAAAAAATCACTTGCAGCAGCAAAAGCTTTGGGCGTAAGTACAGAAACAAAATACCATTATGAGGATTGCATCAAAAGAATTGATTTGATATTAAATCCGATTAAATAGATTTATAGAAATAAAAAAAGAGGCTTAAATTAAGCCTCTTTTTTTGTTTTGGGACAAAAAGTTAGATTTTCTCTTTTTTGTATTCTTTCATTTTCTCTCTAGCCTTGTCTTTGTTTTGCTCCTGAATGGTTTTCCATTTTGTGTATTGGTCAGCAGTCAGAATACCTTTCATTTTAGCATCGTTAGCGTCTTTTTCTGCCATCATTTCTTTTTTGAAAGCGTCTCTTTCTTCAGCTGTTGGTTTTACATCGCTGTCTTTTTTCGCTTGACGGGCTTCTCTGAATTTTTCAGCTTTTGCACTTCTTTCGGCTAATAATTGTTTTACCTGCGCTTGTTGATTAGCATCTAAATTTAATTCAGTTGTTAATTTTTTCAACTGTTTCTCATTACGCTGTTCCGGAGTCATTCTTTCTTTGTGCTCTTTATGATCCTGAGTTGGATTATTATCCGTGTCTTGTGCAAAACTTGCTACTCCAACGAATAACAAAGCTGCGATAAATAATTTTTTCATGATGTAAGTTTTTTAATTGTTTATATCGTTTAGACTTTAGCAAATTCATTAGGTTTAATTTGATTCTCAGAATTATATTTTATTTAACAAATTGGAAATTAATTCATTAAAAACGCTTTCATAAGGATAAAATTACAGATTTAATTGCGTATTTTTAAGCTACAAACAAGCTAAGAACTTATTATGAATATAGAATCTCCATCAAACAATAATAAAATTGCGTTTTTCTCGACGCAGCCTTACGATAAAACGTTCTTTAATAAATACAATAAAGATTTTGGTTTTGACTTGGATTTCTTTGAAACACAATTGAACCCTCAAACCGTAATTTTAATCGAAAATGCAGCAATCGTTTGTGTTTTTGTAAATGATATTGTGAACGAAGCAGTGATTAAACAATTGGCAGAAAAGAATGTAAAAATTATTGCCTTACGCTGTGCCGGTTTTAATAATGTCGATTTAGAAGCTGCCAAAAAATTCAATTTAAAAGTATGCCGAGTTCCTGCTTACTCTCCGCAAGCTGTTGCAGAACACGCTATGGCGATGATTTTGACTTTAAACCGAAAAACACATAAAGCTTATAATAGAGTCCGGGAGCAAAACTTCTCTCTAAACGGATTATTGGGTTTTGATTTATTCGGAAAAACAATCGGAATTATCGGAACCGGAAACATCGGAAAAGCATTTGCGAAAATAGCTTTAGGTTTTGGATGCAAAGTTCTGGCTTATGATATCGTCACAAATCCTGAAATGGAAAAAGACGGAGTTGAATTTGTCTCTTTAGAAAACATTTTCAAAACTAGCGATATTATTTCGTTGCATTGCCCATTAAACGAACAAACGAAACACGTAATCAATAAAAGGTCTATTGATGAAATGAAAGACAGCGTTATGATTATCAATACCAGCCGTGGCGGATTAATAGAAACAGCCTGTGTTATTGAAGGTTTGAAGGAAGGTAAAATAGGTTATTTGGGAATTGACGTTTACGAACAGGAAGAAAAATTGTTTTTCAGAGATCTTTCTGCAGATATTATTCAGGATGATGCAATTCAGCGTCTAATGAGTTTTCCGAATGTTTTGGTAACAGCACATCAGGCATTTTTTACCAATGAAGCTTTGACCCAGATTGCTTTGGTTACTTTTAATAATATTAAAGCATTGATCAATGAAAATGATATTGAAAACAAAGCGTCGTTACGGGTCTAAATTCAAATCATATTATTAAACCCGACAGGTTTTTAATCCCGAGGCTTTGGGACTGTCGGGTTTCAAAACGTAATAGTAAGAATCTTAAAGAAAAGAAATTATGAAAAGTAAATTTTTAATTTTCCTGGGAATCATGGTGATGATTTCCTGTCAGAATAAAGAAAAACCAACATCAAAAAATATCATCAAAACCATTGCAGAAGATACGTTATCGAAAACAGCGGCCGGTACCGCAGATTTAAGCGAAGCCCCTCCCAGAGATGATAAAGCAGTTGAGACGATCAGAAAACAGCTTTTAGTATTGCTGAAGAAAGATTTACCGGCTATGACAAAAGACGATCGATATTTTTATTATGAAGCTTACGATTTAAATAACGATAAGAAAAACGAATATTTTGTTGGTTTCTCTAATCCTTATTTCTGCGGAAGCGGAGGCTGTTCAGGATATATTTTAAATAACGACGGAAGTGTAATCAATTCTTTTACAGTAACTGACTTTCCTTTTTTTGTAGCAAATACTTCTTCCGAAAAATTTAAGGATCTTATTGTAAAAAGTGGAAATACATTGCATTACCTAAAAATGATAAACAGAAAATACCCATCAAATCCATCGGTTCAGGAAAAATGGAAAGGCGATATTCCTAAGGAATCTCCTGTTGTTTTGGATATTTATTCTAAGAAATTGGAGAAGTATTCGTTTTAGATAAAACATAAAAAACCCGACAGATTTTTTATGTAGACTACTTATTTAATATTTTATAAAGTACTTTAGGATTTCTGCGATTGTCCCAAAATGCTACAACGATTAATTCATTCGTAGTTATTTTGTAAAAGATATTATAATGTCCTAGTGTAGAAGTTCGAATATTAGGAAAATCTGTTTTAATATAAATTTCCGGATTAAGAGATAAAAACCGAACTCTTTCCATTATTTCAACAATTAACTTTTTTGAATAAGTAGGTGATTTATTTCTTTTTTTCCAGTAACTTAATATTTTTCTTCTTTGTAAAACAGCAGTATTAGTCCAGATTATTTTGATAGCCATTCTAAATCTTCTTTATCTAAATCTTCCTGAGAAATAACTCTGCCGTATTTAATGTCTTCTTCACTTTCCTTCAGCATATCTAATTCATATTGTTCAAATTGATAAACTTCAGAAGTATCTGCATTTTTTAAGAGATTTCTAATTTTTTCAAGTAAGCTTACATCCTCAATGTTTTTTAACCTGTCAAATATTTCTAGTTTTATTTCTAAAGTGCTCATAATTATACGATTTTGAGTGTTCAAAAGTTATGTAAATTTAATAAAAAGCCCGACAAGTTTTAAAACCTGTCGGGCTATATTATGATAAAATAAGATTAAAAAACTATTCCACCAATTCAACTGTCTTAAACTCACCTTCAATAGCAACTTTAGTCAAGCCATGTTTAGATAAATTTTTCATGGACGCATCCCATTTTTTACCACTTAAATTCGCAGTAATTTTTAATTGCTGAAGATCCATTTTATTTTCATTTCCTTTCAATAAATCCACGATAAATTTCTCTTCATCAGACAATTCAATCGAAGCTTGTTTTTTTTCCGGACGCATTTGCGGAAACAATAAAACTTCCTGAATTGATGCATTGTTTGTTAAATACATAATCAAACGATCCATACCAATTCCCATTCCAGATGTTGGAGGCATACCGTATTCTAAAGCTCTTAAAAAGTCTTCATCAATAATTCCGTTTGCTTCATCATCACCTTTTTCAGACAAACGCATTTGGTCTTCAAAACGCTCACGTTGATCAATTGGGTCATTCAGTTCAGAATAAGCATTTGCAATTTCCTTACCACAAACCATCAATTCAAAACGCTCTGTAAGTTCTGGATTGTCTCGGTGTTCTTTACATAAAGGCGACATTTCTTTAGGATAATCCGTAATGAAAGTTGGCTGAATATAATTTCCTTCACATTTAGCGCCAAAAATTTCATCAATCAATTTTCCTTTCCCCATTGTTTTATCAACGTCAATTCCCATTCCTCTCGCAGCTTCAAACAATTCGTCTTCGCTTTTTCCTGAGATATCAAAACCAGTAAAATGTTTGATAGAATCCGTCATGGTAACACGGGCGTAAGGCGCTTTAAAATTGATTTTGTGCTCGCCAAAAGTAACTTCGCTGGTACCGTTTACGGCAATCGCGCAATGCTCAAGCAAACCTTCAGCAAATTCCATCATCCAGTTGTAGTCTTTGTAGGCTACATATATTTCCATAGCGGTAAATTCAGGATTATGCGTTCTGTCCATTCCTTCATTTCTAAAGTTTTTAGAGAACTCATAAACACCTTCAAAACCACCAACAATTAATCTTTTCAAATACAATTCATTTGCAATACGCATGTAAAGCGGAATATCAAGCGAATTATGGTGCGTAGTAAACGGACGCGCCGCAGCACCACCCGGGATAGGCTGTAAAACCGGAGTTTCAACCTCAAGATACCCAGCATCGTTAAAATAACCACGCATAGCGCTAAACAACTTCGTACGTTTGATGAAAGTGTCTTTAACGTGTTGATTCACAGTTAAATCTACATAACGCATTCTGTAACGCAATTCAGGATCATTAAACGCATCGTGAACATTTCCGTCTTCATCCGTTTTTGGCAAAGGAAGCGGACGAAGTGTTTTACTTAAAAAAGTAAATCCGTCAACACGAATACATTGTGCACCCACTTTCGTGGTAAACAATTCTCCTTCAATACCAATAAAATCCCCTAAATCAGTTAATTTTTTAAAAACCGTATTGTACAATGTTTTATCCTCTCCAACGCACAAAACATCGCGATTCACGTACAATTGCAAACGACCTTCGCTATCCTGCAATTCAGCGAAACATGCTTTTCCCTGATCACGAACACTCATCAAACGTCCCGCAACGATCACCTTCTTACCTTCTTCAAAAGACTCCTTCACTTGCTTTGAAGTATGATTTACTGGAAAAAGATTAGCAGGATAAGGATTGATTCCTAAGTTGCGTAAGTTTTGAAGTTTTTCTCTTCTAATGATTTCTTGTTCTGATAATGCCATTTTGTGCTCTTTTTTTAAGTCTGCAAAGATAAAGAAAAGAATGTACATTTCAGAATGCAGTTTTTAGATTTTTTGAAGCAGAAAATTATAGTATTTCAATCACCTTCAGTCCCGCTATCCGCTTGTATCTTTTTTGCAGAAAAAGCAAAAAAGGATACCGCTTCTATCGGGGCTAGATTAGAAGTTTTAGTTTTCAAAAGAAGTTTTAGTTGGAGTATTTGTCATTGCGAGGAACGAAGCAATCACACGATCTAAATCAAATTAGAATAAAATAGAAATAGACAATCAAATGAGATTGCTTCGTTCCTCGCAATGACAAACAAAAAAACCTCAGTATCTTAGCATCTCAGAACCTCAGAACCTTCAAAAAAATGAACTATATAAAAGCCCTTTTACTCTTACTCTTGGTCTCAAGCTGCCAAATCACCGAAACTATAAACATCAATCCAGATGGAAGCGGAAGTATTGAAGTTTTTCAATTACGAGACGAAAACAGTTATTTACAATTAGGACGTCCTCTTTCAGGCTCGGAAAAATTTACAGATACACTATTTGTTTTTCAGGATTATATCACAAAATATGCAGCAACATTTGTGAAATTTAATAAAGCGGATCAGGCGCTGTTTCGGGCACATGCCAACGTTAAAATGCATGTAAAACTAGATCCCATTCAAATGGAAAATTTTAATGTAATTTCTTCTGACTTTAAAAAAATAGAAGAATTACCGAATGTTTATGAAAGCCTTAGTTTGGCAAATTCTTTAAAAGAGAATTATCCGGTTTCAAAGGAATTTTTTAAAATAAAATATACTTTCGATGGGCTTACTTTTAAAAGGAATTTAGTTATTGTTGATCAGGAAGAGTTTGATCGCAATAAAAAAATGCTTGAAGAAAGAAAAAAAACGTACGCTAAACATAAACTAGTACAATCCTATACTTTAAAATATCATTTTCCTGGAAAAATAAAATCAGTTTCGAATGAAAAAGCAATTCTTAGTCCTGATAAAAAATCATTAATATTAGAATTTCAACTTTCAGATTGTTTGCAAAATCCTGAAATGACGAATTTAGAAGTAATTTTGGAGCCAAGTAGTAATTAAAAATAATAGTAAAAGAGATGTAAGGTCATTCAATAAAAACTCAGAACCTCAGAGCCTTTAAAAATAAAATAGAGTTCGTATCTTTGATAAAAAATTAACCATGATGAAATTATATAAATTACTTAGTTTTTCTTTTTTATTGGCAACACTAACAAGTTGCACTTTTACTGAAAACATGTATATCAATGATAACGGAGCCGGAAAATTCTCTGTAGACATAGACGGTTCGGCTTTAATGGAAATGGCAGGCGATCAACTCGGAAATCAAATGGGAGCTGATGCTAAAAAAAATGTCGATTCTACTTTTACCTTCAAACAATTAATTGCTGAAAAACAAGATAGTATTTCAAAATTATCACCTGAAGCTCAAAAGGAAATTAAAAAATTAGAAAATTTTGTGTTCAATATAAAGATGAACGGAGAGCAAAAACAGTTTTTAATGAACATTGCAACTGATTTTAAAAGTGTAAATGAATTGCAGGATATATTACAATCTATGAGCGCTCTTCAAAAACTGGAAGGCGGAAATGCTCCTTCAACTCCGTTTGGAGGCTTAGGAGATAATAAAAGTAAATTGAGCTATACATACGACGGAAAGAAATTTACGCGTGAAGCAATCATAGACAAGCAAAAAATTACTGAGAAAGTCGCTGATTCTACAGCAGATATGTCTAAAATGATGTTTGCTTCGTCAAACTATATTATTAAATATCATTTTCCTAAACCTGTAAAAAAGGTGTCCAACGCAAATGCATTGTTTAGCGAGGATAGAAAAACAATTACAATTCAATACCCTTTCACGGATTATATGGAGAATCCTGACAAACTCAACTTTGATGTCGAGTTTGAAAAATAATAAAAATGAATAAAAAAATCCAACTTCAAGATTTAGGAAGTAAAGATTATAAATCGACCTGGGAATATCAGGAAGAACTTTTCAAAGATATAGTCGACTTAAAAATCAAAAACAGAAGAGAAGAACTAGAATTAGAGACACCCAACTATTTACTTTTCGTCGAACATCCACACGTTTATACTTTAGGTAAAAGCGGTGATTTAGAGAACTTATTATTAAACGAAAAACAACTCGAAGCCAAAGGAGCGACTTTCTATAAAATCAATCGTGGCGGCGATATCACCTATCATGGTCCAGGACAAATTGTAGGCTATCCAATTTTGGATTTAGAAAATTTCTTTACCGATATCCATAAATATTTACGTTTTCTGGAAGAATCGATTATTCTGACTTTAGAAGAATACGGTTTAAAATGCGGAAGAAGCGAAGGTGAGACAGGAGTTTGGCTAGATGTTGGAACTCCGTTTGCGCGCAAAATATGTGCGCTTGGTGTTCGTGCCTCACGCTGGGTAACCATGCACGGATTTGCTTTAAATGTAAATGTCGATTTAGGTTATTTTGATAATATTATTCCGTGTGGAATTCGTGGAAAAGGTGTTACATCCTTACAAGTAGAACTTGGCGTTGAAAAAGTAGATGAAGACGAAGTAAAAGCCAAAATAATCAAACATTTGACTCAATTGTTTGAAGCCGAATTTGTTTAGAAAATAGCTTTTAAAATATAAAATAGTATGAAAAATGCTGAAGAAAATAACAATTATAGAATTGCTGTTCCTTCAGCATTTAAAACTGTTTTTTCTCATTTTTATTTCGCAGAAAATAAAACCGATTTTCCCATCACAAAAACCTTATTGCCGAGTTTTCAAACCATTTTAGTTTTTAATTTCGGTACAAAATCGGTTTTAAGATCAAATCAAAATACTATTCTTGAAGTCGAAAAATGTATTGTTTTAGGTCCAATAAAACAGGCTTTCGATTATACATTAGAGCCAAATTCAGAAATTTTAGTTGCTAATTTTAAAGAAGATGCTTTTTATAGATTCTTCGGAAATGCACTATTTGATGCTTTGCCAATTCATCCGGATGCTTTAATTCAGGAAAATTGTTTCAGCCTATTATGGGAAGAACTTCAAAGTATTCCTGACCCTACGCAAAGAGTGGCTTATATTTTAGATTTCTGCAAACCCTATATCAGAGAACAAAGCAAAATAACCACACTTTTGACCGATTTTAAAGAAGAAAATCTAAATCCGATAAAAACAATTGCTACACAGGTAAATCAGACAGAAAGAAACATTCAGCTGAATCAGAAAAAGGTTTTTGGCTACACCATTAAAGAAGCTAATCGCTACGAAAGGTTTTTAAAAGCGATTACCGAAATCGAAAAAAACATTGAAAGTCATTCTAAAACAGATTGGTTAACCATCGTTAATGAATGCGGTTATTATGACCAAAGTCAGCTCATTCATGACTTTAAATTTTATATGAATATTTCTCCAACAAAATATTTAAAATTTCAAAACGATATCTGCAGTTCAAAAATAGAATAAAGCAATTTCGTTTTCTTACAATTGTAGCCCAAGCTTGCGTTTTACATTTGTCATGTTCAATCTTAAAAAATAGAAAACATGAAAAATTTAATTATTTATACGCATCCAAATCCAGCTAGTTTAAATCATTTCTTCAAACAAACTGTTCTTGAAAGTTTGGAAAAATTCGGGGAAGAAATCATTCTTCGTGATTTAAATGAAATCAATTTTAATCCGGTTCTCTCTTTAGAAGATATGAACGGACAAAGAATGGGAAAAGTTACTGAAGATGTCCAAACAGAACAGGATTTTATTACTTGGGCAGATCGTATTATTTTTATTTATCCAATTTGGTGGACGGGAATGCCGGCCATTATGAAAGGTTATATTGACCGTGTTTTCAGTTACGGATTTGCTTACCGATACGATCAGGGTGTTCAAAAAGGATTGTTATCAGGCAAAAGTACTATCATTATCAATTCGCATGGGAAATCGAATGCAGAATATGCAGAAAGCGGATTGGATAAAGCTTTAGCCTTAACTTCTGATACTGGAATTTTTAATTATTGCGGTTTAAAAATTCAGCAACATTTTTATTTTGATAAAGCGGATAGAGCTTCCGCAGAAAGCATTTTAGAATGGAAAAATGAGATTATAACTGTTTTTAAATCCAGTAATGAGCCAGTTGCTTTTGAATAGAAATTTATTATAAAAGAGAATATTGCAAAAAATGTAAAAATGCATTTGTAAAAGCCAGGATTTTGAATGGATCGCAAATTATGAAAGTACAGGTGATTTTCTAATGTTTTTGTGGTAAATTTGGATTAATACTTTTTAGGGAGAATCTTAACCAATCTAATTTTGAGCTTATGAGAAAAATCTACTTTCTTTGTTTCCTTTTTTTCTTAAACAATGTTTTTGCTCAAAAGAAGGATAAATTAAATCCCATTGCTGTTTATGAAAAAGTGTGGCAGGAACATAACAGTGATGTCCGACTGAAATTGATAAAAACAATTTGGTTAGACGACAGTACTTTTGAAGATCCTTCTGCGTCTATAAAAGGCGCAGTTGCATTGAACAATGTCATTAATGAATTTTACAAAAAATTTCCCGATGCTATATTGACTTCAGGTTCAAAAGTAGTAAAAGACAATTATGTAACCTGGGATTGGAAAATTCTGGATTCAAAAAATAAGCTGATCATGGCGGGCCGGGATTTTGCCCGATTAAACGGAAAAGGTCAGGTAAGCAAAATTATTGGCTTTTGGGATCAGGGAGTTACCTTGTCGGAGTCTGAAATTCTAAAAAACCTTGAAACGGATAATTTTAAAGTTGTAGCTAAATATTACGAATGTCTTTTTAAAACAAGAGACTTTAACGTTATGGCGACCATAATTGAAGAAGGAGCAATCTATAGTCAGGCAGAAGGTTTGCCGTATGGCGGAACTTATGTAGGTTTTAATGAATGGACAAAAATGTATGCAAAATCAAGTGAGTTTTTTGATCTGGAAATAGAAAAAGAACCGGTTTATTTTAGCGATGCTACCAAAAATGAAGTGATTATTTATTTCACTATAAAATGCAAAGCAAAAAAATCAGGCAAAACTCTTTCGATGCCAATTTCAGAACATTTTGATGTGAAGAATGGAAAAATTACAGCAATCCGGTCTTTTTATTTTGATACCAAACAATTTGCAGAATTTTTAAGAAGTAAAAAGTAAATTATATTTTAAAATTATAAAAAAAGGTTTATCGATTTGTGATAAGCCTTTTATATTTCAAAAAAGTCCAATTCTAATTGATCTGGCAAAAGTCTGAAACTCATTCTATGATATTTTGTAGTACCATGTTCACGAATGGCGTCACGATGTTCTTTGGTTGGATAACCTTTGTTTTGTTTCCAGTTGTACATCGGGAACTCTTCATGAATTTGCTCCATATATAGGTCGCGATACGTTTTAGCCAATATTGATGCCGCAGCAATACTTAAAAATTTTGCATCACCTTTTATGATACTCTGATTCGGAATTGATTTTAGTAATTCTATTTCTTCAATAGAAAATTGTTTTCCAAAAGTATTTCTTAAGCCTAATTTTGCATTCAGGGCCCGATTGCCATCTACAATAATAAAATCCGGCTTTTGGTTTAATTTTAAGATGCATTCCTGCATTCCTTTCATTGACGCATTTAGAATATTTATTTCATCAATTTCATCCGGAAATAAATGTGTCACAGAATAACAGACTGCATGTTGTTCTATAATTGGTTTTAAAACAAATCTCTCTTTTTCAGACAATTGTTTACTGTCGTTTAAAAATTGATTTTCAAAATCGACAGGCAAAATCACTGCAGCAGCAGTAACCGGTCCAGCCAGACATCCTCGGCCAGCTTCATCCGTTCCGGTTTCTAATATATGTCCTGAATAATTAAGTTGAAGCATGTTTTTATTTTGAATAGCAAATATAAATTTTTCTAAAAAATGATTCTAAAAAATTCTCCTAAAATTTGAATAGAGAATTGTTTTGGGATTTTCCATCTAATTAATCTTTATTATCGGTAACTGATATGTAGTATTGCTATGTTTTTTATTAAATTTTTACCTATTATTTTTTACTGATGCTGCTTTTTTTGAATTATTTTGAAAGAAATCACAACAATCCTTTTAAATAAATTACATTATGATGTAAAAAAAGCTTGGAATTATCAAAACCTCAAAATTAGTTGTAAAAATCACGATCTTAATAAAAATTATTCATGTTTTTTTTGGGTTTGATATTTAAATTTTTGAATTGTTAAAATATGTTAACAATTTTTGATTCAAATTTGCTGTTTTTTAATAAATTTCATAGGAATTAAATTACTAATTTTCAAATTCAGTTATATTTTTCGGGAAAATATTAAGGTATTGTTAATAATATTGAAAAAATTTAAATTGAATAGTTTGTTATTTTAAGAAATAATTAAGATGTTTGCCCCATACTAATTCAAAATAAATTAAAATGAAATTAAAATTACAATGGATTTGTACGCTTTTAATAGCGTTGTCTATGCAGTTTTCTTTTGCTCAAGAGAGAACTGTATCTGGAAAAGTTTCAGATAAGACAGGAGTAATTCCAGGAGTAAATGTTGCTGTAAAAGGTAGTAAAGCAAGTACTCAAACTGACTTTGACGGAAGTTATTCTGTAAAAGCAAAAACAGGAGATGTATTAGTGTTTTCATATGTAGGTATGAATAACAAACAAATTACTGTGGGATCTTCAAACACAGTAAACGTTGAACTAGAATCAGAAGCACAACTTATGAATGAAGTTGTAGTTGTTGGTTACGGTGTTCAGAAAAGAAAAGAAGTAACAGGTTCTATTTCTAAAATTGCAGGAAAAGACATCGCTAACTTGGTTACTCCTTCTTTCGAGGGTGTTTTAGCTGGTAGAGCGACAGGGGTTCAGGTATTAACTAATAGTGGTATTATTGGAGGTGCTCCAAAAATTAGAATTAGAGGTGTTGGATCTATTTCTGGAAGTACTGAGCCATTAATTGTTGTTGATGGTGTGCCTATTTATTCTGGTGATATTGGTGGTGTTTCTGCTACAAATGGTTTAGCGGATATTAACCCAGAAGATATCGAATCTTTTGATGTGTTAAAAGATGGTGCTGCAACTGCTATTTACGGTTCCAGAGCGGCTAATGGTGTAATCTTGATTACTACCAAAAGTGGAAAAAAAGGTACTTTAAAAGTAACTTACTCAAGTGTTTTTGGTGTTGCTAGTGCCGCTAAAACATATGATTTGTTACAAACTCCTGATTTCTTAGTTATTTCTAATGAAAAAAGAACAAACAGAGGACAAACTCCATGGGCTATTGGTAACGCATATAATACAGACTGGCAAGGTGCAGTTTTAAGAAATGCACCTCAAACTACACATAATCTTAATTTTAGTGGAGGTTCAGAAAAAACAAAGTATTATTTGTCTTTAGGATTAACAGATTTAGATGGTATCAATTTAGCTAATGATATGAAAAAATATTCTGTTAGAGCTAATATTGATCAGGATATTAATAAATGGTTAAGTGTTGGTACCAATGTAGCT
Source organism: Flavobacterium sp. Root420 (assembly GCF_001427905.1). Lineage (GTDB taxonomy): Bacteria > Bacteroidota > Bacteroidia > Flavobacteriales > Flavobacteriaceae > Flavobacterium. The sequence continues at coordinate 261,350 of NZ_LMEF01000031.1, forward strand.
GTAAGTAGAACAGAGTATAATGGGTTAAATATTAACGCAAATGGTTTATCAGGTAATATTTTTAATGCTACCAGACAGTTGCCTAATACGCCAATTTATGATGCAGCTGACCCTACTGGTTATAACATTTCACCAAATGGTAATAACGTTGGTCAATGGAATAATACAGACCCAGCAGGAGATAACATTACAAATATTATTTATGTTCTTGATCATAATAAATATAAATCTACAACTACAAGAATTTTAGTAAGTGCATTTGCAAATGCAAAAATTACTTCTGACTTAAGTTATAAATTACAGGTAAGTGGAGATAATGCTTCAACAGATGGTTACCAATATTGGAACCCAGTACATGGAGACGGTCGTGGAGTTAATGGATCTTTGTATCAGGACAACACTAATCTATTGAGATGGAACTGGCAAAATATTTTGAATTACAAGCATACTTTTGCTGAAGATCATAACTTAGGTTTAACAGGTGTTGCTGAGTATCAAAAATCACGTACTAAAGTATTATGGGGTTCAGGAAGTGATATTTTAAGTGATTTTTACGATCAAAATTTAGTAACAGGTACTTATGCGACTAAAGATTCTGGTGGTAGTGCTTCTGAAAAAGGAATTATATCGTACTTAGGTCGTTTAACATACAACTATAAAGAGAAATATTTTGTACAAGCTTCTCTTAGACGTGATGGAATTTCTCAATTTGAGAAAGATGTTAGATACCATAATTTTCCTGGAGTTTCTGCAGGTTGGACAGTTTCTAAGGAAAGTTTCATGGAAGGAATTAGTAGTACTGTTTCTGATTTGAAATTTAGAGGTTCTTACTCTGAAGTTGGTAACGTTGATGTATTAGGTGGTATGGCTTACCCTTCAAAAGGACTTATGATTGGTTCTCCATATGGTTCTTTAAATGGGATTGGTTACTATCAATTTGGTAATGATCAATTACAATGGGAAACTAGTAATAAAATTGATTTTGGTGTAGATTTAGGATTATTCAATAATCGTTTGACTGTTGCATTTGACTATTATAAGAATGATATTGACGGTTTAGTATTAGCAGCTCCTGTTGCAGGCTCTTTAGGTGTTCCTAACAGTATTATCAACTCTAACGTTGGTAAAATGTATAATCAAGGATATGAATTTGCTGTAAGTTTCAAAGCAATAAACAATGCTAACTTTACATGGGATGTGTCTTCTAATTTGACTCTTAGTAAAAACGTAGTTACTGGTTTAGTTAATGGACAAGATATAACAGGAGGTTCTTCATCTTTTGGTACATCTCAGGATATAGTTAACATTGCACCGAATATCATTATTAGACAGGGTGAATCAATTAACTCTTTATACGGATTCAAATATTGGGGTGTAAATAAAGCAAATGGTAACCCGGTTTACTATAAAGCTGATGGTAGTTTAGTACAAGGAAACCTGGCGACTACTACTTATACTGTTTTTGATCCTGCTAATCCTGGAACAACTGGAGCAGCTGCAACATTAGCTGCTACTGATAAAGCTATTTTAGGAAATACTTTGCCAACATATTACGGTTCGTTTACATCTAGTATGAAATACAAGAATCTTGACCTTGGTTTCATGATTAGATTTAGTGGAGGAAATAAGATTTTTAACGCTACAAGAAGAGAGTTGATGAATCAAAACTTTAACAACAACGGAACAGAGATTTTAGGAAGATGGCAAAGTGTTGATAATCCTGGAGACGGATGGACACCAAGATTATACGCAAGTTCAAATACATTTACAAACCTTTCAGGAAGTGCTAGTACGCGTTTCGTTGAAGATGGTGATTTTATCTCACTTGATAATATTAGTTTAGGTTATACATTGCCTAAGATGTTAATGGATAAAATTGGAGTTGATAATTTTAGAGTTTTTGCTCAGGCACAAAACATCTGGTTAATTTCAGACTATAAAGGTATTAACCCTGAAATGGAAACAAATGGAGTAGACATTAATGGTACGCCACGTTCTAAGGTAATATCAGTTGGAATAAATGTAAGTTTATAAAAAAATCATATGAAAAATATAATTAAAACAATTTTACTTTCTGTAGTTGTACTCGGGATGAGCTCATGTACAGAAGAAAAAATATTGGATTTAACTCCAATAAACAATATTTCGGATAAAGACGCTTTTACAACTCCTTCATTAATAGAGTCTTATATGAATGGTGTTTATAATGCTGCTGCGATTGGACAATATAATGCTGCATCAACCAGCCCAAATGGTGGTCGAGGTTATATCTGGGGAGCTGCTTTTGTTGAACAAGGAGAAGCCAGAGGAGAAGATATTGTTAATATGGCTACTTTTTACCAATTAACTTACACTGCAACTTACGATCCAACAACTGCTAATAATGTATATTACTGGGTTGACGGTTATAGATTAATCGGTAGATGTAATCTTATGATTGAGGGAACTACTGATGCAGTTGCTAAAGGTATTATAACAAAAGCAGTTGGTGATAACTATATCGGACAAGCTAAGTTTTTAAGAGCAATTACTCATTTTGAAATTTTAACAAATTTTGCAAGACCGTATAATTTTACAGCTGGTGCAACACACCCTGGAATTATATACAGAGAAGTAGGTGTAAATACAGCTGCTGAAGTAGCATCAGAACAAGTTAAACCAAGAAATACTGTTGCTGAATGTTATGCAAAAGTTTTGGCAGATTTAGATGATGCTGAAAAATTGATTACGTCAAATGGTTTTGCTGGTGGTAGAGTAGTTTCTAAAGCAACAAAATCTGCTGCAATAGCATTCAAAACCAGAGTTTATCTTCAAAAAAGAGACTGGGCAAATGTAATTGCTGAAGGAACTAAATTAAATGGTCTTTATACATTAACAGCTGATCCGGCTACTCCTTTTATACTTGCAAATAATTTAAGTAATACAGAATCTATATTCTCTATTGCTCATTCTGCAACAATGAATCCTCAGACTAATGCTGCTTTAGCAAGTATATTAAAAAACAGAGCTTTAGTTGCAATTAGCCCAATTCTTTGGAGAGATCCACAATGGTTGGCTGATGACAAACGTAGAGAAGATGGTAAAATGATTTATACTTCAGCTGGTATAAAATATACAAACAAATATACAGATGTTACAAATATGACAGATGCTGCTCCAGTTATTAGATATGCTGAAGTAGTATTGAATATGGCAGAAGCTCAGGCTCGTTTATCTGTTGCAAATTTGCCAACTGCTTTAACCTTGTTGAACTCTGTTAGAAATAGATCATTGGCTAGTCCAGCAACTCAGGCTTATACAATTGCTGGTCTTGGTACACAAAAACTTATGGTTGATGCTATACTTAAAGAAAGAAGAATTGAATTTTTACAAGAAGGTCGTAGATGGGCTGATATTCACAGATTACAAGGTGATGATTTAGCTCCTATTGATGGAATTCCTGCAAAAGTTGCTAATGCTACTCCTGCTGTAGCTGCATATGTATTAGGAAATAGTTATGTTATCACTACTCCTGTTGCTGCAATTCCAAGTGCTGATTTTAAATTCCTGTGGCCAATACCACAGACTGAAATAAACACTAATCCAGGTTTAGAAGGAAAAAATAATCCTGGTTGGTAAAAATAAATATTTAGATTTTTCCAAAACCCTCAATCATTTTTGATTGAGGGTTTTTTTATTCAATTTTAGTTCGATATAAAAACTTCTCAATCATAATGATTTGTTTTTTTATACGTTTTTATCTTTTACCTTTGCCTGACAAATTTTGCCGAAATAATTACATATAAAGCTATCAAATGAGAATACTCTTTTTTCTATATCTATTAATTGTACCCACATTATTGTTTTCTCAGGAAAAAACTAGTTCTAAAAACAGTTTAGATATGAATACAAAGTATTCTAGTATAACGGATACGGTTAAAAAGAAAAAGGCTTTAGTAGCAAAGATCGATCAGTATAAGATTTATACGTTAGAGCACGACACAATATATGCCGATACGTCGCTAACCTTAAAAAGTGCCTACAGACAAAACTATTTAAGAAAAGATAATTTTGGACTTTTGCAATTTTCTAATATAGGGCAAACATATAATACGTTACAATACAGTTTAACTGATTTTTCTCCCTATCCGGAAATTGGTTTCAAAGGCAAACATTTTGATTATATGGAAGTTGGTGATATTCGTTATTATTCTGTTGCAACTCCATTAACCGAATTGTTTTTTAACACCACAATAAACAAAGGACAAAATGTAGATTCGTTTATAACACTTAATACTTCAAAGAATTTAAATTTTTCTGCAGCATATCGTGGATTACGTTCTGAAGGAGATTATATAAATCAGTTAATAAGTGCCGGAAATTTTAGATTTACGACAAGTTATTTTACGACCAATAAAAGATATGTTCTAAACGCTCATGCTACATTTCAGGATATTACAAATGAAGAAAATGGTGGAATCACAACACCTGAAAATTTCGAAAGTGATGATCCGGATTTTAAAAATCGTCAACGATTGCAAGTATTTTTGACTGACGCGCAATCATTATTAAAAGGAAGACGTTTCTTTTTTGATCATGCATTCAGAATAAATCCAAATGATGGAAATAATAATTTGTATGTAACCCATCAATTTAATTATGAGTATAAATATTTTCAATACAAACAGCCAACTGTTCTTTCGACTGTAACGCCAACATCTGGACCAAGTCAGCAGGTGGAACGTTTTGGGGAATCTTATGTTACCAGTAATATAAACGATGAGACTCGTTTTGAGAGATTATATAATAAAGTTGGGCTTGCATACGAAAATTCACTTTTAGGAAAATTTAATTTTTTTGTAGATGATTACAGATCAAATTATAAATACGACAGGATTATCATAAATAGTGATGGTACTTCTATTCCTGATAATTTATTTTTGCAGATTAATAATGTTGGAGGACAATATGAATATCAGAAAAATAAATGGATTGGTCGTTTTTTATATACCAGATCAATTACAAATCAGTCTCTGTCAGATTTAGATGCAAAATTGAGATACAATCTGAATGAGAAAATTCAATTTGATTTTAGATATAGAAATTTAAATAAGTTACCTAATAATAACTATAATTTATATCAAAGCAGTTACGTTGAATATAATTGGTCTAATAATTTTAAGAATGAAAAAATAAATCAGCTGGGCGCTACTATTTTTACACCTTGGTTAAATGCTGAAGTTCAATATTCTGTTTTAAAAGACCATTTGTATTTTAAAGATGATTCCAGTGCTGCAGATGATTTAGTATATACTCAAATTATCAAACCTGCACAATATGGAAACGTAATTAATTATTTGTCTATAAAAGCTAATAAGGAGTTTAAGTTTGGTCCTTTTGGTTTAGACAATACGCTTTTATATCAAAAAGTAGATCAGTCCGATTTGATTTTAAATGTGCCTGATTTTGTAACAAGAAATACGTTTTATTATTCGAGTTACTTTTTCAAAAAAGCATTATATATGCAGACAGGAGTTGTATTTAATTATTTTACCAAGTATTATGGAAATGATTATAATCCTGTTATTGGTGAGTTTTTTGTTCAGGATGCGAAGAAAATAGGAGGTTATCCATTATTCGATCTTTTTGTAAACGCCAGAATTCGCCAGACTCGATTTTATTTTAAAGCAGAACATATTAATGCTTTATTTTCAAAAAGCGATTATTATTCAGCACCTAATAATCCTTATCGTGATTTTGTTATCCGATTTGGTTTAGTTTGGAACTTCTTCCAATAAAATTAGGGCTATTTAGATTTTTAAAACCAAATATTAAATAAACATAAAATGGACTTTTCAAAAAATATTTTAGAAACAATTGGTAATACACCTTTAGTAAAACTCAACAAAATTGTTGCTGAAATCGATGCGTTAGTGTTGGCAAAAGTCGAAACTTTTAATCCGGGAAATTCTGTAAAAGACAGAATGGCCGTAAAAATGATTGAAGACGCAGAGGCAGATGGCAGATTGAAACCGGGTGGAACCATTATTGAAGGAACTTCCGGAAATACTGGAATGGGATTAGCACTTGTAGCGATCATCAAAGGATATAAATTGATTTGTGTAATATCAGACAAGCAGTCTAAAGAAAAAATGGATATTTTGCGTGCTGTTGGTGCCAAAGTTGTTGTTTGCCCAACTGATGTTGAGCCAACGGATCCACGTTCTTATTATTCAGTTTCAAAACGATTGGCTGAAGAAACGCCAAATTCCTGGTATGTAAACCAATATGATAATTTATCAAATTCATTAGCACATTATGAGCAAACCGGACCAGAAATCTGGAAACAAACGGATGGAAAAATTACACACTTTGTGGTTGGTGTAGGAACTGGAGGAACTATTTCTGGAGTTGGAAAATACTTAAAAGAGAAAAACCCGAATATTAAAATTTGGGGAATTGATACTTACGGTTCTGTTTTTAAAAAATACCATGAAACCGGAGTTTTTGATGAAAATGAAATTTATTCTTATATTACAGAAGGAATTGGAGAAGATATTTTACCAAAAAATGTTGATTTTTCTTTAATCGATGGTTTTACAAAAGTAACAGATAAAGATGCTGCCGTTTATACAAGAAAAATAGCTATGGAAGAAGCAATTTTTGTTGGAAACTCTGCCGGTGCTTGTATTAAGGGGCTTTTACAGCTTAAAGAACATTTCAAACCTGAAGATGTTGTTGTAGTTCTTTTTCATGATTCAGGAAGCCGTTATGTCGGTAAAATGTTTAATGATGACTGGATGCGCGAACGCGGATTTTTAGAAGAAAATGTAACGAAAGCCGAAGATGTAATTAAAGATCATATAGATAAAGAATTGATTGTTGTTCGTACCGAAGAATTAGTGTCACACGCTATCGAACGTATGCGTAAGTATAAAATCTCTCAAATTCCGGTAGTTGATATAAACGGATTTGTGGGTTCTGTAGACGAAACAGATTTGTTTAGAAGTTATGTTGCGGATAAAAATGTTGCCGAAAAACCAATTAAGGAAGTAATGGGAAAACCTTTTCCGATTGTAAAATTAGGAACTACAATTGAAGAAGTTTCTAAGTTATTTACTAAAGAAAATGATGCTGTTTTGGTGGATCTTGAAAATGGGAAACATCATATTATTACCAAGTATGATATTATCGGATCTATAAAATAAGATAATTTTTTAATAACATTACGAATCCATAAATCGAAGTTTTGAATACTTGATTTATGGATTTTTTTAGCTGAAATATTTTAAAAATGAATTTTACTGCCATAGATTTTGAAACCGCAACAGGATATCATCCTTGCTCTGTTGGAATAGTTACTGTCCAAAACGGAATTATTGTTGATGAGTTTGTTTCTTTAATTAAACCTCCAAATAATATATATAATCCTTTTACGATTCAGGTTCATGGTATTTATCCACGTGATACAGTTAACGCAAAATCGTTTGCTCAGGTCTTTCCTGAAATTGAAAGAAGATTGAAAAACAGAGTTGTTGTAGCGCACAATGAAAGTTTTGACCGTAATGTGTTGATGAAATCAATGGCACTTTATGGTTTGCAATATGAAGATTTAAATATTGCAACACGTTGGGAATGTACGGTTAAAATTTACAAAGCAAAAGGATTAAAGCCAACCAAACTAAGCGATTGTTGTCGTGAAATGAAAATTCAGTTAAATCATCATGAAGCCTTATCCGATGCTCGTGCATGCGCCAAATTATATATGTTAAAGTAGAATAATTTTGTAAGATTAATAGTTCTTTTTGTTATTTTTAAGCTTTTGTAATTTAAAATAAAAGCTAAAAAAATGAGAGAAGATTTTCTTCATTATCTCTGGAAATTCAAGAAGTTTGAAACTCTGAATTTACGAACTACCCAAAATGATCAAATTGTAATTATTAAAACAGGCGACTATTTAGAACTTTCTGGCCCTGATTTTTTCAATGCTCAGATTAAAATTGGAAATCAGAAATGGGCGGGAAATGTTGAAATCCATTTAAAGTCATCGGATTGGTATGTTCATCATCATGAAAAAGATCCCGCTTACGAAAATGTAATTTTGCATGTAGTTTGGGAACATGATACAGAGATCTTCAGTAAAAATAATGTAGAAATTCCTGTTTTAGCCTTGAAAGAATATGTTCCATTGGAAGTAATAAATAATTATAATGCTTTATTGTCACCGAAATCCTGGATCTCATGTGAAAAACAAATTGCTGAAATTGATGAGTTTGTTTTTAAAAATTGGCAGGAAAGGTTGTTTTTTGATCGGCTTGAAAGAAAATCAAAATTTATTTATGATTTGTTAGAAGAAACAAATGGTGACTGGGAGTTTGTTCTATTCTCTTTATTAGCGAAAAATTTTGGATTGAATACAAATGGAAATACCTTTTTGCAGATTGCTAAATCTATTCCCTTTTCGATTGTTCGAAAAGAAAGTTTTGAAATCGAAAATCTTGAAGCATTACTTTTTGGAACTTCAGGTTTGTTAGATGCGGTAAAAGAGGATTTGTACTTTAATGGTTTGAAAATTAGATACTTTTATCTTTTGCATAAATATCAACTAGATAAGGCTTATACTGATCCATTGCAATTTTTTAAACACCGCCCTGATAATTTTCCAACTATAAGGCTATCTCAATTAGCAAGCTTATACAATAAGCATCAGAATTTATTTTCTCAAGTGATTATGCTAAAGTCCACTAAGGATGTTTATGAACTATTAAACGTTACGGCAAGTTTATATTGGGAAAATCATTATCAGTTTGATAAAGAAAGCCCAAAGAAATCAAAACCTTTATCAAGATCATTCATAGACCTGTTGATCGTAAATACTATTATTCCGTTACAATTTGCGTATTCAAATAGAACAGGAGAATCTAATACTGAAGACCTTATTGCATTTATGAATGAAGTGCCTCCGGAGAAAAATGCGGTAATAGATAAATTTAAGAGTTTTGGGATTCTGGTAAAGAATGCTTTTGACACTCAAACTTTACTGGAACTTAAAAATGAATATTGTAATAACAAGGCCTGTTTAAGGTGTGCGATTGGAGTCGAATTACTTAAGAGTAATTAGATAATTAGAAAATGGGGCAATTAGATAATTTTTGTATTTTTACCTAAAATCTATCCCGATAAGTATCGGGTAAAATCTAAAATAAGAAATGTCAGCTATTTTAAAACTTAAATTTTTCTTTGAAAAATATGGATTTCATGTTTCATCGCGATTAGCTGATAAACTTGGAATGCGTGTTACAAGTGTACGATTATTTTTTATCTATATTTCCTTTGTAACTGCTGGTTTGGGTTTTGGAATCTATCTAACATTAGCATTCTGGATTCGTCTAAAAGATTTAATTCGGGCTAAACGTACTTCAGTGTTTGATTTGTAAAAATAATTTAGGCATAAAAAAAAGGATCATAAAGTTTAAACTTATGATCCTTTTTAGTTTATTATAATCGGAAATATTATTCCGGGTTGTTTAATTTACTGTTTTTCTTACCGTAAGTAAAATAGAAAATTATTCCTAAAGCCATCCATGCAAAAAGCCTTAACCAGTTTGTCCAGCCCAGACCGTACATCATAGCGCAACAAACAAGAACTCCTAAGATAGGTACTAAAGGAACAAATGGTGTTTTGAATTCGCGAACCATATTTGGTTCTTTTTTTCTTAAAATAATAACTGAAATACATACCAGGACGAAAGCGAATAATGTTCCAATACTTGTCATATCCCCTACAATGTCACCTGGAATAAAAGCGGCAAATGCACCCACAATTACTAAAATAGCAAGATTTGCTTTATATGGAGTTTTGTATTTTGGATGAACATCGCTAAATGCTTTTGGTAACAAACCATCTTTACCCATAGCATAAAACACTCTGGATTGTCCTAATAACATCACTAAAATTACAGAAGAAAAACCTGCAAGGATAGCAACAGTTACTAATTGACCAAGCCACTCGTACCCTATCATATACTTATTGATTGCAAAGGCTACAGAAGCTTCTTTACCACCTGTTCTAAAATCTTCAACAGTTGCAACACCTGTTAATACGTGTGCAAAAAGAATGTATAAAAGGGTACATACAGCTAATGAACCTAAGATACCAATTGGCATTGCTGTTTTAGGATTTTTTGTTTCCTGAGCAGCTGTACTTACAGCGTCGAAACCAATAAAAGCAAAGAAAACAGTTCCTGCCGCTCCTAAAATACCCATAATACCACCGTAGCTATGTCCAACTCCATGCTCATCTGTAAAAATTGAGGATGGCGGGATATAAGGGGTATGATTTGCTGGATTTACAAAGTTCCATCCAATTACAATGATTAAAATTACAATGGCAACCTTAACGATTACAATAATTCCATTAACAAAAGCAGATTCTTGTATACCTTTAATCAGTAATAAACTAATAACACTAACAATAAATAATGCCGGTAAATTGATAATACCGTGAGTTACTTCATTTGTTGCCGGATCAATTATTTTTTGAAAAGGAGAATGCGAATATTCAAATGGAATGGGACTGATATGAAAGACATTGACCAGAAGATTATTGAGGTATTCGCTCCAGGCAATTCCTACTGTTGCAGCACCTACGGCATATTCTAGTATTAAATCCCAGCCAATTATCCATGCTAAAAATTCACCCATTGTAGCATAAGTGTAAGTATAAGCACTACCTGAAATTGGAATTGATGATGAAAGCTCTGCATAGCATAAACCAGCTAATGCGCAGCCAATTGCTGCTATAATAAAAGCTATAGTTACAGATGGACCAGCATTTTGTGCGGCAGCGGTAGCAGTTCTAACAAATAATCCTGCACCAATGATGGCGCCAATACCTAAAGCTACTAACGACCAAGCGGTTAGAGTTCTTTTTAATCCTTTTTCAGAATCTGCAGCTTCTGCTAAAAGCTGTGCTAATGGTTTTCTTTTCCAAATTGACATATAATTATATTGGTTTATTGTTATTAAGCTCCAAATGTATCGTTTTTTGTAAAAAATAAAAACAATTATCTTCTTTTAAGTTATAAAATATTTAAATAATTACTAAAACCACCAATAAACCTCTGTAAAGCACCGTTATTCATAAAAATAATTCCAATTAATAATAGAATAGACATTATGTAAGGCTGATAAAATTATATTATTTTTCCTAATAAATTAATATAATTTCTTTTAATTTTATAGTTTCAAATAAAATTATAAATGTATTGAATAATGAATTTTAAAGAGATTGCAGTATTTTTCAAATTTACAGGTCAGCAACGTACAGGGATTTTTTTACTTTTTGTAATTATTATAGTGTTGCAATTGGTTTATTTTTATAGTGATTTTTATCCGCCCGAAAAAGCCTTCCCCGAAAAAGAGGAATGGATCTCTTTGCAGAGTGAAATTGATTCTCTGAAATTGATAAAATATAATGAGAAGCGAAAGGTTTATCTTTATAATCCAAATTTTATTTCTGACTATAAAGGATATAAACTCGGAATGTCTACACAGGAAATCGATCGATTGCTGGCATTTCGAAAAGAAAATAAATATGTAAATTTTGCTGAAGAATTTCAACAGGTCACGAAAGTTTCAGATTCCCTACTAAAAATTATTTCTCCTTTCTTTAAATTTCCGGACTGGATTCAAAAAAAGAATAATTTTAAAGCAGAGAAAAAAGAATTTACTCACAAAGATGATTTAAAAAAGGAAAAGATTGTAGTTTTAAATATTAATGAGGCAACTCATGAGGATTTGATTAAAATATATGGTATCGGCGAAGCTTTGTCTTTACGAATATTAAGGCAGAGAGAAATATTGGGAAATTTTGTTTCTATGGATCAAATGAATGAGATCTGGGGGCTTTCGCCTGAAGTTGTTGCAGAATTGAATTCTCATTTTAAAGTGATATTGTCTGGGAGTTTTAAAAAAATAGCAATAAATGACGCGTCTTTAAAGGAATTATCTCAATTTTCATATTTCCGATATGCATTGTCTAAACAAATTGTAACGTATAGAAGTATGAATGGAAATTTTAAAAATATTGAGGATTTGTCAAAAATTAAAGGTTTTCCTGTTGAAAAAGCAAAAATAATTAGTTTATATTTGGAGTTCTAAAAAAAAACAGCCAACAATGAATTTTGATTATAACGAAACGCAGTCAATGATCGCGCAATCTATTAAAGATTTTGCAGAGAAAAACATTAGACCTAATATAATGGAGTGGGATGAAGCGCAGATTTTTCCAATTCCTCTTTTTAAAAAATTGGGAGAAATGGGATTTATGGGAGTTTTAGTGCCTGAAGAATACGGTGGATCTGGTTTAGGATACCATGAATATATTACTGTTGTCGAAGAAATTTCAAAAGTGGATCCTTCGATTGGTTTGTCAGTTGCGGCACATAATTCATTATGTACAAATCATATTCTGACTTTTGGTAACGAAGAACAAAAGAAAAAGTGGTTGCCTAAATTAGCAACAGCTGAATATATTGGTGCCTGGGGATTAACAGAACATAATACAGGTTCTGATGCAGGAGGTATGAATACTACTGCTGTTAAAGATGGTGACTCATGGATTGTGAATGGTGCTAAAAACTTTATCACGCATGCAATTTCTGGTGATGTCGCTGTGGTTATAGTTCGTACAGGAGAGAAAGGAGATTCCAAAGGAATGACAGCATTTGTTTTTGAAAAAGGAATGCCAGGATTTTCTTCAGGGAAAAAAGAGAATAAATTAGGAATGCGTGCCAGTGAAACTGCTGAATTGGTTTTTGATAATTGCCGAGTACCCGATGCAAATAGATTGGGTGAGGTCGGTCAGGGATTTGTTCAGGCCATGAAAATATTAGATGGAGGACGAATTTCTATCGGAGCTTTGTCTTTAGGGATCGCTAAAGGCGCTTATGAAGCGGCTTTAAAATATTCTAAAGAAAGATATCAGTTTGGCCAGCCAATTAGTAGTTTTCAGGGAATATCTTTTAAACTTGCTGATATGGCAACAGAAATAGAAGCTTCAGAATTGTTGCTTCATAAAGCAGCTTTCTTGAAACAACAACACAAACCAGTGACAACGCTTGGTGCAATGGCAAAAATGTACGCGTCGGAAGCCTGCGTGAAAATTGCTAATGAAGCAGTTCAAATCCATGGTGGTTATGGATATACAAAAGATTTTCCTGTAGAGAAATTCTACCGTGATTCTAAATTATGTACAATTGGAGAAGGAACGACAGAAATTCAGAAATTAGTTATATCGAGGAATCTGTTGAAAGAATAAAGAATAAAGAATAAAGAATAAAGAATAAAGAATAAAGAATAAAGAATAAAGAATAAAGAATAAAGAAATTTTAATCATCATAAATGCAGTTTGATAAAGTCTATTTTCTTTTTTCTATTCTCTTTTCTCTTAATTTTAAAATAATTCAAAATTCATAACTCATAATTCAAAATTAATATATACTTTTGCAGCCTTAACGAGAGGAGGTGTCTATATTATGTTAATTATACCAATTAAAGACGGAGAAAATATCGATAGAGCATTAAAGCGCTATAAAAGAAAATTTGATAAAACAGGAACTGTTCGTCAACTAAGAGCACGTACTGCTTTTATTAAGCCTTCTGTTATCAAAAGAGCTCAAATTCAAAAAGCGGCTTACATTCAGAACATGAGAGATGGTTTAGAAAGTTAGTATTAGCTTTTCGCAAATAATTACCGTTAGTTATCAAAATTTTGATACTAACGGTTTTTTTATGCTTAATTTTGAGATAATATATATAGGTATAATCTTGGAGTAAAAAAATATTGTAATGAAGTCAAATAAAGATGCATTTCGTGATTATCTTCAGTTAGAAAAAAAATATTCAGCACATACGGTCAATGCTTATTTGAATGATATTGTCTTTTTTGAAGTTTTTAATAAAGAGCATTTTGAGCAGGACAATATTGAGAAAGTAAATTATGGTCAAATTAGAAGTTGGATTGTTTCTTTAGTGGATCAAAATATTTCAAATGTTTCTGTCAATAGAAAAATGGCCTCATTGAAAGCTTTTTATAAGTTTCTTTTGAAAACAAAACAGCTAGAGGTGAATCCTATGTTGAAGCATAAGGCTTTGAAGACTCCGAAAATTATTCAAATTCCATTTTCTGAAAAAGAACTTTCTGATTTAATGAATCAGGTAGGTAGTCCTGTTGGTTTTGAAGAAATTCGTGACAAGCTTATCGTGGATATGTTTTATACAACTGGAATGAGGCGTGCGGAATTAATACATTTGATGCTATATAATGTTGATTTGATGTCAAATGTAATAAAGGTTCTGGGTAAGCGTAATAAGGAACGTATTATTCCGATTTTGCCTATTGTTGCTGATCAGTTTAAGTCTTATCTTGATGAGCGTGATTCTGTTGAAAATATCACAGATGCTGATTATTTTTTTATTTCGAAAAAAGGGTTAAAATTGAGTGAATCTTTTGTGTATCGATTAATAAATTCTTACTTTAGTAGGGTCTCTGAAAAGGTAAAAAAGAGTCCGCATGTGCTTCGTCATACTTTTGCGACTCATTTACTGAATAACGGGGCAGATTTAAATTCAGTTAAGGAGTTATTAGGACATTCTAGTTTGGCATCTACGCAAGTTTATACTCATAATAGTTTAGCGGAGCTTAAAAAAGTATATGGAGATGCTCATCCTAGAAATAAATAATGCTTCTGAAATGTTTAACCCTAAAATTAATATTATGAAGGTAGATGTTCATGCAGTTAACTTTACTGTTGACCGAAAATTGGTAGATTTTATTCAAGAGAGAATGGATAAGTTGGAAAAATATTACGATCGAGTTGTCTCGGCTGATGTTTTTTTAAAAGTTGAAAGAACAAGTGATAAGGAGAATAAAGCTGTTGAGATAAAGATTAATGTTCCGGGAGATGATTTTTTGGTTAAAAAGCAGTGTAAGACATTTGAGGAAGCAGTCGAACTTTCGGCAGAATCTTTAGAACGTGTACTGGTAAAAAGGAAAGAAAAAATAAGAGCACACATATAATTGAAAAATTTTTTCAAAAAATGTTTTGATACAAAGATAAAATAGCTACATTTGCAGTCCGTTAGAAATAGCGGACTTTTTTATTGATATTGCCAGCGTAGCTCAGTTGGCTAGAGCAGCTGATTTGTAATCAGCAGGTCGTGGGTTCGAGTCCCTCCGCCGGCTCTAAATATTTCAAATGCGATTTGAAATTGTTCATGCAATTGTTGATAAAAAAAGGGGAGATACTCAAGCGGCCAACGAGGGCAGACTGTAAATCTGCTGTGTGAACTTCGCAGGTTCGAATCCTGCTCTCCCCACAAAAAAAGAAGTTAAGATTTTGGATTGTAGATTTTAGATTGAATATCTGAAATCTAAATTCAAAAATCTAAAATCAGAACTCTCTGCCGGTGTAGCTCAGGGGTAGAGTGCTTCCTTGGTAAGGAAGAGGTCTCGGGTTCAATTCCCGACATTGGCTCAAGTAAGTAGGAAATTGAAAATTAATATATAACTAAGATTAAAAATTAAGTAAAATGGCAAAGGAGAATTTTAATCGTTCCAAACCGCACTTAAACATAGGTACAATTGGACACGTGGATCACGGAAAAACTACATTAACTGCAGCAATTACAAAAGTATTGTCTGATGCTGGTTACTGTCAAGCAAAATCGTTTGATCAAATCGATAACGCTCCAGAGGAGAAAGAAAGAGGTATTACTATTAATACATCACACGTAGAGTATGAAACAGCTAACCGTCACTACGCTCACGTTGACTGTCCAGGTCACGCGGATTACGTAAAGAACATGGTTACTGGTGCTGCTCAAATGGACGGAGCTATCTTAGTAGTTGCTGCTACAGATGGTCCAATGCCACAAACTCGTGAGCACATCCTTTTAGGTCGCCAGGTTGGTATTCCTAGAATGGTAGTTTTCATGAACAAAGTAGACATGGTTGATGACGCTGAGTTATTAGAGCTTGTTGAAATGGAAATCAGAGATTTGTTATCTTTCTACGAATATGATGGAGATAATGGTCCTGTTGTTCAAGGTTCTGCTTTAGGAGGATTGAATAATGATCCTGCTTGGGTTCCTAAAATTATTGAATTGATGGAAGCTGTAGATTCTTGGATCGAAGAGCCAATTCGTGATACTGCAAAACCATTCTTGATGCCAGTTGAGGATGTATTTACAATTACTGGTCGTGGAACTGTTGCTACAGGTCGTATCGAAACTGGAATTGCTAATACAGGAGATGCTGTTGAGATCATTGGTATGGGAGCTGATAAATTAACTTCTACTATTACAGGAGTTGAGATGTTCCGTAAAATCCTTGACAGAGGAGAAGCTGGAGATAACGTAGGTTTATTGTTAAGAGGTGTTGATAAAGAATCTATCAAAAGAGGAATGGTTATCATTAAGCCAGGATCAGTAAAACCACACGCTACTTTCAAAGCTGAGGTTTATATCTTGAAAAAAGAAGAAGGTGGACGTCATACTCCATTCCATAATAACTACCGTCCACAGTTCTACGTACGTACAACTGACGTAACAGGAGTTATTACTTTACCAGAAGGAGTAGAGATGGTAATGCCAGGAGACAACTTGACTATCAATGTTTCTTTATTAAGCCCAATCGCTATGAGCGTAGGTTTACGTTTCGCTATCCGTGAAGGTGGTAGAACAGTAGGAGCAGGTCAGGTGACTGAAATCGTAGGATAATCCTATAAATATTTAAAAAGCCAGTTGATTTTCTTAACTGAAATCACTGGCTTTTAATTACGGGCGTAGTTCAAGGGTAGAATAGCGGTCTCCAAAACCGTTGATGGGGGTTCGAATCCCTCCGCCCGTGCAATATAAAATATATCAAATGACAAAAGTTACGAATTATTTATCAGAGGCTTTCGAGGAGTTAAAGTCAAATGTTACTTGGCCTGCTTGGGCTGAGGTTCAAAAATTGACAATTGTTGTGGCTGTATTTTCGATTCTATTCGCTTTGGCAACTTGGGGAGTAGACGAATTTTTTGCAAAAGCTTTGGCTGGATTTTTTAACTGGTTAAAAGGATAATTTTTTTGTGATGGCAGATAATAATGTGAAAAAATGGTATGTGGTTAGAGCTGTAAGCGGACAAGAAAACAAAGTCAAAGCTTATATCGAAACTGAGATTGCCAGACTAGGTATGGGTGATTATGTTTCCCAAGTTTTAGTGCCTACTGAAAAAGTGGTTACTGTAAAAGAAGGAAAGAAAATGTCTAAGGATAAAGTTTACTTCCCTGGATATGTTATGATCGAAGCCAATTTAGTTGGTGAGATACCTCATATTATTAAGTCTATTACAAGTGTAATTGGATTTTTAGGTGAGATTAAAGGAGGGGAACCTGTTCCTTTAAGACTTTCTGAAGTAAATAGAATGTTAGGTAAAGTAGATGAGTTAGCTGTGAATACAGATACTCGTGCTATTCCTTTCAACTTAGGAGAAACTGTTAAAGTGATCGATGGTCCTTTCAACGGATTTAACGGAACGGTTGAAAAAATCAATGAAGAAAAGCGTAAACTTGAAGTAATGGTTAAGATTTTCGGAAGAAAAACACCATTAGAATTGAGTTTTATGCAAGTTGAAAAAGTATAATTTTTGTTACATCTATAATAACCACTACAATTGCTTCCAATAATTGTGGTGTTAAATTTTTTAAAAAATGGCTAAAGAAATTAGTAAGGTAGTTAAACTACAAGTTAAGGGAGGTGCTGCGAATCCGTCGCCACCGGTTGGACCTGCTTTAGGAGCTGCTGGGGTTAATATCATGGAGTTCTGTAAGCAGTTCAATGCTAGAACACAAGATAAACCTGGCAAAATATGCCCAGTACAAATTACTGTGTATAAAGACAAATCATTTGATTTTGTTGTTAAGACTCCTCCAGCTGCTGTCCAATTATTGGAAGCTGCAAAGCTAAAGTCTGGATCAGGTGAACCAAATCGTAAAAAAGTAGCTAGTGTTACTTGGGACGTTATCAAAGCAATTGCTGAAGATAAAATGGTAGATTTAAATGCATTCACAATCGAATCTGCAATGAGCATGATCGCTGGAACTGCTAGATCTATGGGTATAACTGTATCAGGAGATGCTCCTTTTTAATTAAGAGAAAGAAATGGCAAAATTAACAAAAAAGCAAAAAGAGGCTGCTTCAAAAATTGAAAAGAACAAACTATACTCTTTAAAAGATGCAGCTGCATTAATTAAAGTTATAGCTTCTGCAAAATTTGATGAGTCTGTTGATATCGCAGTTCGTTTGGGTGTAGATCCAAGAAAAGCGAATCAAATGGTTAGAGGTGTAGTTACATTACCTCACGGAACAGGTAAAGACGTTAAAGTATTAGCATTGGTTACTCCAGATAAAGAAGCGGAAGCTAAAGAAGCCGGAGCAGACTATGTAGGTCTTGATGATTATTTACAAAAAATTAAAGATGGTTGGACAGATGTTGATGTAATTATCACAATGCCAGCTGTTATGGGTAAATTAGGTCCATTAGGTCGTATTTTAGGACCTAGAGGTTTAATGCCTAACCCTAAAACAGGTACAGTAACTATGGATGTTGCTAAAGCTGTTGCAGAGGTTAAAGCTGGTAAAATCGATTTTAAAGTTGATAAAACTGGTATCGTACATGCAGGAATTGGTAAAGTTTCTTTTGGAGCTGAGCAAATTTATGACAATGCACACGAAATTATTCAAACATTAATCAAACTTAAACCAACTGCTGCTAAAGGTACCTACATTAAAGGTATTCACCTTACAAGCACTATGAGTCCTGCAATTGCATTGGACCCTAAAGCAGTATAATTGGTAGTTAATAATTTTTAGTATGACTAGAGAAGAAAAATCAATCGCGATTGAAGATTTAACTGCACAGTTAGCTGGTACAAATATTATTTATGTATCTGATATTTCTGGATTAAATGCAGAAACTACTTCAAGCTTGAGAAGAGCTTGCTTTAAAGCAGGTATAAAATTAGAGGTTGTAAAAAACACTTTGCTTGCAAAAGCAATGGAAGCTTCTGCTAATGACTATGGTGACTTACCTTCAGTATTGACTGGTAACAGCGCTATATTTATTTCAGATGTTGCAAATGCACCTGGAAAAATAATTAAAGATTTCAGAAAAAAATCAGCAAAACCTGTATTAAAAGGGGCTTATATTAATTCTGAAATTTATATTGGAGATGATCAATTAGATGCATTAGCAACTATTAAATCTAAAGAAGAACTTCTTGGAGAACTTATTGGATTATTGCAATCACCAGCACAAAGAATTATTTCTGCTTTACAAAACAAATTCGCTGGTAGCGAAGAAGAAGCTGAAGCATAATAATTCATGCAAGGAATTCTATTTCCTTGTAGCTTAATTAGCGCACAATAAATAAATTATATTTTACAAATCATTTTAAACGATAGAAAAAATGGCAGATTTGAAACAATTCGCAGAACAATTAGTTAACTTAACAGTTAAAGAAGTTAACGAATTAGCAACAATATTAAAAGACGAGTATGGTATCGAGCCTGCTGCTGCAGCTGTAGTAGTTGCTGCTGGTGGTGGAGAAGGTGCTGCTGAAGAAGCACAAACTGAATTTACAGTTGTATTGAAAGAAGCTGGTGCTTCTAAATTAGCAGTTGTAAAATTAGTTAAAGAACTTACAGGTTTAGGTCTTAAAGAAGCTAAAGATGTAGTTGACGGTGCTCCAAGTAACGTTAAAGAAGGTGTTTCTAAAGAAGAGGCTGAAGGTCTTAAAAAATCATTAGAAGAAGCTGGAGCTGTAGTTGAACTTAAATAAGTTTACTCGGTTTTAAGAACTAGGTTTAGGTCTTGAGTGAACACTCAATGGCCTAAACCATTTTTCGTATAATAAAATATATCCAATTTTATTATCAAATAGTTTAAAATACGAAAAAGTTTTTGATCAATACGAAGAAAAAAAATTGAACTGAATTTTACCGGTTTATTTTTAAAGATGTATTGATTATAATAAGAAAGTATAGATTAAACAGTGTGTGTTTACACAAAAAACTACTTTTTTTTAATCAAAATTTTGTCCATTGATGATAACAAATCAGACTGAAAGATTGAATTTTGCCTCTACAAAAAATATCCCTGACTATCCGGATTTCCTAGATGTTCAGGTTAAATCTTTTAAAGATTTCTTTCAATTAGAAACGAAATCTGACGAAAGAGGCAACGAAGGATTGTACAACACCTTCATGGAAAATTTTCCAATCACAGATACAAGAAACAACTTTGTATTGGAGTTCCTAGATTACTTTGTAGATCCGCCACGTTATACAATTCAAGAATGTATAGAGAGAGGTCTTACTTATAGTGTGCCTTTAAAAGCCAGGTTAAAACTATATTGTACTGATCCAGAACACGAAGATTTTGAAACTATTGTACAAGATGTTTATCTTGGAACAATACCTTATATGACTCCAAGCGGTACTTTTGTTATCAATGGTGCTGAGCGTGTAGTAGTATCTCAACTACACCGTTCTCCTGGGGTTTTCTTTGGTCAATCATTCCACGCAAATGGAACAAAACTTTATTCTGCCAGAGTAATTCCTTTTAAAGGTTCCTGGATAGAATTTTCTACAGATATCAACAGCGTTATGTATGCGTATATCGATAGAAAGAAAAAATTACCGGTTACAACTTTATTCCGTGCAATTGGATTCGAAAGAGACAAGGATATCCTTGAAATTTTTGACTTAGCTGAAGAAATTAAAGTTTCTAAAACAGGTATTAAAAAATATATTGGAAGAAGACTTGCTGCACGTGTATTGAACACTTGGCACGAGGATTTCGTTGATGAAGATACCGGAGAGGTAGTTTCTATCGAACGTAACGAAATCATCCTTGATAGAGATACTATTATCGATAAAGATAATGTTGAAGAGATCATCGATTCTAACGTTAAATCTATTTTGTTACACAAAGAGGATAACAATCAGGCAGATTATGCTATTATCCACAATACGTTACAAAAAGATCCAACAAACTCTGAAAAAGAAGCTGTAGAGCACATTTACCGTCAGTTGCGTAACGCTGAACCGCCTGATGAGGAAACTGCTCGTGGTATTATAGATAAATTGTTCTTCTCTGATCAACGTTATAACCTAGGTGAAGTTGGTCGTTACAGAATGAACAAAAAACTTGGTTTAGATATCCCAATGGAAAAGCAAGTGCTTACCAAAGAAGATATCATTACCATTGTAAAATATTTGATCGAATTAATCAACTCTAAAGCTGAGATTGATGATATTGATCACTTATCAAACCGTCGTGTAAGAACAGTTGGAGAACAATTGTCTCAACAATTCGGTGTTGGTTTAGCACGTATGGCCAGAACTATTCGTGAGAGAATGAACGTTAGAGATAACGAGGTGTTTACACCAATTGATTTGATTAATGCTAAAACATTATCATCAGTTATCAACTCTTTCTTTGGTACTAACCAGTTATCTCAATTTATGGATCAAACAAATCCATTAGCTGAGATTACACACAAAAGAAGATTATCTGCACTTGGACCTGGTGGACTTTCGAGAGAGAGAGCTGGTTTTGAGGTTCGTGACGTTCACTATACACACTATGGTCGTTTATGTCCGATTGAAACTCCTGAGGGACCAAACATTGGTTTGATATCCTCTCTTGGTGTTTATGCAAAAGTAAACGGAATGGGTTTCATCGAAACTCCTTACCGTAAAGTAACTAATGGTGTAGTTGATTTAGAAAGTACGCCTATTTACTTAAGTGCTGAAGAAGAAGAAGGAAAAATGATTGCTCAGGCAAACATTGAAATGGATGCTTCAGGTAAAATTACAGCTAGCAATGTTATTGCTCGTGAGGAGGGTGACTTCCCGGTTGTTGAACCATCAGCAGTACATTATACAGACGTTGCTCCTAACCAGATTGCTTCGATTTCGGCTTCATTGATTCCTTTTCTGGAGCATGATGATGCGAATAGAGCCTTGATGGGATCTAACATGATGCGTCAGGCGGTTCCTTTGATCCGTCCCGAAGCACCGATTGTTGGTACAGGTTTAGAGCGTCAAGTGGCTTCAGATTCCAGAGTATTGATTAATGCTGAGGGAGATGGAACTGTAGAATATGTTGATGCTAATATCATTACTATCAAATACGACCGTACTGAAGATGAGAGAATGGTAAGTTTTGATACTGATGAAAAAACGTACAACTTAATTAAATTTAGAAAAACCAATCAAGGTACAAGTATCAACTTGAAACCAATCGTAAGAAAAGGTGACAGAGTTGTTCTTGGTCAAGTATTATCAGAAGGGTATGCTACTCAAAATGGAGAATTAGCTTTAGGTAGAAACTTAAAAGTTGCGTTCATGCCATGGAAAGGATACAACTTTGAGGATGCGATTGTAATTTCTGAAAAAGTAGTTCGTGATGATATTTTTACTTCTATCCACGTTGATGATTATTCATTAGAGGTTAGAGATACTAAGTTAGGAAATGAGGAATTAACAAACGATATTCCTAACGTTTCTGAAGAAGCTACTAAAGATTTAGATGAAAACGGTATGATCAGAATTGGAGCAGAGGTTAAACCTGGCGACATTTTGATCGGAAAAATTACACCGAAAGGAGAATCAGATCCTACTCCAGAGGAGAAATTGCTTCGTGCAATCTTCGGGGATAAGGCAGGTGATGTAAAAGATGCTTCATTAAAAGCGTCTCCATCTTTACATGGTGTAGTTCTTGACAAAAAATTATTTGCAAGAGCCGTAAAAGATAAACGTAAACGTACTCAGGATAAAGATGCTTTAGGCGCTTTAGAAATGGAATTCGAAACTAAATTTGTTGAATTAAAAGACAGATTGGTTGAGAAATTATTCCTGATCGTGAACGGAAAAACATCTCAAGGTGTAATGAATGATTTGGGCGAAGAAGTTTTACCAAAAGGTAAAAAATATACTCAAAAAATGCTTTACGCAGTAGAAGATTTTGCTCACTTAAGCAAAGGTCAATGGGTTGCTGATGATGCTACAAATAAAATGGTTAATGATTTAATTCATAACTATAAAATTAAGCTGAACGACTTACAAGGATCTTTAAGAAGAGAAAAATTCACTATTACAGTTGGAGATGAATTACCATCTGGAATCTTGAAATTAGCGAAAATTTATATCGCTAAAAAACGTAAACTGAAAGTAGGGGATAAAATGGCAGGACGTCACGGTAACAAAGGTATTGTTGCAAGAATCGTTCGTCATGAAGATATGCCTTTCCTTGAAGACGGAACACCTGTAGATATCGTATTGAATCCACTTGGGGTGCCTTCACGTATGAACATTGGTCAGATTTATGAAACTGTTCTTGGATGGGCTGGACAAAATTTAGGTAGAAAATTTGCTACTCCAATTTTTGATGGTGCTACTTTAGATCAAATTAATGAATTAACTGATGAAGCTGGAGTACCACGTTTCGGACATACACATCTTTATGATGGTGGTACTGGAGAGCGTTTCCATCAAGCAGCGACCGTGGGTGTAATTTACATGCTTAAATTAGGACACATGGTTGATGATAAGATGCACGCACGTTCTATCGGACCATACTCGTTGATCACTCAACAGCCACTTGGAGGTAAAGCTCAATTTGGAGGTCAGCGTTTTGGAGAGATGGAGGTTTGGGCACTTGAAGCTTATGGAGCATCAAGTACTCTTCGTGAAATCTTGACAGTTAAATCGGATGACGTTATTGGTAGAGCTAAAACTTACGAAGCTATCGTTAAGGGAGAATCTATGCCAGAACCAGGATTACCTGAATCATTCAATGTATTAATGCATGAATTAAAAGGTCTTGGACTTGACATTCGTTTAGAAGAATAATAAGTATTAGGTAGTTTTCAGTCCCGATTTTTATCGGGGCTGATTACTCATTTATAGAAGTTTTTAGGATTTATACCCGTAACCCGTTCCGATTTTTTATATAAACCCTAAGCGTTTTATAATTAGCACTTCAGAATAATAAAGATTTGAAGTTTAGAGAAGTAACTCGAGGTAGTTATAGTCAAAAGTCAAATGTCTTAAAGTTTATAAAGTCTTAACCGACTTTCGACTTTCGACTTTCAAACTTTCGACTTAAACAAGAATCAATTTTTTAATTGCAAATAAATCAATAGTAAAAACTATGATGAATAATAGAAATAATAATAAGGATAAAAATCCAGTTAAAAGATTTAATAAAATCTCAATTGGATTGGCTTCACCAGAATCTATCTTGAAAGAATCAAGAGGAGAGGTTTTGAAACCAGAAACTATCAACTACAGAACTCACAAACCAGAACGTGACGGACTTTTCTGCGAAAGAATCTTCGGACCTGTTAAGGATTTTGAGTGTGCTTGTGGTAAATATAAAAGAATTCGTTACAAAGGTATTATCTGTGACCGTTGTGGTGTTGAAGTTACTGAGAAAAAAGTACGTCGTGACAGAGTAGGACACATCAATCTTGTTGTGCCTATTGCTCACATTTGGTATTTCCGTTCTCTTCCAAACAAAATTGGTTATATCCTTGGTCTTCCATCTAAGAAATTAGATATGATCATTTACTACGAAAGATACGTGGTAATTCAAGCTGGTATTGCTAAAAATGCAGATGGAGAATCATTACAAAGATTAGATTTCTTAACTGAAGAAGAATATTTGAATATTTTAGATACTCTTCCGCAAGAAAACCAATATTTAGATGATATGGATCCTAATAAATTTGTTGCCAAAATGGGAGCAGAGTGTATTATGGATTTATTGGCTCGTATTGACTTAGATGCTTTATCTTATGAATTAAGACACAGCGCTAACAACGAGACATCTAAACAACGTAAAACTGAAGCTTTAAAAAGATTACAAGTTGTTGAGTCTTTCCGTGAGTCTAACTTAAACCGCGAAAATCGTCCTGAGTGGATGATTATGAAAGTGGTTCCTGTTATCCCACCAGAATTACGTCCGCTTGTGCCACTTGATGGAGGTCGTTTTGCAACTTCAGATTTAAATGACTTATACCGTCGTGTAATTATTCGTAACAACCGTTTAAAAAGATTAATGGAGATTAAAGCTCCAGAAGTTATCTTAAGAAACGAAAAACGTATGTTGCAGGAATCTGTAGATTCATTATTCGATAACACTCGTAAAGCTTCTGCTGTTAAAACAGAATCTAACAGACCATTAAAATCATTATCGGATTCATTAAAAGGTAAGCAAGGACGTTTCCGTCAAAACTTACTTGGAAAACGTGTGGATTATTCTGCTCGTTCGGTAATTGTTGTTGGTCCTGAATTAAAATTATTCGAATGCGGTTTGCCAAAAGATATGGCATCTGAATTATACAAACCTTTCGTAATCCGTAAATTGATTGAAAGAGGTATTGTTAAAACAGTAAAATCTGCTAAGAAAATCATAGACAAAAAAGAGCCTGTAGTTTGGGATATCCTTGAAAATGTAATTAAAGGACATCCAGTATTACTTAACCGTGCTCCTACATTACACAGACTTGGTATTCAAGCTTTCCAACCAAAATTAATTGAAGGAAAAGCGATCCAATTGCACCCATTAGTATGTACGGCTTTCAACGCCGATTTTGATGGGGATCAGATGGCAGTTCACTTGCCATTAGGACCAGAGGCTATTTTAGAGGCACAATTATTAATGTTGGCTTCTCACAATATTCTTAATCCTGCAAATGGTGCTCCAATTACTGTACCTTCTCAGGATATGGTCTTGGGTCTATATTATATGACCAAAGAACGTATCTCAACACCAGAACATGTAATTTTAGGTCAAGACTTAACTTTCTATTCTGCTGAAGAAGTAAATATTGCATTAAACGAAGGAAGATTAGAATTGAATGCTCGTGTAAGAATCAGAGCTAAAGATTTTAATGAAGCTGGAGAATTAGTGTTCAAAATTATTCAGACAACTGCTGGACGTGTATTATTTAACGAAGTAGTACCTGAAAAAGCTGGATATATCAATGATGTATTG
Source organism: Flavobacterium sp. Root420 (assembly GCF_001427905.1). GTDB lineage: Bacteria > Bacteroidota > Bacteroidia > Flavobacteriales > Flavobacteriaceae > Flavobacterium. The sequence goes on from NZ_LMEF01000031.1 coordinate 287,443, forward strand.
ACTAAGAAAAACCTTAGAGATATTATCGGACACATTTTAAGTGTGACTGATGTACCTACAACGGCGGCTTTCTTGGATAATATGAAAGATATGGGTTATAAATTCGCATTTAGAGGAGGTTTATCATTCTCTCTTGGGGATATTAGAATTCCAGAACAAAAAACAAAATTAATTGCAGATGCCAGAGAACAAGTTGAAGGTATTTCTGTGAATTATAACATGGGTCTTATTACGAATAACGAGCGTTACAACCAGGTTATTGACGTATGGACTTCAGCAAATGCTCAATTAACTGAGTTAGCAATGAAAAATATTAGAGAAGACCAACAAGGTTTCAACTCTGTATATATGATGCTTGACTCTGGGGCGAGGGGTTCTAAAGAACAGATTCGTCAGTTAACTGGTATGCGTGGTTTGATGGCTAAGCCTAAAAAATCTACTGCTGGTGGTGGTGAGATTATTGAAAACCCGATTCTTTCTAACTTTAAGGAAGGTCTTTCGATTCTTGAGTATTTCATTTCTACTCACGGTGCTCGTAAAGGACTTGCGGATACGGCTCTTAAAACTGCCGATGCCGGATACTTGACAAGAAGACTTCATGACGTTTCGCAAGATGTTATTGTTAATATCGAAGATTGTGGAACTTTAAGAGGTGTTGAAGTTTCTGCTTTGAAGAAAAATGAGGAAATCGTTGAATCGTTAGGAGAAAGAATTTTAGGACGTGTTGCATTGCAAGATGTTATAAATCCACTTACTAACGAAGTAATGGTTCAATCTGGACACCAAATTACTGAGGCAATTATGAGAACTATCGAAGCTTCTCCAATTGAAAAAGTAGAGGTTAGATCTCCATTAACTTGTGAGGCTTTAAAAGGTATTTGTGCTAAATGTTACGGTAGAAACTTAGCTACCGGAAAAATGACACAAAGAGGTGAAGCTGTCGGAGTTATTGCAGCTCAATCTATTGGAGAACCAGGTACACAGTTAACACTTCGTACGTTCCACGTTGGAGGGGTTGCTGGAGGTATATCTGAAGAATCTAGTATTGTTACAAGATTTAACGGTAGACTTGAGATTGAAGATTTAAAAACTGTTAAAGGTGAGGATAGTGAAGGTAATGCGACTGATATCGTAGTATCACGTTCAACTGAATTAAAATTAGTTGATGAGAAAACTGGAATCGTTTTAAATACACACAATATTCCTTACGGATCTAGTATTTTCGTTAAGGATGGTGAAGTAGTTACCAAAGGATCTGTGATCTGTAAGTGGGATCCATATAATGGTGTAATTGTTTCTGAATTTACTGGTAAAATTGCTTACGAGGATTTAGAGCAAGGACAATCGTTCATGGTTGAAATCGATGAGCAAACAGGATTCCAGGAAAAAGTAATTTCTGAAGCCAGAAATAAAAAATTAATTCCAACTTTATTGGTTTACGGTAAAGAAGGTGAATTGATTCGTTCGTATAACTTACCAGTAGGAGCACACCTTATGGTTGAGAACGGTGAGAAAATTAAAGCAGGTAAAGTATTGGTTAAAATTCCACGTCGTTCTTCTAAAGCAGGAGATATTACAGGAGGTTTACCAAGAATTACTGAGTTGCTTGAGGCTCGTAACCCTTCAAACCCAGCAGTTGTTTCTGAAATTGACGGTGTTGTTTCTTTTGGAAAAATCAAAAGAGGTAACCGTGAAATTGTTATCGAATCTAAATTTGGTGAGATTAAAAAGTATTTAGTTAAACTTTCCAGCCAAATCTTAGTACAAGAAAATGACTTCGTAAGAGCAGGAGTGCCATTGTCTGACGGTGCAATTACACCAGATGATATTTTAAGAATTCAAGGACCGGCTGCTGTTCAACAGTATTTGGTAAATGAAATTCAAGAGGTATACCGTTTACAAGGGGTAAAAATTAATGACAAACACTTTGAGGTAGTTATTCGTCAAATGATGCGTAAAGTAAGAGTTCAGGATCCAGGAGATACATTATTCCTAGAAGATCAATTAATTCACACTAAAGATTTTATCGTTCAAAACGATAAATTATACGGTATGAAAGTAGTTGAAGACGCTGGAGATTCTGCTGTATTGAAACCAGGTCAGATTATTTCTCCTCGTGATCTACGTGATGAAAACTCATTGCTGAAACGAAATGATAAGAATCTAGTTGTAGCCAGAGATGTAATTACTGCAACTGCAACGCCAGTTTTACAAGGTATTACAAGAGCTTCGCTACAAACTAAATCATTCATCTCTGCTGCTTCTTTCCAGGAAACAACAAAAGTACTTAACGAAGCTGCAGTAGCTGGTAAAGTAGATGATTTGGAAGGATTAAAAGAAAATGTAATTGTTGGTCACAGAATTCCTGCGGGAACTGGTATGAGAGAATACGATAATACTATCGTAGGTTCTAAAGACGATTACAATGAAATGATGGCTAATAAAGAAGAATATATTTATTAATTAGGAAACTATGAGTAATCCGAAACAACAACAAGAGCAAATTAATATCGAGTTGGATGAAACTATTGCAGAAGGAATTTATTCTAATCTTGCAATTATCAACCACTCATCATCAGAGTTTGTTTTAGATTTTGTGAGCATTATGCCAGGTATTCCTAAAGCCAAGGTAAAGTCAAGAATTGTCCTGACACCACAACATGCTAAAAGATTATTAAAAGCAATTGGTGAAAATATTCATCGTTTTGAAGTCGCTCATGGCGAAATCAAGGACACTGAACAAGCACCAATTCCGCTTAATTTTGGTCCGGCAGGACAAGCATAAATTTTAAAAAGTCCCAGTAATGGGGCTTTTTTTTGCTCTAAATCTAAACTTAATGCACTTTAACCGATTTAAATTTACTTTCATCGACTAAATTTCCATCTTAGGCGGCATTATTCTAACTTAGTCTCGCCTAATAAACAAGATTTAATTTTTTGGAATATAATTACTTAGTAAAGGTTGATTAATTCAAATTAAAAAAAAGAAGCCGTCTCAAAACAAAATTTGAGGCGGTTTTTTATTTGTTGCCCATTTTGGCTTTTAATGTTTTGATTTTAAGGGAAGGAAAAAAATTGCCCTTATGCTGCAATTTTCTTTCTTAAGTTGTGTCCTAAAGCCATT
>NZ_LMEF01000031.1:290615-291301 GCF_001427905.1 Flavobacterium sp. Root420
CGTTGTTTTCTTCTTTGTATTCCTGTTTCACTGAGAAGTAATTCTTTTGTTCTTTCTTTATGCCTTTCCAGATTGTGGTTTCTCTCTATGCTTCTGTTTCCTTTGGCTTTAAAACATTGGCCTCTCATGGGGCAGCCCTCACAGTTTTTAGCTTGGTAATGGGATAAGGTTTGGGTATATCCCCCAGCTGTCTTTTTCTGATTCTCATGTGTCTTGAGCATCTTTTGTCCCATCGGGCATACATAATAGTCTTCYTGCTGATTGTAATATAAATTCTCTTTGCTAAAAGCCTTGTATTTCTTTTGATAGTTCGGGTCCTGTTCCTTTTCAAAAGTRTTGTATTTCACAAAAGCTTTGAGTCTAAAAGCCTTGTATTTCTTTTGATAGTTCGGGTCCTGTTCCTTTTCAAAAGTRTTGTATTTCACAAAAGCTTTGAGYTTCTTTTTTTCCAGATAATCATAGTTCTCTTCACTGCCGTAACYTGCATCAGCTGTTATTTCTTCCARCTTTTTAAAGATTTTTTTTCCATAAGTCTGTTCAAAATTCTCCAAGTGAGGCTTTAATGTTTTGGTGTCRGTCGGATTTTGRTGGATGGTATAGTGAACAATAATCTGGTTCTGGGTGGATATCTGTGTATTRTAAGCGGGCTTGAGCTGMCCGTTKMGCATATGGTCTTCTTTCATACG
>NZ_LMEF01000032.1:0-458 GCF_001427905.1 Flavobacterium sp. Root420
ACTTTCTGATGTTTATCCAGTWGGAACTACAACAATTAAATGGAATGTAAGTGATGCTAATGGAAATGCTGCGGTTGAGGTAACTCAAACTGTAACGGTAACCGATAATGAAATTCCKGTAATTGTTTCAAACGGAGATCAAACTRTAACTGCTGATGCAGGTATTTGCGGYGCAACSGTAACTGTTTCAGCATCTGCAACAGATAATTGTACGGTTGGAACTCCAAWYGGAGTRAGAAGCGATGCAAAATYACTTTCTGATGTTTATCCAGTWGGAACWACAACAATTAAATGGAATGTAAGTGATGCTAATGGAAATGCTGCGGTTGAGGTAACTCAAACYGTAACGGTAACCGATAATGAAATTCCTGTAATTGTTTCAAACGGGGATCAAAATGTAAATGTTGATGCCAATACTTGCGGTGCAACGGTAACTGTTTCAGCATCTGCAACAGATA
>NZ_LMEF01000032.1:464-299306 GCF_001427905.1 Flavobacterium sp. Root420
GTTGGAACTCCAAYWGGAGTRAGAAGCGATGCAAAATYACTTTCTGATGTTTATCCAGTWGGAACTACAACAATTAAATGGAATGTAAGTGATGCTAATGGAAATGCTGCAATTGCAGTAGTTCAAACAGTAAAAGTAACAGATAATATTTTGCCAACTGTAATTGCAAAAAATATTTTGGTGCAGCTTGATGCGGCAGGAAATGCAACTATTCAGGCTTCGGATGTAAATAATAATTCATTTGATGACTGCGGTATTACTGCTTTAACAGTTTCTCCAAATACGTTTACATGTGCTAATGTTGGAAATAACACTGTGACTTTAACTGCTACAGATGCAAACGGAAATGTTGCTTCGAAAACAGTAATTGTTACAATAGAAAATAAAAATGCTCCAATCGCTTTAGCAAAAAACACATTAGTACAGCTTAACGCGACAGGGAATGCAACAATCACAGCTGCAGATGTTAACAATGGTTCAACAGCAACGTGTGGAACTCCTGTTTTAACAGTTTCTCCATCAACATTTACATGTGCAAATGTTGGAGCAAATACAGTGACTCTAACAGTTACAGATGCAAACGGAAATGTTTCATTGGCGACAGCCATTGTAACAGTTCAGGATAAAGTTGCTCCGGTAGTTTTGATTAAAAATGCAACGGTTCAGCTTGATGCATCAGGAAATGCTTCAATAACAGCAAGTCAAATTGATAACGGAAGTTCTGATACTTGCGGAATTGCTTCAATAACAGTTACGCCAAATACTTTTAGCTGTAACAATGTTGGAGTAAACCAGGTAACACTTAAAGTAACAGATGTAAATGGAAATGTTGCTACAGCAACAGCAACAGTAACCGTTGGGGATCTTATTCTCCCAACAGCAAAAACGCGTAATCTATCTGTTCAGCTTGATGATGCAGGGAATGCTTCAGTAACTGTAAACGAAATTAACAACGGAAGTTCTGATAACTGCGGAATCGCTTCTGTAAGTGTAAGTAAACTTTCTTTTGATTGTACCAATGTTGGAGCCAATACAGTTATCTTGACAGTTACAGATAAAAATGGCAACAAGTCAACTGCAACTGCAATAGTTACTGTTACTAATACTTTTGGAGATAATGACAACGACGGAATTTTAGACAATTGTGATGCTGATGATGACAATGACGGAATTTCAGATGCAATTGATAATTGTCCAATTACTGCAAATCCTTATCAGGAAGATCGTAACCATAATGGTTTAGGAGATGCCTGCGATAAAGATCAAATGAATATCTCTGAAGCTTTTACTCCAAACGGAGATGGTATAAATGATACCTGGGTTATTTCTAATATCGAAAATCATCCTAGTTCTGTAGTTCGTGTTTTCAACCGTTGGGGAGCTGAGGTATTTGTTGCCCGAAACTATCAAAATGACTGGGACGGACATTCGAAAGGAAACTCAAGTACTTTACCTGCGGCAAGTTCTTATTACTATCAAATTGATTTAGATGGGAACGGAACGATCGACAAACAAGGTTGGATATACATTAACAGGTAATTAAAATAAAATTTTAGAAATGAAAATAATTAAAAATATAGCGGCAGGAGCATTACTACTTTTTAGTAGTATGCTTTTTGCACAGCAAGAAACGGTACTGACAACATACCGTTATCAAATGAATGTTATAAATCCGGCTTATGCGGGTGTAAGCGGAGAAACCCTTTTGTCTACCACATTTCGTAAACAATGGACGGGTATAGAAAATGCTCCCGAAACACAGGCAGTTTCTTTTGGAACGCCAGTTGGAGGCAATGTAGGATTAGGTATTTCTATGGTTTATGATCAAACGTTTGTCGAAAAACAAACACAACTCGGAATAGATATTTCGTATAAATTGCAGGTAGGGGCTCTTACAGATTTGTATTTAGGTATTAAAGCCGGTGGAAATTTTTACAATGTAAACACATCAGGATTGCAAACTTATGTTCCTCAATCAGATCCGGCTTTGGCCAATATCAATCAATTTAATCCAAACGTAGGGGTTGGAGCTTTATTAAAGAATGATAAATATTATGTGTCTCTGTCTGTCCCAAGAATATTAAATACAGAGCGTGCTAAAAACAAAGATGGCTATACTGCTGTTGCAACAGACAGACCACATGTTTATTTAAGCAGTGGTTACGATTTTGATCTGGAAACAACAACAGAATTGATCTTGAAACCTTCTTTCCTAATGCGTTATGTTAATGGTGCTCCACTTTCTGTAGATCTGAATTTAATGCTTCAAATCGACCAGTTTTTTGAAATTGGAGGAAGTTACAGAGTTGACAACGCTTATGCAGGAATTGCAGGCTTAACAATTAGTAAGCATTTGACTTTTGGATATGCTTATGAGGCAAATACTAAAAAAGTAATGGCTAGTGCCGGAAATACGAACGAATTCTTTCTTCGCTTTAAATTTTAATAATTCCCCACTAAAAATTTGAACTGAAGTTTAGTTTTATTTAGAAGTAGTAATAAAAAAAGGGCATCTATCTACAGATGGCCCTTTTTTGATTTACAACAATTCCTATTTATTCAATTTCCTTAACACTTCTTTTGCAACCGCTTTATAAGCGGCCGAATGATCACCATAATCCTTATCCAGAATAATTTTCAGTTCAGGATGAATCCAGTCGTAATAGTTTCCTAAAACATATAAAGTTCTTATCGAATAGGCTTTTGTGGCTACTTTTACATCGTTTATCAGCCAATCAAAAGAGGCTTCGATACAATCCTGAAGATTTTCTTCCGAAAGAATAATGCAATTTTCATCTTTTTTGTAATGTGATTTTACTAAAAGCTGAAGCACTTTTGCAATGGGGCGAATGGCACTTTCATCTTTTAAAAATTTCAAATTCGAACAGAAAAAATCCAAATGAGACTGAAGCCAAATCAATTCTTCATAAGATACAAATTCTAAAATCCAACAGGCTTTATGATTGTTTTTGTCTGATGGAGAAAAGCAAACTGAAACCAACTCTTGAAATAAACGGGGATTTTCTAAAATTTCCTGCGCTACTTTCAGACGATTTTCTCTATAAGCACTAACGTATTCGAGTTTCTTTTGCAGTTCAAATGACATCTTTAATCGATTTAATTCTGCGGCTAAAATAGGTAATTTAATGAGATATTTCCGTAGTAATTTACAGGAAGCCCTGGGTAATAATATCTTGGAGATGAAGTCCCGACAGGAAGCGCATTCGGTAGAATTAAAGAAGCATATTTTTCATTAGTCATATTTTTAATTCCAAAAGCAAAATTGGCATTTAGATTATGGAGAATTTCAAATTGATAACCTGTTTTTAAATTGATAATATTATAAGAATCAGAGAAAGCAGAATTAGCATCGTTCATCGGAATTTCATCCACAAATTGATAATCGGCATTCAAATAAATTCCAAAATGGGTATTCAAAATCAATCCCACATTGACTTTATTGGCAGGAACTCCGGTTAATTTATTTCCGGAATAATCATTTCCACTGTCAACAAATTCCTTAAACTCATATTTTCCTATTGAAGTTCCAATGTAAGAGTTCAGATTAAAAAATCGATTAATTTGCCAATTGTGTTTCAACGTAATTTCAATTCCTTCATGCAATGTTTTTCCGGCATTTACACCTTCATATTGATCATCGCCGATTCTTTTTGCCACCAATAAATCTTTGATTTCCATTCGGTAAACAGCAATTTCGGTATACAGATTTTTGTTGAATAAATAGAATTTTCCGCCCAATTCAAAATTATAACCGTTTTCAGGTTTAATGTTCGGATTGATGGTTCCGTTGCTGGTCAGAGTTTCTTCCGTTGCTGGTAATGAAAAGCCACGGCTAGCTGAAAAATAAATAGTTTGTTGCTGATTCGGTTTGAATAAGAGAGAAAGCTGAGGAGAAAAAATGCCGTCATAACTGTATTTTTCAGTTGAAGTTTTTTGCGGAAGAAAGTTCGTCAGTTCAAAATGCGTTTCATTATAATTTAGGCCGAATTGAAGTTCGAATTTTTCAGAAAGCAACGATCTGATTTGAGAAAATATATTATAAAAATGCCTTTTCTGATCGGTTTCCGTCAATTGATTTCCTTGTAAACTGCCTTCTCCGTTATTTTGTTTGTATAAATTTTCAAATGTATTTCCGTTGTAATTATCAGTAAAATATTCCATTCCGAAAATGAATTGATTCTTCAGTTTTCCAATTTCAAAATTCCCTGAAAATTGTGTTCTTGCTCCGGTTGCAAATGTATATTGACGCAAAATGTCAAAAGGTCTCGGTTCGTTGCTGTCTTTGTAATTAATGAAAACAGAAGTTGAATTACTCAGATTGTCATTAATCTTAAAATCATAAGCCATTCCCGCCAAAGTCGATTTGTATTCTTTAAATCCTTTTGAAGCCACCCAGGTCGGTGCACCCAACTGCGGATTTAAATCGTAAACTTCTTTGCTAATCGAACTCGGAATAAAAGCTTTTAAATAAGTGTAATTAGTGAAGTAAGTCAGTTTGCTGTTTTGCTTTCTGAATAATTCTCCGGCAAGCGTAATTCCTTCTCGTTTATAAGAACTGTTTTCGCGCCAGCCGTCTGATTTTAAATTGTGATAACTTAAATTCAAACTTGAATTTTTCTGGTCAACACTATAATTCAAAGTATTTTTCAATAATCCAAAAGATCCAAAAGTGGAATTTATTCCTGCAGTTTGTCCTTTAGTTTTAGAAAGTTGAGGTGAAATTAAAATCGCTCCACCCAAACCAGCACCATAAATACTCGAAAGTGGTCCTTTGATAATTTCAATCTGGTTGAGGTTCTCCAAATCGATATCATCAATAACCGTTTCACTATTTCCGGAAGTGAGCGGAATACTGCCATAAAAAGCCCTTATTTTATTGGTTCCATACGGCGTTCTTGCGCCAATACCTCGAATCGAAATTCGGGTTGTTGTAAAATTGGACGATTGCATAAAAACACCCGGAATTGTATTTACGACATTGGTAATATCTGTAGCATTGTTTTGCGTCAGTTCTTTTTTGGATAAAATTCCAATAGATGCCGGCGCATTCTGTAAACTGTCATTAATATGAAAGGAACTGATGATAACCTCATCCAGTTTTTCTGTTTTCACCGTATCAATAGATTTGCTTTTTTGTTCCTGTGAAAAAGTGTTTTGGAAAAAAATTAAAACAAGAAAAAAGCAATATTTTTTTAAAAGCATAAAGGGGTAGTTAGTTTTTGAGCTAATTTTAAACACATAGAAACATAGTTTTGGTTTGCGCATAAAGGCATTTCATTTGCTAAAAGACACATAGTTATGTGTTTTAAAACGAGTGAAACGCCTTTTTTACGTTCCAGCAAATACTATGTTTCTATGTGTTTAAATTTATTCACACAGATTGGAATTTGGGATTTTAAAAAATTGAAATTTTACTTGTTCGCTGTCACTTTCCAAATTGTATTTCCGCTGTCATCATTTACCAAAAGCGATCCGTCATTCATAACCGTAACCGCCACCGGACGTCCGTAAACCTGAGCTTTGTCAGCATCAGAAATAAATCCAGTTAAAAAATCTTCTGGTTTTCCGGAAGGTTTTCCATTCGCAAAAGGAACAAAAATTACTTTATAGCCAGAGATGTTGGCGCGATTCCATGAACCATGCTGTCCAACAAAAGCACCATTTTTATATTTAGCCGGGAATTTATCTTTATTGTAGAAAGCCAATCCCAACGACGCTGTGTGAGGACCAACTGGAACATCAGGAACAATTGCTTTTGCTGCCAAATCTTTACGTTCGCCTTTCATTCTCGGATCTAAAATATTTCCGAAATAAGAATACGGCCATCCATAAAAACCATCTCTTTTTACGCTTGTAATATAATCCGGAACCAAATCATCTCCCAATTCATCACGCTCATTAACAGCAGTCCAAAGTTCTTTATTTACCGGATTCCAATCCATTCCAACCGGATTTCTAAGTCCGGATGCGTAGATTTTTTCTCCGGTTCCGTCAGGATTTATTTCTAATATAGCAGCTCGGCGTATTTCTTTATCCATTCCGTTTTCTCCAACATTACTTCCTGAACCTACCGAAACATAAATTTTTGATCCGTCAGCGTTCGAAATTATATTTCTTGTCCAGTGATTATTATAACCTCCCGCAGGAAGTTCCAGTATTTTTTCGCCTTTGGTTTCTAATTTTAGGGGATTATTTTTATATGGATATTTGTATAGACCATCGGTATTGGCAATGTAGAAAAAGTCTTTTAGAACCAACATTCCAAAAGGCTTGTTCAAATCTTTTATGAAAACTTCACGAGTTTCAAATTTTCCGTCCTTGTCTTTGTCACGAAGTACTGTAATCTGATTTTTACTGGTTCTGGTTCCACTTTCTACAACAAAAATATCATTGTTGGGTGCAATATAAGTCCAACGCGGGTTTTCGAAGCCATCAGCAAATTTAGTAACGGTGAAACCTTCCGGTGCTGTTGGCGTTTTTCCTTCCGGCCAGCCTATAACTTTGCTGTTGTTTGTTTTAGATTCGGTTGCAAAAGGTGGAGGTAAGGTAATATCACCAATTGCGGTTTTTACAACATTGGCAGGTTGTTTTGCCAGCGCTTCTTTTTCTTCTTTCTTCACTTGCCCGTTGCAGGCTGTCATTATGGTTAATAACGACAATGATAAAAATTGTATAGTAGTTTTCATGGTTGATTGGAGTTAAATATTTACAAAACAACAATTTAATAAAATTTAAAATAGTGGTTAGAAACCGTTTGTAAATATTAACTGATATTTAACATTCGCAAAAAAGTCACCTTATCGATATAATTTGATACTGACAATTTGGTTGTAATTCTGTATCTTTGCGCATTATTTTAAAATCAAAAATAATGATACAACTTCACGATAAACAATTTGTTCCGTTTATTTCGGCTAAAGAAATTGATTTTGCTTTAACAAAAATAGTGGCGCAGGTAGAAGATGATTTTGGAGACGATACTCCAATTTTTATTGGCGTTTTGAATGGTGCATTTATGGTTGTAAGCGATTTTCTGAAAAAATACAAAAGTCCCTGCGAGGTTTCATTCATCAAAATGGCCTCTTACGAAGGAACTGAAACGACGAATGTTGTTAAAGAATTAATCGGAATTAATCAGGACCTTTCTGGAAGAACTGTGGTAATAATTGAAGATATTATTGACACCGGAAATACAATCGAAGAACTAAAACACTTGTTTAAAGAACTAAATGTAAAGCATTTTAAAATTGCAACTCTGTTTTTTAAACCTGAAGCGTATAAAAAAGATATTAAAATTGATTACGTCGGAATCAGGATTCCAAATAAATTCATCGTGGGCTACGGTTTAGACTACGATGGTTTAGGAAGAAATTTAACTGAAGTATATAAGTTAGCCGAATAATTAAAAACACAACACAACTATATATTCATTTTAAACTTCTTAGCTAAAATCAGGAAGTCAAGAAACACTCACATTATGATTAACATCGTTTTATTTGGAAAGCCGGGAGCAGGAAAAGGAACTCAGGCAGAATTTTTAAAAGAGAAATACAAATTAACACATCTTTCTACAGGAGATATTTTTCGTTTTAATTTAAAAAATGATACAGATTTAGGTAAAAGAGCAAGAGTTTTTATGGACAATGGCGAATTGGTTCCTTGCGAAGTTACAACGGCAATGTTAATTGAAGAGGTGAACAAACATTTAGATTCAAACGGATTTTTGTTCGACGGTTACCCAAGAACTTTAGATCAGGCTGAGGCTTTAGATAAATTTTTACCAACAATCGGATCAAGTGTTACAGCAACGATTGCATTAGAAGCTGATGATGAGGTTTTGGTAGCCCGTTTGCTTGAAAGAGGAAAAACAAGCGGAAGAGTTGATGATCAGGACGAAGAAAAAATTCGCGTAAGATATCAGGAATACAACGAAAAAACAGCTCCATTAATTGGATATTATAAAGCACAAAATAAGTTTTATGCTGTAGATGGCATAGGTACTGTTGAACAAATTACAGAGCGATTAACGTCAGTTATAGATAATTTGTAGAAGCTATCCAGCTGTACGTTTCATCCCGAAGCTTCGGGACGCTAAAAAAACTATTTTTCTAACCATAAAACGAGCTTCTCCCGACGCTTCGGGAGTCAGCTATTTTCTGGCAAGAAAAATTAGTTTTTTTAGCTCCGGGCTTTTCTCTTCCATCTGGGCTAAAAATACAAGAGATTACAAATTATATTAACGAACTATTTTATAACGAATAAGCCACAAATTGGAAATACTAATAATATTTTTTCTAATACTATTAAACGGAGTTTTCTCGATGTCAGAAATCGCATTGATTTCGGCTAGAAAAAACAGATTGGAAACTGCTGCAAAAAAAGGAAATAAAAGTGCAAAAATTGCATTGGATTTAGCCAATTCTCCAAACAAGTTTTTATCTACCGTACAAATCGGAATTACCTTAATCGGAATTTTGACCGGTATTTATAGTGGAGATAAAATCACAATGGATGTTGAGACTTTTGTTGCCGGATTTGCTATTTTAAAACCCTATGCACATTCAGTTGCAGTTGGAATTGTGGTCGTGGTTTTAACGTTTTTTTCTTTGGTTTTAGGAGAATTATTGCCAAAAAGAATTGGTTTAAATTATCCGGAAGCAATTGCAAAAGCGGTAGCGCTTCCAATGAAAATAGTTTCGATTGTAACAGCTCCATTTATTTGGTTGTTAACATCATCAACCGATTTTTTGCTGAATATTTTACAGATAAAACCTTCAGCTGACGGAAAAGTGACCGAAGAAGAAATTAAAGCCATTATAAAAGAAGGAACCGAAGGCGGAGAAGTTCAGGAAATTGAACAGGATATCGTGGAGCGCGTTTTTCATATTGGTGACCGAAAAGTAAATTCGTTAATGACACACCGTAAATCGGTAGACATGTTGCCATTAAACGCAGATAAAGACAAAATCAAAACATTGGTTTTAGAAGATTTGCACACTGTTTATCCGGTATATAATGACAACTACGATGATATTGTCGGAATTGTAACGCTTAAAAATATATTCGCCAACATTGAAAGCGAACATTTTGATTTGTCGGCAATTATGACAGATCCTCCTTATTTAATGGAACAGACAACGGCTTATAAAGCGTTGGAAAATTTTAAAAGAACCGGAGTACATTATGCTTTGGTTTCTGATGAATATGGCGTTTTTCAGGGAATAATTACTTTGAATGACATTCTGGAAGCTTTGGTTGGAGATGCATCTGATTTTTATAAAGATGAATTCCAGTTAATTGAAAGAGAAGATGGTTCATGGTTAGTTGACGGACATTATTCATTGCACGATTTCCTAACCTATTTTGAGTTAGATGAATTGACAAACGATTACGAAGTAAACACCGTAAGCGGAATGATTATGACCGAGCTTTCGCATATTCCTAAAGAAGGCGAAAAATTATATTGGCAAAAATTTGTACTTGAAGTGCTGGACATGGATGGCGTAAAGATTGACAAAGTATTAGTAAAAGCTCTAAAAGAGTAAAAATAAAATAGTTTTCAGTCGCAGTTTGCACTGAAAAACTGTGACTGAATAGACAAAAACAATAGAAGTTAGAGATAAGTTTTAGAGTAATCTAAAATCTAAAATCTAAAATCTGAAATTCAAAACAATGACAGAAGGAAATTTTGTAGATTACGTTAAGATATATGTTTCATCCGGAAAAGGAGGAAAAGGATCTACGCATTTACATAGAGAGAAATTTATTGAAAAAGGAGGCCCGGATGGTGGTGACGGTGGTCGCGGTGGACACGTATATTTAGTGGGGAATAAAGGTTTGTGGACATTATTTCACTTAAAATTTGCACGTCACATTAAAGCCGGTCACGGTGGAGATGGAGGAGGAGACCGTAGTACGGGTGCTGATGGAGATGATAAATTTATCGAAGTACCTTTAGGAACTGTAGTAAAAGATAAAGAAACCGGAGAAACCTTATTTGAAATTACAGAAGATGGTGAAAAACAAATTCTTTCAAGAGGAGGAAAAGGTGGTTTAGGAAACTGGCACTTTAGAAGTTCAACAAACCAAACACCACGTTACGCACAGCCAGGTTTACCAGGTGTAGAAATGGACGTAATTCTGGAGCTTAAAGTTTTGGCTGATGTTGGATTGGTAGGTTTTCCAAATGCCGGGAAATCAACTTTGTTGTCTGTACTGACTTCTGCAAAACCAAAAATTGCTGATTATCCTTTTACAACTTTAAAACCTAACTTAGGAATTGTGGCTTACAGAGATTATCAATCTTTTGTAATTGCTGATATTCCCGGAATTATTGAAGGTGCGGCTGAAGGAAAAGGTTTAGGGCATTATTTCCTGCGTCATATTGAACGTAACTCAACGTTGTTGTTTTTAGTTCCTGTGGATACTCCTGATATTAAAGGAGAATATGATATTTTGGTTAATGAGTTGACCAAATACAATCCTGAAATGTTAGATAAAGAACGTTTGTTGGTGATCTCAAAATGCGATATGCTTGATGACGAACTTAAAGCTGAATTAAAAGTTGAACTTGATGTTGCTTTCAAGGATGTTCCTTATATGTTTATTTCTTCTGTAGCGCAACAGGGCTTGACAGAATTGAAAGACAAACTTTGGAAAATGCTTAACGACTAAAAAGCTTAAAAATATTTTTAAAAGGCGTCCGCTACAACGGACGCCTTTTTTATTGGGTTTGATATTAAATTCGTAAAAAAAAGATATAAAACAACTGGTATGTTTTATTTTAAGAGTTTATAAGATGCAATAATTGCGAAAATGCTTTATATTCGCATGACTTAAACAAAATAATATGAAAAAAATAGTTTTATTCTTTACCATGTGCCTTATGGCTTTTCCTGCAAGGGCTGACGAAGGAATGTGGTTTTTGATGTTTATCGAAAGATTGAACCATAGAGATATGGAAAAAATGGGCTTGCAATTAACAGCCGAAGAAATTTACAGCATTAATCATCATAGTTTAAAAGATGCTGTTGTACAGTTTAATGGAGGTTGTACAGCTGAAATCGTTTCGAAAGACGGATTAGTTTTAACAAATCATCATTGTGGTTACAATGCAATCGCAGAACTTTCTACAGCGGAACAAAATTATTTAAAAGATGGGTTTTGGGCAAAAGAGAAAAGTGCCGAAATGAAACCAAAATCATTATACGTTCGCTTCTTTGTTCGTATGGACGATGTTTCTAAAAGAATTTTATCAAAAGTTAATGATACGATGACAGAAACAGAGAGAAACAAAATCATTCAGCAAGAAATTGCTTTGATCGAAAAGGAAAATAACGAAGGCGGAAAATATACCGTTTCTGTTCGTCCTTTCTTTCAGGGAAATGAATATTATTATTTCGTTTACCAGGATTATACAGACGTTCGTTTAGTGGGAACGCCACCGGAAAGTGTTGGTAAATTTGGTGGAGATACTGATAACTGGGAGTGGCCTCGTCAAACGGGAGATTTCTCTATGTTTAGGGTCTATGCTGATAAAGCTGGAAACCCTGCAACATACTCAAAAGAGAATGTGCCTTTACAGCCAAAACATTATTTGCCTGTAAGCATCAAAGGAGTTAAAGAAAATGATTTCGCGATGATTCTTGGATATCCTGGAAGAACAAATCGTTGGATGCCAGCTGGCGGAATTGATCAAAACGTAAAATTTGCTTATCCTGCTTGGGTTGAAGGTGCAAAAACGGGAATGGACCAAATGAAAAAGTATATGGACAAAGATGCCACAGTTCGTTTGCAATATGTGTCTAAATATGCTTCGACAGCCAATTACTGGAAAAACCGTCAGGGAATGATTGATGCTTTGACGAAAGCCGGAACAGCAGCTGCTAAATCTGAACAAGAAGATAAATTCTACGAATGGGCTGCTAAACCAGCTAATAAAGAAAAGTACGAAAATGTAATTCCGACGATTAATGATTATTACAAGGAAACGAATTTAAAAGCGCGTCACGATAATTATTTATCTCAGGTTTTACGTACTTCAAGTTACGCAACCGGGCCAGCAAATTTAGGAAATGCATTAATTGCCTACTATAATGAAAACGATGCCAAAAAAGCCGAAATGTTGCCTAAGATCAACACTATGATCGATAACATTTATGGTGAATTTTATGCACCGCTTGAAAAAGATGTATTAACTGCACAATTGAATCTATACGCTGCTAAAGCTGCTGAATATGGTTTGGCACCACAAATTGCTAAAATGAAAACGGCAAATAATGGTGACTTTACTACTGATGTGGCAAAAGCAACTGAAATAAGTTATTTCACATCTAAAGAAAAAGTATTAGCATTTATGGCTGATCCAAAACCACTAGCGATTGTTCATGATCCATTGTATATCATTTCAAATGATTTGATGACAAAATACCGTGCTAAAACAGATGATCAGGCAAAAGCTGATGATGGTTTTGCAGTTGCTTACCGCAAACTGGTTGAAGGTTTGAGAGAATCAAAATTAAATGCAATAAAATACCCTGATGCAAACTCAACTTTGAGACTGACTTACGGAAAAGTTCGTGCATTGCCAGCGGATCCGCGTAATGACGCTACAATCAACAATTATACAACCATGGAAAGTATGGTTAAAAAGTATAAAGCCGGAGATCAGGAATTTGATTTGCCAGCGCGTTTGTTAGAGTTAAACAAAGCAAAAGATTTTGGTCAGTATGCTGATAAAGCAGGATATATGCCAGTAAACTTCTTGACAGATAATGACATTACAGGAGGGAATTCAGGTTCTCCGGTATTAAACGGAAAAGGAGAATTAATTGGAATTGCTTTTGACGGAAACATCGAAGCTATGGCCGGAGATGTTATTTTTGATCCAAAATTGCAAAGAACAATCAACGTAGACATTCGTTATGTACTTTGGATTATCGACAAATACGCCGGAGCAAAAAATATTATTGATGAAATGACGATTATTAAATAATCTCAATTTTTATTCAAAAGTAAACCCGACAGATTTTTAAATCTGTCGGGTTTTTTTTGGAATTTTTTTTCGCCACAACCCGAGCAATAGCGAACAGGCGAAGCAATTCACGAATTTTTATTTTAATTAATTCGTGAATTCGGGGCTATTTTTTTTTGGAATTTTAATTCACTTTTACTCGAATGCCTTTTGTATGACTTGAAAATTCTGGTGCATACATACTTTCTATTGTTGAAATTCCGTTGGAGAATTCACCGCTGTTATTTACTCTGATATCATATTCTAATACATAAGTTCCTTTGTCAATTCGATCGAAGAAGAAATGTGTTGCGGCATCTTTCGTACTCATATAATAGCCTAATCGATCTTTGTATTGGTATTCTGAAAGTACATTTACAGGCTCAAAACAAGAAGCTCTCATATCTTTCAAGTGAACATATTCTGTATCTTCTTTAGAAGTGATAATCAATCGAACCGTAACCAAGTCTCCTGTTTTTAAAGGGTTTTTAGAGGTGATTCTTTCTAACTGATCACCTTTCATAGAATTCTTTTTGAGATATAACTCTTTCGAAACTGATAAAACAGCTCCCGAATTCGTTTTGATTTTATCCAAATCTTCAAAATACTGCCAATACACACCACCAAAACCAGGAACCTTCGATTTGTTCTGAATGTTTATTGAAGCCATTTCTTTTTTAATTTCATCCGTTTTCCAGTTCATTTTGATATAACCTGTTTCGGCTTCTTTCTCGCTTTCAGATAATTTTTTGGTGAGGATTTTTTCATTTCCAAGTTTAATAACGGTATTATCTTTTACAGAAAGCCAATCGGTGCCTTGCATTAATAAAGCATAAACAGCTTCGGTAGTTGATTTTGTGGTGGGCCAGTTTTTAGTCTGTTTGTTTTTTAATAACCAGACTTTCATCGCATCCACAGATTTGGTATCGTGATTCACTTCGGCGAAAGCCTCAATCAATAAAGCCTGTGTTTCTATAGGCGCCTGATACCAATACCAGCCCGCTTTGTTGGCGATCCAATACATTCCCCAATCTTCATTATTGGATGAAGTCTCTTTTAAACTTTCTATAATTTTTTTAGCCGATTCACTCTCTCCAAAACGATTTAAAGACAATGCCGCCAAACCTTTTTCGTAAAGAGAATATGATAACCATTCTTTTTTAATAATATCAAGATATAGTTTAGTAGCCTTTTTTAGAGTGTCTGATAATTTATAATCTTCAAGATAAAAACTTCTTGTATATAGATAATGTAAATCAGAATTAGGGTTAATCCAGCTTAGTTTATCTGTTGCTTTTAAATTTTTGGCTCTGCTTTTGTAGGATTCTAAAAACTTGCCATCCAGATAAGGAATTCCAGGTTTACTGATTTCTTCAATCTTGTGTTCAATGTCTTCATTTTTGCTCAATTTTGATAAATGACCCAAACCAGCCAGAATATGTCTGGTGATATATTCGTTTTCGTCGCTTCCGTTAAACCATGCAAATCCTCCAGATGATTTCTGCTTTTGTTTTAATTTATCAAAAGTAGCTTCCTGAGAATTTTTCATTTTCTCTAAATCAAATAAAAGAGCCAAATTCTTTTTCTTTTCGTCTTCACTTTGTGCATCATTTAGCCAAGGCGTTTCGGCTAGAATAATCGATTTTAATTCTTCATTTTCTTCTAATTTCGAATTCAGTTTGCCGTTTTTTCTCCAGTCTTCAAAAATAGTTGCAATCTTCGGATTGCTTGATATAATTTCAGAAGCCAAAGCATTGGCATAAAAACGAGCAAAAGTTTGTTCAGCACATTCATGTTCGTATTCCATTAAATACGGCAGGGATTGAATCGCAATCCAGGCCGGATTCGAAGTATATTCTAATGTAAACTGATGATTCTTTAAAGTCGAAGAAGTATTGTTTTTTAAATTCTCAAAAGTATATTCTTTAGTCGAATTCTCACGAACCCAAATCGGAATACTTTCTGTGACCAGCATATTGTTCGTTAAAACCGGAAGTATGTTTTCTTCTCCATCAGAAAAATTGCCTGATTTAGCCAAAATTTTATATTGAACTCCTTGCAAACCTTCAGGAATAGAAATCGTCCAGGTTGCTGTTGTGTTTCCGAAAGCACCAACATTGAAATTTCGAACATTTTTGGCGTTCAGCATTTTCGCATCAATGGGCTGCATAGTTGTGGCATCAAAGAATTGTAAAATCGCTATTCCGGTTTTGGCTTTATCGGTAATATTCGAAATTTTGGCAGAAATAATAATAGTGTCTTTTTCTCTAAAGAAACGTGGAAAATTTGGCAAAACCATCAATTCCTTTTGGGTTACAACGCTTTTCTCCAGATAACCGGAAACTGCATCTTTATTATGTGCCAATAAACGAAGTTTCCATGCTGCTAAAGCTTCGGGAGATGTAAAATTGAAACTTACTTTTCCATTAGCATCGGTTCTAAGATTTGGTAAAAAGAAAGCGGTTTCAGAAAGGTTTTTTCTGGCTTTTACTTGTGTGAGTTCTTCTAAGGCTTTTTTGGTTGTTATGATTATGACGCCGTTTGCAGCTCTGCTTCCGTAAAGGGCTGTGGCTTTGTCTCCATTTAAAAATTCTATATCCAGAAGATCATCAGGATTTATCTTTTTAAAATTACTTTCAGAAGAGATTTGTCCATCAATTATATATAAAGTTGATGTATTGACTATCATTGAGGTCATGCCACTGATGATTTTTTTTCCAGGTATAAATTTTACTTTATTGGTTTTAAAATAATATTCAGGATCATTTACAGTTTCTGAAGATTTGGCTACTGCAGGTTTTACAAATCGAACGTTATCTGCACTCGGTGCTACCACTGATTCTTCAAGAACTGCTGCATTTCCTGCACCAACAGGTTCATCAACAGCTAAAACAGCATCAGGGTCTCCTTTTATAGTTTCGCTGCCTACTTTTTTATCTTTAATGTCTCTTATTGTTAAACCCAGTGAATCTCCGTATCGACTATTGTAAAAGTCAAAACCAAACCAGTTTAATTTTGTTTCTTCTTTATAGAATTTGCCTATAGGTAGATCTTCATTTAGATTTTCCAAAGAAGAATTTGATTTTTCAAAACCTAAACCGGATTTAAAATTAGATGTATTGTATCGATAATTATTTATATTTAAAATGTTCCAATCTCTTTTTGTAAACTGATCTAAGGAGCTGTCATACAAAGATGCTAATACTTCAGCTTCGGTTTTCGCATTTATTGATTTTAGTTTAAACGACCATTTTTCAGTACTTCCGGGTTCTATTTTATTTCTGAAACTTTCGACAATCAATTCTAGTTTTGATTCTTCCGTTTGTAATACTACATTTAGTTCTTCATTAAAAATTTCGTTTTCAAAAATGCTTTGAAAAGATAAACGTATTGAGTTCTCAAATTCTTTTTTTAACGGAATTTTAATTGTTACTTCATTGTTTTGTAAATGATAAGTATTCTCAAAATAGGTTTGATTACCATAGTTTCCGTTTGCAGTGATATAAAGATCCGGTATTATAGAAGAAAGTTTGACTTCGACGAAACCATCTTTTTTAGGATTACTATTAATTTGTTCTGCCGTAAATAATTTACCCGGATTAAACTTGTCTTTGCTTTGTTTGATTTCAAAAGTAGAAACAGATTCTATAGCATTATTAAAAGTGTCTTTTGCAGAAAAAACAATTTTATAATTTCCGGATTTATAATTTGAAATAAAATCCAGCGCTATTTTTTTGTCTTTTTCGGTATCTATTTTCTTTGAGAATAATAGAGTTTCGCTTGTTTTATCACTTTTAATTTCGCGGATTTCATAAGGAAATAATCGTTCAAAATCAGAGGCTGAAATAGTTTCGATTTCTGGTTTTGGCCAAACTTGTTCTTTGAATTTATTCCTGAATGGAGCGACGAAATACAATTTAATTTCGCCTTTTGCAGCTAAAAATTCTCCGTTTAAATTTGTGCTTGTGAGTGTGACTTCATTTTTGTTTTTAGTTTCAATACGATTTGGAATACTTGCATTGATAATCAAATCATGATAACCTACTTTTATGATGGTCTCTGAGGTATGGGTTTCTCCATTGATATCCGTAACGTGAGCCGTTATTCTGTAATTAAAGACAGGTAATTGTTCTTTTATTGCATTTTTTGAAGGTTCGGCTTTAAATTCAATTACAAATTTCCCTGAAGCATCTGTTTTGGTTTCGCCTGTTGCTATAGTTTCATTTTGCTCCTGTCCGTAATAATTTCTAAAATAACTTGTAAATCTATTCACTGTATAAGTCACTTTTGCATCAGATATATTGCTTCCCGCAAATGCCTTTGCACTTCCGCTGACTTTAATCG
Organism: Flavobacterium sp. Root420; assembly: GCF_001427905.1. GTDB lineage: Bacteria > Bacteroidota > Bacteroidia > Flavobacteriales > Flavobacteriaceae > Flavobacterium. The sequence goes on from NZ_LMEF01000032.1 coordinate 17,842, forward strand.
ACTGATTTACCTGAAAGCTTTCTTTTTTAGGATCAAAATCTACTTTGAATTTTGGACGTTTGTATTCTTCAACTCTAAAATAAGTTTCAGAAAATTGAAGTATTGCAGCTTTCCAGAATGATTCATTTGGTTTATTTTTTATGTTAATATCTCCTTTTGTATAATCTTCAGGTTTTCCTGCAAAAATATAGAAAGTGCCAGTTGCACCATTTTTTGGCAAAATAAATTCTCCTGAAAATGAGCCAAATTCATTTGAGGTAACTTCAAATTCTTTTAAATTTTGAGAATTAGCATCTTTAACTATTATTTTAAAAGAAGTATTGGCAACAATGCTTGTTTTGTTTTCTTGTTTTTGAATTGCAATTCCTTTGTAATAAACAGTCTGTCCTGGACGGTAAATGGCCCGATCCAAATAAAACTCGACTTTAGCGTTTAAAGTCTTTTGTTCGTTGGCAGTGTATGGCTGAGTATATCGAATATAATTTCGGTTTGGTAAAATAGTATCATTCTCTACTGAAAACTCAATGTGATCATTGTACGAATGGTTGTTATGCCCAATATAGGACGCTAATCCGTTTGAATCGGTTTTAATGGTATAATAGGATGATTTTATGGATACATTTTCCAGAGGTTTTCCTGTTTTTCGATCCAGAATCTGAAAGTTTTCTTTATTGTCTCCTTGAGATGCCAGAATACTTAAGTGTGAGACTGTCATAGTTTCAAATGCAAAAGCTTTTTTGTCTTTTAATCCGGAATCGCTTTCAAAATAAACTAAATAGCTTCCTGTTTCTAATTGTGGTAGCAGAACTTCTGTTGTATATTCAAAATAATCATTTTTGTTTTGCAGATGATAATCTTGAGAGACAATTTTATTTTGGGTTTTTATAATTACCGCAGTTAAACTATCTTGTTTATAGATTAATTCTGAGTCTGAAAATTTTTTTAGTGTTTTTTGATCTATTTTGTAAAATGAAATTTTTAAATTATCTATGTTTTTATAGTTAATAAAAGCTCTGGTGTTCTCTTTATTATAACTGTATTTTTGAAGTCGAATATCCAATGATTTAGAAACAACGTTTTGTTTTTGCTGTAAGGCGCTTTGAGCTGCATTAGTCTTATCATTGATCTTTATAATATTGTCATATATTTTGACAGCTTCAATTTTATAATCCGGATGTGATTCTTTTGATGCTTGAGCAAGAAGAAGTTCTGCTTTTTTAAGTAGAATTTTTTGCGTAAGAAAGGGATCGTTTGAATGTTGTTGAAGTTCATTTAAATACTTTGTCAAATCTTCATTAGGTTCCGGTAGAAAATCACTGCAAAATATAATTCGGTTAAATTGATTTTCTAAAGAAGGATTGCTTAACTCTAACTTTTGATATAAAGAAATAACTTTTCTAAGATTTTCATCTTTTATAAAACTTAAATCCAGTTTCAAAAATGCTTCCGAATTTCCTAAAAGCTGGTTTTTATATACTGCTATTTCACTATTTTGAATTTGCCATCGCTCTATCTTTTGAGTGAAAAAATCGATATTTTCTTTAAGCAGATAATCATATAAGTTTTCATTTTTTAGTTTTTCTAAAGACAAAAAATCAAAGATAGCCTGATAATTTGTAAGCGGAGTGGTTTTTAGAATTGACTCGTTTTGTAATGTTTTTTCGAGAATTGCAATGACTTCCTTTTCGGATGTAAATTCAGATGGCGGACTAATATAATCCTGAGCTGAAGGAACTTCAACACTATCTGCCACAGCATATGCAGCTTGGTCTACAACTGCAGCAGCACTATCTACAACCACGACAGCATAATCATAATTTGAGTAATTATTTAAGTATTTTGCATAAACCAAATTCAAAATCGCTTTTGATGGAATTGAAACCCGATTGATATCAGTTTTTAAATTGGTGAAGATTTTTTTCTTTGCATTTTCATCAACAACCTGAAGATATTTTGATTGATAAAAAAAGCATTTTATCATTTGTACTTCGTCTTTTCTTTTTACAGCTTTCTTGTAAATTTGATCAACAATTTTACTTGCCGATTTTATTTTGCCTTCATTTTCATAAGAGACAACCTTAATCCATTTTTTGTCATTTTGTTGTGCAAATAAAGCAGTAGTGAACAATAAGAAAACAAATAAGATATTTTTCATAAGTGTGTTTTAGTATATAGAGAGCAGTTTTTGACAAAAGGTTGGGAACCGGCTTAAATAATTTTCGTACAAATTACTAATTTATCTCCTAAACCAAATAATACATTTTATATTTCCTTATTTTTGAAATATGAAAAAGCTCCCACTTCTTTTTTTGCTTGCGCCAATTTTAATTTGGTCACAGACTAATTTTGAAAAAGCAGAAAAGTTATTTCATGCCAAAAAGTATGAGGAAGCTCAGGTTATTTTTGAAGGAGTATTAAAAACAAAACCTTCAGATTTAAAAACGCTAGAGTATTTAGGAGACATTGCTGCTCATCAAAAAGCGTGGGTAAAAGGAGCAGAACATTACAAAAAACTAAAGGAGCTAAAACCAAGCGAAGCAGATTATTTTTATAAATATGGAGGTTGTCTGGCAATGCGAGCCATGGAAGTGAATAAATTAAAAGCTTTCGGAATGGTAGATGACATGAAACAGGCATTCGAAAAAACAATAATTCTAAATCCAAAACACATTCCCGCAAGATGGGCTTTGATTGAAATCTACTTACAATTGCCAGGAATTTTGGGTGGAAGCGAATCGAAAGCAATAGGATATTCTAATGAATTAATGCAAATTTCTCCTGTTGATGGATATATGTCAAAAGGAAGAATTGACGAATACTTTAAAAGATATACATCAGCTGAAAAAAATTATATAAAAGCAAATGAAATTGGTAAATCAAAAGTCACTTTTCAAAAATTATATAATTTATATTTGAACAAATTAAAAGATGCTAAAAAAGCACAGGAATTGAAACGAAGATTTGAAGCATAATTGAAAACTACAAAATTAAATTCCATCTGAAATTGGAATTTGGAACTTAAAAAATTGGAATTTTAAATGAAAACACATTTCATCGCTATAGGCGGAAGTGCCATGCACAATTTAGCATTAGCATTGCATAACAAGGGATATCAGGTTACAGGAAGTGATGACGCTATTTTTGAACCTTCAAAATCAAGATTAGAGAAAAAAGGAATTTTACCGGCCGAATTGGGTTGGTTTCCTGAAAAAATCACTGCCGATATTGAAGCAGTAATTCTTGGAATGCACGCCAAAGCGGATAATCCGGAATTGTTAAAAGCACAAGAATTAGGATTGAAAATTTATTCGTACCCGGAATTTTTATATGAACAATCTAAAAATAAAACGCGCGTTGTAATTGGCGGATCGCACGGAAAAACAACCATTACTTCGATGATTTTGCACGTAATGCATTATCATAATATTGAAGTTGATTATATGGTAGGAGCACAGCTGGAAGGTTTTGATACGATGGTCCATCTTACAGAAGAAAATGATTTTATGGTTCTGGAAGGTGATGAGTATTTATCTTCTCCGATCGACAGAAGACCGAAATTTCATTTGTATCAGCCTAATATCGCTCTAATTTCAGGAATTGCCTGGGATCATATTAATGTGTTTCCAACATATGAGAATTATGTGGAGCAATTTGAAATTTTCATTCAAAAAATTACCAACGGTGGTATTTTAGTTTATAATGAAAATGATCCGGAAGTAAAACGCGTTGCCGAAGCAGCAACAAATCCTATTCGTAAATTATCGTATCATACACCTGAATATACAGTAAGTGATGGTGTGACTTTATTAAAAACTCCTGAGGGCGATATGCCAATTGAAGTTTTTGGAGCACATAATTTAAATAATTTGGCTGGAGCCAAATGGATTTGCCAAAACATGGGCGTTGACGAAGCTGATTTTTATGAAGCAATTGCGAGTTTTAAAGGAGCTTCAAAGCGATTAGAGAAAATCGCCGAAGGAAAAGGAAAAGTAGCTTATAAAGACTTTGCCCACTCTCCAAGTAAAGTGGCTGCTACAACAAAAGCAGTAAAAGAACAATATCCAAACAGGACTTTAGTAGCTTGTTTAGAATTGCATACGTATAGCAGTTTAAATGCTGAATTCTTAAAAGAATATGAAGGCGCATTGGAATATGCTGATGTTGCCGTCGTTTTCTATTCTCCGGACGCTGTAAAAATCAAACAATTGGAAGAAGTGACTTACGAACAAATAGCCAATTCTTTTAATAGAGAAGATTTGATTATTTACACCAATCCAAGTGAATTCAAAGAATATTTATTCAACTTAAATCTTGAAAATTCTGCGCTTTTATTGATGAGTTCAGGAAATTACGGAGGATTGAATTTTGATGAGGTTAAAAGTTTGATTAATTAGAAAATGTGTCAATTAGAAAATTAGATAATGTGCCGATTGCATAAAGGCAATCGGTATTTTTTTTAAAAATTATCTAATTGGCACATTTTCTAATTATCTAATTTGTATAGCTATAATGTCCGACTATTTTATATTCGAATAAGCAATCTTCCAGAACTTGTCCGCTTCCAACATTATGGACGATCAAATTTCTTTGTCCGTCTTTTGATTTTTTACTGGTAATAATTCCGATGTGTGGCAATTTATTATTGATCATCCAGGTTACCATCTCTCCGGTTTTATACTCTTTTGCGTTTTGGGTTACAGGCAGTTTGATTCCTTTTCTTTCAAAAAACACTTCTAAATTGGGAACTCTCCTGTGATCAATATTGGTATCGGTTTTTGTCATTCCCCATTTTTCTAAATTTGGATATTGAGAGAAATTTGAAATCATATCTTCATGAACTTCTTTCTGCAAATCGATTCCTAATTTTCTGTAAGAACGAATGATCACATCGGTACAAACACCTTTGTTTTTTGGAACATCACCGTTAGGATATTTAATTGAAAAATAAGCAGGATCATAATTTATTGATGGATCAATAATTGAAATCGCTGCATCTGATAATTGCTGCCCGAAAGTTTGCACTGTTTGCAGATTGTTTTCGGCACGAAGGACATTTTTTTCTTTTCGATTGCAAGAAAAAAGTAAAAAGCAAATGCATAAAAGAGATACTGATTTCATTGTAAGATTATGTTTTATAGTGGCTTATTTGTTTTAAATTTAATCATTTTAGAGTTATCTTTTATTTATGAATGATTTTTCTTATTTTTTAATATATTAGCCATTTTTTAAGACTGTAATAAAATGAATCCAATTATAAGAGTTGTTAAGACAACAAGCGAAAATCCTGATTTTATTTCTTTAATAAAAACCTTTGATATTTTTTTATGGGAACGTTACCCGGAATTGAAAAACGATTATTGGGGTAATAATTTAATTGAATTCAACTCTAATGTTTTTATTATTTATTTGAATGGTAAAGCTGTTGCTTGTGGTTGTTTTAAAAAATATAATACAAATACAGTTGAATTAAAGCGCATGTTTGTTTCGCCTGAAGCAAGAGGCTTGGGTTTAGCTCAAAGAGTAATAAAAGAGTTAGAAAATGAGGCTATAGATCAGGGGTTTGAAACGATGATTTTGGAAACATTATACAAACAAATCGAAGCAATTAATCTTTACCAAAAAGTAGGTTTTAGAATCGTTGAGAATTATGAACCTTATGAAGGTTTGGCAAATAGTGTTTGTATGCGTAAATCTATTATTTAACATTATGGAAACTACTCATTTCCCCATTACGAACTGGTCTGAAGACGATCGTCCTCGCGAAAAGTTAATGCTGAAAGGTAAAAGTGCTTTAAGCGATGCAGAATTGATTGCGATCTTGATTGGCTCAGGAAGCCGAAACGAATCTGCCGTAGATTTAAGCAAAAGAATTTTGGCCAGCGCAGATAATTTGAATGTTTTAGGCAAAATGTCGATTTCTCAATTAATGAATTTTAAAGGAATAGGAGAGGCCAAAGCAATTACTATTATTTCGGCTTTAGAACTTGGCAGACGCCGAAGAGCTGAAGATGCTGTCGAATTGATTAAAATTACATCAAGTAAAAGAGTCTTTGAAATTATGCAGCCTATTATTGGTGAGCTCCCACATGAAGAATTTTGGGTACTTTTTCTGAATAATTCCAATAAAGTAATTTCTAAATCACAATTGAGTAAAGGCGGTATTTCGGGAACTATTGTCGATGTTCGGCTGGTTTTTAAATTGGCTCTTGAAAATGGAGCTACTGGGTTGATTTTGTGTCATAATCATCCCTCTGGAAATTTGCAGCCAAGCGATGCTGATCGAAAAATCGCTAAAAAAATCAAACTCGCAGGTGATAGTTTAGATGTTAAAGTTTTGGATCATTTGATTATTACTGAAACAAAATATTATAGTTTTGTAGATGAAGGAATTTTTTAGATTATGAATACCACCATTACAGACGTTTTTTTCGATTTAGATCATACGCTTTGGGATTTTGATAAAAATTCTGAAATGGCTTTTGATCGCATTTTTAAAAATAAATTCCCCGAAATTAGAATTCAGGATTTTATTGAGAAATATGCTCCCATAAATCAAGCCTGCTGGAAGCTATATCAAAATGATCAGATAACACATATTGAACTTCGCTATAACAGATTAAAGTTTTCTTTTGATGCTTTAAATGTTGAGATCTCAGATGAAAATATCGATGAAATTGCCAATGATTATATTGAATATTTAACGGATAACAATCATCTTTTTGATGGCGCAATTGAAGTATTAGAATATCTAAAACCAAAGTATAAACTCCATATTATTACCAACGGTTTTGCGAATGTTCAGGAAAAAAAGATTAATAATGCTTTACTTTCCAGTTATTTCAATACAATAACAAATTCAGAATTAGCGGGCGTAAAAAAGCCAAATAGTATTATCTTTGATTATGCTGTTAATTCGGCTAAAGCTTCAAAAGAAAACAGTATCATGATTGGAGACTGTCTTGAAGCTGATGTTAACGGTGCTTTGAATGCAGGTTTGGATGCTATTTTTTTTAATGAAAAGAAAATTGAAGCTCCGGATAATATTAAACAAATAAACCATTTATTAGAACTTAAAAAATATTTGTAGAGATGAAAATTAAATTATTATTAGTTACACTTTTTTGCTCGGTTATAGGATTTGCACAATCTATTAATGATTATAAAGCTGTTATTGTGCCTTTGAAATACGATTTTATAAAAACTGAAAATCAATATAGATTGGCTACTATTACTAAATCTAATTTAACCAAGGCGGGTTTTCAGGCTTTCTATGCAAATGAAGAGATCCCTGCTGAATTTAGTGATCGTTGTCAGCTTTTGTACATTGATGTAAAAAAAGATAATGGCTTTTTAGTAACGAAGCTTTTTATAGAGTTTAAAGATTGTTATGGAAAAGTAGTTTATACTTCTGAAGTCGGAAAAAGCAAAGAAAAAGATTATGAAGCTGCATACAGAGAAAGCCTTAATATGGCATTTATATCTGTAACGGCTTTACATTATAAATACAGCGGTAAAACTGTTTTACCAACTGGTAATAGAGTTGGAACCGGAGCTATGAACCCGGCAGCAGTAGCAGTTATGACTCCTGCAACAACAGCAGCAGTCGTAACACCTGCAACAACTGTTGCGACTCCGGTTGCAGATGTTTCTGATCCAAATTTGTTATATGCTCAGCCAACAGAAAATGGATATCAATTGATTGACAAAACACCAAAAGTGGTAATGAAATTGCTAAAAACATCTCGTCCAGATTCATTTATAGCTATAAAAGATGGAGTACAGGGTACATTGAATGCAAAAGACAATCAATGGTTTTTTGAATATTATCAAAATGATAAATTAGTATCTGAAAAAGTTGTAGTTAAATTCTAAAACATAAAATAAGGTTTTTAATAACCATATTTATCTTTCCAACGGTTCTTTAAAAATTCGCGGTTACTGTTCTCTCTAGAATTGTTTCCCGGATTATAAAGAACCGTTTTTTTTATGGCATCTGGCAAAAATTCCTGTTCTGCAAAATTGTTGGCATAATCGTGCGAATACTTATAATCATCACCATAACCCAATTCTTTCATAAGTTTGGTTGGCGCATTTCGTAAATGAATGGGTACAGGTAAATCTCCAGTTTGCTTAACTAGTTGTTGCGCATTTCCGATGGCCATATACGATGCATTACTTTTTGGAGAAGTAGCAAGATAAATAGCACATTGGCTCAAAATAATGCGGCTTTCAGGATAACCGATAGTGGTGACAGCCTGAAAAGTGTTATTGGCCATAATAAAGGCAGTTGGGTTCGCATTTCCAATATCTTCACTTGATAAAATAAGCATTCTTCTTGCAACAAATTTTACATCTTCGCCGCCTTCAATCATTCGGGCTAACCAATAAACTGCGCCATTTGGGTCGCTTCCACGAATAGATTTTATAAAGGCAGAAACAATATCATAATGTTGTTCGCCACTTTTGTCATATAGAACCGTATTTTGTTGAACCAATTCAAAAACACGATCATTGGTAATAATGATTTCATCATCTGCTGAAGCATTGACAACTAATTCGAATATGTTTAGAAGCTTTCGGCCGTCTCCACCTGAAAGTCGTAATAAAGCTTCGGTTTCCTTTAAAATAATATTTTTTGATGCTAATTCATTATCAGTTTTCATCGCACGATGCAATAATGCTTCTAAGTCTGCCTTTGTAAAAGCGTTTAATACATAAACCTGGCAACGAGACAATAATGCGGGAATAACTTCAAAACTCGGATTTTCAGTTGTAGCCCCTATTAAGGTAATCCAGCCTTTTTCTACTGCTGCCAAAAGTGAATCTTGTTGTGATTTGCTGAATCGATGAATCTCATCAATAAATAAAATTGGATTTTTGGCAGTGAATAATCCGCCACTTTGTTTGGCTTTATCAATTACATCACGAATATCTTTTACACCTGAATTTATCGCGCTTAAAATATAAAATGGACGTTTAGATTCCTGTGCAATAATTTGTGCCAAAGTGGTTTTCCCAGTTCCCGGAGGTCCCCAGAAAATCAGAGATGGAATAATTCCTTTCGAAATTTGTTGCGTCAGAGATCCGTTCGGTCCAACCAAATGGCTTTGACTAATATAATCTTCTAATTTCTGTGGGCGAATACGCTCGGCTAACGGTGCTTCCATTTTGTAAAATTACTATTTTCAATTTTAATTATAAATTTTTAAAAGTTAATTACTCATAAAAACATCTTCATATTAAATAAAGTAACTGACAAATTATCAGTAAATTGTATTTGGATAGTTTTTTGATGTTCCTTCAGTTATAGATTCTAAAAAACATGAACGACAATCATTTTAAATTTTCAAATGCTGTTATTGGTCTTCCGGTATTTTTTGTCCTTTTTTTATGGATAGTATATTGGTTTCAAATTAAATTTGATTTTGATTTTTATCAAAACGGAATTTATCCTCGCGATTTTTCTGGTTTACAAGGTGTATTGTTTAGTTCTTTTATTCATGAAAACTTAGGGCATTTGTATAACAATTCTATTCCTCTTTTGGTCTTGCTCGCTGCATTACAATATTTCTATCCCAAGCAGTCTGTTGCGGTTATTTTATATGGAATCCTTTTTTCGGGTTTAATAACCTGGGTAATTGGCAGGTCAAATTATCATATTGGGGCAAGTGGTTTGATTTATGTTTTGGTCAGTTTTATTTTCTTTAAAGGAATTCAAACAGGTTATTACCGATTAGTAGCTCTTTCGTTATCGGTAATATTACTTTATGGCGGAATGATTTGGTATGTTTTTCCTGATGTAGATGCCACAATTTCATGGGAAGGTCATCTGGCAGGTTTTATCACTGGCTTTGTATTGACATTGTTATATAAAACTCCGGAATATAAAAAAGCAATAGTTTATGACTGGCAAAAACCAGATTTTAATCCGGAAGAAGATGCTTTTATGAAACATTTTGACGAAAACGGAAATTTTGTTCCTGTTGAGAAACGAGAAGAGGAGGTAGAATTTATTTCACTTTATTTTAGTTCTGATAAATTAGTTAATTACTCTGTAACCAGATCAGAATCAGATGATAAAAGGTAGTTAAGGGTATTTAGGTGTAACTTAAAAAGACTATTTTTGTTATACACATTCTAGTTTTATCTTAATTTGCTATGAAAAAGATAAGTTTTTTGGTTGTCATTTTATTAGTAATTAGTTCCAAAATATTGGCTCAATGCGACGTAAAGAACAAATTACTAGCCGATGGAACAATGGTATATTATTTTGATCCCGCTGTTTTTTACACAACAAAATCAAAATCGCTAAAAATTAATATAGTAACAGATAAAGAACATTATTTCATCGCTTTGCAACCTATACCGTTTCCTTCTAAAAAAGAAGGTAAGAAAATTAATGATGATTTAATTATTCATTTAGCTGATCAGAAATCATGTAAATTATCGCATTATGATACGCAGTATATGCGTAACGATTCGATTATGCAAGTATTGTATTTAATGGATGATAAAGATGTTGAAGCTTTTTCGAAGTTTGAAGCCGTACTTGCTGAAATTAATATGAAAGGAACAGAATTTGTTCGCGATTATAAATTCAAATTGCATAAAGAGGCTATAAAAGAGCAGTTAAATTGTTTTTTGAAAAAGGAAGAAGAGAAGTAAAAAACTAATCTTCGTTAATTACTTCTTCATTTTTATGAAGAAGTTTTTTACTCAGGTTCTTAAAAAGGTTGTTGAATGTGAGTGTTAGTGAAGCTGCATTTACAATTTGATTTCCGCTATGTCTGGGAAGAAATTCATTTGCATAGGTCAATTCCACCTGAATATCATCCGTAAATAAATAACCACCACCCAGGTTTAATCTATTACGATCAAAAAAACTTTGTCCAGTTACTTTTGTTCCTGATTTAAAATATAATTCATCCGATGCTATACCATAAATAACTCCAGATTGTAAAACTTTACTATTGATTGGTTTTATATATTTGATTTGTTGACGATATCGAAGAACATTTTCATAATCATCATCTGCATTTTTCATATGACGAAGTTCCATTCTCATTCTGGTGCTTAATGTATAACCAGTTTTATGAAAATAGTAAATACCCTGTAAGGCAAATCTCCATTCTGGAGATTCAAATTGTCCAATTTCGGGCACATCCTTGTTGTTGAAATAAGCTACAAATGAAGAAAGCTTCCAACGAGGTGAGAGATAATAATGTCCCCATCCTCTAAATGATCTTTGAATGTTTTTATGAAAGATATTAGAAGAGGATTCCGTGCTACTATAACGGCTGGCAAGGTCTAATTCAGCTGACCATTTATCATTTATGGCTCTGTTAAATTGTGTCTCATTCCAAAACTGTCCATAGGATTTAGTTTGTGTATAACTAATGCCTACGATAAAAAACATCGCAATTGCAAAACATTTGTTTTTAGATGATATGTTTTGAGCAGATTTGGAAGACATCAATTCATAATTAGAATATTTATTTTGTCATCTTAATTCTCAAAGATAATTAACTTCTTTGACGAACAGTTTCATATAAGAAGGCTCCACAAGCAACAGAAACATTTAAGGATCCTATTGTTCCAAACATTGGTAGTTTTGCTTTTTCATCTACAATCTTAAGAACTGAAGGATTGATACCTCTGTCTTCAGATCCCATGATAATTGCAACAGGCTCGTTTAAAGCTATGTCGTAAATATTTTGATCTGTTTTTTCAGTAGCAGCAACGGTTTTTATTCCAGAACCTTGTAGATAAAATATAGCATCTTTAATATGTTCAACTTTACATATTGGAACATTAAATACAGCTCCGGCAGAAGTTTTTACGGTATCACCATTTACAGGAGCTGAACCTGCTTTTTGGACAATAATTCCGTTTACTCCGGTACATTCTGCAGTTCTGATAATAGCACCAAAGTTTCGGGCATCAGAAATTTGATCTAATATTAAAAACAATGGCTTTGCCCCGGAGGCAATAGTTGATTCAACCAAATGTTCTAAATCGATAAAACCAATAGGGGAGATTGTTGCAACTGCACCTTGGTGATTATTTGGTGTTAGGCGATTTAATTTTTCAACAGGTACATATGAAAAGTTTATGTTGGCGCGTTTCATCACCTTCATTAAATCTTTCATTAATTCACCAGAAATCTCTTTTTGTATAAATACTTTGTCGACTTCTTTTCCTGCCTGTATTGCTTCAATAATGGCTCTAATTCCAAATATTTGATGTTCTTTTTCCATAGGGCAAATATAGGTATAATGTTTATAAAAAAAAGCCGCTCTGAGTGAACAGAGCGACTTTAGTATTTATTTTTCTAGTATAAATTAGAATTTATCCCAGAAAATATGAGTTTTCAATTTGTCTCCACCAATAAGAGCAGATGCTGCTTCCCAATTGTCACCATTAACTGTTTGTTCGTTAATTGAATAAGTTAGCCTTTTTGGAACTTGACTTTCGGCTTCAGGATATGCATTTGCAGGAGCAACTAAAACAGGAAAATCTAATCTTCGATATGCAGTCCATGCCTCAAATCCTCTGTTGTAAAATGCAATCCATTCTTGATTAGCAATTTGTTGTTTGGCAGTTGCAGGAGTAAAAATAACAGCTGGATTTAATAAATACGCAGCTGCCTGATCTTTAATTCCCCAATTTTCAAAAGAAGCGGTAATTGCCTGATTGTAGTAGTAATCAGCAGTATGTCCAACTGAAATCCCCTGTGACGCAGCTTCTGCTAAATAAAAATTCACTTCAGATGCTTCCATTAATAGAGAAGGAAAATCAGGTGCCGTTAAGATAGGGTTCACGTGAGAGAAATTTGTATATATATTTGTATACCCATATTTTCCTCCTGCATAAGTTCCATTATCTAAAGGCGTAAAGTATTTAGTTCTCCTAGGATCACTTAAAGTGTTCATTGCATTAACTATTGTTGCTGCAGGAACAAAATCATTTCTATTAGATGCTACTAAATTTTCGTAGATTGGATTGTAATTTGGAGCAAATGCAGCATAATTAAACGATGCGTTATCAGCATTTGTTGTTATTACTCCTCCGTTGTAACCACTTTCAATCGTAGTTTTTGCTAGTGTAGGATTTGTGTCAATAAGATTAACTCCAATTTTTACTTTTAATGAATTTGCAAAAAGTTTCCATTTTGCAACATCACCCTTGTAAAGAATATCACCTGAGCTAAAAGATTTGTTGCTAGTGTCTAAATTTGCTATTGCTGCATCTAAACGTGTGATCAATTTTGAATAGATCGTCGCTGCATCATCATATTTAGGCAAAACGATTGTGGTTGGTTGAAGCGCATCTGTGTAAGGAATATTTCCAAATGAGTCAACTAGAATTTGATAAGTATAAACTTGAAATATTTCTATAATAGCAAGTTTGTTTTTTTGCTCACTTGCAAAAGCTGCAGGAGAGTATCCTGTTGGAATGGCTTCAGTAGGAATAATCTGTTTTGCAGATTCTAAACCACCAAGAACAGTAGCGTACAAAATTCTCCACTGACGATCAGCGATTGCTCTCGAGCTAATTCTATATCTGGATTCAGCAGTGTATTGTGTTGCAGCCAGGTATTGAGGAAAGTATCTAAAGATTGCACCTTCATTCACACTTGGGCTAGTCAATTGGTCTGTTAAAGCTTTCTGAGAATTTGCAAACAAAGTAGCTGCAGGAACATCATAAGCAGCATCTTTATTATCGTTGAAGTTCACATCATCGCTTACACAACTTGTCATTAATAACGACAAGATTGCTATTGAACATATTATTTTTTTCATTTTTTTAGAATTTTACTTTTACGTTAAAAGAATATACTTTAACTGTAGGCATAACTCCAGATTGAAATCCTTGTATGTTACCTGCAGAGGTTCCAGCTTCAGGATCTGCATCTGGTAAGTTTTTGTGAATAATCCAAACGTTATTACCGATTAAACTGAATGACATATCTTTAATAAAGCTTTTGTCAAGAAACTTTGAAGGAAGAGAATAAGTTAAACCAACTTCTCTAAGTTTAACATAAGAGGCATCATAAACGTAATTACTGTTTGGGTTTCCAGAAACTCCAAAACCTACTCCGCTTGCTTCACTAGAGTCAGATGCATCTACGCGAGTTGTATTTGGAACGTAATTACCGTTTCCATCTAATGTAACTCCTGGATTAATGTATCCACCTCCGTTAGCTAAAGTATTTCTAACTGGGTTACCCAAGTCATTTATGTATGCAGTCTGAACACCTACTCCAGTATCTTGCCCGTAAGCTTGGTCAAGTGAGAAAACGCTTCCTCCTTCTTTAACATCAATAAGGAAATTGAAAGAAAGATTTTTATATGTAAATTTATTAGATATACCACCTATCCAATCTGCCTGGATATTACCAATTATTTGATTGTCTACAATTTCATAGTTCCCATCTGCATCTACAATTTTATTTCCGTTAGGATCACGTGCTATTCCCTGACCTCTGATAGCTCCATATTGTTCACCAACAGTTGCATTAAGTGTAACGTTTTGGTTCCAGCTAGCCAATTGAAGATTTGTTCTTCCTTCGTTTAAGGAAACAACCGTATTTTTGTTTTTTGACCAGTTTACAGCAACTTGCCATTGGAAATCTTTAGTTTTAATTGGAGATCCTGACAAAACTACTTCAATACCCTTGTTTTCAAGTTCACCAGCGTTAATCTGCGAGAAGCTATAACCTGTTGCAGGTGATTGAGGTACGTTGAAAATTTGATCCTCTGTATTGGTTTTGTAAACAGATAAATCTAAAGTTAACCTGTTGTTTAAAATAGACGCTTCTAAACCTGCTTCCCAGCTTTTTTGTGTTTCTGGCTTTAAGTCTTTAAAAGTAACAAATGTGGCACTGTTTTGAAATAATGGGTTTCCATTAACTGAGCCATTGTTGATTCTAGCTCCTAATGTGCCTGCAGCAGGATCGTTTCCAACCTGTGCATAGTTAAGTCTTACTTTTCCTAAAGATAACCAGTCTGCTTTTAATACTTCAGAAAAAACAAAACTTGATCCAATCGAATAGTAACCATAAGAGTTGTTGTCAACATACAAACTTGTGGATTGATCTCTACGATATGATCCTTCTAAATATAAAGTTTTATTGTAGTCAAATGATGCTTGTGCATACAGTCCAGATTTTTCAGAATTTATTTCAGTCTCTACCGGTGCAACAAATGTAGCTGAGTTTGCTAATGTATAAAGTCCTGGCTTAAGAAGACCACCTGTCGTTGAGCCGTCAAATGAATCAACTCTTGATTTAATAAGTGTTGCTCCACCCAGTACTTTACCACTGATAGTTGGGCTTAATTGAAAATCATATGTAGCTATAAAATCATAAGTTTGTTGAAGAAATGCTCTAGTGTACAAAGCATATCCTGACGATTCACTAATTTGGCTTACTCCAAATTCTTCTGCATGACTTCCTACTTGTTTTCTAAGTTCTTGTCTGTCATTAGAGTTGTCAATTGTTACTCTACCCAATAAGTTGAAATTATCAGTTACATCATAACTTAAATTAGCTCCAGTTAAGATTCTACGTCTAACATCGCTTTCATAGTTCTCATATCTATCCCAGTATGGGTTGTTCCAATATGCTGGATCCAGTTTTCCTGATAATGGATCATTCATATTCCAAGTAATATTTTGACGGTTTCTGAAATATTCTTGTCTTAGTTCTTTTATGTCCACGTTAGTTTGCCACCATTGTCTAAATCCTCCAACGAAGTTATCTCCATAGCCTAAACTATTTCTACCAATAGTATTTTGATCAGTAAATGTAAAGAAAGCTCTTGCTGTCAATTTATCACCAAATTCTTTAGAAAAGTTACCACTAACTATGTTTCTTTTAAGACTGCTGTTTGGTAAAACACCTTTGTCGGTATTATTCGTTATACTTAAATTGAAAGTACTTGTTGCATCACCTCCGTTTAAGTTTAAGTTATTAACGCTATTGAATGCTTTTTCAAAGAAAGTTGTAGGGTCATTTGCCGCTGCAACCCACGGTGTTGCTTTTCCAAAATTAGGGTTTCCGGGAGCAAAAGCATTCCAGTTGTAAGCTGGTAGTCCGTCAAAAGCGTTACCATAAGAAATATCATATCCTGTTGGTACTACTCTGTCTTCAACTCCGTCACCGTCAACATCTGTATAAATAAAGTTATCATGACCGTCATAACCTCCACCTCCGTATTGTTTTTGATAACGAACAAAAGTAGATTTATCAATTGTTCCAACTGAAGCAGTTGAACTGAAAGAAATGCCTAAGCCTTCATTTTTCTTGCCTTTTTTAGTAGTAATCATGATGGCTCCGTTTGCAGCAGAACTACCGTATAAAGCAGTTGCGGCAGCACCTTTAAGAACGTTTACTGACTCAACATTGTTAGGATCGATATCTGATGCTGAGTTACCAAAGTCATATCCATCTCTTCCAGATTGAGTGTCCGAGGTGTTTAGATTAGCATTGTTTAAAGGTACACCATCAACAACTATTAAAGCCTGATTGTTTCCTGTGATACTTTTTGTTCCTCTTAATACAATGTTTGTAGATCCTCCAAAGTTTGAATTGTTTCTAACTTCAAGACCAGCAACTTTTCCAGATAGGTTATTTAGGAAGTTTGTTGTTGGTGCTGTATTGATTGCTGCAGCTTCTAGTTTTTGAGATGAATAGCCTAAAGACTTCTTTTCTCTCGTAACACCTAAAGCAGTAACCACTACTCCTTCTAGCTCTTGTGCGTCACCAGTTAACTTAACGTTAACAACTGATGAACTTGCTGCTATTTCCTGGGTTTTCATCCCAATGTAGCTAAATACCAAAACTTGGCTTGTTGATGCTTTGATGGAAAATTTACCATCAAAATCAGTTTGTGTTCCAGATTTTGTTCCCTTTACTAATACACTAACACCTGGTAAAGGCATGCCTGCATTATCAGAAACAGTTCCCGAAACAGCTCTTTCTTGCGCAAAAGTAAGTTGCGCTACTAGTACTAATAAAAGTACTAAGAATCCATTGAACTTTAGTTTCATTTTTAAATATTTTGAATTAGTATCGCAAAACTCTTAATAATTTGTTAACTATCCTAATATTAATTTAAACTTTTTTCAGTTACTGCTAAAATTTAACATTATAACATATGTTTATGATAGTGTTATATAATTGTATTTCTTGAGCATTTACGCCTCCATTTGTAAGATTTATTTTAAGTAATCCATTAGGTGTCTGAATTACGGTGCCAATTCCTAATCCTATTAATTTTTTTATTTTCTTTGGATTGTTCGTGCTTGTTAAGTCTTGGTAAAGTCCATAATCTGTGATGGTGTTAACATAAATTGTTTTTGAAAATTTATATCGGTATTCTGTAAGAATTAATGAAGTGAAATTTGATTGTAAACTGTTTTCCAGGAAGCCTCTAATCGAATTGATTCCTCCAAAGCGAAATAATTCATTAGAAATGTAATTTTTACTGTTAAGATAAAAATTTTGTGAATTTATGTTAATGAAATTCTTATCGTTTAACTCAAAATTATAAGACACATTTAAGTTGGTGTAAAATTGTTGACTGGTTCCTGCTGTTGCAGGGTCGTTGTTGGTGTTTCTTTTTCCGTATCCAATTATCCAGTTTAGATTTGCTTTTTTAGGGATAAGATCGTTTAAATGATCTGTTTTTTTAAATTCATAACTTGATGTGATATAGGAATTTTTGAAGTCACTAATTGTTGAGTTGTTTGTGTTTTGAATATCACTGGATTCTGTTGCCTGATACCCAACATAAATTTTTGAATTGTAATTGATATAGTAACCCAGATCGATTGCAGTTTTTGTGTTTTGAAAAGTGCTGTCTTGTTTGAAGATGTTTAATTGGGCTTTCAAACCTAATGAAGATTTAAAGATATATGGAATTTCTAGTTTAGTATTGAAAGTTTTTTGTTGATTACCGTCGCTTTTCCAGTATAATGAAAATTGTTCGCCGGCATGAAGAGTGTTTGATAGTAATATATCCAGATATCCGTTTAAGTTTGCTTTTTTTTCTTTGTCGTTTGAAAAGCCTATATATCCATCAAAAGTATTTGCTTCTCTTTTTTCGAGGTAGATGTAGATTTTAGTCGAATCGTTTGTGAATAATATTTCCGGATATTTTGTTTGACTTACAAATTCATAACTATTGATCTCGTTGTAAAGTTGTTTGGTGATTTCCTGATTGAAAGTTTTTTGTAGATATTTTTTATTAAGTTGTTTTAGATGCCCTTTTGGGAATTGAGTCTTGTCTTTGTTATTTGTGTAATTCAGAATAATCGAATTTACCTGACGTTTTTTTTCGGATTTAAAATTAAGGCTTGCAAAAATTGTCAAATTCTCTCTTCGTATATTTTCAAGTTTTATTTTGCTTAAGGCGAAACCTTGCTTTTCTGCTTCTATTATTTTTTGATTTAGATAGATTTCGGTTTCTTCATAAGGTAAAATCAAGGTGTCGTTATTTGTTTCAGATGAATCAAAAAAAAGATTATTTCTACCTATATATATATGTATCTTTTTTATTCTTGTTTTTAAGGATATAATACAGAGGTATGAACTGTCGTTTACCTTGTTTGTTTCTAGAATTTTGTTGTCTAAATATCCTTTTTTTGAAAGCTTGTCGGAAGTGTTATTTATCTCGTCATATAAAGATTTTAAATTTGGATGGTTTGGCGAGTAATTTAATGAATCAATGATTTGATCTTCGTTGTTATTTGTCCCCTTTATTTTTAAATAAAAATTTTGGGCATAGCAACCAAGATATGAGGTTAGAAAAAATATGTATAATAACTGTTTCAAATGCAATTGTTTCATTTATTAAAAAGTATTGCAAATATCAATTGTTTGTTTGTAAAAACATAGTCTTAAATAATGTTATTGAAAATTAATGGATTAACGTTTGTATAGTGAAAAATATTTTATACATTTGCAACCCCGTAAAAAGCGGGAATTTAATATACATAATAAATTTTTAGTATTAATTATGCCAACAATTCAACAATTAGTAAGAACAGGAAGAACTCAGATAACTAAGAAGAGTAAATCGGTTGCTTTAGATTCTTGTCCTCAAAGAAGAGGGGTTTGTACGCGTGTTTACACTACTACACCAAAAAAACCAAACTCTGCAATGCGTAAAGTTGCGCGTGTACGTTTGACAAATGGTAATGAGGTGAATGCTTACATCCCTGGAGAAGGACACAATTTACAAGAGCACTCGATAGTATTAGTTAGAGGCGGAAGGGTAAAAGATTTACCAGGTGTTAGATATCATATCGTTCGTGGAGCGCTTGACACGTCAGGGGTTGCAGGAAGAACGCAAAGAAGATCTAAGTACGGTGCTAAACGCCCAAAAGAAGCAAAAAAGTAATTTAAAACTTTTAAGAAAAAGACATGAGAAAAAGAGCGGCAAAGAAAAGACCACTTTTACCAGATCCGAGGTTTAACGACCAATTGGTAACGCGTTTTGTGAACAACTTAATGTGGGACGGTAAGAAATCTACAGCTTTCAAAGTATTTTATGATGCAATTGACATCATTGAGTCTAAAAAGCAGGATTCAGAAAAATCTTCATTAGAAATTTGGAAAGATGCTTTAACTAACGTTATGCCTCACGTAGAAGTGCGTAGTCGTAGAGTAGGTGGAGCTACATTTCAAATTCCAATGCAAATTAGACCAGACAGAAAAATTTCTATGGCAATGAAGTGGTTAATACTTTATTCTAGAAGAAGAAATGAAAAATCTATGGCACAACGTTTAGCGTCAGAATGTTTAGCTGCTGCTAAAGAAGAAGGTGCTGCGGTTAAGAAAAGAATGGATACTCACAAGATGGCAGAAGCTAATAAAGCTTTCTCTCACTTTAGATTTTAATTCGTAAGAAATGGCTAGAGATTTAAAATATACAAGAAATATCGGAATTGCTGCTCACATTGATGCTGGTAAAACAACAACAACTGAGCGTATCCTTTTTTATACTGGAAAGTCACATAAAATTGGTGAGGTGCACGATGGTGCTGCAACAATGGACTGGATGGCGCAAGAGCAAGAAAGAGGTATTACAATTACTTCGGCTGCTACAACTTGTGAATGGAATTTTCCAACTGAACAAGGTAAAATTTTACCTGAATCATTACCATATCACTTTAATATTATTGATACTCCTGGACACGTTGACTTTACTGTAGAGGTAAACCGTTCTTTACGTGTACTTGATGGTTTGGTTTTCTTGTTTAGTGCTGTTGATGGTGTTGAGCCTCAATCGGAAACTAACTGGAGACTTGCTGATCAATATAGAGTTCCTCGTATGGGATTCGTTAATAAAATGGACCGTCAAGGATCTAACTTTTTGGCAGTTTGTCAACAAGTTCGTGATATGTTAAAATCAAATGCTGTTGCAATCACTTTGCCAATTGGTGAAGAAAATGATTTCAAAGGTGTTGTAGATTTAGTAAAAAACCAAGCTATCATTTGGCATGATGCTACTCAAGGGGCGACTTTTGATATTGTGCCGATCCCTGAGGATATGTTAGCTGAAGTTAAAGAATACAGATCTATTCTTATTGAGGCAGTTGCTGATTATGATGAAAATCTTTTAGAGAAATTCATGGAAGATGAAAACTCTATAACAGAGGAAGAGATCAACAACGCTTTAAGAGCGGCGACTATGGATATGGCTATCATTCCTATGATTGCTGGTTCTTCTTTTAAGAACAAAGGTGTTCAATTTATGTTGGATGCAGTTTGTAAATATTTACCTTCTCCAATGGATAAGGAAGGTATCGAAGGAATTCATCCTGACGATGCTGAATTGTTAGAAGAAGATCAAACTAAAATCTTGCGTAAGCCAGATGTAAAAGAGCCGTTCGCTGCTTTGGCATTTAAAATTGCTACTGATCCATTCGTAGGTCGTTTAGCTTTCTTCCGTGCTTATTCTGGTCGTTTAGATGCTGGTTCTTATGTTTTGAACACTCGTTCAGGAAATAAAGAAAGAATTTCTCGTATTTACCAAATGCACGCAAACAAACAAAATCCAATCGAATATATTGAGGCTGGAGATATTGGAGCTGCTGTTGGATTTAAAGATATCAAAACTGGAGATACATTGTGTGATGAAAAACATCCAATTATTCTTGAGTCTATGAAATTCCCTGCGCCGGTAATTGGTATTGCAATTGAGCCTAAAACTAAAGCTGACGTTGATAAGATGGGTATGGCTTTGGCTAAATTAGCTGAAGAAGATCCAACATTTACTGTTAGAACAGATGAGGCTTCAGGGCAAACAATTATTTCAGGTATGGGTGAGCTTCACTTAGATATTCTGGTAGATCGTATGAAACGTGAGTTTAAAGTTGAAGTGAACCAAGGTGAGCCTCAAGTTGAATATAAAGAAGCGTTTACAAGAACTGCAACTCATAGAGAGACTTATAAGAAACAATCAGGAGGTCGTGGTAAATTCGGTGATATCGTATTTACACTTGAGCCAGCTGATGAAGTTGATGGTAAAGTTCCTGTAGGATTGCAATTTATTAATGCAGTAAAAGGTGGTAACGTTCCTAAGGAATATATTCCATCTGTAGAAAAAGGTTTCCGTGAAGCTATGAAGACTGGTCCTTTGGCTGGTTATCAAGTGGATAGTTTGAAAGTAACTTTGACAGACGGATCTTTCCACCCTGTCGATTCTGATGCGCTTTCTTTTGAATTAGCAGCTAGAATGGGTTATAGAGAAGTAGCTAAGGCTGCTGGAGCTATTATTCTTGAGCCTATCATGAAAATGGAAGTTATTACTCCTGAAGAGAACATGGGAGATATCGTAGGTGATATCAACCGTCGTAGAGGTCAGGTTAATGACATGGGTGATAGAAATGGTGCTAAAACTATTAAAGCTGATGTGCCTTTATCAGAAATGTTTGGATATGTGACAACATTAAGAACATTATCTTCTGGTAGAGCTACTTCAACAATGGAGTTTTCACATTATGCAGAAACACCTTCTAATATTTCAGAAGCTGTAATTAAAAAAGCAAAAGGTAACGCTTAATTCTTAAGAAAATGAGTCAAAAAATCAGAATAAAACTAAAATCTTACGATCACATGTTGGTAGATAAATCTGCTGAGAAGATTGTAAAAACAGTAAAAACTACTGGAGCAGTTGTAACAGGTCCAATTCCGTTGCCAACTCACAAAAAACTTTTCACTGTGTTGCGTTCTCCGCACGTTAACAAAAAAGCGAGAGAGCAATTTGAAGTAATGTCATACAAGAGATTGATTGATATTTATTCATCTTCATCTAAAACTATTGATGCATTAATGAAACTTGAATTGCCAAGTGGAGTTGAAGTAGAGATAAAAGTATAATTTTTTTATTATATTTTATATAGAAAGCGAGGCAGTCATGTCTCGCTTTTTTTTGTTATGAGAAATTCTTTTTTTTATTGTTTTTAACTGTTTTTTTTAGGAGTAAATTATTTTTATTTTTAGGGAAAGGTCTTTTGTTTAGGCTGTTGCCAATGATTCTTAAAGATTAAATTATGTAATTGTTAAGAAAAATATTTTCGTGGATTATAATGCGTGGGCTCAATTTCTTTAATAAATAAAATATTATTGAAGAAAGCTTTTGAGCTTGAATTTTGATAATGAGCGATTTAATTTTTGTAACTGTTTGGTATATTCAATTTTAATATCTACTTTTGCACTCCCTGTTTGGAAATTTCTGTTATTTTCAAATTGAAGGGAATTTTAGTAATTAATAATTAATATTTATGTCTGGGTTAATTGGTAAAAAAATCGGCATGACTAGTATTTTCGACGAAAACGGGAAAAACATTCCTTGTACAGTAATCGAGGCTGGGCCGTGTGTTGTTACCCAAGTCAGAACCAAAGGTGTTGACGGGTACGAAGCGTTGCAACTTGGTTTCGATGACAAAAACGAGAAACATTCCACTAAAGCGGCTTTAGGTCACTTTAAAAAAGCTGGAACTGTTGCTAAGAAAAAAGTCGTTGAATTTCAAGATTTTGCAACTGAACAAAAATTAGGAGATCTTATTGATGTTTCTATTTTTGCTGAAGGAGAATTTGTAGATGTACAAGGTGTTTCTAAAGGTAAAGGTTTTCAAGGAGTTGTTAAACGTCACGGATTTGGTGGTGTTGGGCAAGCAACTCACGGTCAACACAACCGTTTAAGAGCGCCAGGTTCTGTGGGAGCTTCTTCATATCCATCTAGAGTATTCAAAGGAATGCGTATGGCTGGAAGAATGGGAGGAGACAATGTAAAAGTTCAAAACCTTAGAGTTTTAAAAGTAGTTGCTGAAAAGAACCTGCTTGTTATTAAAGGATGTGTTCCTGGACATAAAAACTCTTATGTAATCATTCAGAAGTAATGGAAGTAAAAGTATTAGATTTCAACGGAAAAGATACTGGAAGAAAAGTTCAACTTTCTGATTCAGTATTCGCAATTGAACCAAACAATCACGCTGTATACCTTGATGTTAAGCAATATCTTGCTAATCAAAGACAAGGTACTCACAAAGCTAAAGAAAGAGCTGAAGTGACAGGAAGTACACGTAAGATTAAAAAACAAAAAGGAACTGGTACGGCTCGTGCGGGAAGTATTAAGAATCCATTGTTTAAAGGTGGTGGAACAGTTTTTGGGCCAAGACCAAGAAGTTATTCATTCAAATTGAATAAAAGCTTGAAAAGATTGGCTAGAAAATCAGCATTCTCAATCAAAGCAAAAGAGGCGAATATCATCGTTCTTGAAGACTTTAATTTTGAAGCGCCAAACACTAAAAATTTCATTAACGTTTTGAAAGCTTTAGGGTTAGAAAATAAAAAATCTCTATTTGTGTTGGGAGAGTCAAATAAAAATGTATATTTGTCGTCACGCAATTTAAAGGCTTCTAATGTCGTAACCAGCTCAGAATTAAGCACTTACGCTATTTTAAACACTAATAATTTAGTGCTTTTAGAAGGTTCTTTGGAGTTAATCGAAGAAAATTTAAGCAAATAATAGGAATATGAGTATCATAATTAGACCTATAGTAACAGAAAAAGTAACCAAAGAAAGTGAAGTTTTAAACCGCTTCGGATTCGTTGTTGACAAAAAAGCAAACAAAGTTCAAATTAAGAAAGCTATTGAAGCTGCTTATGGAGTAACTATTGTTTCAGTTAACACGATGAACGTAAGACCGGATAGAACTACAAAATACACTAAAAGTGGTTTGATCAGTGGAAAGACAAATGCAATTAAAAAAGCGATTGTTCAAGTACAAGAAGGAGAAACAATTGATTTTTACAACAATATCTAAGATAGAAAAATGTCAGTAAGAAAATTAAAACCTATTACCCCAGGTCAGCGATTTAGAGTTGTGAATGGTTATGACGCCATTACAACTGATAAGCCGGAACGCTCTTTGATAGCGCCGATAAAAAACTCTGGAGGTAGAAATAGTCAAGGAAAGATGACCATGCGTTATACGGGTGGTGGTCACAAGCAGAGATATCGTATTATTGATTTCAAAAGAACTAAAGACGGAATTCCGGCTACAGTGAAATCAATCGAATACGATCCAAATCGTACTGCATTTATCGCTTTATTAGCTTACGCTGATGGAGAGAAAACTTATGTAATTGCTCAAAACGGATTGAAAGTTGGTCAGAAATTAGTTTCTGGTCCGGAATCTCAACCAGAAATTGGTAATACATTGCCTTTAAGCAGAATTCCTTTAGGAACTGTAATCTCTTGTATTGAGTTACGTCCAGGTCAGGGAGCGGTAATCGCTCGTTCGGCTGGTACATTTGCTCAGTTAATGGCAAGAGATGGAAAATATGCTACAATTAAAATGCCATCTGGTGAAACAAGATTGATCTTGTTAACTTGTTCGGCTACTATTGGAGCTGTTTCTAATTCAGACCACCAATTAGTTGTATCAGGAAAAGCTGGTAGAACAAGATGGTTAGGAAGAAGACCTAGAACAAGACCTGTTGCAATGAACCCTGTTGATCACCCAATGGGTGGTGGAGAAGGACGTTCTTCTGGTGGACATCCACGTTCAAGAAATGGAATACCAGCAAAAGGTTATAGAACTCGTTCTAAGAAAAACCCGAGTAACAAGTATATCGTAGAACGTAGAAAGAAATAATAAGATATGGCACGTTCATTAAAAAAAGGACCTTTCGTTCATTATAAGTTAGACAAGAAAGTTCAGGAAAACGTAGAAAGTGGTAAAAATAGTGTAGTAAAGACTTGGTCTAGAGCTTCTATGATTACTCCAGATTTCGTTGGACAAACTATCGCAGTTCATAACGGTCGTCAATTTGTACCAGTTTACGTAACAGAAAACATGGTAGGTCACAAATTAGGAGAGTTTTCACCAACTAGATCTTTTAGAGGTCATGCTGGAGCAAAAAATAAAGGTAAAAAATAAGAAGCAATGGGAGTTCGTAAAAGAGAAACAGCAGATGCGAGAAAAGAGGCTAATAAGTCTATTGCTTTCGCAAAATTGAATAACTGCCCTACTTCACCTAGAAAAATGCGCTTAGTAGCGGACTTGGTAAGAGGTCAGAAGGTAGAAAGAGCACTTAACATCTTAAGATTCAGTTCTAAAGAGGCTTCAAGAAAATTAGAGAAACTATTATTATCTGCAATCAACAACTGGGAGCAAAAAAATAGTGAAGGTAATTTAGAAGAAGCTGGATTATTTGTTAAAGAGATCAGAGTAGATGGTGGAATGATGTTGAAAAGACTTCGTCCAGCTCCACAAGGTCGTGCACACAGAATAAGAAAACGTTCTAACCACGTAACAATCGTGCTTGGAGCTATCAATAACACACAAAGCAATTCTTAAGCAGCATGGGACAAAAGACAAATCCAATTGGAAATAGACTTGGTATCATCAGAGGGTGGGACTCAAACTGGTATGGTGGAAATGATTACGGTGATAAACTTGCCGAAGATCACAAAATCAGAAAGTATATCCACGCTCGTTTATCAAAAGCTAGTGTATCAAAAGTAATCATCGAGAGAACTTTGAAACTTGTAACCGTTACTATCACTACTGCAAGACCTGGTATTATTATCGGAAAAGGCGGACAAGAGGTAGACAAGTTGAAAGAAGAACTTAAGAAAGTTACTGACAAAGAGGTTCAAATCAACATCTTTGAAATCAAAAGACCTGAATTAGATGCTTATCTTGTGGCGACAAGCATCGCTCGTCAAATCGAAAGCCGTATTTCTTACAGACGTGCAATCAAAATGGCTATTGCTGCTTCTATGCGTATGAACGCTGAAGGTATCAAAGTTTTGATTTCTGGTCGTTTGAATGGTGCTGAGATGGCGCGTTCAGAAGGTTTCAAAGAAGGTAGAATTCCTCTATCAACTTTCAGAGCTGACATTGATTATGCTTTGGCTGAAGCTCACACTACTTACGGTAGAATGGGTATCAAAGTATGGATCATGAAAGGTGAAGTTTATGGAAAGAGAGATCTTTCTCCACTTGCAGGAATGGATAAAAAACAATCTGGAACTGGTGGTGGTAAAGGTGGAGATGCTCCGAGAGGAGACAGAAAACCTTTTAATAAAGGTGGAAAACCAGACGCTCGTAAAAGAAAGTAAATTTTTAAACTAAAGAAAAATGTTACAGCCTAAAAGAACAAAATACCGTAAGGTACAAAAAGGTAAAATGAAAGGTAACTCTCAAAGAGGGCATGAACTTTCTAATGGAATGTTTGGTATTAAATCTGTACATGAAGATGGAATGTTCTTAACCTCTCGTCAAATCGAAGCTGCGCGTATCGCTGCAACTCGTTTCATGAAGAGAGAAGGACAATTATGGATCAAAATATTTCCAGACAAACCAATTACTAAGAAACCTCTTGAGGTACGTATGGGTAAAGGTAAAGGTGCCGTTGAATATTGGGCTGCCGTTGTTAAACCCGGAAGAATTATGTTTGAAGTTGGAGGAGTTCCTTTATCAGTTGCAAAAGAGGCTTTACGTCTTGCAGCTCAAAAGCTTCCAGTAAAAACTAAGTTCGTCGTTGCTAGAGATTTCGAAGCATAATTTATATTATATTATGAAACAATCAGAAATAAAAGATCTTTCTGCAGCGGAGTTGCAAGAAAAACTTAGTCAAACTAAGAAGATATATGCTGACCTAAAAATGGCCCACGCTATTTCTCCAATTGAGAATCCACTTCAAATTAGAAGTGTAAGAAGAACAGTTGCAAGATTGGCTACAGAGCTAACTAAAAGAGAGTTACAATAATTGTATTCTGCTGAAAGATGGAAGAAAAAAGAAATTTAAGAAAAGAAAGAATAGGTGTTGTTACTTCAAATAAAATGGATAAATCTATTGTTATTGCTGAAGTAAGAAAAGTGAAACACCCATTATACGGTAAGTTCGTGTTGAAAACAAAGAAATACGTTGCGCACGACGAAACAAACGACTGTAACATTGGAGATACTGTAAGAATTAGCGAAACGCGTCCTTTAAGTAAAACAAAATGTTGGAGATTAGTTGAAATCTTAGAAAGAGCTAAATAATTATGGTACAACAGGAATCAAGACTAAAAGTAGCAGATAACACGGGAGCAAAAGAAGTTTTAACTATCCGTGTTTTAGGAGGTACCAAAAGAAGGTATGCCTCTGTTGGTGACAAGATTGTAGTATCTATTAAAGATGCAACTCCTAACGGTAACGTTAAAAAAGGAGCTGTTTCAACTGCAGTTGTTGTACGTACCAAAAAAGAAGTGAGAAGAGCTGATGGTTCTTATATCCGTTTCGATGATAATGCATGTGTTCTTTTGAACGCTGCAGGGGAAATGAGAGGAACTCGTGTTTTTGGGCCGGTAGCAAGAGAACTTCGTGAAAAACAATTCATGAAAATTGTATCATTAGCACCAGAAGTGCTTTAATTCGTTTTAAGATGATAAAGCTAAAAATAAAATCAGGAGATATCGTAAGAGTTATTGCTGGAGACCATAAAGGTGCTGAAGGTAAAGTTTTACGTGTTTACCGTGAGAAAAATAAAGCGATAGTTGAAGGTGTAAACATGGTTTCGAAACATACAAAACCAAGTGCTAAAAACCCTCAAGGTGGTATCGTTAAGAAAGAAGCTTCTATACAAATATCTAACATTTCACTAATTGATCCTAAAACTAAGGAAACAACTAGAGTTGGTATTAGAGTAGAAGGAGATAAGAAAGTAAGATTTTCAAAAAAATCTAATCAAGTACTATAGTAATGGCATATACACCTAGACTAAAAGAAGAATATAAGAGTAGAGTAATCTCTGCTCTTAAAGAGGAATTCGGATATACAAACGTGATGCAAGTTCCAAAACTTGAAAAAATCGTTTTGAGCCGTGGAGTTGGTGCAGCTGTATCTGATAAAAAACTAATTGACTATGCAGTTGATGAGTTAACAAAGATCACTGGACAAAAAGCAGTATCTACAATTTCAAAGAAAGACGTTGCGTCTTTTAAATTGAGAAAAGGGATGCCTATTGGAGCAAAAGTTACTTTACGTGGAGAAAGAATGTATGAGTTTTTAGATAGACTTGTTACTTCTGCTTTACCACGCGTTAGAGATTTTAGTGGTATTAAAGCTACTGGTTTCGACGGAAGAGGTAACTACAACCTTGGAGTTTTGGAGCAAATCATTTTCCCTGAAATTGATATTGACAAAGTAAACAAAATTTCAGGAATGGATATTACATTTGTTACTACTGCAAAAACAGACAAGGAAGCAAAGTCATTATTGGCTGAATTAGGATTACCTTTTAAAAAGAATTAAGACATGGCTAAAGAATCAATGAAAGCCCGCGAGGTTAAGAGAGAAAAAACGGTAGCAAAGTATGCTGAGAAAAGAAAAGCTTTGAAAGAGGCTGGAGATTTTGAAGGTTTACAAAAATTACCTAAAAATGCTTCACCAGTTCGTTTGCACAATCGTTGTAAATTAACAGGTAGACCAAGAGGGTATATCCGTCAATTCGGTATTTCACGTGTAACTTTCCGTGAAATGGCTAATAATGGATTAATTCCTGGAGTTAAAAAAGCATCTTGGTAATCTCGCAATAAGTTACTACTTTTGCAAACCAAAAAATAATTTTAATTGATTAAAGGTTCGGGAGGCGGGTGCCTCCCGAAAACCATAGTCGCAATCAAATACATATGTATACAGATCCTATTGCAGATTATTTGACTAGAGTTCGTAACGCTGTGGCTGCAAACCACAAAGTTGTTGAAATTCCAGCTTCTAATCTAAAAAAAGAAATAACTAAGATCTTATTTGATCAAGGTTATATCTTGAGTTACAAATTTGAAGACAACTCTGTTCAGGGTTCAATCAAAATTGCTTTGAAGTATGATAAAGATACTAAAGAGCCTGTAATTAAAGATATCCAAAGAATTAGTAAACCTGGTTTACGTAAATATGCAGGTGCTGCCAAATTACCAAGAATCCTTAATGGATTAGGAATTGCAATTGTTTCAACTTCAAAAGGTCTTATGACTGGAAAGCAAGCGAAACAATTAAATGTAGGTGGTGAAGTAATTTGTTACGTATACTAATTTTAAAGACTAAATAAGATGTCAAGAATAGGTAAAAGCCCAATTGTAATCGCTGCTGGAGTAACTGTAGAAGTTAAAGACGGTATCGTTACGGTAAAAGGAAAAAAAGGTCAACTAACCCAGGAGTTTTCGGACATTACTGTAAAAGTTGAAGGCGATCAGGTTCTATTAGAAAGATCGTCTGATCATAAAGACCAAAGAGCAAAACACGGATTATACAGATCATTAATCAATAATATGATAATTGGTGTATCTGAAGGTTTTACAAAAGAACTTGAATTAGTTGGAGTTGGTTATAGAGCTTCAAACCAAGGTCAAAAGTTAGATTTAGCTCTTGGATATTCTCACAATATTGTTTTAGAAGTTGCTCCAGAAGTAGTTTTAGAAACAATATCTGAAAAAGGTAAAAACCCTATAGTAAAATTAACATCATTTGATAAACAACTTTTAGGTCAGGTTGCTGCGAAAATCAGAGGTTTCCGTAAGCCAGAACCATACAAAGGAAAAGGTGTTAAATTTGTGGGTGAAGTATTAAGAAGAAAAGCAGGTAAATCAGCTTAAAAAATAAGATTATGTCATTAACAAAATCTGATAGAAGACAGAGAATTAGATTCAGAATTAGAAAATCGATCAGTGGTACTGCTACTAATCCAAGACTATCTGTATTTAGAAGTAACAAAGAAATTTACGCTCAACTTATTGATGATGTAAATGGAGTTACTATATTAGCTGCATCTTCAAGAGAAAAAGAAATAGGAAAAGGTACTAACGTTGAAATCGCTGCTGCTGTTGGAAAACTAGTTGCAGAGAAAGCGTTAAAAGCTGGGATTGATACCATCACTTTTGATAGAGGAGGTTATTTATATCACGGTCGTATTAAATCATTAGCAGAAGGCGCAAGAGCGGCTGGACTTAAATTCTAATATATTATGTCTAAATACAAAAATGTAGAATTGGTAAAACCAAGTGGTCTTGAACTTAAAGATCGTCTGGTAAGTGTTAATCGTGTTACTAAGGTTACAAAAGGGGGTAGAGCTTTCGGTTTTTCTGCTATTGTAGTTGTAGGTGATGAAAACGGAGTAGTTGGTCACGGATTAGGAAAATCTAAAGACGTTTCTGAAGCAATTGCGAAAGCAGTGGAAGATGCTAAGAAAAATTTAGTAAAAATTCCTTTGAACGGACAATCTGTTCCTCACGAACAAAAAGGTAAATTTGGTGGTGCACGTGTATTCTTAATTCCTGCTTCTCATGGTACGGGAGTTATTGCTGGTGGAGCTGTTCGTTCAGTTCTTGAATCAGTAGGTATTCACGATGTATTATCTAAATCTCAAGGATCATCAAATCCTCATAACGTAGTGAAAGCAACTTTTGATGCTTTATTACAAATGAGAAG
This sequence comes from Flavobacterium sp. Root420, assembly GCF_001427905.1. GTDB lineage: Bacteria > Bacteroidota > Bacteroidia > Flavobacteriales > Flavobacteriaceae > Flavobacterium. The sequence goes on from NZ_LMEF01000032.1 coordinate 48,835, forward strand.
CGCTTACACTGTTGCAAAACAAAGAGGTGTTTCTTTAGAAAAAGTTTTTAAAGGTTAATTCAAGGAAATTATGGCTAAATTATTAGTAAAACAAGTAAGAAGCAAAATCAACTGTCCTCTTTCTCAAAAGAGAGGTTTGGAAGCTTTGGGTCTACGTAAAATGGGACAAGTTGTAGAGCATGATTCAAACCCTGCTATCCTTGGGATGATAAACAAAGTTAAACACTTAGTTTCTGTCGAAGAAGCTAAATAACAAATACTGTTATGAATTTAAGTAACTTACAACCAGCTGAAGGGTCAACACACAATCAAAATAAAAGATTAGGTAGAGGAGAAGGTTCTGGAAAAGGTGGCACTGCTGCAAGAGGTCACAAAGGAGCAAAATCTCGTTCTGGTTATTCTAAAAAGATTGGTTTTGAAGGAGGGCAAATGCCACTTCAAAGACGTGTGCCTAAGTTTGGTTTCACAAACATCAATCGTAAAGAATACGAAGGTGTTAATTTAGATACGCTTCAATTATTAGTAGACAATGGTGTGATTACTGATTCTGTTTCTATGACAGATTTCGTAGCAAATCGTCTAGCTACCAAAAATGAAATCGTTAAGATTTTAGGTAGAGGAGAGTTGAAAGCAAAATTAAAAGTAACTGCCCACAAATTTACTGCTACTGCAAAAGCTGCTATTGAAGCTGCTGGTGGAGAAGCTGTAACTATATAACTTATCTATTAAGATGAAGAAATTTATTGAATCAATAAGTAATGTTTGGAAAATCGAAGAACTGAAAAACAGAATCTTAATTACATTAGGATTGCTTTTAGTATATCGTTTTGGTGCACACGTTACGCTTCCTGGAATTGACGCAACTCAATTAACTGGTTTAGCGGGACAAACTAAAAATGGTTTAGGATCTATCCTAGACATGTTTACTGGGGGTGCTTTCTCTAAAGCTTCAGTTTTTGCTTTAGGTATTATGCCTTATATTTCTGCGTCTATTGTGGTTCAGTTGATGGGAATTGCGATTCCTTATTTACAAAAACTTCAGAATGATGGAGAAAGTGGTAGAAAAAAGATTAATCAAATCACTCGTTGGTTGACTATAGCTATTACACTGGTTCAAGGTCCAACTTATATCTATAATTTATACAGAACATTGCCTGGTAGTGCATTCTTACTAGGCTTTAATTCTCCTGAATTTTTGTTCTCGTCTGTTATTATCTTAGTTACAGGTACAATTTTTGCTATGTGGCTTGGAGAAAAAATTACTGATAAAGGTATTGGAAATGGAATTTCATTATTAATTATGGTTGGTATCTTAGCTCGTTTACCGCAAGCTTTTATTCAAGAGTTTACTACGAGAGTTACCAATAACAATGGTGGTCCAATGTTATTAGTTATTGAAATTATTGTGTGGTTGTTAGTGATCATCGCTTGTGTGTTGCTTACAATGGCGGTACGCAGGATCCCGGTTCAATACGCTCGTCGTACAACAACTGGTGATTATGAGCAAGATTTAGCAGGTGGTAATAGACAATGGATTCCTCTTAAGCTTAACGCTTCTGGAGTTATGCCAATCATTTTTGCTCAGGCAATTATGTTTATTCCTGCAGCTGTAGCTGGATTGTCTAAATCAGACACATCACAATCTATTGTTGGAGCATTTAGTAATATGTTCGGTTTTTGGTATAATTTTGTATTTGCAACTTTAATTATTGTATTTACATTCTTCTACACTGCAATTACTGTTCCTACGAACAAAATGGCTGATGATTTAAAAAGAAGTGGTGGTTTTATCCCGGGCGTTCGTCCAGGTGCTGAAACTTCAGACTTCTTAGATAAAGTGATGTCTTTAATAACTTTCCCAGGATCTTTATTCCTTGCTTTGATTGCTGTGTTCCCAGCTATTGTTGTAAGTATTATGGATGTACAACAATCTTGGGCAATGTTTTTTGGAGGTACCTCATTAATAATTATGGTTGGAGTTGCAATAGATACTATTCAACAAATCAATTCATACTTGTTAAACAAACATTATGATGGTTTAATGAAGACTGGTAAAAATAGAAAAGCGGTAGCTTAATATATTTATGGCAAAACAATCAGCAATAGAACAAGACGGATCAATCATTGAAGCATTGTCAAATGCGATGTTCCGTGTAGAGTTAGAAAATGGACATATTGTAATTGCTCATATTTCTGGAAAAATGCGTATGCATTACATCAAATTATTACCTGGTGATAAAGTGAAACTAGAAATGAGTCCTTATGATTTGTCAAAAGCAAGAATTACTTATCGATATTAAAGGATATTCACTATGAAAGTTAGAGCATCAGTAAAAAAGAGAAGTCCCGAGTGCATTATTGTGCGTAGAAAAGGGAGATTGTACGTAATAAACAAAAAGAATCCTAGATTTAAACAAAGACAAGGATAATTATGGCAAGAATAGCAGGGGTAGATATCCCAAAAAATAAAAGAGGTGTTATAGCACTTACCTATATCTTTGGATTAGGAAGAAGTAGAGCTATTGAGATTTTAGAAAAAGCTCAAGTTAGCCAAGACAAAAAAGTTCAAGATTGGAATGATGATGAGATCGGAGCGATTCGTGATGCAGTTTCATTTTACAAAATTGAAGGAGAATTACGTTCTGAGGTTTCTTTAAACATCAAACGTTTAATGGATATTGGATGTTACAGAGGTATCCGTCATAGATCTGGTCTTCCGTTAAGAGGGCAAAGAACTAAAAACAACTCTAGAACAAGAAAAGGTAAAAGAAAAACTGTTGCGAACAAGAAAAAAGCAACTAAATAATAAGTAATATGGCTAAAGCAACTGCAAAAAAACGTAAAGTTATCGTTGAATCAACGGGTGAAGCTCATATTTCTGCCACTTTCAACAACATTATCATTTCTTTGACAAATAAGAAAGGTGAAGTTATTTCTTGGTCTTCAGCTGGTAAAATGGGTTTCAGAGGTTCTAAAAAGAATACTCCGTACGCAGCTCAAATGGCAGCAGAAGATTGTAGTAAAGTAGCTCTTGAGGCAGGACTTAAAAAAGTAAAAGTTTATGTAAAAGGACCAGGAAACGGACGTGAGTCTGCTATTCGTTCTATTCATAACGGTGGAATTGAAGTTACAGAGATTATCGATGTTACTCCAATGCCTCACAACGGATGTCGTCCTCCAAAGAGACGTAGAGTTTAATTTTATTTATTCATAGTATAAACAAGGTAGAATATAGATTATCGAAGGATTTGACCTGAATTCATAATCTCTACCTTAAATTTAATTTTTTAGAAATGGCAAGATATACTGGTCCTAAAACTAGAATTGCTCGTAAATTTGGCGAGGCAATCTTCGGAGATGATAAATCTTTCGAAAAAAGAAATTACCCACCTGGACAACACGGGATGGCTAAAAAAAGAGGTAAAAAATCTGAGTACGCTGTTCAGTTAATGGAAAAGCAAAAAGCTAAATATTCTTATGGAATTTTAGAAAAACAATTCAGAAATTTATTCAAAAAAGCATCAGCTACTAAAGGTGTTACTGGTGAAGTTCTTTTACAATTATGTGAAGCAAGATTAGATAACGTTGTTTTTAGAATGGGTATCGCTCCTTCTAGAAGAGGTGCTAGACAATTAGTTTCTCACAGACACGTTACTGTTAATGGTGAAGTTGTAAATATCGCTTCTTACCACCTTAAACCTGGTGATAAAGTTGCAGTTCGTGAAAAATCTAAATCTTTAGAAGCTATCGAACGTTCTTTGTCAAATTCAAGTCATGTTTATGAATGGATTACTTGGAATAATGATCTTAAAGAGGGAACTTTTGTTTCTGTACCTGCAAGACTTCAGATTCCAGAAAACATTAAAGAACAATTAATCGTAGAGTTGTACAACAAATAATAATTGACTTAGTCGAAATTTATGGCAATATTTAATTTTCAAAAGCCCGATAAAGTTATCATGATCGATTCAACCGATTTTGAAGGTAAATTCGAATTTAGACCTTTAGAACCTGGTTATGGATTGACAGTTGGTAATGCACTTAGAAGAGTTTTGCTTTCAGCATTAGAAGGTTATGCAATTACATCTGTTCGTATCGAAGGTGTAGATCATGAGTTTTCTACTATTTCAGGTGTTGTTGAAGATGTTACCGAAATTATCCTTAATCTAAAACAAGTACGTTTCAAACGTCAGATTGAAGATATCGATAATGAAGCAGTTACAATTTCTGTTTCTGGTAAAGATCAATTGACAGCAGGTGATTTTCAAAAATTTATTTCAGGTTTTCAAGTTTTGAATCCAGACCTTGTTATCTGTAATTTAGATTCTAAAATCAAATTGAACTTCGATTTAACAATCGAAAAAGGTAGAGGATATGTTCCTGCTGAGGAGAACAAAAAACAGAATGCTGCAATTGGAACCATTTTTACAGACTCTATTTTTACTCCGGTAAAAAATGTAAAATATGCAATTGAAAACTTCCGTGTAGAACAAAAAACAGATTATGAAAAATTAGTTTTTGAAATTAAAACTGATGGATCTATTAATCCAAAAGATGCTCTTACTGAAGCTGCTAAGGTTTTAATTCACCACTTCATGTTGTTTTCTGACGAAAGAATTACACTCGAGGCTGACGAAATTGCACAAACAGAATCGTATGATGAAGAGTCATTGCATATGAGACAATTGCTTAAAACTAAGCTTGTTGATATGGATTTATCTGTGAGAGCATTAAATTGCTTGAAAGCGGCTGAAGTTGATACACTTGGTGATTTAGTATCGTTCAATAAAAATGACCTGATGAAATTCCGTAATTTTGGTAAAAAATCTTTAACAGAGCTAGATGAACTTGTAGCAGTTAAAAATTTAACTTTCGGAATGGATTTAGCTAAATACAAATTAGATAAAGAATAATTCAATCCGCCACGGCGGATTAAATTTAAAATAGCAATGAGACACGGAAAAAAATTCAATCACTTAAGCAGACAGACTGGACATAGAAAAGCTATGTTAGCTAATATGGCTTGTTCTCTTATTGAGCACAAACGTATTAACACTACTGTTGCTAAGGCTAAAGCGCTTAAACAATTCGTTGAGCCTTTAATCACAAAATCAAAAGAAGATACGACTCACAATCGTCGTATTGTTTTTGCTTACTTACGTAGCAAATATGCGGTAACTGACTTGTTCAGAGACGTAGCTGCTAAAGTTGGAGACCGTCCAGGTGGATACACTCGTATCATTAAAGTTGGAAATCGTTTGGGAGATAATGCTGATATGGCAATGATCGAACTTGTAGATTTCAATGAACTTTACAATGGAGGTAAAAAAGAAGTTAAAAAAGCAAAAAGCCGTCGTGGTGGTAAAGCAAAAAAAGCTGAGGAAACTACTGAAGCTCCAGCTGCTGAGTCTGAAACGACTACTGAAGCTTCTGAATAATTATGAAAGTAATGATTCTATAAAAATCAAGGATAAGCTAATTTTTAGTTTATCCTTTTTTTTTGATTTTTTTTGAGGTAATCTGATTTTTAACTTATTTGATTCATGAGGTTTTATTTTTATGAAGGAAAGTTTTAAAAAATCTTGGAGACACTCTTTTAAAGAAGTAAATTTGCAAAATATCTAATTACAAATGGAACAGGTTTGCCTGATTCATTAGACGATAAAAAACAATACAAATTAAAGAATGAAATACACTACACGACAAAGCGCCATTTTATTACTTAGTGATGGAACTATTTTTCACGGAAAATCTATCGGAATTAGCGGTAAAACTTTTGGTGAAGTTTGTTTTAATACAGGAATGACAGGATATCAGGAAATATTTACAGATCCTTCTTATTTTGGTCAAATATTAGTCGCTACTAATGCGCACATTGGAAATTATGGTGTTAATGATTTGGAAATAGAGTCAGACAGCGTCAAAATTGCTGGTTTAGTTTGTAAAAACTTCAGCTTTAATTATTCACGTGAAGATTCTTCCGGAAGTCTGGAAGATTATTTTATTAAACAGAATTTAATCTGTATTTCTGATGTTGATACTCGTGCATTAGTAAGCTATATCCGTGACAACGGAGCTATGAATGCTGTTATATGTACTGATGGAACTTCGGTTGAAGAGTTGAAAAAAGAATTGGCAAATGTGCCAAACATGGAAGGTTTAGAGTTGGCTTCAAAAGTATCGACTACTGAACCTTATTTTTTTGGAGATGAAAATGCTACTTATAAAATATCAGCTTTAGATCTTGGAATTAAAAAGAATATCTTAAGAAATCTTGCCAAAAGAGATTGTTACATTAAAGTTTTTCCATATAATTCAACCTATAAAGATTTGACCGCGTTCAATCCAGATGGGTATTTCTTGTCAAATGGGCCTGGGGATCCTGATCCTTTATTTGGTGCGATACAAGTTGCAAAAGAAATTATAGCAGATGATAAACCACTATTCGGAATTTGTTTAGGTCATCAGGTTATAGCTTTAGCAAACGGAGTTAAAACTTATAAAATGTTCGGTGGTCACCGTGGTATTAATCATCCAGTAAAAAATATTATCACTGGTAAAGGCGAAATAACTTCTCAAAACCATGGTTTTGCTGTAAAAAGAGAAGCTTTGGATGGTCATCCTGAGTTGGAAATTACTCATGTACATCTTAATGATGATACAGTTGCAGGAATGCGAATGAAAAATAAGAATTGTTTTTCTGTTCAATATCATCCCGAAGCAAGTCCCGGACCACATGATTCATCTTATTTATTCGATCAGTTTGTTGAGAATATAAAATTAGCAACTGCTAAAACGATATAGTTAATAAATAAAGCTATTTAATAGTAAGAATGCATTTATTCTATTAAATATTTTTATAATTTCGAAAAAAAATATAATTTATTAATAAAAAACAAAAATAATGAGTATTATAATTAAAGTTCACGCAAGACAAATTTTTGATTCTAGAGGTAATCCTACTATTGAAGTTGATGTAGTAACTGAGAATGGGGTTTTAGGTAGAGCCGCAGTTCCATCTGGAGCTTCAACTGGAGAACATGAGGCTGTTGAATTACGTGACGGAGGAAAAGCTTTCTTAGGAAAAGGAGTTTTGAATGCAGTGAATAATGTAAATACTGTTATTGCTGAAGAGTTAGTTGGAACTTCTGTTTTCGAACAAAACACAATTGATCAGTTAATGATTGATTTAGATGGAACTCCAAATAAATCTAAATTAGGAGCTAATGCTATTTTAGGAGTTTCTTTGGCTGCTGCAAAAGCTGCTGCAAATGAATTAGGATTGCCGTTATACAGATATGTTGGTGGAGTTTCTGCTAATACATTGCCTGTGCCTATGATGAATATCATCAATGGCGGTTCTCACTCTGATGCACCTATTGCATTTCAAGAGTTTATGATCTTCCCTGTAAAAGCAACTTCATTTACACATGCAATGCAAATGGGAACTGAAATTTTCCACAGCTTGAAAAAAGTATTACATGACAGAGGTTTAAGTACTGCTGTAGGTGACGAAGGAGGTTTTGCTCCAAATTTAGCCGGAGGAACTGAAGATGCTCTTGATACTATAAAATTGGCAGTTGAAAAAGCGGGTTATTCTTTCGGTGACGAAATTATGATTGCTCTTGACTGTGCTGCATCTGAATTTTATGTAAACGGTAAATACGATTATACTAAATTTGAAGGTGAAACAGGAAAAATCAGAACTTCTGAAGAGCAAGCTGATTATTTAGCTGAACTTGCTGCTAAATATCCAATTATTTCTATCGAAGATGGTATGTACGAAGATGACTGGAATGGATGGAAATATTTAACGGATAAAATTGGAGATAAAGTACAATTAGTTGGTGATGATTTATTTGTTACTAATGTTGAGCGTTTGTCTACAGGTATTGAAAAAGGAATTGCAAATTCAATTTTAGTAAAAGTAAACCAAATTGGTACTTTGACTGAAACTATTGCAGCTGTAAACATGGCTAAAAATGCAGGTTACACTTCAGTAATGTCTCACCGTTCTGGTGAAACAGAGGATAATACTATTGCCGATTTAGCTGTGGCTTTAAATTGTGGTCAAATTAAAACAGGTTCTGCTTCTCGTTCTGATCGTATGGCAAAATACAATCAATTATTAAGAATTGAAGAAGAATTAGGAAGTACTGCTTATTTTCCGGGGTTAAAAGCTTTCAAGATTAAATAATTGTAAGGTTATATATAGATTTAGACCATCCATTTTCTAATGGATGGTTTTTTTTTGGAGTTTTAACAAATTCATAGCAGTATTCCTTTTTTAATTAGTCTTAAATTCCTTAGATTTGATAAATTATTATTTTAAAGATTTATTTCCGATATATTATGTCAAAAATAGCTACATTAGAAGTAGATGGTCAAAAAATTGAGCTTCCGGTTATTACAGGGAGCGAAAATGAATCAGCTATCGATATTAACAAATTACGTGATTTAACTGGAGTTATCACAATTGATCCGGGTTATAAAAATTCTGGTTCTTGCAAAAGTGAAATCACTTTCTTAGACGGAGAATTAGGAATTTTGCGTTACAGAGGGTATTCAATCGAAGATTTAGCTGAAAAGGCAAATTTTTTAGAAGTGTCTTATCTTTTGATTTTTGGTGAATTGCCAACAGCTCAACAATTAGAGCAATTTGAAAATGATATTAAAAAGCATACTTTGGTAAACGAAGAAATGAAAAATATCATTGATGGATTTCCAAAAACAGCCCATCCAATGGGAGTTTTATCTGCTTTAACAAGTGCTTTGACAGCATTTAATCCAAAAGCAGTAAATGTTGACAATGAAAAAGAAATGTACGAAGCTATTTGTAAAACAATGGCAAAATTTCTTGTAATTGCTACTTGGACGTACAGAAAATCAATGGGTTATCCGTTGAATTATTATGACAACACAAAAGGATATGTAGAAAACTTTATGCAATTGATGTTTCAATTGCCTACAGGACCTTACAAAGCAAGTCCAGTTGTTATTGACGCCTTAGACAAATTATTTATTCTTCATGCTGATCACGAGCAAAACTGTTCTACATCGACAGTAAGAATGGTTGGTTCATCTCATGCTGGTTTATTTGCGTCAATCTCTGCAGGAGTTTCTGCACTTTGGGGTCCTCTTCATGGAGGAGCTAATCAGGCCGTTCTGGAAATGTTAGAAGAAATTAACAAAGACGGTGGAGATACAGATAAGTTTTTAGCGAAAGCAAAAGATAAAAACGATCCTTTCCGTTTAATGGGATTTGGCCACAGAGTTTATAAAAACTTTGATCCGAGAGCGAAAATTATCAAAAAAGCAGCTAAAGAAGTTTTAGAAACTTTAGGTGTTAATGATCCAATTTTAGAGATTGCTAAAAAGCTAGAATCGGCTGCTCTTGAAGACGATTACTTCAAATCAAGAAATTTATATCCAAACGTAGATTTCTATTCGGGAATTATTTACAGAGCATTAGGAATTCCAACTGATATGTTTACAGTAATGTTTGCTATTGGTAGATTACCAGGCTGGATCGCACAATGGAAAGAAATGCGTGAAAACAAAGAGCCAATCGGAAGACCTAGACAAATTTATACAGGGCATCCATTGAGAGACTTTAAGCCTAATAAATAAAATAACTTTAAAGCTTCACTTAACTGTGAAGCTTTTTTTATATTTGCTCAAAATATAATAGAGTTATGTTGCAATTAAATATAAAGAACGAAACGTCAAGACTGCGTGCCGTAGTTTTGGGTTCTGCCGTTCATAATGGGCCAACTCCATCTTTAGGTGAAGCCTATGATCCCAAATCATTGGAACATATTAAGGCAGGAACTTATCCTGTTGAAAAGGATATGGTTGCTGAAATGGATGCTTTTAATGCTGTTTTTCAGAAGTATGATGTAATAGTTTATCGTCCCGAAATGATTGAAAATTACAATCAAATTTTTGCAAGAGATATTGGTTTTGTTATAGATGATATTTTTGTAAAATCGAATATTTTACCTGATAGAGAACGTGAATTAGATGCGATTCAATATGTTATTGATCAAATAGATTCTTCAAAAGTAGTTCGCCCGCCTGAGGAAGTTCACATTGAAGGGGGGGATGTGATGCTGTGGAATGATCATATTTTTATCGGGACTTATAAAGGAAGCGATTATAAAGATTATATCACGGCAAGGACCAATATGTACGGTGTAAACTATATTAAAGAATTATTTCCGAATAAAATTGTCAAAGAGTTCGACTTGGTAAAATCTAAATTAGAAGCTCGCGATAATGCTTTACACTTAGATTGTTGTTTTCAGCCTGTTGGAAAAGATAAAGGGATAATTTATAAAAGAGGTTTTCGCGAAGAAGCTGATTATTTATATTTAGTCAATCTTTTTGGAAAAGAAAATCTATTCCACATTGAAAGAAACGAAATGTATCATATGTTTTCGAATGTATTTTCTATTGATGAAAATGTAGTTGTTTCTGAGAAAAATTTTACACGTTTGAATAATTGGCTTCGTGCAAACGGATTTACAGTTGAGGAAATACCATATGCTGAAATTGCCAAACAAGAAGGTTTGTTAAGATGCTCGACTTTACCATTAATTAGAGATTAAATAAGTTCCAAGTTTCAGGTTTTAAATTTGGGAAACCTGAAATATGGAAAAAAAACATAAAGAAAATGAGACAAACAACAAATGCAATCGTAATGATTCGTCCGGTTGCTTTCAGAATGAATGAGCAAACAGCAGTGAATAATTATTACCAAAAAGTATTAGACGGACTTTTGCCAAGTACAGTGAATGCAAAAGCTCAACAAGAGTTTGACACTTTTGTTGAAAAACTGAGAGCAGTAGGTGTTGATGTTACGGTTATTGATGATACTTTAGAAACGGATACGCCAGATAGTATTTTTCCAAATAACTGGGTTTCTTTTCATGAAAATGGAGATGTAGCTCTTTATCCCATGTTTGCTGAAAATCGCCGTCAGGAGCGTCGTGAAGATATTTTAGATACTCTTGAAGAAAAGGGTTTTGAGATTGCTAATATAATGGATTATACATCTGCAGAAGATGATGGATATTTTTTAGAAGGAACAGGAAGTTTACTTTTAGACCGTGCAAATGCAAAAGCATATTGTGCTTTATCCCCTCGTGCTGATGAAGAATTGTTTATAGAGTTTTGTGAAGACTTTGATTATGCTCCGGTAATTTTTGAAGCATTTCAAACTGTTGATGGAGAACGTAAGCTAATCTATCATACAAACGTAATGATGTGTTTAGGAGAGACTTTTGCAGTAATTTGTGCAGATTGTATTGATGATAAAAAAGAACGTAAAATGGTTCTGGAAAATCTAAAGGCAGATAAAAAAGAAATTATTCTGATTACAGAATCACAAGTAAATAATTTTGCCGGAAATATGCTGGAGGTAAGAGGTACAAATGACAAGAAATACATTGTTATGAGTGCATCAGCACATCAAAGCTTAACTCCAAAGCAAATTGCCCAATTAGAAAATCATGCTGAAATTCTAAGTTCAAGTTTAGATACTATCGAAGCTTGCGGAGGAGGAAGTGCAAGATGTATGATGGCTGAAGTGTTTTTACCAAGAAATTAAAAAATTAATAAAAATATAAAAAGAGGGATAAAACGTAAAAAAAAGTTCTATCCCTTTTTATTTATGTGAGATTTAAAACTGATTTACATCAAATTTCCTTTTATGATATTAATGATTGAACTCACTATATATTGAATTCCTATAGAAATTACAATAAAACCAACAATTCGTGATATCGCTACAATTCCTGAAGCACCTAATATTCTTGCTAAATAATGGGCACTTTTTAAAATAGCAAAAATGGCAACCGCAATCGCTAAAATGGCTAAACTCGAAATAATAATTTCATTCATTTGGTGATGTTCCTGATAGAAAGCAATCAATAATGATATTGAACCTGGTCCGGCAAGCATAGGGATTGCTAAAGGAGTTAAAGCAATATCATTTCTTTGGTGAGCTTCATTTTCAATCTTTTTATTAATTCCTCTTTTTTTATTGAATTTCCCTGAAAGCAATGAGAACCCCGAATTTACAATGACAATTCCGCCGGCAATTCGAAGGGCGTCAATACTAATTCCGAAAAAAGTCAGAACATATTGACCTATAAAATAAGATACAATCAAAATAATAAAAACGTTTATTGCAGTCCACAATGAGATTCGGGAACGTTCTTTTTGAGAATCATGTTGGGTAAGGCCAACAAAAATAGGAACAGTACCAATTGGATTTAAAACCGAAAAAAGAGCAGCAAATAAATAAATGAAAAGATCCATAGAGTTTTGGTTAGTAAAGTAAAAATAATCAAATTTTAATTGAACAAAGTAAAATCATGTTAGGATATTGTTTTATTGATTGAATTCTAAATTAATAAGATAAACCAAGCTCATTCTTTTTGATTACTTTTGCGTTATATTTTAAAAATAATGAAAAATAAAAAAACTTTAGTTCTGGGAGCTACTACAAAACCAGATCGATACGCATATAGAGCTATAAACATGTTGGTTCAAAAAGGACATACTGTATTAGCAATTGGTCAAAATACCGGTGAGGTTGCCGGAGTGAAAATTTACACTAAAGCAATACCTGTAAAAAATATAGACACAGTAACCTTGTATTTAAATCCAAGTCGTCAGCGTGATTATTATAATTATATTATTGAAGCGCAGCCCAAAAGAGTTGTTTTTAATCCCGGAACTGAAAATCCAGAATTATATCAATTACTGGAGCTGAATAATATTAAGGCTGAAGTGGCTTGTACTTTGGTTTTATTGGCTACTAATCAATATTAATTTTTTAAGAGCTAATCACGCTATTCGTTTCAAACGAAGTTCACTGAACTCCAATTAAATGAAAACAAGGTGAAGTAATCTTTTTGTTTTTAAAGGAAAAACAAAAAGCATTTCTCTCAAAGCTTCGGGACTATCGGGGCTAAAAAGCAACATTAAAGTATTACTTTTGTCGTTATGGAATTTTCATCAAAATTAATAGAAAAAGCAGTTAACGAAATGTCTCAATTACCCGGAATTGGTAAACGTACGGCATTACGATTAGTTCTTCATTTGTTAAAACAACCGAAAGAACAAACTGGTTTTTTATCTCAGGCATTATTAAACATGCGAGAGGATATAAAGTTTTGTGAAAGCTGTCATAATATATCAGATACAAAGGTTTGCGAAATTTGTGCAAATGCAACTAGAAATCATCAGACTATTTGTGTCGTTGAAGATATTCGTGATGTAATGGCTATTGAAAATACAGGTCAATATAAAGGAATCTATCATGTTTTGGGTGGTAAGATTTCACCAATTGAAGGTGTTGGTCCCAGTCAGTTAAATATTTCGAGTTTGGTTGAGAAGGTAAAGAACGGAAAAGTAATAGAAATTATTTTTGCACTGAGTTCAACAATGGAGGGAGACACGACAAATTTTTATATCTATAAACAAATTGGTGAGTCAGAGATTATAATCTCAACAATTGCAAGAGGAATAGCTGTTGGCGATGAATTAGAATATGCAGATGAAATTACGCTCGGAAGAAGTATTTTACATCGTGTTCCGTTCGAAAAAACTTTTAAAAATAATTAAATACACCCAAATATAAGTTAGATTTCCTGAGAATTAAAGGAAAAGCTATATTTGCGATAAATTTTTAATAATGACAAAAAAGAGCTTTTATATACTAATACTAATTAGTGCACTATTTACATCCTGTATTCCGGTAAAAGATTTATGGTATTTACAGGATAAAAACAATTCAGGCGAGCAAAATACAGTTTCGGCTGTAGAATCTAAACCTTATAGACTGCAGGTAAATGACGTTTTAAGTGTTAATATAAAAGCTATTGATCCTAAATTGGTTTCGATTTTTAATACAACAGAAAGTACAACTACAGGAAAATCAGAATCAGCTTTGTATTTTGATGGATTTACTGTCGATGATCATGGTAATATTAGGATGCCGATTTTAGGCGAAATAAATGTCATAGGATATACTTTGGAAGAAGTTAGACTTATGATCGAGAAAAAATTACTCGAAGAATATTTTAAAAGTGAGGCAAATGTTTTTGTGACAGTAAAACTCGCTGGTTTCAGATATACAATAAATGGGGAAGTTGGAAGCACAGGGACTAAAACATTGTTTCAGGCGCATGTAAATGTTCTGGAAGCAGTTGCCAACGCTGGAGATATAACTACTGTAGGTAATAGAAAAGCCGTGATGATCATTCGTCAAACTCCAACCGGAGTGCAGATGAATGAAATTGATCTTACAGATGTCAACGTAATGAAATCCCCTTATTATTATTTGCAACCTAATGATTATATCTACGTAAAACCATTGAGACAGAAAACATGGGGAACTGGTCAAACCGGTATACAGTCAATCGGTACTATAATTACCTTATTGTCATTGGCTACAACTGTATATTTAATTATCAAAAACTAAAGTAAATTCAAAAAATGTTAGATATAAAAGATTTTTCCATTTTTGAGAATCATTCAAATTTTGATTTTAAAGGATTTTTATTAAAAATTCTTAGCTACTGGAAATGGTTTTTAGTTAGTTTGATTATTGCATTTACGATTGCCTATCAGGTAAATATCCGCAAAGAAAAAATCTACGGAATGCAAACGATGATTTCTATTAAAGAGGAAAGCAATCCGTTTTTTACATCTAACACAAGTTTGGTTTTTAATTGGGGAGGTATTTCAGATCAGGTAAACGGAATATCAACCATATTGCAATCTAGATCCCATAATGAATTAGTAGTTAGTAAATTACAGTTTTATATCGATTACCTAACACAGGGAAAATATAATTTGGTAGATGCTTATGGTGCAGTTCCTTTTTATGTAGATATTGACAAATCAAAAGGTCAGCTTGCCAATGTTTTAATAGGAATAAAATTTTTAAGTCCCAATGAATATGAAATCCGAATTCCATTTGAAAATAATTCAGTTTCACTAATTAATTATTCTGACAATTCTTATTCCAATACAGCTGTTCAACCCACTGAGTTTGTGAAAAAATATAAAGTTGGAGACCAGGTTTCATTGCCTTTTCTGAATTGGAAATTACAAATAAATGATAATCCGGGACTTTATAATGGAAATGAATACTTTGTAAGATTTAATGATTTTGATGGTACAGTTTCCCGATATAAAGGAATCAATGTTGACGCTGATGATAAAGCGGGTTCCATATTAACCTTAGGAATGCAGGGCACAAACAAAGCCAGAATGGTTGAATATTTGAATTCGACAGTAAAAATGTTAATCAAAATTCAACTTGATGGTAAAAACCAATTTGCAACTAATACAATAAGATTCATCGACAGTACTCTTGTTGCTATGGAGTCGCAATTGAAACAAAATGGTAACGAATTAAAGTCTTTTAGAAAAGATAAAAACATCTACGAAATCGAAGGTGGAGGTGCTAAGTTTTCGGACAAAATAATGGATTTTGATGTTGAAAGAGATCAGGTTTCCAGAAAAATAGCGTACTACAATTCCTTAAAAATGTACTTGAATAATAGTGTTGATTATTCAAGATTGCCAGCTCCGTCTGTTGCAGGAATTGAAGATCCTAATATTGTGGTTGCTGTATCAAAACTTATTGCGCTTTCTACCCAAAGATCAGAAATGGCTTATGCTGTAAAAAGTGAAAAGATTTTTAAGGATTTTGATAATCAAATGCAGGCACTTAAAAGTGTCCTTTTAGAAAATATTGCTTCAGCAAAATCATCATTATTGTATGATTTGTCATTGGTAAACGCTAAAATTGGCGAGGCAGAAAGTGTTGTAAAACGTCTTCCGGAAGAGCAGCAGGAATTGTTAAAGATTAAGAGGAAATATGATTTAAACGATAATATTTATACGGAATTTCTTCAGAAGAGAAATGAAGCAGAAATCGTAAAAGCATCTAATTTATCTGACATCCATTTTATAGATCCTGCAAAAGATATTGGAGGAGGATTAATTGGGCCAAAAACTTCTGTGAATTATGTTTTAGCGCTCTTTCTTGGTTTCCTGATTCCGTTGCTGTTTGTGTTTGGTATTTTCTTCATTAATGACTCTATTCAGAATACTGATGATATTAGTAAATTAACGCAAATTCCGTTAATTGGTGTTGTTGGAGTTAATAAAGATAATGTGAGTTTGGCAGTATTTGATAAACCAAAATCGGCCCTTTCTGAAGCTTTTAGAACAATTCGTTCCTCCTTACAATTTTTGTATAAAAAACAGCAGGTAAGCGGATCAAAGACTTTAATGATAACCTCTTCAATTAGTGGAGAAGGAAAAACATTTTGCTCTATCAATATTGCAACTGTTTTTGCCTTAAGTGAGAAAAAAACAGTTATTATCGGTTTGGATTTAAGAAAGCCAAGATTAGCTGATGAATTTAATTTAACTACTCAACTGGGTGTTGTGAATTATTTGATTAAACAGAATAGCTTGTCTGAAATTACTAACTCCACCCAAATTCCAAATCTGGATGTTATTCTTTCAGGACCTATACCTCCTAATCCTTCTGAGCTTATTTTAAGTGATGCAATGAAAGAACTGGTAGATGAATTGAAACAGAAATATGATTATATAATTTTGGATACACCTCCCGTAGGATTGGTTTCTGATGCATTAGAGTTGGCTCAGTATGCAGATGTCACATTGTATATTGTAAGACAAAATTATACGAAAAAAGATATGATTACGTTGTTGAATACAAGAATAAAAAGAGGTGAGCTTAATAATGCGAGTATTGTGTTTAACGGGTATGAGAATAAAGCTAAGTATGGATCAGGTTATGGTTATGGTTACGGCGCCTATTCTAACGGATATCATGAAGAGGAAGAAAAAGCACACTTCTTAAAAAGTATTTTTAATAGATTTAATAAAAAATAATCTGACTTAAATGAAAACACCAACTCAAAATACTATTCTTATTACTGGAGGTGCAGGTTTTATTGGTTCAAATTTATGCGAACATTTTCTAGAATTAGGTCATAAAGTAGTTTGTTTAGATAATTTTTCAACTGGTCACAGACATAATTTAAATGATTTTATAAATAATCCAAACTTTAAATTAATTGAAGGTGATATTCGAAATATAAATGATTGTATTCTAGCTGTTGAAGGTGTTGATTATGTTTTACATCAGGCGGCGCTTGGTTCTGTTCCAAGATCAATTAATGATCCTATAACCACCAATGATGTAAATGTTTCAGGATTTTTAAATATGCTTGTTGCTTCTCGTGATGCGAAAGTTAAGCGTTTTATATATGCTGCGAGTTCTTCAACATATGGAGATTCTCAAGGCTTGCCAAAAGTGGAGGATGTTATCGGGAAACCATTATCTCCATATGCCATTACAAAATATGTAAATGAATTGTATGCGGAGTTTGTTAGCAGAACATATGGATTAGAAACTATTGGGCTGCGTTATTTTAATGTTTTTGGAAGAAAGCAAGATCCTAAAGGTGCTTATGCAGCGGTAATTCCCAAGTTTGTAATGCAGTTAATGAATTATGAAAGTCCCGTAATTAATGGTGATGGAAATTATTCAAGAGATTTTACTTATATCGATAATGTAATTCAAATGAATGAATTGGCAATGACAAGTCAAAATCCACAGGCCATAAACACAGTTTACAATACTGCATTCGGTGATCGAAATACATTAAATGATTTGGTAGGTTATTTGAAAAAATATCTAGCCGAATTTGATTCTAAAATTGCAGATGTGGAAATAGTTTATGGTGCCAATAGAGCTGGCGATATTCCGCATTCATTGGCGAGTATAGAAAAAGCAAAATCAATATTGGGTTATAATCCAAAGTATTCTTTACAAGAAGGATTGAAAGAAGCTGTTAGCTGGTATTGGAATAATTTGAAATAATAGAGATTAAGATAAGAATAAGATAAATGAAAATTACAAAAATTTGTTGCATTGGTGCAGGTTATGTTGGAGGTCCAACAATGGCAGTAATTGCTCAAAAATGCCCACATATTCAAGTCACTGTTGTTGATTTGAACGAACAAAGAATTAAAGATTGGAACGATCCAAATACGGATAATATTCCAATTTATGAGCCAGGTCTTTCCCAAATTGTCGCAGAGGCAAGAGGTAGAAATCTTTTCTTTTCGACAGAAGTAGATAAAGCAATTGATGAAGCTCAGGTGATTTTTATCTCAGTAAATACGCCAACCAAAACTTATGGAAAAGGAAAAGGCATGGCAGCCGATTTGAAATATATTGAATTGTGCGCCAGACAGATTGCAAAAGTGGCTAAGCACAATAAAATTGTAGTGGAGAAATCTACTTTGCCTGTTCGAACAGCCGAAGCAATTAAGAGCATTTTAGATAATACAGGAAATGGGGTTCAATTCCAAATATTATCAAATCCTGAGTTTTTAGCGGAAGGAACAGCGGTAACAGATTTATTAAATCCGGATAGAATTTTAATTGGTGGTGATACAACTCCGGAAGGAGAAGTAGCAATTAATGCTTTAGTTGATGTTTACGCAAACTGGGTAGATAAAGATAAAATTTTGACCACAAATGTTTGGTCTTCAGAGTTATCAAAATTAACTGCGAATGCATTTTTAGCACAACGAATTTCGTCAATAAATGCAATGTCAGAATTATGTGAAAAAACGGGTGCCGACGTGAATGAAGTTGCAAAAGCAATTGGAATGGATAGCAGAATAGGGCCAAAATTTCTAAAAGCTTCGGTAGGTTTTGGAGGTTCTTGCTTTCAAAAAGATATTCTGAATTTGGTTTATATTGCAAAGTCATATGGATTAAATGAAGTAGCAGATTATTGGGAACAGGTTATTATAATGAATGATCATCAAAAAAGAAGATTTTCAAATAAAATAGTTCAAACATTATATAATACAGTCGCTGATAAGAAAATTACGTTTTTAGGATGGGCTTTCAAAAAAGACACTAACGATACTCGAGAGTCCGCAGCTATTTATGTGGCTGATGATTTAATCAATGAGCAGGCTAAAATATCTGTTTATGACCCGAAGGTTTCGAGAAATAAAATGTTGAGTGATTTAGATTACTTACAAACCAGATCAGTTGAAGAAAATAGTAATGCATTGACGATATTTGATAATGCTTATGAGGCCTCTAAAGGAGCACATGCTATCGCCATTTTAACAGAGTGGGATGAATTTACAACCTACGATTGGCATAAAATTTACGATTCTATGCATAAACCTGCATTTCTTTTTGATGGAAGAAATATATTAGACGCCAAAGAAGTGGAATCAATTGGATTTATTTATAAAGGAATAGGTTCGTAAAGTATAAAAATATGTTGAAGTAAAAGTTAATAGAAATAATAGGAGATGTTGGTTTGAGTATTTTATTTCAATAAAGAAATTATGAATTGGTATGTAGTTTATACAAAGCCCAAATGGGAGAAAAAAGTAGCGGAGAAACTTGTGCAAACAGGAATTGAATGTTATTGTCCTTTAATTACACAGATCAAGCAATGGTCTGACAGGAAAAAAAAGGTTGAAGTGCCGCTTTTTAATTCTTATGTATTTGTTCAATTACCGGATGCTGATCGAAATACTGTTTTTGCAGTTCCAGGGGTAGTTCGTTATTTATTTTGGTTAGGGAAACCTGCCATTGTGCGAGATGAAGAAATTAATATTATAAAGAAAAATCTTAATGCCTCGAACATAGCTGATATTTCTGTGTCGTCAATTCAGGTGGGTGACAGAATAAAATTAGATTCGGGTGCGTTTAGTAACCAGGATGCAATTGTTCAGGAAATATCAAAAACGTATTATATTTTGGTTTTGGAATCCTTAGGATGTGTTTTGAAAATAAAATACAATTAAGATTTCGATAATCTGATGGTTGATATTTTAAAACTCTAAGTAAAATTTCGCTTATATGAAGTTTGTTTTTTATTTTTTTGTAGTAAAATATTTTATAACCTGACTGATAGTAGGTTGGTACAATTTTATTTTTTTTAATTGTTTGTTTTTGGCCTATTACGGGAAACCGTATTGATTAAATTGACTTATTATGTTATATTTGCCGAAAATGAATTTTTTTTAGGGTGTCTCTGTCAAATTATGTGACTCAGAACGGCGAAGCCATGAATTGTAATGAAGCAAATATAAAAAAGTAATGAAATTGGAACAAAAAATAAAAATAGCTGTGATTGGCTTGGGTTATGTTGGTTTACCTTTAGCCAGGTTATTTGCTACAAAATATTCAGTTGTTGGTTTCGATGTTAGCGAATCAAGAATAACTACTTTAAAAACTGGAACAGATACAACATTAGAAATTGATGACACTACTTTGCAAAAAGTTTTGGTTTATGATGCCAATGATGAAAAAGGTCTATATTGTACTAGTTCTTTAGATGATATTGCTAATTGCAATTATTTTATAATTACAGTTCCTACCCCGGTTGACAAAAATAATCGTCCAGATTTAACACCATTGTATAAGTCAAGCGAATCAGTTGGTAAAGTGCTAAAGAAAGGTGATATTGTAATTTATGAATCAACAGTTTATCCTGGTGTTACAGAAGAGCAATGTGTTCCCGTATTAGAAAGAATTTCAGGATTAAAATTTAATGTAGATTTCTTCGCAGGTTATTCACCTGAAAGAATAAATCCGGGAGACAAAGAACATACAGTTGAAAAAATACTTAAGGTTACTTCAGGATCAACTTCTGAAATTGGCTTAAAAGTTGACGAACTTTATAAATCGGTAATTACAGCGGGGACCTATCTAGCTCCAACAATAAAAATCGCTGAAGCAGCAAAAGTAATCGAAAATTCGCAACGAGATATCAATATTGCTTTTGTAAATGAATTAGCAAAAATATTCAATCTAATGAATATTGATACACAGGAAGTTTTAAAGGCGGCATCTACAAAATGGAATTTTTTACCTTTTAAGCCTGGTTTAGTTGGTGGACATTGTATTGGTGTAGATCCCTATTATTTAGCACAAAGAGCACAAGAATTTGGCTATCATCCTGAAATAATTTTGGCAGGACGACGTTTAAATGACAGTATGGGCGAATACGTCGCATCGCAGGTGGTAAAGTTGATGATCAAAAAAGGAATTTCTGTTAATGGAGCTGAGCTACTAATGCTTGGAATTACTTTTAAAGAGAATTGTCCCGATGTAAGAAACACAAAAATTGTAGATGTTGTTAAAGCGCTAACTGAATATGGAATTTCAGTAGTAATATTTGATCCTCTTGCTAATGCAAATGATGTAAAAAAAGAATATAATTTAATAACAAATAACAGTATTCCAAATAATAAATTTGACGCAATTGTTTTAGGTGTATCTCACGCAGAATTTTTAGAATTAAATTTTGCTGAATTACTAAAACCAAATAGTTTATTATATGATGTAAAAGGAATTTTGGGTACTATAGCTGACAATAGATTATAGTAGTTAAATTTCTTTTTTATTAAGAAAATATGGAAACAAATAACTCAATTATACATGTTATTTTAACTGGAGGGGTAGGCAGCAGATTATGGCCCCTTTCTCGCAAAAGCCAACCTAAACAATATTTAGAAATATTTGAAAATAAATCCTTATTTGAAATGACAGTTGATCGTAATAGTCATTTAGCAAATAAAGTAATGGTGGTAGGAAATGTAGATAATCATCATTTAAGTGGTAAAGTAATGAATAAAACAAATACTACTTATGTTAATATCGTTGAAGCGACACCAAGAAATACAGCAGCAGCTATTGCTTTTGCAGCATTTGCATCAAATCCTGACGATATATTAATTGTAACCCCATCCGATCATATTATTGATCATATGGAAAATTACAACAAAGCAATTAAGGAAGCAATTTCGAAAGCAAAAGATGGTTACATAGTGACTTTTGGAATTATTCCCACCAAACCAGAAACGGGTTATGGTTATATCGAATCAAAAGGAGATAAAGTGATTTCTTTTCGTGAAAAACCTAATGAAACGACGGCAAAAGAATTCATTGCAAAAGGAAACTTTTTATGGAATAGTGGAATGTTTTGCTTTAAAGCGGGTATTCTCCTCGAAGAACTAAAACAATTTCAACCAGACGTCTATGAAAAATCAAGGGCCGTTTGGGAATCGAGTAAAGATGGTTTCTTAGATTTAAATCTTTCATTAGAAATCCCATCAATAAGTGTTGATTACGCTGTAATGGAACGTAGTAAAAAAATTAAAGTAGTTCCCGCATCATTTTCCTGGTCAGATTTAGGCTCATTTGAATCGGTATATGATTACTTGGTGTCAAATGGTCATCCTATCGATAAAAACGGTAATATGGTTATAGGAAGTGAGAAGCATACAACATTTCTAGGGTTGAAAAATACTATTTTTGTTTATACTGATACAGCCAATTTAATTTTGCAAAAAGAAAATTCACAAGATGTAAAGGATATTTACAATGAATTAGAAAAACAAAATTCTGACCTTTTAAATTAATAGAATGAAAAAAATTCTTATAACTGGCGGAGCTGGTTTTATTGGATCTCATGTAGTAAGACGTTTTGTAAATAAATATCCTGAATATAGTATATTTAATTTAGACGCCTTGACTTATGCTGGGAATCTTGAAAATATAAAGGATATTGAAAATGAACCTAATTATACTTTTGTAAAAGGTGATATTGTTGATGAAGCGTTTATAAATGAGCTTTTTTCATTACATAATTTTGATGGTGTTTTACATTTAGCTGCCGAGTCCCATGTAGATCGCTCGATTGAAGATCCATTAGCATTTGTGAAAACGAATGTTATTGGAACTATGAATTTGCTAAATGCAGCAAAAAATCAATGGAAAGATAACTTTGAGGATAAAAGATTCTATCATATTAGTACAGATGAAGTATATGGCTCACTAGGTACTGAAGGATTTTTTACAGAAACGACCTCATATGATCCTAATTCACCGTATTCAGCTTCTAAGGCAAGTTCAGATCATTTCGTAAGAGCCTATGGTGAAACGTATGGTTTACCTTATGTTTTGACAAATTGTTCTAATAATTATGGTTCGTATCATTTTCCTGAAAAATTGATTCCCCTGTTTATCAATAACATTATTAATAATAAGCCATTACCGGTATATGGAGATGGAAATTATACACGTGATTGGCTATTTGTCGAAGATCATGCAATTGCTATAGATTTAGTTTTCCATGAAGGAAAAAATCATGAAACTTATAATATTGGGGGTTTTAATGAATGGAAAAATATTGATTTAGTAAAATTACTTTGTCAAATTATGGATCAAAAATTAGGAAGAGATCCAAGAACTTCTGAAGGGTTGATTACCTACGTTAAAGATCGTCCCGGTCATGATCTAAGATATGCAATAGATGCTTCAAAGATTAATAAAGAGTTGGGTTGGAAACCATCTGTTACTTTTGAAGACGGACTAGAGAAAACTATAAATTGGTATCTAAATAATGAAGAATGGCTGCAAAACGTAACCTCTGGAGCTTATAAAGAATATTACCAAAAACAATACTCATAGACAGAGTATAAAACAACATTTAAAAAAATCATATATGAAAAAAATAATATACGCTCTTATTCTTTGCGTGGTACTATTAATGTCACTTAATATTAATGCGCAAGATATACTTAAATCTAAGGATTTGAGTGCTATACAGGTTGACTATCTTTCAGATGATGATTTGGCAAATATTAGCACTCAATTAAAGAGTAATAATGCGACTATTGATCAAGTTGAACCAATGGCCTTATCAAAAGGAATGAGCCAGACAGAATTCAATAAACTTAAGGTTAAACTTAATGAATACGAGAAGAAAAATGGCAAGAATTCTACGAGTAATAAAAGTAGCAAGCCAAAAATAGAACAAAAAGATTCTGGGTTCGGAAGAAAGGAAGAAAAAATAAAAAATGAAAAAGTAAAAGATTCCACAAATGCATTAATTTTTGGTTCAGAATTATTTGATAATCCAACCTTGAACTTTGAACCTGATTTAAAATTAGCTACTCCAATGAATTACATTCTTGGCCCTGGTGATGAATTACAGGTTAGCATATATGGTGCTCAGCAATTTGATGCAGCTATACCGGTAAGCGTCGAGGGGAAAATTACTATTGATTATGTTGGACAAATCGAAGTATCGGGAATGTCAATAGAGGCCGCTTCTAACAAGATAAAAACTGCTATTGCAAAAGTTTATAGCACAGTTCGTTCAGGACAGTCTCAAGTTAGTATTAGTTTAAGTCAAATAAGAACTATAAAAGTAACGATAGTAGGCGGTAAGCAGCCTGGTAATTATTCAATTTCTTCATTAGCGACAGTTTATAATGCCTTGCATTTGGCTGGGGGACCAGGAAAAAATGGTAGTTACAGAAATATAGAATTGATTCGAAACAATAAAGTTTATAAAAATATTGACATCTATAGATTTTTAGTAAAAGGTGATCAATCTGATAATGTTAGCTTAAAAGAAAACGATGTAATCCGAATTCCGGCGTACAGCCAGCGAGTGACCGTTGAAGGAGAAGTAAAGCGACCGGGAATTTTTGAAATGAAGAAAGGAGAGAAATTCTCTGATTTATTGAATTTTGCCTCTGGCTTTAATGAATTTGCCTATACTGCTTCGGTAAATGTTGTACAAAAAACAGGTAAGGAGTTTAAGGTTCACGATATAAATGAAAGTGAGTATAATTCGTATTTGCCGCAGTCAGGAGATGTATTTAGGGTTACTAAAATTTTAAATCGATTTGAAAACCGAATTAAAATAGAAGGAGCAATTTTTAGACCGGATTATTATTCTTATAGTGAAGGAATGCGAATTTTAGATCTTATCACCCGGGCCGAAGGTTTAAAGGAAGATGCTTACACAAAAAGAGCAAGAATTATTCGTTTAAAAA
The DNA here is from genome assembly GCF_001427905.1 of Flavobacterium sp. Root420. Lineage (GTDB taxonomy): Bacteria > Bacteroidota > Bacteroidia > Flavobacteriales > Flavobacteriaceae > Flavobacterium. The sequence continues at coordinate 73,792 of NZ_LMEF01000032.1, forward strand.
CCGATTTGACTACTGAAATTGTAAATGTAGATTTAAGTGCAGCACTATCTGGTGATCTAAATGCGGATATAGAATTAAAAAGAGAAGATATTGTAACCGTTTATTCAATTTTAGATTTCAGAGAGGAATATAAAGTGACAATTGATGGAGAAGTTAAAAATCCCGGTGTATATGAATATTTTGATAATTTAACTTTGAATGATTTAGTCGTTCAGGTTGGTGGCTTGACAGGTTCAGCTTCTAAAAGAGTTGAAATTGCAAGAATGACAAAATCGGATGTAATAGATGATGCTGATCCGAAACGTATTGAATTAATTGAACTTGAAATTACAGCTGATAACAACGAGCAAATTAAAAACTTTGTACTTAAACCTTTTGATGTAATTAATATCCGAAGAATGGCAGTTTACGAAAAGCCCCAAATGGTTATTGTAAGTGGTGCTGTAGGATATCCTGGTAAATATGTTTTGGCTAATAAAAAAGAATCGGTTTATAATGTGGTCATGCGAGCTGGAGGGTTAACGTCAATAGCTAATTTAGACGGGATGAAAATTAAAAGACCAATTAAGCAGGAACAAATTGATCAACTTGAAAGCATTGACTTGAATTTATCAAAAAATGATACATTAAAAGAAAAATTAACCAAAAAGTTAAAAGAGGATTTAAAATATGCTACAATACCTGTTAACTGGGAAGAAATTGTAAAAAATAAAAGTCATTATTCAAATGTAACTTTATTTCCAGGAGATGAAATTGAAGTGGCTATTTATAATGAAGGAGTAAAAGTGACTGGAAATGTTTTGTTAACTTCTGAAATTCCATATAGAAGCGGTAAAGGATTTAAATATTACATAAATGCAGTTGGTGGTGTTGATAATAAAGGGTGGAAGAGAAAATCGTATATAATTTACCCTAATGGTAAAGCCTCAGTAACAGGGTCGTTCTTGTTTTTTAGATCTTATCCTAAAGTAACACCGGATTCTCAAATCGTTGTACCTGAAAAACCTGAAAAAAGAAAAATGAGTACTGGTGAATGGGTTGGAATAGGGAGTGTTATTTCTAGTTTAGCTTTGCTAATTGTTACTGCTTTTAAATAAATTTTTAAATGGAAAAGAATATTATTGAGAACGATGAAATTTCATTAAAAGAATTAATCCACAAAATAAAAGAATATTGTAAATACTTATTTAACCAATGGAAAATTATTGTCTTGGCTGGAATAATAGGGGCAGTTTTAGGATTAGGATATTCTTTTATAAAAAAACCTGTTTATACGGCAACATTAACATTTGCATTAGAAGATGAGAAATCTGGTGGAGGATTGGGGGGAGCTCTAGGGTTAGCGAGTACTTTCGGTATAGATCTGGGAACTGGCGGTGGTAGTATTTTTACCAGCTCTAATTTAACAGAGTTGTTTAAATCGCGTACCATGGTGGAGAAAACCTTATTAACGCCAGTTACGGTAAATGGAAAAGAGATATCATTGGCTGAAATGTACATTGAAAATAATGAGTGGCGAGATAAATGGAGTAATAAGCCTAAATTAAAAGACATAAAATTTTTACCTGACAGTAAACGTAAGGGTTTTACTAGAGTTCATGATAGTATATTAGGAGAAATTTATCAGGATTTGTCTAAAAATTCTTTGTCTGTCGCTCAAAAAGACAAAAAAATTTCTATTATAACTATGGATATGGCTTCTAATAGTGAATTGTTCTCTCTTTACTTTTGTGAAGCACTTGCCAGACAGGTAGGTAAATTCTATGTGGATACTAAAAGCAAAAAAGCTCGAATGAATATGGAAATTTTAAAGCATCAGGTTGATTCCGTTCGTGGTGAATTAAATGGGGCTATTATGGGAGTGGCAGTAGCAAATGATAATACTTTTAATTTGAATCCTGCATTTAATGTTCGTAGGGCGCCTTCTGCGAGAAGACAGGTAGATGTTCAGGCCAATACAGCCGTTTTAACAGAACTTGTTAAACAATCAGAGCTGGCAAAAGTAACTCTACGAAAAGAAACACCTTTAATTCAAGTAATCGATCGACCTATTTTGCCTTTAAGGAAAGAAAAACTTGGTAAAATAGAAGGAATGTTCACAGGAACTCTTTTATTTGGATTTTTATCGATATTATTTTTTATTATTAAATCATTTTTTAAAATTACGCTTCGTGAGAAAATATAAGATTGCCATTATTGGCTTGGGCTATGTAGGATTACCATTAGCATTAGAATTTGCGAAAAAATACTCTGTATTAGGATTTGATATCAATCAAGATCGAATTGATGAACTTTCTAGTGGAGAAGATCGAACGAAAGAAGCCGATATTGAGGCATTGAAAAAATTGTTGCAAAAAAAAGATGAAAATGAAGGTATTGTATTTTCTTCAGATATAAATTTGTTAAATGAGTATAATGTTTTTATTGTTACTGTACCTACACCAATTAATCAATTTAAAGCTCCAGATTTGACACCTTTGTTAAAGGCATCTGAAATGTTAGGTAAAATACTAAAAAAGAATGATATTATAATTTATGAATCTACTGTTTATCCTGGTTGTACAGAAGAAGATTGTGTTCCGGTATTAGAAAGATTTAGTAATTTGAAATTCAATGAAGATTTTTATTGTGGGTATTCACCTGAACGTATTAATCCTGGAGACAAGATAAATACTCTGACTAAGATCAAAAAGGTTACTTCGGGCTCCACTCCAGAAATTGCTGAGGAAGTTGATCAACTTTATCGTAGTATTATTGAAGCTGGTACTCATAAAGCTCCTAGTATAAAGGTCGCAGAAGCTAGTAAAGCTATTGAAAACGCTCAACGTGATGTAAATATTTCTTTTGTAAATGAATTAGCATTAATTTTTGATAGAATTGGAATTGATACTAATGATGTAATCGAAGCCGCTGGAACAAAATGGAATTTTTTAAAATATAAACCTGGCTTAGTAGGAGGACATTGTATAGGTGTTGACCCTTATTATTTAGCTCACAAAGCTGAGTCGCTGGGTTATCATCCTCAAGTTATTTTATCAGGTCGACGAGTAAATGATAACATGGGAATGTTTGTTGCTAATAAGGTTATTAAATTAATGATAAATAAAGGTCAGAAAATTCAGGGGTCTAAGGCATTAATTTTAGGCGTAACATTTAAAGAGAATTGTCCTGATATTAGAAATTCCAGGGTAATTGATATTTATAATGAATTGAAACAATTCGGTTTAAATGTCGATGTTTATGATCCTCATGCTGATAGTATAGAAGTTAAAGACGAGTATAATATTCAATTGGTCAAAAAAATAAATGAACAGTATGATGCAATTATATTGGCAGTAAGTCATGACGAATTTTTAGCTTTTGATTTTAAAAAAATAAAAAATAGTTATAGTACTGTGCTTTTTGATACCAAAGCGTGTTTGGATCGTGATATTATTGACGGAAGATTATAGATTGTATGTTAAAAGTTATAGCAAATATTTTTTTTTCTATTTTTTTAAACTCCTATAAAAAGTTTAATGCATCTTATAATATTAGATTATCACCGGATATATTTATTAAATTACTTAAGTCAAAAGATAAAAAGATAAATTTAAGAAACGTAATAATTGGTAGGGGAGTAGAAATCAATGAAGGATGTTCTTTTTTTAATAACCCTGAAATATTTGGAAATGTTGTTTTAAATAAGTATGTAAGTGTGAGTGGACCCTCTACAAGAATTTGTGCAGAGGTTAATAAAGTAACCATTGGTTCTTTTTCGTCAATAGCATCAAATGTTATTATTCAAGAATTTTATCATAACTATAATTTACCTACCACATACAATATTTTGAATAATTATTTTGGGCTTAAATCTAAGCCAATATTTACTTTATCTAAAGGAGATATTCAAATTGGTGAGGATGTTTGGGTTGGATCGAACAGTGTTATTTTATCTGGAGTTAAGATTGGAAGGGGAGCAATAGTTGGAGCAGGTTCTATAGTAACTAAAAATGTTGAACCATATTCAATTGTGGGAGGAAATCCAGCTGTCAGAATTAAAATGAGGTTTTCACCAGAAACAATAACAAGATTGGAAAACATGAGATGGTGGACTTGGGATTTTGAAACCATGAATAAGAATAAAGAATTTTTTAGTGAAAATGTAGATGATAAATTTTAAAAGTTCTTTTTATTTCTTAGGAAATATGATTGGTCAAGCAATTTCTTTAATTACCGCAATTTTTATAATTAAAAATATAAGTCCCGAACAGTTTGGTAGATTCAGTGTATTTACTTCTGTAGGTTCAATAATAGGCTCAATTGCGACTTTAAAATTTGAATTATCCATCGCCATATCAAGTAGTTTGACACAAGTTTATGAAAAATTTAATTTTTCAATTTTTGTAAGTTTTATTATGAATTTATTAATGGTTAGTATTTCTTTACCATTTTTAGATTTAGGTAATGGAGAAAATATTTTGCTATTGTTTTTTTTTACAATTTGTGTATCACTAACAGGAATTATGCAACAAGTATTCTTGTATCGCGAAAACCATATATATAATGGATTGTTATCTATTATTTTGTCGTTGTTTAACTTCTTATTTATTCTCTACGTTTTTAAAGGTGAAGCTTTATTAATTAAGTCTAATGTTTATACAAATATAATTGCAATATTTGTTTTTTTTGTAATTCTTAGATTTTCAGGATTTAAAGTTACTTTTTTTTCAATTCAAAAGTTGAAAGTATTATTTAAGAATAATATTGAGTATCCAAAATTTATTCTTCCAGGATCTATTGCGACTATATTGCTTACCTATTTTCATCCAATTTTGCTTTCGCTGATATTTAGTGATAAAGAAGTAGGTGTTTTTTCATTTTCGTTACGAGTGCTACTTTTGCCTACAATAGTAATTGGCGCGGTGACATCTGGTTTGTTAAGAGCAAAATTATCTAAATTATATTTTGATAATAATTTTTTACAATTTCATATAGAGGTGGTTAAAGCTATTAAACTACTCGTTTTCGCCGCTGTATTTTGTTATATAGCACTTGTTTTGATAATCAATAATTTAAGTTTATTTATTAATATAAGTAAATGGAAAGGATTAGAAACTACATCTTTATTTTTGTTATTTTACTGTGTAGCTCAGTTTTTTTATGTGCCGCTAAGTAATATTGCAATGGTATTGGGAGAAAATAAAACACTACTTAGATATAATATTATCCAAGTAATAATAACAGCGATAACTTATATGTTTACATATATTTTAAATTTTTCTTTTTACCACTTTTTAATTTTATTGTCTATAATTTTCTCTCTTTTTGCTTGTTATACTTGTTTTAAATTTTATTATATGTCAATATCTAAAAGTAAAATATCTTGAAATATATATTTCCTGTAATGCTTTTTTCGCTTTGTTATCAATATGTTCATGTAAACTATTTGGTTGAAAATTTTGATTACATGGGTTATATATCCAATAAATTTACATTTTTTGATGTCTTTACTACATGTATTTTTTTATTATTACCCTTAGTTGTAAAACCAAAGAAAATTTTGTTTTTGGATATAGCATTTTCAATATTTTACTTCTTATTATATATACCGATAATTATTACGTTTTTAAATAGTTATGAAAACACCCTAGAAATTATATATAATCAATCTTTTTTTGTACTAGGATTTATATTAATGTTTTATATTCCTAAAATTAAATTTATTGGATTGTATTTTCAAAAAATTAAACCTTTAAAATTTAGATATCTTATTTATATATGTTTAATATTTATTGCACTGTTACTGTTTCAGTATCGGAATTCGTATAAAATTGTAAGTTTTGATGATGTTTATAAACAAAGAAGTGATTCTCAACAGGATTCTGTTTTTTTTGGATATTTAACTTTATGGATTACATATTTTTTCGGGCCACTTCTTTTGGCTAATGGGTTAATAAAGAAGAATATCTTTGTTACTATTTTTGGTGTCTTATCTGTAGTGTTTATTTATGGAATTGGTGGAAGCAAGATTTCTTTATTTATACCTTTTTTGATAATTGGAATATTTTTTATATATAATAAGGGATATTCTATATTTTCATTTTTATCATATAGTTTTACAGGAATTATTTTATTCGTACTATCTATATCAAAAGATTTTCTTATGATTTCTTCCGTAATATTAATGAGAACATTTGGGATAGCTGGTCTTTTAACTTTTCAGTATAATGAGTTTTTTAAGAAGAATGACTTAACTTATTTTTCGCATGTTAATATTGTTAATTTTTTTTCAAGAAATTATCCATATGATAAGGCACTTGGATTTGTTGTTAGTTCTTATTATGGAGCAGATTCTGATGTAAATTCTAATGCTAATTTTCTCGCAACAGATGGTTTAGCTAGTTTTGGTTTAGTAGGTGTATTAATTGTATCAGTTTTATTAGGATTATATTTTTCTTTTACTAAAACACAAGTAAAAGAAGGAAATAAACTGATTTTTGGAATAATGATAGTTCCTTTTAGTTTTATAGTTTTAAATGTTGGACTTTTTACTTCGATACTTAGTGGAGGTTTTTTGTTTTTGAACATTTACTATTTGTTTTTTAAATCTGAATAAATCAATAGATCTTAATAAATATTATTATGTTAACTAAAATCTTTTATTTTTGGTCAAAATTTTTTAAAAAGATTAGGGGTAGTTCAATCTTGAATAGTCAAATACATAAAACATCTAAGATTGAGGCTGGATCTACTATAGTAAATTGTTCTATAGGTAAGTATTCTTCAAGCGGTTATGATTGTAAATTTGTAAATACTGATATTGGGTCTTTTTGCTCAATAGCAAGTAATGTTTGTATTGGGGATAGTATGCATCCTATTGACTGGGTTTCTACTTCTTCTGTATTTTATGATGTCAATGATAGTATAAAGAAAAAATTTTCGAAACATGCTTTTTCTGATGTCAAGAGAACAATTATTGGGAGTGATGTGTGGATAGGGCAAAATGTTTTGGTAAAACAAGGTGTTGTAATTGGTACGGGAAGTATCGTGGGTATGGGTAGTGTTGTAACTAAAGATATTCCGCCTTATTCAATTTTTGGAGGAAATCCTGCAAGATTAATCAGATACAGATTTCCAGTTGAAACTATTGATAAGCTATTAGAAACAACTTGGTGGGAATTAGATGATGACAAAATAGTAAGTTTGGCTGTTGATTTTAACTCCCCTGAAGAATTAATAAAAAAAATATAATAATGAAAATATTACATTGCTGCTTAGCAGCTTTCTATATAGATAATTATAGCTATCAGGAAAATGTGCTGCCTAAGATGCACAAAATTCAAGGGCACGATGTTAGAATATTAGCATCAACAGAAACTTTCATAAATAATTCTTTATTAGGGTTTACAGAATCTGGCAAGTATTATAATTCGGACGGTATTTTAGTATCAAGGGTTCCGTATGCTAAATTTTTACCGAGATTTATTATGAAAAAACTTCGTTTTTATAATTATATAAAAATAAATATAGAGGAGTTCAAGCCTGATATTATTTTCTTACACGATTGTCAATTTTTGAGTATTAAGGAGATTGTCAAATATGCTCAAAAAAATAAAAATGTTAAAATTTTTGTTGATGGACATACAGATTTTATAAACAGTGGGACTAATTGGATTTCGAAAAATATTCTTCATAAGATCATTTATAGAAAGTGTGCAAAAATGATTGAACCTTTTACGGAAAAATTTTACGGAGTTCTCCCAATACGAGTCGATTTTTATAGAGACGTATATAAAATCCCGGCGTCAAAAATAGATTTACTTGTTCTTGGCGCTGATCATACTCAGATTGATATTATAAACAGAAATAAATATAGAGATACTATCATTGAAGAGTCAAAATTTGAGAAGGATGATTTTATTATTGTAACCGGTGGTAAAATTGATGAGAGGAAAAATATTCATTATTTAATGGAGGCTGTTAGTTTAATAAATAATCCCAAAATTAAATTAATTGTGTTTGGTAGTGTTACAGAGGAAATGAAAGAAAAAATTATGTCATTTGCATCTTGTAGTAGTATTAATTATATTGGATGGATATCTGTTCAGGATTCCTATAAATATTTGCTTTCTGCTGATTTAGCGGTTTTTCCTGGTACTCATTCTGTTTTATGGGAACAAGCTGTTGGGTTAGGTGTACCGACTGTTTTTAAGCTGTGGGAAGGAATGAGACATGTTGATGTTGGCGGAAATTGCCTATTTCTCGAAAGTGTTGACGCTATTGTTTTAAAGGAAACAATTGAGAGGATTTTTAATGACCAAACTCTTTATGATAAAATGAAAGATGTTGCAATAAATCATGGAATTAATAAATTTTCTTATTTTGAAATAGCTAAGAAAGCAATAGCTCCTAACTATTTCTATTCTAATACTACAAATCAAATTTAAACAGTATTAATTACTTATATGAGTAATTAATTTAATATTATATAAATAAACTATATCATGAAGCAAAAAACATATCAAATTTGCACAAAAACAATTATGGATACTTCAGATCCTAGTATTATTTTTGATGAAAATGGAGTGTCAGATTATTATCATAATTTTCATAACAATATGTTGCCTAATTGGCATCCAGATGAGCGAGGGCATATTGAGTTAATGAAAATGGCTGAAAAAATTAAAAAAGAAGGAAAAGGAAAGGACTTTGATTGTATTATCGGATTAAGTGGTGGTTTGGATAGTTCTTATGTTGCGTATCTTGCAAAAGAAGTTATGGGTTTAAGACCATTGTTATTTCACGTGGATGCTGGATGGAACACAAGACAAGCAGTTAGTAATATTGAAAAATTGGTTAATGGTTTAGGTTTAGATTTATATACTGAAGTAATTAACTGGGAGGAAATGAAAGATTTGCATGTAGCATTATTAAAATCTCAAATTGCCGATCAGGATTTACCTCAAGATTACGCTTTTTTTTCGTCTCTATACAAGTTTGCTAGAAAAAATAAGATAAAATATGTAGTTACAGGGTCTAATATATCAACTGAATGTTGTAGAGAACCAAGAGAATGGGGGGGGTCTATTGGTATCGATACGACTTTAATTAAAGATATACATTCTAAATTTGGATCCAAGCCGTTAAAAACTTTTCCACTTGTGGACGTATTAACATATAAGATATTTTACCGTTACTTTCTTGGTATGCAGGTTTTTAAGCCTTTGGATTTATATCCTTTTTATAAAGATGATGCAGAAAAACTATTATTTGAAAAATTTGGATGGGAAAAATTTCAACATAAACACCATGAATCTCGTTTTACGAGATTTTATGAAGATTACTGGATGCCAAGAAAATTTGGTTATGAAAAAAGAAGAGCACATTTTTCGAGTTTGATTTTAACTAATCAAATGACAAGAGATGAGGCGCTGGAAAGAATTTCAAAGCCGGAATTGGACGAGTTTACTTTGAAGCAAGAATTTGAATATGTTGCTCACAAATTAGATTTAACAGTTGATCAATTGCAGGAGATTTTTGAAGGCGAAAATAAAACTTTCAAGGATTATAAAAACAAACAACATATAGTAAATATGGGTGCAGTTATTATGACTAAGCTTGGTTTGGAAAAAAGACTATTTAGATGATAACGATAATAGATTATGGTGTCGGTAATATTAATGCGTTTGTTAACGTATATAAAAGAGTGAATGTACCAACGAAAATCGCCAAAACAGCCGCTGATTTAGAAGACGCTCAAAAAATAATTTTACCAGGCGTCGGTCATTTTGATCATGCAATGGATGAATTAATTAAATCTGGGATGCTTGATAAGTTAAATGAGCTGGTTTTGATTAAAAAAATCCCTGTAATTGGTATTTGTGTGGGTATGCAAATGATGGCAAATTCAAGTGATGAAGGTACTTCAGAAGGACTAAAGTGGATTAACGCTACAGTTAAAAAGTTTGATGAATCAAAAATAAAGCAAGTTACCAGATTACCGCATATGGGGTGGAATGATGTCGAGCCTATCTCAGCTAATCCACTTTTTGAGGGCTTAGAAAAAGATGCTTTATTTTACTTCTTACATTCATATTATTTTCATTGTAATGATAGAAGTGATATTTTGGCGACTTCTGAGTACGGTGGTCAATTTACATGTGCAACAAATCATGATAATGTTTATGGAATTCAATTTCATCCTGAAAAAAGTCACAGTTTTGGAGAAACCTTATTACATAATTTTGCAAAATTATAAACATGCTTAGACCAAGAATAATTCCAAGTTTATTAATTCATGAAAATGGTTTAGTTAAAACTGTAAATTTTAAAAATCCGAAATATGTTGGTGACCCAATCAATGCAGTAAAGATATTCAACGAAAAAGAAGTCGATGAATTAGCTGTTTTTGATATAGATGCGACTGTGAAAGGTTTAGAACCAAATTACAGTTTAATTGAACGGTTAGCAAATCAATCTATGATGCCGTTATGCTATGGAGGTGGTGTTAAAAACATCGAACAAGCTCAGCGCATTTTTAGTTTAGGTATCGAGAAAATTGCATTAAGTTCTGCAGTATTGGAAAACCCCAAATTAATTACAAGTATAGCGGACCGGGTAGGAGCTCAAAGTGTTATTGTAGTTTTAGATGTCAAAAAAAAATTGCTTGGAGGTTACGAGGTATATACACATAATGGTAAAAAAGCTACAGGAATTAATCCATTTAAATTTGTAGAAGAGGCTCAGAAATTAGGAGCAGGTGAAATTGTTATAAATTCAATTGACAAAGATGGTCTTATGAAGGGATACGATCTAGATTTAATAGACAAAGTTAGAGAGAAGATTACTTTACCAATGACAGTTTTAGGCGGCGCTGGCTCTTTAGAAGATATTGAAAAGGTTATTGACAAACATGGAGTAATAGGTGTCGCGGCAGGAAGCTTATTTGTATTTAAAGGTCCGTATAAAGCAGTTTTGATAAATTATCCATCACAAAAAGAAAAGAACAAGATTTTCAAAATAAATCAATAATGAAAATACAAAATAAAATTCTTCTTATAACAGGAGGAACTGGCTCTTTTGGGCATGCAGTATTAAATCGTTTTTTACATACCGATCATTTTAAAGAAATTAGGATTTTTTCTCGTGATGAGAAGAAACAAGATGATATGCGAAATCAATTGAAAAATGATAAACTTAAATTTTACATAGGTGATGTAAGAGATTATAATAGTGTGGAGCGTGCAATGCGTGGTGTAGATTATGTATTTCATGCTGCAGCATTAAAACAAGTTCCTTCGTGTGAGTTTTTTCCTTTGGAAGCAACGAAAACGAATGTTTTTGGAACCCAAAATGTAATTGATGCTGCTGGAATTAACAAAGTAAAAAGAGTTATTTGTTTAAGTACTGACAAAGCTGCATATCCCATTAATGCAATGGGGATTTCAAAAGCCTTAATGGAAAAAGTAGCTGTAGCTGCTTCTAGAAATTTGACTGACACTACAGTTTGCCTAACTCGTTATGGGAATGTTATGGCTTCTAGAGGATCAGTAATCCCTTTGTTTTTAAAGCAAATTAAAGAAAATAATCCAATTACTATTACAGATCCAAATATGACTCGTTTCTTAATGTCATTAGATGAGGCAGTAGAATTAGTTTTATTTGCTTTTGAAAATGGTAATCCAGGTGATTTATTTGTAAATAAAGCACCAGCAGGAACTATTGGTGATCTTGCACAAGCTCTAAAAGAACTTTGTAATGCAAGTAATGAAATAAAAATTATTGGAACGCGTCATGGCGAAAAACTTTACGAGACACTTTGTACTCGTGAAGAAATGGTTAAAGCTGAAGATATGGGGGATTTCTATCGTATTCCTGCTGATAACCGTGATTTGAATTATGCACAATATTTTTCTGAAGGGGAAGAAGATATTTCTTTAATTGAGGATTATCATTCACACAATACTGAACAACAAGGTGTAGAAGGTATGAAGAAATTATTATCAACATTACCATTAATTCGAAAAGAAGTTTTTGGCGAAGATGTAGTTCAAATGCCTGGATAAAATACTATATGGAACCTAAATTAATTTCAGGTAATTGCCACTCCGATCACCGCGGACTTTTGTTTTATAATAATGAATTTAACTCTTCAGTTGTTAAAAGAATTTATATAATTCAAAATAAAAGCAATGATTTAATTAGAGGCTGGCAAGGTCATAAAATTGAGCAAAGATGGTTTTCTGCTATCTGTGGACAATTTAAAATTCAATTAATTAAAATAGATGATTGGGAGAATCCGTCTAAAAGTTTAGAGATAAAAACTTTTTTAATTGATTCTGAAAAGTTAAATATACTTCATGTCCCTCAAGGATATATAAGTAGTATTCAATCTTTAGAATCAGACTCTAAATTATTAGTAATGGCGGATTATTTATTAAGTGAAAATAAAGATGAATATCGTTACGATATTGATTATTTTAAAATTTAAAATCAAATATGTTAAAAATAGGAGTTACTGGTCAGGCAGGGTTTGTTGGTACACATTTATATAATACACTTGGATTGTATAACGAAGAATTTGATAGAATTGATTTTCAAAAGGAATATTTTGAAGATGAATATAAATTAAATGATTTTGTGGCACAATGCGATGTAATTGTTCATTTAGCAGCTATGAATCGTCATAATGATCCCCAGGTTATTTATGATACTAATCTTAGTTTAGTTCAAAAATTAGTCAATTCCCTTAAGTCAACAAATAGTAAAGCTCATGTTCTTTTTTCTTCATCAACTCAGGAAGAAAGAGATAATTTGTACGGAAAATCTAAGAAAGCAGGAAGAGAATTGATGATTGATTGGGTAAAGAGTTCAGAAGGAAAATTTACCGGAATGATTATTCCTAATGTTTTTGGACCTTTCGGGCATCCAAATTACAATTCAGTCATAGCTACTTTTTGCCACAAATTATCACATAATGAAACACCTGCTATTGATGTAGATGGTGATTTAAAATTAATTTATGTTGGAGAATTAGTTGATGCTATTCTTTCTGAAATTAGAAGTAAAAAAGGGGGACATGAAATAGTAGTACAGCATACTTCTGAATCTAAAGTTTCTCAGATTTTGAGTTTGTTAGAAAAATACAAATCAGAATATCAGGAGAAAGGAGTGATACCAAATATAGATAATACATTTGAATTGAATTTATTCAATACTTTTCGTTGCTATATGGACATAAAAAATCACTTTCCAGTAAAATTTGTAGAACATACTGATCCGAGAGGATCTTTTGTAGAAATTATTCGATTGGGAGTTGGCGGGCAAGTTTCTTTTTCAACAACTGTTCCCGGAATTACAAGGGGAAATCATTATCATACAAGAAAAATTGAACGTTTTGCAGTAATTAAAGGGAAAGCTTTAATTCAATTACGTCGTATTGGTACTGATGAAGTATTGGATTTTTATTTGGATGGAAATGAACCAGCATATGTAGATATGCCTATTTGGTTCACTCATAATATAAAAAATATCGGTGGTGAAATTTTGTATACCAATTTTTGGATTAATGAATTTTATGATCCTAATGATCCGGATACATATTTTGAGAATGTATAATATTGACTTAAGTTAAGCCATTTTTTTTAGGTAAAAGAAAATATAAAAATGAAAACACAATTAAAAGTAATGACCGTGGTTGGTACACGACCAGAAATTATACGATTATCAAGAGTGATGGCTGCTTTAGACGCCTCTGAAGCAATTGAACATATAATTGTTCACACAGGTCAAAATTACGACTATGAATTAAACCAAATATTTTTTGATGATTTGGGGATTCGTAAACCAAATTTTTTCCTGAACGCAGCTGGTGCTACTGCTACAGAAACAGTTGGTCAGATTTTAATTAAAATAGATCCTTTATTGGAGTCAGAAAAACCAGATGCTTTCCTAGTTTTAGGAGATACAAATAGTTGCTTGTGTGCTATTCCAGCCAAAAAAAGACATATTCCAATTTTTCATATGGAAGCAGGAAACCGTTGTTTTGATCAAAGAGTTCCGGAAGAAACAAATCGAAAAATTGTTGATCATGTTTCTGATGTAAATTTGACTTATAGTGATATTGCGCGTGAGTATTTACTGCGTGAAGGATTGCCAGCGGATAGAATCATTAAAACTGGTTCTCCAATGTTTGAAGTATTGAATCATTATTTGCCTGAAATTAAAGCTTCTACTATTTTAAGTAAACTCAATTTAGAAGAAAATAAATATTTTGTTGTTTCAGCACATCGAGAAGAAAATATCAATAGTGACAAAAACTTTAATGGTTTAATGAAGACACTTAATTTGATTGCCGAAAAATATGGCTATCCTATTATTGTGAGTACACACCCAAGAACCCAAAAGATGATTGATTCTAAACAAATTGCGATGCGTTCCGAAGTGCAATTCCTGAAGCCAATGGGATTTAATGATTACAATGCATTGCAAATGAAGTCGTATGCTGTTTTGTCAGATAGTGGTACTATTTCTGAAGAATCTTCTACATTAAATTTTCCTGCCTTAAATATTAGAGATGCTCACGAACGTCCGGAAGCTATGGAAGAAACATCGGTTATGATGGTTGGTTTGAATCCAGAAAGAATTATGCAGGGATTAACTGAATTAAAAACGCAAAAAAGAGGGGTTGAGCGTAATTTTAGGCCAGTAGCTGATTATTCTATGCCGAATGTATCACAAAAAATGGTTAGAATTATCTTGAGTTATACCGATTATATTAAAAGAGTGGTTTGGAGCGAGATATAAAAAATAAAAAAATGGTTTGGATTATTTCGGAACTGTTTTATCCTGATCAAGTTTCAACAGCTCAAATATTGACAGATGTAGCAAAAAAAATTGCTAAAGAACAAAAAGTTAGTGTTTTGGCAGGGCCAATTGGATATGAAAAAAGCTATCATACTAATGATAGTGGATTAAATGAAAATATCATGGTCCATAGAGTTTCACTTCCTGAATTTGATAAAAATAATTTATTAGAAAGGGTTTTGAAACTTCTTTTGTTAACTTTTAAAATGAGTTTCTTTATATTGTTTAATGTTAAAAAAGGAGATAGAGTTATACAAGTAACAAATCCAATTTTTTTAATTTTAACAACATCATTAATTAAGAAAATAAAAAGATTTAATCTAGAAATTCTCGTTCATGATGTATATCCGGAAAATTTAGTTCCAGCGGGTATGCTTACTGAAAATAGTTTAAAATTTAAATTCATTTCAAAGTTGTTTAATTATTCATTTAAACAGGCTGACAGACTAATAGTTTTGGGTGAGGACATGAAACAATTGTTGATCTCTAAAACAAATAATAAAGTAAAGAAAATTGACATTATACCAAATTGGGCGGATGATGATATTCAACCAATTGCAGATTTTGATAAGTCAGGTTATTTAAATGAAAATGTTAAAGATAAAATAGTAATTGGATTTGCTGGAAATTTGGGAAGAGTTCAGGGGATTGTTGAATTTATTACTGTTTTTAAAAAATCAGAAAATCCCAATTTAGTATTAACAATAATTGGAGATGGAGCACTTAAAGATGAAATTAGCGATTTGATTTCAAAGGAAAACATTAGTAATGTTTATTTATTGGGGTCAAGACCTAGAAATGAACAATTAAAATTTCTTAATTCTTGCGATATTGGACTGATAACTTTAAAAAAAGGAATGAAAGGATTAGGAGTTCCTTCTAAAACGTATAATTTAATGGCCTCAGGAAAACCAATTTTGTTTATAGGGGATATTGATTCTGAAATTGACAATTACATTAAGAAATATAATTGTGGATGGTCATTTGAATGGGATGAACAAAGCATGATTGATTTCTTTAATAGATTAACACTTGATAATAAAGAAATAGTTGCTAAAGGATTAAACTCATTTAATACTTGTAATGATTTATTTTTAAAAGAAATAATTTTAAATAAGTTTTGATATGATTTTAATAACAGGAATAAGTGGCTTTTTAGGAAAGTCAATTACAAAAGCGCTAGAAAACAATTACGAACTGTTTAGCTTATCTAGAACTTATGGGGATTACAAAATTTCTTTAGAAAAAGAAGTTCCTAAGTTTGTCCAATCATTTGACATGGTTATTCATGCAGCAGGGAAAGCTCATTCTGTGCCTAAAACAGAATCAGAAAGGAAACAGTTTTATGATGTAAATGTTATAGGAACTGAAAATCTATTAAGAGGATTAGAAAATAAAGGAGTACCTAAAGAATTTGTGTTTATCAGTTCGGTTTCTGTTTATGGGCAGGAATTTGGAATAGAGATAAAAGAAGAACAGATGCCACAAGCGAAAGATCCTTATGGTCTAAGTAAAATTAAAGCAGAAATATTGATAATGGAATGGTGTAAAAAACATAATGTTGTTTGCACGATTTTGCGTTTGCCATTGTTAGCAGGAGAAAATCCTCCAGGGAATTTAGGGGCAATGATAAAAGCAATAGAAAAAGGATATTATTTTAATATTGGAGGAGGAAAAGCAAGAAAAAGTATTGTGCTTTCAGAAGATGTTGCCAACTTTATACCAAAAGTTGCAAAGATAGGAGGTGTTTATAATCTAACAGATGGGTTTCATCCTGATTTTTATGAACTGAGCATGGCTATTTCAAGGCAAAAACATAAAAAAGCACCATATAACATACCTGTATTTATAGCAAGAATGATTGGTTTTGTTGGAGATATGTTAGGAGAGAAAGCGCCATTTAATTCATCGAAATTTAAAAAAATAACTTCAGATCTTACCTTTGATGATTCTAAGGCCAGAGAGATAATTGGCTGGAAACCGCAAAGCGTTTTGGAATATTTTGAAAGAAAAGTATTTTAAATTCGTTTAAATTTAAAATACTTTGCAAAACTGACTATAGTTGCATGAGATAAAATCTTATAGATTGATATTAATAATATTTAATAAAACTACCTTTAATTCAGAAACAATTCAAAAGTTAACTGAGAATTTAGCACTTTAAATCAAAAATATAGTTAGCAGTAGTATTAAATACTTCCAAATGCTATTTATCGATGAGTAGAAAAAATAATAAGTTTTATAACTAAATAATGGAATATATAATATTAGGAATTCTTTTAATGATATTAATGCTTCTTTATTTTAAAGTGGCAAATCACTTTAATATTATAGATAAACCCAATCAGAGAAGTTCTCATACAGAAATAACATTACGGGGAGGAGGAATCATTTTTTGGTTTGCTGCATTATTGTATTTTTTACAGCATATTCAGGTTAATTATTTCTTTTTTGTAGGCATAACGATGGTCAGTTTAGTAAGCTTTTGGGATGATATTCAGAGTTTATCAAATAAAGTAAGAATTTCTATTCATTTTATTTCCATCACGCTGATTTTCTATGACTTACAGTTGTTTGATTTATTTCCGATTTGGGGAATTGTAATAGCTTACATTTTATCAATAGGATTAATCAATGCCTATAATTTCATGGACGGAATTAATGGTATAACCGGGCTTTATACTTTGGCTGTGATGGGATCATTATTGTATGTTAATACAAAAGTGCAATTATTTACAGATGGAAATTTAATAAGATACGGAATGATTGCAAGTTTAGTCTTTTTGTTTTTTAATTATAGAAAGAAAGCTAAATGTTTTGCGGGTGATGTTGGAAGTATAGCTATTGCTTTTTGGATAATTTATTTGGTTTTGAAACTTAGTTTGATTACAAATTCCCTTATTTGGCTTCTATTCATTGCTGTTTATGGCGTTGATGCTATTTGTACCATCATGCATCGTTTGTATTTAAAACAAAATATTTTCGAGGCGCATAGATTGCATTTATATCAGGTTTTAAGTAATGAATATAAGATACAGCATAGGCTTGTGTCACTATATTATGCATTAGTTCAAATAGGAATTTCGATTTTGGTTGTGTTTCTTTATCAAAAAATTCACGATGTATTGCTTTTTGCAATTATAATAACGCCATTACTTTTAATATACACATTGAAGTTTTATTTGTTAAGTAAAAGTAATTTAAGATTAAAAGCATGACTCGTAAAATAATCTAAAGTAATCTCAATTTCGATTTTACCATTTAGCAAATGTTGGCATACTCTGTCAAGTTATTGGAAAATTAATGAATAATAAACGAATTTATTTATCCTTATCACAGCAAAGTGGTTTTGAACAAGACTATGTTCAGAAGGCATTGGATACAAAATGGATTACCTCAGGAGGTCCACATGTAGATGAGTTTGAAAAGAAAATAGAAAATTACCTTGCGGACAATTTATTTATCACCGCTTTAAATTCAGGAACTTCGGCAATTCATTTGGCATTGATTTTATTAGGAATAAAAATTGGTGATGAAGTTATTTGTCAAAGTATGACTTTTTCTGCTTCTGCCAATCCGATTTTATACCAAGGAGCAGTCCCTGTTTTCATTGATAGTGAATCGGATACTTGGAATATTTGTCCTGAAAATCTTGAAATCGCAATTAAGGACAGAATTAAGAAGGGTAAAAAACCCAAAGCAATAATTACAGTTCATTTATATGGGAATCCATATAAAGTAGATGAAGTTCATGCAATTGCAGATCGCTATGAAATACCTATTATTGAAGATAGTGCTGAAGCACTTGGAAGTTCATATAAAGGAAAAAAATGCGGAACGTTTGGAGCTTTCGGTATATTTTCATTTAATGGAAATAAAATTATTACAACTTCAACTGGAGGGGCATTAATTTCAAATTCAAAGGAGTTTAAAGAAAAAGCAATTTTCTATGCTACCCAGTCTAGAGATGAAGCGATTCATTATGAGCATAGTGAAATTGGCTATAACTATAGAATGAGTAATATATGTGCAAGTGTTGGACTTGGGCAAATGAAAATTTTGGACAGAAATGTCAAATTAAGAAGGGAAAATCATAATTTTTATAGAGATATTTTTGATTCCATTGAGTATGTTGAGCTTTTTGAGTCACTCAATAAAGACTATTTTTCTAATTGTTGGATGAATACTATTTTGTTTGAGCCAAATATTAAAAGAAATTTAAATAGAGAAAGTTTAAGACTTGCTCTTGAGATTGCTAATATCGAAAGTCGTCCACTTTGGAAACCAATGCATTTGCAGCCATTTTTTAAAAAACACCTATACTATGGAAATAAAATTGCTGAAAATTTGTTTCAAAAAGGATTGTGTTTGCCATCAGGGTCAAATCTTACGAGTGAAGATAAAAATAGAATTGAAAAAGCAATCAGAAACTTTTTTAATTAAAAATTAATATGAATTAGGTTTTATATGAAAATTGAAGAAACATATATAAAAGATTTAATTGTTGTAAAACCAACAGTTTTTGATGATGGACGAGGTCATTTTTTTGAATCTTATAGCAAAATTAAATTTGAAAATTTGGATATTCATATTGAATTTATTCAGGATAATCAATCGTTTTCAAAAGGAAGTACGTTAAGAGGTTTGCATTACCAAAACCCACCTTATGCTCAGACCAAGTTAGTTCGTGTTCTTGATGGAGAAATCATTGATGTTGCAGTAGATTTAAGAAAAAATTCTCCTACATATGGGAAATCATTTAGTATTTTATTATCCTCAGAAAATAAAAAACAACTCTTAGTTCCGAAAGGTTTTGCTCATGGCTTTTCAGTTATCAGTGAAACAGCTTCTGTATTTTACAAATGCGATCAATATTATAATAAAGCCTCTGAAGGAGGGATTAAATTTAATGATCCTTCTTTGAATATTGATTGGGGTATGGATTTAGAGAATGCAATTGTTTCAGAAAAAGACCAGTTTCTTCCTTTTATTCAAAATTGTAATAGTTTATTTTAGTGAAAAAAATTCTTGTGACAGGAGCAAATGGACAGTTGGGATCTGAACTTTCTGTTCTATCTAAATTTTACCCAGAATTCAAATGGATTTTTGCTGACAGGAAAAAGATTACTCTTGATAATTTAGAGTTATTGCAGGTTCAGTTAGATAAAATTAAGCCAGATATTGTGTTTAATTGCGCTGCGTATACTGCAGTTGATAAAGCTGAAACAGAAAGAGAATTAGCTTTTACAATTAATTACTCAGCTGTTGAATTAATTGCAAAATATGCTTTTAAAAATGATCTAAAATTAATCCATATATCTACAGATTATGTTTTTGATGGATCTTCTTCAAATGCTTTAGATGAAGATGCTGAGACTAATCCTGTAAATATGTATGGTAAAAGCAAAAGAGCTGGTGAAATAGCTTGTTTACAAGAAAATCCCAATTCAATAATAATAAGGACATCTTGGGTTTATAGCAGGTTTGGAAACAATTTTGTTAAAACTATGCAGAGATTAATGCAGGAAAGAGATGAAATAAATGTGGTTAATGATCAGATAGGTTCTCCGACTTATGCAGCGGACTTGGTCCAAGCAATGCTAGATATTATTAAATTTTCGAGATGGATTCCTGGAATATACAATTATTCGAATGAAGGGGAAATTACCTGGTATGAATTTGCTCTTTCAATAAAGGAACTAGGGAATTACAATTGCAAAGTTGGTGGAATTTCATCTTCGGCATACTCCACTCCAGCAGAACGTCCAAGGTTTTCATTATTGAATAAAGAGAAAATTAAGGCAACTTATAATTTAAATGTGCCAGATTATAAAAAGAGTTTAAAAAAAATGTTTATTTAAAAATCTAAGACTAGAATTTTAGAAGTTTGAGTGATCAGGAATCTAAATAAGATTTATGAAAGGAATTATTTTAGCTGGAGGATCTGGTACACGTTTACATCCTCTAACTTTAGCGATGAGTAAGCAGATGATGCCTGTTTATGATAAGCCAATGATTTATTACCCATTGTCAACTTTAATGATGTCAGGGATTAATGAAATTCTTATTATTTCAACTCCTCATGATTTGCCAAATTTTAAAAAATTATTGGGAGATGGCTCTGCTTTAGGCTGCAAATTCAGTTATGCTGAACAAGCAATTCCTAATGGCCTTGCTCAGGCTTTTGTTATTGGCGAGGACTTTATAGGTAATGACGATGTAGCCTTAATATTAGGTGACAATATTTTTTTTGGGTCTAATATGCAAGAACTTTTAAAATCAAATACTAAACCTGAAGGAGGTGTTGTGTTCGCATATCATGTGTCAGATCCAGAAAGATATGGTGTTGTGGAATTTGATGAAAATCTGAAAGCTATTTCCATTGAAGAGAAACCAAGGGAGCCAAAATCTAATTATGCGGTACCGGGACTGTATTTTTATGATAATTCTGTGGTACAAATTGCCAAAAATATAAAGCCAAGTGCTCGTGGTGAATATGAAATTACTGATGTAAACAAAATATATCTTAGAAAGGGATCTTTAAAAGTTGGTATTTTAGGGAGAGGTACTGCATGGCTTGATACTGGTACTTTTAATAGCCTGATGCAGGCAGGGCAATTTGTTCAGGTTCTGGAGGAAAGGCAAGGTTTAAAAGTGGGCTGCATTGAAGAGATTGCCTGGAGACAGGGATTCATAAATGATAACCAATTAGAAAAATTGGCATTACCTTTAGTCAAGTCGGGATATGGCTCTTATTTAATTGAATTTTTAAAACAAAAAAGAAAAGGTGTTAAAGTCTAAATTACTACAAGAAATAATTTTTTAAAACCTTTAATTTGTATTTTTGTAAAACATAAATGTATACAAAATCAAACCAGTCAAAATTGAATACAGATAAACAAACCAAAATAGCCGATATATTGCATAGCTCTTTGTCGCCACGAAATTTAAGAGCTAATATTAATAATCTTAGTTATCTACCTAGATGGATTATTATTGCCATTGATGTAATGGTTCTAATCTTCTCATTTACGTTTACTTATATGCTCTTTGAAGGAACTGCATTAGGTTACATAATTACTTCGCATGATTTTTATTTTGTTGCTAGTTTAATAGTTGTAAATATATTTTTCTTTTGGCTCTTTAGAACGTATTCTGGAATTATTAGGCATTCTTCTTATATTGATGCAATAAAGCTTTTGTTTTCTCAAATGTCGGTTTTAGTATTTTTTTTATTTTTCAATTTAGTTTTTGAATTATATACTGGACACAAAGCTTTTTTAAATACGGCACTTTTTATCAATTTGGTTTTATCCTTTTGTGGTTTGTTTTTATATCGTGTTATCGTTAAACAAACTTTTGAATTGTATTTTTCTGAAAAAACTAGTACTAAGCTAATTAGAACGGTAATTTACGGAACTGATGCTAATGCTATTTCAGTAGCTAATGCTTTAAAATTTGAAACTCCTTCCCGATTTAAAATTGTTGGTTTTGTAGATAAAAACAATCAAAATGCATCTAAACGAATGCTGGATTTACCTATTTTGATTTTGAGAAAAAAATTGCCTGCCTTAATGCGTTCTGTGGCAGCAGAAGGTGTAATTATAGCAGATAAAAGTTTGTCAAAAGAAGAACAATTGATTATTGTTGATCAATGTTTGGAGTTTAACTATAGAGTTTATACTGTCCCATTGATTTCGGATTGGGAAAATCAGAAGGAGATTTCTCAAAAAGTAAAAAACATTCAAATTGAAGATTTATTAGAAAGAAAACCAATTGTATTGGATAGTAAGTCAATTTCTAAACAGTTAAAAGAGAAAACAATTCTGATTACCGGAGCAGCAGGATCTATTGGAAGTGAAATAGTGAGACAAGTTCTAAGCTTTAATCCAAAGACGGTTATTATTTTAGATCATGCTGAAACTCCTCTGCATAATTTATGTTTAGAAACATTAGGAATGAATTCTGAAGCAAAAATTGTTGCGGTAATTGGTGATGTCAGAAGTAAAAAAGCCTTAGAAAAAGTATTTAAAAGTTATAATCCCCATGTGGTTTTTCACGCTGCAGCTTATAAGCATGTTCCCTTAATGGAAGAAAACCCTTCGCAGGCCATTCTCACAAATATAAAAGGAACAAAGAATTTAGCTGACTTATCATGCAAGTACCATGTTAAGAAATTTGTGATGGTCTCGACAGATAAGGCTGTGAATCCTAGCAATGTTATGGGAGCAAGTAAACGTATTGCAGAAAAGTATGTACAATCTCTTTTCCTGAAAAATCAACGTGAAAATAACGGAGGGGCTACAAAATTTATTACAACCCGTTTTGGAAATGTTTTAGGCTCAAACGGATCTGTTGTACCATTATTTACGAAACAAATTGCCGAAGGCGGACCAGTTACCATAACCCATCAGGATATTATTCGTTATTTTATGACAATTCCTGAAGCTTGTCAGCTGGTTTTAGAAGCCGGAGCAATGGGTAATGGAGGTGAAATTTACATCTTTGACATGGGTAAGCCAGTTAAAATTATAGATTTGGCTAAAAAAATGATCAAATTAGCAGGTTTTATTCCGGACAAAGAAATCAAGATAAAAATTGTAGGTTTGCGACCAGGTGAGAAGCTTTATGAAGAGTTATTAAACGATACCTCTAAGACCTTACCAACTTATCATAACAAAATCATGATAGCACAGGAAATTCAGGATGAATATGAAAATCTGCATACTGAGGTAGATGAACTTATTGGTATTGCCGATTTCTATGATAATGATGACATTGTGGCCAAAATGAAAAAAATAGTTCCTGAATTTAAAAGTATGAATTCTGCTTTTGAAGTTCTGGATAAATAAAAAGTCGGAGTCATATTTTAAATTTAAAATAAATGATATAAAGGTGTTTTGTAAAAACGCCTTTTTGTTTTTTTAAACAATTTTAAAATGTGTAAAATCTTGTTAATTAGAAATTAATGCCCTATAATTTCATTTGACAAAATAAAAAAAATACAATACTATAAGATGAACCCTACTAATCATTCTAATGACTGGCTGTTTGAGATAACGCCAAAAAATAAATTTTTCTCCCTTAATCTCAAGGAAGTTTGGCAATATAGAGATTTATTAATGCTTTTCGTAAAACGCGATGTAATTACTGTCTATAAACAAACAGTTTTAGGACCACTTTGGTACTTAATTCAACCCTTGTTTACTGCGGTTACATTTACTATCATATTTAATAATGTAGCTGGTATAAATACAGGAACAATTCCACCATTTTTGTTCAACTTAGCTGGAATAACAGTTTGGAATTATTTTACAGCATGTCTTAATGGGACTTCTGATACTTTTAAGGGTAATGCAGGTGTTTTTGGTAAGGTTTATTTTCCCAGAATTATTACACCTTTATCAGTTGTTATTTCTAATTTGATTAAATTTGGAATACAATTTTTTATATTTATAATTTTTTACTGCTTTTATTATATACAAGGTGCAGATTTAATTTTAAACAACAATGTCGTGTTTTTTCCTGTTTTAATTGGTGTCATGGGAATTCTTGGTTTAGGTCTGGGAATGTTAATTTCGTCTATGGTGACTAAATATCGTGATTTTAGTAATTTAATTGGATTTGGTATACAGTTGCTAATGTACCTTTCCGCCGTAATGTATCCTATGGAATTAATCAAGGAAAAAATGCCACAATACGGTTGGCTTGTTGATTATAATCCTTTGGCATACATTATACAAACTTCTCGGTATATGCTTTTAAACGTTGGAGAAATTTCATATTTAGGTTTAGGATATACAATACTATTCACAATAACTGTATTTTTTATTGGACTTTTGGTTTTTAACAAAACTGAAAAAAGTTTTATTGATACAGTTTAGTTAATATTAACAAGAGTAAAAAACGAACCTTTTTGTTCTATTCACAATATTTAAAGTTAAATTGAAAAAAGATATAATATTAAAAGTAGAAAATATTTCTAAGCAGTATCGCTTAGGATCGGTTGGAACAGGGACTTTGGCTCATGATATAAATCGTTGGTGGCATGAAATAAGAGGCAAAGAAAATCCATACTTAAAATTAGGGGAAATCAATGACCGTTCTACTGAAGGAACTTCAGATTATGTTTGGGCTTTACAGAATATTAATTTTGAAGTGGAAAGAGGTGAAGTCTTAGGGATAATTGGTAAAAATGGCGCAGGTAAATCTACACTTTTAAAAATTCTTTCAAAAGTTACAGCTCCAACTACTGGAATTATAAGATATAAGGGAAGAATAGCATCTCTTCTTGAAGTAGGGACTGGCTTTCACGGAGAAATGACTGGGCGCGAAAATATTTTTTTAAATGGAGCTATTCTTGGTATGACTAAAAAAGAAATTGCATCAAAACTTGATGAAATTATTGAATTTTCTGGCTGCCAACGTTATATAGATACTCCGGTGAAACGTTATAGTAGTGGAATGACCGTTCGTTTGGCTTTTGCTGTGGCTGCTTTTCTCGAACCTGAAATTTTGATAATCGATGAGGTTTTGGCGGTTGGAGATGCTGAATTTCAGAAGAAAGCCATTGGCAAAATGCAGGATATCTCTAGAGGAGAAGGAAGAACTGTTTTATTTGTGAGTCATAATATGGCAGCAGTAGAAACATTGTGTACACGAGTTATTAGTATGAAGAACGGAAGTATTGATGGAGTTGGAGATCCTACTAAGATTATATCAGATTATTTGCAAAGCAACTCTTTTTCGGAGCGTTTAATATCTTTCGACTCAATTGATATTGCTAAAGGGAATGAAAATATTAAAATTATGTATGCTGCAATCGAAAATGTATCATCTGAAAATGCAACTGATGTTATTGATGTGACTTCAGAAATTGACTTCAGATTAAAAATTATTAATCAGACAAACCAATCGAAAATATCTATAGGATATGATTTATTAACCATTAAAGGGGATGTTATCTTTGGCTCTGGAGGTAAATTTGAATGTTCTATTAATCAAATTACAGATATTTCTTGTCGAATTCCATCCAATTTTTTAAATGATGATGTTTATCAAATATATTGTTACTTTCATACTAATGAAATGAAGGAGTTATTTAGTGATGAAGAACTATTGACCTTTGAGGTTAAAGATGTAAAGAGAGAATCTGGTTATTTAGGGAAGGTTAATGGAATGCTAAGGCCTTCTTTACCTTGGACTATCAAACAGTAATTTGAGATGAAAAAAATTGTTATTACTCAATCCAATTATATTCCTTGGAAAGGTTATTTTGATGCTATTGCATTAGCAGATGAATTTGTAATATATGACGATATGCAGTTCACTCGTCGAGATTGGAGAAATAGAAATATTATTAGGACAGTTAAAGGCAATAAATGGCTGACAATTCCTGTTGAAGTAAAAGGTAAATATTTTCAAAAAATAAATGAAACTAAAATTTCAGATAAAAATTGGAATATAGATCATTGGAATAGTATTAAGAATAATTATAGTAAATCTAAGAATTTTAATGATTATAAGGATTTTTTTGAAGATTTATATTTAAATTCGACATCACTTTATTTAACTGAAATAAATTTTAAATTTATCTCAGCAATTTGTAAAATACTAAATATAAAATCAAATATTCGGTTTTCTTCTGAATTCGAATTAAAAGAAGAGCGGTCAGAAAGATTAGCAAATCTTTGCTTAAACTTGGATGGGACAGATTATTATTCAGGTCCTGCTGCCAAAGCATATATGAATGAAAAAGTTTTTGATAAAGCGGGCATAAAAGTTCATTATTTTGATTACTCAGGTTATCCTGAATATAATCAATTGCATAACCCATTTGAACATTATGTGTCTGTTTTAGATTTGATTTTTTGTGAAGGAAAAAATGCGATTAATTTTTTTAAAATTGCTGGAAATGAATAAGATAATTAATCAAGTAAGCGAGTATTATACATCAAAAATTAAGAAACATGGGACAACTGCTCAAGGAGTAGATTGGAATTCGCCTGAATCTCAGGAATTACGATTTGAAGTATTGTCAAATTTAATTCAAGAACAGGAACATTTTTCAATTCTTGATTTTGGTTGCGGATTCGGTTCGATGTTTGACTATTTTAATTTAAAATACAGTTCATTCGAATATATTGGATTTGATGTTGCTGAAGAAATGATCGTCGCCGCATTAAATAAATTTCCTACACAAGAAAACGCTAAATGGACATCTAGCCTTCCGATCAAAAAAACAGATTATGTTATTGCAAGTGGTATATTTAATGTAAAACTTGAAAATACAAATGAAGATTGGCTGACTTATATTTTAGAAACATTAGAAAAAATTGATGCTATTAGTGTAAAAGGGTTTTCTTTCAATATTTTGACTAAGTATTCTGATATCGAATATATGAAAGAATATTTATACTATGCAGATCCTTCACTATTGTTCGATTATTGCAAAACGAATTTTTCAAAAAATGTAGCTTTATTACACGATTATAATCTTTATGAATTTTCAATAATTGTTAGAAAATGAAAACAAAAAAAGTAGTCATATTTGGAACAGGAGATATTGCTCAATTGGCTAAATATTATTTTGATATTGATTCAGCATATGAGGTTGTGGGTTTTACTGTTGATAAAGATTATTGCTTATCTCCAACTTTTGAAAATCTCCCATTAGTTCCTTTTGATGATGTTGAAAAACATTTTTCTCCAAATGAGTTTGAAATGTTTATTGCTTTAAGTTATGCTAAAATGAACAAACTAAGAGAAATAAAATATTTTAAAGCTAAAGAAATGAATTATAAAATCGCTTCTTATGTTAGTTCGCATTGCAGCTATCTTTCTCAATTTTCTCCTGGTGAAAATGCTTTTATTCTTGAAGACAATACGATTCAGCCTTATGTGAAAATTGGTGATAATGTTACATTATGGAGTGGAAATCACATAGGACATCATTCTGTAATAAAAAACCATAATTTTATTAGCTCACATGTAGTAATATCAGGACATTGCATTATTGAGCCTAATTGTTTTATTGGTGTTAATGCTACTATTGGACATCAAGTAACAATAGCTAACGAAACTCTTGTAGCCGCTGGAGCAGTGATTACAAAAAATACAGAAGTAGCTTCTGTTTATTTACCAACCAGATCAATAAAATTGGATAAAAAAAGCAGTTCAATAAAACTTTAATATGGATACTGAGAAATCATACGGAGTTAATAAGCAAACCAAACTTCAAAGTTCGCTTGATTTCCATATCGAAGAACTCCAAATAAATGGGTTTTCCATATTGGAAGATATTTTGAATCCTGTCGAGCTATCTGATTGCAGAATTAAACTTGACTCTATTTACGAAAAACAAAAAGAACAATTCAGTGAAGAGAAATTAAAAAAGATTAATGAGCAAAATTTAGTAAGGTGCCCATTAGTTTATGACGAGTATTTTTTAAATATTGCTACTAATTCTAGAGTTCTTGAAGTCATAGAAAAAATGATTGGGGATTATTTTATTTTGCATCTTCAAAATGGAATAATAAATATGCCAAAAGAAGAACATCATCAAAGTTCGTGGCATCGTGATTTACCATATCAGAATTTTACTATTTCAAAACCGCTTGCAATAGGTGCTTTATATTGTATTGATGATTTTACTAATGAGTCAGGAGGAACATTTGTTTTGCCGTATTCTCATAAAGTAGAATCAATTCCATCAAAACAATATGTCGAAAAATATAGTAAGCAAATAATTGTAAAAGCAGGTTCGGTAATTTTATTTGATTCTATGCTTTTTCATAAAGCGGGATACAATTCATCTGGCTTTATAAGAAGAGCAATTAATAATGTATACGTTGTTCCAATTTTAAAGCAACAAATCAATTTGTATAAAGCTCTAAAGGGAAAATATTCTGAAGATGAATATTTGTCGAAATTTTTAGGTTACCGTTCAAATAGCCCAGATAACGATATTGAATGGAGAAATGATAAATTTAACAGATAAAAAAAATATGAATGTTAACTGTTATGTCTGTAATACTATATTTTTTAAACCTATTCTTAAAGCAATACCCTCTATGTCGTCAGATGGACAAACTGTAGACATAGAAATTCTTAAAGAAGAATGCCAAAATTGCGGTACTGTCCGTTCTTCTGACATATCCTTTTTAAATGATTTTTATAATAATTTTTATAAACTCAATATAGTAAACAATGATCCTCGATATATTTATAATTGTGAGAGTATGCTTAAAAGCGAAATGCATTTTGAGTGGATTGAAAAATTAGCAGGTGAAAGCATAAAAGATGCTGATAGTATTATTGAAATCGGCTGTGGCAGTGGGAATTTATTAAATTTATTTGATGTTAAAAATAAATATGGAGTAGAACCAAGTATCGAAGCTGCTGTACATGCTAATAAAATTGCCAACGTACGGAATATTAGTTACGAAGACATATCAGATCAGGAAAAGTATGATCTGATTTTATCTACATGTGTGATTGAGCACACAATGGACCCAAATGATTTTCTTATAAAAACCAGAAATATTGCGAAAGAAGATAGTTTAGTAATAATTGGCTTGCCAATACAAGACTCAGAGAGTTTTGATGTTTATTTCCTGGATCATTTACATCATTTTACAACGAATCAATTTATATATCTATGCCAAAAAAATGGATTTGAAGTTGAAAAATACGAAGTGGGTTATAAATGTATGACAACAATAGGTTATTTTTTTTTACGAAAACGAATTTCTAGTTCCAATATATTAACATATGAAAAAAATAAAAATTTTTATACATCATCCAATTGGATATCAAATTTAAATACATATTTGGAAAATAAAAAAGAAAAAAATATTATCGCTTTTGGATATGGCGAAACATCTTTTTTCTTTCAGACCTATACGCATCTAAGTTCTTATATAAGTTATTATATAGATGATGTAAAGGCAGGAACAGTTGAGAATGTAATAAGTACGGAATATGCAATTCAATCAAATATATTAAAAAATAGTATTTTAATTTTACTTGCCAATCCTCATTATCACGAGTTTTTGAGGAAAAAATTTGAAGGAGTTGACAATCTTGAATTTTATTCTCCATTCTCAAATGTTATTAGTTAGATGGTATGAAATGGAAAAAGTTAGGTCAAATATTTAAAGTATCAAGTAGTTGTGACGAAATTGTTTCTCATGCTTCAAATCCACTTGCAATTCATCTTTATAATGATGTATTTAGAATATTTTATAGTGCAAGAAATGTTTTAAATAAATCCTCAGTATCTTTTGTTGATATAGATGTAATTACTTTAGAAAATATCAATAATCCAGATGAAGTTATTTTTTCTTATGGTCAAAAAGAAAGTTTTTATTCTCATGGAGTCAGTATTGGAAATTGTTATTTGGAGAAAAATAAGCATTATATACTTTTTATGGGGTGGCAACTTAAAGATGGTGAACATTGGAGGGGAGATGTTGGGAGATTAGAACTGATTGATAAAAAAACCTTATTACTAAATCCAATTGATCCATTTATGGGAGTAGATGAAGAAGATAAAATAAGTTTATCATACCCTTGGGTAATGTTTCATGAAGGCATTTACAAAATGTGGTATGGGTCGACAATAGATTGGACTTCAGAAAATGGAGAAATGATACATATTATTAAATATGCTACATCAATAGATGGAGAGAGTTGGAAAAAACACGGTATTGCGATACCATATGAAATAGGGGTTGCTCAAGCATTTTCGAAACCGTCTGTATTAATCGATGACAAGGGTTATCATATGTGGTATTCGTATCGAAGCGGGGATGGAACAAAATACAAAATAGGATATTCTCATAGTGTTGACGGAATTCATTGGGAACGAAGGCATAATGATGTTGGTATTGATGTCTCAAAAACAGGATGGGATTCAGAAATGATATGTTATCCTTTTGTTTTTGAACATAAAAACAATAGATATATGCTTTATAATGGTAATGAATATGGAAAGTCAGGATTTGGAATGGCAAAATTTGAATAAATGATATTAAAAATTATCGATTTTTTTATTTCTAAAACATTCTTAAATGTAAATTATGTAGTAGAAAATGAGTTTAAAAAAGTTTCAGTTTTAAGAATTTTAACAGGTGTAATTATTTTTTTTCGTTTTTATGAGATTTTTGCTTCACATATTTTTATTTATGGCTTTAGTAGGATTTCTGTTTTTTTTTTAATTACCTTACTTGCAATACTGTTATTTACGATTGGATTTTTAACCCCATTAATGAACATTCTTCTAATAATTGGACTGCCAATTTTAGACTCTATTTTATCTACAAAAACACTTGGGACTACTATATTGGTAAATTTGTTGATTGTTTTTTTACTAACAAATTCTGGTCTATATTTTTCAATAGATAATTTGTTATTAAAGAAAAATAGTTTTTTTTCTAAATTACTTTTTAAAAGTTACACACTCATTGGTATTCCTAATAGCTTAGGAATAAGAAGAGCTTATTTTTTGGGTTTTATTCTATATGCTATTAGTAGCTTATTTGCTTTGTTTCTTCATATTCAGGATCCTTATTGGGTCGAAGGAATTACTATAAAATCAATACTTTCAAATAGTTTTTTATGTAAATATGCGCTTAATTTCAGGTGTTTAGAGTTTCTTTTTCCTAAAATATTTGATATTGTTAGCATTGTAGGAATTGTTTTACAATCTGTATTTCAAATTTTAATGATTCCTTTAGTTTTCTTTAAAACGGGAACAAAATATGTTAAATTTTGGGGATTCATTTTTTTTACAATATCATTGTTTTTTTTATCATTATCTTATTTGCCACATATAGAATTAATTTTATGGATAACAATCTTTTGTCCTTTACAATCGCCGACTAGAAGAGTAAGAATATTGTTTGATGATAAATGCAATTTTTGTAACAAGTCCATATCTTTATTAAGATGGACAAACATTAATAATATATATGAATTTTTACCAATTTCTACGAATTCCAATATCTATGAAAGATATTCACTCAGTGAAGTAGAAATTAAAACTTACATGGCAGGTTTTTATGAGGAACAACTTTTAAAAGGATATGATTTATATATGGTTATTGTCAAAAAGAATCCTCTTTTATTCTTTTTGTTTCCATTATTTTGGTTAGGAAAAATAACTGGAATAGGGGAGTATTTATATAAATTAATTGCTCAAAATAGATATAAGTTGTTAGGTACATGTAAACTTCAGCTTAATAATGAAATAAGATCTAAAGATCATATTTTGAGGAGTAATATTAAAAATGATACCCATTTTATTAAATTTATTTATTCATTCTATTTCATCTGTGTTTTTTTGTTTATTGTGGTAAATAATTCCAAATACAATAGAATATTTGGATCTCGAGACTCAGTTGTTTTATTCAAAGAATCTTATATTGCTTTTTGTAAAAATATTGGAATTGAGGCACCTCAAGTTTTCAATAATATTGATTTATCAATGGGAGATAATTTCATGACAATTAAAAAATTAAAAAATAATAAATGGGAATTAATTCCATATACAGGAATAAATGGAGAGCGATTAAATTATTTAAATTTTGATATTTTACTTTTTGCAAATTACAATTCAGATTTGCTTTATTTTGGAAATTCTTTAATGTATCGAAGAATGTTAATTTCACAGATTAATAATGTTGAAGAATTTCATAATAATGGATATGGTAAAAATCAAATAGATTTTTGGTTAAAATATGATTATATTAAAACTAAAGAAATAGGGAATGTTAAGTATCGTATTGAAATATTTACCAGCCAATCTTCAAAGGTTAAGTTGCTTGAGTATAATGGTAATAGACATAACTTAAAAAAAATATTTGAAAGAATAATAGTATTTAATGGACAAACTTACTAATTAAATGATTGGATTCAATAAACCATATCTAACAGGTAGTGAAACTCAGTATATTACCGATGCAGTAGCTTCCGGAAAAATATCAGGAAATGGTAAGTACACACAATTGTGCCAGCAATTTTTCGAAAAAAAATACGGTTTCGGTAAATGCTTGCTTACTACATCTTGCACAGATGCTCTGGAAATGGCTGCAATTTTAATAAATATTGAGCCTGGTGACGAAGTTATAATCCCGTCATATACTTTTGTCTCTACTGCAAATGCTTTTGTACTAAGAGGAGCAAAGATTGTTTTTGCAGATTCTAATGAACAAAATCCAAATATAGACACTAAAAAACTAGAATCTTTGATTACGTCTAAAACAAAAGCCATAGTTCCGGTACATTATGCAGGTATGGCATGTGATATGGATACAATTATGGAATTGGCTAATCGTTATAGTTTATTTGTTATAGAAGATGCCGCCCAAGCAGTAGATAGTTTTTATACAGGGAAAAATGGAGAAAAAAAAGCTTTAGGATCTATAGGACATTTAGCAGCTTTTTCTTTTCATGAAACTAAAAATATTATTTCAGGAGAAGGAGGAATGCTGGTTATCAATGATAAAAAGTTTGCAAATAGAGCAGAAATAATTTGGGAAAAAGGAACCAATCGTTCTGCTTTTTTTAGAGGTGAAGTAAATAAATATGGTTGGGTTGATATTGGTTCCTCTTTCTTGCCGTCAGAGATTATTAGTGCTTTTTTATGGGCTCAAATAGAACGCTTAGATGAAATTCAGAAAAAAAGAAAACAAATTTGGAATCAGTACTATGATGGGCTAAAAGAATTTAATATTAAATATAATTTTGAACTACCAGAGATTCCCATATATGCCAGTAATAACGCACATATGTTTTATTTGGTTTTTGAGTCTTTAGAAAAAAGAAATGAATGCATTTATCGTTTGAAAACTAAGGAAATCCACGCTGTGTTTCATTATCTAAGTTTGCATAAAAGTCCTTATTACAAAGATAAATACATGGGAGATGACTTAATTTGGAGTAATCATTATTCAGATAGGTTGTTGCGATTGCCATTTTATTATGAGTTGTCAAATGAGGATATTGCATTTATTATAGCTACATTAAAAAATGAGTAAAAAAAGGATATTATTTGTGGTATCTGATTTTTATCACAATGGAGCTCAACGGGAAATGTATGAGTTTGACTATGCATTGGATAAAACAAAATTTGAAATATCGATTTTGAGTTTAATAGAATTGAACACCAGAAAAGATTTGCCAGATTTTTTTTACGAAAAACACCTTCAGTTAGGATCTGAAATTCTCTTTTTAAAAGATTTTATTACACAATTCAAGAAAGGACTATCATATAAGATCGTAAACAAATTTTTGAGAAATTCATTAAATGAAAGAATTAAAAAGAAGAATAGTAAAAATCTAATTACGCTATTCAACAACTATGATAAGGTAGCTTTTATGGGGGAATATGTTTATCAACATTTATCACCTATAATACCAGTTGATTATTTCAAAAGAATTTTTATTTTCATTATGTCAACTAGATTTCAAGATGAAAATTATAGAAATTTTGCAAAAAATAATAAATACTTATTTTTTACAGGTTTTAACAGTTTAGAAGAAATAGAATATGAATTCGAAGGTTTTAATAATTATAAACATCAATTTATGCCTTTGTGTTTAGCAGTAACAGAGGTCTATAATAAGTGGAAATTCAATCAGAACAAGGAAGCAAAAAAGATTGGAATTTTTACAAGGCTGCATAAGGATAAACCTTTAGATCCATTTTTATATACTTATCAAGTATTACTTTCTCAAGGTTTAGATATAGAACTGCATGTTTTTGGGGTAGGAAATTATAAACTGGCAGAATATGATCGTTATATCAATAATCTTGACCTGGAAGGGAAGGTTTATTTTCGAGGTCATCAATCTGATATGAAGAAAACTATTTTGGATGAAAAATTAGATTTGATATGGTTTCAGGGATACAATAATTCTCCAGCAGGGTATGCTGGATTAGAGGCTTGTTTGACAGGAACGCCTCAATTATTTTGGGAATTTTTTAGTGGTGAAAACACAAAATTGAATCAATTGAATGATGATACAATATATCCTCATTTTAAAAATTTACTTGCTTTTTCAGAAGTTGCAAAAAAAGTTTTATTTGATAAAGAGGTTGCTGAATCAATTTCAATTAAGCAATTTCAAGATGTTGTCAATAACAGGGATATTTTTAAAAGAATACATATAATTGAAAAAAATCTTTTAGATAATGAATGATTTTGCAAATCCGAGGATAACAGTATTGATGCCAGTATACAATTGTGAATTGTATATAAAAGAAACAATCAATAGCATACTAAATCAAACTTTTATCGATTTTGAATTTTTAATTATAGATGATGCGTCAACAGACAAAACGATCGATATAATTAAAACATACAATGATGAAAGGATTAAATTAATAAAAAAAACATTAAATACTGGTTTAACAAATAGTTTAAATATTGGCTTAAAATTAGCAAAAGGTGAATATATTGCTAGAATGGATGGAGATGATATCAGTTTTCCGCAAAGATTTGCTAAACAGATTGCTTTGTTGGATGCCAATCCGGACATTGTTTTATGTGGAACTCTGTATAAAGTAATTGGAACTGAAAAAATTTGTAATCATCCATTATTGTATGAAGAAATTAAAGTGAAATTAATTTCCGGATGTTATATTGCTCATCCAACTGTAATGTTTCGTAAATCAGTTTTTGAATCTTATCAGCTCGAATATGATCCTGCTATGGAACCAGCAGAGGATTATGATTTATGGGCAAGATTATCTTTTATAGGAAAAATCGTGAACATTGGGGAAGTGTTGCTCTATTACAGAATACATTCTAAGCAAACCTCCATAATTTACGGTGAGAAACAAAAAAAAATCACTGAAGATGTTACCATTAGAATGTTACAAAAGTTAATTCCTTTAGTAGATCGACAAGTATACTTTTTTGACTTGAAAAAAAATGTTATAAATAATCACAATGTTTTAACTGCTGTCGTAATGAAAATGAACTTATTAAATTCTTTAGCTTCAGCAAATAACCAAATAGGTATTTATGACAAAAAGTTTTTTTTAAAGTTTGTAAATATTGAAAAGAAACACTTAAGCGATTTATTAAAAGAAAATTTAAAATCTTATTCTTTGATTAATTTAGGAAATATTTTAAAACAATTCCCAAGCTTCTTTATAGACATTGGTTTTAAAGAAACGCTGAAATTTGTTATTCGATCTATTTTTCACAAAAAAATATCAGTTATCCAAATTAAGAAAAATTTGGAATCATTTTTCAAAGAAAGTAAGAGCTGGGGTAAGTTTAAATTTATTCAATTAAAAGGCAACATTTTTAGTAAAACTATCCGCAGCCAAAATGCAGATTATAAATCTATTCCCATAATAATTATTAGTTTTAATCAGTTTCATTATCTAGAGAAACTTATTGATTTTTTAACCAGTAATAACTATAGTAATATTGTTATTATTGACAACAATTCAACTTACGAACCTTTGCTCAATTACTTTAATAAAATTGAATCAATAGCAACAATTCATCGTTTAAAAGATAATCATGGTCACTTAGTCTTTTGGGAGAATAAAGATTTATTTAAAAAGTACTCAAAAGGATATTATGCATTGACTGACGCAGATATTAATCCGATTACTGAATGCCCTACTGATTTTCTAAATTATTTTAAAACTATTCTAGATCGGGATAGTAAAATAACCAAAGTTGGATTTAGTCTAAAAGTTAATGATATACCTGATACGAATTTGTATAAGGACAGAATTCTGAAATGGGAATCTCAATTCTCAAATAATCAGAGGAAAGATGGGAATTTTGTAGCACATATAGATACTACTTTCGCATTGTACCGACCAAAATATAAGCATAATGAAAAAGATTTTTATAATGCCTGTCGTACTAAAATGCCATTTGTAGCAAGACATGGAGGATGGTATATAGATAACAGAAATTTGACAGAAGAGCAAAAGTTTTTTTTTGCTACTTGCACTGACTCTAGTTCTTGGCGAATTAATGAAGATGGAATAATGGATAATCAAAATTATTTACTGTAAGTGTTAGCAATTATAATACCATATTACAAGCTTAGTTTCTTTGAAGAAACGTTAGTATCACTTGCAAATCAAACAGATAAAAGATTTAAAGTTTACATAGGTGATGATGCAAGTCCTGAAAATCCTTTAGAAACATTAAAAGAATTTCAGGGAAAATTTGAGTATGTTTATCATCGATTTGAAGAAAATCTTGGAAGCAGGTCTCTCGTAAAACAATGGGAACGTTGTATTGATCTGAGTAAAGATGAGAAATGGCTTATGATTCTGGGAGATGACGATTTTATCGGCGATACTGTGGTTGAATTATGGTATAAAAATTTTGATTTATTTTATAAAAAGACTAATGTTGTTCGTTTTGCTTCAAAAATGATAGTTCAAGAAACAAATAAGATTACAGATACATTTTTCCATCCAGTTTGGGAAATGTCTACAGAATCTTATTATAGAAAGTTTAGACATTTAACAAGAAGCTCATTATCAGAATATATTTTCTCTAGGGAGTCATTTATTAAGTTTGGATTTCATGACTATCCTTTAGCTTGGAATAGTGATGATAGGGCATGGCTTGATTTTTCTGACAATAAACCGATTTATACTATAAATGAAGGGTTAGTTTATTTTAGGCTTTCTGCATTAAATATTTCTGGAAAACAAGATAATGTCAATGTGAAAAGTTTATCTGTTATATCTTTTTACAGTTTTTTAATTTTAAATAAACTTAAATTTTATACACCTAAACAACAAGAAAAGATCATAAGATTTTACGAAAATGAGATCAGTAAACAAAGAAAACTGAAACTATCAGAGTGGCTTTTTTTATCTTATTTTTATATGAAATATTTAGATTTTTATTCAATAAAAAAATTTATTAAAAGATTTTTCAAAAGTATCTTTAAAAAAAAATGAATAAAAAAGTATCAGTAATTGTTCCATGTTATAATCAAGCGCAATTCCTTGATGAAGCATTGATTTCAGTGTGGGAGCAAACCTATTCAAATTGGGAATGTATAATTATAAATGATGGAAGCCCTGACGATACAGAAGATATTGCTTTAAATTGGTGTAATAAAGACACAAGATTTATATATTTAAAAAAGGAAAATGGAGGCTTATGCAGTGCTAGAAATGCAGGAATTGATATAGCAGATGGAGAACTAATTTTACCATTAGATGCAGATGATAAAATTGGAAAAAAATATTTGGAACTTGCAACTAAAGCTTTTGATGCTGATAATTCATTAAAAGTAGTCTATTGTAAAGCAGAGAAATTTGGCGATGAAGTCGGTTTATGGGATTTACCACAATTTTCGCTTTTTAACTTAAGCAGAAATAATTTGATTTTTCCTTCTGGAATGTATCGAAAGACAGATTGGAAAATGATTGGAGGATACGACTCTAAAATGATTTATGGATGGGAAGATTGGGAAATTTGGATTGCACTGTTAAAAAATGGTGGTAAGGTTAAACAGTTAAATGAAATTGGTTTTTATTATAGAATAAAATCTGTTTCAATGTTAAAACAGATAGATAAAGAAAAGGGAGATTATTTACTTAATTATCTCAGTGTAAAGCATGCCGATTTTTTTGTTAAACACTATGGATCTTTTAAAACAATGGAACATCAACTATTAGCTCTAAAAAGAGAAAATGAAACCAACCTAAAGAGCGAAAAATTTGTAATCGATGTTTTTTGCAAAAGATTCTTTGGTTTTACAATATTTGGTAAATATAAATAACTAGAATTATTCCTTTAGGTTAGTTGAAAATAGAACTCTAAATGTCTGAAAATAAAATAAAATTCCTCGCTTACTACCTTCCGCAATACCACCCTATACCAGAAAATGATCTGTGGTGGGGAAAAGGTTTTACCGAATGGACAAATGTTACTAAGGCTAAACCTTTATTTAAAGGGCATTACCAGCCTATTTTACCAGCAGATCTAGGTTTTTATGATTTAAGATTACCGGAAATTCAAGAAGCACAAGCCAAATTAGCCAAAGAATATGGTGTTGATGGTTTTATATATTATCAATATTGGTTCGGGAATAATAAAATGCTGCTTGAAAAACCAGCGGAAGCTATGCTTTTTAATCAAAAAATTGGTATTCCATTTTGTTTTTGCTGGGCAAATGAAACCTGGAAAGGAATATGGCATGGCTTGGATAGTCCAGACATATTGATAGAACAGACTTATCAGGGAGAAAAAGGCTATCAAACTTATTTTGATTATTTACTGCCTTTTTTTAAAGATGAGCGTTATATTAAAATAGAAAATAAACCTATGTTTCATGTATACAGGTTTGATGATATTCCAGATCCAGATCAATTTATAAATGTATTTAATGATTTAGCCATTTCAAATGGTTTTGATGGTATTCATTTTATAGGGACGCTTGGTTCTGATACGATTCTAAAAAACAATCATGTATATGGAAAGGTTGGTATTGACGTTTTTCATAAAATGAGATATAAAAAAGGATTTTTATTTGAGGGAGTCAGATATTTAGGATGGCTGGAAAGACAAATTAAAGTAAAGCTTGGTTTTACAAATGAATTAGGTAAAAGATTGAAACCTTTAATTTTTGACTATAAAAAAGCAGTTTCCTGTTTGAATTTGACTTTTCCGAACGAAAAATACATACCCTGTGTTTTTCCAAATTGGGATAATTCAGCAAGAAGTGGAAAAAAATCATTAATTTTTGTGAATTCGAGTCCAGACTCTTGGAAGAATCATTTAAAAAAAGCAGTGAAAGAATTGATTAAAAACCCAAAAAATCCCCAATTCATAGTTATAAAATCATGGAATGAATGGGCAGAAGGAAACCATTTAGAACCTGATTTGAAATATGGTTTAAAGTGGCTGGAAGTGCTAAAAGAAGTTAAAAGAAATTATAGAAATGAGTGAGATTTCGAATGAATTAGTAAGTATATTACTTCCTGTTTATAATGGTGAAAAATACCTTTCCTTATCTATTGAAAGTTGTCTAAGTCAGACTCATAAAAATATAGAGTTGATAATAGTAAATGATTGTTCTACTGATAACACTTTGAGTATTGCTAATCAATATGCACAAAAAGATAATAGAATTAAGATTATAAGCAATTTTGAAAATAAAAAATTACCAGCAAGCTTAAATATTGGTCACAATGAAGCAAATGGAGATTTTATAACATGGACAAGTGATGATAATTTTTATGAGCCTGATGCTTTAGAAAAACTTTTAAAATCATTGCTAGAGAATGAAGTTGATATTGTTTATAGTAATATTTTCTTAATTGATAATTTAGGCAACAGAATAAGAGAAGTTAGATTATTAGGAGTAGAAAATTTAATTTTTGGGAATGTTATAGGATCTTGTTTTTTATATAGACGAAATGTCTTTCAAAAAAATAATGGTTATAATGAAACTTTATTTTTAATTGAAGACTATGATTTTTGGTTACGTGCTATCTTACATAGTAAATATTGTAAACTTGATCAGTTTTTATATAATTATAGAAAACATGAGGATAGTTTAACGAATCAGATTAAAACAGTTAGTGACAAACAAATTATTTGGAAAAAAAATATAGAGGCGATGTATCTTGAATTTTCAAGAAATTTTATAGATCATGATTTTGAAGTTTTTTCAGAATTACAATCTAAAATACTAAGTTGTCAACAAATAAAATTTGAGTGGATTATAAAAAATCATTCTACTATTAAAAAATTCCAAGAAAACATTTCTAAAAATAAAAACTTTCAAAATAAAAAAGCAACCGGGAAAGTTTTTTTGAATCAGATAATCATGTTGATGGTATCAGATTTTGTCAGAAAAAAAAGTAAGTTTTATTGTTTTTTCATATTTAAAAATTATTATCCATTTTTAGATAAAAATAGTATAAAAACTTTAATAAAGTACTCCTGTTTTAAATGAAAAAAAAAGTAACTATAATCATGGCGACTTATAATAGAAGCCATTTTATTTTAGAATCTTTACGGTCTATTCAGAATCAAACCTATTCAGAATTTGAATGTTTAATAATTGATGACGGAGGAAGTGATAATACATTAGAAGTTGTTGTGCCAATTCTGGAGCAAGATCCAAGATTTAAATTTTTAAGACGTCCAGATAATTATAAGAAAGGATTGCCTGGTTGTCGAAATTATGGTATCGATTTAGCACAAGGTGATTACATTATATTTTTTGATGATGATGATATTGTACATCCACAGAATTTAGAATTGTGCACAGGAGAATTAAGCAAAACTGAGGTTTCATTCTGCAGATATCAACGAGAAGTTTTTTTTAATGAGTTTGATTATAACTTTGATTATTCTAAAACATGTACCACTTTTAAAATTGATAGTAGCGATGTTGAAAGAGTCTTAAATCATGAATTACCCTTTAATTCCTGTGCGGTAATGTGGAAGAGAGAATGTTTTGAAAAGAATCGTTTCGTTGAACATTTGATGTATGCTGAAGAATGGGAACTATATTCTAGAATAATATCTTCGGGATTTAAAGGAATATCAATTAACAAGTGTTTATTTTATGGACGAAAACATGCCAATTCAAATACTGGTGAATTTTTTCAAAATAATCCTGTTAGAATGGCTTCTCAAGCTGATGCAGTTGTTTTGGTTGTTCAAAATCTTAAAGAAAAACAATTACTTACAAATTCATTGCTTCAATATTTCATAACTATTTCTATTAGTTTCAAAGAGTATGATTTATTTAA
Source organism: Flavobacterium sp. Root420 (assembly GCF_001427905.1). Lineage (GTDB taxonomy): Bacteria > Bacteroidota > Bacteroidia > Flavobacteriales > Flavobacteriaceae > Flavobacterium. The sequence goes on from NZ_LMEF01000032.1 coordinate 115,412, forward strand.
TAGAATATTAAATGTTTTGGATTTAAGTGTTTTTAAAAGTTTAAAATGGATTTTTTTTTATCAATCTTATCCTTTACGTCTGCCCATTTATAAAATAAAAAAGAGATTTAAGCAATGAAAATTCTACTTTGTTTCGGTACGCGCCCAGAAGCCATCAAAATGGCACCATTATATCATAAGTTACAAAAGGAAAATTTTGAAGTTATTGTGTGTGTAACAGCTCAGCATCGTGAAATGCTTGATCAGGTTTTGGATTTTTTTGAAATTAAACCTGATTTTGATTTAGATTTAATGCAATCGAACCAATCTTTAAATAGTTTAAGTGCACTTATTTTATCAAAAATAGATACTGTCCTTAGGAAAACAGACCCAGATTTAGTTTTAGTTCATGGGGATACAACAACTTCTTCAATGGTAGCTTTGGCAGCTTTTCATTTAGGCATAAAAGTAGGTCATGTAGAAGCTGGGCTACGAACCTATAATAAAAAGGCCCCTTTTCCAGAAGAAGTTAACAGACAAATAACAAGTAGACTAGTAGATTTACATTTTACACCAACAGTCGAAGCGACAGAAAATTTATTAACTGAAGGAATTCTAAAAGAAGATATTATTCAAACGGGTAATACCGTAATTGATGCTTTACTTTGGACAACAAATAAAATTGGTAAACCTGGCTATGGCCATCCCGAAATTGAAAAATTAAAAAAGAAAATTATAGAAAATAAAAAAATGGTTTTGGTGACAGGCCATCGAAGAGAGAACTTTGAATCAGGCTTAAAAAATCTTTGTGAAGCACTTTTGGACATTTCTCAAAGAGAAGATGTTTTTATAGTATATCCGGTTCATTTAAATCCAAATGTAAAAAAAACGGTTTATGATTTATTGTCTGACAAACAAAATATTCTTTTAATTCCTCCTGTTTCATATCCTGTTTTTGTCTGGTTAATGCAGCAATCTTTTTTAATTGTGACAGATTCTGGAGGTATTCAGGAAGAAGCACCGTCATTAGGAAAACCTGTTTTGGTGACCAGAGAAGTTTCTGAAAGACCAGAAGGTGTAACAGCAGGATTTTCAACTTTGGTCGGAACCGATAAAGATAAAATAATAAACACAATAGAGGAAATTTTAAATGATTTTAAAGGTTTTGAAAATGTAGGGAATCCTTACGGAAATGGAGATGCCGCAGATAAGATAGTCACTTATTTAAGTAGTTAATTATGTTTAATAAGAGAAAAAGAAAATCTTTGTTTTTAAAAATAATAAAACACATACCTTCTAACTCAGCCAGGATTTTTTTATTGGAAAATATGTTTGGCTATTCTATTGGAAAAAATGTCAAAATTGGGAAAGTCATAATAAACTGCAATAAAGTAACAATTGGTGATAATGTTTACATTGCAGACAATAACCTAATTTTATGCAACGAATTGTCAATAGGACAGAAAACTTCAATTCATTCCGGGAATGTATTTCAGGGAAGTGCTAATTTCTCTATTGGCACAAATTCAAGAATTATAAATAATCATTATTTCGATTTGTATCATAATATAGAAATAGGCAATAACACTTGGATTGCTGGTAAAAGTAGCCAGTTTTGGACACATGGTTCCATTCACACAAAATTAAAAGACAAAGAGCTTTCAATTGTAATTAAAAATGATGTTTATGTTGGTTCGGCATGTTGTTTTGCGCCAGGAGTACAGATTGAAAGTGAAAATTTAATAGGATTGGGAAGTGTTGTCACAAAAAGCTTTTTAAAAAGCAAAACTATTATTGCGGGTAATCCAGCATTAGTAGTAAAGCAAGATATAGATTGGAGAATAAACTGGTAAAATGATAAAAAAAGTACTCGTAGTAGTAGATTCTATTAATATAGATGATAGCAGTGGTTCTAAAGCAAACGTAGCTTTGATTAATAACCTAAATGAAGCCGGTTTTGAAGTTGCCGTTTATCATTATACTCAAAAGCATATTCAATTAAAAAATATAAAGACGTTTTCTATCCCAGAAATAAAATGGAGTTTTAATTATTTGTTTAGCAGATTTTTTAGAGTCATAAATCGAAATTTTAAAATAAATTTTGCTCCATTTTTCGAAAAGAGATTGGGTTTTTCTTTTACTTTTTTTAATGATACACAAAGTATTATTAAAACCTTGAAAAAACAGTCTTTTGAGCCTGATTTAGTATTGACTTTAAGTAAGGGAGCTAGTTTTAGACCACATTATGCAGTTCTTAAATTACCTCATTTACATGATAAATGGATGGCATATGTGCACGATCCTTTTCCTTTTCATTATTATCCAAGACCTTATAATTGGATAGAACCTGGATATGACAAAAAAGAATCCTTTTTTAGAGAAATTTCAGAAAAAGCAAAATATAGCGCTTTTCCAAGTCAATTGTTAAAAGAATGGATGAGCAGTTATTTTTCTAATTTTGAAAAAACTGGAATTATTATTCCGCATCAAAATGCAAAATACGAAATTCAAAATAATGGTTTTCCCTCTTATTTTGATGTTTCGAAATTCAATATATTGCATGCCGGAAATTTAATGAAAGAACGTTCACCGGAAGGCTTGATAAAAGGCTTTGAAATATTTCTTACTAAAAATAGTGAAGCAAAAAAAGATGCAAGACTTATTTTATTAGGAAATGCATCTGATTATACTGAACTTCTTGATCATTATAAAAATGACATTCCTGAAATATATATCTATAACGGCAATAAATCTTTTGATGAAGTATTTCTTGTACAAAAAAATGTTTCGATTAATGTCATTTTAGAATCAAAATCAGAGATTAGTCCATTTCTTCCAGGAAAATTTCCGCATTGCATAGAGGCAAATAAAGTTATACTTTCCCTAGCCCCTTATTACAGCGAAACGAGACGACTTTTAGGAAATAATTATCCTTATTGGACGGAGGTTGATCAGGTAGAGAAGATAGCTGTTATCATTGAAGATCTCTATCAATTATGGAAACAGAACCCTGATAACCTGAACTTGAATAGGAAGGATTTGGAGGATTATTTGTCTTCAGATTATTTGAAAAAAGTAATTAATAAAGATAATTTGAAAGATGCAATATAAATTTACAATTGTTATTCCGACAAAAAATCGATTAGAAGATTTAAAAATTACTTTAGAAAAATTAAAATTTTTATTTGAAAGAGGCGATGTTCATTTCTTAATTTGTGATGATGGTTCAACGGATGGTACTTTTGAATATATATCAACACATTTTCCAAAAATTGAAATCTTTTCAAATAAGATTTCCAGAGGAATTCATCATACTAGAAATCGACTCATGGAGAGAGTGAAATCTCCATATGCAATAAATATAGATGACGATATTCATTTTATTACCCAGGACCCTATAGAAATAATCGAAGAATATTTCAATTTAAACCCAAACTGTGCTATTCTGGGGTTTAGGATTTTTTGGAGTAAATCGCTGCCTGATTCAATAGAGACTAATGACATACCACACAGAGTGAAGAGTTTTGGCGCTGGCGCAAGTGTTTGGCGAATGTCGGCTTGGAATGAAATCCCAAATTATCCTGAATGGTTTGTTTTTTACGGAGAAGAAGATTTTGCTTCTTACCATTTATTTAAAAAAGATTGGGAAATACATTATTTGCCTGAAGTTTTAGTAAATCACAGGGTAAATATAAAAGAGAGAAAAAAAGGCCAAGATTACAGTTTACGTTTGCAAAGATCATTACGTTCTGGTTGGTATTTGTACTTTTTGTTTTATCCAATTCGTGTTATCCCAAAAAAACTGGCTTATTCGGTTTGGTCGCAATTCAAGTCAAAAGTTTTTAAAGGAGATTTTAAAGCGCTAAAAGCAATTTTACTAGCATTGTTTGATTTGATATTTTCAATTCCGAAAATCATTAAAAATTCAAATCGATTATCAATAAAAGAATATAACGTTTATCAAAAATTAGAAGAGACAAAACTGTATTGGCATCCAGAAGATAAATAACATGTTTTATGAAAACGATCGCTATTATTCCAGCTCGGGGAGGATCTAAACGACTCCCTCAAAAAAACATAAAAGAGTTAGGTGAAATTCCCTTGCTCGCGCACAGCATTTTGTACGCTAAAGCGAATGAACAAATTATTGACGAAATCTATGTTTCGACAGATGATCAAGAAATCAAAAAAATTGCTCTAGAATATGGGGCAAAAGTCATAGATCGGCCTGAACATATTTCCGGAGATTTAGAGCCAACCGTTTCAGCTTTAAAAAATGTTCTGGAACAAATTTCTGATGAGGTAGAAAATGTTATTCTTTTACAGCCTACAAACCCATTGAGACCAGAAAATGTACTGACAAAAGCTTTCCATATTTACGAAAAAGAAAAATTTGACAGTTTGTTTACAGTTTCCCGAAATCATCAAAAGTTTGGAAAAATTATTGAAAATAAATTTATCCCATATAATTATAAAATTGGACAGCGGAGTCAGGATTTAGAACCTCTTTTCTTTGAAAATGGATTGCTTTATATCACAAAGGCATCTTTGATTTTTGATGATATAATTATTGGAGAAAATTCATTTCCTTTCGAAATAGATCATATTTTTGCCACTGTTGATATCGATACAAAAGAAGATTTCGATTATGCAACATATTTATACCAAAAACATTTAAACCCTAATTCATAACCTACTTTATGAATCCATATATAGAAATTGCAGGAAGAAGAATCGGACAAGATTTTCCACCATTAGTTATTGCCGAGATCGGAATTAATCATGAAGGTTCATTGCAAATTGCCAAAGAGATGGTTGATGCCGCAAAAAGAGCCGGTGCTGAAATTGTAAAACATCAGACTCATATTGTAGAAGACGAAATGAGCGGCGCTGCCAAAAAGGTAATTCCAGGCAATGCAGATGTTTCTATCTATGAAATTATGGAACGCTGTTCTTTGAATGAAGAAGACGAATTAGAACTTAAAAATTATGTCGAAAGCAAAGAAATGATTTTTATTTCTACGCCATTTTCTCGTGCAGCTGCTGAACGATTAAAGAAATTTGATCTTCCAGCTTATAAAATTGGTTCAGGCGAATGTAATAATTACCCATTATTAGAACATATTGCCTCTTTTGGAAAACCGGTTATTTTAAGTACAGGTATGAATACAATTGAAAGTATTCAAAAAGCCGTTGCTATTTTTGATAAGAATAATATTCCTGTGGCACTTTTGCATACCACCAATTTATATCCAACACCAATTCATTTGGTGCGCTTTGGTGCGATGTTAGAACTGCACGAAGCTTTTCCTGATAAAGTTTTTGGCTTAAGTGATCACACGCTTAATAACAATGCTTGTTTAGGAGCAGTGGCTCTTGGCGCAAGTATTTTAGAAAGACATTTTACAGATCATATGCAAAGAACAGGTCCGGATATTATTTGCAGTATGGATGAAAAGGCCTGTCATGAACTAATTGTTTCCAGTGCAGAAATGGCTTTAATGCGTGGTGGAACAAAAAAACCAGCCTTAGAAGAACAAGTAACAATTGATTTTGCATTTGCTACTGTTTGTGCAATATCGCCCATTAATAAAGGAGAAGTTTTTACAAAACAAAACATTTGGGTAAAGCGCCCGGGAACAGGTAAAATTCTGGCAGAACATTTTAATGATTTAATCGGAAAAACGGCAACAAGAGATATTGAAAATGATGAACAATTGATCTGGGAAGATATTACTTAATGAAAGATTTTGTAAAATTTTTATTGACTAAAGTATATCAGTTTAAAGCAATTGATGAAAAATATATTCAGAGCGCTTTTGAATTAACTGTTATTGATGTTAATTATCACTTTCCTGACCTTGCCAGAGAAGAAATCAAAGATAGAATAACAACAAATTCAAACGAGTTAGGTGTTTTTTTATTTCGTTTAGGAAACGTTTTACATAAAAATGATCAGGAAGATCTAAAGCCGCAAATACATTGGCTGCTTAAGGAATTATGTTCTTGTGAAATTTATTTTAATAATGAAATAGGCGAAGGTTTTTATATTGTGCATGGCGAAGGAACTGTCATAGGAAGCAGAAACAAAATAGGTAAAGGATTTAAAATTCATCATGGCTGTACTATTGGGCATAAAAAAAATGGAGGAGGAAATGGCAATACAATAAGTGATAATGTTACGATGTACTGTAATTCTTCAATAATTGGAGAACTTACAATAGGTGATAATGTCATTATTGGCGGGCACACAATGATCATCAACAATATTCCGGATAATAGTTTAATAACTCAAAAAGGAGAGTTATTGATTCGTCAAATTTAAAACAAAATGAAAAAAATAGTATTTCTTACCGGAACTCGTGCTGATTTTGGAAAGATAAAATCATTGATTTCAATTTTGGAGGAAAAACGCGAGTTTGAAGTTTTTGTATTTGTAACAGGGATGCATTTACAAGAAGAATACGGGTATACTTTAATTGAAATTGAAAGATGCAATTTTAAAAATATTCATACTTTCAAAAATCACACGCACGAAACCACAATGGATTTAACTCTTGCCAAAACAATCGAAGGTTTGTCTCATTATTGCAAAGAGGTAAATCCGGATATGATTGTAGTGCATGGTGACAGAGTTGAAACGTTAGCTGGTGCGATTGTAGGATCACTTAATAATATTTTAGTTTCACATATAGAAGGAGGAGAAGTTTCAGGAACTGTAGATGAATTGATAAGACATAGTGTTAGTAAACTTAGTCACATTCATTTTGTTTCTAATAATGAAGCAAAAAAGAGATTGATTCAAATGGGAGAAATCACTGAGTCTATTTTTACGATTGGTTCCCCAGATATCGACATTATGTTCTCCGATCAATTGCCTGAATTAGCAATTGCAAAAGATTATTATAAAATTGATTTTGATAAATATGCCATCGTAATGTTTCATCCGGTTACTACTGAAATTAAGGAAATGCAAAAATATGCAGAAACCTTTGTTGATGCTTTACTTCAAGACAATCATAATTATATAGTTATATTTCCTAATAACGATTTAGGAAGTCAGCACATTATTCAAGCATACGAAAAGCTAAAATACAATTCTAGATTCAGAATTTACCCATCACTTCGTTTTGAATACTTTTTGACGTTATTAAAAAACAGTCAATTTATTATAGGAAATAGCAGTGCAGGAATACGAGAAGCGCCTTATTATGGAATTCCAATTATTAATATCGGTACACGTCAACAAAATCGAGCTGTTCACGCTGATATTATCACTACAGATTATTTCGAAGAAGATATTAAAAAAGCACTTTCGATTATTGACTCGCATATAGTAAAAATTGTTACAGATGATTTTGGTCAGGGTAATAGTAATGAACTATTTCTTCAGTGTCTCCAAAAAGATGATATTTGGAAACTCAATCATCAAAAACAATTTAGAGATTTATCTAATTAATGAAAACTGCACTTAAAAAAGTATATTATAAATTCTTAAAATTAAAAAACAGGATACTAAATGGAAGACCTGTTTTAGTAACTATGTATCACAGAGTTAATAATGTTGTTGGAGATAAATTAACTCATCTCACAGTAAGCGTTGAGAATTTTGAAAATCAATTACTTTATTATAAAGAAAATTATCAGATTTTGAAACTCAATGAAGATTGGACTTCTCTAAAAAAAACAGGATTAGTAATTACTTTTGATGACGGATATGCAGACAACTTCATAAATGCTTTGCCATTATTGGAAAAACATCAAATTCCAGCAACTATTTTTGTAACCACATTAAATATCAATACAAAAAATGAATTTTGGTGGGATAGATTCATTTTTGATTATGCTGATTGTGACGAATTATTTTATCTTCCAGATGTAAAAAATAAAGTATCAAAGTCGAATACTGTTTATAATGATATTACAGTTAAACTTAATAAATTATCGAATGCAGATAAGGAAAAATGGTTTATTGAATTTGAAAAAATAAATCAAATACCTTTTTCTCCTAGAGAAGAATATCGTTCATTAACAAAATCTGAATTAAAAAGATTATCGGATCATCCTTTAATTACATTAGGAATTCATACACACAATCATTATTTTTTAGGAAAATTGACTTATCAAGAACAAAAGCAGGAGTTAAGATTATCCATAGAAAAGCTAAATGAATTAACTAATAAAAATATTAAATATCTGGCTTTGCCTCATGGCTCTTATAATTTGGACACTATTAAAATCGCAAAAGAATTAGACTTATTAGTAATTTTATTAGCGAATAATTATTATTCAAATAAAAAAAATAAAGCAAGCAGAAAAATGAATAGAATTTTAATGCCAAATATTAAAGATGAGGCTTTATTAAACTATTTAAGAAATTACGATTTCAAAATCTTATAATTTTAACAAAGCAATTTGCGATTGAAATCTCAAAATAATCAGATTAAAAGTACTTTATAAATAAATGAAAAAATTAGGAGTTGTAATAACCGATGGAGTTGGATTTAGAAATTTTATCATGAGTGATTTACTTGCAGAAGCGGTAAATCAGTTTGATACCGTTATCATTTATTCCGGTTTACCTGAAAGCTGTTATCCAAAATTAAATAATCTAAAACTTGAAATAAAAGAGCTTAGCGTTTTTAAAGAAGGAAAAATAACTTGGGCTTTTAGGAAATGGAAAGAAATTGCACATTTGCAGAAACATAAAAATTTTTATGGAATGAATGATAATCTGATTGTTGGTTATCCTAAAAACAATTCTCTTCGGTCTATATTTGTGAAAAGTATTTATTTTTTTACGAAATATGTCAATACTAATTCAAGCATTTTATTGGCTGAAAAACTTCAATTTTTATCTTTTTCAAAAAATAAAATAACAAAGGAATATATTGAAATCCTTAAAAAAGACCAACCTTCTCATTTATTTTTTACGCATCAGAGACCCCCATATTTAGCTCCTTTTTTATTCTCAGCAATTCAGTCAAAAATTCCAACGAGTACTTTTATTTTCAGCTGGGATAATTTAGCTTCAAAAGGAAGGATGTTGGGAACTTTTGATAAATTTTTAGTATGGAGTCAATTAATGAAAGATGAGATGCTTTATTTTTATCCAAATGTGAAAAATGAAAACGTTCAAATTGTAGGAACACCCCAATTTGAACCATATGTTTTGGAAAAATATAAATCTTCAAGAGAAAACTTCTTTAATAAATTTGGACTAGATAATACTAAAAAAATAATTTGCTATAGCTGCGCTGATGTTTCAATTGGACCAAATGATCCTATAGTAATTAGGGCGATTGTTGAAGCTATCAAAAATAAGGAAATTAAATTTGATGTACAGCTTTTGGTACGAACTTCTCCTGCTGAAGATGATAGCAGATTTAAAGCTATTCGTGATGAATTTCCGGAGATTATATGGAATGTACCAAAATGGGTATTAACCAGAGAAAATCATCAGGAAAACTGGTCACAAAGAATTCCAAGTGATGAAGATATTAGCGATTTGCGTTCAGTACTCGAAAACTCAGATTTAAGTATTAATATGTGCTCTACAATGAGCCTTGATTTTATGCTTTTTGACAAGCCGGTAATTAATACGGTTTTTGGAAATCTGCAAAACGGACTTTACAATGATCAAAGATTTTTGAATTACATTCATTATAAAAAAGTAATAGATGGAAATGCGGTAGTAATTGCGAAAGATGAAAAGCAATTAATCGAACAAATTAATCAGACTTTTAAGAATCCAAGCGAAAGAAAAAAAGATCGGGAAGCCATGATTGATTTACAAATAGGTCAAAATTTACAAGGAACAAGTAAACGTATTGCATCAACTTTAGCTGCATTTCATGATTAATAAAAAAATAGCCGTAATCTGCCATTATGAATTACTTCCGGAAAGAGTGGGAGGTATGGATTATTTTTTCTGGGATTTTGATAAAAAATGCAAAGAGAATGGAACTGAAATAGACTGGTTTTTTCCAAATATTTCCAATCATGGAAGTTATTCTAATTTAAAGATTTATGCAAACAAATCTGGAAATTTAGAAAATTATTTTCTTGCTTTTTGTAAGCAAAACAAAAAAAATTACACGCACGTTATTACTCATTTTGTAGAATTATGCACGCCTTTTTTTTATAAAACAAAGAAGTTTACGAATGCGAAAATTATTGCTGTTGACCATAATCCAAGACCTTTAAACGGTTATTCATTCAAAAAAAAGATAAATAAAAAAATAAAAGGGATTTTGTTTTCGAGATATATTGATGTTTTTGTCGGTGTATCCAATTATACTGTAAAAGAAATTTTAAAAGATTTTGGATCTCACTTGAAATCTAAAACGATAACAATTTACAATGGAGTTATTTTAGATACTATTGTAAGTAGAGAAACCAGAAATACAATTAAACCTAATTTTTTAATAGCGTCACATCTTAGGGAATCAAAAGGAATTCAGGACTTAATTGAAGCTGTGCAACTTCTTCCTTTGAAAATAAAAAAGGAAATAAAAATCACAATTTATGGTGACGGTCCATATAAACAGCAATTGGTAAATAAAATCAAAGAATACTCTCTTGAAAGTTGTTTCGATTTCATGGGAAGTAAATCAAACCTTAATGAGATTTTTTCTAACTATGATTATATGTTGCAGCCAACGCATATGGAATGTTTCAGTTTATCAATTTTAGAAAGCCTTGCCGCAAATGTGCCTGTAATTACGACAAATGTTGGCGGGAATACCGAAGTTGTGTCATCGGGTAAAAATGGATATATTTTTCAAGTCAAAAATATTCAGGAATTAAAACAAATTCTCGAAGATGTTTACTTAGGAAACAAAAAGATATCTATTAATACAAGAGAATTAATTACCAATTCCTTTTCTTTGCCGAAAATGGTAGACAATCATTTAAAACTAATTTTAGAAGAAGTCTATTAAATTTAAAATTCATAAATCTTAAAGATGTTTTTTAACTCATTAGCATTTGCTATTTTTTTGCCAATCGTTTTTTTTCTGTATTGGTTTATCTTTAATAAAACCAAAAGCACACAAAATGCTTTATTAATTGTTGCTAGTTATTACTTCTATTCTTGCTGGGATTGGAGATTCTTATTTTTACTGGTTTTCTCTACATTTTTAGACTATTATACGGGAATTCAAATAGAAAAAGGAAAATCTGAAAGAGGCCGTAAATTTTGGTTTTGGCTAAGTATCATTGTAAATTTAGGTTTTCTGGGGATTTTTAAATATTATAATTTTTTTGCTGCGTCATTCTCTGAATTATTAAATTCAGTTGGAATTCAGGCAAGTCCAATTTTATTAAATGTCATTCTTCCAGTCGGAATTTCATTTTATACTTTTCATGGCTTATCATATGTAATTGATATTTATTTTAAGCGAATAAAAGCCGAGTATAATTTTGTAGACTATTCATTGTTTGTTAGTTATTTTCCGCTTTTGGTAGCCGGCCCAATTGAGAGGGCTACCCATTTATTACCGGAAATAAAAGTAAAACGAGAATTTGATCTAGAAAAAGCCAAGGAAGGTGTTTGTCAAATTATATGGGGTTTAGTGAAAAAAGTGATCATTGCTGATACTTGTGCTACCTATGCCAATGCCATTTTTGATAACTACACATCAATGAATTCATTTTCATTAATATTAGGCGCCATTTATTTTGCTTTTCAGATTTATGGAGACTTTTCCGGATATTCAGATATTGCCTTAGGCGTTTCAAAATTGTTTGGTTTAGATTTACTTCGAAACTTCAACTACCCTTATTTTTCAAGAGATATTGCTGAATTTTGGCGCCGTTGGCACATTTCGCTTTCGTCATGGTTTCGAGATTATTTATATATTCCTTTGGGAGGAAGTAAAGGAGGGCTCTGGATGAAAATCAGAAATACTTTTATCATTTTTGTAGTCAGCGGTTTTTGGCATGGTGCCAATTGGACTTATATTGCATGGGGATTCATTAATGCCGTTTATTTTTTACCGTTGCTTTTGTCAAATAGTAATCGAAACAATATAGGTGAGATTCAGCTCAAATTTAATTTTGATGCAGTTAAAGTAATATTTAGTATTTTGTATACATTTCTCTTGACTTGTGTAGCTTGGGTGTTTTTTAGAGCGAAGACGATCACCGATGCGGTTTTATATTTAAAAAGAATTATAACCAATCGTGAATTTAATTTTCAATATTTAGATAATGAACGTTATAGTTATGAAGTACTAGTAATGATACTTCTGTTTGTTTTGGTCGAATGGTTTAATCGTAATAAAATTGAACCTCTTTCAGGAAAAAGGAGCTTATTGAAGATAGCTTTAGCACTAGCAGCAATTATGGCTTTCGGAACCTTTTCAGATTATAAAGAATTTATATATTTTCAGTTTTAATGAAGCGTTTTTTAATTTATATAGTAAAAATTTTCATTGTAATTGCTTTAATAGCAATTGTTTTAGACGGTTTATATACAGCTGTTTTTTTGCAGTCTAAAAACAGAGGAAAAATAGAAACCGTTTTTAATTCGAAAGAGCAAAAGTTTGATGTTGTCATTTTAGGTTCTTCCCGTGCAAATAATCATTTTGTATCACAGATGTTTGAAGATAAAGGTTTGAAAACTTTTAATTATGGTATGAGTGGTGGACATTTGTTTGAAGCATCACTAATGTTAAAACTAATGATTGAAAGAAAATATCAAATCAAAAATGTAATTCTTGAAGCTGATTTAAATCTATCTGTTGATCATCAGGCTGAAGGCATTTCTGCTTTATTTTTACCGTATATTCATAATTCGAAGATTGTAAAGGATCATTTTAAATCTCAAGAAAATTTTAATGAATTATATTATATCCCTTTTTATAGATACATAAAATTTGATACTAAAATAGGTTTTAGAGAAACATTCCTGACAGCTGTTCATAAAAAAACTAATGCTTTAGATAATCTAGGATTTTACCCTTTAAAAAAAGACAAAAATGGTAATATGAAAAATAATATTGTTAATTTGAATCCTTTGCCCCATAATAAATATTACGAAGAAATTAAAAATATTTGTACAGCAAACAATATTAATTTTATTGCTGTTATGACGCCAATGTGCGAAAATGTTACAGGGATGAATTATTTTGACAAAGTTAAAAAAGTATATCCCGAAATTCATAATTATGAGAATGTCGTTTTAGAGGATAAATATTTTTCTTCTTGCGGACATATGACTGACACAGGAGCAAAAATATTTACAGCTAGAATTTTAAAAGATTTTTTTAAGAAGTAAAACCATGAAAATAGCCTTTTTAACACCAGAATATCCACATTCTTTGACTGGGAATTCGGGTGGTATAGGTACAAGTATTAAAAATTTGGCAACAGGACTTTTACAAAAAGGTATTGTGGTTAGAGTTTTGGTGTATGGACAAAAGGAAGATGCCATTTTTGATGATAATGGTATTATTATCCAACAAATAAAGAATATAAAATTCAAAGGATTATCATGGTTTCTTACAAGAAAAAAAATCGAACGAATTATTAATCAATTATATTTTAATAAAAAAATTGATTTAATAGAAGCGCCTGACTGGACTGGAATTACCTCATTTATTAAACCAGATAAATGTCCTATTATCATTCGATTACATGGATCTGATACTTATTTCTGCCATTTGGATAATCGTCCGGTTAAGTGGGTAAATAAATTTCACGAAAAAAGGGCATTAACAAAGGCAGATAGTTTACTATCAGTAAGTCAGTTTACTGCAGATTTGACAAATATAATTTTTGATTTGAATAAAACATTTACAATTGTTCCAAATCTTATTGATGCTAGTTTGTTTGAAATTGATACTAATTACAATCAAAAAGAAAAAAGCATTTTATATTTTGGAAGCCTAATTCGTAAAAAAGGACTTTTAGAATTACCTTTAATTTTTAATAAAGTAATCGAGAACAATCCTGAAATCAAATTAATTTTAATTGGTAAAGATGTTTCTGATATTATTTCAGGGAATTCATCTACATGGAAAATGATGCAGAAGTTGTTCTCTGATAAAGCCATTGGCAATGTGACCTATTTGGGGAGTATTCCTCATGTTAAAATAAAAGAAAAAATCCAAAGTGCAACTCTCTGTGTTTTCCCTTCTTTTGCAGAAGCTTTTCCTGTTTCCTGGTTAGAGGCCATGGCTATGGAAATTCCAATTGTAGCATCAAATGTTGGTTGGGCAAAAGAAATGATTGATGAAGGAGATAATGGTTTTTTAGCTCATCCTACAGATCACGATACCTTTTCAAAAAGAATTACGACACTATTAAATAATGAAGAGTTGTGTTTGAAAGTGGGAAAATCTGCTAGAGAAAAAGTAGAAAAATCTTTTGATATAAAGGTTTTGGCAAAACAAAATATAGAATTTTATAAACTAATAATAGCTAAGTTTGATAATAGTATATCATAGTCAGAATAAAGTAAAAAAGGTTGTTTCTGCAAATAATGAAATAGTATCGTTTAATAAAAAAGATACTATTTCTTCAGTGCTGATTAATTTAGCTCTAATACATCAACAATCAAAAATAGTTTGGTGTGATCTAAGTTGTGAAAACTATTTAAATTTAGAAGCCATAACAGATGCATTTCACCATAATAAAATGATGTTGTCCTATAATTTGGGAAACAATTTTTTGGACAGGAAAATAGGATATATTGATAAGTCAGCATTTATAGTTATAAATAAAAAAGTTACCTACCCTACATGGCAAATGAGTAGTTTGGCTGGTGCTATTCATGCAGAAGTATTATTATCAGTAAAAGAAAAAATCAAACTTGATTCAAATTTTGATTACTACTTAACCTCATTAGCTAAAGTATGCATGCCACTAGGATTATTATGTTACTCTGAGCCTAAGTTATTGGTTAAGAATGATTTAATTTTTGCTATAAAACCTTCTAATCTTTTACTTTTTAAATTTGTAAAGCAGCATTATAGAACGAGGTGGATATTTTTATTGTTTTTAAATCTAATGATTTACGAGCTTAAATTTCCTTTTTTTGCTTTAGTATACAGTATTTTCTTTAAGAACAGAAATAATAGCAATATTGATATCGATGAAATAAAAGTGCATTCCGCATTAAAAGTAATCGATTCAGGAACTATAGATGTTATTATTCCAACTATAGGAAGAAAAAAATATTTGTATGATGTATTAATAGATTTATCTCATCAGACTATTTTGCCTGAATGTGTAATAATAGTTGAACAAAATCCTGAAATTAACAGTACTTCAGAACTTGATTATATAACAAAAGAAAAGTGGCCTTTTGAAATAAAACATATTTTTACACATCAAATGGGTGCCTGTAATGCAAGAAATGTTGCTTTGAGTCAGGTTAAAAGTGAATGGGTTTTTCTAAATGATGACGATAATAGATTTGGCCCTGATTTGTTGAAAGACGTATTGGTTAACCTGGAAAAATTCGGAATAAAAACACTCTCGACTTCTTATATTCAGCCACATGAAAAGAAGAGAAACATTCGTATAAACCAATCTTCTATGTTTGGTTCAGGAAATAGTTTTATACACTCGTCAATATTGAATAAAGTCAAATTTAATGGCAAATTTGAATTTGGTTACGGCGAAGATTCTGATTTTGGAATGCAAATGCGAAATCAGGGATACGATATTTTATACTTTCCTAATCCTGAAATTGTACATTTAAAAGCACCAAGTGGAGGTTTTAGAATTAAGCCTAAATTAGGGTGGTCAAATGATCGAATTATACCTAAGCCATCTCCGACAATAATGTTATATAAAATATTACATGAAACAACAGAGCAGCGAAACGGATATAAAACAATTCTTTTCTTTAAATATTATACTAAGCAGTCAATTAAGAATCCTATAAAATATTTTTTAAATTTTAACAAGGAATGGAAGCAAAGTTATTATTGGGCAAATAAATTAATTCAGAATTCATGAAATTTTCTCTAATCATTTGTACCTACATGCGTCCGAAATCATTGCTTAAATTATTGCAATCAGTTCAGAAGCAAACTTTATATCCTCATGAAATTTTAATTGTTGATGGATCTACAAATAATGAAACAGAAGCTATTTTAAGTTCAAATCAATTTGAAAATCTAAAATATTTTTTGGTTGATAATAAAAATCGCGGTCTAACCAAACAAAGAAATTTTGGAATTCAAAAAGTTGATGATGATAGTGAAATTGTTTGTTTTTTAGATGATGATACAGTCTTAGAACCAGATTATTTTGAGAATTTACTAAATACTTATAATGCTTTTCCAGAAGCTTTGGGAGTTGGTGGTTATATATGCAATGAAATAAAATGGGAGAAAACAAAAGAAAATTATATTCCTAAAATTAATGAGTTTTATTTTGATGATTGGAAACGTAAGGATGGAAGTCGTTTTGTACTTCGAAAAAAACTGAATCTGGATAGTGATTGTCCTCCAGGATTTTCGCCACTATTTTCACATGGAAGAAGCGTTGGTTTTCTGCCGCCAAGTAATAAGATTTATGAAGTAGAGCAATTAATGGGAGGTGTTTCATCTTTTAAAAAATCTATTTTTGAAAAACTGTCATTCTCTACTTATTTTGAAGGTTATGGTTTATATGAAGATGCCGACTTTACTTTAAGAGTTGCTAAAACCGGAAGATTATATCTGAATACAAAAGCTAAGTTGCATCATTTTCATGCTGTATCCGGAAGACCAAATCAATATCAATATGGTAAAATGGTGGTTAGAAATGGCTGGTATGTTTGGCGCATTAAAAATGAAAAGCCAGATTTTAAAGCCAGATTAAAATGGAATGCAATAACTATTTTACTTACTATAATTCGTTTTACAAACGTTATTACAGATAAGCATAAAAAGGCTGCCTTTACAGAAGCATTAGGCAGGACAATGGGATGGTGGAGTTTGTTTTTTAAAAAACCTAGCGAAGTATAATGAAATCAAAAATCTATATATATGGTCTTTGTGATGTTTTTTATGATGGCTATTATATTCACGGTATAAAGGAAATTTATCAGGATTTTGAATTTAATATCTCAAAGTTCCCTAAATTCAATCAGGGTACTTTTGCTTTTATTATTGAAAATGACACTTATTCGAAGAAAATTATTATTGATTCAAAAGATTCAAATCAAATTAATAGTATTGAGTTAGAGTGGTGTGATGTATATGGGAAAGTAAATTATAATCTGAATCATTTACCAGTTGAAAATAGTGAAAAGGTTATTGCAATTGGCCCTAGCTTTGGGATCAAGATTTGGAATTTGTTTAAAACGTTTTATTATTTGATTTTAAATTTTATCAGATTTAGAAATTCTATCTCAAACAGAAGAGAATTTATTGCCAATTATTGGAGGCAATATAAAAGATTGAAATTGAAAAAATATGATTCAGTTCAATCATCTGCTAATGAAGTTTTTTTTATAAATAGTATTTGGAAACAGGAAAATGAAACCAATAGAAATCGGGCCTTGTTTATAAAATCGTGTAAAAGTAATTCGAATATTATTTTTGAAGGAGGATTTGCTGCGAGAAGTAACGGAGATAATTTAGGGTTTGATGATTTAGTGTATTCAAAAAAAATCCCTTTAAAAACCTATATTAAAAAAATTCAAAATTCGGCGTTTGTATTTAATACCCCAGCAGTTCTCTCTTGCCATGGTTGGAAATTGGCAGAGTTTTTGGCTTTAGGGAAAGCAATTATTACAACTCCCCACTATAATATATTGCCAAATGATTTGTTAAATAATGTCAATGTCATTTATGTCAATGATGGTGACGATATTAGTAACGCAATAGAAAAAATAATAAAAAATTTTGATTTTAAAAGAAAACTCGAATTAGAAAGTAAAAACTATTTTGATCAATATTTAGCACCAAAAAAAGTTATTACAAGATTACTGGAAAATACATAAAATGAAATTTGCAATAATTACTCACGTTAATCATATTAAAAACAATGATCAGTATTTTGGTTATGCACCTTATGTGCGTGAAATGAATATTTGGTTGGAATATGTTGATGAAGTAATAGTTGTTGGGCCATTATTACATGGAAATCCGGGAGTAATTGATATTGCATATAGTCATAATAAGATTGATTTTAGAAAAGTTCCTGATTTTAGTTTTACCAGTTTTAAAAGCAACATAGTTTCGTTCATTAAGTTACCAATAATTTTTTGGAAAATATTTTGGGCAATGAATGATGCAGATCATATTCATTTACGTTGTCCTGGGAATGTTGGTTTGATAGGGTCTTTAGTTCAGATATTATTCCCGGGAAAAATAAAAACCGCCAAATACGCTGGAAATTGGGACCCAAAAAGTAACCAACCTTGGACCTATAAATTACAAAAGAAAATCTTGAATAATTCTTTTCTAACTCGGAATATGAAAGTTTTAGTATATGGAGATTGGGAGAATCAGTCGAAGAACATGAAATCTTTTTTTACGGCAACATATTCAGAATCAGAAAAATTGTTGCCTAATAAAACAGATTTTGAGAATTCGGTAGAATTTATTTTTGTGGGAACCCTCGTTTCTGGAAAAAATCCAATGTATGCTATAAAGTTAGTTGAACAATGTATTAAACAGAATAAGAATGTAATTCTGAATTTATATGGAGAAGGAAGTGAAAGGGTTGCTTTGGAAGAGTATATTAAGAAAAATAAGCTAGAAAATTATATTTTCTTGAATGGTAATCAAAATCAGGAAACAATAAAAAAAGCTTATCAAAAAAGTCATTTTGTTATTTTGCCATCTAAAAGTGAAGGATGGCCAAAAGCCATTGCCGAAGGTATGTTTTGGGGATGCGTATCAATAGCAACAAAGGTTTCATGTGTTCCTTTTATGCTAGATTATGGCAAGAGAGGTATTTTACTTGAAATGGATTTGGAAAAAGATGTATTTCAAATTGAGAATGTAGTAAAAGGCAAAGGTGACTTTTTATCAAAGAGTAAACTAGCTGCAAGCTGGTCACAGCAATATACAACCGAAGTTTTTGAATCCGAAATAAAAAAACTGCTGGTAAAATGAGAATTGTACAAATTATAGATTCTTTAGAACTTGGTGGTGCAGAAAGGATGGCAGTAAATTATGCAAATGCATTGTCTAAAAAAATAGCATTTTCAGGTTTAATTGCAACCAGGAAAGAAGGAGGTTTAAAAAATCAAATAGATTCTGAAGTTGCTTATTTGTTTTTGCAAAAGAAAAAAAGTGTAGATGTGAATGCTGTTTTTCGCTTAAGAAAATATTTGGTTAAAAATAAAATTGATATCATACATGCACATAGTTCTTCATTTTTTATAGCTGTTTTAGTAAAGCTGACTTTACCACGAGTAAAAATATTTTGGCATGATCATTATGGCTCAAGATCAAAAGAAACTAAAAAACAGAATATATTTTTGTTTTTTTTATCGACTTTTTTTTCTTCTATTTTTGTAGTGAATCTTCAGTTGAAAGAATGGAATAAGAAAAATATGAATTGCTCTAATGTGATCTTCATTCCCAATTTCACTAGATCTCAAAATGTATCTGAACATAATCAATTAACAGAACTACAAGGGTTAGATGGGAAAAGAATAGTTTTTCTGGCTAATTTAAAAAATCCTAAAAATCACCTTTTAATTTTAAAAGCTTACGCTGATTTAAAATTATATGAATCAGATTGGAGTTTACATTTAATAGGTAGAGATTATTTTGATTCTTATTCTGAGGCACTAAAAGGCTTTATAAAATTATATTGTTTGGAGGGCCATATTTATTTGTATGGAGAAAAAAGCGATATCAAAAATATTTTATCTCAGGTTTCGGTTGGTGTTTTAGCCTCAACACAAGAGGGTTTTCCAGTAACTTTACTCGAATACGCTTTAGAAAATGTAGCTGTAGTCTCTACCAATGTTGGATATTGTTCTGTTCTTATTCAAAATGAGATTGATGGATTATTGTTTGATCCTACTTCAGAATTGGAAGTTAAAAAACAACTAAAAAAAATCGTTACTAATGAAGTTTTAAGGAATACTTTGGCAGAAAAATTTAAAAAATCAGTTTTGCAGAATTATTCTGAAGAATCAGTAATTGAAAAGCTAATTTTAGCGTACAAAAAAAGTAAATAATGAAAAGTTTTCGATTGTCGTACATTCATGTTGTTTTAGTTCATTGCATTATTGCTGTGATTATTTTTGCAGTACCTTTTTTGTCCAAAATACTGGCACTTTTAATTCCGATCATTGGTTTTTACTTCGTACAGAAGACAAAAAATAAGAACAATGAAGTTCTTTTAATAGCTGCATATTTAGTTGGTATTGAGGTTTTTTTGAGAATGACTGGTGGGAATCTTAATAATGAGTATGTTAAAATAAGTGTTATGTTTTTCATGTTTTTGGGCATGATGTACAGTAATTTTTCTGTAAATGCATTCATTTATTGGTTTTTTCTGATCCTGTTGATTCCAGGTATTATAATAGCTTCAACAGTAACAGACTACGATATAGACGTTAAAAAAGCAGTGTTTTTTAATTTGTCAGGACCAATTTGTCTAGCAATTTGTGCTATTTACATGTTTAAGAGAAAAGTGCTGTTTTCAGATTTACAAAATATTGTACTTTCGTTGGGATTGCCGATATTGACAACAACAGTGTACTTGTTTTTATACAATCCGAGTGTAAAAGATGTGGTAACAGGAACACAATCTAATTTTGAAACGTCTGGAGGATTTGGTCCTAATCAGGTTTCTACCATTTTGGGATTAGGGATTTTTATCTTTTTTACCCAATTAGTATTATTTTCAAAGACTAAAAAAGAAATAATTTTAAATGGAATTTTATTGCTTTTTGTAAGTTACAGAGGTATTGTAACTTTTTCAAGAGGGGGTATTATAACAGGTGTTGTTATGATTGCGTGTCTTTTAGTTTTATTGTATTTTTTTTCAAATGCAAAAGGGAAAAGCAAATTTATCCCGGTTTTTGTAATGACCGGTTTAATGGGAATTGGTATTTGGACGTATACCTCTATTCAAACTAGCGGACTTATCGATAAACGTTATGCAAATCAGGATGCAAGAGGAAGGGAGAAAAAAAGTCAATTAAGTGGTAGAGAGGAAATAATTGAGTCCGAAATTACTTATTTTTTAGATAATCCTATTATCGGCATTGGTGTTGGAATGGGAAAAGAAATGAGAGAAAAATCTTTTGGCAATGCCGTGGCTTCACACAATGAAATAACAAGAATGCTTGCAGAACATGGTTTATTTGGTATTCTTGGACTCTTAATACTTTTTATAACGCCTTTTGTTTTATATATTCATAATAGACAACATCTGTACTTCTTGTCTTTTTTTGTTTTTTGGCTATTAACCATAAATCATGCTGCCATGCGAACAGCCGCCCCAGCTTTCGTCTATGCCTTAACCCTCCTTTCAGTTCACATTAAAATTCCTGAAAAAGCCAAAGATTCAAGTGATTAAATTCTTTTTTTTAAATACATTTGTTTGCCCCCAAATTAAAAAATTGAATCCATGGCTTCAAATAGAAAAATGCATTTCGAAATTTCGGAAAGGAAATTATTACTTCGCCTTTTTGATATTGTTTTTGTTTTTTCAGCACTGTTTCTGTTAAATTTTTTATTTGATGTTCAGTATTTCAATTTAGATCAGACACATTATTTTAGACCAGTCATGCTAATTGTGTACCTGACTATTTTTGGCGCAATTTTCGAAATGTACAATCTTCAGGTTGCCAGTAACCAGTTTCAAATTCTCCGAAGTGTTATCCTTACCGTTACAACGGCTGTTTTAGTTTATTTATTTACACCAATTTTGTCACCAGAACTTCCAAAAAAACGTTTGGTTATTCTGGTTTTTTATTTTACTATACTAGGGGCATTATTGGCCTGGCGATATTTTTATGTATATTTTTTAGCATCACATCGCTTTTCACAAAATGTAATTTTAATTTGTGATCATAGCCAGGTTGAGGAATTGGTTTTAGGACTTGAAAATGTTGATCCACATTATAAAATTTTGGGGTTTGTCAGTTCTGATTTAATTTCACCCGAGGACTCCGGTTTTCATTATGTAAAAGAAATTAAAAAGAATGACTTAGAATTATTTGTCACTAAAAACAATATTTCTGAAATCGTAATTGCATCACAGAAAACAGATGGTATAACTGCAGACTTATACCAACAATTACTTCATTTGTTAGAATCAGGAAATATTATACGAGAGTATACGCAAGTGTATGAAAGTAAAACACAACGAATTCCGGTTCATTATATCTCGAAAGATTTTTATAGATTCTTCCCTTTTAGTAGAAGTAATAATAATAAATTGTATTTGTCCTTAATCCGGGTATTGGAGTTTTTATTATCGCTTATGGGTTTATTAGTTTGTATTTTATTGATCCCTCTAATTTTCATTGGAAATCTTTTGGCCAATAAAGGAAGTTTGTTTTACACACAAGAGCGAGTAGGAAAACATGGGGTTGTTTTTAAAATTTACAAGTTTAGAACGATGACTCAAAATTCTGATATAAACGGCCCATTTGCTTCTTCAAATGACAAAAGGATAACTCCATTTGGTAAATTTATGCGTAAGTCAAGAATTGATGAGCTGCCTCAGTTTTTTAACGTTTTAAAAGGTGATATGGCTGTAATAGGGCCAAGGCCGGAACGGCCATACTTTGTGAACGAAATTGCTAAGGTTATGCCTTTTTATGAAACAAGACACGTTATTAAACCCGGACTTACCGGTTGGGCACAGGTCAATTATTCTTATGGAGAATCTATTGAGGAGAGTCTGATAAAACTACAATATGATCTTTACTATATCAAACATAGAAGTGTTTTTCTCGATTTGAGTATTACTTTCAAAACTATTACTACGGTCTTGTTTTATCGTGGACAATAGTTATTTAGATAATAATCGGAATACGTTTTTTGTTTCTGATCGCGACTCTTACTAAAACAAAACCGCTTGTTATAATCATAGGTAAAACAATTAAAAAGTGCGCTTTGTTAATTATAAATAGACTGTAAGCAATTAGAAAAAGTATATGTAAAACAGCAAAGCGATACGTCCATCTTTTATTTTTAAGAATTGATAAAAAAATCAAAATCAATAAAAGGGGACTAAATAAAAGCACATTATAGTTCATCGCCAGTTCCTGGTGAAAAGAATAAAATCCCACAACTACAAAGAAAATTCCCATTAAAGATAAAATCAAAAGATAGATTTTGTCTACTATTTTATTATGTGCCAAAACTACAAAGGCAAGTATAAATAAGTAAGTATACACATTATTCCACCAGGAAGTTGGGGTTTCTTTTTCAAAGTTTAGCAATGTACTTGTCTTGCTAACTAAAGGATGATTTTGAAAAGGAGTCTTTTCTAAACTGTTTTTTAACTCAAAAGGCAGAAATATTTTGGTGCCTAATTGATCTACTTTGGTTCCAAAGATAATACTGGTTCCTAATTTATCATAAAAATGCCCATCAAAATAAGGGAATAGTATAGAACGATAAGTAATATCGGTATCGCCTTTTTTTGTTATCACATTTCCGTTCAATGTTTTATTGATAATGTCAACAACCATTGAGGTACAGTTTTTATCAATAAATTTATAAGTATAATAACGTTCTTCAGAAAGTAAAGTAGTATTTAAGTTATCAAATAGCTTTTGTTTTGACTCCTGTGGAATAAGAAGCTCTTGTTCAAAAACGCTTCGTTTCTCATAATTGTATTCCTTCATAAAATCAGCAAATGGATGAACTACGACAAAATATTGTAAATCACCTTTAGCAAATTTTGCAACAAAATTTGGTGTTGAAAAATCAAAAGCACCATAATTATAAACCAAATCAATATTGTTTGCAGAATCCGCAACTCGGATGGCCGTATGGCCAAAATAAGAATAAGTTTCATTTGCCAATCCACAAGTAAGCACACTTACCTTAGCATCTTTTGATAAAGGCAAATTCTGACTGAAACCAATAAAACTTAGTAATAATTGTAAACTAAAAACTGTTTTTTTGAAAATGACATTTTTCATGATTTAAAATTTTAAGAAGTTTAATGGTTGTAAAATTATCTAAAGATACCTAAATCTACTTTTAAAGAAAAAATATTCGAATATAATGCTGTGCTTTGATTTCCTAAATCAGTCAAAGCATAATCTACCTGAATACCTTTGTATTTAAATCCTAACCCAATATTAGGTTGAAAATTTACTTTTTCAGTATTATCTAATTGCATCACATTTTGAAAATTCCCAGCTCCGGCCCTTAGGAAAACTAAATCGGTATACCCGAATTCAAAACCAACTGCCGGATCAATACTCACTATTTTTGAGGAAATAATATCGTTAGTCTGTTCAAAACGCATATTCAGATTTGTAGCAACCAAAAGACTATAATCATTATGAAAATCAAACTTTTTTGAAACTCCTAATTGTGCTTTTGGTAAAGTAATCTCAGTACTTTCTGGTAATTCATTATTTTCTCCCGGAATAGCATTAGCAATTTTTGCGTATTCTTCTTCATCAATATTCCAGACATTATAAGTTGTTGTAATGTCACGAAGCATCAATCCAAATTTCCAGTCATTGCGCTCAAACTGTAATCCGACATCAAAACCAAAACCCCACGAATTAGCAAATTTTCCAATAATTCGACGAATCACTTTTGCATTAACTCCATATTGAAATCCTTCTACAGGCAATTTTCTGGCATAAGAAAAGGTAAAGCCATAATCTGCTGTTGAGAATAAGCGAATTCGATTGTAATCAATATTTCCCTGGCTGTCAATTAATTCGGTTGTGTCCATAATATCGTCGACTCCAAAACGAATCATCGAAATTCCCCAGGCGCTTCTGTCGTCAATTGGGCTGGCATATCCTATATAATCATATTGCGCAATATTGGCAAAATAATTAGCATGCATTAACGAAATTTGATG
This sequence comes from Flavobacterium sp. Root420, assembly GCF_001427905.1. GTDB lineage: Bacteria > Bacteroidota > Bacteroidia > Flavobacteriales > Flavobacteriaceae > Flavobacterium. The sequence continues at coordinate 140,375 of NZ_LMEF01000032.1, forward strand.
ATCCTCAAGATGTGTCAGACCAGCCGGATTCCAGTAAACTGCGTTGACATCATTTGTAGAAGCAACAACCGCACTCGACATTCCTAATGCAGCGGCGTCGACACCAATATTCATAAACTCATTCGAATACTTTCGAACAGTCTGTGCATATTGTGTTGTGCAACTCCAAAATAATAAAAGCCCCAAAAGTTTCTTCAACGGATATTTTTTAGCAAACCGAAGTCTGTTTTAATTTTTATCAAAAATATAATATTTTACCCATCTAATTTATTCCTTTTGAGAAATATTACGAATGGTAAAATTTCAAATAAAAAACTCTTAAAAAAACGGCTTGTAGATGCAGTTATTATACTAAATTTGTTCCTCACCATTATCAAATTTAATAAAGATGAATATTAAAAAACACATTCCTAATTTAATTACATTAATCAATCTTTTCTGCGGTTGTATTGCGGTTGTTTTTATTTCTGAAGCCAATTACGAAATGGCTTTTTACATGGTTTGTTTAGGAATCTTTTTTGATTTTTTTGATGGTTTCTTTGCCAGATTATTCAAAGTTTCAAGTCCACTTGGATTACAACTGGATTCTTTGGCAGATATGGTAACTAGTGGTGTTGCGCCAGGTTACGTAATGTATAGTTTGTTTACAAATAGTGCACATGAATTAGGAACAAATCCAGCAATTCCATTTTTAGGATTTATTGTGACCTTAGGTTCTTGTTATAGATTAGCAAATTTCAACATTGACACTCGTCAAACCGATTCGTTTATTGGTTTGCCAACTCCGGCAAATGCATTGTTTATTTTGAGTTTGCCTTTGGTCTTGAAGTTTTCTGATTCTTTAATGATATTGGAAATCTTAACTAATCAATGGGTTTTATTGGTAATTACTTTATGTAGCGCTTATATTTTGAATGCCGAAATTCCGTTATTTTCTTTAAAGATCAAGAAATTTAGCCTTAAAGAAAATGCACTTCAAATTGTATTTTTGCTAGTGTCGGTTTTAATGGTGCTTTTATTGCATTATATCGCAATTCCTTTAATTATCATTTTTTATGTGTTGTTGTCCGTTGTGAATAATGTGTTTTTGAAAAAGTAGTTTTATTCGAATGGCAAGAAAAACGACAAGACGAACTTCTTATTCCCGAAAAACGCAACCAACTCGTTCTGCTTTTAGCAAAGTGATTCGCTTTATTGGATTCTCTTTTTTAGCAGTGCTTTTCTTTGGAACTATTTATCATTATCGCGCCGGATTGGCTTATTATCTCGGATTTAAATCGGGTAAAGTTTTAGAGGAAGATGAGGTTGATAAACACCTTTCGGATGTTCGAAATATTCAGGTTTTGGAGAATCATAAAGGAAAAGTGATTGGTATTGATGTGTCTGAATTTCAGGGAAAAGTTGATTGGGATGACATTGAAATCTTAGAAGAAAAATATCCGGTTCAATTTGTGTTCATTAGAGCTACTGCAGGAAACGATCGTGTGGATGCACAATTTAAGAGGAATTGGGGCGGTGCAAAAGAGAATAAAATTATGCGTGGTGCCTATCATTATTATCGTCCTAACGAAAATTCGATCGAGCAGGCTAATCTTTTTATTAAAACCGTAAAACTGCAAAAAGGTGATTTACCCCCCGTTTTGGATATCGAAAGATTACCTAAAAATCAACCTTTGGACAGCTTAAAAAAAGGCTTGAAAAGATGGCTAACCAAAGTCGAAGCACATTATCAGGTTCGTCCGATCATTTACACGGGAGAACGCTATTACAGTGATTTCTTAAAAGAAGAATTCAGCGAATATTTGTTTTGGATTGCTAATTATAATTTCTACAGAGAAAAAATTGAAGACGATTGGCTTTTTTGGCAATTTACAGAAAAAGCATCTTTACCGGGAATTAAGCATAGGGTAGATGTGAATATCTATAATGGCGACTTAGAACAATTGCAGTTTATTACGGTTGAATAGTTTTTAGTCACAGTCATAGTTTTCACCTTGACTAAAACTATTTTAATAAGTAAGAAAGTGGAATTAATGCCAGAAAAGCTAAAAGTATTAAAACAGAGTACGGATTAGCAAAGTTTACGGTGTAACCCATCCATTGTATTCTCTTTGGAGGAAGCAATCGTTTGTCTTTCGGATTATAATAAAAACATCCCAAATACCAATTATTTGGGTCTTTGTGCCAGTTGTCGTAATCTTCCTGAGTTGGTTTTTGTGGAGTCATACTTTTAGTTTTTAGTCGCAGTTTTCAGTTTTTTTACTGTGACTGAAAAGTGCGACTGTATACTTTATTAGAATTCAAGTTTCTTTTTACGTAATTCGAAGTTTTGTCCAAGATAAACACGGCGAACCATTTCGTCTTCAACTAATTCTTCCGGAATTCCGGCTTTCAAAATTCCTCCTTCAAACATTAAATATGTTTTATCGGTAATGGCCAGGGTTTCCTGAACGTTGTGATCGGTAATTAGAATTCCGATATTTTTATTTTTTAACTGTGCTACAATTCTCTGAATATCTTCAACCGCAACCGGGTCAACTCCTGCGAAAGGTTCATCCAATAAAATGAATTTTGGATCTGTTGCCAAAGCGCGGGCGATTTCAGTACGACGACGTTCTCCTCCCGAAAGTAAATCACCACGGTTGGTACGAATATGTTCTAAGCTGAATTCTTCAATTAAACTTTCCATTTTGGCAATTTGCTCTTCTTTAGAAAGCTTGGTCAATTGTAAAACGCTCAGAATGTTGTCTTCAATACTCAATTTTCTAAAAACTGAAGCTTCCTGTGCCAAATAACCAATTCCTTGTTGTGCACGTTTGTACATAGGATAATCGGTAATATTCAAATCATCCAGATAAATATTTCCCTGATTTGGTTTTACCAATCCCACGATCATATAAAACGAAGTTGTTTTTCCGGCACCATTCGGACCCAAAAGTCCCACGATCTCTCCCTGATTTACTTCAACAGAAATTCCCTTTACAACACTGCGTCCTTTATAGGTTTTGATTAAATTATCGGCTCTTAGCTTCATTTTTATTTAATTAGATAATGTGTCAATTAGATAATTAGATAATTGACCTTGTGGAAAAATTTATCTTTTCTCTTTCGGAAAGGCAAAATAAGTTAAAATTAATCAATCAATTAAAGGAATTAACATATCCTATTGAAATTATCTAATTACCAGCCTCTTCTAAAGCTTCCCAAAATTCGTAAGCTCTTCTTAAATGCGGAATTACGATTGTTCCTCCAACTAAAGTTGCGATTCCCATTGCTTCCATCATTTCTTCTTTGGTAACGCCTTCTTTATGGCTTGTTTCCAGGTGATATTTGACGCAGTCATCACAACGTAAAACTGCCGAAGCTACCAATCCTAAAAGTTCTTTCGTTTTTACATCAAGAGCTCCCGCTGCATAAGCGTTAGTGTCAAGGTTGAAAATTCGCTTTACGATTTTGTTATTGTCAGCTAATAATTTTTCGTTCATTTTAGAACGATAGTCGTTAAATTCTTGTATGATATCAGACATTTTCTTTTAATTTATTTCTATAAACAACCTTTGAAATCAGGATACTCACTTCGTAGATAAGCAACATTGGTATTGCTACAATAGTCTGGCTTACTACGTCTGGAGGCGTTACAATTGCAGCGATAATTAAAATGATTATTACGGCATATTTCCAATATTTTCTTAAGAATTCAGGAGTTACTAATCCTAATTTGGTTAAGAAATAAATAGCGATTGGTAATTCAAAAAAGATTGCACTACCCAAGATACTTGTTTTTACCATTCCCATATAAGAGTCCAGCGTAAATTGATTCTTCACGACATCACTCACAGAGAAAGTCGCAACGAAATTCACCGACATCGGAATAACAACAAAATAACCAAACAATACTCCTAAAAAGAAAAGCAGAGAAGAAGCGAATATGAATACCCTTGCATTTTTTCTTTCTTTCTCATATAATGCCGGACTGATAAATTTCCAGATTTCCCATAAAATATAAGGAAAGCTTAAAATGAAGCCCGCCAAAATACACATCCAGACAAAGATGTTTACCTGGCCTTCCATTTCAGTATTCTGAATAATGAAATTCAGTTCGGTAATACAAATACTGTCAGCGAATCCTAATTTGTGTGATAAATCGCAAAACCATACATAAGTAAAAAAACTAGGTCTTGTTGGACCTAAAATGATTTTGTCAAATAAATAATCACTAATGAAATAAGTAACAAATGCCATTATCAGTGTTGCAGTTGTACTTCTAACTAATAACCATCTTAGTTCTTCAAGATGGTCTAAAAATGACATCTCGCCAAGGTTCTTTTTTGCCATTATACGATTCCTTCTTTTAAAATGTCGTGTAAATGTAATACTCCTTTGTACTCGCCGTTATCAGCAACAATCAGTTGCGTTATTGAAAAATCTTCCATCATATTCAGGGCATCTACCGCCATGGTTTCAGAAGAGACTAATTTCGGATTTCTCGACATAATATCTTTCGCAGTCAAATTAGCAATAGAATCTCTGTCGTTCAGCATTCTTCTGATATCTCCATCGGTAATAATTCCTATAATTTTGTCATTTTCGATTACTGCTGTTACTCCTAATCTTTTTTCAGAGATTTCAAAAATAGCTTTTTTGATTGAAGTGTCCGGTGCAACCATGGGTTTTAACGAATGTTCAATCATGTCTTTCACACGAAGCAATAGTTTTTTTCCTAAAGCACCACCGGGATGGTATACGGCAAAATCTTCTGGTTTGAAATCGCGCATTTCCATCAAACAAACTGCCAGTGCATCGCCCATTACAAGTTGTGCTGTGGTGCTGTTTGTTGGAGCAAGGTTTATAGGGCAGGCTTCCATTTCAACGGTGGTGTTCAAAACATAGTCAGAACCTTTAGCCAAAGATGAAGTTACGTTTCCTGTGATGGCAATCAAAGTGTTTCCGAAACGTTTTAGTAAAGGAACCAGGATTTTTATTTCCGGACTGTTACCGCTTTTTGAAATACAAATAATGATATCCTCTTTTTGTATCATTCCTAAGTCGCCGTGAATGGCTTCTGAGGCATGCAGAAACATAGAAGGGGTTCCGGTAGAGTTAAAAGTAGCAACCATTTTTTGAGCAATGATCGCGCTTTTTCCTATCCCCGTAACGATCAGTCGGCCTTTGGTTTCATAAATACGTTGAACAGCTTCGTAGAAATTTTCGTCAAGAAAATCAATTAATTTTATAATTGCCTCACTTTCAGATAGTATAGTTTTTTTGGCGATTGCCAATATATTTTCTTTTGAAATCAAAACAGAATATTTAAAATTTGTATGTATAAAAGAAAGTTGTATCTTTATGTGTTGCAAATTTATACAAAATATCCATTAATATAAAGAATGAATTCAAACGAAATTGAAATACACAAGGAATTAAAGAAGTATTTCGGCTTTAGCCAATTTAAGGGCTTGCAGGAGCAAGTCATTACGAGTATTTTGTATAAGAAGAATACTTTTGTAATTATGCCAACTGGCGGTGGAAAGTCTCTTTGTTATCAATTACCCGCTTTAATTCAGGACGGAACAGCTATTGTTGTTTCTCCTTTGATTGCTTTGATGAAAAATCAGGTTGACGCGATTCGAAGTCTTTCTTCAGAAAACGGAATCGCTCATGTACTGAATTCCTCTCTCACCAAAACAGAAATTGCCCAAGTCAAAAAAGACATCACTTCTGGTTTGACCAAACTTTTATATGTGGCCCCAGAATCTTTAACTAAGGAAGAATATGTGGCTTTTTTACAGAGTGTGCCCATTTCATTTGTCGCTATTGATGAAGCGCATTGTATTTCAGAATGGGGTCATGATTTTAGGCCGGAATACCGAAACCTAAAAAATATAATAAAACAATTAGGACAGGTTCCTATTATAGGACTTACCGCTACTGCAACCCCAAAAGTTCAGGAAGATATTCTGAAAAACCTTGATATGTCTGATGCGAACACTTTTAAAGCATCATTCAACAGACCGAACTTATACTACGAAGTTCGCACAAAAACAAAAAATATTGAATCGGATATTATTCGATTTATCAAACAACATAAAGGCAAATCCGGAATTATTTACTGCCTGAGCCGTAAAAAGGTGGAATCTATTGCCGAAGTTTTACAAGTTAACGGAATCAGTGCCGTTCCTTATCATGCAGGTTTGGATGCTAAAACCCGAGCCAAACATCAGGATATGTTTTTGATGGAAGATGTCGATGTGGTTGTTGCAACAATCGCGTTTGGAATGGGAATTGATAAACCAGACGTTCGTTTTGTAATTCACCATGACATTCCAAAATCACTTGAAAGTTATTATCAGGAAACGGGTCGTGCCGGTCGTGATGGAGGAGAAGGACATTGTTTAGCTTATTACTCTTATAAGGATGTAGAAAAGCTGGAGAAATTCATGTCTGGAAAACCAGTTGCTGAACAGGAAATTGGTTTTGCTCTTTTGCAGGAAGTGGTGGCTTACGCCGAAACCTCAATGTCACGAAGAAAATTCCTATTGCATTATTTTGGTGAAGAATTTGACAGTGAAACCGGAGAAGGTGCAGATATGGACGATAATGTTCGTAATCCTAAAAATAAAATTGAAGCGCAGGATCAGGTTGTTAAATTGTTGGAAATCGTTCGTGACACCAAACATATTTACAAATCAAAAGAAATTGTGTTTACTTTAATAGGCCGCGTAAATGCAGTTATCAAAGCACATAAAACAGATGCCCAATCGTTTTTTGGTTCTGGTTCAGATCATGACGAAAAATATTGGATGGCCTTATTAAGGCAAGTATTGGTTGCCGGTTATTTATCAAAAGACATTGAAACGTATGGTGTGGTGAAAATCACTAAAGAAGGTTTGAACTTTATTAAAAAGCCAGTATCCTTTCTAATGTCTGAAGATCATGAATATAATGAATCTGAAGATGAGGCAATTGTGACGGCTGCAAAATCATCCGGTACTGCAGATGAAGTTTTAATGGGGATGTTACGCGAACTTCGTAAAAAAGTAGCCAAAAAATTAGGCGTTCCTCCGTTTGTTGTTTTTCAGGATCCTTCCTTGGAAGACATGGCTTTAAAATACCCGATTTCTTTAACTGAATTATATAATATTCATGGAGTGGGTGAAGGAAAAGCTAAAAAATACGGTGGAGAATTTGTGGCCTTAATTAGTCGTTATGTTGAAGATAATGATATTATCCGTCCAGACGATTTAGTGGTAAAATCTACAGGAGTTAATTCAGCGAATAAATTATACATCATCCAGAATATAGATCGAAAATTGTCCTTAAATGATATTGCATCAGCAAAAGGTCTTACAATGGATGCTTTGATTAAAGAAATGGAACAAATCGTGTACGCTGGTACTAAACTTAATATTAAATATTGGGTTGATGACATGCTTGATGATGATCAACAGGAAGAAATTCACGATTATTTCATGGAATCAGAATCGGACAAAATTGAAGATGCTCTTAAAGAATTCGATGGCGATTATGATATTGATGAACTAAGATTGATGAGAATTAAGTTTATTAGTGAAGTAGCTAATTAAAATAAGCTTATGAAGTTTTTAAAATTGCTTTTTGCTTTTGTTATTCTTGTATCAACCAAATCATTTGCGACTGCTCAGACTCCGGATTATTTGATCATTGATAAGGATACTTTACGAATACAATCAAATCCGTTAGAAAAATATTTTGAAACTAATCCATTTCCACAGAATTTAATACATAGTATTTCCAGTGGAAATTGGCGTGGGTATATTGCGTATTTTAAATTTCTAGATGGAAAACTAGTTGTTGAAAATATTTATAAAGAAGATTACAAAGAAAACAGTAAAGGCGAAACGGATTTTTTTTTGATATCTATATATAAGGATGTATTTGGAACGAAATCTAATTTTGAATGTGATTTTTATTCAGGTTTATTAATATGTCCATCAGGAAAAATGGTTCAATATGTTCATATGGGATATAGTTCGCTTTATGAGAACTATAATCTTATAGAAATAAAAAATGGAATCAATATTAAATCGAAAAAATTTACTGTGAAAGAATTTCAGAAATTTAAAATTGATTATTTTAAGTATTATAAACGAACTGATGAGTATAAGCTTAAAGTTAAAGAATTTAAAAAAGATTCTGAAGGCGATTTTTTTGGTATGTCAAATAGTTCGTTCTTAATTGAAAATCCTGGCATTGGAAAAGAAAATAAATCACTAAAGCAAAAGGAAGCTGAATTTAGAGCAGATAAAGAAATTGATTCTTTTATGTTTGCTTTTTTATCTGATTATATGAAAACAATAGAAATCCCAACTAAATAATATTTATGAAAAAAGTATCACCATTATTAAAAATAGCTGTTTTAACAGTGTTTTCAATTTTAATTTTTAGTTTTTCAATCGATAAAAAAGACAACGACACAAAATTAGTTGGTATTTGGAAAGGTTTTGAAAAAGATGCTCAAATAGAGGGAGTTGAAAAACATTGGATACAACAAAGATTTGCAGATGGTACATACATGATAATGTTTACTGCAAAAGAAGATTGCGAAGTTCAGACTTTTACTGAAAAGGGAAAGTGGTGGACAGAAAATGGTAAGTTTTATGAATCACCATCAAGTTCTAAAGACATAGATGTTTATAGTTATCAAGTGAATGGTGAAGAATCTGTTGAGTTTAAAAGTATTAAATTATTAGGAAAAGATGACAACACCTATACATTTAGCGATTATAGACTTGATTTGAAATAAAGGGATGGAAAAACAATATCTAAATTCCAAATTTCAAGCGCAGTAGCAATTGGAATTTGGAATTTTTTTATTGGAATTTGTATAAGCTATTGGAATTTAACCTTCAAAGACTTCCCCACGATGTGGTTTCAAAGCATCTCTTACCGAAATCATATTTTCTTCGTTTACAACCATGAAAGCAGTCGCGTGCATGTCGTTTACAATTTTAAAACCCGTAATATTTAGGGGAAGTTTTTCTATAACGATATATTCTTTCAAATGAATTTCATGATGTTCGGCAGTTTTCGCAGAAGCCGGACCACGGAAATCCCAAATTAATTTTATTTTTCTAGACATTGTTTTTAAGGTGCAAAGGTTCAGAGAGGCAAAGGTACAAAGTCTAATTTGAAAATGGATTTTATATTAAACTCTTAATTTCAGTTCAAAATGTTATTTTTGCATGTTCTTTTCATAAATAGAAAAGCTAATTGAAAAATAAAACACAATGCCAAGAGAACTTTTACTTCAGGTAACTCCCGAAACAGCTGCAAACGAATTGTTGCTGAAAGACTATTTGTCTAAACAAATTAAAGTTTCTCCTAAAGAAATTCAACATATTACTATTTTAAAACGTTCGATTGACGCACGTCAAAAGACGATCAAAATCAATTTGAAAGTTATTATTTATCTGCAAGGCGAAGCTTTTCAGGAAACTAAAATCGAATTACCTCTATATAAAGATGTTTCTTCTGCACAGGAAGTAATTGTGGTTGGCGCTGGTCCGGCCGGACTTTTTGCAGCATTGCAATTAATTGAATTAGGCTTAAAACCCATTGTAATCGAACGCGGAAAAGACGTTCGTGGTCGCCGACGTGACTTAAAAGCAATCAATGTGGATCATTTAGTTAATGAAGATTCTAATTATTGTTTTGGAGAAGGCGGAGCTGGAACGTATTCTGACGGAAAATTATATACACGTTCTAAAAAACGTGGCGATGTAACCAGAATTTTAGAACTTTTAGTGGCTTTTGGAGCTTCTGGAGATATTTTGGTTGAAGCGCATCCGCATATCGGTACGAATAAATTACCTAAAATCATTGAAGATATCCGAAACAAAATCATCGAGTTTGGTGGACAGGTTTTGTTTGATACCCGTGTGACTGATATTTTGGTAAAAAATAATGAAGTTGAAGGAATCGTAACGCAAACCGGAGACAAGGTTCTTGCGAATAAGTTAATCTTAGCGACCGGACATTCCGCGCGGGATATTTTTGAATTGTTAGATAAAAAGAAAATTTTTATAGAAGCAAAACCTTTTGCTTTGGGTGTTCGGGCAGAACATTCACAGCAATTAATTGACAGTATTCAATACAGCTGTGATTATCGTGGAGAACATTTACCTCCGGCGCCCTATTCTATCGTAAAACAAGTTAATGGACGAGGTATGTATTCGTTTTGCATGTGTCCGGGTGGTGTCATTGCGCCTTGCGCAACGAGTCCGGGTGAAGTGGTAACCAACGGCTGGTCGCCATCGAAACGTGATCAGGTTACGGCAAACTCCGGAATCGTGATCGAATTGAAATTAGAAGATTTTAAGCCTTTTGCGAAATTTGGCGCTTTGGCCGGAATGGAATTTCAAAAAAGCATTGAACAAAAAGCCTGGCATTTGGCAGGTGAAACTCAAAAGGTTCCGGCACAAAGGATGGTCGATTTTACTCAAAATAAAGTTTCGGCAGATATTCCGAAAACGTCGTATGTTCCGGGAACAACTTCGGTGGAAATGGGACAAGTTTTTCCGGGATTTTTATCTCAAATTTTGCGTGAAGGTTTTACAGAATTTGGAAAATCAATGCGTGGTTATTTAACAAACGAAGCAATTTTACACGCTCCGGAAAGCAGAACTTCATCACCGGTCAGAATTCCGAGAGATCCTTTGACTTACGAGCATTTACAAATAAAAGGTTTGTATCCGTGTGGAGAAGGCGCAGGGTATGCAGGCGGCATTATATCTGCAGCGATTGATGGCGAAAAATGCGCTTTGATGATTGCTGAAACTTTGAAATAATTAATTTATCAGATTTTTTATTTATTTGAATATTCTTATATTTAATTCTTTAGTTATAAGAATTTCTAAAAAAAAAAACCTGTAAACTCTAATGAAAAACTTTTTTTCTAATTTATTCGGTCGAAATAACGACCCGCAATCAATTATTTCTTTTGATATTATTGATTCAATTTATTCGCACTTATATAACGTGCAGGCAAGTCTTGAACTTAAAGTAAAAGGAATTAAGGAAGATGTATCGGTTAATTTATTTTATTTTCCCAGTTCATTAGATCATGAAGAAAGCAGAGCAGAAATTAAAAAAGCAGGCTTTAATAATTCTTATGAAGTTTTAAATGAGCTTTATAAAAAAATGGATATTGGAGTTCTTTCTCAGGATATAATAGACCAGGGATTAGAATATGATTTTATACACATTCAGTTTTATTCGGAGCCAACTTCTGATGAAAAAAAGTTCTTTAAGCGTTCCATAAAAAATTTCATTATCTTTTTTTGCTGTACCAATAGTTTAGAAACCAACGATTTTAAAATTTTATATTCAGGAACACATTTTTTCGATTATACAAAAGGATTGTTGGATAGTGAACTTTTAGATTTTAACACTCCAAAGAATGAAAGTCAGGAAATAGCAATTAAAGATTTTAAGTTGGTTTTACAGGGAATCTGCCAATATTTAAATATTGAAATTTCGCAAAGTATTGCACTTCCTTCATTAGAAAATTTAATAGAAATTGAAGACGTTAAAGTTGAGACTTTTGAAGAATTTATCAAATTAGTTTCAAGAGGAAATGCAGACGATAAACTGGTTAAAAAACAATCGAAAAAGCTTTTAAAGAATTTTAAAAAGGGACCGGATAATTATCACGAATCGGTTGAAGCACACTGGGGTCTTTTTGATAGTGTGGATTGCTGGAACAGCGATTGGAAATTTGATCCGGAAGATGCTGAGCATTTCATTTCAGAAATGATTGGTCAGGATCTTAATTTTGCATATCCGGAAGAAACATATAGTCATAATTTGTTTCCTTATATTCAATCAGCATTAGAAAAATTAGATTTGGAATTAATGACTTATGACACACATGGAGATAATTATTTGTTTTTTGTAGCAAATAAAAGTGATGTAGGCAGGATTTTAGCATTGTCTGAGTTGACGAAGATTGAGATTAATCAGTTATAGTATAAAACGAAAAAAAATCGCCACGAATTCACGAATTTTAATTTTAATAATTCGTGAATTCGTGGCGAAAAAACTTTATATCAGTTCTTATTTTTTACGGAATCAGAATTATTTTCCCGGTACTTTTTCGGCTTTCGAGATAATCATGTGCCAGTTTTCCTTCGGATAATTTGAAAGATGTTGGAGTTGAAAGCGTAATTTTTCCTTCGATAATCCAATTGAATAATTGATTGGCTCTTTTGATTCGTTCTTCTTTTGAATTTAAATAACTCCATAAATCGCCGCCCGTTAAAGTTTTAGAACCGTCCATTAGCATTCTTGGATCTACAGGTTTTGGATCACCGCCTGCCATTCCGAAGAAAACGACCTGACCACATTCTTTTGTGACTTCAAAACTTTCCATTAATGTACTTCCTATACTGTCATAAACAACATCAACACCATTTGGGATTATTTTGAAAACTTGTGATTTCCAATCATCATTATAAAGAAAAACATGATCAGCACCTAGTTCAATGGCAACCTTTGCTTTGTCTGCTGATGAGGTTAAACCGATAACATTAGCGTCCAAAAGTTTGCTGATTTGTATTAGTGTCTGGCCGACTCCGCCAGCAACCGCATGAATTAAAACCGTTTCTCCTTTTGTAGTTTTGTGACTGTCGGTCGCTAGATAATGTGCGGTTAAACCTTGTAATAAAATAGCCGCGGCAGTTTCAAAAGAAATCGTTTCAGGTAACGGTAAAACGTGATTTGTGTTTACGGCAACTAGTTCGGCATTGGCGAAAGGAACATCGGCGAAAGCCACACGATCTCCAATTTTATATTCAGAATGATTATTAGTATCAACTACAATTCCGGCTCCTTCATAACCTGCAATATATGGCGGATTTCCTTTTAAATGATAATTTCCCTTTCGTCTGTAAACATCAGCAAAATTCAATCCGATGGCTTTCATTTCGACTAAAATTTCATCGTTTTTTAATTGCGGATCCGGAATTTCGATGTATTCTAAAACATCAGAATTCCCGAAAGAAGAAAAGGTAAGTGCTTTCATTTTTTTTAAATTTTGAGGATACAAAGTACGGTAAAATTCAGTGGAAGTTTAAAAAGCTTTTCTTAAAACTGCATAAAAAAACCTAGTTTGAAATTGAAACGAGGTTTTGTTTTTTTTGCCACAGATTAAAAGATTAAAAAAGATTTTTTGGCTTAAGTCTAATTATTATAATCTGCGAAAATCTTTTAATCTGTGGCAAGAAATAATTTATATTTTTGGAAATTTCATGTCATTGAAAGTACTTTTCTGCGCTGCCATTTTTTCAACATCCTCCCATTTTCTTGGCGACTCGACAGAAAGATTTTCATAGGAATCTTTTTTGATAGCGATATCATCTTCGATACGAACACCAATATTCCACCACTTTTTATCGCATTTACTGTTTGCCGGAATATAAATTCCCGGTTCAACAGTCAGAATCATATTTTCTTTTAAATTGCCTCCGTAATTTCCTTTATCATGAACATCCAAACCAAGAAAATGTGAGCATCCGTGCGGATAATAAATTCTGGAATCCTGGGGATCTGTGATGATTCCAAGCTTAATTAATCCTGCTGTGATCACCTCTCTTGATTTTGTATTTAAATCCTGAATGCGAGTTCCTTCTTTACAAATTTTGAAAACTTCTTCCTGAGCATCATAAACCAATTGATAAATGGCTTTTTGTTCTTCGGTAAATTTTCCGTTTGCCGGAATGGTTCTGGTAACATCAGCAGAATAACCATGATATTCAGAGCCGACATCCATCAACAATAATTGATTGTCCATTTTTGTGCTGTTGTTTTCGCCATAATGCAAAATACATCCATTTGCTCCAACACCAACAATTGGCGGATAACCTTCGCCTTCGGCGCCATATTTTCTATGGATATAGGCATGGATTCCGTCTGCTTCATTTTCGCTCATATCAGGACCAACGGCTTTCATGACTTCGTTGTGAGCAACACAGGAAAGTTTAACGGTTTTACGCATTAAATTCATTTCTTCCGGAGTTTTGATTTCACGAAGTGCGTTTGTGATGCTTGAAAATAACTTTATTGATGCTTCGTTTTGGTTGGTGATTTCCGCTTTGCTTTTAAAAATTTGCAGCAGACCAAAAAGATCAAATCCACTTTTATTTCCTTCAAGATCTGTCGGAATTTTGTCATAAATGATTTGGTCAAATTTCTTAAAATCTATTTTAAAAGCATTAAAGTCGCTGCCATTATAAACGTTAGAAAAACCTAATCTAGATGTAGCGCCTTCGATACCTAAACGTCTTCCTGTCCAAATTTCTTTTTGTGCATTTCTTTCTCTCACAAAAAGAACTTCAGTGTATTTTTCGACTCCTTGTGGTTCTTTAAATAGTAATAAAACACCATCCGGTTCTTTATACCCAGTCAGGTAATACATATCCGGATTTTGGTGAAAATTGTAATTAACATCTTTAGAAAAGACTCTTTCCGGATAAGAGAAAACTACGGCAACTGAATTAGCAGGCATTAGATTTCTAAAGGCTTCACGTCGACCTTTATGAAATTCTTTTGAAAGATAATCTGTCGGAAGGTTTTCTTGTGCCTGAATAGCGATAGCACTAATTAATAAAGTAAAAAATAAAAGAAATTGCTTCATTTTTTTGATTTTTTATTGATGATTTTAGTTTTTTATAATCGCAAATTACAAAAAAAATGCAATCATATGTTTTTTAATCCCATAGGTATGTCATGTTTACGATTAATAATACCTGTTGAAAAAAGCTCCAGCGGAGCGATATGACTTTTATAATGATCAATGACATGTAGCTCCGCTGGAGCTTTTTTTAACCTTATAATTGTTGGCTATAAATATTATGCTCCTCTGGAGCATGCAAAAGATGAAAAAACTATACTTAGAATCTTAGTCACTTAGCATCTCAGTATCTTTTTGTTTAAATATTTGATCTGTAGCTTTTTAAATTAAAATGATGTAACTTAGAGATCAGAAATTGCACTTTAATAATGAAATCAGAGGTCTTTTACGAAATATTAAATTTTATAAAACTTGCTGCCGGGCACGAATATTGAGAAGGAAATATTTTGTAAAACAATTTTAATCTTAAAAAGTAAATTTTATGAAAAAATATACAATTGCAGTCGTTTCAGTTTTAACCTTATTACTTACTTCATGTATGGCATCAAAAGAAGCCAAAAGCACAGCCAATATTTACGATACAACCTGGGAATTAGAATATATTTCCGGACCAAGAATTGCTTTTGAAGGATTGTATCCAAATAAAAAGCCACAAATTACTTTTGACCAGAAAGAAACAAAAGTTTATGGTAATAATGGATGTAACGGATATAGTGCACCCTATACTCTAAATGGAAAATCTTTAACTTTTGGAGAACCTGGACCAACAACAATGATGTTTTGCGATGGCGGAGGAGAACAGCAGTTTTTACAGCAAATGAAAAAAATAACAAGTTATTCTATTGATAAAGACGGAAAACTAAATTTAATTCAGGACGATGTGCCAATGATGAGATTTAAAAAAGGGGCTAAACAATAGTTTTAAAAATCAATATAAAAGAAAAGGGAAATGAGTTACTTCATTTCCCTTTTTTTATGGTTTTATTTCTTTTTGAGTTTGTCTTTAAAGACTTTTTCGAATTTTTCTAGTTTTGGCTGAATTACCATTTTGCAATACGGCTGACTTTTGTTGTTTGCATAATAATTCTGATGATAATCTTCTGCTTTGTAAAACTTTTTAAAAGGTTCTACTTTTGTTACAATCGGACTACTATATACTTTTGCTTTGTTGAGTTCAGCAATAATGCTTTGAGCTGCTTTTCTTTGTTCGTCGTTTTTATAAAAAATCACAGATCGATATTGTGTTCCAACATCGGCACCCTGACGGTTTAAAGTTGTCGGATCGTGAACCGTAAAGAAAACCTTGAAAATTTCATTGATATCCGTTACAGTTTTGTCGTAAGTTATCTGAACAACTTCGGCGTGACCTGTTTCACCTGTGCAAACTTCTTCATAAGTAGGATTGGCAACATTTCCCCCGGAGAAACCGGAAACAACAGATTTTACTCCGTCTAAATTTTCGTAAACTGCTTCAACACACCAGTAACATCCTCCGCCAAGCGTTATTGTTTCAAGGTTTGAAGCTTTTTTGTTTTGTGCAAATCCGTTTAAGGATAAAGCAAAAAGGCAAATTAAAATGGTATTTTTCATTTTCGTGTTATTTGTTATCAGGAATAAAGTCAAGGGCAATTGAGTTCATGCAATAGCGTTTTCCGGTTGGCTCAGGACCATCATCAAATAAATGACCTAAATGCCCGCCGCAACGTCCGCAAAGGGCTTCGGTTCTTTCCATTCCAAGTGAGTTGTCTTCTTTGTAAACCACACTTTTTTTGTTGTCCTGTTCAAAAAAACTTGGCCAGCCGCAACTGCTTGCAAATTTGGCTCCGGACCTAAAGAGTTTGTTGCCGCACGAAGCGCAATAGTAAGTTCCTTTTTCATCAGTGTTCCAGTATTTTCCTGTAAAAGGCCTTTCGGTATCAGCTTCACGCATTACAGCGTAAACATCTTCCGGCAATACTTTTTTCCACTCTGCATTGCTTACATGCAGTACGGTTGTGTCAGTATTTGAATAATATGGATTTCCGGGTTTATTGATTTTGTTTTCCATAACAATGGTTTTTGTGTTTTGCTTTTTTGTTGATTGGCCGCATGCCTGCAAAATAAAAAGCGGAATTAAAAAGCAAAGGCTGAAAAATTGAGTTCTTGTTTTCATAATTTTTGTGAGGCTTTAATTTTGTAAGCCAAAGGTACGACGAGAGTTAGTTTCGAAATGTCGGCTAATTTACAATTGAGTTTTTTTTAAGTATGTTTTAACTTTTTTTTATTTACGTAAAAGCTGCGCATATAGTTTTTTAAGCTTATTTTTAAGGGATTTTAAATAAATAGCTGTTTTTAAAGTTTTGAATATTAAAGACTTGTGAAAATGAGGGCTCGTTAAACTTTTCACAATCTCTATCAGGATTTTCAAAGCATTTCTTTTTTCGTATTTTTGTTTGTACAAAACGCCATATGATAGAAGAAAACGTAATATTAGTCAATCAAAATGATGAACAAATTGGCTTAATGCCAAAACTGGAAGCGCATGAAAAAGCACTTTTGCACCGTGCATTTTCTGTTTTTATCTTAAACAGTAAAAACGAAGTAATGTTACAACAACGTGCTCATCAAAAATATCATTCTCCTTTACTCTGGACAAACACCTGTTGCAGTCATCAGCGTGAAGGTGAAGCCAACATCGAAGCAGGAAGCAGAAGATTGTTTGAAGAAATGGGTTTTAAAACGGAATTGAAAGAACTTTTTCATTTTATATACAAAGCTCCTTTTGATAACGGCTTAACAGAGCATGAGCTCGATCACGTTATGATTGGATATTTTAATGAAAACCCTGCTATTAATCAGGATGAAGTAGAGGATTGGAAATGGATGAAAATTGAAGATATTAAAGAAGATATTGAGAAACAGCCCGAAATTTATACCGTTTGGTTCAAAATAATTTTTGATGAATTTTATCATTATTTAGAAGACCATAAAATTTAACAAAGACTAACCAACAACCCAAATGAAAGTAACCATATCAAGAAAAGCACATTTTAATGCTGCACATCGATTGCACAGGAAAGATTGGACATTTGAGAAAAACAATGCCGTTTTTGGAAAATGTAATAATCCCAATTTTCATGGTCATAATTATGGTTTAACAGTAAGTGTTACAGGAAAAATTGACCCGGAAACTGGTTTTGTTTTAGATGTGAAAGTATTAGCGGATATTATACATGAAGAAGTAGAAATACCATTTGATCACAAAAATCTGAATCTGGATGTTCCGGAATTTCAGGATTTGAATCCAACTGCTGAAAATATTGCGGTTGTGATATGGAATAAAATTAGAAAAAAAATTCATGCCGACTTTGATTTAGAAGTCGTTTTGAATGAAACGGACCGCAATTTTGTAACTTATAAAGGAGAATAATAAATGTCATTAAAAATAGGAGATATAGTTCCGAATTTTACTGCAAAAGATAGTCACGGAGAAGTTTTTGAAAGCAAAAGTTTTTTAGGTCGAAAGCCTCTTGTGATTTATTTTTATCCAAAAGATAATACCCCCGGTTGTACTACTGAAGCTTGTAGCTTTCGGGATCAGTACGAAGATTTCAAGGATTTAGGTGCTGAGGTAATTGGGATTAGTAGTGATAGCGTAAAATCGCATCATAAATTTGCCAAGAAACATGAATTGCCTTTTATATTGTTATCAGATCCAGATAAAAGACTGAGACAACTTTTTGGAGTCCGAAATAATTTATTTGGTCTTTTACCAGGAAGAGTAACTTATATTATAGACAGAAATGGCGTTGTGATTTATATTTTTGATAGTATGAACGCAGCCAGACATATTGAGAAAGCCTTAGAAACAATTAGAGAATTAGTATTATAAATTAAAGAATTAGTATTAGTTCAATAGCAATTTAATAAAGATATTAGCCAAAAAAATGAAGCCAAACTTATACCCTTTACAATTCGAACCCATTTTGAAAGACAGAATCTGGGGCGGAGAAAAATTAAAAACAATTCTGAATAAACCAATAGTTTCTAGAATTACCGGTGAAAGCTGGGAGTTATCAACTGTTGAAGGTGATGTGAGTGTTGTTGCTAATGGAATTTTAAAAGGAAAATCATTGATGGATCTTATTGATGAAACACCAAATGAAATTTTAGGAACGGCAGTTTACAAACGTTTCGGAAAACAGTTTCCATTACTTTTTAAATATTTAGATGCTCGCGAAGATCTTTCGATTCAGGTTCATCCAAATGATAAATTAGCAAAAGAACGTCATAATTCTTTTGGTAAAACCGAAATGTGGTACGTTATGCAGGCTGACGCCGATTCCAGAATCATTGTTGGTTTTAAGGAGGATTCAAGTAAAGAAGAATATCTAAAGCACTTACACGATAATTCGCTGGTTTCTATTTTAGATGATGTCAAAGCAAAAGCCGGAGATGTTTTCTTTTTAGAAACAGGAACGGTTCATGCCATTGGTGCCGGTTTGGTTGTGGCTGAAATTCAGCAAACTTCTGATATTACGTATCGTTTATACGATTTTGATCGTGTTGATGCACAGGGAAATAAAAGAGAATTGCACGTAGATCTAGCGCTTGATGCTATCAATTATAATAAAGTAGACACACAGAAGAAATACGAAACAAAAATCAATACTTCAAATACAGTTGTAGATTGCCCTTATTTCACGACCAATTTTATTCCGTTAGAAAATAAATTGGAAGTTTCTAAATCCGGAGAAACATTTACAGTTTATATGTGTATTGAAGGAAGTTTTGAAATTGAATTTGATGGCTTCAAACAAAGTTATATAAAAGGAGATACTGTTTTGGTTCCGGCTGAGATAAATGCATTTATTTTGAACGGAAAAGCTTCAATTTTAGAAATTTACATTTCATAGGGCTAAATCTAAAGATTATATGTACTTTTGCAGACGCAAATTAAAATAAAAATAAAAATGGCAAACGTTAAAAATTTAAAGAAAGACATCAACTTCGTATTAGGAGATATTATTGAGGCAATTTACTTATTTGAAATGTCTACAACAGGAAATCCTACTCCAGAAACGAATGCTTTGATCGATCAGGCTATTGCTGCTTTTGATACTTTGATCACAAAAGTGAACGCAAAGAACGTTGAAAACAAAAAAGCACATTTCAAACAAATCAATGTTGAATTGGAAGAAACTGCTAATCAATTGATTGCTAAAATCAACGAATTGTAAGCAAAAAAAAGTATAAAAAAGTGCAAATTTATTTTGGTAAAACGAAAAACCGYTTTATATTTGCACCCGTAATGAGTCGCCAGCGTAGCTCAGTTGGCTAGAGCAGCTGATTTGTAATCAGCAGGTCGTGGGTTCGAGTCCCTCCGCCGGCTCAACATAAAACCATCACTTTTTAGTGGTGGTTTTTTTTTTTGCTTCAAACACAAAAAAAATAAATTCCAATTTTAGAAATTCCAAATTCCAATTTTGCTGCGGACTGAAAAAAAATCCCAAATTCCAATCTTGACAGAACAATGTCTGTAATTGGAATTTGGGATTTTAATTTTGGAATTTTCATCATAAAAAAAGTCCTGAAATATTTAGGACTTTTTTTATGATGAAATTATTTTTGCTCTTGCTTTTTAATATCAGCAACGTATTTGGTTAACTTTTTACCGTAAAGTGATTTTGCTACTTTTGGAGTCATTGATTTTTGAATGGTATCAAGAAACTTAACGTTAATGTCATAAATCTCAGCTAAAGCGATATAAGGTGCTATTTCGTAATCTTTATGGTTGATAGCAAAGTTTGTAGCGTATAAGTATTTTCTTTTGATGTTAGATTCTTGTTTTGCATCAAGACTGTCAATTGCTTTTTGATCTTGTCTTTTGATCGCTTTAAATCTTGGTTCTACCATTGCAAGGTTTTCATCATTAAAACGAGAATTGATCTTTTTGTATTCTTCGTATAATTCCTGATTTTTCGACCCAGTTATTTTAGCACCATAAATAAAATTATCTAAGTTAGTCTCGATATTAATGTTGCCAGGTTCTGCAAAGAACAGAATATTGTTGTCCATTGAGTTTGTTACTCCACGATCCAGGAATAAATAAAGCATTTCTGGAGATTCTAATTTGATATCGCGCTCAAAAGCTGAGTTTCCGTCTATTTTGATACTGTCAATTGCAACAAGCGAAGTGTCAACAATTCTTTGAATATATAAAGTTCCGTTTTTTAATCCTTTAATGTTTCCTGTGATGTGCAGGTTGTCAGCAGATTCTTTTTTACTACATGATGCTAATAGGGCAAGTGCAACAAAAGCAATAATTGATTTTTTCATTGGTTTTTAGATTTTGGTGCAAAATAAAGAAAATAGTTTGAATGTAATGATTCGGAGTTTAAATTTTCCTAAAAAATAAATCCCAATCTATTTCTAAATTGGGATTTTGTATTTTTATAAAAATGAGAGTTTTACATTGATAAGTTATAGCCAACTCCGCTTTCGTGTGTGTAAGTGAAATTGCTGTCGCAATCATTGTTTCCATAGTCAATCACTCCTTTAAGGAATCCGCCTTCAACTTTTAGTTTTCCTTTAGAAATGTAAACGCAAGAGTATTTTTTAACCAATGTTTCCTGAACGGTCAACGTTAAGCTCGTGCCTGTTTCTGTAGTTACAGTATGGTTTCCTTCTGTCATTTCATAAACGTTGTCTTCTAAAACATAAGGTGTGTCAACACCTGCTGTTTGTTTTACAGTATGTGTTCCTGAATTTGTATAAACCCTTCCCTGAAGATCAGTAAATTTTCCGTTGGTTACTTTTCTGGTCCATTGCGGTACAGTAGCAACGGTAGTAGTGTTGGTGTATTCAATTGTTCCTTCCAGTTTTATTCCGTTGATAGAATAGTCAATTCTTTCGATAGTCAATTTACTTCCAGTCGTGATAATTGGTCCTGAAAGCGTAATTTTTAATTTCCCTTTTCTTAAAAGTTGATTCTGTGTACAACCTGTTGTTCCATAATCGACTGTATATACTTTTGGATAGGTAGTTCCTACTACTGTAACTGTTGCACAGATTCCTGTAACTGGTGTTTCAGTTTGTTTTGCTGTTGGAGAACTGTTTGTAACCAGTAAACCAGTATTAATGTCCATTTCATTGGCTGCATCTATTACAACAGAGGCTCTAACAGTCGTTGTGTCGGTCTGATTGGCAACATCGTCACTAGAACAAGAAACATAAATTAATGCTGTAGCGCAAATACTTAAAAGTAAAAAAGCGGTTTTTTTCATAGTAGTTTAATTTAATATTAGATTAAAGGCATTCAAATGTAATAAAAAAAATGAATTACAATAAAAAAATCCTGTAAGTCAGACTCACAGGATTTTAAAAAGTATTTTTTTATAAAAACCTTATTTAATCATTTCGAAACTTCTTTTTACAAAAGCAGTCAAGGCTTCACCTTTTAAAAGGTTTTGCGATAACTTTGCTAGATCTAAAGCTTGTTTTACCAAGTGTTCCTGATGTGTTTTATCTTCTGTATTCAAAATGCTTGTAGCCAAATCTGAATTGGTGTTTACTATTAAATTGTACATTTCGGGCATATTACCCATTCCGAACATTCCGCCGCCGCCTGACTGGCTCATTTCTTTCATTCTACGCATAAATTCTGGTTGCGTGATAATGAATGGAGCTGCCTGACTGTCCATAGCTTCCAATTGTACAGAATATGCTTTAGGAATATAAGCTTCTAATGAAGTTTTAAGGGTTTCTTTTTCTTCATCAGATAATTTAGAAATCGTGTTTTCGTCTTTTTTAATTAAGTTATCAATATGGTCAGAATCCACACGAACAAAAGTTACATCTTTATTATCGCCTTCAATTTTTTGAATTAAGTGCGAGATAATAGGAGAATCTAAAAGCAATACTTCGTATCCTTTTTCTTTTGCTGTTTCAATATAAGAGTGCTGAGCATCTTTATTTCCGGCATAAAGAACTACTAATTTTCCGTCTTTATCTGTTTGGTTTTCTTTTAATTTCTCTTTTAACTCTTCTAAAGTGAAATAAGTATCATCTACAGTTGGGTACAATACAAATGCACCCGCTTTTTCGTAGAATTTATCTTCAGAAAGCATTCCGTACTCTAAAACAATTTTAATATCGTTCCATTTTGCTTCAAAATCAGCGCGATTTTCATTGAACAAAGCTTTCAGTTTATCAGCGACTTTACGAGTAATGTAGTTTGAGATTTTCTTCACTGCACCATCAGCCTGTAAACCTGAACGGGAAACGTTCAAAGGAATATCCGGAGAATCAATCACACCTTTTAACATCGTCAAAAATTCAGGTACAATTCCTTCTACATTATCCGTAACGTAAACCTGGTTTTGGTACAATTGAATTTTATCTTTCTGAATTTGCATATCTGTACCTAACTTAGGGAAATACAAAATTCCGGTTAAGTTAAACGGATAATCTACATTTAAATGAATGTTGAATAAAGGCTCTTCAAACTGCATTGGATACAATTCTCTGTAGAAGTTTTTATAATCTTCCTCAGATAATTCAGTTGGCTGTTTTGTCCATGCCGGGTTTGGGTTGTTGATGATGTTATCAATTTCAACAGTTTCATTGATATAATCTTCAGGAGCATCTTCCGGTTTTGGAAGTGTTTCTGTTTTTGTTCCGAATTTAATCGGCACAGGCATAAACTTATTATACTTATTTAATAAACCAGCAATTTTAGAATCTTCTAAAAATTCAAGAGAATCTTCAGCAATATGAAGAATGATTTCAGTACCACGTGAAGTTTTGTCAGCTGGCTCTAAAGTAAATTCAGGGCTACCGTCACAAGTCCAGTGTGCAGCTGGTTCATCTTTGTATGATTTTGTAATGATTTCTACTTTTTCAGCAACCATAAATGCAGAATAGAAACCAAGACCAAAGTGGCCAATAATTCCAGAATCTTTAGCAGAATCTTTGTATTTATCAAGGAATTCTTCTGCTCCCGAAAAAGCAACCTGATTGATGTATTTTTCTACTTCATCAGCAGTCATACCTAAACCCTGGTCAATAATGTGGATTTTTTTTCCTTCTTTATCTACTTTAATTTCGATAACCGGATTTCCGTATTCAACTTTAGCTTCGCCAATGCTAATAAGGTGTTTTAATTTTAAAGTAGCATCGGTTCCGTTTGAAACAAGCTCACGCAAGAAAATTTCGTGGTCGCTATACAAGAACTTTTTGATTAAAGGAAAGATGTTTTCTACTGAAACATTAATTTTACCTGTTGTCATATTTTTTAATTTTTAGTTTAATGTGATGATTCTCATTCCTTCAAATAGAATACCAATTGTTTTTTGAATGACAAAATGTCGCAAGTGTTAATTTTGAAAGAAAATAATTAGATTTTGGAACTGTTAATATTCAATGAATCGTATCTTTGTGGTACACTAATTGTTAAAGGTGTAAGTATTAACTTAAAAAATGTCCAAATGAAGAAAATCATTTTCATGTGCATGATCGCCACGATGGTATTCGCGTGTAAATCAGCTTCGTCTACAACCGCTTCTACAGAAGCAACAACGCTTTCAACTAAACTTGACAAATCAACTCAAGTTGCTATCAAAGGAAATTGGGTTCTTACCAATGTATCTTATCCGGGTTCTGATTATATCAAAGTGAATTCTTTTGATCTTGCCGATTCTAAATGCTTTATTGGTAGTACCTGGAATTTTATTTCGAATAATAATAAAGGTACAATGACATTAACAGCGCCAAGTTGTACTGCATTTACTTCTCCAATTGTTTGGAGTATCAATAATCAGGGTCTTTTTGTATTAAAAATTGTTAATCCTGGAACAAAATCAAAAAATGTTAGAGAAGGATATTTATTAAAAATTGCAGGTTTGAGTGATAATTCATTTCAATTAATCGACAACATTAATGTAGGTGGACAAACTAAAGATGTTACTTACCAATTTCAAAG
This sequence comes from Flavobacterium sp. Root420, assembly GCF_001427905.1. Taxonomy (GTDB): domain Bacteria; phylum Bacteroidota; class Bacteroidia; order Flavobacteriales; family Flavobacteriaceae; genus Flavobacterium. Next base: position 165,004 of record NZ_LMEF01000032.1, read on the forward strand.
AGCCAATTAATATTAAAATATATACACATGAAAAAGATAACAGTTTTAGGGTTAAGTAGTTTACTTGTATTAGTTAGTTTTTTTGCAAGCTGCGATTCAGTTAAAAATGCGAATAACACACAAAAAGGTGCCGGAATTGGAGTAGTTGCCGGTGGACTTATTGGTGGTATTTTAGGGAATAATTTAGGAAAAGGCGGAAACGCTGCTTTAGGTGCTGCTATTGGTGCTGCCGTTGGTGGTGGAACAGGAGCGCTTATTGGAAACAAAATGGACAAACAAGCTCGTGAAATCGATCAGGCTTTACCTGGTGCTGATGTTGAAAGAGTAGGGGAAGGAATTCACTTAACTTTGAACGAAAATGCAGTTCGTTTTGATACTAACAAATCAACTTTGACTACTCAGGCAAAAGCTAATTTAGATAAATTGATTCCTGTATTTAGTGAATATGGAGATACTGACATTCAAATTTTTGGATATACTGATAATACAGGAAAACCAGAATATAACCTGACTCTTTCAGGACAAAGAGCAGCTTCTGTACAAGCTTATTTAGTAGCAAAAGGATTAAAATCAAGCCGTTTCAAAACTTCTGGTTTAGGAATCGCTGATCCAATCGCAACTAATGATACTCCGGAAGGAAGAAGCCAAAACCGTCGTGTTGAGTTTGCTATTACAGCAAATGACAAAATGGTAAACGATGCTAAATCTGAAGCTGGAAAATAGTTTCGATACAATAAAAAATTTTAAAAGCTGTTTCTTAATTGAAGCAGCTTTTTTTTTGACTTTAGGATTTAAACATTGTAAATTTGGACTTTCAAATACAACCCATGCTCGACATTCAGAATATTTCTTTCTCGTATACCGATAAACCCGTTATTAAAGACGTTTCATTTACTATAAATAAAGGCGAAAACATTGCTATTATTGGCGAAAGTGGCTGCGGAAAAAGTACGCTTCTTAAACTAATGTATGGTCTATATGATTTAGATGAAGGCAAGATTTTTTATAATGAAAAACCAATCTTAGGTCCAAAATACAATCTGATTCCGGGAATGCCTTATATGAAATATCTGGCTCAGGATTTTGATTTGTCTCCATTTGAAACAGTAGCTGAAAATGTTGGAAAATTTCTTTCCAATGGTTTTGCCAATATGAAGAAACTACGTGTGCAGGAGTTACTGGAGATGGTTGAAATGGAGCAGTTCTCTAATATAAAAGCTAAATTTTTAAGTGGAGGACAACAACAACGTGTAGCTTTGGTGCGGGTTTTGGCCTTAGAGCCGGAAGTGATTTTACTTGACGAACCTTTTAGTCAAATCGATGCTTTTCGTAAAAATGCTTTACGCCGAAATTTGTTCCGATATTTAAAGCAAAAAGGAATTACCTGTATTATTGCAACTCATGATAGTACAGATGCATTATCTTTTGCTGATGAAGCGATTGTAATGCGTAATGGCGAAATTATCGTGAAAGATAATCCAACAAAGATTTACGAAGATCCTGAAACTAAATATGTCGCTTCTTTATTTGGTGAAGTAAATGAAATACCAACTCACATATTGCTTGATTATGAAGACGAAACCCATAAAACATTAGTATATCCGCATCAGCTTAAAATGCTTACGGAGTCTAAATTGCCGGTAAAAATCAGAAGAACTTATTTTAGAGGTAATCATTATTTGATCGAAACCGTTTATAAAAGGCAATTGATCTTTTTTGAAAGCGAAATTGATTTGCCATTGGAACAGGAAATTTTCTTAGGATTGAATTATCTATAAATGAGGGAATTTTAGAATTAGATAATGTGTCAATTTGATAATTAGATAATTCGTTTTACCCTATAAAAAGCAAACCCGACAGTTTTGAAAGCTGTCGGGTTTGTTTTTTATACATATTTATAGATTGTCTAGTTTTTAAACCTCCCTAAAACGGATCTTTTTGCTAAATTATATTTAGAAAGTTAGCAGTATTTACTTTTGCTCACTTTTAAATACTTTTCATTTTTTAGCTGTATTAACTGGTTTTTCAATCAATAAAAAAACATTATCCAATATATAATTAAACTATATTAAATTGCTAATAACGAAAAAAATAGTAATTTGTACGCTTATGTTTTAAAGTATACTTAAATTTGCAATCCAATTTTTTAACAAATAATAAAAGAATATGTATCATTCAAAAATAGCGGGCTTAGGTTATTATGTTCCTTCAAATGTTGTGACCAACGATGATTTGTCTAAGTTAATTGATACCAATGACGAATGGATTCAGGAAAGAACCGGAATTCAGGAGCGCAGACATATCATTCGTGGAGAAGATACCACAACTTCAATGGGAGTAAAGGCTGCTAAAATTGCAATAGAACGTTCTGGCGTAGCCAAAGAAGATATTGATTTTGTCGTTTTTGCAACATTAAGCCCAGATTACTATTTTCCAGGTCCCGGAGTTTTAGTGCAACGCGATTTAGGATTAAGAACCGTTGGAGCATTAGATGTTCGAAATCAATGTTCTGGTTTTGTTTATGCAATTTCTGTTGCAGATCAATACATTAAAACCGGAATGTATAAAAACATTTTGGTAATTGGTTCTGAGGTGCATTCAACAGGATTGGACATGACAACTCGTGGACGCGGAGTGTCGGTAATTTTTGGAGATGGAGCAGGAGCAGCCGTTTTAAGTCGTGAAGAAGATTTATCAAAAGGAATTTTATCTACACATTTACATTCAGAAGGTCAGCATGCTGAAGAATTAGCTTTGCAGGCACCGGGAATGGGAGCACGTTGGGTAACTGATATTATTGCTGATAATGACCCAAATGACGAAAGTTATTATCCATACATGAACGGACAATTTGTATTTAAAAATGCAGTCGTTCGTTTTGCAGAAGTAATCAATGAAGGTTTAGAAGCAAACGGTTTGCAGGTTTCAGATATTGATATGCTGATTCCTCATCAGGCGAATTTGAGAATCTCACAATTCATTCAGAATAAATTCAAATTGACAGATGATCAGGTGCATAATAATATTCAGAAGTACGGAAACACAACTGCAGCCTCTATTCCAATTGCTTTGACAGAAGCTTGGGAACAAGGCAAAATCAAATCGGGAGATACAGTAGTTTTAGCGGCTTTCGGAAGTGGATTCACCTGGGCGAGCGCTATTATTAAATGGTAATTTAATTCATCTTACATTATATTTAAAACCTGCTCTGTTAAGAGCAGGTTTTTTTATAATTTAGTGGTTTGTAGTTTTTGAGAAAATATAATTTAATCAAAATGAAAAAAAATCAACTCGAAATAGCATGTTTCAACTACGAATCGGCAATAATCGCGCAGGAAAATGGAGCGGACCGAATCGAACTATGTGATAATATGCAGCTTGGCGGAACAACACCTAATCCAATCTTAGCGGTTAGAGTACGCGAAAAATTATCCATAAAAATGCATGTCATTATAAGGCCTCGTGGTGGAAATTTTGTTTATACAGATGATGAGTTTGTCGAAATGAAACAAGATATCAAGCAATTTAAAAAACTTGGAGTCGATGGGTTTGTGTTTGGAATTTTAAAGGAGAATGGAAATGTCAATAAAAGACGGAATAAAGAGTTAGTTGATCTGGCTCATCCGCTTTCGTGCACTTTTCATCGTGCTTTTGATGTGGTGAAAGATATCAGGAAATCCCTTAAAGATGTAATTGATTGCGGCTTTAATACCATCCTGACTTCTGGTCAGGGAATAAATGTTGAAGAAGGAATATTTGATTTAGAAAAAATTCAGAAATGGGCTAAAGACCGAATTGAAATTATGCCCGGAGGTGGTCTCAGATCATCTAATATTAAATTATTACAGGAAAAACTGGAGCCAACTTTTTATCATTCATCGGCAATAACAGATAATACGGAAACTGCAAATCCGGAAGAAATAAAAGAATTACGAAATTTTTTATAAGCAGTTTATAAAATAGAAAAGCCTGGAGTTGGCATACTCCAGGCTTTTCTTTTCTACAAGAACTATTAAAATCTACTAATAAAAGTGGGATTAAAACATTCCACCACCACCTTTGTTAGTGTTATCTTCTCTTTGTTTACGTTGTAAGCTTTTGATTTTTCCACCACCAAAGTTGTAGGTTAAACCAACATACACCGTTTGACTTTCCCATGTAAACTCACCCGTTTGAGGATAAGGATAAATTCCGTCAAAAGAATATTTCATGGTATTGAACACGTCATTGAAACGTATACTGATGTTCATCTTGTTGTCTAACAATGTATAACGCGAACCAATGTCCATTTTGTACATTTCATTTCTTTTTTGTTGAATTTCATTAACCGGTCCTCTGAAAAAACCGAATAATAAAAAGCTTAAACGTTTTGTTGGTTTGAAATTTGAGTTCATACGAGCATTAAATGCTGAAGTTGTAACACTTCTTTGAAGTGGTGAACTTGTACCTGTTGCAGGATTAAATTCAAAAACGACACCTTCCTGGTTTATGCTTGAAAAATCAATAGAAGGCTGGATATCCCACCATTTTGTAAGTTTATAGTTAAGAGAAACATCAAAACCATAAGAACTGTTGTTATCAAAATTAGTGAAACTTAAAACTTGTTTGTATCCTGAAGGATCATTTGGATCAGGACTTAAAGTTCTGCTGATTTGATCATTAATGCTTCTTACGAAAACACCTGCAGTTATACTTCCTTTTTCAAGGGTTTTAGTATAATTCATTTCGACAGAGTTTGTAAACTGAGGTCTTAATTGAGGATTTCCGTATGATGTTATTAATGGAGTAGAAAACTCACGAATAGGTTTTGTCTGCTCTAAACTTGGGCGGTCAACACGACGGCTGTAGCTTAATTGCAATACATTTTTCTCATTTAAATTATACGTTAAATATGCTGATGGATATAAAGTAATATAGTCATCATCAAATTTTGTGTCGCCATGATTTAAGTTCGCAGCAACTTTATAACTCTCAAAACGAGTTCCTAATTGGTAACTGAATTTTTTGAATTTCTGACCAAAAGTTACGTAAGCTGAATAGATATCAGTGTCATACGTATAATTAGAAACCTGATCTTCTGTAGCAACTAAAGGATTGCCGGTATTATAATTATTATTTGATCGTGTTATTCTCGCTTCAGCACCAGCTTCAAGAGTGGTTTTGTCGTTTAACGGATTTACATAATCAACATTGATTGTGCTTAATTTTCTTTTATCCCCAATAAAATCACTGTACACGATATCATTCGTTGTATTGTCAGGTCTTGTTGTTTGCGTGTCGAAACTAGCATTTTGCGTTACTTTAGTATCACTATAGTTTCCTTCAAAATCTAAAGTATGTCCTTCTTTTTTAAAGATGTGTTTGTAAGCCAAGTTGTAAGTTCCGGTTTTGCTTGGGCCGTGGTATCTTGAATTTTGATATATGTTTAAAATGTTTGGATCGCCATTGTTATAATCGATATCAGTTAGTACAATTCCAGTTCCGGTTGATTTATTTTGATTGGTATAAAAAGACAAGGTATTATGGTCATTGATTAAATAGTCCATCCCCACTTTATACAGGTAATTATCATTATCGTTCAAAATATCTAAGTTTTGATTTACATCCTGATCTAATCTTCTGATATGGCCTTCATTTTGATAAGTTCCGAAATTTTGTCCTACATTCCCGAAGAAATTTACTTTTCCGGTTTTATAATTCAAATCTAATGACTGATTGTATTTTGCCGTTTCTCCAAAAGTAATACCGCCACTATAGCTTCCGTTGAAACCAGTGTTGGCATTTTTGTGTAAAATAATATTGATAATTCCAGACATTCCTTCCGGATTGTATTTTGCACTCGGATTTGTAATCAACTCAATTTTTTTGATAGAAGTTGATGGAATTTGTTTTAACAATTGTGCAGGATCAATATTTGAAGGTCTTCCGTCAATTAATACACGTACATTGTCGTTTCCACGAAGTGAAAGTTTTCCATCCTGATCAACGTTTACTGATGGAATATTGCTCATAATATCAGATGCAGAAGCTCCTGCTGTTGTCAAATCTTTTCCGACAGTGATTACTTTTCGGTCAATTTTTTGTTCCATTGTCGAACGTTCAGCTACAATATTTACTCCTTTCAACTGAGTAGCTTCTTCTTCAAGAGAAATATTTACAGTTGCGGTTTTTTTATTGTCGCTTAAAATTACAGAACCAATGTATTTTCTAAATCCAATGTATTGAATTTCGATCGTATAACTTTTTAAAGCTAAATTTTTAATTGTAAAGTCACCATTGTCATCTGTATTGACTCCAGAAACTACCTTTCCATTGTCTTTGATAGAAACTGTTGCGTAAGAAATTGGCGCGTTATTCGATTTTTCGGAGATTTTTCCCGACACTGTTCCCGTGTTTTGGGCCTGAGCTGTTGCGATTACTCCTAGTAATGCGAACAGAAAGAATTTTAATTTCATAATAGTACTAGTTGATTATTTTGATTTGATTGATGATGATTGTTTTTTGTTTTGTTAGATTTTTTTTGGCTTTAAATGAATTCAAAGTTCCTATTAAGACTCTTTTATTGTGGATATGTTACAGAAAAAAATCAAAAAAATATCTTTTTATTTTATGAGTGCTGTTTTATAGGAGATTAGCGTTTTAATTTTTTGATAATTTTAACATTAAAAACCAAATGCTTTTTAAGAAATTCTACGTGTTTTATTCAATTTTATATGTTTTTCATTTTCTGTAATTGATGAATAAGCAGTATCTTTGCTCACTTTAAAATAAGTTTACATGTCATTATCACAAATTCTTACACCTTCTATACAAAAAGCAATACAAGCATTATTTGATGTTACTGTTGATAAAATTGAATTTCAAACTACCCGAAAAGAGTTTGAAGGCGATATTACAATGGTAATTTTCCCATTACTAAAAGTGATCAAAAGCAATCCTGCAGAACTTGGAAATAAAATCGGAAATTATTTAGTTGAAAATGTTTCTGAAGTGGCCCGCTTCAATGTGGTTTCGGGTTTCCTGAATATTGTAATAGCAGATAGTTATTATTTGAATTTCTTTAATGAAATAAAAGACAATACAAAGTTTGGATATGTAACGCCAAACTCAGAAGATAAAGCAATAATGGTGGAGTATTCTTCACCAAATACAAATAAGCCTTTACACTTAGGGCACGTTCGTAACAATTTGTTAGGATATTCTGTAGCTGAAATTATTAAGGCATCAGGTAAAAAAGTATACAAAACTCAGATCATCAACGATCGTGGAATTCATATCTGCAAATCGATGTTAGCCTGGGAGAAATTCGGAAGGGGAGAAACTCCTGAAAGTACGGGTTTAAAAGGAGATAAATTAGTTGGTAAATATTATGTGGAGTTTGATAAAGTTTACAAAGCACAAATTAACCAATTAATCGAAACCGGAAAAACCGAAGAAGAAGCAAAAAAACAAGCACCCATTATTGTTGAAGCACAAGATATGCTGAAGAAATGGGAAGCTGGTGACGATAAAGTAATCGAGCTTTGGAAAATGATGAACCAATGGGTTTATGATGGTTTTGCTACAACGTACACCAATCTTGGAGTTAATTTTGATCGTTATTACTACGAAAGTAATACCTATTTATTAGGAAAAGATGTGGTTCAGGTTGGACTTGATAAAGGTGTCTTCGAAAAAGATCCTGATGGTTCAGTTTGGATTGATTTGACAGATGAAGGTTTGGATCGTAAAATCGTATTGCGTTCTGACGGAACTGCGGTTTACATGACACAGGATATTGGAACTGCTATTCAACGTGTAAAAGATATGCCAGATGTTGGCGGAATGGTTTATACAGTAGGTAACGAGCAGGATTATCACTTTAAAGTATTATTCTTAATCTTGAAGAAACTAGGTTTTGATTGGGCTTCAAGCTTATATCATTTATCATACGGAATGGTTGATTTGCCTTCCGGAAAAATGAAAAGCCGTGAAGGAACTGTTGTAGATGCTGATGATTTGATGCAGGATATGACCGATACAGCAAAACAAATTTCTGAAGATTTAGGAAAACTGGATAGTTATTCTGCCGAAGAAAAAACAAAACTATATAAAACAATTGGTCTTGGAGCTTTGAAATATTACATTTTAAAAGTAGATCCTAAAAAACGTATTTTATTTAATCCTGAAGAATCTGTTGATTTTGCCGGAAATACAGGTCCGTTTATTCAATATACTTATGCGAGAATTCAATCAATTATCCGTAAAGCCGATTTTGATTTTTCAGCAAAAACAAATACAGAAGAGCTTCATGAAAAAGAAAAAGAATTGGTAAAACAAATCGAACTTTTTCCGGAGGTAATTCAAAATGCTGCCCAAAATCATAGCCCGGCTTTGATTGCAAATTATACGTATGATTTGGTAAAAGAATATAACTCATTCTATCAATCCGTTCATATTTTAGGAGAAGTTGATTTGACGAAAAAGATTTTCAGAGTGCAGCTTTCTCAAAAAGTGGCTGAAGTTATAAAGTCTGCTTTTACATTATTAGGAATTGAAGTTCCGGAGAGAATGTAAAATAGGTTTCAGAATTCATTCGATAAACGACAATAAAAAAAAGCCGATAGTGTTAAAACTACCGGCTTTTTTACAACTAACACAAACCATTTTATTTCACGAACTTGTCGATAATTTTGTCTGTTTCTGCTTTTGAAGCGTCTGGTTTTAAATCAAACAAAAGAGAATACAACGCTTTTCTATCCACTTTAGCTTCTAAGTTTAAGTCCTGGTGTCTTTCAAACAGCGTTTGCCATTTGTCGCGAACGTTTTTCCAAAGAGCATTGTTTGCTGCCCACCATTTTTGACCAGCGGCACATTTACTGTCCGGCACTTTAGTGTAAACATCAAATCCTTTTTCCTGAGCTAACAATACGTCTTTTCCGCTGTCATCTCTAACCAATTTGTCATTATCTTGTTCATGGTTCCATCCTGTAGAAGTGATTTCATGAATGTTTCTTCTTTTTAAAACATTGTAGTCATTACGTTTTGTTTGCTCTCTTCTTGGCAGAGGAGCATCAGCAACGTTTGCCCAATAATCTTTTCCGTCAACATGTACCCAGGTTGATGATCCTTCGTATCTTGGACTATCATCTACCTGATATACTTTTTGAGTCCACTGTCCTTTTACAGCTTTCTTGTCTAGTTTTTTGTATTTCCAGGATGTTCCTTTATCGAATGAATATAAGTCTGTGTTTTCAAAAAGCCAGTCTTGTCTCCAATGTTTGATGATCATATCATCGCTTACAATTAGTAAGTGCTGCATCACAATTTTGTTTGGTGTGTCCTCCAATAATTCAACCCATTCCAAAGCAGATTCATGTTTAGTCTCAGATGGCTTGTAAGTAAGAGTATCTTTTGGATATTGAAATGTTTCAGTAAAATTAAATTTCACTTCATAACAACCACACATTGATTTGATCGATTTGATGTCTTGTTGTTTTTTATCCTGGCTAAACCCAAGAGTACAAGTCAAAGCCGTTACGGCTGAAATGAAGAGGCTTTTTGTAATCATAACTTATTATTTTGTTTTAAATTATTTTTGCAAATATATAAATTTTATTTAGAACAAATAAAAATAGTTGTATATTTGCGGTATTATTCAGACTCAATAAAAATAATGAAAATTAAAATTAGCTTGTTTACCTTACTTGTTTGTTGTCAAATTTCTTTTGCACAGAAGAAAGATTCCACAGCTGTAAATAAACTTTCAGAGGTTGTTGTTACCGGACAGTTTGAACCTCAATCCATAAAAAAATCAGTATTTAATGTTCGTGTTATCTCCAATCAGGATATTCAAAATTTAGCTGCCAATAATTTATCAGACGTTTTAAATCAATATTTAAATATTACCGTTACGCCAAGCGGAACAAGCGGACGATCTACGGTTTCGTTATTTGGGTTAGATGCACAATATTTCAAGATTTTAGTTGATAATGTTCCTCTGATAAATGAGGCAGGGCTTGGTAATAATATAGATTTATCTCAAATTAATCTTAACGATGTTGATCATATTGAAATTGTTGAAGGTTCAATGGGAGTGAGTTACGGAGCTAATGCAGTAAGTGGCGTTTTAAATATCATAACAAAAAAAACTTCAAAATATAAATGGGGAATTACAGCATTTATTCAGGAAGAAACGGTTAATAATGAGTATGCCCTTTTTGATAAAGGACGTCACATTCAGTCTTTCAGGGTTACTCATACATTCAACGATCATTGGTATGCCTCGGCCGGAATTAATCGTAATGATTTTCAAGGCTATTTAGATGATAAAAACGGAGTAAATTATGCTGAAAATGATGGTACTCGTGGTTACAGATGGCTTCCGAAAGAACAGTTAAACGGGACAGCAACAATAGCGTATCAAAAGAATAATTTTCGCTTCTTTTATAAATTCGAATTTTTAGACGAAGATGTAGACTATTACAATAGCACTGTTCAATCGGGTTATAATAGTACATTAGGTTCTTACCGTTATAGTGAAGATAGCAGGTATTTTACAAACCGATATTTTCATAATTTAAATGCAACAGGAAAGTTATTTTCACAATTAAATTATAATGTTTCGCTTTCGCATCAAAAACAACAACGAGATGTAGAAGATTTTAGATATTATTTAGCTACCAAAACAGAAGCGAATAATGTGACAGTAAAAGATCAGTCTATGGAAGTTCTTTATTCTACAGGAACTTTAAATAACTTCTTTTCAGATAAAACAATTGACCTTCAATTAGGATATGAATTTGTAAATAATCGTGGATATTCATTAGTTCAGGAAGCAAATAACATTTTTAGTCCAGTTCGTAAAACGCTTGAAAACTATGATTTCTTTGCTTCTTCAGAGATTATGGCAACTCATAAATTCTCGATAAGACCGGGATTAAGATTTTCTGCACAGTCTCAGTTTGATAATCAATACGCTTCATCTTTAGGATTAAGATATTTGTTTGATAAAGGGATTGAACTTCGCGGTTCTTATGGAAACTCTTTCAGAACGCCAACTTTTGACGAATTATATTCGAAACAAATTTTTGACGGACACTTTTTTACAGGAAATGAAAATCTAATTCCGGAAACAAGTACTTCTTATGAAACCAGTCTTAAAAAATTAACTTCTTTTTCATCTGGTTTGCAACTTTCAAACACATTTGCCGGAAGTTATTTAAATGTTGATGACCGAATCGGAATGGCTTTAGTACGATTTAACCCGGATACAGGAAACCCGGAATATCAATATATCAACATCAGTAAATATAAAATGTGGAATTTCTCAACTATGAATCAATTGAGAAAAGATAATTTCACTTTTAATTTTGGAGCAGCATTGATTGGAATTTCACAGAAAGTTGAAAATCTGGTGTTTTCATCAGATGATAAATTTCTGTATTCTTTCAACTTAAACGCAAGTTTTTCATACACACTTCCAAAATGGAAAACGATTGTTTCAGGATACTATAAATACAATGGCAAAACACAGCAATTTATTGAAGGTGCTTCATCTTATATTTTGTCTGAAGTTGCTCCAAGTAACTGGCTCGATGCTTCTATTCGCCAAAATTTCTTCAAGGATCATCTCGAAGTAACCGCTGGGGCAAGAAATATTCTTGATGTAACCAATGTCACTCAAACCGGAACCGGGAGCGCTGCAGGACACGCAGGGCCAGGAGAAGTAATGCTTGCCTATGGACGGTCCTATTATCTGAAATTAGCATATAACCTTAATCTTTAATATAAATACAAAATACAATGAAAAAGTTATTATTTTTATCAATCGCGTTACTATCACTAGCATCATGTTCAAATGATGACGATACTAAAGTTGAAATCCCAACTGTGGGAGCAACTTTATCAGCTTCTGTTGGTGGGGCAAATCAGCCAAATCAGGTTTACCTTGATTTAAGTTCTCAGGAGTCTAAATCAGTAAATAGAACTACTTGGGATTTTGGATTTTCTACAGGGGCAGAATTTAGAGTTATTTTAAACGGATCTCTTAAGATGGCTGTAAAAAAATTAGCTACTTCAGATATTACTTTACCTCAAACTAGTGATCCAAGTGTTTTAGCTATTGGTGGAGGAAATGCTGCGTCAAATGGATATGTTGACAATCCGACAGGTGTTTTGGAAGGAGCAGGAGCGGGAATTGGGACTGCAATTGCTGAAATTTCAGCTACAGATGATGATAACAAAGTATATTTAGTGAATTTAGGACTAGCGATTTCTACTAAACAACCAGGTGTTGGTTCAGTAGAGGTTGACGGGGAAGCAAGAGGCTGGAAAAAAGTTAGAATCTTAAGAAGCGGAAATGGATATAAAATTCAATATGCGGACTTAAATTCTGCAACTTTTACAGAAAAAACTATTTCTAAAGATGCGGCTTATAATTTCTCATACTTTAGTTTAACATCTGGAGCTACTGTTTCAGTAGAACCAGAAAAAGTAAAATGGGATTTAAATTTCACCACTTTTACTAATTACGTAAATATGGGTCAAGGCGAAGTTACGTATGGCTACGCTGATTTTATTACAACAAATCTAAAAGGGGGAACCAAAGTTTATCAAGTGTTAGTTACAGATGCTATTACTTATGCTGGTTTTACAAAAGCTTCTGTAGTTGAAGCTAATTTTACAGCTTCTGTAACAGATCAAAGAATTATTGGTGCTAATTGGAGAAATGGTGGTGGACCAGGTTCATTGCCAAGTATTAGAACCGACCGTTTTTATGTTGTTAAAGATACTGCTGGCAATTACTACAAAGTTAAATTCCTTACAATGACAAATGATGCAGGTGTAAGAGGAAATACTACTTTAGAATATGCTATCTTAAACTAAAAATATATCAAAAAAGCATTAAAAAATTACAGGAATATTTCAAACTCTGAAAGAATCCGAATTAAAAATTAGTTAATCATTAGCTTTGTTTTTTTTATTTTTTTTTGAGAGAGGTTAGATTTTATCTAACCTCTTTTTTTGTTTTTTATTTTAATTTAAAAAAGGGCTATAAATTAATGTTTAACCCTATATTTGTGCCTGTTTTTTTAATGTCGAATTAACAGGAAATTTTAATAAATTTCATATAAGCCATTCTTCAAATTATAAATAATAAGTGAATACAAAGTCCTATTTTTTTCAGTCTTTCGCAATTGTCGCGCTGGCATTCATCGCCTTTATTGGATTCAAACAAATTTTGCCGGATAAAATTTTTTCCGATAGTAAAATTGATTCTAAAAATGTACTAATTGATAGTATGCTTTTGGAATCTGTTGCCAATGACTCTTTATCGCTTGAAAGCGACAGTATTGCCGAAGCAGAGCAACAAGAAGCACAGCAAGAAATTGTTTTTGAAGATACAGAAGGAATCGAATTCCCTTCAGAAACTTTCGAAAATTATAAAGGATATCAATATTTGGTTTCGTTTTATGAAAAGTTATATCAACTGGAAAAGAATCCACAATCTAAAGTTCGAATTGCCTATTATGGGGATTCAATGACCGATGGAGATTTAATTGTTCAGGATGTTCGAACCAATTATCAGGAACGTTTTGGAGGGAATGGAGTTGGATTTGTATCTATAACTTCAGAATCTGCTGCATCAAGAGGTTCGGTAAAATCGGTTTATTCGAAAAACTGGAAAACACAATCCTATTTAAATGTAAAAAGACCAATAAGCCCTTTTGGAGTAAACGGTCATGTATTTTTCGCAAATGATAAAACCAATCCAACCTGGGTTCAATACGAAGCAGGAACGAATAAATATGCAACGACTTTAGATAATCCAACTTTGTTTTATGGGAAAGCAGGTAAAAGAGGGAATGTGAACTTTATCATTGGTAAAGACACACTCCGAAAAAATCTTGTTCCAAATAATTTGGTTAACAGTCTAAAAGTAACTTCAGGAAGTATAAAAGCATTCAAAGCTAATTTTGTTCATGCTGATTCTATTCCAATTTATGGTTTCAATTTCGATAACGGAAGCGGTGTTCATGTGGATAATTTTTCACAAAGAGGAAACTCGGGATTGCCAATTTCGATGTTTGATGCTGATGTAATGAGAACTTTCAATTCTTATTTAAAATACGATTTGATTGTTTTACATTACGGAACCAACGTTTTAAATTATGGAACCAAAAATTACCATTGGTACGAAAAAGGAATGAAAAAGGCTGTCAATAAAATCAGGGAATCTTTTCCGGGAGTTTCTATTCTGATTGTTTCGACTGCTGATAAATCAACAAAATATGAGTTGGAAATGAAAACGGATTCAGCTGTTGTTCCTTTAATGAAAGCGCAAAAAAGATACGCTTTAGAATCAGAATCGGGATTTGTAAACTTATACACTTTAATGGGCGGAGACGGATCTATGGTAAAATGGGTTGATGAAACTCCGGCAAGAGCCAATAAAGATTATACCCATTTTAATCAGCGTGGCGCGAAAGCAATCGGCAGATTATTATACGATCAATTGAATAAAGGTTACGAAGAATATAAAATCTTAAGAGAGAAACGTGATGCAACTTCCCGCCAGCAAAGGGCAGCACGAAAAACAAACACAGATTCTGTTTCTGTAAAAAAAGATAGTGTAAATGAATAAACTTATTATTTTCTTCTGTTGTCTTTTTTTATCTCCAAATGATAAAATAGAAAAGACGGTCTCACTTCCAATACCCAAACCTATGAGTACTAAAACTGATACAACTAAGATTGATTCTTTTTCTGATGATAGGATTTATAATGCAAAAGTTTTAGAAAGCATTTTTCAGAAATTAAATGAAAATGATGTACATCAAAGTCAAAAGATAAATATTGTTCATATTGGTGATTCTCATATTCAGAGTGATTTAATGACCAACGAAATTAGAAAAAACCTGCAACAACGATTTGGAAACGCAGGACGAGGTTTGGTTTTTCCGTATCAACTAGCTAAAACAAACGGATCTTATAACGAGCGTTTTCGTTCTAACAGAACCTGGGAAAGTTATCGAAACATTCATCCTCACAAAAATTACCCGGTTGGTTTAAGCGGCATTGGACTTTGGAGAGATAATGGCGGTTTTGCAGTGGAACTGAATGTGAAAGATCCTGCTTACAAATTCAATACAATTAAGATTATCACACCTCAGAATCAGAATATGTTTGATTTGGCAACGTCATCTCAAACCAATATTATTCAGTCGACGGAGCGAAAAGTAATTAAACATAAAATAAAAAAGGGTGAAGCAATTTCAACAATTGCGGATAAATATAATATTTCGGTTGCTGAAATTAAACAAGCAAATGGTTTGAAATCGAATAACATTCGTGCCGGAAGAACATTAAAAATTCCAACGAATGAAACAAAACCAAAAACGATCAAAAGTTCAGCGTTTGTTTCTTTAAATGTCGAATCCGATTCATTTTCACATTATTATAATTCGGAAAAAGCATTGGATAAAATCTTTTTGATTCCGAATAAAGACGCTTTAAAATTTGAGCTAAATGGAATTGTTTTAGAAAAAGATGCTCCCGGATTAATCTATAGCAGTATTGGTGTAAATGGCGCAAAATTTTCAGATTATAATAAATATCCCTTATTCTTTGAGCAATTAAAAACGTTGCATCCGGATTTGCTTGTTTTTTCGCTAGGAACAAATGAAAGCTACGATCACATGGAAGCTTCGGCTTATATTAAAGAATTACGCCAGTTTATAAAAAACATAAAAGATCAAAATATCAATGTTCCTATAATTGTGATGACGCCGCCACCTTCTTTGCTTAAAGCAAGAAGACCTAATGTTTACGTTCATGATTATGCAAAAAGTATCCTCGGAATTGCCAAAGAAGATGGTTTTGCAGTTTGGGATTTATATGATGAATTTGGTGGAATGGAAGGTGTCCGAAAATTAAAAGCGGAAAAATTAATTGGTCCGGATTATGTTCATTATTCTAAAAAAGGATACGAAAAACAAGGAAACTTGTTTACACAGGCGTTTTTAAAAGCATACGATAATTTTAAATTAAAAAATTAAATTGATTACAATTGATAGCATAAATAATTGGTTTGTTCAAAACTTTGGAGAAGTTACCATCGAACAGGCTAAAAGTTGGTTTATTTATAATCCCGACGAAAAATTATTATTTAACACTGGTTTGTTTCTGGGATTATTTCTGGTTTTTTATTTTGTGTATGGTTTTTTGCGCAAAACATTTTACTTGAGATTAACTTACGTTATTCTATTCTCGCTTTTCTTTTATTATAAGTCAAGCGGAATTTACTTTTTACTATTATTACTTTCTTCGGTTGTCGATTATGGACTGAGCCAGATTATCTACAAAACTACTAAAGATAGTACGAAGAAATTATATTTGGTAATAAGCGTTATTCTGAATTTGGGATTACTTGGGTATTTCAAGTACATGAATTTCATGATTGTGACGTACAATGACATGTTCAATGGTCATTTCGCACTTCATAATATTTTTCTTCCTGTCGGAATTTCGTTCTATACTTTTCAGTCGATGAGTTATATTATTGAGATTTACCGAGAAGAAATCAAACCGACAAAAAACTATATTGAATATCTATTTTTCGTTTCGTTTTTCCCGCAGTTAGTCGCTGGGCCAATTGTGCGTGCAAAAGATTTTCTTCCACAGATTTACCAAAAATTGAACTTGACAAGACAAGATGTAAACAATGCTTTGTTTTTAATTATTGGAGGATTGATCAAGAAAACGGTAATTTCAAATTACATCTCTATAAATTTTGTCGACCGTGTTTTTGATACGCCGATGAGTTATACATCATTCGAAAATTTAATGGCCTCTTACGGATATGCCATTCAAATTTATTGTGATTTCTCAGGATATTCGGATATGGCAATCGGAATCGCTTTATTGTTAGGGTTTAAATTACCAGCCAACTTTAGAACGCCTTATAAATCGACTTCTATAACTGATTTCTGGAGAAGATGGCATATTTCGCTTTCAACCTGGCTGAAAGACTTCTTATATATATCGATCGGAGGAAATCGAGAAGGTTCTTTCGCCGGATTTTTATTCCCAAGTTTATTTTTCTTCGGATTATTACTTTGGGGAATTACGAGTTACAACGAGAGTATCATTCCATTAATCATAGCATTAAGCGGAATTGGACTTTTCTGTTTGTCATTTTTATTATCAAGCAAAAGAAAACAAACTTTGGTAACCAATTTCAATCTGTTTACCACTATGCTTTTAGGCGGTTTGTGGCACGGAGCGGGAGCACAGTTTATTGTTTGGGGAGCTTTACACGGTTTAGCTTTGGCAGTTCATAAAATATTCACAGAATTTTTTCCTTCCAAAAAAGACGGTAAAGGGCCTAACTTTTTATGGAGATTTTTTTCCATCGTAATCACATTTCATTTTGTAGTTTTCTGCTGGATCTTTTTCCGTGCCAGAGATTTCGAAACAGCGTTGCAGGTAATCAACAATATTGGCCAGTTAACTTTCGAACCAGAGAATTGGAAAGCTATAGTTTTGGGATACAAAAATGTATTTTTATTGATGTTATTCGGTTACGTTTGGCATTTCTTACCGGAAGTTATCACAGACAAAATGAAATGGGTTTTTGATAATACGCCATTACTATTAAAAGCTGTAATTCTGGGCTTCGTTTACTGGATCGTTTACGCTACAGCAGTTGCAGGTTCGCAGCCGTTTATTTACTTTCAGTTCTAGGCTGAATGAATTAATCTCGCAAAGACGCGAAGTCGCAAAGTTTTTATATTCTTTGCGACTTCGTTATTTTCAGAGCAAAAACATTCAGTTACTTAAAAAAAATAGAGCTTTGCGGCTTTGCGACTTTGCGAGCAAAAAAACATTGCGAACCTTGCATAGATCTTTGCGTACATTGCGGTTAAATGCAGCTAAATAAAAATTGCCTGAAATATCTAATTAGATTATCTTTGCACTTCAAATAAAGAAAATAATATGTTTGATAATTTAAGTGATAAGTTAGATAAAGCGTTCCATATATTAAAAGGACACGGTAAAATTACAGAAGTAAACGTTGCCGATACCTTAAAAGAAGTTCGTCGTGCCTTATTAGACGCCGATGTTAACTTTAAAATTGCAAAAGATTTTACAACCAAAGTAAAAGAAAAAGCAATTGGTCAGGACGTTTTAACAACACTTCAGCCAGGACAATTATTGGTGAAGTTAGTTAAAGATGAGTTGACTGAATTAATGGGTGGCGATGTTGCCGGAATTAATCTTTCAGGAACTCCATCTGTGATCTTAATGTCAGGATTGCAAGGTTCTGGTAAAACGACTTTCTCAGGAAAATTAGCCAACTTTTTAAAGACTAAGAAAAATAAAAAACCACTTCTTGTAGCGTGTGATATCTACCGTCCTGCGGCGATCAATCAGTTGCATGTTGTGGGAGATCAAATAGGTGTTGAGGTTTACTCAGAACCAGAAAATAAAAACCCTGTTGAAATTGCTCAAAACGCAATCAAACACGCAAAAGCAAACGGTTTCAATGTAGTTATTGTCGATACGGCTGGTCGTTTGGCAGTAGACAAAGAAATGATGGATGAAATTGCTCGTGTTCATAAAGCAATTCAGCCTCAGGAAACTTTGTTTGTTGTGGATGCAATGACAGGTCAGGATGCTGTAAATACGGCAAAAGCTTTCAACGATATCCTGAATTTTGATGGAGTTATTTTAACAAAATTAGATGGTGATACTCGTGGTGGAGCTGCAATTTCGATTAAATCGGTTGTAAACAAACCAATCAAATTTGTGGGTACAGGCGAGAAGATGGAAGCAATTGATGTTTTCTATCCAGATCGTATGGCGGAACGTATCTTAGGTATGGGTGACGTTGTGTCGCTTGTAGAAAGAGCGCAAGAACAATTTGACGAAGAAGAAGCAAGAAAACTTCAAAAGAAAATCGCTAAAAACGAATTTGGTTTTGATGATTTCTTAACGCAGATTCAACAAGTGAAAAAAATGGGTAATATGAAAGATCTGGTAGGAATGATTCCAGGTGCTTCAAAAGCCATGAAAGATGTAGAAATTGAAGATGATGCTTTTAAACATATTGAAGCAATCATTCACTCGATGACACCAATCGAAAGAAGTAAACCTGCCATTATCGACGTAAAAAGGAAGGCCAGAATCGCAAAAGGTTCCGGAACCAAAGTCGAGCAAGTAAATCAGTTAATGAAGCAATTCGACCAAATGAGCAAAATGATGAAGATGATGCAGGGTCCGGGCGGAAAAAACCTGATGAAAATGATGGGAGGCATGAAAGGAATGCCAGGCGGAATGCCGAGATAATAAAATTAAAAGTTTCAAGTTTCAGGTTTCAGGTTTTGAAACAGAAATTTGAAACTTTTTTCAATAAATAAATATACGTTTCACTTTTAACGTGAAACATGAAACTTTAAACTTGAAACAAAAACAATGCAACTACTAGACGGTAAAAAAACAGCAGAAGACATTAAAAACGAAATCGCAGCCGAAGTTCAATCCATAAAAGCAGCAGGAGGAAAAGTGCCTCATTTAGCAGCAGTTATTGTGGGAAACAACGGAGCAAGTTTAACTTACGTAGGAAGTAAAGTAAAATCTTGCCAGCAAATTGGTTTCGATTCAACTTTAGTAGCTTTACCTGAAGATATTACCGAAGCCGATTTATTAGCAAAAATTGCAGCATTAAACGAAGATGATAATCTTGATGGATATATCGTTCAGTTGCCGTTGCCAAAACATATCGACGAGCAAAAAATTCTTTTAGCAATTGATCCAGATAAAGATGTAGATGGTTTTCACCCAACAAACTTTGGAAGAATGGCGCTTGAAATGGAAAGTTTTATTCCGGCAACACCATTCGGAATCATGGAATTGTTAGAGCGCTACAAAGTAGAAACTTCTGGAAAACATACTGTAGTTATTGGAAGAAGCCATATCGTAGGGCGACCAATGAGTATTTTAATGAGCCGTAAAGGAAATCCTGGAGATTCAACCGTTACGTTGACACACAGCCGTACTAAAAATTTAGCAGAATTTACTAAAAATGCAGATATCATTATTACAGCTTTAGGAGTTCCTGAATTTTTAAAAGGAGATATGGTTAAAGACGGAGTTGTAATCATCGATGTTGGAATTACCCGTGTAGATGATGCGTCAAATGCAAAAGGATATGTAATTAAGGGAGACGTTGATTTTGACGGAGTAAGCAAAAAAGCCTCATTTATTACACCAGTTCCGGGTGGAGTAGGACCAATGACAATTGCGATGTTGTTGAAAAATACACTTCTGGCTCGTAAAATGAGAAGTGCAAGAAAATAAAATTTCATAAAATACCGATAAACAAAGCCTATTCATTTGAATGGGCTTTGTTGTTTTTAATATATAATTAATAGTTTAAAATTTTTGTTCTTAAAAATAAAGGATACTTTTGCCACACTTAAAAAAAACTTCTCCGATGGACGATTATTATTCGTTAGTATTTAATTAAAAATAGCTTTTGATCTTTTCAAAATGCTATGATAAAACCCTGTATTTTGAAATGAAAGCCTTTTACAAAAACAATAACGGATTAATTGCAATCCCGGAATGGACTCCAAATTGCTGGATTAATATTGAATCTCCAACACCAGCAGAAAAAACATATTTACTAGAAGAACTTCAAATTCCTGAAGCATTTTATAATGATATCGAAGATATCGACGAAAGACCCCGTATAGAGATCGAAGACGGCTGGACGCTAATTATTATGCGTGTTCCCATAAAAAGCAACGACATCAAATTACCTTTTCAAACGATTCCACTAGGTTTGGTTTTTAAAGAAGATATCTGTGTGACCATCAGTTTTTATAAAACAGAGATTATCGCAGATTTTGTATCGTACTCAAAAAGAAAAAATATTGAAATTCAGGATAACTACGACTTAATCCTAAGGTTGTTATTATCGTCAAGTGTTTGGTATTTAAAATATCTCAAACAAATCAATCAAAAAATAAAACTGGCGGAAGATAATTTAGAGAAATCCATCAAAAACGAAGAATTGCAAGCCTTGCTTCAAATCGAAAAATGCCTGGTGTTCTTTATTACTTCCCTAAAAGGAAATGACGTTTTGTTTCACCGTGTTAAAAATTTAAAAGCCCATAAAGCCAATTACGACTTAGATCTTCTGGAAGATGTCGATATCGAATTAAGTCAGGCGCAGGACACGGCAAATATTTACAGCAATATTTTGACCGGAATGATGGATGCCTATGCCTCGGTGATTTCTAACAACATGAATAACATCATGAAACAAATGACCTCAATCTCTATCATTTTGATGATTCCAACATTAATTGCCAGTCTATACGGGATGAATGTTCCGAATGGTTTAGAAGAAAGCAAATATGGTATTTGGATTCTACTTTTAATTTCTGTCGTGTTATCTGCTTTTGGAGTGTTTTTATTCAAAAGAAGAAGATGGTTTTAATCAAACTTAAAATAAAAATATTAGAAAGGCCTGTTCATTTGAATAGGCTTTTTTGTTTTTAATACTTTGGGCGTGACCGTATTTGCAAAAGGCGCTATTTAACATGCCGCTTATGTGCGCCTTTCGCAAATACGGTCGGGCTATCCATGCTACTTCGGTAGCTTATTCCTATCCCTCACGCGAAACTCAGGAATCTATCAAATCCCGGAGGGATGACATATTTATAGATATTTATGAATTGTTTTGCAGAACTCCGTAGGAGTGATATATATTTCCAGGCACAATTAATAAAATATATCGCTCCGCTGGAGCTATCATGTAAGATATAAACTAGCTATAAGCATGTTGCTCCGCCGGAGCTGATCTCTTCGTTAACAATAAAGTCCCAGCGGGACAACATATTTATAGAAATCATGAATTTTGTTTTTTGCAGAGCTCCGTAGGAGTGATATATTTTTAGATACAATTAATAAAATATATCGCTCCGCTGGAGCTATCATGTAAGATATAAACTAGCTATAAGCATGTTGCTCCGCCGGAGCTGACTCTCTGTTAACAATAAAGTCCCAGCGGGACAACATATTTATAGAAATCATGAATTTTGTTTTTGCAGAACTCCGTAGGAGTGATATATTTCCAGGTACAATTAATAAAATATATCGCTCCGCTGGAGCTATCAAAGATATAAACTAGCTATAAACATGTTGCTCCGCCAGAGCTGATCGAATCAATATTTAAAATGATGAATCACAGATATAAAACTCAGTTGAAATAAAAAAAAACATTTTATTTGTTTGTCAATTCAAAATAAAATATAACTTTGCAGTACAAAGTACTTTATTTATGAATCAGAAGCACCAAGAAGATTTAGCACACATTCGTTCCATGATGGAGCGCTCTTCAAGATTTATATCCCTAAGCGGGCTTTCAGGAGTTTTTGCAGGACTTTCTGCTTTAATTGGCGGATTGTATGTTTATCAATTGTTTAAGATAAACGGTATTGAATATTTTGCTGATGAAGTATATGGTGATGAAGTATATAAAGTTCCATCGAAATTGGTTTCAGAACTGTTTGTAACCGGAATTGTCATTTTGGTTTGTGCATTTGTTTTTGGATTGGCTTTTACCATCAGAAAAAGTAAAAAGTACAATTTGCCAATTTGGACATCAGCTACAAAAAAGATGCTGTTTAACTTAGCAATTCCATTAACAGTAGGAGGTGTATTTTGTTTGTCACTTTTATACCATCAAAACTATGGTTTAATAGCACCGTCAACTTTGCTTTTTTACGGATTGGCGCTTATTAATGCTGAGAAATATACTTTCTCGGATATTAAATATTTAGGATATTGTCAATTGATTTTAGGAAGTATTTCTCTTTTTTTTATTGGATATGGTTTAGTTTTTTGGATCATTGGATTTGGTATTTTGCATATCTTGTACGGATTAATAATGTTCAAAAAGTATAAATAATCCACGCAATGGGAATTATTGATAAATTAAATAAAGACTTCGAAAGCCGTGTCAGATTGGGAATTATGTCCATTCTGATGGTGAATGAATGGGTCGATTTTACCGAAATGAAAACCTTGCTGAACATTACAGATGGTAATCTGGCCAGTCATGCCTCAGCGCTTGAAAAATCAGAATATATTGTTGTTAAAAAGGAGTTTGTTGGTAAAAAGCCAAAAACATCTTATAGCGTTACCGAAAGAGGTCGTTTGGCCTTTAAAGAACACTTGTCGTACCTTGAAAAATTAATGAAATCCCAATAACCAAAATTTTTTGCCTAATTACTTTGAAAAACAAAGTACTTTTAAATTTATCAAAATGAAAAAACATCACATTATTTTAGTTTGCAGTTTGATTTTCTTACTGCTTTTTTACAAAGAAGATTTAGGCGTTAACTTGTCAATTTTTGGACTTGTTTTAACCGGCTTTGTTTGTTATTTCTTCCAGGACCGTTTTTCTGAAAGATCACATTTGATCTTAGTTGTTACATCGGTTTTGTCTTGTCTGGCTTTTGCCTGGTACGGAGATTTTGCTTCTTTTTTAGCCTTGGCAATGTCTGTTCTTTTTTTACAGTTCAAAACGCAGGATCCTAAACTGAAAATGGTTCAGATTTTCCCCCTTGTATTTCTAAACGGAATTACTTCATTAGGTCGCGTTTTAATGTTTAAGCAATGGCTTCCGGAAAAGAAAATCCATAATAATTTTGCTAAAAAACTAGTTGCCTTTTTTGTGATTCCTGCCATTTTCTTAATTCTGTTTTTTATAGTATACTCTTTTGGAAGTGATCATTTCTCTTCTTTATTTACAGATTACACTTTAGATATCAATCTGGGAAATCTCGTTATAATTGGAATTTTGGGTTTCTATATCTCATTTAGTTTCTGGAATTATTGGGTTCCTGAAGTTTGCTACCAAAAAAATGAACTTCTGGATAATGAATTCAGCAATATAGCCGAAGTAAAAAATCAAAACACATTTTCATTTCTTGATTTGGATTTCGAAAGAAAAAGTGGTGTAATCACTTTAATACTCTTGAATTTAATGCTTTTGGTATTTATCGTAACCTACAATTACGAACAGTTTTTCGAAGTTGTAGAAAAATCAAACTTAAGTGCTGACACGCATGAAAGGGTAAATTCAGTAATCTTCTCAATTCTAATGGCAGTTGGTGTAATCATGTTTTATTTCAAAGGCGGATTCAATTTTGATAAACAAGCAAGTTCACTTAAAACACTGGCAAAAATTTGGATTTTTTTAAATGGAGTTTTGATTGTAAGTACGTTTATTAAAAATGCTGAATATGTGTCTTTCTTTGGTTTGACTTACAAACGTTTGGGAGTTTTCGCTTTTCTTATTTTAGCTATTATTGGTTTAGTTTACGCTTTTCTAAAAATTAGAAGACAGAAAACAAATGCTTACCTAGTGAACCAAATGGTTTGGTATTTTTATGGAACTGTTCTTTTATGTAGTTATGTTAATTGGGGAAGCATAATTACAAATTATAATATTTCAGTAAATAAAGGGGTGGAACCAAGATTTTTAAGTGACCTGAATTTTAATGATGACGCACGACGCGATTATTTTTTAAAAAATAATTTAGACGGACAATCTACAGAAATTAGAAGAGAAGAGATAATTGATGAATATCAGAATACTACATTTTTATCTAAGGCTTTATATTATGAGTTTTTAAATAAGAAGTAATATACAATAAAAGAAATCCGTTCAATTGAACGGATTTCTTTTATAATATCATTTTAATAATCTCCTTTTTTCTTAAATCGGGGATCATGTTTTGAAATAAATTCTGTTCTTCGTTTTGGCGCTTCCGCTTTTGGTAAACTTGCCTCTTCCGTTTTGCTTGATGGCTCAATCAAATGATTTAATTCTTTGATTTCATCATCAGTCAAATCGCGATAACGCCCAACCGGAACATCCAAAGAAATATTAATAATTCGGATACGCTTCAAAGCGGTTACATCATAACCTAAATATTCACACATTCTTCGAATCTGGCGGTTTAAACCTTGTGTCAGAATAATTTTGAAGGTGTATTTACTAATTTGTTCTACTTTACATTTTCTGGTCACCGTATCCAGAATCGGAACACCATTTCCCATTCTTTGTATAAAACGATCCGTAATCGGTTTATTAACCGTTACCGTATATTCTTTTTCGTGATTGTTTCTGGCGCGTAAAATCTTGTTTACAATATCGCCGTCATTGGTCATAAAAATTAATCCTTCACTGGCTTTATCCAATCTTCCAATTGGGAAAATACGTTTAGGGTAATTAATATAATCGACAATATTATTTCGAACTTCTAAGTTGGTGGTGCATTCAATTCCAACCGGTTTGTTGAAAGCCAGATAAACCATTTTTTCGTGTTTTTCCACGATTAACTTTCCATCTATGCGTACTTCATCATCCGGTGAAACTTTGGTTCCCATTTCAGGTACAACTCCATTTATCGTTACGCGTCCTTCTTCAATTAATTTATCGGCCTCACGACGAGAACAATAGCCAGTTTCTCCAATAAATTTATTCAGACGTTTTAAATTCTCTTCCATACTGCAAAAGTAGGCAAAATTTAAATTTTAGACTTTAGATTTTAGATTTTAGATTGGTGACATCTTATAATTTTAGATTTTTATGCAATATAGCTAAAGCTCCAGCGGAGCATCATATTTATAGCTGATTTACAAATTCAGTAATAAAAGCTCCAGAGGAGTGATACTTTTTATTGTCCTAATATTAACATTTCGCCCCCAATGGGGCTTGATAATTCGCTTTAATTATTTCTATAAACATATTGTCCCGCTGGGACTTTTCTTTTATTTCTATCATATTTCAATCAAAATAAAAACCTTAGAATCTTAATACCTAAGAACCTACTGTTTATGGAAAATAGAGCTATCGGCAGGCGTCTCTTTCCTGTCAAACATTCCATAATCCCGAACAACATGGGCAATTCTTAAATGATAATCTTTAAAGATCTCATTTCGACCTTTTGATTGTGCATGGCGATGCATTTCCAGATTTCTCCATTGTTGAATACTTTTTTCATCTTTCCAAAAAGACAAAGACAACACCTTTTCAGGATCGCTAAAACTCTGAAAACGTTCTATCGAAATAAATCCTTCGATAGAATCTAATTCTGGTCGCAGGTTAGCAGCGATATCCAGATATTCTTCTTTTTTTCCTTCGTTTGGAATGACTTCAAAAATTACAGCTATCATAGTTTTGTGTTTTTATTATTGAATTGAAATCCAGATTTCTTTTGGTAATCTGGCATTTATAAGTGGTTCGTATTGAATTTGATTTTCTAACAACGAAATGGTTTTATTACTCTGAAATAAAAAACACAAAGCTTCAGTGGCAAGGTGAATGGAAAAATATTTTGCCAGACAACCATGACCGCCAGCTCCGAAAGTAAGGTTTTCATTGTTGTTGATTCTTTCAATGTCAAAATTCATAGTATTTTCAAACTTTTCGCAATCCCGATTAGCCGAAGCCAGAACGATTAATATCGAATCACCTTTTTTAATTTGGCTTCCGCCGATGTGAAAATCTTCACTTGCAATTCGTCTTGTATTATGAATTGGAGGATCAAAGCGTAAGGTTTCAATAACTGATTTTTCTATTTCAGTTTTATTCGAAAATGTTTTATGTTGAATAATTTGCAATAAAGAATTACTTAAAATTCCACGCCCGGCATCAAAACTCTGAATACACAAACCGATAAAATTACTAACTGCAATTGGAATAATTTCTTTTGATGAAAAATTATATTGGTTGGAAATTTTGATCAATAAGGAATTGTAAAATGATAAAGAAGAAAGATGTTTTTCAATTATAGAATAGAATTTTTCTGAATTCTTATTAATGAATAGTATTTGTTCTTCTGTTTTCTGCGGAAGCATAATTTTGCTAAAAGATTCTATTCTATCTGAAATAAATTCACAATCATTTTCTTCAAAATCAAAACTTTTCAAGAGAACAAGAAGCGGTAATTTTTTACCAACAGAATTAACCCAATCAATTTTAGTATCAACTAAATCATTTTTAATCAGTGATGAAATGATTTTGCTATTATCAACCGATTTTATATTAGAAAACAACAGCGTTGCAATTTCTTTTGAAATTTCATGTTGCTGTCCATTTGATAATCGGGTTAAATTACTGAGAATTTTCAAAGCACATTCATTCAGCTTTTGTTCATTATTTGGATTTACAACTGGAATTTGTGTATTTGTATTTTTGAGAATTTCAACACAATATTTATAAGAATAAATCGCCCAGATTTTATTGGTTTCATCCCAATAAACGGGATGTTTTTCCAACATTGATTTATATATCGAATAAGGATTTTGAACATCAGATTGAAGGAATAAACTTGAGGTCATTTCGTTTTGTTTTTAGCAAAGTTATTTAACTTTACAAGGGAATAGTTCAGTCTGCATTTAACTATGAAATAAAAATGGAAGATCAATTTATAAAAACGGCAACTTTAATTGGTGATGCAACGCGCGCCTCGATTTTGTGGAATTTACTCGACGGAAGAGCCTTTACCGCAACCGAATTGGCCATTGCAGTCGAGACATCAGCGCAAAATATCAGTATGCATTTAGGAAAATTGCTGGATGCCAATTTGATTTGTGTTGAAAAACAAGGACGTCATAAATATTATAGATTTTCGAATAAGGAAGTTGCTTACGCTGTCGAAGCCGTGGCGAATCTTATTCCAAAACCTGAAGTTTCTACAAAGAAGAAATCCGAAGAATATCCTCCTGTAAAATACTGCAGGACTTGTTACGATCATTTAGCGGGAAAAATTGGTGTTGCCTTAGCTGATAGTTTATTGGAACAGAAAATAATTATCGAAAAGAATGGCATTTTTGAAATTTCTTCGGAAGGAGAAAAATGGTTTTCAGATTTCGGTATTAATCTGGAAGATGCCCAAAAACAAAAAAGAATCTTTTTAAAACCGTGCCTGGATTGGAGCGAAAGACGAAATCATATCGCGGGTTCTATTGGAGCGTTATTATTAAACAAAATGATAACCGAAGACTGGCTTAGAAGAAATAAAAATTCAAGAGCGGTAACAATAACGGGAAAAGGAGAAAAGGAGTTGTTGCGGTATTTTAAGATTGTTGTTTAGAAAGTTTTTTGTCATCCTGAGCGAAGTCGAAGGAACACAAGAAACTCCACACAGAAAATCGTCAATCTATATCCAGCCACTTACGCTCCTTCGACTTCGCTCAGGATGACAAAGGAAATTAGGTTCTTCAAAGAAAAAATCTTAGTGCCTTAGCGACTTAGTGGCTCAGAACCTTTACCAAACAAAAAGGCAATCACTTTCTGATACAATTCATCATCATGCATGCCATGCCCTAAACCTTTAGTTTCAATAAACTGACTATTCTTCCAATTACTGGCTATTTTTTTACCTTCCTCAAAAGCAACAATCTTGTCTGAAGTATCGTGGGCAATTAAACCTGAAACATTAAATTCGGATGCAAATTTTTGTCCCGAGAAATCTTCTAGCTTAAAGTTGAAACGATTCATGAATTTGCTTTCTAAAAGCGAAAACATTTTGGTGTTCAGACTCAACATTGAAATGTAATTGTCAATCAACGTTTTTAGGTCTGAAGGAGCGCCCAAAATCACCATTTTATTAATACTGGTATTTGGGAATAAATACTGATGATAAACACAAGCCGCGCCGCCAATAGAGTGACCAATAATAATTTCCGGCTGATATTTTTCAACGGCTTTATTAATAAATTCAGCGTAAAGCGGAACATTAAATTCTTTTCCGCTGCTTTGTCCGTGTGCGGGTGCATCAATAGCAATTATAGTGCTTCCTGATTTTTGAAGATGTGGTAAGGTTTTTTTCCAGCGCGAAGCATTGCTTTCCCAGCCATGAACAAGGAGTATTTTAGTTTCGTTTCCTTTCCAGACATACGTCTGAAAATGATGTTCGTTGTGATGAAACGTTTCTGTTTCAGTGTTTTTTAGAATTTTGGGTAAAGTCTCTTTTTGCAGTCTTCCAATTCGAGGCTGGCTAAAAAGTGCGTATGAAAGTTCAACAGCTTTTTGCGGACGAACATAACTCAGGAAGTTGATATATTGTCCGACCGATTTTAATGTAATGAAACGAATTCCTTTTTTTATTCCCAAAGCAAATGTTTTAATGATAAAATATAATTTTCCGAAACAGGATATAAAAAGTATCGCCACGAATTACACAAATTTAGCACGAATTTTTATTCTTAGGATGAAAAATTAGTGAAATTAATGTAATTCGTGGCGAAAAATTTTAAACAAAAAAATCCCGATTAGATCGGGATTTATATTTAGAATTTAGAGAACAATTGTTCCATTTTTTCTTTTTCTTCTTCGGCTAATGCGCTGTCAACTAAAATTCTTCCAGAGTGCTCATCGGTGATGATTTTCTTTCTTGAAGCAATTTCTACCTGTGTTTGAGGTGGAATTGTAAAGAATGATCCTGCAGATGCTCCTCTTTCGATAGAAACTACAGCTAAACCATTACGAACACTACTTCTGATTCTGTTGTAAGCAGCCAATAATCTTTCTTCAATTTGACCTGAAAACTCAGCTGATTTCTCAGATAAGAAGATTTCTTCTTTTTGAGTCTCAGACATAATTGCATCAAGTTCAGATTTTTTATGTTTTAAATGAGAACTTTTAGCGTCAAGTTTTTCTTTTAAGTTAGAAATAACTTCTTTTTTATGTTCGATAGAAGCTTTCATTTCTTTGATTTGCTTTTCAGCCAATTGAATTTCTAATTCCTGAAATTCAACCTCTTTAGTCAAAGAATTAAATTCTCTGTTATTACGAACTGATTCTTGTTGTTTTGTGTATTTTTTGATAACCTCTTTGTGCTCATCAATAGCATTTTTCTTTGCTTTGATAAGATCCTCAATCACTTCAAGTTCACTTTTCAGTTTCTCTGAACGAGTGCTCAAACCTGCAACTTCATCTTCTAAATCTTCCACTTCTAAAGGAAGTTCTCCTCTTACGTTTCTGATTTCGTCAATTCTAGAGTCAATAAGCTGTAAATCGTATATTGCTCTTAACTTGTCCTCAACACTTAATTCTTTCGTATTCGCCATATTCTATAAGTACTTAACTGGATTTGTATTTTCTTCTGATAAAATGATGGCAAAATTAAGGATTTTTTTTCGAAGATAATCAACAATATAGTTTTTTGTATAGCGTTCGCTCTCAAAATGACCAATATCTGCTAAAAGTAACTTGTTTTCGGCTTCATAAAACTGATGGTATTTTAAATCGGCAGTCAAAAAAGCATCGGCTCCGGCCTGAATTGCATTTTTTATGGCAAAACTTCCTGAACCTCCCAACACTGCTACTTTCTTGATTTTTTTTCCTGTAAAGGCAGAATGGCGAATTCCTTTTGCAATCATTTTATCTTTTACGAAAAGTAAAAAGTCTTTTTCATTCATTGGAGTTTCAAATTCACCAATCATTCCCAGACCAATATTTTGATGCAAATTTTGAAGTTCATAAATTTCATAAGCTACTTCTTCATAAATATGATTTTCAAAAAGTGCTTTTAATATTCTGGATTGCAAATGTTTCTCAAAAGTAACTTCAATTTTTATTTCTTCAGTTTCGGTTAATTGGTGACGTTTTCCAACGACCGGATTGCTTTTATAATTGCCTTTGTAGGTTCCTGTTCCGTTTGAGTTGAAACTACAATTGTCGTAATTGCCAATAGTTCCAGCACCAGCATCAAACAGCGCCTGACGCACTTTTTGAGCATTCTCAGGAACGGTATAAGTCACTAATTTTTGTATGAAATTCTGTTTCGGAATTAAAATTTTTGTGTTTTCCAATCCTAATATATCACAGAATATTTTATTAACACCTTGCGAATGATTGTCAAGAGCAGTATGAACAGCATAAATCGCAATGTCATTTTTAATGGCTTTTAAAATTGCACGTTCAACATAATTTTTGCCGGTTATTTTTTTGATTCCGGAAAATAAAATCGGGTGAAAACAAACCACCAAATTGCATTTTTTTGCAATGGCTTCTTCAATTACATTCTCCAGAGTGTCATGACAAACTAAAACGCCCGTGCTTTCCGTTTCTGAATCACCAACTAAAAGCCCGACATTGTCAAAATCTTCGGCGTAAGCCAAAGGAGCCATTTCTTCGAGTACTGCAATTATTTCTTTAATTTTCATTTTCTTTTTATTTTAGGTTTCAGGTTTCTTGTATTGTAGATTGAAACTTAAAACAAATTAACGAAAAAAAATATACTTGATAACTCAATATCGATTTCTGAAAAGACTTTTTTAGTATCAACAAATTACATCATTAGTATAAATTATTTACACTAGTTGTGCATTTTTGTATATTTGTAGCTATAAACCCAAAGTTATGACAACAATAAAAATTAACGAACGCACTAAAACAGGAAAAGCATTTATGGCTATGTTTGAAGCTTTTTTTAAAGGTGTTGATGGAATAGAAATTATTGAAACAGGCTCTCCAAAAAAAATAAAGAAAAAAGAAGAGAGTATATACAGTCCTGAATTTGTTGCAAAAATTAAAAAAGCAGAAGAAAATATTAAAAATGGCGAAACGACAACGCTAGATCCGAATGATATATGGGGAAGTTTAGGGTTGAAGTAACTAAAATCGCGAATCAGGATATTGAAAAACATAAAAAATCAGGAAATAAGATTTCTATTAAAAATATTGCTAAAATTTTAATTGATCTAACGGAAAATCCATACGAAGGATTTGGTAGTGCTGAGCAATTGAAACATGAATATTTAGGATTGTGGTCAAGACGCATTAATCAAAAGGATCGCATGATTTACCGCGTTGAAGAGGATATTGTAACAGTTTTTGTAATTTCTGCAATGGGGCATTATTCTGATAAATAACTCTATGAAGATACTTCGAAAAATACTTTTCCCATTCGCCGTTTTATACGGATTCATAACTTCAATTCGGAATTTCCTTTTCGATAAGGGAATTCTAAAATCAACTTCATTCGATATCCCGGTAATTGCTGTCGGAAATTTAAGCGTTGGCGGAACAGGGAAAACACCTCAAATAGAATATCTTATTCGGTTATTATCTGATAAATATAAAGTTGCCACTTTAAGTCGTGGTTACAAGCGTAAATCTGAAGGTTTTGTTTTGGCGGATGCAACATCAAATGCTGAAACTCTTGGTGATGAACCTTTTCAGTTTTATCAAAAATTCCCGAATATTCAGGTGGCAGTTGATGCAAATCGAACAAACGGAATTACACAATTGCTTTCTCAAAAAGAAAAACCAGAAATAATTCTGTTGGATGATGCTTATCAACACCGAAAAGTAAAAGCCGGATTTTATATTCTGTTAACTTCTTACGGAGATTTATATGCAGATGATTTTATGCTGCCAACCGGAAATTTGCGTGAAAGCAGGAGCGGGGCCAACCGTGCTAATATTATTGTGGTAACCAAATGCCCAAAAGATTTATCTAATCAAAATCAAGAAGAAATTAGATTGAAATTGAATGTAAAGAGCTCACAGCAAATCTATTTTACTTTTATAGATTATGATAATACAATTTATAGTAAAGAGGAGAAAATCAACGTAAATGAAATTAAATCAGAAGCAAAAATACTTTTGGCCGGAATAGCGAAACCAAAACCATTTTTTGATTATTTAAAAAATGAAAATGATGAATGCCTGACTTATCCGGATCATCATCATTTTTCGGATTCTGATTTAGATGAAATTCAAAACAAAGCAAACGGTAAAAAAATAATTACAACAGAGAAAGATTACGTTCGTTTAAAGGATTCTAAATTGGTTTCACAATTGTATTATCTACCAATAAAAAGTACTTTGATGAGTAACCACAAAAATTTTGATGCAGCAGTTTTAGAGTATATTAGGAAAGGCTTAGAATCTTAGCAACTTAGAATCTTTAAAAGAATCAATCAAAAAACTTCGCAATTATACTATAGAATTCGTCCGGCACAAAAGGTTTTGTAATCACATCATTCATTCCGAAGGATAAAAGCATATCTCTGTTTTCGTCAAGCGAAATGGCTGTTAAAGCAATAATGGGAGTAGTTTTGTCAAATTCCCTGATGAGTTTTGTAGCAGTTGTTCCGTTAATGCCTGGTAAATGTACATCCATTAAAACCATGTCAAAATGTTTGACTTTTAAAAGCTCTACCGCTTCTTCGCCATTGTCGAGAATTTCACAGCAAATAGCTTTGTTTTCCAACATTTTTCGTGTAATCATCTGATTGATTTTGTTGTCCTCAATCAATAAAATAGATTTGTGCTTTAATTGTTTGTCGTTATACGGTTTTGCTTCTGTAATCATTACTAAAGGCTCTCTGTTAATGCTGAAATTTAATTTGAAAGTAAATGTAGATCCTTTGCCAACTTCACTTTTTAATTTTATTTCACCTCCTAAAAGTTCGATTAATTTTTTTACTATGGTAAGACCTAAGCCAGTTCCGCCATATTTTCGATTTACTTCAATAGAACCTTGCGAGAAACTTTCAAAAACAGTTTGCAATTTATCTTCCGGAATTCCAATTCCGGTATCTATAATCTCAAAATAAACAGTTGCAGTTTCTTCCTCAATGGCATATAATTTTGCAATTACATTTACATTTCCGTTTTGAGTGAACTTAAGAGCGTTATTGATTAGGTTTAAAATGATTTGAGATAATTTAGTTGGATCTCCAATTAAATTATCCGGAATAGTTTTGTCGATTTCGAGATTAAAGTAGTTTTTGTTGGCTGTGGCCAATTCTTTTAGGGAGCTTTGGATATTGAATAAAAGTTCTTTTAAATTAAAGCTTATGTTTTCTATCTCCACTTTAGTAGAGTCAATTTTATTGATTTCAAGAATTTCGTTGATAAAAGTAGTAAGATAGTTTCCTGAAAATTTTAAGGATTCTAAATATTTAAGCTGAGTTTTTTTCGGATTGTCTTCGAGTAATAAATGTGTTATTCCGTTAATCGCATTCAAAGGGGTCCGCAGCTCATGACTTACCGTAGATAAAAATTCAGATCTGGCTTTTGATGCTTTTTCGGCTTTATTTTTGGCTAAAATAAGTTCTTTATTTTTTTCTCTTAAAAGTAAATTATTCTGATTCCGAATAATATTGTTTTTATATAAAGCTAAACTTAAAAGTGATAAAATAGAAATTAAGGCAATGGCCAAAATACTAACCAATTTAGAATAACGATAGGTTTTTAATTGTATTTTTTCTTCGCTTTCGCGTTTAAGCGTGTTGCTTATAGACTGTGTTTTTTTGAACTTTTCATACTCGTTAAGATCCAGTTTGGCATTTTTTAATTTGAGAATATAATTTTCAATTTGGTAATGCTCGTCAAGATAAGAGTAGGCAAGATCAAAGTTTCTATTTTTTTTATAATACTGACTTATAGCTAAGATGATCTTTGATTTTTGAACCAAATTATTGTTTTTGACACTGTAATCTAAAGCATTGTCAAAGTATACAAGGGCTGAATCATTTCTTTTTAGATGAGCTTCAATTAAACCAAGTTGGTAATAAGAATCTGTTTTGGTTGTGAGGATTTTTGGATTATCTGGTTGCTGTACAATTTTTTTGAAAGTTTTTGCGGCAAGTGGTAAATTTTTGCCGGCTATTAATGCCATTGCTTTTTGATAATTTAAAACTGCAGCATAATCAATAAGTTTGAGTTGTTTTAGTAAATTGTCTGCTTTTTGATAATAAACACTGGCAACATTATAATTCGCTTTTGCAGAATTACTGGCGCCAATGTAATTTAAAGCCAAAACCTTTGTGCTGGTTGGTTTTACTTTGTCAAATAAAGAAATGCTTTTGTGAAAGTTTTTAAGGGCTTCATCATACTTGTGCTGATTGTAGAAAATTTTTCCAAGCTTGAAAGTTTGATTGGCTAAATCTTCGCTTTTGCCATTTGTTTGACAGAAATCGATTGATTTTTTGGTATAAAAAATAGCCTGATTGTATTTTTTCTTATCCAGATTTGAGTTGGCTAATTTGTTATAATAGGAAATGCTATCTGTATTCTTTTTTTGAGTTTGAGAATACAAAAATGAATTAAAAAAACAAACAAGAATAAGAAGCTGGTATTTCATGTATGGCAATGCTTTTACAATGAATTTATGTTTTCCTTATCAGTAAAATCAAATCTATTAATCTTGATGAATACCCAATTTCGTTATCGTACCAACCCACAACTTTTACCATTTTGTCAATTACGGAAGTAAGTTGTGCATCAAATAAACACGAATGCGTATTGCCAATTACATCAACAGAAACAATAGGATCTTCTGTATAATCTAATATTCCTTTTAAATTTGTTTTTGAGGCTTCTTCAAATGCTTTATTAATTTCTTCTATCGTAACAGCACGTTTTACATTAAACGTAATGTCTGTCAATGAACCGTCTGGAACTGGTACACGAATACCACAACCTCCGATTTTTTGATGCAATTTAGGGAAAATTTTTGTTAATGCCTTAGCTGCACCTGTAGTTGTTGGAACAATTGACTGACTTGCACCTCTCGCCCTGCGTAAATCCTTATGTGGCTGGTCATGAAGACTTTGGTCTGTTGTGTAAGAATGTATCGTTGTAATGTACGCTTGCTCAATTCCGCACAACTCTTCAATGATTTTTATCATCGGAGCTGCATTATTTGTTGTGCAACTTGCATTCGAAACGATTAATTCATGTCCGTCTAAAATATTTTCATTTACTCCTAAAACTACTGTTTTTATTGTATCAACTTCTGATGGAGCTGAAAGAATTACTCTTGCTGCTCCAGCTTCAATATGTCCGTTTAACTCTTCATGCGTTTTGTATTTTCCTGTTGATTCGATTACGAAATCAATAGAATGACTTTTCCAGTCTAAATTTAAAATACTTTTTTCATGAAAAAACAAAAAATGTTTTCCGTCCACAATAATACCTTCTTCGTCGTGACTTACTTTAAAAGGTAAAACTCCATGTATGCTGTCGTATTTTATCAAATGCGACATGGTTTTATTATCAGCAATATCATTAATCGCAACCACTTCAATTTCTGGATGGTTTATAAGAAGGCGAAATAAATTTCTTCCAATTCTTCCAAAACCATTTATGGCAATTCTAGTTTTCAAACGAGTTGTTTATTTGTTTAATCGTTTATTTGTTTAATCGGTTTGACGATTAAACAAATAAACGATTCACCTTTTTTATAAAATATGTTTTTGTGCTTTATATGAAGAACGAACCAAAGGTCCGCTTTCTACATGACGGAAACCTAATTCAAGACCAAATTTTTCATATTTAGCAAATTGATCCGGGGTTATGAATTCTTTTACAGGTAAATGTTTTTTACTTGGTTGTAGGTATTGACCAATGGTAACAACATCAACATTTGCATTACGTAAATCGGTCATGGTTTGAAACACTTCTTCTTCAGTTTCACCTAGGCCAAGCATGATTCCGGATTTAGTTCTGTTAATTCCTTTCTCTTTTAAATAGCGTAAAACTTCCAAACTTCGGTCGTATTTTGCCTGAATACGCACTTCACGAGTTAAACGACGTACGGTTTCGACATTATGCGAAACTACTTCAGGATTTGCCTCTACAATTCTGTCAATATTTCTTTCGATTCCCTGAAAATCAGGAATTAAAGTTTCAAGCGTAGTATTTGGGTTCATTCTGCGGATTGCTTTTACAGTTTCAATCCAGATAATTGATCCGCCATCTTTTAAATCATCTCTGTCAACACTTGTAATTACCGCATGTTTAATGTTCATGATTTTAATAGAACGTGCTACTTTTTCAGGTTCGTCCCAATCTACAGTCTCGGGTCTTCCGGTTTTTACTCCGCAAAATCCACAAGAACGAGTACAAACATTTCCTAAGATCATAAAAGTGGCCGTCCCTTCACCCCAACATTCTCCCATATTTGGGCAACTTCCCGAGGTGCAAATTGTGTTTAAGCTGTATTTGTCAACTAAACCACGAAGTTCAGTATATTTTTGTCCAATTGGAAGTTTGACTTTTAACCATTTAGGTTTTCCAGTTGGTATATTTTCAATGACTGTTTCCATATATCAAAATTCAAAGTACAAAGATACGCATTGTTGTTTATTTGTGGATTTGTTTATGGGTTAATTTGAAACGTTATTGTTACGATTCTCTGAAAGTAATTTGATAATTGTTTATTAGAAATGTTAAATAGTTGTTTTTTAAATCTAGTAACACTTTAAAATTTAGGGGTTTGTTTGCTTAGTAGGGTTTGCGGAATAATTATTATAATCGAATGGGCTTTCCCTTATTTAAAATTTATATCTTTATTTGTTAAAAATTACCCCTGAAAAGAATAATATAATACCAACCGTGTAGTACATTTGTTGTTAAATTGAAATATAAAAAGAAAGATGAAAAAGAAATTTATTGTATTAGGAGTTTTATTTGCGACTTTTGGTTTTACTAAAATCAGTGCGCAAATTAATTTTGGAGAAAAAGCAATTGGTGCTGTTCAAAAAGGTGTTAGTGGTTTTACATTTAGTAATGCTGATGCTGCTGCATTATCCAAAGCAGCAGTAGATAAATTGGATAAAGAAAATGAAATAGCAGCTGCAACAGATGGATACACTTTAAGATTGAACAGAGTTTTTGGAAAATACACCGCTGGCGAAGATTATACATTGAATTATAAAGTATATAAATTAAAAGAGGTAAATGCTTTCGCTACTGCCGATGGAAGTGTTCGTGTATATTCAGGATTAATGGATATTATGGATGATAATGAACTACTTGCTGTAATTGGGCATGAAATTGGTCACGTTGCTAATCATGATTCACAAGATGCTATAAAAGCGGCTTACAAAAAAGAAGCTTTAATGGATGCGGCAGCTTCACAATCGACAACTGTAGCTACTGTTACAGATAGCCAGTTAGGGAAAATTGGTAGCGCTATTATTGATAGTAAATTTAGCCGTAAACAAGAAGCTGAAGCAGATTTGTTTGCCTATAATTTTATGAAAAAGAATGCCTATAATGTTAATGCTGAGGAATCTGCATTTAGAATTTTGGCTAAAATGAGCGAAGGGTCACAAGCTTCTTTTATTGATCAAATGATGAGTTCACACCCAGATTCAAAACAAAGAGCTGAAGATGCTAAAAAAAGAGCAGAAAAAGATGGTTTGTACAAGCCATATGTACAACAGAAAATTGTAAATACAGTTCCGGTTCCGGCTAAAAAAGCAACTACAAAGAAAACAACTAAAAAGAAATAACAATTTCTTTTAGAAAAGCAAAACCCGACAGATTTTTTGAAGATTTGTCGGGTTTTTTATTTTTATGAATTAACCTAAAACGTGATGTGCCAGTACTTTTTGAACCTCATAAACATTTACAGATTTAGTAAATTGTTTTACGATGCTTGGTTGTAATTCGCTGGAAACCCAAATTTTTAGTTCGGCATCCAAATCAAAAGTTCCGGCTGTTTCTATGCTAAAACGGGTAATGCTTTTGTATGCAATCGATTTGTATTCTGTTTTGCTTCCTGTTATTCCTTGTACATCTACCAAGATTAATCTTTTATTTGTAAAAATAAAAGTATCACGAATCAATTTGAATCCCATTTCGATTGATTCATTATCTGTTAAAAGCTGTCCGTAGTTTTTTAATAAATCTTCCTGACTTACAGAACCTGCATTACCAAGAAGTGCTGAAAATATTCCCATTTTTTAGTTTTTTAATTTTAATAAAATGTTTTCTTTTTATGAATGGTAAAAGTAATTAAATTAAAAAAAGTGAGATAATTAATTTCACGCAAAGTCGCCGAGTTGCAAAGAAAAACTTAAAATAAGGCCTGGCGACTCTGCGAGATTCATTTTGAAGTAAAAGTAAAAACCTTAATTTCCTGGTGATTTACAAGAGGACAAAAAAAAGCAGAACCGAAGTTCTGCTTTTTCTATTTTTTTATTCTACTTCCGTTTTTATGGTTATTGGAAGGTTATATGCTGTTCGTACTGTTTTTCCATTTAATATTCCAGGAGTCCATTTTGCTTTTATTGATTTCAAAACTCTAATGGCTTCTTTTCCTAAACCATACCCCGGATCTTTTAGTACAGTTATATCTGTAATTGAACCATCTCTTTCAATGACAAAAGAAACATATACTTTAAGCGTTTTTTCAGCGTCCAATTCTGGTTTGTGAAAATTGTTTCCAACATAAGTATAAAATTTCGCCATTCCTCCAGGGAATTCTGGCATTTTGTCTAATACTGCTGCATTTACAGGATTACTAGTGCCTGCATCTGTAGGA
This sequence comes from Flavobacterium sp. Root420, assembly GCF_001427905.1. GTDB lineage: Bacteria > Bacteroidota > Bacteroidia > Flavobacteriales > Flavobacteriaceae > Flavobacterium. Next base: position 204,366 of record NZ_LMEF01000032.1, read on the forward strand.
ATAGTTCCTTCACCGCCACCATTTGATGGCAAAACGTTCACTGTAGAACCTGTTCCTGGAGTTACATTGTCAACAGCAGGAGCGTTATCTGTGTTCGGTGCAATAACTTCCGGAGTAGCTTGATCTGCCCTGGTAACAACGGGATTTACCAATTGTGTACTGGTAGCTGGTGGCGTAGCTGCACTTTGCTGCGGTGGTGCAATTGTTTCTTCTGTTTTTGGAATAACAGGCTGGTCGTGAAATTCGGTTACTACAAATGGTTCAGGAATAATAGGCTCCGTTTCTACAACACCTTGTGTTCCGAATTTACTAATCAACATCGATGCAGTTCCCAGACTTGCCAATAATAGCAGTCCCATAAATAGCGCTGTAATTGTGGTTTTTGAATTTTCCTGGCGTAATTGGTACGCGCCGTACTCTTTGTTTTTGTTTTCGAAAACAAGGTCGGTCCAACTGGTTTCGTAGATGTTTGATTTAGACATGTTTATTGGATTTTAAGGTTAAGTAACATTAAATCATAAGCAGTAAGGGTTTGGTTTTAGCAACAACGCAGGTATTGTTGTTTTAGTATGTGAATAATTTATAATTTTAAGAAAAAATACTAAAATATTTTATTCTTTATCTAAAGATAATAAATTATCTGTTACGCTCGATGATTTCTGCCAATAATTTTTTAGCGCGAAGTAGTTTGACTTTTACGTTGCTTAGAGGCTCATTTATTTTGAGTGCAATTTCCTGATACGTCATTTCCTGAAAATAACGCAATTGAATAACTTCCTGATAATGGGGCTTTAATTCTTTGATGCATAAAAGCAAACGGGATAGATTTTGCTCTTTAATTAATGCATCTTCTGCAGATGGGGTAGGGTCAGCAATATTGTATGCCTGCTGATCTTCAGAGTCGGTAATTTCGATAAAAAGATTGGTTTTCTTTTTTCGCAATAAATCAATATAGACATTTTTTGCGATCGCAATTAACCAGGTGTTGAATTGAAATTCTGAGTTGTAAGTAGCAATTTTGTCGAAAGCTTTTGAGAAAGTTTCGATTGTAATATCTTCAGCAATGGTTTCGTTTTCAGTACGTTTTAGCATAAAACCGTACACTTCATTCCAATAAAAATCTAATAAAAAAGTAAAGGCAATCTGGTCGCCTTTTTTTGCTTTTTCTATTTTAGAATTTATTTCCAATGTACAGGTTTTGAAAAGAGATTAGTTATAAAGATATTAATTTGTGTGAATATAAGCACCATCTCTACCACCGGAAACCATATTTTAAGATCATTTTCTTTTAATTTTCCAGCCGAAAACCCAATTACGGTCCACGCAATTGTGTAGCGAGTAGCTAATATTGCCAATACAGCGATCCATTGAAATTGGAAAGCAAGCAAGAGTATAACTAATAAAAAGAAGAATAATTGTGAGGTGTAAAAAAGACCTAACTGCATTTTATCAAAAAATTTATAATATTCTGCAGTAGAAACATGTCTTCTTTTTTGTGTAAACCATTCTTTATAAGATTCCTTTGGTTTAGAATAAGTAAAACTTTCCGGATTGTATGAAATGGTACTGTTGCTTTTGTTCGCTGCCTGATTAATAAACAAATCATCATCGCCTGAACGAACCTGAATGTGATCTATAAAGCCGTTTACATTAAAGAATTCTTCTTTTTTATAAGCTAAATTTCTTCCAACTCCCATATATGGAGCTCCAATTTTGGCCCATGAAAAATATTGTACAGCTGTTAAAACAGTTTCAAAACGAATAATTTTATTTAATAAAGAGCGCTCTATTTTTTCATAACCACCGTATCCTAATACAATAGTTTTATTCATAGTGAATTGCGAAGTCATTGCGGTAATCCAATCTTTTGAATTTGGATAACAATCGGCATCTGTAAATAAAAGATATTCTTTTTTAGAAGCTTTGATTCCTAAAGTTAAAGCATATTTTTTATTTCCCCAGAAAGCTTCGTTGTTTTGAACCTTTACCAAACGGATGTTGGAATATTGTTTTTCGAATTCTTCAAAAACTTCTAAAGTTTCGTCGCTTGAAGCATCGTCAATTAAAACAATTTCAAAATCAGGATAGTCTTGCTCTGCTAATAAAGGAATAAACTTTTTTACATTCTCTTCTTCATTTTTAGCACAGACAATTACAGAAACCGGAAGTTTTTTGTTTGCAATTTCTTGTGGTTTACTGAAAGCAAATTTTCCAAAAATACCTAAGTAGTAGAAAACCTGAATAAAAACAATAGCAATAAAGAAGTAAAATAAAGTTATAAGCATCTGTTTTAATGTCTTTTAATTTTTGAATCTTGCGCGTGCAAATGTACTTATGAATTCCTAATTTTCAATGGCTAAAACCGATTTACTTTAGGCATTTCGACATTTCTTTTGCAACAGCAATAGACTGAGGGTTTTCTGTTTTTTCTAATTCCGAAATTATGTTTTTGTAATTGTGGTCGTCACGGTTTTGAGACAGTTTTTTGGTCGCCTGAATTTCATCGATTTCTATCTCAAAACCAAAGATTCCTCTGGCTTCACGCATTGTTTTTGCTGATAAATCCTCAACACGAATCGGATTTTCTGAATTAGCTTCGTATTTATCAACCAATTTTTTTAGTTGCTCAATTGAAGCGGCTTCATCTACAATTTTGATTCTCCCATAAACATGTACAGCTATGTAATTCCATGTTGGTACATTTTCATGATCGTACCAGGAAGAAGAAATATAACTATGTGGACCCGTAAAAACGGCTAAAACCTGATCGTTTTCTGCGAAACCTTCTGCTTGCGGATTCAGTTTTGAAATATGCCCTTGCAGAATTTCTTTTCCCTCAGCATTTACTTCAAGTTCTATCGGAATGTGTGTGGCACATAATTTTCCGTGAGTCTGATTGATCAGAATCCCAAAACTATTTTCTTTCAAATAAGCTCTGATTGATTCCGGATCTTCGTTTTTGTATATTTCAGGTGTATACATTTTATGAGTTTATTTTAGCGATTTTCCGAAACAAATGGCTTCCGGTCGATCTGTATATTTTCCGTAATTCGGAATTACTTTATATCCTTGTCTTTCGTAAAACTGCGTCGCTTCACTGTTTTTTATGCGTGTTTCTAAAATCAATTCTGTGTATCCACTTTTTAAGGCTATATCTTCTAAATAAGCTAAAATGGTTTGTCCGATTTTCTTTCGTGGATATTTAGAATACATTCGTTTTACTTCTCCAATAGTTTCAGAAATTGGTCTAATCGCTCCGCAGCCTACAATTTCATTGTCAATTTCAGCTATAGCAAAAACGTATTTCAAATTATTGTATTCCCAATCGGTAAAAGAATTTTTTCCATCGCTTCCAAAACGAAGATAAAGATTTGTTGACAATTCTTCGATAATTGCCAGAACTTTTTCATCATTAGGATTTGCAGTTTTTATGGAGAGATTTTCTGTCATGATTTGAGAAAAAAAATGATTGTTTTGCCAATATCACTTTGAGCGTAGTCGAAATTACAAGGACTTCGATTACGCTCAGTCTAACAATAGTATTAATTAGTGAAAATTAGTGCAATCTGTGTTTATATAACATTCACTTCAGCTTCAATATGAATTCCGAAAGTTTCAAAAACAGTTTTTTGAACATTTCTCGAAACCGCTAAAATTTCCTGTCCTGTCGCATTTCCATAATTTACTAAAACCAACGCCTGATTTTTATGAACTCCGGCATCACCAAAACGTTTTCCTTTAAAGCCAGCTTGCTCAATTAACCAACCCGCCGGAACTTTTACTTCAGTTTCTGAAACTTCATAATATTTCATTTCAGGAAACTTTTGATGAATTTTTTCGAAATCAGATTTCAATAAAATTGGGTTTTTAAAGAAGCTTCCACTATTTCCCAATTCTTTTGGATCAGGTAATTTGCTTTGTCTGATCGCGATTACGGCATTGCTCACATCTTTTAAAGTTGGAGTTGTAATATTGTTTTTAGCTAATTCAGCCGTAATGTCTCCGTAAGAAGTGTTAATTTTATGATTGCGTTTCGTCAATTTATAAATTACAGATGTAATAATGTATTGATCTTTAGCTTCATTTTTAAAAATGCTTTCCCGGTACCCAAAATTGCATTCTGAATTCGTGAAGGTTTTTATTTCCTGAGATTCAATATTTATCGCTTCGCAAGAAACAAAAGTGTCTTTTATTTCGGTTCCGTAAGCGCCAATATTCTGAACTGGAGTTGTACCAACATTTCCCGGAATCAGTGACATATTTTCTAAACCGCCAAAATTATTATCAATTGTCCAAAGTACAAAGTCGTGCCAGGTTTCGCCGGCCTGACTTTCAACCCAGACAAAATCTTCGTCTTCTTGAATGATTTTTTTGCCTTTTAAATCAATATGAATGACCAAAGCATCAATATCTCTAGTCAAAAGCATATTGCTTCCTCCGCCTAAAACAAATTTTTTCTCGTTTTTGTTTTCTTCTAAAATTGTTTTCAATTCAGCAACCGAATGTACTGCAACAAATTGTTTGGCTTTGGCTTCAATACCAAAAGTATTATAGTTTTTTAAAGAAAAATTGGATTGGATTTCCATAAATAAAAGGCTTTTTTGATCCCAAAAGCTTGGGATAATTCTGAGCTCAAAAGTAAGGATTATAATTTATTTGAGTTAGGTTTTGGCAAAATATCGAGTGAAATTTTAATTCCTTTTAGAATGCTTTTAATACGTTTGTTTAATGAAATGTTTTCAATTTCGTAATTCAATTTTTACATTCACCTTATAGTATTGATATTTTCTTTTGTATGTTTGATTCTCTTTTACGAACAATACCAAATAGATGAATATAGCGTTCAAAAAAATGTTTTTTTTAATTGTAATTTTTCAATTCTTGAGTTGTAATAAATTCAAAACGGAAACTGTAATAAAAAGCAGTGCAAATAAAGAATCTATTAAGGAATCTAAACTAGCAGTAAATGATCCTCTAAAAGATGATTTTTCTTTTCCTGTTGATAGTACTTTACAAGTTAAAATGCTTCAAACACATGTGTTTCATGATGATGAAGTTGATAAGAAATTAGAAAATAAAACTTGGTTTGGTCTTTTTAAAAACAAAGAGAGTTATACTCTTTCAGAAACTAAAGTATCTATTAAACGCGCTGTTGATGACATAGTGGACATTAATGAAGGCGAGGAAACGGGTTGGGAAGTTAGCGCTTCTGTAAAAGATACTTGCGTAATTTTAATTGAGAAACTTCCTTATTTTGTTGATGGAAATATATCAAGCGTAAAAATACCGGAGAATATTTATCCTGAAGAAAGTTTTAAATTTAATTTCAAAGGTATTGAGTATACTTTATTTGCAACAGGAAAAAAGAAAAAAGAAGAACCAGATTCGGATTGGATCGTAGTTTCGAATTATAAATTATACCTGACAGCTATTATTGATGGAAAGAAAACTACGGAACTCCTGGTCGCAAAGAAAAGTTTTGATGAGCAAATGATACGAATAATTTTTGGAGGAGATATTGATGATGACAACAAACTTGATTTAATTATTGATACCGCTAGCCATTATAATGTTTCGAGTCCAACTTTGTATTTGTCTAAACCCGGTGGAAAAGGAGTAATTAAGCCTATGGGAGTTTTTACAACAGTTGGTTGTTAATTGATCCAGATGCTAAAAAAGCATTCTGGATTTATTTTATAGCCGCAATAAATCGTTGCATTTCTTTCATGGTTCCTATTGTAATTCTTGTCCATTTTCCGTTTTCTTCATAAATTTTTGTTCCTTGAATATTATGGTTTTCCAATTGTTTGAAATAATCTTTTTTATAATTGTCTAAAGAAAAATAAACAAAATTAGAATACGATGGAATGCAGGTTAAATTAAGAATAGTAAGTTGATCTATGGTATATTTTTTTACTTCCTGATTTGATGCATATACTTGCTGAATAAACTTTTCATCATTTAAAGAGGCTATTGCTGCTGCTGTCGACATCACACTAACAGACATATTTTGAGATGATCTTACAACGTCAAGTTCTTCAATAGTAGCAGAATGTGCAATAGCATACCCAACGCGGGCACCAGCCAATCCATACATCTTTGAAAAAGTCCGGGTAATAATCAAATTTTTGTTTTCAATAACCAAATCACTTAATGATTGTTCTTTTGTAAAATCGATATAAGCTTCATCAACAAATACGATGGCTTTTTTCGTCGCTTCTTTTATAAAAGTAACAAGTTCTTCTCTACTGCATACTGTTCCTGTTGGGTTATTAGGATTGCAGATATAAATCATTTTGGTATCTGAATCGATAGCCTTCAACATGGCTGTTAAGTCGTGCTTTTTATCTTTAGTTAATGGAACAGTGATTTTCTTAAGTCCTAATTTTTCATAAGGTGCAGTCCAGTAGTCGAATGTGGTTTCGGCTAAAATAAAATTACCTTTTTTTAATGCGGTATATTGGAGTACTAAATCTAAAATTTCCGTTGAACCTGCGCCCAGCAGAATGTTATTGTCTGAAACAGTATTCTTTTGAGCAATGCTTGTGATTAATTTTGAGGAAAGATCCCATCCATATCGATTGCTACTATTGACGCTTTTGGCCATTGCAGCACGAGCTAACGGAGATGGACCATAAGGGTTTTCATTTGATCGAAGCGTTATGGGAGAATTGTCTAAATCAGGAAAAATATATTCTTCAGTAGGTTTTGCAAATGCTTCAAAATTATAAAATCCCAACGCTACAGTGCCTAAACTTATTTGTTTTAGCCAGTTTCTTCTGTTATTCATCTCTGTTTTAGATTAAATTAAACAATTCCTTTTTAGAGTATGTCGTTGAAATGGAATAAAAGTTACGAAGAGATTTTTCTTAATAGTAAATAAAAAAGCCTTCAAATTTGAAGGCTTCTGTATCGATATTTGTGGAATTTTATTTTGTAGCTAGCTTTTTAGAAAGAGAAATTGAATTGTCTGCAATAATTTTAGAGGCAATTTCCATTTTCTGTTTTCCAAAAGTTTCATCAAAAGATACTCTGCTTTCTTTGTCTTTATAAGAAACAGCAGTTTTTTTCTCAGATTTGTCTAAAATATCTTTAATTATATTTTTCATAACAACATCATTTTAATAATACAAAGGTATAAAAAATTATTTGAACTCATCTTTAATCTCAAATGTTATAAAATTATATGCTCTGCTTTTATTAGGGTCATATGCCTGATATTCAATTTCATCAATATTAATAATTGAATTTGGTTGCTTTCCGGTTTCTGGATTTTCGATGATTTTCAAATCACCAATTATTCCTCCTTTTATAATAAAACAACTTTCAATAGAAGCTAAATTATTATTCAACCCCATTTTGTATAATCTATGTTTGGCAGAAGTATTTCCGAAAATGGTTAAAATTGAATTAGGAGAGGTTGATAAAAAATCCAAAGCAGAAGTAAAAACTGTTTTTAAAACTTTTTTGCCATCTTTATTGTTTTCTCTTGACATGTCAGAAATGGATTCCAAACCATTTTTATCAATAAAGATATTACCGAATCCTAAATTATAATATCGTTCTAAACCAGGTTGTGGGTATTTGATTATGGCTATTCTTTTAGGAATTTCTCTTTCACCTTTGCTTACAAAATCATATTTGGTATGCAAAGGATTGCTGTCTACCTGCTCGAATTCATAGGATTCATTTATTAAATCTTCCATTCATTGGTTTTAAATGAAGGCAAATCTAAAATAAATAGTGTAATATCTTATTAAAGTTATTTGATTTTTATTATTTACTTTGAGGAAGTTGGGATTTGATTTTTCAGATTGAATAAAATTTGATCTTAACCGCAAAGAGCGCAAGGGATTACGCCACGAAAGCTAAGCTTTGCGAACTTTGCGTAATCCCTTGCGCTCTTTGCGGTTAAACTTTACGCAAATCCAACAACTCATGATATTTATCCGAAATAATCTTCATATTACTATCATAATTCGCATTCTGCTCTACAAAATTTCGATTCTGTAAAATAGCATTATTTCGGGAGTCACTATTTTCAAAAGACCAGATCAATTCTTCAGCCAACATTTCAATATTATCAATTTCAATCAATTGTCCGTTTTCGCGATGTTTGATCCAGCTTTGATTTCCCGGAATGTCAGAAACAACCGGATAACAATTACAAGCCATAGCTTCAAACAAAGAAGCCGAAACCCCTTCGGTAATAGGCATACTGATATAAATATTCGATTGTTGTAATAATTTAGGAAGCTCTGTATTCGGAATTCTTCCTGTAAAAATCACTTTGTTTTCGATTTGCAATTCCTTGGCTAAATCTTTTAAAAATTGTAATCGGGTTCCGTCTCCAACAATAGTCAATGTAAAATCAATTCCTTTTTGGTACAGAATTGCAAAAGCTTTCAAAATGGAATCATGACGATATTCCGGCTGCAAAGAACGCGTTACAATTGCTTCGATTTTATTTGAATTATTTACAGAAGGAGCAAAAAGCGTCAAGTCAATTCCTTTCGGTATCACCAAAACTTTGCTCATATCAACACCAATTTCCTTCATAGAAATCGTCATAACCGGCCCCCAGGCGTGAATTAAATCGGCTTTTTTGAAGGCATGTTTTTGAATGACCTTTTTAAAAGGCAATAAAATAGAACCTTCAGGCCATAAATCAGTTCGGCCTTGTTGTGCAATCGCAATTGGATGCATACCTGAAATCGCCGCAAGAAAACCATAACTGGTGGTTCTTTCAGCAATAATCATATCTGGTTTTTCTCGTCGGATTGTTTTTCGAATAGAAATAGGAGAGAAAGCATATTCTAAAATACGTTTGAATCGGTTGAGTTTTGAAGTGTTTGGTGTTTGAAGTTCCCAAGTGCAGATTTCAAAATCGCCAAATTCTTTCAAACCTTTCATCCATGTAATAGCATCAGCGCGATACGATTCTCCCAGAAAAAGTATTTTCTTTTTTTTCATTCAGCAAACTTAATAAGTATTTGTCAAGCTGTTTATATTTTTCCGCCACGAATTCATGAATTAGTTTGAAATAATTCGTGAATTTGTGGCGGAAAATAGTTGGAAATAATTAAAATTCATCTGTGTCTAAAGCGCGATTGATGAATTCGTTTAAAGGTTTTAGGGCGATTAATTTCTTGCTCATTTTGGCAACAAAATCTTTTTGAGTCACTTCGGCAATATCGTATTTTTGAGTGGCCGTAAAACTTTTCAGTTTTAAAAATTCAATTGCCGGATGGTCTTTTTCATAACCACGGGGCATACTTTTAAGTGAATTGGTTTCGTTTACATCTAAACTTCCAAACTCTTTTTTGAAATTTTTATCAGCTAAAATGGCTTCTAAATCATCATGAAAAAAGGCAATTTCTTTTCGCACTTTCTTCAAGTCTGCAGCTTCTGGCGAATAAAACCCTCCCGCAATAAAACTGGCGCCTTTTTCGATATGAACATAATATCCGGCTCGATTCAAACCTTTAGTTCCACAGGACATCCAAACGCCTAAGTGTGCTTTATAAGGTGATTTATCTTTAGAAAATCGAATGTCGCGATTAATTCGGAACGTACAGTTTTTAACTTCTAATAATTCCAAAGAAGGATCGAGTGGTTTCATGACATCCAGAAAATCACTTACCAATTGATGATAATCTTTTTTGAAAATCTCGTATCGTTTCTTGTTGTCCTGAAACCAGTCTCTATTGTTGTTCTTTTTTAAATCGTCTAAAAATTGCAATGATTCTTTCGTTAGCATATCCTGTATTTATTGGAGTTGTTCTTTTAAGTCTTTTTCACTGATAAAACCTGTCTTTTTCCATAGTCCTTTTGTTGTATGGTATAAAGCTAAAGTAGGAAGTTGGTCAATTTTCAATTGAGTTGCCAATGTTTTGTTTTTATCAACATCAATTCTAATAATAGTTACTTTATCTGCCATGTCTTTTTGCATTTTCAAAATGAAAGGCTCCATTTGTTTGCAAGGTCCGCACCATTCTGCATAAAAATCAACCAAAACTTTTTTGTCTGTATGTACTAATTTATTAAACTCCTCCATTGTCATTCCAACTTCGGCATTCGGGGTTTTCGAATAGCCTTCTTTGTCCCAATTCATAATTCCTCCATCTAATTCGTAAATGGTTGTAAATCCTAATTCCTGAAGTTTTGCAGCGGCTTTTTTGCTTCTTCCTCCGCTTAAGCAATACACAAAAACAGGTTTTGATTTGTCGTATAATTCAGCTTTCGCAGCAAAATCATCACTATTCCAATTCACATTTACAGCATTATCAATATGTTCTGATCCGAATTCTTCCGGAGTTCTAACGTCTAAAATTTGAGGTTTATCAGTTGTTTTGATTTTTTCTGCAAATTCTTGTGGAGCAATCGATTCGAATGATTTTGCTTTTTTATCGTTGCAGGCTAAAAGCAGAATTGAAACTATTAGCAATAAAATTTTAGGGAATTTCATGATATTGAAGTTTTAAATAGTTACGCTAAAGTAAGGATTTTTCATTTTTGAATTCATAACAGAATGATAAAATCAATTTAGTAATCAGGTTTGTTTCAAGTTTCAGGTTTCAAGTCTGAAGTTAAAAAAAATAGCCACGAATTCACGAATATTATCTGCTTATAGATTAGAAAAAATTCGTGAATTTGTGGCTAATTATTTATGAAGTTACGCAAAAGGTCTTATGTAAAAAAACCTGAAACTTGAAACCTGAAACTTGAAACAAAAAAAACTTATAAATTAAATATCTTATAGCTCTGATGCGTTGATTTTACAATTGCTTCAGTACGATCCGGATGCGTATCTGAAATAAAAAGCTGACCAAAAGTTTCGCTGTTTACCATTTCGATAATTTTAGAAACACGGGTCTCATCTAGCTTATCGAAAATATCATCAAAAAGTAAAAGTGGTTTTACACCGCTTTGTTTCTTCAAAAATTCAAATTGAGCCAGTTTTAAAGCAATCAAAAAAGATTTTTGCTGCCCCTGAGAGCCGAATTTTTTTATAGGATGAGAATCAATTTCAAAAGACAAATCGTCTTTGTGGATTCCGACACTTGTATAATGTAGCGCTCTGTCTTTATTAATGTTTTCCTGTAAAAGAGTCAATAAGTCTTTTTCATACAGATGACTTTCATAAACCAATTGCACGGTTTCTTCAGAACCGGTGATTGCTTGGTGATGTACATTAAATATAGGTATAAATTGTTCCAGGAAATCTTTTCGTTTTTCAAAAATGGATTTTCCAAAACCATTTAACTGCTCATTATATATAGATAGGGTGTCGTTGTCAAAAGTATGATTCAGGGCAAAATACTTAAGAAGGGCATTTCGCTGCACAATTATTTTTTGATATTGAATAAGCTGATGTAAGTAAGTCGAATCTAATTGCGAAATCACGCTATCCATAAATTTGCGACGTGTCTCGCTTCCTTCCACAATCAAATCACGATCGGCCGGAGAAATAATTACAAGCGGAATAAACCCAATATGATCAGAGAATTTATCGTAGGCTTTGCCATTTCTTTTTAAAACCTTTTTTTGTCCTTTTTTTAAACTGCAGACAATTTGCTCTGTTCTGTCATTTTTTTCTAGTTCGGCATCAATCACAAAAAACTCCTCTCCGTGCTTGATATTTTGAACCGCTAACGGATTAAAATAGCTTTTTCCGTATGCCAAATGATAGATGGCATCAAGCACATTAGTCTTGCCAATCCCGTTTTTACCAACAAAACAATTGATCTTGCGGTCGAAATCGAAACTGACTTCGGCGAAATTTTTATAATTGAATAAAGAAATTTTGTTTAAATGCATTTTTTAAGGAACTGTAAAGGTAAAATTTGAAGTTTTTTATAGCTAGGATTTTGTTTTTTGCCACAGATTAAAAGATTTGAAAGTTTTTTTTCTGTCACTTACAGCCAAAACCTTTTCCAATCCGTGAGAATCTGTGAAATCTGTGGCTAAAATTGTAGTATTAGCCTAGAAAATCTGCGCTTTAGAACATCAAAAATTTGAGGGTGCAAATTATCGAAAATTATTGATATAAAAGGCTTTTGGCGCTTTTCAGGATGAATTATTTTAGTGCTGAGAAGAAACGACTTAGTGTTTGTGAAAATATTTTTTTTAAAATAGTGATAAAATTGATTTTTTTTGCCTCAGTTTCAATAAAAATTTTATTTTTGCCGTTCACTAAATTAATTTTAAATGGCTACTTACAATAAAAGAGGATATAAAGCACCAAAAGAAAAGGAAGTTAAAGAAGTAAATGAAGAAACACAGGTAATCATTGACGAAAAAGACAGTACAACAGCTGGTGTTTTTTCTAAATTAGATGAAACTGCTTCAAGAACTGAGGATTGGGTTGCTAAAAATCAAAAAATCATTATTGGTTTAGTTGCTGGTATTGCAGTTGCTACTATTGGATATTTGGCTTACCAAAAATTTATCGAAGCTCCTAAGCAAGATGAGGCTGCAAACGAAATGTTTGTTGCTCAACAAAACTTTCAAAAAGCGACTGACGGTGTTGCAAGTGATTCATTATATAAATTAGCATTGAATGGTTCTGAAGGTAAATTCGGATTCGTAAAAATCGCTGATGAATATTCTGGAACTGATGCTGGAAACTTAGCAAATTACTATGCTGGTATGGCCTATTTGAATACAGGTAAATTTGATGACGCTATTAAATACTTAGGTAACTTTAAATCTGAAGACATGATTTTAAGTGCTTTGGCAAAAGGCGCAATCGGAGATGCTTATTCTCAAAAAAATCAACAAAAAGAAGCTTTAGAGTATTATGTAAAAGCAGCTGAGTCAAATAAAAATGATTTCACAACGCCTCGTTTCTTATTAAAAGCTGGTAAAACAGCTTTGGCTTTAGGTCAAAAAGAAGACGCTTTGAAATATTTAACTGATATTAAAGAAAACTTCGATGCAACTCCAGAAGCAGCTTCTGTTGATGTATTGATTGGATTAGCGCAATAATATTATTTATTGAGTTCAGATTTTAGATTTTAGATTTGTATTTTTACAATCTGAAATTGAAAAATCTAAATCTTAAATATAAAAGATGGCTACCGAAAATAAAAATTTATCAGAATACGATAAAAACACAATCCCAAATGCGAAAGACTTTCGATTTGGGATTGTTGTTTCTGAATGGAACGAAACCATAACAGAAGGATTATATAATGGCGCTTTTGATGCCTTAGTGGATTGTGATGTACCGTTACAGCAAATTATTCGTTGGAATGTTCCGGGAAGTTTTGAGCTGATTTATGGCGCAAAGAAAATGTTGCAAACACAAAATGTTGACGCCGTAATTGTAATTGGTTGTGTAATTCAGGGAGAAACAAAACATTTTGATTTTGTATGCGAAGGTGTTACACAAGGAATTAAAGATTTGAATGTTCAAACGGATATTCCGGTTATTTTTTGTGTTTTGACAGATAATAATATGCAACAATCAATAGATAGGAGTGGAGGAGTTCACGGAAACAAAGGAACCGAAGCGGCAATTGCAGCAATTAAGATGGCGTATATTCGTCAGCAGGCTTCAATGTCACATCCTTTTAATCAGCCTTTATTGACTTCTGGTGCGCTTCAAATTGAAGAAACACCAATAAAAATCGAGAACGAATAAAACACAATTGTTTTAAAAATACTAAAACCTATACTGTGTAAAATAGTATAGGTTTTTTGTTTTTTTTATGATACCACTTATTCAAAAAGCCAACGGAAATTCATTAAATTTGTAAACCTTGGTTTAGATTTTAAATCAAATCTTAAATCGTTAATCTACAATCTAAAATTTTAAATGTCGAGTATAATTCAATTACTTCCTGATCACGTTGCTAATCAAATTGCCGCTGGAGAAGTGGTTCAAAGACCAGCTTCAGTTGTAAAAGAGCTTTTAGAAAATGCTGTTGATGCTGATGCAACCGACATTAAATTGATTATTAAAGATGCTGGAAAATCATTAGTTCAGGTTATTGATAACGGTAAAGGAATGAGTGTGACCGACGCGCGTTTGTGTTTTGAGCGTCATGCAACGTCTAAAATCCGTCAGGCCGAAGATTTATTTTCATTGTGTACAAAAGGTTTCCGTGGAGAAGCTTTGGCATCTATTGCGGCGATCGCGCACATGGAAATGAAAACCAAGCAAGATCAGGAAGAGCTTGGAACGCATATCGTAATCGAAGGAAGTAAATTCGTTTCTCAGGAAGCGGCAGTTTTGCCTAAAGGAACTTCATTTGCAGTTAAAAATCTGTTTTTTAATATTCCGGCCCGTCGTAATTTCCTAAAATCGGATACAGTTGAATTTCGCCATGTTATGGATGAGTTTCAGCGTGTAGCTTTGGCACATCCAAATATTCATTTTACTTTTTATCATAATGGCAGCGAAATGTACAATTTGCCCGCTGCGGGATATCGTCAGCGTGTTGTTGGAATTTTTTCTGGGAAAACCAATGAAAAATTAGTTCCGGTAAACGAGGATACTGAGATCATAAACGTTCAGGGATTTGTTTGCAAACCTGAATTTGCCAAGAAAAACAGAGGAGAACAATTCTTTTTTGTAAACGACCGTTTTATCAAAAGTGGTTATCTGCATCACGCGGTAATGGCGGCTTACGACGGACTTCTGAAAGACGGTTCACAGCCGAGTTATTTCTTATATCTGCAAGTTCCGCCAAATACTATTGATATCAATATTCATCCGACAAAAACAGAAATTAAGTTTGATGATGAACAAGCTTTATATGCTATTTTAAGAGCTTCAATAAAACACAGTTTAGGACAATTTAATGTGGCTCCGGTTCTTGATTTTGATCGGGATGCCAATTTAGATACGCCTTATCATTATAAAGATTTAGAGGCCGAAACACCAACGATTCAGGTTGATGGTACTTTTAATCCGTTTACGGATGATAAAACCAATCAGCATTATTCAAAAGCGAGTTCTTCAGGATCGGGATCTTCTTCTGGTTCCAGTTTTAGTTCCGGATCAAATTCGTACTCAGGATATTCTAAAAGAGTAGAACCAACTGCAAGTTGGGAAAGTTTGTATGTTGGTTTAGATACCGAAAGTATCGAAAGCTCGCCTTTTACTTTTGAAAATGAAGAAGTAACTTCGTCCTTGTTTAATGATGATGAGGTCGAAACAGCACCTCAGAAAACCTATCAAATTCATAAAAAATATATTGTTTCGCCTATAAAATCAGGAATGGTTATCGTTGATCAGCAACGGGCACACCAGCGTATTTTGTACGAACAATTTTTGCTGAACATGACGGTAAATCAGGCTTCGAGCCAGCAATTATTATTTCCGTTGAATTTATTTTATTCTTCAGATGAAATGACATTGATCGAAGAATTAAAGCCTTCCCTAGAAACAACAGGTTTTGTTTTTGAAGAGGCACAGACCGATCACATTGTAATATCAGGAATTCCTGTAAATATTACAGAAAGTGAAGTTTCACTGGTAATCGAACAATTATTAACGGATTTGCAGGACGGAATTCCAGCCAGTAGTTACAGTCAGAATGATACCATTGCCAAATCGATGGCTAAAAGTTTAGCGGTTAAAACAGGATCTTATTTAACCGAAAAAGAACAAGATAATTTGGTAAACGGATTGTTTGCCTGTAAAGATCCCAATATTTCACCTTTTCAAAAACCTACTTTCATCACGATGCGTGTTGAAGATATAGATAAAAAGTTTGCCATATGATGAAGATTACACCTGTCGTAAAACAATTATTGATAATTAATATCATTTTTTTTATTGGTTCTCAGTTAGTACCAGTTTCTGAACAATATTTTGCTTTATTTTTCCCTGAAAATCCAGCATTCAAATTTTGGCAGCCATTAACACATATGTTTATGCATGGCGGTTTTGCTCATATTGCATTTAATATGTTTGCTTTATATTCATTTGGATCAACTTTGGAACATTTTTGGGGAGGAAAGAAATTTTTGTTTTTCTATATCTCGTGTGGTTTAGGTGCTGCTTTGGTAAATTTTGCTGTGAATTATTATTTTTATCAAGATGCTTTGAATATTTTATTGGCAAATGGTTTTCATAAAGTTGATATTCTCAGCTTACTAAATGATGGTAAAATCGACACTAGGTGGCAAGAAATATTAACTGTGTCGGAATACAAACATTTTGTTGAAGCTTACACAGGAGCAGTTTTAGGAGCTTCAGGTGCAGTGTATGGATTGCTCGTGGCTTTTGCTTTTATGTTTCCAAATGCAGAGCTTGGGATCATGTTTATTCCAATTCCAATAAAAGCAAAGTATTTTGTTCCAATTTATATGCTGTTATTTGATGGTTTCTTTGGAATCTTCGGAAGTTCACTTATGGGTTTTGAATCTGGAATTGCTCATTATGCACATATAGGAGGTGCTTTTTTTGGATTTATGATTATGTGGTATTGGAAAAAAAATCAGTTTAATAGTAATCGTTGGAATTAATTTTTAACTTTAAGTTCTAATTATAAAAACTAAAGAAAGCTTTTATGAATATTTTAGATGATTTAAAACTACAATATAAAATAGGAGGAATTGCGTTGCGTGTTATTTACTGGAATATTGCCTGTTTCCTGATTTCATTGGTGTTTTTCTATCAATATTCAGGCGGGGGTTTTGCTTATCCGGATTGGCTGGCTTTATCATCAGATCCAAATAGTTTTTTAATCAGACCCTGGACATTTTTAACTTACGCCTTTTTTCATTCGTCATTTTTACATTTGTTGTTTAATATGATGGTTTTGAATTTTGCAAGCCAGTTATTCCTGACCTTTTTTACGCAAAAACAATATTTAGGATTATATATTTTAAGTGCTATTTTCGCGGGAATTGTTTTCGCATTAAGTTATTATTTTTTAAGTTACTCAGCCTCTATAGTTGGTGCTTCTGCTGCAATTATGGCAATTTTAGTGGCAGCAACAACCTACCAGCCTCTAATGAGCGTTCGTTTATTATTGATCGGAAATGTAAAATTGTGGCATATTACAGCTGTAATTTTAATCCTGGATTTAATGCAGCTTCGTTTAGAAAATATGGGCGGCCATATTTCGCATTTAGCTGGCGCTTTGTTCGGATTTATCTACATCAAATTACTTCAAAACGGAACCGATTTGAGTATTGTTATTTCCAGAACAATTGATTTCTTTGCAAATCTGTTTAAAAAATCCCCTTCGACCCCATTCAAAAAAGTTCATAAAAATTATCAAAAACCTACTGAAAAAATGACATCAAGAATTGTTACGAAAGACAAAACGCAACAACAAATTGATGAAATTTTAGACAAGATCAGCCAGTCCGGCTATGATTGTCTGACAAAAGAAGAAAAAGAGTTTTTATTTAAAGCTGGAAAATAATCCTTTTAGCAACAAAATATGAAAAACCTTTCGTGGTTTAATAAAATAATGTTCTTTTTGAATATAGTGCTGACTGTCCTTACATTTAGTGTCTATATTTTACCATTTCTGGCACCTAAAAGCTTTCCGCTTTTATCGGTGCTGACGCTGTTTATGCCAGCTTTTTTTGTGCTGAATGCATTCTTTTTTATTTATTGGGCCATTCAGTTTAAAAAACGTCTTATTTTGTCTGGTTTAGTTCTCCTGACGGGAATTACATTCATTAGTAAGTTTTATAAATTTTCTGCAAAAGAATACATCAAAGACGAAAAGGACTTCTCTGTAATGAGTTATAATGTGCGTCTTTTTAATGTTTTTAAATGGCTGGATCGCGATGATATTCCGTCTAACATTAAAACTTTTATTGACGAAAAAGATCCGGATATTTTGTGTATTCAGGAATATTCGAATTCTGCCCATATAGATTTAAAAGTATATCCGCATCGTTATATTTTTATAGATGGAAATCAGATTAAAACAGGACAGGCCATTTTTTCTAAATTTCCAATATTGTATGAAGGGAATATTATTTTTCCTAATTCAGATAATAATGTGATCTACGCTGATATCAAACGTGGAAAAGATGTCATTCGTGTTTATAATATGCACTTACAGTCTATCAAAATTTCACCTGATGTTGCTAAAATTTCAAATGATATTGATAATGTGAATCAGCAAAAATCACAGCTAATTTATACCAGAATTAGTAAAGGTTTTAGGCAACAGCAAGAACAGGCCGAAATGTTTAAAGAAAACATTAAGCAATGTAAAAATCCAATTATTATTTGTGGAGACATGAATAACAGTCCATTTTCATATGTATACCGAAATATAAAAGGGAAACTAAAAGATACTTTTGAAGAGGCCGGAGGAGGTTTTGGAGCAACTTATAAATTCCGTTATTATCCTGCGCGAATTGATTATATTTTTGCGGACAGTAAAATGAAGGTCAAACAGTTTGAAAGCTTTTCTGACTTCGAAAACTCCGATCATTATCCTATTATGGCCCGACTTTCAATTGAATAAAGTATTTTTAACTACAAAGTTCAATAAGGTTTACCAAAGTTCACAAGGTTTAATTTATTGCTTTGCCAACTTTTGCGTAAACTTTTATACTATTTATGATTGAATGATTTGGAACTTAAAGAAAGTAACAACTACTAAATACCAATTAAACCATGATTAAAAAACGTTTTTTATTACTTCTTTTTGTTTGCTCAAGCATATTGGCTCAGAAAGACATTGACATTAATGAATTAAAATGGCTTCCAAATTCGCATTCATTTTGGGTAAATTCAGCAGCAAATATTGTCGTTTATGATGTTGATAAATTAGATCAGAAGACTACAGTCTTAACAGATAAACAATTAAAAAATGCTGGTTTTGACGGCGAAGTAGAAGATTTAGTATGGAATCAAAATAAAACAAAAGTATTGGTTTATACCAATTCAAAAAAAGTTTGGAGAGCCAATACAAAAGGTGATTACTGGTTTTTTGATTTGGCAACAGGAAACGGAAGAAAATTAGGCGGCAATTTAGAATCTTCGTCCCTAATGTTTGCTAAATTCTCAAATGATAATGAAAATGTTGCTTATGTTTCGAAACACAATATTTATCTTGAAAATCTGGCTTCTGGCAAAATAACGCCTTTAACAACTGATGGAACAGATAAAGTTATCAATGGAACGTTTGACTGGGTGTATGAAGAAGAACTTGCTGCCAGAGATGGTTTTCGCTGGAGTCCAGACGGGAAAAGTATTGCGTACTGGCGAGTTGACGCTTCAGAAACAAAATTTCATTTAATGATCAATAACACAGATGCTTTGTATCCGTTTGTAGTTCCTGTAGAATATCCTAAAGCGGGCGAAAAACCTTCCTCTGTGAAAATTGGAGTGATTAATACTGCTTCTTTAAAAACAAATTGGCTGGATATTCCGGGTGAGCCAGATAATAATTATTTGGTTCGTATGGAATGGGTTGGCAAAGATGATGTAATGGTGATTCAGCTTAACAGATATCAAAATCAGGCTTCTGTTTATAATTGCAATGCCCAATCAGGAAAAGCAAATTTAATCTATCAGGAAAAATCACCGCAGTGGATTGATGTTTTTGATATTTCTTCGGGAGTATATGATGGTTTTCCGTGTCAATTTGTAGACGATGGAAAAGCCTTTTTATGGAGCTCCGATGCTGATGGTTGGATGCATATCTATAAAATTAGCAAAGATGGAAAAAAGAAAGAGCTAATTACAACCGGTAAATTTGATGCATATTTTAAGGCATATAATGACAAGACAAAATCAATTTATTACATTTCAAGTCCGACAGATGCGACTCAGCGTTATTTGTACGAAACCAATTTGAAGTCCGGAAAAACAAAAAGAATTACTCCGGAAGTATTTGAAGGAACAAATGAATATGAATTCTCTACAGACGGATCATATGCAAAACATACCAATTCTAATATCAAGCGTAATCTAAATTCGAGATTGGTTTCGCTTTCTGACCATAAAAAAATAGTACCAAAAGAAGCAGATGTTTTTACAGCTCCGTCGCATCAGTTTTCTTTGGAAAAGTTTAAAGTTACGACTGGTGACGGTATAGAAATGGATGGTATAATGGCAAAACCATTAGATTTTGATCCGGCAAAAAAATATCCATTGTTCTTTTATGTTTATGGGGAGCCAATGGCTACAGTGGCAAATGATATGCCTTATTTTAATGGATTTATTGATATGTTGATTCCAAGAGGCTATATCGGAATTGCATTGGACAATAGAGGAACTCCATCTCTGAAAGGAACAAAATGGAGAAAATCTATTTATAAAAACATCGGAATTATCAATACCCGTGACCAGGCAATGGCTGCAAAAGAAATTTTGAAATGGAATTTTATTGATAAAGACAGAGTTGCTGTTCACGGATGGAGTGGTGGTGGCGCTGTTACATTAAATTTGATGTTTCAATATCCTGAAATATACAAAACAGGAGTAGCAATTTCTGCGGTGACAGATCAGCATTTTTATGATAATATATATACAGAGCGTTATATGGGCTTACCAAATGAAAATGAAACGGCTTATATTCAGGCTTCACCGGTGACTCATGCAAAAAACTTAAAAGGAAACTTGCTTTATATTCACGGAACGGGCGATGATAATGTACATTATAAAAATGCTGAAGTTTTGATAAATGAATTGATTAAATATGATAAAGTTTTTAATTTAATGATTTACCCAAATCGCTCGCATTCTATCTATGAGGGTGCCGGTACCGGACAACATTTAATAGATACTTTTATAAAATTTATAGAAGAAAAATGCCCTCCGGGCGCAAAATAAAAATAATCTCAAGAGAAAAATAAAAAAGGGAGAGTTTCTGTAAATGAAATTCTCCCTTTTTTTTTATATTTTAAAATGACCTTTATTTGTTAGAATAATCTACAAGTATTTTTTGCGTTTTTAAATAATCCATAGCAAATTTACCTTCGTTAAAAAGTAAATCAAGAACACTCAGGTTATTTATAAAACCGTGTTTGTCATCAAATACTTGTGGGTATTTTTCGAAAGAATTTGGGTCTTTTTTACCATTTGCCAAATATCTGAAATCAGAGATATTTTCTGTTTCCATGAAATATTCGGTTGTTTTACTGAATTCTAATTTCATTCTCAAACATTTGGCAACAATGTTTAGGACCTCCATGTTTAAATCCATTAGAAAAGTATGTTTCTTTTCAAAAACAGGTCGAATATCATCTTCAAAAAATTCAAAAAAAGGGGAACTTCTGTAACCTGCTTCCAAAGATTTAAAATGTTGTTTTTGCCAGTCAAATTCATTTTCAATCAAAACATCTTTTGTTTTTTGATGTAAAGTTTTAGAATGTTTAACAGGAATATTCAATAACTGAATTCCGTTTGGACTATAAATATAGGTGCGGTTTCTATTAGTTTGTTTTTGAAAATTATCTTCCATTTCAAAAGTAATATTTTCAGATTGAGCCATAACTGCAAAGTGGCTAATCGAAGGAAAATAAGTAGGAAGTAATAACGAATTCATGACTTTTTTGTTTAAACGTTTCAGGTTTCAAGTTTCAGGTTAGTATAAACTTGAAACTTGAAACCTGAAACTAAAAATAACTATTTTTTATTTTATGCTTTATTTTCTTTTCTCTTTCTCCAGAAATATTCTCCAACAAAATAGGCAGCAAGTACCATTAAGAAATATTTGAAGTAAGATTGTGGCTGTCCTTCACCATCAACAGTGGTAAAAACTCTGTCCCAACGAATCTTGTTGATTC
Organism: Flavobacterium sp. Root420; assembly: GCF_001427905.1. Taxonomy (GTDB): domain Bacteria; phylum Bacteroidota; class Bacteroidia; order Flavobacteriales; family Flavobacteriaceae; genus Flavobacterium. The sequence goes on from NZ_LMEF01000032.1 coordinate 226,092, forward strand.
CTTTTCCGTTAGTATCCCAGCTTAACCATATAAAAACTGGTTTTCCTACAATGTGATTTTCAGGTACATATCCCCAGTAACGACTATCTTCTGAATTATGGCGATTGTCTCCCATCATCCAGTAATAGTTTTGCTTGAATGTATAGGTGTTAGTTTGCTTTCCGTTTATTATAAAGTGAGAACCGTCTATTTGCAAAGTATTACCTTCATAATTTGTGATGATCTCTTTGTAAAAAGGTAATGATTCGTTTGTTAAAGCAACCGTTTTTCCTGCTTCCGGAATATAGATTGGACCGTAATTATCCTCGTTCCATTTATTGATGTGAGGGAAGATTCTGTCATCATTTCCTGTTGCAATTTCCCGTACTACACCAGTAATACCAGGAATGGTTTTCATTCGTTCTGCATTAGCTTCTGTTAAGGCACCAATATACAAGGTATCTCTTTTAGCGGGGTCTCTAAATCCTCTTACATCGACAAGATTAACATTCAATTCTTTTAAAAGAGCTTCTAAATCAATTGGAGTTTTTTCGTCTAATGCTATTTTGTATGAATATTGCGGTTTTGCTCTTTCTGGTAAAATTAATTTTTTTCCGTTGATATAAACATAACCATCTTTTATAGATAAGCTATCTCCAGGGATACCAACACATCTCTTAACATAATTTGATTTTTTGTCAATTGGTTTTATAACACCCGGTCTTCCTTTTGGTTCATAAAAATAATGTACCGTATCAACCGGCCAGTTAAAAACGACAATATCAGTTCGCTTTATTTTTTCGAAAGCCGGTAATCTAAAATAAGGTAATTGCGGCCAGCTCAAGTATGATTTTCTTTTTGTTAGCGGAATAGAGTCATGAACCATTGGTAATGCAATAGTTGTCATTGGTACTCTTGGCCCGTAGTTTAGCTTACTTACAAATAAAAAGTCTCCAATTAATAAAGATTTTTCTAATGAGGAAGTTGGAATTGTATAAGGTTGCACTACATAAGTGTGCACCAGTGTCGCTACAATTATAGCAAAAAGAAGTGAGCTTATTGTATCAGCAGTTTTGTTTTCAGGAGTTAACGATCTGTTGGCATTATATTCTAATTTCTGAGTATAGTTTACATAATAGATGTAGAAGCCAAAAGTAAAAATTCCCAAAAAAGTATCTAAAGTAGATTTTTTACCAAACGTTCTTAGTGTCTCTACCCAAACAACAGGAAACATAATCAGGTTTATAATCGGAATGAAAAGCAATATTGTCCACCAGGTTGGTCGGCCAATAATCTTCATTAGGATTATAGAATTGTAAACAGGAATCGCAGCTTCCCAACTTTTTCGGCCAGCAGTCTGATACAATTTCCAGGTTCCCAGAAAATGAATGATTTGAACAGCTAAGAAAAAAACAAACCAAAGATATAAAGTCATAATATTTTGTTTAAAGTTTCAAGTTTAAAGTCGATTCGTTGGATTAACTTTAAGCTTTAAATTTATTTTAAGTTTAAAACGTCTTTCATGCTGTAGATTCCCTTTTTACCAGCAAGCCATTCAGCTGCAATTACGGCGCCAAGAGCAAAACCTTCTCGGTTATGGGCAGTATGTTTTAATTCGATACAGTCTACAATTGAATTGTAAGTTACGGTATGAGTTCCCGGGACCTCGCCAATTCTTTTCGCTTCAATATGAATTTCGTTTGTTTTAGCCTCGTCTAAAGTCCAATTTGCGTAATTGCTATTTTCGATAACGCCTTTTGCTAATGAAATTGCAGTTCCGCTTGGAGCATCTAATTTTTGAGTATGATGAATTTCTTCCATAGTCACTTTGTACGAATCAAATTGTGACATAATTTTGGCCAGATATTCGTTCAGTTCGAAGAAAATGTTAACTCCTAAACTAAAGTTTGAGCTCGAAATGAATCCGCCTTGTTTTTCGTTGCATAATGCAACCATTTCATCAAAATGTTCCAACCAGCCAGTTGTTCCCGATACTACAGGAACATTTGCATGAAAACAATTGGATATATTATCTACGGCAGCAGTAGGAACGCTGAAATCAATTGCAACATCAGCAGTCGAAAGTCCGTCATATGTATTAGATTCATCCTTCTTTAAAACAATTTCATGACCTCTTTCTAAAGCAATTCGTTCAATTACTTTACCCATTTTTCCGTATCCTAAAAGTGCAATTTTCATTTTATGTATTTTTTGAATTTTAAATAGTAACAAAGGCTATTTAAAAGTGGTAATTAAAAGTTAGTCCAACGTTTGGTTTAAAAGTTACATCTGCCGGATAAATTTCCGGACGTACTGATAATCTTTCGTTTACGTTAAATTGAATTAAAGCGGCATCGACATTGGCATCGATAATGTTTAAAACATAAAAACCTACAACAAACAATGCAGATAAATCCCTGTTTCGTTGATAGAATTTTTGCCCGGCAATAAGTCTGCTCTCATCTAAAAATTGATAATCATCATCGTTGTAGCCTTCAAGTCTTCGTTTGTAGGCATCACGATAATCGTGGTATTTTTTATTATTGTCAAGATAAAAATATAAACTGGTACCAATTGCTCCGTACACTAAAGGAATTTTCCAGTATTTTTTGTTGTATGCCTGACCTAAACCTGGTAAAATTGCCGAGTAAAAGGCAGCTTTTGCTGGTGTTAGCGGGTCTATTTCCTGTAACTTAGTAGTGTCTTTAACAACCAAAACCGCGTCTTTTTTTGCCTGGGCAAAAAGAGAAACGGTTCCTATAAGAAAGAACAATAGACTTATGGGGACAATTTTATTCACTATCCGTTTATTAATTTTATAATTCTGTCAAAATCAGCCTGGGAATTAAAAGGAATTGTAATTTTTCCTTTTCCGTTACCGGCGACTTTTATATCAACTTTCGCACCAAAATAATCGTTGAAAGTATTTTTTTGCGTTTCTTTAACCAGGAATGAAGATTCTGATTTTGCTTTTGCTTCTCCTTCTGGTTTTGGTTTTGCGCCTTCGTGATAATTTTTTACCAAAGCTTCCGTTTCACGGACAGATAAATTTTGGCTTACTATTTTTTGATAGATATCCGTCTGTACATCTAAATCTTCAATATTGATGATCGCTCTACCGTGTCCCATGCTGATGAAACCATCACGAATACCCGTTTGGATAATCGGATCTAATTTTAAAAGACGTAAATAATTGGCAATTGTAGAACGTTTTTTTCCAACACGTTCGCTCATTTGTTCCTGAGTCAACTGAATTTCATCAATCAAACGTTGGTAGGATAGTGCAATCTCAATTGGATCTAAGTCATGACGCTGAATGTTTTCAACTAAAGCCATAACCAATGACTCATTGTCATTTGCAATACGGATATAAGCCGGAACATGTGTTAAACCTACTAAAGTGGAAGCGCGTAAACGACGCTCTCCAGAAATTAACTGGTATTTATTGAATTCTAATTTTCGAACAGTAATAGGCTGAATCACACCAAGTTCTTTAATAGAAGTGGCTAATTCACGTAAAGATTCTTCATTAAAATTGCTTCTAGGCTGAAACGGATTTATTTCGATAGCACTTATTTCAAGCTCTATGATATTTCCAACAACTTTGTCAGCATTTTTGTCTTCTACTGATGTAATGTCGTTTTCCGGATCTTTTAATAATGCAGATAATCCTCTTCCTAAGGCTTGTTTTTTAATTGCTTTTGTCATAAAAACTATTTGCTGTTTTTCTTTATAATTTCCTGAGCTAAATTAATGTAATTAACAGCTCCTTTGCTGGTTGCATCATAGTTAATGATACTTTCTCCAAAACTCGGCGCTTCACTTAATTTTACATTTCGCTGAATAACGGTGTCAAAAACCATATCGTTAAAGTGTTTTTGAACCTCTTCAACCACCTGATTAGATAAACGTAATCTTGAGTCATACATTGTAAGGAGCAATCCTTCAATATCAAGATCCGGGTTGTGTATTTTTTGAATACTTTTTATAGTGTTCAATAATTTTCCTAATCCTTCAAGTGCGAAATATTCACATTGAATAGGAATTACTACTGAATCTGCAGCTGTTAAAGCATTCAGGGTTAATAAACCTAAAGAAGGTGCACAATCAATAATAATAAAATCATATTCGTCTTTTACACTTTCTAATGCTTTTTTAAGCATGTATTCTCTGTTTTCTTTGTCAACCAATTCGATTTCGATGGCTACAAGGTCAATATGAGCAGGGATCACATCAACATTTGGAGCTGAACATTTCACGATGGTTTCTTTTGGGGTGTGGCTATGTTCAAGTATTTGGTATGTACCAATCTCTACTGATTCTACATCAATCCCAAGGCCAGACGTGGCATTTGCCTGAGGATCAGCATCAATCAATAATACTTTTTTTTCTAAAACACCTAATGAGGCTGCAAGATTTACCGATGTAGTAGTCTTTCCAACGCCTCCTTTTTGATTAGCAATCGCAATGATTTTGCCCATTTATTTTCTAAATTTTGAACCGTAAAAATACAATTATTTATGGTTTTTGAAAATCTATTTTGTTAACATTTGCTAAACTTTGGGAAGCCGTTGTTTTGTGCGTGTTTTGAAGATTTTATTTTTGTACGAATAAAAAACAGTAGCGAAATTTCATTCTTTTTTATCCTTTCTTTTTAAGTTCAAAAGATACTCTGATCAAAAAAAAGCAATTTCGTGTTAAATCAAGTTTTTTAATTTTTTAAAATTTCAATTTTTACATTCATTGAGCCGCTTCCTTTGTTTGAGGCAATTTTCATAAAAGCTTTTTTAGTAAGATCAATGTCTCTTTTTTTGCTGAAAGGGCCTCTGTCGATAACTTCTACAATAACAGATTTATTATTTCGTTCGTTTGTGATTTTTAGTTTTGTGCCAAAAGCAAATTTCTTATGGGCAGCAGTAAATTTATTATTATTGAATCTTTTTCCGCTTGCAGTTCTCTTTCCGTTAAATTTATCATTGTAATAAGAAGCGTGTGCGTGAGTTTTGTATAAGGTATATTTTTCAGTTTCTCTCTTTGGTTCTTTAGAAACTGATTTTTTTTGTGCAAAAGCGAACGTGGAAATAATTAAAATTAGATAGAGTGCTATTTTTTTCATTTAAAAATTTTCTATTGGGTGCAAAAAAAGCCCATTTTAAAAAAATAACCAAATCGATCAGGTTATATTTATGCTAAAGAAAGATTTTTATTGGGGGAAAAATTTGAATTGACCTACTAATGTTGAAATATAATAGTATTGCTATCAGTATCCTATGATTCAAAACCGCAGGTCAGAATTAAAATTTTAAAGGTTTGATTAATGTTGATGTTTTTTGAATTTAAAGCAAAAAAAAGTCTTTTCAAAAAAAATGAAAAGACTTTTGCCGAGGTGGCAGGATTCGAATCTGCGGTCTTCCCGATTTCAATCGGGACGCGATAATCCGTATCCCCGTGGTTGAAACCACGGGCTATGTTTCTTCCTTTTCAGATTATCTAATCTTTTGCCTAATGCTAAACTTTTTACACCTGATCCGTAATTTTTGTTACTCCACAGGTTTTCGTATTGATCCATACCTGGGCTATGCTTAGTATGTTTTCTATTTTAGTTTAAAGCAAAAAAAAGTCTTTTCAAAAAAATGAAAAGACTTTTGTCGGGGTGGCAGGATTCGAACCTGCGGCCTCCTGCTCCCAAAGCAGGCGCGATAACCGGGCTACGCTACACCCCGTAAGCGGATGCAAATATAGTAATAAATTTTGTTTACAAAAGGAAAATCTCAAAATAAATAAAACTTATTTTGAGATAGTTATTTAGGATTTAATTTGATGGTAATTTTTTATAATAAAGTTTACATTTGCATCACAAAAAAACTACACGAATTATGTCAGATACAATCGAAAAAATTAAATGCCTTATTATAGGTTCTGGTCCCGCAGGTTATACTGCTGCAATTTATGCTGCCAGAGCAAATATGAATCCGGTTTTATATCAGGGAATGCAGCCAGGCGGTCAGTTGACAACTACAAATGAANGCAGGTTATACTGCTGCAATTTATGCTGCCAGAGCAAATATGAATCCGGTTTTATATCAGGGAATGCAGCCAGGCGGTCAGTTGACAACTACAAATGAAGTAGAGAACTTTCCGGGTTATGTTGATGGAGTAACAGGACCAGAAATGATGATTCAGTTACAAGATCAGGCAAAACGTTTTGGTGCAGATATTCGTGATGGCTGGGCTACTAAGGTTGATTTTTCAGGAGATATTCATAAAGTTTGGATTAACGATAGCATCGAATTGCACTGTGAAACGGTTATTATTTCAACAGGTGCTTCNGCAGATATTCGTGATGGCTGGGCTACTAAGGTTGATTTTTCAGGAGATATTCATAAAGTTTGGATTAACGATAGCATCGAATTGCACTGTGAAACGGTTATTATTTCAACAGGTGCTTCGGCTAAATATTTAGGGTTACAATCAGAACAACATTATTTAAATATGGGTGGAGGAGTTTCTGCTTGTGCTGTTTGCGACGGATTTTTCTACCGTAATCAGGAAGTTGTGATTGTTGGAGCAGGAGATTCTGCTTGTGAAGAAGCGCACTATTTATCTAAACTTTGTAAAAAAGTAACGATGTTGGTAAGAAGCGAAAAATTCAGAGCTTCAAAAATTATGGAAGAACGCGTTCGCAAAACAGAGAATATCGAGATTTTAATGAACCATGATACTCTTGAAGTTTTAGGAGATAATAATGTTGTTCATGCTATAAAAGCGTTGAATAAAACTACTGCTGAAGTTATTGAAATTCCTGCAACTGGATTTTTCGTAGCCATTGGTCATAAGCCAAACACAGATATCTTTAAAGATTACATTACTCTTGATGAAACAGGTTATATTATAAATACTCCGGGAACATCTAAAACAAATGTTGATGGTGTTTTTGTAGCCGGAGACGCTGCAGATCATGTATACCGTCAGGCAATCACGGCTGCCGGAACAGGTTGTATGGCGGCTCTTGATGCAGAGAGATATTTAGCATCTAAAGAGTAAATAAATTTGTTTCAGGTTTTCTTTGTTTCAGGTTTCAAGTTAATAGAAATGTGAATATGAAGCTTATAAAAAGTCCCAATCAAATATAATGATTGGGACTTTTTCATTTTTTTACGTTCCAACAACTTGAAACCTGAAACAAAGAAAACCTGAAACTTTTATTTAATCTTCTTAATCAATTTAGCTTCTTCAGAAAAACGACTAAGCGTGATTGCAGGGCTTCCAAAAAGTGAAACTTCTGTTTTGTCTCCTGCCGCTAATGTTAGTGTTGTTTCAACTAAAATACTTCCTGCTGAATATCCTTCAGCAGTAATATTGGCATCTTTCAAAGTAAATTTAGTTCCGGTGAAAGTCGAATTATTATCTAAGCGAATAGTTGCTTTCTCTGCAATTCCTTCAAGGGTTGCATTGGCTTTTTGATATAAATCACATTTGAACTTAGTTGCTGATACCAATGATTTTATAGTCGAACTTTTGCTCAATTGAAGTACAGCTTCGTCTGCTTTTAAGTTTATTTCTGATTTTGATTTATCATCAGCAATTAAACTGAATTTTTTGGCATTTACATTTAAAAATAATTTTGAAAAATCGAAACTGTTAAAAGTAATATCATCCAACTGAAGTTCCTGAATCGCATAAACAACAGCTTCGTTTTTTGTAATAACTTTGTTAAAAGTATTTGTGTAAGTAACATGTACAGCAAGTTTTTTGAAAATAGTACTTTCTTTTGCCGTATATAAACGAAGGGTTTTGTCTCTTAAATCCATTCCGATAATATCATGCAAATTATCATCGGCTTCAATTTTAATTTCGTTTTTTTCTCCACGCTCTAAATAAACTTCAATATTGTCATCAACTTCAAGAGCGTCAAAATTTCCTGATTCTTTTATTGAGGTCGTAACGACTTTAGTTCCTTTTATTTTTTCTCTTTTTTGGGCAAAAGTTATTGTCGTGACTAATAATAATAGGAGTAGGGTTGTACTTTTTTTCATTAATTCTAGATTTGATTTTGACAAATATAAAAAAATCATCCACTTTTGATGAATGATTTCTTTTATATTTAACAGATAAATTAGGTTTATCCCTGACTGATGCTTCCTCCAGAATTTTCAGTTTTTTCGATTGTTTTAGGAGAACCCTCATAATTGATGCTTCCGCCGCTGTTGGCATTGGCTTTCAAACTCACGATTGGGTGAATATTTATGCTTGCTCCGCTATTGGCATCAGCTTCAATTTCATTAGCTAATAATTTTTCAGCTTCTATATTTGCAGCGCTTGATGCTGAAGATTTTACTTTTAATGCCTTTCCTTCAATTGTAATAGAACCTGCACTGTCTGTATCAAGATTAATTTCATCAGATTCTACATTTACATTCATAGTAGCTGCACTTGAAGCATCTAATTTAATTTTAGTAGACTGAATAACATTGTTACTAGTTATAGTAGAAGCACTTGAAGCTTCTAATTCTTCAATAACCGGCATTTTCACGATTACTTTTTTCTTAGTAACATTATGGAAAGAAGTAAATTCACAACGAATTACAAGTGTTCCGTTTTCAACAGTCGTTTTAATTTCTTTTTGCAAATTGTCATCAGCTTCAACAATAATTTCCGTTTTATCTGATTGTTCGATTACAACATCAATAGCATTACTTACTGATACTTTTTTAAAATCTCCCTGAACAATTCGTTTTTCAGTCGTAACATTTCCACTTCCTTCTATCGATTTCATGTTGTTAAAATTACATGAAGCGAACAATAATGCAGTAACAGTGGCAATAATGAATTTCGTAATATGAATGATTATTTTTATCATGGCTTTAGTTTATTTTGATTATAACTCCGTTTTTATCAGTGGTTAGCTTTCCGTTAGTTTTTTTTCCGTTTAAAACTTCTTTTCCGTTTATTTTAATTGAAACTTCTTTTACAGTATCGTTGTCAATCCTGGTGGTATCATTACTGTCGTAGTCTACATCGTCATGATCATTTTCATCTGCTGGACAATTCAGACATTTAATTTTAGAACCTTCAACTTTATAATTGTAATTACCACTAAAATGCAAGTTGAAAAAGTCATTCTCAGAATCATCGTAATCTTGTACAGATGCATCTGGTTTAAATAATTGACCTTCCGGCAAGTACAAATATACATCAACTTCCTGACCTCTAAACTTATTTTTTATGTCTGTAAGAAAATAATTATCCAAAATTAAATGATTTCCGTTAACCTCAATAGTATAATTGATTTTTTCTGCTCTTTGTTTAGCACTTGCAAATGAATTTCCTCTGGCGCTTCTTTCAATTTGTAAATATGGAGCCTGCTCATCAGTATGTAAAACATGTAAACGTACATCTGTAGAATAAATTAACTGATGATTAGCAGAATCTTGTACAAACTCAAACTCTCTATGGTGATTCAAATCTTTTGCGTAGTAATCATTGTATCTGAATTTTACATAAAGTGTATCTTTCGGATTGATATTGATTGCTTTTTTCTCTACCGTTTTACCGTCATAAGAAATTTCGGTAGCTTGTTTGATTCCAATGCTAATTGCAATTGCAATAGCGATAATCCAGATAGCCAACAAAGTGTATTTTGTAATATTGCCAATAGACTTTAAGTTTGGCGATAACAATTTGAAACCTAAAAGGGTCAAAAAGAAAAACGGAATTCCAACTGCAAAGAACATCAATAAACCAAATGACCAAATAGGATATTGTGTAAAGTTTCCGGCTTCAACAAAATTTTGCCAAGGAAAATCGATAAAGATATTTGTTCCTAAAGTAAATACTCCAATTAATAATAATATCAAAGTACTAAGACCTGCCATGATTAAAATTACGCCTAAAAATTTTGCGAAGATTTTAAAAACCGTAATGATAAAGTCTCCAAATGAACTACTTATTCTCTCAGCTCCCGACTTTACCTGGTTTCCCATAGCATCATAATCTGCATTTTTAAATCTGTCAGACAATGACTCAATTTCTTCACGTACTTTTTTTTCGATGTTTGAAATGGTTACCGGCTCCCCAGTCATTTCTAATTTTTCTGAAGTTGTAACGGCTTCCGGAGTTACAATCCAAAGAACGAAATAAGCTAAAATTCCGGTTCCAAAACCTGCAAAAACAAATACTAAAAATATGATTTTGATCCAGACAGCGTCAATTCCAAAATAATGTCCTAAACCTGTTGCAACTCCGCCAATCATACCTTTTTCTTTGTCACGGTATAATTTTTTATGTTTTCTTGTTCCGTAATCGTTAAAAGACTGATTTGATTTTTCTTCATCTTCGATGATGTAATCCTCAGGTTGTCCCATAACTGCAATCACTTCATCAACATCTTTCAATCCCACAACATGTTTCTCGCTTTTTTGTTTTTCTGTTAATAATTCAGAAACACGCATTTCGATATCTTTAATAATCTCGTCTTGTCCAGATGAGCTGTTTAGCGATCGCTTTATGGCGTCAAAATAGCGGGTTAATTTTAAGTATGCATCTTCATCGATGTGGAAAAACATACCTCCTAAGTTAATATTTACTGTTTTGTTCATGACTATTGATTTTGATTGGTGATTAGATTTACGGCGTCAGATAATTCTGTCCAGGTGCCGCTAAGTTCGTTTAAAAAAGTTTGTCCTATCTCGGTTAATCCGTAATATTTTCGTGGCGGCCCTGAGGTCGATTCTTCCCAACGATAATTTAGCAAACCGTCGTTTTTCAGCCTAGTTAAAAGTGGATAAACTGTTCCCTCTACAACTAGTAATTTTGCGTTTTTTAAAGTGTCTAATATTTCTGATGTGTATGCGTCTTTTTCTTTTAATACCGATAAGATGCAAAACTCAAGAACACCTTTGCGCATCTGTGCTTTTGTGTTTTCAATGTTCATAATTTCATTTTGTTTTTTTTAGATTGAACAATTCGTTTTTTGATTGATGATGATGATTGATGATTGATTTCGAATTTATTCTGTTAGAATTAAATCGTATAACTTATAACTTTTAACCTTTTTGAGGATTACTTTATAAAAGGAATCGTTAACGGGTATTTGTAATATTCTCCGTTTGAGGCTTTTATTGAAGCATAAATCACTAAAAAGAATTCAACAAATTTTAGTAATCCAAAAAGTACGACTGCCGTTCCACCTATAGTAAGTAATCCGATGTTACCTTGAAAATCGAAATTTCTGATAACGAAATCTTCGTCGTTAAAAACAGCCTCCATTGGAAGATTTTGAAGAAAAACCGTTACAAAAACCGGAATGGCGATTAAAGCCAAAACCAAAGTGTAAAGCAATAAACTTAATTGAAAGTTCAAGGTTTGTTTTCCATGATGGTTTACAAACTCCGACTTGTCTTTATAACTTGACCAGATTAAAATCGGGAAAATATAGTTTCCAAGCGGAACGATGTACTGTGTTAAAGTACTTAAATGTGTGAACGTTGCTGTGTTCTTTTCTGATGTTTTTTCCATGATGAGTGGTGTTGATGTTTCCATGATTAAAAGTATATAGTAATTTCTTATGCAAATATATGGTTAAAAGACAGTATCTTGTTTTGCATAGTACCAAATATTAACATAATTTTAACAAAGTTGAAATTTTTAAAAGAATAATAATGTATTGAAAATCATTCGTACTGCCTTGTTTTATTGATGCTTTAGGAAAGTAAACTTAATTTATTGTGCGTGCATAGTTTTTTTGTATTTTTACATAAAAAATAAATCACATGGCAGTATCAGTTTCCAAACTCAATAAATTTGTGCTTTTCAAATTACCTTCAGCATATATCTGTGGTGTACGTGTCAAAGCAATTGATAAAGACAGATGCATAGTAAGCGTTAAACATAGATGGATTAATCAGAATCCTTTTAATTCGATGTATTTTGCGGTTCAGGCTATGGCAGCCGAATTAACAACCGGGGCTTTGGTGATTTCTCAAATTCAGGAAAGCGGAAGAAAAATCTCGATGTTGGTAGCAAACAATAAAGGAAACTTTACCAAGAAAGCAACAGGGAGAATAACTTTCGTATGTAACGACGGAGATTTAATTGCCGATGCAATTCAAAGAACAATTGCAACAGGCGAGGGGCAAACTTTCTGGATGAAATCGATTGGAACAAATGAAGAAGGAATTCAGGTCTCTGAAATGGACTTTGAATGGAGTGTTCGATTGAAATAATTTAATGTTTGCCACGACCCGAGCGACAGCGAACGGGCGAAGCAATTTTACGAATTAGCACGAATTTTTTAAACAAAATAATTAGTGAAATTAGTGGCAAAACAAAACATAAAAATGCCCCCAAATAGTGTCTAACTTTTTGGGTGCAGTCTATTACTTGAGGTCTTTTTTGTTGAAATAAGAATTTCATTTATTTTTTAACGCAACAAGATTTTTTGTCTTTTTTATCTGTTGACGTTTTTTTACAGCAGGATTCTTTTTTTGCTTTTTCTTTTTGAACCGGCTTTGTTTCTTGTGCAGTTACTCCAATTGAAAATACAGCGGCAGTTAAGAAGGTAATTACTTTTGTCATTTGATATAATTTATTGTGTTAGAAAATTGCTTTTGGTGCATCAAATATACCAACATTTGATAGAGTTGATTCTTACAATTTGTTAATGTTTTTATAATAATATGTCATTGAAAAGCAAATAGGTAACAGAGGTCTAATAATTCAGATTCACTCCAAAACCAATTCCCATATCACTGTCATAATGCGTTGTAATTCCGAAGTTTCTGCCGGCTACATACTTTAATCCAGCCATATATTCCTTATCGGTATTCCACATTAAGTTCATGCGCAAACGTCTCGAAAGCGGAATATCTTTTCGTTCAAACTGAAGTCTCACATTTCCGTCGGTATAAACCTCAACCTGGGCTTTTATGAGCATTGGTAAAGTATATTCAAGTCCGGCGCTAAAAACAGAACGATTGTCTTTTGTATTGGTTTGCCCGAAAAGATTTTGTTCCTGTTCGTCCATTCCCATTTTTCGGTAGCGCCAGTCGAACCCTATAAAAGGCATCAGCCATTGCATTTTGCCAATATATCTACCAATATGTGTTTCGGTTTCATACCCGTGTTTGTCGTTATAACCCAAACGCCATTCTGTTCCAATGCTCCAGCGAGTATTGCTGTACATGGCTTCTCCGTCATTTCCGTTTGTAGCAAAATCATTTTCGGCCATAAAATGAAACATACGATCATCCATTTTTAACATTTTGTACGCCATTTCAGGATGATGAATCAACGGATTCGGAGCTGAATTTTCATAACTAAAAATTCTTCCCATTCCAGCCATCATATGATATAGGATGTGACAATGAAAAAACCAGTCGCCATCGGCATTTGCCTGAAACTCGATCGTATCGGTTTCCATTGGCATAATATCGATTACATTTTTAAGCGGAGAATAATCGCCATGTTCATTCAAAACTCTGAAATCATGTCCGTGTAAATGCATCGGGTGACGCATCATTGAACCATTATATAGTACAATCCGAACGTTTTCGCCTTTTTTAATTAAAATTTTATCCGTTTCAGAAATCACTTTATTGTCCAGGCTCCAAACATATCGATTCATGTTTCCTGACAATTCAAATCTTAATTCTTTTACGGGAGCGTCTTTTAGGAGCGTTGTTTTGGTTGGTGATTTCAGCATTCCATAATTCAGAGTAGTGATTTCAGCCATAGATGTAGAATCATTAGACATTTCCATTGCTTCCATATTATGCCCGGAATGATCTTCCATTTTTGCTGATTCGTCATCTCCCGAAATCTCCGGATACATAACGGCATTCATATCCATTTTATTCAACGACATATTCATGCCCATATCATTCATCTCGCCGTTCATTTTCATCATGTCGTTCATCATTTTCATCCCCTCGAAATATTTTAATTTGGGAAGAGGAACAACAGGCTGTTTAACTCCGTCTCCTAGAAACAGAGAAGCTGATCCGGTTCTGTCTTCGGCTGTAGCCAAAAAGGCAAAGGATTTTTTATCTTCAGGAATTGTAACCACAACATCATACGTTTCAGAAACAGCAATAATTAATCGATCCACTTCTACGGGCTCAACATCGTTTCCATCGCTGGCCACAACGGTTATTTTTCCGCCTCCGTAAGTCAACCAGAAATAACTGGATGCGCCACCGTTTGCTATTCGTAATCGGACTTTATCGCCGGCTTTAAATTGCGAAAGCTGATCTTCATTTTTTCCGTTAATTAAAAACTTCTCATAATAAACATCACTCACATCCATTGCATTCATGCGTTTCCATTCGTTGGTCACTTTTGTTGAGAATTGTCTATGCTTAATGGCTTCGGCATAACTTTGAGTTGTTCCTTTTTTTATGGCAAACCAATCGTTGGCATTATGCAGCATTCGCTGAACATTTTCTGGTTTCAAATCGGTCCATTCGCTTAAAATGACCGGAATCGTTGGTAAGTCATCAATTCCTTTTCTAAAAGTAGCATCGCCTTTCTTTTTGTTGATGATAAAAAGACCGTATAAACCTATTTGCTCCTGAAGTCCCGAATGGCTGTGATACCAATAAGTTCCATTCTGAATAATCGGAAAAGTATATTTATGAGTTTTTCCTGGTTCGATTGGCATTTGAGTCAAATACGGAACACCATCTTCTTTATTAGGAAGAAATAGTCCGTGCCAATGCATTGCCGTATTTTCTTTTTTTAAATCGTTATGGACATAAATTTCTGCAATATCGCCTTCAGTAAAAGTCAGAGTCGGCATCGGAATTTGTCCGTTCACAGTAAGTGCGCGTTTTTCTTTTCCTGAAAAATTTACAATAGTGTCTCGAACATGTAAATCGTATCGAACTACTTTTTGGGCCTTCACATTAAAGGCTATCAAAAAGACTATTATAATAGTGTATAGTTTCATGTCGTTTTTTTAAAGGTTTAGATTTCTCAAACGCAATGCATTGACAATCACAGAAACCGAACTCAAGCTCATGGCTAAAGCGGCTAACATCGGCGAAAGCAAAATTCCGAATACAGGATATAAAATCCCTGCTGCAATTGGAACGCCCAAAACATTATATATAAAGGCAAAAAATAAATTCTGTTTGATATTCTGCATTACGGAATAACTCAGCTTTTTTGCTTTTACAATTCCGTTTAAATCTCCTTTTACCAATGTTATTTTTGCACTTTCGATGGCGACATCCGTTCCGGTTCCCATAGCGATTCCAATATTCGCTTGCGCTAAAGCCGGAGCATCGTTGATTCCGTCGCCGGCCATAGCAACGATTTTGCCTTCTGCCTGTAAACGCTGAATTTCTTTTAATTTATCTTCGGGCAAACAATCAGCTTTAAACGAACTTAGATGTAAATGATCTGCAACCGCTTTGGCAGTATTGCTGTTATCGCCCGTAAGCATAATCACTTCAACACCCTGATCAATTAAATCTTTGATAGCTTTTGTGCTATTTTCTTTGATAGCATCTGTGATCGTTACATAACCTGTTACAATCTGATCAACTGCTATATAAGAAACCGTTTTGCCTAAATTTTGTTCAGCAATAATTTTGTTTTCGAGATCTTCAGAAACTGATGCACCAACCTGTAGCATTAGTTTTTTATTTCCTAAAGCAACTTTTGAATTATGGACAGTTCCTATAACTCCTTTTCCGGCAACAGCTTCAAAATCGGGAACGTCAAGTAAAGTCTGATTTTTAGCTTTAGCGAAGTTAACAACGGCCTGGGCCAAAGGATGTTCGCTATATTGATTTAAGGATGCAATGTTTTGCAATAAAACATCTTCATTATTATTTATCGCATAGATTTTTTCTACAGATGGTTTTCCTTCGGTAATCGTTCCGGTTTTATCAGTGATCAGAACGTCTATTTTGCTCATGCTTTCCAAGGCTTCTGCATTTTTTATCAGGATGCCAAATTGCGCTCCTTTGCCTACACCAACCATAACTGACATAGGAGTTGCGAGTCCTAGTGCACAAGGACAAGCAATAATTAGAACGGCAATCGCATTAATTAATCCATAAATATAAGCAGGTTCAGGACCGAATTTTGCCCAGACTATAAAGGTTATAATGGAAATAAGAACTACTGTTGGAACAAAATATTTAGCTACACGATCTGCCAGTTTTTGAATTGGAGCTCTCGAACGGCTGGCATCATTTACCATTTGTATAATTTGTGAAAGCAAGGTTTCTGAACCTACTTTTTCAGCAATCATAACAAATGATTTAGTTCCGTTGATAGTTCCTGAAATGACATTGTCTCCCGTTTTTTTATCAACGGGAATGGGTTCGCCGGTAATCATGGCTTCGTCAATGCTGCTTTCTCCGGTTGTGATTTTTCCGTCAACAGGAATTTTTTCTCCTGGTTTTACACGTAATAAATCACCTTTTTTGATATTATGAATCGAAATTATTTTATCATTTCCGTTTTCTACTAAAGTTGCTTCGGTTGGGGCCAATTTTAATAATTCTTTGATTGCGCCGTTGGTTTGTCCGTGCGCTTTGGCTTCCAACAATTGTCCCAATAAAACTAACGTTAAGATAACTGTTGCAGCTTCAAAGTATAGATGTATCGTTCCGTGATGTGATTTGAATTCGGCCGGAAAAATATCCGAAAAAAACATTCCTGCAATACTAAATAAGAAAGCGACACTGGTTCCTATTCCGATTAACGTGAACATATTCAGATTCCAGGTCACAATCGATTTATAAGCACGAACAAAAAACATCCATCCTGCATAAAAAATAACCGGAATTGAAAATAAAAACTGAACCCAATTCCATTTTTCAATTGACATTATATTGTAAAGCGGATTGTTTGGAATCATTTCAGACATCGAAATAATAAAAATGGGAAGCGTAAATAAGATCGCAATCTTCATTTTCTTCAATAAATCCGTGTATGTTTTATTTTCTTCGTTTTCAGAAGCCTGCATTGGAACCAAATCCATTCCGCAAATAGGGCAGTCACCAGGTTCGTTAGAAACGATTTCCGGATGCATTGGACAGGTAAATTGTGTATGGCTAATGGCAACTTGCGGAACTAAATCCATTCCACAAACCGGGCAATCTCCCGGCTTATCATAGGTTTTATCACCTTCGCAATGCATTGGGCAATAATAAACTCCTGTTGTATTGTGATTATGAATTGCTGGAGTTTCCTTTTTATGAACGTGATTGGCTGATTTAGTACCGGAACAACAAGATTTCATTTCTCCATTACTACTTTTTTTAGGCGTATCCATTTCAATTGTATATTTTCCAACCTGAGATAAAACTTCCTGAAATTTTTCAGTTGGAATATGTTTTTCCATTGTAATGGTTGCCAAAGGTGGATTTAAAGTCACATTGGCATGAATTCCGTCAATGGTATTCAAAGTTTTTTCAACTTTGGTACGACATCCGTCACACGACATTCCTGAAATTATATATTGATGAGTCATTGTTTTATCTTTTAAAGTATTACAATGCAAATTTCCGAAGTAATAATTACTTCGGTTTGTATGATTTTGAGAATGATTTGTAATATTTACAAAAAGTTATTTAACGCAAAGTGCGCAAAGGTTTTTTGATATGCTAGTTTTTTTAACCGCAAAGTTCGCAAAGCTTTGTCTAAATAACTTTGCGTTCTTTGCGTAAATCTTTGCTAACTTTGCGGTTAAAAAAAATTACAAATTCTCTATCTGAATGCGTTTTTTATCTTTTAATTGTTTGAAATAAGTAGGAGTGAAGCCCGTAACCTTCTTAAACTGATTACTCAGATGGGCGACATTACTATAATTTAAAATGTCGGCGATTTCACTTAATGACAGTTCGTTATAAATCAATAGTTCTTTTACTTTCTCTATTTTCTGGCTGATAAAATATTTTTCGATTGTTGTATTTTCAATTTCCGAAAATAAATTACTCAGTGAATTGTAGTCCTGATTAAGGTTTTCGGCTAAATAATCAGATAAATTAACCTTGAGTTCATTGTTTTTATGATGTACCAAATCGACAATAAGATTCTTTATTTTCTCAATGGTTTTACTTTTTTTATCATCAATTAAGTCGAAACCTAAAGTTTGCAGATTTTGAAGTAAAATCTCTTTCTGATTTTCTGTGATGGTTTCTTGTAGTTCGACTTCACCCAATTCAACAGAAATAGTCTGAAGTCCAAGTTTTTCAAACTCAGACTTCACAACCATTTTGCATCTGCTACACACCATGTTTTTGATGTAAAGCGTCATATTATTTTTTGATGGTTTCTACAACATTTCCACAAGTCAACATTGAAGAACCATAATACGGATTCTTAACTGCTTTTTCTTTGCTTAACCAGTCAGCGTCTGCCATTGGGCAATATTGTTTGTATACCACTTGTTCCGATTTAGAAACTTTGATTAAATCATAAGTGTTTTTTGAAAGTGATTTAAAAGTCTCACGTTGTTTTTTAAGATCTGTCGTTGCCGAAATGATTTTGGCATCTGCAGTCAGTTTTTTCATGACTTTCATCCAGGCAGTATGTTCGTCACTTTTTAGTTTGTCCATTTTTACAGCAGAAATTGCCGTTACTAAATCTTTGGCTTTCGCCGAAGTTAATTTGCTGTCACTTTTAATAAGGGCATCTTTAACTGTAAAATAAGCATCATAAACAGCTTGTAATTGACCTGAATTGAGATCTTCAATTGTAGTTGCTTCTGTTTTGAATGCATTGGCCTGAACGAAATTTGCTGAGAATAATAATGTAATTACTGATACTATAGTTGCTATTGACTTTTTCATTTTTATATGATTTTATAGAGATTGTAAATTTCTCTAAGTTGATAATTTAAATTTAATATTTCTTTGGGGCTTAGTGCCTTTGTGGCAAAACCCAGTTATGGCTATACGAAATACAATTATTTTATTTTTGGAGGTAACCAAATAGAAGTAAAACCGTCTGAAATTGGCGTTTCTGTGTAATATGAAAGAGGTTTCTCAACAGAGAAATTAAAAGTATTGGTGTTGAAATCAAATTCATTTTCTGAAATCAGACTAAATTGTAATCCAGAAGTTGTGCAACCCGAATGATCACATTTTCCATTGCAGCCATGTTGATCTTTTTTAGGAGACGAATCTTTTTTGCAGCAGTCTTTTTCACAAGAATCTGAATTTGTCTTTGTCGAGATCATCTTCTTTTCGCAGGAAGTTTTTTCAGAAGATTTACCACATGCATAACCAGCACCAGACGTCAAAAAGAAGCCAAGAGTAAAAACCAGAAATAATATGTGTACTTTTTTTGACAATGAAAAATAGGTTTAAGAATACAAATTTAGGCATTTTTTTCAAGTGCCAAGATTATTTAAGATTTCGATAACTACATTTTTTTGTAATCTGTAGGCTTCATATTTTTTCGTTTTTTGAAATAATTTGACAAATGACTTTCATCAGTAAAACCAAACTCGTGTGCAATTTGCTTAATTGGCAATTGATTGTTGTGAAATCGTTTTTCAATCAAAGTCGTTCTTAGATTATGAATATAATCGCGATAACTAATGTTAAATGTCCTTTTGAAATAAGCGCTGAAATACGTTTGAGCAATATTAAAATGATCGGCAATTACTTTTATCTGAACCAGTTTTGGTTGATAAATATTCTGATGAATATAAGATGTTATTTGTTCGTGATCAATAGAATTTCCCGTGACAACAAGATTCAGACAGCGCATTGTTTCTTTTATTAATCCAAAAATGGAAAGAATCTGATAAAATACAATTGGCGAATTTGAAACATCTGTATGACAATTATAAGCTGCAATGTTTTCAATTGTATTTTTTAAAATTGTTTTGCAAGGATCATCAAATTTAAGGACTGTTTCTTTTAGTGTTTTATCGCGCATGAAACTTTCAGGCGTATGAATTAAAAATTCGTCACAAGTAAGGTTTTGTTTCGAGTTGAAATAGCTGTCGGTAAACTTAATATAAAAGAAACGAGTACTTTTTTTAATGTCAAAATAATGCTCGTCTTCCGGGGAAATTACAAATAGATCGCCAGTTTTATAGGGTAATAAGTTGTTATTTAAGTGATGAACCCCGCTTCCCTTTTTTATATAAATAATTTCATAATAGGTATGTGAATGCAGTGGAAGATGAAATTTCTCATCTTCAAACTCATCAATCATAAGGGTTTTGAATTGATTTAATTTCGTCATGACTTATATTTACAAGTTTATATCACAAATATACAATTTATTTCTTGTGCTGTTGACGTAAATTTGCGTCATAGAAAATCTATTCCTTTCTTAATAAAACAAATGAAAAAAAGTCTTATTGCCTTGTCTTTAGGAGGTCTAACTATTGGGATAACCGAATTTGTCATGATGGGTTTATTGCCTGATATAGCTTCTGATATGAAAGTTTCAATTCCGGTTGCCGGATATTTAATTTCGGCTTATGCTTTGGGTGTTGTTATTGGTGCGCCTTTATTAGTAATCATTGGGAGAAACTTTCCTCCAAAAAAAATGCTTTTAATATTAGCTTTGATGTTAACGGTTTTCAACGCGCTTTCGATCATTGCGCCCACTTATAATTTTCTGTTTGCTTCGCGATTTCTTTCCGGATTACCACATGGCGCCTTTTTCGGAGTGGGAGCGGTAGTGGCAAGCCGTTTGGCTGATAAAGGAAAAGAAGCGCAGGCTATTTCAATTATGTTTGCAGGTTTAACCTTGGCCAATTTAATAGGTGTTCCAATTGGTACTTATATAGGTCACCATTTTATTTGGCGCTATACTTTTGTGTTAATTGCAATTGTGGGAATGCTGACCTTTTTGTTTATTTTCTTATGGATGCCAAAACTAGAGAAAGATGGTGATGTAAACATGAGAACACAATTGTTGTTTTTCAAAAAAACAGAAGCCTGGTTAATCATCGGTATTACAGCGATTGGTTTTGGAGGCTTATTCGCCTGGATAAGTTATATTGCACCTTTATTAATAAATGTTTCTAAGTTTTCGCCGGAAGATGTTTCTTATATCTTAATATTAGCAGGATTTGGAATGGTAGTTGGAAATTTCCTTGGTGGTAAACTGGCAGATAAATTCTCGCCGGCGCCCACTGTGTTAGCCTTATTATTTGTAATGGTGATTGATTTGGTTATGGTTTACTTTTTATCTTCAAATCAGTATATGTCTTTATTTTTTACGTTTTTAACAGGAGCAATTTCGTTTTCGGTAATTGCACCAATTAATATGCTAATGATTAAAACAGCCAAAGATGCTGAGATGATCGCTTCGGCAGCACTTCAGGGTAGTTTTAATATAGGGAATGCTTTAGGTGCTTTTTTAGGCGGATTACCTTTAGCAGCAGGTTATAGTTATGCTTCTCCAAATCTTATTGGTGTTGGTATGGCTTCTATAGGTATGGTTATAACCGTGATTTTAATGCAAAAACATAGAACCAGATTACAGTTGCAGACTGCGTAAATAAACATTTACATAAAGGCACAAAAAAAGAGCCCTTAAGCTATATTTAGTTTAAGGGCTTTTTTGTGAGCAAAATTAACTGCTTTTTAACTTATGTTCATGTTTGGGCGGGAGTGCTTACTGATGTTCATAATCAAAAATAGTGCTATTTTCTTACTTGTTTTCAAACCTAAATTTTACTGTATTATTAATTTTAAGTGTGATTTATACACCTGAGGATATTTTAAAGTTGTTTATGTAATCGATTGTTTTTTTAGCAAATAGAAAACAATTGTATGATTAATAAAAATATATTTAATATTTATTCATAGTATAAATTGCACATGTCGTATAAAAAATAGACTTTATTTTTCATATGTAATTTTTTTTAGGAAATTTTTATGAATTTTAATTTTTTATATAAAAAAAATATTTATGTTTGTGTAATCGATTACATGATGTTGCACGCCCAAGAAAAACTAAGTTTTACACTTAAAAAAGCTCGACTATTTCTTAGTTGATGAGAATTTACCATATAAAAAAAGAGTATATAAAAAACAAAAAACCACTAAACCAAAAAACAATTAATAACTTAAACACTAAACCATGAATTTTAAAGATTTATTTAATAAAAGAACAAATTGTTGTTTTGCAGTTGTTTTCTTATTGTGCTTATTCATGAGCAACCAAGTAAGTGCGCAAAATGTAACACTGGAGGGTACGGTAAATGATGCCACGGGAATGAGCCTTCCAGGTGTTAACGTACAAGAAAAGGGTACAAAAAATGGTACCTCTACAGATTTTGACGGTAAGTATAAATTAAAACTTACCAACTCTAAGGCAGTTGTAACTTTTTCTTTTATAGGTTTTAAAACAAAAGAAGTTTCTGTTGCCGGAAAAACTAAAATTGATATTGCATTAGTTGAAGATTCGAACAACCTGAATGAGGTTGTTGTAGTTGGATACTCCAGTGTGAAAAAATCAGATTTGACCGGAGCTGTTTCTGTTGTTTCAGGAAATGACTTAAGAAAGAATCCTGTTGCGAATTTGGCAGAAGCTCTTACGGGACGTGTTGCCGGGGTTCAGGTTACTTCTTCTGAGGGTTCTCCGGATTCTGAGATTAAAATTAGAATTCGTGGGGGTGGTTCATTAACGCAAGACAGTGCACCGCTTATTTTAGTGGATGGATTCCCTGTAAACAGTATGAATGATGTTCCTGCTGCAGATGTAGAATCTCAAACTATATTAAAAGATGCTTCTTCGACTGCAATCTATGGTTCAAGAGGAGCAAATGGAGTTATTCTTATTACAACTAAAAGAGGTAAAGACGGAGCGATATCAGTGAACTATAATATGTTCTATGGTATGAAAACTTTAGCCAAACAAATTGATGTTCTTCCTACGGAAGATTTCGTTAAATGGCAATATGAGTATGCTTTACTAGATGCACCAACTCCTGGAGATGTTACTTCTTATACAAAATATTTTGGCAATTGGCAGGATAGAGATTTGTATAATGGTGTAAAAGGTGATAATTGGCAAAAACAAATTTATGGTCGTACAGGAGAAGTACAAAGCCGTGATTTAGGAATACGTGGTGGTTCTGATAAAATCAATTTTAATTTTAACTATGCACATTATGATGAAAAAGCGATCATGGTGGGTTCAGACTTCAACAGAAACAACTTGTCTTTGGCTTTAAATAGCAAAGCGAGCGATAAAATTGATCTTTCTTTTACAATGCGTTATGCTGATACAGAAATTAATGGTGGCGGACTTAACGAACAAAGAGAAGTTTCCTCTGCAGATGCGCGTTTGCGCCATGCTGTTGGATATTCTCCAATTCCATTACCAGGTTTAACAACAGATAATACTGATGAGGCAGTTTCTAGTTATTTAGTAAATCCTTTTGTTGCTAATGCAGATGCAGATCGTCAGCAGTTTAGAAAAGTATTTAATATGTTAGGAAGCTTCTCCTGGAAAATAATTGAGAATCTTCAGTTTAAATCAGATTTTGGATTGGATAATTTTTACTATCAGGATTATCGTTTCTATGGTCGTAGTACTTATTATGTAAATAACGTACCAACTTCAGAAAATCAGGGTATGCCAGCGCTTACTATGGGAGATCGCAGAGATAACAGATTTAGAAATGCGAATACACTTAGCTATGATTTTAAAAAGTTATTGCCTGAACAGCATAATCTTAAATTTCTTGTTGGAGAAGAGATGATTGACACTAAATCAACTCAAAATCTGACTACTATTCATGGTTTTCCAAAATTCTTTGATTTTGAACAAGCACAAAAGCTTACGACTCAGGGTAAACCAAACTCTGTAGATAACTACTATCTTCCGGATGATAAATTACTATCTTTCTTTGGTAGTGCCAATTATGATTATAAAGGACGTTATTTAGTTACGGCTACTTATCGTGCAGATGGTTCTAGCAGATTTCTTGAAGATAATCGTTGGGGCTTCTTTCCGGCAGCAGCTGTTGCTTGGAAATTATCTGAAGAGAGTTTTCTGAAAAATACATCATGGATCAATTTACTTAAACTTAGATTAAGTTATGGAGAAGCTGGAAATAATAATATTCCGGTAGGGCAAACTGTTCAAAGTTTTGAATCTTCAACTACAACATGGATTCATGGTATTGAAAACTTCTGGGCTCCGTCTAAAACATTGGCTAATCCTGATCTGAAATGGGAAACTACCGTTACACAAAACTTAGGTCTTGATTACGATTTATTCAAAGGTCGTTTAACAGGTTCGTTGGAGGTTTACAAAAATGTAACCAAAGATCTTTTAATTCTTTTCCCTGTAGCCGGAACTGGTTATGATAACCAATACAGAAATATGGGAGAAACTCAAAATACAGGTTTCGAGGCTACTGCAAATGTTGTAGCAATTGATAAACCAAAATACGGATTAAATTTCTCGTTTAATATTGGTGTAAACAAAAACAGAATCAACTCTCTTGGAGTAATGAGTAACTTCGGAATGAATACAAACTGGGCATCTACTCAAATCGGAAACGATTATGCAGTAAATGTTGGTTCACCAATTGGTTTAATGTACGGTTATCAAAGTGATGGACGTTATGAAGTATCAGACTTCGATTATAACGGAACAGCTTATACTTTGAAATCTGGCGTTGCAAATGCTTCAACTGTTGTTGGAACTGTTCAGCCAGGTTACATGAAATTGAAAGATATTAATGGAGACGGTATTGTAAATAATAGTGATCTTACCATTATTGGAGATGCAAATCCAAAAGCCACAGGAGGTTTTGCAATTAATGCTAATGCTTACGGATTTGACTTCTCAGCAGCATTTAACTATAGTATCGGAAATGATATTTATAATGCAAACAAAATCGAGTTTACAACATCAAACCAAAATGGACAATACAGAAATTTAAGTTCAGAAATGGCTGATGGTACAAGATGGACAAACCTTGATCCTGAATCAGGTACTATAGTAACAGATCCAACTGCTTTGGCAGCACTGAATGCTAATACTACAATGTGGTCTCCGTTTATGAGTCGTTTTGTTTTCAGTGACTGGGCTGTAGAAGATGGTTCATTCTTAAGACTTAATACACTTACTTTAGGTTATACTGCGCCAAATTCATTTACAAGTGCAATACATGCTACTAAAGTGAGATGTTACCTGACTGCAACAAATGTTTTTGTTCTTACAAATTATTCAGGTCCGGATCCAGAGGTTTCTACAAGAAGAAATACTCCACTTACGCCAGGTGTTGATTATTCAGCATACCCACGTAGCAGACAATTGGTTTTTGGTTTAAACCTAAGTTTTTAATTTAATAATTATCACGATGAAACATAAAATAATAATAGCAGGTTTAATTATAACAAGTCTTTTTACTTCTTGTCAGGAAGATTTTTTAGAAGCTCCTGCACAATCAACATTAGACGAATCAATAATTTTTTCTACAGCAGGATTGGCTGAAGGTGCGGTTGACGGAATAAAAGTACCTTTTGCTGAAACTAACTCTTACCGAGGTCGTTTTCTTCCTTTTTATGGATTGAACACAGATATTGAATGGTATAATAGTTCGCAAACAGCTGGTGATGCTGCAGATTTATGTGTGTACGATGCAAAAGCGATCAATTCGCAAATGAATACTACAAATAATGCCTGGGCGATGATGTATTCCGGAATCGAACGTGCTAATATTTGTATTAAAGGATTACGTACTTATGGAGATCCAAGACCAGGGACAGATCTTGGATACTTACTAGGAGAAGCTTTGACATTAAGAGCAATTTATTATGCAGATTTAATTAAAGCGTGGGGAGATGTTCCTGCACGTTTTGAGCCAATTAATTCAGCAACAATTTATTTACCTAAATCAAGTCGCGATGTTGTTTACAAACAAATTATTCAGGATTTAGGAGAAGCTTCGACTTTAGTGCCTTGGCCAAATGAAACTGCTGCTACAAATTCTGTAGAAAGAATTAATAAGGCGTTTGTAAAAGGATTTCGTGCTCGTTTAGCTTTGGCTGCAAGTGGATTTCAGCAATATCCTGACGGAATCAGAAGAAGTACAGATCCTGCACTTTCGGTTGCCGCTATGTACAGATTAGCTTTAGATGAATCTCGTTCTGTAATTGCTAGCGGAAAAGCTCGTTTAGAGCCATCATTCGAAGCATTTTGGAAAAAATACAATCAGGAAGTTACAACGGCAGGAGGAGAATCTCTTTGGGAACTTCCGTTTGCAGATGGTAGAGGTAGAATGTTATTTAGTTTTGCTGTTCGTCACACCACTAATGATCAGTTTCATGCTAATGGAGCGAATCGTGGTGGTACTGCAGGACCACTTCCTTTCGTTTTTTATGATTATGATCAACAAGATACTCGTAGAGACGTGACTTGTGTTCCGTATAAATATGGAACGGCTGTTAATAACATTGCTAAGCAAGAATTAGGGGCATTGAATACCTGGTACTTCGGAAAATACCGTTACGAATGGATGACTCGTTTTGTTACTTCAACAAATGATGATGGTATAAATAAAATTTATATGCGTTATGCTGAGGTACTTCTTATTGCTGCTGAAACAGCAAACGAATTAGAGGGGCCTGGTGCAGCTGCTCCATATTTAAAAGAAATTCGCCGAAGAGCTTTCCCTTCAGCAGCTCAGGCTGTAAAAGTTGACGCTTATGTAAACGCATTAACTAGTAAAGAAGCGATGTTTAATGCTCTTGTAGAAGAAAATAAATATGAATTTACTGGTGAGATGGAGCGTAAACAAGCACTTATTCGTTGGAATATGCTTAAAGCAAAATTAGATCAGGCAAAACAAAAAATGACAAGTTTAGCCACTCACGCAGGAGAATATGCTGATGTACCTGCCACTTTATACTATAAATTTAAAGCTGATAATGTATCTCTTGATATTTACGGATTGAACAGAGGAGAAACTACAAATCCAGGGGCTGATTATACTTCTTTTGCCTGGACATGGACAGGAACGGCGACAGATGCTAAGATAAATTCATTGTATAAACCGGGAGTTAATCCTGATAACAGACAATTCTGGCCAATATGGCAAGTGTTTATTGATGGAAGTAATGGGCAATTAGTTAATGATTACAATTATTAAATCTTAGAAAAAATATAATCAATTATAAGATATTATGATGAAAACAAAATATATAGTAAAAGGATTAATAGCCACATTATTAGTTGCATTTGCAGTTTCAAGCTGCGAAAGTTATACTGAAGAGCTATTAGACGGTATAGAAAATACAAGAGAGTTTTCTCCGATTGAACTAACTGCAAAAGTGAGAAACCAAACTTTCGTTGAACTTAATTGGACTGTAAACTCTGCTGCAGATCATTATACAGTAGAATTTAGTGCTGATGATCCTGATTTTAAAGTGATCTATAAAACGCTACAAGTTACAGGAAGTCAATTGCCATTAACAGTGCAACTTGAGGGGGAAACTACTTATTCAATAAGAGTAAAAGCAATTACAACCGGATTAGCAGATTCAAAATGGTCGATAACAACTGCAACTACTTTATCTGAACAGCTTTTCTTACCTGTGCAACCTGCAGATATTGAGGCAAAACAAGTTACTTTAAGATGGGTTCCTAATAGTACAGTTACTCAAATTTCGGTAATGCCGGGAAGTATTATACATACTATTACTCCAGCAGAAAAAACAGCTGGTGTGGCTGTTGTTACAGGACTTACAGGAGAAACTGCTTATACCGCTACTTTGCTAAATGGAACTAAGAAAAGAGGTGTTGTAACTTTTACAACAGGAATTGATATTGGAACTGGAATTTTGGTTAAAAGCACGGATGACTTAATGCAGAAAATTGCTGATGCAGCATCTGGAGCTATCTTAGTTTTGGAACCTGGTGATTATACGGCTGCAAATCAAACGGGAGCGATTACTTTAAACAAATCAATAACATTAAGAGGACTTCGCAGTTTTAACACACCAAAACTTCATGTAAACTTTGTACTAACTACAGGAGCAGCTAATGTTAGCTTGATCGATCTGGATTTAAAAGGAGACAAGGGAGCTGCTGGAGCTGCAGTTTCAGTTGTTAAATACAATGATAATACCGTTACTTATGGTGCTCTTTTAATAAGCGGTTGTACTATACATGATTATGGCGTATCATTAATTAGTGCAAATTTAACTGCTGCGAAAATTACTTCTATAATGGTAGATAATAGTATTGTTACCAATGTACTAACAACTGGTGGAGAATTTATAGATGTTAGAGGTTCTCACGTAGGACAACTTACTCTAAAAAATAGTACCTTTAATAATTGTGCAACAGCAAGATACTTCATTCGTATGGATGCTGGTCTTACAGGTTTGACAACCAATGTATTAATTGATTCTTGTACCATCAATAATCCAAATATGTTGAATACTGCTGCTAATGCAATTTTGTACACACGTTTTGTTACTAATGTAATAGCCGTTAAAAATACATTGTTTTCAAATACGCCTGCACCGTATACAAGAGAAACCGCTACTGCAAATCCAACGTTTACAAGTAATAATTATTTCAATTCGCCAAATTTAAATGGTAATCCTATTCCGCTTGCGAATAATAGACCTGATACAGCCGGAACTGCATTAAATCCTCAATTTGTTGATGCAGCAACAGGAAATTTCACAGTTAAAAATCAAACGTTAATCGATAATAAAATTGGTGATCCACGTTGGAGACAATAAGAATTACATACTAAGTTTAACTAAGAAAGGGATGCAAAACTGCATCCCTTTTTTGTTTTTGTAATTATCAAGGTAAAAGAAAAAAATCCGCTCAAATCTGCGTTTATCCGCGTTCCATCTAAAAGTCTTATTCAATATCCAAATCAAATTTCTCCAGTAATCCCGCCAATGCAGCATGCGAAACTTTTGTTCTTTTGATTTTGTTTTCAGAAGGATCAAATGCATAATTTCTTGAAGAGCGAAAATCAGTTTTTTCGAGGATACATTCCACGAAAGTGGCATTTGCCAAATCACAGTTTTTAAAAATGGCCAAAGACAAATCGGTATTCGAGAAATCAACATCTTTTAGAGAACAATCTATAAAGTTGGTTTTCTTTAGTTTTTTATAAATGAAAGTTGAATAATCTAAAAGACAATCCTGAAACTGCATTGAAAACAAAAAACTATTGCTGGAACTGAAATCTAATCCCATCAATTTACAGCCAATAAATTTGATGTTTTTAAGTCCGGTATTTTTAAGAATAGCCAATGAAAGATTACAGTTTTTAAAAGTGCAGTCTAAAAAATCAACAGAACTAAAATCACTTTTAGAAAAATTGCAGTTGATGAATTCACAATTTACAAATTCATTATCCGATAATTTTTGATCTGAATAATCAATAGTATCAAAAGTTTTGTTTTGATGCAGAGTAGTTTCCATAATGATAAGATGAGGTTTTAGGTAGATTTGGACAGAACTTTATTCCAATTCGATACAATCAAAAATATCGTTTTGGAGGACTACTTCAGAAACTTCGGTTTCACTATCGATTCGTAAAATGTTATCACAATCTTCAAGGTCAAAATTCCATGAGGCATGAGGCAGTAATTCGGAAAGTAACGCAGTGGCGAATTCTAATTTTAATTTTGAATTGACAGTCGTTTTAAAAACATAAATCATAATTTGCTTTTTTTCAATGTGCAAATTTCAATTAAAACAAAAGAATTAAATAGGATTTCGTAATCAATAATTAGGACTTATCAATCATTTTTCGATATTGAACCGGCGTCAAACCTTCGTGTTTTTTAAAGAATCTGCTAAAGTAAGAATGATCTTCATGGCCAACTTGCATAGCTATTTCGCTTACTGATAATGTGGTTTGAAACAGTAAATATTTAGCTTCTAATAAAATGGTTTCTTCAATCCATTTGGTTGCTGATTTGCCAGTTGAAGATTTTACCGATTTGTTTAGGTGATTCGGTGTAACACTAAGCAACGAGGCGTAAAATTTAACCTGATGCCGGGTTTTGATATTGGCATATATGAGTTCTTTAAATTTATTAGAAAGAACTGTCGCAGCGGAACCAATTTTAAGAGTTTTTTTGGCATTTTTATTCATTTCGCAAAACAATGCCATCAAATAAGACTGTACAATATTTAAATTGGCTATATCATTCTCCAGATATTCTGTTTGTAAACGATTTAGTAGATTAAGAATAAAAGCAGCATCTTTTTCGGGAATCGTAATTTTGGGAGTTCCTGATATTTTCAAAAAATCGAACTCATTAAACATTTCACGATTGCCATATTTTCCAATTAAAACATCAGGATGAAACAGGCAAATAAAACCGCAATAATTAATGTTAATGTGTTCTATTGAAAAAATCTGGCCCGCTGGAACGACAATTAATTGATTTGGATAAGTTTGATATTCCTCATAACCAATTTTCATGATGTGTGTACCAGAGGTAATAAAAAGCAACGTAAAACAATTGTGTTTTGAAGGAGGAACCGTATAACGAAGTTGCATCATTTCTTCAACTTTCAAACAAAAAAAATGATCTGAATTTGATTTAAAAAGCAAATGCATTGGATTTTCTTCCCCAAGAAACCGTTCCCGAAACCCTTTTGGTCCGTAAGTTTTTATTTTTTCGTTTGCCTTATTTTTCATTCTTTAATAATACAATCTAAAATCAAGCAATTGACAAAGCGCATAATGTTTTTGGTACAATTCTTCAACCACTTCCGTAAGATCGTCATTATCCTGATATAAACTAAAAAAAGCTTTGTCAATAGTACTGCTGCTCGCTATTTTATTATAAGTCGATCCATAACCTGAAATTGCACGTGCTCCGGTTATGTCCAGAAAATATTGTGCTTCATCTTCCCTTAAATCTAATATTTTTTTATTGGCAAAATGAATAATTTTACCTTTCATTTTTCCTTCAAAAAGTTCTGCAATTTCTTCAAGACTGTAATAATAATCGTGAAGACAAATGTTGTTAGGTTCTCCGGGCATTACCAAATAAATGATTTCATAATCCTTAAAATTATGATCTTCATAAAGCAGGATATTTAAGCTTTCCTCCAGACCTTCAATGGTGTCACAGGTTTTATAAATACTGGAAATGCCTTGATCAATGGCAATTTCTTCTAAGTTTTTAACCACTTGAGTCTCCAAATAAGTATCTACATCAGGAACGCCTTCCAGACAGAAAATAAATTTATCATGCTCCATAACAGTACACTTTCAGGTTTGGCGATTAGTAGTGAAAAGACTCTCTTTGTTTTCGTTCTGACAAAAGTATTTTTTTATGTGGAAAAACTATTATTTGAAGTAAATTTTAACTTGTTTTTTTTGATTGAAACAAATCGAAGAAATTTTATAAAGGAAAAGCTTTTTACTCTTCCTAAAAGAGTATCGGAATATCTATTTATTTAATTTTAAAATTTTCAACACGTCTGGAATATAGATTTTTAAACATGAAGCTTCATGTACAGCACATGCCAAAGAGATACTGGAAATATATGAAAGAAAAGATTCCGAATATTAAAAAAAAGACAATAAAAAAGAGGCCTTTTAAAGCCTCTTAATTTTAATGTTTTCCGTTTCCTTTACCATTTCCGTGGCCATTTCCATTTCCATGATTCCCGTTATCTTTTCCTTGTTTATTATTTCCTTTTCCTGGTTTTTGTCCAATCGTTTTTTGAGGTTTTCCTTTGTACCCTTTTCCGTATTTTACTTTATGGGTTTTGAAATTGTCATAAGGTGCATTTCCTCTGTAATCAGTCAATACTACTTTATATTCGTTATAAAGATCATAATTTCTATAAACAGATGGCAATGTTCTGGCTCTTATCCACTTTCCATTATTAATGTAAATATAATTGGATGTGCTTACATCATAATAGGTTTGAAGGTCCGGTAGATAATAATATCTTGCGTCGTTATAACCAACTGGTCCCCAAGCCGGAGGTGTACCAATGTTAACATTTATGTCCACCTGAGCGTTTGAGAAATTAATTGCCAAAAGAGACAATCCTATAAATAAATATTTTAATGATTTCATGATTTCAATTTTTTAAATTATTATTAATAAAGAGACTAAAACAAAAAGCATACCTAAAAGCATAATTATTGTTTTTTGTTATTAAGGTACTGATTATTAAGTTAATATTATTGTTGTTTTTGAATAAATTTATGTTAAAGGCCTAGAAATGTTTTCTTAATTCCAGATTTCATTCATTTCGGTCAGGACGATTGGTTTGCCCTCAGTAACTACAATTGTATGTTCGTGCTGTGCCATAAAACCACCTTTGTTGCCAACCATTGTCCAGCCGTCATTAAGTTCTACTGCCTGAGATGAAGCTGTTGATATGAATGTTTCAATAGCTACAACTGAGTTCTTCTTAAAACGTCTTTGGTCAAATCGATTTTTATAGTTTAGTAATTCATCTGGTTGTTCATGTAAACTTCTACCAATGCCATGGCCACCTAAATTTTTTATTACTTTGTAACCTCTTTTTTTCGCTTCTGTTTCTATAAGATATCCTATCTCAGAAATTTTTACCCCGCCTTTTATATTGTTTATCGCTTGTCTTAAAATATCTTTTGATGCATCAACCAGTTTTTGGTGTCCGTTTTTATCTTCTCCAATAACAAATGAACCTCCGTTGTCTGACCAAAAACCATCTAATTCGGCAGAAACATCAATATTAATTAAATCGCCTTCCTTAAGTATTCTCTTAGCAGATGGAATACCATGGCAGAATTCATTATTTACACTAATACAAGTCCATCCCGGAAAGCCATAAGTTAGATAGGGTGCTGATTTTGCACCTAAATCATTAAGAATCTTTCCTCCATATTCGTCCAGCTCCTTTGTTGTCATTCCAGGTTTGGCAAAATTTCTCATTTCTTTTAAAGCATAAGCTACTGCTTGACTGGCTTTTTTCATTCCTATTAATTCTGACTCTTGTTTTATTGACATGTTTTTATTTTTCTAATTAATTATTTTCAACCAGTTCAATGTCCATTGTTTTTATTAATCCATCTTCAAATGTGTAGATATGTTTTACAAGTCCGTCAAACATTAAACTGCCTTGCAAATCTTTTACATTTTGATGCACTTTAACTTCTAAGCTTCCGTTCTCTCTTTCATTGAAACCGATAGGTTCTACTTTCGGATTTATTTCTGTCCATTGTCTGGTCCAATAATGCTTTATTTCATCATGTCCCGAAATGTAACCGCCTTCCCAGGCTTTGGACCATTGCACATCTGATTGCATTGTTGATAGTGCATCGTCGATATTTCTTTCGTTGAAAGCGTTATAAGCTTTTTTGATGGTGTTTTCGAATTGATTTGACATTTACATTGAAATTTGTTATTGCTAATATAAAGCTAATTTTATTTAGAGGAATAAATTGTTTCGGTGATTACTGAATATATCTTGGTGAAAACAACTCCCGGCTTCGAAATGAACTTAAAATAATTCCAGTTGATTATTTGGACTTGAAGGTTTAGTTTTAGGAGGTTTAGCATCTCCAAAAACAGTTTTTCCACCATATTTATATGATTCATCTCGCTCTCTTTGAATCAAGGCATCAAAGTTAGAATTGGGTGTAAAACTTTCTTCGGCCCTTCTTGAGATTTCAGATAATTTTTGAATAGCTGTTATTTTATCACTATTACCAATTTTAGCACGATTAATGGCTCTTTGCAAGGTCTCAATGGTTTCATCGTAGATTTTTACCGGAACAGGAAATGGATGTCCGTCTTTTCCGCCATGAGCAAAAGAAAAACGTGCAGGATCTTCAAATCGGGTAGGAGTGCCGTAAATGATTTCACTTACTAATGCTAATGATTGCAAAGCTCTTGGTCCCATTCCTTTTAAAAGCAGTAGTTCCTGAAAATCTTCCGGCTTATTTTCATGGGTTGTCCAGAGCATTGCGCCGAGTCTTTTCATATTCACATCTTCCATTCTGACATCATGATGTGCAGGCATAGATAGATATTGCATTTCCTTCATGATTTTTGTTGGAGATTCTTTTGATAATTCTAAAATGCCTTCTCTCGATTTTGTGGCCGCTTGCGCAGTGAGATTTAAAATACTCCCTTGATTTTCGCCATAAATAAAAGTATGAGGTTCATTTATAAAAGACTTTAAATCTTGTGAATGCCAATGATATCTTCTTGCCGTTTTAGAGTTGGGATTCATTCCTTGTTGAATAACGGCCCATTGTCCTTTATTGTCAACAATAAAATTATGTTGGTATAATTGAAATCCATCCTGAATAGCTGTATTGTCAACTTTGGCAGTAAGCCTACTGCAATTCGCCAGATTATTTCCGTCAAGACCCGTTTTTTCGCCAACAAATAAAAGTTCCTGTGGTGTTGTCATGGAATGTTTTCCTTTGCCACCGCAGATATAGATTCCGAGTTCTTTGGAATGAGGATTAACAGACTTTTTTAATGCTCCAAGTACAGAAGTTGTAATTCCGGAGGAATGCCAGTCCATTCCCATTACAGCGCCAAAACTTTGAAACCAAAAAGGATTACTTAATTTGCTAATAACTTCAGAAGTAGAGAATTCCATAGCAATCGTTTCCACAATTGCAAAGCCAAGTTTCGACATACGTTCAGCAAGCCATAATGGAACATGTCCATAATGTAATGGAAGATCTGCTGTACCGGAACGTTTCATTTATTGGAATTTGTAATTATACAAAAATAAAGTAAAATACTTTTAAATGCTTATAAGAGCGTAAAGTTGTTCCAGATTATAACAGTTTATTTCTCCTCTTCTAAACCGTCAACGGCCGAAATCTGATCTAATATATTGGTTTGATTTGGCGAAATGTAGTTTTTTACTTCGCTGGGAGTTTCTTTCTTAAAAAGAATATCTAATGCATTGTATAGCTTTAATAAAACATCTCTGTCTTCTTTTTCAATCTCCAAAGCGGTATTAAAATTAAAGACATAATTATTCGAATTGCGTACTTCTACTTTTATCGTTTTTGATGTGATTTTAAATTTGACTATATCCATATTGTTTGCGCATTAATTAGTTTACAAAAATGGCACTTTAACGCCAATTAGCATTGCTATTTTTTATGTTTTTTTTAATGTGTAGAGAAAATAATTAATAAGCATTTGGCAATAGTCTTCTTTTTATGCTTAATGTGCCAGACTCTACTATTTGTGATATAAAAACTATTCCATTAGATAGAACAATTTAGACCTGAAATTAAAGTCTGTATTGTATTCGTTTTGAGTTTTATTTCTTAATCTAGGTTAATCGATAAACACAGATAGCTGAGGTAAATTTGTAAAAGAAAATCAAAACAACTTAAAACATAAAATACCATGGAAAATAAAATCTTAGGCTTACACCATATTACTGCAATTGCAGGTGATGCTAAACGCAATTTCAATTTTTACTCAAAAATACTCGGATTAAGATTCATCAAAAAAACAGTAAATTTTGATGATCCTGGAACGTATCATTTTTACTTTGGCGACGAAATAGGAAGCGCCGGAACTATTTTAACTTTTTTCCCTTGGGGAGAAGGCATTCAGCAAGGACAGAAAGGTGCTGGAATGGCTACCGAAATTGGGTATTCTGTACCAAAAGGGAGTCTTGATTTCTGGCAGAAACGTTTTGAACAATATAATGTAATCTACAATAAGCCTGCTGAAAAATTCGGAGAAAAATATCTTACTTTTCTTGATCCGGACGGGTTGAAATTAGAGTTAATCGAATCTAAAACGGGAGACAACAGAAAAGGCTGGGAAACAGACGAAGTAAAAACTGATGTGGCAACAAAAGGTTTCCATAACATTACTTTGACTTTAAACGACATTAAACCAACTGCAGCAATCCTAACAGAAATATTTGGTTACAAATTGATTGATCAGGATGTAAATCGTTACCGTTATGCAACTGATGCAGTAGAAAATGCCGCAATTGTTGACTTAGTAGAACTGACAGATGAAAAACGCGGTTATGTTGCTAATGGATCTGTTCATCACGTAGCATTTAGAGTTCAAAACGATGAAATTTTAATGCACTTCCGTGAAAAAATCGACGCATACGGATTATCAATTACGCCACAAATAGACAGACAATATTTCCATTCGCTATATTTCAGAGAACCAGGAGGCGTTTTGTTTGAAATCGCTACAGATAATCCCGGATTTACAGTAGATGAAAGCTTAGAGGAATTAGGTCAAAACTTAAAACTACCTGCGCAATACGAATCTCAAAGAGCAAGTATTGAAAATCATTTAGTTAAAATTAATTAATTTAAAATTTTGTAAATTAGATTCTTAAGTGCAAATATATGGAAACAATTAAACTGGAATTAGACGAGAAAAAACACGGAGCTTTTAATCTATATGTTGATAATAAAAAGCTGGGCGAAATGACGGTAAGCATTAAACCTGATTTACTGACGGTTTACCATACGGGTGTTGAGCCTGAAGCAGAGGGCAAAGGATATGCTAAAAAACTTTTAGACGAAATGACGTCATATGTACGTGCCAATAATTTGATGGTTTTACCGCTTTGTCCGTATGTACATGCACAATTTAAAAGACATCCTGATGAATATCAGGATATCTGGAAAAAACAATCTTAAAATATAACATAATGAATATAGATACAATTACAGATGGTGTGCCTTTAAATGATGCTAAAAAGGCTTTGATTATGATTCACGGACGTGGTGCAGGCGCGCATGATATTCTTTCGATTTCAAAACATTTGAATGTCAATGATTTTGCATTGGTTGCACCTCAGGCAGAAAACAGAACATGGTATCCTTATTCTTTTTTAGTGCCTATTAATGAAAATGAGCCTTCATTTTCAAAATCACTAGAGGCTATTCATAATGTTGTTGTTGCAATTCAGCAAAACGGAATTGAAAAAGAGAATATCTATTTTCTTGGATTTTCTCAGGGTGCTTGTTTAGCTTTAGAATTTACAGCCAGAAACGCTGCTAAATATGGAGGTATAGTCGCTTTTACTGGTGGACTTATTGGCGATAAGGTTTATGAAGATCATTACAAAGGAAATTTCGAAAATACACCAGTCTTTATTGGTACTAGTGATCCCGATTTTCATGTGCCGGTTGAAAGGGTAAATGAAACAGAAGCACTTCTAAAAAAAATGGGAGCAGCTGTTACAAAAAAAATCTATGAAAATATGGGACATAGCATAAGTCAGGACGAAATAGATTTGGTGAATGAGATTGTTTTTGTAAAAGAATAAGATTTATTCAACATGAATTACATTCCAGGGTCTAAATTTTAAAGTAAATCCTTTTGTTGCAAGATAATTATGAGACTTGAATCTTTCGATTAAATTAGAGATAAAACCCGTGTAGTTTTTATTAAATCTTTCAGAATAAAGAATATAGACAACAAATTCCTCCATATACACCTTTCATAAACGAAAAAAACACCAACTTTTCAGTGGTGTTTTTTTATTTTGTAGCGAGGACGGGAGTTGAACCCGTGACCTCAGGGTTATGAATCCTGCGCTCTAACCAACTGAGCTACCTCGCCAAGATTGCAAGCGAACCGTGTTCCTCATTGCGGGTGCAAATATAAAAATATTATTAGAGCTTACAAGCATAAAATGAAGAAAAAAAAATATTTTTAAAAATGCATTGTTTTTGGACATATATTCTTATATTTCGAAAAAATTAAAAGTAGCACATGGATCCAAAAATACGTTACGAAATCGAGTTTCCTATAAATTCTTCGCCGCAATTATTATATCAATATATATCAACACCATCAGGTTTGTCAGAATGGTTTGCAGACAATGTAAATTCAAGAGGTGAATTCTTTACTTTTATCTGGAATGACTCGCAGGAAAAAGCGCGTTTGGCTTCTAAAAAAACGGGTGAAAAAGTCAAATTCAAATGGGTTGACGAAAGCAGTAAGGATACTGAGTATTTTTTCGAATTGCATATTTTAGTTGATGAATTAACTAAAGATGTATCATTAATGGTAGTTGATTTCGCTGAAAAAGAAGAAGTAGGAGAAGCTAAACAATTGTGGGAGAATCAGATCTCAGACCTGAAACATCTTATAGGTTCTGTTTAGTAAAAGTCTATTTTATACCTTATATTTGCCCTGAACAAAATTCAGGGCTTTTTTTATGATCAATTTTAACGGAAACATAGCAGCGGAAAACGATAATGTATTAACTCAAAATCGCGCTTTTTTGTATGGTGATGGTGTTTTTGAAACACTAAAAATAATCAACAACAAAATTCTGTTTCTGGAAGATCATTATTTTAGGTTGATGGCTTCGATGCGTGTGGTTAGAATGGAAATTCCAATGAACTTCACAATGGAATTTTTTGAAGAAGAAGTTTTAAAATTAGTTCAGCAAAAAGGAATTTCAGCTTCAGCAAGAGCCCGAATTACTGTTTTTAGAAACGATGGTGGTTTGTATTTGCCAAAAACTAACGAAGTCTCTTATTTAATTCACACCACTTCGCTTGACAAAGCTTCTTATGCATTAAATACCGCTGAATACGAAGTTGATTTGTATAAAGATTTCTATGTGACCAAACAATTATTATCGTCGATTAAAACGACGAATAAAATGATAAATGTGACCGGAAGTATTTTTGCTCACGAAAATGGTTTGGCAAATTGCCTTTTAGTAAACGACACGAAAAACGTGGTTGAAGGTTTGCAGGGGAATTTATTTATGTTGATTGGTAAAAAATTAATTACGCCTCCAATTTCTGAAGGATGTCTGAATGGAATAATGCGTAAACAAATTTTAGCTTTAGCTAAGAAACTTGAAGGAATAGAAGTAGTGGAAGAAATAATTTCGCCATTTGATCTTCAAAAAGCTGACGAATTATTTCTCACAAATGTAATCATAGGAATACAACCGATAACCAAATATCGGAAAAAGGAGTTTACAAGTGATCTGGCGCATTTATTAGTGCAAAAGCTAAATGAATCCATTTCTGAAAATTAATTCAGATACGGATTCTCTGGTGCATTTGACCATATAAGGTAATCGCCGCCAAGCTCAATAATTTGCTCTTTCCAGAAATGGGTGGTAGACTTACCGATAATTTTGTTTTTATAACTATTATCAGTAATGATCCAGGAGTTTCCCTGCATTTCACTCTCGAGCTGATTTTCGTCCCAACCGGTATATCCTAAGAAAAAACGAATATTATTTTTGCTAATAGATCCGTCGTTTATTAAGTCTTTAGTAGATTCGAAATCACCTCCCCAATAAATTCCATTAGAAATCTCAACACTATTCGGGATTAACTCTGGAATATTGTGAATGAAATAAAGGTTGTCTTGTTCTACAGGGCCTCCATTATATATCTTGAAAGTGGCGTCAATTTCAGGTATTAGATCATTAATAGTGTATTTTAACGGTTTATTAATGATAAAACCTATTGATCCTTCTTTGTTATGGTCTGCTAATAAAATTACCGATCTATTAAAAGATAAATCTCCAATTATAGAAGGTTCGGCAATAAGCAGGTGTCCTTTTTTTAATTTTTCTGAAATCATACGGCTACAATTTTTATTAAATTTAGTCATAAAATTTTTAAAAACCCAAATAAAATCGTTAAACCGCACAAAAAAACCCTCCATGGGAGGGTTTTAATTATATTATAAGTTTAGAGAACTTTTCTTACTTAGTTCACTGCACCTTCTAATTCAGCTCCAGCTTTGAATTTTACAACATTCTTAGCAGCGATTTGAATAGTTTTTCCTGTTTGAGGGTTTCTACCGTCTCTAGCAGCTCTAGCAGATACTGACCAAGATCCAAAACCTACTAATGAAACTCTGCCACCTTTTTTTAAAGTAGCTCCTACGTTTCCTAAAAATGATTCTAAAGCCAATTTTGCCGCAGCTTTTGTGATTCCTGCATCAGCAGCGATAGCATCGATTAATTCTGATTTGTTCATAATA
This sequence comes from Flavobacterium sp. Root420, assembly GCF_001427905.1. Taxonomy (GTDB): domain Bacteria; phylum Bacteroidota; class Bacteroidia; order Flavobacteriales; family Flavobacteriaceae; genus Flavobacterium. Next base: position 266,006 of record NZ_LMEF01000032.1, read on the forward strand.
ATTAGTTATTAATTGTTGGTTAAAAAAAATTGTTAATACACAAATTTAGTAGGAAATCCGTTCCTTGCAAGTGTTTTCTTTAATTTTAGCAAAAATTGTTAATAACTTAGTTTTTTTGTTCATAACGCAAGCTGTTTATCGATCAAAAACAGGTAAAAACCCCTGTTTTACTGACGTTAATAGAGCTTTGCAGTATTAGAAAAAGTTATCCCATTTAGCAATTCTGCCACTTGCATTCTCTTTTTTCCAGGTAATTGCAAACTTAATAGCTGTAAAAAGCCATCCTGAACCGCAACTTTGATTTCTTTTTTGCTACAAATCAAACTCCCAACTTCGTAAGAATGTGCTTCTGAAACCAATTTTGCTTCATATATTTTAATAGCTTGCTCTTCCTCTTTATCTTTCAAAAAACACCATGAAGCAGGATACGGACTTAAACCTCTAATCAAATTGTTGATTTCAGCACCGGATTTTGTCCAGTCAATCTTGCAGTTTTCCTTATTTAGCTTATAAGCCGTTTTAATTTCTTCGTTATCTTTCTGAATCGTTGTGGTTACATTTCCGTTTTCTATTACTTTCAAAGTATCAATAACAGTTTCGCTTCCTAATAACATTAATCGGTCGTGTAATTGTCCCGCACTTTCTTCTGGTTCAATTGCAATTTCCGAATTCAAAATCATTGCTCCGGTATCGATTTTATCGTCGATAAAAAAAGTGGTAACACCAGTTTTTGTTTCTCCATTAATAATAGCCCAGTTAATCGGTGCTGCTCCACGATAATTTGGCAATAACGATGCATGAAGATTGAATGTTCCTAAACCTGGCATTTCCCAAACTACTTTTGGTAACATTCTAAAAGCAACCACAATTTGTAAATTAGCATTCAAAGCTTTTAGTTCAGCTAAAAAAGCTTCATCTTTTAAATTGGTAGGCTGTAATAAAGTAAGGCTGTTCGCCAGCGCATATTCTTTTACTGCCGAGTATTTTATTTTTTGTCCGCGTCCCGCCGGTTTATCTGCAGCTGTAATCACGCCAACAACATCGTAATTGTTTTTGATAATGGTATCCAAAATGCCGACAGCAAATTCCGGAGTTCCCATGAATATAATTCTCAATTTTTCCATTATGATTTTAAAGTGTATTTATTATTCGCTTGTATGGTAATATGATTGTTTTCTAATAATTCCTGAAGTACCGAAACAATATCGTTGGCATCCAGTTTTATTTGGGTCTGAATTTCTCTCGAAGTCAATGCGGCCGATTTTAATAAATGCAAAATTTTATCAGCAATCGAATCGGCTTCCGTAATTTTTCCTTTTTGAGTAATACAATAAGAGCAGACGCCACAATTCTCTGTTGTTTCTTCTCCAAAATAATCCAAAACCAATCGGTTTTTGCAGGTTTTGTTTTCCTTAATATAATATAAGACAGACATCAACTGTTCTTTTTTAAGCTGATTCTGTTTCTCCAAATATTTAGAAACTCGATTTATGGTTAAATCATCTTCACGAACTTCATTGAATAATATAGTCGCGTCGTTATTTTTAGATTTGTATTCGATGATTTCTTTTTCTCTCAGCTTTTCTAAAACAGCCGAAACCTGTTCTTCTGTATGATGGGACTTTTTTGCAATTAACGAAAGATTAAAAGGTGTTTTCATTTCGTAAACTCCCGGATACGTTCTTAAAATTGCCAGTATGATTTCTTCATCATTTGGATTCAGACTCATATACCGAATCACTTCTTTTGATTCGATTAAAAACTGCATCGTAATCTTCTCTGAAAATTCCTGAGACATTGTAATAATTCCCTGTTGATTAAGGAATTGCAATGCATTATAGGTTTTTAGAGTAGGGAAGTCGTATTTGTTACAAAAATGATTCAGTTTAAATGAAAAAGAATCGTCCAATCCTTCGCCGTAAGCAATCTGAAAATAATTGCAAAGTTTCACATACATCGTTTTCAAAAACTTCTTATCAGGCAAAACACTCAAAAATTGTTGCTCTGTCTGATTGGCGTCTGCATTATTAAAAAGCAATACCGAAAAAGCTTTTTCGCCATTTCGTCCCGCTCTCCCGGATTCTTGATAATAATTTTCCAGATTTTCAGGTAACTGTGTATGAATAACTGTTTTTACATTGTCTTTGTCAATTCCCATTCCAAATGCATTCGTGGCCACAATAACTTGCGCTTGTTCGGACATCCACAATTGCATGTTTTTGTCTTTTTCTTTTGCAGAAAGTCCGCCATGATAATAAGTCGCCTTAAATCCTAGCGATTGTAGTTGTGTCGACATATTGAGGCACGATTTACGATTTCGTACATATATAATAGAAGGCTGTGGATTTTTCTTTAGAATTTGTTCGGTACGATACAATTTGTCTTCGATTTCAAAAACCATGTACGCGATATTTTTTCTTTCAAAAGATTGTTGGAAAAAATTAGGATCTTTCAAGCCCAACTCCGTTTTAATGTCCTCAATAACTCTCGGAGTCGCCGTTGCTGTCAAAGCTAAAAACGGAATCTTCGGAAAATACTTTTTGAGTTCTGAAATCTTCAAATACGCCGGACGAAAATCGTGTCCCCATTGCGAAACACAATGCGCTTCATCAATAGCAATTAAGTTTATAGGAAGATCTTTGATGCGTTCTAAAATCCAGTCTGATTGTAAACGCTCTGGAGAAAGGTATAAAAACTTGTAATTTCCGTGTTGACAATTATCAAGAAGATCAATGATTTCTTCTGTATGAATTCCGCCGGTAAGTGCAATCGCTTTAATATCCCGCTTTTGCAAATTCGCCACCTGATCTTTCATCAAAGCAATCAAAGGCGAAACCACCAAGCAAATACCTTCCTGCATCATCGCCGGAACCTGAAAACAAATTGATTTTCCGCCACCGGTTGGTAAAAGGGCAAAAGTATCCTGACCATCCAAAACCGAGTCAATAATCTCCTTTTGCAACGGTCTAAAACTGTCGTGTTTCCAGTATTTTAAAAGAATTTCTTGCGCTTCTGGCATCGGTCTTGTTTTAAAGTTAAAAAATTTAGAAATCAGTTTCTAGTTTTGCAACTTTAACCAAATGCCTAAATTTTATCTAAGATATAAAGAATTCTGTTCTCCACCGTATCTTTAGGCACTTCAATTAAATTGTAACCGTATTTTTTATACGTTTCAACAAGGTGCTTCTGGATTGTTAAAGCCTGTTCAAAATTTTCGTAACGCTCAGTATCGCTTTCGTAAATTTCCTCCCAAGGCGGTAAAATAAAAGTTTTAGAATATTTAAAATTTTCGCAGGCTTTTGTAAAATGTATCGGATATTCATCGCCAATATAATCCATATAAGCGACAACATCCGGAATTCCGCGATCTATAAAAACTACATTGTCAGGTTCTTCAAGGGCATTTTCGAATTGTTTAATTCTGCCTTCCAATAACATTTCGCTAAACAATAAAGGTTGTTCCAGGAACAATTGTTCTATGCCGCGTTGTTGCGCTTCGAGCGTAACTTGTCTTGAAATTTCAGGGTAACAACAGTAGCCACGAGCTACCAATTCGTTGATCAGAGTAGATTTTCCCGTTCCCGGGCCACCAATGAGAACTATGATTTCTTTTTGCACTTTCTTAAAATAAAGCGCAAATTTACCTAAACTTATTGGTATTTAAAAAGATTATTTTGCCTGAAGCGAATGATTTCGCAATTTTGGAGGTATGGATTCCTGCTTTCGGCTATATCTTTTATGGCGAACCCCGCCATAAAAAGGATATCGCCTCAATCAGGGCTAGTTAGGAAATATGGTTTTATTTTTGGAAAGATTTACAATATTGTGTTCTCCTGCAAGGTTTTCAAAACCTAGACGTATGTAAAAGACTAGAATAGACAAAGCCAAATGCTCTCTAAATTTCATGTAGACAGGACTTTAGTCCAGTTTACATGAAAATATAATAAAGACATTTAGTCCCAGCGGGACGTCATATTTATAGAAAAAAATATAAGGTTGTTTTATACAGCCCCATCGGGGTGGCATGTTTGGAATCGACATATCGCTCCGATGGAGCTATTGAATATCAAACGTAAAAATTAGCTATAAACATTTTGCTCCGCTGGAGCTTTGCGCTTCTAATTTTGAATATTCCTTGTTTAAAACCAAGTATTATGAACTAATTTGTCTTAGATTTAGCCAAAAATTTTCCATCATTTCTTTTTAATTTCTCCTGAAACCAATCTTGGGTTGTCTTCAATTTGGTTCCCATCAAAATCTAGAACATATTCATTTGATTCAAAATCGAATAATCTTATTACGTTATCTTCAATATTAAATTCTGTTTTGCCTTCAGGATTTATCCAAATATCTCTTCCTCCAAAACGCCAAACAATTTCACCTTCTCTTGTAATTCGTAATATTTCTAATTCGCCATGTATTACAAAATCTTTTTCAAGTTTATAAATGCTCAAATTTGTAAAATGATCAAACTCTTTTTGCCATATTAATTCTAGAGACGGAATTTCTAAACAATAAATTTTATTACAAACGCAAATCCATATTTTGTCATTTTCAATAATAAATGAATTATCATAAACTCCAGTTGCTCCACCAATTTCGCCAATTATAGCATTAGAAATTTCGGTTTCAAATTCTTTAATGATAATTGCATGTTTGCTTGTGGTATTAAAACTTTCTTGATAATAATCTTCATGAAAAAAAACCTTATTATATTGGCGTAAATTTTTAACTGAATTAAAAATGTAATTAGGCTCATCAAGAACTTCAATTTCAAAACTTTTATATTGTTGTTTCATATCTAATTATAAAATTAATCACTCACAAAACAAATATTTCCCAGAATCAATACCTTTCTTCTTAGAAGGAACAATCAAATGCGATTCGAATTTCTTTCCTTTCAAAACATCATTCACAAAATCCAAAACATATTGTTTTCCATCATGAAAAAGATAGCCCGAAAATTCATGTCCACCACCACAAAACGTAATGAGCTCAATATCTTTATGTAAATCAAGCATATGATTGTAGACCGCATACGATCCAAAAAGAATTAACCAGCCCGAAGCGTTTGTTGGACAGGAGCGATGCGAACCTGCAGCGTACGGAACCGTATTGTCATTGTTTCCATGTGCTAACAACATCGGTATTGCTTTTTCTTTCATAATTAAATTGATATCCTGAATTGCTCCGGAACCTCCAATGAAACCTGCGTATTTAAAGTTTTCCGGTAAATTGTTTTTGTATAAATTCATGAGTTTATAATCCCAAAACGAAGCGTGAAAACCAATTTCTGCACCCGCACTAATTCCGGAGATAAAGATTTTTGAAGCATCAAGATTGTATTTAGCAGCGTTTTCAATCAAAAAAGAAGTCGCCTGCCACATATCGCTTACGCCAATTTGGATTGCTTTTATTTTCTCAGTTAGAGTTCCTTTGCAGCCGAAATCTTTTCCTTTCATGTATAAACTGTATGAAATGCTGGCAACCGCATAACCGTTTTTCGCCATAAATATTCCAAATTCTTTTTCGCTGGTTCGTTCCCCACCAGAAAATCCTCCGCCAAAAGCAAAAATCACCAACGGAATTTTTTCATTTGATTTTTTCTCAGGCAAATACAAATCTAAATCCAATTTGATGGTATCGTTCTGGAAATAAGTGATCGTTTTGATTTCCTGTGCTTCAATGTTGGTAAAAGTGAGTGCGATAAAAAGTAAAAGGATTTTTTTCATTGTAATATGTTTTTTAATCTCGCAAAGGCGCAAAGTCAAATAAGAAAATTTAAAGAAAAACTTTGCGACTCTGCGACTTTGCGAGATTATTTCTACGTAATGTTTTCTCAAATATAAGAGGAAATTTTACAAAGAAATAATGTCATAAAGTTTTTTTCTCTGCACCTTTGTCCCGAAGCTTCGGGATTGTATCGTTGAACCTTTTTTCAAAGAAAAAAATCTAAAAAATCTGAAATCAAAACCGTATATTTGCGTTTATTTTTAATTACGAATGGAGAACGATAAAGAAAAAAACACCGCCGAATTTTACGAAAGATTAAAGGTTGAGTTGGATAATTCAAATACTTGGCCAGCAGAATATTTGTATAAATTTATAATGCCTTCGGTAGGTGATAATGTTGAGCGAGTTGAAAAAGCTTTTGACAACATGGGCGCGGTTATCAGAACAACAAAATCTAAAACCGGTAAATTTACCAGTGTTTCTATAGATGTTACAATGCATAGCTCTGACGAAGTGATTGGCAAATACAAAGAAGTATCTACAATAGAAGGTATAGTTTCATTATAATTATGGTCGAAAAATATAAAAAAGAAGTCGCAAATGACGTTGTTTTTAACTTAGAATACAATTCTGAAAGACAGCGTTTACTTATTCCTGAATATGGTCGTCATTTGCAAAAACTGATTGATCAGGCTACTATTATTGAAGATGCCGAAACGCGCAATAAAGCTGCAAAATACATCATTCAGGTTATGGGAAGTCTGAATCCGCATTTGCGTGATGTACCAGATTTTCAGCATAAATTATGGGATCAGCTTTTTATCATGTCTGATTTTAAATTAGATGTAGAATCGCCATATCCAATTCCTTCAAGAGATGTATTGCAGTTAAAACCAGACGTTTTACAATATCCTCAAAACTTCCCGAAATATAGATTTTACGGTAATAATATCAAATATATGATTGATGTTGCCAATAAATGGGAAGATGGTGAAATGAAAAATGCATTGGTTTTAGTAATCGCTAATCACATGAAAAAATCATACTTAAGCTGGAACAAAGACACAGTAAAAGATGATGTGATTTTCGAACATTTATTTGAATTGTCAGGCGGAAAAATCAATTTGTTGCAAAGCACAGAAGAGCTTTTAAACACAACTGATTTATTGCGTACGAACAAACGTATGTCGAATAAAATTACACCACCAGGCCAACCAAAAATCCAAAGTAACAAAAACAATAAAGGCCCGGGGAAACCAAAACCTTTTCAAAAAAACAATAATCAGAAATAAAAAAAGGTGCTAAGATACTAAGATACTAAGCTACTAAGATTTTTAGCTCAGAACCTTAGAACCTCAGAACCTCAGAACCTAAAAGAGAAATATGGGAATTTTTAAAATCGAAGGAGGAATTCCTTTAAAAGGAGAAATCACTCCGCAAGGAGCAAAAAATGAGGCATTACAAATTTTATGTGCTGTGCTTTTAACAGGAGATAAAGTAACAATTAATAATATTCCCGATATTATTGACATCAATAAATTAATCACTTTGTTGGGTAATTTAGGAGTTAAAATTCAACGCAATGGACCGGGTTCGATTACGTTTCAGGCCGATGAGGTTAATGTTGGATATTTAGAAACAGAAGCTTTCAAAAAAGAAGGTGGAGCACTTCGTGGTTCTATTATGATTGTTGGACCACTTTTGGCCCGTTTCGGAAAAGGATATATTCCTAAACCGGGTGGAGATAAAATTGGCCGTCGTAGATTAGATACACACTTTGAAGGTTTTATTAACCTTGGAGCAAAATTCAGATATAACAGAGAAGATCACTTTTATGGTGTAGAAACTCCGGAAGAAGGATTGAAAGGAACAGACATGTTACTTGACGAAGCCTCTGTTACAGGAACTGCAAATATTGTTATGGCAGCTGTTTTGGCAAAAGGACAAACTACAGTTTACAACGCTGCCTGCGAACCATATTTACAGCAATTGTGTAAAATGTTGAATTCAATGGGAGCTAAAATTACCGGAGTTGGTTCAAACTTATTGACTATTGAAGGTGTTGAAAGTCTTGGAGGTTGTGAGCACAGAATACTTCCAGATATGATTGAAATCGGTTCCTGGATTGGTCTTGCAGCTATGACAAAAAGCGAAATCACGATCAAAAATGTAAGTTGGGAAAATTTAGGTTTGATTCCGAATACTTTTAGAAAATTAGGAATTACGATCGAAAAGCGTGGTGATGATATTTACATTCCAGCTCACAAAGACGGATACGAAGTAAAAACAGATATTGACGGATCCATTTTAACTATTGCCGATGCGCCTTGGCCAGGATTTACACCTGACTTGTTGAGTATCGTTTTGGTTGTGGCTACACAAGCAAAAGGGGATGTTTTAATTCACCAAAAAATGTTCGAAAGCCGTTTGTTTTTCGTGGATAAATTAATCGATATGGGAGCAAAAATTATGTTGTGCGATCCGCACAGAGCAGTGGTTATGGGGCATAATTTCGAATCTCAACTAAAAGCGACAACAATGTCTTCTCCGGATATTCGTGCCGGAATTTCATTATTAATCGCAGCTCTTTCGGCAAAAGGTACAAGTATAATTCAAAATATCGAACAAATTGACCGTGGATACGAGCGTATCGATGAGCGTTTGAGAGCTATTGGTGCTAAAATCGTGCGCGAGTAAAAAATATTTGCCACGACACGAGCGAAAGCGAACTGGCGAAGCAATTCACGAATTAAACGAAGATTAAGATTGTGTTTTATTGCACTAATTTTTTAAATAAAATTAGTGTAATTAAATACTAAAAAATCAGATTTTGTATAATACGTGAATTCGTGGCGAAAAAAATAGTCTAAATGACAAATGAACAAAAAGCTATAAAAGCTACTTATTTTAGTATAGCTGGAAACACCTGCTTGGCCATCTTAAAAGGGCTAGCAGGTTTTTTTGGCAATTCTTATGCCTTGATTGCAGATGCAATTGAGTCGACTGCAGACATATTCTCCTCTTTTTTAGTTTTAGTTGGAATAAAATATTCAAACAAACCGGCAGATGAAAATCATCCGTATGGACATGGTCGCGCAGAACCTTTATTTACATTTTTGGTTGTTGGGTTTTTAATTACTTCGGCAACAATTATTGCTTACGAAAGTATCGGTAATATTCAGACTGCACATGATTTGCCAAAGTCCTGGACATTATATGTGTTGGGCGCAATTATAATCTGGAAAGAATATTCATTTCGCGTCGTAATGAAACGAAGCAAACAAACCAATAGCTCGTCATTAGCAGCAGATGCATGGCATCATCGCAGTGATGCAATTACTTCGGTAGCGGCGTTTATCGGTATTTCGGTCGCACTGTTTATGGGAAAAGGTTACGAATCAGCAGATGATTGGGCGGCACTTTTTGCTGCTTTTTTTATCTTATACAACAGCTATAAAATTTTTAGACCGGCACTCGGTGAAATCATGGACGAAAATCTAAATGATGATTTAGTTGAAGAAATTCGTGTTACAGCTTTAATGGTTGAGGGTATTCTTGGAACTGAAAAATGCTTTATCCGAAAAGCCGGAATGAAATTTCATGTTGATCTTCATGCTATAGTTTCGGCTAAAATTTCAGTAAAAGAAGGACATGATTTATCACATAAATTACAAGATACTCTAAAAGAGAAAATACCTCAGTTAGGGAATGTTTTGATTCATATTGAGCCAGATGATTATCACTAGGGAGAAGGTTCAAAGGTTTTAAATTTTAAAAAATCCGTTTATTCTTTTTAAAAAGAGTAAGCGGATTTTTTTATGGGCGTTGCCTCCGGCCGGGCTGTCCGCTGTATCTTTTTGTTTTTAAAGAAAAAACAAAAAGGATGCCGCTCCCATCCCTAACGCAGTCTTAGGTAAGTTGATGTTTACGATTTTAATTTTTCAAATAAATCTATTTTAATCTGCCAAATCTGCGTGAAATCAAAATCGATATTAATCCAAAACATTAAGTATTTTCAACCCAAATACAACCCCATTTTGTTGAACTCCGCCATGATAGGAATGTACGTAATCAACTCTGAATAATTTAAATTTTCCAAAACCTAAATTGTCTAAACCAATTGTGAACTCAGAATAAGGTTTTCTATCTGGAATTGCTAACGAGTGAAATCCAATATTCATTGTTGATTTTAATAAATTCAATAGCGGAATCTTATTCATAATAAAACCGGTATCATTATGTTCCAGATGCATTTCAAAATAACTATCGTTTGTGCTATTAGCGTAATATGGCATTAAGTTAAAGACATTCAAATAGCGATCACTTGTTCCGATGTGTGTTTGGTTTCCGTTAAAATGTCTGTAATCTATAAAAGAGATATTTTCCGCATTAAAAAATTTCCCGGCCTTGAAATTCATTCCCAAAAGACCTTTATTTCCTAATGATAAATCATATTGTACTGATGCGCCAACTCTTTCAAATTCATACTTCTTCTCACTTGCCGCAAAAGCCTTTTCGAAAACTAAATATACTGTGGGATACTTTTCATCTTTGATATTATATCTCCCATCAGGTCTTGAAATGTATTTGTTTCCGAAATTAATTCTTGCAGTTAAAGCTGTTTTAAACAAATGATGCTGATCAAAAGCTGGGGTTGTAAAGTCATCGGGCGCTAAAGGATTGTTTGATGAATAAGTATCATCTTTTTTAAAGAAAGAATAATCCGTAGTATTAAAAAGAGGTTTTCGTTGTTCGTAAGCCACTCTCGCATTCAAATTTATACCGTTTGCAACATCTTGAGAATAGTTGATTTGAGCAAATTCTAAATTGTATAACTTCATATAATTGTCTTTGAAAAATAAAGAACTTATAGAATTGACAAATTTGCTGATAGGTTCTGCACCATTAAATTGCGTTGTTTTTGTTCCTCCTGAAGCCCAAATTGTAGCATAATTGATAGTGTTGAATCGATGGCTGAATTGTCCGGTTACTCGAAAACGTTCGTCTGAAAATCCGTAATTAAAAGTGGTGCTTATAGAAGTGCTTTTTCCTTCTTCTTCATTCCATTTTCTAAAAGAAAAGCCCGTATCAAAATTAAAGCCCTGAACGGTATTAAAACTTAATGAAGTCAGGTGTAAAAGTCCTTTATAATCAAAAGAATATTTTTTAAAGGTGTTTTTATAATCGTAACCCATTAAAACATCCCAAACTTTAAATTTGTTGTTTTTAGCATCTATTGAATCAGTATATTTTCTGGATTTACGAATGGTTAATAGACTATCTTTTTTGGTATAATCGGTACTTTCTTCAATAGTCAACGGGATTGGGCGGATTTCGTTCCAAAAAGCATCATCTTTTTTATTGGCATTGGCTTCAAAAGCTACAATTTCATTTCCAAAAGTTTTCTTTTCAAATGAATCCGGAAATTCATAATTGGAATAAACATAATTGAATTTCCCGGAGAATTTAATTCCAAAAATGCCAGCATTAAATGAAAGAGTTTGCGCATTTTTAGACCAGATTTTATTCTTCGAATTATAGCTGAAACTCTGTTTTAAAGTCATAATTTCAGTAAATTCATTTTTCATTCGGTAGCCTTTAATGTCTAAATCTATCGCATAAATGGCAAAACTATCATCGACAATATAGATATAACCTTCAAAAACGGGCTCTTTGTCGCGTTTTGGTGTGACTTTTATTTTGTTGATTTGTTGATTGTTGTCATCAAAAAAAGTTCCTTCCAATTTGTATTTGTAATAATTGAAAGCATTATCGGCAATAGGAGAGATGAGCTTAACGTCGAAGTCTAAATTATTTTCGTAAAAATCGTAAGTTGATAAACTGGCCGTGTTATAGCTGTAGCCATTATTGTTTCCGGAGATTTTAGAAGCGATGATTTTCTCTTTTAGTTTGTTGGGTTTTTCAAAAGAAATTTCCGAAATGGTTTCTGATAAATATAAAATTCCCGTTCCGGTCGAATCTAAATTGGAGGCCATGTCTTCGCCAAGATCGACTTTTTGACCAAGGATTTTTTTGGGAAGATCTTTAACTTTAAACATTCCTTTTGAATAAAAATCAGCTGTGTAGCGTGCAGTTTTATCAGAATTCTGTTTTTTGTTTGCAATGGCACTTTTTATAATTGCGTTTGCCGGATTATTTTTTGGGTCAATGATAACTTCATTTAATGCAAAACTTTCTTCCTGGAGTTTCACATCTAAAATTACCGTTTTTGAATTTGAAGAGACTGCTACTTTTAGGGTTTTAAAACCTAAATACTGAAACGTAATTTTGTTTTTGCCAACTTCTTTTACGTTGAGTTGATAATTTCCCTGCTCGTTTGAGGTTGTACTCGTATAAGTGTTTTCTTCAAAAACAGAAACAAAAGGCAAAGGATTTCCTTTTTCATCCGTTATGGTTCCTTTGATTTGAGCAAAGTTGGAAAGCGAAAAAAATAAAAAGGCAAATAAAGTATAGTTTCTCATGAAAGTTTTTTCTCTCACAAAAATAGAATAAGTTAAAAGCGAGCTTATTAATAATTTGTTAAATTGTATATCAGGCTGAGCGTCTTGAAATTTAGGAAGAAGACCTTCTATATTTACAGAAAAGACTGAATCGCTAATTCATAGCTTTTTAATCCAAAGCCTAAAATTACGCCTTTTGCATTTCCTGACAAATACGATTGGTGTCTGAAGCTTTCGCGTGCATACGTATTCGAAATGTGGACTTCGACTACTGGAGTTGTAATGGCTTTCATAGCGTCGCCTAAACCTATAGAAGTGTGTGTGTACGCCCCGGCATTCAAAATGATGCCATCAAATGTAAAACCAACTTCCTGAATTTTTCCAATCAATTCGCCTTCAATGTTACTTTGATAGTATGAAAGTTCAACGTTTGGAAATTTATGTTCCAATCTTTCGAAATAATCTTCAAAAGTTTGGCTTCCGTAAACTTCCGGTTCTCTTTTTCCTAAAAGATTCAAATTTGGTCCGTTGATGATGCAGATTTTCATAAGTAATTTAAGTTTTATTAAGTGATTTGAATTCATTTTACACTTTACAGAAAACATTTCACAAGAGTGTAAAAATAAAAAAACCGTTCTAATTAATAGAACGGTTTTTATAAAACTATGTGATATTCTTTTTAGAACATGAATCCAGCTGAAATTTGTACAGTTGAATTTTTAACGTCTGCATTTTTAGAAGCTTCTGTTAATCCTAAACCGTAACGTCCCTGAACGAAAAAGTTTTTTGTAATCTTAAATCCAACTCCTGCATTAAGTCCAAATTCAAATGTTTCTGCATCTTTTACATCGAAGTCATTTTTTTCGCTTAATAGAAAAGAAGCTTGTGGTCCTACTTCTAAACTAAATGAATCAGTTAAGTAAAATTTAGCCATTACCGGAATAGATAAATACCCAAGTTCATTTTTAAATTCGTCAACTGCATTTTTGTAAGTTGCTCCTTGTGTAGAATATAAAAGTTCTGGCTGAACAGAAAATTTGTCTAACAACTTAATTTCTGCAACAAGACCTGCATGATAACTTGTGATACCATCTTTGTCAAATGCTACACCTTGCATGGATGCATCTCCAGTTTGGCTAGCGAAATTTACCCCAGCCTTAACACCGATTTGTAGTAACTGGGCTTGTATTGTAGCTGATGTTGCAATGAACAGTACAGCTGCTAAAAGTATCTTTTTCATAATTGTTTTTTTAAATTAAAAATTGTTTTCTACAGGTTAAAACTACAGATTTTATATTTTATTGTTTTATATTTTAGATTAAATAATTAATAAAATTCTGATTTAATTAGTGACTTAGATGAATTTTGTTTGTGAAATCAGTTTAAAATATTGTTTTACAGTGTCTTAATTTTGGATATTAAAATGTCTTTTTCTATTGTTTTTTCAACTTTAATGATTTGTTTTTAATAAGTAAATTTTTACTTAATTAATTTAATTTGTGAAAAACTTAAGTATTATACAGGCTGGTTTTGATGAAATTTTAAGTATTTTTAGTGTGCCTTAGTTTTTTTTAAAATGCCCACTAGTCTTGTTTTAAAAGATAAATAGCTTTAGTACTGCTTTTATATTAGTAAGATTTTTATAGCTTTTACGTATTTTTTTATTTAAAAACAATTATTTTTTTTATTAAGTAAATTTTTATATTTGACATATTAATTTTAACTCAAAATCAAATAAAAATGAAAAGAATTTTTTTAATTGCGTTTGCAGTAATGACATTTGGATTGGCAAATGCTCAACAAACAAGGTTTGGAATAAAAGGAGGTCTTAACGTAACAAGTTTTTCAGGAGGAAATTATGACGATGCTAAATCTTTGGTAGGTTTTCAGCTTGGTGGTTTTGCCGAAATTAAAATTATTGAAAGATTAGCTATTCAGCCAGAGGTTTTGTTTTCGACACAAGGAGCTCAGCTGGAGGATTCTTTTGGTGATTTTGATACTAAATTGAATTACATAAATATTCCTGTTTTGGCTAAATTTTATATTACAAAACAGTTTACTGTAGAAGCAGGGCCACAATTAGGATTTTTAGTGTCAGCTAAAACTGAAGGTGATGATGTTAAAGATAGTTTTAAATCTGTAGATACTGGATTTAATTTTGGAGCTGGATACAATTTTACAGATAATGTTTCTGTGAACCTTCGTTATACTGTAGGTTTATCTAATATCGCGGATTATGATGCTGATGATGTTGATGAGTATTTTGATAGTCCAAAAAATAGTGTTTTAGCATTGACTTTAGGATATAAATTCTAAAGTTTGTAAAAAGATATTTTAAAAACCTTCCTAATTCAGGGAGGTTTTTTTATGCCTAAAAATCACTTACTTTGTAAATATGAATTGGAACAAATACATAAAAGATTATCAATCGTATTTGCGAATCGAAAGAGGTTTGTCTAAAAACACGATCGAAAATTATGGTTTCGATATTGAACGCCTTTGTCTTTTTTTAGAAGTAAATAAAATCGAAGTTTCTCCATTAAAAATTACTGATGAAACGGTACAGCAATTCATTTATGCAGTTTCAAAAGAAGTAAATCCACGTTCTCAGGCGCGCATTATTTCCGGATTAAAAAGTTTTTTTAATTATTTGGTTTTTGAAGACTATAGAGTTGATAATCCTTTGGAATTAATTGAAACTCCTAAAACAGGCCGCAAATTACCGGACACTTTAGCGGTTCAGGAAATTGATGCTTTGATTGCAGCAATCGATTTAAGTTCAAATGAAGGCGAACGAAATCGTGCAATGCTGGAAACTTTATACGGTTGCGGGCTCCGGGTTTCAGAACTCGTTTCCCTCAAAATTTCTGATTTGTTTTTTGATGAAGGATTTATAAAAATAACAGGAAAGGGAAATAAGGAGCGTTTTGTTCCAATTGGGAAATTGACACAAAAATACATACAGATTTATCAGAATGAAATTCGAGGTAATGTAACGATTAAAAAAGGGTGCGAAGACACTCTGTTTTTAAATCGAAGAGGGAATCAATTAACACGTGCCATGATTTTTACGATTATAAAGGATTTGGCTGTAAAAATAGGTCTTAAAAAAAATATTAGTCCGCATACTTTGCGTCATTCTTTTGCAACCCATTTATTAGAAAATGGTGCTGATTTAAGATCTATTCAATTAATGCTGGGTCATGAATCGATTACAACTACTGAAATTTATGTGCATTTGGATAGAAGTTTTTTAAAAGAAGTCATGCATTCGTTTCATCCCAGAAAATAATTTTTTCCGGAGGGACACTTTTTTATCTTAAAAAATTAATATCTTGTATGATTATTTTCTATTAAATGCAGGTATTATCGACTAACTGCATCTTTTTGATTTAAAAATGATTTAATCATTCAAATTACATAAAAAGTATTATATGGTTTTTGATTTATATGAGAATGAGGATTGCCTGGAAGTTAATAATTTTTATAAAAAATTGTTGGCCGAAATGCCCGATTTACTTTTTCAGTTTATAATAGACAAAAACAATAATTACTCTTTTCCACTTGTCAGTAAATCTGCTGATGATATTTTCGAGATTTCGGCTGCAGAGTTTACAAATGATATTAAACTCATTATATACGACAGAATTTTTCCTTCTGACAGGGAACTTTTTTTTCAATCTTTAGTTAAAGCGCGTAAGCAAGTAAAACCCTGGGAAGTAGAATTCAGAGCAGTTTTGCCAAAGAAAGGTTTGCGTTGGTTTAAGATCTCATCTAAAACCGAAAAGTTTTCTGCTGACAGTGATAGTATTAGCTTTTTTGGGCATGTTTCTGATATTACCGAGTTGAAGGATAAGGAAGAAAAATTACGTATTTCTGAAGAGCGATTCCAGTTTGCTCTTGATGCGTCAACAGTTGGTATTTGGGACTGGGATATGGTTACTAATAGGGTTTTCTATTCTTCATTATCACTTAAAATTCTGGAATTAGAATCAACAGATATTTTTGATGATCCTGAGCGTTGGGATAAAATCGTTCATCCCGATGATCTTCCAAAATATTACTCCGATATTCAGGAACACTTTGATAATAAAATACCTTATTATGAAAATTACCATCGTGTAATGACTTCAAGCGGTAATTATAAATGGATTTTGGATCGCGGAAAAGTAATTAAACGAGATGAAAACGGAAAACCATTGCGTGTGTTAGGAACGCATACAGATATTTCTTTGCAGAAAGAAAAAGAGTTAGAGATCGTAAAAACGATGAAATTATATAGTGACCAAAATAGCCGCTTGCTAAATTTTTCGCATATAGTTTCACATAACTTAAATACGCAGGCAGGAAATATAAAATCAATTTTAGACTTTATTGATGCCGATGTAGATAAGCAAACTATTAACGAAATGTTATTACATTTAAGAACGGTTTCTAATGATTTGAATGATACTATTTCGAATTTAACTCAAATTGTAAAAACGCAAAGCAATATTAATATTGCTGTTGTTCCTTTGAAACTTTGCGAGTACATAGAAAAAACAATAACAACGATAAAAGGGTATGATAAACAGAAGAATGTTACGGTTGTAAATAATGTCCCGAATTATTTGACTATTAATTTTAATCCTGCGTATCTTGAGAGTGTTTTATTGAATTTTACCACAAATGCTATTAAATATGCTCATCCGGATCGGGATCCAATTGTTGTTTTTGATTTTGCGATTGAACCTGAAGGTCAAAAATCATTAAAAATTACAGATAATGGTTTGGGTATAGATTTGGCCGTGCATGGCGATTTATTATTTGGTATGTATAAAACCTTTCATAAACATGAAGAAGCACGCGGAATTGGGTTATATATTACCAGAAATCAAATAGAGGCCATGAAAGGAAGTATTTCTGTTGAAAGCCAAGTAGGAGTGGGAACGAGTTTTAAGATTGTATTTAGTGATCTTTAAGGGCTGACAGTGTCGCGGTAGAGATTGAACCGGATACCATTTTATATAAACATAGCCAACGGTGTTTCAACCGTTGGGACGCAAACATTATCATAGTCGTAATCCCAAGGTTAAAATCTCGGGCTATAATGGAAATAAGGAGAATTTCACTGACGTAAGAAATATTTAGTTTTCATTTATAGGACTTCACAGGTTTCGGATGAATGCCAAAATATAAAAACAACAAAGGCTATCTTTTAAGATAGCCTTTGTTGTTTTTATAAGGAAAGGAGATTACTTCGCAATATTAACTGCTCTGGTTTCTCTAATTACTGTTACTTTAACCTGACCTGGATAAGTCATTTCAGTCTGGATTTTTTGTGAAATCTCGAAAGATAAGTTAGCTGCATTATCATCAGAAACTTTTTCGCTTTCTACGATTACACGAAGCTCTCTACCAGCCTGAATTGCATAAGCATTTTTAACACCTGTAAATCCGTAAGCTACTTCTTCAAGATCTTTCAAACGTTGGATATAAGAATCTAAAACCTGACGTCTTGCTCCTGGTCTTGCTCCTGAAATAGCATCACAAACCTGAATAATTGGTGACAATAATGATTTCATTTCGATTTCGTCGTGGTGAGCTCCAATTGCATTGCAAACTTCTTCTTTCTCACCATATTTTTCAGCCCATTGCATACCTAGTAAAGCGTGAGGTAAATCACTTTCAGTATCCGGCACTTTTCCAATATCGTGAAGTAAACCAGCTCTTTTAGCTAATTTTACATTTAAACCTAATTCGGCTGCCATGATACCACAAAGTTTAGAAACTTCTCTTGAGTGTTGTAATAAGTTTTGTCCGTAAGAAGAACGGTATTTCATTCTACCTACAACTTTAATCAATTCAGGATGTAATCCATGAATTCCTAAGTCAATAACTGTACGCTTACCAACTTCGATAATTTCATCATCAATTTGTTTAGCTGTTTTAGCAACAACCTCTTCAATTCTTGCCGGGTGAATACGTCCGTCAGTTACCAATTTGTGTAATGACAAACGAGCAATTTCTCTACGTACAGGATCAAAACAAGAAAGGATAATAGCTTCCGGTGTGTCATCAACAATGATTTCAACTCCGGTTGCAGCTTCAAGAGCTCTAATGTTACGACCTTCACGTCCAATGATTCTACCTTTTACATCATCTGATTCAATGTTAAATACAGAAACGCAATTCTCTACTGCTTCTTCTGTTCCAACTCTTTGAATCGTATTGATGATAATTTTCTTTGCTTCTTGTTGCGCTGTAAGTTTTGCCTCTTCAATAGTGTCCTGAATATGAGACATAGCTTTACTCTTAGCTTCAGCTTTTAAGCCTTCCACTAATTGTTCTTTTGCTTCTTCAGCAGAAAGCCCTGAAATTACTTCTAGCTGTTGTAATTGGCTTTTATGTAGTTTGTCAACTTCAGCTTGTTTTTTGTCTAAAACTTCAATTTTGTTATCGTATTCTAAAGTTTTAGCTTCGAAATCATCATTTACTTTTTTAGCTTTTGAAAGCTCATTTGATATTTGTGATTCTTTATCGCGAACTCTTTTTTCTACTTCAGCAACTTTTTTGTCTCTGGCCAAAATAACTTGTTCGTGTTCGGCTTTCAATTCGATAAAACGTTCTTTTGCCTGAAGGATTTTATCTTTTTTAATATTTTCTGCTTCTAAATTAGCATCTTTTAAAATGGAAGCTGCTTCTTTTTTTGCGTTTTTTATGAGATTAGAAATATTACTTTTTTCGATAATTTTAGCTATTCCAAAACCTGCTGTAATACCTATAATACCTGAAATAATGATCGTTATGATGTCCATGTTTGTTTAAATTTATATATAAAAAAAGCCTACATTAATTGCTTGAATAAACTCGTAAAGACAAGTTTTGAGCTAACTCACTGTTCAAGTTTCCAAGCCGAAGCATGGCATACTATAGTAGCGACGATTTGCTCATTCTAAATTGTTAGTGTTGAGTTTACCAATTGTGAACTAATGTAGGCAGTATCTTAGTTTCTGTAAAGAACGTTTAATTTTCGAGATATTGATCTAATAGCGAATTTAATCTTTTAATTCTTTCGATGGTCTCTTCGCCATCGATCGCGTTATCAATTTGTTTTTGTTCAACCTGTGATGCAAATTGCAGTGCACACATAGCTAATACATCTTGTTTGTCACGAACCGCGTAACTTTCTTCGAATTGCTTAATCATAGCATCAATTTTTTTAGAAGCACTTCTAAGTCCTTCTTCCTGAGCGGGTTCAACCGTTAACGGATAAACGCGGTCTGCAATTGATATTTTAATTCTAAGCTTTCCGTCCATGTTTTTCTAATCTGATAGTTGTGCTATACAGTAATCAATTTCGCGAATTAATGAATTTATTTTAAGCTTTGTCTCTCTCTTGTTATTGTCGCTGCCGAGCAACGAATTGGCTATTTTAAGTGTATCATATTGCTTTTTCAAAGCCTCCATTTCTTCAGATTGTTTCTGGATGATTTGCGCAGCTTTGGCTAATTGTAATCGTAATTCCTGATTGTTTTTCTCCAGGCCTTTTGATTTTTCAAAAAGCTTTTCGACTTTATATTCAAGAGTATCAATTATTTCGGCAATTACACTCATTATAAATCCTATTCATTACTTAATCATACAAAGTTAGTATTCCTTTTTATTAATGCAATTTTTTATCGATTTTTTTGCATTAAAAATAGACAAATAAATGAAATTCAATCAATTGTATTTTTGTCTTATTCTGATCGGTTTTCGCCTGTTATTTTTTTATCTTAGCAAAAATGTTGCTTATGAGATTTTCAGTACTTACCCTATTATTTTGCCAGTTTATTTTTGCTCAGGCTCAATATCCCAAAGATTATTTTGATCCTCCACTAGATATTCCGATGCAGCTATCGGGTAATTTTGGTGAGTTGAGACCGAATCATTTTCATGCGGGTTTCGATTTAAAAACCAATCAAAAGGAAGGACTGAATGTTTACGCAGTAGCAGATGGATATGTATCAAGAATAAAAATTTCGACTTTTGGTAACGGTAAATGTATTTACATAACACATCCAAATGGTTACACTTCGGTATACGGACACTTGCAAACGACAATGGGTGATATTCAGAATTATGTTCTGCAAACACATTATAAGGAAAAAGCATTCGAAATTGAAATGTTTCCAAAACCAGGTGAATTGCCTGTGACAAAAGGACAAATAATTGCGCTTTCTGGTAATACGGGTTCGTCTGAAGGTCCACATTTGCATTTTGAAATCAGAGATACAAAATCGGAGTTTGTGATTAATCCGATGTTCTTCGGATTTGATAAAAACATGAAAGACACTAAAAAGCCTACGATTTCTAGTTTATATGTCTATCCAATGGATAATACAACAGTTAATCAGTCAAATCAGCCTTTATTGTTGAATCTCTCCCTTCAAAAAGACGGAACCTACCTGGCAAGTAAGGTAAAAGCAAATGGAAAAATTGGTTTCGGAATTAATACGGTTGATTTTGATGATGTCTCGGGAAATAAAAATGGAGTTTTTAACGTATCGACTTTCGTTAACGGAAATCAAAATTATAATTATCAGTTTAATACTTATTCGTTTGATGAAATGCGCTATGTAAATGCCTTGATTGATTATGCTAAATATAAAAAATCAGGACAACGTATTCAAAAGCTTTTCATGAAAACACCTTTTGCGCTGAGCATTATAAAAACCGATTCGCTTCGTGGAATTATTCCGGTCGAGCCGAATTTAGCCTCAACTTATCGAATTGAAGTTTCAGATTATTTTGGAAATTTAAGCGCAATTACGGTTCCAATTGAATATGATATCGAAACGCCGCTTATAAATGCAGAACCGGTGACTTCTAAATATTTTATAAAAGCCAATAAAGATTACAATTTTGAAAAAGATAATATGTCAGTGTTTTTTCCAGCAGGAACATTTTATGATGATTTTAATTTGAATTTTGATGTAAAGAATAACAAAATCTATATTCATGACGATGTCGTTCCGGTTCATTCCAATTTTACGATTACAATAAAAGATAGTACCTATTCAGAAGCCTTACGAGACAAAGTTTTTATAGGAAGAAGCGGCAGTTATAATGCAACGACAAGGAAAAATGATGTTTTTACAGCGAAATCTAAAACTCTGGGGCAATTTGGTTTGGTACTCGATACGATCGCTCCAATTATTAAGATTGCAAAGCCAATTCAGGATAAATGGATCAGCGATATGAAAACAATTCAGTTTACAATAAGCGATAGTTTGTCCGGAATTAAATCGTACAACGGATATTTAAACGGAAATTGGGTTTTGTTTGAATATGATAATAAAACCAGAAAAATAACGCACAAGTTTGATGATACCTTACTAGCTGAAGGAGCAAATGATTTAAAAATTGAAGTGATTGATAATGTGGGTAATTCTGCTATCTTTGAAACTCATTTTTTTAGAAGCCAACCAAAATAAAACCACAACATTTGAGCCATCGTCAATTAATATTTGTTTTCCTTTTTCTTTGCAGCTGTGTTTCATTTGCTCAGAATGCTCATGTAAAAGGTATTATTTTAGATCAGGAAAACCGGCCGGTTTCAGATGTAAATATTGCAGCTTTGGGAAATGTTTCGCAGTCAGATTCAAATGGTTTTTTTGAAATTGAAATTCCTTCGCATAAAAAAGTTTCCTTGATTTTTACTCATATTTCTTTAAAAATGATGAGTCTTACGGTGAGTTTAAAACCGAATGAAGTTTTCGTTTTTAATCCGGTAATGAGCAATTCTGAAGAACAAATGGGAGAAGTATTTGTATCTTCTAAAAGCAAAAAACGTGTTCAGGGAATCACGACAATAGATGTTGCGACAATCAAAAAGATTCCCGGAGCAAATGCAGGAATCGAAAATATTTTAAAAACATTACCAGGAGTAAATTCTAATAATGAATTGAGTACACAATATGCAGTTCGGGGTGGAAATTATGATGAAAATTTAGTCTACGTAAATGAAGTCGAAGTTTATCGTCCGTTTTTAATTCGTTCCGGACAGCAGGAAGGTTTAAGTTTTACAAATACCGATTTGGTTCAGAATGTCGATTTTTCGGCAGGAGGATTTGAAGCTAAATTTGGGGATAAATTATCCTCTGTTTTAGATATTACCTATCGAAAACCAACACAATTTGGTGCTGCTTTTGAAGTCAGTTTATTGGGCGCAAGTGCCGCAGTTGATTTGGTTTCTAAAAATAAAAAATGGTCTGCAGTAACCGGAGTTCGTTATAGAAATAATAGTTTGCTTGTTAATAGTCAAGATACAGAAACAAATTATACCCCAACTTTTGCTGATATTCAAACGAATATAACTTATGATATTTCTAAAAAATGGCAAATGAGTTTTTTAGGAAATATTTCTCAGAATAAGTATTTATATCAGCCTTTAACGCGGGAAACCAGATTTGGAACGATAGACCAGCCAATGGAGCTGAATGTTTATTATGAGGGGCAAGAGAAAGATCAATACGATACTTATTTTGGAGCACTTAAAACTACTTATAAAGTTTCTCCGGATTTTACTTTAAAGTTAATCGGTTCCTTATTTCATACAACAGAAAAGGAACATTTTGATATTTTGGCACAATACCGATTAGGAAATGTTACTACTGAAGGAGAACCTGAGGCAATTGATTTTACTCGTGGAATTGGTTCTCAACTCAATCACGCAAGAAATGATTTGGATGCTTTAATTGCAAATATTGAAATTAAAGGTTTTAAGGAATGGAAAAATGACAGCCAGCTAGAATTTGGTTTAAAATATACAAGAGAATCCATTCGTGACAGGGTTATAGAGTGGGAAGTAATTGATTCGGCGGGATTTTCTATAAATCCTCCTTTGGTTATTCTGCCAAAAAATAATCAGCCTTATCAACCTTATACCGGGCCACTTTTACCTTATCAGGATGTTCGTGCAACAAATTTTAATACGATAAACAGAATTGCAGGTTATGCACAATGGAATCAGAAAACTGATATTGGCTCTAATGAGGTTTGGTATCATGTTGGTGCCCGTTTTCAGAGCTGGAATGTTTCTGGTGCAGCAGTTGAAGGCAAAAATCAAATTGTTTTTAGCCCGCGCGCTCAGTTTGCAATTAAACCGGATTGGAACATGGATATGGTTTTCAGACTTTCTGGGGGAATATATCATCAGCCGCCTTTTTATAGAGAACTTCGAGATATAAATGGAGTTGTGAATCCGAATGTGAAAGCTCAGGAATCAGTGCATATTGTTTTGAGTAATGATTATAACTTTAAAATGTGGAATCGCCCTTTTAAATGGGTTACTGAACTCTATTATAAATCACTTTCAGATGTAAATGTCTATTCAATAGACAATGTCCGGATTCGATATGTCGCCAATAATAATGCAAAAGCCTACGCTCAGGGTTTAGATTTTAGACTGAACGGAGAATTTGTTCCGGGAACTGAATCCTGGGTGAGTTTTGGTTATTTGAAAACAGAGGAAAACTACGAAAACAAAGGCTATATCTCCAGACCAACCGATCAACGTTTGAAGTTTGCCATGTTGTTTCAGGATTATATGCCGAATATTCCAAGTGTGAAATTATATTTGAATTTAGTTTACAATACTGGCTTACCAGGAGGTGCACCAGCATATTCAGATCCATATTTATATCAGAACAGACTAAACGACTACAGAAGGGCAGATGTAGGTTTTGCTAAAGTTTTTGTTGACAGTACTACTAAAACTGCTAAAGCAAACTGGTTGAAAGGTTTTAAAGAATTATCGGTTGGATTTGAAATTTTCAACCTTTTCAATAATCAAAACGCAATTACCAATACCTGGGTTAGAGATGTGTACTCTAAAAATGAATATGCGATTCCGAATTATATGACTTCGAGAGTTTTTAATGTAAAAATTAATGCGAAATTGTAAGGGATAAATGAAGTTAAAAATGAACTTCGGCAATAAGAAAAGAGTTTCTTGCGTTTTAAAAATTAAGAGTATATTGCCATTTTGAGAAAATTCAATAACAATAAATAATACAATCAAAAATACTATATTTGATATTCCAATATAATTAGCATAAATGAAAAACTATCTAAAATATATCGCCTTAGTAATCATCGGATCAGTAGTGAGTTGTAAAGACGATGCTCAGAAGCCGAAAGTAATTTATGATGCTTCAAATAAGGCAAAAGTGGTGGCTAAAACAGATTCTACGCAAATAGAAGTAGCTGATTTGCCAATTCAGATGGAAGGAACAAATTATTTAATTCATCCGGTTGGAGATTTGAGGGTTTTTGAAAGAGGAACAAAAGCACGTTACGGGTCATCGAGTGTAAATGATGTTAGTTTTACTATTTCAAACCTGGGCGAATTTGAAATTACGGGTTATTTGCAAAATCTGAAATTTCAAAAAGTTGACTCAGATTCTATTCGTCCTCTTTCTGATAAGCCAATTTTAATTTTAACGGCTACTTATTTAAAAGCAGTTGCAGATCATACTTTGAACAAAGTTATGGTCTACACTTTAACTGATTCTGATACCAATAAAGATGGAAAAATAGACACAGGTGATATTAAAACATTGTATTTAAGTGATATTAGTGGAGAAAATTTCACTAAAGTTTCACCGGATCTTCAGGAGTTAGTAGATTGGAGTTTGATTGAATCTAAAAATCGTATTTATTTTAGAACTATTGAAGATACCAACCAAAATGGACAATTCGATAAAAACGATGTTTTGCATTACAACTACATTGATTTAAACGCTAAAAAATGGGAAATTAAAAATTATAAACCTATTTAAGGTTCTAAGGTACTGAGATGCTAAGCTTCTAAGGCTTTAAATCTTTATACATAAAAAAGCCATTTGAAAATTTATATTTTCAAATGGCTTTTAATTTTTAGATTACAAAAAAATCTTTCTAATTCTTTTAATCTGTGGCAAAAATAACTCAGCATCTTAGTGTCTTAGAGCCTTAGCAACTTTTAAAAAATCTAAATCAAAATATCACTCTCCAAATCTGATTTCTCAATTTCAAAACCAAATTCCAGACGCTCTACTAATTCAATAACCAGTTTTTTATACCAGTTTTCTGATTTTGGATGAATGTATATCTTCTCGATCAATTGATTAATATCAACATTGATTTTTAAACCGTCATTTAGTTTGATTGTGCTTTTTGAGGTGTCTGTAATAATACGGACTTCACGTTCGTACTGAAAACTCTTTCGTTTAAACAAAAAAGGGAAAAACAAATCATCAAACGGAATATATTCTTTTTTGTAGTCAATGTAATTCACTTCACCAATATACTGGTCAAAATTATTTTCCGGCTTCAATGCTTTCTGTAATCTTCCAATCGTGGACTGAATAGCTAATCCTTCGCTGTTTTGAGTGAAAATTTGCCACATGGCATACGATTCATATTCGTTGATATGCCAGCTGCTTATAGCTACTTTTTCGCGATGTGTTTTATAGTAATTTAAAAAGTCAGGATTATCTGCAGCCAGTTTTCTAATCTCTTCAAAAGTGGGTTCGCTAAACGTGCCTTCATATTGATCTTCGAACTTGTCAGAACGTGACATGAATAATTTCTTAGACAATAATAAATCAAGAAATTTAGATAAGTCAAGATACTTCCAAACAACAGTATCGGGATCATCAGGAAGTTTTATGTTTGGATTATTAAGATACATTTTTAGAAAATTAAATAATCTACATAAAGTTAGAAAATTAAACACAGATTAAAGAAATTAAATATAGTTTAATATTTCCTTAATCTGTGTAAATGAGTTTTTTATTTTTAATCTTTTTAAGACTCGAAAGACTGCATCGTTACTAATTTGTTGTAGGTTCCGTTATGTGCAATTAATTCATCATGCGTTCCTTGTTCAACGATTTTCCCTTTTTGCATAACTACAATAACATCTGCTTTTTGAATGGTTGAAAGTCGGTGTGCGATAACAATCGAAGTTCTGTTTTGCATCATGTTTTCAAGGGCTACCTGAACAAATTTTTCGCTTTCTGTATCCAATGCCGATGTTGCTTCATCCAAAATCATAATCGGCGGATTTTTCAATACCGCTCTGGCAATAGATAAACGTTGTTTTTGACCTCCGGAAAGTTTGTTTCCACTGTCACCGATGTTGGTATAGATTCCTAAAGGTAATTCTTTTACAAATTCAAAAGCGTTGGCAATTTTCAATGCTTCAATAATTTCGTCATCTGTAGCGTCTAGTTTTCCTAAGGCAATATTAGCCTTGATCGTATCATTAAATAAAATGCTGTCTTGTGTAACTAACCCCATTAAACCGCGAAGCGACTGTAAATTCATATCCTTGATGTTGACTCCATCAATTGAAATTGTTCCGTCATTTACATCGTAAAAACGGGTTAGTAAATTCGCAATGGTACTTTTTCCACTTCCGGATTGTCCAACAAGTGCCACAGTTTGTCCTTTTTTAATCTGAAGAGAAAAGTCTTTTAAAACCGTTTCATCTTCATATTTAAAGTTGATGTTTTGAACGCTAATGTTATCATCAAAAGATGTTTTTTCGATCGCATTATCTTTTGAGGTAATAGTGTTTTCTTGCTCTAAAATTTCAAGAACACGTTCAGCTGCAGCGTTTCCTCTTTTTACTCCGTATGAAGCTTTAGAAATTGCTTTTGCAGGTGTTAGAATATTATAAGCCAATCCCATATAGGCAATAAATGAAGCTCCTGCCAGGGTTTTATCAATTAAAACCATTTGACCTCCATACCAAAGCAAAATAGCGATTACAGTGATTCCCATGAATTCACTTGCGGGTGATGCTAAATTTTGACGATTTCCAATACTATTCGATAGTTTGAAAAAACGTTCTGTTGAATTTTGAAAAACGTTATTGAAATAATTTTCAGAATTATATCCTTTTACCACTTTCAGCCCACCAATAGTTTCTTCAATGGTAGATAAAAATTGTCCTTGTTCTTGTTGTGCTTTTGAAGATTGTTTTTTTAGCTGTTTTCCAATTAATGAAATTAAATACCCGGAAATCGGAATAAAAATAAAAACAAAAAGAGTCAATTTTGCACTAATAGCAAACATAGTTGCGATCGTAAAAATAATAGTTAAAGGTTCTTTGATGATAAGTTCTAAAATAGCTAGAAATGAAGTTTGAACTTCATTAACATCTGCGGAAATTCTGGAAATCACATCACCCTTTCTTTTTTCTGAATAAAAAGCCAAAGGTAATTCCAGCGTTTTCTTATACAATGCATTTCTCATATCTCTCAAAATTCCATTTCGAAGAAAATTGATGAAAAACATAGCTAAATAATCGGCTAAGTTCTTTAATAAGAAGATTGATATAATTCCGCTTACCATAACTCCTAAGGTATATCCAACACCATAAGTATCTGTAATATGGGTAATGAAATAACTTAAATAATTTTCAGCATATGTTTTAATTTCCCAAATTCCTGCATAAACAGGTTCAATTGTGTTTCTTTTGGTTTGATCAAATAAAACCTGAATCATAGGAATTAACGACACAAACGAAAGTGTACTGAAAAGTGCATACAAAACATTAAAAAAGATGTTTAGAAATGCGTATTTTTTATACGGATATATAAAAGGAACTATTTTTTTGAAATTACTCATTTATTTTTTGATGTTATTTTCTGCTATGGCAATGGCTCTTTCGAGTTTTTCCAGCAATAATTTTTAGTTAAGCCGGAAATTTAAAACTTAGTCCTCTGTTTTAATTAATCAAAGGTTTGAGGCAATATTAATTGTGCAGACAATGTCTGCACAATTGTAAAGTTTTGAAATATAATATTCTATTTCAACTGCATTCCTGCAATGATATTTTGTATTTTTTCATCTAAGAAACTCTCAGTAGCATCAAAATCCTGAACAGATTCTAATTCTGCATTTACACTAATGTAGAATTTAATTTTTGGCTCAGTTCCGCTTGGTCTTGCACAAATTTTAGATCCGTCTTCCGTATAGTAAATCAATACATTTGATTTCGGAATGTCCATCGCAGATTCTTCACCAGTCAATAAATTCAAAGCAACTGACGATTGGTAATCTTCCACCATAATTACTCTTTGTCCACTGATTTCTTTCAAAGGGTTTTCACGCAGATCAATCATCATCTGATTAATTTCCTGTAAACCTTCCATTCCTTTTTTAGTCAATGAAACCAAATATTCTTTGTAAAAACCATGTGCAACATAAAGCTGTAAAAGTTCTTTATAAACAGTGCTTCCGGCAGCTTTTGCCTGAGCAGCAACTTCACAAATTAATAAGGTAGCAGCAACGGCATCTTTGTCTCTAACGGCATCACCAACCATAAACCCAAAGCTTTCTTCGCCACCTCCAATAAATTGAAGTTCAGGGAAATCTTTAATCATTTTGGCAATCCATTTAAAACCTGTCAAACCCACTTTGCATTCAACGCCATAACTTGTTGCTAATTCCATCATCATCGGAGTAGAAACAATTGTAGAACCAACGAATTGTTTTCCGTCAATTTTTCCGGCTTTTTTCCATTGTTTCAATAAGAAAGAAGTCATCAAAATCATGGTTTGATTTCCGTTAAGCAAAATCATTTTACCATCATTATTTCTAACGGCAACACCCAAACGGTCACAATCAGGATCTGTTCCAACAACGATATCTGAGTTTGTTTTATCAGCCAAAGCCAAAGCCATTGTCAAAGCTTCAGGCTCTTCCGGATTTGGAGATTTTACTGTTGGAAAATCCCCATCAGGAATTGCTTGTTCCGGTACGATATGCACGTTTTTATAACCTGCCTGAGATAATGTATCTGGAATAGATTTTATAGAAGTTCCGTGTAATGAAGTAAATACAATCTGTAAATTATCTTTCGCCTCAGCCGGAGTATTAAAACTGGCATTTTCTATAGAGGATTTAATGAAAGCCTTGTCGATTTCAGTATCAATATATTCAATCAGACTTTCGTTTGCATTGAATTTAATTTTATCGTAACCTAAATTTTCAATTACATTAATAATGGCAGCGTCTTCCGGTGGAACAATTTGTCCACCATCTTGCCAATATACTTTGTATCCATTATATTCTGGTGGATTGTGCGAAGCTGTAAGAACAATTCCACACTGGCAGCCTAAATGTTTAAGGGCAAATGATAATTCGGGAGTCGGTCTTAAATCTGAAAATAAATAAACATGGATTCCGTTTGCAGAGAAAACATCAGCAACAACTTTTGCCAGAGTATTGCTGTTATGACGACAATCATAAGCAATAACAACCTTTAAAGGTTGGTTTGGAAAAACTTCATGTAAGTAATCAGATAAACCCTGAGTGTTTTTTCCAAGTGTATATTTGTTAATTCTGTTGTTTCCAACGCCCATAACACCACGCATTCCACCAGTTCCAAATTCAAGATTTTTATAGAAACTTTCTTCAAGTTCTTTAGAAGACGTTGTCATTAATTCTTTAACTGCCGCTTGTGTTTCTTTGTCAAATGTAGGGGTCAGCCATTCGTTTACAGCATTCAATATATTAGGTGCTATATTCATCGTTCGTATCTTTTTATATTTAAATAATAATTTTATGGAGCTATTTCCTGCTGTCCTTCCAGTCTTTTGTGTCCGCCGCGGCGGGCATAAAAGAATTTTACTCCCGAGCCTTCGGGACTGTCAGGGCTAGGGATTTACGTTAAAAATTAACCTCTCGGGCCACCTTATAACGTGCTTCATTACTTTTGGTTCTCAAAATAATTTCACCAAGAAAACCTGCCAAAAACAATTGCGTCCCTATTATCATGGATGTAATTGATAAATAGAAATGAGGTCTTTCTGTAATTAAACGGCTTGTTTTATGGATAAATAATTTGTCGATTCCTAAGTATAAAGCTAATAAAAATCCAATCATAAACATAATCGATCCTAATAAACCAAATAAGTGCATTGGTCTTTTTCCAAATCTTGACAAAAACCAGATTGTAATCAAATCAAGAAAACCGTTGATAAAACGATCCATACCAAATTTGGTTTCCCCATATTTTCTGGCCTGATGAATTACAACTTTTTCTCCAATTTTATTAAAACCGGCATTTTTTGCCAAAACCGGAATGTATCGGTGCATTTCGCCGGATACTTCGATGTTTTTTACAACGGTGTTTTTGTATGCTTTTAATCCGCAGTTAAAATCATTCAATTCAACTCCTGAAGTTTTTCTGGCAGCCCAATTAAATAATTTTGAAGGAAGGTTTTTTGCCACGACAGAATCGTAACGTTTCTTTTTCCAACCTGAAACCAAATCAAATTTTTCTTTGGTAATCATTTCAAACAATCCCGGAATTTCATCAGGACTGTCTTGCAAATCGGCGTCCATTGTAATAATGACGTCGCCCTTTGCTTTGGCAAAACCCGCGTGCAATGCCTGTGATTTTCCAAAATTCTTCATAAAACGAACTCCTTTTACATTCGGATTTTCATTTGAAAAACTTTCAATAATATTCCAGGAATCATCCGTACTTCCATCATCTACAAAAATGATTTCATAAGAGTAATTGTTAGATTGCATCACTTTAATAATCCACGAATAGAGTTCCTGAAGTGATTCCTCCTCGTTTAGAAGCGGTATAAGTATAGATAAATTCATTTATTTTTTTATTCTTGTGTAGTTTTGCTTTTAAAAAATGCTGCGAAAATTAAACCGAAAATTGCACTAATTACGATCGCAAAAACAGAACCTTTTAATAATTCTAAAGTCGAATAAGGATTGCTTAGTTTCATTTTTGCAATAGTTTCATTAATAACTGAAGCTGGTGAGCCAAATTTTTGCATCATTCCAACAGTATATTTAATCATCAATTCGCTTAAAGTGTCTTTTGCGCTTGGGTCAATAACATTAAATAGAATAATATTAAAAAGAGTAGAAATCAGAATCCCGATTACTGCAGCAATAAAATAAGTAGTAAAAGCTTCTTTAAAGCTAAAAATGCCATTTAGTTCTTTCTTTGTTTTAGAAAGTAAAATGATAGAAATAGTTAAGCTGATAGCGATTCCTATTAATCCCATCCACCATGCGGTGAATAAATTTAAATCAACCGCATAGATAGTTGCAGTTATTAAAGCAGATGCAATTCCAATCATTACACCGTAAGTAATCCCGTTCTTTTTTATAACTTCATTAATCATATTTCTATATGTTTTAAAATTAATCCACAAATATAGCAATTCCCGATATAATCGCAGATAAAAAAAGCTTTTTGAATTTTGCTAAAAAAAATGAGCTAAATGTTTGTTTATTAAAAAAGAATTGTAAATTTGCACACTCAAAAATAATTAAATTTTTAAACAAAAAAGAGTATCCTTTTGTTTACACCTTTTTCTAACCATGGAAAAGCTTCAAAATAAAAATGCTCTAAACAATAAATAAAAGAAAAGATGAAAAAAGGAATTCACCCAGAAAATTACAGATTAGTTGCATTTAAAGACATGTCAAATGACGAAGTTTTTATCACTAAATCTACTGCAGATACAAGAGAAACAATTGAAGTTGACGGAGTTGAGTATCCAGTTGTAAAAATGGAGATTTCTAGAACATCTCACCCTTTTTATACTGGTAAATCTAAACTTATCGATACTGCAGGACGTATTGATAAATTTAAAACTAAATATGCAAAACACGCTAAAAACTAATAGCTGTTTTTTATTCATACAAAGTAGCTGTCTCAAAACTGAGGCAGCTATTTTTTTTAGGCTTGTTTTTTTCTGGTCAATTTTGTATATTTAATCAGTGATTAACAGCTGATTATATATGAGATTCAAGGTTTGATGATCTGATTGCGGAGAAACACCCGGTTCGCATAGTTGACCAGGTTGTGGAGTCTATTAATATCCAACCCCTTTTAAAAGCCTACAGCAAAGAAGGTGCTCCRGGCTATCATCCAAAGATGCTGCTCAAAGTGATGTTGTATGCTTATATGACCAATGTATATTCGTCACGAAAAATTGAATTGGCCCTTCGTGAGAACATCAATTTCATGTGGCTNATGCTGCTCAAAGTGATGTTGTATGCTTATATGACCAATGTATATTCGTCACGAAAAATTGAATTGGCCCTTCGTGAGAACATCAATTTCATGTGGCTTACTTCTATGACTGTTGTGGATCATAATACCATTAACCGTTTTAGGAGCGATAAACTTAAAGACAGCTTTAAGGAAATTTTCAAACAGGTGGTGCTRATGCTGGCATCAGAAGGCCTTGTTAATCTAAAACAAATCTATACCGATGGCACCAAGATAGAAGCCCAGGCGGGCAGATATACTTTTGTATGGGGCAACAGCATCAAAACCAAYAAAGCCAAAATGCTCACCCAGCTTGAAGAGTTATGGRATTATGCCCAAAGTTTAGACAATGANATATACTTTTGTATGGGGCAACAGCATCAAAACCAACAAAGCCAAAATGCTCACCCAGCTTGAAGAGTTATGGGATTATGCCCAAAGTTTAGACAATGARGAYGAYCCCAATCCKGAACCTACAGAGTTCAAGGAAATCAGTAAGGAAGTCATTGAGAAAACAGTAGCTAAAATAGATGCCAAACTCTCAGGTAACCAMAAGRCCAGTTCCAGGGCAAAAGCCAAATTGCGCTATATAAAAAATAATTTTRCGGCCAATCTGGAAAAGTATGAAAAACAGCAAGCTATCCTGGGAGAAAGAAACAGTTACAGCAAAACCGATACCCAGGCTACTTTTATGCGTATGAAAGAAGACCATATGCNCGGCCAATCTGGAAAAGTATGAAAAACAGCAAGCTATCCTGGGAGAAAGAAACAGTTACAGCAAAACCGATACCCAGGCTACTTTTATGCGTATGAAAGAAGACCATATGCKMAACGGKCAGCTCAAGCCCGCTTAYAATACACAGATATCCACCCARAACCAGATTATTGTTCACTATACCATCCACCAAAATCCGACYGACACCAAAACATTAAAGCCTCACTTGGAGAATTTTGAACAGACTTATGGAAAAAAAATCTTTAAAAAGCTGGAAGAAATAACAGCTGATGCAGGTTACGGCAGTGAAGAGAACTATGATTATCTGGAAAAAAAGAA
>NZ_LMEF01000033.1 GCF_001427905.1 Flavobacterium sp. Root420
AAGCATTGGTAAAAGCATTGGTAAGTCCAATTGACTCATCCTTTTTGATCCTGTTTCTGTGATTATAAAGGTTTATTTCACTGCTGTCCTGAATACACAAAACAGATTTATCTTCAACGCAGCTTACACAATTAAAAGACATGTTCTTTATAATATCAGCTTCACTAACATTATCATTTTGTAAAAATCGGTAAATCACTTTGGCTTCAGCGTCACTTTCTGCTAATTGTCTTATCGAATAAATACTATTAGCAAACAAGCGATTGAGAATAGAATTACCTCTATTCAACAATCGCTTGTCTTTTAAATTTTTAAAATATCTAGTCTGCACTTTTTCTCAAATATAATTAAAAAAAAATATTTGTGTCCAGACGGTAGGCTAAAAAACCTTGTTTTTCTAAATCGGGAGATACCGCTGCTATCCCTAACGCAGACTTGGGTAAATTGAGGTTTTCGGTATCTATTTTTCTATCTTATGCTCTGCCAACCAAACAGAATCATTTGCTTTTGTTGTATAATTCCATAAAATCTCTCTGTTAATATTTCTAGATACAAGCAATTTGCCATTTTGGACTTTCCATTCTTCATTATAAAATTTTAAAACATGGATAACATTTTGAACATGAGTCTTAGAAAGTAAATCTGGCGCATCGATAAGTTCATCTTGTTGAAAAACAATTAGGAATGTATTTTACATATTTATAATTTGATATTCTTTTATTCCATGTTTCTTCTCGTCTTTCATGAATTCTATCTGAATTAAAATACCATTTTTGAAAAAGAAATTTTCCTACTATAATTAAAACAAAAGCTAAAAATATAATTACTAGTTTTTTCTTCATAACACTTCAAACTTTCCATTTCGCAATTCAAATATTTTATCAGAAACGATATGATTACCAGTTTCATTAATGTTTTTTACCGAATCATAAAGTCGATGCAAATTCTTAGAGTCTTTACTTCCTGTTATTAATAATACATCTCTTGAAGGAATTCCAATAACAATATTACCAGCTACCAAAAAATTCTCATGATTCCAAATATTTAATAAAATTAAACTTGATTCATAATTTCCACCAGCTGTCAACATAAAATATCCATTTTCGCCATGACGTTTCATTTCGAAGTTATTTGAAAGATTTTCAAGTGCCTTTTCTCTTAAATTTTCAATTGAAAAATTTATCTCTTCTAAATTATCTTTGGAGATATAATGAATTGAATTTTCACGGTCTTCAACGTAGAAAATAATTAATTCTTCATTGTAAAATTCGTAAATGTGATTTTTTTCAAAATCAGTATTTATCTCTTCTAAACTTTGTATAAATCTTCTGTCCTTAACAACAGGTAGAATTCTTTCTTCATCTAACAGTTCTTTTGGCAGAAACATTGCAGATAGACCATTTACATATTTTTCAATAATCTCTTTAATAAATTTTGAGTCATTTATGTATTCTGAATAGGCATTATTTAAAAAGTGCTGATGTTTGCCTTCATTAAATTCACTTTCAACATCAAGTTCATTTATTAAAGTAATTTTTAATCCTTTGACTTTTTTAGCCAATTGCTTAGCAAATTTTGTAGAAAACTCAGTTTCAGAAAGTAACTTCTTTTTAAAAAACATAAATTATTAATACTTTTAAATTGTATTTATCTATTGACCAGCGGTTGGTTTTAACCAACCGCTGGTCAAAAATTTTCTCTCTCCTTTAGTCAAATATAATAACATTTTTACTAAAGCTACTTCAATCTAAAATTAAAAAACCGTTGATTAAAACCAACGGCTATTCATATAAATTAATTCGTGAAAATTTGTGTAATTCGTGGCAAAAAAACATTTTAATGCTCTCCATACCCAACATCATCCATCTTCCCGTTAAAAACACGATATTGAATAATAAAATAAATAATTACCAAAAACAAAGCGATAAAAAACCAACTCAGACCAGCGTTCAAACCATATTCTCCAGCAGCAGTATTATAAATTGTTAAGGACGGATTTACATTATTCGTCGAAGGCAAAACATTCGGGAAAATGGAAACAGCAGTTGAAGCAAATCCTCCAACCAAAAACAAAGTGGAGAATATAAAGGCCTGGCCGTCTTTTTTGAAGGAACGCACTTTGAATAATCCTAAAATACCAACAAAAGTCATGATTGGGAAAAACCAAAGAATTGGGTTTTCAATAAAATTACGAAACGGTTGAGGTTCGATAAAGTGCCAAATTCCTAAAGAGATGAAAACTAAAATAAGTAAGACAATATTCAGTTTAAAAACGATATTTTTAAGTTGTTCATTTAAAGATGAATTGGTTTTAAAAATAATCCAGTTCGCACCGTGAATCGTTAAAGCCACAACACTAACAATCCCGAGGAAAAGCGTAAACCAATCTATAATTCCCAATTCATTTGCCTGCGGGCTGAAGGTTGGATTCCATAAAGGCAAAAAGAAAAAATGGGGTTCCTGCGTTGAAACTCCGTTTTGCACCATTCCAAGGTTGACACCGCGAACAATATTTCCCAAAGCAATTCCGAAAAACAAAGCCAAAAGCAAACTCGCAATTCCGAATGCTTTATCCCAAATCGCTTCCCACATCGGGTGATGCACCTGTCCGCGCATTTCTAATCCGATCGCACGGAAAATCAAAAGCCATAAAATCATTATCAACGGCAAATAAAATCCGCTGAAAGAGGAGGCATATAAAGTTGGAAAAGCAAAAAACAAAACACCCCCGGCGGCGATAATCCAAACTTCATTGGCATCCCAAAACGGACCAATCGCGTTTGTTATTGCTTTTTTATCTTTTTCTGTATTGGCAAAAAACAAATGAATAATTCCTGCTCCAAAATCATAACCGTCCAATACAATATAAACGGCCAAAATTCCCATTAAAACTACGTACCAAAAAAATTCCATACCTATATTTTTTCTGTTGAAAGGTCCACATTATGAGGTCCTTTATTGATAATTTTTCCAATCAAAAGCAAAAACAGCATTCCGAGTAAAAGGTACAATCCGATAAAACCTAATAAAGTAAACAAGGTATTTCCGGACGAAACGGTGGGTGATGCGCCTGCTGCAGTTCGCATTAAATTGTAAACCAGCCATGGTTGTCTTCCTAACTCGGCAGTATACCAGCCTGTAGTATTCGCGATATACGGAAACGGCATCATAAACATAAGCGACCATAAAATCCATTTGGTCTCAAACAATTTTCCTCTGATTAATTGAAAAAGAGAAAGGACCATCAAACCAATAAATACCGTTCCAAGTCCCACCATAATATGATAGGCATAATACAAACCTGAAATATTAGTTGGATGCAGATCTTCTTCAAACTGATCTAAACCCTTAATTTCCTGATCCCAATTTCCATACGTCAGGAAACTTAAAATATTCGGAACCGCGATTTTATTGTCCAGTTTTTTATCTTTTACATCGGGCTGACCGATTAAGACAATTTCAGAACCTTTTTTCTCGGTATGAAAAATCCCTTCCATCGCAGCAAAAGTTACAGGTTGGTATTTCACCACATTTTTCGCCAATAAATCTCCCGTTGGAACGGCCACAATTATACTCGAAATCAATCCGAAAACAACACCTGTTTTAAGAAATAATCTCCCGAAGGAAACATTCTTCTGACTCAAAATATAAAAAGCACCAATTCCGGCCACAACAAAAGAACTCGTAACCAAAGAAGCAGCCTGATTGTGCAAATAAGAAGGCCAAAGCCACGGATTCAGGAATAAAGCTTTAAAATTCGTCAGTACAAATTTTCCGTTTTCGAGAATTTCATATCCCACCGGATTCTGCATCCAGGAATGTGTGGCTATAATTAAATAACCGCTGGCCCAGGAACCAATCATGATTAGCACGCCGGTTACAAAATGCCATTTATGTCCGAGGAGTTTCTCTCCAAATAAAAATATACCCAAAAATGAAGATTCTAAGAAGAAAGAGAACATTCCTTCCATCGCTAAAGTCTGACCAATAATGCCACCGGTTAATTCAGAAAATTTAGCCCAATTGGTTCCGAATTGAAACTCCATTGGAATTCCGGTAACCACGCCCATTGCAAAATTCAGGGCAAAAATTTTCATCCAGAAATGTGTGGCGTGATTGTATTGTTCGTTTTGAGTTTTAAGATATTTCCATTTGAAATAAACAATGATCAAAGAAAGACCCATTGTAAGTTGCGGAAAAAGATAGTGAAAGGTAATAGTGAAGGCAAATTGCATTCGGTCATAAAAAAGCATTTCTTCCATTATAGTGGTATTTGTTTTATGAAGTTCCACAAATTTACCCATTAAAACCCGAAATCTCCTCCTTTAAAAAAAGTTTATATGCTTGTATTTGTTAAACTTTTCAACAATTTGAAAAGTAAAATTCACACTTGTAGTTTGAGACAACTTTGTCAAAGTTTATCATTTCGACCTACGGAGAAATCCTCGCAAATAACTCCGCAAAGAGAAGCCAATCTTTGTCGAGCTTCTAACGAGGATTTCTCCTTCCTCGAAATGACAAGATTGAGTATAGGAATATTTTTTTTAGACAAAAATCAAAAATATTTTCTCAAAATAAATATGCGTATGTCAAACATAGCCCGCGGTTTCAACCACGGGGACACAATGCATATATCCCGTTTCTCCCTGACGTACGGTTCCAACCTCGGGAACGCATGCGTAATTACCATACGTTTCCCACGGTTGAAACCGTGGGCTATGTTTAATCATCTTTCAAAATTCCTTTTTCAACACTTTCATTTATCAAACCTTCAGCGTAATTCCATAAAGTTGTGGAGCCTTCTTTTATGATGCTCTTTTTTTCGTAAACCTTTTTATAAGACACACCAAACTCTTTCCAGGTTCCTCCGTCGTTGGAGGTATTTTGCAATAAGGGTTCTAATCTGTCCATTGATTTTGCGAATTTGGCTTCGTTGGTTTCGCCTGCTTCAAATTCTTCCCAAATGGCGATCATATCCTCAGCCTGTTTCTTTGGAAGCAAACCAAAAATACGGTTCGCCGCTAATCGTTCTTCATCTGTATTCAAATGATTTTTTACTGTATCGTAAATAAACACATCGCCAGCATCGATTTCTACTATATCATGGATCAAAACCATTTTTACTACTTTCAAAACATCAATCGGTTGATCGGAATGTTCAGCCAGAACAATCGCCATTAAAGCCAAATGCCAGCTGTGTTCGGCATCATTTTTATTTCGGTCGCTATTAAAGAGTTTCGTTTTTCGCTGAATGTATTTTACTTTATCAATTTCTTTTATAAAAGCAATTTGATCTAATAAGTCTGCTGTGTTCATAATGTTTAGTGTAGAGTCGTAAAATTACGCAGATTTTTTTTTCACCATATAAGTTATATAAGTTCATTTAATTGCGGTGCGTTATAATTGCTTATATAACTTATATGGTAAAAAAAACATAACGATTTATGATCTCATATAATTTCAGCACGATTTAGACTCCAACTTATAATTACTTATATGACTTATATGGTAAAACCCGCCAAATGTTTTTCCGCAAAAAGTGAATTTCTGTAACATTAGTCACTTATTTTCCGAAAAAACAAAGTTACCTTTGTGGAACTTATTTTAGATTTCATATCATGAAAATTGAACAAATTTACACCGGATGCCTTGCGCAGGGTGCCTACTATATAACGTCAAACGGAGAAGCTGCGATAATTGATCCGCTTAGAGAAATTCAGCCTTATTTGGATCGTTTGGAACGCGATGCCGTTAAGCTGAAATACATCTTTGAAACGCATTTCCATGCTGATTTCGTTTCTGGTCATATTGATTTAAGCAAAGAGACCGAAGCTCCAATTG
Organism: Flavobacterium sp. Root420; assembly: GCF_001427905.1. Taxonomy (GTDB): domain Bacteria; phylum Bacteroidota; class Bacteroidia; order Flavobacteriales; family Flavobacteriaceae; genus Flavobacterium. Next base: position 5,842 of record NZ_LMEF01000033.1, read on the forward strand.
TTTACGGACCAAATGCGGCCTGTGAATTTGATTGTATTTCTGCTAAAGACGGACAAGAATTTAAAATCGGGAAAATTACAATCAAAGCGTTACATACTCCAGGTCACACCATGGAAAGCACGACTTATTTATTGATTGACGAAAACGGAAAAGATCATGCGATTTTTTCTGGAGACACTTTATTTATAGGCGATGTTGGCCGTCCGGATTTAGCACAAAAAGCAGCCGGAATGACACAGGATCAATTGGCGGGAATTTTATTTCATTCTTTAAGAGATAAAATAATGACTTTGGCTAATGACATAATCGTTTATCCGGCGCACGGTGCGGGAAGTGCCTGCGGAAAAAACATGAGCAAAGAAACGGTTTCGACCATCGGAAATCAGAAAGCAACGAATTATGCTTTGCGTGCCGATATGACCGAAGCCGAATTTATCGAAGAAGTTACCGATGGATTATTACCTCCTCCAGCTTATTTCAGCATGAACGTAGCCATGAATAAAGGCGGTTACGAAAGCTTCGAATCGGTTTTGCATAACGGAATGAAAGCAATTGATGTTAAAGATTTTGAGGCTGTCGCCGAAGAAACCGGAGCATTGATTTTAGATACCCGAAAAAGCGGTGACTTTTATAAAGGATTTATTCCGCAATCTATTAATATTGGAGTCAACGGCGATTTTGCACCCTGGGTTGGAACTTTAATTGCCAATGTAAAACAACCAATTATATTAGTAACCGAAAATGGTTTGGAAGAAGAAACTGTAACCCGTTTAAGTCGTGTGGGTTTTGATTCGATTATCGGACATTTGAATGGAGGTTTTGAAGCCTGGCAAAAAGCAGGTTTTGAAGTGGATACGGTTAACCGAATCTCAGCAGAACAATTTGCCAGTAAATTTAATATCAAAGAAGATAAAGTTGTGGATGTTCGTAAAGAAACGGAATATGAAGCAGAACATATCGAGGATGCTTACAGTAAACCTTTAGCCTATATTAATGATTGGGTAAAAGATATTAATCCGAACGAGCATTTTTACCTGCATTGCGCTGGTGGATACCGAAGTATGATTGCAGCGTCAATTTTACAAGCGCGCGGTTTCAGAAATTTTACCGAAATTGACGGAGGTTTTGGAGCCATTGCAAAAACAAATATCCCAAAATCAGATTTCGTTTATCAAAGCAAAGTATTAAAATAAAGGTTCTGAGTTGCTAAGATTCTAAGGTTCTAAGATTTTTTGACCTTAAAGCTTAATAATTCATAACCTAAAAAAAATAAAACGACAAAGGTTTTTACCTTAGTAACTTAGAATCTTAGCACCTTAGAACCTTAAAAATATGCTAGAAATTATAAAAGAACCTTGGCCTTGGTACGTTGCGGGGCCGTTAATTGGACTGACTGTTCCTATTTTGTTGATTATCGGAAATAAATCTTTCGGGATTAGTTCATCCTTGCGACATATTTGCGCAGCTTGTATTCCCGCAAATATTTCGTTTTTTAAATACGACTGGAAAAAAGAAAGCTGGAATTTATTCTTCGTTTTCGGAATTTTCCTTGGTGGAATTATCGCAGGTTATCTTTTATCCAATCCAAATGCGGTTGAAATTACACCACAGCTTTCTGAACAATTGGCTTCTTATGGAATAACAGATCATTCGGGATTGTTGCCGAAAGAACTTTTTTCATGGGAAAGTTTATTCACGCTTCGTGGTTTTATCATGATTGTGGTGGGTGGATTTTTAGTTGGTTTCGGAACGCGTTACGCGGGCGGATGCACGAGCGGACATGCGATTATGGGAATTTCAAATTTACAATGGCCTTCATTGGTAGCGACAATCTGTTTTATGATTGGCGGTTTTATTATGGCGAATTTGATTTTACCTTATATTCTATCACTTTAAAATTTCAAAAATGAATACTTTAGAAAATAAAAATATTGATACAGAAGGAATCAATGGAAGTCAAATTAAAGATTCGGGATTCTCAAACCTAAAATATCTTTTGGTGGGCATCTTTTTCGGAATTGTATTCGTAAAAGCCGAAATCATCAGCTGGTTCCGTATACAGGAAATGTTTCAATTACAGTCTTTCTTTATGTATGGCGTGATTGGAAGTGCCGTTGTGGTTGGAATAATTTCAGTACAGATCATTAAAAGATTTAATATTAAAACCATTCAGGGCGAAAAAATCGAAATTCAGCCAAAGGTTTTTAGTAAAGGTCAAATTTACGGTGGATTAATGTTCGGATTTGGATGGGCCATTACCGGAGCTTGTCCTGGACCTTTGTTTGCGCAAATAGGAACTGGAGTTACTGTTATTGTGATTACTTTATTAAGTGCGATTGCAGGAACCTGGTTTTATGGTTTGATTAAAGACAAATTGCCTCATTAATTCCTAATATCATAGTTAGACTTCAAAAATGACCTCAACAGAATTACAATTAAGAAAAGCAACTCTTTCAGAAGTACCTCAAATTTGGGAAATTCTGCAAGACGCTATTGAACAAAGACGATTAGAAGGAAGCAAACAATGGCAAGACGGTTATCCCAACGAACTTTCCATTGAAAATGATATCAATAATGGTTTTGGATATGTACTTATAGAAAACGAATCTATTTTATGTTATGCTGCTATTATTTTCGATAAAGAACCGGCTTACGAAGAAATCGAAGGCAAATGGCTTAGTGATGGCGATTATGTTGTGGTACATCGCGTAGCAGTTTCAAAATTGGCAAAAGGAAAAGGCGTTGCTACCAAACTTTTTCAAAAAATAGAAGATTTGGCTGTTCAACAGCATGTCGACAGTATTAAAGTAGATACCAATTTTGATAATGTCCCAATGTTGAAGATTTTAGACAGATTAAATTATACGTATTGTGGCGAAGTCTATTTTAGAGGCGGAGCACGAAGAGCGTATGAGAAAAAGTTAGCTTAAATTACGAATCAAACCCGATAGGTTTTAAAAACCTGTCGGGTTTACTTTTTAAATCTGATAAAACTTATTTTTACCATTATTTAAAAAAGAATTTTAATTAGTGGAGGCAATTATCACTTCGATACCTATTTCTTCTAGTTTCGTTTTGGTTTCGATATCGATACCATCATCTGTAATCAAAACATCAATCTTATCCAGATTACATATTTTACCAAAGCCCCTCACATTCATTTTTGTAGAATCTACCAAAACAATAACCTTTTCTGCCACCGAAATCATGGCTTGATTAAGATGAGCTTCTAATGCATTTGAAGTACTTAATCCAAAATCTAAATGAAGTCCGTCTGCACCTAAAAACAGTTTATTGCAAGAAAACTGACTTAAAATCGCTTCTGAAATAGGACCAACAGCCGAGTTTGAGCTCTTACGAATATCACCACCCAATTGTATCGTATCTACATTTGCTTCCTTACTTAATTCTAATGCCACTTTTAAAGATGGCGTAATCACAGTTAATTTCTGAAAACCCGAAATAATCTGAGCCAGATAATGAACATTTGATCCGGAACCTAATATGATATAATCAGAGTTGCTAATATACTTTAATGCTTCTTTTGCTATTTGCTTTTTTTGCTCTACCTGCATTCCTTCTTTATCACTTAAATCTCTTTCGAAAGCATAAATAGGCTGTTTGCTTGCACCGCCATGCGTACGGTGCAGTAAGTTTTCATTTTCTAAAAAGTTCAAATCCTTTCTTATTGTTACGGTTGAAACATTAAGACTTTCGCACAAATCAGCCACATTTACATGTCCATTTTTATCCAGTTCTTTCAGTATTTCTTCTTGTCTTTTATTTATAATAACCATAATAGCGTAATAATATTAAGATTTTTAAAGCTATAAATGTACGATAAAATAATAATTCAAAAAAAACCTTATTTTATTACTTTGATTTCGTTTAGTTTCGTTAATTTTGCTTTAACGAAACAAAAAAGAAGAAAAGAAACAAAAACAAACACTAAATGAAACGTTCAGAACAATTATCGAAACTAAAAAACACTGAAAAGTGGGATGTAATTGTAATAGGAGGCGGAGCAAGCGGTCTTGGAACTGCTCTTGATGCTGCAAGCAGAGGTTATAAAACAATTTTAGTCGAAGCAGTAGACTTTGCCAAAGGAACTTCAAGCCGAAGCACAAAATTAGTTCATGGTGGTGTACGTTACTTGGAACAAGGAGATGTGCATTTGGTAAAAGAAGCCCTTAAAGAAAGAGGCCTTATGGCACAAAATGCCGGTCATTTAGTCAAAAACCAATCCTTTGTAATCCCTAATTACAATTGGTGGGGCGGCTATTTTTATACCATTGGTTTAACCATTTATGATTTATTGGCCGGACGTTTAAGCTTAGGCCGTTCCAAATATATTTCGAAAAGAAAAACAATCGAAATGCTTCCTAATGTAGAGGAAAAAGGTTTAAAAAGTGGTGTTATTTATCATGACGGACAATTTGATGATTCTCGTCTTGCTATAAATATTGCTCAGACTGCAGCAGAAAAAGGCGCTTGTATTTTAAATTACTGCAAGGTGGTAAACTTATTAAAAGACGACAACAATCAGGTTATTGGTGTGCAGGTTCTGGATCAGGAAACAGGAGAAAAATATGATTTAAAAGGATCTGCTGTTATTAATGCAACGGGAGTTTTTACAAATGCCATAATGAAACTAAACGATACTGTTTATAAAAAATATATCGTTCCAAGTCAGGGAATTCACCTGGTGTTCGATAAATCATTTTTACCAGGCGATCATGCGCTAATGATTCCTAAAACAAGTGACGGAAGAGTTTTATTTGCTGTGCCTTGGCATAATCGAATTGTAGTAGGAACAACAGATACATTAATCAAAAAACAAAGCTTAGAGCCTATTGCCTTAGAAAGCGAAATTGAATTTGTACTGGAAACAGCACAACGCTTTTTAGCAAAAAAACCAACCAGAGCCGACGTTCTGTCTGTTTATGCAGGTTTACGTCCTTTGGCAGCACCTGCAGAAGAAGGGAAAAGTACTAAAGAGGTTTCAAGAAGTCATAAAATCATTGTTTCTGAAACCGGCTTAATAACTATTACAGGCGGAAAATGGACCACTTACAGAAAAATTGCCGAAGACATTATAGACAAAGCAATTAAAACACGAAAAATACCTGCAAAAGGCTGTAATACAGAACATCTTGCTATTCATGGCAATCAACCTACTACAACTTTGGACAGAGAAAATCACTTGTATATCTATGGAACGGATATTCCTAAAATAAAAGAATTGCAGCAAAATGAGCCTGAATTAAAAGAAAAGATACATCCAGATCACGAATTTACAATGGCAGAAGCAGTTTGGGCCATTCGATACGAAATGGCAAGAACTGTAGATGATATTTTAGCCAGACGCGTTCGTTTACTATTCTTAGATGCCCGAGCCGCAATTCAGTCCTCTGAAAAAGTAGCACGATTACTCGCTAAGGAACTAGGACATGATGAAGCCTGGATAATTCAGGAAATTTCAAATTTTAAAGAAATTTCAAAAGGATTTCTGTTGTCAGAATTTCAATAAAACTTTATTACTTAACTATATACTATCAGCCATGCAAAACAAACTAATCTTAGCTCTTGACCAGGGAACAACTTCCTCCAGAGCTATTCTATTTAATCACGAAGGAGAAATTGTGAGTATCTCTCAAAAACCGTTTGAGCAAATTTTTCCCACACCAGGATGGGTAGAACATGACCCTAACGAAATCTGGTCTTCGCAAATAAGTACAGCTGCAGAAGTAATTGCCAAAGTAGGAATCTCAGGACGCGAAGTCGCAGCAATTGGAATAACCAATCAACGTGAAACTACTATTGTATGGGACAGAGAAACCAGCGAACCTATTTATAATGCTATTGTTTGGCAAGATCGCAGAACAGCAAAATTCTGTGACGAATTAAAAGCACAAGGTCATGCTGATATGATTCAGAAAAAAACGGGTTTAATTCTCGATGCTTATTTCTCCGGAACAAAAGTAAAATGGATTTTGGATAACGTTCCCGGAGCACGCAAAAAAGCAGAAGAAGGGAAACTTTGTTTTGGAACTGTTGATACGTGGTTAATATGGAAATTAACCCGTGGCAAATTGTTCATGACAGATGTTTCTAATGCCAGCAGAACTTTATTATTCAATATTCATACTTTAGAATGGGATAATGATTTATTAGAATTATTTGATATTCCAAAAGCCATGCTGCCTGAGGTAAAAGAAAGCAGTACTATTTACGGAGAAACCAGCACTACCCTATTTGCTACAAAAATTCCTATTGCCGGAGTTGCCGGAGACCAGCAAGCTGCGCTTTTTGGCCAATTGTGTACCAATTCGGGAATGGTAAAAAACACTTATGGAACAGGTTGTTTTATGCTAATGAATACAGGCGAAAAACCAATTCAATCTACCAACAATTTATTAACTACGATCGCCTGGAAAATCAACGGAAAAACAACCTATGCTTTAGAAGGCAGTGTTTTTGTTGGAGGAGCCGCTGTACAATGGTTACGAGACGGAGCAAAAATGATCAACTCATCAGAAGAAATAGAAGCTCTTGCGTCTAGTGTTCCTGATAACGGCGGGGTTTATTTTGTTCCTGCATTAACCGGCTTAGGGGCTCCTTACTGGGATCAATATGCGAGAGGTGCAATGTTCGGAATCACCAGAGGAACTACCAATGCACATATTGCCCGTGCAACTTTAGAAGGAATTGCTTATCAGGTAAACGATTTGGTTAAAGCTATGGAAGCTGATTTTGGCGACAAAGGAAAAGAACTAAGAGTTGACGGAGGTGCTGCGACAAATAATTTACTGATGCAATTTCAATCAGACATTTTTGGGTCTACCGTTACACGACCAAAAACACTCGAAACCACAGCTCTTGGTGCTGCTTATCTGGCCGGACTTGCGGTAGGATATTGGGCAGATTTAGATGATTTAAAAGAACAATGGTCTATAGACAAGGTGTTTTCGCCAGAAATGGAAGAAAAACAAGTAAATACACTTGTAAAAAACTGGGATAAAGCTGTTAGCCGAGCATCAAACTGGATTGAAGAATAACTAAAAACGAATAATATGACTCCTTTTATAGCAGAAATTTTAGGTACTATGATAATGATTTTATTAGGAAATGGCGTTGTTGCAAACGTTAATCTTAAAGGTACAATTGGTAATAATTCAGGTTGGATTGTAGTTACCAGCGCTTGGGCATTTGCGGTTTTTGTAGGCGTAACTATTGCAGGACCTGTTAGCGGGGCACATTTAAATCCGATTGTTACTCTTGGTTTAGCCCTTATCGGAAAATTTAGTTGGGATTTAGTTCCTATCTATATATTAGGCGAAATGATTGGGGCAATGTTAGGTGCTTTTTTAGTATGGCTATCGCATAAAGATCATTTTGCTGCAACAGAAGACGAGGGCGCTAAGCTTGCTTGTTTTTCTACAGGACCAGCTATTAAAAATAACGTTTCGAATATTATCAGCGAAGCAATTGCCTCTTTCGTATTGATTTTTTCGATCTTTTATATCGCAGGACCAAGCCTCAAAATTGCGAGTGATACCAATGCAACAATTGGATTAGGAACCATTGGCGCACTTCCTGTTGCCATAGTCGTATGGGCAATTGGTTTATCATTAGGAGGAACAACAGGATATGCTATAAATCCCGCAAGAGATTTAGGCCCAAGGATTATGCATGCTATTTTACCCATAAAAGGAAGTAGTAACTGGGGATACGCCTGGATACCTATCGTAGGCCCTGTAATAGGAGCTTCACTGGCTGCTGCATTATACCTCACTCTTAATTAACAACATCTTCTTTTAATCTAAGAATTTTATGAAAAATATTTTTCTTTCTATGATATTAATCATAGGACTAGCTGGCTACGCTCAGAAAACAACGCCGGAAAGCACTACTAGTAAAGAACCAAGCCGATTAAATTTTAATGTTACTCTTGCAACAAGTCATCTCTGGAGAGGACTAATCATTAGCCCAAGTATGACTGCTATGGGAGATATGCATTATACTTTTGATAAAAAACGGAACTTTTCGGTTGGCCTTTGGGGCGGTAACGGGTTTGATGGAAAATATACTGAGATAGATTATTACATCCAATACAAGCATAAAGGACTCACAATTGGTTTATGGGATTTATTCAACACTACAAATGTTGAACACCCGGAAGTTTTCAATTATGATAAAAACACTACAACACATCTTATTGATTTGAGAACTTCTTATCGCTTTTCTGAGGAATTTCCTTTACGAATTGAAGCTGACATTATTCTTTATGGAAATGACAAAGAACTAAAACCTGATCTTGATTATAAAAACAGATACTCCACTTACATAGAGTTAGGATATCCTTTGATAAAAAATGAACAAATTACGTTAGACACTTATATAGGTGCAGGATTTTCACTTGACGGGAAATCGAATCTGTATTCTTCTAATACAGATCATAATGTCAATATCGTCAATGCAGGTTTTAAAGCTTCTAAGGATATTTCAATATTTCAATATAAGCTTCCTGTTTTTGCAGTCATTATGTGGAATCCGGCTGAAAAATATACCCGTATGCAATTAGGAGTTTCGTTATTTTAAGCTAACTTTTATTCTATTATTTTACAAATTAAAACCCGACAAGTTTTTAAAATCTGTCGGGTTTGTCGTTTTGTGTACTTGCGTGAGGGATAGAAGCTATCCGCCGCAGCGGAGCGGATAGCCCGACAGCATCCTGATGAGAGGGCGTATATGCACAAAGTAAATTTGCCCTCTCATCAGGATGGTGGCACGCCCCTATTGATTTTAGATTTTAGATTTTAGATTTTAGATTTTAGATTTTAGATTTTAGATTTTAGATTTTAGATTTTGTAAACCCGACCGGGTTTAAAAAACCGGTCGGGTTTAAACTTGGCGTACAATAACTTTATCAAAGTTTTAAACTTTGATAAAGATGAGCTGAGCTTTCATTTATAAATCAAAATTTTTCTATTATATTTACACTAATTACATAGACTAAGTATAGTTATTAAATAAGCGTTAACTGAATTAACGAAAATTTAACACAACATTTGTATATACAACTATTAAAAAGCTATACATTTGTATATACAAATTATACACTTACGACTATGACAATTGAAGAGGTTATAAAAAGTACAGTTAAGATGGATAATGCGAAAAAAGTTATTCTGAATATCATGTACACGCAAAACGTAATTCAGGATCATTTCAGCGAGTTGATGAAACCGTATGATTTATCCGGAGAACAATATAATGTGTTACGTATATTAAGAGGACAAAAAGGAAATCCTGCTAATATGTGTATCATACAGGAACGTATGTTGGCAAAAACCAGTAATACAACCCGATTAGTTGACAAACTTTTATTGAAGGATTATGTAACGAGAAATGTTTGCCCGGGCAATCGAAGAAAAATTGAAGTTTCGATAACTCAAAAAGGGTTAGATGTTTTAAAAGAATTAGATCCCAAGGTAGATGAACACGAGCGTTTTTTTGCCAAAAATATAAGTCAGGAAGAATTAGAATTATTAAATCAATTATTAGAAAAATACCGAACCCAACAAAATTAATATTATGAGTACACTATTAGAAAATCTAAATTGGAGATACGCAACCAAAAAATTTGATGCAACTAAAAAAATCTCTGCTTCAGATTTAAATACTTTAAAAGAAGCGGTTAGACTAAGTGCTTCTTCATACGGATTACAACCTTATAAGGTTATCATCGTAGAAAATCCTGAAATCAGAGAAAAATTAAAAGCTGCTGCTTACGGTCAAACTCAAATTACAGACGCTTCACAATTGTTTATTTTTGCGAACGATTTAAATCTTGGCGCGGTTTCTGTAGATAATTACATCGCTAATATCAGCGAGACAAGAGGTGTTCCTGTTGATGCTTTAGGCGGATTCAGCGATATGATGAAAGGCACAATTGCCAATTTATCTGATGATGCTAAAAACATCTGGACAGCAAAACAAACCTATATTGCTTTAGGAACTTTATTAAGTGCTGCCTCTGAACTAAAAATCGATGCAACTCCAATGGAAGGTTTCAACGCAGCTCAATTTAATGAAATCTTAGGTTTCGATAAATTAGGTTTAAATGCTTCAGTTATTGCAACTGTTGGTTACAGACATGATGAGGACGACGCTCAGCATTACAAAAAAGTTAGAAAATCTCACGAGGAATTATTTATCACTATATAATTATTATTAATCCAAAATCAATTTTACAACATGAAAAATTTAAAAACAATTGCAATAGCATTATTCGTAGCAGCGGCTAGTATTTCAGTAAATGCTCAAACTAAAAAAATCGACGTATCTTCAAGTACTATCAAATGGGTAGGTAAAAAAGTAACAGGAGAACATTCAGGAACTGTAAACTTCAAAGACGGATCTATTATTTTCAAAGGAAAAAAATTAACTGGCGGAAGTTTTGTAGTAGATATGACTTCATTGACTTCTACAGATTTAACTGGTGAATACCAAGGAAAATTAAACGGACACTTAAAAGCTGATGATTTTTTTGGAACTGACAAATACCCAACTTCTAAATTAGTATTCAAAAAAATTGGAACTACTAAAACAGCTAATGTTTATGCAGTTACTGCAGATTTAACTATCAAAGGAATTACTAAACCAGTAACTTTTGATTTAACTGTAAATCCAAACAGTGCTACAACTGCATTCAAAGTTGACAGAACTAAATATGGTATTAAATATAACTCTGGGAATTTCTTCGAAAACTTAGGAGACAAAACGATCAGCGACGATTTCGAATTAACAGTAGCTTTAAAATTCTAATATTTAAGACTTACTTATTCTTATATTCAGAAAACCCCAAAAGCTTAGGCTTTTGGGGTTTTCTTTTTTGTTATTTCTTTTCAAAAACATAACATTCTTAATCTTAAAATAACACTTTCATAATAACTATCCCCGTATTGATTAACATGCGGGCTCTAATTTTGAGAAAAAATAAAAATCAAAAACTAGAAATTTAAATTATAGTTATGAAAGCACAATTACACGTTACACTTATTACACTTTTAAGCACTTTTTTTCTACAAGCACAACAACAGCCAAAAGGAATTATTGGCAACACCAACTGGATGAACAACTGGACTAATTTTAAACCAGCCAGTGTCGAATATAACGAAGCTACCAACATTATCGCAGGAACTATTGATAAAGACACCCGATTAACAAAACGCAATACTTACCAATTGGTTGGTGTGGTTTATGTAACCAATAATGCTACTTTAACTATTGAACCCGGAACCGTAATTCGCGGTGACGATAAAACTTGCGGAACACTTGTTATAACAAATGGGTCTAAAATTATGGCTGAAGGCTTAGAAACTGATCCTATCGTTTTTACATCAAACAAAGAAACAGTAGAAAGAAAACCCGGAGATTGGGGAGGAATTATTATCCTTGGCAAAGCTCCTATAAATACACTTGGTGGTTTACATACACTACCTTTTGATCTGGAACCAATGTTAAATCATTACGGAGGTCAGGATCCTGAAGACAATTCAGGAATTCTAAAATATGTTAGAGTTGAATATGCAGGTCGAAAACTAAGTTCACTAAAAGAACTTAACGGAATTTCGTTAGCAGGAGTTGGAAGAAAAACTGTTTTAAGTAATATTCAGGTTAGTTATTCAAATGATGATTCTTTTGAAAGTTATGGTGGAGATTTAGTTATGAACAACTTAATCTCATACCGAACTACAGATGATGATTTCGATTTTACACAAGGCGTTCAATGCAATATAAGTAACAGTATCGCCATTCGTCACCCCTTCTCATCTGACGTTTCAGGATCAAGATGTTTTGAAGTTGATTCTTATGATAAAATTGGAAATACCGATATGAGCAAGAAATTGACTAAAATTGATGCGACCAATATTACTTTGGTAAATCTCGAAGAAAACAGTCAGGGACTGGTTAGAGAATCTGTTTATGTTAGGGAGAACACGTACTTTAATTTATCAAATAGTATCATTTCAGGCTTTACTCCCTTTGTTTTATTAGAAGGGAATATTGGAGATGGTGATGTTAATTTATCTAAAATAACATTCAAAAACCTTGTAATTAACAATTGTAATGGCGGAATTACAAGCGAATCCGGAAGCGGAAATCCATCAATTCAAAAATTTTATGGAAATCCAATATTCTTTTTAGATTATACCAGACTTAAAAACAGCGAACTGTTCTCAATGCCTAATATTAAAGGGAATCCAGACTTCAGAATGAATGTAAACAACACGCTTGCTATTGGAAATTAAGGATTTAAAAACGATCTTTTCAGTTGAAATTTAACAAATTTCTAAATTAAGAAAAGATTTTTTTGAAATTTTATGTCTCCCATTCCAAATTACATTTATATATTTGCCATATCAAAATAAGAAAATGAAAACATTAATGAACAATACTTGGTGGTGGAAGAATTTACGTCAAACGTCGTGAACAAAGCTTCCTATGGTATTGTAAAACTATAAATATAAAAGGCTTGTCATCACGACAAGCCTTTTTTTTTTGGTCAAAAGTAAATTGAAAATATTCTAAAAATTAAAAAACTATATACATTGAAACCTTTTATACTCAACACACACTACAAACAAATTCTGGCAGACACCATCACGCCGGTAAGTATTTATTTTAAAATCAGAGATAAATTCCCAAATAGTCTATTATTGGAAAGTAGTGATTATCACGGAAATGACAACAGTTTCTCGTACATCTGCTGCAATCCAATCGCGACGATTAAAATCGAAAACGAAATCATTTCAAAAACTTTCCCTGACGGAACTACGGAGCAAATTGCTATTGATGCTTCAACAAATATTCCGCAAGTAATTCAGGAATTTTCAAGTCAGTTTAAATCGGAGAAAAACGATTTTAAATTCATCAATAATGGTTTATTCGGATACATTTCTTATGATGCCGTTCGTTATTTTGAGAAAGTTTCGATTGCTAAAAAAGACACTGCAACTTTAATTCCAGATGTTTTTTATGCGGTTTATCAAAATATCATTGCTATCAATCACTTTAAAAATGAAGCATACATTTTTTGTCATAGTGTTGATGGAAAAAACAATATCTCAGAAATTGAGCAATTATTACAATCAAGAAATATTGCATCTTATAAATTTACCAAAGAAGGCCAAGGTTTCTCTAACTTAACCGATGAAGAATTCAAACACAATGTGGCTTTGGCTAAAAAACATTGTTTCCGCGGAGACGTTTTTCAATTGGTTTTATCCCGTCGTTTTACGCAAGGTTTCAAAGGCGACGAGTTTAATGTTTACAGAGCTTTACGTAGCATAAATCCTTCTCCTTATTTATTCTTTTTTGATTATGGAGATTTCAAAATTTTTGGGTCTTCGCCAGAAGCACAAATTATCGTAAAAGACAGAAAAGCCGAGATACACCCAATCGCAGGAACTTTCAAAAGAACCGGAAATGATGAACATGATGCGGTTTTAGCCAAACAGCTTTCAGAAGATAAAAAAGAAAACAGCGAGCACGTTATGTTGGTCGATTTGGCCAGAAACGATTTAAGCCGAAACGGTCACGATGTAAACGTGGAGAAATACCGAGAAGTTCAGTTTTTCTCTCACGTAATTCACCTGGTTTCTAAAGTTACAGGACATTTACACGACAAAGCCACAACAATGCAAGTGGTTGCCGATACCTTCCCTGCAGGAACTTTAAGCGGTGCGCCAAAACACAGGGCCATGCAATTGATTGAAGATTATGAAAAAACAAATCGTAATTTCTACGGAGGAGCGATCGGTTTTATGGATTTTGAAGGAAACTTTAACCACGCGATTATGATTCGAACTTTCTTAAGTAAAAATCACCAACTGCATTGTCAGGCCGGAGCCGGAATCGTTGCCAGCTCCGACGAAGAAAGCGAAATGCAGGAAGTTTATAATAAATTAAGAGCTTTGAATACAGCGCTGGAAATGGCGGAACAAATTTAGTTTCAGGTTTTCTTTGTTTCAGGTTTCAAGTTGTTGGAACATGAAACCTGAAACAATTAAACAAACTAAAAAAACCATAAATAACGATGAAAAAAGCAATTTCAATTTTATTTTTAATCATTGGCGTTACAGCTTGTAATTCAGAAAAAAAAGAAAAGTCAATTGAAGGAACCTGGCGTTTGATATCAGCTGAAACGACAGAAAAAGATTCGACTTTCTCTACTTTCAATCCAAAAACAAAAATGATTAAAATTATAAATGATACCCATTTTGCTTTTTTCAATCATGATTTGAATAACGGGAAAGACAGCACAGCAGCAGTATTTTTTGGCGGAGGCGGAAAATATACTTTGAAAGACAGCGTTTACACCGAAAACCTGGAGTATTTCAATAACCGTCAATGGGAAAATGGGAAATTTGAGTTCGTCGTAAAAATCAAAAATGATACACTAACTCAAAAAGGAATCGAAAAAGTAGAAAAATTAGGAATCAACCGAATTATTACAGAAAAATACGTTCGCGAAAAATAAAAAAAGTTTTCAGTCGCAGTTTTCGGTCACAGATAAAAACTTAGCAACTCAGAACCTTAGCAACTTAGCACCTCAAAAAAATGAAAAAAATATTAGTTATAGACAATTACGATAGTTTCACTTATAATTTAGTGCACTATTTAGAAGATTTAAACTGCGAAGTTACCGTTTACAGAAACGATGAATTTGATATTGACGAAATCGCAACTTTTGATAAAATATTACTTTCTCCAGGACCAGGAATTCCGGATGAAGCTGGATTATTAAAAGAAGTAATTCAGAAATACGGGCCAACGAAAAGCATTTTAGGTGTTTGTTTGGGCCAGCAAGCAATTGGAGAAGTTTTTGGCGGAACACTTTCAAACCTTGATAAAGTATATCACGGTGTGGCCACAAATGTAAAAACGGTAGTTTCTGATGAAATTTTATTCGAAGGCTTAGGAAATGAATTCGAAGTAGGAAGATACCATTCATGGGTTGTTGATGCCAATTTACCAGACGTTTTAGAAGCCACTTCAATAGATGAAAACGGTCAAATTATGTCATTAAGACACAAAACATTTGATGTTAGAGGCGTTCAGTTTCACCCAGAAAGTGTTTTGACACCAAAAGGGAAATTGATCTTAGAAAACTGGATAAAAAGTTAGTATAAAGTCTCAGTTTACAATCACAATCCAAAAACTTAGTCACTTAGAATCTTAGCAACTTAGAACCTTATGATTACTATTTCAGATACAAAAGAAATCAACATTGAAGACATCTTGATTTTATACAAAGCCAACGAATGGAGTTCGGCCAATAAACCAAATGAATTGTATAATGCTCTTTTAAATTCGGAGACCTTAATTACAGCATGGGAAGGAAAAAAATTAGTCGGACTTGGCAATGCGATTTCTGATGGATTTTTAACCGTTTATTATCCGCATTTATTGGTACTTCCGGACTATCAGGGAAAAGGAATTGGAAAATTGATCATGGATAAAATGCAGGAGAAATATGGTCACTTTCACATGCAAATGTTAACCGCCGATGGAAGATCAGTTGACTTTTATAAAAAAAACGGATTTGAAAGAGCCGGAAAAACAGAACCTATGTGGATCTATCAGGGAAATGAACATTAAAAACAAGTAGGCAGTTTCAGTTTTAAGTGCCAGTTTAAAAAACTTAGAACCTTAGTACCTCAGCAACTTAGAACCTTAAAAAAGAATGAAAAATATATTAAATAAATTAATCAATCACGAAGTGCTTTCTAAAGAAGAAGCAAAAGACGTATTGATTAATATTTCAAGCGGAAATTACAATCCAAGTCAGATTTCGGCATTTTTGACTGTGTTTATGATGCGCAGTATTACTATTGACGAACTTTCTGGTTTTCGTGAAGCTTTGTTGGAATTATGCATTCGCGTTGATTTATCAGCTTATAACACCATCGATTTATGCGGAACGGGTGGCGATGGAAAAGATACTTTCAATATTTCAACTTTAGCTTCATTCATTTCAGCCGGAGCGGGAATAAAAGTGGCGAAACACGGAAATTACGGTGTTTCGTCAATTTCAGGATCGAGCAACGTGATGGAAAAAATGGGAATTAAATTCAGTAATGATCCTTCCTTTTTAGAGAAATGTATCGACAAAGCAGGAATCTGCGTTTTGCACGCTCCCCTATTTCACCCGGCGATGAAAAATGTTGGACCAATCAGAAAAGAATTAGCGGTAAAAACATTCTTTAATATGCTGGGACCAATGGTAAATCCGTCGTTTCCACAAAATCAATTAGTTGGTGTATTCAATTTGGAATTAGCCCGAATGTATGCTTATTTATACCAAAACACGGATATCAATTTCACCATTTTGCATTCGCTTGACGGCTATGACGAAATTTCTTTAACTGGTCCAACCAAAACGATAACATCGCACATGGAAGGTATGTTGAAACCAGAAGATTTTGGTGTTCGTCTTTTATCTCAATCCGAAATTGAAGGTGGAAAAACAATCGAGGAATCAGCAGAAATGTTCATTAACATTATTTCAGGAAAAGGAACAGAAGCTCAAAACAATGTGGTTCTGGCCAACGCCGCAATGGCAATTGCAACGGTTACAAAATGTTCCCCGCTGGAAGGATTTGAATTGGCGAAAGAAAGTTTATTTTCTGGAAAAGGCCTAAAGGCATTACAAACATTACAGGAATTAAGTAGGTAAAAAATAGTTTTAAGTTTTCTTTGTTTCAGGTTTCACGTTGTTGGAACGAACCTGAAACTTGAAACCTGAAACCTGAAACAAATAAACAATGAACATACTAGATAAAATAATCTTCGATAAACAACGAGAAGTCGTTCTTAAAAAATCAATCATTCCGGTTTCGCAATTGGAAAGTTCTGTATTTTTTGGAAGAGAAACGATTTCTTTAAGTCAAAAATTGAGAACAAGTTCAACAGGAATTATTGCAGAACACAAACGTCGTTCTCCTTCAAAGTCAGTAATCAATCATACTTTTACGGTTGAAGAAGTTGTAAAAGGGTATGAAAATGCCGGAGCTTGTGGGATTTCAGTTTTAACTGATGGAAAATATTTTGGAGGTTCCTTAGATGATTTACTACTGGCAAGAGCGAGTGTGAATATTCCGCTTTTGCGAAAAGAATTTATAGTTGACGAATACCAGATTCTGGAAGCCAAAGCTTTTGGAGCCGATTTAATTTTATTGATCGCTGCAGTTTTAACGAGGGAAGAAATAAAATCATTATCAGAATTTGCAAAGAAATTAGGTTTAGAGGTTTTGCTTGAAGTTCACAATCAGGAAGAATTAGAAAAATCAATTATGCCGACTTTAGACATGATTGGCGTAAACAACAGAAACCTGAAAACATTTGAAGTTAGTCTGGATTTCAGCAAACAACTGGCAGGACAAATTCCGAATGATTTTGTAAAAGTCTCAGAAAGCGGAATCTCATCAATTGAAGCCATTTCAGAATTAAGGCCATACGGTTACACCGGATTCTTAATTGGAGAAAACTTCATGAAAACCGATAACGCGGGGCAAGCAGCTTTTGACTTTATTAGTCAGCTGTAACCCATAAGCTATAGGCTGTAAGCTTTTAGCAAAAGTTAAAAAAATCTGCGCAAAGCAAAAAGCCTAAAGCCTAAAGCCTATAGCTTAAAGCGTAAAGCATTAAAAAAAAATCAGCACAAAGCAAAAAAGCCTAAAGCTTATTGCTTAAAGCTTAAAGCATCAAAAAAATGAAACTCAAAATATGCGGTATGAAATATCCTGAAAATATACTCGAAGTAGGTGCGCTCCTACCCGATTATATGGGATTTATTTTCTGGGAGAAATCCGCTCGATACTTTAACGGAGAAATTCCCGAACTGATCGAAACCGTCAAAAAAGTGGGCGTTTTTGTCAATCAAAGTCCGGAAGAAATTCTGGATAAAGTAATTAAATATAAATTGCAAGCCGTTCAATTACACGGAAATGAAACTGTTGCATTTTGTTCGGAATTAAAAAAACAATTGCCAAAGAAAATCGAAATCATAAAAGCATTTTCTGCCGATAATGACTTTGATTTTGAAGTTTTAAAACCTTATGAAAGTGTCTGCGATTACTTTCTTTTTGATACAAAAGGAAAATTACCCGGTGGAAACGGAACCACATTTGACTGGACCATATTAAAAAAATACAAGTCTGAAAAGCCATTCTTTTTGAGTGGCGGCATCGGAATCAATGAATTAAAAGCGATCGAAGAAATTTCAAAAACCAATTTACCTATTTATGCTATCGATGTAAATAGTAAATTTGAAATCGAAGCGGGGCTGAAAAACAAAAATCTATTTAGCAATTTCAAACGAAAATTTGATGTTGCCAACTTTTAAACTTTAAACGAAATGAACTTTAACGTTAACGAAAAAGGATATTACGGAGAATTTGGAGGAGCTTATATTCCCGAAATGCTGTATCCGAATGTAGAAGAATTACGTCAGAATTATTTAAAAATAACAAGCGAACCCGATTTTAAGGCAGAATTCGATCAATTGCTGAAAGATTACGTTGGGCGCCCTAGTCCGCTTTATTTTGCAAAGCGTTTATCTGAGAAATACAATACAAAAGTATATCTAAAAAGAGAAGATTTAAATCATACCGGAGCACATAAAGTCAACAATACAATTGGGCAAATTTTGGTAGCAAAACGTTTAGGCAAAAAAAGAATTATTGCTGAAACCGGCGCTGGTCAGCATGGTGTTGCAACCGCAACAGTTTGCGCTTTAATGGGCTTGGAATGTATCGTTTATATGGGCGAAATCGACATTGCGCGTCAGGCACCAAATGTGGCTCGTATGAAAATGTTAGGTGCTGAAGTTCGTCCGGCACTTTCGGGTTCAAGAACATTGAAAGATGCAACAAACGAAGCAATCCGCGACTGGATTAATAATCCGGTTGACACTCATTATATTATTGGATCTGCAATTGGACCACATCCTTATCCGGATATGGTGACACGTTTTCAAAGTGTTATTTCAGAAGAAATAAAATGGCAGTTAAAAGAAAAAGAAGGTCGTGAAAATCCTGATTATGTAGTCGCTTGTATCGGTGGTGGAAGTAACGCAGCCGGAACGTATTACCACTTTTTGCACGAGCCAGAAGTTGGAATTATTGCCGTTGAAGCTGCCGGGAAAGGTGTCGACAGTGGTCACAGCGCGGCGACAAGTAAATTAGGAAAAGTGGGTGTAATTCACGGTTGCAAAACCCTTTTGATGCAAACGCCAGACGGACAAATTACAGAACCGTATTCGATTTCTGCAGGTTTAGATTATCCGGGCGTTGGTCCAATGCACGCGCATTTGGCACAAACCGGACGTGGCGAATTTTTCTCTGTTACGGATGACGATGCGATGAACGCAGGTTTACAATTAACAAAATTAGAAGGAATTATTCCAGCTATTGAAAGTGCGCACGCATTTGCGGTTTTAGATCAAAAGAAATTTAAACCAACTGATATTGTGGTTATAAGCCTTTCGGGACGTGGCGATAAAGATTTAGACAATTATATTGATTATTTTAAGTTGTAAAATAAAACGAGAAAATCATAATTATGGAAAAGTTATTCTCTTACGGAACATTACGGTCGAAAGAAATTCAAAGGCAGGTTTTTAATAGAATCTTAACCGGAACTCCAGACCAACTTTTAGGACATAAACTAAAAAGTCTTCAAATTGAAGAAGAATTTGGAATGGCAGATTATGTCGTGGTAATACCAAGTCCGGATCCATCAGACATTATACATGGTGTAGTTTTTAATGTTTCTGCTGCAGATTTAGGTAAAGTAGATTTATTTGAATCTAATGCCTATAAAAGAGTTGAGGTTACCCTGAATTCTGGAACAGTTGCCTGGATTTATATGGAAAATTAATAAAATTAAATAATGATTCTAGCAGCAGCGCAAACAAAACCAACACGAGGAGATATTGAAGCTAATTTAGCAGATCATTATCATCTTATCGGATTGGCTGTGCAAAACAGAGCACAATTAATCGCATTTCCTGAAATGTCTATTACAGGTTATGAAAGAGAAAATGCTCAAAAATTAGCTTTCAAAAAAGACGATTCACGGTTGGATTATTTGAAACAATTGGCTTCTGAAAATAATATTATCATTATTGCCGGTGCGCCAATTCAAATAGAATCTGAATTGTTTATTGGAGAATTTGTTATTTCTCCGGACAATTCTGTTTCCATTTATACGAAGCAATTTTTGCATGAAGGCGAAGATGAGTTTTTTCAATCTTCATTTGATTATAATCCGATGATTACAATTGAAAACAAAAATGTTTCGTTTGCAATTTGTGCCGATATTGACAATCCGCTGCACCCGGAAAATGCCTGCAAAAGAGCGACTGATATATATATCGCCAGTATTTTCTTTACACCAAACGGCATTCCGAATGCGTATAGCCATTTGCAAAGCTATGCTGAGAAACATAAAATGAATGTTTTAATGTCTAACTTCAGTGGTGAATCCTGGGGATATCCTTCAGCCGGACAAAGTGTTTTTTGGAATAACAAGGGAGAATTGGTTGGTCAAATGAACGATTCAGATTCAGGACTTTTATTGGTGGAGAATAAAAACGATAATTGGACGAGTCGGATTGTGAAATTTTAAAAAATAATGGCACAGATTTCAAAGATTAGAAAGATTTTTTTTCACGCAGATTTGGCAGATTAGAGCAGATTTAAAAAGATCTGCGCAAATCAGCTTAAATCTATTTTAAATCTGCATGAAATAAATTTCCAGCAATAATCAGTGAAAATCTTTTATCCAGATAGCTCTATCGGGAGTGGCAAAAAAATAACTTAATAAATACCTACAAGGTTTTGGAAACCTTGCAGGATAAAAACATAAAAGAAATGAACAGAATAACTCAAAAATTACAAGAAGATAAAAAGATACTTTCTATTTATTTTTCAGCAGGATATCCTAACTTAAATGATACGGTTCAGATTATTCAGGATTTAGAAAAAAATGGCGTTGATTTAATCGAAATTGGTTTGCCTTTCAGTGATCCTTTGGCAGATGGACCAACAATTCAGGCGAGTTCAACAACGGCGCTTCATAACGGAATGACGACGCAAATTCTTTTTGACCAGCTGAAGAACATCCGCGAAAGCGTAAAAATTCCGTTGATTATTATGGGGTATTTTAATCCAATGTTGCAATACGGAGTTGAGGCGTTCTGTAAAAAATGTGCTGAGATTGGTATCGACGGTTTAATTATTCCGGATTTACCAGTTGATGTGTATGCAGACGAATACAAAGCTATTTTCGAAAAATACGGATTAATAAATGTGTTTTTGATTACACCACAAACTTCAGACGAACGTATCCATTTTATCGACAGCGTTTCAAACGGATTCATTTATATGGTAAGTTCGGCGAGTGTTACAGGTTCTCAATCTGGTTTCGGGAATATTCAGGAAAGTTATTTCGAAAGAATTGGAAACATGAATTTGAAGAATCCACAAATCGTTGGTTTCGGAATTTCAAATAAGGAAACTTTTAATCAGGCTACGAAATTTGCAAAAGGCGCGATTATTGGAAGTGCTTTTATTAAACATTTGAGTGAAAGTGGTTCTGGAAAAATTTCAGATTTTGTTGGAGCGATTAGATAATTAAATGTAATTTACTCAGGTTTTAAAATCAATATAAAATCTGTGTGATGCCAAAAAAATCAATATTTATTAAAAAAACATATTTTTTTCTGATTCTAAATTTGATATTTAACTCGGCGCAGGCTCAGAAAAATGTAACGCTGAATATCCCAACCAAACAAGACACCTTGAATGGTTCGATCACTCCAGAACGAATTTGGTGGGATATTCAGCATTATGCCTTAAGTATTATACCTGATTATACTAATAAAACAATAACAGGTAAAAATATAATTGAATACAACGTTACTAACAAAAAGCATTCAGACTTAATGCAGATTGATTTAGTAAGTCCTCTTAAAATTGACAGTGTATTTCAAAAAGATAAAAAAGTTGACTTTACACAAAATCAGAATATCTGGTATCTAAAATTACCTCAAAATCAAACTTCAAAAAAAAATAAAATCACGATTTATTATTCCGGTAAACCAACTGAATCTATAAAACCTCCCTGGGATGGTGGTTTAGTATGGGCAAAAGATTCATTAAACAGACCTTGGATTTCAGTAGCCTGCCAGTACAAAGGGGCCAGTTTATGGTATCCTTGTAAAAACACCATGTATGATGAACCTGATAATGGAGCTTCGATCGCGATTACAGTTCCGGACTCCTTAATGGCAATCTCAAACGGGCGATTAAAAAATAATGTAAAAAATCCTGATAATACCCAAACTTATAATTGGGAAGTTAAAAATCCGATAAATCATTATGGAATTTCATTTTATATTGGAAATTACATTAACATAAGTCAAGTTTATAAGGGTAAAAAAGGAAAACTGTCCATGGATTACTGGGTTCTTGATTATAATAGGTCAAAGGCTGAAAAACACATGATTCCGGAAGCCAATAATACCATGAAATCATTAGAACATTGGTTTGGTCCTTACCCTTTTTACAAAGATGGTTTTAAAATGGCAGATGCACCTTATATTGGCATGGAACATCAAAGTGGCCTTGCTTATGGTGGCGGTTATAAAAAAGGAACAAATAAAAAAGGCGGTGATATCTCAAACACTGGTTGGGGTAAAAAAACAGATAAAATTGTCGTGCATGAAATGGCTCACGAATGGTTTGGAAACAATATTACAGCCGCCGATATTGCAGACAGATGGATTCAGGAAGGATTTGCTGGTTTAGCGGAAGAGCTTGTAATTGCGGACATATCAGGAAAACAAGCAGGGAACGAATTCATGGCTGGCAGGTTCAGGACGATAGAAAATGATAAACCTATCATTGCACGATATGGAATAAATGAAGATGGAAGCCAGGATAATTATATAAAAGGATGGGCTATCCTGCATATGATTAAAAGCATTATCAATGACGATTCAAAATTCACAGAAATCTTACAGGGTTTAAATCGCAATTTCTATCATAAAGTTGTGACTACAAATCAAATTGAGAATTATATCAGTTTAAATTCAAAAATTGATTTCAAATATTTGTTTGATCAATATTTAAGAACAAATCTTATTCCCGTTTTAGAATATAAAATAAATAGTCGCAATGAACTGCTTTACCGTTATACCAATTGTAATGATAATTTTTCGATGCCAATTAAAACCAATTTTACCAAAGATATTTGGATTTACCCCACAATTAACTGGAAATCAACAAACATAGCTAAATCAATAGGAGAAGAAAAATTTAAAATTGATATTAACTTCTATTTGAATACAAAAAAAGCGGAATGATTTATTATCAAAAATTAACAAAAAACAACTACACCGTTTTATGTTAATTTTTTGTTAAACAAAAATTAAACGATCGTTTAATTTAAACACTTGTTTAATTTTGTACCCGATTAGAAACACTACTATGTCGAACATCGAATTAAACGATAAAAAAATTCAGATTCTGGAGGTTGCTGAAAAGCTATTTTCTGAGAAAGGATTTGAGGGTACATCGATAAGGGATATCTCAAAACATGCAAAAATTAATATTGCAATGGTCTCGTATTATTTTGGCTCAAAAGAAAGGCTACTGGAAGCTTTAATTCTTTACAAAACTTCTGATTTAAAATTACAACTCGAAAATTTATTACAGGAAAATCTGGAACCGATTGAAAAAGTCAATAAATTAATCGAAATTTACATTAACAGAATAAGTTGTAATAAAGGTATTTTCAGGGTTTTACATTTTGAACTCAATTCAGAAAAGAGAGAAAAAAGCATGATTGCCTTTACCGAATTAAAAAAAGGAAATTTAAAATCTGTAGAAAGCATTATAGCGCAAGGCCAATCAAAAGGCGTATTCAGAAAAGATGTTATAATTCCGCTTCTTACACCGACCATAATCGGAACCTTTTTTCACTTTCACATGAA
Source organism: Flavobacterium sp. Root420 (assembly GCF_001427905.1). Lineage (GTDB taxonomy): Bacteria > Bacteroidota > Bacteroidia > Flavobacteriales > Flavobacteriaceae > Flavobacterium. The sequence continues at coordinate 29,912 of NZ_LMEF01000033.1, forward strand.
TAAATCTTTTTTTGTGGAATTACTGAATTTAAAAACCGAAGAAATGTATAATAATTACATTAAAACCAGTCTTACAAAGCACATTCAACAAACTATAAAAGCACTACTTGTTTATGAAAATTAATCCATTATTGCTCTTTGGTATTTTCTTCATTGGAATCTCATCAATAGAAGCACAAGAAAAAACAAGTTTAACCTTAGACGAAGCCGTAAAACTGGCTTGGGAAAAAAGTAACGAAGTTACGCTTGCCAACACTAAGGTAAACACGAAAAAATACGAATTACAAGACGTTAAAAACAATCAGTATCCTGATTTAAAAATTTCCGGTCAATACCAAAGATTGACAAAAGCCTCGATTGATATGCACAATAACGGCGACGAAGCAAGTGCTGAACCAATGCCATCTCCGGATCGTGCAATGTTTGGTCAGGCAAGTCTTAGCCTGCCTATATTTGCAGGATTTAAAATCCAAAACAGCATAAAAGCATCAGATAATTTATATGAAGCCGAAAATGCGTATGCCGCTAAAACAAAAGAGGATGTTGCTTTACGTGTAATCACCTATTACACTGCTTTATACAAAGCACAAAAAACGTTGGATCTTCTAAATGAGAATCAAAAGCAAGCTAAACAGCGTGTTACTGATTTTACGGAGTTAGAGAAAAACGGAATCATTCCAAGAAATGATTTATTAAAAGCGCAATTGTTAGTTTCAAAAACGCAATTATCTATTGATGAAGCAAATAACAACATCAACAATATTAATTATTATCTGACGACTTTGCTAAAATTAGATCCAAGCGTTAAACTGAGTGTTAATGAAGCTGACTTTTTTAATTTAAAAACAACCAATGCTCCAACATCTGATGTGTTGGCACTTGAAAACAGAAAAGATTTAGAGGCGATTCGTTTCCAGCAAAAAGCGAGTGAAGCCAACATTAAAATTGCAAAAGCAGGTTATTATCCGTCTCTTGCTTTATTAGGAGGTTACACTGCTTTAGATCTTAAAGACATAATAACTGTAAAATATGCGATGAACTTTGGGTTAGGTTTAACTTATGATTTATCCGGAATTTACAAAAATAATGCTCACGTAAGAGAAGCTGAAAGCAGAGCTTTAGAGGTAAAAAATACAGAAGCTATCATGACAGATCGTATTAAAATTGAAGTTCAGAAATCTATTGAAGATTATGACTTAGCGATCAATCAAAGTGTAGTTTACGATGAAGCACTTCAGCAAGCCTCTGAAAATTACAGACTTGTAAAAGATAAATTCGACAACGGCTTATCAGATACTAATGATTTGGTTGAAGCTGATGTTGAGCACTTAAGCGCTAAAATCAACACTGCATTATCAAAAGCGACTATAATTCAAAAATATTACGAATTATTATCAGTATCAGGACAATTATCACAATCATTCAATCTTTCTAAAATATAATCGATCGCTCTCATGGAAAAGAAAAAAACAAATACTAAATTCATCATTATACTAACCGTTTTGGTTTTATTGGGGGGAACTTACGGAATATCTAAATACTTACACGGACAGGCTCACGAAGAAACGGATGATGCTCAGATTGAGAAAAAAATGAATCCAATTATTCCGAGAGTATCTGGATATATTAGTAAGGTGTATGTAAAAGATAACGACTTTGTAAAAAAAGGAGATACTTTATTTACTATCGATAAAAGAGATTATCAATTGAAGATTGACGAAGCAAATGCTGCATTATTAGGAGCTGAAGGACAATACGAAGCTGCCAAAGCGGATATTGGAAGTGCCTATGCAAGTATCTCCGTTTCTGATGCCAATATGAGATCTGCAAGTGGTTCTATCGAAAGTGCAAAAATCAGATTGAGACAACTTACAAACGATTTTAACCGTTACAATAATTTGTATAAAACACATACCATTACAAAACAACAATTTGAGCAGGCTCAGACTGCAAAAGAAGAAGCTGAAAATCAAGTACGCGTTTTAGAGCAACAACAAAGAGCAAGTTCTTACCAAAAAACGGTAATTGAATCTAAATCAAAAGCTTCTGACAAACAAACAGAAGTTGCTGCAGCAAACATCAAGAAGGCAAAAACAATGTTGGATGTTGCTCACTTAAATCTTAGTTATACAGTAGTAACAGCTGCAATTGATGGTCAGGTTTCTAAAGTTGATATTCAGCCAGGGCAATTGGTTCAGCCAGGACAATCTTTATTTTATATCATTAATAATAACGAAGCCTGGGTTGTTGCTAACTTTAAAGAAACACAATTAAACAAAATGATTGTGGGACAAAAAGTAAGCTTAAAAGTAGATGCTTATCCTAACTATGAGTTTAAAGGAATTGTAACTTCTTTCTCTCCTGCTACAGGATCTCGTTTTTCATTATTACCACCGGATAACGCAACAGGTAACTTCGTAAAAACAATTCAGAGATTACCGGTAAAAATTAGTTTAGACCCATCGAATGACCCTGAGAAAGTAAAATTATTGAGACCAGGAATGAATGTTGATGTAGACGTACATTTAAAATAAATAAATGGCAACAGCAGTACAAGCAGACGACGATTTAGTAGAATACGGTTACAGACGTGTCATAATCACGATTACAGCAGTACTTTGTGCCTTGTTGGAAATCGTTGATACGACCATTGTAAACGTAGCGCTAACAGACATGCGAGGTAGCCTTGGCGCTACCCTGACAGATGTGGCCTGGGTAATTACAGCATACGCAATTGCGAATGTAATTGTAATTCCGATGACGAGCTGGCTATCGCAGCAATTTGGAAGACGTAATTATTTTGTGGCTTCTATCATAATATTTACGGTCTGCTCCTTTTTATGTGGTAATGCAAGCAATATTTGGGAATTGGTGGCTTTTAGGTTTGTTCAGGGTATGGGTGGAGGCGCCCTACTTGTAACAGCCCAAACCATTATTACCGAAAGTTATCCGGTAGCAAAGCGCGGTATGGCGCAGGCTATTTACGGAATGGGTGTAATTGTAGGACCAACTCTAGGACCGCCCTTGGGAGGTTATTTAGTTGATAATTACTCTTGGCCTTATATATTTTATATCAATATTCCTTTAGGAATTATCGCTACTATTTTGGCATTGACTTTTGTTAGAAGTCCAAAGTACGGAGAAAAATTAAAAGCCAATCAGGTTGACTGGTGGGGAATTATATTGTTATCCGCTTTTATTGGATCATTACAATTCGTTTTAGAGCATGGTCAACAAGATGACTGGTTTAACGATTCGACAATTGTAACCTTAAGTGTTGTAACTGTTCTTGGATTGGTACTTTTCATCTGGAGAGAGCTAACCTATAAACATCCAATCGTAAACTTAAGTGTTTTAAAAGATGGAAATTTAAGAATCGGAACCGTAATGTGTTTTATTCTTGGTTTCGGATTGTACGGATCAACTTTAATTATCCCAATTTACACGCAATCTATTTTAGGATGGACAGCAACTGATGCCGGATTATTATTGATTCCAGGTTCTATAACAACGGCTATTATGATGCCGTTTGTGGGTAACATGATCCAGAAAGGAGTTCCACAAGGATATATGGTCGGAATCGGATTTTTAGTTTTCTTCTTCTTTACTTTTATGATGCAAACTCGTATGACGCCTGACACCGGTGTAGAACATATGTACTGGCCATTGATTTTAAGAGGAATTGGTTTGGGATTGCTTTTTGTACCTATTACAACCCTTTCTCTTTCAACATTAAAAGGAAAACACATTGGTGAAGGGGCAGCTTTTACCGGAATGATGAGACAATTAGGAGGATCATTTGGTATTGCGATTATTACCACTTTTATTACCCGTTTAAGCCAGGAACACAGAGTTAATTTATTAACGAACTTAGATCCTGCAAAATATGATGTTCAACAACGTATTCAAGGAATGCAAAGAGCTTTTATGGCGAAAGGATATAGTGCCGATGTTGCCCTTAAAAAATCGTATCAAGCGATAGATTATGCTGTGCTAAAACAAAGTACCGTAATGTCATACATTGATATTTTCATGTATTTAGGCATCATGTTCTTATGTTGTATTCCAATTATCTTCTTTATAAAAAGAAGCAAAAACAAGATTAATCCTGCTGATGCAATGCATTAATAATAATTGATTTATAATTTATAATACGAAAAAGCCGGGTAATTCATTTAACCCGGCTTTTTCATTTTTATAATTAATCTTTTTCGCATAGATTACAGGATTGATAACGAAGCCTTTGGGCCTTGCTACAATATGAATGGAGTCTTCGATTCTCTAGCAAAAATCTTAGTGCCTTAGCAACTTAGAATCTTAGTACCTTTAAAAAAACCTATCTTGTAAAAACCAAATGATTTCCCTTAGACAGATTCGCATCAAACTGATAGCCTTCGTAATTGAAACCTTTTAAGTCGTCAATAGTTTCGGCATTGGTATCGATGATATAACGAACCATCATTCCTCTCGCCTTTTTTGCGAAGAAACTGATTATTTTTAATTTTCCGTCTTTATAATCTTTAAAGCCCGGAGTGACTACCGGAACTTTTAATGCTTTTACATCAACAGCCGAAAAATATTCGTTACTGGCTAAATTCACAAACAACTCCCCTTTTTTCAATTCTTTATTTAACGCTTTTGTAACAGTTGGTTTCCAAAACTCATGTAGATTTTTATATTCTCCAACAGGCATTTTTGTTCCCATTTCTAAGCGATAGGCCTGCATTAAATCCAATGGTTTTAACACACCATAAAGTCCCGACAAAATTCTAAGTTTATCTTGCAAAACTTCTAACTTTTCCAGCGGAATTGTATAAGCATCTAAACCAGTGTAAACATCACCATCAAAAGTATAAACTGCCGGACGGGCATTTTCCGGAGAAAAGGGTGTTTTCCATTTTTGATTACGCTCCCAGTTTAAATCAGATAATTTTTCTGAAATCGACATTAATTCAGATAAATCTTTTGGCTTTTTAGTTTTTAAAATTTTGTGAACCTGACGCGCTTCTTTCAAAAAAGAAGGTTCAGTATATTTTGTAGTTGGCAATTCTTTTTCGAAATTCAGTGACTTCGCTGGCGATATAACAATTTTCATTTGTACATTTTTCTATGACTCAAAAATACAAATTGAAATTTTAAAAATGAGGTATCAGAATTGATTTGTTTGATAACCGCATAAAAGCAAAATATAATAAAGTCCCAGCGGGACAAAATGTTTATAAAACAGATAAACGTCCCGCTTTCCAAAACCCTAGCGGGGTGAAATAATAATTTTATATCACTCCGATGGAGCTTTAATCAGAATCAAAATAAATTTAACTATAAATATTCTGCTCCGCTGGAGCTTTAAATCTTATTAAATGCTATTTTGACAAAAATTGATACTCGAAAGTATTAATTTCTACAAAAAAGTGAGTCATAGATTATAAAAGGCATTTTCTATGTTGTAAATTTGCACACGTTTCATTCGTCTTCAAGAAAGAAACTCATTATTTAAAAATTCGTGAATTCGTGGCTATACAAACAAATTATAAAACAGCTTTACAACATAAAATCTTCGGAATTATTTCGCAGGCATCTCAGGAACTAAACGTGGACAGTTACGTAATTGGAGGTTTTGTGCGTGACTTGCTTTTAAAGCGGGGTTCTAAAAAGGATATCGATGTTGTTGCCGTTGGAAGCGGAATCGAATTGGCTTTGAAAGTTTCTGAATTGCTTCCAAAAAAACCTAAAGTACAGGTTTTTAAAACATACGGAACTGCAATGCTTCGTTTTGAAGATACTGATATCGAATTTGTCGGTGCCAGAAAAGAATCTTATAATTTCGACAGCCGAAACCCGATTGTAGAAAACGGAACACTTGAAGATGATCAAAATCGTCGTGATTTCACCATTAATGCTTTGGCGTTATCATTAAACGAAAAAACATTTGGAAATCTTTCTGATCCTTTTGATGGATTGGCCGATTTGGAGAATAAAATCATAAAAACGCCTTTAGATCCAAGCATTACTTATTCTGATGATCCTTTGCGAATGCTTCGTGCCATTCGTTTTGCGAATCAGTTAGGTTTTGAAATTGAGAAAAATTCTCTAGACGCAATCACTAAAAATGCAGAGAGAATTAAAATTATTTCGGGAGAAAGAATTGTAGATGAATTGAATAAAATTCTTTCAACAGATAAACCTTCAATTGGATTTTTGCTTTTATATCAAACCGGACTTTTAGACATTATTCTTCCTGAATTAACTGCTCTAAATCAGGTAGAAGAAATTGAAGGTCATACGCATAAAAACAACTTTTATCACACGCTGGAAGTTGTCGATAATATTTGCCCTAATACAGATGATGTTTGGTTACGCTGGTCTGCTTTATTACACGATATCGGGAAAGCGCCAACAAAACGTTTCAATAAAAAACAGGGCTGGACTTTTCACGGTCATGAATTTTTAGGTGGGAAAATGGCTAAAAAAATATTTGAACGCCTTCATATGCCATTGAATCATAAAATGAAATTTGTACAAAAAATGGTGATTATGAGTTCGCGTCCAATTGTTTTGGCACAGGATATTGTAACCGATAGCGCTGTTCGTCGTTTGGTTTTTGATGCTGGTGAAGATGTAGAAAATCTAATGACTTTATGCGAAGCAGATATTACCACTAAAAACCCTTCGAAATTCAAGAAATACCATAAAAACTTTGAAATCGTCCGCAAGAAAATTGTTGAAGTTGAAGAACGCGATCATGTGCGTAATTTTCAACCGCCAATTTCTGGTGAAGAAATAATGGAATACTACAATTTAAAGCCTTCACGAGAAATTGGAGTTTTGAAAGAAGCCATTAAGGAAGCGATTTTAGAAGGTGAAATTCCAAATGAATATGATGCTGCTTTTGAGTTTATGCAGAAGAGAGCGGAAAAAATGGGTTTAAAAAAAGGTGCATAGTAACAAAGGCACAGAGCAGCAAAGGTTTAAAACTTTACTTTAAAATTGTAAGAAAATTTACTTAATTTTGTTGAAAATGTAAATCATGACAACATCCGAATTAAGTCCTCTTTAATAACAGAATATTAAAAACTATTGATATTGATCTTGCGACTGATAAGGTACAATTTTTAACAAATGAAAAAATACGTGTCTTTTCGCCAGAAGAACAAAAAAAGATAAATCAGGCATTAAGAGAATACGAAAATGGAGAATGTATTTCTGATGAAGAAGCTCAAATTGAAGTAGAAAAGTGGTTCAAAGAGCAAGAAGATAGTTAAAATTGGTTTTAAAAAAAAAGGTGCATATTAACAAAGGCACAAAGCAACAAAGGTTTATTAAAATTTAAAATATTAATGTTTCAAATCAAGTGTTCCAATCCTTTGAACCTCTGCAACTTTGAAACTTTGCAACTTTAAAAAAAAGAATGAAAAAACATTTCCCTATAATCGCAAAAACAGCATTAGTTTTAGTTTATTTAGTAATTGTCGCAGGAGCTTTGGTTCGTATGACAGGATCTGGAATGGGTTGTCCGGATTGGCCAAAATGTTTTGGATATTATATTCCGCCAACAGACTTAAAGGAATTGACCTGGGAATCAAACCGTATTTTTGAAAAAGGACAGGTAATTATTAAAGATGAAAGCCTTCTGGTAGCAAAAGATAATTTTACAACTGAAACTTCTTTTGATGCTTCACATTGGGAAAAATATACCAAACATGATTATGCGATTTTTAATCCCCTCCACACCTGGATCGAATACATCAACAGACTTTGTGGCGCTTTAGCGGGAATGGCGTGTTTTTTCATGGCAATTACCTCTTTCAGATTTTGGAAACAAAATAAAAAAATCACTTTACTTTCGTGGTTAGTTGTTTTTATGATGGGTTTTCAGGCCTGGCTTGGTGCAAAAGTAGTTTACTCTGTATTAAATCCAATAAAAATAACCGTTCACATGGTTATGGCTTTGGTAATCGTTGCCGTAATTTTATATATTATTCAATTGGCCAGACCAAAATTAGCCACGGTAAAATACAATTCAACTTTTAGAAACGTACTTTTATTTTCTCTTTTACTGACTTTAATTCAGGTAGCCATTGGAACACAAGTGCGTCAGTTTGTAGATGAACAAGTTAAAAATGGTTTGACTGCAAGCGTCCTTTGGTTACAAAACCCGTCGATTACTTTTTATGTTCACCGTTCCTTTTCTATTTTGGTCTTACTGGTAAATGTTTACTTATACATTAAAAACACCAAATTTGGCTTAGGGTATTCAAAAATAAACTGGGTACTTACTATAATTGGAATTGAAATTCTAACCGGAATGGCGATGGCATATCTTGATTTCCCAATAGGAAGTCAGGCAATACATTTGGTATTGGCTTCTATCTTATTCGGAATTCAGTTTTATATGATTTTGGAGGCTAAAAAGTCTAGTCCAGCCAACTCTTAAAATCCTGTACTTTTTCACGACTTACAACTACCTCATCTTCTTTGTACGAAGGTAAAATTACTTTTAAACGGGAATTGGTATAAACCTGAATTTCTTTTATCGCCTGAAGAGGCACTATGAATTTCCTGCTTACGCGGAAGAAATCTTTCATGTCCAATTCCTGCTCCAGAATTTCTAAAGTCGAATCGATTAAATAATTTCTGTTATCGAAAGTATGGATATAAGTTCCTTTGTTTTCACTGAAAAAACATTCAATTTCATCAGTAGTAATGACTTTTAAATGTTGACCAATTTTAACGGTAAATCGCTTTTTATAATTCTTTTCAAAAGGATTTGAAAGCATTCGGCGAATTTGTTCGAAATCAAGCTGCAGATTTTGATTTTCTGAATTTGATTTCGGCAAACGTGACTTAAATTTTGTTACAGCAATTTCTAAATCATCTTCGTCAATTGGTTTTAAAAGATAATCTATGCTGTTTAATTTGAAAGCTTTTAAAGCATATTCATCATAAGCTGTTGTAAAAATAATAGCGCTTTTAATATCTATTTTTTCAAAAATCTCAAACGATAAACCGTCAGACAATTGAATATCCAAAAATATCAAATCGGGATGTTCATTGTTAGTAAACCAATCTACAGATTCTTCTACAGAGTGCAACATGGTTTCTACGGCAATCTCTAACTTTTCAAGCTTTCGCTGCAATAATCTTGCTGCCGGTTTCTCGTCTTCTATAATTAATGTGGTCATGTATTAAACTGAAAAAATTGAAAAAAAAATAATTTAAAATTACTCCCATTTATTGGTATTTGAAGCTTCCTTATCCATATATTTTTGAATTTTTCTTTGCTCCCAATCTCCGTTGAAAAAAATGTCCGGTCCAAACACTGTAAAGGCGTGAATCACTACAGCTATTCCCCAATAAAATGCTGTTGAATATATTTCCCAATTTTGAAATCCCCTTATTTCCAAGTGATCTCCAATATAAATTCTGTTCAAACTTGAAACAATGATAATGATATTCACCATAATATAAACCTTCAAATGCGAGTAAAAACCTTTTATTCTTTTTACTTTTTTGTATGCCATTTCAAAGTGTTCGTCATTATTAAATTCCTGCCCGTAATCTTCGTACATGCGTCTTCTATAACGTCCCATTTTATTTCGATTTAAAAGTTATTGCCATTTACTTTGGTTCTCTTTTTCTTTATCCATGATCTCTTTGATCTTTCTTTCTTCCCAGCCTTTTCCTAAAACCGGAAATATTTCAAAAACCTTCAAACCATGAAAAACAACTCCAACTCCCCACCATATTAATGGCCAATAAAACCATAAATGATGTGGTGTTGTATATAAATTGATAAAAATCAAAACTATATTAACACCAATATAAGATGTTAAATTACCATAAAACCCTTTTATATTCTCGACTTTCTTTTTAGCCAGATAATATTTATCTTCTTCATTAAAATTAATTTCCATAATTACTCCCATTTTTGTGTTTTTGTTTTTTTCTCTAATATGCTTTTCAGCTTACGTTCTTCCCACTCCTGCCCAAAAAGTTTAAAAGAAGCGAATAAATCTACTGCAGAAACTAAAAATGCAGTTGTCCAGATGCACATTACAAATCCGTTAAGATATCGAAAGGGGAAAAAATTTAACGGAACTCCAAAGTACTCTTTCAAAATATAGATGATCACACCCACAATATAAATGAACATATGAGTATAAAATGCTTTGAGTTTTACTACTTTTTTGGTTGCCATTTCCTGCAATTGTAACTCTAACTCTTTCTGGCCATTATCAAAATCTCTTTCCATAATTATTTCCAAATTTGCTTTTTACTTTTTTCTTCTCTGTCAATGATCTCTTTTATTTTTTGCTCTTCCCATTCCTTATTAAAAAATGGAAAACAATCAAAAGCCTTCAATCCATGCAAAACAATCGGAATTCCCCAACCCAACAAGCACCACCAAAAATATAAATAACCTGGTGAAGTCATCAAATTCACTGCAATTACAATTGGATTACAGAGAACATATACCGTTAAATGCTGATAAAACTTTTTAATTTCCTCTACCTTTTTTTGAGCCTGATAGTAACGCTCTGTATTTGAATAATTTGGTTCCATAATTATTTCCAGGTTTGCTTGTTGTTGTCTTTTTCGAGAATTTCTCTGATTTTTCGTTCTTCCCAATCTGAGCTATAACCAAAAACTTTAAAAGCATGCATTACAACCCCAAATCCCCAACCTAAAGCCGAAAACCAAAACCACTGAAATCCAGGAGAATACCTCAAATTTATAAAAATTAAAAACGGAATTACACAACAATACGAAATTACATTTCCGTAAAATCCTTTTAATTCTTCTACTCTTTTTTTAGCTCTGAAATAAGCTTTATTTTCATCGCTATAGTCTGCATTTGTTTCCATAACTGTTATTTGTTTTGTTAAAATCGGAATCTTAACCGTGAATGTTTGTTCATTTTGTTCAATCAATACTTTTCTGTTGGTTACAATTCCGTAACGGTTTACGATATTTTGTAGTCCAACTCCTTGTCTGTCTTGTAAAACTTCTTTCTTCTGAAAATCATTTTGAATCGCTAAATAATCTCCATCAATAAAAATTCGAATATGCAACGGTTTTTGTTCGCTTACCACATTGTGCTTTACAGTGTTTTCAAGTAAAAGCTGTAATGACAGCGGAACCACTTTTGCGTCCGGATTAATTGGTGTCGTTGGCAATTCGTAAAACAAACTATTTTCGAAACGCATTTTAAGCAGATTCATATAGGTTTTTGCAAACAACAATTCATCATCAACAGAAACCAATTCTTTATCCTTTTGTTCTAAAACATAACGATAGATTTTAGATAAAGAAGTAGTAAATCGCTGGGCATTATCCGGATTTTCTTCAATCAAAGAACTTAATACGTTTAGGCTGTTAAAAAGAAAATGCGGATCAATCTGATTTTTTAAACTTTCGAATTTGGCGTTTGCCGTTCCCGCAATAATCTTTTGTTGTGTTATTTCAAATTTTGATGCCTGTTTCCATTTTACCATAAAACTTCTGGCCTGCATGAAAGTTGAAACAGCTAAAGATAAAATGATGTAAAACAGATGTATCCAAATCATTCTTTCACTAAAAAAATTCTCTATCGGGAAATTTTGAAGGATAACATAAACGTAATAATTTATTCCTAGAACAATTGGTACCGTATACAAAATCGTCACCATGATTCCATAATAAACCCTTAAGTTTGTCTGCTCTAACCAATCCCATTTTTTGTCTAAAAGAACGTTGATATATCCATTTCCAAAACCTACTCCAAAGGAATAAAGACAACTTATAAAAAAGGTTATCAGAACGTTTCGGAACGTTAAATCATCTCCTAAAAAAGCTGAAAATATTACAGTAAAAATCATAGAAATCTTAAACGAAACTATTGTTCCGCTTTTTAAATCTGCATATGTATTTCTATTATCTTTCATTATAATCAGCTTAAATTAGTTTTATTTTTTGCAATTTTTTTGTGCTTCTAAAGCTCTTTCTAATCCCCATTTTGGAGAAAAAGGTGTTTCTGGTTTAAAAGTAGCAAAAAGTTCGACAGCTTTATCAACTTGTACGCAAAGTGGTTTTGTATCAACTCCTGTCCATTTTGCTCCTCCCAATTGATAATCGGCTTCTCCAAAAACAATTCTTGGATTGTTTGGGTCTATCGCTTTTCCTTTTGCGTAAGCTTCCATCACTTTAGATGAATATTTCATACTGTTTGTCATCGGATCTGCAACTACCCAGGCTGTATAAATCAAAGCCTGCATTGCATAAAGTTCCGCATTGTTTTGGTCCTTAATTAGTTCGATGTCTAAAGCGTCTTGTGCTTTTGTCAATAACAAATCGATTTTGGTTTTGTCTTTTTCAGAAAAAGCCGATGTAGTGTTGATTAAAGCTACATAATAATTTGGCAAATAACTTGTTTTCTCTGCCGCTGCGATTCTTTCGAACATTGCCGAAGCGTCAGTATTTTTTCCTTCTTTCCAAAGCCCAAAAGCTTTTCCCATTCCTTGTTCAAATTGTGTTTGTGCAGATAATAAACTGCAGATAAATAACGTGGTAATTGTAATAATTTTGGTCATGATTTCTTTTTTTTAAGGTTCTAAGATTCTGAGTTACTATCCCGAAGCTTCGGGACTAAGTTTTTTTTTATTGATGATTAAAACTCTGTGATTAATTATACTTCAAAAGTATAGCTGTTTTTACTGTTTTAAAATTAAATGATACTGAGTTGTCGAATTTGATGACTGAATTGTTTTTTTTGAGGTTCTGAGATACTAAGATGCTGAGGTTCTAAGGTTTTCCCCCTTTTGTGTCTTTTTAAAACTTCTAAAATTTGAGCTGCTAAAAAAACCTTAGCATCTTAGTATCTCAGAACCTTAGCACCTTTTTTAAAGATTCTTCAACTGATTCTCATTTTTATTCTTACTGATTGTCCAGAAGAAACCTATGAAGAAAAATCGATCTGCGGTTGGTACAACAGCTTGTCTTTGATACACTCCGCTGGCGTCTGGAAGTTTGGCGTAATCGTATCCGAATACGTTTTGACTTCCTAATACATTGGAAACGGAGAAATACAAGATTTTTTGAGTTGTTAATAAATACGCCCAGTTAAAACTCAAACTGTTATACGATTTTGTTTTTCCGTTCATAAACTGTGTTTGGTTTGGATCATTGTACGGACGACCTGAACTGTAACTGTTGGTGAAACCAATTTGCGATTTCCAGTCGGTAATGAAATATTTTGTTACAATTGATAAACTATGATTGGCAATAAAACTTGGCGTCGCCATTGTTGGAAAATTCTTGTATTGTCTTTCAGAATCGATATAAGAATAAGAAATCCAGTATTCTAAGTTTTTATATAAGTTGCTGTCTCTCCAAAATATATCCAAACCTTTTGCATATCCCGAACCATTATTGTTGAAAACCGAATTATAAGCAATATCTCTTGTGTCGTATTGAACCAAATTGCTGTAATCTTTATAGTAAGCTTCGGCTCTAAGCGTCTGTCCTGGTTTTGTAAATTGATAGTTTAAAATATAGTGTCTTGCTTTTTCACTTTCAAATTGATGGTATTTTGAATATTTAATATAATCTACAACAGGCGTTTGAGAGAAATCTCCGTAAGCGAAAGAAAACTGACTGCTTTTTGAAACTTTATACGCAATTGAAGCTCTTGGTGCGATATTAGTTTCATTCAACAAACTATTATTCGAAAGTCTAAAACCTACTTTTGCTGCTAAATTTTTTGAGAATAAAATATCTCCTTCGGTATAAAAAGCGGCAATGTTTGAATCGTAACCGTTTGAAACCTGAATAGAAGCATTATCATCGAAATTTTCATTGAATTTGGTAATGAAATAATCAGCACCAAAAGACAATTTAAAATGATCAGAAACATTTTTTCTCAGTTTTAACTTCAATTGTGCGGCGTTTTCGTTGCTGTCAACATCATTAATATCATATTTTATTTTATTGTTGTTGTAGCCATAACTGATTCCGGATGTTAATTGCCATCCTGTTCCAAAAGTTCCTTTGTAAGAAGCGTTCAAATAGAAATTATTATTGTTTAAATCGGTTCTGATTTTATCTTCGAAGTTTATATTTTTCTGATTCAAATCAAATTTCTCCGAATCAAATGCAGCGTATAATTTGAAAATTCCGTTTGTAAAATGATAACGATAAACCGTTTCACCAGACAACGATTGGTATGGGTTATTCCAATCTACATTTTGCGGAATCACAGCCTGATAAGGAGCCAAATTAATATAAGCTGTATTTACGCTTAAAGAGCTTTTTTCCCATTTTTGTGTATTTCCCAACCCAAAACCAACAGTCATTAAAGCGATATCAGTTTTGTTCATATCTGGTTCATCTTGTGTGTTCAATAATAAAACACTCGATAAAGCTTCTCCATATTCAGCTGAATATCCTCCTGTTGAAAATGCAATTCCGCTGAATAAAAATGGAGAAAATCTCCCTCTGGTTGGTAAATTATTGGTTGTAGCTCCGTACGGTTGTGCGACACGAATTCCGTCAACAAAAGTCTGCGTTTCGCTGGCTTCTCCCCCACGAACGAACAAACGTCCGTCTTCGCCAACAGTTTGTGTTCCCGGCAAAGTTTGTAAAGCTGCAATAATATTTCCGGCTGATCCTGCGGTGGTTACAATATCTAAAGGTTTAAGAACCGAAACTCTTGCTTTATCTCCAGATTCTAAGGTTCCTGCAGTGATTACAACGGCATCCAGTGCATTTACATTTTCTCTTAATTTTACCGTTTGATCTTTAAAATTAGTAACATCAATTTCTTTTTTGAAAGTATCATAAATTAAAAAACTTACTATTAAAAATTGATTTCCTGTTGCTGTAGTTTCAAAAGAGAATTCTCCAGTTTCAGAACTTGTAGCGCCATCGTAAGTTCCATCTATATAAATATTGGCGCCCGGAACTGGTTTTCCTTTTTCGTCAACCACTTTTCCAGAAATGGTGTTTTGAGCAAAAATAAAAGCTGTTAAAAATAAAAAGGCAATTGTAAAAAATAATTTGGTCTTCATGGTTTTTGATTTTGATGAAGCAAATATATTTTAACAATTCTTGTTAAAAAATATTAAATAACCCAATTGTAGAATTTCGGGGATGAGTTGTAAAATACTTATTTGTATCTTAGCTTTTGTTTCTTTCTAATAAAAAAAACCAATGAACATTGCCATTGCACAAATAAAACCAGTTAAAGGAGATATTCCGGCTAACATAGAAAAACACATTAAATTTATTGACCTTGCTTCTATATTAAAAGCTGATTTCATTTTTTTTCCGGAACTTTCATTAACAGGTTATGAACCCGAACTTTCAGAAAAACTTGCCGTAAATATAAATGACAACAAATTCGATGTATTGCAAGAGACCAGCGACCAGAAAATGATTGCCTTTGGAGTTGGAGTGCCAACTATACATCAAAACGAAATTCGTATCAGCATGATTATTTTTCAGCCCAAACAGCCAAGACTTGTTTATTCAAAGCAACAGCTTCATGAGGACGAATTGCCTTATTTTAAAAATGGAAATGAACAAATTTTAATCACTCTTAAAAATCAAAAAATCGTACCTGCAATTTGCTACGAGAGCTTACAAATCGATCATGTGGATGAAGCTGTTAAACTTGGAGCCCAAATTTATATCGCAAGCGTTGCAAAGTCACAAAACGGAATAGACAAAGGGTATGTTCATTATCCAAACATCGCTAAAAAATATAAAATACCTGTTTTAATGTCAAATTGTATTGGAGAATGTGATAATTTCATTAGTACTGGTTTTAGTTCTGTTTGGAATAAAGAAGGAGAATTAGTCCTTCAATTTGATAGTCAGGAAGAAGGTCTAATAATTTTCAATACTGAAACAGAGAAAGCTAAGAAACAAATTATTTAACTAGATTCATTTTTTATATCTTTAAAAGTCAAACAATTAAACAATATCACAATGTCAGAAAGCAGAAGAGTTTCAAATTTATACCAATCCATTTACAATGGAAATCCATGGCTGGAGGTTACTTTAGCAAATACTTTAAAAGATGTGACTGCAGAACAGGCTTATAGAAAAATAAACCCTAATTTAAATACGATTTGGGAAATTGTTAATCATCTTATACAATGGAGAAGGAACATTCTAAGACGTGTCCAGGGAGAAACAATAGTAACCCCTGACCATAATTATTTTGTACCTGTTTTAGATGCATCTGAAGCCGCCTGGGAGCAATCCCTTCAAAGTCTGGCAAAATCACAAGAATTATGGACTGTCTTTTTTAATGATTTTAATGATGCTGATTTTGATAAAATAGATCCAAACAACAATCATAATTTCTATGAAGATATTCATGGCATTATTCAGCATGACGTTTATCATTTGGGACAGATTGTGATTTTAAAGAAATTACTTTAAAAACATTTCAAATGAAAAAATCAATATCATTATTCGCGTTTTTACTCCTAAGTGCAGTTGGATTTGCTCAGGAAACCGAAGTCAAATATGACGAAAATCTGGCTAAATCTTTGAATGCAGAACCAAACGGAATGAAAAAATATGTATTCTGCCTTTTAAAAACCGGTACCAACACTACTGCCTCAAAAGAAGAAACTCAAAAATTATTTGAAGGTCATATGGCCAATATCAACAAATTAGCCAAAGAAGGAAAATTGGTTGTAGCCGGACCGTTTATGAAAAACGATCGAAATTACAGAGGTATTTATGTTTTTAATGTTGAAACTGTTCAGGAAGCAGAAGCACTTGTCGCGACTGATCCTGCTATAAAGGCAAAATTGCTCGAAGCCGAATTAACGCCATGGTATGCGACAGCGGCTTTGCAGGAAACTGTGAAAATTCATGAAAAAATCGCTAAGACAAAGATGTAATTTAAATTTTCTCTAATTTTTAATATCAACTCCTCTTCAAACATGATGAATAAATTTGTTCTACGATTTGCTGCAATTGCATCTCTCACAACTGTCATTTTTATGTGGAGTTGTTCTGGAAAAAACACAACTGAAATATCAAATGAAACCAATTTAATCGTTAAAAAAATAGAAAAAGAAAATGTTGTTATGGGATCTGCAGTAGGTTCTGCCGGAATTACACCAGAACAATATGAAAATTTTGAAGAATTAAAAAAGAATGCATCAAAAGAGGAACTTTTACTGCTAACGAATCATCCTAATGGAGTGGTAAAATGTTATTCTTTCTGGGCTTTGGCATTGGATAAAAATGCAGATTTGTTTTCAATCGTAAAAAAACATATTAATGACGATACTCCGGTAGAAACTCAATTTGGATGTATTAAATCTACAGAAAAAGTAGGTGATTTTTTTATTGATCTGGTTAATCCAAAATATGAGAATTCTGAGATTAAAAAATTAAGTCAGGCTGAATTTAATCAGTTAGACAGTCTATTAATTTACAAAAAAAACAATCTTTATGCAGGATATGATGCAATCGAAAATGCAGTTCCAACTGAATATTTATATCCTAAGGTCAGAAATCTGGTAATAAAAAATCACAATCAAAGTGCTTTAGTTACTTTATCTAAATATAAAAATCCAAATGATATTGAACTAATTCTGAAAAACAAAGCTAAAGATGAAAACCCGGAAAGCGGTTATTACTCTACTTATCAAGCTATTCAAAATTTTCCAGATTTGCGATTTATTCCTTTTTTAGAGAAAAATCTTTACCAAACTTTAGATAATGATCATTTTTCTGGTGAATGGTTAGAATTGTACACGGCAATTGCATCGTATAAAAATCAAAAAGCAGTTGAATTGCTAAAAGTTCCGTTTACAAAAGTTCAACATCAAAATATTAAAGAATACCATATCAAATTTGTGTATGAAGCTATTTTAGCAAACAGATGTACGCTCTATAATGATTTATTATGGAATATTTGGAAAAATGAGCATATAATTACTCTCGAAGGTTTTGAATATCTTTTAAATGTAAATGCAGGTAAAGTACTTGAATTGAGCAAAAAAGAACTTCTACCAGCTTATCAAATAAAAACTGAAAAGATCGTGCCTAAAATAACTAAAAGCATATTCTCAGAAAATTTAGAAGAAACAATGCTAAATTTTATTTTATTAAATGACAAAGAGGTAGCATACAATATAATTAAATATAAAATCACAAGTGCTCCTGTTAATGATTTTGAAATGTACTGTGAAAAAACCGCATCATTAAAGAATCCATATTTTAATGATGCATTATTTAAAAGATTAAAATCAGCAGATAATCCCTATATATATCTTCCAATTGTTGAAACACTAATTTCTTTTAAAGACAAGTCTATAAATAATAAAATTTTAGAAATGAGAAAGAAAAACAAAAACATGAATGAAGAATGGGGAAGTGATTCTTTAGATGAAATACTTAAAAAAAACAACATTAAATAAAGAAATTACTTTTACTGAAATATTATGAAAACAGAAAAAGAAAAAATGATTTCGGGAGAATATTACAATGCAGGTGATCCTGTTTTAGTAAAAGAACGTCGAAAAGCCAAGAATTTATTACATCGCTTAAACGTAATCGAATATCGTTTGACTAAGAAAGCCAAAGAAATTATAGCCGAATTAATTCCGAATACTGGTAAAGGTTTTTATATAGAACCACCATTTCATTGCGATTATGGATACAATATTACTTGTGGCGACAACGTTTATTTCAATGTCAATTGTGTCGTCTTAGATTGCGCGCCGGTCATTATTGGCTCCAATGTGTTTTTTGCACCGAATGTTCAAATCTACACAGCGACTCATCCTCTTGATGCCGAATTGCGAAAATCATTAGAAAATGCTTTGCCCGTTTCTATTGGAGACGATTGCTGGATTGGTGGAAACTCTGTAATTTGTCCAGGAGTAACTATCGGAAAAGGCTGTGTTATTGGGGCAGGATCTGTCGTTACAAAAGACATTCCTGACAACTCATTGGCTGTTGGAAATCCGGCGAAAATAATTAGAAAATTAAATCAAGAACCTGAATTAAACACATAATGCTTACCTTAAATAAAGTTCATCACATTGCCATTTTATGCTCGGATTATCAAAAATCTAAAACTTTTTATACTGAAGTTTTGGGATTAACTATTATTAGAGAAATTTATCGTGAAGAACGTCAATCTTACAAACTTGATTTAGCCTTAAACGGCACTTATATTGTCGAATTGTTTTCGTTTCCAAATCCACCGAAACGCCCGTCGAGACCAGAAGCAGTTGGTTTGCGACACCTGGCTTTTGAAGTAATTAATTTAGATGAAACAATTGCTTTTCTGAATTCCAAAAAAATAGAATCAGAACCTATCAGAATTGATGAAACCACTGAAAAACGATTTACTTTCATCGCTGATCCGGATGAATTGCCGATTGAGTTTTATGAGAGATAAAAAATAATCTCGCAAAGTCGCAAAGTCGCGAAGTCGCAAAGTTTTTTAGCCACAGATTAAAAGAATTAAAGGATTTTTTTTCACGCAGATTCAGCAGATTTAAGCGGATCCTACAGATTTTTTACTGATTTATTTTTTACTGATTTATCTGCGTGTATCTGCCAAAATCTCTTTAAAATCTGCGTGAAACCAAACTTTGCGGCTTCGCTTCTCTTTACGCGATTAAAACTAAATAAAAACTTAGCGCCTTTGTGTCTTTGTGGCAAATACCTTTTCGCTATATCAATAAAAACACACTGAAAGATTTTTCCTATATTCTCAATTTTAACATAATATAATGACTATTTTTTAGCAAAAACCGATTTTGATCTCTAATTTTGTAATCCGCATAAAAATATTGCGGTTTACAAATTTAACTTTCTGATGAACAAAACGGCGCAAATCAAAAAAAATCATCAATTTATTAAATTCCGAAAATTAGTTATTGTTTCTATTTTAATTGGCTTTCTCTCTGCCTTTCTTGGAATCTCACTAAAAAAAATTACGGAATATTACGAAGAAATCTTCTTTCATGAAGTTTCGGTAAATCCGATTTTTTACATCATTTTTCCTGTTTTTGGATTATCTGTAATTTATTTCCTGCGACAATATCTTTTCAAAAAGAAGGAAAACAAAGGCATCAAAGAAGTTTTTGAAAGTACAGAATCAAAAACAAAACATTTGCCTTCATACAAAATTCCATCACACTTTATAAACGGATTATTAACTGTAATTTTTGGAGGATCAACAGGAATAGAGGTTTCCACCGTTGTTGCCACAGCCACAATTGGTTCTGTAGCACAACAAAAAGAAAATATTTTTCGCCAATACAAAACCGAATTAATCTGTGCGGGTGTTGCCGCGGGAGTTACCGCTTTATTCAGCAGCCCAATCGCCGGAATTTTATTTGCTTTGGAAGTTATTTCACGAAAAGTGACACGCGCTTTTATTATATCTAATGTTATCGCCGTTTCAGTAGCTTTTGGTTTGCTTACTATTTTAAAAGAAGAACCCTTGTTTGCTGTTACGATTACAACCTGGCATTTAAAAGCAATTCCGTATTTTATTCTTTTGGGGATTTTGGCCGGAATGAATTCCGTTTATCTTACTCGTTGTGTTTTATTCTTTAAATCTCAATTTGGAAAAATTGGAGTTCATTATTACAAAATTATTTTGGGATCAGCAGTTTTGAGCATTTCACTATTTATTTTCCCTCAATTATACGGAGAAGGTTATCATGCTATAAAAGCAATTTTTGCCAATTCTTCAGAAATTCCATTAACAATAACGCTGGCTCTTACCTTTGTTGGAATTCTACTTTTAAAACCAATCGTAACTTCAATTACATTAGCTTCTGGCGGTGACGGCGGGGTTTTTGCCCCTAGTTTATTTATCGGAGCATTTTTAGGATTACTATTGGCTTCAATCTTAAATACCTTCTTTCATGTAAATGTAATTCCTGTAAACTTTATGATTATCGGAATGGCAGCTGTTCTAAGCGCAAGTATTCACGCACCCTTTACAGCAATATTCTTAGTTTGTGGATTAACAAACGATTACACTTTATTTTTCCCAATTTTGGTAGTTTGCCTAATTTCTAAATACACAGCGAAAATGATCTACCCACACACGGTTTATACCTACGCTCCGAGTTTATTAAAGTAGAAAAGATATTTTTCACTAATTAGACAGATTATTAATTTTTTTTTGAGTAATTAAATCTGTAGCAAAAATTAGGGCCGAAGTTTATTAAAAATAGAAATACCACATGCCTGTTCAAAAAATAAAAAGAGGATATCGCAAAACACGTTATATTCTTTACAAAGAAACTTTAGTAGATTATAAAGAACATTTTTGGTCATTTTTGGGATCATTCGTCGGTATCGGAATTCTGGCTTACATTCAGTCAATACATTTTTCAGGAAATGACGCGGTTTATTTAATTGGTTCTTTTGGAGCTTCTAGTGTTTTAGTTTACGGAATTATTCAGAGCCCTTTTTCACAACCCCGAAATTTAATTGGCGGACATTTAGTTTCAGCACTTATAGGGGTTACAGTTCATAAACTAGCTCCGGATATTATCTGGATTGCTGCACCTCTTGCTGTTTCACTCGCTATTATTTTAATGCAAATTACCAAAACCCTGCACCCGCCCGGAGGAGCAACGGCTCTTATTGCTATTATTGGTTCTGATAAAATAAAAGCTTTGGGGTATATGTATGTGCTTTCTCCAGTCTTAGTTGGCTGTTTAATTTTGTTTCTAACGGCTTTAATCTTTAATAATATGACTTCGAGCAGAACTTATCCGAGTCATAGTACTTACCATAAACATTATCATAAGATTAGAAAACGATTGGGTAAAAAAAAATAATTTTTCTATAAACACAAAAGAAAAATCTTTTCAACAAATCACAATTCCTAATTCGTAAATCATTAATTATATTTTACCTTTGACCTTTCAATAAAAACAGAGATTATGGTTTATAAATTTAGAGTAATTCTAGACGCCGAAGAAGATATTTTTAGAGACATTGCAATTCTTGAAGATGATACGCTTGAAGATTTACACAATGCAATCTTCAACGCTTTTGGTTTTGACGGAATGGAAGTAGCTTCGTTTTATACCTGCGATGAAACTTGGAATCAGGAAGATGAAATTGCACTTTTTGATACCGGCGACATTCCGGGAGAACAGAGAACCATGAGCGATTACAAATTATCTGATCTCTTAGATGAACAAAACACTAAAATAATCTACGTGTACGACTTCATCAATATGTGGACTTTCTTAGTTGAATTAGCCGCTATTGAAGACCAAATTGCCGGAGTTCCGTATCCTGAAACTTTATTCTCTCACGGAGAAATGCCTGACGAAGCCATCGAAAAAAACTTTGAAGCCGATATGCACGACGATATCTACGGCGAATTTGAAGATGATCTGGACGAAGACGACTTAGACATGTTCGAAGGCGACGACAGCTTTGAGGATTATGGGTTTGAGGAGAATTGGAATTAGTTTTTGAGGTTCTAAGGTTCTAAGGGTTTTGTTTTGAAAGTTTTTTCTTATTATTTTATTAATTTTACAGATTAATAAAATATAAAAAAATGAGTATTTTAGAAGCCTGCTTATCTGGCAAAAATCAATGGCCTTGACGACCAAAATTTACTTTTCAACAAATAATTTTCCAAAAGAAGAAATTTTTGGATTAACTTCACAAATTAGACGTAGTTCGATTTCTATTCCCAGTAATATTGCAGAAGGATTTGGAAGAGAAAGTGATAAAGAGTTTTTACGCTTTTTAAACATTTCCGTTGGATCTTTATTCGAAATGCAAACCCAATTAGAAATTGCAAAAAACATATCTTATTTAAAAGAATACGATTTTAATAACTTATATGAGGACAGCCGCGAAGTAGAAAGAATGTTAGTTTCTTTTATTAAAAAAATAAAAGACAGAAACTAAACCTCAGTACCTTAGCATCTCAGAACCTCAGTACCTAAAAAAATATGATCAACCTTTTCAACACCCACATCGAGACGCTTGCGATACACCGCGTAGGAAACAAAAGCAGAAACGAAGCGATTTTTTTATCGGAACAGCCTTTTAATTTGAATGATGAAATTGTGCCTCTGATAAAAGAGTACTTTTTTAAACCTTTTAGAGAGAAAGAAGAAAACTATTATCAGTTTGCGCACGAAGTCGATTTGGATTATAACGACATGTTTAAATATGCCACTGAGATTTTTAACAATCCGGGGAATTTACAAGAAATCTCAAAAAAAATTACGACACATTTATTTGAGCAGTCCAACCATCCGCACATTAAAAATGGAGAGGTTTATGTGACTTATCTAACAAATTTAGGTATTGATAACAATGTTGTTGATGCTATCGGAATTTTTAAAAGTGAGTTACAAGCGGACTTTTTACAATTTGAAGAAAAAGACAGCAACCTTGAAATGATTTTACAACAAGGAATCAACCTAAGCAAATTAGACAAAGGATGTTTGATTTTTAACTATAAAAAAGAGGAAGGCTATAAAATCTTAACCGTAGACAGCAACCGTTACGATGCGCGTTATTGGTTAGAGCACTTTTTATCTGTTGATGCTTTTGAAGACGAAAACTTCATCACAAAAAAATATTTAAAATTCTGTCAGGGCTTTGCAAAAGATGTTGTTTTGCCAGCAGAAGACAAGAAAGAGGAAGTAATGTTTATGAACCGATCTGTGAATTATTTCGCTAAAAATGATCAGTTTGAGGAACAAAATTTCCTGAATGAAGTATTAGATAATCCAGACTTAATTCCTGAATTCAAAAACTATAAAGTTGATAAAGGAGAAAAATACAGCATCGAAGATGTAACCTCATTCCCTATTGCCAACGCAGCTGTTTCTGACGCCAGAAAATCGATTAAAAACGTTATTAATCTGGATACTCATATTCAGATTAAAATGGATTTCATCAATCCTGAAAGTGCAGAAAAATTTGTTGAAAAAGGCTGGGATGAAGAAAAACAAATGTATTACTACTTAGTGTATTTCAATAAAGAAGAAAAAAGCTAAGAAGTTATTCATTTTCTATTACTTACTTTACTAAAACAGAAAACGGCAATTACCTATGTAATTGCCGTTTTTTATTGATAATTACTTCTTTACAAAAAAATACTTGTTAATAATACATTTATTTTAATATATTCGTCAAATAAATTTTAACATTTTTTCTAAACATTAAACAGAAATAAAGCCTATACAAAACCAATACTCCCCCCAAATATGAGAATAGTTTTCGGTCAAAGAAATTTTAAAATTAAGGAACTTAGTTCGCATGAATTTGGTTTTACTACTCAACAGGACAATCATTTCGACATAGAAATTCGTCAAAGTTATTTTCATATTTACTGGATTCCTTTTTTTGGAACAGGAAAAATATGGGCCATAAAAAAAGATGGACAATTATATGAATTACCTGCTCATTATATCTACGAAATAAAAAAAAGACAAAAAATTAGAAGCCCCTGGTATACTTATACACTGCCGATCTTACTTTGCATAGGAGCTTTAATTTATTTTCTTGTAGAGCAAGTAAAAGAAAGTAATTATCAAAAACAAGATCTTAAATATTTTACCGAAAAAGTTCAGCTTCTTGATAACTATATTGACAATCCAGCTGTAAACGAAATCTTTACACTTCAAGATACCAAAGAAGATTCCTCTGAATCTAAAATGTATTTAAAAGTAGAAAAAGTATATGCTGATCGAATTTTATTTACGCTGATTCCGGGCTTTTTTCTTAATTCGACACAAGTAGAATTAGAAGAATGTTACAATGATAATAAAGAAAACTTAGATACCATTTCAATATCAAAAGCGGCACTAAAAAATGCCGTTAACAAAGATTATGATGCTTCTAAAACGTATAATTACAAGGGCGAAAATCTTCTTAAATCAAATAGATTATATGTATTGGTTTCAGTAGAAAAAAAATTCCAGCCTCAAATAAACATTGCGCAAACCTATAGCGATTATAAAGTAATTCAGATTGAGTTAACCAACTCTAGTACCGCTTTTAAAATTACATCTATTAAAAACGTTACAAACTCAATACCGTGGAATACAAAATTACCCATGGAGGTAGCTGCAGGAACAAAATCGAAACCTACAAAATTTATTCTGGAGAATACGGAAAGTGATAATTTTAGTTTCTATAATAACAAAGATTATAGTTTTCAGGTTACCATTCTGGATTCTAATAACATCGAACATTCATTTCTAATTAAAGGCAGTGGATCATCAAATTTTATCTTCTCATCTTAAATCCCCAAAATTATGAATATTAAAAACCTAAAATGGTATTTTGTTGCCCTGATAATTCTTATTTTACCTTTCTTTTTGTTCCCTGAAACTGATTACAATTCTTTAGGATGGTCTATTGGAGTCGTAACTTCATTGTTAGTGGCATTTTTTGTTTTTCTTGGAATCACAAAAATGGATTCCATAAGCGAATTGTTTTATTTCGATTCAGATGATTCAAACTTAAACAGTGCAACTAATTTTTTAATCCCTATTGCTATTTTTATTTTCGGGTCCATTTTTATCAACATAAATTTTAGCAAACGTCTTGAAGAAAAAATTAAAAAAGAAGGTGTTATTGCACAAGCAACTATTGATAGCGGCTTCTCTGAAACAACTCAATCCTCCAGAAGTAGTTATACAGACCATACACTTGCATTAACTTTAACTACTGATGATAATGTGGAACATAAACTTATAGCTGAAGATATCTCAGCAGAAGCATATTCAAAAGTAGGAGTTGGTCTTGATGTCGAAATTATTTATTTACCTAAAAATCCACAAATTTTCAGAGTTATAATTGACGATGAATCGGTAAAAAAATACAAACATATTTCTAATCGCGATATCGAATTTAAAGACTTAGAAAAATTAATAGCTTTAAAAGAACCTGGAAAATTAGAAAAAGAATTAAATAAATTAAGCAGCGGATGGCAACCACATCAATCTGAGAATCCCGGAATTAGTTTTGTAAATCTATTAAAAAAAGAAGCCATTTTTTTAAACACAACCGATGGAATATTAATGTATATGCATGACCAAAATAATATTACAAGTCGTTTTGAAATACCAAAAGAACGAATCTTAAAAGAACTTTCAGATTCATCTGCTGTTTCTTACGAACTTGATAAATATTTTATCCGAAAACAAACGGAATCAAAAGTTGGAGAAAGCAATCAATTTTCTGTGATCGAAAAGGTAATCATGAGAACAAAATAGATTCAGATTTATGGAATAAAAAACGGCAGATACCCATGTGATGTCTGCCGTTTTTTATTTGAATGCTTCTCTAATATTATAATAAACAAAACATTGCTTTTACTATATCGTCATAAACTTGTTTGTCTCTTTCGCCTGTTCTGGCCAAAACACGAATTCCCGAATAAGTATTAAAGATAAATCGCGCTAGAGTTCTGGCACCTATCTTCGTAGAAATATGTCCTGCATTTTGACCTTTCTGAACTGCATTTGTAAAAGCCTCTTCCATAACCCGACTGTTATTTTTCACAATCTTTCCAATTTCTTCATCATGCATGGCAAGTTCTACAGACGAGTTTATCATAAAACAGCCTTTGGTAATTCGGTCTTCGAGACTTTCTATAACAGCTTGTTTAAAGATACCCTGCAATGTTTCTTTTATATTCTCAGATTCATCAAAAAGTTTTACAATTTGATCCTGTGCATTTTTTTGATAACGTTGCAAAGATCGGGCAAAGAGTTTTTGCTTATCCCCAAAAGTATCATACAAACTAGAACGGCTTAAACCTAAATAAGTCACTAAATCCTGAGCCGAAGTTCCGTTATATCCTTTGTGCCAAAATATTTCAATTGCCTTGTCTAAAGCCTGATCTTCATTAAATTCTTTTGTCCTGGCCATGATTTCAAAATTAAATTACCTTACAAAGGTATAAAAAATACGGAACAATCATTCCTGAATTTCTGTAAAAAAAAATTATACTACAGCATTTACAGTAAGTCCACCATCAACAATAATTTCAGCGCCGGTTATAAATGATGCATCATCTGAAGCTAAAAATGCTACTGTTTTTGCAATTTCTGAAGCTTGTCCAAAACGTTTTAATAAAATTTTCTCTCCTAAAATAGCTCCAAAACCTTCTACTTCTGCTTTTTCTAAACCTAATTTACCATAAAGGGGAGTTTCAACAGGACCAGGAGAAACTGCGTTTACTCTTATCTTTCTTGGTGCTAATTCTGTAGCAAAAACTTTATTTAAGGACAAAACTGCTGCTTTACTTGATGCGTACACACTTGAATTTGGCATACCAACATGAGCATTAACAGAAGTATTAAAAATAATAGAACCTCCATCATTCAATATTGGCAATACTTTTTGAACTGTAAAATAAACTCCCTTCACATTTACATTCATAATGCTGTCGTAATGTTCTTCTGACGCAGACTCAACTGGCGCAAAAGAAGCAATTCCTGCATTTAAAAATAAGATATCTATTTTACCAAATTGAGCGGCAACTTGTTCTACCAAAGAATCGATTGATTTCAAATCAGATTGATCTGATACAATTCCTTTCACATTCAATTCTTGTTCAGCCTTTGCCAAAGCTTCTTTGTTTCTTCCTGTAATAATTACTTTTGCCCCTTTCGCTGCTAATTCAGCTGCTGCTGCATACCCAATCCCGCTGTTTCCTCCGGTTACTATCGCAACTTTGTTTTCTAAACTTTTCATTTTATTTGTTTTTAAGTTATTGATTATTCAATCATTATGGTACAAAGATATAATAACGGAACGATCATTCCGTTATTATTAGCGTTAATTTTTAGTTAAAATAATTAATCTCTTAAAAAACACCCCTAAATACAAGGCTTCTATCTATCGAACCATAAACGAAAGAAATTATAAATTGTAAAACATTCTTAATTTATGCTTAATTTTGTAACCTAAAAACAAAAAAGATGGATATTCATTTACATAACGAAAGTCCTTTTAAAACTATCATTTCTTTTCACAAGCTAATTGAATCTTTTGAAGAAATAGCTTCCTCGAATATTGATTATCGTGCAAACTATGCTAAGGCCATACTACAACAAATTGAATCAATTCCCGAATTAAGAACAGGAATTGAGGATTATTCCATAATTAAAAATAATGAAGCTTTAATCAAATACATATTAGCTGATTTATTCCCGACGGCCTTAACTCAAAACGAAATCAAAGCGGTTACGATTCCTTTTCAAAATATTTCCTTTAATTATACGGAGCGTTTCAAAAAAATCCTGCGTAATGCGGGTGATGAATTTTATATGGAAATTCGGGATTTTGATGATCATCAGTTTTACATTAATAACTGTTGCTTAATTCTGAGTAGTTATTACAAACAGCGTATCGATTTTAACAAACCGTTTTTCTATGATATTCCGGATGAAGATGGGATCGAGAAACATTATAGAATCTTATACAATGCGGATTTTATGGAAATTACTCCAACAGAAAACGCTGTTCCCTTAACTCAGGATGACATTGATACATTAATTGACAACTATGATGATATTGAACTTTGGAAATCTAAATTTCCAAAAGGAAGCTGGATCTTAAAGGGATTCGGAATAGTATCCTTATTTGATGCCACGACAGAAAGTGCCATATCAAATTTGAAAAGTAATCTGTTAAAACCGGATACAAAATCAGTTGCAACTGATGAAATTATAGCTAATATCTTTAAATCAATATTTAAAATTCCTGATTTAAGAGTAGGTTTCATTATTTATAATCCCGAAGAAGAAAAATTTGTCAAACCTACAAAATTAGAAAGTCAGTTACAGAGTTTTTTACTTTCCCATGATCAGGAAATAGATTGTAAAAACGCCTTTTTTGGATGTTCTTTTGAGAATTTATTGAATAAGAAGGAGCCTTTTGTGATTTCGAGCGTAAGCAAATTCATAGAAGAATCACCAAACAAAAAATTGGGTGAACATTTATTAAAACAAAATATTCAAAGTTGTGTCTTTGCACCGGTTATAAAAGAGGATCATTTATTAGGTGTTTTAGAATTAGTATCTTCAGATGTAAGAGCCTTAAACAGTGTTAATGTTAAGAAACTGGAACTAGTCTTACCGTATTTAACCGATACTATCGATCGTTATAATACAGATATGCAACACCAGATTGAGGCGATTATTCAGCGTGAATACACTACAATTCACCCAAGTGTTTATTGGAAATTCAGAAAAGAGTCTCAGAATTACTTCCAAAACAACAATCCTACAAAAGATTATATTTTTAAAGAAATCGTCTTTAAAAATGTGTATCCATTGTATGGACAGATTGATATTAAAGGTTCATCAGAACATCGAAATGAAACCGTAAAAAGAGATTTAAAAAGTCAGCTTAATACGCTTTTGGAAATTTTTGATAACCAAAAACCAAATTCGAATCTGGTTCTTTTAGAACAAAGAAAATTTGAGTTGGAATCGCTTCGTGACGAATTGGATTTTCCATTAAAAGCAGACACAGAACAACATATTCAGAGATATATTGAAGACGAAATACATCCGATTTTAAGAAACACAAAGGGTAATGCCAAAAACGAGAAATTAGAAGAATTGTACTTTGAAAACCTGGATGAAAAAACCGGTTTGTTTTATCAGGAAAGAAAGAAATTTGATAATGCAATGTCTATTATCAATAAAAAATTAGCTTCTGTTTTAGATAAAAAACAATTAGAAGCACAACAAATTTATCCGCATTATTACGAACGTTTTAAAACGGATGGTGTAGAACATAATTTATATATTGGATCTTCAATTTCTCCATCTAAACCTTTCGATATTATGTATTTGCACAACTTGCGTTTATGGCAATTACAAACTTTATGCGAAATGGAATTAGAACATCATCAGCTTAAAGAGTCGCTTCCGTATGAATTGGATGTTACTTCTTTGATTTTAGTTTTTAGTGCGCCACTTTCAATTCGTTTTAGAATGGATGAAAAACGTTTTGATGTTGACGGAACTTACAATGCAAGATACGAAGTCGTAAAAAAACGAATTGACAAAGCAAATATCAAAGGAACAAAAGACCGAATCACAGAGAAAGAAAAAATCACAATCGTTTATTCTCAAAATAACGAAGAAACGGAGTATTTAAAGTATATCAAATACCTACAGCACAAAAAAGTTCTGGAACCTGCTATAGAACAATTTGAAGTTGAAGATCTTCAGGGTGTTTCAGGACTCAGAGCAATTCGTGTCAAAGTGATCAACAATACTGCGAGTCCTGCAAAAAAAATTACCTATCAGGATTTATTAGATGAGCTCAACTAAATTAGTTGAGCTTAACTTTATGCTCCCACTCCTTTAAAAGCAATTACAAACGCAATTACGGTTACGATTATGCCAACCATGAAAATATTGTACGCAATTCGCAATAAATTATACTTTCGCTGTAAAACCAATCCGAGATAATATAAATCTTTGATCATTGTAGAATAAAGATAATCGCGGTCTTTCATCATTTCGTTCATTGCCCAATCATATTCTGCTAAGGGCATTTTGTAGAAATTTCCAAAAAACAATAAATTAATCTTTTTGGCCTCAATATCTTCCCGGGTAAAAATGCCTGTAGTTACTTTTGGGCGTGTAGACAGAATCGCAAAAATAATTGTCGTTACACTTGACATCAACATAATAAAAGTTGGAATCACCAAATGAGCATTTTTAGGGCTGTCTAATTTTGGAATAATTGACGAAAGTGCAATCGAAATAATAATTGCATTTACAGACAATAAAATATTGGCTTTACTATCTGCAATACCACTTAATCGCGTATGATTACCAAGAGTTACGCGGAATAAAGTGTCAACACCACGGTCTGGTTTTTCGACTTTCTCTTTCTTTTTATTTTCTTCTTCAATTGCAGTGGCCGCCTTCAATTCTTGTTTGTCTATCTTTTTCTGAACAAGGATCAGGTTTTTCTCTTTTAGAGGTTGCCATTTTTTTAAAGCATAATCGGTATAAAAGCGGTGTTTGTTCAATAAAAAATTTAAATTTTCTTTTGTCCATTCGGCATTTGAAAAAACTGCTAATCCTGTATTTTTCATTTCCAAACGCAATAATTCACACGTTGTCACATATTCCGTTCCCATCAAATGGGCATAATCTGCATCTTTAATAATTTTCTCTAAATGCGTTTTAGGAACATATTCTTTTGAAGTTGTCAAAATCAAATTAGAAACCTTTGCAATCAATTCATCAGACTGACTTTTCTCTTTCAAAAAAGCTGTCGCAATTCTTATGCTTTCTTTTTCATGATTTTCATAGCCCTCAATATAACCTGTATCATGAAACCATGCTGCCAACAAAAGTGCTTCTTTATCATCACCACTTACATCTTCTTTTTTACAAAGCTCTTTTACAGCATTTACTACAGTTAAAGTATGGTTAAAATTATGATAAGAATATAAATTAGAAAGTTTATCTTTGAGTAAATTACTGACGAAATCTTCGGATTGTTCTATTAGATTCATAGAGATTTTTTTTATACTACTAAATTATGAAATTGTTTTTGTATAACCATTTTATTACGAAGATTAAAACTTATTCTTTTGTAATAAGCATAACACTTCTGCTTAATTCCTGCGCGACACATAAAGCACAATATGGCAAAAATGTAAGTGCAAATGAAACGGAGAACGCAACAGACACCATAAAAATTGCCCATACCCTATTTTTAGTAGGCGATGCCGGAAATGCCGATGAAGAACAAGCGCAACAAACATTAGAATTATTACACCAAAAACTTAAAAACGCGAATAAAAAATCGACTTTAATTTTCCTTGGAGATAATATATATCCAAAAGGTTTTCCTGCTGATAAAAATGATTCAGAAAAGGCTTTAGCCGAAACCAAACTTACCAATCAATTAAAATTGACGAAAGGATTTAAAGGAAAAACGATTGTAATTCCTGGAAACCATGATTGGTATAGTGGCATAAAAGGTTTAGAAAATCAGGCTGATTTTGTTACCAAATATCTTAATGACAAAAAAGCATTTCTTCCTCGAAAAAGTTGTCCTATTGAAGATGTGAAAATTGATAGCACAACTACGTTAATTACTGTTGACAGTGAATGGTTTTTAGAAGATTGGGACAACCATCCAACGATAAACGACAATTGCGATATTAAAACACGCGAAGACTTTTTTGATGAACTGGAAAATATTTTAAATAAAAATCAGGAAAAAACAGTTGTTCTTGCCATTCATCATCCTTTATTAAGCAACGGGTCGCATGGAGGACAATATTCATGGGAAAAACAGTTGTTTCCTTTGGAGAAAAAAATCCCACTGCCTGTAATTGGTTCTTTCATTAATCTGCTTCGAAAGACTTCCGGTGTAAGTCCGCAGGATCTTCAAAACAAACAATATACGATTTATGCCAAGCGAATTAAAACCTTATTGCAAGGCCAGAAAAATGTTATTGTAGTTTCTGGTCATGATCATAATTTGCAATTTATAAACAAGGAAAATATCACACAGATTATTAGCGGCGCCGGATCTAAATCTGAAGCAGCAAGAGCCATCAATCCAAATGATTTTTCGTATGGCGGCAATGGTTACGCAACACTGACTTTATTTAAAAGTGGTGATGTAAAAGTTACCTTCTTTGGAAATGAAAATAAGCACGAAAAAAAGCTTTTTGAACGTGAAATCATTAAGGCAAAAGAAATTAACTGGGCGGCAATTGTAGCCAATAAATTTCCGCCAACAGTTACAACTTCTATCTATTCGGCTAAAATGACAGATAAGAGTATCTTTCATAAATTCTTATTCGGGCAACATTACCGAAAGTATTACAGTATGCCAATCGAAGCCAGAACAGCTACTTTAGACACTTTAATGGGCGGTTTAAAACCTATTCGCGAAGGCGGAGGACATCAATCTGTTTCTTTAAGAATGTCTGACCCGAAAGGAAGAGAATATGTAATGCGCGCAATGAAAAAAAGTGCTACCGCATTTTTACAGTCGGTTGCTTTTAAAGATCAATATGTTGTAAATGATTTTGAACAAACCTATGCCGAAGATTTTCTATTAGATTTTTACACCACTACGCATCCATACACTCCTTTTGCAGTAGCAAGTTTGTCTGACCACTTGGGACTTTTGCATACCAACCCGGTTTTATATTATATTCCGAAGCAAAATGGCCTGAAAGAATTTAATTCGAATTTTGGAGATCAATTGTACATGGTTGAAGAAAGACCCGCTGACAATCATCTTGATGGGAAAAACTTTGGAAAACCTACTGATATTATTAGCACTGACGACATGATGGCTAATCTTCATAAAGACGAAAAATATTCGGTTGATCAAAAAGAATATATCAGGGTTCGTTTATTTGATATGCTTATTGGTGATTGGGACAGGCACAGTGATCAATGGCGTTGGGCAGAACATAAAATTGGCGATAAAGTAGTATATACGCCTATTCCACGCGATCGTGATCAGGCTTTCCCTAAATATGACGGAACTTTACTTTCCCTTTTAATGAACGTTCCTGCTATTCGTCATATGCGAACTTTTAAAAATAAAATTGACAATGTAAAATGGATTAACAGAGAACCTTATCCATTAGATTTGGCTTTCCTAAAAACTACTGAAGAAAAAGACTGGATCGAACAGGCTAAATATATTCAGGAACATTTATCCGACAGCGATATTGATAACGCATTTAAAAATTTACCAAAGGAAGTTCAGGACGAAACAATTGAAGACATTAAACGAAAATTAAAAAACAGAAAAAAAGAGCTTCAAAAATACGCTTCAGAATATTCAGATGTGCTTGATAAAACGGTAATGCTTGCCGGAACTGACAAAAAAGACAAATTTATTTTAAATCATAACGCTAGAAAAAACATCGAAATTCAGGTTTTCAGAATGAAGAAAGAAGGCGATGAATTGATTTACACCAAAACAGTAAATGATGACAAAACTAAAAATTTATGGATTTATGGATTAGATGATGCCGACGTTTTTCAGGTTATTGGAAAACAAAAATCTAATATTAAAATTCGTTTGATTGGTGGTCAAAATAATGATACCTATAACATTGAAAACGGAAGAAAAGTTATTGTTTACGATTTTAAATCAAAAGAAAACACCTACAATCTGGATTCTGAAACAAAAACTCAGTTGACAGATGATTATGATGTGAATTTATACAATTATGAAAAACCAAAATACAATGTAATTTCAGGCCTTCCAAATATTGGATACAATCCTGATGACGGTGTAAAAGTGGGCGTTAATATCAATTATACTGTAAATAATTTTAAGCAAAATCCTTATACACAAAGACATGTTTTTAATGCCTTTTATTATTTTGCTACTGGCGGTTTAGAGTTTAATTATGCCGCTCATTTTCCAGGTTTATTAGGTAAGTGGGTTATTGACGTAGAATCCTTATACACAACACCAAATTTTGCAATTAATTATTTCGGGTATGGAAATGAGACTCAAAATAATGATGATGAGCTGGGATTAGATTATAATCGCGTGAGAATCAAAAAATTTAATGTTTCTGGTGCCATAAGACACGTTGGAAGATATGGAAGCGAATTTAGCGTACAACCTATTTTTCAAAGAATGACCGTTGAAGAAACAGAAAACAGATATATTGATATACCTAATATAGTGAATCCAATTGTTTTTGACAGCCAGAATTATGGAGGTTTAAAAGTAAAATATCTTTTTAAAAATGCTGATTTTGCCGCAAAACCAACTTTAGGAATGGCTTTTATGATTGCGGCTACGTGGACAACAAACTTAAACGAAACCAAGCAAAATTTTCCAACACTGGAAAGTATACTTGGATTTACACATAAAATTGATCCTAATGGAAAGTTGGTTCTAGCAACTCTGATTAAAGGAAAAGCAATTTTAAATAACAATTATGAATTTTATCAAGGTGCGGCTTTAGGTGGAGATACTGATTTACGTGGTTATAGAAACGAACGTTTTTTAGGAAATTCGTATTTCTCTCAAAGTTCTGATTTGAGATTTAGTATTGGAAAAATCCAACGAACTGTTGCTCCTCTGACTTACGGAATTTTAGGTGGTTTTGACTACGGACGAATTTGGCTTGATGGCGAAGATTCTAAAAAATGGCATCAGGATTATGGAGGCGGACTTTGGTTGAATGCTATTAATGTAATTACTGCCAGAATCTCTTATTTTCAGTCTCCTGATGAAAAAGGACGCGTTATTTTTGGAGCGGCATATAGTTTTTAAGAGAAGGTACTGAGGCCCTGAGGCTCTAAGGTTTTTTTGTCACGAATTCACGAATTAAAATTCGTGAATTCGTGACATTTTTTTTCTTAGTACCTCAGTCCCGAAGCTTCGGGGTAGCATCTTAGAACCTTAATTTATTTTAGTTTGAATTCGTAAACGTTACCTCCTACTTTATTCGTTTTCTCGTCAGCTATCAGTAAAGTATTGTTGTCTTTAAAAACTATGGCTTCTTTTTGGGAAAAGTGATTTAGTTTTATTTCGGTTTGCTTGCCTTTGTGAAATAAATCTCCTTTAAAATCTTTGAATAAAACAATTTTATCATGGCTTAACAGCACTACTTTTTTACCATCAGGACTAATGGTTGCACTGGTTAACACACAGTGATTGTAGTTACTGCAGGTTTTAAACTCTCCAATTTTAGTTGCTTTTTGAGTTCCGGCCTTGTTTGCTATTTTATAAATATAGGCTGTTCCGTCAAAATCCTTGCTTCGGTTTTTTGTGAATAAATAGAAGTTGTTTTGATATTCAAAAAAACCTTCAACATCATAAAACATTTCCTTTTTCTTTGGAGGAAATTCTGTTTGTTCCGGATAGGAAAATGAAACTTTATATTCGGCGGAAGCCTGATCTTTATTTAACTGATTTTTATTGACTTTATAAATACAAAGATCTTTTCGGTCATTATCATTATTCCCAAAATCCCCTATATAAATATTGCCGCTTTGATCTTTCGTAATATCTTCCCAATCGACATTTTTTGCATTTGATATAGTGATCGTTTTATCTAATTTTCCTTCAGAATTTATAGCATAAACTGCATTTTTATTCCCTCTGTCTTCTAAGGTATAAATCAATTTAGAATCTGGAAAATAAGTAATTCCAGAAACTTCTTTTAATTTTTTTGGAAGTGAATAAAGCGTTTTTAAATCATCATTCGATTGTTGTTGACAAGCCAATAAAAAAATAGAAGCTACCAATAAAAGAGACTTTTTCATAAATCTTATTTTAGTTTAATTAAACCTTTGTGAACTTAAAGTTAAGCATTTCAAACAATAGTTTTGCGAGCTTCGCGTAAATCTTAGCGAACTTTGTTTGCAGTTAATTTTACCGCAAAGCGCGCAAAGTATTTTTTTCGGTGTGTTTGTAATTGGCTTTATTAAGTTCGCAAAGCTATGTGAGACGACCTTTGCGTAAACCCTTTGCGGCCTTTGCGGTTAAACTCTAAATCAGGTTAGTATTCTTAAAGTTACGGGTAATAAATTCAAATGCCGCGAACATAATATGCCCCATCGATTTTGCATTTTTAAATTTCATATCATTAGTATAACGATACAATTCCATTTTTAGTTGATTCAGATGTTCTTCTGTCGAAATGGTATCGTGACACATAATATTCAGCAATTTTTTAATCCTGTTTTCAGCAGAATGAATACGTTTGGCCAGAATAGCCCTTTCTTCATCTTTATATTGAATAATTGATCGTTCTTCTAATTTCTCTTTAATGAGTTTTATCATCGGATAATTTTCCTTGAAAAACTGCGGACGATAGACTTTAAAATTCCCCTCATAACACTGCTGATCAAAATCAATAGGGCGAATTTTATAAACTACCTGATCAAAATCATGAATCGGGACAATTACATAATTATACGCACGCATATCTCCTAAAAGCCTGATCATACAACGTTCATTGAACTTGACAAATTCTTTTGCAATTTGGGATTTTTCCATTTCAGTACAACTATCCAATAAAGTATCCATGAAAACGTCACCCGGAATTCCGATAATATGTTCTTCGATTAAAGTGTCTTTAAAAACTAAGAAATTGATTTTATCCGGCGAAAGAATATCTTCTAATTCTAATCCGTAGATTCTGGAAGCATCTGCTTTTTTAATGTAAAAATGAACATAATTATCATTCAGAATATTTCTGACTTTGATTCGGAAAGGTTTTGAATTTCCGAAAGTGCAATAGTCAATCGCATCAATATTTAGAAACTGAATAATCTCGCTATTTCCATCAGAATGTAAAAGCGAATAGATTTTTTTCAGATTTAAGTCAATTTCATTTCTTTCAAATTCACTGTAGTAAACACGAATCCACAAAGTATCCGTTTCATTTTTATCGTAGACATTTATAGAACCTGCAAATCGCAACAAATCATCATAGAATACTGATACTTTCGAGATACGTTCATAGCGTTCTAAATAACTTAACAGAGATGGCGTTAAAGGATAAGACGGTTTTTTTAAAACCATTAAAGGTTCGCTCATTTTTCAATATCTTTAGTACAAATTTACATCAATCGCATGATATAAATAAATTTAGCGTAACAATATACAAGTTGGATCGTCATACTAAAAACTAAAACCGAAATAAATTTGGAAACCATTCTTACCATTGAAAATCTTAGTAAAAGATACGGCCGAATTCAAGCCCTAAAAAATGTATCTTTTGAAATACAGAAAGGCCGTGTTTACGGTATTTTAGGCCCAAACGGAAGCGGAAAATCGACTACTTTGGGAATTGTACTTAGTGTTGTAAACAGGACTTCGGGCGATTACCGTTGGTTTAACGGTCAAATGCAAACACATGAAGCTTTAAAAAAAGTGGGAGCTATTATAGAAAGACCCAACTTTTACCCTTATATGACAGCTGAAGAAAACCTGAAATTGGTTTGCAAAATAAAAAGTATCAATTATGCTAAAATTAATGAAAAACTTGATTTAGTTGGTTTAACCGAAAGAAAAGACAGCAGGTTCAGTACCTTTTCTTTAGGAATGAAACAACGTTTAGCAATTGCTTCGGCGCTTTTGAACGATCCTGAAATTTTAATTTTAGATGAACCAACAAATGGTTTAGATCCGCAGGGAATTCATCAGATTCGTGATATTATTAAAAAAATCGCTTCGCAGGGAACTACGATTTTACTGGCTTCGCATTTACTGGATGAAGTCGAAAAAGTGTGTTCGCATGTAATTGTTTTAAGGAAAGGCGAAATTTTATATTCGGGTTCAGTTGACGCAATGTCGGCAAATGAAGGTTTCTTTGAAGTTCAGGCCAATGACAATTTACTTTTAAAAACAGTTTTACAAGAACATCCGGCTATAGACCGAATCGCAGATGAAGATGGAAAATTTTTGGTGTATTTAAAATCAGAATTATCAGCTTCAGAACTCAATCAGTTTTTGTTTTCTAAAAATATTGTTTTAAGTCATTTAGTAAAACGCAAAAACAGTTTAGAAGCACAATTTTTAGAATTAACCAAAAACGCCACCATTCAAAAAAACTAAACCATGAAAAGACTTGTATCTATAGAATTACAAAAAATCTGGAAAAACAAAGCCAGTCGTGTTCTTACTTTAACCTATTTCGTTTTACTTTCCTTTATCGCTTTAATTGCCTCAATAAAGTTTGATTTAGGCGTTTTTAAATTTCATTTGGCCGAAATGGGAATTTTCAATTTCCCGTTTATCTGGCATTTTAATACTTATGTTGCAGCCTGGCTGAAATTTTTCTTAGCTATTGTCATTGTTTCTATGATGGCTAACGAATACAGCTATGGTACACTAAAACAAAATTTGATTGACGGCTTAAGCAAAAAAGAATTCATTTTGTCCAAGTTTTTAACGGTGGTGCTTTTTGCATTGTGTTCGACAGTTTTTGTATTCATAATGAGTTTAATTCTCGGATTATGCTTTTCATCTTATAACGAATTTGATGTCATTTTTATGGATCTGGATTATCTTTTAGCCTTTTTTGTAAAATTGACCGGTTTCTTTTCTTTCTGTTTATTTTTAGGAATATTAGTAAAACGTTCTGCTTTTGCTTTAGGTTTCTTATTAGTATGGAGTGTTTTCGAAGGAATCGCAAAAGCACTTTTAGTTTTTAAACTTTTTCCGGAAAGCACAACTGGCTATACTATAATGAAGTTTTTACCATTAGAAGCGATGTCAAATTTAATTATTGAACCGTTTACAAGATTATCAGTAATCAGAAGTATCGGGACACAAATAGGAGTTGAAAACACGAAAGATTATGGTGTACATTATCTGTCAATTTTTATCGTGCTGGTCTGGACATTTTTATTTGTTTACTTCTCATACAAATTATTAAAAAATAGGGATTTATAGTATATTTGTTACTATGAATTATATTAAATGCTTTTTGCTTACTGTATTTATTTGTTGTTTATCTGGAAGGATAAATGCACAATATATCAATATTAACGATCAAAAAACACCGCAACAACTTGTTGAAGATGTTTTAGTAAACAGTTCGTGCGTTTCTATTGCCAATGCTTCCGGAAAAGGAGATAATTTTACACCCTCACAAAATAGTTTTGCTTATTTTAATGCCGGTACAAGTAAATTTCCTTTTGCGGAAGGCGTTGTTTTAACAACCTCTACAAGTAGAAATGCTGTTGGGCCTTATTCTAGTTATTTGGGAGAAGGGAGTCCTGATTGGTTTGGTGATGCAGATTTAGATCAGGCTTTAGGAATTAATTCTATAAACTCGACGGTACTAGAATTTGACTTTGTTCCCCAAACAGATTTTTTAAGTTTCAATTATATTTTTGCTTCTAACGAATATCAGTTTTTTTATCCTTGCGTATATTCAGATGGATTTGCATTTTTAATTAAAGAAGCCGGAACAAATGATGCTTATAAGAATTTAGCAGTATTACCGGATACTACAACACCAGTTTCGTCAACGATTGTACATCCAACAATTCCACCTAGTGTTGCTATTAATGGAGACCGATATGATGGATGTCCTGCCATAAATGAAAATTACTTTAATGGGGTAAATACTAATACGAGTCCAATAAACTATGCCGGTCAAACTATTGTAATGAATGCCCAAACCAGTGTGGTTGCAGGTAAAAAATACCATATAAAACTAGTTATTGCTGATGATAAAAATAGATATTATGACTCGGCAGTTTTTTTAGAAGCCGGTAGTTTTGCCTCTAAAATTGATTTTGGACCAGACCAGACATCCCTGACCAATAATCCGGTTTGCTATGGCACTCCGAAAACTTTAAATACAAATTTGTCAGCTGCCTATTCTTATAAATGGTATAAAGATGGCGTTGTCATCAATTCAACAAACCAACCCTCTTATACTCCAACTGAATCAGGAACTTATAAAGTAGAAGTTACTTTAACACCTTCAGCTTGTGTGCTAACCGGAGAGATAAAAATTGAATTCGCACCAGAAATAGTAACAACGAATACTTCTATTTATCAATGTGATGATAATACTGATGGAATCTCCATTTTTAATCTGACAAAAGTCAATAACATTGTAAAAAACAATACTACCGAAAATAGCAACCAGGGATTCTATGAAACATTAGCCAATGCTGAGGCAAAAACAAATCCTATTTTAACACCTGAAAAATATAGTAACAAGACAACAAATCAGGTTGTTTTTGCCAGAATTGAAAACAAATATGGCTGTTTTAAAATCGCCGAAGTGACCTTACAGATTTCAAACAACAACACTGCAAATCAAAACCCGATAGGAATTTGTGATGGCGATGAAAATCAGGATGGCCTGTATCAATTTGATCTTAATTCGGAGGTAACTCCACAGGTCATTTCAGGTTTGCCTAATGGATTGACTGTTAATTATTTTTTAAATTCGAATGATGCATTAACAGAAACAAATCCTTTACCAAATATATTTAAGAATACAACCGCTTTCAGTCAGACAATTTACGCAAGAATCATTAATGGTCCTGATTGTTATGATATTGTTCCAATTGCACTTGTAGTAAACACTTTTGATCCTGAAAATTTTGAGGATGAAACTGAATATTTATGCAGCGGAGATGAAATTACCTTAAGCGTTGCGACCGGTTTCAGCAGTTATCTATGGAACACCGGTAGTACAGCAAATTCCATAACAATAAGTGCAATTGGCGATTATTCAGTAACTGTTACCAATACTAATGGTTGTGAAAAAATTAAAAAATATAAGATACTTCCATCAGGGCCTGCAATCATAACAGGAGTGTCTATAAAGGATTTTACTGCCAATGAAAATTCAGTTTTAATTGAATATACGGGTGTTGGAAACTATGAATTCTCATTAGATGGTATAACCTTTCAGGACGAACCTTTATTTAATGGTGTAAATCCGGGAATTTATAATGCCATTGCAAGAGATAAAAATGGCTGTGGACTTTCTAATTCTTATCAGCTAATTGTTTTAGATTATCCTAGATTCTTTACACCAAACGGAGATAGTTATAATGATATATGGTATGTTAAAAATCTGGACCAGCTTCCGGATTATACGATTTCTATTTTTGATCGTTATGGAAAATTAATAAAACAAATGAATCAAAATAGCAGCGGATGGACAGGTTTATTTAACGGACAACAATTACCAGCAGATGATTATTGGTTTAATTTAATTTTTTCTGATGGCAGGATTGTAAAAGGTCATTTTAGTTTAAAAAGATAAAGCTAAAATAAATCCCAAATTTAAAAAATTCTAAATTGCAATGTGAGCTTAAAAATAAAAATCCCAAATTCCGGAAGGAATTTGGGATTTTTTATATTCAAATTTAAATCCTTAGATTTTAAATCTTTTTCTATCAGTTTCTGTTAAATAGATTTTTCTCAAACGAATAGATTTTGGAGTAACCTCTACATACTCATCTTTTTGAATGTATTCTAAAGCTTCTTCTAATGAGAAAATAATTGGAGGAATAATTCTAGCTTTTTCATCATTTCCAGAAGAACGTACGTTAGATTGTTTTTTCTCCTTAGTTACATTTACACACATATCATCAGCACGAGAGTTTTCTCCAATTACCTGACCTTCATAGATTTCAGCATTTGGTTCAACAAAAAACTTACCACGATCTTGCAATTTATCGATAGAATAAGGAATAGCTTTTCCTTTTTCCATAGAAATCAATGAACCTTTGTTACGTCCCGCAATTTCTCCTTTGTAAGGCTCATATCCAATAAAACGGTGTGCCATAATAGCCTCACCAGCTGTTGCAGTAAGCAATTGATTACGCAATCCAATAATTCCACGTGATGGAATATTAAATTTTACAATCATACGTTCTCCTTTAGTTTCCATAGAAAGCATTTCTCCTTTACGCATCGTAACGAATTCAACTGCTCTACCTGAAAGGTTTTCTGGTAAGTCGATTGTCAATTCTTCAATTGGCTCACATTTTTTACCATCAATTTCTTTGATGATAACTTGCGGCTGACCGATTTGCAACTCATAACCTTCTCTTCTCATTGTTTCAATAAGAACAGATAAGTGAAGTACTCCACGACCAAAAACCATGAATTTATCAGCAGAATCAGTTTCACCTAACTTCATAGCTAAGTTTTTCTCTAATTCTTTTGTTAATCTTTCTCTAATATGACGAGAAGTTACAAATTTACCTTCTTTACCAAAGAAAGGTGAGTCGTTAATTGTAAATAACATACTCATTGTTGGCTCATCAATTGCGATAGTTTGTAAAGCTTCAGGGTTTTCAGAATCAGCGATAGTATCTCCAATTTCAAAACCTTCAACTCCAATAATAGCACAGATATCACCAGCAATTACTTGTTGTACTTTTTTACGGCCTAAACCTTCAAAAGTATGTAATTCTTTAATACGTGATTTTATAATTTTACCATCTCTTTTTACCAAAGAAATTGGCATACCTTCATTTAATACACCTCTTTCAAGACGACCGATAGCGATACGACCTGTAAAAGCAGAGAAATCCAAAGATGTAATCAACATTTGAGGAGTTCCTTCAGATACTTTAGGAGCTGGTACATTTTTAATTACCATATCCAACAAAGGCTCGATGTTATCCGTTTGGTTTCTGAAATCATCAGACATCCAGTTGTTTTTAGCAGAACCGTAAACAGTTGGGAAATCTAATTGCTCTTCAGTAGCACCTAATTCAAACATTAAGTCAAAAACTTTTTCATGAACTTCTTCAGGAGTACAGTTTTCTTTATCCACTTTATTGATAACTACACATGGCTTAAGACCTAAGTCAATAGCTTTTTGTAATACGAAACGAGTTTGTGGCATTGGACCTTCAAAAGCATCCACTAGCAAACATACACCATCGGCCATGTTCAATACACGTTCTACTTCACCTCCAAAATCGGCGTGGCCTGGAGTGTCAATAATATTGATTTTTGTTCCTTTATATTGAACTGATACGTTTTTAGAAGTAATAGTAATACCTCTCTCACGCTCTAAATCGTTATTATCAAGAATTAAATCACCTGTATTTTCGTTGTCACGAAATAATTGACAGTGATACATAATTTTATCAACCAAAGTGGTTTTACCGTGATCGACGTGGGCAATAATTGCAATGTTTCTAATAGATTCCATCTGTGATTTTTAATGGGTGCAAAGGTACACTTTATTTTGATATAAAAAACGTTTCTTTGATAGTTTGCGTATATCCAAGTAATTAGTTCCTGATTCAATGTAAATTTAAGTGTCAAATTGGCATCTAATAATTGCTGAATTATAGTTAATTTAACTATATTTGAGTAATGAAAAGTAAAACTCTCCAAATTACTCTAATTTATATTATTATTTCGTTATTTATGGCCATAATCTGTCATAAATTACTCACTAATTACTTTTCATCCACAGAAAAC
This sequence comes from Flavobacterium sp. Root420, assembly GCF_001427905.1. Classification (GTDB taxonomy): domain Bacteria; phylum Bacteroidota; class Bacteroidia; order Flavobacteriales; family Flavobacteriaceae; genus Flavobacterium. The sequence continues at coordinate 73,862 of NZ_LMEF01000033.1, forward strand.
TACAATCTATTCCTTATTAAAGATTTTTTTTTCATTTTAGCCACCGGACTGGTGTTCAAATATATACTCTCAAAAAATGAAGTCAGAAACAAATCTGTTTTTGAAAAATTAAAACAGACAAACGAAGAGATTAAAGAATCGAACGAAAAATATGATATTGTTGCCAAAGCAACAAGCGACACAATTTGGGACTGGAAAATTCAGGAAGACAGTATTAGCTGGAACAAAGGAATAGAAAGCGTGTTTGGCTATAAACAAGAAGATGTTGGCACAACTTCAAAATGGTGGTTTGACAAAATTCATCCCGAAGACAGCATTAGAATGTCAATTAAATTATATTCGTTCATTGAACAAAAAACAGAGAAATGGCAAGACCAATACCGTTTCAGATGTGCTGACGGAACCTATAAATACGTATTAGACCGAGGGTTTTTACTTAAAGATGAAAAAGGAAGAGCCATCAGGATGATTGGAGCTATTCAGGATATTACGAAACAAAAAGAAGAAGAACAGCGATTAAAACTTTTAGAAACTGTAATTACACAATCTAAAGATTCTATTTTAATAACAGAAGCCAATTCTGTGAGCCACAGAATTCCAAAAATAGTATACGTAAACCCGGCATTTTCTGAAATGTCAGGATATCACTCCAACGAAATTATAGGAAAATCTCCAAATATTTTTAAAGGACCAAAATCTGACTCTGACGAGCTGAAAAAACTTTTAAGAGCTATTAAAAATGAAGAAGAATGCCTAATTGAAACTATCAGCTACACCAAACAAAAAGAAGAATACTGGGTTCGTTTTTCAATGATTCCAATTTTTAACAATGAAGGCGTAATTTCCCACTGGATATCAATACAAAGAGACATTACTGATGAGAAAAAACTAGAAACAGAAAAAGAACACTTAATTCGCGAACTAACCCAAAATAACAAGGATTTAAAACAGTTTTCATACATCACATCACACAATCTTAGAGCCCCCCTATCCAATTTAATTGGACTTTTAAATCTTATAGAAGACATTCCTGTCGACAATCCGGAACTCCAGGAAATTATCGCAGGATTTACAAAATCGACACACCTCCTGAACGAAACCATCAATGATCTCGTGAAAGTCATCATTATCAAAGACAATCCTTCAATGCAAAAAGAAGAGGTTTCATTAAAAGAAGTATTCGAAAATGTCTTTAGTCAATTATCGTTTCAAATAGAATTACACAAGCCAATTATCAAACTTAAATTCGACAGAGTGCCTTTATTAAACACAAACAAAGCCTACATAGAAAGCATCTTACTCAACTTACTAACGAATTCCATTAAATACAAATCAGAAAATCGAAAATTAAAAATATCAATAATGGCGGAACAAATAGACCATCAAGCCATATTAACTTTTAAAGACAACGGAATTGGCATAGATCTTGAAAGAAACCGGGACAAGGTTTTTGGTCTTTATCAAAGATTCCACAATTATCCTGATAGTAAAGGATTAGGATTGTATCTGGTAAAATCTCAGGTCGAAACCATGGGCGGAACGATTAGTATAGACAGCGAAGTCAACAAAGGAACCACATTTACAATAACATTTAAAAATTAACTATCATGCTTGAGCAAATCTTATGCATTGATGACGATCCAATCACATTAATGCTATGCAAAAAAGTAATTTCAAAATCGGAGTTTTCGAATGAAATTATTACGGCTCAAAACGGCGAAGAAGCACTACTCCACTTCAATACCCTAAAATATACCAACAATAAAAATAAGGCAAACAAAAAACCTGAGCTTATTTTTTTAGACTTAAACATGCCTGTGATGGGTGGCTGGGAATTCCTGGATCATTTTACATCTGACGATTACACTGAGTTTAACACCGCTGCAAGTGTCATTGTTTTATCTTCCACAATTGATCCTGAAGACTTAGCGAAAGCAAAAAAATACCCAATAATTATTGATTTCCTTTCAAAACCAATTACCCAACCCATGTTGGAATATCTCAAAAAGAAGATAGACATTTAAAAAATTCCAAATGAGAAATTCCAAATTCCAATATTACTTTTAAACGAAAGTTTAGTATTGGAATTTGGAATTCTCATTTGGAATTTATCATTTATCCGTTTTATCCAAACAAAAAAAGTCCTCTAAAAGAGGACTTTTTGTATATTTAGGAAATTGTAGTTAATTACAATTTAGCAACATGTTTCGTTAATTTAGACTTCAAGTTTGAAGCTTTGTTATCGTGAATGATGTTCTTTTTAGCTAATTTATCAATCATAGAGATTACAGTTGATAATTTAGAAGCTGCATCAGATTTTTCAGTAGCTAATCTTAATGCTTTAATTGCATTACGAGTAGTTTTATGTTGGTATCTGTTAAGAACTCTTCTTTTTTCGTTACTTCTGATTCTTTTTAATGCTGACTTATGATTTGCCATTTTTTTTTAATTTTAGATGTAATAATTATTATAAATACTAGTTAAAAAAGAAAAACCTCCCACAATTGCAAAACAATCACTTTGGTTTTAACTAATAAAACAAAAATCGAGACACCAATCTTTATTTTATAAAACTTATTCACAACTAATTTAGTAGTCCGTAAGGGAATCGAACCCCTGTTACCAGGACGAAAGCCTGAAGTCCTAACCCCTAGACGAACGGACCATTATCGTTCTAAGTTTTTCTATATTTAAATAGAGGTATTATTGTAGCCCGTAGCGGAATCGAACCGCTCTTACATGGATGAAAACCATGCGTCCTAACCGATAGACGAACGGGCCATTTTAATTCTCAGTATTTCAAGAACAATTTCGCAGTAAAAGTAGTAGCCCGTAGCGGAATCGAACCGCTCTTACATGGATGAAAACCATGCGTCCTAACCGATAGACGAACGGGCCTGCTTCTCTAATGCGGATGCAAAAATACAACTATTTTTAAGATGTACAATACCTGATGCAAAAAAAATTAAAAAATTTTAATATGCCTTTGCAAATAGCACTCTTTTTGTAGACGGATTCCCAGTAAATATGCAGGTTCCCGCCTCTTCTACACTATCCAAAGGAATACAACGAATTGTTGCTTTTGTCAAGTCTTTTATTTTCTCTTCAGTAGCAGCCGTACCGTCCCAATGAGCCGACACAAACCCTGCTTTACCATCTAAAATTTCCTTAAATTCCTCAAAACTATTTACTTCCGTAATATGTGTATTACGATAGTCCAATGCTTTATTAAATAAATCAACCTGAATCCTTTCTAATAGATCATTTATATAGGTAACGATTCCTTCACCAGAAACTGTCTCTTTTGTCAATGTATCCCGTCTTGCAACCTCAAAAGTTCCATTTTCTAAATCTTTTGGCCCAACTGCAATTCGAACAGGCACACCTTTCAATTCCCATTCAGCAAATTTGAATCCTGGCTTTTGAGTAGTTCTGTCATCATATTTAACAGAGATCTTCAACTTTCTTAGCTTCGCAGCTAAATCATTAACAGCAGTTGTAATTTCAGCTAATTGCTCATCTGTTTTATAAATAGGAACAATTACAACTTGTATAGGTGCTAAATTTGGAGGCAATACCAACCCCTGATCATCAGAGTGAGTCATAACCAAAGCCCCCATTAAACGAGTTGAAACCCCCCATGAAGTCCCCCAAACATGCTCTTGTTTTCCTTCGGCATTCGCAAACTTCACATCAAAAGCTTTTGCAAAGTTTTGTCCTAAAAAGTGAGAAGTGCCAGCCTGCAATGCTTTTCCGTCCTGCATCAAAGCTTCAATACAATAAGTTTCATCTGCACCGGCAAAACGTTCTGTTTCAGTTTTTATACCTTTTACAACCGGAATTGCCATGAAGTTTTCCACAAAATCAGCATAAACATTCATCATTTTTTCAGATTCCTCTATAGCTTCTGCTTTTGTAGCATGCGCAGTATGTCCTTCCTGCCATAAAAATTCTGCAGTTCTTAAAAACAAACGCGTACGCATTTCCCAACGAACAACATTAGCCCATTGGTTAATCAACAAAGGTAAATCTCTATAAGATTGTACCCATCCTTTATATGTAGACCAAATAATAGCCTCACTAGTCGGACGAACAATAAGCTCCTCTTCCAATTTAGCATTTGGATCAACCATTAATTTCCCTGGTTTATCCGGATCATTTTTTAATCTGTAATGTGTTACGATTGCACATTCTTTTGCAAATCCTTCTGCATTTTTCTCTTCCGCTTCAAACATGCTTTTTGGCACGAATAAAGGGAAATATGCATTTTGATGTCCTGTTTCTTTAAACATTCGATCTAACTCCGCCTGCATTTTTTCCCAAATGGCATATCCGTACGGTTTAATAACCATACATCCTCTAACGCCTGAATTTTCAGCTAAATCTGCTTTAACAACCAGTTCGTTATACCATTTCGAATAATCTTCTGATCTTGTAGTGAGGTTCTTACTCATATTGAATAGTTTGGCACAAATTTTGTTTTAATAATTTTAACTAAATAGTTTGACAAAACTAACTATTTTTGTAATGTGCAACAATAAAAAACACCACAGATATGAAAACTTCTACTACTCTCCGCCAAAACTCAAGTTATTTTTACTTAATTGGATTACTGAGTTTTCTGGTTACGTCGTGTGGTTCTTACCAAAATTCATCTTATCAGGACACTGATGGAGTATATGGTGGTTCACAAAGAACGTATACTCAAAATAATACCTCAAACGTTAATAATCAATATAAAGATTACTTTAAATCGTTACAAAATGACGGTCAGCCAACTGAAATTTTTACAGATGTAGACAGCTATGGCAATTACGCCGAAAATGATAGCACCCAGACAGCTTCTGCTACTTCTGCCACCGCTTATCCAGCTTGGGGAAGTGCTAATTCAGACGTATCAGTAACCGTTTATTCTGATCCAATGTGGTCATGGGGAATTGGATTTGGCTGGGGTTATCCATATTACGGATATGGCTATGGTTACGGATGGGGTTACCCTTATTACGGATGGGGCTATTCTGGATATTATCCTGGATGGGGCTACCCAGGTTATTACCCACACTACTATGGTTACAACAACTACTCTTACAACTACGGAAGAAGAGGATCTGCTGCTTATTACGGATCAAGAGGATATTCTACAAGAAGCTCCTATAATAGTACTGGCAGAAATTATGCTGGCAGAGGAAACTACACCACAAACAGAAACAGCTACACAACTAACAGACGTACAGATTACTCTGACTTCAGAAGAAGTTCTAATGTAAACGGAAGAAATTATTCAAGTCCAAATTTTACAAATAGAAGAAGCACTACACAAGGTCAAAGCAACAGTTATGATTACAGAAGATCTGGCACTACAACTACAAACAGAAGTTACAACAATACCAATAGTAACTCGTCAAGATCATACTCTCCTAGTCCATCCCGCTCAATGAATAGCAGCGGCGGAAGCATGAGATCATCTGGTGGTGGATCATACGGCGGTGGCGGTGGTGGTGGTGGTGGTGGAAGATCTGGCGGCGGAGGTGGAGGAAGAAGATAATTCTTCTTTTCGCTAATCAGATAATTCATATTTAAAACTTAACCACATGAAAAAAATACTTTTCCTTTTTATTACAGGACTAACTTTTAGCGTCTCACATTCTCAGGAAGTATCAGATGCTGTTCGTTATGCACAAGACAATTTAACCGGAACTGCCAGATTTAGAGCTATGGGCGGTGCTTTTGGGGCCGTTGGAGGAGATTTATCTGCCTTAACTGTAAACCCTGCCGGTTCTGCAATATTCAACAACAATCAGGTTGGGGTAACTTTTAGCAATCAAAATATTAAAAACAATTCCAATTATTTTGGAACACAAACCAGCGAAAAAGAAAACTCTTTTATTTTAAATCAGGCTGGTGGTGTTTTTGTTTTTAATAATCCAAACAACAACTGGAAAAAAATTGCAATTGGTGCCACTTATGAAAATACCAATAATTTTAACAATCAAGTTTTTTCAGCAGGTACAAATCCAACAAATTCTGTTGATCAATACTTTTTGACTTACGCTAACGGAATTCCATTAAATGTAATTGCTGACGTTCCTTATAGAGACCTGTTTTATGATGAACAACAAGCTTATTTTGGCTACAAAGGATATGTAATAAACCCTGTTTCTAACGATCCAAATAATACACAATACACTTCGAATGTTCCGGCAGGCGGAAATTATTATCACGAAAACGAAATTTACACTAGTGGATATAATAGCAAAGTAAGTTTCAATATTGCAACATCATTTAAAGACAGAATATATTTTGGAGCAAACCTAAATGTACATGTTACAGATTTTAGAAGATCAAGTAGTTTTTATGAAGACAATAGTAATCCGTTAGAACCTACTGAAACTATATCTAATTTACGTTTTAACAATGACCTTTATACTTATGGAAATGGGTTTTCTTTTCAATTAGGTGCGATTGGTAAAGTTACAGAAGCCTTCAGAGTTGGTATCGCTTACGAATCCAATACATGGTATGAACTTTATGACGAAGTCACCCAAAGCCTGCAAACTACAAGACAAGCTGATGGAGGACAACCTATTCACGAGAATATCAATCCAAATGTTGTAAATGTTTATGAATCTTATACTTTACAAACTCCGGCAAAATGGACTTTTAGTGGTGCTTTGGTATTTGGAAAATCTGGTTTGATCAGTGTTGATTATTCTATTAAAGATTATTCAAACACAAAATACAAGCCAACAAGCGATCCTGGTTTCAGAGGATTAAATGGTGATATCAGCAATCAATTAACTAGTAATGGTGAATTAAGAATTGGTGGTGAATACAAAATAAACCGATTGAGCCTGAGAGGTGGTTACCGATTTGAAGGAAGCCCTTATAAAAACGGATCAACAATTGGAGATTTAAACAGCTATTCAGGTGGTTTAGGCTATAGCTTTGGATCTACAAAAGTAGATTTGGCCTATTCTTATTTAGAAAAAAAATCAAATCAGGGATTTTTTGCCACCGGATTTACTGATGGCGCCAACATTTCATCGAAACTTAATAATGTTTCTTTGACTTTATTATTTGAATTGTAATTAAATTAAAATAGATTAATTTGAATTTCCGTTAGGCCTGCTTAACGGATTTTTTTTTTAGCCCTGATGGAAGCGGCAGGAAAAGATATAGCGGACAGCAGGATTAGCTTCACAAAAAACAGCTAAAAGAAACTGAAACAAGCGGTGTTTGAATAAAAAAGTGTAATTTTGCACTCCAATTTATAAAAGTATGAGAACCAAGTCTTTAAAAAAGAACAAAATTAACGTAATCACTCTTGGGTGTTCGAAAAATGTATATGACAGTGAAGTGTTGATGGGACAGCTTCGTGCTAATGGCAAAGAAGTACAACATGAAGCACCTGCAGCAGAAGAAGGAAACATTATCGTAATAAACACTTGTGGTTTTATTGATAACGCTAAAGCCGAATCAGTAAATATGATTTTGGAATATGCTGATAAAAAAGACAAAGGATTAGTTGATAAGGTTTTTGTAACCGGATGTTTATCTGAACGCTACAGACCTGATTTAGAAAAAGAAATTCCGAACGTAGATCAATATTTTGGTACAACTGAATTACCTCAACTATTGAAAGCCTTAGGAGCTGATTATAAACATGAATTACTGGGGGAACGTTTAACTACTACTCCTAAAAATTACGCTTATTTAAAAATTGCCGAAGGTTGCGACAGACCTTGTAGTTTCTGTGCTATTCCGTTAATGAGAGGTACTCATGTTTCTCAACCAATTGAAAAACTGGTTAAAGAAGCCCAAGGATTAGCGAAAAACGGCGTTAAAGAATTAATTTTAATCGCTCAGGACTTAACTTATTATGGTCTTGATATTTATAAAAAGAGAAATCTTGCTGAACTTCTGGAAGAATTAGCAAAAGTAGAAGGCATTGAGTGGATTCGTTTGCACTATGCTTATCCTACCGGTTTCCCGATGGACGTTTTAGAATTAATGAAACGCGAACCAAAGATTTGTAATTACATTGATATTCCGTTGCAACATATTTCGGATTCTATTTTAAAATCAATGCGTCGTGGTACAACTCAGGCTAAAACGACTCAATTATTAAAAGATTTCCGTGCTGCTGTTCCCGGAATGGCAATCAGAACTACTTTGATCGTTGGTTACCCTGGAGAAACTCAGGAAGATTTTGAAATTTTAAAAGATTTTGTTCAGGAAATGAAATTTGACAGAATGGGATGTTTTGCTTATTCTCATGAAGAAAACACTCATGCATATTTATTAGAAGACGATGTCCCTGCTGATGTAAAACAAGCCAGAGCAAATGAAATCATGGAATTGCAATCGCAAATTTCATGGGATTTGAATCAGGAGAAAGTTGGACAAATTTACAAATGTATTATTGACAGAAAAGAAGGTGCACATTTTGTAGGCAGAACTGAGTTTGATAGTCCGGATGTTGACAACGAAGTTTTGATTGATGCCTCTAAACATTATGTAAAAACTGGCGAATTTGTTAATATACGCATAATAGAAGCAACAGAATTTGATTTATACGGAGAACCTGCTTAAATTTACGCTAAACTATTGTCAATTTTAGATAAATAATATTTTATGAAACCTACACACACATTTTTCCTTTTGGTTTTCAGTTTATTCTGTTTCAATTCTGTTTCAGCTCAATATGGAAACGGATACAATAATGGCTATGGCGGTGGCGGTTATGGTGGTGGTGGCTACGGAAGAGGTGGCGGAATGGGGATGGACAGAAGTATGATGGCAGGACCACAAGGCAACACAAGTAAACCTAAAGAAATACCTGCTGAAGAAACAGCTGCAAAGATTGTAGACCAAATGAAGCCGGAAGTAAAACTGGATGATTTACAAGCTATTGCAATTACTAATGTTATTGCTGATAGCATGAGAGAACAAGGAATTCTTTTGAAAAATGAAAATAGCAGCCAGGATCAAAAAATTGAGCAAATGACTGCATTAAGAGAAAGCACTACTAAAAAAATCACTGCTTTTCTGAATCCTGATCAAATAGAAAAATACACCAATTTCATGGCAAATTTTAAAGAGATCAAGAAAACGAAAAACAAAAAGAAAAAAGATTCTGACACAAAAGAAGTAAAAGAGGAAACAGAAACAACAAAAGTTCACGAATAATTGTTTTTTAACTTACTCCTAAAAAGTAACGAACCATGGCGAAAAAGCATTTTTATTATTTGATTTTAGCAATTATAATTACTTCTTGCTCAACGAATCCTTATAAATCCACCGAAAAAGTCTACGACCAACAGCTTAAAACTTTAGAAAATCAAATTACAAGTAAAGAAGCAAAAGCAATACCGGCTGTTAGCCCTGTAGTTATTGATACTTCTTATGCTTCACAATTAGGAATCGTCAAAGACACTTTATCTAAAACAGGCTCAACCGCTTTATTGAACGGTATTAATACAGAATGGATTGGTACTGTTAACTTCAACCTAAGAAAGCCTAGCTTTATCATTATTCATCATACTGCACAAGACTCTGTACAACAAACTATTAGCACTTTTACTAAAACAAAAACACAGGTAAGTGCCCACTATATAATTTCTGAAAACGGAAAAGTAGTACAGATGCTAAACGATTATTTAAGAGCTTGGCACGCAGGGGCATCTACCTGGGGTAAAAATACAGACTTAAACTCCTGCTCTATTGGTATTGAATTGGATAATAATGGCTTTAAACCTTTTACAGAAGCACAAATTAGCAGTTTAGTAGCGCTTTTGACAAAGCTTAAAAAAGATTACAATATACCTACTCAAAATATTCTGGGACATTCTGATATTGCTCCGGGAAGAAAACAAGATCCAAGTGCTTTATTTCCATGGAAAACTTTAGCAGAAAAAGGATTTGGAATCTGGCCGGACCTAGTACTGGAAGAAGCCCCTTTTGATTTCAAAATAGAACCTGCTTTACGCATTATTGGTTATAATACTAAGAATCTTTCAGCTGCCATTCAGGCTTTTAAATTACATTATATTCAAACAGATGCCACAGCTGTTTTAGATCGAAAAACAATAGATGCCATTTATTCGATTTATAAAAAGCAAATTCAGTAAAAGAGTAATTACTAAAATACAAAACGCGTTTCTAAATATTCAGAAACGCGTTTTTTTGTTGTCGCGTAAAAAGTTTGCCGCTAATTACACGAATTAAAATAGAGCGTTTTAGCCACAGATTAAAGGAGTAAAAGGATTATTTTGCATTGCTCCTTTTGCCACGAATCGCACTAATTTTTTCTAATTTTTCACATCGCCTTAATTAAAATTTCTCTTAACTTATTAAACCATGTAATTTAGTAAAAAAGACTTTTTTTAAACTTTTAACCTCTTATCAGAAAATTTACTTTTTAATTTGTGCTAATTCGTGCGATTCGTGGCAAAAAGAAAATAATAAGGAAGAAAATCTTTTTAATCCTTTAATCTATGGCAAAAAATCAAAGCTAAAATAAAAAAGCTGCCAAAACATTTACATGTTTTGACAGCTCCAAAAAAAAAAAAAAATATCAATCTTTATCTCTAGAAAGAGTATGTTGTAGCTATTAATCCGTAGAAAGATCCACCTGTTGGAAGCGCATCGCTATCTAAAAAGATATCTTCTGATGCAGCATCGTATCTTAACTCAGGAATAATGGTTAGTTTTCCAACTTTATAGTTTAATGAAACCGTGTTTGCAAATACATTAGATCCCGTTAATGTCCCTAAACTTGCCGGAGCAGCATCTTTGGCGTCAAAATATTCTATTCTGTACGCTAATAATAAAGAGGGGCTAAAGGAATAATTAGCATACCCTACTAATGAAAACCATTCTCCATCACCTGCGCTTGAAATATCATTTTTAGTTTTAGCGTATGTTGCATTAAATCCAAGTCCAAAACTATCACTTATTGTTTTTGAAGCCACTAAATCAAATTGTGTTTTATTATCTGTAGAAACCGGATTACTGCTTCCTGATGTAAAATTCAAATAAGCACTACCTGTTTCTCCAACGTATCCTACTTGTCCAATGTATGTTTTTTGAGTAGAACCCGCATCCATAGCTGATTTAAAATCAGTAGGATTAGTTATACCTAACATAGCTGTAAATTTTCCCGAAGTATACTGTGCTTTTACCCCAGTATTAAAGAATGGCCCATATGAGAATGCGTATGACATACTGTAGTTTTTATTTGCAACAGCATCTAATACCTCATATCCGATATGTGTACCAAAGCTACCTGCTACAAATTTAAGTTCATCAGTAACCTGATAAGTAAAGAATAATTGTTTTATCAAAAATTTTGCAGTAATATCTTTGTCAGTTGTTTCATTATATGAAAATTCGCCAGCTCTTTTTCCGAATCCTAAGTCAACAAATACAGAAGCTTTTCCGAAAGTATGCCCTGCATTAATAGAAGCCATTCCTAGTTCAAATGAATCCTGAGAGTTGGTAAAGCTCGTTAATCCATTCATTTGTTTTGAAAAATCATATTTATAGTAAGCATCTGCGGATCCTCCCCATGTAGTTGCTGGTACAACTGGAGTTTCAGTATCTTCTTGAGCAAATGCAAAAGAACTCGTCAACATCACGGCTAAAATGTGTAATACTTTTTTCATGTTTTAATTGGTTTTTAGTTATTAATTGATTCTGGTTAGTTAATCTTTTATATATGTATCTGCTACTATAAGTCTATTCTAAAACCTTTAATCTCCCCCTAAAACCTCTTCATTTCCATTAGCGAATTTATTAACTTTTGTATGAGTACAAGAATTGAAATCTATTTTTTTGACGTTTTACAAGCAGAATTATGGATTACAAAAATTAAATTAACAATAATCGTTATTTGACATTAATACTGATTTATTTTTGAAAATTCCCTAACGTTATTTTAGCAAAAATCAGAATTTTTTTAGGGTAAACAACAAAAATACAACCACAAACAACCTAAAATAAACCACAAAACACAATTAAAAAGATGTACCCCTATAAAAAATGGGGGTGTTTTTGTTTTTCAATCAAAAATTACAAAATAATCCTCAATTTGATATTTTAGCAAATAACAGTCATTCAAGAAATAAAAATTCTTACAAAAACAAACACCAAAAAACACGTTCATCAGCCTGAAACACTCAATATAATTCTTAAATCAAAAACAAAAAGCTTTACAATTAAAACGAGAAAAGCCTCTTCAAAACTTGAACAGGCTTTTCTAAAATAAAGTAACTACCTCTACTCTTGCGTATTATACTTTCGTAAAAACTCACGAACTTTAATTCCGGCTTCTTTTAGATCCTCATCCTTCCACTTGCCTTCTGATTTTGCCGATTTTTTAAGAATAGAACAAGTTTCATCTTTATCAGAGACCGACCAGGTTATCCAACTCAACTTTCGGTTCTCAATCCAATCAATATATTCTTGCCAGGCCTTCATGTTTAAGGGTCCGTCACCAGAAGCTTCCATTCCTGCGGACTCGGAAACAAATATCGGCAGGCCTTTTTTCAGGGCTTCATCTGTTCTGTCTCGTAAATCTTTACCATGTGTAGCCGCGTAAAAATGCATGGTATACATTATATTATCATAGCCTTTTATAGGATCTGCCGCCGGAAGATCAACATCCTGATCCCAATGAGGAGAACCCACCAATATAATGTTGTCAGGATCATTTTTTCTAATTACCTTAATTACTTCTTCGGCGTAAGCCTTAATTTCCGGCCAGCTTTCGTGATCAGGTTCATTAAAAATCTCATATATTATATTGGGATATTTAGCATACTTTTTAGACATCTCATTAAAAAATTCTGTTGCTTCTTTGAGATTTATGTTATGACTGTGCCAATCGATAATTACGTAGATATCTGATTTAATTGCTCCATTTACAACTGCTTCAATTTTCTGTTTTGAAAACTCAGGATCTTTGATATAAGACAGTTGCCCAAGTTCGACACCCATCGCTGCACGTACCACATTACAATGGAAATCCTTTTTTAACCAACTTACCGCTTTCTCATTATAAAATCTCGGCCACATACTATGCCAGCCAAAACTCATTCCTCTCAATACAACAGAATTGTTATTTTGATCTGTCAATTGAGTTCCTTGTACACGAAGCCGTCCATGATGTTTTACAAATTGTGCTTTTGAAACACAAAATATAAGCAACATAATAATGGTATAAAATTTAGCTTTTGATTTCATTTAAATCGAATTTACGGAATTAACCTTAATGTGATTACATCATGAGAAGCAATATCAGATTGAAAATTCTTTTTTGTATTACCGATTTCTTTATTCTTCCAAAGATCTTTTAACTTAAAAACCACTTTACTAAAATCAGCTTCATAACCAAAATCGGTATCTTTAATGGAATGTTTTTTCCAATCAAAATTGATTTTTTTAGCAACATCACTTCTGTTTAAAAAAGTAATTGCCCAATTTCCATCTGCTAAAGGTTTTACCCAAACTTCCAAATCATCTTCGGCAGAATACTTAAATCCCTGAATTCCCAATTTATCCTGATTCACCGCAATCAATTCCTTATTGGTTAAAATTGCTAATGTTTCTTTTGACATTTTTCTGAAATCATTTCCTGCAATTAGAGGTGAAGCCATCATACACCACATGGCAAAATGAGATTTATCTTCTGTATTTGTCATTCCGTCACCCACTTCCATCATATCAAAATCGTTCCAATGATCCGGGCCTGAATATTTACGGATGTCTTTTCGCATCTCGATTATTTTCATAAATCCCCAGGAAGACCAGTTTCCTTCTACATGTTTATATTCGCAATCAAAACATGGATAGATATCTCCTGAAATTCTCCAAAGATTTCCTACTAGTTTTCCCCATTCCCATGGCTGGTTGTCTCCCCATTCGCAAAGACTAAAAACAATTGGTTTACCGGCCGTTTTAAGTGCATTACTCATAGTTGTGTATGCTTCTTTGGCTGTAATTCCTTGTGTATTACACCAATCGTATTTTAAGAAATCTATTCCGAGTTTAGCATAAAAACGGGCATCCTGATATTCGTAACCACGTGTACCCGGATATCCTGCACACGTTTGAGTTCCTGCACAATTATACAAACCAAACTTTAACCCTTTACTGTGTACATAATCAATAACAGCTTTCATTCCACTTGGAAATTTAACCGGATCCGGAACCAAATCTCCGTTTGCATCGCGTTCTTTGGTCATCCATCCATCATCAAGTACTATATAATTGTATCCTGCAGCTGCCATTCCTGATGAAACCATAATATCAGCGGTTTCCTTTACTAATTTTTCATCGATATTAGTTTCAAAAGTATTCCATGAATTCCAACCCATTGGCGGCGTCATTGCCAGACCTTCAAATTTGCCTGCTCCCTGTGAATGTGTATTTCCCTGAGTGAAGCCTAAACTTGATATACTTAATGCAATTGCTAAAATGATATTTTTCATTCTTTAAAATTTTAAAAGATATTATAAAAAGATATTCCCTAATCTTTCAATTAGGGAATATCTAAAACTAACTCAAATAATCAATTCTTTTATTTTAGGACAAATCCCATGTCATCCATAAGTATTGTGTTACCTCCAAAATTACCTGATTCCTGAAGCGTCAGCTGATCGAAAGTAGTTGGGTTTCCGATTGCTGAAAATGGAATTTCAATTGTTGTCCATGTCGAAGCAATTGATTTTTGGATTTGATAAGCCCATCCTCCAAATACAAACGTTATTTTAGCATCTGTATTGGCAGAAATACTTCTAACCTTAACTCTGAATGCTTTGTATTTTGAAACATCTCTAGAATTAAATTTCATATCGGCTCCGCCCCATCCAGCAAAAACAAATCTAATTGACGAATCTCCCTGAGTCTTATCTGTTTTATAATTTGTATCGAATACATCTGAACCATTCCACATCCAATGCCCTGCATCTCCTTGCATTACATCATCATATAATGCCGATCCAACAGCAACAGTAGACGATGTGACACCAGAAATATTGGCAACTGATACATATTTATCTAAACCATTTGCTGGCATTTTAAATTTAACTTCTGTTAAAGTAGAAGATATAACAGTGGCATTTTGAGTTCCAACTTTTACAATAGGATTTAGAAAATAATCTCCATTAATAGTTACAACATCACCTTCCGCAGCATTTATAGAATTGAACCACTTAAATGTTGGTATAGGAGGCGCAACCGTTAAATCAAAAACAGCAGTTCCACTTGTGGTCACAACTTTTAATTGATTGGAAGCATTCGCATACGGCGTTTTTTCATCTACCAATACAATTATATCCGTATCAGTTACAAATACTGGTTTAAAGTAGGTATCAAAATCATTAAAATAAACCTTTGTAGTACCAAGAAATCCTTTTCCGTGAATGACATAATAGTTTTTAGGATCTACTAGCGTTGTTGGAGTTAAAGGCTTAAGGCTGCCATCCAGATTATAACCAGAAGGCATAACCGACTCAATAACCGGAGCTCCACCATAAGAAGAAGAAGCACTATCATCATTTGAGCAGGAACTAAAAAGCATTAAAGATAACATCCATGCCATACATGCTGTTAACGAAACAATTTTTATATTTTTCATGTTTTTATTTTTAAAAATTATTTAAAAGTATATGGTACTACTTCTGTCAATTTTGGGTTTTTAATCAAATCATCTGAAGGATAAGGCAATAAAAGGTTAGTTGCTGAAATTGAAATATGTTTTTCAGTTTCTCTGTTTCCTCTGTTTTGCGCTTCTAAAATTGCTTTGGCTTTTGCAAAAGGCAAACGTCCTAAATCAAAATAATAATCTCCTTCGCAAGCTAATTCAGCTCTTCTTTCTTTGAATATATCATCAAAAGAAATAGATACTTTTTGGGCTACACCAGCTCTTTTACGAACTGCATTAAATGATTTAAGCGCATTTGGATCAGAAGTACTTCCTGATTGCGATCCTAAAATTGCTTCTGCGTGAATTAACAATAATTCTGCATAACGCATCATGTAACTGTTCATGCTGCTTTCTCCATTGAAAGGAGGATTAAAAGGACCTGTAATAGGTAAATTTTCTTTTCCGATTACGTATTTCTTCAATCCAGCACCAGATTTTTGCGCTTCATATTGAATATCAAATGTATATCCTAAAAGTTTTGGAGAATCGACAGCAAGCGTTTGCGCATAAGTCAGGTTTGGATAAAAATCTCCAGGTAACATAAAAGTCTCTATTCTTCTTTTATCACCATTTTCATAAACATTTTTAATTAAATCCTGTGAAGGTGCTATTTGACCTGAATAAGTAGTTTCAACCAATCTGTTCTCAGGAGCAAATAATGTATTTGAAAAGTTACCATCAAAGTAAGTTCCTGCACCATTCCATTGCCAGGAAAAAATTGACTCTTCATTATTGTTGTTTTTTTGCAGCCATAGATCAGCAAAAGATTTTGTAGGCAAATCATCTCCACCTAATAATTTAAACTCTCCACTATTAATAACTTCCTGCGCCATTTGTCTGGCTAAATCATATTTCTTTTGATACAAATAAACTTTAGCCAAAAGTGCTTTTGCAGATCCGGAAGATACGTGTGCATTTGCAGCATAATCAGAACCTCTGTTTTTTGTTCTTAAATTTGCAATGGCAAATTTTAAGTCATTTTCAATAAATTTATAAACGTCTTCAGTAGGATTACTTGGAACTACAAAATTCTGAGAATAATCAGCATTGTTTTCTATAATTGGCACATTGCCAAATAGTCTTACTAAAAAGAAATAAGAGAAAGCTCTAATAAAATGTGATTCTCCCATCGCATTATTTAAGGCTTCTTTACTCACATTTGGACCAACACTTTGTGGCAAATTACTAATATAAGCATTAGAGTTTGCAATAGCGCCAAAACAGGATCTCCAGGCATCAGATATAAACGATTGCGTGTTGGTAAAACTCAAATCAGTAAATTTTCCAAAATCATTATATATATCAGCATACATATTACCAGAAATTACATCTGTAATACCGTAAAAAGCTGATTTATTCATATTAAACCACACCAAACCATATAATCCGTTTGTAGCATTATCTAATTTTACATCTGAGTCGTAATAGTTACCTATAGTTGGTGTTCCTTCTGCCGGTACGTCTAAGAATTCCTGAGAACAAGACGTTGATATTAACATTACAAATGTCATAGCAATAGCAACGCTTCTTTTTATTATATTTTTCATATTAATTCGTATTAAAATTCAACATTAAAACCAAAAGTGATCTGTCTAGGCACTGGATAACGACCGTTATCAACCCCTGATAACAAGGCGTCCTGGTTGTAAGCACCTACCTCAGGATCATAACCTTTGTATTTTGTAAAAGTGAAAAGATTTTGTCCAGAAGCATAAATTCTCAATCTTGACAAACTAAGTTTTGAAATCATATCTGAAGGTAAAGAATACCCTAAAGTTACGTTTTGAATTCTTAAATAAGATCCATCTTCAATAATACGTGATGATACTGCATTATTGATATTATCATAAGTCGATGGTCTTGGCAAAGATCCATCAATATTTGAAGCTGAATAAAAATCTGCAGCTTCAGTTAAATAATTTGTTCCAGTACCATTGTTCAAAGTCCCTGACAAACGAGTCAGGTTCATTAACTTGTTTCCAGCTGTACCTTGAAGAAAAACAGATAAATCAACATTTTTGTATTTAAAATTGTTTGTAAATCCGTAAGTGAATTTAGGATTTGGATTTCCAATGGCTTTTAAATCGTTTTGATCAATAATACCATCGTTATTTAAATCTTTATAAATAACATCACCTTTTTGAAATTCCGGAAGCAAAGAATTGGTTCCATTTTTCAAAACTACTTTCGTACCTGTAGCATTTGTATGACCGTAAGTTGTCAAATCTTCGTCTGTTCTATAAATCCCTAAAGCTTCATATCCAAGAAATGAACCAATTGGTAAATCTTCCGTAGTTCTGGATACCGTTACAGTATTATAAGCCAGAGTACCCATTGTTTTCACAATATTTAATCCGGCCATATTAGTAACCTCATTAACATATTTAGTAAAATTCAAACTACCATTCCATGAAAAATTATCAGAGAATTTTTCTGTGTAGCCAATTGTAAACTCTATACCCTTATTCTGCATACTTCCAAGATTAAAGTATGGAGGATTTACACCACCTTCATAATCACCACCTCCGGAAAGGAAGTTTGGTAAAGGAACCTGATACAAGAAATTTTTAGAAACTTTTTTATACATATCTACTGACGCTGTAAGTTTAGATTCAAACATTGTAAAATCTAATCCTATGTTGGTTTGATCCTGAGTTTCCCATTTCAAATTTTTATTTGGTGTATTTGATGGCAAATAAGAAGTTCCCATTGAGCTAATAACCAAATGCAGGTTTGAATCATATAAATTATTTCCTATTTGATTGTTTCCTGTTTGCCCCCAACCTACTCTTATTTTAATATTGTCAACATATTTTCTAGTGCTTTCCATAAAATCTTCATTAGAAAGTTTCCAGGAACCACTAGCAGAACTAAAAACACCCCATTTGTTTCCAACAAAGAATTTTGAAGACCCATCAGTTCTTACAGCTCCGGAAACGCTATATTTATCACCAAAATCGTAAACTACCCTTCCTAAATAAGATGCTAAAGTTTGAGTTCCTGAATACACTCCGCTAGTAACTGCATTAGGCAAATCTGACGCAGCAAGAGATTTATCGTTATTATCTTTATAACCTTCTCCTGTTATAGTATAACCCTCCCAATGCGATCTGTTAGATTCCTGAACAGCTAAAATTGTGAAATTGTGTTTACCAATAGTATTTCTATAAGTAAGCATGTTTTTTAAGTTCCATGAATTACCACTTGAAGGACTGTAATATAAATTGGCAAAGCTTTTTACTGCATTACCCAATGAATACATAGGATCAAATCGCTGTCCTAAATTGTCATACATATATCCACCTACTTCAAAACGATATTCTAAACCTTTTACTATATCAATTTGAGTATAGAAATTTCCTGAATAATTTTTTCTTACCAAAGTATTTGAACCTAATAAAGAGGTCGCTACCGGATTTACAAATGATGTATTACCTCCAGCTGGCGGTCCGGAAAAAGCACCAGACAACTCTCTCACTGCAACATCAGGAGTAGCTAACAAAGAAGTAGCAACAACTCCGTTAAACTGACCATTCAAAGTAAGTTTTTCATCTGTAAGCGCTCCGCTAACGTTTACTCCAACTTTAATGAATTTATTAACTCTTGCATCAATATTAGATCTAAAATTATATCTTTTAAATCCTGATTCAATTACGATACCTTCCTGATTCAAAACGCCACCAGAAATATAATAGTTAATTCCCTCTTTACCACCTGAAAAAGACAATTGGTTCGAAGTCATAATTCCCGTTTCATAAATTGCATCTTGCCAATCAGTACCTTTTCCTAAAAGTTCCGGATGAGCAAATTCAGGACGTTTTGACGACGGGTCATAAACATCAGACAAAGCATTTTGATGAGTTGCATATTCTTGCAAATTCATAGAATGCAATTTTTTCGGCAAATTACTTATAGAATAAGAATTTTCGAAAGTCAATTTTCCAGTTCCTTTTTTACCTGATTTTGTAGTAACAATTACAACCCCGTTTGCTCCACGTGAACCATAAATTGCTGTAGCCGAAGCATCTTTCAAAATATCAATCGATTCAATATCACTAGGATTAATAAGTGCTAACGGACTTTGCGTAATATTACCATTATTAGAGAAATTGCTATTTCCTTGTGCATTTCGTCCAGAAGTAGATGAATTACGAGCATCCCCGGAAATTGGCACGCCGTCAATTACATATAAGGGCTCATTTGTACCAGTCAATGACGAAACCCCTCTAATTCTAACTGAAACGTTACTTCCCGGCTCGCCTGAATTACTGTTAACCACAACTCCGGCAGCCTTACCCTGCATCATCTGGTCAAATGAAGCAACTTTTAAATTTTCCATGTCTTTGGAACTAATACTGGAAATTGCACTGTTTACGTCCTTTCTTTTTTGGGTACCATAACCAATTACAACTACATCCCTTAAATCTTCTACATTAGATTTTAAAACTACGTTTATAGTTGTTTTTCCTGCTACGGCTATCTTTTGCGTATTGAAACCAATAAAAGAGAATAATAATGTAGAATTTGCCGGAACATCGATAGTATACTTACCATCAAAATCGGTTGAAACTGTTGTTTTTAATCCGACAGCCGAAATATTTGCACCTGGAATAGAAAGCCCCTTCTCATCAGAAACGGTTCCCGAAACCTTTACCTGAGCCGTAATAAAATTACTCAGTAATAAGAATAAAATCAAAGGAACTGCTCTGTGGTTAGCATTCCAATGAATAAAGTTAGTCATTAGTTTTTTCATAATAAAGTTTGGTTAGTTTAAATTGTTTTATTCATAATCAAGTAATAAAATGCGTGTGATTTATTTTCTAAATTATTTAACAAATCTATAACAGAAGAAAACATTAAATCGATAGTATTATATCATTTAATGATAATATTTTTACTATATCTTCTTAAAAAAACATATATGAAAATAAAAATAATAAAAAATTGCATTTTTCGCAATCACACTCCCCTAGATCAATACAAATTATAAATAAAAATTAACGAATCACTGAAAAAGCAAACGATTTCGTTAAAAATAATATTTGTTTGTGCAAAAAAAGTATCATTACAAAATGCGCTTTAATCCAGAAAAATCTTCTCTATATTGGCTAGGTGTACAATTTTTAATAGCCTTAAAGCTACGATTGAAGTTGGCAATATTATTAAAGCCTGATTTAAATGCAACTTCTGAAACACTCATATCCTTTTCAACAAGCCAGCGCGCTGCATATCCAATCCGAATATCATTAATATAATTCACAAAAGTTTTTCCGGTACGTTTTTTAATAAATCTATTAAAAGAAATTATCGACATGCTGGCAACATTGGCCACACCTTCTAACGTAATTTTTTCAGCAAAATGTTTTTGCACATACTCGTAAACTAATTTCATTTTATCATAGTCATCAAACGTATCATAGTCGACTGTGTAAGTTGAAAGCAATCGTTGATTTCTTGAATTAGCCAGATCATATAATAAGGAAGTAATTTCCAAAAAATAATCCATACCATCTAATTTAGAAAGTCTTACAAGTCTTGGAGTCAATTCTTCAGCCACTTTTTTAGAAAATAAAATACCATGAATGGAACGATTGAACATATCCCGAATCGGATTCATAATTCGTCTGGACAAAAAAGACTCATGGAACAAATCGTTATGAAACTGAATCGTAATTTCGTGAATTTTTTTACTGGTACATTTACTTAATTCCCAACCGTGATATAAATTTGGGCCAATTAAAACCAATTCAACACTATCGATTTCTTCAATATTATCTCCAACAACACGCTTCACTCCTTTTCCATTTAGAATAAAATTGATTTCAAATTCCGGATGATAATGAACCGGAAAATCAAAACTATCTTTAACTCTATCGAAAACTAAAAAACTGTCTCCAGCCGAAAGCGGAGCAATTTCTCTGTAAAAATTTTTAGCACTACTCATCTTTAAAAGGTATTTATTTTAACAACTCGTGATTTTTTATTTGCAATAATATGATATATAATTGATAAAATAATATTAATTACGCGATAAACATCCGATTATCTTTGAAAAATAGAATTATCATTTTTACAAAAAGTATATTGATAATAAACATTAATCATTTTTAATATAATAACTTTTTAAAGTTTTAATAATTTTAATTGATAAACAATATTAATTTAAAGATTGAAAAAGTGACAGTTTTATAATACATTTATCAATTGTTACTTTTACACTTATATACGAAAAAACAACTATACTTCTAATGAAAAAAAATATACAAATGCTAATAATAACAATACTTATAGGGACTTCATGTTCTTCTAAAGCAATTGTTACTAATACTAATTTGTCACTTTCAGATAAAAAAGCGACATCTGAAACTATTTCTCTTTACAAAAAACTAAATCAATTAGCCCAAAAAGGTTATTTATTTGGGCATCAGGACGACCTTGCCTATGGAGTAAACTGGAAATACGAAAAGGACAGAAGTGATATAAAAGATGTCGTTGGAGATTATCCGGCTGTGTATGGCTGGGATCTGGCAGGCCTGGAAAAAGACAGTTCCAACAATATAGATGGAATTCCCTTTACAAAAATGAAGCAATACATAGAAGAAAGTCATGAAAGAGGCGGAATTACAACCATAAGCTGGCATTTTGACAACCCTGCAACCGGAAAAAGTGCTTGGGATAGTACTCCAAATGCTGCAAAAACAGTTTTGCCGGGTGGAGAAAACCATCAAAAATTCACTCTTTGGCTAGACAAAGCAGCAAACTATCTTTTATCCTTAAAAGATAAAAAAGGAAAAAACATTCCAATTCTTTTTAGACCTTATCATGAACTTACCGGAGGCTGGTTTTGGTGGGGAAAAGGAAATTGTACTCCCGAAGAGTTTAAAACTTTATGGAAATTCACTATTGATTACCTTCAGAAAAAAGGCGTTCATAATTTAATTTATGTCTACAACACCAGCAGTTTTAACTCAAAAGAAGATTTTTTAGCCCATTATCCGGGTGACAATTATGCTGATGTTTTAAGCTTCGATTCGTATCAAAATAATAATGATAAAGAAGGCAAAAAGTTTATTGAAGAAGTTCAGAATCAACTTAAAATAGTAAACGAAATCGGGATTGAAAAACACAAATTAATCGCTGTCGCAGAAGCGGGTTACGAAGCAATTCCAGACCCAAAATGGTGGACAGGCACTTTATCAAAAGCTATTGGTGATTACAAGATATCTTATATTTTATTGTGGAGAAATCATGGCTGGCAGGAAAAAGAACAAAAAATGCATTATTACGTTCCATATACTGGACAAATAAGTGAAAAAGATTTTGTCGATTTTTATAATCTCGACAAAACCTTATTTGAAAAAGATATTCAGAAAGCATTAAAATAATAACCAACTCAAATTACAACCTTTAAAAAGAACCCAATGCACGACAAAATTAGTTTAAAAGAAAAAGTAGGTTATGGTCTTGGAGACGCTGCGTCATCCATGTTCTGGAAAATTTTCAGTATGTATCTGCTCTTTTTCTATACCGACGTTTTCGGATTGGCACCTGCTGTTGTAGGAACCATGTTTTTAATCACCAGAATCTGGGATTCCTGCTTTGATCCAATTGTTGGAATCATTGCCGACAGAACCAAAAGCAAATGGGGAAAATTCAGACCTTATTTATTGTGGGTTGCCGTGCCTTTTGCCGTTATTGGAGTTTTAACTTTTTACACCCCTGATTTTGATGAAAAAGGAAAAATAATTTATGCTTACGTAACGTATTCGGCAATGATGATGATTTATTCGCTTATCAACGTACCGTATGCATCCCTTTTGGGCGTAATGTCGTCTGACCGAAAAGAGAGAAATACCTTATCTTCTTACCGAATGGTTTTTGCATTTGGAGGAAGTCTTTTAGCACTTTGGTTAATTGAGCCTCTGGTAAATTATTTCGGCGGAAGCCTAAACTCTAAATCAGGCTGGTTGACAACAATTGCCGTTTTTGGAGTGATTACAACTGCTTTTTTCTGGGGTTGTTTTTTCTTCACAAAAGAAAGAGTGAAACCAATTTCTGATGAACAGTCCAACTTAAAAGAAGATTTAAAAGACTTATTAAAAAATAAACCATGGTGGATTTTGCTGGGAGCCGGAATTGGCGCCTTAGTTTTCAATTCTATCCGTGATGGAGCTGCCGTTTATTACTTTAAATATTATGTAAGCAGTAGTATCAACTTTGATTTCAATTTATTCGGAACAGATTTCCACATGACACCAACTTCCATTTATTTGGTTTTGGGTCAGGCTGCCAATATCATCGGCGTTATTATCGCAACACCAATTGCTAATAAAGTCGGGAAGAAGAAAACCTTTTTTGGAGCCATGGCTTTAGCCGCCATTTTGAGTTTAGTGTTCTATTTCTTCGGAAAAGAAGATATTCTCCTAATCCTGAGTTTTCAGGTTTTAATCAGCATTTGCGCAGGTTGCATTTTCCCATTAATCTGGTCCATGTATGCTGACAGCGCCGATTATTCAGAATGGAAACAAGGCCGTAGAGCCACAGGATTAGTATTCTCTGCTTCATCCATGTCACAAAAATTTGGCTGGACCATTGGAGGAGCCGGAGCAGGATGGCTTTTAGGATATTATGGTTTTCAGGCTAATGTCGAACAAACGGCCGTTGCTCAAAACGGAATTCAATTAATGTTAAGCATACTTCCTGCAATTGCAGCTTTTATATCAGTCGCTTTTATTTTGTTTTATCCTTTATCTGAAGAAAAACTGCAAACCATAGAACAAGATTTAAACGAAAAAAGAGACCAGACCATTTAAAATTATACAGATACAGAAATCGATTAATATGACAACAATAGCCACTTCCACTACATTTCAGGATAGAAAAGTAGCATTAGAGAAAGAACATAAAACCCTTATAGAGCAAAAAAATGCTCCTGAAGAAAATGCTGGAAACGGCATATACCAACGCTATAAAAAACCAGTAGTTACAGCGGCTCACGTGCCATTGAACTGGCGTTTTGATTTGAATGAAAAAACAAATCCATTTTTGCAGGAACGAATCGGAATGAACGCCGCTTTTAACGCCGGTGCCATGAAATGGAACGGTAAATATTTATTAGCTGTTCGTGTTGAAGGAATTGACAGAAAATCCTTTTTCGCTATTGCTGAAAGTCCAAATGGGGTCGATAATTTCAAGTTTTGGGAGAAACCATGCGTCATTCCACAAACTGCAGAACCGGATACCAACGTTTACGATATGCGTTTGATCAATCATGAAGACGGCTGGGTTTATGGCATTTTTTGTACGGAAAGAAAAGATCCGAAAGCACCAAAAGGCGATACAAGTTCGGCTGTAGCCAATGCGGGAATTGTGCGTACAAAAGATTTAGTGAATTGGGAAAGGCTTCCTGATTTGATTTCAAACACCGGACAACAACGAAATGTCGTTTTGCATCCGGAATTTGTAAACGGAAAATACGCTTTATATACCCGTCCGCAAGATGGATTTATTGATGTTGGAGCTGGTGGCGGAATCGGTTTAGGTTATGTGGATGACATGACAAATCCGGTTGTAAAAGAGGAGAAAATTATTTTCGGAAAACAGTATCATACTATTTATGAATTAAAAAATGGTCTTGGCCCTGCTCCGATCAAAACCGAAAAAGGCTGGCTGCATTTGGCACACGGCGTTCGTAATACCGCTGCAGGTTTACGTTACACACTTTATATGTTCATGACTGATTTGAACGATATTACAAAAGTAACACACGTTCCTGCCGGTCATTTTATGGGACCTGAAGACATTGAAAGAGTTGGCGATGTATCGAATGTGCTGTTCTCTAACGGGTGGATTGAAGATAACGACGGAACAGTTTATATATATTATGCTTCATCAGATACGAGAATGCATGTTGCGGTTTCATCAGTTGCAAAACTAGTTGACTATGTTATGAACGCTCCGGCAGATACTTTTATTTCTGCAGGATCTGTGAAAACCATCATCAGTCAAATTGAAAAAAATAACGCAATTTAATTTATCGTGTCAAAACTAAAGCAACTCAAATCTGAATTAACTGCCGAACTTGATGCTATCCTGAAGTATTGGTCAAAAAATACAATTGACAATCAAAATGGAGGTTTTATTGGTCAGATTGATTTTAACGATCATCTGATTGCTACTGCCGAAAAGGGTTCTGTTTTGAATGCCCGAATTTTATGGTCGTTTTCTGCCAGTTATCAGGTTACTAAAAATGAAGAACATAAAAAAATGGCGACGAGAGCTTTTGACTTTCTTTCAAAATATTTTTATGATGCAGAGTTTGGAGGTCTGTTTTGGAGTATAAATGCTGATAAAACGCCAAAAGACACTAAAAATCAGATTTACGCTTTGGCTTTTGCTATTTATGGATTAACAGAATATTATGCTATTTCTAAAGAGGAAAAAGCTTTAGAAATGGCTATAAACTTATATTTACAAATACAACAACATAGCTACGACCCTGTAAACGGAGGCTATCTGGAAGCTTTTACTCGGGAGTGGAAACCTATGGCCGATTTGCGTCTTAGTGATAAGGATGCCAACGAAAAGAAAACGATGAATACGCATTTGCATATTGCTGAAGCATATGCAAATTTGTTTAAAGTCTGGAAAGACAAAAAACTCCAAAATGTTATTGTTGAATTATTAGCAACAATCGAAGAGCGTTTTATCAATACTGAAACAGGGCATTTAAGATTGTTTTTTAATGAAGAATGGATCGAAAAACCGGATGTAATCTCCTATGGACATGATATCGAAGCAGCCTGGCTTTTACTACAATGTGCCGAAATTTCAGAAGATGAAACTCTAATTGCCAATTATAAAAAACATGCCATTCAAATAGCCGAAGTTACTCAGGAAGGCTTAGATACTGACGGCGGATTATGGTATGAATTAAATCCAAAAAACAACGAGTTAATCGCTGAAAAACATTGGTGGGTTCAGGCCGAAGCTTTAATTGGATTTTATAATGCGTATCAATTAACCGCTGACGAAAAGTATGTAGACCTTGTTTTGAAAAACTGGAATTTCATCAAAAGATACATTTTAGACCAACAAAATGGCGAATGGTTTTGGGGAATTAACCGCGATTATTCTTTGATTGAAAAAGACAAAGCCGGTTTTTGGAAATGTCCTTATCATAACAGTCGCGCATGTTTAGAACTAATTCTGAGAATAAAGGACTAAACTTCTCCACAACAAAAAACAAATTATTGTATTTAAAAATTTTGATTATGAAACAACTCTTATTTTTTAGTTTATTATTTCTAACTACAATAACAAACGCCCAAACCAATCTGGTCAAAAACGGTGGATTTGAAACCGAATTAATCAATTGGCGCGGTGATGTTGCGACAATTTCTCCTTATGATAAAAAAACAGGGAAAAACGGCGCTGTAATTAATCAATTTGTTGGAAACGAATGGAAGGCAATTGACCAAATAATGACGATTCCTAAAAATACTTATGCTGTAGCGTTTAGTGTCTGGATTAAAACAGAAGGTATTGAAGGCGGAAAAGAAGCCTACAATGCAGGCGCCATGATTGCTGAATTTACAAATAATTCCGAAAAGCAAATCAGTTCAGACGCAATTGCACAAGTAAAAGGATCTAATCCCTGGACAAACTACAAAAAAACAATTAAGACGCCTGCTGCTGCGCAAAAAATAAGAATAATGCTGGCTTTGGCACAGACAAGCGGTTCTATTTATTTTGATGATGTAAAAGCTGTTGCTTTATCTGAAGAAGAATATTCTAAATTAAACCCGGTTACAGCAAATCCAGAAAATTAAAAAAATGAAAACAACATTTCTCAAAATAGCATTTTTAAGTTTGTCGATTTTAACATTGGTGAATTGTTCATCGGATAATGAATCAGGCCCTGAAAAGATCGACCCAAATCCCGTAGACGATACTAAAATAACCGCTCAAAACGTAACAAAATTTATTGTAGATAAAGGTGCCACTGCAGAAACTGTAGCTTTATTTTATAATTTAAAAAAACTAGGTGAATCCAAAGTTGCTATTGGACAACAGGATGCTTTTAATAATTTTTATCAGGATGCGGCAGGAGAATCTGACATTAAGAAAAATACAGGCTTTGATCCAGCCGTTTTAGGTTCTGATTTCATATTTATTACAGATAAAAACAATAATAATCAGGCTGATAACTGGTTTTATCAACAGGAAACAAAAACTATAGCTGATGTGAAACTTGCTTACGCCAAAGGTATTGTAAATACTTTTAGCTGGCATTTAAGAGAACCTAATAATGAAGATTCTTTTTATGCATCTGATATGACATCGACACAAAAAAACACTGCTTTTAAAAGTATTTTACCTGGCGGAGCAAATCACGAATGGTACAAGAAAAAACTGGATAAAGTGGCCAGCGTATTTTTAAATCTAAAAGGTTCAAAAGGAGAATTGATTCCGATAATCTTCAGGCCTTTTCATGAATTTGACGGAAGCTGGTTTTGGTGGGGTGCTAATTTTTGTACGCCCGAAGAATACAAAACTGCCTATAAATTTACAGTTGACTATTTAAAAAACACAAAAGGTGTTCATAATGTTTTGTATGCGTTTTCGCCGGATAACTCTTATTCGACAGCCGAATCTTATTTAAGCCGATATCCCGGAGATGCCTATGTTGATGTTTTAGGAATGGACAATTACGGCGACTTCAACAATCAAGGCCTTACTGGTGCCAAAAATGCCAATTTAAAATTAAAACTGATATCGACTTTAGCTTATACCAAAGTTAAAATTGCGGCATTGACCGAAACAGGATACCAGGTTACAGCAACAACTCCGCCTATTACAGATTGGTTTTCTAATTATTTATACACAGCGTTAAATGATCATCCTACACTTGATGTCCCTCTTATTTCAATAAGTTATGTAATGTTTTGGACAAATAGTAAAGAGGCATATTTTGTACCGAATGGTTCTGTATCAAATGCAGCTGATTTTAAAACGTTCACAGAAAAACCAAAATCGGCATTACTGAATTCTTTGCCGAAGATGTATGAATTGCCGAAGTAATTTACTGGGAAATGGCACGCGAATTTGGGCGGATTTATTCTTATTTTTTTGTCATTCCGAGAAACGAGGAATCACACTCGTGAATCGGCAAAGATCGACGAATTTGATTCCGAAATTTCTAGTGTGATTTCTCCTTCGTCTAAATGAAAAATTTGTGAAAAATTGAAAAAAAAAAAACATCTTACAAGCCGTAAACTCCTAGACCTGATAGAAATGGAAATCCTTTTGTATCTGGGTTCGGCACAAAAGATTGAAACGGATAGGAAATAGCCTGCTTTGAATACAAATAGTTATGTTTGGAACATCCGAAAAGACTACTATTACAAATATATCTATTTCAACCAGGTTATTTTCAAAACATTTACAACAAAAAATAAAATCAGCATTAGTAAATTCTTTGCTTAAAAATGCATAAACCATTAAAATAGTCAAGATGAAAAAATTAACTCTTATAGCATTTACAATTATTTTGTTGCAATGCTCCTGCTCAAAATCAGATGAAAACTCCACTGATCAAACTCCAACCCCCGAAGATCCTGTAATAAAAGAACAAATAGATCCTGCTACAGCAAATACTATTGGTTTTTTTCTGGATAATTGGGCAGCTAAAAACTTTACTTCTCCAGCAAGCTTTACAGATGCAACTATTCCTGAAGCAACAAATTCAACTGTAACTGTTGATTATGCTAACGTAATAACAAAAATTCCCTCTTCAATCTACGGAAATAACGCCAATTTATGGTCGGGTAAATTAATTACAAATACGCCTTTAGTAACTGACATCTCAAATCTAAAACCAAATATTATTAGATTTCCTGGCGGAAGCATTAGTGATATCTATTTTTGGAATGCAAACAGTACTCCCTCAACAGCACCTTCAAAATTAATGAAGGCTGATGGAACGGAAGAAAATTCTGGTTTCTGGTTCGGAAAAAATGATGAAGACTGGACCATTTCATTAGATAATTATTATCAGCTTTTACAATCCACGAACAGTAAAGGAATTATTACCATTAACTACGGTTATGCAAGATATGGAACAGGCGCAAATCCTGTTGCAGATGCTGCAAAATTAGCAGCTGACTGGGTAACGTACGACAAGGGAAGAACACAATATTGGGAAATTGGAAATGAAGTTTATGCCGATTGGGAAGCAAGTTACAGAATCAATACAGCCAACAATAAAGATGGACAACCTGAATTATTAAATGGCCAATTATACGCGCAACACTTTAAAATAATTGCCGATGCAATGCGAAAAGCTGCAGCTGCGGTTGGAAATTCAAATATTAAAATTGGTGCCATAATGGTCGAAATCTCCCCTGCAAGTTATCTGCCGGATTGTTATAAAACCTGGAATGACAAACTGCTTAAAAACATTGAAAACAAAGCTGATTATTATGTAATTCATAATTACTATACCAACTACAATACAAATGCCCCTGCAGCTGAAATCTTAGAAACTCCTAAAAAAGTAACGGCCGACATGATGACTTTTTGCAAAAATGCATTGATATCTACCAGTAATGAAATTAAACCTTTTGCTTTAGATGAATGGAATATTTTCTCAATCGGAAGCAAACAGCAAGTATCACACATCAACGGAATGCACGCCGTCTTGATTTTAGGAGAAGTTTTAAAAAACAAAATTGGCCTTGCAGCACGTTGGGATTTAGCAAACGGCTGGGCAAATGGAGATGACCACGGAATGTTTAGCAACGGAGATGAGCCTAATATTCCCAAAGGAAATCCCCGTCCGGCATTTTATCATATGTATTATTTTCAAAAATACATGGGAGATCGTTTAATCGAAGCCAGTAAAGATACCAATGAAAATTACGAAGTATATGCTTCCTCATTTTCTGACGGAAAAATAGGTTTGGCCTTTGTAAATAAAGCAACTACTTCAATAAATATAAAGTTAAAATTGAATAACTTCCTGACAGGTAAAAGAATGTTTTGGTATACTTTAATTGGCGATACTGATAATGGAGAATTCTCAAGAAAAGTAATCATTAACGGAAACGGGCCAACCTTGACAGCAGGCGGACCAACAAATTATGCCACTATTAAGCCTTTTTCTTCCTTGATAACAAATGGAACAAATGTAACCTTACCCGCAAGATCTTCGGTTTTTGTGGTTATTGAAAAAAAATAAATTAAAATTATCAATTTAATAAGAATGAAAAATTCAATTTCAAAATTAGTACTTCTTGCCTTATGTGTGGTAAACTTTAGTTGCCAGGCTCAGGAACAACCAAGAATTACCGTAAAAGGAACGCAATTTTACAAAGGCGATAAACCGTACGCGTACATTGGAACGAATTATTGGTACGGAAGTTTATTGGCGTCGAAAAAAATCGGTGACCGAAAAAGACTTTTACGAGAACTCGATTTAATGCAGAAAAATGGCATTGACAATCTTCGAGTTTTGGTGGGTGGTGACGGCGGAAAATACGATTTTACCGTTCGTCCAGCGTTGCAATATGAGCAAGGAAAATATGATGAAGATTTGCTTGACGGATTGGATTTCCTGATGAATGAAATGCATAAACGTAAAATGTATGCGGTTTTGTACCTGACAAACAACTGGGAATGGTCTGGGGGAATGTCGCAATATTTGGAGTGGAATGGCAAAGGCCCGATTCCGGTTCCGGGAATTGCACCCAATACCTGGCCACAGTTTATGTCCTATACAGAAAAATTTCATAGTTGTGATCCTTGTATGCAGGCTTTAGAAAATCACGTGAAATTTATTATGGGAAGAACAAATGCCTACTCTCATAAAAAATATACGGACGATAATACGATTATGGCGTGGCAAGTTGGAAATGAACCGAGGCTTTTTACAGTTGAAAATGAAGCAAAATTTACGGTTTGGCTCAATAATATTGTGAATTTAATGGACAGTCTGGATAAAAATCATTTGATTTCGACTGGTTCTGAAGGATTGAATAGCTCGAATGATGATATTGGAATTTTTGAGAGAACACATCAAAATCCGAATATTGATTATTTGACGATGCACATCTGGCCGAAAAACTGGGGATGGTTCAAAGCAGATAATCCGGAGAAAACATTACCAACAACACTCGAAAATGCCGGAAAATATATTGACAAACATGTGGCTGTTGCCAATCATTTAAAACGCCCCATTATCATTGAAGAATTTGGTTTAGGGAGAGAAAATGAAAGTTTACTTCCTACCGCATCAGTAGCAAACAGAGATCTTTTCTACAATTATATTTTTGGTCGAGTTGCTCAAAGTGTTAAAAATAATGGCCCGTTGCAGGGAGCCAATTTCTGGGGATTTGGCGGTGAAGGAAAAGCAGTTAATGAAAGTGGAAAATGGAGTCCCGGAGATCCTTTGACGACTGATCCTCCGCAGGAACCACAAGGATTGAATTCGGTTTTTTCTTCGGATAAATCGACTTTGGATATTGTAAAAAAATATAACAACCAACTGAAAAAAAATTAAACCATATAAGTTCATCTAAGAGATTATAAGCTGAACTTTGCTCAATATTAAACTTATATTTTCTAAATCATATAAGCTAACTTTGAGCTATATTTAAATGAACATATATCACTTATATGGTTTAAAAAACATTCCAGTATGAAAAAAATCTTTATTCTTTTTTGTTTCGTTTTTGTAAATCTTTCTTTTTCACAAAAGAAACAAGATTTAATTTTGAAATCTCCTAATGGAAAAATTGAAATTAAAATTTTGGTTAATGATAAAATAAGTTGGACAATTTCACATGAAAAGGATTTGATTTTGACTCCTTCTGAAATGTCTGTGACTTTGGATGAAAATGTTATTTTAGGAAAAGATCCAGTCGTTTTAAATTCAAAAAAAGAAAGTGTTGATAATTCATTTGAATCTCCGTTTTATAAAAAGAAATCGATTCAGAATAAATACAATCAGCTGACTTTAAATTTTAAAAATGATTTCAGTATTGAATATCGGGCTTTTGACGATGGTGTTGCATATCGATTTATAATTAAAAAGAAAAAGGATATTACAGTAAAAAACGAAGAAGTTATTTTGAATTTTGATTCTGATTACAACACTTTGATGCCGTATGTCCGTGATTTAAGAAATCCGAAAGATCCTTATATTTCTTCTTTTGAATCACATTATGAAAACAAGAAAATAAGTGAATTTGCAAAAGATACTTTGGCTTTTTTACCCTTTTTAATTGATTATAAAAATCACAAAAAAGCCGTTTTCCTGGAAGCGAATGTGGAAGATTATCCGGGATTGTTTGTGACGAATAATAAATCAAAATCTGGTTTTGAATCTAGATTTTCAAAATATCCAGTAAAAGAAACCAATGGCGGTTTTAATAACCTCAACAAGTTAATTACGGAACGAGCTGATTATTTGGTTAAAACCAAAGGAACCCGAAATTTTCCGTGGAGAATTATTGTGATCTCTGAAAATGATGCCGAATTAGCCAACAATGATATGGTTCAGAAACTCTCTGAACCATCCAAAATAAAAGACATTTCATGGATCAAACCCGGAAAAGTAGCCTGGGACTGGTGGAACGACTGGAATATCTATAACGTCGATTTTAAAGCCGGAATTAATACGCAAACCTATAAATATTACATTGATTTTGCCTCAAAAAACAAAGTGGAATATGTGGTTTTGGATGAAGGCTGGAGTGTAGAAACCGATATCATGAAACACAATCCGAATGTGGATTTGGAAGCTTTAATCGCCTATGCAAAAGAACGAAACGTTGGCATTATTTTGTGGAGTTCCTGGATGGCATTGAATGAAAATATAGAAGGTATTTTTGAGAATTATTCGAAACTCGGAATCAAAGGATTTAAAGTTGATTTTATTGATCGTGATGATGCTAAAATGGTGAATTCAGTTTATACTATTGCTGAAAAAGCCGCTAAATATAAATTGCTATTGGATTTTCACGGCATGTACAAACCAACCGGCATTCAGAAAACCTATCCAAATATTCTCAATTTTGAAGGTGTAAAAGGACTAGAAAACAATAAATGGACACCAAATGATGATGTTCCGTTATACGATTGTACGATTCCTTTTATCAGAATGATGGCAGGCCCGATGGATTATACACCCGGTGCCATGCGAAATGCTACGAAAACCGAATTCAAACCTAGCAATTCGAATCCTGTAAGTCAGGGAACCAGATGTCATCAATTGGCACTTTACACTATTTTTGAAGCACCTCTGCAAATGATGGCTGATAGTCCCACTGCTTATATGAAGGAACAGGAAAGCACGGATTTTATTGCTAAAATTCCGACCACTTTTGATGAAACAGTTGCCTTAGATGGTGAAGTTGGAAAATTTGTTGCAATCACTCGCAGAAAAGCAAATATCTGGTATTTAGGTGCCATTACCAATTGGGATTCTAGAGAAATTACTATTGATTTTTCTTTTCTTGAAAAAGGTAAAAAATTCCAGGCTGAAATTTTCTCAGATGGGATAAACGCCGATAAATCGGCGGTAGATTATAAAAGAGAAATTATTACAGTTGATTCAACAACGAAATTGAAATATAGATTGGCATCCGGCGGTGGATTGGCGATGATTATAAAATAAAAAATGGGACAAATTGTCCCATTTTTTATTATTTCACATTTCACAAATTACATTTCACAATAAAATCTTTTCAATCGCATTCAACTCATCTGTTGTAAACGCAGTATTTTGCAAACAATCAATATTATTACATAATTGTTTTACAGAGCTTGCGCCAATTAAAACCGAAGTAATTCGTTTGTCTTTTTGCAGCCAGGCCAAAGCCATTTGTGCCAAAGATTGGTTTCTATTTTGAGCAATTTCATTCAGCTGAACTAACTTCTGAATTCTTTCTGCGGTAACTTCATTTTCTTTTAAATGTCCGTTTGGATTGTGCGCTCTTGAGTTCTCCGGAATTCCGTTTAGGTATTTATCGGTTAAAAGTCCTTGTGCCAAAGGCGAAAAAGCAATACACCCTACTCCTTTTTCTTCTAAAACATCCAACAAACCATTTTCAACCCAACGTTCCAACATCGAATATTTCGCCTGATGAATCAAACATGGCGTACCTAATTGTTTTAGAACATCAACCGCAACTCTAGTCTGCTCCGCCGAATAATTACTGATTCCAACATACAATGCTTTTCCGCTTCTTACCGCATAATCTAGAGCCATCATGGTTTCTTCAATCGGAGTTTCAGGATCCGGACGATGCGAATAAAAAATATCAACGTAATCAACTTTCATTCTCTTTAAACTCTGGTCTAAACTCGACAATAAATATTTTCTTGAACCCCAGTCTCCATAAGGACCATCCCACATAGTATAACCGGCTTTGGTCGAAATAATGATTTCATCACGCAAATTTCCCTGAAAATTATGCCACAAAATTTTACCAAAATTGGTTTCCGCAGAACCCGGAACCGGACCGTAATTATTAGCTAAATCAAAATGCGTAATTCCTTTATCAAAAGCTTCAACGGCAATACTTTCGGCATTATCAAAATTATCCACCGATCCGAAGTTATGCCATAATCCCAAAGAAATTTCAGGCAACAATAACCCGCTTTTTCCACATCTGTTATATTTCATTATATTCTTTTAAGGTTGTCGTTTAATAGATTTTAAAGGTAAAAAAAAGTAATAAATAAAGCTGTATTTTTTTAATCTCGCGAAGACGCGATCCCGAGGCTTCGGGAGCAAAGTTTTTTTTGAATTTTAAGATTCAATAGCGTCCGGCTTTAGCTGGATGGACTATAAATCTGTAAGAAGGGGCTTTAGCCAAACTTTGATAGTTTGGCTAAAGCCCCTTCTACTTAAAACTTATTCCCCTGGCTAAAACTAGGGGCTATGCAAAAAAATTTGTGAATTCGTGGCGAAAAAAAACTCTCGCAGATTTTGCAGATTTAGGAGATAAAAAAAATCTGCCGAATCTGCTAAATCTGCGAGAAAAAAAAGAAACCGCCACGAATTCACAAATTTTCAAACAATTCATTCGTGAATTCGTGGCGAAAAAACTTTGCTACTTTGAAATTAAAAACTTCGTGTCTTAGTGCCTTCGTGGCAAATTATTATTTTATCTCAAAGCCACTCTCTAAACCTTTGTCAGAACTTCCTCCAACCATAATTTTAAAAGTCCCTTCTTCCACTAAATAATTCCCTTCGTTATCATAAAAACCAAGTTCCTTATTCGTTAAAGTAAAAGTTACGGTTTTGGTTTCACCTTTTTTCAAATTCACTAATTCAAAACCTTTTAATTCTTTAATCGGGCGAACGATACTGGCAAATTCATCATGAATATACAATTGTGCGACTTCTTTTCCGTCATAATTTCCTGAGTTAGTTACCTCAGCAGTAATTTGCACATTTTCACCTTTTGCAAAAGAGGTTTTGTTTACTTTCAGATTTTTATAATCGAATTTCGTGTAACTCAAACCAAATCCAAACGGAAATTGAGGCGTTTTTTCTACATCCATATAATGCGACCAAAACACGTTTTTATCACTGTCAATTGGTCTTCCTGTACTGTATTTGTTGTAATAAATTGGAACCTGACCCACATTTCTTGGGAAAGACATTGGCAATTTTCCGCTTGGGTTATAATCTCCGTATAAAACCTGTGCCACAGCATTTCCTGTTTGAGTTCCTAAATGCCAGGCTTCAACAATCGCAGGAACATTTTCTGCAGCCCACGGAATACTTAGTGGGCGACCATTATTTAAAACCAAAACTACATTTGGATTTACTTTGTAAATTTCTTCTAACAACTCTTGCTGTAATCCAGGTAAATTAAGATCGGTTCTACTTCGTCCTTCCCCACTCTGAAAACCGTATTCTCCTAAAACCATGACTACAACATCGGCGTTTTTTGCTGCTGTTTTTGCAGCTTCAAAACTACTTTTATCTGTTGTATTGAAAACAGTTTCCGTCAAAAAAGTAGCTTTTTGTGATAGTAAATCCGCTCCTTTTTCAAATACTAATTGATTGTCTTTATATTGCTGCATTCCTTCTAAAACTGAAACAGCCGAATTATCATCTGCTGCAATTCTCCAGCTTCCCAACGGACTGTTTTTATCGTTTGCCAAAGCGCCAATCAAAGCGATTTTTTGCCCGGATTTTTTCAGCGGCAATAAGTTTTTATCATTTTTTAATAATACGATTGACTTCTTCGCCATGTCTAAAACACCATCGTTGTTCGCTTTATTTCCAATAGTTGCTTTTTCACGTTTTTCATCGCAATATCTATACGGGTCATCAAACAAACCTAATTCAAATTTCACACGTAAAATTCGGCGAACAGCATCATCAACCAAAGCTTCTTTTACTTTTCCTTCTTTCACCAAACCAGTCAATTTCGCCACATACAAATACGATTCCATATCCATATCAGAACCGGCATTTACCGCTTTTGCAGTGGCATCGGCTTCGTCTTTTGCATAACCATGCGCGATCATTTCACGAATCGAAGCATAATCTGAAATCACAAATCCGTCAAATTTCCATTTTCCTTTTAAAATATCTCTTTGTAAAAATGTATTTCCAGTCGCCGGAACGCCATTCAAGGTATTAAATGAATTCATAAACGTACGAACTCCAGCCTGCACTGTCGCTTCAAAAGGAGGTAAAACCGAATTATACAATTTAGAATTGCTGATGTCTACAATGTTATATTCCAGTCCAGCTTCAACATAACCATAAGCTGCAAAGTGTTTTGCACAGGCTGCAATCGTATTTACTTTAGCTAAATCGGCAATTGTTTCACCCTGAAAACCTTTTACTCTTGCAATCGCAATTTTGCTTCCCAAATACGGATCTTCTCCTGCACCTTCCATCACACGTCCCCAGCGCGCATCGTTCGCCACATCGACGTTTGGACCAAAAGTCCAGTTGATTCCAGATGCCGAAGCTTCATCCGCCGCAATTGCAGCCGATTTTTTAATGGCTTCTAAATCCCAACTCGCGGCTTCTGCCAACGGAATCGGGCTTAACGTTTTATAGCCATGTATTACATCAAAACCAATAATCAGAGGAATTCCCAAACGGGTTTCTTCCACGGCAATTTTCTGTACGGCACGAACTTCTTTTACACCACGAACAGTTAGCATCGATCCAACCCATCCTTTTCGCAAATGTTCGTATTTTAATTCGGCTGTTCCGCCTTTTGGAGCCGGTCCTGTAACATCCCAAAAACCATTATATTGGTTCATTTGCCCCACCTTTTCCTCCAAAGTCATCAACGGCAAAAGCAAATCAATACGCTCTTCAATGGTTTTATTTTTATCCAGATACGGCTTTTTTTGTGCATTCATATTTCCAACAGTAAACAGGGCAAAAACCCCGATAGTTATTATTTTTTTATTTTTCATTTTAGTTAGTGGTTTATATTTTGGGCGTGTCCCGCCGAAAAAGGCGGGTCGGGCTTTCGGCTATATCTTTTGCTCCGTTCCACTTCACAAAAGGATACCGCCTCAATCCCTCACGCGATTTACGGTAAATGAGAATGTTTTATTTTCAAAAGAACCTTGTCATTCCGAGAAACGAGGAATCACACTAGTGACTCGACAAAGATTGGCGATTTTGATTGTGGAATTTCTAACATTTACAGGAATCACAAAAAAATGTACAAAAATCTAAAATCTAAAATCTTTACTCTTGACTCTTTCCTCTATCTTCTATGTTCTATGTTCTATTCTCTAAAATCCTCTCACTCCGTTACAAAACAAGAAGCCGGCAAATGCGCTTTATTAAACAAATCAGATTGAATCGTATTTCCCCAGGCAAATCTCACTTTCACTGGGTTTGGAACTTTCTTGCTGGTTAAAATCACCTGATTATTTTTTATGGAAGCTTCTGCAGCATAAAAGGTTCCATCGGCTCCAGCCAGTTCAAATTGATTCGAAGTTTTGTTTTTGAAATACAATCCGTCAGCATAATCAAACGAAACTATAACTTTGCTTTTTTCAATTTTAATGTCTTTAAAAAGTGGCCCGTTTACCAAATTAGAATTGACTTTATACGTTTCTGCTAAAGCCAAATTGGCCAAACGAATTCCAACATCTTTTTTATTCTTCGGATGAATATCAATTGTATCTGAAATATCAGAGGTTAAGACCATTCCCGTTTTCGGAACTTGATTTAAGATTTTTCTTTGAGAATTTCTAACCGTAACATTTGAGAAGTTGTTACTTCCGGTTTTATAAGGCGCAATCTGAACGAAATAAAAAGAAAATTCGTCCTGCCAGGCTTTTCTCCAGGAGGAAATTAAAGCTGATAATGTTTTGTCGTAAACCAAAGAACCAACATTCGATTCGCCTTGATACCAAAGCGTTCCCGCAATTTTAAATCCGACAAAAGGATAAATCATCGCATTGTACGCACGTCCGGGTTGGCGTGGTCCATATTCTTGTTCGTTGAGTTTTTTGGCATTTTCTAATAAAACTGCATCATTCTGAATTACTTCTTCCGGCATCCAGATTTCAGCCGGAGTTCCTCCCCAATTCGAAGATATTAATCCGATTGGTACGTTTTTTAAATCTTCTCTCAAGCGTTTGGCAAAGAAGTAGCCAATGGCACTGAAGTTCTTCATGGTTTCCTGAGTCGATTCCGTCCAGTTTCCTAAAAGGTTATTTTGAGGTGTGGTTGCTGTTAATTTCGGAACGGTAAAAAAACGAATGTTAGGATTCGTGGCGTTTTTCATTTCTTCCTCGCCATTGTCAATTCCCCAGCTTACAGACATTTCCATATTCGATTGTCCGGCACAAACCCAGACTTCTCCAATTAAAATGTTTTTAAGGACAACT
The DNA here is from genome assembly GCF_001427905.1 of Flavobacterium sp. Root420. Lineage (GTDB taxonomy): Bacteria > Bacteroidota > Bacteroidia > Flavobacteriales > Flavobacteriaceae > Flavobacterium. The sequence goes on from NZ_LMEF01000033.1 coordinate 113,469, forward strand.
TCATTATATCCTTTAATTGAAATCGTATAAGGTCCGCCCGCTTCCGGCGTTTTTATATGAAGTTCCCATTGTGCCTGATTGTTTGCAACGACTTTATATTCCTGATTGTTCCAGCTCGAAACCAGTTTGATTTCTTCTTTTGGATTTGCCCAACCCCAAATTTTAACTTCGGAATTACGTTGTAAAACCATATTGTCGCCAAAAATATTCGGAAGGGAAACGTTTGCCATCATAGTTGTGGAAATCATCAGAAAGAAAACAAACTTAAATATATTATTTTTCATTTAACAGCTTTTTTAAAAACGGACCATATTGATCAGCCATTACTTTTTGATCCGCAACATCAGGATGTCCTAAACAGCCTTTCGGCGTCATCGGTTTGAATTTAAAAATCTTGATTTCTTTATGTGTTTTATCCGCAGAAAATACCTCTTTTACTTTATTTAAGCACACTTCAAAAACCACCGCTCTTTCACCGCCCACCATTGGACTATTTGTAATCACAATCTGTGCATTCGGATTATGTTTGTATAACATTTTTATAAAATTGATGTAATTCGAAACGTACTTTTCGGCATTAAAAGGTAAACGCTCTTTTTTGCCATCTCCACCAGAAAAGTCGTTGGTTCCTAAAGCAATGCTGATAATATTCGGTTGAAAAGCAAAATCATATTTAGGTTTTGAATTGTCTTTTGTCAAATACAAATTCTCATACACTTCCGGCATTATTGGTTCTTCTTTATTTTCGTCATTCCAGTTGCGATACATTCCAATTCCGGAAACAGAACTTACCAAATAATCAACATCAATTGCTCTCGAAAGCACCGGTCCATAAGCATAATAACCATTATGATGATCCATGTATTCTCCTTTATCACAATCAACCGAATCACTCGCTGCCGCACAGGTTATTGAATCTCCTATAAATTCGATTTTCTTTTTCTTTTTGGATGAAATTGATGTCAGTTTTGCGGTTGTTCCGGCAAATAAAATTCCTCCGGAATGTGCTTCGGTATTTTTATAAATTTCGAGACGGTGTTCTTTTTTATTTGAAGTAACTTTTATTGGAAAAGATTGTACATCACCTTTTTCAATTCTAATTTTCCCTATATATTTTCCGTCTAAAACTAAATCAACATAATTATGATGCTCATAAGAATCGACGCTTTGCAGTTTAATTGAACATTCACTTCCTGTAAAATTAAATGATACGGACGACGCTGTTCCAATTAAAACAACAGCATCATTTTGAAGTTTTTCAATTCGGCCTGCATATAAAAAAGTGTTTGTGTTTTGTGAAATAGAAACAGTCGAAATCAGCAAAAACAAAATTAAAAACGGTAATTTTCTGATAAACATAATTTATTTGTTAAATAGAAATAGTATTCACAAATATATTTGAAATGAAGAAGACAGAAAGATACTAAAACGTCAAAATGCAATAAAAAAACACCACATAAATACATCAAAACCGTAAATTTTATTCTTTATTCTTACAAAGCCATTTTAAAGCCCTTCTTAGTTATTTAAAAACAAGCTATCTTTATAGAAATAACATCATTAAAATGAAATCATTCTTTTATATACCTATATTTTCAGCAGTCATCTTATGTTCTTGCTTTACTTCAAAAGAAGAACCTAAAACAGAAACAATTCAACTACTAAAAACGGAAACGGATATCGAGCGGGATTCTATCGTAAATTATGCTAAAAAATATTTGGGAACGCCTTACGTATATGCGGGAAATGATCCTAAAACAGGATTTGACTGTTCGGGGTTTATCAGTTATGTCTTCCATCATTTTGATGTCAATTTGCCAAGAAGTTCCGGCAGTTATAAAAATTTAGGAACTGCCTTAAAACCAGAAAATTTTAAAGTGGGAGATATTTTAGTTTTTTACGGATACAAAGACAAAACCATTATTGGCCATCTCGGAATTATTTGCGAGGCCAATGGAATGCAATCTAAATTTATTCACGCTTCATCCGGAAAAGTAAACAGCGTCACGATTACTTCCCTTGATACAGAACATTACACCAATCGTTATTACAAGTGTATTGATGTTTTGTCGAATTAGGTCTTTTTGACCACAAATTACACAAATTTCCACTAATTATTTTTTTACACAGATTTAAAAAAGATTTAAGCAGATGTGCGCAGATTTTTTTACTGTGAAAGCTTAAAAAAAATCCAATTAAATCTACTTTAATCTGCAAAATCTGCGTGAAAATTACTGCATTCATCAATTAACCCTTAGTCATTAATTATCAGAATCTTAGTAATTATTTATATTCAAAGATTGAAAAAATAATTAGTGGAAATTTGTGAAATTTGTGGTAAACTTTTTTTTGCATTTTATTCCTCCGTTAATAATTTAATTAGACTTTCATCTCTTTGATAGACGTCTTTATAGAAATTTAATTCACCCTTACGATCAACCCAAGCGGTAAAATAACCTATATAAACTGGAACTTTCTTTTTTAGACTGACCCAATTTTCTTTTCCGGCGTGCATCGCTTTATCTATTTTTTCCGGTGTCCATCTTGGATCTTGTTTTAGGAGTTCAATAGCCAATTCTCTAGGTTTTCCAACGCGAACGCATCCGTGACTAAAAGCTCTGTTTTCTCTTTCGAACAAACTTTTGGCTGGTGTATCGTGTAAATAGATATTATTTGAATTCGGAAATAAAAACTTCACTAAACCAAGCGAATTGTTTTTTTCCGGCAACTGACGCACCGCCCCATTATTCCATTCCAGATTTTTCTGTGCCAGATAATTTTTGTTTTTGGCCATTCCCGGTTTGATTTCCTTATTGATAATACTTGTGGGAACATTCCAATACGGACTAAAAACTATATTATTCATCATTCCGCTGAAAATAACCGTTTTGGTCATCGCTTTTCCGACCACAACTGGCGAAACAAAAGCAATATCATGATCACGAATTAGGTACAATCTAAACTCCGGAATATTAACTTCGATGTATTCTTTGCCCTTTTCCAGTTGAGGATCAATCCATCTGCAACGCTCCATATTGACAATAATGGTTTTGATTCGATCTGAAACCGGAACGTTTAATTCGGCAATATGTTCTTTTAGAATTATATTTTTTGGTGTTAATCCATGATGTATTTCGTAGTTTTTAATGGCTTTAATCAAAGTAGTATCACATACATTACTTTTGTCATTTTCTTTGAGATCGCCGGTAATGAATAGTCTTTCTCTAATTTGTCCGATCGCAGCAACAGAATCTCCAATCTTCAGATTTTTAAAATCCTCATCAACCTCAACTGTTTTCCAGCCTCCTTTTTTCTCTATCTCTCTATATCGGTGAAGTGCATCTCTCAGTTTGTAATATTGACTGAACATTTTGCTCTTTTTATCATCGCTGATTGTCGCCTTTTCATGAATTGAATCTGAAAAAACTTTGTAGTCGAGTTTTTTTCTAGGCAAAAGCCATTCTAGTTTCTTTACTGTTTTTTCATCAACACCAGAAACTTTCTGCGCATAATAAAAATACAAGTTTGAAATCATCAAATCAGTATCAATTTTTGATAATTTATTTTCGGCAATATTATCAAAAACAGCATTAATCTTTTCGTTGTACGGAAAATTAGCCCTCAAACCTTCTGCTTCTAATCCTTTGTATTTATTGAATAAAGTATTTCCAAATTCGACAACACCTTTATTATCCAGCCATAATTGAGTAGATTTTTTTTCTTTGTATAAAGCCAAAACCTCATCCTGGAATTTAACCAACTTTGGATAAGCTTCATAAAATTTAGAAACTTGAAGACTGTCAATATGAAGTTTTAATTCCGGGACCACTTTTTCTGAGGTCTTTTTTAAATCTTCTTCGTTTTTTTCTGATTTAGAATTACATGAAAAAACAAAAAAAAGAATAACAACAACGACAGGCGAGTAGAAAATTTTCATAATAATATTTTTAATAAAAATAGAAAAGATTTGATAAAAACAAACCCTTTCCGAGAAAAATAATATTCACTTTACATAGCAAAATTTCATTTTAACTCAACTTCAAAAATGACATAAAAAAACTCCAAATACACTACATATTTGGAGTTCTTACTTTATAACCAACCTTTATCTAGATTACCGTTCCTTTGAGGGTAAGAATTTTTGGAGACGTTTCGGCACTTGTTGTTACCGTTACTGTTTTTGTAAAAGCACCTTTGTTTGCCGCATTGTATGTTGCAGTTACTTTAGCTGTTTTACCAGGCAAAATTGGCTCTTTTGTGTAATCTGTTGCCGTACAACCGCAAGAACCCTGAACATTTGTAATTACAACCGCTATTTTTCCTGTGTTTTTAAATTCATAAACAATTGCTTTTGGTGTTCCTTGTGGAATTTGTCCTACATCAATAGTTTCGGCTTTCCAGGCAATTGTTGAAGCAGTTGTTTCAATTTTAGAAGCAATTACTTTTACCGGTACAATTGCTGAAAATGACATTAGGCCTAAAGCCAAAGCCAACATTGAGATTTTGATGATTTTCATAGTTATTATATTTTAATGGTTTATAGTTCTAAATTTGTATTTCAAAAGTACTTCAGACAAAATCAAATCGCTGTTAAGCGGTTTCAAATCTTTGTTAACGACTTGTTAATCGCCCTTTTTAACTATAATTTTCATTAATATTACATTCTGAAAAACATTCTTTTCTTGAAAATAAATAAACTCAATACTATTATCCTTTTAGGATTGATCGCCATCATTAGCATATTGGTGGCACAATTGCTTTGGACCAAAGAGGCTTTTACTTTAGAACAGAAAAAACTAAGTCAGAAAGCCAATATTGCTTTGCTTGAAGTGGCCCGAAAATTATATGATGGAAAAGATCATGAACCATCGTGTCAAAATCCCGTTCGAAAAATTTCTAACGATTATTATATCGTAAACATCGAGAATGCTTTTGAACCTGATATTTTGGAATTTTATTTAAGATCAGAATTCAAAAAAATGCATATTACAACCGATTTTGAATATGCAGTGTACAATTGCCAAAGTGACGAAATGGTGTATGGAAAGTACATTTCATCATCTGAAAAAGGAAAAGAAAAGAAAGCAGTTTCTTTCCCAAAACATAAGGATCTGGTTTATTATTTTGCAGTTCGTTTTCCAAATGAAACAACTTATTTATTCAGTTCCATGCGTTTTTGGTTTATACTTTCTATTGCTTTAATTCTGATTTTACTGATTTATGTGTATTCGATTTTTACACTTTTACAGCAAAAGAAATATTCTGAATTGCAAAGGGATTTCATCAATAATATGACACATGAATTCAAAACGCCTTTGTCTTCAATATTGATTGCTTCGAAATATTTAATTGAACAAAACCCGATTAAAGAAGATAAAAAACTGCATACTTATACGGATATTATCATCAATCAAAGCAATAAACTCAACAGTCATATTGAACAGATTCTAAATATTTCAAAAGCAGATTATGCACCTTTGGAACTAAAAAAAGAAACTCTTTTAATTGTTCCTATTATTGAGGAAACAATTGAAAATATTCAGATGAAATATCCTGAGGCTACAATTAAGATTGATACCGATTCAGTAGAATATTATATTGAAACAGATGTTTTTCATTTCAGCAATTTAGTTTATAACCTGCTTGATAATGCTGTAAAATATTGCACCGATAAACCTGATATTACGATTCGAATTTCATTGGAAAATCAAATTTTAAAACTCGCTTTTATCGATAACGGAATCGGTATTTCTCCTAAAAACATTTCTCTTATCTTTGATAAGTTTTATCGCGCCCAAAACGAAAAAAGCAATGAAGTAAACGGCTTTGGTCTTGGTTTGTATTATGTAAAAGAAATCTGCAATCTTCAAAACTGGAAAATAAAAGCCGAAAATAACTTAGAAAAAGGTATCACTATAACTTTGTCAATTCCCTATAAAAAATGAAACAATTCAGAATACTTTATACCGAAGACGATGAAACCTTAGCGTTTTTGACCAAAGACAATTTGGAACAAAATAACTATGAAGTTATTCATTGTCCGGATGGAAAACTGGGTTTAGAAACCTTTAAAAAAGAAAAGTTTGACATTTGTATTTTTGACATTATGATGCCCAAAATGGACGGTTTTGAATTGGCAACAGAAATCAGAAAAGCAAATACAGATATTCCAATTATCTTTCTTTCAGCCAAAACTTTAAAAGAAGACCGAATTAAAGGATTGCGTTTGGGTGCCGACGATTATTTGGTAAAGCCTTTTAGTATTGAAGAATTGCTTTTGAAAGTTGAAATTTTTTTAAAGCGTTCACAGAAAAGTATTCCGACAGAAAAATCAGTTTATGAAATAGGAAAGTATCAGTTTGACACCAACAATTTTATCCTTTTTAATGAAAGCGAAAAAATCACTCTAACACAGCGCGAAGCCGAGTTGCTGAGATTATTTTTGGATAATAAAAACTCAGTTTTAAAAAGAGAGCAAATTTTAACCTCACTTTGGGGAACCGATGATTATTTTATGGGAAGAAGTCTGGATGTTTTTATTTCCCGACTTCGTAAAATCCTGGCTAATGAAAGTGGAATTTCAATAGAAAATCTACACGGAATTGGGTTTCGATTTTCTATTGTATAAACATCATTAAATGATTAGAAAATTTCAATTTAGATAATAACAATTCTGTTAAAAATAAAGAAAAATCTGTAAATTAAATTTGAAAAATCTTCGTATTTTTAAGTTCTAATTTTACATGATATGAAATTACATCATTTACGCAACGCTACTTTAGTTATTGAAACGGAGCAACATGTGATTTTAGTTGACCCGATGTTGGGAAAGAGAAAGACGATTCCACCTTTCACAATCTTCCGCTATAGCCCACATCGAAATCCAATGGTTTCTTTGCCAAAAAACAGTCGGGAAATTTTAAGTAAAGTAACACATTGTCTCATCACACATTTGCATCCCGATCATATCGATAAAGCCGGCGAAGTTTTTTTAAGACGAAAAAGCATTCCGGTAACCTGCAGTGTACAAATTGAAAAAGAATTATCAAAAAGAGGTTTAAACATTACTCAAACTTTTAATTATTGGGAATCTCAACCTTTTCTGGATGGAAAAATAACTGGAATCCCAGCGATTCACGGTTATGGATTTATTGCCAGATTTATGGGGAAAGTAATGGGTTTTTACATTCAATTAGCCAACGAAAAATCTATTTATATCAGTTCAGATACTATTTTCACAGAGCACGTACAAAAAGTTTTGGTTGAATTAAAACCCGACATCGCAACTGTCGCCTGCGGAACGGCAAGATTAGATATCGGTCAGCCTTTATTAATGCGAATGAATGATATTTTGAAATTTACAGCATTGGCACCTGGCAAAGTCTTCGCTAATCATTTAGAAGCTTTAAACCATTGTCCGACTACGAGAGAGCAATTGAAAACGGCGCTGGCAGAGAATGATCTTTTGTCTAAAACGGCAATTCCTGCTGATGGGACTTTTGTGGAGTATTGATTTATAAAACCAACAACCCAAATTCTCGTAAAGTATTCACAGGCTTTGAATACCAGAATAATTCGAAATCTTCCAATTGCGTTTCAAAATCTGCTTTTATTTCCTGAAAAGTATAACTCTTAGCATTTGAAATCGAAATTTTACTCAAAATTTCAACCAGCCATTCACCTTCATTTTTATTGGTCTGAATGTTGAAACTTTCCTTTTTATCATGAAAAGTAAAACTCATCATTTCCCAGGAATTTCCTTTTTTTGATTTTGTAAAATGTTCTACTGCTGGCTTTCCGCCAAGCCAAACTACTTTTGCATTTGGTTTAGTGTTGAAATCATTTCCTTCTTCCAGTGCATTAAAAATAAAATCGGGATCAATTTTAGTTTTCGGGATTTTAAAATCGAACCAATCCTGCAGTTCGTAATCAAAACAGATTCCGTGCATGAAATTAAAAAGTGATTTCTTTAATCCGAAACTGAATTTATCGTGATTGATTCCAGTAGAATCTGTATAATCGATGTCGTTATTAGCAAAAGTTCCAATTATTTCAGTTGCTTTTTTTACACCAAATTTTTCCGGATATAATCCAACCGGACTATGAGCCGTCATCGCAAACTGATGCCAAAAACCAGATTGCAAAATTCCGGCTTCAAACAATTGACGCACCATTTCGAGACTATCAATCGTTTCCTGAATGGTCTGGGTTGGATATCCGTACATTAAGTACGCATGTACCATAATTCCGGCTTCGGTAAAGTTGCGGGTTACTTTTGCTACTTGTTCAACTGTAACGCCTTTATCAATAAGTTTCAATAATCGGTCTGAAGCCACTTCTAAACCTCCGGAAACGGCAATGCATCCAGAAGCTTTTAAAAGCAAACATAAATCTTTAGAAAAACTTTTTTCAAATCGAATATTCGTCCACCAGGTTAACGCTAATTTTCTACGTAAAATTTCCAGAGCCAAAGCGCGCATCAAGGCTGGTGGTGCTGCTTCATCCACAAAATGAAAACCATTTTGGCCGGTTTGCAGCATCATTTCTTCCATTCTGTCGCACAATAAATTAGCCGCGACGGGTTCGTAAACTTTGATATAATCTAATGAAATATCACAGAAAGTACATTTTCCCCAATAACAGCCGTGCGCCATCGTAAGTTTGTTCCAACGCCCGTCACTCCACATACGATGCATCGGATTCACGATTTCGATAACCGAAATGTATTTATCCAAAGGCAAGTCAGAATAATCCGGAGTTCCAACAAATGCCTGTTTGTAGTCCTGTTTTAAGGAATTGTTTTTATAAACCACTTCTTCATTTTCCAAAAGAAAAGTTCTTTTATATGAATTATAATCTGGTTTTTCAACATTCAAAATCAATTCTTCTATCGGAACTTCTCCATCATCCAAAGTAATGAAATCAAAAAACTCAAAAACACGTTTATCAGAAAGGGAACGCAATTCGGTATTAGGAAAACCTCCGCCCATTGAAATTTTAATTTCAGGATGATTTTGTTTTACCCATTGCGCACAACGAAATGCGCTGTATAAATTTCCCGGAAAGGGAACAGAAATTAAAAAGAAAGTGGGATTTACGGCTTCAATTTTAGCTTTCAAAAGTGAAATTAAAATCGAATCAATATAAGTTGGCTTTTGCTGCAAAGCTTCATATAATTCATCAAAAGAATTGGCGCTCCGGCCCAAACGCTCGGCATATCGGCTAAAGCCAAAATTTTCATCGACACATTCTACAATATAATCCGAAATATCTTCAAGATATAAAGTTGCCAAATGTTTCGCTTTATCCTGAGTTCCCATTGTTCCGAAGGCCCAATCCAATTCTTCGAGCTGAGCAAAACGAGAAGCTTCTGGCAGAAAATCTTCCTGACAAATCTGCAACGCCAAAGTTGGATTTTTCCCTTGCAAAAACTGAATTACAGCATCAATAGTTTTGATGTATTCGTCCTGTAATGCAAAAATACGTTTTGAATTATCAGAGATTTCGTTTCCAACAACCTGAAACAAATCTTGTAAACCTTTCTTCGAAAACAATTCCAAAATCACATCAATACCCAAATCAGCCTGAGCAGATTCGATATTTTTTGTGTTTAGAAATCCTTTTATATAAGCTGTTGCCGGATACGGAGTATTCAGTTGGGTAAAAGGAGGCGTAATAATAAAAAGTTTTGTTTTCAAAAGGAATTATTTTTGCAAAAATACGAGATATTTAGGGACTTTTTAGGAAAAGATTGATAGCCGTAATTTTACTTTTGTTTTGTGGATATTTAATTACATTTGCCAGGATTCAAATTATAATTATGAGGCATAAATTACCTTTCATTTTTCTTCTTTTTTTATTTTTCTTTTACAATATAGGTACATCTCAAGATTTTCAATGGGTAAGGCAATTTGGAGATCAAGGCACTGATGAAGCGGAGTCTATAGAAGTAGATAACAATGGTAACTCTTATTCTATTGGAGTAGCGCAGTCTTATACCTATGACCTTGATCCAACTCCTAACGGCACACAACTTATTAATAATCTATCTACGCCATTTTCTCCGTTTAGAGATATTTATTTAGTGAAACTAAACGATGATGGGGACTTTGTTTGGGGAAAAACATTTGGCAGCTTAAAATACAACCAGTATGCTTACAAAATAAAAATCGGACCTGATGGTAATATTTACCTTTTTTTACAGACTTCAGAATTTGTTCCCAATCAAATTGATTCTTTTATTACCATTGTCAAAGTTTCTCCCAACGGAAATGAATTGTCAAGAATTAAAATTAAAAACCCTGGTTCATTTTTCACTTATAACTTTGACATAGATAATCAGAACAATTTTATTGTTAGCGGCTGGTTTGTAAGCTCAAAAACGATAAATTTCAAAAACACAGATGTAAATTTTGAGTCGCAAAACAGTATCGCTTCATACATTTTTAAGCTAGATAATTCTGGGAATTTTATTTGGAAGAAAATATTTGATACTCCACAATTATCTGACGTTACAATTCAAACAAAACCCGATGGAAATATTATCGCTGTATTAAACAGTTCAGTTCAGGGATCTCCAATAAGCTCGATACTGAACATTAATACAAGGGATGCAAATGTTATTTGGGAAAAAAAATTATCGCAACAAGCCATAAACACTTTTCATCTAGACCGTAAGGGAAATATTGTTATAGCAGGTTCTAATGGAGTTTATCAAGGAAATACAGATGTTGATCCTTCACCAAATGTAATAAATACTGCGTCGCAAAAATTTTTATTATGGCTAGACAGCAATGGTAATTTTCTGGATTTAAAAGAGTATTTTGTTACACAGTTTTCAGCAGATTTTCGAATGTGGAAGATAGAAAGTGATGTACAAAATAATATTTATTTAGTTGGTGACTTTGCTGGAAAAGTTGATGCTGACCCTTCGCCAAATACTTTTTTCTTAGAAAACCCATATGGATCAATTCAATATGGATCTGGTTATGCAATAAAATTTGATTCGAATCGAAATTTTGATAAGGCATATATGTTAATTTCTAATTATCGTTCAGTTGTAAAAGATATAAAAGTTAAAAATAACAATATATATCTTCTAGGCGATTTTAACTGGGAATGCGATTTTGATCCTGGAACCGGTAGTCAAAAATTAAATACTTTACATGGCGGAGGTGTAGTTACATCTGATGGCTTCGTCGTTAAACTTAGTCCATGTGACCCATCAAAACCTGTTGGTGAAGAAAATCAGTTTTTTTGTACAAACCAAAATGCAACAATCGGCGATTTAGTTCCAAATTTTAGTGGAATTCAATGGTATGACAATGCTACTAACGGAAATATTCTTTCCGCTATTACCAGTCTTCAAGACGGAAAAGTCTATTATGCGTCTCAAACATCAAACAGTTGTGAAACTGAAAGATTAGGTGTTAAAGTAAAAATTACGAATACTCCGATTGCTCCTACAGAAATTACAAGTCCGGTATTTTGTAAAAAAGAAGCTGCAACTTTAAACAATATTCAAATGTCAGGGCAGAATATAAAATGGTACGACAATAATATGGCTGCCACTACTTTATTTAATACTACTCTGTTAGAAGATAACAAGATATATTATGCATCACAAACAATTGGATGTGAAAGCGATAGAACACCTGTTTTAGTAAGGATTTATGATACAAAATTACCTTCCGGAAATGATAATCAATCCTTTTGCACAATTGAATTTGCAACTATTGAAAATCTTAATATAAACGGAATTGATCTCAAATGGTACGATTCTCCAGTAAATGGAACTAGTTTACAGAAAACAGATTTATTGAAAAACGGCATTTATTATGTTACGCAAACTATGAATAGCTGTGATAGTGAAAGATTTGCAGTTAATATAAAAATAAAAGAAACTCAAAACCCAATTGCTGATACACCACAAACTTTCTGCATACAGAAAAAGGCTTCAATAAACAACATTGATATTACAGGCCAGAATATTAAATGGTTCCAAAGTATTTCTTCAAGTACAAATTTATCTGAAACAACCCTACTTGAAAATGGGGTAACCTATTATGCTTCTCAAACCATTAACTCTTGCGAAAGCGATAGAATACCAGTTACGATAAATATACTTGAAGCGACAACTGGTGACTGTATCAATTTAGTTGAAGAACTTCCTTATCCAAAATTTTTCACGCCAAATAATGACGGTTACAATGATACCTGGGCAATTGATTTTGCTTATTTAGCTCCAAATACAGGGATCCGAATATTTGACCGTTATGGGAAATTCATTAAAGAACTTCACGTTAACGGAGCATGGGATGGAACTTACATAGGTATTAATGAACCCGCCTCAGATTATTGGTTTACTGTTATCCGATTAAATGGAACTGAATTTAGAGGACATTTTAGTTTGAAGCGATAAAAAAAGAGTGGCCACGACAATGTGAGCCACTCTTTTTTTTAAAATATATTTTTTTTTAAAACTGATGCACTTTTTTAGAAATCACTAAAAAGGAAACCAAAGAAATTAAAGCTGCGGCAGTCAAATAAAAGCCTACGTAACTTAATCCATAAGTACTTGCCAGCCATATTGCGATCATTGGTGCAAATGCTGCACCCAAGATTCCTGCCAAATTAAATGTCAGGGAAGCACCTGAATAACGAACTGCAGTTGGAAACAATTCCGATAAGAAAGTTCCCAACGGTCCATAAGTAAAGCCCATTAAGGACATTCCCATACAAACAAAAGCGGTTACTAAAATTGGATTTCCTGAATTAAGAAAGTACGAAAAGAAAAAACCGAAAACAGCAATAGCCGCTGTCGTAATAATTAATATTTTTCGGCGACCAATTTTATCAGCAACCAATGCTGAAACTGGAATAAAAAAGGCAAAAAACAGTACAGAAAGCAACTGAATTAATAACGCATCTCTTTTTGTAAAGCCTAAGTCGGAAGTTGCCCAACTTAAAGTAAAAACAGTCATTAAATAAAAAACCAAAAAAGTTGTTACAGCAGATAATGTTCCAAAAATCAATTGATTTTTATATGATTTCAATAAGGTAAAAAACGGAATTCTAACTTCTTTTTGTTCTAATTTAGAATTTTCGAAAGCCGGGGTTTCACTAATTTTAAGACGAATATAAAATCCAACAATTACTAAAAGCGAACTGGCTATAAACGGAATCCTCCATCCATAATCCATAAAAGCTTCGCTGGTCATACTGTCTGTTAAGATTAAGAAAGTACCTCCGGAAAGCAACAATCCAATTGGCGCTCCCAATTGCGGAAACATTCCGTACCAGGCGCGTTTATGCGGTGGTGCATTTTCAATGGCCAATAAAACAGCTCCACCCCATTCACCTCCTAAACCAACTCCTTGTCCAAATCGGCATAACATTAATAAAATTGGTGCCGCGATTCCGATACTGGCATAACCTGGTAAAAAACCAATTGCAATTGTCGATAATCCCATAGTTAATAATGCCACTACTAAAGTAACCTTACGACCGATTTTATCTCCATAATGTCCAAAAACAGCTGAACCTAAAGGTCTGGCCAAAAAAGCAATCGAAAAAGTAGCTAAAGATTCAAGTGTGGAATTTGTACTGCTAGCTCCCGGGAAAAATAGTTGTGGAAAAACCAACACGGCAGCATTGGCATAAATATAAAAATCAAAAAATTCAATTGTAGTTCCAATTAAAGAACCAAAAAGAACATGTCGAAGAGAGTTCTCCTGATTTGGGTTGTTTTTCATTGTAGTTGATATAGATTTTTTTTGAAAAATGCTAATGCAAAAATGAATCAACTCATTTAAAGCAACAAACATTTGTCTGCAAAAATATAGTTTCATTATTAAAAACACACATTTACAAACAACAGTTTTATATTACTCTCAGAATTTTAACAAAAAAACCAAATCTGTTGTTTTAATCTTTATCAAATTATTCTTTGCTCAATTAATCCCGAAACAAAAATTAAAATACTGATTATAACTATTTTAAATCAAAAATTAAAAATCAATCTTAAGCATTCGTTAAAAACACTTTTAAGTACATATTTTCATTAAATTTACAGCTATCAAAAATAAATCTAAAATTATGCCCACAGACTGTATCAGCTACCAAACCTCAGGATATTTCTCTAAATTGATACAAGATTATTTAGATCAAAAACCCGAATTGCACTCTCTGTACAATCATTACCCAACACTGGAAAATTTTAAAAAACAAATAGCAGAAAAACAGGCCAATTTTGATAATGCAAACCGAATTCCATTGGTTGAAACTTTAAAAAAGCAATATCAAAATATCGAGATTTCAGACGCAACAAAACAAAACATTGCTCTTTTAGCACATCAAAATACTTTTACAATTACTACCGGACATCAGCTAAATTTATTTAGTGGCCCGTTGTATTTCTTATATAAAATTATTTCCACGATTAATCTGACCAAAGAATTAAAGTCGAAATATCCAACGCATAATTTTGTTCCCATTTATTGGATGGCAACCGAAGATCACGATTTTGAAGAGATTAATTATTTCAATTTTAAAGGAAAAAAATTCCGTTGGAACAAAGAAAGCACAGGTCCGGTTGGAAGGCTTTCAACAGAAGGTTTAGCAGAGTTTTTCGAAATTTATGCTGCAGAATTAGGATCCAGCACAAACGCGAATGTTCTAAAAAAACTATTTGAGGAAGCGTATTTAAAACATGAAAATCTAGCCGATGCCACTCGTTTTTTAGCCAATAGTCTATTTGCCAATTATGGCTTAGTAATTTTAGATGCTGATGACGCCGATTTAAAACGTGCCTTTATTCTATTTATTAAAGAAGAATTAGAACAACAGACTTCATTCAAAGCTGTTCAGGAAACCATTTCAAAATTTGGCGATTATACGGTTCAGGTAAATCCGCGCGAAATCAATTTATTTTATATTGAAGATGATGTAAGAGAACGAATTATTTTTGAAAATGATAAATACTACGTAAACAATACAAAAATTTCATTTTCAAAAGAAGAAATTTTTAAATTATTAAAAAGTAATCCGGAGAAATTCAGTCCAAATGTAATTATGCGTCCGTTGTATCAGGAAATTATCCTGCCAAATTTATGCTACATTGGCGGAGGCGGGGAAATTGCATATTGGTTAGAATTAAAATCGTTCTTTGATGCTGTAAATAGTACTTTCCCAATGCTTTTAGTTCGTAATTCTGTGCTTTTAAATACTGAAAAACAAGCTAAAAAAGCAGACAAATTAGGTTTAAGCTGGGCCGATTTATTTACAAAACCTGCTAATTTGGTAAATGCGATTACACACAAATTATCTGCTTTTCCAATTGATTTGACTCCTCAAAAAGAAACATTAGAAAAACAATTTGAATATCTTTATGAACTCGCTCAACAAACCGATAAATCATTTAGCGGAGCTGTAAAAGCACAGGAAGTTAAGCAGAAAAAAGGCCTGGAAAACCTTGAAAAAAGATTACTAAAAGCTCAAAAAAGAAAATTAGATTCCGAATTACAGCGCGTTGCAGATTTACAATTTGAGTTGTTTCCAAACCAAAGTTTGCAGGAGCGACAAACCAATTTTTCTGAATTTTATCTAGAAAAAGGTGAACAATTGATTCCGCTTTTGATTCAAAAATTAAAACCATTAGAAAACAATTTTAATATTATAACGATATAAAAAAACTTGCCACAACCCGAGCGATAGCGAATTGGCGAAGCAATTACACAAATTTTCACTAATTTTTAATCGCAAAACTGATACTAATTCGTGGCAAAAAAGTCCAAAAAACGGGTAACAATAAAGTAATAATCATCAGAATAAATAACCGCCTCTTCTGAAATTATTGCCTCTCTAAACCAAATAGTAACTTTTTAAAACAAAAATTAACCTATTACCAAAAACTATGACCAGAGAGCGCTTGATTTCATTAGATGTCTTCAGAGGATTAACGATTTTATTAATGACCATTGTAAACAACCCGGGCGATTGGGGCCATGTTTACACACCACTTTTACATTCAGAATGGCATGGTTGTACACCAACCGATTTAGTTTTTCCGTTTTTTATTTTTATTATGGGAGTTGCAGTTCCGCTTGCAATGCCAACCAAAATCTGGGATGAAACCACTTTTAATAAAATATTGGTTCGTTCTTTACGTATGTTCTGTCTCGGAATATTCTTTAATTTCTTCGCTAAAATACAGCTTTTTGGCCTTGACGGGATTCCGCTTTTAATTGGCCGTTTAGCCATTACAATTGCAGTTGGTTATGCTTTAATGGGGAGTTTTAGTTCCAAGGTCAAAAACATTCTGGCCTTCTCCATTCTAATAATTTATCTCTTCTTAGCTTACAGTGGTATTGAAGCTTATCACGATGTACGTCTTCCGGGAGTTTTACAACGAATCGCGATTGTATATTTTGTTGTTTCTCTTTTATATTTAAAAACCACTCAAAAAACACAAATTATAACAGGAGTTGTTTTATTATTGGTTTATTGGGCCGTAATGACGTTAATTCCGGTTCCGGGAATTGGAGCGGCAAATCTCGAAAAAGGAACCAATTTAGCTTCATGGATAGACAGTATCTTACTAAAAGGTCATATGTATCGCGAGACAATTACCTGGGATCCAGAAGGAATTTTAAGCACAAGTCCATCAATCGTAAACGGAATTATTGGTTTATTAATTGGCCAAATATTACTGAGAGAAATAAGCAAAACCAAAAAAGCCAAAAAAATGGCTATAATTGGCGTAGCACTAATTATTGGAGGTTTATTATGGAATATTGTTTTCCCAATCAACAAATCGCTTTGGACAAGCAGTTACGTTTTATATACTACAGGATTAGCCACTACATTTTTAGCACTACTATATTATGTAATTGATATAGCAGATTATAAAAAAGGTTTCAAACTCTTTTTAATTTGGGGAGTAAACCCAATGATTGTATTTTTTACCTCTCAAATTATTCCGCAGGCCTTGGTAATGATTGAATTCCAAAATCTGCATAAACCTTTAGAAAAAATCAATCTTTTAAATTATTTGTATAGTTTCGGAATTGCCCCATTCTTCAGTAATCCAATGGCAGCGTCTTTAACCGGGGCATTGGTATATGTTGGAATCTGGACCTTTATATTGTGGATATTTTACAAAAACAAATTAATATTTAAAGTGTAAATCATTTAGATATACAACTCCCAATTCACAATTTTATTTGCCATAACATCATTTCACGATGTTTTAATTATGAATTTATTAAAATCAATTCATAAAAAAAGTATACTTTTGCACAAAATTAAAAATAAGCAATAAAATGGCAACAAATAGAACTTTTACAATGATTAAACCAGATGCTGTTGCAAACGGACACATCGGGAACATCTTAGCAATGATTACTAACGGAGGTTTCAAAATCGTTTCATTAAAATTAACTCAATTAACTGTAGCTGATGCTCAGGCTTTTTACGCTGTACACGCTGCAAGACCTTTCTACGGAGAATTAGTTGAATTTATGTCACGCGGACCAATTGTTGCTGCTATTTTAGAAAAAGATAACGCAGTAGAAGATTTCAGAACTTTAATTGGAGCTACAAACCCTGCTGAAGCTGCTGAAGGAACTATTCGTAAAGCATACGCAACTTCTATCGGAGAAAATGCAGTTCACGGTTCTGATAGCGACGAAAATGCTGCTATCGAAAGTGCATTCCACTTTGCTGGAAGAGAGCAGTTCTAATTTTAGATTTTAGAGTTCAGATTTTAGATTAAAATGCACAATAAAAAAATGCCGTTTCAAATTTTGAAACGGCATTTTTGTTTATTTATAAAGTTCAGCAATCTAAAATCTGAACTCTAAAATCTAAAATTAACGAAGCACTACATCCTTCACCACTTCGCGCCCCAATTCTTCATTAATCATCTTAACGATTTTCGATTTTCCATGGCTTAATTCTTCTCTTAAAACGGCAGATCCAAGTTCAACGTATAGTGTACTTCCTTTCAAAACAACGTTTTTAGTATACGTCTTTACACCATTTCCCATTAAGTTGCCCCAAGCTTCTTTCACATCAATCTGATCCATTCCGGGCTGTAATTTATTGACCTGAATAATCTGGTGCAAAACATCGCCAATCGTACTTTGATTATTTAGTCTTTTTGCCATCGTTTAAAATATTTAGTGGTCCTGCTTTTTTATAATGATATTCTTTTTGTTGCTCATTTTTAACGACAAACTCTTTGTCCGAAATCGAAATTAATTCCTCACTCCATTTCGCATAATCCGTTTTATAATCCAGAAAAGTTCCTTTATCAGTAAATCGAACCGAAACATTTTCGAATGTATTTGTAGTCAAAAAAGTACCATCAAGTTGCGCCATAACTTTCGTTCGCGTTCCTTTTGTTCCTTTAATTTGAAAATAATCAAAATTCTCATTCATTCCGTAATCCTTCACTTCTCCCTCATCAAAAACCACTTTTTCAATTTCCCAATAACCATTCAATTTTGCAATATCTACCGGTTTAATTTCCTGTTTACAGCTTACAAACAAAAGCGATAGAACCAAAATCATAAAAGTGTTTTTCATATAATATTTTTTATAAGGAGCTTATTGCCGCTGTCCGCTATATCTTTTCCTGTCTAAAGAAGCCAGAAAAAGGATACCGCTCCCATCGGGGCTGGGGCTCCAGTTTTCAAAAGAAATTTAGTGAAGTACAAAGTTAACTTTATATCAATCAAAAGAAATAAAAATTTGTAAATCTCATTAAACTATTTTGCATATTTTTGGTCAAACCCCAAACCAATACCAAAAAACCATGACCAGAAACATTTGTAAAATCTTGATTCTCTTATTATGTATAAGCTGTAGTAAAGAAGAGAATGATCCGGCACCTTCTCCAACGCAAAATATGTATTTTCCACCTTTAACAGGAAATACTTGGGAAACAACATCAATTTCAGATCTAAAATGGAATCAAACTGAGGTTCAGCCACTTTTAGATTACTTAGAATTAAAACATTCTAAATCTTTTATCATTTTAGTCAATGGCCGAATTGTTTTAGAAAATTACTTTAACGGACATTCCGCAACTACAAACTGGTATTGGGCAAGCGCCGGAAAAACATTAACTTCAACCATGACCGGAATTGCGCAGCAAGAAGGTTTATTGAATATTAATAATAAAGTTTCGCAATACATCGGAACAGGTTGGACAAGTGAAACACTAGCAAAAGAAAACCTCATTACCTGCAAACACTTATTGACCATGACATCCGGATTGGATGACAGTACTGACGACGTAGATCCGGCAAATCTTATTTACAAAGCCGATGCAGCCACACGTTGGGCTTATCATAATGTGTATGTAAAATTGCAGGATGTCGTTGCAAAAGCAAGCGGAAAAACCTGGGATAATTATTTCAATACCAAATTAAGAGACAAAATCGGAATGAATGGTAATTGGGTACAGCTTGGCGTAAATAGCGTATACACCAGTACCTCCAGAAGTATGGCGCGTTTTGGACTTTTAATGCTTAATAAAGGAAAATGGGAAAATAACCAAATTTTAAACGAAACGTATTTCAACGAAGCCACATCAACTTCACAAAATATCAATTTAGGTTACGGTTATTTATGGTGGCTTAACGGAAAAACTTCTTATCGCTTACCGCAATCACAGCTTACTTTTTCAGGAAGCGTGATACCAACTGGACCAAACGATATGTTTATGGCGCTTGGGAAAAATGATCAAAAAATATATGTTATACCAAGCAAAAATATGGTCATTATCAGAATGGGAGACGCTGCTGACAATGTCAATCTGGCGTTATCAGATTTTGATGAAACTTTGTGGGAGAAAATTAGCGCTTTGTATAAATAAAAGAATTCAAAAGAACTGCATTAGATTAATTGCCAACCACTATTTTTTAAAAACTTGGTGCAATTTTCACAAAAATCTTTTTCTTCATCCAATGGGTTTCCTCCTTCAGCATCACGCATCAAACACGTTTTAACTTTACAATGAGGTAAACCCGCTGTATGGCCAAGTTCATGCAAAACTAATTTATAAAACTGTTGATTTTTATTTTTTACAGATACTCTAAAATCAGAAACAACACAAGATTTCCCAGGTCGATAACCCAATCCCATAATGCCCCAATCTTTAATTCCGTTTTTAGTAGTACTGATATCAAAATGCGATAATCCAACAATTACTGAATCTTTTCCAATAGTATTACGAAGTGATTTAATAATACTGTCAGCGCGATATCGGTGCCTGGGTTTGTAATATGCATTTTCAGGAAAAGGAATATTTTGTCTCAAAACTACATTTGGGTTAATAGTCCTGATTTCAGAAAAAACTTTATTGGATTGTTCCAATTCAAAATTACCTAAAGGCTGAATTACAATTACCTTTTTGGAATGTATTTTTTCTACACTATTTTCATTATTTCTGTTTGTACAAGAAATTAAGCTAAAAAGCAGAATAAGAAAATAGTATTTCATAGGCAATTTATTTCTTGGTTCGGATTCTTTTAAGCATACCGGCAAAAAACAAACCTAAACCCAAAACCAATAAAACGTAATAAGAAGACAAACTCTTATCTTTTAAAACATTGGCTAAAACAAAACACACAACGCTTGCAAAATAAAAAGTAACAGGCGTTATATTTTTTAAAGAAGAAAAACTCATTAATTATCTAAAATTTATTTAAAAAAACTATCTACAAATTCATATTTATTAAAGACTTGCAAGTCTTCAATCCCTTCGCCAACACCAATGTACTTTACAGGAATCTGAAACTGATCTGAGATACCAATTACAACCCCACCTTTTGCTGTTCCGTCTAATTTAGTTACCGCAAGTGAAGTTACTTCAGTTGCAGCCGTAAATTGCTTAGCTTGTTCAAAAGCGTTCTGACCTGTAGAACCATCTAAAACCAAAAGCACATCGTGAGGAGCATCAGCAACAACTTTCTGCATTACACGTTTTACTTTTGTAAGTTCGTTCATAAGGTTGATTTTATTATGAAGACGCCCTGCTGTATCAATAATAACCACATCAGCATTTTGAGCAACAGCAGACTGCAAAGTATCAAAAGCTACAGAGGCTGGATCACTTCCCATATTTTGCCTAACGATTGGCACATCAACACGATCTGCCCAAACTTGTAATTGATCAATGGCGGCGGCACGAAACGTATCTGCAGCGCCTAAAACCACTTTATAACCAGCTTTTTTAAATTGATAAGCCAATTTACCGATTGTTGTAGTTTTACCAACTCCATTAACACCAACCACCATCAAAACATATGGTTTTTTGTCTTTCGGAATATCAAACTCAGTTGCTTCGCCTCTATTGGTTTCAGACAATAAAGCACCTATTTCATCACGAAGAATTTGGTTTAATTCGTCAGTCCCTAAATATTTATCTTCAGCAACGCGATTTTCGATTCTTGAAATAATTTTCAAAGTTGTATTCACACCAACATCTGAAGCTACCAGAATTTCTTCCAGATTATCTAAAACGTCATCATCGACCTTAGATTTTCCAGCAACGGCTTTGCTTAACTTTGAGAAAAAAGTAGTTTTTGATTTTTCAAGACTTTTGTCTAAAGTCTCTTTTTTATCAGTGGAGAATAATTTTTTAAAAAAACTCATTTTTTATAGGTTGTTAGTTTTTTAGATTAAATGATTTTACAATCTAAATAATCCTTAATATTTAAAGAAACCTAAAACTAGTCCTGCTTCTTTAAATTTTACACAAATATAAAAAATAAAAAAGCTACTTCCGAATGAAAGTAGCTTTTCTATATAATGTGATTGTTATTATTTCTTTTTCAAGAAAGTATCAACTTCTTCAGGAGCCATAATAGATTCTACGAATGTATATGCACCAGTTTTAGGAGATTTTACCATTTTGATGGCTTTTGATAATCTCTTAGAAGATGTTTGTAACGATGCTACGGTTTTCTTTGCCATGATTCAAATGTTATTTGAAGCTTTTATAAAACTCGAATGGCAAAACCATTGAGATTTACAAAAATCTCTAATTATTACTTAATTTCTTTGTGAACAGTTACACGTTTCAAGATTGGATTAAATTTTTTAATCTCTAATCTGTCCGGAGTATTTTTTTTGTTCTTAGTTGTAATGTATCTAGAAGTTCCTGGAACACCAGAAGTCTTGTGCTCAGTACATTCTAAAATTACCTGGATTCTATTACCTTTCTTTGCCATCTTGCTATATATTTATTTAGGAAAAGATTATTTGATAAATCCTTCTGACTGCGCTTTTTTCAAAACTGCAGAAATTCCATTTTTATTAATTGTTTTTATCGTAGATGCTGCTACTCTAAGAGTAATCCATCTATCTTCTTCTGGAAGATAAAAACGCTTTTTAACTAAGTTTACAGAAAACTTTCTCTTAGTTTTGTTCATAGCGTGAGAAACGTTATTTCCTACCATCGCTCTTTTACCTGTAAGGTCACAAACTCTTGACATTATACTTATCTTTTATCGTTATTCAAAATCAGGGTGCAAAGAAAAGAAAAATAAACCATTGTAGCAAAAAATTAATGCACATTTTTTAAAATTTCTTTCTGTAATATTTCTAAACTCTTAATCGTGGCTCTATCTATCACTTTCTCACGTGGTTGGCCAAAGTTAAATTCTTCTACAATTATATCAGTTGGGGTAGCCAAAGCGATAAAAACAGTGCCAATTTCAGCATCTGAATCACCTTTTGATGGTCCGGCGTTCCCAGTTGTCGCGATTGCATAGTCTGTTTTGAGTATCTCTTTCACATTCAAAGCCATAGCAGATGCAACTTGGGCACTTACAACCGAAAATTCATCAACTATATCTTGTGAGACACCGAGAACATTAACCTTCGCCTCTGTTGCGTACGAAACAACACTCCCTTTAAAATAATTTGAAGCTCCCGGAACAGCTGCCAAAAGCGATGCAATTTTTCCACCTGTAAAACTTTCAGCAGTCGAAATTGTTTTATTTTGTTTCGTTAATATTTTTCCAATTACGGTTTCGATTGTTTCATTTTCTTCATAACCTACTATAATATCGTGAATTATCGCATCTAAAGATTTTACATTTTCTTCAATTGCCGCTTCTAATTCTTCTTTATTGGTTCCTCTTCCGGTCAATCGCAAACGCACTCTTCCCGGATTTGGCAAATAAGCTAATTTGATAAAATCCGGCAGATTATTTTCCCAATCTTCAATACGCTCTGCCACCATACTCTCGCCTTGTCCATAAGTTAAAATGGTTTTATGAATGATATACGGGCGTTTGTATTCGCGAACAATCTTTGGAATTATTTCTTCTTCAACCAAATATTTCATTTCGTAAGGAACTCCCGGAAGTGAAATAAACACGGTATTTTCTTTCTTCATCCACATGCCCGGCGCCGTACCCACCTGATTATGCAGTACCGTACAAGTCGATGGAACAAGAGCCTGATCTTTATTTAATTGCGAAATTGGTCTTTTGTAAAAACCTTCAATTAATTGGGTTACATGCGCTAATACTTCAGGATTCACAACCAGTTCATCATCAAAGTATTCGCAAAAAGTTTTTTTAGTCACATCGTCTTTTGTCGGACCTAAACCTCCGGTAACAATCACAACATCAACTTTATTTTGCAGTTGCGCAAACGTGTCTAAAATATGTTTTTTATCATCGCTTATCGAAATCATTTCACGTATTTCGACTCCAATTCTATCAAGTGATTTGGCAATAAAACCAGAATTTGTATCGACGATCTGACCAATTAGAATTTCATCTCCAATTGTAATTATAGTTGCTTTCATGTAAATGCATTTTTTTCAACTTATCAGATTGTAAGTCAGTATTAGAAAGTAGATTGTTGTTGGAACGATTTGCATGAGGGGTAGAAACGGCATCCTTTTGTGACAAACAATAAGAACCCATCAAACAAAATTTCAGGAACAAAAGATGTAGTCTCCCGACGCTTTGGGACGACCTATTTTTGACCAAATTTAAAAAGGGCAAAAATAGGATCATACCTTACTTATAGGTCAAAGTCTTTTTTGATTTCTTTGATTGCTTCTTTAACCTGTATTTTTATGCTTTTGAAAGTTTCGATAATTTCTTTCTTTTTACCTTCTGCTTTTGTCCAAGCTTCCACTTGCAGAATTTCTTCAAAAGCCACATTTAAACCAATTAAATCTAAAGTAGGTTTTATTTTATGCGCATAGGCATAGGCGTATTTATGATCCTTCTTTTTAATTCCTTCTTTGATTTGTTTTAAATCCTCCGGAACTTCAGTAACAAATAATTTAAGAATTTCGTTTACAAATTCCGGATCATTGTCTGAAAGCGCATATACTTTCGAAAGGTTGTATTTTAAAGCCATTATTTTACCTGTATTCTAAATAATTTTTTTTCTTCTAAAAAGCCTTCCAAAACATCGTTTGGCTTGACCGCCGCAACTCCTGCAGGCGTTCCTGTAAAAATAATATCCCCAATTTTAAGCGTAAAATATTGCGATACATAAGCGATTAGCTCATCAATTTTCCATAGCATAAGTGCTGTATTGCCTTTTTGAACGGTTTGAGAATTATTTGTTAACTCAAAACTAAGGTTTTCCATTGAAACAAAATCGATTTTTGGCAAAAAATCTCCAATGACCGCAGAACCGTCAAATGCTTTTGCTTTTTCCCAAGGCAATCCTTTTGCTTTTAATTTATCTTGTAAATCTCTGGCAGTAAAATCGATACCCACACTAATTTCATCATAATACTTATGCGCAAATTTAGGTTCGATATACTTTCCTACCTTACTAATTTTAACAATTATCTCTATTTCGTGATGAATTTCCTCAGAAAATTCAGGGATTACAAACGGATGTTGCTTCAATAGAACTGCAGAATCCGGTTTCATAAAAATCACCGGTTCTGTTGGTCGTTCGTTTTTTAATTCTTCGATATGATTGGTATAATTTCTACCGATACAGATAATCTTCATTCCTTTATAAGTTGCTAAGTTGCTAAGATACTAAGGTTCTAAGAAACTATGCATACAAAACTTAGCATCTTAGAATCTCAGAGACTTACTGCCTTATTTTGTGTTTAATCTTCTTAATTTAATCGCTGTTAAAACCTTTTTGGTATACAATGGAAAATCGGCATTTTGAATCCAGCTGAAATATCCCGGCTCTGTTTCTAATACTTTTTCGACTTTTGCTCCTTTGTGTTTTCCGAAGGTAAAAATTTCTTCGTTGTCTGCATCAAAAGCAATCATTCCGGCAAAATCAGCGATTTTTTTTCGGGTAGTGAATTCAGATAATGATTTCATATCATTTTCTAAATCAGGATAACGGTCTAATTGTGCTTTTAGAATTTCGTAAGTCGCCATAGTATCCGCTTCTGCAGAATGGGCATTTTCTAAACTTTTTCCGCAATAAAACTTCAGGGCAGCACTTAAGGTACGCTCTTCCATTTTATGAAAAATAGTCTGCACATCAACAGAAACTTTATTTTTCATATCAAAATCAACACCAGCGCGAAGTAATTCTTCAGCCAAAAGCGGAATATCAAAACGATCTGAATTAAAACCACCTAAATCACTATCCTTAATCATGCCATGGATTTGCGATGCCAATTCATTAAAAGTAGGTTCATTAGCTACTTTTTCATCAGTAATTCCATGAACAGCGGTTGTTTGTGGCGGAATTGGAATTGTCGGGTTCACCAACCAAGTTTTACTTTCTTTATTTCCGTTTGGAAAAACTTTGAATATTGAAATCTCTACGATTCGATCTTTTCCGATATCAATTCCGGTTGTTTCTAGATCAAAAAAGCAGATTGGTTTGTTGAGTTTGAGTTCCATTTTTAGTTTTTATAAGATTACAAATGTAATTTTTAAAGCCGAATTTTCTCCCTTATTCGTGATTTTTTTTAGTTAAAAATGGACATTTTCCTGCGATTACAAGTTTAAAAATTATTCTTGAATAAAAATACTTCTTCACAAAACCACCTATTCATATCAACCAAAAAACCCGAAAAATTTTTAAATTTTCCGGGTTTCATTTTATTTGTTAATTGATTTAGAAATCCCTGTCTACATCAAAAGCTTCTAAATATTCTGCTACTCTTTTTACAAAACTTCCTCCTAAAGCTCCGTCAACAACTCTGTGGTCGTAAGAGTGCGACAAGAACATTTTTTGACGAATTCCGATAAAATCACCTTCCGGAGTTTCGATAACCGCAGGCACTTTACGAATCGCACCAAGAGCTAAGATTCCTACCTGAGGCTGATTGATAATTGGCGTTCCGAAAACACTTCCAAAAGTTCCAACATTCGTCACTGTGTAAGTTCCTCCTTGTGTATCGTCCGGTTTTAATTTTCCGGTTTTAGCACGGTTTCCTAAATCGTTTACCGCTTTTGCCATTCCAACAAGATTTAACTGATCTGCATTTTTAATTACAGGAACAATTAAGTTTCCGTTTGGCAAAGCTGCTGCCATTCCTAAATTTATATTTTTCTTTTTGATGATATAATCGCCATCAACAGAAATATTCATTCCCGGAAAATCTTTCAATGCTTTTGCAACCGCTTCCATCATAATTGGAGTAAAAGTCAACTTCTCGCCTTCTCTTTTTTCGAAAGCCGTTTTAACTTTGTCTCTCCATTTTACAATATTCGTTACGTCCACTTCAATAAATGACTGAACGTGAGCCGAAGTTTGAACTGAAGCCACCATGTATCCTGAAATCAGTTTACGCATTCTGTCCATTTCGATGATTTCATCACCTCCATTTACAGAAACCGGTACCGCCTGCTGACTTTTTTGAACTATTGGTTCTGCAGCTTTTACTGCTTCAACCGTTTTTCCAGGTTCAGCAACTTTGGGAGTTACAGCGCCAGATTTACGATCTTCAATATATTTTAAAATATCTTCTTTTGTAACGCGACCCTCTTTTCCTGAACCTTGCATTCCGTCAAGCTCAGCAATAGAAATCCCTTCTTCTTTAGCAATGTTTTTAACTAATGGCGAAAAGAATTTATCCGATGTGGTAAAATCCTGAGGAGTACTCATTGTTTCCTTAACAGTTTCAATTGTGTTCTCAATTTCAGTTACTTCCGCAGCAAATGCCGCTTCTTCAACTGCTTTTACAGCAGGAGCATCTCCTTCGGTTTCAATAATCGCAATGGTTTGTCCTACCTGAACTAAATCATCTTTACCAAATAATTGTTCAACTAAAATTCCCGATACTTCACTTGGTACTTCACTGTCAACTTTATCAGTTGCAATTTCAAGTACCGCTTCATCAGCTTCAATTTTGTCTCCTACTTCTTTCAACCAGTTGGTAATAGTTGCTTCAGCGACACTCTCTCCCATTTTAGGAAGCTTTAATTCAAATCTTGCCATATTGTTAACCTCAAGGGTGATTTTGATTTTCTGATTGCGAAATTACTGAATATTTTAAATATAAATTATATTTAATATAATTTTTTACTCAATTTTTATAATTTGACCTCTGCCATTTCGCGAATCGCTTCCGACAATAAAACTTGCATTTTTGGGGAAAATCTTAAAAGTAATGTTCTTATCTTTAAGAGTTTCTATGATTTTGATACATTTTTTAAATGAAACATACTGATTATCTAAAATTATCTCAGCCTTAGCGTCCTTTAAAATCAGGCACGAATTTACCATTTTTTCTTTTTTGAAATCCAAAAAGAGCACTTTATTTTTCAAGATAAAAGGTAATTTTTCAGACAAAATTTTATTTGAGGAGTAAAAAATATAACTTTCAGGCAACGCTTTTGTCTTTGGTTTGCCCTGAAACATTTTGATGAACGAGAAAACTACAATTCCAATTTTAATAAAGAAGGTAAAAAACCATGATTTCTTAAAATGTTTCTGATAAAAGAAATTCATGGCTTCCTGAAAACGATTCATGTACTTTTCGTCTTTTATCGTACTCTCTCCTTTATAATGTAACACAGTGGTTTCGTGAAAGTAATAATTCGTTTTTTGTTTTTGCAAAACACGATAAGATAAATCAATATCATCTGCGTACATAAAACAATCTTCATCAAAACCACCGAGTTCAAGATACAAATCACGTTTCATAAACATAAAAGCACCCACCAAAATTTCGACTTTTCCAGTTTCATTTTCGTTTATATGCTGCGCATAATATTGATTGAAAAGCGTCCATTTCGGAAAAACTTTATACAAACCAAAAACTTTCGTAAAAGCGACCCAGGGCGTTGGGATTCCACGTTTGCTTTCTGGTAGAAAATTCCCTGTTCCGTCAATTAATTTACAACCGATAATTCCGGGATCTTTTTGCTCTTCGGCGAAAGCCAAAATTTTAATAAAAGTATCTTCTGCAACAACCGTATCCGGATTTAGAATGCAAATGTATTTTCCTTTCGCTTCAGAAACTCCAATATTATTCCCTTTTGGAAATCCAAAATTCTCCTTGTTTTGAATCAGTTTTACAGATGGAAAGCGTTTCTCCATCATCAAACAGCTGTCATCTGCTGAATTATTATCGATGACAATAATTTCCGCATCAAGCGTACCGATTGCTTCCTGAACACTCAAAACGCATTGTTCCAGAAAGTAACGTACATTATAATTAAGGATAATTACCGATAATTGCATGAAAAATTAGGCTGTTGATTTTTTGGAAAGTTAGAAATTTTCTGTTAATCCCAACCGTAAAGACCAGTCGTTTTTACTAACCCCATAATCTAAGGCCAGATTACTGTTATTTTTTTTGTTCCATTTAATTCGGATTCCGGTTCCTATGGAAGGATGCCATTTATCGAATTGA
Organism: Flavobacterium sp. Root420; assembly: GCF_001427905.1. Classification (GTDB taxonomy): domain Bacteria; phylum Bacteroidota; class Bacteroidia; order Flavobacteriales; family Flavobacteriaceae; genus Flavobacterium. The sequence continues at coordinate 142,303 of NZ_LMEF01000033.1, forward strand.
TAGGTATCTAACTTTGAAACTGACGAAATATTACCAAAAAATACTGCTCCAAAAAAACCATTTCTGGTGATATCCGTTCTATATTCGGTTTCTAAATAAATAAGTGCATTGCTTCGATATCTGTTTTTGGTAAAACCGCGGCCCGTTTTTCCGTCACGATCCCAACCAATACTTGGCAAATCAAGATAATGTGGTTTGCCTCCAAAAGTAGACCAATAAAAAGCCCGCGAAGCCCAAACCCGATGTTTTGTTTTACTGAAAGAATGATATTTTCGGGCATCAAAATACAGTGATTGCCATTTATTTCCGTCGACACCGCTTGTATTTATTCTCAAATCCGCTTCAACGTAAAGCCCTTGTTCTGGATTAATGATATTCTTTCTGGAATCATACAGCCCCTGAAAAGCAAAACCAAAAGAGGTTTCATCTGAGAAATCCCCATTCATATATTTTACGTAATCTGTTCCTTCATCAATATAAGAGTCCTCAGAGATATTTTGATAATTATCATACAGAAAACCGATTCCTAATCTATAATTACCTACTACTTTTGGGGTCACAAATTGATAAAAACGCCATTGTTGATAATCTAAAGTAGACATTTCTTCTTTTGAATTATGATCCCCTAATCCGTAAGTTAGCTGCGGATAAATCATATAACGATAATCTCCAATAAAATTCCATTTATTGTCTTTTGTATAAATATAAGACTGGATCGGGAAGACATATTGCTTGCTAAAACTAAAATAAGGTGAGAAAGAAACCTGTGACATATTGGTTGTTTCATGATCTTCCCCTAAATAAAAAGTCGTTAAAAAAGAAACCACCAATCCGTTTGAATTATTGGCACCGATAGGAACAGGCAATAACGAAAAAGCTAATTTTCTATCCTTTTGAATATTTGCGGAATCATTCTTTTTAAATATTTTCCGAATCACATCTAAAATATCTTTTCTTTCCACAGTTGTACTGTCTTTTTGCGAATAACAAAATGGAGAGATAAAAAAATACAAACCAGATAAATTTGATTTTTAACTTACTCATTAAAAAGATTTTAAGAATGCGTTCTTACAAATTTAAAATTTTATTAAGACAATTCTCTTATTTTGAAAAGAATTAAAAAAAGAAAACGAAATCGTTTAGAAAAGGTATATTTGAAAGGTAGAATGTTTATTATAAAACACGTTTGTGATTATGAATCGTTTGTATTTCTTACTATCAATAATTGCTATTTTCACTCTTAATTTTGATGGTAAAAGTGTTTCAGAAAAAGAGATAAATCTTGTCAAATCGAATACATGGTTTATTGCAGGACCTGTTATAGAAAGTCAGGAAATAATAAATACTACTCGTTTAAAAACGGGCATTATAAAAGTTACAGCAAAAGATAATCCGATTGGGGAAATTGAATTGAATGTAGCCATTACTCCTTCAGAATCGAATGATGGTATTCCGCAAAATTTATCCGATGACTCAAAGTATGTAACGATAACTTATAAATCATCACATCTTATAAAAATTCAGGCTCGCGAAGGAAATGAAGAGGGAACGGGCTGCGTGCATGGAGGTTCTCATCCAAGAGCTGATTTGCCAGCATCTCCCAAAAAATTTGCTACTCTTAAAATTCCCTGGCCTCATTTTAAACAAGATGGATTGCCTGACGGAAAACCTTTGAACATTCATAATCTATGTAAATTCAATTTTGTGAATTACAATCCGGTTTCTGGAGCATTTTTAGAAATAAAATCAGTTATCGTTCAAATTTAAAAAATTTTCAGGTTTCGTATTTCATGTTTAGCAAAACCTGAAACCTGAAACAAATATAACTTCTAAAGTTGTAATTGTATTTTATATTTGTTGCAGATTTTCATCACGAATAACATAATCGTTGAAAAGACTAAACTCCAAATAATCCCTGGAATTCCCTCACGGAAATATTCCGGTATAATTTCTATTTTGAAAGCCAAATTGAAGTAATAAATTACGCCAGGCAAAATATAAATCAATAACGGGTTTGCAGCCGCGGGCATGAAAAATTCGCTCCATTTTGTTTGTTTTTTAATTTCCATCAACCAATAAAGAAAGTAAAACAAAACGGTACAAATTGCAGCTGAAAACATGGTCCACGATGGTGTTCCTTTTATTTTTGAAATTCCAAAATAAGGACGAAGAAAACAACCTACAGCAAAAAAGAAAACAGCAAAACCAATTACTGACCAATTTATTTTCGGAGCAATTTTTCGATCAAAAAATAATAAGGAAATAATTACACCTGCACTTACTAATGCGGCATGAGTTAAATGTCCGGAAATAAAACTGAGTCCTGAAAATTGCTGTATTACAGATCCTTCAATTAAATTCATAGAATTTGCAACGATACAAACTATTAAAAAAGTAATCATCGCCCATAATTTTCCAGAAACCAACCAATAATAAACAACTGTAAAAAGGTATGCCCAACCAATTAAGCCGAGAATTCCCCACCATTTAGGTGTCATACCCATTGCTCCAGTTTCCTGAACATACAAGAAGTAAAGAGCTATCAAAACTAACATTCCGCCGTATTGCAATGTATTTTTTAGCCAAAGCGGAAAATCTTTAGGATATTTATTCCAAATCGGAATTGGCATTGCATACGCTAAGAGTCCCCAAAATGCGGGAGCGATTAACATTTTTGAGGCATCATAACCATACTCTGCATTCACCATAAAAACACCAATAATAATTAAGGCCAAAGCTCGTTTGAAAGTATGAGTCCAAATCGTTCTGGCACTATCACCTTTCAGTAACCTTGCATTAAATGCAAACGGAATTGACATCCCGACAATAAATAAGAAAGATGGAAAAACTATATCTACAAAAGTCATGGCGTCTGCATCTGCAGGCATGTGTTTCATCCACTGAGGCACATTTTTAACGCTGGCAAGTTCATTTACAAAAATCATTACAAAAATGGTAATTCCTCGTAAAGCGTCAATCGAAATAATTCTCTGATTATACAAGTTCTCTTTAACTTTCATAAAATAGTACATTATTGATACTAACAAATATAGAATAATAGACTAAATGGCAAATTAGATATGATAATAATATCCTTAAATAATAAAATCACCGTTTTAAATACCATAAAGCAATCTTCAATTCTTACTTTTGTACTATGTTTTCATTCTTAAAATCAAAACCTTATTTAAAGGATCTTCTGGGCGGGAATTATATTGATATTCATTCTCATTTATTACCCGGAATAGACGACGGTGCCAAAAGCATATCGAGTACAGAAAGACTTGCCAAATCTTTTCAGGAAATGGGTTTTTCTCAGTTTATTACAACACCTCATGTAAGTCATTATATCTGGAATAATTCGCGAGAAGATATTATAGACAATCATAAAGCGACAAAACTTCTGCTGGAAGAACGCAACATACAAATCCCATTTCAGGCAGCAGCAGAATATTTTATGGACGATTGGTTTGAAACTCATTTTCAAAACAAAAAACTACTAACCTTAAAGGATAATTATGTTTTGGTTGAAATGTCATACATGAATGCTCCGGTACAATTATATAAAATACTTTTTGATTTGCAGGTTGCAGGATATATTCCGGTTTTGGCACATCCGGAACGGTATTTATTTTACCATAAAAACTTCAATGAATATGAAAAGTTAAAAAAAGCCGGATGTCTTTTTCAACTAAATCTGCTTGCTGTAGCTGGCTATTATGGAAATGAAATAACTAAAACATCAGAACAACTTCTAAAAAAAGGAATGTATAATTTTGCTGGTACCGATATTCATCATAGCAATCACGTTGCTGCATTCCATCAAAAAATAAAAATTGAAAATACAAATGCTTTAAAAGAAGTTATTGCAAACAATCAGTTTTTTAAATTCTGACAAAGTTCTCTAGTAAGCATTCTCTTCTCCTTTAAAAACATTTATAAGTGTTCTCACTATAATTTTTATATCCAATAAAAGGCTCCAGTTCTCGATATACCAAATATCATATTCTACTCTATTTTGCATATCGATCAGCTCTTTTGTTTCGCCACGATAGCCATTTACCTGGGCCCAACCCGTAATTCCTGGTTTAGCATAATGACGCACAGAATAATTCGAAATCAACTCACCGTATTCTTTTGCAAGGTTAACCATATGTGGCCTTGGCCCTACAACAGACATTTCTCCCAAAAAAACATTAAAAAACTGCGGTAATTCATCTATACTCGTTTTACGCATAAAAGCTCCAAATTTAGTAATACGATGATCTCCTTTTCCTGCTTGTTTTTTATGAGCCAAATCATTTACGTACATACTTCTAAACTTGTAACAAGTAAAAGATTCATTATCCCGACCGGACCTGTCTTGTTTAAAAAAAATTGGCCCTGATGACTCCAGTTTAATGATTATCATTATTATAGGAAACAGCCATGGAAAAATTAAGAGTATTACTCCTATTGAAAAACAGATATCAAAAACTTTTTTAATTAATCTGTTTATTGCTAACTCCAGCGGTTCCGGACGAAACATCAATACCGGTGTGTTTTCATAAAAAGTAACCTCAACTTTACTTGATTTGGTATACAATTGAAAATCAGGAATAAATTTAATTCGCACCATATTTTGTTCGCAGATTTTCACTAATTTATTTATGGTTTCAACATTATTAATGTGTAAGGCTACATAAATTTCATCGACATCTTCTCTTAATATAAATTTCTCAACATCGTCAAATCCACCTAGAAGCGGTACAAAACTAATACCTGACTCCTCTGTTTGTTCATCAAAAAAGCCTAAAAACTTATAACCGTAAGTTAAATTTTTGGCTAGTATTTTTCGCATTCTTTCGCCTGTTTCATTGGCCCCAACAATTATGAATTTTTTAAAATTATAACCTTTAGCCCTAATGTATTTTAAAGTCTTCATTAAAGTGTAACGAGAAACTAATAACAGTACGAAGAACATCAGGTAAAAATACAATAATCGCAATCTGGAAATGTCTGCATATTTATAAAAAACGACAAAACAAGTCAGGATTGCAATATGTATTACTATTTTTTTAATCGTTCTTTTTAAGATTGATTCTATATATTCTATTCTTATTATTCTGTGTGAATCTTTAGTAAGTAATAATCCTATCCAAATTAAATTCGCTAATAACGACACTGTTTTTTCATCCTTTAAAAAAAGTTTCTCCAAATCTCCGAATCGAGCCCACGCAGAAGCTACTAAAGCTATATTTAGTACTATAACATCCCAAAGCACGAACAGTAATTTGGAGTAGCGTGAAAAACGGTAATGAGATAATTTTTGTACAATTTTCATTTTGCAGGACTACTTTTGATAAACAAAAGCTTTGATTCAATTTTTTTGATGCAAAATAGCATTTTAATTATATTTTAAAACTATTTCAAATTAATTCTTTACATTATAATTATATTAGAAGTATCGTTATAAAAATAAATATTTCTCCACCTTCTTGTATTTTTGTATTTGAAAAGAATCTGGCAATGACAAAAACAATCTTCCTTCTCCTCATGATCATAACGTCAGCGAACGCACAAATTTCTGGCTGTACAGATTCGCTTTCAAAAAATTATAGTCCAAACGCAACTATAAATGACGGAGGTTGCCAATATCCATCTTTGAATTTAAAGCCTAAGTATTCCATTCGCCTAAGCGATTCAATAAAAGAAACTTCGGGCTTACTATCCTTCAATAATTTATTATGGACTCATAATGACGATCACGATAAAACCATTTACGGATTGGATTCTCTTGGAATAATTCAGAAAAAAATTGTTCTCGATAAAGCAATAAATCATGATTGGGAAGAAATCACACAAGACAGTTCTTATTTATACATTGGAGATTTTGGAAATAATTTTGCTGGAAACAGAACTGATTTAAACATTCTTAAAATAGATAAAAAATCATTTTTAGACGAAAATCCAATCATCGAGACTATCTCTTTTACTTATTCAGATCAAAATGTTTTTTCTTCCCAAAAACAAAATAACACCAATTTTGATTGCGAAGCTTTTATTGTTTCTAAAGACAGTATTTATCTGTTTACTAAACAATGGCAATCTTCAAAAACAAGTATTTATGTTTTGCCCAATCAATCTGGAAATCATATCGCGCAATTTAAGGAAACACTCGACACAAAAGGTTTGGTTACCGGAGCAACTTATCTGGAAGAAAAAAAACTTATTGCACTTTGTGGCTATTCTAAACACGGGAAACCATTTTTATATTTATTGTATGATTTTAAAGATCATGATTTTTTGTCCGGAAATAAACGAAGAATTAATATTGGTCTGTCTTTTCATCAAATCGAAGGAATTACTACGAATGATGGTTTGCGCTATTATTTAACTAATGAAGTTTTGGTTCGAAAACCTGTTTTGAATGTTCATCAGCAAATCCATTATTTTGATTTAAGTCCGATTCTGAATTCCTATCTCCATAAATAATTCGCAAATCGTAATATAATAGTTTACTTTTGCAAAAAAGTTGTGTTTTGTAAAACCTTCATAACTTATAATTTATAACTCATAATTTACAAAGTGAATTACTTATCTGTAGAAAATATATCGAAGTCTTTTGGCGAAAGAACGCTTTTTGACAACATCTCATTCGGAATCAATAAAGACCAAAAAATTGCTTTTATCGCTAAAAACGGCTCTGGAAAAACCACCATAATGAGTATTATCAATGGTTTGGATGAGCCTGACACAGGACAAGTGGTTTTGAGAAAGGGAATTCGTATGGCATTTCTTTCTCAGGATAATAATCTACAGGAAGAGTTAACGATTGAAGAAAGCATTTTTGCTTCTGATAATGAAACTTTAAAAGTAATCGAAGCCTACGAAAAAGCGCTTGAAAATCCGGATGACGAAGAAGCTTATCAAAAAGCTTTTGACGGAATGGATCAGCACAATGCGTGGGATTTTGAAACACAATACAAACAGATTTTATTCAAATTAAAACTGGAAGATTTTAAACTAAAAGTAAAAAATCTTTCGGGTGGACAAAAAAAACGTCTTTCATTAGCAATAATCTTAATCAATCGTCCAGATTTATTGATTTTGGATGAGCCAACGAATCACTTAGATCTTGAAATGATTGAATGGTTAGAAAGCTATTTTGCTAAAGAAAATATTACATTGTTTATGGTAACGCACGACCGTTTCTTTCTAGAGCGTGTTTGTAATGAAATTATCGAATTAGACAACGGAAAATTATACCAATACAAAGGAAATTACTCTTATTATTTAGAGAAAAAAGAGGAGCGAGTTGCCTCTGAAAACGCCAGCGTTGACAAAGCAAAAAACTTATTCGTAAAAGAATTAGAATGGATGCGCCGTCAGCCAAAAGCGAGAACCACAAAATCGAAATCGCGTCAGGATGACTTTTACGTAATTAAAGAAAAAGCACAAAGTCGTCGTCTTGAAAACAAGGTAGAACTTGAAATTAATATGGAACGTATGGGAAGCAAGATTATCGAGCTTCACAAAATTTCAAAAAAATTCAAGGATCATGTTATTCTGGACAATTTTAGTTTTGATTTTCAGCGTGGAGAACGTATCGGAATTATTGGTAAAAACGGAACCGGAAAATCTACTTTTTTAAATCTTCTTACCGGAACAATTCCGCTTGATAGCGGGCGTGTTGTAAAAGGTGATACTATTAAAATTGGTTATTATACACAAAGCGGAATCAACCCGAAACCAAATCAGCGTGTAATTGATATTATTAAAGAATACGGAGAATTTATTCCGCTAGCAAAAGGCAGAATGATTTCGGCTTCACAATTGTTGGAACGTTTTCTTTTTGATGCTAAAAAACAATATGATTTTGTCGAAAAATTAAGTGGTGGAGAATTGAAACGTTTGTATTTATGTACCGTTTTGATTCAGAATCCGAACTTTTTAATTCTTGATGAGCCAACAAATGATTTGGATATTGTCACGCTAAATGTTCTAGAGAGTTTTCTTTTAGATTATCCCGGATGTCTTTTAGTAGTTTCTCACGACCGTTATTTCATGGATAAAATTGTCGATCATTTATTTATCTTTAGAGGAAAAGGTGAAATCGAAAGCTTCCCGGGAAATTATTCTGATTTCAGAGCTTATGAAGATAGTGCTGATGTTGCTCAAAAAGAAGAAAACAAAGCCGAAAAAAAAGATTGGAAACAAAATAATCCGACTGGAAATCTAACTTTCAACGAGCAAAAAGAATATCAAAAACTGGAAAGAGAAATTAAAGATCTGGAAATTGACAAAACTAAAATTGAACAATTATTTTCTGACGGAAAAGTAGCTGATGCTGATATCGAGAAAAAAGCAAACGAACTACAAAATATCATTACTAAAATAGATCAGAAAGAGGAGCGTTGGTTTGAATTATCAGCTAAAATAGAAGGATAAAGTCATTACACAGAGATTCACAAAGAAAAAGCAGAGTTACACTAAGTTTATTTTTGAATCTTTGTTTTTTCTTTGTGAATCTCGGTGAAACAAAAAAATCAATTTTATTATATTAGCCCCATTAAAAAATACATTTTTAAAATATCATGAAATACATCTTAACATCATTACTTGTATTAACCCTTTTCATCTCTTGTAATTCTAACGACGATCCTAAAAAAACTGATTATACTGTAGAAAACGAGAAAGAAATAGTTGATTATATTGCTAAAAACAAATTAACTGCACAAAGAACCGATTCTGGTTTGTATTATGTGATAAATGAATCTGGAGACGGAGCTCAACCGACTTCAAGCTCTAATGTTACTGTAGCATATAAAGGGTATTATTCTAATGGAAATGTTTTTGACCAGAGCAAAGCTGCAGGGATTTCCTTTGGGTTAAACCAGGTAATCAAAGGCTGGACAGAAGGTATTCCTCATTTTAAAATTGGAGGAAGCGGAATATTGTTAGTTCCTTCACATTTAGGTTATGGACCTTTCGATTATAGTGGTATTCCTGGAGGTTCAGTACTTATCTTTGATGTAAAATTAATTTCGGTAAACTAATCTCAACATTCTTACTTCGGTCATATTGCATAGACATTCTTATCGAAGAGAATGAAATCAAATAAAGGATTAAACATTTTATTATCAAAAGAAAAACCACAACAAAATTCATTTCTGTTGTGGCTTTTTATTTAAATGAGACTGAGACTAAAAACTACCAAGGGATCGGATTATAATCTTTCAGGAATTTTCCGCACCAATGTTTTCCGGTATTGATTCCGTCAAATAAAGGATCCATAACTCTCGCCGCACCATCAACAATATCCAATGGCGGTTGAAAATCTTCTAATTCCTGTTTTTTCTTTGCCAATTCAGCAGGATCTTCGTCTGTTACCCAACCTGTGTCGACTGCATTCATAAATATACCATGTTTCGCCAACGTTCCTGAAGAAGTATGGGTTAACATATTTAATGCCGCTTTTGCCATATTGGTATGCGGATGACGATCTTCTTTAAAAAAACGATGAAATTTTCCTTCCATCGCCGAAACATTGATGATGTGTTTTTGTCCTGTATTATCTTTCTTCATTACTTCCGAAAGTCGGTTACACAATACAAAAGGCGCAACCGAATTCACCAATTGCACTTCAATCATTTCAGTCGTTTCTATTTGACCGAGGCGCAAACGCCAACTGTTTGTTTTTCGTAAATCGACCTGCTGTAAATCGGCATCGAGTTCTCCCTCCGGAAAAACTTCATTGGCAACCAACGCATTATCGAAAGAATACGGAATTTGAGATAATTGAGCCGAAGCTCGCAAGCCAATTCCAGGTTCGGGTCCGTGCCAGGTAACTGGCATATTTTCGTTTGAAGAAGCTGCACTGGTCAACATCTTCAATTCGTCTAAACAATTAATATGATCCAATAATAATTCTTGTGCCTTTTGAGGAAGAGCGTTCAGTGGCAACTCTTCATTCTCCATCAAATGCGAATAGAAACCAGCAGGGCGCCTAACGGTTTGGGCTGCATTATTAATTAAAATATCAAGACGCTCGTATTTTTGCTCAATAAAATTACAGAAAATCTCCACGCTCGGAATATGTCTTAAGTCTAAACCATGAATTTTCAACCGATGCCCCCAATCCATGAAATCATCTTCTTTAGCAAAACGCAAAGCTGAATCAACAGGAAAGCGAGTGGTAGCGATTACAGTTGCTCCGCCACGCAAAAGCATCAAAGTAATATGATAACCAATTTTTAAACGAGAACCTGTAATAATAGCAATTTGTCCTTTTACATCTGCGGTCTGAAAGCGTTTGGCATAATTAAAATCGCCACAATCCGTACACATTGTGTCATAAAAGTGATGCATTCTGGTAAACTCTGTTTTACAGACGTAACAATTTCTGGGTGTTTCAAGTTCTAATTGTTCTTTTTGTACAAGATCAGTATAGGCTAGTAATTTCGGTGCGACAAATATGTTCGCTTCTCGTGCATACCTGATTCCGGTTTCCTTACGGGCAGTTTTGTCCTTCTTTTCCTTTTTCCGTTTAGCTGCCTGTAATCCGTCTTTAATTCTTCTGGAAAACTCACCTCTATCTGGTCTGGAAAACATTCCCGCTTCTTTAATTAAAGCTATTCGTTGCTCTTTTGGGATATCAAAAATTTGATCTGTATTGGTATTCAATTGTGCCAAAATAGCAATGCAACGATTAATTTCTTCAGAAGATATTATGTTATTATCTTCTATTTCTTCCTTCAACATCATAAAAAACGTATTACTATTAGCTTTATTTAAAGTCCGCAAATATAGTCTTTTTGAAGTCGGAACAATTCTAAGTCAAATTGACTGCTTCTTCCCTTTTGACAATTGTATTATCTTGTTATCTTCGTACCCTGATATAATTATTTATATGCTATTTCAAATAAAAGCTTATTTAAAATTCCTTTGGAACTCCAAGGACGAACACGGAGTACATTCTCCGTTTGTTTTTAGTTTACTGACAAAATGTTTTTACGATAAAAAGCCTAAACCGGAATATGCAATTCTAAAAAAATATAGAAAATCATTACTAGAGAATAAAAACTTTATTGAAGTAACTGATTTTGGTGCCGGATCAAAAGTTTTCAAATCAAACAGAAGGCAAATTTCGAAGATTGCATCAACAGCCGGAATTTCTCCAAAACGAGCCGAATTACTATTTCGGGTAACCCATTATTTTCAGCCTGCTACTATTCTTGAAATCGGAACTTCTTTGGGCTTGGCTACTTCTGCCCTGGCTTTAGGTAATCTAAACGCAAATGTAATTACATTAGAAGGTTGTCCACAAACTGCAAATCAATGTCAATTACAATTGCAAAAATTCAATTTCAATAATGTAAATTCAATTGTAACAGAATTTGAAAAATATTTTCAAGACATCAAACTGAGACATCAAACTGAGACTGAAAACTTCAATCTAATATATTTCGACGGTAATCATTCTAAAAAAGCAACTCTGGCCTATTTTGAACTTTTATTACCAACTATTGACAATGACTCTGTTTGGATTTTCGATGACATTCATTGGTCACAAGAAATGGAAGAAGCCTGGGGAATTATTAAAAGTCATCCAAAAGTTACCGTTACCATTGATACTTTTCAATGGGGATTTGTCTTTTTCAGGTATGAACAGAAAAAAGAGCATTTTACAATTCGGGCATAAAAAAATGACAACCGTTTCTGGTTGTCATTTTTTTATAGTAATTCAATTAATTTTATTTTTTAGCTTCTTTGTTTTCATCAGATTTAGCTCCCATTCTGTTAACAGTATACATCGGAGCAAATTTCATTTTTAAACCAGCAATTTTTCTGTTATCTTCAGATGTTAAACCCTCTTTTTCAACAGTATTTTTTCGGCTGTCTAATGCTTCATACAACAATTTGATTTCATCCCAGTCTTCACGAGAGTAACTATCTTTATTATCCTCAACTGTATGAACAAATTGTTGGTACACACTGTGAATATTTTGGGCATTTACCCAGGAAAAACTCATATCGTCTCCAATTTTTCCTTCACCAAATAAAGCATTACGCAATTGTTGTTTCGGACTTGGAGCAGGTGGGGCAAGAACGGTGGTCATTTCTTTTTTAAATTCTTCGTATTTAACTTTACTTGCATTTATTTTTTCACTCTCAGCAGTATTGTCTTTAATATCTGCCAAAGCTAACTGAGCATTTTCAGCTCTTCTATCGTACTCAGCTTCAACAGTTGCCCAATCCGCTTTCAAATCATCAGCTTTGACATTTTTTACTGAGTCGACGTAGGTTACATAAGCGTCAATTGTTTTTTGAGCCTTTTCTTGTTTTTCGTCTTTACACGATGTAAGACTCAATGCAATTAATGCAATTCCCGATAATAATTGTATGTTTTTCATAATTCTGATTATTTAATATTACATTACAAATATAGTTAAATTTTTAAATATTAATAAGTTTTAATCAATTATTTAATATTTTTGTTGAAAATAATTTATTTAAAATTGTAAAATATGAGAATTATGTAAAAATTAACTAGAATCATATAACAAGTATTTCATTCATTAAAATATTTTTTAGTTAATTCAATTAACAAAGACAGATCCTTCTGGAAATCTTCTTTTGTAACAAAAATCAATTTCACGCTACTTATCGTTTATTGAAAAGTGTTTTGTACTTTTAAAACCAAATTGTAATACGAAATGGCAAATCCATTAATTAAAATAACTAACATTAAACGAGATTTTGTACTTGGTAATGAAATCGTTTATGTCTTAAAAGGAATAGATTTAAAAATCAATAAAGGAGAATATGTTGCTTTAATGGGGCCATCAGGATCCGGAAAATCCACTTTAATGAATTTATTGGGTTGTTTGGATACACCAACTTCCGGACACTACATTTTAAATGGAAAAGATGTCAGCCAAATGAAAGATGATGAGCTGGCAGGAATTCGAAATAAGGAAATTGGTTTTGTATTTCAGACTTTTAATCTTTTGCCAAGAACAACTGCTTTAGATAACGTTGCTTTGCCGATGATTTACGCGGGCTATTCAAAATCTGAACGAAATGCACGTGCTAAAGAAGTTTTAACACAGGTAAATCTTGCCGACCGAATGGATCACCAGCCTAACCAACTTTCAGGAGGACAACGTCAGCGTGTTGCTATTGCCCGTGCTTTGGTCAATAAACCTTCTATTATATTGGCCGATGAACCAACCGGAAACTTAGACAGTAAAACTTCTGTAGAAATTATGAAGCTTTTTGGAGATATCCACGCATTAGGAAATACGGTGATTTTGGTAACTCATGAGGAAGATATTGCAGCTTATGCACATCGTGTTATCCGTTTAAGAGATGGATTGATTGAAAGCGACACTACTAAATAATTTTAGATTTCTGAATTTAGATTTTAGATTATTTTCTAAATCTTAAATTTTAGATTACAAAATTTCAACCTAAAATCAGAAATCTAAAATCTAAAATCACAAAAATGAAAGTATATACAAAAACCGGAGATAAAGGAACAACGGCTCTTTTTGGAGGTACGCGCGTTCCTAAAGATCATATTCGCATTGACAGTTATGGAACCGTCGACGAATTGAACTCTTATATAGGACTCATTCGTGATCAGGAAATCGATTCACATTACAAGACTATTTTAATTGAAATTCAGGATCGTCTTTTTACAGTTGGAGCCATTTTGGCGACTCCTGCAGAAAAAGAAGTTTTAAAAAACGGTGAACTTCGATTAAAAAATCTTGGGATCATCGATACTGATATTGAATTACTAGAGAATGAAATTGATAAAATGGAAGAAAGCCTTCTACCAATGACGCATTTTGTTTTACCTGGAGGACATCAAACCGTGTCATATTGTCATATTGCACGCTGTGTATGCCGCCGCGCTGAGCGATTGGCAGTACATTTAAGTCATAATGAACATGTTCCTGAAATCGCAATTCGATACTTAAACCGACTTTCTGACTACCTTTTTGTCTTGGCACGGAAGTTGTCGTCAGACTTAAAAGCGGAGGAAGTGAAATGGATTCCGAGAAAATAAATTTTAGATTTTAGGCTTCAGATTTTAGATTATTATGATTCAAAAATCTAAAATCAACAATCTAAAATCCGTAATAAATAGAGACGTTCTTAAATTTTATTAAAATAAATCAAAATTTACTTGTCTTTTTCAGTAAAAAATTTATTTTTGCACAAACTAAACGAGATAACAGATGTATTGGACATTAGAATTAGCATCTTATTTAAGTGATGCGCCATGGCCTGCTAACAAAGACGAACTTATTGACTACGCTATTAGAGCTGGTGCTCCATTAGAAGTGGTAGAAAACCTTCAGTCAATTGAAGACGAAGGCGAGATATATGAATCAATGGAAGAAATTTGGCCTGATTATCCAACAGACGAAGATTATCTTTGGAATGAGGATGAATATTAAAAAATAAACCAAAGGAAAAAGTCTCATCACAGAGGCTTTTTTTTTGGTTCTAAATACAACATTTACATATAATAGAAATAAAATAAATCATGAGTTTCATAAACAGCATTATTAAAGTCTTTGTAGGTGATAAATCACAGAAAGATGTCAAAGCTTTACAACCTTATTTAAACAAAATTAAAACATTCGAAACCAGCTTAATGAGTTTGTCCCACGACGAATTGAGAGCCAGAACCGCATATTTTAAAGAAAAAATAAAAGAAGCCAGAGCTGATAAAGATGCTAAAATTGCTTCGCTTAAAGCGGAAGTAGAAAACATCGAAGACATCGATAAAAGAGAAGATCTTTATGATGCTATTGATGCTCTTGAAAAAGAAGCTTACGAAATCTCAGAGAAAACTTTATTGGAAATTCTTCCGGAAGCTTTTTCTGTAGTTAAAGAAACAGCGCGTCGTTTTAAAGATAATTCTTTTATTGAAGTTACTGCAACTCCAAAAGACCGCGAATTTTCAGCAACAAAAACATACGTTACTATTGAAGGTGACAAAGCGACTTGGGCTAATAAATGGAATGCCGCTGGTAAGGAAATTACCTGGGACATGATTCATTATGATGTTCAGTTAATTGGTGGTATGGTTTTGCACGAAGGTAAAGTTGCCGAAATGCAAACAGGTGAAGGTAAAACTTTGGTGGCTACACTTCCACTTTACTTAAACGCTTTAACCGGAAACGGAGTTCATTTAGTAACGGTGAATGATTATTTGGCAAAACGTGATAGTACATGGAAAGCGCCTTTATTCGAATTCCATGGTTTAACTGTTGATTGTATCGATAATCACCAGCCAAGTACAGAGCAGAGAAAAAAAGCATACGACGCTGATATCACTTACGGAACCAACAACGAATTTGGTTTTGATTATTTGAGAGATAATATGGCACATTCGCCAGGGGATTTAGTTCAAAGAAAACACAACTACGCGATTGTCGATGAGGTCGATTCTGTATTGATTGATGATGCAAGAACACCACTTATTATTTCAGGACCGGTTCCGCAAGGAGATCGTCATGAATTTAATGAATTGAAACCAAAAATTGAAAATTTAGTTTCTCAACAACGTCAGTTAGCGAATGGTTTTTTAGCGGAAGCTAAAAAATTAATCAAGGAAGGAAATACCAAAGAAGGCGGATTCTTATTATTAAGAGCTTACAGAAGTTTACCTAAAAATAAAGCATTAATTAAATTTTTGAGTGAAGAAGGAATCAAACAATTGCTTCAAAAAACCGAAAATCAATACATGCAGGACAACAATCGCGAAATGCATAAAGTGGATGAAGCTTTGTATTTTGTAATTGAAGAAAAAAACAATCAGGTTGAATTGACTGATAACGGTATTCAATACCTTTCAGGAGATACTGATGCTGACTTTTTCGTCCTTCCGGATATTGGAACTGAAATTGCAGCGATTGAAAAACAAAAATTAGACAAAGACGCTGAAGCGGAAGCTAAAGAAAGATTATTCCAGGATTTTGGAGTAAAGAGCGAGCGTATTCACACTCTTACTCAGCTTTTAAAAGCATATGCTCTTTTTGAAAAAGATGTAGAATATGTGATCATGGACAACAAAATTATGATTGTCGATGAGCAAACAGGTCGTATCATGGATGGTCGTCGTTATTCTGACGGTTTACACCAGGCGATTGAAGCGAAAGAAAACGTAAAAATTGAAGCTGCTACACAAACATTTGCAACTGTTACATTACAGAATTATTTCAGAATGTACAGCAAATTGGGTGGTATGACGGGTACAGCGGTTACAGAAGCTGGAGAGTTATGGCAGATTTATAAATTGGATGTTGTTGAAATTCCAACCAACCGTCCAATGTCAAGACAAGACAAAGAAGATTATATCTACAAAACAACACGTGAGAAATTCAACGCTGTAATTGAAGATGTAACGCAATTATCTCAAGCAGGAAGACCGGTTTTAATTGGAACGACTTCTGTAGAGATTTCAGAGTTATTAAGCCGTATGTTGAAAATGAGAGGCGTTACACACAACGTTTTGAATGCTAAAATGCACAAACAAGAGGCACAAATTGTAGAAGAAGCAGGTAAAGCCGGAGTTGTAACCATTGCAACAAACATGGCTGGTCGTGGTACCGATATTAAATTATCTCCAGAAGTTAAAGCTGCCGGAGGTTTAGCGATCGTGGGTACAGAGCGTCATGATTCTCGTCGTGTCGACAGACAGTTACGTGGTCGTGCAGGACGTCAGGGAGATCCGGGAAGTTCTCAATTCTATGTTTCTTTGGAAGATAACTTAATGCGTTTATTTGGTTCTGAAAGAGTTGCCAAAGTAATGGACAGAATGGGATTACAGGAAGGTGAAGTTATTCAGCATTCTATGATGACCAAATCTATCGAACGTGCTCAGAAAAAAGTAGAAGAAAACAACTTTGGTGTTCGTAAACGTTTATTAGAATATGATGACGTTATGAACTCGCAACGTGAAGTAGTGTACAAACGTCGTCGTCACGCCTTGTTTGGTGAGCGTTTGAAACTGGATATCGCTAATATGCTTTATGATACTTGCGAATTAATTGTAAGTCAAACAAAACCGGTTAACGATTTCAAAAATTTCGAATTCGATTTAATTCGTTATTTCTCTATCACTTCTCCAATTTCAGAAGCTGATTTTGCAAAATTAACTGATATCGAAATCACAGGAAAAATATACAAGGAGACTTTAGCTTTCTATACGGAGAAAACAGAAAGAAGCGCAAGAGAAGCTTTCCCGATCATTAAAGGAGTTTACGAAGAGCCAAACAATCATTTTGAGCGTATCGTAGTTCCATTTACTGACGGAATCAAAACTTTGAATGTGGTTACAGATTTGAAAAAAGCATACGAAAGCGAAGGAACTCAGTTAATTGCTGATTTCGAGAAAAACATTACACTTTCTATTGTTGATGAGGCGTGGAAAAAACATTTACGTAAAATGGACGAATTGAAACAATCTGTTCAATTGGCCGTTCACGAACAAAAGGATCCATTGCTTATTTACAAATTAGAAGCTTTCAACTTGTTTAGAGGAATGTTGGACAACGTTAATAAAGAAGTTATTTCATTCTTATTCAAAGGTGATTTACCAGCTCAAAACGTTCCTGAAATTCACGAGGCAAGAGAAGTTCGTCAAAAAGAAAACTTCAAACTAAGCAAAGATGAAATTCCAAACAGTGAAGACATCAACCGTGAAGCTGGAGAAACACAACAACGTCAGGTTACTGAAACAATTGTGAGAGATATGCCAAAAATCAACCGTAATGATACTGTAACAGTTCAGGAAGTTGCGACAGGTAAAACGGAAGAAATGAAATTTAAAAAAGCCGAAACTTTAATCGCTTCTGGCGCCTGGGTTCTTGTTAAATAATAAATTTTAAACAAATACATAGTTCAATCCCCAATTACAAAAGTAGTTGGGGATTTTTTTTGCAAAAAATCTAATATTTATTCTTTATAAATCGAATAAACTGTACTTTTGCGATCGTAAACAACAAACAAAGCTTTGAAACGAATTTTAATTCTATTTCTTTCCTGCATGCTTTTAGTGCCTTCATTTGGCAGTTTCTTTGTTTACACTTCATTCAAATTAAATCAGGACGAAATTTCAAAAACCATCTGTGTACAACGAAAAATGGTTTTTAATTCTTGTAACGGTCGATGCGAACTTCAAAAAAGCTTGAAGAAATATGCCGACAATGAAAAAAGAATGCAAAACAATCTGAAAGAAAAAGCAGAAGTTGTTTACATTCAAAACACAGCAACCGCTAATTTTAAATTAGTAACCCCTATCAAATCTGCAGCAAAACTTTTTGCTTCTTTTGATAAAAAACCAATTTCGGTTTCAAACAGTACTTTCCACCCTCCATCCTATTTTATATAAATTTCAGCTACACTTTTCAATTTCAAAACTGAAAAGATTTTTCTTGGCTTTAAGTCAGGGAAAAACACATGTTACTTTTTAAAATTTATATAATTTAAAATGAAAAATATATACTTTACCCTACTCATCATAGGGCAATGTGTCTTTGCTCAAAATGAAGTAAAGCAAGACACAACAAAATCTCAGGAACTTGAAAACGTTTTTATTACTGCCAATCGTACTGCAACTTTACGCAAGGAAACCCCTGTTGCGATCAGCAAAATAACAGCAAAAACGATTAACGAAACCAAGGCAACTGCAGTTTACGAAATTATCAATAAAACGTCTGGAGTTTTAATGGTCAATTTAGGAAACGAACAGCATATGATGTCAATTCGTCAACCCATGACGACAAATGCCTATTATTTGTATTTGGAAGACGGCTTGCCAATTCGCCCAATGGGAATTTTCAATCACAATGCTTTACTGGAAATTAACCAATACAATTTACAAAGTATTGAGGTTGTAAAAGGTCCGGTTTCTTCCTTATATGGGCCGGAAGCAGTTGGCGGAACAATTAATTTAATTTCGGTAAAACCACCTGTTGACCCTGAATTTAAATTTGGCGGTCAGGCTGACAATTACGGTTACAGAAGATTTCAGGCTGCCGGCGGCGCAACCATCGGAAAAGTTGGTTTTCATATTGCCGGAATTTCAAGTTTGCAGGAAAACGGCTGGATAACGTATTCTGATTACAACAAAGACAATCTAAATGCCAGAATCGATTACAATATCTCCCCTTCTACCCGATTGATCAGTAATACCATGTATGGAAAATATTATTCTGACATGAGTGGGAGTGTTAACGAAGATGCTTTTAATAACAGAACTTATAAAAGCACTACCAATTTTACCTATAGAAAATCTGATGCATTAAGAACCCGTATAACATTAGAACACGATTGGAATGGTAATTCAAGCAGTTATATTACCGCTTATTTGCGTGACAATAAACTAGGTCAAAATCCTTCGTATGGAATCAAATGGAGCCCAACTGTAAATCCAACAACGGCAAAAGGTGAAGTGAATTCGAATAATTTCAAAAGTTACGGTGCGATTGGGCAGCATACTCAAAAGTTTGATTTCTTAAATACTAAACTAGTTGCCGGAGCCTTATATGATTATTCTCCTGTTACTTATTGGTCTTATGTCATTGATTTAAAAGCAAATTTAAATCCTGGAGAAGCCGGAAAACAAACTGTAGATTCTTATGAAATTATTGCAGAACACCCTGATTCTAAATTAGCCGATTATTCTGCTGATATTCTCAACACGGCAAGTTATGCGCAATTGAGTTTTAATCCGATAGAAAAATTAGTTGTTACGGTTGGCGGTCGTTATGATAATATGAAAGTCAATTACGACAATGCCTTAGACAATTCGATAGGAAGCAAAGTTTATGACAAAGTGACTTTTAAGGCCGGTGCAAATTATAATCCACTTGAATTTGCCGGTTTTTATGGCAATTATTCTCAAGGTTTTGCACCTCCCGGAATCACTTCTATTTTCAGAACAAAACCCGGAACTGGCGGAACAACTGGTGTTCCTGCTGATTTCTATTATAATCTGGAACCTGCCACTTTTAATAATTACGAAGTTGGCGGATGGCTTTCTTTCCTTCAAAATAAATTAAATTTTGATTATGCTTTCTATTATATGGAAGGAAAAAATGAACTTTTAAATATTAAGCTTGCTGATAATTCAACTGATTATCGTTCTGCTGGAGAGACGCATCATAAAGGAATCGAGTTTGGAGCATCCTACCGTCCTTCAAAACAAATTAACTTTCGTGTTGGCGGAACTTACGCACAGCATACTTATATCGATTTTAAACTTTCAGACAAACCATCAGATCCGGTTCAAAATTTAAATGGAAAAGAAATGCCGTCAGCACCAAAATGGTCTGGAAACTCAGAGTTAAGTTATTATCCAAACTGGCTTCCAAATCTAAGAACTTCTATTGAATGGCAATTGGTGGGAAGTTATTATCAGGATCAGATTAACACGGTAAAATATGATGGTTACAATATTTTCAATGCTCGAATTGGTTACCAATGGAAGGGCATTGAAGTATACGGAAATGTACTGAACTTAACGGACAAATTATACGCTTATAATGTCTCAAGAGCCAATACAACAAACGCACAACCAACTTATACGGCAGCGGCGCCAAGAACTTTTGTCTTCGGAATACAATATAATTTATCATTAAAAAAATAATTATTAGAAGCTAATCCCGCTGTCGCCTTTATCTTTTTATGGCAAAAAAAGCCATAAAAAGGATATCGGCTCTATCGGGGCTAAAAAACGGAACAATGAGCAAAGAAATAAAAGAGAAAAAATCTAAAAAGAAAGATTCTAAGATTGTCAAGAAAATCAAACAACACATGTACAAATGGCATCGTACAATTGGCTTGATTACAATTATTCCTGTAATATTCTGGACATTATCTGGTTTGATGCATCCGTTTATGGCGCATTTTTTCAAACCAGAAATTGCACATGATAAACTGGAGCAACCAATTATTGATAAAAATCAATTGCATTTTTCTATTCAGGAAGTTTTACAGAAAAACGAACTAACACAATTCAAAAATTTCAGAATCGTTACCTTCAATAATAAAACTTATTATCAGCTTAAGACTATAATTGGCGAATTATGGTATTATGATACTTCAACAGCTGAGAAACTAGAGAATGGAGATCAAAAATATGCAGAATGGCTTTCCAGATATTTCTTAGATGATCAAAAAAGTGCTGTAACAAAGAGCGAAATTGTAACTGAATTCACATCACAATACAAATATGTTAACCGTTATTTACCGGTTTATAAACTGAGTTTTGATCGTCCTGACACTATGGAAGTTTATGTAGAAACTTCTTCGAGTAAACTGGCGACTTATAATCCAACCTCAAGACAATGGTTTATTTGGTTTTTCGATACTTTTCATAATTGGTCATTTGTAGATGCAATTACAAACAATAGTGTCCGAATCATTACAATGATTTTCTTATTATCCATCATTGGATTTTCTGCGTTGAGCGGAATTTTAATTTATGGTTTATTGTGGAAACAATTCAAAAAAACGGATAATTTACAACCTAAAAAAGGAATTAGAAAATACCATCGCCAAATCGGGATCTGGGTGTCACTTTTTACTTTAACATTTGCTTTTAGTGGCGCTTATCACGCTACTACAAAATGGGCTCCGTACACTTTATCCCAAATGGTTTACGAACCGACTTTCGAAACCAAAGAAATTCCTGTAGCCAGTAATACTTTGAATTTAGACTGGAGTCGTTTTCAAAATGCAAGTATTATTACTTTAAATGACACGACATATTTTCGTTGTCAGTTATTGGAAAAAGAAAAATTTAAGAAACCAAAAGCCGATTCTAATTCAAAATGGAATAAAAAAGATGATAAAAAATCAGAAGTGGTTAATATCAATGCAACAACAAATAAAATTGCTCCAAATATTGATCTTGAATATGCCGAGTTTCTGGCTTATTATTTTACAGATGGCGCGCCGAAAGCCGCTTGTTGTGAAATGACAGAAAGCTCAGACGAACCGGAAGCTTCATTAGAAAACGCAAAACTGTTAGAATCTAAAGTTCTAACCGATTTTGAAAGCCGAGAATATGGTTTTGTAAATAAGAGATTGCCAGTTGTAAAATTGGCGTATGACACTCCTGGAAAAACAACTTATTTCATAGAAACGGCAACTTCCAGATTGGCGGCTAAAATTAAGAGCTCCGATATAGTGGAAGGTTATTCGTTTGCTATTCTCCATAAATTTTTATTTATGGACTGGGCGGGAAAAAATATTCGGGACCTGACAATGGTTTTGGCAGCTTTGACCATTTTGGTTGTTAGTGTTTTAGGATTTATTTTGTTTTTGAAGAAATAAATCAAGTTAGTGAGATTCTAAGTATTTGTTAAAATTTCATCAGCTATACAATTTTTTTAATCAATTAATTTATATCAAAAATTCCTCAATTGCCAAAAAGTAATTGGGGAATTTTTATATTTGAGAACTAATAAACCTTTTACATAAAAAGAATTGAGAAAGAAACTTCAGTTTTCATTACTATTTATTTGGACAATCTGTTTTAGTTATTTCTTTATTTTAATGCTGAAGCTGACATGGCAATATATGTCGCTTAAAAAAGACGTCGCTTTTCTCCAAATCAAACAAACAGAAGTTTCTGAAATCCCATTTTATATAACTTTCTTTTATATTCATGTCTATTCAGCAATTTTTGTTTTATTTTCCGGATTTTTTCAGTTTAACAATACTCTTTTAAAAAAACACCCTCTTTTACATAGAAACCTCGGAAAATTATATGTTTTTGTAGTTCTGTTTTTAAGTGCGCCTTCAGGCTTATTTATTGGTCTTTTTGCTAATGGTGGATTTTTCTCCAAAATCTCTTTTGTAACCCTCTCTATTTTATGGTTTTATTTTACTTATAAAGGTTTCATTTCTATTAAAAACAAAAATATCCCGCTACATAAAGCTTTCATGTTGAGAAGTTTTGCTTTAACTTTTTCTGCTATAACATTGCGCTTCTGGAAGGTTATTCTTGTATATTTGTTTCATCCGGCGCCAATGGATTTGTATCAAATAATTGCTTGGTTAGGATGGATTCCGAATTTATTGATCGTTGAATATTATCTTTATAACCAATTAAAAAAATGAAAAAACTTTTTTGTTTATTGTTATCCATATTCCTTTTTTCCTGCAACTCTAAAGAGAAAAACAGCATAACGCAAAATGCTGATAATAAACAACCCGAAGAAATACATACTGACTTTTACGGTTCGTGGGTAGGCGATTTTACTGTTTTAGAACGTGATACTACAAGAGCGGAATCTGAAATGTACATTAACAAAATTAATATTGTAATTAAAAAAATAACAGAATCTGAAGTTTTAGGACAAAGTATTGTTGCGGGAAATAGCAGACCTCTTAAAGGTAAAATGACAATAGACGGAAATACAGTTCATTTTATACTTAATGAACCCGGAGATGATAAAAACGACGGTGTTTTTGATTTTGAAATAAAAAATGACACTCTTTTAGTAGGAACCTGGACTGCAAATAATACAAAAAAAGAGGTTCATAAAAGAAAATACGAACTCTACAAAAAAGCTTTTAAATACAATGCCAATTTGATGCTTCCTGAAGAAGGAATGTATATCGATTATCAAAACCCAAAAGAAGAACAAGTAACAGAGTCAGAAAGTGATAATCCTGAAGATGCTAAAGAAGAAGAAACGTATATGACAACAGTATACAGAGAAGCCTCAGAAAGTATTTTTACCATAAATTCATCAACCAAAAAGTTGAAAGAATCGGATGTGAAAAATCTAAAGAAACTTGACTTGGAAATTCTTAGGAATACGATTTTTGCCAGACATGGACTTACTTTTAAAACAAAAACGGTTCGTCAGTTTTTTGATGATGTTTATTGGTATATTCCTGTTTCAGACAATGTGAACAATGAACTAACGGCAGTCGAAAAAGAAAATATCGTTTTGTTAAAACGTTTTGAAAAATATGCCGAAGATAATTATGATTCTTTTGGCCGATAATTTTAAGTTCCTTGATTTCCTGCAAGGTTTTGCAAACCTTGCAGGAAAGCCAAATTATCTGGGATTTTCTTCATAATATCGCGCCTCAATTCTTTTAATATCTTTGATTGAATTTTTAGCCCAGGCCAAACGTTTTTCCAGAATTTCTTCTTCTGATAATTGCCATTTGATATCTGAATTTCGTAATCGGTTAGTCAAGTTTTGAATGATAATTGCGGCCGAAACCGAGATATTCAAACTCTCGGTAAAACCAACCATCGGGATTTTAAGAAACCCATCGGCTTTTTGCAGAATTTCTTCAGACAACCCGTCTCTTTCTGTTCCGAAGAATAAGGCACTTGGTTTTGAAATATCAAAATCTTCTAGCAAACAATCATTTTCATGAGGAGTTGTGGCTATAATTTGATACCCTTGCTCTTTTAAAGTAGAAACACAAGTTGTAATGGAATCGAACTGATTGATGTCCACCCACTTTTGAGCGCCCATTGCAATTTCTTTATCAATTTTTTTTCCGTAACGCTGCTCAATAACATTCAATTCCTGAATTCCGAAAACTTCGCAACTGCGCATAACAGCACTTGTATTGTGCATTTGAAAAACGTCTTCGACCGCGATTGTAAAATGCTTTGTACGGTTGCCCAATACATTTAGAAATCTTTCTTTACGATTGTCGGTTAGTATATTTTCAAGAAAAGCCAGGTAATCTAAATCAATCATTTTGTTTGAGTTTGGCGCAAAAATACATTTTTTATCTTTCTTTATAATTGAGTCCAAAAAGAAGTTTTTATTTCAAACATCGAAAAACTTTAATTAAATTCGTCAATATCTTAAAGAGATGAAAACATAATAACAAAAAATAATTCTCTTAGAAATAACAAATGAAAAAGAAGTTAGTAGTTTTAACCGGAGCCGGAATCAGCGCCGAAAGTGGTATCAAAACGTTTCGTGACAGCGATGGTTTGTGGGAAGGACATGATGTAATGGAAGTGGCAACTCCAGAAGGCTGGCGCAAGAATCAGGAATTGGTTTTAGATTTTTACAATAAAAGACGCCAACAGCTCAAAGAAGTAGAACCTAATTTAGGTCACAAAATTTTGGCCGAATTAGAAAAGAATTTTGATGTTCATATTATCACACAAAATGTGGATGATTTGCACGAACGTGCCGGCAGTACAAAAGTTTTGCACTTGCATGGTGAATTGTTAAAAGTACGAAGCGTTCAAAATAGAAATCTTATTCTCGATTGGACCAATGATTTATATACTGGAGATTTAGACCAAAACGGACACCAATTGCGACCGCATATTGTTTGGTTTGGCGAAGATGTTCCGGCATTGGAAGAAGCCATTAAAATTACGGAAACTGCAGATTATTTTGCCGTCATCGGAACGTCATTACAAGTATATCCTGCGGCTGGGCTGATTTCCTATACTTACAGCATAACACCGGTTTTCTATATTGATCCAAAACCAATTGCGATTCCGAATATTCAAAATAAAGTTGAAGTAATTGCTAAAATTGCTTCGGCAGGAGTTGCAATTATGAGAGAAAAATTATTTGAAATGGAGAAAACAATATGATATTTCAAAGCTGGTTACAGCTCTTATCTCAATTTAATTTACTGAGTTTATTTATTTTCTTTTTGATCGAAAATTTAGTTCTGATAATTCTGTCTATTATTTTAGCCAAAATAATAGAATACGATAATACGAAACTCAACAAAACAGATCGTAAATGGGTAATTGCAACTTTGATCTGCAATACATTTATAACACTATTAGGATTTGAATTATATCGTTTTGGTATTATCAAAATAGATTTTTCTCCTTCATTACTTTCAATTGTTACAGATACTTTTTTGTTGATTATCGTAATGGATTTTTTTATGTTTTGTTTCCATTTTCTAGCTCATTACTTAAAATGGTTTTCTCCCATTCACAAACTTCATCACACACATGTCGAAACTAGTGTATATAGCTTATATGTGCTACATCCTGTAGAAACTTTAGGCTTTGGAATTATCTGGTTGTTTTCGATTACGATTTTGAACTTCAATTATCTTAGCATTATTATTTATCTAATTTTAAATCTTTCTTATGGAATATTTGGACATTTAAAAACCGACATTTTTCCCGATTTCTGGTATAAAAATTTTGCTACTAAATGGATCTCAACAACTAAATTTCATTCTGATCATCATAAACATCAATCTCATAATTATGGTTTTTATTTTACCATTTGGGACAAAATCTTTAAAACTATTTTCTAAATCATACTATTAAGGCATAATATATCTCTTGTAACTTTCAGAAGTTTTAACAATGACTTATATTTGCACCTTTCGAACAAACAACATAACAATGACTACTTTAAACGAATTGAATGCTATATCGCCAATTGACGGAAGATATAGAAGCAAAACCCTTTCATTAGCACCTTTTTTCTCTGAAGAAGCTTTAATCAAATACCGTGTATTGGTTGAAATCGAGTACTTTATTGCTTTATGCGAAGTACCATTGCCACAACTTTCAGGTGTAAATCCAGATTTATTTGACAGTTTAAGAGACATCTATAAAAAATTCTCTACTGAAGATGCACTTTGGATTAAAGAAACAGAGAAAGTAACGAACCACGACGTAAAAGCGGTGGAATACTTTATCAAAGATGCTTTTGAAAAATTAGGTTTATCTCAATACAAAGAGTTCATTCACTTCGGATTAACATCTCAGGATATTAACAATACTGCTATTCCGCTTTCGACAAAAGAAGCTTTTGAGCAGGTTTATATGCCCTCTTTAATTACTTTAATTTCTAAATTAAAAGAATTAAGTGTAGAATGGAAGGATATCCCAATGTTGGCGCGTACGCACGGACAGCCAGCTTCTCCTACTCGTTTGGGTAAAGAAATTTTGGTTTTTGTAGAGCGTCTGGAAGAGCAAATGCGTTTGTTATTCAACATTCCGTTTGCGGCTAAATTTGGTGGTGCAACAGGAAACTACAATGCACATCATGTAGCTTATCCACAAATTGACTGGAAACAATTCGGAAATAAATTTGTAGAAACAGATCTTGGTTTACACCATTCTTTTCCAACCACTCAAATTGAACATTACGATCATTTTGCAGCATTTTTTGATGCTTTAAAAAGGATCAACAATATCATTATTGATTTAGACCGTGATATCTGGACATATGTTTCAATGGATTATTTTAAGCAAAAAATCAAAGCTGGTGAAATTGGTTCTTCAGCAATGCCACATAAAGTTAACCCAATTGATTTTGAAAATTCTGAAGGGAATTTAGGAATTGCTAATGCTATTTTTGAGCATTTAGCTGCGAAATTACCAGTTTCAAGATTACAGCGTGATTTAACTGACAGTACTGTTTTACGTAATATTGGTGTACCAATTGGACACACAATTATTGCTTTTGAAGCTTCTTTGAAAGGTTTAAACAAATTGCTATTGAACGAGGCAAAATTTGCTGAAGATTTAGAGAAAAACTGGGCAGTTGTTGCTGAGGCAATTCAGACAATCCTGCGTCGTGAAGCGTATCCAAATCCATACGAAGCTTTGAAAGGTTTAACAAGAACAAATGAAGCTATTGACAAAAAAGCAATTCATAATTTTATTGCGACTTTAGAAGTTTCTGATGCTGTTCGTGCAGAATTAATGGCGATAACTCCTAGTAATTACACAGGTATTTAAAGAAAACCTAAAATATTTTCTCAAAAAAAGCTATCTTTAACGATAGCTTTTTTTTATACCTAATAAATCTGATTGGAAGTTAGCCCAGAGTGAAATGGAAAGCCTTTTGTGAAAAAAACTATATTTTTTTGCAGGTGCAGAGCGACCGGAGGAAGCTCCTGCAACTGCTTTAAAAATATGTTTTTTGAATAAAAGCTTGAAATGGAAAGCTGGATTGGCTCCTGAACAAAAAATACCACTTTATGATTTCCCTATACGCTGCTGCAGAAACTACACACCATTTGAAACCTTTAATTAGTGATTTGGGATTAATCCTGATCACTGCGGGAATTGCTGTTTTAATTTTTAAAAAAATGAAACAGCCTTTGGTTTTAGGGTATTTGATTGCCGGGTTCTTAGCGGGAAATCATTTTGATTTTTTCCCTTCTATCACCGAAATGAAAAGTGTGGAAGTTTGGGCCGAAATTGGTGTGATTATTTTGCTGTTTAGTTTGGGACTCGAATTTAGTTTTAAGAAATTAATGAAGGTCGGCGGTACGGCTTCTATCACGGCTATTACCCAAATTATAACTATGGTCATCATAGGCTATCTGGTCGGACAATGGATGGGCTGGGCGTCTATGGACAGTATTTTTCTTGGTGTTATTTTATCAATCTCCTCTACTACTATCATTTTAAAAACCTTTGATGAATTGGGGGTTAAGGCGCAAAAGTTTGCCGGAATTGTTATCGGATCGCTTATTGTTCAGGATATTGTGGCCATTTTAATGATGGTTTTGCTTTCGACTATTGCGGTAAGTCAGCAATTTTCAGGTAGCGAATTGATGATGTCTGTTTTAAAACTTATTTTCTTTTTAACCGTTTGGTTTTTAGGCGGAATCTTTTTTATCCCAACATTGCTAAAAAAAACAAAGCATTTACTAACTGATGAAATGCTGTTGATTATTTCATTGGCCTTATGTTTAATGATGGTTAGTTTTGCTTCGAATGTGGGCTTTTCGCCAGCTTTGGGTGCCTTTATTATGGGCTCTATTATTGCCGAAACGACTCAGGCGGAACATATTGAACATTTAATCAAACCTGTAAAAGATTTATTTGGGGCGATATTCTTTGTATCTGTAGGAATGTTAATTGACCCTAAAATGTTATATACACATGCACTTCCGGTCGCTATTTTAACACTTGTCACGATTGTTGGTCAATCTGTAAGCTCTACAATTGGAGCTTTACTTGCCGGACAGCCTCTGAAACAATCCGTACAAACCGGAATGAGTTTGTCTCAAATTGGGGAGTTCTCGTTTATCATTGCTACGTTGGGAATGACACTTAATGTTACCAGTTCGTTTTTGTATCCGGTTGTCGTGGCCGTTTCTGCCATAACAACATTTACTACACCGTTTATGGTTAAGTACGCAGTTCCTTTTTCAAATTTTCTGGAACGCAAATTACCTCGAAAATGGGTTAAAAATATTAACCGTTATAGTGTCAATGCACAAGCTATAAAATCAGTTAGTATTTGGCAAAAAGTATTGAATGCTTACCTTATACAAATTGTTTTACATACGGCAATAATTGCTGCCGTCATTCTATTATCATCCAAATTTGTTGCGCCTTTAGTGGCTGACACGAGATTTGGAAATACATTGGCAGCCCTGATTACTTTAATTATTATTGCTCCTTTTCTATGGGCTCTTTCACTGCGACGCATAGCTGACGAAGAAGTTGAATTACTGTGGGAGGAACGTAAATATCGTGGCGCGCTGTTGATGATGATTTTGATCAGGATGAGTTTAGGATTATTTTTCATTGGTTTCTTACTGAATATTTTCTTCTCGCCATTAGTTGCTTTTGTTGCCCTGATAATCGCGATTGCGGTATATCAAATATTTCCTAAAAAACTAAATGAACAATATCATCGAATTGAAAGTCACTTTTTAAAGAACTTAAACGATCGTGAAAACAAAAAAATAGACAGACGTTACGCCAACTTAATGCCTTGGGACGGTCACATGTCGTTTTTTGATATTGGAAAAGAATCTAATCTGGCTGGAAAAACGCTGGAAGAATTACGTATTCGTGAGCAAATGGGTATCAATATCGCATACATAAAACGGGGCGATGTTATGATCTCTATTCCCACTAAAAATGAACGCCTGTTTCCTGGCGATGAAGTATGTGTAATTGGTACAGATGCACAAGTTACCGAGTTTACTAAATATTTAAATCAAAACGAAGTTGAAGCACCTGCATCAATTGAAGAATCTCAAATTGTATTACGCCAATTGGAAGTTGCACAAGATGAATTTATTGATAAAAGCATTGGTCAGTTTAGAGGAAAAACCGGCGGAATGGTTGTGGGAATTGAAAGAAACGGAAAGCGAATTTTAAACCCGGAATCCAATATCGTATTAGGAAAAAATGATATTATCTGGGTTGTAGGTGATAAAAAAAGAATGACGGAGTTAATGAAGAGAACTTAGGAAAAAGGTTCTAAGGGACTAAGATTCTAAGGTTCTGAGAGTTTAACTCTTAACAAATCTTAGAATCTTAGTCCCTTAGAACCTTAGTATCTTAGCACCTTATTTGTTCGGTTGCGGTGTCATGCGCAAATATGGTTTTATTGGCGTATGTCCTTTTGGGAATTTAGCCGGAATATCACTGTCGGGAACCGCTGGTGTAATAACTACATCTTCGCCGTCTTTCCAGTTTGCAGGCGTTGCTACGCTGTAATTTGCTGTTAATTGCAAACTATCAATAACACGAAGCAATTCGTCAAAATTTCTTCCTGTTGAAGCCGGATACGTTAAAGTCAATTTGATTTTTTTATCGGCACCTATTACAAAAACAGAACGCACTGTAAATTTATCGCTTGCATTTGGATGCAACATATCATATAAAGTGGCTATTTTTTTATCTTCATCTGCAATGATCGGAAAATTTACTGTTGTATTTTGAGTTTCATTAATGTCTTTGATCCACTCTTTGTGCGATTCTAAGCCATCAACACTCAAAGCGATAACCTTGGTATTTCTTTTAGTAAATTCAGGAAGATAATTGGCTACTGTTCCCAGTTCTGTTGTACAAACGGGAGTAAAATCTGATGGATGCGAAAATAAAACACCCCATGAATCTCCTAACCATTCGTGAAAATTGATTGGTCCTTCAGTGGTTTCTGCATGAAAATCCGGAGCTATATCGCCTAATCTTAATGTTGACATAATTATATTTTTTTAGTTCCTCTAAAATTACTAAAAAATATAATTAAAAAAACTAAACTCTACTTTTTCTATCAATTTTATTCTAAAGAACTAAAGTAGCTTCAATCTATTAAATAAACTGGACAATAAAATACCAAATAGCAAGGGTTATAAAAGATATCGGGATCCCGAAACCAATCATCATACTGCTTAATTTTGGTTTTAAGCCATAAGTCGAAGCTAATATCGCACCTGTAATCATCGGTGCCATTGCGATTTCTATTATAGTAATTTTAATAGCCTCAGAATGTTGATTGAAAATGAAAACATATAAAACCATAATAATAAATGGTGTTACAATAAGCCTGAAGAAAAGACCCAATCGTAAAAACCGCCAATGCTGACTTTTTCTATCAAAATTTAATTGTAATCCAACTGAAAACAAAGCTAATGGCGTAACCAAACTCCCTACTTTCAATAAAACAGACTGAAGGTTTAAATCTAGATCATATTGAAAAACATTTAACGAGCAAGCCACCACAAACGTAATGAAAGGTGGAAATAAAATTACTTTTTTAAGAATACTCCACGCATCCGGACTGCCTTTAGAATAAAATGCAGCAACAAAAACACCCAAAGTTGAAACGACAACAAAAGTACCAGGCTGATCAACCAAAATAGCGGTTTCTAAACCTTTTTTCCCAAATAAAGCTTCCACTATTGGATAGCCCAAAAAGGATGAATTACTTAATCCTGCAGTCAGAACCAAACAACCAATTAGTTTATTTGACCAGCCCAATCTTCTCCCTAAAAAATGAAAAAAAATAAAAGCCAGAAAAAAACTGATCCAGCCCGCTCCTATTGGAAACAGCAGATCATTGTTCCATTTTATCTTTGGAATATGATATAAAGTAATGGCAGGTAAGCATATATAGATGACAATTTTATTGATGCTTTTGTAGATATGGGTTGGAAATCGCTTTACATTTTGCAAAAGCAATCCTAAAAACAAAAAGAAGAATATCTGAATAAAGTTGTTCATAGCGTAGGTTCCCGACAAAAATAAGGATTTATAATTTAGTAATTAGTGCTTAGTCGTTAGTAATTAGTCTAGTCATTTTTTGAAGATAATTTCACTAAAATCCCTAGACTAATTACTTATTTTCCAAAACTAATGACCAAGAACTGATGACTAGGAACTAAAAAAATGTTAAACTATTTTTTTTGTTCAATTAAACACTTTACATTTGTAACATATTTTATTACAGTATGATTTCAGGTAAATTTGCCATCACGATTCACATTCTTACTTTACTCACAAAATATCCAAATGATTATTTATCATCTGAATATATTGCGGGAAGTATTAACCTGAACCCTGTTTTGGTGCGAAAAGAAATTGCCAATTTAAAAGCACATCATATTGTAGAAAGTAAGGAAGGTAAAAATGGAGGAACAAAATTAGCGATAGATCCGTCGAATATTTCATTAAAAGAGATATTCGAAATGACTTTTGAAACCATTAATTTGGGATATGCTAAAAATCAGCCGAATCCGGATTGTCCTGTTGGAAAAAAAATCAATCAAAATTTATCTGCTTTATATGCAGATATGAATCAAAAAGTTAGTTTACAACTAGAAGGAATTTCTTTAGAAGATTTCTCGAATCAGTTTTAAAACTATTTTTTTACACAAAACTGTAACATTTTTTATTACTAATTAAATTATATACTTATGAAAATTGCACTTATTGGAGCGACAGGATTTGTTGGCTCAGCCATTCTAAATGAACTAACAAGCAGAAATCATGAAATTACTGCTATTGCAAGAACACCAAAAGAAACAGCAAACGTGAATTGGGTAGCCGCTGATATTTTTAATTCGGATGAATTAGCCGCAATTTTGAAGGGAAATGATTTAGTGATCAGCGCATATAACTCAGGATGGAGCAATCCAAATATCTATGATGATTTTATTGCTGGTTCAAAATCAGTACAGGAAGCCGTAAAAAAATCAGGGGTGAAACGTTTTATCGTTATTGGCGGTGGCGGAAGTTTATTTGTAGCTCCAGGTTTACAAGCGGTAGATACACCCGATTTTCCAAAAGAATATTATGTTGCTGCGACTGCTGCGCGTGATTACCTCAACATCATTAAAGAAGAAAAAGAATTGGATTGGGCGTTTTTCAGTCCGGCTTTCGAAATGCACCAAGGCATTACAACCGGAAGAACTGGAAAATACCGTTTAGGATTAGAAAATCCGGTATTCAATGACGAACAAAGAAGCATTCTATCTGTAGAAGATTTAGCCGTTGTAATTGCTGATGAAGCTGAAAATGCAAAACACCATCAAGTTCGTTTTACTGCAGCGTACTAATTTTTTTTTCGCCACGAATTCACGAATATTTTTATTTATAAATTATGCGCAAACATTCGTGAATTCGTGGCTATAAACTTCAACAGTTTCAAAGAAAATCCTTTTTTGAAACTGTTTTTGTTTTCTGTACTTTTACAATACCAAAAAAAGTATTTTGTCAAGTCCAAATAAACAATCAAGCAGTTTACAAGAAAAAGCTGGAATTTCACCTCCTGAAATTATCAATGTATCGGCTATCAGCCAAATTCAGAAAAACAGGCGAAAACAACCTTCTTCAGAAGAATTAATTAATGGAATACTTCATGGCAACAGAACGGCTTTGAGTCGGGCCATAACTTTGGTCGAAAGCACCAATCCTGAACATGCTGACAAAGCCAATGAAGTTATAAATGGATGTTTACCGCATGCCAATAAATCGATTCGAATTGGAATTACTGGCGTTCCAGGCGTTGGAAAAAGTACTTTTATTGAAGCTTTTGGAACCTTTTTAACGCAACTTGGAAAAAAGGTGGCTGTATTAGCGGTTGATCCGAGTAGTTCACTTTCGCACGGAAGTATTTTAGGGGATAAAACCCGTATGGAAGAATTGGTAAAAGACGAAAATGCTTTTATCAGACCAAGCGCTTCCGGAGACACTTTAGGTGGCGTAGCGAGGAAAACGCGTGAATCGATTATTTTGTGTGAAGCTGCTGGTTATGATACCATCATTATTGAAACTGTTGGTGTTGGACAAAGTGAAACCGCTGTTCACAGTATGGTAGATTTTTTCTTATTACTAAAAATTTCAGGTGCCGGTGATGAACTTCAGGGTATCAAACGTGGCATCATGGAAATGGCCGATGCCATTATCATCAACAAGGCGGACGGCGACAATATTAAAAAAGCCAATCAGGCAAAATTAGAATTCAACAGGGCTCTGCATTTATTTCCTCCCAAAAAATCAAACTGGCAGCCAAAAGTTACCACTTGCAGTGCCATCACTAAAGAAGGCATTTCTGATATCTGGAACACCATTTCAGAGTATGTTCAAATGACAAATGAAACTGGTTTCTTTTATGAAAAGCGAAAAGAACAAAATCATTTTTGGATGATGGAAACCATCAATGAACAATTGAAACTGAACTTCTACAATCAACCAGAAATTATTTCGCAACTGGAACAAAACAAAAAAGCAGTGCAAAATGATGAAATTTCACCATTTGCAGCTGCTCAAAATTTATTAAAACTGTATTTTGATAAAGGTTCAAAGTAGCAAAGGTTCAAAGGGACAAAGGTTTTTACAACCCGTTCCTTTGAACCTTTGCTACTTTGAACCTATTTTTTTCTAAGTTTATACTTATTTTCCTTGTACAAATTTCCTGCTGTAATTACATGTGCCAAAGCATCTTTTGCTAATTCTTCATTCAATTTTACAGGAATTAAAGTCGTATCATTTTTAATTTCAAATTGCAGTGGTTTCAAATTAGGCTGCATAATTACAACCTGATTTTCAACTCTGAACGCATTTATATCATTAAATTGCATGATTGATCTTCCCTGAATTTTGGCATCTAATTTATTTAGGTTTCTACCCACCATTGGCGTTTCAAAAGGGACTCCTAAATAACCTAATAAGGTTGGCGGAATATCAATTTGGCTTGCCAAATTGCTGTAAACGGTACCTTTTTTTACTCCTGGCCCAATGATTAAAGCCGGAATATGAAATTTATTGATTGGCACTAAGTTTTTACCATAAGTTCTCGTGTTATGATCGGCGATAACAATAAAAATAGTATTTTTAAAATACGCTTCTTTTTTAGCCATTTCGAAGAATTTCCCAATAGAGAAATCAGCATATTTCATGGCATTATTGACAGTTGCCGGGATCTTATCAAAAGGTTTGATTCTTCCTGCAGGATACTCAAAAGGTTCGTGATTTGAAGTTGAAAACATTAAAGAAAAGAAAGGTTTATCTCCTTTTGCTTTAAAGTAATTATTTGCTTTTGTAACCAAATCTTCATCTGAATAACCCCAGGTTCCTTTGAAAGCATATTTTTTTCCATCTGATTCAAAATCTTCCTGATCAACGATATCCTGAAAACCATTTCCGTTGAAAAACGAAGCCATATTGTCAAAATTTGCCATTCCGCCGTAAATGAAACTAGTGTCATACCCCTTTTGTTTTAAGGCATCAGCAAGCGTAAAAAAACCTTGTTGAGAGTTTCCTAATTTCACGACACTTTCTGAAGGCGAAGGCAAAAATCCGGTAACAACTGCTTCAATTCCACGTACACTACGGGTTCCGGTACAATATAAATTAGTAAACAGTAAACCTTCTTTTGATAATTTATCAAATTCTGGCGTCAATGGTTTTCCACCTAAAATTCCAACATATTCGGCACCTAAACTTTCTTGTAGAAAAATAACCAAATTATAAGGTTTTTTATTAACCGAATCCGGTTGTTGTACATGCAAAAACGGAATTTCAGCATCTGTAAAATCATTTGGTCCAGCAATCATGTATTTTTTCACACGAGCGATTGCTTCGGCTTCCTCCATTTTTCCGTACATCTTGGTGTTTCCTTCATTTTTAATGGAATACGCAGCAAATGCAACGGTATAAAATGAATTCAATCCCAATGTATTCGTTAATTGATCTGTAGAAAAAACAGCATTACTGGCATTAATTGGTCGTTTTGAAGTAAGACTTGAACGTGCTCCAAAAAACAATAAAAAAGCCAATAACGGAAAAATCATTAATTTGAATTTATAATCCGCAAGTGAAGTATAAAAATATTTTTTTCCTTTTTTGAAAGCAAAATAGATAACCGCACCCAAAATCAGGAAAGTGACAATTATCGAAGTCAGGTAACTTTTTAAAAGCATTCCGACCACTTCCTTAGGATAGATAAGATAATCTAAGAAAATTTTATTCGGACGCGTGTCGTATTGTTTTACAAAATCCGGAGAAGCTAATTCTACAAATAGAATCAGAAACAGAAATAAGAAACTATAAATTACCAGAAATTTATTGGTAAACTTCAACCATTTATTCGGAAGAAAAGTAATTAAAACAGCTGGCAGAAAAGACAAATAACAAAGTAAAATCAAATCCATTCGAAGACCGATTGGAAAAATATACCAGAAATTTGGTGTTTCGACAACTCTATCTTTAAAAAGAAAAAATAAAAATATTCGACTTAAAGTAGTAATTAGCAATCCGATTGCTATAAAATTAAAAATGGGTTTTAAAAAACTTAATTTTTTCATTAGAAAGATTTAAATAATTTTTATGTGAGCTGTTACTTTAAAGTACATTGTAGTTCGCCTTTACTCTTCGTAACGATTTATTTCTCTGTCATAAAATTCATTTGCTTTTTCGATCAAGCCTTCCATTTCAGCATTTAATTCAGCTTCATCAAGATCTTCTGCTTCTTCTAAAAATTCAACCTCATCATCTTTTAAATTGATGATAAATCTTGGGTAATCAAGGTGAACGATAAAAATATCATCTGGAAAATCAGTATTGTCTCCAAGTAAAAATTTAGGTAATTCCATTTTATTATTGTTTTATAAGCTTCAAATTTAACTATTTGAAACTGAATTATTGATTAATTTTTTGGTTAAGTAATGAAAACGAATGTACAGAAATAGGGCTGCAGAAGTTAATCCTGCCAAAAGCCCAATCCATACCCCCTCTGCTTTCCACGGGGTATATTCTGCTAAATAATAAGAAATTGGAAAACCAATTACCCAGTAAGCAACAAAAGTAATATACATTGGCACTTTTACATCCTGCAAACCACGGAGCGCTCCTAAGACCACAACCTGTATTCCGTCAGAAATTTGAAAAATGGCCGCTATCAAAAGTAATTTTGATGCAATATTGATTACTTCATTATTATCCAGCAATTGTCCTCCATTTTCCATATTCAAAAAGAGATACGGTAAGTAATTATGAAAGGCAACAAATAGAATTGCAAAAATGGTTTCGAGTATTATCGCCAATAAAAAAATAGAACGGGCAACGACCACCAATTTTTTAAAATCCTGCAAACCTCTTTGGTTACTAACTCTAATCATCGAAGTTACACTTAATCCCATTGCAAACATAAAAGTCATAGAGGCCAGACTCAACGCAATTTGATTGGCTGCCTGACTGGTTTTTCCGATATTCCCGCAAAGCCAGATTGAGGCCGTAAACAACACTACTTCAAAAAGCATTTGCATAGCAGATGGAAAACCAATGCTTATTATTTTTTTTATGGTTTCTTTTTTAATTTCCTGAAAACTGAAATCTTTAAAAAAGCGTTTTAAATCATTTCTTCTTGATAGCATAATGTGCATAAACATCACCAAAAATATCCTTGAAATTACAGTACCAAGAGCTGCTCCGATGATTCCCATTTTTGGAAAAATCCAAATACCATAAATCAACATATAATTAATCCCCACATGTAGCACATTTGCCATAATCATGGCGTACATCGAATATTTTGTCATCGACATTCCGTCAGCAAACTGCTTGTAACCCTGATACATAATTAGCGGAATTAATGAAAAAGCTACCCAATCAAGATAAGGTTTTGCAAGTCTGATTACATCGGCTGGCTGGTGCAGTAATTCCATTATTGGCTTTGCCAGAACAATCACGCCAAACAACATTAATCCTAAAATGGTGCATAAAAATAAACCATGATGAAAGGCTGAACGAACTTTAGTATCATTCTTTTCTGCATCGCCTTCAGCCACAATTGGAGTAATTGCTGTAGAGAAACCAATTCCTAAAGACATTGCAATAAAAATCATGCTATTGCCAAGCGAAACCGCAGCAAGTTCAGTACTCCCTAACTTCCCGACCATTATATTATCGACAATACCTATTAAAGTATGGCCTACCATTCCTAAAATTACAGGATATGCTAATTTTAAATTATACGAAAACTCTTTTGTATACTGTGCTAAGTTCAATTCTATTCTTTTTAAGTCGGGCAAAGATAATCAGAAGCTTTGGATTCTGTAGTGTTATTAAAAAAGATAAGACAATATTAAAAATTGCAATCCCGATCCCGAAACTTCGGGATGGAACAAATTCCAAATTCCAAAACTTGTAAACGAAAAAACAAAGTCAGTTTTGAAATTATATAACAATTTTAGAAAATTATATAACAGGCACAAAAGACCTCGCCACTACTTTTACATCATTAATAATTCAAAAAAAAAATCTTATGATCTTAAGAAATCTGAAATTTATCTGCCTAGCTACTATAGCTTTTTTATCTGCCAACACAACTTTCGCTCAAGAAACTACAACTACAACAACGGAAAGCGAAATTAAAAATTACGATCAGGGTTTTAGATTGGGATTTGGTTTAAACGGAGGTTTACCAACTGACAATGCTTACGATTGGTCTCTTGGCGGAGATGTTCGTTTACAATATGATTTGTCTAAAAGAACATCGTTGACTTTGACCACAGGTTTTACAAACTTATTTATGGGAAAAGATGAAAATGGAGTTGATGTAAATGATCTTGGATTTATTCCGGCAAAAGCTGGTTTTAAAGCCTTCATTTGGGAAGATCAGTTCTATGTTTTAGGTGAAGTTGGTGCGGGTTTTGCCGTTACAAACGGATATAACGACACCACTTTTTTATGGGCGCCAGGAATTGGATATGCCAACAAATATATCGATATCAGTGTCCGCTACGAGGACTATAATAAATTCAAAACCAATCAGGTGGCTTTACGTCTTGCCTACGGATTTGATTTATAAAAATACGTTCATTTATTCTTTTGTTTTTGGTATGAACCCGACAGATCCTCATAGTCTGTCGGGTTTTGTTATTTTAAAACAAATCGAAATCTCACAAAATAATAAACCTGACAAGTTTCAACAACCTGTCGGGTTTAAAATATAAAAATTATCTAATTATCTAATTGACACATTTTCTAATTATTCTAATTAACCACCCAACTCCTTTTTATACAATTCGATATTGGCTTTAATCTTATCGTCTAACTCTGGTTCTTTAATATCCGTATGCTTTTGCATTTCCTCCCAGATAATTTTGGCCACAATATAGCGTGCCATTTCTTTATCATCGGCCGGAATCACATACCACGGAGCATGATCTGTCGAAGTTTTATTAATTGCATCTTCATAATATTTTTGATATTCATCCCAGTGTTCGCGTTCTTTTAAATCCCCGGGAGAAAATTTCCAGTTGTGTTTTCCTTCCTCCAATCGACGTAACAAACGTTCTCTTTGCTCCTCTTTGCTCAAATGCATAAAAAACTTCATTACGATAGTTCCGTTTTGCGAAATATGCTTTTCAAAATTATTGATTTGCTCAATTCTGTTCTCCCAAAATTGAGGTGTGATATCGTCAACCGAATTTATTCCGGGCAAATTCTCTCCCAAAATATATTCCGGATGCACGCGCGTTACCAAAACATTTTCATAATGTGTACGATTAAAAATTGCAAACTTTCCTTTTTCGGGCAATGCAATATAATGTCTCCATAAATAATCATGCTCTAATTCGGTCGAATTGGGTGTTTTAAAACTGTGTACCACAACCCCACGCGGATTAAATTCCTTAAAAACTTCCCTGATCAAACTATCCTTTCCTGATGTGTCCATTCCCTGCAGGCAAATCAAAACACCGTATTTATTATGCGAATACATCACATCCTGCAAATCGCTTAATTTTTTCTGAACCTTATCCAGCTTTTCTTCTTTTTCATCGTCATCTGCATCAATATTAAGCAAAGTCGGAATCTTGCCTAATTTTATTTTATCTGTAACTTTA
Organism: Flavobacterium sp. Root420; assembly: GCF_001427905.1. GTDB lineage: Bacteria > Bacteroidota > Bacteroidia > Flavobacteriales > Flavobacteriaceae > Flavobacterium. The sequence continues at coordinate 182,407 of NZ_LMEF01000033.1, forward strand.
AAATCATTCGGATCTATCGATTTCATATTTTTCCATTTTTATATTATAAATATACTAATTTTACGAAGCATATTCCTGCTATTCATTGCAATACTTTTTCAATAAATTGGTTTTTTACAAGCCACAACAAGAGCTTCCTCCGGTCGCTTTGTTCTGTCAGTAAAAAATACAATTTCTCCTCAAAGTATTTTCATTACTATCAGGGCTGGGCACTCTTTTACAAAACAATATTCATGGAAAAATTTACATTAGAAATACTATTTCAAATCATCGGAATCGGTTCAGCATCAGGATTATTTTTCAATAACAATTCCCTTTATATCATTGGCGATAATAGCGGATTTTTATACGAATACAATATGCAAAATCAGCAATTAAGTCAGCATCCCTTAATTGACAATCCATCGCAAAACATTCCAAAAAACATAAAACCCGATTTTGAATCGATTACACATCATAATGATACTTTATATGTTTTTGGTTCCGGTTCTACTATCAACCGAAACAAAATGATTGCCTTTGATCTTAAGTCGAAAAGCATTTTACAGAAAAATGATTTAGTTGATTTGTATGCGTTAATGCAAAGTTTCGGTGAAATAAAACCGGAAGATTTCAATTTGGAAGGTGCTATTTTCGATGGAGAAAACTGGTATTTATTCAACCGTGGTAACGGAATCTCCAACAAAAACACCATCTTCACGATTCATGCTAAAAGCCTGGGCGAAGAATTTGCTTTGGTGGCAACCAATTATAAATTACCTAAAATAAAAGGCGTTCGCTCCAGTTTTACCGATGCTATATTAGTTGAAGACAAAATCTATTTCTTATCAACTGCCGAAGACACCAAATCAACTTATGATGACGGCGATATTTTAGGAAGTTTCATTGGACGAATCGATCTCAAAACCATGAAAATTGACTTCACACAAAAAATAACCTCAACCAATAAATTTGAAGGTTTGACTTTCTATCAAAAATCAAATGATAAAATTGAGTTTTTACTTTGCGAGGATAATGATACGGAGTTATTGGAGACTAAGATTTTTAAGTTGAGTTTGTCAATCAAGTAAATATCACATTTTAGTTTGTGCAATTTTGCGAATCCTTTGCGAATCTTTGTGTAAAAGCTTTACCACAGAGATTCGCAAAGGATTCACAGAGAAACGCAAAGAAGTAATTAATTTTCTCCTTGTAAATTTAGAGGCGCACAGAGTGCGTCTCCCGCAAAGAATATCCATTTCAATAAAAATCCAATCTAAAAACGCACAGCTGTGCACCTTTACAATAAAACTCTGTACCTTTGAACCTTAGCAACTTTGAGCCTTTAAAAAAAACTTTTTTTCATCGCCTTCCCAACCTTTTTATCTTTTAAGCTCTCTTTAGTATAAAGACAACAATTGTGATAAACGAAACTATAATTTCTAACTGCAAAAAAATGCACCGTGATGCCCAGCGTCAGGTGTATGAGCATATGGCTCCAAAATTGTATCGCGTTTGCAAACGGTACCTAAAAAAGGAAGAAGAAATTGAAGAAGCTATGGCCGACGCTTTTTACACTGTTTTTACCAAACTGGAACAGCTTAAAGAACCAAAAGCTTTTGAGGCCTGGGCTCGCAAAATAACCGTCAATCACTGTTTGGCAGCGATCAAGAAAAACACCAATTTCAATATGTATCTTGATGATGTCAAATTGCTGTCACAACCTTTTACAGATGAAATCAATTCTCTTGAAGAAGAAGATTTACTCAATTTACTAAACCATATTCCGGACGGTTGCAAAACTGTTTTTAACCTTTTTGTTATTGAAGGTTTTGGGCACAAAGAAATTGCAGCGATGCTGAATATTTCTGAAGGCACCTCAAAATCACAATTGAATGCGGCTAAAACCAAGCTGAAGGAATTAGTAAACAAATTGTATTATCAAAAAGCAAAGTAGTCATGGACAATCAAGATAAAATATTCGATAAATTTAAAGAAGCCGCCCACAACTCGGAACAAAAAGACTTTCCGGGAATGGACAAAGTCTGGGCGCGCGTTGAAGAGAAACTGGACAAAAAAGAAGACAAAAAAGCCATTTCATTATGGAAAAAAATTGCCATTGCTGCATCCCTTTTATTACTTATTTCTTTAGGGGCACAATTTTTTAAAACCAACCAAAACACTACAATTCAAACTCCCAAAGTTGTAGTAAATGAAAAGGAAAAAGAAGTGATTGAGAATTCAGAAATACAAAAAGATGCAGTTGCTGTCGAAGATTCAAAACTAATTCCGAAAGCTGAAGCTGTCAAAATTTTAGACGAACAAATAAAAGAACAGCAAACTACAGTTGCAAATACAGAGCAAATTTCACCTGTACAAGCAGTTGGTTCAGGAACAGCTTCTATGCCTGTTTATGAAGAAGCCAACACACCAATTTCGGAATCTGTTTCTTCAGGTTTTGTTAATGACGAAGAACGTTCAGTTGAAAAAGATAAAGTTGCTGATTTTGGTTATTCAAAAAAGGTAGAAAGAGAAGCTTTTGCCGCAAAAGCCGGACAACAAGCTGAACGAGCTAAAAAAAGCACACCTTTGGTTATCTTAAACGGAAAAGCATTGTCTCATAGCAACGATGCAAAAAGAGATGAAATGATGCAGGCAGAACTTTCAAACCTACAACCCGAAAACGTAGAATCGTTAGTAGTTCTAGACGAACCTTTGTACATTATTGATGGTGTCTATTATTCAGAAAATGATTTATTCGGAGATAATCCTACGAGTCCGTATGCGCCTTTAAACAAACAAGAAATCAAAACCATTACTATTCTTCAGGATTTGGAAGCTGTTGCAAAATATGGCGAAAAAGGTAAAAAAGGAGTTGTTATTATTACAACCAAAAACGGAAAACCTACCGAGAAAAAATAATCTTATTTAGAAATCTTTGTCAAGTTTAAAACTTGACAAAGATTACTTCCAACATCAATCTTAAAAATCACTTTCATGAAAAATGTAAAAATTATTTCATTAGGCATTGCTATGCTTATTTGTTTCATAACTAACGCACAAGAGAAAACAAATTCTGATACAATTTCTAAAGAAACTAAATCTACCGGAATCATCATTTGTGCTCCGTCGAGATCTGTTCTTAATGAACCTTTGTATATTTTGGATGGAGTTGTAATAAATTCTAAACAGCTTTCTATAATCAATCCAAATGATATTCAAGATATAAAAGTTCTAAAAGATGCTCAAGCTACTTCGCCTTATGGAAGTCAAGGCAGAAACGGAATAATTATTATTACAACAAAAAAGAAGTACAATCAAAACAATACTGAAGAATAAAATCGATTTAGAACATAATTCATCAAATTATTAACCAATATTTATTTACATTTGAACTTCTTTTGAAAAATCATTCAAAAGTCATTCTAGTACAAATTAATTTCAAACAAAATTTCATGAACTCTATTTTAAATCAGAATTTATTTCTTGTAAAAGAACACGTTGGAATGTTTAAAGCCGCTAACAATTATGACATTTACGACCCGGAAAGTAATCAAATCATAATGAATTGCAGAGAAAACAATTTGGGATTCTTCACTAAAATGTTACGTTTCAGCGAGTATAAAAGAATGACTCCTTTTAATATTGAAATTACAACTGCATCTGGCGAAAAAATAATTGCCGTAAAGCGTGGTATCGCAATTTTTCGTTCTACTGTTGAAATTTTTGATGAGAAAGATCGCCTGGTTGGAACCTTCAAACAAAAATTCTTTTCTATTGGAGGCAAATTTGAGATTTTAGATAAAAATGAAAAACCGGTTGCGACACTGCAGGGAAAATGGACGGGTTGGGATTTTAAATTCAGCCATGAAAATAAACAGCTTGCTCAGGTAAGTAAAAAATGGGCCGGAATGGGCAAAGAGTTTTTTACCAGCGCCGATAATTATGTATTGCAAATCGAAGAAACTGTAGCGCAGGACAGTCCGCTAAGACAATTAATTTTGGCTGCTGTAATGTGTATCGATATGGTTCTGAAAGAATAAAAAAGTTGTTAAACTTAGATTAAGAAAACATTTAAAGCATTATTTTAGGAAGCAAAAACTGTATTTTTGTGTATCTAAAATGATGCTTTCTGCATTTCTAAAAATACTATCATGACAGACTTAAAAAATAAAAATGCCCTAATTACAGGAGCTGGAAAAGGAATTGGAAAAGCGATTGCAATTGCTTTAGCAAAAGAAGGCGTAAACGTAATTTTAGTTTCAAGAACCCAAACCGACATCGATCAATTGGCTGATGAAGCATCTAATTTAGGTGTAAAATCCTTGGCTTTGGCTGCAGACGTTTCAGATATGGATTCTATAAATAGTGCGGTAGAAAAAGCATTAGCCAAATTTAAAACAATAGATATCTTAATCAACAATGCCGGAATTGCTGCTTTTGGAAAATTCATGGAATTAGAACCAACAGAATGGGAAAAAATCATTCAGGTGAATTTAATGGGAACTTATTATACAACTCGTGCCGTTATTCCAAATATGATTGAAAGACAAACTGGTGATATTATCAATATTTCGTCAACGGCGGGATTAAACGGAAATGCATTAACAAGTGCGTACAGCGCCTCTAAATTTGCCGTTTTAGGATTAACCGATTCTTTAATGCAGGAAATGAGAAAACACAATATTCGTGTTTCGGCACTGACACCAAGCACTGTTGCTACTGACATGGCAAAAGATTTAAACTTAACAGACGGTAACCCTGAAAAAGTGATGCAGTCTGAAGATATCGCAGAACTATTAATTGCTCAGCTTAAATTAAACCGCAGAGTATTTATCAAAAATAGCAGTATTTGGTCTACTAACCCTTAAAAAATAAATTCCAAATTTTAAATTCCAAATTCCAAGTATAGTTGAAATTGGAATTTGGATTTTTACTCTTGGAATTTTAAAAAAAAATATGATGGAACAACATTTAAGACAATTAATTGCAATAGAATTCACCGATAAAAAAGAAATTTTCACTGGATTCCTTATTGATTATTCTGATGACTGGATTTTACTTCGAAACAATCCCGTTGATTATATTTTGGATGGTTTTGTGATTCTGAAAAATAAAAATATAGAAGCAATCCACAGAGATGAGGATCTTGCATTTACCGAAAAAGTAATCCGATTAAAAGGTTTAAAAACAAATGCCGAAGATATTATCCCAATTAGAGATTTAGCTTCTATTGTAAGCTTTTTAACCAATAAATATGGCATTTTTCAAATTTCAAAAAAATCGGCTAAATCAGCTTATTTAGGAAAACTTCTTGAGTTGAATACTGAAGAATTAACTATTGATTTTCTGGATACAAGAGGTCAGTTTGGAGGTGAATTAAGTTTCAATCCGGAAAAAATCAGAGTTATTGAATTTGATACGGATTATATCAATTCACTGAAATTGGTTATTCCGGAGAATCAGAAATAGAGATTATTATTTATAGAAAAAGCCCTTTTAAAAGGGCTTTTCTGTTTTCTGTTATTTGTCACCCTGACGGAGGAAGGATCACACAAGAAATTCCGCATAGTAATTCTCCAATCTTTGTCGAGCTACTCGTGTGATCCTTCCTCCGTCAGGATGACAAAAATGCGTTAAAAATCTTTATCTAAGCTTCTAAACTACGCTTCCGCCAATTTATTTAAAAACTCCAGACGAACACTTCCGTCTTCGTCGATTTTTGTCAAATTGATTTCTTGCAGCGTATTAATCAATTCAGGGTTCCAGGGCGTTTTTACTTTTACGTAATTCTCTGTAAAACCATGAATGTATCCTTCTTTATTTTCGCTTTCGAATAAAACCGTTCTGTTGGTTCCTAATTGAGTTTCATAAAAAGCACGACGCTTTTTAACGGATAGGCCACGTAACATTTTGCTGCGTTTTGCACGCACATTTGCAGGAACAACGCCTGTCATATTAGCGGCTTCTGTATTGTCTCTTTCAGAATACGTAAAAACGTGTAAATAAGAAATATCCATTTCATTAAGGAAATGATAGGTTTCTAAAAAGTGCTCATCTGTTTCTCCGGGAAAACCAACAATAACATCAACACCAATACAAGCGTGTGGCATTACTTCACGAATTTTATTTACTCTTTCTGTATAAACTTCACGTAAATAACGACGCTTCATCAATTTCAAAATATCATTGCTTCCTGATTGTAACGGAATATGAAAGTGTGGTACAAAAGTGCGGCTTTTAGAAACGAATTCAATTGTTTCGTTTTTCAATAAATTAGGTTCGATAGATGAAATTCGCAAACGCTCAATTCCCTCAACCTTATCTAAAGCCTGAACTAAATCAAGAAAAGTGTGTTCGTGTTTTTTATTTCCAAATTCACCTTTTCCGTAATCACCAATATTTACACCTGTTAAAACAATTTCTTTGATATTTTGAGCTGAAATTTCTTTAGCATTTTGCAAAACATTTTCAAGAGCATCACTTCGTGAAATTCCTCTTGCTAACGGAATCGTACAATAGGTACATTTATAATCACAACCATCCTGAACTTTCAGGAAAGCACGGGTTCTGTCTCCAATAGAATAACTTCCAACGTAAAAATCGGCTTCAGCAATTTCGCAGGAGTGCACTTCACCCATATCGTTTTTGCTCAGGTCATGAATATAATCGGTAATTTTAAATTTTTCTGTAGCACCCAAAACCAAATCAACACCATCAACAGCTGCTAATTCTTCTGGTTTCAATTGTGCATAGCAACCAACAGCAGCCACAAAAGCCTTTTCATTCAATTTCATTGCTTTCTTCACAACTTGCTTAAATTGTTTATCTGCATTCTCTGTAACTGAACAGGTATTGATAACATAAATGTCTGCAACTTCTTCAAAATCGACACGATCAAAACCTTCATCATTGAAGTTTCTGGCGATTGTAGATGTCTCTGAAAAATTCAGTTTGCAACCAAGCGTATAAAAAGCAACTTTTTTTCTATTTTCCATAGGAATAAACTACGTTTTAAGTAGTAAGATATTATATTTACATAACTCTTTTGAAGAGTTTGCAAATTTACGTACAATATTCTTTAAAATAAAATCAATAATATACTATATATCAATATTTTGCACGAAACATGTATTTTGATTTAGCCTGAAAAACAGTAATCCAAACATGTATATTTGAGAAATGAAATAATTTTAGAAATACAAAAAATATTTTCAATAAGAATAAATTGACAAAACATCGATTAAATGCAAATATTATCGATTAAATGCGTTTTTATGAGGTTAAACCTGAAATTTTCCTACATTTAACTTTGTTTAGAAAATTTTTAGAAGTATTTTCACTTCACCAAAAACAAGAAAATTATTTTTATAACAAATTATATATAACAATTTTGATTTTTACTCGTTATGTTGTTGTTTTGTTATAATAAAAAATGGGCAGGCCGAAAACCAGAAAGAGTAGGCGAAAATTATAAATTAAATTCTATGAAAGCATTTTTACCTACAATCTGCTTGATGTTCTTAACCGCTTTTAGTTCGCAGGCGCAAACTAATGCTCCGGCTGCTACAAATCCATTTCCTTCTATTAGTACTTTAACAAATTGGGCGAGTTTAAACTCTCAATCACAATTTGATATTGCTATTCGTGCGGTTGGATTTAAATTTGAAGTAAAGGAACCAGGTGCAGAATCTACATCTTACACTTATATTCGTAAAGTAACTGTAAATGAAGTAAATTATACTGATAGAATTGTTTACAGAATTACAAACAATAATTCTGCAAGTATTATTTCACTGGTAACTGCTTCTACTGATTTAGTAAGTTTGTATACTCCGCAATTGGCAACTTTCAAAAATAATAATTGCAAAACAGAAATGTCTAAAGACAAAAACACAACTTGCAGCTGTTACGAAAGTGTAAATTTTGCAATCGATCTTTGCGACGAACGTGTAAAATTAACTATGGGTGACGGAAACAAGTATTTTGTTTCTGTAGCAAAAAAATAATACCAAAAAATTCAGAGAATAAAATTTCGAGTTGTTTTCCAAATCTTTGCAAACCTTTATGAGGGAAGTTTACAAAGATTTGGGACGCATTTCTCTGGTTTAAACCAAATTTGGGTTTTTCAATTCATACCAAACTTCTATTTCTTCTTCGTATTCAAACGAATTGATGTATTTCAAACCAAGTTTTTCAAGGATTTTTCTTGAATTTTCATTTCCTGCATCTGCGTAAGCATAAAGAACATCAGCTTTCAATTCGTTAAAAGCATAATCCACAAAAACCTTTCCAGCTTCAGTAGCATATCCGTTCCCCCAATGTCTTTCTATAAAGCGATATCCAATTTCATAGAAATCTTTATGACAGTTGATTTCATTGGTAATAAATTTTATTCCGGACCAGCCTAAGAACTCATTGGTTTCTTTTAGAATAACAGCCCAACGACCTGTTCCAAAAGTTTTATATTGCTGTTGAATATTATTAATTTGATGAATACTTTCGTCAATATGTTTTACAGGTTTATTTCCGAGAAATAAATGAACATTCGGATTCGAATCCAATTCAAACATCCCTTGCACATCAGAAAGCTCCAGTTCCCTCAAAAGCAGCCGTTCCGTTTCAATTGATTTCTTCACAAACAAAATTATTTAAGATATAACGCTGTACTACCTCAGCAACACCATCATTATTATTTGATGCTACAATTACATTGGCTCTGTCACGCAATTCAGGTGTCACATTATCGACCCAAACCCCTAAACCGGCATATTCTATCATGGTTAAATCGTTTCCAGCGTTTCCGACAGCAATAATTTCATTTTGATGAATATTCAGTTTTTCTGCTAAGATTTTTATACTTGCTGCTTTATCGATTCCGTTTTGCGCTGCTTCCAGAAAAAATGGTTTTGACATCGCAACACTTAAGTCAGGCATTGCTAATTTTAAATCCTGTTCCAGTTCTTTTAAATAAGACGGTTCTGCCAGTAAAATACATTTTACTGCAGGTTTAGAAACAGCATCTTTAAAACTTGGAACTTTATGATGCGCCAGTCCGGTTATTTCTTTTTCGATTTCGATATACTCAGAATCCGTTTCACTGATAATTTCGTTATCCAGATAGGTTATAATGTGTGTTTTCATTTTCACACTATAATCGTATAATTCATGGATTTGCTCTACAGTTAATTTCTGTTCAAATAAAACAAGATCATCTTTTACAGTACTAATTATAGCGCCATTAAAGGAAATAATATAAGAATCATTCAAATCTAATTCCAGTTCTTTAGCATAAGCTGTCATGGCAGATGTTGGACGGCCAGAAGCCAAAACCACATACACCCCTTTTGCCTGAGCTTCAAGAAGTACTTTTTTATTTAATTCCGAAATTTTATGATCGTCTGTCAACAAGGTGTCATCCATGTCGAGTACCAACATTTTATATTGCATATTTTTTTTGAGTTTTCAGTCGCAGTCTCAGTTTTCAGTATTGTAACTGCTAACCGTGACTGAATACTGAGACTGATTACTTATCTAAATGCTCATTCTGAAATCTTCAATCACCGGATTTGCTTTTGCAAAATCGGTTTCCTGTATGAAAACTTCAACAGCCAAATCTGTTCCGCCAAAACCTCCCAAACGAGCGGATTGAATATTATCTTTTTTTACGGTTTCTACTCCCGCTTGTTCCAATCTTTCCTGTAAAGCAATTGCTAAAACTTCACTTCCTGAAAACACCTTCATTAATCCCATGACATTTTATTTTTATAATTATTTTTATTTTATTCTAATATTCTTTTTAACTGATTCTGGAAATCATTATTCTCATTCATACCAATATGGCCCTGGTTATTTAGAGTATAAAAATGTCCATTCTTTTTTATTATTTTACTCAATCTAACTGAATTTTCATAAGGAATTAATTGATCTTCTTTTCCATGAAAAATATAAATTGGAGCTTTAATTTTTGGAAGATACTCATAAGTTTCTAACTGAAACTTCTTCATGAAATCAGGAAAAAATGGAACTCTGCTACTAGATAATTCTGCAAAACTATAATAGGGCGATTGAAGAATTAACGCTTTTGGTTTATTTTCAGAAGCCAAAATTGCAGCAAGTCCCGAACCAATCGAGTAACCTGTAATAATGATTTTATTCTCTGGATATCGCTTATGTAATGTTTTATAAACTATAGCAATATCTTTATTTAATTGTTCTTCATTTTCAATTTCACCATCGCTTTTTCCAAAACTTCGATAATCTAAAATAAAAATATCATAACTTAAATTAGTATATGTTTTTGCTATTTTACCCCAGGTTTCTAATGTTCCCGCATTTCCGTGCAGATAAAAAATGAGCCCTTTCGATTTCTCGGCTTTAAATAAAAGTCCGTTGAGATTTACGCCATCAAAAGATTTAACATTTATCTCTTCAAACTTCGATTGATATTCAAACTGATATTCTTTTGGGAGTGAAGCAGTTTGAAAAATCATTCCCACCTGATTGAAATAAACATAAGAAATAACGACCACATAAATAACAACGAAAAACGCTAAAAGTATAATCGATACAAATTTAAGTGTCTTTAATATCTCCATAAATCAAACTATAATTTAGTTTTCAGTCTCATTTTTAGTCTTCACTCCAACACTGTAAACTGTGACTTATTCCTCCTCCTCAATTCCGTCCTCTTCTTCGTCCAATTCCTCTTCTCCTTCTTCATCCATATCAAAGAAATAAGGTTCCAATAGGAATTTATCTGCTAGAATTTCGATGCGTTCTGTCAATATTTCAGCAAAAATAATACGTTGCGTTTTTGCAATACTGTTTGAAATACGCATGATTTTAGTTTCATTACGCAATCTCAAAATAGGATCTGCATCATCTAAAATCAACATTTTTAAACGGTTTACATTATAACCTGCAGTGGTAAACATATCACTCAGTTTGTTTGGCGTACCAATTAAAACATCAACTCCGGTCGAAATATAGTTTTTATCGTAGTCCATATCTCCTTTGTCGTGGACACCGTAAACTTCAAGATTGGTATATTTTCCGTATTTCTCGAAAAGAGCTTCCATCGCCAATACTTTTTCCTTGTCTTCCACAATGATCAATGCACGTGGCGATTCTTCGGTATGTCCCGCCAATTGCTGAATCACATTCAATACAATTGTTGTCGATTTTCCGGTTCCTTTTGGAGAAACAATCATACAATCCGCACCACTTTTTATCGTTGAAAAAGTTTCCATCTGCAAGATATTTGCTTCTGTCAAACCGTTTTCAATTAAGGCATCTTGTAACTTCTCGTTTATTTTTTTTAGTTTCATGTTTTTATGCTTTAAGCTTTAGGCAATAAGCCATAAGCTAAAAATTATTTGTATTTTAAATGCTATAAGCTATAGGCAAAATTCTAGGTCGCTAATAGCTTAAAGCTTACTGCCTAAAGCCTACTGCAAAAATTTATTTACTGGCAAACATTTTCACATCGGTTTCAGAAATTTCTGTTCCACCTAAAATGATTAATCTTTCGACTACATTTCGAAGTTCGCGGATATTTCCTGTCCAATCGTATTCCTGTAATAATTTTATGGCTTGCTGTGAAAATACTTTAACAACATTTCCTTGTTCAGATGCGATTTTCTCAGCGAAGTGTCTTATCAAAGCCGGAATATCATCACGTCTTTCATTCAATGGCGGAACTTTAATCAAAATTACAGCCAAACGATGGTATAAATCTTCACGAAAACGACCTTCAGCAATTTCTGTTTTTAAGTCTTTGTTGGTTGCTGCTACGACACGAACATCCACTTTTATATCTTTCTCTGCTCCCACTCTCGTAATCATACTTTCTTGTAAAGCACGTAAAACTTTGGCTTGCGCCGAAAGACTCATGTCACCAATTTCATCTAAGAAAATAGTTCCTTTATCGGCTGCTTCAAATTTCCCGGCACGATCTTTCACCGCCGATGTAAAAGCTCCTTTGACGTGACCGAATAATTCGCTTTCTATCAATTCACTAGGAATCGCAGCGCAATTTACTTCAATTAAAGGAAAATTAGCACGCTCGCTTTTTTCGTGTAATTGATGTGCAACTAACTCTTTTCCGGTTCCATTTGGGCCTGTAATTAAAACTCTGGCTTCGGTTTGGGCTACTTTATCAATCATTACTTTAATATGACTGATAGCTTCACTTTCACCTACCATTTCGTAATTTTTACTGACTTTTTTCTTTAGAATTTTATTCTCAACTACCAGTTGTTTTTTATCCAAAGCATTACGAACCGTATTTAATAAACGATTTAAATCTGGCGGTTTTGAGATATAATCAAAAGCTCCCAAACGCATGGTATGAATAGCGGTTTCCATGTCGCCATGACCAGAAATCATAACCATCGGAATTTCAGGTTTTATTTTTTTTACTTCTTCTAAAACCTCAACACCGTCCATTTTTGGCATTTTGATATCACACAAAACCAAATCGTAATCGTTGTTTTTTATCTTGTCAAGTCCCGCAACACCATCTTCAGCTTCATCTACCAGATATGAATCATTTTCTTCTGATAAAATCTTTACCAAAACTCTTCTGATCGCTGCTTCGTCTTCAATAATTAGTATTTTACTCATTCTTTTTTAAGGTGCTAAGGTTCTGAGTTGCTAAGGCTCTAAGGTTTTTTATTTATCAAGAAGCTAAGAAAATCTTAGAATCTCAGAACCTTAGAATCTTAGCAACTTTAAAAAATTAATATTTAAGCCATCTATACAATTCTTTCCATGTCGGTTTTTTGCCATACATCAAAATACCAACGCGGTAAATTTTTGCTGCGAACCAAACCACAAGAAAAAAGGTAGCAAACAATAATGATACCGAAATTGCAATTTGCCACCACGGCACGCCGAACGGAATACGCATTAACATGACAATCGGCGACGTTAGCGGAATCATTGAAAAAACCACCGCAACAGTTCCGTGTGGATCATTAACTACTGTAAAGAATCCTATGTAAACGCTTAGAATTAATGGCATAATTATCGGCAAAAGGAACTGTTGAGAATCTGTCTGATTATCAACTGCTGCACCAATCGCGGCATAGAATGAACTATACAAAAAGTACCCTCCAATAAAATACACTACAAAGCCAATTATAATACTTGCAATTGGCAAATTCCATAATTCACTAATGTACATTTGAGCCGTTCCAGACATTTCGTGCTGCGCTGATTGCATTAATTCAGGTGAAATTCTGGCTGTTGGTCCAACATTTACTCCAAAAAATGCCGAAGCTGCAAACATCAGTCCCAAGCCAATTATCGCCCAAATCAAAAATTGCAATAATCCCGCAAGCGAAGTTCCGACGATTTTGCCAATCATCAATTGAAATGGTTTTACTGATGAAATAATGATTTCGATAATTCGGTTTGTCTTTTCTTCGATTACACTTCGCATTACCATGTTTCCATAAATGATAATGAACATCATAATCAGATAACCAAATGCACCGCCAATTCCGATTTTAATTTCATTTAATCCTTTCAAACTTTCTTCTCCGGAAGCTTTTGATAAATGAATATTGACATCAGCCTGTGCTTTTTTAATTGCCGAAGTATCCAGTTTTGCTTCTTCTAAATTCAGTTTGGTAATTTTTTCTGCAATAACTTCCTGCGTATTTTCAATGAAAGAAATACTCGGACTATTATTCGAAATAAATTCAACTTTACTTTCTAAATCTTTTAAATTATTAGTTTTTGGAATAACAATTAAACCTCTGAAATTTTCTTTGGCAATACTGTCTTTTAAAGCTGTTACATCAATTTCAGATAAATTGAGATACCTAAACTCTCCATCTTTCTTATTTTGTTTCAAAAAATCATTGGCAAACAAACCCGTTTCGTCGTGAATTGCAATTCGTTTGGTTTCTGCTTTCATTGAACTCAAATAACCAATAAAGCCGGCAATTGCCACAAACAGCAACGGACTCAAAAAAGTCATGACAACAAAAGACTTATTGCGCACTTTTGCAATAAATTCTCTTTTTATAATTAATGAAATTATACTCATTCTTTAATTTTAGATTTTAGATTGTTGACTTTAGATTTTTAGATTCCAGGTTTTCACTCTAAAATCTAAAATCTGAACTCTAAACTTTATTCTCAGTAACTGTTTGAATAAAAATATCGTTTACACTCGGAATTTTTTCTACAAAATGTGTTACTTGTCCGCGTTGCGTTAAAATATGCAGTAATTCATTTGGCGTTGCATCTCCAATTTGAATGTTCAATTTCAAATCATCGTTTAAGGATTTAAAATTTGCCGGAGAAACTGTAAACTTTTGTGTAATGTCATACATCAGACCTTCAACATTGCTTGTCAGTATTCCAACTTCAAAACTATTGGTTTTAAACTGACGCTTTACATCACTTAGTTTTCCTTCAATTAATTTATTTGATTTATGAATTAAAGCTATATGATCGCAAAGCTCTTCAACGCTTTCCATTCTGTGAGTTGAAAATATAATAGTTGCACCTTGTTCTTTCAATGCCAAAATTTCATCCTTAATAACATTCGCATTTACCGGATCAAATCCAGAAAACGGCTCATCAAAAATTAGCAATTTAGGTTTATGCAGCACACAAACCACAAACTGAATTTTTTGCGCCATTCCTTTAGAAAGTTCCTGAATTTTTTTATTCCACCAACCCTGAATTCCTAAGCGGTCAAACCAATATTCTAATTGTACTTTTGCCTCGGCTTTAGAAAGTCCTTTCATCTGCGCCAGATACAAACATTGTTCCCCCACTTTCATAGAAGTATACAAACCTCTTTCTTCAGGCAAATAACCAATAGTCTGCACATGTTTTGGCTGCAATCTTTCTCCATCCAGAATAACTTCACCGCTGTCTGGCAATGTAATTTGATTAATGATACGGATAAGGGAAGTTTTTCCAGCTCCATTCGGACCTAATAATCCGTAAATACTGCCTTTTGGCACATTTAATGAAACTTCGTTAAGCGCTACATAATCACCGTATTGTTTTACGACCTTATGTACTTCGAGTAAGTTGCTCATGCGATTTTTTAGATTTTCTGCGGTCAATTTGACCATTGTGGCTTTGCGCCTGTAAAAGTAAATAATTCACAGCGAATCTGAGTATTAATACGCAAAAAACCCATTCTAAATTTATGTTAGAATGGGTTTTATATTTATTTAAACATTTCTAAAAAAGTTTAGCTTATGAAAACATATCTTTTACTTTTTCAAAAAATGATTTTTCTGATTTTTCAGGACTCGGAATAAAATGTTCATCGTTTAAAGCATTTTCAAAAAATTGTTTTTGCTCTTTATTCAACGTTTTAGGCGTCCAGACATTTACGTGAACCAATAAATCTCCACTTCCGTAACCGTTAATACTTGGAATACCTTTTCCTTTTAATCTTAATATTTTTCCTGATTGAATTCCTTCTTCCAGTTTAATACGAACTTTTCCGTTGATCGCTTCAATATCTTTTGAAACTCCCAAAACGGCTTCCGGGAAACTAATGTATAAATCAAAGTGAATGTTTTCACCTTCACGTTTTAAAAATTCATGCTCTAATTCTTCAATCGCAACAATTAAATCACCAGGAACACTGTTACCCGGTGCATCATTTCCTTTGTTAGAAACTTTCAATTGCATTCCGTCAACAACTCCAGCCGGAATTTTGATAGAAACGGTTTCATCTTCTAAAACCATTCCCTGAGCATCAGCTTCAGAAGGTCTTTTATCTAAAATTTGTCCAGAACCACCACAAGTAGGACAAGTTGATGCAGATTGCATTCTTCCTAAAATGGTGTTGGTTACACGCATTACCTGTCCCTGACCATTACAAGTCGAACACGTTTTATACGTTACACCTTTTGCCTGAACTTTACGTTTTACTTTTACTTTTTTCTCAACTCCATTTGCAATTTCTTCTAAAGTCAATTTCACTTTAATTCGAAGATTGCTTCCTTTTGCGCGACGAGGACCGCCTCCGCCTCCTCCGAAACCGCCAAATCCTCCACCAAAAATGTCACCAAACTGGCTGAAAATGTCATCCATATTCATACCACCGTGGCCGCCGCCAAATCCGCCGGAACCATCAAATGCCTGATGTCCGTATTGATCGTATTTCGCTTTTTTGTTCGGATCGCTTAAAACTTCATAAGCTTCTGCCGCAAGTTTAAAGTTTTCTTCTGCCTCTTTGTCGCCTGGATTTTTATCCGGGTGATATTTCAACGCACTCTTTCGGTAAGCTTTTTTTATTTCGGCAGCGTCAGCATTTTTTGAAATGCCTAGTATTTCGTAAAAATCTTTTTTCATAATTAGGTTTAAATTCCAAACTACAAATTCCAAATTCCAATACTTAAAAAATTGGCACTTAGAATTATTTTATTTGCATTTTTTAGTTTCCAATAACCACTTTAGGGAAACGAATAATTTTGTCTCCTAATTTGTATCCTTTTTCAATAACATCAACAATTTTACCTTTCATTTTATCAGAAGGCGCAGGAATTTGAGTAATTGCTTCAGCAAAGTCAGCATTAAAAGCATCACCAGCTCTTACTTCAACTTGCTCTAAACCTTTAGCTACCAAAGTGCTTTTTAGTTTTTCGTGAATTAACTCAACTCCTTTTTTCAAATTTTCATCATCAGACTTGTTGATCTCTATTGTCGCTCTGTCAAAATCATCCAAAACAGGAAGCATTGCTAACAAAACTTCTTGATTTGCTGTTTTAAACAAATCGATACGCTCTTTTGAAGTTCTTTTTTTGTAATTTTCAAATTCGGCAAATAATCTCAAAAATTTGTCTTTTTCTTTTGCCAAGTCTTGAGCCAATTGCTCTTCAACACTTAATTCTTCAACAATTAACTGCTCACCGTTGGCATTGTTTTCTAACGTTACATCATCTAATTCCTGATCGAACTCTGTATTTTCCGTAGTCATATTACTTTTATTTTTAAAAATATCTTTAAACTTCATTTTTTATTCTTTTTGTTGGATTGCAAAAGTACTGCCAAATCTTTTAAAATGTCAAATTGTCACTTTATTAAAAATGAGTCTTTTAAAACGACAAATTTAGATTAAAAAATTTAGTATAATTTTAAGACTATTACGATATAGTTATAGTATATTTGAGATCCAAAATGAAAACTAAATTATTACCTATCAAAATTGAATTTAAGGGTTGGCTTCGGCCTCATAAATAATTATTAATTCAACTTTACCTTATATTAAAAAAAAGCTTCGCCTTATGAGACGAAGCTTTTTTTATGCTTTTTTTACTCTTTGCCAGATCAATACTAAAAACCCGAAGAAAACGAAAAAATTTACAGCAAAGAACGCAAAGTTTTTTTTACTCTTAAGCTTTATAAAAAAGAGAAAGTTCGCAAAGCTTTGTATTGCTATAGCTTTGTGAACTTTGTGCTTTTTGAAAGTATTCTTATGACAAAAATTCTTTGCGGTCTTTGCGGTAAAAAACATTGCACGGGCGGAGGGATTCGAACCCCCATCAACGGTTTTGGAGACCGCTATTCTACCCTTGAACTACGCCCGTAACTTAAGGTCGGCAAATTAAAAGTTTTTTTTCTTCCCCGGCAACTATTTCAAGAAGAGATTTAAAAAGAAAACCCTTTAAATCTGCATGGTCCGAGACAAAAACCTCCCTTTCAAATACTTACCCTATCAAAGCTTTTTTCAATCCTTCAAAATCAACAGAAACCTGTTCACCCGAAACCAGATTTTTTAGCGAATAAGAATTTGAATCAATCTCCTGCTCGCCTGCAATGACTGCAAACGGAATCAATCTTTTATCTGCATATTGAAACTGTTTCCCTACTTTTACATTGTCCGGATACAATTCTACTTTTATATTTTCTTTTCTCAATTTCTGAATCGCCTGCGAAGCATACAAAGCCTCAGCATCTCCATAATTAATAAACAATGCTTTTGATGTTGCCGCAACAGTTTCCGGGAATAATTGCAATTCTTCCAGAACTAAATAAATTCTGTCCAGACCAAACGAAATTCCAACTCCGCTCATATTCTTTAAACCAAAAATACCCGTCAAATCGTCGTATCTTCCGCCGCCGCCAATAGAACCCATCGAAACGGTTTTTGGAGCCGCTACTTCAAAAATAGCCCCAGTGTAATAATTCAATCCACGAGCCAATGTCACATCAAGATCTAATGTCGCAGTCGACAATCCTAAAGTAGCCACATTGTCACAAATAAATTTTAATTCCTGTACGCCTTTCATCCCTTCTTCTGACGAAGCTAACAGATCTGAAAGCTGATTTATCTTATCTGAAAAAGTTCCTGTAAAACTAAAAAGCGGCTGTACTTTAACCAAAGCTTCTTCCGAAATGCCTTTTTCAATCATTTCTTTCTTTACGCCGTCTTCACCAATTTTATCTAGTTTATCCAACGCCACAGTAAAATCAATCAATTTGTCAGAAGCGCCAATTACTTCGGCAATTCCGGATAATATTTTTCTGTTATTGATTTTGATCGTAACACCTTCTAAACCTAAAGCCGTAAAAACAGTATCATACAACTGAACCAATTCTACTTCCTGCCATAATGATTTTGAACCAACAACATCGGCATCACATTGATAAAATTCTCTGTAACGTCCTCTTTGTGGTCTGTCAGCTCTCCAAACCGGTTGGATTTGGTATCTTTTAAAAGGAAATTCAATTTCGTTTTGGTGCTGTACCACGTATCTTGCAAACGGAACTGTCAAATCGTAACGTAACGCTTTCTCTGAAATTTTTCCCGTAAACTTATTCAGCTCAATTCTTTGATTCAAATCAATTGTTTCGGCCGAATTAACTTGCAACGATTCAATAGATTCCGGTAATTCAATTTTATTTTTATTGAAGAAAAAATTACCTGAGTTCAGTATTTTAAAAATCAAACGATCACCTTCTTCTCCATATTTACCCATTAAGGTATCTGAATTTTCAAACGATGGAGTTTCAATCGGCTGAAAACCGAATTTCTCAAAATTATTTTTTATCGTCTGAATAATATATTGACGTTTTGACACCTCTGCAGACGAAAAATCTCTTGTTCCTTGTGGTATACTTGGTTTTGAAGCCATCTTTGTTATTTTAGATTGTAGATTTTCGATTTTAGCTTCTTTGGAAACTTAAAATTCAAAAAACTTTTTAGATTAATGGATTTTAGAAATCAAAATATTGAAATCTAAATCGTCTGCAAATATCTTATTTTTTAAAATAAATATTGGCAGTTCGAAAACAAACTTGTAACAAAAAACGTATTTTCGTGACAAATTGGTCATGATGCTAAAATTATTTAAAGAAAATATCCGAATTGCTTTTGGTTCCATCAAAACACAATTGCTGCGAACTATTCTTACCGTATTAATCATCGCGATTGGTATTACAGCACTTGTTGGAATCCTTACAGTTGTAACGGCTCTCGAAAATACCGTTTCGACCAATTTCGCTTCTATGGGAGCTAACACTTTCAACATCAATCAATACGAAAACAACGTTAAAAATCGTGGCGGAAATAAACGCGAAATCGTAAACCCAATTATCTCCTATCCTGAGGCAGTTGCTTTCAAAAACAAATACAAATATCCATTTACCGAAACTTCTCTTTCCTTTACTGCAACATCAACCGCAGAGGTAAAATATTTAGATCAAAAAACAGATCCCGAAATTAAAGTACTTGGTGTCGATGAACATTTTATAAGCAACTCAGGTTTAGAAATAAGTTTAGGCCGTTCTTTCAATCAGTTTGACATTGAAAACAATACTTATTCTTGCGTTGTAGGTTCTGATTTTGAAAAAGGTTTATTAAAAGATGTCAACCCAATTGATAAAATCATTTCGATTCGAGGCGCCCGTTTTAAAGTTATTGGAGTCCTGAAAGAAAAAGGATCAACGTTTGGAAACAGTCAGGATTTACGTGTTTTGATTCCAATTCAGGTGGCACGTTCTTTATTTACCGCTCCAAATATCAATTACACAATGAGCGTAATGGTTTCTAAAAAAGAACTTTTAGACGAAGCTGTCGACAACGCCACAAGTACCATGAGAAGAGTACGTAAATTAAGTCCGGTTCGTGATAATAATTTTGGTATTGGTCGAAGCGACGATTTAATTAACCGAATTCTTGGAATCACACAATATTTAGGATGGGCAGCCTGGATAATTAGTGTTATTACCATCTTAGGATCATCGATTGCATTAATGAATATTATGATTGTTTCGGTTACAGAACGCACTCGGGAAATTGGTGTGCGCAAAGCTTTGGGCGCAACAAAAATTACGATTTCTGTTCAGTTTTTTATCGAAACTTTATTGATCGGACAAATTGGAGGTTTGGTCGGAATTATATTTGGAATCTTAATAGGTTCAGCATTTGCAGCTATAATGAGTTTTGCATTTGTCATTCCGTGGATGGCGATTTTTGCAGCTTTTGCAACCAGTTTTGTTGTAGCTATCGTTTCCGGATTATATCCTGCCATAAAAGCTTCTCAACTAGATCCTATTGAGGCTTTGCGTTATGAATGATTTTTTTATTTAAAGCAGAAGCAAGTCGTTTTATAAGACGTTTTGTCCCGCTATTCGTTTCAATCTTTTTTGCTGAACCCCAGCAAAAAAGGATTTCCACTACTATCGGGGCTAGATTAGAAGTTTTAAACTTTTAAGATGTTCTCCTGCAATCCCGAAGCTTCGGGACAAAACCTTGTAGGTGTTTATTTTATCAGCTTATAAAAATTCAAACCTACAAGGTTTTGGAAACCTTGCAGGAAATCATTCTGTCATTATCATAAATATCTTTTTTCAATTCAATATTTTTAAAATTCATTGTTTCCAATAAATCCGTCATTTCCTTTCCTAAATACTGATTGATTTCAAAAAACAATTGCCCGTTTTCTAAAAGACTACTTTTCGCCAAAGCAGCTATTTTTCTATAAAAAATCAACGCATCATTATCATCTACAAAAAGAGCCAAATGCGGTTCATAATCCAGAACATTCTTTTTGATTTCTTCTTTCTCTAAATTTCGAACATATGGCGGATTCGAAACGATAATATCAAAATTGCTGGTAAGCAGATCCGTTTCTAAAATATCCAAAAGGACAAAAGTCACATCAACGTTATTATTTATAGCATTTCTTTTGGATGTTTCTATAGCTTTTTTCGAAACATCAATACCAAAAACTTCGGCATTGGGAAGGTTTTTAGCTAATGAAATAGCAATACACCCACTTCCCGTTCCGATATCTAATACCTTTAGTTTTTTTGTCTTATCTGTTTTTGAATTCTCTTTTATAATCCATTCGACCAATTCTTCTGTTTCCGGCCTTGGAATCAGGACATTTTCATTTACTTCAAAATCCAAACCGTAAAAGCTGGTTTTTCCAAGTAAATATTGAATTGGAACTTCTTTTTTTAATTGACCCAACAATGAATTCCAAATTACAAAATCACTTTCCGAAAAATTCAATTCATGATTTAACGCTAAATCAATTTGTCTTAATTTATGCTTATCCTCTAAAATTAAATAGAAAAAACTTTCCGCTTCATACGCATCGTAAAAAGGCGATAATTCTTTTATAAATTGAGTGCGATATTGTTTAATTTTCATTTCGGGTCTTTGAGTTTTCGGCGAAAGCCAAGTTTCTTTCAAATAAGTATTGCAAAACCAAATTTGTTACAATTGTTTTACAAATCTTTCAACATCCAAACTGGGCAAGAACTATGTCCGGTGCATCCCATCGGAGCATCTAAATATTCAAAACCTGATTTTTTATATAATTTTTGAGCCGCATGCATAAATGGCATCGTCTCAATATAACATTTTTCAAAACCAAAAGCTTTAGCCTGTTCCAAACATTTTTCCATCATTTTATTGCCAATTCCTAAACCACGCGTTTCAGGCAAAAAATACATTTTTTGCAATTCACAAATGGCGGGATCTCCATTTTCTAAAGGCGCAATTCCACAACAACCCACTATTTTACCTTCGTTTTCAACCACAAAATAAACCGATTGCGGTTTATTGTATTCTTCAAACATCAAATCTAAATAGGGATCCTCGTAAGCTGTACCCACTTTTGGAATTTCCATTTCATCAAAAACCGATCTTATTAATTTCGCAACTGCCTGATTGTCTTCTTTTTTAATCTTTCTAATAAGCCAATTTTCCATATATTATTTATTCTTGTGATATCTACAAAAGTAAAAATAGTTTTTTGATAGTTTCTTATCACACATCAATTACTATCGCACTAAACTCAAAAATAATTACTTTTGTATCGTGAATACACATGAAAAATATATAAAACGCTGCATTGAACTTGCCAAAAATGGTTTTGGAACAACTTATCCAAACCCCATGGTAGGAAGTGTAATTGTTTATAACGATCAGATTATCGGTGAAGGCTGGCATAAAAAAGCTGGTGAACCACATGCCGAAGTCAATGCGGTACGGTCTGTAAAGGATAAATCGTTATTAAAAAAAGCAACTATTTATGTGAGTTTGGAACCTTGCAGTCATTTTGGAAAAACACCTCCTTGTTGTGATTTGATTATTGCGAATGAAATTCCCAATGTAGTTGTTGGAACTGTTGATCCAAACGAAAAAGTTGCCGGAAATGGAATTAAAAAACTAATTGTAGCCGGAAAGAATGTAACCGTGGGCATTTTAGAAAAAGAATGCCACGAACTTAATAAACGTTTTTTTACTTTTCATAATAAAAAGAGACCTTATATTATATTAAAATGGGCCGAAAGTCAGGATGGTTTTTTAGCACCTGAAAAACAAACCGATCAGGAACGAAAACCCGTTTGGATTACCAATCAATATTCAAGACAATTGGTACATAAATGGCGAAGTGAAGAACAGGCTATTTTAGTCGGCACTCAAACTGTCGTTGATGATAATCCTAGATTAAATACAAGAGATTGGTCTGGAAACAATCCTGTAAGAGTTGTTTTAGATCAAAATAATCGCATTTCAAAAGAGAGTTTTATTTTTGATGACAGTGTAAAAACTATCGTATTTACGAAATCTCAAATTAACTTTTCAGCAGAAAACACTACCTTTGAAGTAATCGATTTCAATCAAAATATAATCCCGCAGATTTTAGCTGTTTTGTATCAAAACCAAATCCAGTCTATTATTATTGAAGGCGGCTTACAGACTTTACAAGCTTTTATCGACCAGGACATTTGGGACGAAGCTCGTGTTTTTATTGGAGAAATTACTTTTAATAAAGGAACAAAAGCCCCGCTTCTTCCAAAGAAAACTACAACAAAAACTCATATTCAAAACGACGAAATAATATACGTTAGAAATCATGATTGATACTATAATTTTTGACTTTGGAGATATTTTTATCAATTTAGATAAACAGGCTACTATTTCGGGATTGCAGAAATTAGGCATGACTGAATGGAATTCTGAATTAGACCGTTTGAACCTTTTGTTTGAAACCGGAGATATTTCGCATGATGATTTTCTGACAGGTTTTCAAAAAGAACTTCCAAATGCTTCAATTGAAGAAATTCTGGAAGCCTGGAATGCCATTTTAGCAGATTTTCCATTATATCGATTAGAATTTCTTCAAATGCTTTCAAAAAAATATCGTTTATTTTTATTGAGTAATACCGATTCCATTCATATTGAAACTTTCGAAACCAAAAGTGGCATTTCATTTTACAGCGATTTCTATCAATGTTTTGAAAAAGTTTATTTTTCTTTTGAAATTGGAAAACGAAAACCAAATGCCGATGTTTTTCAATATTTAATCAACAAACATGAAATATCGCCAAAACGTACTTTGTTTATTGACGATAAAAAAGAAAACACAGATTCTGCCGCAGCTTTAGGTTTTCATGTTTGGAATTTACAAGTGGGCCAGGAAGATGTTGTGGATTTATTTGATAAGAAAATACTTTAGCAATTAAAATATCTTTGCCACTACGATTAAAATGATTTTGTTATCGTGACGTATACTTTATCGCAAAGTTCGCAAAGGGTTTACGCAAAGTTCGCCACAAACAGCTTTGTGAACTTAATAAAGCCAATTACGAACACACCAAAAAATATACTTTGCGTGCTTTGCGGTAAAATTAACTCTGTGGCTAAAAAAATAATAAACATAAATTAGAAATTTACTTTTGGAATATAACGATACGTATCAAACCATTGCTTTTGAATCTGAAGAAGTACTTTTTAAAGAAAAAGGAAGTAAATTCTTTGGCTATGCTTTTCCCATTGAAAACGAAGATGAAGTAAAACCAATTATCGAAAACTTAAAAAAACAGCATCCTCATGCTGTTCATTATTGTTATGCTTATCAACTAGGCACAGCGCCAAAAATATCCTATCGAGCCAATGACGACGGCGAGCCGAGCAATACAGCCGGGGCTCCTATTTACGGTCAAATTCAGTCTTTTGGACTAACAAATGTTTTATTAGTTGTGGTCCGAATTTTTGGCGGAGTCAAATTGGGCGTTGGCGGATTGATAGCAGCCTATAAAACAACTGCACAAATGACACTTGAAGTTTGTGAAATCATCGAAAAAACAATTGACGTTCATTTTTTAATCTCTTTTGATTATAAAAATATGAACAAAGTGATGCGGGTGATTAAAGAAAAAAAACTGGAAATTACTTCTCAGGAAATGGAAATTGATGAAGAATCCGGACTTCCAATTGGCAAAATAATCACAAAAACACGAAAAAAAAATGCCGAAACAGTATTCGACATTTTTGATTTAATGTTTGAAATCGATATAAAAATTGTATAAATTAATACAAAAACCTGCATCATTTTAACAATTATACAAGCGTTTTAAATAATTCTAAAATATAATCCGGAGGTGCAGTTGGGCGACCTGATTTTAACGAAATAAATACTAAAATAAACACGGCAGTTGTTAATAACTCATTCGCTTCGTTAAAGATTGCACAGTCGAATTCAATCTTAACAGAAGATTGACTTTTGAAAGTGGTATGAATCGTAAGAAGCTCATCATAGCGCGCTGACTTTTTATAATTTATTTGCATCGAAACAATTGGTAATCCAATTCCGCTTTCTTCCATGCTTTTATACGAAATCCCTTTATCTCTAAGCCATTCCACGCGTCCAATTTCAAAATAAGGCACATAATTTCCGTGATAAACGACCCCCATTTGGTCTGTTTCAGAGTAACGAACACGCACTTGCGTTTGATGATTTTTCATTATTTATTGATTAAAAAAATTTTACTTACAAAAGTTTACTTACAACATTTTTTTATAAAATTAGACCCCAAAATATTTTTTTTTACAGAAATTTGTTCACATATTTGTTATCCCGAAATACGGAATAAAATTGCTCCCTTTTTATTAGGAGAATCTTTATCAATAATAAAAAAATTTATCTGAATCTATGACTAAAACTGCTCAATCGGTATGGGAAAACTGTTTGTCTTTTATAAAGGACAATATTCAAGATCAAGCATATAAAACTTGGTTTGAACCAATCAAATCAGTTGAGCTAACCGACAACGCGTTATATATTCAAGTACCAAGTAAATTTTTCTACGAATGGTTAGAAGAACATTACGTTAAATTATTGAAAGTTGCGCTTACCAAAGAACTGGGAAAAAATGCAAAGTTACTCTATAAAATTAAAATGGAGAACACTTATGGCAATAAACAACCGTTTACCGAACAGTTGCCAAGTGCCAACCGAGTGCCAATGAAACCGCAAGAGGTTGATGCTCCATTTAAGAACTTAAATCCTGAACTTAAAAATCCTTTCGTAATTCCCGGAATTAGAAATTTAAAAATTGAGTCGCAATTAAATGCCAACTACAGTTTTGACAATTTCCTTGAAGGAGACTCTAACCGTTTGGCACGTTCTGCCGGTATGGCTGTTGCCAACAAACCTGGAGGAACTTCATTTAATCCGTTATTGATTTTTGGTGGAGTTGGTTTAGGAAAAACACACTTAGCACACGCTATTGGTGTTGAAGTAAAAGACAAATATCCTGAAAAAACGGTTTTATATATTTCTGCCGAAATTTTCACACAACAATATATTGATTCGGTTAAAAAGAATAATCGTAATGATTTTATTCACTTTTACCAATTAATTGACGTTTTGATTATTGATGACGTTCAGTTTTTATCTGGAAAATCAGGAACTCAGGACGTATTTTTCCACATTTTCAATTACCTGCACCAAAACGGAAAACAGGTAATCTTGACTTCGGATAAAGCTCCTGTTGATATGCAGGATATCGAGCAACGTTTATTATCTCGTTTTAAATGGGGATTATCTGCTGAGTTACATCAGCCAGATTACGAAACTCGTATTTCAATCTTGAAAAACATTTTGTATCGCGATGGTGTTGAAATGCCGGAAGACATTATTGAATATGTTGCCCGTAATATCAAAAGCAATGTCCGTGAACTTGAAGGTGCTATTATTTCATTAATTGCCCAATCTTCTTTCAACAAAAAAGAAGTTACTATCGAGTTGGCCAAAAGTGTTGTAGAGAAATTTGTTAAAAACGTGAAGAGAGAGATCTCTATCGATTATATTCAAAAAATTGTGTCTGATTATTTTCAGTTGGATATTGAAACACTTCAATCTAAAACAAGAAAAAGGCACGTTGTTCAGGCGAGACAATTGGCTATGTTTTTTGCAAAGAAATTCACTAAAGCTTCTTTGGCAAACATTGGTTCACAAATTGGAGATCGCGATCACGCTACCGTATTACACGCTTGTAAAACCGTTGACAATTTAGTTTCTACAGACAAACAATTCAAAAAATTTGTCGAAGACATCAACAAAAAATTAACGCTATAAACGCGAATCATGCCGGTAAAAATTTTAATGGTTTGTTTGGGAAATATTTGCAGATCTCCTTTAGCCGAAGGGATTTTAGCTTCTAAACTTCCAAAAGACAAATTCACAGTTGATTCAGCTGGAACAGGATCCTGGCATGTGGGTCACGCACCAGACAAACGTTCTATTGCGGTTGCCCAAAAAAACGGTTTATGTATTGACAATCAAAAAGGAAGACAATTTAAAACTGCTGATTTTGATGAATTCGATTATATCTATGTTATGGATAATTCGAATTACCGTGACGTTATTCATCTTGCCAAAACTCCTGAACATAAAAATAAAGTTCATCTTATTTTAAACGAATTATTTCCAGGCGAAAATGTTGATGTTCCGGATCCTTATTTTGGAGCTGTAAACGGTTTCGACAACGTTTATCAAATGTTAGACGAAGTTGCTGATATCATTTCTAAAAAACTCATCGAAAAACATTCTTAACTTATCTAATTTCAATTATTTGATTACTAAATAATTGGAATTTTTCATTTTATAATCTATAAAATAAATCACATGAAACTTCTCGGAAAACTATATTTAATTCCAACAACAATGGGCGAAAGCGATCCGATGGATGTTTTACCACAAACCGTTAAAAGAAGTATCGATTTTATAGATCATTATATTGTTGAAAACGAAAAAACGGCAAGAAAATCAATAAAAGCAGTTTCTCCAGAGAAAAAACAATCAGACTTAATTCTTTTCACGCTTAATAAACGAACTGAACCAAGTGAGCATTTGGACTTCATCAAACCTCTGTTAGAAGGGAAAAATGTTGGATTAATGAGCGAAGCTGGGTGTCCAGGCGTTGCAGATCCAGGTGCTGTCATCGTAAAACTAGCACATGAAAAAGGAATTCAGGTTGTGCCTTTGGTAGGGCCTTCATCTATTTTATTAGCCATGATGGCTTCAGGAATGAATGGTCAGAGCTTTACTTTCAACGGTTATTTACCAATTGATAAAGATGAGAAAAAATCGGCACTAAAACATTTTGAGAAATTATCTCAGGATAAAAACCAATCTCAAATTTTTATTGAAACTCCTTACAGAAACAATAAATTAGTCGAGGACCTTTTACAAATTCTAAATCCTTCAACATATCTTTGTATTGCAACTGATATAACGTTACCATCTGAATTTATTAAAACAATGCGTGTCGCTGACTGGAAAAAATTAAAAGTTGATTTACATAATCGACCTACAATTTTCATTATTCATAAAACGTAAACTTACTTTAAAACCATCATATAATGAAAAAACTTCTATTTCTGATTTTAATTTGCGCTGCACAAAATACATTTTCACAAAGCACTAAAAAGAATTCTAAAACAAAAACTTCACAAACAAAAAACTCAGAAATACCAATTGTCAAAGTTAATACTAGCAGTTATACTGATTCAGATTTAGTGATAGATGAGCCAGGACCTTCACAAGTTGTTATAAATGATAATGACAATGCTGTTTACAATACAGCAGGTATAGAAGTTAAACCAGAATTTCCTGGAGGGATGGAGAAATTTTTTAAATTTGTTGACAATAATTTCAAGTACCCACAAGACGCCGAAATTGCAAATATTGACTTAAAAGGAAGTAAAGTTTACGCAACATTTGTAGTTGAAAAAGATGGCTCATTAACTGATATAAAAATTCTTAGAGATGCAGGTTATGGAACAGGAGCTGAAGCAATTCGAGTTCTAAAAAAATGTCCCAAATGGATTCCTGGACAACAAAATGGCAAAAAGGTAAGAGTTTTATATTCGGTACCAATTACCATCAAATAATCCAATTAGATTATTTTAATTTTAACTCATAAGTTTCCCCTTAATCAAACTTTCTCATGAGTAAACTTCCAAACATAACGACAAGCATCTTTACGGTAATGTCTAAAATGGCAGTCGAATATAATGCGATTAATCTTTCGCAGGGATTTCCTAATTTTCCTGTGGACGAAAGATTGACAGATATTCTGGCGAAATTATCTAAAGAAAATGTGCACCAATATACACCAATGGCAGGTTATCCGCCTTTGATGAGTCAGATTGCAAAATTAATTCAGAGTTCTTATAACCGAATAATCAATACAGATCTTGAACTTTTAGTTACCGCCGGAGCAACGCAGGGTATTTTCACTACCATTTTGGCTTTGGTCAAAACCGGAGATGAAGTTGTAATTCTGGATCCGAGTTATGATTCTTATGAATCTCCTGTTTTACTTTGTAATGCAAAACCGCTTCGGGTAGCTTTAAATGATGATTATACACCAAATTGGGATACAATCGAAAAAGCTTGTTCATCAAAAACCAAGATGATTATCATCAATAATCCCCATAATCCGACAGGAAAAATTTTGACGGAAAATGATTTTTCAGAGTTTGAAAAACTACTTTTAAAATATCCTGAAATTCTAGTTTTATCTGACGAAGTTTACGAATATATTACTTTCGAAGAAAAACACATTTCAGCACATACCAAAGATTTTCTTTTGAATCGCTGTATTATGGTTTCTTCCTTCGGAAAATCATTTCACATAACAGGCTGGAAAATTGGATACACGATCGCACCTGAATATTTGATGAAAGAAATCAAAAAAGTACATCAGTTTTTGGTTTTCAGTGTTAACAGCATCTCTCAAGTAGCCATTAGTCAATATTTAGATGTTGTTGATGTAAATTTACTTGGAAAATTCTATCAGGAAAAACGCGATTATTTTCAAAAACTCCTTCAAAACAGCCGATTCGAATTAAAACCTTGCGAAGGAACCTATTTTCAAGTAGCATCATATGCCAATATTTCAGACGATGACGATATGACTTTTTGCAAAAAACTGATTACCGATCATGGCGTTGCTGCAATCCCTATTTCCACTTTTTATTCGGATCATAAAGATCAGAAATTAATACGTTTTTGCTTTGCCAAAGACAATTTTACACTTGAATCAGCAGCAAAAAAATTGTGCGATATATAAAATTTATCAAAATTTTATAACATTATTATGCATGCATCCTATTTATTTAATTAATATTGCAATAAAAAGAGAAAAGTATGAGCTATACAGATAAAATGTTGCGCGATGACGCCTTAAAAGGAAAAGTTATTGTAGTTACTGGGGGCGGAAGTGGTTTAGGAAAAGCAATGACTAAATATTTCTTAGAATTAGGCGCTCAGGTAGCGATTACTTCACGAGATTTTGATAAACTAAAAGCAACTGCTACTGAACTTGAAACCGAAACTGGCGGAAAATGTTTGCCGCTTCAATGTGACGTTCGTCATTATGAAGAAGTAGAAAACATGCTTCAGGAAGTTTTAAAAGCTTTCGGAAAAGTAGATGTTCTTTTGAACAATGCAGCTGGAAATTTCATTTCTCCAACAGAACGTTTATCTGCAAATGCTTTTGACACTGTTATCGATATTGTACTGAAAGGTTCTAAAAACTGTACACTAGCCTTTGGAAAACATTGGATTGACAGTAAACAAACATCTGCAACAATTTTAAATATCGTTACAACTTATGCTTGGACTGGATCTGCTTACGTGGTTCCAAGTGCTACTGCAAAAGCGGGAGTTTTAGCCATGACAAGAAGTCTTGCTGTAGAATGGGCCAAATACGGAATCCGTTCTAACGCGATTGCTCCAGGACCATTCCCAACAAAAGGAGCCTGGGACAGATTGTTACCCGGAGATCTTGCTGAAAAGTTTGATATGGCTAAAAAAGTGCCATTAAAACGTGTAGGTGATCATCAGGAGTTAGCCAATTTAGCAGCTTATTTAGTTTCTGATTTCTCAGCGTACGTAAACGGAGATGTAATTACAATTGACGGAGGAGAATGGTTAAAAGGCGCCGGACAATTCAATTTATTAGAAGCGATTCCGGAAGAACTTTGGGATCAGCTTGAAATGATGATAAAAGCAAAAAAGAATAAATAATTACAAGTGCTTACTAAATTCAGAATATTTTATTAAAACTATACTGATTGCACGAAATCCCGACGACTTTGCTCTCGGGATTTTTTTTATTGTTTTTATCATATAAGTGATATAAGTTCAGTTAAATAATACTTTGTTTAAACATCTGTTTACTTAAATTTACTTACGTTACTTATATGGTTTAAATGAATAATTTGCTTAGACAATTCACTTAAATTATTATTTTTGTCTAATAAATATATAATATCAAATTTATGCTCATTATTGGAATTGCAGGGGGAACAGGAAGTGGAAAAACAACAGTAGTACACCAAATCATGAACGAATTACCAGATACGGAAGTTGGGGTAATTTCTCAGGACTCGTACTATAAGGAAACCAGCAATTTGTCATTTGACGAAAGAGCATTAATCAATTTTGATCACCCAAGAGCGATCGATTTTGAATTATTGGTAAAACATCTTAAAGCATTAAAAACAGGAGAAACAATTGACCAGCCTGTGTATTCTTTTATTCAGCATAACAGAACCGACGATACTGTATCAACACATCCGCGAAAAGTAATGATTATTGAAGGGATTTTAATTCTCACTAATCCTGAATTACGTGAATTATTTGATATTAAAATTTATGTTCATGCCGATTCTGACGAAAGATTAATTCGTCGTTTAAAAAGAGATATTTCAGAACGTGGACGCGATATTGACGAGGTTTTAAACCGTTATCAAACTACTTTAAAACCTATGCATGAGCAATTTATCGAACCATCAAAAGCTTTTGCTGATATCATTATTCCAAATGACAAATACAATACTGTAGCAATTGATGTAGTTCGTGCCGTAATTAATCAGCGAATTTTATAATTTTTATTGTAAATTTAGTCCATAAAAATTAGGAGCTATTTCCCGCTCTCGCCTTTATCTTTTTATGTCCGCCGCGGCGGACATAAAAAGGATATCGGCTCCATCGGGGCTAGAAAGACGAGTCAAAATTCTAAGACACAATCGGTTAATTAAAAATGAAAATGAAAAATCCATATAAAGACAAATCATGGTTTAAATTCCTAGGCAATAAATATGTTTGGGTGTTACTGTTTTTTGTTATCTGGATGTTATTTTTAGACAATTACTCCTATTTCGATCATCGCTTTTTAGATGGGCAAATCAATGAATTACAAGACAATAAAAAATATTATCAGGAAGAAATAAAAAAAGATCAGGAACAGATCAAACAACTTAAAAATCCTGAACAAATAGAAAAATATGCTCGCGAAAAGTACTTTATGAAAAAAGACAGCGAAGATATTTACATCATCCAATTTGAAGGAGATACCATTCAAGAAAAAGAATAATCAGAAAAAACACTCCATGGCCACTACCCTATTCGACGATTTTAATCCGATTTCATCCAAACAATGGAAACAAAAAATTCAGTTTGAATTAGATGGAGCCGAATACAACCAAACGGTAATTTGGAATTCTCCCGAAGATATTCAGGTAAAGCCTTTTTATCACAGAGATGAATTTTCAAAAACGGCAGCCATAAAAACTAAGGTTTCGAATTTTAAAATCTGTCAAAATATTTTCGTTTATGATATCGAGAAATCGATTCAAAGAGCTATAAATACCATTGAAAGAGGTGCCGAAAGTTTACGTTTTACGATTCAAAACGAAAAAACAGACATTAAAAAATTATTAGAAACTCTTCCTTTAGAAAACAGAATCGTTTACTTTAATTTAAATTTTATTTCAATCGATTTCGTAAAATTATTAGATACAATTTCAATTCAGAAAAAAGCTTTTTTTTATTGTAATATTGATCCAATTGGCCATTTTGCAAGAGAAGGAAATTGGTTTCCAACATCGGATAAAAATAATTTTGAAACGATTGAAAATATTGCAAAAGCAACTACAAACCTTTCATTAATAAGTATAGATTTAGGTTTATATCAAAATGCCGGAGCTACTATTACACAGCAAATTGCTTACAGTTTGGCGCATGCAAATGAATATTTAAATCGTTTGCCTAACCTTACAAAACCATTTGTTTTTCAGGTTTCTGTTGGGACTAATTATTTCTTTGAAATTGCAAAACTTCGCGCGTTGCGAATGCTTTTTAACTTAATTGCTGCAGCATATAATCCTGATATTGAATGCCATTTATTGGTTACACCAACCAAACGAAATAAAACGATTTACGATTATAACGTTAATATGCTTCGTACTACAACCGAATGCATGTCGGCTATTTTAGGTGGTGCTGATGCTGTTGCGAATTTGCCTTATGATGCTTTATATCATAAAGACAATGAATTTGGCGACCGAATTGCGAGAAATCAGTTGCTGGTTTTAAAACATGAAAGTTATTTTGATAAAGTAGATAATCCTGCCGATGGAAGTTATTACATCGAAAGTTTAACAATGCAATTGGCTGAAAAAAGTTTGGCCCTATTTAAAGATATTGAAGCAAATGGAGGTTTTCTGAAACTTTTGAACGACGGAACAATCAAAAAGAAAATTCAGGAAAGCGCTGCAAAAGAACAGGAACTATTTGATTCGAAAAAAGAAGTTTTATTAGGAACGAACAAGTATCCAAACAAAGAAGACAAAATGAAACACGATTTAGAGTTGTTTCCTTTTGTAAAAATAAAACCAAGAAAAACATTAATTACACCCATAATAGAAAAAAGATTAGCTGAGAAATTAGAACAAGAACGATTAGAACTTGAATAATCTTTTTCAAAGTAATTAATAACCCAACAAAACGAAGTGTCTCCATGATAAGAAAAGACCTTAAACATATTAATCTGGACAGTCAAAAGTTAAAAGTCGAAAGTCAAAAGTCAGACATTTTAGCCGATAACTTTTTTACTGCTGAAGGAATTGAGCTTAAAAAAACATACTCTGAAAAAGATCTTGAAAATTTAGAATTTCTTGATTTCGGGGCAGGCTTTGCGCCAAATTTACGCGGACCATACGCCACAATGTATGTGAGACGTCCGTGGACTATTCGTCAGTATGCCGGATTCTCCACAGCAGAAGAAAGTAATGCATTTTACAGAAGAAATTTAGCTGCCGGGCAAAAAGGGCTTTCAATTGCTTTTGATTTACCAACACATCGTGGTTACGATTCAGATCATGAAAGAGTTGTCGGAGATGTTGGAAAAGCAGGTGTTGCAATTGATTCTGTCGAAGATATGAAAGTACTTTTCGACCAGATTCCGTTAGACGAAATGTCGGTTTCTATGACTATGAATGGAGCTGTTTTACCAATTATGGCTTTTTACATCGTCGCAGCTGAAGAACAAGGTGTTTCCATCGAAAAACTCTCAGGAACCATTCAGAATGATATTCTGAAAGAGTTTATGGTGCGTAACACTTATATTTATCCGCCAACACCATCGATGAAAATCATTGCAGATATTTTTGAATTTACGAGCAAGAAAATGCCAAAATTTAATTCTATCTCTATTTCGGGATATCATATGCAGGAAGCCGGTGCAACTGCGGATATTGAATTGGCTTATACTTTAGCAGATGGTTTAGAATATATCAGAACCGGACTTTCAACAGGAATGACTATAGATGAATTTGCTCCTCGCCTTTCTTTCTTTTGGGCGATTGGAATGAATCATTTTATGGAAATTGCAAAAATGAGAGCGGGAAGAATGATTTGGGCGAAATTAATTCAGCAATTTAATCCAAAAAGCGACAAGTCGTTGGCACTGAGAACACATTGTCAAACAAGCGGCTGGAGTTTAACAGAACAAGATCCTTTTAATAATGTAGCCAGAACTTGTATCGAAGCGACTGCTGCTGCTTTTGGAGGAACACAATCTTTACATACCAATGCACTTGACGAGGCAATTGCTTTACCAACCGATTTTTCTGCGAGAATTGCACGTAATACGCAAATCTTTCTACAGGAAGAAACTAAAATTACCAAAACAGTTGATCCTTGGGCTGGAAGTTACTATGTTGAAAGTTTGACAAATGAACTTTTAGAAAATACTTGGAAACTTATTGAAGAAGTTGAAGAATTGGGCGGAATGACAAAAGCCATCGAAGCCGGAATTCCGAAACTTAGAATTGAAGAAGCCGCAGCAAGAAAACAAGCCAGAATTGATAGCGGACAGGATATTATTGTTGGTGTAAATCAATTTAGATTAGAGAAAGAAGATCCGTTGCATATTTTGGATGTTGACAACCAAATGGTCCGTAAACAACAAATTGAACGTCTTGAAGATATAAAAGCAAAAAGAAATACGGAGAAAGTAAATCAATCACTGGAAAAATTAATTCATTGTGCTAAAACCGGGCAAGGAAACTTATTGGAAATCGCAACTGAGGCCGCTCGTGAAAGAGCTACTTTAGGAGAAATCAGCGATGCTCTGGAAAGTATTTTTGGCAGGTACAAAGCACAAATTAAATCCTTTAGCGGTGTGTATAGTGCAGCAATAAAAAACGACGAAAATTTTGAAAAGGCAAAACAATTAGCAGATGCCTTTGCCAAACAAGAAGGAAGACGTCCCCGAATTATGATTGCCAAAATGGGACAAGACGGACATGACAGAGGTGCAAAAGTAGTTGCTACAGGCTACGCCGATGTTGGTTTTGATGTAGATATAGGTCCACTTTTCCAAACACCGGCTGAAGCCGCTAAACAAGCTGTTGAAAATGATGTCCATATATTGGGTGTTTCTTCATTAGCTGCCGGACATAAAACTTTGGTTCCGCAGGTTATTGAAGAACTTAAAAAGCACGGCCGAGAAGATATTATGGTAATTGTGGGTGGTGTTATACCTGCACAAGACTATCAATATTTATTTGATGCCGGTGCAGTTGCCATTTTTGGACCAGGAACAAAGATTAGTGAAGCAGCCATTAAAATTTTAGAAATATTAATTGATTAATATATTCCATAAAAAAATCCCGATTCACTCGGGATTTTTTAGTTTTTACTTTTTAGTCGTTTATTGTAGCATTACTATCTGCTTCAATGTAAGAGAGATCATAACCTCCAAAAGCTTTCATGTAACTTCGTAATGAAGTTCCGTAGGCATCTCTAAAGAACCTGTTTCCTTTATTTTTAAAGAAGTTTTTTACTGATCCGGCACCACCAAGATGCGCCGCTGCCAAAATTCCGGATTCGGTAATAGCAACACCGTTAATGATTTTCCCTTCATACCTTTCAATTTCATTACGTAAAATCCATTTATTTTTGGATAATAACGCAACAAATGCTTTTTCTTGTAAAGCAGGATCTTTTAAAAAAGCCTTGCCACTGCGAACACCAATCGATCTCAGTGCCTGAGGACCAAACTGGTATTTTCCCATATAGCCAAGCGAATTTACCAAACGGTACTTTCCTTGAGACTCTTTAAAAGCAACTGCTTCTTTAAAACCGATTAGATGATTTCCCGTGTATGGGACGTTTAATTTGTTTGATTCAGGATAATCATCCTTGTCCAGCGATGGAAATAAGTATTCTGATCCATCTGTTTTTTCTATTAAAAACCAAGGTTTGGTTTCCAGATTAAAGGGTTTAAAACCCAAACTTAAAAATGTAATAATAACGACTAAACTCGCATAAAAATACCATTTCTTTATCATAAATTGTTTTTCTTCAAAACGCTGTCACCCTCTTAAAATTTCTACAGTGCAAAGGTAAGCAAAAATAAACAATGCTGATATTCAGACGTTTACATGTTTTAAAAAAACACTAATATCCGCCTGATCCCTTTATTGATCGAGTTTTCGAGCGTTAAGAAGAGCTATTTATTTTCCTCAAAAACGTCAAAAAAATAAACTTCTAAAATATCATTTTTAGGATATTTTTAGCAAATATGTTAAAATAATAATATTTAACTTACATAATTTTCATTTTTTTTACACATAAATAAATGTTATTTTTTTGATTTTTTATTGTTTCAATAAAAATTGGAAAGAAATGCAATGCTTTTTTTGCATCATAATTTTTCTAATTCACAACACTTCAAAAATGGCAATAAAAAAACCGAAGCTTAAATTTAAGCTTCGGTTTTTTTTTAGAAATAATTTTTAAAAACTATCTTGTCACACCTTGACTGGCAATCCAATCAGAATATTTTTTTGCATTTACATTATGTTCTGCCAAAGTTGAGGCAAATTCATGATATCCAAAACGCTCAACACTAGCACAAAAATAGATATAATCGTTTTTTTCCGGATTTAAAACTGCTTCAAGAGCTGTAATATCAGGCATTGCAATTGGTCCCGGAGGAAGTCCAATATTCACATAAGTATTATATGGAGACTTCATAACCAGGTCGTTATAAAAAACTCTTTTAATAACCTGATCGAAATTATTATCTCTTAATTTTAAGGCATAAATTACAGTTGGATCAGCTTGTAAAGGCATTGCTAAACGCAAACGGTTTAAATATACACCTGCAATTCTAGGTCTTTCATCTTTTTTTACTGATTCTTTATGAACGATTGAAGCTAAAATAGTAGCCTGAACTGGCGTTAAACCTTGTTCTTTTGCTTCTGCAATTCTTTTATCTGTCCAGAAATTATGATATTCCTTGATCATTTTATCACGGAATTTTTCTGCAGAAGTATTCCAATATACTTCATAAGTATTCGGAATAAACATGGCGAATACATTATCTTCATTAAAACCGTTAGCGGCCATGAAAGTCGAATCTTTAATTGCTTTCATTAAAGATAAACTATCCGCTTCGATTTCAGAACCAACTCTTCCGGCAAAATTCTCTAAACGTTCCTGGTTATTAAAAGCTAATTTTACAGGAACATTAGAACGCATTGCACGAACCAAATCGATATTATTCATGTCTTTTTTAAGTAAAAAACGACCTGATTTTACATTTTCAGGATAACTTCTCTTATTCGCTACCATTTCGAAGTTTTCGAAATTCTTGATATAAGGTTCTAATATTTTTTTTACATCGGTATAATTTGCACCGGTAGGAACATAAACATAAAGTTCTTTTTCCTCAAATTTGGTGTTGGCGCTAAAAATCCTGCTGATCAAAATAAATCCGTAAATCATTAAAACTGAAATTACGGCTACAACAGTTATCGTGATAATTTTTTTTAAGCTCAAAGTTTAAATTTTAAATTTGTTTGTTAATTAACTGGTACATTGCTTCGTCTTGATAGTGGTTATTCAGCAAAATCCAATCTTTTTTAATTCCTATTTTCTCAAAACCAAATTTAGTAAAAAGAGCTATACTTGCTACATTTTCGACACTAATATTTGCATAGAGCTGATGTAAATTTAGATTATGAAAAGCATATTTAATTAAAAGTTCCAATGCTTCAGAACCAATGTTTTGTTTTTTATTTTCGTCTTTTTGGATAACGATTCCAACCCCCGCTTTATTATTCTTCGGGTCAAATTCAAATAAATCAATTAATCCAATAGCAGGAAAATCTTCATCCTGACAAATTGCTAATCGCAACTGCTTAGCTTCATAAATATCCTGATGTGCATTTTCAAGATATTGACGAACCAGAAAACGGCTGTATGGCGTATAAGTATTGCTGACTTCCCAAATGCTCTGATCATTTTCCATCGCATACACAAACTCTAAATCATTAGGTTCTAATGCACGCAGATAGATATTTTCGCCTTTGAGTGTAATCATTGTAATTTTAGATTGTTGATTTTAGATTTCAATACTGCCTTTAAAAACAAATTTGGCTGGGCCGGTTAAGAAAACATTGGTAAAATGATCTCCCATTTTATCAAAAGAAACATTTAGCTTTCCTCCTTCAACATTTAAATTGATAGATGTTTTATCCGTTTGTCCAATCGCGTTCATTGCAATGGCAACTGCAGTTGCTCCTGTTCCACAAGCTAAAGTTTCATCTTCAACACCTCTTTCATAAGTACGAAGTGAAAAAGTATCATCATCAATTTTCTTTACAAAATTGACATTACTTCCTTTTTCTCCATACAGTTCACCATAACGAATGGCTGCACCATTTTCTTTTACATTATATTGTCTTAAATCATCAACAAGCTGTACGTGATGCGGTGAACCAGTATTCAAAAAAGTATAAGAATCTTTCTTTTGTATTTCATCAACATCAATCATTTGCAAGGAAACAATGGTATCATCTCCTCCAACAGAAGCGTGATGCAACCCATCTGCTGCCATAAAAATTGCCTGATTATTAATCACGCCCATTTGATTTGCAAAAGCTACCAGACAACGGCCACCATTTCCACACATCGAACTTTCGTTCCCGTCAGAATTGTAATAAACCATTCTGAAATCAGTATCCGAATCATTTTCTAATAAAATAAGTCCGTCTGCTCCAATACCAAATCGTCTGTCGCATAAACGTTCAATCAGTTGAATATCTTCTTTTGGGAAAAAATTAGTACGATTGTCAATCATTACAAAATCATTCCCTGTACCCTGATATTTATAAAATTCTATTTGCATTTTTTGTCTATTAAATAAGTACAAAAGTACGAACTAATAATTAATGAAATGTTAATGATTGTTAAAGAGCGTTAAACCATTTTTTGAAATAATTTTTTCTATTAATTTTACATTATAACTTAAACATTAAGCCTAATTATGAAAAGATTTTCAACCTTATTTTTAGTGTCATTACTAAGTGGTGCTACTACACTTAGTGCTTACAAATTATTATTTGATGGCAACAATTCTTTTTTTGGAAGAGAAAATTCTGTTGTTACTCTAGCCCCCAATTCATTTGGACGAAATGTTGCATTATCAGCTGAGACAGTAGATTTTACTGCTGCTGCAGATAAAACGATCCACACCGTTGTTCACGTAAAGAATGTTTCGAGAAGAACAGTCAGTAATCCAATGATGGAATTTTTCTATGGATATGGCGGCCAACAACAACAGGAACAAGTAGGAACTGGTTCTGGTGTTATTATTTCTGAAGATGGATACATTGTGACGAATAATCACGTAGTTAAAGATGCTTCAGAAATTGAAATTACCTTAAACAACAAGAAATCATATACGGCAAAATTGATTGGTACCGACTCAAAAATGGACATCGCACTGTTAAAAATCAATGCTGATGAAAAATTGCCTTATACCGCTTTTGCCAATTCTGACAATGTAAAAATTGGAGAATGGGTTTTAGCCGTTGGTAATCCGTACAACCTAACTTCTACTGTAACTGCCGGGATTGTTTCGGCGAAAGCCCGAAATTTAGACACAAGCGGAATTCAGTCTTTCATCCAAACTGATGCTGCCGTAAATCCTGGAAACAGTGGTGGAGCGTTAGTAAACACCCGAGGAGAATTAATTGGAATTAACACTATGATTTCTTCAATGACAGGTTCTTATGTTGGATATTCATTTGCAGTTCCATCCAATATCGCCAGAAAAATTATCGAGGACATTATGGAATTTGGAAATGTTCAAAGAGGTATTTTAGGTGTTGAAGGTGGCGAATTGAACAGTACAGCTTCAAAAGAATTAGGCGTAACTCAAACGCAAGGATTTTATATTAGTAAAGTTTCTAAAAATTCCGGGGCTGAAAAAGCCGGGCTTGCAAAAGGTGATATTATCGTAAAATTGGATGATCAAAACATTGCAACTTATGCTGATCTTTCGGGTTATATTAACACAAAACGACCAAACGATGTTGTCAAAGTTAGTTATATGAAAGATGGACAAACGAGAACTGTTCCGGTAACTTTAAGTAAAAATGAATTCTTTAGTACAGAATTTAAAGGAATCGAATTAGAAAATATTGATGCCACTGACAAGAAGAAATTCAGAATTGATTATGGTGTAAAAATTAAAAATATTACCAATGATAATTTAATGCAATATCAAAACGAATTACAAGGCAATATTATTTTAAGTATTGATAATGTAAAAGCAACAAATGTCGAAACTGTTTCGAAACTTTTAAGCAAAAAAGACGAAGGCCAAAGTGTTCGTATCGAAATGATAAACAGAAATGGAGAAATCTTTAGAATAATTATTTAGTCGCAGTTATCAGTCTCGGTCTTCAGTCAAAAACTGAAAACAGAGACTGAGACTGACAACTCAAAAAAGCCATCTTAGTAATTAAGGTGGCTTTTTTATTTTTCAAAAATAAATCATAAAATAGTTTACGAAATCGATTGAAATGGATACTTTTGCGCCAAATTTAAAAATAGTCGTCTATTTATTTTTTCAATTTGATCAATTATGAGTAAAAAATCTTTGTACCAAAAAGAGGTATCATTACAAGTCGACCGAAGAAGAGCTGGTGTCGAATTAATAAAAGTCATAAGCGATTTATGGTATGACAAATCCATCGAAATGGTTTTATTCAAAAACCAATTATTGGATAAAAATGTCAGTGACATAATCAATCTACATCAATATGCAGGTGAATTTGTAGGTAAGCCGATTAGTGTTTTTGATTCTGTTGAAATTGCAAAAGTGATTTTGTCTTTAGATTTTCCACCTGCAAAATTAGATTTAGGAAAACTTACGTATGAATATCTTTTAGAAGAAGAAAAATATCCGGATGCAAGATATTTTGTGATGGAAAAATTGAAAAAAGCCAAATCCACAAAAGAAATTCAGCCAAAAGATGTTGTTTTATATGGCTTTGGAAGAATTGGACGCTTGTTAGCCAGGGAATTAATGTCAAAAACCGGCAAAGGAAACCAATTGCGTTTGAGAGCAATTGTAACCCGTGATAAAAGTGATGCCGTAACTTTAGAGAAACGAGCTTCTCTATTGCGTTACGATTCAATTCATGGAGATTTTCAGGGATCTGTAATTGCTGATCCAAAAAATAATGCTTTAATCATAAACGGAACTACTGTTCATATCATAAACGCAAATACTCCGGAAGAAATAGATTATACACAATACGGAATCAATGATGCTTTAGTTATTGATAATACAGGTGCCTTTACATCAGAAGAAACTCTAAAAAGACATCTAACTTCAAATGGTGTTAGCAAAGTTTTATTGACAGCACCAGGAAAAGGAGTTCCGAATATTGTTCACGGTGTTAATCATAACGAATATAATCCTGATGAAATAAATATTTTTTCTGCAGCATCATGCACTACAAATGCGATAACGCCAATTTTAAAAGTTATTGAAGATACTTTAGGCGTAGCAAAAGGTCACTTAGAAACCATTCATGCTTATACAAACGATCAGAATCTGGTTGATAATATGCATAAAAAATACCGTCGAGGAAGAGCTGCTGCGCTAAATATGGTTATTACCGAGACCGGTGCCGGAAGTGCAGTTGCAAAAGCAATCCCATCTCTTGAAGGGAAATTAACTTCAAATGCTATTAGAGTTCCTGTTCCAAATGGATCTTTGGTTGTAGTGAATTTAGAAGTTAAAAAAGCTACCTCAATTACTGCTATCAATAAAATCATGAAAAAATACGCTTTAGAAGGAGAGCTTGTAGAGCAAATCAAATATTCATTAAATAATGAATTGGTTTCTTCTGACATCGTGGGAACTTCTGCGCCATCAATTTACGACAGTAACGCAACAATCGTTTCTAAAGATGGTAAAAACATTGTTTTATATATTTGGTATGATAATGAATACGGCTATAGTCATCAAGTAATTCGTTTAGCAAAATACATCGCTAAAGTTAGACGTTTTACTTATTATTAATACAAAACCAAACCAACCATTCTTAAAACCATCAATTTTATTGATGGTTTTTTGTTTCTTTTAAATTGGAAGAACTGTTGTACTTTTTACTTCTGAAATTACAAAAACAGTATTGATCAAAGAAACTTCAGGTAAAATTGATAATTTTTTTTGATGAAAATGGTGATAGCTTTCCATGTCCGGAATAATAATTTTAAGCATATAATCGAAATTTCCGGAAACATAATTACATTCCACAACCTCTGGCAAATTCAGAATCGATTGATTAAACCCTTCCGAAGTATCATAGGTCTGTTTCGTTAAGGTAACCTGACAATAAACAGTAAGATTATTGCCAAGTTTTTTCTTATTTAAAATCGAAACATACTTCTCTATAACTCCCTCTTTTTCAAGACGTTTAACCCTATCATGAACAGGTGTAAGAGAGAGATTTATTTTATTTGCAATGTCCTTTAAAGTGTAATGAGCATTTTCCTGCAAAAGTCGTAAGATTTTTTTGTCAATTTCATCTAAAGCCATAACGAAAACGTTTTCTTAAATTAATAGAATTTAGTCATTTTTTCTTTTTTTAGAAGTCCAAAGCCATCCAAAAAGAATATTTTTCTGTAAAAGTATAAAATAAAATAATATTTTCTTATTTATCAGTCAAATATCAATAATATATTCTCTATCAGTAGCTTTGTAAAACAAATTCAAGAAAAAACAAAAAAATATAACAAGATGATAATAGGTGTTCCAAAAGAAATAAAAAACAACGAAAATCGTGTAGCATTAACGCCTGCTGGTGTTTCTGAAATGAAAAAACATGGTCATACAGTTTACGTACAGGCAACTGCAGGTATAGGAAGTGGATTTAGTGATGATGAGTATGCAAGCGCAGGAGCAGTAGTTTTAGGAACTATTGAGGAAGTTTACGCTATTGCAGAAATGATTATTAAAGTAAAAGAACCAATTGCTTCTGAATATCCTTTAATCAAAAAAGATCAATTGCTTTTCACTTACTTTCACTTTGCTTCCTCAGAACCATTGACTCATGCAATGCTTGAAAAAGGGGCTGTTTGTTTAGCTTACGAAACAGTTGAAAAAGCAGACCGTAGTTTGCCATTATTAGTTCCAATGTCTGAGGTTGCAGGTCGTATGGCAATTCAACAAGGAGCAAAATACCTTGAAAAACCATTAAAAGGTAGAGGAATTCTTTTAGGTGGTGTTCCAGGTGTACCACCAGCTAAAGTATTAGTTTTAGGTGGAGGAATCGTAGGAACTCAGGCTGCAAAAATGGCTGCTGGTTTAGGTGCTCAGGTAACTATTATGGATTTAAGCTTGCCACGTTTACGTCAACTTGACGATATTATGCCAGCAAATGTAAATACAGAAATGTCTAACCATTACAATATTACTAGAGC
Source organism: Flavobacterium sp. Root420 (assembly GCF_001427905.1). Lineage (GTDB taxonomy): Bacteria > Bacteroidota > Bacteroidia > Flavobacteriales > Flavobacteriaceae > Flavobacterium. Next base: position 226,269 of record NZ_LMEF01000033.1, read on the forward strand.
AATCGCTGATGCTGATTTAATAGTTGGTGCAGTTTTAATTCCAGGAGCAAAAGCACCTCACTTAATCACTCGTGATATGCTTAAATTAATGCGTCCGGGAACTGTTGTAGTAGACGTTGCTGTTGATCAGGGTGGATGTATTGAAACTTGTACTCCAACAACACACGAAAACCCAACATTCATTATTGATGATATCGTTCACTACTGTGTAGCTAATATGCCAGGAGCTGTCCCTTATACATCAACATTAGCTTTAACAAATGCTACTTTACCTTATGCTGTACAATTGGCAAACAAAGGTTGGGAAAAAGCTTGTAACGAAAACGAAGAATTGAAAAAAGGATTAAATATTGCTAATGGAAAAATCCTTTACAAAGGAGTTGCAGAGGCTTGGAATCTTCCCTTCAACGAAGAATTAGTGTTAGCAAACGCATAGGCTAACATTATAATAAGTGCTTACTAAAAACACTATTTAAAAAGACTTTTCTTAATTGAAAAGTCTTTTTTTATGGCATAAAAAAAGACTGTCAAATTAGACAGGCTTCCAATTTATATTAAGCAGTATTATTTAGCATCCAAAACTTCCTGCATTACTTTTGCTTCTGTTCCATTCGGAAAAGCAACTTTAATTTTTTGGGCTATTGTTGGAGCAATTTCAGTAATCGCTTTTTTATCATATGATTCCCCTTTTTTAATGTGCCAGCCGTAAAAAATAGCAGGTACATGAGTATCATAGCTATATGGAGTTCCGTGAGATGTTCCAGTAACCGAATATTCCATATCGCCAGGTTTATTAATGATAACCATATCACCATCCTGAGTAACATCATATCCTTTTGCAACAAAATTCAAATAATAATCATTTCCGGAATTAGCTAAAATTTCTTCTTCCGTATAGACTTTTTTAATCTGTGGTAATGAAATCAAATACTCTTTAAAAGCTTGTTTTACTTTAGTTAACTCTAGACCTTTGTCTTTAATTATTTGTTTATTGAAGAAGATATTGAAATTAGAATAATTTAATAGTAAATCAACACCAAAAGTTTTTGTAGAGAAATCCTGCAGATTTTTTCTAAAATCTTTTGACGGAAAATTATCAACATTATATTTACGATCTTTCAAATAGATAACATTTTCAGCACCTGCATGATCCGCTGTTAAGAAAAGCAAATAATTACCTTTTCCAACTGTTTTATCTAAATACGCTAAAAAGTCAGCGATCGTTTGATCTAATCTTAAATAAGTATCCTGAAGTTCCATAGAACGTGGCCCAAGTAAATGCCCAACATAATCTGTTGATGAAAAGCTAACTGTTAAAAAATCGGTGATATTATCTTTTCCTAATTCTTCCTTCTCAATAGCTTTTTTAGCAAAGTCAGCTAACAAATCATTTCCATAAGGAGTAGCTCTTAAAATTCCGGCATCATTTTTCTCATACATTGTTTTCAAATCATATGGAAAAACTGGTGTGGCACTTCCATACAATTTACCTTCATAAGGGTTATTATCAGGCAAACTCTCATTATAAGTTGAAGCTGGTTTGTATAAATCCCAACCTTTATTAATATAAGCCATATAATGTTTCTCGCTGTTAAACTGAGTCACCCATTCTGGCAATTTTTCACCATAAAAAGTACTAGAAATAAATGAACCTGTTTTACTATACCAAAAAGCCCAATTTGCAAAATGACCCGCTGGTAAAATTGCACCACGGTCTTTAAGACTCATTCCAATAACTTTACCTTCAAAATTAGTAGCCATTCTTACTTCATCCGTAATAGTAGTACTTTGAAGATTTTTAGGAGACATTGCCCCTTCTTCAACTGTTCCGTCTCCTAATGTTTTTACACCAGCATCATCTGTACAGTACATTTCTTTTCCGGTAGTTCTGCTAAACCATTCGTTACCAACAATTCCATGTGTCGCTGGCGTCGTTCCTGTATAAATTGAAGCATGCCCCGGAGCTGTATAAGTTGGCATATAATTATAATGCATATTTTGAAAAGTATATCCATTATTCATTAATCTCTTAAATCCATTTGGCGAAAAATCATCTGAGAACCGATATAAATATTCCATTTTCATCTGATCCACTACAATACCTACAATCAACTTAGGGCGTTGTTGAGCACTTAAATTTGAGATAACAAACAATGTCAACAATACAATACTTTTTTTCATACTTAAATTATAATATTTACACAAAAATACTGATTCACATTTAAAATGGCTAACCGAGGCTAAATTAAAACCCAAAATTGATTTTTATTTAACAGAAACAAGATGATATATTATTGAAAGAATACATATGGTTGGGGCGTTTCCCTCCGGGTCGGGCTGTCCGCTGTATCTTTTGCGATAGGGGTTTTGGTTTGGGAAGAAGTCCAAGACATCGCAAAAGGATGCCGCTCCCATCCCTAACGCAGTCTACGGTAAACCTAGAAGTTTCACTTTCAAAAGAAATAGCTACAGCAACCGCTATTTAACCGCAAAGTTCGCAAAGGGATTACGCAAAGCTCCAACGGGCAGCCTTTGCGAACTTAATACAGCCAACTGTAAGCACAGCTGAAAAAAAAATCTTTGCGTGCTTTGCGGTAAAATTTTGCACCTGATCCAAAATTTCAGCGCACCGGCGGTTAAAAAAACACAAAGTGCTATAAAACAAAAAACCCCGTTTCGATAGAAACAGGGTTTTCAAAAGAAAGGCGACGACATACTCTCCCACATAACTGCAGTACCATCTGCGCAGGCGGGCTTAACTACTCTGTTCGGGATGGGAAGAGGTGAGCCCCGCCGCAATAACCACCTTAAGGTTGTTAGTCTAAAGTCACAAGTCTTAAAGTTTAAAAGTCTTTTGACTTTATGACTTTAATCTTTCGACTTAAAGACTGCTCGCGTCGAGCAAATATCTTAACATACTGAGATAAAGAAAAAAGTATTGCTTTAGAAAGTTTCTTCTCCCGACCGGAGTCGGGAGAAAAGGGTGTACATAAGCTTACGGATTATTAGTACTACTCGACTATGACATTACTGCCA
>NZ_LMEF01000034.1 GCF_001427905.1 Flavobacterium sp. Root420
CCTCATTTACACAATGAAGTTTAAATTCAATACTGTATTTTACTTTTCTTTCCATAAAAATGCCCCCAAATTGTGTCTAACATTTTGGGGGCAGTTCATTTGCGAGGCTTTTCATTTTTACTAAATTACAATTTTTATCTCTTAACGAATTTCTTAACAATTCTTTTTTCACCATTATTTAATTCAATAATATAAAATCCTGTAGTCAATTTACTTACATCGATAGCATTCCCTGAAATTTCTCCTGAAATAACTTGCTGACCTATTGTATTTGAAATTTTATAAGAATATCCGTTGCTATTTGAAAAAGAAACATTTAATTCATTTTCAACCGGATTAGGATATAAGGCAAAACTTGAAGTTTCAATAGTTTCAACTAGTCCTGCTGCAATTTCTTCGACAGCAACTGCACCAGAAGCCGTTATGTTTATAGAATAATCTTCTACTTGCCCATAAGAAAAAGATTCACAAGATGTTGGAATTCCGTTGTACTTCATAGAAACCCTTACTTTTGTTGTTCCAAGTGTTGCAGTTGATGGAATTGTAATGGAACCCGTTACCGGAGTTGTTGTTGATGAAGCTTTTGTCCAGGCTGTCTCTCCAGAATCTGCAAAATCACCATCCTGGTTGTAATCTATAAAAACAGCATATCCCTCGCTGTAAACAGAAGAAGTCCAGGTTGGCGTAATTGTAATTGTATACGCTGTTCCTCTTGTTGCATTTGTAGAAATAGCACTATAATTTTCATAACCCGTTGTTCCTGTAGAAGTATTATTGATTGTACCAAAAACTACTTTGCCAATTCTTTCATCTGCCGAGCTATTTCCTTTAGATGTACAATATGTTACCGTAGTTGCGGTGGTCGTAACATTTACAGCATTGCTTGCTGCTGAAACATTTCCTGCTGCATCTTTAGCTTTTACTGTAAAAGTATAGGCAGTCGAAGCACTTAGTCCGGTAACTGTATAAGTTGTCGTTGTAGACGAGCCTTTTAAAGTTGCCCCCTGATAAATATCGTATCCTGTTACTGCTACATTATCTGTAGAAGCAGTCCAAGATAAATTGGTAGTTGTACCTGTCGTGCCTGAAGCAGCAAGGGCTGTTGGAGCTGTAGGCGCAACAGTATCTGTAGATCCCGAGTAAGCTGCTCCAACACCAACGGCATAAAATGCATTTGTTGTAGCAATAACTTCAGCAGAACCAGCACCGTATAAATCAATAGCAGACTGTATGCCTGAAGTTCTGGCATTTGCGTAAGTCGAATTTGCAGTTAAATAAACGCTTTCAAGACGATAAGCGATTTTTGCTGCTTTATCAATTGTAATTCCAGTCACATTATACGCACTTCCGATGTCGTTGGTTCCTGATTTTCCAACAGATAGTATGTAAAACCAGTGGTTTAATACACCAGAATTTGTATGAACACCACAATAGTCATTATTGTTAGTTGGTGTACAGCTCACATTAACCCAATAAGTTCCTCCGTAAGTATCTGGCTGACCTTCAGAGTTTGGATCACTCATAGAGCGTAAAGCTAAATGCCCCGTTCTTCTTTCAATATCCTCACCAATCAACCAAGTTGATTTTGTAGGCGTTGCGCGATATTCGATACAAGCTCCCCAAATATCTGAGAAAGCTTCGTTCATCGCTCCAGACTCTTTTTGGTAAGCTAAATTAGCGGTATACGTACATACTGCATGACCTATTTCATGTCCCGCAACATCCATTGCAGTTAAAATATCAAAACCTCCGGTTCCGGTTCCGTCGCCGTAGGTCATAACACTTCCGTTCCAAAACGCATTGTTATTATTTGGGTATCCGGCGGCAACTAAATTATAGTGCACATAACTTTTGATTTTTGCTCCGGCATTGTCATAACTATTTCTGCCATGGACTGCTGACCAGTAATCATAAGTCATTTCAGCTCCCCAATGTGCATCGAGTGCACCATTGTCTTTATTTGTATTATTATATTCAGCAGCTGTCCAGTTATTATCTGCATCGGTAAAGTTTGTTGTTGGATATGTTGCCGTTCTTGCAGAATTGTAAGTTTGAACACCATTCCCACGGGTAACATCTGATAAAATATAAGAGGAACCGCTTAAACTTGTCTGAATAGTTTGAGTACCACTATAACGAGTTGCTGCGTTGGCCGCAACAACCGCAATTTTTGAAGCTGTATTTTTTTGTTCTTTAGCTCCTGAAACATTTGATCTTCCATGACTATGTTCACCAAGATGTTTAATTGTTGCATTATAAAATAATGCTTTTCCGGTTTCAGCATCGATATAAAGATCGCCACGGCTTAAAGGATTTGTTGCATAAATATCAAATTTATAAGCCAGTCGTACTTTATCGCTTTTTCTCAATTGTCCCTGATCTTCCATAGATGGCAATAAAACCAGTTCTCCAATTGGTTTTTCATAATCCATTGCAGCTGCATCTTCTGGGGTTTCCCATAAATATTGTTTTGCGCCTGTGTAAGCGATAGCTTTATCAAAAGCTGCCTGGTTTGATAATTTTGGGGTTGTATTTACATTTTCAAAAGCATAAAATTCCCCGTTCATCGAAACTAATTTTCCGCCTTTTGAATGTAAAGTATAGTTAGCAAACTCCACTTTAATTCCTTGTTCATATAATTGAAATTTTTCATGCGTAAAACCTTCTTTATCAGATTCTATTCTAATCTTTGAAAAAGACTGACTGTCTTTTAAACCCAATTGCTCTTTAAAAACCTTTTGCGAATCAGAACCTTTATAGGTTGATTTGTCATTAAAAGTAATTGAACTAGGCAGACCGTTTTCAGATAAATCTTTTTTACTAACTCTTTTGTCGGTTTGCTGTGCGGAAACAGTGAGCGAAAACGCAAGAAAAACAGTAGTTAATGCTAAAATTTTAGGTAATTTTCTTTCCATAATAAGTTTGGTTAAAGTTTGGTTAAATGGATTACAAATAAAATACTTAACGTAAGTAAATACTTTAATTTTTGTTAAAAGTATTTCAAATTTGTTATATAATCGATTAATTTTACCTTTAATCGATAAAATACAACATTTTTTATTTGAAATTCACTTTTATTTAACAAATTATAAGAATCTTACAATAAAATAGACTAAAAAACAATTATATCATTGACTAACATCCCTTTAACCAAAAAAAATACTTACAAATCCCATTTCGATTAAAAAGCCACCAATACTCTAGTCTCACCATTTATTAAAACAAAAAAGGCTAGCCTTTAAAAGCTAGCCTTCTATTTTTATTAATCTAAAAAAAATAAGCTAAATATTCATTTCAGGAATTTCTCCTTCAATTATCAAATCAGCCTCAGTTGAGGCAATGATATGTTCAACAGAAATACCTGGCGCGCGTTCTAAGAGCTTAAAACCTTTTTCTGTTACTTCGAGAACTGCCAATTCTGTTACAACCTTTTTAACGCAACCTACACCCGTTAATGGCAAAGTACATTTTTTAAGTATTTTTGATTCTCCTGCCTTATTAACGTGCATCATCGCAACGATGATATTTTCGGCGGAAGCCACCAAATCCATTGCACCTCCCATTCCTTTTACCATTTTACCCGGAATTTTCCAGTTGGCAATATCTCCGTTTTCTGAAACTTCCATCGCACCCAAAATCGTTAAATCCACTTTTTGACTGCGGATCATTCCGAAACTAAAAGCCGAATCAAAGAAACTAGCTCCCGGAAGTGTCGTAATGGTTTGTTTTCCTGCATTGATAATATCAGCATCTTCTTCTCCGGCAAACGGAAAAGGTCCCATTCCAAGAACTCCATTTTCACTTTGAAATTCAACCGCGATATCTTCCCTAACATAATTCGCCACCAAAGTTGGAATCCCGATTCCAAGATTAACGAAATAGCGGTCTTTTACCTCTTTTGCAATACGTTTTGCAATATCTTCTTTTGTTAACATAAGTTCAATGTGTCAATTTTATTAAATGTGCCAATTAGTCAATTTGATAATTAGATAATGCCGCTACCCGCTTACATAAATTATCTAATTTTCTCAATTATCTAATTCTTCTTGGTAAAATAATCCCAGGTTGCTTTTGCTATATCTGCAATTATTTTCTCTGTATCTTCTTTGGTTTCAGTAATCTCTTTTAAATAAACCGAAAGAATAAAATGTTTTCCATTTGGAAGTTTTACGATTCCAATGTCATTCATGGCAACTCTCAGGTTATTATCGTTTGTTCCTGATATTCCGGTTCTGTGTGCCAGTTCAGTTCCTTCGGGAAGTCCGGCCTTCATCCAGGTAAGTCCTCTTGAAGTTTCTACCATTATTTCATATAAATATTTGGTTGTTTCTTCTTTTAGAACTTCTCCTTTATAGAATTTTTCCAGCAATTCTGTTGTTGTCAATGGAGTTGTTGTATTTACATAAAGGTTTTTCCAGGTTTCCATTTGCTGTTCGTTGACCTTAATAACGAAATCCTTAATTCCTTGTTTATTTATGAATTTCTGAATGACTTTTGTACCTCCAACTAAATTGATCAATAAATCGCAACCGTTATTATCACTGTGAGAAACCGTATATCGCAACAATTTATCTAGCGTCAAGTCCATATTTCCTTCCGGATAATCCTCCCTCATTGGACTCCAGGTATTTTCATGTAAATCCTTCTTCTTAATAAAGATTTTTTGATCCAATGAAAGCTTTCCTTCATCAACTTGATTTAAAACAGTTAAAGCAATATGGAATTTAAAAACACTCATCATTGGTGCTTTCAAATTTCCATTAATACTTAGAGTATCTTTATCTTCAATACTTTTAATAGAAATTCCGACTGTTGCGTTCTTACTAGCAATAATCTGATTTAATTGTTGTCGCAGATCATTTGTCGTTTGCGAAAAGGCCTGAAACGAAAGAAAAGAAATTAGAATTACAGCAATTCGATTCATTATTTTATTTTTTACAAAGCCTTTTCTAAATGTGCCAATTAGAAAATTTGATAATTAGATAATGCTTGTTTTTTGCGCAATCTAATTCATTATCTAATTGACTAATTCTCTCAATTATCTAATTTATTAAATGTGCCAATTAGAAAATTTGATAATTAGATAATACGTCTTTTTACACAATCAAGGTAATTGTCTAATTGACAAATTCTCTCATTATCTAATTATGCTCTCTGTCTCACAGTTCGTTGTTCAATTCTTTTCTCAAATTTCTCTCCCTGAAAGATACGTTGTACCATAATTCCCGGAATGTGAATTTGATTTGGATCTAAAGTCCCAACCGGAACCAATTCTTCAACCTCGGCAATAGTGATTTTTGCAGCACCGGCCATACACGCATTGAAGTTTCTGGCAGTTCCTTTGAAGATAAGATTTCCGGCTTCGTCACCTTTCCATGCTTTTACAATGGCAAAGTCCGCTTTGAAAGCTTGTTCCATAATATGCCTTTTTCCGTTGAATTCCCGAACTTCCTTTCCTTCGGCAACTTCGGTTCCATAACCCGCAGGTGTAAAGAAAGCGGGGATTCCGGCTTGTGCTGCGCGACAACGTTCTGCCAAAGTTCCTTGGGGAGTCAGTTCCACTTCCAATTCTCCTGAAAGCATTTGGCGTTCGAACTCAGCATTTTCACCCACATAAGATGAAATCATTTTTTTTATTTGTTTCTTCTGCAAAAGCAATCCTAAACCAAAATCATCAACTCCTGCATTATTTGAAATACAAGTTAAGTCTGAAATTGTTGTGTTTACTAATGCTGCAATCGTATTTTCAGGAATTCCGCATAATCCGAAACCTCCAAACATGATGGTCATGCTATTTTCTATTCCTTTTATGGCTTCCTGAACGTTATTTACTTTTTTTGTTATCATAACAAACTGTCTTTATTGCTATATATTTTTGATAAAAATAAGATTTTTAGATTAAATTATAACGATTTCGTAAAAAATAAAACATACCCATTTCAAAAAAATATCCTTTTGTATCCTTCCGAATTTCAGAAGCTACAAAAGGATATTTTTTATTTAAAGAGAGAATCTAAACTATAGTTCGAATTCGTCTGTATTTTGCTCTGTTTGAGTAGTATCTTTCACAACTGCAGGTCTGCTGTAACAATCTACTTTTATTGAAAGATTAGCCGGACGTTCAAATTCAGATTTAGAAATCTGAAGGTTTTCATCTTTATAGCAAAGTTTCATAAAATAAGCCCAAACCGGCAATGCCGCTGTAGCTCCCTGACCATAAGTCAGACTTTTGAAACGTGCTGAACGATCTTCGCAACCCACCCAAACTCCGGTTACTAAGTTCGGAACCATTCCCATAAACCAACCGTCTGATTGATTTTGCGTTGTTCCTGTTTTACCGGCAATAGGGTTTCTGAACATATAGGGATATCCTGTCCAACGATTATCTCCGCTTCCTCCGCCTTCAGTGCGCAAACGTGCACCAGAACCGGTTTCAGTAACTCCTTCTAATAATTTAATAACTGCAAAGGCAATATCTTTGTTTAAAACATCATGAGATTCAGGAATTGGTTCGTAAATAACCTCTCCGCTTTTGTTTTCAATACGGCTTAAAAATTGAGGTTTTACATAAACTCCCTGATTTGCAAATGTACTGTAAGCGGCAACCATATCTTCAACCGTAATATCAACAGCGCCAAGAGCAATTGACGGCTGTACCGGAATTTCGGTTTTAACTCCTAATTTTTGTGTCAATTCAACAACAGCTTCAGGACCTGTTCTGTCAATTAATTTAGCCGAAACCGTATTGATAGAATTCGCCAAACCTTGTTTCAAAGTTACCATTCCACGGTATCTGTTATCTGAGTTTCTTGGCTCCCAATCTTCTGTTACGTGATGACGTCCTTTATGAATCATAAATGGACCATCTAAAATTGAATCACAAGGAGACATATTTAATTGTTCGATTGCTGTTGCATAAACGAATGGCTTGAAAGTCGAACCAACTTGTCTTGCTCCCTGCCCAACGTGATCGTATTGGAAATATTTGTAATTAATTCCACCAACCCACGCTTTGATATTTCCGGTTTGAGGCTCCATTGCCATTAAACCAGATTGTAAAAAGTGTTTGTAATAACGAATAGAATCCAGCGGAGTCATAATAGTATCGCGTTCCCCTTTCCACGTAAAAATGCGCATTTGTGTTTTTACTTTAAATGAGGCAATGATATCATCTTCACTTTTATCCATATCTTTCATGATGGCCCAACGTGTAGAATTTTTCATCGCCTGCATCATAAGCTTATCAGTTTCTGCCTGAGTAATATTTACGAAAGGTGCATTTTTATTGTTTTTCTGGTCGATGAAAAATTGTTGTTGTAAATTTTTCATATGTTCAGTAACCGCTTCTTCTGCATAAGACTGCATTCTTGAATCGATTGTTGTATAAATTTTCAAACCATCTTTGTAGATGTCATAATCAGAACCGTCTGGTTTTTTGTTCTCCGCTACCCATTTTTTCATGTAATCACGAAGATATTCCCTGAAATAAGTTGCAGTTCCTTCGCGGTGACTTTCCAATTTGAATTTTAAAGTAATTGGTAAAGCCTGTAATCTTAACTTCTCAGCAGTAGTGATCATTTTGGCTTTTTCCATTTGTCCAAGAACCACATTTCGACGATTTTTTACGCCTTGTGGATTACGAACCGGATTGTATAATCCCGAATTTTTAAACATTCCGACTAAAATAGCCGATTCGTCCATCGTTAGATCTTTTGGTTCTTTAGAGAAATAAGTTTGTGCAGCAGAACTAACTCCAACTGAATAATTTCCGAAATCATAAACGTTGCAATACATTGCCAGGATTTCATTTTTGGTATATTGTCTTTCCAGACGAATGGCAATAATCCATTCTTTTATTTTTTGTACAATCCTGAACGGAAGGAATTTAGATCCCTCTCCGTGGAATAATTGTTTTGCTAACTGTTGTGTTAATGTACTCGCTCCACCATTAGTTCCTAAAGTAAAAACAGCTCTTAGAGTACCGCGTCCGTCAATTCCTGAATGTTCATAAAAACGGGCATCTTCAGTAGCTACCAAGGCTTCAACCAAATTTTTTGGCAAATCTGAATATTTAAGTTGTGATCTATTGGTTTTAAAGTACTTACCAAGCACAACTCCATCAGAAGAAATGATTTCGGTAGCTAAGTTAGAATCCGGATTCTCCAAATCTTCAAAAGAAGGCATGGAACCGAATAATCCCCAAGAGGCAAATAAAAAGAAAGCTAAAATTCCAAGCAAAGTATAAGCAAAAACTCTCCAGAATTTCTTTTTATAATAGTTAATATCTTTATTACTATTAGGTTGATTGTTTTTTTTGGTGGCCATAAATAACTATTTTCTAATCTTTTTGTTCTATTCTAAAACCTACATCTGTAATACCATCTAACTCCTGAACCCCTGGAATTTTACCAGATTGTCTCACCGCTTGTTTGATGTGTACTTTATATTTTCCTCTAAACTTAACGCCTTCTTTATAATACAGTTTACTTTCTTTAATATCTGTAAAACCGTTTCCTAATAAAGTCCCGTCCGGATTTGCCATTTGATATTCTAACGTATCAACTTTTGTGAAACCATTCGGCATTTCAAGAGCAACTATTAAAAACAAATTATTGAACGGATAATCGTTATTGTCTCTCAAATTTACAAATAAATTGTATTTTTTGGTGGAATCTAAAACAGGTAAATCAAAAGTAACAACGCTGTCTTTGTGCCAGGCACTTCCAACAGATTTGTACTCGTCAAATACTCTTTTTTTATCACAAGAAAAAAGAAATATTGCTGTCAAAAGGAGAATTCCGCTATTTTTTATTCTCATTTTTAGTAATAATTATGGGTTTTCTAGGCTCAGCCAACTTGTTTTCATTCGAATTATTAGGCTTATTCGATTGATTTTGTTTGTTGTGCGGCTTATTCGATTTATTCGGATTTCCGCCAGTCGGTTTATTATTATTATTATTTCCTTGTTGCGGTTTATTTGGTGCTGGAGCAGCTACAACCGCGCCTTCCGCATTTGGTTTGCGTTTGCGATTTGGTTTTTTCTTTTTCTTCGGCTGATCAAAACGAGTTAAACTCTCCTGACCCATTGCATTGTTAAAGTCTTTTTCAGGCTCTAAAACAATTTCGATTGCAAAATCTTCTAATGAAGAGACTTTGTTTTTTTGTTTGTTTTCGGCAATAATTTCTTTTACCTGATCAATTTTCAGAACATGCCAGTTTGCAAAATTATTAGTGTAAGCAAACCACATTAATCCTTTAAAAATATCTTGTTTTTGACAGATTGCATCTCCTTTTTCGGTTACTAATTTAGTATCATAATCCGGGAAATCTTTCAAGGCATCCATGTAAGTGTCAAGCTCATAATTTAAGCAACACTTTAATTTACCGCATTGTCCGGCTAATTTTTGAGGATTCAGCGAAAGCTGTTGGTAACGTGCTGCCGAAGTATTTACACTTCTAAAATCAGTTAACCACGTCGAACAGCAAAGTTCACGTCCGCAAGAACCAATTCCGCCTAAACGTGCTGCTTCCTGACGGAAACCCACTTGTTTCATTTCGACTCTTGTACTGAATTCTTTAGCAAAATCTTTAATCAAAAGTCTAAAATCGACTCTGTCATTTGCGGTGTAATAAAACGTCGCTTTCGATCCGTCTCCCTGAAATTCAATATCAGAAATTTTCATTTCCAGTTTATGCTGAATCGCTAATTCACGCGCTCGAACCTTCATTGGCTCCTCGCGATCACGCGCAACAGACCAAATATCGATGTCTTTTTGAGATGCTTTTCTGTAAATTTTTGGAACTTCGTTACTTTCATGGTTTACACCCTTTTTCTTCATTTGAATTTTTACCAATTCGCCTGTCAAAGTAACGATCCCAATATCATGTCCTGGTGATGCAACAGTTGCTACAATATCACCAATACTTAAAGTTAATTTCTCTGAATTTCTAAAAAATTCCTTGCGGCCGTTTTTAAAACGAACCTCAACACAATCAAAAATACCCTCTCCATTAGACGGGCTCATGTTCGCGAGCCAGTCAAAAACCGTTAATTTATTGCAGCTATCGGTGCCGCAAGTCCCATTATTTTTACAACCCTTTGGTGCACCACCATCTGAGGTTGAACAACTTGTACATGCCATAATTATATATGTAGTGTTGCAAAAAGCAACTTAAGTTCATAAACGTTTAATCGGTAAAGATAGTATTTTTTTTAGTTTGCTTTTTATGCATTAAAACTAAATGCTTGTTAAATAAAAAATCCTATTTCACAGACTGCAAAATAGGATTATTAAAAACATTTTAAATCAAAAATTTTAAGTTTCCTTAACCGTAATAATCTTAACCGGACATGCCTTTGCCGCCAACTCACAGCTTTCGACAATAGTATGATTAAGAGATTTTAAAGTAAAAAATCCTTTTGCATTCTGCGAATGAAGCAAAACTGATTTTCCGTCTTTTTTTGACATTTGAAAATGTATCGGATCCATTTCGACACAATAATTACATCCGATGCATTTGTCTCTTTGTAATGTTATAATGACCATTATGCCTCAACAATTTTATATAATTTATCAGACATCCTGATTCGGAATGGCAATTTGAATGTACAATCATCTCCTTTTGTTGCTTTTTCAGCAGCAATATCATCCACAAACATTTCATCAATAATCATTTCCTGGGCTCCTGTACTTGGTCCGGTTACTAAAATTTTATCTCCAATTTTGATATCATACGCTTCAATTTTGAATTGCCCGACTTCTGCTTTTGGAAAATAATGCGTTCCTTTCCCTACATAAACTTTCTTTTGAGTCGCTGCAGATCCGGGAATAGCACTCCATTCTCCCAATTCCTGACCCAGATAATAGCCAGACCAAAAGCCACGATTGTAAACCGTATACAAAGCTTCCATCCAAACCTTGATTTTTTCTTTGGAGAAAGTTTGATCGTAATATGCATCAATAGCTTCTCTATATGTTTTGATTACAGTCGCCACATATTCAGGCGCACGGCCGCGGCCTTCAATTTTTAGCACCTGAATTCCGGAATCGATAACCTGATCCAGAAAATCTATCGTGCATAAATCTTTTGGCGACATCATATATTCATTGTCCAATTCAATTTCAAAACCTGTTTCCTGGTCGATAACGGTATATTTTTTTCGGCAATTTTGCTTACACGCTCCTCGATTTGCAGATGAATTATGCGAATGCAGACTCAAATAACATTTTCCGGAAACGGCCATACACAAAGCACCGTGGCCGAAAATTTCAATTTCAACTAAATTTCCACTAGGACCTTTAATCTGCTCTTTCTCTATTTGATCTGTGATTTTCTTTACCTGACGCAAACTCAATTCCCTGCTCAAAACCATGGTATCAGCAAACAAACTATAGAATTTTATGGTTTCGATATTCGTTACATTCAACTGCGTCGAAATATGAACTTCCATCGAAATGCTTCTTGCCATAGCAATAACGGCCTGATCAGAAGCAATTACTGCAGTAATATTAGCCTGTTTGGCTTTAGTCAAAAGTGTTTTTACGACAGATAAATCGTGATCGTAAATAATTGTGTTCAACGTAAGATAGCTTCGAACTTTTTTTACTTCACAGCGATTCGCAATTTCCTTCAAACCATCCATCGTGAAGTTTACCGTCGAACGCGCACGCATGTTGAGTTGTTCTACGCCAAAGTAGATAGAATCTGCGCCATTATCGAGCGCAGCCTGAAGTGACTCAAAGCTCCCTGCGGGAGCCATGAGTTCAATTTTATTTGTATGTGTCATTTTTGTAGATATTGTTTAAAATAGCCGAAACCGTTGGCAATGTTTTTTTATGTGTTTTTTTAAAATATAGCCCGTGGTTTAAACCGCGGTGAGCGTATTATTGTGGCGGATATCCATTGCGTCCCTGCGGTTGAAACCGCAGGCTATATTTTTCCCCTTGTGCATGGTTTTCAATATAGCCCGTGGTTTCAACCACGGGGAGCATATCAATGCCAAATCAACCTTTCAGAATGTACTATCCGTTGTAAATATCCATTGCGTCCCTACGGTTGAAACCGCAGGCTATGTTTTGACTTTTGTGTATGGTATTTCAATATAGCACGTGGTTTCAACCACGGGAGATGTATTAATGAGCAATCATTTTTTATCCAATCCATGCAATTTTACAAAATCATCAAATTCATCTTGCCCATTTTTCTTGAGATGATGTTCTTTTTGATTTTTAATATAATTGTAAGCGGCATCTAACTGGGACTCGCTGACTGAATAAGCTGCAAAGCCTTCTTGCCACGCAAATTTTTCAAGGATAAGTTCTTCTCTATTTATAAAATGAGAAGAACTTCCTTTTATTTGCTTTACAATGTCTGAAATAGTTTTTTGTGGATTTTGTAAAAATAAAACATGTACGTGATCAGGCATTCCATTAATGATTCTGACAGGACATCCAAGTTCTGTTAACTCTTGCCAAATGAAATCGTACATTTTTTTCTCAATTGAGAAATCAATTAATTCCTGACAAGATTTAGTTGCCCAAATGGCATGAATCCATAATTTGGTAAACGATTGTGACATAAATAAATTAGCATAAATTTTCGCTAATTTACAATTTTATACAATTTATCTGACAAACGAATACGAAATGGAACTTCAAAAGTAACAATATCACCAATTTTGGCAGTGGTGGTTTCGGCACCATTAACAACCATTTTTTCTAAAGTCAATTCCTGATTTCCTGTAGTGGGTCCGGAAATTAAGATTTTATCACCAATATTTAGTTCTAGATTTTCGATAGTAAATTGACCTACTTGTGCTTTCACGTAGTAGTGTTCCGCTTTTCCAAGAAGTACTTTCTTTACTTTGATTTTTTGACGAATATCTGCTGGCTTTTGTTTCGCCTGTTCGCTAACGCTCGAGTCACTTGCATCTAAAGCTACATTTGATAATTCTCCGGAATGTTTGAATTTTAGATTCTCCGATTTTCCTTTTCTGAAAACTTTATTTCCAACTTGTTTTCCAGTTCTCAAACGAACCTGATCGACCAAAGGCATGTGGATAATGTCAAGACATTCTGTCGAACAGCAGTTTTCCATTGCGGCTTTACATTCATCACATTGAATAAATAACAAATGGCAACCATCATTTTCACAATTGGTGTGATTATCACAAGGTTTTCCGCATTGGTGACATTGTGAGATAATATCATCCGTAATTCTTTCGCCCAGACGATTGTCAAATACAAAGTTTTTACCAATGAATTTACTTTCCAAACCTTCAGCTTCAATTTGTTTGGCGTAATTAATAATTCCGCCTTCTAATTGATAAACATTTTTAAAACCCTGATGTTTGAAATAAGCACTTGCTTTTTCACAACGAATTCCACCGGTGCAATACATTACCAGTTTTTTATCTTCCTTGTGATTTTGAAGCTGTTCGTTGATTATGGGTAAACTCTCTCTAAACGTTTCAACATCTGGAGTAATGGCCCCTTTGAAATGTCCTACTTCACTTTCGTAGTGATTTCTAAAATCAACCACAATAGTATTTGGGTCGTCAAGAATTTCATTGAATTCTTTGGCTTTCAAGTGAATGCCTATATTGGTTACATCAAAAGTCTCGTCATTCAAACCGTCAGCAACGATTTTATCACGAACTTTAATGGTCAATTTTAAAAACGAATGATCATCATGCTCTACAGCTTCATTCAATCGTATGCCTTTCATGAAATCGTAAACTTCAAGAGTTGCTCTAAAAGCCTCCAAATTTTCTTCAGGAATACTCATTTGAGCATTTATTCCTTCATTGGCAACATAAATTCGGCCTAAAGCATCAAGCTTATTCCAGGCTAAAAATAAATCGTCGCGAAATTTTTTGGGATCTTGAATTTTGGCGTACGCATAGAAAGACAACGTAAGTCGTTGTTTACCGGCATCATCGATCATGATGGCTCTTTCTTCTGCGCTTAAAGTGTTGTACAGTTGCATGCTATAAACAGTTATAAGTTTAGAAATTATTTTTGAGCTGCAAAAATAGGGAAAAAGGTTCAAAGTTGCAAAGGCTCAAAGAAGCAAAGGTTCTAAGCGAACTTAGTAAAAACAAAAAAGCACTAAATTAATAGTGCTTTTTAAAATCTTTGTACCTCTGAACCTAAAATCTTAGACCCTTAGCAACTTAGTACTTCAGCCTCTTAAAAATTAACAGAATTCGTTAAACGCATCTTGCAAATTCTCAGCGATTAATTCAGCTGGACGGCCTTCGATGTGGTGACGCTCTAACATGTGAACCAATTCTCCGTTTTTGAACAAAGCCATAGAAGGCGATGATGGAGGAAAAGGAAACATATGTTGTCTTGCAGCATCAACAGCTTCTTTGTCAACACCAGCGAAAACTGTAATTAAGTGATCTGGTTTTTTAGCACCTTCTAAACTCATTTTTGCTCCCGGACGTGCGTTTCTAGCAGCACAACCACAAACAGAGTTTACAACAACTAAAGTGGTACCTTCAGCTTTGATAGCATTATCTACAGCGTCAGCACTATGTAAATCTTGAAAACCTGCAGCAGTCAATTCAGCTTGCATTGGTTTTACCATTTCTTCTGGATACATATTTTTTATTTTTAAATTTTACTTTTGAACTGCAAAGTTACAAAGTTTACGCGCAACTACTTAATTTGAAGTATAAAGTTTTGTTATAGTTGAATTGATATAATAATTAGGAGCGGGATTGTACACAGATTTTACAGATTACTTTTTACTAAACTTCTTTTGATACGGATATGTTTCATAAATCGTATTGTCTTCGTTAATAGAAAATCCTTTTGCAGCGTCTTCCTTTGCAATGCCAATCAAAGCCCCAATTTCTTCTTTTGGCTTTCCTTGTTTAAACCAGCAAATTGCCTTATAATATTTTACATCCGAAAATTCTGGATAGATTTTGAGTGCTTTATCAAAAATGGCAATTGCTTCATCCCATTTTTTCAGTTCATACTTGGCAATTCCCTGATAAAAATAAGCTGTCGGATGTTCTAATTGCTGTCTGTTTTTATAAATATCGGATACATAATCATCAAAAAGTTTCTCCGCCTTTTCGTATTCATTCAATTGCAAATAACAGATTCCTATGTAAAAGCTAAAAGAATGATCCATTACATAGCTGTCTCCATAAAGTTTAATGCATTCTTCAAAGTCTTTAATGGCGTCTTTGTAAGTATGTGCAAAAATACATTTTATAAAAGCTCTGTAAGACAGCCAACGCTCTTTGTTATAAAATACCGCTTTGTCTAAATATTGCATTCCAGCTTCATACTTTTTACATTTAAAGTAAGGCATTGCTTTTTGTTGCCATAAATAGGCAACAGTACTGTCTTTTTTTAATCCCTGATCAAGACAAGCTTGCCATTCCGACATTTCAAATGCATAATTATGTTTCTCGGCACAATTGGTCAAAAATTCTTCAACAATTGCATCATGTGCTTTGTTTGTGGATACTTGCGCAAAAGAAAAAAGAGTAAAAAAGAGACTAATTCCTAAAGTAATATTTTTCAAAGGCTTTGTTTTTGGTTAATTCATTTTGAAAGAAAAATCACTCTAAATAACGCTTTTAAAAACGGAATAGTAGGGCACTTTAAAATAACTTTAACATCTTCAAACAAATTGGTTTCTTCATCTAAAAACTTAAAAACCAATTTGGGATTTCCTTTTCGGAATAAAGAAGAAAAAATGGCACTTCCCAATTCATTGTGACGATGCAAAATATCCAAAAGCAGTAAATCATAAAACCAGAATCGGTTTTTTTTATGGAATGTTGTCATCCTGAATGAAGTCGAAGTGTGAAGAAATCCCACTAAGTCTGAAGATTTTTTATCCGAATCTCTAAACGTATAACCCGTACTTGCTTTGGTCCATCCACCGGCAGTTCCAATATTCAACACTCTTTTGGTATTCTTCTTCCAAAAAGGATAAGAAGTCATCGGGATACTTCCCTGCTCCTTTTCTATAATTTGAAATTTATCTGTTCCGAGTTTCTCCAAATACAACTGAATCTCATTTTCATATTCTTCTTTTGGCAGAACCTTTTCAGAAAACAATGTATATTCAACTAAAGCTTCGTTTTTAGAAGTCGGCAAAACATACATAAATCTTGTATTTCCTTTTTGTTCCACCGAAAAGTCCATGAAAGTAGCTTGTTCCGGATTGAAAACGACAGCTTCAGTTTTTACGAACCAACCTACAAAATGCTGTTGCAAAACCGGATATTTCGTTTGCCTTTCGGCGAAAGCCTTAGTATAAATACTATTGAATAAATAATCACAAGTATATCTGTCTTCTTCGGTACCTACAAAAACATGAGTTTCGAGTTCATTGATATCTGTTACTTTTTCATTTAAAAAAGTAATATTTTGATGTTTTGAAAGTTCTACAAAAACAAAATTATAAAAATCAATTCCCCGAATTTGATTGTACTGATAAGGATTCAAGTCCAAATCTCTCTTAAAATCTTCATTGGCAAACAAAGCCGAATCCCATTTTTTGGCGATGATAGAATCCCAAACTGTTTCTTCCTTTGCCCAAAAACACCAGGTTCTGTCATTGGTTTTCTTTTGATTTTCATCTAAAAGCAAAATAGATTTATCAGCAAATCTCTCAGATAAAACCATTTTATAAACTGTCATAAAAGCTGATAAACCCGTTCCGGTAAAAATGTAGTTGAAATGTTTGATTTGTGAAGAATTCATTCTCAAAAATAAGAAATTTTATTCTTTCAATTTTTCTAAAAGTAGTTTAAAATCTTTTGGACTGAGGGAATTGTTGTATTGCAGAATGATTTCATTTTTATCATTCAAAACACATAAAACCGGATATACAATTTGGCTGTTCATTGTTCCGAGTTGCAACGCTAATTCATGAACGCCAACATTATTTCCGGTTGGCTGATATTTAAACAGCTGATTATTAAAAGAAATATCGCGTTTTTCCTCGGCATTAAAATCAATAAAATAGAAATCCGAATTTAAACTCTGAATAATTTCCTGATTTTTGAAAGTGGTAGCTTTCATTTTTTGGCAATACTGACACCAATCGGTATGAATAAAAACGATTATTTTCTTCTTTTGAATTTGCTGTAAACTATCAATTGCTTCAAAAGATCTGCTTTGAAGTTGACAGAATCCAGTTGAAGTAATTCCAAAAAAGAAGATCATTATCGCTAGCTTTTTCATTTGGTTAGTTTTTTGCCACAGATTTCACAGATTAAAAGGATTATTTAAAAAAGGTTTGCCGCTAATTACACCAATTTTCACGAATTTAATTTGTGCTAATTCGGGCAATTCGTGGCAAAAACATTTTTATTTCAAAGTATAACGCAATCCAAAAAAACCGCGAATCGATTGATTTTGCCCGTAAACATAAGTCGTATCAAAAGTCAAACCGTACGGATTATCTGGTGTTACCAATACTTTTCCAGCCGAATCGTATTGTACATTTTTATCAAAAGGATCATTCGTTCTCGAAATCAAAAACGGATTTTTCTGCATCGGCGTAAAATTCAATAGATTCTTAATACCACCATAAAGCTCAAAATTCTTCCATCCAAAATAGGTAAATTGAATATTCTGAATACTAAACCAAGGTGATTTCGGACTTCTCGGGTCATATTTGCTCAACAAAGGCAAGTTCATCGGACTGTAAACATTTCCCGTATAATCCAACAATAAATTTAAGGATTCTATTTTATAAGAAATGCTCCAGGTTGCGGTAAAATTTTCCGTTAAAAATGGTCTTTCTGAAATTCCGTTTTCTACATTTTTATTATCTAAAACCGTAGCTCCCAAAATCATTTTTAATCCCGAAGGAAAGTTAACATCTACATTCGTACTAATTCCCTGACTGATTGCGTAACCATTGATATTATCGTAAATGATTTTATTCGGATCCGTTTCATAATCAGAAATGATTTTATTGCTGAAACGGGTATAAAAAGCCGTGGTTTCAATTCCGATAAAAGTGCCGTTCGTGAAATTTATTTTTTGAATGTAATTCAGATTCGCGTTTACAGATTGCTCTGGTTTCAAATCATTCTTAATTACAACATCGCGTGAGCCGGTAAGCGCCGCGTGATCTTCGGTAAATAAATTCACAACACGAAATCCGGTTCCGGCATTCAATCTGAAAATAGTGTTTTCATTTTTCTTCCAACGATACGCTACTCTCGGCGTATAAATTGAACCATGAATCGAGTTGTAATCGTAACGCATTCCCAACAAAACCTGACTTTTCGGCGAAAGCGTAATTTCATCCTGAACAAAAATTCCCGGCAGCCAGGTATTTTCGGCTTCTTTTGTTGCGGTTGTATTGTCGTCGTAATAAGAATAACGATTGGCAATTCCGGCAAGCAAATCGTTTCTTCCCAACTTTTTATCCCACGTTAATTGTAAAAACCCAATTTTCTGATTTGCGATATAGGATGTTGTTCCATAACGACTATCCTGATAATGAACGTTTCCGGAAAACGAAAGCATTAATTTTTCTTCAAAAGGCAATTGATAACTTCCAATTAATTCGCCTCTTTTTGTGTATATGCTTTCCCCATAAATTTCGTCACCGCCACGGTATTTTTTCTCCCAGCGTACATCTCCGCCCCAACGATCTTCATACATACCGCGTGCTGCGATCGTAAAAAGCCGATTATTATTTCGCAGAAAATTCCATTTATTGAAAACTGAAATTCTCTCAGACAAAGTCACATCAGTAAAACCGTCTTTGTCTTTATCAATAACCTGATTATAATCGAAATAGTTGATTCCCAAAAGTGTAGTCGATTTTTTGGTTGGATTGAATTTCATGCCTAAATCGACATTGGTTTCTAAATAAGTTGTCGTAAAAACATCGGCAGCAAAAACCGGAGCATTCGTTGGGTTTTTAGTGATAATGTTGATTAGGCCACCAACTGCCTCACTTCCGTACAATGATGAAGCCGGACCTTTGACGATTTCAATTCGTTCCACCAAAGAATTCGGAATTCCGGATAAACCGTAAACCGTCGAAAGACTACTGACAATTGGCATTCCATCAATTAAAACCAAAGTATACGGCCCTTCCAAACCATTAATATGAATATCACCCGTATTACAAACACCACAATTTAGCTGTGGCCGAACACCATTGATGTTTTGAAGTGCTTCGTAAATACTTGGCGTTGGATTTTTCCTGAAGAAAACAGGCGAATAAACCTCAACCGGAACAGCACTTTCCAATCGTTTTACCGCCTTTAAAGTTCCTGAAACCACAACTTCATTAAGTTGATTTTCGTTATCTTCCAACTCAAAATCTTGATTAATATTTTGTCCTTCAACAACTGAGATTTTAAAGGTCATTGGTTTGAATCCAGTCGAGGTCACTTGAATCTTATAATTTCCAGTACCAAGGTTTCCAATAACATAATATCCCAAACTATCTGTAACTGTTTTTTGATTTGTACCCAATAAATGCACATTTGCGGCTTTTATTTTTTTTCCTTCGCCAGAAACAAAACCAGAAATACTGGAGGTTTCCTGGGCATAAGAAAGTTGTAAAGTAAACAGAATCAATATCACTATTGAATTTTTCATCGTTATAAAATTAAATTTAGGCAAAACTAAAAATTAAATTTGACAAACAATGATTTAAAAACTAAAAATTTTAATTCTATTTAAATCAATATGTTAGATTTTTGGTTAGTCACATAGAAACATAGTTTTTTACTTTGAGTTTAAAGATCAATTTAAAAAGCTAGCTTTCACACATAGCTATGTGTTTTAATGTAAGTGAAACGCCTTTTAACGTCTACAAAAGCTATGTTTCTATGTGTTTAAAGATATTTGTCAAACAAACGACTCTTCAATAAGTTCTTTATTAATTGAAGCACCCGCAAATGATCCCGAAGAAACCGCCATTGCCACAGATCTTGCCTGAATAACACAGTCCCCGCTTGCATAAACTCCCGGAATAGTTGTTTTCTGCATCATGTCAACTTTGATCAAGCCTTGTTCTGTCAATTCACAATCTAAAGATTCCGGCAAAGAACAATGTTGTTCAAACGGAGGCCTGAAATAAATGGCTTTAATGGCAGTTTTTGATTGGTTTTTAAAGACTACTTGTTTAATACTTCCGTTTTCATGTTCTAAAGATTCGATCTCCTCTTCAATGATTTCAATTTGATGTTTCTTTAAAATTTCCATTTGTTCGGATGTTAAAGTTGATTTTCCATTGGTCAATAATCTTAAATCTTTTGTCCAGTTTGAGATTAGTTTTGCATATTCAAAACCCATATCGCCGTTAGCAATAATTGCAGTCTTCTCCTTTTTTACTTCATAACCGTGGCAATATGGACAATGCAACACCGAAATTCCCCAACATCCAGCCAAACCTTTAATTTCCGGAAGCAGATCTTTTACCCCTGTTGCGAATAACACTTTTTTAGAAGTAAAAGCTTCTCCTGAATCTGTTTTGATTTCGAAACCTTCTTTTATTTTGATAGCCTGGACAGCGAGTCCGTTAAAAAACTGAACTGTTTTATAAAAGTCGACTTGTAGTTTGGCTTTCGCCGAAATGATGGCGGGAACTTCACCGTCTTGCGTAATGAAATTATGCGAATGCGACGTTTGTCTGTTGCATGGCAAACCACTGTCAATTACTAATACCTGACGCAAAGACCGCCCTAGACTCATCGCGGCCGAAAGTCCACTGTAACTTCCTCCGACAATAATCACTTCAAAATGTTTTTGTTCCATAACTTTATGTTTTTAATGATTCCTATTTTTATGCAACTTATAATTTAGCAAATGTCCAATGATCATCCCAATTCCACCAATGAAAATGAGATCAAGATGAATGTCCAGAATAATTTCACTTAAAACGCTGATCCAAATCAGGGCCATTGAAACAACAAGAATTGATGTTATCAATAGTCTCGATTTTTTTATAATTTTAATGATTACAAAAAGTCCTATAGTCGCGAAAAGCAAATCAATAAACGGATTGTGACTTAATCCCAAAGGGAGGATTGTTAAAAACGGAAAAACCAAACAATGAACCAAACAAATTGTCGCGCTTGAAATTCCTAAAATATCATAAAAAGGTGTTGTGGTTTTCTTCATTTGACGTACATTTGCTTAATGCAATTTTGTTGCAAATATATACATAATAAATTAAGCGCAACAATGTTGCGTTATTATTTTTTTATTTTAAAAAATGAAAACAACGAGAAACACCACAGCAAAGACGGCCGTTTTAGAGATTTTTGGAAAAACCAAAACCGCACTATCACACACCGAAATTTACAAACAAATAGAAAGCTTATGCGATCGCGTAACCGTTTACCGAATTTTAGATCGTCTAGTTAACGACGATATCGTCCACAAAATTGTTGATTTGGATGGCACTATAAAATACGCCAAATGCCATCATCATGCCCAGCGAGTGCATATTCATAATCATGCGCATTTCAGTTGTGAAAAATGTCTTGAGATCACTTGCCTTGAAAATGTGAAACCGAGCTACATTATTCCGCACAATTACAAGGTGAATGACATAAACTTTACATTGTCAGGAATATGCCCAAATTGTTTTAATTCTAACATATAAGATTTAGGCTCGTCTAAAAATATTGTTGCGCGAATGTAATTTTTATATACATTTGTTAAAACAACATTTTAAAATGACCAAATCTTTAGAAGAAGTTAACCAATCGGTTGCAACAGAACATAAAAAGACAGGATTCCGTAAAATATTGGCCTTTTTAGGTCCCGCATATCTGGTAAGCGTTGGTTATATGGATCCCGGAAACTGGGCGACAGATATTGCCGGCGGAAGTCAGTTTGGCTATTCTTTACTTTGGGTTTTGCTAATGAGTAACTTAATGGCTTTACTTCTTCAAAGTTTAAGTGCAAGACTCGGAATCGTAACACAACGAGATCTGGCTCAGGCTTCACGTGAAACTTACTCCAGATTCATCAATTATATATTATATTTTTTAGCCGAAATTGCCATTGCTGCCTGTGATTTAGCCGAAGTTTTAGGAATGGCAATCGGAATCAATCTTCTTTTTGATATTCCGTTAATTGAAGGTGTTTTAATCACGGTTCTCGATACTTTTTTACTGCTTTTCCTAATTAATAAAGGCATCCGAAAAATGGAAGCTTTTATTATTGTTTTAGTTGCTATTATTGGCTTTTCTTTCATTTTCGAGATGATTTTCGCTGAACCGGAACTTGACAAGGTGATTTATGGACTAGTTCCTTCAATTCCAAGTTCTGCCGCTTTATATATTGCAATCGGTATTATTGGTGCAACTGTAATGCCTCACAATTTATATTTACATTCATCTCTTGTACAAACGCGTAAATTCGACAGAACTCCAGCCGGAATCAAACAAGCGTTGAAGTATAATTTCATCGATTCTACAATCGCCTTAAATCTTGCCTTTTTTGTAAACGCCGCCATTTTAATTTTGGCTGCAGCTACATTTTATAAAAACGGAATGTTTGAAGTCGCAGAAATTCAGGACGCACACCAATTTTTAGAACCATTATTAGGAACCAAATGGGCACCTATTTTATTTGCAGTCGCCCTGATTGCTGCCGGACAAAGTTCAACAGTAACGGGAACTTTAGCAGGGCAAATTGTGATGGAAGGTTATTTGAATTTACGTATACAGCCATGGGTTCGCCGTATTATTACCCGTTTGATTGCCATTGTTCCGGCAGTAATTGTAATTTTAATTTATGGCGAAAGCGTAACCGGAAAACTTTTAATTTTAAGTCAGGTTATTTTGAGCTTGCAATTGGGTTTTGCGATTATTCCGCTGATTCATTTTGTGAGCGATAAAACCAAAATGAAAGGTTTTCATATTTCTAAAACCACTCAAGTTGCAGCTTGGTTAATTGCTTTAATTATTGTTTCATTGAATGCCAAATTGGTTTATGATGAGATCACTTCCTGGCTTGAAAATTCTAATAACCCAGTGTTTCTTTGGTTTACGGTTGTACCACTAGCCTTTGGATTCTTAGGATTGCTTCTTTATATTGTATTTAAACCATTTATTGCAAGAGCGAAATCTAATATTGAGAATCATTCTCCACATCATTTAAAATTGCAATACCAACCAAAAGAAACCTATACCAAGAAAAACATAGCAATTTCAGTCGATTTTTCTAAAGCCGACGAGGCTGCCCTAAACAATGCATTTGAATTGGGCGGCATAAATGCCCAATATACCTTAATTCACATTGTAGAAACTGTTGGGGCATTAGTCTACGGAGATAATATTGAAGACCATGAAACTACAATCGACGAAGAATTATTATTAGAATATAAAGAGATGCTTTCGCAGAAGGGATTCAAGATAGAAACAGAACTTGGTTTTGGAAAACCTAACAGCGTGATTCCGAAGATTATCAACCAAGGAAATTTTGATATTTTAGTTATGGGAACCCACGGTCACACCGGATTAAAAGACATTTTATTTGGCACCACCGTAGACAAATTGAGACATAAAATTTCGATACCTTTGTTGATTGTTAAATAAATTAGGTACAAAGGTCCAGAGTTACAAAGGAACAAAGGTTTTCTGCTTTGAACCTCTGTTCCTTTGAACCTTTGTCCCTCAAAAAGAAAAAAAATGACTTTTTCAGAAGAAAACTACCTAAAATCAATATATCATCTTACTGCTTCAAATGATACTGAAGTCAGCACTAACGCTATTGCTGAAATGATGGAAACCAAAGCTTCATCCGTTACGGATATGCTTAAAAAGCTGGCAGATAAAGATTTAGTAAATTATAAAAAATACCAGGGCGTTTCTTTAACCGAAAACGGAAAACTAGCTGCTAAAATGATTGTTCGCAAACATCGTTTATGGGAAGTTTTTTTAGTGGAAAAACTGAATTTTAGTTGGGATGAGGTTCACGATATTGCAGAACAATTAGAACATATCAAATCGGAGCAATTGATTAATCGTTTGGATGATTTCCTTGGAAATCCAACGGAAGATCCGCACGGCGATCCTATTCCGGATGCGAATGGCCGAATTGTGAAGATCGAAAAACAACTGCTTGCTGAATTAACAGAACACCAAATTGGTGTTTGTGTGGGTGTAAAAGATACCTCTTCAGAATTTTTGAAATATCTGGACAAACAAGAAATCGCTTTGGGTTCAAAAATCGAATTTCTTTCTAAAGAATCTTTCGATTTATCGGTTAAAATTAAGATTGATCGAAGGGAATTATCTATCTCGAATAAAATTGCTTCTAATTTGTTTGTGAAGCTTATTTAGGAGTTGTTATACCACAGAGATACACAGAGGTACGCGAAGATTTTTTTTGATTTGCAAGGATTAATCCGCCCTAAAAAACACAATATTGACAGAAATGGCAAACTAGCCGCTAAACTTTTTTTTGAAAACGGGATTCCTAGCCCCGATAGAAGTGGAAATCCTTTTGTGGCGGGGTTCGCCACAAAAGATTGGAACGGATAGCGGGATTAGCTCCTAAAAACTAAACAATCCCTTTTTCAATCATCTCCAACATTACTGGCGATGCATTCTTG
Source organism: Flavobacterium sp. Root420 (assembly GCF_001427905.1). Classification (GTDB taxonomy): domain Bacteria; phylum Bacteroidota; class Bacteroidia; order Flavobacteriales; family Flavobacteriaceae; genus Flavobacterium. The sequence continues at coordinate 24,586 of NZ_LMEF01000034.1, forward strand.
AATGTTGGTTCCTGCTCGATAATACTTCCAGCATTCTTTTTGTTTACTTTGAATGTTACATCGTTATCTGTCGTAAACAAAAGCGCTGTCAAAAATGGGTTTTTAATATACGTTCCCAATACCATTAAAGCTTCATCTAAAGTGTGAATACTTTCAATTTCTTCAGTTTTATAGCGCGTAGTCAAAGAGATTGAATACGTGTTGTCTTCATTCAAAACCAATCGGAAGTAAATGTTTTTGATCTCGGTATCACCGATCGTTTTGGCAAGAGTAAGTTTGGCAAAAGTGCCGCTTTGAATGCTTTCTTTGACGCGTTCACAAAAAAGAGCAAATATTGGTTCGTACATTTTTTTTAAGCTTGTAAGGTTCTGAGATGCTAAGGTTCTAAGTTTTTAAAACCTTTGTCTATTATTTAACCGCAAAGTTCGCTAAGATTTACGCAAAGGACACAAGGAAATTTAAAAACTTTGCGAACCTTGCGTAAATCTTAGCGAACTTTGCGGTTAAGAAAAATTATTTGCCTGTAAATTCAGCCTTTCTTTTCTCTAAAAACGCTGTGGTTCCTTCTTTAAAATCCTGAGTTCCGAAACATTTTCCGAATGATTTTATTTCGGTTTCAAAACCATCTTTTCCCTCTTTAAAATTCGCATTGATGGCTTTTATTGCCTTTCCGATAGCAAATGGTGCATTTTTAATGATTTTTTGAGCAATTCCGTTTGTAAATTCAAGAAGTTCCGCCTGAGGCACTACGTGATTTACCAAACCATATTCTTTGGCTTCTTCTGCATTAACCATAGCTGCAGTCATAATCATTTCCATTGCACGGCCTTTCCCTACTAATTGGGGCAAACGCTGCGTTCCTCCATAACCCGGGATCAATCCTAAAGTTACTTCCGGCAATCCCATTTTTGCATTGTCTGATGCTACTCTAAAATGACACGCCATTGCCAATTCTAATCCGCCACCAAGAGCAAAACCATTTACGGCAGCAATTACCGGTTTCTTTAAATTTTCTATATAATCGAAAAGTGATTCTTGTCCTTCAGCAGCTAATTGTGCTCCTTCAACAACAGTATAATTGGCAAATTCTGAAATATCGGCTCCGGCCACAAAAGCTTTTTCTCCACTTCCGGTTAAAATAATAACACGAACCTCATCATTTTTACCCAATAATTTGATTGCTTTATTCAGATCACTAATGGTTGCTTTGTTCAACGCATTGAGCTTTGTGGGTCTGTTTATGGTTACGGTAGCAATTTTTTCCTCAATAGAAATTAAAAGATTTTCGTAGTTCATGGTCGTGGTTTTATGAGTTTGTGATAGGCAAAGAAACGGTAAATGTGGTTCCTTTTCCAAAAGTTGATTCAAAGGTAATTGTTCCTTTGTAATTTTCGATAATGTTTTTTATAATTCCGAGTCCAAGACCCATTCCACTGGTTTTAGTAGTAAATTTTGGTTCGAAAATTCGGTCAGCATCTTGCTTCTGAATTCCGATTCCGTTGTCTTTTACCGCAATTTCAACATTATTATTTCGGCGTTTTACCGTAACCAAAATAGATTTATGAAACTGACTTTCCGGAATTGCCTGCGTTGCATTTTTAACCAAATTGGTAATGACACGAATTAATTGTGTACGGTCCATTTTGGAAACGATTTCCTCTTCTTCACTTTCAAAAACAATATAATCTTCGTTGAAAATATCTAACGCCAATTCCACAACTTCCACCACATTTAAGGTTTCATTTTGCTGAGCCGGCATCGAAGCAAAATTCGAAAAGGCGGAAGCAACGGCCGTCATCGTATCAATTTGCTGAATTAAGGTTTCAGAATAATCGTTTAATTTCTGCTTTACATCAGGCGCTGTCGGATCAAACTTGCGTTGAAAGCTTTGCACGGTCAAACGCATCGGCGTAAGCGGATTTTTAATTTCGTGTGCCACTTGTTTTGCCATTTCGCGCCACGCTTCTTCACGTTCACTTTGGGCTAGTTTTATGGCACTGGTTTCCAATTTATCGACCATTCCGTTATATGCCCGGATCAGGAAATTAACTTCTTTGCTATTCGCCTCTAAAACAATCTTCTCATTTTTCTGATCCAGATTCGTTTCTTCCAGTTTATCAGAAATCGTTTTAAGGGATTTGGTAATATAAGTTGAAAGAAAATAAGCCAAGGCAAATGCGACAATCAGCATAAAAGAATATACCTGACTTAAACGAATCAGGAAAGTATTCAACTCATTGTCATAATAACCGTCGTCTTCTAAATAAGGAAGATTTAGAATTCCGAGTGGTTTGAATTTCTCATCTTTTATCAAACTATATGATGATCTGTTTTTGACTCCATCAATAGTTTTAATGTCTACAAATCGCTTTTCAATAGAAGACCGAACCAATTTCAGGATATAATCGGGAACTGGAGGTGCTACTTTATCAACCGCAAAAGATTCTTTGGAGGATTTCAGCAATTTTCCGTCAAGGCTGTAAATATTGATTTCGATTTTGTGAATTTGGGCCAATTCATGGATTTTATCTTTAAAAATCAAATCTAAATTGGCAGTTTTTAAAGGATAAGTGGTAGTCGAAAGCACGTAGTTGATATGTTCTTTTACGGCATTTTCTTTACGCTCCAAACGTTCCTGATGGTATTCTTTGGCTTCATTCTTAAACTGAATAATCGAAATGGAAGCCAATAAAAAAGATGCCACAACAATCAATACAATCATCGAAAGGAAAATCCTTACACGAAGAGAAAGCATTGACATTTTGAAGTTGTTAAACATATTTTTTGTTTTGTTTGTTTCAGGTTTCAGGTTGTGTCGCGGATGGCAACTTGAAACCTGAAACTAAAAAAACTATTTTCTTTCTCGAATTCTTTTGTAAAAACGGAAGCCCAGCATGATTAAAACGGAGAATAAAACAATTCCTATTACGCCGAAAATCCAGTTGACGGCACTTTTTAAAACTACTAAAAACACTACGGCAAATAGTATGATTGTAGCACCTTCATTCCATAAACGCATGAAATTGTTGGAATATTTTACCTCATCATTTTGCAATTGTTTGAAAATTTGATGGCATTTTGCGTGATATAAATATAAAAGAAAAACAAAACACAATTTTACATACATCCACGGCATTTTAAGCCAGGCGTTTCCTAAATCAGTAAAAAATAACATCCAAAAAGCAAAAATACTAGCCAAAATTGCTGATGGCCACGTGATAATGTACCACAAACGGTAGGCCATTATTTTGTACTGTGCCTGCAAAATTTCCTTTTCAGGAGATGGTTTTTCGTTGGCTTCAATTTGATATACAAACAAACGCACAATATAAAACAATCCTGCAAACCATGTGATTACAAAAATAAGATGCAGCGATTTTAGATAATTATAATATTCCATGCTTTTTGTTTCAGGTTTGAGGTTTCAGGTTTTTTAAAGTTGATTTTCACGCAACAATCTTTGTTCTTTACTCTTTACTCTATTTTCTATTTTTTAGCCCAATCGTTAATCCAGTTACTCACGGTCTGGCACCACTCATCATCATCATTCAAACACGGAATCGCCAAGAATTCTTCTCCTCCTTTTGCTTCAAAATCTTCTTTGGCACGCATTGCGATTTCTTCAAGGGTTTCTAAACAATCCGAAACAAAAGCTGGTGTTACAACTGCCAATTTCTTGATTCCTTTTGCTGGCATTTTATCAATTTCAACATCCGTGTAAGGTTCTAACCATTTGTCTCCGGCTAAACGCGATTGGAAAGTCAAACTGTATTTATCAGCTGGAATTCCTAATAATTTTACGACCTGTCTTGTTGTTTCATAACATTGATGGCGGTAACAGAAATCGTGTGCCGGTGAAGGCGTATTGCAACATGATCCATCTATCTTACAATGTGATTTTGTTACATCGGTTTTGCGAATATGACGCTCCGGAATTCCGTGATACGAGAATAACAAATGATCATAATCAAAACCAACTAAATGTTTCTGAATCGAATCGGCTAAATTCCTGATGTAATCTGGTTTGTTATAAAAGGCAGGAACATCAGTAAAAGTCATATGAGGAAATTTCTTCTTGCGGATTTCTTCTGCTTTAACTAAAATTGTCAAAGTCGATGCCATCGCATATTGCGGATACAACGGAAAAAGCATTACTTCAGTTACTCCTTTTTCGTGCAATTCCTGCAGTCCTTTTTCGATAGTCATAGTACCATAACGCATGGCAAGCGAAACAGGAACGTTCACTAAAGGCTGTACTTTTTTCTGCATTCTTTCAGAAAGGACTACTAACGGAGAACCTTCTTCCCACCAGATTTTCTTGTAAGCATGCGCTGATTCTTCCGGTCTTTTTCTTAAAATGATTCCACGAACCAAGAATGCTCTTAACAAATACGGAACATCGATCACGTATTTATCCATTAAAAATTCGTCTAAATACGGTTTTACATCTTTTGGTTCCGGACTTTCTGGAGATCCTAAGTTTACTAATAATACGCCTTTCATTTATTCTTTTGCTTTAAGCTTTGTTTTTGTTTTAATTTTCGGCAAAAGTAGAACTTGCTACTTTTTAGAAATATGATATTTATTACTTTTTGATTATACTCTGATTTGTAAAATCGATATAATCCTTATCTTGATCTTTTCTTTTATTTTTCTTTTCTGCCAAACATTCGATTTCTCCATTTTTTATATTAACAAAAGCAATACGGTTTTTACCAAAAGAAACTTTTAATTTTCCACTTCCTATAAAAACAGAATTAATTTCAACTTTCCTTTTTCCGCAGTTTTTAATAACATCTGCTTTCCATTTAATAGTGTCATTTTGAACTGCTATCAAGATTTTATCTTTCTTTTCTATATAAAAAGTTATTCCGCCTAGACATTCCATTCCCTCTAATTTCGACAACTTATTGTAATCAATTTTAGAAATCTCCTGAGCTTTTATATTTTGAAATCCCAATACAAAGAACATTAAAAGTAAAAATGCCTTTTTCATTAATTAAACATTCGTATTAATCGACATCAAATACTTTTTCGGAGTTGTGGCAAATTTCTTTTTGAACGCCGCGATGAAATGACTTCCCGTGCTATAACCTATTTTCAATCCAACTTCGTTTACATTATAAGAACCACTATCTAATAGTTTTCGGGCGAAATCCATTTTGTAATCGAAAAGAAAACCGTAAACTGTATCGCCGTAAATTTGTTTGAAACCCATTTTTAGTTTCTTCAAATTCAAACCAATTTCATCGGCCAATTCTTGTAAACCAGGAGGTTCAGCCATATTGGCGATGATGATTTCTTTGGCTTTTCGAATTTTCAAAACGTTATCTTCATCAATCAAAAACGGACATTGCTCTGCGTTTGGATCTTCTGTTCGATTAAAATACAGACTCAACAATTCGTATCCTTTTCCTTTATAATAAAGGTTTTTTATCGACGGATGAAGGTTATAATGAAACAACTGACTCAACACAATAGCCATAGAAGGACTGATATTTCCTTCGTTATAATATTTTTTGTCCTTATTATCAGGACTTAAAAAAGTAATATAATCTGCTTCCGCAGAAAACAACGCGTGAAATTTCTTGATCGATACAATAACTGAAATTACCCAGGAATTTGGAGCCAACTCTAAATTCAGCGGTAATTCTTTCTGTGGATTGTACAAAAGCAATGATTTTTCTTCCTTCAAATCTAAGGCATAAGTACCCTGATTAAACAAGAATTTAGCATTGCCTTTTATCCCGAAGTGAAACTGTATCAGACCACTACCAACTTCATGCTGTCCAAAAAACGGCTCTGAACTGTCGTTTTGAAAACGGATCAGCGTAAAGTCGTCTTCAATTTTTATAATTTCCTGAGAACTCATAGCGATATTTTTTTGAAACTAAAATCACAGCCAAAGGGAAATGTTATTTAGAATCACTCTAAACAAATCATTTCAAACGACTTGATTTTGCTACAAAAATAATGTTTTTTACACAAAAACAGACGTTTAGAAACAAAAAAACATATAGCGATACAAATAGTACTTTGAGCGTTACTTTTATAACTACTATAATAATAATTTTGTTGCACTTTTATGAAAGTGAATATATGGAAAACAATAATGTACCGAAACACCTCTATTTTTATTCAGTTGGTCTGAGTTATAAAAAAGCTGATGCTGAGGTCAGAGGTCAATTTAGTTTGGATGCAGTTGCGAAGACTCGTTTGCTGGAACAGGCTAAAACAGAAGGAATAGAAAGTTTAATTGTCACTTCGACTTGCAACAGAACCGAAATTTACGGTTTTGCTGAACATCCATTTCAATTAATAAAACTGATTTGCGATAATAGTAACGGATCTGTAGATGCTTTCCAAAAAGTGGGATTCGTTTATAAAAATCAGGAAGCTATAAATCATTTGTTTCGCGTAGGTACTGGTTTAGATAGTCAGATTCTGGGCGATTTCGAGATTATATCTCAAATCAAAACTAGTTTTACCCATTCTAAATCTATGGGTTTAGCCAATACTTTTATGGAAAGATTGGTAAACGCTGTGATTCAGGCGAGCAAAAAAATCAAAAACGAAACAGAAATTAGTTCCGGAGCAACTTCGGTTTCTTTTGCATCGGTTCAATACATTATGAAAAATGTAGAAGATATCGGGAATAAAAACATTTTACTTTTCGGAACAGGAAAAATCGGAAGAAATACTTGTGAAAATCTGGTAAAACACACCAAAAACGAACATATCACTTTAATCAACCGAACTAAAGACAAAGCTGAGAAATTGGCCGGAAAACTAAATTTGATTGTTAAAGATTATTCGGAGCTGCATTTAGAACTTCAAAAAGCAGATGTTGTGGTTGTCGCTACAGGCGCTCAAAACCCAACGGTTGACAAAGCCATCTTAAATCTTAAAAAACCTTTATTGATTTTAGACTTATCGATTCCGAAAAACGTGAATGAAAATGTTGAGGAATTAGAAGGTGTAACTTTGATTCACATGGATTATTTGTCGCAATTGACAGATGAAACATTGGAAAACAGAAAATTACATATTCCGGCGGCTGAAGCTATTATCGAAGAAATCAAAGAAGAATTTGTTGTTTGGATGAAAGGCAGAAAATTTGCCCCAACGATCAATGCTTTAAAAGAAAAACTGAATGCGATTAAAGATTCAGAATTAAACTTTCAAAGCAAAAAAATTACTGATTTCAATGAGGCTCAGGCTGAAATCATCAGTAACAGAATCATTCAAAAAATCACTACACATTTCGCAAACCACTTAAAAGACGACGACACCATGGTCGATGAAAGCATCGAATGGATCGAAAAAGTCTTCAAAATAAAAGCATCTTAAAAACATAAACTTTTCACCATATAAGTCAATAAGTTCATTAAATTACAGCTATTTACGAATTGCTTAAATTTACTTATATAACTTATATGGTGGAAAAACCGTAAAAAATGGCTGAAAAAATTATCAGAATAGGAACTCGCGATAGCGAATTGGCACTTTGGCAAGCACATACTGTCGAGAAAAAACTAAACGATTTGGGTTATAAAACTGAGATTGTTGCGGTAAAATCTACAGGTGATATTATTTTGGACAAACCGCTTTACGAACTTGGCATTACCGGAATTTTTACTAAAACACTGGATGTTGCCATGATTAACGGCGATTGTGATATTGCTGTTCACTCCATGAAAGATGTTCCAACCGCATTGCCAAAAGGTATTGTTCAGGCTGCTGTTTTAGAAAGAGCCAATGTTTTAGATATTTTAGTTTTTAAAGGAATTCCTGATTTTAATCAGCCAAGTACAATTGCAACCGGAAGTTTGCGTCGCCAGGCTTTATGGTTCAATAAATACCCTAATCATACGGTGGTTGACTTACGCGGAAACGTAAACACACGTATGCAAAAATTACAAGACAATAACTGGGATGGAGCTGTTTTTGCTGCTGCAGGTTTGGAACGCATCAACCTTAAACCAGAAAACTATATCAATTTAGACTGGATGATTCCCGCGCCGGCACAAGGAGCAATGCTTGTAGTGGCAATGGAAAATGACAATTATACTTTAGACGCACTTTCTCAGTTAAATCATATTGAAACGGAAATCTGTACGTATATCGAACGTCAGTTTTTGAGAACGCTTGAAGGTGGCTGTACTGCCCCAATTGGAGCTTTGGTCACTTATAATGAAGACGAAGATACTTTACATTTTCAAGGGGTTTTACTTTCTGTTGACGGAAAACAAAAACTGGAAATCGAAAAAACCGTTGACATTTCAGAATGGAAAAAATTAGGTTTCCACTCGGCGCAAGAAATTCTAAACAACGGCGGAACCGAATTGATGCAATCTATTAAAGAATCTTTAAAAAAATAATGGCAAAATCAATTCAAATATTATCCACAAAAAAGCTATCGGGCGAACAAAAACAAGCATTAACTAATGCTAATATAGAAGTTACTGATACCGATTTCATTCAGACTCAAAATAAATCTTTCGAACTAAAAGACCTCAACGAAAATTTGATCTTTACAAGTCAGAATGCTGTTCATAGTATTTTGTCACACCCAAAAGCGGAAGAATTAAAAAGTAAAAATGTTTTTTGCGTTGGCTTAAAAACCAAGATTTTACTTTCTGAAAGTGGCTTTAATGTTGTGGCTTATACCGGTTATGCTTCAGATTTGGCTGAAATCATCACTTTGATTTACAGAAATGAAAGTTTCACGTTTTTTAGTGGAAACCTTCGCAGAGAAACTTTGCCTCAAGCTTTAAAAGATGCCGAGGTAAAATTTAATGAAATCCAGGTTTACGATACATCATTAACACCTCAGAAAATAAAAACAGCTGTTGATGCGATCTTATTTTTCAGTCCGTCTGGCGTTGAAAGTTATTTGAAAGACCATACCATCAAAAAAGAAACCTGCTTTTGTATTGGAGAAACCACTGCAGAAGCTTTACATAAAATTACCAAAAACATCATCATAGCAGATCAGCCAACGGTTGAAGATGTGATTGAGGATGTAATTGTTGAATACAGCAATAAGCTTTAAGCCTTAGGCAATAAGCATAAATTAATACTGCTATAGGCTTTAAGCAATAAGCCATAAGCACAAAAAAATAACACAAACAAACGCTTAAAGCCTAAAGCTTAAAGCCTAAAGCCATAAAAGAAATGTTAAAAAACGACCTATTTTTACGTGCCTTAAAAGGGGAAACTGTTCAACGTCCGCCAGTATGGATGATGCGTCAAGCCGGAAGATATTTACCAGAATTCATCGCTTTGCGTGATAAATACGATTTCTTTACCCGTTGTGAAACCCCTGAATTAGCGGCAGAAATTACGGTTCAGCCAATACGCAGAATTGCTCCGGATGCGGCCATTTTATTCTCAGATATTTTAGTGGTGCCACGCGCAATGGGAATTCACGTGGAATTGAAAGATAATCTAGGGCCAATTATTCCTAACCCAATTCGCACAATGGAACAAGTAAATCAGGTTTTTGTTCCGGATGTAAATGAAACTTTAGGTTATGTTTTTGATGCCATTAAATTGACTAAAGAAATGTTGAACGACGAAGTTCCATTAATTGGTTTCGCAGGTTCACCATGGACAATTTTCTGTTATGCTGTTGAAGGAAAAGGATCTAAAAGCTTTGATACTGCAAAAGGTTTCTGTTTTTCAAACCCAGTTGCAGCACATACTTTATTACAAAAAATCACTGATACAACTATTTTATATTTAAAAGAAAAGGTAAAATCAGGGGTTAATGCCGTTCAGATTTTTGATTCCTGGGGAGGAATGCTTTCTCCGGTTGATTATCAGGAATTCTCATGGAAATACATTAACCAGATCGTTGATGCTTTGGCCGAAGTTACCCCGGTTATTGTTTTCGGAAAAGGATGTTGGTTTGCTCTTGGCGAAATGGGTAAAAGTAAAGCTTCGGCATTGGGTGTAGACTGGACTTGTTCGGCTAGAAATGCACGTTATTTGTCTGGTGGAAACATTACTTTACAAGGAAACTTTGATCCGTCAAGATTGCTTTCTCCAATTCCAACCATCAAAAAAATGGTTCATGAAATGATTGACGAATTCGGAAAAGATAAATATATTGTAAATTTAGGTCACGGAATTTTACCAAATATTCCTGTAGATCATGCAAAAGCGTTTATTGACGCGGTTAAGGAATACGAAGTGAAATAGTTAATAGTTGATGGTTGATAGTTGTTAGAATCTCATAACTATCAACCATCAACTTACAACCATCAACTTACAAGAAAATGCTCAACAAAGGCTTAAGAGACGACGAAGCAATCAGAATCGACAATGTTCTTAAAACATTGCGCTCTCTTGATTTTGTACCTCAGCCTTTGACCGATGATGAAAAATTTGATATTGAAAATCAATTAAAAGAATTTGGTTTAAACATTGAAACCTTAGTAGAATATCAAAATGAAGAATTAATTACATTATTAGTTCGATGTCATTTAGATTTTAATCAATTAGAGCAATTTGCTGACTTTTTAATGCAATTTTCAATAGTTGAAAACTATAATTTTGAAAATAAAGCGCTAGTTCTTTACCAATATATTCAGCAAGAAAGCAAGGTTTTCTCCTTTGGAATAAATGCCAAAATCGCCTCGGCTAAAAACAAATAACATGAGTTTTACGGATTGGAAAATAGATCGACTTCAACATGTTTCTCCCGAAGAGTTTTTCAAACTGATCGATAAGAATAGAAATCATATTGGGAAAACTTTTCCGGTGACGCTGGCCAATTCTGATTCCTTAAAGAAAGCTGAAGATTTTCTGGCAGTTAGTCATAACAAAGAAAAGAACAATGAAGGCTTTTATTTTTTCTCAAGAGACATCAAAACCAATGACTTAATTGGTTATTTATGTGTAAAAACGATAGACTACCGTATTTCAAAATGTGAGTTAGGTTATTTTACCGATGAAGATTATCAGGGAAAAGGAATCACTTCAAAAATGGTTTCAGATGCACTTGAATTTTGTTTCAACGAATTGAAAATGAATAAGGTTTTTATCTGTACATCCGAAATTAATTTTGCAAGTCAGCGAGTTGCATTAAAACACAATTTCAAACAAGAAGGAATTTTACGGGACGAATTTAGAAATGGTGATGGCGAATTGCAGAACACTGTTTATTTCGGGTTGCTTAAATCAGAATACAATACTTATGAAAGATAAATTTTACGCATACTTACAAAATCTACAAGACCAGATCTGTGCCGAATTAGAAGCTGTTGACGGAACTGCAAAATTCCGTGAAGATCTTTGGAAACGTCCCGAAGGCGGCGGCGGAAGAACGCGCGTTATTGAAAACGGAAATGTCTTCGAAAAAGGTGGCGTAAACATTTCAGCCGTTCATGGAAAATTGCCTGAAGCGATGCAGAAAATGTTTGGCGTTGGCGAAGCTGATTTCTTTGCTTGTGGATTAAGCTTGGTTTTACATCCCAAAAATCCCATGACACCAACAGTTCATGCCAATTGGCGTTATTTTGAAATGTATGATGAACACGGAAAAGTAATCGAACAATGGTTTGGCGGTGGACAGGATCTAACACCTTATTATTTGTTTGAAGAAGATGCGACACACTTTCATCAAACGTGTAAAACGGCTTGTGACAAACATAATCCGGAGTTTTATCCGAAATATAAAAAACAATGTGATGCTTATTTTTGGAATGCTCACAGAAACGAAGCCCGCGGAATTGGCGGTTTGTTCTTTGATTATTGCAAAGCAAATGAGCAAATGTCGATGGAAGATTGGTTCAATTTTGTATCCGAAGTTGGAAATAGTTTCTTAGAAGCCTATGTTCCAATTGTGGAGAAAAGAAAAAATTTAGCCTATACGCCTGAAAACAGGAATTGGCAAGAAATTCGTCGTGGCCGTTATGTCGAATTCAATTTGGTTCATGACAAAGGCACTTTATTCGGTTTAAAAACCAACGGAAGAATTGAGAGTATCTTGATGAGTTTGCCTCCACATGTGCAATGGGTTTACGATCATCACGCAGAAGCAGGAAGCGAAGAAGAAAAATTAGTAAATGTGCTGGAAAATCCGCGGGAATGGATTTAATAAATTGAAGCCAATATTCATTTAACTTCTTGTTAATCATAAATTTAAATTGTAATTTACTTTTAAATCTTCAATCTAAAATCTAAAATATTATGGAAAAGAGAGAAATGAACATTGCACAATTAGATCGCATGCATTCAGGAAAAGGATTTATTGCCGCATTGGATCAAAGTGGTGGAAGTACACCAAAAGCGTTAGCTCAATATGGCATACAAGAAAGTAGTTTCACGAATGACGAAGAAATGTACACTCTTGTACATGAAATGAGAACCCGTATCATTAAAAGTCCTGCATTCAAAAGCGAATATATCCTGGGAGCTATTTTGTTTGAAAATACTATGGATCGCAAAATCGACGGACAATGGACTGCCGATTATTTGTGGGAAAAGAAAAACATCGTTCCGTTTTTAAAAGTCGATAAAGGACTTGCTGATTTGGCCAATGGCGTACAGTTGATGAAACCGATTTCTAATTTAGAGGAACTGTTGACAAGAGCTGTAGAGAAAAACGTTTTTGGAACCAAAATGCGTTCTGTTATTAAAGAAGCAAATGCCGAAGGAATTCGGGAAGTTGTAGAGCAACAATTTGCGGTTGGAAAACAAATATTTACAAAAGGACTTGTGCCGATTATTGAACCAGAAGTTGATATTTACAGCACTGATAAAGAAAAGTCTGAAGAAATTCTAAAAGAAGAAATTAAGAAACAACTTAGCTTGTTGGATAAAGAGGTTAAAGTTATGCTGAAATTATCTATCCCGACTGTAAATGACTTTTACACAGATTTGATGTCTGATCCTCATGTTGTGCGTGTTGTGGCATTGTCGGGAGGATATTCAGAAGAAGAAGCCAATGCTAAACTGACGCAAAATCACGGATTGATTGCCAGTTTTTCAAGAGCATTGTCTGAAGGTCTTTCAGCTGGTCAGTCTAATGATGAATTTAATCAAAAACTTGATAAAACTATAAAAGCGATTTACGCAGCTTCCATTACCTAAAAATTAAAACAGTAAAAATTCTAATAAATGGATCGCTGATTAATGACTTGTTATTTCATCTGAATATTACACAATAAAAAATCTAAAATCAGCAATCAAAAATCTAAAATAGTTATGTTCCCATTACAAAGAGGCAGAAGACTACGAGTAAATGAATCTATCCGTAGTTTAGTTCGCGAAACAACATTGAGTCCGAGTGATTTTATGTTTCCAATGTTTATTGCAGAAGGCGAAAATTATAAAGTTGAAATTCCATCCATGCCGGGAATTTTTCGTCGCTCTATTGATTTGACCGTAGAAGAAGTAAAAGAAATTTTTGCTTTAGGAATTCGCGCTGTCAACATTTACGTAAAAGTAGACGAATCACTCAAAGACAATACCGGAAAAGAAGCCTGGAATCCAAACGGATTAATGCAAAATGCTATTAAAGCCATAAAAGCCGCTTGTCCTGAAATGATTGTAATGCCTGATGTTGCCCTTGATCCCTATTCTATTTATGGTCACGACGGAATCATAGAAAATGGCGATGTTGCCAATGATGCTACTAACGAAGCATTGGTAAAAATGGCCGTTTCACACGCACAAGCCGGAGCGGATTTTGTTGCACCAAGTGATATGATGGACGGACGTATTTTGCGTTTGCGTCAGGGATTGGATGCTGCAGGTTTTCATAATGTTGGTATCATGAGTTATTCGGCTAAATATGCTTCTGCATTTTATGGTCCGTTTCGCGATGCTTTGGATAGTGCTCCAAGAGAAGCTGATGTAGTGGTTCCGAAAGACAAAAAAACATACCAAATGGATTATGCCAATCGTATCGAAGCGATCAGAGAAACACTTATGGATGTTGAAGAAGGTGCAGATATGGTAATGGTAAAACCAGGAATTGCATATTTAGATATTGTACGTGAAGTAAAAAATGCCGTGAATGTTCCGGTAACTGTTTTTCATGTTTCAGGAGAATATGCCATGATTAAAGCTGCAGCTGAAAGAGGCTGGCTGGATAATGACAAGATTATGATGGAGCAACTTTATTGCATTAAGCGTGCTGGAGCCAGTATTATCTCGACTTATTTTGCTAAAGAAGCAGCAATATTATTAAATAAGAAATAAAAGAATGAAAAAAGTATTATTCTTATCTGCCGTTTTAGCTTTTGCATCTTGTAAAAAAGAAACAACTGAAAATCCTGATACAACCGCAACAGAAACCTATTCAGAAGGCGAATCGGCGGAAGCCAAAACACCGGAAGCTTTAGGAAAAGACATTTTTGAAGGAAAAGGAAATTGTGTTTCCTGCCATCAGACAGATCAAAAAATTATTGGCCCAAGTATTCAGGAAATCGGAAAAACGTATAAAGACAAAAAAGGGGATATTGTTACTTTCTTAAAAGGAAATGCGGACCCAATTGTTGATCCGAGCCAGTTTTCGGTTATGAAAACTAATTTTCCGGTAACTCAGGCGATGTCTGATGAAGAATTAAAAGCAATTGAGGCTTATATTTACAGCAATACAAAATAAGCACTATAACAATCAGGATTGTGTGAGATTTACACAACTGCTTGTCATCCTGGAACGAAGTGAGAGACTAAGTTTTGTTTTGGCTTTTAATCACACAGGAGACGCGGAGGCGCAAAATTTTGTTTCACGCAGAATCTGCTTAAATCTGCAGAATCTGCGTGAAACAATAATCCTTTTAATTTTTCAATTTCCTGATGACAGACTGTTGTCACACGACCATCGTAAATTTGAAATCAAACAAAATAATTTAACTAAAAATGGATATTCAAAAATTTAGTATTATTGGGATTTCAGTACGAACGACTAATGAAAATGGTCAATCAGGACAAGATATTCCTGCTCTTTGGAACAAATTTATGACGGAAGGGATTGCTGAAAGAATTCCGAATAAAATCGACAATTCTCTTTATTGTGTTTATACCGAATACGAAAAAGATCACACAAAACCTTACACAACCATTTTAGGGTGTCTGGTAAGCTCTTTAGATTTTATTCCGAAGGAAATGACAGGGAAAACTATTGAAAAAGCAACTTATCAAAAGTTTACTGCAAAAGGAAATCTTCATGAAAACATTGTTTTTAACGAATGGATGAAGATTTGGGATTCAGGTCTGAACAGAAGTTTTACCGCAGATTTTGAAATTTACGGAGAGAAAGCACAAAATCCGAAAAATGCCGAAGTCGATATTTTTATTGCAATTAAATAGATAAAACAAAAACGGCGCTAAAATTAGCGCCGTTTTTTTATGCTTGTCAATATTACCAGATTTTAACTCTTTTTGCTGGTTCTATATACATTTTGTCTCCTGCTTTAATTCCGAAAGCCTGATAGAAAGTATCTAAATTCTGAATTGGCACCACCGCTCTGTACATCCCAGGAGAGTGCGGATCAGTTTTAACCTGACTTTTTATAGCCTCATCTCTTGATTTAGTTCTCCAAACCGTAGCCCATGAAATAAAGAAACGTTGTTCTGGCGTAAATCCGTCAATTAAACCTGGATTTCCATTTGCTTTCAAATACAACTGCAAACCATCATAAGCTGCATTTGTACCTCCTAAATCACCAATGTTTTCTCCTAAAGTAAATTTACCATCTACGTGAATTCCCGGTAATGGCTCTAAAGCACTGTATTGTGCAGCAAGTTCACCTCCAAGAGTTGTAAATTGTTTTAAATCATCAGCAGTCCACCAGTCAACAAGATTTCCGTCTGCATTATAACGTGCACCTGAATCATCAAAACCATGAGAGATTTCGTGACCGATAACAGCTCCAATTCCACCATAATTTACAGCTTCATCAGCTTGGTAATTGTAAAAAGGTGGTTGTAAAATCGCTGCAGGGAAAACAATCTCGTTATAAGATGGATTGAAATAAGCGTTTACCGTTTGTGGTGACATTCCCCACTCTGTTTTATCAACTTGTTTACCTAATTTAGCAAGGTTTTCTGCGTAAGACCATTTTGATAAATTTTTCATGTTATCAAAATAAGTTCCGCCTTCACTAACATTTTTAAGTTCTAAAGCTGAATAATCTTTCCATTTATCAGGATATCCAATTTTAACTGTTAGCTTGTTCAATTTTTCAATAGCTTTTGTCTTAGTTTCAGCCGACATCCAAGGCAATGCATTGATTCTGTTTCTGTATGCCTGCATTACATTTGCAATCATGTTTTTAGCTTTATCCTTCGCTTCAGCAGGGAATAATTTCTCTACATAAAGTTTTCCTAAAGCTTCACCTGTTGCACCGTTGATTACCTGCAAAGCAACTTCCTCACACGGACGTTGTTTTAAAGCTCCTGTCAATGTTTTTCCGTAGAAATCAAAATTTGCATTTTCTATTTCTGTAGTCAACGTTGATGCCGCTCTGTTTAGTAACGACCATTTTAGGTACTCTTTCCACGCTTCTACTTTCTTTTCAGTAAAAGTCTTTTCTAAAGCGATCATATAACGAGGTTGAGCAACATTCACAGTATCTAATTTTGTCATTCCGATTCCGGTGAAATATTTATCCCATTGAATAGAAGGTGTATTCTTTTTCAAATCGGCAACCGCAGTTGGATTGTATTGTTTTCTTCTGTCTCTGCGTTCTACACGATCTAATCTTGGTGCGGACATTTCAACCTCTAAAGCCAAAATTTGTTTTGCACTTTCTTTTGCTTTTGCAGGAGACTCTCCAATAAACTGCATCATTCGAGCCACGTGAACCTCATATTTTTCACGTTTTTCTTTAGAATCTTTATCATCAGAATTGTAATAATCCTTATCCGACAATCCTAAAGTTCCAGGACCTAAGTTAACTGAATTTTTATTACTGTTTTTCGCATCAGCTCCAACATAAACTCCAAAGAAACCAGCACCGCCCTGAGATTGCATTTCAGTAAGATAATTTTGTATATCGGCTACATTTTTAATAGCGTCGATTTTTTTTAAGTAAGGCTGAAGCGGTGTAACTCCTCTTTTATTTCTTCCAACAGTATCCATGATCGTATTAAATAAAGCAATTGCCTTACCCTGATCTGTATTTGATTTATACTTTGGATCTTTTGAAGCTTCTTTTAAGATCGCCAATGAATTTTCGTCTGTTTTCTGACGTAGTTCATTAAAACTTCCCCATGAATTTCTATCACTCGGGATTTCAGTTTTTTCTAACCAGGTTCCGTTTACATAACGAAAAAAGTCGTCACCCGGACTAACTTTAGTATCCATATTCACAATATTGATACCCGGTTCTTTTGGTTTTGCATTTTGGGCCTGAACTGCAGTGAAAGTGAACATTGCAGAAACTACACAAAACATAGGTTTAGTAAGCTGTTTAATCATTTTTCTTTATTGTTTTAGTATATATACAAACGTATTGTTATTATTTTGAATACTATGTTAAAATTTACCAATAATTATTCCCGTAATTTAACATTCAATTTTCGAATAGATTTAAGCGAAAAGTTTCATGAATATTATGTCCGGTTTTTCGGAATATTTGAAATTGTTTTTGGAATATTTGTCAAAAGAAAAAATATAAAAGTGAGAGCAAAAATTCAGAATGCCTTTTCAGGAAAAATTGAAGCAATAGGATTTCCAATTTTGGCTTTATGCTGGGTAAGTTTTTTTTGGGGAACAACCTGGCTGGCATCAAAAGAAGCAGTTAGGCATATGCCTGGTCTTCAGGTAGCAACCATCCGTCAGTTTTTGGGCGGTTTGCTTTATGTTGGTTATTTTCTAATTAAAAAAGAACCCTGGCCAAAAGGCAAACAATGGAAAACGATTATTATTTTGTCTATACTAAATTTTGCCTTAAGCAACGGTTTAAGTACCTGGGGCGTAAAATATATCAGCAGCGGATTGGGTGCTATTATTAGTGCTCTTTTTCCGATTTGGATTATTATTATCAATTTTTTTAATGGCAAAAAAATTGCCAGAGTGGCTTTATTTGGAATTCTGATTAGTTTTGGTGGAATCTGTATTATTTTCATGGATTACTTATCTGATTTTTTAAAACCTGATTTTCAATTCGGAATCATTTTAATGACGGCATCAACAATTACCTGGGCTTTCGGAATTTTGGAAACGAAGAAAAAAGCAGCCAGTTTTAATCCGTATTTCAGTTTAGGCTTGCAAATGTTGATTTCGAGTGTGTTTTTATTTGGAATTACAGAAGTTTCAGGAACCAATATTCCATTGAGTGAAATCTCTATGAATTCCTGGTGGGCGATAATCTATTTAATCATTATTGGTTCAGTCTTAACCTTCATCGCTTTTATTTATACGTTGCAGCATCTTCCAACAGAAATCAGCAGTATCTATGTTTATATAAATCCGATTGTGGCAATGGTTTTAGGATCATTCATTTTTGGAGAAACGCTTACGCAGGCCATCGCCATTGGTGCAGCTGTAACTTTAGTTGGATTGTATCTGGTAAACAAATCTATTAGAAAGACTAAAAATTTAATTTAATCGCCACGAATTCAGGAATTAAAATGATAATAATTCGTGAATTCGTAGCCGTTAAAACCTTTACATCCTGTTAAAAGCAATACAGAATTAGCTTTTTAAAAACTGCTTTTTGTATTTTTGCGCCAAATTTTGTTTATGAAATCTTTACTATACAAATACCGCAAATTCTTTATTGTTTTAATTGTGTTTTCGGTAGTTACTATATCCTTATTTTACTCGGCTTTAAAACCACAAAAAACTTTACCCATTTACAATCCGTCTGACGTAAATCCTGAATTGGTTGACAGCACGATTCAGTACAAAAGTAAATACCATACGATTGCTGATTTTTCTTTTGTCAATCAAAACGGTGATACCATTACCCAGAAAAACTACGAAGGGAAGATTTACGTAGCCGACTTTTTCTTCACAACTTGCGGATCTATCTGTCCAAAAATGTCAACCAATTTATCCGAAGTTCAAAAGGCTGTTCTTAACAATCCCAAAGTATTGTTACTTTCTCATACTGTATTTCCAGAAGTAGACAGCGTTTCCGTTTTAAAAGCTTATGCCGTAAAATACGGAGTTGTAGACAGCAAATGGAATTTAGTTACCGGTGATAAAAAAGAAATTTATACTATGGCCAGAAAATCATATTTAGCTGTGAAATTAGGTCGCCCTGATCAATTGTACGATATGGTTCATACCGAGAATTTTGTTTTGGTAGATCAAAAGCGTCGCGTTCGCGGATTTTATGACGGAACAAATAAAGAAGAAATCAAACGACTTCTGGAAGACATCGAATTCTTATCGAAAGAGTAAATTTTACCTTATTTAAGTAAATTTTGGCACAATCAAAACCGTTAATTGCCTTGAAATAAAGAATTATTGCCTACTTTTGCAATCTAAATTCAATCTAAATAAGCTTGCAAAATACAATTCACACTCTGAAAAAAGGCGAAAAAGCCATTATCAAAGATTTTGATATCGATCTTATTCCTCTAAAGTTATTAGAAATGGGTTGTTTGCCGGGCAACTTAGTCGAATTACTTCAAATCGCTCCTTTTGGAGATCCTTTATATTTAGACATTAATGGCTCACATGTGGCGATTCGTATTGAAACTGCTCGTGAAATTGAAGTTGAACTTATCAAAACCAATTTGTAATGAGCATTCAAAATATAAATGTTGCCCTTATTGGGAATCCAAATACAGGTAAAACCTCTGTTTTTAATCAGCTTACCGGTTTAAATCAGCAAGTTGGAAATTACCCCGGAATTACGGTTGAGAAGAAAATAGGGTTTTGTAAATTACCTCATAACATCAAAGCAAATATTCTTGATTTACCGGGAACATATAGTTTGAATGCCAGTTCGATGGATGAAAGTGTTGTAATTGAACTTTTGCTGAACAAAAATGACAAATTATATCCAGATGTTGCAGTAGTCGTAACAGATGTTGAAAATCTGAAACGAAATTTACTGATTTACACCCAAATAAAAGACCTTGAAATTCCGACGATTTTAGTCATTAATATGTCAGATCGTATGGAAAGCAAAGGAATTACGCTTAATATTCCTTTTTTAGAAGAAAAACTAAAAACTAAAATTGCTTTAGTAAGTTCTCGTAAGGGTCATGGAATCGAGGAATTAAAAGAGCTAATCGTTTCATACAAAACGATTCCACATGAACCTTGTTTAAATGCCTCTGTTATTGACGTTGAATATTTTGAAAAACTGCAACACGCTTTTCCAAACCAATTATTGTACAAATTATGGTTGGTCATTACGCAGGATGTGAATTTTTTGAATTTAGAACGTAATGAAATCAGAAGCACTTTTACCAAATCACATTCAGAATTAAAACGTTTACAACAAAAAGAAACCATCAAAAGATATCAGTTTATCAATGATGTTTTAAAAGAAGGTTTACAGGTTGATGCTACGATGGCAAAAGACATTAGAGCCAAAATTGATCGTGTTTTAACGCACAAATTTTGGGGTTATATCATTTTCTTAGCCATTTTATTTGTGATTTTCCAATCGATATTCAGTTGGTCAACCATTCCAATGGATTTTATTGACAGCACCTTTGCTTCTTTAAGCAGTTGGACAGCAGCCGAACTGCCAAGTGGTATTTTAACCGATTTACTTTCGCAGGGAATTATTCCCGGAATTGGCGGAATTCTGATTTTCATTCCACAAATTGCCTTTTTGTTTCTGTTTATTTCCATTTTGGAAGAAAGCGGTTATATGAGCCGGGTTGTATTTTTGATGGATAAAATAATGCGCAAATTTGGACTTTCAGGAAAAAGTGTCGTGCCTTTAATTTCAGGAACAGCCTGCGCCATTCCGGCGATTATGGCGACCAGAAATATTGAAAACTGGAAAGAACGTTTAATCACTATTTTGGTAACCCCCTTTACAACTTGTTCTGCGAGGCTTCCGGTTTATACCATTATTATTTCCCTGGTTATTCCCGACCAACGTGTTCTGGGAATTCTAAACCTTCAGGGATTATCCTTGATGTTACTATATTTATTAGGATTTGGAACTGCGATTCTATCTGCTCTAATTTTGAATAAAATACTGAAATTCAATACCAAAACGTATTTTGTAGTTGAAATGCCAAGCTATAAAATGCCTCTTTTAAAGAATGTTGGAATTAATGTAGTCGAGAAAACAAAAGCATTTGTTGTTGGTGCGGGTAAAATTATCCTGGCGATATCTGTTATTTTGTGGTTTTTAGCTTCTTTTGGCCCTGGAAGAGATTTTAATGAAGCAGAAAACATCGTAAAAGAAAGATTTTCCAATACAACTTTAAATGAAATTCAGTTTGAAAACGAAGTTGCTTCTCAAAAATTAGAGAACTCCTATATTGGAATTATGGGTAAAGCTATTGAACCGGCAATCGCGCCATTAGGATACGACTGGAAAATCGGAATTGCGATTATCAGTTCGTTTGCCGCTCGTGAAGTTTTTGTTGGAACACTTGCCACAATATATAGTGTTGGAGACAGTGACAATGAAGCAACAATTAAAAGCAAAATGCAAAAAGAAGTAAATCCGAAAACGGGTCAGAAGATTTTCAATTTTGCCTCGGGAATTTCTCTTTTGTTATTTTATGCTTTTGCAATGCAATGCGCCAGTACATTGGCGATTACCAAAAAAGAAACCAATTCCTGGAAATGGCCGGCAATGCAATTATTCTTAATGAGTGGTTTAGCTTATTTTGTTGCACTTCTGGCGTATCAACTTTTAAAATAAACGGCCATGATACAAGAAATTATTGCCTTTGGAATATTACTTATTGCAATCGCCTTTTTGATCAAAAAATTCTTTTGGAAATCTAAGAAAAAAAAGGATTGCGGAGACGGGAATTGTGGATGTTAGAGAAAGGTTCTGAGATGCTGAGGCTCTAAGTTGCTAAGGTTTTAGAAAGGAATTTCGCAAAGATTCACAGAGTAAAAAAGCACAAAGCTTCACAGAGATTTAATTTTCTTTGTGAAGCTTTGTGGTTTCTTGGCGAATCTCTGTGGAATAAAAAACTATTTCACTCCCTCCCACTCCGCATAAAACTGCGCTAAAAAGGTTTCCATAAATTTGTGTCTTTCAGATGCGATTTGTTTTCCGGTTTCCGTATTCATTTTATCTTTTAAGAGCAAAAGCTTCTCGTAAAAATGATTTATCGTTGGTGCGTTATTCTTTTTGTACTCTTCTTTGCTCATGTTAGTTATTGGAGCAATTTCAGGATCATGTAAGGCACGATTTTTAAATCCGCCATAATTGAACGCTCTTGCTACTCCAATTGCCCCTATCGCGTCTAAACGATCAGCGTCCTGAACGATATCCAATTCTATAGACGAGAAATTCTTTTCGAAATTTCCGCCTTTATAAGAGATGTTTTCGATGATGTTTACCACGTGCTGAATTGTATCTTCTCCAACATTCTCAGATTCTAAAAATAAACGTGCTGTTTTTGGTCCGATGGTTTCATCTCCGTTATGAAATTTACTGTCGGCAATATCGTGAAGCAAGGCTCCAAGTTGAACAACAGTCAAATCACAATTGGTGTCTTTTGCAATCAGAAGAGCATTTTTATAAACACGTTCGATATGAAACCAATCGTGTCCGCCTTCGGCATCGTTTAGTTTTTCTTTTACGAACACAATTGTTTTATTTATTAAGTTGGGATTATTCATAGTTATTTTTTCTTGTGATGAAATGGAACACGGGTGACGCGGATTTAAACGGATTAACACAGATTTTATTAATTATATCTTTTAAATAAAAAATGTTGATTGCTTAAGTTTATAAAACCTCAGCAATCAACAATATATTTCAATCTAAAATCAGAAATCTAAAATTAAAGTCTCGCTGGTTCAACCCATTTGAAAATGTGAGATTCCTGAGGAATTACTAATCTTTCAGAAATTCTTGCCATACGAGCTGGCAATTTCATTAAGTAATCACGGGCTTTCTCTGCTTCATCTGTTAAACCAGACATTTTATCAATTTCCCACTTATCCATTAATTTCTGCATAATATCAACATAATCACTTGCGGTGTAAACGCCAATACGCTGTGCAGAATCAGAGAATTGTTCGAAAGCTGAACTGATCTTTTGACCTGATTCTCTTAAGAAGTGCGCCGGCATCACGATTTTTTGTTTCATCATGTATTGAAACGCCAACATCATTTCGCTAGGATCGACTGCAAAAATTCTGGTAACAAATTCGCTATAGGCATGGTGATGACGCATTTCGTCACCAGCAATCATTTTACACATTTTAGACAACTTGTTATCACCGAATTTCTTAGCCATTTGAGCTACTCTATTATGTGATACATAAGTTGCTAATTCCTGGAAACTAGTATATACAAAGTTTTTGTATGGGTCAGATCCAGTTCCGATATCAAAACCGTCGTTGATTAAATGCTGTGTTGTCATTTCGATTTCACGCATGTTCACACGACCAGACAAATACAAGTATTTATTTAGCAAATCACCGTGGCGGTTTTCTTCTCCGGTCCATTGACGGATCCATTTAGACCAACCGTTTCCACCATTTTCTATCTGATTTATTCCTTCAACATCCATCAACCAGGATTCATAAGTTGGTAAAGCCTCTTCAGTGATGGTATCACCAACAAGCGTAACCCAGAAATCATATGGTAATTCTTTGGCAATTTCGCGTAATTCTCTAACCTCTTCAAAGAAATTATCTCCTTCAGAATTAGGAAGAAAATCTGACGGCTGCCAAATTTTTTCTACTGGAATTAAATACTGTTCTACGAAGCTATCCACGTTTTTTTCCAAAAACTGCATTACTTCTAATCTAATGTTTTTTATAGACATTACTTATTTAAGATTGCGATTTCTGTTTCAGCTTTATTTCTGAAAAACAAAAATCTATTTATACTCGTTTACTCCTTCTACAATTGCCTTTTCTGTCAACTTCATTAACTCGGCAAAATCATAATCTTTTACTGCCATGGCTTTATGCGCGGTAAAGGTAAGATGATTTCCTAAACCAACAGGGAAAAACCCATATTTTACCATTTTCCATGAATTGTTGATGCTCACTGGTACAACATACGCTGATGGCGCATATTTGCAAAGGATTTTTAAACCGCTTTGGGCAAATTCTTTGGGTTTTCCTGTTTTACTTCTGGTACCTTCAGGAAAAATTACAGCAGATCTTTTGTTTTTTTCGATATATTCAGACAAGCCTTTGATTACCGGAATCGCTTGTTTTGGGTCTTTACGGTCAATTAGTACTGAACCTCCATGGCGTAAATTATAAGATACACTCGGGATTCCGCTACCTAACTCCTTCTTACTTACAAATTTACAATGAAAACGTCTAAAGTACCAAATCATTGCGACGATATCGTACATACTTTGGTGATTTGATACAAAAATCAAAGGAACTCCCGTGGGAATTGTCTCTCTATTTTTAATAGTATAAGTAGTTCCCACAAGATTGGTGCATCTTAAAAGGAAAAAATTTAAATAATCAACACTAACTTTATGAGCCTGATAGCCAAAAACATTTAGGCAAATCCATTGTATTGGGTGAAAAACAACCAGACACAATCCAAAACATAAATAATAAATTACGGATATGGGATACGAAATTATCTTTTGCATGCTTAAAAAAATTAATTGCCAAAAGTAATAAATAAATTTTTAGCGGTATAAAAATTGAAAACAATAACCGTTTTTATGGTTTAATTGTACCTTTGCCTATAAAATTGCAAATTTTTTCTGAATTAAATGAATTTTACTTACCCAAAAAAGGAACGCTTAAAGAGCAAAACGACAATTGGTTTACTATTTTCTGAAGGAAAATCGGTTTCGAAATACCCATTGCGTTTGGTTTACCGTCAGGCGGAAGCTGATTCAGAAGAAAAAATTAAAATGGGTGTTTCTGTTTCGAAGAAATATTTCAAGAGAGCCGTTGATAGAAATTACTTCAAACGCGTTCTTAGAGAAACCTATCGACTGAACAAACATTTGCTTTGGGATAATGCGGAACAGCCTTATTCTCTTATGTTTTTTTACCAGACCAAAGACAAATTATCTTACAAAGAAATCAATACCAAAACGATTCAGCTGTTTGAGAAATTTATACAACAAATAAACAAAACGACAGATTCTGAAACTAAAACAGAAATCTAAAATTTAGAAAAACAACTTTGTTTATCAAATTAGAGAAAAAATTATAAAAAAATTGTAGTTTTAGCTCTAAATTGGAACTTTTATGAGATATATTTTCTGTTTTTTCTGTTTTGTTTTAATACTTTCTGGCTGTAATAAATCTTACGAGTCCGACGAGAGTGTTATGGCTGTTCAAACGGTAAAACTTCCTCCTAAAATGGAGTCAGCTGCTTACGACAAAAGTCCAGATCCGGCAGTTCCGGCGATTAAACAAAAAATCGAACAGAAAATCATAAAAGAAGCAACTTTAAGATTTGAAACCGATAATCTTGAAACTACTTTCAATCAAATTCAAAAAGCAGCTGTCACTAATAAAGCGAGAATAATAAACGATTCTGAAGGAAAAGATTTTGCAACGGTTTTTAGAAATCTTACGGTGAAAGTACCAAGCCAAAATTTTGATCGTTTTATAAGCGATATTTCAAAAGGCGTTTCTTATTTTGAAGTTAAAAGTATATCTGCCGAAGATGTTACGGAACAATTTATTGATCTGACTTCCAGATTAAAAACGAAGAAAAAACTCGAAGAACGTTATCTTGAAATCTTAAAAAAAGCAAATAAAGTAAGTGAGATCTTAGAGATTGAAGAACAAATTTCGACTATTCGCGAAGAGATCGAAGCCAAAGAAGGCCAGCTGAAATATTTAGAAAGCCGCGTTTCTGAAAGCACCATTACTATTGAATTTTACAAAACAATTGCTGAAAAAGAAGGTGTTAAAATATCTTATGGCTCAAAACTGTGGACTGCGATAAAATCAGGATTCTATAGTTTATCTGATTTATTGATTTCCTTATTAAGCGTTTGGCCGTTTGTTATCTTATTCGTTGTTCTGGTTTATTTTATTAGAAAAAGATTAAAAAGAAAAAAAACATAATCATGTATCCTTATCTCAAAAAGAAGTTTGTTATACCAGCCGTTGCCGCAGGATTTTTATTTATAGGAACCAGTTTCAAAGATGATTTCTTTGAGATTGCCAAACAAATCGAAATCTTCACGACTTTATTCAAAGCTGTCAATACCAATTATGTCGACGAAACCAATCCGGGTGATTTGATGGATAAAGCCATTAAAAGCATGTTAGGAAGTTTAGATCCGTATACCGTTTACTTTAACGAACAAGATGTTGTCAATTTCAAAATCAACAATACCGGAGAATATACCGGGATTGGCGCTTTGATTTCAAGAAAAAAAGATCGTCTAATTGTTCGCGAACCTTATAAAAACTATCCTGCAGATAAAGCCGGATTAAAAGCCGGAGACGAAATTATCCAGATTGGTGATGTTTTAATTGCCGATTTCAAAGACGATGCTTCGCAATTATTAAAAGGAACAAAAAATACCAAAATCCCTATCAGATATCTTCGTCAGGGAAAGACTCTTACAACCGAATTAGTTTTGGATGAAGTTGATATTAAATCGGTTCCTTTTTACGGAAAAATTGATGAGAAAACAGGTTATATTGTTTTGGCCCATTTTAGCAGAAAAGCAGCTGCTGAAGTTAAAGAAGCATTAGAAAAACTAAAAGCTGACGGCGCCACTCAGATTGTTCTTGACTTAAGAGGAAATCCGGGAGGTTTGCTGAATGAAGCAATTGATATTTGTAATTTATTTGTTCCGAAGAATGAAGTAATCGTAACGACAAAATCAAGAATTGAAAAACACAACAACACTTATAAAACGACCAAAGAACCAGTTGATACTCAAATTCCGTTAGCGATTTTAGTGAATGGAAGAAGTGCCTCAGCTTCTGAAATTGTTTCCGGAGCGTTACAGGATTTAGATCGTGCCGTAATTTTAGGAAGCCGCAGTTTTGGTAAAGGTTTGGTGCAGCGTTCTGTTGACCTGACTTACGGAACACAGTTAAAGGTTACTATTTCGCGTTATTACACCCCGTCTGGTCGTTGTATTCAGGCATTAGATTATGCACATAAAGACAAAAATGGCTTCGCTCAAAAAACGGATGCTAAAAATTTCAATGCTTTTAAAACCAGAAAAGGAAGAACCGTTTTCGACGGCGGCGGTGTTTTACCAGATATTGAACTAGACGAAACAAAAATGAGTCCGATCACCACTGCCCTATTGAAAAACGACGGAATCTTTGATTACGCCACAACCTATTATTACAAAAACCCAAATTTAGGAGATAAAATTCCGGTTGTAAGCGATGGCGATTATGCCAGTTTTAAACAATATCTAAAAGTGAACAAAATCAGTTTTGATACTGAAACAGAAGTGGCTTTGAGAAATACTTTGGCAGCAGCCAAAACAGAAAAAATAGACGAGACCATTGCGCCGGAATATCAGCAGTTATTGGCAGCACTTGAAAAAAGCGAAACTACTTTATTGGATAAAAACCAAAAAGAAATCAGAGGTTTAATTCAGGAAGAGCTTATCAAAAGGTACCAATATCAGGAAGGTTTATATCAATTTTATATTAAAAACAATTCAGAAATTAAAAAAGCGGTCAGCGTCTTAAATAATCAAACTGAGTACAAAACGATTCTAAAGATTTAAGAAAAGAATGAAAATTTGTTTAGCCCTATTTCTGTTTATTATTTACAATTTATCGGCACAGCAAAAACCCATTGAAACCATTTATTTTGAGTTTGACAAATATGATCTTACTCCTAACCAAACCGAAATTGTAACTAATTTTATTAAGAGTATTGACACCACAAAAGTAGAATCAATACAAATTTACGGATACTGCGATGATCGCGGTAACGACGACTATAATTTTAAATTGTCAAATAACCGTGCCAATACAATTCAGAACTTAATAGTTTCGGCCGGCTTCAATCAAAGCAAAATAGTTATTTTAGAAGGAAAAGGACGTGTGGTTCTACGACCAGACACTGTCGAGAATCTTCATGAAACGCGATCCAAAAACCGGCGGGTTGATTTGATTGTTGTAAAACGGAATAGTTTTGGAAAAGGGATTAAAACTTCTTTCAAAAACAATTTAAAAATTGGCGACAAAATCTATCTTGACAATATTTTATTTGATATTGGAAGCGCCAAACTCACTTCATCTTCTAAAAAAGAGCTTGACAAAATAGCCGAAACATTCAAAGAAAAGAAAAATCTTCAGTTCGAAATTAGAGGCCATGTTTGCTGCACTCCGGAAATTTATAGTGACGGAATTGACAAAGACACCAAAGAAAGAAGACTTTCGTGGAACCGTGCCAAAACCGTTTTTAATTATCTTTCTGCTAAAAAAGTTTCTAAAAACAGGATGACTTATCAAGGTTGTGGCAATAAATATCCCTTAGGAAGAGGCGATAATCTAGACCGACGTGTGGAATTTTTGATTACTAAGATCTAATGTTATTTGCTACGAAGACACTAAAGCTCAAAGATTTTTTTACTTAAAGTTTCACTCCCAACAAAACTACTATTTTGTTATTTATTAGATCTTTACAAATAAAACAAACTTCAAAATATACAATTGCAACATTTTAGCATTAAATTGAAATATTACTTTATTTCTTATTCACGAATCATTTCAATATGCGGAATATCGTCTTCTAAATACATTTCGCTTGTTTGCACAAAACCATGGCTTTCGTAAAATTTCTTCAAATACAATTGTGCGCCTATTGTAATTTTATCTTTTCCGAAATTTGATTTTATTCCCGCGATAGCTTCACGCATTAAATCGTGACCCCATTTTTTATCACGGTAATTAGCATCAACAACTACCCTTCCGATTGAGGCATTATCAAAACTAATTCCGGCGTCGAATAAACGCGAATACGCTACAATTTTACCGTCATATTCTCCAATTAAGTGTAATGCTTTCTTGTCTTTGCCATCAAGATCTAAATAAACGCAATTTTGCTCTACTACAAAGATCTCACTTCTCACTTTAAGCAAATCATATAACTCATGAACCGTTAATGCCTCAAACGGCTTTATTTTCCATTTTAATTCCATTCCGTTTATAGTTTGTCTTTTTTGGTTTGTTGTTGATTGTTGATCTGTAAAATTACATCAATATTATCAAATAAAAATCCCGATTACAATTTGCAATCGGGACTTCCAGCGTATTTAAGCTGCCTTATTTCTAAGACAAAGATTTATTTTCTTGTCATTGTAATTTCCATGCTTTTATATTCTTCTCCATTTTTTGTGTCATACATTTCCATCTTACGTGTATTGGCATCAATAAAAGTATAAACTTCTCTATACGGTGTTTTCTTACCATTCAGCGGACTGACCATCTCTCCTTTTAAATTCATGCTTTTAGTGGTCTCGTCATATTTTCCAACTGCGACCATCATACCGGTACCCATATTGTCAATAAAAGTTGTGGTGAATTCTTTGCTTGCATTATTGTAAGCCAACGTACTTTTACCTTCAAATGGTTGTCCCATCATGGTTCCGTTATAAATCGCTTCCTGATAACGGCCTCCAAGTATCATCTTAATATTTGCTGTTGAAGCAGCTTTACTTGGCTTTCCGTTAGGTTCTTCCCAAAAGGTCATCTCGCAATTCCATGTTCCTGTTTCATCTGCCATCATTTTATGAGCATTTCCAGGTGTTGCATAGGCTGTCCATAATTTCATTTGCGTTGCAGAATCTAAAGGTGTTTCTGCAATTGGTTCTTCTGTTTTAACGCTATCCGCAACTGTAACGGGTTCCGTTTCTGTTTTTACTTCTTTTTTACAAGAAACAAAACAGACCATTAACATTGATAATCCTAAATAAAAACTTTTCATAATCAACTGATTTAATGTTTGTTAAAACAAAAATATGAAAAATATTGCAAACTATCTTTTATCAATTTTTACTGATTTTATAATCGCTTCCAACTCCAGCATTAAATCTCTTTCCTGATTCGATGGAGAATAACAAAAACCTTCAATAACTAAAATACGTTTGTTTGCCTGATCAATAATAGCATAATTGATAAATGGACCCGTCATAAAATCGTTTTTAAGCTCCCAGGTTCCTTTGGTTTCAAAAGTCTTTTTTCCATCTAAAGAAATAGTCGAGAAATACGGTGCATAGGCTTCGCCGGTAATCATCTGTGTATTGGGTTCACGGCCTTTAATGTAGAGTCCGATTGAATCGCGCATTTTGACAATATTTCCAACAATGTCTGAACTTTTAGTCAGTTGTTTAATGGGAACCTGGTAAATAAGAAGACTGGTGTTGCCGCTGATAATCTCTTTTTTAAGCCAAATAAAATTCTTTTTGTGCAACATATATTCATAGCCTACGGGGATTTGCAGGTCGATTTGAAATTTGTTTTTAAGTACGGCCGGATTTAAAAGTGCTTTACTGTTGTCTTGTTGAATTTTTTCGATTTCGGCATCGCGAATGAGCTTAATGATTTGCGATCCGTTCATCTCGATACTGCAAATAATATCATCTACCGATTTTCCGTATATGCGAAAAGTATTGTGAGGTAAAGCTTTACTTCGAATAATTTCGAATTTATCTGTAGCGGCTTTTTTCACTACAATGATACTTCGGCTATCGGTTACAAAACCTTCGAGTAATCTGGCGGGATATTGATTGATGGTAAAAAGGGGTTCCTCCTGAGTAAGGCCCCATACTGGCGATGCAAATTTATTTCGAATACTGTCGCCCACTTCTCCATACCACAACTGATCATCAATAATGATTGAAATGGTGTTTGGTTTACCAGAAACAGGTTGCGGTTGTTTTTCGGTTTTTAAACACGAAATCAACAGAAACGGGATTAGTACCAATAAAAAATGGGTTTTATTCATTTTATTAATTTATGAAATAAAACCCAAATTTAGGTAAGATTTTTTATTATCCGTTTATTTTGAGCTTCATTCCCGGTTTTAGATCTTCGTTTTTAATGCCATTCCATTTTTTAATATCCGAAATTGTAACTCCTGGATATTTTTTTGAAATGCTATATAATGAATCCCCTTTTTTAACGTAATAATCTTCACTCATGCTTTTAGCAGAAGCTGTTTTCTTTTTGAAAGAATCGATTGAAGCGTTTGAAGCAATAGCTGTATTAACAGTAGTCGTTTCTTCAATTGCCGGAATTTCTTTAGAAATAACTAGAGTTTTCCCTAAACCGATATTGTTTGATGTTAGATTATTAAGTTCTTTTAGGTCAGCAATAGTCGTACCGAATTTTTTAGCAATGCTTCCTAAATTGTCTCCGGCAACAACCACATATTCTTGTGATTGACCAGTCCCTTTTTCTTTATCATCAACAACAGCAATAGCTTCTTCTGATTTTTTCTCTATCGTTGGAATTGCTTTAGGTTCTTTTGAAATTTTAACCGGTTCAATATCCGATTTAATTTTCAATGTTCTTCCCAGTGCAACTGAATTAGATTTCAGATTATTCCATTTCTTTATATCACTGATGTTAACATCATATTTTTCAGCAATAGCACCCAAATTATCTCCTTTTTGAACCTTATACAATTTAACATCTGAATAAATTGTTTTGTCTAATTGTGCTTTTGCCTTAGGCGTCACTTTTAAAGCCAAACGAGATGACATTGTTTTATTTTCTGACTGATGTCTAACGTAGGCATAAATCTTATCTTCGTTTGAAACGAAAGTTGCAATTTTATCTTTTGGCAGACGAATAAAATGAGCTTCTCCCTGATAAAACGGAACCACATTTAATTTATAAGAAGGATTTAAAAGTTGTATTTGAGATTGTGGCATGTCTAACAAATCAGCAATTTGTTTGAATGTCATTTCGCTTTTAACGTTTACTGTATCAGTCTCGAAGTTTTTAACGAGCGCTCTTTCCGGATTAATTCCGTGTTCTTTATGATATTCAAAAAGATACATTGTCGCATAAAATGCTGGTACATAACCCTGTGTTTCTTTTGGAAGATTACTACGGATATCCCAATATTTCGTTTGACCTGCAGAACGACGAATTGCTTTAGTAACATTTCCCGGACCTGAATTATAAGAAGCCAAAACAAGCTCCCAATCGCCGAAAATAGTATACATTTTAGAAAAATAATCTGAGGCAGCAGCAGTCGCTTTCAATGGATCACTGCGTTCATCGATATAAGAATCGATTTTAAGTGCGTATTGTTTTCCGGTTCCGTACATAAATTGCCAGAGACCCGTGGCGCCCATTCTAGAAACTGCTTTAGGATTTAAAGCAGATTCTACAATAGCTAAATATTTAATTTCTAAAGGAATATTATGTCTGGCAAAAGTTTCCTCAAAAATTGGGAAATAATATTCTGATAAAGCCATTAATCGGGAAAACGATTTTTTACGATTCTTAAGAAATGACTTTATTATGTTTTCTAATCCCTGATTGTATTCAATATTAAAAGGAGATTTCTCATTCATTGCCTGCAAACGCTGTTTTAAAAGCTCTGTTGGCAATTCGGCATTTACATCCTGATCTGTATTTACGGTCTGAATATCTTTTGAAAAATCATTGTAGATATCTAAACTTAAACATTCATTCATCCAGAGGCTGTCTACTTTTGTAGCCACTTCATCTTTTTTGAAAGAACTTTTAACAGAATCTAAGTACGACAGCTTTACTTCTGGTTTAATATCCAGCGAAGTTGTTGCAGTTTCCTGTGCCAACATCGTTATCGAAAAAAGAGCTGTAACCGCTAAGGAGATTTTCTTTATAATCATATAACATTTTTTTAAAATCCTATAATTCAAACAATTATAGCAATCGTATTTTTGCAAACTTAAATAGATTACCAATGAAAAATATGCAAAAAAATGTTAATTGTGATTTTTTAGTCTAAAATCGCAGCGATCCCAGGTAAAATTCTTCCTTCTAACATTTCAAGCATTGCCCCACCACCAGTAGAAACATAGCTCATTTTGTCTTCAAAACCGAACTGTTTTACAGCAGCAACAGAATCGCCACCACCTACTAATGAAAAAGCACCATTTTGCGTAGCTTCCGCAATATAATCGCCTAAAGCGATAGTTCCTTTTGAAAATGCTTCCATTTCAAAAACACCTAAAGGACCGTTCCATAAAATAGTTTTAGACTCTAAAATTACTTTTTTGAAATTTTCCAATGATTTAGGACCTGCATCAAGACCTTGCCATCCATCAGGAATTTCTTTTACATCAACCACTTTTGTATTTGCTGTATTTGAAAAATCATCAGCAGCAATAACATCAACCGGAATATGAATCTGAACTCCTTTTTCTTTAGCTAATCTTAAAATTTCAAGTGCCAATTCCTGTTTGTCATCTTCGCAAATAGAATTACCAATTTTACCACCTAGTGCTTTCACGAAAGTAAAAGTCATTCCACCACCGATAATCATGTGATCTACTTTATCTAAGATATTTTCGATAACTGTAATTTTTGAGGAAACTTTAGAACCTCCAAGAACAGCAGTAACTGGTTTCTCGCTATTTTTAAGTACTTTATTTAAACTCTCGATTTCTTTTGCCAATAATGTTCCGAAACATTTTTCAGTTGGAAAAAATTGGGCAATAATTGTTGTTGAAGCATGCGCTCTGTGAGCTGTTCCGAAAGCATCATTTACATAGATATCTCCAAGAGACGCCAATTCTTTTGCAAAAGCAACATCTCCAGCTTCTTCTTCAGCATGAAAACGTAAATTTTCAAGCAATAAAACTTCACCTGGTTTTAGAGCTGCAGCAGCTGTCTTAGCTGGTTCTCCAACACAATCAGTAGCAAACTTAACTTCAACTCCTAAAATTTCAGAAGCTGTTTTTAAAATATGTTTTAATGAATATTTTTCTTCAGCACCTTTTGGTCTTCCTAAATGTGACATTAAAATAACACTTCCGCCCTGAGCCAGAATAGTATCAATTGTTGGTTTTGCAGCTTCGATACGAGTTGCATCCGTTACATTAAAGTTTTCATCCAGTGGCACATTGAAGTCAACACGGATGATTGCTTTTTTATTTTTAAAATCGAAATCGTTTAAAGTTTTCATTTGATAATTTTTTAATTTTTTGAAAGAAAAACAAATATAGAACTTTTAGAGTAGTATTAAATTTGAAATATGTAAAAATAACCTATCTATAACAACGAAAACGATGTAAATTATGAAAAAAAACAAATTTATATTTAAAAAAGATAAAAATGGTTGCTTATACCATTATGAAGTTAAACATACTGCAGTTTAAAAATTGTTTTCAAATTAAAAATCAAAATTTAAACGGCAGTAGTTTCAACTTTAGTTTTAGTTATGAACAGGACTCTGCGTACAAGGACAGTTACTGATAGCCTGTAAGAAATCAAATCCGATAGTAACTACGTGTGTACCGGTATTGTAGTTTCCAAGATCATTGAACATTACCTGGTAAGAATATCCGAAATAGAATTTCGACTTCATGAAACCAGCCATTGGCCCTACAGATAATGGTTTAGGAAACTGGTCGTTTAAGAAACGATATGAAACTCCAATCCAATAGTAGTCTTCGTAACGGTTGTAACGTCTGTACTTGAAGTTAAAATCGGTTGTAGAACGTTTATCACTTGCAAAATATTGATAGAAAACGGATGGCTCATATTCGATACGACTGTTTTCTCCATCTTTAAAAACATATCCGGTATAAACCTGATAATTAGAAAGTAAATTTGGCTCAACACCTCTGTATTTATCTGTGTTTTTCTTTAAAACGTTGTTCGCATTAAAACTCAAATAGAAGCTTTTGTTACGATACAAGGCACTAATATCAAAGTTATTATTCGATGTATAACGATTATCTGTAACAGCCGGATCTAAAATAGGATGCTCAATAGTGTTATTGAATTCATCGACATCAATACGGAAACTATTGAAGTTATATGAAAGTCCGAAAGACAAATATTGTTTAGAATAATAATCTAAAATGATATGATGCGCAAATGAAACTTTGGCACCGGTTTGTCTTGTATAACCATTCTTATCATTATAAACTGAGATTCCAACCCCGGAACGATCCAGGACTCTAAAATCAGCATAAAGCGATTGATTTTCTGGAGCATCTTTGATTCCGACCCACTGTGTAAGACCGTTGGCACGAATTCTAAGGTTATCTCCAATACCCGCATAAGCTGGTGAAAGCACGAAAGGGTTATCAGCTAAATACTGGGTAAACACTGGTAGGTTTAACTCTTGGCTGTAACTAGTTGTTACAGCCATGAGTACTAAGGATAAAAATAATTTTTTCATTGTAATAATTTTTTTAGACAACATCCTAAGGGGCATTATTTTGTTATCTGTATAAAGTGAAATGTCCAACAAACTCTCTTGCATCTTTCTCGTCATTTAGTTTAAGAACATACCAGTAATCACCTGATGGTAATTCTTCACCATTGTATCTTCCATCCCATTTTTGACCATAATGATATTTAGCAATTACACGACCGTATCTGTCAAAGATTGAGAATTCAAGGTTGTTGTAAATATTGGTACAACCAGGACCCCAATTATCATAAACACCATCTCCGTTTGGAGTAAAGTAATTGTCTAAACAAACATCAATGTAAACCATTGGTATTGTAATAGTTGCCGTACAACCATTTTGATCTCTAACCACCACTACATAATCTCCAGATTTGTAGATTTTATAAGTATTAGAAGAAGTAAATGGCTCTCCGTTGAAACTGTATTCGTAAGCTGGAGCACCACCTGTTCCTGTAACCGAGATTACGTTCATTTCAGGTTGTCCATCAGACAATTTGATTCCAAGTGGGGTGTATGCCTTAATCTCGAAGCTTACTGTTGGAACTTCACAACCATTTGTATGTCTGGCTGTAACATAGTGGTTACCAGGAGCAAGATTTGTAAAGATATTGCTTGGTTGGTAAGTACCTGTTCCGTCAAGTGCATAATCAATTTCTGTAAGATCAGTATTGCTGGCATCAACAGTAACTGTAACCATGTTAGCTTGTGTGTTGTTAACACAGTCATATGATACTTCTGCTATTGGGTTAAGCGTTACCGGCATCGGTACATTAACGTCTAATTCCTGAGGACAGTTTCCATTATCTTTCACGAACACCGTATGGATACCTCCTGCAAGATTTTCAAATGTATGTTGTGTTCCGTTAACCAATTGATAAGGACCGTTAAGATTATCTAAACTAACCATGTATGGTGGTGTACCACCTGCAAGGTCAATTGTAAATGCACCATTAAGGTCTCCAGCACACTCCTCAGGCATAGTCATTCCAGGCGTTTCAACAACTGAAAGTGGTGCGGCAGGCTGTTTTACCTCAACTACTTCCGTATCATAACATCCATGCTCATCAGTTGCTATCACGGTGTAGAAACCAGCTTTTAATTTCTCAAAAATGTTGCTGTCGAAGAATTGATCGTTTCTAGGTGAAATAGAGTATTTATAAGTTCCCGTTCCTCCTTTACCGATTACTTCAATTTGTCCATCATTTCCGCCAAAACATTTAACTGCAGTTGGAATAAATTCAGCTGAGAATACTTCTTTCGGCTGATCAATCGTAACAGACTCAGGTAAAGTTTCACAATCGCCACTTTTCACAACTACTTTATAATCACCAGCTAAAAGATCTGCAAATCTACCATCTGACTGTGGTCCTTTTAGTATGTTTCCAGCACCATCTTGCAAGATGTATTGATAGTTTCCTAATCCGCCTGAAGCATTTGCAACAATTACTCCACTTGGATCTTCACGACATAATACTACAGCGTTTGTTATATCTAAATTAGCCAACAATGGCTCAACAGCTTTTATTGTGATTTCATTAGAAACAAAATCAACACATCCGTTAACATCCTTCACATAGTATTTGTAAACTCCCGGAGCAACATCAAACGAAACAGAACTTGTAAATGGAACTGTTGAATATGTTACGTTATCACCACTATAAGTGTATGGAGGCGTACCACCAACCGCACTTAAGGTAAGTTCAGTATCTGTAAGACATGTTCTTTTTCTAGACTCTCTCAAACTTGGTTTAACTTCAGAAGGTTCCGTAATTGTCATTGGAGCTGATTCTCCTATACAATTAAATCCATCAGTTACCGTTACCGTGTAAGTTCCTGCGCCTAAACCTGCAAATGAAGGTGTAGCCTGAGGTCCTGTCGATCTTACAGGAGTAACTGAAGTAGTATTTAAAGTATATAAATAATTACTTCCCTGACCTCCTGTAACCGCAGTTACTGTAATCGTAGCGCTTAAATCTCCATTACATAATAATAATGTTTTGTCTGATAAAGCTGTAACCGCAATTGGTGTTGGAACTACTAATCTAACCTGATCAGTATCAATACAACCACCAGCATCTTTAACAGAAACTGTATACAATCCTGCTTTTAATCCTGAGAATATATTTTGAGTAGAAAAATCTACAGTAACCGGACCATCTAATTTATATAAATAATCTCCTGACCATCCGCCTTGAGCGCTTATACGGATTTCTCCATCATCATTACCTGATACACAAGTAATGTCTTTTTTAGACGCTTTAATTTCTAATTCTGCTGCAGGCCCGTCAATTCTAAATTGAGTTTCAACTGGACAGAAAGGCAGATCAAGTAATGTCGCAACAACTGTATAACTACCTTTTTTTAGATTAGAAAGTTTTAATTCTTTTGTTGTAGTTGCACCACTTTGAACCGTTCCGGATTCATGAGTAATAACATAACTAAATCTACCTGCATCATCTTTTGGAGTTGTAATATTATCTACTAATGTCAATGTAATTGCTCCATCTTCATCACTATAGCAAGTAACATTCTTAATATCAGAAGCTACAAATTTGAATGTATTTGGCTCATTAACAATATGGAATCTTTCGATACTACATCCTGTTACCGGATTTGTAACCACAATTTTATAGTTTCCAACTTTTAATCCCGTAAACAATCCAGTCGGACTAGTTGTCAGCGGATAAACTGTTGGGCTAACACCTTCTATTGTATAACTTAAGGTTGGCAATGTACCTTTTGTTGCAATTGCAGTTACCTGAACTGACTCATCATCTTTACAGTTAATTGGTGTAACATCAAGATCCAAGTCGGCAATACCAACATAAGGATCAATTGTAACTGAAACGTATGAACCTTGACAGTTATTAGAATCAAATACATTGATTACATAAGTACCACCTAAGTTGTCGATTTCAGTATAAGTGTTTCTGTCGTCATTTTGAACAGTAACACCATCTCTGACAAACTCGTAGATAACATACTTACCATTACCACCAGTTACAGAGCCCGGAGCAACCGTAATAGTTGCATTTAGAGCAGCATTAGTACCTGTAGAACATGTATATTGTGTTACAGCAGGTTTTGCTACTACAATTAGAGCTGGCTGTGGTACTATTACCCCTGGAGCTGTACCAATACAACCTCTTCCTGAGGTTACCGTTACTGTATAAGTACCAAATGGTAAATCATTGAAAATTGGTGATTTTTGAGGCACTCTATTTACTGGACCAGAAAGACTGTACATGTAAATAGGGTTATCATTTGATGTTGCAATTGTTACAAAAATACTTCCATCTGCATAACCATTACAAGATACCGCTTTTGGTGTTGCCACAATTCCGGTAACTAGTGTAGGAATTTCGATTTCTATAGAAATTTCTTTTTCACAAGTTGGTGATGTTCCAGTATCTCTTACCTTAAAGATATAAGTTCCTGGAGCTAATCCGCTAAATACTGGGGTTAAACTAATTGTAGTCCAGTTATCTCTTGTATAAACATAACTTGGAGGCGTAGTAGCTGAACCACCGCCAGCATATAATGTGACTTCGCCATCAGCAGTTGTACAAGTAGACATTTTAGTTACTTCTCCACGTAATGTTAGAGGATCTAAAACTTTTACAGGAGTCGTTGCTATAACTTCACACTTGTTTTTATCTCTTACTGTTACTGTGTAATCACCAGGTGAGAACACGGTAAAGAAATTATTACTTTGGAATTGTTTTCCGTCTAAGCTATATTCTAGAGTACCAACTCCATTAGCTGCCACATCGATTCTATATCCAGCGGCATTATAACATTGACTAGCCACAGTTACATTAGTAATAACTGGCATACGATCAAGTGAAATATTTACTGTTACGTGCTCAGGACAACCATTTTTATCTTTTACATAAACATCCCAAGCATCAAACGCTGGAGCTATTTTCGTAGTTGGGATTGTTTTTGTATTCTCTGGGTTGTAATCTCCAGCAACTGGAGTTGCACCCGCAGGAACAAAAGCATATGTAAATCCAGGAGTACCTCCAATAATTGTAGAAGCATCTACTGTTAACACAGCACCAGTAGTTTTACAGTTTTGGTTTACATTAGTAATAACCAAAGCAGATAAGTCTATAACTGGAGGCTGTGTAATAATAACATTATTTGAAACTACAGTACAGAGTGGATAAGCCGTTTCAGTAATACTAATTGTATAAGCTGTTCCAGCTGCTAAACCTGTTGGAATAGTAAATGGATTAACTGTAGCAGAATTTCCATTTCCAGGAGTAACAAGTAAAGGAGTTAGACCATTGTAAATTTGGTATGTATAAGGTCCCTTGTAATCTGTAATGTTGATTGTAATTTTTCCATCAGCATTTCCAAAACAGCTTATCATTTCAGCAGGAGTTGCAATAACTTTTGCTGTATTGAATAACGGAACTTCATAAGCATCAGAAATAATGAAACAACCTGTATTTAAGTCATTTATTTTTAAATGATAAATATGACCCGCTAACGGAGCTATATAAGTGAATGAATTTGTTCCGGCTGTAACTGGAATTGCAGGAAGACCAAAAGCGCCGCCATCAACAGAAACCTGATAATTGAAATTATAAGGTGTTGAACCACCATTAATTTGAACATTAATTTCTTCACCCGTATTATTACAAGCAATTTGTGTTACTCTTGTTAATGTAGGTGTTTTTAATGTTGGGAAAGGACTTATCGTAATTTGATCACTATCAATACATCCATTTGCATCTTTAACGAAATACGTTAAA
Source organism: Flavobacterium sp. Root420 (assembly GCF_001427905.1). GTDB lineage: Bacteria > Bacteroidota > Bacteroidia > Flavobacteriales > Flavobacteriaceae > Flavobacterium. The sequence continues at coordinate 64,781 of NZ_LMEF01000034.1, forward strand.
GTTTGCGGCATTTGGTTATCAATAACATTAAATGTATTTGTCGTTTTCCAATTTGTTCCGTCAGCACTATAAGTGTAATCACCTACTGCACCTGTTCCTGCACCTCCAGCACCAGTTACGGTAACTATAGTCGCATTTAAGGTATTTGCAGGGCTAGCACAAGTAAATGCACCTGGCGTAGCAGTTGCAACAACTAGCGAAGGATCAGCAATGACAACCGTAGTTGGAGCATCACAATTTCTTCCAGACGTAACGTTAACTGTATAAGTACCTGCAATTAATCCTGTAAATAAAGGTGTGTCTTGCGTAATTAAAACACCTCCTGCCGGTATTGTACGCTGAATAGAGTACGTATATTTCGGATCAGCAGTAGATGTTAAAGTAAACAAGATAGAACCGTTGCTTATATTCCCTTGTGAAGGAGTAGAAGGGGCACAGTAAGGTGACGTAGGTACTGCTGTAAATACAACAGGAGCTGGTGCAGTCATTACGATTGCTGGTATTGGGTATGCACAGTCTTTTGAATCATAAACTGTAAATACATAACTTCCCGGAGTTGCTGCGTTAACTGAATAATCTACAAAAGAGAAACCTGCTCCAAAAGGAATTTTAGCAGAAGGCAAACCTCCATTGATAGCTACAGTATAACTGTAATCAGGGTAACCGCCAAGAGCACTTACTCTAATGGTTCCATCAACATTCGTACAGAAAATGTCTCCTTTATTCTCTACCGACGCAAAAAGCTGAGTTTTAATGTCAGTACTAGTTGCTGCAGATTCACAGCCATAGTTATCTCTAACTTTTATCAAATACGTTTTCGGAGTTAATTTATCGAATGTATTAGATGTATGCCATGTATCACCATTATCAATAGAATACTCAAACGTCACTGGGAAAGTAGATGTACTATTCGCAGTTATTACTAAAGTCGTTGAGTTTGTATTGTAATAGCAATAATCAGATGTTGTATCAATTGTTAATGTTGGTTTAGGAGCAACAAGCAATTCAAATGAATCTGTTACTGTCACCGTACAGCTGTTTGCATCTTTTACTGCAACATCATAGAAACCTAATTGAGTAAGGTTTTCGAAAATACCATCTGTATTAGTTATAGTTGTATTATCTGGCTGCGTTAAAGTAAACGTATAATCACCCCATCCACCAATTGCTGTTAAAGTAACTGCACCAAAAGTTGTACAGCCTAATGGCGTAACTACAGGCGGTGCTAAAACTAATGCTGCAGGCGGTGCTGCGATAGTAAACGTTATTAATTTATGACAATCAGTCTCATCATCGAATACCTCAATGTCATGTGGTCCTGCCGCTAATCCAGTCAAATTAATTGTTGAGCTGGTTAAACCAGTTACAGCGGTAGCTGAACCATCAAGAATATAATGATACGTTCCTACACCTGTACCAAATCCTGATACATAGAAACTTGCTTTTCCATCAACTGCAGTCGAACACGTAATTCCATCTGTAGATTGTTCTACGATATCAATATTGATATAATTATCAATTTTAAGATTTTTTTGAAAAGTACAGTTATTACCATCTGTTACCTGGAATATATACTCCACATCTGGCAACAGTCCTGAGAATACAGGATTGTTAAGATTATTAACTAATGTTGGCGAAATAATTTGGTAAGATAATGTACCTGCCCCATCAATAACTCCTGAAATAGTAACAGTTGTGTTAGCTCTTGAACAAGTAATTGCAAGTCCTTGAGTAAGGGTAAAGCCTTTTGGAGGATTTAATGGTGTAATTGTAACTGAACTAAACACTTCACAGCCATTGGCATCTTGAATTCCGTATGGAATAACCTTACCTGCATCACCCTCAACAACTGTATAGGTTGGGTTAAAATCAAATGCACTGTTGTTAAAGCTAAATTTATAAAGACCAGTTCCAGTTCCTGCAAGAGCTACTAAAGTAACCGTCGCAGATTGAGCAACATTTACTGGACCACAGCTAAGCGGTATAATAATCGGAGCATCAAAAGCTAAAGCAGAAGGTGTTCCTAAAGTTCCTGAACCAGATAATTCACAACCTAAATCATCTTTTACAATGTAGGTGTATGGACCAGCTACAACATCATAAAGTGTTTTTGAAGTAAATAATGAACCATTAAACGAATATGTGTAAGGCCCTTTACCACCACTTGCACCTAATTCCACAGAACCAAGTTCAGCAACACCGTTACATAATGGCTGTATTTCTATTGGGATATCAAGAGCAATTGGCACAATTGCATCAATAATAACTGGAGCAGTTTCTATTCGACAATTGTTTGCGTCAGTAATTCTAAATTGATATACATCAGCATCCGCTGGAGCAACTGTGTATGTAATCGTCGTCACACCCGCAGCTACAGTTGTAGTTGTTGGAATAAACGGAGCATATGCTGCTGCACCTTTTTTAACCTCATAAGAATACCCTAGAGTACCTTTTTCGATTTTAATTGTAATTGTAGCATCTTCTACTGCATTTCCAGCAACAGAGCAATCTAATACTTTAGTTACTTGTGCACTTGCAGTAGGTGTTGGTATAATTGGCGATTGCACTAATGGCGACTCGCAACCATTAAAATCTTTAATAATTACATCTACTGGACCGGAATTTAATCCTTTAATGGTATAAGGGAAAGGTACAGCGTCTGTAATTTCTGTGAAATCTCCACCATTTACACTTATGTAATATGGGGCAACACCTTGAGTTGTCATTGTAACTCTAACTTCAAAAGCACCTTCAGCAGCACATTTGTCTACTATTGCTAAATTATTAATTAGAGGCGTTGGGTCTGGATTAACTGTAACCGTAGTAAAATTGATACAATCATAAGCATCTTTAACCCAAACGTAGTAAAAACCTGCTTCTACATTAAATATATTAGCATTATCTGCACCCCATGCATCAGTTACTAACAGCGGTGTAGCAGATTGATTAATAATATACTTAAATGGACCTGTTCCTCCTTTTGGAGTCGCAACTACCTGACCTGCATTATTTTTACAATTGTCATTTTTAGGGGATGTTGCGGTTACTGTAAGATTAACCGCTGACTCCGTTACAACAAAAGGAAGTGATGAAGAAGTACAACCTGTATTTGAACCATCTACTTCTGTGAATTTCACATAATAAGTACCAGGAGATAGACCCAATACCTTAACTGGTACTGTAGTCGGCATTGTAATTGTACCCGTAATATTTGTAGTAACATCAGATTGATCAACAAATATTTCATAATTCACCTGAGTTGCAGTTGTACCACTTAAGCTAATAGATACGCCTCCTGTTGTAGTTCCTTTACAAGCTACCGGAACAGTAGTAGCTACGCTAGCTAAAGAAGTTATTGGAGCTATTGGACCAGCCGCTTTTTCAAAATAATAACAATTAGTAGTTGGGTCATATACCACAAAAGTATAAGTAACTCCCGGTGTTAGTCCTGTGAAAGTACGTCTCATCGGAAAACCTGGATCAGCAGGTAATAAACTTGTTGTAAATGGCGCTATTGGCAAATTATAAATACCAAATTCATATAGTGGAATTGCTGGAACAACAAGCGGGTTAACTTCAACAATAATGGTAGCACCATCTGCACAAGTTGCAATTGGTGTCGTTAAATCAATATCTAATTCATTTGGCGGAGCAACAATTTTAACATCATCTTTAAAATTACTACATCCATTAATATCAGAAACTGTCAATATAAAATCTCCATAACTTAAATTTGGAAAAGTATATGTTGAAGCTCCTGACTGACCTGTTACAATAATACTGCCTGTAACAGCATTTCTTAATTCATATGTAAAAGGACCAACTCCATTAGTAATTGTACTGACCGTCACAGAACCTAATGTTGGACCAGGACAAGTCATGTCTACCGTTGTATATGAAAACTGAATTTGAGCTGGCTCTGTCACAATAGCATAAGCAATGTCAGATGGACAACCTTTACTGTCAATAATAGTATATGGATATCCTAAACCTGTAGAAGCTGGTAAATTAGAAAATGTAGAGTTGTTCGTTGGTGCACCACCGTTAAAAATGTAAGTAAATGGACCTACTCCGGCCGTTGGAACAATTGTAACAATACCATCAGCAGATTGATAACAACTTAAATTAGTAACATCAGCATGTGCTACTGGTTTTACAGGATCTGTCACGACAAAAGGAACTGTAGATTCAGCTTCACATCCATCTGATTTTACTTTAAAGTAATAATCGCCAATTGCTGATGTATAAAATTCATTTGTACCTGCAGGTACTATTGGAGTGTAAGTTCCACCTGTACCCAGTTTATATTCATAAGTGTACGTACTATTACCACCGCCAGCAGATAAAGTAACTTTTGCATCTGTAGTTGCAGGTAATGTAGCAGTACAAGTTACCTCCTTATTTGGTGTAACAGTAAGTATTAATTGATTATTTACGTGTAAAGTCTTTTTGGCTTCACAACCGTTATTGTCTTTTACGCTTAAAACATAATCGCCAGGAGCTGATATAGTTTTTACTGGATCAGTGTTATAAACACCATCAATTCCATATTGAATAGCACCTCCATATACCGTACCTGATATAGTTACTGTAATTGGTGCACCGCCTGCTTTAAAACAAGTTACTGCAGGATCAACAATTGTTGGCGCAGCATCTCTAACAATAGTAGCTGTTGTTGTAGCAGAACAGCCTTTCGCATCGCTTACATATACATCATATGATTCGCCATCAACAAGAGTGTTTTTAGGGAATGTTTTTGAAGTAGTATAATCTGCAGGGAATGCAGGTGGAGGTGTTGTTCCAGCTTTTACCACAGCATAATATAACGTTCCTGTTCCGCCACTAGCAGTTACAGTAATTGTTGTATTATTTCTATCACAGAATACTTTAGGGCCTGTTGCACTTGCAATTGTAACTGGATCAGGGTTTGCAATCGTAAGCACTTTTACTGCTTGACATTTTGTAGCATCATTGATAACAGTAAAGGTATATGTTTCAGCTTTTAAGTTCGTATAAGTAATAGTATTAACCACTAGGTTTCCACCCGTAATTGTTGTACCGGTACCGTCTTTTAATTCGTATGTATAACCTCCTGTTATATTTCCTGATACATCAAATGCAAGTGTAGCATCCGCAAGATTATTACAAGAAACATTTTTAGTAATTGAGCCGTTAACTTGAATCGGAGTTACAGCATCAATTGTTTTACTGTCTTTTACAGTACATCCGTTATCATCAGTTATGGTAAAATTATACGTTCCAGCCACTAAACCAGTAAAGGTATGGGTGTTAGCATTTATATTTGTTGCAACTAGTCCACCTGTTGGGGCAACTGCTGCTGTATAACTTGTAATTTCATATTTCAAAGGTAGTTTACCACCTGTAACATCAACTTTTAAATCAGTTGTTAATTTGGTAGCCTCACAAGTAATAGCCAGAGCTGTAAAAGCTAAAGCTGTTGGAGGAGTTAATGCCACAACAGTTGCTGAAGTTTGTACAGTACATCCATTTGCATCTGTAACCGTTATATCTACAAGACCTGGAGCATTAATTGTAAATGTATTAGAAGTTGTTAAAGTTACTGATGTAGCAGGATTTCCAGTATCATAAGTATATCTGTACAGATTTACTCCTGTATAAGGAGTTCCTCCTGAAGCAGTAACTGTAATAATAGCCGCTTGTGAAGCATTGTTGATTCCACATTTTAATACTGTTGAAACAATTGCTGAAGCATCAAATATAGCTGCCGGTCCATTAACTGTTATTGATTTGCTAACAAAACATTTTGTATTGGTATCTCTAACTACAATAGTGTATGAAGCTGCGCCTAATCCTAAAAATTCGTTAGATGACTGCCAAGTACTTCCATTATCCTTACTGTATTCGTATGTTCCAGAAACTGGAGTAGCATTTACAGTGATTTTTCCTGTAAGGTTACTAAAACATTTAACATGAATAATATTCGTTGTAAAGTCCGGTGTTACTTTAGCCGCAACATTTTCTGTAAAGCCAGTTTTACAGCCTTTGCTGTCTAAAATTTCAAACACATAAGATCCAGAAGCAGAAGCAGGATAAGTAAACGTTGTTACTCCTGTTCCAACTGCTGTATAAGCAGTAGGGAAACCAGCTCCGTTAATATTTACTCTATATCTGTAATCAGGATATCCATCACCGATTGTAACTTCAATAACAGCATCTGTACTAGTACTACAGTCTAATTTTTTAGTTATTTTATGATCTGTAACTACTACTGGAGTAGCTACTACTTGTTTGGTTAATTGAATTGAACATCCTGTCGAAATATCTTTTACTGTAACAATATATTCACCAGGAATCAATCCTGTAAAAGTCCCATCGTTTTTAAATGTTCCATTGTTAATCTTGTATACATAATTTGTCTGAGTATTTGGAGTAACTGTAATAGTTGCTCCTGCACCACCTGCACACAAATCAGTTGCAGCTGCATCTATAGCAGCAACTGGATCAACTTTTGGGTTGATAGTAAATGTTGAGGTAATTTCACAACCATTTAAATCTTTCACTAAAACACTATAATCACCAGCATTTAAATTACTAAAAACATTACTAGAAGTTTGAGTAATTGCTGTTCCTGCTGGAGACGTTGGTGTTACAGTATAAGTATATGTTCCCCAACCGCCTACTACATTAATAGTTGCTGCTCCTTTATTATCACAAGTAACGTGTGTTAATCCATAAGGGTCAAATTTCAACACTGTACTTGGTGCCAAAATAGTAACCGGTTCTGAATCTGAACAAGTTGTTGATGTATTTGTTACCGTTATAGTATGAGTTCCTGCTCCTAAATTAGAGACAGAAATATCAAATGAACTTCCAACTGCAGGAGATGTTAACCCTGTTACAGTTGGCAATGCATCTACTTTATAAGAATAACCAACACTGTTACCCATTCCTGTAACTGTAAATACAGCACTTCCATCAGTTGAACCTAAACAAGAAATATTGTTAGAAGATTTAACTGTTACGGTAATAGCAGGCAAAGATTTTATTTCAATTGATTTTTCGTAAACACATTTGTTAGCATCTCTTACTTCAAAAACATACGTAACTCCAGCCGCTAAACCATTAAAGCTGTTGCCTGGTTGATATGTAGTTGTACCTGGAGGTGTAGGAGATTTAATTCTGTATTCTAAACCTGCAGTTGGCACAGCAACACCAGCGTCATTAACAACATTCGTAATCGTTACATTCGATGTATTACTTGGACAAGTAACCGCGCTCGGAGTAAGTGTCATTCCTTTTGGAGGATTCAATGCTACAATTGTTCCAGCAGTAACCGTTTTAGAACAGCTTTTGCTGTCTGTAATAGTAACAGTATAATCTCCCGGAACAGTTAAGTTTTCGAATAAACCTGTATTGTTTGTAGCTACAGCAACTGTAGTACTAACTGTTGTATTTTTTAACACATAAGTAAAACCACCAGCATTTCCGCCTGATGTTACTGATGCAGTAATTATTGCATTTGCAAGACAAGTGTAAGGAGTTGTAATTGAAGCTGTAGCTACAATATCTGCCGGCTGAAATACTTTGAATGTATAAGTCTTCGTACAATCTGTAGCGTCTTTTACAGTAAATGAATAGTCAGTTCCTGCAACAGATCCTGCTAAAGAACCATAGTGTGTTGTAGATGTAAAAGCACCCGTTCCATTAAACTGGTATGTAAAAGGCGCGGTACCGTTTTCTGCAGTAATGTCAATATAACCATTTGCTGCATTAAAACAAGTTACGTTTTCTGTTTTAAATGTTGCTGTTGGCTCCTCTTTTGCATTAATTGTTTTTTCTATGGTAATAGGACAGTCGTTTATATCTTTAATTACAAAAACATAAGTGGCAGCAGTCGCTGCTTGATAAGTAAAACTTGGCCCTGGAGTTGTACCATTACTAACTAATACAGCATTTGTATCTTTATTGGTCACTGTATAATTATATGGACCTGTCCCTCCATCAATCTTAACTTCGATAGTTGCATTTGCAGCACTTCCGGTTTTACAAGTTAATGGTGCCGTGACATCAGCCTTAGCCGTAATTGCTTTATCAATTTTTTGACTTATCGCTATAGCCTCACAATTGTTACTGTCGGTAATTAAAAAGTCATATGTCGCAGGAGCTGTAGCAGTATATGTAAATGTAGGTCCGTCAAAAGCAGGACTTGGTGTGCTGTAAGTAGCTCCTCCATTTGTACTTACCTGATACGTATATTTACCCACTCCGCCTGTAATTTTTATCGTGATTTCAGCATTTGTCGTAAAACATAAACCTGCAGTTTTAACTACCTCTGCTGTAGGTTTCACCGGAGCAGTGATTACTAAATCAGTATCTCTTGAATCTGAACATCCTTTTACATCCACTCCAGATACGGTATACGTTCCCGGGGCAATATCTGTTAATATTCCATCACTTGGAAAAACCTTGCTAGTGAAAGGCGCGTTCTTATCTGTAAGTGTTAAAGTATAAGCTCCATTACCACCAACTGCTGATGCAGTAACTGTAGCACCTACTTTACAAGTTGGAGTTGTAGCATTCGCATCAACTACAAATGCATCAGGTGTTGGAATTAAAGTTGGTATAGTGAAATTACAAGAAGTAGCACTATTATCATATCTAACTCTAATATCGTAACTTCCGGCTGCTTTATCTGTAAATACAACAGGAGAAGTAGTCGATTTTACCCACGTAGGAGTTGTAGCTGAACCGTTTAAAGTATACCAGAATCCGTTTGTTGTATCAAAATTTTTAGCGACAATACTAAAGGTACCGTTTTCATCTCCTTTACATTTAACTCCATTAACATTAGTAACTTCTGCAGAAAATGCTTGTCCAGTTTGAACTTTTAGACTTAAAGTTTTATCCTGCAAACATGATTTTGGTAATTGATAAACTAAAATATCATCAATTGCCAAATCACTTCCATCAACAATTGCAATATTAGTTTTAATTACAAAATCAAGATCTGTATTATCACCTGGATTGATTGTAAGTTCAATTTTATTCCATTGCTCATTCTGAGAAATTTTTGTTGTTTTTACAGAAGCTCCAGGAACTGCTGTTCCATTTTTACTTAACTCGATTGTTAAATCTGGTGCTGCTTTTGCATTTGAGCTTTTTAATAAATTTAAAGCATAAAAAGTAACTTTAACATCCTGTTTCGGGATAACATCGTGAATTGGCTTACTATATATAACTGTTCCAACAGGAATACCTTCTTGTACACCTCCAATATTAATTGCCAAATATCTTCCATCTGTTATGCCTGGAGTATTAGTATGGTCTTTTGGTATTATCCATCCAAAATCCGGATCATGATCAGTAAGAATACCTTTTGTAACAGTATACTCACCATCGTTCATTAACCAAGGATGCCAAACTTTTAATTTATCACAGTCAACAATAGCATCCTGTTTTTCAAAACAGTAAACATTATTAATTCCAGGCGAAGTAGTATCTTCTCCGTTCGCAAAATTCTCACTCAATAAATTACTGTACGTTGGGGCTGAAACTAAATTATATTCGACTTTAATTTTATAATCTCCAACAGGAATATCTTTAAATATATTAGCCGGAGAATTTGTATTTAAAGTATAAATGTAATTAGAAGGATTCGCCGGATCCGGTTTACCTAAATAGTAAGAATAGTTATAATTTGGACTTGCATCGGCATTAACCATTACTGTAGCTGTACCTTCTCCCTTACAATTATAAGTTAAAACAGGATCACTAAACGTAGGATCAGCCGGTTTTTCGTCTAAAATAATACCTGACATTGGGAAAACACACCCAGCAGCATCTTTAATATATAATGTAATAGGAGTTGTGCTTGGGTTTATGTAGGCAAAATTATCTGTAATATAAGTATCTCCTCCGTCAAAACTATATCTGTATAAATTTGGTGCAGGAAAAGGTACACCTCCCTGAGGATTGGTAATTCTAACCATTCCTTGTTTAGTATTTCCTGTCGGGCCGCAGCCTGATAATTCAGCAACACCTGCAGAAGCAGTTAGCATAGCTGCGGGTCCTGTGATCTTAATAATTTTTTCCGGGTCAGTACACTCTACTCCGTTTATTGTATATTTTACAGTAACCTTATAATCCCCAACTGATAAGCCCGTTGTTGGCAAAGATGTATATGCTCCGCCGGCAACTCCCGCAACACTATAGGAAACTGTATAACCAGAATCTGCAGGAGTAACTGTAATTGAAATTTCTCCTTCTTTAGCATTGTAACAACTTAAATTTTTCGGATTTATAGTAACTGTTGGTTTAGCAATAGGATTTACTAAAAATGTTGGAATTGTATAAATACAGTCATTACTGTCAGCAACTATAATACTGTAGCTTCCACCTGGACTTTTAACCGTAATTTTATCATCAGAAGAAACAAACGGCTCCCCATTTATAGAGTAAAAATAAGGTGACGTACCACCTTTAGGGTTTATTGTAATTTCTCCATCTGAACAAGCAGTAAGTGATTTTACATCATAAGTCGCAGTAAGTGGATCCGGTGCAACTATATGTACATCACTTATATTACTACAGCCATCAGCAGTAGTTACCGTAAGTACATAATCGCCCGCAAGTAAATCGAATTTTGTATTATTTTGAGAAATTGGTCCAACGCTCTGAACTGTTGTATTACCTTGTTCTATAACAAAAGTATAATTTGGATTCACATTATTTGCAGCAACGTCAACACTACCTTTAGCACCTGCACAAAGAGGTTGTTTTATAACTGTCTTAACATCAATATCTCTTTTTCTGATAAGAATGTTTTCAACTGTAAAATCACATGGAAAAGTAGTTACATTAGTTTGTCTAACATGCACAGTATAAGAACCAGGAGTACTTATTGGAAATACATTAGTTGGCTGATATGCTCCGATAGTTCCATTTGGATCTTTGCTGATTGCATACTCATATCCATCCGGAACACCTTCAACAGTAATACTACCATTTGTTGAACAAATAATATCGGTGTGCTTTTCTGTTGGAGTTAAATCATTTTTATAAACATCAAAATAAAAACGATTGAAACAGACTCCACCTTTATAGGTAACCGTTAATCTGTATTTTCCTTTTGTACTTGCAGTATAATCAGATCCTGTTCCTACTTGCTCCCATTTACAAAGTTCACTCGGGTTTCCAGTACTTGCCAGTGCTTCGTTCGGACAGTTTTTACCTGTTGCTACTGTACAGCTACCTTCAACGAAACGCTCCCATACTATATTGGACGCATCTAAGATGTTTGTTTTTATTTCTTTTTTATCATTACCACCACACAAATAAATGTTTGGAAATGGTTTTCCGTTATCAGCACAAGTTACAACTTCACTTGCGAAAGGTAGTACAGGATTTGGACTTGTACTTTTAAAACGAGTTACCACAAAAGATTGGGAGATAGATCTACACGGTGCTGCTGCTAAGTTATACACATAATATGTTCCTTCTTTGGTCACATTAAATGGATTTCCTACGCCAATTTTATTTGTCATTTTAGCATCACTATACCATGTGTACGTTTCATATCCTTTTGCAGGAATAAGATCAACACTATCTGTACATAAAGTTACGTTCTCTGTATATTGACAACCGTCTATACCTACTAAAAAGTTTGTGGCTTTTGGTGTTACAGCACATCCTTCAGTTGAATTAACACTTCCTTGCGGAGCTGTTTCATCGATTGAAAAATTGGTGTTTTCCTTACCTTTGTAAGTAGCAAAGGCCTGGTTATCGATACTGTTAGAACAAGCCTCACTTAACGAATGACAATCAGGAACAACCTGAACTTTAAAAGCAATAGTACTTACAGTAGGATTATTCTTTGTTATTAATTTAGGATCTGTTACCTCAAAAACAATTTTTCTTGTAGCAGGGTCATAAGGTGTTTTAACTCTTATTCCAGCTGGTAACGGAAGTAAGTCGTTTGACTGATTAAAAATAACGTTTATTGGCAACTGGTCAGTAATAACTAATGAAGTTGCATCATCATTACCCTTATTTTGAATAGTAATTTCATAACGCAGCTGCTGACCAAGTGTCACATTCTTTCCTCCGATATCGTTTCCGTCGGTGTCTTTTACAACTTTTGTCAGAGCAATTTGAGGGGCTATAACTTCTACGTTAAAAGCATTAAAATAAACACCATAACCATCGCCACTTGTCGTTAATTTTAAAGCAGCTGTTTGATCGCCATTTTTAATAATAGCATTATTGGTATTATTCAAATCGATAATACCTGCATCAAAACCAAGTGTATTTGTGCTGGCTGGCTTTCTTGCGAGATTAATTCCTGAAAGATCATTAATAACACTACAAAAGAAATTGTTTGTTTTACGCTCGGTTGTGAAAACCTGTGTACCATTTATAGAATAAGTATCGTCCTTCGTATTTGCATCTCCTTCTAAAGCTGCAAAAGCTAATTTTACTTTTACATTACCTGTTGGAATGGTTTTAAAACCTGAAACTGAATAAGTCAAAGGAGTACCACCAGATTTAATCCAGCTAAATCCATCGTAGGCAGTAATATATTTTGCACTTGAGTTTGGATCTTCATAAATAACAAACAAGGACCATCCTGCTGCATATCCTCCATTAGTTAATCTACCGCGAGCAGCATTAATATTTGCTACTGTATATTCTCCTTCAGGGTTTTTTGAAGCTTTTAGCAGGTCTGTTGCATTATAATAATAAGCATAAGGTATTTGATCACCATTTGTTGTTTTTGGAGTATTATTATAATAATCGTAAATTAACGTTCCTGTAATATTATTATAAGTCGCTTCGTTGGCAAGCTTAAACTTTACCTCACCTAAATCAGTTCGCTTTACCGTTTTGTTATCTAAAGAAGCTTGCGTATAAACACCTGACCAATACAATCCAGCATACACAATCTTGTAACAAGCTCTGCTCGCATTCGGCACCTTTAAGCTTGCAGAACTTGAACTAAAAGTATCAGGATCATTATCAATATCAACATATTGCATGTTCTCCGAGTTATTATCTGTAGTTCCGGTATAAGCATCGTTCGCATACTCACTTGTCTTATTGTTATCTCTATTAACAATACTATTACCAATAAGCATCATATCTCCTCTAATACTCGTATCAAACCTTGAAGTAAAAGGTATATGATTTTGTGCTAGCATAAAATAACTTTGTAATAAAAACAAAGTCAATAAAATCAATCTTAGGTTAGTAGGCTTTCTCATAATCTTTTTTTTGTTTACTTACATTTTATTCTTTAAGGGGCATTATTGAATAAAACACTTCGTATTCTATAACATTTATTATTATTACGTCCTCCCAAAAAAGAGGACCGACTTTAACTCTATTAATTCTCCACTTTTACAATAGCCATTTTCCCGTTGTATGGCTTGTTACCTTTTGCTTCTAATGCCTTAGTTGCTTCTGGTAAACCATCAAATTTCTCGTAATAGATATAATATTTACTTGTAGCTATGTTGTAGAAGAAATTAATGTCTGAGCGCCCTGAAGCTACTGCTTTAGTCAGGAATTCATCTCTTTTTTCAACACTGCTGTGAACTGCGATAATCATATAATAACCACTTTCAGAATTCTTGATATTCTTGATAATCTGCATATTTGACTGATCTTCACCAAAATCAAAATCACTTGCTGCTAATGGTGTACTACTAACTTTTGTAGTTTCCTTAATACGTTTAAGCGCTGCAAGATCCTGATTGTATCTTCCCTGATCATTTTCGTAAGCTGCACGTTTAATTCTACGTCTTTTCTCAATTTCAGTTTCAGCCTTAATTCGCTCTAAATTCGCTAATAAAGCAGCACTGTCTTGTTCCATTTTTAATTGAGCCGCTTTTAACTCATTTATTTTTTCAAGATAGGCTTTGTTTAAAGCGTCGTTTTTATTTGGAACTTTTCTAAGTCTCTCGTTGTATAAGTTTGTAAGCTTATTAAGCTCTTCTTTTGATGTTCTGTTTGCATCCGCAAGCTGCACTTTAAAAGCTTCTAATTGACTGTTTTCTGCAGCAACACTTTTAAATGGCTTAGGCTCTCTATAGATTCCTTTTTCACTTAAATCATTCTCTTCTCTTAAGTCATCAAGGTCTTTTTGCTTATTGGCAACCGTTGAAGTAAACTGAGCAAACAACTCTTTTTGCGTTTTAATAGCTGTTTCAATAGCTTTGGATAGAGCCTCAATCTCTTTTGCCGAATCATCCTTTGGAGTTGCTGCCAATTTTGCCGCAGCATCAGCATCGGCCTTAGCTTTAGCATCTGCCGCCAATTTTGCTTTTAACTCAGCTTCTTCAGCAAGTCTTGCCTGTAAGGCTTCTGCATCGGCTTTCGCTTTGGCATCGGCATCTAATTTTGCCTGACGGGCTTCTTCATCGGCTTTGATTTTGGCATCGGCTGCTAGTTTAGCCTGCAATGCTTCTGCATCTGCTTTCGCTTTGGCATCGGCTGCTAATTTTGCTTTTAAAGCTTCCGCATCTGCTTTCGCTTGGGCATCTGCTGCAAGTTTAGCTTTTAGAGCGTCGGCGTCGGCTTTCACTTTAGCATCCGCGTCAAGTTTTGCTTGTAAAGCTTCCGCATCGGCTTTCGCTTTAGCATCGGCAGCTAATTTTGCTTTTAAAGCTTCTGCATCGGCTTTTGCTTTGGCATCGGCAGCTAGTTTAGCTTTTAAAGCATCGGCGTCGGCTTTTGTTTTAGCATCTGCAGCAAGTTTAGCTTGTAAAGCTTCTGCATCGGCCTTCGCTTTAGCATCGGCAGCAAGTTTAGCCAATCGGGCTTCTTCAGCTAATTGTAATTGTTTTGCTTCGGCTTCAGCTTTCAATTTGGCAGTTATTTCAGCATCTGCTTTTACTTTAGCATCAGCAGCTAATTTTGCCTGCAATGCTTCCATATCGGCTTTGGCTTTGGCATCAGCAACTAATTTTGCTTGTTGTGCTTCTGCATCCGCTTTTGCTTTGGCATCAGCAGCTAATTTTGCTTGTTGTGCTTCTGCATCAGCTTTTGCTTTGGCATCGGCAGCTAATTTTGCTTGTTGTGCTTCTGCATCAGCTTTGGCTTTGGCATCAGCAGCTAATTTTGCTTGTTGTGCTTCTGCATCTGCTTTTGCTTTGGCATCGGCAGCTAATTTTGCTTGTTTTGCTTCTGCATCTGCTTTTGCTTTTGCATCAGCAGCTAATTTTGACACACGCGCTTCTTCAGCTAATTGTATTTGTTTTGCTTCTGCTTCTGCTTTTAATTTAGCAGTCGCTTCAGCATCTGCTTTCACTCTTGCATCTGCAATTAATTTTGCTTGCAACGCTTCCATATCTGCTTTTGCTTTGGCATCAGCAGCTAGTTTTGCTTGTTGTGCTTCCGCATCAGCTTTTGCTTTGGCATCAGCAGCAAGTTTTGCTTGTAATGCTTCTGCATCAGCTTTTGCTTTGGCGTCAGCAACAAGTTTTGCTTGTAATGCTTCTGCGTCAGCTTTTGCTTTGGCATCAGCAGCTAATTTTGCCTGTAATACATCTGCATCTGCTTTCGCTTTCGCATCGGCAGCTAATTTTATTTTCAATGCTTCTGCATCGGCTTTTGCTTTTGCTTCAGCAGCGATTAACGCTTGTCTTGCTTCTGCATCCGCTTTCGTTTTCGCATCGGCAGCTAATTTTTCTTTTAGAGCAGCATCCTCAGCAGCTTTTGCTTTTGCAGCAGCGGCTAGTTTTGCTTTGTTTGCAGCATCAATATTTGCTTTGGTTTTTGAGTCAGCAGCAGCTTTGGCTTTAGTTTCAGCAGCTAATTTCGCCTGATATGCATCTGAGTCAGCTTTTGCTTTTGCATCGGCAGCTAATATTGATTGTAAATCTGCAGCTTCAGCTTTTGCTTTTGCATCGGCTTTTCTTTTCGCTTCAGCAGCATCTGCTTTTGCTTTTGCATCGGCAGCTAACTTAACTTGTAATGCTTCAGCATCTGCTTTTGATTTGTCAGCAGTTAATTTTGCTTTTGCAGCAGCTTCGGCATCAGCCTTCGCTTTTTCAGCAGTTAATTGTGCCGCTGTTTTTTGAAGCGCAGCTGGTGTGCTTGCGGTTTTCACTTTAGCAGCATTTTCAGCATCGACTTTAGCTTTCGCATCAGCAGCTAATTTTATTTTTAATGCTTCAGCATCTGCTCTTGATTTGTCTGCAGCTAATTGTGCCGCTGTTTTTTGCGGTGCAGGTTTAGCCGTAGCAACTGTTTTTCTGGCAGCAGCTTCAGCATCAGCTCTTGATTTATCAGCGGCTAATTGTGCAGCTGTTTTTTGTGGCGCCGGTTTAGCTGCAATAGCCGTTTTTCTCGCAGTAGCTTCAGCATCGGCTTTTGCTTTTGCATCGGCAGCTAATTTTAATCTTTGTGCTTGTGCTGCATCGGCTTTAGCTTTATTATCAGCTAACAATTTTACCCTTGCAGATTCAGCGTCTGCTTTTGCTTTTTCTGCAGCAGCTAACCTCACTTGTTGTGCTTCTGCATCTGCCTTAGCTTTAGCCTCAGCAGCTAATTTTGCTTTTTCAGCACCATCTACTCTCGTAACTGGTGCGGTCGTTGCCTTTTTAGCCATTACTGGTTTTGACTTAGCCGGATCTATAAGAGAACCTTCGTCATCATCTCCGTAATAGTAATTTTTGTTTTTGAATTTATAAGCAATTACAAACTCGTGTGAACCACCCAAATTCGAGAAATTACCCATTCCTCTTTCGTAGTTATATTCAATAGCAATACTTGGCGAAATATTTACACCTAGACCTGCTGATACACCATATAAAGTATTATATCCTGCTTGTGCCCAGACTCCTTGTGGAATGGCGATCATAGCAAGTCCTGAAAGAACTGTTTTATCTTGTTTGATTTCCGTTTTTACAATTCCGGAAAATTTACTTCTGTCAAAAAAACCATAACTATCAAGATATCCTGTATACATTGCGTGAAGTTCAATCGCTCTTTCCGGATCTTCTTTTATCATTCCGCCACCGAAATTGTACAGAATAAGATTGTTTACCGATAATCCGAAATCAAGGAAAGCAGTACCGTAGTTAATACCAGGATTTACAGTAAGCATTGTATTTGAAGGATAATCTCCATTTAAAATATTTGGATCGTCAGATATAATTTTTCCTTTGTCTAAACCACTTTGATAAGCACCTACATTTAAACCAAAAGTTAAATTACTGTCTTGTTCCAAAACGATATTATGGGCAAAATTGACTACTCCGCCAAAAACGGTCATTAGACCATAATTTTGTTGAAACAATCCTATAGCAAAAGCTTCATTCTCTCTGAAACGGCCTGAATAATTAAATAAATAAGTATTTGGTGCATTATCAAATTGCGTCCATTGTCTCTTATTATAAAAACTTATATATGGATTTGATTCACGAACAAAACTAAATGTTGGGTTGATTAAATATCTATTAAACTTTAACGAATTTCTGATAGGTAACGAAAACGAAACAACTCCATTCTCAGTAGTTTCCTGGGAATAGAGTAAATTTGAAAAACCGTAAAATAAAGTTATGAATAGTAGGATTTTCTTCATATTATTTTATCACAGTTATTGATCCTTTTTTTTCACCTGTGTCTGATTGAATGACGTAGTAATAAACCGGATTGACATTTTTAAAATCTTTAATAAACGAATTGACCTGGGGGTCATAATTGCTTCCAACATCATCAAACATAATCTCTCCGTTTGAACTCATAATTATAACTTTTGTACTTGCAGTTTTGTATGCATCTGGAATATTCCAATACGGATAACTGCCGCTTAAGCTTACTATATTTGGAATTACCGTTGCCGGAGGGGCTGGTCCGGTTACTTTAAAAGGAAATTCTTTTGTAGCAATACAGCCTAAAGCCTGTGAAATTTTAACCTTATAACTACCTACTGCGGCTACCAGATAAGTATTAGTTGTTGCGCCTGCAATAAGATTGTCATTTAAAAACCATTCATAAGACGGACTTGTAGCATCAGTAGTAACGCTAACATTTATAGTTTCTCCTTCCGCAAGTGCAACTGTATCTGCAACATCGATACTGGCGTTAAATCCATTAGAACTTAGATTTATACTTCCTGTAGCTTTACAACCGCCAAAATCAACATCTACGGTATAAGTTCCTGACTCATTTGTAGTATATGTACGAGTAGTAACTCCACTAATCTCTTTCCCATCTTTAAACCATTTATATGAATTTCCAGCAGTAGCCGTTAAAACTGTTCCTGTTCCGTTTGAACAAAATGGATTTCCAAGACTAGAATTAATGGTTACGCCTGATCCTGAACTTGAAGAAGTAACAGTAACTCTATTTGAACTATAATTCACACTAGAACATTCACCGTAATCAAGTTCTGCAAAATAAACACCTGCCGAATTAACTACTAAAGAAGATAAATTTTGTCCTGAGATTAGAACATTGTCTTTATACCATTTATATTTAATATTCGGATAATTTGCAGGTGATGACTCCTTTACTTCAGGAGTAAGATTATCAACTGTTAAGGTAAAACTCCCTCCAGAACATAAAGTAGCAGTGTCTTTATTTTTATTAATTAAAAACGAAGATACATAGTCTTTATAATAGGCTGAAAAAGAATATATACCAGAGAAATTTTGTGCTCTTGGACTATTAATTCCGTTACTACTCACTATTCTTAAACTATAAGTATTGGAACCATTTAATGTTTTGGGGATTGCAAATTTAATTGTTTGCTCAGTACTTGATAACGGAATAACATCAAGTGTTGTAGTGGCTGTTGGATTATTAAAACTACCAAATTCATCAGACAATTGAACTGAAAAAGTAACATTTGAAGCAAAATTTAAATACGAAAAAGTCGCTAGATATTCATTGTATTTAGCGCCATCAACAATATCTCCAGCACAAATATCCTTAAAAGGTAATTGTTGAGGAGATATTGATGATTGCGCATATAAATTTACTTCTGAAAGAAAAAGAAGTGCTAAAATTATAATACAATTAAAAAAAGTTAAAGTAGTTTTTCGAATCATATAGTACGTGTTCTGGCAAGATCTATATTTTCAAAAAACAAAATATCAATAAATGTTTCAGAAAAGTCATATTTATAGTTCTCAATAATATCCTTTGCAAGGACAGAATAAGAACCAGATAATAATGAATTTTCCTGACATTTTGTAGAGGTCTGACTATTCGTTTCAGCTGCCATAGAAAGGCTATCCTTGGGGATGGATAGCCCTGCTATTAACTGATTAGAATTATCATCTAATTTGCTGATACGTTTATCAGCTATATCATTCTTTTGGTTTAAGGTTGTCGACGAAGTTTTTCCGCATTTTTCAGTACAAGAAACAGTTATGTTTCCTTTAGTACTTTGTGCATGTAAACTTAACGCAATAGGAGAAACCAAAAATATTGTATAAATAAAATACTTTTTTATAGTTGGGGCCATTATGTTTTGATCTTTATTTAGTCCGGTATAAGACGATACATAAATTGTGTCTGGGGACTTTATTAATAAAATTTACGCTGTAAAATAAAAATCGAAATCAATCTATTTATTGCCGCTTGACGCTGTGATTTTTCCTAATTGTAATCTGAAATCTGGCTTTTTAGGATTGAAAATATCAATGAATGTTTCTTTGTTATCACTTTGTGAATAAACATTGAAAAACACACTGTTTCCGTACCAGCTTTCTAAATCTTCATTGTTGGTATTGTACTCTGTAAAGATGTTTCCGTTACATAGGTTAAAGTACATTTCTTCAATTTTGATTTTCTTAAGGTTAGCATCATTAATCTCTGTTTTACTGTCTAATAAAACAGCAGGATTAAATCCAGAGATTACACTTCTTTTCATTTCTAGTGAAGCAGTTTCAGCAACATAAATTGCCTCTTTTACTAAACCAGCCTGAATATCAGCTTTGATGTTCTCACTGTCGTTAAGCATTGTAATATTTGTGGCTACAACTAAAGTTTGTTTTTTAGTAAAATCAGTTTCATTTTTCTTTTCGAATGATTTTACTTCCATGCAACGAGATCCGTCTTTATTACTAGATAAATAAGAAGATCTTACTGCTAATGAGTTATATAAACGACATTGTACACCTTGAGTAAATTTGTAATCGTCGTTAATTGATTTATAAGAAACTAATTTAGTAGCGTTTAAGTCACCACCAAAGAAAGCAAATGAGTCACCACCTGAGTAGCTTACCATAACGTTTTCTAATATAGTTTTGTTTCCAACTGCTGCAAGAGTTAATCCGTTGAAAGTATCAGCTCCTTTAACCTTTTTTCCAGCAAATTCGATTCTTACATATCTTAAAACTCCTGAGTTTCCAGCAGCATTGTCACCACCGTAAGTAGTTAGCGTTGGATCAAGATCTAAGTTATAAGAACCTACATTTCCAAATTTATTTATTGGAGCATCACCAAGTATTACAACTCCACCCCAGTCTCCAGCTTTTTTCTGGCTGCGGTTTGAAGTAAATACGATTGGGTCAGTTTCTAAACCGTCTGCAACAAGTTGTGCACCTTTTGTAACTACCAATGTTCCTTTTGTTTCGAAATCACCAATAATTAATGTTCCAGGCTCGATTGTTAAAACTGCATTGTTTGTAACATAAACATTTCCTTGTAAAACATAAATATTCCTCTTAAGCAACTTAGTATTAACAGAAATGTTTCCTGCTAAAATTTGATTTGCTTCTCCATACTCTACTTTGCTAGGCTTAAATTCGGTCCAGTTATTCAACCAATTAGTGTAGCCCATAATTCCTTTCTCTTGTTGAGCATTCATACTCGTAACCGTCAAAAGAACGCAGATAATTTGAGTAATTTTTTTCATGATAAGGGGGTATTAGGGTTAATAATAATAAATTTGGGTATGCGTAAATGAAAAAACTCATCTCGGGTTTTCTGATAATTTCAGAACACATCAAGAACGAGTTCTTTTTTATATCTCTTTCAAAATGACGTTATGAAGTCTTGTTCATCTACGTAAACATTCTAAAAAAGGTTTTAAAAAATATTCTGTTTATTACATTTCGTTCAAATCGTTGAACTCATGTAGTGATTTCAATGTGCTTTCGTAGAATAAAATTGCAGCGATTAAGTTACCCTTATCAGAATAAGGCATCATTTTACGCTGAAAATCTACAGTAGTATCCAGAAAAGTTGTAGTACCAACCGCCTGAGCGTCTAATACTTTTTTGTGTTCAGAATCGTCCGGAATACCTAAGTCTGCCATTGTAACACCTGGTTTAGTAACCAATGCAATGTAAGGAAGGGTTTTCACTAAAACTTTAATACGCTCAATGTATAATTCCAAAAGTTCTCCCTTTTGCATACCACTCAATTCTTTTTGATCATGGTATTTACGGATTAGAGCTGTTGTACTAATAATACTTCTTGGAGCATTTTTCGCCTGTGCTGAAATAGCACCAGTTGTCATGAAAAAAAGTGCGCTTAATAAAATAATTTTCCCTTTCATAGATTCTTATTTATAATTGGTTGTTATGAAAACAAAAATATATAAATTAACTTAAATTGCAACTTTATTGATTTCTTTTTTCAAAAAAAAATCTTAAAAAAATCTTAA
Organism: Flavobacterium sp. Root420; assembly: GCF_001427905.1. GTDB lineage: Bacteria > Bacteroidota > Bacteroidia > Flavobacteriales > Flavobacteriaceae > Flavobacterium. Next base: position 86,385 of record NZ_LMEF01000034.1, read on the forward strand.
AAGCGAGTCCTATGTCGAGAAAATATGCGTTTTAACGGGATTTTTGTTAAAATTGTTAAAACAAATCCTGTAAGATATTACACAATAAAAAAGAGCATTTCTACAAAATAATAGCCAAAAAAAAACAACGATTATCGCTTTTTCAAAAAAACTATTAACAAAATCTTCTTAATATCTCTCCCGAATAATCCCTTTATTAATAAAAGCTGACATCAAAAACGAAAAAAATTAAGTTAAAAACCTTCTTAAAAAACAAAAACAAAAAGTACTCTTATAAACTTTTTCACGAAAATTTTTGACTACATCATTTTCTTATATCTTTGCTTCATGCAATTTTCACAAATTTTAGGTCAGGATTACATCAAAAGTCACTTGATAAAAAGTGCTGCTTCAGGACGAATTCCGCATGCACAATTATTCATTGGGCCAGAAGGGAGTGGTACTTTATCTACCGCCATTGCTTATGCGCAATATATTTTATGCAACAATACCGGGAACGAAAATGAAAACGGAAATGATTCCTGCAATCTAAAGTTTCAAAACCTTTCGCATCCCGACCTGCACTTTATCTATCCGACAGTTACTACCGAGGATGTAAAAACAAAACCAAAGAGTTTAGATTTCATTCAGGACTGGCGTACTTTTATTCAGGAAATGCCTTACGGAGGTTTATTTGACTGGTATAAATTACTTGGCGTTCAAAACAAACAAGGAGAAATTCGTGTCGAAGATGCTCAGGAAGTTTTAAAATCACTATCATTAAAATCATATGAAGGTGGTTATAAAATTATGATTATCTGGATGGCCGATAAAATGAATATTGCCGCCTCAAATAAATTATTAAAACTTCTTGAAGAACCTTCAGATAAAACTATTTTTATTCTGATTTCTGAAAATGAAGAAGACATTATACAAACCATACGATCACGTTGTCAGGTCATTCACTTTAATGGTTTACCTGAAAAAGTAATTGCCGAAGCATTGGTTTCAAAAGAAAACATTGATTCCAACTTAGCCAAAAAGATCGCACATCAGGCCCAGGGAAATTTCAATAAAGCACTTTCTCTATTAAAAGAAGATGATGCTGAATTTCCTTTTGAACAATGGTTTGTCAATTGGGTTCGTGCCGCTTTTAGGGCAAAAGGAAATGCCGCCGCCATTCAGGATTTAATTTCCTGGAGTGAAGAAATTGCCGGACTCGGTCGTGAAAGCCAGAAAAAATTCATTCAGTTTTGTATCGAAATGTTCCGACAAGCACTTTTACTTAATTATGAAGCACCCGGTTTAGTTTACATTGAACCAAAGGTTGATAAATTTAAACTGGAAAATTTTGCACCTTTCGTAAACGGTAATAACATTCACGAAATTTTCAAAGAACTTTCGGATGCGATGTACCACATTGAAAGAAACGGAAATGCAAAAATAATTTTAACTGATTTATCTATAAAACTGACTCGTTTAATTCATAAAAAATAGTTTTCAATGAATAATGTTGCCTCCATTTTACTGTTAGCTTTTTTAGCCTTAACTTTTTTACAATCAGGCTATGAGAAAATTTTTTACTGGAAAGATAATGTCGAATGGCTAAAAGGACATTTCGCCAAAACACCATTAAAAAATCAGGTACCTCTCGCCTTATTTCATCTTTTAATTTTAGAATTAATTTCTGGAGTTTTATGCGTCGTTGGTGCCATACAATTATTAACAAACAGCGGTCGTGAATTTGGTTTTTATGGCGCTATTTTTTCTTGTATTTCTTTGTTAATGATGCTTTTCGGACAACGATTGGCAAAAGATTACGATGGAGCAAGAACCATTGTTATCTATTTTATTCCAGCTGTCATGGCTGTTTATTGGTTGAATTAAAAAACACGCCACTGATTTCACAAGTTTTTACAGATTTTTTCTAATCATTTTAATTTGTGCAATCTGTGGCAAGAAATAAATTTATATTAAAAAAATGAATCCAAAACATCCTTCAGAATCTCTTACTATACTAACCGATTTAGTTTTACCGAGCGAAACAAATCCTTTAAATAACCTTTTTGGTGGCGAATTATTAGCCCGTATGGATCGCGCCGCCAGTATTGCGGCCCGCAGGCATTCACGCCGAATTGTAGTTACAGCTTCTGTAAATCACGTGGCTTTTAACAGAGCAATTCCTCTTGGAGCAGTAGTGACAATAGAAGCAAAGGTTTCAAGATCATTTAAAAGTTCTATGGAAGTTTTCATTGATGTTTGGGTAGAAGACCGTGAATCCGGAAGCAGAACCAAAGCTAACGAAGCCATTTATACTTTTGTTGCAGTGGATGATAGCGGAAGACCTGTTGAAGTGCCCGCAATTATACCGGAAACGGAATTAGAAATACAGCGTTTTGATGCTGCATTACGTCGTAAACAACTAAGTTTACTACTTGCCGGAAAAATAAAACCAGCTGAAGCCACAGAATTAAAGGCTTTGTTTTTATAGTACAATTTTGATACAATTTGGGACAATCAAACTTCAAAAAAAGAAGTATTTTTACAAAATTACAAGCCTGATACAAATCTAAATCAGTAAGTTATTTAATTTCTGGTTTGTTTTGATAATGAAAGAATTATAAAAATATAGATGAAAGAAAAAGAAAAAAAAGAGATGAGTTCAGAAAAAGAAGCCAAATTAAAAGCGCTACAACTTACGCTTGACAAACTAGACAAGACTTACGGAAAAGGAACCGTGATGAAAATGGGCGATAAAGCCATAGTAGAAGTTGAAACTATATCTTCAGGTTCTCTTGGTGTTGATTTAGCGCTTGGAGTAAACGGTTATCCTAAAGGAAGAATTATCGAAATATACGGACCAGAATCTTCTGGTAAAACCACATTAACCTTACATGCAATTGCTGAAGCTCAAAAAGCGGGAGGAATAGCCGCTTTTATAGATGCTGAACATGCTTTTGATAGAAATTATGCCGAAAAATTAGGCGTTGATATCGAAAACCTGATCATCTCTCAGCCAGACAACGGAGAGCAAGCTCTTGAAATTGCTGAAAACTTAATTCGTTCTGGAGCAATTGATATCGTGGTCATTGACTCGGTTGCTGCATTGACTCCAAAAAGTGAAATTGAAGGTGAAATGGGAGATTCTAAAATGGGTCTTCACGCACGTTTGATGTCTCAGGCTTTGAGAAAGTTAACGGGAACAATTAGCAAAACAAATTGTACTGTTTTCTTCATCAACCAGTTGAGAGAGAAAATTGGTGTTATGTTTGGGAATCCTGAAACTACAACGGGTGGTAATGCCTTGAAATTTTATGCTTCTGTACGTTTAGATATTCGTCGTTCTTCTCAAATTAAAGATGGAGAAAACGTAATTGGAAACAGAACTAAAGTAAAAGTGGTAAAAAACAAAGTGGCTCCGCCTTTTAAAACTGCCGAATTCGACATTATGTATGGAGAAGGAGTTTCTAAAACTGGAGAAATTCTTGATTTAGCGGTTGAATTTGAGATCGTTAAAAAAGCAGGATCCTGGTTTAGTTATGGCGACACCAAATTAGGACAAGGTCGTGATGCGGTTAAAGCTTTAATCAAAGATAATCCGGAATTAGCGGATGAATTAGAAGCTAAAATTAAAGCACATATTAAAGAATTAGCAAACGCTTAAACTTACATAAGTCTATTAAAAACAAGACCTTTACACCTACCCGACGAGATTTAAATCTCGTCGGGTTTTTTATTTTAAAAATAAAATTAAAAATGACGCAACCTTTTTAAAACAATTCCATCTTATAAAGAGACATACGATTTGGTGCCGCCATAAGCGTCCATTTCAAATGGTTTTTAGAATAAATTTGGTTCATTTGTTTTTAATAAAAATCCGTTGGTTTATTTGGTGCTAACGGGTTTTTATTGTTTTTAAAGAAAATAATTTTCGTTTCAACGCAACCTTTTTCATTTTTAGCTCTCTATAGTATTGTGACGTTAACTTGAGTTTTAGTCAAACTCTTTATTATCAACCTTAAGATTTTTACCATGAAAGAAAAACTAGAAGTGTTGTTGAATAAAAACCGTAAAAAAACCAGATTAAAATTTAAAAAAGTATTACGCTTTATTTCAGAAAAAATTATCCATAGATAAGTTTTTGAATATAAAATGGGGGGTTTTAATTCAAAAGGAAAGCCGACTAATTAATGTAATTAGTCGGCTTTTATATTTAAACTATGCTATGTTTTTTGGTTTGCGAAACTCAAGTAAACTATTATAAATCAATAGTCTGACTTTGTCCCGAAGTTCCTTTCGGTTTTCTCCGGTTAATCCCTGGGTTTCTATAAAAGGCAATACTTTTGCACGCATTTTTCCAGGACTACCGCTTAAAAATGTATAGGAGAAACGTTCTTTATTATCAGCAAAAACAATTGGAACAATAGGAATTTGATGTTCAATCGCCAGGCGGAAAGCACCGTCTTTAAACTCGTCCAGCAAAACACTTTCGTCGTCCGGAACACCGCCTTCCGGGAAAATACAAATACTAAGCCCCTGGTTAAGTCTACTTTGTGCTCTCTTGAAAACTTCATTTTTACTTCGTGACGAATTTCTGTCTACCAAAATACAAGTTCTTTTATAGAAAAATCCAAATAAAGGAATCTTAACTAATTCTTTTTTACCCACAAAAACAAAAGGATTTCTAACAATCGCCAGCGTTAGCATAATATCTGTCATCGATGTATGATTGGCTACTATCATATAGCTTTTTCCTTTTTCCAGTTTCTGCTCGCGTTTAACTATATAATAAAAACCCATTCCGAAAAGGATAAATTTAGCCCAAATGCGGGCCATTTTAAAGAAATAGGGGTATCCGCTTTCTGTTATAATAGAAATAAGCAAAAACGGCAGCATAATCAATATCGGAATGGCCATTACGATGTAAAACCAAATGCGCCAAAAAACCCAAAAAATAATCTTAATTCCTTTCATAGTTTCAAATGTAAGAAAATGATAGAGAATATTAATATAAGAATTACTTCTCTTAGTAAATAGAATGTTTTTTTACCACAGAGGACACGAAGATTTTCGCAGAGAAAAGAAATAAGTTTGAAAATTGATTGCAAGCAATAAGATCACAGAGATTTTTACTTTGAGAAAGCTCTTCATTAATCTTCAATTTATTAACGACACTTCGTCACTTTCCAAAACTTTGTGCATCAGCAGCAAAAAAACATTATTTTTATACGAAAATACGCATTAAAATAAACAATTGCCATATGACAGAAAATGAAATATCAACCATTATAATTGGATTAGCCATTGAAGTTCATCGAGCTTTAGGACCGGGTTTGTTAGAAAATGCTTATCAAGAATGTTTATTCTACAAAATCAGGCAACGTGGACTTCTTGTCGAAAAAGAAAAATCGATGCCCTTAATTTTTGAAGAAGTAAAATTAGATTGTGGCTATCGTGTTGATTTATTGGTGGAAAGCAAATTTATAATCGAAATAAAAAGTGTAGAATCATTAACATTACAACACTTAGCCCAAACTTTAACTTATCTGAGACTTGGAAATTACAAGCTTGGATTACTTATAAATTTCAACGAAATACTTTTAAAAAATGGAGTAAGAAGAGTGATTAATGATAACTAAAAAAGCACGATTCCTCAGTGATCTGAGCTAAGTTTGCTTTTAGATAACAGTGAAGACTTCTAATCTATGCGAAAATCTTCGTGTCCTCTGTGGTAAAAAAATCATTAACATAGAACAATAACATTCTAAAACTTTACAAAAAACTTATGCTCTTTGAGGTAAAAAAACGAACTTTGCGATTAGAAATAAAAAACTAGAATGGCAAAAATACTAACTGGTGTTCAGAGTACTGGAACGCCACACTTGGGAAATTTATTAGGAGCAATTATTCCTGCAATCGAATTATCGAATAATCCGGCAAATGAATCTTATTTGTTTATTGCTGATTTACATTCGATTACGCAAATTAAAGACGGTAAAACATTAAGAGAAAACACCTATAGCACTGCAGCAGCCTGGCTTGCATGCGGTTTAAATCCAGATAAAGTTACTTTTTACAGACAATCTGATGTAACTCAAACCGCCGAATTAACCTGGTATTTAAGCTGTTTTTTTCCGTTTCAAAGATTGACTTTAGCACATTCTTTCAAAGATAAATCAGACCGTTTAGATGATGTTAACGCGGGACTTTTTACGTATCCAATGTTAATGGCCGCCGATATTTTATTATATGATGCCGAATTTGTGCCGGTTGGAAAAGACCAGTTACAACACTTAGAAATTACGCGTGATGTCGCTTCTCGTTTCAATCACCAAATGGGAGAAACTTTTGTAATTCCTGAAGCTAAAATTCAGGAAGACAGCATGTTAATTCCGGGAACAAATGGCGGAAAAATGAGTAAATCGGCCAATAATATTATCAATATTTTCCTGGATGATAAAACTCTTCGTAAGCAAGTAATGAGTATTGAGACCGACAGTACACCACTTGAAGAACCAAAAAATCCGGATACCTGTAACGCTTTTGCGATCTATTCTTTATTAGCAAATGAAGAACAAATTGCCCAAATGAGAGCTAATTATTTAGGCGGAAATTACGGTTACGGTCATGCCAAACAAGCTTTGTTTGAATTAATTACCGAAAATTTTAAAACCGAAAGAGAAAAATACAATTACTACATCAACAACCTTGAAGAAGTAGATGCCCTTTTGAAAAAAGGTGCCGAAAAAGCTTCAGTTGTTGCTGATGGTGTTTTGGCCAAAGTTCGCGAAGTTCTTGGATTTGGAAAGTAATTTTTTTACCACAAATTACACAAATTTTCACTAATTAATTAGTTGGAATTTGTGTAATTACTTCCCCTTATTTTAAATTAAATTGCCTCAAACAACTTCCCAGGCAAAGGCCGAATAACTCCTTTAAGCTCCATATTTAAAAGTATTCCTGAGATTTTATAAATCGGGAAATCGCATTGAAGCGCAATAACGTCCAGCAATTCTTTTCCGTTTTTTAAGAGAAAATCATAAATTTTCTGCTCGTCCATTTCCAGGCTTACGAAAAGCTGTTTCTGAATTGATTTCGCTTTCATTTCAACATCCCAATTCAATACATAAACCAAATCAGCAGCACTTGTCAGAACGTTTGCTTTTTGTGTTTTAATCAAATCATTACAGCCCTGACTATATTTGTCTGTAACGCGCCCGGGAACGGCAAAAACATCACGATTATAATCGTTGGCTAAATTCGCCGTGATCAGCGAACCTCCTTTATCTGCAGATTCAATTACAATGGTCGCCTCGGTCATTCCGGCCACAATTCTGTTTCGACGTACAAACTTTTCCTTATCCGGGTTTGATGAACTCCAAAACTCGGTTATAAATCCGCCATTTTCTTCCATTCTGGCGATATATTTTTTATGCGTTTTCGGATAAATCTGATTCAGTCCATGCGCTAAAACTCCAATTGTCTGCAAATTATTATCCATTGCCAATTGATGTGCAACAATATCAACTCCGTAAGCAAAACCACTAACAATTACCGGATCAAGTGGCGTCAAATCTTCAATAAACTTTTTGCAGAATTCCATTCCATATGAAGTAATCTGGCGTGTTCCAACTATACTGATTAATTTCTTGTTTTTTAAATTAATATTACCCGAAGTAAAAATCAAAACCGGCGAATCGATACAATGTTTGAGACGATCCGGATAACTTTCATCCTGAAAAAAAGAAACATTTATAGCATTTGATTTAATAAATTCTAATTCCTTATTGGCTTTTTCAAATACAGTTTTATCTTTTAAATTCCGCAATAAAACTGAACCAATACCATCTATACCAGCAATTTGATGACTTTTCACTTTAAAAATGGCTTCGGGATTTCCAAAATGGGTTAATAGTTTTTTGGCCATAATATCACCAATGCCATCTACTTTTAATAAGGCTAATAAATAAAATAATTCTTGATCTGACATGGCTTCGAAAACAGTTTATTGAGAGGATAAAAAATATCTTTTAAAACAAATCTTTATGAAATTAAAAGAACGCAAATATATAAATTAGAAGTAAATTCTTATAAAAATAAAACATTAAAGATTTCGCCTGACTTTTTGCAAAAAGCTAATTTTATTTAACTACTTGAAAACGAATTGTCTATAAAATTATCAGAATTGTTAATAAAAATTGTGAATAAAATTTTGATAACTATATTGGATGTATAACTTTGTTACTATGAAAATCGAAACTTATATAGCACAGTTATTGTATCGTTATCAGTGTGTAACGGTTCCAGGGTTTGGAGCATTTTTAACCGAAATTCAATCGGCGCAGCTTAATTCTAGCACAAATTCGTTCTCTCCGCCAAGGAAAACGATCGCATTTAACAGTCTTTTGAAAAACAATGATGGTTTGTTGGCAAATCATATTGCGCAAACAGAAAAAACATCATATGGATTTGCTGTAAGTGCTATTGCATTTGAAGTTTTAAACTGGAAAAAAACATTAGAAGAATATGGTGTTTTAAATATAAAAAACATCGGTGATATTCGTCTAAATGCCGATAATAATATGGTTTTCACTCCAAGTGATCAAACTAATTATCTAACGAGTTCTTTCGGACTTAGTCCGTTTGTTGCTCCAATGGTAAAAAGAGAAATTTTTGAGAAAAAATTACAGGAAATCGAAGAATCGAAAGTATTTGAATTACAAGATTCTGAAGAAGAATCTAGGTCTTCGGGTTCGTTTTTGAAATACGCTGCCATTTTTGTTTTAGGCCTTGGAATTACCGGAAGCATCGGTTATCCTTTATACCAAAATCAAATTACTACAAAAACACTTGTGGTAGAAAATGCGGTTCAGAAAAAAGTAGAAAACAAAATTCAGGAAGCTACATTCTTTATTGAAAATCCGCTACCCGCGGTAACCTTATCTGTCGATTCTGCAAAAACCGAAGTTGTAAAAGTGATGCCTTATCATATAATGGCAGGCGCATACAGAAGCGAAGAAAATGCACGAAAAGCTTATAATCAATTGATTAAAGATGGTTATGAGGCCCGAATGCTTGGCGAAAACAAACATGGTTTATTTCCGGTTTTATACGGAAGTTATGCAACGATGTCTGAAGCTCAAAAAGCACAAAAAGAAATACAAAAAGGCGAAAATCCGGATGCCTGGATTCTGGTCGAAAATCTATAAAACTTAAAAGCCTAATCTTTCGATTAGGCTTTTTTTATTTGGCAATTATTTTAGCATTTTGCGAAAGAATCACTTTATCACCCTGATAAATAGTTAGTTTCGCTGAAAGGGGATTATTTTCGCCAGCTACTATAAACGCACATTCATAAGTATAATTTTCCTTTTTAAATTCATATTGGTGGTTTCCTCCGCTTCCTTCGACTACGAAATTACCTCTGTAAATTATCAAATCAGGTTTTTCACTCATGGCTTTATCAATTGGCCAGGAAACATATCGGTAATTTTTATTTCCTAAATTATCAATTCTGATTCTGAATTTATCGGTTTCCAAAATACAGATCGGTTTTTGAAAAAAGGCAATACTAGAATCCAGTTCCTTTTTTTGAGCAGCAATCAGTTTCATTTTAAGATCACTCTCTGCTTTTGATTGATAATTAACACTGGTCAAACGTCCGTCAAAATCCATCCAGACATTTCCCTGATTCAACATCATACCACGCCAACCCATATCAGACCAGTCTTTTGCAGGATTAGATTTCGTAATTTCATTTTTTAAGGTTGTGTCGAAAATTTCATCATAGCGTTTGATAAAATCCGATTTGTCAACAACATCAGGTATTGGATATTCCCGTTTTAGAGGATAAGCAACCATCTCTGCGATGGCCTCTTTTTTGTCACTTTTCAAAGTATCAATAAAGCTTTTGATACATTTTTGATACTCAGGTTTTACCGTTTGGGCCGAAACGAAAACGCTCAAAAGCAGTACTAAAACCAGAAACAGATTTACTTTTTTCATATTAAAAACACTTTAATTGATTATTAATCTGATTATTAAGTTCCAAATATAAAAGTAATTAATTTATAGTTTCCTTGTACATTTTTGCTTCATTACAAGCAAATTCAACCTTGGTATTATTTATTTTAAAAACAAAAAATCCCGTTCCATGTGGAACAGGATTTTCTTATTTAGTCACTATTTTTGCATCCTGATTAAGTATCTCTTTATCATTCTGAGAAATTGTTAATAGCGCCGGCGGAGAATCAGATGTGCCAATTACAGTGATGTAACATTCATATAAATAAGCACCTTTTTTGAAGTCGTAATGGCTGTTTCCTCCACTTCCATCTGAGATCCATTTTCCATTCGTTATTATCAAATCAGGTTTTTCACTCATTGGTTTTTTAATGGACCAGGAAGCATATCTGTAGTTATCATTTCCTAAATCATCAATTCTTATTCTGAATTTTGAAGTTTCTAAAACATAAACGGGCGCTTTAAAAGTTGCGATTGACGAATGAAGTTTTACTTTTTCGCTGGAAATCAATTTATTCTTCAGATCTTTCTCAACTTGAGACTGGTAATTTATTGTTATGATTTTTCCGGTTGTATCAATCCAAATATCACCCTGACCTAGCATAATACCGCGCCAGCCCATTTCAGACCAATCTTTTGCAGGATTTGAATTGATGATTTCTTTCTTCAGCGTAGCATCAAAAATTTGATCGTAACGTTTTATAAAATCTGCTTTATTTTTAACAGCAGGAATTGGATATTCTCTTCCAAGCGGAAAAGAAATAAAAGTCGCAACCCCTTCTTTGTTGTTACTTTTTACATTGGAAATAAAGCTTTTAACGAATTTCTGATACTCTTGTTTCAAATCCTGAGCTGAAATATTTTGAATGCAAAAGACAATAAATATGACGTAAATTAACTTTCTCATAATTTCTATTTTACATAATGTTAAATAGGTTAATTCCAATTATCCACACTAAGTTACAAAACACAAAATCAATTGATACTGGCTTTAAACATTTTAAGCTCATCCCAGGTAAATTCGTCGCCGTGTTTTTCCTTCAACCCATTCAGAGATTCTTCCTGATAAAACTCAAAAGCCTCTCGTAACGCCAGAATTTTATCGTATGGCAAGACATCAGAAATATCAACTTTCTTCGCCTGAATTAATTTAACCAAATGCAATTCAATAGTTTGAACATTAAGTTTTCTAATTCTGGCAATATCCTGAATCGAATTTTTTTCAACCCATAAATCATATGTTTCTTCAACCGTAGTCTTTTTTACCGTTTTCGGTTCATTTTTATCTAGTTTTCTGGCCGTATAACGCACTGTAGGTTCATCCAATTTAAAAATATCTGTATTCGACATATTAAATTCCTCGCGAATCTTAGCGACCTTGTCCAATTTATAGTTTTTAATCGCTGAGGACGTTAATTTCTCTTTACAGATGGTTTCACCTGCAACGACAATTTCTATGAGTAATTTGGCCTTCATTAAGCGTAAAACTGCTTTGGTTTGCAAATCGTCTAAAAGAGCTAATTCTTCGTAAAACTCCTTTACTTTTTTAAACTTCTGAATTTCAGCCATTTTTTGTAAAAGGTCTGTTACCAATTTATCCATCGGTTTGAAAAAATAATCGTAGGCCGCTACTACCCTTTCCTGTACAAAAGTTAAATCAACCGTTTCTTTACTGAAAATTTTATTGAGCTGCTGAACGAATTTTTGAGAAGGATCAATTAAAGCATCAATTGCTTCCAAACGTTTATGCGCCCAAACGGAATGTTTTGCTTTTTCTGAATTTACCGCATTTTCATTATAACTAAAACGGTGGTTGCGCCATTCCTGAGCCAAATCTGTCCAATTAAAACTGTTAATCAAATAGTTATGAATAAAATTTTTAGTTTCAAAGTGCAATGAATTTTTCAGGACTTCTTCTGTTGCTTTATTCAAAGCGTAGTCCATTACATCCTGATCGTTCGAAATGCCATTCATTTGTATCGGAGAAAGTAAAATAAGGCCGTTTAAAGAGGTTAAACGCGATAATGCCACATAGGCTTGTCCCGGAACAAAAACTTGCGATACATCAAGCGCAGCTTTCTCAAAAGTTAATCCCTGACTTTTATGCACCGTAATTGCCCACGCCAATTTTAGCGGATAATGCGCAAATGTGCCCAAAACTTCCTCTTCAATCTCTTTTGTGAGCTCGTTTACTTTGTAGCGAATGTTTTTCCATTCGTACTTCTCCACTTCTATGGTTTTATTCTCTTCCGGAAAATGAACAAAAATTTCTTCAGGAGAAAGCGATTTGATAACACCCATTTTTCCGTTGAAATAGCGTTTTTCAAAAGACAAATCATTCTTGACAAACATCACTTGTGCTCCAACCTTTAACTTCAGATTTTCCTCTACCGGAAAGATTTTTTCAGGGAAATCTCCCACCACAAAAGGTTGATAAGCATGTTCATTTCCTGCCAAATCGCCTATAGCCTGTTCATTCATCGAGTCGGCTTTAGCATTATGTGTGGTCAATGTTATATAACCAGGATTATTTTTTAGATCAAAATCTGGTTTTACATACTCATTCAAAATCTGAATATCCTGCGGTGTAATCTGATTGTTTCGAAGATTGTTCAAAACCGAAATGAATTTATCATCGCTTTGACGATAAATCTTAGACAATTCAATGTACAAAGGTGGATTTTGCTGAATTACATGCGAATGAAAGAAGAATTTTCCCTTGTAATAATTACGCAAAGTGCGCCACTCTTCATCGCGAATTACAGGCGGCAATTGCAGTAAATCTCCAATAAAAAGCACCTGAACACCCCCAAAAGCACGTGTATTTCTACGAACCGTCTGCATCATAAAGTCAATCGCATCCAGCAAATCGGCACGCAGCATACTCACTTCATCAATAATCAGCAACTCCATGTTTCTGATGACGTTACGCTTAACATTATTCATTTTAAAATGCCTGCGCAGTGACTCTTTATTTTCGAATTTTACCGTTTCTGTAAATTGTGAACTCTCCTCATAAGTGGGTAAAAAAGCTGAAAATGGCAGCTGAAACATCGAATGAATGGTCACACCGCCAGCATTCAGTGCGGCAATACCAGTTGGGGCCACAACAACAGTATTTTTGTGTGTAGTCGCAATGATTTCGCGCAAAAGAGTCGTTTTTCCTGTCCCGGCTTTACCGGTCAGAAATATAGATTTTTGCGTTTGATTAATGAATTGTAAGGTGTAAGCAGCAGCTTCTGAAACGTTTTGCATTGGGCGTGTATTGAAATACCAAAAGTATCGCGTTTTTATAAAAGAAAAAACCTAAATCTTGACAGATTTAGGTTTTTAATTTAGTTAGTTAGTTTGGTATTATTTTTTAGCTTCTTCTTTAGCCGGAGCTTCTGTTTTAGGCTCAGCTTTATATTTATCGTTCAAAGCTTTAATGATATCTTTTGTGATGTCATATTTCTCTTCAGCATATAATATTGATGCTGCATCTCCTGTTCCGTAGATATAAGAATAACCGTTTTTCTTACCGTAATCTTTGATGAATTTTTTAACTCCGCTTATTAGAGAATCCATTTCAACTCCACTTTCTTGCTGTAATTGTTGAGACAAAGCTTGTTGAGCATAACCCAATTGTTGTTCTCTTTTTTGCAACTCAGCTCCCCTTTGTTGAGCCCATGCCTGTCCATTAGCTTGTGCCTGGCTTTGAAAATTAGCAGCGTCTTGTTTAAAACGAGTAATTTCCGCTTGTAGCTGTCTTCCTTTTTCTTCTGCCTGAGCTTTGTATTTAGCTTCAAGATCTTTTGCTTCAGTGTACTCTTTCATTAAAACCGAAGTATCAACGTAAGCTGTTTTTACTTCCTTAACCTCTGTTGCTTTATTACACGAAACAACCAAAATTGAAAGTGCGATAATTACTAATGCTTTTTTCATTTTCTAAATTTCTATTTTTTTTATTGTATTGAAGACAAAAATATAAAAAAATAAATAGCATCAACATAAAGTTTAAAAAATGCTATAATTTTATGATATTGTTTTTATTTATGGAAAGAAAAATGTCAATAATTCAATGCTATTAAAACCGGCTTTAATAGCTTTTATTAGAAACGTTTTCTTAAAAAAGACATAAATTCCCCTCGGTTAGAGTAAAAAAACGGCAGAAACGCGCTTAAATTGCGTTTTACTTGTTTTTTAAGACATAAATGTGCGATGAATACTCTTTAGTACTGCTCGCTTTTAAATTTGATTTTAATCCGACGAAAAAAGCAGTGATGTAATTCATTTTTCCGGTTTTGTATTTTTCGGATAATAAACTCACATAAAAAGAATCAAATTTCATTGGAAGTACTTTTTCCAATTTCATATCTACTTTTTCAAAAAGCGATTGAATGGCTTTTTTTGAGAAATGCCAAAAATGAATTGGCACATCATAGGCTGCCCAAAATTCATTATAATATTTTGCGTCGTACGATTTAAAATTTGGAACCGCAACAATTAATGTTCCAGTTGGTTTTAGTAAACGCTTCAATTCCTGAATTTGCAATTCTAAATTTGGAACATGTTCCAAAACGTGCCACATTGTAACTACGTCAAAAGATTTTTTTTCAAGTGCGTCAATCTCATTCACAAAAGAAATTCCTTTTTGTATCGCAATATTTTTTGCTCGCTCGCTTGGTTCCACTCCAACCGTTTCCCAACCGTCATTTTTTGCAGTCAATAAAAAATCTCCTGTTCCGGCACCAATGTCTAAAATTCTTCCTTTATGAGATTGTTCAGAATTGATTAAATTCAGTTTGTTTTTCAGCGCTATATTTTTTACAAAATGATATGCTTTTTCAAATAAGGAACGTTTGTTGTCTGTATGCGAAATGTAATCTTCACTTTCGTAATATCTTCCAAGATTTTCCAAAGCAGGTTGTGGAGATGTAATCAGCATGTCTAAAGTTTCATCATGATACAACTCAAAAATTTCTTTCGAAACAGAATGGTCTTTTACAGTAAGAAAATGTTTTTTGTTTAAAACGTCCATTTTATAATTATAGGTTTTTAGTAGGATTTGGTAAAATATATTTTTGGGGCTTTTTTTTAAATAGTTTCACGTGGAACAATTAAAAATTGTTTCAGGTTTTCTTTGTTTCAAGTTTCAGGTTTAATCTAAAATTTAAATTTGTTTCAGGTTTCAAGTTCCAACAAAACTTGAAACTTGAAACCTGAAACAAAATAAACATTTTCTATCTTCCCATATAAATCAAAAGCACCGAAATATCACTCGGAGAAACTCCGCTGATTCGTGAAGCTTGCGAAATTGTTACAGGGCGAATTTTGCTTAATTTTTGCTTTGCTTCAATCGACATTGATTTGATTTTATTGTAATCGAAATTCTCCGGAATCTTCACTTCTTCTAAACGAGTTAGTTTATCAGCGTTGTTTCTTTCCTTTTCGATATAACCAGAATATTTAACCTGGATTTCGGCTTGTTCTAAAATTTCCTGATCTACATCATTTGCTTCGATATATTCCTTTACTTTTTCAAATTTCATCATATCCTCCAAATCAATTTGCGGACGAGAAAAAACTTTGAACATTTTATCACCTTGTGTAATTGGAGCAGTTTCTTTTGCTTCTAGAATCGGATTCGTTTCAGCAACCGAAACACTCGTCTCTTTAAAGAAAGCAACCATCTTCTCAGATTCATTTAATTTCTTTTCCATTCGGCGTAAACGAGCTTCAGAAGCCAAACCAATTTCATGCGACATTGGTGTCAATCTGAAATCGGCATTATCTTGACGCAACAATGTTCTATATTCTGCTCTTGATGTAAACATACGATAAGGCTCTTCTGTTCCTTTCGTAATTAAGTCGTCAATCAATACTCCAATATAAGCTTCATCACGTTTTAAAATTAACGGTGCTTTTTCATGCACTTTTAAATGCGCATTTATTCCGGCCATCAAACCTTGCGAAGCTGCTTCTTCATATCCTGTCGTTCCATTAATTTGTCCGGCAAAATACAAACCTTCCACTAACTTTGTTTCCAAAGTATGTTTCAATTGCGTTGGCGGAAAATAATCATATTCGATTGCATAACCTGGACGAAAGAATTTCACATTCTCAAATCCAACAACCGAACGCAACGCTTTAAACTGAATATCTTCTGGAAGTGAAGTTGAAAATCCATTCACATAAACTTCACAAGTATTCCATCCTTCCGGTTCAACAAAAAGTTGATGACGTTCTTTATCCGCGAAACGATTTATTTTATCTTCAATCGAAGGACAATATCTTGGTCCAATACTTTTGATTCTTCCGTTGAACATTGGCGAACGATCAAAACCTTCTCTCAAAATATCATGAACGCCCAAAGACGTATATGTCATATGACAAGATCTTTGATGCGTTAACGGAGTTGTCAAATCAGAATAAGAAAACTTATCCGGTTTTGCATCTCCTTTTTCTTCGTTCATTTTAGAATAATCCAAAGAACGTCCATCCACGCGTGGAGGTGTTCCTGTTTTCATTCTTCCTGCTTCAAAACCTGCTTTCACCAAATCTTCGGTAATTCCGGTAGCAGCACTTTCACCTGCTCTTCCTCCTCCAAATTGTTTTTCTCCAATATGAATCAAACCGTTTAAAAAAGTTCCGTTTGTCAAGACAACAGATTTAGATCGAATCTCCACTCCCAACGAAGTTTTGATTCCTTTTATCTTTCCGTTCTCAATAATTAAACCTTTCACCATCTCCTGGTAGAAATCCAAATTCGGAGTTCCCTCCAACATCATTCTCCATTCTTCGGCAAAACGCATTCGATCACTTTGAACTCTCGGCGACCACATTGCGGGTCCTTTTGATTTATTCAACATTTTAAACTGAATTGCTGTTCGGTCTGAAACAATTCCAGAGTATCCTCCAAGCGCATCAATCTCACGCACAATTTGTCCTTTTGCAATTCCACCCATAGCAGGGTTGCAAGACATCTGTGCAATGTTCTGCAAGCTCATCGTAACCAATAAGGTTTTCGATCCCAAATTTGCGGCCGCTGCCGCGGCTTCAGATCCGGCATGACCTGCACCAACCACTATAACATCGTATTCTTCTAAAAACATTTCGTTTTATTATTCTCTGGAAACCGTTTAAGGCGATTCACAGAATTAACTTTTTCATTCTTTTGTTCCACGTGGAACGGCGCTAACGCGCAAATTCCAATTTAAAAAATCCCAAATTCCAAACCAAACCTGATGTTCCACGTGGAACATCAAGTTTACCTTTCAAAAGCCATATCTCAAATAAACTATGTTCCATGTGGAACATTTTAAAATCTTCAAATCAAATCTTCAAATCAAATCTTCAAATCTTCAAATCAAATCTTTAATATTAAATGTTCCACGTGAAACATCTCGTCTCTTTTAACGCGTCTTATGTTTCACGTGAAACAATTGGAATTTGGAATTTGGAATTTAAAACTTGGAATTTTAATTTATTGTTCCACGTGAAACATTGCGATTTTTTCATCTTCTTTAGAACGCATTAATTCAGCATCTTTATCTGATTTATCTTTGTATCCACAGTAATGTAATATACCGTGAGCCAAAACACGTTTCAATTCTTCTTCAAAAGAAACATTAAAATCCTTTGCATTATCTTCTACTCTTTCAACAGAAACAAATATATCACCGTTTAGCTGATTGCCAACTGTGTAATCAAAACTGATAATATCAGTTAAAGTATCGTGATCCAGATATTCTACATTTATCTTGTGAAGGTATTCATCGTTACAAAAAATGTAATTTATCTCTCCTTCGTTTTTATTCTCAGAAACTATTACAGCACTTAACCAATCAGAAAAGGCTAGTTCGTTGTCTAAAGTAAATTCGGTTTCGTAATTAAAATTGATCATTTTGTATTAAAATATTCTTGAACCTTTTGATTAAAATTCGAGCGCAAAGGTAGTGATTGTCTATTTAAAATCTCTACACTGTTTAAATATTCCAAAAGCGAACTTGGTAAAGCATTCGAGCGATTAAAAAATTCAGCTTTGTTTGTTTCCGATTGACGCTTCGTATCCTGACCTTGTTGCTGAACAGCATTGTTTAATTTTAATAATTCTTGTTGAATATTTAAAATCCTCTGTAGGTTTTCATTCTTAAAACCTTTATTCAAAAGTTGCTTTTCAGATTGTTTCATTTGATCAATCACAGATTTTCCCTGAGAATCCAAACCTTGTTTTGCTAATTCTTTTTGTAACGCTTCACGAAGTTTTACCTGCTCTTTATAGATTTCCATAATCGCCTCAGCATTTCCTTCTCCATCATTTCCATCTTTGCTTTCATTTCCTTTTCCTCCAGATTGATTTCCTTTTCCATCTTTACCCTGGCCAGATTTACCTTGACCTTCTTTTCCCTGACCTTCCTTTCCTTCTCCACTTTGTCCCTGTTGTCCTTCTCCTGGTTTATTTCCTTCCTTCATTCCCTGCTTCATTTTATCACCAAGGCCTTTTTGCTTTTGAATAATATCTGGCAATTGCATTCCCTGACCATCTCCCGGTTTTGGTTTTCCAGACCCCGGTTTCGACATAGACATTTGCATGTTGTTTAATAAATCACTTAAAAAATCAGCTAATTTATTGGCAGACGATACAGCATATTGTTGATGCGAAACTCCTTTCGGAACCTGAACGTCTGTCAAAGATTCAATCGCTTTGTCAACATTATATTGTACGTTCCCAATTTCCTTTGTTACATCTTCAGCTACTTTTGGATTTCTTAAGGACAATGCAAACAAACTATCGTCAACATGTTTGAACTGTTGTTTCAAATTCTGTTGTACTTTAATGTTTTTGGTATAAGCAGAAGAACCTAATTTCATCGATTTAAATTGTTTCATCACATCTTCCTGAGATAAAGAATAAGCCAGAAGATTATCCAGAACCTGACGAAGCATTGCAACATCTTCCTCTAATTGTTCCTGATCTCCACCTTCCATACTGGATTGCATTTGTTGTGCCATGCTCTTCATTTTTTGAGAGGCACTTTTTTGTTTTGGCTTAGCCGAAGAAGTATTCTTTTTAGCTAATTCTTCAGAAGCTTTTTGCAAATCAGAATTGACATCTTTTTCTTTTGAAGCATCAGAAGGAATATCCAACGGTGCTTTTAATGTTTTATTTTCTTCTTTTAAATCCTTCAAATCATCCTGAATCTTATCAAAAGATTTATTGATTTCATCTTGTTTATCTTTGGTGTTTTCACTGTCTTTATTCGAAAGCTTCTCTTGTTGTTCTGCTAACTTATTTAATTTTTCTGCAACCTGATCTGCTTTCTTCTCTACGTAAAAACGTTTTGTTAACTCAACTAATTGTTCTAAGTTGCGCGATTGGTTCTTACTGATCTGTTTGAATTTTTCCATCTTATCAAACAAATCTTCACTATTCAATTTATCGTTCAGGTTCTTTAGTTCCTCTAAAAGCTTTTGGTTTTTCTCCAAATCTTTCTCTGCATTATCCAAACGCTTTTGTAAATCTTCAGCCGTCTTGTCTTTCTTTTCGTCTTTGAATTTATCTAAATTCTGATTCATTTTCTCAGCGAACTGCTTCATCAATTCGTCTTGTTGCTTTTGACGTTTGATAAAATCATTGATCTTTTGCTGATCTTTAAACTCTAAATTATCTTTTTCTTTTCCGGTATTTTGAATCTTATCCATTTCAGAAAATTGTTTATTCTGATTCTTCAAAGATTTCTCAAGACTATTGATATTCTGATTCTGTTGTTGCAATTCCATATCCTGAACTTCGTCAGTAGTAGAAACTCTGTCTGAAAAAACAGAAGACTTTGTACTCTTAAAATGATGAGGCGCATCATTGTCGAAAACCTCAAAATAGTATTCGTAAGACACTCCTTCTTCTACAGCCAAATTACTTGGAAAGTTAAAAACGAATTGGTCAAATACTGCTTGCTTCACAGGAATGGTTCCACGCTTCGCTGTGTTTGGTTTGTTACGTTCGTAGTAAACAATCTGTAATTTCGACAAACCATAATCATCGCCCAGTCTTCCCAAAACATAATTCTTATCTAACTTTAAACTGTCCGGTGCAGGCGAAACTGTGATCGTTGGATGCTGATCTTTGATAACAGACAGCTGATAATCCAGTTTTTCGTAGTTTTTAACCTTATTATTTGAAGTAAGAATTTGATATTCTGTATTTTTGCTGATATTTTTGGCCAATTTAAACTCGTTTTCAGCCTTACTAAATTTTAAAACTGCATTTTCATCCTTCCAAACAATCTCCTGAGTAGATTGTGTATTCATTTTCCAGGTTACCAAAGTTCCTTCCGGTACAATTGCATTTCCGGTTCCCTGGATAGTTTCTGATTTTTTTTTCAAATAAGATGGAAAATTCAACACCATTTCGAAGTTGGTAATTGACGGAACTGTAATCACTTTTAATTCATATTCATCTGATGAAACCGAATTTCCTTCAAAAGAAAATTGAACATTATCAACCGGTTTTTCAATCTTGAATTCAAATTTTCCTGGTTGAGATGATTCCATAAAATAACTTTCATCTCCAATATGAATCATGACATTCTCCGGAACTACCTTTCCAACTGATTCCATTTTGATAACGAAATCTTTGTTTTGTTCCGTTTGTAAATTGGAATTTAAAACCACAAATTTGAAAGGAGCCGGTGGTAAAAACGTAGCATTAAAATGTACTACTCTATTAAAGCTTTGCGAAATAATAGTGCTATATCCGGAAATATAAAATACTGCAAAAAGCAAAATAGGAATAAGAGCCAATGGCAAATATTTCTTATTCGCTTTAAAATTGATCGCATTTCCAAATGGAATTGGTTGCAATGAATTCGCTTTTTGTTCAATTGAAGCCAACATTAATTCTGAACTTTCTGCTGAATTTTCAGAGGAAGACAATTGCAAAAAGTTGGTTAGTTTATCACTTACTTCTGTAAAATGGTTTCCAATAATTTTGGAAGCTTCATTATAATCAATTCCTTTTTGAAGTTTGAACAACTTGAAAATTGGAAACAAGATAAATCGGAACAAAAGGAAAACTTCTACGCCAATAAACATCCAAAATAAAACCGTTCTCCCTAGTGGTTTTAACCAAAGAAAATACTCAATAAAAAGCGTAAACAGAAAATACAATAATCCAAAACCAATAAAAAGAAGTCCTCCTTTTATCAATTCATTCGTGTAATATTTCTTTATAAAAGCTTCTAACTTTTGATATATAGCAGATGTCGTTTTCAAAATAAAATCTCTTTTGATTATAACCCATAAAAGTACTAATTTTAATTAGATAATTCTCAATGAGAAAATTAGTCAATTAAGCTACAAGCAAGGCATTATCTAATTAAAACTCATTTTCTAATTCTCTAATTAGAATTGTATCTTTGCATCAAAATTTAAACAAATGTCAAAGCAAGTTCGTGTGCGTTTTGCACCAAGTCCGACTGGACCATTACATATTGGCGGAGTTCGTACTGCCCTATTTAATTATTTATTTGCCAAAAAAAACAATGGTGTTTTTTACTTAAGAATTGAAGATACAGATCAGACTCGTTTTGTTCCCGGTGCTGAAGCCTATATTATGGAAGCATTGGAATGGTTGGGAATTGCTCCTGAAGAAACCGTTGGTAAAAATGAAAAATTTGGCCCGTACAGACAAAGCGATCGTAAAGATTTATATCAATCTTATGCTGATCAATTAATCAATTCAGGATGGGCGTATTATGCTTTTGATACTCCGGAAGCTTTAGATGCACATAGAAAACAACACGAAGCAGAAGGAAAAACATTTATTTACAACCATCATAATCGTGAAAAGTTAGATACATCTTTAGTGATTTCTGCTGACGAAGTTGCGAAAAGAATTGCTAATGGAGAACATTATGTTATCCGTTTTAAAACTCCGGTTGATGAAACTTTACATTTGAAAGATATCATTCGTGGTGATGTAAAATTTGAAACGAATCTTCTTGACGATAAAGTATTGTTTAAAAGTGACGGAATGCCAACTTATCATTTGGCCAATATTGTTGATGATCATTTGATGGAAACTTCACACGTAATTCGTGGTGAAGAATGGTTGCCATCGATGCCATTGCACGTTTTATTATACAGAGCTTTTGGTTGGGATGCTCCGGAATTTGCTCATTTACCGTTGATTTTGAAACCGGTTGGAAACGGAAAATTATCCAAAAGAGATGGAGATAAATTAGGATTTCCTGTGTTTCCATTAGAATGGAAAACCGAAGAAGGTGTTTCATCTGGATACAGAGAGAAAGGATTTTTCCCGGAAGCAGTTATAAACTTCCTTGCTTTATTAGGATGGAATGACGGAACTGATAAGGAGTTATTTTCTTTAGAAGAATTAGTTGAATCTTTTGACCTGAACCGAGTTCATAAATCGGGAGCGAAATTTGATCCGGAGAAAAACAAATGGTTCAATCATCAATATTTAATCAAACAAAATGATGCAGATTTAGCGAAAGACTTCACTCCTATTCTTATTGAAAAAGGTGTTGATCTTTCCAAATATGATGTTACAAGAATCGTTTCTTTGATTAAGGAAAGAGCCCATTTCGTTTCTGAATTTTGGGATTTGACCGATTTCTTTTTTCAGGCTCCAACATCTTATGATGAAAAGGCAAGCAAAAACTGGAACTCAGCAACTCCAGCTTTAATGCAGGAATTGATTTCGACTCTTGAATATATTGATGGTTTTGATTCAACAAATATTGAAGCAATCGTAAAAGACTGGTTAACCAAAAATGAAATCGGAATGGGTAAAGTTATGCAGCCTTTCCGTTTGAGTTTGGTTGGCGCTTTGAAGGGTCCTCACCTATTTGACATTGTTGAAATCATTGGAAAAGAAGAAACTATTTCGAGAATTCAGAAAGCAATAAATACTTTATAAAAATAATTTATTTTAAAATCTCAAACGCTAAGAAACATCCATAAAATGTTCTTAGCGTTTTTTTAATGTTTAAAAAATTGGAATTGGAAGAATATTCGTAATTTACCCAATCATAAAAACTAAACTATATCACCATGAACACAGCTTTAATTATCCTTTTAGTATTTGGATTCTTCATTTTTATGTCTTCCTTTTTTACCGTGAAACAACAATCGTCTGTTGTAATCGAAAGATTCGGTAAATTTTTGAGCGTTAGAAATTCAGGTTTACAACTTAAAATTCCGATTGTCGACAGAATTGCCGGACGAGTAAATCTTAAAATTCAACAGTTAGATGTTATCATTGAGACCAAAACCAAAGACAACGTTTTTATCAAAATGAAAGTTTCCGTTCAGTTTAAAGTAATCCAGGAAAAAGTTTACGATGCTTTTTATAAGCTGGAATATCCACACGATCAGATTACGGCTTATGTATTTGATGTTGTACGTGCCGAGGTTCCTAAATTGAAATTAGATGATGTTTTTGAAAGAAAAGATGATATCGCAATTGCAGTAAAAAGAGAATTAAACGAAGCAATGACTACTTATGGATATGATATTATCAATACTTTGGTAACCGATATTGATCCGGATATCCAGGTAAAAAATGCGATGAACAGAATCAACGCCGCCGATAGAGAAAAAACCGCTGCCGAATTTGAAGCTGAAAGTTCAAGAATCAGAATTGTTGCAAAAGCAAAAGCCGAGGCTGAAAGTAAACGTTTACAAGGACAAGGTATTGCAGATCAGCGTCGTGAAATTGCAAGAGGTTTAGTAGAAAGTGTTGAAGTTTTGAACAATGTTGGAATCAACTCTCAAGAAGCTTCTGCTCTAATCGTAGTTACGCAGCATTATGATACTTTACAAGCAATTGGTGCAGATGCAAATTCGAATTTAATCTTACTTCCTAATTCTCCACAAGCCGGAAGTGATATGCTGAATAATATGGTTGCTTCTTTCACTGCCTCAAACCAGGTTGGTGAAATGATGAAAAAGCACAATAAAAAAGTGGAAAAACCAAAACCAATTCAGCCACAATCTGGTTATGAAGATGACATTCAACCAGAAACAAAACAATAATATAAAATAAAAAAGAGGCTTAATTGCCTCTTTTTTTATTTATAAACCAGCTGATAATATGTGGTAAAATGGATTGTAAAATCTTAGGATAATTATTTGAAAAATAATCTTTATAAGAGGAAAAGAATCCATTAACAATTTTCTGCGGTGTGATTCCTTCTTTTGTTCTTTGAAAACTTAAAACTAATTTTTGATAATTAATCTCTTTTTCTAATTTCAGAATTTCCAAATCTCTTTCGATTTCTGCGTATGACGAGTATTTTTTCGGTTCCATAATTAGTCGTTGAAAAAGATTTCTGAGAATTTTTCTAAAATTGGACCTTCAACAAATTTATCTTTTATAAAGAAAAGCAAGATGGTAAAAACAAGATAAATCCCTCCTACTGCCAAAAATCCAAGTGCTGTGCTTTCAAATAAAGAACCAAATGCATAAGCTGCTGCAAAAGAACCAAAAATCAAAACCATACTAAAACACAATAAGATCAAAGTAAACTTAAAAATTAAAGTGGTTGATTTCATTGCAACCTTGAAACCCCAAAGTTTATAATAAGCCAAATGACTGTCCAGATAAACTTTCGCCTGATCCTGGATATTTTCGGTGTTTTCTTTTAATTCTTCAAAAGCCATAGTGGTAGTTTGGATAAAAAAAGCACAAAACTTACTTAAAAATTAAGCAAGCTTTGCGCTTTTAGGTATTAATATTATTTCTGAAGTTTAGCGTTCTGTGCCTTTAAATCAGCCAATTTAGATTCTAAGAAAGTAATTACTTCTTCTGTTTTATGACTTACATTTGATAACAATTCATCAAAAGTTCCATCAAGACCCTGAGTAGCACTTGTAAACTTCTCACGCAATACTTCAGAACTAGCTGAAATCGAATCCTTTAAATTATTAGATGCATCATCTAAACCTTCTTTAAGTTTAGCACGCGTTTTTGATCCTTTGTCCGGAGCAAATAAAATTCCGATCGCCGCTCCTATTGCAGCACCAGCTATAACAGCCGCAATTGCATTTGATTTATTTGACATGATAGTTTTTATTTTAAATGATGAATAAAGATACTTCTTTTTTAAATTATAAAATATTGGTTAAAAGATATTTACAAATATTTAACAATACAATTAATACACGTAAGCAACTGCTTCATATTTGCCGTCATTTTCAACTATGCTTACAAACGGATAACCCTTTGAAGCTGAATGCATTTTGATTCTCATAGCTGTATGATTTTGGTTTGCCATTGGCGGTTCACCTTTTGTCTTCGTCGATATTCCCGTAAAATTAGCTGCTTGTTTTAAACCTATTGTCTTTTCCTGAGGTAAAACGGTTACCAATTTATAATCCGATTTTGAATCAACTATAACTTTATCAGATACTTTTTGAGTTTGATTCGTTTGCTTATTGGTAATTTTTGAAACAGCGTACTTCGTAATTTTATGTTCTTCGAAACTTCCATTTAGAGAATAATGAATTAAATCATTTTCATGTTTGATAAAATTAACATCCAATTCTTCTCCATTGTGTTTTGAAATTTGATGTGTTTGAGAAATTGCAATGTTTGCAAATAAAATAGCCAGAGTAAAAAATACATTTTTCATGATAATTAAATTTAAGGATTAGAAATTTCTTTGATCAAAAATGAAAATCAAAATTTATAAATCACAAAACCAATTTCATGAAATTTGAAAATTATGAAATACTTTGAAAAACTACTTTTACTGAAGAATTATCAAAACATCAACACAATTAGAATTGACCATAAAACCAATTTTCGGAATTCAGATTTAGAATAAAATATAAAAACAAAAATTAATTTTTGAATTTTAGAAAAACTCAGCTTCGATTCTTCCTAAGTGTCATTTTTAAAATTAAAAAATTTCAGGTTTGACCTTTGGATAAAAATAGCAACTTTATAAACAATTGTATGTTAATAACCCGTTAAACTCACAAAAACGATGTCTAAAACATAAATAAAGCTTAAAAATCAACAATTATTCAAAAGATGAGTTAAGAGATAGAAGAAGTAAAAACACGTCTTAAAATTAAAATATGAAAGTCATTTTTAGTTTATAATATCTATTAAAAATTAAATTATAATAGATTCTATATATAATAATCAAAAACATTTAAATTTTATTACTAATCATTAAAATTGATTTTGTAAATTTTATTCTCTATTTGAAGAAAATCCACTCATTTTTTTTTAAAGTAGATTCCAAACGGCTACTTTATAAACATTCCGTTGTTAATAAGCTCTAAAGACGGCTAAAATAAGACCTAAACCTAAAATAAAGCGTAAATTTTAAGTATTTTCTGAAAGATGAATTCTGTGTAGGAAGAAGTAAAAAAATCGTTTAAAATCAATTTATGAGCGTCACTTTTAATATAAAATATTTATAAAAATAAAATTTTCCATAGAAAATACAAATAATAAAAAAAGCGCTTATAAAAAGCGCTTTTCAATAGGTTATAATGATATTATTTTTTAATCATTTCAGAAAGAATTTCAATTTCTCTTTCTGAAGCATTTTTTGGAAGATTTGAATTTAATTTCAAAATTTCCTCTTCAAACTGATTTTTAAATTCTGAAGTTTCTAAATCTCTTAAATTCAAAAGCGCTTTTGATCTAACATAAGTCGATTCACTTCTAAGAGACATATTATATAATTTTTTGATATCCTCTTCTTCAAAATCTGAAGATTTTAAATGAGAATATTTCAAAATAAATTGAGCAAATAACAACGAAGCTTTATTATTGTTGATGTTTTTCTTTAATGAATTTTGTAACAATGAAAAACTTGAAACATTTTTGATGCTCTCCCCTATTGCACTTTCAATTGCAATGCGTTCTGGTTTTGTTTCAACTTTAAAATATTTGTTAATGTCTTTTAAAGAATTATTGATACTGTTTTCTTCTTTTTTACCTTTTTCTTCCCAGGCATCTTTCAATCCAACAGTTTTGTTAAACACTAATTTTGAAGGGGTTGAGTCTTTATCAACAGTAAAGTAACCCAAACGTTGAAACTGAAATTTATCTTCGTTTTGAGCAGTTGCCAAACTCGGTTCAACATAACCTTTGATGATTTCTAATGAATTTGGATTCACAAAATCCAGGAAGTTTTTATCTTTATAACTATCCGGAGCCTCATCTGTAAACAAACGATCATACATACGAACTTCTGCTTCAACTGCATGTTGAATAGAAACCCAATGTAATGTTCCAGACACTTTTCTTTGACTTGCTTCTGTCCCGCTTCCACTTAAAGAATCGGTGTCATAAGTAACATGAATTTCTGTGATACTGCCGCTAGCATCTTTTACAACACTTTCTCCTTTAATGATATAGGCATTTTTAAGACGCACTTCTTTTCCTAAAGTCAAACGGAAAAACTTCGCAGGGGCTTCTTCTAAAAAGTCTTCTCTTTCGATATATAATTCTCTTGAAAAAGGCACTTTTCTGAAACCTGCATTTTCATCTTCCTGATTATTCTCCGCTTCTAACCACTCCTCTTTTCCTTCAGGATAATTGGTAATTACCAATTTTACAGGATCTAAAACAGCCATTACACGAGGTGCAATTTTATTTAAATCTTCACGAATACAGAATTCTAAAACCGATACATTTATCAAATTATCACGTTTTGCAATACCAATTGTATTCGCAAAATTACGCAATGAAGCAGCGGTATAACCACGTCTTCTTAACCCTGAAATAGTTGACATTCTTGGATCATCCCAACCGTTAACATGCTTTTCTTTAACAAGTTGCTGTAATTTTCTTTTACTAACAACAGTATGTGAAAGATTACGTCTTGCAAATTCTCTTTGCTTAGGACGAATCTGATTTTCATCAATGATTTGGTCTAAAAACCAATCGTATAATTCACGGTGAGGCAAGAATTCAAGTGTACAAAAGGAGTGTGAAATTTCTTCTAAATAATCACTTTGTCCGTGTGCCCAATCGTACATTGGATAAATTTTCCAATCGTCTCCAGTTCTATGATGATGCCTATGTAAAATCCTGTACATGATAGGATCACGCATCAGCATATTGGTAGATTTCATGTCTATTTTGGCACGAAGAATATGAGTTCCAGCCTCAAATTCTCCCTTTTTCATTCTTTCGAATAAATCTAAATTCTCTTCAACAGAACGATTTCTGTACGGACTATCCGTTCCAACAGTAGACGGAGTTCCTTTTTGAATCGCCATATCTTCAGAAGATTGGCTATCAACATACGCTTTATCTTTTTTAATTAATAAAACGGCCCAATCATACAATTGTTGGAAATAATCTGAAGCATAACGTTCTTCTGCCCAGGTATACCCCAGCCATTCCACATCTTTTTTAATAGCGTCAACAAATTCCTGCTCTTCTTTTTCTGGATTTGTATCGTCAAAACGTAAATTTACAGGAGACTGATAATCATTTCCTAAACCAAAATTTAATGCAATAGAACTAGCGTGTCCGATATGCAAATAACCGTTTGGTTCTGGTGGAAAACGAAAATGAAGTTTAGTTTTAGAAAGACCTGATTTTAAATCTTCTTCTATGATTTGTTCAATAAAATTGAGTGATTTCTCTTCTGATGCCATTATTTTATAGTAATTTTAGCAAAGATAAAAAAGTTTACAGTTTATGGTTTACAGTTTATGGTTTTCTTTGGAAACTTCTCAGTAAACCTGAAACTTAGAACTTGAAACTAAATTTGAAATGGGAGTTATAAAACTAAAAAACATCCGAACTTTCTCCTACCACGGATGTTTGATTGAAGAAGGAAAAATTGGATCAGATTACACTGTTGATCTAAAAATTAAAACCAATTTACAAAAATCAGCACAAACAGATCATCTTGCCGACACGGTTGATTATGTACATTTGAACAGAATTGTTACGGAAGAAATGGCAATTCGTTCACATTTATTAGAACATGTGGCCAAAAGAATCAATATTCGTGTACTTGCAGAAATAGAATCTATAAAAAAAACAACGGTTTGGGTTTCTAAAATAAATCCGCCTATTGGTGGTGATGTTGAATCAGTTACTATAAAAATGACAGAAAATAGAAAGTAATTCTTTGAAGCAGAAAAACTAATTTTTTAAAATAGTTACTTTTAAAGTTTTGAATTTTAAAGATTTTAGTTACTTTTGCCATCCGTTCAAGTAATGGCGTCGTGGCCGAGCGGCTAGGCTGGGCTCTGCAAAAGCTCCTACTCCGGTTCGAATCCGGACGATGCCTCAAAACCTTCAAAGCAATTTGAAGGTTTTTTTTATGTTTAATTTTTAGAAAAAATTTGATAAAGGTTACGTTCGAATCCGGATGATGCCTCAAAACCTTCAAAGCAATTTGAAGGTTTTTTTTATGGTCAATTTTTAGAAAAAATTTGATAAAGGTTACGTTCGAATCCGGATGATTCCTTTAAAATCTTCAAGCAATTTGAAGTTTTTTTTATGGTTAATTTTTAGAAAAAATTTGATAAAGATTTACGTTCGAATCCGGGCGATGCTTTTAAAAATCTATAAAAAATATTCCTTTTTTGTGTTTAAAACACACAGTTTGTCATTTCGAACAAGGAAAAGTCCCCGCAAGTAGCTCGACAAAGATTAATGAATTACCATGCGTAGAATAGATTGAAATCCATCCCTACAATATCTTTTGTTCCTCCGAGAACAGCTTTAAAAAAAGGTTATTTATAATTTTTGTCATTTATGATAAGTAAAGGTTAAATGCAACTTAAACATAAAAAAACCTCTAAAAATGAGAGGTTTAAATATAAATTGAAATATTATTATCTTATTATTTTATAAAGCTTTTCAAGCTCTGATGGTAAACCAAAAGTATAAGTATCAACTTTAGTTCCTAAAAATTGGGATTCTCCACAACCATTACAAATCTTAGCAATGCCAATTATAGAATTATTTCTTTTAAAAATAAATATATCGCGATATTTAGGAATACAACTCGCTACATCACTTGGTAAAGAATCATTTTGTGTAAAAATATTCTCTACTTCTTTCTTTTTTTCTTTAGTTAATTCTGTTTTAACAAAATGAAACTTTAATAAATCAGATTCAAAATTTGGTTCTGCAATAGTTTTAGGATAATTTCCTGACAATAAATTACTTAACTTTTGATCCTTTACAATTGTGTCCTTTCTAATAATATCATAAACCGAAAAATCAGAAATATCTAAATAATAGTGATCAATTTTATCTGAGATATAAAAAGGTTTTAGCTCCTTCTTTATGACTTCTTTCTTTTTAATTTCAGTTTTACTAGAATTATTACAACCAAAAAAAATCACAATTAAAATAAGTAAAAGTCTTTTCATATAATTAAATCTGATTACTTATCAATCTTCTCAAAAGCATTTCTAACCATTTCTTTTTCTTTTGGAAACCATCCCTGAGTTATTAACACCACTCCAAAAACCATTAAAACGATACTAATCGCTTTTTTAATTTTTAGAATATTAGTGGGTGTCATTTTAGATTTTAATTGTTTGGCCAATAGTATTTTAATACAATCCACTAACAAATAAGTAATAATAACAGATGTAAAAAAAGTAATCATTCTGGAGTTTTGCATTTCTAGTTTTGGTCCAATAGAAATAATAACAGCTAACCAAAAACCTAATACTCCAATGTTAATAACGTTCAGTAAAAAACCTTTTATAAACAAACTTCCGTAATTTCTTTTAATGATGTCACGATCTATTTCTTCATCATTTATCTTTTCTTCTTTTTTTAATCTTACGAAAGAAATAATACCATAAGCCAACATAATAATTCCGCCAAAAATAAATAGGGCCGGTTTATCTTTTAAACTCTGAATTAATCTGTAACTTCCTAAATAAGCAACGGCTATAAAAAAAATATCACCTAGAACTACACCAAAATCAAAGACAATTGCAGCTCTGAATCCTTTTGTAATACTGGTTTCCAGTAATATAAAAAATACCGGACCTACCATAAAACTTAAAAAAAGTCCCCATGGCAGTCCAGCTAAAATATCATTTATCATTCAAATAGAATTATTATTTCACTTCTTCGATTTTACCTCCAAAAACCGTTTTTTGATTAATTTGTTTTG
Source organism: Flavobacterium sp. Root420 (assembly GCF_001427905.1). GTDB lineage: Bacteria > Bacteroidota > Bacteroidia > Flavobacteriales > Flavobacteriaceae > Flavobacterium. The sequence continues at coordinate 117,521 of NZ_LMEF01000034.1, forward strand.
GTTTTCCATAAATGTAAATAGAGCCTCCTGCGCTAACTTTCGCCTCAACAAGGGTAGATGCATTAACATCTGCTTTTCCTCCTGCAGAAACGCTTACTGTAGTTTGTGAGGTAACTAATTTACTTGCTAGTAAAAAACCACCAGCTCCTAAGCTTGCATCTTGATTGGAAGCTTTTCCTGTCAAAGTAATTTCGCCACCTGAAACGGAACTTACTTTTAGTTTATCAACATCTAAATCGACATTAATTTTACCGCCTTCCTGGGCACTTACTTTAAATGCAGTTGCTTTTATAGCTTCTTTACTGCTAACAATTGCTCCTTCGTTTACATCTATCAACTCAATATTTTTGTAATACAAAGTTATATCTAAATCATCTCCGGATAATAATTTTGGAAAAGGCATTCTTAATTTCAATAAACCTTGTTTGTTAACAACTTCAACTTCTGATTCTCTTGCTCCTTTTATAACAATTTTATTTTCAGAAGACTGAACTAATTTTACACTTAATTTATCAAAAACTTTTACCGAATCAAAATCTCCTAAATTTTTGGTAATCTGACCAAAAGACATCTGTGCAACAAGAATTGCAACTCCTATTAATAACTTTTTCATATCGCTCTATTTTTAATTTAACAACTATTCTGCTCGTCTCAAAAAATGAAAATCCAGCTGTTTTTTAACCAAATCCGCATTTTTTACTTTAACATAAATTTCGTCTCCTAATTGCAATATACTGTTTGAAGTAGCTCCAACCAAAGCATATTGTTTTTCATCGAAAGTATAATAATCATCTTTTATTTCTCTGATTCTCACCATTCCTTCACATTTGTTAGAAACAATTTCAACATAAATTCCCCATTCTGTAACTCCAGAAATAACGCCCAAAAATTCTTCGTCCTGATGATCCTGCATGTATTTAACCTGCATGTATTTGATACTGTCACGTTCAGCATTTGTTGCTAAACTTTCCATATTCGAACAATGCTGGCATTTTGTTTCATAAATTTCTTCATCTACAGATTTACCTCCATCAAGGTAATACTGCAACAATCTATGAACCATAACGTCCGGATAACGACGAATTGGCGAAGTAAAATGGCTGTAATAATCAAAAGCTAAACCATAATGTCCAATATTTTCTGTCGAATATTTAGCCTTGCTCATACTTCTAATCGCAAGAGTATCAATTAAATTTTGCTCTTTTTTACCATTAACTTCTTCCATCAAAGCGTTCAATGATTTTGAAATATCGCCTTTGTTTCTGAAATCTATTTTATATCCAAATTTAGCAATTACTGTTGCCATTGCAATTAATTTGTCTTCGTTTGGTTCGTCGTGAATTCGGTAAACAAATGTTTTCTTTTGTTTTCCAATGTACTCAGCGACTTTTCTATTGGCCAAAAGCATGAATTCCTCGATCAGATGATTGGCATCTTTAGAAACTTTGAAGTATACTCCTTCTGGTTCTCCTTCGGCATCTAAGTTGAATTTTACTTCTACTTTATCAAAAGAAATTGCGCCATTTGCCATTCTTTTCTTTCTCAAAATCTTCGCTAATTCATCTAATTTTAAAGTAGCTTCAACAATCTCATCAGATACTACATAAGATTCTCCTGTAATTGAAATATCAACAGGAATTGTATTGTCTTTTGTTTCAATGATATATTGTGCTTCTTCATAAGCAAATCGCTGATCTGAATAAATTACTGTTCTACCAAACCATTGGTTAATAACCTGCGAAGTTGGAGAAACTTCAAAAACAGCTGAGAACGTATATTTTTCTTCATTTGGACGCAATGAACACGCAAAATTAGATAAAACTTCCGGAAGCATTGGCACTACCCTATCGACCAAATAAACTGAAGTTGCTCTTTGATACGCTTCATCATCTAAAATTGTTCCTTCTTCCAAATAATATGAAACATCGGCAATATGAATTCCAATTTCATAGTTTCCATTTTCTAACTTTTTGAAAGACAACGCATCATCAAAATCTTTTGCATCTTTTGGATCAATCGTAAACGTAAGTGTATCACGCATATCACGACGTTTTGCAATTTCAGCTTCCTGAATTGAAGTATCTATTTTTTGTGCATATACCTCTACTTCTACCGGAAAATCTGCCGGTAAACCATATTCGGCTAAAATGGCATGAATTTCAGTATTGTGTTCTCCAGGTTTTCCTAAAACTCTAATCACAGATCCAAATGGACTATCAGCTCTTTTTGGCCAATCTTCAATGGTAACCAAAACAACATCACCATTTTCTGCTTCTCCAATTTTATCTTTCGGAATAAAAATATCCGTATACATTTTAGGATTTGCCGTCGATACAAAAGCAAAATTTGCCTGAATATCTATTACACCAACAAACTCTGTTTTATTTCTTTCTATAACTTCGATTACTTCACCTTCAGGTCTTTTCCCTTTTCTTCTGTTATAAACGTAAACTTTTACTTTGTCTTTATCCAAAGCACGATTCAAATTATTGGTCGGAATAAAAACATCTTCAGCAAAATCCGGACAAACAAAATAAGCTGTTTTCCTGCTGGTCATATCAATTGTTCCTTCGTAATAATCCTGACTTTCTACTTTTACTAAATATTTTCCTGGTTCTGACTCTATAATTTTCTTTGAAGAAGCCAATATTTTTAAATCTTTTATAATCTGATTCCTGCTTTTTGTATCGTCAAGTTCAAGCTTTGCTCCTATCTGTTTGTAATTAAATGCCTTATTTGGGCTTTGCGATAAAATTTTTAAAATTTTGCTTGAGAAATCACTCTCATTTTTTATCGGCTTTCTAATTTTCTTACTCATATATCTTTTCTTAAAAAGTTAAAATTACAAATAAGATATCAGATTATAGATTTTAACAAATAAATTATTAAAAAAATAACGTTCAAAAGCAGATTCTAAAAGGTCATTTTGTAATTCACGTTTAAAATTAGTTATGCCTACATTTAGTAATGCTCATTTCGTATCTTTACGAAAAGACCTTGTATGGAAAGCTTTAAAACCATCGCCATATTCAATTATCTGCACGAAACTGTTGTTCTGAAACACTTGTTGGAACAAGAAGGGATTCCTTATTTTTTTGAAAACGAAATGACGCTCTCTGTTGTTCCGATGTACACCACGGCGCTCGGTGGAATCAAACTTAAAGTTCATCCGGACGATTTCGAAGAAGTTCAGCAAATTCTGGACAATCTCAATAGTCCACTCAAAATCGTTTAAAAAGTTCTGTTTTTTTTTCAATCTCAAATTTTTTTTCTTTTTAAAATTTCAAAGTTGTCAACATATATTAAATACAACAAAAAGAAAAATTTAATTTAAATTAATTTATGGTTGTTATTATAGCTTGTTAATATGTGCAATAATTTTATTTTTAAATGTATTGAAATGAAGTTTTGCTTACTTATATAGAGTTATCAACATACTTATATTTAGCTAAAAGATTAATTTATAAGACTTTTTGTATTTTAATTAACAACGGTTGACAACCAAAAAAGGATTCATTTTGTAGATAAGTTCATATGTTGATTTTTGTTGAAAATCGCATTTTTGATATTGATAACTTTTCTAAAAATTCATCAAACTTTATTAGGATTTTTGGTTCCGGTTTTGGATTAGGTTTTTTTATGACACGACCAAAAAAAACTTCTAATATTCTATCTGAACTTATTAACAAACAATGTTAATTTAAAGTTAACTGAATATCAACGAATTAGCTTTTAGTATTAACATTCTAAAATTTTAACAAAAATGCTGTTTATTTCTAATTGATTTTCAGCTAATTATAGAGATATTAAAATTGTTAATAACGCTAAGTTTTTGATATAAAGCTATTTGTAAAAACGCTTAGTTTAACCGCAAAGTTCGCAAAGATTTACGCAAAGTTAATAAGAATCATATCTTTTAATCTGTGTTGATCTGTGGTAAAGATCACAAAGTTTTACTTGATGAATTTCACGAATTCTATTTTAAAAATGGAAAAGGAAAAAATTCGTGATAATTAGTGAAATTCGTGGCAAACATTTATTAAATGATTAAATTTGCAATACACAACTAAATAGTATTTACGATGAAAATTTCGATAGGAAACGACCACGCAGGACCAGATTATAAAAAAGCAATTGTTGCAATGCTTAAAGCAAAAGGATATGAAGTAACTAATTACGGAACAGATTCTGAGGATTCTGTTGATTATCCGGATTATGGTCATCCGGTTGCAAATGATGTATCTGAAGGAAAAGCTGATTTTGGAATTGTGATCTGCGGAAGCGGAAATGGAATTGCAATGACAGTAAACAAACACCCAAAAGTGAGAGCTGGTTTATGCTGGACTAAAGAAATTGCGTATTTAACACGTTTACATAATGATGCAAACATTGTAAGTATTCCGGCGCGTTTTACATCGATTCCGCAAGCTGTTGAAATTGTTGAAACGTTTTTAACAACTGCATTTGAAGGTGGAAGACACCAAAACAGAGTGAATAAAATCGCTTGTTCGTAAGAAGTCAAAAAAAATCGGGTGCTTCGCACCAATAAAAATAAACACACCGGGCGGATTTTTTAAATTCATCCGGTTTTTTATTTAATGTTCTTAAATTCAGTTCATTGAGTTCTTCAAAACAAAAGGTTTTGGAGTTATCAACAACAGAATTGTTTAAATCTTATTGGTTAATTTAAGATAAACTAATACAATCTGAATCAAAAAAATCCCGGAAAACTTCACAATAAAAGAGGTTTTACTCGTTTTATGTCTAAAGAGTAACATCGCGAGTAATAAACCAATTGTTCCGCCGACAGCTTCTAAAAAAAACAATATATTTTCAGGAATTCTTCGTTTATTTTTTCGCGCTAAATATTTGTCATAGCCTGCAAGAATAAAAACGATGATGTTTATAAATAAAAAATACAATAATAAAATTTCCATTGGCTTAAAATTAGAAACAAAGATATTATTTTAGCCAAATGATTAATGAATTTGTTTTATTATTTTAACAAGTAATTTAAATCATTTTGTAATCAAGAAATTATTTCATTAAAAGTATGACTAATATTCAATTCATTGCCAAGACTGTTCAAACAGCAGCGATTAATATTCAAAAAACGGTTCAATTACTAGAGGAAGACTGTACAATTCCGTTTATTTCTCGTTACCGAAAAGATACAACCGGAAATCTGGATGAAGTTCAAATTGAACAAATTGCAAAACTTCAAAAGGAATACGAAACGATTGTAAAACGTAAAGAAGCCGTTCTAAAATCAATAGAAGAGCAAAAAGCGCTTACGCCAGACTTAAAACAAAAAATAGAGCAAAGTTTTGATTTGCAAGAAATTGAAGATTTTTATCTTCCATACAAAAAGAAGAAAAAAACAAAGGCAGATGTGGCACGTGAATTTGGTTTAGAACCATTAGCGAAAATAATCATGTCGGAAAATGATGTTGATGTCGATTTTATTTCGACACAATATATCAATGAAAATGTAATTAACGAAGAAGCCGCCATGCAAGGCGCACGCGATATTGTTGCCGAATGGATCAACGAGAATATTTATGTTCGTAAACAATTGCGTAGATTATTTAATAGAAAAGCAACGATTGCAACCAAAGTAGTCAAAAAGAAAGCAGAAGAGGAAGGAGCTCAAAAATTCAGTCAGTATTTTGATTGGGAAGAGCCTTTAACAAAAGCACCTTCACATCGTTTATTAGCTATGCTTCGTGCCGAAAACGAAGGTTTTGTGAAGATGAAAATTGACGTTGATCTTGATGAAGCGTATGATGTTATTGACGAAATCATCATTAAAAAACAAAATAGTACAACGGCACATTTGCAATTAGCGATAGAAGACAGTTACAAAAGATTATTGAATCCGGCGATTGGAAATGAAACTTTGCAGGAAGCAAAAGCCAAAGCCGATGCGAATTCAATTCAGGTTTTTGCCAACAATTTAGGTCAGTTATTATTAGCTCCACCATTGGGAGAGAAGCGAATTTTGGCAATCGATCCAGGATTTAGAAGTGGTTGTAAAGTAGTTTGTCTGGATGAAAAAGGCGATTTATTATACAACGAAACCATTTATCCACACGCACCTCAAAACGAGGAAGCTATGGCGATCAAGAAAATCCGTTCGATGGTGAATGCGTATCAAATTGATGCAATTTCTATCGGAAACGGAACGGCGTCAAGAGAAACGGAGTTTTTCATCAAAAAAATCGCATTCGATAAACCGCTGCAGGTTTTTATTGTTTCTGAGGCTGGAGCTTCGGTTTATTCGGCATCAAAAATTGCGCGCGAAGAATTTCCTAACTATGATGTTACAGTTCGTGGATCGGTTTCTATTGGAAGGCGTCTTTCAGATCCTTTGGCCGAATTGGTAAAAATTGACCCCAAAGCAATTGGCGTAGGCCAATATCAGCACGATGTGGATCAAACGAAATTAAAAGAAGAATTAGATAATACGGTAATTCGCTGCGTAAACTCGGTGGGAATCAATATTAACACGGCAAGTAAACATTTACTAAGTTACGTGAGCGGAATAGGAGAGAAGCTTGCCGAAAACATCGTACAGTATCGTTCAGAAAATGGTCCGTTCGAAGACAGAAAGCAATTGAAAAAAGTGCCTCGTTTAGGGGATAAAGCGTATCAACAAGGAGCGGCTTTTATTAGAATTTCGAATGCTAAAAATCCATTGGATAATTCGGCCGTACATCCGGAAGCATATCCGGTTGTAGAGAAAATGGCAAAGGATTTGAAACTTTCGGTAAACGACTTAATTGCAAACAAAGAGAAAACAGCCTTAATTAAGGCCGAAAACTATATTACACCTGAAATAGGTTTGCTTACGTTAAAAGACATTATAAAAGAGCTTGAAAAGCCTGGATTAGACCCGAGAAAGTCGGCTAAGGTTTTTGAATTTGATGCGAATGTAAAATCGATCAAAGATTTAAGAACCGGAATGATTTTACCTGGAATTGTGAATAACATTACCAACTTTGGCTGTTTTGTTGACATCGGAATTAAGGAAAGTGGATTAGTTCATATTTCGCAGTTAAAAGCTGGATTTGTAAGCGATGTAAATGAAGTAGTGAAATTACATCAGCATGTTGATGTTAAGGTTACGGAGGTTGATGAAGACAGGAAGAGAATTCAGTTAACGATGGTATTATAAAATTCCAAAAAAGAAATTCCAAATAGAAAAAGAGCAATAAAAATAAAATCCCAAACTACAATTGTAATTTGGGATTTTTTAAATTTTAAAAGTTGTAATTATTATTTTACTTCTTCCTCTTCTTTTTTGGCAGCAGTAGTTTGGTCGTCTTTGGCTGCGTTTTTAAATTCCTTAATTCCGCTTCCTAAACCTTTCATTAATTCTGGAATTTTTTTACCTCCAAAAAGTAATAACACAATACCTACTATTACAAGGATTTCTGTAAGACCTAATCTTCCCATGATTGTATATTTTATGCCGAAGCAAATTGTTTTCTAATTGTACTGCAAAGGTATATAGAAATATACGAACAAGAAGTGTTTTTGGATTAAAATATTTAGCCTTAACCACGTTAAATATTTTATAAAATCGTAAATTAAGCAGATTTGATCAAATTTGGGTCACATCAACACAACTATTAATTATTATATTTGCTCATATTAAAGAACCGAAATGGCTAAAAAAAAACGAAATTTCAGAAAAAAATTATTCATCAAAAACCGATTGGTAATTTTGAATGAAGATACTTTTGAAGAAATTTTTTCGCTAAAACTCACTCTAATGAATGTTTTTGTGGTTTTCTCTTTAGGCGGTATATTTTTAATTTTAATCACCACTTTCATTATTGCTTTTACACCTTTGCGTGAATTTATTCCGGGTTATTCTTCAACTGAATTAAAAAAGAATGCGACCGAATTAGCGATAAAATCAGATTCTTTAGAAAGAGCTTTAAAGAAAAACGAAGCCTATATTCATGGTGTTCAGAAAGTATTGAGAGGCGAATTGGAATATGCCAAATTCAACAAAGATTCTATTTTGGCTGCGAATATGGATGAGACTTCAGACGTAAACATGAAAGCTACTGAAGAAGAAATAAAATTAAGAGAAGAGGTTAATAAAATAGAGAAGGAGTCGGGCGAAAAAATGCGAAGTAAAAACAAAAATGACAAGAAATAATAGTATAAAAAATGTCGATTAAATCTGTAGCAGCAAAATTATTTGCCAGCAAAATATATCATCAAACGCAGGCATGGGCCAATAAACCTGTCGAAACACAACAAGCTGTTTTCAAGAGTTTAATTAAAAATGCTAAAGATACCGAATTTGGAAAAGATCATCATTTTGCCAGTATAAAAACATTTGAAGATTTTCAAAAGAACGTTCCCGTTCGTGATTATGAAGATTTGAAGCACTATATCGAAAAGGTTAAAATTGGCGAAGAAAACATTCTTTGGAAAGGAAAACCATTATATTTTGCCAAAACCTCAGGAACCACTTCCGGAGCAAAATATATTCCGCTTACCAAAGAATCTATGCCGACGCATGTAAATGCGGCTCGTAATGCTATTTTGCATTATATTCACGAAACCGGAAATGCCGATTTTGTTGACGGAAAAATGATTTTTTTGCAGGGAAGCCCTATTTTAACTGAAAAATACGGAATTAAATTTGGAAGACTTTCCGGAATTGTTGCACATTTTGTTCCAAAATATTTGCAAAAAAACAGAATGCCATCCTGGGAAACAAATTGCATTGAAGACTGGGAAACTAAAGTAAATGCAATTGTAGATGAAACAATCAAAAAAAACATGTCTGTTATTTCAGGAATTCCATCCTGGGTGCAAATGTACTTTGAGCGTTTACAGGAGAAAAGCGGTGGAAAAAAGATAAGTGAAATATTTAAAAACTTTAATTTGTTTATTTACGGGGGGGTAAATTACGAGCCATACCGCGCCAAATTTGAACAAATGATTGGTAAAAAAGTGGATAGTATTGAACTGTTCCCGGCCTCTGAAGGTTTTTTTGCTTATCAGTCCCGAAATTTCGGGATCAAAAATGAAGAAGGAATGTTGTTGTTATTGAATTCCGGAATTTTCTACGAATTTATTAAAAGCGATGAATTTTTCGAACCAAATCCAAAAAGTTACACTGTTGGAGAAGTTGAGGTTGGAATAAATTATGCTTTGATCGTTTCGACAAATGCCGGGCTTTGGCGTTATAATATTGGCGACACCGTTCAGTTTACCTCTTTATTTCCGCATCGTGTGATAGTTTCGGGTCGAATTAAACATTTTATTTCTGCTTTTGGCGAACACGTTATTGCCAACGAAGTTGAAAATGCCATGAAAGAAGCAACTGCAGGAACGAAAATCGTAATTAACGAATTTACAGTAGCACCTCAAATAAATCCGTCAAGCGGATTGCCGTATCACGAATGGTTTATTGAATTCGAAAATGAACCTGAAAATAGGGAAGCTTTCGCCGAAGCAATTGATGATTCAATGCGAAAACAAAACATTTACTACGATGATTTGATTACCGGAAATGTTTTGAGAAAAGTGGTTGTAACCAAAGTGTCTAAAAATGGTTTTCAGGAATATATGAAATCGCAGGGAAAATTAGGCGGACAGAATAAAATTCCGAGATTGTCGAATGATAGAAAGATTGCAGATAATTTGAAATAAAGACAGAATTTGGATTTTCACTTACCTTATGAACAAATTAGAAAAAGAGATTGTGATTTTATAGTCCAATATCGTTTTTTTTCTGCAGAAGAAGGCGGAAGGCCAATTGGAAATCCAGTTCAGGGATATCGTTCTGATTTTATGTATTCTGGCGATGAAAAAGCCAAACAACAATGGATGATCTGGCCAGAATTTTTGGATAATGAAGACAATATCATTTTAGATAAATCATTACGAGTTTCGACTTCAGGAAAGGCAAAAATGTGGGTATTAAATGAAGCACTGATAGAACTTCATAAAGGACGAATTAAAATTGGATTAAAAGCCTTTTTTATGGAAGGACGATATATAGTAGCAGAATGTGAAGTCATTCAAATTGTAAATCCTAATTTGAAATAAACGTTATAATTAAATCACATTTCTAGTTTTAGCCTAAAATAATATTAATATTTCCTACTTTCGTTTGTCGAAAGTTAGAATGATCTTTACTATTTCGAAGATTTTAAAATAAAAAAGCATGAAAGAAACCAAACATATATCAAGATCAAGAGCGCAGGAATCATCTGCAGCGATAGAAAAAATGTACATTACAATGCGTCACCTGTTCAACCGTGGTTTTTATAAGCCAATGGGAGTTTCTGGTGACAGTTTACGTGAATCTTTATTGGCATTACGTCCTGAGATTTACGGAAATATAGGCGAAGAAAAAGTAGAATTAAACGGACTTTTGTACGTTATCGAACGTCTTCCGATAGGAATCGAACAATGCCGTTTTATCAATTTAACTTCAGATGAAGGGTATTCGAAATCGCATTTTCAGGCCATTGTTCCTCCAAAAAGAAGACGAAATTGTTACCGAATCGATGAGGAACAAATGAATGTTGAAATCACGCGTGGACGCTCAGACATCTACGATATTTTAACGCATTTGACTTTTATTTTCATCGAATCACACAAAATAAAAAACAGGGTTTTATTAGATGACGGCGGCGAAGTTTCGCGCGATTGGCTGAAACTGGAACAAGCGGTTATGCAGACTAAAAAACTGCCTTTGATCGAAAAAGAAAAAGCAATTTCGCATGTTGCGAATATTTTAGGACGAACTTTTGAAGAGGTTTTAGATATTTACGACGCCTTCGGATCTGAAAATGCTCCGGATCGTTTCCTTCATGTTATTTATTGGTTAGGGAAATTAGCAATAGAAGAAGTAATTGAAAACAATAAAAGAACAATTACGTTCAGTCCGGTATTAAGAGAGCGTTTAGGACACCACATTCACGGAGAAATTTGGGCGACCAATATTAAAGAAGTTCTAAAAGCTAATAATCTTTTAAAAAGACCAATTCACGTAATTAGTGCGAACATGCATAGCGTTATGAATTCGATTTTTGCAACTCCGTTGTTGAAAACGAAATTCAAAGACAAGTCCGATTTCTTTATTTATGAAGAATTAAGCAAGTCTGGCGCAAAAGAAGTTAGAGCTCACGTTGAAGAACTGGCTTTGAAAAACGGAATGATTTCCTTACCGGATACCTCAGGAACCAATATCGATGTTCAGATTTTTGATACAGCCAAAATTGACTGGACAAAAACCGCTTTTACCTATGCGAATGTTGACGAAGAAAAACCGGTTATTATTGTAATGGATTATGCGTTTGGCGAACAGGCATACGAAACCATCGACGAGCTTTTAAAACCGTATAAAAAAGATACTTTATTGAATGTTCAGTCGGTTTCGATTATGGGAAAAGCCGGAATTTTGGAAGGCGGAAAAGGAGATATTATGATTCCAACGGCACATATAAACGAAGGAACTGCTGATAATTATTTCTTCGAAAATGAATTAACAGGTGCTATGTTTGAAGGAAATGACATTGCTGTCTTTGAAGGTGCAATGGTTACCGTTTTGGGAACGTCATTGCAAAACAGAGATTTATTGAAATTTTTCCATGAATCGACCTGGGGTGTAATTGGACTTGAAATGGAAGGTTCTTATTATCAAAAAGCGATACAGTCGGCATCAAAAATTAGAAAAAGTGTGCCGCACGATATTAAGGTTCGTTATGCTTATTATGCCTCGGATAATCCTTTGGAAACCGGAAGCACACTGGCTTCAGGCGGATTAGGAACAACTGGGGTAAAACCAACTTATTTGATTACCATTAAAATTTTGGAACAAATTTTCAGCGTAAAATAAAAGATAAATGAGTACAAAAGTACCCCAAAATAATTCTGATCAGGAAATAGATATTTTTCAACTTTCAAGAAGCATTAACAGTTTTTTTGATCGTGTGAACAGGTCTGTTTTTAGAGCGATTCAGTTTTTTATTCGAAACTGGATTGTAGTGCTAGTTTTGGTGGTACTTGGAGCTGCGCTTGGATTTTATTTAGACTCCAATAAAAAATCATACAATAATCAGGTTGTGGTAACGCCAAACTTTGAAAGTGTCGATTATTTGTACGCAAAAATAGATTTGATACAATCTAAAATTGTGGCCGGAGATTTGGATTTCCTGAAAAACACAGTTGGAATACCGAATCCGCAGACAATTCGAAATATTGAAATTAAACCGGTTGCAGACGTTTATAAATTTATTGAAGACAAAGAACAAAACTTTGAACTCATAAAATTAATGGCTGAGGTTGGCGAAGTAAAAAAGGTTTTAGAAGACAATGTTACAAGTAAAAACTACACCTATCACACCATTTCATTTGTTTCAAGTGGAACTACAAACGAAAAGGAAGTTGTAGAACCTTTATTGAAATACCTGAATAATTCGGATTATTTTAATTCCATTCAGAAAATAGGATATAAAAATCTGGAACGTGAAATCGCTCAAAACGACACTATAATTGCGCAAATAGACCAGGTTTTGAACGGTCTTTCGAGTACTGCAAAAAACAATGGTAAAAATGAGAAATTGGTTTATTATAGTGAGAATTTACAACTAAACGATATTATAAAAACCAAACAAAAATTAGTTACAGAACAGGGAAAAAACAGGTTCAGATTAATTAGTTTTGATAAAACGATCAAAGAAATTAATGCAACGCTCAACATAAATGAAAGTAAAACAGTAAACGGCCATTTTAAAATTTGGCTGCCACTTTTCTTTATTTTTCTTTTTGTTATGGTTAGCATGTTCAAAAAATTCTATCGCAGACAGCATGCAGTATCAAAAGCGAATTAACTTTAAAGCAATTGAAAACCAATCCTATTTATGAACGCCTTTCGCAAAATCCATTTTTAAGACAAAGTTTTGGCACTTTGTTTTTAAGAATTTTTGGGGTTCTTTTATTATTTGGTTTTACAGTATTTTTGACAAAATCCTACAGTCCAAAATTGGTAGGACAATATGATTTTGCCAGATCATTTCTCTTAGCTATTGGAACCATTTGTTTATTGGGATTCGATTTGTCGATTTTATATTTTAAAGGAAAATTAGCAAGCCTGGGTGCTCTCGAAGAATTAAAAAAAGTATACCTAAAAATGGTTGCAATGCTTTTTGCGACTTCAGTTATTGCTTTGGTAATAATTTTGTTGATAGACGAAAAAACAATCAATAATTATTTTGGAGATCCGGAGGTTTATTCCATTTTTTTAAAAGCAGCAGTAACCTTGTTTTTTTACGGATTAGCGACTTTAAATATTGAAGTTATCAGGGCCTTGGATAAACTATATATTGCAGAGTTATTTAGAAATATCATTAAATATATTCCGCTAATTATTGGTTCAATCGTTTTGTTTTATTGGCACAAAGAAACCTATTTGGTTGATGTTTTTTTAATTGGATTTGTATTTCTTGCCTTAATTAGCACCATTTTGATTTTTAATTATTTCAACAAAACAAAGCCGCTAAAAACAACAACTTTTTTTTCGCATAAAGATGTTTTTTTAAAGTCCTATCCAATGGCAATCAGCGGTATGGCTATATTTTTACTAATGTGTTTTGATATCATGTTTCTGAAAAAATATCGGAATGACGAGACAGTAGCTTTTTATTCAGTTGGAGTTAAAATAATGACGATTATTTCGGTTGTAATTTTAACCATAAACATTACGGTTTCGGCTAAAATTTCAGAATATTTTGCCAGTCAGAATAAAGTAGAATTAACAAAAATAGTTCAGAACTGCGCTCGCTTAATCTTCGGAATAACATTTCCAATAATCGTTATGATCAGTATTTTTTCAGAATATATTTTGTCTTTTTTCGGACACCAATATGTAGTGGCTAAAGAAGCATTTCTGATTTTAATAATTGGTCAGGGAATTTGTTCTGCATTTGGCGCGGCTTCGGTTTATTTGAATATGACCGGAAGACAACATACTTTTCAGGTAATTTTAATTTTGGCGGTTGTGCTTAATTTTGTTTTAAACCGATTTTTAATTCCGCAATACGGAATGACCGGAGCAGCAATTGCATTTGTTTCCGCTTCTTTTTTCTGGAATTTAGTTGTGGCAATTGTTATTTATCAGAAAGATAAAATAAAAGTTTTTTTGAATTAATTGGAAATGAGTAGTCAAAAAGAAAATATCTTTTTTAGCATTATTGTGCCGGTTTACAATGTTGAGGGCTATTTGGCTCAATGTTTAGAAAGCATTTTATGCCAAACCTTTTCTAATTTTGAACTCATTTTAATCAACGACGGATCTACTGATTCTTCTTTGGAAATTTGCCAACAGTATCGACAAAACTTCCATCAAATAAGATTAATTGATCAAAAAAACGGAGGCTTGTCTGAAGCCAGAAACAAAGGAATATTAGCGGCAAAAGGCGACTATATAATTTTTACAGATAGTGATGATTATTGGATAGGAAATGAAGTTTTGCAGGATTTAAATAATTTAATAAAAGAATCAAATCCGGATTTAGTTATACACGAAGAAAGCAGATTTTTTTCAGAAAAAGATGTTGCTTGTAAATACAATCAAAGATTTATAAAAAACAAAAGTGGAAGAGTTGAAGATGAAATCCTAAATCTGGTTTACTATGATTTATATGTAGCTTCGGCCTGGGATAAAGTAATTAAAAGATCTATTCTGATTGACAATCAATTGTTTTTTCCTGTCGGAAGAAAATCAGAAGATATCGAATGGTGTGCAAAACTTTTACAGCATATAAAGACTTACAGTATTTATCCAAAATCATTTTACACGTATCGCCAAGTACGTCAGGGCTCTATAACGGCAGCAGTAAGCGCAAAACATATTGAAGATGTTTATGCAATGGTAAAAGAAGGTTTAAGTTCGAAAAGCGCAACATCTGAAACAATAAACAAAGCAATAGAAAATTATTGGGCCTGCAATTATGTTGTAATTTTAAAAGACTTTTATGTTTTGTCTTCTAAAACACAAAATCAAATTTGGAATGATTTGGTTTCCTGGAAATATTTGCTTCAAAAAGGACGAAACATTAAGGTTGATAAAGTCATGAAGTTTTATTCATTTTTGTCTTTCAAAGCTTTGATTTTCTTTTTGAACGGATATAGAATAAAAACAGTTTTCTTTAAAAAATACAGAACTCTGAAGTAACGGAGACAATTTTATTATGCAGATTTTAATCAAAAAAAGTACCGCAGCATTTTTGCTCATTGCCTCAGCTAATTTAGTTGTGGCATTTTTGGCTTTTTTTGTTTTGCCTCCAAAGTTTTTCTACGATACCGCCATAATTATTTATGACAAGTATAATGAAATAGGCTATTTTGGAAGTTATCCGTTAACCATTTTGTTCTATAAAATTATTGGTTTTCGACATATTCCTTTTCCGATAATTGCACTTATTCAGTTTCCTATTTTAATGTATACTTTATATAAAATTGGAATTCCTGACAATTTCGAAAAGGTAAATATTAAAAACCTTTTAGTGTATTTGGGCATTTTTATGGTTGCAATTTTTATATCAATGCCTTCAAAAGAATTTATGACCTATTTGTTTATTGCCCTAATTGTTTTTGTGTGCAGCAATAAGCAATTTTCGTTTCGAAAAACCATATTGATTACTATTGTACTTTTAATTGTTTTTGGAGCGTTGTATCGTCCTTATTTTGCTTTAATTCCTATTGTTGGTGGCGGCATGTATCTGGTCAGTTTTATTAATTTTAAAAACAAAACTATAACAACCATTTTCTATGGTTTGCTTATTGTCGTTTTATTATCCTTAAGTTATGGCGTTTTAAAAGGCAAATATTTTTCAGAAATCAGCAGGGAACTTGTAAACAGTACCCGTATGGCTTCTGGAGACGCCAACTCAATTATTACATCACCTGTAAAAACAGATACCTGGTACGGAGAAGTAATTAGTGTGTTTTATGGTTTTTTTACAGTCAATCTACCTTTAAATGGTTTAAAACATATACTTTCACCACAAATTATTGTTTTCGTAATCTGGCAGCTTTTATTATTTTATATTCTTTTAGTAAGATTCTCAAAATGTTTAAAAGAAAGGAAAAAATACAAATATGAACTTTTAATCATGTTTATTTTATTTTCTTTTTTCATTCTTCAGGGTGTTTTTGAACCTGATTTGGGTTCGGCAATTCGACATAAAACGGGCATTTTTCCTTTAATCTATTTTGCATTATATTATGAACATTTCCGAAAAGAACTTCAATAAAATATTCCATGTTTTTTTGTGTTTGATCGCCATTGCGATGATTTTCAGAAAACCATGTTCATTGCTGATTATTTTGTTTGCGGCGTTTAATTTGATTTTCGCTAAAAAATTAAAATTTACCAGAACAGCATTGATTTTAATCGCTTGTATTGCTTCGCCAATTTTATTGGAATTACTGCTGTTTTGGAACAATGATTCTTTTGCAAAAGGTTTAAAAGCGATTGAGAAAAGTACTTCATTATTGATTTTTCCGCTGTTTATAATTGGAAATTATCGGCATGTAAATTTTTTAAAAATAGCAAAGACATATACGATTGTTACAACGCTAATTATATTCTTTTTCTTTCTGAGATTTCTAATTGTTTATCCAGAATTAATGGATAAATATTTGAATGGAATCGATTTGTGGGAAATGGGTTATCAATTTGCAGATAGCATTGGTATTCATGCACCGGCCTTAAACATGCATTTGGCATTTGTATCGGTTTGTGCCTTGTATTTTGTTTTTGAGAGTTTCAGGAATCATGAAAAAACGGTATTTAAAATCGTTAGTCTAATTGTTTTTGTATTTTCTTTTTTCTTCGTTCTTTTTGTAAATACGAGAATGGCATTGATCAATGTTTTGTTCGGATTTTTGATTGTTTTCTTTTTTGAATTGAGATCGAAATTCAACACAAAAAAAATCGTCCTGACAGCTACAACTGTTCTTGTTTTGTTAGGAGGAATTACATTTTTCTTTGTTCAGAAGAATCCTTATATGAAAGAAAAATATTCTTCGGTAACTTTTGCGTATATGGATAAAGTGGGGAAGTTAGATGAAATTGATCATCCCGAAATTAAGGTCTTTAATTCGTTAGTAACAAGAGTTTCCATCTGGAAATCGGCTTCGGAATTGTCCGTGCAAAATCTTCCTTTTGGCGTTGGAGCTTCAGATGGAAAATCGGAATTAAATAAATATTATAAAGCAACCAATCAACAATTTTTGGCCAAATATGAATTTCCAACACACAATCAATTTCTTGATTTCTTATTGAAGTTTGGTATTCTTGGGCCTTTGGTAGTAATATTATATATTCTCACCATTGGTTATTTAGGCTATGATTTGAAAAACGGAATGATACTTTCTTTTTTCCTTATTTTCTTCACTTCAAATTTAACCGATGATTTTTTACTCCGCTTCGACGGAATTGCCTTCAGCGGATTATGGTTGTCGATTTTTGGAAGCTATTGGTTGCAGCAAAAACTTACTCTTGATAAAGTGCCAGAAGCTGTTTAAAATTTTGATTTTTATCAAATAAATCGTGACATCTTGCCAATGCATTTTCACCAAAATCGGATCTTGTTTTTGGATCTTTTAAAATTTTAAAAAAGTTCTCCAACTCAGAAACATCACTAAAAAGAAATCCTGTTTTGTTGTGCAGAACAGCATCTTTATTTCCAATAATATTAGTTGCGATAACTGGTTTTTGCAGTGCCATTGCTTCAAGTACAGCAATTGGCAATCCTTCCCAAAGGGATATTTGTAGATAAATGTCAATATTGTTTAGCTCTTGTAAAACAGTTTTTCGCTCTAAAATCCAGCCTGTAATTCTGATATTTGGAGCTGTAATTGAAGGTCTTAATTCACCGTCGCCAATCCATACAAAATTAAAATCAGGAAATTTTAAGGCAATATGATTTAGGAATTGTGGATTCTTTTGGAAAGTTATTCTTCCCATTACCCCAATAGTCAATTTTTCATTTTGATGAGAAACAAAATGTTTATGAACATTTGCAATGTCAATACCATTTCGAACTAATTTGGCATTGCCAATTCCCTTTGCAATTTCAAATTCTGTATCGCCACAAGCAACAATTGTTCCTCCAAAAAAGCGCTGAAAATTTTTTTCAATTCTCCAATATATGTTTTTAACCGTTTTTGAAATATCTGTTCTTAGAAAAGAATATCCGTGGGGAGTATAAAAGAGTTTCTTTTTTTTGAATAAGAAAAAATAAGCTACCCGACCCAAAGCACCCGCTTTTGAAGAGTGGAGATGAATAACATCCGGATTGATTTTTTTGAGTTCTTTGACTAATTTATACGTAGATTTTAAATCCTGAACAGGAGAAAATTCGCGAACCATATTGACCTGGATCAGTTTAATCCCATCTGAAAATTCAGATTTAATTTTTTGAGCATCAATTTCTTTGCGATTGCCACTATAAATAATTGTGGTTTCTATGTTTTTGTTTATTTCATCATCTCCAAAGAAAGTCGATAAATCTCTAAAATATGTATAAACTCCGCCACCTAGAGCTTCAATAATGTGTACAACTTTCAAAACAATGGATTTAATTGGGGGTAAAAATAGATAAATGAGTTTAATAATTTTCTGAAAAGATAAAACTTCTTTTAACATATACTTTCAAGTGTAATTTAAAGGAAAGATATTTTATTACATTTGTGCCTCTATCTTGGATTTTAAATCATATTAAAATTCGAAATGTTCAATTAAACCAATTATGAAAAGAATACTTATTACCGGAGCAGCAGGATTTTTAGGATCACATTTATGTGACCGATTTATTAAAGAAGGCTATTTTGTTATTGGAATGGACAACCTGATTACGGGAGATCTTAAAAATATTGAGCATTTATTTAAGTTAGAAAACTTCGAATTTTACCATCACGATATCACCAAGTTTGTTCATATTCCGGGTGATTTAGATTATATTTTGCATTTTGCTTCACCGGCAAGCCCAATTGATTATTTAAAGATTCCGATTCAGACTTTAAAAGTGGGATCACTGGGAACTCATAATTTGTTAGGATTGGCACGAGTTAAAAAAGCAAGAATTCTAATTGCATCAACTTCTGAAGTTTATGGAGACCCATTGGTTCACCCGCAAACGGAAGAATACTACGGAAATGTAAATACAATTGGCCCGCGCGGTGTTTACGACGAAGCCAAACGTTTTCAGGAATCAATCACAATGGCATACCATACTTTTCATGGTGTAGAAACCAGAATCGTGCGTATTTTTAATACCTATGGACCAAGAATGCGATTAAACGACGGACGCGTAATTCCGGCATTCATTGGCCAGGCACTTCGTGGAGAAGATTTAACGATTTTTGGAGACGGAATGCAAACACGTTCATTTTGTTACGTAGACGATCAGGTCGAAGGTATTTTCAGGTTATTGCATTCTGATTATGTTTATCCGGTAAACATTGGAAATCCGGACGAAATCACGATTAAGGATTTTGCAGAAGAAATCATCAAGTTGACCGGTACCAACCAAAAAGTAGTATATCATCCATTACCAATAAATGATCCTTTGCAGCGTCAGCCAGACACTACAAAAGCAAAAGAATTATTAGGCTGGGAAGCCAAAGTAAGCCGTTCTGAAGGAATGAAAATTACGTATGACTATTTCAGATCGCTTTCTAAAGAAGAACTTTCAAAAGAAGAGCACAAAGATTTTTCAAGTTATATAAAATAATCCCGAGCGTTAATGAGTGAATTAGTTTCTATTATAACGCCAACTTACAATGCTGAAAAGTTCATTACCGAAACTTTAAAATCAGTTCAAAATCAAACGTACCAAAACTGGGAAATGATTTTGGTTGATGACGCCTCGACGGATGAAACCGTAAAAATTATTTCTGATTTTGCTAAGAAAGACAGTAGAATAAAACTGTTTAAATTAGAAAAAAATTCAGGAAACGGTTTTGCCCGAAATATAGCTTTAGAAAAGGCGATCGGAAAATATATAGCTTATTTAGATGCTGATGATTTATGGTTTCCGATGAAATTGGAAAAGCAGATTCAGTTTTTAAAAGAGAATAATTTACATTTTACTTTCAGCTTTTACGACTGTATCGATGAAGAAGGAAATTCGTTAAACAGAAGAGTTGAAGCTCCGATAAATCTGACTTACGATCAATTGTTTTTTTGCAATTACGTTGGCAATTTAACCGCCATTTACGACGCAGATTATTTCGGAAAAATAATTTTAGAAGCTACCCAAAAAAGACAAGATTGGCGTTTGTGGCTCACGATTTTAAAACAAATTCAGGTTACAAAACCAGTTCCCGAACCTTTAGCGTTTTACAGAATCAGAAAAGATTCTATTTCATCATCAAAATTCAAATTAATCAAACACAACTTTGGCGTTTATAGAGAATTTCACGGCTTTAATTTTGTATTTTCTGTTTTACTGATGATGCGATTTTTATTCACGCAGTTGATTATAAAACCTAGATATATAAAGAAGATTTAGCGCTCTTCAAGGTCACAATTTGTGACCTTGAAGAAATTGGGCTTAGTTTTATTTAATTTTAAATTTTGAGGTCACAATTTGTGACATCAAGTTTGCGGGTTAATTCTATAAGATCACAGTTTGTGATCTTATAGAATTTTAATATATCTTCTAAATCTTGATTTCGCAAATTGCGACTTCAAGATTGCTGTTTAAGGTCGCAATTTGCGACCTCCAATTCTAATTATTTCTTATATCCAATTTTTACTCTTTCACTTTCGTTTTCTTTTTTCTCTGTCAATTCATCCAAGTAAGAAAAAACTAATTCTATATTTTTATCATGATTTTCCAATTTTTTTTGAATCTGAATAATATCAACTTTAATTTCAGTTGTATCTAAAAGCATTTGTCTCACTTTGGTAAAAATGCGCATAATTTGAATATTGGTTTGAATGGCCTTGTCGCTTTTTAAGACACTGGACAACATTAAAACCCCGTGTTCAGTAAAAACAGATGGAAGTATTCTTGTTCCTCCCCAACTTGAGGTCACAATTTGTGACCTCAAGTTATCAAATTCAGTTTGTGATAATTCAAACATTAAATCTTCGGGAAACCTTGAAATGTTTCTTTTGATAGCCTGTTTCAAAACTTTTGTTTCAATTCCATATAACATTGCCAAATCACGATCAAGCATCACTTTTTGATTGCGGATAAAGTATATTTTGTTTGAAATGGTTTCTTCTGAAAGTAGAGATTGATCGTCCATAAGTTTTAATTAGCAAAAACAAATGTAAGATTTTATTTATATTATAGATAAGATTTAAATTGCTTTAATTTTCCGCGATTAGTTCTTTCTAAAACTTTTTTTCGGGTAAAAGTGAAATTTAAATTGGGTTCAAGATACAATGAAATTGCTTCTTCAATTTTTTGAATTTGTTTCGAATCTAATTCATTTTCAGAAACGTATTCAATTTCAAAAGTAGCTAATTGGGTTTGTTTGATGATAAATTCTTTGACATTTCCATCATCTTCAATTATGCTTTTGGTCACATAATAAAAGGTTAATCCAGGCGATTTTTTTCCACTTGGTAAAATGGCAACATCGTTTGTTCTTCCAATTAATTTCTTTAGAATTGGCTTTTGCGGAGTACTTTTTTCATCTAAAACTCCGATGTCGCCAATTTCATATCTGATAAAAGGATTGGCTTTGTTGAATAAAGAAGTAATCACAATTCGGCCTTCTTCCCCGTAAGGGAGAACCTTATTATTTTCGTCTAAAATCTCTACAAAAAGTGTCTCAGCATTTATTTGCCATTCGCCTTTTGGGTTTTCAAAAGCAATTAAATCCAATTCTGAAGCTCCATATTCATTGATAATCGGAATACCGAATTGCTTTTCCAACAACTTTTTATCCGATTCAAAAAGCATTTCCGAAGTAACAAAACAAGCTTTTAAAGTCGGACAGATTTCTCTTAGAATAAAATTTTTCTGTTCTAAATACTTCGCAAACAAAACAATCGAACTGGTATAACCGTTGAGGTAATCGAATTTTTTGGTTTTGAATTTCTGCAGAAATTTTTCCAGAACTTCATCAGACAAATCGAAAACCGGAAATCGAAAACGACGGCTTAAAAAATCTTTAAAACGTTCTTTTTGATTACCAACAAAATCCATCGGAATACCATAAAAACGGGCCTGATACGAATGATTAAAATCGATATTGAACCAACCAAAACGCATAATATTCGAAGCCCAGGTCAAGGCGTGCGAATATTTATCTTTGGCAAAAACAAAAGGAGTTCCACTGGATCCGGATGTTTTGTTGAGATAAACATTTTTTAAAGTATACCCTTTTGAAAGCCTTTCTTCGAGCGGTTTTTGAAGATTCTGTTTGTTCAAAATGGGTAAATCTTCCCATTTTGGAGCAATTTTGTTTCCAACTAATTCCTGATAAAACGAATTGTTTTGCAAATGAAAAGCAACAATTTCGTGTTTTTTATTTTGAAGGAAAGTGAGATATTCCTCTTCAGTTAATTTCACAATTCGGTCCAATTCGGCTTTAGCTTTCTGTATCGGAAAACCATTTAATTGAAGCGAAATATCGAAAAGAGAAATCATTTTTTGAAGATTAATTTTCATCAAAAATAATATTATCCAACTATTAACAGAGAAGAATCACGAACTTTTTAAGATTTAATTATTTTTTACGTGTAAAAGCAATTATTTTTGCACCACAACTAAATACAACTATACCATGACAATTTTATTATTGGGATCAGGCGGAAGAGAGCATGCTTTTGCGTGGAAAATGATTCAGAGTCCGCTTTGCGAAAAACTTTTTGTTGCACCAGGAAATGCGGGAACAGCCGGAATCGCTACAAACGTTGCAATGTCTCCAACGGATTTTGATGCCATAAAAGCATTTGTACTAAAAGAAAATGTAAAAATGGTAGTCGTTGGACCTGAAGATCCATTGGTAAAAGGTATTTACGATTATTTTAAAAACGACGAAAGTTTAAATCATATTCCGGTTATTGGGCCATCAAAATTAGGGGCTCAATTAGAAGGAAGTAAGGAATTTGCTAAAGAATTCCTGATGAAACACAATATTCCAACAGCAGCTTACGATAGTTTTACTGCTGAAACTGTTGAAAACGGATGTGCATTCTTAGAAACTTTACAACCGCCTTATGTTTTAAAAGCAGATGGATTGGCGGCCGGAAAAGGAGTTTTGATTATTCAGGATCTTGAAGAGGCTAAGACGGAATTAAGAAATATGCTGGTTCACGAAAAATTTGGTGCAGCAAGTTCAAAAGTAGTTATTGAGGAATTTTTGGACGGAATCGAATTAAGCTGTTTCGTTTTAACAGACGGAAAAAGCTATAAAATACTTCCAACAGCAAAAGATTACAAACGTATTGGCGAAGGCGATAGAGGACTAAACACAGGCGGAATGGGAGCTGTTTCTCCAGTTCCTTATGTTGATGCTGTTTTGATGGAAAAAATCGAAACCCGTATTGTAAAACCAACAATCGAAGGTTTTCAAAAAGACGGAATCGAATATAAAGGATTTGTATTTATTGGTTTGATCAATGTAAAAAACGAACCAATCGTTATTGAATACAATGTAAGAATGGGTGATCCTGAAACTGAGGTTGTAGTGCCAAGATTAAAATCAGATTTAGTTGAATTGTTCTTGTCAGTTGCAAATCAGGAATTAGATACTTTCGAATTAGAAGTTGATCCAAGAAGTGCGACTACAATCATGGTTGTTTCTGGAGGATATCCTGAAGAATTTGAAAAAGGAAAAGTAATTACAGGTTTAGAAAATATTACAGATTCTATTGTTTTTCACGCAGGAACAAAATTAGATGACAATAATGTCGTTAGTAATGGAGGACGTGTATTGACTGTAACATCATATGGAGACGATTTCCAACAGGCCATAAAAAAATCTTACCAAAACATAGATAAACTAAATTTTGATAAGATGTATTTTAGAAAAGATATTGGCTTCGACTTACTTTAAAAAAGAGTGAGCAGTAGTATCTTGGTTTTCTGTTCCGGCATCATCAAAAATGCGTAATTGTTTAATCCAATAAACGATTGCGCATGCGCAGATGATCATAAAAATCCAGTTAATTGTGCTTGCAGCAAACCAGCTAACTAGTTCCAAACGACGTAAAAAGTCAAGAGGAGCAAACAAAATGTTAACGAATAAGTATTGTATTCCTTCGAAAAAAGCTGTCATAATTTATAAAATTATATGTTATTTATTGTTTTGTAACGCATTGAAGACAAAATTCAGATAATAGAATCTTTTTTCAACTTGTTGGGTTTTCCTTTTTAAACAAGTATTATATTTACAATCACAAAAGTATAAAATATCCTTATGATAACAAGTGTTTTTAAAAAATCTACGCCATTAAATTATTCTTTGGTCGTAATTTTAATACTGGTTTTCTTTTTTCTGTTTCAAATTCAGGAACCATCATGGATGAGTTCTTATTTTTTGGCGTTTCAAAAGTTAAGTTTATTATGCTTTATTTTAGCTTCTTTTTTTCTGATAAATTTTATTGTCAAAAAGAACGGACTCAGTAAAGACAACGGTTATTCGATACTTTTCTATTTGTTGTTTATCTTATTTTTCCCCACAATATTCAATAATCCCAATGTTATATATGCCAACTTTTTTCTGTTATTGGCGCTTCGAAGATTAATTTCATTGCAATCTTTAAAAGCTTCCAAAGAAAAAATATTTGATGCGTCTTTTTGGATTTTAGTAGCTTCATTATTTCAGTTTTGGTGTATTCTCTTTCTTATTTTGGTTTTTATTTCAATTGTTTTTCACGTTTCAAGAGATTATAGAAACTGGGTTTTACCATTTATAGCACTGCTAGCCGTTACAATTATGTTTTTTTTGATATCGTTAATTTTTCATTTTGATGCGATTGCATTTTTTGAAAAACGAGCCGTAATCGATTTGAATATAAATTATTTTAAGAATAATTATGAAAATGGAGCGCTTTCAATTTACGTTGCAGTAGCCTTATTTTTTGTAGTTTCAATACTAACAACTTTATCAAACAGACCCCAAATTGTACATACTTCCTATAAAAAAGTAGTAGCCTGTTTTTTTATTGCAGCTTTTGTTTTTATTCTTTCTCCAAACAAAAGCAATGATTTCTTGCTGTTTAGCATTACCCCTTTAACAATTATGGCGTCGAGTCATATTGAATATATGCAACAGAAATTAAACAATGAAATTGTATTTTATGTACTTATTTGTTGCAGTTTGTTTACGTTTTTCTCTCAACTATAATTTGCTTCCGTAAGCAAGATCACCGGCATCACCAAGTCCGGGCACAATGTAGTTTTTATCATTTAATTTTTCGTCTAAAGCAGCAACCCACAAATGACAGTTGTCAGGAAGATTTTTTTCAAGGTGCGCAACTCCTTCAGGTGCAGCGATAACGACTACAATATGAATTTCTTTTGGAACGGCATTCTGAACTAATTTTTCATGTACCGCCACAATAGATTGACCAGTTGCCAACATCGGATCAAGAAGTAAAACCGTTTTATTATTTAAGTTCGAAAGTGCCTGATATTCTACTAAAATTTCAAAAGCATCATCGTTATTTGGATGGTGTCTGCAGGCTGAAACAAAGCTGTTTTCTGCCTGATCGAAATAATTTAAAAAGCCATTGTGAAGCGGTAATCCAGCTCTTAAAATGGAGCACAAAACCAAATCACTTTCTATTTCTGTCGTTTTTTTAATGCCAAGCGGCGTTTGGATTTCTACATTTTTATAAGACAAATCTTTGCTTAATTCATAGGCCATAATTTCGCCAATTCGTTCGATATTTCTTCGAAAACGCATGCTGTCATTTTGAACATTTACATTTCTGATTTGACCCAAAAAGTGATTTAGTACGCTATTATTTTCAGATATATAATGAATTTTCATGTGGAGTTTTTAGAATTATCAATGATTTGTGATACTAAAATGAAAAAACAATCGTTTTTTTCACACTATAAAAGTATAAAAAGTATCTTTGTATCTCTAATAAATAAAGACATGTTTTCAAAATTAGCTTATTCTGTTTTCGAACAAAGTATCAAAGATTATCACCAGTTTGATAATGTTGATCAGCCTATAAATAATCCTTATCCAAAAGATAAATTCGAGCATTTATTGTATCTAAAAAACTGGATTGACACTGTCCAATGGCATTTTGAAGATATTATTCGTGATCCACAAATTGATCCGGTTGCAGCTTTGACTTTAAAAAGAAGAATTGATGCTTCAAATCAGGAACGTACTGATATGGTGGAATATATCGACAGTTATTTTTTGCAAAAATACAGCGATGTACAAGCAAAAGATGGTGCAAAAATTAATTCTGAAAGTCCGGCATGGGCTTTTGACAGATTGTCGATTTTAGCTTTGAAAATTTATCATATGCAAGAAGAAGCTAATCGTGCAGAGGCTTCGCAAGAACACAGAGATAAATGTCAGGAAAAACTAAACATTCTTTTAGAGCAAAGAAGTGATTTGTCTACAGCAATTGATGATTTATTGTCAGACATTGAAAATGGAGAAAAATTCATGAAAGTGTACAAACAAATGAAAATGTACAACGACGATGATTTGAATCCTGTTTTATATCAAAATAAAAAATAATTGGCAGAATTGTCCAATAAAATTAAGCATATAGCCGTCATGAGACTATCCGCAATGGGAGATGTCGCCATGACGGTTCCTGTTTTACGCGCTTTTGTAAAACAGTATCCGGAAGTTAAATTGACCGTAATTTCTCGTCCTTTTTTCAAACCTTTTTTTGACGGAATTCCAAATCTGAACTTTTTTGCTTTTGATGAAAAAGAAAGACACAAGGGTTTTCCAGGGCTTTTGCGTTTATATAAAGACGTTAAAAAATTCAAAATTGATGCTTTCGCCGATCTTCATAATGTTTTAAGGTCTAAAATTGTGAGCTTACTTTTCGCTTTAAGCGGAAAAAAAAGAGCCACAGTTGATAAAGGTCGAGAAGGCAAAAAAGAATTAACCCGGGCTGAAAATAAGATTTTCAGGCAGTTGCCAACCATGTTTGAAAGACACGCAAAAGTGTTTGAAGAATTGGGTTTTACTTTAGATTTATCGAATCCTGTTTTTCCGGAAAAGGTAAATTTGAGTAACGATATTTTAGAAATTATCGGGAACGAAAATCAAAAATTAATCGGAATTGCTCCTTTTGCTCAGTATGATTCCAAAGTTTATCCGATCGATTTAATGACGGAAGTTATTTCGAAATTAGCAGAAAATCAGTCGAATAAAATTTTACTTTTTGGCGGAGGAAAAAAAGAAATCGAAATTTTAAATTCACTTTCAAAACCATTTGAAAATGTAATCAATATGGCTGGAAAAATTAAATTTCAGCAGGAATTACAATTGATCAGCAATCTCGATGTAATGCTTTCGATGGATTCCGGAAATGCACATATTGCAGCTATGCTCGGTATAAAAGTGGTTACACTTTGGGGCGCAACACATCCATACGCAGGATTTTTGCCATTCAATCAAAGTTTAGAAAACGCTTTAGCTTCAGATAGAAATCAATATCCAAAACTACCAACATCCGTTTATGGAAATAAAATTGTGGAGGGTTATGAGGATGCGATGAGAAGTATTTCTCCGAAAGACGTAATTGCTAAAATAGAAGAACAGTTTTCAAAATAAATCTTAGAGAAATTCCAATAAAAAAAAATCCAAATACCAACTTTACAATTGGTATTTGGATTTTTTTTTATTGGAATTTAATTTTCTCATAAATCAAGAAAAAGATATCCCATTGGTTTCTTTTTGTTTCTGTCAACTACAACTTTAACGAAATGATTTTCTTTTTCAGTAGCTAATAAAACATGTTCAAAATCTTCTGTTGAATTTCTATAAACTTTATAGATCAATTCTGATTCCTTAATTTTATTCGATAAAATTTTAGCTGCTTTTAATTCACTTACATAGGGCCAAATATTGAACAAACTATCATTAGAGACTGGTATTTCTGCCATTCCCTCATTCATTGATGAACTATATTTTTCTTTTGAAAGTAGCTTAGGTACTTTTCTGTTTCTTCTTTTTTTAATTATAAAGTAGATGCAGATAAAAGACGTTATTACAAAAAGTAATATAAAAGATAAACGGAGGTAGTGATGCATTGCCATATTTAATGTTTTTAAATGTGTTTGACAATAATTAGATAGCGACTTTATAAATCTATAATCATTAAGAAAGCTATCGGCTTTGATTTCACTACTAATATAGTAAATTTTCGGCACATTTTTTAAAAAATATTTAAAAATCGACACCTGTTTTTATGTATTATTTAGTGTTTTAAAATCGAAAAATACTTTCGAAAGAAAAACGGTAATATTATAAACGTTCCAATAAAAGAAAGTTGAAAAAAAATTCCAAATTCCAATTTTAAAGCTGGAATTTGGAATTTATATGATTGAAACTTTAACCTCTAAACATCATCATAATCTACATAAATAGATTCTGAAGTTGGGTGTGCCTGACAGGTTAAAATTAATCCTGAAGCAATTTCTTTATCCGTTAAAATAGAATTTTTAGTCATCTCTGCAGTTCCAGAAGTTACGCGAGCTAAACAGCTGCTGCAAATTCCGCCCTGACAAGAGTATGGAGCGTCAATGCCTTGTTTTAAAGCAGCATCCAGAATAGTTTGTTTTTGTGACATTTCAAAAGAGACTTCATCATCATCAACTAAAACTGTAATTTTTGTATGTCCTTCAAGCGAAGTTTTTATTTCATGTTCTTGTGATGAAGTAGTAAAAAGCTCAAACTTAATAGCCGAATCTTTTACGTTTTTCTCTTTTAAAATAGCAGAAACAGTATTGATCATTTCTTCAGGTCCGCACAGGTAAAACTTGTCAAACTGAAGTTCTTTGTGTTTGTTGTTAAGAACAAAATTCACTGCCGATTTTTCGATTCTTCCAAACAATGCATTTTCGGCTTTAGCCTGACTAAATACATAATGCACGAAAAAGCGTCCAACATATTTTAATTGTAAATCATGAAGTTCCTGGTGAAAGATAGTTTCTTCAGGTGTTCTATTTCCGTAAACTAACACAAATGAGCTTTTTGGCTCGCTTTTTAAAACTGATTTTATGATAGAAAGTACAGGAGTAATTCCGCTTCCTGCTACAAAAGCAGCATAATTTTTTTGTCTTTCAGCATCTGGTTCAAATGTAAATTTTCCTTCCGGATGACCTACTTCAAGAACATCTCCAGCTTTCAGTTTCGTATTGGCAAATTGAGAGAACAACCCATTTTTGACTGCTTTTACAGCAATTCGCAATTCACCACTTTCGGGTGCAGAACAAATGGAATAAGCACGACGAATTTCTTGATTATCAAGAGTTAATTTTAAATTTATATATTGTCCTGCAATAAATTTATAGTCTGGTTTTAGTTCCTCTGGAACATTAAAAAGTATAGAAACGGCATCGGTTGTTTCGCGTTTTACCTCTTTAATTATCAGTTTTAAGAATGAAGGCATGATTGTATATTTTATGCAAAAGTAGCAAACGGAGATTAATTCACAGGCACTAAACTATTATTTTTAACTTTTTTTGTAACGTTTTCTTACATTTGATCTCTTACTACAAAACTTAAAACCAATTAACCATGATTAAAAAGTTTATTTATCTAGAATGGAAGGCCTTTACCAGATCGGCGTCGTTTGGAGCGAACCTGGCAATGAAAATTTTGTTAGGTTTTTTAATGATTTATTTTTCACTACTTTTTATTGGAGCAGGTGTTGGAGCATTTTATTTATTGAAAAAAATGAACTTCGAACCATTAATAACAATCAATAAATTTTTGATCTATTATTTTCTCTTCGATTTGGTAATTCGTTTATTGATGCAGGCAATTCCGGTTTTAAATATTAAACCTTTATTAGTTTTACCTTTTAAAAAACCAACGATTGTTCACTTTTCATTAGGGAAAACAGCATTGTCTTTTTTTAACTGGGGTCATGCACTTTTCTTTGTTCCTTTTTCGACAGTGCTTGTTTTAGAAGGTTATGATATTATCGGAATCATAATGTGGCTTCTGGCTATTTTCTCTTTAATATATATCAACAATTTTTTAAATATTATCTTAAGTAATATCGACAAATTATTTGTTGTTTTTGTCGTAATTGCAATTGGTTTGGGAGCAGCACAGTATTATAAATTATTTGATATAACAATTTTTACAACCCCATTTTTTCAAGGGTTGTATACTCAAAAGGGATTGTTTTTAATTCCGGTTTTAGTGTTGATCGGGCTGTATCAATTTACATTTAAGTACTTTAAAAATAATTTATTCTTAGATGCAGGACTTTCTAAAAAAGAAGATATTGCCGCAACCGAAAATCTGGTTTGGCTGAATCAATTTGGAACGTTAGGAACATTTCTTAAAAATGATATTAAATTAATCCGAAGAAATAAAAGATCTAAAACCACACTGATAATGAGTTTTTTCTTTTTGTTTTATGGATTGATTTTTTTCGGAAATACACATCAACCGGCGGTGATGTATATTTTTGCCGGAATCTTTGTTTCGGGCGGATTTTTATTTGTTTTCGGACAGTTTGTACCAAGTTGGGATAGTTCATATTATCAATTAATGATGACACAAAACATTCCGTATAGGGGGTATATTACTTCAAAATGGTGGTTGATTGTTATAGCCACTTTTATCTCGACAATATTAGCCTCATTTTATCTTTTTTACGGATGGGAAGTTTACCTGACAATTGTTGTTGGTGCAATTTATAATATTGGAGTTAATTCTCATTTGGTTCTTTTGGGCGGCGCATTTACCAAAACACCAATCGATTTGAGTAATGCCGGTGGTGCTTTTGGAGACAAAAAAGCGTTCAACGTGAGTGCCATGTTATTGACCTTGCCAAAATTATTATTGCCATTAGGACTTTACGGTCTCGGACTTTATTTGGGAGATAAAACTCTTGGATTATTGTTAGTTGCAGGAGCCGGAGTGTTAGGTTTTGTGTTTCGAAATACAGTTTTCTCTATAATCGAAAAAAGATACAAAATTGAAAAATACAGCACAATCAGCGCTTACAAACAAAAGAATTAATTAGAAAATGTGCCAATTTGATAATGAGATAATTTTTATCCGATCGAAATCAAATATCAAAAAATAAGGAATGGATTTTTTAATCTAAAATCAACAATCTAAAATCTAAAATTACAATGATACAAGTAAATCAACTTTCAAAAAAATATAACGGAACTACAGTTTTAAATATCAATAATCTTGAAATTCCAAAGGGTCAAAGTTTTGGATTAGTAGGGAATAACGGAGCAGGGAAAACAACTTTTTTTAGTTTGTTACTAGATTTGATTCAACCTTCAACGGGACATATTACAAGCAATAACATTCAGGTGAATACAAATGAAAACTGGAAATCTTTTACAGGATCATTTTTAGACGAAAGCTTCCTGATAGGATATTTAACTCCAGAAGAGTACTTTTATTTTATTGGCGATTTACGTCATCAGAATAAAGCAGATATTGATGCATTATTAGCACAGCATGAAGAGTTTTTTAATGGAGAAATTCTGAACAACAAAAAATATTTACGTGATTTATCTAAAGGAAACCAGAAGAAAGTCGGCATAATTGCGACACTAATAGGAAATCCGGAAGTAGTGATTCTGGATGAACCTTTTGCCAATTTAGATCCAACAACGGTAAGCCGCCTGAAAAAAATCATTAAAGAATTGGCAGAGGATCCGAATGTTACGGTTTTGGTTTCGAGTCATGATTTACAGCACACTGTCGAGGTTTGTGACCGAATTGTAGCATTAAATAAAGGGGAAATAGTGAAAGATATTCAAACATCAAAAGAGACACTTCAGGAGCTGGAATCGTTTTTTGCTGTTTAAGTTTCTATATTTCAAAAAGAAGCGTATTTTTACCAGTCATTATACTAAAAAGCCTTTTTAGAAGTTAATGGATTTAAACTCTTTTCTATTGAAAAAGAATACTCTAAAATATTGTTTTCCGTTCGTGTTTTTATTCTTTTTGATAGCTTGCTCTACCAAAAATAACACGTTCTTGTCTAGAAATTCGCATGCTTTAAGCACAAAATATAACATTTTGTACAATGGAGGCATTGGTCTTGATAAAGGTTTGAAGTCTATTCAGGCAAATGATCAGGATAATTTTTGGAAGATGCTGCCTATTGAAAAAATGCAGGTCGATGAAAATTATTCCGGAGAAGAAAAAGCTAAAAACCCTGATTTTGAATTGGCCGAAACCAAGGCAACAAAGGCGATTCAGAAACACTCGATGAATATTGGCGGAAGAGAAAAAAACTCCCAAATTGATGAAGCGTATTTAATGCTGGGCAAAGCCCGTTATTATGATCAGCGTTTTATTCCGGCTCTGGAGGCATTCAATTATATCTTATATAAATATCCAAACAGCAGTAATATTTACACCGCAAAAATCTGGCGCGAAAAAACCAATATGCGTTTGGGGAATGATGCAATTGTGGTAAAAAACATTAAACTTTTATTAAAGAATACGGACTTAAATAAGCAGACATTTTCTGATGCAAATGCGTTATTGGCCGCAGCTTTTTTGCATTTAGAACAAAAAGATAGTGCTGTAGCGAAACTTAGAATTGCAGAAGATTTCTCGAGAATAAATGAAGACAAGGCACGTTATCGTTTTATTTTGGGGCAAATGTATCAGGAAGCAGGAAAAAAAGACAGTGCCATTTATTTTTATAATGGCGTAATCGACATGAACCGAAAAGCGGATCGAAAATACATGATGCATGCTTATGCGAGAAAAGCTCAGATGTTCGACTATGAAAATGGCGATCAGGATATGTTTGTTGAAGCTTATAACAAATTGGTAGAAGATCGCGAAAACAGACCTTATTACGATATCCTTTTTTATGAAATGGGTGTTTTTTTCGATAACTATAAAGAACAGGAAAACGCACTGGAATTTTATAACAAATCGTTAGCCAGAAAATCGAAAGATCCTTATTTGGTAGCTTCGACTTATAGAAACATTGGAAACATGTATTTTAAAAATACAGATTATACCATGGCTGCCAAATACTATGACAGTACATTAGTGAAATTAGATCCTAAAAGCAGGGAATTTGCTTTTATCGAAAAAAACCGAAAAAACTTAAACAACGTAATTAAATACGAAGGAATTGCAAAACGCAATGATAGTATTATAATGGTGTATGGTTTACCAGAAGTAGAAAGAAAAGCCTATTTTGAAAATTATATTGCGGAACTTAAAAAGAAAGATGAGGCAAAACGTATTTTTGAAGAAAAGGAAAAAGAAAAACAGGAAAATGTGGAGCGTAATTCAAAAGCCGGCAATTTACCCACAGCTGTAAACCCACAAGCACCGGTGCCTACTGATTTGGCGGCAGGAGGAGCATTTAATCCTCCAGGAGCAAATGATCAGGCGAGTACTTTTTATTTTTACAATCCAACAACGGTTGCGTACGGAAAAGTGCAATTCAGGAAAATGTGGGGAAATAGGTCTTTAATCGGAAATTGGCGTCTAGGTTCAAAAACTATTTTTAACCCTGCGATCAAAGATTCACTAAGTATTCGTCAGGATTCGATTAATGCTTTAAAGGATTCTGTAGTAGTTGAAAAATATACGACGGCGTTTTACGAAAAACAACTTCCAACAAGTCAGGTTGTTATGGATAGTATTGGTAAAGAACGAAATTTTGCCTATTATCAGTTAGGACTTATTTATAAGGAAAAATTCAAGGAATATAATTTAGCCAGCGATAAATTAGAACAATTGTTAAGAAACAAACCTGAAGAAAAATTGGTATTACCATCGATGTATAATTTGTACAAAATATATCAAATTACAAATCCGGCTAAAGCCGAAAAAGTAAAATCTGATATTACAGGAAATTATCCAACTTCCAGATATGCTCAAATTTTAAATAATACAAATGCGGGTGATTTGGCTTCGCCTGATAAAGAATATAAAAAGTGGTATAAATTATATGAAGAAGAGCAATTTGATGTTGTTTTAGATAATATTGATAATTTAATTAATCAATATGCCGGGGATGAAATTGTTTCTAAATATGAATTGTTGAAAGCCAATACATTAGGAAAAGTAAATGGTCTGGCCGCTTATAAAAAAGGGTTAGAAAACGTTGCAGATAATTACCCAAACAGTGAGGAAGGAAAAAACGCACGTGAAATTTTAGAGAAACAAATTCCGAGTTTGGAAAAACTTGATTTTACCGCAGTAGATGGTAAAAGTTGGAAAATTTTATATTTAGTTCCGAATAACGATTCTCAAACGCTTAAAAAAATTGAAGAAGCAATTAGAGTATTTTTGTTAGTTGAAAATTATGAGCGACTAACAACTTCTTTAGATAAATACAATAAAACCCAAAGTTTTGTAGTTATTCATGGAGTAAAATCTGAGGCATATGCCAGAGATGTTTCAGGAGTTTTGAGAGAAGACAAAAAATATAAAATTACGCATCCGGCAATTATTATTTCGAGTGATAATTACAAAGTGATTCAAATCAAAAAAAATCTTGACACTTATTTAGCGCCTAAAAATCCATAAAAAAACATGTTTGAGAAAGCAAAAAAAAGCGGCACAGAACTTTTAGGTAAAACAAATAGAATAGTTGAAGGAACATCTATTATAGGAGATATTGTTTCTAAAGCCGATTTTCGATTAGATGGAGAATTAATCGGAAATTTTACTTCGCAGGGAAAATTGGTCATAGGTCCATCAGGAATTGTAAAAGGTGAAATTATTTGCCACAACGCTGATATTGAAGGCGAGTTTCAGGGAAAATTAAAAGTTTTGGAAATCCTAAACATAAAAGCCACAGCACATATTCAGGGAGAAGTTGCCGTTGGAAAATTATCTATAGAACCTGGAGCTGAATTTATTGCTACTTGTACCATGCTAACAAATTCTAAAGAAGTATCTTTAAAAGATGGAAAAGGAGCCGAACAAAAATAGAAGAAATAAGTGGATGCCACTTATTAATATTCCGGTTCAAATGGGAATAATTATTTTTTTGTTCTCCTATTTTGGCACTTGGTTAGATGAGAATCACCCAAGTCCGAAAGTTTATTATAATACAGTTTTTGTTATGATTGGCGTTGGCCTTGCTTTATATAATGTAATTCGTCAGGTTAACGATATCAATAAAACAAAGTAATTTATCTTTTAAAGGGCTTTAAATAAATGTTGCATCTTTGCAAAAAAATATTTCAAATGCTTTTAAAGAATTACAAACCGTTTTTACAATTATTCATTTTTGCTTTTGTTGTTTATATTTTGCACAAAGTAGCTTTTTTACTTTTAAAAGTTAATCCCCAAAACTTTTATTACAGTATAGAATTCTTGTATTTATTTTTTTTAGGAATATCCGCATCGTTATACCTTATATTATTAATAGTAAAAAAGAAGAATTTTGAAATTGTTGGAATGGCGTTCTTGTTCGGAACATTTACGCAAATGTTAATAGGATATTTGATTTTAAGACCAATTTTAGAAAACAAATCTGAAGAGGTAATAGTTGAAAAAGTCAGTTTTTTTATAACGTTTATTTTGTTTTTGTTATTTGAGACGCTTTTAACTGCCCGATTATTAAATGAAAAGCGTTAAAATAAGGATTCTGTAAAACAAGGTTCAAAAATAATTTTTCATATCCTTTTGAATATTAATAAAAAATGTACCTTTGCACCAAATTTTAGAAACGTAAAAAATAAGATTTTCAACAATATGGTGATTTCAAACAAACCACTCAAATTTATTCTTGCAGCTTTAGTTGCTTGTTCTCCAGTCATGAGTTTTGCAAATTCAGAGAATGATTCAACGCATGTACAAACTGAGGTAGCTCATGAAGCAAAAGTAATTTCACACGATGCTCCTGTGGAAGGAGAGCATGTTGCTCTGGATCCAAAAGCAAAAGTGGATGCTTTTATTGATCATCACTTACAAGATTCTCATGACTTTATTTTCTTTTCAGATGAAAAAGAAAATAAACAGTATGGTTTCCCATTACCGGTAATTCTTATTGACGGAGGTTTGAAAATTTTTTCATCTTCAAAATTGCACCACGGTGAAGCAGTTGCAGAAGTTGATGGAAACTTCTACAAATTAGTTCACGGTAAAATTTACAAAACAGATGCGGCCGGAACCATTACTTTTAATGAGCATGGACATCCTGAGAACGAAAAGCCATTAGATTTTTCTATTACAAAAAATGTTGTTTCAATGCTTTTTGTTTCACTATTATTATTTTTAATGTTTACTGGTTTAGCTAAGTCATATAAAAAAGGACCGATCCCAACTGGATTTGGAAGAGTTTTAGAACCACTAATTATTTTTATCAGAGACGAAATTGCTGTTCCAAATATTGGCGAGAAAAAATACAGAAAATATATGGGTTATTTATTAACCGTATTTTTCTTTGTATGGTTGTTAAACTTATTAGGTATGACGCCACTTGGAATTAACGTTACTGGAAATATTGCAATTACAGTTTGTTTAGCAGCTTTCACTTTTATAATTACACAATTTAGTGCTAATAAAGAATATTGGGGTCATATTTTCTGGATGCCGGGAGTTCCTGTTCCAATGAAAATTATTTTAGCGCCAATTGAAGTTCTTGGAACATTAACAAAACCATTTGCATTATTAATTCGTTTGTACGCCAATATTACTGCGGGTCACGTAGTAATCATGAGTTTGATTGCAATGATTTTTGTGGGTAAAAATTTAGCTGCAGATTTACCTATTTCGATGGGATTAACATTGTTTATTTCAGTTATCGAAGTTTTAGTTGCATTTTTACAGGCCTTTATCTTTACAATGTTATCATCATTGTTTATTGGTATGGCAGTTCAGGATCATGACCATGATCACGGTCACGAAGAGAATGTGATCATTTAATTTAGAAGTTTAATTTTATATATATAAATACTTATGGGAACAATTCCAACTTTAGTAGGTGCAGGTTTAGTAGTAATCGGTGCAGGTTTAGGTTTAGGTAAAATCGGTGGATCTGCTATGGACGCGATTGCTCGTCAACCAGAAGCTGCTGGTAAAATTCAAACTGCGATGATTATTATCGCGGCTTTATTAGAAGGTTTAGCATTCGCTGCTTTAATCTTAGGAAAATAATAAAGAGAGAAATAACAACATCTTTAACGGTTGGTTAAAGGTGTTGTTACTTTTAAAAAAAGAAATTAAATATTTTAATATAGTTATAAAATGGATAAGTTAATTAACGATTTTTCATTCGGTTTATTCTTTTGGCAAGCTTTAATCTTGTTGGTTTTGATTTTACTTTTAGTAAAATTTGCATGGAAACCAATTATGGAATCTATTACTGCAAGAGAACAAGGTATTAAAGATGCATTACTTTCTGCTGAAAATGCAAAGAGAGAAATGGAAAACCTACAAGCTGACAATCAAAGAATTTTGAATGAAGCTCGTGCAGAACGTGACGCGATGTTGAAAGAAGCTCGCGAAATGAAAGAGAAAATGATTGCTGATTCTAAAAACGAAGCGCAAGTGCAAGGTCAAAAAATGATCGAGCAGGCTAAAGCGGCTATCGAAAGTGAAAAAAATGCTGCTATGGCTGAATTGAAATTACAAGTTTCAACTTTATCATTAAGCATTGCTGAAAAATTATTGAAAGATGAATTATCTAACAAAGAATCTCAAACTAAATTAGTAGAGAAAATGTTAGGTGACGTAAAGTTAAACTAAGATTATGGCAAGTACAAGAGCAGCAATTCGTTATGCAAAAGCAATTCTAGACTTAGCAAACTCTAAAGGTGTTGCCGAAGCTGTAAATAACGATATGAAATCTATTGCTTCTACAATTGAAAGCAATTTAGAATTGAGTACATTTATTCAAAACCCAACTACAAAAGTAGAGGTTAAAGAAAGTGCTCTTTTAGAAGTTTTTGCTAATGTAAATGGTGTAACTAAAGGTTTATTTCATTTATTATTCGAAAACAAAAGATTCGAAATTCTGGAAGGAATTGCATTAAAATATAAAAAATTGTTTGACGAAAGTAATGGTGTTGAAGTAGCAAAAGTTACAACTGCTATTCCAATGGATGCGGCTTTAGAAGCTAAAGTTTTAGCAAAAGTTTCAACTTTGTCAGATAAAAAAATAACAATTGAAAATATAGTAGATCCATCAATCATTGGAGGATTTATTTTAAGAATAGGTGATCAACAATACAACGCTTCTGTTGCAAACAGATTACAAGTATTAAAAAGAGAGTTAAGTAATTAGTTTTATTACACATAAAAGTGTCTAAATTATAAATTAAGATGGCGGAAATCAAACCTGCTGAAATTTCAGCAATATTAAGAAAGCAAGTAGAAGGTTTTGAATCTGGTGCTACGCTAGAGGAAGTAGGAACGGTACTTCAAGTTGGAGATGGTATTGCTCGTATTTACGGGCTATCGAATGTACAATATGGTGAGTTAGTTGAATTTGAAAACGGACTTGAAGCTATTGTATTGAATCTTGAAGAAGACAATGTTGGTGTGGTACTTTTAGGACCATCAACAGGAATCAAAGAAGGATCAACAGCAAAAAGAAC
Organism: Flavobacterium sp. Root420; assembly: GCF_001427905.1. Taxonomy (GTDB): domain Bacteria; phylum Bacteroidota; class Bacteroidia; order Flavobacteriales; family Flavobacteriaceae; genus Flavobacterium. Next base: position 156,265 of record NZ_LMEF01000034.1, read on the forward strand.
ACAACGTATTGCTTCTCTTAAAGTAGGTGAGCAAATGGTAGGACGTGTAGTAAACACTCTTGGTTTTCCAATTGATGGAAAAGGACCAATTGGCGGAGACTTATACGAAATGCCGTTAGAAAGAAAAGCTCCTGGAGTTATCTTCCGTCAGCCAGTTACTGAGCCATTACAAACTGGAGTAAAAGCAGTAGATGCTATGATCCCGGTTGGTCGTGGACAACGTGAGCTTGTAATCGGTGACCGTCAAACTGGTAAATCAACTGTTTGTCTCGATACAATCTTAAATCAAAAAGAATTTTATGATGCAGGAAAACCTGTATTCTGTATATATGTTGCAATTGGACAAAAAGCTTCAACTGTAGCAGGAATCGCTAAAATGTTAGAAGAAAAAGGTGCAATGGCTTATACTGTTATTGTTGCAGCTAATGCTTCTGATCCAGCTCCAATGCAAGTTTATGCTCCTTTCGCAGGTGCTGCAATTGGAGAATACTTTAGAGATTCAGGTCGTCCAGCTCTTATCGTTTATGATGATTTATCTAAACAAGCTGTTGCTTACCGTGAGGTTTCCCTTTTATTAAGAAGACCACCGGGACGTGAGGCATATCCTGGAGACGTTTTCTACTTACACTCTCGTTTATTAGAGCGTGCTTGTAAAGTAATTGCTGATGATGGAATTGCTAAAAACATGAACGATTTACCAGATTCTATCAAGTCTATCGTAAAAGGTGGCGGTTCATTAACTGCTTTACCAATTATCGAAACTCAGGCTGGTGACGTTTCTGCATATATCCCAACAAACGTAATTTCGATTACAGATGGTCAGATTTTCCTTGATGGAGATTTGTTCAACTCTGGAGTTCGTCCTGCAATCAACGTAGGTATCTCTGTATCTCGTGTTGGAGGTAATGCTCAGATTAAATCAATGAAAAAAGTTTCTGGAACTTTAAAATTAGACCAAGCTCAATTCCGTGAATTAGAAGCTTTCGCTAAATTTGGTTCTGATTTAGATTCTGTTACTTTAAACGTAATTGAAAAAGGAAGAAGAAACGTTGAAATCTTGAAACAAGGTTTAAATGATCCTTATCCTGTTGAAAATCAAGTAGCTATTATTTACGCTGGTTCAAAAAACTTATTAAAAAGTGTTCCTGTAAATAAAGTAAAAGAATTTGAAGCTGATTTCTTAGCTTACTTAAACAGTAAACATAAAGATACGCTTAACGCGTTGAAAGCTGGTAAATTAGATGACAACATTACTGATGTTATCGAAAAAGCAGCAAAAGAAATTTCAGCAAAATATAACTAATTAGATAATTAGTAAATTAGATAATTAGAAAATGTCTCCGGATTTTATCTAATTATCTAATTTTCAAATTGTCACATTTTCTAATTAATAGATGGCAAATTTAAAGGAAATCCGTAATAGAATTACTTCCGTTTCATCGACGATGCAAATAACATCGGCTATGAAAATGGTTTCTGCTGCAAAGCTTAAGAAAGCACAAGATGCAATCACTGCGATGCGCCCTTATGCCGAGAAATTAACGGAGTTGTTGCAAAATCTTTCTGCTACACTTGATGGTGAAGTTGGGGGAGATTACACAACACAACGTGAAGTAAAAAAAGTATTGCTTGTAGCTATAACTTCAAACAGAGGTTTATGTGGTGCATTCAATTCAAATGTAATTAAGGAGATTAAGAATCGTTCTGCGTTTTACGCTGGAAAACAAGTTGATGTTTTTCCTATTGGTAAAAAAGGAAATGATGTACTAAGTAAAACTTTTAAAGTTCACGGTCATCATAATGCAATTTTTGATCATTTAACTTTTGAAAATGTTGCTGGAATCGCAGATAATTTGACTGAAAAATTCTTATCAGGAGAATATGACAGAATCGAATTGATCTACAATCAGTTTAAAAATGCTGCGACTCAAATCGTTCAGACTGAACAGTTTTTGCCGTTAGCTCCAATTAAATCTGATGTACCAGTTTCAGCTGCAGATTATATTTTCGAACCTTCAAAAGAAGAAATTGTACTGACTTTGATTCCAAAATCATTGAAAACACAATTATACAAAGGAATTCGTGATTCATTTGCTTCAGAACACGGAGCACGTATGACAGCAATGCACAAAGCAACTGACAACGCAACTGAATTAAGAAACCAATTGAAATTGACTTACAATAAAGCACGTCAGGCTGCTATTACAAACGAGATTTTAGAGATCGTTGGTGGAGCAGAAGCATTGAACGGATAAAAGTATTTTAATAAAATATTAAAAGAGCCAACTATTAGTTGGCTCTTTTTTTGTGCGTTATTTTTTTTACAATAAATTAATAAAATCAATGAAATTTTTTTTTCGTTTTTTGATAATTTATAAGGATTAACTTATTTGGTAATTAAATAGTTACAATTTAATTTTAAAAAAGTATATATTTATGCTTTTAAAATTAGTAACTTTTTAACACTTTTTGCGTATAACATTTAACAACCAAAAAGTTATTAAAAATAGTTTAACCTAAAACAATGGCAAAAGAAAGTTTTAATTGGAAAAGTCTCTTCATAAATGATGAGACTAACAATGCAGAGGGCGCAGCTGCGGCTCAATCATCAGCACCCGTTTTACCAGCTACTGAAAGTAAGTTTCCAAATCACGCTACCGAATCATTTCCAACAAATTCGCTGACAAATCCTTTTTTAAATGAAATTTTTGAAGTTTATGATAAAGGTTTTGAGTCATTGAATGAGTCCGGTTTTGATTTTTTCGAGCTTTACAAATCTGTTATAGCAGTTGGAGTAACAAATCCACAAAGTTATCAGATGGCTTTTACTATGGGTAAATCAATTAAATCTGATTTGACAAAAGAATTTCTTTTACAAAAAGGGAGTTTTTACATCGCAGAAATCGAGAAAGTCTACGCTAAATATGATACTATAGGAAAAACTAAAAAAGCCGATTTAGATAATTCTATAACCAAAGAAAAATATAATTTATCTAAAAGCATTTCTGATTTGGAAGCGAAAATTATTGAACTTCAAAAAGAGCTGGAAGCTAAGAAAATAGAACTTCAAAAAATTGATCCTGTTAATATGGAACAGCTTTCAGAAATTCAATTAAAAATGGAAGCCAACAATTTAGCTAAACAAAAAATATTAACCTCAATCAATACTGTAATTACAGGAATTAATCAATATTTATAATGGATAAATACGAACAAGAAAGAAGCACTCTTTTGACATTACCAATACTTAAACATTTTGACGAGTCGAAAGGAGAAATTGCTCTAAAATCGGGTGCGCTTAAAAAAGGTGAAAAGTCATTATTTTTGGCTCTGGCACTTGGTTTATTAGGAGTTGGTGGTTATTTAATCTGGACTTATATTATTCCACCATTATTTACAATGTTAGGTCAGGCGATCGCCTTATCCGCAACTGGAGTATTTTTAGTTTTTTTAGTTATGATGGCTCCAGTTATAATGAAGAGTCTTCGTTTTGCAACAAAAAATATTCATAAAGCGTTAATTCAGAGTAACCCTTTTAATGAGTTAGAAGAACAAAAACAAAAAATGATTAAAAACCGTGAAGTTTTTAAGAACACCAAAGCGAAGCTGAAAGGTCTTAAAAATGAAATGGAAATTGAAGCCAATAAATCTGAAAAAGAAGCAAAAGCATTTCAGGAAGATGTTTTGAGTTTACAGCGTCAGTCTGAAAAATTGAAATCGGCGATGGACGAAATGGTGAAACAAAACGGTGTTGCTGCAAAAGATACTGATGAGTATGTAACTCTGCAAAGTGAATTAGCCAGAAAGTTAAGCGACTCTCAAAGAGTTTCTACACAATATGAACAAAGCAAAAGTTTCATTCAAAAATATGGCGTTCGTGCTAATGTTTTGGGAAAAATGGATAGAAAATTGACTTTAGCCGGAACTGCCATCGACATCAAAATTGCTGATTTTGATGTGACAGTTAAGATGCTTCAAAAGGAGTATGAATTTGCCAAAAATGCTAAAGAAGCAACAGAAAGTGCTAAAAGTGCCATGTTATTTACGAAAGACTGGGAATTAGAATATGCACTGGAAGTTGTAACCTCTACAATTGCTCAGGATATTGCTAAAACTTCTGAAAACTTAATTGACATCGATGCATTGACTTCTAAATATTCAGTGGATAATGATGAGCTTTATTCAAGATTAGATTCATTAGCAGATGAAATTAAAACGGGCGATAACACAATTCCGGATTCTACAAAATATACAAGTCCAAATTATAAAATGACCAAAGAAGATAAATTATCTGGTGGTGGTTTTGGGGATATTTTTTAATACAATTAAATTTAATTTTTAAATAAAAATGGGAAAAATTTTAAGAACAGAAAAGTTAACTACGTTTTCTGAATTATTAATCGTTATTGCCGGAATTGGTGCGATTTTAGGAGGAGTTTATTATTTGTCTCCTGGAATTAAGACAGCTGTTTCAAAACAATTAAACGGAATTGAACTTAATCAGACAGATGTTAATAACGTAACTAATGCTGAAAAAATAGCGCTTCCTTCAAAAGAAATATCTTCAGAAGTTGCAGACAAACCTTTAGTGAAAATTGGTGCTTATGCATGGAATGCTCAATCTGGAATTATTGTTTCTAATGGTGGTCCAAAAACAACAAAAGGATCATTGATGGAAAAAAACGGAGTTAATTTGGAAATTATCCGTCAGGACTGGTTGTCAGAATTGCGTAATATGCAAATGAAATTTATCGAAGAATTTGATAAAGGAGAAGCTTTTCCTTCTTCAGATAAAAGTGTTTTTGCTGTTATGATCATGGGTGACGGTGCCCCATTTTATATTAGTTCTGTTCAAAAATCACTAGATGAAAAATACGGAAAGGACAAGTACCACTTACAAGTTATGGGTGTTGTGGGTATGAGTTATGGTGAAGATAAATTGATTGGGCCACCAAGCTGGAAATCTGATCCAAAAACGATGAAGGGTTCTGTTATTTCTGCCGTTCTTGGAGATGGTGACTGGGTTACTACTGTAAACTATTGTTTCGCAAACGGATTAAAAGTAAATCCTGATCCAACAACTTATGATGCAGATGCAGTAAATATTTATCCATCTGAAAATGATGATTATATTAAATCGGCAGAGGAATTAATTAAATCTCAGACAACGGGATGGACTGTTACTTTGAAAGAAGTAGTAAATGGAAAATTAACTGGAAAATCTGTAAACAGAAAAATCGACGGTTGTGCTACCTGGACTCCTGGAGATAAAACAGTTTTTGATAAACTTACTGGTTTTGTTGATATTGTTTCTACCAAAGAATTCAATAATCAAATGCCAACTGCTCTTATTGGAGTTAAAGAATGGGCAGAAAAAAATCCGGATATTGTTTCTAATATTTTGAAATCGGCATTGACGGCTTCAAATCAAATGAAAAACTATGAAGACTGGAAAGTAAGAGCTTCAGAAGCAGTTGCTGATACCTATAAACTTGAAACTCCTGAATATTGGTACAAAATGTTCAAAGGACAACAAGGAACAAAAGCTGGATTGACTTATAATATGGGTGGTTCAAAAGTATTTAATTATGCTGATGTAATGCAATATTTTGGATTATCAGATGGTGTGAACAGATACAAATCAGTTTACAATCAGGTTTCTGGATATTTAACAGAATTGAATCCGTTTGGATTTAACGAAAATGTTGGCGCAGTTGTTCCTTACGATCAGGCAGTAAACTTGTTTTTCCTGAAAAACATCAATGATATCGAATCTACTTCTGCAGATAAAGCAGATTATAGTGCTGAAGCAAAAGAAGTTGTAGCTTCTGGAGAATGGAAAATTAATTTTAACACAGGAAGTGCTGAAATTTCAAACTCTTCCAGTAAAGAAGTGGAAAAAATCTACAATCTTTTAGTACAGGCTGAAAACACAAAACTAACTATTGTTGGTCATACTGATAATGTTGGAAATCCAGATTCTAATTTGGCTTTGTCAAAAAGCAGAGCAGAAGCAGTTGTAAACTATTTGAAACAAAAAGGTATTCCTGCAAGCCGTTTCCAATTAGTTGACGGAAAAGGACAAAGCGATCCGGTTGCAGATAATAATACAGCTTCAGGAAAAGCATCAAACAGACGTGTGGTTATTACTTTATTAAAATAAAAATAAATATTTAAAGGCTATCTTAACGGATAGCCTTTTGCTATAAACATGATAAAACTTTTAACTCCCTTTGAAAAAATATCAAAAATGAACAGAACCCTTATTTTAATAGGCTGGTTCTTTCTTTTGATTATTATTTGGTTTGCGACGACAGCTGGCGAAAAACATCTTTTTCCATCTCCATCTCAGGTTTTAACTGGTTTTGAAGATTTATACAGAGAAGGTTTGGTAGTGCATATTTTCAATTCATTGTCATTATGTTTTATCTCGATTTTTTTAGCTACTATCATTTCTTTACTATTTGCTTATTCATGGCCCATTCCGTTATTGAAACCAATTGCTGAATTTGTTACTAAATTTAGATTTTTGCCTTTTACCGGACTTTCATTTTATATCACAATGGTGGTTCACGATGCAAGATCGATGCAGGTTTGGATTTTGGTAATTTTCCTGACGACTTTTTTGACAACATCGTTAATTGCAGTTATCAAAGATATTCCACAAGAAGAATTTGATCATGCAAAAATGCTAAAATGTACTCGGTTAGAAGTCCTTTGGCAGGTTATTATTTTAGGAAGAGTAGATTATGTAATTGATGTCATCAGACAAAATCTTGCCATAACCTGGATGATGCTGGTAACAGTAGAGTCGATCGTTGTAGCTTCTGGAGGATTAGGGTTTTTAATCAAAAATTCTGATAAATTCATGAACACGGGACGAATAATAGCACTTCAAATCATTATTTTATTAATAGGTCTTGGCTTAGATGCAGGAATAAATTTCTTAAGAAAAGCATTATTTAGATATTCAAAAATATAATCATGAAACACGAATATAAAGAAACGCTTTTGTATGTTGAAAATTTAAGCGTTGCATACGATGATACAGTTATTATAAAGGATATTAATCTTGTAGAAAAAGACGTAATCAGAGATGGAGTAGATTGCACAGGACAAGTTGTAGCTTTTGTTGGAAGATCAGGTAGAGGAAAATCTACTTTCTTTAAAGCATTAACCGGACTAATTCCATCGAAAACGGGAAAAATTTTAATTAGAGATTTTGAAAACAAAGAACCTAATGCTGCCAAATCTGTAAATGAAGGCGATATTGGTTTTGTAGATCAAAAGTATACTTTGTTCAGACATAAAACAGTTACTCAGGCTTTGAAATTTTCGTTAAGAAAAACAACGCTTTCGAATACTGAAAAAGAAGACAAGATAAAAAAATACCTGAAAGAATGGGGCTTAGAAAACTGTAAAGACAAATATCCAAACGAACTTTCCGGAGGACAAAGACAAAGAACCGCGATTATAGAACAATTGTTCTCGTCGGATCAATTTATTGTTTTGGATGAACCTTTTTCAGGTTTAGATGTTGGAAATATTGAAGAAGTAAAAAAATCTTTTGAGCTATTAGGAAAATCTTCTGATTTTAATACAGTCATTTTTTCTACACATGACATTGAATTGGCAATTGAATTGGCGCAGACTATTTATGTTATTGGTTATCCAACTATTAATGGAAAACAGGAACATTACGGAACAATTGTGGCCAAGTATGATTTGAGAGATATGGGCTTAGCCTGGAAAGATTATTGTGATGATCACCTAAAATTATCAAAAGAAATTATTCACCAAATGATGATTTCTTAAAACAGCATATGTCAAAAAAGAACAATCCGATATCGATTATTGAGGAATCATTTTTGTCTCTAAAAAAATATTTGGAAACAAACATAAATTCTAATGAAGCCGTTTTTACGGCTTCATTTATTAGTAATCTACATAAAGAAACTACAAGTATTCTTGAAATTTGCAATGTACTAAATCAAGATACAGATTTTATTCAGAAAATAAATCAAGCTGTAAACCCTGTTTTTTCAAAAGGTTTATTGTTTAAAGCAGAGCATTTTTTTCTTTCGGATATTATTAATCTTTACGAAAGAGAGCCGGGACAAAAAAATGAAAAGCAAGAGTTTGTTGTAGCTTATTATTATGATGTTTTACGCAACAAACATTTTGCGGATGAAAATTCGGCAAACGAATTAAATCAATTGGTTTTTACAACGGAATTTAAAAATCATCTTTTAAAAATAAAAAAGGAAAACAAGATAATAGCTTCAAACGCTTACCAAAACCAATATTTGCTTCCTGAAATAGTAGAAAAGAAACACAATAAAGCAGACGAAATTTTAAACAAATACCAAAATTTCATCCAGTTTGCGTTTGATAAAAAATTTGAAAATGTAACAGCTTTCAATAATTATCTTGGTTTGAATTTCAACAAATCAAAAACAGACAAAAAGGAAATTGACCATCTTCCGAAAGAAGATTCATTAGAAAAAGTACTGAAAGAATTAAATGAATTAGTTGGTTTAGCAGAAGTAAAAAAAGACGTTTCTGAACTTATTAATTTATTAGAAATACAAAAGAAACGATCAAAACAAGGATTAAAGAATGTTGAAATAACCTTGCATACTGTTTTTTTAGGACCGCCCGGAACCGGAAAAACTTCTGTGGCGAGACTTTTAAGCCGAATTTTTAAACATTTGGGCTTTTTATCCAAAGGTCAAATGTTCGAAACAGACAGAGAAGGTTTAGTTGCTGGCTATGTTGGGCAGACGGCAACCAAGGTTGATGCTGCGGTGGAATCCAGCCTTGGTGGTGTTTTATTTGTTGATGAAGCTTATGCATTATCTCAAAATGCATTTGGAAATGATTATGGAGCCGAAGCTGTGAATACACTCTTGAAAAGAATGGAAGACCATCGGGAAGATTTAGCAGTTGTAGTGGCTGGATATACCGAACCAATGAAGATTTTTATAGAATCTAATCCGGGTTTACGTTCCCGCTTTAATCGATATTTTCATTTTAGCCATTTTACTCCACAAGAATTATTTCAAATTTTTGAGTCATTTTGTTCAAAGTCTGATTTTATAATTGCTGATGATGCCAAAGAAAAATTAACGGATACTTTTGATTTGCTCTATGAAAGTAAAAATGAAAGTTTTGGAAACGCCAGAGTGGTTCGAAATTTATTTGAAAAATGTGTTCAGAATCAGGCGAACCGAATTGTTAAATTGAAAAAAATAACCAATAAAGTACTAAAAACACTTACTGAAGAAGATATTCCGGAACCAAAAGAAACGGAGCAAAACGTTAACTTAGAATTGAAAAACAAAGAATCTTAAAAAAGCAAAAAGAGCCGACATCCCCAATTGTCGGCTCCTTTTAAATATAGTAGTTTTTATCTTTTTCTATTTTGAAATATAAGTTATAAAATGGTGATTCTTGGAATTACTCAAAACCAAGAATCAATACCATTTTATAAATTTACCATTCAGATAGTGATCTGTGGTGCTTTGTCTTTTGTGGGAACAAACTAGCTTTATCAATCCCAGTGCTCTGTTTTTTTGAGGGTTACATTTCAGCAGAATCAATCCCTTGTGCTTTGTCTTTTGTGGGAACAAACTAGCTTTATTAGTCCCAATGCTTTTCTTTTTTATAAGGGTTGTATTTCTAGCTTTTCTCAATCCCTATGTAGCAAATTTAAGATGAGACTGTTAAAAAAATGTTACATAATTTTTGCCGACAATTTATATATTTCACATGTGTACGTTTTTTGCTATAATTAAGAATGAAAAAAATTGAGTATTTTTGAACTCTATTTTTATTACAATGAAACTACAAATTAAAGAACTCACTACAATAGAAGAAATGCTGGCTCAAATTGATACTATGCGATTTCTTTATCCAAAACTTTCTATTGAAAAATACAAATCATTTCTGTCAGAGATGGTACCACACAATTATATTCAGATTGGTGTTTTTGAAGATGGTGTTTGTCTGGGAATAACGGGTTGTTGGGCTGCTACTAAACTATGGACCGGCAAGTATCTTGAAATCGATAATTTTGTGGTTAATCCGGAGCATCGCTCAAAAGGAATTGGAAAATTACTGACCGATTATATTGAACAAAAAGCTACTGACCTGAACTGCAGCAGTATTGTTTTAGACGCTTTTACAGGAAATTTTGCAGCACATCGTTTTTACTACAATCAGGGTTACGGTCCAAAGGGTTTTCATTTTGTTAAAATTTTGGATGAAAATAAACTAACGCAATAAAAAAGCACTGAAGTTTTTTTATTGAACCTGCAAAATCAGTATTAAACCAAAGAATTGGTTATTTTTGTTTTACAAACTTTATTATTAAATTATTTTGGGATTATATAAAAATCTATTCAAGCAAACTGCAATTTACGGCCTAGCAACAGTGTTACCGCGAATGCTGAGCTTTTTATTGGTAAGATTATATACAGGTATTTTACCAACTGCAGAATATGGCGAGATTTCGATTGTTTTGTCCTGGATGGTTTTCTTTAATGTAGTTCTTTCTTACGGAATGGAAACTGCTTTTTTTAGATTCTATAGTGCCGAAGAAGATAAGAAAAATGTAATTGCAACTTCTACAATTTCAATATTTTGGTCGTCGATAATTTTCTTGTTTGTAGCATTAATTTTTAGAAATACCTTAGCAAGCCTTGCTGAAGTAGATGCACAGTATGTTACCTATTCGGTTTGGATTTTAGTTTTAGATGCTTTGGTGTTAGTACCATTCTCCAAACTTAGGGCCAATCAGAGACCAATGGTTTACGCTGCGATTAAAATTGGAAACGTAATAATCAATTTATTGCTGAATATTTTCTTTTTAATGTATTTACCAAAACTGGCGGCTTCAAATCCTAATTCGGTTTGGGATAATTTATATGTAGAGAATTTCCAGATTGCCTATATTTTCATAGCAAATTTATTGGCGAGTTTAGCCACTTTTGTTGTGCTTTCTCCAAATTATCTTTCGCTAGGACGAAAATTCGATCCGGTACTTTGGAAAAAAATGATGAAATATGGTTTGCCAATTTTGGTTGCCGGACTTGCATTTGCTGTTAACGAACATTTCGATAAAATTCTTTTAGGATATTTATTACCCGAAAACTTGGCTAAATCTGAAGTTGGAGCTTATTCTGCTTGTTACAAGCTTGGATTATTTATGGTTTTATTTGCAACGGCTTTTAGATTAGGAATCGAACCTTTCTTTTTCAGTCATGCAAAGAATGAAAATGCACCTCAGACCTACGCGGTTATCACCAAATATTTTGTGATTTTAGGATCCTTAATTTTATTGGGAGTAATTGTTTTTGCAGATATTTTAAAATTTCTGCTATTGGATAATAAATCATATTGGGAAGCGATGAAAGTAGTGCCGTTAATTATTCTGGCAAACTTCTTTTTAGGAATTTACAACAACTTATCGGTTTGGTATAAACTGACAGACAAAACAAAAATTGGTGCTTATATTTCAATTGTTGGTGCAATAGTAACTTTGGTTTTAAACTATTTCCTGATTCCAAAATACAGTTACTATGGTTCTGCAATTGCAACTATTTCTGCTTACGGAAGCATGATGCTGATTTCTTATATTTTAGGAAATAAATATTACCCTATACCTTATGATATGAATAAAATTGGAGCTTATTTAGGAATTTCAATTGTGTTTTCGGCTATTTCTTTTTATGGATTTAGGGAAAATTATTTCGTTGGAATTCCGTTATTATTAGGCTTTATGTATTTTGTTTATCATAACGAAAAAGATACAATCAAAGGAATTATGAATAGAAAGTAGTCGTACTTTTTAATGTTTTAAATAAAAAAATGAAAATACAAATTATCAATAAATCACAACACGCTTTACCAAACTACGAAACAATTGCTTCGGCAGGAATGGATTTGCGAGCCAACTTAACAGAATCAATAACGCTTAAACCTTTAGAAAGAACGATTGTGAAAACAGGTCTTTTTATTGAATTGCCAATTGGCTACGAAGCGCAGGTACGACCAAGAAGCGGATTGGCTGCAAAAAAAGGAGTAACCGTTTTAAATTCACCGGGAACCGTTGATGCAGATTATAGAGGTGAAATAGGGGTAATTTTAGTAAATTTATCAAATGAAGAATTCGTAATCGAAAACGGAGAACGAATTGCTCAATTAATTATTTCCAAACACGAAAGAGCTGAGTGGATTGAAGTTGAAGAATTATCCGAAACTTCAAGAGGCGCCGGCGGATTTGGTAGTACAGGCGTGAAATAAGTTTTCAGTTTTCAGTTGCAGTTTTCACCATTCATTCGGACTTTGCGACCTTAAAAAGTACAAAATAACTTAGCGAACTTTGCGTATCCCGATAGCTATCGGGATTGCGGCCTTTGCGGTTAAAAATCAAGAACCAACTCAAGAAGATTTTAGATAATCTTTCATAAAAAATAAATACAAAAATGAAAATAATTGTTCCAATGGCGGGCCGAGGCTCGAGACTTAGACCACATACTTTAACGGTTCCAAAACCATTAATTCCAGTTGCAGGAAAATCAATTGTACATCGTTTAGTCGAAGATATTGCTAAAATATTAAAAGAACCAATTGAAGAAGTTGCTTTTATTTTGGGTGATGAAGCTTTTTTTGGTGCTGATCTTGTAACAAGTTTAGAAGATTTGGCAAAAGGTTTAGGAGCAAAAGCATCTATCTATCGTCAGGATTTGCCTTTGGGAACAGGTCATGCAATTATGTGCGCAAAAGAATCTTTGTCAGGACCTGCTGTAATTGCTTATGCAGATACTTTAATCAGAGCTGATTTTGAATTAGATCCTGCTGCAGATGCTGTAATTTGGGTAAAACAAGTAGATCAGCCTGAAGCATTTGGTGTAGTAAAGTTAAATACCAATAATGAAATTATAGAATTGGTTGAAAAACCAAAAGAATTTGTTAGCGATTTAGCCGTTATCGGAATCTATTATTTTAAAGAAGTTGCTGATTTGAAAAAAGAACTGCAAGGCGTTTTGGATAATAATATACAAAATGGTGGAGAATATCAAATCAATGACGGAATCAAAGCAATGATGGCTGACGGAAAAATTTTCAAAACCGGAAGTGTAGATGAATGGATGGACTGCGGAAACAAAGACGTTACCGTTGAAACCAATACCAGAATGTTAGGATTTTTACATAACGATGGAGAACATCTGGTTGATTATAATGTGACATTAGAAAACGCAACGATTATTCCACCTTGTTATATTGGTGAAAATGTAGTGTTGAAAAACGCAACGGTTGGACCAAACGTATCGTTAGGAAAAGGATGCCATGTAATCGACAGTACAATCAAAAACAGTTTAGTTCAGACGTTTTCTCAAATAAAAAATGCTAACTTAGATAATGCGATGATCGGAAACCATGTTAGTTATGATGGTAAGTTTACGAGTATCAGTATTGGAGATTATTCTGTTTTAGAATAAAATAATAATTTAAAATGAAATTATGTAAATGATGAAAAAAGGAGTTTTTGTAATTTTATTTTTCGTTTTGCTTGGCAATTCAATGTCGGTTTTAGCTCAGACTGAACCGGAAGATATTGCTATGGCAACCGATGAATATCAGGACTCTTTTTATGAATCATTAAAACAAAAAGGAATTGAAAATTATGACAAGGCCATTGTATCATTAGAAAAATGTATCAAACTAAAACCTAATGATGCTGTTGCTTATTTTGAATTGGGGAAGAATTATTTTGCTCTAAAAGAATATAGCAATGCTCAATCTTCATTTGAAAAAGCAACACAATTAGACCCAAAAAACAAATGGTATTGGCTTGGAATTTATGATGTAAGTTATGAAACCAAGAATTATCCTTTGGCAATCGAAACGATTCAAAAAATTATCCCGTTTGACGAAGAATATAAAGATGATTTGATTTCATTATACATGTTGACGAATCAGTACGATAAAGCGCTTTTGACGATTAATGAAATGAACGATAAATTCGGGAAATCTGAAGATCGCGAAAGATATAAATTGCAGATCTTATCTCAGGGTAAATATCAAAATTCCGAGATTGCTAATTTGATTGATCAGATTAAACAAAATCCGAAAGAAGAATCAAATTATGTTAACCTGATTTTTTTATATTCAAAATCAGAAGAAACAGATAAGGCTTTGGATGTTGCAAAACAATTGGCAAAAGAAATTCCAAATTCTGAATGGGCTCAGGTAACTTTGTTCAAAGTGTATTTAGATGGCAATAAAGCAGATCAGGCAATTAAATCGATGAATGTTATTTTGTCAAGTTCAAAAATTGATTCAAAAATAAAGCATCGTACGCTAAATGAGTTTTTGATTTATGTGAATAAAAATCCGCAATATGCTCCAGATTTAGAGAAAGCAATTGCTTATTTTGACAACGATCCGAATGTCGATGTTGCAAAAGAAATTGGGAAATTTTATCACAGTAAAGGTCAATTTGAAAATGCCATTAAATATTACGAAAAAGATTTAAAGGCAAATTCAGATACAGATCGCGAAACCAACTTGCTTTTGCTTGAAGCGTATACGCAGGCAAAACAGTTTGAGCCGATGACAAAAAGAGCTATGAATATGATTGAAGTGTATCCGAGCCAGCCTCAATTTTATTATTATGCAGGCTTAGGAAACAATAAGTTACAACAATTTAAGAATGCAAAAACCGTTTTAGAAATGGGACTTGATTATGTAGTCGATGATAAAACGCTTGAGGCAAATTTTAATATTCAGCTTGGAGAGGCATACAATGGATTAGGAGATGCTAAGAAAAAAGAGGAATACTTTTTGAAGGCAAATGAGTTATTAAAACAAAAGAAGTAGAAAATGAAAAAATATATAGCGCTAGTATTGATGTCGGTTTTTGTGATTTCATGTAAATCCAAAGCCGTTGCAGTACAAAATACAGATAAACCTGTAGAAGCACCAAAAGAGGACAGAAAAGCAATAGCAAAACATTATGACAATAAATTAGATTTCAAAACATTAAATATAAAAGCAAGCGCTAAATATGAAGATGAAAAACAAAGTCAGAATGTAACTGCCGAAATCAAAATTGAAAAAGACAAGCAAATTTTAGTAAGTGTTCGTTTTCTCGGAATCACAATGGCAAAGGCATTGATCACACCTACTACAGTAAGTTACTACGAAAAAATAAAAGGTACTTATTACGAAGGTGATTTTACAAGTTTAAGCAAATGGCTTGGAACTGAATTAGACTACAGCAAAGTTCAGAATTTATTGGTTGGAGAAGCTTTGGATGATTTAAGAAAAGGAAAATACACACAGACCATTGTAGAAAATCTTTTTAAGTTGGAAGATGAAAAAGAAGCTAAAATAAAAAAGACATTTTATTTAGATTCAGAAAAATATTTGCTGCAAAAAGAGGAAATTTTACAACCTGCAGAAAACAGAATGTTAGCAATAAAATATTCTGATAGTAAAACTTTTGATCAGGGAATACTCCCAACCAAAATCGAAATTAATGCTGTTCAGCCAAAAGGGAAGACCGATATTAATTTAGAATATAATAATATTACGTTTAATGAAGAACTTTCTTTCCCATATAGTGTTCCAAGTGGGTATAAAAAAGTTATAATTAACTAAATTTGCAAAAAGAAAAAAGAAACATGCCAAAATTTCTCCTAAGCCTAATTTTTATTTGTGCCACAACTTTCATGTGGGCGCAGGATTCGCAACAAGAAAAACTGGAGCAGCGTAAAGCTCAGATTCAGCAGGAAATTAGAGATAATGAAAAAATGCTGCAGTCTGTAAAGAAAAAAGAAAAATCGGCTGTAAATGTATTTTTGATTCAGGCGAATAAAATTAAACTGAAAGAAAAACTGATCAATACGACTGCCCGACAAGAGAAGATTTTAAACAATGATATGTACATTAACCAACTTAAGGTTAATAAACTGAAGCGAGAATTAGCAGTTTTGAAAGAAGATTATGCAAAGATGATCCTGAAATCATACAAAAGCCGTTCGGAGCAAAGCAGAGCAATGTTTATTTTATCTTCTGAAAGTTTTTTACAGGCTTATAAAAGAGCACAATATTTAAAACAATATACTAATTTCAGAAAAAATCAAGGTTTAGAGATTCAATCAAAAACGGCTCAGTTGGTTGATTTTAATGCAAAATTAGATAGTCAAAGACAAGTAAAGAAAAAAATTATTGCTGAAAACCAAAAGGAAAAGCAAAGCTTAGAAGTTGAAAAGAAGGAGCAGCAAAAATTAGTAAACTCTATTAAAAAAGATAAAAATAAAATTATTGCTGACACCAGAAGCAAACAAGCAGAAGCAAAAAGAATCGACAGACAAATTGATCGTTTGATTCGTGAAGCGATTGCTGAAGCGAATAGAAAAGCTGCTGCAGAAAGAGCAAAAGACAATCCGGGATCAACAGCATCTACGGCTCCGGTTTCATCATCTAAAATTGCTTTGACACCAGAAGGAAAAATCCTGGCTGCCGATTTTAAAGCAAACCGTGGAAAATTGCCCTGGCCTGTAGAAAAAGGATTTATTTCATTAGGATATGGTGATCAACAACATCCATTATATCCAAATTTAACCGTTCATAATTCAGGAGTGGAGATTACAACAGAATCTGGAGCGACTGCGCGTGCCGTGTTTGAAGGTACTGTCTCAAGTGTTATCGTTTTATCTCCAATCAACAGAGCAGTTATGATTCAGCATGGAGATTATTTCACCGTTTATCAAAATTTAAGTCAGGTATTTGTAGAAAAAGGAGATAAGGTAAATATCAAACAAAGTATCGGAAAAGTGAGAACTAGTGGTGATACCGGAAAAACAATCATTAAGTTTTTGATTCTTCAAAATACATCAAATAATAATCCGGAAGGATGGTTGCAAAACAGATAAAAAAAGGGAGCTAATTTAAGAGGGCACTGAAAAACATCCCTTATTTTAATCAGGTTTATTTTTTAGACAACAAAAAAACGCTTATAACGGGATTTAAAAAGATCCGTTGTAAGCGTTT